>OZ242361.1:0-4800000 GCA_965208845.1 Candidatus Latescibacterota bacterium | reverse complement strand
TATGAACGCTCGCGAAGAAATGATCAGCGCCAATTTGCGGTTTGTCGTCGATGTAGCTAAGAAGTACCAAAACCGAGGCTTGTCCCTTTCCGACCTGATTAGCGCCGGCAATCTCGGCCTCATCACGGCGGCCGACCGCTTCGACGGCACCAAGGGCTACAAGTTCATTTCATACGCAGTTTGGTGGATTCGCCAGTCCATTCTGCAAACTCTCGCCGAGCACGTGCGCACTGTGCGCCTTCCGCTCAACAAAGTCAGCTTGCTCAAGGATATTTCCAAAGCCTCGCGCAAATTGGGCCAACATAGCGCCAGCGAGCCTGCCATAGAGGAAATCGCCGCTGAACTCGAAGTCCCGGCCGAAGAGGTTCTAGAGACCATCCTCAGCGCCCGTGCCGTGTGTTCGCTCGACGAATCCTTCACCGACGACGACGAGCGCAGTCTGCTCAATACCTTGGCTGATAACACCGCCGCAGCCCCAGATGCCGACATCCTAAGCGAATCGGCCCGGGAGCAGCTCGAAACGGCCTTGGAAACCCTCGAGGAGCGCGAATTGCGCATTATCCGGCTCTATTTTGGCCTCGACGGCAACGAAGCCCTAACGCTCGAGGAAATCGGCGACATGATGAATCTCACGCGCGAGCGCATCCGCCAGCTCAAAGAGCGGGCACTCAGCAAGCTGCGCCATCCTTCGCGGCACCAGGTGCTTAGAACACTAGCTAGCGGCACCTGAAAATTCGCCGGGGGGATACCGAAGCGGTCAAACGGGGCAGACTGTAAATCTGTTGGCTTATGCCTTCGTAGGTTCGAATCCTGCTCCCCCCACCACTACTTAAAAAGGCCGTTCCTTACGGAACGGCCTTTTTTTTAGAATATCCAAGCGCATCCTATTGCCCTTCTTCCACGATCCGGTCCAGTTCCACGCTCAAGGCGTCAGCCAGCAAAAACCCCGCCCGAGTCAAACGCAATCTCTGGCCTTCAAGCGCGGCGTATCCAACTTTCTCCAGTTCGGCAAAGCGCTTGCTGCTCTGCACGCGACCGACCTCTTCTTCAGTCAGTTCAATCCCCTCTATGGTGCGCAAGCCCATCCATAGACGTTCCCTGCGAGCCGTGTCCGGGTCTATGGTCTCCTCCCCTGAACACGGCGACCGGCCTTGGTGCATAGCGTCAAGATAAGCATTGAGATCACGTGTATTCCAAAATCGCTTCCCACCGATAAAGCTATGCGCCCCAAGACCAACACCTAAGTAAGGAATACCTGTCCAGTAGCCCCAGTTGTGGCGCGAGCGGTAGCCACGCCGAGCGTAGTTTGAAATCTCGTAGTGTTCGTAGCCAGCCGCTACCAACTGCACATCGGTCCATTCCAAGGTGTGAGCCTGCCTGTCGTCCACGACAGGTTCTAACAGCCCCTGACGCTGTCGTTGGGCGAAGATCGTGCCTTCTTCAATGGTAAGGCTATAGACCGAAAGGTGCTCTGGGGCCAAAGCGATAGCCCGCTTGACGCTAAAGTGCCAATCGGCCTCCGATGCTCTAGGTACATTGGCCACCAAGTCTAAGCTCACATTGGTAAAACCAGCCGCTCTGGCCGCTGCATACGCCCTTTCGACATCGGCTGCGCTATGTTGCCGACCTAAGTGACGCAGATCGGCATCGCGAAAAGCCTGCACACCAATGCTGATGCGGTTGAACCCCAGCACCTTTAGCCTTGCGAATTTCTCGCGGTCAACGGTCCCAGGGTTGACTTCAATAGAAATTTCCGCGTCTGGGTGTAGCCCCAAATACCGCTGAGCTGCCTCGAGCATCTGCCCAATGAACACAGGCGCGACTTGACTAGGGGTGCCTCCGCCTAAAAACACAGTCTCCACCGGCCCCGACAAATAAGCCCAAGACTCAATTTCTCGGCAAATCGCCTCGGCATATAGGCCATGATGTTCTGCTTGGCCAACAACCGTAGCAAAGGCGCAGTAAGGGCAGCGTTGGGGACAAAACGGCACGTGGATATAGAGGCCCAACGCCATTATTTGCTTTTTCGGGATTAGGGGACGCAGGATCGGCCAGTACGTCTCTTGCTCATAAATCAGGCTTCCATCTTGAGCGCGGCCAAAAATGCTTCTTGGGGGATTTCTACCTTCCCAAACTGCTTCATGCGCTTCTTGCCTTCCTTCTGCCTTTCGAGCAATTTGCGTTTGCGGGTCACATCACCGCCGTAGCACTTGGCCGTTACATTTTTGCGGAACGGCTTGACCACTTCGCGAGCGATAACCTTACTTCCTACCGCCCCTTGGATGACCACCTCGAACATCTGCCGTGGAATCAGCTCCTTGAGCTTTGTGCAGAGCTGCCGGCCCCACTCATAGGCCTTGTCTCGATGAATGATCACTGAGAGCGCGTCCATCGGCTCGCCATTGATCATAATGTCGAGCCTAGATAGTGACCCGGCCCGCATCTCTAGATGCTCGTAATCGAATGACGCATAGCCCCGCGACACCGACTTGAGGCGATCATAGAAGTCGATCACTACTTCGGCCAAAGGCATCTCAAAGCTCAGGATAGCCCGGCTGCCGTCGAGATACTCGGTATTGCGGTAGCTTCCGCGCCGCTCGGTGCAGATTTTCATCACGGCGCCAATATAATCCCTCGGCACCAAGATCTGGACGGCGAGAATTGGCTCGCGCACCTCGTCAATCTCAGTAGCAGGCGGCAACAAAGAGGGATTGTCCACGTCGATCAGTTCCCCGTCCTTGGTCAGAATCTCGTAGAGCACATTGGGCAGAGTCGTGATGATTTCGACCTGGTACTCTCGGTCGAGGCGCTCTTGGACGATCTCCATGTGTAGTAAGCCTAGGAAGCCACAGCGAAAACCAAAGCCCAACGCTGGAGAGGTCTCCGGCTCATAGGAGAATGCGGCGTCGTTGAGCTTGAGCCGCTCTAAAGCGTCGCGCAGCACCTCGTATTCCTCTGGGACCACGGGATAGAGCCCGCTGAAAACCATAGGTTTGAGCGGCTGGTATCCAGGCAACGGCTCTACTTCCGCCTCCGCATCGACGACCGTATCACCGACGTGAGCCTCGGCCAACTCTTTGATTCCAGCGATGAAATAGCCGACTTCTCCAGTCTCAAGTGCTTGGGCTGGCACCCGGTTTAAGACCAAGTGGCCGACTTCTTCGACTTCGTAGAGCCGTCCGGTGGAGTGGAAGCGAATTTTCTGCCCCTTGTAGATGCGTCCATCAACGACTCGGATAAAGCAAATTACGCCCCGGTACTGGTCGTAGAGGGAGTCAAAAACCAGGCCCCGCAACGGCCCCGGCTGTTGCCCAGTCGGCGGAGGTACGCGGTCGACAATGGCCTCCATTACCTCCTCAATCCCAACCCCCTCCTTGGCGCTGATTTGCAAAATATCCTCGGCTTCACCCCCTAGCAGATCGAGCACCTGCTGCTGCACCGCCGCGACTTGGGCCGCAGGCATGTCAATTTTGTTGAGCACCGGTATGACGACCAAGTCGCTGTTTAGCGCCAACAGCAAATTGCTCACGGTCTGGGCTTCCACGCCCTGCGTGGCATCGACGACCAAGATCGCCCCTTCGCAGGCGGCCAAACTACGCGACACCTCATAGGTAAAATCCACGTGTCCCGGCGTGTCGATTAAGTTGAATTGGTAGATTCTACCGTCGCCTGCCTGATAGTGCATTCGCACGGCGTGGGCCTTGATTGTAATACCCCGCTCGCGCTCTAAATCCATGCTGTCGAGAACCTGCTCCTGCATCTGTTTGGCTGTCAGGGTCGCAGTTTTTTCGAGCAGACGGTCAGCTAGCGTCGATTTGCCGTGATCAATGTGGGCAATAATGGAGAAATTGCGAATCTGTGATGTATCCATACAGTTGTTGGTAAGGTTAGTGCGAAGGACTCGACAAGTAGTCAGGATATGCGCTGGCGGTATAGGCCCTCGTTTACTACGCTAGCCATTTGCCGCACATCTAAGGGGCGGGCGAGAAAGGCCTTGATCTCGTGGCTCGTGGCAAGCGGATCGCGTAAGACAGCGGCGTAGTTGACATAGAGTACCTCCATTTGCGGGTGCTCCGCCAACCACTGTTGCACTGCACTCAAGTGCCGACCGAAGGCGGCGGCCATTTCGGCGTCGGAAACCCGATCAGATGACTGTCCTCGCCGCGCTAGCATCGCCCGCTGCGACGCTAAAATCTCATCCATTTTCCGGAGGGCGAATACGATTTTGTACGACTTGTGGAGCGGTAATTGGTCGAGTAATTGGGATATGACCTTGACGGCCTTACCCTTGGCCGATTCGAGCCATGTAGTGTCTTTTTCTAGCTGCTTGACCTTCTCGAACTCGTAATATCCCCCGGGATTATCGGCGTCGGCCTCGCGGATACCGTCTGTTAGAGGCGGCAAGCCGCCCGCAGCCAACATCTTCATCAGCATCGAGGTACCAGAACGAGGCAGACCGGACACAATAGTTATGTACTCGTCCGGCTGTGGAAGTGAGGTCGAATGAGGATACAAAAGTAGAGAAAGACAGACCACAGCATAATACGACACACGCTTCCAAAGCTTAGCTCCGGAAGCGTGTGTCGTGTGCTACATGGTATGAATTAATTAAAAGACCAGACGCCCACGCAAAAGGAGTCCATGTGAGGCACCGGCCATGCGCTGCCAGCGAGAACTCTCAAGGCTCACTGACATCGACGAATCCACCTCAAAGCGCGTACCTAGGCGCAACTGCATTCGCTCAGGCGCTTGAGTCATTCCGCTGTACACAGTGTACACTCCCCGACCGCCAAGCGCGGCTAAACCGTAGCCGACCTCGGCTCTGAGCTGGCCTTGCGCGTTCGAAACACCCCGGTCCGCTATCTCGGCTACGCTGCGTTCCCACAGCGTCAGACTGTTCGCCTGCGTGCCGTAGGTCGGCATCACCTGCAACGACAACCCCCGACCACCGGTGCTAGCCGAGCGCTGGAGCAACAGATGTGCGCCCCATTCTTGGTACTCGACCGCGTCGTCGCCGTCACTTAACAGACTCCGCGCCATAGCTTCCAGCGTGAAGCCACCCCCCTCGTAGCGCAGGCCACCGCCAACTTCTACGCCGGCCCCGATCACTCCGTCGCCACCATCTTGGCGCAGAGCGACCTCTAGCTGGGGTGTCATCTGCCCATCCATGCCCACATCGTAAGCATGGGAGCCTTTGAGTGCGAGCCTCAAGCGGTTAGCGCTCACCGTCTGCTCGGCGATCCGGTTTCCTTTTCCATTCTCGACTTGTCCACCCTCGACTTCAACCTGTGCTACAGTAGCAGCAGCCTTGATCCGCAACTGAGTCGGCCCGCTGGTGAGCAAGTCTCCGCTAGCCCCTACACTTGCAGTCCGAAGCGATGTATCGCTCGACTGCTGGCCTACGGTTCCCTGTTCGTCGTCAATCTCGATGTCGCCGCGCCCTAAGCCCGCCGTCAACCATACCCCAAGCCGCCCTGGTGAGAACCCGACGTAAGGATGCAGGCTCAACATGCGGGGAGTATAAGTGCCGTCAACTCGCTCTTCGCCGAGCAACGGGGCGGAATAATCGAACTCCCCTTGAGCCCACGACAGCGCCAACCCGGTTAGCATCTCGGCTCCTGGCCGGGCATCCAAACCAATCTGAGCACGGGTTAGGTTACCCTCCCAATCCAGCGAACCGTCGTCGCTAGACATTTGGCCGTAGTCTCCCCGGCCCCAAAATGTGGGACTACCAGGACAAAGAATGCATCCTCTACCAAAACCAAACGGCGTTGCAAAGGACGAGCCATTCATAACCTGTGCTAGATTGACCGGACGATTCTCGAATATCCGGCCGGATTGAATCATGTCGTAGAGAGTGGATTCAGCGGCGAAGCGGAAAGACCTATTCTCATCGCCAACTCTGTCCATCTGCTCAAGGCGATCTTCAATGGCGCGATTCGTTCCATCGGCAATCGCCAATGCGTACTTGGACAAGATTTGTTCGTTGAGCTCCGCAAAACGATCCGTAGCCGATTCTTCCACTCGAACCTCGAAGCTGAGGATAGCTGCGTCCTCAGCAGTCATATTGTCGTCGAAGTCGTGGGCCGTATATGTCAAGGTATAGATTCCGACCTCTGACGGCGTACCCGAAAGCGTCGGCGACATCGGGTTGGGGTCAAACGTCAGCCCCGGCGGCACGTTATCTAGGGTATAGGTCAACTCGCCGAAATCGACCCCGCCATCCGGATTTAGCGAGAGCAAGTTGCCGCCCGAAGCCAAGGGCAACACCAAGTCCTCAATCGCCTCACCATCTATGTACGTCTGGTTGGCCACATCTCCGCTAAAGCTGGGTGCGCCATCTACCGTTATGTGAAAGGTTAACTCAGCCGAATCGCCATCTTGGTCTTCCACCTGGTAGATCAAGCGATACACGCCAGTGTCCGTCGGCGTGCCCGAAAGCGTCCGCGCTGCAGCGTCGAAGCTCAGACCCGGCACATTCATATCTAAACTATATGTCAAGTCGCCGTTGCCGCCCGCAGCCTCAGGGAATTCCCACGAATCCATCGCCTCATTCTGACGCAAGATTCGATCCTCAATGATCGCGTCAAAGAAGGTAGGTGTACCGTCGACTGTCAGGAAGAAGCTCAACTCAGCCGAATCGCCATCTTCATCTTCCACCCGATACGTCAACTCATATCCCTCGGCAGGATGCGACACATTAAGCTCCGGCGTACCCGAAATCGTCCGCGACGCGGCATCAAACACCAGACCCGGAGGCAAACTCTCCTCATTCAAGCTATACGTCAACTCGCCGTTGCCGCCCAAAGCCGCAGGCAACTCCAACGAGGCCATCTCCTCCCCTTCAGGAACCCTCTGATTCGTAATAGTTCCCTCAAAGAAGGGCATAGCATTCACCGCAATCGTGAAGGTCAACGGGGTCGGCTCTTCGCCATCGACATCCGCCACCCGATACGTCAACGCATACCCTTCGGGAGAATACGACACATTAGGCGACAACTCACCCGAAATCGTCCGAGACGTGGGATTAAACGCCAGACCCGGCGGCAACTCCCCATCCAAGAAATACGTCAACGCCACATTCCCGCCAACCGCCTCCGGCAACTCCAAGCTCACCGCCTCGCCTGCCGTGTACTGCTGATCTTCTACGACCTGATCGCCGAAGCTAGGTATGCCATTCACCGCAATAGTGAAGCGCAACGTCACAGCATCGCCATCCACATCCGCCACCCGATACGTCAACGCATAGCCCTCGGCAACATACAAGTAATCGGCCGGCAGCGTACCCGAAATCGTCCGAGTCCCCGGATCAAACGCCAGATCCGGCGGCAACTCCCCTTCCAAGGTATATGTCAAACCATTATTCCCACCTTCCGCCTCCGGCAGACCTAAGCTCACCGCCTCGCCCGCCGTGTATAGCTGGTCGTCTACAACCTGAGCGTGGAAGCTGGGCATACCATGTATCACGATCGTGAACTCCAAGGCAGCAGGCGCATCGCCATCCTGATCCGTCACCTGATACGTCAACGCATAGCCCTCGCTCTCAGCAGCATACGTCGCATCCGCCGACAACGTACCCGAAATCGTCCGAGTCGCGCTATCATAGCTCAGACCCTCCGGCAACTCCCCAACCAACTCATACGTCACCTCGCCGTTGCCACCCGAAGCCGAAGGCAACACCCAAGGATCTATCGTCTGGCCTTCGGCAAAGGTGACCTGACTCGACACAGCTTCGTCGAAGCGGGGCATACCATCCACCCGAATCGTGAACACCAACGGGGTCGGCTCTTCGCCATCGACATCCGCCACCCGATACGTCAACGCATACCCGTCAAAGGTATACCACGCAAACTCCGGCGGCGTACCCGAAATCGTCCGAGTCCCCGGATCAAACGACAGACCCGCAGGCAACTCCCCATCCAAGCGATACGTCCTCGCCACATTCCCACCTTCCGCCTCCGGCAACTCTAAGCTCACCGCCTCACCCGCCGTGTATGGCTGGTCTTCCTGCTCCTGGACGAAGCTGGGGATACCATTCACCCGAATCGAGAAGGTCAATGTCACAGCATCGCCATCCACATCCGCCACCCGATACGTCAACCCATAGGACTCATCATACGTCACATCCGTCGGCGGCGTACCTGAAATCGTCCGAGCCACGCCATCAAACGAAAGACCCGCAGGCAACTCCCCTTCCAAGGTATACGTCAAACCATTATTCCCACCTTCCGCCTCCGGCAGACCTAAGCTCACCGCCTCGCCCGCCGTGTATAGCTGGTCGTCTACAACCTGAGCGTGGAAGCTGGGCATACCATGTATCACGATCGTGAACTCCAAGGCAGCAGGCGCATCGCCATCCTGATCCGTCACCTGATACGTCAACGCATAGCCCTCGCTCTCAGCAGCATACGTCGCATCCGCCGACAACGTACCCGAAATCGTCCGAGTCGCGCTATCATAGCTCAGACCCTCCGGCAACTCCCCAACCAACTCATACGTCACCTCGCCGTTGCCACCCGAAGCCGAAGGCAACACCCAAGGATCTATCGTCTGGCCTTCGGCAAAGGTGACCTGACTCGACACAGCTTCGTCGAAGCGGGGCATACCATCCACCCGAATCGTGAACACCAACGGGGTCGGCTCTTCGCCATCGACATCCGCCACCCGATACGTCAACGCATACCCGTCAAAGGTATACCACGCAAACTCCGGCGGCGTACCCGAAATCGTCCGAGTCCCCGGATCAAACGACAGACCCGCAGGCAACTCCCCATCCAAGCGATACGTCCTCGCCACATTCCCACCTTCCGCCTCCGGCAACTCTAAGCTCACCGCCTCACCCGCCGTGTATGGCTGGTCTTCCTGCTCCTGGACGAAGCTGGGGATACCATTCACCCGAATCGAGAAGGTCAATGTCACAGCATCGCCATCCACATCCGCCACCCGATACGTCAACCCATAGGACTCATCATACGTCACATCCGTCGGCGGCGTACCTGAAATCGTCCGAGCCACGCCATCAAACGAAAGACCCGCAGGCAACTCCCCTTCCAAGGTATACGTCAAACCATTATTCCCACCTTCCGCCTCCGGCAGACCTAAGCTCACCGCCTCGCCCGCCGTGTATAGCTGGTCGTCTACAACCTGAGCGTGGAAGCTGGGCATACCATGTATCACGATCGTGAACTCCAAGGCAGCAGGCGCATCGCCATCCTGATCCGTCACCTGATACGTCAACGCATAGCCCTCGCTCTCAGCAGCATACGTCGCATCCGCCGACAACGTACCCGAAATCGTCCGAGTCGCGCTATCATAGCTCAGACCCTCCGGCAACTCCCCAACCAACTCATACGTCACCTCGCCGTTGCCACCCGAAGCCGAAGGCAACACCCAAGGATCTATCGTCTGGCCTTCGGCAAAGGTGACCTGACTCGACACAGCTTCGTCGAAGCGGGGCATACCATCCACCCGAATCGTGAACACCAACGGGGTCGGCTCTTCGCCATCGACATCCGCCACCCGATACGTCAACGCATACCCGTCAAAGGTATACCACGCAAACTCCGGCGGCGTACCCGAAATCGTCCGAGTCCCCGGATCAAACGACAGACCCGCAGGCAACTCCCCATCCAAGCGATACGTCCTCGCCACATTCCCACCTTCCGCCTCCGGCAACTCTAAGCTCACCGCCTCACCCGCCGTGTATGGCTGGTCTTCCTGCTCCTGGACGAAGCTGGGGATACCATTCACCCGAATCGAGAAGGTCAATGTCACAGCATCGCCATCCACATCCGCCACCCGATACGTCAACCCATAGGACTCATCATACGTCACATCCGTCGGCGGCGTACCTGAAATCGTCCGAGCCACGCCATCAAACGAAAGACCCGCAGGCAACTCCCCTTCCAAGGTATACGTCAAACCATTATTCCCACCTTCCGCCTCCGGCAGACCTAAGCTCACCGCCTCGCCCGCCGTGTATAGCTGGTCGTCTACAACCTGAGCGTGGAAGCTGGGCATACCATGTATCACGATCGTGAACTCCAAGGCAGCAGGCGCATCGCCATCCTGATCCGTCACCTGATACGTCAACGCATAGCCCTCGCTCTCAGCAGCATACGTCGCATCCGCCGACAACGTACCCGAAATCGTCCGAGTCGCGCTATCATAGCTCAGACCCTCCGGCAACTCCCCAACCAACTCATACGTCACCTCGCCGTTGCCACCCGAAGCCGAAGGCAACACCCAAGGATCTATCGTCTGGCCTTCGGCAAAGGTGACCTGACTCGACACAGCTTCGTCGAAGCGGGGCATACCATCCACCCGAATCGTGAACACCAACGGGGTCGGCTCTTCGCCATCGACATCCGCCACCCGATACGTCAACGCATACCCGTCAAAGGTATACCACGCAAACTCCGGCGGCGTACCCGAAATCGTCCGAGTCCCCGGATCAAACGACAGACCCGCAGGCAACTCCCCATCCAAGCGATACGTCCTCGCCACATTCCCACCTTCCGCCTCCGGCAACTCTAAGCTCACCGCCTCACCCGCCGTGTATGGCTGGTCTTCCTGCTCCTGGACGAAGCTGGGGATACCATTCACCCGAATCGAGAAGGTCAATGTCACAGCATCGCCATCCACATCCGCCACCCGATACGTCAACCCATAGGACTCATCATACGTCACATCCGTCGGCGGCGTACCTGAAATCGTCCGAGCCACGCCATCAAACGAAAGACCCGCAGGCAACTCCCCTTCCAAGGTATACGTCAACACTACATTCCCACCTTCCGCCTCCGGCAACTCTAAGCTCACCGCATCGCCCGCCGGATACAGATGATCTTCCTCCTCCCGGACGAAGCTGGGCATACCAGCTATCACAATCGTGAAGGTCAACTCAGCCGAATCGCCATCGGAATCCTCCACCCGATACGTGAACTCATATGACGCGTCATACAACACGTCAGCCGGCGGCGTACCCGAAATCGTCCGAGCCTCGGCATCAAACACCAGACCCTCCGGCAACTCCCCGACCAAGCTATACGTCAGAGGGTCAGTGGACCGACCTACTGGCAACTCCCAAGGCTGTTTTATCTCTTCGCCTGCAGTAAAGGTTGCTTGGGCTGCCGCGACCGCCGCGAAGGTAAGCTCTACATGGACCGTAAAGGTCAATTCCTCGGCGTCGCTCTCCTCCATATTGGTATCGGAATCTTCCACCCGGTAGGTCATTTCATACGTCCCGGCTATGGTCGGCGTACCCGAAATCGTCCGAGCCTCGGCATCAAACACCAAACCCTCCGGCAACTCCCCGATCAGGCTGGATGACATAGATGACAAGCTATATCTCGGAGGTGCCTCATACTCTCCCACCGAAGCCGGAGGCAGCTCCAGAACTCCTATATCCTCGCCCGTCTGGTACGACTGATCGGCAACCGTCGCCCCCTCAAAGCTCGGCCTCGTATCGACTTCTAGCTCGAATGTCAACGTAGCCGTATCGCCGTCGGCATCCGTCACTTCGTAAGTCATCAAGGAAATAGCCACTTCCGAAGGCGTACCCGAAAGCGTCCGCGACGCGGCATCGAATGCTAATCCCGGCGGCACAGGCCTTAAATTATACGTTAAATCGCCGTTGCCACTCGAAGCCGCAGGTAATTCCAAAGCGTCTATCGCCTCCCCGGCCGAGAACATCTGGTTGGGAACCGTCGCACCGTTAAAACTCGGCGCTACATCCTCCTCTTCTACTGAAATATTGAATGTCAAGCTGGCCGTAGCACCATCGGCATCCGTCACTTCGTAGGCCATCAAGTAAAAGACCTTTTCAGGGAAGGTGACAACATCCGAAGGGGTGCCCGAGAGCGTACGCGACCCGACATCAAACGCCAGTCCCGGCGGTAAGGGACTCAGAGCATATGTCAAATCGCCACTGCCACCTGTAGCCTCAGGTAGCACCAGAGCCTCTATCGCCACCCCGACCTCGTACATCTGGTTGGCAACCGTCGCACCGCCAAAGCTCGGCGCATCCTGGGCTTCAGCCTCCGGAGCCAACATTAAAGTGACCGCCAAAAAAAGCATACTCAGGCAGGACAGCGCTCTATTCCAGATGAGTTTGTTACTAACTACACAACCGCTCATAATTGACCCTCCAATGAGAGATTTAAGTTTTAAGTTTAAGTTGCAGCACAACTTTGTGCGCTAGACCGCCGCCTCGCCGCTCTAAGGCCGCAACCGCCTTCATCACCACCCCGCTCATGTTCCTCCCTCTTAGCGACCCGTACAACAACAGCTTAATCGAAGAGTGTGTAAAGAAGCCTGAGACTGTGTTATGTACTCAATACAAAATACGCATCTAATATCCAAGATGCAAGAGGTAGTTTCTAAACTATATGGCCTATCAGCACCTAGCACGCAGAAAGGTCAAGATCTTGCAAAAAGAGGAAGATCTTGACGCAACCCGGCTTCCAACTTAGAGTGGCAAGAAGGGCAAACCGAAATCAGATGTTCCAACTTATTGGCCTCTATATTGGAAGAAAAACTGCGGTAGGGAATCTTGTGATGTACGTCAAGCTGGCGTCCCAGTTCCTCTTCGCTGACCCCGCATACCTGGCAGATGAAGCCATCGCGCGTCCGCGCCTTTAGCGCTTGGAGTTCCCAATTAGCCCCCCGCCGTTTTGAAGTTTCCCCTAAGCAAACCTCTAACGAGGGCATAGCCTCTGTCCAAGCACGGCGGCAAGACGCGTCGCAAAAGTGCAACTGCGCTTGACCCGAATACCAAGTCGGGATCTCAATCTCTAGCCGACAGTGCGCACAGCGCGTAGCGGTCTGTGCACTGTCGCCAGTGGGGCATCGTTCGCCAAAATCAAATCCCATCTGATTATCAGAAGAAGCCATGATAAGACCACAGGGCATAATTTTATGCTGGGCTCCAGTTCGTTTCTGGCCTTCGCTAGTCTCTTTTTGAAGACCCGCCTTGCCCCTTCTTCCCACTTCCTATATATTTAATGATTTTATTGAAGGAGCGCAAAATTGCCTAAACTCAAGTCTGCCAAGAAGCACCAAATCACTAGCGCCAAAGCCTATGTACGCAACCGCACACTCCGCTCGCGGATGCGTACGGCCCTTAGAAAAGTTCGCCAAGCTTCGGACAAAACTTCGGCTGAAACCGCTCTTCAAGCGGCGATCTCTATCATTGACAGAACCGCCAACAAGGGCATTATTCATAAAAATGCCGCAGCCCGCTACAAGTCACGGTTGAACCGGCTCGTGCAGACGATGGCCTGATGGTCCCTCATTCAAAGGCGCGAGTACTCAAGTAGCGCAATCCGCTGTCGCAGAGGATCGTCACGACCCGAGCATTTCCGCCCATCTCGCGAGCGACTTGAGCGGCGATATAGGCGTTGGCCCCGGCTGAAATCCCCACCAAAAGTCCTTCCTCTCGCGCCAAGCGGCGGGCCATTTCATATGCGTCGTCGTCGGTAATAACCCGCACCTCGTCGATAACTTCGCGGTTTAGAATTGGTGGTACAAAACCTGCGCCAATACCCTCTATATAACTGAATCCAGCTCTCCCTCCTGAAAGCACGGGCGATCCGGCCGGCTCGACAGCGATTACCCTCACTGTGGACAGAGCTTCCTTGAGTACTTCGCCGACGCCAGTCAACGACCCCCCAGTACCCACCCCTGCCACAAAGGCATCGATTCGGCCATCTAGCTGTTCTAGTATCTCACGGCCGGTCGTGTGGCGGTGTATCTCGGGGTTCGCTGCATTCATAAACTGCTGTGGTAAAAAGTAATCTGGATGCTCGCGCTTGAGTTCAAGCGCTCTGTCGATAGCGCCTCGCATGCCCTCGGCCGCTGGCGTCAACACAACTTCGGCACCGTACGCCTGCATCTGTAAGCGGCGCTCGCGGCTAGCCGTGTCGAACATGGTGACGATGAGCTTGTAGCCCTTGTAGGCAGCTACCATGGCCAAACCAATGCCCGTATTGCCGCTAGTCGGCTCAATGATCGTGCCGCCCTTGGCCAGCAGTCCCTGCTCTTCGGCAGCTTCGATCATCGCTAGAGCGATGCGGTCCTTGACACTACCGCCCGGATTGGTTGCCTCCAACTTGCCCCACACCTCGGCGGCACCCTTCCCGACGACTCGGCTGAGGCGGACCATAGGCGTAGCCCCGATTAACTCCAGCACATTATGGGCGCGTTTCATCCTGCACCAAACTTAACGCCAGCCGCCTGTATGGTAGTCCTCAATTGCCGCCAGCAATGGCCGGGACGATAGAGACGCTGTCACCGTCATTGAGGGGCGTGTCCTTTCCGTCGAGGAAGCGAATATCTTCGTCGTTGACGAAGATATTGACGTAACGGCGGATCTCGCCCCCCTCGTCGAGCAATTTATCGGCCAAGCCCTCGTAGGAGCCGTCGAGACCATCTACCAACTCGCTAATAGTCCCCGCCTCAAGTTCGACCTCGGCTTGATTGTGGGTCAACTTCCGCAACGGCGTGGGAATGTGAACAGTAACCAGCATTTCATCCTCCATGTGGTTAATTTAAGCGGCTCTGCCGCCCGCATTCTATATTATCAATCTCGGCTTTACTAAACTATTTCAACACCCGTTTCGACGTAGAGATCGCCGTCCCAAGCAAAGCATTTGTAGCCTTTCACTTTCCGCTGGCTGCCCACCTCCTCGCCATATACTGAAAGTACCAGATACATCGCGTCCGGGTCATCCGGGTCGTCACCGGCTTCTCGGCTGTTGAATATCCAAGTGCGCCTTTCGTCTTCGGCCGAGAAATAGGCTGCGCAATCAATGTGGGAATGGTAGCAACCCGAGACCCGGCCACCGGCTTTTTCAGCTACCTCCGCGATGCGTAGCTGCTCGCCGGCGTCAATCAGATAGGCCGTTCTTGCATCGCGAGGATAGCGCTTAGAGGCTTCTTCATGCCGCTGCTGCTGTACATTAGTACAAGCATGGGCAGCGGACACCCCACCCGGTACCTTCTCAACCAACAGACCGCAACACTCGTGTGGGTACTCGGCCAAGGCTTGGGCGCAGATCCGATCAAAGTCCCTGCGGGCAATGCGCAGCATTCAGCTATCCCTTCACTTAGTAATGCCCTCGAGGGCCAGCCGCCACATGGGCGTACTCATGTACTTGTCGCCGCCATCGCAAAATATCGTCACCACCACCCCCGTATCTAGCTGACGGGCAACTTCCAGCGCGGCCCAATAAGCTCCGCCTGAAGACTGGCCGACGAGAATCCCCTGCTCGACCGGCAGACGCAAGGCGGTATCATAAGCATCATCGGTATCTATCGGTATTTTGTAGTCGAGGAGCGTCTCGTCGTAGATACCAGGGACAATTGAACTTTCCATGTGCTTAAGGCCCTCAATGCCGTGAAACGGCTCGGCTGGCTCGGCAGCAATGATTTGGGTCGCCGGATTGAATTTCCTAAGACCTCGACCGGTGCCCATCAGGGTACCGCTGGTACCGATAGTGGCGACAAAATGAGTAACTCGACCTTGGGTCTGCTCCCAGATTTCGGGCGCGGTGGTATCGCGATGGGCGTACCAATTGGCGGGATTATTGTATTGGTCGGGCTTGAAGTACCGGTCGGGATCGGCTTCGTATATCCGCCGCGCTTCCCGTATAGCTCCGTCGGAAAGCTCCCCCGGGTCGGTGTATACCACTTCGGCCCCATAGGCGGCGAGAATGGCCTTGCGCTCGCGGCTGACATTGGCCGGCATAGCCAATTTTACCCGATAGCCTTTAGCAGCACCGATCATAGCGTAGGCAATACCGGTATTTCCAGAAGTGGAATCCAAAATGACTTTGCCCGGCCCTAGCGACCCGTCCTGCTCACCATCCTCGATCATCCGCCGCGCCGGCCGGTCTTTGACCGACCCCCCAGGGTTGAAAAACTCCAGCTTGGCATACACTTCTACCTGCGGTGAAATAGCCGGATCCCTCAGCCGCAAAAGCGGCGTATTACCAATCTGCTCGACGACCGATAGGCCAATCACAAAAATCTCCCCTCACGATTAAAAGAACCAAAATCCACCATGTCAACCAACCCGGTCCTTTCTTGACACTCTCCAAACTGCATTCTATTTTAGTTTGTTTCCCATTTAAAATCCAATATCATTTAGGTGTAACTTATGGAAGAGCCGAGCGAAGGCTTGGGCAACTGGGAGCGCACGCACGACTGCGGCACGCTCACAGATAAAGACATCGGTCAGCGCGTCCTACTAATGGGCTGGGTCTGGCGCCGCCGCGACCACGGCGGCGTTATTTTTATCGACCTCCGAGACCGCTACGGCATTACCCAAATCGTCTTCAACCCACAGCGCGATCCAATCGCCTACCAGCAGGCCGACCACTTGCGCAGTGAGTACGTCATCGCCGTACAAGGCGAAGTCGAGGCCCGCCCCGAAGGTATGGTCAACCCTCAATTACCCACCGGGACGATTGAGGTAAACTGCGATCAACTCCGCCTCCTCAACCGTTGTCAGACCCCACCCTTTCTCATCGAAGATCAAACCGACGCTGGAGAGGAAATTCGGCTCAAGTATCGCTATCTGGACCTGCGTCGGCCTCGTATCCAAGGCAATTTGCTACTCAGGCACCGGGGCTATCAGATTGTGCGCCACCTGCTCGACCAGCGAGGCTTCATCGAAGTTGAAACTCCGTTTCTGACCAAGAGTACCCCCGAAGGAGCCCGAGATTACCTTGTCCCCAGTCGAGTCCATCCGGGACATTTTTTCGCTCTGCCCCAATCGCCTCAAACTTACAAGCAACTCTTGATGATCTCGGGCTACGACCGCTACTTCCAGATCGTCAAGTGCTTCCGCGACGAAGATTTGCGTGCCGATCGCCAGCCTGAATTTACCCAAATCGACATCGAAATGGCCTTCGTGCGCGAGGATCACGTCATGGCTATTGCCGAGGATATAACCCGCGCCCTTTTTGCTCAGTTGCGCCAAATCGATCTACCTAACCCTTTTCCGCGGCTCACTTATCGCGAAGCCATGGAGCGCTTTGGCTCCGATAAACCCGACCTGCGCTTCGGTTTAGAACTCAAAGATGTAGCGGCAGCAGCGCGCACATCCCAATTCCAAGTCTTTCATTCCGTTCTTGACAATGGTGGGCAAGTTAAAGGCATAAATGCCAAGAGCTGTAGTGGGTTCTCGCGTGGACAAATTGACGATTTAATCGCCTTCGTCCAAGAATTAGGTGCTAAGGGTCTTAGTTGGATCAAACACACCGACGCCGGCCTTGAATCCTCCATCGTCAAATTCTTCCCCCAAGCCGCTCAAACCCAGTTGATCGAGGCCCTCGAATCCGCCCCTGGTGACCTAATGCTTTTTGTCGCCGATCAGCCCAAGCAGGTCTCCCGGATACTCGGAGCACTGCGTTTGGAGTTGGCTCAACGCCTTTCATTAGTACCCGAGGATTCTTGGCAGCCCCTTTGGATCAGCCAATTCCCCCTGCTAGAACGCGACGAGGAAGCCGACCGCTTTACAGCAGTGCACCATCCCTTTACAGCTCCCTTAGAAGAAGACTTCGCCCTATTGGATAGCGCCCCGGCCGACGCTAGGGCACGAGCCTATGACTTGGTCATCAACGGCAATGAAATTGCCGGGGGCAGCATGCGAATTTTCCAGCGCTCAGTACAAGCCCGTCTCTTTCAGCTCTTAGAAATCGGCACCGAAGAAGCCGCGGCCAAATTCGGTTTCCTACTCGAAGCGCTCGACTACGGAGCCCCGCCACACGGTGGCATTGCCTTTGGCTTTGATCGGCTGATCGCCTTGCTCGCCAACGAAGATTCAATTCGCGAAGTCATCGCCTTCCCCAAGACCAATAAGGCCGTGGGCTTGATGGAAAATGCCCCTTCTTCCGTCGATTTGGGCCAGTTGCGCGAATTGGGTATTCGGTCTGCTTGAAAACTTTACAAGTGGGGTAGATTTTCACTTGTTCTGCTTGACATCCACTCTAGGTCGCCTATATTTGTGGCCATATTCCGTATATTAATGTAAGATTGCTATTTGATCCTTAAGCTTAGGTGGAGGAACTACTTAATGAGCTGTCTTTCCACTTTATCCAATCTGAGATACCTAGGCGTCGCCTTGGCGGTAGTGATTCTGTCGCTCGTGGCTAGCTGTTCGCGTGTTCCGTCGCAGGAGGACATGGAATACCTAGAGCAACAGCGCCAAGCCACTCTGGCCGCCGAAGTAAAAGTAACTGAGTTACAGGCCGCAAAAGCGCAGCTCGAGCGCGAACTCGCCGAGCGGCAAGCCACCAAAAAAGCACTAGAAGAAAAACTAGCCGCTACTAAGAACAACCTCGCCAACCAAGGCAAATAAGAAAGGGTCCGACTATGAAGAAGTTGTCCGTTGGTGGGTTGGCTTTAGCATTGCTAGTGCTAGCGAGCGGAAACATCTCTGCTCAAGAGCAGCAGATGACCTGTGAGGAGTACATGGCTCTGGGGAACGAACTCGTCAACCGCGAAAACGCAGCCAACACCCAAATCGAAGAGCTAAACGCCCAGCTTGAAGCGCTTAATATGCAGATTGCCCAGCTCGATCGGGCCAATGCCGACCTCAATGCCCAAATCCTCGCAGCAATCGGCCACTCCGAATCCGAAGTTATGGCCTTTGGGCGCGAACTCGACGCTATTATCGCCCAGCTCGAAGGGCTGATGGCGCTAGCTCCAGAAGTGCTTATTATGCGGCGCGGCGAAGTCTCCGCCATCGATACCCGAGTTGCGGAACTCAAGCAGAGCAACATAGCTGCCCTACCCGAAATGATGGACAAGCTAGCTATCATCGACCAGATGCTCGCCGATCTCAAAGCGCGCGTAGCCCAACCCGTGGTCATTGACTACAAGGTCGAACGAGGGGACAATTTGTGGAATATCTCCAAAAAAGAACGAATCTACGACGATCCGTATATGTGGCCCCGCATCTACCGAAAGAATAAGGATCAAATCAAAGACCCGGATTTAATCTACCCCAAGCAAGTCTTGGCCGTGCCGTTTGGGGTAGCCGAAAATCAGTATTTGGTCACCCGAGGAGACTTCCTCTTCAAAATTGCCGCCGAGCTTTACAACAATGCCGGCAAATGGCATAAAATATACGAGGCCAACAAGCAGCAAATCGTCGCGCCAGATATGATTTTTCCTGCTCAAGTCCTCGAAATTCCCAAGTAATTACAACTACTTGATTTAAATACGTTTCAAGACTTAAAGGGGTTTGATCCTTCCGGGTTTAAGGAAGGATTTCAAACCCCTTTTTGTATTTTTGTCCAGCTATCAGAACTATGAAGGACATTTCTATCGCCGGCATTGATCGCCGCTCCCTCTTCGGGCGCAACGATCAACACTTGGCTCATCTTGAAGAGAGATACGGCATTCGCTTAATCGCCCGCGGCGACAAGCTGACGATTAAGGGATCCGATGCCTCGGTGCGCGAGGCCGATAGCTTCCTCAGTCCTCTTATAAAACGCATGCGCCACGGTCCGCCCATCGAAGCAGCCGAGCTAGAGAACTTGATTCACTGTAGCTCGATATTGCCTAAGGACGACCATAGCACTCTCTCAAACTCCGCAGCCTATACCTATAAGACGGCCATCTATGCCCGTACCGAGGGCCAAGCAAAATATCTCGCAGCTATCGCCAACAACGACGTGGTCTTCGGCATCGGCCCAGCTGGCACCGGCAAGACGTATCTTGCGGTGGCTATGGCCGTTGCTGCGCTGCGGCAGAAGCAAATATCTCGCATCCTGCTCGCTCGGCCCGCTGTCGAAGCCGGAGAGAAGCTCGGTTTTTTGCCTGGCTCTTTTGAGGATAAAGTCGATCCCTACTTGCGCCCGCTCTACGACGCTCTACAGGATCTCATGGAACCCGAGCGCCTGCGGCGGATGCAGGATATGAAAATTGTCGAAGTCGTGCCGTTGGCCTACATGCGCGGCCGCACCCTCAACGACTCGTTTATTATTCTCGACGAAGCCCAAAATACTACGCCCCAGCAGATGAAGATGTTTCTCACTCGATTGGGTAGTCACTCAAAGGCTGTAGTTACTGGCGATATTACCCAGACAGACCTCAGTGATGACCAACCCTCGGGCTTAGTCGTCGCACCCAAAATTCTGACCGGGATCGCTGGCTTGGCCTTTGTTCGGCTCAACGAGCGGGATGTGGTGCGCAACCCGCTCGTGCAGAAGATCATCAAAGCCTACGACAGCTATGAGGACGCCCACACCTCGGCCGATCCATGAACACGCTTAAACTCAAGTGGTTTGGTTCTAAACGCCGCAGCAATCAGCCCCAACCTTGGCATCCGCATAGCTCGCGGGTGTTCCACATCGCCTTGGCAGGCCTAGTCATCGGCCTGCTCACCTATCTATCGCCTTACCAGCGTCCCTACAACGTTGCCCAGCTACGCGTCGGCAGCGTCTCTCAAGAACGCATCGAGGCTCCTTTTCTCTTTAACGTGCCCAAAAGCGATGCCGAATTGGAGCACGAACGACAAGCAGCCAGCGCCGAGATACCCACTATTTTGCACCGCGACCCCCTAATTCAGGAGCAGCAGCTAGCTCAGTTAGACTCGGTCTTTGTAGTAATGATCCCAAGAATCCGGGTCCAGATGGCCAACTCCTTCAAGCAACGTGAACTCCAACGCGCCCTCCCTCAAGTCGTAGGTTCGCTCTCACTCGATGCGCTTTCGACTCTCATCGACGTCCTCTCCACAGCTAGCCAACCTTATGTACACGATTTTCAAGCCATCTGTCAGCAGATTCTGGCCAATTACTACACCGCGGGCATCATCGCCTCCAAACAACCGATCCTCCTAAGCCCTTCGACCCAAGTCCGCCTCGGAGATCGGGAACAACACGTAGAAACCCTCTATAGCGAAGAAAAGCTTAAACAAGGCGAATTAATCTCTCACATCCAAACGTACCACACGATTGCCGACCGCAACGCTGTCCAAGCCGTACACGAGTTGTTAAGCCTCTTTGTGGTGCCCAATCTAACCATTGACGAGCCGGAGACCGCCCACCTCAGGGACGCGGCGCGGCGCGGTGTGGCCAGCATCAAGCGGATCTATGCCCAAAACGACCTCATCATCGACAAAAACGCCACCGTCACCGAGGAGCATGTCGATGCACTTGACGCACTGGCCGCCCGCATAGCCCAAGATCAATCTCAACATCCGATTAAGCGCCTGATTCAAATGGCTGCAGCCGCGACGATTTCCGGACTCCTGATCTTCGTCTTCGGCTACTTCCTCGCCACGCACGAACGCGCTGTTTTTGACCATCCCGGCCAACTCGTCCTCTTAGCCATCCTGACCGTTGCCACAGCCGTCGCGTCCTCCTATATCAAAACGCACGACCTCTCCCCCTACTGGGTGCCGATCCCTCTCGCCGCCATGCTAGCGGCGATTCTACTAACGCCACAAATTGGCTTAGTGCTCTCGTTTGTGCTGGCGCTTTTTGTCGGCAACCTCTTCGCTGATTTCTACGTAGTCATAGTCTGCGCTCTAACGGCGGCCATCGCCGTCTATGCGGTGCGGCACGTGCGGCACCGCAATCAGTTCTACCGGCCCATGATCTTCCTGCCGATCTCTTACGCATTGCTCATCGCGGCGGCGGATCTATTGCGCTTCTTTCCGGTCGAACAGATATACGATCATATTCTGCCCGGGATTGTCATTGGAGCGGCCGCCCCCATCCTCACCATCGGCCTGCTGCCGATCTTTGAAAGTCTCTTCCACATCACCACGGATATCACCCTGCTGGAACTGTCGGATCCCAATCGGACCTTGCTCCGCCAATTGGCTGTCCGGGCACCAGGCACCTATACTCACAGCCTGATCATGGCCAACCTCTCCGAGAGCGCCGCCGAGGCCATTGCCGCTAATCCTCTCTTGGCCCGCGTCGGCTGTTATTACCACGACATCGGCAAGGTGAACAAGCCAGAGTACTTCAGCGAAAATCAGGGACTGCAAGGTGGACGCAACCCCCATGATCGTCTGATGCCCTACCTGAGCATGCTCATCATCGCCTCACACGTCCGCGAGGGACTCGAGTTGGCCGAGGAACACGGCCTTCCCCAATCTATCTGCGATCTGATCGCCCAACACCACGGCACCACCGTCATTGAGTACTTTTACGAGCGCGCCGTAGAACTGGGCGACCGAAGCGTGCGCGAGGAAGATTTCAGGTACCATGGTCCTAAGCCCCAGACCAAAGAGGCCGGCATCTTGATGTTGGCCGACTCGGTCGAAGCGGCGGCCCGCACCCTCGCCGAGCGCACGCCCAGCCGGATGCGCCAGTTAGTGCATAAAATCATCCAGCAGAAATTCACCGCTGGCGAACTCGACGAGTGCGCGCTGACCCTGCGGGATTTGCTCAAAATAGAGGACAGCTTCATCCGCGTGCTGATGGGCGTCCTCCACAGCCGGATGGCATACCCTTGGCAGAAGGCCAATCGCAAATGGCAGACTGTCTAGCGAGCCCCCTTCACATAGTCCAAGACGCGAGCCTAGCCCCTCTGCATATAGACGCGCTTGCAGCCCTACATCACATCGCCACGCAGGTCGCTTGTGCCTACACACTGCCAGACGCGGTCCAGCTAGTCCTCATCAACGACGACTACATGAGCGATCTCAACACCACCTATCGTAGCAAGGAGGGCACTACGGACGTCCTGTCTTTCGACTTAGGAACCATACCAGGTCAGAACAGCAGCGGCGAAGTATATATTTCGCTGCCTCAAGCGCAACGGCAAGCTGCCGCGCTCAGTGTCCCCCCCTTAGTGGAGCTAGCCCGCCTGTTGGTACACGGCCTACTGCATCTAGCCGGCTGGGTACACGAAACACCCGAGCAACTAGACGCTATGGAGCGCGAAACAGACCACTTTCTCACCACAGCCTCTCTCTCCCCCTAAGCGACCTTGGCCGGCCGCTTTACCGAAAGGAGCCTTTTTGGAACCCCCGCAAGTTGACTTATCCTTGATCGCATATGCCGCGCTGGTCGGCACGATCAGTCTCGTCTGGCTCTTCGTAGTAGCCAGCTATGAGACAACCTTCGCCACTCTCTCCAAATCCGTGCTGGAGAAAATGGCCGAAAGCGGCGTATCCCATGCGGACGCCATGCTCCGCATCTACGAGCCGCGCCTACGCCTGCGCCTGATGGCCCGCCTCGGTGAAGCCATCGGCATCATCGTCCTCGCTCTTTCCCTGTTCTTTCTCGCACAGTCTCTTACCCTTCCAAGCTATATCTCCGCGGCCGTAGCCTTATTGGGTGCGCTAGGGCTTTTTATGGTCGTAGCGACGCCACGACGTATCCGCTTTGACGAAGAAGGCGACGAAGTACGCGTACCCATCGTCGCCTTAGCCTATGTGCCGGTACACGCTCTGCTCCTTCCCTTGACCAATCTCCTCGAACTTCTCAGCAGCTTCGATTACAGCGACGAGGACTTCCGCGCGGAAAAAGAAGAAGAACTGCGCAGCATCGTCGAATCAGAAGGCGAGTCTGGCGTCCTAGAAGAAGGCGAGCGCGAGATGATTGAGGGCGTTTTTGGTTTCCACGACCGCATCGTCCGCGAAGTTATGATCCCCCGCGTCGATATGGTCGCCATCGACCAAGCAGCCTCCTTGAAAGACTTGATCGATCTCATCCGGGACAAAGGACACTCGCGCCTGCCCATTTACCGAGAAAGCCTCGACCACATCCAAGGGATCGTGTACGCCAAAGACCTGCTGCAGATCTTAGTATCCCGTCCCGAAATCGATCTGGCGACGCCGATAAATCAACTACTGACCAGCCAGCAAGAGGACGATCTGCGTTTTACCCATGAGCCTTATTACATCCCTGAGACCAAGAAAATCGACATCCTACTCAACGACTTGAGAGCCAACAAAATTCGTCTCGCCATCGTCCTCGACGAATACGGCGGCACGGCGGGCTTGGTCACCACCGAAGACCTCGTCGAGGAAATCGTCGGGGAAATCCAAGACGAGTACGACGAGGAAGAAGCATTGCACCACTGGGAGGTCCCCGGCGAGGTACTCA
The DNA here is from genome assembly GCA_965208845.1 of Candidatus Latescibacterota bacterium. Lineage (GTDB taxonomy): Bacteria > Latescibacterota > UBA2968 > UBA8231 > UBA8231. The sequence continues at coordinate 4,775,926 of OZ242361.1, read as the reverse complement.
TAGCCAATGCCCGCATCGACATAGACGATCTCAACAAATTGCTTTCCACCGATCTGCCGAGGACGGGCTTTGAAACCCTCGGGGGATTTATCTACGACCACTTGGGGAGCATTCCCGCGGAGGGCTTAGCCTTCAAGGCAAACGATATAGAGCTCGACATCCTCAAGGTGGAGGGCCAGCGCATCGCCCAAGTCAAACTCCGGCGTTTGACACCCGTCGGCCATTGAGAGGGTTGCGCCCGCCTACCCCATCGTTTAGATTAATTGCCACATAGCTTGTTGCGGGGTGGAGCAGTCTGGTAGCTCGTTGGGCTCATAACCCAAAGGTCCTAGGTTCAAATCCTAGCCCCGCTACCACCTTTTCAGGGAGTCGCTTGCGGCTCCCTGATTTTTTCTATGCCTATCTACAATAAGGTTCCCGACAATCCCACCACTGCTCCGGTCGAGCGTATCCGCCTCGACGAGCGCTTCGTATCCCTGCTCGTCACCGAAGACGCCCAAGATCGCCTCGAAGCCCAAGAGTTGCGCCAGCTCGTCCACCGTGCCCTCCAAACCCTCTCCGACGACGAGATGCGCGTTATTCAACTCCGCTATCAGTATAAGAAATCGCCTGGCCAAGTCGCAGCGCGCCTAGGCATTTCTCGCGACGCAATGGCTGCACTAGAGCAGAGCGGGTTAGAAAAATTGCGCCAAGGGCTCGAGGATTGGCACCGAGGCGTCTGAATTGCAGCAGCGGCTCTTCCCTCTGCTGGCTCCGGCCTTGCTCTCGGGCCTGCTCTTTGTAGTTAGTATCCCCAAATTCGATCAGTATTACTTCGCTTGGATTTGTCTGCTGCCGCTTTTTCTGGCTCGGCACTGGCTGCCCGCCCAAAGCCACTTCGCCCTCGGGCTAGTCGCCGGTCTCGCCTGGGCCACCGGGCGCACGTACTGGATCACCGAAACCCTACAATTGTACGGTGCCCTCGCTTGGGCGAGCGCCGCGGCGACGAATGCGCTACTCATCTTATACATGGCCTTGTATCTGGCCTGTTTTTTCGCGGTGTGCCGCCGCCTAAACTTTTCCTCCCCGCTCTTTGCCTGGTCGGCAGCCGGCATCTGGGTCCTTTTAGAGTGGATACAAAACTGGATGTTGAGCGGCTTTCCTTGGCAACTCTTGGGCGACTCGCAATACCTCAACCTGCCCTTCTTGCAATGGGCTACCATAACCGGCGTCTATGGCCTGAGTTTCCTCATCGTCCTATTCAATGCCGCATTAGCCCAAGCCCTCTCACACCGCGCCTTCATCCGCTATCTGAGCTTGCCGCTTCTCCTGCTGGTCGCCATTCATCTATGGGGCTTCTATCGGCTGCACAACGAGCCAGATTCACCACACCCCACTCTGAAGGTCGGCATCGTTCAAGGCAATATCCCCCAAGACCGCAAGTGGAAGGAGAACCGGCTGGCTTGGACAGCTCGGCACTACGCCGCACTCACTCGGGACTTGGCAGCTACGGAAGAACCAGCCCTGATCATCTATCCCGAGACGGCCCTGCCGCTCTATTTTGGCGACCCTTTGTACGCGCCCTATGTCGATTCGATAACCGCCCTAGCGCTGGAGCTAGATACGCCCATGTTGGTGGGCAGCCTCAAGGGGGATTCGCAAAACCGCACGGCTCCGGTCTATAACCGGGCCTTCCTACTCAACGTCCAAGGAGAAGTAGTGGATTACGCCGACAAAGTGCACCTAGTGCCTTTTGGCGAGTTTCTACCCTTCTCATTCATCTTTCAGTATTTGGGAGGGCTTACGGCAGAAAGCGGCATCTTCGCCCACGGGGAAAGGCACAAAGTATTGCGGCTTCCGCGCAGCGATACTTCGTTCGGGGTCTTTATCTGCTACGAGTCTATCTTTCCGGAAATCACCCGCACGCTGATGGCCCAAGACCCGGACTTTCTGGTCAACACCACCAACGACGCTTGGTTTGGCACCACCGCGGCCCCTCACCAGCACTTTGCCCAAGCCGTCCTACGCGCCGTAGAAAGCGGGCGGGCCGTAGTCCGCGCCGCCAATACCGGCATCTCCGGCTTAATCGAACCGAGCGGGCGCATTGCCTATCGCACGCCGCTTTTCGCTACCGTGGGCTTTGCCATAGACGTGCCCTTGCACCAAGGACAGACGATCTACACGCACTGGGGGGACTGGCCGCTCCTGCTCTGCGCCCTCGCGCTAACGCTGGTAGCGATCCGTAAAATTTGGAATTAGGAATTTCGATTGAACACTACCGGGCAATGAGTCGGGTCGTCGATAAAGGCCGTTAGGCCCTCCCGTTTGTCATCTACCGGGCGGGATCGCTCGGTGCGCATGTGACCCCCGCAGCATGATTGGGGCCACTGCCGTGTAGCGTCAGGCAGTGGTGAAAGCTCACGCTCGCCCTGCCGCACCGCATCCATGCCTTCCACAGCCCGCTCGACAGCGTCTAAGGACCATACAGTTGCGTCGCGGATGTAAAATCCATCCATCCCATACGCCGCGTTGGGGCTTTCGCTCATCATCACCGTCCCTCCTAAACCGGGCAATCGGGAATATCGACCCACCGCCGCTCGGCCGCGGCTTGGAGGATGGAGTCGGCAACGGCCTGCGCCCGCATCCCGTGATAAAACGAGGGCACGCAATCGCGCCCCTCGCGGATGGCACTGACGAATTCCCACGCTTGGTCGTAGCGGAAGGTCTGCACGGGATCGCCGACGGATGGATCGCGCGGTGCATTGGGGCGCTTGAGGAACTCGGCGGGCACGGGCTGGCTCTGATAGGGTTCGCCACGGGGCGCTAAGAGCACCTCGTGCGGCGCGTGTAGGCGATAGACGACCGAGGCCTTCTCTCCATTAAACTCGGCCAAGTCGTGATCGCCCTTCGGACCATAGCCTTTACTCAACTTGCCCATCTCGAAGACGCCTGTGGTGCCGTTTGCAAACTCGGCGATCCACGCGATCCAATCTTCCACATCCTGCGGTGGGCACGGCTGGCCTTCGCGGGTCTGATCCCGAGGGACCAACTGCTTGGCCGCGCTGCATACAGCCTCTATTGGCCCCAACAGATCCTCGGCAAAATCAAGGCGGTGAATGCCCATATCGCCCAGTTCGCCCGACCCGGCGTAGCGCTTGTATTGCCGCCAGCCAATGGCGCGCTCTCCCCAGTCTTGCAGGCGCTGGAAGCGGGCGTGCCGAATCGCCCCCAAGGCCCCGGTCTGCATCAAGTGGCGGATGTAGTTCATAGCCGGTACAAAGCGATAGGTAAACGCCGTCATGTGACGACGCCCCGACGCCTTGCCCCGAGCGTAGATTTCCCGAGTTTGGGCAAAGTCCATACCCAAGGGCTTCTCGCACAGCACGTGGCAACCAGCGTCTAAGGCTTGGACGATCAACTCGTAGTGATAGACGTTGGGCACGGCGATGCAGACCGCATCTGGGGCCTCCGCATCTAAGAGCGCGTCCAGCCGATCAAAAGCGGCCGCAATACCCCACTCCGCTTGCCGCTGTTGCCGCAGCGTCTCATCTGGCTCGCAGATTCCAGCGATCTCGACCCCGGGAATCAGCCGCAGTCCTGGGTAGTGTACCCCCGCACAGACGCCGCCTGTGCCCACCAGCCCTACGCGCAGTGCATCTTGATTCATACGACCTCTTTCATTTGCATTTGCATTTGCATTTGCCTCTCCGCGTCGGCCAGCTCATCGACGAGCGCGTGCAACCTCGGCAAGTCCTCAGCGGCCACATCCTCGGCAAAAGGCACCACCGGCCCTCCGGCCAGCCCGAACCGCTCCATAGCTGCGTGCAGTGCCGAGGTGCTGTAGCGCGCTGCACACTCGCCGCGCAGATCCTCAAAAGGCACCATCTGCTGCCGAATAGCCTCGGCCCCAACGCGATCTCCGTCCGCAAAGCGCTCTAGGAGCGTCAGGCTCATGCCGGGGACGAAGTTGGCCATCCCCGAGCTAAACCCAACCGCGCCGGCTGCCATGTAGTCAATACATGGATCTTCGGCCATGCCGCAGACCATAGCCGCCTCGTCTCCAGCCTCGGCCTCGATACGCCGAAAAGTCTCCAAATCGTCAACCGAGTACTTAAGCCCCACCACCTCGTCCAGTCGGCAGAGTGTAACCACCTGCTCCACCGGCATAATATCCAGACGGCGCTGGTACAATATGGTGGGCAATTGGGTCTTTTCGGCAATGCTGCGCAACCCGGCCGCTGCCCCACGGACCGATGCGGGGCCAACGATCGGCATGATCATCACCCCAGCGACGCCCAACGAGCGCGCGATCTGCCCCATTTCCAAGGCGCGGCCGTACCCCGGCCCAATCCCCGGCACTACCAACGCCTGCCCAGCCACCGCATCCATAAACGTCCCGACGATAGCCTCGTACTCGGCCACGGTCACATCGTACGCCAAGCCCGTGCCGCAGGCGGGCATAATGAAATCCACGCCGCGCTCACAGAGAAAGCGCACATTGCGGCCAATCCCTGCCAAATCAATACCCCGTTCCGCATCGCGGGGCGCGATCGCGACGACCAACACGTTGTGGCAATGCTCCTTTTGCAACATCCGCATAGTATGCTCCTTATCCGCTAGGCCCAAACGGTCTCGGTGGAGGTTGTGGCGTGTTTGTTGTAGTGCTCTATGTAATCCTCGCGCGGCGGACTGAAGATGTCGAGGATTTTGGCCGGTCCCTCTTCGACGATCCCCCAGTGGACCACATTCGGCGGAATCAAAAAGGCGTCGCCCGGGCCGGTGACGCGCTCCTCTGACCCAATGCGAAAGCGGAAGCGCCCGGCGAGCACCAAGCCAGCCTGTTCGTGAGGGTGGCTGTGCTCGGGCACTTCGCAGCCTTCTTCCATGTCCAAAAACGACAGCATCAGCCGCTCGCCAGCCACCAAGCCGCTATTGATTTGGGGAAAAAGCTCCACAGCCGCAAGTTCTGCGGGATTGATAAAAGGCATAGTCTCCTCTCCTATTTGACAAAGCTCCGCAACCAAGCATCGCCGCGATAGCGCGGCCATAGCGTAATAAAACGGCCGACCATCAGGCCGCTATAGGCCATCCAAGCACCGGCCAATTCCCAATCCAACCAGTATATAAAAACCAACGCCGCAGGCACAAACACTCCAAAGGTAGCCAGCGCCATAGCCTTGAACAGATACCCCATATCGCTAGCGCCGATAAAAATTCCGTCAAAGACGAAAACCACGGCGTTCAGCGGTTGGAGCAGCGCTATGAGTACATAGAGCGTGCCGACCTGTTGTACAACTTCCCGATGCGGAGTAAACAGCGCGGCAATAGGCTCCAAGGCCGCAAAGTAAATCACGCCAAACCCCGCTCCCAAACCCAACCCCCAGCAGATGATCCGCCAAGCGAACTGCCGCGCCTCGGCAAAAAGGTGCGCTCCTAGGCAGCGGCCGACCAGCGTTTCGGCCGCGTGGGCAAAGCCATCAACGGCGAAGCTAGTCAGCCCCCAGACCTGCAAAATCACGGCATTGGCCGCCAGCGGTGCTTCGCCCATCCGCGAAACCACGCCGAGCGTGAAAAAACCGGCAAATTGCAGACAAAGGGTGCGGCCAAAGAGGAAGGCGTTGGTCTGCATCAAGCGCTTCATCGCGCGCAAATCCCACAGCCTTGTAGGCCACTCCCGCAGATAGGAGCGGTAGCGGGAGAGCAACCAGAAAACCCCGGTGCCCAACGCCGCCGCATTGCCCAGCACAGAAGCCCAAGCCGCCCCCTCGACGCCCAGTTTAGGAGCGCCCAACTTTCCGTAGATAAGCACGTAGTCCGCGCCGATGTTGACCAGATTGGCAACGGTCATAACCCAGAGGGGTGCTATGACATTGGCGGTGCCGAGGAAAAAGCCATTGAGCGTCATAATGCTCAACGCCAAAGGCGCTTCCCACACCCGGATGGCGAAGTAGCGTATGCCCCAGTGCTGGACTTGGGGCGACCCACCGGCCAACTCAAACCCAATCCGGCTGATCCAGCCACTAGCCGCCACGATCCCCATGCCGAGGCAGACGGCCACAATAAGCGAGCGGTAGAGTACCCCGGCGCTCTGACGTCGATCCCCTGCCCCGCTGTATTGGGCCACCAGTGCCGTGGTCCCCATCCGCAGAAAGGCCAAGCACCAGAATACGCCATTGAAGATCAGACTCGCCGTGGAGACCGCGCCCATAAAAGCCACTTCTGGCAAATGGCCAATCATCGCAGTGTCGGCAATGCCGATCAGCGGCGTCGATAGGGCAGCGAGGATATTGGGAACGGCGAGGCTGAGAATCCGGCGGTCGAGTGAGTTCAATCCTCCGCCTCAGGTCGCCAGCCAAACCGTTTCAGGTCGATGCGTTGAGCTGTGAAAACAACGCCCTCGCTGGCCAAAAGCTCGTATTGCAACAGATGGTTGCTGCCGCTGCGCGGCGAGACCTTGCCTTGGGCGTTGATGATGCGGTGCCAAGGCAGGTCCCATTCCACGGGCATCCCCGCTAGAGCAAAACCTACTTGCCGCGCCCGCCCCGGATAGCCGGCCAAGGTGGCGATCTGCCCGTAGGTAGCCACCTTGCCGTAGGGTACGCAGGCGATGGTCTCGTAGAACGCCCGACGCATGGGATTTTTAGCAGTTGGGAGCGGCGGCCTCATCGCGCCCTTCCAAAAAGTCCAGGGCCTTGGTATAGCTGCGCTTCTCCAAGTAGTGGCGCAACATAGGTGGAGCTTCCTTGCCCAGCTCTTGGCCGAGTTCGTCAAGCTGACGCAAATGCGTGGCAATTGACTCGCCCTCACCGTTGTCGATAGCCGCCATCAGCGCTTGCAGGGTCGTGTGTACTTGTTCTAGTGCCATAGCTCAAGCCGCCATGATGAGGTAGGCAAGCCACTCGGCGTGCGGGTTGCGAATCGCGTAGCGCGTGCCCGGTGGCAGGTGGATCATATCCCCTTCTCGAATTTCCTGCTCTTCGCCATCGACTTCCAAGACGCCGCTGTTTTCCAGCACGTAATAGACCTGCTCCAGCTCTTCGCAGCATCGCTCAACCGTCTGTCCACGCGGCTGTACAGCCTCCCGATCAATACAGCGCAGCCCCTGAGTAAATCCCACGTCCTCCTCGCCGACTGGCCCTAGCTGATGCCAGCGCACCGCGCCCGCGCCATCGCCCATCGCCGGCACATCGCGCCAGTTGCGGATGGCAAACTCGCCGCTGTTGGCCGCGATCCTTTGGCTAATCACGTGGTGTTCGAGCCAATCCTCGCTAGCGTCGTTAAACATCTGGTGGTGGATACCCGACGGCAGGTACACCGCGTCGCCCTCCTGCACGGGAAAGCGCTCCTTGTCAAAGAGCACATAGCCGCTGCCCGAGAGCACGTAGTACACCTGTTCGAGATTTTCGTGCTTGTGATAATCCGAATTCTTGCGGCCCTGGAGCGCGTGGCGGGCAAAGCCCTGTAGGCGCTTTAGGCAATGGCGCGGATCGGGGTCGTCGCCATCGCGGTCGCGCAACCCACCCCAATGTACGGCGCTTAGGTGGGCTATGTTGGGTTGCACGTCGCGCCAATTGATGATGTACACCATGTCTTATTCCTTCCTAGGTTTACAAAGCGACGATCTGGCGCATGCGCGCACCGAGATCGATGAGTTCTTCACGGCTGCCGCCCACTTCGTGGATCAGCGTCGAATCGTATCCCACCGTCCTCAACTCGGCCATGACCGCCGGCCAATCCGTATCTCCTTCGAGCAAGTTGACGAAGCTGTGTTCGCTGCGGCGGAAATCCTTGAAATGCACCTTCTTGATACGCGGCCCCAACTCGCGGATCCAGTGCTCTGGGTAGCCATAGGCCATCATGTTGGCCGTGTCGAGGTAGATCCCCACCCACTCGCTGTCGATTTCATCGACAAAAAGTCGAGCTTCAAGCGGGCTGAGCAGGAACTTGTTCCAGACGTTTTCCAAGCCAATGGCCGCGCCCATTTCCTCGGCCAAAGGAGCTGTGTCAATGAGCGCGTCCCGCAACCCATCCCAAGCCTGCTGATAGGTGCCCTCGACCGCTAGCTGCCCCGGGTGCAACAGCACCCCATCAACCGACAGCGCACCGGCGATTTCGAGCGAACGCCGCAGGCACTTGAGACATCGCTCGCGCTCACTAGCATCGCGGCTGAGCAGGTTGCCGCGCTCTTGATACCAGACGATAACGCTGCCGATTTCAACGCCAGCGTCCGCGCACTGCCGCCCGACCTGTGCAATCTCGCTGGCGCACATACTCGGATCCAAATCCTTGCCCTCGGCAAAGACCAACTCCACGGCTTGATAGCCGGCGTCCTCGCACAACTGTAGCGTGTCCGCCAGCGACATGTTCCCCAAAATGATCTGCGTGATCCCTATTTTCATAGCACACCTCTATTGAATATATCTAACGCGCTCAGTATGTTATGGGCCGTCGCATTCGGCCCACAATTCGTTTTCCGCCGACCGCTTTGGTCGGCGGTTAGGACATTTTACCCCTTCAACAAGGAGGCCAAAATGGCAAAAAGAAAATCCACCAAAAGCAAAAAGGGCAAAAAGGACTTTCAGATCGGCTTTGTCGGCGTAGGGCGCATGGGAGCCAACATGGCCCTTAACCTCAACGACAAGGGTTTCAACATCGCGGCTGTATTCGACGCCAACAGGCGTTCCGCCAATAAACTAGCCAAAGAGCTTAGCTGCGCCGCTCCCAAAACCCTGGCCGACGTTACGGCCCTCTCCGACGTGGTCATCACCGTGGTCACCGACGATGCGGCCATGCGCTCGATCTTTTCCACTTCGGGCGACTCCCTGCTGACCGACGCCAAAGGCACGACCTTTATCAACTGCGCCACCATCTCGCCCGCCGTCCACGTCGAAGTCGAAAAGCGCGCCGCCGCAGTCGGTGCGTCCTCGCTCGAAGGCTGCATGGCCTCCAGCATCACCCAAGCGCGCCAAGGCACGCTGTACTTGATGTGCGGCGGCAAGCGCAGCGTCTTCAACCGCGTCCGGCCCATCCTCGACGCCCTGAGCGTCGATCTGCGCTATATCGGTACGGCTGGCCAAGCGGCTCAAGTCAAAGCCCTCGTCAACATGGTCATGAACATCAACACCGCTGGGCTGGCCGAAGGGTTGGGCCTAGGCCAAGCCCTCGGGCTAGACCTGAAGACGCTAATGAAGGTCTTCTCCCAAACGGGTGCCAACTCGCGCGTCCTAGAAACCGACGGCGAGGACATGACCATCCGCGATCACGAGTGCTATTTTTCCGCAGACCACGCGGCCAAAGACTCCGGCATCGCCCTCGCACTGGCCCGCCAAAATAAGCTCAGCCTACCACTGGCGCAGGCGACCAAGCGCCAGTACGACAAAATGAAAAAACTGGGCCTTGGCGACCTCGACAAATCGGGTATTGCCGAGCTGACTTTTCCCGGCCGCAAAGGCACCAAGTAGAATCCATTTTCCGAGGGGCAGGTCGCCGCAGACCTGCCCCTTTCCTCGCTAGATCCGCCCGTGCCGGATGTCCACCATCCGCGGGGTCAGCTCAAACCGCAGCCCTTCCCCACGGAAGAACCGCACGAACTCATCGACCATCACCGAGAAATAGCGGCCAAACGTCTCAGGCGCATACCAAGCTATATGAGGGCTGACAAAGACGTTGGGCAGGTGACGCAAGCGACTGTCTTTGGGCAGCGGCTCTGGGTCGAAGACATCGAGACCGGCGATGAGCTCACCCCGCGCGAGCCGCTGCGTCAGTTCCTCGTAATCCACCACCGGCCCGCGACAGCAATTGATCAAGATGCGGCCGCGACCTAGCAAATCGAGCTCCCTTGCTCCGATCATCTTTTCGGTCTTGGGTGTGTGTGGGACTTGGACGACGAGGATATCCGCGTGTTGCAACACCTCGTCGAGCGAGCCGCGCATAATGCCCAGCTTAGCGGCCACTGCCTCGGACAAATACGGGTCAGCGACGCGCAGCTCCACCCGGAAGGGGCTTAATAATTCGACCAACCGCTGCCCTACGTGCCCGCAGCCGACCAACCCGACCTTCTTGCCGGTCAATTCGCCGTGGACAAAATCGTCGTTGCCCGCCCGCGCCCACTGCTCCTCGCCCGCCATCATCTGCCGATAGACCGCCGCCCCATTGCGCAAACACAACAGCATCAGGGCCAAATCCCACTCGGCCACCGGCGCGGCCGAGGCGATATTGTCGGTATCCACGGCCAGCACGCCGCACTCCCGCGCGGCCGCCAAGTCAATGCCCGTAAGCGATCCCCACTGACGCCGGCGATCCGCAAGTCGGGAGCCCCTGTAAATACAGCCTGCGTCAACTCGGGTAGCCGGCCTCCGAGGCGGATCACGCCTGCACAGCCAGCCAACGCCTCGATAAAAGCCGGTTCGGACAGGCGCTCCGTCGGCTCGACGACCTCGACCACTTCCCCAAGACGCGCCAAGTCCTCCGGCTGCGCATAACCATGTGGATCCACCAACACCTTAGGTTTCATCTTACCGTTTACTTTCTCGCCGCGCCAGCGCTGTCATAACGTAGAGTCTCTGCAAGACGAGATTGGCCATTGCCACCAATTCCAAATGGCCACTAGGCGACCAGCACTAAGAGCGGTCTGGAAATTCCAAGGGCACCCCGAGCGCGAGCGAAGGCCGCCAGAGGGTTTCAGACAGCTTCTAGTATTAGGTCCAGTGCCGACCCCGCTTAGAGAGGGAATCATGGAACCCACCGGGCCAAGGCCCGGAAGCGGTTTTGACCGCCGACACTGGACCACGATCGTTTTTGTGTTGCTAGTTTCCCTCGGCTACAAGTGGTCACTCACGCGTCGCCAACCAATCAATGACGGCCTGTCGCCGCGCCTGTGGCGTTTCTAGCTCCGGGGGTAGCTGGTACAATTCCCAAGCAATCGGATGCTCCAAGGTCTCGCCCACCTGCAAATAGACCCAAGGGCTTAACAGCTCTAGCTCGGTGTAATCCGGGCAGGTATAGACCTCAGCACTCAGACCCCCATCCGGGTAGCGCTGGGTCCCATCGCGGCGAAAGAATTCGGCCATGACCACGTCGCCGACAATGCCGGCCAGCCAGCGGTCCGAGTCGGCCCCGGTCTTTTGCGCCTCCTCTGGGTCGGGCACAAAAATCCCAATGTCGCCCTCGATAGTGAAGTTGCGCATGGCCGCGCCCTCGGCAAAGCCAAAGGGATGATAGCGGAGATCGAAGTGGCTGTGCGGATTGAGCGGATAAAGGGTCTGCTCGGGTGGCTGGATCTGGGTGACGTTCCAAATGGTGTAGCGCAACGGCTCGACCTTGGCGTCGGCCAGCTTTTCGATCCGCTGGAGAATTTCCACGCGCGTGCCCTGTTCCGCCAAGCGGATCTCGCGCACGCTACGCGCCCCATTGTACTCGCTCACCGGGCTGGAGATCACCACCCCCTCTGGCAGCAACTCAACCTCGTGTACCGCGCCGTCGAAAGCGTGGTCGGGCGGCCAAGAGTGACCGTTGATTTTGGCAAACTCGCTCTGCTGATTGGGCCAGACCTTGTCGCCGCCGAAATTGGTCCACACATACTGGCCTTCCTCATCGACATTGGGTTGGCCGTCGGGCAGCACCTCACCGTGGAGCTCGGGATCGGACCAGAGGATGTTTTCGCCCTCGACAAACCCGTAGTGCATGATGCGACCGATAGCTGGCACCACGACTACGCGCACATCGGGATTTGCAATTTCAATCGAGTTTCCCCAGCCTTCGTACTCGATTTCCTCAACTGTAACTTGGGCCATAGCGGGTGCGGCCAGCACTAGCACCCACCCAATACTCCGTTGCAACCTACGCATGTTCGTTCTCCACTGATTAATAGACATAGGGGCAATCACGAGGGTTGCCCCTACAGGCTCATCTGAGCGCCGAAACGCCGCCGCCTTTGATGGCGCGGGCGACTTCCTTTTCGACATCGTCTCGCGTGACCATAGTAGTATCGCCGATGCACTCCTGCACCAAGATGCCGTGGGCGGCTCCCCACTGCACTGCGTCGGCAGCGCCGCGACCATCGAGCAGCGCCGCGACCACGCCCGAGGCAAAGGAATCACCGCCGCCAGTGCGATCGGCGATTTCGATGTTTTCGCGCACAGCCGCCTGGTAGATTTCGCCCTCCTCGACGTCGAAGAGCACCGCGCCCCAGTTGATGCGATCCGCGGTCAGCGCGCCGCGCAACTGCGTACCGATGTACTTGAGGTTCGGATAGTCGTTGGCGACTTGGTGCAGCATCTTGGTGTAGATCGCCAACCACTGATCAAAGCTGGCGTCTTTGGCCACCTTTTCGGTTTCGTAGCCCAGCGCGTCGTCAAAGTCGTCCTGATTGCCGACGAGGAACTCGACGTGCGGCACAATAGAGCGATTGATCTGGCGGGCGCGCTCTTTGTCCGGCTCCACCTTGGAGCGGTAGTTGAGGTCAAAGGAGCGGCCTGCGCCGTGCTCGCCAGCTTTCTGCATGGCCTCTAGCGCTAGGGCGGCCGTCTTCTCCGAGAGCAAGGTGTAAATCCCACCGGTGCTAAACCACCGCGTCCCCAACGCGCCGAAGAGATGATCCCAGTCCACATCGCCAGGCCCGATTTCGCGCACTGGGGTATGAGCGCGATAGTATTCGGTCACCGAAGGCAAGAGCCCCTTACCGGCCCAAGTAAAGTTGATCCCATTGTGCAAAGTCCCCTTGGCGTCGGTGCTGAATTGGCCCTTGCCGCTGTTGTTAAACCAGATGATATGTCCAGTGTCCAGTCCTGCTTCGCGCAGTTGGTTTTCGATGTTGCGGCCGATCCCGTCGTCAACGAGAGCCGTAATGACGGCGGCGCGCAAGCCGAAGCAATAACTTAAGCCCTCGGCGACATTGGTCTCTCCGCCTCCGTGCCAGATCCGGGCGGTGCGCGCCCGAGCCGTGGGCACTTGGCCGGGATCGACGCGCATGAGGACTTCGCCTAGGGCGATGGCGTCATAGTGAGTTTGGTCTGCTGATTTGAGTTGGATGGTCATACTGCTGTCTTCCTCCTTGTGTTGTTGACGTTAAAGTTAGTTGCCCAACGCACAGAGCCGCTGGATAAAATAACGGGCACTAGGGCAATTAGCGTGCTGTGCTGCTCGTCTGACATCAAATCTGTGCTCGCGAATGAATTTTCTCGAAAAACGAACTTTTGTCCCCGGCCCTCTACCCCTTTTGCGGCCCAGTTCCCTTAGCCGGTCCCAAGGCATTCCAGTTAGCGTTTCCGGATTAACTTCGCAGAAGGTGTCGTCGCCCAACCATCGGCGCATAGCCTTCGTATCGGCGAGGAACCAAGATTCCATCGCCTTCCTCGCAATTGCGACCAAATCAATGCCTTGGGAACCAATAAGCTCCTTGCGCTTTTCCACGCACGGCACACGGTTATCGGGATCGAGATCCGCTAGCACAACTGTCTTATCTGGATTTGCGATCTTTTTGAGATTCTTGACGAAGGCTTCGATATGAACACTGTCCATCCTACCTCCAGCATCAACCACTGGCTTAACCACTTCCAAATTGCAATCCTCACGCAGCCATTTCTCGAACAATTCGTTTTCGATCAGCCACCTGTCTGAAGGCCCTTCCACGACAAACCCCACAGTCACCATGGAATCCCTCCGGCCAGCAGGTTCGAAAGCCACACTTCGTCGAGGCCCAACGGAGCTAGGTCCTTTTGGGAAAGTTTTCCAGAATCAGCCGACTTCATTGTAGTACAGCCCTCAACCTTATCCACGAGAACGAGTTCGCTGAGTTTAAGCGCTCGAACCACCGACTCGCTATGGGTAGTCAACCATATAGGATTTTCAGGCGAAGCCTGCTGCCGCATCAAATCTATCAGCTCGCGGATGGCCTTGGGATGCAGCCCTCTTTCCGGCTCCTCAATCAACGTCATTCCACAACCTGAAGGCGCGTCGAGCGCGGCAACCAGTAAACAAAGCGCGTACATCGTCCCATCTGAAACCAGATGAGCTCGGAACGGTTTCTCAATCCCTTCCTCCTTGAATCGTAGAGTTGCTCTACCATCCAGTCTCTGCTGCTCAATCTGGATCTTCTCGATCCCTGGGACAATCATTTCCATCCAGTCCTGAATTTCTTCGCGTATCGCTTCATCGCCCTCTAAACGATGCAAGACACTAGCCAGATTGTTTCCCTTGCGTTCTAACCGCATTGTTGGATCAAGATCGGATTTATCCGGCCCCTTTGCTCCCATAGGATCAATCCGATACACATTTAAATTTTTCAGGAGTTCGGTAAGCGGATGATTTCGATGATCAAGCGATAGAGCCGAATAGATACGGTCCTTATGATAGATAGAGTCCTCACTTACAACGGGCCGTTCTCCCACGACGTCGATCTCTCTCTTATCCCCTATCCCCTTAATAGTTTGTTCCTCATTGAACTCCAAGCATTCTTTGATTCCGGGTTCGCTGTCGAGGTCGTTAATGCTCAACGAATAGCAAACTTCCTGCTGTTTCAAAAGATCGCATTCGATCTCAAAGCTGAACGTTTTGGAATCTGTCCCCTCGCGTTTCTTTGAATGGATATTTGCAAAGCCCCCATGCTCGCGCAGCGCGATTTCAAGCCCGCCGCGCACAAAGAGACTGACAAAGTCCAGCGCATCAAAGAAATTGCTCTTGCCCGAGCCATTCGCTCCCGCGAATACCGAAAAGGGAGCAAGCCCCTTTACCTCCAAAGAGTCAATGCTCTTGAAGTTTTCGATTTTCAATCTGCGAATGGTTTTCTCGGTCATATAGCAGTCCTAAATGACTTGAGAGATATGCGCTTCGTCCTCTCAGGTGAACACGCTACGATAGCTATCTGTGTCATCTGCGGATCATTTCATAAATGATTTCGGATTGCTATAGCTGCACTCGCACTCGGCTCTTTTTCACCAGAGATTTCTCCAGCGCTTCCAGTACCGCCACCGGCCCCAACATGGTCTGCACAGTCTCGTCGGTTTTGCCCGTGCGGAACATGGTGCAAAAATCGCGGATGCCGCTCAGATACGAGCTTTCGTCGAATGTGATCGGCTCGTCCATGCGGCCCTTTTCGCCGATGGCGCTCAGGTGGAATCCTGCGGTAGCACCCCCCACCAAGTTCAGGGTGGCTACGCAGCCGTCGCGGTACGTGAGAATAGCCGTGTGGTTGGCCCCGGCCCCGCGATGGATCTCGGCCCAGCGTATATCCGTGCCGAGCAGGCGCAGCACCATATCCACTTGGTGAATACCGTAAAAAAAGACGCCGCCCCACTTCGACTTGATGTCGCAAGAGCCAGTGGAGACTACGGCCTGAATGGGGCCAAGTTGGCGCATCTTTTTGACAAAGGCCCGGTACGAAGCCTGTTTGGGCAACGTGGAAAAAGAACAGACCGGCACGCCCAATTTCTCGGCCCGTGCCAAAAAGCGCTTCCCCTCGGCCTGGCGATAGCAAAACGGCTTGTCGATAAAAAGCGGGATCTTGGCCTCCAACAGCGGTCGGGCCGCTGGCAGGTGTTCCTTGCCGTGGCGGTGATCAACCACCGCCCCATCGACTTGGCCGATCAGCTCTTCAGGCGTGCGAACGATGTGTGGGATTTGACCGGCGGTAGCAGCAGCTTGCGCGTATTGGGTGGTCTCACCCCACACGTGGGTCACCCGCACTCCTCGCACCCTTTTTTCGACGTTGAGTACCTTGGCGATAGCTGCCGTGTGGCTATTTTCCGCCCCGACGATGCCGATGTTTAGCATCTTACTCTTCCCCAAAATTCCACAACTTCAACACCGTCTTGCCCAGCACCCACTCCAGATCCTCCGGTG
This sequence comes from Candidatus Latescibacterota bacterium, assembly GCA_965208845.1. Classification (GTDB taxonomy): domain Bacteria; phylum Latescibacterota; class UBA2968; order UBA8231; family UBA8231. The sequence goes on along the minus strand of OZ242361.1, from coordinate 4,760,110 downwards.
CGATGAACTTCATCTCGTCGCGCACCACCGTCAGGGCCTGATCGTAGCGGGCCTTGGACAGGCACACCGGCCAATCTGTGCCCCACATAATGCGCTGCGGACCAAAAGCCTGATATACTTCCTCGACCATCCCGTGCGTATCGGCCCAAGGATAGCCTTGCTGGGAAATCGACCACGTGTGGCTGATTTTGACGTACACGCGGGGATAGCGGGCCATATCCATCAACAATTGCCGCTCCTCCGGGTTGTCGGGATGGGCGTCGGCCATGTGGTCGATGCAGCAATCCACATCTGGGTAGCGGTCGAGGAGCCGCGCCAAATCCGGCATCCGGCTCGCTCCGGTCAGGATCAACATCGGTATCCCCAAATCCTGCGCGCGCGCGAAAATCGGGTCCATCCCCGGTCCTTTAAACCAATCGCCGCTCGCATCCCGCGACGGCGAAAGCCTCATCCCGTGCAGACCGTGTCCCTCGGTCCACATCGACATGTGGTCGGGCGAAGCTGGGTCTTCGGGATTGATCCGTCCCACGGCCATGAAGCGGTCGGGATATTGCTTGATGACGTGGGCGACATAGCTGTTGTCCCAGCGGTAGTGGATGACCTGCACCAGCACGGTTTTTTCTACGCCGTTGGCGTCCATCAGCGCCAGTAGTTCTTCCGCTGTGTGGTCCTCGGCGGGTGGGTTGGGGTTTTCCGCCGGCCACGGAAAGGCCGGATCGTTGATCCATACGTGGACATGAGGGTCGATAATGCGCATGAAGGATTCCTTTCGGTGAAATGGGCCGCGATAAAATGCGAAAAAGGGCCGCGCCCGTCCAGCGATGCGCCGCTTGCGAGGCCGCGTCCACCCACCTAGATTGACCGGCACCTTTTTCACCCTGCGGCCCACAGGAGACCTGTCTTGTTCGACTTGATCATTCGCAACGGCACCATCATTGACGGCACCCGCGCCGACCGCTATCCCGCGGATATTGGCCTCCGCGCCGACCGCATCGCAGCTATCGGCGACCTCGGCAACACCGAATCACAGCACCGCATCGACGCCCAAGGCAAAATCGTCGCCCCGGGCTTTGTCGATGTCCACAACCACTCCGATGGCTGGCTCTTGCAAAAGCCCAACTTCCTCCCCAAGACCCTCCAGGGCTTTACCACCGAAGTCCTCATGGCCGACGGCATCTCCTACGCCCCGGTTGACGCGGCCACTCGCGCCCATTGGCTCTACTACATGCGCGCCCTCAACGGTCTGATGCAAAGCCACTACTCAGGCTGGGAGAGCCTCGCCGATTACATGCAGCTACTCGACGGCCGCACCGCGCAAAACACCATCACCCACCTCCCCTACGCCCACCTGCGAGCCATAGCCTGCGGCTGGGACCGCCGCGTCCCCGACGACGTGCAAATGGAAGAGATTATCGCCGGTGTCGAGCGCGGCATGGCCGAAGGTGCGGTCGGCCTTTCGACCGGACTCGACTACATCGCCGAATGCTTTGCCACCACCGACGAACTCGTCGAAGCCTGCACCGCTATGGCGGCCCAACAGGGCCTCTACGCCACCCACGTGCGCTACAAAAAGGGTACCCTCGCCGGGGTGCAGGAGGCCGTCGAAATCGGTCGCCGTGCCGACGTCCCAGTCCACATTTCCCACTTCAAGGGCACCTCTCCCCAGCAGATCGACGAACTCCTATCGTACGTCGATCAAGTCGCGGTCAATGAGGTGGATTTCAGCTTCGATGTGTACCCGTACCTGCCCGGCTCGACCATGCTCAACTTCATGTTGCCCTACGAGGTATGGGAGGACGGCCCGCTGGGTGTGCTACCCAAACTCAACGATCCCGCGATCCGCCGCCGCTTCGCCCGCGTCCTCGACCGCTACACCAACCCCCTCGACCGGATGACCATTGCCTGGCTGCCCGGGCGGGACAACGCCCGCTTTATTGGCCACACCATAGACGAATACGTCCAACAGGCCGATGCCCCCCCAGCCGACGCGCTCTGCGACCTGCTGATCGAGGAAAACTTGGCGGTCCTCCTCGTCTTCCACCACGGCGACGACGCCTTGGTGCACCCCTTCCTGTCGCATGAAAAATACATGCTGGGCAGCGATGGGATTTACTTCCCCGACGGCGCGGTTCACCCGCGTTTATACGGATCGGCTGCCCGCTTGTTGGGGCCTTGCGTGCGCGACCACAAGCTCTTCTCGCTCGAAGACGCGGTGTACAAGCTGAGCGCCCACCCAGCATCGCGGTTTGGGCTGACACAACGGGGGCAAATCGCCGAAAATTTTTACGCGGACCTAGTCGTCTTTGACGCGGAGACCGTTGCGGATCGCGCCACCTACGCCGACCCCCATCAGTATTCGGTCGGCGTCGAGCACGTCCTCGTCAACGGGGTTCCCATCGTTCGCAATGGAGGCGCGGTCGAAAATTTGGGGCCGACTTATCCGGGCCGCTATCTGAAGTTCAAGGCCTGATTAGTACTTGCTCATCTGCCCGCCGTTCCAACACTCGGCGCTCTCGCCCTTGGGGTTGAGCAGCGTGGCCGAGAGCTTGCCCAGCTTGACCCATACCCTCTTACCGACATAGATCCAACACCAGGAACAATGCTCTTTGGGGTCGAGCAACCAAACGGTCCCGTCTGGCAACCGCACTAACAAGCGCCCCTCGGCAAAGCGGCGCATCAGGTGCGCCTCCACATAGCCGCCCTCAGCCAAAAGCTGCGCGGCTTTGGGCGAGGGTTCCGGGGATGTAGCCGGCGCGGCGATCAGCGCACAACCCCCGATTAACGCGGCGCAGACGACCGCCCCGCGTAGCTTACGCATTGTAGTAAGCGCCGACATGCACATTCACCCGTCTGATCCCGCCTCCACCTCGACCCAGAGTTCCTCGACCCCGCGCAAGGATATTTGCTCCCGGCGCTTCGGCTCGCCCGCCAAGCGCAGCGACCGAAACCTCCGCAGTATGGTCTTGAACGCAATGCGACCCTCCAGCTCGGCTAACGACGCGCCCAAGCAGTAGTGGATGCCGCGCCCGAATGAGAGGTGGCTGGTGCCCTTGCGGCCAATGTCCAGCACATCCGGCTGCTCAAAAACTGCTGGGTCGCGGTTGGCCGCTCCGATCAAGGAAATGACCAGTTGCCCGGCGCGAATGTGCTTGCCGCCAATCTCCACATCTTGACTCACGACCCGCCCATCGAGCTGGACTGGCGGGTCGTAGCGCAAAAGTTCCTTGACGGCTGAATTCAGCAAGTCCGGGTTGTGCCGCAAGCGTTGCAGTTGATCTGGGTTCGACAGCAGCGCCAACATGCCGTTGCCGATCAGGTTCCGAGTCGTTTCGTTCCCGGCAACCAGCAACAGCATTAGCGTCTTGATGAGTTCGTCGTGCGTCAACTTGCTGCCTTCCTCTTCAGCGGCTAGCAGGACGCTGATTAGGTCGTCCCTCGGCTCCTGTCGCCGCACGGCGATGATGGCTTCAAAGTACTCGGTCAATTCTTCCGCGGCGCGTCCAACGCGCTCGATTGCGTCTTCAGGCAAAAACGGTTCAACGCTGAGCGCGAGGTCGTTGGACCAGTCCTTGAAGCGGTCCATGTCTTTGGGCGGGACGCCCATCATGTCGGCGATGATCGTAATCGGCAACGGGTACGCCAAAGCGGCGATCAGATCGAAGCAGGGCTGGCCGGCGACCGCGTCGAGCAACTGTTCGGCAGTCCGTTCTACTCTAAAGCGCAGCTTTTCAATGGCGCGTGGCGCGAATGCCCGCGAGACGAGTGCTCGCAGGCGCGTGTGCTCGGGCGGATCTTGGTGCAACATGCTGATGAGGCCGGTCTGTTCGCGCACCACGCTGGGAATGGCATTCGAGAACCGGGCGTGGTCCCGCAAAACCGCGTCGCAGTCTTTGTAGCGCGTCAACGCCCAACCGTCCAGCAGCCGCATCCGATGCACGGGATCCTGCTGCCGCATCTGGGCGTACTTTGGATATGGGTCCGTTAGGATCTCGGCTGAGCCGGGATGGTAGGAAACCCCCGATTCGAGCCGCTCCCGCGCCAGCAACGCCTTGATCGCGATCGGCTCTACGGCCTTGCGCGCGAGCTTGGCGAGACGCCCAATCGGACCGCTCATATAGCAATCCTACACGATTGAACGATTCGAGCGGCGGATCGTCTCGTTTCCACTCTGCGTCCATCTGCGTCCATCTGCGGATCATCCTTTGCTTGAGCTTGACGCTGTTTTGTACTCTCGTCGATATTGAGTACGCTAACGCCGACCATTAAGATAATACGAGGACCTAGCCAGCCATGCCAAAGCCTGCGCTGAAGGGGTCCGTGCGGAAGTGGCCGCAAGCAGCTAACCACATCCCGACCCAAAAGCCAAGGAGACAGCCATGAGCAAACGCAGACTGCCCATCGGCATTCAGACCTTCCGCAAAATTCGGGAAGAGGACTGCTACTACGTCGATAAAACCGCCTACATCCGCCGGCTGCTCGACGAGGGTACGCACTACTTCTTGTCGCGTCCACGGCGCTTTGGCAAGAGCCTGTTTTTGGATACGCTCAAAGAGTTGTTCGAGGGCAACGAGTCGCTGTTTGCGGGGCTTTACATCCACGACCGTTGGGACTGGTCGGTGCGCTATCCGGCCCTACGCCTCAGCTTTGGCAGCGGCAACTTCAAAGAACCCGGTTACGTAGAGGACGCGCTCATGGAGCAACTCGCCGCGACCGAACGCCGGGCGGGGATTGTCTCCGAGTACGTCACGGCTCCCGGCCGTTTTGCCTTTCTACTAGAGGCCCTACACGACCAAGCCGGGCAGCCGGTCGCCGTGCTAATCGACGAATACGACAAGCCGATTCTCGATGCGCTGGAAGTGCCGGAAGTAGCCCGCGCCAACCGCGACTTTCTGCGCGGTCTCTACGCGGTCATCAAGGACTGCGATGCGCACGTCCGCTTCACGTTCATCACCGGCGTGAGCAAATTTTCCAAGGTCAGCCTGTTTTCTGGCCTCAACAACCTCACCGATATCACCCTTGAACCGTCCTACTCGGCTCTCTGCGGCTATACCGACGCCGATCTAGACGCCGTATTCGCGCCGGAACTGCCCGGCTTGGATCGAGATCAGATTCGCGATTGGTACAACGGCTATAGTTGGCTCGGCGACGAGAAGGTGTACAACCCCTTCGACATCCTTCTGCTCTTCCGCCGCCGCCGATTCGCCGCCTATTGGTTTGAGACCGGCACACCAACATTCCTAGTCGAAACGCTGTTCAAGCGCCGCGTCAGTTCCTTAGACCTCGGCACGATGGAGGGTAGCGACGAACTACTATCGACCTTTGATGTAGATGACATCGCCACCGAGGCACTGCTGTTCCAGACTGGCTACCTAACGATAACCGACGAGGAGGACTTTGGTGGCGAGCCGGTCTATCGCTTGGGCTATCCCAACCGCGAGGTGCGTCAGAGCCTCAACCGCAGCTTGCTGCGCTACCTCGTGCGGGATGCGACGCGCCAGAGGGCCAATAGCACACAGTTGTATCGGCTGCTGGAAGCCAACGACTTCGCCGGACTGGAGACGCTCTTTCACGCGTTCTTCGCCAGCATTCCCTACGAGTGGTACGCCAACAACGACATCGCCCGCTACGAGGGCTACTACGCCAGCGTGTTCTACTCCTACTTTGCAGGCTTGGGGCTGAACATCACCGTGGAGGACAGCAGTAGCCACGGCCGCTTGGACATGGCCGTTCTGTTCAACAGCCACGTCTATCTGTTCGAGTTCAAGGTGGTCGAGTTGGCATCAGCGGGCACGGCGCTGGCGCAGTTGCAGGCGCGGCGCTATGCGGATAAGCACCGCGCCTTGGAGCAGCCGATTTACCTAATCGGCGTGGAGTTCAGCAAGGACGAGCGCAATGTCGCGGCGTTTGACGTGGTGCGGGCGTGACAACGGATGTTTGACGACGACCAACGAGACCAAAGCATGTCCTGAGCTATATATCCCGTCGCCCCAATTGGAAAACGGCGACCAACAGCTTCATTGCGAGTAGTAACTTGAGAAAGGAAGACGATGGATTATCAACATATCATCACCATTGAACCCGGCAAGCGCAGTGGTAAGCCGTGTATTCGCGGCATGAGGATTACCGTTTATGATGTGCTTGACTATCTCGCCTCGGATATGTCTGTTGAAGAGATTTTGCGCGACTTTCCCGATCTTACACACGAAGACATTCGCGCTTGTTTGGCATTTGCGGCGGACCGAGAGCGCCGGCTTATGTCTGTTTCTTCGGCATGAGATTTCTCTACGACCAAAATCTCTCCTACCGATTGGTCGCAGATTTGAACGATCTGCATCCTGATTCTCTACATGTCCGCGACATAGGCATGAAGGAATCGGATGACTCGGATATTTGGGATTATGCCGCCCAAAACGGCTATATCATCGTCTCCAAAGATTCGGACTTTCGCCAGCAAAGCTTTATGTACGGTCATCCGCCCAAAGTCATCTGGGTTCGCGTGGGCAACTGTTCAGCGGATACAATTACATCTCTTCTCCGTACACATCACGCTGCAATTTTGAGATTTGAGCAAAGCGAGACCGCATCTGAGCACTTCCGCGACGAGCTTGTCCGCGCAGTGGCTGAAATGGTTCTTGAACGATGGCAGCCCGATCCACCTGCGCAATGGGTTACCTGCGTTCCATCGCTTCGGTGTCCCACCCTAGTTCCCGATTTTGCGAGACGCTTGGCAGATAAACTCAAGCTGCCATTCTACGATGTGATACAGAAAGTGCGAGACCGCCCGCCACAGAAACAACAGGAGAACACCTTTCATCAGTGTCGAAATCTCGACGGCGCATTCAAAGTCATAGGTAGTGTTCCGGCTTCGCCCGTCTTACTCACTGACGACGTAGTTGACTCACGCTGGACAATGACTGTTCTGGCAACCCTCCTGCGGCGCTCCGGTAGCGGCTTGGTTTATCCTGCCGGCTATAGGAGGTTGAAATGGCTACATCTGGCAACAGCGATGCGGTGCTGCTCCTGACGGCGCACCTGTCTCGGAACAGCCCGCGCACATTAGCCCGCAGGAGCCATCAGACAGCTCTAACCTATACGGGTACTTTATTCAGTCACTCCAAGAACAACTTGCGAACGAACCTGTCCAAAAAACAAAGCTGAAAAACTACTATAACGACCTTGTGAGTTCGCAGTTCGACGCTTGGATGAACAGGGCTATAGAGTAAAACATGGTCAAAAAGGAGTCGAAGCCGGTGCGTTATAGTTTAAAACCACCCGAATTGCATTGGGAAGGTTTAGAATAAAGTTCGATCCCTCTTATCAGAGATCAAAACAAAAAGGCGGCCATCTCAATATGCTAAGATGGCCGCCATCGCGTTATACGATGCCAAATCCCCGAGCTACTCGGACCATGCGTCCATTCGTTAGAATACGTCTGCAAGCGGCATTTTCCACCCCGGCACCACATCGCCGCCGTCGAGCATGTCGCCTTCGGTGAGAACACAAATATCGTCGGGAGCGCGGTACACCGTTGCGGTGCGTTGGTGGGGGTCAATCACAACGACCATCTGCGTTCCCGCCCGCAGCCAGTCGGACACTTTTTTTTCTACTTCGTTGTGGCGATCATTGGGCGAAATAACCTCAACGGCGAGGTCGGGTGCGCCGGGGAAAAAACCTCGCTCTTCGGCAGTAGCCTCAGCGCGTTCCCGTGACACAAAGCTGACGTCGGGCGCACGGACCGTATCGGGCACGGTGTAGATGATGAAGCCGGTCCCGGCTGCATAGGTTTCGCCCAAGCCATTAGTTGCAACAAATGCTCCGAGACAGCCACCGATTTGTGCGGCAATGCGTCCGTGTTGTCTGCCGGCGAGTTCCATCTGGCGCAATTCCCCTTGTACGAGTTCGCAGCGATAGCCATCGTGCGGCATCGCTAGCAACTCGTCGGCGGTCATCTGGGCAACCGTTTGTGCGGCCATAATAGAACCTTTGCTATTCTATTGGGTTGGATCTGATACTAGCTTAACGCCAACCCAAGTCAACCTTTTTCGTTAGCGAAGCATCCCTCCCCTCGGTACTTGGTACTTGCCCATCTGCCCGCCGTTCCAACACTCCGCTATCCCACCCTTGGGGTTGAGAAGCGTGGCCGAATGCTCGCCCAGCCTGACCCAGAACGCTGGCTTGACGCTGTTTTGTACTCTCGGCGATATTTAGCACAATAAAAACAAACATGTCCCAAACAGACACTATTGCATACACCAGCTACGAACGGTTGTTGCTGATCTATCTCCACGACTCGGGAAACTTTCCGCCTAGGGCGGCGGAACGGAATATAGGGGGAGATACCGATGACTACTCACCCTAGTAGTGCGAGTTCGCACCGGCAACATTGTCTCTGGGTCATTGGAAGCGTGATTGGAGGACACGACTATGGATATTTTGGACGAACAAAGAGCTTAAGTTATGAACTTTAACTTTCGTCGAGCTTTGGAGTTGCTACGCTTAGGGACTATGCGGCATGACGCCATGTTCCGCGAGGGGCAAGAGGAGGCTATTCGTCACGTGGTTGAGGGACGCGGTCGCCTGCTCGTTGTTCAGAAAACGGGATGGGGCAAGAGTTTCGTTTACTTCATCGCCGCCAAGTTGCTGCGCGAGACCGGTGCGGGGCCAGCACTTCTCATCTCTCCGTTGCTGTCATTGATGCGCAACCAGATAGCGGCTGCTGAGCTGATGGGCGTTCGAGCGGCTCGGATTACTTCCGACAATACGGCAGATTGGGAGGCTATAGTAGAACAATTACATCGCGATGAAGTGGACATCCTTCTCATCTCTCCCGAGCGACTTAGCAACGACGGCTTTCTGACGAAAGTGCTCGCAGAAATCGCGGAACGTATCGCTCTGTTAGTGATTGACGAGGCCCACTGCATCTCGGACTGGGGACACGATTTTAGGCCCGACTACCGGCGCATTGAGCGAATCGTCCGCACCCTGCCAGCGAACCTTAGACTTCTAGCGACGACCGCAACCGCCAATAACCGAGTAATGGACGATCTCAGGGCAGTCCTCGGCCCTGATCTAAAGGTGGTGCGCGGTGATCTCAATCGACCATCACTTAGGCTCCAAACGATACGGCTACCCCGGCAATCGGAACGTCTCGCGTGGCTCGCGGAGCATATTCCGACCCTGCCCGGTCACGGGATCATCTATACCCTTACTGTCCGCGACGCAGAGCAGGTGGCGGAATGGCTTCAGTCGCGAGGGGTGGAGGTGGAATCCTATACGGGGCAGACGGGAGACCACCGCGAGGAGTTGGAACAGGCGCTGATCGAGAACCGCGTGAAAGCTCTTGTCGCTACCACCGCACTCGGTATGGGATTCGACAAACCAGACCTCAGCTTCGTGATCCATTACCAAACCCCCGGATCGGCGGTCGCCTACTATCAACAGGTAGGTCGCGCTGGCCGTGCTCTCGACGCGGCCTACGGCGTACTGTTGAGCGGTGAAGAAGAAACCGATATTACCGACTACTTCATCGCCAGCGCCTTTCCGACCCGCGATGAAGTCCAGCAAGTACTAAAGGCATTTGAAGACTCACCGGAGGGACTTTCGATACCAGAACTACTTGTCGAACTCAACATGAGCTACGGTCGCATCGATAAAGCCATCAAGCTGCTTTCCCTCGAATCACCAGCACCTATTGCCAAGCAGGGCACCAAGTGGCAATTGACTGTTGCGGGTCTAAGCGATGAGTTCTGGGAGCGGGCAGAGCGTCTTACCGAGCTGCGGCGTGAAGAGCAGCATCAGATGCAAGGGTACGTGAACCTTGAATCCGGGCATATGGAATTTCTCATCAAGGCATTAGACGGAAACACGAGTTCGGTTCAACTACCGGATTTGCCTCCTCTACCCACGAAGGTCAAGCCGGAACTCCTACAAGAGGCAGTGGCGTTTCTTCGTCGTACCAGTTTGCCTATCGAGCCGCGCAAACAATGGCCCAGGGGCGGTCTGCCTCAATACGATGTGCAGGGGACAATTCCTCTCGAACATCGGGCAGAATCGGGCAAGGCTCTCTGTGTCTGGGGTGATGCCGGATGGGGTGGACTGGTTCGGCGCGGTAAGTATCAAGATGGCCATTTTGCAGATGATCTCGTTCATGCCTGTGCTGAGTTGATGGCCCAGTGGAATCCACAATCGGAACCAAAGTGGGTGACTTGCATCCCTTCGCTAAGGCATTCGAGGGTCGTCCCGGATTTCACTGAACGCCTTGCCGCGGCTCTACACCTGCCCTTCTACCAAGCGCTCAAGAAAGTCGAGGATCGAGACGAACAGAAAACCATGCAGAACAGTACCCAACAAGCGCGTAACGTCGACGGCGCATTCACGCTTTCTCTGGAACCGTTACCCTCTGGTCCAGTCCTACTCGTGGACGACATGGTGGATTCGCGCTGGACGTTGACCGTCGCCGCGTGGTTGTTGCGATGCGGTGGCTGCGCCGAAGTATGGCCCCTTGCCCTTGCCCATACGGGAGACAAATCATGACTACAGAACTCTCTGCCAATACTAAGGCTATTTTGTTGCTTACTGCGCCGCTGCTTATTGGCCAGGACAAATCCTCGGCTAATCCACTTACTATTGGCGAATACAACCATCTTGCACGGAGGCTCCGGAATTTGCGACGCGAGCCTGCAGACTTGTTGCGAACCGATGCGCGGGAGGTGTTGGAAGACTGTTCGCCCACCATAGATCGTGATCGGCTTACCGCTTTGCTCGATCGGGGATTCCTCCTCAGCCCAGTGGTCGAGCGGTGGCAAGCGCGGTCCATTTGGGTCACGAGTCGAGCTGATGCCGAATATCCCGAACGACTGAAAAAGCGCCTTGCAGAACACGCACCGCCGGTGCTGTATGGCTGCGGGGATCGCACTCTGTTAAACACGGGAGGGTTGGCGGTTGTCGGCTCTAGGAAGGCGGGAGACGAGGTAATCGAATACACCGAAAGTGTCGGACGACTAACGGCTGAGGCTGGCTGTACGTTGGTATCGGGCGGTGCACGGGGCGTCGATCAGGCCGCTATGCGCGGCGCATCAGACGCGGGCGGTAGCGTGGTAGGTATCCTCGCCGACGGACTCGAAAAGGCCGTAATGCGCCGGGAGCACCGCGATGCGCTGATGAACGGTCGCCTAGTTTTAATTAGTCCTTATGATCCCGGTATCCGCTTCCACGTCGGCCACGCCATGCAGCGCAACAAGCTAATCTACGCACTGGCGAACGCAGCATTGATCGTCAACTCGGACTATGGAAAAGGAGGGACTTGGACAGGGGCGGTTGAGCAACTCGATAAATGGCGGTTCATCCCGATATACGTGCGTGCCGCTGACGGGATGAAGAGTCTTGACGCGCTTCAGAAACGGGGGGCGAATCCGTGGCCGGGTCCGGAGACTTCGGAAGATCTGAAAGGCATCCTAGATGCACCACCTAAAAAAGAAGCTGCCCCGAATCAGGAGCCCCTTCCGTTCGACTCACCTGACGAGCGAGAGCCGTCAGAATTTCGTCGGCAGGCAGAAGTAAGGAGTTTGGTAGCCGAATCTGAGACTCACCCTAAGATTGATTCCAATCCCGCCGATGAACTGTTTACCAAAGTCAGAGAACTACTGCTCGCCTATACAGCGACGCCCAAAACCGAATCCGAAGTCGCCGAACAGCTTGCCGTGCAAAAGCCTCAGGCCCGAACTTGGCTAAACCGCTTAGCCGTCGAAGGCGCAGTGGAAAAGCTCTCCAAGCCCGTCCGCTTTCGGGCCATCGCAGATTCCCTGTTTGACCAAAAGAGCGGAACATAAGTGGCGGCATTCGACGCAAAAATCCAATAAAAAATTATTGTATATCGCCAGATCCCAATCTATATCACCCCCTCATCCCGCAACGCCTCCATCTCCCCTTCCGTCAGCCCCAAAACGCCGCTTAAAACCTCCTCGGTGTGCTGCCCCAACAAGGGCGCTGGCCCGCGCAACTCGACCGGCGTCGCAGAAAACCGCAGCGGCGAGTTAGCCACTGTCTGCCGGCCCGCGACCGGATGCTCCAGCTCGACGATCATATTCCGCGCCGCCACCTGCTCGTCGCCGAATACCTGCCCCACATCGCACAACGGTCCGCTCGGCACACCGGCCGCAGCTAGTATAGAGCACCATTCATCAACGGTTTTCTCAGCCAACACCGGCTCCAACACCGGCTCCAATGCCGCGTGATTCTCAGTGCGAAGCGCATTACTGGCAAAGCGCGGATCGTCGGCCAATGCGCCCAAGCCCAAGGCGTCGCAGAGCTGACGCCAGAGCCGATCGTTGCCCGCGGCAATGACAATGTACCCATCGCGGGCGGCAAAGAACTGGAAAGGGGTAATGGCCGGATGCCGCGACCCGAGCGGCCGAGGCACTTCGCCGGACACGGCGTAGCGGGCGAGGGCATTTTCCAACAGCGCCACCTGACAGTCGAGCATGGAAATATCGATTTGCTGCCCCTCGCCGGTGCGGCGCGCCCGCTCTAAGGCCGCGAGGATGCCAATGGCTCCAAAGAGCGCCGCGCTCAAGTCGGCAATCGACGAGCCGACCCGCACGGGCGGACCGTCGGGCTGCCCGGTGATGCTAGCCAGTCCCCCCATCGCCTGAATGAGCACATCGTACGCAGGCCGCTGCGCGTACGGGCCGGTCTGGCCAAAACCCGAAATCGACGCGTACACCAAGCGCGGATACAGCGCGTGCAGGTCCGCGTATCCCAACCCAAAGCGATCCATGCTACCGGGCCGAAAGTTCTCAATCAACACGTCGCACTCGCCAGCCAAACGCCGCGCCAAGTCCTGGCCCTGCGCCTGCCGCAAGTCAATCGTCGCGCTCTTCTTACCGCGATTGACGCTGGCAAAGTACGCGCTCTCGCCGTTTTGGAACGGCCCAAAACCCCGCGCCTCATCGCCCGTACCCGGTAGCTCGACCTTGATCACTTCCGCACCCAAATCGGCCAACACCATGGACGCGTACGGGCCGGCCAACACCCGCGTCAAGTCGAGCACCCGCACGCCGTCCAATAAATGTTCCATCTCAATCTCCTTGGGGAGCGGAGAGCAAACCGGCTCCTTCGCCGGGCACGGCCATCGCTAGCTCCGGCTCATGGCCTAGCTCCGTGCGCAACATCTCGGCAAATGAGGCACGGCGTTCCCCATCGACGAACGCACGGTGGACTAACCCGCCGATATTGCCGCCCCAACCAGCGCCCAACCGCTGCACGGCCCCCGCCGTTGGACCCTCGGTGGTGAGGAACCGATTGACCACCCGCACAGTCCGATCATAGGCCGGTGTCATCCGTCCGTAGCCCCCTGGCAAAAAGCGCAGTTGCGCTCGCTCCTCCCCGCGCTCGGCCCGCTCTACAAGCTGCGCCAAAACCTCGTCTCCGACTTCCCGGTCCAGATCACCGTCGTGTGAGATGCGAATCAACTCCAAGGCCGTGGCCATATCGCCCGCATTGAGGTATGCAAGCATACCGGCCACCCGGTCCTGCTCGGCCAAGCCATAGATGCAACGCCGACGAATAAACAACGGCGTGTCCTCGGCTAGAAGCTGGAACTTGCCGGCGACCTCCCGCTGGCACATGGCGTCGAATTGCTCCCCGACTCCAGCCGCTTGCGCTTCGGCAGCTAGCTGCGCCAGACTGGTCTGCTGAGGCAACTGGCCCAAGATCCGATACAGCTCTGCAAGCGACAACTCCAGCGGCTCGGGCGCAATATCCCGTAGATAGCGGATGCGTTCGCACACGGCGTGGCTTTTGCCCAGTCGCGGCAAAACCAACTCGCGAGCGATAAATGTGCCGAGCGGATAGGCGATGACCGTCTCTTCCTTGACGGACTCGTCGTATTCGCGGGTGATGCCGCTGTCGAGCACTATCGCCGCATACTCATCGGGCAACGCAGCCTCGCCTTGCACGCGGGCCGGAAAGACGCCGACGCCGACCAGCTTGCCCGCCCGGCCCAAGATCATTCCTCCGTGGTCGGCCGTACCGCCGCGAGTACCCCGCATCCACTCGGAGGTACCCAGCCCATCAACCAAATCCGCTTCGGGCATATCGCGGCGCGGCACCAATCCGTGAACCCCCATCGCCGCCAGCGCCGTCGCCACCACCAGCGCCGAAGACGAGCTCATGCCCCCGCTGGGCGAGACACTGCTCCACACCAACCCATCGAAACCGCCCAAGTCCACGCAACCGCGAAAATAACTCTCTAAGTACACGAGCTGCCCCTCCACCAGCGCCGACCAATCGCGAGCCAAGGCGCTACCCGTGCGCGCTAGGCGCTGGCGGCAAACCTGACCGGCGTAGTCCATCAGCGCCTGCCGCTCGGCCACGCGGGCCTTCGGCAGAATCGTCTCCAAGTCTATTTCAATGGGCTTGAAGCGATCGGCGGGCGCGCCCGAACTGCGCAGCAAACTGGCCAGCCGCACCTGCCGACTGGAGGCCGCCCGCGCCACCACCAACGTATCCGCGTCGCGCACGGCCATCCGCACCGAGGGCATGCCGCCGTAGTCAATGTGCATACCCATGACGTTCATCTGCCCGGGGCAGCGGGCCACCACCAAGCGACCCTCGCTGCCGTAGCGAGCGGCAAAGTGCCGCAGGGCCTCCAAGTAATTGGCCCGCCAAGCCGCCACCTGCTCCTGCCCGTAAATCCGCCCGAATTCGGAATCGAAGCGGCCCTGCTCAATGGCGGCCTGCCACTGGACTATACTAGCTGTATAGGGATTGTTAGAGTGTACCATCCACGCTCAGAGAAATGCGGCGCAAGGGACGTATTTTGCGCTCGATCGTCGCGTAGTAATATTGCAACGCATTGTCCACCCGCAGGTTGATCTGCAAAGGGCCTAGCTGTCGGCTCAACTGCACGTCGAGCAAGTAAATGGGCACATAGTCGCGCCCGCACTCGACAAAGAGGCCAGATACTCGTTCAAAGCGGCTGAGGTATTGGAAGTTCACCCGCCCGCTCGTGGGGCCGCGCTTCCCTTGAAGACCCAGATTGAGGACATGGCGCGACCGGTAAGGCAGCGGCGCTTGATCGCCGTAGTCGCCGTGACAATAAGGCGGCAACACTTGGTCTGCATCGAGAAA
Organism: Candidatus Latescibacterota bacterium; assembly: GCA_965208845.1. GTDB lineage: Bacteria > Latescibacterota > UBA2968 > UBA8231 > UBA8231. The sequence goes on along the minus strand of OZ242361.1, from coordinate 4,744,981 downwards.
CTCCACGCCATCGACCAAGGTATAAGCCGCCCTAGCCCCCAGACCCAACGGCAAGGCGACCAAGAGTTCGCTTTCAAACCCGCCAACCCGCGCCTGCGCCAAGTTCAGGAAGCGGGCTATGGGCACAGTCCCTCCAGCATAGGGGTCTGGACGCGCCTCAATGAGTCCTCGGTATTCGTTCCAAAACAGCGCCATATCCAAGGCCAACCACCTCGCCAGCTCCTGTTTGATCCCCACCTCGCTAGACCAAGCCCGCTCGGGATCCAAGGTGGGATTGGGACAGACGCGGATACCAGAGGCCTCGGCCTGGGAAAAGACTTCAACCACCGCAGGCACGCGAAAACCCCGGCCGAGCGAAGCCCGCAGCGAGGTCGTCTCCGACAGCCGGTAGGAAAAGCCGGTCTGGGGACTAAATTCCCCGGTGCTTTTGCTCGCGACTGGCGGGACCCCGCACGGTCCTCCTGCCAACCCAGAGGCCTCGGAGAGCCGACTCCAGTCGTAGCGCAACCCGACCGTCCACTCGGCCAGCGGACTGATTTCATACACGCCTTGGGCGTAACCGGAGACCGTCATCAAAGAGCGCGTGCCGAGGAAATCGCCAGGTGAGCGCACCAGATCAGCTACCGAGGCCAGCCCCAGCGTCCAATTCCAACCGCGCAACCCCGTGTAATCGAACTGACCTTCGCCCGAAATTTTATGGCCAGCCGAGGCCAAGCCTCCAGCCGCCGCGTTGTTGGTAAAATCCGTGCGATAATACCCCAGCTTGAGCCGGTAGCCCAAATCGCTGTGTACCAATCGGTAATACTCAGAATTGAGGTGCAGCTTCCACGAGATGGTATGGGCCGGTGCGTCGTTTTCGGGCACAGCCAGCGGATGGCTGCGGTCGCGCCACTGGATGAAAACCCCGTGGTCGTCTAGCGCCCAGTTGCCCATCACGCGCCAATAGCTCGTCGGCGAGAAGCGATGCACGGCCTTGGCGTAGAGATGATAGCGGCGGCTATCACCGTTTTGGTGGTACCCCGTACCTCGGTTGTGCCCCCCGCTCAGCGCCAAGCCAGTCCGACCCAAAACTCGATTGTGGCTCAAGTCGAACCCGACAAAGTGCATCGAGGACTCGCGCCAGCGCCACTGGCTATGCGCCGGCTGGCTATATAACCCGCTGAGCAGCCGAAAGCGGGTGCCCGGCTCGCGCGCCGGATCGCGGGTAAGCACGTTGATTACCCCGCCCAAAGCTCCTGTCCCGTACAGGGCCGAGCCAGCCCCTTTGACTACCTCCACGCGCTCGACTTGCTGCAGGGGCACGGCATCCCACTTGATGTCGCCTATATCCGACGACAGCATGGGAAATCCATCCACCAACATCAGCAGCCGACTGCCCGTGCCGCGACTGTAGCCGCTCGACCCGCGAACGACGGGTTGGCTACCTACCTGGCTGATGCCCGAGACATAGCGCAGGGGGCCTGTCAGCGAGAAGGCGTTGTGATCGGCGATGCGCTCGGCATCGGCTACTGAAATGCTAATGGGGGCTTGAGCAAAGGTTTGGGAGCGGCGGGCAGCAGAAACGACTAGCTCGGGAACTTCGACGGCCGTAGGTTCGAGGGCGACGACGCGCTCCTCATCCCCGGGCGCAACGCCGCGCAGGGTGTGGGAGCGATAGCCAATATGCGAACAAAGCAGATCGTAGCGGCCAGACGGCAAGCCCTCGACCCGGCAGTAGCCCTCTTCGTTGGCGTACCCCCCAAATTCCGTCCCCAGCACCGCTAGCGTCGCTCCGGGCAGCGGGGTTTGATCGCTGGCGTCGAAGACGCGGACGACGATATCAGCGGCCGAGCTCGGCCAGCAATTCAGCAGGCAAAGCGCGCTCGCACAGAGCAGTGCTAAGCTCGGTCTCATGGTCCAATACAGCGAAGTTGACTTCGATATCGATGTCAGAGACAACCTCCCCGGGGCCGACTTCCACTGGCGAGGGGCGGTCGGCTTCAGGCAGGTAATAACAACCCAAAAGCGAGGTAAGATCCCAAAACTGATCCTCCTCGCGCCAAGCCACGACAATCCACTGATATACGCCTTCTCCATCTAAGGGAACGAAATAGTCGTATGACTCGACCCTGAGCGCGACCTCGGTGTCCCAGCCATTGATTCTGAAAAAATCGGCCAGCGAAGCAGGTGGCTCGCGATAGACGGCCACGGCCACCTGCCCCACGTTCGCGGGCCACTCGCCGACAAAATGCAGCCGACCGGCGATCCCGGTCTGCCCGGTGGCCTCGGCATCGAGACCGCGGTCGCAGCCCCAACACCAAGCTAGGGCCGCGACCAAACACCAAAACCGCACGACCTGCTAGCCAGCCGCTTCAGCCGCCGCGGCAGCCGCCTCAGCCGCGGCCGAGACTTCGGCGACGTCAAATTCTACGCCGTCAATGGTTATCGTGCCGGTAGCAGAAAGGCCATCCGTGCCGATCGAGAGATCCATATCGAGTATCAACTCGGCTTCATGCGAACCAGAAAGAATAACCTCCCCGCTCAGCGGAATGGGTGTCTGGTCGATGCCGACATTTATGGCACCGTTGGCGATCAGCGCACCATCGGGCGAATAATCCTGTAGCGTCCAGTCGTTGCCTGCAATCTCCACCGAGCCGCCGCCTTCTCCCGGCACCGACGTCGTCCCGGGAACCAGCGCGGCGAAGAAGATATTCGTAAACGTGGTGACCAGCGTGCCGTATAAGCCGACTATTTCAGGCGTTAGCTCAGCCTGTGGTTCCGGCTCCGGCTCCACCGGAGTGGAATCGTCGTCGCCGCAGGCGGCCAGCATTAGAGCACCGCACAGAACCAAGGCCGTGGTTTTATCCAGCCATTTGCGCATGATATTATCCTCCTCTAATAAGGAATTAAGTGCGCCATGCCCGACGCACAGGATGGTAAATGGATTGCCCGCTCAAGCGGCTGTCTCGTGCCCCCGAACGTAGCGCCCCAAGGCTTTTTCGTCCAACGCGCAGCCCAAGCCCGGCTGCATGGGCGTGGGCACGTATCCATCGACAAAGGGAATCGGCTCGACGATCAGGTCGTCCTCGCGGGTCCAGCTCCCGACAAAATCCGAAGCCATCGTGCAGTTGGGCGCAGCCGCGGCCGCGTGGACATACGAGGTATCGACAATGCCCAAGTCATTGCCCGAGCCGTGCCAGCAACGCAGGCCCGCAGCAGCCGCTATGGCCGCATTCTTCTGAAAGCCCACGAGGCTACCGCCCAAGTTAAAACAATCGACGACCTCGTCCTTAATGGCGCGGATAATCTGCGGTCCGCTTCCCACGTGCATGGCCACCGGCAGGTTGATGGCCTCGTGGATCTGGATATAGCCTTCCAAGTCGGATTTGGGGATGGGATCCTCAAAGACCTCGACATTGCCCACGGCCTCTAGCTGCTGCGCCAACTCGATGGTCTGCTCGGCCGTATGAAAGCGCTCGTTGGGATCGACCGTCACCTTAAAATCCACCCCGCCCACTTCGCGCATGGCCTTCAGCCTCTCGACCATCGGCTCCTCGATCTTGCACTTGATCTTGACGCCTGTAAATCCGTGCGCGAGTGCCCGCTCGACCGCCCGCTTGCCGTCTTCAACCGTCAGGTGCCCCATCCAGTAATCGGCGCGCACTCGGTCGCGCACTGCGCCGCCCAGCAGCGCGTGTACCGGCACCTGACGGGCCTTGCCAACTAGGTCAAAAACCGCCATCTCAAAGGCACCATACGCCGGCCCACCCCCCACCGTCGGCAACTTCTCGGTGCCATCGTGGCGACCAGCAAAAATATCCTGCAAGGTCAGTTGCTCGGGGTCTTTACCCAACAGTTGAGCCGCCCCTGCGCGGACCTGTTCTATCGCCTCGCCGCGTCCGGTCTCGCCCAAACCCACCAACTCAGTATCCGTATTCAGGCGCACGATGTGCTTGGGCATTTGGTCCCACCCGGTCTCGGGCACGCATTCCGGGCTATGCACCCGCCCGGGGATCGTCGGCACCACGACGGTCCAAATATCGACAGACGTTATTTTCATGGCTCCCTCCTCAAGGAGTAAAGTCAGCCTCGGCATCCACAGAAAGCGCGAATTCGGCCAGCAGCTTGGCCGTGTAGTCTAAATCGGCCCAAGACGCGATCTCGACCGGCGTGTGCATGTAGCGCTGCGGCACGCTGACCAAGCCCGTGGCCACCCCGGCCCGACTGAGCTGGATGGCGTTGGCGTCCGTGCCGGTGCCTCCTGGCTCGGCTTGGATTTGATAGGGAATTTTCTTCTTTTCTGCCACCTGTACCAGCCGCTCGTACACGACTGGGTTGGCGTTGGCCCCGCGCAAAATGACCGGCCCCCCGCCCAGTTTGCACTCGCCGACTTGGCGCTTATCGATATCTGGATGGTCCGTTGCCCACGTAACATCCACGGCAATACCCACCAGCGGATCAATGCCGTAGGCACTGGTCTTGGCCCCGCGCAACCCCACTTCCTCCTGCGCGGTAGCCACCGCATACACCGCGGCGCGGCACTTGCGCTTGGCGCGGCTCACCCGCCTGAGCGCCTCGGCGACCACCCAAGCACCGGCCTTATTGTCAATCCCCCGCGACACCACCAATCCATTGCGCAGCTCTTCAAAGTTGGCGTCGTAGGTTGCCGGATCGCCGATGGCCACGAGTTGCCGCGCCTCGTCCGCGTCGGCTGCGCCAATGTCGATCCACAAGTCGTGTTTGTCCGGTACTTTCGTCCGATCCGCGGCCTTCATCAGGTGAATAGGCTTTTTGCCCAACACGCCCAAGACTGGCCCTTGCGCCGTGTGGATGCGTACCTTGCGGCCCGGCACGATCTGCAAGTCAAAGCCACCGATGGTGTCAAAGTACAGATAGCCTTTGTCGTCGATGTAAACGATCTGGAAGCCCAACTCGTCGGCGTGCCCGGCGAACATTACCTTGGGGCGGCCAGCCTCGTTGTAGCAGCCGATGGTATTGCCGTGGACATCGATCTCGACGCGGTCGGCGTACTTTTCCACTGCGGCCTTCCACACCGCCCGCACCGGCCCCTCGTAACCCGACGGGCCGGGAGCACTGAGTAGATCGACGAGAAACCGCTTGGATGCTGGACGCATAGGTCTCCTTCTAGTCTGATGTTGCCGGTTTACAGCAGGTACCGATGGCGCAGACCGCCGTGTTGACGACGAGACCAATCACCCCGGCGTGAAAGCCCCAGATCATCGGTTTGCCCCCGAAGGTAAACCCCAGTGCCACCGCCAGCCCGCACACCATGCCCATCAGCGCCGTCCGCGCCGACAGCCGCTTCCAGTACAGCCCTAGGAAAAAACACGGCACAACTTGGATCAAGACCTCGAACTTCAACTCCAGCAGCCGCACCAAGGTCGCATCGGTGCCAATCGCCACGGCGACCAGCACGGCGACGATGACCCACGAGCAAATCTTGCCCACCTTCGTCAGCTCAGCCTCCGTGGCCTGCGGCCGGAAATACGGCAGGTAAATATCCTTGGTAAACATCGACGAGATCGACAACAGCGCCGAGTCCGCAGTGGACATCAGCGCCGCCAGCACCGCGGCAAAAATCGCTACCACTAGCCAATAACCCAGCGCGGATTCGCCCATCACCAGCGCACAGAGCCGGGCCAGCACCTGTTCGCTTTCGGCTTTGGTCAGATCGGGCAACACCACCGCGGCCGTCACGCCACATATCAAGGCGACCAGCGTAGTAGTAAGCGGCATAAAGGCCATCAAGGTCAAAGAGCGCTTGAGCACCGCGACCGAGCGGCTGGCGTATAGACGCTGGATCGCCTGTGGGTAAATGGCCGCCCCGCAGCCCAACAGCAGCGCGTAGCTAATCCACTTGTTAGCCCCCTCCAGACTCGGCGCTTGCACCTTAGGCGGATCCATTTCGCTCAGTTGGGCCACCACCTGCCCCAAGCCACCACCTAGATTCTGCGGGATGAGAAAGACCAAAATGCCGAAGCCCAACAGCAGTACGCCTCCCTGCATGACATCCGTCCACGCCACTGAGCGCATCCCCCCCAAGGTCTCATAGATGACCATGATTACTGCCAAGCCGATAATGCCATAGCTGCCGGGAATCGCGCCGTCAGTGATCCCTTCGACCGCCGCGCCCATCGCCTTGAGCTGGGCCAGCGCGTAGTTGCCCAGCGCGTAGATCATCAAGATCGTGCTCAAAAGCGTCAGCACCGCCGAGCGGAAGCGGTGCGTAATGTAGTCGCCAGGAGTGATAAACCCCTCTTTGTGCGCCAGCGCGACCAAGCGCGGGGCAAAGAGCATGTAGCCGACGATGATCGAGAACATAAAGAGCACCGACGCCGTCCACTCAAAGCCGATGCGATAGGTCTTACCCGTGTAGCCAAAGAGCGTGTTGCCGCTGTACTGGGTTGCATAGAGCGTCAAAAAAAGCACCAGCAAGCCCATCGAGCGCCCCGCCAAATAGAAGTCGGCCATGCTGTTGGAGCGGCGGCGCGTGCGTGCAATCCACCCCACACCGATCATCGAGACCAGATATAGCCCCACCGCGATGAGCGCGCCCGGACCAAATACCATGCCGCCCATCACTCTTCCTCCTCGGCATCAATCCAGTAGCGGCGGATCACAAAGGCCGTCCAAGCGGCCAACAGCAGCACCGCCCCCAGCGATACCGCCACCCACAGCGGAAAGCCCAGTATCAGCGGCCCCCGATACCCTTCGGGCCAGTACCAAGGGACGGCCACTGCATAGAGCAGCAAATAGACGATCCAGATGTAGCCGATCTTGCGCGGCTCAGAGACGAGTTGTTCTTGCGAATCATTCATAAGCAGCAAATCAAAGCGCAGACACCGGAGTTGACAAGGCCGCTTTCGCTATCGCAACGAGGCGACCGTTGTACCGGACCTAGTCCTAAATCCTGTCGAAAGGCACTGTGCTCGCCCCCTGCGGCCGAGGTCCAGTGGGGCGGATGGGCATGTTTTCGGGGGCCTGGTATTGCACGTCCAAATGCGGCGTCTCCAGCCGTATATGGCCCTGGTGCCGCGAATCCATCAGGGCGTCCAGACCGCCGCTTACCAGCAGGGTGCGCTCCACCGGGTACTGCGGCTGGCCCGTGAGAAACATCTCTTGGATATTGAGGCCCAAATAGCTGAAGTGGGGATAGGGCGGCCCATGCAAGCGCAGGCCCGTGGCCTGTACCTCGCCGTTGACGCGGGCCGCGTACGACCATTCCTCGGCGTACCCATTCAAGTGCAGCAGGGCGGCCTTGAAACCATCCCTGTATTCCAGCAGAAAGGCCGCTGGATTTTCGCAGGCCTCCTCCATGGGTTCGGCCGAGGTTTTGCCCACGGCCGCAGCCGCATCCGCCAACTCGCGCGACCACAGGCCGTCGGCACCGGCCTGCCACACGGCCTCACCCTCCAAACACTGCACGGCCGCCAGACCGGTCTCACCGCCCCGACGCCGCTCGACCATGGCCTGCAGGCCCTCAAAGCCGTGATAGCCGTAGGACTCAATGCCGCCAAAGCTGAGCATGAGGGCGTCTTCGATGGGGGCATCCCGCTCGTGTTCGAGATAGGGGTCGCGCCAGCCCAAGGGCACTGAAGAGCCAGCCATAAAGGGGACGTTCAGTTCCACTGCCCGGTCGTACATCCATTTGGCGTCGCACCAGTTGTAGGACAGGTGCTTGTCACTGAACACCGGCACCGAGCGGCCGGAGGTGGCCATAACGCCGCAGATCTGTTCAAAGAAAAAGCGCCGGGGATACAGGTGCTGGCCCTTCTCGTTGAAGGCGTACGTGCCGTGTTCGCCAATGGAAATTACGCCGTCAACGGCCAATTTGCTGCCACCCAGACACAGAGCCGCGGGGATGCTCTGGTACACAGGTATATCGTATTCTTTGGATACTTGTAGGCCAATATCATTGTCGGGGATCTGGTCCAGGTACATGGAGGCGATATCCACCTGCGGCTCCTGCATGCCCTCGTCCGTGGGAAAACCCTTGATGAACTTGCCGACAATGACGTCGGCGTGCGCCGGGACGCGGTATTCGGTGATAATAGCGGCGATCTTTTTGCGCTGGGCCATGATTACCTCTCTATTGTTGGATTATGCTGGATCAAGATAGTATCCCAGCGGCAGTCCGCAATCGCGTTGGGACTTTGGCTGCCTCTTGGAAAAACCGGCCGCATTTACTTCGTCGGGCTATTTGGTCTATATAAGGGTATTCGCATGCTGTTAAAACTACATAAAAATCAGGTCTCAGGAGGTTCTCCAATGACCAGTTCACGACCCATCCAATGGGGCATTCTCAGCACCGCCAGAATCGGCGTCACCGCCTTCATCCCCTCGGCCCGCGCCACGCCCGGAGCCCAAGTCCACGCCGTGGCCAGCCGCAGCCAAGCCACGGCCGACGCCTTTGCCCGCGACCACGATATTCCCGTGGCGCTGGGCAGTTACCAAGCCCTGCTCGACCACCCGGACATCGACGCCATCTATATCTCGCTGCCCAACTCGCTACACGCCGAATGGACTATCAAAGCTGCCGCAGCCGGCAAACACGTCTTTTGCGAAAAACCCCTCGCCGTCATCGCGGCCGAAGGCCGGCAAATGGTCGAGGCGTGTCGCAAGGCCGACGTGCTGCTGTTTGAGGCCTTTGTCTTCATGCACCATCCCCAAAGCCGCCGCCTCAAGGAAATCATCGCAGCCGGCGAGATCGGCACCCTGCGCCACATTAACGCCGGCATGACCTTCGTCGTCAACGACCCCAGCAACATCCGCCTGATTAAAGCGCTGGGCGGCGGCAGCATTTACGACGGCGGCGTGTACCCCATCACCTTTTCGCGCTTTATCGCTGGCACCGATCCGGTTAGTGTCCAAGCGCACATGCGCTTTGACGCGCAAGCCGGAGTAGATGTGGCCACCTCGCTCATCCTCGAATACCCCGACAGCCTCACCGCGACTTTGTACTGTAGTTTCGAGGGCCGCGGCGGACCTCATGCCCTTATCACTGGCGACCAAGGCCGACTGGTTGTTCCCTCTCCGTACCATCCCGGTGAGGAGAGCAGCTTTGACGTGGTTATCGGCTCCGATGAAAGCCGCAGCGAGACCTTCCAGACCGGCACGCCGCCTTTCCAGCCGGCCATCGACTTTTTCCAGCAATGTCTGCGCGGAGAAGAGACCCCCGCCTATATGGCCGACCATGCCGACGGCACGCTTAGAGTGGTCGAGGCGGCTTTTGAATCGGCGCGTAGCGGGCGGCGGGTGGAGTTGTAGGAAGGGCGACCGGCAGCAGCGTGGATTGTGATTCAAGCCGCTTGCCTAGTAACAGGACTATTATATCCTTCGCGGTGATATCCACTATCCAGTACTCGTTCACACCGTGATTGGCATATAGCGTGCACTTGAATGTCCTGTCGCGTTCCGCTGTGGAGGGGAATAGGATGAGGTTTGACATAACAATCTATATCATACATAATTATACATGTCCAAAAAATTAGCCAGATTTGCCGAATTTTTGTGAAGAGCTGATCAACCCCTCGTTTAAAATGAAGCCATGAATTGTATCTCTAAAGAAGGAGCAAAAATATACCTCCACCTCGGCAAAGCCAATCAAAGCGACCTAGAGACCAGAGGATATATTTTCGAGGGATATCTGGTCGTGGCAGACCGCCTGCTCCTTGGAAAAGAAGCAGGCGATTTTTTCGGGCAGCGGCTGAGGGGAAATGATATAGGCCAAATCTTGGAGGAATTGAACGGTTCATATTTCTACATAGTAAAAAATAACGATCTGATTTCCTTTGGAGTAGATCATTTTGGGGGAGGTTCCCTTTTCTACCAGTTGGAGCCCAATTTCAATATTTACGACGATCCTTGCGGACGTGTCCCCAACCCATCTTACTCGGATGAAGCCTTTTGTTGCCTGCTTGCTTCTGGATATACAACAGGCGATGAAACTGTATATGCCCATGTCCGAGAATGTGCTTCAGGTGTTCTGTACCAGTACGATCTGACCACGAAATCTCTATGCACCAAGACTTGGTTCAAATATAACCCACGTTCCCTTTACGAGGCTGACCCGGCGGTATTAGAAGCTGCTTTTTTGAAATTCTTGCCTCAACTTTCCCACCCCGACACTTTCTATTTTCTGCCTCTCAGCGGTGGATTGGATTCGCGCACGATACTGGCTGTAGCCCTGAAGAAGAAATCACCTATCAGGGCTTTTACCTACGGACTTCGGACGGAAAGAGACTTCCTTATCGCCAAGAGGGTTTGCTCCGAGCTAGATATTCAACACGCAACATACCCTGTTACCTGGTCGGCGAGAGATCGCTATTTTGATGATGCGGGCTTCAAGGAGATGGTGCGATCCACATACAAGGGGAGGAGTTTGCCTGAAGAATTTGATTGGTTGGCAATGAACCACGTTGCGCGGGGAAATTTTGTCGTCTGCCCAGGCCATACAGGGGATTGGCTTACCGGAGGCCATATGGACCGAAGGCTTCTCAAGATCAAATCAGTGGAACAGTTGGTACACTACATTTTTGTAAAGCACTTCAGTTTGACTGCGACCTCGAATAGAGATTTTCAAAATCTCATAAAAAATAAAATACAACAGAGTTTGGAAGAAATCTTGACCGACAATAAAGGAGATCTGGTCGCTTGTGCCGAAAGATGGAACCTAGAACACAGACAAAAAAAATACATCGTCAACTCGGTATGTAAATACAACTACATGGGTTTTCACACCTATCTTCCCTTTTATGAAAAAGGGATTATGGAATGTTTTATGAACCTGAAGATGGAGTATAAGATTCATCAGTACGGGTATGCCAATGTCCTTAAGAACAGGTTGTTTGCGGGAGATTTGGAAAAATTGCAAACCATTGAAAACACTAGGATCAGTTTGCAAAATGAGCTAGTCAATCACTTTGGACATGAATCATTGGTAGGAATGATGCATCAACTCGTCCAAGCATTCGACTACAAAAAATATCGCAAGAGGATATTCAAAAGCAGCCTGAAAGGCTACGAAAATCCAGTGGCAATCCTGAGTTCCAATAGCACAAGCGATTTTTTGCAACAAAAAGTGAAGGAGGCCTTCCCCTTGTTAAATAGGTGTCCGAGCCAACTCCGCGATTATAGATGTTATGAAGCCTCCCGGCACGTGGAATGGGTGCTGGAGCAACGGGTCGCACAAATGAACGTCGTTGGCCTGTACGTCTGTGCTTTCATGCCCTATATCTTAGAAGCCGAAGCCAAATAGAATCACCTCCAGCAAAGTATTTTGGTGGAAGATAAACTGATAATAGACGCAGCGTCACCAAGCCTCACTCGCCGAATCGGTTGGGTAACACTTGGACGCCTCGCAGGTATTTCTGCTCTCCTTCTGGTCAATGTCATTTTGGCCCGTAATCTACCTCCCACTGATTATGGATATTACCAGCAAATTTGGGTTCTTTTAAATGTAGCTATTCCACTCTTTTTATTTGGGCTACCTGTAAGCATAAATTTTTTTATACCTCCACTCTCCGGGCAGGAACGCAACAATCTCATGTTGCAGCATGTCCTCCTGAACCTGTGTATGGCCTTCCTGTTTTTAGGATGTATCGGGGGATTTGGGGTCGCTTATCGCTCCACTTTGTTCGGAATTGGCCCGGATATAGTTCCCCTGCTTCCAATTGCGGCTATTGGTTTCGGGCTGATTGTTTGTGGTTTTTGGGAAGCCTTCCTAATTGTCTATAACAAGCCCAAATGGTTGGCAATTTCTCTGATTTTTTTCTCGTTGATTCATCTGTCCGCGGTCTTGTTGGGATACTTTGTCGGAAAGTCCCTAGAGTGGATTTTTATAGGCTTAAGCCTCTCCGTAATGTCTCGCTTTATCGTTGTTTTTTTTACATTGTGGAAGATGCTTCGGCCCTACTCGTTTCGCTTTCGCCGAGATTGGCTGCACAAACAACTTCGCTATATTTGGCCTGTTGGCCTGAGGGAAGGTGTTGGAGTGCTGACCAAATTCTCCGACAAATTGCTCTTTATCCTCTCTACTTCCTATTTCCCCTATTTTAACGCCAGTACTTTTGCATATTACTACAATGGAGCCTGGGAGTTGCCTGTTGTTGGAATTCTAGTTGATTCGATGTTCGTGGTTTTACAACCTGAGCTTAGAGGTGCCTATCATAGGAAAGATACTCACTATATTGTAAGCCTTATGCATTTTGCTGCTAGAAGGATCGCTTTTTTTCTTTTTCCACTTGCGGCATTTTCATTTGTAGTAGGTCCTGATCTAATGAGCCTCTTGTTTGGCGCATCCTACCGTGTCAGTGGAGATTATTTTCGCGTATTTACCTTGATATTACTATGTCGTGTATCAACTGCCGGCCTAGTATTGTTGGCGGCAGACAGAGCCGGCAGCGTGCTCTTCGGAACGGTTCTGGACCTTTTTATAGCGGTAGTTGTGGGGTTTGCCCTGATTCCTTTGGTAGGCCCCTTTGGACCCGCCATAGGTTTGGTTTGCAGTACGTATTGTCAGGTTGGCTACTATATGTGGAAAGCCTCGAGGGTCCTCGGGACCCCCTTGAGGACCATCCTGCCCTGGAGCACACTGGGCAAACTTGTCCTATTCAATAGTGGGATTGGCGTGTGCGCATCGTTTTTTTTACTCTTTGATTCTGCTGTTTCAAACATAATTATTTCGGGTGCGGTTTTTGGAGTTTTATTTCTAGTTGGAGGGGTGGGACTGGGCTGGTTTGAGCCGGAAGAACGCGATCTGCTAAGAACGGCGAGAGAGATGGCAAAAACCGCGCTTACCTCTTTGGTAAAGAAGTAAAAGCTTGCCCACTATGCGGTGCAGAGTCATCTTAAAAAGAAATAACCCTGTGAGATGACAAAATGGACAAACAGCAAATTTACCACTCTGATCCCGAGATCATAGGGGGGACTCCCGTGTTCACGGGCACCCGGGTTCCCGTAGATAGCCTTATCATTCACCTGAAGGCCGGTGACTCCCTTGAGCAATTCCTCGACGGCTTCCCAAGCGTAAGCCGCGAGCAAGCCGAGGCATTCCTCGAATTGGCTCTGGCCGAAGCCTTAGGGAGCACGCCGCAAGAGCCTTCACCCTGATGCGCGTCTTGATTGACGAGCAACTCAATTGGCGTATAGCTCGCGTGTTTAGTGACGTGCACGAGGTTTTTTCCGTCCGTGATATGGGATGGACCGGTATGCGCAACGGAGATCTGCTAGAGGCAGCAGAGCAGGAGTTTGATGTGCTGGTAACGATGGACCGGAACATGGAGTACCAACAGCATTTACCCCGGTATAATCTTGCTGTGATCTTGTTGGTATCAAAGAGCAATCGTTTGGAGGATACCGAGAAGTTTGTGCCTGCGATTGAAGACGTCTTGGCTAAAGGCGTGGAACGAGGACAGGTTTACCAACTAACGGGCTAACACGTACACTGGACTCGACCAAGCCATCTCCCCGTCGCACTGAATGGCCTTGACAAAATAAACGGCCTGTCCCTGTAGAATTCGCTGACTAGCACCAGCCCACTAAGATTGAGTTACACACGCTGTTTGGCGGGCTGTGCAGGTGTGCCCATCAACATGCCTTCTGCACTGATGTCTTCATCGATATCCGGCCAGTGAACGCCCTGCCCATCGCCGATAAATTCATAGTTTTCACGCTGAGCGGGGGTTGCCTCGGAAAGCCGCCAAGACCAAACGAGTGGCACACTGATTGTTCGACCATCGAACAAGTCAGCGATGATCAAGTCCTCAGTAATCCTGATGGATTTGATGCGAGGTTCCGTATTATTCACAGTGTTCACGCCAAGCCTCCAAAATTATCACGTAGTTCGATTGGATCAACCGCCGAATTTCATTCAGCTCATGGGGAGAGAACCCGTAATTTTTGCACAATGCAATGGGTTCAAGCCAGTATTTGCATGTTCTTTTTTCTCTTCTGACATGCACATGCCGAGGTTCCTGACAGTCAAAGCTGTAAAAGAAGAATCGATACGGCCCTTGGATGCCGCTAACCCTTGGCATTGTAACCTCCAGCCACTCAAAATAGGTCGCCGATATTCAGCGCGAAGCCTTGCAATGTCGGAGAAGTCAAGGTCGCTCCTTCGCCGTAGGTGTCCACAACCTCGTATCCGCTCTCGCCGAGCAGCAGGACCGTTATGTCTTTTTCGGTAGTGTCCACCATCCAGTATTCGTTCACACCGTGATTGGCATATAGCGCACGCTTGAACGTCTTATCGCGTTCGGCTGTGGAGGGGGATAGGATTTCGACGACCAAGTCCGGCGCACCCTGAATGTTCGCGGGAGTGATGATGTGGTCGCGCTCATTGGAGACGAACAGCAGATCGGGCTGCACCACGTCCACGTCCGATAGCACCACGTCGAAGGGAGCCTGATAGACCCGCCCCAAGCTATTCTCAGATACGAATTGAACCAATTTCGATCCTAGCAGGATGGAAATGCTCTGGTGACGTTCTCCAGGGGCAGGGATCGGAACCAACTCTCCGTCCAAAAGCTCGTAGCGCTTGTCTTCTGGCGCATTCAGGTAGTCTTCGTAGGTAAACTTGATTATGGGATTGGGGATAGCCATGGTTGCCGTCCTCTCTCTGGCGATGCGTTGCTTACGTGGCACAGGCTTGAGTCCAACGCGGAATACCGCACGGTCCAAATCTGCTTGCGTCACTTTAGAGTATTCATCCCGATAATCAGAGGATGGTGAAGAAGAGCCAAACAGCATGTCGAGTGGTCTTTAACTCGCTTTTCCCAAGGCTCGCAAAACCGCCTGAGGTTCGCGAGCCGCTACATGCAGCAATACCCGTGCTGGTCCTTTAGGAGTCCGATCACCTCGCTCCCAGTGACGCAGGGTGCTGAGGCTAATACCAAATGCGGCTGCAAAGGCCGTTTGCGTCATCCCGACTTGCTCCCGGATGGCTTTCACATCGATGGTCCGTGGAGGATGTACGACGGCCTGACTTGGCTGACCTGCCGCGTGCTCGATCGCTTCAATCAATCCTTGTTTAATACTCGTCGCTAGCTGATTCATATCTTTGGCGCGATTGATTATATCCAAGGCATGGGCTATAAAGGCGGGATCATCTCCAGCTTCCTCAAGGCATGCTTCCAAGTATAATTGTATATCTTCTTCCGTCTTGAGGTACTCTGCTGAATCCCAGCGAGTAGTATTGATAGTCATAACTCAGGTCTCCAATTGCTTGGCCATCTCTTTGGCTTTGACAATATCTGAATTTTGGGTGCTCTTGGCACCTCCAGATAAGAGAATAATAACTACTGAGCCACGCTTCACGAAATAGACTCTGTAGCCAGGGCCATAAAAAATACGTAATTCGCTAACTCCTTCTCCAACTGGGGCTACATCACCAAAATGCCCCAATTCTAAGCGATCGATCCGAGCTTGAATGCGAGCCTTTGCCCTGCGATCTCTTAAACTGTTAAACCAATTGGCGAATACCTCTGTTTTGCGAATCTCTATCGCTATGATCAGCTTAGGCCCCGCTGTTCGGTAGCCAATAAATCGCAGCGGAATTGTCGGATTTGTTCCGGTTCCAACGCTTCGACCAGCGCCAGGCACCCCTCGTCGAACGTCTTCATGGTCACTTTGTTCAGGACGCCCGCCTCGTGAAGCCCAAGGGCGGTCTCATGTACGGCCGCTAGTATCTCGCTTTTGTACTGTTTACGCATCGCAGATAACCTCTGTGATCGCTCCGTTTTCCATCGCTGCTTTCAACTATTTATTGTCGAGGACAAGCATCTCCCTAGCAAGTCCCGAAAAGTCGGTCTCTCGTCCTGCTAGATGTTGGCTCAGTTTCCTTGGCTTTGAGCAAATCAAGCGCCGTTTCCACCGCGAGGACGGCCAATGACGCAGGTCAGCCATAGAGCCATCTTGATGTTTGATCGGGAAATAACTATACTTATGTTCAGTTATAATCTTGGTTACATAGAGGTCTCTCATGTCTCGCAAAAGCACCATTGAGTGGACTAACAGCACTTGGAACCCGGTCACCGGCTGCACGAAGGTTAGCGCCGGTTGCGACCATTGCTATGCCGAGCGCCTTTCCGAGCGTTTTCGCGGCGTCGAGGGACACCCTTTCGAGTCGGGCTTCGACCTGACCCTTCGCCCTAAGCGCCTTGAACAACCCATGCACTGGCGGCGTCCCCAGCTCATCTTCGTCAATTCGATGAGCGATCTCTTCCACAAGGACATTCCCACCGAGTACATAGAGCGCGTATTCGACACCATGGAGCGCGCCGATTGGCACGTCTATCAGGTGCTTACCAAGCGCAGTTCGCTAATGCGCCGTTTCGTCCAAGAGCGCTACCGGGACCAAGCGGCTCCCCCGCATATCTGGCTCGGCGTGTCTGTCGAAAACAACGCGGCTTTGACGCGCCTGCGGCACCTGCAACAGACCAACGCCTCTGTGCGTTTCGTTTCCTTCGAGCCGTTGCTCGGTCCGATAGGTTCGGTGGACTTGGAGGATATTCATTGGGTAATCGCCGGGGGCGAGAGTGGGCCGGGAGCGCGTCCGGTGCGAGCAGAATGGGTGCGTGCCTTGCGCGACCAGTGTCAGACCCAGCGCGTCGCCTTCTTTTTTAAGCAATGGGGTGGGCGCACACCTAAAGCGGGTGGGAATACGCTCGATGGACGGCAGTGGTTGGAGTATCCAGAAGTGGAGATGGGGCCGGGGCTTGGCGAGCCGTTACAAGTGGCTGGTGCGCCAGCCGATGATGCAAATGAGCCAATGGTTGTCGGCCCCTGGGTGCAGGAAAAACTGGAGTATCTCCGCAAATATCTCCACGCCTACACAACCATTCTCAGTAAGCAGCAATGGCTCAAGGGCTACTTTTATATCGATGCCTTTGCGGGACCGGGAACGCTTAAAATCCGCCAACAACAAACGGACGATTCCGCTCAAAAATTGCTACTTGAGGTCTCCGATCATGTTGGGCAAGATACCGGTGAAACTGAGTACATTAGCGGCTCTCCGCGTGTCGCTCTGGAATTGGAAAACCCCTTTACGGACTACGTATTCATTGAAATCGCTAGAAAACGTTTAGATCAACTTGAGAGGCTAAAGACGAACTACGGCAGTCCGAACCGACGGATTCACCTGCGAAAGCAGGACTGCAATGAATATCTGCGAGAATTGCTAGATAAGATTCAATGGACTGAGTGGCGTGGGGTCATCTTTTTGGATCCTTTTGGTATGCAGGTACCTTGGGACACCATTATCGAAATAGGCAAAACTGAGGCTATTGAGGTTTTCATAAATTTCCCCGTAGGCATGGCCATTCAGCGCCTGCTCAAAAGGAGTGGGCAATTCACCTCTAAAGAACGCAATAAGCTCGATCAATACTTCGGGACGGACGAATGGTATAATCTGCTCTACGAGCGTGCTCATGATATGTTTGGAGAGAACATCACTAAGAAACAAAACTCTGGCGATGTCCTCGTGAAGTGGTATCGCGAGCGGCTCAAGAAGGTTTTTCGCTGCGTATCGACAGCACGGGAGGTCCGCAGCACTAGCGGGCATCCATTGTACTATCTAATTTTCGCTGGACCAAATAAGACGGGCGCAAGGATCGCGGAAGATGTGTTGAGACAGGGAGCGAGACGTATTCGGTGAGGCATACCTTGGGCAACTCTCGATTTAACTGCCTCCAAGCGGCACTAGTCAGTCGCTAGTCCCAAGCGCGGCCAGATTCGGATTAAAAACTCGCACCTCGCTCCACTGTTGGCTCAGCGCCGAAACCGAGGGGTCCAACTCTCCTCCAACGCCTCGTCAGAGTCTTCGTCCTCGTCCATATAGACTTCATCAACCAGATCTGGACACGTGAGAACCGTCAATATACGCCCATAGCTTCCAAGCCCGACTACTTCCTCCCATGCGGGGACTGACCTTCGGCCGCCAAACCAAGTCGTGATATCGACCTCCCCTTCGGCACGGGCTTCGTACTGCTCTTCTTCCGATTTGTCTATAATAGATTCCGTAACGGTATCTGACGGGACCGGCGTACCTTTGCGGAGCCAAGCCATTTCTTTCAACGACCTCATGGTCTCAGACATAAAGCAGTAATCAACTATGCCCTTGCGGCTGACGATGATGGTCGCAGCCACGTCTGTCAGCCCGACATAGCGGATGGCCGCAGCAATGAGAGAGGCATTCGCTTTCTGTTGAACATCCTCGATACCGCACAGTCCCTCGGATGTCCCGTCAATGACTCCGCGAACGGGTGTAGTCGGCATCAGGAGACCAGCCGCAAAGTGGTCAGCCTCGCGTTCATAGTGATCACCGGAGACGAAGCCTGCCCGAGAGCTATGCATACCGCCGTCGAATGGAATTTGGTCTAAATGGCCGTCAATAAAGTAGTGGCCGAGTTCGTGGGCGATACTAAATCGCTGAAATCCTATGTTTGGAATTCGGGTAGAGTATAGGATCCCGAAGGTATCGCCATGACGCAGAAGCATACCCGAAACGCCTTCCTCGGCTGAATCCATCTTCTGAATGAGGATCCCACGGGTCTGGGCCAAGGCTTCAAGATCAACAGGCAACTCCAAAAGGTTTTCGTCTTGGAGCAACTGTTCGGCCTGTCTCACTAGCAACTTTTGACGGTAATCAAGTACTTGATTCATTGATCGCCCTCACGCTGCTTCCGGTCTTGTTCAGCGAGAAAGCGGAGAAAATCCGCAGCAGTCCTGCGATTCCGTCCCGTGAGATTCACAACGTCCCTATAAAGCGGGTCAGCAGACTCCGCGACGTTGGGATCATCCGCTCGACCAACGAGGTAATCGGTCGTCACGTTCAGCGCGTTGGCTAGTTTTCGGAGATTGTCAAATGAGGGCTTTCTCGCTCCGCTCTCGAAATGCGCGATGGAGCTGGGCGGCAGATCGATTGCTCTAGCAAGATCAGCTTGGGTCATTTCACGGAGGGTCTCCCGCGCCGTCCGAAGGCGATCCTTGAAGACCTCAGATGGTTTAGCTAATTTTTTTTTCATAGCGATTTCGACATGAAGGGTTGACAGAAATATCGAGGCCTTTTATTCTTCTTAACTAAGGATAGCATGGAGTCGGCTTTGAACGCAAGTGGCCGAACTGCTACGAGCAAATACCACCTAATTAGGGAGATTTACTATGACGATCAATGAAGTGGACAACATCGAAGACATCGCCGCCTGCATCGCGGAAGGGCGGGCACCCCGCCAGCACGGGCCGTACCTCATCACGGTCGGCGACACCGACCTCAAATTCCAAGGCGTACTGATCGACGACCCGATTCCGACCGGTCGGCAAGTTCTTGAGAAGGCCGGTCTGTATCCAGCCACGGAATACCTTCTCTTCGCTTGGCTGAAGGATGGGGATCTGGAGGAAATCCGTCTGGATGAAACCGTGGACCTCTTCCCCAGAGGCGTAGAGCGGTTCATCGCCTTCTGTAGCGACAGAATTTTACTCTTCGTAATGAACGACCGTCGCTTTATGTGGGGGTCTCCAACGATTCTGGGGAGAGTTATGAAAGCGCTGGCTAGAGTCGATGTCGCAACTCATGGGCTATGGCTGGAACAGCGGGACGCGGCAGACCGCCTCATTGCCGACGATGAAAGCGTGTCTCTCACGGGCGAAGACTTGGAGCGGTTTCGTACGGCACCGAGTTTTCTGTTGTGCATTGAGGATAAAGAGCACCATTGGCCCAAAAGCACGATTACGACTGAGGAAATCGCGGAAATCGGCGGCTGGGCCCCTTCTGAAGGTGTCATTGAAGTCGATGCGGATCAGAATGAACGCCAACTCTCGCCGCATGAGGTCGTCACCCTTAAGCCTGGTGTGGCCTATGGCAAGAAGCTCTGCTGGAAACGTGGATGAGTATGGAGGCGCGGATCAACGAGGAGCTTGCTCTGCTCCGCCGACACTACGATGCAGTCGAATATATCAAAACCTCGGACATTCACTGGTTTAGAGTGGAGGCGGTACGTGCGGCTCCCAACTGGTCGTCGGATACGACGATAGTGGCTTTCTCGATTACACAGGGTTATCCTGGCACAGCACCGTATGGGTTCTATGTGCCCGCAGAATTAATGTACGAAGGTCATTTCCCGGACGAGCATCCTGCGCCACACCAACCGCCCTTTACGGGCACTTGGCGCTTCTTGTCCTGGTACATAGAAAATTGGCGACCAACAGCCGATCTCACGACCGGCTCGAACCTTTGGGGCTGGGTGCGTAGCTTCGTCAATCGCTTCGAGGAGGGAAAATGACCGCCCATATCCTTGACTTGACGCCGGACTTGCACCGAGCCCTGTGGGATCACCTGCTGCCAGTTCACTCGTCGCTCGAACAAGCTGCATTCCTGTTCTGCACTAGCCGACCCGCTAACGGGGATCTAATCTTCGAAGCAATCGATAAGGCGCTTCTTGGGCCTGACGATTTTGCCGCACAGTACGACGACTACCTTGAACTCACCGATGCCTGTCGCCGTGCCCTTATCAAGCGTGCCCATGACTATGGCGTGACTCTGGTGGAGCTTCATTCACATCCCGAGGCTTTGTCAGCGGCATTCTCGTCGTCGGACCTGTGGGGGTTACAGGAGACGGTGCCGCATATGCGATGGCGACTACAACGCCGTCCTTATATAGCCATCGTCGTCGCTCCAACCGGATTCGATGCTTTGGTCTGGACACAGGAACCAACTGAGCCAAGACCACTTTCCGGTATTCGTGTCGAAACAGTCCTACATAGGCCAACAAATGCTTCTTTGAGGAGATGGTACCAGACCATGGATACTGATAATCGCTTTGATCGCAACGAACGGCTATTTGGTAAGGAGGGGCAGCAAACCCTAAGCCGCACACGGGTAGCCATTGTCGGTGTCGGTGGCCTCGGGACGCATGTCGTTCAGCAACTTGCGTTGCTCGGTGTTGAAGAACTTACCCTCATCGATCACGAAGAGCTGTCAGCATCGAACCGTAATCGCTACATCGGCGCTTGGCACGACGATCCTATTCCAGGATCGTTTAAGGTTGAGTTAGGTCAAAGGCTTTCGAAACTCATCGACCCATCAACTAAAGTGTCTGTCATTAGCGACTGCTTCCCCTCATCTACTGCCTTGAAGGCACTACGCGATTCTGATTACGTATTTGGATGCGTGGATTCGGACGGTGTCCGGTTTGTGTTGAACGAGACCTGCCTTGCATACGAAAGACCCTACTTTGACTTGGCATCAGACGTACCAGAGCCGAACTATTATGGTGGTCGCGTCACGTTTGTGACTGGCGATAATGGATGTCTATATTGCCAAGAGCTTCTTTGCGAAACCGAAGTGCGTCGGTACCTCTCGACGGAGGAGATACTCGATAACGAAGATGCCGTCTATGGAATTCCTCGCCGCAACCTTGATGAAATCGGCCCCTCGGTCGTTTCGCTAAACGGTGTTGTCGCCTCCCTCGGGGTCACCGAGTTTATGGCGGCTGTAACTGGCATTCGGCAGCCAAACAATCATCTCGATTACCGAGGAGATCGTGGCACGGTCGGGCGGCGAACAGTCAAATGTACACCTGACTGCTACTACTGTAATGTCGTCAAAGGACAAGGGGACGTTGCCGGAATCGAGCGGTATATTCGCCAGTAATCCCAATTCAAGATAATCGGTAGCTTACTCCATACCCTTGAATTGACTGACGGCAGCAGCTAAGGCTTCGTGATATTCCTCTTTGGAGACAAGGTGCCTCTCCAGCCGATCAATCAGCTTCATAAGCTCATCGACCTTAGCGACGATGCGGTGTTGCTCGGCGAGGGGTGCGATCGGCACCGGAATAAGCGCGAATTCTTTACCCGCCACTTCTTTGAAAGTCGTCCCCGATGCTTGTTCATCAATGCCCGGCCCGGCGTATTTGAGAAATACGTACAGATAATCCGACATGGCCGAGATATAGGGCACACAGGACTTGAAGCCTTGGTTGGTGCTGAGTGGATTAGCTGCGATACCAACATGTCCAATCGGTGCCCGACTCGAAAACAGCACCGAACCTGCCGGTAGCATCTGAGCGGACGATCTGCTGAGTCCCTCGGATGTGATGTCGCGTTCTCCCCGAGAGATGTAACGAGAGGGCTGTCCTCTCATATCCGCCGGCGTAAGCCAAGGAATGTCCCGCCCATCACTCCAAAAAGAAGACTCCCCGCTTCTCGGAGTGCCTCCCCCAACTATCGCACTGACATCACCGAGGCGAAACCACTGCCAAGTTTCGGGAATTTCAAAGGGTCCTTGTTCAACAGGGACTCCACAGGAATAGCGAGATTTGGTGATTATTTTCTTTTCAAGGAGCTGTTCCTTACCCGCCTCCAACTTGGCAACCAACTTGCCTGTCGGTTCGTCATCCGCATCCTGCGGCACCAACCGCCCCCGCACTGCAAGCTGAAGCACGGCCTCGCGTAGCGGAGCCAAATCAGCGGGAGCAGTGAACAAGTCGTCCATCCGCTCGGCAATGCGCGTCCAAGCGGCCTGTCCATCTTCAGGGGTAGCGGCATTGCGAAGCGCGGCGAGGGCTGAGTCGCGTGCTGCGGTACGGCAGTCCTCTCGGCTACGCCGTGCAACCGCCAATCGGTCAATCAGCCCCATAAGCTCATCGACCTTGGCGACGATGCGGTGTTGTTCAGAGAGCGGCGGTAAGGGCACCATATGAGTCGCCAGTGCTCTACCAGTCAAATGCTTGATAGTAGCTCCTGTGAAGAGGGTGTTGATGCGCTGTGACCACGTGTCGCAGCGCAGGAGATATGCAAGATACCAAGTGCTGATACCGCACCAAGGTCGGACACGATGCAGGGCCTTCTGAAAGACCATTCCATCAACATCCAGCCCGCATACAGCCGCCCGACCCGGCTCACCGCCCTCACACACAATTAGGTCGTTTTCTTTGACCGAATACTCCTCTAGCTCGGTATCTTCAAGCCGCAGTTCAAGCACATCTGAGAGATCAAACCGAAACCATTGGACATTCGCGTTCCGTAGATACCGACGGTAGGGACCTTTGTTCTTGGATTTGTCGAGCATCTTTCCAAGACGGCTGTTTGTAATGTCCCCCAAGCGAACCCATTCCCACTGGTCAGGAATCTCAAATGGAGCCTCCTCCGTTGCTATTGGGCGTAACGGCTTCGGCATTCTGAGCTTTCCCTCTCTGAACAACCGGAATTTCTCGTCCTCAATGCGTTCCAGCAACTCCGACGCCGGCTCCTCCCCCAAATCCTGCGGCACCAGCCGCCCTCTCACCGCAAGCTGAAGCACCAACTCCCTCAACCGCTCAATCCCCCCCGGTGCCTCCGCTATCACATCAAACGCTGCAATAAACTCCCCCGGCGTCATCCCGTCCGCTCCAATGCCTCAGCCAACGCCCGCTTCAACTGCTCCCGCACTTCTGCCGCTGCCACTCGTTCCTTCTCGTACAACGCCAGCAGTTCATCCGGGTCGCCGTAGCCTCCCTCAACTGAGTTGGGGTTGGCGATGTCGAGGTTAAAGTCGCGCTCGCGGATCTCGTCAATACCAACCTTCCAAGCGAACTCGTTTTCAACCCGCTTGTCCCACCACCCCTTCTCCGGCTCAAACTCCTCAATCCGCATCGGCTTGGTCTTGGAATAGGACTTGTAGCCTTCTGGGTAGGGATGCTCGTAGTACCAAACCTCGGTGGTGGGCCTCCCCTTCTCGAAAAACAACACATTAGTCTTGATGCCGGTGTACGGCGCAAACACCCCGTTGGGCAGACGCACGATGGTGTGCAACTCGCACTCGGTGAGCAGACGCTCTTTCAGGCGCGTCTTCACTCCCTCGCCGAACAACGTGCCGTCCGGCAGCACCACCGCAGCCCGGCCACCGGGCTTGAGCAACTCGACGATCAGCACCAAGAACAGGTCTGCGGTCTCACGGGTGCGGAACTCACGCGGAAAATTGTGCTCAATGCCGTCCTCCTCCATGCCGCCGAAGGGCGGATTGGTAAGCACCACATCGACCCGGTCGCGCATACTGATGTCGCGTAAGGGCCGGGCGAGCGTGTTGTCGTGCCGAATGCCGGTCGGCACATCAATACCATGCACGATCATATTCGTAGTACACAGCAGGTGCGGCAGGGGCTTCTTCTCCACGCCTTGGATACTGGCCTGAAGCTGCGCCTCTTGCGCTGGCGTCTTCACGTCCTGCTGGCGAATGTGCTCAATGGCGCAGGACAAAAAGCCGCCGGTGCCGCAGGCCGGGTCGAGGACAGATTCCCCAAGGCGAGGATTGATCATGTCAACCGCAAATTGAGTCACCGCTCGTGGCGTGTAGTATTCGCCAGCATTCCCGGCACTCTGGAGGTCTTTGAGCAGTTGCTCGTAGATGTTGCCGAACAAGTGCCGGTTCGTAGCGTCGTTGAAGTCAATGTCTTCCTCGATCTTGTTGACCACCTGCCGCAGCAGAATGCCAGACTTCATGTACTGGTAAGCGTCCTCAAAGACGCCGCGCACCAAGCGGCGGCGACTCATCCGCACATCCTCTTCCGCACTTGGCGGCTCGACCTCCATGCCCTTAAACGCAGGAAACAGCGTATCGTTGACAAAGGTGAGCAGCCTGTCGCCGGTGGCACCTTCCCGGTCAGCGGCCCAAGCACTCCAGCGCAGGTCTTCTGCCGTGCGGGTCTCCCCTTCCTCCATCCAAGTTACGTCAACCAACGGAGACGCGAAGTCATCTTCAAGCAGTTCCAATTCCTGCTCACGGTCGTTCCATATCTTGAGAAACAGCAGCCAGACGAGTTGACCAATGCGCTGGGCATCGCCATCGACTCCCACGTCCTTGCGCATGATGTCTTGGATGGACTTGATGGTGGTAGATAGAGCCACGGCAGTTAGTCCTTGGCTCGGAGACGATTTAGCGCACCAGACCAATTGAGAATGTGCATATCTGCCGTCACCAACTGGTAGCCGGCTAATGCGGTGGCAATTATCAGGCGATCCGCCGGGGCACCATGTATCCCGACAAGTTGGCCCGCACGAAGCGCCGTTCCGCCGTCAACGGCAACTTCCACTAGCCCTCGCTGTAGAAGATCGAGCCGCCATGCTTGGAGGTCTAGCTTAAGTTCCAGTCGGCCCTTGCTCTCTAGCATAGCGACTTCCCAGAATGAGATCGCAGAAACAGCGGCTTCTCCCACTTCCCAAGCGTGGTCTATTGCTTGGCGAGCATTCGATCCCAGCCGCTCATTGCCGGACTCCATCCACAGAAGAACATGGGTGTCAAGAAGAATCAACGGTTCGCCCCAGATTTTGAAGTCGTTATTTCCACTCATGGCTTGTCTGGGTTTTTCCCTTGGATGAGTGCCAGTTCTCTTTCCTCATCCCAGTCAACTTCCAGAGGAGAAATAATGTCCCCGAGTATCCGTATCTGGTCTCGATTGCGGCCAAACATTGTCGGTTCCTCGTCGCGATAGGGTACGAGGCGCGACACGGGGCGACCGTTCTTGGTAATGACAATCTCGACGCCGCTATCGGCAACCTCGTCCATCAGCTTGAGGCATTTGGTCTTGAACTCAGATGCCTTGATCGTCCGAACATCGGTTAGGTTGTCATCATGTGTAGCCATAATACTATCCTCCAGAATGTGTGCTGATTATCACGATTAAGATGAAGATGTGGTATTGCGTATTGATTGCAAGTCGCACTAGGCGGCAGTATCGTAGAGAGCCTCTGCAAGCTCCTGCACGGCGGCAATGTACTCGTTCCTACCGCCGAAATGCCGAACCAACTCTATGGGTGTGCCAAGGTCGGACAGCGGCTGCACGCGCAGGACTCCCAAGTCTTCGACCGAGACCAACCCTTCGTCCGCGTACTTATCGAGCAGAGCGTCGAGCACGGCGCGGGCTTGTTCGCCGTAGCGGGTAAATACGTCCCGCTTCTTCACGTTCTCAGCCCGCTCTCGCCGAGTGAGCGGAGGCTGACCATAGACCACATGACAGATCAGGTCAAAGGCGTCCAAGTCCCGACCGACCTGCTCACGCAACTCCTCAAACAGCACGCCCTGCTCGCGCAACTCGTCGATTACCGCTGCTTTCCGCTCAGCATCGGACCAATGCCGCAAGAAGTCGGCCAGCGTGGTGTATTCCTTCCGAACAGTCTTCCGGGTGTAGTCAACCAGCGACTCGGTGATGAGTCTGCCATACTGGTCCAAGTATTGGACGCGCTCAGCCCAGACCTTCACTTCGACGCCGCTAACCACAAATCGCGTCGCACCCTCCACTGCTGGATCGTCCGTGTCGCTGACATCATCTCCATCGGCATCGACGATATCGGACGTAATGGAATCGCCACTGTCAGGCTCATAGACGACAACCGGCTCCCCGTCGAAATCCGGGTCGGCAAACAGTTCAGTCGCCCGCTTGAAGTCCATGATGGTAAACCAGAACTTGCCCGCGTCCTCGTGAATGCGGGTGCCCCGCCCGATGATCTGCTTGAACTCAATAAGCGACTCAATGCGCTGGTCAAGCACGATAAGTTTGCAAGTTCTTACATCTACTCCGGTCGTCAACAGCTTCGAGGTAGTAGCGATGACCGGGTAGCGCCGCTCGGGGTGAATAAAGTCGTCGAGCGCGAGCCGGCCATCCTCGCTGTCGCCAGTCATGCGGACCACGAACTTTGAGGCATTACGAACTTCCTGCGGCAGGCACTTGGCGACCTCGTTGACCAGTGCCGAACGCATCCTCTCGGCATGGTCAATGTTCTCGCAGAAGACGATAGTCTTGCCGTAGGGGTCGGTCTCCAACATATACTCGACGACTTTCTGGGCGACGCGCCGGGTGCGCTCGTTCAGGACCAGCACCTGGTCCATATCGCGCTGGTTGTAGATGCGATCTTCGATCTCTTGGCCGAGGTCGTCGGTCATGCCCGCCGGGGGCCGCCAGCCCTGCAAATCCTTGTCGAGGTCAATGCGCACGACCTTGAACGGCGCGAGAAAGCCGTCGTCAATGCCCTGCTTGAGGCTGTAGGTATAGATAGGATCGCCAAAATAACTGAGCGTACTAACCTCGGTGGTCTCCTTCGGCGTCGCCGTAAGGCCGAGTTGGATGGCTGGCTCAAAATAATCGAGGATCTCCCGCCACGCACTGGCCTCGCGGGCACTACCTCGGTGGCACTCGTCAATGACCACCAAGTCGAAAAATTCCCGGCTGAACTGCCGGTAAATGTTCTTTTCCTCTTCGTTGCCGCTAACGGCTTGGTAGAGCGCGATATAAATCTCGTAACTCGGGTCCATATCGCGGTTGCGGACCTTGGTCATCACCGGGCCAAAAGGCTTGAAGTCGTTGGTGACGGTCTGGTCCGCGAGAATATTCCGGTCCACAAGGAATAGCACCCGCTTGACCTTCTCGGCTTTCCACAGCCGCCATATAATCTGAAAGACGGAAAACGTCTTGCCGGTGCCGGTGGCCATGACCATCAGCACTCGGCGCTGTCCCCGCGTAATGGCTTCGACTGCTCGCTGAACGGCAACTCGCTGATAGTACCGAGGTTCCTTGCCGGGGTCTGCGTAGTAGGGCTGGCGAACGAGCCTATCAGATTCTTCGTCGAGTCCTTTCCAAGCCCGGTATCGCCGCCACAACTCGTCCGGGGCTGGAAACTCATCCAGACCAATTTGCTTTTCTATGGAGTCCGACTGGCCGGTGCGGTCGTGGAACAGGAAAGCGTCGCCATTGGACGAGAAAACGAACGGCACGTCGAGAGCTTCGGCGTAGCCAAGTGCCTGCTGCATCCCGCCGCCGACCGGATGGCTGTTGTCTTTAGCCTCGACCACGGCGAGCGGTAGGTTGGATTGGTAAAACAATAAATAGTCAGCGCGCTTCTTCTTGCCGCGCGAGCCTAGCTTTCCCCGAACAATAACTCGGCCATCAGTAAAAGTGTATTCGCGGCGGATCTGCGTGCTTTGATCCCACCCGGCCCCAATGATCGCCGGGGTGATAAAGGCGTCGCATATCTCCGCTTCGTTCAGGAGCTTCTTGTTCATCCCTAGGGCTCAAATCGCATAATCGTGTATAACTGAATCAATACAAACTCGGCTACTCTCTGCCGACTGGCAACGTTTCTTAGATGCTTAGCAACTCGTTGAAAACGTCCTCCCTCACCCCAAAACATACACCGGACTCGACCAAGCCATCTGCCCGTCGCACTGAATGGCCTTGACGAAATAAGCGGCCTGCCCCTCCCCCGGCGGCTGATCCACAGTCTCCAGCGTCAATTCCAGCGCTTCCACCCGCTCGGGATAGCGCTGCACCACCAACTGCATGTCCAAGCCTCCGTAGTCAAAGCGCAGCGGCTCGTGTCTCAGTCCCGCCAACTCAATCTCCGTCGTCCCCGCCGCCGACTCAAACACCAAGCGACCGACCCGCCCATCGTCCAGCACCAGCTCAATCCCATCGCAATCCCCGGTAGTCTGTGATTGAAAAGCCACAGCCTGCGGCTCGGTCGCGGTGATCCCATCGGCCGCAGAATCAAAGCTGACCGTGATCGCCTCCAAGATAGTCGCCTGAGTGGTGCGGATAACCCCGGACCAATCCACCCGCCGCCCCCGCCCACGCATCCGCGAGCCAGACCACATCAGCCGCACCCTGTTGGAATGCCCCAAATCCCGGAATTCAGGCGGCTGCACCTCGGCGATCAATTCCCGACCGCGATACACTTGCAGTGCCTCCAGTGGTGCCGCCCCCACCACCCGAGCGCGGATATCCACCGAGTCCACATCTTGCACCACCGCCCCCATGAGCGCGCCAGCTATCTCTACATCTAGCAATATGCGCGCACCAGTCGTGCCGTAACAGCGCCGATTGCACAGAGCCTCCCAAACGCCCGCGCGCGACAACTCGCCAGCCAGCACGCAAGTCAAACCACCGGCAATACCAAACTCACCAGCCCCAGGCCCTTCGGCCCCAGGCCGCCCCTTGTGGCCGTCGCTATTGCACATGACCCCGACCACGTGGCCGCAGTCCAGCGCGTCGAACAGCATCCACTCGAACACGCCCCAGCTTGAGACAACTTCCACCAGATTGTGCGCTTCGGAGTCGAAATACGCCTTCACGTCGGCCCAGCGCCCGCCCACGTGCGAGCCGATAATCACTTGGTCGCGCGGCACCAAGCGAGCGAGCCGGGCGAAAAACACATCAGCCGGATGAGCGGGCGACACCTCGTCCTCGGGCACGTGCGGGATCTGCCAGTGGCTGTTGCGCACAATGGGCAGCCCCTCGGCAAAGTAAAAGACGTTGCGATCCCCACCGGCCGGAGAATTGGCCGACCACTCGTAGCCGGGAAAGACGACAAACTCGCCGTCCCGATGAAAAGCCCGCACCGTCTCATTGAGCCGCTGCCAATCCCGGTCGTCAACCTGGAAATCATTGCCCTGATGCGAAGCGAAATCCACCCGCGCCCAATCGCGGGCAAAAGTGAAGTACTCCTCCTCCGTGCCTATGCCGACGGTAGCGTCGGACTGGGCGTGCAAATCCCCCCAATAGCGGTGCCACTGAGGCGCGGTCTCAGAAACGGCGACTGGATTGCTGTAACAGCGCAAGCCGCCCGCCGTCGCGATCAGCCGTCCGCTACCCGGAGCGCAAAAAGACACCCTGTACCCCTCAACCACGACCTCCCCCTCCCCTTCCCAATCCAATTCGACCGCCCCGGCCACCGCCGTCGGATTGCCCCACATATCCTGTCCTTTGACAAAAACCTCCACTGCCTCCCCCACCACCGCCTGACTCGGCGCTATGCACACCAATTCCACGGCCTCCCCAGCTATAACGGGAAACTTGGGCGAATCCGCCACGGCCCGAGCCACCGCAGCATTGGTCGGATCGACGAAAACGCGGAATTCGTGGGCCGACTCAATAAAGGTTTGCACCCGAATCCCCGGCGAGCCGCCGCCGCGCTCGCCCAAGACCACGGTCACCGTATCGCCGGGCGCGAGGGACCCGTCGTACACATCAATCACCACGCACCAGATCATCCACGGCCGCTCGTGTCCCTTGGGGGCAAAGCGCGGTGCCAGCTTGGCCGCCCCATTGGTCTGCACCGTGCAATAAGCCGGTGC
The DNA here is from genome assembly GCA_965208845.1 of Candidatus Latescibacterota bacterium. Lineage (GTDB taxonomy): Bacteria > Latescibacterota > UBA2968 > UBA8231 > UBA8231. Next base: position 4,714,884 of record OZ242361.1, on the reverse strand, counting down.
AGCCGGATCGCTGAACTGGGCCGGCTGCATATCGCAGGCAAGGCGCTGGGCGAGCTTAATGGTGCCGCCCTCGTCAATACCGTAGCTACCCACGGTCAGGGTCAAAGTCCATTGCTGGTAGCTACCGGCCACCACCGGCGCACAAGGCTCCAGCCTCACCGTCCCCAGCCGTTCCCGCCATTGCTGTTTCATCTTCTAAACTCCTGTATCTCCGCGTGGTCGAATGATCTTTGTGAAAATCTCTGAACCGCCCGCTTTTCTCCACAGCCTCTTTTTTCGCTAACTTAACCGGCATTATAGACAAATCCGTGCGAAATTGAAATCCGCCCCTTCAGAAAGGATAGCAGCGTGAAGGTCATACTGACATATGATATGGGAGAATCCTTCGTCGAGGAATTGCAAACGACGTTCCCCGAACTGGACTTTTGCCCAGCGTATAGCGAAGCAGAGCAGGTGCGGGAGGTCGCGGATGCGGAGATTGTGTTTGGATTAATGACGCGGCCCGTATTTTTGGCGGCCAAAAAACTCAACTGGCTGCACTATGTGGGCATCGGCTTCGACTCGGTCGTGCGCAATATACCGGAGTTCCACACGGGCGACGTGGTGATGACCAACGCACGCCAGACGCATGTCGTGCCCATGGCCGATCACGTCTTCGCCGCCATCCTCTCGTACGCCCACCGCATCCCCGAACTACTCGAAGACCAGCGCAACCACCAGTGGAATACCCCACGCTATGTGCAGCGCATCATCGAATTGGCCGGGACCAAGATGGGAGTGCTGGCGATGGGAGATATTGGCCGGGCCGTGGCCACGCGGGCCGCAGCCTTTGGGATTGAAGTGTACGCAGTGGATATCTTACCGATGGACCCGCCGCCGGGCGTGTGCGCAGTGTGGCCGGTCGAGCGGCTGGACGAGATGCTGGCGATGGTAGATTGGCTCGTGATAACGGCCCCGCGCACCAAAGAGACGACCGGAATGATCAATCGGCGACGACTCGCCCTGCTCAAAGAAGGGGCGTTTGTGGTCGTCGTCTCGCGCGGCGGGATCGTCGATGAGGAAGCACTAGCCGAGGGCCTGCACACAGGCCGGATCGGCGGGGCCGCGCTCGACGCGACAGAGGTGGAGCCGCTGCCGCCCGACAGCCCGCTGTGGGACGCGCCCAACATGCTAATCTCGCCGCACACCTCGGCCGAGTCCGTGCAACTAATCGAGCGCCGTAAGGCCATCTTCGTGGAAAATCTGCACCGCTATCTGGCGGGCGAAGCACTATTGAACGTGTGCGACCTAGAGAAGGGATATTAAATGACGGCAAAACCCCACCTGCCCCCGTCCCCCATTGACGAAGGCAAAGTCACTGTAACTGCAATCGAATCCGTACAGCCGCTCGACCTGTTCCCCGACTTGCTGCTGGTGCGCATCCACACCGACGCCGGACTCATCGGCCACGGCGAAACGTATTACTGCGCCGAGGCCGTACAAGCCATGCTGCACGACTGGATGGCGCGCCGGCTGCTCGGCGAAGACGCGCTGGCCATCGAATCGCACTGGCGCTTCCTCTACGAGCGCGCCGCGAATTTCGGGGTCCGCGGCACGGAAATCCGCGCTTTGTCAGCGCTGGACGTGGCGCTGTGGGACATTCTCGGCCAAGTCTGCAACCAGCCCATATATCGCCTGCTCGGCGGGCCAGTGCGCGACAAAATCCTAGTGTACAATAGCTGCGGCAACCCGCAATACGGGCCGAGCACCACCGGACGCAAAGGCTGGCCGGGCTTTGGTGCCATCGGCGAGCCGGGGCCGCTGGGCGATTCGTGGAAGCTGTTCCACGAGCCAGTGGCGCTGGCCGAGGAACTGGTCGAACTGGGCTATAGCGGCCTAAAAGTCTGGCCCTTCGACCAAGCGGCCATCCAGTACGGCCCGGCGCGCATTCCGCACCGCGCAATCGAGGAAGGCGTGCAGCCCTTGCGCGAGATCCGCGACAAAGTGGGCATGGACCTCGACATCTTCGTCGATGGCCACGCGCATTTCCAGCTCCCAGCGGCCCTGCGCATCGCCGAGGCATTGCGCGAGGTCGCGCCGCTGTGGCTGGAGGACGTGATCAAAATGGACAACCTCGACACGATCGCCGACTTCCGCCGCCAGAGCCGGATGCCCATTTCCGTCAGCGAGATGCTGTTGAGCCGCGCCGATTACAACTCCGTGCTGATGCATCAAGCCGCCGACTACGTAATGATCGACCCCACCTGGGTCGGCGGAATTTCTGAGACCGCGCGGATTGCCCATCTAGCGCAGACCTACAATGTGCCGGTCAGCATGCACGACTGCACCGGCCCGCTGACGCTCTTCGCCGGTTTGCACGTGGGAGCCGCAGTGGCCAACTGCTGCTATCAGGAAACCGTGCGGGCGCAGATCCAGACGGTGTATCGAGAACTGATCGACGTCGAGGTGGAAATCAACGGCGGATATGTGAATCTGCCCCAAGGCAGCGGTTTGGGCGTCAGGCTAAACCCCGATTTATTCAAGCCGGAACGGCCGGGCTATCGGATTTCGAGACGTTGATTGTCTTTTTAGAGATTGGACTACGAGGAAGTAGAGGGATGTGCGAGTGTGCGAACTTCGCGCACAAACTTGTCGAATGAAGGGCACTGCCGCGCTTGGTCTAAATCCATTCTGCTCGCAAATGCCGCTTGGTCAATGGTCTCGCGATACGTCAAACCCGTAGGCATATTGTTCGAGAACCAACCTTTCGCGTCTCGGATGCCTTCAGCATTCGCGGGTGCTACGAGGCTGTCAGAAAGCCCTCTGAAGCCCGCCAGCGAATCGGCGGCTGCAACAAACCACGACTCAAACTCGCTTTTTGCAATGACGACCGATATGCGTCTATCAGGACGGCTTTCGGCTGCACGGGCCGCCATCGCAGGTGCCAACTCCGCAGGACAGTCGTCGGCATCGACCAGCACGACAATCCCGTCTGTCACGGAGGTGCGTCGCGCCGCTAAATTGACAGCTCTTTCCAACTCTCCCGGCTTGAGCAGTTTGTCCTTTGGCACGCGAATAGAAGGCTCTACCACAACGTCGTAGCGCTGCAATTCCTCGTGCAGGACCCGTCGCAATAGAACCCGTACTGCTACGACATCGCCGTGGCCTTCTACGATGGCGATCAATTTCACAGATCCAACCCGAACAGGTTCAATTGTTTAACACTGAGTTCTGTCGCTTGGGGGTCCGGCCTAAGCTGGTCCATGCGAAGTAGCTCGCCAGCGGTGTATAAGTGCTCGCGCAACGCTGATCTCCCCGCTTCGTCTAAGGGACCAATTTTTGTATCGCCGTCCTCGGAAACGACGGCTTGTATGGCGCTGTCGGGTAGTGCTGCATCATCGAGCAAATCGGGGCTGTGGCTGGTAATAAGCACTTGTCGATGATCGCTCGCATCGCGCAGACTATCCGTCAAAACGCCGGCCGCGGCCGGATGCAGAGCGACCTCGGGTTCCTCAATGGCCACCAACCCCGCCGGGCCCTGGAACAAAGCCACGAGTACGCCGAGAGAACGCAGAGTGCCGTCTGACATATTGGTGGCGAGGAAGCGCCAAGGATGGGAAGATCCCCTGACGTCCTGCTTAAATTCGAGCATCTCGCGCGGGCCGACGGCCTTGGGATCCACCGCATGGACGCCCGGTACGACTGTTGCGAGGTATTCCTCCACGCGGCGCTTCACCGCTGGGGCGCGGTCCTTCAGTGCGGCAAGAACGCTGGCCATGTTCGAGCCATCGCGGTTGAGTAGTTCGCCTGGGTCGGGCGGCTGCGGCTCGCGGATGCGTTCGGGATTCAAGTTATAGAAACCCATCGAAATGAGGGCGTCGTACAGAGGACGAAACGCCTCTATGCCAGAGACGTTGACTAGAAAGAGGCGGTCCTTGGGAATGGCGGGGACGGGTTCAATACTGACGCGCTCAAGTGCGCCTTCCTTTATTCGGTAGTAGGCTTTACCCGCACCATCCGTCCCCGGATGAATTGCACATTCCTCTTCGGCGACTAGATAGGCCCCCTTTTTCGCACCAATTCTGAAGGCATAGTGACCAAATCGGCCTTTAGATAACTGAAATTCAATTCGAATGGCGAAGTGCGTGGGATGCCCACTCGACCGCCGGCGCACCTCGTGGATACCTCCGCGGTCGCGGAGGGCGTGGTCCAGCGAATAGCGGAGCGCATCGGCGATAAATCGGAGCGCATCGACGAAGTTGCTCTTGCCACTGCCGTTGGGTCCGACGAGAATCGACAGGGGGCCGAGGCTCACATCGCACGCACCGATACTTTTGTAATTGCGGATAACGACGCGAGTTATTAGACGGGTATCTGACATGTCTGGCTATTAATCGGATTTCAAAGCGTTGAGGAAGAAATACCCAAGCCGTCAAACATCCACCTCGTATTTCGGCTGCACTCGAAAAGGACGACTCTCTTCCTGTACACAAGATAGCCCTAGAGGTGATTCAAAAACAAGGTCCCGGCTTGCAGGCGATGAGGGGCCTTGAGTTGTAGGATGCGAACACTAGGAAATCTGATAATCTGACTATTGTTAATCTTGCAGCTTGGACATTACCGTTGTAAAAAATAAAAGCGTCCCTAGTATTGTCAGCGAACAGTGAAGAGGCGTCTCAACATCTCTTGATTGCAAAACTTTGACGGAGCAAGGTACATGGAAAAGGTCAGATATTCCGATTTGTTGCCGTGGAAATCATCGGGCGACTGATTGCAGAAAGCGGGATTTGAGTACTATAAGCCCTCCTGAATGACTTGAACGATTTGAGCTACGGATCGTCTTATTTCTACTATATCTGCGTCCATCTGCGGATTATCTTATGAACTGACGTAGGATTGCTATCACCGGCGACCACAGTCGCCATCCGCGAAAGGACGACGCATGAAAATCACCCAAGTAGAGACCATTCGCTTCAAAACCATCACCAATACCGAGCGCGACTCCGACGGCCACGGCCATCCCGGCCCCGAGCGCGAAACCACCCAAACCCTGCTGCAAATAGACACCGACGAAGGCGTCTCCGGCTACTGGTTTGGCGCTAACGCCCAAGTCATAGACAGTATTGTCAAACCCGCGATAGTCGGCGAAGACCCCTTTTACCGCGAAAAAATCTGGCGCGACCTCAACCACCGCCAGCGCCTCAACCTAAGCACGCTGTCCGACTCAGTACTCATGGCCGTTGACCTAGCCTTGTGGGATCTGGCCGGGCGCGCCCTAGAGCAACCCGTGTACAAACTGTTGGGCGGCTTGCGCGACAAAGTGCCGGCCTACGCCTCGACCATGTGCGGCGACGACCTCAAAGGCGGCTTGGCCACGCCCGAAGACTACGCCAATTACGCCCAGTGGTGCATGGAGCGCGGATACCCCGCTTTCAAATTGCACACTTGGCAACCGCCCTACGCCGGCGCGCCCGACCCCAAACGCGACATTGAAGCCTGCGCGGCCGTGCGCGAAGCCGTCGGCCCCGACGTGCCTTGTATGCTCGACCCCTACCACTACTACGACCGCGAGGCCGCCCTATTCCTAGCCAAGGAACTGGAAAAGCTCGACTATTACTGGATGGAAGAACCCATGGACGAACACAGCATGTCGTCCTACATCTGGCTGTGCGAGCAGACCAGCTTGCCGATCTGTGGCCCGGAGACCTGCGAGGGCAAAATGTACGTGCGCGCCGAATGGATCAAAGCCGGTGCCTGCGACATCAGCCGCTGCGGCGTGGGCGACGTGGGTGGCCTCACCCCCTTGATGAAAACCATGCACCTGTGCGAATCATTTGGCATGCGCTGCGAAATCCACGGCGGCGGCCCCGGCAACCTGCACGCCCTGTGCGCCATGCACAACGGCGAATTCTACGAACGCGGCTTATTGCACCCCTTCATCGACTTCGACCAGCCCGCCCCGTGGCTGCACGAACACGGCGAGCTGATGGACGATCAGGGTTTTGTCCACGTGCCCCAACGGCCCGGATTGGGCATGAATATCAACTGGGATTACATCGAGAAGAATAAAATCTGAGCTAATGATCTATCCATCAACCAAGGAGCAAGCCATTGGCCTCCATGACATTGCCAAAGGATAACTGGGAGACGGTCCACCCTGATGAGGCCGGCCTCGATCCTGACCACCTAGACAAAGCCAAAGTCTGGCTGGACGAGCGCGTAGAAAACCGCAAGTACCGCTTCGCGATCGTGCGGGGCGGCAAGCTCGTCGTCGAGTGGAACCATCGGGTCGAACGCGATGAGAAGCTGGCGATAGCCTCGACGTGGAAGTCGATGCTGTCGAATGTATTGGGCATCGCCGTCGCCGAAGGGAAATTGCCTTCGGTTGACGCGGCGCTCTACGATTACTGGCCCGAATATATGGACGTGCCGGAAGGGACAGGCCCCAAGGACGGCCGCTACGCCTTCCCAAAAGACCGCCAGATTACCTTCCGCCAGCTCATATCGAATACCTCCGGCTATATGAAACCCGGCGAAGAGCCTGGGACGGTGTTCCACTACCAGAGCTGGGGAATGAATATCCTTTCGCACGCCGTGGCGCACCTATACGGCTATTACGACGCGCAAGACCCGGAGAAATCCGACGGCTGCATGCGGCTGACGCAGGAGAAGCTCGCCGAGCCGCTCGGCGCGGCATGGGCGTTCTCATCGGGCACCATGGAACTGCACCCCTTGGCGCGACAGCATATTTTCGGCTATGGCACGAGCATTGCGACCACCGCGCTCGACTTGGCTCGCGCCGGATGGCTGTGGAGCAACTACGGCCGCTGGGGGGATGCACAACTCGTGCCGGAAGCGTGGATGCGCGATTCGACTCAGGTCGCGCCGCATATCAAGGCGCACTGCCCCGAAAATGACTGGCTCTACGGGAACGGGTTCTGGAGCAACTCCGAGGGCATGATCTGGCCCGAGTTGCCGCGCGACAGCTTTCATTCGTGGGGTGCCGGCGGCCATTACACCGCCGTGTTTCCCAGCGAGGAACTGGTGATCGTGCAAAACCCAGATCCGCTCGGGGTGCGCGGCGGCGAAGGGGCCAATCCAGAGCTAATCGAACTGATTTTCGCGGCCTGCGACTAGACGGACCGCTGGGGTGTATCTGGTGCGCCTGCACTATCCGGGAGGCGTACAGACCCAGCGCGTGCTCTATAGAATACGAGTGGACGCGACCCGCTCGGCGAGATTCTGCCAGCTCGCCGCCACCACGGCCCAGTAAATCGCCGCCTGCACAATACCGGAGCTGGGCAAGATCTCCACGTCATACTCTGGTACCCGCGTCACTGCATCGCCGAAGGGCCACTTCGGCCGGATGACATAGTCCGGCTGCGGCGGGCCGTCCAATCCGTCCCCAGTGATCACCTCGACGATCCGCGCACCCGCCCGGCGCGCGACCTGGTAGGCTTGCGTTGGCCGCCGGTAGTATCCGAGGAAGAAGAACAAATCCCCTGACTCCAACTTGCGCTCGAGTTCGGCCACCGACGGCGACTCCCCATCGAGCCGCGCTAGGCGACGCATGTACAGCGGATCGCCCGGCGCTCCGTGCTGATACACAGGGAAGTGAGAGATCATGCCGGCATGAATGACGCCGCCATTGTTGAGAACCTGAGCACAGACCGCACCGACGCGGTCGATGGCCCTTGTCTCCTCCTCGATCAAAGCGCGCAAAATCGTTTCGATTGCCTCCAAGTAGTCCCCACCCACCTGTCTTGGAGGAATCGCCGGTACTTGATGCGTCTGGTGGAACCGCGAGCCGATAAACCGGGCATTGCGGTCCCTCGCCCCCGCCACCAGCACGCTCTGATACATGGCAGGCATCAGTCCAATTCGGGTCAAGGCGGCCACGATCTCGCCGGTAAAAGTCCACAAGACTACTAAGTTCTGTAGGGAGATCAGCGGATAACCCTCGCCGCCGAAGGGAGCGGTAACCACTTCTAACAGGGGAAGTTCGCTCTCCAAGAATAGGTCGGCACCCAACTGCACATCCGCCCCTGCCCACGAGGCCGGCCCAATGCCGACGATCAGGGCACCCGAGGCGCGCAGGCCCCGCAACAACTCCAATTCTTGATCCGGCGAAGCACCCGACCAGCCGAGAATCACCACGTCATTCGGCGACAGCCTCGTCTCGGGTGACCACTCCTCGGCCAACATCAGCCCACCAGAGCGGATGAAGCCCTCTGACGTGAAATCCGGCCGCGCACTGGCCAGCAGTAACCGTCCGTCCGCCGCAAGACGTCCAGCAACCTGATCGGCGGCTTCCGAGATTGCCGGCAGCCGCGGTCTCAGGCCCTCAACACCCGCCGATAGTGTTGCGAGACAATCCACGCAATTCACTCTGCCGCAGCCAATTCCAAGGCCCGAAGTGCCCCGTCGGTCAGGACCCGATCCGCGTCGTCGCGCAGAAAGCGCCCCTGATAGCTAGCCCTCGCATCGAGGACCTCGTAGCCTCCATAGGGCACCTCCTCACTCGTCGGTACGTAGCCGATGGCACCGTTGGCGTACCCCACGGGCAAGGTCAAGGAAAAAGGCGACGCCTCGGCAATAGCCAGCCCCGTCTCGACGAAGATCTCTCCCGGCAGGCCAATGAGGGCCACGTCGTCCAGAGCCACAACCTGCAATTCGAGTGGCAGACCCGTGGCCACCGTGCCGCTCTGGTACGCCTCGACCCGCTCCTTGGCGGTAAAGTAGTGGCGGCAAACCCGCCAGCTCCGGTGGTACTCGCCCTTGAGTTGACGAAAGGCTGGCTCCCACTGCGCTAGTTCGCGCTCGCATTCCTGCTGCGACGGCATGGGCTGGAGGGGCAACTCAAAGGCGTGCTGGGCACAGCGCAGTCGGCCACCCCGTCTCAGATCGGCTCGGTCCAACACCGTCTGTAGCACCGCGTCACCAGCTCTGGCACCGTGGCGCGCGGCGAGGGCGAAGGTGCCGCGCGGATGAGGATTGATATTGCCGGCACAGCCGTTGACGAACAGCGCCGTCACGCCCGGCAGTTGGGCCTCGATTAGCTGCATGGCGTGGCCGATCCAGTCCGCTGTGAACAGGTAGTTGTCGCTCACTAGGCAGGTCCCGTGGGCCGCGTGCTGGTAGATCACCGCCAGTGGACCGCCGTCGTCGCGCTCGAACCACACTGCATCGACCCAAGGGGCCACCGCTCCGTCGGGGTTGACGCCAATGCGAGTCGTGCCATCCGCCTGTCGCTCCCGGCGGTTGACGCCGACCTGCAGCGGATGACGGCCCGTGCCCCAGCGCACGGGCACCGCCGAGGTGACCGCCTGTAGAGCCGCACCGGCCATGTAATGGCTCACCGCGTCAATATAAGTGGCGACCTGTTCCTCCAGCGCCGAAAAGTCAGAGTACATCAGCGGCCCGCCGTGCGTGTGCGAGAAGGCGAGGAATACGTGGGCCGCGGGCACCCCCGTCGCCGCGTGTACCAACTCGCGCACGCGAGCGACCTGCTCCGCCCGCATACCGAGCAGATCGTTGGCAATGATCACAGCCTGGGTCGAGCCGTCGTCGAGGAACAAGGCGTGGGTGTTGAGGTGGTCGTGTACGCCCTCGGCTCCGTGGTCGCGGGCACCGTATCCGCCCATGGGGCAGCCGATCGGTGGAGTGATCCGGGCACCGCCAGTTCCGGCCAGCAAGTCGTTCATTGTCCTCTTCTCCTGTTCTCGTCTGTTGTTATCTCTGTGCTATTCACCACGACCATATACTCCTTACGCACCCCGCAGGACCTTCTCGATAGCGGCGCGGACGATTTTTTCCGATCTCCCCGACACAAAGGCATCTACCGGCTCGTATCCCCCCTCGGCAAAGGAACTCGCCAAGGTTATATATCCGGTCCCCAAATCCCCGTATCCCGCTACCGCGACAAAGGCGTCTGGACGACTCTCCTGCGCGTGCAGTTGGTATTCGATAAAGATCTCACCCGGCAAATGCACCACCGCCACTCGGTCATTAAGGTGCAAACAAGTGATGGGAATGGGCCGCTCGCGGCGGCGCAGATACGTCAGCATAAGAGCGGCTTTGCTGTGTACTTTGGCCCCGGTGGCCGCCGAGGCGATTTGCGCCAGCAGGTTTTCCTCGTCCATATCCTCCCTCGGCGGCAACTGCACCGGCTCGACCATCCAGCGCACGCGCTCCAGCGGCTGCCTCGTACTAACCTGCTCTGCCTCCAACATGGCCCGGTGGATGCGCTCGGTGAACAATGCCCGATTATCAGCAATACCATCGTTGTACTTGCCCGCGGTGACATTGCCCGCGCAGCCGGTGAAGTATATATGCGGCACGCCGCTTTCCTCCCTGCGGCGGTTGCGCGCCAAGCCGACGAATTCAGGCGTCACCAGCCCGTTGCCGTCCTCGCTGGTAGGATGGACGGCGTAGTAGTGCAACAGCACCAAGGCCGTCTCCCCCCGGTAAAAGCCAATCGTCTTTAGCATGGGGTCGATGATACCCTCGGGAGCGTCCCGCACTTGTGGATCGCGGCACTGAGTCCAGCGCACCCCGGCCACCTTGCCGTCTGGCCCCATCACCCGCCGATTGGAAGCGATTTTCTCGACTTTGGCCTGACCCACCGCAATATCCGTGCAGGGCTGTAGCTTGGTCATGGCTTCACCCGCGGCTTGCGCGGCTTGCGCCCGCACCTTTTCGGCCCAATCCCCAGCCATAATGATATTGGGACAACCGTGAGCGTCGAGTATGTCCTGGGCATCGCGGTCGGGCCAAGGCGTATCGTGGGCGTGGATGCAGTGTACGGCCACTCGCTCGGCCTCGGTGCCCACGGCCCCAGCCAGTTCCCCGCGCCAGCGGTCGTAATCGCCGTTGCTCAACTCAGCCCAATCCAAGGCGCACAAGACCATGGGCGATTGATCGTCCGGCACCAAAATCAGCCCCAAGGCAGACAACGGGTCGGCGATGCCCTTGGCCGGTGGATACCACCCTGCACAGAGCGGATGGCCTAGCGGCGGCGTAACGTCGGATTGAAACGTGGCGAGTTGGAACATAGCTCCTCATGCGGGGTGATTGCAGGTATTCAGCGTGCCCTAATATACGCGGCCACCGCCCAAGTCAATTATTGGAGGCCCGATCAGTGCTTTTCCAATTTGAGTACTGGACCGACGACGGCTCAGCCGAATATGCCCGCGTCCTCAAGAGGTTACAGGAAGAAGGGCCGTTTATCGAGGGTTAGGATCATACCAGTCCCGCAACGCCGGATAGAGCGCCCGATAGCGCTCAAAAGCCCGCCGATACTCCTCGACCCGCTCCCGATCGCAGTGCACCGTCTCGGCCAACTTGACCGTGCGCTGGCAGGCCGTGGCAAAATCCGCATAGAGTCCGCCGCCGACGCCCGCCAACAACGCCGCCCCTATCGCCGACAGATCATCGGTGGCAATCCGCACCACATCCCTCCCCAAAATATCGGCCTGAATCTGCCGCCACACCTCCGAGTGCGAGCCGCCCTCGCCGATCCGCAGCTCGTCAATGGGCAAGCCGATTTCGGCGAAGCAATCGAGCGAGTGCCGCAAGTCGAATACTACCCCCTCCAGCACCGCCCGCACCATATGCCCCTTCGTGTGCCCCAGCGACAACCCGACAAAGCCGCCGCGAGCGTGGGCGTCGGGACGTGGCGTGGCCCTTCCTGCGAGCCACGGCATGAAAAACGCCCCCTCGGCCCCGGCGGGAACCGCAGCCGCAGCCTCGGTTAATTCCTCGTAGCTGCCCCCGAATTCCTCCTTAAACCACTTGAGCGAGGCCCCTCCAGTAAACGAGCAACCCAGCCAAGCGTATTTGCCGGGGATGGGGTGGCACATCGGCCAGAGCTTGTCAAAGGCCCGTGGGTCCAGCGTCTCGGCAAAAGCCGTGGCGTGCGCCGCCGTGCCGATCCCCAAGCTGATAATGCCCGGCTCAATCACCCCAGCGCCGAGGATCATGCAGGGCATGTCCCCGCCGCCAGCGACGACGGGTGTGCCCTCGACCAATCCAGTCTGCTCAGCAGCCTCTTGGGTTATGGCCCCGACCACTTCTGGCGAATCGGCCAAGTCTGGAAACAGTCCCACATCGACTTCCAACGCCTCCAAAATTTCCCCGGACCACCGGCGCTCGTGCAGATCAAACGCCGCAGTCGTCGAGGCATCCGACACCTCGGCTGCTATCTGTCCAGTGAGCCGGTAGCGCAGCCAATCTTTGGGCAACAGCATCCATCTACTTTTCTTATAAACATCTGTCGCATGGTCTTTTACCCATAACACCTTTGCCAGAGTATTAACCGGCCCCAACCGCATTAGCGTCCGCTCCCGCAGCAAGTCACCTGCGCGCTGCTCGGCCCAATCGCACTCTGCTTGTGAGCGGTGGTCCAGCCAGATCGGCACCCGCTGTAAAGGCTCCCCGGCGGAGTCGACAAATACCGCGCCGTTGATCTGCCCCGACAGGCCAACACAGGCGACCTGCGCTGGATCAATATCGGCGAGCGCCTGACGCGCAGACTCGCACAGCCCTCGCCACCAATCCTCCGGGTCCTGCTCGACCCACCCAGGATGCGGCTTGTAGAGCGGGTACTCGGCCTGCCCCCTGCCGACGAGGTCCCCTGCCTCGTCGATGAGGACGGCCTTAGTGCTTCCAGTGCCCAAGTCAATGCCCAGTGCGTAACGCATCTACCCCTCCTATCCGAAACGATCCACATTGCACAAACTCAAATCAAAACCCGGCTCCTCCCCCTGGACCACCCGCGCGATCACCGTCCCGGTCACCGCCCCCAGCGAGACCCCAACCATGGCGTGCCCAGCCGCCACTGTGAGATTGTCGTACGCCTGTGCCCGCCCCAAAAAAGGCAAGCCATCCGGCGTACAGGGCCGAAGCCCCCGCCACACCTCGATTAGCTCTAGCGCATCTGACTTCCACGCCGGTACGTAACGCGGCACCGCATTGACAATCGCTGCGACCCGGCGGCGGTTGATCGACGTATCCATACCCGCCAATTCGAGCGTACCAGCAAAGCGCAGCTTGTCCCCCATCGGGGTGGTGCCGACGCGAGCCTCCACCATCATCAGAGGCACCTCCGGGCACGGATCCGGCTTGTGGACGGTGACGCTGTAGCCCTTGGCCGGCTGCACTGGCAGGGACAGGCCCAATCCGCGACCCACGCCCGGCGACCACGCCCCGCTGCACAGCACTACTTCATCAGCGGCAAAATCCCCGCGTGTTGTCTCGACCACTTGGATGCGACGCCCCTGTTTGCCAAATCCCAACACCTCGGTTTTCTCGTTGAGCTGTACCCCGCGCTCGACGCAGCGCGCAGCCAAGGCCCGCACGAGACGCGCCGGATCCAAGTGGGCGTCCTGCGCATAAAACGCCCCACCCACGCAGTCCAATTCCACGACCGCGGCGTGCTCCTGCGCCTGGTGGGCATCGACCATCTCCACCTCTATCCCTATCTCCTGCATCAACTCGGCCTCTTCGTGGACGCTTTCCATCCCCTGCTCGGTCTTGCACAGCAGGAGTCGCCCTTCGTGCCCAAAGGCAAAATCCAATTCCGCAGCTAGCGCCTCATAGAGCCGAAAGCTCTCCAAGTGCATATCGCGCAACAGCGGCATGGCCTGCCGCACCCGCCGCATGGTGCTGGCCTTGCGAAATTGCCACAGCCAATCCACAAGATCGAGATCCCAGCGCCATTTGATGTAGAAGGGGCTGTCCGGGTCGAACATCCAGCGCAAGCCTTGGGCGATAACCCCCGGCTCGGCCAGCGGCACGCTGTGGCTGGGGACGATCAGCCCGGCATTGCCGTAGGAACTCCCCGCGCAGACCTCGTCCTTTTCGACCACAGTAACCTCGCGGCCCTGCTCCTGAAGAAAGTGCGCCGTGCAAATACCGACGACTCCCCCACCGATGACCAGCACATCTACCTGTTGCACCATAGCCAAGCCTCGCGTTTGTCCGACCGGTTCTGTTTCACTCTGCGTATTCAGGGACATTATACGCTGAAAATCTGCGTTGAGCCACCAACAGAAAGGAACTATCCATGCTATACCGCGCCGTGCGCGCCGCATCATCCGCCGGTGCACCCCACGCGGACTGCTCGACGACACCCCAGCCGAGTCCTAGAGCCGGTGGTTGAGGAATCGCCGCTCAATCACTAGTAGTGACCACTGTTTTCCATTTTGTCATCTCTTCCTTGATAAAGTGGCCCACGAGATCGTTGTACAGCTTCTCAATCGCGTCTGGACTGAGGCCTTCCTCCTCCGCCCATAGTCTTCGTTGCTCTAGCATGGATTTTAGTCGTTCTGGAGCCTTCACACCCTCCACACTCGTTTTGAATTGTGCTGCTGCTTGCACGTATTGAAACCGTTGACCTAGCAGCGCAATAACCTCTCTATCGATCCGATCGATCTCCGCACGTATATCTCCCATATCCGCACACTTATCTGGCGTCTTCATTCATGCCGCTCCTTATAAGCCTCGCGTTTGTCCGGCACCTTGACGCCGGTTGTGTTTCACTCTACGTATTCAGAGGGACATTATATGCTGAAAATCTGCGTTGAGCCACCAGCAGAAAGGAACTATCCATGCTAGATCGCGCCGTGCGCATCGGGATGATCGGCTGCGGCACCCAAGCCAACGTCCACTTTGCCGGCATCAAAGCACTGGGCGCGGACCAAGCGACGGTTGCTGCCGTCTGCGACCTCGACGACGAGCGCCTCGCCGCCGCCTGCCAGCTCTGGCCCGAAGCCCGTGTGGCCAAAGACTATCGTGACATGCTCGCTCCCGGCGACCTCGACTTGGTCATCGTCGCCACCATGCCCAACACGCACGAGACCATATCCTTGGCCAGCCTCGACGCCGGGGCCTGCGTACTGTGCGAAAAGCCCTTTATGATGAAGGCCGCGCAAGCCGAAGCCGTCCTCGCCAAGGCCGCGGCGACCGGGCTACAAGTCCAGCTCGGCACCAACATGCGCTATATGCCGAGTTCACAGTACTTACACGACCTAGTCCAAGGCGGCACCATCGGCGAACCCGTGTTCGCCAAGGCGTGGGGCTGCCACGACGCCCCTCCTGTCTGGGGGCCGCACTACCACCTAGCCACTTCCGGCGGCGGAGTCCTCGCCTCGACCCTGGTCCACACGCTCGACTTGGCGATGTGGGTCGGCGGCTCGCCCAACCCGCTCACCGTCAGCGCAGCGACCCGCCGCCTCTTCCCCGGCAAGCGCGGGCCCAAGGTCGATGCCGCCATCCACGCGCGCTACGACGCCGAAGACCTCATCAGCGGCTTGGTGCGCTTTGACAACGGCACCTTTTACTCCTTGGAGGGCAATTGGTGCAGCGAGGTGACCAACTTCCACAGCTTTGAACTGACCACCACCCGCGCCACCATCACCGGCGAGCCCTTTGCAGTCAAGGTCGATGTCGAAGGCGAGATCGTCGATCAGACGCCCCGACTCGACGGTGACGACTGGTCTCAAAGCGTCCATACCCAAGACGCCACCCTCATCGCCCAACTCCGCGCCGGCGAGCCTTGGGACATGCAGGACGCCCGCCAGCTACTCAACCTGCAAAAGGTAGTCGATGCCTGTTACGAATCGGCGCGTACGGGTCGAGAGGTGGCGATCTAATCAACACAGCGGCAATGAGTTACAATAAATCATTACCGCCATCTGCAAATATTCTCAGGTCCCTGCGTCGCTAGGATGCAGTCTGGCGAGATGGACACCGTTAGGATATAATTGTCTAGGGCTTGCACGGTGGTCCCGTGCGTGGCGTCCGCAACCAATTTAGAAGGCTCTATATGTCCAGTCTTATTGTCAACGGGGGCAAACCCCTTTCTGGTGTGATCGTCCCCTCGGGCAATAAAAATGCAGCCCTGCCCATCCTCTGCGCCACCTTGCTCACCGACGAGCCGGTGACTCTGCACAATATTCCCAACATCACTGACATCCAAAAACTGGTCGGCTTTTTCTAAGCCCTCGGTTCCTGCATCGACTGGGATCGCTCGGCCAATATCCTGCGAATCGACAACTCCGGCTTTGCCGATGAATTGGGCGATGTGGAGCTGACCCAAGGAATGCGCTCCTCCGTCCTCCTGCTGCCCCCCTTGCTCCAGCGCCTCCAGCACCTCCCCTTGCCCATTGACACCAAGGGCTGCACCCTAGGCGTGCGCGAAATTGACCCACATCTAGAGATCATGGCTCGGCTAGGTGCCCGTACCATCTCCGGCGACCCACCTGTCCTATCGCTGGACAGGTCCTTTGTGGGGACGAGCTATTGGGCGGACTATATGTCGGTGACTACCACTGAGAATTTTGTCATGGCCGCGGTCCTAGCGGCGGGCTCCTCTACCCTGATCAACGCGGCCAGCGAACCCCACGTGCAGGATTTGTGCCACTTTCTCAACAGCATGGGGGCCAGCATTGATGGCATTGGCTCCAGCGTCCTGCACATCGAGGGGGTCGAATGCTTGGGGGGCACCAAAGCGACCATCTCTTCTGATCATCACGAAGCCACCACCTTCCTAGCCCTAGGTGCCATAACCGGCGGGCAAGTCCGCGTCGAGAAGACGCTCCCCCACCACTTTGACCTCATCGATCGGGTTTTTGCCAAACTGGGCGTGGAAGTGCACCGCGAGGACAATGCCGCAATGGTGCATCAGGCCCGGCCCCTTCAGGTCCAGGAGCCCTTTACATCGAATATCCTGCCCAAAATAGAAGCGGCACCCTGGCCTTATTTTCCCGTTGATTTGCTGCCGCCCATGGTGGCTTTGGCTGTGCGTGCCAAAGGCGTGATGCACTTTTGGAACAAAGTGTACGAGGGCGGCTTTACTTGGATTCCCGAACTGGTCAAATTCGGGGCCCACATCGTAGTCAGCGATCCCCACCGCATCATCGTCTTCGGCGATAAACCGCTGCGCCCTTCCGTGGTGGAGGCCCCCTATATCATCCGGGCAGCCGTGGCCCTGTACATGACCGCGGCTGCCATACCGGGCCAGAGCGTGGTGCAAAACGCCGAGTCCATCCGCCGCGCTCATCCCCACTTCGTCGAGAACTTGAACAAGCTGGGGGCTGATGTCGAGTGGGACGATTGATAGGTCCCTTTATTACTCCTTATCCCTATAGCCGTGTATTTCGCGTGGATCGCCGAAAAGGAATTCCATGACTCAGCCCAACGCTTGGACGCCCGTCGAGGCTCGCAGCACAGCCGCCCTGCTGCACAGCCTGCCCCAACCTCTCTCCGCCTTGGCCGCCGGCGACGTTCCCGCAGTGGTCCTACGGGGTGCCTATCCGCCCGACCACTGCCGCGACTTGATGCGCCGCTTTGAAGAGCGGGGCTATTTCGATCCGGCCACCGTGGGCCAGACCTCCCAGCTAAGCGGCGGCCCCTATCTCGACCTGGGCACCAGCCTTGGACGGCTCGGGTCTGATCCAGACGCCTTCTTCGCCCATGCCGCTCGCACTCACGAGTTGTTCGCCACGCTCTTCGAGGGGTTTGCAGACCCAGTGCATACGATGTACGCGGCCCTATCCGACCTCGCCGAGGGCAAAGTCGTTCAAACCGCACGCGAACCGGACGGGCGGCTCTACGGACCGGCCATCTTCCGCATGTATCACGCCGCCGAAGGCCACAGGCCCCACTACGACTCCGTGGCCAAGCGCTCCCGCCCCGGCTACGAATACGCAGTCGCCGACTTCCAGCGCCAATTCGCCGGGGTGTTGTGCTTGCAGACCGGCGGTGAAACAAGCGCCGACGAACCCTTTATCTACCGGTGCTGGGGCACCCAGCCCCACATCGAGGAAGTCCTGCGCGAAGATCGCTTCGCCGAGTACGCGGCCGAGCACCACATCCCCCGCGTCCAAGTCCGCCTGACGCCGGGCGATCTCTACTTCTTCTGCACCGAAAACATCCACGAAGTAGAGCGCCTAACGCGCCAGCGCCGCCGCGTCGTGCTGGCCTTCTTCTTCGCCATGTCAGAAGACAAACCGGAAATTTTCGTCTGGTCTTAGGATTTCAAAAAAGGAAAGAACAAGCTCGCCTCTTGGAGAAGCTCCACGCCGCTTTACGCAAAATTTCAAACTGAGTCATAGATGGTACGTGGCGGGCCTACTCGTCGGCGTCCAACAAGTGCCTGAAGGCTTCGAGACTGGCATCTGGACGGCCGGTCGTCGCCGAAGATGGGCGCGTCTTGGACACCATTGCCCCATAGGGACGAAAGAGTTGACTTCTTGCAGCAGGGTGTATTGGGGAACACGCTACCCACTCAAGCATCAGAGGCGGGCCTCGAAAAGCCCCAACCTCGTCCAGCATCGCGAAACACTCGATCAGGTCGCTACATCGAGGGTAGGGTGTTCTGCTTGGGTGATGGGTGTGCGCTTTCTAATCGCCGCCCAACTAATCACCGCAACCCACAGATTTTCTTTTTTAGAGTAGTGAACCACTCCATCGACTTCCAACTCTTCGCTGTAGAGAACCAAGGCTTGCCCCTCCCGCAGGGAAAGGTTCTGGGCTGCCAAGTCTTCCTCAGTGCCCATGCAGTTCAAACGCAACCGGCCTTGGGGATCGGCATTGTGAAAATCGGCGAAAACTCTTGGCTTGTTCATCGTTTCTCCTCCCGCACAGGATTGGCAATGGTTGGCGTGAGCAGGCTACTGACTTGTTCGTGAGTAAGGCCCGTCAACGTCGCATGGTAAGGACTCCTGCCAGAGGTTCGCACCACATCGCCACCAGCCTTGCGGATTTTACCAGCGGTTGTCACGCCAACTTGTCCGTGTGGAATCATCCTCGCTAGTTCAGCAACAGATACTCCTTGGCCGCTTTCTACGGATACTCCAGCGATCCCACTCGGATGAATGCCACTTCCCCGTCGAATGTCTTCTGGACGATTCTTACCTCCACGCACGACCAAGGCATCGTCGGGAATTTTTGCTGTGCCGATTAGCATATTCTGCTGTTTGGGCACCCAGAGCGGAAACTTGGCGGCTATCTTCTTCTAAACCAAACCCTACGCCGGACGCACAGATAAGTCAAGACAGAAGCGCACGGGAATCTGGTCCTAAAGCTACATGGCCGCGCCGCGCAGCAAGCGGCTCCTAGTCCGCCTTCTCCACAGCCGCTTGATAATACTCCCGGAGCAAGTCGTCGAGAGCCGCAGAGGTTTGGTTGTAGTTGGTCCATCCGTACGGCGTGTTGTCAAAGCGCACATCGCCCACGAGGGAATCAGCTCCCCGCGACAGGAGAAAGCGGGCCATTTCGAGCCGGTCGGCGACGACGGTTTTATGCAGGGGCGTACTGCCGTGGTCGTAGGACCGGAATGCGCCGGCAAAGCCGTTGATGTCGGCCCCGCGATCCAGTAAGAAGGTCGCCGCGTCCAACGCGCCGCTGTACGCGGCAAAGTTGAGCGCCTCGACGAGGATTTGCTCGTCAGTGAGCACGGTGTCCGGGTCGGGGTGATACAAATGGCCGATCCCCTGTTTCAGCTTGCCTTCGGCGTCGAAAAACTCGACCATCAGATCGACGCGATTGGCTCCGGCGGCAAAGCGCAAATCGACCGTGGCACCGGCCTCAATCAACAGACGCGCCAGTTCGCGATTCTCGGCGATCAGAGCCTTCCACACTATTCGGCCGCGGTTGCGGTCCAAATCAGCCCCCCGATCGACCAAGAGGCCGACCAACTCGGCCTTGGCACCAGCCCAGTCGAGCTGGGCACTCTGGGCCACCAGTTCCAGCACCGCGACCGCATCATAGGTAGCGGCGTTGGATCAGCCCCAGCGGCGAGTAAGACCGCGGCCAGCGCAACGGCGTTTTCAGGCAGCGGTACTCGCTGCGGCTCGCCGGCCACGTGGTGCAAGAGGGTAGCCCCGCGGAAGTAGGGGTATTCGTAGTATTCGTCGAAATAGCCCTGCGCTGCCGTTAGTTCGGGATGTTCGGCGAGTAGGTCCCTGAGCGTCTCCACGTCGCCAGCGTCGATGGCTTGGACGGCCCGGTAAAAGTCTGGGTGGTCGGCATCGGCGCGGTCGCGGCCTTGCGGCGGCAGGGATTCGCCCGCGCGTGGGATGGCCAGTGCCACCAGCTCGGGCGGGCGATCGGGGTCGCCAAAATCATTGCCTACTGCGACGACCACGTACTGGCGTCCATCCGCCACATAGCTCATCGGCGCGCCGTAGGCATTGCTGGGCAGCTCGACGCGGCCGATTTCCCGGCCCGACGCCAGTTCATAGGCGCGCAGGTAGGCGTCGCGATCGACGAAGTAGTCCATACCAGCGTCGCTCAGGTCGTGTGGGTCTTGCGAGGCCGCCAGCAGCAACCGGGGGGTGGCCAGCACGAAGGTGCGGTTGTCCCAGCCCATATCCGGCAGGTCAAGGCCCTTGAGCGCCGGGTGGTCCACCGGCCCCTTGCCCACCGTCGTCCGCCACAAGTGCTCGCCGGTGTTGAGGTCAATGGCGGTAATACTGCCATAAGGAGGCTTGACCAGTGGCAGCCCTTGCGGGCCGAGGACGTGCTGGTTGTTGCTAGCAGAAAACGCCGAATGCGCCTCCGGGTCATCTACCCGATGCAATTGCACCGTTGTGATGGCCATGTGCGACGGCACGTAGAGCACACCCGTGCGCGGATCCGCGGCACCACCGGCCCAATCAGCACCGCCCCATTGCCCGGGCACCACCAAAACCCCTTTCTCGGTCGGCGGCGCATAGAGCGGACCGTAGTCATAGCGGGCGAGGATCGCCTTGGCTTCTTCGCGCAGTTCAGGCGTGAAGTCAATCAGGTCGTCTTCGCCAATACCTTGGCGTTCAAATGGCGCAGGTTTGGTCGGAAAGGGCTGCGTCGGCGAAGTCTGCTCGCCCGGCACCTGCGACTGGGGCACTGGCCGTTCGACAATCGGCCAGATCGGCTCGCCGGTTATGCGGTCAAACACAAAGCAGAAAGCCTGCTTGGTCAGCACGGCGACGATCTGGCGCGGGCGGCCTTCTACTTCCACATCCAGCAACACCGGCGGGGCCGGCGGATCGTAGTCCCACAGGCCGTGGTGGACTAGCTGATAGTGCCACACCCGCTCGCCGGTCTCGGCATTCAGGCAGACAATCGACTCGCTGAACAGGTTGTCGCCCGGGCGTTCGCCGCCGTAGTAGTCGTGGCTGGCCGTACTCACCGGCAAATAGAGATAGCCCAGCTCTTCGTCCGCGGTCATTGAGGCCCAGACATTAGCGGCACCATAGGTCTTCCAAGCGTCGCTTTGCCAAGTCTCGTTGCCGTATTCGCCGGCCAGCGGAATCGTGTGGAACTCCCAGACCTTGGCCCCGGTCCTTGCGTCGAAAGCCTGCACGTCGCCGGGGGGCGTGTACTCAGCCGGAGGCCGGCCGCGCCAGTCGCCAATGGCCGAACCGACCGCAACCACGCCACGGCAGATCACAGGCGGAGCAGTCACGCCGTAGTTCCAGCGGTCGCCGTCGGTCAGTGGCCGGCGCAGGGACGCGCCCAAGTCAACTCGGCCATCTTGGCCAAACGCCGGGTCTGGAAGGCCGGTCTTGGCATCAATGGAGTACAAATAGGCAGTTGAAGTGGCGAGAAAGATCCGCTCGACTGCGCCGTCGGTCCAGTAGCTTGCGCCGCGCAAGTTGCCCAAGAAACGAGGCTCAATGCGCCAAGCTTCTGGATCAAACGTCCACAATTCCTCGCCGCTGGCTCCGTCAAGGGCGACGAGGATATTGAACGGCGAGGCGTAGTACAGCACTCCATTGACGGCGATCGGCGTACTGCGGTGCTCGTCAAAGTCTAGGTCAAGATCGGCCGTCTCGTATATCTGCTGATCGGGCGGGCGAAAGCGCCACACTACGCGCAATTGGTCGAAGTTGTCCGGGCCGATCTGGGCGGCGGGCGAGTACTTGGTACCGCCCAGATCCGAGGTGTAGTAAGGCCAATCGACCGCTTGGGCCGAGGCTACTGCTATCAACATCAGCCAGACGCAGGCGCGTATGTTCACTCGTTACTCCTTTCTACGCGGTTTCTATAAGTGTCTTAAAAACGGACGACGGCGCGTTGAACAGTGTCAAAACCTCACCGTCGTCTGTTCCCTGCCCTCCTGAGTGCACATCTAGCAATCTGGAATGAGATGTGGATCGCCTTGTGCATCCTATTCTGCGTCTATCTGCGTCCATCTGCGGATTATCTTGTAAGTGATGTAGAATTGCTATATTACTCCCATTCCTCCAACAAACGGATGCCCCTATGCCCATCACCCGCCCCATCGACACCTTGGTCCTCGGCGGCGGCATGGCTGGCACCTTTGCCGCACTCGCCGCCAAAACGCCCGAGACCACCGTTGCCATTGTCGAGCCGGCCAATGTCTTGGGAGGCCAAGGCACAGCCGGAGGCGTCGCTGGTTTTTGCGGCGACAGCCAGCGCGTCAACGCCCCTTTTGCCCGCCTCGTCGAGACTTTGGCCCAGCACGAGCTCATCGCCGAGTACGACCCGCTCGCCGACCGCCGCGCGTACGACTTGGAATTGTGCGCCTTCTTCTTGCAAGAAATGGTCGCCGCAGCGGGCATCGAAATTCTCTTCCACGCCCGCGCCTTGACGGCGCAACGCGCCGGAGGGCACATCGCCTCAGTCGAGGTTGCCTGCGCCTCGGACCGCATCGAGTTCCAACCCGGCATGGTCGTCGATGCCACCGGCGACTGCGCCCTAGCCCACGCGGCCGGGTTTGCGACCATCCACGAGGGAGCCAACAAACAACTGCCCATGAGCCTCTACTTTGTGCTGTGGGACACCGGCCGACCCGTCACCCCCTTCTTGTCGCCGGGCTGCCCCACTTGGGACGACGACGAGTCCCTGCCCATGACCACTTTGCACGTGTTCCCCTCCGGCAAGGTCGAAGTCAAGATGAAGGTCGTGGGATTTGACGCGGCCGATGGCCAGAGCCTGTCCCGCGCCGAACTACACGCACGGCGGCAGATGATGGGCCTGATTTACTACTTGCAGACTAAGGGCTACCGCGACACCCGGCTCGACACCCACGTCCTCGCCTCGGTCTCCCGACACATTGGTGCCCGCGAGGGACGGCGCATTGTCGGCGAATATCTCCTGACCGAGAAGGACATCACCCATGCCTGCACTTTCCCCGACGCAGTAGCAGTGGGCACCTACCATCTCGACTACCACTGGCCCGACCGCGTCGAGCGCGCCGGCACGGGCATTACCACTATGGTCGAGCCGTATCACATCCCACTGCGCAGTCTAGTGCCCAAAGGGGCCGCTAATCTGCTAGTGGCCGGGCGCTCGGCCTCGGGCGACCAGATGGCCATGAGCTCCTTCCGCATCCAAGCGACTTGCGCCCAGATGGGTTTTGCGGCCGGCACGTCGGCGCGGATCTGCCAGCGCGAGGGACGCGACTTGCAGGACGCGCCCCTCGCCGCAATCCAGCAAGCCATTGAGGCCGGCGGCCAGTCGCTCGATTTGTCCGCCTACGGCGACTACCTGCGCCACTTGATCCATATCCGCGAGCACCTCTTTGCCGACGACCGGCCCTTCGCCCAGTGCCACGCCTCAACCTTGGTGCAGCTCAAAAACGGCGCGTTTCTCGCCGCGTGGTTTGGTGGCACCCGCGAGAGCCACGCGGACGTCGGGATCTGGGGAGCCGAGCGCCGGCACGGGCGTTGGTCGGCCCCGCGCCGCTTGGCCAAGGTGCGGGACTGCGCCCACTGGAATCCAGTACTCCACGCCAGCGACGACGGCTGCATCTATCTGTTCTTCAAGGTGGGAGAGCGGATCGCCGATTGGGAAACTTGGGTGATAGAATCGACCGACGACGGCCAAACTTGGACCAAGCCGCGGGCACTAGTGCCGGACGACCGGGGTGGGCGCGGGCCAGTCAAAAACAAGCTCCTCGTGCTCACCGACGGCACGTGGTTAGCCGGGGCCTCACTGGAAGGAGAAGGGTGGGAGGTCTTTGTCGATCGCAGCGCGGACCGAGGCGCAACTTGGCAGGCGAGCGATCTCATAGCACGCGACCGCTCGCTCTTCACCGGCCGCGGCGCGATCCAGCCGACGCTTTGGGAATCGGCCCCGGGTCAGGTACACATGCTGGTTCGCAGCACCTGCGGTCGAATCGGTCGCAGCGACTCAGTGGACGGGGGGCGGACTTGGTCGCCGCTCTATCCGACGAACCTACCCAACAACAACAGCGGCCTCGACGCAGCCCGACTCCACGACGGCACCCTCGCCCTCGTCTGCAATCCAGTGGAGCGCACGCGCACTCCGCTCTCGATCCTACTCTCAGCGGACAATGGGCAGACGTGGCCGCGCCGCTTGGACTTAGAAACCGCCGACGGCGAGTACTCCTATCCGGCGATCATCCCCACCCAAGTCGGCATAGCCATTACTTACACGTGGAAACGCGAGCGGATTGCCTTTTGGCATGGGTCGGTAGAACAAGTGCCGAATACCGATTAGCATCATGCCGCATTAGTCCTGGTACACCACCACCTTTATTCCATATCCCATAGCCAAAGGTTCCAGCACGGCATCACTTCTGGTGCAAATTGCAACCGTATCTATGCTACGAGGCCGAAACCGCATCATCAGATGTCGCGAGAATAGCGCCTGACCCAGAAGATACATGCCCAGTCGGCTGGCCTTTGTTTGAAGCACCACAATATCTCGATTCTCGATTTCAACTTCCCGATGGTTCGCAATCAAGTGTGGAGAATCCAGGATAACGACGCCATCAAGCGATCTCCTACCTTGATTCGGCCCAGAACGGACGGCAGGGAACTCCTCTATCAGGGTGCCGCCGATCTCTTGCCAATAGCGTCGTGTGAGGGGTGTTTCGAGTTTCGACATGACTACCTATCTCCGGGCTGCATGTCCTCGCCGCGCAGCAAGAAGGAGCGAATGTCGTAGCGACCCGGGCGCTCTATAGGCAAATCCCCCGCCTCGATCATTACCTCCGATGGCGAAGCCATTGTCCGCAGGGGCAGCGCGGCTTCCGAGAACAAAGATAGGCTGTCGTCATGTTTAGCCATCTTTGTCCTCACTTCGGTCGTCTTCTTCCAACATGCGCCGGGCCTTTAGTCGGGCTCCCGCTTCTGTAATGACATACTGCTGGTTCGACGCCCGGGGTTTCTCCGGGTTGGTCATTGCCACAATCCCAGACTTAATCAGCGGATCAAGGTGGCGTTCCTTGAAATAACCCCGATTAGTTACACCAAGGGCTTCCAGAATGTCGGCCAGACGACGAGGCACATCGCATAAGTCAATGATTTTCCAGTGAGTTGCAGACAACTCTGTCAAAGGAGAAACTTGTGCAGTGGACAAGTCGGACTGTCTGGGCTGAACTTGTGCAGTGGACAAGTCCTCACCCCGTACATCAGGTTGGTCAGCAGCTTGGTCAGTTTGACGAAACCGATCCTCCAGATGCTCAGCCCAGGCGTACTTTCTTCCGGCTTCGATAGTTTTGAAGAGCACTTTTGTGACCAAGGCTTCGGCAATCTCCTTAGCATCCGGTCCTGCAAGACCCGTTACGGCCTTGATTTGCGAAAGCGTGATTGACTGTTCCCGGCAGCCAAATGCGAATACCCTTGCCTGTTCGTCAGTGAGTTGTACGCCGAGGCTTGCCTGAAAAAGAATCTGCTGATCCGACAGAAGTTCTTCCCTTCTCAGGATGAGTTCAAAGCACTTATGTCTCTTGATGTTGGCAATAGTGGGTGGAACGTAACCTAACTCCTGCCAGTTGCGGAATACATCGCGCAGTCCCCATCCGGCATTCTCGCTCAGCCCAATGCGCCGGAAAGCGGTTACGATTCGGGGATTGCGAACCTCCTTTTCACCAGGTTCAAGTAGATCGGAATCCGTGGCGAATGCATCGCCGGGGTTCCAGAAAACGGTCTGGTCGGTATAGTGGTGGATACTCGCCTTACGAGAATGATCGGAGTAATCTTGGTGGATGAGAAGGTTGACCATTGATTCGCGAAAGGCGCGGTAGTCCGGTGGCACATCATCTCGTCGCAGGGATGTGGGATCAACTCGAAACGGCGTTTCCGCAAACTTCTGGTACCAATCGACAAGGGCTTGCCAAGTCCGGATGAGATTCTCGTCGAGCACAAGCCGGTCATTCCAGCGTTCACCAGCATCGGCCCTGTCGCGAGCCAGCGCAAATCGCTGACAATCCACTACAGGACGCGGCAGGAGTTGTCGGAAAGCCGCATTGGTGCCAAACAAAAGAATTGCTGCGCGAGATGGATATACTTGGTTGTGCTGTTCAACAAGCAAGCCCATCTCGTTGAGGAAATCCGCATTGGATAACGTTACATAGGATCGATTCCCCAGCCGTCCTTCATAGGTCCTCCGGTACCACTCAATGCTCTCCAAGTCGAGTGCCGTACTGAGGTTAAGACCGGCGGATTGGCCGTCATAGCGTTCCGTCGCTGCGTCCATAAGAAATCGATTCCGCTCGTTGTCCGAGCAGCGAATATCGCTTCCTCCGCTGCGAAAGAACGAGCGGCGAATATCCCCGTTCAAGAAGACGGGCTTGTGCGAACGATGTACTTCGGACACGTAGAAGACAAGCAGATCCGAGTCGTCGTACTTGTGCAGTTCCTCCCGAACACTCACCTTCACGCTTATCTTATCGGGTTGCCGCAACGTGGTCAGGAACTCGTTCTGAACTTTATCGACATCAAGAACGCCGACTACCTCCATATCCTGCCCGCTCTTCTTGACGCCGAACACAAGATGACCGCCCTCGGTGTTTGCAAAAGCAGATACCGTCTCATAGGTATTTCGCGGCACGGCGCGTTGCGCTTCCTTGAACTCAACATCGCGCCATTCATGCGCGTTGAGCAATTCCATCAGTTCATCCTGTGTCATGTGTTCACTCCAGTACGATCCTTACTTTGCCAAGACTCTTACCTCTAGTAAGTTCGTCTTGGTGGAACGCGCTCACTATCTCCTCAAAGGAGCAATCATCAACGATGGTGTCTTCCATGCGGCCACCCGCGACACTGGAAGGTCTCTCGGTGCCTGATTCCGGGTAATCCCTTGAATATCAGCACTTTTCTTCGCTTCTAGGCAGGCACTAAGAACCCTAATTATCCAAGGCTCGACTTGTCCGGTAGCTTGTCCGGTAGCTTGTCCGGTAGCATCTAGCCCTCCGGCTGCATGTCCTCGCCGCGCAGTAGAAAGGCGCGGATGTCGTAGCGGCCCGGCCGCTCTACCGGCAAATCCCCCGCCTCGATCATCACCTCCAGCGGCGAAGCCATCGTCCGCAAAGGCAGCGCGGTCACTTCGTGTAGTCGCGCCGACTCGTACGTGGCCATGATGATCTCCACTGCCGCCCGACCATTTTCCGCTTGGCCGCGATGCTCGACCTTGCCTTCGATCCACTCCACGATCTCGCGCTGCTGCCCAACGCTGGGATCCGCGCCCTCGCCCGGATGCTCCTCCCAAGTGCCGGTCTGGCTGTTGAGCAGCCGCACCTTGCTCTCGTCGAGTTCAATTATGCCCTCCGAGCCGTAGAAAACCCCGCCTTGGTAATTCGGACCAGCCAGCTCCTGCAAAAGCTGGCCGATGGCTCCATTGTCGAATTGCACCACGCACAGACTGCGGTCTTCAATGGGGATATCGCGCTCAAAGCGCTCGGTCTTGCGCTCGACATTGCCCATCACCCACACCGCCTGCGGATCGCCCATCACGTAGCGCATCATGTCCAACAGATGCGAGCAATCGTTGAGCAAGCCCTGCCCACCGCGCGCATTGACCTGCCGCACCTCGCCGATGGCCCCTTCTGCCACCAGTTCCTTGGCCAAAGTCCACGCCGGGTTGAAGCGGCGCTGATGGGCAATGGCCAGTTTGACCCGGTTGCGCCGGGCGGCGATGAGCATGTCGTCGCAATCGCCCAAACTCGTCGCCATGGGCTTTTCGCACAGCACGGCTTTGGGCTTGCGCGCGCAAGCGGCAATCGTCATCGGCGCGTGCAGCTTGTGCCAAGTGCAAATCGAGACAATATCGAGCGCCTCGTCGTCGAGCATCTGGCGGAAATCCTCGTAGCGTTCGGCGATCCCATGCCGCTCGCCGAAATCCTCCCGCGCCGCAGCCACCGGATCGGCCAATGCCACCACCTCGACTTGGTCCACCCCATTCCAGCCGTTCATGTGGTAATTGGCGATGCTGCCACAGCCGATAATGCCCACTCGGTACTTTTCTGCCATGTCGTCTTCCTTTGTTGGTGGTTAGCTATCTGTATTAGTTGATCCACTCGACAACCGCCTCCTCGCTCATCCCCTCAGCCTCAACCACGAGCTGCGTTCCCTTACCCGCAGCGCGATAGCATCGTCTAGCAATGCGCTCCGGGAAATGATCCCCTACCCCATGTACCAACAGCCGCCCGGGCGCGCACAACGCCAGCGCCGTCCGCACATCGCCCAACGCGCGAATCCCCGGCGCAAAAAGCGCTCCACTCCACGCTTCGTCGTCCCCCAAATCGCGGCTACCCCAATCCACCGCAGTGCTGCCGACGCCACTAGTCAGCGCCCGCGCAAACAGGCACCAGAGGCCGGCTTCGCCCTGGCCGACGAGGTGGCGTTTGCCCACGCGCAAGTGCTGGTCCAGATAGGCCAGACCCGTGAGGATGTCCTGCACCCGGCAAGCCATCATCGCCTGATTGTACGTGTGGTACAGGGGATCCATCTCGTCGTGCCCTTCCCTCTCTGTCCCATCGGTCAGGAAGGGTGCGACGACCAGCACAGCCCCACCCGCTTGTAATAGACCCTGCGCCAGCGCACCCGGCTCATCGCCACCCCAATGCGCATCGGCAATAAGCGTCGCCGGCACCTTGCCTTGGGGACCACGCGGAAGAAAAAACGCCGCGCACACCCGCTCCCCTCGTCCCACGCGCCCCAAGACCAGCTCCTCGGCCACATAGCCCTCCTCCCGCCGAAAACCCAAGCTCTCGACCGCTACTTGGGGCGCGGCATCTACCCCGAGCAGACTCGCCAGTGCTGGGCGAGTCTCCCTCTGGAAGCGATGGATGCGAGCTGATGCCAGCCGCGCGGCCAATCGCTTCTCACTGCGGGCGATCACTGCATCAAAGACCCCTTGCGCGTCGAGCGCATGGGCCGGTTTTTTGCGCCCGCTGAACACCAGCAAATCCTCGTCCGGCTCTACGGTAAAAGGCTTTTCGGCCACCTTCCCTTGCCCGCCGAGCAGGCGGCGCTTGAAAAACGCGTACACCGCCTCGCGGCTCGGCTGGTTGTAGTTGTGCGGGGCGTCTATCTGCACTTCGCTCACCTTGTTTTGCGCCCCGAAGAGGCTGTAGATCACGCGCACCGCCGGGAACTCAACCTCTGGCGTGTTCGCCGTCCAGTCGCCGGTACACGACACCAGCAACAAGGGCCTCGGCGCCATGCAGCTCGCGATCTCTACGTTGTTGATGTCCAGCCGCAAGTGGCCCTGATTCTCGCAGCGACAGCCGCCCTGCATAAAGGCCGAGACCATGTTGACGGGAGCCGCCGCCTTGACCCGCTCGTCAACCGCCATCAGCAAAAAGGTCTGCGTCCCCCCACCAGACGCACCCGTGCAGCCAATGCGCTCGGCATCTACATCCGCCAGCGCGGCGAGGAAGTCCACCACCCGAATGCTATTCCACAGTTGCAAGCTCAGCGCGCCAATCCCCCACAGGGCCTCGCGCCGCCCCCCAATCTCCCGATGCACGAACTGGTCGCTGTCGTTGTACCCGACCATGTCGTACGAAAAGGCCACCATGCCCTGCCGCGCAAAGTTGATGCAGCGCCCAGCAATTGATCCCAGCTCGGTATTTTCCAGACGCCCCCGCCCCCAGTGGCCGTGCGGACAAGCAAGCCCCGGAAAAGGCCCCTCCCCCAGCGGCCGGTACAGATTGCCGCAGACAAAAAAGCCGGGCAAGCTCTCGAAAAAGACCTTTTCCACCGCATAGCCCTCCCGCTCAATCCGCCCAAAAATCTGCGCCTTGAGCGGCGTCTTCTCCGGCAGCGGCCACAAACCCGCGCAGACGAGAATGTGCCGACGAATCGCCGCCGCCCGCTGCTCCCACTCCGCCAACGTCCGATAGCGGCGCAAGGCCCACGGCGTATTAACGTTTTTGGCCGCGCCTAGCCGTGTATCACTTGTAACAGTCATCCTAGGTCCTCCTTTAGGGATCGTCCCAAATACCATCCGCCCCTACCGCCTAACAGAGTCGATCTTGACATGCCCCTAGGACAGAGACACATTAGAATTAATCAATCCCAATCAAGACTCATCACAGGAGCAAAAACAACATGGGCAAACAGGCGAAGTCTCGCAAACCTGTAGTACACCATATCCCCATCACCAAAGCACGCATCAACCTAGGCCAAATCGTGCGCCGAGCCCACCTCAATCGCGAGTATTTTGTCCTAGAAAAGGACGGCATCCCCGTGGCTGGCATCATAAACGTGGACGAGATGGAAGATTGGCTCGAGCAACAGAACCCGGGTATGTGCACACAGATTGCCGAGGGCTATGCAGAATACCAAAAAGGCGATACTACTTCGCTGGATGAGTTCATCACGGATGTACGCAAGAAAAGTTCCGGCGAGCGAAAAAGAAAGTAATCTATGCCGCAGCGGTTCCACGTTCGGATTACCTCTCGCTTTCGGCGGGAGGCACAGAAGCTCCTCAAGCAACACCCGGAGCTTATGGACGTGCTCAAACAGCTACAGGAAATGCTCGCGGCAGATCCCTACAATCGCTCACATGAGTACGACGTCAAGAAGCTCAGCGGTTTGGGCAAGGGTGAGGGTCAGTGGCGCGTACGCGTGGGAGACTACCGCGTTCGCTACGACATCATGGGTAACGACGTAGTTCTCTACTCATTCCGTCACCGACGAGAGGTGTACTGACATTTGTTTTGCGGGAGCTATAATTAGCTGCCGCTCAGGAGAGCTTTTGCGTTGGGCCGTTTTCACACCCAGTAGAGCCCGTGCCCTTGTGCGCCCGTGATCAGATCGACGATCAGCCAAAAAGCGATAACGGCGAATTGACCGAGGATAAGCCCGAGAAAAAAAGGCCGCACGGCCTTGAGCACCCGAGGACCGCCGTAGCGCGTCAGCACGGCCTTGAACAGCCACACTAAAAAGACACTGAACCAGATGTGGCGGGTCAGCATCATCTGCGAGACGGCAAAGCCTATGGGGTGGATGGGGAAGGTCAGCAGATGACTGCGGATCCAGTAGAGGGCGGTCATGACCGCCCCGCCCAAAGCCATCAGGCCCAAGCCGCTGTAATCTGGTCCGGCCGGATTGCGCAGATAACTGGCCGCAAAGTCAACGGTGTAGCGGGGGCCGCTGAGAAAAAACCAAGTATTGGCGTTGTTGGCACCGCTCTCGTAGGCGTAGTACAGGGTCGTCCACACCGATACGCCCAGACTCAGGACCACTGCCAGTATCATACTGCCCAGGACCAAGCCTTTGTTGCGGATCGATTCGGTCAGCTTGAGGCCGTTGGCCGCCGCAGCCATGACAAAGGTGCGCACATCGCTCATCCACACTTGGCCGAAGGAAAGCACGCCTATGGTGCCGGGGGCACCCAGCACCTGGGTACCGAAAAGACTGCGGACCACCGTGGGGGTAATCAATTGAGCCCGGGTGGCGGCCAAGCCCGATTCGCAGAGAATGCGGGTGATGCCCAGAAAGGTAAGCGAAGCCATCAGCACAAACGTAAGGGCGGCCCACCAAGGCACCCCGATGGCAATAAACCATCCGGTCATCAGCGCCAAGCCCAGAAACAGTTGCAGATAAACGGCCCTAGCCGAAAAGTCGGCGCTAGAGGCGGTTTTCGGACGCAGGGCCGCCTTCCAGCTCTGCCGCAGGTGCCGACGGGCGATCCACAGGGTGTGGCCCACCAAGGCCATGAGGGCACCGAACTGGACGAAGGCCATGATCGGGCCGCCATCGCTCTGCGAGTAGATATCGAGGTCGAGGGTGCGGGTGAGGCCGATAACGCTGAAATAGCTTTTGACTGCGTAGCCCAGCAAATAGAAAAACCAGACGCTGAGCGCCACTTCCTGGTGAATGAGGTAGGCAAAGCCCATCATGGGGAAACTGAGATTGATGGTCAGGCTCTCCATGCCGTGGAAGACGGGTACGCTGGTGCTGAGGACGATGCGGGGGATGAAGTGGAAGTAGGCGTTGAGGCCGTTGAGCGAAGTGACGATGAAAGGGATGGCAAAGCCGATCCACATCACCGGACTGCGAAAAAAGGAATTGAGGGCGCGACCGGGCTGCTGGGTGCCCATCATTAGGGGCAGTTGGGCCAGGGGATAGGCCAAGCGCTCGTATTCGATCCACTGGCGGCGGAAGAGAATGGCCAGCGCGATCATGACCATGTACAGGCCCAACAAGACTGGTAGCCAGTACAGCAGGGGGCGGATCCAGGCCATCCAAGGAATGGGCTGGTCGCGGGCAATGCCCTCGTAAAAGCCGCGGATGACGTCCTCGCCTTGGGGCACCAGCCAGTGTGGCACAAAGGGATGAATGAGTTCGGCCCATTGGTTTTCGGGGGAGGCCAGATAGGAAACCGCCGGCAGGATGGGAATCAGGTACAGGGTCAGCCCCATGGTGCATATAGAACAGGAAATGGCCGCCATCACATAGACAATGGCCAGTTCCCCCGAAGACAGAGCTAGATAGGGGAGGAAACGGCGCAGCAGACCATTGACGAACAGGGCGAGGAAAAACAGCAGGAAAACTGCGGCCGCGGTGGTAAAGTCAATAGTCAGGTAGGAACCGCGCACCACCAAGCTATTATAAGGTCCCCAAAAGGCCACTAGAACGCTCAAGGCCGTCCCCACGGACAAGGCCCAGAGCGGTCGGACGGGGGCTGGGGTCAATGGATCGGCGTTGGCGACCACGACCCTACCAGTTTCTGCCACTGTAGGATAGGCACTGATTTGAACGTCTTACGCATACCATAGATATATCCAAGCAGAGAGAAGGTAGCAAAAGAGGAGCTAAAGCACAGCGGTGTAAAAAAGTTCTCCTCACGCCTTAACCGCACCCGCCATCAAACCGGCCGTCAATCGCTTTCTCACCAGCAGGAACAGCAAGATCGTGGGTACCGTCGCCACCACCGCGGTGGCCATCAAATAATTCCACTCTACCACGTTGTTTTTTTCCCAAGCGTAGAGCGCCATGGTAATCGGCTGCATGGTCCGTTTGGAAATCAGCACCAGCGCAAAGATGAATTCGTTCCAAGCACTGACGAAGGTGAAAATAGCCGTCGTCGTCAGCCCGGGGGCCGTCAGCGGCAGGGCAATTCTGAAGATCATCCCCGTCCGCGAGAGGCCGTCGATCATGGCGGCATCCTCCAATTCCTCGGGGATGTTCTTGAAAAACCCGCGCAACATCCAGATGGAAAACGGCAGGGTTATCGCCGTATTCACCAAGATCAAGGCCGTGTACGTATCCAGTAGCTGCAGGGCTTTCATCATCTCAAACAAGGGTATGAGGACAATCACCGGCGAAAACATCTGCACCACTAGGATGCTCATGCCGAATAGACCGCGACCGCGAAATTTGATGCGCGCCATTGCATAGGCCGCCGGGGTCGCCACAATGATATTGAAAAACACCGCGGCCAAGGCGATGAACAGACTGTTCAACAGGTGCCGCGCCATTGGAATGCGGACAAAGATATCCACGTAGTTGTACCATACAAACGCACGCGGGATCAGCGTCGCCGGCGATTGAAATACTTCCCCTAGGGTCTTTAACGAGGTGCCAGCGACGACCAACAACGGCAAGAGCGTAAAGACCGCAAGCCCCGCCATAAGCGCAGCGCGCAACAGCGCGAGTGTGGAAACAGATCTCACGACTCAGCCTCTTCCCTGTAGAAGAGACGCCACTGGAGGAAGCTGACGGCGACCAGCAACAAGAAGGCCAAAAAGGCCATGCTGCTGGCTTGGCCAAAGTTGAAATAGCCAAAGGCGCGGCGAAAGATCTCCGTGACCATGATCTGGGTCTGATTGGCCGGCCCACCCCCGGTGATCACGTAGATGAAGACAAAGCTGTTGAAAGACCAAATGAAACTGATCAACAAAACCGCCAGCGCGACGGGACGGAGCAAGGGTACGGTGATATACCAAAACTTCTGCCATGCCGTAGTCCCATCTATAATAGCGGCCTCGTACAGATGGATCGGAATGGACTGTAAGGCCGAGAGGAATGCAAAAGTGGTAAACGGCAAGGCCGTCCACAGCCGGGCAAACAGAGCACCACCAAACGCCGTAGAAGCACTCGTCAACCACTGCACGGGATGATCGACGATATGCAGCGACAGCAACAACGCATTGAGGTGTCCGTACTCGCCGTTGTACATCCACTTCCAAGCGATAGCCGCCACTACCAGCGGCGTGGCCCAGGCCAAGATCAACGAACTGCGAATTAATTCGCAGATGATCGTACTGCGGCTCAACAATAAAGCAGCGGCCAAGCCCGCTCCCACATTCATCAGTACGGCAAGCACCGTCCACACGGCCGTGTTTTTGAGCACCAGCAGAAAGATGTCGTCCCCGACGAGGCCCGTATAGTTCTGCGCTCCCACGAAGACCTCCCCTTTGTAGGAAGTGTGGTAGAGGCTGGTCTTGAGGATTTCGACAATGGGAAATCCCATGAACAGCAGCAGCCAGAGGGCCGCTGGCGCAATGTAAAAATAGGCCAGTCGGCGTTTCTCTCTTTCCACGATAACTCCCCTACATTTCCCGCGCGAAAATGCGGCCTCAAGGCGTGGGCAGCGCCGGGTTTTCCAATTCTTTTAGCAAGCGATCGTACACGGTATTGAGCGCCTCGGCCGGTGTCGCCGTGCCCGCCAAAACCATCTGGATTGCCTCGCCCCATCCATCCTGGATCTTGGTCCATTCTGGATGTTTGGGCGTCAATTGCAGCAATTCCCTTTGCGCCTGATAATTCTGCATTGGGATCGACTGGTAGTAGGGATCGTCGGCCACGCCTTTCGTCATGGGTACGCCCCCTACTTCCATATCGATCAAACGGCGATTTTCTAGGCGTTGGATAAAACGCATAAATTCATAGCCGAGATCTTTGTGCTGCGAAGTAGAAAACATGCCAAAGACATCGACAATGAGCAGCATCTTCCGATCCTCGCCGTCTGGGATCATCAAAGGCTCGCATTCAACGCCCGCATCTCGGCACAACTGGTCCTGCCACGGGCCGCTGAACAACATCCCCACCTTGCTCGCGGCCATTTCGGCATAACATTCGTTGGCGTTCAAATTCAGAATGCCCGGCGGCATGACTTGGTCCAAAAGGTGCATGTCGGTCAAAAACTCGACGTAGGCAATGGCTTGGGGGCTGTTGATCGCTAGCTTGCCCTCGCGGTCGAAGAAGTGGGCTCCAAAACCCCACATCATAGCGATCTGATCCTGCATCAGGTGTTTCTGTCGGCCGGCGCCGATGCAGAACCCATAGCGCTCGGGCGGCCGGTTGAGCGCATTCGCCAGCGCGCGGACCCCTTCCCACGTGGTCGGAACTTCTGGCACTCCCTCCTCCTGCATCCAGTCCCGGCGCACGTAGAGCGTCCGGTTGGCCCCCACCAGCGGCACCCCGTAGGTCTTTCCCTTGTACTCGCCCGCGCTCAGGGCGACGTCGATCCACGCTTCGCGTTCGACATCACTCATAAAAGCATCGAGCGGCTCCAACACACCCCGCTCGGCATATTCGGGTATCATGCCCATAAAGAGAAACCCGAGATCGGGCAGGTTGTCGCCCTGGATCATGGTATTGTAAAACGTCGGCCCTTGGTCGTAGGAAACGTATTGCTGTTCAATGATCACGCCGGGATGTTCCGCCTCGAACCCCTCTTTCCATATCCCATAGGTTTCAAGTTCGGGGCCCATCCAGACGATCTTCAAGACTACGTCCCCGTCATCGGAAACGTCGCCGCAGCCGGACCAGACGGTGCCGAGGATCAGCAATATCCACGTGGAGAGGTGGCGACGAGATGCTTTCGCGATCGTCATAAACTCACTTTCTCGCTTGGGTGAGTTGCAAACAGTAGACTAGCAGTTGGAAGTCGTGCAATTTTTCGCTGGAAGTCAAAATAGGTAGAATACGGAGCATACGACAGTAACTTGAATTTCACCCTCAGCGTGGGCCGCCACGGGAAGAATTATTGGACTGGGCCGGTGAACGCTTTCGTTTAATATTCCAACCCTACTGTGGAGGATCTTCCAACATGAACCGAAATCTGGCTGGCTTCCTAGGACTAGCTCTGCTAATCCTTGCCCCTGCCCAAGCACTTGAACGTCCCGACAAAGAGTTCGCAATCTTCCAGTTCCCCCCCACTATGATACCCCGCATCGACGGGCAGACCGACGACTGGGAGATCGTACCCGAATCCTATGTAATTGGCACCGAGGAACTCGCGGAAACCGTCAAGGGCAAGGGCACTAACCACGATTTGGAAGATCTAGACGTCGCCGTGCGGGTGGGCTGGGTCAACGGTCTGAACCGGCTCTACTTCCTCTACGAAGCCCGCGATGACTACTGGAACAT
Source organism: Candidatus Latescibacterota bacterium (assembly GCA_965208845.1). Taxonomy (GTDB): domain Bacteria; phylum Latescibacterota; class UBA2968; order UBA8231; family UBA8231. Next base: position 4,678,318 of record OZ242361.1, on the reverse strand, counting down.
GCACTACCGTCGCGGGGACATTTTTGAAGTCGCCGTCGATGCGGACCGCTCGGGTGGTCCCAACATCCACAACCCCCAGTTGGACGAGTGGGACAGCTACTTCGCATTCAAGGGAGTACACGCGCAGAACTACCACATTTTCACGCCGCCTGGAGCGGGCCGCGACTGGGCTTTCGTCTGGGGCTGCCAGCCGTGGATCGGCCGACTGCCCTACGCCAACCACGCGTACTCCTACGATTTTGCCGAGGGCGAGAACGGCCGGCTGGTGCTCGAATTTTGGATCACTCCTTTTGACTACGCCCCCTATGAAGGCCCCGAGCGAGCAGTAGTATCCAAGCTAGTGGAAAACACCCTCATCGGCCTGTCGTGGGCCGTGCTCGACTACGACGAGAGCAACAGCTCGTACGAGGGCTTCTGGAACCTCTCCCACGAGACCCGCATGGACTCAAACGCCTCCAATTTGTGCGCCTTTCGGCTCATGCCACTCGAGAGCCACTTGCGCAAGCCGCTCGAAGCGCAGTGGGAATTCCAAGTGGTGGATATGGAGCGCAGATTGGTAGCCTTCAAAGACCTTTCCTACGGCACTATCACCTCTTGGTCGTGGGATTTTGACGATGGCACTACTTCTGCCGAACAACATCCCATCCACCAGTACCAAGAAGCCGGGGGATACACGGTCGTGCTCACCGTGCAGGGTCCAGAGGGCACGGCGCACCGCGTCAAAGTGCGGCAAGTCGTGGTGCGCTAGCGACTCAAATGTACCCAGTCGATCCATCCGGCCGCACCGGGCAGGTGCGCTGCCAGTGGACGTATCGGTCTTCGCTGATGGCGTCTTCGTTTACATCAATGCCCAAGCCCGGTCGGTCGCGCAATTCGAGGTAGCCGTCCTTGGGCAGATAAGGCTCGTCCACCCAGTCCTTCCACTCGTTGCTCAAAGGCGAGATGTACTCCAGAATTTTGAAGTTGGGCGTGGCCAAGGCAAAGTGCACATTGACCGCAGTGGCCACCGGCCCCATGGGGTTGTGCGGCGCTATAGTGACGTAGTGGGCCTCGGCAATGGCGGCGATTTTGCGCATTTCGAGCAGGCCGCCGCACACGCACACATCCGGCTGGATGATGTCCACAGCTTGGGCCGCCATCAGGTCGAGGAATTCCCAACGGGTGTAGAGGCACTCGCCAGTAGCCAAGGGAATCTGCATCTGCTGGCGCAGCCGCGCCCAAGCGGCAGTATGCTCAGGACGCAGCGGCTCCTCGTAGAAATAGGGGTCGTAAGGTGCCAGCGCATTGGCCAACTGCAAGGCGCGGACCGGCTCGAAGATCTTGGCGTGGGGATCAAAGGCAAATTCAAAATCCGCGGGCGCGTGCTGGCGAATCTCCTCAAAGTATTTGGCCGCCTCCGCGCAAATGCGCCCCCAGCGATTGACATCCGGGCTAAGGCGAAACGGACTGAGCTTGAAGGCTGTAAAGCCCCACTCCTCGTTGAGGCGCAGGGCGCTGTTGGCCGTCTCCTCGCCGTCGCGCCCCCCCGCCCCCTGGTACACGCGCACCCGGTCGCGGCAGGACCCGCCCAGCAGCATGTACACCGGCAGACCAGCGGCCTTACCGGAGATATCCCACAGAGCGTGGTCAACGGCCGAACTCACCGCTAGGCCGACGCCGCCGGGGGGAAAGCGAAATTGCTGGGTGAGTTTGAGCATGATGTACTCGATGCGGCGGGGATCTTCGCCCTTGATCATTTCGAAGATGTAGTCGGCAATGGGTTCGATCGACCGGTCGGGGCCAATGGAATACGCCTCGCCCCAGCCGTGGATGCCCTCGTCGGTTTCGACTTTGATAAGGCCGCGATTGCGGCCGCTGAATAGCCCCATGAAGGTTTTGATCGCCGTGATTTTCATCTTAATGTCCTCCTCTTGAGGAAAAGTTGGTTGGGGGGTAATTATGCCCTATTTTGGGGGCGAGCAGAATGCCGATGATCTAACCATAGATTCAACTCGGGGGAACAATGCAATTCGTCCAATTGACCAACGACATCGACTGGCAACTCTTGGGCGGCTATCGCAACGTCGATGACCCTCCCCGTGCATTGATCGACTGGGCCAAACAGTACGGCGTCAATCCATCCTCCGTGACTTGGACTACAGACACTCTGTAACTTCCCGGTCTGCCAGCTAGGAATAGGTATTGAGAAAAGCAGGTGAAAAACCCATGCTCAGACAACCCTTCTGCCATTAGTGCTGGAGTGGTCTGTAGCCAGTATTGGCGACACGATGTTACAGGCGCTTCAAGAGGAGCAATAACATGACGGACGAAAAATCGGCCTTTTTGTTCATTGACGATGCGGTTATCGAAAGTCTCGACAACGTCGCAAAAGGGGTCGTACCCGCAAAGAAGGTTTCGCAACAACCACTGATCGAGAAAGATCAAGCCTGGGAAGAGGAGTGGCTGATCGGCAGTTATATCAATGTCCTGTACGACGACGACGAAAACATCTTCAAGATGTGGTACGGCGTGGGGCGAAAATTGAGCGACGCGCGCGGCGACCAAGCGGACGGACTGGCCTACGCCGTCTCCCAAGACGGGATCCACTGGGAAAAACCCATCCTCAACCTCGTCGAGGACGGCGGCAGCAAAGAGAATAACTTGGTCTTTCCATTTTTCCGGTGGGGAGCTGGGACCGGCGTCATGAAAGACCCTATTGAAACCGATCCGGCCAAGCGCTACAAGATGCTCTTCATGTTCCAAAGCGGCGACATGATATTCGCCGGCATTGTCCAGCCGGTCTGCGTGGCGTATTCGGCCGACGGGATCCATTGGGACGTGCCCCGACATTGGCTCAACCCGGTCATTCCCGAGGGATCGGATACCCATCTGGTCGCTTATTGGGATACCAAAATCCACCGCTACGTCGTCTATCTGCGGGGCCGGCCCAATGTGCGCATCATTTGCATGGCCGAGAGCGATGATTTTGAAAACTGGACTCCGCGCCAGATCATCGTCGCCCCCGACGAACTGGATCCCCCCCAGGACCACGAGTTTTACGGCATGAGTTCGCTGGCATACCGCGACTTGCGCATCGGCTTCCTGTCCGTGTTTCACACGCTTTACGAGGGGTGGATCGCCCAAAACCAGATCGAAGATTGGATGCCTGAATGGATGAACCAGATGGACGTTCAGTTGACCTATTCAAAGGACGGCCGCACTTGGCATCGGGCGGGCAACCGCGAACCCATTCTGCTCTGCGGTCCCCAAGGCAGCTATGATTGTGGATCTGTTTATCCCCCACATGCCCCTTTTGTCCGGGGCGAGGAGATATGGGTCTATCACGGCGGCTCAAACGATCTGCACGGCGAGCCTCCGCGTGGCGGCGAGGAAACCCAGCGGGGAATCAATCTGGCGAAAATCGAAAAGGACCGACTGGTCTGTTTGAAGACGGACGCTCAGGGAGTCGTGACCACGGTACCACTGAATATTGATCCCCACGCCTTGTGGATCAACGCCGACGCGAGCGACGGCTCACTACAAGTGGAACTGGTCGATCCGTTTGACCGGGTCGTGCCGGGTTTTGGCCGCGACGACTGCATACCCTTCTCGGGCAATGAAACAGAATACCAGATACAATGGAAAGGCGATCGACAAGGTGCGGCCGGGAGTAAAGCAGGCGGGCTTGAACAGAAGATGGTCTCACAGATGCGAGGCGGGCTCAAGGTCAAAGTGTACCTGGACCGCGCCAAACTATTCGCTCTCTATGCTTCTTAACTGATGTTACGCATCGTGCTGATTATGGGCTAGGCCATAGAGATGCTTCGACTCCGCTTCGCTCCGCTCAGCATGACAAGAAGCCGATGTCATGCTGAGCGGAGCGAAGCATCTCCTACCCAAGAGGCTTCCTGTGCGTAACATCAGTTAGTAAACGCCAAGCCCCACGCAACTGAGCCGCCCGCCCGCCAAGCTGCACACCACGCCGCCGTGGCACGGCCACAAACCGCGAATTTCCGCTTCCATCGCCACAAAACCCACACCCCTGCCGTCTGCATCGCAGGCCAGCAGCACACCCTTTTCCACGGCTGCGACAATGTGCTCCCCCACCGGAGCGATGGCCCGAATCCACTCGCCGATCTGGACGTGCCAGCGCAATTCCCCTCGGTAGCTGAAGGCGTAGAGTTCGCCGAATTCACTGGCCGCGACTAGGCCGAAGGGAAAGGCGATGAGCCCCACAACCTCGCCGACGATATTGGCGTGCCAGACCTCGGCCCCATCCTGTGGTTTAACCGCGTAGATCCAGCCGTCCTGCGTGCCATAGACGATTTCGCGCACGCCGTCTCCATCGACATCGACCAGTTGCAGATGGGTCAGGCCGATGCCGCGGCGCGGCGTGGTGGCATTGCCCTCGGACCCGACCTCTTCAAAGGTGGTCCAGCGGAAGGATCCATCGCTATTGTGTACATTGAGCGGGGTGGAATATTCGGTTCCCGCAATCACCTCGGCTTGGCCATCGCCGTCCACATCCGCGGCGGCGAGCGCCGTGATCGCGTGATAGCGCACCCACTCCGCCCATTCGAGCGTGCCATCCGCAGCAAAGGCGTTTATGTACCAACCCACAGTGGACGCCAAAACACTCGTGCGACCCCGACCCTCCAGATCGGCCACGGCTAGGCCGGAGACTTTTGTACCCCACCCCGAGTCTTTCAAGGGCCTGCCCCAGCGCTGCTCGCCGCTGTGGCCTTCGAGTACTACCAGTTGACCATCGTCCGTGCCGACCAGCGCTTCCACCTCCCCATCCGCGTCGATATCGGCCAAGAGCAGGGCGCTGGCCACGCGGTCCGGGCCTAGTTGGTGCGACCACATCGCCGCACCATCCTCAAGCCCCAGTTGGACGACCTCCCCTTCCTCAGTGCCAGCAAGTAAAATTTCATCGAGGACCGCGACAGCGCTTATCTCGGTCGAACCCAGATTCCGACTCCACTGGACGCTCCAGCCACCTTCTGGCCGGAATCGGGAAGGTTCCACCGCAGCCGGGGAAGGTTCTGGTGCGACGGCCTCCAAGGCGTCGCAGATGCGCTGCGCTACTTCGCTCTGTCCCACTTGGAACGTCGCATGCGACCCATCAAACACCTGCCAATCCCAATCCTCGCCCTCGGCAAAGCCCAAGCGTTCAATGCCCTGCAAGGTCAGGCGATCTCCCTTTAGAGAAATCCCGAACATTTCGCCCTCAATTGCCAGCGCGCCCAGCCGGGTATGGCCGACGCCCAAAATGGTCGTCTCTTCCTCGTCGCGGATCTCGACAGTCCTTTCATTCAGGCGCACTATGCGGATGTCGGGATGTGGCGTCAGCAAATTGATATAGACGAGATCATCCCCCGGCTGCATGGTACGAGCGGCTTGCTGGTGCAGGACGTGGAGTATGTCCCCGGCGTGTGGATAGTTGGACCAGCGGCTTTTCACGTGCAAGTCGGCGACGATTTCTTGGGCCGCCCCATCGGCATTGTCGATGTAGAAGTGTTCGCCCTCCTGGTGCAGACATACCCTAGATCCTGTGAGTTCAGCTTCGCCGACCAGACGCCACAGGCAGTAGCAGCGATAGTCCCCGGCCTCGGTACATTGCAGTTGATCGATCACCGCGAAATAGCGCCCCTTGCCCCAGAAGATATTGCGCCGCCAGTCCACTCCGTTGTACCCGGCAGCTTCGGTCTGCACCAAGCCAAGAGCAGCACTTTCGCTGCTGTAATTCAGCGAGGCCAACAGCGGCATCAGCAGCCCATCTCCCGGCGGCTGCAACACGCCCACGCCATCGCGGATAACGGCGATTGAATTGTGGAATTTGGGTGCCGCCCGGATGTAGTCGCCGTCCCCTAACCAAGCTCGGTCGTTCCAAGTCAGCCGGACGATGGTATTGCTGTCTTCGTGCCCGTGGCAGAACGTGCCGCTCCCTTCGAGCAACAGGTACTCACTCATCGGGTCGAAGTCGCGCCGTAGCGAGAGCTTGTCGAAGTAGTCTTTTTCTGGGTCGGGTTGGTTATCAGCCGGAGCGTACGCGCGCACCCAGCCCAGCGCTTTGGCCGGCAATTTCATCGCGTATATACCGAGCAAACCGACCGGTTCCTCGGGGACGCAATCGGCGAGCGCCAATCCATCTTCGCCCCATTCGACGCCAGCATAAAGCCCTCGCAATACGTGCGCCAGCGTCGGCCTCTTGCGTGCCCCCAGCCAGTTGAGGATCCACAGATGCTCGGGGTTGTGCGCATACCAAGTAGAGACCATCGGTGCCCACAAGCGGCCTTCCCATCCCTGGGATGAAGAAAAAGGCGCGTACCCCGCAGTATCCCCGTGGTTGCTCTCGCTGCGCATGTTGTCCGTAGTCACCACCGCTAGCGTACACAAATCGGCGATGTGGCCGTTCTCGATGTATCCGTAGTCGTTCTTAAGCAACCCGTACGAGAGCGTCTCCTGGGGCACGAGCCAAGCGTACCCCACACCACCGTCGTCGTTGGATCTGTAGCAATCGCTCTGGCCGGCAAAAATTCGCTCCACCACTTCCTCGGTGGGATCGAACTCGCGAATGCCGTAGCGCTTGCTCAGGTAGTTGTGACCCGCGGCCAAATCCATGGCGATATAAGTAGTGTGATTCTGGCGAATCTGGTCGGGAGGATTGACTCTTTCCTCCAGATAGAACAAGCCGGCCAAGTGGCGCAGCATCTCGCCCATCATGGTCGCCACCCCACGGCGGTCGGCCTCGGTATAGAGTGGACTATCCTCGATCAGCTCCCAGAGGTGGATGAGGCTGTGGAAGTGAAAAAGGCAGTGGTAGGTCTCCGGGTAGTCGCGCCGCTGGGCCAGCCAGGGTTCTAGGGAACCGGCGAAGATGGCTGGCACGGCGCGTCCCCACACCTGATGGTCGGTCAGATAGTAATACCAAGCGTAGCTCTCCACCCGACCGCCCCGAAAAGGCGTGGAAACCCAAGCGCCTTCCCAGGTCTTGAGATCGTCCTGCACCATCTTTTCCAGTTGGTCTTCCTCGGGAAACGGGGGCAGAGGATGCTGGAACTGAGCGGCGTGTACCCGCTGCAACTCGCCGTCACTGGTGCGGACCAAGTCCTCGAAAACTGCAAAGGCCGCCAGCAGCCCTTCCCTACTGCTCGCCCCGAGAGCGATACAGTTTTTACCATAGCCGAAGGGATCTGAAATCGACTTGACAAAATAGCCGTCTCCGCCGGGAAAAAAGGTATCGACAAAACAGCAGCGGGCCGTGTACAGCCGCCGCAGCGCGGCATTATTCGTCATATTGCCGCAGGCGATCACCTGCGCACTGCCAAAGAGCGCGTCGGTGAAATCCCGCTGCGCGACAATGTCAGGGGGCCGCCCCCCCACGACTGCAATAGCGCCCTGGAGTTGCACTACGGGCGGGGTCGCTTGGAGACCATCCGGCACCACCAGAACCGTATCTGCGGCGAGGTCGGTGCGGGGAAAGTGTCGAGAGTGCGCAAAGGCGAATTCTGTCATGGTTCACTTTTCCTCTAAGGCGAGGTATTTCTCAAAATCGCGCCGCGCCCTGTCGAGATAGGAATGATCTCCGGCTTGATAGCATTTGACGCGCGCTTCGAGCAAATCGCGCTTCCAAGGCACGTGCGGTTCCAGCTCGTCGAGCACCTCTATGCAGTTTTGCGGAAAATTGAGCTCATAGCCCAGATTCAACAATGCGTTCAGCCGCGTCTCCCTAGCGTAATCCATGATAAATGGAGAACGCAACGCCGCGTACAACCGCTCGGCATGGGCTCCATCTCGACCACCGAGGTCCACCGCTAACGCCAAGCCGCGCTGCATGAGTGCGGGCCAAGGCCAAGGATCGCGGCCGTACCCCGCAAAAGCGGACTCCAGTGCGGCGACTGCTTCCGGTATCCGTCCCTGACGTGCGTGCAAAATGGCCAAAATCACATCCGCTTCAACGGGCTGGAGGGTGCGCAACTGCTCAATGTACTGGACGGCTTCCTCGCGCTGGTTGACCGCCATCATGTAGGCCACAGCCGACACTTCGTGCAGCCCGCGCGGCTGGCGCGGCTGGCTTTGCCACCACGCCAGCCCATTGCGCGACCGCGAGTCCCACCAAGCCGATAAGGCTCTCAGGCGATATCGCTGGTGCGGCGTCAAATTCGGGTACCGGTTCGGGCGAACTTGTTCCCCTTGGCCAATCAGAAAAGCGAGACGCTGGTCTGTAACCCATTCCCAGTCCACGTCCCCACCTGTCACGTAGGGCCGATCTTCTCCTCGGTCACGCGCCAATTTTTCCACTGTCTCAATATTGAAATGCCTCCCGAGCCCCAGATGGCGGGCAAAGGCGTACTCCACCAAGGTGCGATCATCCGTATTCAACGCCTGCCCGCGCGCCAATTCGTGCGCTACTGCGGGGCCGGCTACGTAGTGGGCGAGGAAGCCTTCGAGATCCGCAGTGCGCCAGACTGCGGCCAACGCACTGCGGTAGGGTTCCTCGGCGATCCGGGCACGCAATCTGGAAACATCGTACGACACCGGCCCGGCAGACGACAACAGCAGCAAATCTCCGCGCTGGGTCTGCCAAGTTTCCACGTGTGCGAAAACCGAACTCAGGGTAGCGTAAATGGTACGGATAGTCTGCTCGTCCACCTCGTACATTTGCACCCACTGCGCGAATAGGCCGCCGTCGCGCAGCAGCGGAGCGACCCCTTCGTAAAATTCTCGCGTGTACAGGCTGGCGACCCCCGCCCGGTAGGGATTGGAAGGCTCGGAGAAGATGAGGTCGTAGGATTGCCGGGTGGTCAGGACGACCTCCCGCCCATCGCCGACCACCGTATGTACCTTGGGATGGCCGACGGCGTTCACATTGACCGGCCCAAAGGCACTGGCCGCTTCGACCACGGCCCCCTCCAACTCCACCACATCGACGCGTTCCATTGCGTCGATAGCAGCCAGCCAACCGGCCGTAGATCCGGTCCCCAGTCCAATGACTAGAGCATTCCGCGGCTGTGGATGCAGAATGGCTCCGATCATCCCGCTCATGATCTGGGTGGAGGCGTCCCCTACTGCCGATCCTTCGCTCTTGCCGTTCAAAAAGAGCACTGGCCCCCGGTCGGACACGCGAATGGCCACCGAGCTTTCAACACCTTCCCGCTCCCAGCGCACGGCGCGCCGCTGCCCTTGCATCCACCCCCGTATCTCATTGGCACTCAAATTGGCCAGCATTTTCAGCCCTGCTCCAATCGGAGTGTGCCGCCACGCCGCGGTGGGTCCAGTCGCCAACAATAAGGACGCAGCGACCGCGGCCAAAACGACGGTTAGGCCCGACTGTAGGCTAGCCCATTTTGCGCTTTCCCCCTCCCGTCTGCTGCTCACCCACGCAAACACAGCAATACCGCCTCCCAAAACCGCGAGCAGCACTACCACAAGCTGCCACGCGCCCGGCGCAGAAAGCCACGGCAGCAAGGCGAAGCCGCCGAGCAAAGCACCCAGAATGGCACCCAGCGTGTTCCAAGCATAAGTCCAGCCCACGTCGAGCCCGAGCTGGCGCGCGCCGGGACCGAGCAGCGCAATGAGGAGCGGAAACTGATACCCCGCGACAATAGCCGTGGGCAGCACCACAATACCCACCACTACGGACCACGACAGCACCAGTCCGCCAAAACCCAGCGTCCCCCACTCGCGCAAGCCGCCCGCCAGCACAGCGAGCTGATCGCCCAGTGCAAAGGGAATGGCTACACACAGCGCTTCCAGAATGCACGTCAGCGCCAGCCCAGCGAGCGCAGGGGTCCGCTTGCGCCCCCACAACGCATAGGCGGTCCCACCTAGACCAATACCCAGCAACGCCACGGCCAAGATGAGACCAAAGGTATAAGTGGTACCCCCAAGCAGCGGTGCCAGCATCCGATACCAGACCAATTCCATGAGCAGAAAGGCCATTCCGACTACCGCAGCGGTGGCAAAAATCAGCGGCCGCACATAGCCGGAGCGCCGCACCTCTCTATTTACCGCTTGCGCAACAGACACCTGCTTATCAAAGACGGCTGGGTTAGCGCGCGCAATCCAGAGGGCACAGCCGCCGACGATGGCGTTTAGTGCAGCGGCAGCCCACAGGGTCGCATCGGCCCCTAGGCGTTCCAGCAGCGCGAAAGTAGCCAGTAAAGCCCCGGTCACAGCGCCGAGCGTGTTGATTCCGTACAGCACGGCGACCCGGCGTCTCCCAGCATCCTCATCACCCCCGACAGCTCTAGCCGCGGCGGGCAGCGTTCCGCCCATGAGAAAGGTTGGAACGGCCAGCGCACACGCAGTTAGCCCGAGCCGCACCATCGTGGCCACGACCGGCCCCAGCGACAAGACTCCGCCCAAGGCGACGTAGAACTCACGCGCTATCCACATCAGCAATGGCGTGAGGGCAGCCGAGGCCGCAATGAACAGTTCGAGGTAGGCGTATAGGGCTAACGGCCGCGGGTTGCGGTCAACGCGCCGCCCGAACCAGAACCCGCCCGCGCCAAGGCCCCCCAGAAAGACGGACAGCACCGCGGCCGAGGCCAGCGTAGAAGCACCAAAGACAAAGCGGAATTCGCGCAGCCAGACCATCTGATAGATCAGGGCGCACATCCCCGACCCAAACAATAAGCCGGCGACCAATATCACGTGTCGCACCATTTAGCAAGCCTAAATGATTTGAATAATTCGAGCGGTGGATCGTCTTGTACATCCTATTCTGCGTCTATCTGCGTCCATCTGCGGATCACCTTGTAAATGTGATGTAGGATTTCTATTAGTCATCAAACCTGTCTGATGTAGATCCTCCGTCGGTGCAGCCCCCGATCGAGCCGCCACGTCCTGATACTAGCGTCGTCAATGTGCATGGTAATATCATAGAACCCCATCCTCGCGGGTTCCCACGCATGAGACCAGAGCGCCCAGGTGTTGTTGGTCTCCTGCGCGTAGGGCATGTTGACCGGAACGGGGTCTCGGTCTTGGCCGAACCGAATCATCAATTTGTTGGTCGGCCGCTCGCCCCCCCACATCAGACCGACCACCCGATAGACGATCCGCTCGGCGAGACGCCATTTTTCAACGCGGATGGGCAGTGCCGCTTGGTCGATCAGCGCGGGATCGAAGTCCCTCGCGAGTTTGGGGTCGCCCTGCTGGTTGATGCGGCTGGCAAATTCCAGCATCTGACTCGTCGCCTTTGCGCCGTCATCGACCAACGCAATCTCATTGACCCATTTGATGTCCACGCAACTAAACCACCGAGGCACGACTAGGCGCATGGGGAAACCGTGATCGCGCGGCAACGGTTCGCCATTCATCTCGGTGGCTAAAAAGGCACCGTATTTCTCAAGCTCCGCAAAGGTAAAAACCCAACTCGCCCCCGGAATCGAAGAGTGCGGTTTGGTTGAGTACTCGTCAAAACCCGAGATCAGGACGCGGGTCGCCTCAGCTTTGATGTTCAGCCTCTCTAGCACCTCGGTCAGGGAAACGCCCGCCCACTGGGCCGCGCTCATCAAACCAAAGGGCCGGCGCTGATTGCCGGCGCACTCCAGCAGTACAGTGCCCATGGGTTTGACCAGGGGCTTCAACTCGTCCAGACCTATTTCCACTGGCCGCTCGACCAGTCCGCGCACCGCGATCTTCCACGGCTGGGGAAAATCGAGCAGGTCGGAGCAGCGCGTGCGCACAAAGAAGTGCTCATTGGAAGTGATCAGGGTGGCGGGCGTGAGCGCGGTCAAATCGGTGTGGAACCGCGCGTCGAGTCCATCGCCTAGTTGCAGGGGCTCTTTGCCGTCGAGGAAGCTCAGATTCTCCAGCAATTCGCCGTCGGCAAAAAGATCGGGATCACCCTCTGGACGGGCGCACGCAAGGCCCAAGGCCAGCGCACCACCCGCGCCAAGCGTCTGCTGGATAAACGTCCTGCGCGTCCATTTCTCCATCGGCGGCTCTCCTCTTTTAAGGTAGCCCGAGTTCTACCTCGTCGCGATTGAAGGCTTCGCGCAGAACCAGAAAGCCGAACTTTTGATAGTGGGCTACCTGTTCTTCGGTTATCATGCGAATTCCTTCTATTTTGCTAGGGCCGCAGCCACGGCCTGTAGCACCGCCAACCGCATCTCGAGCAATTCCTCGGGCGTGCCGCTGTGCAGGTCCACCTGTACCAAATCGGCCCGACCATCCTGCCTGTTGACCAAGCGAACCGGACCTTCCTGGTGGAGTTGTGTCAAACCTGCATCACCGGTTTTTGCCGCGACAGTGCCCAAATGACGCCACAATTCGACATCTTCGATGCCTTCGCGCCAAGCCTCCCGCCGCTTGCTGGTGATCGGCCCGTGCTCGGTGGCATAGACCATGCCGTAGCTAGGATAGCGGCCCGCGTAGTCGTTGAACTGTCCGCCGTCGTCTCCCCAGACCCACATGCCAGCACCGTCCAACCCCAACTCGACGGTGGCCATGTGGTGCAGGCGATAGTAGCGGTGGGGATCGCTGGCTTTGGCACTTCCCACGACGTACTGAGAGCCGGCGTGTTCTTCCGCCAGCACGTGGGCGAGAATTTCGGGGTGTTGGCGGTAGTAGTTTAGCGGACAGCAGTGGATGTCAATGGCATCGGGATACTTTTCCAGCATCTCCAGCGAAATCTGATGATCCTCCCAAATGAGGATCGTCGGATCGACCTCCTTGGCGAATTTCGACGACGGAATAATGTACTCCACAAATCCCTCGTCGCCGGGCTCATCAACCCAGTAAAAGGCCCATTTATCCGTCGGATAGCCCCTCGCCAGCATGTGGTCGCGGATCTGCCGCACCCACTCCTTGAACAAGGCTTCGTGCTCGGGGGTGCCGACCTTCGGCACATGAGTCGCGCGGTGATAATTGAGGTCCATGTAGCCGAATTCAAAACCGGTCCACAGCAGCCACTGTCTCACATAAGGCCGGTACGCGAGCATCTCGTCGAGTTTGGCAAAATCGACCTCAATCGGTTGGACAAACTCACCGGTCGCCTTATCGACCTTGGGCCAAGGGATGTACGCGTGGTGCAGCACGTGGGCGTTGGCATAGCAGCGCTCGAGTTCCGCAGCGGCCTGCTGCTCGTACCTCTGCGATGGCGTCCAGGTAAAGTAGCCCCACGACTGGGCGATATACGTCGGATCGGCGGGCATTTCCACGGGGAACACCGTGGCACTGAGCGAAATCTCAAAGTACACATCGCCGACGGTGACCGCGACCTTGCCTTCGTACTGTTGCGGCTTGAGGCCCCGCGAGTGAAGCACCAGCCACACTTGGCGCGTCATGCCCGGCGGCAGGACCGTGCCGCCATCTTGGAGGGGAGGCAAAGCGTCGTCGAAAAACAGGAACCCACTGCCCACGACATGGGTTGCAATATGTCGCGTGATCTGCGCGTCCGGCCAGACATCCTCTCCCCCAACCCCCTTCAATGCACCCATTTCAACCTGGATCGTCAACGGCTCAGTAGTATTGTTCGACACGTTGAACGCGACCGGTTCGTACTCGCCGATCATCATGTCCGCGTGCAACTTGGGCGCAACCTCGGTTATCGGTCTCGCAAACGGGTTGGTCCGATGCGACCACATCGAGTCAGTCGGCTGCCATACGATCGCGGCCCGGTCGTCGCGGCGGCTGAAATAGGCACCCATCGCCGCGCAAATTCTGCGGCCGACCTCGGTGTGGGGCAGCCCCTTGGAGTAATCCACTGCTTCGCCACCGCTGCCGGAGAAAACGACGCGTTCCAAGGCTTCAAGTTGGCGCAAAACAGCGGCCGCGTCTGCTCCCTGCATGGACATCACCTGATCGCGGGCGGCTTGGACAAAATAGAGGTCGATATTCTTCTGTACGGCACCTTCGGCGCGTTTTAAAGCGTCACTTTCGATCGCACTTTGGTCAATTCCAGCTTCTGCGAAAGAAACAGCCGCCGGGTCGCCGTGGCCCTGCATCACCTCGATTTCGTCCACGAACCCGTAAAAGCCTCCCTTGGCAACGTATATTGCCAGATGGCGCCCGCGGGTTTTCAAGCCTTGGGCGACAAAGCGATGGCGCACGTATTGGTCCTGGGGAATGGCCTCATTGATCAGATCGGCCACATAGTGCCATGTCTGGCCGTCGTCGGACACATAGGCGAAGAGCGCCGCGGGAAAAGTGACTTGGGACGCGCCGGAAGTGGTATCAAAACCAAGAGCATCAATAGAGTAAACATCCCCGAGATCGAGCGAGATGAGGACGCCGGGCTTGCGGCCGAATTGCCAGCCAACTGTTCCCTTGTCGGTCCAGAAGCCAGTGTCGCCGGGCTGCCAGAACTCGCCATCGAAGAGATCGGTCTCATCGCCCCCAGCACACAAGCTATAGTTGGGCTCGAAAGAAAAAGTCGCGCTCTTGCCCAAGGCTAGATTCGTTCCCACCAACGGCTCTATTACTGTATCAGCGCTGGGGCCTGTCGCCGTGGCCAAGCCCACGGCGACGATGAAGCATACTTTCTGCCAGCTATGCATCCGATTCCTCCCTCTCGCGCGGGGCGAGGGTCAATGGCTCATTGAGCGCCGTGTTGCTGAACGTAATCCTGTGCCTCTTTGAGCGCAGGCAAATCGGCATCGGCATTGCGCCAGATGTCGAGAAGTTCGCGATAAAAACGCACGGCTTCTCCCCCGTTGCCTAGTGCCGCTTCGGCCCGTGCCAAACCGAGCACGTACAGCGGGTCCTGCGGCCGCATCTCCAAAAGCTGGGCAAACAACGAGCGAGCCTTTTGCGCATGGCCTTGCTCTACGAGCAGTTCCGCGTATAGCTCACTGCCCAAAATGTCGGGCGGGACTTTTTCCCGTCGCTCCCCTTCCATGGCCCGTCGAGCCGACTCCAGCGCGGCAGCGGCATCGCCGCGCGCCCGGGCGTGGACGGCGTCGAGGTAGTGGGCCACGGCCTGAAGGTAATTTTTGAATCTCCCCAAGACCGGCATGTGCGAGTAGGCCCGCACGCGTCCGACGGAGAGGCGAAACAGCGAGTCCTGCCCCGCCACCGCAGCGCGATAGCCAATAAAGCGCGCGCCCTGGCCCGGCCGCATGGAGGCCACATCGACCTCCTCTGTGACCGGCAGTCGCACGTCGGTGTGGCCCACGGCCAGCGCGACCCGTTGGTACCGGCTTTTGAACATGATCGCATTGTAGGGGATGAGATCCAGTTTCTCGCCTCGTCGCTGGGCTTCGCGCGCAACGGCGTCGAATTCGTCGATCAGACCCTGGGCATCCTGCAAACGGCCGAGCTTCAAGTAGGCGTCCAACAGCCAATCAATCGAATGGAAATCGCGCTTGTACAGGGGCCGCCCCGTCCGCTCCTGCCACTGCACGGTCGCCGCATAGGAATCCTCGTTTGAAGCGGCCATCTCCTCCCACATGCCGAGCCAGCGAAAAATGTGGCTCGGCATGTGCAGCGCGTGCGACGAGGCCGGTGCCAAGCGAGCATAGAACCGGGCCAAGTCCAATCCCCTATGGGCGAAAGTGCGCGAGTCGTACACGTGGATGAGATAGTGCACCACGCCGGGATGCTCCGGCCGGCGCTGGTACACTTCCTCCAAAATGGCGGCGAGCGGCTCCACAAACGCGGAATCGTCCCAAGTGAATCCCCTTTGGACCCGGGCGGCGCTCATGCGGGCCAATGCCGCGAAAACGACCGCTTCGTCGTCGTCCGGGTAGCGCGCGGCAAGTTGTTCCATGGCCTCGGCAAAAGCCTGGCGACCTTTTGGACTGCCCCGCTCGCGATAGAGCGGCCGCAGCGCATTGACGAATCCCTGCTCGCGCGCCGTCCATTGCAGTTTTCCCTGCGCTTGCAGTTCATCCAACTGGTCGAGAATCGCTTGGCCGGCCTTTGAATCCTGCACGCCTCGGGTTCCCTGTAAAGGCGCGTCGTGCGTCATCACCTCGCCCCAGTAGGCCATGGCGAAGCTGGGGTCCAGTTCCCGCGCTTTGCGAAAGTGGTCGCGCGCCTCCTCGTACCAGAAGCTGTGCAGCGCCAGCACCCCCAAGTCGAACTCCTGTTGGGCCGCGGGCGCACCAGAAGTGGGAAAGTCGATGCGACCGAGAAGCAAAGGTTGATCTTGCGGCGATTCTTGGGCTTGGTCTGGCGGGTGCTCTGCGGTGCCACACGCCCAATACATGATTGCCGCTACTGAAAAAACAAGAGCTGATATTCGTATCACGTTTAATTCCTCCAATGCTGGAGAGCAACATAGCGGCCAGAAAAAGATGACACAACACCCTTTCAATACTATCTTCCGAGATACAATTTGCGGGATGAACGTCGATGAAAGTAGCACGCGTCCTTTCTCTATTCTGGATTTTTTTTTCGGCGCTCGGTTTTTGGGCCGACCCAGCCTCGGGTCTGACCATTTACCGGTTCGGCGGTGAAGATCGGCCCAAACCTCCTGAGGAAAGCCAGGCCGGGGTGGACTTCAGACAATTGAGCTGGATGGATTTCGATGCCGAACCTCACGGGGAAATCATCGACTTGGACGTGGATAGTACCGGTATCCAGCCCCTCAAACGCAATCCAGACTTCAACATAGCACCCGGAATCGAAGAAAAAGGTGGGAAGTATTTAAGAGCCGATGTGAACGTAGAGGTGTGGGATGGAGACACGGGCACTTTCTGGCTAGCGGAACAGTATCTGTGCGCCAAACACCGCAGCGGCTCCGGGGCCTGCACCGATGTTTTCGGGCGGACGGGCACGGCCAATATCTACCTAGGCGGTCTCTACAACATCGACCGACTTCGGGTGATATCCGGGTTTACCGACCCAGGCCGAACCGTGGGCATCCTCCGCGTCCACCTCGGCCCGCGACCCATAGTCAACTACGGCATCGTTCCGCCGAAATCGCCCTATATTGTCGAAGTGAGAGACAACCGGGAGCAAATCCTCGACATTCCCATCCCATCGCACGAGGCAGTAGAGTTTGTCCAAGTGGCCTTGGCCGAGCACAACACGGACTGGGAAGTGAACGAAATAGAAGTCTATGCCAAGGGGTTCGTCAAACAGGCCACTTATATTTCCGATGTCATCGATTTCGAGCGGCCCATGGCCTGGGGAGACCTGCGCTGGTCCGGGGTTCAGGAGCCCGGAGCCCAAGTCCTCATTCGGACCCGTAGCGGCTTAGACGACGATGCGGACGTGTTTTGGCGTTTCACCGGCCGCGGCAGCAAAGCCAAGGTGAGTCGCGCTGGCTACAAAGGTCTCAAACTCAATGAACGGGCCGGCATCACCCACGACCTCGACCACTGGACCTTTTGGTCAGCCCCCTACGACTTTGCCGACAGCAGCGGCACGCCGATGGTGTCGACGAGCCCCAGACGCTACTTCCAGTTCAAGATCGACTTTCTGCCCCGTGAAGACGCCGGCGGCCGGGTGGGCTTCGTAGAGTTGCGCGCCTCCGAGCCGATGGCGACGAATCTAGTGGGCGAGGTCTGGCCGGTCGAAGCAAAAGTAGGGCAGCAATCGTCCTTCACCTATGCGTTGCGGCCGACCATTCACTCAGGAGATGTCGGCTTTGACCGGCTGGAAATTGAGACCTCCTCGATCATCAGCGCGGTGGAGGCGGTGCGCATCGGCGACGCGCCTGTGGCCTTTACAGTAGAAGCCGAAGAGCCACATCGGCTGGCGGTCAGTTTCCCGCGCCTCCAAGAGCAGGATTCGGGAACGCTGATCGAGGTAGATTTCGCGGCCCAAGTGCTGCGCTATGGAGCAATCTTTGCGGCGCAAGTGTCGGACAGCGACCAGCCTTTGGAGGTGCCGCAGGGAGTCAATCCGGGAGACGCCACGGCGAAATACGAGGGCAACCGGGTGTCGGTGGCCACCGCCGCGCAGGAGCAGAGGCTGTTGCAGGTGCGAGTCGAGCCGACCATTTTTACGCCCAATGGCGATGGTCGCAACGACGAGATAGGCATCTTCTATCACATCTTGGAGATTACGGGCAGTGCGCAGGTAGCGGTGGAGGTGTGGGACTTGTCGGGTCGCCGGGTGCGGCGGGTGTATTCGGACGCGGATGGGATCGGCGAGTACGAGCGGGCGTGGGATGGTCGGGATGAGACCGGCGGTTTGGTGCCGCCGGGAATTTACCTGTATCGAGTTTCGGTCGATGCCGACCGGGAAAAGGTCGAAAAAACTGGTGTCGTGTATGCGACGTACTAAAAGGTGCCTGTCGAGGAATTTGCGCTATACTCTCAGTACACACTGGCCACGACGGTGGCCACCGTCGATTCACCAATACTCTCTGCGTCCACCTCTGGACCTACCCGGCAGATATACAAGCCAGGCGGCAACAGCACTCCATCTCGGTCCCGGCCATCCCAACTCACCTCCTGAACACCGGCGGCGTGCGCTACGGACTGCGCTCGACGGTGCACTAGCGATCCGTCGAGCGCATAGACTGCCAATATCAGCGAGGCCTGCCCCGGCATCTTAAATACGGGGAAGACGAATTTCACCGCATCGTTGATGCCATCTCCGTTCGGCGTGAATGGATTTCCCACTACTTCCATATCGCCTACTAGGCCACCGGCCACCGGCGTCAGTACGGTCAAGCCCTCGCCCGAGGCCATCGCGTCCACTCGCTGCCACACCATCTCCTCTTCCTCGCCCAGCCCCACCGAGACGAGAAAGGCATTGCTCGCCAGATAGAACACACTCGAAAAACGCAGCACTACCTCGGACTCGGACTCTCGGACCACCTCGGGCAGGTGAACCCATAACGAATCAACTCCGGTTTTAATCTCCAGTTCATCCGCCGAGTACATCTGTCCTCCCCCCACCTCCAGTTCACTCCCTAGTCCCACGGTCACATCCATCAACTCCACCTCGGCACTCGGAGGCACTTCAAAGAGCACCTGATCGAACCCCAGCCTCTCCGAGCCCGCCTCGTTGGATGGAATGGTCAGCGACAACGCGAACGCCTCGCGGAGACCACTCTGCTGGGCGCGGCGCGGCGCGATTTCGCCCAGAATCTGATGCACCAGCGGATCCCTCAAGCCGATATTGAGGCGGCGCAACACCGCGGATTGGTGGGGATCGTCCGAGAGCAGAGCAGCCTCAATCATTATATAGCGCCGCGGACTAGGCGAGGTGATGGCCGCTCCGGGTTGCTCGTAAAACGGACTCCACGGACTCCAATCCCCCTCGTCGGGCACGAACGCCACCGTCGAATCCCCCCGCATAAACGACAGCGTCTTGCGATAGTCGGCCTCGGAGATTTCAACCCCCTGGTTGTTGAAAAAATGCTTGTCCTCGGTGAGTCGATTCCCGGTCCGGGTGCGGATCTGCAGCTGGGTGCCGGGCGGCGTTTGGGCCTCCCAAGAGATGTCCGAAAGAATTCGGGGGGTGTCTCCCAACTCGATCGCCGGCGTTTGCAGGGTGACCTGCGGCAGAAAACCAAAGCCATAGAGCAGCAGCTCCTTTACACCAGAACGGATCAACCCGGTAGTGACGACGCGATAGTCGAACTTAAAAAAGCGCCCCTTGATAGGGGAGAAGATATTGGCCTGCATGAACGTATTCGTCGGCAGCGACCCGGCGGGTGCAAGAGCCTCGCGGCCAAGCGTGACATCGTCTCTGCCGCGCGCAACCACGGAGGTAAAGATCTGGCTGCCATCGGGTGCCAGACTGCCATCCGAAAAATTGAGTACATAATTGGGAAATGTAGCACTGCCATAGACAATAAAGGCGCGATCGGCCCAGTACCAAGTGCCCAAGTCCAATAAGAGATCCCGATCCCGGTTCTTGATCAACACCGTGAAATCGTCATCCCGACCGCCTATACCCTTGGTGGAAAATCCCGCTTCTGCACTCCAGACGGTGGTATAATCGCCATCGACTGCATTGGAATGTCCGCCCGCTTCCCCAAATCCCTCGATCGACCCCCCGCGCTCCTTCCAGCCCAAGCTGATGTTCTCTCCCACCGTCCACACCTCCACCTCCGCCAACCGAGGACGCTCCGAACGATAATAGCGAACCGGGCCCTTAAAACGATCCTCCCGAATCGCCGCATACTCCGCCTGAGACACCTCCCGCTCCAACCCCGTCGACTCACGACGAAAATACAACACATCCCCCCGATCCGACGACGACAAACCCTCCCAACCCGACGCGCTCACCTCCGCCCCACGACGGCCATCGCTAGCCGTGGCCACAAGCTGAACATACTGGACTAAATCCCCGCGCAAGCCCGAATCCGCCGACTTGGCAGGACGCAGTGTATATTCAAAAACCCGCTGCGTCTTGTTCAACCCCTCGCTGCGACCAGCCACCCGATAGTCTAGACTCTGACTGCCCTGGAAAGCCTCATCGCCATTGGAGGTGAGCACCTTGAACTGCAAAAAGGGATCGCCCACCCCTGCGGCGACAAATTTCACCACCACTTTCTCCGCCCACACCACCCGGCCCAAGTCCACCTCGACCCACCAGTCGCGCAGCGGTGCGTCCAGTGTCGGCTCCCAGTAGGTCTCTTCCCGCCCGTCCATGAGCTGCGCCGCCCCGGCGAAATTGGTTCCCGCCCGTCGGATGCCCCCAGTCACGTCCTCGCGGCTGAAGGCCCCGGCGTTCAGCGCAGCATTGATCTGCCGCTGCACGAAATGGGGCCGGACCCCTTCGGCGCTAAAATCCACACTGCCGGCGGGGAAATTCCACTCCGGCCAGTCGCCCTCGCTGATGATCAACTGATTCGGCTCAAGGCGATAACCCTGGGACCAGACCGGGGCGGAAAACAACAAGGTATAGAGAATGAGGCGCAGGTTCATCGCACTCTCTCCTTGTCCAGCCAGCCCTTGGTCCTTTCGAGGAGCCAAAGCGCCTTAGTATGCGCCGGTACCTCGGCCAGCACCTCCCGCGCAGTCCGCTCGGCCAATTCTAGTTGCCCCGCCTGCAAGGCTTTGTTGCCGCGGTCGACGATCAGGTTGGCCAAGGCGTACAGATTTTGTTTGCGCATTTGTTCAATGCGGGCCATGCGCCGCCCATCGAGCGCAGCAGAGGTCGCCTTGCGCAAGGGTTTTTCGATCTCAAGTAAAGCACCCACAGTGCGCACTTCGATATCTTGATGTGGATCGAGTTCGTAGTCAAATCTAGGCACGTCATCCGCGAGAATTCGCCCATCGCGACTTAGGGTGCGCAGATCCTCAGCCGACGCTAGGAAGCTCCCCAAGACGCTGTCGGACTCGTTGAGCCACCCCGTATTCGCGTCCAGCGGGTGCCGGTAGTGCAGATCGCGGCGAATTTCGGGCCTCCCCAGCCGCTCTTCGAAGGACGGGATGTCGAGCGCAAAGGCATCCGCCCGGCGGCCGATCAAGACGAACTCTGGCCCATTAAACCAGAGCTGACTCTGCGGAAAGACGCTGATGAAGGTGGCGACAATGTCGAGCACCTGCGGCGTGGAAAGCATCCGCACTGGCACGAATTGCGTCACTAGACCGCCCGGCTCTAGCCGCTGTCTGAGGCGCTGGTAAAAATCTTCGGTGTAAAAGGAAATGATCCCCGGGCGAAAGAGTTGGCCCACTTCAATGCCGATCACATCGTAGCGAGCTTGGCTGTGGCGGATGTAATCCCGGCCGTCTTCTGCTAGGGCGCGCACCCGAGGATCGTCCAGCCAAGTCGCGCCAAAGTAGCGGCGGGCGAGATCGAAAACAGCCACTTCCACATCTAGGCAATCGAGCCTATGGACATCCCACAATAGAAACCGCCCCGCAGCTTGGCCGGTACCCATACCCACTACGAGTACATCCGTCTCATTGCCATCGCCGCGCAACAGCATGGGCAGATGGCCGGCAAAGGTCTGTTGGTTCTTCTTGTTTGAACCCTGCCACAAGCGATCGATCCCGAGCAGCACCTTGTCTTCGAGTTGCACCACGGCAAGGCTGGCGCCTTGGCCCTCCACCACTTCGAGTAGGGTCCCCTCGGAAGACAGATGGTCGTGGGGAAGCCTCGTTTTGAGCAAGGTCGCGGCGAGCCCCCACCCGATTACACTGAACGCGATCAGCAAGGCAGCAACCCGCCGACCCATCTGGCGGCCCGCCCCTGCGGCAAAGGCCACGCAGCCCCCGACAATGGCCATGCCGGTGACCGTCCGCAGCGCGAGGTCGAGCCCCAACCAAGAAAGTCCCCAAGCCATGATCACCGCGCTCGCAATGGAACCTGCGGTATTGATTGCCGTCAGCCGGCCAATCGTCCAACTCGCGTCGGCTACGTTCTTCGACACCAAGCGGACCACGAGGGGAAACGAAGCACCCGAAGCCAGCGCACCGGGCAGCAACATGGCACCGTGCAGGCCCATGAAGTGGTTGGCGCTTATCAACTCTGGAGCAGCCTGCGAGAGCGCCGTCCAGATGTCCCGGGGCAGCTTCATCGCGACTATAACACTCAGCCCCGTGAAAGCCTGAAGGCAACCGAAGACGACGACTGGATGCCGGCTGCGGTCGCACAGCGGTGCGATGACGAGGCTGCCGATGCCGATGCCGAGCAGGATCACGACGAGCGGCAGGGTGTACGCGTACACCGAACTGGTGATCATCAAGGGCAGGTAGCGCGCCCACAGAATCTCAATGGCCACGCCGACGAACCCGGTCAGAAAGAACAAGGGTAGCAGGACGGGGACCCGCAGCGTCCTGCCCTCGTCTGCCGCTTGGTCTTCTCGGTCGGACGGCTCGACAAGCGGCGCGGAGTGCGTTTGCCAACAGACCAGCAGCACGGCGACGCCACACAAGACATTGAGACCCGCTCCCAAGTAGATGGTCGCAGCAAGCCCCAGAACTGGTAGGGTCACAAAGCCAGCTAAGGCCGCCCCCGTGGCAGCTCCCAGCGCGTTGATTCCATAGAGGCCACCCGCGGCAAATCCGAGGCTGCGGTGTCGGCGGATGATCGCCTTGGCGAGCAAGGGGACCGTCGTCCCCATCAGAACCGCGGGCACGAGGATCACGGCTGCCACCAAGACCAAGCGCGCCAGCGCGATCCAAGGCGCTGAACCGTCGGCCCAGCGATAGAGCATTCCGTAGCCGTCGTCGGCTGCGTCCAGTAGCATGTTGCTCGCCAGGCCCAACACTGCAATGGCCAGTTCGACGATCCCATAGATCCGCAACGGACGGTACAGCGACGTCGACAAGCGCCCGGCCAAGGCACTGCCTATGGCCAGTCCGAGGAAAAACACGGCGAGCACCGTCGCCAAGGCAAAGGTCGTACTGCCAAAGAACAGTCCGGCTTTTCTGATCCAGCAGACTTCGTAGAACAGGCTCGCGGCCCCCGACAGGAAGAGGCAACTGAGCGCCGTTGCCATCTCGAATGGCGAAGGACCGGACGCTCCATTGGGGGAAGCAGGCTCTAGCGCGGCCACGTTGGGGGCAACTATACTTGAGTGAGGAAACTGTCCATGTGGCCGGTGAAGTAATCGATGACCAGCCAGACTCCGGCCGCCACAATTTCCCCGAGGATGAGACCGAGGAAAAACGGGCGCAAGTTGCGATACAGTTTGGGACCGCCATATCTCAGGATGAGCAATTTGAGGAACCAAGCGAGGAATACGCTGGCGTAAATGTGACTAGTCTTCCAATTGGCGCTGATCAAATAACCCAGCGGACTGAGGGGCCACCATAGGGCCTGATGTCGAACCCACATCAATCCCGCCATCACCGCCCCACCAATGCCCATGAACAGCCAAGCGTCGAGACGGGGTCCCGTAGGCTCCGCGACAATGCGCGGGGCCATATCCGTGGGGCCAATGCCCCCCTTCCAGCCGAAAAAGAGCGGATTGAGGTTGATGCCGCCGTATTTATAGGCCAAGTACAAAACCATGTACGTAGAGCCTATCAGGCTGACCACAATGGCGATGACCACGGCCCAGACCAGACGGCGCTTGGACTCGCCGATGACTTCGCTCATTTTTAACCCATTGGCCACCGACGCCATCACAAAAGAGCGGATCTCGGAATGCCAGCCATAGGAAAACCCCAGCGCCACGAGCCCGGAAGCCCCCAAGAGTTGGGTGCCGCCTCCCGAAATGACAAAGGTCGAACTCATCACTGGCGGTCTCATGGCCGGGACACCGCCTTCGGTCACAACGCGGGTCAGGCTGAGAAAAATCACCATGGCGCTGAAGACGAACATCAGGGTTCCCAACAGGGGCAGGCCGCTCACCCACAGGCCAAGGCCAAAGAGGAACAGCGAACTGAACAATCCCAACACCGCCTGCCGATAGGACACCACCTCGCCGGAGTCGTCTATTTCAGGGGCGCGTCCAAGCGCCTTGCGGAATACATCGCCTAGGTGTTCGCGCGTCCCCCACAACATGATCAGCACGAAGATGATCATGGCCCCCATACCCTGATGGGAGGTGTACGTATCGCGAGCGTAGTGGTCTATCCGCTCCGTGCTCTGGATGCCGACGACGTTGAAGATCCCCTTCTGAATCAGGGTGAGGGTGTGGAAAACCCAGATGGACGCGGAAATATCGAGACCGACGAAATAGAAGAAGCCGAGCCAAGACGGACTGAAAGAGAACCAGAGAGTGACCGTGTCGCGGAAAATGGGCAGCCTGAAGTCCCGCTCAATGGACGGAAAGTAGGGGTAATAGGAATGCAATCCGTTGATGCTGATCAGAATGAACGAAAAGGCAAAGGCGACCCACATTGATTTATTAGTAAAGAAGGATTTGCCAATAATTCCCTTTCTCTGCTGCTGGATCATCTCCATCGGCACCTGGACCAAGGGATAGACCAGTTTTTCGCGGTCCACCCACTGCTTGCGCAGAATGATCATCGTGAACGTCATAACCAGACAGAGCGAGAGGAAGAAACCATACCAATAAGCCAAGGGCACAATCCAAGGCTCCCAAGGAATGGGGGCCCCCTGGGGCAGTCCTTCGTAGAAATAGCGCGCGACGTCTTCCCCCTGCGGAATGAGCCAGTTGGGTATGAATTGGTTGTACACTTCGGCCCAGTCGTTCTCAGGGGTGGCGTAGTAGATGGGACCCACCAATTGGGGCAGCAGAACCGGCGTCAATCCCATGCTGGGGACGCAGCAGCTCACTATCATCATGATGTAGATAGTGATCAGTTCGGTCTGGTTGAGCGCTAGGGGCCTGCGGATGAGAGCTACCAAACCGCTGGCCAGCACCAGAATGAAGAAGAAGAACAGGGCCGCTGGCGTGCTAAAATTCAGGGTCAGGTACGACCCACGTATCATCAGGGTGCAATACACATCGAGGAAATTGATCAGAAAGGCGAGCACCGCACCGATCAATATGCCCCTCAGGGGAATGCCGGTGACACTTTGCTGATCAGCTTCCAAGTCGGTCTCTTTCTTCAGGTATCGCAGGTACTCTGCGGGAATTTTCTTTTTCATACCACCCCTGTCCCAAGCAGCTATAGGGACCGGCTAGTACTTGCCCTGCGGGCAGGCTATGCTGAAATGGAATCAGAGGGACGATGGGGCCGCCAGCCCTGCGGAATTGACGGCCGGCGCTGCGGCAACGCCGGGAGGAACTTGCGTCTATACTCTCAGTACACACTGGCCACGACGGTGGCCACCGAGGATTCACCAACACTCTCTGCGTCCACCTCTGGACCCACCCGACAGATATACAAGCCAGGCGGCAACAGCACTCCATCCCGGTCCCGGCCGTCCCAACTCACCTCCTGAACACCAGCGGCGTGCGCTACGGACTGTGCTCGACGGTGTACTAGCGATCCGTCGAGCGCATAGACCTCCAATATCAGCGAGGCCTGCCCCGGCATCTTAAATACGGGAAAGACGAATTTCACCGCATCGTTGATGCCGTCTCCATTCGGCGTAAACGGATTCGCCACTACCTCCATATCGCCCACCAGTCCACCGGCCACCGGTGTCAGCACGGTCAGGCCCTCGCCGTCCGCAGTTGGGTCCACTCGCTGCCATACCATCTCCTCTTCCTCACCTAGTCCCACCGAGACGAAAAAGGCATTGCTCGCCAAGTAAAACGCGCTCGAAAAACGCAGGGCTACCTCGGTGCCGGCCTCCTGCACAACCACGGGCATGTGAATCCACAGCGAGTCAGAGCGGGTTTCGATCCCCAGTTCACTCGCCGAGTACACCTGTCCTCCCCCCGCTTCCAGTTCGCTCTCTTGGCCCACCCGCATATCCACCAACTCCACTTCGGCACTCGGGGGCACCTCAAAGAGCACCTGATCAAACCCCAATCCCGCTGCCCCTTCCTCGTTGGGCGGAATCGTCAGGAACAGCGTGAACTCCTCGGCTTGGCCGCTCTGTTGGGCTCTGCGGGGCGTTACTTCACCCAGAATTTGGTGGGCCAATGGATCTTTCAGACCAATGTTCAGGTTGTGCAACACCGCGGATTGGTGGGGGTCGTCCGAGAGCAGAGCAGCCTCAATCATTATATAGCGCCGAGGACTAGGCGAGGTGATGGCCGCGCCGGGTTGCTCGTAAAATTGGCTCCACGGACTCCAATCCCCCTCGTCGGGCACAAACGCCACCGTTGAATCCCCCCGCATAAACGACAGCGTCTTGCGATAGTCAGCCTCGGTCACTTCAACCCCCTGTTTGTTGAAGAAATGCTTGTCCTCGGTGAGTCGGTTTCCGGTCCGGGTGCGGATCTGTAGCTGGGTACCGGGCGGCGTTTGAGCCTCCCAGGAAATGTTGGAAAGGATGCGGGGGGCATCCCCCAACTCGATCGCCGGCGTTTGCAGGGTGACCTGCGGCAGAAAGCCAAAGCCATAGAGCAGCAGTTGCCTTATATCGGCTCCCCACGCTACCCGCCCGACGTTGATCAGGCGATAGTCGAACTTGAAATAGCGCCCCTTTATGGGGGGGAAGGTATTGGCCTGCATGGTCGTGTTCGTCGGCAGCGATCCTGTGGGCGCTTGGGCCTCGCGGCCCAGCGTGACATCGTCTCTGCCGCGCGCAACCACGGAGGTAAAGACCCGGCTGCCATCGGGTGCCAGACTGCCATCCGAAAGACTGAGTATATAATTGGGAAAGATGTTATTGCCATAAACAATAAAGGTGCGATCGACCCAGTACCAGGTGCCCAAATCGAACAGTAGGTTTCGGTCCCGGTTCTTGACTTGCGCTCCGGCAGCTCCGGAAAATGACACCTCTGCGTTCCAGGCAGTGGTGTAATTGCCGTCGATTATATTGGATTGCCCACCCACGCCCCCAAAGGCCTCGATCGACCCCCCGCGCTCCTTCCAGCCCAAACTTATATTCTCCCCCACCGTCCACACCTCCACCTCCGCCAACCGAGGACGCTCCGAACGATAATAGCGAATCGGACCCTTAAAACGATCCTCCCGAATCGCCTCATATTCCGCCTGCGTCACCTCCCGCTCCACTCCCGACGACTCCCGACGAAAATACAACACATCCCCCCGATCCGACGCCGACAAACCCTCCCAACCAGATGCGCTTACCTCCGCCCCACGACGACCCGCGCTGGCCGTGGCCACAATCTGCACATACTGAATCAAATCCCCACTCAACCCCGGATCCGCCGACTTGGCAGGACGCAGCGCATACTCGAAAACCCGCTGCGTCTTGTTCAACCCCTCGCTGCGACCAGCCACCCGGTAGTCGAGGCTCTGACTGCCCTGAAAGGCCTCATCGCCATTGGAGGTGAGCACCTTGAACTGCAAAAACGGATCGCCGACCCCTTCGGCGACAAATTTCACCACCACTTTCTCGGCCCACACCACCCGACCCAAATCCACCTCGACCCACCAGTCGCGCAGCGGCGCGTCCAGTGTCGGCTCCCAGTAGGTCTCCTCCAGCCCGTCCATGAGTTGCGCCGCCCCGGCGAAATTGGTCCCTGCCCGTCGGATGCCCCCGGTCACGTCCTCGCGGCTGAAGGCCCCCGCGTTCAGCGCGGCATTGATTTGCCGCTGCACAAAATGGGGCCGGACTCCTTCGTCGCTAAAATCCACACTACCTGCGGGAAAGTTCCACCCCGGCCAGTCGCCCTCGCGGATGATCAACTGATTCGGCTCAAGGCGATAGCCCTGGGACCAGACCGGGGCGGAAAACAACAAGGTATAGAGAATGGCTCGCATGCTGTTCATAAGATCTGCTCTACCCCCTTGCGACCTAGTAAACCACTGCAATGGTTCCAGTTTGCTGATCGTCCCCGTTTTTGGCCTTCACGACGATGCGGTACATATAGAGGCCGGGTGCCACCAGTTCTTGCTGATCGTCTCTACCGTTCCACGAAAAGCTGAATCGGCCGCTCTCGTGTAGCCCTTCCTGCTGGCGCAACAGCCGACCGGACAGGTCGAAAATTTCCAGTCTCAAGGGCACATTTTCCGTCACCTGTAGCAGATTCAAAGAGAATCTGGAGATATCGTTCACTCCGTCCCCATTGGGGCTGAAGACCCTAGGCTCAACCAGTAGGTCTGCCAGCAGACGCGGGCTCAGCGAAGTGAGCACCGAGAGGGTTTCGCTCACGAATTCGGGCGCGGCATTGCCCGGGTTGATCCGCTGTGCCAATTCCAAGGGACGCTCGGAATCCCGAACCCAGCCGTCGAATGGGGTACCGTAGCGCAACACCGGTGCGCGAAAGTACACCTCGACTGGCCCACCTAGATCGCCCGCTTCTCGGCGCGGCGAAAGCTTCACGGAAAAGAGGGTCGAATCCGGGTTCTCGACCTGGACAGACCAATCCACTAGACCCGTGGCCCGCACCGAATCGACACCGGCAAAGCCAAAGGGGGTCGCTATTTCAATCTGGTCGAAACCAGAGTGGTCCGGCGTCATGGTAGGAGAAATCGCGTACGTGAATTGCGAAACCTCTCCCAAAGGCACTTCGGGAGGGTACACTTCTCCTACTACATTCTGAGCTAAAGGAGGCTTGGTGACCGAAAATTCGACGTAATCCACCTCCCCACCCTGTAAGGCATCGGGCTGGAAATCGACGCGGAATTGGAAGACATTATTGGGGCTGGGAGAAATCACGGAAGTGCCGAGGCTGTCGGCGAATTCATAGGGGGGCGACCAGAAGCTCCAGTTCTCGATATCGTAGGTAATTTCCGCAGCCTCGCCGGTTTTCAAGCCGGCATAGCCCTTGGCATCCAGCAGCTTCCCTTTCTCATCAAAGCGGGAAAGCTCGTCCCCCCGTCCGGTATTGCGCCAGTACACATTGGGGTCCAATGTCTTGCCGGAGCGCGAATGGATATCGACTCTGACCTGCGGGTCTTTTCGGCCCTGCCAGCGCATCTCGCCCAAAATAGCCGATTCCTCCAAGTCGAACATCTTGCTGACGTAGGAGGCCCTATTGACAAAACCCTCCCCGTAGATCTCCACCTCGGCTATTTCCATATTTCTGCTGGTCGTCACGGTGATCTGCAAGCCCACCTCCGTGGCCCGCATAGTGGGAAAGACCGCTTCTACGGTATCTTGGGTATTTTCTACTACGGAAAAAACCGACCTGCCGGGATCCACGCCGCCGTATTGTCCCCGCTCTACAATCTGGGGAATCGTACTAGTAGTGACTAGGAGCTTGTCTGGATAAAGGGAGGTGCCCGGCGTGCTGATGAGCCGGACCCGATTTACGGAGAAGGCCCCCCCCAAATCGAAGATGAGCCAGCTCGAGCGGTCCCCGGACTGAAATACATAGCCGTAGGGCTGCTTTAGGTAAAAGGTACCGAGATCTCCATCGACCATCCGCGTAGCATTGCAACCGTCGAGGAGAAATTGGTACCCTCCGCACCCGCGCGAAAAGGGCCCGCCGCCGCGCATCAAACTAGTCAGGGCGATATTGTCCTCTGGAGTCAGGAAGAGGGGCCGCAGGATGCCCTCGGCAAATGCCCCGTCGTCAAAACCGTCCTTTTCCAGAAAATCACTCCACGGCACTGGGGTGAAAGTGACCGCGGGATCCGACGCCTCCGGCGGCGGCGGGAAATTTTCGCCGCCGATGCGGAAAATCTCCAAGGCACCGGATCGACCCGACAGCATGGCCAAGGCCAAAGCGGCTATAAGCAGCGAAATCGGCATCGTTCTTTTCATGCCGCTACCTCCGAGTGTATCCCGTTCGCGGGCCGCGCACTGGCGCGTTAATCGAGTCCGGCGATTACAGTAATGAACTGCGATATGCCCGTAGAGGGATTTTGTCCCTTTTCGTCTATGCGGTTGATCCGCACGCCCAACTGGGTGGTCAAAGCATATCCCAAATAAGCGCCTGTATTGGAATATTGGACCGCCAGCACCAACTCCTGAAAATCTTCCTGTAGCCCTAGGGCTTTCGCGTCTTCTTCGAATTGGTTGAATAGGGTGTACTCGACACCTACCTGTACTTCCGAGCCGGTCAGTATCGGAGTCTGGCCAATGAGGAACAGGATCAGAGTATCCTCTTTGCGCACCGGCTCGTTGCTCAGCAAGGGCGTTTCGAGACGCAGTTCATTTTTGATCTTGGGAAAGAGCCGAAAGCGTCCTAACTGTTGCCGGTACTCGGCCTTGTTGATAAGGCCGAAAAACTGGTACTTGTCGCGAAAGTCCGCCTGTTCCTCCCGCTGATGCCAGACGTCGTATTTCACTTTGTTGACCAGTTTCAGCTTGGCACTCCCGGTGTAGTCAAAACCAAGATAAGCGGAATTTATCCAAGTGTTGGGAGCGGCCAACAGGTCTGGCACCCGCTGCAGATTAGCCTCAGTACCCGCCGGCTGCACCCACTGGACGATATCGTCCGGGATAGTGTCCTCGACCAGCTTGACCATGTCGAAGACCCGCAACCGGCCTAACCCGGCTATATCCCGATCCCAAGTGAACATCCCGTAGCTGCTGTTTTCCTGCCGGTCGCTGGCCAGCGTGCGCTCCTGCTTGCGGCCAACCGTCGCCCGCATCCCAGGCATGATGTGAGCGCCTACATAGACATTGCCCCCACGGCGGTCGCGGTCGTAGGGGAAATCGGGCTCTTCGTCGTTTTCAAAGCGATCGATCCAGAAATTGTTGTTCATATCTACTCCGAAGAGGAACTCGGGACGATCGACGCTGTAGCGCAAGAAAGGCTCTTCGTAATCGGGAATGTAGTTCGGCCGGAAATCGGTGTCGTTCTGATTGAAATCGGAGATAAAATCGTTGTTCTCGTCCCAACCC
This sequence comes from Candidatus Latescibacterota bacterium, assembly GCA_965208845.1. Lineage (GTDB taxonomy): Bacteria > Latescibacterota > UBA2968 > UBA8231 > UBA8231. The sequence continues at coordinate 4,647,235 of OZ242361.1, read as the reverse complement.
GGAAAAATTTCCCGATCCGGCCCTGCTTGGTTGACGCGCTGCCAGTCGGGCGTGCGATCCTGATCGTCGTTGTCCTCGACGAATTCGTAGAAAAACCGGCGTTCGTTGGTGTAGTCGATGTCCCCGTTCGCTTCCGTGAGCAAGCCGGTAGTGCCGTAGTCGTAATCCATGCTGTAGAGTTCGCCAAAAAGGAAGAAGGCATAGCCCCGCCGCGACAGATTGATCATCCAAGCGCTAGCCTCGTCGGAGTCCATGAGGTGTTCGGTAAATTTGCGATTGGGGTATTTGCGGAAGCGCCGGCTGCGATCGAACTCGGCGTAGAGGTCAAAGCCCAGCAGATCGTTTACTTCGATGGTGCCGCCGAAGATATCGTTGCCCGTGGGCAAGCCGTAATCAAAGCGCACCAATTGCAGATTGGAGCCGTCTTTTACATTGCCTGCGGCCCGCGCCTGAGTCAGGAATACCGGCTGGCGCTCGGGCAGATTGGTCTGGCGATCCGACCCCATCTCAATGCGGTAGTCGTTGGCTACGGCCAATTCGACGGTGACCTTGCGGATGGTAGAGAGATCCGGGCCGTTGTACAAGCGGTTCTCGCTGGTGAAATCATAGGTCAGCACGATCTGCTCGCTGCCGTCGGCGGCGAGAAAGCCCCGCCGGCGGAAGCCCCCGTTGATGAGAGCGCTGAAGCCAATTTCGCTGCCGCGCACCGTCTCTTTGCGAATTTCGATCTTCTCTTCACCGTCATCTGTTACAACCACAACCTCGGTCTCGGCCTCGATGATGATATCGTGGGAAAACAGCGCGGCTCCACCTGCGCGATCCGTGGGTGAATCATCGCTCAGACGGACGAAGAGTTGGCTGATGGGTTCGAGGTTTTGCCCCACGGTCAGGGCTCCGCTTATGGGGTCGCCCTCGAGGCTTTCTATCAGGGTCTGGGAATGATGGGCGTTGACATACGTGGCCCCCACCTTGACAAAATCGCCGATCTGACCCGTTCCCCTAAAGCCGAGGAGATTGGTGCTATTGGTGCCTTCTATCGTTATAGTGCCCGCTCTGCCCGGCGAGCTGATGCGCGACATCAGCACTGTCGCCGCGTACTTGTCGGACTGGAGATCCATCTGCACCCCGTCGAAAGCCGGTTTGGAAAAAGTCATGGGTGTCAGCGTGGTGCGGATCTGTTCGCCAATGGTCAGGGCCATGTGGTACTGGCCGCTGCGGTCCGAGGAGATGACCAGCCGATTGAACCACGACCCAAATCGCGGATCTTTGAAAATGGCGCTGCCGAACTGCTGCGGCTGCTGCTGGCGCCAATCGTAGATGAGCCATCCTTTGGTAATAAAAGACCCATACAGGTCGTAGAAATAATCCCCCTCTATATCGGGATTCAAATAACGCTGGTAGTGGTCCCGGGCATAATTGGTGTACTCCCATTGTCTCCAGCGATAGAGCAGGAAGAGTTCCTGCGGTACGTACCAGCGCCGCACGGCCGGGTCCAAGGCGTCAAAGAGCACGCCCGAACCCACTGGTTCGTACGAGACCTCGCCGCCGCGCTGTAGGCCCAATCTGTGGCCATAATCGAGTCCTTGGGCTACGGCTCCTTCGGGCACTGCGGCAATACTCAGCAGTAATGCGATACCCGCAGCTGCGAGGAGAAGCTGCCGGCCCGTACGCGTACTCCATCTGGTCATATGGCCCCCCTGTTGATGCTAATAGACGACTGCGACAGTACTGCTGCGACTCACCGTGCCGCTGTCCGTTACCACTTTCACCTGCAAGACGTAAAGTCCCGGCGGCAGATATCGACCTTGGTCATTCTGGCCGTTCCAGTGCACCAGATGACGTCCACTCTGGTTTTTTTTCACCGGCAATTCCGCCACTTGTCTTCCGGCCAGGTCGTAAACCTGCAAAGAAACCGGAACGTCATTTATCAAGTGTAGTAGATCGTAGCTGATGGTCGCCTGATCGTTGATCCCGTCTCCATTGGGCGTAAAAGGATTGGGTGTCACGGTCACCCGGTGGACGACTGGATCCTGAGCCAGCGGCACCCGCACGCTCAGATCGTCGCCGAGCAGCGATCCCGCCGCGTCTCCTTCTTCAATTTCCTGGGGCAAGCCATCCGCCTGGCTGTCGCGCAGACGCCCGCTAAAAACCGTCTCGTAGCGCAAAATCGCAGCGTCGAAAACCACCCGCAGATCGTGGTTGCCGCTTTGGTGGGGAAAGGTCACAGCCAAGCCGCTTTCGTGGGGCTCCGCGACGAAGTCCTCCACCTCCAAGTCGCCGAGGTGCAGCGACCGAACCGTGTGCACCGGAACAGAGCTATCGATCTCTAGGCGGTCGAAACCTCGGCTGCCGACCACTTGGACGGCATAAGTAAAGGTCGTATCCACTCCGACCGGCACATGCTGGGGCCATATTTCCCCGACGATAGACTCCGCCACTGGATCGGAAAATTCAAAAGCCAGCGAATCCACTGCGGTGCCGTCCACTAGGCCGTCGCTTTCAAAGTCCAAGCGGAATTGGAAGTACTGCCTCGGTGATGGCGAGAGAATCGGGGTATTGCCGCTCAGGTAGGGAGCGGACCAAGGGCTCCAAGCGTCCGGCTCATCGGTAGGAGACGGACTGCTGCCGCTGCGGGTGCGGATAAAAAACCGGGATTTTTCGGGATGTCCCACGGCCTCGGCCGCCCAGTGCAGCTGGCCCCAGAGCGTGGGTTGATTAAAATCGAAGACCTCGGACAAATAGTCGGCCTCGGGGACAAAACCCTGACCAAAGACTTCAATCTCGTCAATTTCCCAATTGGACCTGTCCGTGGCCTGTAACAAGAGATAGCGCACATAGCGCAAGGGAAACTGCACGTTTACAGTATCCTGGCTATTGCCGGTCTGCTGGTCTATCTGGGCGAAGAGATTTTTGGTCGGCAGCCCGTCGATGGACTCGGCGACGATTTCAGCGCCGAAAATACCGTCGTTGATGAAGAGCGCATAGCCCCTCATGAAGTCATTCGGAAAGGAGGTGCGCGGGAAAAAGCGGATGCGATTCACCCCGAAGCGAGCGCCTAGGTCGAAGATCACGAGAATGCCCGAAGCCGTTATGTTCTTGACTTCAAAAGCCGTCTGAGGATCTCCGTCCACCATGCTCTCTAGGTTTGCCGCCAGCGTCTCCTTGTCGCCCCGCAAGACGGCCTGGGCATTTGGCGAGACCACTCTGCCACCGCGCGCTAACGTCCCCAAGGCAATGTTGGTGGTAGTATCGATAAAGCTGGGCAGGATCCACCCAGGGCGGCTGGTAAAATCAATGATCGGCGCGGCCGCGGCGCTTTCCTTCCAACTATTCCCGCCGGCACTACCGCCGACCACCCGGATATCTGCAGCCTGCGCTGCCGTCGCCAGCGCCAACCAGAGCGGCACTAGCAGGGGCCGGTAAACCCGCGAGATTGAACAATCTCTCCTCATCTGCAGCTCCTGCCCCTTTCGGTCCCGTGCTACCACGTATACAAAAATGCCGCCATGCCAGGAGAAACTCTCGGCATGGCGGCATGGCGATCATGTGCAGCCAAACCTCTACTGCGCAGTGCAATTACTCGGCAAAGGTGGCCTTTATATGGCCCCAGGTCTTTTCCTCTACTGCCGTGCCCGGTCGGACTTGCGAATCCCAGTCGATGTCGGGATCAACCGGACTCAGGAAAAAGTCGCTGAGGAAATCGGCGTGGTGACAGCTATTGGTGTCGCCACTCAAGGTCCAGTAGCCATCGTAGCCGCCCCCATCGTCCGAATCCAGAACCGTGAAGTTGAAACCGAAGATCTCACCTTCTGTAAGAATATGTTGGACGCTGTTCGGCACGTCGGTCCAGCGCAGATCGTTCCACGGAGTATAGGCATACTCGGCATAGAAGTTACCGGGCTCACCTGGACCGCTGGTGCAGGTAAAGGCCGCGTCGCCAAACGGCGGCAAGGCGTGCTCATAGGTCTTGTGCCAAGCATAGCGTCCGTTCGGGCGCAGACCGTACCCTTGGGCCTGCTGGCCGTGCAAAATATCCTTTTCTTCCTGAGTCAGGGACTCGTCTCTCCAGGAGTTGAACTGACCGCCGCTGTGGTCGCCGTCAATCTGAATCTCCAGGAAATCGCGGGCATTGGCGGAACAGCCACTGCCTTTGGCATTGGGCCAACTGTGATCGCCCACCCAGACAGCGTCATCCCAGCGGTCTTCCATGATGTAAACTTTGTTGGTCTCTGGGCTCCAACCGACGAAGGCCCGCAAGGCCAGGTCCGCGGCATCGCGCTGAGTGCCCAATCCGGTCACCGTCTCGGTCAAATCCTCGTGGGTGATCAAATAGGGATCAGTAACCACGTCCCAATCGGAGAGATCACTGTCGATGATGGGAAGGTGTCCAGATGGGAAGTGAACGGCTGGCCTCACCACCCCTTCGGGCAAATGAGCCCAGCAAGTAGTGGAGACTAAAATAGCTCCAGCAATAAGGAAAAATTTCTTCATGGTTTAAACTCCAAGGCTGAGGTCAATGCGAAACGTCTGGGCTCGGCCCAGGCTCTAAGCTGATCTACTTCGACGAAAAGGGGGGACCTCCTTTCTGTCACAAGACATTGATTTTAAAAAATTTATCATACCTATACCGGAGAAATTCCAGCGGTATCTCAATGCGATGTTATATGTTGATTTATATAATTACGGACTAGGGTACGAAGGTACGAAATTTGACTGATGAAAATCAAGTTTTTTATTTTTTTGTTTGAGCGGCTTGTCCGCATCCTGCCGCGTCCAATTTTTCGCTATCTCCGCATTGGCTCTACCAAGGAATCGCGTCGTACAGAAAATCCCCCGCTTCCCTATGAGCCCGACTATTGGGGTGAAAATCCGTCGGGTGGACCCAGTAATCCCGTTCGTCCTTGCCGGTAAATTGAGCGAGGAGATCGACGTAGTGCATTCCCTCTTGCTGGGTAAATGCCTCCAGCGTTTCGTGTACCTCTGTTAGGGGATAGGCTTCGAGGTGGTAGAACACGGGAAAGACGACCAAAGAGAATTTAATGCCCTTATCGGCACAGGATTTCTTCATCTTGCTGAGCAACTGCCGGGTCAGGGTCCAACCTAGGTTATCTTTGTAGAGTTGTCGGTACCACTCAACAGTATCTCGGGCTATCTGCTTCCTCTCCAGCCGTGCGGCAAACCAACTCAGCGTATAGCTATTCCTCCCCGCCAGGAATAGGGTTGCCTCTGCATTGGGTCGCAAGTGCATAAAATCGGCCAGTTCCCTTTCCTTCTCCAGCAGACGCCCGCTCCTAAGTGGATCGTTTAGGGTAAACGCATACACAACGCGCTCGACCTGGGCAAAATACTCGACATAGCGCTCCATGGCCTTGGCGATCCGCTTGATATTCATGCCTGGCGCACAGGCATTGAAGATCTGATAGCGTTCCGCTGGGCGCTCCCGATTCAATCGGAACTCCAAGATATTCGAAAAGCGCTCTGTGACCCGGACCCCTTGCCCAAAGCCAAAGGAATCGCCGATCACTAGGACGATTTTGGCCCTTTCCGCGTCGAACTCAGCCATCGGCCGCTCGCGCAGTTGTTCTTCGTTGCGGCGCATCTCAATGGCATTGGGCACTTTGAGCGGTGCTAGATTGGCGAGGGTGGAATCATTGTCGGCATTGCCCAGATAGATCAACTTCCCGTACGGATGTGCTCGTCGCAGGTCCCAGTCGGGGATGCCCGCAAAGTGTTCATCGTAGCACCACAGATCGAGGCTTGGATCATTCGTCTCGTAATAGACCAAGGGATAGATCCGCTCGGACCGAGCCAAGAGCCAAAAAGCGGCTTCAATGACGAGCGAGCTAACTACCAAACTGCCAACTGCCAACAGCAGCCTACCGCCAATCTCGATTCGATCCATTTGTAATGATTAAACCAACTGCTTATGGGACAATCGGACACGAGTTGTATCTATTCCCCCACAGCCTAGCCGCGTCCCTCCGCGGTCAATTCCCGGCCCAACTTTTCGATATTCTCGTCGAAATAGCGCACCTCATCTTCGTACGAGGCACGCAGGTCTTTCAACCAACGCCCGAACAATTCTCGCGTGCGCTCCTTGCGTATATTAGCTCGTATCTGCCTCTCGCGCTCTTCGTAGGAACGCGCTTTTGATTCTCGCCGACTGAGAATTTTGGCAATAGAATAGGAAGGCCCGACCTGTATGGGACCGATGAGCGAACCGATCTCCCCCTCAAAGGCCGCGGTGACTAAATCCCCAAAGCGTGCCGTCTCGTACCAGTAGAGATGGTAGTGCCCCTCTGTTTCGCTAGCGCCCGGCCGCAGGCTGCGGGTGACAGCCAGTTGCCGCATGATGTACTCTTCGGCCAACTCTTCTGGACTCGATGCTGTGGCTATTTCCTCCAAAATCGTCTCCACTCCGCCCCGTTCGTTCAACCGCTGACGGAGCCATTGCAGAACTTCGAGATCGTCGTCCATCTCCCGCAGTGCCTGCACTTCTTTGGTCATATCCCGCCCGTCCTGCTGCTTTTGTTTTATCCTAGTGACCAAGTCAATCAGAGGGGGAGCCCGACGGAAGAGGCCGCGAATCTCGGCGAGCAACTCCTCAGCCTCGGCCTCGCTGACCAACTGGATTTCCACCACGTTCACCTCCGAGGCGGTCCGGTACTGGTCCTTAGTTTCTTCATAGTAATCGAGTATCTCCTGTTCGCTGATCTCCTCGTCGATAGAAGTGGCAATCTGGCGCATGGTCACAATCAGCACTTCTTCTTCTTTGCGCTGGACCCATTCTTCGAATTCGCGGTCGAGCTCCAACTTGTCCGCCTCCATCCACATGAGCTGCGGTATTACTACGTCGCGTTGCAGAAAATGGTCCACTCTCGCACTGTCGGATACATCTCTGCCTTGGCGAATGAACGGGGATTGCAAGATGGCTTCCCCGAGCGCAATCTGTCCCCCCTCATACCTGAAGAGGGGCGTCTCGGCCGCACCTTCTGGAATCTGGAACGTCTTTTTGCCGGTCTCTGGATCCTCCTGACCGCTGCGCAATATTTCCATCAAGACGCCCAAGCCGTGCGGATTCGGAGTCAATTGGAACTGCTCGGCCAGCGAATCCGCATACGCCTTTCTGCGAGCGTCCAATCGCTCCTCGGACAGTGTTTCAATGAGAAATTTCCTAGTTTGCTCGTAAGTCCCCTGTAACTCACCTAGGACCTTGAAAATTTCGAAGCCTTGGGGGACGGCTATCGGCTCCGATATTTCCCCTACTTTGAGACTGAAGAGTACATCGCGTACCAGTGGGACGGCGTGGAAGCGGCTGTAATACAGGGGTTTCACGCCTCCGAGCGAAGCCGTGCGCGAATGGGTCGAAAATTGGCGCGCTACTTCCTCAAAGGGTGTACCGGCCCGCAGGGCTGCCATCGCCTCCTCGGCGCGCTCCTGAGTGGGTACGACGATATGGGCGATTTTGATCCAGCGATCCCAGTTCTGCTCGGCAAACACGCGCCGCATTTCCTCCTCAGTAATGACAACCTGGCTATCGACAGCGCGCTGCTCGATCTCTCGTATCAGCCGCCGCCGCAAAGCCGTCGCCACCTCGCTGACAAACGCCGGACTCCGGTCTAATTTGCCGGCGCGCGCTTCTCGGAGAATGAGCGTCCTATCGATCAGCGACTGCAAGTATTCGCGGACCTTTGCACCGCCCTCCTGTTCGCTCTTGGCCCACTCAGCCACATTGTCGATCAGGTAACGTATATCCCGATCCGTAATCAATTCTTCGCCCACCTGGGCTAGTGGCAAGGCCTCCTTTTGGGCGGTCGGCTCCTGCTGTCCACAGGCGACGAGCGCCGCAATGCCCAGTGCGCTCCACATCGATACCTTTCGCAAGTACATATTCTCTCCTTAGCGCGGCCAAAGCAGCGCCCGCTCCGCATCAATGCGCGGATACACGGTCTCGCCCGGGGCAAAACGCCGTTCCTTAGACGCGATGATGTGGATGGACGCCCCGGCCCAATCCACCCATAAAATCCACGCGGCTCCAGCGTCCTCAACCACGCGCACCACCCCCGGCACGCCCCCCCCTTCCGGCTCGATATCCTCCGGCCGGACGCCTAACAGCATCTCGCCCGCGCCATTCAGCGCCGGCATTCGCTCAGCTTCGTTCGGACCAATCCACGCATCCCCGCGCCGCTGCACGCTGAGGATGTTAATCGCAGGTTGCCCTAACTGGCGCGCCACTACCGGCGAGACCGGCTGGCGATAAATAGCCTCTGGGCTACCTTGCTGCAAAATCCGCCCCTCGGCCAGCACGGCGATGGAATCGCCCATGGACAGGGCCTCGGCTTGGTCGTGGGTCACGTAGATTGCCGGGATGCCCAGCTCCTGCCGCAACAGAGCCAGCTCTAGGCGGAGGGACTCCCGCAGCTTGGCATCCAAATTAGTCAGCGGCTCGTCAAAAAGAAACAGCCGCGGCCGCCGCACAATCGCCTGTCCAATGGCCACCCGCTGCATCTCCCCACCCGACAGGCGGGCCGCCGGCCGGTCGAGCAACCGCTCAATTTTTAACAACTCAGCCACCCAGCCAACGCGCTGGTCCATCTCGTCGCTCGCCATCTGCCGCCGCGGTGCCTTGAGCGGAAATTCCAAGTTGCGCCGCACGCTCCAATCGGGATACAGGGCGAAGTGCTGGAAAACAAACGCAATGTCGCGGTCGGCCGGCGGCCAGTGCGTCACCTCCTCGCCGTCCATCTCGACCCGGCCCGCGTCGGGCGCATCCAGCCCGGCGACGATCCGCAACAGCGTGGTCTTGCCCGCGCCAGTCGGCCCCAGCACCACCAGCATCTCGTCGGCCCCCAGCGACAAGTCGATGCCAGACAGAACCTCGGCCTTGCCAAAGCGCCGCGTCACTCCTTTTAACTGCAACCAAGACATTTTTAAAGCCGCTTGCCACTCGTCGGATCAAACAACAACACCCGAGCAAAGTCCAAGCCCAAAGCCGCTCCCACGGCCACCCCCTCCCGATCGGCCACCCGCATAACCAACCGACCACACTCAGCCTGTAGGTGGATGTAGCGGCACGCGCCTTGATATTCATCGCGCACCACCTCTGCCCGCAGCCGACCTTTGGCAGCCGGGCGCACGAACTCCGGCCGCACCCCCAGCGTCGCCGGCCCCGGCCGCAATCGCTCGGCCAGCGACCAAACCAACCCAGGCGCGACAAAGCAATCCTCGCGGACTTCCCCGGTGATGAAGTTCATGCTGGGACTGCCGATAAAGTGCGCCACAAACAGATCGGCCGGCTGGTCGTACACCAAGGCCGCAGCCCCACTCTGGCGGATCCGGCCCTCGTCCATGACCACCACTTGATCGGCCAAGCTCATGGCCTCCTCTTGATCGTGGGTCACATACAAGGTGGCAATCCCGGCGTCGAGCTGCTGGGCGCGGATCATCTCCCGCATCTCCAGCCGCAAACCCGCGTCGAGCGTGCCCAACGGCTCGTCCATCAGGTAAATCTGCGGTCGCCGCACCATAGCCCGCGCCAAAGCCACCCGCTGCTGATCGCCGCCCGATAACTGCCGGGGATAGCGCCCGACCAACGCGCCCAGCCCCAACCGCTCGACCATGTCGGCCACCCGCTGCCGTCGTTCCCGCCGATTCAACCCCATGCTCTCCAGCGGAAAGCCAATGTTGTCCTCGACCTTCAGGTGCGGATAGAGCGCGTAAAACTGAAACGCGAACCCCACGTCTCGCTCGGCGGGCGAACGGTCGGTGATGTCCGCGCCGGCCAGCACGATCTGCCCAGCCGTCGGCTTTTCGAGGCCCGCGACCATCCGCAGCGTCGTCGTCTTGCCGCACCCGGAAGGCCCCAACAGCACGGCGAACTCGCCCGCGCCGCAGTGCAAATCAATGCCCTGGACGGCACGCGTGCCGTCGGCAAAGGTCTTGACCAAATCCCGGCACTCGAGAAAGCTCATGGCTCTTCCATCTGCCGCCGCGACGTCACAACGTGCAATAGCGTGCCGACGATCGCGACAAAAAACCCATACTTCAGCCCCGTCCCCCAGAACGGTTGCAGCATCAACCCCACTCCGGCGACCATGCCCACGCGAGCGCAGCGATCCAACCAGCGGATCATTTTTTTTCCCTCTTGGCCAACCAGTCTTTGTAGAAATGCTTGACTCTCTGCGGCGTACGCGGAGACGATAAGAGGCCATCTTGGACTCTTCGCAGCACGTCAGGGGTGCAAGGTTGGTGAAGCTCCGCTATACGCCGGCGCACTGCTTCATTTAAATGGCGAACTTCAGGGATAAGGGCATGGTCGTAGAAAATCACGGATTCGTGCTGCACCTATGGGTGATCACCCGGGCTCAGTACTACGGTACTATCTTTGTAGAATCGCTTGGTGGATACCGCCACAATGATCGTCTGCGGCGGCTGCCCTGCTGGGTCTGTCACCAATATCCAGAGATGTGGAGTCTCAAAGTTCGGATGCGCGAGTACCAGCGTCTCACCGGCGCGACTAAACATCGCTGTTGGGAATCAACACCTGCTCTGCTGCGGCGAACGATTCCAGTTCTCCGATGATCTCCTTGGTTTCAGCTTCCGTCTTACCAGCAGCTTCGAGGATATCGCGATAGTCAATTGCGAAAGAGGACCCTTCAGGGTTCTTCCACTCGCTAAAGTGCTCGTGGCAGTAGTCTCGCAGTTGCCATTGGTTCAAACGGCCATACTCTGAATAAATCTCGTCAACTAGGGCGGTCTCCGCCTCGGATAGATCATCGTCCTGCGGATCCGCAATCAAGGAGACTTCATACGCGCTCGGAGGGCTGATGAACTTGCTCCAGTACCCTAGACAATTGGGTTCATCTCCCTCATTGATCCGATCGAGGGTAAAGCTGAGCACCGGACCATGAGGCATCGATACGTATCTGTCATAAGTAACAGGATGGCCCCAGCGGCTGAGGGCAGTTCGGTCCATGACGTATAGCAGCTTTATGAGCTTCATGTAGTTCATCGCTCCACCGGCATGTTGCAGTAAGCGAGCGGCGACCTGAGCCGTCTTATCTTCGCGGTAACGGGGTATCACAGCGACCTCTATTGGGGAAAAGTGGACTTGAGCATAACGGTACTGGGCAGGTGAAACGCTGTCAACGCCGACGGCGCCTTGTGTTGCACAGATACGCCAAGTCAGACATACCGTTATCGCTTGATCGTCCCAAAGGTGACGCCGCGCAACAAATGCTTGCGCACCAACACCGTGAAGACGATGATCGGCGCGACAAAAATCAGCATCCCCGCACTGATCTGCGCCCACGGCAAACCCGACACATTGCCCTGCAAACCAGCGAAGTAAACCGGCACCGTAACGGCCTTTTGGTTGTTGAGCGTCATGGCAAACCCATACTCATTCCACGCCGAGATCAAGCAAAACACCGCCGTTACCGCCATCCCAGGCACGGCCCGCGGCAGAACTACCAAGCGGAAGGCCTGGAAGCGAGTATAACCAGCCACCAGCGCGGCCTCTTCGTACGCCGTGGGTATTTCGTCGATAAAGCCCTTCATCAGCCACACGGCCAGCGACATATTGAACGCCGTGTACAGCAGCACCAATCCTAGATGGCTGTTCTGCAGATCGAATTCGCGATACATCATCAACACCGGCACCACCACGGCGAGGGGCGGCAAAAAGCGCGTCGAGAGGATGAAGAACAGCCAGTCTCTCCCCCCGGGGATGGCAAAGCGGCTAAAGCCATAGGCCGCGCAGGTGCCAATCAGCACCGAGCACAACGTGCTGAGCAGGCCAATGACCAAGCTGTTGCCCAAGTAGTGGAAAAAGGCGTGATCCCCACCGGCGTACACTGCGGCCAGTTGGCGATAGCCGTCGAGATTGGCACGGAAGTAGATCCCGTCAGCCGCGACCTCCTCGCCCCAAGTGGGCGCGAACTTTGGATGCACGGCAATACTGGCGTCCCGCGTCTTAAACGAGGTCAGCAAGAGCCATAGCAGCGGCAGCATGGCCGCACAAAAGTAGCCCCCGACAAAGGCGATGCGCAGCGCTTTCACGGTGCCCCGGCCTCCTCGCGCCGCTGCACGGAACTCATGTAGCGCACAAACACACTCGCCAGCGCGAGCACCAACACCAGCACCACGTACGAATACGCTGCGCCCAACCCCACTTTGCCGTCGCGGAACACTACCTGATAGAGCAGCGCACTCACCGTTTGCGTTGCGGGATCGTTGGGGCCGGTGATGGCCATGACCAAATCGAACTGCTTGAGCGCGTCCGTGGCCCGCAGCAGTACGGCCAGCCCCAAAAGCGGTGCGCACAAAGGCAGGGTAATCCGGCGGAAGACCTTCCACCGCGAGGCCCGGTCAATGGCCGCAGCCTCGTACAGATAACCGGGGATGGCGTTGAGTGCCGCCAGTGCGATCAGCATCATAAACGGCGTCCACATCCACACGTCAACCAGCAAAATCGACAGCAGCTTGAGGTCGGGATCTGTAATCCACTGGGGTTGGTCCAGCCCCAGCGCGCCGAGACATTGGTTGAGGATGCCGTAGTGCCCGTTGAGCACCAGCTTCCAAAAGAGCGCGATCACGGCCGGCGGCAACATCATCGGCACCAAAAGCGCGGTCAGCGCAAACGCCCGACCCCTGAAGCGATCTTTGAGCGCCAGCGCCAAGGCAAAACCCAAGACCAGTTCCGCAGTCACGGCCACGCACACAAAAAGCGCAGTCGTCCGCAGCGCAGCTCCGTATTTGGCGAACTTGAACGCCACGGCGTAGTTGAATCCCCCCACGAATTTCCACGCCCCGCCGACCAGATCTACATTGGTGAAGCTGAGCGCGATGCTGTACAGCAGTGGGAAGACATTGATGCCGATGAGCAAAATGAGAGCCGGCCCCACGAACGCATACTGCGTCCAATCGCGACACCGGCCCGTACTACCCCTCACGCCGCCCCCTATTCCATTTCTAGCAAGCCCGCTTCCATCAGAATCATCTCGTGCTCAGCAGCCAGCGCGTCTAAGGCGTCGGCACTCGCGCTCATGCCGTCGAGGGCTGCGCCCAAGTGGCGCACGGCCGCGGCTAACAGCTCGTTGTACACCGGCACGTTCCAAAAGTCCTGCAAGTGATCCAACGACGCGGCGAATACAGCGTTGTACGGCGCAGCCGCGGCAAATTCCGCGCTCGCCAGCAATTCGGTATTGGCCGTGAACGAGCCAGGATAGGATATCCACTTCTCTTGGACGGCAGTCTGGGAAAACCAAGCTATAAACTGCTTGGCCCATTCCTGCTTTTGCGGCGTGGTCTTGGTCGAAATGCTAAAGCCCTGCCCGCCCAGCGAGATCACGCGCTGGGTGCCGTGGCGCGGCACCATGAAGAAGCCGACTTGGTCCCCCATGCTGGCGACGATGCCCGGATAGAACGGAAAGTAGTCCAAGACCATGGCCGTAGAGCCGTTGGAGAAAGCCTCTAAGTTGAAGAAGTAATCGGCATTCGTGCCGCCTTCGGGCGTGAATTGCAGCAGAGACTTGAAAAACTCCAGCCCGGCCACGGCCCCCTCGGTATTGAGGTGGCCCTGCACCTTGTAGCTCTGCGGGTCGCCCCAAGCGCCACCCCAAGCCCAGAGAAAGGGCTGAAATCCCATGACGATGGAGTCGTACCCTCGGCCCGTCAGCAGCGAGCAGCCATAGCGCTTTTGCTCCGGGCGGTGGAAAAACTCGGCTACGTCGCGGAATTCCTCCCACGTGTCGGGCGCAGCGAGCGGGCGGGCGTAACGAGCGGCAAACGCCTCCTGCTCGGCGGGGTTTGTAAACCAGTCCTTGCGATAGACAAAACCAATGGCATCCGTCTGGCAAGGCGCGGCAAAAAATCGGCTGCTGCCCGGCGGGTATTCGCACAAATAGCGAGCAGCCCGCGGATGGATCGCGCCCATGTCAACGGCCTCGGGCAGCCAATCGGTCAGCTCTAGATACAGCCCCTTGGTCGCGCCGCGGCCAATCCACTGGCTGTCGCCGACGACGATGTCGAAGTCGGTTTGCTTGTTGCCGAAATTGAGAAAAACCTGATCCTGATAAGCGGGCCAAGGAATCTGGTACACCTCGACGGCAATCCCGGTCTCTTGGGCGAACTCGTGGCCTAGCTCTTGTAGCGCTGCGGCCGGATCCCATTGCGCCCACCAAATGGTAATCTTTTTGTCTTCGGCGCGGCCCGTTTGCACCGCCAGCAGCAGGATCGCCGCCAGCCCGAACATCCGCATTCTCATACGGTTTCCTCCTCGTAGAAGCGTTTTTTTAACGTTGGCACAGGCGCACTTACCGCACCCTGAGCACATCGTAGGATGCCGATGAGTACGCCCGATCAATATCCGTCTGATTGAATCGACGCGCAATGGCCGTCAGGCCCTGCTGCCGAGTCACCGATGGCGAGGCCGCCTGCTGTATAGGTCGGTTGAACGGAGCTTTGCTTGTTTTCATCAAAAAATGTACCTTCGCGTCAGATATGGAATTTGAATGGGACCCGGAAAAAGCCAAAGCAAACGAGCAGAAACACGACCTCAGTTTTCACGAAGGGGCTACTGTCTTTGGGGATCCGCTGGCAATTACCTTTTCTGATCCCGATCATTCCGGGGCTGAGGAACGCTATCTTACTTTTGGCCTATCGAGATTGAATCGCTTGGTAGTCATCTCTCACACTCAACGGGCAGAAAAGACGAGAATCATCAGTGCGCGTCTAATGACGCGCCAAGAGAGGAAGATCTATGAAGAGGGCTGATCTAGACGAATTGCGTCCAGAATATCGCCGTGAAGATTTGGCGGCTGGTGTCCGAGGTAAGTATTTGGAAGCCTTTCGATCTGGGACAAATCTGGTCTTACTCCACCCTGACGTTGCAAAGGCATTTCCCACAGACGAGTCGGTAAACAAAGCTCTTCGTTCAGTTATGGACGCAGCAGAGGGACTAGTGGACTCTACTAGCTGATACCACAGAATCAATGACCAGTGACGTATCTGCCGCTGATGAGCTAGCCGACCGCTTGGAGCGAGAAGTACAACCCCGTCTGGAGACGGGATAAAAGGCTGTTCCTACTCCGCCCCTTTGGCGACTCCTGTAAAGCTCCACACCTGCAAAGCCGTGCGGTGGAAAAGCCACGCCTTGTCGTCGTCAGTGAGAAAATCGACGTGGTCGCGGAACATCTCCAAAGCCGGCCCGTACCCCACCCCTTTCATTACGCCGGGGAAGTTGGTTCCCCACATCAGCCGCTGTGGCCCAAACGCGTCGTAGATGCGGCGGAAGGCGGGAAACGTATCCGCGTGCGGAAAGGGCAACGCGGACTTGTGCGCCTGCGGCGTCAATTTCACGTACACCTTGGGAAAGCGTGCCAAGTCGAGCACGTGGCTCAACAGCGGAAAGGGCGGTCCCTCATCAGTCGGTGCCCCGCCGATGTGGTCCAGCACCACCGGCACCTCGGGGAAGCGGCCGATGATAGGCTCCAAGTGGGGCAGATTGGCCGCCGGGCCGTGGACGATAAAACAAGTGCCCAACTCCTCCGACCGCCGCCACAGCGGATCTTGGTCGGGGGCGGCCCATTCCGAGGGGTGGTCGAGCCGCGACGAATGAAGGCGCAAGCCGCCAAAGCCATCCTCGCGCACCAGCTTTTCCAGCCGGTCGGGCGCGTCCGGGGCCTTAGGGTCAACCAAGCCAATGGCGGCAAAGCGTCCCGGAAAGCGGCGCAGACAGTCGGCCACGTAGCGGTTGTCGAACAAATAGTAAATCGGCTGCACAATGACCGCTTTATCGACCCCAACCTCGTCCATGGTCTGGTTGAGCAATTCCACGGACCCACCGCCCACCTGAGCCCGGCCCTCGGCAAAGGGATAGCGCTCCGCGTCGTCGCTCCACACGTGTAGATGAGTGTCAATGATCACGAGTCCCTCCTAGGGTAAAAACTGAATCGCATGGCCCACACTAACTGCTATTGTCATTGTCCACCACGCACTCGGGGGCCAACGCCTCTACAGCTAAGCGGGCGACTTGGGCAATGGCCTCGGCAGCGGCGGGTCCGTCGCTGCGTGCCAGAGCAAAGGCCACCACGACCAAGGGCCCTCCTGGCAAAAACACAAGGCCAGCATCCCCTTTGATGATGCCGCTGGAGCCGTACTTGTGTGCCACCACCACATCCGGCTGTAGATAGCGCCGGATCATGCGGGTATCCCGGCCCGTTTTGAGCAGCTCGATCATGGCTTTGGAGGCTTCTGCACTGACGACCTGTCCGCGAGATATAGCCGCCAATAAAGAAGCCAACTCGCCGGGGGCGGCCACATTGTTTTCCAGCGAATCCCCAAAGGATACGCTGTCGTAGTCAATTCCCTGAGTGCTGACCCGCTCCCTGTACACTACATCGTTGGCCCGCATGGTCGGCATTTCGTCCATCCCCACCATGCGGTAGTGATAGCGGCCCATGGTAGCAGCGGCCCGCACATTGGCACAACCCAATCGGTCGAGGGTGGCGTTAATCTGGTCCAGCCCTAGTAGCCCCATGAGAAAATCAGTGGCAATGTTGTCGCTGATGCCCATCATCAGGCGGGCGTAGTCACGTAAGGTCAACTCGGGCTCGTCACGGGCGATTTGCAATACCCCCGAGCCGTGCGTCGAAATATCGCCCCTCAGCCGGTGCCGATCGTCCAGCGACAGCCGTCCTGCCTCGACCTGATGAAACAACTCGACCAATACGGCAATTTTGATGACCGAGGCCGTGGGAAAGCGCTCGTCAGCTCTATACTGATGCACTTGGTCCGTGGCCAGATCTTCTAGATACCAGCCCATGCGGCCGTCAAAGGCCGCGGCGATCTGGCGCAGAGCCGCATCGGGGAAAACACCCACGTCCAATTCCCTCTCACCCACTCGGCGGGGCGAGGCGTGGCTGCCGCAAATAGATATTCTCTCTCGTCAATGCGCTTCGGCTTTAATCTGTCCCCACGACTTTGATTCGACATTCGTCATCGGCACGCCAATGGGGGACCATGCGGGGGAACCGTCTCCCGCTGGATGATTGGTTATGTTGATCGGGTTGGTCCCGTCTGCGTTCATTACAAAGATTTCCCCATTGTCATCGCGGGTTGAGGTAAAGGCAATTTGGATTCCGTCCGGCGACCAAACCGGAGACCCATCATCGGCTGGGTGATTGGTCACATTGAGGGGATCCGCAGCCTCTGCAATCACCTCCCCTTTCAAGAAAGGTAAGAGTTTATTGTAGTCCTCTGCGCTTATTTCTGTCCCATCCTTGCGAAAATAGCGCCGCGCCTTAGCGTCTGGATCAATTATATAAATCTCATTATTGCCCGAGCGATTCGAGGTAAAGGCAATCCGACGCCCGTCCGGAGACCACACAGGCGAGATGTCGTCCGCCGGATGGTCCGTCAATTGGCTGAGATCCGCTCCCAACGCAATTACCTGCCCTCTTAAGACACGTGAGAGTTTATTGTAGTCCGCTTCGCTTACCTCTTTCCCATCCTTGCGAGTATAGCGCCACCCTTCGATCTCAGTGTTCATCGTATAAATCTCATTATTGCCCGAGCGATTCGAGGTAAAGGCAATCCGACGCCCGTCCGGAGACCACACAGGGCTCGCATCATCAGCCGGATGGTAGGTCCTATTCACCAACTCCGTTCCATCCGCATTGATCACAAAAATCTCAGCATTGCCGAAGTGTCGTGATGTGAAGGCGATCTGGCGTCCATCCGGCGACCACGCCGGCGCTCCATTCCCAGCGCGATGATCCGTCAATCTAACGAGGCCGGTCCCATCCGCATTCATCACATAGATCAGCCGGGCACCCACTCGGTTTGCTATAAAGGCTATTTTCGTTCCATCGGGGGACCAAGCAAGGCTAGAGACTTCCGTCACAGGTACAATCTGCACCCAAGCGTCCGTAGTGAGTCGGACGAGGTTGGCCCCATCAGCATCCATCACATAGATTTCAGGCGTGCCGTCGCGGTCTGATCCAAAGAGAATCTTATTCGTCGCTTGGCTGTAAACAGAATTTGCCAACAGCAGCACAGAAACCACACTGAACAACAAGCTCATTAAACGCATGACAAACCTCCTTGGAATAGGTTGCAAGATAATCGCGCCGTCTCCAGCGACAAGGCGACGATGCGTTCCTAATTCGCGCTAGCACCCCTCATTCTCATCGGCTTTCAACTTTTCCAATACCTGCCACTGTTGGCGCTGGCGGCTCTCAGCCGAGTCAAAGACCTCGCGGACGAAATGATCGCGACTTTTGCCACCTGCTAGTTCGGTCAAGCGATTTTGCAAGTCGTCGTGCGAGGGATCGCGCCCGAGCGCCGCGCGGTACACTCCGCGCACGAAATCCGCCGCGTCCGTTTCGTCGAGCAAGTCTTGGGCCTCGTAGGCAAAGGCTTTGAGGGTATGGGCTAACGAAGCCGCCAACCACGCCTTATGCTCTTCGAGCGGACCTAAAATACCGTACAACTCAGCGCACAGTTCCGCATCGCCCACCACCTGCTGAGCTTCTTCCACAGCCTTGCCTTCAGACCACGCTTGTAAAGTTTGCACATACGTCTTGGCCCGACCCCGGCGCTGGTCGTCCATTTCCCAATCCCGGGTGAGCACATCGACGGCCGGGCGACCCGGATAAGTGCCCTCGCCGATGGCGCGGACGAGTAGGTCGAGGTTGTCAAAGGCGCGGTAGTGGGTCAGCGAGTCGAAACGCGAGATCAGGGCGCGGATGTGGCGCATCGCGTCGGGCAGTTCCTCCAGCGGAGCGACTTGGGCGTCGATGCGCTGCATAGCTTCGTTGGGCTCGTCGTGGTGGTGCAGAATATTGCGCCAGTGGGAATCAGGCATGTGGTCTCCTGTTGAGTTAGGAATTGAGCGGATTGCGTGTTATGCGCGGAACAAATGGCCCTCAATGGGCAGACTCACTTCAATACCCGAAGTGGCCGCCTGTAAGCCAGCCTCCATAATCTCTTGGGCGTGCCGTGATTGGGTGGCATTGGTCGTGCCCTGGGGCGGCTGACCCGAGCGGATGCAGTGAAGAAAATGCGTGGCGGCATTGCGCTCGGAGACGGGCAATTCGTCGAGTTCTACCTCTGTTCCCTCTCGATTCTGGCGGGTATGCACAGTCACCTGATTCCCCACTACCATAGTCCCCTCGGTGCCGTAGAGCACCACGTCGTGGGGCGGCACGTGCGGCACGGCTTCAGTCCAGCTCATTTCCAAGCGGCACAAAGCCTCGGGATAGCGCAGCACCATAATGCCGTTGTCGTCAACCGGCAGATGGGTCTTGAGCAAACGGCCAGCCATGGCCACGACGCTGTGCGGTCGGCCCAAAAAGTAGAGGCACAAGCTGGCCCCGTATCCGCTATAGTCGTTGAAAGCCCCAGCCCCGTTGAGTTGGGCATCGAAGAGGAAGTCGCAGAATTCGTCGGAGCAACCCAATTCGTCGGGGCCGCAGTGGCCGCCGCGCCAGGTGAGCTGCCACAATTGCCCAATGGCCCCTTCTCCGACTAGGCGGTGAGCCGTGTGCAAGGGCCGCGACCAAGCCGTGGGCCAGTTGACCATCAGACAGATCTGGTGGCGCTGGGCCGCGGTCAGCATGCGGTCGGCCTGTTCGAGGGTGGCGGCCATGGGTTTTTCGACCATCGCGTGAATACCCCGAGCCGCGCATAGCTCGACGAGGGGTGCATGGTGCGCGGTCGCCGAAAAAACGAAAACTGCGTCGGGAGTTTGCGCGTCGAGCAGGGCTTCGTACTCGCCGTACACTTGGTCGCAGCCCGTGCGCTCGCGGAAGCGGTCCTGCAGCACGGGGTTGGGGTCGGCAGCTCCCACGAGGGAAGCTCCTTCTTGGTCGGCTAGTTCCCTGAGGTTGCCCCACAAGTGGTCGTGGGCCATGCCCAGCACGGCGACTTTGATCGGGTCAGTCATGGATAAAAAGCTCCTGAGTGTTGTTGAGGTGTGCGATATAGGACGCCAATTGCTCTGGTCAATCTATAACCTTAGAAGCTGTTGAGCTAAGACGAATATCCGTAAAATCGGGCGATTTTACGAGGATTTCAGCACCCGGCGGACCGTCAAAATAGGGCTTATGCGGCTGAAATCAGCCCTATTCCGTAGGTTATTCCGAATAACTCAACAGCTTCTTAGGGATGATGGAGGCAAGCCGCCTTGAAAGAGGAAGGGCCGCCCGCTATAATACCCTTACCACTTATAGCGGAGGACTGCCTATGAAGATCGTTGCCCCACCTTCCCCAATCGCCTAATTTTGACGCGACGGTATCTTGCTCAGCAAAAACGAGAATCAGCTCAATAGGACGCCCGAAATTTAAGGGGATTCCCTCCTGTGCCAATTCTTTAAACATTTATGAATGCTATCAACTTAAGTCAAAGCGAGACAGCATCTGCAACCGAACTAGCAGAAAGCTATCGCCTAGATATATCCCGGAGATTAGTTCCCAAGAAACGTTCGGAAATGGGACAGTTCCTGACTTCCGTCCCTATTGCTCGGTTTATGGCCTCGCTTTTTGACTCTGTCGAATACGGTCAGATCCGCCTTTTAGATGCCGGTGCCGGAGTCGGTTCCTTAACGGCCGCTTTTGTAGAGGAATTTTGCTCTCGTACTACTCATCCCCAGGAGATTTACATCAAGGCTTACGAATTAGAGCCGACGATGATTGAGTATCTACAATCTACGCTTACCAATTGTCGTCGATTGTGCCGGGACAACGGAATCGACCTTCAAGAGAAAATTGAAGTTGAAGATTTTATTGAAGGAGGAGCGAAGCAACTGGCAAATGACCTATTTCAGTGTCCTCCAGCCAAGGAGTCCTTCACTCATGTAATCATGAACCCTCCTTATAAAAAAATCCATTCCAATTCTCCACATAGAAAATGGCTGCAAGCCGTGGGTGTAGAAATCTCAAATTTATATGCAGGATTTCTAACAATCGCTATCGAGATGCTAAGACCAGGGGGTGAGCTTGTCGCCATTGTACCTCGTTCGTTCTGCAATGGTCCGTACTTCAAATCCTTTCGTAGATTCTTTCTCGAACAGGTGACGATCAAGCGTTTTCATGTATTTGAATCTCGCACTCATGCCTTTAAAGATGATGAAGTACTGCAGGAAAACATAATCTTCCATGCAGTAAAAGGAGTAGCCTTAGGAACTGTAAGAATCACCTCAAGTCATAGTGTAGAATTCTCCAAGGAGTACGGAGAAATGATCGTAGAGGATATGACCCAGAGGACGGTCCCCTATACCAGCATTGTCAAGCCCGAAGACCCAGAGCAATTCATTCATATAGCCACTACTGATTTTGAACAGCATGTAGTAGATCGGATTTCAGTGTTTAATTATACACTAGAAGATCTAGGCATCGAAGTATCCACAGGTCCTCTAGTAGATTTCAGGCTGAAAGAACATTTGCGCCAGAAACCTGGACCAGGTACAGCACCCTTGCTTTATCCTGCCCATTTTGATGCCGATGGACTGACATGGCCCAAGGATGGGAAGAAGCCCAATGCCATTAATATCACACCTGACTCTGAAAGATGGCTTTGGTCTAATAATGGCCACTACGTAGTGACCAAACGCTTTACTGCCAAAGAAGAACGAAGGCGCATCGTAGCAGCAATCTATGATTCATCCCTACCTGCCCGTAAAGTCGGCTTTGAAAATCACCTAAACGTATTCCATCGACAAAAGCAGGGATTATCTAAAGAAATAGCCTTGGGGCTGGCCGTCTATTTAAATTGCACCCTAGTCGATAAATACTTCCGCCAATTTAATGGCCACACACAAGTCAATTCTGCCGATCTCAGGACAATTCATTATCCAAGCCTAGAGACCTTAGCTAAATTTGGTTCTCTGGCCAAAGATAAAATTCCATTACAAAAGGATATCGATTATCTAATCAACCAGGAAGTCAGTAGAATGGGAAAGGAATCCATGATTGATCCAATCCAAGCGCAACAGAAAATAGATGAGGCACTAAATCTCTTGATAAACTTCGGCCTTCCCAGAGGCCAGCAAAACGAACGTTCCGCACTGACACTGCTTGCCATTTTGAATCTCAAACCAGATGGAAGCTGGCAAGAACTAGAACAACCACTGATGGGTATCACCCCTATCATGGAATTTTGCCGAGCTTTCTACGGCAAAGAGTACGCGCCCAATACTCGTGAAACTTTCCGCCGTCAAACCATGCACCAATTTGTCGAAGCGGGCATCGCACTGTATAACCCAGACGAACCAGACCGTCCCGTAAATAGTCCCAAAGCATGTTATCAGATCAGTCCGGAAACTTTTGCAGTCATTCTCACCTATGGCACAGACCAGTGGGACCAAACCCTTTCTTCATACTTAGAAGAGCGAGAAACCCTAGCTCAACTTTATGCGATGCAGCGAAAAATGCAGATGATTCCCGTAGAGGTTGAAGAGGGCTACGAAATTGCTCTCACTCCAGGTATACACAGCAAGCTGATTAAAGATATTATCGTTGAATTTGCACCTCGATATGCTCCGGGAAGCGAAGTGATTTATGTAGGCGATACAGGAAGCAAAATTGGCTACTTACAGCAAGGCAGGTTGTTAGACCTAGGAGTTGAGGTGAATGAACATGGCAAAATGCCGGACGTAGTGCTCTATTATCAGGAGAAAAATTGGCTTTTTTTGATTGAGGCCGTGACAACCCATGGGCCTGTAGATAGCAAAAGACACCGTGAACTTTCTACATTATTTGTCAAGGCTATACCCGGTTTAGTATATGTTACGGCCTTTCCAGACCGCACGACAATGGGAAAGTATATAACTGACATCTCTTGGGAAACTGAGGTATGGGTTGCGGAAACACCAACGCATATCATCCATTTTGATGGGGACCGATTCCTTGGCCCCTACGAAACTTTCTGAAATCCCACTGCTAGTATTCGGAGACATCGCCAACTTCCACGCCGTTATCCTCGAAACAAAACGAAAGGATCAGCCATGAAAATCGCTTTGGCACTCGGACCAGACGCCAGCGCCGTATCGACCTTCGGTACCCAATGCGGCGTCGAGCATGCCGTCGGCACCTTCGGCCTCGCGCCGATACCGGATAAACCGATCACCGACGAAGCCCAGCCATTCAGCCGCCAATCCCTAGCTCATTTCAAGGCGCAGTACGAAAAAAACGGCTATCAACTGTCGGTCATTGAAAGCCGTCCACCCATGGAAAAGATCAAGCTGGCCCAGCCGGGGCGCGATGAAGAGATCGCCGTCGTCTGCGAGTTCATCCGCAACATGGGGGTGGTCGGCATCCCGGTGTGGTGCCCTGCGTGGATGCCGATCCTCTTCGTGATTCGCACGTCGTCCGAAATCCCGACGCGCGGCGGTGCCAAGGTGACCGGCTTCGACCTTGAAGAATTCAACAAAACTCACCCCGCAGGTGCACACGGCGAAGTCACCGAGGAGGACCAGTGGGACAACCTGAAATACTTCCTCGAGCGCGTTGTCCCGGTCGCCGAAGAGGCGGGCGTCAAGCTCGCCATGCACCCCGACGACCCACCCCTGTCGCCGATCCAGGGCATCGCCCGCATCATCAGCAGCGTTGAGAACTACCAGAAAATGGTCGATCTCGTTCCCAGCCCGGCAAACGGCATCGGCCTCTGTCAGGGCAACTTCGGTCTAATGACCGACGACTTGCCGAGCGTCATTCGCCATTTCGGCGAGCAGCAGAAGATTCACTTCGTCCATTTCCGCGACATCAGGGGCACGCCGGAAAAGTTCGACGAGGCCTTCCACGACGACGGCAAGCACGACATGGCAGCCTGCGTCAGGGCCTATCGCGACACTGGATACGAGGGGGTCGCCCGCCCCGACCATTTCCCGCAGCTAACCTACGAGGACTTCGCCGATGTACACTCAATGGAGCGTCTCTACGCCATTGGCTACATGAGAGGCCTGATCGAGGCGGTGTACAGCGAATGACTGCGGAGAGGCTCGGTCGCCGCCGGTCGCAGGTCCCCGGTTACGACACCGTTTTTCAGGAGGATTGCTTGTGAAAGTAGCCATTATGGGTGCCGCTGGGTGGGTTGGCCGAGCCGTGCTGGAAAACTTCGCCGGTCGCCACCAAGTGCGCGCCTTCGATTACAGCCCTGAAGCTTGGTCGGTGTACCACCGCTTCGACGGCGACTGGGAGGGAGAAAAGCTCTACGGGGACATCGCCGATTTCCACGCCGTCCACAAGACCTTGGAAGGTATGGACGGCGGCGTCCACCTAGCCGCTTACTTTGGCTACGAAAACCCACCCGAGATTGATGTGAACCCCTTTCTCATCAATCTCAAGGGGATGTGGAACGTCTTGGAGTCGGCCCGTCGCCACCAACTCAAACGAGTGGTACACATGAGCTCCTGCGTCGTGCAGCATCCAGACGGCGTTTTCCTGTCGTCGGATGTCCGCAGCAAGGAAGGAAGCCTGTACGGCATCTCCAAGCGCCTGCAGGAGGAAATGTGCCGCCAGTTCCACGACGCCTACGGCTTGCGGATCATCGTCTTCCGGCCCTGTAGCATCGGCGACAGCAGGCTCGGCATCAGTCGAGACGGCAACCCCGCTCGCGGCGGCGTTAGCTGGGTCTGCCGACACGATCTGGCGGAAGCCTGCCACTTGGCACTCACATCCGAGACCATTGACTTCGACATCATGCACACGGCCAGCCACCCGGACGCGGATAAGTACTGCAACGTCGCCCGTTCTCGTGAGCTACTAGGTCTGGAGTACCAAGGACACTTCCCCGGCGACTGACAGCATTATCTTCCCAACTGATGTTACGCATAGGTCCTAGGTATGGGATGCTTCGCTTCGCTCAGCATGACAAGGACCGGCCCTTTCCTTTGCCTGTCATGCTGAGCGGAGCGAAGCGGAGTCGAAGCATCCCATACCCGATACCCATGCGTAACGTCAGTTCCCAACCTCGGCAATCCCAAAAGGAGCACCATGCCCCCACACTACGACGTTCTGCTCAAAAACGGCCACCTCATTGACCCCAAAAACAACATCGACGGCCCGGCCGACCTCGCCGTCAAAGACGGCAAAATCGCCGCTGTGGGACCACACTTACCCGGCACCGCCGAACGACAAGCCGATGTCGCCGGCCTCTACGTCACCCCCGGCCTCATCGACATCCACCTGCACGTGTACGGCGGCTTTAATGCCTGGCTCTTCCCCGACCCCCACAACCTGCCGCACGGCGTCACTACCTGCGTCGATACAGGCGGTGCTGGATACAAGGACATGGCGGATTTCAAAGAGACCATCATGGACCAGTCCATCACCCGCGTCCTCGCCTTTGTCAACATCGTCGGCGCGGGCATGACCGGCCCGCCTGAGCAGGACACCGCCGATATGGACCCCATCCCCTGCGCGGCCGCGGTCGAGCGCTATCCCGAGCACATCGTCGGAGTCAAATCGGCCCATTTTGGCGGGCCAGGGTGGGAATCAACCGGCGGGGCCATCGAAGCAGCGCGGCGGGCCGGCTCCATTGTCATGGTCGATTTCTCGCCCAAACCCACTCGCACGTACCCCGAATTGCTCGCCCGCTACAGCCCCGGCGACATCCACACCCACTGCTACTCCATGCGCACGCCCATGCTCGACGACAACGACCGCATTTTCGACTTTGTCTGGCAGGCCCGCGAGCGCGGCGTGATTTTCGACTTGGGCCACGGCAACGCCTCCTTCCGCTTCCACATTGCCGTGCCAGCCATGGCCCAGGGCTTCCCGCCCGATACCATCAGCACCGACCTGCACCGCCGCAGCCGCCTGCTACCCAATGCCACCATGAACATCACCATGTCGAAAATGCTGGCCTTGGGAATGCCGCTGCAAGAGGTCATCTACCGCTCAACCCAGCGCCCCGCCGAAGTCATCCGCCGACCCGAATTGGGCCACCTGAGCATAGGCGCAGAAGCCGATGTCGCGGTGCTGGCCGTACACGAAGGCCGCTTTGGCTTTGTCGATGCCACTCGCAGCACCCTGCAAGGTAGCCAAAAAATAGAGGGCCGCATGACCCTGCGAGCCGGCGAAATTGTCTGGGATCAGGACGGTTTGAGCTTGCCGTCGTGGGAAGAAGGAGCGCGCTAAAAGCGGATCCGCGTGGCAGCGATTCAGGTGACGACTCTCGCTCTCAGAAGCGGCAAAATATCCGCAGATGAACGCAGATACGAGATGATGTTGCTTAAGCTCTTCTCACTCACCTACTGCAAACCAGCGTAGAGCGCGACAAAGCTCTGGGTAGCTGTCACAGCCTCGGCCTCCGCAAAATCCTTGCGCTCCACCACAAAGCCGGCCAGAGCTTGGATCCGATATCCTAGATAGGCCGACTCCGTCACTAGCTGGAAAGCCCAACTCAGCGAGTTGAAGTCCTCACTATCTCGGTCTAAATCGTCGAAAAAGGCGTACTCCACCCCAACCTGCGCCCTAGTCGCGGACAAAAGCTGAGTCTCCAACAACACCGCAACCAATTCCAGCAGCGTCGTTTGCTTCGCTTGGTCAAACAACGACCGACTCTGTTGCACCCATTCGCTCTTCCAGCGCGGCTCCACAGTCACGCCCCGCCAAGCGTAGCGGTAACTCGCCTTATTGATCAAGCCCCGAAAAAAATCCGACGGTGCTAGGTCGTGCTGTCGGCGCTGCTCTGCGTCCATCAACTGCCGGAAATACACCCAGTTGAGCTTGCTCATCACCTGTAGATTTTCGCCGGTCAGACTGTGGCCGACAAAGAGCTGATTGACCCACGTATCCCGCGCCAACAGCGGATCGTCAAGATGCACCAACTGCCCGCCCCGCAAGGTGTTGTCCGGCCGCCACTGCAAGAGCGGATTGGGAATGTCGTCCGCGACCAACTGGCTCATCTCAAACAGCCGCACCCGGCCCCAGCGCGACCACACCCGCTCGTAGCCCACCTGCACGTACGTGCTGTGATTCTGGCGGTCGGCTGAGATCTGCGCCTCGCGCAAGGCCCCCACCTTGAGCTGCCAGTGCCGACCTAGCCCCACGCCGCCATAGACATTGAAGCCGGCCTGATCGCGGCGATAGGGATAGTCCGGCTCGGTGTCGTTCTCGTACAGATCGACCCAGAAGTTGTGGTTCATATCCACGCCAAAGAGAAACTCGGGCCGGTCCACTTGGAAGCGCAGGAAAGGCTCTTCGTAGTCGGGAATGTTATTGGCCTTGACGCGATTGTCGTTCTGGTTGAAGTCGGGCACCAAGTCGTTGTTCAGATCCCAACCGGGAAAGACCTGCCGGTCGTCAACCAGAAAATCGGCGCGGAAGGCATCCGGGAAGCGGTCTTGGTCGTCGTTGTCTTCGACCAGATCAAAGCGGTTGCCCTGCCGGGCGTAGTCGAGGCCAGTAGTAGTAGTGACAAAAGCCTGAGTGTTGTAGCGCGGATCAATGGAATACACCTCGCCGAACAACAAAAACGGTGACCAAGTTTTACGCACATTGACCATCCAAGCCGGCGCACTGGGTTGACCTTTAATCCCGGCCGAGGCCGTGTGGGTTTCCTCGGCGACATTGGGGTATTGACGCCAACGCCAACTCAAGTCGTACTCGCCATACACGTCGAATCCCAACAGGTCCTGCACCCGGAGCGTGCCGCCGCCCACGGTAGTAGCGGTAGGCAGGCCGTAGGCAAAGCTGACCACGCCTAAGTTGGAGATGTCCTGCACATTGCCTGGTGCTTGGGACACCATTACAAAAAAGGGATTCTCCGTCGGCGCTACGTCGAGCCGAGTAAATCCCTCCTCGCCTAAGCCGCGCACCCCCTCGCCCGGATCGAGGAGCCCCAACTGGCGATCGGAACTCATCCAGACCTGATAGTCATTGGCCAGCACCAGCCGGAATTCTACCGCGACGATCTCCGACTTATCGGCCGCCGCCCGGTTGACAAACGACGCACTGTCAAAGTCGTAGAGCAGGCTAATTTGCTCGTCGCCGTCCGCGCTGCGAAAGCCACGCCGCTCCAACCCCCCTTCAATCACCGGACCAAAGCGGATGTCCCGGCCCTGCTCCACCGTGCCATCGCGATAAGTGATGATCACGTCCGAGGCATCCGGGAAAAAGGCCGCACCGCCGCTGCCGTCCTCCGGCGAATCGTCCTTCAATAGAATCTCGATCTGCCCAACCGTCTGGTTCTGTTTGTTGGTCAGAGCCCCTTTGTGCAAGGTCTCCACGAGTTGGTCCGCCACACTATTGATTTGATGGGCGCTGACCGCGTGCAACCCCACCTCGACAAAATCGCCCACCTGCGCTGCAAAACGACCTCCCGCCAAAGACGTGGCGTCCGTAAAAGCCCGCTCCGTCTCCTGGACGGCCCTAGGCCCTGAGATCAGCGAATGCAGGAAGGTCATTTGATACTTGTCCGTGGCCAAATCCAGTTGGAAGCCGTTCAAGCGCGGCTTGGAAAAGGCCAGCGGCGTCAAGGTCGTGCGCAGATTGTTGCTCACTGTCAGTGCGTAGTGGTACTGACCCTTCCGGTCTCCGGCAATCACCAGTTGATTGAACCACCGGTCGAATACATTCGTCTTAAACAGGGTGCTGCCCGCCTCCTGCGGCCGCGTCTGCGCAGTATTGAACACCAACCACCCTTGGGTCAGGTAATTCCCATACAAATCGTAGAAGTAATCCCCTTGCAGATCGACCTCCACGTAGCGGCGGTACGGCAGCCGCGCCCGATTGGTGTACTGCCACTGCCGCCAGCGGTATTCTTCGTATAGTTCCTGCGGCACATACCAACGCCGCACGGCCGGGTCCAGCGCAGCCAGATACACCTCCGGACTCAAGGTCATCAGCCGAGCTTCCGCGCCCTGCTGCAACCCTAGCCGATTGCCGTACTCGACCTGAGCGGTACTGTCGCCGACGAGCGCAAGGCCGAACAGTATGGCAAATTTTTGTCTTGTCGAGTTGTTCATAGGACGACCGCCGCGTCTCAATAGACTACGGCGATGAGGTGAACTCGGGTCTGTCCGCTAAAAGCCGCAGCGTCCGCTTCTACCTCGATCTTGCACAAATACAAGCCCGGTGCTACAACCCGCCCATCCTCGTCCCGCCCATCCCAGATAAACCGCTGCTGCCCGCCTGTGGCCAGCGCCTCTAGCTGCCGCACTCGGCGACCCGCCAGCGTATAGATCCGCACCGCCAACGACCGCTCCGCCTGCACCCGGAACAAGGAAAAGTCAATCTCAGCCACCTCGTTGACCCCATCGCCGTTGGGCGTAAAGGGATTTGGTGCGATCGCCACCTGGGCAATGGCCGCATCGGCCCCCTGTGTACGAATAGCCAAGCTCTTGGCGGGACTCAGCCCAGTTACATCGCCGCCGTCGGCCGCCTGCCACGCGGTCGGAGGCTCGCTCTGCCGCACCGCCACCGCCAACCGCGTCCCCTGCAAATACACTCGCGAGGCAAAGCGCAGCCGCACCAATCGGCCCCGGTCCACCACCCAGCCCCGCTGATCACCTAACCTGTTGTACCGACTCTGGTCGAGGCTGTCGCCAGCCACGTCAAAGGGCACCTGATCGCCCAAACCTATTACCTTGCGGAAGTAGCGCACCGGCCCCTGCTCGGCTGCGGCTAGATCCTCGTAGTCCACCGCGTCCACCTCGACTAGCTGGCCGCTTTCCTGCCGCCGAAAATAGCGCACCGCGCCCTGTTCGGCCTCGGGCAGGAGACTGTACGAGGTAAAAGTCAACAAATTGCGATCCAGTCCGGTGGGCACCTCGTCGCCGGGAGCAACCGCACGATAGTACACCGGTTCGAGCATTTCTGAGGACGCGCCCTGCACCGTCTGGGGGAAACGCAACCATAGCGAGTCGCCTTCGGCATGCACGGCCAACTCGGCCCCCTGCGCGTCGAGCAGCCGACCGTCAGCACTCCGCACAAATCGCTGCAACGGAGTCTCAGACGCCAACTCCGCTTCCGTGCCCAAGGCCACATCGACCAGCCGAAGGTCCAACTCCGGCTCGGCACGCAGCCTCACTTCGTCAAAACCTAGGCTGCGCATATTGGCTGGCTGCGCTAAAAAGTCGGGCTGGACAAAAAGGGCAAATGTGTCGAGCACTCCCGCCTCCACGACCGTCGGCCACACCTCGGCGTGCAGCCGCTGCACTACCGGCTGATGAAAGTCCACTGAAATGCGATGCAACTCCGGCACGTGCTGACCGCCATCGTTTTTGAGCCGCACCTCGAACTGCATAAAGCGCCGCAGGCTCGGCGAACTTGCCAACTCCCCCGGCTGCCGGTATTGCTGGCTCCACGCGCTCCACCCCGGTCCAACGACCACCGTGGTATCCGAAGGCCCCTTGAGAAAACCGGCCAACGTTCTGTATTCATCCGCGGTTTTCTCGTTGCCGGTCTTGTCGAAGTAGCGAATTTGCTGCAACAATTGGTCGCCAGTGCGGGTGCGGATTTCCACGTCCGTGCCCGGCGGCGTGTCGGCGTCCCAGTGGACCGCCCCGAGAGCCACCAGCCCCGGCAACTCAATCAAGTCCGATTCCAACACCACCTCGGCCGGCGGACGGCTGGAAAACAGCATGATCTCGCTGATCGTCGACCAGAAGGCATTGACCAAAATCCCCTGCCCAGCTCCACTCTCGGAGCGGCCGCCGACAAAACCCGGGGGAAAGTGGGCAAAGACGATCATGTCGAGGAGCCGGACCTTGAGCGGCGGATCTTGGGGATCGACGATCGAACTGAAACGGCCTGAGTCGCCGCGCGGCAGCGCTTCGGCCACGCTGTACTCGCGCTCTGGTGGACTAATGCGCTGCCATTTGAGGCCACCGCGGACATCGCGTCCGCCAGCCGAAGCCCGCATGATATAGCCGCGCATACCCGATCCCGTAAGGCGCACCTGCTCCAACCACACCGCGCCGCCAATATCGACGGTCAGCACATTGCCGCCGGGATTGAGGGGATTGCGGGTTTGGTGGGAGTAAGAGGTGGCGTCGTTCCCGTCGAATGCCGTCAGCGGATTCTTACCCGGCGTGGTCAGTGCGAGCGAGCCGCCGTTTTTGACCAAGTTGATGCCGATGTTGTCGCCCCACCCCCAAGCCTCGACCTCGGCCAGACGCGGCAATTCCCGGCGGTAGTAGTCCCGCCGTCCCTGCCGCTCTGCAGCTAGGGCCTGATAAGTCGCCTCGTCCACCGGCTCCTCGCGCCCGGCCACGTCCCGAGCAAAGTAAACCACATCCCCCCGCTCTTCGGCCGACAACCCCTCCCATGCCTCCTGCGTAATCTGTTCGGCCCTTCCACCCCGCGTATCCGTGATCACAATGCGGATGGTCTCAATGCTCTTGCCCGTCCACTCGGGCGAGGGCTTTCTCGCTTCGATCAGCAGCCTATCGCTGACCACGCCAGAAGCTGGAGGCAGTTCAGGACTAGTGTGCTCGCTTTCAAAAATGTATTCGCGCTGCGTGGTACTGGGCGCGTCCTGCGGAATAAACAGTTGGAAGCCAATGCGGCTATTCGGCTCGTGCAACAGCGCACTCTGCCGGCGCGACAACAGCATGATAAACTGCAGAAAGGGATCGCCTAACTCTTCATCGACGAACTGGAGCTTGAGCCGCTCCACGGGCACGGCTCGGCCCAGATCGACCTCAATCCACCACTGCTCAATGGGATCGCGCGGATCCGGCTCCCAGAACGTGGTCGGATCGCCGTCGAGGATGCGGTCCGCTAGCTGCGGATTGGACCCCACCCGGCTAATCCCCGGCCGCACCCAGTAGTCGAAGACCAGTTCGTTGAGCGTATTGCGGATCGGCTCGCCAAACACATCGAACTGCATGGTGCTGTCGATGGTGCCAATGCGCGGGTCGTCTGTGTTGATGATTATCGGCCGTCTAAGCGTGCGATCCTCTAAGACATTGTACACCGTCCGCAACTGGCGCGTCCGCACAGACCCGGCCTCGTCGATGTGCGCCAGATGGGCGGGGATGGTCCACTGCCGCCAGTGCTGCGCCAGATCGACCACCACCTCGTCGCCGCTTAGCTGGTAGCCCCGCTGAGCCTCAACAGGTGTCAGACTCAGTGCCAAGCCGACGAAAATCTTCTGCACGACGGAGTCGCTTTTCATGACTGTGTGGGTCCTATAGCAGTCCTAAATGACTTGAGAGATATGCGCTTCGTCCTCTCTGGTGAACACGCTACGATAGCTATCTGTGTCATCTGCGGATCATTTCATAAATGATTTCGGATGGCTATATATCACTGATTTACTTATAGGCGCTCTAGGTATAAGATGCTTCGCTTTGCTCAGCATGACAGGTACTAGCATGCTGCTTCCCGGTGTCATGCTGAGCAAAGCGCAGCGGAGTCGAAGCATCTATAGCGCACAGACCCCGACGATGCGGAACGTCAGTATATCAGCTATTAAATTATAGTTATTGACCGCAACTATAGGCCGCTTTCCCTACAGATGTCAAACGCACGCGGAGCAAATTTGAAAGCGGAAGAGCCGACCGCTATATTCCCCGCTTGCGATCCGCACTCCCCATCTCCTGCCAAGCTCATGTCGCGTCTGGGAATTCGCTGGGTAGTCCTCTATTTCCTGTCCATTCTCGTGCCGGCCGCCCTGTTGGCCTTTCTGAGCGTGCGCTCGCTGCGCGATGTCCGCGACAGTGTGCGCCAAGAATTGCGCTCCAAGGCAGTGCTAGCGCAGGACGCCTTTGACCGCTTGATCAACAGCCGCACCCAACTCCTGTCTGCATATAGCGAAGACGGCGCAATGGACCCGCGCCTGTACGCAGGTTTTACCGAGATTGCGCAGATTTTCGCCGTCGATCCCACGGGGATGCTACGCCATCCTGCGATGCAGCCCTTGCACTTGCAGGAGCGCACTACGGCCTTTACCGCGCAGATGGAAAAGGCCGCAGAGCGCGAATTCGGCCACCAAGACTGGGCGGGCGGCGTACAGCTCTACCGCCAAGCATGGAAGGAGGCGGCCAGTCCCGCAGAGGAAGCCGAAGCCCTCAATGCTCTCGCCCGCTGCGCCTATAAAGGAAAGGACATGGCGATGGTGGAGGGGGCGCACCAGACGCTGGCGGCCCTCTACGGCCACGTATTCGACGCCGACGGGGCCCATCCCGTTACCCTGAGCCATTTGCGCCTAGGGCGCTATGCCGCGCCCGAGCAGGCCCAAGCCAGTCTGATGGCTTGGACCGAGGCGCTGCTCGAAGGCCGCTATCCCCTCTACGCAGGCTGCCAGCAGGCTCTGCAAGAAGCCTGGGCGTTGGCCCAAGGTCGGCTGGCGGACATGGAGGATCATCCCGTTCTGCTGGAGAGGTTGGCCCTGATCGAGGAGACCCTTGATTTTGCGCTGCGCTTCGGTCCCGTGGTGGAGGACCAATGGACCACGGCCCGGAAGCAGGGTTATATATCGGGAGTGGACGACGACAGCACGAGTTTCCTCATGTACCTGGGCGCGGCTGAAGGAGGCCGTGCCGTGGGCATTCTATTCGATTGGGACACACTGACGGCCCTAGTGCAGGAGCAAGTAGCAGGTCTGGTGGAGCGGGGGTTTGCCCTTGCCCTGTTCGACGCCGACGCGGAAGCCGCCTTTGCGTCCGCGCATCGGGAGACCATCTACGAAACTGCGCCAGCTAGCCGCTGGATGGACCGAGTGCGACTGGGGGTTTGGGCGGCCGATGCCTCCGCAGCCACCGGGTACTACCGCACGCGCAATTGGCTGGTGGGCGGCGGCATTTTCGCCTTGGCCATATCCGTGGTTTTAGGTGGGCTTATGATCCTGCGGGACGCCGGACGCGAGGTGCAAGTAGCCCGCCTGCGCTCCGAGTTTGTCGCCAATGTATCGCACGAGTTGCGCACTCCGCTCACGTCCATCCGCATGTACGCCGAGACCCTGCTCATGGGCCGCTACCGGTCAGACGAACAGAGGCAGGACTATCTGACCACCCTCCTACACGAGAGCCGCCGGCTGTCGCGCTTGGTGGATAATGTGCTCGATTTCTCCCGCATTGAGCGCGGAGACCGGACCTACCAGCGCCAACCCTGTGACCTAGGGGACACGGCTCGGGCCGCGCTGGAAACCTTTGGCGGAGTATTTGCCGCGGAGGGCTTTGAGGTGGAGGAAGCGATTGCTGCGGAACTGCCCCCGGTACTGGCCGACCAAGAGGCGGTGGAAGGTGCTGTGGCCAATATCCTAGGCAACGCAGTCAAGTACTCATCCGAGCACAAAGCCATCCGTCTAGCCGTGGAACAACGCGGAGCTGAGGTCGTCGTCGAGGTAGCCGACCGGGGCATCGGCCTCCCCACAGGCGAGGAGGAGCGCATCTTTGAGCAATTTCGCCGAGGAGCCAACGCGGCCAGCGCGGCGGGGACTGGATTGGGATTGTCTCTAGTCAAAAGCGTGGTCGAGGCACATGGAGGCCGGGTGGAGGCCGCCAACCAGCCGGATGGAGGCAGTGTATTCCGTCTGTACTTCCCGGTGCATGACGAGGACAAAGATCATGCCTAGGATTCTGGTAGTAGAAGA
Organism: Candidatus Latescibacterota bacterium; assembly: GCA_965208845.1. Lineage (GTDB taxonomy): Bacteria > Latescibacterota > UBA2968 > UBA8231 > UBA8231. Next base: position 4,612,692 of record OZ242361.1, on the reverse strand, counting down.
CGAAGCAGCCATCGCCCGAGTGCTGGTCGATAATCTGATCTTTGAAGGCCACGAGGCCGAGGCGGTCGCCGATGGAGCCGAGGGACTAGAACGGGCCTTGGCTTGGCGGCCGGACCTGATTCTGCTGGATGTGGTGCTACCCACTATGGATGGATACGAAGTGTGCCGGCGGCTGCGGGCGCAGGGAGCGGCCACACCCATCATCATGCTCACGGCTCGCGGCGAAGAGGTCGATAAAGTCCTAGGCTTGGAGCTAGGGGCCGACGACTACGTCACCAAACCCGTGGGCGTCCGCGAACTCATGGCCCGGATCAAAGCGGTGTTGCGACGGGGCGAGTTGGCACCAGCCACAGATTCGGTACTGGAATTCGGGAAGGCTCGGATCGACTTCGACCGCTACGAGGCGACCGTAGATGGCCAAGCCGTGCATCTGTCCCCCAAGGCGTTTGGCGTGCTACGCCTCCTATGGGAGAGCAAGGGCCGTGCCTTGACCCGAGCGCAGATCTTAGAGCAAGTGTGGGGCTACGAAGTGTACCCTACCACGCGCACGGTAGATAACCACATCGCCGAGTTGCGCAACCGCTTGGAGGCCGACCCGGCTCAGCCGCGCTACATCCTCACAGTACACGGAGTCGGATACCGCTTTGTGGAGTGAAGCCAGAAAGTACAATCTTTTTGCACATCCATGACAAAACCATGACAACTCGGACCGCGCCAGCGTTTAGGTTCAAAGGTGAGCGCACAACCGCGCATTCATCCACCTAAACGAGGAGGCCCATCATGGCGCGCGTTACTACAATTTTCCTCAGTTGCGTATTACTGAGTGCTAGCAGCCTGCTAGCCGGTAATGTCGAGGAAACTTATCAGGCGGCCCTCACGCAGGAGAAGGGCGAGGGCAATCTGGAGGAGGCCATTCGCCTCTACCAGCAAGTGATTGAGGCACACGAGAAGGGCGAGGCAGACGAAAAGATGGCGGCCCGGGCGCAGCTACGCATCGGAGTATGCCAGGAGAAGCTAGGGCTGGCACAGGCGCGCCAGACTTACGAAGCCGTACGCGACAAGTACCCCGACCAGCCGCAAGTGGCAGTGGAAGCAATGCAGCGCCTCGGATCAACTCACCAGCGCGAGGCAACGATCGAGCGGCCGTCTGCCCGCACAGCCGCTGAATGGGCAATCCCCGCCTTGCCGCAACATTATAGAGCACGAGTCGAACTGATTGACTCGGCGCACATGGATTCTATCCGGCAACATTATAGAGCGCGGAGCGCACTAGTTAACTCGGCGTACTTGGATTCTATTCGGCAACAGAACGAAGAGTGGGCCGAACTGCTCGGATCGCCTTCTATCAGCGAACTGCTACGCGGGCGGTTGCATGAGCTAATGGAGCGGACCAAGCGGGGCACCAGTACCGACTCGGTGTTCATCGACGAGCAGGTGCGCCAACAGTTAGAGGCCGCCCAACGGCAGATGGAGCAGCAGATGAAACAGGCCGAGCAGCAGATGAAACAGGCCGAGCAGCAGCAGATGAAACAGGCCGAGCAGCAGATGAAACAGGCCGAGCAGCAGATGAAACAGGCCGAACGGCAGATGGAGGCCCTCCAGCGACAGCTAGAGGGACAGTTGAAAACCATCCAGCGGCAAGGCTTCCGCTCCGAGCGGATGCACGGGATACAGGGGCACTTGGGAGATCTCAAGTCCTCCCTAGGCATCGGTGTCGATTCAGTATTCATCGACGAGCAGGTGCGCCGACAGTTAAAAGCTCTCCAGCAGCAGATGGAACAGGCCAAGCGGCAGATGAAACAGGCCAATCAGCAAATTGAGTGGCAGAGTCAGTTAAGCCACGATCTCCCCTTTCACAATGAGATTCTTTTCTCTTGGAGATCTTTAGGGAAAGATCGAAAGACGGATATCAAAAAGTTCCTCCGTCGTGCCACCGACATAGACCCAGTGGCCAAGGTGCCCACAAAGTGGGAATTCCACCTCGACGCAGACCGGAAGCCTATGGAGCGTCCGTCGCGGTTCCACGAGTACGCCGTCGCGGACTTCGACAATTCAAAATGGACCGATATAGAGATCGGACGGCCTTGGGCAGACCAAGGCTATGCTGACTACGAGGGAGGAGCTTGGTATCGTGCCAAGCTCACGATAGCGGCCGATCGCGTACGTCCAGTACAAATGTATATTGAGGGGAAGTATCAGTCTATCGAGGTGTACGTCAACGGCCGCTCGACCGCCTTCCATGGTAGCACCAACATCACAGAACAGCCAATCATCGTCAATATTGGCTCCACGGCCGTGCGCGATGGCGAGAATACCGTGGCCTTATACGTGTACGGCGGGACGGACATGACGAGCATCGATAGGATCAATGTGTATCAGCCTATCTTCGATTGGGCCTCACCAAGCTTGAAAAAGGGAGCGGATCAGCAGTACTCCTCCTATGCCAACTCGCCTGAGGTGGTACCCTACTCCCATAAAAAGGCAGCCAAGGTGCCCACGCAGTGGAAATTCCGCCTCGATGAGCGCCTCGATGAGCGCCGGCTGAATCCTCTACTGGATCGCGAGTATGCCGCTCCGGGCTTTGATGATTCGGAATGGGCCGACATCAAAATCGGACAGGCTTGGGAGGCCCAAGGCTATGCTGGTTACAACGGGGCGGCTTGGTACCGGACCCAAATTAAGGTGGATGCAAAAGAAGGCCAGCCCGTGCATCTAGCCTTCGGCGGAGTGGATCAGCACGCCACGGTGTATGTCAATGGCCACTGGGTCGGCGAACACAATAAGTGGAGTCGGCCATTCATTCTCGATATCAGCGACCAAGTCATGCGCGATGGCAATAATACGGTCGCACTCTACGTGTTCGATGGAGAGGGCATGGGCGGCATCTACGGCACCGTAAAAGTGATCCAGCCCACCAAGGAAGAAAACCTCGACCGCTACTTGGCCAACCGCAGCACCACCACTTGGTAAACTTTTTGCTCGCCATCGGCATTCTGTTGGCCGCTTGGCAAAAGGGCGCTGGCGACGAGTTGCGCTTTGCAACAGCGGCTCAGTGGCGCCAGTGGGAGTTACCCCTCGGGGCGGTGGAACTGACGCAGGAAGGGAGCATTCGGCCGGTGGCGGTGCGTCGGAACAACAATGCGGCCCTGGACGCGGTGGCCTTTGGCGGTGGGATCAGCCGGGTAGGTTCCAATGCCTTGGAGGCACCGGGAGTGATGGACGGGGACGAGAACACGGGCTGGGGTCCGGATTTGGACGAGAGGGCCGAGGACTGGTTTGTCGAAGTGGATCTGGGCCGGGTGGTTTCGGCCCACCGGGTGCATCTAGTTTTTTCTGCACGAGGGCCTCCCTTTGAGATTTTCGATCTGCTGCTTTCTACTGGCGAACAGTTCCGCGACGAGACCCGCACGCAGATAGAAGGCACCCTGGCGTACCGGATCAAAGAGCGCTTTACCGAGGACCGCCGCCGGATCACCTACGAATTGAACCCGGACGCTCCTTTCCCATTGCACTTCGTCCGGGTAGAGGTCCTAAAAGCGGCACCCGAGGCGAGACTGGTCGAGATCGAGGTGGAGGCCTTTGGCGACAATCTGGTACAGAGGGCGATCGAGCGCGGCGGTAGCGTGGACATTGTCGTGGGGGTCGATACCAAGAATCCCGATATCCCAAATCTGGCCAATGCCCTGCAGCTGATGGACGGCCGCATCAGCACAGTCTGGTCCAATATCCGGGCGACCCGAGCCGATACCGATGTGATTGCCCAGATCACCATGGATCTGGGGGCTGTTTACTGGGTCGATCAGGTGCGGCTGATCTCCTTTTCTCGCCAGTACCGCTGGTTCGCGTTCAATTTCTACGAGGTATTGACCTCGGACGGTGCGCGGGCCCCAGACGGCTCGCTGCGCTGGACCAAGCACTTTTCCGGTTGGGGCAGCCAACTCAACCGGATACAGGGCTTGGCCGATCACCGTTTTACCAGCCTACCGGTCCGCTTTGTGCGCATCAGATGGAAGACGTGGGACGCCAACTGCGGCGACGAGTTTGGCAGCGAGGCTGCGCGCGGCTGCGGAGCTTCTGGTACTATCTCCGAACTCCAGGTCTTTGGCCGCGGTGCGCCGGTTCAGGTAGATCTGCGCTCACCCATTTTGGATCTGCAGGGACAGAAGAATATCAATGCCTTGCGCTGGGGCGGTCAGGTTCCAGGAGGCACGCGTCTGGAGCTGCGCAGCCGCTCGGGCAATACGCTCGACGCTGAGGTGATATACCGCGATCCAGAGGGCAAAGAAATCACTCAGCGGAAGTGGGAACGGCGCATCCCCTCTTTTCGCGGGCCCATTGACACGGTCTTTGTACCAGGGGCGGATTGGAGTCCGTGGAGTCCGGTGTACTTGGAGCCGGACCAGCCCTTCCAGTCGCCCTCCATGCGGCGCTATGTGCAACTGGAAGGGCGGTTAGTCTCCGACGATCCGTCAGTGGGGGCGCAACTGGATTGGGTAGTGCTGGATTTTTCCGAGCCTTTGGCCCAGCAGGTAGCCGCAGAACTAGCACCCGTACTGGTGCAACCGGGCCGGCAGGAGATTTTCACGTACTATGTGCGGCCCGCGCGCACGAGCAACGGCTTTGACCGACTATTGGTGCAGGCCTCGACGGATTTGCAGTTCGACCAAGTGCGGGTGGATGGGATGGTGCGGGAAGCGGTAGTGGCCACGGAGGAGGATGGTTTTGCCGTGCAATTGCCGCAGCCAGTGCGCTCGGGGCAGTTGGTGGAAGTGGATTTTGCCGCGGCCATATTCCTCGATGCCACTCGCTTTGAGCTGTTCTTGGAGGACAGCCGCTTGGCCGAGCCCGTGCGCCAGCGGGTCGAAATAGGGGATGCTACGGAGTTGGTGGAAAGCAGTACCAATGTGGTGCGGTTGCCGCTGGGGCGATCCTTGTGGGCCAATGCGTCCATTGCCCCCAGCGTGTTGACGCCCAACGGCGACGGGGTCAACGACGAGTTGATCGCCGCCCTGGATCTGGTCGATGTTTTGACAGCGCGGCCTGTGCAACTAGAGATTTTCGATTTGGCGGGGCGGCGCGTGGCCGGGGTAGAGTCGATGGGCACGGCCGGACCGCTGCGGTTGTCGTGGAACGGGGGCGCCGGGACGGGAGGACGAGTGCCGCCGGGCAATTATATAGCGCGGTTGAAGGTCAAAGGGGATGGGCGCACCGAGCGGGCTGTCGAGTTGGTCTCAATAGTTTACTGACCCATCTAGCACCAGAGCCGGGGCTCGTCGAAGGCGTCAAGGCCCTGTTCGACGAGATATACGAGGGGGAATTTTAATAAGAACAGTCTCCCTAGCCCCTAGGACGCGGTGCAGGGACTGCTCACTAACTCTCTGGGGCGTCAAACACCGCACCCACATCCACACTAAGGCCATCGAGCAACCTCGACGTGGCTGTATCGCCGCGGGCAAATACTCCGTGCTCGACATACGTCTCGCTTTCGAGCGCGAGCACCTGGATCGTCGCATTGCGGGGATCGGCGATCCAGTACTCAGGAATGCCAGCTTCCGCGTAGTCGATGCGCTTGGCGACTAAATCCCGCTGCGGACAGTCCGCGCTGACCACCTCGACGACTAGATCCGCGCCCAGCCAGAAGCGATCTTGGCGGCGAGGGTCCGAGCGGTCGCATAGCAGCAGCAGGTCCGGCTCGCGGAATTTGCCTTCGCGGATGCACAGCCGCAGCGCCGCGAACCTCACGACGCCCCGCGGCCGGATATAGTCGCAGAACAAGTCATATAAGAATGCGAGGATAGCTTGGTGGGTGTCGGTCGGCATGGGCAACTCTTCGATGTGGCCGTCGGTGAATTCGATCAGGCGATTGGTGTGGTCTGTCAGCCACAGGTATTCCTCGTCGCTCCAGCAGCCTTGACGCGGCAGGAGGTCGCACAGCAGCGCGTCGAGCGCATCCTGCGAAGTCGCCGCCGTCGTAATCGTCTCGGTCATAATGGTCGTCCCTTGGTCAATCAGCTACAAAGAAAAAGCGCTTCTCGGGCAACTCCAATATTCGAGGGTACATGTCGTTGATTCCGTCAAATTTACCGTAAAAATGACGGATACACCGGCACCCGTCAAACGCTCCGCTGCTCAGGACAGCTTAACGGCAATCAGGTGCGACTTTTCCAGCGGCAGGATGTAGGTCAGCCAATCGGCAGTCTCGTCCAAGCAGCTTCTAAAAGCAGCCCAATCCGGATTCTGGTCCCATTGTTCGACTTTGGACCAGCCATCGACAAAGAGGAACGCCCCTGCCACCAGACGGCTTTCCAGCATGGTGAACATGGGCGCAAATGCGGGCAGGCCAAAATCCACAAAGACAAAATCCACGCGCTCGGGGAGAGTCGCGATAAAGGCATCCCCTTCCCCAGTATAGCACTCCACCAAGTGATCCAAACCAGCTTGGCGCAAATTGGCTCGCGCCGCCGCCGTTTTTTCCGGCATCCGATCCAAACTATATACGCGCCCCCCGGTGCGCTGAGCCGCGGCGGCCAAGTGCAGAGTAGAGTAGCCATGCGAAGTGCCGAATTCGACCAAGCTCCGGGCCTGTTGGTGAATCGCGGTCAGACAGAGATAATGGGCCACTTGGGGACTGACGGCCCTGAGACGCAACGGGTCCGTGGACCCGGCTTGACGCTCCTGCTGGTCGCGTCGGTGCAAGCCGGCGACAAGGGCTTGTTGCGCCGGCGTAAAGAGATCATCGATCTGCATTTAGTCGGCCTCAGCAAAAGGCGGCACCACCCCATCGTCCAGCGGGAAAATGGGGCGCACACAGTGCTGGTAGGGTAATGTCTTGAGATTGGCGCTGGTGGACCCAGGCACATCGACAGCGACAATGCGGGCGGCGATGGCCTGGTAGTGAGTGCGGAAACCGTTGGGCGATTTGCACACGACCAAATCGTAGTCAACCGGATCGTGTCCTTGGCTCTGGTACACCTTGCGGCCGACGATGGGGGCGGCTTCTTGAGTCACCAGCAGCGTGAGATTATCACTAGTCAAAATGGCCGTGCGACTAGGCGGCACTACATACCCGAATTCAGTGGTGAAGGCCCCGTCGGACAGGCTTTTGACGTACAAGGGCAATTCCACCGGCGCAAAGCGCTCCGGGTCAATAGTGCCGCCCAAGGGCCAAGTGAACTGTCCCCCTACTCCAGTCCGATAAGCAGCTTCCACTGCGGGAGCATCCACTATGGGAATGAGGGCGCACTTGCTGTAATTGTATTGGAGCAGGCCCTTGAGAATGGCGTTGCTATCGCCGCTGGCACCCGAGGCCGTGGAATCCGCAGCGTCGGAAAACACTGTGAGCCCCTCGGTCTCTTCGGCCAGACGCACGGCTTGTTCGAGGGAGGTAAGTTTGGGGATCCAATAGGGGCGATTTTCCCACATAAAGCGGGCCAATTCCAGCGCCAATTCCTCGGCTTGGGCAGGATCGTCGTCGGTGGTGACGATTGCATTGGACTGCAAATCGGGCACGTCGGTAAAGGGATTGCCAATGATGACGCCCGCGGCCAGACCGCCTAAAGACGCCTCAATTTCTTGGCAGCGGCGGATGGCTTGGCCAAAGCAGCCGCTGGCGGTGATGAGTTCATCGCCGCGAGCCAATAGCGGGATAGACACGCGGGACGTGGTGGGCTTGACGTGCCCGTCTAATTGGCGCAATAGCAGACGGGCCGCGCGCTGGCCAGTATCGCGCATATCCGTGTGCGGATAGGTGTGGAGAAAGACCAAGGCATCGGCTGCATCGACCAGCCGTTGCGAAATAACTGCGTGCAGGTCCATAGCCGCGACAATGGGCACGTCCCCGACGATTTCCCGAATGCCGGACGCGACGCGCCCTTCGGGATCGATTTCGGTTTCGCCAGCCATGGCCCCGTGCAGCGACAGACAGACCGCATCAACTGGGGCGTGGGCCTCGACGGCGGCTAACAATTCGCCAATGAGGCGCTCCATATCGGGATCGGCGACCAAGCCGCCGGTGGTGTTGCACCAAGCCCCGTACGTGGGGACCAGTTCGATGTCAGAACGAGCCTCGAGAACGTCGATATTGCCGGCCAGTGTGGAATTGGAAGAGCGGGTAGCTTCTAGCAGGTCTGCCCCCCGGTGGATCGTGAAGTCGTCGTAATAGGTGCGCTGGGGGTTAAAGCTGCCAACTTCGTGGTTGAATTTGGCCAGAAGAATACGTTTCATAAGGAACCTTCCGCGGAGGCGATTGGGATGGGTTGCAGAGGTTTTCAATGTACCCGAGGATTCCAAGGACGCAAGACAGTGCCTAGCGCACGAGCAGGATGCATAACGTCAGTTGAGAAGATTTCTTAATGGAACTTAAAAATGAATTTTCGATTCTATGTTGATTCAGATACTGAGCAGCCCCACATTGTTGACGAGAATGAACGCAGGAGAGGGTAAGGTGACTTCTATGAATAAAATAGATAGAAATAAATACCCCGAGGGATGGAATCAAGAGCGCGTCCAGAGGGTCATTAAACACTACGAAAACCAGAGCGAAGAAGACGCCATCGCTGAAGATGAGGCGGCCTTTGAACAGGGCTATACTGTGATGCAGGTGCCTCTCGAACTGGCCCCCGTCGTGCGTCAACTCATCGCCTTGATGGAAGAGAAAACCAGTGCCGCTTCCTGAGCCGCGATATTCCGTACATCAATCGGTATTACCTCGCCCCGATTTTGAACAACGAATCGGGCGAATCGTCCACTAAGATCATAGAGCGGTTCTTCGGTGCCTTATAAACGCCTCGTGCGTTGCGGAGCCAGCCCGTCGCTCAATCCACACCTTTTTCTTTTCGCAGCTAGCAGTCCGGCCATAGTATTGTGGCCGCAAGCAGACGGTCTCCAAAGGAGATTTGTATGAACGTCCCCCCTACCGACGGCCTCCGCGTCGCCGTCACCGACCTTGAGTCATTAGTCGTCGAGATTTTCAAGGCCGTGCCGATACCAGCAGAGCACGCTCGGCTCATCGCCAGTAAACTGGTCGAATGCGACCTGCGCGGGGTCGTCAGCCACGGCACCCTCCAAGTCAATCGCTACGTCCGCTCATTCCAAGACGGCACCGTCAACCCGAACCCACAAATCCGCATACTCAAGGAAGGACCGACCACCGCCGCGCTCTCCGGCGACGGCGGCCTCGGCTACCTCGTCGCTACCAAGGGCATGGAAATGGCGATCGCCAAGGCCCAAAAAGTTGGGATCGGCGCAGCTACCTCCACCTACCACGGTCATCTTGGTAGCACCGGCAACTACGCGCGCATGGCCATGCGTGCAGACCTGATCGGCATCTCCACCTCCGGCCGCAATGCCTCCGATCGCTACGATCGCGATTCGACGATCCGGGGTTCCATCCAAGGCAGCCCGCCCTTGGCCTTCGGCATGCCGGGCGGAGAGGGCAAACCAACCTTCCTGCTCGACTTCGCCAGCCACTACGCAATCGACGACGAGACCTTCCTGAAGTACCCGCCGGTTTTCATCAAGGCCATCGGCATTTCGCACGTGGGCAATATCCTATCGGGTACGCTCGGAGGGCAGATGCTGAAAGAGTTTTCGCGTGGCAATATCGAGTTCACCGGAGCCGATCAATCGGGCTTCTTCCTCGCCATGGACGTGAACTGCTTTTCCGATCTCGACGCTTTCAAGGCCGACATGGACCACCTGATGGACGAGGCCAGTCGCATGAAGCCACTGCCCAGTTTCGACGAGTCGTTCCTACCCGGCGGCAAGGAGCTAGAGCGGGAAACTGAGTACCGCAGAGATGGCGTGCCGATTTCAGCGCAAGCGGTTGAAGGACTTGAGGAAGTGGCGGAAGAATTCTCCATCGCCACTCCGTGGTAATCCTTCCGCAGCACGCGACCCAAAAACGGAGCTTAAAAAAATGAATATCGCGCTCATCGTGATTGACACCCTCCGCTACGATTATATCGGTGCAAACGGCAACACCTATATCGAAACGCCGAATATCGACCGTTTTGCAGCGCAAGCATGGGCATTTGACCGCGCCTTCTGCGCTAGCTTCCCAACGATCCCGTACCGAACTGATGTCATAACCGGCCAGTACGGGGGCCCCTTCCATCCGTGGCAGCCGCTGCGACACGAACGACAGACCCTCCCCTCGACGCTGGCCGAACGCGGCTATGCCACGCAACTGATCCACGACACTCCACACCTCGTCAACGGCGGCCACAACTTCGATTGGCCGTTTCACGCGTGGACATTCATCCGTGGGGCTGAAGTTGATCGCGACTGGATCGACGATTCCGCGGACTGGCCGGACAACTGGTGCCATCAACCCATGTTTGCCTGCCTCGGCGAAAATGTCGCGAGAAGCGGGCTCCTCCAGACCTACGCCCGAGCGAACCGCAACCGCAAAAAACCGGAGGATTGGAACTGCGCAAAGTTGTTCGGGAGCGCGGCCCAATTCCTCAAAGACAATGCGCAGCGTGAGAATTTCTTCCTCTGGGTGGATTGTTTCGATCCCCACGAACCGTGGGATGCACCGCCCGAGTTTATGAAAAAGTACGACGCGCGACCGGACTACGATGGGCGCGTTGACCCGCGCAGCCTCTTCGGCGGGCGGAACAACAAAGACCTCCCCGCCGAGGCCAAGGAACACATCAAAGCGCAATACCCGGCGAAATTGACCTGGATGGACCACTGTTTTGGGCAATTCTTGGACGCGCTCGAATCCACCGGGCTCGACCGGAACACGGCCGTTATCTTAACCGGCGACCACGGCACCAACGTCGGTGAGCGCGGCACCTTTGGCAAAGGGCAGCCGGTGCGCGAGGCCGAAGCGCATGTCCCGCTCTTCATCCGCATGCCGGATGGCGATACCGGACGGAGCGATGTTATTGTGCAGCCGCAAGACTTCTTCTCCACGATCCTCGCCATCCTCGGCGAAACAGAACCTGCAGGCATTGAAGGCTATGATATTTTAACCCCTGCCCGGCGCGGTGAAGCCGGCCAACGGCAACTTGCATTGGCAGGTGGAAGCCTCGAACGCTGGAATCAAGCCGGGCAGAACCCGCACTTCGTCCTCTTTACCGCCTTTGACAAAACTTGGAGCCTCGAAGTCGCCTCAAAGCCGGAACACTCGCGCTTGGCGCGACTTGGTTCGCTGGACTACGTTGAGCAGGCGCATCCAGAGGTCGTCACCCAAATGCACGCCGCCGCCATTGATGAACTCGAACGCCGCGGCACGGACCCCGGATTAATCGCTTGGCTCCGCAACGGCGGCGAAGGCGAACTGCCCGCCAATGCCCAATACTGGAACGGGTATCCCGGCCCAGCCGGTTTTAGGCCGTACTTTTCAAAACTCTACACTGGCCGTTGATAAAGGAGGTGCCCGCAGATCGCTTTCTGGGATGACTATTCACTCCCACACCCGCTCCTCCAGCACCCCTTCGCACTCCCGCCCGTCCTCAAAGATCACCCGTACCTCCACCTGCTGTCGGTCAAAATCGGCCGGCAACTCCCACAGATGCGTCGCCAGCTCGCGCGACGATTCGGCCAGCGGATCGATCGGCGCTAATGGCCCCAAGTCCCCCACCTCGACCTGCGTGCGCGGCGAACCATCGAACACATTGACAAAGCGGCGACCCGAAGCCTGATGCCGACACAATTCCACCGCCTCGTCTTGGTGTGGCTGGAAAGCGTGATACTGGCTCCTGAAACCCCCTTCCGCATCGACCTCGACCACCCGATACCCCTGCGGTTCGCGTCCTTGCGGGCCGCGGCTTTCTAGCCCCGTCTTCCACCAATTGCCCGACACCGCCGCGGTGGTCATAACCTCCATAGCGCCGACGAAGTGGCGGTCGTTTTCATGGTGGTGGCCGTGCAAGGTGATCACCCGTTCAAAGGGCTGCAATAGCGTCAGCAAGCGCCGCGCCCCGGCAATCTCATTGGTGGGAAAGGCCATGTTCGGCACCTGACCCGAGCGCTGGGGAAAAGTCGTCGATACCGGCACATGGCTGGCCACCACCAGTGGAGCGGCACAGTCCAGCCCTGCCAAATCCGCAGCCAGCCACTCCAACAGCCCCTCGTCGGCCAAGACGTGCCAGTTGGACGGATGATCCTCGGTCGGCTCGAAATAGCGCACCACGTCCAGCAGCACAAAATGGACGCCGCCCATATCGGCGCTGGCGTGTACCGTTCCCCCTTGTTCCCGGGGCAGATAGCCGCTGCACATCTCGTGGTTGCCGTGGCTCAACAGCACCGGCACAGATACCCTCTCCATGGTCTGGGCGTATTGCGCTAGCGCCTCGGGTATGAGGCCCACATCGCCGCCGTTGATCAGGACTTCAGGCTGATGCTCCAGCATCGATTCCACACACAACTCAAATCCCCGGAAGGCGTCTATCCCGGAGTCGAGGTGAATGTCGGTGAAGTAGATGAATTTCATCGGATTAATCCTTTTGGGATGGTCTGTAAAAGCTCTTTCTTTTTCTTGCTCACTTTAGATTAATCAATGTAAACTTACCCTACAAACGCAATTGCTTCCGGCCGGTGAACAAGCGGATCGCATGACGGCTATGGCTGGAACGAGTTCTCCGAACGGCAGCTTTTACCTGTGGAAGTGAGGATTGTATGGCCTTCGCCCGCGTCTCCCGTCCCGCTCTTTTCCAAGCCCCGTTAGGTCGAGGCATCGCCACCGTCCTCGGCCCCCAAGGCTTGCGTCTGACCGACCTGACTAGCTTTCACCTCGACGAGGGGCCCGACTTTGCTTGGCTCAATATCTACCGCACCCTAGCCGACGGCCGCCAACTCGAAATCACGCGTGAGCGCACCCCAGACCAAGTAATCGAGGAAGGCGATAGCGTCGCGGTACGCTGGGCGGCCTGCCCTGCGGTGCAAGCCGAATTGCAGGCACACTATCGCATCGCTGGCCCCGACAGCCTCGACGCCACCTTCAGCGCCCGCCTAGCAGCCGATTACCAACGCTTTGAACTCTTTATCGCCAATTATTTTACTCCCCACTACACGCCGTACTTTCCCGTGCAAGACGACCGCACCCACCCCGAAGGCATCACTTGGTACCAAAAGCAGTGGTACGGCAGCAACGAGGCCGAATCGTGGGCGCGCGATGAAGACGCCGAAGCCGTGTTCCGCGACGGCCGCTGGCTCGATGGCTATCCTCTCAACTGGCGTCGAGGGCCGTACTACGCCCATGCCTTGACGCTGCAAGAGCACCGCTACGGCCACGCCATTCTGCTCATGGCCCGGCCCGCCGACTGCCTGGGCCTCTCGGGTTACAACAGCTACCACAACGCCCAGTACTTCCACTTGGGCGGCGACGATGTCCAAGCCGGCCAACACCTGACATTTACCATTCGCTTGATGCTATTGACCGAGTGGGACGATCTGCAGGCAGAGGCCCTAACGCACTATCATCAATGGCTGGAGGAATAATGGAACTGCTCAAATTAGGCGTCGTCGGCTGCGGTTGGGCCGGCCAACAGGCTATCAAAGCGGCTCAGGCCAGCTCCCTAGTCGATGTCGTGGCTTTAGCCGATCTAGACGACCCGCGCCGCAGCCGCGTCGCCAGCGAAGAAGGCGTGCCACGCCAATACGGCCCCTACCAAGACCTGCTGGCCGACGCCCAAGTGCAGGCCGTGCTGCTAGCCGTCAATCCACCCGCCCGCTACCCCATGGTCCTGGACGCTTTTGCCGCTGGCAAACACGTCTTGGTGCAAAAGCCACACGCAGTGCGGGCCGCGCACATTTTGGACTTCGAAGCAGCGGCCGAGCGCGCCGGCACCACGTTGCAATTTTGCTACTTCATGCGCCACTTTCCCCACAACCGCAAATTGCGCGTCGCAGTACAAGAGGGCCGCATCGGCGAGCCGTACCACGCCCGCATTTTCCTCAAATTCAACTCGCGACCGCCGGCCGACAGCTTTGAAAACTGGACCAATGTGTATGGTCACAAAGGCGGTGCCCTAGGCCAGCACGCCTCGCACGAGCTCGACCTAGCTTGGTGGTGGATGGGCTGTCCCAAGCCGCAGTGGGCCTTTGCCGTCAAGCATACCATCGAGCCGCTGTACCACGGCCCCGAGGGCGCAGCCGAGGATTACTTTTCCGGTCTAGTCGGTCTGGAAGGCGACAAAACCATCCAGATAGACTGCTCGCGCTGGCTGCACTGCGACACCCCCACGACCGTGGAATTGTATGGCAACGAGGGTGCTCTATCTCAGGGAGTTATATGGCACTGGGAGGACGGGCAATTTGCCGCGCGGGAAGCCGCCGCAGAATCGGATATGCCCCACACCCAACCACCCGCAGACGGCCTGGCCTTCTACCACGAAATCGAGCACTTCGCCCGCGCCGCAGCCGGCCAAGTCAAAGCCGATGTCGATGCCCAAGACGCCTATCACTTCATGCAAATCCTCGACGCCTTGTACGACAGCGCCCAACGCCGCGAAAAAGTACTTATCGACTGAAGAAGAAGCTCACGGACGCCAAGCCGCTTTTAGGCCGCCCCAAGAAGTTTGGACGACCGCGCTGGCGACATCAATGCGGTGCAGTTCCAAGGTTTCGACCCCGCCCTCCTCTGTAGTAGTGATGAACAAAGTGTCACGTTCAATGGCATAGGTACTATTTATCTCCTCGGATCCACCGAATCCGAGATCCGCGAGGAACTCGTCCTCATCGAGTTCAGCGAGGAACTCATCGACGAACGCCTGTTCATACGCTGGGTAGTCCTCGTCGGAGATTCCCTCCAGGTCAGCGGCTAAACGGGCGAAGCCACGGGCGAAGCCAATGAAGAATTCCTTTATGAACTCACCGAACTCGACGGGGGTCATCTTCTCATCATCGACGATATAGTACAATTCGACTATATCAACCCAGAGGCTGTCGCCCGCAACTCGATAGGTGCCGGTGAACTGGACAGAGAGCGCCTCTATGGGAGATTCGACATCGCCTTCTCCCCCCTCGATGTTTTGGTCGAGCGCAAAGTTTCCATCCGCCTCAAAGGTCAGGCGCATGGTAATCTTGTTGCTTTCCTCATCGATATAGGTCCCCTCCCAAGTGCCGTGGAGAGCCTCTTCTTGAGCGGCGAGCGGCAGGGCGAGCAGACAGAGAAACGCGATAGACGACAGAAGCCGGTACATGACGACCTCCTCTGGCTGGGGTAACAAATGAACCGGCAGGTGTAGGGGCGTCCCCCGTGGGCGCCCAAATTACCCGGCGCATTCAGCCGGCTGGATCGGGCAACCCTAAGGGCTACCCCTACAAGGCGTAACGTCAGTAAAAAACTACTCCGGGTCAACATTGGCAGCAAAGTGGAACAGCGTCCCACCCTCAGTTGACGGGGTAAAACTCAGACGCTACTATCCGTCTTTCGTTCCACTTCCCCACAGCAGAAAGCATGCGCCATGACCGAATCCACCCCCATCAGCAAGAACATCACCCAAGGCCCGTCCCGGGCCGGGGCACGCGCCATGTACCGGGCCGCCGGCTTCGACGCCGACGCCCTGCGCCAACCCCTCATCGGCATCGCCAATACCTGGACCGAGCTCGGCCCCTGCAACTTTGGCCTGCGCGACCTAGCCGAGCACGTCAAGGCCGGCATCCGCCGTGCCGGCGGCACCCCCCTCGAATTCAATACGGTGGTAATCTCCGACGGCATCACCATGGGCACCGAAGGCATGAAGACCTCGCTTATCTCGCGCGAAGTCATCGCCGACTCCATGGAACTGGTGGTGCGCGGGCACATGCTCGACGGCTTTGTCGCCCTCACCGGCTGCGACAAAACCACCCCAGGGGCCATTATGGCCATGTGCCGCTTGGACATCCCCTCGGTGCTGCTCTACGGCGGCTCGATTATGCCCGGTCGCCACAACCAAGTTGATATCACCATCCAAGACGTGTACGAAGCCATCGGCGCCCACGCCACCGGCCGCATCGACGACGACCAACTGCGCCTCATCGAAGAAAACGCCTGCCCCGGAGCTGGCTCCTGCGGCGGCCAATTCACCGCCAATACCATGGCCACCGCGGCTGAGATCCTCGGCGTGGCCCTCATGGGCTCAGGTTCAGTGCCAGCCACCGACCCGCGCAAAGAAGCCGTCGGCGTCCAAGTCGGAAGCCTAGCCGTCGAGTTGGTGAGTCAAAATCGCAAACCCTCGCAAATCATCACCCGCCCCGCCCTCGACAACGCCATCCGCTCCATTGCCACCACCGGCGGCTCGACCAACGGCGTGCTGCATTTTCTGGCCATCGCCCGGGAAGCCGGATTGGAACTCGACATCGAAGACTTCCAGACCTTGAGCAGTTCCACCCCACTCATGGTTGACCTCAAGCCCGGCGGCCGCTTTGTCGCCCCCGACTTGGACAAGGCCGGCGGCATCGCCCTAGTAGCCCGCCGCCTCAAAGAAGCCGGCCTGCTGCACGAGGACGCCCTCACGGTATCGGGCCGCACCATTGGCCAAGAAGCCGACCGCGCCGTGGAAACTCCCGGCCAACAGGTCGTGGTCCCGGTCGATACGCCGCTGAAAAAATCGGGTGGTCTAGTCATACTCAAGGGCAATCTCGCCCCCGAAGGTGCGGTAGTGAAATTGGCCGGCCACGAACGCGCCCAGCACCAAGGCCCAGCCCGCGTCTTCGACAGCGAGGACGAAGTCATGCCAGCCATAGAGCAGGGCCGCATCCAGCCCGGCGACGTGGTCGTCATCCGCTACGAAGGCCCCAAGGGCGGGCCGGGTATGCGCGAGATGCTAGCCGTCACCGGTGCCATCGTGGGGGCGGGTCTAGGCGACTCCGTGGCCCTAGTCACCGATGGCCGCTTTTCAGGTGCCACTCGCGGCCTGATGATCGGCCACGCCGCGCCCGAAGCCGCAGTGGGCGGCCCCTTGGCCGTCTTGCACGACGGCGATACCATCACCATCGACACCACGGCCGGCCGTTTGGACGTAGCACTAGACGAAGCCGAAATTCAGGCCCGCTTGGCAGCTTGGGAGGCCCCGCCGCCGCGCTACACCTCTGGCGTGATGGCCAAATACGCTCGCTCGGT
This sequence comes from Candidatus Latescibacterota bacterium, assembly GCA_965208845.1. GTDB lineage: Bacteria > Latescibacterota > UBA2968 > UBA8231 > UBA8231. The sequence goes on along the minus strand of OZ242361.1, from coordinate 4,595,639 downwards.
GTCGTCGGCAGCCCAGGGGGCGGTGACTAGCTAATTGATGTTACGCACGGGCTCCCCGGTAGGAGATGCTTCGACTTCGCTTCGCTGTGCTCAGCATGACAAGGAAAGAACGCGCTAGTACCTGTCATGCTGAGCACAGCGAAGCATCTCTTACCCAAGAAGCCTGCTGTGCGTAACGTCAGTAGCTAATCGTTGAGGAATCGCCGATTCTTTTGATGCAGCTAATGATTGAACGATTCGAGACTATTCTGCGCCCATCTGCGTCCATCTGCGGATCAGCTACGGCCCCTCCCACCGACTGACCACCTGCTTCTCCTTTTGCACGCGCTCGTACAGGTTCTGCCATTCTTGCGAGCCATCGTCCTCCCAGATCTCAGTGCGCACGCCCTCCACATAGTTTCCCGGCGCGCTGGGATAGTCCATGTGTATGCAGGTGCCGTCAGGATAGACGATGGTGTTGATCAGTCTCGGTTTCGGGTGGGTGTAGAACTGCCCCTGACGCGCGTGTTCGTCGAGCGTCTCCTGCGGCACGCGGTATTGCTCAACCGCCGCTTCATCAACCTCGACGCCGAGGCCAAGCCCATCGGGGACCCGCTGGTGCCCGTTGATTACCCGCACCGGCTCGGTTAGTAGATGGTGGCTGTACATATTGATACAACTAATCGCCGGCCACCTCGCGTGCGTCAGCACCGAGCCGAGATGGGCGTCCCACGTGGTCGTCAATCCATTGCCGACGATCTGCAACCAGAACGGCATGGAAACTTCCGCGGCGCATTGCCCCTGGTGCATGGTCATTGATTTCCCGCCCCCAATCACAAAGCCGTCGCAAACTTCTTCGCGCACCGCCGTGATAAACCGCGGCGAACCAAAGTGCATGGCCACCGGCCTGTTCACGGCCTGGCGGATCTGGCGATTGCCGAGGATGTCCTCCTGCGGGATGGGTGTTTCGAACATGGCCACGTTTTCGTAGCGCTCGAGCTTCTTGATGATCGGAATGGCATTGGCCGCGTTTTCCCAAGAGCCGTTGGGATCTAAGTCGAGGTGGAAATGAGGGGGCACCACCTTGCTTACGGCGTCAACCTGCGCGACAATGTCGTTCCAGGGCCTCGGCTTGTTCTTGAGATTCGTGTATCCTTGCGCCACGGCATCGGCCGCTTCCGCGGCCCAGTTTTCCGGCGAGGAGTGACTGCACCACCAAGAAATCGGCGTCCAGTCGCGCACTTTGGTGCCCAGCAGCCGATGCACCGGGACTTCGAGTATCTTGCCGACCACATCGAACAGCGCCATCTGCAAACCAGCGCCGAGGCTGTCTTCGTTCATCAGGTCTGCTGGGCTTTGACCGATGGTGCGCGCAACCGCGTCATCGGTCACCCGACCGTAGGTGTAGTGAATGACGGTCTCTCCCCAGCCCACGTGGCCGGTGTCGGTAGTGACCTTACACAGCTCGAGGATGGACCAGTTGTAAACTGACTGGCGGGTTATCTCCTGCTGTCTAGGCGTGAACGGGACATCGACGATAATGCGTTCGACATGGGTGACTTTCATTATGATTTTCCTTTCAGCAAGGAGGAGGTGGGCAGGATGGTTGAAAGGCCAATGGATCGCTATATCTTTAGCGTAGTAGGGGCAACCCTTAGGGTTGCCCTTGCCCCACCGATTGCGTGCGCCAGATAGCTTGGGCATCCATAAGGGACCTACACCGACCCATTCGGCCCAGATGCGTAACATCACGTGGTAAGATAGTTTCACCGCAACCAGCGAGCCAGCGTTCAGAGTCCACTAACTGCCACCACCGAGAGGCTGCCACAATGACTGACCACAGCAACGAAGGAAAAGCGCCCAGACGCCGCCCGCCTCGCATTCGCCTAAACGCGGGTGCCTGGAGTCCGCTAATTGACATGATCGACGTCTTTCCAGGCCACCGTGGCTCCAGTCGGCACGGAGAGCTGGAGCTCTACGACGCCCCGCTTGGCATCCGCTTTGAAATCGAGGAGGCCGTTAAATCCGAGCCGATTCTACAGGCGTCAATGGAGTGGGAAGGCACCCACGTCTCGCCGCTCTATATCTGGCAGCGGGACGGGCGCTACCACTTGCTCTACGACTGCAAGGGTGGCCAGTGTTACGCGGTCAGCGACGATGCGTATAACTGGACGCGGCCCGTCCTGAACGAGGTCGAATTCAACGGCTCGTCCAACAACAACCTGCTCGCCAACTCGTGCAAAGGGGCCACCGGCATCTTCGCAGACCCCAACGCACTTCCAGAAGAGCGCTTTAAGGCGATGGGTGGTCGCATGTACTGGTGGGACCCAGACACCGGTGAAGACCTGTCGGGAGAGGAGCCATCTCGGCGCATCAAAGCCGAGCAGGAGCAAGAGAACTACACTGGTCCTCGGGCCGAAATCACGGGCCACATGCTCGCCTGGACGTCACCCGACTGCCTCCACTGGACGCCCTTCCCAGAACCGCTGGCGCACCGACCAGTCAATGGCGGCATATCGGCTCGTTACGACGAACACCGAGGCAACTACTTCGCCTACATCCAGCTAATGGGCTATCCCGCCGAACTGCTCGAAGGCATTGGCGTCAACAGACTCGAACAGGGCATGCAGATTCGCACGATCGGCTTTTCGCGCACCTCCGACTTTGCCAGTTGGCCCGCGCCGAAGCTGGTCCATCATCCCGATACCGAGGACCCGCCCGACATCAGCTTTTACGGTGCCAACTACTTCCCGTACCCCGGCCGCGACGACCTGCACGGCATGTTCATCCCCATATACCACCAGATCGCCAGCACCATTGACGGACAGATCGCCTTCAGTCGCGACGGCCTCTACTGGTCCCGCCCCGAGCGCCGGCCGATCCTGCCGCTGGGTGCCGAGGGAGACGGCGACGAGTGCATGGCCCACTTCTGGCGCAGCGGCCTCGTCGAACTGCCCGATGGCCATTGGGCCTGTCCATACGCGGCCTTCTCGGTCATTCACGATTGCCCCGCCGACAAGGTGCCCGAGCTTTTTCCTTTGCGGCAGCCGCAGCAGATTCGCTGGGCGCGCTGGCGTCCGCACCGGTTCTGCGGAGTGCGCGCCAGTGCCGAGGGCAGCTTCTCCCTGCCTTCCCTCTTCCGCGTCCACGACGAGCTGCGCCTCAACTATCGCTGCGAGCCGGGCGGCTGGATTCAGATTGAACTGCTGGAGAAGCTGCCGTCGTTGATGCTCCCCGACGCCGACCCGCTGCCGGGGTTCACCTTTGACGAGTGCGACCGTCTAACAGGCGATTGCGAAGACCAAGTGGTAACTTGGCAAGGCCGTTCCGACATCTCCGCGGCCGGCGAGGCAGTCGGCATCCGGGTGCGCATGCTCGGCGCCAAACTGTTTGCCTATCGCGTCTAGGTTTCACCCATGACCCTCACCTTCCACTGCTCCGCCTGCCAGGCCCCCTATCCCCAAGCCCCGGCTCCCTACCGCTGCCTCGCCTGCGACGCACCCCTCGAATGCCGGTCCCCCACCCCGACTTTCCCTCTCGATCAGATCGCCGCCCGCCCCGCCGACATGTGGCGCTTCCGCGAAGCCCTCCCCCCGGTGGGCGATCCCGTCTCGCTGGGCGAGGCCCGCACTCCCCTGATCCCCTTTGATCTGGAGGGCATGACGGTCCTGGCCAAATGCGACCACACCCTGCCCACCGGCTCGTATAAAGACCGCGGGGCCGCCCTGCTCATGAGCTATTTGCACGCCTTGGGCATAGAGGAAGCAGTAGAGGACTCCTCGGGCAACGCCGGGGCCGCCTTAGCTGCGTATGCAGCCCGCGCCAAGGTGCGCCTCAAAGTTTTTTGTCCAGCTTCGGCCTCTGTGGGCAAACTGGTGCAGATTCGCCTGTACGGCGCCGAACTGGTTGCGGTGGAAGGGCCGCGCGCCCGAGCCACCGAAGCTCTGCTCGAGTACATCGACCGCACTGGAGCCGTGTACGCCTCGCATCTGTGGCATCCCCTCTTTATAGAGGGCCTCAAAACCCTCGCTTTTGAACTGGCCGAGCAACTCGACTGGACCGCCCCCGACGCAGTAATCTGTCCGGTCGGGGCCGGCAGCATCTTGCTGGGCCTGTACCGCGGCTTCCTCGATTTGCAACAGGCCGGGCTGGTCAACCACCTGCCGCGCCTCATTGCCGTCCAAGCCGAACACGTCTCGCCGCTGTACCAAGCCTTTCACTCCGGCTTGGACATAGTCCCTCCCGCCGCTTCTCCGCGCCCCACCCGGGCCGAGGGCATCGCCTTACCCCGCCCGGTTAGAGACCGCGAAGTCATCAACGCCTTGCGCCAGTCAGAGGGTTCCGTAGTCGCCGTCTCCGAAGAAGCCATAGTCCGGGGCCTGCGCCAGTTGGGCCGGGCCGGTTTTTGCGTGGAGCCCACTTCGGCTGTGATCTGGGACGGCCTGCGTCAAGCCCGAGCCGCCGGTCTGGTGCAGCCGGGTCAGCAGATTGTGGCCGTGCTTTCCGGTCACGGCCTGAAGGCCGCCCAACCCATCGGCGAATTGCTAGCAAATTTGTAGGGGCAACTCTTAGAGTTGCCCCTTTCCCAATCCCCCCAAGGGACGCCCCTACACCTACCGACCGATTTCCCTCCACCCTAAAAAAACGCTTGATTTATCTATTTCAATAGTGTATTATGTAGATAGAACACTGTTACAATAGGACAAAATATGAAACCTACAACCAGAAAGGAGTGCAAAGATGCCGCTCGATTTTGATCCCACCCGCCCCATCTATTTGCAGATCATCGAGGCGGTCAAAAAACGCACCGCTCAAGGCGTCTATCAGGCCGGAGGCCCGTTGCCGTCGGTGCGGGAAATGGCCAAGGAGATGGGCGTCAATCCCAATACCATGTCCAGAGCCTACATGGAATTGGAGCGCGAAGGATTCATAACCACGCGACGCGGCGAGGGATCGTCGATAACCGAGAGCGCCAAACGCATCGACAGCGAGCGCCGCGCCCTAGCCGGGGCTGCGCGCGACCGCTTTGTCGCCGAGATCCGCGACTTAGCGCTCTCCCCCGACCAAATCGACGATCTGCTGCGCGAAATTTCAGAGGAGGTGAAGCTATGATAGAAGTAAAGAACCTGTGGAAGCGATACGCCGGCGTGACGGCCTTGGGAGGCATCTCCCTAACCGTCGAAAAAGGCCGGGTAATGGGCATCCTCGGCGAAAATGGCAGCGGCAAGAGCACGCTGTTCAAAATCCTCGCCGGCGTCGCCCACGCCAGCGAAGGCAGCGCCAGCGTCTCGGGTCAGCCGGTCGGCGTGCAAACGCGCCGCATCACTTCGTACCTGCCCGAGGTCAATCCGTTTTACGACTGGATGCTCGTCAGCGAACAGCTCGAATTCCTAGCCGCGTTCTATCCGGGCTGGGACATGGACAAATCCCACGAGCTGCTCGGCTTGATGAACGTCGATAGCCAGCGGAAAATCGGTACCCTGTCCGATGGTCAGCGGGCGCGGCTGAAGGTAGTGTCCGCCTTTTCGTGGCCGAGCGAACTGGTGCTCATGGACGAGCCGCTGGGACGGATCGACCCGCCGTCGCGTCGGCGCATCTTGGAAACCTTGCTGAGCGAGTTTCGCGTCGGCGAGCAGACGATCCTGATATCGACCCATCTCGTCAGCGAGGTGGAAGAGCTGATAGAAGAGGTCGCCTTCCTGCGCCACGGCGAGATCGCAGTCAGCGGCAACATCGAAGAATTGAGGCAACATCGCGGCCAGTCGCTCAGCGACATTTTCGAGGAGGTGGTATCGTGAATACTTGGAAGACGCTGTATATAAAGGAAATAAAGGACAACCGCACCCTGTTCGTCTTGCTGCCGTTGGTGACGGTCTTTCTCCAACTCGTTGCGGTGCTGTCTTTTGACGATGGGCAGACCCCCTCGCCCCACTTCCTGTGGAGCTTCGTTCCCTATTTCTTTTTGCTGATCTTGCCCTTCCTGCTGGTCCACTCATTCGTCCAAGAAGTGAAAGGACAGACCCATTACCTGCTCCTCTCCCTGCCGGTATCGCGTGCGAAAATCTTTGCGACCAAGGTTGCGGCCGTAGCGACGCTCGGCATCGTCTTATTCGCGTTGAGCACCGCCGGTCTCATCGCCGTTGTCGGCGAATTGCACGCGCTCGCAATCGAGGTGGAGAAAACGGCATCACATGCACTACCGTTCAAAATCCCCCCGTTCAGCGACATCTGGGTGGACTTCCTAGTTATCAGCGGCATGGTTTACCTATCGGCGATGGCAGTAATGCTGGGCATTGCCGGTGGAACCTCGGGCCTGAAGTTGGTAGTGCGGCGTTTTACTGGCCTCGCTTCTACCGCCTTCGTCTTAGGCGTGTTGTACTTCTACTTTAGCACCATACCCGATGTACTCGACTTGCCTGATGTCCTCGGCACGTACGAAATTACGATCTGGAGCGACTACGACGGTCCGGACGAGCCAATAGGAATAGATCCGGACTCCTTTAAGTTCAATTTCATGTTCGTCGCGTACTCGATCCTCGTCGGACTAGCATCCATGGGAATCGGGATGTGGCTGTTTGAAAAACGGGCCGAAGCCTAAACGTAGGGGGCGGTTTACAAACCGCCCCTTACCCTCGACCCACATGCGGCGCTTCGGTTCGCAAACCGCCCCTACCCTCGGCCCACGTGCGGCGCTTGCGGCGGTGCAACGCCACATCGTCGCGGTAGGCATCGGGATCGCGGTCCAAGCCGGTCTCGCGGTCGAGGAAGAGCGGGAAGTCGGAGGCCGGGGGTTTGGCGTTGTGATACGCGTTGGTGTAGGAACGCATGATGATGCGCTGCTCGCGGTTGAGCGTCTCAAGCCAAGCCGGATCGGACTGGAGACGGTCGGCTGGAGTGACCCAAGCCGGGCAGTACGAGTAGAAGATATTCTTGCGCACCACGTCGCTCTCGTTGGGCTCGACGCGATGCCAGATGCTCGAGTGCATGAAGGTCATGGTGCCCTTGCGCGGGCAGACCACCCGCTCGTCCGGGATCGGCTCGTGGCTGTCGTACTCATCGACGTATTGCTTGCGGTGGCTGCCGGGCAAGACCACTAGGTTGCCCATCTTGGCCCTTGGCAGGTCGGTCAGCCACAAGCCGATCTTGATTTGCAGCGGCAAATCGGGCGAGAAGGTGCCGTACGGCACGGCGCGCGCCCCATCGGGATGCCAGATATTGTAGCGGTCGCCGCCGGGCGGACGGATAAAAAACTGGCTCTGATGCAGCTTGAGCAATTCGCCGAAGAGGTCGTAGGCGTAGCCGATGTGGCGAGGGTGATCAATGAGCGCGGCAAAGGCGGGATCGCGCTCGACGATATTTTGGCAGCCGAAGGTCTCCCCCGCCCGGTATTTGGGGCTGGATTGGCAAACGCGCTCGATGGCAGCCGTGAGTTCGTCGATGGCCGCTTGGTCGAGGGCGTCTTCAAAAAAGAGGATTCCCTCGCGGTTGAAGGTTTCCCACTCGTCGTCGGTAAAGCCGGATGGGGCGATGCGGTAGGTAGAATCGGTCATCGTGCAAGCTCCTCGTGTGAAAGGTCAATAGGTGTGGGCTAGCAAAGGTCGGCCCGGTACCAGCCCTTGCAAAAATTCGCCGCAGGGCAGACAGCGTATTCCCTGTATCTCGACCCGCTCGTCTCCCCTATACAGCAAGCACACCTCGGCTTCGGGATAGTCTTGTTTGAAAGCGCGCAGGCTGTTGAGATCGCTTGGGCGGATGGTGCGGTTGTTTTTGACTTCTATAGCCCAAAAGCCTTCCGGCCCGTAGAGGACAAAATCGACTTCTCTTCCCGACTTGGTACGCCAAAAGAACAAGGTATAGTGCTCGCCGCCGTACGCGTTCCAAGCCCGCAAATGCTGAGCCACTAGCCCCTCTAAAGCGCTGCCGTGTATTTCTTCGGGGCGATCGAGCGGGCCGGACGGCCGCAGCGATTTGAAGACGCCGGCATCGAAGAAGTAGAATTTAGGATGGGCGATTAGGTGCCTTTTGGCCCGCTTGGCAAACACCGGCACCCGAAAACACAACAACAGATCCTCCAAAATGTCGATATACCCCTCGACAGTCTTCCGCTCGACTTGGCACTCCCTAGCGACCGCGGAAACACTCAGCACCGATCCATGCGAAAAGCTGATGGCTTCCAAAAAGCGCGAGAAGTTGCCGACGTTGCGCACCAAGCCCTCCATCTGAACTTCTTCTCGCAGGTAAAGAGCGGCATACGCGCCGAGCGCCTCGGCAGGAGATGCTGAGTCCACGACCAAGGGCACAAGCCCAAAGCGCAGGGCGCACTCTAGGTCAAAAGCAGCCCCCAGCTCAGCGGCCATAAAAGGGTGCATAGTCTTGAGCACCGCCCGGCCAGCCAGTAGGTCAACCCCGGTGCGCTTCAATTTTCTCGCGCTAGAGCCGGTGAGGACGAATCTGAGCGATCGGTGCTGCTCGATGAGTTGGTGGACCACATCGAGTAACTCGGGGAGCTTTTGCACCTCGTCGATGATGACAGTGTTCTTGGCGGGATTGCCAGCGATGAGTTCCCCCAGCCTTTCAGGACGGGCCGAGTAGAGCCGATACGTCTCTGGAGAGAGCAGATCCACGAGCAAGGCGTCCTGCAAATGGGCATGAAGCCAGGTCGATTTGCCTGTGCCGCGAGGACCAAAAAGAAAAAAGCTGGTCTCCGATGCCTGGAAAAATCGCCTCTTTATTTCCATTTTTTCTTCTTTTTTGGAATTACTAACTCCAAAATACCACTTAATGCCCGTCTGTCAAGAATTGTAGGGGCGAGCGAGCGAGCGCCCCTACCTGCTGTTGATCGAGGAGAGGCTATCGCGCCGTCAGTGGCGGACACTCAGCCGTAGAAACTGTCTGAACCGCGGAAAGGTGCCTAGTCGGCCACAAGCTGCGTCAAATTCTATGCCCGGCGCTGGTACGCAATGGCGTAAAAGGCTTGCGACCGGCCGCTGCGGTTCGGCTCGCTGCGGTGCCAGGTGTAATTGCTGAAGAACAGTCCGTCTCCTGGCTTAGTAGCGATTAGTTCCTCCCGGGCAAAGTCCACCTGCTCTAGGGGCACCCGATGGCGTTTGAAAGGCTTGAAGCCGTCGTCGCCCACGTGCCCCATGGGCGGATCGTCGTAGTACGATTCGTGCTCGACGAGCTGCCAGCCTTGGTGGCTGGCCGGCATCACGGCCAAGGCGCTGGCTTCTACCCCGACTTCCGTCAAGGGGATCCAGCAGTTGCACCCCAACTCTGGCGCTATTTTCCAGTAGAACGAATCCTGATGGAAATAGCTACAGCCCCCCTGCTCTTCGGCGATTGCGGCGTGCTTGACCCCTATCTGATCGGTAAACCGCTCCACTGGCCCTTCCAGCAGACCCGCCATAACTTCGGCCAAGCGCGAATGGTCGGCGATCTGTGCGAACACATCCTCTTGACTGGCCGGCTGCTGAATGCCGCCCGGCAGCGGACTGCCCCCAGCGGCTTTATAACGACTTGGATCGAGCACTTGGAAATGCCTCTCCGACCAGTCGGGCAAGTCCACGGCTATTTCCATGGTGCGCTGGCGAGCGGCCTCGATTAGATCGGCCGGGATCAATTCTTCGACTAGGCAATAGCCTTCTTCGCGGTATTGCCGCAAATGCGTCTCTGTCGTTAAAACCACGATTTTCTCCTCCCGCGAATTATGCGTCTGCCCCTATCCTGCCTCGACATCGGAGCGGTACGGCACGCGCCCGTGCAGCAACGCATCGCAGGCCATCCCCACCGCCGGACTACCGCCGGTCAAACGCCCCATGGCCCGCGCTTGAGCCACGGTCAAGCCGCCAGCAAACAATCGCGTAAAAGTGTTAATGTCGCAGCACAGCGCGTCCTTGTCTGACTTTGCCGCAACCTGCACCTGCCCCCCTTCCACCTGCACTGTCACGGCCAGCGGCTTGTCGGCATTCACCACCCAATCGGCGATCTCAAACGCGATCGTCGCCCGCAAAGTTGAAGGCGGCTTGAGATGCGCTAGAGCTTGGGCCACGTCCAGTACGCGCAACGCCAAGTCGAACTCAACGGATGCGTTAAAGCGCTCTGGGAATGCGCCGAGCAGCAAGCTGTCGGGCGGCAGATCGAGGTTCAAGGCCGCTAGCCCGTCCATATCAGCCACGGACCGCACGAACTTCAATTGAGCGGCAAAAGAGGCCCCGTGCAGCTCTCGCACGGTAATGCGTTTGCCTTGGCCGCGTCCCAAGTCCCCTATTAACATCAGAGCCGAGCAGTCAACTGCTCCACCGTTCCCCTCCAGCACCCAAAGCTCGCGCCGCATCTCCTCCTTTTGCCAAAACGCTTCCGAGCGCACCGACTGCCCATTGCGCAGTTGCGCCCCCTCGGTGTGCAACCGATGCACGGCACTCGCGTCGTCCGCAGTCGCCCGCCGCACCTCCCCCACCGTCGCCGTGGCTTGGCGGACCAGATCCGGCCAGACTTTCAGTTCTAACCTCGGCGCCGGACAAGCCCAACCGAACTTGCCGTACCACCTAAAGGAAAAAGGCCACAGCGGGCTAACACAGCAACCGCGTTCCCGCAGTATGTGAATGGCCTGCACCATAAGCCCACCAGCGTGCCCACGCCGCTTGTGCTTGGGATCAGTAGCCACCCCGCCGATGGCCCCAGCCGGAATCTGCGCCGCGCCCCACCACAGCGATTCGGGCTGATAGCCCAAGGCACACACCATAGTCCCCTCCCCATCAAAGCCAGCCAGCGCCGTCTCATCCTCTCCGTACCAATCTTCGGCGTGTTCCATAAAGGCGCGTCCGGCCACTAAGCGGGCACGAGGTAAATCCTCCGGTCCTATCTGACGGACGTCTAGGTCTTTATTGTAATGGGGTTGCTGCATCGCCGTTCTCCTTTTTATGGCGATTGGTGTTGCACCTCGGATCCACCGAAGTTCATTTAATTTCGCAAGGGATAGCGACTTGGAGGGATAAAAATGAGCACTAAGACGAACAATTATCGATAAATATCGCGTCGATGACCTATTTCCACTACAAGTAGTGTATCATCTCGAATTTCGTACATAATGCGATACACACCAACGCGGATCCTATAGCGATCAGAAAACCCTTTGAGTTTAACACACCTAGGGGGACGGGGCTCTGTTCTCAAGGCGTCAATATGGGGTTGAATTCGACGTTGGAGCTGGGCGGGTAATGTTAAAAATTGTCTGCGTGAACGGGGTGTGAAGCCGATTGAGTGAGCTATAATCCCGCTTCTTTTTTTACTTTTTCCCATGAAACGGGTTGTTCTCCTGTTCGTTCCATTTCTTTCAAGGCTTGATCGGCGGCTCGGTTGTCAATGACATCTTCCAAAAATTGACAAATTTCTTCTTCGGGAATGCCCTGCTTTTGAGCTTTAACGACGGCATTTTCAAATGCTTCCCAAAGCTCTCTTTGTATATTTTCAGGCTGCTTGGCTATCGTTGGACAAGATAGCGGTACGTCAATGTGAATCGAAGTGGTCATTAAGCTACTCCTTCCAGAATGTAAACGTCTAAACTATCCCCATCCCTTCCTGTTGCACTCGTGCTTTTCGCAGGAGGCTGGCGGGCCTCTCTGCCAAGTGCTCGGCAAGAATTCGCGCTTGCCGCTTGGTGGGCCGCAGCCGATATTTGAAAGCCTTAAGCATAATAAAAAACATTGGTTTATAATACAACTCTGTCAAGAGGCTTCCCGGGGCTATCGCTCTGGCGGTCATCTGACCAACATAAACGGATATTAAGATGAAAATCACCAATCGCGGCATCATCAATCGCGGCCAGCCCAATACGCCGCGCGCCTTTTCGACCTTTCCGGCGCTTACTCCGCTGACCGACGGCTCGCTATTGGCCACCTACCGCGTCGGCAGCAGCAAGGATTCAGCGGACGGCACGGTCGAACTAAAGCGCTCGGCCGATGGCGGGCAATCCTGGAGCGATCCCGCAACTCCTTTTGCCACGACCTTAAACGGACTAAACGGCTCGATCAGGGTCGGCTACATCACCGACTTAGGCAACGGCCACTTGTTACTCGCCGCCATGTGGGTGGACCGCCAGACCTATCCGGGCCAACCCCTCTTTAACGAAGAAACCGAAGGCTGCCTGCCCATGGAGATCGTCTTGGCCGATTCCCACGACCTAGGGCGCACCTGGTCCGACTGGCGCGTCGTGTCCGTCCCACCAGATGTCGGCCCGCCCAGCCTAACCAACCCCGTACTCATCCTGCCCAGCGGCCGGCTAGCCCTGAGCATCGAGACCAATAAAACCTATTTGGACCGGGGCCAATGGCTGCAACGGGTAGTGTATTTGTACTCGGAAGATCAGGGCCAGACCTGGAGCGATCCCGTCACCACCTGCCAAGACCCCACCGGCCGCATCTTCAACTGGGACCAACGCGCCGGCGTCTGCCCCGACGGCCGCGTAGTCACCTTCACCTGGACCTACGACCGCCAGACGACCCAATACCTCAACATTCAGCGCCACATCAGCGCAGACGAAGGCGCTACTTGGTCTGGCCCCGATGACTTAGGCTTCCCCGACCAAGCCGCGCATCCGGCCATTTTGCCCGACGGCCGCGTAGTCCTAGCCTATGTCGATCGCTTCCAATTGCACTCGATCCGCGCCCGCCTAGCTCCAGCGGCAGACGCCCCCTTTGACGCAGCCACCGAAGTAGAACTGTACCGCCAGACAGTCGAATCCCCGCAAACCGCGGCCGGCCAAGGAGACACCGGCGACCTACTCGCCGAAATGGGCCTGTGGAGTTTTGGTCTGCCCTTTTCCGCGGCCCTGCCCGACGGCAGTGTCATGGTCGTCTATTACGCCGGCGACGACGCCTGCATGGAAGTGCGCTGGACCCATTTGTCTCTCTAGCGATTTCGAGATGCCGATCGTCTTGTTCCTACTATTCTGCGTCTATCTGCGTTCATCTGCGGATTATCAATAAGGAGGACGCTACCTCATGCAGCAATCGCGCCCCAATCTCCTCTACATCCACTCCGACCAACACAATCCCTACGTCATGGGCTGTGCCGACGACCCGGTGGTGGAGACGCCGCATTTGGACCGCCTCGCCGCCGAGGGCGTGCAATGCACCCAAGTGTACTGCCCATCGCCGGTGTGCGTGGCCTCGCGCATGGCCATGCTCGCCGGGCGCTACCCCAGCGACATTGAAGTGTGGACCAACAATCAGATCCTCGATTCGGGGGTGCCGACCATGGCCCACGCCATGGGAGCGGCCGGGTACCGACCCGTGTTGATCGGCCGCATGCACTCAATAGGCCCCGACCAACTACACGGCTATGTCGCCAGGCCGGTAGGCGACCACTCCTCCAATTGGCCCGGCGGAGGGCGAGCCCCGGCCATGAGCCGCGGGAGTCTGGAGCAAGCTGGACCAGGACAAAGCTCGTACCAAGTACACGACGAGGACGTGACCGCCGCGGCCGTGTATTTTCTAAATCAACTGGGAGTACAAAAACGCGCCGGTCAAGCCGAAGGTCCCTTCAGCCTCAGCATCGGCTTTATGCTGCCGCATTCTCCCTATTTGGCGCGACGGCCCTTGTACGATTACTACCGAGCGAGAATTCGCCCGCCCACGGTACGCGAGCCTTTTGGCGACCACCTTCACCCGGCAATCCGCTGGTGGCGAGCCCACGGCGGTTTGCAGGAAGTGCCTGAAGAATGGGTGCTCAACGCCCGGGCTGCCTACTGGGCTTTGGTCGCCGCAATGGACGACATGATCGGCCGCATTTTAACGGCTCTGCGAGAAAACGACTTGGCTGACAACACCTTGGTGGTGTACAGCTCAGATCACGGCGAGTTGGTCGGCGAGCACGACTTGTGGATGAAGCGAACTTTTTACGAAGAGTCGGCCAAAGTACCGGCCATTGTCTCTTGGCCCGGCGTATTGCCAGCGGGGACGCAATGCGACCGAGTAATGAGCGCCTTAGACCTCAACGCCACCATGCTCCAGGCCCTAGGTGCCCCACCCTTACCCAATTCGCCGGGCCGGTCAGCGCTGGGGTTGCTGCGCACGGGCCGTGGCGATTGGGAGGACGTGGCTTTTTCGGAATACGCTCTGCGCGAAGGCCAAGTGCAGCGCATGGTGCGCCGCGGGCCGTGGAAGTTGGTCTATCACTGGCGAGAGCGTCCCCAGTTGTTCAATCTAGAAGAAGATCCCCACGAGCGAGTGGACCGGGCCGCCGAGCCAGCGTGCCAAGAGGTGATAGCCGAGTTGACCGACTTGGTCTTGGACGGGTGGGACCCAGCCCAGGTCGCGGCGCGGCTGGAGGCGCGGCAGGCGGATATCGACTTAATCCGCGACTGGGCCGAACAGACCAACGCGCCCGACCAGTTCCGCTGGGATCAGCGACCGGACATGACCTTTCGGGAGCCTCCGTCTGGTTGATCCCCCACCTTTAGACGCCTATATTGCCCGCGCCAGGAGCATCCCCATGAGCACAGAACTTTTCGACTTGACCGACCGAGTGGCCGTGGTAATCGGCGGGGCCCGCGATTTGGGCCGTGACATGGCCGAAAGCCTCGCCGACGCCGGCTGCCATCTGGCCATCACCTCCCGCCAAGAAGCCAGTGCCCAAGCTACCGCCGAACATCTCAAAGAAACCTACGGCTGTGAGGTGTACAGCGCCGCCCTCGACATCTGCGACCACGCCGCCCTCAGCCAATTCGCCCAAGATGTGCGCCAGTGGCAAGGCCGCGTCGATGTAGTGGTCAACAACGCCGGCGGCGGCTTGGGGCTAACTACCACCGACTTATTCGAGCGCAAGCCTGAAGACGCCCGCCTGCTCATCGACACCAATTTGACCGGGCCCCTCTTCTCCTGCCAAATTTTCGGCCGCATCATGGCCGAACAAGGCTCGGGCTCCATTATCAACATCGCCTCCATCGCTGGCCTAGTGGGTCGCGACCGCCGCATGTACGAGCGCAGTGGCTTGGGCCAGCAGCCGCTGGACTACGCCGCGGCCAAAGCCGGCGTCATCGGTCTGACGATGGACGCGGCCGCCTATTTAGCCCCGATGGGAGTGCGGGTCAACGCCATTTCGCCCGGCGGCTTTGAGCGCGGCCAACCCCAGGCCTTTATCGACGCGTACAGCGACGCCACCGCCTTGGGCCGCATGGGCCGCGACGGCATAGATCTGAAGGGAGCGGTGCGCTTTTTGGCCTCGCCCGCCGCCGACTATATCACCGGACACAACTTGGTGGTGGACGGCGGCTTTTGCATGTGGAAGTAGCGTCTTAGAGGATAAGCCAATGAGCGAAACCCCCTTAAAAATCACTCCCGAACAACAGCGGCAATTCGACGAAGATGGCTTCTTCCTCGTCGAAGATGCCCTGCCGACCGACCGCATCGCCGCCCTGTTGCAACGGCTCGACGAGTTGTACGACCGCTACCGCCGGGAGCGCGATCTCGATCCCCGCCAAGCCTTTCAGATGCGCAATATCGCCACCGATTCCCTCTTTAAGGAATTGGTGGATTACCCACCCATTTTGCCTCTAATTGTGGACCTGATGGGCTACAACATCCAGCTCCGTACGTCGCACCTCGACGTGCGCCCGCCGCAGGATCCAGCCGACGGAGAGCACGAGCTAGGTGCCCCGGACAGTTTTTTCCCCTGGCACGCCGACGGCCCCAATTACGGCTGGCCCGCGGTCGATGGGGTGCTGCCGTTTATGGAGATGAAAGTCGGCTATTATTTAACCGACCTGACCCAACCTTTGAGCGGTGCCATTTGCGTTGTGCGCGGCAGCCATCGCCAATCGCCGTGGATTGACGAAGATGCGCGCCGTGTCGATCCCGAGCGCATTGTCGAAGTCAACGTCGCCCCCGGCACCGCGCTGGTTTGGCGCACGGCCTTGTACCACTGCTTGACCCCCAATCTGTCCGACCAACCGCGCAAATGCCTGTACTACGGCTATCAGCACCGCTGGATCCGCCCCTCGGATTACGAGCACCAAGCCCTGGAAGTCTTGGCCGGGTGCGACCCAGTGCGGCGTCAGCTTTTGGGCGAGTTAGGCACCGGCAGCACGGCCTATGCGGGCGACGATCCTTTGGTGCTGCCGGTGTCGCGCTATTGGCGTCCCCAAGACGAGGATATCCCGCTCAAAGCATGGGCGGAGCATTACCGGGCTACACTGAAGGAGGAGACCGTCCCGTGACCCAACAAAACCTGCGCCACCTCACCCCCGATCAAGTCGAACGCTTCTACCTCGACGGCTGCCTGACCGTCGAAGACGTGCTGACCCCCGATGAAGTCGCCTCTTTATCAGCCCACACCGACCGCATCGCCACCGGCGAGCTAGAGCACATTCCCGACACTAGCATCCAACTCGAACCCGTCTTCCGCCGCGGCGAAAAAGCCGTCACCGACCAAGTGCTATCCGTGCGCAAACTGTACAACATAGCAGTGTACGACGACGTAATGTGGGGCCACGTCACTCACCCCAAAATCGCCGACATCATCGCCGACCTGCTCGGCACCTCCGACATCAAGATGTACGGCGACCAACTCTTTATGAAAGCGCCACGCACGGGCTCGGCGCAGGGCTGGCATCAGGATTCGGCCTCTTGGCGCGACATTTTCCCCATGGACTTGGTCTCCGCTTGGACCGCCATTGACGCGGCCACCCTCGACAACGGCTGTCTCAATTTTGCCTTGGGCACCCATCGCTGGGGCATGTTGCGGGGCGAGCGCTTGGCTCCTTTTGTCGCCGATCTCGAAAGCGGCGGTTGGCCCATCCGACCCGCTCCCCTCCGACCCGGCAGCATCAGCTTCCACCACAGCCTGACGCTGCACCAGAGCAACGCCAATCTGACCGGCACGCGGCGCCGGGGCTACGCTGTACACTACATGCGCGCAACTTCCTGGCGCGACGAAGCGGTATCCGACGCACCCAAGATGCCGCCCTTTAAGCAGGTGCGGGGACGGTCTTTTCCGGGGAGGGTTTGAGGGGTATATCCCACACCGAAAGACATCTGGCGTGGGATCGTTTGAACAACCTGCAAGTACGGTTGGAGTGGACAGAAGATTGATGATGGAAAAAACAAAAAAGAAACGCCCCTTGCGGGGCGTCAGGCCGGAGATGCTATCTCCAGCGGGGTACATAAGGATAACTTATTAGTTGACGGTTGTCAATGACGACAAGCATCAAGGGAACGCAACGTCAAGCCGCAGGAGAGCGAGTGATTGTATACGTCGATGGCTTCAATCTCTACTACGGGCTCAAATCCAAGGGTTGGCAACGGTACTATTGGCTTGATGTACGGCGCTTGGGTGAAAATCTACTTCTACCGGGCCAAGTATTGGTGGCCGTCCGGTACTTCACTGCCCGTATTTCTCCACGCCTCGGCAGTCCAAGCAAATCGAAACGGCAGGCGACATTTCTAGAGGCGCTGGAGACCCGATCAGATCTGCACATCTACTACGGCCACTACCTCGCCAAAGAGAGACACTGTCGGGAGTGCGGAGCCGAGTGGATTACACACGAAGAAAAGATGACGGACGTCAACATTGCGGTCGAGCTGCTCGGCGATGCCCAAGATGACGCATTTGACACCGCGATTATCATTTCCGGCGACAGCGACCTCACGCCGCCCGTCCGAGCGACACTCGAGCGCTATCCTGAAAAACGGGTGATTGTTGCCTCCCCACCGTCCAGACACTCCTCTCAGTTGGCCGATGCAGCGACAGCAGCGTTTAGTATTGGCCGAAAGAAGCTGAAGGATAGCCAACTCCCTGACGAGGTCGTCAAACCCGGCGGGTTCGTCCTACGTCGCCCAACCCAGTGGAATTGAGATTAGCGCGGCAGGAGCACCTCCCAAGAAGGACAGGCTGTTAGGCCAGATATTTAGATTCTACTTGTCCAAACTTGCAAATACTGACTATGATTCGCTTCTTCGTTATTTGTCTTTGGGACAGGTTTTTGATGCCCTGAGTTATTATAGCGACCACCAAGAAGAAATCCAGAAATACATTGAAGAAAATCGCGTTCCCCACAAATTGATTGACCCACTTGTACAGTCAACACAATGAGTTTATTTGTAGGACTTCAGAACCGAGCTCTCTAAGAACGGCCGAACGACAAGAAAACTACTCATCCTTTGGCCAAGCCCGGCGCAAAGCCTCCAGACCAGGCCCAAAATCTTCCGGTGCATCGAGCACGGCGACTTTGCGAGCCGCCATTTCTTCCAATAGTACGGCCACGGGCAACCCGGCCCGTTCAGCCGCACCCCGCAAATCAACCTCGGCTTCTTGGTAGGCGCGGATGGCCTCGGACACGCGAAACCGCTCCATACCAACCAGCACCCATTGACGCATGAGGGCCGCTTCCGAGTAGGCAGTATTCTCCACCAAATGCGCGAGTTCGTCGGCTTCTTCCAGCCGCAGACGAATGGATTTAGTTACCCAGTTGGGCGTTTTCTCGATAGTATTCTGGCTCATTCTATAGGTCTCCTCGGGATTCGGCCAAGTTCCTCAAGCCTAGCGGGCGGCAGCATAGAAGCCCCTTCTATCGATAGGTTTCGAGATCACGGCCCCCACCAACTGGGGCTTACGCACCGCGCTAAATGCTCTGTTGACAACGCTTTAACCCCTCCTCTATGTTTTTTGACGTAACCTGAGACATAGCCGCCGTCGGGGGACGAACTGGCAGCTAGTGGGATTACCAACGCTCAGAGGATGTACGCAATCCCTGCACGAAAAACAAAAAGGTATTCCATGACCCAAACAACAGAACATCCCTACATCGTGACAGATGATCAGATTCTAGGTGGAGAACCTATCGTCAAAGATACGCGTACGCCGGTCCGTGCAATTGTCGAAGTCTGGCGTTTGGGCACACACCCTGAAGACATTCCGAACCACCTTCCACATTTGTCTTTGGGACAGGTTTTTGATGCCCTGAGTTATTACAGCGACCACCAAGAAGAAATCCAGAAATACATTGAAGAAAATCGCGTTCCCCACAAATTGATTGACCCACTTGTACAGTCAACACAATGAGTTTATTTATCGAACTGTATCTCGACGAAGATGTTGATGTCTTGATTGCAGATTTACTCAAAGCGTATGGTTTTTCTGCACTGACAACGAGAGATGCAGACCAAATTCAGAATACTGATGCAGATCAATTGGCTTACGCAGCCATGCGGCAGAAGACATTGCTAACTCATAATCGCGTTCACTTTGAGTTGCTCGCCAAGTTATATTTTGAAAAAAATAAAACGCATTGGGGGATAATTATCGCTGTCCGTCGTTCATCGTACGAGATGGTGCAAAGGCTCTTGAATATCTTAAATCGGGTTACAGCAGATGAAATGAAAAATCAGGTCCGATATCTCTGAGAACGACTGAACGGCGTCAACTACGACTTCGCCAAGCTGCTAGAACGGGCCGAGACCCCAGCCTGATCAGCTTGTGTCCTATCGTCCTGTTTAGTTCGCTCCCTATCAATCCTAGTCCAAGGCTTGGACAAGAGTAGCCATCGCGCTATCTTGATCCTTGGCCGTCCGAAGATCGGCACGTGGACAGAGACTACAAAGGAGCAAAGCCGTGGACAAACACCTCTACACGGTCTCAGAAGAAGAAAAATACTACTTCGATCTGCGCGGCTACCTAGTAGTTCGCAGCGCCCTCACCGCCGAGGAAGTAGGCGAGTGCAACGCCGCCATTGACCACTTCGCCGACCAAATCTCCGCCTACCCCGGCACCCTCGCCCGCGACTCAAACGCGCTGCAAGGCACAACCAGCCGCCAGCAACTCACCGGTATGCTCGGTTGGCCGGCCCCCTACCGCGAACCCTTTCGCCGCCTGCTGGTCCATCCCACCGTCGTCTCGCGCCTCAACGAATTCAGCGGCCCGGGCTTTCGCCTCGATCACGGCCCCTTGCTCATCAGCGCCACCGAGGGGACCGAAGGGCACTACCTGCACGGCGCGGGCGAGCCTTTTAGCCCCGCTACTTGGTATCACCAGCAAAACGGCAAAATCTACTGCCGGGGCATCACCGTGGCTTGGCAACTGACTGACTGCAACCCCGGAGACGGCGGCTTTGCCGTGATTCCCGGCAGCCACAAAACCTGCGAGCCGACCCCGCCCGAGCTCCGCTCGCTCGCAGAGTACGGCGAATTAGTGGTCCAACCCGCCATGCGCGCCGGCGACGTCCTCTTCTTCGCCGAGACCGCCACCCACGGCACCCTGCCGTGGAAGGGCAAGACGCAGCGGCGCTCCGTGCTCTACAAATACGCTTCCCGGGGTGCAGCCCGAGCTACGGGCAAATACTTCACCCCACAGGCGCGCTACGGCGCTTGGATCGACGAACTCACGCCCGAACAGCAAGCCGTCCTCTACGGGCCAGGCGTCCATCAAAAGGGCCTGCCCCTGCTGGAATCCGACGGCCAAAAAACCTCGATTGCGGAGAGCTAAAATGGATGCGCGCGAACGCTACTTCTGGGATCTCACCGGCTACTTGGTCGTCCGCAACGTCCTCACCGCCGAGGAATTAAGCGCATGCAACGCCGCCATCGATCACTGCATGGATCGAATGCAGCAAAGCCCCGACAACGGCGGCACCCAAGGCAGGTCGAACGCGCTCCAAGGCACTGGCCAACAGACCCTCCCCAACCTACTCGAATTGCCCCATCCCCACTGCAAACCCTTCCGCCGCCTGCTGGTGCATCCCCAAGTAGTATTCCGCCTCAACGCAATGTGCGGCAAGGGATTCCGCCACGACCACGGCCCCTGGGTCTCCTACAGTCCCAAGGGAACCGAGGGCCTCATCCTGCACGGCGCGGGCGAGCCCCACAGACCTTACGTGGCCTACCATCACCAGAACGGCCAGTTCCACTGCGCTGGCGTCACTGTGACTTGGCAGTTGGCCGACTGCAAGGCCGGCGATGGGGGTTTTGCCTGTGTGCCGGGCAGCCACAAAGCCAAATTCCCCATGCCCGCTGGCGTGCGCTCCTGCGACGAGCCGCTGGACGTGGTCCACCAACCTGCACTCCAAGCCGGCGATGTCATCTTCTTTATGGACGGAGCCCAAACCCACGGCACCCTCCCTTGGCAAGGCGATGTACCGCGGCGCTCTGCCCTCTACAAGTACTCAAGCCGCACCGCCACCCGCGCTGGCGTCTCCATCGAGTTAGCAGAGCCCGAAGTCTATTGGGACGAGGCTATCGTAGAGGGTATGACACCCGAGCAACGCGCCGTCATGTACGGCCCCTGTTCCAGCATAGCCCAGAAGCTGCATTTGCAGGTGGACGCCGACGGCAACGTCGTACTCGGCAAGTAAATTTTTCCAAAGGAAATTCTGGGGGCGCGGACTGGTCGCCGCCTTCGGCCCGGTCGCTAGCGTCAAAGTCGCGTTTAGTAGGGTCGAGCGATCGCTCGACCCTACCCGACACCAGCCTCACGGCGTTGCCGAATTTCCCGCCAAAGCCTCACGGCCAGCGGGAAATCGCCGTCCGCCAGAGCGACTAGTGCTCGCACTTTTAGGGAATCGGTGGATCGGTGGAGGGCGCAAGCGCGGCGGGCACAGGCGCGGGCTTGAGTGCCACAACCGCGTTCAAGTGCCGCCTGTGCCTGTCGCCGATGGCGGCCTGCGGCGCGTTCAACCGCTAGCACTTGGCGCAAATTGGTCTGACAGCGATGGCAGCAAAGGCCCCCTCGATATGGGGCCTTGCACGTCGGACAGCGTTCCACGCGTCCTACTCCAAATAAAAGAGAATCTCGTCGAGTTCCCGCTTGAAATTGGCAGCCTCCTCGGCCCGCCCTGCCCGTAGGGCATCGCGCAGATCCTCCATCAGATTGACGATCTCTTCGCGATCTTCGGCTGGAGCGGTATCGAGCGATTTTTCGGCCCGCGCTAGGGTATCTCGCATCTCCTCGGGCACCTCGACGTGGCCGGCCTCCTCCACGGCCCCCCCTTCCTCCACGCCCCAGAGCGCCTCAACTCGCTCCCTCGACGCGCTGAGTTCTTCTGCGGTAGAACGCCCCATAGCGTCTTCGATTGTGCCGTGGATTTCCCGGCCGGTCGCCCGCTCCACGGCGTGGACTTTTAGCAGGCCGTCGAGATCCAAGCTGTAGGTAAAGAGGATGCCCTGCTCATGGGCGTCTTGCTGTCGATTTAAGTCGTCAAAGATAAAGGTGCCGATTTCCACGTTCTTCAAGGCGTCTGGATCTTCCCCCTGATAGACTTTGATCTCTACGGTCTCCTGGTCTTCAAACATCGTGAAAAACACCTCGGTCCGAGTGGCTGGGAGTTTGGCGTTGCGCCGGATGAGGGGAATGAATTGGTGGGCGTAGGGCATGCCGTAGAGTTCCCCCATGGCACTGGTGCCAAAAGTATAGGGCGTGATATCGACCAGCACGGCCGGCACGGCCTGACCCATTTCGATCCCCGCCTGCACCGCCGCCCCCAGTGCCACGCACAAATCCGGATCCACGCCGCCGTGCGGCTCCTGTCCCAGTCGCTCCGCAAGGAGTTGGGCAATGCGCGGAATGCGGGTCGAACCGCCCACCAGCAGGATGCGATCGAGCTGGCTAGGGCGCACAGCGGCGTCGTTGAGTGCCCCAGTGACGGCCTGCATGGTGCGGGCGAGCGGCTCTTCTATATCGCGCTCAAAGTCGGCGCGGCTCAGTTCGCAGGAAAGATGCAGAGCCTCGCCGTTGACCGAGGCGATGTGGTCCTCCTCCACGCGGGCGTATGGCTGATGCGAGAGTTCGATTTTGGCCCCTTCGGCTGCCCGTCGCAGCCGCGCCTGCAAAAGGCGGTTCTGGCGGACGTCTGCGAGGCCCAACTCGGTTTCGAGGTGGACGTTGAGGCGCTCGCGGAGGACCTGATCGAAATCGTCGCCCCCCAAGTGGTTGTCTCCGGTGGAAGCCAAAACCTCAACCACCCCTGCTTCCATGCTCACCACCGAGACGTCGAAGGTGCCCCCACCTAGATCGTACACGAGGATTTTGCGGTGTCCCTCGCTGCTGCTTTCGTAACTGAGCGCCGCGGCCGTAGGCTCGTTGATGATCCGCACGACCTCTAGGCCGGCGAGATCACCGGCTTCCCGGGTGGCCTGCCGCTGGGCATCGGTGAAATAGGCCGGTACCGTGATGACGGCCTTGGACACCGGCCGACCTAGGGCGCGACTCGCCCGCTCTTTGAGCGCCTTGAGGATAAAGGCCGAAATCTCTTGCGGCGTGTACTCGTCCGCCCCCATCGGCACCTTGGTCTCAGACCCCATCAGGCGCTTGATAGAAAGCACTGTGCGCTCGGGGGCGACCGCGTACTGGTTGCGGGCTTGGTGCCCGACGATGACTTGCCCCATCTCATCGAGCCCCACACACGAAGGCAAAATCGCTTCATCGCCCTCCCGGACGATCTGGGGCGTCCCCCCGGAAATGATCGCCACTTCCGAGTTGGTCGTGCCCAAGTCTATACCGATAACCGCTGCCATGGAAATCACTCCTGTATGTCGAGGCGGTTGACGGCTACCTCGGCCAAGCGCAGCACGTGGCCGTCTCGCGTAAAACCACTGAGGAACTCCTCGACGACCACATGGTCTGCAAACTGCGCGACTCGGCGCGTCTCCACCGCCCGCATCGTGCGCGCATCAAAGGGATGCCCTACAGTCTGCAAAAGCTGGACGCCGAACTGGGCCAGCATCCGGTCAAAGCGTCTGAGGGCCAACTCATAGCCTTGCACCACTCCGGCGATCCCCGGCGCGGGACGCCGGAACAGTCGCGGTGGTCGGTGCAACTCGACTGCCGCGGCTTGGCCGCGCACCAAAGCGTCGCGTACCTCAAAAAAGGACTGCAGACAGCGATCCTCGGCCGCCCTAGCGACGCGCTTCTCAAAGGAAGCCAGCTCCTCGTCCCGGCGCTGCGCCCAATCTGCGACCGTCTCGTATAGGGTCGCCGCCTTTTCCAGCTCCCGGCCGACCTTGGCCTGCTCCCGATTCTGCAAACGGGTCTCCTGCCGCAGGGCGGCCATTTCGGCGAACAGGTCGCGCAGGTCGCACTCGGCGGTTTCCTCGCCATCGGCCTCTAAAGGGGCCTCGTTCCACTCCTCCAGCCACTGCCCAAAATCCGCTAGGGCCTGTTGCTTCCAATCGTCGCCCTTTCTACCCATCCTTGCCTTCGCCTTTCATCTGCGCCATCTGCGGATTTCCAGTCGTCTTGCCTTCTGCGGCGAGGAGCATTTTTAAGCCCGGCGTCTTGCGCTCAGCCGGACGCGCCTGCACCAAGGCCGCGAGGGCCAATTCAAAATCGCCGTACTGGGCCATCCCGAAAATGGCCGATTCCACGCGGGAGCGGTCGTCCTTCAAGGCTTCGTATGCAGCGGTAATTTGCTGGAAGCGCTCGGGACTCTGACTGGGGGGGTGGGTGCGGATTAGCTGCAAATAGCGCTGGCGAATCTCTTCTTGGGACGCGGCCGGGGAAAGCCCCAAGACCCAATAATGAGCTAGCATGTCTCTGCTCCTCTCAGAAGCCGTCGCAAAATTCTAAGTCGCTCCTCACATCTGCGTTCATCTGCGTTCATCTGCGTTCATCTGCGGATACGCTGCTGTCGAGTGATCGCTGCTCAACGATGTTTTTTCTTTTTTTTGCGGGCGAAGAGTAGAAAGTACAGTTCGGGCGAGAGGTCGTCGCTCAGGTCCGCCGCTTCGCACTCGCGGCCGATCTGCGCCAGCTCGCGCCGCGTCTGCGGGCTAGACTTGAGAGAGCCGGCAAAGTCCTTCAATGCGGCCAGCGGCGCACCGCGCAGGCCGTTTTCGTCGATGAAGTCCTCCAGCTCGCTCAGTTCGTCCGCTAGATCGCCGTCGCTCAGCTCCGGTATCGCCAAGGGCTCGTCGCCGAGCAGCATCTCTAAAGCCTCCTCTAACGACCCGTCTTCCCCTGCGGGCAGCGGCAGCCCACCCCCGAACAGGGGCACGGGCCAATCCAGCACGTCAAAGCGGAACTGCTGTAGGGCCTGCCGCAAGGGGCCATGCGCGTGGCCAGCGAGCCGCACCGCAGCCGCCCGCAGCCGCTTTTCGTCGTCGGCATCCGCCGCGTCAATGACTTCCACAAAGCGCCTCGAGTCGTAGTCTTGGCCCGCTTGGTGGCGGATCACCGCCAAGTAAAACAGCAGCAACGGGTCGCGTTGGGCCTTTTTGCGGCCCCGCAGGCGGCGGTTTATTTCGGCGCGCACCGGAGCGTGCTGGTCGCCGGCCAGCAGGATATCGAAGAAGGCGAGCAGGTGATCCCCTTCGAGGCGCTCCATGAGCGCGGTCCACCAGTCGGCGAGGACCGGAGCTAGCTGGAGGCGGTCGTAGAGAATGTGGAAGTCAGCCGGCAACGGGGCGATGAGTTCGACCACTTCGTCGGGGCCGAGTTGCGCCAAGGCGGTTGCTTGACGGTCGAGGAACGCCCTTAGGGCATTTTCCATCTCGGGCTTGACGTTCTTAATATGGCTGTTTTCCGCCAAATCGTGCAGCAGCAAGGCCAAAGTTCTGAGTCGGGCACTGGGCGGCAGGCCCTCTAAGTGGGGAGCGACGACCTCGGCGGCATCCCCGCTGGAGGATATGATCGCCAGCAGGAGACGCTTCACCCGCAAGACGAACGCCAGCCGCGGGCGCTCCAAGTGCTCAGCGCGCTGGAGATCTCGAGCCGCCAGCTCAAACCTTCCGCGCTTGCGGCTCTGATCGGCGGATTTGAGGAAGCCGATGGCCTGCATATCCAAGAGACGCTCGTCGTGGGGAGCGCACTTGCGGCCCTCAGCCAGCGACTTTTCGGCTCGGCGATACGCATTTTTGGCATAGTGGAGGGCCGCCAGTTCTAGGTGGGGGTCTGGATCGTCTGGGAAGCGGGCCGCCATAGCGCGCAAGGTCTTTTCAAACTTGGCTCGGTACTCGGGGTGGCCCCGCAGCAAATCGAGGAGAAAGCGATAGCCTTCGCGGTTGTCGGGATCGGCCGCGAGGCTAGCCGTCATCAATTGGGCCAATACCATCCCGGGATCGTCGAGCCGCTCGTCCAGCAGGGCGGCGAGCGACTCGACCATTTCGGCCGGCAGGAAGTGGGGCTGAAGACCGACCTTGTGGCCGGTGCGGGCCATGGCCTCCAGCACGCGGCCTCGGGCCACGGCCCGATCTGGCGCATGGGGAAACGCCACGGGCAGCCGGTCGAGGTACACAGCAGCCGGACCGGGATCCCACCGGTCGGGAGACATCTGCTGGATTAGCAAGCCAATCTGGGCTGTGGCACTAGCCACCCGCTCAGTCGGCAGGAGACGCTGCACCAGCCCGGGAATGGCCTCGATGGGTACTTTGTTCCGCGGAACGGCCAGCCCAACCACCTGCAGCAGGGCCATTTGAGCTTGGAGGGGCTCTTCGGGGTAGAGGGCAACAGCCAAGCCGGGGATAAGTCGTTCGATGTCGCGCAGACGCCCTTTGTGGATGGCCGCGCCCAGTTGGTCGGCCAAGGCCGCGCTGGCCGTCCCTAGGGCTTGCTGCACGGCCGCCGGCCCGGCCACTCCCTCGCCGGTGCAAAGGCGTCGCCATTCGGCGACTATGTGCGTCAGGGCAAAGTCGGCCGGCAGCAGGTCGAGAATCCGGCGCAACCCCTGGTCATCGCCGCTGCCGAAACACACCATGGCCTTGCAAAACAGACGCCAAGCCGCAAACGGGGAGCGCCGACCGATTCCTCCTAGCAGGCCGACGGCCCGCTCCCAGTCCCCGGCATCCATAGCTTCGAGACTCGATTCGACCTGCCCGGCATCTCGCCGCAGGGGATGATCTGCCGCGAAAACTTCGAGGCCCTTCCAGCACCGTTGGATCACGAGGAGGTCTGCCAGCATTCGCTCGACTTGGAGAATGGGCGACCGTTGGGCCTGCAAATAGTCCGCATAATCCGCCAAGGCTTCGGCCCCATCTGAGTGGCGGATGTACTGTATCCAATCTTCTTCGGCTAGCTGCTGGAAGGCAATGGAGACTCGGTGTTGTGCAGCCGAGGTACGCATCGCAGCGGCTTCTTTGGCCAAGCCCTTTTCCGCCAACTGACGGGCGCGTTGCAGGCAGGCACAAAAGAGCAACAGCGGCAGTTCCTCTAGCGCGGGGTCGCCGTGTTGGGCCTGCCTGAGCAGGTCGAGTGCTCTGCGTCCATCCCCCTCAGTTAAACTCTGTCGGGCCTGCGCCAACAGATGCTTGGGCGGTACGCGCCTCTGTTTTAGCCGTTTCCGCTTTCGCTCTCTGCGGCTGTGCTTACTGGGCATTATACTCCGTCTGCCGAGGTTGCAGAATTGTACGTTCTAAACCTAGTTATAAATAGTAAATTGCTCGCACCCGGCAAAGGGCATGTGTTCCCCCTCGACGTACTGCGGCCGCGGCGCGTACTTGTTCCCCACTGTGGGCACCACCTCCCCCCGACACATAATGCAAGGGCTGCGATCCACGGTGACCTTGGTGCTAGTCGGAATGTAGCGCAGGGTAAGCCCGACTCGCCATTGGTCCGAACTATTGGCATTGGAGCCGTGGATGATACTAGGGTGATGGATGGAAATATCCCCCGCCTCTAGCTCCAGATCGACGGCGTCGGCATCGTCAATCTGGTTAGGGTGGATACCGACACCGAGGACGTACTTGTCCCTATCGAGATCGACCATCTCGCTGCGCTTGAGCAGACGCTTGGTGTGCGTCCCTGGCAAAACCCGCATACAGCCGTTTTCCACCGTCGAGTCCGTGCCGGCCACCCACAACGTGGTGACCTCCATCGGCTCCAAGGGCCAGTACGAGCCGTCCTGATGCCACTGCACGGCTTGGCCGGTGCTGGGTTTTTTGGCGATATAGTGCGCCGCGAACATGGCCACATTAGGTCCGAGGAATTGCGCCGCAATATCGACCAATCGGTCGTCGGTGACTAGGCGGTGCATAAAGGGATCGTGCACCATCAGTTCGTGGTGCAAGTGCTCGGGGCGCGTTCCCGGATTCTTTTTGACTAACCAGTGGACGTGCTCCACGGTCTCAGCGGCTAGCTCCGCATCAATGGCTTTGCGGGCTATGCAAAAGCCCTGCTCGTCGTATGCTTGGCGCAGTGTCGCTTCCATTGCTCTCTTGCCTCCTAGGCTCGCCACGCGGGATGGGTCACATGCAGCAAATAGGCCCGTTCCGGCACGGTGATGATCGTCTGCGTACCCTTCTCAATATAACCCAAATCACCTGCCTCGTATTGCACCGGCTCCTGCCCCGCGACTTGGATCTCCAAGTGCCCCTCCAACATGAAAAAAACCTCGTCGTAATCAAAGGTCCACACCAACCGGCTGGCCTTTAGATACTCGGTAAAACCGGCCGACAGTTTGTCGCCGACGCCAATAATGGGATCGGAAACCTGCACCGTGGCACCGGGCACGTCAAAAGCGGCTAAATTTCTCTGGTCCTTCTCGACTTTATGGATCACGACGCACTCCTAGTTCTTTTTATCCAGCTTGAATTTCGCCATATTTCCTTCGCTCATGGCGTGTCGTTCTCTGGGCAGATGTGATAGTGCTAACGTACGGGAATTCCGTAGTTGCACCAACAAGGGCACTCGCCTCTCCAAGTGCCTAGGCCATAGGAGCTAGCCGCTTTGTCCCACCCGCAAACAAAGTCCATTCCTCCGGCCACAGCCCAAATCCTCGGACTGCCCCCCCAAGACTTGACCCCTTTCTTCGCTGACCACCCCTATGCCCAAGCTCTAGAACGCCTCGAAATCCTCGCCTCTTGGATGGCCAAAATAAATACCCAAAATCACGACGGCGTGACCTTGACCCCGGCCTTGGTGGAACACCTGTCCAGCGGCGATATCCACGCCCGCATCGCCGATTTGGACCAGCGACGCCGGGCAACCACTCTGGGCCAATTTGACCCGGACGACCTTTTACAGCGGGAACTGGAGTACCGGCGCTACGCCTCCGAGGCAAGACGCCAGCCGACCTGGCCTCAGGACGAAGTCGAACAACGGCGCACCTTTGACGCTTTGGAGATTCTCCCGCCCCAGCAGGAGGAGGCTTGCTCCCTGACCGACCAAGACTACCTCGAAGTCCAGCGGGCGGCTTGGGAGGCGCACGGCCTGCTCGATTTCCTGCGCCATTTCCGCGCCCACACCCAAAGGCCCATCGTCGTGGTCGGCAACGAGCGCTACGGCCGCCTCTTTGTCGTCGACCCCCTAGAGCCGCATTTGGCCGGCGACTTTGCCGTGCGCTACGAGCGCACCCCCTCGCACCTCTCTATGCGCCTGACCGTGCCCCACTATACCGATCGCTTTCAGCGCAATGGTTTTGCTCCCGAGTTCATGCGCCACTTGAGCACCCACATGCCCCACGTGGTACTGGTGGACGTGTGCAGTCCTCGGGGCACTGAGCGCTATACCAAAGTCCCGCGCGGCATCCGCGATCTAGTCAATTGGTTCATGGTCTTCAACCACCTCCGCGCCCAAGGCGACCGCAGCCAGTACCAGGATCAGAGCGGCCTACCTCATCACTTGCTGGACGAGTTGGAAAAGTGGTACGAGTTTGTCGTCGTGCGGCGGCGCATTGGCCCGTGGATCGAACCCGGTCCAACCTACGCCATCAGTCACTGGGCCCCCGAACTGAAAGAGGAAGTGCTCATGGGCGATCTAACCGTCCCCCGGCGACCGGCCACACCCGGCGACCAGCCCCAAGTCATTTTGGCCAATCCCGCTCTGTATCGCACCGAGGGGGTGGACCTGCCCGAGTTCATGCGCCGCACCCAGCCCTATTACTTCAACGACCCAGAAAAGCGCATCCGCGAAGAGATTGTCCCCGGCTTTGGTGCCCACGGCTTTGAAACCCGCGTGCGGGGCTGTACCACGGATCAGTACGTGGCCGCAGTGCAGCGTGCGATAGGTCAGGCTCTGCAAAGGTGCGAGTCTCGCTAGCCATGATCCGCTGCCAACTCACCATTACCTCGCCCCTGCCCAGCGATTGGGGCCGCATTCCCTTTTCGCCCGTCATCGACTTTGGCCGTCTCATTGTCCAAGCCGGAGTCCAAGGCGTACTCGACCCCAATTCCATTGTCGTGGTCGATCTCGCCAGCGATACACCCGTCGCTTTTGCCCGCAGCGAGGACCTAACCTACGGCGATCGGGGCCGCATTGAGTGGACCATAGACGAGCCCGACCACATTGAATACGAAATCCACTTTACCACGGCCGACTCATCGAAGTGGAAGGCTTCCCCGACTCGCCCCAGGTCCGAGTCGAATCGGGCCTTTTGAGCGCCGACCCCGACCTGCCCGATCACCCCTACCCAACCGATCCCCGCTCGCCTTTCTTCTGGCGCACTGGCGCGGCTTTTGCCGACTGGAACGGCGACGGCAAGCCCGATCTCTTGGCCTGCGTCGAATGGAGTGTGTATCCCTTTTTCGCCCACGCCGCCCTGGAGATGGACCGCCATCCTCAATATCGGATCGAATTGGTAGCGTCGGCAGGAGAGCAGTGTCACTGAAGCAGAGTCGTCCCTCTATCTCCCGTGGAAACGGGAATTCTCAGAGTAGAGAACGATTGTTCGCCATAACATTTTTCGATACTTTGAACGCTCTGTAAAGGCCGCTGACGCGACCCCCAATGTCGGAGATTCACCGATGAAAGTCCTCGTGCGCCAGCGCGACCTCTCCGACGACTACCTGCGCTTCGCCGTGCAGATCAGCGTGGACGGCATCGACATCCACAACGCCGAAAGCCTGCCCGGGTTCGCCAGTCACCAAGGAGATCCGACGTGAAGGTCGCTAGTGTCGAACTCACCAACCTCGACGTGCCATTCGAGCAGTATGCTGGCCAGCACCTGCAGTACTGGATTGCGCCGTGGCGGATCGTTCAGGTATGCAAGCTGACGCTGGACAACGGCGTTGTCGGTTGGGGTGAGACCATCCCGAACGCCACCCATGCCCGGGTACCAGATGACATCGCAGAGCGCATCATCGGCGAAGAAGCGGCTGCTCTATTATGGCGCGACGAGCTCGGTGCCGGCGTGCAGATCGCCCTGTTCGATGCCGTAGCGAAAAACGAGAACGTCCCGATCTGCGACCTGCTTGGGCCGCGGGTGCGCAACGGGTGTCCGATCTCCTGGTGGACTTGCGACATGGGCCCGGAGGATTGGGCTCGCCAGTGCGAGATGGCGGTTGCGCGAGGGTACATGTCGGCCAAGCTCAAGACGAGGCCGTGGCAGGACCTGCACGCCTGCCTGCAGGCGGTGCTGCGCGTAATTCCGCCGCAATTTAAACTCGACCTCGATTTCAACGGCCACCTAGTGAATGCCGCCAATGCAGTCCCGCTGCTAAAATCGCTCGAACAGTACGAGCAACTGGCGATGATTGAGACTCCGATACCGCAAGAGGACATCGCCGGCAACCTCCAAGTTCGGTCGCGGATCAACCGGCCCATCGCCATGCACGTGGACCGGCCGCCGATCATGACGGTGCTGCGCGACGACATCGCGGACGGCCTGATTGTCGGGGGTGGTGCCTCGCAGATGATGCAACAGCAAGCCGTAGTAGCGGCCGCCAACAAGCCGTTCTGGCTGCAACTGGTCGGTACCGGCATCACCACAGCTTGGGCGGCTCACGTGGGGGCGGTCTGCCCGGAGGCCCGGTGGCCGGCCATCACCTGCATGAACATCTACCATAGTCAGCTGCTGAAGAGACCAATCGAGGTGCAGGGCGGCTACTACCCGGTTCCCGAAGGACCCGGTCTGGGTATCGAGATCGATGAGGCGGCGGTGCAGAAATACTCGGTGGACTACTCGACAGTACACGAGGTTCGCCACTTTTATCGCTATGTCCACTCCGGCGGCGAGAGTGCGCACATCGCCGGCAACAGGAGCGCTTTCCACGGGCACTACCGGCAAGCCGGACTGCCCCTTTTCGAGGCCGACTCGACGCTCGAGGTCATCGCCGACGACGGCAGCAGCAAATTCGCCGAGTTCTACAGCGAGATCGAGCGGCGCGGCGTCCTCTTCGGAGCATAAGAACCATGCCGAACTACTACCCTGCCTCTCACGACTGGCAACGCCGCAGCCCCGCCCAAGCCGGCTTCGACGCCGACAAACTAGCTGCGGCCTTGGCCTTCGCCCAGACCCAAGAAATCCAAGCCTCCACCAACTTGGCCGCCATGCTGCCCAGGGGCGACCGCCACCCCAATGACCGCCCTTTAGGCCCGCTCAAAAAACGCGGCCCCACAGCCGGCCTGATTGTGCGGCAAGGGTATCTAGTCGCCACCTTCGGCCCGGTCGATAGCGTCGAAGTCACCTTCAGTTGCGCCAAGAGCTATATCTCAGCACTGGCCGGGGTGGCCTTTGACCAAGGGCTAATCCGCGATTTGGACGAACCCGTCGGCCGCACGGTCGCGGACGGCGGCTTTGACGCGCCGCAAAACCAGTCCATCACTTGGCGTCATTTGCTGCAACAAACCAGCGAATGGGAAGGCGAACTCTTCGGCATCCCCGATTGGATCGACCGCGGCCGCGAACTAGGCCAAGGGGCTGCCGAGGCCACGGTGGGCGGCGCGGCCTCCAGCGCCGACGATTACCGATCTCTGGAACCGCCCGGCACCTTTTGGGAGTATAACGACGTGCGCGTCAACCGCACGGCCCTCAGCCTGTTGCGCCTTTTTCGCGGCCCCTTACCCCCAGTGCTCAAAGAGACCATCATGGACCCCATTGGAGCCTCTGCCACTTGGGAATGGCACGGGTATGAAACCTCCTATGTCGAAGAAAGCGGCCAGCGGGTCCAATCCGTCTCCGGCGGCACGCACTGGGGTGGCGGCCTGTGGATCACCACCTACGACCATGCCCGCTTTGGCCTGCTCTTCCAGCGACGAGGGCGCTGGAACGGCTGCCAGCTCCTCTCCGAACAGTGGATTGACCACTCCCTCACCCCCTGCCCCATCAAGCCCGAATACGGCTTCCTGTGGTGGCTCAACCACCAACACGACATGTCCGATTTAGCCTGCCTCGACAGCTTTGCGGCACGCGGGGCCGGCGGCAACATCGTCTTCGTCGAGCCTGAGCGCGAGTTGGTCATCGTCCTGCGCTGGTGCGGCAACGCCAAAGCCGTAATCGACCGCATCCTCGCCAGTGAAGTTTGAGGCCCCCCCTAAGTACACGACAGTAATCCAGTGAACGTTAGGCATGGGAGCGCTGAGATGCTTCGACTCCGCTTTGCTCCGCTCAGCATGACCGGTGATGACGCCCCTGTTGTCATGCTGAGCGGAGCGAAGCATCCCATACCGCTCTACTGTCGTGTACTTAGGCCCCCCCCTAAGAAGCGACCGGGAGTCGGCTAGCTTGACTACGTTATCCTAAGCATATATAAAAGAACAGACGTTGGAACCCAATGAGGGCAACATCATGGAAAATCCACTGCAAGCAGTAGAACTGATCGGTACAATTGATGAAAAGGGGCAACTGCATCTGGACGCGCCAATCTCCGCAGTTGGCCAAGGGCGAGTTCGCGTTATTCTAATCCCGGAAGAAGCTGAAATCGGGGAAAATGAGTGGCTAAAAGCTGCGGCTAGTAATCCTGCTTTTGACTTCCTAAAAGATCCAGTCGAAGACATTTATACGCTGGATGATGGACAGCCATTCAATGACCAGAGGTAAAATCGTTCTTGTTCCCTTTCCTTTCGATGATCTATCAACTTCCAAAGTAAGACCCGCCGTCTGTCTAACCGAGCCAACGGGGCCGCAGCGCCATGTTATCCTCGCCTTTATTACGAGCCAAGCTCCCGACAAATTACTCGGTTCGGATGTGCTGCTGAGTGAGCAGACGCCTGCTTTCCCCGCAACTGGTCTGCGTCTTTCTTCTACAATACGCCTGCACCGTTTGTTGACAATCTCTACTTCACTGATTCAACGTGAATTGGGCCGACTGCCCCATTCAGTACAAAATGAAGTAGACGAAAAACTCCGTGTGCTTTTTCGATTAAGTTGAAAGCTGAAAGCGGCGGCGATGACCCTTTATTTGCCCAATAAGTAAAAGCACCCTAATTTACTCTAAGGCATTGTCTTATAAAAAATTAGACAGCTTCCAAATCGATTGGACTAAACGCTCAGCGAATCCGCCGCGTAGAGTTAGCTCGTGCGGCGACCATAAAAGGGGGCCGCGCAGCAAGCCACAGCGCGGCCCCCTTTCCTTTTCAATCCTAGAGAATCCATGACCCTACCCGAATCCGCAACGCAAGACGCAGTGCAAACGGTGCCCCGCACCGATATCCGCAATGTGGCCATTATCGCCCACGTTGACCACGGTAAAACCACCCTAGTCGACGGCATGCTCAAACAGAGCAATGTCTTTGAGGCGCACCAGCAAGTCGCCGAACGCGTCCTCGACTCCAATGATCTCGAGCGCGAGCGCGGCATCACGATCTTGGCCAAGAACACGGGCATTATCTACGACGGCACTACCATCAATATCGTCGATACCCCGGGCCACACCGACTTCGGCGGTGAAGTCGAGCGCATTATGAATATGGTCGATGGCGTGGTGTTGCTTATTGACGCCGTCGAGGGGCCGATGCCGCAGACGCGCTTCGTCCTCAAGCAAGCGCTGGAGCGCGGGCACAAGGCCATAGTCGTCGTCAACAAAATAGACCGGCCCGCTGCCCGGCCCGACGCCGTGATCGACGCCACCTTTGATCTTTTTATCGACCTCGGAGCCAACGACGAACAGGCCGACTTCCCCGTGGTGTACACCCAAGCCTTAGATGGCCGCGCCGGACTCGCACCCGATCAGCTAGCTGAAAATCTAGTCCCCTTATTCGATGCGATCATCGGCCATCTCCCGCCGCCGCAGATCGCAATAGACGGTCCGCCGCAATTATTGGTTACGACCTTGGAACACAGCTCGTATGTCGGCAAGATCGCCGTCGGCCGTTTGAGCAGTGGTTCGCTGGCCGCTGGTCAGTCCATCGTTCACATCAACGCCGGCGGCGAGATGCAGCCGGCCACGGTCGGACAGGTTTTCGTCTTCCGCAACCTCAAACGCGAGCCGGTCGCGCAAGTCCACGCCGGCAATATCGTCGCTGTCTCCGGCGTGCCCGCCGTCGGTATCGGCGATACGCTGACCTGCCCGGCCCGACCCGTGGCGCTGCCGCCGATCAAAGTCGAAGAGCCGACAGTACGCATGCTCTTCAAGGTCAACGACAGCCCCTTCTCCGGGCGCGAGGGCCGCTTCGTGACCAGCCGCGAACTCAGCAAACGGCTCTTCGACGAGCTAGAGAGCAATGTCGCGCTGCGCGTGGAGGACTTGGAGCATTCGGGCGAGTTTGTCGTGTCTGGCCGCGGCGAGTTGCACTTGGCCATCCTGATCGAAACAATGCGGCGCGAGGGCTACGAGCTAGCGGTGAGCAATCCCGAGGTCATCTTTCGCCCGAGTGCGCGAGGGCTCCTCGAACCCGTTGAGCGGGTCTTTATCGAGGTACTTGCCGACTATTTGGGGCCCGTTAGTGAAATACTCGGCAAAAGGCGCGGGCGGCTACAGGACATCCGCCACGGCGATGACGGCGTAGTATATGCCGAATTCTTGGTTCCAACCCGTGGTATGCTCGGGTTTCGCCAGCCCTACTTAAATACCACGCGCGGTACGGGCACCTTCAACACGCTCTTCCACGATTACGAGCCGGTAGCTGGAGCAATCGACGTGCAAGAACACGGCTCGCTTATCTCACGCGAGCGCGGCACCGCCAGTGTTTATGCGCTGGAGCATCTACAGCAGCGCGGCACTTTTTTCATTAGTCCCGGCGAGGAAGTCTATGCCGGTCAAGTTGTCGGCCAGACCATCCGCAACCAAGACTTGGTCCTCAATGTCTGCCGCACCAAACACCTGACGGGCCACCGCGCTTCGCCCAAGGCCATATTGGATTCACTGTCACCGCCGCGCATCCTGACGCTCGACGAGGCAGTTGAGTATCTAAACAACGACGAGCTTTTGGAAGTGACGCCCAAGGCCCTCCGCATACGCAAGAGGGAGCTGCAACACAGCCTGCGCTATCGCGCCGAAAAAAACGCCAAGAAAGAAGAATAGCCCTATGTCCGAAGCATCCGGCACAAAATTTCAAGACCTTGCGCTAGCTGGGCCCGTACTCAAATCACTGACCGAAGTCGGCTACGAGATTCCAACGCCGATCCAAGAGCAGACCATCCCGCTGGTGCTGGCCGGACGCGATGTAGTAGGCCAGGCGCAAACCGGCACGGGTAAAACCGCGGCCTTTGCCCTGCCATTGCTCTCGCGGATCGACTTTAGGCACCGGGAAGTGCAAACGCTGGTTTTAACCCCCACTCGCGAGTTGGCCATCCAAGTCGCCGAGGCATTCCAGCGCTATGCCGCGCATATCCCGGGTTTTCACGTCTTACCCATCTATGGGGGCCAAGCCTACGACAGCCAATTGCGCTCGCTCAAGCGCGGCGTGCACGTAGTGGTCGGCACGCCGGGCCGCGTGATGGACCATATGCGCCGCAAGACCCTGCGTCTGGACAGCCTTAGCTGCTTGGTGCTGGACGAGGCGGACGAAATGCTGCGGATGGGCTTTATCGAAGATGTCGAGTGGATTTTAGAGCAAACGCCGGACACCCACCAGACGGCCCTGTTCTCCGCGACGATACCAGCGCCGATCCGCCGCATCGCCGAGCAACACCTATGCGACCCAGCCCATATCGCCATTAAAGAGCGCACATCGGCGGCCGATAAGATCCGTCAGCGCCATTGGATGGTCAGCGGCAAAGACCACAAGCTCGATGCGCTGACCCGCATCTTGGAAGCCGAACCTTTCGACGGTATCTTGATCTTTGTCCGCACGCGGACGGCAACGGTTGAATTAGCCGAAAAACTGGAAGCCCGCGGCTACGCCTGTGCGGCTCTGAGCGGCGATATGGCGCAAAA
Organism: Candidatus Latescibacterota bacterium; assembly: GCA_965208845.1. GTDB lineage: Bacteria > Latescibacterota > UBA2968 > UBA8231 > UBA8231. The sequence goes on along the minus strand of OZ242361.1, from coordinate 4,558,713 downwards.
ACGGCGCGAAGAAACGGTAGCACAACTGAAAAAGGGCCGACTCGATATCCTCGTGGCCACGGATGTCGCCGCGCGTGGTTTGGACATTGACCGCATCAGCCACGTCATCAATTTCGATATCCCCTCCGATGTCGAAGCCTATATCCACCGCATCGGACGCACCGGCCGAGCGGGACGTGCCGGCGAAGCGATTCTCTTTGTCGCGCCACGCGAGCGCCGCTTGCTCTACGCCATAGAGCGGTCCACTCAACAGAAGATCCCACTTTTGCAGCTTCCGTCGACCGCAACAATCAACGATCAGCGCATCGCCCGCTTTAAGCAGATAATTACCAATGCGCTTGCTACTGAAGACCTAGGCTTGTTCCGCACGATCATCGAGCAATATCAACAGGAGCACAATGTAACGGCGCTGGATGTGGCTTCAGCCTTGGCGAAGATGGTCCAAGGCGACGAACCGCTACTCCTTGCGCGGCGAACGCACCAAGACCGGAGTACTGACCAGCACGAGAAGACGCGGCCAGCAACAAAATCATCAAATGGGCATCCCCGCCGTGGTAAAGCCGCTCCCTTTCCTCTTAAGGCTGGTACGAAAAAAAAGAGGCTTACCGCCAAAGGTAGGACGCCGAACGGAAAGAAGGATCGGCACAAAAAAAGGAAGAAAGTCTAGCGCTAGCTCGTTCCATCGCCCCCGATCTATAAGCCCGCAGTATGCCCGCCCAATATCTGCGCACAATTCGCCATTTCAACCGCGACATTCGCCTGTATCTGTTTGCTTCTGGGTTGGTTGGGTTTTGTCTATTCAGCGGCATTTACTCGCTCTTGTTCAATTTATATCTGCTGCGGCTGGGCTACGGTCCCGCATTCGTCGGCCAAGTCAATGCCGTCGGCGGCCTAGCCTTTGCCCTATCCAGCTTACCGAGCAGTTTCCTCGGCAGCCGTTGGGGCAATCGACGCACCATGATCCTCGGCCTTGGCTTGGCCGTCGTCGGCCATGCGCTGCTTTCCCAAGCTGAGTTCGTCCCTACTATCCACCGGCAAAGCTTCATTCTCAGCATGAACTCCCTCGGCTTACTCGGCATCGCGCTGTACATCGTCAACGGCTACCCCTACTTGATGGCGGTCTCCAGCGCCGCCCAGCGCCACCACGTATTCTCGCTCCAAGCCGCTCTCTTCCCCCTCGCGGGTTTCGCGGGCAGTTTGGTCGGGGGATTCCTGCCGGGCGGCTTTGCCAGCCTCTTACAACTTTCCCTCGACCATCCCACCCCCTATCGGCATACATTGCTCGTTGCCTCCCTACTACTCACCCCAGGCGTGTTTGCCCTTGTGGCAACGGGTCAAGAGGCCCGCCGCGAACACCAAGAGGACACGCCAACGGATGCTACTCCCTTGCCGCTGAAGCTCATCCTGGTACTCTCTTGTATTGCGTTTCTTTATACCGCAGGTGAAGGTGCAGTGCGCACTTTCTTAAATGTCTATCTAGACGACGCATTAAATGCGAGTACCGCCCTCATTGGCACGCTGGCCGCCTCGGGACAATTACTCGCCACTCCCGCCGCCCTAATGATGCCCTTGCTAGTGCGACGTTTTGGGAGCACCCGCACGTTTAATGGAGCGGTTTTGTGCTCGGCCCTGATATTGATCCCCCTCGCTTTAATTCCCCATTGGGCCATCGCTGGTTTATGCCTTATGGGCACGATGTGCCTAGCGGGGATTCGCCGACCGGCCTTCACCGTTTTCCAACAGGAAATGATGCCACTGCGCTGGCGGACGGCGATGGCCGGAGCAGCGGCCACCATGACCGGCTTTGGTTATGCCGGTGTATCGCTAGGTGGGGGTTACGTGATTGAAGCGGTGGGGTATCGCGCTCTATTTCTTATGGCAGGCTGCTTAACTGCCTCTGGCGCAGCGATTTTTTGGCTTTTTTTCAGGCAGCACGACAATCGGGCGGGCGAACCGAACGGCTTGCTGTCATAGCAGAAGGTACTGCTCAGGATGATCCTGCCTTGGCGAAGGCTGCTTGCTGCCGCTGGCCGGGTGTCATTCCCGCGCAAGAACGTCACCCCGTGCCCCGACACGGGGCGGGAATCCAGCCTAACGCGCTGACTCCAAATCGGCCGTTCTGGATGCCTGCTTACGCAGGCATGACAAAAGTCGCGTAACGTCAGTTATTCACCATGAAAAGGAACTTGTGCAGATGACGCGCCACAAGGGCTGAGCGTCTAAGCGTAAACCCCTCCCTCCTATCATTTTAAGCCTCCTGTTTTTCAATCCTTTAGGGCCTTCCTAAAGGATTTTTTTGTGCTGCACGTCTTGGAGACGGATCACCTGACCCGCGTCGGCGTCTTGGGGTCAGATCAAGCAGTCGTGGTTGGCGGGAGAAAGGAGAGACCCATGAGGACACCGACGTTTCTTTTACTCCTGTTGATCTCCATACTGTGGGAGAGTGGGGCCTACGGGCGCGGTTCGACGCAGACTTGGATTCCGGCTACCACCTCCGCTCCCTCCTGCACGCTGGACGTGGTGCTGGTCACCTTTGACGATGCGACGACGGCCAATCCCATGACTCCTGAGTCCTGCGGTAGTGCTACGGATCCTCAAAGATGTGACTATCACGAACATGACCGGCCCTACGGCACCAATCCGGGACAAGATGTGAGAGATCGGTACACGTTGCGCGAGTTCGAGCGGCTGTTCATCGGCGGCTACGGTAGCCTGCAGGATTCGGCTTTTGTAGGCAACACCGTCAAGGTGGCCAAAGGTCGCCATACGCTGCCGGAGGTGTTCGGCAGTGTGCGGGCCTATTACGACTCGATGTCCAACGGGGCTTTTCAACTGCATGTAAGGATAATCAATCCGACCGATGCTCAAGACTATCCCCGCTGGGTAGAACTGCCGCGAACCAAGGCCCATTACGCCGAGATGGATTTGCCGAGGGGTGGTCGTCACCAATTCTGGAACGACGCGTATAATACGGCGTGGGATTCGGTGCAGTCTTGGAACGCGAACATAACAGATTACTCCATAGCCGACCTACCCAACGACACATATGATACCGCTCGCCGCTTGCCAACCCCTTCTACCTACGCGATCTGGGTTGGCTCACGCCGACCGAAATCCGAGGCTCTCAGAACGATTACCGCATCGCCCTAGGGACGACGCATCGGGTTGACCGAGGGGCGGTCGAATTCCTGCTGAACCGCCGCACCTTACAGCCGTTTGGTGGGCGCTATGTCTCCTTCTACGACGATGCCGCTGGACAAAAAGTTATGCAACATGAATAAAAATTTATTCATTTGCATAAAAAATTATGCAAATGACGTGCAACAAGGGCTGAGTCGCGCAGCGTAGAAATCCTTTATTATATTTTAAGTCTCATGTTTTTCAATCCTTTAGGGCTTTCCTAAAGGATTTTTTTTGTGCGCGGTCGCTCGTTGGCATGGAATGTGCATAGAACCGAAAAACCGACAAGCGCATATATCCCATCTCTTATCTAAATCATGGAGGTTCTCATTGATGATCGGTGTCGGCCACGCGGAGGGGTTCAGTTCACAGGTGGGGGAGGCCACCGATGATTCAAACGAGCAATCGACACCCAAGGTACTCAGCCGCAGCCCGGTCATCGCCCTGCTGCTGAAAAGGGTGCAGCAGGTGGCCAACACGGATATCCAAGTGCTGATGCTGGGCGAGACCGGGGTCGGTAAGGACCTACTCGCCCAAACGATTCACCACCAGAGCGCACGCGGTGTGGAGGACTTCCAAGCAGTCAATTGCGCGGCCTTGCCCGCCAACTTGGTCGAAAGCGAACTGTTCGGCTACGAGAAGGGGGCCTTTACCGGCGCAACCGAGCGACACGCCGGCTACTTTGAACGGGCCCACAACGGCACGCTATTCCTCGATGAAATCGGCGATATGTCGATGAATGTCCAACGGACCTTGCTGCGGGTCTTGGAGCAGAATCGCCTCACCCGCGTCGGGGGTAAGGTCTCCGTCCCGATCGATGTGCGGATTATTGCGGCGACCAATCGCGACCTGCAACGGGCGATTGGGGAAGGGACATTCCGCGAGGATCTATACTACCGCTTGAGTGGGCTTCTCCTAACGGTGCCGCCGTTGCGAGAGCGGCCGGAGGATATTCCCCTGTTGGCAAAGCATTTTGTGCGTCAGTATGCCCACGAATACCAGCGACCGATGCGGACGTTGAGCAACGAAGTGCTCGCCTACTTGCAGGCGTATGCTTGGCCGGGCAATGTGCGCCAGTTGAAGCAGTGGGTTCGGGGGGCGGTGGTCGTGTGCGAGAGCAAGCGCATGGCGATGGCGGATGTGCGGTCGGCGGCCGATGTGGGGTTGGTTTTGCCGTCGTCGGCTGAGGAGGACGAGGCCGAGCCACCGGTATGTCCAAGATGCGGTCAGCGCACCCGGCTACGGGTTGCAGCGGAGGCTGAGGAGTCCGAAGCAGAGCCGCCGCTCGCCGAAGCCGAAGCCGAGAAGCAGCGCATTATAGCGGCATTGCAGCAGACCAATTGGGTGGTCTCTGGGCAGCGGGGGGCTGCTGGCTTGTTAGGTATGAATCATCAGAAGTTGGTGTATCGGATGGAAAAGTATGGGATACGGCGACCCAAGAAGGGGCGCGGACTAGCCGATGAGGAAGCGGAGGCTGAGTGAAGAAAAAATTATGCAAATGAAGAAAAAATTATGCAAAAAATGGGCGGCGACCCATCAGAGGCGCAGGGCAGAAAAACCGCTCCTGTATTTTTAAGTCTCATGTTTTTCAGTCTGTTAGGGCATTGCTGAACGGTTTTTTTATGCGAAGCGCGATTATTGGCACGGGATTTGCATATATACCGTCGAAGCCGATGCGGAATAGGAGGCCGCACCCAATGGCGTCATTCGTTGTTCACAACCTGCACACTCTACGCTGTGCTATCGTACTGGGCACCCATTCTGTGTGTCAAAGAGACCTTGATACGATGAAGAAATTCGGAGACTATAGAAAGCCTTGGGACCGCGTCGTCCCGATCTATCACGCTATGCTATCTGAAGGAGGTAGAGTTATGCACAGCTTCTCGGGCTTTCTGAGTACGATGATTTTGCTTCTCGCCATGGTCAGTCATGCACACGCCGATACGGGCTGGGATGATGTTGGGGGACTTCGGGCTGGAGTGGTTTTACAAGCGGGTGAGATCGACAGCAGCATGGTGGAAGTGGGGGCTTTGGCGGCAACAGAGCCAAGAGAAATCACGATCTACATCAGTGGATATCAAAAAACGGTGGCAAAGGTTCTGTTAGATGCTGTTGACAAGGGATCACCGATCACAGGGATCGCCGATTTTGATTCTCTTTCTTCCATTTATGGCCTGATGGGGATATATCGCAAGGGTAGAAGATCCTCTGGCTTTTATGGGTACCATTTTCGGCTGACGTTTCCGTCGGTCGCGGATGTGGCCGCCATTGCCGGAGCCTATTGGAACTTATCCTATGTGAAATCTGTCGAGCCGAAACCACCCAGACGGGAACCAGACGAACGGATCTTCAAAGCTGCGGAGGTGGATTCTTTTCGGATTGGCAACAAAGTGATGGCTGGCTTGGGAGGAGGGATCGTTGGTGCCTTCCTAGGAGCGTTCATCATGGCGGATCTATACCAGGCAAAAGACGGAGATGACACCTTCGGTGGTCTTGCCGCTTTCACGAAGGGCCTTGAGGGTGGATACGTAGTTGGAACCGCGACTGGCGTGAGTTGGGTTGATATACAGGATGATTTCCTCATAACACTCGCGGGCAGCTTTTTAGGGTTAGGTGTGCCTGTTGGTGCTATAGATTTTATAAGTGCCAAGACCGGCTGGAAATTGGAGACTCTAGCGGGGGTGAGTGCCTTTTTAGGCCCTATTGTTGGTGCAACGATTGCGTCGGAAAAATGGCGCAAGCCCCTTTCAGCTAAGCCCCAGTTGAAACCCGAAGTTCGTCGCGTCTCGGTCGGTCTAGTTCCGGCTCCCAAGGGAGGCCTATCAGCCATCGCCACGATACGTTTTTGAAACTCAATAACAGGAGAATACCTATCATGAAGATTATCAGTGTTGCACTTCTGTTCCTCATGCTCATAGCTGAGGGAGTAGATGCAGTCCGTGATGACAAGCGATTGGCCGAGATGTTTTCGCCGATCTTGATCCTGACGGAAGAAACCAGAAATGTGTATGATGACGCGACGGTGCCTATTAGAGTAATCAAGCCGGAACCTGTGGAAATCGTCGGGGCAGATTCCGTGAAGAATGTATGGATCACTGGTAAAAACCTCTTAGACAATAAAAGAATTAACTCGGGGGCCCCTGAGCGTTATAGGCCGCGCATACGGCTAGATGATTTTGAGAAAGAAGATAAGTGTTCCGAGGTGGATTTTTCTGCGAACAAATTTGCCTTTCTTACTTCTGATTGTCGAAGGTCCCATAGTGGTTCCGCTCCACTTGGAGTGGATGTGCCCAATCCCGTTCCAGTAGGTAAGGAGGCTCGGGGACCCAGTAACGGATGGGTACATCCAGATCACTTCAATTATCCCGGTAAAACCGCCGCAGAGTGGAACAATACGTACTTTGGCACAGGGGCTTATGCCGGCGAGAACTATCCCAATACAGCGTATGTGCATATATACCCAACAACTCACAGCAACTATAGCGGCACACTTACCGTAATCCAATACCACTATTTCTATCCCTACAATGACTGGTGGAACAACCATGAGGGCGACTGGCAACGCATTGATGTGGTAGTCAGTTCAAGGGACCCCGATGACGATACGATAGAAGTCCTAGGCGTGGAGTATAGATTTCATGGGGCATGGTTGACTTACTATAAAAATTTTCCCGAGCTAGCAGGGATAACTTCCAGCTTTGATTTCAATCCTCGAAAAAACATAAGACTGAGCCAAGGCACCCATCCGATCGTTTACGTGGGGGCTGGCTCACATGCTGCATATCCCGTTGGTGGACTCATTAAGATCTTTGCCAGACCGTCTAGGACCAATACAGTAGAAAGATGGGAATACATGACCCATACGGGCTTGGTCTTAAGCACGCAAGCTTCCCCCAGTAATCGCGATCTGTGGGAAAGTTATGACTTGGTGCTGTTGCCAGAGGGGCTCCCCGATCCAAACTACAAAAATAACATGGGCCTTACACCAAGCATGAGTTGGTTAGGGGCGCAGATACGGTGGGGGACGCCACAGGTTGATGGTCCTGAACTTGGTGATAACGAAAGCCCGGTTCATGGGCCTTACAACAGCAAGGCGGACTGTTTTAGTTTGGCGACAATACCACCAAATTGTGGTTGGGGGGAGTTAAGGTTTGATGAAGTGGGAAAGATCGTTGGCGATCTCTTTTATCATAAAGAGTTGCCCTATGAAAGCTATCATCATTGGGCTATCATCGGCAATGAGACTTGGAGCGGCACTATCTCCCTGACCGGCGACGTGGTGGTCTTCCCGGGTGCGACGCTAACCATCAAGCCGGGTACCGTTATCGAGGTTGTAACCAGCAAAAATGATCGCCATGAATTTAGCCTTGGTGAAGGTAAGTATAATCTCACCGAGATTTTCGTTTATGGTACCCTGATGACGGAGTCGCCTTTGCCGATTGCAGGAACGGCCGCCGATTCTATCCTGTTCCAGCGGAATGATCCGGGCGGCTCAGGGGGGGCTTGGGGTGGCATCCATGTGATGGATGGCGGTACGGCTACCTTGAACAGCTATACACGCATCAGCGATACGCGGCGGGGCAAGCCGACAAAGCTGACGGCAAAAGTCAAGGATGGGCAGGTAGGGCACATAAAGCTGACGTGGACCAATCCGAAGGATCGTTCCATTCCCCAGTGGGAGTACCAGCAGAAGGAGGGATCGGCCGATTGGGGTCCTTGGATGTCGATTTCTGGTAGTACGTGGTCGACATCAGAACATACAGTGAAGGGTCTGACTCCAGGGGTATCCTACCAGTTTAAGGTGCGAGGTCTGAATCGGACGGGCTTGGCCGAATCCGATCCCAGCGCGGCGATAACGGCGGCCGGCCCCCCGGATCCCCCCGAGTTGACCGTGGCGGCTGGCCACGAACGGGTGCGCGTGCGTTGGAGTCCGGGAGCCGACAACGGCTCAAAGATCGAGCAGCATGAGTGGCGCTATCGGGCCGGCGAGGCCGATTGGAACCCGGATTGGACCGTTTATGCGACGCCCGAACAGATCATCCGGAACTTAGACAACGACACGACGTACACCTTCCAGATGAAGGCTAAAAACAAGGTGGGCTATAGCAAGGTCGTGGCGGTTCAGGCCACGCCCCGGCATCCCATTCAGGGGCCGACTGCGATCTCGGTTGCCGAAAACAGGGACGGTTCGATAGCGTCCTACCGCTTCGCCCCGGCCGTGCTGGATCAGTCCTTGGTCGATTATCGCTTGAAACTGTCGGACATCGCCGATAGCGGACTTTTCGCGTTGGACCGTCAGGGCGGCTTGCGCTTCCGGGACGCGCCGGACTTTGAGGTGCCCACCGATGGCGACGGGGACGGCGTGTACACCGTTTGGCTTAAGGCGGCCCCGGTCTCTGGCGATGGACCCCCGGTCCGGCGCACGAAGCCGCTGCTGCCCTTTACGAAACAGGTGGATGTAACGGTAACAGATGCGGACGATCCCGGCGTGATAAAATTATCTTCGCGGTCGCCCGAGGTGGGAGTGCCGTTGACCGCGGTGTTGACCGACCCGGATGGGGGCATCGCCGGTGTTCGTTGGCAGTGGCAGAGACAGGCCCCAGGTGCGACGACATGGCAAACCCTTTCGGCCATATCGGGAGCAGCATCGTCGCGCTATATACCGCAGGCTCGGCAGGTGGGCTGGGTACTACGGGCGGTGGCCACCGCCTATCGCGACGAGTTGGGTGCGGGCAAGCGCGCCGAGAGTGCCGCGACGTCGCCGGTGGCGGCGGGGGTGCTGTCGGTGTCGTTTGGATCGGAGTCGTATCAAGCCTTTGAAGGCGGCGGTGCGGTGCCGGTGGTGGTTCGGCTCTCGCCGCCTGTGTCGCAGGCCGTGAGTATTCCGATTCAGGTGTCGGCCGATCCGGGCACCGAACCGGGCGATTACACGGTGGCGGGGCTGAACGAGGGGAAGGTGGTATTTGCGGCGGGCGAACCGGCATCCTCGTTTACGATCACGGCCAACGAGGATGCCGATAGCGACGACGAGACGGTGTCGGTGTCGTTTAGGACGCCCGGTGTGGCGAGTGCGCCGCCCAAGGCGACGGTGACGCTACACGATAATGATGCCACGGTAGCCTTGTCGTCGTTGTCGCCGCAGGAGGGCACTCAGCTAACGGCAGAGTGGACCGGCCCCAGCAGCGGCATCACCAACCCGCGTTGGCAGTGGCAGCGGCAGTCGGGTCCGACGTCGTGGACGAATGTCGCAGGGGTGTCGTCGCAGCCGCAGCCGTGGGTCTCCATCTACATACCGCAGGCCGGCGATGTCGGCTATCCATTGCGGGCGACGGTACGCTATACCGACGCGAATGGTACTAACCAGCGCGCCGAAAGCGCGACCACCGCGGCGGTGCGGGCGGCCCCACCGTCGCGGGTGAATCGCCCGCCATCGGCTCCGGTGGGGCCGGGGGTGGTGTCGGTGGCCGAGAATACGACGGCGATCGACACTTATATCTCGGCTGATCCGGATGGTGATGCGCTGGGTTGGACCGTATCGCCATCGGATACATTCGCCATTAGTGGCGGTGTGCTGAGCTTCCAAAATGCGCCGGACTACGAGAGTGGCAAGACGGTCTATACGGCCACGCTCAAGACGTATGATGGAGCGCTGTGGTCGCCGTCGAAGACCGTAGCCGTGCGCGTGACCGATGTCAACGAGCGTCCGTCGGCTCCTTCGGGGCCGCATACGGTATCGGTGGCCGAGAATACGACGGCGATCGGCACTTATATCTCGACTGATCCAGACGGCGATGCGCTGGGTTGGACCGTGTCGCCTTCGGGCACGTTCGCCATTAGTGGCGGTGCGCTGAGCTTCCAAAATGCGCCGGACTACGAGAGTGGTATCACGGTTTATACAGCCACGCTCAAGACGTATGATGGGGTGCTGTGGTCGCCGTCGAAGACCGTAACCGTGCGCGTGACCGATGTGGACGAGAAGGTCCTTGATCCAATACCGCTCGCCGTGCGCGACCTTGCGAGCCGTTCGACGGGGCGAACCAGCGGCCAAGCAAGCTGGAAGCCGCCTGGCAACGCCCGCGCCGCCAAGGTCCGCTCCTACCGCTACCGGCTCGACAGCGGCCCGATCCAGACCACCACGACAACCAGTGCCTCCTTTTCCTCGCTCCAATCCGGTCGCCGCTACTCGGTCGATGTGTGGGCGGTCGGCACCCGTGGCGCGGGCAGTACTACCACCACGACCTTCACCACCGATTCGGGCGTGGCCCCGGTGTTGGCTCCGGTGGGTCCGCTCCCTTGTTACGTGGGTGAGTATTGCTCGTTCACATTTCCGGTGGCGACCCGTGGCACAGAGCCGATCACCTACAAGGTGTCGCCGCCGTCGTGGGCGAAAGCCTCCGGCCGCAGTTTTTCTGGTACTGCGCCCAGTAGTCCGGGCACGGCGTCGGCGTCGCTCAATGCTAGCAACGCCTACGGCACCGACTCGGAAAGCCTGACTATTAACATAGAAAAGCGTCCGGTCGCCGGGGTCGCCCCGGTGTTGGCTCCGGTGGGTCCGCTCCCCTGCTACGTGAATGAGTATTGCTCGTTCACGTTTCCGGTGGCCAAGAAGGGCACGGCCCCGATCACCTATAAGGTGTCGCCGCCGTCGTGGGCTACGGCCTCCGGTCGCAGCTTTTCTGGCACGGCACCCAGTAGTCCGGGCACGGCGTCGGCGTCGCTGAATGCCAGCAATGCCTACGGCATGGATTCGGAAAGCCTGACCATTAACATAGAAAAGCGTCCGGTCGCCCGGGTTGCCCCGGTGTTGCCGTCAGTTAGCAGCATCACTTGTTACGTGAATGAGTATTGTTCGTTTACGTTTCCGGCGGCCCGTAAGGGTACGGCCCCGATCACCTACAAGGTGTCGCCGCCGTCGTGGGCGAAAGCCTCCGGCCGCAGTTTTTCTGGTACTGCACCCAGTAGTCCGGGCACGGCGTCGGCGTCGCTGAATGCCAGCAACGCCTACGGCATGGATTCGGAAAGCCTGACTATTAACATAAAAAGGCGTCCGGTCGCCGGGGTCGCCCCGGTGCTGCCGTCGGTCAGCAGCATCACCTGTTACGCGGGTGAGTATTGCTCGTTCACGTTTCCGGCCGCGACCAGCGGCACGGCCCCGATCACCTATAAGGTCTCGCCGCCGTCGTGGGCGAAAGCCTCCGGTAGTCGCGGCTTTGCCGGTACTGCGCCGAACAGTCCGGGCACCTTCTCGGCGTCGATCAACGCGAGCAACGCGTACGGCACCGATTCGGAAAGCCTGACCATCAACGTGAAAAAACGTGGGTATCGGCCGGTGTTGGCTTCGGTCAGCAGCATCACCTGTTACGTGAATGAGTATTGCTCGTTCACGTTTCCGGCGGCGACCAGTGGTACGAAACCGATCACCTACAAGGTCTCGCCGCCGTCGTGGGCTACGGCCTCTGGCCGCGGCTTTGCTGGCCCCGCGCCGAACAGTCCGGGCACCTTCTCGGCGTCGATCAACGCGAGCAACGCGTACGGCACCGATTCGGAAAGTCTGACGATCAACGTGAAGAGGCGGCTGGCTATCGCACCCGGGGGCCCTTCGGCTCCCTCGGCGGCATCCGGTTTCGTCATCGGTGCTATAGCCGGGCGCATCGGTATCCCAGCGCGACGGCCTAAGAGTACAAGCGGACCGGAGTAGTTGAACCGAGCGGGTTAGCCTTCAACCACGAAGGCTAACCCGCTACCGGGCCGCCCGCCGATAGAACCGACTGCTTTCATTGCTCAAGAAGGAAGATCGAACATGAAAAGGAAGAGGAAAATGCGCCTAATCCTGACGGCACTAGCCAGCCTGCTCGCCGCCGGAGCCGCTAACCCTTCGGCGAGCGGTTCGGCGGATCTCACCGTCGAAGCCTCAGCCGAGTTGTCCAAGCCCGCCTCCGACGACCCAACCGCCTATACCCCGCCGCGGATCATCGGCCTCGAACGCATCTCTTTTGCCGAAAACAGCCCCGATCCGGTCGCCACTTACACCGCTCGCCATGCCCAAGGCAATCCCATTATATGGTCGCTGGCCGGACGCGATGTCGCAGCGTTCACCTTCACGACTGATAAAGAGAACCAGACGATGACCCTCATGTTCCGAGCCATACCCGACTACGAACAGCCCGCCGACGTCCCGCCCACCGACAACGACTATCAGGTGAGTGTGGTCGCCACCGTCCCCGACCCACCCGCCTTGGCCACCCCCTACCCGGTGCGCGTGCAGGTGATTGATGTAGAAGAAAGCAACACCATGCCGGTGCTGGCCGCGCCCGAACAGACTCCCTCCACCCAAGCCGAGTCGGTCGGGGGGATGGTGCGGTCGGTGGTCCACTTCTATAAGGATGTAGTCGGCTGGGCGTTGCGCGGCGTGGTCCATCACCTGCGCGACGTGTTCCGGGCGAGCAAGCGCAATGCCGAAGCACCCGCGCCGCCGGATGCGCCGGAGGTATCGGTGTATGCTGGCGCGTTGTCGGCGATGGAGACTTCGGGTCGGCTGCACGTGTTGGTGAACAAGCCAACGTCCGCTGTAACCGGCTATGAATACCAACTCTACGAAGGAGCCGAGCGGCTGTTGGATTGGACCTCTGCGGGGATAGCGGCACCGATGGGGGCGGCGTCTTCGTTTTCCGTCGGCGGGTTGCGGCATGGGCAGCCGTATGCGGTGGCGGTGCGGGCGGTCAACGCGAGGAGAGCCAGCGATGCGGCGTGGGGCTTGGCCACGCCGGGGCGACTGTTCGCGCCGGACGGATTGCAGGCGGTGGCAGGCGACGGTTGGGTGGTGCTGACGTGGTCGGCAGCCGCGAGTGAGGGGCCGGTGCTGACGCGCTATGAATGGCGCGGTCGTCCAGTGTGGGGTGCGTGGTCGGCGTGGGAGCCGGTGGCCGGAGGTGCAGCGGCACGAAGTCATACAATAGAAGGCGTGGCTAACGGCGTGCAGTACGCGTTTGAAGTGCGAGTAGCCAATCCCGCTGGCGCGGGGCCGGTCATGCAGGTGGTGGCCGAGCCAGCACCCGAAGAGAGCACTCCTCTTTGAATGCCCATCGAGACGTCCGGGCGAAAAGCGCCGGGACGCCAGCGATGCGAACAAGCCTAAAAAATCGCCCCACCTTATCTCATTCTTTATATTTCCCCGTTAGTGTTACTCCTAGCGGAAATACTATCCAATGCGCGATGCTTGGCTCTTGGTCTTGGTCTTGGTCCTCACAGCCACGGTCGGCCACGCCCAGATTGAAAAGTGGCAGATCGGCGGCAGCGGCCTAGCTTGGGACCAAGGCGACTCCCTGCAGGTTTTAGTTGATTTTGCCAACGTCCCCGGTTCGATCCAACCGCGCTATCTACAGCCGGACCAAAACCTCCTTCCCCTGCTGGAAAACTGGCAATTCTGGCGCGTTCCCGGCGTGCGGAATCTCAGCTATGTCGATGGCTATATGCCGCGCGTTTGGAAGCGGTGGAATGGCCGGGGCGGCGACCCAACGCAGAGTGGCGTCTTACTAGTCGACGCGGACTCCACCACCTACAACGCACCCCGCTCGGAAGGCATAAAGGACCTGTTCTACACCTTCGATACCGCTGTGCCGATCCCCGCTTTGCGGTTCGGATTCTTTACGCCCTCCCAAGGTTTTCGCTCCGATGGCACCCCACTGAACACCGATGCCACCCCGGCTTTCGACATCTCCATTGGCGGCGAATCAGAGCCAGCCATAGTTGGACCTGCCAGCAAATTTGGCGGCGAGGATTTTTGCGTCAACAATGTCGGGATCTGGCTGCCGGACAACTGCCCAGAATCTTGGCAATTTGCCGGCTACGAACCCTTCCAGCAAATGATAGCCAACGCGACCGAAAACCTCGATCCCACCGTCCATGCCGACTTCCCACGGCAATACGTACGGTACTTCCGCTGGCGACGACAATTGTCAGTGGTCGATGCAGAGGCGGTCAACACCTGCCAAGACTGCGGCAGCGAGGGAGTGCAAGCCCAGGCGCTAAAGGGATCCATCGGCGGTTTTGAAGTATTCGCCCAAGGCGTGCCGCTAAGGGCCGTCTATCTCAGCCAAATCATCGATCTCGGCGAGGTTGTCAACTTCGGTCGCCTGCATTGGTCGGCCACAGCCCTGCGCCTCGAAGACGGAGTAGCCGTGGAGGCCCCCGACGCTTCGGTCTGGCTCAGAGCCGAAGTTCGCGTCGGCCGCGACGACGATCCCGCGACCTACAACGAATTCACCGATCTCGGCCGCGAAAAAGAAGTGTCGCGCGCAGCCTATGAGGCGCTCACGCCGCCGTTCAACCGCGAACCCCAACCCGGCCTACGCGCCCCGGTCGGTTACGATAGTGAAAACTGGTCCTTCTGGTCGGTACCTTTTATCGAATCTGGAGACAATCTCAGACTTAGAAGCGGATCGCACCTACAACTCAATCTTGCATTGGAAAGCAGAGACTTCGACGCATGGATACGTCTCGACTCGCTGTGGATCGAGACGGCCCCGCTCTTGGCTGATGAAGTTTACGCCGAAGTGGCTAAGCTTGACGATCTGCAACCAACGAGGGGCATCACCGAAGTGGAATTGGGTCAACAGACCGAATTTGTTTACGAAGTTCGCGCCGAATTCGACGATGGGACCAAACTAGGCTTCGACGCACTGCGGATCTACACAGGCAGCAAAGCTACCTTCCGCAGCCTAGCAATGGGCTCGCCATCTGCCCCAGTTGATCCGGCCCAAATAATAGAAAGAGAAGACGGCCTGATCATTCACCTGAGCGAAAAAATGTCCCGTACCAACAATGCTCCCATACGCGTAGTATTCGCCAGCGAAGTTTTCGAACTTGCCGCTACTTTTGCTGGTGACATATTTAACGCTAACAGCGAAAGCCTGCCCCAACCGATCGCGCCCGGCGATGCTAGCGAGGCGATCTCGACAAGCAGCCTACAGGTGCTGGCTGCCGCGAGTAGGTCGCCCAATTTCATCCAATCGATTACCCTCTCCACTCCAGTGCTGACTCCCAACGGAGATGGCATCCACGATCAGGTGGATATCAGCTATTCCCTGTTCCGCCTCACCACTCCAGTTCCCGTAGCATTAGAAGTTTATGCGCTCGACGGCCGGCGAGTCGCCCATATCCAGCAAGGCCTGCAGGGATCGGGATCCCGCCAACTCGGCTGGGACGGCCGCGATCAAACGGGCCAACTATTGGCACCGGGCTTCTACCTGCTCTCCGTCTCGCTACTAACCGAAATGGCCCAGACAAAACAACTGCTGACGCTGGGCATCGCCTACTAATGGAACAACCTGTGCGGTCTCTACTAATCTGTATCCTCTGTTCTGCCGCAGCTATCGGTGCCGAGGATCTCCGTTTTGACAACGCCGCCGCGTGGTCGGCTTGGGAAATACCCTACGGTTTAGTCGAGTTCGGGGACGCCGGCCAACTGCAACTGGTCAAATTTCGCAAGGATATCAACGCGACTACGAATGCTCCTCTATTTACCCATCCCACTCGCTCGCGGGGCGACAACGTAGCGGGTGGCGTCTGGAAAGCCGGCAGCAATCCAGATGCCGCCGGACGGATCATCGATGGCGATCCCACAACCTTTTGGCAGGCTTCCCCCAGCGACATCCTCGACGACTGGTTTGTGCAAATAGACCTCGGCCGCGCCGTACTCGCCAAGGAGATCCGCCTCGAATTTCCCGACCAAGATGGTGCCAGACCTTTCCGCCAGTTCACGGTTTTCACCGCCACCGGCATAACCTCCGATCCACTGAAAGACGTATTCCTCTACCGGCCAGTCTATCTCACTACCCAGCCCAACCAAGACACTTCCATCGTCATCCCTCTGTCATTCGACCTACAAGACAGTGCTCAGGTCATCGATCCCAATCTCGACATTGAACCCGCTGACATCGCCCAGTTCCGTCTCGTCCAATATGTCAACTTCAATGTCGAAGCCATCGATCCTGAAGGTGCCCTAGCGGAGATCGAGGTCATCGCCGTCGGCGACAATATAAGCCTAGGTACGCTGCGCCGAGGCACCGTCATAGACGGGCTCACCGCCCGCGGCAACGAAGATATCCTCGACGCGGACATGAACACCGGCAACGCCATCATTCCCGTTGCCTATGAAGGAAGGGTCCGCTCCTGGCAGGAACAGGGCACTTGGTTTTACATCGACCTCGGTGCCACATTCTGGCTCGACGGCCTCTTCATCTACACGCTCAGCCCCCGTGAGGGTACTGTCGGTAGCCTGGCCAGCGCGCCTCGGGGATTCAACTTCTTGCATTCGGATGGCACGCGGCTAATTAGCTCAGAGCTACCCACTCCCGCAGCCTTCGACTTCACCCCTCTCATCGTGCAACCCGACCTCTCGCCCCTGCGCTATCTGCGCTATGCTTTCAAACCGCGCCCAATCCGCTATCTATTCTGGCACCCCCAAACGACTCAGGGCTGGAGTTCGCGTTGGTCTGAGATGATGCTATTTTCTTCAGGCCATCCCGCCCAAGTCGTTCTGCGCTCCCCCTTCATCAACCTTGGAGAAGCCGCCGGTGATGGACGCCCGAAAGTCATCAGCAACCTTTCATGGGACGCCGATCTTCCCGCCGGAACGCGCATCGAACTGCGTTCGCGCTCGGGCAATACCCAAGGCGCAGTCTATACTTTTCACAACAAGATCGGTGAGATTGTTACAGAAGAAAAATGGCTCAGTTCACCGAAAGTGCTCAGAGGGCCGGTCGATACAACCGTTGTAGTAAGCGAAGACTGGGACGAGTGGAGCGAGGAATACACCTTTTCCGGCGAAGCCTTCAAATCGCAGAGCCCGCGCCGCTTTATGCAGTTGGAGATGATCCTCTCGACCGACGATCCGCAAGTAGCACCCGAAGTCTCCGCACTATCCATTGCGTATGAGGACGCGCTCTTGCTGGGCGTACTGGGTCGCATCGAGCCCAGAACCGCCCAGCCCAACGAGGACACCCGCTTCACCTATTCGGTCTTGCCCACAAGCGACCCCGAGGACTTGGGGTTCGACCTGATGCGCTTTGATCTACCTGCTGTGGCATCAAACATCGATGTGCAAATAGGCGGCGAGACCGTCGAGCCGTCCTTTGTCAACATCCGCGCCGACACCCTGCACATCGGCCTGCCCTTCGCCGTTACATCCGACTCAATCCAGATCAGTTTCACCACCCGCGTGGTGCAAAACGCCACGCTCTTCGGCCTCAATCTAGGTTCGAGCGAACGGCCCGGCTTGTGGCAATCGGTCGAGGCGGAAACGCGCCGTGCCAATATAGTCATGTTGCCCGCCCTAGCGGACGCCACCAAGCTCATCGACGAGCTCTCGCTCTCCTCCCCGGTGCTGACCCCCAATGGCGATGGTGTCAACGACGAGGTCCTGATCCGCTTCGTCGCCTTCAAGGTGACGAAGCAGACGCCCCGGGTGCTGATCTACGATCTAGCCGGACGCCCAGTATCCGAACTCCCGCCACCGACTGTACAAGGCGCAACCTACGTCTTTAGCTGGACCGGTCGCGATGCGGCTGGCAACCTGGTGCGACCAGGTGCCTATCTCTATCGCATAGACCTAGGGGCCGACGCGGGCGCAGACACCACCCTGCGCACCATCGCCGTCGCCTATTGACCCTGCCCTTACCAATTTACAGGGCAAGTGCCGCCCACACCTGCCGAGCTTCTTGTCGGTGCTGGGCTGGTCATTGTCCTGCGCTGGTGCGGCGATGCCAAAGCCGTGATCGTGAGCAGCCGGTTTTAAACCAGCGCACCGGTCAATTCCTGGGCCTGAACCATGTGAGTATAGAGACCGCCTCTAGCGAGTAAGGCTTCATGGGTGCCGTGCTCGACAATGCGGCCTCGGTCCAGTACCAAGATCAAATCGGCCCGGCGCACCGTGGACAGGCGATGGGCAATGACCAAGGTGGTGCGATTGTATATGAGCCGCTGGACGGCTTCTTGGATGAGGGCCTCAGTTGCCGTGTCCACCGAGGAAGTGGCCTCGTCGAGGAGTAGGACCGGGGCGTTTTTGAGCAAGGCGCGGGCAATGGACAGACGCTGTTTTTGCCCACCCGACAGACGCACGCCGCGCTCGCCGATCAAAGTGCTGTAGCCTTCGGGCAAATCGCGGATGAATTCCTCGGCGTTGGCCGCTCGGGCCGCTTCCTCCATGTCGGCTTGGCTGGCTTCGGGGCGGCCAAAGAGGATGTTGTCGCGCACGGTGCCGTGGAAGAGAAAGACGTCTTGGGGGACGGAGGCGATGTGGCCGCGCAGATAGTCCAAGGGCAGGCCCCGCACATCGCGCCCTCCCAGTTCGACTCGGCCCCTTTGCGGGTCGTAGTAGCGCGGCACCAAGGCGGCAATGGTACTCTTGCCAGCACCCGTGGGACCGACCAAGGCCACCACCTGTCCGGCTTCTGCTTGGAAATCAATATCGTGCAACACGGGCTGGTCCGGCTCGTAGCCAAAAGTGAGGCGATCAAAGCGCAAGGACCAATCCAAATGGGCTGGAGCCACGGCATTGGGCGCGTCAACGATAGTAGGTTTTTGCGCCAGCAAGGCGAAGACCCGCTCGGTGCTGGAAGCCGCTTTCTGCAGCACATCGTTGATGGAGGCCAAGCGCAGGAACGGCTCGTAGATATGCGCCATATAGGCAACGAAGACAAACAGATCAGCCACGGAAATGCCGCCTTGCAGTGCATCAGTGCCCCCCGCCCAAATCACCAGCACCACCCCTACCCCACCGGCTCCTTCGATTAGGCCGGAAGGAATAATCGAGATCTTGTTGGCGTCGATCATGCGGTCGCGGAAGATCTGGCTGCGGGCCTCAATGCTGCGGGCGCAGCGCTCTTCCTGGACGAACGATTTAATGACCGAGACGCCGGAGAGGTAGTCCTGCACTTGGGCCACCAGCTCGCCCAAGCCGCCCCGCACTCCGGCCCACATGCCCCGCACCCGCGAGACGTAGCGAAAGACGAGGAAGGCGGTCAGCGGGATGGGCAGCAGCGCGATGAGGGCGAGGCGAGCGTCGAGAATGAACAGCACGGTCAACATGGCACCGGGAATGACCAAGGCGATGAAGGTCTCGGGAATGCCGTGGGCGATAAAGTCCTCCACAGTCTCCACGTCGTTGATGGAGCGAGCCATAAGATCGCCGGTGCGGCGCTGGTGGAAAAAGCGATGCGGCATCCGTTGCAAATGGCGGTACACCCGAATCATAAGCCGGTGCATGACTTGATAGGCGGCCATGTGCGAGTACAGGCCATAGCCGTAGCGCACCAAGCCCCGGATCAGGTAGGTGCCCAGCAGCAAGAGGGATAGCTTCAGCAAACCAGCCGAGGAGCCACCCCCTTCGGTGAGCCATTGGATGAGGCGACGGATGACTAAGGGAGGCAACAGGTTCGCGGCGACAAAGAGGAATCCGCAGCCAATGGTCAGGGCTAGGAGGGTGCGTTGGGGACGGACGAGACGATAGAACTGGCGGATGAAATTCACGGGGCGGTCGGGTCCATGGTTTTTCAGGCCAAGGTTCAAAAATAGAACAGCAACAGCGGGATTTCTACCTCGTCTGGGGTCAGGCCCCCGTGGGCCAAGCCGTGGTCGGCAAAACAGTGGCCGTTGTAGCAGCGGGCGTCGCAGAGCCTTACAAAAAGCGCGTAATCCCAAAGCCCATGCGCCAGTTGTCAGGGCCCGCTTCGTCGGGTGCTCCCACCAAGTACTGGGCTGGACTAAGGCGCGTATTGTTGGTGGCGAAAATGTAGAAGGTATGCCCCCCTGTATCTATGGACAGGCCCCAAGCCAGCGAATTGTGCGAGCGGCCTGTTTCGCCCGGCAGTAAAATGCCCTGATAGCCGGTCAGGGTCGGACTGTACTCCAACCACGCGCCCCACGTATCGTTGAAGTAATACTGGACATACGTTCCCAGCGTAAAGGTGTATTGCGTCTCGACGCTGAAAATGGCGCTGTTGTACAGATAGGAAGGCACCAACCCGATGCCCAACTTTTCGTCCAGCAGCGCATTGACAATCAATTGCCCGTAGTACTGAAAATTGTCAGCCGCAGCCGCCTGGCGATCGACAATAGCTGGCATTTCCGTGTTCCAGGCCACGCCGATGTTTAGGGCCAAGACCGCTGGCAAGCGCTCGTGGGAAAATTGCAGCCAATGGTATTGCAACTGCAAGTCCAAATTGTCCAGCATATTACTCCGCCCCAAGGTCGCCATCAGCCGATCGCTGAGGCCGTAACTAAGCGAGGTGCGGATATTGGCTGGCCCATCAAAACCGAAATTGGCCTTGTACCCCTCGTCAATAGGCGGGAGAAAGCGGTGCGAAATCTCGTAGTGAAAATCGCCTTGGGACAGCGTTTCTGCAGTGGGATAATTGGCCGTCCTGATCGCGCTGAATAGCTCCAAGCGGGTTTTGATCGGCATGGTCGCCTGCCACGACGGCTGGGCACCGGCCAACGCCGGCAGCAGCACTCCCAACCACAAGACGCGAATGTTCACAGTCAATCCCTCCTGCCCTATTGTACGTGTTTTAAGTAGAACGAGACCTCGACGGCAACTTCCTCGCTCACCTTGACAAAGGCCGCCAAGGAGGGTGCCTCGATGTTGTAGTCGGCTAGTTTAATGGTAAAAGCCGCCTCGACCTTCGAGCGTCCCTCTTCCACCACCACAGTACCGGGCACTTCTACGGCGCGGTCCACCCCGTGTAGCGACAAAATCCCCTTGGTTTTGACGCGATAGGCGACCACCGTGGAATCGACGGCGGTGTATTCGGCGATCTCCCCTTTGTACACGGCCTTGGGCCACTTATCCGTGTCCAGCACTTGGCGCATGTCGCGGTCCCGTTTGCCAATGCCCGTATCAAAGCTGGCTAAATCTACTTCAAAATGCAGTTGGTCCTTGGCCGCAAAAAGCGACTCCCCTTCCCAATAGATAAAGCCGTCGATTTTATCGGTCGTGCCGGTAAAAGTGAGGGCTACCACTTTGGAAGTGAACGCGACTTGGTTGCCCTCGGC
The DNA here is from genome assembly GCA_965208845.1 of Candidatus Latescibacterota bacterium. Lineage (GTDB taxonomy): Bacteria > Latescibacterota > UBA2968 > UBA8231 > UBA8231. The sequence continues at coordinate 4,537,482 of OZ242361.1, read as the reverse complement.
CTTTTTATCGACATGCCATTCGCCGCCTTCGACGGCCAAGGGTGAGCAGATCAGGAACGGGATGAGCCAGCGCATATAAGTTACCCAGCACAAATTAATCGTTGGGAGCCCCATCTTCTATCCAAGCGCGCACCGTTTCGAGCGCGTTCGGCGTCAGGTACGGCCCGCCAGGAGGCATGCGGGCTCCATCGATATCGGCGTCTGCCAAGAGTTTGAGATACAGGTAGCTGTTGTCTGGATCGCCCGGCTCGACCAGCGCGATGCCACGGCTGCTCTCCACATCGACGATATTGTCGTATGCTTGGCCGGCCGACAGGTTGGGCCAGGCACTGTCGCTGTGGCAGCCACTCAAAGCGCAGGAAACGTCGAATATCGTCTCTTGCACCTGTGCAAAGGTCGCCGGCCCTTCGGTGGCAGAGTCGAATACCATATCCGTACTCGTGGTCGGACCGGAACAAGACGTCCCCATCCATACCAACGCGACGAGCACGACGAGCGCTTTCATAGCCTTTTCTCCTTGGGATGTACTACATTCGCAAGCTAACCACGCCGGTCTGGCTCTGCAACACGCGGGAGAATGGGCTTTTTGCAGTTAGGACGCACGCTCAGCTTGCTCACAAGCTCTTCTCGATCGTCGCGACAATCTCGTCTGTATCGCTCATTCGCCTAAGACGCTCTACGATCAGCCCTTGCGAGTCCACCAAGTAATACGAAGGCAAGGCGTTCACTTGATAGGACTTGGCCACCTCCGAGCCAAAGCCGTCAGCGCGCACGTGGACGCCTTCGATTCCGTGTTTGGTGATAGCCTCTCGCCAAGCGGCCTCATCCTCGTCCAACGACAGATTGAGGACAACGACCGGCAGGGCAGCCGTCTTTTCCTTGATTTTGCGGAGATCGGGCAAGTCAACGATACATGGCCCGCACCAACTCGCCCAGAAATCGAGCAGAATCACCTGCCCCTTGAACTGGCTCAGCGATACGGGCTGACCATCGAGATCGTGGAGGGTGAATTCGGGCGCGGGGTGCCCGGATTGTAGCTTGAGCACCTCATATAGAACCTCCTCGACGGCCTTGGTGTATTCGGGGTACGGGTTGCTCTGCTGGAAATCTTCCCACTGACGCTGGGCCAACTCAAAGACTTCGCTGCCGCGCTTGAAGCTACGAATCAGCCCTTCGGCCAGATACCAGTAGAGTACTCTCCCCTCTAGTTTTTCTTTAGCTAGATCGTACATTTTCGGAAAACGCCAGACGGTCCAGCGTCCTGTAGCATATATCGAATCGAGTTGGGCCTGTACTGCCGCCGATAGCCCCAAGCCCGATAGATCAACCTTCTCGGACAGTCTGAGCGGCTGACGATGTTCGTACAGGGAGTCGAGTTGGGTTTGGGCTGACAACGACAAACCAACCGCTGACAAATCGACTATTTCGGATAATTTTAGCGTCTTACTGAAGGACTCCATCTGTTCGTTTATCGGCAGACCGGCAGGCAGGCGGAAAACCAACGTCCCACCCGTCGTATCCACCTTAGCCACTTCTTCTTTGCTTGAAGAGGTGATGTTATAGGCTCTGCCACTCTTTTCAAAGAATGCGTCGAGCTCGGCTTGGACGGTCTGCGACAGACCAACCGCCGACAGATCGAACATCTGGGATAACTTGAGTGCGTTCTTTTTCTTGTAGAGAGATTCTAGGTGGGCTTGGGACGCTGGCGACAGACCAACCGCTGACAGATTGACCATCTGCGACAGCTTGGGCCGCCGCCCCTCCTTCTCGTACAGGGAGTCGAGTTGGGCTTCGGTCTCCTCCGACAACGCCAAACCCAATATGGCACATATTTCGGACGGTGCAGATGATCTAGGTGCCTTGTCCAATTCCCAGTCCAAGGTTCGCCCCAGAAAGACGCGATAATTTCCCACACCTATGGCCTTTTCGTTGACCAAGGGAATTTTCTTGAGAAAGTCATAGTATTCTGGGGTGATCTCCCTGTTGTCGTGGCCGTTGGCACGGCGGTCCTCCGTTGGGTAGGAAATCATGAGTCTGGCCCACCCGTAGTTGAAGTAAGTCGTCGCATAGTCGATGAAACGCGGCGAGAGCGCGTATTCTTCGCGCTTTTTAGCTAGGAATGCCAACTGATCTTGCAGCGACTGGTCCGCTTGGCGCGAAAAGTCCTCCACCTTCAGATTCTCGTAGTCCAAGCGAGGGCCGCGAAGGCGCGGCAGCAACTCGGCCATGAAGCGGCTGTTGTCCGCATTGGGGCCGCTAAACGAGTAAGCGCCCTCCTCCACGACGATGTGCAGGCTGTCGCCGGGTTCGACGAAGAACATCGACCGTCCGTCCTCGCAATAGGCCCTGACGAGGGCCCCTCGGATGACGGGCAGTTCGCAGGCGAAGTGGTTCAGGCTGTCGAGCACGACGCGCTCCTCACCGCTTCCTAGCGCCGACGGCGGCTGGTAGCTGAACGTTATTTCCCGCGCAGTTGGGTCCCTGATTTCGCCGGTGATAATCGCAACCGATGACTCGCTCTGAGCACTGGCCAGACAAGCGCTCGACGCGATGAGTATGGCCATTAGGACGCTACCGTATGTGTTCATCATGAACTTCCTCCAAAATTTAGGTTTAACAACTGTCATTTATACGGATTGGACCGCAATTTCGTTCAAGATGGCGCGGGCTCCGATGAGTTTCATATCATCCTCCAAATGAGTGTCGGCAATGCTCCTCAGTCGTCCTGCAGGGCCTCGAAGACGACGAGGTTGTCTCTCATAACCGCGCAGATATGATCGTCCGCCAAGACGAGGTTATTGGATTGGGAGGCTAAATAGGGGGTAGGGTCGTAGGACTCGTAAATGCGCGAATTCCCTTTCTTCTCTACAAAGTCTAGTTCCGCCAGCCAGGCTAAGGCACCGTACCCGACCATGGAATGGGCCTCGATCTTAGACCATTTCCGGGAGTAGGCAATACCGCCGAGGAAGGTCAATCCACCAGAGAAATATTCCCTAGCAACATAATCGACCTCCACCGGCCTCCGTAGATCGCCTATGTCCAGCACAGCCAGTTCTTGGGGCCAGTGCCGCTGGACATACGCTTTGTCACCGCTCAGCGAGATGGGGCCCAGACCCGGCGGCACAGCAATTCGGTAGATTCTCTCGCCGTAGGTTCCATACCGGCGCGCCTCCAGTTCCTGCAGTCCCCGGTAGGCCCCTTTCAGCCTCAGTTGGAGCGCGACAGAGTCTGGTAGCACTCCGGGAGCTAGCTGGCGATGGAGTTTTTCAACGGATTCCTCATACCGCTTGGAGGGACCAAAGCGGCGCAGGGGCGTCCGGCTCAACTCTTCAGGCCGACGAGGATCGGTTAGATCGAGGACGACGAAATCGTGGCCCAAAGTCAGAAAGGCATGCGGGCCGTCCAAGCGCATCTCATAGTTGTTGTTCCAGACGTGTTTAACCCGCTCTGCGATCGGCAGCACGTGGACCGATTGAGGCAGACCGCCTTCCCGCACGTCAAAACTGTGCAGTTCAAGCGATTCGTTCCCAAGCAGACCGGCGTACAGATGCCCCTCCCATGCAGCCCACCCCACCAGCCTAGGAGTGTGCTCCAGCCACAAGGTGTGACCCGCCTCAATGGGATAGAGGAAACGCTGTGATAGCAGTTGGGGATGTTCGGGCTGACTGAGATCGAATACGGCGACCCCCACACTGTCTTGCGCCTCGGCCGACCCCCAGACATAGGCAGTCGAGCCGGACAGAGCCAGCCGCCAGAGCCGCCAGCCCTCTATTTCCGCCCGGCCGCTCTCCCTCGGTGCCCGCCAGTCCGCCACATCCACCACGCTCACCCCCCGCTCCAACAGCACCACCGCGGACCTATCTTGTAGCGCCAGATCTACGACGGGCACCTCATAAGGTAGGTGACCCACTGGCTCGACCGGTTCTTGCGAATTATGGGAGAACGCGACAGGCACGATGACGACTGCATAAATCGGAACAAGCGCACCCACGACCCACTGGAACCACCTGCTTCCTTGAACGCTCAACCCCCACCGCGCCCACAAGATCGCGCCGGCTGCCAATAGGACGGCTGTCGCGATTTTAACCAGTATCAGCATGGGGTCGAAGGCATGCCGCAGTATCGCGACATCCCGGTCTAACCCAGGCATGAAGACTTCCGACAGATAGTACCAGACTACATCTTCGGGAAGTAGGAACATTGTAAATCCCAAGAAGGAGAACGCGACCCAAGCAATTATCACACCGCCCACTGCTGCTTTGATAGTACGGTCGGCAATCATCGAGGCTAGGAATACTGCCGTGTACAGGTTCAAAAAAAGGAAGAACCACAGCAGCAGGATGCGGCCGTATCCAACATCCGCCAAAATCACCTCCTCATACAGGGAGAAAGAGGTGCCCGGCTCCCAGAGCAAGCCCCACAGGAGTTGGGGATTGCCCCATTCCGACAGCCCGTGGTACACTCCGGCCCAGTACGCGGCCAGTACGGCCAGCAGCCCGACGGCCCCCACCACAAACTTCACCCCCATCAACCAGCCTCGATCCAGTGGTCGGATAAACAGAAAGGGCAACGTCCCCCGGCTTCGCTCGCCAGCCACCACATCCATGCCCATCAGCACAGCACCGAACAGGCCTACCAGAAAGGCAGAATCATCCAAGTCGTCTTTAGGGATCAGCCCTACGAACAGCCCCAAACAGACACCAATGGCGACTTTGTAGCTAGCCTCGCGCCCTTCTTTCCAGATCAACACCCGTAGCGGATTCACGATTGGCCTCCTTCCGCGTCGTGGACGTGGGCGACGAAAGCATCCTCTAAGCTCAGATCCATCACGTCCGCAATCCGGCCGCCCTGTGCTTCTATCTGGGCGGCCTGTTCTGCGCCGTATCCCACTACCGTCAACAGCCGCTGTGCCCCCTCGCCCCGCACCTCCCGCAAACCGGAAATACCAGTCAATTCGCCCGCATCTTCCGCCAAGCGCACCACCACCCGCTTAGCCGACTGTTTCACCTCATCCACCGTCCCTTCCACTTGCAGCCGACCCGCCTCGATAATGGCCACCCGATCGGCCACCCGCTCCACCTCGTGCACCAGATGCGACGACAGAAAGACCGTGCGGCCCTCTTCTTGGATTAGCCCGATGATGCTCTCGAGAAAGTCGCGCCGCACCACCACGTCCAGCCCCGAGGCCGGCTCGTCGAGGATCAGCAGCCGCGGCTCGTGCCCCAAGGCCAAAGCCAAGGCCAGTTGGGCGTTCATGCCGCGAGAGAGATGCTTGACCTTCTGTTCCGGGTCCAAGCCAAAACGGTCGATGAAGCCCTCGACCTTGCTTTGATTCCAAGTCTCGTAGAACTGGCCAGTGAACCAGACCAACTCCCGCACCTTCATCCACCCGTACAGGATCGGATTCTCCGCTACGTACCCTACCTGCCGCCACAGCGCCAGCGCGTCCCGTCCTGGATCTAGCCCTAGCACCTCCACCTGCCCGGCCGTGGGTTGGAGCAGATTCATCAGTATTTTGATGGTCGTGGTCTTGCCGGCTCCGTTGCGCCCCAAAAAGCCGCAGACCGCGCCGGCGCGTACCTCTATCTGGAGATCGTCCACAGCCGTGCGCTGGCCAAAGCGGTGGGTCAAGCCCGCGATGGCGATTGCTGTATCAGTCATGTCGATTCGCTTTCCCCTTTGCCAAACTGGTCTAGACGCTTCTGAAAGAGCTGCTGCATCTCCGCCGGACTCATCCCCAGTTCAGTCGCCTGGACCAGAGCTTTGTCGAGCATTTGCCGCACAATCTCGAATTTTTCCTCCTGACTCATGCTCACCTCCTTTTCGGCCACATAAGTCCCCATACCCCGCTTTTTGTAGATCACCCCGTCGCGCTCTAACTCCAAATAGGCCCGCACCACGGTATTGGGATTGATCAAGTACTGGCCCGACAGAGCACGCACCGAGGGCAATTCGTCGTGCGGCTTGAGCACTTTGGTGGCGATCTGGTACTTCACCTGCTCAATGATCTGCAGGTAGATGGGAACCCCGCTGGACGGATCTATGCGCAATGGCGACTCTCCTTAGCTGTCCTGCCCCTGTCTTGTGGTAATTGTGCGCCGGCTGTCGCGTTTCATAGTGCCTCCTCGTCGAGGAATCCCTTACAGTGTCAGTGTATCGCTATACCGATACACTGACATAATAAAACATCCTGTATGCTCAGGCAAGTATTTTTTCCCTAGTAGGCAAAAAAATGGGCCAGCGTTTTAATGCTGACCCATTAATTGCAAAAGATATATGGTACCAAGAGCCTAGGCCGGGAAGAATTTGCCGGGGCTTGCAGGGAGTCCTGCTCAGCTTCTCACAAGCTCTTCCCGATCGTCGCCACAATCTCGTCTGTATCGCGTAGTATCCTAAGACGCTCTACGATCAATCCTTGCGAGTCCACCAAGTAATACGAAGGCAAGGAGTTCACTTGATAGGACTTGGCCACGTCCGCACCCCAGCCGTCCGCGCGCACGTGGACGCCTTCGATCTCGTGTTTATCAACCGCCTCTCGCCAAGCGGCCTCGTCTGTGTCTAGCGACAAATTGAGGAAGACCAAGGGTTTATCCGCCGCCTTTTTCTTGATTCTGCGGAGATCGGGCAGGTCGCCTATACACGGCCCGCACCAACTTGCCCAGAAATCAAGCACCACCACCTGCCCCTTGAACTGGCTCAGCGATACGGGCTGACCATCGAGGTCGTAGAGGGTAAATTCGGGTGCGGGTTGCCCCGGTTGTAGCTTCAGGGCCTTATATAGAGCCGCTTGGACCGCCTCGGTGTATTCCGGGTACGGGTTGTTCTCTTGGAACTCTTCCCACTTGTCCTTGGCCCACGAAAAGAATTTGCTGCCGCGCTTGAAGCCCCGGATCAGATCTTCGGCCAGAAACCAATAGAGCACTCGCCCCTCCAGCTTTTCCTTGGCCAAATCGTATCTTGCCGAAAAACTATTCCACGTCTTCAGAGTAACGGTCCCTGTAGTTGTAGTCATCGAATCAAGCTGGGCCTGCACCGCCCCCGACAGGCCAAGGCTCGATAGATCGATTCTCTCAGACAACTTGGGCACCTGGGGGTATTCGTACATCGAATCGAGTTGAGCACGAGCCGGTTGTGACAGCCACGATAGGTCGAGTTTTTCGGAGAGCTTGGGTGGCTCTTTCTTCAGAGAATCCTGCCTTATTGAGGGCGGCAAGTAAAACGCCAACGCTCCATCCGTCGTATCCACTCTAGCCTCCTCTACATTATTTGAAGAGGAGAAGCTATAGGATTTGGACTCTTCATATAAGGAGTCGATTCGGGCTTGGTCAGTCTCCGAAAGACCAAACGCCGACAAATCAAAACTCTGGGAGAGCTTGGGACGTCTCTTCTTTTCGTACATTGAGTCGAGCCGGGCCTGAGCAGCCGACAACAAACCAACCGCCGACAAATCGACCATCTGCGACAGCTTGAACCCTCGGCCTTCCTTTTCGTACAGGGCGTCGAGTTGGGCCACAGTCTCCTCCGACAACTCCAGCTTCGATAGATCGTACATCTCGGACAGATTGGGCAGCCTAAATGGGTTGAGCATCTTGTCTAACTCCCCGCCATCTCTGGGCGGGCGGCCAATAGCTCCACCTAGCCGGCCGAAGAGTCCGGCTTCATCTCTCCGTTCCCTCGCCTCCCAGTCCAAGGTCCGCTCCAGAAAAGTGCGATAATCCATCGTGCCGATAGCCTTCTCATCGACTAGAGGAATTTCCTGCAGGAAGTCGTAGTACTTCGGGGGGAGGTCTCTGTTATCCTCGCCGTTGGCAAAATAGTACTCCGTCGGATAGGAAATCAGGAGTCTGGCCCACTCGTAGTTGAAATGTGCCACCGCATAATCGACAAACCCTACCGACAGCGCGTATTCTTTACTCCTTGCGGCCAGAAACTCGAACTGGTCTCGACGTCGCTGATCTACTTGGCGCTTGAAATCCTCGGCCTCCAGCCCCTCGTAATCCAGACGGAGACGACCAAATTCGGCCATCCATTCAACCAAGAAGCGGTTATTGTCGGCCCCTATACCGCTAAACGAGGAGGAGGAATCGGAAAAGCCCTCCTCCACGACCACGTGCAGACTGTCGCCGGGTTCGACGAAGAACATCGACCGCACTTCATTGTAATAGGCCCTGACGAGGGTCCCTCGGACGACAGGCAGTTCAAAGGAGAAGTGATTCAGGCTGTCGAGAACGACGCGTTCCTCGGAGTCTTCCAGTGCCGACGGCGACTCGTAGCCCAATGTGATTTCCCGCGAAGTTGGCTGCCGGATTTCGCCGGTGATGATCGCAACCGACGACTGGCTCTCGGCGCTAGCCAGACCAGTGCTCGACGCGATGAGTACAGCAATTAGGACACTACCATACATGTTCGTCATGGGATTCTCCATTCAGGTTCTGTCCATCCATTACACAGCCGCCTGTAGGGGCGGGTTTTATACCCGCCCTTCTCTCGCATTAGCCATACGCGCCGTGATCGAGGAAGCCGAGCAGCCGTTTCAACCGGGGATTCGCATTTTCGTGTACATGCGGCGGCATTTGGTAGTTCATAAACGGGTAGTATTTGTGCCCGACGATCCGGCGCGCATACGTCACTTGGGTGATGTAGCGCGTGCGGTCACTGCGGTTCGGCCCGCCGCGATGCCACACCTGATTGTTGAATAGGACAGCGCTCCCCGCCGGCGCGCTGTTGTGGACGATTTTCTCTTCCCACTCGGAGCCCTCGATTTCGACCGGAGGCTTGCCAAGCAGGTGCGTTCCCGGAATCACTTCCGTCCCGCCGTGCGCCGGCGTATCTACATCGGTCAGATAGTAGTTGGCCGTAAAGAACAGCACCGGGAGGTGGACGTTCATAGGCGGCTTCCCGTCTGTGACGACGTAATGTGGGGCGTCGTCCTGATGCCACGTCGAGAGGCCTCCGCCTGGAAGCGTCTGGAACGAGTTGTTGTGAATCACGTGGCAATTCGGTGCTACCAACGCCTCGGCGAAGCTCACAATCGGCTCGAGATCGAACAGGCGCAGGTTCGCTGCGCTCGTCTCGAATAGCCGATGCGCGAGCTTCGTGCGCTCGCCGTAGTTGTTCAGTCCATTTGGATTGTCCGCCAGCGCCCGGTCCAAGTCGGCCCGCAATTGCGCACACCAGTCGGGCGGCAGGACGTTTTCAACGAGCAGATACCCCTCGCGATGGAATTTTTCGACCCATTGGGCGATCTGTTCGGCGGATTGTTTAACCCCGGCGAGGGGCAGTTGTTTTGGCATTTTTGGCAATCCCGAATTTTGTATGAAGACCGCGAAAGGTCGATTGGCGCGCCGCGAGGACGATGCCTTTCTTTCCCTAAGTGTATATAGCCAAAATCTGGTGCGGTAGCCACCTAACCCAAAGGAGCCGCCATGTACATCCAAGACCAACTCCCCCACGACCGCGTCACCGACGACAACCTGAGCTACTACAAAGCCATTGGCGTCGATTACCTGACCGTCAACTCCCTCCCCCTCGACCTGCACACCTATCCCGAGATGGTCGAGTATCTGAGAGGAGTCCGCGCCCGCGCCGAGAAAAACGGCCTCCGCTTGTACAACGCCGCCTTAAGCGGCCCGGACGAAATCACTCTCGCGCAACAAGATCGAAATGCCAAAATCGAGGAGTGGTGCAACTGGATCCGGGCCATGGGCACCGTCGAAGTCCCGACCCTCGGCTACAACTTCAAACCCGTGGGCAACTTCCGCACCCCCTCGGACACCGGCCGCGGCGGCTCCCACTACAGCACCTTCACATACGCAGAATACGAAAAAGAGAACCACGCCTATCCAGCAAAGCACATCGACGAGGACGGGATGTGGGCCAACATATCCTACTTCCACCAGCGCATTGTCCCCGTGGCCGAAGAAGCCGACGTTACCTTGGCCCTACACCCGGACGATCCCCCGCTACCCGAGCCAATGGGCGGCGCAGCGCGGATCGTCTCCACCCTAGATCAATACGAGCGCATCTTCGCCCTCCACCCCAGCCCCCAAAACGCCATGCTGTTTTGCCAAGGCTGCGTCACCGAAATGGGCATTGACGTGTACGAGGCCATCCGCCGCATGGGCCGCCAAGGCAAAATCGCTTACGTCCACTTCCGCAACGTGCGCGGTACGCCCAAGGATTTCAGGGAAGTCTTCATCGACGAGGGCGACGTCGATATGTACCGGGCGATGCAGACCTACAAGGAGGTGGGCTTTAACGGGCCGTTTATGATGGATCACACCCCGTCCATCCCCGACGACACAGGTGGACGCCAAGGCCACGCCTTCGCCACCGGCTTCATCCGCGCCATGATCCAAGCCGTCTATCGCTAATCACCAACCGAGGACAACATGACAACACCGACTCAAACTCAGATCACTACTCATGGAGAACATTGGCTAATCAACGGCCACACCACGTATAACGGGCAGCAATACCACGGCTGGGAGGTTGAGGGTTTGTTGATGAACAGCCGCATGACAAACGCGGTGTTCGATGACGAAAACCCCGTAACGCGGCCACTTTGGGCGTATCCAGACACGGGGGAATGGGACGCTGAGCGCAACACGGACGAGTTTATCGCGCAGCTACCAACCTATCGGGCACACGGGTTATTGGCGGTGACGGTCAATCTGCAGGGCGGGAGCCCTACGGGGTACTACCGCGAGGCGGGTTTTCGGGAAATTATGGCGGCGCGACGCATGGAGGCCAGCGACGACGTGATGTGGGCTGGCTTGCCAAGTCCGGCTTCGCAACCTTGGCACAACTCGGCTTTTGCACCCGACGGTTCGCTGAAACCTGCCTACATGGAACGGACCGCACGCATCGCCGCGGCCTGCGACGGACTGGGGATGGTGGTGATCCTCGGGTATTTCTACTTCGGGCAGGACGAGCGTTTGAAGGACGAGGCCGCGGTGTGCCGCGCAGTGGATGAGGCGACGCAGTGGGTTTTGCAATCGGGATACGGCAATGTACTGATCGAGATCAACAACGAGACGAACGTCCCGCGTTACGAGCACGAGATCCTCCAACCGCATCGCGTGGCTGAACTCATCGAACGGGCACAATCCCACGAATTAGCTGGGCGACGGTTGCTGGTGGGCACTTCGTACGGTGGTGGTGGGGTGCCGGACGACGATGTGGTGGCAGCGTCGGACTACATCATGCTGCACGGCAACGGCGTTACCCAACCGGCGCGCATCGCTGAGATGGTCAAGCAAACCCGCGCCTTGCCCAGTTACACGGCAAAACCGATTCTCTTCACCGAGGACGATCACTTCGCATTCGACGAGCCAGACAACAACTTCCTGTCTGCGCTGTCGGCCTATGCTTCGTGGGGGTACTTCGATCCCGGGGACGCGGCTGGCGGTTCGTCAACCTTCGGCGATTACCGCGATGGCTATCAGAACATCCCGGTCAACTGGGGCACCAACACGGATCGCAAGCGCAGTTACTTCGAGCTGTTGGCGCAAGTTACTGGGGCGAGTGAGCCGAGTATTCTCCCACCTGACCTTACGCAGTAGCTCTCTATCTTGTGGTTTATCAAATCCTATTGACCCAAGATATTGGGGCGAAATCGAGGATTTTCTGGAAAACTGCGTAACATCAGCTCCCACGTTAAATATCTCGTCTCCGCACTGTGATCCAAGCCGTCTATCTCTGATCCTCGCCAAGCGCGATTTGCCGCCGCAATGTTTACGGGGCTGTTTCCTCGCCAGCGCGGTCGGGATCGGTGCTCGAAGTCTCGTTGATCAGGGCTAGCATCCGAGAGACGAAGCGATGAACTACCGGGCGTTCCTGTTCAATCTCGTATTCTTCCATATCATTGTGGAAGAAATTCTTGTGGAAATCTTCCGCCGCCAAGAATCCGGCGAGAATGAGCGGGTCGTTATACTCTTGCTCCAGCCGGAAAACGGCGTTTTTCATAGCGCGGTGGCTGCGGTATTGCCAATCCCGCTGTTGGGCAATGGCAGTTACGATATGCGTGGCAGCACCATAGAGCTTCTCCGAAGCCTGTAAGCGCTCGCCGATGGCAAATTCCCGATCAGAGGCATCCAGAAATTCCAAGGCGGTCTGCGTGTGCTCTTGGGCAGTCATTTCTCTGGAGTTCATAATTTTCCTTCGGCTTTCCAATACGCTGTCATGCCCGCAATATCGACGACGAATACAGACACGTCAATCTCCTCTCAACCCGCAGCCGCCCGAATCGCTTCACCCATCTTCCGCAGCTTGGCCTTGGTATTATTCGGGTGCATGGGCACCAACACGGCGCGTGCCAAAACGTCGAGCGAGTCCTGACACGTATCTAGCTTGTATTTGACCCGTGCCTTGCGGTTGGCCGGTAGCTTAAAGGGATTGAGCGCCGGATGGTGTGCGCCTTGGTAGCGCAAAATAGGTTCCCAGCGCGTATAGACATGGCGGCCGGTATCCATGGGCAAAAAGGAGGACACGCCTTGGTCGGCCAAGCGGTTGCAAAAGGAGCGCGCCTCGTCCTCAGTGGTAAACAAAAAGCCCAGGTGCGTACCGCACTCGTAGTCCAAGCTGTTGTTCTTTATCGACTCCAACCCCGCCTCCAGCCCGACCTGTAGCAACTCCTGCTTGTGGGCGCGCATGGTCTTGAGCATCCCCCGAATCCGCCGCAATTGCACGTTGAGTATGGCCCCCTCGACCTCAGAGCCTCTGAAGTTGGGGCCGGCAAATTGCAGCTCTTCGCGCTCTTCGTCGGGGTTCCAGTAAAACGAGCAGCAGTCCACTGCCACCGAGCCGCGCTGATGCACGGCCTCGGCATTGGTTACAAACGCCCCGCCCTCGCCGCAGGTCATGTTCTTAAAGAAGTTGAAACTAAACGCGCCAGCGTGGCCCCAACTGCCCAGCATCCGGCCCTCGTACCCGCCTCCCACCGCCTGACAGGCGTCTTCGAGAACGAGCAAGTCGCGTTTGCGGGCGATCTTGGTAATTCGCTTCATATCGCAGGGCAAGCCGACCATGTGGACCGGAATAATTGCCCTAGTGTGCTTTGTAATTCGCCGCTTTAAATCCTTGGGGCACAGTGTCAAGGAGTTATCTACATCGGCGATCACCGGAATGGCCCCAGCACCCAACACCGCCAACGCGGTCGCCATGTAGGTATAGGCGGGCACAATCACCTGATCCCCCGGCCCCACACCCAATCCCACCAATGCTGCGTACAGCGCCGAGGTCCCCGAGCGCGTCATACGGCAGTGCCCCACGCCCACGTAGCGCGCCCAATTCCTTTCAAAGCGGTCGCACTCCCCACCCGATCCATAGCGGAAAATTGCGCCGCTGTCGAATAGCTGCTGTAGTTGCTTGATTTCTGCTTGGCCAATGCGATACATGATACACTCCTTTACACAAGTTCCAGTTCGACCCAGCGCCGCACTGAATTAATAAGATAAAGGGCGTCGGCCCGCGCCAATTCGCCGATGGGCAACGGGCGTTCGCAGAGTTGGCCCTGCGCCAACAGCTCGGCGCGGAAGGTGCCAGCTAATAGCCCAGATTCGACCGGAGGCGTGTAGCGGACGCCGTCGCGTTCCAGCACCAAGTTGCCGATGCAGCACTCGGTCAGTTCACCGCGCTCGTTGTACAGCACCACATCGTCGCAATCCGAGCTCGCCGCCAACTGCCGGTCGTACATATCCCGGTGAGTCGTCTTGTGGTACAGCAAGGGATCGGCGCTATCTACCGGCTCGGCGGCAAGAACCACCCTCAGCCGCTTGGGCGGCGTAAGCGCCTCGTGCTGCACGCGGACTTCACCATTGCGAGCCAGCAGCAAGCGCACCCTGCACCGTCCCTCCATAGCGTTGGCTGCGTCTTGCAACTGTGTCCGCACGCAGTCGTCTGCATAGCAAAATCCCCAGTAATCTGCTGACTGAGACAATCGATCTAAATGTCTCTCTAACAGGAAGTAATCACCCTCTTCGTACAACAGCGTCTCCAACAATTCAAAAGACGGATGCGGCCGGGCGCGCAAGACCTCGGCCTTGATGAGACATTCGGCGTATTCCCCCGCGGCCGACGATTCCCAGACAATCCCGCCGCCCACGCCAAATTCGAGCTGTGCGCTCTCCCGGTCGAGATGCGCCGTGCGAATCGCCACGTTGAAGCACGCCTCCGGCCCCGGCGACATATAGCCCATGCAGCCGGTGTAAATGCCGCGCGGGGCGCGCTCCAGTTCGGCGATGATTTCCATGGTCCGCACCTTGGGTGCGCCAGTCACCGAGCCGCAGGGAAAGAGTGCGGCAAAGATGTCGGGCAAGCTCACGCCGGCTTTGAGTTGGCTTTCCACAGTAGAAGTTAGCTGCCACACCGTGGGATAGCGCTCGACTGACCACAGGGCCGGCACCGCCACGCTGCCGACTCGCGCAATACGCCCTAAGTCGTTGCGCAACATGTCTGTAACCATCAAGTTCTCAGCGCGATCCTTAGCGGAATTTTGCAGATCCTCGGCCCGCTGCAGGTCCTCGGCGGCAAAGCGGCCCCGAGGTCGGGTTCCCTTCATCGGCCGCACCGTGCAAAGCCCATCGCGCAGGCGGAAGAACAGCTCGGGCGACGCCGAGATCAGCACGTGCCGACCCAAGTCAAAGTACGCGCACAACGCCGACTCCTGCCCCTGCCCCATATCGCGGTACAGCGCCAGCGGATCGCCCTGGAAGCGACTGTGCAAGCGCAAGGTGTAGTTGACTTGGTACGTGTCGCCGGCTTCAATGTAGGCGCGGATACGCTCGATGGCAGCCTCGTACTCCTCCCGCGACACCGACGGCCGCCACTCGTCCAACTCGTAGGCACCCAAACCAGCACTAGGTGCAGCTACCGGCGTCCGCTCCGCAAAGAGCCCAAAGTAGATCAAGGGAAGCGCACCTGCGGAGCGAGTGGTAAAGACTGGGTCCAAACCGGCCGCAGCCTCGTAGCAGACAAAGCCCGCGGCGTGCAGCCCTTGCTCCACTGCCCGCTCCACCGCGCTGAGGGCCGGACGCACCTCGTCCTCCGCTACGGCTACCACCTCGTCCACCGGATCGACAAACGCAAAGGAGCGCTCCTGCCCGCAGTGGGCATACGACGACAGCAAGATCGGACCGGCTAGCATCTTTGTGTCAATTTCAGGGGTCTAAGATACGTCAGAGCAGTAGGTTTCCCAGATCAAGTGCTGCTCTATTCTGCCGCCGATTCATCCGGTTGTGCAGACGAATCCGGTTGATCCGTTTCCGGGACCGACCCCTCCCCTTCCGTTGCGGTCAGCACGCGGATGCGGGCAAGGATCGCCTCGACGGTCTCGGTCACGGCTGCGAGCAGCGCAAAGCGGTCGTCCATGACCACTTCCGCGCCGGCATAGCGGTAGCGCACCGCATACTCAGTCAGCCACGCCAGCCGCTCGCCAGCCGAGGTGTCGTTTTCGGCCGGATGCTGGCACACAATCGCCGCCAACCTCGTCAGGTCGTGGGTGTTGCGGTACTCGGCGTCGAGCGCGGAAATCCAGCCTTTCAGCGCGTTTTCTAGCGCCTGCTGCGCGTGAAAGCCAATGGCCTCCTGAGCAGCGTTTGCCTCCACCAGAATTTTCAGCACGCCGAGTTCCCGCTCGGCATTGGCCATGCGCTGCTGTACGTCAGGCCAATTGCTCGGCTCTGGGTTGTCGTAGGTCACTTTGTCTCCATTCGCGTCAAAGCCGTCGCGGACGGCCTGGCCAGCCATGTGGTTGTGCGCCCGCCGCCCATCGTGGAAGGCCCCTTCGCTCATGCGGATCAAATCGACAACTATCGAGTCGCCATACAGTTCCTCGACTTTGCGGTGAGCTACCGCGCTGGTGCGTTGGTACGTCTGCCGGTCCATCGGGCCGGGGCCGGTGATGATCAGCAGGTCAATGTCCGAATCCGGGCTAAAGTCGCCCCGGGCGCGGGAGCCGAACAGAATGACCCGGTTTGGGTGGACCGCCTCGCCAACGGCGCGGGCAACCGCGCAGGCTTTCGGGTCGGGAGGCCGACGAGTTGGGGGCTTGGGCATGTCTCCATCCTCCATCGCTCGAATCCTCGGCATCTAGCCTGCCGCCTCGCCGGGCTGGTACTCAATGCGCCGCATAAACCGCTCGCCCACATCGTAGTTTGGCTGGTCGGAGACAAAGCGCCACAAGCGCACGCGCTGCATCAGTTCGTAGCGCTGCTCGTTGCCCTCCCAGCCGTGATTGGTCGATAGGATGCGACCGATCTCAGGGTCGTCCAGATCCGCGGTGTCAAAGTTGCAGACCTGCGGCCGCGTCGGATTGAGCCGCAACTTGTACATGAAGCGATCCCGATCCGTGTAGTTGCTGCGCGCCCCGTGCCAGACGCGGGTGTTCCACACGTACATGGTCCCGGCCGGGCAGGTCGCCCAGATTTTGCCGCGCATGTGATGGTAAATGGAGATCTCCCCGGTGCGCACATTGCGGAATTGCGTTCCCGGCACCAAGAAAGTACCGCCCATCTCGTCTGTGGTATCCGCGGGGAACAGCGATAGCTGGATATCGAAGTAATGATCGCGGAAGTCGATGACCGAGTCTTGGTGCATATTGGGGCCCTTGGTTTGTTCGGCCTTGGTCAAGTGCGCGGCGTGGTGGTCGTACAGGGGGTCGGGGCCGACCAAGGAGTGGATGAGTCCCTGCACTTGCGGCAGGCGGAACGCATCGCCCAAAGCCGTGCCTTTGGGCCAAGTCTCCTCAAAGGGGGTCCCCACGGCGAGATAGCCCCGGTTGTGGTGCATTTCCTCAAGGCAAGCTCGGCACAGATCTTTGGGTATCATTTCTTCAAACTTCAAATACCCCGAGGCGACGAATTGCGCCATCTGCTTCGAGTTCAAAAGATGCTCTTTCACGATGTGGCTCCTTCCTCTTTTTGCAGCTCGTTGAATTTCGACAACACGATCTGGTAGGGCAGCGGCCCCAGTTCATAGCCCTCTTGGGGCGAGCGATGTTTGAGTTCCGACATCTGGATGACTTGCCAGCCGTCGCGCATGGCCGCCATGGCGTTGTGGTAGGGAGGATCGCTCTCCTCGACCAAGTCGCCTAGGCCCGTGCCCTTGGAGGCTTCGTAGTGCGCCCAGGCTACTACTTGGGCGTCGAGTGCGGGCGTGGTCTGAAAAAATACTAGAATGTCTTGCACTGCGGACATGAAAATCCTTCCGGTGAGATTGAGTTGAAATTGCCGTGCGGTATTCCATTAAAATATAGCAACGACTGACTTGTTCCCAATCGGGAGTATTATGGGCGGTCACCGTCCTCCGCAACAAATCACGGGTACGCAATTTGCATAAGACCGAGAGAAGCCATTTAATACCCCCACATCCTTTCTTCTATAAAGGAGACTCACAATGCAAGACCTGCTCTTATCGTCGGCGCTGGTCGCCATTTCTCTGGCGCTCGTCGCCACCGGAGCCGCCCAAGCCGACACCGCCCACCAGTCCTTTGCCGTGGAGCCGGGCGACCGCCTCATAGTGGACACCGAATCGAGTGCCATTGAGGTCCATACCTGGGATCGCCCCGAGGTGGAACTGGTCGTGGAACGAGCCGATAAACTCGATCTGTCATACGACCAAGAGGCGGGTACCACGACTATCCGCGGCCGCAAAAAAAATGCCGGCCTGTTCGACTTCTTCGGCCTTGTGAAGGGACGCGCGCCCCTGTTCCGCCTCACGGTGCCGCACCGGCACGATTTGGAACTGAGCACCTCCGGCGGCGGCATTGAGGTAGCCGATCTTCAGGGCCGCGTCTCGGCCCGGACTTCAGGCGGCAGTCTGAGCTTTGGCCACATCAAAGGGCCGATTGAGGGCAAAACTTCGGGTGGGTCCATCTCTATAGAAGGCTGCTCCGGTACGGCGTCGGTATCTACTTCGGGGGGCTCCATCCGCATTGGCGAGGTAGAAGGGGAGGTGCGAGCTAAGACCTCGGGCGGCTCCATCCACATCAGCCGGGCCCAAGGCTCGGTGCAGGCCAAGACCTCGGGCGGCTCGATCAAAGTGGATGAAGTGCTGGGGCCTATCGAGGCTCAGACGTCGGGTGGGTCCATTCGCGCCCAACTCTCGCAGCAGCCTCACGGCCCCTGCCACCTCAAGACTTCGGGCGGCAATGTAGAGGTCTCCCTCGCTGCGGATATCGGTTTGCAGGTGGACGCCCGCACCTCGGGTGGGCGCGTCTCCACCGACTTCCCGGTAGTAACGCAGGGCACGCTAGATAAAAACAGCCTCAAGGCCGCGATCAACGGCGGCGGTCCCCTCATGACCCTGCGTACCTCGGGCGGGTCCATCCGCCTGCGCAAACTGTAGCGCTGCACAGCATCGCCTTTTAGTCAAAGGGGTGCGGCGCGACGGCTTCGAGTCGTTGCGCCGCACCTCTTTTTGCGTTTTTAGGTCGCTGAGCCGGTCGCAGCAGCTAATGCGTCCGCGCCAAGGGAGTCCACCGAGAAAGCGCATCTAGAGCCGCCAACTCCTCATCCCCCAACTCCACCTCCAGCGCCCCAAAGACCTCCTCCACATGCTCGGGGCGATCTGGGCCGATAATCGGCGCGGTAACATCCTCGTTGGCCAATATCCAAGCAACGGCAACTTGCGCCGGGGTCTTGTCCTGTGCCCGACCGATCTCGGTCAGCTTCTGCACGATGCGCTCGGCTTTTTCGCTCATGGCTGCGGCAAAGCGGTCGTCGTCCTGCCAAGCGCTATCGGCCGGCGGCTTTTGCCCGTGCCTAAAGCGACCACTCAACAGGCCGACGGCCAGCGGACTGTAGGTCATCATGCCGAGGCCGTACTGCCGACACAAAGGCAATATCTCTGGCTCTATCTGAAAGCGGTGCAACAAGTTATACTGATTTTGTAAGGTAAATAGTGGATCTAGCCCCCCGCGATCGGCCGTCCACAGCGCCTCTACCACTTGGGCGGCGGTAAAATTGCAGGCCCCCACGTAGCGCACCTTGCCCTGCCGCACCAAATCGTCAAACGCCCGCAGCGTCTCGTCGAGTTCGGTGTCTGGATCCCAGTTGTGTAACAAGTAGATATCCACGTAATCCGTGTTCAAGCGCTTCAGCGACCGCTCGATCTCGCGCATGATGGCAAAGCGCGACAGGCCGCGATCATTGGGGCCGTCCCCTATTTGGCTCCAAACCTTGGTGGTAATCACCAGATCGTCGCGCTTGCCCTTGATGGCCTTGCCCAACAACTCCTCGCAGCGGCCCTGAAAGTAGAAGTTGGCGCAGTCGATAAAATTGCATCCTAGATCAATGGCGGTCTCGACCGTACGCCTAGCGGTCGCCTCGTCTGTGTGCCCATGCCAGTATCCCCGAAAGGCCGTGCCCAAGCACAGCCGCGAGACCTTGACTCCGGCCCGTCCCAATCGCACGTAATCCATGTTTTCTCCTAATAGTTCATATAATAATGTAGGGGCACCCCTCGTGGGTGCCCGCGTCCTTACCAAGCCGTTGGCAAATCGTACGTCGGCGCATTTACATGCCTCGCCAAGCCGATTTCGAGGCGGATTTCAGTCCCCGGCGGCAAGGCTACCGCAAAGTGCGTGTCATCTACGGCAACGCGCTTGATTGCCTGCTCCACCGGCGGCGCAGCATAGCTTCCCACTACCCCTGGGTACGCACTCTCCAAGGAATTGTACGCGACCTCCCCAAACCGATGCTCGGCCAAGGTGCCAGCTTGTAGCAGCACCTTGCGGGCGTCTAGCGCACTGAGGTTTACCAAGTGTACCACGAGGCGATCCCGCTCCACGGTCTCGACGAGTGCGGCCACATCCGCTGGCAGGCCCGGGCGTTTGCGCTCGGCGTCAAAGTAGCGCAGTGGGGCCATCAAGATGCCGCCGTTGTACAGGAGTTGCGGCGCGCCCAAGGTCAGTTGGATGAGCGCCTCGGTCGTCACCGGGTTTAGCTGCTGCCACCAGTGGATGTGGTTGTCGCGGGGGTCGCTCTCGTCGCAGCGAATGAGCTCCATACGCCGATAGACTTGCGAGAGAGCAGCTTGGAGGATCTGCACCGGGTAGGAGGGGTTTTCGCCCTTGAGATAGCAAAACCACGGCGGCTCGTGATAGCCGTCCTCTTTGTTGTGGAACGGCACCACTGTGCGCCAGTCGTAGCGCTCCTTGGCACGGAGATTTTCGAGCATCTCCCAATCGACCGCTGCCCCGCTCGCGTTCCACAGCGCGGCCGGATACATGGCCGCCAGCGGCTGGAAGTCCGACCACCCCTTGGCCCCGTAGCAATAGGGCACCACAAAGCTGACTTTGTCGTCGCCGAGCGCGGTTAGCTGGCCGATCCAGTGTACGCCCAAGCTCATCTCGATTTCGCCCAAGTCGGCCATTTTCCCCTGCTCTATAACCTTTCTGAGCTGGGTGCGGGGCAGTTCGAGATACTTTTCCTCGCCGGTTAGCAGATAGCAATGAGTCCCGGCCAAAATGGCCGCCATGGCGATGTTGTACAACCCGTGCGGCCACGTCCAGCCGTACATACTCCCATACCAGCGCCCGTCCATGTATTCGCCGACCTGCCCGCTCAGCCCCACATTGTCGGGCAACAAGCCCCCATTGGCCGCGGCCCGTTCGATCCACGCATCCACGTATTCGAGCAGCCAAGCGCGGTATTTGTCGTCGCCAGTCAGGTAGCAGGCGTTGGCGATCAGCGAGGTGACGTGCAGGTTGGTGGCGCAATCGCCCCGAGACATGCGCTCCTTCATGGCCTGCCCCATGCGCCGCGCCTTGGCCGGGTCCTTGAGGTCGGCAGGCGTGTCAATCCCCTCTAAGTCCTCGTAGGGCAAGCCATAGCACGCCATCCCCGGACTGTATCCATACGACGGCTCCTCGTCCTCTTCGTACAGCCAGCGCGGCCCTTTGCTCCCGTTGTGAGCGCACTTGATGATCTTGTGCTCTGGGTCGTAGTTGAGGGCCTCTGGGTCTTCGTTGAGATAGAAACCAGCAAAGCGCCGCGCCCGCGCCACATTCTCGGCGTGGGTCGGGTCGGCCATGCAAAGCAGGTAGAAGTAGATGTAGCTCTCGCTCTGGTGAAACTGGTCGTAGCCGATCTCGTATTCCTTGTCCACGTGGCCGTATTCTACCATCAGTTCGGTGGTGGCCTCCCACTGCCGCTGGCCGAGGGCGAGCAAATGGTCGCCGCCGCCGAGCAAGTACAGCAGCGGCCAGTTGTAGAAGCTCTCGTAGAAGTCGTCGGCCCCGTCGCGGGAGTGGCGCAGACCGTCGCGCCAAATCAAGCGGCCGTCGGGATGGGTGTACTTTTGTAGGAATGGATGGACCGCGTCCTCCATCGTCTTGATCAACTGCCGCTCCAGCACGGCCCAAGCCGGGGGCTGTGCTAGCGGCAAAGTGGCTTCAATAACGGTCATAACTTATTCTCTCCCTTCCTATTACCTCACCCCTTCCCCCCCTTCACACTCCACACCGACCCCGTAGTGTACGTATTCCGCTCCGAGCACAAAAACTCAATCACCTCGGCCACCTCCTCCGCGTCTGAGTAGCGCCCGATCGGGTTGCCCGGATCACGCAGGTGCTTCTCGTCAAAGCGCGGTACGACCATGTCGGTCAGCGCCCGACCTGGCTCGACGCCGTTGACGAACACCCCCTGCCGCGGCCAAGCATCGCCCAGCGCCTGAATAAACGACCACACCGCCCCCTTGGACACCGAGTACGGCACCTGATAGGGACTGCCGTGGCGCCCACCCGAAGAAATCGTCACGCAGCGCCCCCACCCCCGCTCCAGCATGTGCGGGACCGCCGCCTGATGCGCGTAGTACACCCCGTGGACATTGATCTGCATAACCTTGGCAAACTGCGCGGGCGTCTGCTCGAAAAAGGGCTTTTCCCACCCCAAGATACCGGCGCAGCACACGAGGATATCCAGCCGCCCAAAAGCTGTCATCGTCTGCGCCACCGCCTCGTGTACCTGCCCCTCGTCAGTCACGTCCGTCTCGACAAAAAGCGCCTGCTGCCCCATGGCCTCGATCTCCCGCACCCGCTCTTGCGCTGGTTCCGCCAGCACATCGACAATGACAATGTGCCGCCCGGCCTCGGCCAAGCGCAGCGCGGTTGCACCCCCGATACCGCGCGCTCCCCCCGTAATCAGGGCCACCCGCTGCTCCACAGGTGCTGCAAACCGCAAATGTGCCATAGTACCCTCCTCTTTGCTTGCGCAGTCGCGCAGTTTTCAATAAATAACCTACCTATCGCCCCTTTACGATATACACGGAGCACACAAAATGAAAATCGAACAGATCGAATCCTTGCTCATCGGCAACGGCTACGTCGTCCGCATCACCACCGACACCGGCCTGACCGGCATCGGCCAAACCGCCTGTTGGGGCTATCCCACCGCCGTGCAGAGCATCGTCGATGTCTTCAAAGACTACCTCATCGGCCAAAATCCCCTCCGCA
The DNA here is from genome assembly GCA_965208845.1 of Candidatus Latescibacterota bacterium. Classification (GTDB taxonomy): domain Bacteria; phylum Latescibacterota; class UBA2968; order UBA8231; family UBA8231. The sequence continues at coordinate 4,515,029 of OZ242361.1, read as the reverse complement.
TTGAACACCACTGGCAACACCTCTATCGCATGGCTCCCTTCAGAGGCACGGCCATCATGGGAGCCGTCTCAGCCGTGGATATCGCCCTCTGGGACATCAAGGGCAAGCACTTCGAGGTGCCGGTGTGGGAGCTGTTGGGCGGCAATGTCCGCGACAAGATCCGCCTGCACTTGCTCTCTGGGGGGCGCACTCCAGAGGACAACTTCAACGCCGCGCAAGCCGCTGTCGCCGAGGGATTTACCGCCATCAAGTTCGACCCCATCACCACGGACTGCCACGACAAGGGCCAAGCGCGGATGATCCAAACCGCTGTCGAGCTGACCGCGGCCGCGCGCGAAGCCGGCGGCCCAGATTTGGACCTAATCATCGAACTCCACCGCAAACTGACGCCGATGGTTTCCCTAGCCCTCGCCGAGGCCCTCAAGCCCTTCCACGTCTTCTTCCTCGAAGACCCAATCCAGATCGACAGCATCTCAGCCCAAGCCCACATCGCACAAAAATCTACCGTGCCCTTTGGCAATGGCGAGCGCTTCGTGTCTATATGGGAGTTCCGCGAGTTGTTGGAACAGGGCGGCCCCCAGTATTTGCGGCCGGATGTGGCCTTGGCCGGCGGCATCTCGCACTGCAAAAAAATCGCCGCTATCGGCGAGTCCTACCACTGCGCAGTAGTAACCCACAACTTCTTGGGACCGCTGATTACCGCCGCCTCCCTGCACCTCGACGCCTCAATTCCCAACTTTATTACTCAAGAGTACACCAAAGGCGACGAAGCCCCACACCACGCGGTCTATCGATGCGCGTTTAAGCGCGAGGGCGGCTATATCCCGATTCCCCAAGCCCCGGGCCTCGGCGTGGAGCTAGACGATGGATTAATCGAGCAAACGCCCTACAAGCCCATCAACAACGCCTCCACGCCGCTGCGCACCGATGGCTCGGTGTCCTATGCCGTATGAGAGCAGCCGCCTGATGTCTTCAGTCAGTTAGAAATATGCACGGGAACATGCCGACAACCACTACCCTAACACAGGAGGCCACATGAACATCCTAATTTTATCCGGCTCAAACCATGGGTTTGCGGCCAGTGCCCCGGTCATCCGCGAGTTTTTGAGCACGCACGACGATTTGTCCGTCGCGCTCGACGACGACAAGGACGTGTTGGCGTCAGATGGTCTGCGCGATTTCGATGTGCTGATCCACGGCACTGGCTTCACGCGAGGCGAGCGGCAGGAAGACGGCACCGTGCAACAAGTGCCCGTACTGACGCCCGCGCAGGAAGAGGGACTGTTCGATTTTGTCGCCGGTGGCAAAGGGTTGGTCGGCATCCACGGCACGGCGTGGTGTATTGGCGGCAAGGCCGTCGATCTGCTTGGCGGTCACGCCAACTGGCACCCGCCGGGATTGACCTTCACCGTCTCCATTGCCGACGGCGATCACCCCGTTACGCATGGCGTGCCCGACTTTGACGTGGAAGACGAGATTTACATGTCGGCGTGGGACCCGGCCATCCGCATCTTGGCCACAGCCGAGTGGAGCGGCAAGCAGCATCCCCTAGCGTGGGTCAAGCCGTACGGTGCCGGGCGCGTATTTTACACGGCGTTGGGACACGGCCCGGGAACATTTGCGCGTCTAGGCATGCAGCAGATGATGGTGCAAGGAGTGCGGTGGGCCGGAGGGAGTTTATAAAAATCCACCCTTCGCGTCCGACCACTGGCCACAGCGGATTTCCAAGGTCCGCGCCACCGGCGTCCGCAGGGCGATGAGCACCCGCAAACGCCCCTCGTCGATCTCGCTATTGCGCATCCGCCACATGGTGTGCTCCATAGCCCCTGGGCCAATGCGGATCGCGTCGTCGCCCACTCGGTAGAGCGCGTAGCCTGCTTTGAGAAAGACCGTGTGACCAGCGCGGCCTTCGACGAGCGCACTATCCATCTCCAAGGTGCCGCCCGGCTCGAATACTCCCTCAATCTGAAAGGGCACCCCATCAACGCCCCCTGTGGTGCGGATGTGGAGGTCAAAACCACCCGCCACCTCTTCGACATGCAACTCGACTGCCAGCGGCGGTAGCTCATACGTCCCCCGCCGACCTCGCACCTCTTGCCAATTGTCGGCATTGACCTGCTCGGCAATCGGCAGCCAGTAAATCCCCCCCACGTAATCCTTTTCTGGGTAGATGCGGTTGCGGCCCTTGTGCTGCATCCGCACCCCCTTGTCCGCTTCAGCAAACTCCTCACCGATAAATTGTCCGGTGGCAAAATAGGTCGATGATATCTTCACCGCCGCCAATTCAGCCTGCCCGCAGACCACGCTAAAGGGCGCGGTCAGGCCAGCCGCAGCCGTAGCACTCACCGCACCTTGGCGCACCCGCCACAGACCGGACGCGGGATAGACGCGGCTATAGCGCTCGGGCAAAGGCGTCCGCTCTACACGCGCTGCTCGCCACTCGGGATGCAGGACATAGTTCGGCAAACAGACCAAACCGCTGCCGCCGCGCGCGACCAACAGGTCGGCCACGGCTGCGTAAAAGCCATTGTCGTCTAAATGGGCCAAGGCGTGGTAGCCGTCGGCCAAACCGGTCGGCACAGCCCGCGTGTCGCGGTCCTGCCGCTTGGAAATACTCGTCACCGCAGTGGCGTCGGCGTGGAGGAGATGGTAGGACAAGTCTAAATTGTGCCGCACAGGCTCCAGCAGGTCGGGCCGTGCAAGCACTTGTGCCGCACGGATTAAGGCGCGGTTGACCACCGCATTGTACACGCCTGTGCTGCGCTCGCTGTACTCGCCGTCGGCATTGATGTCAATGCCCTCGCCGAGGTACGCATCCACAGTCGCGCTCACTTCAAGTTCTGGATAGAGGGCTTGAGCTTGGGCCAGTGCGGCGACCAGCACCCAGCGATGATTGGGCGTGTGGAAGCCACCAGCGACCATGCCCGGGGCCGCGGTCTGTATCAGCTCGCCCAAAGCGTCCGCAATCTCGGCAGCTCCTTCGTCGTCCGCAGCCTGTTGCCGCGCCGCAAACACGACCGGTGCAATGGCCTGCACCACAAAGCCTGTGTCTGGGGCCGAGTCGAAGTTGGTGGTCAGTAAGTCGAAACAACCTGACGGATTCCGATGCCGACGGGCAAACTCAGCGGCGAGAAGGATCCGCTGCAAAAGCTCTTCGCTGCGGTAGTGGCGCGACTCGGATAGGAGATAGGCATAGCCAAGCGACGCGACCGCGCTGATGCTTTGTGAACCCACCAGCCGATCGCCATCCATAAAGCCGCCGCAGTAGGAGCTTTCCGGGTCCAGCACTTGGCGCGTCAGCACGCCCTCGACCTGCTGGTCTAGCTCGCCGACGAGCGGCGCGTACGCAATCATCGCCGCTTCTGCTCCAGCGACCGATACGCAGCCTCGGTAAATTTGGCTACTGCCACGGCAAAATCCGCCTGCTCATAGCCTTTGCCGCCATTGCGAATCCAGCGCAAAAAGGCCGCGTCCGGCGTATCTTCCCGAACCCGCTTGGGCACCTCCAACGGCTCCCCGTTCAGCAACACCTCCCGCACCTGCCACTGGTGCAGATGAAAGACCAAGGTCCCCTTGTCGCCGTGGATGGACAGCCGCTCGTCGTGCCGGCTTGCGCTGCCGACAAAGCTCAGCGACCCCAGCGCGCCGCCGCGAAACCGCGCATTGACCACAGCATCCATATCCACCCGCTTGCCCCGCTTGTCCATGAAGGCCGAGACCTTCACCGGCGTCAAACCAGTAATCCACAGCACCGCAGCCACCAAGTGACTGCCGGTGTCCATGAACATCCCGCCTCCTGCCAACTCGGGCACCATCCGCCATCCCCGGCCGCCCCAATTTTGCGTCACGTACGCGACGACCCCCTTGATCTCGCCGAGGGTACCCTTCTGTACCAACTCCCGAGCATACGCATACGCCGGGTAAAAATTGCGCTGATAGCTTACTACCAACACGCGCTTCCGCGCGGCGGCCAGATCGATTAGCGCCTGGGCGTGACGCGCCTTCGTCGTCAGAGGTTTTTCGACCAAAACGTGCAGATCCCGCTCTAGCGCGTAGCGCGCCTGCGCGTAGTGGGTCGAATGCGGCGAAGAGATCAGCACCCCGTCGAGCGCATCTGCGCCAATCATCTGCCGGTAGTCGGAGTAATAGGCGGCCTCAGCTCCCCACGCTTCCAGCAATCGCCGCGCCGATGCCTCCTCGGGATCGGCGACCGCCACTAGCTCTACGCGGCCATCGGCTTTTAGCCGGGGAATGTGTGCACCGCGCATGTTGCCACCACAGCCGATTAGGCCGAGGCGAATTTTCCTTTTTGCCATTGCGTTTCTTTCAGTTTACTAGGTTGTAGTAGGGCCTTCTCAAGTGGGGAATCAGTAGCCGGTAAAAGCATTAGGTTCACCGTTGGGCTCTCGCGCTTTGATCCTTTGATCCTTTGTCCAGATATGCACCCGCCATACTTGGCCCCTATAGGTGGTCTGACGAAGACGACCTGCCTCGTCAATGAGCGTGGTATCAACGAGGCTCATCTCCTCTTCACGAGAGTGTTCGACGAAGCCGTTTATAAGTCTCTCTACTGTGCTCATGTCAAGCGCTGGCAACAGATTCCAAGGAAGATTTTTTCGGATACTGGAGACTACGGTATCCCTGAGCTTCTCCGATAGTTTCCTGCGTAATCCACCATCTGGTACATCGGCGATGTGGCCTGCCAGTTCAAAGATTGCAGGTAGGCTAACGTACAATCTTGCCCCAGCCTTTACCGCCTCTGCAAATCGCCTTCTTACCTCAACAATATCTTTCTTTGTGGAATAATGAGGAACAGCAAAAAGCTCGCAGAGATAGCTTGTATCTACCACGTAAACAGGGGTGACCGTCACGACAAGCCCTCTAGCCAAGCCAGCGCCTTCTTCTTTTGCTGTTCCTCAAATTCTGGAGCCAGATACTGATCAACAACCCGTCGCGTCACCAGATCGCCAAGGCGACCGCGCTCTAGGAACTCGTCGTATCGAGGCAACTCGTCGAGCCGAACTAGGCTGACGCTCTCATTCTTGTCGTCCCAAGTACATAAAACCACCCCTTCTAGCTGCTCCTGCGTGAGGAAGTTCATAGTGGCTGGATTGTGTGTGGTTACCAAAACCTGCAAATGGCGATTCTTAGCAACTTCGGCAATCGCCTCAGTGAGAACCCCAACTCGACTAGGGTGCAGTCCATTATCAAACTCCTCAACAACGATACGAGAGCCTTCGGAGACCGTCTCAAACGCGGTGAGAATCGCCAGTGTTCTCAGTGTTCCATCCGACAGAACACGCGCATCGACCTTGTATCCTGAACTTTCTTGAAAGCCGAAAATCACGTCTTTCAACTCCGTCAGCGTAAAACCGAGCTTCTGGTATGGCTCGTCAGGCAACTGACGAATCTTCTCAAGAAGTCGTTGTAAGGTCGCTCGCTGATCTTCATCTCCCGTACTGAGTCCATACAAAACAGCCGACAAATTGGATCCATTCCTCTTCAGAATAGTGTCCCCAGCGCGCTCATAGTTACGCATCAGTTTAGGATCGGGATCAAAGACAAAAGACGCTTGTAGGTGAAACATAGTCCTCCGCACAAGCTGAAGACAATTTTTGTACGATATGTTTTTTGAGGCGACGAATTCTCGATATTGTGATAGCATTGATCGGTCCGAAGACACCTGTACGTGAGGTTTTCTGCCGCCTCGTGCGAAATTGTCGTACTCGACCGTGAGGTCACGGGATGTAGAATCCGGCTGTTTGGGTAGGGTCTTATAAAGCGTCCGGTCTCCAACCTTCAGCCTTTCGTCTATAATCTGCGGATACGGTCGCGTACAGATTCCAACGTCATACCAAAACGGCCGTCTCTGGCCTTCAAACCTGACATTTGCTGAAAAACCGAGCTGGAACCGATCTTTTCCCTCCCGTCCACAAGCCTGCAATCCGCCCCGTACTTCGAGGCCACTACTTCCCCTCCCAATGTCGCCGATCTCGTATAGCGGCTGACCACGAGCGACAAAGGACAGCAGTTCGATGGCCTCAATAACATTACTCTTTCCCGATCCGTTGGGTCCTATTAGCAGACTGAACGGCCTGAGCAGGTTAATCTGGGCGTCGGCGAATCCCTTATAGTTTCTTAGATGGTGCATGTAGAAGCTCTCCTGAAATGTGATTTTATTCGCAGAGAATCTCCTGCGGTGCGACTGTGCAGTTACGGGACGACTTCGCCTCGGCGTCTCAATCTATTAGGTTAAAAAGCGGCGCAACTCCACCGAACATCCCCGGAAAGCGGAACACAGCCTCGTCTTGATCGCGGATGCGCACGAGGACCGCTTCGTCGAGCAAGGCGCGCTGGCGGTCAAAAAGAGCTTGCTCGTCTGCGACCGCGTACGAACCCTCACGCCGCGCCTGCTCTTGTGCAGCGGTGATTTCAGGATCGCCGGCCAATTGCTCCGCCATCGTCCCGAAGAAGCGTTCCAGCAACGGTCGATGTCCGCCGTCGGACGCTCTTGCAGCCGCCGCATCAAAGGCAGCGTGGCACTTCACCAGTCGCTCGCGCCAATCGTCGGGCACCTCGCCGTCGAGGGTGAAGGGCGCAGCGTGGCCCAACAGCGGCGTGCGATCCTCGGTCTGGAAAGCCACCAGTACGCAACAATGCTCCAAGGGCCGAGCGCGGAACCGAACGATGCTCCCCGGCTCAATATCGGCGATCTCCCCAACGGCGAGCGGCTGCGTTTTTAGCCCGTCCATGGAAAGCACGTCTAGATACGCCTCGGCACAGAAGTCGGCGATAATATGCTCGCGGGGCCGCCCTTGTATCCCGCAACGCCCAAAAGGCAGCGAATACACCCAGTCGCCATCCGACACGCCATAACTCTCCCCGTGCAACTGATGCAAAGCGCGGCAAAGGCGCTCAGCCTCGCCTGCCGCATCCGTAGGTCGCGGCACGACCGCCCCTGCTGCATCCACTTCCACCCGATAAGGCACTCCGTACCCAAACAGTCGCGCCCTCAACGGATCACCCATTTCGTCCATCCTCTAGCAGTTCGTCGGCGCACTCGGCCACCTTGCGAAAGGCCGTGGCGTATTGCCCGATGATTGTGGCGTCGTAGTGCTTAAACCACGGAATTGAGTAGATGCGGCCAGTCATGCGCTCGGTCACTGGCAGACTGCCCGGCCCCTGCCGCAGGTCGCGGTTGGAGTGGGCAATGCGCGTGGGTTCGCCGTGTCCATAAATGTCGGCCTCGTTGAGCACCGGATGCAGGTGCATAAGCTCATTAGCTCCCGGCAGGATCCTGTACGCCCCGGTCTCGGCCGTGACTGCCGCGCAGAAGCGATCGACCGGCAGGCCACCTAATTCCTCGGGCACGTACAGCCCTTTGGCCGCGTACCATCCGCCCATCGTCGAACCACTGTCAGCCGGCGGGCGATGGGCCTTGATCCCCGGGACGCCTTCGAGCAGATCCCAGAAGTAATTCATCGCCCGCTGAATTTCCTGCATCCGCTCGTCGTAGTGCTTTAGCTGCGTGCGGCCCACCGCCGAAGACAACTGGTGCATCCGGTATTTGTATCCGCCCAGCGGCATCCTAGCAAAAGGCTTCAACGCGGGATTTTCTAAGGAGCGAGTGCGCTCATAATGTCCAAAAGCCGCAGCGCGCTCGTATAGGGCTTGATCGTCAGTAACCATAAAGCCCCCTTCGCCACAGGCCAGCGACTTGCCCGACATAATCGACATCGCGCCGATGTGGCCGATTGTGCCCAGCAGCCGTCCCTTGTAGCGGCCCCCTTGGGCGTGCGAGACATCTTCAATCACCTTCAGCCCGTGCCGCTCGGCAATGTCCATGATCGGGTCCATATCGGCAGGATAGGCGCAATAATGCACGGGGACAATAGCCTTCGTCCGCTCAGTGATCCGGTGCTCAATGTCGTTGGGGTCCATCGTCAGCGTGTCGGGGTCGATTTCGGAAAATACCACCGTGCCCCCCAGCGAGAACACCTGCAGCGACGTGCCCCAAAAGGTCATGCTCTGCGAGATAATCTCGTCGCCAACGCCAACGCCGCAGGCCCACAATGCGGCGTGAATCGCGGCCGTGCCCGTGTTGTGGCAGAGAGCGTGCTGCAAGCCAAAGTAGGATTTCAGGTCCTCTTCAAAGTCCAGAGTTAGATCCCAGCCCGACATCGCCCCGCGCCGCAGCACCTCGAGCACGGCTTCTTCGTCTTCAGCAGTGATGATCGGCCAGCGAAAAATATCGCCTTCGTCAGCGGTGACGGCCTTGGGACCGCCGACGAAGGCCAACTTGCTCTTTGCCATACTATGATCCCACTCCTTCTGGGCTAAGAACCCATAATTTCTCGCAGCCGCGCCTGCGTCGGCATGTAGTTGCTCTCCCACACCTGCTGCACTACCCCGTCGGCGATATAGGCCAAGCGCGGAAAGCCGTGGCCAAAGGTCAAGCGCCGAAAGTCCGTTAGCGATATGGTGGCAATGTCAAAGCGCGGTTGCAACTGCTTCTTGAAGTCGATCACTTGCGGTGCATCCTGCGCGAAACTCGTCAGGGCGATGAGCCGTGGCAACTGGGGGTCTTGGGCGATGACGTTCATCTTGGGCACGGCGTTTTTGCAGTGAACGCACGTGGGGCTGAACAATTCGATCAGGTACTCGCCCTCCATCAAATCGACATCCACGCCTTTAAGTGCCAAGCCGGAAAGCCGCACCCCGCTTTTGAGGTCTGACTGCGCGATGCGCTCTAGCTCGGGAAAAAACCGCACGCCGCCCACCACTAGTCCAACGGCGAGCGCGCCTAACACTATCCGACTCGTCAGCGGCCAGATAGGCGCACCACCTGCTCCCCACCAATTGGGCCGATCAACTACGGGCGCGGCGTTTGCACTGCGGAGCATTCCCCACCAAGCAAACAGCAGCACCACCAGCATCGCGCCATCTTCTATCGTCGCTTCTCTTGGCCCGCGCTCAACGAGGGCACCGAAGCAGCCGCAGTCTATCGAGGCACCCATGTGCCAAGCCTTGGCCGTCAGCGCGGTAAACGCGGCCATCAGCACCGTCGCCACCGGCAAGCACAGTCGCGGATACCAGTTCAGCAGCAGTGCCCAGCCGAGGACGAATTCAATCGGCCCCAACGCGATGGCCGCCTTGGCGACAGCCGATGCTGTTTCCCATTCCACCACCCCGAGCAGTTGCGCATAGGGAATGGCCTCCCAATAAAAAAGCACCGGCTCCCATACTTTAACCGCTCCAGCAACTATGTACACAACTCCTATAATCATCTGGCCGACGCGCGCGGCCTTGCTTATACCATCCATAATTAAATGCTCCTTAATCGGTCAATTCGGCGAATACGGCCGAGAATACGCGCCGAGTCTGCTTCATGCATGCCTCCACCTCGTCTTGGAAGGCCGCTACATCTTTAGCGCCGAGAGCGCGGCTCAATATCTCCAACTCGCGGCCGGTCGGCAGGGCGTCGCTGGCCCTTTCGCTGGCGAGCCGCATGCCCTTTTCCACCGCCCGCAGGTACTCGTACGCGGCGAGGAGAAAGCGGCCTCGCTCCGGGTCTAAATAGCCCTGTTCGACGAGCAGTTGCAGCGCGTGTCTCGTGCTGCCCACCCGCAATTCTCGGTCTCGATAGCCCCACTTGAGCACCAGTACCTGCGCCACAAATTCGATATCGACGATACCGCCTGGGCCGCGCTTGATATTGATGCGCGTTTGGCGCTTGCCCTGCGGCTCCATCCGCTGGCGCATCTCCTGCATCTGCACGACCAAAGCCGCTTCTACTTCTCGACTGTACACGAAGCGCTCAATCGCCCGCAAAACCCGCCCACCAAATTCGGCATCGCCGGCCACCTGGCGGGCGCGACTAAGCGCCATCCGCTCCCAAGTGGCCGCCCGCTGCGCCAAGTAGCGGCGATAGCCAACCAGGGAGATGGCCATGGGGGCGCTGGCTCCTTCGGGCCGCAGTCGCGCATCTACTGAGTACAGCCCTTTCTCGGCTAACAGGGCGATCAGACGCTGGCTGAACTCGGTAAAAAATACGCTATTCGGCACGCCGCGCCGCGTCTTGCCATCACCTTCGTACACGAAAAACAAATCCAAATCCGAGCCAAAATCCACCTCGCGGCCCCCAAACTTACCAGCGGCCAATACGGCGAACCGCACGTCGCGGCCTTGCCGGTTGCGCGGCTTGCCCCACCGCCGCACCAACGGCCCCCAAGCCAGCCGATAGACCGCTCGCAACACGTCTTCACCCAACTCAGTTAGCCGCAGGAAAGTCTCTTCCTCGGTCGCCAAGCCCATCAGGTCGTCGGCCCCAATCCGCAGGAGGGATTTGTTCTGCATCCTCGCGATGGCTTGCAAATCACCGTGCGCCGGACCAGACTCCAAGCCCCAGTCAGCCTGACTAACTAAGCTGTCGAGCAGGGCCGGGTCGCGGCGCAAAAGGTCCGCGAGAAAACGGCTCGAGCCACAAACAGCAATGATCAAAGTGCGGAAGCCTGTATGCTCTTGCAACAAGGAGTACAAAGCACCCGGCGCACCATACGCCTCAACGAGCTGGGTGAAGCGCAAAAGTCCTTGGTCTGGGTCGGGAGCAGCGGCCAGCGAATTCAGCAATTCCGGCAGCAGGGCCTCAAAGTGGACACGCCCCCCACTCAGCAACAGGCCCATGGCCGCTAGCCGCTGCAAGCGGCGGTGCGCGGCGGCCCCATCGACAAAGCCCCGCTCCACCAAGTCGGCTTTTGCCGCCGCGCTGCCGTTTTCGACTTCTAAAAGCCACGTCGGCGAGCGCGGAGCCGCTGTGTCGCCGTAAAATAACGCAGCAAACAAGCGGCGCACCCGCAGCCGGTGTCCGGCGAGCGCAGAGCTAAAGGTCCGCGCATCTTCACAACCCATGACCAAGGCCAAGGCCCGCAAGGCTTGTGCATCTTCTGGGATGGCGTAGTCGGGTCGGCCAGAGGCAATTTGCAACAGGTTTTCAACGCGGCGAAAAAACTCGTACGCGTTTTTTAGGGCACTGGCTTCTGCCGCAGTCAAGGCCGCCTTCATCGCACCTTTAGGCGAGACCACCTCGGCCAAGCGGTCAATAGCGGCCAGCGTGTTGTGGCTGCGCACTTGGGGCTGGATGCCCCCGTAGAGTAGCTGTAGGCACTGGACGATGAATTCGATGTCGCGGATCCCGCCCGCTTGCAGCTTGATGTTGTTCTCGCCGCGGGGACGCTCGCGGATGCTCGCCTCAATCCGCTCCTTGATGCGGCGGATTTCCTCGTGCGGTGCCGAGTGGAAGTGGGCCGGATAGATAAAGGGCCGGAGCATGGCTGCGTATTGCTCCCCCAGCGTCCGCGATCCCGCCACGCGCCGAGCCTTGATCAGCATCTGCCGCTCCCACAATTCTCCGCGCGTCTCGTAATAAGTCCAACTAGCGCGCAACGAGTGAGTCAAGGTGCCGCTTGTGCCCTCGGGGCGCAGCCGCATATCGACGCGGTAGAAAAACCCTTCCTTGGTCGCCTCGGTCAGCACGTGGACTAGGCGCTGACCCAAGCGGCGGAAAAATTCGCTGTTCTCCAGCGGCGTTCCCTCCCCCTCAGGCAGGGTCTCACCTTCGCCATCCCACACGAAAATTAGATCGATGTCCGAGCTGTAGTTTAACTCCTGCCCGCCGTATTTGCCCAAGCCGACGACGAGAAAACGCGCCGGGCGACCGCGCTCGTCCAGTGGGTGACCATGCTCCTGCCACAAGTCGTGCTGGCATGTTTCAAGAACCAACTCAACCACCACGTCGGCTAAGTCGGCCAGCTCTTTTCCTATCTGTGCAACCGGCTTGGTGCCGAGGATTTCGGCGGCACCAATGCGCAAAAACTCGCGCCGATGCACCCGCCGCAACACCTCCAAACGCTCCTCAAACTCGGAGACGTGACCGATATCAGTGCGCAAAATCTGCCGTAGGGTACTCCGCTCCAGTGGCTCGACTAAGTGCGGAGTCTCGACCAACAACCACAATAGGAACTCGAAATCGCGCACCAAAATGTCGGCGAGAAAAGTGCTGTGGCTCACGACTTGCACCAAGCGCTGACACAGAATGGGGTCGGCCTCTAAGTGAGAGAAGAGCCCTCGTGGGCCGTATGCCACAGCCAAGCGCGTCAACTGCCGCAGCCCCTCGTCCGGCCGGCCCGTCGCAGCCAGTTCGGCCAACGCAAGGGCTGGCAACGGCGCGGATTGCGGCGGGCCACCGATCCGGTCCAAGGTCTCTAGGGCTTGGACCGGATCGGCAAAACCCAATTGCGCTAGGGGATCAAGGGCTTTAGCCGCGTCCGCGGTGAGCGCGCGACGGGCCAGTTCCAGTGCGGTGGGCACTACCGGACTTCAGAGGGCGTTTTCGCCGGTTTCGCCGGTGCGGATGCGGATGGCCTCGATCAGTTCGGAGACAAAGATCTTGCCGTCGCCGACCTCGCCGGTGGCAGCCGACTGCATAATGACCTCCACCGCTTCGTCGAGTTGGCCATCGCCAACGGCCAATTCAATGCGAATTTTGGGCATGAAATCGAGCTGGTATTCGGCACCGCGGTAGATTTCGCTGTGGCCGCGCTGGCGACCGCAGCCGCGCACCTCGCTAACGGACATGCCGACGAGGCCAAGCGCGGCTAGGGATTGTTTGACCTCGTCGAGTTTGAAGGGCTTGATAAAGGCCACGATGTTTTTCACGGTATCCCTCTCAACGGGCCGAAAAGCGCGGCTTGCGACCGTAGCTTATGCTGCCGGCCGCAGGCATCGGGGCAACGTCGAGGGGCTTTTGTTGGCTACCGTGGATGGGGCCGATGTAACTGGCTGGAATTTCTTCGGTCAGCACGACCGTGCCGCGGGCAAAAAAGCGACAGCCCTCCTCGTGGGCCTTGGCCGCGAGAATCTCTACTACGCAGGGGGTGTCGCGTTGGTGACTGTGCGACTCGGCCGCCTCGCGCGTCAGCGACAGATGCACGTAGTAGCGATCGCCCGGGGAAATGCCCTCGCGGGTAAAGCGCTGGGCCGCGCTGCGAGTCGTGCCCATGTAGAGCTGGTCGGGCGGCGGGTCCATAGGCTCGCCGTCCATATCGACGAAAAAACTGTGTCCGTATAGCGCGCGAATGCCAAACTCGTTCAGTTCAAAGCGATACTGCCCTGGGGCTTTGACGAGGCTGACTATATCGGCTTCGGCCACCTCTGCGTAGCGTTCTTGTGCTCCTTGTACCACCTGATCCAACGGCGCGTAGCCGTAAGCATCAATCTCCAGTCCAAATTCGTCGGGCCGATGCCTGAGCATCAGCGAAAGCAATTTGGAAATACGACTTGTATTGGCCACTGCTCATCGCGTCCTTTCAATAATAGAGTGGTTAGTGGTTAGTGGTCGGTGACCAGACCCAACCCCCCTCGGTGATGCAGGGCGGGGCTAACCACTGACCACTGACCACCGACCACTAATCCTAGGGGTTCCACTGTGCGCGATAAGTTTCAATGGCCTGGGCAACCGCCTCGTCGGACAAGGCGACGATCTGGGCCGCCAGCATGGCCGCATTGCGGGCATTGTCAATGCCGACGGTCGCCACTGGGATACCCGGCGGCATCTGCACGATGGAGTAGAGCGAATCGACTCCATTGAGCGCACCCGAGGCAATGGGAACTCCGATGACCGGCAAGGTCGTATGCGCTGCCACCACTCCGGGTAGGGCCGCAGCTAAGCCAGCACCGGCGATGATTACCTTGAGGCCGCGGCCAGCCGCCTCGCTGGCCCAAGTAGCAGTGCGCTCGGGGTTGCGGTGGGCCGAAGATACGATCATTTCGTAGCCAAGGCCCAGCTCTTCGAGCACCACCGCTCCCTTGCGCATGATGTCCTCGTCCGAGGTACTGCCCATGATTACGCCAACGCGAATATCTGCCATGTAAAAACATCCTTCCTGCGAATTCTATCGCGCACAGATTAAAATAAGCCAAATCGCCAGCGCGCGACAACTGCCCTAAGAATCGTTCATTTTGCGGCGCAGGAAGGTGGGTATGTCCAAATCGCCAACCGCCGGACGCACTGGCTCCTCCTGATGATCCTGCGGAATGCTGTGGCCGTTGCGCAGATACGTGGGCACTTCCAAAGAGGTACCCCCATTGCCGAGGAGGACCGGGCTACCGATGGTCAAAGGATCCGCCTCCACGTCCTGCTGCATCGGCTCCTCTTGGGCGCGGGCCGGCGACTCGGCTTCGTTGCTCTTGTGTACGTTGAAGCCCGTGGCGATAACCGTCACGCGGATGTTCTCGGCCAAGCCGTCATCAATTACGGTGCCGAAAATGATCTCGGCATCCGCGCCGGTTTCCTCGTTAATCAGCGACATGATCTCATTGACCTCGTAAAGTGTGAGATTGGAGTCGCCGGCGATATTGATCAACACGCCCTTGGCACCGGAGATCGACACATCCTCCAAAAGCGGGCTGTTGATCGCCTTGCGAGCGGCCTCTACGGCTCGCTCTTCGCCCCTGTGCTCCCCGAGGCCCATAATCGCATCCCCGCCCTTGGAAATCACCGTGCGCACATCGTTGAAGTCGAGATTGACCATGCCCGGAATCGTAATCAGGTCGGAAATGCCGCGCGTGGCCTGCATCAGCACTTCGTCGGCCTTGAGAAAGGCCTCTTGGAGCGTGGTGTCGCGGCCGCAGACTTCTAGCAGGCGCTGGTTTTTGATGGTGATCAGGGTGTCAACTTGGTCCTTTAGCTCGGCAATCCCGCTCCTGGCGTTTTTCATCCGCGGAGAGCCTTCCATTAGAAAAGGCTCGGTGACAATGCCGACCGTCAGGGCCCCTTGATCGCGGGAAATTTCCGCGACAGTGGACGCGGCTCCCGTCCCTGTACCGCCGCCCATGCCGGCCGTGATGAAGATCATATCCGAGTCCTGTAGCTGCTTGGAGACCTTGTCGCGGTCTTCTTCGATGGCTTGCCGTCCCACCTCTGGGTCTGCACCAGCACCCAAACCCCGCGTGACGCTGCTGCCAATGCAAATGGGAAAGTCTGCCCGCGAGGTCTCCAGCGCCTGGGCATCCGTGTTGACGGCGACGAATTCGACGCCGTGCATCCCCGACTCGATCATGCGGTTGATGGCATTGCCACCGCTGCCACCAACACCGACGACCTTAATTCGCGCTCGATGCTCGTTATCGATCAACCTGATTGCCATAATTACTCCTCCTTGATTTTGAGACTAGCACCGCCGCTAGTCCCGTGGTTGTAACCATCTTTTTACGCGCCCGAACACTGAATCGAAGGAATCTTCGACCAGTTCCTGTGCTTCCGTTTGGTTTTTTCCCTCCTGTTGCTCCATTCCGTACAGGAGCAGACCCAACACCGTAGCATACGATGGGCTAGCTAGCTCTGCGGCCCCCTCAAATCCGCTCGGCTCCCCCAAGCGCACAGGCATGTTAAAGACCCGCTCGGCCAAGGCCACGGCTCCGGTGATTTGCGCTCCCCCGCCCGTAAGGACAATGCCCGCGCCTAGCGCAGCATGGGGCAACGCGGTATAGACCTGCTTGCGGGCTAGGGACAATATCTCCTCCATTCGCGCTTCGACGATAAGGGCCACTGTCTCGCTGGGCGCGCTCACACACTTGGCCTGCTCGGCCTCGGCCCGCGTGGTGCGCAGCCCAACGCCAATGTCGTTGGTCACGTTATGTCCTCCCAATCCGATGTTGCCCGAGTGGCGCATCCCTTTGCCAACAAAGACAGCCACATCGGTCGTGCCGCCGCCGATGTCGAGTAGGCAGACTCCCATCTGCCGCTCGTCCTCACTGAGGACCGCATAGCTCGAAGCAAGCGCACCGAGAACGACACCGCGCACATCGACGCCCGCACGGAGGATGCTGTGGCAGATGTTGCGCACGGCGGCAACCGAGCTGGTGACTACGTGTACACTGGCCTCTAAACGCACTCCATACATACCCACGGGATCGAGAATGCCCCGCTGGCCATTGACGGCAAATTCTTGGGGCAAAACGTGCAGTACCTCGCGGTCGAACGGCACTTTGACCACGCCGGCTGCAGCAAGCACGCGGGCGCGGTCCTGTGCCCCGATCCATCCACCTTCGCCACCGACAGCCACCATACCTGTGCTGTTGAGGCTGGCGATGTATTCGCCAGAAATGCCAGCGTACACCGAGTCGATTTCGATCCCAGCCATCAACTCCGCTTGACGCACGGCCTCGCTAATGGCGCGTACGGTCTTCTCGGCATCCACAATCGCCCCGCGCTGGATCCCCTCTGAGGGGTGCTGGCCGATGCCAATAATCCGCAGGGGCCGCTCGGCGATCTGCTCGGCAATGACGGCGCAGATCTTGGTCGTGCCCAAGTCCAGCCCGGCGATAATGGTGCTGTGCTCCTCGCTCCAGTTCATCCCGATTTTGCTTTCTTTTTCCCTACTACCATCTGGCCGGCATAGCGCAAGTCGATATAGGCCGGATCGGGATGGCTTTGATGGACGCGCGGCATCAACTCGCGAATGGTGCGGAGCCGGTGGGCGGCCTCATTGGCCGGCAAGCGCACTTCGAGTCCATCACCGGCCATCTGCAAGCGAATGCTCGCCCCGGACATCGGCTGGATGCCGGCTACATTGAGGCAAAATTCCGCATCGGCAACCGTGGCTTCCTCCCACCAGCGCAGTATCGCCAATAGTGCGGAGTCCCGCACTGCCACGCCCGGCTGTAGCGAGTCGCTGCGGACGGACAGCCCGGATATGACGGGCAAATTGCGGGACGGGACATCCGTACTGCCTGCCGGGAGCAGGACGCCATCGGGCGTTATCCCGTAGGTCTGGCCCAAATCGATCCAAGCTACTTGACGATGCTCGACTATATCGACGGCAATCCGGTCGGGTGGCTTGCGCACCACGAGAGCTTGCTTGATCCAATACATGGCCTCCAACTGCTGCGCGACCTCGTCCAAGTCGATGGCGAAAATGTTGCTACCAGCCGCAAGGCCACTGGCGACGCGTACATCCTCCCCACTGAGCCGCCGCAACCCATCCACCTCAATAGCCTTGAGGTCAAAGTAGGAGGCTTGGCCAAAGTAGGCAGCCACCTGATAAGCCGCCAAGGTGCTGCCCGTGGCCAAAATCAAGAGCGCGATCCAAGGCCAACGGGCCTTGGATTGACCCCGCTCTCCCACGGTTAGCGGCTTCTTGCGCGCCTTGGTCTTCTGGCGGTTCACGAGTGCTCTCCAGCGGCCAAAGCCGCGATCAACTCCCCAGCCGCCTCGCCAATGTCGCCGGCCCCCATGACCAGCACCAAGTCGCCCCGACGACAGATATCCACTAAATGAGTCACGAGTTGCTCTCTGTCCGGCAGGTATGCCACTGTTTTGTACCCGCTGGCGCGCAAGGCTTCCTCGATCAGTTCGGAGTCCACACCGGGCAGGGGGGCTTCCCGCGCGGCATAGACCGCCGCCAGCACCACGTAGTCAGCCACCGCTAGCTCGCAGGCAAAGGCCGCCGCCAAGTCGCGGGTGCGCGAGTACAGGTGGGGTTGAAAGACAGCGACTACTCGGCGACCACTCTGCCGCGCTGCGGCCAAGGCCGCAGCCAATTCAACCGGATGATGGGCATAGTCGTCCACGACCAGCACGCCAGCGAATTCCCCCTTGCGCTGAAAGCGCCGGTCGGCTCCGCCAAATTGCTCCAAAGCGTCGGCGATCACGGCGAACTCCACCTGTAGCGCACAAGTCAGCGCGGCGGCTCCAGCGGCATTGCGGACATTGTGTACGCCGTGGACCTGCAATTCGATCTCGCCTAGCTTTTGCCCGTCGAAACACAGGGCAAACCGGCTGCCCCAAGTCCGCTCCTCGAGCTCGGCGATCCGGTAGTCGTTGTCACCGGCCATGCCATAGGTTTGATGAGGACGCTGCAAGTCGGCCAGCACCCGCTCCCCGACCAGCCCATCCCCGGCCAGCACGCTACGACCGCAGAAG
Source organism: Candidatus Latescibacterota bacterium (assembly GCA_965208845.1). GTDB lineage: Bacteria > Latescibacterota > UBA2968 > UBA8231 > UBA8231. Next base: position 4,497,049 of record OZ242361.1, on the reverse strand, counting down.
GGCAGGCGTGCGAGAAATTGGCCGAAAGCCCGTTCAAGGACCTCCAAGCTCCCATAGTAATCAAGGTGTTCGGCGTCTATACTTGTCACGAGGGCCAAACTCGGATACAGGTGCAAGAAGCCGCCAGCAAATTCGTCGGCCTCCACTACAAAGACCTCGCCACTTCCCGACTCGGCCTGCGGTCGCCCGTTGATCCAACCCCCGATCAAGACCTGGGGATCGAGGCCAGCGCGGCGCAAGATCGCCGCTGCCATCGAAGCAGTCGTCGTCTTACCGTGAGTACCGGCTACGGCGAGGGTCAACGGTGCGCGGGACAGTTCCCCCAGCACCTCGGCCCGGCTCGCCGTGGGAATGCCCTCGTGTGCGGCAGCCTGCCGCTCGGGATTGTCGGCCGGGACGGCGGCCGAATACACCACTAGATCCACGCCTTGGACGAGCTGACCGTCGTGCCCCACCGCGACGGCGAATCCCTCTTGGCGCAGCAGCGCGACGCTGGACGAGTCGGCCTGATCCGAGCCGCTTACCACGCAGCCTTTGGCAGCGAGCAGCCGGGCCAAGCCCTCCATGCCCGCTCCACCGATACCGACGAGGTGAACGCGGCGATATTGGTCAAAAAGCGTCTTCATCATTGCCAACGCACCAAACCCTCTTGCTGTCCGGGTGCCGTGCGGGCGACCCCCAGTAAGATGCCCACTCCTGCCATGTTTCCCATTAGCGACGAGCCCCCATAGCTGACAAAGGGCAGCGGCAAGCCGGTGGTGGGTAGTACCCCGACGACCACGCCGATGTTAAGCAGGGCGTATATCGAGATCATCGCCGTAATGCCGATGGCAACCAAAAAACCATACGTATCACCAGCGCGGGTCCCAATGCGCACTCCGTAAAACGAGAAAGCCGCGAAAAGTCCCAAGACGGCCAAGGTACCCACAAGCCCCATTTCCTCGCCGATGATCGAGAACACAAAATCCGTGTGTGGCTCGGGCAGGTACTGCTCTTTTTGCATGCTGTTGCCCAAACCCACCCCTAAAAGGCCACCATTGCCCATGCCGTAGAGCGACTGCAAAACTTGATAGGAGCCAGCCGGATCACGCACTGGGTCGATAAAGCTGACCAAACGCCGCATCTGATAGCTTGAATGCATCAGGGAAAATCCAATACCCAACAGCGCTAGCAACCCAGCCCCAGCTAAGTGGTGCAAGCGCATTCCGCCGACCCACAGCATGATCAAGGCAATCATCCCCAGCGCAATAGCCGTCCCCAAGTCGGGCTGCAATACGATGAGCACGAGGGCAAAGCCGACGATCAACAAACGGGGCACAAACCCGCGACTAAAATCGTGTAGCTCGTCGCGCTTGCGCACCAAGACATCCGCCAAGTAGAGTACCAGCGCTAGTTTGGCGAACTCGGCTGGCTGAAAGGCCAAGCCACCGCCCAAGGCCGGAATGCTCAACCAGCGTTGGGCTGCGCCATGGCCCCACGCCAAGACCAGCAAGAGCGACAAGAGGGCTAACAACATGATGGGGCGTGAAAGCCGCGCCCACCAATGCACAGGCAGCCGCGAAAACGCGAGCATGAGCACCAAGCCGATGAAGACGCGGATGGATTGCTTCTTTAGATAGAGGCCCGAGTCGCCAAAGCTCACGTTCGCCAAGACGGAACTAGAGCTATAGACCATGACCAGCCCCAGACCTACCAGCGTCAGGCAGATCAGCAACACGCACATGCTGTCGCGCTGAACAGCTATCATCAGCAAGAAATTCTTAGGTTGCTAGGGGATTGAGAATGCGCCCGGTGGGAGCGAGCTATCCCAACTGCTGCAGAATGCGCTCGACGATTCGGTCAAAGGCCATGGCCCGAGAGGCCTTGACTAAGACCACGTCGCCATGGCGCAATTGCGCCACGGCGAATTCGCCGAGTTGCTCGGGTTGCTCAAAGTGGCGGGCCGCGTCTTGGGCCATGCCAGCCGCGTGGGCTGCAGCCACCAAGTGCGCGCTTTCGCGGCCGCTAGCCAGTACGATATCGGCACACTCGGCGGCCTTCTCGCCGACAGCCGCGTGCAACGAGCCGCTCTCCGCTCCGAGCTCCAGCATATCGCCGAGCACGGCGATTTTCCGCGCACCAGGCACGTCGCCGAGGAGGTCGAGCGCGGCCGACATCGAGCCAGGACTGGCATTATAACAATCGTCGATTACAGCGATCCCATTTTTGCGCACGATCTCGCCGCGCTGGCTCACCGCCTCAAACTCGGCGAGGGCGCACTGGATCCCTTCCCAAGGCACGCCGAGGATGCGACCAACAGCGGCCGCGGCCAAGGCATTATACGCATTGTGTCGCCCTGGAACGTTGAGATCAATGGGAACATTGTGTAGAAGGAAGTGGCCGCAGCCCTTCTGGTCGAGTACGAGCCTCTCCCCACGAAACTCGCTCTCACGCACAAAACCGAAGGTCAGGAGTCTCCCCTTTGTCCTCTTTACCTCCTGAGCCACGACACGGTCATCGGCGTTGACGAGAGCCGTTAAAGACTCGTCCAAATAATCCAGAAGCTCCCCTTTGGCCTTGGCCACTCCTTCTACAGACCCGAAAAATTCTATGTGTGCAGTCCCGATGTTGAGCAAAACCCCAATGGTAGGTTCGGCAATCGAACACAGATAGCGAATGTCCCCTATCCGCCGCGCCGCCAACTCCAATACCACGGCTTCGTGGCTCGGCGACAGTTGCAGCAAAGTGCGGGGCACCCCTATCTCGTTGTTCTCACTGCCGATAGTTTTTAAAACGCGGTACCGCTGCCCCAACACAGCGGCGATCATTTCCTTGGTCGTCGTCTTGCCCGCGCTGCCGACGACGGCCACCACCGGCACCTCCCAGCTCCGCCGATACGCTCGCGCTATATCGCCCAGTGCTTGCAGCGTCGAATCAACGGCCAACAGCGGGCCGGGAGCCGCCCGGTCCAACCCTGGCCAGCGGCGTTCCACTAAGGCCGCACACGCGCCGCGGTCAAAGGCGGCCTCGACGAAGTCGTGTCCGTCGAAGTGCTCACCTTGCAGCGCGACGAACAGTTCGCCCTCGTCAATGGACCGGCTGTCGGTTGCCACCGCTTGCAGGGCGCAATCCGGCTGGAGGTTGCCGACCGGGTCGGCAGCCGTCCACTCCACCATCTCACTCAAGGTCACGGCGCGCATGATGGCTGCCGCTGCCTTTCCTCAGCGCACAAACCCCGCAGCACGCGCCGGGCAACTTCGCGGTCGTCAAAGGCCACGACGCGGTCGGCCAGTTCCTGTTCCTGTTCGTGCCCCTTGCCGGCAATGACCACGACATCTCCGCTGTGCGCAGAAGCGAGGGCCATAGCAATCGCTTCTGCGCGGTCAACCTCGCTGTGAACCGCGCTGCTGTCGGGCATGCCAGCGGCCATATCGTCGATGATGCGTTGCGGATCCTCGCTGCGTGGGTTATCCGAAGTCAAGACCGTCCAATCGGCCAACTCGCCAGCGACGCGGCCCATCAGGGGTCGCTTGCCGCGATCTCGATCCCCACCACAGCCGCAGACGCAGATCAAACGACCGCTGCCCAAATCGCGGGCGGCGTGTAAAACCCTTTCTAGCGCATCCGGGGTATGGGCGTAATCCACGATGACCGCGAAATCCTGCCCTTCGGCGATCTGCTCACAGCGGCCAGGGACGCTCTTTAGGGCAGCCAATCCGCGGCACACAGCTACGGCATCCAAATCCAAGGCCAACCCGGTAGCCACGACGGCCATAGTATTGTAGTAGTTGAAACGACCAATCAAATGCGTCTGCACCTCAATGGAACCGGCCGGGGTGTCCAAGCACAGATGCGTTCCCTGCGGACCAGTGTCCGCACGTTGCAACCGCACCTCGGCCTCTAGGCCGCAGCCGTACGTCACAACGCGCGCCTGGGTCCTGCGGGCCAATTCGTCCGCGTGGGTGTCGTCGGCGTTAATCACCGCAATCGCACCTTCTTGCAGGCACTCGAAAAGCCGGGCCTTGGCTGCAAAATACGCCTCCCAAGTCCCGTGAAAATCTAAGTGATCGCGCGTCAGATTGGTAAAGACCGCCGCACGGAAGGGAATGCCCTCCACCCTCTTTAATGCCAGCCCATGGGAAGACACTTCTAGCACGGCGGCTCGCTTGCCGGCATCGACGAGCCGACGCAGTAAGCCGTGTAACTGGACGGCCTCGGGCGTAGTATTGCCCATCTTCTCCAATCCGCCATTGCACCAAAATCCCAAGGTTCCCAAGTACCCGCACGGTAGGCCAGCAGCTTCGAGGGAGTTCCTGAGCAGGAAGGCCGTGGTGGTCTTGCCATTGGTGCCGGTGACGCCGACGTTGAGCAGCGCTTGCCCGGGAAAGGCGTAAAAGCGCGCCGCCATTCGGGCCAATGCGGCTCGACAGTCTGCCACCTGCACCCGCGTCGCACCGGCACAATCGATCCGCTCTTCCACCATCACGGCACGAGCTCCGCGGGCGATGGCATGATCGACAAAGCGGTGTCGGTCCTGCTCCTGGCCTCCGCGTATAGCCACGAAAAAGTCCCCTTCTTCCACGCAGCGCGAATCGCAGCGGATATGCCCTAGTTCAATATCTTGATCCCCCTCCACGCAGGCGTCGGGCAGCTCTTCGAGTAGGTATTTTAGTTCCATACTAAATACCTCTCGAACTTTGGGCTGGCATGTTTCCGACGAGGCGGGCCTGCTGCGTTTTCCACGGACTGCGAGCGGCGGCGGCACCCAGCGTACAGTTGATCTGCTCTACGCGTCCGGCCCGACCCGGCAAGGGCGACTGATTGACGACCATGGTACCCACACCGGAAAAGGCCACCGACAACCCCCGCATCTGCGCTTGGAAACGGGCCATGTCCGGGGTCATACCGCGCAGATCGGGCACGGCCGGACCCTCTTTCTGCGGACGCTTGGCTGCTGGCTCGACCAACAGGCCACCAGGCAGGCTGATGATCCGCTTCATCACCCGGCGGAAGGTCGGGGCTGCCACAGATCCTCCCGACCCATTCACGCTGGGGTTTTCGACCATAATCACGCACGCGTACTGGGGATTGTTGGCTGGCAGAAAGCCGACGAATGAGGCTATACTGGCGTTGGGATCGTAGCCGCTGCCATCGGCTAAGGCGCGCTGAGCTGTGCCCGTTTTTCCGGCTACAGCCACGCCCTCAATGCGGGCCTTTTGCCCGGTGCCCCTTTCCACGACTCCAGTCAGCACCTCGCTTAGCGTCGCCGCCGTCTTCCGGCTCACGACCCGACGGACCGGCTGGGGGCCGCCGCGATCGTCGAGCTGACCGTCCGAATTAATCGTTCCGGCGACGATCCGCGGTGCCATCAACACGCCACCGTTGGCAATGGCTCCGTACGCCATGGCGAGTTGCAGGGCCGTCGCGCCGATTTCCTGCCCGATGGAAATAGTCGCCAGCGACCGCCTAGACCACTGATTGACCTCCTGCAATAAACCAGGCGTTTCCGCTGGCAAGTCAATGCCCGTGCGAATCGCGAAGCCAAAGTTGCGGATGTGTTCGTAAAAGCGATGCCGCGACAGCCGCTGCGCCAGCTTGATCGTGCCGATGTTGCTCGATTTTTCCAAGACCTGAGCAAAGAGCAAATCGCCGTGGGGCTGGATATCGCGGATCGTGTCGCCATTGGCCAACCTGAACGTCCCGTGCCCGCAAAAGATGCGATCGTGCAGGCTGGCCAGCCCGTCTTCAAGGACAGCGGCAGCCGCGATGACTTTGAAGGTCGAACCGGGTTCGTACACGTCGGTTATCGCACGATTGCGCCTGAGTTCCGGCGAGGAGCGAGACGCTTTATTGGGATCGAAAAGCGGCAGGTTGGCCATGGCCAGTACCTCACCACTGCGCGGGGCGATAATGACGCCCAATGCACCTTGGGCCTTTGAACCGTCGATGGCCCGTTGCAACTCTTCCTCTAGAATGCTCTGATAGACTCCATCAATGGTCAGCATCAGGTTGCGGCCGTGCTCCGGCTCTTCACGCTGCTGCTGACGCCCGGGTACTTGCTTGCCGCGCGCATCGACGAATCCCACGATCGAGCCGTCCTTTTCGCGCAATATATCGTCGAAGGCTCGCTCGATCCCCTCGCGGCCGCTGTTGTCGATGTTGGTGTGCCCGATGAGTTGGCCGGCCAGCGGCCCTAAGGGGTACTGGCGTCGGGTTTCCGGGTGTTGAAACACGCCAGCGTACGCGACCTCGCCCAAGTTCGCGTCAACTACCTGACGCGCCAAATAGACAAACGGCTTGTCCCCGCGCAATTGGTGCTCGATGAACTCAGCCCGTTTATCGCTCAAGGGTGCGAAGTGGGTGGCTACGCGCTTGGGGTCCTCAACCTGATCGGGATGGGCATAAAACGATGTAGCTTGGACATCTACGGCCAAGTTATTGCCGCGTCGATCTACGACCCGACCTCGACTCGCTTTTAGTGGGCGGCTCGCAAGATACTGCTCGCGGGCTTCGGCACTGTACGCCTCATGCCTGAAGATCTGGATTTGGATGAGGCGTGCAGATAGCCCCAACCACGCCACCGCACCCAAAACCGCGATCCAGCGCAGCCGACTAATGCCCGTATGTTGTACCCGTGGCCCCATCAATCTCCTTCCCAATGAGCCAATGCATCATTATTCATACCATCTATAGTCTGCGAGGGATAGACCATGCCGAGCTGGCCAAAGGCCACTTTCTCGACAAAACCGGAGTTTTTCCGCACCGAGATGGCTGCCAATAGCTGGGTGCGCGCTCTGTCGAGTTCAACTATCTGCGTCTCAGCCGTGCTGATGCCGCCGGCAACCCGAGCCATTTCGACCTTTTGCCAGACGTGGAAGAGGGCCGCCCCGGCTAGCATCCCTATGAGGAGCACACACTTCACACAGGAAATTCCGCCTCTACTCATGTTAGCCTACCTCGGTTTTTGCGTAGATTCTCAAAATGGCGCTGCGCGCTCGAGTATTTTGTTTGATCTCGGCCTCGCTCGCCCTTTGCAATTTGTAACCTACTCGCTTGAACGACGGTTTCCTCCCGCAGGTGCAAATGGGTACACGCGGCGGACAAATGCAGCCGCGCATTAGCGCCGCGAAATGCTGCTTGACCAACCGATCCTCCAAGGAGTGATAGGCCAAGACGGCCAGTCGGCCACCGGGTTTCAGTCCGACCTCTGCAGCCGTCAACCCCACCTGCAACTGCCCCAACTCGTCGTTGACGGCAATGCGCAGCGCTTGGAACACGCGCGCCAGCGTCTTGTTGAGCATCTGGGGCCGCGTGGCCGCTACGGCCTCCCGCAAAGCCTGCGTAGTGGTCAAGGGCGCGAGCCGCTGTTGTAGATATATCGAACGCGCGATCCGCCGCGCTGCGCGCTCTTCCCCGTAGCGCGCAATTAACTCGGCCAGTTCGCGCTCGCTGCACGCCGCGATCAATTCGGCGGCTGTTGGGCCAACTTCCGCATCCATTCGCATGTCGAGAGGCCCGTCGGCCTGATAGCTGAATCCCCGAGCCGGTGCGTCGATCTGATGCGAGGAAACGCCTAAGTCGAACAGGACGCCGCTCAACGACCCGATCCCCTCTTGCGCCAGCAACCCGCTCAATTCGACAAAGCGGCCTTGCCGCACGATGACTCGCGCATCGGCTGCTAACCGCGCTCGCGCGGCCGCTACGGCTTCCCGGTCCCGATCCACTGCCAGCAGCCGTCCCTTGGGGCCGAGGGCCTGAAGCAATGCCCAACTGTGGCCACCACCGCCGGCTGTTGCATCCACGTATGCTCCGTCCGGATCGGCGACCAGTCCCGCGACCACTTCCTCGACCATGACCGGAACATGGTACGCCATGTCGTTTCCTGTTTAGCATTTTTATAGCTTTATACCAAAACTGTCGAAGCCATCCGCCACCTCTTCCATAGGCGGAAACTCCTCGCAGTCCTCTGGATTCCAAAACTCCAACTTGTTCAAAACGCCAATAATCACCATCTGGTCGGTGATATTGGCGAGCTTCAAGAGGTCTCGCCGAATACCGATGCGCCCCTGCCGGTCCATTTTGACTTCCGTTGCGCGCGAGAGCATCGAACGAATGAAGGCTCGCGCTTCGGGATTGGTCTGGGGCAAGTCCAACAGTTGTTGCGCAGTCTCTTCCCAAACTTGCTGGGGATAGGCCGTCAGACAGCGGTCGAAACCCCGCACTACCACGAGCGTGTCGTCGGCTTCTGGCGGTAGTTTCTTGCGGAACTCCGCAGGCACAAAAATCCGCCCCTTGTCATCGACGGGAACCTCGTGTCTGCCTGTGAAATACTGTGCCATTTGACGCCCACACCAAGTTAGAATTCCTGCTCCACCATTTTCCACCATTTTCCACCATTTCTCCAAAATACACCTATACCTCTAGGACTGTCAAGCACATTTTATCTATATTTTTCAGGTAGATACGACTACTTTAGATGTTTTTCACACATATTTGTGTGGATATATACACTTATTTGTGTATAAGCAACTGTTACTCGCTCTCTTTAATTATCGCTTTCGCTGTCATATTGACACAGAAAAGGGGATTGACCATCGCGTGGTCAACCCCCTTTTGCGCGTTCAACAGTGCCTTTACGCCGATATCTTCTCCATGACTCGGCGGTAGATCGGCTTGCCCTGCGCGAGAAACTTGTCTTCGTAATTGGTCCGCGCCCCCAGCCACTCCGCATCCACCTCCACTAAGCACGAACTGGTTTCCAGCGCCGCGAGCATGACGTCGAAATAGTCGGCGTAATCCGTAGCCAGCCACAACTGACCGCCCACGCATAACGTGCGCTCGACTTCTCGCAGAAATGCCTCGTTAAAAAGCCGCCGCTTGTGATGCCGCTTCTTGGGCCAAGGATCGGGAAAGTAGATGTGATAAGCTCGCACCGATGCCGCGGCCACAAAAAACTCGACGAATTCCCGCGCATCCATGTGCGCGAACCGCACATTGACGAGGTTGCGGCGCACGGTGCGCTGGCGGGCAATGCGCAAGTATTTGACCGCCCATTCAACCCCGACGAAATTCACGGCGGGCTGGCGACTGGCCGCGTCAATGATAAAGCGCCCTTTGCCAATGCCGATTTCGACCTCCACCGGCTGGTCGTTGTCGAAAACTTCCCGCCAATTCAACGTCGGATCTTGGTCTGGGTTATCCGGCAACGCCAAAAAACCCGCCTCGGTCTGCTCCATCAAATTCTCCCCAAAGAAAAGGCGCTCCCCTAGGTAGCGGGGAGCGCCGTGCAAACAACACTGCGAGTCGAGCTTAACCTGCGGCCTCGCTGTGCGAGGGCAAGCCGCAAAACTGCTCGTAGTCAATCAGCTCGGTGACGGTCGGGTTGTCGCCGCACACCGGGCACTCGCTGTCGCGCCGGAGCTTGAGTTCGCGGAATTTCATCTCCAGCGCGTCGTAGAGCATTACCCTCCCTACCAAGGAAGTGCCCTGCCCCAACAGCAGCTTGACGACCTCGGTAGCCTGCACCAGCCCAATGATGCCGGGCAAGACCCCCAAGACCCCACCCTCGGCGCAGCTTGGCACCTCTCCGGGCGGCGGCGGCTCGGGATAGAGGCAGCGATAGCACGGGCCATCCCCGGGTACGTACACAGTGGCTTGGCCCTCAAAGCGAAAAATGCTGCCGTCAACCACGGGCTTTTTCTGCATTACAGCCGCGTCGTTGACCAAATAGCGGGTCGGAAAGTTGTCGCAGCCATTGACCACGATGTCGTAGCCGTCCATGATCTCGAAAATATTGTGCGACGTCAGCAGCTCGTAATGCGGGTGTATCTCAATGCCGGAGTTGATGTCGAGCAACCGGTCGCGGGCGGCCTCGACCTTGGGCCGGCCGAGATCGGACTCGCCGAAAAGCACTTGCCGCTGCAAGTTGCTCTTATCGACGACGTCGGCATCTACTAAGCCGATCTTGCCGACGCCGGCCGCGGCCAGATACAGGGCCGTCGGGCAACCCAAACCACCCGCTCCCACCAGCAACACCCGTCCCTTGAGCAACTGCTGCTGCCCCTTCTCTCCTACCTCGGGCAGGATGAGATGCCGGGCGTAGCGCTGCGAGTCCTCTTCGGAGAGCAGGCCACCCTGCTCGATTGTATAGCCGGCGTCCTTCCAGCCTTTGATGCCGCCTATCATGGACTTGGCATTGGTGTAGCCCATAAAGGCCAAATCGCGCACTGCCAAGGCCGAGCGGTTGCCCCCGGCGCAATAGAGCACGATTTCCGCGTCGCGATCTACGGTCACGTCTTCTTCGACGTTGAGCTCCAAAAAACCGCGTGGGATCAACTCGGCCCCGGGGATATAGCCGTCCATGACTTCTTCCCGCTCGCGCACATCTACGACGTGAACCGGCCGGCCAGCTTGAAGGGCCGCTTGGACCTCAGATGGAGTCACTTCGGCGATTTCGGCCTTTACGCTTTCTAGTAGCTGATTAGATGTAACAGTCATACTCTCTCCTCGATTGCTAATGCACCGTCGCGCAAGCGCTCGACCTGTGCGACTGTGCGGTCAATGGCAAATTCCACTTCTGTCATCGTATTAAAACGTCCCAACCCAAAGCGCAGGGAAGCTCGCGCCAAATCGTCGCTTGCGCCGATGGCTCTGAGGACGTGTGAAGGCGCACTCGTCCGCGATGAACAGGCCGCACCCGAAGACAACGCAATCTCGCGCAATCCCAAAAGCAGTTCGGTGCCGTCTATCCCGGGAAAGCTCACGTTGAGATTGCCCGGCAGGCGCTCTGCTGCATGGCCGTTGACGACCAAGGAGCCGAGCGCGGCCTCCAACCCGGCGCACAACCGCCGCCGCATCTGCACCAGCCGCGCCGCTTCCGCGGGCATCTCCTCACACCCCAACTGACAGGCGCGCCCTAAACCGACGATGCCCGGCACATTGAGGGTGCCACCACGCAAACCGCGCTCCTGCCCGCCGCCCTCGACTTGGGCCTGTAAGCGCACGCGCGGCTTGCGCGAGCGCACGTAGAGGAAGCCGACGCCCTTGGGGGCGTAGAGCTTGTGGCCAGAGGCCGAAAGCAGGTCGATGCCGAGCGCTTCCACATCGAGCGGTACCTTGCCAACGGCTTGGGCTGCGTCGCAGTGCCACAAGACGCCGTGCTCGCGGGCTAACCGCCCGATTTCCTCCAACGGCTGCAAAACCCCAATTTCGTTGTTGGCGGCCATGAGCGAGATGAGGACCGTCCGCGGAGTGATGGCCGCCGCGAGTTGGTCGAGGTCAATCTGACCGTAGCGGTCCACAAGTAAATAAGTTACCTCTACCCCTTGCTGTTCCAAGGTGTGGCAACACTCCAAGACAGCCTTGTGCTCAGTGGCACAGGTGACGATGTGTGCTCCGGGCGGCACCATCTGCACCGCGCCTTTGATGGCCAAATTGTTGGCCTCTGTAGCTCCGGCCGTAAAGACGATCTCCTGAGCGCGCGCGCCGATTAACCCGGCCACCTGTTCCCGCGCCTTTTCGACCGCGTCGGCGGCCGCCAAACCAAAGGCGTGGGTCTTGCTAGACGCATTGCCGAAGTGCGTGTCAAAGTACGGCAACATGTCCGCCAAGACGCGCGGATCCACCGGCGTGGTGGCCATGTTGTCCATATAAACTGGAATTTGCACGGCCCGTCGCTCAGGCGCTGAAGGACTCACCGCATCCGCAGGTGGTGCGGGCGTTGGGGTTTTCGATCTTAAAACCCGCCCCCATCAACCCGTCGTGATAGTCGAGGATCACGCCGTTGAGGTAGAGGCTGCTCTTCATGTCGATGAAGACCTTGACGCCGTCGATCTCAAAGACGTGGTCCATGTCGCCGGCACTTTCCTCGAAATCCAGCTTGTACTGGAACCCCGAACACCCCCCACCCATCACGCCCATGCGCAGCCCGTGCCCTTCGTTGCCCTGTTCGCCGAGCAAATCCCTGATCTTCTCGGCCGCGACTTCCGTTATAGTTACCATATTATTTCCCCTCAAGATTCGTAAATGGCGCATTCGATGAGGTCGGGAACCTCGTCGTGCCGCCGATAGACCTCGCAGTGGTGACAATCCCGCTCTACTACCTTGACCGTACAGCAAAAACAGCCACTGAGAACTTCAATGGCTCGCCGATTCCGCTCCTTCATCAGCGAATACTGGCGGATGCGCTCGTCGATCCGGCGCTCTTGCTCGGCGAGGTGCTCGACGAGCTCGCGCGCCAAGCCGCCGCCCGACTCGTTGCAGTGCTTCAGGTTGAAGAACACGCGAATGTGCTCTAGCTCGAACCCCAAATCCTTGAGGCTTTGAACGATTTGCAAGCGGCGCAGTTGCGCTTCCGAATATAGGCGAAACCCGCCTGCGGTGCGCTCTTCTGGCTCGACGATTCCCAGTTCTTCATAGTAGCGAATCGTGCGCGGTGTGACCCCGGCCTTGGCGGCCAAATCCCCTATTTGCATAGAGACATCCTTCGCTGCGAAGTTCTGGCAAGCAATGTACTTGACGTGAACGTAAGTGTCAATGAATCGACCCCAGAGAGCCTATTGTCCTATATTCTATAAAAGATACGTTAAACCAACTTCTCCGAAAGAGAGAGGAGAAAAGCGCAATGATCACGCGCATTGCATTCTGTCTAGTCTGGCTGACCACTCCGCTGGCAGCCACGACAGTCCAGCGCTTCGACCTAGCGGCCCTGACTGCCAACTCCGAACGCATCGTCGTCGGGGTCTGTCGCCAAGCCCAGCCCCAATGGGTGCGCGGGCAGATCTATACCCGCTATGTGTTCTCCATCTCCCAAGCCGTCAAAGGACCAGCAATCTCGCAACTGGAATTGCACCTGCCCGGCGGACATCTGCAAGGCGCTGTTACCCGCATCGTCGGCATGCCCATCTTCGTCCCTGGGGATGAAGCCGTGCTCTTCCTCACCGCGGCAAACGCATTGGGACACTCTTGGCCGGTCGGCCTAGCTCAAGGACGCTTCGCCATCAAGCGCAGCGCCGCCAATAAACCACGCGTCTTTCAAGAACTAAACGGCCTTGCGCTGCACGCCGAGTCGCACAGCGCGCCCAAAAAGGCACCACCCGACGAACCCGTCCAAGGTATGCCGCTCGATCAGTTTTTGGCGCGGGTGCGCACCCTAGCTGAAGACCCAACACGCGATGCGCGCTAGTAGCCTATTGCTGGGCGGCCTACTCGTCGCCATGCCCAGCTACGGCTTTCTCATCCAGACCTTTGAATCCCGATTTGGCAACCAGGTCCAGCAGACCTGGAGCCGCCCCGACCGCATTTCCTTTGTGCTCCACGCCGCTGGTTCCGACGATCTATCCCCTGCTCAGACCCATGCGTTGATCCGCGAGAGTTTTCAGGTCTGGAGCGACGTGGCTACGGCACGGGTGGAATTTGCCGATCAGGGCACAACCCCAAGCAGCGTCCCAACGCAAAGAGATAGGCGCAACCTGATCTACTTCGACGAGACAGGACGCTACCTAGACGCCCCGCCCGAAACCGGCGTTATCGCCATAACTCGCATCCAGTCCCATTTTGCGACCGGCCAAATCACCGACGCAGACATCATCTTTAACGGGCGCGACTTCCGCTTTTCCGCTGGTCTATTTGTTCAGCCCGGCAATTGGATAAATCTCAAAGACGTAGCCGTCCACGAAATCGGCCACCTGCTCGGTCTTGAACACACCCCGCTCGACGGTCCCCCGCATATCCGCCCGACCATGAATCCCTTCAACCACAGCGACGACTCCGGCGAAGCGCAAAGCCTCGAACCCGACGACATCGCCGGCGTCAGCTTCCTCTATCCGGCCATTGGCTATCAAGCCAGCGTCGGCAGCATCGCCGGCCAAGTCCGCGACTTCGACCAACAGCCACTCTTCGGCACGCACATCATGGCCGAAAACCTCGACACCGGCGAACTGTTCAGCACCGTCTCGGGTGCCGACCCAAACGCCGTTACGGTTGGGCACTACCAGTTACATGGCTTGACCCCGGGCCGCTACCGCCTCGGTCTCGCGCCCATTGCCGGGGCAATTAACGAAGAGAACTTCGGCGGTATTTTCACTGATTTTGCCACTGGATTCCCCGCAGAGTTCTACGACAACGCCCGCGACAACACCTATGCCCGCGTCCTCGACTTGGCCGCGGCCCAGCACATCGGCGATGTCGATTTCATCACCGATTTTGCCGTGCCCGGCTATCCCTTCGCAGTTCCCATAGCCATAGTCTCCAATACCCCCGATACCCAAGGTCCTTATCCAGTGCGCGTCGCAGCCCGCGATGCCGCCAGCGTGTGGCTCCTCTATCAGATTGACGGCAGGAGCGTCGAGCACTTGCAAATGCAGCAGCAAGACAGCCTCTTCGTCGCCCAAATTCCCGGCCAGCGCGTTGGCACGCGCATCGCCTATCAAATCGAAGCGCACGGTGCCGACGGCAAGGTTTCGTACTTTCCCCATGCGGACGCTTGGCTCGACTTCACCGTCGTCGAACTGACCGGAGCCCCACTGGCCTTTACTGCCTTGCGCGGCGACGACGCCATCGGCGTGGTCGATACAGGTACCCGCCGCGAGCTAGCGCGCATCCCCGTCGGCGACGAACCGATCCAAATGATTCTAGCCGGTGACCAACTCTTCGTGTCCAACCTCTCGTCGAACGACCTCCGCATCATCGACACCGCGACCTTCCAGGTCCAAGCGCACATCGAGACCGCGGTCCAGCCCCTCGACCTAGCCCTCGCACCCGACGGCAAAACGCTCTACGCAACCAACTCGGGCACGAATGCGCTGACCATCGTCGATGTTGAGTCGGGCCAAGCGCGCACCATCGAGATCGCCGACGCGAGTGAAGGACTGTACGGCATTGCCGCCACCACCGACAAGATATTCACCACCGACATCGCTGGCAGCCAAGTCCTCGTCCTCTCGCCGCAAGGCCGCATAACCGGCCGCATCCCAGTGCCACCGAAACCGCGCTCGCTCGCCCTCGCACCCGACGGCAGGACGCTGTACGCAACCAGCATGGATACGGGCCGCCTGACTGCCATCGACGCCGATGGCGCAACCGTCGCGCGCTCCATCGACTTAGGCGTCAGTGGCACCTTTGCCATCGCGCCCAGCCCGGATGGCCGCAAGCTCTATTTGACTGCACACGGCGAAGGCTCCCTTCTAGTTGTCGATGTGGCCAGCGGAACCCTGCGCAAAAGGCTCGCCATCGGTCGCAATCCACGGGCCATTGCCTTCTCGCCCGACGGCACGCAGGCGTACGTCACCAGTTCCTTTTCCAACGAGATCCACATCGTCGATGCCGTGCGCGACTCCGTTGTCGGCCACTACGCAACCGGCCAGAATCCACGCGGCATCGCGCTGACACAGCCGGTTTGGCCCACCATCGAGTCCCAACACCCGACCCACTTCGCCCTAACACCGGCCTTCCCCAACCCCTTCAACGGCTCGACGCAGATTACCTACACACTCGCCGCCGAGACCCCGGTCGAACTGCGCATATACAACGTCCTCGGCCAAGCCGTGCGCACGCTCTTGCATCAGCAGCGGGAAGCGGGGACGCATCAGATTCATTGGGATGGAAAGGACGATCAAGGACGGACGCTATCCAGCGGCACCTACTTGCTCATCATGCGCGCTGGCGCGGTGCGCCAAACGACGAAGATGTTACTCTTGCGCTGACTCCACTGATTCGATAAACCCATCGACGCTAAAATAGCGAAACCCAGTATCGCAGAGCATGGTCACCAGACGGGCTTCTGGGCCTAGAGCACTAGCCACCTGCAAACTAGCCGCCACATTGGCCCCGGACGAAGGCCCCAACAACAACCCTTCCTCGCGGGCCAAGCGGCGGGTACAGTGAAAAGCCTCTTCGTCGTCTATCTGCACGATCTGGTCGATCAATTCCCGATCGAGGACTTCGGGCACAAAACCCGCGCCAATCCCCTGAATGCCGTGCAGATCGGCTGCCCCCCCCGAGAGTACGGGCGAGCGCTTAGGCTCGACTGCTACTATGCGCACGTCTGGCACGGCCTGCTTGAGTACCTCCCCAACGCCAGTTATAGTGCCACCAGTTCCCACTCCGGCGACAAAGGCGTCTAGTTCGCCTCCAGTAGCCGCGAGAATCTCCTCGGCCGTGGTGCGGCGATGGGCCTCTGGGTTGGCCAAGTTGGCAAATTGCTGGGGAATAAACACGCCCTCGGGATCGGCTGCCTTGAGCTCTTCGGCTTTGCGGATGGCCCCGGGCATATCTGCGGCCGCGGGCGTCAGCACAATCTCTGCGCCGTAACTGGCCATAACTTGTCGCCGCTCCAAGCTCATGCTCTCGGGCATAGTCAACACCAGCCGGTAGCCCAGTACGGCCGCGGTGAGGGCTAGCGCGATCCCGGTATTGCCGCTGGTAGGCTCGACGATGGTCATGCCCTTTTTGAGCTGGCCGGCTGCCTCGGCGGCGCGGATCATGCTGACGCCGATGCGGTCTTTGACGCTGCCAGTGGGGTTACGCGCTTCGAGTTTGCCGTAGAGCTGGCTGCCGTTGGCGGGCGCGACCCGGTAGAGGCGCACGAGGGGCGTGTCCCCCACTAACTGCAACATGTCGTCTGCGGTCTTGCGCTTGCTCATCCCTCGGCCTTTAGCTGCTCCACCAAGTCTGTGGCCGTAGTTAGTGGCTGCGAGCAAGTCTCGTTGCGGCACACGTACGCCCTGCCGCCAACCGCCAACTTCCCCTCCAGCAGCGGCAACACAGCCGCGGCTTCATCCACTCCAACGCCAGCAGCTAACACGACCTTATTGGGCACAAAGCACCGGTGTAGTGCGGCGGCAAAAGTGCGGCACTCATCTTGGTCCCCTACCAAAGCAACCTCCGTGGGCCTAGCCAAGTAAAAATCGAGAGCACAGAGCATTTGCGCCCCAGCGGAAGGGGCGCGGCGCAATAGCTGCTCGAAGAGGACCAGCGTTTGCTCGCCCTGCTGCCACAACGCCTGATCGCCCTTCATCGCCCCCAACCGCAAAAGCGCCAACGCACCTATCGAGTTGCCCGAGGGCGTGGCATTGTCAAACGGGTTCTTGGTGCGCACGATCAAGTCGGTCGCCTCGGCCCCTGCATAGAAAAACCCCCCGTGCTCCTCATCCCAAAATCGCGCAACCATCTCGCCGGCCCAGTGCTCGGCCGCGGCAAAGAAGCGCAACTCAAAACTCGCCTCATACAAATCGAGCAAGCCGTTGACGAGACAGGCGTAATCGTCCTGATAGGCCAGAATCCGCGCCCGACCGTCCTTGTAGGTATGTAAGAGACGGCCGTCGCAGACCATGCGTTCTAAAATAAAGTCAGCCGCCTCGACAGCCGCTCGCAGGTAGCGATCCTCCCCGATAACCTGATAGGCGCGGGCCATCGCGCTGATCATCAGTCCGTTCCAAGCCGTCAGAATTTTGTCGTCGCGCTCGGGGGCAACGCGCTGTTGCCGTGCCGCAAGCAGCACCTCGCACCCGCGCTCTACGACTTGTGCCAGCCGCTCCGGCTCTACCTTGAGGAGACGCGCAACCCCCTCTAACTCGTTTTCCACGTGCAAGATATTGCGCCCGTGCTCAAAGTTGCCCTCGGGCACAACGCCGTAATAGCGGGCAAAGAGCGCGGCATCTTCTTCACCTAACAGGTCCTCAATCTCCTCTAAGAGCCAAGTAAAAAACAACCCTTCTTCGCCCTCGCTGTCCGCGTCCTGCGCCGCGTAGAAGCCGCCTTCGGGCTGCGTCATCTCGCGCAGCACATAGCCGAGGGTGTGCTCGACGACTTCGCGGTAGAATTCGTCTTGGGTCGCCTGATAGGCTTCCAGATACGTCCACACCAGCAAGGCGTTGTCGTAGAGCATTTTCTCGAAGTGGGGCACTAGCCAGCGCTCATCCACCGAGTAGCGGTGAAAACCCCCGCCAAGCTGGTCGTACATTCCCCCTCTAGCCATGAGCTTGAGCGTGTGCTCAGCGATTTCTAGCGCACGCTGGTCGCCTCGTCTAACATAGCGCCGCAGCAGCAGGGATAAGCTCATACTCGGCGGAAATTTGGGCGCGCCGCCAAATCCGCCAAACCTAGCGTCATACGTGGATTTGAGCTGCGTACAGGCCCCGTCGAGGATCTCTTCTCCGGGAACGCTGCCCGGCGTCAAAAACTCGGCGTGTTGCTGGAGCGCACGCATGAGTTCGGCGGTTTTTTCGGCGACGCCAGCGCGGTTTTCCCGGTAGTAATCCGCTATCGCTTGCAGCACCCTCGGAAAGCCCGGCCGCCCGTGGCGGTCTTCGGGAGGGAAGTACGTCCCGCCGTAAAAAGGCTGCAAATCCGGCGTCAGAAACACCGTCATCGGCCAGCCCCCCTGGCCGGTCATGGCCTGCACGGCTGTCATGTAAATCTCATCGACATCGGGCCGTTCTTCGCGATCGACCTTGATGTTGATAAAGTGCTCGTTCATGCGCTGGGCGATTTGCTCGTCTTCAAAGGATTCGCGCTCCATAACGTGGCACCAATGACAGGCCGAGTACCCCACGGAGAGCAAGATGGGCCGGTCGGCGGCTTGGGCCGCGGCCAGCGCCTCCTCGCCCCAGGGATACCAATCGACGGGATTGTGGGCGTGCTGGCGCAAGTACGGGCTAGATTCGTCGGCGAGGCGGTTGGTGTGCTTGGGATCGGACATAGTTGATAAAATACGATTCGATGGGCGTTGGCGATAGAGCTACGACCTATTGCCTTCGCGTCTGTAGGTAGTCTTCTAGATCGCCGACAATGGCGTGGAAGCGCCGCTCGGCCTCAGTGCGAATGTCCGCCCGCTCGCGGCGGCAGTGCAGGGGCCACACTTGCTCTCGATAGCGCCTTTCGAGTGCATCCTGATAGGTTGAGGGCAAGGCCGCAATCTGCAACGCGCGAATTTCGCCAAAGCTGATATTCGGCGTACCCACTCCGTTGGCGTAGGCGGCAATCTGCTCGCGGCCTAACCGCGTCTTAAAGAAAAACCAAGCGTAAAACGGATTGAGCCCCTCCAAGCGAATCAAATCGACAAAACAACCCACATTGGCCGGCCCATTCCCCAAATACACCGCGAGGCGATTCCGGCCCAAGGCCCCGGCCCCAGACCGCGACAACAGCAAGTCCCCGGGGCGCACGCGGCTGCGCGGAGGATCGTGCGCCCCGGCAGGCGCGACGCACAACAGCGCGCGCTCGTCGAGCCCGGTTTCGGCGATATTGCCTTGCCGGATGACCGGCACTCCGGCCTCTACGTACTGAGGACGGCTGCCCGTGACAATCGGCCCGTACGTCAAATGGCAGATATACTCCCCCAAGGGGACCAGTCGCAAGCGGCCCGCCAAGCGACGCACGGCTGCACACCCTTGCCAGAAGCGCGGATCCCAACGCTGGGCGCGCAACGTGCGCTGCCCTACGCTCAGAAGCGCGGCCGCCGGCGCACGGCGAGCCGATGTGCTGAGTAAGAGCCTGACGCGCTGTGCGTACTGTTCCATACTCGGCCTCTTCCCGACTGGTGCGATCAGCCGCACCTTGGTCCGTACTAGTGGCTTGCTGCGGCGCAAGACGACCAAGGCCGTCTGCACCTTGTTGAAGGCTCCAGGCAGAGCGACGACGGCCCGTATCTCAGCACGCGCTAACAGCCAGTCGCGCACGACCTGCTGTCGGGCATTGGCGAAGAATCCCTCGGGCAATATCAGGGCCAGCCAGCCAGCGGGCCGGGTCAGTTGCAGCGCGCGCTCGACAAAAAGCAACTCTACCGGGAAGGCGCGCATCTGCTTTTGTCCATCGAACAGCTCAAAGCGCTGAGCGAGCCGACCGGGTCCATCCGTCCCAAACAAGGGCAATATCGGCCCCAACTTGCCAAAAGGCGGATTGGCCAGCACGCAATCGAACGTCTCATCCGCCACCTCGGGAAAGGTGCCGAGCAAGCCGTCTCCGGTGTAAAAACGATCCGCTTGGCTGCGTCCCTGCTCGGCTAGCCCCGCATCGATCTCAATGCCCGTGGTCTGATAAGCTCGTCCGACGACGCCCAACAACGCTCCTTTGCCCGCGGCTGGATCAACCACGCGCACTCCAGCCCCCAACTCTTTTCCTGCAAGCGTACGCACCGCGTCCCAAACCAACTGCGCGACTGCTGGGGGTGTAAAGTGCTGCGCTAGAATTTTCGCGTTTCCTCCGTTACTCATTAGTGTATCCCATTTGGGGCAATGGCCGCTTATAGCGGCTTATCAAACGATCCACATAACAAATTGCCGAACAAACCATTGGGCACTCAAGCGGCTCGCTGGCACACTTTCTGCTAACACCCTAACCACGCGGGCCGCTAACGGCCTCACCCATTCATCCACGTTCATCTTCAGGAGGAACCCCATGCCGACCTTACGGATGCCCAACATCAACCAAGTCGCCCTCAGCGGCCGCTTGGTGCAAGACCCCGACTTCCGCTTTATGGACAACGGTGCCGCTCGCTTGCGGGGGCGGATCGCCGTCAATCGCTCCTACCGCGACCGCAATCAAGAATGGCAAGAGGAGACCTCCTTCTTCGACATCGTCCTCTGGCAGAAAGCCGCCGAGACCTTGGCCAAACGCCTGCATAAGGGCACGCCAGTCTTTATCACCGGCCGCCTGCAAAGCCACTCTTGGCGCGACAGCGACGACCAGCCCCGCTTCCGCGTCCAAGTGCAGGTGCGCAACCTGCAAGTTCTGGAAAGAGATGCAGAAGACATGCAGGCGGAAAACGTGCAGCAAGCAACCGCCCTCCAAGCGGCTTGAGCCTTGAGCAAGGAATGTGCGCGGGCGCAGGCGGGTGCAGTCAGCGGACGAACGAGACGCGCCGCGCCCGGCCCGCGCTTATTCCATTCGCTCGAAGAGCGCGGCAATGCCCATCCCCCCGCCAATGCACAGCGCAGCTATACCCAGCCTGCCACTATGCTGTTGCATCTGGTGCAATAGCGCGGTGGCAATGCGCGCGCCGCTGGCACCGACTGCGTGACCGATGGCAATGGCTCCGCCTTGGACGTTGACCTTATCCCAGTCCCAATCCAACTCTCGCCCCACAGCCAAACTCTGGGCAGCGAAGGCTTCGTTGAGTTCGATCCGATCGACATCTTCGAGCCGGGTACCGGTCTGGGCCAACAGCTTGCGAATCGCGGGTGCCGGGCCGATGCCCATAATGCGGGGATCGACGCCAGCACTGGCCGTTCCCCGTAGATAGGCCAGCGGCACCAACCCGCGTGCCTTGGCCCCTTCTGCGGTCATCAACAGCAGCGCGGCGGCCCCATCGTTGATTCCCGAAGCATTGCCCGCAGTCACGGTCCCATCTTTCTTAAACGCCGGTTTGAGCTGACTTAGCTGCTCGACCGTAGTCCCGGGACGCGGATGCTCATCTATTGTAAAGACGGTCTCCCCGCCTTTTTGCGCGATGGATATGGGCACAATCTGGCCTGCAAATGCCTCTTGCTCCTGGGCGCTGGTCCAGCGCTGTTGACTTCGCGCGGCGAATTGGTCCTGCTCGGCGCGGGTAATCCCGTATTCTGCGGCCAAGTTTTCGGCCGTAACCCCCATGTGACAGTCGTAAAAACAATCCCACAGCCCATCGAGCAGCAGCATGTCCTCGACTTGGCCGTGTCCTAGTCTTTGGCCCCATCGCCCCCCGTGCAGGACGTAGGGTGCCTGACTCATATTCTCCATGCCCCCCGCCAGCACCACTTCGGCCTCGCCGGCCCGCAGGCTCTGAGCGGCCAGCGCAACCGCCTTCAGCCCCGAGCCGCATAGCTTGTTGACCGTCATCGACGGCACCTCGTACGGCAGCCCGGCAGCGATGGCCGCCTGGCGCGCCGGATTGGCCCCGGCCCCACCCTGATAGACCATGCCCATCAGCACTTCATCTACTTCGCCCGCTTCCACTTGGCACTCTGCCAATGCCGCGGCGAGCACCTTGCCGCCCAACTCCACCGCCGTCACGTCTTGCAGCGCACCGCCAAAGCGGCCCGTGGCTGTACGCCGGGCGCTAACTACAACTGGGTCTGCCATGTTTTACCTTTCGCTTCTGCGTGGCTGCGTTGACGCGGTGCAGCCACTAACTTAGCTTTTTACACCTTGGATATGGGGCTGTAGCTCAGCTGGGAGAGCGCGGGCTTTGCAAGCCTGAGGTCGTCGGTTCGATCCCGATCAGCTCCACCAAATATCGCGGCCGGTGGTCGGTGTCAGTCCCGCCGAAACACCTGAATCCTGCTACAAAGAGCGATATACAGTGCTGCGATGGTCTATATGGTTAACACTAACCATTCTTGCTGAATCATCAATCTCATAGATGACGCGATACTGACCAACGCGAATCCTATAATGTCGCTCATATCCCTGAATCTTACGAACACCGGGCGGGCGTGGATCTGCTGAGAGGTCATCCACTGCAGAGGTGATTTTTCTTCTTACATCCAAGGGTAATCTGCGGAAATCCCTAGCACCAGAAGAGGCAAACTGAACGGAGTATCGTTCAGCCATCCGTGCTTCTCTGCCGTTCTATCTCTGCCTCCATTTCCGCCTTCAGTACTTCCCATGGGACGGTGGGTTCGCCCCGTCTGGCCTCGATAATCATGCCATCGTATATGTCTTCCCATAACTCGCCCCATTCCTCAAGGTCAATGAGGACCGATTTCGCGTTGCCGTGTTCGTCGACTAGGAATTGGATACCTTTCATGGTCTGATTGTCCTTTCAAGTAATTGCTGGATTTTTACAAAAAATAAACCTTGCTCAGCCTAAATGCGAAAGATTTCCACCCTTCCCCACTTCGCACTTTCCATTGGAGGACAAGATGCCGCACGACAAATGGAAGCTCATCTACGTCAGCGACCCCTCGGGCAATGTCAACTACGATTTTGACCCAGGCAATGCGCGTCCCCTCATCACTTCACACCCCGCCAAGCCAGAGGAGCTGCAGCGCATAATCGACAACGTCGCCGCCAACCGGCCCGATACCTTTATCCAAGAGGTCTATAACGCCGGCTGGACCTTGTACTTTCGCTCCCCGCGCTTCGAGTACGATGCCCGTCCCCAGCACCGGCGCTTTATTCCCATGATGGACGACGGGATCATGCCGCTGCAGGTGATGCTCGACCAAGCCCGCAAACACGGGATGAATTTTCTCGCTGGTTTTCGCATGAACGACAGCCACGGCGCACCCGACCAAGGGGGGATGTTTCTCCACAAGAATCCGCAGTGGAAAATTGCGGAGATGCCGCAGGGCACGGCCTTCGTCCCCGGCAATAGGATGGATTTCACCTTTGCCGAGGTGCGCGATTACCTCTTTTCAGTGATGAAGGAGGTCGTCGATCAATTCGACGTCGATGGGCTTGAGTTGGTCTTCCGCGAAGGTCTCTACTTTCCGGCTCCTCAAGGCGATAGAAGCCTAGCGCGCGAGCGCCAACCGCTTATGACTGAATTGATCCAGCGGGTGCGGGCCATGCTCGACCAAGCCGGAAACAGCCGGGGCCGCAACCTTCAGTTGGGAGTCCGCGTCCCAGAGACGCTGGAGGAATGCCACAACTGCGGTCTCGATGTGCCCACCTGGATAGCGGAAGCGCTCATCGACTACGTCGCTCCCCAAGACGCCATGTATTCGGATTGCAATGCCCCATATCAAGAATTCAGCCAACTCACCAAGGCCACCAAGTGCGAACTCATCCCCGGCCTCCTCCCCTATTGCGCCAACCTCGACCGCACGGGTCCGCCGTTGACGCTCGAAAACTATCGGGCTTTGGCCCACTCGTTTGCCCGCCAAGGTGCCGACGGGGTCTCCATGTACAATTTTCAGATGCACTGGGATGCCTTCTGGAAATCGACCCGCGATCCAGGGTCAGAGGCCATGTATCCTCTGGCCCTTAGCTACCTGCGGGAACTGCGGGATCCGGCCAAAATTTCCAAGGGCGCTCGGCACTATTTGTTTCATCCCATGTGGGGCGGCTCGACGGCTTTTGGATCCCCGGGCAAAACCGCGGGTGGGATTATCAGGGACGATAAGATCCTGCTTGAGCGGACCGAGAAGCAGCCTTACGGGCAGTATCATTTTCGCCTGTACGAAAAATTCGACGAGATCGTCTTTGCCAAGCTGTTCTTCCGCGCCACGGGCTTGGGGCCGTACGACCGCATTGAGGTCGATATCAACGGCACGACCATCCCCGCCGACAAAGTGCGCCACATCTGGCACAGCGACGGCCGACATCCGAATCAGGGACGGCCACTTCCTTCACATACGACCTGCATTATCGATCTGTCGTCGCCGCCCATACGCCACGGCGACAATGCCCTCGGCGTCCGCTTGCTGTTCTCCGGCCTCCCCGAAGGGGCTGTCGTCATCGACGAAGTGGAAGTGACCATACTGCCGCGCTAGTTGTCGCTTTTCAGCTAAGGAGGAACCTTGTCGAGGAGCGATCCCGAGTTCTGGAACCGACGCGCGAGTGCGGCGACCCTATGGACCAACCTGCGCTGGACCCTCGCCCACGTCTGGGCGCACGGCCGAGGGCCAGCCTTGGGCATCGTCGCTGTGCAAGTACTCCTGGGCTTCCAGCCCGTGCTACTTATTTACATTACCCAGCATCTCATCGACACCGTCGTCGCCTCCGCCGGTGAAGGGGGCGCTGGCTTTGAACAAACTCTCCCGTGGCTTATAGCATTCGGAGCCGTGCTCCTCCTCACAAGCGACGTGCAGTGGAAAGTGCGGGACACGCTCCACCTACGGCTCGAACAGAACCTCGAACACGCGCTCGGCCGTCGCTTTCTGGCCAAGGCATCGAGACTGCCGCTCGTTTTCTTTGAGGTAAGTGCGTTTTACGACCGCTTGGAACGCGCCAAGAATCCGGGGCGCACAGTCGATCGATTCTTCTTCGCGGCCATGCACACATTTCAGGCCGGCATCCGAGTCATCTCTATCGCGGCCATGTTCGCCTCGGTCTCTCTGTGGATATCGCTAGCTCTCCTAATTGTACTGGTACCACAAATCCGAATGTCCATCGAACAGAGTCGGCGATTCATGAGCTTCACCTACGGCCAGACCGAGGCAATGCGTCGGGTTGGCTACGTCAATCGGATTCTCACCGGCCGGGGCGCACAGAAAGAGATGCGCCTCTTTGCCCTCCATCAGATGCTGAGCCAGCGGTGGCGGGCCATGCGCCGGGCATTGCGAGAGCAACTCTGGCGACAACAAAAGCAACTGGTCCGACGAGAGCTTCCCGTCGCCGGCTTGCGCACCGGCGTCTCGGCCGGCGTCGCCGTTGCACTGGCCTATTTTCTCGGCGACCGGCTCCTCACGCCCGGCCGCTTTGTCGCCCTGTTCCGAGGAGTGGACGACATGCTGGAAGCCGGTTCCAGCCTCGGCTACCATTCGATGACACTGCAAAACCAAAACGCCGAAATCAGCTATGTGCGCGAATTTCTCGGCCTACCCGAGGACGACGGCGCTTGGCTGCAACAACCACCAGCCGACCGCGAACCAACCCGGCCCTTTCCCAAACCGCTGCGCGAGGGGTTTGCTGTCGAAGATGTCTGGTTCGCCTATCCCGCTGAGACCGAGAACTCCCGCCCCGTCCTGCGAGGAGTAAGCCTGCGTCTTGAGCCAGGAGAACGGGTGGCCCTCGTCGGCGAAAACGGCGCGGGAAAATCGACCCTCGCCAAGCTCTTATTGGGCCTGTACCAACCAACAGCGGGCGAGATCACCGTCGATGGAGTCCACTACGACGAGATCGACCGAACCAGCCTTGCGAGCGCGGTCAGTGCTGCGTTCCAGGATTTCTTCAACTTTGAACTCACCGCCTCTCAGGCAATAGGAATCGGTGCCCTCGGCAGCAGTGGTAGCGACCAAGAAGCCGACTTGTGGCCGGCGTGGTTGCCACCCGATCCAGCGGTGGTAAAAAACGCAGCGCGGCGGGCCGGAGTTGATGCCATCGCTGCGCGTCTGCCCCAAGGCTACGACACCCCCGTAGGACACGTCCTCGACGGCGGGCAAGGACTTTCCGGGGGCGAGTGGCAACGCTTCGCCATTGCCCGCGCATTCATCCGCCAGCCCGAGTTACTGATCCTCGACGAGCCGACCGCGGCACTGGATCCCATGGCCGAGGCCGAGGTGTACCGGCAGTTTGGCGAACTGCTCGCCGGTAGCACCGCGCTGTTGATCAGCCACCGGCTTGGCTCGGCCCGCATGGCCGACCGCATTCTCGTCCTCAAGGACGGTCGCATCGTCGAGCAAGGCCCCCACGACGACCTAGTGATAAAGGGCGGCGTGTACGCTGCCATGTGGGAGGAACAAGCCTCGTGGTACCAGTAATCCTACAGGATACAACGGTGGCCCGCCCGCCCGCCATGCGCACACTCCTGCGCTTTCTATGGTGGATGATCCAGACAGACCCCCGCCACTCCATCCTCTTATTGGTGCTCCAGTTCGCCACCGGTTTGATGCCGGCCGCGTCAGTGTGGATCGTGCGGGCACTCTTCGATCGCAGTCTCGAGGTGTACGAGGGCCGCCTGCCCGTGGCGGACATGCTGGTGTGGGTCGCTCTGTGGGCCGCGCTGACCTTGGCCGATATAGGAATCCGCATCTGGACCCGCACCCTTCTCCACGAGCGGCTAAAACAGGAGATGGAGGACCATCTACTCGCCCAACTTCAGCGCAAAGCAAGCGTCCTGCGCCTCGAGACCTTTGAGCGCGCCGATTTTCACGACGTGCTGCGCCGGGCACAGGAGGCAGCCTCGCCCGGCTTCTTTCTCAACCTCATCGGCGAGATCAACACAATAATCACCGGAACGCTGACGGCCGTCTCCGTCGCCTTGGTCGTCGGGCTATGGAATCCGCTGCTCCTGATCGCCATCGCCTTGGTCTCGGTACCGCCGCCATTGGTGCAGATGTTCCAAGGGAAGACCACCTTTCTCCTCAAGCGCGAGCAGACCCAGCGCCAGCGTCTGCGGGCCTACTTGGAGCGCATTCTCACCGAGCGCGCCGCCGCCAAGGAGGTGCGCGTCTTCAACCTTGGAACGACCCTGCTCGGCTGGTGGGAGTATCTCTACTGGCAGGTGGCCGACCGGCTCTTTCAGCAGAAACGCTCGCAGGCTTCGGTCAACGCCTTGCTAGCAGCTTTCAGCTTGGCCGGGCTGGCCGCAGGCATCGGCTGGTCGGCTTGGGCCGTGGCCAACGGCGGGCTCTCCCCCGGACAGTTCGCCGCCATGATGGTGGCTTTACAGCAAGTCAGTACGCATGTCGATTTGGTCTTCTTTCGCTTCGGTTATCTCGCCAATCTCCTCCTGTACATCGCCGACCTCTTCACCTACCTCGACCTAGGCCCGGAAGAACCAAAGGATGGCGTGCCAATCGACCGCGTCGGTGAGGTCCCGATTGCGGTCAACAGTCTCTCCTTCCGCTATCCGCAGGCGGAACGCCTAGCAATCGACGACATCTCATTCACCATCCAGCCCGGCGAGCGCGTGGCCCTCGTCGGTGCCAACGGCTCGGGCAAGACTACGCTAGTCAAAGTGCTGCTGGGCTTGTTCCATCCCACGGAGGGAAAGGTACTCTACGGCGATGTCGATCTGAACCGGGTGGATCGGAACGGCCTATGGGACCAATCAGCCGCAGTGTTCCAAGACTACACCCGCTTCGCCTTTTCTCTGGGGGAAAACATCGGCTTGGGACGCACCGAGCAAATGGACGACCAAGCAGCCGTTGAGCGCGCCGCGCATCAAGGCGGAGCCGCTCCCATCGCCGAGCAACTGCCGGAGCACTACCACACCCTTCTCACCAAGGAATTTGCCGGCGGCACCGAACTGTCTGGCGGCGAGTGGCAGCGCGTCGCTATTTCTAGGGGATTCATGCGCAACGCCGTCCTGATCGTACTCGACGAGCCAACCGCGTCGCTCGATCCCCAAGCCGAGGCCGACGTGTTCCGGCGCTTTCTCGCCATGTCCGGCGAGCGGACCACCATCGTGGTCTCCCACCGCTTGGGATCGGCCCGTCTGTGCGACCGGATTTTGGTCTTAAAAGAAGGACGCCTACTCGAAAACGGAACGCACGACGAATTGCTGTCTCAAGGGGGAGAATACGCCCGCTTATGGGCTTTGCAGGCGCAGTGGTACGACGAGGGGCGAGGGAAATTGCAGGATACAGGAGAATGAGCAAGGACTGCGATATGCTTCTAAAGCAAGAGGGGGACGCCTCCCATTGCCTACCGCTGGACAATCTTTACATGACAACGCAAACTGCGTATAGTTAGTTGCATGCTGTTCATCGAGACATCGGAATTCACCAAGCATCTGCGGTCGCATCTCGATGACGACAGTTACGCCGCGCTTCAGATGTTTCTCAGTGCGTACCCAGACGCCGGCGACATCATTCGCGCATCGGGCGGCATCCGGAAAATCCGTTGGAGAGCGAAGGGGCGCGGCAAGCGGGGCGGTAGCCGGGTCATCTACTACTGGCATCCATATTTATCTACTCACTCTGTACGGCAAGGGCGTGAAGGACGATCTGACGCCTGCCGAGCGGGCCGCGTGGCGCAAGGTTGTAGAGGAGATCAAAAATGGCTGAACGGAACATCGCCGCCGAAGTTCTTGCAGGTCTGCACGAAGTTCGAGAGCACCGAGCCGGCAAGCGCACACTGCGGACCACCCAGGTCGAGGCGAAGCCCCTGCCCGGACTCACGCCCGATATGATTAAGAGGATTCGCGAGGAACTCGACGTTTCAAGAGCGGTATTCGCCCACCTGCTGCGCGTACCGGTGCGCACCGTTGAGGGCTGGGAGCAGGGCAGATCCAGCCCACCGGATGCGGCGGCGGCCCTCATCCTCATGGCCCAGAAATACCCGGATACCTTCGAGCGGCTGGCATCACTGTGAGCTGTTCTGACTTGGATCGCACTCGCGACAACGCCGGTATGGCATAGCGCAACGTCTCCCTGATCGCTCTGTCCGGCGAATCCGCAACCAAGAGGTTTTCGATGAGAGCATTGCACACGCCCACGCTCAGCGCCGCCGCTTCGTGAGCCGTGGCCGCCTCTTACCCCATCGTCAACGGTGCCGAGCACGCCTGGGTGCTCCACGATCCCCGCTTTAAGCCCAACCCGCGTCTGTCCAACTGCCCCGGTGCCAAGCCCGACTATGAGCAGTCGGCCGAAGACCTCATCGAACACATGCGGACCTATGGAATCGACAAGGTCGTCATCAGCCAGGTGTGCTACTACGGCCGCGACAACCGCTATGCCAGCCATTGCGTACAGCGCTATCCCGACCGCTTTGCCGCCATCGGCCTTTTAGTGGGGCACCGGCTGCACGATCCGGCCGATCCGGAGAATCCGGCGCGCTTGGAGCAGGCCGTGCGAGAGCAGGGTTTGGCAGGGCTGCGCTTGAGTCCCATCTACGACCGCGACGTGGTCTGGCTCAGTGATGAGGTCAGCTATCCGCTGTGGCACCGGGCCGAGGAGTTGGGCGCGGTATTCAACATCTTCCTAGCGCCGCACCAAGTGGGGCAGGTGGCGGCCATGGCCGAGCGCTTTCCCGGGGTCAAAGTGGTCATCGACCATCTGGCGATGATCGACATCAACGCCCCCGATAGCGAGGGCTTTGGGCCACTGCTCGATCTAGCCCGCTGGCCCAATGTGTACATCCGCACCTCGCTGCACAATCCTTCTAAGGAACGACCGCCCTTCCGCGATGTATGGCCCTTTTTGGAGCGGGTGTACGACCGCTTTGGGCCGCGGCGGATGGTATGGGCCAATTTTTACGAACTGCTCATTATGCAGGAGTTGATCCCCTTTTTCAGCGTTGAAGACAAGGCGTGGATTCTGGGGAGGAACGCTCTAGAGATCTACTTTAAAGGCTAGGGCTGACAGCCCATTCCGCAGCCGGGTCCAAGGTGCTTCCCCGGCGAATTGCCGCAGGTCGCGTTGGAGAATTCTCTATCCAGATATGCACATATCCCCTATGGATCCACCTGCTGATAAAACTTCTTCGCGCCGTCCTCAATGGTCATAATGACCGCGCTTTTGGTTGGATGGCGGTTCTCGTTGTAGCCGGCAATGCGCGTCGCCCCAGCGTATTGTTCGGTAGCTAACAGTTGCTGTTGTATCGCATCTGCGTCGAAGCTACCCGCGCGCTCTGTGGCTTCCAAGAGCAACCGCACCGCATCGTAGCTCACTGCATCGCCGCCGGTGGGCGCAATCCCGTACAGGGCTTGGTATGCGTCGATAAACGCACGCGCACTCGGCTCGTCCGTGTCCGGCGAAAAGTGGCTGCTGAAAAAACTGCCATCCACGGCGGCTTCCTCATTGTCCAACAGCGTCGGATTGTCCCAGGCATCGGCTCCCAGAAAAAGCGTCGGTTCCCCAGCCGCGTTTTGCAGCGGCAGGGCACGCGCCTGCTTGGTCACCAGCGCGACTTCTGGCGGTAGCCCCGATAGGAAAACCGCTTCGGGAGCCGCCGCCGCGATGGTGGTCAATTGCGCGGCGAAATCCGTCGCACCGCTCTCGTAGAACTCTTCAGCGACTATCTCTCCCCCAAAGCCGCTAAAATGGGCAATAAAAAACTCGGCAATCCCCTCGGTATAGACTTCCCCGCGCTGCGTCAAAACAGCAACTGCATTCACTCCGAGCGTCTCTTTGGCAAATTGCGCCATGACGCGCCCTTGAAACTGGTCGGTGAAAGCGGCCATGAAGACAAACTCGCCAGCCGCGGTCACGGCTGGATTGGTGGCCGCCGTAGTAATCATCGGCATGCCGTGACGCTGGGCTACGGCCCCCACCTCAATGGCGTGCGAGGAGCGGTTGGGGCCAACGAGGGCTACTACTTCGTCGGTGAGGATCATGGTCTCCGCGGCCTGCGCGGCAACCGCCGCTTCCTGTATATCCATTCGGATGACCAATTCAACGGATCGGCCCAACAGCCCCCCGCGCTCGTTGACTTCATCTACCGCAATTTTAGCCCCATTCGGATAGGTGATACGGTCGCCCGAAACGAGGAACCCAATTTTAACAGGAGCACCATCTCCGTCCGCAGAGGACGACAGGGAACCCTTATCCTCACAAGCGACGAACGCGATGGCCGCAACGCAGGCGACGTAGAACAATTTCATGGCAGATTCTCTTCTAAAAGAGTGGATGGATTCTGATTTTATCAGATTGACGATGGTTAAATTTACTGAAATCCAAGAAAGAGACCACGCTCTCAGGGCGCGGGCGATGACGGTGAACCTTTCCCCGCTGCCGACCGCCTTGTAAGGTAAAAGGCAGATGGCGTATGACCAGTCCAAGCGATCAGCTATTGGCCGAGCAGGTGCGGCAGGGCAACGAGCAAGCTCTCGTCCGCCTGATTCGGCGCTACGAGCGCACCCTAGTAGGATTGATCCGCTACCGGGTCGGTTCCGGCGACCAAGTACAGGACGTATTGCAGGAAACCCTAGTACACATCTGGAGCGGCCTGCGCCGAGACACTCCCCGCGATGTGCGGGCTTGGTTGCTGCAAGTAGCCCGCAACCGCTGCCGAGATTACTTCCGCTCGACCCAGCGCCGCGAGCTGTTTGTCGAGACCGAGGCTTTGGCACCTATGGTCAATCGCTTTGGCGTGGCCCAAGCCCGGCAGCGAGAAGCCGCCGCGGCCATCGTCGAGGCCATGGAGGAAGTGCCCGACCAAGAGCGAGCTGCCCTGCGGGCCTTTTACTTGGACGGCCTGAGCATTGCCGAAATAGCCGCCCGCCACCGCTGTCCCGACGGCACGGTCAAGCGCCGCCTGTCGCACGGGCGCGACCGAATCCGCACAGTGTTGGGCGTCACTCTCAAGACGAGGAGCAAGACCATGAGTACTAGTCAACAACGGCCCTTCCCCCAGCACCGGCCGGAAATACGCATTGAGCCGAGCCAAGAGGAACCATTCCGCATTGACTTCAAGGAGATGGCTTGGTGGTTCATTGTGCCGGAAGTGGGCTATGGCATCCGCTACGGCTCGTATGGGCCATCCAAAGAAGGCAACGCACCCTGGAGACTGTCCGAAACCGTCTCGCTAGCGACCCAACGGCCCGCGATCATCCACGGCCGTCCCTGCGTCGAAATCAAGGTGGAGAACCAGCATCTGACGACAATGACGGGCGACAACGTGCCCAATCAAAAAAAGGATGTCCGCGTCAAAGTCTGGGGCCATCTAGCCAAGAACGTAGTAGAGTGGATCGCGGTAGAATCGCTGCGCCCCGACGGCACGCGGGAACTGATGACTTTTCTCGACGAAGGATTTTATGATGATTGGGACCCTTCGCCGCGCCTGATCGAGGATCGTGGCTGCCTGCGCTTCCAGCCCGACGGCTCGTTCACAAGCCAAGCCGACGCACCTAAAATAGTAGGCGCAGGGGTGTTCGACGTATATATCGGCCAGCAGCGTTTTACCTGCCTGCGCGTCTTCGAAATCGAGCAAGAGGCCACCGAGCGCGATGTCATGGTCGAAGCCTACATCACTCAAGCCGGACGCACAGTGCTATTCCGCCGCTACAACGGCAACCGCTGGGCCAAAAGAGATGCCCCGCCGCACAATTGGGGCGAGGCCATGACCTGGGAAGAGGACCTGCCCCACAACGACCGCATAGTCATCGACGGAGCGACCTACGTACACTACTACGACAACCTGACGGACGTGGCCTGCGGCATCGTCGATTGATGGTCAAGGCGAATGGCGCGATGATCCGCGACCTCAACGGAGCGTCTGGACCCTTTATGCCGTAGGTCCCTACATATCCTCATTTTCCTGTTGACTCTGAAATACCCATGAGTATTTTAGAGTATAGTCTAAAATAATATCGCTACCGAGAAAGTCGGCAGGAATGGAGCCACGCTATATCAGAGATAGTATTGAAGCGGATCTTGCGAACAGAATGGTATTTGTCGGCGGGCCACGCCAAGTTGGCAAAACGACCCTTGCTCTGTCTCTACTGGACCGCGGCCAAGACGAATCGTCGCCAGCTTATCTGAACTGGGATGTGTTGGCCGATCGCGAAGATATTCTGGCCGAACAACTCCCCGCTGATCGGCCCCGCGTCATTTTTGACGAGATCCACAAGTACGCACGCTGGCGCAACTTGATGAAGGGATTGTTCGACAAGAACAAGACTGCCGTTTCCTTCATCGTCACCGGCTCGGCGCGTCTAGATTACTATCGCAAAGGCGGCGACTCCTTGCAGGGCCGGTATCACTACTACCGGCTTCATCCATTCACAGCAATGGAATACGGGCGAGCACCCAATGACGCGCTCGTGGAGCAATTACTCAGGTTCGGCGGTTTCCCCGAGCCTTTTCTCAGGGGTGAGGAGCGCTTTCAGCGCCGCTGGCTGCGCGAACATTCCGCAAGAGTCCTCTATGAAGACCTCCGCGATCTAGAGCACGTCCGCGAGGTATCCATGCTAGAACTGCTGCTGTCGCACTTGCCGGCGTGTGTAGGCTCCCCTCTTTCGGTCAACAGCCTCAGCAAACTGCTACAAGTAGCGTACGAAACCGTCGAGCGCTGGCTGACGATCTTTGAGCGGCTGTACCTGTGCTACCGCATTCCGCCGTTTGGAGCCAAGCGGATTCGGGCTGTCCGCAAGGAAAAAAAGCTGTACTTCTGGGACTGGTCGCGCGTGGCCGACCGGGGTGCCCGGTTCGAGAACATGGTGGCTGGTCACCTGCTGAAGTACTGCCACTATGTCGAGGACACCGAAGGGCATGAGATGGAATTGCGCTTCATTCGCGATACCGACAAACGCGAGGTGGACTTCGTCGTTTTACGCGATGGCAGGGCGGAATTCGCCGTAGAGTGCAAAAGCGGCGAGCAAAGCGCTGCGCCCGCCTGCCGCTATTTCAGGGAGCGGACAGATATTCCACGGTTCTATCAGGTACACCTCGGCACAAAAGATTTTGGCAATGCCACCGCCAACACGCGCGTCTTGCCGTTTTCTACCTTCTGCCGCGAAGTAGGGCTGCCTTAATCTGGCGGCCTAGGCTTCCTCGTCCTTTTTGCTTCGCTAGCAATAAGAATCCAGTAGTCATTCGCCCTCGGTCGTAACTTCCCCGCCGATTATCTCTTGTAAATCCGCAAGCAATCTGTGATCATGGTCCATCGGATCACGCGGGGGAGGCAGGTAGGCACGATGAAGAATATCGGCGTAAATCTCCTCGAAGTGAATTTCACGCTGTGCATATAGAGAGCGAAAACTGGGCGCATTCGCGAGCATTTCCTTCACCGGGATATAGACACTTTCGATGGGATGATCACACCATTCTTTTGCACTGGCGACCATGGAATCGCCGGAACGCATTGCAAGATTGGGAAAGTAAGCGTGGACCGACAGGGCATCATCGCGGAAAATCCCGATATGACATTCGATAGGATCGTGTGAACTCGTTTGCGGTCGTCTGACTAGCCGACCGAGGTGTTGAAAAGACGGCATGAATACGCGAACGAGCTTTTCCGCGAAATCTGCTTTTGTCTTGCTGATGTCACACGCCGCGTAGGCGACCTTCATAAGATGGGTCTTACCGGTCTCGTTAGCTCCTACGAGCACATTGATGCCTGGAGAGGCAATGAAATCAAGCTCTTCAAACGCTGTAAATTTACTAAACCGCATTTTTGTGATGGCCATGCCTTTTCTCCTTTAGCAGCTTTGGCTCCGTGATGGATGTATAGGCAGTATAAAGGGCCTTCTCGCCGTTGGTCAACATTATCTATTGGAGTTCATTGGCGACTCCTTCGCTAGTGGCCGCCTTGACTTAAGGGGAGTGCCCCCGGACGCCGGCTTATATAGCAGTCCTAAACGATTTGAACGATTAGATATGTGGATCGTCTAATCATACAATTCTGCGTCCATCTGCGTCCATCTGCGGATTCTCTTGTAAATGATTTAGGCTTGCTATATATAGGTCTGTTTTTAGCCGTCAAGCATCCTTCAGGGGTTTCCTCAAATCGGGTCGGGCCACAGACACCGACGTTCCGCCCCAAGCAAAAATAACCCCGCCACCGCCGACTTATTGACTTTTTTCAAACATCCACGTTCTTTGATTTAGTTCCCCTTTGCCAACAGGAAAAGATCTTACTATGACGACGAAAAATAAAAAACGCAAACTCTTCAAATTTTTAGCTCCGCAGGCGGAAAGCGTTTATTTAGCCGCCTCTTTCAACGATTGGGATCCGCAGGCCCGCCCACTCAAAAAAGACGCCCGAGGCCTGTGGAAAACCTCGGTCACTTTGCCTTTGGGCAAGCACGAATACCGCTTTGTGGTCGATGGCGAATGGCGCGATGATCCCCAGTGCGATGAGCGTCACCCCAATCCCTTCGGCACCACCAACTGCATTTTACACGCCTGATTCACCGCGCCTTTAGGCGTGCCAACGCCCATCGTCTCACGACGGAAACGGCACGGAAAAGCGTAGCTTGGCGTATTGCAGAAGCGGTCCAGCCCGGCCGCAATGCGAATCGCCGTAGAATTTTCGCACTATAACTATGCAAATGAAACATATTGAGTTACATTTGCATAGATGATAACCCGCAACATCAAGCCGACACTGAACCAACTGCTGGACAGAAACCCGGCGGTTGTCTTGATCGGACCGCGTCAGGTGGGCAAGACGACCCTCGCCCAAGAAGTTGCCGACGAGCGCGATGCCCTCTACTTGGACCTCGAGCGACCCAGCGATCTGGCCAAGATCGCCGATATCGAGCAATACTGCGCCGAAAACGCCAACCATTTGCTCATTCTCGACGAGGTACATCGCGCGCCGGGATTGTTCGCCCCGTTGCGCAGCGTCATAGACGAACATCGGCGGACCGGCAAGAGGACCGGGCTGTTCCTGTTGCTCGGCTCGGCCTCCATTGACCTGCTGCAACAGTCGAGCGAGACGCTGGCCGGCCGCGTCGCCTACTGCGAGTTGCATCCCGTCGATGCTAGCGAAGTGCCTGTCGGTGAGTTTCGCCAGCTCTGGTGCAGAGGCGGTTTCCCGGAGAGCTACCTCGCCCAAAGTGACGCGGACAGCCTCGACTGGCGTCTCTCCTTCATCCGCACGTACCTCGAACGCGACATTCCCCAACTCGGGCCGCGCATTCCCGCCGAGACATTGCGCCGATTCTGGACCATGCTCGCCCACAATCAGGGGCAAACCCATAACGCAGCCGCACTCGCCCGAGGCTTGGATGTCAGTGGGGTTACTATCGCCAGATACCTGGATTTGCTGGCCGACCTCCTTCTGGTCCGCCGCCTTCCACCTTGGACCAGCAACGTGGGGCGGCGACTCGTCAAGGCACCAAAGGTATATGTCAGAGATAGCGGCGTCTGCCATGCGTTGCTCGGCATCGAGACGCTCGACGAACTGTTCGGGCATCCCGTCATCGGCGGCAGTTGGGAAGGCTATGTAATCGAAAACATTGCCGGTGCGCTGCCGAGACGTGCGTCCTGCGGCTACTACCGCACGTCGGGCGGCGCGGAAGTTGACCTAATTGTCAACCTCGGTGCCGGCGAAATCTGGGCAATAGAGATTAAGTTCAGCTCGGCCCCCAAGGTTTCCAAGGGATTCCACAGCGCCTGCGAAGACCTGCGACCAGACCGGAAGTTCGTCGTTCACGCCGGCAATGAAAGTTTCCCACTGGCGAAGGACATCCAAGCCGTGACGCTGCCCGCCATCGTCCAGTTACTGGCGCAATCTCGTTGAACCATTGCGGAGAACCTTATTCCCCGTCGCTAGGTCGGTATTCGCCGCGGGCGTTCCAGCCGGGATATTGCGCTTCCAAGGCGTCGAGCGTCTGGCGAGTATAGTATGGATGGTCGAGCGGCGGGAAGCGGAAGAGCTGGCGATCGGCGGCAGTGAGGCCAGCGATAAACTCGCAAAAGTGCGGGTTGCGCCCCACGTGGGTGTAGTGCTCGACGCCTTCCCAATAGTGGTCGGCGCGACCATAAGCGAATTTCCAGATATAGCGCTGTCCGTCGGCACGCCGATAGTCGCTAGCGGCATGCCAAGAGTAGTTGTGAAAGATGGCTACTGAGCCACCAGGAGCGACCATTGGCTCAGCTCTGGCCGCGTCTTGGTGCTGGCCGTCGCCATCGGCGATAAAGAGGGTCGGGGCCTGATCCTCTTCGACATCTTCTAGGCAGAACCAGAAGTTGAGTTGGCTGTGGCGACGGTCGGATTCGGTGGGCGGCAGCAGCGAGTTGTTGCCATTGTCAATGTGGAACGGCCCACCCTTGCGGCCCGGATAGGAGATCAGACCCAGTCCGGGCCGATAGTGTATTTGGTCGGTGCCGAGCCAGCGGCGGGCAAAGGCGATGGCCTCGCGATCGACGATGGCGCGGTTGAGGCACTGTTCGGGATAGGGAAAATAGCAGGAGCCGATGCGGTCGTCGGGCGGGTTGTCCGCGATTTCGTCCCAAGGTTTGAGGATGCGGCGCAGGGCGGCGGCCATGGCAGAGCGTTGGGCTTCGGGGAGGTAGTTGTGGACGATGACGTAGCCGCGCGTGGCAAGCGCTTCAAATACTTCGTCATTTAGTCTTTGCTCCGGCATGTGAGTGTCCTTTCGCGAGTTGGGAGTCGTCACGACGGAAACGGCACGGGAATCCCATCGCCGTGCCACGGAAAGGCATAGCTTGGCGTATTGCAGAAGCGATCTAACCCAGCTCCGACGCGAATCGCCGTAGAAGGCGGCAGTTCCACCAAGAAGTACTTCCCTTCTACTGTAGTTGCCACCTCGCCATCCTTCCCTGCGGCGCGGTATTTGAGCTGCGTAAATCGGTGCTCTCCAAAAGCACCGGCCTGCACAATGAGGCGGCGCGTCTCGTGCCGCGACGTGTTGACAAGTTGAAGGCCAACCGCGTCCGGTCCCAGTTCATCCACCAAGGCGGCCACGTCTAACGGCAGCCCCGGACGCAGGCGATCGGCGTCGAAATAGCGCACCGTGGCGCGCAGCAGGCCGCCGTTATAGACCGACTGCGGTGCCCCCAGCGTCACTTGGGTCAGCCCCTTGGTCAACACCGGCTGCGACGGGAGTCGGTTAGTCGCAATGATCTCCAGAGGACTGCGCTCGTCGGCGCACATGGCCTCGTAAGTCTCCAAGGCCTGCTGATACTCCGCCCGCAGGATCTGCTCCGGCCAGCCCGGATTCTTGCCGTCGTAGTACTGGAAGCGGGCGAATTCGGTATTGCCCCAGTTCTTCTCTCCTAGGGCTGCCCCCACGTCGTTCCAATCGCGCTCCACATCGCCGTCGCGCACTACGGTGATGAGTTCGTAGTCCTCCCGGGCCATAGAAGCGTGGTACAGATGCATGATATCCTGACCCCGCAGCGGAGTGGGTTCCAGCCAGTAGCCCCGCATCTCAATGCCGTCGCTTACGTGCAGCCCCGGTGCTGGATTCCAGTCCCAACCATCCGGCCCGTAGCGCACTGGCACGAGAAACTGCCCGTCCTCCCGCTTCCTGCCGTTATCGACTTGCAGCTTGATTTGCGAGCGCAAAAAGTCGAGGTATCCGCTGTCGCCGGTGAGCAGTTGGGCGCATTCGACTGCGATATTGATGCCGTGGAACATGATGTTGTAGCCTTGGTAGTGGTTCCAGCCGTACTGGCCGCCCCACCACACGCCCTCGCGTCCCCCGCCGATGACGCCCTTGGCATCGACATTGTCTGGGCAAATACCGCCGTTTTTCTCCGTGCGCTCCATCCACGCCTCAGTGTAGTCGAGAACCCACTGTTTGTACTTGTCGTCACCCGTGTACAGATAGGCTATTGGTCACCAATGCGGTAGCCGCTAGGCTGTTGGGCGTATCGCACTGCAAGACGAGTCGGTCGAACAGATCGACGATCTGCTTGCGCCGCGCTGGATTTTCAAACCATCGCGTCTCCAAGTTTTTGACGATGGGATACAGACTGGCGCGCACCCCGTAGTAATTGGCCTGCCCGCCCAAGCCGCGCCCGGCCAGCAGCATGGTGTTGGCGTATTCCGCGTCCGCGTGGAGCTTGGGGCCCTGGCTTGAATGAAAAGGCGAGCGCAGGATGCGGTATTCGGGATCCCAGTTGGGGGCTTGGGGGTCCTCGCCGATGAACATGGCCGCAAAACTCCGCGCCCGCCGCATGTTTTCCGAAACTGTAGGGTCGGCTACCCCAAAGTCGTAAAAGGCCATATTGCCCTCGCCCAAGTGGTGCCACTCCATGGCTTGTTCGAGGTTCCAAAACTCGTTGTGGATGGACGGCCGAAAGACCTTCTTGTGGTCGTTGTCGCGCGTGCGGTGATCAATGCTCTCGTCGCTGATGCGGGTGACGGCGTTCCAATTGCGGAAGTGGAGGTCGAGCAAATCATCGGCCGCGCCAATCGCGTAGAACAGGCCAAAGTTGTACACCTGTTCGTAGAGATCATCCACATCCTCGGCCAGCAAGGTACCGCCGCCGCGCTCAAAGTACTGCCGGGCGAACAGGCGGCCCGACTCCTCCATCAGCGCGATCAAATTCCGCTCCATCAAGGCCCACGCCGGCGGAGCCGCAACCTCGGTCGCCTCGATCTTGGTCATACTATTTGCTATCATCGCCTACTACCTCCTATGCGCGGGAAAGGGTCGGACGTAATTCTAGGCGGCGGCCCATGCGCTGGCAAGCGGCTCGTTTGGCCGCTCTAGGCCCATCCGTTACCTTAAAACCCCATGAACAGCAAAGACTATCTACACGACCTCTTCGGCTGCCAAGGCCGCAAAGCCATCGTCACAGGTGCCTCTAGCGGCTTAGGAGCCGAACTAGCCCGCGTCCTCGTCTCAGCCGGTGCTGACGTCCTCGCCGTTGCCCGCCGCCAAGAGCGCCTCAAAGCACTGGCCGACGAATTGCAAGACCGCGCCGGTACCATCCACGCCCACGCGACCGACCTCAGCGACAACGCCGCCATCGCGGCCCTGCCCGAGCA
Organism: Candidatus Latescibacterota bacterium; assembly: GCA_965208845.1. Taxonomy (GTDB): domain Bacteria; phylum Latescibacterota; class UBA2968; order UBA8231; family UBA8231. Next base: position 4,457,134 of record OZ242361.1, on the reverse strand, counting down.
AGCGCGCGAGCGCCTCGGCGGCTGCGATATCTTGGTCGCCAATGCCGGCACAGCCACTCGCGTCCGCCTCGAAGATATGGCCGAGCAAGACTTTGCTGCGGTCGTCGATCTCAACCTCAAAGCCCAATGGCTACTCGCCAAAGCCTGCTTTCCCCTGCTCCGCCAATCTGAAGCCGGCCGCATCGTCAACATCGCCTCGATCTACGGCTTAGGAGCCTCGGTAATCAACGGCCTGAGCGCCTATACGATCAGCAAGCATGGACTTGTGGGATTGACGCGCTCGCAGGCAGTCGAATGGAGCAGACACGGCATCACTGCAAACGCCATCGCCCCCAGCTATTTCCCCACCGAAATGACCGAGACTGCCCTCGACAACGAAAAGATGAGCACCCGCCTGCGCACCTTTACGCCGCAAGGGCGCTTTGGTCAGCCTACAGAGTTAGCCACTGCCCTGCTCTTTTTGTGCTCAAAGGCCAGTGGCTATGTCAACGGAACCGTCGTACCAGTGGACGGCGGCTGGACGGCGTGGTGATCCGTCTGAGTGGTTAGTGGCCAGTGGCCAGTGATCAGTCTCAACCCGTCCTCGGCCCTGCAGGGCGGGGACTAACCTCTAATCACTGGCCACTAACCACTGCCTTTCAGACCGGCGGCGCTTCGAGAAAAACGCGCACTCCCATATCGGCGTAGCGCGACCGGCTCTCGGCCGTGCCGTTGCGGAAACAGACTGCGGTATCCGTGTCCTGCAAAGCCTTGACCACATGGCGCACGCAATCATCGACGCTTTTGAGATGGGGATGCCCCCGGTGATTTAGGTCCATCTGCAAGTCAGTAGGGCCAAAAGAGAGGCAATCGACCCCAGGCCGCGCCAAGTTGAATGCACTCGTCGCGGCTGCCACGGATTCGACTTGCAGCCACAACACCCCGTACTGGTTCCACCAATCCGCATACGCCTGGGGGCCGCTACTCGTGTCGCCGACGCGGGCACCGCCGCCGTGGCTGCGCACCCCCTGCGGCAAGTAGTAAAAATTGGCCACGGCCTCCTCAGCGGTCGCCACGGTTTCTATTTGGGGCACCTCGATCCCCGAAGGCCCCAAGTCCAAGCAATTGCCGATCAGGTACGTGTGGCGCGTGTGCTTGATGCGAAAATGCAGCGGCAAGTCGAACTCCCCAACCATGCCCGCCAACGCGACTAAGCGGTCTTCGCTATAGGGCGAGTGCTGGCTGTCGGTAAAGACAAAATCGCACGCACCCAATTCGGCGATGCGCTGGAAGGCGTCGCGCTCAATATCGCCGCGGATGCCAAACCCCACCACCTGTTCACCCCGCTTGATCTTCTGCTTCAAATTCGCTGCCATGCTCGCGTCTCCTTAAGAGAATGCCAATGCCTCGGTTAGGCGTATAGCCCGAATAGGCTAGCCACCAACCAGAGCAGGGTGTTGACCTGCAAAGGCCGATCATTCCAAGCGACTGCCGTCGGGTCGCCTCCCTGCCCCCGGTGGTACACTAGATAGAGATAGCGCAACACGCCGTAGAGCACAAAGGGAATCGTCCACTGTAGTCGCGCATCTTCTGCATCGCCCACCCCCATCGCGTACAGCGCGTAGCAGACCACGGTCACGGCCGTGAGGACGGCGATCATCTGGTCGAGAAAAGGCACGCTGTATTCTTCGAGGATAGCGCGGTGATCCGCGGCCGCATCTGCCAGTTGTACGATTTCCTGCCGGCGTTTGACCGCCGCCATAAAGAGCACCAGCGCGAAGATACAGACGATAAACCACGTGGAAATGGACACCTCAATGACCACGCCCCCGCCGACGGCGCGCAGCAGGTAACACGCGGCCACGATCAACACATCGACCAACACCACGTGCTTGAGCCGGAGCGAGTACGCCACGTTGAGCGCGGCGTAGAGCGCGGCCACCCACCCCAAATGGGGATGCAGCCAAAAAGCGCAAGCCAACGCAAGGGCCAACGCGAGTAAAGCCGCTCCCCAAGCCAACGCGACCGACAGGTGGCCAGCGGCAATCGGCCGGTGGCACTTTTCGGGATGCAGGCGATCGTACTGGCGGTCAAAGATGTCGTTGAACAAATAGACGCCCCCGCTCAGCAAGACGAAGCAGAGGGCCGCCCCTAAGCTGTGTATTAGGTAGGAAAGTTCAAATAGATGTTCGGAAAAAACGAGGGCGGGAAAGACGAAGACATTCTTGATCCACTGCCGAGGGCGCATGGACCAGAGGATGTAGTAGAGCGACAAAACGGGGCTATGCTTCGGCACAACCGGAGAGCAGGGGCCGTTCAGACCTCCATGATCTCCTTTTCCTTGTTCTCGATGATCTCGTCAATGGAGGCTACGTATTCAGCGGTCAAATCCTGCACCCTTTTCTGTGCGCTGCGCGACTCGTCTTCGGAGATATCCCCGTCTTTTTGCGCTTCTTGGAGCAGGTCTATCCCGTCGCGCCGCGCATGTCGCACCGCGACCCGTCCCTCTTCGGCTCGGTGCCGGGCGACTTTGGTGATTTCTACCCGTCGCTCCTCAGTCAGCTCGGGAATGGGCAACCGAATGATGGCCCCGTCGTTGGCCGGGTTAAGGCCCAAGCTCTTGTCGGCGAGAATGGCCTTTTCAATCGTGGGAATCAGCGTGGCTTCCCAAGGCTTGATCGTCAACAAGCGCGGCTCGGGAACGCTGATCGTCGCCACTTGATTGAGCGGTGTCTGTTGGCCGTAGTAATCCACCCGCACGTTGTCGAGCATGGCGACCGAGGCCCGCCCCGTGCGGATAGAGGCTAAGTCGCGGCGCAAAGACTCAATGGCCTTATCCATAGCCTCTTTTACTGTTTCAATGACCTCTTCCAACATGGCGGCCTCAATGTGCTTTCAGGCGTCTTCTCCCAAGACAAACCGCTCAAAGCGACGCACGGTAATTTTCTCGCCGATTTTGGCGGTTATCTCGGTGACCAATTCGCCGACGGTCTGGTCGGGACTTTTGACAAAGACCTGTTCCAGCAGGCAATTTTCCTGATAGAACTTCTCCATGCGACCGTCGACGATTTTCTCGGCAATGTGCTCGGGCTTGCCCTCGTTTTTGGCCTGTTCGAGGAAAATGGCCCGCTCCCTTTCCACGGCGTCGGCGGGAATGCCCTCCCGATCAACCGCCAAAGGCTGGGAGGCGGCAATGTGCATGGCCACATCCTTGGCAAAGGTCTGGAAGTCGTCGGTACGAGCGACGAAGTCGGTTTCGCAGTTGACCTCTAGCAGCACACCGAGGCGGCTACCTTGGTGAATATACGCTTGGATCAGGCCCTCACTCGCGTCGCGACCGGCCCGCTTCTCCACCGCGGACAGGCCCTGCTTGCGCAAGTACTCAATGGCCTTTTCGCTGTCGCCGCCGGTTTCTTGCAGGGCTTTCTTGCAATCCATCATGCCCAAGCCCGTTTTCTCCCGGAGCATTCGTACGCTTTGTGCGGTAATCTGAGTCATCGTCGTTTGCTTTCAAAAAGTAGTTGATCTAACTATGCGGTGGCCTCGGCTACATCCGCCGGGGCCTCTACGGCCTCTACGGCCTCTGCGGCCTCTTGCTTGTCGTCGCGGGCTGCTTTCTCGGCCTCGGCTTCGGCCCTACCCTCAATCACCGCGTCGGCGATGAGACGCGTGATGAGAGCGATCGAGCGGATGGCATCGTCGTTGCCGGGAATCGGATAGGTCACCAAGTCGGGATCGCAGTTGGTATCGACGATGGCCACGGAGGGAATGCCTAGCTTGGCCGCTTCGCGTATGGCGATGTGCTCCTTCTTGATGTCTATGATAAAGACCAAGCCGGGCAGACCGCCCATGTTGCGGATGCCAGCCAAGGTCCGCTGGAGCCGGGCGCGCGCTTTTTCGAGCAGCAGAACTTCTTTTTTCTTGAGGTTCTCGTAGGTGCCGTCAGCCGAGATGCGGTCGAGATGCTCTAGGTGCCGGATGCTTTGGCGGATAGTCTGCCAGTTGGTCAGCATCCCGCCGAGCCAGCGCTCGGTGACGTGAAACATGCCACAGCGCTCGGCTTCCTGCCGCACGAGTTCGGCGGCCTGTTTCTTCGTGCCGACAAAGAACACGGCGCGTCCGGCGCGCACCGTCTGGCGCACGGCCTCGCAAGCAGCTTCGACTTTGCCGACCGTCTTTTGCAGGTCGATGATGTGGATGCCGTTGCGCTCGGTGAAGATATAGGGCCGCATTTTGGGGTTCCAACGCCGGGTCTGGTGCCCGAAGTGGGTCCCAGCTTCCAGCAAATCGCGGATGGTGAAGTCAGCCATGATCGCTCCTAAATGTTAGTTGGGCCTCCGCCTCCTTCATTTACACACAGAAGCCCCGCGGACATCGGATGTCCACGGGACACTCTCTGCTGTGCATCGGGAAGCGTGTGTATTGGAATGAGACTAGCGCTTGGAGAATTGGAAGCGCTTGCGCGCGCCGGCCAATCCGTACTTTTTGCGCTCTTTCTCGCGGGCATCGCGCGTCAGAAAGCCGCCTTTTTTCAACACTTCCCGCTTCTGCGGGTCGTACTGCAACAAGGCGCGGGCAATGCCCAAACTCGCAGCGGCGGCTTGACCGCGCAAGCCGCCGCCACGGGTAGAAATGTGGATGTCGAATGTGTGCCGCGTCTCGGTCAGATCCAGAGGCTGCACGAGGATCATCTCTAGGGAATCTCGGCGTAGGTATTCGCCGACCACGCGACCGTTCATGTAAATACTGCCATTGCCGAGCTGCATGCGCACTCGGGCTACCGAGGTCTTTCTGCGGCCGGTCGCTTCGTAATTTTCTGCGGGCATGGGCGCGTTGCCTTTGGCTTAAAGTTCGAGAGGCTGGGGGTTTTGCGCTTGGTGCCGGTGTTCGCCGCCGACATAAATGCGGAGCTTCTTTAGCTGCATCCGGCCCAATTTGGTGTGCGGCAGCATACCCCGCACGGCCTTGCGGATGATGCGGTCGGGATGCCGTTCGGCCATGCGGCTGTAGGGCGTGACCCGCAAGCCACCTGGATAGCCGGTGTGGCGGTAATAGACCTTTTTTTCGGCCTTGTTGCCCGTGACTTTTACCTTGTCGGCATTAATCACGATGACGTGGTCGCCTACATCGGCATGTGGGGCGTATTCGGGCTTGCCCTTGCCGCGCAGCACTTGGGCGATTTCCGAAGCCAGCCGTCCTAGCACCTTATCAGTGGCATCAATCACAAACCACTGTCGCTCGATTTCGCCCGCTTTAGGGGCGTAGGTAATGTCGTTCATTGCCTTTTCTCAGATTGTATAGAAATTATTTAACCTAAGCTCTCTATTCGCGCTTGTCAAGGTTGGGCCACCCGTCGCTTGCGCCACCAGAGCCAAGTTAGCACGGCCCCTACCAAGCACAGGATACCCACCAATAATCTGTTGTATTGTGCGAGCAGCTCCGTGACCTGTTCCCAGTTTTCACCCACCAAAATTCCGGCGTAGAGCAGCAATCCATTCCAAACTGCCATGCCGATCGAGCCGCAGAGTGCAACGGTTGGCCAAGGCATGCGCCCTAGGCCAGCCCCGATGGCGATGACCGACCGAATGCCGCTCAAAAATCGGTTACCTAAAATGAGCGCGACGCCGTAGCGACTGAGCCACCGCTCGGCTTGAGCCAGTTTCGCTGTGCCCCGACGGCCTACGAGAAAGGCGCGCCCCCGGCTATAACCCAAATAGTACATTACTAAAAAGCCGGCCATGCCCCCGACACAAGTAGCAAGAAAAACTGGCCATATATCCAAAAGGCCGCGCCCCACTAAATAGGCGCTGAACACCACCACCGTATCGCCCGGTATAGGTGGTACAATGTTTTCCAAAAAGGCGCTAAGCAATAAGATGCCATACGCCCACAGCGGATCGACGCCAGACAAGGCCGCGAGCAGAGAGTCCAAGTATTCTACCATGCTTTAGAGCGCCAAAAGGACCACGGCTTGAGCTTCCATGCCTTCCTCCCGCCCGACAAACCCCAAGCGCTCGGTCGTCGTGGCCTTGAGCGAAACCTGATTCACCTCTAGGCCCAAAGTCGCAGCTAGCGTCTGGCGCATCGCTGCTATGTGCGGCGCGAGCTTGGGCCGCTGGGCCGCGACGACCGCGTCAATGTGCAGAACTCGCGCCCCTCGTTCCGCTATCAGGGTGCCGACCTGCTTGAGCAGCACCAAGCTCGATATGTCTTTGTATTGTGCGTCCGAGTCGGGGAAGAGCTGGCCGATATCTCCAGCCGCCAAGGCACCCAAGAGTGCGTCGATTATGGCATGTGTCAGCACATCCGCGTCCGAGTGGCCCGCCAACCCCCGATCAAAAGGCACCGTGACTCCGCCCAAAATTAGAGGCCGCCCTCCCTCCAAGCGATGCACGTCGTAGCCCTGGCCTATGCGCAAGCCCATAGCAGGCACTTCCTCCCTTGCGCGCACTCGCCACTCGGCCCAAGCCAGATCTTCGGGCGTGGTCAGCTTGCGGTTGTCGGCTTCGCCGGGCACGACGCAGACCGCGTGCCCCAACCGCTCGACCAACGCGGCGTCGTCCGTAGCCACCACGTCGGTCCCAGCCGCGTGGTATGCCCTTAGCAGCAACTCGCGGTCAAAGCCCTGCGGGGTCTGCGCCTGCCACAGCCGCTCGCGGCGCGGCGTGCCGACGACCCGATCATCCGCCACTTCCTTGATCGTCTCCACCACCGGCAAGGCGGGCAGCGCCGCTCCGTGCTCGCGAGTAGCGGCGACCACTCGCTCCAGCAGCCCTTCTGAAATAAACGGCCGCACAGCGTCATGTACCAAAACCATATCGGCGCAGGTCTCCTGTAAGCCTCGATACACGGATGCGCTGCGTTCAGCTCCCCCGGGCACGAGGGCGGCGACTTTGGCAAAACCTCCACTTTCACTCAATTGACTGCGACAATAGTCCATGTCCTCGCGCCGCACGACCAAGACGATATCGGTTACCAGTGGGCTAGCTTCGAGACGCGCAAGTACGTGCCAGAGTACGGGCCGGCCCCCTAACGGGAGGTACTGTTTGGGCCGATCTGCTCCCATGCGCTGCCCCTGACCGGCGGCCGGGATGATGGCGGTTATACTTTCCACGATCTCACACGATCATCATGGCATCGCCATAGCTGTAAAAGCGATAGCCTCGCTCTATGGCCTCGCGGTAGGCGGCCAAAAGCCGTTCCCGCCCGACAAACGCCGCCACCAGCAACAACAGGCTCGAGTGCGGCAGGTGAAAATTCGTCACCAACGTATCGACTGCCTTGAATGCGTAGGGTGGATAAATAAAAACATTTGCCAATCCCCCGCAGGCACGCACATTGCCCTCGGCATCAACGCTTGACTCCAAGGTCCGCACCACGGTAGTACCTACGGCGACGATGCGGCCACCGGCCGTGCGACAATGCCTGAGCGCGGCCGCCACCGACTCGTCGATTTCGCAGTATTCGGGCTCGAGCACATGCTGGCGCGGATCGGCGCAGCGCACCGGCTCGAACGTGCCCGGGCCCACGTGCAAAAGCACTTTTAGGACCGCCACTCCCTTGGCAGCAATCTCAGCGATTAACTGAGGGGTAAAGTGCAGGCCAGCCGTGGGCGCGGCAACGGCTCCCGGACGCGCCGCATAGATGGTCTGATAGCGCTCCCGATCCGCGACCTCGGGCGGACGCCGAATATAGGGCGGTAGCGGTATCTCCCCGATCTCTTCCAGCCGCGCCAGCACGTCTTCAACGGCAAAGCGCACGCGGAACCGCCCCGGCGCAACCTGCTCGACGATGTGCGCTTCCACCGCTCCATCGCCAAACTCCAACCGCGTCTTTGGTTTTAAACCCCGCCCAGGACGCCCCATCGCCAGCCAATCGCCAGCAGTCAGCGGCCTGAGCAGCAGCAGTTCAACCCGCCCTCCGGTAGCAACTTTACGCCCCCTGAGCCGAGCCGGCACGACCTGTGTTTGATTCAATACTAGGGCGTCGCCGGGGGCAAGCTGATCGACAATAGCCCCAAAGTGCAGGTGCTGCAACGAGCCATCCGCCCGGTTCAAGAGCAACAGACGCGCTTGGTCGCGCTCGAGCGTTGGGCGTTGGGCGATCAGGGCATCGGGCAGGTCAAAGTCGTAGTCCACTAGCTGCATCGAGCAGTGCCCACCTATCCCCGCGACTGAGTAGGACGCCACCGCACATAGCGGAAAATGGTCCAGAGAATTTTGTACCCAGCCCGCAGCGTACCGCTGAGCGTGCCGGTAATTTTGGAACTGCCGATGCGGCGGCGATAACGCACGGGCACTTCGGCTGTGCGCAGGCCCAGCCGAGCGGCTTTGACCTGCATCTCCGCAGTCCAGCCAAAGTTGCGATCCTGCATCTCTAGCCGCATAAGCACGTCGTAGCGCAATGCGCGAAAAGGCCCCAAATCCGTAAAAGTGACGCCAAACAACAGGCGAATTAAGAAGGTGGCCAACCAGTTGCCAAAGCGAGCCTGCGGCAAAAGAGCACCTTTTTCTCGCTGGCCCAAGACCCGCGAGCCAATGACCATATCGGCACCGTCTGCGATGATCGGTCTTACTATAGCCAACATGTCTTCAGGGTAATCGCTGTAATCGCCATCGAGAAAGACGACGATATCCGGGCCATCGAGATGGGCCATGCCCGTTAGACAGGCCTGACCGTAGCCGCGGCTCGGCTCGGCAACAACGCAGGCCCCCAAGCAGCGGGCCACCTCGGCGGTGCGGTCGGCCGAGCCATTATCGACGACGATAATCTGCTGTGCGATATCTGGTATGTCTTGCAGCACCTTGCCGATGGCTTCTTCTTCGTCGCAGGCGGGAATGACGACGGCAATGGCTAGCGGCGAGTCCATGCGCTGGCACCGCAGGTGAAGTGCTATTTAGAGGTTTTTCTCCAACCAGAGGAAGAACAAATCTTGCGCCTCGACTACATTGTCGAGCAAGGCATAACCGTGGTCAGCCGAGTCTGTAAAAACGCGCAAATCCTTCGGCTCAGCCGTCTGCTCCTCTAGGAAAGAAGCGAAATCGACATAGCTAAGGATGCGGTCCTCACTCACAGCAATTTGGTCCTGATCGCCCACCATAAAGAGCATGGACCGCGGACCAAACGATTCAAGGCCGGTCCCGATGACCAACGGCTCCAGCGAAGCGGCCCCCCACAGCCCAGGCGAGAGGGAGATGCTGGTTTTTATTAGCTCGGGGAAAACACCCGAACATATGTAGGCTATATTGCCTCCCGAGCCGCTGCCCACGACCGCGATGCGGCTGACATCTACATTGGACTGACTCTGCAGCCAGATTAGCGCAGCGTGGACATCGAGAAAGCTCCGTTCCAGATCAATCAATTCCAGGGTCAGTCGGCCAGCGGGCAGCGGAGTCTCGCCGTGCCCGCGCATGTCGATGGCCAAGGCCGCGTAGCCGCGATCTAGCAAGGCCACGTACGTGCCGGTGTTGCTCAACCAGTCGGATTTGTTCCCTCCCAGATCGTGCAGGAGGATCACTACTGGAAGCGATTCGCCGTCTTGGGCCGTACCAAAAAGCGCGCTCACTTCGACACTGTCGATGGACGTGAAGTTAACGGCTGAAATGGGATAGACGCGGCCCGTCCCTTCCGGTAGGTCGGGGCCGACGATCTGGAGTTCCTCTTCCGGATCGCTGCACCCCAAAACTCCAACGGCGAGCACCCAAATCCACCTACACAGTTTACTCATAAGAGCCATAATCTTCACCCAAAGTGCGTTGCGAGCGCCCGCAATTGGCAACGCTCTTTATTTTCGTAAATCCTTGAATCTGAATAAACAATCTCCCCCTCTAGCTGTCAACTTGATGCCTTGACGACAAAATTCTTTTGCCGTATGCTGCCGCCCTATGATCCGCGTCGAAAAACTCAGCCTTAGCTATCGCGGGGGGCTGTCCGCTTTGCGCTCCATTGACCTCCACATCAGCCCTGGGGAAGACATCGCCCTCATCGGTGCCAACGGTTCGGGCAAAACCACCCTCGCGCACTGCCTGAACGGACTACTACAGCCTCAAACGGGCCGGGTCCTCGTCGATGGCATGGACGCCAGCGACCCAACCCAACTCCGCGCCATCCGCCAGCTAGTCGGCATGGTCTCGCAAAACCCAGACGATCAGCTCGTCGCCACCACAGTCGCCGACGAATTGGCCTTTGGCTTGGAAAACCTAGCCCTAGCCAGCGATGAAATTCATCGCCGCGTCGAAGAAACACTCGCCGCTTTCGACATCGAAGCCTATCGCCACTATCCGCCGCACAAGCTCTCCGGCGGCGAGAAACAGCGCGTGGCCATTGCCGCGGTGGTAGCGATGCGACCGCGCTATCTCGTTTTGGACGAATCGACAGCTCTGCTCGATCCCGGCGAAAGACAGCAAGTGGCCGAGTTGCTTCAGCGACTGCGCACCGCATACGGCATCGCGACCATACTCATCACTCAGTCCCCAGAAGAAGCCGCTCGAGCCGACCGCGTCATCGTCCTCCACGCGGGTCGGATCCATGCGGACAGCTCCCCTGCCGCCCTCTTTGCCGACCCGCCCAAGCTCCGCGCCTTCGGCCTTGACCTGCCCTTTGCAAACGCCCTCGCCGCTCACTTATCGCTGGCCGAGATTCCCTTGACACTAGATACCTTGTCCGATGCGCTGACCGCGCTCAAACCCCAGACATCCCTATCTCCTTGGACTCCGCCCACTCCACCGCCACCCGCCCCGAGCAAATTAGCGACCGCAGGGCTTACATACCTCTACGACGAGCATTTGCCCACCCAGCGACGCGGCATTCGCGACATCACCATAGACGTCCCCACCGGCTCCGTCCTAGCCCTCGTGGGTACCAACGGCGCGGGCAAAACCACCCTCGCCCAGCACTTCAACGCCCTAATCAAACCCTCGCGCGGTCGCGTGCTCCTCGACGGCTACGACATCGGTTCCCAGCCCCCGGCTCGCGTGCGCCAGCGCGTCGGCTTGGCCTTTCAGTTTCCCGAACTCCAGCTCTTCGCCGAAACCGTGGCCGAGGATGTGGCCTTTGGGCCGCGCAACCTCGGCTTTGCTCCCGAGCGCGTCAATGGCCTCGTGGCACACTCACTTGCCATGATAGATATGCCGCTGGGAGAATTTGGGCCGCGCCAGCCCCTCTCGTTGAGCGGAGGCGAAAGGCGTTGTGTCGCGCTCGCCGGCGTCCTCGCCATGGACCCAGAGGTGTTGGTGCTCGACGAACCGACCGCCGGCCTCGATCCCCGGACTACGGCCAGCTTGTGCAAGCTCTTCGTCGAGCTAAGTAACCAAGGCCGCACTCTCGTGCTAATCAGCCACGATATGGAGCTAGTCGGCCACTTAGCCACCCACGTAGTGGTCCTGCGCCACGGCCGGATCGAGTTGCAAGGGCCGACCCGTGCCGTGCTCGCCCATCCTGAATTCGAGTCTATCAGCGGGCTTGTGCCCCCGATGTCCGTGCAGTTGGCTCGCCTCCTGCGACAACGAGGGCTAACTCTAGCTGGGGATCCGTTGACTCTGCGAGAAACCATCGACTGGCTCGCCCCACTCGTCGCCCTCTCCCATGTCTAAGTTTTCTGCCGACTTGCTCGTCCGCCAAGGCCGCCTCATCGACCCGGCCAACGGCACCGATGCCCTAGGAGACATCCTCATCCGCCAAGGAAAAATAGTTGAGTCAGCCCCGAGCCTCCCGATACTTCCAGACGTGCCCGTCCTGACGGCCACCGGCTTGGTCGTCGCCCCGGGTTTTATCGACATCCACACTCATCTCCGCGAACCGGGTTACGAACATAAGGAGACCATTGAAAGCGGCACCGCAGCGGCCGCGGCTGGTGGCATCTGCGCAGTGGCCGCCATGCCCAATACCAATCCTCCTCCCGACAGCAGCGATCACTTGCAGCTAGCAATGGAGCGAGCGCAGACAGCCGCCGTGCGCTACTATCCAATCGCCTGTGTAACAGTAGGTCGCCAAGGACGCGGTGCGCTCGCCCCCCTCGCGGAGTTAGCTGAATTAGGCGCGGTGGCCTTTTCCGACGACGGCGATCCCATCGAAGACGAGGCTTTGATGCGTCGCGCCCTCGAAATCGCCCGCGACCTCGGCCGGCCCATCTTCCCGCACGAAGAGGTCAAGTCGCATACAGCCGGTGGCTGTATGCACGCAGGAGAAGTGGCAGCGCGCATCGGCGTCAAGGGTATGCCAGCAGCAGGTGAGGATGAAATGGTCGCCCGCGATATAGAACTCGTCCGCCAGACCGGCGGACCTTTGCATATCGCCCACATCAGTACGGCCGGCACCGCGCAATTGGTCCGACGCGCCAAAGCCGATGGCTTACCCGTAACCTGTGAAGTGCTACCCCATCACTTCGTACTTACCGACCGCGAGGTCGAGCGTCAAGGAACGGCCGCCAAGATGAGCCCCCCGCTGCGCGAGTCCGCCGATGTCGAGGCCATGCTGGCAGGACTAGCCGATGGCACCATAGAGGTCATTGCGACCGACCACGCGCCGCATACGGCCGCGGAAAAAGCCCAATCCCTAACCCAAGCTCCCATGGGCATTGTCGGCCTAGAGACGGCCGTCGGCCTCACCTTGACCTATTTGGTGGACCGCGTTTTACCCCTGCACGAAGCTATCGCACGCTGGACCTGCCACCCAGCGCGCATCTTACGCCTACCTGGAGGAGCGCTCTCCCCGGGGATGCCCGGGGATCTAACCCTGCTCGACCTAGCGTGCGAATGGGAGGTAGTCCCCGAGCACTTCCGCTCCAAATCGCGGAACACCCCCTTTGCTGGTTACGACCTAAAGGGCAAGGCCGTGGCCACCATAGTCGGTGGCCAGATTGTCTATAGCGAGTTGGCCGCTTAATCGAGGGGTTTGAACGCGTCCGACCAGTGCTCAATTTCCGCGTCGGCTGCGCGCAGCCACACAGCGATCACGTCGAAGCGGCAGACCGTATCGGCCGCAGCGCGGTATTGGATATAGTGCTGTGCGGCCCGCGCTAGACGCTGACGCTTGGCGCGATTTACCCTTTGTTCGGGGCGAGACGCGCGCTGGCTGGCCTTTACCTCGACAAAGACCAACTCACCCCGCTCTTCAGCCACCAAGTCGATCTCGCCCCCAGCAGCGCGATAGCGGCGCGCCCGGATCCGATAGCCCCGTTCTTCCAGATAAGCCTCGGCCGCCGCTTCACCCCGCCGTCCGATGTCTCCTAACTTGTCGCGCTGCTCCCGATAAGCCTCTCTCAGGGTCGCTAGCTCGTCAGCCGTTAAATCGGCCGCGGCTTCTTTGACCAATTGTCCCAACCTCTCTAGCTCGGCGAGGTTAGCGCAGTCGTATATGCCCTCTGCAAAAGAGAGATAAAGCTCCGAGCGCGGCGCGGAGACTAGCGCGGCCACCGGGCCGAAACTGCGGCGGTGCAGCGGGCAAGGGCCATGGGCGTCAAGTGCGGCTAAGTGCGCAGCACTGCCGTAGCCCTTGTGCGCGGCAAACCCGTATTCGGGATAGCGGATGTCGCATTCGCACATCAAGCGGTCGCGGTGTACTTTGGCCATGATCGAGGCGGCGGCAATCGACAGCGAGCGGGCGTCTCCGTCAATGATGGCTTGCTCGGGATAGGGGCTACGCGCTGGCAGGTGCCCGTCGATCAGCACCCGGGCGGGCGGGGCGCGCAAATTCTCCAACGCCAAGCGCATGGCCTTGAGCGAGGCCTGCAGGATGTTCAACCTGTCGATCTCCTCGGCCTCAACCTGCCCTATCCCCACGGCTAGGGCCTTGGCCGCGATTTCCTCGTACAGGGCTTCGCGCTGGGTCCGCGACAGCTTCTTAGAATCGTCAATCTTGGCGATGACACAATCCGGCGACAAGATGACGGCAGCAGCCACCACAGGCCCCGCCAAACAGCCGCGCCCAGCCTCGTCAACGCCGGCCACTCGGCGCACCCCCTGTGCCCAGAGGTGCCGTTCGAAGTGCAGGAGTCGCTCGCGCCGCTGGGACTCCGCCTGCTCCCGCGCATCGCGCCGACGCCGCTCGACCACCAAGCGCCGGACGCCAACGCGGCGATCCTTTTCGAGCAAGGCCCAGCTCGGATCGCCGCTTTTCCACTCCGCCACCTGTGCGCGTATCTGGGCAATCGTCATTTCGGCGAGTTCAGCCGCGGCGTCCCGTTCGCTGGAACGGCTCATGCTGGCAGGCGTCTCATCTATTGACATTAGGTATCAACCTAGTATATTTGCGAAAAACTACCAAGAGGAGCCTTAACATGAAGCGCTACACGGCGTTAGTTGCCTGCTTGTGCCTCGTTTTGCAACCCGTCATGGCCCTCGCCGAGACGGAACCGGAACCCATTGCCGGGGCAGACACCCGACTCTATCTGGCCGATGGCAGCTTGGTGGAAGGCAATCTGATCGAAAAGGCCCAAGATCTGGTCATCATGCGCGTCAACGACAAGATCTTCACTTTTGACAAAACCGAAATTGACAAGATCATCACCCTCGAATCGCTGGGTGGGGGTGCCCGCACGATCTCGGTAACCGAATTCCCCTACATCAGTTTTCTCGGGGGAGCTCTCGCCTTTGGCCTGCTCTCTTGGCTGCAATTCGACCGGGCTTCCGACAACGAAGCCGAAGCGGCCCTCAACCGCGAACACGGCCAACTCTCCCGCGCCCAGAAGCTCGACGATAAAGCTGATCGCGCTCGCCTCTATGGCTGGTCCACAGCCGGTCTTGCCGTCGGCAGCTTCGGGGTGGCCCTGATCCCACGCAAAAGCACCCGCCGCATCTTTCCCGAACTCAGTTTTCGCGACGGCGAGACGCACGTCGGCGTGTCCTACGTCTATTCGTTCTGAGCGCCTTCCTCACCCTGCAAGTGCTGTACCAAAGCCTCTAGCCCGAGCACATAGCTAAAACTGCCAAACCCGGCGATTTGTCCGAGACAGACGGGCGCGATAACCGAGTGTTGGCGAAACGTTTCCCGAGCGTGGACGTTAGACAGATGTACCTCGACCGTCGGCAATCCCTTGGCCGCCACAGCGTCGCGCAGGGCAAGGCTATAGTGGGTGAAGGCCCCCGGATTGAACAGCAGGCCCTGCTCTTGGGCTTGGTGCAAAGCGTCGATTAGTTCGCCCTCGCTATTGGATTGATGGCAGCGCACCTGCACCCCGAGCCGCTGTGCGTGAGCGGCGACCAACGCGTCAATCGCCGCCAAGGTCTCCCGACCATATACCTCGGGCTCGCGCGTTCCCAGCAAGTTGAGATTGGGTCCATGTAGGACTAGGATACTAGTCAAATTGACCTCCACAGTTTCGCGCTACCACGCAGATCCACGCCTCTTTTGCCAAAATTGTATCGACCTCTAATTTAGCTTCTGTGACCCAGCGGCAAAAAGCCGTTTCCTCCCGCGCTAGCAAACCCGAAAACGCGATTCGTCCGTCCGCTGCCAATAAGCCCCGCAAAGGGGCTAACAGGGGCCGTAACACGTGGCTTTGGATGTTGGCCAAGACCATATCAAAGGGGCTTTCCACGACTGCCTCTATCCCTCCCAGTCGCACCTCAACCTGCTCAGAGCCGATGCGGTTGTGCGCTAAGTTTTCCCGCGCATTGGCCACGGCCTTCTCGTCGATATCCACGGCGAGCACTGGTCCTGCCCCCAACAGCGCGGCGGCAATACTGAGAACGCCGCTGCCCGTTCCCAAGTCCAGACAGCTTGCCCTAGGACGCAGATAGCTCTCCAGCGCCTGCAAGCAGAGCTGGGTCGATTCGTGTCCCCCCGTGCCAAAGGCCATTTTGGGATCTATACTCACGGCGATTTGGCCCTCGGCTAGCTCGACCGGAATCCACGAAGGCTGAATGACGATCCACTCGGTGGCCCACACTGGAGCAAAGAATCCCCGCCATTCAGCCTCCCAATCCTGTTCCTCCACGCATTCGGTGCCTATCGGCGACATCAAGCCGAGCGCGGCGAGCCTATGCGTCAGTTCGCGCCGAATCCCAGCTAAATCGCACGTCGGCTCGGCCGCAAAGTACGCGCTCAACCGAGTTCGCTCCCCCGCTTCCTCAGCCTGAAGCCCGCAGCTACCTAGCTCGTATGCCCACGCACTCACATCCTCGGCGCAAGCCGCAGGCACCTCTAACCGCAAGCAGTGCCAAGTCCGTTTATTCACTAGCTTCCAAGCGGCGCAGCTCGGTGACTAACCCCTCGCTGATGGCGGCGAAAAGGGGATCCGGCGCGGCCCGTCCTTCATCCCCACTCTGGCGGATCGCAGCCGAGAGAGGCAACTCACCCAAGAAGGGCAACCCCAGCCGCTCCGCGGCCTCAACCCCGCCGCCACAGCCGAAGATCTCGTGGCGTTGATCGCATTGGCTGCACAGGTAGTAACTCATGTTTTCGACGATCCCGAGAATATCCACCTCGACCTTAGAAAACATGGCAATGCCCCGCTCCACATCCTCCAGCGCCACGCTCTGCGGAGTGGTCACAATCAAGGCACCGGACAGAGCCACGGCTTGGCTCAAAGTAAGCGGCACATCGCCAGTGCCGGGCGGCAGATCGATCAACAAGTAGTCGAGCGGCCCCCACTCTACTTGATGCAAAAACTGCTGCAACGCCCGGGCCAAGAGCGGCCCCCGCCAGACTACAGGTGCGTCCTCACCCGCGATAAAACCAATCGACATCAGGGCGACCCCGGCCTTGTACACCGGACGCATAGTACCTTGCATTCCGGTTGTAGGCTGCTGCCTGATACCCATCATCAAGGGAATACTCGGGCCGTAAATGTCGGCGTCGAGCAGGCCGACGCGAGCTCCTTGGGCTGCCAAACTCACGGCCAAGTTGATACTTACAGTTGATTTGCCCACGCCGCCCTTGGCACTGGCAATGGCGACGGTATGGCGCACTTGAGCTAAGGGACCGGTTCGGGGAACGGACAAGTGTACCTGCTCTTAGGACCGGAAAGCCTTGCGCATTTTGGCAAAGAAACTCTCACCCTCTTTGGCGACGCGCTCTTTTTCGAGTTCAGCTAGCTCGGTGAAAAGTTCGCGCTCTCGTCGGCTAAGGCCCTCGGGAGTCCACAAGACGACCTCGACTAGCTGGTCGCCAACACCGCGGCCGTTGACGTCTGGGATGCCCCGGCCACCCATGCGGAAGACACGCCCGGATTGGGTGCCAGGAGGTATCTTCAACATGGCCCTGCCGGACAAGGTCGGGACTTCTACCTCTGTGCCTAGTGCGGCTTGAGCAAAACCCAAGGGTAATTGGTAGATAACGTGATTGCCATCGCGGATGAAATAGTCGTGCTCTTCTTCTTCTATAAAAACCAAGCAATCCCCGGCCGGCCCCCCACGCGGCCCGACTTCGCCTTGCCCGCGCAATGGAATGTAGTTGCCCTCTTGGACGCCAGCGGGAATCCGCACCGTTAGGGTCGTTTGGCCGCGCTCGCGGCCTTCTCCTCGGCACTCTGGACAGGGGTTGGACACAATGTGGCCCTCCCCTTCGCAGGTCGGACACGTCACCACGGTCATCGACTGCCCGAAAATAGTGCGCGCCATCTGTTGCACTTGGCCCCGCCCACCGCAAGTGGAGCAGGCCTTGCGGCCCGCTCCACTTGCCGCACCGGTTCCATCGCAGCTTTTGCAGCACTGCAAGCGCGTCAAGGCGATGTTCTTTTCTACACCCGTGGCGATCTCTTCTAGCGTCAAGGCCACCTTAATTTTCAAGTCGCGGCCCTTTGGCTTCATCGATCCCCCTCGCGACCGCCGACCCCCACCGAAGAAGCTCTCGAAAATATCGCCGAAAATGTCTTGAAAATCGCCAGCGTGCGAAAAATCCGACCACTGAAAGCCGCCGCCGCTGAATTTGCCTTCAACTCCAGCGTGGCCAAAGCGGTCGTACGCGGCCTTCTTCTCAGGGTCCGAAAGCACTTCGTATGCTTCGGATGCCTCCTTGAATTGCTCCTCGGCCGCGGCGTCTCCGGGATTGCGATCGGGATGGTGCTTCAGCGCCTTCTTGCGGTACGCTCCTTTGATCGCGCTGTCGCTGGCGTCCCGCTCGAGGCCCAGCACTTCGTAATAGTCCCTTTTGGCCATTGGCTTCCTCAGTTCTCCGTGCTCTCCGCGCTCGCCTTACTGACGACGACGCGCGCGTAACGGACTACCTTGTCGTTGAGTTTGTAGCCCTTCTCCATCTCCTCAATGACCGTACCAGGAGCGTGCTCGTCGTCTGGGACTTCGGCTAGGGCCTCGTGGACTTCGGGGTCAAAAGGCTGGCCCAACGCCTCAATCTCGGCTAGTCCGTACCCTTTGAGAACGTCGTTGAACTGGCCACAGATCAATTCGACGCCCTGCTTGAGCAACTCGGCTTCTTGGGTCTCCTGACGAAGGGCGCGGCGCAAGTTGTCCAAGATGGGCGCGACTTGCAACAAGATATCGCGCAAGATCTCATCCCGCGTTTCCGTGCGCATCCGCACCGTGCGCTTGCGGTAGTTATCCAACTCGGCGACCGCCCGCACATAGCGGTCGTAATTAGCCGCCGCCTCAGCGCGAGTTGCTTCAAGTTCGGCCAGCCCATCGGCCTCACCGGCCGCTTCCTCCTGTGATTCTGCTGCTGTTTCCTGCGACTCCGCCGCTGCTTCTTTTTGCGACTCGGTCGCTGCTTGTTCGCATGGCTCCGCCGCTTCGTCCTGCGACTCTACGGAACCCTCCGCGCTCGCCTCGTCCACTGCGACGCGGTCCTGAGTTTCGCGCTCGCTCATCGACGCTCCTTACTCTTAACTGTGAATAGATTGGGACAAAAATTCGTTAGCAGACCAGATTTGCCGCTCGGGAGGCCGCGCAATTGACCAAGTTCACCAAGGGCCTGTAGGGCATGCGCGTTGGGCCGATCACACCGATTACGCCGATCACACCTTTGGCTCCAGCGACCTCGTAGCTAGCCGTCACCATGCTGCACCGTTCCATCGCCCGCGGCCGGTGTTCGGAACCAATAGTGATGACCACGCCGCGCCGCTCGCTCATAAGCTGGGCGAGGATGTCCTTTTTCTCTACCAAATCGACCAAACCGGCCACTTCACTCGGATCGTCAAATTCGGGCTTTAGGCAGAGATTGCGGGTCCCCGAGATGTGGAGATCGGCACCGCGCGTGGTGGCCAAGCCTTCAATCTGTCGCACGACGGCCTCTACAACCGGTCGTGAGACTGGCCCCAACTCGACCATTCGCTCCTCGACCGCGCGTTGGATTTCAGCCATCGTCAGCCCGTGCAAGCGCTCGTTAAAAAGCCGGCTCAAGGCCTCTAACTCGCGCTGCAACACCGCGCAATTTACTTCGATCATCAAGCTCTTTGTCAGGCCTCCACGCATAGTGACGATGAGCAACAAGCGACGCTCTCCCAAGCGCCAAAGCTCTATCTTGTGAAAGATGCCTTGATTAAAGCGCGGAGCCAAAACCAACCCTAATTGGTTCGACAGATCGCCGATGGTTCGCGCCAACTGATGCAGAATCTCCTCGTAATTACCCTCCTGTTGTGCAGCTTCTAGCTGCTGCCGCAGAGCGATCTCAGCCTCGTCCAAGCCATCGTCAGACGTCGCCATGCAGCGCTGCACGTAAAATCGGTAGCCCTTTTCAGAGGGAATGCGACCGGCCGATACATGAGGTTGGGATACATAGCCCTTCTCCTCTAGGCAGGCCAAAGTGTTGCGTATGGTAGCCGAACTGACGCCCAGATCCTCGTGCCGGATCAATGTCTGCGAGCCAACCGGGACGCCGTGGGCAACGTGGACTTTGACCAAAGTGAGGAGAACTTGGATTTCGCGTTTGGAAAGTGGGCTAGTGGCCATGGCCGAGAAGTAGCTCCAGCAGCATAACGCCAGATAAATACTGAGGTTTTGAAAAATAATAAAGGCCGCCGATTGCTTGTCAAGGTCGCTGCCTAGCTTGCTTGACAGCCGATTTACAGAATCGTACTATTGAATCTTTGTTTTTTCTAACCACCTTAAAGCATTATTCGACGCGAGAAAGGACCTCTCATGGCCAAAGCCAAGGCGAAAGCCAAAACGAAAGCCAAAGCCAAAACGAAGTCATCCCGGCCTAGCGCCATCGACACCGCGCTGGCTTTGGCACGCAACCAACAAGCGCAGATGGTCGATTTCAAGTTCGTCGATCTGCCCGGCACCTGGCAGCACTTCACCATGCCCATTGCCGACTTAGAACCCGATGTGTTCCAAGACGGCCTCGGCTTCGACGGCTCCTCCATCCGCGGCTGGCAGGAAATCAACGAATCCGACATGCTCGTCGTGCCCGATCCGACCACCGCGGTCATGGATCCGTTCATGCAGGTGCCCACCCTGTCGCTGGTCTGCTCGATTGAAGACCCCATCACCCGCCAGCCCTATGCCCGCGATCCCCGTGGCGTCGCCCAGCGCGCCCAAGCCTATCTGCTGCGCACCCAACTGGCCGACACCGCCTTCTTCGGCCCGGAAGCGGAGTTTTTCATCTTCGACAACATCCAGTTCGACCAACAACCCCATCAGGCTTTCTATGCGATTGACTCGGAGGAAGGCCGCTGGAATTCCGGCTCGGCGGACGGCCCCAACTTAGGCTACAAGCCCGACTACAAGGGCGGCTACTTCCCCGTGCCGCCGACGGATTCGCTGCAAGACATCCGCACCGAGATGGTGCAGACCATGCTCGCCTGCGGCATCGACGTGGAGATCCACCACCACGAAGTGGGCACCGCCGGCCAAGGCGAGATCGACATTCGCTTTTGTCCGCTGCTTATTTGCGGCGACCGGATGATGATGTATAAATACATCGTCAAGAATGTGGCGCGTCAGCACGGCAAGACGGCCACGTTCATGCCCAAGCCGCTGTTCGAGGACAACGGCACGGGCATGCACACCCACCAGAGTCTGTGGCAGGGCGACCAGCCTTTGTTTGCTGGCAGTGGCTACGCCGGTCTCAGCCAGATGGCGTTGCACTACATTGGCGGGCTGTTGCACCACGCCCCGGCGCTGTTGGCGTTTACCAATCCGACGACCAACTCCTACAAGCGGCTAGTGCCCGGCTACGAAGCGCCGGTCAACTTGGCCTATTCGCAGCGCAACCGCAGTGCGTCGGTGCGCATTCCGATGTATTCGCCTTCGCCCAAGAGCAAGCGGGTGGAGTTCCGCTGTCCCGACCCGTCGTGCAACATCTACTTGGCGCTGTCGGCGATGCTGATGGCGGGGTTGGACGGGATTGAGCAGCAGATGGATCCGGGGGAACCGCTGGACAAGAATCTGTATGATCTGTCGGCCGAGGAGCGGGCGGGCGTACCG
This sequence comes from Candidatus Latescibacterota bacterium, assembly GCA_965208845.1. Lineage (GTDB taxonomy): Bacteria > Latescibacterota > UBA2968 > UBA8231 > UBA8231. The sequence continues at coordinate 4,435,835 of OZ242361.1, read as the reverse complement.
CAGACGGCGGGTTCATTGGAGGCGTCGTTGGATCACTTGGAGCAGGATCGGGACTTTCTGTTGCAGGGGGATGTGTTCTCCGACGATCTGATCGATGCGTGGATCGACTACAAGCGCACCGAGGAGGTCGATGCCATCCGCTTGCGGCCTCATCCCTACGAATTCGCACTCTACTACGACGTGTAAATAACTGTAACTACGGGTGCTCACGGCAAGGGAAGATTTCCACTGGGGGAATCTTCCCTTGCTCTATATACGCCCTAACGGCCACACCTCGTGAAACTCGTCATCGGCAGCCGCGGCAGCCAACTCGCCCTCGTCCAAGCCCACGAGGTCCGCGACCGACTGCTAGCGCTGCACGACGGGCTGGACATTGAGATCTCAACCATCCGCACCACCGGCGACGCGACGACGGGTTCGCTACGCCAATTGGGAGGCACGGGCGTTTTTACCAAAGCTCTCGAAGACGCCCTATTAGCTAAGCACATTGACCTAGCGGTCCACAGCCTAAAAGACCTGCCGACCCAAATGCACCCCGACCTCGCCCTCGTCGCCACGCCCGAGCGCGAAGATGTGCGCGACGCCCTCGTCGGCCCCGGCATCTCCTCACTGGCCGACTTGCCGGACGGCGCACGGGTGGGCACGGGTAGCCTGCGCCGCCGCGCCCAACTCAAAGCCCTGCGGCCCGACCTAAACATCCTAGATATCCGCGGCAACCTAGACACCCGCATTGACAAAGCCATGCGCGGCGAGTGCGATGCCGTCGTCTTGGCCGTTGCCGGGCTCAACCGCCTTGGCTGGCAGGAACGCATCGGCTGCTACCTGCCCCTCGATCAGGTCCTACCCGCACCCGGCCAAGGCGCTTTAGGGCTGCAAATGCGTGCCGATCACCCGGCGCGTGCTACCGCCGCAACCCTCAACCACCCCCCAACTCTGGCCGCTGTCCAAGCCGAGCGCCATCTGCTACACACTCTGCGCGCCGGGTGTCACGCACCCGTCGGTGCTTGGGGTCGCATCGAGGGCGACCTCCTCGCGCTCGACGGCTTGGTCGGCCATCCCGAAGGCACTCAATTGCTGCGCACCGAACTGTGCGCCGCTCCCACCTGTGCCGAATCCCTAGCCGCATCCCTTGCCGACGACCTGCGTGCCCAAGGTGCCGACGCCCTCTTGCGGGTGCCCTAATGTCCGCTGAATACACCACCCCGGGCACCGTGTACATCGTCGGAGCCGGTCCCGGCGACCCCGGTCTGCTGACCCTCAAGGGCCTGCGCTATCTCCGCGAGGCCGACGTCGTCCTCTACGACGACCTCCTCGACAGCCGCTTGCTCGACCTAGTGCCCAGCACGTGCAAGCAAATCGCGGTCGGCAAACGCGGTGGTCGCAAAAGTCCCTCTCAAGACGAGATCCATGCACTCCTCGTCGATCGCGCCCGCCAAGGCCATGTCGTCGTCCGCCTCAAAGGCGGCGATCCCTTCATCTTCGGCCGCGGTGGCGAAGAGGCTCTGCACCTGCGCCAGGCCGGCATCCCCTTTGAAATCGTCTCCGGCGTTTCTGCGGCCTCTGGCGTCTTGGCCTACGCGGGCATTCCCTTAACCCATCGCGGCACCGCCTCGGCCGCACTGCTGGTCACCGGCAACGAGGATCCAGCTAAACCCGACGCGACCATCGACTGGGGTCAGCTAGCGGCCTTTGACGGCACCCTCGTCATCTTCATGGCCGTTCGCAAGCTCGCCAGTATATGCCAGCATCTCGTCGCTCGGGGCCGACCGGCCGCGACGCCAGCCGCAGCCATCGAATGGGGCACCTGGCCCGACCAGCGCACAGTCGTCGCCGACCTCCAACACCTGCCGGAGCGTGCCGTTGCCCAGCAAATCCGCTCGCCAGCCCTCATCGCAGTCGGCCCCGTCGTCGCACTGCGCCAAGATCTCAACTGGTTTGAAAGCAAACCGCTCTTTGGCCGCCGCCTGCTCGTCACCCGCAGCCGCGAACAGGCTGGTCCCCTCCAGCAACGCCTCGAAGCCGAAGGAGCGGCCGTATCAACGCTGCCCCTCTTGGACATCGGCCCGCCCGACGACTGGACGGCTGTGGACGCGGCCCAAGACCGGCTTGGGAGCGTTGATTGGGTCGTCTTCACCAGTCCCAATAGCGTGTCTTTTTTTTGCGAACGACTCTACCAGCGCGGCCTCGACGCCCGGGCCTTTGCCGATACCCGCGTAGCGGCCGTCGGCTTGGCTACGGCTGCGGCGCTGCGCCAACAGGGCTTAGTCCCCGACCTTGTACCCCTGCGCCAATCGCAGGCTGCGCTAGCCAGCGCCTTCGCCGCATTCGAGGTAGCCGGCCAGCAAATCCTCTTGCCGGCCTCTTCCATTGGACGCACCGAACTTGCCGATACGCTCGCAGCACGCGGTGCCCAAGTTCACCACCTAACGACGTACGTAAATCGCCTGCCAGACCAGATCGACCTCCCCGCTGTGCTAGCCGAGAACAAACTCGACCTCATCGTCTTCGCTAGCCCCTCCAGCGTCCACAACTTTCATCAGGTTCTAGGATCAGAACGTGCGGAGGCCGTATTCGCCCGCACCCACATCGCCTGCATCGGCCCGACCACAGCCGAGGCCGTGCGCCAACTTGGGTTTATCGTTCACGTGCAGCCCAGCGAAAGCAGTATCCCCGCTCTCGTCCAAGCCATCATCGCTTTCTACTCCCCGTGAATACCTACCCAGCCGGCAAGCTGCCTCCCGCTGAACTAAGCCGTCTGCTCGCTGCCTATACCCACCGCCACGAACGCCTGCTCGTGCCGCCGACCGTGGGTGAGGATGCGGCGGTCATCGACTGCGGCGACCGCTTGCTCGTGGCCAAGACCGACCCCATCACTTTCGCCAGCGACGAGATTGGCTGGTACGCAGTCCACGTCAATGCCAACGACATCGCCGCCATGGGAGCGACGCCCCGCTTCTTCCTCAGCACCATCCTCCTCCCCGCAGAACGCGCCACGCCCGAGTTGACGGAATCCATTTTCCGCTCCATCCACCAAGCTGCCAAAGACCTGGACATCGCCGTCTGCGGCGGGCACACGGAGGTGACCTACGGACTCGACCGTCCCTTAGTCATCGGCCAGATGCTCGGGGAAACCACGCGCGACCGCTTGGTGCGCTCCTCGGGCTTGCGGCCCGGCCATGCCCTGCTCCTGACCAAGGGCTTGGGCATTGAAGCCACCGCCATCATCGCCCGCGAAAAACGCGCGCAACTGCGCGATCTTGGCTGTACACCCGCCTTTTTAGACGCCTGCGCCGACTTCCTCCACGCGCCCGGCATCAGCGTCGTGCGCGATGCTCAAGTCGCCGTCCAAGTCGGACGAGTCACCGCCATGCACGATCCAACCGAAGGCGGGGTCGCCACGGGGCTGTGGGAACTGGCCACTGCATCCGCCGTAGGCGCAGAAATCGACTACCATGCGCTACCCATCAATCCGGCCACAGCGCATCTCTGCGCGGCCTTTGAGCTCGATCCCCTCGGCGTGATTTCCTCGGGTGCGCTGCTGATCGGTTGCACGACCGATTCCGCCGATGCCATACTCGCGGCCCTGCACGACGCCAACATCGCCGCAGCCCGTATCGGCACGGTGCGTCCCTCTTCCTTCGGGCTTCAGCTACGCCGCGACGGCCAACTGACGCCATTGCCCACTTTTCCAGTGGACGAGATCACGCGCCTCTTTGCCTAATCGCGGTCTTGCCGGTTATTTTGTTTGGATAAATAGACTCTTCTAGGCCAACGAAGCACGATGATGAAATTCACCCTTTTACTTCTGACCTTATACTTGGGCACACCACCTGTTTTTGCCCAGAATTTGGCAAGTTCGGCTGCGCTTATAGCAGAAACTCAGATTCCCGCTAAGGCACTTTGTAGTGTCTGTGCATTAAAGGGCGGCGAGACAGAGTTGGAAAAGGTCAAGGCCCATTCGGAACACGATAGCAAGGCGTACTATTTTTGTTCTAAGAATTGTAAAAAAGAATTCGACTCAGATCCCGTGGCTTATTTACCACCGGTATTTCCACGGCCTGCACCAGTATTCGTCGTTGAAATGCTAGAAGGCGGAGACAAGGCGTTGGGAGATTTGCAGGGCAAAGTTGTGCTCGTAGATTTTTGGGCAACATGGTGTGAACCTTGCCTTGAAACAATGCCCCGATTGCAAGAACTTTACAGCACTTATTCCGCTAGAAGCGGTTTCATAACTTGATAGGGGGTTGTGTTTTTTCTTTTTTGCTTCTACTCGTTTTGCTTCGCCCCAAGGAGTCCCGATTATGTCGCGCCATACGTCTGAATTGACCGATGCCCAATGGGCGCATATAGCGCCGTTGTTACCTGCACCCAAAGCGTCGCCCAAAGGCGGTCCCAAACCCATTGCCAACCGTCCGGTGTTTGAGGGTATTTTATGGGTGTTACGCAGTGGTGCGCGGTGGAAAGACCTGCCCGAACGATACCCCTCGCCGAGTACCTGCTGGCGTCGGCTACGCCGTTGGGAAGAGCAAGACATCTGGCTGAAGGCATGGCGAGCGTTGTTAGGCCAACTGGATGAGCAAGGCCAACTCGACTGGGCCGAGACGTTTGCCGATGGTAGTTTTGCCCCGGCCAAAAAAGGGGGCCTGTGTCGGGCCGACCAAACGCGGAAAGGGTACGAAGTGGATGGTGGTGGCAGACGGCCAAGGGCTGCCTTTGGGAAACTACCTGGACTCGGCGTCCCCAGCCGAAGTCGGGTTGATCGAGCCGACGCTGGAGCGGGTGGCCGTGCCGCGCCCCGGCCGGGGCCGGCCGCGGAAAAATCCGACGCGCTTGATCTACGACAAGGCCGCCGATTCTGACCCGCTGCGCGCTCGATTGGCACGACGGGGCATTGAGTTGATCTGTCCGCATCGCAAAAACCGGAAGAAACCGCCCACCCAAGATGGACGCCCCTTGCGCCGCTACAAGAGGCGATGGAAGGTCGAACGCACCTTGGCATGGTGGGGCAATTTTCGACGGCTGGTCGTGCGATGGGAATATCATATCCAAATGTATCAAGCCTTTGTCAATGTCGCCTGTCTGATGATTACACTCAGACGGTTATAAAACCACTTCTAAGGGTTTTGACATTATGGGTGTGTCTATAGATGAGGACAAAGAACGGATCGAGAAGATTAAAAAGATGGTGGACAAATTGGACATTTCCTATCCCGTCTTTGTCGATGCGAAAGAGACGCCCGCTTGGTATCAGTTTAAGGTAAAAGCGATTCCTGCGATGTATCTCCTCGATCGAGAAAGTCAGATCGTAGCGCAGTGGGTGGGAAAAATAGATTACGACGAAGTGGAGCAGGAAGCCTTGAAACGGTTAGAAAAAAGGCTCAAAGTTGAAGGGCCATGAGCAAATTAGACCCTTGCAGCCGATGAGGGGCTATGGCTAGCACGATCCGGTTGCGGACTCTGGCCGATACCAAAAAAGGTCCTTTCCTCACTCAATCTCATATACCACAGTGACAGTCACGGTAACAGCGAGTTCACCTGGGGCAATGGGAGTGGCACTACGCGCGGCATCATCGAAGGCTGCTTCTGCGGTCGCAAACGGGATTGGCGGACCTTCGAAATAGGTACTTTCAGTGATAGTAACAGGTTCCCCTAGCCTTACACCACTTGCTTTCGCTAGAGTTTGTGCTTTCGCCTCAGCATCCTTTACCGCCAAACTACGCGCCTCGGTTTGCAATGGTGCGGTATCATCAATCATAAATTGGATAGAGTTAATAACAATGCTATCCCCTCCCGCTCCGGCGGCATCATCTATGACATCACTGAGGGTTGCCAAGTCTCGGACCTTCGCCCGCACGGTGTTGTTTATTCTGTAACCGCGAAGTACGCGTCCGTCGTCTGTATAGTCGTACTGTGGGTGGATACTGAAATTCTCCGTTTTAATGTCTTTTTCAGCAACGTTGTTTGCTTGCAGAGAATTTATTAACGCTGTCATCGCACTTGCCGCTTCTTCACGTGCCTCTGCAACGGTCTCTCGCTCAACAGACACACCTACATCGAGCGTTGCAATATCTGGCTCACCAGTAACTGAACCGCTTCCGGTTACATGGATAGTTCGGTCCGTTGCTGAGGACGATAATACCTCCGAGGCAATATTCACATCACAGGCAGTGAGTGTTAAAATCAGCAGTGTGCCGACCGTTAAAGACCAATAATTACACCTTTTCATTTTTCCTCCTATGAATCTCGACGAAAACAAGCCCTAGCCACTATCGGGCCGCCCGCTAGCAGGACCAACGCCTGAACCAAGAGCGCCGCAACGCACAGCCAAGCCGCTCTAAAGACGCTGACGCCGCTTGACCTGTTCCCTGAAAGGCCCTTTATAATTCCTATACAATTCCGGGAGTTGCTGCAAGCAAGCCTTCTCGAATTAGAAGTACATATTGGCAAAGTATGAAGAGCTCGCTAGATTCTTACTATAAAGTTGGAGCCTTCAAAAAAGTAGGAATCAACGAAAGGATCACGCGATGGCCGTCGCCAAACTAACCTCCAAAGGACAACTGGTCATTCCCCAAGCCATACGCCAGCACCTGCACCTACAGCAGGGCGACAGCGTGGATTTTATCATCCAAGACGATGGCGAAGTGGTCGTCAGACCGGCCACCCGGGATGTGCGAGACCTAAAGAATATCCTGCCGAAACCCAAGAAGACCGTATCGCTAGAGGAAATGGATCGCGCGGTGCGCGAGGGCGCGGGAAAAGCGCTGTGAGGGGACTGGATACCAATGTGCTGGTGCGCTATCTAGTGCAGGACGATGCAGCACAGGCGCGGCGCGCGGCAAAAGAGATCGAAGCGGGATCGGATGCGGGCGAGATCTATTTTATTGCCGATGTCGTCGTCTGCGAACTAGTATGGGTGCTCGATCGGGCCTATGGATACAGCCGGTCGCAGATTGGCGACGCGCTGGAGGGCATTTTGCAGACGCGCTCATTTCATTTTGTGGACAAAGACCTGCTCTGGCAGGGGCTGGGCGATTACAAAAAGGGCAGGGGCGACTTTGCCGATTATGTGATTGGGCGCGTGGGCGAAAAGTCCAGGTGCGAAAAAACGCTCAGTTTTGATCGCGCCTTAAAAGGCGATGTGCGATTTGAAGTGCTTTAGGAAAAAAATTCAGTCTAGAGCGAGGATACCCCATGCCACTGCACGAACCCTTTACACAAGAAGAACTAGCGCCAATTCTCGAAGATTTTTACCAAAACGGCGCGACCATCATCCGCAACGTCTTATCCCGAGAAGAATGCGAGCAAATATGCAGACGCGTTGACCATATCTTCGCCGAACCCTATTTCACCGAAATGCGGAATGTAAAAGTAAGGCCACAGCTCGATGGCAAAGCGCCCATCGTGGTCCATCGGCTATTTGAATGCGACCGGATGTTCCGCGATCTGCTCGTGCGCGAGCCTATCATATCCATTGCTGAAACAGTCCTCGGCCCACAGTGCCACTGCATGGCGCAAGGATGTATCTTGAACCGCAAGGATATGGGCATTAATCGCTTTCACGTAGATGACAGCTTGGAATTTCCAATTGCGGACGACAATATCAGCAGCCATGACCGGCGTCTGCAGATGCCGGTTTTTCGCATGTCGTTCCAAATCGCCCTGACCGACCAAGACGAAGATCAGTATGGCCCCAGCCAATTCGTGCCGGGCAGCCACTATGCGGGCAGACACCCCGACGATCCAGAAAATCCAACCTTCGACGGCCAAGGCCCCACCTCCCTGCTCATGCAAGCGGGAGACCTCTACCTCCTCAGCAGCCAAACCTGGCATCGCGGTGCCCCCAATACATCGGATCGCGTCCGCTACCTCTTTCACCAAGTCTATGGTCAGCGCTTCGTCGCCCAGCGATTCTGGCCCTATCTCAACTATCACATGCCCGATTACGTCCTTGAAGATGCCGACGAACGCCTCCTGCGCGTCCTTGGGAAACACCCCGAAATGGCCTATGGATAACCCGCGACGACAGACATGGCGCGCCTGATTCGTCGATACTAGGACAATAAATCAAGTCAAGAGAGGAGATCATTAGTGGCGTACAAATTTCAGCCGGGCGTGATGTACCTCATGCCCACTCACTTCGGACCGATGACGGGACCGCGGCGTGGCCCCGACGGCAAGGGGTATGCCTGCATCGACACCCCCAAGTCCACCAGCTACTCGGTCAGCTTCCTGACCAACGCCGAACAACTCGAGGAGCTGTTGCCGGAGGGATTCGCGCTGCACGATGAGCCGGTGGTGACGGTGTACCAGATCCACATGAAGGAGATCGAGTGGTTGGCCGGACGCGGCTACAACATGATGGGCGTGACCTTTCCGGCGACCTACACCGGCAAGCGCGACCACGCTATGGGACCGTTTCTGACCGTTCTGTGGGAGAACATGACCGAGCCGATCCTCACCGGCCGGGAACAGCTCGGGTTCGCGAAGATCTACTGTGAGATGCCGGAACCGGCCGTGTGCCGGGGAGAGACCCACGTCATAGCGCACTGGCAGGGGTTTCGCTTCTTCGACATGAAGCTGACTAACATGCGCGAGGTGCTGCCCGCCGACTATCCGGCACCGGCAGCGCCGCGCACCGACGGCGTGTTGACAGGGCATCTCCATTACAAGTACATCCCCCGCACCGGCCACTGGGGCGAAGCGGATGCGGCCTACGCCTGCCTGACCCCTGAGGAGGGCAACAACAGCCGCCTGACCGGGTTGTGGAAAGGGGACGGGACGGTCGAGTTTCACTCGGCGCGCTGGGAGGACATGCCGACCCAGTACATGATCGTCAACGCCTTCCACAACCTAGAGATCAAGGAATTCCGCGGCGGCACCATCAGCAAGACCATAGGCAGCAAGGATCTCAGCGATCAGCGCATGCTGGTGTAGGGCCGCGGGCGGAGCTTTCGCGGCCAAAGGGGAACCACTGCGGCGTCACGTCTCCCGCAAAGGGTCCGTGCATGCCCTTCCCCCATTCGATCCGCGCCGTTTCCACACTTGCGACAACTTTGGGATCGGCCGGCGCTGATGCGATCTCCGCACCATCTTGGGCGATCACAACCCGGTCACCATCCGCGAGAAATTCCAGTGTGGTTTCCCCTTCTCGCCAGGCCACTGGACCTGCGGCGCATCCCAGCTTGCACATCCGGTGCACCGTCCGATACTCGTTCCAGACCGCGTCGTCGTGCAGAAACTCCATTCTCATGTCCCGCTCTGGACAACTCTTCGCGCTGGTCGAGATGAAGAGCGAATCGCCCATCGGGGCTAGGCCCGTGGTTCGATTGCCCCAGTCGTTCCAGACGAGCTCTGCGCCGTGCATCTCGTTGTAGCCAGTAACCCGGTCTTCCCAAGGGTGGTTCATCTCGTCCGTGATTGCGGGATGCTCGAACATCCTGCGGACAAAGTGCCATGCGTCACCGGGGTGATCGTAGCGCTATAACTCGGCCCACGGCCAGACCCCCACGTATATATCTCCTCCGAACAGGCAACTCGTCTGCGCCTCGCGTACGGCGGCCGAAACACCGGGCATCACCGGTGGCCAATCCTCTAGGTGCCACAGTTCCGTCCCTTTTTGCACGTATTCCAAGAGGTTCCCGGTCGGATAGTGGCCGATCAGCATTCGATCATACCAGTTCAGCATCGAATAGAGCTGGTGACTGACGCCCATCTGAGACGGGCGAATGATCCTCCACGCCGAGCCGTCAAAGGCGTAGACTCCTCCAACATTCGAGGACTGAATGATCTCGTCGCCCAACTGTCCAGCAGAGAAAGAGGTTTCGCCCGCATAGCGCAGATCCAGCGTAATCGCCCGGTCCAGATCGAGCGAACCATCGCCCGGTCGCCAAGGAATCGCATGAAGCTTGCTCCATTCGGGGTCGTTGTTCTGATAGACAGACGAGGTGGCCGTGGGAGTAATAGAAATGATGGTAATGGCCATCGTCGGGCTTCATCAGGATCTTCGCGCCGTCGTACCATGCCTCACCGCTCTTGAACTGGAGCAGTTTTCCGGCCAGACGCATCATCCCCTCGCCGCTTGCCGTCTCCTTGACGCCAAACCTTTCGTCGACGACCCAAGCCTTGGATTCGTCGTCGTACCATCGCGCGGTGCGATCGCGCTGATTGCTGAACTGATAAACCTTGCCGTCGAGGTCGAACAGATAATTACCGCCGTCGTCGGATGGCAACGGCAGCTTCTCGTATGTCACCTCTCCGCCGTCGTGACGGACGAAGAACTGTAGCGTCCAGCGGTCCATGCGGAAGTGCGTGTTGAAAAGCCCCATAAACCCTGCACCAAACAGCACCCGACCGTCGCTATCTCGGGCTTCAAACACGGTCCCTATATTCTGCCCGAGATCTTCCCCGAAATTCACCTGCACAGCAATCTGCATGCCTATCCTCGTCCTAGTAGCTTCTGGTTGTCATGCGAATTGTTGATGTAGAGATGTATAGGGATTATAAAACCTTTTAGATACGTGTCCAGCGGTGTGGTTGTCCTATCGACCGGTTGACTGCTAGGGTTGCTTGGTGCAGCGACTTTTCGTATTCCTAAGACATGTCAGCCTCCCATGTAGGAGGATACGCCAACGCATGCTCCCTGGTCTGCTGATGTCATGCCTAAACCATACAAAATTCAGTGGATTACCCTAGTTGCGCTGCTAAGCTGGTTCGCGGGGACCGAGGCGCAGCAAGCCGGGCACCGCATCGCCGATTCTCAAATCATAGTCAACAACGCGCGTCATTGGAAAAACTGGATATTCGCTCCGGGTACGGTGGAGATCTCCCCGACCGGCGAGGTGCGGCCCAACGAGTTGCGCAAAAACACCAATGCGACGACCCAAATCGTAAAATTCCTCCGCTTCCACCCACCGGATGATCTGGCTAAAAAAGAACCAGAGGAGTTGACCCTACTCGATGCCATTGAGGCAGGTTCGAACTTGGCCGATGTAGTCAATGTGATCGACGGCGATCCTGCTACCTACTGGGAGCCGGAGGCGCTGAAGGGCGCAGCGGATGTACGAGGCCAGTGGTGGTTCGGCTTGGATCTGGGACGCCTAGTCTTCGCCCATAAAATTGTCTTGCGCTTTGTCGAAGAAGGTCAAGGAGATCCCTTTCTGCTCTTCGACGTGCTGGTGTCCGAAGGCTTAAAACCGAGTCGCCTACAGGGCGGAGACGCCCTATCCTTCAAGACGGTGCTGCGCATGGTACAGCCCAATAAGAGCCAGCGCGTTTTCGAAATCGATCTGCGGAACGCCAACCACGAAGTCCAAGGACAGCCTTTGCGCTTCGTCCAGGTGGTGGTAACCGGAACCGATTCAACCCAAGGTCGAGAAGTCTCTCTCGCAGAGTACGGGCAACTGAACGAGGCTGACCGAGGTGCCGTCCGGTTTTTCAAGCGCCAGCCCGACGGTCGCGAGACCGCAGTGACAGAGGCCGTACACCAGCAACTGGATGAAGAGCGGCGAGGGGCCGGGCGCTATTTTCGCCGCGAGCGTCCCCGCCTAGCCGAACTGGAGGTGTGGCACGAGGGAGATGAGATAATAAGCGGCATAGTCGCGCGAGGTGGCTCGATGGCCCTCTCGGCCAAAGAAGTGGTTAATCTGGGCGCTTTTATCGATGGCAATGTGGACTCTAATTCGGGCGTGCTCATCTCTGGAGCCCAGGCCGTCTCAGATCCCGAGCGATTTTTGTTTTTCGATCTGGGCAGCTTCTACTGGATCGATGCCCACCGCCAAGCTTATGGCCGAGGTTCGTACCGGGGCAGCTTCGCCAATTACCGACTCGATTTTTCAGACGGCTCGCTGGCCCCCGACGGCAGCCTCTGGTGGACTAGGGCCGTAGATCGAGACCAGCCGCGGGTGGCGGGACGTCCCTATGAGGGCAACCGCTTCGATCCAGTCAGAGCCCGCTTCTTCCGCATCCACTGGTCGATGCAGGTGCGTGGTCTGATTGTCGCCACACTGGCGGAGGTACAGCTCTACGGGGAAGGTTTCCAACCAGAGGTGAGCCTCGAATCAGACCTGATCCAGTTGGGCGGAACTCGCAACCTTATCTCCATCGAGTGGGACGCCGATACCCCCGTCGGCACCCAGGTCCAAGTTCAGACCCGCACCGGCAACCAACTGGGCGAACGCCTGCACTATTTCAAGAAGGACGGCACCGAGGTAACCGAAGCCGAGTACAACAAGTTGCTCTCGCTTTTCAAGGGGGATATCGTCGCTGAGCCGATGCCCGGCAGCGACTGGAGCGACTGGAGTCATCCCTACGAGCACAGCGCCGGCAGTCCAATCACCTCGCCGTCGCCACGAGAGTTTTTAACGATTCGCGCGACGTTGACTTCGGACGACCCGCAAATCAGCGGCGCGCTCAGGTCCATTCGCCTCCACTTCGCCGACCCGGTGGCCCAGGATCTGGTCGGCGAGGTCGCGCCCGTCGAGGTAGATTCGCTGGGCGTGGAGCGCCCCTTCTCCCTCTATATCCGGCCCCAGTTCGTCGCGACCGATCCCGGATTCGATGGCTTGCTAATGGTCGTTCCCGCCGATATGCGCCTGGAATTTAAGAGGCTGTACGCCGGGAAAGCCACCGATTTTGCCGAGCCCACCGCTGATCTGTCCGCGCTCATTCAGGACCAAGTCGAAGTGCTGGCGACGGCCGGAGACACCTTGCGTCTGGCCTTCCCCACGATCGGCCCCGCAACGGGTGTCGAAGTTTTGCGTCTCGACTTCGACACGGCCCTATTTTCAGCCGGAACGATTCTGCGCACAGCACTGAGCAACAGTGCCTCAAACGAACAAGCCTGGCAGTGGCTTAGCCCAGGTAATGCGCTCGATCAGGTGGAGAGCAATACGACCACCTTGGTCGGAGCGGTAAAACGCAAAGAATTGATCGGCCAACTGTCGCTGCACCCCAGCGTATTGACCCCCAATGGCGACGCCATCAACGACCGGGTCGAGATTGCTTTTTCGGTAGTCCTAGTCGGCGACGACAGTCCCGTCCAGGTGCAGATTCGCGATTTGCGCGGCCGGCGGGTGTGGCGCACCGTCGAGCACAAGGCGATGGCTAGGGGGCATTACACCCTGTCCTGGGATGGCAGAGATCAAGCGGGGAATTTAGTGCCCCCCGGCCTCTACGTGGTCGAAATCGACGTCGCCGCTGAAACAGAGCAGACCGGCATCGCGCGCAGCACCTTGCTGCGCACCTTGGCCGTCGCCTATTGATTGGATATCTCATGCGATTGCGGCTTTTCCATTGCGCGTTGGCGATTCTCTTACTCGGTTTTGTCCGCCCTAGTGCTAGTCTGACGATCTTTCGCCTCGGTGGCGAGAGCCTGCCTCGTCCCGAGTTAGACGGCCCTTATGAATTCGTCCAGCTCAGTTGGAACGAAATCGAAGCGCAACGCCACGGAAGCGCCGAACGGCTGGACTTTGACCCCGATTTCATCCGTCCGCAGCGATTGGACCCCAAGGTCAATCTCATCCCGCTCATCGAGGAGCAGGATGGGCAGATCTTCAATCTGATATGGCATGGTTGGGTCTCGCCCCAGCAGGAAGACTTTCTCATGTACGATGGAGATCCCGACACCTTCTATCTGGGCGATGGCCGTTTTGCCGTGCATGGACCGCCCATCAAGTTCACAATCTTCGATTTCGGCGCTCGTCTGTTGCTCGAACGCATCCGCTTTTTTCCGCGCCCGAAACACCACACTGATCGCTTTATGCAGCGTTTTAGAATTGGCATAAACGACGGCGATCCGTTCAAAGACGGCACGCGGGAACTACCCGTGCGGCGCGGGGACGGCTTCTCCGATTTCGACATTGCCTACCAAAGAACAGAAAATACCGAAGCCGTCGTCGACGTCGAATTGCCCGCCGTACCCGTGCGCCGCCTGCTCTTCGAGGCCTATGAGAATACGCGCGGCGTCTGGGAAATCGCCGAGCTCGAGATCTATGGCAACGGCTATGTCCCCTTCACCAGTTACGTTTCCAACGTGATCAATCTGGGAGGCTCCGCCAGTCTGGGGCAGCTAAGCTGGAGCGGCCATATCGACGCGGAGGCCCAAGTTGACCTGACCATACGCAGCGGCGTGGACGACGATCCCAACACTTACTGGCGCACCACCTTCCGAGGCAGCGAACGCACCCGCTTCGACAGCAAAGGCATACCGCTCAACCGAGCCTCTTACAACAAGCTACAGCGCGGCGAACAAGACGGCATCACTCACGACACCGAAAACTGGGTCTTCTGGAGCGCTCCCTACGACTTTGACTCTGGGACTGGCGCGATGCTCGGCGATGGTACCCGGCGCTATGTGCAACTGCGCGCCGATTTTACCTCTACCCAGACGGCCGGTAGCCAGCTAGACTACGTCCAGTTCGCCGTGTCGATCCCGCCAGTGGCCAGCCGCGCCCTAGCCGAAATTGTCCCGGTCGCCGTACTACCAGGACAGGTGACGTCCTTCACCTACAAACTTCGTCCGACCATAGACTTCGAGGATTTGGGCTTTGACAGCATCAGCATCGATACGCCGACCGAGGCGAGGAGCGTCGATCAAGTGCGGATCTCAGGGGTCTCCGTAGATTTTGAGGTCGTGGAAATAGATGAGACCGGCTTTGTGGTGCAGATCCCGCGCATCGACATCCAGCGCACCACAGAGCTGATCGAAGTGGATTTCCAAGCCGAGGTGTTCAAGTTCGGTACAGTGTTTTCGGGACGGCTCTTCGATAGCCAGCAGCCGTTAGAAGTACCACAGAGCGTCGCGGCGGGCGATGCCGACGAATTGGAAGACAGCAATAGGCTGAGTGTGGATCTGGTGCGGATCGGCGAACGCGTGATCGGCGCAGTGGCCCTCGACCCACCGGTGTTCAGTCCCAATGGCGACGGCGTCAACGACGCGGTGAGGATCAGCTACGATTTGCTCAATCTAGTGGGCGCGGTGCCGGTGCAGGTGGAGATTTTCGATCTGTCGGGTCGCTCGTTGGGCGTGGTATGGCGGGAGCAGGCGGCGAGCGGTCGTTTTTCGGTCGCCTGGGACGGACGCGACGGGGATGGCGCATTGTTGCCGCCAGGCCTCTACCTAGTACGTCTGCGCGTGGAGTCCGACAAGGCAGAAGCCACCCGGCAGGCCCTAGTGTCTCTCGTTTACTGACGGACACTTCAACTCAGAATAGGCCGCTAGCCTAGGGCCTCGAAGGTGCTGCCCAAAGACTCGCCGCACTACCACGCGGGTCCTTACTGGGATCCCGTGCGCTCTCTGCTAACAGCCGAAGGGGCATGGGACGATCCGCTGGAGTGTTCTTTGCGCTTTACCTTGTCACATCCGGTAATCACTTCGGCCATCATCGGTACAACCGACCCAGTGCACGCGAGAGAGAACGCCAAACGAGCCCAAGCCGAACCGCTCTCGCCGCTGTTGCTAGATGCGCTCCACAAGCTGGGTCCAAAAGACTGACCTGACTATCTGCGATGCTCGGTGCCGTCAACACCCGCGCCGCGTAGATGCAGAACACTCATGCCGTAAACGATGAGGCGCGGAATCGTGAAGCGGACGTTTGATCCGCTCTTTTCGTGCTCGAGCACAACCGGCTCGCGCATCTCCGGATAGTGCCATTCAACCCGCTCTACCTGCAAGCCGTCGGGTATTTCACACTCTGCTTGGAGCGGTCCGACCGGAAGCGGTATTTCGATTGCGGCTTCCTCATCCTGCTGGTAGTTGATCCAGTGAATGACCACCGCGTCCACATCCTGTGGGCACCATGCCCGCACCCGCACGAACCAAGGGGCATCGGTGACCAGCCAGGACCGGCCGACGAACTGTTCTAGCTCCAACAGAAACCGTTGACCGAAGGTATCGTTTTCGAGCTTGGGAAAAATCGGCATCTCTTGCGGGATTCCCTTGATCGGCACCGTCTCTGGAGTCCAGGGTCCGTCGGGAATGTACATCCCCCCTCCCATGCGGCCGGCGATTGATCCTGCGGCCAGCGCTTTTCTCAGAGCCTGGAGCAGTGGCTCCTCGTGCGGCGACCCGTCGACATCGAGACGGCCGCTGTTGCCCGTAAACACCAGACGGCCTCCTGCGCGGACAAACTCCTCTAACCGCTCGCCTTCCGCCGCACTCAGCCTCTGTATTTCCGGTAAAACGAGGACATCGTAGTCACTGGCGCGCTCCATTAGCTGTTCGTCGAGGATGAGGTCGAAGAACCAGTGGCCGTCCTCCAGATGTTGCCCGAGTCGCTTGAGCGCGTCGAGACAATCCATCTCCGCCTGCATCTCGGCTCTCTTGGGATAGACGAGGGCGATCTGAGACCACGGGGTCGCCGGGTGAAGCAGCTCTTCGTGGTGGAACATGAATCGCTGGTAGCGAATGACGGGGCCGTAATAATCCTCCGGCGCAACATTGACGCTTTCTTCCTGGTCAAGGCGTGGTGGTCCGGCATGAAAGGCCAGCGCCGTGCCGTGATGGGCCAGCGCCTCGGCAGCCCAGATGCGCCAGCGCTTGTAGTCGTATTTGTTTATGACGAAGGGTCGGCCGCCACCGGCGGCGTACATGAAGCGGGATGGCAAGCCCATGTCAGCGAGGTATCCCTGAGCGAGCGAGCTGATCGCCTTGGACGGCCCTTGGCTGTACCAGATATAGTCCTCCCCCCTCGCCCACAACTCCTGCGGCAGCAGACAGCGCTCGTCGTACGGTCGGAAATCGTATTTGTGATTCCACTGCGCCAAGAGCAGGTCCGGTTTGAGCGACCGCCCGTATTCAATGAAAACTTCGTCAAAGGACTCTTTGCGTTTCAGGTCGGATCCCTGGGCTAGGACGAACTGCAAACGGGCTGCTAGCTCTTCCGAGCAGTCGGAACTCGCCGTGAACACGTCGGGCACTTCTTCTAGGTCGGCGATTCCAAAAATCCCCTGAATCTCTTCTGCGGTCAGTCGCGTGCCCAGAAAACGGCGCGCATAGTCGGCGCAGTACTGGCAGTGGCAGAGGGACTCGTAGTGGTGGGTGGCATTGAAGCCGTCGAGACCAAGCTCGATTCCCTTGTGCACCATCGCCTTCAGGACCGCCAACCACTTTGGATTGCTCATGCAGCCGCGATAGGTGCGATAGGGTCGGCCCGGTATGGTGCGCCATTTGAGCGATCCATCGGCATTGCGCTGCAGGCCCTCTTCAGCGGCAGCGCACGGCGGTGGTCCCAGCAGATCGTCGGTCCACATGCGCGCCCACTTCTCGCCGAACAGGCCGAGTCGCTTCTCGTGATCCCCGAAGTGCATGGTTGTCGACAACTGGCCGGTGACGAGTGAGCCAGCTTCCTGTATTTGAGGAATGACCTCCGCGGCCAAGTCCAGGTTGGCCTTCGCACTCCGCAAGGGCATGCCCGACCACGATGGTTCGATATGCTCGTCGCCGACCAGCGAATAGAAATCGACGCCAAAGTTCCCCACCTGCACCAACTGGATCCTAGCTCGGAGCACGTGATCGACGACCTGAGACGCGGTGGGCAGGGTCCAATGTTCGATTATACGGCTTATGCGGCGATGTGCATCCATTTTCGGCCTCGCTTGATTTCCCATTGCGATGCCCACAGTTTACGGTGCGCTCGACGATTCACAAAATGCTGCAATTGCCTTAGGGAGACAGGTACATGATTAAACTGGGGATGATCGGCTGTGGCGGCATGGGGGGTGCCCACATGCGGCGATTTCACACCTTGAGCGATCGGGTCGCATTGGCCGCGGCGGTCGATGTTGTTCCCGAGCGCGCAGAAGCCGTCGCGCAACAATTTCCGGGAGCCTGTGTGGCGACGGATTATCGCGAGATTTTAGACTCGGTAGATGCCGTATTGCTCGCGCTGCCCCACCATTTGCACGCTTCCGTCGGACAGGCGTGTCTCAATGCGGGCGTTCACGTCTTGCTCGAAAAACCCATGGCCAATAGTGAAGCCGCCTGCAAAGACCTAATTGCGGCATCGGCGACCTCGGGCAAAGTGCTGATGATCGCGTATTGCATGCGCTTTCATCCAATTGTCCAGCGTTTGCAAGCATTGTTAGCTGAAGGCGCGTACGGCGATGTATTTCAAGTGTCGATCTGGACCGAGCAACTCACTCGCTATCCCCCCGATC
The DNA here is from genome assembly GCA_965208845.1 of Candidatus Latescibacterota bacterium. Lineage (GTDB taxonomy): Bacteria > Latescibacterota > UBA2968 > UBA8231 > UBA8231. The sequence continues at coordinate 4,417,682 of OZ242361.1, read as the reverse complement.
ACTGGGCTTCGAGCCAAGAGTGCTTGGGCGGCGGGCAGTTGTTTAGTCACGGCTGTCATTACATCGACTTACTGCTCTGGTTTTTGGGCCGACCCGTGCGGGGCATACACATAGGCACCAATTTTGGCACGCCGTGGATGGAGCGCGAAGGCACCAGCAATGTGACGATGGAATTTGCCGCTGGCCGCCTCGGCTATCACTTCGGCACTTGGGGGGCGCGAGGCACCCGGTTGCGCTACTCCATCCACGCGCATTGTACCGAAGGTATGCTCGACGCCGACATTTCAGGCGGCAAACTCGTGCATATCCTACGCGGTCAAGAGGAAGTTTTGTGCGAAGCAGAGCCGGGCAAACACACGGAAAACGAGATGGCCCATTTTCTCGACTGCATTGAAACCGGGCAAACGCCGCTGACCGATGGCAGAAGCAGCTTGCAGGGCTTGCGCGTGATCTGGCGGCTATACGAAGCCGAGCAAGCAGGGCATATTGCAGATTTGACGGGCTTGGGTTTGGACGAGGTCTGACCTGCTACTACGCCCTGTATTGCTCAATTTTCGCTTCATCTACTTCAACGCCCAATCCTGGACCCAACGGCACGCGAATGCGCCCATTTTCAAACTGCAAGGGTTCAGCCAGCACATCATCCGTCAGACCGTGGTAGCAAGTGTCGTTCGGCCCGGAGAAATTGGGGGTTGCTGCCGCAATGTGCGTGATGGCCGCAGTCTTTAGTCCGAGGTCGTGCGAACAGTGCATCAGGCACGGCACGTCATACGCCTCTGCAACAGTAGCGACTTTCTTCACAGGTAGCACTCCGCCCGCCGCTGGAGTGTCTGGCATCAGCATATCAGCAACCTCGTTGGCGAGCAAGTTCACAACAGTGTCCGCCGTGCTAACGCCCATGTTCACCAATATACCCATGCCGATTTCCGTCCGGCATCGGATCAGCGCGTCGATGTACTCGGGCGAGCACGGGTCTTCAAAATAGCGAACCCCAAGGTCTTTCATTTTTCGCATTGTAACTTCTGCCTCTTCGGGCGAATACCCGCTATTTGCATCTGGACGGAGTATGGCTTCGTCGCCAACAGCGGCTTGTATGGCCTCGGCAATCTGCAGGTCCTGTTGTGAGTCGTCCCCCGCTTTTGTTTTCAAGAAGCGAAACCCCCATCGCTCCATGTACTCGCGGGCCGTTGCGGCGGAGTCTGATGGTGCCTTGATCCCCATGCAGGCGCAAAAGTCCACTTCCTCTCGCACCACGCCGCCGAGCAGTTTACAAACCGGCAAATCCGCGCCCTTGCCCATAGCATCCCAAAGTGCCATCTCAATACCAGACATCGGACCTTTGCCGATGCCCCCTGCTTCCAGTGCTGCAATGGCCCCTTCGATGTTTGCCACATCTTTGCCAGCCAGCATTGCGTTTGGGTCCGTTTCAAACCTGCCCGTTCCTTCACCCCAACCTACTACATCCGCGTCTGTTTCAACTTTCACGATCAGTCCCGCTGCACCCAAAGTGCCACTACTACCACCGCGCCCGACGTAAGGGCCAACAGGCGAAGCGTATGGGATTGCGACGCTGGTTCCTGTGATTCGCTTGATTTTCATTTTGACACCTCTGAATGAGAGTTGTGGTCTCCATTTGGCGTAGCCTAACACCCTTCGCGCCTTGTTGTCAATGTTTGGCTGGTTCCTGTTGACGAGTATGCAAGGGGCGTTACTTTACCACGGTCGCCGTTCAAGCAAGCGCCAAACGCAGTAAAAAATCGACCTTTTACGGAGGTCAATCCGCCGGTTATGGTGATCTCAAAAAAAGACAAAGAAGCGTACGCCGAGCAGGGGTTTCTCATTCTGCGGCAGGCCTTCACTCAAACCCGCATCGAGACACTGCTCGAAGGGATCGAACGCCTGATCGACAAGGGACTTGCGGGAGAATGTGAGATAGGCTGGATCGACCGCGAGCGCCGTCTGCCAAGCCGCACCGGCCACTTGCTCAACCCCGACAAGTACCACCCCGCCTTCGCCGACTGGATCGACGAGGATCTCGCTCCCCATCTTGAATCCCTAATCTGCGGCCCAAGAGTGCGCCACAGCCTATTCGGTATGCTCGCCAGCGGCGGAGAGAAGCCCTACACCCAGAATTGGCACCGCGACCTCTGCAAACCGGGCGACGAGGAAGAAACCGCGTACTTGCGCCGACACGAGGGCACCTTCGTGCAGTTCAACGCCCCGCTCGTTGCTGGAGACCGCTTCCTCAACATCGTCCCCGGGAGTCACCTGCGAGCATCGACGGCCGCGGAAATCGAAGCATCCGGCAGCGAATCGGGGGACATGCCCAACGCTCACGTCGTCGAACTGGAACCGGGCGACATCGCCTACTACAACGCCAACCTCTGGCACCGGGGCTGGAACCCGGAGGGGCGCAAGCGCTGGACCATGCACTGCGCCTTCTGGAATGCAGGGACGACGGTGATGGCTCACGAATACGGACAGCGCGAGACGCTGACCCAGCAGGGGCATCTGGAGCAAATGCCCCCCATTACGCGGCAGTACATCCAGAGCTACCTCGACAACTATCCCGAGGGAGACCCGCCCTCCATGTTCGACCTATAGCCCAATGTGTCAGGAGATGAATAGCGATGAGCGCAAAATACGAATGGCACTGCGTCACTGAGCAAGCTGCATTCGCGGCTCGCGATGGCGCTGGCGCATTGGTGTTCCAAGATAAAATGTGGCTGCTGGGCGGCTGGAATCCCGGCGATAAAGTCCACTTCCCGCTGATCTGCAACAGTGAGATCTGGTCGTCGGCCGATGGGGACTCTTGGACGCTTGAAAATCCTCATGCGCCCTGGGAGGGGAGGCATACAGCCGGATATGTAGTACATGACGGCCGGATGTGGATCGTCGGCGGCGATTGCAATCAGGGCCATTATCAGAACGACGTCTGGAGCAGTGCGGACGGCATTCATTGGGAGCTGGCCAATGATCACGTGCCGTGGGCTCCTCGGGTGCTCCATTATACCCTAGCTTTCGACGGCCGGATCTGGGTGATGGGCGGACAGACGCTGCCCGAATTTGCCGACGCCGACGAGGTCTTCCACAACGACGTGTGGAGTTCGGACGATGGAGTAAACTGGACCCAAGTTACCGAGAACGCTCCGTGGGTGCCCAGAGGCATGATCGGCGGAGCCGCTGTGCACGACAACAGGATGTGGATTCTCGGTGGAGGCACCTACGATACGCCTGCAACTCCTATGCGCAATTTCTACAACGATGTGTGGAGTTCGGACGATGGGATAAACTGGGAACAGCATATAGCGCACGCCCCGTGGACGCCCAGACAATATCACGAGGTGGCCGCGTTCGATGACCATCTGTGGGTATTAGAAGGCTATGCGGCAGAGAGTGGGAATCGCCGCGATGTGTGGTATTCGCCCGATGGCGTGGACTGGACCGAATTGCCCGATACCCCCTGGGCATCCCGCCATGCCGGGAGCGTGTTCGTATATGACGGGTCGCTGTGGATGGTGGCGGGGAATAATATGGAGCCGGATGCCTGGCGGCTTTCGCGCAAGGAATAGGTGTCTTTATGGACCGAAGAATGGCAGAATACCGCGCTCAGGGTTATACCGTATTCGAGGGCCTGTACGACGAAACCACCATGCAGGCCTGGCGCGACGAGCAGGATCGGCTACAAACCATCTCCACGAAGGGGCCCGATGTGCGAGAACCGACCACTTGGTTCGGTAATATGCTCGAACGAGCGCCGCAGCTAATGTGGCCAGCAGTGGCTCATCCAGTCATTCTCGACTTTGCCGAGCAGGTAGTGGGGCCTCTCGTGCAGCTCGACAACCTCACCTTAGCCGCCTTTCCCTCCATGGATCCAGAAGAAGCCGCCGGCAAGGCCAGTGTTTGGCACCGAGACCGCTGGGGTCGCATGCCCAGCGGCATGTACGAACGCCCCCTCGCCTTTAATGCCATCTGCTATCTGCAGGATCTGGACGACGAATACGGGCCGCTCAGGGTGCTACCCGGTTCTCACGTCGAGCCCATTGCCTTAGCCGAGGAGGAGGTCCACAAGCCGCACCAAGACGAGCTGTTGATCTACATGAAAGCCGGCGATGTGGTTTTGACCCACAATGGCCTGCTGCACTCGGGGACGCCCAATATCTCGGGACGCAAGCGCTATTTCTTCAGTGTGTACTACAATATTTCTTGGCTCAAACACACGGATACGTTCACCGGTCCCAACTGCCAACAGCTCATCAATTGGGCCCGAAGCCGGCAGGACCACCGGGCCCTGCGCCTGTTGGGTCAGGACGAGCACTTGCAGAGCCGCGCCAACAGCGGTTTCCTGCAGCCCGACGAAGTGTGTTGGCATCAGTGGAGCCAGGACGACCAGCGCGCGTTGGAAGAGGCCGCCAAACGGGAATAGTGCCGCGTGGACAACTCGGTGGTTGTCGATGAGAGCGGAAACGCGATGGTGGAGAAGCAGTTGAGGATGACATCTCGCAAGACCCCAATTAACATTAAACGCCTTGCAGCCGATGAGGGGCTGCGTTTGCGCACGATCCGGTTGCGGGCTCTGGCCGATGCACCTGACGCCTTTGGCAGCACCTATGACGAGGCCGCTGCCCGACCGCTGGATAGTTGGGCGGCGCAACTACAAGAGATCGCCACCTTCGTAGCAGTCGTGGATGGAGAGGACGTGGGCCTAGTGCGCGGCGCGCGCGATGACTTACAACCTGACGCCGCTTGGCTGATTTCGATGTGGGTGTCCCCGGAAGTCAGAGGACAAGGCGTGGGTGAAGCGCTCATTGACACCGTCGTTGAGTGGGCGCGGAACAGCGACGCTCGGCGGGTATTATTGGATGTCGGAGATCATAATCAGCCAGCTATCGCCCTGTATGCCCGCAAGGGTTTCGAGCCTAACGGGACAATTTGTTCTCTGCCGCCACGAAGCCATATTCGCGAGCATCAACGAGAGTTACAACTCTAACCTCGACAAACAATGACCATAGGATCTGTGGTATAATGGGGCCGGTCGAAGCCGTCAGCTATCAACCAGCGAGCGGGTGGGTATTCGCTGCCCTCAAATCAAGACATCTCCAAGGCGCGTTTGACCGATTTGGGGTCACGAGCGATTACGCGCAGGAGTGTACGGGCCGCCTGATCCGGCTGATAGCGCCCCTGTTCCCAGTCTCGTACCGTCGCCAAAGAGAGCTGAAACGTAGTGGCGAATTCGTGCTGAGTTAAACGCAAGGCTTTGCGGATCGCCTTAGTGTCGGGAACGCGCTCTAATGCTGCGAGCTCCTCATCCGTCAAAGGCGGATTGTCGGGATCGGACAACGCGGCCTGCTCGATCTCCTCGTCGCTCATGGAATCGAGACGTCGCGCCTGGGATTTGCTCAGACGCGGCAGGTTCTTTTCGTCCAACCTAAATTTCGTGGTATTTTCTTCGCTCATGACGCGTTGCTCTCCGGGCAGAGATGATTCGAGTTCGTGGAAAACGTTCTGTGTAAACTACGAGCAATACGTGATCATCGACCATGCCAATGACGCGACGGCGCACTTCCCCCTCGTATTCTATCAGCTCCTCTTCTTCTAATCGGTAGGAATCGAGGAACACTCGCGCGGCGTATTCAAACGGAATCCCATGTTTGACCAGATTCATCGCCGCTTTGTCCTCATCCCATTCGAATTCCATGAGACGAATATACGGGATTCCCGTAGTTGCATCAATGAAGGCATCGGGCTACCGACCCAGCCCCCGCCAGTCATCTTGACATCAACGAAGAGCGCTAGCTACTTTCCCTCTTGTACATAGAGGATCATCCATGCCCTTGCAAACCCACTTCGACTTCCGCCATCCCACCCGCATCGTCCACGGCCCTGGGTCTATCGCCTGCTTGGCGGATTGCTTCTCGCCGGCCGACAAGGTCCTAATCGTCTCCGATCAGGTCTTGGGAGAAATCGGCACCGTGGAAGCGGTCGTCTCTGCCCTCGGCGACATCCCCCACGCCGTCTATCTCAAAGACGGTTCGAGTGAGCCGACCCAAGAATCCGTCGAGGAAGGTGCCCAGGCGTACCAACAAGAACGCTGCAACGCCATCATCGGCCTCGGCGGCGGCTCGCCTATGGACGTGGCCAAGATGATCGGCGTACTCGCGTCCAACGCCGGACGCATCACCCAGTATCTGGGCAGCGACAAAGTCGCAAACGACCTGCCCTATCTCGCCTGCGTCCCCACGACCTACGGCACCGCCAGCGAAGTCACGCCCTTTGCCGTGCTGGACAATCCTGCCAGCGGCAACAAAGACCCGGTCATTAGCTGGAAAATCGCGCCCCAACTCGGCGTCCTCGATCCCGACCTGTCGGTTGCCCTGCCCGCTCTCGTCGGCGCAGCTACTGGCATGGACGCCCTGACCCATGCGCTCGAATCCTATATCAACCTAGCGGCCACGCCCATCACCGAAGGCATCGCACTGCACGCCATCCGCCTCATCGGCGACAACCTGCGTCTGGCCTGTGCCAACGACCACGCACTAGCCGCCACCGAAAACATGCTCATCGCCAGTATGCTGGCTGGCGTCGCCTTCTCGCAAACGCGCCTCGGCAATGTCCACGCCATGTCCCATCCAGCGGGTGCCCACTACCACGTACATCACGGGCTGCTCAACGCCATCTTGCTGCCCTATGTCATGGAGTTCAATTGGTTCGCCTGCCCTGGCAAATTCGCCGCCATCGCCGCAGCACTCGGCGCGCACACTTCCGGGCTAGACCAACGCCAAGCCGCGCAAGCGGCCATCGCCGCAGTGCGGCATATCAACGCCGACTTAGGCATCCCTGCCAAGCTAGGGGATGTCGGCGTCGATACGGCCCGCATCCGCACCATGGCACAAACCGCCATGCAGAGCGGCAACATCGCCGTCAACCCGCGCAAGACCAGCCAGCGCGATCTCGAAGCTCTATTCCAACAAGCCATTTAGGAGGTACACCATGTCCCTGCCCCGTATGCTCCGCGTCCGCCAGCATTTCTCCGCACCCACGGTCGATGACATTCCCGCAGCCGTGCGCGCCGAAGTCCAGCGCCTCGACTTAGGCCCCAAAGTCAAGCCCGGCGAGACCATTGCCATCTCCGTTGGCAGCCGTGGCATTGCCAACATCGCGCTCGTAATCAAAAGCCTCGTGGCCGAGTTCAAGGCCCTTGGCCTCCAGCCCTTCCTCGTCCCGGCCATGGGCAGCCACGGCGGCGGCATCGCCGAAGCGCAACAGGAAATCATCGAAGGCTACGGCGTCACCGAAGAGTACACCGGCGCACCGATCAAATCCTCAATGGAAACCGTACAGGTGGGCGCGACTGAGGACGGCGTCCCTGTCTTTTTCGACAAACACGCTTTCGAAGCTGACCACGTAGCCGTCGTCGGCCGCGTCAAGCCACACACCGACTTTGTCGGCGAAATCGAAAGCGGCCTGCACAAGATGATGCTCATCGGCTTGGGCAAGCACAAAGGCGCGGCCCTGTACCACCAAGCCATTGTCCACTACAGCTTCGACCGCATCGTCCGCTCGGTCGGCCAAACCGTCATCGACCAATGCGGTGTGCTCATGGGGCTGGGCTTAGTCGAAAACCAGTACGACCAAACCGCGCTCGTCAAGGGCGTGGGGGCCGACGAGTTCGTGGAACGCGAAAAGGAGCTATTAGTCCTCGCCAAGGAATGGATGCCGCGCCTACCCTTCGACGAGGTCGATCTGCTCATCGTCGATGCGATCGGCAAAAACATCTCCGGCGCTGGCATGGACACCAACGTCGTCGGCCGCAAATTCCACGACAACCACGCCGCCGACAAAGAATACCCCAAAGTCACCCGCATCCTAGTCCGCGGCCTGACCGAAGAAACGCACGGCAACGCCTCGGGCATCGGCACGGCCGAATACGCCCACAAACGCGCCATCGAGCAGATGGACCGCGAGATCACTTACATCAACTGCATGACCGGCAACCACCCCTCGGGCGCACACATCCCGCTCTACTTCGACACGGACCGCATCTGCATTGAAAAGGCTTTGGAGACCGTCGGCCTAGTCCAGCCAGAAAACGCCAAGGTCCTGCGCATCCACAACACCCTGGAGCTAGGCGAACTCTTCGTCTCAGAAGCCTATCGCTCCGAAGTCGAACAGCGCGAGGACTTGGAACTCATCGTCGAAGCCGAGGAAATGGCCTTCGACGACAACGGAGACTTGCCGCTTGCGTTCTGATTGGGATACTGGCGTACTGGGCCGAAGAAAGCCTTGAAAAGGAGAGAGCATTGTGATCCAAGAAAATTTCAGCCTCGAAGAATCGCAACTGCAATTTCTCGACGAATGCCGCTCGTATGGATTCAAAGATAAAAGTGCCGTTGTGCGGATGGCCCTTGATCTTCTGCGCCGAGAGATCGCTCAGCAACGATTGCAAGAGTCGGCAGACCTGTACTCAGAAAGCTACGCAGAAGACGAAGAAACCCAAGAACTAACGGCCACCGCGCTGTCGGAGTGGCCAAAGTGAGCCGATTAAAGCGAGGAATGGTTATTGACGTTAATCTTGATCCCACGAAAGGATCGGAAACGGGAAGGATTCGCCCCTGTGTTATCGTCACCAACAATACATACAACGAGCGAGTTCCTGTGATCCAAGTTGTTCCGATTACTGCCTGGAGTACAAAAAAAGCAAGAATCACTACCAATGTCGTCATTGATCCGTCCCCACAGAATGGTTTGACTAAGAGGTCGGTTGCTGATTGCCTCCAAACACGTCCTATAGACCACCGATCTCGCTTGGTCCGAGTACGGGGGAATCTCGGAGAGCCACTTATGACTGCAATTGACCGTGCCTTAAAAATCGTCTTTGCTTTTCTCTAGCACATGACCAAAAAATCGCGGGGCGTGTCCCCCATTTTCTTAGACGAGAAGCCGCAGCATTCAGCGACTGTGGGCTATACGCGTCGCCGCATTGTGTTTGGTTGGTACGGCGGGAAGTTCTCTCACCTCAATTGGCTGTTACCCCTACTGCCGGAGTGTCACCATTACTGCGAGCCGTTTGCCGGTTCTGGGGCCGTGCTAATCAACCGCGCACCAACTCCTGTCGAGACCTATAACGATCTCGACGGTGAGGTGGTGAACTTCTTTCGAGTACTGCGAGACCAGCACCAAGCGCTGATCCGCGCCATCACCCTGACGCCGTTCTCACGCGAGGAATACTACTACGCCATCTACGGCAGTACGGAGGACATCACTGACCTAGAACGCGCCCGACGTTTTTATATTAGAGCGCGTCAGACCCGTACCGGACTAGCGCAAACGGCCTCTCTCGGCCGTTGGGCCAACTGCAAGAATACGAGTCGCGCTGGTATGTCTGGTGTGGTCTCGCGCTGGTTGGGGGGCGTAAATGCGCTTGACGAGATTGCACAGCGTCTGATCCGCGTTCAGATTGAAAACCGCCCCGCTGTCGATATAATTCAACTCTATGACAGCCACAAAACCTTGTTCTATTGCGACCCTCCCTACTTACACGCCACTCGTGGCGATGCCAAAGCATACGGCTTCGAAATGGACGAAGATGAGCACAGTGCGTTGGCAGAAATCGTCAACGAGTGCGAGGGTAAGGTGGCCATGTCCGGCTACCATCATCCCTTAATGGACGAGTTATTCCCGCCGGATCGTTGGTTCAAGACAGAGGGGCCGGACAAGACCATTCATTCCACCAAGGACAGCCGGCGCGAAGTGCTGTGGACTAACTATGAGCCGGAAGTACAAAAAGAGTTGTTTGAATGACACCAGAAAACATCCTGCGTGGCATATATGAGCGTGCTGAGACGGCCTTAGATACGTCCGTTATCCCCGACATAACCATTAGGGAGCGTGCTACCTATGTCTGCCGCTGCACGAGCAACCGCGCCGGGGTGCGTTTGCTTATGTCGTGCCTGCTAGGAAAGCTAGACAAGCCCAACGTCGATCCACGCAAACCCTATACTGAAATTGGCGATCCAGACAGTTTTTCTGGCCGCACCTACGATGAACAACACCTAGCTCCATTCATCAATGAACACCGCTTGCCCGTTAATCAGACGACGGCCTTCCTCACGCCAACACTGAGAAACATTGACCATCCGCTGACCACAGATCGCGAGCTTGTTGGCAGGCCACGCGACCTGTATAGAAAGACCCTTGAATTACTCGAAGATGTGGCCGAACAGCGAGTAGCCGCTGATGTGCTGTTTGTCGAAATCGTCCGCCTCTTGCTTCAGATGCGCGATGAGAAATTGGCCCGTATAAATTCGCTGCTCAAGGGATTAGAACAAACCGAAGGGGCCTTGCCCCTATCGTCAGAGACCATAGTCACCCTGCTCAAGCAGCACTTGGCCTGCAAACACGCAAGCCGCTTGCCGGTCCTCGTCGTAGCGGCGGCCTATCAGGCAGCCGGAAAGCGGCTTGCCGAACGCATATTGCCGTTAAACCCACACAATGCCGCTGATCTGCAAACCGGCTCATTGGGAGACGTGGAAATTTGCCTCGTTGGAGAAGATTCTGTTGTAACGGCTTATGAAATGAAGGCAAAGCGAGTCGATTATAATGACATCGACACAGCACTAGGCAAGATCATCGGAGCGCCGCATAGGATCGACAATTATCTATTCGTCACCACAGATGTAATCGATCCGAGGGTAGCCGAATACGCAGCCGGATTTTACGAGCAGACCGATGGGGTCGAGATTGCTATTTTGGACTGCATCGGGTTTCTGCGGCACTTCTTGCATCTGTTCCACCGCGTCCGCGCTGACTATTTGAACGCCTACCAAAAACTGGTTTTGAACGAGCCGGATTCAGCCGTCAGTCAAACACTCAAGGAGGCTTTCCTAGCCCTGCGACAAGCAGCCGAAAGCGACGAATAATGGACGACCGAGTACAAGACTACCTCTTCGACCTCCAAGGTTATTTGGTCTTAAAAAATGCCATCTCGGCAGCAGATTTGCGCGAGATGAATCAGTGGATCGACGATCACGAATCGTATGTACAAGAGCCGTGGGCAACCGATGGTGATCCAAAGAAAAAAGGCCGCTGGATCGGCGGGCACATAGAAACGCACACCTACAATGAAGAGAATGGCGTCAACTTCCAAAGCATCATCGAAGGTGGCCCTGTTTTCGAGAAACTAATAGATCACCCCGCCTGGATCGACTTGGTCAAAAAGTACATTCACTCTTCAGTAAACGGCCTTTCCATTCACGAGAACTTTCTCAACGTCCGTGGTCCAGGTGGTTACCTCCACATCCACTGCGGTGGCCATGTTCCGCTCAGTTATCTGACGTTTCGCCAGAACAACACCGGAGAATGGATGGTCGGGCAGATTAACGTATTGATGGCCCTCAACGACATCGGCGAGGGCGATGGCCCACCCGTCCTAATTCCGGGCAGCCACAAGTGTACGGAAATTCACCCCCGGCTAGAGGCGGATGGCCGGGGCCTAATTTACGACAGCGTGAGCGGCAAACCTGCCGGAACAGCTATTGCCATGCAAGAGATGTATCTGAAGGCAGGAGATGTTTTGTTATTTACGGATGCGATAACACACGGCTCGGCAGAACGCACCAATCCCGGTTATCGGCGAACGATTGTTTACCGCTACTCCCCCAAATACGTGCGCGAGCGATTCAACTATCAAATTTCAGCAGAACTGTTACAACGTTTGACCCCAGAAAGACGGGCCATTATTGAGCCCAACGCGCCGCGGCGACCGCCATCCGTATGAGGCGAAATCGGCGAGATACGGAATCAGTACCGCTGCATTGATCGTCCAGCACAATTCGCAAACAATATCCACCCAACCCACAAAGCCCTGATTATGACTACCGAACACATCGGCACGACCCGCGACGCCATCGACACCCCAGTCCTCTTAGTCGATCTCGACGCGCTCGAATACAACATCGCCCACCTCGCCGAGCACTTCCGCACGGCGGGCAAAAACCTCCGGCCGCACACCAAGTCGCACAAAACCCCGGCCATCGCCCACCTCCAACTCACAGCCGGCGCGCAGGGGATCACCTGCGCCAAGGTCGGAGAGGCCGAGGTCATGGCCGACGCCGGCATCCAAGACATTCTCATTGCCAACGAAGTAGTAGGCCGCCGCAAGATCGAGCGTCTCATGGCGCTGGCCGCTCGTTGCGACATTATGGTCGCGGTCGATGCCCCACAAAATCTCGCCGACCTCAACGAGGCCGCCCACGCCTACAAGGTCTGCCCCCGCGTCCTCGTGGAGGTCAACATCGGTCACAACCGCTGCGGCGTCGCGCCCACCGCCGTCGTCGATCTCGCCCGCACGGCCGCCCAAGCACCGCACCTGCGCTTCTGCGGTCTGATGGGCTACGAAGGCCACATCATCGACCTCGAAGATAAAGATGCCCGCGACGATGGTGCCCACACCTGTCTCCAGCGCCTCGTCGATGCCCGCGACGCCGTGGAACGCGCCGGTCTCGACTGCCTAATTTGCAGTGCCTCGGGCACGGGCGATTACTACATCAGCACGTCCTTCGACGGCATCACCGAGGTTCAAGCCGGCTCGTACGCGCTGATGGACGCGGCGTACGCCAAGCTAAGCTTGGGCTTCAAAAACGCCCTCAGCGTCCTGACCACCGTTACCAGCCGCCCCGCGCCCGAGCAGGTCATCACCGACGCCGGCCTCAAGAGCCTGACGCCCGAACACGGCTTTCCCCTCGTCAAGGATCGCCCCGATTTGGAATGCCACGCCCTCTCCGAAGAGCACGGCCGCCTCAAGACCGTAGCCGGCTCCTGCACCGATCTCCACCCCGGCGACCTGCTCGAATTTATCCCCGGCCACGGCTGCACCACTGTCAACCTTCACGACCACCTCTACGCGCTACGCGCCGGTCGCTTAGAGGCGATTTGGGAAATCGCCGGGCGCGGCAAAGTCCGCTGACTACTCATCATCTATCCACGCCTGCAAACCCCAGCTTTCCAATGATCGCTGGATAGAAGGAGCGAGTTGCTGGAGGCGCAAAGTCAGACCCAATTGCCCCAAACCGATTACGTCTCGTTCGAGCAATGGATTGAGGCTCCGCACTTCGTTAGCCACAATACAGACCTCCCTTACCCCCTCCTCGACATACGATTCCATGCAGTCATGTAGGATATCGAACTCCGTCTTATTGATATACCCCATGAGTTCGATGGTTAAGGTCCGACCGCAGCGATTCAATGTGTTAATGCGCACCATTTGATTATAGACCAACCTTAGAGGGCCAAGCGCCTCCCTCACAGATGTTTCTTGATTTTTGCCACAACTTCCTCAACGTCAAATAACCGCAAACGATCCTCCACAATTAGCCCTTGTGGATCTACCAGATAATACCGAGGGATGCCGCTTATGTTATAGGCTTGCGCCACTTGCTCCGAGCGCACGTGGACGCCTTTGATTTCGTGTTCGGCAATGGCCTGTTTCCAAGCTCCTTCATTCGCATCTAACGAGACGTTGAGGAAAACGACCGGCTGGGCAGCCACCTGTTCCTTGATCTGGCGGAGAGTCCCCAAATCGGCTATGCACGGTCCGCACCAACTCGCCCAGAAATCCAGCAAGACCACTTTGCCTTTGAACTGGTTTAGCGATACAGGTTGGCCGTCGGGGTCATGGAGGGTAAAATCGGGAGCAGGTTGCCCCGGTTGCAGCGTCAAGAGCTTGTTCAGTTCCGCTTGGATAGCCTCGGTGTATTCGGGGAAGGGATTGCTCTCCTTAAAGGATTGCCAGCGGGCATCTACAAAGGCTTCACAGTCGAAGCTAATTCCAAGCATCAACTCCCTAGCTAGAGACCAATAGAGTACTCGCCCTTGCAGTTTCTGTTGGGCGAGGTCGTATCGTTCTGGAGTCCCTAGATAGATTCGAAAACTCGGTCCGGCAAAGATGGAGTCGAGTTGGGCTTGGGTCTCCTCCGATAGGCCCAAGGCCGCTAAGTCAATCCTCTGGGACAGCTTGGGCGGTGGACTATCTTGGTACACGAAGTACATGGAGTCGAGTTGGGTTTGGACGGCCTCCGATAACTCCAAACCCGACAAGTCAATCCGTGCCGACAGCGAGCGATTGTTTAGGTAGGCATTCCACTCTTTGATTTTTGCCGATGGGATATGGAAGGCCAACTCCCCATCCGTCGTATCAATCCTAGTGGTATCCTCCCTACTGTAGACCGTAATATAGTCCTTATAAGAGTCGAGTTCGGCTAGGGCGGCCGGCGATAACTCCAACCCCAACCAAGCGGCCTTTTTGGACGCACTGATCTTTTTGCGGTTTTCGTACATGGAGTCGAGTCGAACCTGGGCACTCTCCGCTAATCCCAACCCCGACAGATCGATCCTCTCCGATAGTTTGGGGTGGAGGCGGATGTTCGCGTTGTACATGGAGTCGAGGCGGGCGTGGACGGCCGGCGACAGCCCCAACCCCGACAGCTTGTACCTATCGGCAAGTCTAGATGGCCTGCGCTCCTCCTCCGCTAGCGCATTATCCACCTCCAAGTCTAGCGCGTTCACCACAAACCAGCGGTACTCCTGCACGCCAATCGCCTTTTCATCCATCAAGGGGATTTCTTGCAGGAAGTCGTAGTAGTCCGGAGGAATCGCTCTTCGGTCGGAGGGTTTGACGTTGAATCGGCGCACCCAATGGCCGTCTCTAAACGCAAACATCGGATAGGAAATCATCTGATCGGCCCATTTGTAGTTGAAAAAGGCCGTCATATAGTCAATGAATCCCGGCGAAAGCGCGTGTTTTTCGCGTCCCTCGGCTAGTAGGGCAAATTCATCCCGCCGCCGCTGTTCTATTTGGCGTGTAAACTCCTCGGGCTCCAGCCCATTGTCTGGGTCGAAGGCATTGTGTTGAGGCCAGAACTCGGCTAAAAAGCGATTGTTGTCCGCGCCCCGGCCACTAAAAGTCAGGGAATAGGCGGGCGGGGCTTCATCTTCGGCAGTGTCCAAACTGTCAGATTCCACCGCCGCCGCAGAGTCGGCCTCCGTCACCTCAGCGAAGGTTACGACCGCGTGTAGGCTATCGCCGGGTTCGACAAAGAAGGGGATGCGGAAGTATCGCTCACCTCTGTAATACCCGGTGACGAAAGTTCCTTTGGAAACGTTCAAGAGCAGGGCAAAGCGGTTTTGCTCGTCCAAGACGATGGGGTGTTCGGACGGTCCGGGAGCGAGTAGCGGTTCGTGGTGGAACGCGATATCCCGCGACGGAGGGTTGTGGACTTCGCCGGTGACGATTGCGGCATGTGGTGCTTGGGCTAGCCCTACACTCGCGGTACTGAGCAGGGCGACGAGGATGCGAAAGTATAGATTCATTGGTCTTTTCCTTTTTAATGGTCTGTGAAAGACCGCCTCCCTCATGGGAGTTTGGTCGTCTTCTTGGCTTCTACCTGCCCGTCCACCTCGACTTTATAGATATACACCCCGGCGGCTACCCCCTTGCCCACCTCGTCGTGGCCATCCCAAGTAAAACGATGGCTGCCCGCCCCGAGCGGCCCTTGCCACACCTGCTGCACCCGCCGCCCCAACACGTCGTACACCGTCAACGACACCCCCGCCGCGTCTGTGGCCAAATCAAGCGGGATCACGACGGCCGGATTGAACGGATTGGGATAACTGTCGCCCAGCCGATACTGCGCTGGCCGCGCTGCCGCTGGCGTCATCACCGCGGTCGCTGGTGCTCCCACCGAACTCTTGAGCACCTGGACGCCACCCAAGACGCTATTTAACACCACCAAGTCCACATCGCCGTCCCCATCCACATCCCCCGGCAGCACCCGTACCCCTTCGCCGACCAAACGATGCCGCTCCACCTCCTTAGTCGGATTCGCGCCCCCACCCCATTCGATGAACACGCCAAAGCCCGATCCGCGGTCCCCACCGACAAATGCCCAATCCTCTATTCCGTCCCCGTTCAGGTCGCGTGCGACCACCGATGAGCGCATAAACAGCCCATCATACAGCACCCTCTCCTCTACACCACTCCCTAATCGGCTGCTCCAGACGACAAGGCCCTTGGGCCCTTCCCACCTGTTGCGTTCGAGCGGCGTGAGCAGGTCCACCTGCCCATCGCCATCAAAATCGCCCACTTGTAGAAGGGAAGAAAGAATACCCGCCATATCGGCTGTGGCTTCAAAGACTACCTCGCCCGCCTCTGGCGCGTCGCCCAAGCCCGTTACTATCCACCTGCCCACCCAGCCTCTCGGCGACCACAGCATGTCCACCTGCCCATCGCCGGTAAAGTCGCCCATCCGAGAGGGAAAGTAGTTTTCGGAGACCGCCAACTGGGTGGTCGTCCACAGCCCCTGCTCGACCTCCCAGACCTCTAACGCTCTTTCTTCCTCCACCGTAAAGTCGGTTGTAAACAGTTCGACCCGGCCGTCGCCATCCCCATCCACCATATCCACCAACCAGCGATCCTCAATCTGCGTGAGCACCTCCATTTGCAGATCTGGCCCAATAGACCAGACCGTTATTTCCCAATCTTTTGTTGTCGCGATCTCGTCTTGGCCATCGCCGGTCAAATCGCCGACGTGCAGATAATCGATCCCTCTTCCAATCCTCTTTTCGATGTGCACCGTTTCAAAGGTCCCCCTCCCATCATTGAGGGCCATAACCCAGACGTTTACGGAAGGAGGAGGCGAGTGTAAATTCTCCCAAGTGGAGAACAAGTCGAGATCGCCGTCCCCATCTAAGTCCGTCAAGACGGCAGCCCTACTTCCTCCTAAGAAGGAGCGCTCTGACTCCGATATAATGGGAGAGAAGACCGGCGGGGCAAAAAGTCCGGCCTCCTCAAAGCGGAAATACTCTACCGACGGCGGGGCTAATTCCCCCGCTAACAGTTCTTCCTCGCCGGTCAACTCGATCCAGTCGATCTCAAACCACCCTACTTGCTCGTCCACCGGCCGGGACACCCCTCGCTCGCCCCAATCCAAGCTAAAACCCAGCCGAATATCCCGTAAAATCCCCTCCCAGACCTCCCTGTCGTCCGGTGCAATCTCCCCGTCCGATTCGGGCAGGGCGAACTCCACTTCCTGCCATTCGGTGGTATAGACGAAACCGCTTTGTCCTAAAATCCTAAACCGGCCTCCTAAACCCCGATACTCTGGATCGTGACCTGGCTTCGTGCGGTTGTGTTCATTGGTCCAAGACAGCGAAAAGGAACCGACCGTAGGACTATGATGGATAGTGCGGACCCGAGCCCGGACCCGGTCGAACAGGCCCGAATCATAGTCTATGATAGGCGAAATTACTTCGACACTCGGGCTAGGAAGCACACCGACCACCGAGGGCGACACATCAATCGTCCACACGCCGTCTTCGACTACCCCCGGAAACAGGTTAAATTCAAACGTGCCGCCCCATCCATTGCCTGTTTTGGCAGCCCATCCTTGGGTCGTCCCATCGTCGAAATCCCACGTCATCGCCTCGGCGAAACTGCTCCACAGCACAACACATGCAATGATAGCGAACCTCAACATAACATTACCTCCATATTTCCCGCGATGGTCGCGGTGTGTGGTGATTGGCTCACAAATGTTCCTCGATTTTTGCCACAACCTCATCAACGTCAAATACCCGCAAGCGATCCTCCACAATCAGCCCTTGTGGATCCACCAGATAATACCGAGGGATGCCGAACACATTATAGGCTTGCGTTACTTGGCCGTCCGAGCGCACGTGGATGCCTTTGATCTCGTGTTTGGCAATAGCCCGCTTCCAAGCTCCTTCATTCGCGTCCAATGAGACGTTGAGGAAGACGACCGGCTGGGCAGCCACCTGTTCCTTGATCTGGCGGAGAGTCCCCAAATCGGCGATACACGGCCCGCACCAACTCGCCCAGAAATCCATCAAGACCACCTTGCCCTTGAACTGGCTCAGTGATACGGCTTGGCCGTCGGGGTCATGGAGGGTGAAATCGGGAGCGGGTTGCCCGGGTTGTAGGACTAGGGTCTTGTTCATTTCCGCTTGGAGGGCCTCGGTGTATTCGGGGAAAGGATTGCTCTCCTCAAAGGATTGCCAGCGAGCATCCACATAGGCTTCGCTGCCGAACTTAATTCCAGTCCTCAACTCACCGGCTAGGAACCAGTAGAGCACTCGCCCTTGCAGTTTTTGTTTGGCTAGGTCGTATCGTTCTGTAGCCCCTGTGAGGACAGAAAAACCCGGTCCGGCAAAGATGGAGTCGAGTTGGGATTGAGTGGATGGCGATAGACCCAAGGCCGCTAAGTCAACTCTTTGGGATAGCTTGAGTGGTTTGCGATTTTGGAACATGGAGTCGAGTTGGGATTGGGCGGCGGCTGATAACTCCAAACTCGACAAGTCAACCTTTGCCGATAGCGGGCGATTGTGTAGGTATTTGTACCATTCGCTGATTTTTGCCATGGGCATATGGAAGGTCAAACGCCCGCCCGTCGTATCGGTCTTCGTGGTATCACCGAGGAAGATACTGTAATCCTCATAAGCGTCGAGTTCAGCTAGCGCGGTGGGCGATAACTCCAATCCCAACCAAGCGGCCTTTTCGGACGCACGGATCTCTTTGGGATCTTCGTACATGGAGTCAAGTTGGGATTGGGCGGACTCGGACAGACCCAATCCCGACAGATCGATCATCTGTGATAATCTGGGCTTTCTGTTCGCGTCGTGCATGGAATCGAGTCGGGTGTGGACGGACTCGGACAGACCCAATCCCGACAGCTTGTAGCTATCGGAAAGTCTAGGCATCCCATCCGACTTTGCCTCCAACGCTAGGGTATTCACCAGAAACCGGCGATACTCCTCCACGCCGATAGCCTTTTCATTTATCAAGGGGATTTCTTGCAGGAAGTCGTAGTAGTTCGGCGGGACCGCTCTTCTGTGGGAGCCGTCGGGGCTCATTCGGCGTGTCAGTACGCCGTTTTCAAACGAAAACTCCGGATAGGAAACCGTCTTGTCGGCCCACCTGTAGTTGAAAAAGGTCGTCATATAGTCGATAAACCCCGGAGAAAGCGCGTATTGCTCGCGTCCCTCGGCGAGCAAGGCAAATTCATCCTGACGCCGCTCTTTGACTTGGCGGGCAAACTCCTCGGGCTCCAGCGCATAATCTGGTTCGAAGGAATGATGTTGGGGCCAGAACTCGGCTAAGAAGCGATTGTTCTCCGCGCCCCGGCCGCTAAAAGTCAGGGAGTAAGAGGAAACTGCACTGTGCGAATGGTCGGATTCCATCGCCGAAGAGTCGGCCTCCGCCACCTCGGCGAAGGTTACAACAGCGTGCAGGCTATCGCCGGGTTCGACGAAGAAGGGGATGCGGTGTTCATCTTTGTAATGCCCGGTGACCAAAATTCCCTTGGGAACGTTCAAGAGGAGGGCAAAGCGGTTTTGCTCGTCCAAGGCGATGTAGTGTTGGGACGGCCCAGGAGCGAGTAGCGGTTCGTGGAGGAACTCGATTTCCTGAGATGGAGGATTGCGGACCTCGCCGGTGACGATTGCGGCGTGGGGCTGGTTTTGCGCACTTGCTGCGGTTAGACAAAGGCTCAGGGCGATTAGGGCGGCGGAATATGCGTTCATCAGATTTCCTCTTCTGTTGGGGTTTGAGGAGCGACCATACGGTACGCGGCTGAGGAGACATAAGCACATTCCGTGCCATGTACCATGTCTTGAACAAAAAATCCTTTAGGATCGACCTAAAGGATTGAAAAACATGACACTTAAAATATGAGATGAATCTTTCGATGATGCGCAGCCTCAGCCGTCAACACAAAATTTTACACGACCTTCCGTGGACCGCACACGACTTTCCGTGGGCTTTCCACGACTTTCCGTGTTGAGCGACTCAGGTAGCGATTACTTTTGGATTTTGCGCTTGTGGAACGATACGGCGGGGTTGGAACGGAAAGGCGCGTAGAGGTGGCGTGTACGCCACCTCTACGCACGAAGGGCAATTAACGAGTGTCTGTTGAAAGCCGTGCTTTGATCTGTCCCCACGACTGAGCCTCGACGCTCGTCGCAGTAGCCGAAGGGGAAACGGGTTGCCAAGCGGGATAATCTCCGCCCAAACCGTTGGTCAGATTGACCAAGTTGCTCCCGTCTATATCAACAACCCAAACCTCCTGGTCCCCCTGCTCATTATCGGCAGAGAAAGCGATTCTCATGCTGTCGGGCGACCAAGTAGGATCAGGGGTGGTCCCTATAAACTGGCCGGGTTCAAGTTCAGCTTGTTGATAGGGTAGATCAGGAAGAGGAATCACCCGGAAATCTATCCGGTTCAGGAGATCTTCTATCTGTTCAGAAGGCTGCGGGACCTCACCGGGAGCGAAGATAGCTAGGTATAGGTAGGCATCGCCCTCAGAGTCCTGCAACACGACGGATGCTGCTTTGGTTTCGTCTGGAGAAAGACCACGATTATAGGGGATATCTTTGACTAGCCAAGCCGCCTCCCTCCAGTCCATAAGTGAGGAGCCACTGCCGTCAAGCGCCACAACGAACACTTCAGAGCGGTGCTGTATGTATCGATAAATGAAACTACCGTCTTCAGCCCAAATAAGATCATAAAATCCGAATTCGGGGTTTGTTAGAGATCCCATTTGTTGCGAGTTGCCGCCATCGGCGTCCATCACCCAGACGTCACCAATGGGGCCGGAAGCGGGATCGTCACTAAAGGCGAGATAGGCGATCTTCGTGCCATCTGGAGACCAAGCTGGGCCAACGCAATGCCCATGCCGGCCTTGGGTTAAGTTGACGGGGGCGCTCCCATCCGCATTCATAATCCACACGTCGGCAAGTCCCTCGCGATCGGAGATAAATGCGATTTTACCGTCGGCTTGCCCCCAGCCAGCGACGGCCAACCCCAGTGTTGCCAAACAAGCGATTAGTAGGGATCGATAATTCATAACGTGCCTCCTTGCACATAGGGGTTCATCGGTCTTTCCTTTTTAATATACCAAAAAACCTCCCTCCCTATGGGAGCTTGGTCGTCTTCTTGGCTTCTATCTGTCCGTCCACCTCGACCTTATAGAGATACACCCCAGCGGCCACCGCCTTGCCCGCGGCGTCGCGACCATCCCACACAAACCGATGGCTACCCGCCCCAAGCGGCCCCCACCACAACTGCCGCACCCGACGACCCAACACGTCGTAGAGGATCAAGGAGACCTGCTTTTGATCCGTCGCCAAATCAAGGGGAATCACCACTTGGGGATTGAACGGATTGGGATAGCTGTCGCCGAGCCGATACTGCGCGGGTCGAACTGTCGGCGGCGTCTGCACTGCCGTCGGCTGCCCGCTCAGCGAACTCTTGAGCACATACACCCCACCCAAGATCGGATCTAACACCACCAAGTCGAGATCGCCGTCGCTATCCATATCCCCGGAGAGCACGTGTGTACCGCTTCCTAGCAGACGATGCCGCTCCCCTTCTTGGGTAGGACGGACACCCCCACCCCATTCGACAAACACCCCAAAGCCCGAAGCGCGGTCTCCGCCGATAAACACCCAGTCCTCAACCCCATCGGCGTTTAGATCGCGCACCATCACCGGCGAGCGGAGGAACAGCCGATCATCATACAATACCTCCGCGACTTCTAGGCCGCCTCCGGCGCTCTTCTTCAAGACCAACCCCTTGCGACCTTCAAATGGATCGCGTGTGAACTCCGAGAGAAAATCCGTCTGCCCATCGCCATCAAAATCTACCATTTCTTCGCCTCCCACAATCAGCGTGTTCGACCACAATATGTCTAGTAATGTCCCATCGCCGATAAGGTCGTCGATCTCCACCTCCTCGTAAGTCCATACGCCCTGTTCTATATACCATACTTCGCCTTCTCCAGAAGCAATATCTTCTACATATAATTCACCCCGGCCGTCGTCATTCCAATCAACCACAGCCACGAGCCAGCTATCCTCGATCTGTACCAGCACCTCGACTTGGAGTTCCGGCCCGATAGACCAAACTTCTATCACATCTCCATCCCAGCGGGGATATATCACGATTTCGTCTCGGCCATCGCCGGTCAAGTCAGCACCTACCACACCTAAGTATGACCTATGGACCACTGTTGAGAAGTCGCCTGTGGCCTCTACCTCTATAGGCCCCAGTTCCAAGGCACCTTGTCCGTCATTGAGTGCCATCAGCCATCCAGCTTTATGCTCAGACGTCCCCCGGGTATAATCTGTGTGATAAAAGAAGGCAAAAAGGTCTAGGTCGCCATCGCCATCCAAATCCGTCAAGGCACCAGCCACATCACTCGCCAATTCTCCCCCGATACCCCGCGCAATCGGATAGAAAACCGGCGGAGCAAAAAGTCCAGCCTCGTCAAAGCGAAAGTACTCTACGGGTGGTGGAGGCAGTTCTCCCTGTGCCAGCTCTGCCTCACCGGTCAACTCAATCCAGTCGATCTCAAGCCATTCGACCATCTCTGCCGACGGGCCTCTTGAAAAACTGAGCTGGATATCTTTTAACCAGCCCTCCCAATTGTCTTGACCCGCCAACGAGAACATTACTTCCTGCCACTCGGGGGAGATATCGACTGTTTCTCCGGAGGAGATTGACCGGTCGCTAGGTGGCTGTTCCCAATCCCCCATGTTGTGTTCGTTGGTCCACTCTATCCAAAAACCACCATGAACGACCGTAGGGACGATGCGGAACCGGATGCGGACTTGGTCGAACAAACCCGAATCATACCCAATGGTAGGAGAAACCAATTCGACACTCGGCCAAGGGTAGAAACTCTTGGTGACGGAGGGCGCGACCGCAATCCTCCACACGCCCGCTTCGACCTCCCCTGGAAACAGGTGCAATTCACGCGTACCACCCCACAAAGAAGCTTCTTTGGCAGACCACCCTTGCGTCGTCCCATCGTCGAACTCCCACGTGATTGCTGCGACAGGACCGCTCCATAGCAGCACGCATACAACAACGGATACCTTCAACATGACGTCACCCCCATAGGAAACATTCCGGTAAGACTGCGTAGTTGGCCCCATCCCCTCAAGGCAACTTCGTCGTCTTGGCTTCTATCTGTCCATCCGACCTTCATACCTCGGCTGTCCCGTTACCGATTTCGTCGCGGCTATTAACGGGAACCTGTTGAAGCTTGTCCCCAGCCAGCGACGGCTAGCCCCAGCGTTGCCAAGCAGGCGATCAGTAGGAATCGATAGGTCATAACGTGGCTCCTTGCATAAAGTTTTCCACAACTTTTCGTGTTGGCTGCCTACGACGTCTTCGGTCGGCGCAACCCGTATTTCCTCATGCGGTAGCGCAGCTTCTCCGGGTTCATGCCCAACAAGCGCGCCGCGCCCCGCTCGCCATAGATCATCCAGTTGGTCGCTTGCAGTGCTTCCACAAGCTGCTGCTTTTCGTCCAAGCCCTCGCCAGCCGCTGGCGCTGGAGGCACCGCATCCCCAGCCCGCCGACCACCCGACGGCAACAACAAATCGCCAACGCGGATCACCCCGTCCTCGCACAGCAAAACCGCCCTGTTTATCAGGTGCTCCAACTCCCGCACATTCCCCGGCCAAGCATACGCCTGTAAGTGTGCGATTACCCCCTCGTCTATTGTCGGCACCGGACGCCGCAAGTGCTGGGCATACCGCTCGACAAAATGCGCCGCTAAAGCCGGGATGTCCTCCTGCCGCTGACGCAGCGGCGGAAGCTCTAAGGTGAAGACGCTCAGGCGATAGAACAGGTCTTCGCGGAACGCGCCCTCTTGGATGGCCTGTCGCAAGTCGCGATTGGTCGCCGCAATGACCCGCACGTCCACGCTCACAGGCTGCTCGCCGCCGACGCGGGTCAGGGCACTCTCCTCTAAAATGTTCAGCAGCACCCGCTGAGACTCCAACGGCAAATCGCCGATCTCGTCGAGAAAGAGCGTGCCGCCATCGGCTAGTTCAAAGCGACCAAGCTGACGGCTAGCCGCCCCGGTAAAGGCCCCTTTCTCGTGGCCAAACAACTCGCTTTCGACCAATCCGGCCGGCAGTGCCCCACAATTGACTTGGATGAAGGGCCGCTTGCGGCGAGTGCTCGTCTCGTGGATGGTCTGCGCGAGTAAACCCTTGCCCGTGCCGGTCTCGCCTAGCACCAGCACGGTCATCGCCGTCTCGGCGACCCGCACGGTCTGCTCCAGCACTTGGCGCATGGCCCAACTCTGGCTGTGCACGACGTGGTCGGTAGCTCGCAAGACGTTTTCAAGGGCGTGGATGCGTTCGGTTCTGGCGTCGGGGAGGACTCGAATCTCTACACTCACCACCTCGGACAGCAGGCCATCGCGATCCATCGTCCGCACCTCAAAGCGGTACTCGCCCACCGGCAGAGAGCTATAGGCAACCGTATCGGCGGCCGTAAACGCGCTCCATTGATCCGTCGGATTGTGGCCTAACAGACGATGACTGTAGCGCATCTGTCCCGCACCGGTGCGGAAGCTGATGCCCTGGAAGTGAATGCGGATTTCAGGGATGCTCTCTGGGCAGGAGACGGCTTCGGGCGCGGCCAAGAGGGTGCCGGCCATCACCTCGCGGATGACCAAGCGCGGCGGCGTGTGTCCTGGCTGGTAGGTGACCAGTCCTGCCCGCGTCCCAAACCACAGCTGCCCCCGACGGTCGCTCAGGACAGCTTCGACCTTGTTTTCGAGGGCAGATGGCCCCAAGCGGATGCTCTGGAAGGTCTGGCCGTCGTAGCGGAGAACGCCGCCGCCGCTGGTGCCCATCCAGATGTTGCCCTGTGAGTCGGCGGTCAGCGCCAAGATGCCATTGGCCGACAACCCGAACTGTTCAGCAGTAAAGTGGCGCACCTGCCGCGACGAGAGATCAAGAGTAAAAAGCCCTTTGGCTGTGCCCACCCACAGGGTGTTTTGGTACTCCCACAAAACATAGACATAGGCAATGGACTCTGCTTCGGCCATATCCGCCAGACGGAAACGACCATCCTCGTAACACCAGAGTGCCGGTACTATTCCGTATGAACCGAGCCAGAATACCCCGTCTTGGTCTTGCAGCAATGCTCCGACCCAGACCCCTTTTTGATCGTGTAGCACGGTGTCGCATTCAAGAGGGATAAAGCGGTTTTCTTCTATCCAGCCGAAGCGGCTCTCGGATGTGCCGACCCAGATACGTCCTTGTCCATCTTCGCATAGCCCGGAGATTTCTTCGGGATGGTTCTCTTCGGACACCGAGATCGCTTGCGGCGTTTGC
Source organism: Candidatus Latescibacterota bacterium (assembly GCA_965208845.1). Lineage (GTDB taxonomy): Bacteria > Latescibacterota > UBA2968 > UBA8231 > UBA8231. Next base: position 4,392,473 of record OZ242361.1, on the reverse strand, counting down.
CCCTCCCATTTATACACCTTGCCCGCGTTCCCACCACTCCAGACCTGACCCAAGCCATCTACCACTATCGCCGAGACAATTTCTCCCGTCCCGAGCGGGCGGATCCGGCCTTCTTCCATGCAGGCCATGCCCCTCATCGTGCCAATCCACATCTGTCCCTCGCGATCTTCGCCCAAGCAGCGAATCTCGCGGTTGGGCAGACCGTCAGCTTCCGTGTAGCGACGGATGCTAGTCGGGTCGCAAAAAATCAGCCCGCCTCCCCAGAGCCCGATCCAGATATTGCCCTCGCGATCCTCATACGTCAGGCGCGTACCCGAAAAGTCAATATCCGGCAAAGAAACAGAAAAAGACTGCCACTCCTCGCCATCGTGTACCATCACGCCGCAGTGGGTCAACCAGAGCCAACCCCTCTCGTCAGCTCGCACATGCCGCGTCCCGTGCTGTACCACTCTCTCGTCGCCCATGCCTACGTTAATGAACGCGAGGTGTTGATCCTGTGGATCATAGCGGCCGATCGAGACTCCTCTACCGGTGTAATGGAAGGTGATCCACAGATGGCCGGAGGGATCTTGGGCGAATTTCCAAGGCCATTGGCCTGCCCCCTCGTCGAGTCCTATGCACCGTCCATCCAAGCTAAGGATGCCTCGGCTCACCGTTGCCAGCCAAGTAGTACCACCCGCGTCAGTAGCCATGTCGTACACTCGCCCCAACGGTTGGCCGCCAACGTCGGTTATGCTCCTTATACAGCGACCCTCGGCAAACCACGCCACGCCTGCGCCGGTCAACGCCAAAATCGAGCCGTCCGGCTGAGCTTGCAGGCCCACGATCTCGTTGGAAGGTAGGCCGTGCTCAGTGGTGTACACCTGAAAGCCGCGCCCGTCGTACGCGGCAATCCCCCCGCCAAATATGCCGAACAAAAGCCGCCCGTCCGCATCCTCGGCAATAGCCATGACCGTCAGATTAGGCAGGCCGTCCTTGAGGCCAAACGTATCAAACCGGGCGCTGTCGAATCGACTGACGCCGCCGTCGGCCGTGGCAATCCAGAGAAAGCCTTGGCGGTCTTGATAGATGTCTTCCACGTGCATTCCAGCCAGCCCATCAAAGACCGTGTACTGGCTACTCAACACGTGCTCAAAGGATAGGTCGCTCATACTCATACTTTCGACGCTTAGGAGGAACCGCCAAACGACACAACATTCGTTTAATACATGGGCTTTCCTTAAGATATAGCCGCCGACGCGCTAAAACTACTCCTAACCTAGCGGGGTTGCCTTCCGTCCCTACACGTCCCCTCCATCCTTCTGCGCTTCTTGACAAGGATACACCGCTAAGCTAGCATCTTTACTATACCCAACGCCATGTTAGCTGCCCGCATCTTCAAGACGGTGCTCGCGCCCGCCCTCGTCTTGCTGCCCTCCCCCAACCCGGGCGTTAAGCGCGATGTGGATCGCGACATTGACGCCTTGCAACGCGCCGAGTGCGAATACCGCGGCATTACAGCCCGCTTCGACGAACTCACCCGCGCCTATATCCTACAAGCGTACGAAGACGGCCAACTGCTCCGCTGGCAGGCCCAGCCCAGCCCCTACAACCCCGAGACCGAGACCTTGGTCACCGCGGTCTTTGCTGCAGCCGGCCCCAAGGCATCCGCCCCAGCGCCCGAACTGGCCCATCTGCGCACCCAAAGCGGCGCGGGGGCTGGCGTCACTTGGCGTTACAGCAAGCTAGCGGTCGTGCGGATTGCGCCCCACGGCGACTTGGCCCGCGATGCCATCGCCGTGTTCAGAGCCACGGTTGACCGCTTTGTCGAGCGCATGGTGTACGCCCCGGTCGCCAGCGTGTTGCGCGCGGCCCCCGATCCCAATGCCCCCGTGTTGGCCGCGGTCAAAGCCGGTGCAGTCTTGCTCGTCGAAGAAGAACGAGCGGGCTACGTGCGCGTGCGCCAGCCGCCCGCGACGGCGGCCGGGTGGCTGGAACGAAAGCACGTGCGAGTCGTTGAAAAAGCCGATGGACGCGATCATTGAAATACGCAACCTGACCAAGACCTACGACATGGGAGCGACCGCGGTCCACGCCCTCAGCGAGGTAGATTTGTCCGTGGCCACGGGCGAATACGTGGCCATCATGGGGCCGTCGGGATCGGGCAAAAGCACCTTGCTCAACATCCTCGGCTGCCTCGACGTGCCCACCGCGGGCAGCTACGCGCTCGGCAATGTCCTCGTCAGCGAAATGGACGACGACGACTTAGCGAGAATCCGCAATCAGGAGATCGGCTTCGTTTTCCAAACCTTTAACCTCCTGCCGCGCGCCAATGCCTTGGGCAATGTCGAACTGCCGCTGATTTACAGCGGCCTGCCGGTGCGCCAACGCCGCGAACGGGCCGCCCGCGTCCTCGACTCCGTGGGTTTGGCCGAGCGCACCGAGCATCGGCCCAACGAACTGTCCGGCGGCCAGCGGCAGCGCGTGGCCATTGCGCGCGCCCTCGTCAACGAGCCTTCCATCATCCTCGCCGACGAGCCGACCGGCGCACTCGACTCCCGCACCGGCGACGAAATCATGGACCTCTTCGACCAAGTACACGCCGCCGGCAACACCATCCTGCTCGTAACGCACGAAGAGCATCTCGCCCGCCGCAGCCGCCGCATCGTCCGCTTCCGCGATGGCCGCATCGAAAGCGATCAATCGACGTGAAAGCCCTCGTCGTCACCCTCGTACTCTGCGCCTGTCAAGGCGCGCCGCCCGACCTACCCACAGCCGAGGTCGTGCGCGGCGATTTTGCGGTGACGCACTTTGAGGGCGGCGAAGTGCGGGCGGCCAGCGGCGAGGTCGTGATGTCGCCGCGGATCGGCGGGCGGCTCAAAATCGTCCACCTCTGGCCCGAAGGAGAGCAAGTGGATGTCGGCGACTTGATCCTCCAGTTCGACCCGGCCGAGTTTGAACGAGAGATGCTCGACCGCGAAGGCCGGCTCGAAGAGGCCCACTCGGATTTTGCCAAGGCCAAGGCCGAACGCGAGCAAAGCCTAGCCGACATCAAGCGCAAGATCCAGCAGCGCCAAGCCGAGCTCAAGCTCGCCACCCTCAACCAAGAACGCCAGCAGTTCGCCTCGACTATCGAGCAAGAGCAAGGGCGCATCAATTTGGCGAAGGCCCGGCGCTCGGTGGCGGAAGCGCGGCAGGAGTCTATCGCCCAACAAGTGGTCAACCGCGTGGATTTTCGCAATCACGAGCTGCGCATCGCCCGCCGGCAGGAACGCTATGCCAGGGCGCACCGCGACTACGAACGCACCAGCGTCTATGCAGCCAAACCGGGCATTGTGGTCTATCGCAAAATCTGGAAACCGGGCACCGACGAGGAGAGCAAAGTCGCGGTCGGCGATCAAGTCTGGAGCGGGCGCGCCCTGCTCGAAATCCCGGAGATGAGCCAGATGCAGGTGCTGTGCCTGATCGGCGAAATGGACATTGAGCGCGTGCGCGTCGGCCAGCGGGCGTACATCCGCCTCGAAGCCTTTCCCGGCCCGGTCTTCAACGGCGTGGTCGCCGAACTAGCCCCCATGGCCTCGCCTCAACCCGGCGCACCCGATATCCACGTCTTTGAGCTGGTCATCGACATTGACGAGCAGGACGACCGGCTCAAGCCCGGCATGTCGGCCGAGGTCGAAATCGTCCTCGAAACCGTCCCCGAGGCTCTCTCGGTGCCGCTGGGTGCGCTCTTTGAGGGGAAGAATGGGCTAGTCGCTTTCCGCCTCGCCAACGGTACATTTGAGGAAGTGCCCGTAGCAATCGGGCGCAAAAACGCCACCGCAGCGGTCGTCACCGCTGGCTTGATCGCAGGCGACATCGTCGCCCTGCAAAACCCCAATGCGCACTGACGCGGAATTGTAGGGGCGATCGCTCGCCCCTGCCTGCAAGGCGATCCGCCTATCGAATCGTTCACGTCATTCAGGACTGCTATATGACCCAGATCAAACGCCGCTGGTGGATCCTCTCCCTGCTCTTAGTCCTCGTCTTGGGCGGGGCTTGGCTTGGTGAACACCTAATGCACGAGGAAGCCGAATCCTCCATCCCCACCTATCCAGTCCAGCAGGGCGAGTTCGTCATTGAACTCAAGCTCAAGGGCGGCGAGTTGGAATCCGTAGAAGCCGAAAACATCGTCGCGCCCCGCGTGCGCGGCCAACTCAAAATCGTCGAACTGTTTCCCGAAGGCGAACAAGCCACAGTCGGCGACTTATTGGTCCAATTTGAACAGACGGATTTTCACAAGCGGGTCATGGACGACGAGCAGGAGGTCGAGTCTGCTAAAGCCGACCTAGAAAAAACGCTAGCCACCCAAAAGGCCGAAATCGCCAAGCTCGAAGCCGACATTGCCAATGCCGAGGCCAATTTGCGCTTGGCTGATCTAACGGTCGAGCGCATGGTCTTTGAGGCCACCGTGCAAAAGGAAGAAGCCGAAATTGAGGCCCACAAGGCCAAGCTGAGTCATCAGCAAGCCATTGAAAAACTGGCCTCGCAAAAAATCGTCAACGCCGCGGAAGTCAAAAAGCGCCAACTCGAAATCGAACGCCAAGAGCGCGATTTGAAAAAGGCGCGCGACGATCTGGCCAGCACGACCATCAAGGCCCAAAAGCCCGGTTTAGTCGTGTACGGCAAGGTTTGGAAGGGCGAGCGGCCGGAAAAGATTCGCGTCGGCGACGAGATCTGGGGCGGCGTCAACGTCATTTCCCTGCCCGATCTTTCCCACATGCAGGTCAAAACCTACGTCAACGAAGTCGAGGTCGATAAGCTCGACACCGGCCAAGTCGCCACCATCCAGCTCGACGCCCTGACCGAACCCACATTCCACGGCAAAATCAAGAGCATCGCCTCGCTCGGCCGCGAAAAGGAAGGCGAAAAAAACGTCAAAGTATTTGACGTGATCATCCAGATCGAAGAAGAAGACATCCGCCTCAAACCCGGCATGACCGCCACCTGTCACGTCGTCGTCGAGACCATCCCGCCGCGCCCGCCGGCCCCACCTGACTCGGTGCAAAGCGAGGCCGGAGAAGTCGCGACCGCCGCCGCCATGCCCCTCTACATCCCGCTAGACGCGGTCTTTGAGAAGGATGGGCGCACCCTCGTCTATCGTCTAGTGGGCGGTCAGCCCAAGGAGCAGGAAGTGAAGCTGGGCCAGAAAAACGAGGACTTTGTCATCGTCGAGGAAGGGCTTGCGCCCGACGACCGCATTGCCTTGCGCGATCCGCTCCAAGCGACCGACGCCAGCGGCCTCATGGAGGAGGCCGACGCCTTGCCCGCGCCCCAAGCACCCTAATGGATCTACGCGAAACCGCTTCTTTGAGCCTCGTCGGCCTGCTCTCGCACAAGCTGCGGACTCTGCTGACCATGCTCGGTATCATCTTCGGCGTGGCCGCGGTCATTGCCATGCTTTCCATCGGCGAGGGCGCCAAGCAGGAATCCTTGGAACAAATCCGTCAGATGGGCATTAGCAATATCATCGTCCAGCACTGGCAAAAAGAAGCCGACGAGGAGACCGAAGCCGACATCGACCACAATCGCTCTTCGGGCCTGACTTGGGACGACGCGCGGTCGATTGCCCGCATCTGCCTGTTGGCGGACTACGTCACCCCCCAGCGCGAGCTCAAAGCCAAAGCCCAGGCCCAAGGCCACACCTTCCGCACCATGGTGGTAGGCACGACCCCCGACTATCTGACCGTGCTCGACGCCCGCATGGGCAGTGGGGTCTTTTTTTCTCAGGAAGATCTAAACACCGCCAAGCGCGTCTGCGTGTTGGGTGCGGACGCCAAGCGGGCGCTGTTCTTTTTTGACAATCCCTTGGGCGGGCGGGTCAAAATCCGCAACCAGTGGTTCACGGTCATCGGCGTGCTCGAAGACAAGGGGGCGGCTGGCGGCAAAATCGGCGGCGTGCTCGAAGTGCGCAACACCGACGAGGACATCTACGTCCCGCTGACGGCTCTGCTCAACCGCTTCCACTGGGAGCCGGGCGAACCCGAGCTGACCCAAATCACCGTCAAAATCCCCAACTCCAATCAATTGCCCGAGGTCGCGGCCATCGTCCGCACCATCCTCAACCGGCGGCATCGCGGCGTCGAGGACTTCAAGATCGCCATTCCCGAAGAGCTGTTGCGCCAAAGCCAGAAAACGCAGCAGATCTTCAATGTCGTCATGGGCTGCATCGCCGGCATCTCCCTGTTAGTCGGCGGCATCGGCATCATGAATATCATGCTGGCCTCGGTGCTCGAACGCACGCGCGAAATCGGCATCCGCCGCGCCTTGGGCGCACGGCGGCGCGACATCCTTGCGCAGTTTTTGGTCGAATCGCTGTTGGTCAGCCTAATCGGCGGCCTGATTGGGGTGGTGCTAGGCTACGCCATCCCGGAAGTAATCACCCTGTACGCGGGCTGGCGCACCATCGTCCAGCCTTGGACGATTGCCCTCGCCTTTGGAGTCCCGGCCGCGGTCGGCATTGGTTTTGGCATCTACCCGGCCCGCCAAGCCGCCCTCCTCAATCCCATAGACGCCCTGCGCTACGAATAGCTTTGACGACAGCCGTCGCCTGACCTTACTTACTTACCCACCCTCAAGCGAGGAGGTCGCATGATCCGCTTTAAGAAAGAAGCGATCGAACAGATGCTCGAAGAGCGCAAACCCAAAATCAACCTGACCACCTATCAGCACATCAAAAAGGCCATTGACCAAGGCACCGAGGACATGGATCCGTACACCCTGTCCAATATATGCCGAGACCTCAAGTGCCTGCCCACCGACATCGTCGAATATGTCTGAGGGCTTTGTTGATTTGCACCATCGCTCCGGCGCGTTCCAATGCAGGCCCTAGGCCGCCATCTGCTCGTCGATCTCTATGGCTGCAATCGCGAGCGACTCGACGACCCCGACTATATCACCGCCGAGCTGCAGGCCGCAGCCCAAGCGGCCGGCACCCGCGTCTTGGGCACGGCATTCCATCGATTCAGTCCGGGTGGAGTCACCGGCGTGCTCATCGTCCAAGAGAGCCATTTGGCCGTCCACACTTGGCCCGAGCGCGGTTACGCCGCCCTCGATCTCTTTACCTGCGGCCACCAGACAGACCCGTGGGCAGCCTATCAACGGCTCCGATGCGCTTTCGGCGCGACGCAAGACAATGTAGTGGAAGTCAGCCGAGGATTGTGCGCCGGCGAGTGAGGCTCCTCGCCGGCAAAAGTGTGGGCTATTCCTCGCCCTCTAACATGCTGCGCAAGTAGCGCCTGAACGCCTCGGCGCGATCTTCGACCACGGCCTGTAGCTGGAGAATTTCCTGCTGGCGCGCCTTCAGCTTGTGAATTTTCAGCGCCGCTTCGGCAATCGACGATTCGAGATCAAATTCGGCTAAGGGCTCGTCTTGCGCTAACAACCGCACCGGCTCACGCGGCTGTTCTCCGCTCACTAAAATTCGCTCCTCGAGCCGCCGCGCTTTAGCCCGCTTCTGTTCCACCCGGGTACATAGCCGATACTCGGCCTCCAAGCGGCGCATCAAGTCGGCGTTGGCACTCCATTCGGTCTTGAGGCGGTCGGCGATGTCCTCTAATAGCTCTTGCTTTTGCTGAATTTCGTCCGGCCCGTCATCCACCTCAATTTTCATCTGTCCGCTGTAGTGCAGATTCGCGCTGCGGACCCCGACCCCGAGTAGTTCCCGCGACTCCTGATAGAGCGTCAGTTGGGCCGACAAGCCCCGGTCTGGTTGCTCGGCCAACTTCTGGATGAGGACGCCGATTTCCCAATCGTAGGCCAGACACAAGCGCTCGGCCACGCTATCCTGCCGGGCCTCTAAGGCGACCAATTTCCAGTCGAGCTCAACCATGTGCTGAACCAACCGGAGCGAGGAGCGCAGCGCTTCTCGCAGCACGGCAGAATTCGCTGCACTCAGCTTCAGGCTATCGATGCGGGCCGACAGCGCCTCGGCTGAGGCCGCAACCTTCAAGCACTGGTCGGCGAGAGAATCGCGCTGGCTTTCCAAGGCGCGATACTGGGCCTTTAGGTCGCCTAGTCCACTCGAATCTCCAAGCGCGGATCCGGGCAGCACCAACCCCAAAACCAACAACAGAATGGATGGATTTCTCATTGCTAATCTAGACCGTATTTGTCGAGCTTGTAGTACAAAGCACTCGTCTTGATGCCCAAAAGCGAAGCCGCCTTCGTCTTAACGTGCTGCGCTTCCTCCATCGCCCGAGCGATTAGGTCGCGCTCCACCTCGTCGAGGCGCTCGTTGAGTAGCAAGCTCCCGTCGTCAGCGTCCCCCGCCCGCTCCTCAGCCACCTCTTCCTCCGCAGTCCCTTCGTCAAAAATCAGCGGCAGATCGTGATAGCCGATTTCCTCGCCATCTACCAACACCATCGTGCGCTCAATGACGTTTTCCAGTTCGCGCACATTGCCGGGCCACGGGTAGCTTTTCAAGCCGGCTAGGGCTTCTTTGGTTAGACGCTTGGGCGGGATGTTCATTTCCCCACATTTTTTTTGCCTAAAGTGTTTCACCAATAATTCAATGTCCTCTCGCCGCTCCCGCAGCGGCGGCAAAGTGAGGGGGATGACCTCCAGCCGATAGAACAGATCTTCGCGGAAGGTGCCCTCTTTGACCATGCGCTTGAGCGGTCGGTTGGTAGCCCCCACCACCCGCGCATCTACGTCGAGCGGCTGCTCGCCTCCTACGCGGTCGAACTGCTTTTCCTGCAACACCCGCAACAGCCGCACTTGAGTCTCCAAAGGTATATCGCCGATCTCGTCTAAAAAAATCGTCCCCCCCTCGGCCAGTTCAAACTTGCCCTTCTTGCTCCGCACTGCGCTGGTAAAGGCCCCTCGCTCGTGCCCAAACAACTCGCTTTCGACCAACCCCGTCGGCAGGGCTCCGCAGTTGACCTTGACGAACGGACCTTTGCTGCGGCGGCTCTGGTAGTGGATGGCGCGGGCAACCAACTCCTTGCCAGTGCCGCTTTCCCCGTAGATCAGCACTGACGACGACGACGACGCCACCTTGCGCACTTGCTCGCGCACGGCCTTAATCTGCGACGATTGGCCGACGATCTCGCCGAAGTTGTAGCGGCTGTCGATCTCTTCGCGCAGGTAGCGGTTTTGCTCGAATAAGTGCTCCCAGTCCCGCAGCTTGGCCTCAGCTTCTTGGCGGAGGTTTTGGGCTTCGCGCAGCTTGGCTTGGGCTTCCTGTAGCTTGGTTCGATAGTCGAGCCGCTTTTTGACCTTCAGCCACAGTTCGTCGGGCAGGAAAGGTTTGACGATAAAGTCGATCGCCCCTCGCTCCATCGCCTCTACGGCCAATTCCCGGGTATCGTAGGCCGTCATCATCATCACGTCGGTGTCTGGTGCTTGGCGCTGGACCGCCTCCATCACCGCCAACCCGTCCATCTCTTCCATGCGGTAATCCGTAATGACCAGGTCAAACGGCTCACCCTTCATCCGCGCCAAACCTTCGCGACCACTCCCTGCGGCAACAGCTTGGTGCCCCATCTTGTTCAAGCTCAGCACTAGTCCGTCGCCGAGGCTTTGGTTGTCGTCGATAATCAGAATCCTGCCCATGATACCCTATCTTTGGACTGCGGCAGGCGCAGGCGACACACCGTGCCTTCACCTTGCCGACTGTCTATTTCGATCCGGCCGCTATTTTCCTCAACCGCCCGCGCCACCAGCGCCATCCCCAAACCCGATCCCTTTTCTTTAGTCGTAAAGAAGGGCTCAAAAAGGCGCGCCTGCACCTCCTCCGACATACCCGAGCCATCGTCGGCCACCTCGACTACTACCTCATCGCCTGCAACTGTAGCTCGCACCGTCAAGTGCCCGCCATCGCGCATGGCTTGCACGGCGTTCTTCATCAGGTTGACCAGCGCCCGCTCCATCTGTTCGGCGTCGATGTAGCACACTAAATCCGGCGCGACGCGCTCTTCGTAGCTAATGCCCGCAGCCTGCATTTCCGGGGCCAGTAAAAAGGCCGCGTTGGCCACTAGCGGGGCCAGCTCCGTCGGCTGTAGCTGCGCCGGTGCCGGCCGGGCGAATTCGAGAAATTCGGAAATTACGCTATTGAGCCGACGCACTTCCTCGATGACCTTCTCAATGTGTTGCTTGCGCTCGTCGCTGGCGGGTAAGTCGCTGGCGATCAGGCCGGCATATAGATCAATGCTGCTCAGTGGGTTGCGAATTTCGTGGGCAACGCCGCCCAGCATGAGGCGCAGTTGGGCGTCGCGGGCGACTAGCTTGCGCCGCATCTCCTCCATAGTCTCGCCCAAATAGCCGATTTCGTCGTCGGAAGCAGTGACCACCTCTTGGTTCATGTTGCCCCGGCCGATTTCGCGCGCGGCCTCGACCAATTTTTGGATGGGCCGCGTCAGCGTCCGCGCCAACCCCCAGGCCACTCCGACGGTGAGCAACGCACCCAACCCGGCAAAGATCAGCACCGACCGCCCAAAGACGCGGATGGAGTCCACAAACCCAGCCCCGATTTCGACCCCAACGGCCGCGACGACCTCGCCGTCGTGAAAGATCGGGGCGTAGCCCGTCATGTACGGGATATCGCCGTCGTAAAAAAGCACCGAATGCGCGGTATGGCCCTTCCAAACTCGCTCTAGTTCCTGGCGGTGGAAGAGCAGTTTGGGGTACTCGCGGCCAATGGGCATTAGGCCATCCGTGTCGAGCAGCGAGCGGTACTCGCGGTCGAAAACGAAGATGTACCGGGCACCAACCCCTTGTTCGGCGCGCTGTAATTTACTCATTAATCTCCGGTAGAGATCGGAGTGCTCGCGGCCGGGGCGCAGGTAGCTCAGCACATTGCCGGACAGGTTCGTGCTCACCAGCGTGGCAATCGATACGAGATGGTCGCGCATCTGACTCTCTAAGCTGCGGTCCGTCAGTTCGAAGAGCACCCAACCCGATAGCCCTACAACGACCATGACCAGCAGCACAAAGCTCAAAATCAGCTTGTGGCCGATCCGCGTCCGCGGACGCTCGCTGGGGGCCTTGCCCTTGGTCATTTGGACAGACTCGACAAATTGGCGCATCCTATTTGGTAATGTACCATCTTAAGAAAGACGAACAAGCTGAGCCTTGGTTCTCGCTGATCACGCCTAAAATAAAAAAGGTAGGAGCTAGACTACCAACTCAATCTCTGCTAAACAAAGGCATACCCTATGAAATATGTCCTATTGGCCGCTTGTAGTTTTTTGCTAGCCTGCGGCGACTCGGATGACGACCAAGGCGAGGTGACTATCTATTTCAGCCACACTATCGCCGGTGCCGATCTCAAGCACGAGGATATTCTCTACACCAACGCTGCGGGCAACGAATACGGCGTCACTCGCCTAGAGTACATCGTCTCGGACATCACCTTAGAGACGGCTGGGGGCAAGCGCGTCGAACTGACCGAATTCCACTATCGCAACGCCTTTGTGAGTGCGACCCGCAGCGTTGCGGCCAAGGTGCCCGGTGGCGAATACGCGGCCCTGCGCTTTACCTTTGGCATCGACGGCGCTAAAAACCAGACCGGCGCGCTGCCGAGCGTCGATCACTTCAACAACATGGCATGGCCCGCTCCCATGGGCGGCGGTTACCACTACATGCGCATGGAGGGCCTCTTCCGCACCGACGACGGCGAGGGAGCCTTTCTCACGCACACCGGGCCGGCGGGCGGGTTCGACTTTTCGTTTGCCGTCTCCCTACCGCTTTCCCTAACAGTCAGCGGAGATGAGTGGGCAATCGCCGTGGTGATGGATCTCAACGAGTGGTACGACGCGCCATCGCTGTACGACTTTAACGGTCGCGGCGGGATTATGGGCAACGCCGACGCGCAATTGACCTTGCAAGGCAACGGCGCTACCGTCTTTTCCCTAGGCTCCATCGGGCACCCCGATCAAGTCGAACAAGACTAGGACGAATACTCAGGGAATAATTCATGAAGTTTGGGGCACTAATCCTGCTGGGGCTAGTCGCCTGCGGCAAAGACGCCGGCGTTCCTCCTGCCTTTCCGCCGACCCCAACCCCCTATGAACTAGTCGTGCCGGCGGGATTTCCCGCGCCGGAAATCCCGCCGGACAATCCCCTGACCATCGAGGGAATCGCCCTTGGCGAGCGGCTTTTTGCCGATCCCATCCTCTCCGTCGTACGACCGCTGGCTGGCCGGTCAAGCGGAGTTTACCCCGGAAGAAGACCGGGGCTTTATCCTCTTTCACAACGAGGAGGGCGACTGCTTCCACTGTCACGTCGCGCCGCTTTTCACCAACAACGAGTTCCACAACAACGGGCTGGACCTAGATCCCCCGGATGAGGGATTGGCCGCGCTTACCGGAGGACGCCTCGACCGCGGCAAATTCAAGACGCCAACCCTGCGCAACATAGAATACACCGCGCCGTACATGCACGACGGCCGCTTCCAAACCCTTGAAGAAGTCGTCGAGCACTACGACTCTGGCTTTCACCGCATAGTCCTCACCGACCCCCTGTTGCTCGTCCGGCCCAACCTCGACCTGACTCCAGCCGACAAACGCGCCCTCGTGGCCTTTTTGAAAACCCTTTCCGACCCTCAATTCCAAGCCCCCTGACGCGCTTATGTCGCTGTTTCTTCTATTAGTTACTTTTCTCTTGATTAAGTGTCAGAATTTCGTATAATACAAGCACTTATGCACAAAATCAGAACCGATTTAACTCCCCAGCTAGCGAGGTTTTAGTGGCCACCATAACCAAGAAAGATCTAGCGCGGTCGGTAGCCGACACGCTCGGCTGCAAAAACAATCTGACGTTGCAAATGGTTGATAGCCTTTTTGAGGCCATGCGCGAAACGCTTATCGAGGGAAACCGCATCGAAATCAGAGGCTTTGGCGTCCTCGAAGTCAAAGACACCAAGCCCAAGCCCGCTGCCCGCAATCCGCGCACCGGCGAAGTCGTGTACGTGCCCGCCCGCCGCAAGACGCACTTTAAACCGGGCAAACAGCTCAAAGAAGCCCTGCACGACACCCGCCCGGCTACCAACTAAGTCGCACCCGACCCCGGCGGCTGACATCGTTGAAAATTCGTTCCGCAAAAACAAAAGCCGGCTCCTTGCGAGTCGGCTTTTGTCGTGTGTGCGTTGGTCTCGCGCTGCTGATGGCGTCCGACCTTCGCGCCGAGCAACGCCTACACATCGGCGCGGACCCGCGCCTCGAACTGCTCACCGCGGTCCAACTCCTCAGCCAGTATCGCTATCTGACGCCCTATCGGGTGGAATACGCGGACGATCTCGTCGCGCACTTTTCGCGCTATCCCCCCCAGCAGGCCGTCGCCCTTTTTCGCAGCCTGAGCTTGGACACCGGGTGGTCCGATGCCTACCCAACCGCCATGCTCTACCTGTCCGATCCACCTGCACTAGAACCAACCCAACCCATTCCCTCCCATATCCATCGCGCCTTTCGTGGCGAGGAAAATTTCGTGCGCTTCATCCACGCCTTGCGCAATTTTGCCCGCCAGACCCAATTCAACCACTTCTTCACCCGCAGCCAAAAGCTCTATAAACTCCTCGAGGCACGCCTCCGCGAAGAACTGGCCGGTGCCGATCCTACCGGCCAAGTCGAAGCCTATTTCGGCACCCGCCAACTCAGCTACCACCTCGTCCTCAGCCCGCTCTTGCACCACGGAGGATTTGGCCCGCACATTGGCCGCCACGGGGGGCCGTACGATGTCTATACACTACTCGGCCCCACCGGGGCCACGCAGCACGGCCTGCCCGAGTACGGCCCCCGCGATCAACTGTTGCAGATTATATGGCACGAGTTCAGCCACGCCTTCGTCAACCCCCTCAGCGAGGAGTACTATCCCATGCTGAGGCCCCATGCCGACCTATTCGCCCCGCTAGCCGAACAGATGGCCACCATCGGCTATACGCACTGGTTCGACTGCGCCAATGAACACCTCATCCGCGCCATCACCGCGCGCCTTGCCCACCATCACCTCGGCGCGGAAGCAGGTCGCCGGGCCCTGCGCGAAGAATCCGGGCGCGGCTTCCGCTATATCCACGCCATCGCCAGCCGCCTCGAATCATACGAATCCCAGCGCGACCGCTACCCGACCTTCGCCGCCTTCTTCCCCCGCTTAATCGCCGTTTTTGCCGAGCTTACTCCCCAGACTTTAGCGCACTAGCCGGCGGAAAAGATCCTCCTGCGGCGGTACTTCGAGCAATTCGTCCAACGTCCCGCGCTCCAACCCCTCGGCGATAACAGCAAAACTCTCCCGCACCACAGCCGCGGTCTGTTCGACCTCGGCCTCGCCGTGAGCGCAGTTGAACATAAATCCAGTCGCCAAGATCACGCCGCGGCGGGCGTTCTCTTGGATAAACAGCGTGTTGACCTTGGCAGCCGTTGCAGCATCCGCCGCGCCCAAGCGAATGCGCGGATGCGCCGCCACTCCCTCGCAACTAGCGTCGAGCCCGACAGCTGCGGCCGCCGCGTCAATCTGCTCCTTAAAGAAGGCGCCGATGCGCTGGAAGTGGCCTACGGCATCGCGGCGCTCCAACTCGCGCAAGGTCGCCAGCGAAGCCGCCACGCCGATGTTGTCGTCCCAATAGGCACTGGAGATAAACATCTGCGCAGCCGGGGTCATAAACTCCCGCTTGCCGACCACCGCACCCATTGGATAGCCATTGGAGATGGCCTTGGCAAAAACGGACATATCCGGTGTCACACCCGTATATTCCTGAGCACTACCCAAGGCCACGCGAAACCCCGACGAGACTTCGTCGAAGATGAGCACCACCCCGTAGTGCGACGCCAACTCCCGCACCTTTTCTAAGTAGCCCGGCGGCGGCTCGTCGGAGCGCATCGGCTCCATGATGATACAGGCCAACTCGCCGGCGTGCTCTTCGAGCAGGGCGGTGAGTTCATCGACATCGCCATAGGTAAAAGGCAGGGCCGTGCCCTCCAAACAGCGGGGCACGCCAATCGGCTCAATGCCATTGAAGAGATGAGTGTCTAGCCGCTCGGCCCCGATGTTGGCGGCCTGGTACCAGTCGTGCCAGCCGTGGTACCCGCAAAACAGCACTTTGTCGCGGCCAGTGACCCCACGCGCGATCCGCACCGCAACGGTGCAGGCCTCGCCTCCGCCCTTGCAGTAGCGCACCATTTCCGCCGAGGGCACAATCCGCACCAACTCCTCGGCCAGCTCCACGGCCGACTCTTGGACGATGCTGTAGATGGTCCCCCGGTCGATCTGGGCGCGGACCGCGGCATCAACCACCTCGTCGGCATAGCCCAAGATCACCGGCCCCACGGCGCTGGTCCAATCGATGTATTCGTTGCCATCCACATCCCAGATGCGACAGCCTTTGGCGCGCTCGGCGTAGATGGGGCTGACGCCAAACGCGGCCCGGGTCGGCCGCCGGCTGATGAGCTGGGTGGTGCCGGGGATGAGCGCTTTGGCGCGCTCGTAGATTTGCAATGAGCGGCGCACCGAGTGTTCTCGCATGACACAGGCTCCTTCTACCGCCCGCTGCGGAGCGGGTTCGTGTTACGCTTTGGGCTATCTCGCCGCTACGAGGTGGCACTTATCGCCGGTAGCGGTGTTAGATAATTTGACAGCCCGCTTAAGCCCCTCTTTTTTGCCTATCCAACCTCACACCTCTGAATGGAGCTTCACCATGCAACGCGCCATGCCTCTTTTCGCTCTCTTGCTAACTCTGCCGCTGACCACCTACGCCTTTGATGGAAAACGCGAGGGGTTTCTGTTCGGTTTGGGCCTTGGGCCGAGCTACCAGTCCATCGAGCAAGAGTGGCTCATCGCCGGCGAGCCTTCCCGGCACAAGGACAGCGACTCGGCATTCGGGATGGCCCTCCAGTTTGGCTACGGCCTCACCGACCACCTCGTCTTAGGCTGGGTCTTGGACTTAGGCAGCGACACCGACGACGACGAGACCAAGCTCCTCGGCACCGAGGTCAAAAGGGGCAACACCAGCTTTGAAATCGACGGCTTTAGCGCGACCTATTTCTTCAGAAAACGCGCGCCATCACCTTTTGTCGAAGCCGTCATCGGCACCGCGCGCTGGGACGACGGGGGCGACAACGTCCTCGACGGCCTCGGACTGGCCGGCAGCATAGGCTACGAGGTGCGCAGGCACTGGATGCTCAAAGGCACCGTCGGCTGGGGCGCGCCAAGCGCCGAGGCTGCGATCGGCGACCAAGCGATCAAAGCCGAGGTCACGGGCTTGATCATCGCCTTCAACGCTAGCTATCTCTGGTACTGAACAGGCTCACTCCTGCTCTTTCATCTGGTCGTAGAACTGGACGATCTTGCCCCGGTCCTCAGAGGCGTTGAAAGCCATGCCGGCTCGTGGATGCTCGTTGAGTAGGCCAGTGATCATGTAGGGATAATCGTAACCCCACAGCAGCGCAGCGCGCAGCGGCTCAACGTGCTCCTCAATGCACTTGAGCACGGGGCGCAAGCGAAATTTCGGGTTGTGCAAAAAGCCCAACAAAAGCTCCATCTGGCAGTTGCCCGCGCCGCGACCCAAGCCGGCAAAACTCGCGTCCGCACAATTGGCCCCCAAGACCACGGCTTCGATGGTATTGGCAAAGGCCAGTTGCCGATTGTTGTGGGCGTGGATCCCGACCTCGATCTGGGTGCCCTCGCAGTACTCGAAAAACATGTTGCACAGCGCGCGGATCTGCTCGCTGTAGAGCGAGCCAAAGCTATCGACCACGTACACAGCCCCCACGTCTGAACGCACCAGCATTTCCAGCGCACCCTTGACCTCGGACTCCGGCACGGTGGAAACGGCCATTAAGTTTAAGGTCGTCTCATAGCCCTTGTCGGACGCGTCCTTGACCATGTCCAATGCCAGCGGCATCTGGTGGATATAGGTGGCCACGCGGATCATGTCCAACACGCTTTCGGACGCCGGCAGGATGTCCGTCTTGTAATCGCTCTTTTCGGCGTCGGCCATGGCCGCCAACTTCAGCGAGGTGTTGTTGTCGCCGACGATGCGGCGGATGTCCTCCTCGCGGCAGTGCTTCCACGGCCCAAACTCGCCGGGCGGAAATTGCTCCCGCGAGTTGATATAGCCGATCTCCATATAGTCGATCCCAGACTCGACGCAGGCCTCGTACACGCCTCTTACTACCTCGTCAGTGAACTGGTGGTCGTTCATCAAGCCGCCATCGCGGATTGTGACATCGACGACCTTGATTTCCTCCCGGTACCCGAGCCAATTGTCGGCCCAGGTTGCGCGGTTTTCCTCGCTCATTGCTCTCTCCTGTTTATGTATGTAACTCAAGTATTGACGAAAGGATATATACTGCGGCACAACCGGCAAAAGGTCAAACCCCCAGCGGTTGGCGTGCGGCGGCAATGTATCCGCAGATGAACGCAGATGGACGCAGAGGTGGGATGCGACGGGCGCTCAGGCCGTCGCCACCGTCAGGGTGTGCAGCTTGTCCGCGTCAATCTCCACGCCCAAGCCCGGCCCTTCAAACGGATACAGGTAGCTGCCCTCGGCCCGCACCCTTTCCACGGCCGGCGAAGCCGTGTACAGCACCGGCCCCATGGGGTCGCAGGGCAAGTTGGTGTTGGGCATGGCGATGCCAAGGCTGACCTGCGCCGACACCCCCAGCGTCGATTCTTGGTCCGTGCCGATCAAGCAGCGGAACCCAGCCGCTTCCGCTAGGGCGAAAAGTCGGCGGATATGGGTCGGGCCGCCGCAGACGCAGGCGACGTTAAAGGCCGTGCAGGCCCTTTTTTCAATGGCTTCCATGCCCAGTTCTAGGCTATTGATGTGCCAGCTCACCGGCAGGTCAACGCGCCGCACAAATTCGGCCGAGACCCGCAGACTGCGCGAGGGCTGCTCAAAGTGATAGGGCGCGTGGTGGCGCAGGACATCGGCGTAGCGGACGGCCGTCTCCCAATCGGTGAAACGCCCGGAAAAGTCGATGGACTTGAGCTTGAGCCGGTCGTCGAAGCGGCGTTTAGCCTCGGCTAAGAAGCGGTCGTCGAGCGCACTATCGCCCGACACGTAGTAGCGGAACAGGTGGTGGCCCAAGTCGAGCAGCCGCTGGAGATAGCTCAGCGTGCGCTCGAAGTCCTCTTTTACCTGCCAGCCAAAAATCGGATAGCAGCAATAGAGCTTCTCCCGCATCTTGCCGCCCAAAAGCCGATAGGCCGGCACCCCTTGGGCCTTGCCGTGGAGATCGTAGAGCGCCAGATCAATCGCCGAGGCGAGATGGAGATTGGTCACTGAACTGTGGAAGGCGTGGCCGCGCAACAGCTCGTTGATCTCGGTAATGGCCCCAGCGTCCCGCCCCACCAACAACTCGTTGTACTGCCGGGCAATGGCCGCCAAATCCTCGGCGCGACTGTCGGACGCCTCGCCCCAGCCGACCGGGCCGTCATCGACAAAGACCTTGACCAGCACGTGCCCGGAGATGTGGCCGTAGTAGCGCGGGGTTTCTATCTGAATGGTTTCTACTTTGGTGATTTTCACGCCTAGCTCCTTTGCAAGCGGCCCAACGCCGCGAGTAGGTGGTCGGTTGCGGCCTCAAGTAAGAAAAAGGCGATGCTGACGCGCAAGCCCTCGTACCCATGCGGCACGGCCAATTCCATGTTGTGAATTTGACAATCACCAGATCGTATATACATTTATAGTATTAATCGGCGATAATCAATGTACGAATGGGACGAAGGCAAGCGACAAGCCAATTTGGCGAAACACGGCGCTGATTTTGCCGACATGGTCGCTTTTGAATGGGACACCGCCGCGCTCGACGTGGACGAAAATCACGCCGAACCGCGCTGGATCGCCATAGGTTTTATCGGTGCGGTTCTCTACTTCGTCGTCTTCACAGAGCGCGGCGACAACATCCGCATCATCAGCCTGCGCAAAGCCACTAGAAGAGAGGCCCACAACTATGTCAAAAATCAAGCATGACATCGTCCTCCCGACCTCAGAGGAAGACACTGCCATCCGCGCTGGCATCGCCGCCGATCCAAACACGCGAGAACTTACCCCTGAAGAGATTGCTCGTATGCGCCCGGCCAGTGAGGTCGTCCCCCACATCGTCGAGCGCTATCGGCGCACCCGTGGCAAGCAGAAAGCTCCGATTAAAAAGCACATATCGATCCGTCTTGACGCCGACCTTGCGGAGCATTTCCGCAACAGTGGTCCAGGCTGGCAGACGCGGTTGAACGACACGCTGCGACGCGCGGTCTTTGGCGATGCGGAATGAGCGCGACCTTCACGCCTAGCTCCTTTGCAAGCGGCCCAACGCCGCGAGTAGGTGGTCGATTTCGGCCTCAAGTAAGAAAAAAGCAATGCTGACACGCAAGCCTCCGCGAGCAGGGCAGAGGCACCATCAGTACACCATCTCCCGGTAGCTCTGCGCGATCTTCTCAATCGCCACGACGTACGCCGCAGTGCGCAGGTCATGCACCTTGTCATGGCTCAAAAACATCTCGCGCATCTCGTTGTACGCCTGCCGCATGGTATCGTCTAGGCCAGATCGCACCAAGTCCAGTTCGTCGGCTCCGCGCATCAGGTCGTGCCGCTGGGTTGCGGGAAGGGGTTTGCCGACCGCCGTCTCGATGGCCTCGACAATGCGCTGTCCGCGCAACTCGTCGATACGCCGGTCCATGCGGCCGAAGCGGATGTGGGATAGGTTCTTGATCCATTCAAAGTAGGAGACTATCACACCTCCTGCGTTCAGATAAGCGTCCGGAATCATCACCTTGCCGCGATCGCGCAGGATTTTGTCTGCCTCGAAAGTGATCGGACCGTTGGCGGCCTCGGCGATCAGCGGTGCCTGGATGCGCTCGGCGTTTTCCGCAGTAATCACCGATTCAGTAGCCGCAGGGATCAGGATGTCGCAGTCTGCTTCCAGCAAAAAGCTGCCGTCCTCCACGAACTCGGAGTCCCGAAATCCCTGGCCACCGCTCTTTTCGCGGCGATAGGTGGCGAGTTGCTCGATGTCTAGCCCGTCCTCACACACCACGGCCCCCTCGCGCTCAATGACAGCAACCACCCTGACGCCATCCTCTTCGGACAGGAACTTCGCGGCGTGATACCCGACGTTGCCCAAGCCCTGGACGATTACGCGCTTGCCCTCTAGGTCTCCATCCATCCCAACCTTCTGCACATCTTCGGGATGGCGGAAGAATTCTCTGAGGGCGTACTGCACCCCGCGCCCCGTCGCCTCGTTGCGACCGCGGATTCCGCTCATGTGCACAGGTTTGCCGGTGACACAGGCGACGGCATTGATGTCATTGGGATACAGGGCGCGGTAGGCATCCGCAATCCACCCCATCTCGCGTGCGCCCGTACCCATGTCGGGAGCCGGCACGTTGAGGCTGGGGCTGATGTAGCCTTTCTTCACCAGCTCCATCGTGAAATTGCGAGTGATCAGCTCGAGCTCGGCCGCGTCGTAGTCACGCGGGTCGAGTTGCAGGGCACCCTTAGAGCCTCCGTACGGGACATCGACGATGGCGCACTTGTAGGTCATCAGGGCGGCCAGGGCCTCGACCTCGTCTTGGTCGGCGATCGGCGCATAGCGGATGCCGCCTTTTACCGGCAGGAAGTGCTCGCTGTGGACGGCGCGCCAACCGGTAAATACCCGAAACTCGCCCCGTATGTGAACGGGGAAGCTGACCTGGAACACGGAGTTGCACGTCCTGATCTGGTCGGCGAGGCCCGGCTCGAGCTCCATCGTGGCGGCCGCCGCCGCGAACATCCGGTCAACGCTGCCCTTGAACGACTTGCTCTGCTCTTTCAAGCCCCTACTCCTTCGATGATGGGTGCCGCGCAAGCAACCGATTACTCGATCAAGACCGGCTCGCTCGCATGGACAAACAGCACATCGTTCGCCCCGTCGTAGCACTGGAGCGTTTGCTCCGCCTCGCCCGATTTGATGTCGGCATCGGTCAGGCCCGCGATGACCAAATCGGCCTTAGAGGATCGGAGAGACACCTCAAATTCAAGGGATTCACTAGTCGCACAATGAACCGACGTCACATTGTGCTTAGAGATCGGCAATCGTCCTTCGGTCATCAAACTGGAGAGCTTCTGCGTTTCGCGTCCTCCGTCTCCAGAATCGAAGCACGCGAAGAGCCGAATATCGGCGTGTCTCCACTCTCGATGCCCCACGATGATGTACGCCAAAAGCAGCATCAGCGGAGCGTTGGCAAGATTCTCCTCAGTCACCCATAAGTGAATCGAGGACCGATAGCCAAAACGGTAGTTCGTCGACCGCAGGATCAGGACATTAATCATCGATTCCGCTGCAAGGAGCGCGCCCTGCGCGGTCTCTTTGATCTCTTCTGGATGCTCTTTGTCGAACTCGAGCAGAACGCAGTTGTTGGGCAAGCCCGAGATCCCTGGCATCTGGAGCGTCTGCGCCAGCACCATCTGGAACGAAGGACAAATCAGGGAATCCACGAAAATGCCCGCCCCGCTAACCTCGGCCCGCTCGATCAGTCTCCCCTTCTGCATGCGGGCCTCGATTTCTTCAGTGAACGAGTATTCGCCCTGAAAGAACTGAATGAAGTGCCCGAACCCATGCCGATGGCTGATCCAGCGCAGCAGATCGAAGTGCCCCAGCCGGCGTTCCCCGAAACGGGTCACCGCGACAATCGAGGGCCGCCAGCCCCCTTCCGATTTCACCGCGCGGTTCTTCTGCAGCGTGATCTGCAACCGGCGCGTCAGTTGGAACATCGTCCCCTGCAAGATCGCCGTCAGGTCGCGCTCTCCCCGCCGCGTGCGTCGCAGTCCGAAGTAAGTCGCCACCATGAGAGCGATCGCGACAAACGCGTATAGCACGTTCATCTGGATCATCATCAGACCACACATCACTGCGCCCACTAGCGACAGGTACCAGCGCGAGTGGAAGGTAGGGCGATACGACGGATTGCCAGCGAAATATTCGAGGAATGATACCGAGCAAAGGGCACCGTAGGTCACCATGAAGAACATGCTGAGAATATGGGCGATAAAGTCGATGTCTCCCAAAACGACGAATGCGATGGCGATGGCACTCGACACGCAGGTCGCAGACACCGGCTCCTGTGCTCTGCCCCAGCCTTTCTCTAGCAGGCGATTCAGCTTTGGCACGGGCAGCACGTTGTCGCGCGCTAGCGCTTGCAGGGTTCTGGGAGCGACGAGGATCGAACCAAGGGCAGATGATAAAGCGGCAGCACCCAATCCCATATAGATTGCCGGCCCCCACAGGGCGATCTGCGCCATGACGAACTGATCGGCGGCGAGGACTTCCGGCGTCGCGCTCTGGGCGAGCTTGATGGCGACCAACGCGTACACGACCATGCCCGCCAGCGTCGCGCCGATTATGCCGAGCGGGATGCTCTTCTGGGGATTCTTCAGATCGCCGGAAAGTCCCAAGCCCGCGATCATGCCTGTAAAGGCCGGAAAGCACGTTGCGAAGACGATACCGAAGGCATCTCCACCTTCGATGCGAGCGGTCAGATCCAACCCGTCGGGACGGATCGACTCGGGAGCCTGCCCTAAGAGGAATGCGGCAATGGATGCCCCCAAAATCACGCTGACGATCCACAGCGCCCTAACGCCGAGGCCGGCACCTTTAATGAGCATCAGTACGGCCAGCAAGACTGTACAAGGCAAGCTCACCCAACGCGGATCAGCTTCTACTGCGTACGTCGCGGCGACCCATTCGTACACAGGCTCAAATGCCTCTGCGAAGGCGACCAAGTAGAAGGCAATCGAGATCGCCTGAGATAGGTACAACGCAAGCCCAATCGCGCCGCCGATGCTGGTGCCAAAAGAGCGGCTGATAATGTAGTACGCGCCGCCCCCCGCCACGCGACGATTCGTTGCGATCTCAGACACCGCCAAGACCGTGGGAATGGTCACCAGATGCCCGAGGACGATGATCATGAGGCTCCCCCAGAGGCCGACATGCGCAACCGCGTAGCCGAACCGCAGAAAGAGAATCGCCCCGAGGATCGTGCTGATCGATGCGAGAAAAACAGGCGCGGTGCCAAAGCCGTGCCCCACTTGGGAAGATTCAGCGGCTGGTCCAACTGGTTGTGAGGCCAACGGGATTCCTTTCGCTATGGGGAACAGTCCCACTCTGCATTAGACGATTTGCGGCTCTGTTTTCGCAAGCTCTCCGGCCAGTTGAGTCCCCACGCCTAGCTCCTTTGCTTGGCCAAGCTGCCCAGCGCCGCGAGCAGTTCGTCGATTTCGGATTCCAGTAGGAAAAAGGTAATGCTAGCGCGCAAGCCTTCGCGCCCGTGCGGCAGCGGCTTGATGACCATGTTCCACTCCTCGCGCAGGGCCTGGCTCAACTCCTCTCCCTTCCATCCCGCCAGTCCAAAGCTGACCAACGCCGCAGACCGCTGTGGGGAGCGCGGAGTGTAGAGCACTGCGCCCGGAATCTGCGCCAGCCCTTCCTTCAGCCGCCCAGCCAACGCCACCGTCCGCGCCCAGATCGCCTCCAGCCCGATGGCCGATAGATACTCAACGGCAAAGGCCCAAGCCAGCACCAGCGGCCAGCACCAAGGCCCGTACTGAAAGCGCTCAGCCGTCTCGCGCAGCGCGAAGGTGTCCGCCACCGGGTCCAACCACTGTTCAGCCCGCCCACCCGCATAGCGCACCTGCACCGCGTCGAGGGCCTCCTGCCGCACGTAGAGCAATCCCGCTGCATAGGGCGCGTACATCCACTTATAGGAGAGCAAACCGGCAAAATCGCATCCCAGCGCGTGCAAGTCCAAAGGGTACAGCCCCGCCGAATGCGCCAGATCCAAAAAGCTACGCACCCCCCGCGCCCGCGCTACCGCGCAAATCCGCTCCACTGGCAGACGGAATCCCAAGTCCGTCGTCACATGGCTCAGAGCCACCAGTTTAGTCCGCTCCCCCAACCGCTCCTCCACGGCCTGCACTTGCCCATCGTCGTCGTCAATCAGCGGCACCTTCACCACCTCGACCCCGTACAAATCCCGCAAGTGCAGGGCCGGTAAAAGCAGCGCCGCCTCCTCGTCCGCGCTGATCACAATCTCGTCCCCAGCCGCCCACTCCAGCCCCCGCACCACCGTCTGAAACCCCTCGCTGACCCCCCGCATCAATGCCAACTCCCCAGCCGCCACGCCGAAAAACTGCGCCAGCCGCTCCATCGCCATCTTGCGCCGGGGATA
Organism: Candidatus Latescibacterota bacterium; assembly: GCA_965208845.1. GTDB lineage: Bacteria > Latescibacterota > UBA2968 > UBA8231 > UBA8231. Next base: position 4,368,323 of record OZ242361.1, on the reverse strand, counting down.
CTCTTCCTCTGGATAGACGATGTGCAAAGGCCCCCGCCGCACCATCTCTTCCGTCCAGCGCGTGTACTCAGCGGCCACCGGCACCGGCGTAATACTCACTCCCCCATTCTGGAACCAAGTGTACTGCTCCAGCGCGGGGAAATCGCGGCGAATCGCTTGGATATCCATAACATTTAATCCGGGGACGCGACGCCGCAGTAGTCGGCTGCGGCCAGCGCGTACACTTGCGCCGCCCGCTCCAGCCGATCCACTTCCACCCATTCCACATCCGCGTGCGCCGTCTCGTTGGAGGGACCGTAGTAAAAGGTCGGCACCCCTGTCCCATGCACGTATAAATTGGCGTCCCCCACAATCCGCATCCCCACCAGCTCTGCCTCTTGGCCGGTCACTTGCTCGTGTGCCCTCCCCACCGCTTGCACGGCCGCATCGTCGGCAGGCGTCTCAAACGGCTCGCGCTCGTGCTCCATCTCGACCCGCAGGCCCAATCCCCCAGCCTCGGCCAACGGTCGCGCTAGATCCTCTAACTCCGCCAATACCTGCGGCGCAGTGCGCCCCGGCAGCCAGCGCCGGGTCCCCGTCAGCGTGCAGCACAGCGGCGTGCGATTGAAATAGTCGCCCCCGGCGACGATGCCTAAGTCGATTCGCTCGGCACCGGCCAAGGCGTGTGCCGGCCCCGCGTCGAGTTCGAGTTGATACTGGTGGATCCGTTCGATAAGCGCGCCGACAAAGCGGAGCGGATTTTCCGCAAAGGGCACGTACTGGGTGTGCTTACCGCCAGCGTCCGATTCGAGCGCAATGGTAAAGACCATAGACCCCATGCTCATCACCCACAGCGCGTCGCGCCCCTCGACGATCAAGATCCGGTCGCCGCCAATCCGGCCGCTGTTGCGGTCGGCGATCAGGGCCAGCGGCCCGTCCTTTTGCGCCTCGACCTCCTCGTGCCCCACAATCGCCGTCAGCCACAAGTCGCCCTGCAATTCCACCCCGCTTTCCAACAGCGCCTTGACCGCGCCCAGCGCCGCAGCCATGCCCCCCTTCATGTCAGTCGCCCCTCGGCCGTACACGCGGTTGCCCTCGCGGCGAGCGGGCGGGCAGGATCCCACGGGAATGGTGTCGAGATGGCCATTGAGCATCAGCGCGGGGCCATCCCCCCGGCCCGCAATGCGCGCGTAGAGGTTGTTGCGCCCCGGAGTCACTTCTCGCACATCGACCGCTAAGCCGACCTCGCGCATCATGTCGTGATATGCACGGCACACTTCGGCTTCGGCCATGGTTACGCTGTAAATATCGACCAATTCCCGGGTCCGCTCGGCCACCCATTCTCGGTCGATGGCTGCGATTAATTTTTTCATCTGTGTCAGTCCATCCTCTCTCGCGTGTGATCTAGCCGGATCTCCTCGCTTGCGTCGCCATCCAGAAGCAATGCGGCCATAATATACATCGACTATCTCAGCCAACAATTAGCCACTTGGGCACCCTAACATGGAATGGGCCGCGCAAATGAAGGTTGATGAGAAGCAGCTTGACCGCGACACACGGTTGTAATTAATTTGTGTGTAACTATATGTGTAGGAGATAACACAATGGCGACAAACTTGGCGATAGACCCAGAGTTACTCAACAGAGCGCTGGAAGTCGGCGGCGAGAAGACCAAGAAGGCGACCGTCAACCGCGCCTTGCAGGAGTTCATCGCGCGCCGAGAGCAGGAACGGCTCTTGGATCTTTTTGGCAAATTGTACTGGGACGACAGCTTTGATTACAAACGCGAACGGAGCCGTGAGTGACGCTGTTTGTGGATACAAGCGTCTGGTCGCTGGCCTTGCGACGGGATACAATTCCCAAAGAACCCGAGATCCAGCGTCTGCGGGAGGCGCTCGGTGGTGGAGAATCGATTTACACGACTGGAATCGTCTTGCAGGAGTTATTGCAGGGCTTTCAGGGACCGAGAGCCAAAGCGCAGATCGTCGAACGGTTCGGGGCGCTCGCCATGATTGCGCCCGGGCGCGACGACTACATTGACGCAGCCGAGTTGCGCAACGAGTGCCGCCGCCACGGCATTCAGATTGGAACCATCGACGCACTGCTCGCCCAGATATGCATTCGCCACAAACTAGTTATGCTGGCGACCGACCTCGACTTCAGCCACATGGCAAAGTGGACACCGCTTCAGCTCTGGCATTCCCAATGACCTATCGCGCCTCCGCACGCAAAACCTCCATCTCCAACTCCATATCCGAATCCAGCGGAAAAAAGGGCCGCGCCCGCCGGACAAAGGGCAGATGCCGCACCGTCGCCGGCGTCGGTCCCGGCGTGTCGAGCACAAAAACGGCCTGGGCCATTGGTCCAAAGGCGAGGCGATAGTTCATGGGATTCTTGGCGACGATAAAGCGCGCTTGCGCCGCGTCCATCCCGAGCGCCGCAAACTGCTCGCCATCCCACTCATAGGTCGGATGCGACGCCAACAGCACCTGGATCTGTCCCAGCGCGAGCACTGCCGCCGGCCCCATCTGCCCTTCGACCCCTTCCCAGATACCGCCCTGATAGCGGAAACGGCCATCGCTCAACCGCAGTACCCGACCGCGCACGACAATCGGCTGTCCCCAACGCGGATCGTGCCCATGCCCCAGCGTCAACTCCACCTCGGCCCCAACGCCAGCTTGATGGCAGGCCGCAGCCGCGCGGGCATCGACCAAAGGCACCAGCGCCGGTCCGTCCAACTCCGCTTGCATCAGCGCCGCCAGCGCCGCCACGCTATCGCCAGCCGCTCCCCCGCCGCAGCAATCCGCAGCCTCCACCAACACCACCGGACCGCCCTCGACGGCCAAGCCAGCGCACACGGCATCTGCGGGCGCGTGCATCTCTGGCTCTAAGGCAAAGCGCCGCTCCCAGTACGCCGCAGCGAACTCGCGGGCGAGCGCTTCGGCCTTGGCAAAGTCGCCGTCGGCAATCACTAGCCCACCGCTACCCATGCCAGCAAAATCGAGATAGGGATGCACCAAGATCGCACTCGTCGAGAGGATGCCGTCGCGCTGCTCACCGGCCTTGGCTAAGGCCATCACTTGCGCGAAGGGGTCGTCGTCCTCGGTCGAGCCGTGAATGGCCCCGGTGAGCACTGGCACCTTGGCCATGGCCATCGCGGGTTTGCACGCGCCAGCGAGCGCATCGCACAGCAAGCGCGCTCCGCGCTCGCCCGTGGAAAAGGCATCGCGATGCGGATAGGTCTCCCAAGCCACCAAGCCGTCGGCAGCGCCCATCATCTGCGCGGAAATATGGGCGTGCAAATCGAGCGTAGCGACGATAGGCACGGTGTCTCCGACGACATCCCGCACGGCAGCCAGCAAATCCCCTTCCAAATCGACGCCACCCTCCACCGCCGCCGCCCCGTGTAGCGGCATAAGGACTCCATCTACCGGGAGCTCTTCCTTGAGCCGCGCCAAAAGCTCTTCCTTGAGCGGGTCGTAACAAGCCCGCGTCAGCGGCCCGCCGGGACAGGTGCTGGCAAACAACAGCGGCGCAACTTCCACGCCGCGCGCCGCCAGCACGCTGAGCATACCGCCGACCACCCCGTCTTCGGCTGCGAGCACGTCGCGCCCGCGCCGCAACTCATAGCGCTCAAACCACGACAAATCAATCGGCTCGCCGCCGAATTGATTGCACTCGGTGAAAATGGCCCCTAGGGCTACGCGATGTTTGTTGGTCATTTTAGTTGGTTGTTGGAATGGAGTTGTGAAACCGCTTCAAATATAGCCAGACTAGAAGTGCCCGGCGAATTGGCTTGCGTCTGTCTCTAGTAGGGGCTACAATCGACGGGCAATGGATATTGTTTGGGAGTACCTCACCGACCTCCAAGGCCGCCATTCGGCCTACGCTATCGCCGCGTTGCTCGTCCTCGTCTGGTGGGTGGGCCGGAGTTTCGTCCGCCTCTACCGCCAAGCGACCAGCGGGGCCGACCGCTTAGAACGCCCCAAAGAAGAGGAGCGCCCGCGTCGGCGCTTGCCGCTCGATTAAACGTGCAGCCAGACCACTTCGCCGCCTATCACGACGAGGATCTCGTCCGCGCCCTCACCCTAGACCGCGCCAACTATCAGGCCCCTTACCTAGCCAACGTCGCCGCCGAGCTGGCACGCCGCAACGTCGATCCCCAAGCCTTCATCGACCAAGTCGAAGTCCGCTACCACGCAGACGCCCTCGCAACCTGCACCATCGCCCAAGCCCTCGCAAAAGCCAGCGAAGAGTTGCCGCTGTGGCATCTGTTGGCCTTTACCCGCTACTTCGGCGATACCCTCGTCGTCCAGCGCGAGTTGCGCTCCTATCTGGTGAACGTTTACCGGGGCGAGGAGTATGCCTTCTCCTTCTTCGTCGCCGAAAGCCAGTCCCTACAAGACCTGCTGCGCCGTTTCCTGACCCTAGCGGATTGGGACCACTTCGCGGGCACAACCTATCAGCTCGATAGCTGGCAGCCCCTCCTCCGTACCCGCTCACCCCACTACGTGCAAAAAATCGCCACGGCCCTAGCCGACGAGGGACTGCCCTCCACCGTCCAGACCCCGGTCTTGAGCCACGACCCGCGCGGCCAGCTAACCCTGCTGGTCCCCCGCCCCGCCTCGGCGGCCATCGCGGTCCTGCACAAAGTAGAAGACCATCTCAGCACCCTCCGCGACCAAGCCACTGCCGCCTTTGCGGCAAACGACCGCGACCGCGAGCTAGCCATCTACGCCGAGCTTGCCGCCTATGGGCTGAACAATCCAGCCATCTACTACAACTTGGGCAGCGCACTCGCCGAAGCCGGGCGCTATGCCGAGGCCGCCACCGCCTTTGTCGAAGCCGCATCCCTGAGCCTTACCGCGCTCGACATCCAAGTCCCATTCCAGTCCCGCCGGGGAACCGGGGGGCTGGGGGGAACTTTCGGGATGGTGGGGACGTTGATCTCGGCACTCAAACCGGACGAGAAGACACCAAAAGATGAGCAGCGCGAGGTCCCCGATTACATCGAAGACATTGAGCTACAGCTTGCCCATCTACTCAAACGCCTACCCCAAGACCTCAACATCCTCCACGCCCTAGCCGCCAGCGCCGCCATCCGCCACGACGTCCCCCGCGCCCGCGAACACTACCAGCAAATCATAGCGATCAACCCCGCCGACGAAACAGCTAAGCACTACTTGGCCGAACAGGCGGGCGAGTAGAATTCTAGAAAACTGGAGAAGAGTGATGGCTGCGCTCCTGCACGAGAAGGATTTTGCAGCGCGAGCACCTGACCTTATCGGGGACTACCTTGGCTACTGAGTCTTCACCAAGCCAACGGCTCAAACCCCATGTGCTGCGTCAGCTTGCGCGCCGCTTGCGCCACCTGCGGGTGCGGATCGTAGAGCGCGGCCTCAAAGCTGTCGCGATGCGTGCGCGGGTCGAGGCGGTCGAGAAACTTGGCCGCGCTCAGCCGCACGTGCGGCACCGGATCGGTCAGGCCGCGCCAAAACCACTTTGGGGCCTCCTCCCCACTGCGCAGGACCAGCACCTCAATAGCCGCGCCGCGCACCGCCTTGTGCTCGCTTTCCGCGTACGGAACCAACACCTCCGGCTGAACGTCCTCGCAATGCCGCATCACCTTGAGGATGCCGACCGCGCTTTGCGGCTGGCTCTCGCCGAGCAGCAATACGCACCACTCGAACAGGTCTGGGTCGTCTAGGTCGGCCAAGAACTGGAGGCCGCGCACCTGCCGCTGCGGCTTGTCCGAATCCAAGCAAGCGATAGCCTCTTCCTCGCGGTTATCGACGGGTACTGTAATTTCGAACGCAGCCTGCTGCGCTTCAGCTTCCCGCGCCACCTTGGGCCAGACCCGCAAGTGCTTGAAGTCAATCTCCACCCCGGCAAAGTGGTCGGGGATCCACTGCGCGGCGCGGGCGAGCAACTCCTTCTCGCCGATCCGCGCAGTAGGCCGGGTCGCCAGCCGGTTGTCAATCCAGCGGGTCAGGCGCAAGACGCCCTCGTGGCGGGCGCTGACGCCCTTGTGCGCCTTGACGCCCAAGACGGCGTTGACCCAGCGAGCGATTTCCTCAGCAGTCTCCGGGAGGCCCAGCCCGTAGTGGCTGCGCAGCGAAGACGCGGGAATGGCTCCATTGATCGAGATGACCCCGCCGCTTTCGCGCACCTGCCGACTGCCGTAGCGCTGGCGCAGAGTTTTCAAGTCGAGATCTACGGTCAGCACAACGGGGCGATCTCGCGTGTGCCGCGATTTGGAGTGTGCCCGCTGCTTGGCGTAACTCTTGCCCCGCGAAAACCACACCCGTCGCGAGGGCGACCGCGGCTGAAAGCCATCGCGGGCAATCTGACGCGCAGCGCGGCGCGTCGTGCCGTGATAGACGATCATGATGGACCTCCTGACTGGTCAATTACGAATTAGGAATTGCGAATTACGAATTACGAATTCCCAAACGCCTGTGGTCAGAATGGCTTTCTCACTTCACAATGTCAAGTTTTTCTTCGGTTCCCGCGTGCAACGAACTAAGTAGCGCAACTCGGCGAGCGGATCGGTGGGGCAGTTCCTTTGATAATCGCGCACTCGCTCCAGCCATTCAGCCTCCCAATCGCCGCCCTGATAGCGGTGCAACGTCGCCAAGGCACCTACGGCTGCGGCTTGGACGGCCCCAAGCCTTTCATCACTCCAGACGCCCAAACTGTACTCGCGGCGGATGCCGCCCGTAGCCGGATTCCAAGCGGCCTCTACGTGTTGGCGCAGGTAGCGCCCCGCCAAGGCGCGGAGGTGCGTCTCCCCACGGCGACCGGCTTCATCCAACATCGCAGTCAGCGCGGCGAGGGCCGCCTCGCTATAGACGCAGGTTCCCCAGTACTCGTCAAAGTGGAAGAAGTCGCCGCGGACGGCAAAGAGCACCCCACCCAAGTCCGGGTGGTAGTGGTAGTTCAAGATAGCAGCTACGGCGCGAGCGGCTGCTATTTGCAGCTCGCGGTCGGCACAGGAGTGCAAAAGGTGCGTACACACGCTCAGCACCTGCGCCCAGTCGTTGAGGCAGCGAGCCCCCTTGGGCATGGGTTGCCCCTCTGGCGACTCGCCGACGTAATCCGCCGCGTCGCAACGCGCCAAGCTATGCAGCACGAGCGTCCGCGCCTGCTCCCAATATCCACAGGCCGCCAGTCCCTCGGCCAACGCAAGAGACCCGCGAACCGCAGCCTCGTCGCGTTCACTGCCCTCGGCCACCTGCTCGGCTAGCCCTCGATAGCGCGGCTGATCCCACAAATGCGATAACGACCACAACAATTGACCGTCCCGCAGCGCACTCGCTCCCGTGCCGCCTATCAACAGCGCCTCGACGGACTTGGCAGCCACCTCGGCGATCCGCTCGGCCATTGCTAAAATTGCCCGCTGCGGGATTCGTATCCGGTTGGTTTACCCAAGCTCGGACCGCCGGCCATGACCCACTCGGCCACCGTGCGCAACATCTGCTCTGGGTCAACGCACGGGCGGCCAAATTCCGCGCACAAGCGCCGACTATCTCCCAAGAGGGCGTCCGGAGCCTCCGCGCCCGTAAAGCGAGGCGTTTTGCCCATGATCTTCCCTAGCTGTTCAGCCAACTCGCGCACGGATAAGGTATCCGGGCCGGTCAGATTGATGACGTCGGCTGGACTATCGCACAAGGGGAAGAAGCGGCACAAATAGGCGTTGGCATCGCCCTGCCAAATTTGGTTGACGTACCCCATAGTCAGATCAATCGGCTCTTGCTGCCACACCTTATCGGCCAGATCGCGGATAATGCCGTAGCGCGGCTCGGTAGCGTAAAACAGCCGCACAATGAGCAAGGGCGTCCCCCGCATCCGCGACGCGTACTGGGCGACCCGCTCGCCGCCCAAGCGCGATTGAGCGTATTCTCCCACCGGCCCCAAATCCCCGTCTTCGGCCGCCCCCACTCCTGGAGCCTTGGCATACGCATACACGTTGCCTGAGCTCACATAGACGATCCTCGACTGGGCGTAGCGCGCCATCACTGCGCCGGGCAACGCGGCATTCATCGCCCAAGTCGCGTCTTCATTGCCCGTGGCTCCAAACTTAAACCCAGCAAGCAAGAGGACGTTGGGCGCATCGGGCAACTCCTTCAGCGCCTCGTCGGCCAGCAGGTCGCAGGCGATGGTTTGCACGCCGATGTCCTCCAAGTAGCGCCGCTTCGCTGCGTCCGTAAAGCGCGCTACTCCCACCACCTGCTGCGCCCCAGCCCGCACCAACAGCTCGGCCAAAGTCGGCCCCATCTTGCCGCTGACCCCCAGCAGCAGAATCGGCCCGGCCAACTGGCGCACGGCCTTCACGACTTCAGGCGTCGGAGTCGTCATGTCGTCGATGAGCGCGGCTTCGCTGACCATATTCACCTTTCTTTTACGCATTGAACGCCCTCGGCAGCGAGGCCGAGGACCAAAGTTCGTGCGGCAATTCCTTCTTTAGCCCATGCTTGCTGCATAGCATCAGCCACCTCTGCGCTCCGACCGGTCACAAGCGCCAACGCGGTCGGCCCGGCCCCGCTCAACGCCGCACCCAACGCCCCCGCCTCTGTAGCCGCGGCCAACACCCCTTCCATCCCCGGAACCAGGGCCGTTCGATAGGGCTGGTGCAACCTATCTTGCATCCCGGTCCGCAGCAGGCTGTAGTCGCCCTGTTGCAGCGCGGCCACCAACAAGCCGACGCGCCCGGCATTAAATATCGCATCCTGCCGCTCAATCCGCTCGGGCAGCACGTTCCGCGACTTGGACGTGGGCAGGGGAAAATCCGGTACAGCCACGACCGCGGCCAAATCCCTCGGCGGCTCAATCCGCGCCCACGCAACCTCCTCGCCGTCCAAGGCCGCGATGACGATCCCTCCCAACGCGCAGGGCGCGACATTGTCTGGATGCCCCTCCACAGCCACACCCTGCCGCAAAATCTCTCCTCGATCCAGCCCCATCCCGCACAGCTCGGCTCCGGCGGTCAAGCCAGCGACTAGGGCCGCCGAGCTGCTGCCCAATCCGCTAGCCAGCGGAATCTGGCTGTCAATGGCTAAACGCAGCCGCCTAGGCTTCTTGCCAGCCCGCGCATAGGCGCGCATCATTCCCTGATAGACCGCGTTGCGCTCGTCCAAGGGCACGCGCCCACTCCCCTCGCCCGTAGCCACAATCTCCAAGCCCTCGCCCTCGTCTTCTGCCACCGCCAAATCCATGTACAATTCCAGCGCCAGTCCCAAGCAGTCAAAGCCCGCTCCGAGATTCGCCGACGTAGCCGATACACGCACCTTCACCTGTTTCACTGCCTTGTCCATGGAGACTCTCTTATCCATCTTTACTTAAATCTCATCCCAGTCCAATAAAACTATGCGTATTGACTCTCATCTGCATGTCTTCGCCCGTCCCAGCGCCGAGTTTCCGCGCGAGATCACCGCAAGTATGCCCGCCGAGCGCGAAGCGCCCGTCGAGGATCTATTAGCGCACATGGCCGACCACGCCATCGACAAGGCCGTGCTCGTGCAAACCGGCGGCACCAGCTTGGCACATCACGCCTATTTACAACACTGCCTGCGCACCTATCCCGACCGCTTCTTGGGCATCGGCTTGATCCCGCCCGACGCGGACGCGCCCGCCAATCACATGGATCGCCTCGCCGAAGACGGCTCGATCATCGGCTTTCGGCTCCGCTCGCTCGGCGACCTTTCTCGTCCGATATGGGAACACGCCGCCCGCAAAGACTACGTGCTCTGGCTCTATTTGCGCGCCACTTATGCCCCGCTGGTACGCCAATTCCTCACGGACTTCCCCCAAGTGCGCGTCGTGATCAATCATCTTATGGTCTGTCCGAGTGAGGATCGATTTACTTGGGATGCCAAGGGCCGCCCGCAGATCGACGTGGAGATGCCGCCGGCGACCGGATTCCTCGGCCCTGCGCCCGACTCCCCCAACGTCTGCGTCCACCTGTCGGGCCAATACGCCATGAGCAAGGCGGCCTATCCCTATCCCGACTTAGCCGCTTGGCACCGCAGCCTGCTATCCGCCTTTGGTGCCGAACGCCTGCTGTGGGCTTCGGATTTTCCCTGGATTGTCGCCGACCCCGGCTACGGCGAATGCGTCGAGGTGCTCGACCACCTGCTGCCCGACCTGAGCAGCGAGCAGCGCCAGCTCATTATGGGCGAAACCGCGCAGCGATTTCTTGGCTTTAGCTGAAGGAAGCGCATAAAAAATCCTTCAGGAATACCCTAAAGGATTGAAGACCGCGATTCAGAGTTCTGCAAAGTCCCTCATGGTCCGTCCTTCCCCGCTTCGTCAGCGCGCAACTTCTTCACCGCCTGTCCCACACCGCGCAGCATCTCAGGCACCCCACGGCCGCTGACGGCCGAGACCAAAAAGCGCGGTGTGCGCAAGTCGGCAAAAGGGTCTTCAAAATCCGCGGCCGGCCCCAGCAGGTCGGCCTTAGTCAGCGCAATCCCAGCGGGCTTGTGCCGCATCCCCTCGTCGAAAGCATCCAACTCGCCGCGCAGGGCTTCCAGCTCGCCGCGCGGATCCGGGCTAGTGCAATCAATGGCAAACAGCAGGATGCGCGTGCGCTCAATGTGGCGCAAAAACCGCATGCCTAAGCCCTTGCCCGCGTGCGCCCCCTCAATCAGCCCAGGCAAGTCGGCCAACACAAAACTCTCGCCCTCGGCCCACTGCACAATCCCCAAGTGCGGCTCCAAAGTCGTAAAGGGATAATCGGCAATTTTGGGACGGGCCGCGGAAAGCCGCGACAGCAGTGTGGATTTGCCCGCGTTGGGAAAGCCCACTAGCCCCACATCCGCCAGCAACTTCAGCTCGAGCCGCACCACCATTTGCTCGCCCTCTCGCCCAGAGTCGGCGCGCCGTGGGGCCTGTACGCGAGACGTGGCAAAGCGGGCATTGCCTCGGCCCCCACGCCCACCCTCCAGCAGCACCAACTCCTCTCCATCCTCAACCATGTCGCGGATCAACGCGCCCTTTGCGTCGCGCAAGAGGGTGCCCGGCGGCACGTAGATGATCGCGTGCTCGCCGCGCTGGCCCGTCCGGCGCTGACCCTCGCCGTGGGCACCGCGACCAGCGCGGATATGGCGTTGGTAGCGAAAGTCGTGCAGCGTGTTGAGTTGAGGATCAACGCGGAAGATCACGTCGCCGCCATCGCCGCCGTCGCCGCCGTCCGGCCCGCCGCGCGGCACGTACTTCTCACGCCGGAACGAACAACAGCCATTGCCGCCACTACCCGACTCCACCGTGATGGTCATTTCGTCGATGAACATGGAGGGTGACTAATACTCTTCCGGCTCCGTCCGCCATCCGGGTGCCATCTTCTCGTACGTGGCACTTTCCTTGTTCCACATCAAATCCACCGAGCCGACCGGGCCGTTGCGCTGCTTGCCGATGATGATCTGGGCAAGACCCTCGAGGCTCTCGCCGTCTGGGGATTTGAGGTCGTACATCTCCGGGCGATAGATGAACATCACCACATCAGCGTCCTGCTCTAAGCTGCCCGACTCCCGCAGGTCCGATAGCTGCGGCCGCCGGTCTGTGCGGCTTTCTACGGCGCGCGACAACTGCGACAAGGCCAAAACCGGCACGTCCAATTCTTTCGCCATGGCCTTGAGGCCGCGCGAAATATGCGAAATCTCCTGCTCGCGGCTCTGCGTCCTCATGTGCCCGCTCATGAGTTGGAGATAGTCGATTATGACCATGCCGACCCCATGCTCGCGCTGCAGCCGCCGCGCCTTGGCTCGCGCTTCGAGCACCGAGATGCCGGGGGTGTCGTCGATGTAGATAGGCGCCCGGGCTAAGCGGTCGATATTGTGCGTTAGGTTCATCCAATCTTCATCGCTCAGCCGCCCAGTGCGGAGCTTGTGCAAATCGACCTTGGTCTCTACGCTGAGCAGCCTCTGAGCTAGTTGCATCTTAGACATTTCCAAGCTGAAAATCGCCATCCCAACGCCAGCTTCTACTGCCGCATTGCGCGCCATCGTCAGCGCGAAGGCCGTCTTGCCGACACTGGGCCGCGCCGCGAGGATTATCAGGTCGCCCTTCTGAAAACCTGACATCTGGTCGTTGAGATCGGCAAAACCCGTATCCACCCCCAAGACCGTACCCGCCCCTGCGTGGACGTGTTCGAGGTGCTCGAACGTTTCGCCCATCACCTTTTCCAGCGGCTCAAAGCCCTCGCCGATTTGGTTTTCGCTTAGGGTGAAAAGTTTCTGCTCGGCATTGTCGATCAGGGTCTGGACGTCCTCGTCGGCCGCGTACGCTCGCTCAATGATTTCGCTAGAGGTTTCGATCAACTTGCGGCTTAGCGCCTTCTCCAAAACGATCCGCGCGTGAAAGTCGATATTGGCCGTCGTGGCCACTTCAGACCCTAGCTTGGCCAGATAGACGACCCCGCCGACATCGTCGAGTTGGCCGCGGCGCTTGAGTTCCTCGGTCAAGGTTAGCTGATCAACCGCTGTGCCCTGCTCAAACAGGGTGCTCATGGCCGCAAATATCCGGCTGTGGGGAGCGTGGTAAAAACAGCTTTCGTCGAGGATTTCAATGGCGCGGACGATGGCTCGTTGCTCTAGCATCATCGCCCCGAGCACGGCCTGCTCGACCTCTACGGCCTGCGGCGGCATCCGCCCGAGATCTTGGCCTCCATTTGGACTCTGGGTCATGATTCAGCTCCAAAAACTTAGAGATCAACTCCGTCGTAGAGCTTCCGCACCCGCTTCATGTCCTCCCAAGTCGGGCGCTTCCACTGGGAGTTGCGCAATAGGGCCGCCGGGTGGTACGTGGCCACCAAGGGGATGCCCTCGTAGTGGTGCGACTGGTCGCGCAAGCGGCCCATGGGCTCGCGGCTGCGGAGCAAGGTCTGCGCGGCAAAACGGCCCAAAGTGCAGATGACGCGGGGCTGGACGATTTCGATCTGGCGCTTGAGATACGGCTCGCACTGCTCGATCTCGTCGGGCTGGGGGTCGCGGTTATTCGGCGGACGGCACTTGAGTATGTTGCAAATATAGACCTCGTCGCGGGACAGGCCCATAGCCTCGATGATCTTGGTCAGCAGTTGACCTGCTCTCCCCACAAAGGGCTGGCCCGCGCGGTCTTCATCGGCTCCTGGGGCCTCGCCGATAAACATGATGCCAGCCGCAGGGTCGCCGCTGCCAAACACGAAATTCTGCCGCGTCGCACCCAGCCGACAGCGGGTGCACTCGCAAATCTGCTGGCGAAAGGCATCTAGAGTATCAACTGCTGGTTTCTCTGCCTTATGCTCCACAATCGCCTCCGGTGCGGTGAATTGGGTCCCCTCAAAAGCCACTAAATCGGCTAGATAGCGCCGAGCCTCGGCCAACACGTCCTCGTTCCGCTCTTCCATGAGACATCCTTAGTAAGTGCCGATAGTAAGTGCCGAACGCGGCCCGGCCGTGGCCTCGTCAGGCATGGTCCGTGTTTCTAAGCTACTCATGGTATGCCTCTCCTGCCGACAGGGCCGGCGGTGGATCGTCATCCTCGCCGGCAGGATCACTGCCTCCGCACCGACTGATAGATACTCAGGATCAACAAGACGAATGCGCCCATAGATGTTAGCTGAGACCAGCGATGGAGATTCCTTCTCAAAATGGAGTGTAGTGATCTTTACCCAATCGATATCTTTAGCTTTCCGGCTCCATGCCTTCGTTCGGCGAGGCGCGCCGCAGGGTCATGGCTGCTTGGCTAAGTTCATATACTCCCTGCTCGGTCCACAAAGATCGCTGCCACTGAGTATAGTCGAACGGTTCTCGTAACAGTAAGGCAATAAAGCGCTCGGTTTCCACCGGCCCCAAGGCTTCTACTAGGGCATTAAAGCCGCGCACGCGAACCTCGGTATCGGTGCTCATAAGTTATTCTCCCGGACGAACGAGGTTGGATCGATAATCGCAATGTCCTGTATATCTCGCTGACGCTTGAGGAGGTAGTCGTCCGTCGTCACGAAATATGGACATGACCCGGCTATGCACATGCAATGTGCAAGGCATCCTTTGCTTTTAGTCCTGCATCAGCCAGTTTGTTGGCCTGCTGGAGTATCTGCGGGGTTTCTTCGACATCTATTGTCGCATATTGCCGCCAACGGCTAATTGCCGTGCGTCGCTCGTCAAAAGGGTTGGCTGCATTCTCAAAGTCCAGCATGTAGGACCAGACGAGTTCGAACATACCCCTACGGATACAATCTTCAATGCACAACGTGGCTTCTGCTTCCAATTGAACACGTATCTGCCGCTGGTCGTCAAACGGGCGGTTGAAGCAACAGTTATCGAGGTATACTCTCATATTATCCATCAACTGCACCGCGTCCGCACCCAGTCGAGGATGCGGTCGGCGACCGCGAACTTGCTCAGCAGGGGCAGGGCTTCTTCTTGGCCCTCAACGTCGATCAGAGTAACGCGATTGGTGTCGCCGGCGAAACCTGCCCCCTCCTCGTTGAGCATGTTGAGCACGATTAAGTCGCCTCCCTTGCGCACCAGCTTCTCCCGCGCCCGCTCCGGCCCTTTTTCTGTCTCCATCGCAAAGACGACCAGCAATCGCGGCCCCTTGCGCTGACCCAGCCCGGCGGCAATGTCCGGGTTTTCGACCAACTCGATAGAGCGGGATGCAGCATCTCGCTTGATCTTCTGCGCGGCCACCTCCTTAGCGCGGTAGTCGGCCGGGGCCGCCGCCAAAATCGCCCCATCTACTTGCTCAAACAAGGTTTCGACAGCGCACTGCATGTCGCGTGTCGAGCGCACCAACTGCCGCTCCACACCAGCGGGCGCGGGCAGTGCAGTCGGCCCGGAAACTAGCCACACACGCGCCCCACGCGCCGCGGCCCGTTCGGCCAGCGCATAGCCCATCTTGCCCGACGAGCGATTGGAAATAAAGCGCACCGGATCGAGGTCCTCGACCGTGGGACCAGCCGTTACCAGCAGCTTCAGCCCATCCAAGTCGCCGCTGCAATGCGCCGCCACCGCCGCGACCAATTCCGCTGGCTCGGGCATCCGCCCGCGGCCCACCGCACCCGACGCCAAAGGCCCCACCCCCGGCTCAAGCAGGTGGAGCCCCCGCTCTGCCAAGGTCTGCACATTGGCCTGGACCGCGGCATTGGCGAACATATTCTCCTCCATCGACGGTGCCAGCAGGACGGGCACATCCGCGCACAGCAACACCGAGGTGAGCAAATCGTCGGCCAAGCCACCAGCGACGCGCCCCAAGCAGTGCGCCGTGGCCGGAGCTACCAAAATCAAGTCGGCCCACTCGGCCAATCCCACGTGCAGAACGGGAAATTCCGCATCGCGGCTGAACAAGTCGCTGTGTACCACATGGCGGGAAAGCACTTCTAGCGTCTTGGGCGCGACAAACTCGCCAGCCGCGCGGGTCAATACCACTCGTACCTCAGCCCCTTCAGCCATCAGCAGCCGCACGATCTCCGGCGTCTTGTACGCGGCAATGCCGCCGGTGACCCCGAGCAGGATGTTGCGACCCTGCAAGCTCATGGCCGATCGAGGCGCGCTAAGATCTGTGCGCAGGCGGCTTGGGGATCGCAGCATTTGGTATCGACGACCAAGTCGTACACCGACAAGTCGCTGATGGCGATTTGGTGATGCGCGGCGTAGCGCTGGGCCTCGGACGCCTCGCGCTGGCGCGTTTCCTCCAAGGCTTGCGCCAGCGGCTTGCCCTCGCGCTGTCCCACGCGCTCGGCCCGCACGGCGAGTGCCGCTTGCAGCCAGACCTTGAGGGCCGGAAGCTGGTGCCGCTGGGCCATCCAGCCGGTGAGCCGCCCTTCGACGACGACCGGCGCACACGCCCGCGCCTGCTCGACCAAGCGCACGTCGAGCTGGCGGTCAATGCGGCCATCGGCTTCGGCCCGCTGGCCAAACTCGGCCAAGCTCACGCCCGCTTCTTGGGCCAGCTTGCGAAAGACAGCTCCGGCATTGACATAAGCCCAGCCCAGCCGCGCACATAGCTGGTCGCACACCGTGGTGGTGCCGCTGCCAGCTAAGCCGCTGATGGTGACGATTTGCACGGATTCCATGAATGCCTTCACGCCAAGTTTTGCACCTGCTCGCGCAGCCGCTCAATCTCTTCTTTGATCTCTACGACCCAATGGGCGATCTCGGCGTCGGCGGCCTTGGCGCTGATGGTGTTGGCTTCGCGGTGCATTTCCTGCAAGAGAAAGTTCAAGCGCTTGCCCACTTCGCCACCCTGCGCCAAGGTATCGAGAAACTGGGCATTGTGGCTGCGGAAGCGGACGATTTCCTCGACGATGTCGCTGCGCTCGGCGATCAGGGCAATCTCGGTGGCGAGGCGATCTTCGGCAACCGTCCCCGGCGCGAGCAGAGCGGCGATCTTTTCCCGCAACCGCTCGGCCACCTCCCCACGAGTCGCCTGCGCTCGCTCGGCCACGCGTTCCAGATGCGCCCCCACTGCCTCGACGCGGGCGCGCAAATCCGCGGCGAGGGTGTGTCCTTCGGCTTCGCGCATGGCCACTAATTCGGCCAGCGCTTGGTCCAACCCCACCCGCAGCACCTCTTGCACGACCGCGCTATCTAGCGCTGCGGCTTGGACGCGAAAAAGATTGGGTAGCTTCGCCAACAGCACCCGCTCAATTCCCACATTGAAATGCTCTAGTCCCTTGAAGCGAGCAAAAAACGCCTTGTGCAGCGGCAGCGTAGCCCGACTCTCCGCAGCTTCGATCTGCGCCAATTCAGCTAGCCGCCGCAGTTGGGCCAGATAGTGCTTGGCGGCTTCTTCGTCTAACCGGGGCAGATCCTCGAGCTGACTTTCCTCCTCCCAAGCGATGTGTGCATTTATCTTGCCGCGCCTGACCCGCGCCTGAATCCGCTCGCGGATGGCTAGCTCAAAGGGCTGGAGATCAGCCGGGCAGCGCACCTGGATGTCGAGATAGCGGCTGTTGACTGACCGCAGTTCAACGGCGAGCCGCAAACCCCGCCGTTCGGCTGCGGCGCGGCCAAAGCCGGTCATGCTGTGAATGGGAGTTGGCTCGGTCATAATTGGTTCTCACGGGATTAAAGTTACAACTAAGGAAAGTCGTTAAGGGGTACATCCGATGCAAGAGAGGATTGGCCGCCTCAGCGGCCTGGATTCACGGCAATGCGGACGATAGACGAAAAGCCGACGAGTTGCGCCAGCGTTTGGCCCTCGGTCGTGAATTTCCACAGCACGTCATCGGTCGCAATCCAAGCCCGCTGCTGCACGGGGTCAAAGGACAGGGCGCTGCCGCCGGGCACGTCGGTCCAGTGCTGCTCCAATATCCCGGCCGCCGAGAACACCGCCAGATCCCGTTCCCCCAACACCCAGCAGGCTCCGCTGGCATCATCCACGGCCAGTCCCACGGCTGCGGCAAAAGGCAATTCCACGTAGAGGATGGTGCCCGCGCGTTCCAACCGCGCCAAGCGGTGCCCCTCACCGCCCAACAGCCACGCATCTCCCTCGGTGCCCGCCACCAGTGCCTTGGGAGCTGCCAGCACGTGGAATTCAGCGGCGTGGGTGCCGTCGGTCTGGTAGAACAGCACGCGGCTTTGGGCTTGGTCGGCGATCCAGCAGCCTCCGGCCTGCGCGGCCAACGCCACCGGCTGGGCAAAGGAGGCATCGACCGGAATGAGGGCCAGCGAATCGGCCGCGTCCAAGGAAAACCAAAAGACCCGCTGTTGCCCCTCGTCGGCTAGCCAGCCAATGCGCGCGGCAGTGTCAATGGTCAGGGCACCGGGCCTTTCCACCGCCGCGCCCAGCGCAGCCAACGCGCCGTCTTCCGCAATCCGGTACAACCCGGCAAACCCCCGGTCGCTGACCCAGCACGAACCATTAGCCACGTCGAGCGCAATCGCCGCCAAGTCGAAAAAGCGCCCTTGGGCAAAATGCGCACTGCGCGCATCCGCGCTGATTTTCCACACTAGCCCGGCGTGGCGATCGGCCACCCAAGCGACTTCTGGGCCGGGCGTAGCAGCCACGGGCCTGCCGCTAGGGCGCTCGGCTTCCCCGGCGACGAGCAAGCTGAGCTGGTACTCGTAGCTCGTCCCGTTTTGCACTCCCCCGTCCGCATACGCGGTCGCGTCTGGTGCCAGCACCGGGGTGATCGGCTCCCACTCGCCCCTAGGCAGACGGCGGTAGAGTCGGTAGCCTTCGATGTCGGAAAAGTGGGAAAAGTCCCACTGCAACTCCACTTGGCCGTCGAGTGCCAAGGCCGTCAAGGCGCTAAACGACTCGCTCTGCAGGTCTTCGGCTTGCGGGTCGAGGGGGTTGCGCCGCGGGCGGTCGCTGCAAGCTAAGACCAGCGCGCCGAGGCAGCACCCTATCCAGAGACAGCTTCTCACGATCTAGACCTAAAAAAGAGCAGGTACGAGCTGAGCACCAAGCCTACCTCCATGCCGACGAACGCCGCGCCAGTCACGCGGTCAAAGCGCTTGGCCTCGTCCAATTTTCGCTGCTGACGCACCACGCTGGCCGAGCGCAAATAGCGGTCGTACGCGGCGTCGGCTCGCTCCTTGCTCCAGTAGGCTACCGCACCGGCCCCCACGGCCAAGGCCGCGCTCAGGTAGAGCTTCTTGCGCGAGCGTTTCTCCTTGCTCGGAGCCGCAGACGCAGTTGGAACTGATCGCTGCCCAAGCCTCGGCTGCTCGGCCCATTGCTCCGCTAAAGCTGCTTCCAACGGAGCCAGCCGCCGAGGCAGCTCTAACGGCTCGGCCCACGTCG
This sequence comes from Candidatus Latescibacterota bacterium, assembly GCA_965208845.1. Classification (GTDB taxonomy): domain Bacteria; phylum Latescibacterota; class UBA2968; order UBA8231; family UBA8231. Next base: position 4,349,612 of record OZ242361.1, on the reverse strand, counting down.
GCACACCTGCAAGCAATAAGCACCAAGCAATCGTCTTTTTCATGCCGTTTCCCTCGCTCAGCGGCGTCCAAACACGTGGAGAAGCCGCTTCTCAGTCGCGACGGCGACCACCTGTGCGCCCAAAGACACCGGTGCCAAGACCGGGCCGTTCAACCGGTATTTCCACAGCAGATGACCGTCTTGCAGATCCAAGGCGTAGAGATGGCCGTCGCTGGAAGCGCCATACGCGGTGTGCTCGGTGGCGGCTGGGCTGCTCCGCACCACCCCCTCAGTGGCAAACGACCACTGCACTTCTCCGGTGGCCGCGTCTAGCCCATAGAAGTGGCGGTCAGCACAGCCTACTACCAACACGCCCGCAGCCAATGCCAACTCCGCGGTCGGCAGTGCGCCCAAGGCCCGTTCCCACACCACTTGGCCAGAGTCGCGTCGGGCCGCTAGCACTCGGCCAGAAGCTGTCGCCGTAACTATATGCCTACCAGTAGGTACAGGCCGCGATCGCACGGCTTCTCCCAAACTCGTGCGCCAGCGCTCTTTGCCGCTTTCCGCATTCAAGGCCACCAAGTCCCCGGACGCCGTGCCAGCAAACGCGAGATCGCCGCTCAGCGCCAATCCGGTCCGCGCCAACCCACCCAATTCAGCGCACCACAACACATGTCCGTCGGCCAGATGCAGCGCCTGCACGGCCCCCTGCTCATCCACCGCAATCAGGGTATCGCCGCGCACGACCGGCTCCTGACAGAACGTTCCCTCGTGCCGCCAAAGCTCCGCTGCTGTCCGCCGATCCAAAACCCGCAAGCTAGGCTTGCGGCCCAGCACCCCCAGCGCGTACCGCGCCCCGGCCAACTGCCCCGGGGCACACGCCATCTTGTCGTATCCATGCTTGCCCAACTGGGTGCCATTGCGCCGGTCCAACGCATAGAGGGTCGGCTCCGTCGTCAGTTGGAGGATCAAATCACCGGCAAAGAGCGCGCCGCCCAGCGGCGAGCCGTCCATTTTGTGCGTCCACAAAAGTTGTAGCGGCGGCTCAACCCCCACTGCGCTGCGCCCCGGCTCGCCGAGGTAGAGCACCTTTTCGCCACAGGCCGTCAACAGGCAAAATCCAAGCAAGGCGTAGCGCATTTAATAATCCCAGCCAAAGAAGAAATCCCAGCGCGTGTCGCCATCTATAGACTTGAAGTCCGTGCGCCGCGCCGCATCCAAGCGAAAGACGAAAACCCCGCCCAAGGCCAAGCGCACCCCCGCGCCAAGCGCCGCGCGCCATTGCTCAAAGTCGGAGTTCCACGCATTGCCCACGTCGAAAAAGAGTGCGCCGCGGAAGGCGCTAAACTCCATGGCCCCAAACGGAAAGCGGAGCAAGAACCGATCGACTAAGGGGAAGCGCAACTCTTGGTTGTACAGCACCATCTTACTGCCCCATAGCGAGCGCCAGCGGTAGCCCCGCAGCGTCCAACTGCCCCCCAAGGAGAAAAACTCGGGCACCACGCCGGTGGAGCGCCGACCCATCAGGCGCACGGCCAACGCGCTGCGCTGCGAGAGGCGGAAGTAGTGCCGGTAGTCGCCAAAGAGCGTGATATTGAACCGCCGCGAGGTCTTAAAGTCGATCGTCTGCGCCAGCCCAAGGCTGTAGCGCCGGCCCTCCAGCGGCCCGGTCGGAATCCACAGGCTAGTGTCGTGGGTATAGCTGACGTAGTTGTTGGCCAGCCAGCCCGACAGCTTCCGTCCCTCAAATTGTCGGTCGATTTCAGCGTGGCGCAGCGAGAGCCGGGTGTCGATGCGGTCGTGCTGAGAAAAGGGATAGCTCAACCCAATGTGGGCACCCAAACGCTCTTCGCGCACAAACCGACCAAAGCGACTCGAAAAGCGGTCGTTGAGCCGAAACACGCCCCAATACGCGTTGAGCCGCTGCCCGAGGTGGAAGCGCGTCAACGCCACGTTCAGACCGTCGAAGAAGCCGGATTGGCTGGCGGCAATGTGCGAGAGCACGAAGTAATACTGATCGTTGCCCAACACATCGCTCAGCGCCACTTGGATGCCGCCCGAGGTGCCAAATTCCGGGTCCTGCGAGATCTGGCCCTGGGCTATGTCGAAGCTCATCTTGCGCTCATAGGGCTGGCTGGCGACCTCGCTCTGGCCGTGCAGGCTCGCCAGCGACCACGGCTCGACCGGTGCCTCCTCCACGCGCTGATAGCTAACCTCCGTGCTGTCGGCCCAATCCACGGCCAGCTCGTAGATTTGGAAGCCGCCGCTCTCATAGCCAGAAAAGAGCAGGTGCTGGTCATCGGCCAATAGCACCGGATCAAACGCACCCGTCAACACGTGGGTCAAGCGCCGGGTCGTAGTGCGCTCGCCCGTTAGCTGCAAGGCATAGATATCGTACGCACCTGCGCGGTCGGAGCTAAAGACGATGCGCTTGCCGTCCGGCGACCAGCGCGGCTGTCCGTCGTTGTGCTCACCGTGACTGAGGGCCGAGATCTGCTCGGTCGCCAAATCGTATAGGAACAAATTGTAGCGACCGCGCCGCCCCCCGGGCCAGCGGTCGGAGCTAAAGACGATGTGCTGACCATCCGGCGACCAGTCGGGCTCGCGGTCGTGATAAATGTCGCGGCATAAGGCGCGGAGGCTATCGCCGGTTACATCGACCAGATAAATGTCGGTCCAGCCCCCTTCGTCGCTGCCGGCAAAGGCCAGCCGTTGCCCGTCGGGCGCAAACGACGGCGACGCAATCGCGACGATTCCGGCAAACGACAAATCCCCCGCCACGCGCTTTTGTTCCAAGTCCCAGATGTACAGGTGATCGCGGCCTCGGCTTTTGGCTGCAAACGCCAGCCACTTGCCATCCGGGGAAGCGGCCAGCCGCGTCGAGAGTGGGTGCAGGGACTCAAAGACCGGCAGACGCTCGCCTTCGACCACCACCTCGGGTTCGCTGCCGTCGCGGCGCGTGCGGACGATCTGCGTATAGCCTTGAGCGTTGCGGAAGTGGTAGAACGCGCTGCTGTCGCCAGGAACGATTTCGGGCTTGATGTTAAAGCCGCGCTGCGTGCGGGCAGTGGCCAATTCGGACGGAGGATCGCGGTCGGCAATCGCCGGCAGGTGGCGCTTGTGCAGGTGGTATTGCCAAGCTTGGTCGAACTTCTCTAAGCTCTCGCCGGTCGTGATCGCAAAAATTTCGCCAAAGGTCTCGCCGCGCCACCAATTAGCAAAGAGCTGTTCGAACACATCGGCTCCGTGTCGCGCCGCCATAAAGTGGCAGATCGACTCGCCTTCCTTGTACATCTGAAAGGTGCCGTAGATGCGATACATCTCGGCGATGGATACCAGCCGCCGCACAAAGAGCGCATCGCGCACCACCATTTCGCCAAAGCTGTTAGGCTCGCTCGACCAGTACTCGGCCAGCCCTTCGGAAAACCACAGCGGCGCTGGGCGAAAGTCCAACACCCCGTGCTGCGCCAACACCCGCGCGATGCGGTCAAACGTAAAGACGTGGACCAACTCGTGGTGCAGCACCCGCTCGAATTCGGGCAGGGAACCGCTCAGCGGCAGCGCGACCCGCCCCTTGAGATACTCGGTAAAACCCGCCACCCCCTCGGGCAGGAGATTGGGGATGATATTCGTCTGTTCAAAGTAGATGTGCGAGGAATAGACCACCAACGGCACCCGCCGCTGCACGGTGTGGGCGAACTTCTTTTCGAGGTCGGTGAACTGGCGCTCGGCCATTTGCGCGGCGTACGCGGCCAACTCCTCCTCTTCGGCGAAGAAGTACACGTCAAAGTGCTCAGTCTCCATTTTCCGCCACGCGAATTCCGCGTACTGCACTTTATTTTGGCCAAAGCCCTGACCGATAGCTGCCGAGGCCATCAGCAGCCAACCGAGCGCGACCCAAGCTAAACAGCGCATTGCAGTCCCTGCTACCACGCGTCGCTCAGCGCAATTCGCGCACAAACGACGGGCTAAACGCGCCGCGCGCCACTTCGGAGACCGGCCCCTTCATCGTCAGGTCGTAGCTTGCGCTTACGTCGATGTGCAAGGTTCCGCCCGGTGACCTAACCGCAACCGGACTCTTGACCAAGCCCAGCCGCACCGCCGCACTTGCAGCCGCACACGCCGACGATCCCGACGCCTGCGTTTCACCAGCACCGCGCTCCCATATCAGGATGTAAATCGCGTGCGGCCCCACGGGCACGGCGAACTGGACGTTGGTGCGCCGGGGGAAGAGCGGATGATTTTCCAGCTCCGGCCCCAAAGAGCGCAGCTCGTCTTCGGTCCACCGAGCGCCCTGCTCGCGGAAGACGATGCAGTGGGGATTGCCGACGCTGACGCCGGTAAAGGTCAAGGTCTGCCCGCCGACAGCGATTGGCTGTGCGATCAGCTCTTCGGCCTCCAGCGTGCAGGGCAAGGCTTGCGGCGCAAACGTGGCTCGCCCCATCTCCACCGTTGCCGAGCTGGCGTCGCCATGCCTGTCAATGTGCAACTCGACGCTTACTAGACCGCCCTCCGTTTCCACAGAGAACTGCTGCTTTTGCACTTGGCCGGTGGCGTGTAGATAGCGGGCGAATATCCGCAGGCCATTGCCCGACTTTTCTGCCTCGCTGCCGTCGGGGTTGTAGATTTTCAGGCCAAAGTCGGCCTTTTGCGACGACGCCAGCGCGAGAATGCCGTCGCTGCCCACGCCCCAATGGCGGTCGCAGATCGTGCGGATATTGTCCGGCGTCAGCTCAAAGCTGAGCGCAGCCGGATCGACGGCAATGTAGTCATTGCCGAGGCCGTGCCCCTTGAAAAATTCGTTGTCCATACGTCCCCTTTCTCTTTTGTCTTGCAAAACTTAGGCCCCTGCCCAAGCAGGGTCAATCCGAGTTGCCGAGGGGTATCCAGCCGGTATATTAGCCCTCATGTTGTGCTTCGTAGTAGCCCTCGCAGCCGAGGCGCGCCCGCTGTTGGCTTCCCACCGCCTCCAAGGCGTGAGCGGCCATCCCTATCGCATCTGTGCGGGCGAGCAGACGCACCTGATCGTCTCCGGCATTGGCAAGGTGGCCGCAGCCGCGGCTACGGCGTACCTGCGCGCACTAATCGGCGATACACCGGCTGCTTGGCTCAATATCGGCATCGCCGGCCACGGCAACCAAGCGGTGGGCACGCCTCTGCTGGCGCACAAGGTCGTGGACGCCGCTAGCGGCAAGCCCTTTTATCCCACCTTCACTGCGCCTCCGCCCTGTCGCACCACCTTGCTACACACCGTCGATCGCGTGCAGCCGGCTGTTGGCGACGCCGCGTACGACATGGAAGCCAGCGGCTTTTGCGAGGCTGCACAACGCTTTGCCACCAGCGAGCGGGTTCACTGCCTCAAGGTCATCTCCGACAATCCGCAATCCTCCTATCAGACGCTCAATACGGAGAAAGTGGAGGCGTTAATAGAATCCCAACTCGATACAATCGCCCAAGTTGGCGAACACCTGCAAACACTCAGTCAGCAACTCCACGCGCTACACGCCGACCCACCCGGATTTGCCGAGTTGAATGCCCGCTGGCAATTTACCGCCACGCAACAGCACCAGTTGCGCGGCTTGCTCACGCGCTGGCAGACGCTGGCACCGACGATCCCTGCTGTCAACGACGACTTACTGGCCTTGCAAAGCCGCAATGAAGTGTTACGTTATCTCCAACGGCAGCTAGCGGACATGGAGTTCACCTTAACTATTGAGGATGGAGGAGTGAATTTAGGATGAATAGTCCCCAAAGATATAACGCGCTAAGTCTTTTCTCTGGGGCCGGAGGAATGGATATAGGCGTACAGGATGCGGGATTCGATATTCTAGCACAAATAGAAATAGATGAACACTGCTGCAACACACTACGTGCGGCCAGAGAACGCGAAAAAAGAGATACTAGGATTATTGAGTCAGATATTAGAGAGATCGATCCAGCCGAACTTCGCAAAGACCTACACCTAGAGAAAGGCGAACTCGATCTTCTTTTTGGAGGCCCCCCGTGTCAATCTTTCTCCTTAGCAGGAAAGCAACTTGGCTTAAAAGACGAGAGAGGTATGTTACTATTCGAGATTGTTCGGTTTTCCGTAGAGCTAAAACCAAAGGTGATTTTAGTTGAGCAAGTAAAAGGGCTTCTCTCATCAAAAGGATCCGAGCAGCGAAGAGGCGAAATTTTTGAGAAATTTTTAATAGCCTTAGAAAAGGCTGGTTATTCTTCCAAATGGAGAGTTGTTTTAGCCGCAGATTACGGCGTACCTCAACTGCGAGAGCGATTATTCGTAATCGCCACGCTGAAAAGAAACGGCTTCCTCTTTCCAGAACGAACATACGCACCGCTAGAAGAATGTAATGGATTGTTTTCGTATGAACCTCATGTCGGTATCGGCTCTGTAATTGAAAATCTAGGAACACCTTCACCAAAAATTAGGGGAACTACTTTCTACGACCGCGAGGACAGCCACGTCGATGTAACGCCAGATAGGGACCGGGAACGCATCGCACAGGTTCCCGAGGGGTCGTATCTAGCCGCTCAGACTCATTTAGATAAAAAACTACTCAGGGGTCTTAAATCAAAAGACACCACAAAGTATTTGAGGCTGCATAGGGATAGGCCCTCTAATACGTTGAGGTGTGGAGAGATTTTCTATCATCCCATCGAAGATAGGTACCTCACTCCACGAGAATATATGAGAATCCATGGCTACCCCGATTCGTATATCCTAAAAGGACCTATACGCAGCAGAACGGGCACCGTAAAAAACTTAGACCAGCATAGGCAAGTTGCAAATTCAGTCCCACCCCCTCTTGCAGAGGCACTAGCGAGCAAAATTTTCGAGTACCTAAATGAGTAAGATTTTTGAAGTATTTGGCCATCCATTAACCTCAAGTCATCCTGACGCGATTGATTGTCGCACGAGGGCTTGGTGCCCATTCATGGAAAGTGAATGTGATGGTGGAGGCAATAGGCATCTCTCCGCTTTGAATTTGCGGAACTATCCACAATTAGCTCAACAGTTCCCTAAAAAAGATACTATTCAGGTTGGAGTCTGCTCACTCTTGGTGCGCGGGAAGCCTTGGATTGTTTGCCCTAGACGCTTATTCGCCCTGCGGGATTCCGACCGTTCTCATCTTCAAGCAAGAGTTCAAGAGGATCTGATCCAATATAGCGGAGTGGATAGAACAATTGAATATCGGGCATGGTCTGAGGTAAAGATAAAATTCTCAATAAATAAAAAAGAAAAAGAGAAAACATTTGACTATACCTTCGACTACGTTTTGGCAGGAAGGTGCAGAAAATCACTTAGCGAAATATCAGAACTAGTTAAAAAGAGCGAGCGAGAATGTGAGAAAATTGCGACCCAAAACAAATTCACGCTAGAAAGGTATGCTGGAGAGCACTGGGTGGTCGATTTCCCCGCTGATCCAATAGTAATAGTCGAGGTGATGACCTCATCTACCTCTGGGGGAAACAAAAAGAAGAGAACACAAATAGGAATGGCCTTTGAAGATGCTATCTTGAAAGGAGACGACCACGAAGGCCCCGGTATTAACTATAGACAAGTATGGGCGCGAATGGTCAGTCAACTTATTGTAAAATCACAGGTTAGTTTGGCTTGGGGTGGAAAAACTATTTGGATTGTACAGGATGCTTTAGCGGACTATATTTCTTCTTCGACCGGACTGGATCTCCAACGATTCATCAGTAGCACTTCAGATGAGGTGAACATATTGTCCTTTGGATATGGGAACAATCCCGAGCCTGAAGAGGACTCCGGGATCGTCCCTCTATGTGAATCCCAGCTATATGCGGGACCTGTATCTTCAGCCAAAGGATCCGATAAAAGTGATGGATTTATGGACATCATCACGATCGGCGTACCACCTCCGAAAGATCACTTATGGAGATCGCTTTTTCTTAAGTCTCCATGTGGCAGCCTTAACATGACGTAGAAGACTCATTTGCTTGCGCGGTATTGGTATTCATCTTCGACCTCCTCTACTCGACCGCTTCTCTTATGTTCAAAAGTCTCCTGCGTCCGCTACGGCAGTGCTATGTGTTCCAACGAGTCTGCCTGCTCTGGTAGGGCACCTCGTTCGACCGCCAATGTCCAGCTTTATATCTGCTTCAGCAAGGGAGGAGCTATGATCAGCGCCGAACAATTAAGAACCTTTGAGCAGCAGGGTGCCGTCACCATCGACACGCCTTTGACGACCGAAGAAATCGCCGCGGCCACGACCGCCATCGACGCGCTACTGCCTTTTCAAGCAGCCGAACCAGACCAAGCACCGCGTTTTCGCTACGGGGCGACCTGCAATTACTACGAGCCGGCCCTACTGGATCTGATCCAGCATCCCTTTTTTGCAGCGGTCGCCAAACGAGTGCTGCGAGCCGATGCAATCCGCTTCTTCCAAACGGCGATTTTGGCCTCTTATCCCCAGCCGGAAAGCGAGTTCAGCTACGACCAGCACACTGATATCCAGTACAGCTTGGAGGATTGGGCCGCGACGCCACGGCGGGTCGTATGCAGTTTTTTTCTGTGGTTGACCAACGTCAATGAGCGGCGTGCGCCGATGATGCACCGGCCCGGCAGCCACCGCCTAGTAGCCGCCGCGCGTTCGGCCGATCCAGCACTGAAAGACGCAGTGCCGGGAGTCCAGGGCATCAAAATGGAAAATCTACCGCCGGAATACGCCGCGCCGCAGCCGGTTTTGGCGCAAGCGGGACAGGTGACCGTGCTGACGACGTCCATGGTCCACGGCGGATCGACCAATATAGACGACGAGCCGCGCAAGGTGCTGGTTATGACCTATACGGCGGCGGGGGTCGAAATCGGCCTGCCCGAAAATCAGGCGGCGACCAAGCGAGACTACGACGCTAAACTAAGAGAGCTTCTGCGGCCCGAGCGGGCACATCTAGTAGCTGAGGACTAGAATTCGAGAGTAAATATTAGCTGCGATCTCGCCGCTGGAATCGCTCGGCATATACCATGCCGAGCACGCCGGCCAAAATCAAAACCCCACCACCAGTCAGGCTCCAAGTTACTGGCTCCCCCAAGACCCAGTGGGCCAGCGCGATCTGCCCGATAGGTGCCGTAGCGGTCAGCGTGCCGACCAGCACGGCACTCAACCGCTTCATGCCCTCCGAGACCAAAACAAACGCACAGCCCGTAGCCAACACGCCCAGAACGAGCACTATAATCCATGTGGTCTCCGTCGGCTCCGAGTGCAGTTGAAAATGGGTCGCGGTGAGTGCGCCCGTGACCACCACGCCCATCGTCATCATTGGGGACAGTATCGCCGCGGTCCCCACCCGCTGTGCAAGGGCCTTGTTGGCGAGCGCGTAGATCCCCCAGCCCAGTCCCGAGAATAGCATCAGCACATTACCCAGTACATAGCGCGGTGCAAACAAGTGGCCTACATCCTCGCGCGCTCCCACGATCACCGCGACTCCGGCCAGCACCAGTGCCATCCCCGCCATTTTCCCTGCACCCAACCGCTCGCGCAGCACGGCGACGGCCAGCACTGTCAGCGCGACGTATTGCACCTGGACGACCAACGAGCCAGCGCTAGCCGTGGTATAACTCAGCGCCAACGCATAGAGCGAGAAGTTCAGGCTCATGCCCACCCCCCCGATCACATGCCACCAAGACCATTGAATGTCCCGCAGGTTATGGCCGCGCACAAAAAAGGCGGCCGACACGACCGCCGCACCTTGCAGCAACCGGAGAAAGGCGATCGTGAACGGATCGAAAACGGAAAATAGCAGTTTCACCAGCACCGGGATGACGCTCCACAACGCGAACACCCCCAGCATACACAATATCCCGATCCCCATCCTGCCGATCTCTTTTCTATAGGTAAGGTGCTAGTCCTGTATTGACCGGGTGCAGACAATACGATACCTTGGGCATGAAAGGATTCTTGGACGACTAATCTAATAAGGAGCCTGTCGTCATCAAACGATTTACTGAAGAGTGAACACGGGTTCATGCAGCAACGTCATTGGTTCTCGAACCAACTATAATGTTAAAGAAATTGACGATTCCTCACCTCAAGACGGAGGCCACCGCATTTGCTGTCCAAGAATCTACTCATGCCGAACCGTCTCTCTTTGGCGTGACGGATGGCAAGGCAGTCGGTACCTATCTAGAGCAAAAGTTTCAAGCAAATAGTACTAGCAAACCCTCCTGAAATTGGCTATCTGACCATCTCTAATGCGCTTCAATGGCGGCTCCAATACAGCCGTGTGATTCAGCAAGCTGGAACAGTCGTCGGCATCGAAAAATTATGAATAAAAGAAAAGAATTTGGTGACTTTCAGACCCCCCAAGAATTGGCAACTAAGGTAACATCCCTAGTTGCTGCTATTTATGGGAACCCCGACCTAGTCGTTGAACCAACGGCAGGGATCGGTGCATTTCTCGACGCTTCAAACGATCAGTGGGGGCAGGAGTGTCAATATGAGGGTTATGAGATTAATCGGGACTATGTAGCTCAATCATCCGAAACACTAAAGACACGTGGAGTTAAGCTTTTTCATCGAGATTTTTTTGACTTAGACTGGAAGCAGGTGCTCAACCGCACAGCATCGGGAAAAGTCCTAGTGATTGGCAACCCGCCTTGGGTTACAAACTCTGAACTTGGAATCTTAGGTAGTCAGAATCGACCTAAGAGGACCAACTTTCAGCGATTGCGTGGCTTAGATGCTCGCACAGGGAAGTCCAATTTTGACATTGCCGAGTGGATGCTTATCCAATTGATCGAAGCAATACCACCTAATGGTGCCGTCGCTATGTTGTGCAAGACAATGACGGCTCGAAAGGTCTTACGACATTTCTGGAAAACAGATGGAGGGCGGAAAGGGGTTTGTCTGTTTCGGATAGATGCCAAGGCCTTTTTTGCTGTTGCCGTTGATGCCTGTCTTTTGTTTCTCACTGGCGTGCGTACAAATGGACGGGTTGCAACAATCTATGATGACCTATGTCTAAAATCTCCTACAAGACAGTTCGGATTTATTGACGGAGAGTTGGTTTCTGACATCAACATATATAGAAAATTCAGAGAATTTGGTAGCGGATCAATGGCCTATACTTGGAGGTCTGGAATCAAGCATGATGCAGCCAAGGTCATGGAGTTTACTCGCGAAGGTGGATTGTACCGGAATGGATTGGGCGAGACGGTCGAGCTAGAAGATCGTTATCTTTATCCATTGTTAAAATCGTCTGACCTTGGCAACGGTCGCATCGTGCCGCGTAAGGCTGTTTTAGCCACGCAGAAACATATCGGCGATGATACATCAATAATCGAGAATGAGGCTCCTAAGACGTGGCAGTACCTGATAGATCATGCGGCGACTCTCGACGGTCGAAAAAGTTCGATTTACAAAAGCCGGCCTCGTTTCTCCGTATTTGGTATAGGTAAATACTCCTTCTCTTCATGGAAAGTCGCGACTTCGGGCTTATATAAGTCTTTCTCGTTTTCAGTTGTCCCACCGTTGGCTAATCGTCCGGTTATGGTGGACGATACTTGTTATTCGATTCCATGTAATACTGAGGCTGAAGCGCGTTTGCTTTGTGACTTACTCTCATCCGAGCCTGCACTCGCCTTTCTTCGATCTTTAGCATTCGCAGATGCTAAGCGACCAATCACTATCGATATATTGCGACGTATCTCATTTGTCTCTGTGGCACAACGACTTGGAAAGCTGGAAGAATTGGAACAATTCATCCATTCAGAAGAACCAAATTGCGAAACAGAACAACAAATGACGTTGCTCATGGAACCAAAATCAAGCTACCCTGTGTGAGCTTATATTGAACGAGAAAGCAAATCAAAGAAGCTACTGGGTGATAGCAAGCCGGACGTTCAGTGTATTCAGCACTCTAAAGAGCGTGTCGATCCGCGGTTTTGAGGACATATTGTCAAGTAGATTCTTACGTATAGCGGATCACTTGCTTATACTTGGAAGTCTGTGAAAATCGTTTAGATTAGTCACCTGTTTGCTGCCCATGTTCGATTTCATCTACGCCGAAGACTCCATCCTCGACCACCCGCGCACCCGCGCCCTAATCGATCGCTTCCCCCGCGCTCAGTTAGTCCCCTGCGCCCGCTACGGCGAGGTCTTCAACCGCACGGCGCAAAACTTCCGCCTGCAAAAGCGCCGCCCTGCACTCATCCTCGCCCACAAGGCCGGACGGCGAGTCCTCCCCGCACCCGACGGCTACGGCATCGGCGGCGAGCGCAACTACTATTTCTCGCACCTGCTCAACTGCCCCTACGACTGCCGCTACTGCTTCCTCCAGGGCCTATATCGCTCGGCACATCTAGTCCTCTTTGTCAACTACGAGGATTTCCAGCAGGACATCGCCGCGCACATCGTCGCAGACGCACCCGATACGCCCTATTTCTTCTCTGGCTACGACTGCGACAGCCTCGCATTAGAGGGCATTACCCACTTTACTGCCGACTTCCTCCCCTTCTTTGCCGACCACCCGCAGGCGTACTTTGAACTGCGCACCAAGAGCGTGCGCATCAAAACTCTACTTGCCACCGAGCCTCTACCCAACTGCGTCGTCGCCTTCAGCATGACCCCACCGGCACTTGCCGACCAATTCGAGACCGGCGCACCGCCAGTCGCCCGACGTTTGGAGGCCATCACCGCCCTACAAGAGCACGGTTGGCCCATTGGGCTGCGCTTTGATCCGCTGCTCTACGACCGCGCCTACGAGGAGCGCTACCGCGACCTGTTCGCCCTCGTGTTTTCCAAGGTGTGCCGCGACGGTCTGCACTCAGTCAGCCTAGGCCAATTCCGCCTGCCACAGGGCATGTACAAGACCATGCACAAGCTCTACCCGGATGAAAAACTCCTCGCCTATGGCTTGGAGGAAAAAGACGGCATGGTCTCCTATCGACCCGCTTTGGCGCAAAAGCTACACGACTTTTGCGCGGATCAATTGCTCCAGTACATTCCCGCCGAGCTTTTCTTTCCCTGTCCCTCCACCACCCTACAGGTCTGATATGCGCGTCTTGGTCACCGGGGCCAGTTCCGGCATTGGCCGCGCCGTCTGCGAAAGGCTGCTCGCCGACGGCCATCGCGCCATTGGCATTGCCCGCGACTTCGGCAAGTTCCCCTGCGATGATCGCCGCTTCGCAGCGCACGAAATTGACCTCGCCGACCTCGACCAACTTCCCGACCATCTACAAAATCTCGTCGCCACCTACCCGGCCCTCGACGCCCTAGTCCTCAACGCCGGTGCCGGCCGCTTCGGTGCCCTAGAGCAATTCTCCTACGACCAAATCCGCGTCCTGATTGACCTCAATTTCACCAGTCACGTCTTCATCGCCCGCGCTTTCCTTCCCTCCCTCAAAAAAGCCGGTCGCGGACACTTGATCTTTATGGGTTCAGAAGCCGCACTCACCGGCACGGCTCAAGGCAGCTTGTACTGCGCGACCAAATTCGCCCTGCGCGGCCTCGCCCAAGCTCTGCGCGCCGAGTGCGCTCGCGCTGGCGTCCGCGTCACGCTGGTCAACCCCGGCATGGTCCAGTCGCCCTTTTTCGACGAATTGGACTTTCGGCCCGGCCCGGAGCCCGACAACTACATTCTGCCGGAAGACATCGCCGAGGTCATCGTCCAAGCCCTGACGGCGCGCGAAGGCACGGTACTCGACGAAATCAACCTCTCGCCGCAAAAAAAAGTGATCGAGTTTGGCACGCGGAAGAAAAAGTAACCGGCGCTAGCTGCTTGGTGTTTAATCTGTACCCATAGCCAGGAAGCCAACGGCCATGCTCCAACGTCCCCTCCTCGTCCTACTCATCGCCACCTGCACTCTCTCATCCGGCTGCGGCACCAGCCGCCGCGTGTTGGGCTATGTCCTAGTTTCCGACGAAACCGAAATCGAACTCGGCACTCAGCTAGCCGCCCAAATCGAGACCCAACAACGCCTCCACCCCGACCGCCATCTCCAATCCTACATCCAGCGCGTCGCCGAGGCCCTAATTCCCTTCGCCTTAGAAGACCGCCCCGGCATCCGCTACCGCGTCAAGGTCCTCGACGATCCCAAGCAAATAAACGCCTTCGCCGTCCTCGGCGGCTATCTCTACGTCTATAGCGGCCTGCTGCTAATCGCCGAAGACGAGGCCGAAATCGCCGGAGTCCTAGCCCACGAGATCGGCCACATCGTCGGCCGCCACTCCGCCAACCAACTCGCCGCCCGCTTCGGCATGGATCTCCTCACCAGCCTCGCCCTCGGCGAAGATCCCTACCAACTCGGCCAAATCGCTTCCCAACTCGGCAGTGCCCGCTTCAGCCGCGACGACGAGCGCGAAGCCGACAGCTTCGGCGTCCGCTACGCCATCGAGGCCGGGTACGATCCGCGCGGCCTGCTGCGATTTTTTGAGAAACTGAAAAAGTTAGAAGCGCACCGGCGCTCCGACTTAGAAAACCTCTTCGCCAGCCACCCTCCTACCGGCGAGCGGATCCGCCGCATCGAGCGCCTGATTGACCAGTACGGAGCCAGCGGGGGCCAGGACTACCGTGCGCGGTTTGTGCGGGAAACCCACGTTTTGCGGCGCAAGTAGCGCACCATTTTCACTAGTGAATCTGATGTCCCGTCAGTGCGAATACTTCCACGCGCACAGACTCAGCTACTGGCAGGAAGTAGGAAAGGATTGTTTCACTGTTAAACGGATTGGAGGCGTTTTGTAGCAACTGCGGGCTGTCGGGCGGGACCACCAGCTTGCCAACGGCCCCACCACCATCCCCCTCATCCTCCCAGGTCGAACAAGTCGCCGAAGCTCAGCGGCGGATTGACCGCGATAGAGAAGTTCAACGTGAGGGTAGCTCCGGTGCCGTCCTGCGCCGTGTAGGAGACCTTGATAGCCCCCTCAGTGGCAGCTTCGGGCGTACCCGAAATCGTCCGTGTGGTCGCGTCAAATGTCAGGCCCGCTGGCAAGCCAAAGACGCGGTAGGTTATCGCGCCTTCACCGCCCGTAGCTTCCGGCAGCACCAGCGCGGTAATTGCCGTACCTGCGGTGTACGCTTGGTCTTCGACCGCCCCGGCGAAATCAAAGGTCATCTCGTCATCGGCCTGCTCGTCGTCGATGATCTTGATATTGATCAGCGCGACGTGTCCACCCGACGAAGTAGCCTGCACCCCCAATGCCTTATCCCCATCGGCCGTCGCGTTGTCCTTGGGCGTCAGGATAAGTTGCGCCGTCCCCGTTCGGTGGCCTTGGGCAATGGTGAGGGTATTGGCCAGTGTTGCCTCGAAATCCTCACCGTGCTTAGCCGTCTTGTATTGTGTTGGAGAGACCAAGGTGAGGGCGACCTTCTCGCCGCCAACCCCAGCGGCTTTGTCCAACGTAACCGTCAGCGCGATGGTCGTGGCCTGCCCGTCGTCTTCGCGGACCGAATCATGGCTGGAGGATATGCCCTCGAGCAAAACCGGAGGCTCCGCACGGGACGGCACACCGCCGACAACGCCACTGTCGCCGATACTACCGCCCCCAACCTGCGAGGAGGGTAGGTCGTTTTCGGCGTTAATCTCCTCCAGCCCCGGCTCTGGGTCTTGTTCCGGCTGGCCTCCGTCAACCGAGTCTGTATTCGGCTCCGAGTCTTGTTTCGGCTCTGATTCCGAGGTATCAACGGTCGCAGTTCCACTGACAGATAGGCCATTGTCGAGCGTCGCAGTGACCGTGTATGTGCCAGACGCACTGATCCCAAATACCAGCGTCGTCTGGACCTGTCCGTCGCTACCCGTTGTTGCGCTTGTGGAACTCAGTGACGCCGTCCCATCGGCCGGACTGACGCTAAACGACACGGCTTGACCTTGCGCCGGGCTGCCATCCTCTTGGACTTCAACAGTAAACGGAAACGATCCACCCGGCTTGCCGGGCCAAGGACTAGTTAGCATAACCATGGAGAAGCTAGCAGATGGTTTGTCGTCTGATGAGGTATCAACGGTCACGGTCCAACTCAAAGAAGGGCCATTGCTAACGGACGCGGAGACTGTGTATGTACCAGACGCATCGCTCGGAAGCGTCAGCGTAGTACTCGCCCGTCCGTTGCTACCCGTTGTGGCGCTTGTGCTACTCAGCGGCTTAGGCCCAGCGTCGGGCCTGACGCTAAACGATACGGTTTGACCGGACGCAGCACTGCCATCCTCCCGAACTTCAACAGTAAACGTCAACCTATCACCCGGTTTGCCGGAACCGGGGCTACTTATCGCAACGATGGATAATTCGGGCGGCGGCGGTGGCTTTTTAACGGTCGCCGTCCCGCTGACCGATTCGGCACCGACCGACGCGGTAACTGTGTAGGAGCCAGATGCACTGCTTCCAAGCACCAGCTTCGTCTGTGCCCGTCCGTTGCTACCCGTTGTGGCGCTTGTGGGACTCAGCGACGCGCCAGCGACCGGATTGACGCTAAACGACACGCTGTGACCAGACGCAGCACTGCCATCCGACCGGACTTCAACAACAAACGTCAACCCATCACCGGGCGCACCAGACCCAAGGCTACTTATTACAACGATGGATAATTGGGACTCCGGCGGTGGCTTTTTAACGGTCGCCGTCCCGCTGACCGATTCGGCACCGACCGACGCGGTAACTGTGTATGAGCCAGATGCACTGCTCCCCAGCGTCAGCGTCGTACTGGCCCGGCCATTGCTGCCTGTTGTGGCACTTGCGGGACTCAGCGACGCCGTCCCATCGGTCGGGCTAACGCTAAACGACACGCTGTGACCAGACGCAGCACTGCCATCCGACCGGACTTCAACAACAAACGTCAACCCATCACCGGGCGCACCAGACCCAAGGCCACTTATCACAACGATGGATAATTGGGACTCCGGCTCGGGATCGGGATCGGGGTCAGGCTCCGGCTCCGGATCGGGTGGTTCAACGTCTGCAGTGCTGCTAACAGATAGGCCATTGACCGATGCTGTGACCGTGTATGTGCCAGACGCACTGCTCGTAGTTATCAGCGACGTCTGTGCCTGTCCATTGCTATCCGTTGTTCCACTTGTGGAAGTCAGCGACGCCGTCCCATCGTCGGGACTGACACTCCACGACACGCTGTGACCTACTGACGGTGTTGTTCCGTCCTCTTTGACTTCAACAGTAAATGCTTGGCCATCACCAGGCTTGATGGGCCAAGGGCTAGTTGTCATAACCATGGATAATTTTGGCGACGGCGGGGATGAGGTTTCAACTGTCACAGTCTGCGACACAGAATCGGTGCCGTGCGACGCGGTGACCGTGTAGGAGCCAGACGCATTGCTCCCCAGCGTCAGCGCCGTACTGACCTGTCCGTTGCTATCCGTCGTCCCGCTTGTGGAACTTAGCGACGCCGTCCCATCGTCGGGACTGACGCTAAACGTAACGGTTTGACCGGACTCAGTTTGACCGGTATTCCCGACCTGAGCAGTGAAATAAAACGATTCACCGGGCTTGCCGGGCCTCCAAGCATCGGAGACCATGCTTACATTGCCAAATTGTGCTGTCGCCGCCCATGGCGTCAACACCCCCATCAAAACGGCAAAATACAAGAAAATCAGTCGCTTTTTCATTGCTTTATCTCCTGACAGTACGCCTTGTAGGGGCAACCCTTGTGGTTGCCCTTTTCGGATCCCGCTAGCTGCATACGCGGTGTCGCATGGGTGCCCGCAAGGGACGCCCCGACACCTACCGGTTCAGGGCGGATGCGTAACATCAGTTATATACGACAGCCTTGCAGCCGGCACAATTCCTTTTTACCTGACGCAGACCTTGCGCGTTCTTTCGATTCGGCTAGGTTTTAATTTTCCACGCCACGATCCCCATAGGAGAGCTTGCTCACGTCTCCAAGGAAATCTAAATGTCCCCTGTCTTCCTCCTGCTCCTGACCTTGCTGCCCAATGCGCTCCTCGGTCAAGAGCGCCCGCCGACGCCAGTCATCGTCGCCGAAGTCCTCGAACAACCACTCGTCGAAGACCTCTCCTTTGTCGGGCGCATCCTGCCCATGCGCTCCAGCCGCGTCGCCGCCGAGACCGAAGGACGAGTGCTCAGGCGCTTCGCGGAAGCTGGCCAAACCGTGCACAGCGGCGATCCCCTCTTCGAGTTAGCCAACGATCCGCTCCAAGCCTCGCTAGCCGAAGCGCAGGCCGATTTCGCCCTGCGCCAGTTTAATCACGACCGCAGCCGCCAGTTGCGCGCCACCGACGCGGTCTCCGAGCAAGACCTGCGCGACGACGCCTACGAACTGGCCCGCGCCCAAGCCAAACTGGCCGGTCTGCAAGCGCAAGTAGAAGACCTCTTCGTCCGCGCCCCCTTCTCCGGGCATATCATCCAAACCTTTACCGAGATCGGCCAATGGGTCGGGCGCGGCGGCGAAATTGCCCAAGTAATCTCCATCGACACCGTCCGCGTGTACGTCGATGTGCCCGAACGCTACGTGTCGCAGCTCACCTTGGGCGACCGCGCCGACATCTTCGTCGATGCCCTCGGCGGCGATCCCATTGCTGGTCTCGTGGCCGTCATCCTCGCCGAGGGCTACGCCTCCTCCCACACCTTCCCGGTCGTCGTCGGAGCCCTCAACCCAGACGGCCGGATGCGCAGCAATATGTCCGCGCGCGTGCGCTTCCAAATCACGCAACCCAAGACATCGATTCTGGTGCACAAGGACGCCCTAGTCTCCGGCCCGCAAGGGCAGGTCGTGTACCTCGCCCGCGACGGCCAAGCCCTCAGCCGCCCCGTCGAAACCGGGCTGGCGCACAAGGGCTACGTAGCCGTCACCGGCGACCTTGCGCCCGGCGATCTAGCGGTAGTGCGCGGCAACGAGCGGCTGATGGACGGCCAAGCCGTGCGCATCATCCGCCGGCAGCCATAGTCCGTCATGCGCCTAGTCGATACGGCCATCAAGCGTCCCGTCAGCGTAATCGTCGGCGTGCTCTTCGTCGCACTGTTCGGCCTGATATCCCTCTTCCGCATCCCCGTTCAGCTCACCCCAGACGTCGACCGGCCCATCGTTACAGTTACTACCGCGTGGCCGGGCGCTAGCCCCGAAGAAGTCGAGCAAGAGATCGTCCAGCGCCAAGAGGAACAGCTCAAAAGCGTCGAGGGACTGGTGCTGATGACCAGCGAGAGCAACGACAGCCGTGGAGTAGTAACCCTCGAATTCAACGTCGGCGTCGATCCAGACGCCGTGCTGCTGTTGGTCTCCAACAAGCTCAACCAAGTATTTGGCTATCCGCTCGACGCCGAGCGGCCCGTGATCTCGGCTGGCGGCAGCGGCCCCAGCGGAGCCATCACTTGGATTATGCTCGAACCCCTGCCAGACCGCGACGATCTGGATATCGAGCGCTTCCGCGACTACGGCGAGGAAGTAGTAAAAACCGCCCTCGAGCGCGTGCCCGGCGTGTCCCGGAGCAATATCTACGGCGGCTACGACCGCCAGCTCCAAGTCATCGTCGATCCGCAGGCCATGGCCGCCCGCCAGATCACCGTCCAAGACCTAGCCCAAGCCCTCACCCGCGAAAACGCCAATACCAGCGCCGGGACTTTTGACGAGGGCAAGCGCCGCTACATCGTGCGCACCGTCGGCCAGTACCAAAAGCCCAGCGACATCGAGCAGGTCGTCGTCCGCTCGGCCGATGGCACCCGGGTCACGGTCGGCGAGATCGCCCGCACCCGCCTCGGCTACGTCCGCACCGTGGCGGCCGTGCGGCAAAAGGGCCGCCCCGCCATTGCCGTCAACGCCCAGCGCGAGACTGGAGCCAACGTCCTCGAAGTCATGGACGGCATCCGCCGCACCATCCGCGAACTCAACGAGGGGCCGCTGGCCCGCGAAGGTCTCCACCTCACGCAGGTGTACGACGAGACCAACTACATCGACAGCGCCATCAGCTTGGTGCGCTCCAACATCATCATCGGCGGCACACTGGCCGTAGCGGTGCTCTTTATCTTTCTGCGCAGCATCAGTTCGGTGGCGATCATCGCCACATCCATCCCGATTTCAATTGTCGGCACCTTTTTGGCCATGTGGCTTTTGGGCCGCAACATCAACGTCATCAGCTTGGCCGGGATGAGCTTTGCGGTGGGCATGGTCATCGACAACGCCATCGTCGCGCTCGAAAACATTTTCCGCCACCAGCAGATGGGCAAAACCCGCGTCCGCGCAGCCTTGGACGGAGCCTCGGAGGTCTGGGGAGCGCTCCTCGCCAGCACCTTGACCACGGTAGCCATCTTCCTGCCCATCGTCTTCGTCCAAGACGAGGCCGGTCAGCTCTTCCGCGACATTGCCATTGCGGTCTCCTGCTCGGTGGTGCTCAGCTTGATCGTGGCCATCTCCGTCATCCCCAGCTTGGCCAACAAGATCCTCGGCGGCAACAAGCAGCGCGGAGACGTACTAGCCGCTTGGGGCGACCGCGTGCGCAACTTTATTGCTCAAAGCGTCTTCCGCATCAGCGGCAGCACGGTATTGCGCTTGGGCGTCATCACCGGGCTGATCGGCCTCTCGTTGGTCATCTCCTGGACCCTACTGCCCAAATCCGAATACCTGCCCACTGGCAACCGCAACCTAATTTTCGGTATCGTCCTACCACCTCCCGGCTACAACCTCGACGAACTGATCCAAGTCGGCCAGACCATCGAAGACGCCCTGCGACCCCACTGGGAGGCGGCCGCGGCTCCCGACAGCCCTCAAGCCCAAGCGCTATCGGGGCCGCCGGTTGACAACATGTTCTTCGTGGCCTTTGGCCGCTCGGCCTTTATGGGCGCGCGCTCGTCCGACCCGGCGCGGGTGCGCGAGTTGATTCCGATCATCCAAGGGCCGGTTTTCGGCGGGGTGCCAGGCACCTTCGCCATCGTACAGCAGTCAAGCCTCTTTCAGCGCGCCACTGGCAGCGGACGCTCCATCGACATCGAGATCACCGGTCCCGATCTGGGCCGCCTCCTTGGGCTAGGAGGCCGAATCTTCGGCCAAGTCCGCCAAGTCGTGCCCGGTGCTCAAGCCCGCCCCATTCCCAGCCTCGACTTGGGCAATCCAGAAGTCCGCATCCTCCCCGACCGCGTGCGCGCCGCCGACTTGGGGCTTTCGGCGCGAGACATCGGCTCGGCGGTCAACGCATTATTAGACGGTGCCCTCGTCGATGGCTATCAGTTTCAAGGTGAGGAAATCGACTTGGTGCTGCGGGGCGAGGAGGATTGGTTCCGCACCCAAGACATTGAGACCCTACCCATCTACACCCCGCGCGGGCAACTGGTGCCGCTCAGCGCCGTGGCCCGCGTCGAAGTAACCACCGGCCCCGAGCAGATCAACCACATCGAGCGCAGCCGAGCTATCACCGTCCAAGTCATCCCGCCGGAAACCATTGCCCTAGAGACGGTGCTCGATGATATCCAGACCCAGATCGTCCAACCCCTCGTCGATTCGGGCGAGTTGGCTCCGCCCTACCAGATTCAGCTTTCCGGCTCGGCCGACGACCTACGGCGCACCCGCCAAGCCCTCCAGTGGAATTTCCTGTTGGCCTTGGTGATTACCTACCTGCTGATGGCCGCGCTATTCGAGAGCTTCCTCTACCCATTCGTCATCATGCTCAGCGTACCGCCGGCGCTGGCTGGTGGCATCCTCGGGCTGGAGGTCGTCAACCTCACCCTGACCTATCAGCCGCTCGACATCCTCACCATGCTCGGCTTCGTCATCCTCATCGGCGTGGTGGTCAACAACGCCATCCTCATCGTCCATCAGACGCTCAATATCCTACGCGACGCCCCCGAAACGCCCGTCAAAGAGGCCATCCGCGACGCGGTTTTCAGCCGCGTGCGGCCGATCTTCATGTCCATGATTACCAGCGCCTTGGGGATGCTGCCGTTAGTCATCTTTCCCGGCGCAGGCTCCGAACTCTATCGCGGCTTGGGCAGCGTCGTCATCGGCGGCCTGCTACTGTCCACGCTATTCACCCTCTTCCTAGTGCCCACCTTCCTCAGCTTGGCCATGGATCTAAGAGCTTGGATCGGTCGCGTTGGGAGGGCACAAAAAAACCGGCCCTCGCAAGGGCCGGTATCCAGTCAAGCATAGTCCCTCGTGCGGCTGCTAAAAATCCAACTTCAGTCGCAGGGCGGGAACCGCGGCTTCGCGCCCAGGCAGAGCGCCTAGGTCTACGCTCTTGGCCAACTTGTTGATAGACTGAACTTGGTCGCGCAGATGGAACAGCGACGCGATCTTGATCCACATCGACAGCGGCACCCAACCGGCCGCGGCATCCGAACCGGTCAGAAAAGCCGTCCCCACAGCCGTCACCGTCAAGCCCATGAGCGCGAGCCCTTGTTTGTGCTCCCCAATGTAGAAATAGCCCGCGCCCGGCACGGGTAGCTCTAGCAGGAAGGCCAACAGCCCGGACTTTGACTGTTGGTACGCGGCGTGGCGCGCCTGAATGCGATGCGTCCCCAGCCAGCGCAGCGTGCGAATTTCAGCCAGCGCGTACGCGGCCTCCCGCTCCTGCAAGGCACCGACGACCTCGACGACCGCCACCGAATCCGCCTCAATCTCCTCCACCCGCAACGAGCGCACCCGTCCATCGGTAAGCACGGCTTCGCCCCACGCCTCTTCGGCCTGCATCTGCTCCAGCAGACTCCTCACCTCTTCGGTCTCCATGGCCGCCTCAGCCCCGCGTGCCACCAGCAGGATCGCTGGCAGCCAAATCCATAGTCTCCAACGCATTTTTACCTCGTTTGAAATTGTCAATTCTGCCTTCTCAATCTACCCGACGCCTCTTCGTCTTGTCAAGCCGCCATGACCCCAACTCGGCCCATTGCTCTTCCCAACGCCAACCCCTATTTTCAAATTCTCTCATGCAGGCCCAACTCCAACAAGCCATAGCAGCCACCCGCGAGGCCGGGGCGCTGACCTTGCAGTACTTTGGCGGACCACTTGAGGTCGCCTACAAAGACCGGAACGATCCGCTGACCGCGGCCGATCTCCAAGCCGACGCCTACCTCAAAAAAGCCTTGCGGGATCTGCGCCCAGACTGCGGCTGGCTCTCCGAAGAGACCGTCGATGACCGCCAACGCCTACACAAAGAAGCGGTGTGGATCGTCGATCCAATAGACGGCACCCGTGAGTTTGTCGCAGGTATTCCCGAATACGTGGTCGCTGTGGCCTTAGTCGAAGGCGGCGCGCCGACCCTCGCGGTTATCTACAACCCCGCGCAGGAGCAAGTCTTCGCAGCCGTGTCTGGCAGCGGCACCTTCCGCAACGGTCAGCGCGTGTTCTGCAGCGAGGTCCAATCCCTCAGCCAAGCCACAGCCGTCGTCAGCCGCAGCGAGACCAAACGCGGCGAAATTGACCCCCTGCGCCCGCACCTCGGCGAAATTCGCCCCGTCGGCAGCGTCGCCTACAAGCTAGCCCTAGTGGCTGCGGGGGCCTGCGACCTCAACTTTAGCATCCAAGACAAAAACGAGTGGGATGTTTGCGCTGGCGATTTGCTAGTGCGCGAGGCCGGCGGACTCATGCACACGTGCGGCCACCAAGTGCGGACCTACAACCAAGCCGATACCCTCATACCCGGCGGACTCGCCGCGGGCAATGCGACGCTGGTATCACACATTCTCCACCTAATGCACGAGCAAAAGCAATGATAACGGCCCGGATCGCAGCGGACTTTGTCGAAGAGTACGCCACCCTCCTCGAACTCAGCGGGGCCTCCCCCTTCCGGGTTCGCGCCTACGCCAACGCTGTGCGCGCGCTCGAAACCCTAACGTCTCCCCTCGACGAACTCCTCGCCGCCAGAACCCTGACCGAGGTCAAAGGCATCGGCGACAGTGTGGCCGAGCTAGTCGCCGAGTTCGCCGACACTGGCACGGCTCAAGCCTATGAAAAGCTGCGGGCCGCAACACCCGGGGGTCTGATCGACATGCTGCGAGTCCCCGGCTTGGGGCCGCGTAAGATCGTCGCCATCCGCAAGGCCCTCAGCATTGAGACTCTCGACGCCTTGGAGCAAGCCTGTCGCACCGGCCAACTCGCCGCTCTCAAGGGCTTTGGTGCCAAGACCCAAGCAACCATTCTCAAAGGCGTCGAGTTCATTCGCGCCCACGAGGGCCACTGCCGCGCCGATACCGCACATCAAAGCGTCCAAAGCCTGCTCACAACCCTGTGCTCCCACGCGCAGCACTTTGCCATCGCCGGAGAACTGCGCCGAGCGCGGGAGACGGTCCAACAGCTCGACTTCGTAATCAGCACCACCGACGCCGACGCCGCGACTGCGGCTTTTGTGGCTCACCCAGAAATCGCCGAACGCATCGCGCCGAACGCAGGGCGGCTGTCCAACGGACTGCAAGCCAACTTGCACGTAGTTCCAGACGATGCCTTCTCTACGGCCCTACACTACTACACAGGCGGCAAAGAACACCGCGCTGCACTGTGCGCCAAGGCCGCCGAGCACGGGTTAGTCCTCGATGAACGCGGGCTCTGGCGCGGCGACGAGCGCATCGAGTGTGCGGATGAAGCGGCTTTGTTCGCCGCCTTGGGCCTCGCCTACATCCCGCCGGAGTTGCGCGAAAACCAAGGCGAAGTCGAGGCCGCAGCCGACGACACACTGCCCGATCTGGTAACAGCCGCCGACATTCGCGGCCTGCTCCACGTGCATTCGACCTATTCGGATGGGACAGACACTCTGGAGGCCATGGCCCGCGCTGTGCAAGAGCGCGGCTTTGAGTACATGGGCATTGCCGACCACAGCCAAGCTGCGGCCTACGCCGGCGGGCTTCGCGTTGAGGACGTCCAGCGTCAGTGGGAGGAAATCGACCGGCTCAACGAGGAATTGGCCCCCTTCCGCATCTTCAAGGGCATTGAATCCGATATCCTCGGCGACGGCTCGCTCGACTACGACGACGACCTGCTCGCCCAATTCGATTTCGTGGTCGCCTCGGTCCATTCGCAGTTCAACCTGAGCCGCGACGCCATGACCGCCCGCATCGTCCGCGCCATCGAGCATCCGGCAGCCACCATAGTCGGCCATCCAACCGGGCGCTTGCTCCTCGACCGCGAAGGCTACGCCGTCGATATCGACTCGATCATCGAAGCCGCCGCCCGCTGTGGGGTCGCCCTCGAAATCAACGCCCACCCGTCGCGGCTCGACCTCGACTGGCGGCACGTCAAAAAGGCGCGCGACCACGGCGTCCAAATCGCCGTCAACACCGACGCCCACAGCGTCGGCGGCCTAGACCATCTCGGCTACGGCATCGGCATTGCCCGCAAGGGTTGGCTCCGCGCCGCCGACATCCCCAACACACTCGGCTGCGAAGCCATTGCCGCTTGGTTCCAAAGCTAAACATGGCCCGTAGCGATTACCTCTCACAGCTTTTTCGGCGACTGCATACATTTCGTCAGGAAGCCCAACTTGAGCCTGAGCAGGTCGAAAGTAACCTTGTTTTGGGGCCAGGATGGATCCACGCGTTCGAGAGCGGTGCGGCCCTCCCCAGTCTTGATGTGGTTATGTCTCTGCTCTCACTCTATGGCAAAACCCTGAGCGACCTTGCAGAAGGCATAGAAGGGAACGCTCCGTCCATAAAACGCTCAATTACTCCAGAAGAAATCGACAATGACCTCATTCTTCACTTTCCTTATGGTGAATACGACGCTACGTACCGCCTTGAAGATGCTACCGTAGAGCAGTTCACGGAAATAGTTCTAACGTTGCGAAATGGGCTTGCTCAGCTTGCTAACTCTGGGATTGAAGACCAGCGAGTCGAGACGATTAAGATGGAAAGTGTGGCCAATGCGTTCATGAAAGCCGTTGAACTCTGGCCTCAAGCTAACCCCTCCGATCTCTGGTGGTTTCTCGTATATCGCGCCTACTGTGACCCATACAACCATCCTGCCCAGTATGCTCGCTTAGACTTCGCGCAAAGCTGGAAGCGAACTGCGGGTTGGGCCTTGGAGTTGGTTCTCGAAAAACATTACGGTGATACTCTGGCAAAGCAGGAGATCAACATGGTGCGCAAAAATTCCGACCGTAAGGAGAGGCTTCTTCACGGTATCGACGTTGGTCACCGCCTTGAACCAGACAAAGTGGATATTATGCTAACGGTCGGCGAGGGCGCAAACGAACGGATGCTTGGGGTCGTTCACGTCAAGACGAGTTTTGCGGAACGCCGGACAGACGATGTTCCTATGAGTCAAGCACTTGTTGATGCTGGCTACATTTCTCCGCTATGGACGATGGACTGCAAGAGTTTCCCTAGTCCTGAGCCTATCAATCGCGGTGAATTGGGCAAAACCTTTACCGGAGAAGGTCAGGATCGAAGGAACGCTAAGAGAAAAGACATAGAAAATGACGGCTTTTTCTCAGCATGCTTTTCCTACAATAGGAACACTCGTCCGACTCCTCTCGATGCCCCAGCAGAGGCGCGGATTTATTCATGTGACTTCACCAACCCGGACGATGCCTTCACTAGGTTCATCGTTTCGGAGAGTCGCCGATTTCGGAAATAATTCCAAATTTGGCCCTTCGCTTTCCTCCAAGCGTTTGTTGGAGGCTCGAACTTGCTCGGGGTCAACTTCAAATCCTATGTAGGAGCAGCCAAGGGTCAGTGCCGCGATTCCTGTAGTGCCCGAGCCAGAGAATGGGTCCAAAATCAGGACGTCTTCTCCACAGGTTCCGTACGACTTAATGCAACGAATTGGCAATTCCTTGGGGAAGCGTGAGAAATGCTTGAGCCCGTCGATTTTCTCGTTTGCGAACTCCCACACGCTCTTAATCGGAGGTGTTACGCGAAAACCATGCCGCTCGCTCTTGGTCAGCAAGTAAATCGATTCGTGCTGACGATGCGGGCGTCGGCAACGGCCTTCTGGCATGGCATTTTTCTTTCGCCAAATCACTTCTCCCCGGAACAAGTAGCCCACGTCACAAAGAGAGATAATAAGACGGTATGGGAGAGCCAGAAGATTACCATACTGAAGCCACGTTTCATCCTTGTCGATAAATGCTTTTCGCTGCGCCCGTGGTTTGGTGTACGCTGAATTGTCCTCCGAAAAGCCTTGTTTTTTTGCACCCAAAGTGCTGAACTTCCATGCTTTCTGATTCCAGTTCACAGGGGTGTTGTAGGCGTCTCCCATATTGATCCAAAGAATCCCTTCCGGCCTCAACTTCGGCAAAATTTCCACAAAGGCTTTCGTGAGAAACCGTAGATAATCCCTCGGGTCTTTTTCGATACCGATCCCTTCTGAGTGCCTTTGTCCCCAATAGGGCGGACTCGTCACAACTATATTCACGGACTCGTCTGGAAGTTGCGGAATCAGTTCTAAACAGTCACCTTCGTGGATTTTATTGATCAGAAAAGGCCCAACTTGGTTCATTGGCTCTTCCTTTCTTCATAATTTTTTGAACACCAATGGGAGTGGAAATCACGTTGGTGGAGGAATTCCCACGTATCGGATGATTCCCACAACCCTATCTTTTTGAACTTATAGACGGTATCTTGCGAGTCAAGAATGCAGCCCCATTCCAAAGCTAAAGGGCCGCCCCGCCTCATCGGCTTAGCCGGACCATCCGGTGCCGGTAAGACCACGCTCGCTCGCGCCTTCCAGGCCCGCCTGCCCGGCCCGGTCACTGTGCTCTCCCTAGACGCGTACTACCGCGACTTAGCCGATCTCCCCCCAGCCGCAAGAGCCCGCGTCAACTTCGACGCCCCCGAGGCCATGGACCACCAACGCCTCGCCGAGGATCTCCGCCAGTTAGCCGCTGGCCACTGCGTCGAAATCCCCGTGTACGACTTTGCCACCCACACGCGCCAAACCAACCAACAGAGCCTCACCCCCACCGATTTCCTACTCGTCGAGGGCCTCTTTGCCCTCTACTGGCCCGACATCAACGCCCTCTACCACCTGCGCCTCTTCGTCACTGCCAACGACGCGCTCTGCTTGGAACGCCGCCTCGCCCGCGACCGCGTCGAGCGCGGCCGTTCCCCCGCCTCAATCCGCGCCCAGTATCAAGAGCAGGTCCGCCCGATGTACCGCCGCCACATTCAGCCCACCGCCCGCTACGCAGACCTGATCCTCGACGGCAGCACGCCCACTGAAGACCAGGTCGCTGTCGTCCTAACTGCTTTGTAGGCAACTCAGCGGATCAACGCGGATTTTCCAGTGTGCTCCTCGTCTCCAGCTTTTAGTCTCAACAGATATACGCCACTGCTCACCAGCCGCCCTTCTTCATCCCGCCCATCCCACGGTATTTGGTATTCGCCGGCTGGCTGCACTCCCTTGGCAATCGTCCGCACCCGTTGCCCCAACAGGTCATAGACAACTAATTCTGCCGCGCCAGCACGGGCCAGCCGGTAGCGCAGGATCGTCCTACTGTTAAACGGATTGGGGTAGTTCGGCAGCAATGCAGACGCAGGCGGCAACGCGGCGATGGCAGCGCTTTGGATGGCCGTATCCATGCCCTCGGATCGCAAGCGGAACAAGCCCCGTGGCGTCGCCGCATACACCCACTCAGGCGTCGCCGGGTGGATCGCCACATCGTTAAACCACGGATAGCCCCCCAAGCTCTGCCCAATATCGCGCCATCGCTGTCCTCCGTCCCGCGATTCAAACAGCTTGGGACCATCGGTGACGAACACCCGGTTGGGGTCTTGCGGTGCGAAGCGAATGCGCAATCGTCGCCCCGGCAAAAACGACCTATGGTCTGAGTACTCCGGCCCTTCCGATAAAACCAGCGTCTTTAACCACGATCTTCCCGCGTCATTGGACACATAGACATCGCCCTTAGTGGCGGCGTACCAACGAGGAAAAAGCTCGGGATGAGCCGCCAGCACTTCCACTCTCAATCCCTCAGTATTGAGCACCGCGCGCGGTCGCCACGTTTGCCCAGCGTCGGTACTGTTCCACACCGTATCACCGGCGACGACCGCCAGATGACCGGCGCGGGTTGGGTCTAATATGAGACCGCGTGCTCCTGCTTCCTCGCCAGAGAACCACCAGACGGTTGAACGGCCCCGCCCATCGTACAGCCCGGCGATGGGACCGCGCTCTTGCCAAGTCGTCCCGCCATCGGCACTCCGCCATACTCCGTGCAGACTCCGCCACCACACCGAGGAGTCGTGCGGATCCACCGCTATTGCCGCATAGGAACCCGCGCTCCCTCTATCTCCGGGCGGATCAAACCGTTCCCACGTTTGGCCACTATCGTCGCTATGCACATATCCCTGTCCGGTATGGGCTATGATGCGCTCGGAGTGTACAGCGAAGGCTTCAATGCTATCATTGCGATAGCTAGACCAAGACGTCTTAAAAAATCCCGTCCTCGTAATCCACTCCCAAGCCCTACCGGCATTTCGGCTCACTAAGAGGGCCGGATTCCAATCGACTAAAGCCAAATCCTTGCGTGCCTTAAGCCACCGCTCGGACCCAGCAAGAAAATTGCCTTGCTCATCGCTTTTGACGACCCCGATAAAAGTACTCGCATTGGGTAGGTGTACTACCTGCCAAGTCTCCCCAGCGTCGCGGGTCTCCCATAGCCTTGCCGAGCGGCGAAAAAAGTGATCTATCATGTATAGATGATCGGCATCGTGAGGATTGGGGATGAGCGTATCTACGCTGGCGTAAGACACCGAACTCATAGCGCTCCAACGCCTGCCACTGTCCTCAGAGCGCCATAATTTGCTACGTAAGCCACTGCTCTCCCAAGCAAAAACAAGCCCCGGGCGACGGCGAGAAGGCGCAATTTTAATGAAGGGCCACCTTTCGCTCGACTGCGGTGCAAGAGGCTGCCAACGACCGCCGCGGTCCGCGCTATACCACAGGGTATCGCCCGAGGTCGCGTACAATCCGTCAGGCTCCCACGGGTCGGGCAAGATACGCCGAAAATGGCGCGGCAGACGCTGCTCTTGCCAGGTGCTACCGCCGTCGTCGCTGTAGTACAAGCTGGAATCCCGGCGTCCGTAGATCCGCTCGGCCACCTGCGGGTGGATGCGGACCTCAGCAAGTCCGCGCATACCCACGGCTCGCCACGAAATGCCCCCATCCGCGGAGACGAGCAGGTCTTGGTCGTTCCCGCCGCTGGTCGCGTATAGCAGCCCGCGCCGTCCCACATCTTCCGTGGCGACCAAGGCCGGGGCCTCCCCCGGAATATCCAGTTCATCCCACGTCATTCCGCCGTCCGCACTGACCAGATTGGGTTCGACGTACACCCGCCACGGCGTGTGGGCATCTACAAACAGCGGTCGCTGGTAATCCATCATCCCGGTCGCGCCCCAACTCACCCCGCCATCGCGGCTGCGCCAGATGCCAGCGCGACGCGCTGCGTAAAGCACCGCCGGGTCGTTCGGGGCAAAATTCATGTCCAGCACCCCAAACGCATCGCCTACGGGCAGGTCCACTGCTTGCCACGGGCCGACCGGCACCGCCGATGCCAGCGCCGGGATGTGGCCATCGGCCAGCACGCCCGCACTTTGGTTGCCGTGTTGATCGACAGCGACCAACTGCAAGCGCAGCTTTTGTCCCGCAGCACCCGTCCAATCCCCAACCCAGCGCCCACCATCCCAGCGCAAGGAAAGCTCGGCTATAGTCGCGTCGCTTTTGGCGTCCTGTACAACCACCCACGCAGAATCTATTGCACTGCCGTCTAACACCTCGTCTGGCGGCACCGCCACGCGCAGAAGGTTGTGGCTGATGGTAAAATGAGGATATCCAATCCTCGGAGGCGTCGCGTCGCCGCCCTCGCTCACGCGCACGCCAAGCGTATCCTTCCACGTCCCGTACGCAGTGCTGGTCGCAAACTCAAATGCGAGACGCGACCCCACTGCGACATCGCCCCGGACCAAAAACTCTGGATTGTATTCGCTGGTAATCGGCTCTGCTCGGTAGGAAAATTCTACTTTAGGCTCGCCAATCAGCACCACCCGCTCATCAACAGGTCGCAAAGTAAACGTTGAAATCGCAAAAAACTCCGGCCTCTTGGGGGCCAACGTCAGCGCCAATCGCACAAACTCGCCGCGCTGCACGCGCCCATCGCCATTGCCAGCCGTGTCGATTACGGCTACCTGCGCGACCTCGACTTTAGCCGAAATCCACGTCATACAGATCGGCCAATCCCAACACGTGGCCGTATTCGTGACACATAACGCCCACCGTTTCGGCAAAAGTTCGCCCCTGTTGCAGAGTTCCTCGATCGGGATAGACCCATATTGGTCGGCCTTTCGCTCCCCAATCGCCGGTCTCATAGATTTCTTCAAAGCCTAAATGGGCAATGCCCGTCGCCGCACCAAGCACGACATTGCGGGGGATGGAAGCCATCACCAGAAACACCATGTCGGCGATCCCATTGTCATCGCCAGAGTTGGGAATTCCATCCGGCCCATCATTATCAAACTGCGCAAAGTCTATATCCCGATCGGCTTTTTGCAGAATATCCAAGGCCAACTCGGAGAATTTGCCCTTCTCTAGCCGATTGGCGGCGGCATAGTACTCGGCGGTTTGCTCGGCCGCATACCAGCGCGGGGCGATCTCGCCGCGGACGCGATGCCGCCCCAAGGACATCTCATCGTAAAAGTGGCTAAAGCTGCCCGGATGCACGGGATCAAAAATCGCGCTCGCCCAAGTCGGCGGCACGTCAACGCCCGGCAGTTCGCCTTTGAACTTGCCGAACACGACCAACGCTTTTAACGCGGGCGGTTCCTCGGCAACCCCGGTCCATGCGGTTGCAAACACCAAAAGAGCCGACAGGCGGCCAGCCATTTCTTTGCACACCTTCACACCGCTCCGGCCGCCTAAAACGGCCCGGCGTGGTGCGAAGGCTCGTTGACGTAGCGTTGGGTCTCTATATCGAGGGTGATTTCGCAATGGGGCGGTAAGGTGATGCTCAGATGTTTGCCGTCAACGGCTAGCTGGCGCTCTTCGGTCTCCAAGGGCGGAGCCGCATACGTGCCGGCATAGCCGCCCATCCAGCCCGGATATTCGCTGGTGCGGCTTTGATACGTAGCCCGGCCAAAGCGGTGCTCACCAAAAGCACCGCCCTGAATGACCAGCTCTCGGCTCTCGTTGTGGTTCAAATTGACCAAGCGCACAACCGTGCGGTTCGCTTCGAGCTTTTCCACCAAGGCACCGACATCTTCGGGCAAGCCGGGGCGACGGCACTGGGCGTCAAAGTAGCGCAGGCGGGCGTGCAGCAGGCCGCCGTTGTAGATGGGTTGTGGGCCGCCCATAGTAAGCTGGATGAGCGCTTCGGAGGAGACGGGATTGCCCCATTGCCAGTGGTGGACGTGGTGGCGGGTACCCACGTCCTGATCGGCGCGCATTTGGGCTAGACGACGGCCAGCCACTTGGTACGTAGCCTGCAACATTTGCTCTGGATAGGTCGGGTTGCCCCCGGCCAAAAAGCGCATCCAGGGGGCCTCGTGGCCCGAGTCCTCTTTGTTGTGGAAGGGGAACACCGCGGCCCAATCGAACGCCTCTTTTTGCCGAATGGCCTCCATGCGCTCCCAGTCGCCCTCGTCCATGGACAGATTCCACAGCGTCACCGGATATACCGGACTCATGGGCTGCCAGTCGAACCAGCCGGCGTCGCCGTAGCGGTAGGGCACCAGCAAGGTCTCGCTTTTTTGGCCCATAGCGGCAAATTGGCTCGCCCAGCGCTCGGCCACGCTCATGTACTGGTCGCGGATATCCTCCATGCGCCCTTGTTCCAAGATGCGGTCCATCTGCTGGCGCGGCAGGTCGAGATAGGCCCGGTCGCGGGTCAACAGATAGGCGTTAGCCGCTGCGTCGAGCGTGGCTTTCTGCAAGGTCAAAAAGCCGTGCGGAAAAGTCCAGCCATAGCGCCCGCCGTACCAGTTGCCAGCGCAGTATTCGCCCACTTGGCCCGACAGGCCGACATTGTCCGGCAACATGCCGCCGTTGGCCTGTGCCCGCTCCACCCAAGCGTCGGTGTATTCCACCACCCAAGCGCGGTATTTTTCATCGCCAGTGATCAGGAAGGCGTTGGTCACCAACGAAGTAACGGCCAAGTTGGTCGGCGTATCGCCCTGACGCCAGCGGTCGAACAGGGTCTGCCCCATCAAGCGAGCTTTGGCCGGATCGGCCAAGTCCTGCACACTGGTGATGCCGGGCAAGTCGAAAAAGGGCAGATTGTACACTTCCATGCTGCCGCCCAAGGGGTTGTAGCTTTGTTTGTCGCGCTCGGCTAGCGGGGCGAAATAGGGACCATGGCTGCCGTTGAGGCCCGAGCGCAGGATTTTGTGCTCGGGGTCGTAGTTTTGCGCTTCGGGGTCTTCGTTGAGGTAAAAGCCAGCAAAGCGGCAGGCCCGTTCGACGCGCCGAGGGGCATTGGGATGGGCTAAACACAGGTGGTAAAAGCAGATGTCGCTTTCGGCTTGGTGCATCTGATCTTCGCGGATGCCGTATTCCTTGCTGACCGTGCCCAAGCGGGTCAGTTGACGGGTGACGGCTTCCCACTGACGGTCGGCCAAGTGCAACAGGTGCTCGCCGCCGCCCATCAAATACACGAGCGGCCAATTAAAAAAAGGCTCGTAGAAATCGTCGGGGCTGCCGCCGCCCCACTCGTCCTGCCAGATGAATTCGCCGTCCTCGCGGGTGAAGTGGTCGAGGAAAGGCTGCACCGATTGGTCTAAGGCGTCGAAGAGGCGGCGCTGCCACACGGCCCAGTGGGCTGGCGCATTGAGCGGGATATTGGCGGTTATGGCGGGCATGTCCTTGCTCCTGAGAGGATTGTAGAGGGCTGTGAGAGGATCTTAGGGAGACCAAGAGCGTGTGTAAAGCCGCTTGACAGGTGAGGGCAGGCCGGTTTATTTGCGTTTGATCGCAAGTACTCCAACTTAAGACATGGACTTAACTGACTGTTCGAGAAAGAGATACTTCATGCGCGGCCATATCCGATTCTTGCTCTGGAGCCTGGCCCTGTTGGGG
The DNA here is from genome assembly GCA_965208845.1 of Candidatus Latescibacterota bacterium. Taxonomy (GTDB): domain Bacteria; phylum Latescibacterota; class UBA2968; order UBA8231; family UBA8231. The sequence continues at coordinate 4,315,733 of OZ242361.1, read as the reverse complement.
GCAGACGGTTGCACGCCCGCCCTACCCCCAGGACCGCTGCGCATCCAAATCACCGGGGAAGAGTACACTTGGCAATTTCGCTACCCAGGCCCCGATGGAGAATTGCAGACCGACGACGATATTACCAAGCCGGGGAACGAGTTACACCTACCACTTGGTATAGAAATTGAACTCGAACTGACGAGCCGGGATTACATCTACACCTTTGCCCTACCCCATCTCGACCTACATCAGGTGGCCGTGCCCGATCTGACCTTTGCGCTGGCCTTTACCCCGCAGACCAGCGGCGTATTCGCCTTTGTCGGCGACCAAATGTGCGGCTTTGAACACGAGTCGCTCAACGGCCGCGTAGTGGTCGAGTCTCCGGCAGCTTTCGTCGATTGGCTGGCGGGGCCGTGATAGATTTGAGGAGACTTTGGTAAGCGGAAGAAGAACTACTCAGCCGGGTGCGAATCGCAGCGTCTAAACCAATCGGAACAGCACGCGAAACTTTAAGACCGTTTCAGCACGCCAATGAGCTGTCGCGCATAAGGAGAGGATTCCATCACCTTACTCGGGTCCAAGCATCCAAGCAGCTCAAACGAATGCCGACCCTTCCGGTATGCTCCCTTAGAACACGACATCGTCGCCTGTCTCAGCGTTTGTTCAAGGTCTCTCTTTGCGATGGCTTCCACATCTTCTCGTTTAGGTAACGCGGCGGCTTTGAAGTCCTTGCCAAAATAGGCACCCAGGGATTGCCGATCCGCAACAAACCACGCTTCCATGCACTGCACCATCAGTTGCGCACTATCATCCTCAGCGACCGAGGGCTGGGTCCATTTATCGCGTTTCCTCAGATGTTCCCAAGGGCTATCGCCGGATGCGACTGCGGCCTCACTGTCCACCAAGAGAACGATAAAACTGCCAGCTTCGGCGTCATTAATAGCGGCACAAAATCGGTCATAAGCTCTTTGCCGGGAACCGCAAGCGACGACGCGCGGCATGTGGCCTTCAAGCCCGGCCTTGCTAAAAAACTCCCTGAAACCATTGCGACATTGTCTTCTTAATTGATTAGAGTCTCCACCGCCCTCGACATATACCTTGATGCTCACCAAGGATTCCCCCCAATCTCGCCACTGCTCCAGAGTTCTCCAAGCCGGTAGTTCTCCAGCCAAGCGGCCATTTTCCCTTCATCGAGACGGCGCATCACAGTCTGCCCGTCGCGCTTTTCGCAAACTACGATACTCCACCAGTCATTGGTCAGGGCATCAACGAGCATGTCCGAATGGGTCGTTACAATCAACTGGCTGCGTTCGGACGCTTCGAGCAACAACTTGCTCACCATCGGCAGTATGTCTGGGTGCAGGCCCAGTTCGGGTTCCTCGATACAGATGAGGGGCGGCGGCTGCGGGTGGCAAAGAACGGCGAGCAAACAGAGGTACCGCAGCGTACCATCCGAAAGACGGGTCGCCGGTATGACCACGTCGCCTTCCTGTAAGAACAATTGGACCGTGCTACCCTCAATGTTGACGTGGAAATCGGTTATGCCTTCGTAGAATTTGCTTAAAGCGTCCAGCACGTGCCGCTTTACCGCTGGCTTACCTTGGAAGCTGTTTAACACCAAGGCTAAGTTTTTCCCGTCTTCTTGCAGGAAATCGTTGGGAAGATCGGCCTTCTGCGGCAGCCGCAGTGGAGAATCTCGCCCAAGCGACCACTCGCGATAAATGCGAATGCGGCTCAGGGCCTCGCCGAGGTACATCAGTTCAGGGAGGTCGGGATCTTTACGTTGGGACAGAATGGACTGGTCCGGTTTGACCTCCTCGGGACGCAAGTCGTATCGGCCCAGCCGAAGACGAACATTAGGGTATTTCGCCTTTATGGAAGCCTCTACGGTAGGACCCAAGCCGGTCTCATCCTTGTACGTGATAAACGCCTGCCCGCCTTTCTGATTGTAATAGATATATGGCTCCACATGTCCTTCATTACTCTGTTCGTTCTCTATCCGCTCTTCGATCAGTTCAAATCGCTGGCCGCGCTCTGCAAAACCCAGTCGATATCGCAACGCCTGCGGCCCTTGCGGGTTCTCCACAAGGGCCTCAATGTGGGCAGTTCCCTCCGGTTTTCCCCGCCAGATCCAATCGCGGATACCCCCGCCCTCGCGAATAGGCGCAACCAAATCTCGTGGAGCCGACCGGAGGACATCAATGCCCTCTAGAAGATTGGACTTCCCCGCACCATTGGGGCCGATTAATACATTTAGCCGCTTGAGTTCGAGTCCCTCGGAGTCGGGGCCGAATGAGAGCAGGTTGGTCTGTCTGATACGACGAATGAGCATATCCTACCTTCACAATCTCCAGTAGTTAAGAGCTTTGGCCACTGGGAAAGAACAACCGCTTCAACCAAGCAGCGAGAACATCTACCTCTGGAACATTGGGATCAAGGAAGCGGGCGGTAATGGCCTTTCCGAAAGGAAACCCCGACTCTTCCTGCCAAGCAAGCCAAGTATGGATGACCGCCTTTGGCTCAGCTAGTTGCTTGAAACGCCGCTCGCCTTCAGGGATAGCTGCCACACTGGCCTTAGCATGGTCAAAAAGAATATTAGGTTGCGGAACAAGGAAGCGCAGGAAATCCTCCAAGATTCCACTTATCTGGTTATTCGGCATAATCCAGACACCCAATCGAGGTAGAAGCGTCCCTGCCGGAGGATCGAGAATCGTTCCGTCTGGGTCTGGTTGACTAGGCACATTTTGGTATCCGACATCGGCATCAGTGATTCGATTTCGGATCGACTTCCAACGGTCCGCTATGTTCGTATCGGCATCAATGACTACCCCAATAACGTCACCTTCCTCGCTTACTTTGAGTCGAACTTCGAGATTCTCAATAAGTTTTATGTCATTGCCACAGCTTTTCACTTCGTCGAGGTGAGGAATGTCTCGATTCCCACAGATATGCTTTAGGACGTGCTCATCGTCGGTGCCCTCCACCAAGAGGATTTTCCCATTTGCCATATCAGCGCACCTCGATTTCGTCTCGGGTTGCTATGGCAAGTTCATCTTCGGATAGGACCGTGGGAATAATGTCCTCACCCCTGCGAGCCAAGCGTATCAACGCCCCTTCTTCAGGCACTTCAGCCGCCGCTTTCTGAAAAGCCTCGACCGCATCCCAACTGTGAGACGTTGCAAAGACTTGAATATCGAGCGTTTGCGCCAATCGGAATATCGTACGCCACACATCCAACTGCACAGTGTGATGAAGGCCATTTTCAAATTCATCTACCAGCAAAAGTCCCCCGCGAGCGTTGACGAGCGAGAGAATTATTCCGAACAGCCGATTCAAGCCATCGCCAAACGAGCGCAGTGGAATAGGTCGCTCGATATTGTCTGCGCGTACAATGGCCATAGGCTTTCTGCGATTGCTTCCAACCATAGAAACGGCAGAGATATGAGGGTCGATGATGCACAACGCTTCAACGACATCCTTCTCCTTATCAGACAGAGCGATTTTATCCCATAATGGCCCCAACATGCCTGTGCCGCCGCCGCCGTAGGGGCTGACGAAGATACAGGACATCTGGGTTTCGTTAGATGGTTCAAAACGACCCCTGTGCATTGAATAAGGGTATCTAAAACGCTCAAGCCGATGGGCTTTTGTTACGCCTTGTGCCTCGACGATCAAAGCAGCTATACCGTCTGGTTCTAGTTTACCAAGAGGGAGCGACCGAAATTCTCCGTCCGAGTCGAGTTGCTCTGATAGCCAATCCAAGCCCATCGTCATGCTCATTGGGCTCGACTTGCCACTAGTTGAAATAGCTATCTGCTCAGGGGGCTCTGAAAGCAAGGGAAATCCGTGGAACAGCCCAGAGACTTGGAACAAGCTATCGGGGCCAGCGGGGTGCCCTTCTTCCTCTGATTCTTCGATATTTTCTTCGCGGTATCTGAGTATGTCGTAAATCACGTCAGGTGCGGCATTGTTTGCGAGAATACGCAGCCCTTCAAGAACAGATGATTTTCCGGTGTTGTTCTTCCCTGTAATCAGGTTCACGCGCCCCAAGCCACGGATGGTCAACTCGCGGAATGCGCGGAATCGCTCCAGCGTTATGCTCTCAATTTTGAGGCTCATTGCATTCCCCTTTCACTAGGGTACTTCGTCCGTTCCTTCATCTTGCGACAATATACGAGAACTGCTTGAACAGTCTCAAACCCTCGCCAGTACGTCCGATTTCCCGCCCTTGCCGTCAGCCTCCCCTCAGTCCAGCCGAATCTCCTCCCCCGCCTCTTGGCTCCGGTAGATCCCATCGAGGATTTTCATCACCTGTAGAGATTGTTCCGGCGGCACCGGCGAGGGCCGCCCTTGGGCAATCGCCGCAGCGAACTCCACGCATTCCTGCGCGTGGGCTTCAAGGCCGTCGTACATCAACATGAGCTTGCGGTCGTACTGCTGGCGGGTCTGGTTGTTGCTCTCGCAAATCGAGCACTGGGGCCAGTGTGCGCCGCCGCGAGTGCCGTAGAGCCACATCTGCATGTCCTCGCCTTGGGTCGGGTGATGCAAAAGCCAACTCACCTCCAAGATCAGTACCGCGCCGTTGTCAAAGCGCACAAAGGCCGCGGCAAAATCCTCGACATCGTAGTGGGATGGGATTGGCTGGCGGCCCCATTGGCTGAAAGCCCCTTCTTGGTGCGCCAATTCAGCGCGCGCCACGCCCGAAATGGCCACCGGCTTGGGATGCCCCATAAACCACAAGGTCAGGTCGAGGATGTGAACCCCAATGTCGATGCAGGGGCCGCCGCCGCTGTGCTCCTTAAGAATAAACCCGCCGCCGATCGGTGCCCCAGCCCGGCGCAGCATCCAGCTACGGGCGTGGTAGATGTCGCCGAGTGCTCCTGCATCTATCTCGTCCTTTAGCGCGCGGGACGAACCCTGAAAGCGAAAGTGCTGCGCCGTCATCAGTTCCTTGCCCGAGGCATCGCGCGCCGCGATCATCTGGTTAACATCCTCGGGCGTGGGAGCCAAAGGCTTTTCGCAGATCACGTGCTTGCCAGCCGACAGCGCGGCAATGGCCAAGGGAGCGTGATACATGTTGGGCGTGCAAATGTCGATAATGTCGATATCGGGGTCGCTGAACAGCGCCTCCGGGTCGGCGTGTAGTTTGGTTATCCCGTTTTCTGCACCAAAGCGCTTCAGCGCATCCTCGCTAACATCGCTGCCAGCGACCAACTCGGCCTCGCTAGAAGCCTCCCAGCCGGGGATGTGCGTGCGGGCGATCCCGCCGACGCCGACGATACCTACTTTGAGCGTGCTCATGGCTTATCCTTTTTGATTAGTGGCCAGTGGCCAGTGGCCAGTGGTTAGTGGTTAGTGGTTAGTGGTTAGTTGCCCCGCCGTCCCTACCTAGGGGACGGGTTGGGACTGGTCACCGATCACTGACCACTAACCACTGATTCATTCATATCCGCGTCAGGGCTTCCGCCGGCATCCAACCGCCGAGACCATTGGCCAGCCGCACCAGCATCCACCCTCCCTCCTGCCGCACCAAGCGAACCTTGGTACCTTCATGCGCAACAAAAACCTCGGTCTGCCCAAGATCGGGGCCGGAGCGCGCGTGCGCCATGTCAACTGTGATGATGGCTTCGCTCGTCTGCGCCTGATGGTGGAGGCGCGTCCCCAGCCAAAGCGCGGACCCAACGCTCAGCCCCGCACAGAGCAAAAACCCGACTAGCCACAGCGCACTAGGGCGCACCTGCGCGAACAACCATCGCACCCCCAAGACAAAGACCGCGAAAAATGCCGCGGCGAACAGCAGGCTAAGCTGGTTAAACGTAGGCCAGAAATAGGCACCCACCAGCGCGGCTACCAGCGCGCCAAGGCCGTCCTCAGTTTGCGGGTCGCGGTCCTGCTTCACGAGGTTGGCGAAGCGCAGATTGGCCTCAATGTCCTCGTCGTGCGGCAGCAAGTGCCGCGCCCGCTCATACCAGAGAATCGCTTCGCCCAGCTTCCCGGACTTGAAGCAGGCATTGCCCAAGTTGTAGTAGAGTCGCGCGTCTTGCACCCCGGCTTCTACCACCGCCAAGTAGCTGCGCCGCGCCGAGGCAAAATCTCCATCCCGATAGAGCGCGTTGGCCTCGTTGTACTGCCCAGCCGCAGCCCCGGCGTGGAGTTGGGTGCCCAACAAGAGCAACAGAGCTAGCGCACGCATCATACAACAATCCTGAATGACTGCAACAATTCGAGAAGCGGATCGTCTTGCTTCTACTATTCTGCGTCTATCTGCGTCCATCTGCGGATCATCTGGTGAATGATGTAGGACTGCTATATCCACTTCTCCAACCCCGCGATCACCTCTTCTGCCAAACGCCGCGCCGCAGCCCGATCCGTCGGCGGGCCACCCGCGGGCGCAAAGCGCGCAAAGTCGCAGCGCGTCAGCAGGTCGCGTAACGCGGCGATCGTCTCGTCCTCGACTTGGCGCGCCGTCAGGGCCTCGGCACAGACCTCAATGGTCAGGCCGGCGGCAGCGAGGTTGAGGCGGTCGGCCACGAACTCCAGCACCGCGGCGCGGACCTCGCCGTAAAACTCGGCCTCGGTGCCGTCTTCAAGCAAAGCATCGGCGCGGGATAAGCGGCGACCAGCCTCGCCTTTGGCTCGGCGTTGACGCGCGTACGCCACATCGCCCTGCAAGCGCCGCTGGTGGCGTTGCCACAAAAGCAGGGCAAAGAAGGCGAGGGGCAGTGCGCCCTGCAAGGTCCAAAACCAATAGCTCTCGTGTAGCATGGTAGCCGCGACGAGGGCATCGACGTCGGGCTTGATGTAGCGGATATCTTCGCCGACGGCCTCGATGTCGCGCCGACTCAGCCCGTAACTCACCCCTTCTTCCTCGACACTCCCCTCACTGTGAATGGTAATCGGCGCAGATTCGAGGACCTCGTAGCGCGCTTGGTGTGGGTCGAAGTACGCGAAGCGCAACGGCGGGATGTTCAAGGTGCCGCCCTGCTCGGGAATCAAGATGTACTCAAAGAGGCGGCGGCCCCCGTACACGCCGTTGGTAGCCCGCTCTTCTTCCTCGACCTTGGGATCGTAGAGCTTGACGCCAGAGACAGCATCGACTTGCAGAGGCTGTACCGAGGCCATGTTGCCCTCGCCCTCGACCAGTACGCGCAGCGTCACTGGATCCCCGGCCGCAACCTGAGTCGGCTGGGCCTCGACGCTGAGTTGGAAGCGCCCCACCGCGCCGGTGAATTCCTCGGGGCGGCCCTGCTCGGGCAGCGGCAGGACTTCGATTTGCAATTCTTCACTTTGCAGGAGCACTGAGCGCGAGCGGCCAAAAAACGGATCGCCAGCGAAGAAGTCGTCGAGTACGCCGCCGCGCCGCGAACGCTGTTGAGGAATGTCGCAGGAAACGGCCAACGTGCCGACGGCATGGGTCCCCGCGCCAGTGGGAAAAAGGGCCACGCGCCGCAGCGGCGCGACGCTGTAGGACACGCCGCCGCGCATCTCCTGATGCGACTCTAGCTGTTGGGCGACAAAGAGATCTTCGGTCCAAAACCCGACAAAGGTCGGCAGCTTATTGAAGCTGACGTTGCGCGGTTGGATGCGGTAGAATAGGTCGTAGGATACAGTGATCTGCTGTCCCACATAAGCCCGCTCGTGGTCGGCGCGCGCCAACACGAAAATGGGGCTTTCTGCCTGGCCGGCTCGCGTGCTGCTGGTGCCGCGGACGATCTCGACGGTAATGGGCTTGGTCTGATAGTACTCTCCGTCCATTTCCAGTTGCATCGGGCCGATAGTAAAAGTGCCTGCCTGCTTGGCATAGAGGACGTATGTTAGCTCGCGGGTAAAGGTGATGTTGGTGTTTCTCATCTCCATCCGCGTGCTAGTCGCTGGCCCTTCGACGTGGAAATCCTTTAGGTCGAATGCTGGCGTCACCTGACCCAATTGCTCGTCGGAGGTGATGCGGAGCGTCAGGCGAATCGGCTCGCTCTGACTAGCGCGCGTGCGATCGACGGACGCCTCAAACTGAATCGTCGCCGCCGCAGCGCTAGATGCCGCCAGTGCACACAGCACGAGCGGGATGGCTAGACGTGCGCTCACCAGTCTCTTGCCTGCGCCTTGCCAGTGGCGCGAAATCGACGCTGCTGAGCTTCCAACTCGCGGTTTTTGAGTGCATCCATGAGCTGCTGAGCTTCCTCGGGGCTAATAGACTGCTGCTCGGCGGGCTGCTCCTCCTGCTGTTGGTCCTGCTCACTTTGTTGCTGTTGCTGCTGATCCTGTTGATCCTGCTCCGAATCTTGCTGCTGTTGCTGTTGTTGGTCCTGTTGCTCTTGCTCTGAATCCTGCTGATTCTCCCGATTCTGTTGATTCTGCTCTGAATCTTGCTGTTGCTCTTGGTCCTGTTCTTCTGAATCGTCCTGTTGCTGCTGTTGCTGTTGTTGCTGCTCCTGCAATTTCTCCAGCGCCAGTTCCAAGTTCACCTTTGCATCCTCATCGGTCGCGTCTAGCTCCAGCGCCTGCTTGTACGCGGCGACGGCCTGTTCAAACGCCTGCTGCTGGAAGAAGCTATTGCCCATGTTGTAATGGGCCTGCGCCTGGATTTTCTTCTCCTCGGCGCTGAGCACGCGCTCAAATTCCCGCAGGGCTTGGTCGTATTCACCGCGCTTAAAAAGCGCGTCCCCGACGTTGAAGTGCAGTTCGGGCGCGTCGGGCCGGTCGAGGAGCGCGTCGCGGTAGAGCTGTAGGGCCTGATCGTACTCGCCGCGCTGGTAGTGCTCCAAAGCCTCGGCACTCTTGCTGGCCACGGGATCGCCCACGGTCGCTCCGCAGACGACCAGCCAAATCCCCAAGATGACCCATAGTGTACCCATTAGGCGAACCGTCCCTTCCACTCGCGGGCCTGCACCCGCGCATCGCCTAAGAAAGCCTCGGCGAAGAAACAGCAAAGTGCCAACAATAGGGGCCATTGGAAACGCTCCTGATAGCGGGTGAGGCGGGTAGAGCCGATTTCGCGCTGATCCATCTCGGCGATCTGGCCGTACAAGGCGTCTAATTCCGCGCCGCCCAAAGTGCTGCGAAAGTAATCGCCCCCCGTCTCCAGCGCCATGTCCTCCAAGGTGCTCTCGTCGAGCCGGGTTTTGACGTATTGGCCGCGCTGGTCTTTGTGGAAGCTCACGCCGCTACCCTCCTCCTCGGTGGGAATCAGCTCGCCATCGGGCGTCCCCAACCCCAAGGCAAAAATGCGCACGCCCTGTGCGGCGGCTGTCTGCGCCGCGGCCAGCGGTTGCCCCACGTGATCCTCGCCGTCGGTAAAGAGCACGATGGCCTTATGCTGGCCTTCGCCCTCTTCAAACGAGCGCGTGGCCAGCCGCACGGCGTCGCCAATGGCCGTCCCCTGGACGGGTATGGCCCCGGCGTCCAGCACGTCGAGAAACAACTCCACGGCACCATAGTCCGTCGTCAGCGGACACTGGACAAAAGCTTGTCCTGCGAAAACCACCAACCCAACCCGGTCGCCTCGGAGCAAATCCAACAAGCCGCGAATTTGGTACTTGGCCCGCGCCAAGCGGCTCGGCTTAACGTCCTCGGCCTGCATGCTGCGCGACACATCGAGCACCAGTATCACATCTACGCCCTTGCGCTCGGCCATTTCGAGTTGAGTGCCGAATTGGGGGCCGGTCAGCGCGAGGATCGCAAAGAAGGTCCCCAGCCCCAACAGGACCAGCTTTCCCACTTGGCGACTCCGGCTCAGGTTGCGGGTCAGCTTCTCGGCCAGCGGGCCGCGGGCAAAATGCGCCAAGGCGCGGCGGCGCGCCCAGAGCGCCCAGGCAAAAAAGGCCGCCAAAAAGGGCAGCAGCAACAGCAACCAAAAATTGTACAAGTTCGCAAAGCGCATATTAACTGACCTTACGCAGTTCGGTGTAGGGGCGACTCTAAGAGTCGCCCCTACTTACGCCCCCCTGTCATATAGCGATCCTGAATGACTGAACGATTCTGCGTCCATCTGCGTCCATCTGCGGATCAAGGCAGCGAGCGGAAACGGGTATGGGCCAACAGCATCTCCACCAACAGCAGGCCCAAGCCCGCGTAAAGAAAATAGGCGAAGCGCTCCGAGTAGTTCAGGTGAATTTCGGATTTGATCTCGGTCGCCTCTAATTCGCCGATCTCGCGGTAGATGGCCTCTAGTTTTTCCTCGCTAGTCGCCCGAAAGTACTGGCCGCCGGTGCGCGTAGCTACTTCCTGTAAGGTCTCCTCGTCGATTTCCACCTGGACGGTCTGATAGCGGGTGCCGAAGACCCCGCGCACGGGCCGGCGAATCTCTCCGTCACTGCCCACGCCAATCGTATAGACCCGGATGCCCACGGCTGCGGCTACCTCAGCCGCGGTCAACGGCTCGACTTCACCGGCGTTGTTGACGCCATCGGTCAGCAGGATAATCACCTTGCTCTGGGCGTCTGAGTCGCGCAGGCGGTTGCAGGCATTGATCAGCGCCATGCCAATGGCCGTGCCATCCCATTCCTCGCTGGCGATTTCCACGCTCTGGAGGAATTCTAACAGCACTCGATAGTCGAGGGTCAGCGGGCACTGGGTAAAGCTCTCGCCAGCAAAGACGACCATGCCGATGCGGTCGCTGTGGCGGCCGGCGATAAAATCGGCCACCACTTCCTTGGCCACCTGTAAACGGCTCTTCTGGCCCTCGTCTAGGTCGTTCAACTCCATGCTCGACGAGATGTCCAAGGTCAGCATGATGTCGATGCCCTCGCCCGATATTTCCCGCACCTCGCGCCCGGCTTGCGGACGGGCCATAGCTACAATGAGACAACTCAAGCCAAGTAGCTTCAAAACCAAGAGGCCGTGCCGGAGCTTGGTCCACAGCGACGCGGTGGCGCGCTGCAACACGCCGAGGTCGGAAAACTGCACGCTGCTCCGGCGGCCCCGGTGCGCGCGCACGTAGCTGTAGAGCAAGACGGGCAACAGCAGGAGCAACAACAGCCACTCGGGATTTTCAAACCGGATGTTCTGCATGGACCTCAGCAGCGCAGGTTGCGACTGCCTCTTCAATAGCACGCAATAGAGATAGACCGACATCCGGTGCGCGCCGGGCCGCGTCCAGCGCCGGATGAAAGCGGGCGAACTTCACTAAGTCGGCCGCGGCCAAATAGTTGATGATCTGCTGTCTAAGCTCGGCATCGATATCAGCCCCCTGAAGCGCGTCCACCAGCTCGGATGTGGTCTGCTCCATCGCTTCAATCGCCAAGCTCTCCTCTAAGAAGCGGCGCAGGTTTTCCGACAGCAGCGAGTAGTATGTTTTGAACTCGCCGTGCTCCAACAGGCCGCTTTCGGCGATGCGCGCGAATTCAGCGGCGTAGTCTATTGGCTCGGGCGGGGGCAGAGGCTCCGGGGAGCGAATGCGACGACGCCAGAGCCAAACGCCGACGAGCGCGCACAGCACCAACGCCAGCAGTCCGATTGCGACGACCACCCACAACGGCACTCCCCCGCTGATGAGCACGGGCGGCTTGATGTCGCGCAGTTGGTCCTCCCCTTCGCTTCGGGCACTGATGACTTCTATGGCTAAGGGTTGGGTCGTCCTCAGAAGCGTGTCGCCCGCAACAGTGACAAAGGGCACAGCCACGACCGGCACTTCGTGTACTCCTAGCTCGTAGAGACGCAACTCGCAGTCTTGTGATAGTTCAAAGCCAGCCGCGACCTCGCGTTGGTGCCAATCAGCACAACGGGGGGAAAAATCCTGGAGGATCTGGAATAAATCCGGGGCCTCGGGACGCGCGGTGGCGTCGTGGTGGAGCACCAACGTCAGGCGAACGGGATCGCCGACCCGAGCAGTCGCGGTGTCCAAGGTCGCCTCGGCCCGAGGGACTTGGGCATGCAGCCCTTCGGCGAGGACGACTAGCGCGGCGAGCAGACCGCCGAGATACATTACGGACTGTCAGCGCCGCCGTCGTTGGGATCTTCTTCGCTGCTGGCGGCGGGTGCAGCCGGCTTTTTGGGCGCTTGCGCCACGTCGTCTATATCCAAATCCAACTCGGCGAAGTCGTCGCTACTCACGACGTACACCGCGTCGTCGCCCTCCTGTTGTAAGTACGAGGTTCCGGCGGCTGCGCTGAAGCGAGCGGTCAGCAAGGCTTGTCCTGCGCCGTGGAATTCGATGCTGAAGGCGGGAACGGCCTCGGCAGGCAGCTCGACGGCAAATCCCTCGACTTCGAGTTGCTCCAAGTCGCTCAGGAGACTATTGAGCTTCCACGATTTGGCATCGCGCCCTATAGGCTCGGACAAATGCCACACACCGCTCGTGTCCTTATCAGCCGCAAACGCGGGCGCAGTCCCTCGGGTCAGGACGATGCGCTCGACCTGCTCGCGCTCAAAGCGCAAGGGCTTTTTGTCGCGCAGGTCGGAAATGCTCTTGGTAAGCTCCTGCACCAGCGTCGAATCGACCAAGAAGACCTGGGGCCGGCTGGCGTCGCGTGCGTACCAACGGCCCTGTTCGTCCGCGCCGCCAATGGCCAAGCACTTCTCGGCCCGGTCTGCGCCGACGAGCAAGGCGATCTCCACCTGCGATGCGCGCTCCCCTAAGCCATAGCTGGCCAAGGCAGTGGTATCTGGATCTTCGGCGACAAAAGCCTCGATCTCGGCTTGATCGATTTTGTCGAGCAGACCATCCACCGCGTCGGCGTCGGCCCGGGCGACTACCGGCTCGCGCATTTGCCAGCCAGACTCGGCCCGCGCCAGCATGGCCGCGCCACCCGCGCCCCACCGCTGCACCTGCATCACCTCGTCTTTGGCAAAGGCTAGCACCCGGCGGTCGCGCAGGTCAAAAGCGCGCTTGTCGAGGTTGTCGAAGCGCCAAGCGCGCACCACAAAGATTTCGGGATTGTCGCCTTGTAGCTGGGCGTAGGTGAAGCGGTCGGTGGGACTGTCCGCTCCAAAAGCCACCACCTGCTCGGCACCGTCCTCGGTTTGCAGCCGCACTTTGAGCTGCGGCGCATCAAGCCCGTATTGAGCGGCTTCCTCTGCGCTCGCAGCCGCGCTATCGACGACCACCTTTTCCCGCTCGCACTCGCGCAAATTGCGCAAGTAGCGCTCTACGGCCTCTTGGTCCGCACCGTCGGTCATGGGCGCGCTCAGGTTCCAGCCGCCCGTCCCCTTGTCCAACACCAAGGCATCGACGCCGCGCAACAATTCGAGCCGCTGGGCGTCGCCGTCTTGGAAGGCGAATAACTGCTTAGATTTTTCGGCTTCTTCACGGCGCTCCTCTCCGCCTTTGATCTCGTAGAAATAGACAAAGGCCAGCAGCGCCACGAAGACTGCGCCGATCACTGCATTGGTCTTGAATTTCATGCTTGCTCCTCTTGGACAAAGACCTTTTTAATCCACACGAGAATGGCCGCATTGACCACGAAGATCGCGGCGTAGATCAGTTGGACTGTCTCGTTGGGAATCAGCGAGAAACCAAGGCTGGCACCGGTAAAAATCGTCAGCGCGACCACGCCGGCGCACAGACCCGCAAACACCAAGCCGGCCTGCCAAGCCCACGCTGCGTGCCGATAGAGGCCGTAGCCAATGGCTGCCGAGGCCAAGGCCGCGATCAATTTGACCTCGCCCTCAAAGATCGCCCCCTCGCTGGTGGCAATGATGCCGCTGATGAAGAAGAACATCGCATTGCCCCAAAAGGTGTACACCAGCCACGAGACAAAGCCGTCGGCATAGGTCTGATAGCCGCGCCTGAGCACCATGACCATGCCCGACAACGCGACCGCAAAGGGCACGATGAACACCGAAACCCACAAAATGACCGCGCCCTGATTGCCGATCAGGTTGATCGGGTTAAAGGCGGGTTGCTTGTCGGAGATGGTCAGGCGGTCTTCGTCCTCGGTGAGCCAACTGACGCTGCCGAGGAATAGCTCGCCATTGGCCTGCTGGGCAAAGTACTGGTTGGAGGCAAAATCCGCGTCGCCGATGACCACCAGTCGCGTCCGTCCCTCGGGCGCCAAGCTAGTGTCGGCAGCCGCGGAGACTGCCACGCCCAGCGGCACCGGACCGCGCATATCTACTTCCGGGTCAAAATCCACCTCGCCGCCCTCGCCCATTATGGGCGCTAGGTCCGCTTCGCCCCAACTGCTTTTGTGGGTGTACGCCAACGCGGCGATGTCCGGCTCCTTGAGCCGGTATTCGGTTAGCTGCACCGAGCGCGCCAGCGGAAAGAAGCTCATCGTGCCAGCGGATAGCTTTGCGGTGATCGGGTGATCGCCGTAGTTGATGACTACTGGCACTGAGACATCCGCGCCAAAAAGCTGGCCCAAGCCACTCAAATCGACGACAAAGTCCTGCCCCAGCTCGACCGAGTACTCGTTCAACAGGGCTTCAAGTCCGGTTGGCTGGCCCGGATCGAGCAAAAACAGCGCACTGCCCCCGCGAGCCAAGTATTGCCGCAGCACTTCGACCTCAGCCGCGGCAAAGCGCTCTTTCGGCCCCAAGACCACCACTAAGGTAGCGTTGTCGGGCACCGGCTCGGCGAGCGTCAGCCCTCCTTCGACTACGAAGTTTAGCTCCTTGAGGCGGCCTTTGAGCATGGAATAGCCCTGTTCATCGACTTGATCGAGCTCGGCCTCGCCGTGGCCGCTGGTGAAATAGGCCCTCAGCTCGCGGCCTTTGAGTGCCTTGAGGATGGCATTGCTCAACGCCTCTTCGCTCTGGGCGGTAATGCGCTCGGTGCGCACCTGCCCTTCGTCAATCACTTCAATAATCGAGGTTCCGCGCTCGCGGATGTTGTTTTGCTCGACGCGCAATTGGTTTTTCTGCGGGTCGAGTAGCTCGTAGTCGAAGTTGGGCGATACGTAGCTATACTCATTTAAGAGATCCTCAAAGCGCATGTTTTCCATCTCGCCCATGAAGGTCTTGACGCTGACGTACTGGCCATGGTCTGCTAGCGGCTCGAGGAGCCGGTGCGTGTCGTCCGAGAGCGTAAACAGCGCGTCGGCTGTCATATCCTTGCGGAGGTGGTAACGGTCGCCGAGAAAGTTGAGCAGCGCGGCAATGCCGAGCGAAATCACAATGCCCAACCCGGCCGCGCTCAAGTCGGCCAAGCTCCAGCGGCCCTTGCGCGAGACGACCACAATGCCGACTAAGGCGATTAACCCTGGGTACAGCACCACGCTGAGCCAGAAAATCCACTCGCTGTCGCTTTCGGTCAGGGCGATGGGATTGTGGCCCGGCTCGCGGGGGCGGATCGAGATCAGCGCCTCGTCCTCGGCCAGCCAACTCAGGGCGTTGAGGGCCAAGTCGCCATTGCCTTGGACGCCAAAGTACTGGTTGGTAGCAAAATCCGAATCCCCAAAAACTACTAGGCGGCCCCCGGCGTCAACGTCGCGGGCCGCTACCGCCAAGGATACCGGCCCAGGCTGATCGACGCCCTCGTCGAGCTTGACCGTCTGATCGCCCTCGCTGGTCAGCACGCTCAAGTCGGTTTCGGCCCAACCGGCCTCCGAGGTCATAACCAAGGGACCGCCCTCGCGACCGCTGCCCTCGTCAAAGCGCACCGAGCGCCCGAGTTGGAAGAAGGTCATCACGCCCTGGTGCTTGCGCGTGACCGGATGATCTCCGTAAGAGAGGGCGACCGGCGTGGTAAAATCGAGGCCAAAAAGCGAGCCAATGCCGCTGGTGTCGATGACGAAGTCGTCGCCGACCGCCACGCCCCACTCGGCCAACAGTTCTGCTAAGCCGCTATCGGCGAGCGGATCCAAGAGCAACAGCACCGCTCCGCCTGCTGCTAGGTAGGAGCGTATGGCCTCGACCTCCACTGGGAAGAAAGGCGTGCGCGGGCCAGCTATGACGAGCACGGCGCAGTTTTCGGGCACCGCCCCCTCGCGGGCGAGGAACAGCGAATCTTCGATCGCATAGTCGATCGCCGCCAATTGGACCTGTAGCTGCTCTAGCCCATCGGGCTGGTTGGCAAGCTGGCGCTCGCCGTGCCCCACCGTCAAATAAATTCGGTCTTGGCGCTCGCGCGTCAGCTTGAGCAGCGAGTTGACGATCTGGCGCTCTTCGAGTTCGGTGATTTGCTGTTGTTTGTCGCCGCTTTCCAACACCAGCGTGTCGTAGCGGCGGATGCCGTAGTCTTCGGTGCGAAGCGGATCGCGGTCCGGGTCGATGAATTCGTAGCTGAAGCGGGTGCTGTACGTCTCGAATTCGGCTAGCAGCAATCCGAGCGCGGCGTTTTCCCCTCCCTCCATAAAGGCGAGGGCGTGAACATCCCGGTCCAGCGCCTTGAGCGTCTCCACCGTCAGGTCGGAGAGGCTGTGCAGCCGACCCTCGGTCAGGTCGAAGCGCTCGGGGTAGCGGTTGCCCAAAAAATTGATCATGGCCACAATGCCAAAGACCATGATGCCGCCCCAAAAGGCATTGAGCCAGCGGCCGTACTGGCGGAAGAGCGCCGGGTTGAGCAACCCGGCTGCGGCCACCATCAGGGCACCGAGTGCCAAGTTGAAAAGCCCGATTGAGCCGCTCTCGGCATTGAGCAGATAGGCCAAGCCGCCCGCGACTATCAGCGCCGCGCCGACCAGCCCCAAGGGCGTGGTATATGCCTTCATGCTCAGCGCCTCCATCTCCGCGATTCAATGACGCGCGTGGTCAAAAACAAGCAGAAAAACGTAAAGCTCAGGTAGAACACCACGTCCTTGGTGTCAATGACTCCGCGCTGGAAATCTTCGAGGTGTGCTATAAAGGAGAGGTACTGCAAAATTTTAGCGGCCGTGGGGCCGGCAAAGCTAGCCGACCAGTCGATGAGCCAAAAAAGGAGCAACATGCCAAAGGTTAGCAGCACGGCGACGATCTGATTTTCAGTCAGCGCCGAGGCCAAGATGCCCACGGAGATAAAGGTCGCGCCGAGGAACAAGTAGCCTAAGTAGCCGGAAAAAATCGGCCCCCAGTCCGGCGAGCCGTACACTTCGAGGATGACAAAGTAGATCAACGTCAGGCTGACGATGATGCCGTAGAGCGAAAAGCAGGCTAGGAACTTGCCCAACATCACTTCGATGGTGCGCAACGGCGAGGTCATCAGCAATTCGATGGTTCCCGACTTCTTCTCCTCGGCAAACAGCCGCATGGTCAGCATCGGGATGACCAAGAGCCAGATGAAGTCCATGACTGCGAAGAATTGGGTGACGACCATCTCGTTGAGATTGAGTGCTGGCATCCCCCCCATACCCATCTGCGCCCGCTGGCCAAACTGCAAGCACCAGAGGTTGAACTGCATCAGGATGTTGCGAAACAGATAGCCCGAGAGAAACAGAAACACGCCGGCGATCACATAGGCGACCGGCGAAACAAAATAGGAGCGCATCTCCTTGATATACACGGCGGCAAAATTACGCATTTTAAGCTGCTACCTCCTCGCTAGTCAGGCTCAGGAAAATGTCTTCGAGGGTCATGTCGAGCGGCCGCAATTCGCGCAGGCTGAAACCGCTTTCCACGACCTTGCGGGTCAGGTCGTCGCGCACGTCGGCTCCGGGTGCGCTCGTCACCACGTACGCGCCCTCCTCGCCACCGGCCTCCACCTCCAGCACGCCCTCTAGCTGGCCGATCATGCCCAGCACCTGCTCGCTGGGGCCGTCTATGTGGGCGCGCAACACTTCGCCCTCCTTGAGCTGGGCCATGAGGCTTTCGGGCGTGCCTTGACCGGCGATGCGGCCGTTGTTGATGATCGCCACGTGCCCGCAGGTCATGCTCACTTCCGACAGAATGTGAGTGCTGAGAATGACCGTATGGTCGCCCCCCAGCCCCTTGATGACCTCGCGGATTTCGATGATCTGCTTGGGGTCGAGGCCCACAGTCGGCTCGTCGAGGATGAGCACCTCCGGCTCGTGGACGAGGGCCTGGGCCAAACCGACGCGCTGCCGGTAGCCCTTGGACAGGTGGCCGATCACCGTGTGGCGCTGGTGGGCAATGCCGGTTTTTTCCATGGTGTCGTCGATCCGGCTGTTGAGGGCCGCACTGGGCACGCCCTTGATTTTGGCCACAAAGCGCAAATAGGCGTTTACCGTCATATCGTGATAGAGCGGCGGCTGTTCGGGCAGATAGCCGATGCGTTTGCGCACCTCCATAGACTCTTCAGCAATGTCGAAACCAGCAACTTTGGCTTCGCCCTGCGAAGGCGGCAGATAACAGGTCAGCATGCGCATCGTCGTGGTCTTGCCCGCGCCATTTGGCCCGAGGAAACCGAGGACGACGCCCTTGTCAACGTTGAAGGACACATTCTCCACGGCGACGACATCTCCGTAGTGTTTGGACAGTTCGCGTACTTCAATCACGGTACTTCCTCCTTAGTGTCGCTGCATTCGCGCGCGAAAAAAATGAATGAGAGGTTCGACATAAGGGCGCGACAGATCAATCGCGATTTCGTCAACGCCCGCTTTGTGCAATAAAGTACTGCGGCGCTCGGCTATGGCCCGCTGTTCGGCGGCGAAAAACGCGCGCACGCCCTCGTGGCCGCTATCGACGAGCACCTGTTGGCCGGTCTCGGCGTCTTGCAGGTTGATAAAACCAACATCGGGTAGCTTCCACTCGCGTGGATCGCTCACCACCACGGCGATCAAGTCGTGGCGTTGGCTCAAGTGCCGCAGCGCCGGCTCGTAACCTTGGTCGAGAAAGTCGGAGATGACAAAAATTACACTGCGGCGATGCAGGACGCGGCTGAGGTATTTCAAGGCCCCGGCGATAGAGGTCTTGCGCCCCTGCGGCTGAAAGTACAGCAGTTCGCGCAGGACGCGCAGCACGTGCTTGCGTCCCTTTTTCGGCGGCACGAAGACCTCGACCTCGTCGGTGAAAATGAGCAGGCCCACTCGGTCGTTGTTCTTGATCGCGCTAAAGGCCAACAGCGCCGAGACCTCGACCCCAATTTCTCCCTTCATCTGCTGCTGTGAGCCAAAGGCCCCAGACGCGCTGGCATCTACCACCAGCACCGCGGTCAACTCGCGCTCCTCGTCGAATATTTTGATGAAGGGCGCACCCACCCGCGCCGTCACGTTCCAGTCAATGTGGCGCACGTCGTCGCCGGGCTGGTATTCGCGCGCCTCGGCAAACTCCATCCCCCGCCCTTTAAACGCCGAGTGGTATTCGCCCGCGAAGAGATTGTTCACCATGCTGCGGGTGTGAATCTCGATCAGGCGAACTTTGTCGAGTATTTCTTTGGGAATCATGGTTCGGCTCGCCTCATCTTCAGGGAACTTCGATGTGGTCGAAAAGCTGCTGCACGATGTGATCGCTGTCGATTTCTTCGGCCTCGGCCTCGTACGAGGCGATGATCCGATGCCTGAGCACATCGGCTCCCACAGCTTTGACATCTTCTGGGGTAACGTAGCCGCGGCGCTGAATGAAGGCGTGGGCGCGCGCCGTGCGAACGAGAAAAATAGCGGCCCGCGGCGAGGCTCCGTACTCGATCAGCGGTGCCATGTCAGCCAGCCCGTAGTCGGCCGGGCACCGGGTGGCCTGGACGAGATCGACGACGTAATCCTTGATCTTATCGTCGATATAGACGATCTCCACCACCTCGCGTAGGCGGCGAATTTCGTCGATGCTCACTGCTTGCTCCACCTCGATCGGACTGTCGTTGGCCATGCGGTCCAAGATCAGCCGCTCCTCGGTGCGCGATGGATAATCGACTTTCACTTTGAGCATGAAGCGATCAACTTGGGCTTCGGGCAGCGGGTAGGTTCCCTCTTGATCAATCGGGTTCTGGGTGGCCATGACCAAAAACGGGTCGTCGAGTGCATAGGTTTCCTCGCCGATGGTCACCTGCCGCTCCTGCATACATTCCAAGAGCGCACTCTGCACCTTGGCCGGTGCTCGGTTTATTTCGTCGGCCAAGATCAAATGGGCGAAGATCGGGCCTTTCTTGGGTATAAAAACCCCTTGGTGCTGGTTGTAGATGGTGGTCCCGGTCAGATCGGCGGGCAACAGATCAGGAGTAAACTGGATTCGCTTGAACTGGGCCGCCACGATCCTCGCCAGCGTCGCTACCGTCAGGGTCTTGGCTAGTCCGGGTACCCCTTCGAGGAGGATGTGCCCGTTGCACAACAGACCCATCAGAATCCGCTCCACCATGGCGCGTTGGCCGACGATGACCCGGTCCATCTCCTGCAAGATGCGCTCCACCACCGTGCTCTCGCGCTGGACCTGCTCGCTAATGGCGTGGATGTCTATTGTTGTTTGCGTCATCGGATGTACTCTCGACATTGTCCTATTCAGCCAATAAAAAACCGCCCTGCGGATTCGCAAGCGGCTGGGCCCATCTGCCTCAAATATCTATGGCAATTTTCCAACGTGTTAAGGAACGGCGGCCTCGTCTTGAAATTGGACCCATTCTTGGGGCGCGCGCCCAACGTTGGGCAATAGGTGCCGGGCGCTGGCCGCAAGCTCGGAATCCGGGTAGTTCTCAATCACGCGCTGATAAGCCCGCCGCGCTTCCGCTAGATCGCGGATATGCTCCTCGTATATAAAGGCGATCATAAATTGGGCTTCGTCGCCGTGCTCGCTAGCGGGATATTCCGCCAACACGCGTTCGTAATAACCAATGGCCTCCTGCATCTTCCCTTGCTGCTGGGCCAAGCCGGCGAGTTTTCTCAGCGCCTCCGGTGCTTTGGGAGATTCGTCAAAGCGCTCGAGAAAAGCCGTAAAATGCGCGACCGCTTGGTCTGCCGTAGCGGGGTCAGCCGCTGCGGCCTCGCCGGCTGCAAATAGCTCTTCAGCGCTTTGCTGACCGCAACCTGTCCACCACCCGGCGATAAATATTCCCAGTAATATCCTCGACCACATCTATAATCTAACCACGCATCGCGCGGGAAAGTTCCTCAATCGGCTTTAGCGGCCTTCGCTTTGCCGTCGCCCTTTTTATCGCTCGCCTTACTGCTGCCGCTGTCTTTGTCGGCCTTCGCCGCCTTCTGATATCCATCGCTGCGATAGTCCGTTATGTAAAAGCCCGACCCCTTAAAGAGCAGGCCGCCGCCCATGCCGATTAGCCGCTTGACCGGGCCGGTACAATTTGCTTCCGTGCAGGTCTGGCGCGGCTCGGCCGTGATGCTTTGAAACTCTTCAAATCGGTGGCCGCAGCGCTGACATTCGTATTCGTATGTGGGCATAGCTTTTGGCTCTCGTTATAACTAAAAATACAAACTAAATAATATAAATTCGGTCAACTAGGGGCGCAACACTTGGCGGTGGCATCGCCATTACTCGGCGGCCCCCATTTGCGGCAGATCGCCCGTGTCGAGGGAGCGCACCTTGTCGTGCTCAATTTTGAGCAAGGTCAGCGCGTTATTAGAGCGCACATCCGGCGACAAGGAGATGACGCCCGAGGCTCCTTGGTAGAAACGGACCGTGGTCAACCACTCAATTAGCGCGGCTGGATCGTGGGCCCCTTGCTCCCACCCTTCGAGGAGCAAGCGGGTGGCGTCGTAACCAGCCGATGCGTAGTATGGGTCGCGGCCGAATTGCTTGCGAAAGTTGCTGACAAACGACTGCTCGGCCGCGGACTCGGCTTGCCGTGAGGAAACGAAAATGACTCCGTCAAAATTCTTGCGCTCGCCCGGACGCATCTGCCGAATGGCTTCGGGATCCCACCAAGCATCGTTGCCGAGAATTTGGGTCTGTAAGCGGTGAAAATGCACCTGCGGCGCGATCGTCTTAGCGTCCGCAAAGTTCTCGACCACCACCACCACCCCGTCGATGGTGTCGATAAACATGTCCGCTGTTAGCTCTTCCTCGACCACTTCAAGCGTGTCGGGCGGCGGCGGTCTCAGCGCAAAACCAGCCTTGCGAATCTCCTTGAAGACGTAGCGGAAATCCGTGGTCTTTTCGGGCACATACCAATCGCTGTGCGCGATCTGGCCACCGTTGCGCTCGGCAATGCGGGTAAACTCGCGCACGAAATCCCAGCCGTAGTCGCTGAGAGGGGAAATGATCGCTAAGTGCTCCAAGCCGAGGACGAGAGTCGCGTACTCGCCCAACAGACGCGCTTGTGTTTTCGAGACTGTGCTCAACTGGAAAATACTGTGGCCGAGCGAATCCAAGCCGCTCTGTCGAGCCAGCGGCACCAGCAGGGGAACGCCAGCGTGCCCCGCGACCGTGGCCGCCACCACGCTTTCTCTGCTCCAGAGCGGGCCGACGATGGCCACGACGCCTTGATCCAGCAACCGCTGGGCACCGTACGCCACGCGCAACAAACCGCTGGCCAGGCTTTCGCTAATGTCGCCGCTGTGATCGGCAGCGATGGGTAAATTCCCGTAGTCAATCCCGGTATCTTCAACTACCAGTTCAAATGGACTACCGGCTTCCCGATTGGCCAACAGTACGCCCTGGCGGAGTTCTTCGCCGTACTGTTGGTCCGACCCAGTAAGCGGCAGCAGTAAGCCCAGCCGCGGCGATTCCGCGCCAACGCGCGGGCTATATGCGGTCAGATCACTCCCCCAGACGGCGGCTATCGGAGCGAATATGCCATTGGCAACGCTGTCGCGATAAGTCTGCATCGCTTGGGCGGCTTCCTCTTGCCAGCCGAGGCGTTGATACCAGCGCGACCGACCGAAGAACAGGGCCTCGCGCAGCCGCCCGGCCCCTACGGCCTGACGCAGCCGCGTCCGCTCTTGTTCTTTTAGTTGCCCGTTCCAATACATGGCCGCCAGCCGCTCGGCTGCTTGGGCTTGAATGCCAAGAGGGGCCTGCGTGGCCAACAAACGGCCGTACTGGGATGCGGCCTCGGAATAGTGCTTGCTGTTGAAAAACGAGTCGCCAATCAACAGCCGGGCATTGGGCAGATAGCGGCTGGTGGGAAACCTACGCTGCAAGACCAAGGCTGCGTTGATGGCTTCGGCAAAGCGACCTAAGCGGTACAGGGTTTTCCCTAAGAGGAATTGGCCAGCACTGGACCGCTGGTTGAGCGGGAACTCCGCTAGCAGCCCCAAGTGGTTGAGTGTCTCGTCAAAACGCCCCTGTTTATATGCTTCAAGCCCGTTGCCAAAGATATTTTCAGCGTCGGCCGAATACGTCCACGTGCGCGCCTGCCCTTCGGCGAAGTTCGGCATCAGCACCGCTGCAAAGACCACGCATACGTAGAGAGCAATGTACTGCCTACAACGGGGCCTAGGTTGTCCGTATCTGAGAGGGCGAGTATATTTTTTACACCACGGCATTTCCAACCTTTCCTTTAGGTTAAATATATGCAACCGCGTGCTGAAAAAGTGGAGATCGATCCAGAAAAACTGCGTCGTCTCCTAGCTAGACAAATCGAAGAACAAGAGCAAGCGCCTGCCCAACCCGAGGCTTCCTCCACCGAGGGCGAAGGCACGCAGACTACCGAGTCCGAGGCCCTCCACTTCGACCTCAAACCGGAAGAATTAGAGGCCTATCTCGATCAATACGTCATCAAGCAACAAGAAGCCAAGGCCATTCTCGCCACCAAGATCTGCACGCATTTCAACCGCCTGAAACTACCCCCGGAAGAAGACGAGGGCCTCGTCGGCAACATCAAGAACAATGTGCTGATGGTCGGCCCTACCGGCGTGGGCAAAACCTATCTAATCCGCCTCATCGCTCGCAAAATCGGCGTCCCTTTCGTCAAGGGCGATGCTACCAAATTCAGCGAGACCGGCTACGTTGGCGGCGATGTCGAAGACTTGGTCCGCGACCTAGTCCGCGAGGCCAACGGCGACATTGAACGCGCCCAGTACGGCATCATATACATCGACGAAATCGACAAAATCGCCTCCGCGCAGGGAGTGCATGGCCCGGATGTCTCGCGCTCGGGCGTCCAGCGCAACCTGCTCAAGCTAATGGAGGAAACCGACGTCGATCTCAAGGCCCCGCACGACATTGCCTCGCAGATGGAATCCGTCATCCAGATGCAGCAGACAGGCAAGATCGAACGCCAGAAGGTCAACACTCGCAACATCCTCTTTATCGTTAGCGGGGCCTTTGGCGGGCTCGACGAAATCATTGGCCGTCGGCTCAACAAAGGCACTATGGGATTTCGCTCCCAAGCCGACCCAGCCCACCTCAATGCCGATCAGCTCCTATCCCACGTGCGCGCCGAGGATCTAATCGAATACGGATTCGAGTCCGAGTTCATTGGGCGTTTGCCCATCATCGCCGTGCTGCACGATCTCGGCCCCGAAGATTTGCTCGAAATCCTTCGCAATCCCAAAAGCAGCGTCATCCTTTCCAAGAAGCGCGACTTCCGCGCCTATGACATTGAGGTCGAATTTGTCGATGAGGCCCTCGCCCTGTTAGCCGAGCGCGCCCACGCCGAGCACATTGGTGCCCGAGGCTTGGTCAGCGCTATTGAAAAGGTACTGATCTATTACGAAAAAAAACTCCCTTCCGTAGGCGTCGAGCGCTTTACGGTCGAAGCTGATACCGTACTCGACCCGGCGACCGGTCTAGAGCGCTTGCTCCAAGACACTTCGCTGAGCCGCTTTCTCGACAACTTTCAACGCGAACACGACATCGCCTTGGAGATCACGCCAGAAGCCTCCGCGCAAATCGAGGCCCTAGCCAGCACGCGGGACATCGCACCCGGCGAATTGTGCGAAGAAATGTTCAGCGACTACGGGCACGGCCTCAAGCTGACCGGATTGAGCCAGTTTTGCATTGATGCCGATGTAGTGGCCGATCCCCAAGAAACACTCAACGCGCTCGTTAAACACTACTACAATCAACGCAGCTAAATCTCGCTGTATTGCTTTACCTTGCGGTAGAGCGTACTGAGACCGATTTGCAGAATTTCGGCCGCCCGCCGTCGGTCGTCGCCAACAGCCTTCAGCGTCTCGGCTATGGCTATCTGTTCGATCTCGGCCATGCTCATGCCGACGCGAAAACCCAACCCGGAAAAAACGCGTTCTTGGCGGTTTATGTAGCGCGGGATGTCCCCAACTTCGAGCACGCCTTCGCGGGCGCACATGACGACCATGCCCTCGATACAGTTCTTCAATTCCCGCACATTACCCGGCCAATCGTAATCGCGCAACAAGTCTAAGGCTCTTGGCCGGATGCCCGCGATGCGCTTGTTGTTCTCGGCGGCGAACTGCCGGATAAACGCGTCGGCCAGAATGGGTATGTCCTCACGGCACTCGCGCAGGGGCGGCACTTCGATCTTAATCACGTTGAGCCGGTAGAACAGGTCCGCCCGGAAGGTGCCCTCCCGCACCATGGCTTCTAGGTCGCGGTGCGTCGCCGCAATCAAACGTACATCGGCCCGTCGGGTCTGAGTACCGCCGATCCGCTCAAAGCAGCCGTCCTGAATTACTCTCAGCAGCTTCACTTGCGTCGGCAGGGGAATGTCCCCGACTTCGTCGAGAAACAAGGTACCTTGATCAGCCAGTTCAAAGCGCCCTTTGCGCGCTCCTACGGCCCCGGTATAGGCTCCCTTTTCGTGGCCAAAAAGCTCGTTTTCGACCAAGCTCTCCGGTAGGGCACCACAGTTGATCTCGACGAAGGCGTTTTCCCGCCGCCGGCTCCGTTGGTGAATGGCCTTTGCTACTTCGCCCTTACCCGTGCCGGTCTCGCCGGCAATCAAAACGCTAGTCCGCGATTGAGCCACCTGTTCGATCTGGAGGTAAATGCGCTGCCAAGGCGATGAACGGCGGGCGATGTCGTCAAAGCGATAGCGCTCGTCCAAGCGGCGCTGTAGATCCGAGACTTCCCCTACTAGCTGCTGGTAACTCAGACCCTTTTCCAACACTGCGCCGACTTTGGCAAAATTCAGCGGCTGGAGTTGAAAGTCGTACGCCCCTTGGCGCATCGCTTCAACTCCCAACTCAATGTCTTCAGGGCCGGCGATGGCAATCGCGCAGATGGCCGGATTGCGCTTGTGGGCCAGTTGCTGGACCCGCAACCCATCGATGCGCTTCTCGCGCAAGGCGTAGATCAGCGCATCAACCGCATCGGCGTCGAGGATGTCGTACGCGCTCTGCCCCTCGTGCGCCCAGAGCACTTCGTACGCCTGTTGTTCTAGATAGAAAATCAGCGCCCGGGCCTGCTGGGATTCGGGCAGCACGACCAAGAGCCGCGGCTGCGTATGGCGTTTCTCGCTCACGAGACGACCTGCTTGCACAACTCGACGACCACTTCGCAGTGCGGCGTTTGGGGAAACATATCTACGGGTTGCACGCTGCGGACGCCGTATCCAGCCTCGCCCAAGGCGCGCAAATCGCCGGCTAGCGCATGGACGTTACAGGAAACGTAAATAATGCGCGGCGGTGCCAACGCGCACAGACCAGCCAGCGCTTTTTTGTGGATTCCAGGTCTTGGGGGATCGACGACGGCTAGGTCAAAATGCTGGCCTTGTACCGCCAATTCCCCCAATATGTCCTCTGCTGCGCCGACCATGAACTCGCAGTGTTCTATCTGATTGTGCATGGCGTTGCGCTTGGCGTCCTCGACTGCTTCAGCGACCACTTCAATGCCCAACACGAACTGGGACTGGCGCGCCAAAAGCAGACTGATGCTGCCGGTACCGCAGTACAAATCTAACACCGCCTTTTGCGGCCCGGCCACGCGGGCTATGACCTCGTAGAGCCGCTCGGCTTGCAGCGAATTTGTCTGAAAAAAGGACTGGGGAGAAATGTCGAATTCGAGGCCAGCGCACACTTCAGTGATGCGCCCGCTTCCCTTGAGCACAAACTCGCGCTCCCCGGCTGCCACCTGGGCTTTGCCGGTGTGTAAAGTTACGAGTAAAACATCAATTTCAGGTACAGCATCCAATAATTGCTCGGCGAGTTGTTGGACGCCTAGGTCGGGATACGAGGCCACGACGAGGTTGACCATTACTTCTCCGGTCCGCTTGCCCTCGCGGACGACCAAGAAGCGCAACAGCCCTTGGTGCCGTTTCAGGTCGTACGTGCTCAGACCCAACGCTTGGCTGATGCGGCGGACCGCTCCGACGATGCGGTTGGAAGTGTCAGACTGTAGGTGGCACTCTTCGACATCGAATATCCAATTGAAACGCCCGCGTACGTGCAAGCCCAGTTGCAGCAAGCCCTCGCGGTCCGTGCCAAAGGAGAATTCCATCTTGTTGCGATAGAAAAAAGGGGTCGGGCTGGGCAAAATCGGTGCTGCGACCGGCAGCGCTAGCCCACTAGTCGCCAATGCGCTAGCGACCATCTGCTCCTTGACGGCAAGCTGGGCCGCATACGACAATTCCTGCCAGCGACAGCCACCGCAATGTCCAAAATGGGTGCAGCGCGGCTCCTCGCGTTTGTAGCTTTCTGCGAGGAACTCCTCTACCTCGGCCTCAAAGCGCCCCTTGCGCTTCTTGACGACCCGGGCTGCGACCCGATCTCCGGGAACAGCCTGCCGCACAATGACCTCGCGGTGCCCAACGTAAGCCATCCCGTCGCCCTTGGCGGTAAGCGTGACGACCTCAACCTCAATGCGATCTCCCCGTTTCACGTGCTCTCTATCTAAAATGCAAACGGGGCAAGATGGTCATCATCTTGCCCCGCGTGCTACTACCCTTTGGACGCCCACCTTATTCTTCGGCCTGCTGAGCCTCTTCTGTGGCCTCTTGGGCTTCTTCTGCGGTTACCCCAGGGCGATCCACAAGCTCGACGATGCTCATAAATGCTCCGTCGCCACGGCGCGGCCCTAATTTGATCACGCGCGTGTAGCCTCCGTTGCGGCTCTTGTAGCGTGGCCCCAGTTCGTCGAAGAGCTTGGCGACCACCTGCTTGTCAGCTATGACGCGCAACACTTGGCGGCGAGCGTGCAAGTCGCCTTTCTTGGCGCAAGTTAGCACCCGTTCGGCCGTGCGTTTGAGTTCTTTGGCACGTGTCTGGGTAGTGGTGATGCGCTCGTTAATAAAAAGCGAGGCCATCATGTTGGACAACATGGCTTTGCGATGTGGAGCCGTGCGCCCCAGTTTGGCTATTTTTTTTCCGTGTCTCATGGCTAGAATTCTTCCGCCAGCGGATTGTCCGCTGTTTGGTCGATCTCAATGCCTTCGTACGGAGTCAGGTCCATACCCCAGCTAAGATTGTTTTCCTCGAGTATTTTTTGCAACTCATTGAGCGATTTGCGGCCGAAGTTGCGATACTGCAACATCTCGGCCTCCGTGCGCGACACCAAGTCCCTGAGATGGGTGATCCCTGCAGCTTTGAGGCAGTTGGCCGAGCGCACCGTCAACTCAATCTCTTCGACTGGCATTTGCAAGAGTTGGACGACCTTCTTGGCCTCCTCGTCAACTTCCTTTTCCTCAATGCCTTCAGGCTCTTCTGTAAAATTAATAAAAAGATTTAGGTGTTCAGTCAGGATTTGGGCAGCTTGAGACATGGCGTCCTCGGGATGCACTGAGCCATCGGTCCAGACTTCTATAATCAGCTTGTCGTAGTCGGTGCGCCGCCCGACGCGTGCATTCTCGATATCGTAGTGGACCTTGAGAACCGGCGAATAGTTCGTATCGAGTGGAATAGCACCAATAGGCTGCTCGGGGATTTTGTTCTCCTCGGAGAACTGGTAGCCGCGACCGCAGCCAATCGTCAGTTCCATCTTCAGAGAAGCCCCTTTATCCAAGGTGGCAATGTGTAGGTCGGGATTCAGAACCTCGACACTGGGGTCCACTTCTAGGTCCTTGGCCACCAAAGCCCCTTCTGTCGTGCGCTCGACGCGCAAGACGCGATCCTCTTCGCCACTATAGCGGAGCGCCACTTCCTTGAAGTTGCGCACGATCTCCGGCACATCCTCGCGCACCCCTTCAATTGTGGAAAATTCGTGATGCACGCCCTCGATATTGACTTGCTTGATCGCGGCTCCTTGGATAAAGGACAGCAATACGCGGCGCAGTGCGTGCCCCATAGAAACGCCAAAACCGCGCTCTAGCGGCTGGACAATAAACATGCCATACGTCTCGCTGAGGCTTTCTTTTTCGACCTCGGCCAGCCTCGGCATATGGAGACCTTTTAATTTCATACTTTAGCCTCTTGCCCCTTGATAGGTTGGGCGGAGTAAAAACTTTAGACGCGAGAATAAAATTCGATGACCAGTTGTTCTTCGGCGACCGTGGGGATGTCTTCACGGCTGGGAACCTCTGCTACAGTCCCAGTCAGGTTGACCTTATCTATGGCCAGCCAAGGCACAGTCTCCCGCGAGCGCCGCAGCGATTCGTGAATGGCTTCTAGCTGGCGGCTGCGTTCGGCAACCTGCACCACATCGCCCATCCGGGTCAGGTAGGAAGGGATATTAACCCGTTTGCCGTTTACCACGATGTGGTTGTGGCGCACTAACTGACGCGCGGCCTTGCGCGACGGTGCGAAACCGAGCCGATAGACAATGTTGTCGAGTCGGCGCTCTAACAGGCGCAACAGGTTTTCGCCGCTGACACCCGGCACGCGCGACGCCTCCTTGTAATAGCCCCTGAACTGACCTTCGCGGATTCCGTAGAGCCGCGCTAATTTTTGCTTGGCCCGTAGCTGCACGCTGTAGTCGGAGTGCTTGCGCCGCAAGCCCTGACCGTGTTGACCCGGGGCGTAGCTGCGCCGTTCAAAGGAGCACTTTTCGAGATTGCAGCGCTCGCCCTTTAGAAAGAGTTTGGCTCCTTCCCGACGGCAGAAGCGACAATTGGGACCTGTATGCCTGCTCATAACGTAGTTAGCTCCTCTAAACGCGGCGACGCTTGGGCGGCCGACAGCCGTTGTGCGGCATGGGCGTCACGTCGCGGATGGCGGAAATCTCGAGTCCGGCGTTTTGCAAAGCGCGGATGGCGGACTCGCGCCCTACCCCCGGCCCCTTGACCCAAACCTCCACGCGGCGCAATCCCATATTCATGGCTTCTTGGGCGGCCCTTTCAGCGGCGAGCTGGCCGGCAAAGGGCGTAGATTTGCGACTGCCCTTGATACTCATTTTCCCTGGAGTCGCCCAAGAAATCACATTACCCCTAGTATCGGTAAGAGTGATAATCGTATTATTAAACGTGGCCAGAATGTGGGCCACGCCCACGGCCTCTACCTGTTTTGCTTTCTTGCGTCTGCGTCTTTCGGGCGGCAAAGGTCAATCCTCTCCGTTTGGGTTATCTACTTAACTGGGGCCTTTTTCTTGCCGGCAATGGCTCGCCGCGGCCCCTTGCGCGTGCGGGCGTTAGTCTTGGTGCGCTGGCCGTTGGCCGGCAGCCCGCGGCGATGCCGCAAACCCCGATAGCAGCCGATGTCCATCAGCCGCTTGATATTCATGGTGGTTTCACCGCGCAGACTACCTTCGACCTTGTGGCTGACCTCGATGATCGAGCGCAAACTGCTGACCTGATCTTCGCTCAACTCGTTGATGCGGGTTTGGGGCTCAATCCTCGCCTGGGAGGCGATGCGACTGGCCGTTGTGTGCCCAATGCCAAAGATATAGGTCAATGCAATGGCAACTCGCTTGTCACGGGGTAAATCTACACCTGCTATGCGCGCCATAGTGTTATTCCTCAGCCTTGTTTCTGTTTGTGGCGGGGATTGCGCTTGCATATAACGCGCACGACCCCGTGCCGACGGACGATTTTGCACTCATTACAGTGCTTGCTGACGGATGCTCTAACTTTCACGGTACTCGCTCCAAGTGAGGTTAGCCGCGGCGTCCCTGGATCTTGCCTCGCTTCATAAATCCCTCGTAGTGGCGCGTCATTAGCTGAGATTCTAATTGCTGCAAGGTATCTAAAGCCACGCCAACGACGATCAAAAGCCCCGTCCCACCAAAAAACTGGGCAAAAGAAGGAGCCACGTTGAATTGCCTAGTGACGAAGAAAGGAAAGATGGCCACCATAGCGAGGGCAATAGAGCCCGGCAGGGTAATGCGCGTCATAATGCCATCAATGTGCTGGGCAGTCCGGGGACCGGGGCGGACGCCAGGAATGAATCCCCCGTGCTTTTTCATGTTGTCAGAGAGCTGATTGGGATCCATGACGATGGCCGTATAAAAATAACAAAAGAAGATGATCATTAGTCCATAGACAAACCAATAAAACATGGATTCGGTCGAGAAAAACGAACCAATCGCCAGCATGAATTCATGACCTGGGAACATCTGCGTGATCGTACCGGGCAGAAACATAATCGACTGGGCAAATATGATCGGAATCACGCCCGCGGTGTTGATCCGCAGCGGAATGTGCGTAGTCTGGCCGCCGTAAACCCGACGCCCGACGACGCGCTTGGCGTACTGCACGGGAATTTTGCGCAAGCCCTGAGTCAGCAAGATCACAAAGGCCACTACGGCAAACATGAGCGCGATGAGGAAGAGCTCTTCAATGATATTCTTGCTGAAACCGCGGTTGATGATAAAGAGATTGTACTCCTGATTGATCGCGTAGGGCAACTCGGCGATGATGCCGATGAAGATGATCAGGGAAATGCCGTTGCCAATACCGCGTTCCGTGATCTGCTCGCCCAACCACATGATAAAGATCGTGCCAGTGGTAATCGTCAGCATGGTCGCCAGCGTAAAGCCAATGCCTGGGTCGGCAACGGCGGGCTGACCCGAGTACGGGGCCTTGATGCTGGTAATGAAAAAACTGACGCCGTAGGATTGAGCAGCCGCTAGAAAGACCGTACCATAGCGCGTGTACTGAGTAATTTTCTTGCGCCCCTCTTCGCCTTCGCGCTGCAATTTCTGGAAGTAGGGAATAACCGCGCCCAGCAACTGCAAAATGATTGAGGCACTAATATAGGGCATAATGCCCAAAGCGAAGATCGTCCCACGGGTAAAGGCACCACCCACGAACATGTCGTACAGCCCAAAGAGAGTGTTGCCAGCGCTTTCAAAGTACTCTTTGAGCACGACCAACTCGACGCCGGGGACCGTGATCTGACCACCGATGCGATAGACGATCAAAATCCCTAGGGTGAAGAGGATGCGACGCCGCAAATCGGGGATTTTGAAGCAGTTTTGGAAACTCTGCACCAATTGCATCAAATCACCTCGGCTTGGCCGCCCGCTTTGGCAATTTTCTCTGCTGCCGCAGCGGAGAATTTGTGCGCTTTGACCGTCAGGGGCTGACTCAATTCCCCTTCGCCTAGAACCTTCAGCAGCCCTGATGCCTTGGCGATCAAGCCGACAGCAGCCATTTCCTCTGGCCCGACTTCCCCGCTGAGTTCCCTCTCTTCAAGATCCCGCAGATTGACGACCTGATAGATCGTTTTGAACTTTTGGTTGGAAAACCCCACCTTGGGGATGTGGCGGAACAGCGGCAGCGAACCGCCAGTAAACCCAACGCGGTTACCGCGTCTAGCACCGGACCTAGCCCGCTGCCCTTTATGGCCTTTGCCCGCAGTCTTGCCCGTTCCCGAACCCGGCCCTTGCCCCAACCGCTTGCGATTCCGCTTAGACCCCGGAGGGCATTTTATGTTTTCTAGACGCATGGCATGCTCTCGCTTACTGTTCTACTTTCTCGACTGCGACCAGATGCTTGACTTTGGCGATCATACCTCGGATCTGGGGCGTGTCGTCGTGTACGACCTGTTGATACAGGCGCTTGATTCCCAAGGCCTCAATCGTCGCCTTTTGACCTTTGGCGCGGCCGATGGCACTGCGCCGCTGCGTAATGACCAGTTTCATTGGCTGTCAATCCCAAGCGCGGAGCGATTCCACCGGCACCCCGCGTTCCCGAGCGATCATCTCGGCACTGCGCAGTTGCGCGAGTGCTTTGACGGTCGCCTTCACTGAATTCTGCACGTTGTTGGAGCCAAGGGATTTGGTCAGAATATCGTGGACGCCGGCCAACTCCAGTACGATGCGGGTGCCGCCGCTGGCGATGATTCCGGTCCCTGGGGTAGCCGGCTTAAAAAGGACTTTAGCCGCGCCGAAGACTCCGACGACCTCATGCGGTATCGTCCCGTCGGTCACCGGGACTTCAACGACGTTCTTTTTGGCCGCCTCGGCACCCTTGCGGATAGCCTCGGCGATCTCGCCGGCCTTGCCAGCGCCAAATCCTACTCGGCCATTGCGGTCGCCAACTACGACCATCGCGCTAAAGCTGAAGCGCCGACCGCCCTTGCGCACATGCGAAACTCGCTTGATGCTGTTTTGGACAACAACTTCGCTCAGTTCCGTACCGCTGGGATCGGATTTCGCTCTGTCGGATCTCGCTCTGCTAGTATCTGTTTTCGCCACACCGTTCTCCCTTAGAAATTCAAGCCAGCTTCTCGCGCCCCGTCGGCCACGGCTTTGATCGCCCCGTGATAGAGGAAGCCGCCGCGATCAAAGACAACCTGATCAATGCCTTTTTCGCGCGCCTTAGCAGCGACCATCTTGCCAACCTCGTGTCCTTGTTCCACGCGATTGTCAAACTGCCGTTCCCTTAGCTCCTGAGACTGAGTAGAAAGCCCTAAAAGGGAATGACCCGCCACGTCGTCAACGAGCTGCACCTCAATATGGCGCAGGGAACGATGCACCACCATGCGCGGTCGAGCGGATGTCCCGGAGACGATCTTGCGCAGCCGGTGCCGCCGCCGCTGCCGCCGCTGGCGGTTTTCGACCAAGTGTTTTTTGTCTTTCATTAGCCTACGGCCGTCTTGCCCTGTTTCCAGTGAATAGTCTCGTTCTCATAGCGGATCCCCTTGCCCTTGTAAGGCTCCGGGCGGCGCTTGAAGCGAATATCGGCCGCCACTTGACCCACGAGTTGCTTGTCGATACCCCTGACGACGATGCGAGCTTGTGCTCCACCCGTACCTGGGGATACTTCGACTTGGATCTGCTCGGGCACCTCGTAGATCACCGGATGCGAATAACCTATGTGGAGCACGAGTTGTTGGCCTTGGACCTCAGCCCGGTACCCTACGCCGAATAGATCCAAGTTCTTGAAAAAACCCTCGGAGACCCCTTCGACCGCGTTAGCGATCAAGGTTCGGGTCAATCCATGTAGGGAGCGAGCCTGTTTGCTTTCGCTTTTCCGCGTCACCGTTAAAACGCTGTCTTGCTGAGCCACAGCGAGGTGCTCAGCGACAAACGGCACCTGTAACTGGCCCTTTGGCCCTTTTACGGAGACCTTGGCAGGAGCCAACGCGACTTCAACGCCCTGCGGTAGGGGAAGGGATTTGTTGCCTATGCGCGACAATCTAACATTCTCCCGGTGGCTTCATTTACCAGACGCTACAGAGGATCTCGCCGCCTACGCCGTTCATCCTCGCTTGTTTATCCGTCATCACTCCCTTAGAGGTGGAAATGATGGCGATGCCTAGGCCGCGGAGCACACGCGGGACATCGGCTTTACCCGCATATTGACGCAACCCGGGCTTGCTGACGCGCTCTAGCCCGCGAATGATGCTATTTTCATTCTGATCGTAGCGCAGGTAGAGCCGCAAAATGCCCTGCTTGCTGTCTTCGATAAAGGCAAAGTTGTCGATAAAACGGGACTCGGCCAATACGCGGGCCACTTCGCGCTTCAGCCTAGAGGCGGGCACGTCAACTCTCGGATGCTTGGCACTGGAGGCGTTGCGAATGCGGGTCAACATATCCGCTATGGGATCCGTCATGCTCATATTGATTTCTCCAGTCCGTTACCAGCTCGCCTTGCTAACGCCCGGAATCTCGCCCCGGAGGGCCAACTCGCGAAAACAGATGCGACACAGGCCGAACTTGCGATATACGGCACGCGGGCGTCCACAGCGGTGGCAGCGAGTATAGGCTCGCGAGGAAAATTTAGGTTTACGCTGCGCTTTGACTATCAGGCATTTCTTTGGCATTAGCAGGTTCTTTCTTAGCTCTATTGACTGAAGGGCATGCCCAACAACCGGAGCAACTCTTGGCCTTCCTCGTCGCTTTTAGCCGAGGTGACGATAGTGATATTCATGCCCCGGACTTGGTCAATCATATCGTAGTTGATCTCGGGAAATATGATCTGTTCCTTGATGCCTAGATTGTAGTTGCCGCGTCCGTCGAAGCTTCTAGGAGGAACCCCGCGAAAATCTCGCACCTGCGGCAAGGCGAAACTGATCAAGCGGTCGAGAAAATCGTACATGCGTCCTCCCCGCAAGGTGACCATGCAGCCGACCGGCATACCGGCGCGCAACTTGAAGTTTGAGATCGCCTTCTTGGCGTGGCGGATGGCGGGCTTTTGACCGGTGATCGCCGTCAATTCGGATACCGCACCTTCGAGCACCTTGGGCTCCTGCACCGCTTCGCCGACTCCCATATTGACGATGACCTTCTGTAGGCGCGGAACCTGCATGTCATTTTTAAGTGAGAAGCGGGTCTTGAGCTGAGGCAGGACCTCTTCTCTGTAGTGTTTTTTGAGTCTAGCTTCGTACATGGCTTATTCTGGATCAATCATTTCGCCGCTGCGCACAGAGACACGCACGCATTTGCCGTTGTCCAATTTCTTGTGACCGATGCGCGTTGGTAGGTCTGTCTTGGGGCAAACGATCATGACATTGGAAACGTGAATGGGTGCCTCGCGCTCAACGATACCCCCTTGGGGATCGCGCGATGTGGGGCGGGTGTGGTGTTTGCGCATATTCACGCCTTCGACGATAATCCGCCCCCGATCCTTAAACACGCTAAGTACCGTCGAGCGACGTCCTTTGTCGTTGCCGCTTATGACCTGTATTGTATCATCTTTGCGAATGTCCATTGCGCCTTCCTCAGACTACCTCAGGGGCTAGCGAGACGATGCGCATGTATTGCTTCTCGCGCAGCTCGCGGGCCACAGGCCCAAATATGCGAGTACCTGTTGGCTCTTTGTCGTCGTTGACCAATACAGCGGCGTTGTCGTCAAAGCGAATATAAGAGCCATCGGGACGGCGATACTCCTTCTTGGTCCGCACGACTACGGCCTTGACCACTTGCCCTTCCTCTAAAGGCCCGTTCGGCGCTACACCGTGGACGGCGACTACGATCAGATCGCCAATACTGGCATAGCGCTTGCGAGAGCCACCGAGTACACGAATGCAGCGGCCTGTGCGGGCCCCGGCGTTATCTGCCATTTTGACTACGCTGTATTCCCGAATCATTTTGTTCCTACAAGCCTAAATTTTTGTTTACTGCCGCTCTAATATATCAACGAGCCGCCAACGCTTGGTTTTGCTCATGGGGCGGCATTCCTCAATACGCACGAGATCGCCAACCTGCGACTCTTCTCGTTCGTCGTGGGCGACGAACTTGGCAGTGCGGCGGATGATCCGGCCATACAGGGCATGCGAAATGCGCTGTTCGACCGCTACGATCCGCGTCTTGACGTTGTTGGCTTTGAGCACTCGGCCTTCGGCCTGACGCCGACCTATTTTTCGTTTAGCCATTTTCCACCTTATTTCCCACTGGCCAAGGAACGAATGTCGAGTGCGTGCTCTTTGAGTACGGTGTGTGCCTTGGCAATATCGCGCCGCACTTGCCGCAATCGAATGGGACTAGTCAACTGACCGGCGACGTGCTGAAAACGCAGGTTGAAGAATTCCTCGTGCAGTTCTTCCAACCTGTTTTGCACTTCCTCTGAACTCATCTCGCGTAATTCGCTGACCTTCATAATCTCATACTCGTTTGACGACCTTGGTCTTGATGGGCAGTTTGTGGCCAGCACGGCGGAATGCCTCGCGGGCCGTGTCTTCGGGCACCCCAGAAAGCTCGACCATCACCCGCCCAGGTTTGACCACCGCAACCCATCCCTCGGGCGGCCCCTTGCCTTTACCCATGCGGGTTTCGGCCGGTTTCTTGGTGATCGGTTTGTCGGGAAAAATGCGGATCCACATCTTGCCAGTACGGCTCATCGCCCGACTAATCGCCACGCGCATAGCCTCGATCTGACGGCTGGTAATCCAACAAGGTTCGAGAGCTTTGAGGCCGTATTCGCCGAAGGAGACCATGTCCCCGCCTTTGGTTTGGCCGCGCATGCGACCGCGCGCCTGCTTCCTCCACTTGGACTTCTTGGGCATCAACATAAGAGAGCCTCGCTGTAATCAGACCGCCTGAGCGGCCCCTTCTCCTTCGGCCATAACTTCGCCGTGACAAATCCAAACTTTTACGCCCACAGTCCCCGATACGGTATAAGCCGTTGCCATAGCGTAGTCGATGTCAGCGCGCAGCGTGTGCAGCGGGACCCGACCGGCTGGCTCAGAACGCTCGCGCCTGCCCATCTCCGAACCCCCGATGCGTCCGGAACAGACGATGCGAATACCCTCGGCTCCCATGCGCATCGACGAAGCTACAGATTTCTTCATGGCCCGGCGAAAGGAAACGCGTTGTTCTAGCTGGCGGGCCAGATTGTCGGCCACTAGCTGAGCATCTAGTTCGGGCTTCTTGATCTCTTGGATGTTGAGCGAGACATCCTTGCTGGTCAATGCCTTGAGCTCGTCGCGAATTTTATCGACTTCGGCCCCGCGACGACCAATGGCAATACCAGGACGCGCTGTATGCACTTCAACGGTAACTCGCTTGGGCTGGCGCTCAATATTGATCTGAGATACGCCAGCTCGCTGTAGGCGCTGGCGCACGTAGCGCCGCAACATGAGGTCTTCCTTGAGCAACTCGGAAAAATCCTTTTCGGCGAACCAATTTGAACGCCAAGGTTTGATGACCCCGAGACGGAAGCCGTATGGATGTGTTTTCTGGCCCAAAGTATCCCCCTTAACTGACCTCGTCGCTGACGACGACCGTGAGGTTGCAGTGGCGCTTGCGAATGCGATCGGCCGAGCCTCGGGCTCGCGGACGAATGCGCTTGAGATCGCGTCCTTCGTCTGCGAAGACGCGAGTTACGTAGAGATCATCGGCGTCAACCGGATTTTCCTCGTCTTGATTGATCCCATTCGATATGGCCGAACGCAGGGTCTTTTCGACCAACTTGGCCACCGGGCGCGGCGAAAATCGAAGAACTGTAAGCGCCTCATCGACCGGCTTGCCGCGAATCAAGTCAATAAGCTGGCGCACCTTAGTAGTCGGGACGCCAATTTGTTTGAGGACGGCTTGGGCTTCCATGCTATTGAATCCTCGTGCCGCGCTCGGTCAACCGGCCTCCGTGACCGCGAAAAGTGCGGGTCGGAGCGAACTCGCCGAGCTTGTGCCCTACCATGTTCTCAGTGATGTACACTGGAATGAACTTATTGCCGTTGTAAACGGCTAGCGTATGGCCGACAAAGTCGGGCGTAATGGTTGAGCGCCGCGACCAAGTCCTCACGACCTGCTTGTCGCCCGTGCGATTGAGGTACTCGACCTTTTTTGCTAAATGCCCGTCAATAAAAGGGCCTTTTTTGATCGATCTTGGCATAATATCTCTCTACTTCGCGTTGCGCCGACGTATAATCCACTGATTGCTTTGGTTTTTGCGCTTGCGCGTCTTGTAGCCCTTGGTGGGCTTGCCCCAAGGGGTGACCGGGTGCCGTCCCCCTGAAGATCGGCCTTCTCCCCCCCCATGCGGGTGGTCAACCGGATTCATAACTACGCCCCGCACCTTGGGTCTGCGCCCCAACCAACGAGAGCGACCCGCTTTGCCAATGACAATATTGGCGTGTTCTATATTGCCTACCTGCCCCAAGGTGGCCATGCACTGGACGGGTACTTCGCGATTTTCCCCAGAAGGGAGACGCAGTTGCGCCCTTCCGTCATCGCGACCGAGAAGTTGCACTTCAGCGCCCGCGCTGCGCGCCAGCTGCCCGCCGCGACCAGGATTAAGCTCGACATTGTGAACCGTTGCTCCCAAGGGAATATTGGCCAACGGCAGGGCATTGCCGACCCGGATTGGAGCATTGGGACCCGAGGAAATCTCAGCCCCAACCTTCAGGCCCAAAGGCGCGAGAATATAGCGCTTATCTCCATCGGCATAGACAATCAGAGCAATAAACGCCGAGCGGTTGGGATCGTATTCAATCGCGGCAACCCGACCCGGCACACCAAGCTTGGTGCGTTTGAAGTCGATGACGCGATAGCGCCGCTTATGCCCCCCTCCGCGCCGACGCATAGTCATGCGGCCTTGATTGTTGCGCCCGCCCGATTTGCTAACAGCAGCAGCGAGTAACGGCTTCTCGGGCTTGCTGCGCGTCAGTTCCTCAAAGGAGTTGACCGTCTTGTAACGCAGGGTCGGAGTTGTGGGTCGGAATTTCTTGACTGCCATCTTAAGTCCAGTTTAGCTAGGTATTTTCTGCAAATTCAATGGAGTCGCCGGCCTTAAGAGTCACGTAAGCCTTTTTCCAACCGGCACGCCGCCCCAAGTACATCCCTTGCCGCTTGGGCTTGCTGGGGACTTTAATGGTGCGGACAGATTCGACCTTAACTGCAAAAATGGATTCTACTGCCTGGCGGATCTGGAGTTTACTGGCCTTGGGATGGACGCGAAAGGCGTATTTGTTACTCTCGCGCAACATGGAGGCTTTTTCAGTAATCACCGGCTTCTGAATAATCGTTCGCGGATTCATTTTCTCAGCCTCTTTGGCCACGGTTTGCTACGAGCCGGTCAAAGGCTTGGCGCGTAAATAAAACCACGTCCGCTGCCAACAAATCATATGTAGATAGCGCCCCTAGATGGGCCATTTTCACCTTGGGCAGATTGCGGCTCGATTTGATCAACACAGGGAAACTTTCCGCAGTGATGAACAGAACCTTCTGATCTTTGAGGCCGCACGCTTCAATAACCTTCTGGAAGGAACGGGTACTGGGAGCAGGAAAGTCGAAGTCTGTGACGATCTTGACCTGCCCTTCCGTACCTTTGAGCGTGAGTGCAGAGCGGAATGCCAAACGCTTGAGGGACTTGGGCAGCTTAGAAGAATAAGAACGAGGACGAGGACCAAAGGCCACACCACCGCCGCGTACCAAAGGCGAGCGAAGCGAACCTCGACGTGCCCAACCCGTGCCTTTCTGGCGGTGGTGCTTCTTACTCGTACGGGCTATTTCAGAGCGGGTCTTAGCCGAGGCCGTTCCTTGCCGCTGATTCGCTTGATGGGCGACAACCGCTCGGTAGAGGGCGTATTCCGAAACCGCAATGCCGAACAAATCCTCGGGCAGTTCCACTGAGCCGTTTGCCTGACCTTCGTTGTTTAGCTCTTCTACCTGCGCACCCATGATCGAATTAAACCTTTATGTCGATGCCGATACCCGCAGGCAGATCGAGCTTCATTAGCGCGTCCACGGTCTGCGGTGTTGAATCGTAAATATCGATGAGCCGCTTGTGGATGCGCGTCTCAAACTGTTCACGCGATTTCTTGTCCACGTGTGGAGATCTCAGCACAGTGTACACTGTGCGAGCCGTCGGCAGCGGTACCGGGCCGGCGATGCGGGCCCCGCTGCGCTTAACCGTCTGGACGATCTCGTCCACGGATTTGTCCAACGCCATGTGGTCATAGGCTTTGAGACGAATGCGTATTCTATCAACTGCCACTGGCTCGCATCTCCCTAACGCGGCTTTTCCTAATTGGAAACCTCGGTGACGACGCCAGAGCCGATGGTGCGACCGCCCTCGCGAATGGCGAAGCGCAGCTGTGGCTCAATGGCGATCGGCTGGATTAGCTCTACTTCCATGTTGACGTTGTCGCCAGGCATGACCATTTCGGTGCCTTCGGGCAGCGCAATGGTCCCGGTGACGTCGGTAGTGCGAAAGAAAAACTGGGGGCGATAACCGGAGAAAAAGGGCTTTTCGCGGCCACCTTCCTTGGGGGTCAATACCAAAACCTCGGCCTTAAACTTGGTGTGCGGCTGAACAGAAGCGGGCTTGCAGACGACCATACCACGCATTAACTCAGCTTTCTCGACGCCGCGCAGCAGCAAGCCAACATTGTCTCCGGCCTCGCCCTCGTCGAGCAACTTGCGGAACATCTCGACGCCCGTGACCGTGGTCTTGCGCGTCTCCTTGATGCCGACGATATCCACCTCTTCTCCGACCTTGATCCGACCGCGCTCGACGCGACCCGTGCCAACCGTGCCGCGTCCTTGGATCGTAAACACGTCTTCGACCGGCATCAGGAAGGGCTGATCAATATCGCGCACTGGATCGGGAATGAACTCGTCAACGGCACTCATCAATTCGTCAATCGATTGGGTGCCGGTCGGCGTGTCCGCTCCTTCGAGCGCCTCAAGGGCCGAACCGCGAATTATCGGAGTATCATCGCCATCAAAGCCATACTCGGAGAGCAACTCGCGTGTTTCTAGCTCAACCAAGTCCAAAAGTTCTTCGTCATCTACTTGATCAACCTTGTTGAGATAGACAACAATGCTGGGCACGTTGACTTGGCGGGCCAAGAGGATGTGCTCGCGGGTCTGGATCATCGGCCCATCGGCGGCACTGACGACTAAGACCGCACCGTCCATCTGGGCGGCACCGGTAATCATGTTCTTAATGTAGTCGGCATGGCCGGGGCAATCGACGTGCGCATAGTGGCGCTTGTCGGTCTCGTACTCTTGGTGCGAGACATTGATCGTCACCCCGCGTGCCTTTTCTTCCGGAGCATTGTCGATATCATCGACGCTCTTAGCTTGGGCCAAACCCTTGTTGGCCAAGTGCAAGGTGATAGCCGCTGTCAAAGTGGTCTTGCCGTGATCAACGTGGCCAATAGTGCCGATATTGACATGCGGTTTGTTGCGCTGAAATTGTTCCTTAGCCATTTCTTAAATCCTCTCCTGTTCTGAAAGGCGGGTTACCGCTTAACCTCGAGTGCTATCTATGATTTGTTCGATGATTTGACTTGGGACGGCTTGGTATTTGGAAAACTGCATGGTAAAAAGCGCCCGGCCTTGGGTCAGCGAACGTAGGCGCGTGGCGTAGCCAAAAGTCTCGCTCAGCGGCACGAAGGCCTTGACAACCTGAGCATCGGAACGGGGATTGATGCCTTGTATCTCGCCGCGGTGCGAATTGAGATCGCCCACTACGTCGCCCAAATATTGATCGGGGACGACGACCTCCAACTCCATAATCGGCTCCATGAGATAGGGAGATGCCTTCGCGGCACCATCTTTGAAAGCCATGGACCCGGCGACCTTAAAGGCGACTTCCGATGAGTCAACCTCGTGATGCGACCCATCTACCAGCACGACTTTAACATCTTCGATAGGGTAACCGGCAACAGGACCGGTGCTCATCGCTTCAATAATACCCTCGCGCACTGGATTGATGTATTCCTTAGGAATGTTGCCGCCGATAATTTTCGACTCGAATATCAGCCCACTGCCCGGCTCGCCCGGCTCGATTTCCAACTCGACGTGCCCGTACTGGCCGCGGCCTCCGGTCTGTCGCACGAACCTACCTGTAATCTCAACGGCCTTGCGCAGACCTTCTTTGTAGGCCACTTGGGGCTTGCCGATATTGGCTTCTACTTTGAATTCGCGGAAGAGGCGGTCGATAAGGATCTCTAAGTGCAATTCGCCCATGCCCGACATGATCGTCTGGCCCGTCTCGTCGTC
Organism: Candidatus Latescibacterota bacterium; assembly: GCA_965208845.1. Lineage (GTDB taxonomy): Bacteria > Latescibacterota > UBA2968 > UBA8231 > UBA8231. The sequence goes on along the minus strand of OZ242361.1, from coordinate 4,273,433 downwards.
AAGCTTGATCTGAAAGGTTGGGTCTTCCTCGCTGAGCTTGGACAGGGCAATGTATAGCTGCTCCTGGTCCGCCCGCGTCTTTGGCTCAATTGCCACGTGGACCACCGGCTCGGCGAATTCAATCTTTTCCAAGACAATGGGATGCTGCTCGTCACAAAGCGTATCGCCAGTAGTCGTGTTTTTGAGGCCTACCACCGCGACTATGTCACCGGCATAGGCACGAGATAGCTCGGTGCGGTCGTTGGCGTGCATCTCTAGCAAGCGCGCGGTGCGCTCGCGACGCTCAGTCGTCACATTGTAGAGATAAGTGCCTGAGCTTAGCACGCCTGAATAGACGCGAACAAAGGTAAGACGCCCAACAAAGGGATCCGTCATAACCTTAAAGGCCAACCCAGCAAAAGGCGCATCATCGAGGGCAGGACGCACCGCTTCTGCGCTGGAATGGGGCAGCATACCCTTGACTTCGCCGACGTCGGCTGGAGACGGCAGATAGTGTAGCACCGCATCGAGCAAGCACTGGACTCCTTTATACTTATAGGCACTGCCGCACGTTACAGGCACGGCCTTCAGCGAGATGGTGGCTTGGCGCAGCGCAGCTCGGATTTCGTCGGGGTGAATTTCTTCCCCTTCGAGAAATTTTTCGAGCAGTCCATCGTCGAATTCAGCCACCGACTCTAGCAACTTTTCGCGGTACTGCAAGGCCTCCTCTAATAAATCCGCGGGGATCTCGTCCTCGAAAAACTTGACGCCTTGGCTGGCCTCTTCGTAGGTAATGGCCTTCATCTCGACCAAGTCTATTAAGCCATTGAACGTCTCGCCAACGCCGATGGGCAACTGGACAGGCACAAAATTGCTGTTCAATCGCTCTTGGAGCATGCTGAGTACCTGAAAAAAATCAGCTCCATTGCGATCCATTTTGTTGACAAAAGCAATGCGCGGGACGCGGTATTTGTCGGCTTGGCGCCAGACGGTCTCGGACTGCGGCTCAACTCCGCCGACCGCGCAGAAAACGCCTATGGCACCGTCGAGTACGCGCAGCGAACGCTCGACCTCGGCAGTAAAATCCACATGGCCGGGCGTGTCGATGATGTTGACGCGGTGATCCTTCCACTGGCAAGCAGTAGCGGCAGAAGTTATGGTAATTCCGCGCTCGCGCTCTTGCTCCATCCAGTCCATCGTCGCTGTACCGTCATGGACCTCTCCCATGCGGTGAACTCGACCAGTATAGTAGAGGATTCGCTCGGTCGTGGTGGTCTTGCCAGCGTCGATGTGAGCCGCAATCCCTATATTGCGCGTGTCTTTTTGTGCAAACTTTCGTGCCATTTGACTTGGGAACTCCCTAAAATCTGTAATGAGCGAAGGCTTTATTCGCCTCGGCCATGCGGTGGACGTCTTCCTTCATTCGCACAGCCCCACCTTCCCCCCTTGACGCAGCGATAAACTCATTGGCCAACCGCTCGGCCATGGTGCGTTCAGAGCGCTCGCGAGCGAAGCGAATCAACCAGCGAATCGAACGCGCCGTGCGCTCGTCTGGCCGCATTTCGACCGGCACCTGATAGGTCTGGCCACCGACTCGACGCGATTTAACCATGACAATAGGCTTGGCGTTTTCCAGCGCCTTCTGGAAAATATCAATTCCGTCTTGGCCGCTGCGCTCGACGACCAAGGCAATCGAGTCGTAGAATATGCGCTCGGCCACGCTCTTCTTGCCTTGCTTCATCAGCGAATTTACGAACCTCGCCGCCAAGACATTGTGGAACTTCGGGTCCGGCAGCAGCTTGCGCTTGATTGCTCTTTTACGCCGCGACATTGCTCGTACTCCTAGATTGGCCGCCGGGTGCCATACTTAGAGCGACTCTGACGGCGGTCAGCCACGCCCGTTGCATCGAGGACACCGCGCACTATGTGGTAACGCACGCCAGGGCAGTCCTTGATGCGACCTCCGCGCACCAAGACGATGGAGTGTTCCTGCAGCGTATGCCCCTCACCTGGCACATAAGCCGTGACTTCTATCCCCGTAGTCAAACGCACGCGAGCCATCTTGCGCAGAGCCGAATTGGGCTTCTTTGGCGTCTGGGTGTAAACGCGCGTACAAACACCACGGCGCTGGGGGCAACCTCTCAGCGCTGGGGAATCCGTCTTTTTTAGTGATTTTTGCCGGCTTTTGCGGACCAGCTGGCTAACCGTTGGCAAACGCTATTTCTCCTCGTCATTTTGTAATAAATAGCAAGCTCATAAATTAGATATAAATCCTATAACTGTCAATACTAATCGCCCAAAACACCTGTCTCCGCAGCCGCAACTTCAGCCAACTCGGCTTTGCCATTGCCTTCGGGCTCCAAGCTCTCATAGGAGATTCCTCGGTAGGACGTAGTGCCTGTGCCGGCTGGGATCAAGCGGCCGATGATGACGTTTTCTTTGAGGCCGCGCAGGTGGTCTATCTTGCCTTGCACGGCTGCCTCGGTCAACACGCGCGTCGTCTCTTGGAAAGAGGCCGCAGAGATAAAGCTATCCGTGCGCAGCGAAGCACGGGTAATGCCTAAAAGGATCGGCTGACAGGTGGCTGGGTCTCCCCCCTCGTAGAGGACTTTTCCATTCTCCCTGTTGAAGCGGATTTTATCCACTTCCTCACCTTCGAGAAAGTTCGTATCGCCTGGGTCAATGATGTGCACCTTCTGTAACATCTGCTTGACGATCACCTCAATGTGCTTGTCGTTGATCTCCACAGCCTGGAGGCGATAGACATCCTGAATCTCGTTGACTAAATACTCCTGCACCTTATTCATGCCTTGGACCCGCAAGATATCGTGCGGGTTGACCGACCCTTCGGAGAGGCGCTCGCCGGCTTCAACTTTGTCGCCTTCCTGCACGCGCAAGTGCTTGCCGTAGGGGACCAAGTATTTCTTTTTTTCGCCATCCTCCGGGGTGACGAACAGTTCGCGGTTGCCGCGGATTAGACCGCCAAAGCTCACCGTGCCGTTAATTTCCGATATGACTGCCGGTTCCTTGGGCCGACGTGCCTCAAAGAGTTCAGCAACGCGCGGCAAACCGCCGGTTATGTCGCGCGTCTTGGAACGCTCACGTGGGATTTTGACCAACACCTGCCCCGGTGCGACTTGATCTCCATTTTCGACCAACAGACGCGCTCCGACCGGAATAATAAAAGAACGGGGCCCATATTCTTCACTCTCGATCTCGATCTGCGGACTCAGCGAGCGGTCGCGCTGTTCGACGATACTGCGGACGCTCATGCCCGTGCTTTCGTCGAATTCCTCGCGCATAGTTTCCTTGTTGATATCTGTGAACATGATCCGGCCCGGGCGGTCGGTGAGGATCACATTGTTGTATGGATCCCATTCGTACAGCACATCCCCCATCTCAACTTGCTCCTTATCTTCGACCTTGAGCACTGCGCCATAAGGGGTGGCGATAGAAGAGCGCACTCGATTCTGTTCATCGAGCAAGCCGATTTCGCCGTTGCGCCCGACGACCGTGACGCCGGCTGTCGGGTTTTGCACCGTATCGACGTTAGAAAATTGAACGCGACCAGCCCGGCGTGCGGTGATCTTCGACTGTTCGGCGATGCGACTCGCCGTACCTCCGATGTGAAAAGTTCGCAGCGTGAGCTGAGTACCTGGTTCACCAATGCTTTGTGCTGCTACTACCCCAACGGCCTCGCCCACATTGACTTCGCGGCCAGTACCCATGTTGCGTCCGTAGCACTTGATACACACGCCGCGCTCGGACTCGCATGTGAGCACCGAGCGAATGTGCACTTCTTCAATGCCGGCTTGAGCAATGCTATTGGCGTCTTCCTCTTCCAACAGGGTTCCCGCGTGGGCCACCACATTTTTATCGGCATCGAGAGCGTCATCTTGCAATACGCGACCGACGATGCGGTCGGCCAGCGGCTCGATTACCTCCTCTCCGTCCTTGAGAGCGCCGATCTTCAGCCCTTGGCTAGTCATGCAGTCCTCTTCGCTGATCACCACATCTTGAGCCACATCGACCATCCGCCGCGTCAGATATCCGGCTTCGGCCGTCTTCAGAGCCGTATCGGCCAAACCCTTGCGCGCTCCGTGGGTTGAGATGAAGTACTCGAGTACTGACAGCCCTTCTTTGAAAGAGGCGATAATTGGCGTTTCGATGATTTCGCCGACGGCACCGGTCAGCTTTTTCTGCGGCTTGTTCATCAGGCCGCGCATGCCGCCTAGCTGTTTGATCTGATCCTCGCTGCCGCGCGCACCGGAATCCTTCATAATGTAAACCGAGTTAAAGCCCTCTTCGACTTCCTCAAGCGTGTGCTGCACCGCGCGCGAGACCTCCGATGTGGTATGCATCCAGATGTCGATGATCTTGTTGTAGCGCTCGCCATCGGTGATGATGCCGTTAGCATACTGATCGCGGACTTTCTCCACTTCCTTGAGTGCGCCGTCAATGAGCTTGGTTTTAGTATCGGGTACGACTACGTCGTCAACGGCGATGGATACGCCGGCCAGCGTCGCGTAGTGATAGCCCATATTCTTGAGCTGATCGACGAACTCTGCCGTACGCCTGTTGCCTAGTAGGCGATGCACTTGGGCGGTGATCCTCTTGATATCGACCTTGTCAACCGTGCGGTTGATAAAGCCGATTTCCTCCGGGAGCACCTCGTTGAAAAGCAAACGACCGACGGTCGTATTCACCATCTCGCCATCAATGCGCACCACGACCGGCTGGTGCAAGGTAATGCGACCCGCTTCAAAAGCCGCAACCGCCTCGGTCTTGTTGGCAAAGGTGCGCTCGACTCCACCTGCTTCGCTAAAACGCACTTTGGTCAGGTAATAACTGCCGAGCACGATGTCCTGAGGGTTGTCCATGATGACCGGCTCGCCATCGGCCGGCTTGAGGATATTGTTAGTAGAAAGCATCAGAAGCCGCGCCTCGATCTGGGACTCGAACGAGAGCGGGACATGCACAGCCATCTGGTCGCCATCAAAGTCGGCATTAAAGGCAGCGCAGACCAGCGGGTGCAGGCGAATGGCCTTGCCCTCGACGAGAATAGGCTGAAACGCCTGAATGCCCAACTTGTGCAACGTCGGTGCCCGATTGAGCAATACACAGTGGTCCCGAATGATCTCCTCGAGAATGTCCCAGACCTCTGGGCGCTCGCGCTCGACCAGCTTCTTGGCACTCTTGACGGTTTGCACCAGTCCTTTTTCTTCCAATTTCTTGATCACAAACGGCTTAAACAGCTCTAGAGCCATGCCCTTAGGCAGACCACACTGGTACAGTTTGAGTTCTGGACCGACGACGATGACCGAACGGCCCGAATAGTCGACGCGCTTGCCTAGCAAGTTCTGGCGAAAACGGCCCTGTTTGCCCTTGAGCAGATCGCTGAGCGACTTGAGCGAGCGATTGCCGTCGCCGCGCACGGCCCGCGAGCGACGCCCGTTGTCGAAGAGGGCATCAACGGCTTCCTGAAGCATCCTCTTCTCGTTGCGCAGGATGACTTCGGGAGCCTTGATGTTGATCAGCTTCTTCAAGCGGTTGTTGCGATTGATGACTCGGCGGTAGAGGTCGTTGAGGTCGGAAGTGGCAAAGCGACCACCCTCTAAGGGCACCAAGGGACGCAGATCCGGCGGAATGACCGGAATGTTGTCGAGAATCATCCACTCAGGCCGGTTTTCGGACTGGCGGAAGGCTTCGACGACCTTGAGCCGCTTGAGTGACTCTTGCTTGCGCTGGATCGAACTCTCCATCCTGACCCTAGTTCGCAACTCGGCCGAGAGCTCTTCAATGTCAATCTCCTCTAAGAGCCGCTTGACTGCGGGTGCTCCCATCTCGACCTCGGGGTCGCCACCTTCTTCTTGTATCTCGACAAGCTCCTCCTCCGTCAAAAGATCCAGCTTCTCCACAGATGTGCCCCGCGGGTCAATGACGACATAGGACTCGTAGTAGAGGATGCGCTCAAGATTGCGCATCGTGATGTCAAGTAAGGCACCGATGCGCGAAGGCAGCGACTTAAAATACCAGATGTGGGAAACCTGTACGGCCAGTTCGATGTGTCCGAGGCGCTCGCGGCGAACCTTGACCTGCGTGACCTCAACGCCGCAACGGTCGCATACTACGCCTCGATAGCGGATGCCCTTGTACTTGCCGCAATGGCAGTTCCAGTCCTTAACCGGACCGAAGATGCGTTCGCAGAACAACCCGTCTCGCTCCGGCTTGAAGGAGCGATAGTTGATCGTCTCGGGTTTGGTGACCTCCCCTTGCGACCAAGCGCGAATGGTCTCGGGAGAGGCGAGTTGAATGCGGATGGAATCAAAATCAGTCGGTTTGCGCGATGCATTGGCAGTCTGTAACACTGGCACCCCCTTTGCGCTTTATGCGAATGCTCTGCAATTCAATATGTCTCGACGATCCTGCTGTCTTCGAGGATCACATCCAGACACAAACTCTGTAATTCCTTGACCAGCACATTGAACGATTCTGGAATGCCTGGTTCCGGCGGATTCTCTCCTTTCACGATGGCCTCGTAGATCTTAGAACGCCCAGCGACATCGTCGGATTTGACCGTCAGCATCTCTTGGAGCGTATAGGCTGAGCCGTAGGCCTCCAGTGCCCACACTTCCATTTCGCCGAAGCGCTGGCCACCGAACTGCGCCTTGCCGCCCAAGGGCTGCTGAGTGACCAGCGAGTACGGCCCGATGGAGCGAGCGTGAATTTTGTCGGCGACCAAGTGCGAAAGCTTTAACATGTATATGTAGCCTACAGTCACTCGCTTATCTAGCTTGGTGCCGGTCCGCCCATCGTAGAGCACTTGTTTGCCGTCATTTGGTATCTCGGCCTCGTCGAGCATTGCTTGTACCTCGTCGAGGGATGCCCCGTCGAAAACCGGGGTCGCCACATGCATGTCTAGGGCATGGGCGGCCATACCTAGATGGGTTTCAAAAATCTGGCCCAAGTTCATGCGCGAGGGCACGCCCAAGGGGTTGAGGGCAATATCTACGGGCGTACCGTCTTCGAGGAAGGGCATGTCCTCTTCCGGCGCGATATAAGCGACTACGCCCTTATTGCCGTGGCGACCGGCCATCTTGTCGCCGACCGAGAGCTTGCGCTTCTTGGCCACATAGACCTTGACTAGCTGCGCGATGCCCGGCGGCAACTCATCACCGCGCGTGATACGCTCTATTTGGCGCTCTGTTTGCTCGTCGACCAGCTTTAGCTGCTCTTCGGCATAGCGCAACAGTTCGACAACTTCAACGCTGACTTCGGGATCTGCGGTCCAGTCCTTTTCGGGCTGCAGCGCAGAGAAATCTTCACCCACCCGTTCGAGCAGCCGCTCGCTCAGTTGAGTGCCTTTACGCACCTTCAACTCGCCGTCTTGAGAGTATAAGCTGCCCAACTTGACATTCCCCACCACCTCCAGCAACCTAGTGTTGCGCTCGGCAATCAGGCGCTCCTTGCGCTCGGCCGCCTCTTGCTCACAAGCGGCGACGCTCTCCCGACGCCGGGGCGAACTGCTCCGCTCTCGGCGCGAAAAAACCTTGCGGTCAATGACCACGCCTTCCATGCCGGGAGGCGCTTTCAGCGACGCATCGCGGACATCTCCGGCCTTCTCACCGAAAATTGCCCGTAAGAGACGCTCTTCGGGCGACAGTTCGCTCTCCCCCTTGGGCGTCACTTTGCCGACTAGGATATCGCCGGGACCCACCTCGGCCCCAATGCGGATAATGCCCTCGTCGTCGAGGTTGCGCACTGCTCCTTCACTGACGTTGGGAATCTCGCGGGTAATCTCCTCTTGACCTCGTTTGGTGTCGCGCACTTGCAGCTCAAATTCCTCAATGTGGACGGAAGTAAAAATGTCCTTTTTGAGGAGGCGCTCGCTGACGACGATAGCATCTTCGAAGTTGTAGCCGTTCCAAGGCATAAAGGCAACTAGGACATTCACACCTAGAGCTAAGTCCCCTCGGTCCGTAGCGGCACCATCGGCCAAAGGTTGACCGGTCTGCACCTTGTCGCCGACTTGGACCAAGGGCCGCTGGTTGATGCAGCAATCTTGGTTGGAACGAGCGAACTTGGTCAACTTGTACTCGTCGGCGTCCGCTGTGTCCAACGGAGTCAACCGCGTGCTGTACTTCTTGTCGCGGCGCACAATAATGCGCTCGGCATCGACGCTGATGACCACGCCGGGATTGCGGGCTACAACGATCGCCCCCGAATCGCGCGCGACTTTGTTCTCCATGCCAGTGCCGACATACGGCGCTTCGGTAAAGAGCAACGGCACGGCCTGGCGCTGCATGTTGGAGCCCATAAGCGCTCGGTTGGCGTCGTCGTGTTCGAGGAAGGGTATTAGGGCCGCCGCCCCGCTGACGAGCTGATTAGGCGATACGTCCATGTAGTCGAGCTCGTCCGGGGTTACCATAGGATAATCATCCCGCTTGCGGGCTTTGACCAAGGGGTTGAGAAATTTGCCTGCGTCGTCAATGGGTGCGTTGGCTTGGGCGATGATGTATTTGTCTTCTTCGGCCGCCGTCAGAAACTCGATCTCGTTTGTCACCTTACCGTTTATCACCTTGCGGTACGGCGTCTCCAGAAAGCCGAAGGAATTGACCCGAGCGTACGTACTCAACGAGGAGATCAGGCCGATATTGGGACCTTCCGGCGTCTCGATGGGACATATCCGACCGTAGTGCGTATAGTGCACATCCCGCACTTCAAAACCAGCTCGGTCGCGGCTTAGCCCTCCCGGACCGAGAGCGCTAAGGCGGCGCTTGTGGGTCAACTCGTCAAGCGGATTGGTCTGCTGTATAAACTGCGAGAGTTGGCTCGAACCGAAAAACGCTTGGATCACGGTGGAAACCGTTCGCGCATTGACCAAATCGTGCGGCGTGATCTGATCTTCGTCGCGTAGGTTCATGCGCTCGCGAATCGTCCTCGCCATGCGCGTTAGGCCAATGCTGAATTGTTGGGCTAGCAACTCGCCGACCAAGCGCACGCGACGATTGCCCAGATGATCGATATCGTCGGTATTGCCCTGCCCCACCCGCAAACCCAACAGGTAGTGGATTATCGCCATGAAATCCTCGAGATGCAGCACCGTGCTCTCAAAGGGAATACCCACGTCCAAACGGCGATTGATGCGATAGCGGCCCACATCGCCTAGGTTGTAGCGCTTGGCGTTGAAAAAGAGCCGATCCAGCAATTCGCGCACGGTCGCGATATTGGGTGGGTCGCCGGGACGTAGGAGGTTGTAGATGCGCGTGAGAGCATCTTCCTCGTCTTTACTCGGGTCCTTAGCGAGCGTGTTCTCTATGACCCCGGGATCCTTGTCCGGTGGGGCGGCTAGAACCTTTAACTTCTCGATGTTGGCCGCTTGTAGATTCGTTAGGTTTTCGCCGTTTATCTGCTCGTAGGCATCTAACAAAATTTCACCGCTGTCTTTATCAACGATGTCCTCGCCGCCGTTGTAGCGGTCGATCAATTCTTTGTCTATAGCTTCCTCGACCTCCTCGCGGAACAGACTGAGGATTTCGCCATTCTTGGAGAAGCCAAGAGCCTTCAAGAGCGAAGTCACTGGCAGCTTACGCTTCCGGTCGATATGCACGTACATGATATCGTTGATGTCCATGCTGAACTCTAGCCACATCCCCTTGTAGGGCAGGATCCGCGCCGAGAACAGCCGCTTGCCATTGGGATGCAAGGTCTCGTCGAAGAACACCCCAGGCGAGCGATGGAGCTGGCTAACGACTGTGCGTTCAGCTCCGTTGATGATAAAGGTCCCCTCGCTAGTCATCAGGGGCAGTTCGCCCAAGAATACGGCCTGTTCGACCACGTCCTTGACTGGAAGGTCTTTGCTTTCCTTGTCGCGGGTCACGAGGCGCAGGGTCGTGCGCAGCGGGGCGGCGAAAGTCATGTCCCGCTCGCGGCATTCCTCTTCGCTGTAGCGGGGATTGCCAATGGAGTAGCTGACGTATTCGAGGGAGTATATCCCATGGGTATCGGTAACCGGGAAAATACTCTGGAAGACCAAGTGCAAACCGCGCCGCTGGCGCTGATGGGACAAGACGGAGAGCTGCAGGAAGTCCTCGAAGGAGTCAAGCTGAACCGAAAGCAGGTTTGGCATCTCTGCGGCTTCTTTGATTTTGCCAAAAGAGCGCCTTTTAATGCTGCCGTTCGTCTTTGCCAAAGTCCAACTCCTCAATTTGTGGTTTTAGCCAAATGCTCATGGAGCTATTGGCCAATAGCTCCATGAATGCGCACTGCAGAAAAGCAGGTTGTGAACGAATGAGCTACTATATCAGCAGCAGTCTCTACTGGAGTTCTACCGTGGCTCCGGCATCCTGCAATTGGCTCTGGATTTCTTCGGCTTCTTCCTTGGTCGCCCCTTCCTTAACCGGCTTAGGTGCCTCGTCAACGAGCGCCTTGGCCTCTTTCAACCCTAAGCTAGTGATCTCGCGGACGACCTTGATAACTTGGATCTTCTTCTCGCCAGCGCTAGTAAGCACTACGTCAAAGGAATCCTTTTCTACGGCGGCCTCTTCGCCAGCACCATCGCTGGGCATCGCACCAGCCATCATCACCGGTGCTGCGGCCGACACGCCAAACTTGTCTTCGAGGGCTTTGACCAACTCGGCTAGTTCTAGGACCGTCAGGCCGCCGATGGTCTCAATGATTTCACCTACCTTACTATTGGCGGTAGTGGCAGTGGTTTCTTCGGTCATGGGATACAGCCTCCTGTAATCCGTATTTGAGTTTGTTAAAAGGGACGAGAATGGGAATCAGGCGTTTTCCTCGCCTTCTCCCCGTTGCTTTTCGATGGCAGACAATGCGCCTACTAGGCCTCTAAGCAATCCATTCAGGACACCGCTTAACCCGTAAAGCGGACTCTGGACGCTGGCGGCTACCTTACCTAGCAATTCTTCCCTAGAAGGCAGCTTAGCCAACGCCTCGACTTTGTCGGCAGCGAGGATTTCACCCTCCATAAAACCGGTCTTGATCTGAATTTTTCCGCCATCGGCGACGAAGTCTTGCAAAATTTTGGCCGGTGCGATGGGATCTTCTTTCGAATAGGCCAAGGCCGTAGGTCCAGAAAAATGATCCTCGAGGCCGGCGATGCCCACTTCCTCAGCCGCACGAATGGCCAAGCGATTTTTGATCACTTGGTATTGGACGTCGGCGTCGCGCAGCTTGTTGCGCAGCTCGGTCACCGCAGCTACGTCAATACCCGTAAAATCGGCCAAATAAAAGCCCTTGGCCTCGGCCATAATGGCCTTCAATTCTTCTACTTTCGCTTCTTTCTCTGCCGTCGCCATAGTAGTAGGGAGCTTTCTTTACGCAGCGAGTTGGGCACGGTCAATCTTGATGCCCGGCCCTAGTGCCGACGAGAGGACTAACTTGCGGATGTACTGCCCTTTTGTCGCGGCCGGCCTAGCGCGCAAAATGGCGTCAGTAAACGCCTGGGCGTTTTCGATCAGCGCCTGATCGGTAAAGGACAACTTACCGATCAGGCCTTGGGCGTTGTTGCCGGACTTGCTGTCGGCGCGGTATTCAATGCGGCCGGCCTTGGCCTCGCGGACGGCTTGGGCTACCTCGCGCGTTACCGTGCCGGTCTTGGGGTTGGGCATCAAACCCCTCGGTCCCAAGATCCTCCCTAGCTTACCTACCTGCCCCATCATATCTGGAGAGGCAATGACTAGGTCGAAATCAAGCCAACCGCCCTGGATTTTCTCGGCCATATCGGCCCCACCGACGAAATCGGCCCCTGCGTCTTCGGCCTCCTGCACTAGCGGGCCTTGGGTGATGACTAAGACCCGGAGTTCCTTCCCGGTGCCGTGGGGCAACATCACTGTGCCGCGCAGCGATTGGTCGGCTTGGCGGCCATCAATCCCCAAGTTGCAAGAAAGCTCGACGGTCGGATCGTAATTGTACGCCGGGAATCCCTTGAGGATCTTAATCCCCTCTTCCCACGAATAGGCCCTGTCGCGGTCAAAAGACGCCAAGGCGTTTCTGTATTTTTTTCCTCTGGCCATGTCTTGAACCTCTTATGAGGGTTACAATGCGAAACAACTACTCGATCAAGAGCCCCATACTGCGGGCCGTTCCCGCGATCATCGACATCGCGGCTTCCATTGAGGCCGCGTTCAAATCGGGCATTTTCAATTCGGCGATTTCGCGCACTTGATCCGAAGATACAACGCCGATGTGATCTCGGTTGGGCACGCCCGACCCCTTGTCCTTTCCAGCAGCCCGCAACAGCAGCACCGCAGCCGGCGGCGTCTTGGTGATAAATGAAAACGTGCGGTCGGCGTACACCGTAATGACTACGGGAATGATCAACCCCTGCTGATCTTGGGTCTGGGCATTGAACGTCTTGCAGAATTCCATGATGTTGACGCCGTGTTGCCCCAGCGCCGGCCCAACGGGTGGCGTCGGATTTGCCTGACCGGCTGGAACCTGCAACTTGATTTGGGCTATTTCCTTTTTAGCCATTTATTTTTTGTCCTTCTGAAAATCAGCCGACCGTCTCTTGAACCGGCTCGACCTGCAACACGTCCAATTCCACCGATGTACCGCGCCCAAAGATGCTCACCATGATTTTCAATCTGCGCTTCTCCGGCAGTACCTCCTGCACGGTGCCGATAAAATCCTTGAACGCGCCATCGTTGACCTTAACTTGATCGTCAACGGCAAAGGGAATCTCCTCGACTTCTTGGTCTTTGCGGCGATCGACGTGCCCCAAGATGCGGTCGATTTCCTCCTGCCGCAGCGGTTGCGGCTTGCGCGCTGGGCCGACAAAGTTGGTCACCCCGGGAATGTTGGTCACCTGATACCAGGCGTCCTTGGACATTTCCATTTCCACTAGCACATAACTAGGCAAAAACCGCTTCCTAGTCTTGGTTTTCTTGCCGGCACGGAGTTCGACCACTTCCTCGGTCGGCACGACGACTTGGGCAATCGCACCGTTGGCAGCCCCCGACTCAATGAGCGACTCCAAGTAGGTCTTTACCTTATTTTCGTGCCCCGAATACGTATGTAGAGCGTACCAGCGCTGTGCCATGGCTTCAATCCGGTGTTTGCTCCCGTTTGCCAAGCGTAAATAAGGAAAAGAAGCGATGCACGTTGCGCGCCGCTTCCCTTAGATACGCCATAGCGGGCATTACTGGCCTAGAAGTATTCCCCAAACAAAAGAAATAATCAGGTCGAATATGCCGATAAAAACCGCAAAAATCGCCGAAAAAACTAATACTACCCCAGTGGAACTGACCAAATCCTCGCGAGTAGGCCAACTCACTTTGGAAAATTCGGCCCGCACATCTATGATGAAATTAGTAAGTTTATTCCACATCCCATTCCCTAATGCAGAAGCCTGGCAGGGCAGACAGGACTTGAACCTGCAACCGCCGGTTTTGGAGACCGGTGCTCTACCAATTGAGCTACTGCCCTATGCCTAGCGGGCTTCCTTGTGAGCCGTGTGCTTGTGGCAAAAACGGCAATACTTTTTGTACTCCACGCGGCTTGGCTGGTTTCGTCTATTTTTAGTCGTCGTGTAATTTTGCTGGCTGCATACTTCGCACTCCAGCGTTATTTGATCTCTTGGCATCAGAACTTGTCGCGTTTAGATGGAAGCACTTAGGAAAGTGGAGCCGATGACCAGGATTGAACTGGTGACCTCATCCTTACCAAGGATGCGCTCTACCGACTGAGCTACATCGGCTGTAATTGTTTTGGCGATCTGGAGCGGGAAACGGGACTCGAACCCGCGACCCCGAGCTTGGAAGGCTCGCGCTCTAGCCAACTGAGCTATTCCCGCTCGAGCCGGATTAATGCCCGTTTAATTTACAGAAGTTTAAATATATAACAGCATCCCTAATATGTCAAGAATACTGGGCGCAGCCCCAAAACGCGAAACTCCCGGAGAGACGCGGGCCTTTCCGGGAGGCGCCAAGCAAACTGGATACTTGCGCTCAGCGCGTGATCTTGACAATCCTGTAATGCAGCTTGCCAACGGGCACTTCAATCTCGATTTCTTCTCCTTCTTGGTGCCCGAGCAACCCTTTGCCTATCGGCGAAACCGTGGAGATTTTCCCCGCTTCAAAATCCGCTTCCTCGGGAGCGACGAGCGTGTACGTGAGCTGTCGCGCCTTAGCGAGATCCTCCAGCTCTACGGTAGCACCGATATAGACCTTGTCTTCTGGGATCGCCTCGTTTTCTAGTAGGCGAGCCCGGCTGAGTGTCTCTTCGAGCTTGACGATGCGCTGCTCTAGGAAGAGCAATCTTTCTTTAGCGGCCGAATACTCGGCGTTCTCAGATAGGTCGCCGAACTCCCGGGCCCGCTGCAAAGCTTGGCGCACTGCCGGGCGTTCGGTCTCTTTGAGTCCCTTCAACTCGCCCTGAAGTTTTTCGTAGCCTTCTCGCGAAAGATATACTTCACTCATACAAAGCCTCTAGCAGGAGAGAACAACATGCGCTATTCAACACAAAAAGCGGAAGCGCACTACCGCTTCCGCTGCTCAAGTAGATTAATGTACTAAAAACGATGCCCAAGTGCAAGCTAAGGGACTTGCCCAAGTTCGCCACCCTCCTTTTAATAAATTATAATCTGAATCACGAGTCATCCCGTCCCAACAACGCACTCACGCGTCTCATGGCATTGACACTCCTGCACTTTGCCGACCTACATCTGGGCGTCGAAAACCACGGCAGCCTCGACCCAAGCACCGGCCTGCATTCGCGGGTTCGAGATTTTGCCGCCAGCCTAGAAGCGGTCTTCGACCTAGCCATTGAAAAGGCGGTCGATTTGGTCCTCTTCGCCGGCGACATGTACAAGAATTGCGATCCGACCCCGACCCACCAACGCGTCCTAGCCCACCAACTCCAACGCCTGCAAGCGGCCCGCATCCCCATCGTGCTAGTGGTGGGCAACCACGACACGCCGGGTGCTTTCGGCAAAGCCACTTCGGTTGACATTTTTAGCACCCTACAGCTAGAGGGCACCCATGTCATCCGCCGCCCGGAGTTTCTGCGGATCGAAACCGCCAACGGCCCAGTGCAAGTGACCGGCCTACCCTGGCCGACGCGCCATGCCCTACTCACCCGCGACGAATACCG
Organism: Candidatus Latescibacterota bacterium; assembly: GCA_965208845.1. Lineage (GTDB taxonomy): Bacteria > Latescibacterota > UBA2968 > UBA8231 > UBA8231. The sequence goes on along the minus strand of OZ242361.1, from coordinate 4,258,340 downwards.
CAACCTGCCCATAGAGGAAATCCGCGTCCAGATCCAAAAGATCTGTGCAGCCCAGATCGACGAGTACGCCCGCCAGCTCGATCCAACGCTGCCGGGCGTACTCGTCGCCCACCTCGCCGCTGCCGACGCCGTTTATTCTGGGGGGGAACGCACCGCCATCATCGGCCAAGACCCCGTTTTGCTCACTAGCGCTCTTGCCAATCCCGCCTACGACTACGTCGCCTTGGGACACATCCACAAATACCAAAACCTCAACCCCGGCCAACATCCGCCCGTGATCTATTCGGGCAGTCTAGAGCGCATCGACTTTGGCGAGGAAGGCGAAGACAAGGGCTTCTGCCTCGTACGCATCGCAGAGGACGCAACCACACCGAGGGGCCGGGCGACCACCTTTGAGTTTATTCCCGTCCCAGCGCGGCGCTTTGCGACCATCAAGCTAAAGGTGCACGATGGCCAAGACGCCACCGAACGCATCGTCTCTGCCTGCGCCGAGGCCGATCTGGCAGACGCCGTGGTCCGCGTCCTCTACGACCTGCCCGCAGGCTATGCTACGCCAGTGGACTTACAACAGGTGCGGCAAGCGCTCGAACCAGCCTTTCACGTCGCCTCCATCCAACCGCGCTTTGCCCCGGAAGTGATCCAACGCCGCGCCGAAATCAGCGAGGAAGCCGAACTAGGCGATGCCCTCGACCGCTACATTGACAACAGCCCAGACCTACAAACACACCGCGCCGAGATCAAAAGCTATGCGCTCCATCTAGAGCGCGAGCTTGAAGCTGGCCCACGCGACGAAGACGCCGGATGATCCCCCTATCCCTTTCGCTCCGCAACTTTCTCAGCTACGGCGAGGAGGTGCCGCCGCTCGACTTTACCCAGTTTCACGTCGCCTGTCTCACGGGCGGCAATGGCCACGGCAAATCCGCCCTGCTCGATGGGATCACCTATGCCTTGTGGGGCCAAGCTCGCAAAAGCCGCAGCGACGAAGAACTGTGTCGGATCGGGGCCAGAGAAATGCGGGTTGACTTCGACTTCGCCCTCGGCGAAAAGCACTTCCGCATCATCCGCAGTTGGCGTCGCACCAAGCGGGGCGTCCCGGCCTTAGACCTGCAAGTAGAAAGCGACGGCGTCTTCCGCACGCTCAGCGAAGGCGAGGGCATTAATCCCACCCAGCGTCGTATCAACGAGCTCCTATCCATGGACTACGACACCTTTGTCAACTCGGCCTTCATCGTCCAAGGACGCGCCGACGAGTTCACCCAGAAAAACGCCAGACAGCGCAAAGAAGTCCTCGGGCGGATTCTCGGCCTAGGACGCTACGACCAACTCCAAGGCATGGCTCGGGTCCGCTACCAAGAGCACCAGCGCCAGAGCGAAACCCTGCAAACCCGCCTCAGCGAACTCGATGCCGAATTGGCCAAGCGCGAAGGCTACGAAGCTGATCTGCGCGCTGCCGATGATCACCTTGCTCTGCTCGGCCGCGAAATCAGCAGCAGGGAAAAAGTACAAGCCAAGTTGGAAGCCCAGCGTCTAGAGCTAGTGCAAATCCGCCAGCGAGTCGCCGAGCTAGAGAGAGAGCAAAGGCGCATCGCTGACCGAGAGCAGCAGGTCTCCGCTGAACTCGAAAACCTGCGAGAACAGCAGCGGCAAGATGGCGAAATTCTAGCGGCTGCTGAATCCATCGAGCGGGACTTTGCGACCTACAATCAGCTCCACACCCAAGTCGGCCTGCTCGAACAAAAAGCTCAGGAGCACGGTGCGTTAGAAACCCACCGCCGCCAGCTAGCAGAGCGAATCGCCCAAGCGCGCCAAGAAGTGGAGCGGCAGCAAGAGCGCTGGTCAGCCACCCTCGACGAGCGACAGCGCCAACTCGACACTCACCAAGCCTTGCTCAATCGAGAGCAGACCATCGCCATCCGCTACGCCCAATTCAAAACCATCAACGAGCAGGTCCAAGCCCTAGAGCAGGCGAGGATTCGCTACGAGGATCTCCTCAGCGAACGCCGTCGCCTCGAACACGAACTATCGCTTGCAGAGGAGCATCGCAAAAACCAGCGCCAAGTACTCGCCAAGCAATTGGAACAGTTGGATCGGGCCACTGCCGAAGAAGAAATTCTAGCAGCTCGCATCCACCAGTTGCAAACACGACGGACCCAATTGCAGACCAAAGTCAAGAAACGGGACCGCCTCAAGGACGAGGGCAGCGATCTCAATGCCCAGATCGCCGAGCGGCAGCAAAAACTCCGCTCCGAAGAAGAAGAATTGGCCACCGAGCGCCAACAGGCTCAGTCCTTGGCCGATTCAGCCGACGCCAATTGCCCATTGTGCGGCAGTGCCCTCGACTCCGAGCACCGCCAGCAGGTCGCGGTAGAACTGGTGCAGCGGGAAGAGCGCCGCCAAGAGCGCATCGCCACCCTCGACCGAGAACTCGCCACTCTCGGAGATCAATTGCAAAAGATGCGCACGCGCTACAAGGTCCTTGGCGAAGAAATCGCGCCTCTCCAGCAGATCCACCAAGACCTAGCCACTGGGGAGGCTCGTCTCGTGCAAATACGGGAATCGACTGCTGAGGCCCAGTCGCTAGCCGAGCAATTAGCCACCCTCGACCGAGAACTCAGCGACCAATCATACGCTTCCAGCGAACGCGAACCCCTGCACAAGCTCGCCGGAGAAATCGAGCTATTGGGCTACAGCAGTGCCGAGCACGAAACGCTTGGCCACAAGCTCGCCGAGTTGCGCTCGGTCGAGGCCGAGCACGCCCGCTTGCAGGACGCCAAAAGCCAAGCCGAGCGGCTCAAAAGCGATCAGGCCGAAGCTCAGACCCAACTCGACCGAGCCACCCGCCAACTCGCCGAGGCCCACTATGCCCAAGAGGAACGGGAGCAACTCGGCCAAGTCGAGCAGCAGCTTGCAGCCCTAGGTTACGATGGTACAGAACACCAGCGGTTGCGCCTGCAACACGACGACCTGCGCGATAGCGCACGGCAGTTCGAGCGCCTGCAACACGCCCGCCAACGCCGCGCTTCGTCTGGCGAATCGCGGGTGCGCTATGAAGCCGAAGCCTCCACCTTAGCAGAACAATTGCAGTCTATAAAAAAAGAAAAGGAAAAGTTGCACGAGCGGACTGGCGAGTTAGAAAACGTCGATAGGCAACTCGGCGAAAACCAAGCTCAATTGGAAAAGCTACGGGACGAGCGAGACCAACATCTCCAGCGTCGGGGCAACCTAGAGGCCCTGTGCGTGCGCTGTGCCGAGTTGGCTCAGGAGCAAGGCCAGCTACGCGAAAAGCTCCAAGGCATCCAGCGCCAAGCCTGGATCTACCAACAACTCGACAAAGCATTCGGCAAGGATGGGATCCAAGCGCTGATCATTGAAAACGCCGTGCCGCAGATTGCCGAAGAAGCCAACGCCATCCTCGCGCGCCTGACCGACAACCGCATCCAAGTCGCCTTTGAGTCGCTGCGCGATCTCAAAAAAGGCGGCACCCGCGAAACCCTCGACGTCAAGATCGCCGACGAGGTTGGCGAGCGCTCCTATCACCTCTATTCCGGGGGCGAGGCATTCCGCACCAATTTTGCCTTGCGCATTGCGCTCTCTAAGGTGCTGGCCATGCGCTCGGGCACCCGCCTCCACACCCTCTTTATCGACGAGGGCTTCGGCACCCAAGACGAGCAGGGCTTAGAACAACTCATCGAAGCCATCCAAAAAATCAGCGAGGATTTCAAAAAGGTGTTGATCGTCACGCATCTCGACCAACTCAAGGCGGCCTTTCCAGTGCAAATCGAAGTCACTAAACATCCCGATCTAGGCTCGCGGTTCTCCGTGACGCAGCACGCCTAGCTTCTTGCCCATTATGGCCCACTACGACGAATATCACGCCGCCCGCACCAGCGCAGCCCTACGCGACGCGCAAGCCTCATTTCGCTTGTACATGCACGGTGCCGACCACCTCGACTTCCTGCACCGCATGACCTCCAACGACTTCCACAATCTGCAAGTAGGATACGGCCTCGAAGCGGTCTTTATCGAACAGCGAGCGCGGATTCTCGATCTCGCCACTTGCTATCGCGGCCCAGACGCCACCGCCTTGATCCTGAGTCCCGATTCGCGTGCCACAATCCCGGATTGGTTAGACCGCTTTATCTTTGCCGAAGCCCTCGAATTGGCAGACCAAACCGACGAGACGGCTATGTTTGAGCTCATCGGCCCGCAAGCCGCTCAGCTAGTCACCCACACGTTGAACGCGGATCTGTCAAGACTTCAGGATCACCAGCTACTTAAACCCCAAGTCGACGACCTGTGGCTGGCGCGGACGGCCGGGCCGGGGCTGCGTACCTTTGGGCCGCCGACAGCCGTAGAAGACCTTTGGCAACGCCTCGTCGCTGCAGGTGCTCGTCCAATAGGGGCGGCGACGTGGGAAATTTTGCGCGTCGAACAGGGCCTTCCCCTGCTCGGGCGAGAGCTGACCCAAAATTACAACCCCTGGGAAGCGGGACTTGGCCGCGCTATTCATTTAGATAAAGGCTGCTATATCGGCCAAGAGGTCATCGCCCGCTTAGATACCTACGACAAAGTCAAGCAGCATCTAGTCGGGTTGCGTCTTTCCACTGCCAAATTGCCGCCAACGGGACAACCACTGCGCGACGGAGGGCGCGAAGTAGGGCGTATCACTTCGGCAGTCCACTCCCCCAGCCTCGGGCCGATCGCCCTCGCCTATGTGCGACGGAGCGCTTGTGCCGAGGACACTGCGTTAGATGCGGGAGGAGCGCAGGCCACCGTAGTATCCCTGCCTTTTTTATCGCATGAGTCCCGCTAGGCCCGACGGACGCCGCAAGATAGTCCACATTGGGATCGATAGCGGCCCGCACCACAACACCCTTGCCTGTGTCGAATTCGCCGCGCTCCTGCGCGAATACACCGATTGGATCGAATGGGGCGACGGCTATGCTATTCTCGACGTCACCGATAATAAGCTCGACATCCCCTTTGGAATGCGCGTCGCCAAAATGATCAAAAGCGATATCAAGCGGCAGCTAGGCTGGAGCGTTTCCGTAGGGTTGGCACCCAGCAAGTTCTTGGCGCGGCTGGCTATGGAACACCAGCGGCCCGAAGGCCTGACGGTCGTGCTGCCCGAACAGATAGGGGATTTTCTCGCCGATGTGCCCATCGACCAGCTTCCCGGCGTGGGGGCCGTTACGCGCCAGCAGTTCGCAACCATGCAAATAGAGCACATCGGCGCGCTGGTCCAAGTGCCGCTGGAAGACCTCGTGCGCCGCTTTGGCCAGCGGGGCAGTAGCTTTTGGCACCTCGTCCAAGGTCGGGACGACGACCCAGTCGCCCCAGCCGAACAGCTCGACCAAATCCGCGAGGAAACCTCTTTTGCCGCTCCGCTTTATACCCGTGAAGAAATGCACAATGCCTTGCGCGAGCTGGCCTCCGCGCTCTGTGGGCGCTTGCAGCGCAGAGGACTGCAAGCGCGCGACGTCACCCTAGAAGTGCGCTATCCAGATTTTCGCACCGCGACGCACACATCGCGCTTAGCCACCTTTACCGACCGCGCCCAACCAGTCTTCACGACAGCCTGCGAGCTATTAGAACAGACAGATGCCGACGACTTAGGTACGCGTCTGCTCGGCATTGGGTTGGGGGGATTTGACGACGAGGAAATTGAGCAGCTCGATCTGTTTACCAGCGAAAAACCCTAGGCTGCGGCCTGCGGCAATACCGAATCTCCATAGGGCAGCGCCCAGATCCGAGCCTCGGAGCCGACCACCTCGTGCGCGGCCGCTATAGCTTGGCCTAAGTCGTCGAAAGGCACCAAGCCGACTCTGCCGATGGCCTCAGCCGGCAGCGACGAGACCAAATGCACGCGGGCCTTTTTCAGCACCGAGGCAATGGCTGCGGCCTTGTGTCCGCCCAAGACGAATTCCCGCTCTATACGCGCGAGAATCCCGTCGGCCGAATCCGCCTCCTGCAACCAAGAGGCAAAGGTGGCGCTGCCCAGCCCCTCGCGGCATTCGGCCACCCAGACGATGACGCCTCCCTCGCGCACCGCATGCACGGCGTTGTCGAGAGCCTTTTGCGCTTGATACATATTGACGTCTAGCGGATAGCCGCCCGCGCTGACGAGGACAATATCAGCGCATTGCGCGATCGGCACGGCCCCGCGCTCGGCTACTCGCTCGCACCCTTTGCGGTGGGCCGCTCGCACGTGTCCGGCAAAGGCGGCAACAATGCGGTGGCGATCGTCGACGATCGCATTGAGGATGAAGTCGATCCCCAGCATGGCCGCTCCTTCTTCTAGATCTTCTCGCACCGGATTGCCTTCAAGCCGCCCGGTTTCTGCGCCGGGCCGAGCCATAAGGCCGTGGTTCGCCGCTACGGCACTGGGAGAGGCACAGCCGGGCAAGACCGCCTTGGCCCCACCCGAAAAACCGGCGAAGTAGTGGAATTCCAAATTGCCCAAACAAATCCGCACATCGGCCTCCACTAGGGGCCGAAAAAGCTCTACGGGCGTACCTCGGGAAGTAACTCCCAGTCGCACCACGTCTTGCGGATCGTGGTTCACCACCCGCACCCGATCATAGACCTTCGGCCCCACCAAGGCGGCCAACTCGGCTTCGGTCTGCGCTCGGTGCAATCCCAAGGCCACAATTACCGTCACGTCAGCATCCGGCACGCTGGCTGCGGCAAGTTCCTCTAGCACTAGCGGCAACAGACGATCCGTCGGGCAGGGCCGGGTCATGTCACTGACGACAATCGCGACCTGTTGGCCGGGCCGCACCAGCGTGCGCAATGTCGGCGTACCCACGGGCCGGGCGAGCGTATCTCGCACCAACGCGTGCTCCGCGCCATCGTCACATTGTTCCGCTCTCGGCAGGACGATGCCTAGCAGGCGCTCACTGGGCACGGCGACTTGCAGGTGGGAGTCGCCAAAGGGCAGCTCGATTTGCGTTGCAGCCATAGGTCCTCCTCAATTAGTCGAGGGCGCAGGCCCCGGCACCACGCGGATCCCCGCAGGTTCCACACGGCCCTATTGGCTCGCGCTCGCTGGCAGCGCGACCGGCAACGGCAAAACTCGACAGCTTCTTCTCCAACCGCACACTCTCACAAGATGGGCAAGCGGCCGTCGCTGACCCTTGTATGAGTGCGTCGAACTCCGTGCCGCACCCCTTGCAGGCGTATTCAAAAATCGGCATAGCTCATGCTCCGTGCAGGGCTGGCTGATACAGACCCACGCTGTAGAATTCGTAAGAAGCAGCTTTGTCCGGGAAATCAACTACGTGCACCGTGAAGCGAGCCGGCACTCCGGTATCGGGCATACAGTCGCGGAAAAAGTGGCTATAGGCTTGGGCGTACTCCTGATAAATGCGCTGTTGTTCCTCGTGAAAGCGCTGCGGATCGGTCAGCGGGTTGACGTCCTTGGGCTGAGCGCCGAAAGCGTGTACCTCGATGAAATCTATCTGGTCAATCGAATCGCAAATCTCAGCTTCTTGCAGCCACTTCTCCCAACAGCGGAAGACCAACTCGACCTCGACGGCAGGCGTCATCCTCACCAGTTCGTCGCGGCCGAGAATCCCATGCGCCGAATGCCCGCCGGTCAAACCGGCGAAATAGATCTTCAAGTCGCCATTGTCCAGCGCCTCGGTCACCAAGGCCGATAAGGTCGGGTGGTCCCCGCCGTAGTAGTAGGTCAATCGGCCGCGTTGCTTGACGTTAAATGCCATCGTACTCCTCTCTCTTCGCGTTAAAGTGCTTCGACGAAAATCTCGGCCCAGTGCCGCGCCCGACGCCCGGTAAAATCGGCAATCTGGTGGCGGCACGAAGTGCCTACGGCCGCAATTTCCACGTCCTCGGCTGCGTCCTCCAGCACGGCAAAGAGCCGCTCCTGCCCCACTGCGCGCGATATTTCAAAGTGCTCCTTCTCGTAGCCAAAGCTGCCGGCCATGCCACAGCAGCCCGACGGAATTTCCTCGGCGCGAAAGTGGGGTGGCATGTTGAGCACGGATACGGTCGCGGCCGTGCCCGTCAGGGCCTTTTGATGGCAGTGGCCATGCACCAAAATATGGCGGATAGTCGAGGTAAATTCCAAATCTAGCGGAGACTCGCGGACGAGAAAGTCCTCGAGCAAGACGACCTGCTCGGCCACGCGCCGACTTTGTGGACCGTCAACCAAGTCTAGGTAATCGTCGCTGAGCGCCGACGCGCAGCTCGGCTCCAGCCCGATGATAGGCACCCCTTCTGCAGCCCAAGGCGCGAGGATCTCCACATTGCGCTGCGCCAAGGCGCGAGCGCGGTCGAGAAAGCCCTTGGATATGAACGGTCGGCCGCAACAAACTTTGTTGGCGACCAAGACGACCTCGTACCCGGCGCGTTCCAAGATGATCGTCGCCGCCATGCCAATGGCCGGTTCGTTGTACTCGACGAAGGTGTCGTTGAACAGCACGACGCGGCCTTTGCGGCCGCGAGCCGGACGCCGCCCGGCGAACCAGCGCGAAAACGGCTGGCGGGCAAAGGCCGGCAGTCGCCGCCGCCGGTCAATGCCCAAAAACGCATCCAACAGCCAGCGGTTGAGCCTGCTGCGACCGATCCAATTCGACAGCGGTGCCAACGCCGATCCCAAGCGACTAATGCGGGCGATGTCGGCAAAGAGCCGCGAGCGCAACGGATAACCGTGTTCTCGATGGTAGTGGGCGAGAAATTCGTACTTGAGCTTGGCCATATCCACGCTCGACGGGCACTCGGCCTTGCAGGCTTTGCACTCCAAGCAGAGGTCCATCACGCGGTGGACTTCATGACTGTGCAGGCCATCGGGCAACGTGCCAGCGAGCGCGGCGCGCAAGGCATTGGCCCGGCCGCGCGTGGTGTGCTCCTCGTCCAAGGTCGCCATGTACGAAGGGCACATCGTGCCCACCAGCTTTTTGCGGCAGTGGCCCACCCCGGAGCACATTTCAACGGCTTCCTGAAAGCCACCCGCCTCGCTAAAGCTGAAAAACGTCTCCACTTGGGGCGTTTGATACTCCTCGTGGTAACGCAGGTTCTCGTCCATCCGCGGGGGGCGGGCGATCTTGCCGGGGTTCATAATCCCCTGTGGATCAAAGGCGTCCTTGACCTCGACAAAAGCCGCGACCAACTCCGGGCTAAACATCTTGGCGATCCACTCGCTGCGAGCCAAGCCATCGCCGTGCTCGCCCGACATGGCTCCGCCGTATTCAAGCACCATATCGCTCATCCGCTCCTCCATCTGGCGCAGCAGCTTTATGCCTTCGGGGTCTTTGAGGCTGAAGATCGGCCGGATGTGCAACAGACCGACGCTCGCGTGCCCGTAGTATTCGGCCTCAATCCCCAATTCCTCCATCAGCGCGACCACTCGGCGAATGTAGTCGGGCAACTTGGCGACCGGGACGCTGGTATCCTCCACCCCGGGTTGGGGCTTGGGGTCGCCCTTCATACCCATCAAAAGCCCCAACCCGGCCTTGCGTATTCCCCAAATAGCCTGTTGGTCTGCCGGACCGACGGCCCGCACCCAAGCGTAGCCCATCCCCCGCCCCCGCAACTGCTCCTCCAACCCGTCCAGCTTGCGCTCCAGTTCGGCGGTCGAGTCCGCGTAGTACTCGACCACGAGCAGGGCGGCTGGGTCGTCCTGTAGAAGGCGACGGCTCGGGGCGTGTTCGGGCGAGTCCTTGGTCTGGTCGAGCAAAATTTTGTCCATCAACTCGCTGGCGACTGGCGAGGTCTCCAACGCGATCAGATTGGCCTCCGTGGCCTCGACCAAGTCGTGAAAGTGGACGGCCACCAAGCCCTTGTGCGCGGGCAATTCGACCAAGTTCAACCGCGCTTCAACGACCGCGCAGAGCGTACCCTCCGAGCCGACGACCAGCTTGCTCAGATCAAAGGGAGCACCGCTGATGAACTCGTCGAGATTGTAGCCCGAAACGCGGCGCATCACCTCGGGAAAGCCCGTGCGAATCTGCACTTCGCGCTCGCGGACGATGCGGCGCACTTCGCGGTAAATGCGCCCTTCGAGGCTGTCCAAGCCCGCACGGCGTTGGCACTCTTCGTCGTCTAGCGGCCCGAATACCGCTTGCGAGCCGTCGGCCAGCACCACCTTTAGCTCCAGAATGTGGTCGATGGTTTTGCCGTATATCATGGAGTGCGCCCCGCAGGAATTGTTGCCGATCATGCCGCCGATATTCGCCCTACTACTCGTGGAAACATCGGGCGCGAAAGTCAGGCCGTAGGGCTGCAAGTAGGCATTGAGTTCATCTAGCACCAAGCCCGGCTGGACCCGGACCCAGCGCTCGTCCGGGTTGAACTCCAAGATCTGGTTCATGTATTTGGAAAAATCGAGATGGACCGCCGCTCCCACCGACTGGCCCGCCAAACTCGTACCGCCGCCCCGGGGCAAAATCGCCGCCCCTTGCTCAGCGGCGATTTCTACTGCGGCGACCACATCGGCCTCGTCTTTGGGCACGACCAGCCCTAAAGGCTCTATCTCGTAGATGCTGGCGTCGGTGCGGTAGAGCATCCGCGAAACCGCGTCAAAACGCACTTCGCCTTGAATGGCCTTTTGCAAGGCCATTTCCAATGTATTTCTATCCATATTTAGGCATTGATCGGCAGCGCGCACCTTCTTCTCCCGGCGAGGGTCTAGCGCGCACTTTGGTCAACTTGGTAGGGACACTTCAATACTAAGAACGCACGCTGCGGACCGTCAAATTTCCGCACTTGTCGCTTTCTTTATTTCTGCAAACGAGTGGTTCATCTTTTTTGAAAAAAATATCCAACATGTTGTTGACAATCATTCTCAACCCCAATAGATTGGTTAATCACCACGTGGTTAGCGCGCAAAAGAGGGGGCTTCCGAGACAAGGGGAGATCGCGGAAGTCCCCACTTTTTATCTCATTATCTCACAAAATCTCATGTCGCAATCACAACCAGTCACTGTCCGCATCTACAATCAGACCTATCATCTCGTCAACAGCGACGATCAAGATCCCGAGTACGTTCGGCACGCCGCAGCCTACCTCGACGAGAAGATGCAGCAGATTGCCGCGACGATCAAGCACCGGGGTCCGCTCGATATCGCCATCCTAGCCGCGCTCAATATCGCCGAGGAAGTGCTCCGCGCTCGTCAACACAAAGACTCGCTGCTCAACCGCACTGATGCCCGCCTCGACTCCTTCAACCGCTTGTTGTCCGACGCACCCTCCACCACAGATAGCCCCTCCACCGACGCCAAGCGGTTCTGATTCTCTTTCATATATAATACTCGATTTCCCCATCCTGCGACTCCTGCGAACGAGGCACATTGAGCGGACACCGCGCCTTGTAGTCGGGATGGAGCCGTGACCACAGGTAATCGAGCGCGTGCTGGTTCCAGCGAAAAAAGTGCTCGCGGCCAATTTGCTCCATTAACCCCGACCGCTCCAGCGCGTCGGTAAGCTGCCGTTTGGCCCGCGTAAAGTATAGGTCCAGCCCAACTTCGCGCAGTCGTTCAACCACGTTGCGCAGTGCCTGTTCGCCCGACGCGTCGATCCGGTTGATCCCATCTGCATCGAGAATCAAGTACCTCAGCTCGGGTGCCGAGGCGATCGTTTCAAGCACCTTGTCCTCAAAATAACGGCCCGACCCAAAGTACAATTGGCCGTCAAAGCGCATAATCGCGATCTGCTGATCTGGCCTCAGACCCGCGCCGCTTTCGCGCATCGTGCCGTCGAGATGCCGGGCGAGAAAAACCACGCGGGGCCGCATGGTGCGGTAGAAGTTGAGCACCAGCGAGGCTCCCACGCCGAGGGCAACCCCCAAGTGCAGGTCCGGTGCCAAGGCCAGCGTGCCGACAAAAGTTGCGACCCCAATCAAGCCGTCGTGGGCCCGAATGCGCCACGCGGTCACTAGCGGCTGAATGCGCACCAAGCCAACTACAGCGGCGATAATAACAACGGCGAGCGTAGCTTGCGGCAAATAGTACAACAGCGGCGTGAGCCAGAGCAGGGTCGCGGCGATGACCAGTGACGCCACCATCGAGGAAAAGCCCGTCCGCGCCCCACTTTGGTAGTTGACCGCCGAGCGCGAAAACGAGCCTGAAGTCGCATAGCTTTGGAAAAGCCCACCGACCACATTGGCCATACCTTGGCCGATAAGTTCTTGATTGATATCGAGATGCTGCCGCGTCCGCGCAGCGAGGGTCTTGGCAATGGCCATGGCCTCCATCAGGCCGAGCAGGGTCAAGGTCAAGGCCCCCACGAAAAGCTGAGACAAGATCTCCACGTCTAAGTCCGGCACCAAAGGCCGCGGCAAACCGCGCGGGACCGCGCCGACCACTTCCCCGCTAAACCCGGTTAGCCAAGAAACGAGCGTGGTGACCACCAGCGTCGTCAACATACTCGGCAGCTCCCAGCGCACGCGGCGCAAAACCAGCAGCAGCCCTCCGGCCAACACCGCCATCCCCAGCGTCGGCCAATGGACCGCTAACAGCGCCACGTCGATGACGCGGACAGCCGCCAGCAAATGCCCTCCCTGCTGAGGCTCTACACCGAATACCTTGTGCAATTGGGAAATGGCGATGATGAAGGCCGCGGCATTGGTAAAGCCGACGACCACCGGGCCGGACAGCAGGTCAATCAGCAAGCCCAAGCGCAACGCGCCCAAGGCAATCCGTATCAGACCGACCAGCAAGCCCAAGGCCAGCGAATAGGCGATATACAGCTCGCCGCCCTCGGGAGCGAGCCCTTGCACGGTCGTCGCGCTAATCAGCGAAGCTATGGCCACCGGGCCGGTGGACAAATGCCGAGAAGAGCCAAAGAGCGCAGCTACAGCCGGCGGCAGAAAGGCCGCGTACAACCCATAGACTGGCGGCAGTCCCGCCAACTCGGCATAGGCCATAGCTTGGGGCACGAGGATCGTTGCCACGGTCAGGCCCGCGAGCACATCGGCGCGCAAGACGGCCGGACGGCCGATTTCGGGCAGCCAATGGATAAAGGGAAAAAATCGCTTCATGCGTTTTGCTAGGGATCGGTTGACACTTAGTCGGCGACCAGTGTACACTTAGCGGGTCATCACCTCAACAGCGGGAGTACCACATGGAACCCCACGAGCAGCGGGCTTTTTTCGAGCAGCAGGGCTACTTAATCGTCCCCGACCTGCTCAACAGCCGCGAAGTCGCCGAATGCCAGCGCGAGATCCAAAGCCTGCACCAACTAGCTGCCGACCTCGAGGCTAGCCAAGACCCGCTCAGCCGCCACTTTCAGCGCGAGCCTTTTTCTAAAGACCAAAACCACAACGGCCTGCCGGTGCTGCGCAAAATCGAGAACACCCGCGCCCTATCGCCGTGCTTTGCCCAACTCGCGGCCCATCCCCACCTCGTCGCCATCGTGCAATCGCTCCTCGGGGACGACCTGCTGCTCTTCCGCAGCACCCTCATGCTCAAACCCGCCTTCCACGGCTCAGCCCACGCTCTGCACCAAGACTCGGCTTATTGGCCAATGGAGCCGCCCGCGCTCGTAACCGTGAGCATCGCCCTCGACGACGCCACCCCGGACAACGGCTGCATCAAAACTATTCCCGGCAGTCACCATTGGGGCTTGCAGGAATGGGGGCACATCGCCCAACAGCAAGGGGCACCGCTGACTAACCGCCAAGACATCGATAGCTCGCGCCAGATCGACGTGCCACTCGCGGCCGGGTCTGCCGTGCTGTTCCACAGCTTGATGGTCCACGGTTCTGGCCCCAACCAGACCGACCGCTCGCGCAATACCGCACTCTACGCCTATTTCTCGCCGCATGTGCGCTACGTGCCCGGTGCCAATGGCCCGCAATCGAAGACCTTCCCAGCCATCGCCGGCCTCAATGGCGCAGCCGAACACGTGCTGGTCGCCTCTTGAGCAACCTAAAGAAAGAGATTCTCCCCCTAAGTGCCAACGAGGGGAGGTCGCGTCCATTGCGCACAAACAAAAAAGGCCGACGCCCGCAGTGCGGACACCGGCCTTTTTGCGCTGTTCGGACCAATCTCAGATGGGTCTGAGAATGAGCGACATTTCGCGGCCTTCCATCTTGGGAGCCTGATCGACGACGGCTACGTCTTTGAGCTTGTCGGCCAAATTTTTCAGTAGCTCGTATCCTCGATCCTGATAGGCCATCTGCCGCCCGCGGAAGCGGACGCTGACTTTGACCCGGTTCCCCTTTTCAATAAACGTGCGGATGTGGCTCGTCCGGTATTCGAGATCGTGTTCGGAAATAGTAGGTTGGGCGATGCGAATGCCCTTCATCTGCACGTTGTGCTGCTTCTTGCGCGCTTCCTTGGCCTTTTTCTCTTGGTCATAGCGGAACTTGCCGTAGTCGATAATCCGGCAGACCGGCGGGCGCGCTTCAGCGGCCACTTCTACTAGGTCGAGATTGGCTTCCTCCGCCATGGCCAAGGCACGAGCCGTTTCGATGACCCCCACCTGCCCCCCATCAGACCCGATGAGCCGAATTTGGGGCACGCGAATATCACCGTTTACTCTCGTAAAACTCTTTTTCTTTGCTGCGATTGCATCAACCTCCGTAAAGGGTGGAAAGTGCGGGCGTCTCCCGCAGAGTTTTTAATATATTCTCAGCGCGAATTAAAACAAGCAAAGATTTGCACCCTCCCTTTTTGGCAGCCATGAGCGAATAGGTTATTTTGCCTGTTTTCCACTCAAAGGAAAGCCTATGACCCGCACGTACGATGTCTATGGAGTCGGCCACGCCCTAGTGGACATCCAATATCAAGTCCCCCCGGAGTTCCTCGCCGAACACCAGATCGAAAAAGGGGTTATGACCCTCGTCGATGAGGCGCGGCAATGCAACCTCACAGCAGCGGTCGGCGGCGAGCCAGTCGCCTCGGCTTCGGGCGGCTCAGCAGCCAATACCCTCATTGGCGTCGCCCGCTATGGCGGCCGCACCTATTACGCCTGCCTGACCGGCCGCGACGATTGGGGCAACTTTTACCAGCGCGACCTCGAAGCAGCCGGCGTGGCCACGCATCCGGCCAACCGAGGCGAGGGCAAGACCGGCCAGTGCTTGGTCTTTATTACTCCCGACGCCGACCGCACCCTCAACACCTTCTTGGGCATCAGCAGCGCTATCGGCCCGGCCCAACTCCACGAGGAGGTCATCGCCGACAGCCAGTACCTGTATATAGAAGGCTATCTCCTCGGCTCGGAAGACGGATTTGCCGCCGCGCATCAAGCACAGCAAATGGCCCAACGCCACGGCACGGCTGTTGCCTTAACTCTGAGCGATCCCTTTGCCGTCCGGGCCTTTCGGGTGCGCTTTGACGCGCTCTTGCAGCACGGCGTAGATCTGCTCTTCTGCAACGAGGAGGAGGCCCTCGCCAGTACCGGGACCGACGACCGCGAGGCAGCCGGTGCGGCCCTCGCTTCCCAAGTCGGTACGGCCTACGTAACGTGTGGGGCCGACGGTGCCCTAGTGTATGCCGACGGCATCCACTGCCAAGTGCCTGGCGTCCCGGTGCAAGCTATCGACACCAACGGTGCCGGCGACCTCTTCGCCGGTGGCGTGCTCTACGGGCTGTCCCACGAGTACAGCCCCTTAAACGCGGCGCGCTTAGGCTGCTATGCCGCGGCACAAGTGGTAACCCGCTTCGGGCCGCGCCTAGAACAATCACTCGCCAATCGCATCGATCGCATCCTATCCCATTTCTCAACTTAGCTTGGAGGTCCGCGTGAAAATTCTAGTCCACTACCCATTCACCGACGAACAACACAACCGCTTGCGCCAGATAGCGCACGAAAACGGCGGCCACCAAGTCTTTGTGGCCAACGACGAACAAGAAGCCCTCGCGGTGGCCGGCGAGATCGACATCATCGTCGGCCACTTCCCGCCCGCGGTCTGCGCTGCCGCTCCCAACCTGCGCTGGGTCCAGTCCTTTAGTACAGGCATGGACAAGTTCCTCTTCCCCGAAATCATCGCCCGCGACGAAGTAGCCATTTCCAACGTGGCCGGGCTGTACGCCCCCCAAGGCGGCGAACACGCCTGGGCCTTGCTCCTCGCCCTCACCCGAGGCATTGATCAGTCGATTCGCCAAAACGATCAACGCAAGTGGGCCGGCGGAGCCACCGTTGAGCTAACTGGGCAAACGTTGGGCCTTGTGGGACTGGGAGGTTTTGGGCTTGAAATGGCCAAGCGGGCTGCCGGCTACGACATGCCGATCATCGCCATCGACCCGGTACGCCGCGACCTACCGCCGGGCATTTCCGAACTCAAAGACAACTCCCGCGAAAATCTGCACAGCCTCCTCCGTCGCGCCGACGTGGTGATGATAGCCTGTCCACGCACCGAGGAGACGTACCACCTCATCGGGCGAGAGGAACTGACGCTGATGAAAAAGAGCGCCTACCTGATCAACGTGACGCGAGGCGGCATCATCGACGAGGACGCTCTCTGCCAAACACTGCACGACGGGCAGATTGCCGGTGCCGGTATCGACGTTACTGAAATCGAGCCGCTACCTGCCGAATCACCGCTGTGGGACGCGCCCAACATCATCCTCACCCCGCATCGAGCCGGTGCCTCACAACACCGACCGCGCAAGGTCTATGAGTTCTTCTGCGCCCAATTGGAGCGCTACCTCAAGGGCGAACCGGTGCTCAATATCATCGACAAGAAGAAAGGGTATTAGTACCGCTCTAAGGACGTTCATTCCAAACTCAGCCACATACACTATGAATATGGAACCACGCGAGGAATTTCGGAACCACCGGGCAGACTCGGGAGCCAATCTCGTAAGCGAACGGATCGGCGAGTGGCAGAACCGACTGTTGCAACTCGGCCGGCGTAACCAGTTGCTCTACTTTCGCCCCGGTCGCACCGCTGTCGGCATCATTGACACAACGCCCGACGAACTGCGTACGCGGCTTGAGAGATCGCGCTCAGGGTTGCGCTTCCCCTACCAACGTCGTAGCCGCCGGTTCGCTGACCCCGACAAAGAGGCACCTGATGATCTTGTGCGCGAAGGAGACTTGGCTACCGATTGCGACGCTAAGGACCTTCAGCGCCGACTGTTCAACCTCCACAAGCGCGACCGAGAGTGGGAGGAGGAACAGGGCCTCAACGTCCTCTTCCTCGCAGCCGGCTTTCTTACCTATATCGATGTCGAAGGCGATGAAGCACGCGCCCCGCTGGTACTTTTTCCCTGCGACCTCACTCGCTCATCACCACGCGATCCCTTCGTGCTCCACTTCGAGGACAGCGATGTAGTAGTCAACCCGACACTTGCCTACCAACTCCAGCAGTCAGGGATTGATCTACCCGAGTTCGATGAAGACAAAAAACTTGCCGATTACCTCAATCGCGTCTCTGCCCTAGTACGCGATCGCAAGGGCTGGACGGTTGAAGCCACCGTCTTTCTAAGCGTCTTCTCCTACGCGAAGCTGCCTATGTACGAGGACTTGGCACGGATACAAGCCCACGGGCCGCGCCGCGAGTTGACGCAGAGACTTGCTGGAGCCCCAAGCGACGTCGCCGACGGTGGGTTCGTAGCTGGTCCAAGAGCGATCCCGTCAGGGACAGAATTACGCGGGGGTGGACTCGACGAACTGCTTGACGTGCGAGACCAGTTCGCGGTACTCCCGGCTGATTTCAGTCAGCTACGTGCAGTGCATATAGCGCGAGCGAGTGGACATCTCGTGATCCACGGGCCACCGGGTACCGGCAAGAGCCAGACCATCGCGAACCTAATCGCCACATTACTCGCTGACGGCAAGCACGTACTCTTTGTCAGCGAGAAGGCGGCAGCGCTCGATGTAGTGAAACGCCGCCTTGAACAGTGCGGCCTTGGTGTCTTCTGCCTCGATTTACACAGCGACCGCGGGCGCAAGAGTGCGGTCTATGATCAGATTCGCCGTTCGGTCGAAGATACACGGAAACAAAACGGGCCAACTGTCTCATTTGACGAACTGATTGAGCGGCGAGATCAGCTAAATCGCGTCGTGCGCCTACTTCACGCTGAGCAGCCGCTACTCGGACGCACCGTATTTGAGGTCCAAGGTGAGTTCTCCCAGTTGCAGACGTTGCCATGGGTCAACTTTCCTTTCGATAACATTGCCGCCTTAAGCGCTGAACGATTGGCGCGTATCAACGAAATCACAGGCCGCATTGAGAGGCGGCCCGACGAGTTCCGCGATCACCGCACGAGCCGTTGGCTGCCCTTGCGTGTGGAGTACCGCAGTCTCCAACTTGCCGATGAGATTCGCGCCGATATGGACGCTGTCGCTGACGCGATTACGCAACTCAGAAAAGGCACCGATGCGGAACGTGAGTGGCTCGGGTTGCCGAAAACCATCAATGCCAGCGATGTCGCCGAGACTGCGGTGCTGCTCGACCAACTCGCTGAAACACCCGGCGATGGCGTATCAGAACGATGGCTAGATCGCGACATCCCGCAGCGGCTGCGGCGGATAGCTAGAGAACAGCAGCAGTTGCAGGCACAACGCACTCCACTCGCCAATTGGCTCGCGCAACGCATATCCGCCGACGGTCCACCACTCGACTACCGCGTATGTGCCAAGGCCCTGCTGGAGTCGGAGACTCATGCCGATCTGCGCCAAGCGCTTGGAGAGGAGTGGAACAGTGTTGTTGCCGCTTGCCCTGCCACCGCCGTGGAGCGGATCGAGCGGATTGAAGCCGCTGCTACCGATCTAATCAAGCACACCGTCCCAATCGGAAAGGCACTCGGCGTCTTGACCCCCTCGACCACCGCCGAGATTGAGGATGCGCTACGGCTTGCCCGACGAATCATATCTCTTGAGCCGGTACCCGTAGGATGGTTGTCAGTTGCTGGCCTACGTACTGCCCACCACCATTTGCAAGACGCCGTAGAGAAAGCAGGCGAATTGACCCAAGCCGAGGAGCATCTCGCCAATGTCTTCTCTGAGGGATTACCCGATATGGTCAACGCGGAGATGCTCATACGCTTTCGCACAGAGCACCGTAGCTGGTTCCGGCGACTGTTCTTTAGGAATTATCGCGCTGACATGCGTGTACTGTACGGCAATCAGCGCACTCCCGGCAAGTTGTCCCTCGACGAAGCGCAAGGTTGGGTGGAATACGCCCTCGATGTGCGTCAGCGACGTACGGTTTGGCATGAGGTTGAGCAGCAGATAGGCACGTTTCTCGGACATCGCTTTTACGGGCGCGGAACCGATTGGGAGGCTGTGGATGCCAACCTCAATGAAACTGAAGCGCTGCTTGAAGATTGGCGTGGCGATTCCGAAATAATGGAGGCACTGCTCACCAACGAGTCGGCCCAGCGAGAGTTGCGACGGGTAACGGATCATCTCGCCGCCGCGTTCGACGAGTGGCGGCAAGCGAGCAAACGCGGGGGAGACAGGGACACCGACTTACATCCCGAACAGATACTCGCTGTGGCTCTTCAGGCGTTGCCGCCACTACAAACCTATAACGCGGGCACGGCCGCCATCTACCAACGACTGCATAACCGACCGTCCAACATTGACGAGCTAGCGGAGCTAGTCAATCGTGGTATAGAGCTCACAAACGCCCTCGACGAGCATGAAAGCATAGCCGCAAACCTACGCGCCGATTTCGGGCCGTTTTACGAGGGAGCCGACACCAATTGGGACTCCGTGCTACACGCTATCGAGTGGACTAAGAAGTTTACCTCTATATCCGTGCGTATTAGCGAGCAGTTGCGCGAGCACGCCAGTCGTCCTATGGATCGTGCCGAGTACGCCAACCGTGCGAAACGTATGCGCCACGCACACCGCGTGTTCGGCGAGACCATAGCGATGCTCGACCTGCGCTTCACTGTCGCGGCGACGCCATGGGACGGGCGTTGGGACGACGCTCCTCTCGACGAGCTGGGCTCCTGGGCTGCCGACCTCCGAGAGCACGTTGGGTCGGCGCAGGCGTGGGCTGAATATCAGGACGCCGCTACCGCTCTCGACGCCGAGTTGGGCACGGGTGTACTCGACCGCATCCGCGATGCTACGGAATGTGCCGAACTAGTCAGCGGAATCGTGCGCCGGCAATTATTCGTTCTCTGGCTCAACTGGAATCAAGACGCCGAACCGGAGCTTAGGACATTCACGGCCACGGAGCACGAGGCGATCCGAACGCAGTTCCGTAAACTCGACGCACTACTTCCCGAAGTGGCGCGGCAACGTGTGCGTACCCAGTGCTTCAAGCGCTATCCGCGTCTCAACGCCGCAATCGGAGGCGGACAGCTAGGCATACTGCGCCGGGAACTAACCAAGCAGCGGCGGCAGTTACCACCGCGTCGCCTCTTCGAGCGCATTCCCAACTTGCTCCAGTCGCTGAAGCCATGTTTCCTGATGAGCCCACTCGCCGTGAGCCAATACCTCGCTGCCGACGGATTAGAAAGTGAAACAATCGAGTTCGACACCGTAATCTTCGATGAGGCGTCGCAAGTACTGCCAGAGGATGCGATCCCGGCTGTAGAGCGGGCAGAGCAGATAATCGTCGTTGGTGATCGCCATCAGCTACCACCTACTACCTTCTTCCGGGTAAGTCTTGATGAGGATGGCGAAAACGATGATGAGGATGATCAGTTCGAGGGGCAAGAGAGCTTCCTCGACGTGATGGTTTCGATGATTGGGCGCGGCGTTGCCGAGGAGTACTTGGCGGTCCACTACCGCAGCCATTGCGAGGGGCTGATTCGTTACTCAAACCACTACTTCTACGAGGACCGTCTGCTCACCTTCCCCGGCCCCGGAGGTGATGGCGATGAGCAGTGTGTGCGCGACGTACTGGTATCCGACAGGATATACGACGCGGGGCAGACGCGCACCAATCGACGCGAAGCGGAGCGCGTCGTCGAGCTTGTCTTTGAACTGATGCGCCAACGGCCAGACAACGAAAGCGTCGGTGTGGTGACGCTTTCGCGCGCCCAAGCCGATTTAATTGAACAGCTTATTGATCAGCACCGTCTGCTTGAACGCGAGTTCGATGACCGCTTCAGCGAGGAGCTCGACGAACGTTTCTTCGTCAAAAATCTCGAAAATGTACAGGGCGATGAGCGCGACCACATGATTCTATCGGTCTGCTACGGTAGAACGGCTGACGGACGGGTGCCGAACCGCTTTGGCCCTATCAACCAAAAGGGCGGCGCACGGCGGCTGAACGTAGTAGTGACCCGTGCGCGGCGCAGCATGACGCTGGTTCACTCTCTCCAAGCCAGTGATATCACGGCTTCAAGCGATGGAGCACGTTTGCTGCGAAGTTACCTCGAATACGCCCGCAATCCATTGATGCCGCTCAGCGCAAATGTCGGTAGAGTCAACGAACCGGAAAGTCCTTTTGAGGAGGCTGTACTTGGTGCGTTACGCCGGCGTGGACATCAGGTCGAGTCGCAGATAGGGGTGTCGGGCTACCGCATTGACCTCGCTATCTGCTCGGAGAACGGTGCGCGTTACGACCTCGGCATCGAGTGCGATGGGGCGACCTATCACAGTTCGCCGACGGCACGCGACCGCGATTGGTTGCGCCAGCAGGTGCTGGAGGATCTCGGCTGGCGCATCCACCGCGTGTGGTCCACAGCATGGATCAAGAGCCCAGAGACAGAACTTGCCGCTATTGAGCAGGCACTCGAACAAGCACGAGAGGCATACGCGGTCGCCGGAAGTTCTGCGCCACCACTCCGCACCCCAGACACAGGTGACGCGGAGGTAGCTAATGTCCCCGACGATCCGATACCAGAACCAGCCGACGATCAACTCAGCTCGGGAGGCGACAAACCGGCGGCCCACGAGTGGCTCTTCGACGGCTACGTTCGAGCGGAGCTGCAGTGGCCTGATGTCCCGTTCCTTGAAGCGAGGCAACAGGAACTGGCACTTCTCGCAAATGAAGTAGTGCAGACAGAACATCCCGTCCATGAAGATCGTGTAATCGAGTACCTGCGCATCGCCTATGGTCTCGGCCGTGCTGGGCGGCTCGTCCGTGATCGAGTTCACAAAATCCTTGCCCAGCTAGTGCAAGATGGCGCAATCGTGCGCGATGGGGCATTTCTGCGTCCGTCGAGTAATCCCCTAGTCTGCCCGCGTCGTGGCGACCGGCCTATAGACCGCATCGCTCCGTCAGAACTCGACGCCGGGTTACTGCGCGTAGTCGAGGCGACACACGGAGCTTCACGCGACGAGTTGATCGTAGAAACTGCACGCCAGTTTGGCTACCAGAGTACACGTACACAGATTCGAGGCGCACTCGGGACACGTATTGACGCGCTCATTGCCGAGGGCTTGTTGCGCGGGGACGCGGAGATGCTCACAGCCCGATGAATAGCCGATGCGAGCGGGCCTTAACTATAAAGATAGGTACGTCCCAGAAGCCATAAAAATCATCCAAAAACACAAAAGAGCCGATGACGTATGAATAAAGAAGAAATGTTTTCTAGGATCACTGAGAATGGCTTTGACTTTCTCTCCAAAGCAAGATCAGAGTTAAAGGAACAGCCGAAATACTCAGTCATCCATTTTCATGCTGCTGTGGAACTTTTCTTAAAGGCTAGGCTACTACATGAACATTGGTCATTAGTCTTCGCTAAAAGACAAGAGCCGGATTGGAAAAAATTTGTTGCGGGAGAGTTTCGGTCAGTTTCACTTGACGAGGTGGCTGAGCGACTTCGTAATATAGTACGGGACGGCTTATCTGATTCAGAGTTGGAAGAATTTAAAGAAATTGCTAAACATCGTAATAAAATGGTTCACTTTTTTCATCAAGCACCTACTAATAAAGAAAATGATAAATTACAAAGTATAATTGTCAAACAACAATTAAAAGCATGGTATCGTCTTAATCGGTTATTAACAGACCAATGGGAGGAAATATTTTCTAAGTGGAGTGAAAAAATATCTGACATAGATGCTTCATTGAGAGAATTGCGTGAATTTCTCCAAGTAGTATTTGATAATTTGAGAGAAGAAATATGCAATTTTAGGTCTGAAGGATTTATGTTTGAGCAATGTCCTTCATGTGGATTTGAAGCTCAGAAGCATGAAGGTAAAACAGAACGATTTTATGAATCTAAGTGCCTAGTGTGTGGCCTTATCGAGATCTGTTTCAAAATCAATTGCCCAAGATGTGGAGAAACAGCAATTTTCAGGGATGAAGGTTTCGCTACATGTCAATCCTGTAATAAACTGCTTGAACCGGAAAACGTGAAAGAGGCATTGATAAATTCGGATATTACTCATATTACTCCAATGACAAGTGATGGTCTGTATAACATTGGCAATTGCTCTGACTGTGATGGCTATCATACAGTTATCCAAACTGAGAACGGTGAGTGGATTTGTGTAAGTTGCTTCGAGACATTTGAATCCCTTGAAAGTTGTGAGTGGTGTAATGATCTAAATACTGGAAACATGGAGGATAGTTATGTTGCTGGCTGTAACCACTGCGATGGCATGGTTAAATATAGTTTAGACGACTGACTCGAATAAGCAGGGAAGAAAATATCTCAGAGAGACATCAACACTATCTCTGAACGAGCATCTTCGTCTCGCAGCGCTGATTTTACAGGAACTGGCATAGTTTGAGGTCGTCGTTGTGGACCGGAGTCCCTGACCAATTTGATCTGCCGGTCTATCTCCTCGACGAGAAGATTGTTAGAAGCGGTTTCATAACTTGATAGGGGGTTGTGTTTTTTCTTTTTTGCTTCTACTCGTTTTGCTTCGCCCCAAGGAGTCCCGATTATGTCGCGCCATACGTCTGAATTGACCGATGCCCAATGGGCGCATATAGCGCCGTTGTTACCTGCACCCAAAGCGTCGCCCAAAGGCGGTCCCAAACCCATTGCCAACCGTCCGGTGTTTGAGGGTATTTTATGGGTGTTACGCAGTGGTGCGCGGTGGAAAGACCTGCCCGAACGATACCCCTCGCCGAGTACCTGCTGGCGTCGGCTACGCCGTTGGGAAGAGCAAGACATCTGGCTG
This sequence comes from Candidatus Latescibacterota bacterium, assembly GCA_965208845.1. Classification (GTDB taxonomy): domain Bacteria; phylum Latescibacterota; class UBA2968; order UBA8231; family UBA8231. The sequence continues at coordinate 4,234,388 of OZ242361.1, read as the reverse complement.
AAGGCATGGCGAGCGTTGTTAGGCCAACTGGATGAGCAAGGCCAACTCGACTGGGCCGAGACGTTTGCCGATGGTAGTTTTGCCCCGGCCAAAAAAGGGGGCCTGTGTCGGGCCGACCAAACGCGGAAAGGGTACGAAGTGGATGGTGGTGGCAGACGGCCAAGGGCTGCCTTTGGGAAACTACCTGGACTCGGCGTCCCCAGCCGAAGTCGGGTTGATCGAGCCGACGCTGGAGCGGGTGGCCGTGCCGCGCCCCGGCCGGGGCCGGCCGCGGAAAAATCCGACGCGCTTGATCTACGACAAGGCCGCCGATTCTGACCCGCTGCGCGCTCGATTGGCACGACGGGGCATTGAGTTGATCTGTCCGCATCGCAAAAACCGGAAGAAACCGCCCACCCAAGATGGACGCCCCTTGCGCCGCTACAAGAGGCGATGGAAGGTCGAACGCACCTTGGCATGGTGGGGCAATTTTCGACGGCTGGTCGTGCGATGGGAATATCATATCCAAATGTATCAAGCCTTTGTCAATGTCGCCTGTCTGATGATTACACTCAGACGGTTATAAAACCACTTCTAAGAACGTTTCTCAGATAATTGTTTTTCAATCTCATCGCTTAACATAAAATCACCAGAACACGGCTTCCGCGGCGGGTGATTCAACTTTTCACAAGTTTGGAGATAATCATCAACCGCTTCTTCAAAAGCGGCCCGCAGTTCGGCGACAGACTCGCTGTGAAGACCAACGACATCATCGATCCCTGCAATATGCCCGATAAAACGACCATCGTCGTTGCTGTATTCAATTTGAGTGGCATATCCTCTATAAAGCATTGTGTTCATGGTGTCCCGCAACTCACGCCTTTCTCGGCCTAGTAATGAAATCAAGGTAATTCCCTTGATGAACGATCTCGAACGAACTGTCGCGGTACGCTTGACGCCAGCCGCGAGGCACCCGGGTGGAGGATTGAGGCGACCACTTCATTTCAGCGGCATGCAGCTTTCCTCCCCACTCCTCGATCAAGTCAATCTCCTGCTGATCGTAGGTGCGCCAGAAATGGCTCTCGGCCAAGCGCCCGGTATATAGGTTGTACTTCAGCCGTTCGACTAAGACATAGTTCTCCCACAAGGCCCCCACATCGTCGCGCAGGGTTAGGACATTGAAGTTGTTGATTAGTCCGTTCCTAATGCCATTGTCGTAAAAATAGTAGCGCCGGCTCTTGGTGATTTCCTTGCGGAGATTGCGGCTAAAGCCACGGCGGCTATAGAGGATATAGGCCTTTTCGAGCAGGTCGAGATAGCGCTCCACCGTGTTCTTGTTCATGCCTAGTTGGGTTCCCAATTCCGCCACCGAAACCTCGCGGCCAATCTGAAAAGCAAGCAACTGGAGCAAGCGGAGCAGTTTGTCGGCGTGTCGAATGCCTTCCAACTGTAGAATATCTTTGAACAGGTAGGAAGCGATTAATTCCTTTATATAAAGCTGACGGTCTTCGTTCGACTCCATCAGGACGATCTCCGGGTACGACCCGTAGATCAATCGCAGTTCGAGCTGGGCCCTAGTCTGGTGAGCTGTTTCCACCTCCTGCAGTTCGAGCTGGGCCAAGGGCAACAGCAGCAGGGTGTATTTGCGGCCCGTCAAAGGCTCGCCCGTCTGCTGAGCTAGATCAAAGGAAGAAGACCCCGTGGCGATAATGCGCAGCCCTTCGACGTGGTCGGCTAATAGCTTCAGATTCAGGCCGATTTGCCGCACGTACTGGGCTTCGTCGATAATCAATGTGCGCCGTTGGCCGATAAAGGCTCGCAATTTGACTAGGGATTGACTTTCCAAATAGTCGCGCACCATTATATCTTCCCCAGTCACCAAGAGGGCGTCGCGGTCGTACTGTTGGACGTAATGCTGGATCAAGGTGGTCTTGCCCACCCGCCTAGGACCGTACACTACGGCGACTTTACCAGGGGTAGCTAGGCGCTTGAGTCGAGTAAGTTGTGCTTGGGGAATATAAATATCGGACATAACACTGACTGAATTAACGTTAATTCAGTCAGTTGTCAAGCCCACAATCACAGAGCGAGCATCCGATGGAACTGGAAATAACCCCCCTACACCAAGAACAGTACGAACGCGACGGCTATACAATCGTCCGCGGCGGCTTTACTGCCGACGAGTGCGACCGCTTTGTCGCCTACATGATGGCCCTCCACGCTGGTCGCTTTAGCGTCGAGGGCTATCCCCCGCGCCAGCCGGACGATTGGAGCCGATTAATTAGCCGCAGTTTGCACCATCCGGCCGGCCTAGCTTGGATGCTTGATCCCAGACTGCGCCAGCCGTTGCGGACCTTCTTCGGCGACGAGCCAGACGGAGTCCAGAGCATGTATTTTTACAAGGGTTCCGAACAACGCCGACACCAAGACGCCTTTTTCCTGCCGGGCTGCATGTCGGCTTGGGTCGCTCTCCAGCAAGTCAGCACCCGCAACGGCAGCATTCACATTCAGGTAGGCTCTCACAAGGGAGAGCTAATAGAAAAGCGCCATTTTCGCCGCGATGAAAACGGCGAGTTAGGCCCTTGGTATGGCTGGAACCAGGACGAGGCTTTTGACGCCCTTTTCGCGCGCAACGGGTTGCCGGAAATTGCCATTGAAGCAGACCAAGGCGACATCGTGTTCTTCAATGGTCGCCTAATCCATCGCGGCGGTCCTATTTTAGACGAAGGCGCTTTCCGCCACAGCTGGGCCGGCCACTACATTCCCCGCTCCTACAATCCGTGGCCCTACGAAAGCCACCCCCGGTTGCGCGTCTCCTTCGACGGCGTGTGCCGCTTCACGCCCACTCACTGAACAACAACGGAGGTTGATCATGAAGCTGTGGATGGATGTAATGCGCGATCTCGAAAGCGTGATGAACGATCACGAGCGCATACTCGACGCTTGGGCGGAAGGCGGCGTCGATGGAGTCGTGTTCGGTCCGCTCGTTTTCGGCACTGCAAGACTATCGAAAGATGCCGTGTCCGCTCCCACCGGCGGCATCGTGGCGGAGGCGTACGATCCGAACCCAGCGGTGTACGCGCGACTAGGCGTCGAGCCACCGCCGCCACCGGAACACAAGCTGCCCGAGAAAAGGGATCTGCTGGAAAAGACGATGAACGCCGCCAAGGACCGCGGCATGCAGGTTTACTGTATGTACGCCGATGGCGGTGCCGGTCCAGGGGGTCAGGGCCACCATCTGCACGACGACCAGACGCTGGCGTCGCGGGTGGCGCGTATGGTTGACACCCTTGAGCACTTCCCAATGGCGGACGGTGCCGTGATGGACGGACCGGAGTGGGGATACGAAATCGCCCCCCATCACATGAATCACCGCTCCTACTTCTTTCACGACCTGCCGGAATCTGTGGCACCGCTGGCCGAAGATCTGGGGTACGACTACGGGGCCATGGTGGCTGCGAAAGACAGGCTCCTGTCCCTGTTCCACAACCTCGACCCGGTGCGCATCCGCGGACACGCCCGTGGCGGCCTAGTCGGGGCTTACCGCATGCTCGGAGCCGATCCTGACCTGATGGCTTGGCTATCGTTCCGGGCCGACTCGCTGACTCGTTATTTTCGCCGCATCCGCGAGGGCGTCGCCGCTGAACTGGAACGCCCAGTGCGCCTCGGATGCGGCCCGCGCTCGGCTGCCTTCGCGCCCTTGTGTGGGTACGATTTCGTCGATCTGGCCCAGTTCATGGATTTTCTGCTGCCGAAGCACTACTTCTTTCATCGGGGCTTCGACGGCTTCCTCGGTACGGTCTATCGCTACTCGCAGACGCTTCTAGAGTGGAATCCGGGGATCAGCGTGGCCGACACCCTCGATGTCGTGCAGGCTCTCTTCGGCATCGTCCTGCCGGGCGTGGACGACGACATGCTCGATTTCGAGAGCGCCCTCAATCCAGAGTTTTTCGAACAGGTAGTAACGCAGGAGACGCGACGAGCGCTGGCTGCGGTTGACGACCCCGAGCGCATCGTGCCCTGGCTCGACACCGGTCGCTTTCCCCACGACGGCGACCCCATGTCGGCGCGCGACCTCAAGATGTTGCTCGACGCCGCTGAAGCCGCGGGGCTACGGCGCTTCAACTACCACCACCAGGGGAACCTCAGTCCGGGGGAATGGGTGGTTATCAGCGACAAATGCGGCACCCGCTGGGATCCGCGCAAAAGCGACTACGAGCCGCCGGACGAGCTGGTGTTATAAGAGGCTGCTCCTCTGACGCAGCGGGCAAGGCGGCGATATTGGGCTGATCCGGGTTGTATGCAGCCATGTACCCTGCTTTTCAGGGGGGTGTCCCTGCTCGGCGCAGTCGCTCGGCGGTTTCGAAAGCGGTCCGGGCCAATTCCCGTCGCCCAGTTTGCACGTAGAGCACACCTAGATTGTAGTGGGCAATAGCCACATCGGGTTCGAGGTGCAAGGCGCGGCGCAGTGCCTCTTCGGCAAGAGCGTATTCACCTCGCTGCAGGTACAAGACTCCAAGATTGCGTTGGGCAGCGGCAAATTCTGAATCTAGGCCTACAGCCTGCCGCAAGTGTCGGATTTGCTCGTCTTGGCGTCCCAGATGATGGCAGGCATTGGCTAGGGCGTAGAAGCCTTTGGCTCGTTGCTGGGATTTCAAGGCTGTGGCGAAAAAATCATACGCCCGCAGATAGTCTTGCTGGTCCAAGTGGAGATAGCCCAAATAGTAGTGGCCCTCGTATTGCATGGCGGGACGGGGATCACTGGCGAGCGCTGCGAGGAGGAGGGATTTGGCTTCAGCGAAGCGCTGCTCCCGGCGGAGCAGATTGCCCAGATTGAGCCGTGCGCGAGTGTGATCAGAGGCCAGAGCAAGGGCTTGGCGATACGCCGTTTCAGCTTCACGAGGCCGCCCCTGCGCTTCGTAAACCGCGCCCAGACTATTGTACACGTCGGCATCTTCGGCATCGTCCTGGAGTGCCTGCAAATAGGCCGCCTCGGCGCGTTTATATGCTTGGTTGCGCATGTGGACCTGCCCCTGGAGCCAAGCAGAGCGCAGATGATCCACCTGTGCAGGATCAATTCCGGTGTGAACCAGTGCAAAAGCAGCACCCAGCGCCAGCGCCAAGGCAGCACTGCGCCGCCACTGGTGCCCCTTTAGACTGAGGGCACCTTGGCGGACAGCTTCGGCGGCGAAAAGCATCAGCAAAGGCACCGTGGGAAGCCGATAACGAGCGCACACCGTGAAAAGCAGGCCCGAGACCAAATAGGACAGTCCGAAACCATAGAGCAAACCGTATTGACGCCATCGGTGCCAATTCCATACCAACCCCACTAGCGCCAGAGGCGCGACAATGCCAAAGCCGAAGACATTCAGGTAACTCAGGTAGGAATGTGCCTCGTAAAAGTGGATGTCAACGCTCACGGGGATTTCAAAGGCGTGCCAGAACAGTCTGAATTTGCGGTAGAGCAAGTGGAGGTAGGAAAGCGGTTGCTCAACCATGAAGCCGAGACCCTCGCTCAGATAGAACCGGCCTCTGTTGGCTGACGAAGCGACCATATCCGCCTCATAGGGCAGTATTTCGAGGCGTTGCCAGTCGATCCCCTGGCGTGCATACGGGGTACCGTCAGCCGCAGGGTTGTTGCCCATGTAGAAGCTCCAAGCACCTTGGAATGGGAGCGGTGTGCCTTGGACGAGATAGTTGTGGACGAAGAAGGGAGTCAGCACGGCGCAGAGTTCCAAACAGAAAGGTACCAGTAATCGGGTCCGAGTTCGCTGGTAAAGCCACCAGAAAGCGACCACACCCCATTGAGACAGCTTCATCGGCTTCTCTACGGAGTCTGATCGCTTGCCGAGGGAACTTGGTAGGCGGTGTATTTGAGGTTTTTGCCCCGGGCCTTTTCCACCGGATAGCGCTGGGCCGAGATGGCCAATTTCTCCTCCAGCATTTGCGCGGCGTCCAAGCCGAAGCGGTCGCACATAAGCAGGACAAAGTACAGCGCGTCGGCCAATTCGTGACCGATAGCCCGGCGGAAAGATTCGTCTTCTAAGCGGGTGGCGATTTCTTGGTCGGAGCGGAAGCGGAAGTGCTCTAAGACTTCGGCCGCTTCAGTCGAAAGACCAATGGCCAAGTCCTTGGGGGTGTGGAATTGCGCCCAGTCGCGCTCCTCTACGAAGCGACGAATTTCCGCGGTGAGCTGGGCCAGCGTGGCGTCGTTCATAAGTCCGAGTCCCGCACTAGCCGAACCCCGACGTGGCTAAAGCGCAAATCAGGCGCGTTCCAGCAGCGCTGCGCCGAGCGAGAAAGCGAAGCGGCGTCTTTAAAGCTGCCGCCGCGAAATACCCGCGCCGTGCCCTCGGCCGGCCCTTGAGGATCGGTCTGCGGCCCCTCCGGGTACGCACCCAGCCAGTCGCCTACCCACTCCCACACATTGCCGTGCATATCGTATAGTCCCCAAGGATTGGGCGTTTTTAATCCCACTGGCTGCGCGGCCATCCGCCCGGTGAGAGAAATATTATCCGTCCACCAAGCGTGGAGGTATAGTTCTTTTTCAGCTTTGCCAAAAGACCACGGCGTCTTCGTGCCCGCCCGTCCCGCGTATTCCCACTCGGCTTCGGTAGGCAGCCGGTACACTTGAGCACCGGCTGTGGCGTTGAGACTAACTATGAATTCCTGTACATCTTCCCAAGAGATGTACACAGCCGGGCGGTCGGGGACCTCTTTCAATTCATCAGTGTAGTGACTCCACGGCCGCTCTCCGGTCACAGCCGCCCACTGACGCTGGGTGATTTCGCACTGACTTAGGTAGAAACCCTGAGTCAGGTGAACCTCGAACTGAGGACCTTCGTCGTCGTTGCGGCCCTGCTCGTCCAGCGGGGAACCCATGGTGAAGACGCCCGGCTCGATCCACACCATATCCAGCGGTACGCCCGGGACCAACTCTACAGTAATCGGGGGTTGCGAGCGGGAAGGAGACGGCTCAATAGCAAGGGGAAGACCGAGGGGAACAGACTGCCCCGGGGATAGGTCCAGTTTGGCCGATCCGCTGGCCACCAAGGCTCCGGTCGCATCGTACCCGACCACCGCAAATAGTCTGGCGGCACCTGCCGGAATCTCGGAGACGGTCCCGACGATGCGAGCGCCATCCACGGCCAATGGCTGGCGCATGGCTGGCATATCGGCCGCAGTGATCACTACCTCGACTTGGACGAGCCGAGCAGCCACTTCAGCATCGACCTTAGCGGTCAGCAGCACGACTGCGCCGGCCTCTTCAGCCCCTGTGGGAGCCGTGCGGCGATCTCCACAAGCCAGCAACCCTAAGAGGGCGGTCAGCAGCAGGCTGGAGCCTATTTTCAAGTAGGTGTGCATACTATATTGTAATGCACAAGGTCCGCCCGCCGCAATACACCCAACGCCCAATCCTCCCATGTGCCCATCCGCAGTTTCCTCCCAACCAGACCGCCGCACTTGGCTCCTGCCGGCTCTCCTACTGGTGGGGCTGACCGTCGGGGCCTATATACCGGCGATGAACGGCGGTTTTATCTGGGACGACGACGACTACGTGCAGGATAACCTAACCCTGCGCTCGCTAGCGGGGCTTGGGCAGATTTGGTTCCAGCCGGGAGCCACGCGCCAATACTACCCGCTGGTCCATACGGCCTATTGGCTCGAATACCGTCTGTGGGGCTTGAACCCGACCGGCTATCACGTGGTCAATGTAATCTTGCACGCCCTAAGTGCCGTTTTGGTCTGGCGGCTGCTGATCCGATTAAAAGTGCCTGGCGCGTGGGCTGCTGCCGCCCTGTTTGCCCTGCATCCAGTGCACGTCGAGTCGGTGGCGTGGATTACCGAGCGCAAGAACGCGTTGTCCGGCGCATTCTATCTGAGTGCAGCATGGGCCTATCTGCGCTACGAAGAAGCGCGCAGCCCTCGCTTGTACTGGGCCGCTTTGTTCCTTTTTGCCGCGGCCCTGCTCAGCAAGACCGTCACCTGCACCCTGCCAGCGGCCCTGTTGTTGGTGCTGTGGTGGAAGGGCCAAACGCCAATGCAGCGCACGGCAGTAGCCCTCGCGCCTTTTTTTGCTCTAGGGGTGGCCATGAGCGGAGTGACGGTGTGGATGGAGAGGCACAGCGTCGGCGCTTGGGGGCCAGAATGGGACTTGTCGCTGGTGGAGCGCGGCCTGATCGCCGGGCGGGCGCTGTGGTTTTACGCGGCGAAACTCCTCGTGCCGCTCAACCTGGCGTTTATCTACCCCCGCTGGGCAATCGACGCGACCGCGGTCTGGCAATACTTATATCCGGCCGGAGCCTTGGGCGTGGTGGCCCTGCTGTGGGCTTTTCGGGAGCGCTTGGGACGGGGGCCGCTGACCGGGGTGTTGTTTTTTGCCGGTACCCTAACGCCGGCCCTCGGCTTTTTCAATTTCTACCCCATGCTCTATTCTTTTGTCGCCGACCACTTTCAATACTTGGCCAGTCTGGGGCTTTTGGCACTGGCCGCCGCTGGTGGACACCGCGCGTGGACGCGGCTAGGCCAGCCGGCGGCCGGACCAGTCACCTTGGCGTTGGTCTTGGCCATCTGCGGTCTGCTCACTTGGCGGCAAGGGCGAGTCTATGCTGATCTGGAGACCTTGTGGCGCGATACTCTGCAAAAAAACGCCGGTGCCTGGATCGCTCACAACAATCTGGCCAATATCCTCAAAGAGCGCGGCCAGCTCGACCAAGCCATCGGCCATTACCGGCAAGCCCTATTGCTAGAGCCCGGCAGCGCCCAAATTCACCTCAACCTCGCCGACGCGCACCAGGCCCGGGGTGAGTCCACCGCTGCACTGCGCCACTACCGACGCGCCTTAAAAGCCGAGTCAGGCCGAGTCGAAATCTACCTCAAGCTGGGCAACGCCCTCCTCGGCCAAAACGCGATCACAGAAGCTATCGAACACTACCGACAAGCACTCCGACTGGCCCCCGACATCGCCTTGACCCACAGCAATCTAGGCGCTGCCTTGGCAATCCAACGACAAGACGCCGAGGCCATCGAGCACTACCGACGCGCACTACAACTCAAACCCGACTTTGCCGAGGCGCACAACAATTTGGGGCAACTCTTAGCCCTCCGGGGTCAGTTCGCCGAGGCCATTGAGCACTACCGACGCGCACTACAACTCAAACCCAACTACCGCCAAGCCCATTCCAATCTCGCCTCGGCCCTGCAAGCAGTGGGGGCCGACTCTATCTCAAAACCTTGATCATTTAGCCGTCGGGCTGGAGCTAATCGCTTGCAATCAAAGGTACCACCGGACTATCAGGACTATCTAGCGCGGCGCAGTGCCCCCACGGTCCACCACAATCTCTGGGCAGCCGTTACTTGGCGAGGCGTGCTAGTGGGTTCCTTGCTGTGTGCGATCATCGCCGTGGGTGCTCCCTATGCCCGGCACATTGTCAAAGGGACAGCCCTCGCCCTGACATCCGCCACCCCGGTGGCCTTTTTCCTGCTCTTCGTCCTGCTGTTGACCCTGCACCTGCTCTTGGGCTGTTGCCGCCGCGAGTGGGCTTTTACCCGCGGCGAACTGATCACCATTTTCACGATGATGGCTGCGGCCGCAGCCATACCCACCAAAGGCATGGTCAGCATGCTGCTGCCCATCATCACGGGTTTTTTGTACTACGCCTCGCCCGAAAACCAATGGGCCGCGCAGGTCCACCCCCTGCTCCCTCGATGGATCTTAGTCGATGATGCCCAAGCCGTCACCGACTTCTACGAAGGCGGCGCAACCATCCCGTGGGCACACTGGCTACCACCGCTGGCGGCGTGGTTTGCCTTCTATATGGCTCTGTACCTGACGCTTCTCTGCATCAGCACAATTCTGCGCCGCCAATGGGTCGATTACGAGCGCTTGGCCTATCCCCTCGCCCAAGCACCGCTGGCCATGCTTGACGAGGGGACAGAAGACCGCTTGCTCAAGCCATTTTTTAAAAACTGGGTCATGTGGGTAGGTTTTTTCATCCCCTTCTTGCTCAGCAGTTTAGGGGCATTGCATCACTACTTTCCCCAAGTGGCCGTTCCGGGGCTCTCTACGGCGATACAGCCTATTGAAGGCGGCCGCAGTCTCCAGTTAAACATCAATTTTCTCATGTTTGGCTTGGCTTATTTCATCAATCTCAGCATCGGCTTCAGTCTGTGGTTGTTCTACCTAATTGCCTATTTCCAAGACGCCGCCTTCGGCATTATGGGCATCCACAGCCAAGCCGATTTGGGCCACTGGAGTGTTCCAATCAGAGGGCACCTTATGATGGGAGCCATCGCGGTCTTGCTGGGTGCGATCTTGTGGAACGCTCGGCACCATCTCAAAGCCGTCCTGCAGCGCACTTGGAATGGGACCGGCGCGGTGGACGACCAAGGCGAGATCATGTCCTTCCGAGCTGCGGTAGTCGGCACTGTGGTCGGCTTGGCGAGCTTGTGGTGCTGGCTGTGGCAAACCGGCCTCCCCGCATGGATCGCCCTACTCGTCTTAGCGGTCGGCCTGACCATTTTTGTCGTCTTGGCCCGCGTCATCGCCGAGACCGGCCTGCCGATCGTCAAGCCGACCATGATTCCAGCAGGTTTTACCTTGTCTGGCGTGGGGTCTTCGGCCCTAGGGGCCCAGGGGACGGTAGCTTTGGGCTATACCATGGTGTGGTGTGGCGACTTGCTGGTCTTTATGATGGCTCCTTTGGCCAATAGCCTGCGCTTGGTCAGCGAGTTAAAAAGCGGCCAGCGCCGCCTCTTTGGGGCCTTGGCCGCCGCCATGCTCCTCACTTGGGTGCTGTCCTTGTGGTACACCCTGCATCTGGCCTACCGCCACGGCGCCATCAACCTGTACCTTTCGACGCACTACGCCACCGAGCCTTCGCGCTTGGCGGCGCGGCACCTGCTCGATCCCACCGAGCCGAGCCTAGCGGGCTGGCTATGGACTGGCGGCGGAGGCGCAATTATGACGGGCTTGCTGGCGGCCCGGCGCTACTTGCTATGGTGGCCCCTGCACCCCCTCGGTTTTGTCGTCGGCTTCGGCCGCGTGATGGAACGCATCTGGTTTGCGGTATTCTTGGCTTGGCTGAGCAAAAAGTGCCTGCTGCGTTTTGGTGGGGCCGCTGCGTACCACAGAATGCAACCCTTTTTTCTCGGCATGGCCCTAGGCCACATTAGCAGCGGCGGCGTCTGGCTGCTCATCGACAGCGTGACCGGCACCGTGGGCAATCGCATCCCCCTCTATTGAGTGCCAGTCGGATTATCTATCTTAGTGCGCTATGCCGACCAGCGAGCAAAAGACGTATTCGATCTTCTGCGTCCTCTGGGGTTTGGCAACGCTTTTTCACCTCGTTGCCAAAGACCCGTGGCCGGCTCCTTTGCTCAGCACTCTACTTGCTGCTGCCGCACTCTATCTGCTCCACCGACCGTCTGAACCGCACCGCCTCGTATTGCTGGCAGTCCTACAGATGTGCGAAAGCTGGACGACGGCTCCTTTTATCTCCAACCACTGGCTCTTCACCGGGCTGGTGAATCTGACGCTCCTTCAAGCCTACGCCCGACTGGCGTGGGCCGGGCGCACGTTCGCCGTGGAGCCGGGGACCTTGTACCGGACCTTTGCTCCCATCGTGCGGCTCGAACTGATCATCCTCTACTTCTTCGCCGTCTTTCACAAACTCAACGCCGACTTCCTCGATCCCCAGACAAGCTGTGCGGTCCACTTCTACGCGGCCCAACTCCAGTCGCTTCCCTTCGCCTTGTCAGGAGCGGTCCCCATCTATCTCACCCTAGCCGTCGAAGCGGCCATTCCGCTCCTGCTGTGCTGGGTCCCTACCCGCAACGCCGGTATCTTACTCGGGCTCCTCTTCCACGCGGCGGTCGGCTTTAATCCCATAAGCGAATTTTACAATTTCTCCTCCATGATTTTTGCCCTACTGTTTTTGTTTTCTTCCTTTCGCCTCGACACGGGCGGGTCAATCCGACGTCTTTTTGAGTCGGCGCGGTGGGAGGACATACCTTTTTCCGGTAAGAGTTTCCTCGCTGTCGGCGCGGTAGTTGTAGGATTGGGACTTTTGGTCGTGTTAAACAATCTCGTTACCGCGCCGGGCGAGTTGGTGCTTCCTTTGTGGGGGTTGTACAGCGCCGCCCTAATCGTCCTTTTCGTCCTCCTGCCCAAAGCGTCTCCGACGCGGCCCGCATTCTCGTTCCGGCCTTGGCCCGTGCTGCTGGTGCCTCTGCTGACCGGCCTCAACGGGTGTAATCCCTACTTGGGGCTCAAGACCGAGACGGCGTTTGCCATGTATTCCAACCTGCGCACCGAAGGGGGGCAGAGCAATCACTTGCTGGTACCGGCTGGGGTGCAGCTATTTGGTTTCCAGCGAGATCTAATAGAAATAAAGGACTCTTCGTCCGGCTTCTTGGCTAGTCTGGCGCAGCGCAAACTAATGTTGCCCTTCTTTGAGGTGCGCGCCGTGCTCCAGCAACACCCCAACACCTCGCTTACCTATGAGCGACACGCCAGCCCCAGCGTCTCCCCAGACGCGCAACTGCGACAGCCAATCCCGTGGCCGCTGCGCAAATTGCTCTATTTCCGCCCAGTGGCCTCCAGCGACCAACAGCCCTGTTTCCACTAGGACCAGCGCATGGACCAAGACTACGACCTCATTGTCGTGGGCACCGGCTTTGCCTCTTCGTTCTTTCTCTCGGCCTATCTGGCCCGGTGCCGGGCCGACGCCCGGATCTTGGTCTTAGAGCGAGGCCGCCGCGACACCCATGCTTGGCAACTGCGCCACCGCCAGCCGGCCAGCACGGCTCCTCAAGCTACCTTTGTCAACCGCCACCGCCGCAAACAGTGGTTCTACACGCCAGCACTGGGAGGAGGCTCCAACTGCTGGTGGGCGGTGACGCCGCGCATGATGCCCAGTGACTTTGCCTTGAAATCCACCTATGGGGTAGGCACTGACTGGCCCCTCAGCTACGACGAGTTGGAGGAATTTTACTGCCATGCCGAAGCACTCATGGCCGTCTCCGGACCGGCCGATGGGTCCCCCCAACCCCGCAGTCGGCCCTATCCCCAGCCACCCCACCGCTTTTCCCAACCCGATCAACTACTTAAAAAAGCCTATCCAGAACTCTTTTTTCACCAGCCCACGGCCCGGGCTCGCTTGGCCACGGCCCAGCGGCCCGCCTGTTGTGCCAGCGGGGTGTGCCACCTGTGCCCCATAGACGCCAAGTTTACGGTCCTCAACGAAATGGGCCATCTCTACGCTGACCCCCGCGTTACGTTGGTACTGGAGGCCGCCGTCCAGAACGTGGAAACCACCGGCCGCACAGCCCGAGGCGTCCGCTACATAAAGGCCGGTACCGAGACCCAGGCGCAGGGCCAGTTAGTAGTCTTGGGGGCCAATGCCTTGTTCAATCCGCACATTCTGCTGCGCTCGGGCTTGTCTCACCCGCTCTTGGGCAAATTCCTCCACGAGCAAGTTGCCGTCACCGCGACCATAGACCTCGATGGAGTCGATAACTTCCAAGGCAGCACCAGCATCACCGGGCACGGGTACATGTTGTACGACGGCCCCCATCGAGTACAGCGAGCCGGCTGTCTGATTGAATCGTGGAATGTGCCCACCCTGCGCTTGGAACGGGGCAAGTGGCGGCAGCGGCTGGTGCTCAAATTCCTCTTTGAAGACTTGCCCGCACCGCACAACCACGTCCGCATTGCGACTGGCGATCCCACTCAGCCCGAAACCGTGTACCGGCACCACTCGGAGTATGCCCAGCGCGGCATTGACGCGCTATCAGAGGCCCTGCCCGAACTTTTGCACCCCCTGCCAGTAGAAAAAATCAACCTCGACCCCCGGCCTTCCCCCACCGAGAACCACATCTTGGGCACCACGCCGATGGGCACCGACCCGCACCGCAGTATTGTCGATCGCGGTCTGGTCCACCACCAAGTTCGCAACTTACTGGTCTTGGGCGGCGGAGCTTTCCCAACCAGTTCGCCGGTCAATCCGACTCTTACTCTGTCGGCCCTGTCCTTGTGGGCTGCCCATCACCTGCTGACATAGAAACTATGGCGATCTGGAACAAGCGCCGCACCTTCTTGGGAGCAGTAGCCGCCCTGTCGCTGGGCATCGGCCTAGGACGATGGTTTTACCGCCCGCGTCAGCTCGACGCCCCTTGGACCGAGCAAATCGCGACGACCGTGCGCCGCCTCTTGCCTTATCTACAAATAGACGAGGACGGCTTAGCCCGCTTCGCCCAAGACCTACTAGCGCGAGACCAGCACGAGCTTTTGCGCCGAGCCAGCGCCGGCGATGCCCAAGCTGGGGCGTGGCTTGGCCAGCAGTTTTTGCTGTCGAGCGATTTCTTTTGGCATGGAGCCGACGAGGCGAAAACCGTCGGCTACCGCGCCTACTACGACCCCTACGAACTCCCCTGTGCCAACCCTTTTGCCCATTGGGAGTAAGCCGTGGTCCAGCCCCCTGTCAACCGCCTCATTGCTGGGGCTTTGGTCGCGCTGATCGCACTACACGTCCTCCACGTTCTACGCTACGACTTCATCTCCGACGATGCCTTTATCAGCTTGCGCTATGCGGCCAATCTGCTCGCCGGACACGGGCTGGTTTTCAACCCGGGAGAACGCGTCGAGGGCTTTACCAGCCCGCTGTGGACTCTGCTTTTGGCCGGACTTGGGGCCTGCGGTTTTGACCTACTAGCAGCCGCTCGCGCCCTCGGCTTGCTATGTTCGGCCCTCGCGCTCCCGACCACCTATTGGCTGGCCCGCCAGTGCGGGACAACCCCACCGACCGCCCTGATCGCTCCGGCCTTGCTGGCCTTTAACGGCTCTTTTGCCTGCTGGGCCGCCTCGGGCATGGAGACTGCGCTCTTTGTCGGCCTGATTGCCGCTGCTTTTGCCACCGCCTTGGCTAGGAGCTACTGGGCCTCAGCCAGCTTGACTGCCGCTGCTACCCTAGCCCGACCGGAGGGTCTGCTGGTCTTACTCGTTTTAGGCTGCCACCAACTCGTGCAGGCCAAGCGGGACGAGGGCCGCTCATGGCTACTGTGGCTCCTTGTTGGCGGCGGCCCGTACGCCTTTTTGTTGGGATTCCGCCGCTGGTACTACGGGGACTGGCTGCCCAATACATACTACGCCAAAACCGGGGGAGGCTGGGCCCAAATACAACGCGGCTTGGACTATCTGCGCGACTACGCCGCCGATCACGAGGGCCTGCTCCTGCTGGTCGGACTGGCGCTTTTCGCCCTGTTGCGTCGCACGGCCGGGATGCGCTTGGTGGCCGTTGGCTGGTTGCTCTTTTGGCTGGCCGTCGCGTGGCTGGGCGGGGACGGCCTCCCTATGTATCGCTTTGCGCTGGCCCCACTGCCCCTGTTTGCGGCCTTGGCCGCAGCCTTTGTCTCCGACTTGGTGCAGCCCTTTTCAGCAGCCCGCAAAAGCGGGGTAGCCCTAGCGGTAGTTCTGGGTTGCGCTTGGGCCTATACGCACTGGTCGCCGCCGCGCCTCAAGTCGCACTACAGCGCGTATCAATTTCAACAACAAGTGGAAATTCCCAGTTGGACTCGGGTGGGTCAGTGGTTCGCCGCCAGTGCGCCAACAGGGGCTAGCATTGCCGTCGTGCCCATTGGCGCGGTGGCGTACTACTCCAAGCTTGAAGTGCGCGATATGCTCGGCCTGACCGACCGGCACATTGCCCGACGCAACCTGTCGGGCCTAGGCCAAGGCTGGGCTGGCCATGAAAAGCACGACGGTCAGTACGTCCTCCAACGCCGGCCCACGTACCTCCTCCTGGGCAATGTCGATGTAACCGAGCAGCCCCGCGACCCGCGCAAGCGGCCCTTTATTCCCTACGACAACCCCTATATCTGGACGCGAGAACAGGATATGTTCGCCACCGAACTGATCTTTGAACGCTACCGACCCCGCTCGGTACAGATTGCCCCGGGACAGTACCTCAACTTTTACGAGCTAAAACCGGAGTTCCGCCAGCCGTAACCGCGCCCGGCATTTGGCATTTAGCGGAGAACTTAGTAGCCTATCCGCAACCAATTGCCTAGCATCCTCTACTCTGTGCCAACTAGCCCATGTCGCGTTCGCAATCTCCTCTTGCTGCCCACGTGACCGGGCGCGGCATCTTCATCGGCTGCGTCCTGTGCGCCGTCATTGCCATTGGCGCCCCCTACGGACGCCAGCTAATCCAAGGCACTTCGCTGGCCCTGACTTCGGCCACCCCAATCGCGTTTTTCCTGTTTTTCGTGCTGCTATTGACCCTGCATCTGGTCTTGGGCTGGTGCCGACGCGGCTGGGCCCTTCAGCGGGGCGAACTGATTACCATCTTCACCATGATGATGGTGGCTGCGGCCATTCCCACCAAAGGCGTCAATGGCCTGCTCATGCCCATGATTACGGGCACCTTCTACTACGCTACTCCGGAAAACGATTGGGTCGGCCAAATCCATCCGTGGCTACCTAGCTGGATCTTGGTAGCCAACCCCGAAGCGGTTAAAGCATTTTACGAAGGAGCCAGCCGCGGCAGTGGTATCCCTTGGGTGCATTGGTTGCCGCCTTTGGGCGCTTGGCTGCTGCTCTACTGCTCCTTGTATCTAGCTGTGACCTGCCTCAGCGTCATCTTGCGCCGCCAGTGGGTCGAGCACGAGCGCCTGATCTACCCGCTCATGCAGGTGCCGCTGGCCATGATGGCCGACGACCCGCAAGGCCGGCTGTTAAAGCCCTTTTTCCGCAGTTGGGCCATGTGGATCGGCTTTGCCATCCCGGTGGTCTTTATGAGTTTTTTTGCTTTGCACAACTATTTCCCCTGGTTTCCCCAAATCGTCCTCAGGTCCTCCATTGACGTGTTTCGCCAGAGTATTTTCCTGACCTTTGGGCTCAATTTTCTCATGCTGGGCTTTGGTTATTTCATCAATACTCAAATCGGCTTCAGCTTGTGGTTTTTCTATTTGCTACACCAGCTACAGGAGGGGCTGCTGTTTTACCACGGCCTGCAAAACACCCAAGCCGAATTGGGCTGGTGGACCGAACCGGGCATGGGACACCAGATGATGGGGGCCCTCATCGTCTTGGTCCTCTCGGGGCTGTGGATAGGCCGCCCCCATTTCAAACGAGTCCTGCAAAAGGCTTGGCGTCGGGACGCTCCGGTAGAAGACGGCGACGAGATCATGTCCTATCGGGCCGCCGTCTGCGGCGCAGCTTGTGGCATCGTCGGCCTGTGGCTCTGGCTGTGGCAGACCGGCATTCCCGCTTGGATTGTCCCGGTTTTCCTCTTTGCTGGCTTGGTCATCTTCATCGGCCTAGCCCGAGTCATTTCCGAGACCGGGCTGCCGATTTTCAAGGCCAACATGATCCCAGCGGGCTTTGCCGTGTCCAGCGTAGGCGTGCCGGCTCTAGGCGTAAAGGGCATGATCGCCACCGGCTACACCATGGTGTGGTGCGGCGACCTGTTGGTCTTTATGATGGCCCCCCTAGCCCACGGCCTGCGCCTCGGCAGCGAGTTGAAAAGCGGCCAGCGCCGCCTGACGTGGGCCGTGGGCTTGGCCATGGTCATCGCCTTAGTCTTGTCGGCGTGGTTCACCATTTACCTCGCCTACCGCTACGGCTCGATGAACCTGCTCATTTCCCAACACTACTCCGAAGAGCCGTCCCGCTTTGCCCTCGAAAAGATCACTAATCCCACCGGTCCCAGCTTGAGCGGGTACTTGTGGATGGGCGGGGGAGGGCTGATTATGGGACTGCTGCTTGTGGCCCGGCATCAGTTTTTGTGGTGGCCTTTCCATCCCCTCGGGTTCTTGGTGAGTCACGGCCGGGTAATGGACGGGATTTGGTTCACTCTTTTCCTAGCCTGGCTCTTTAAGAGTTTGGTACTCAAATACGGAGGGGTGAGTTTGTACCGCCAGACCCTGCCGTTTTTCTTGGGCCTTGCCTTGGGCCACATCGTCATCGGCGGCATCTGGCTGGTCATCGACGGATTTACCGGCATGGTGGGCAACCGCATCCCCCTCTACTACTAACAGAACCCTGCTCACTTTTTGCTTGAGCTTGCGGCGTATTCGCCGTATTCTATATAAAAATTTGCAGGCACGAGGCACTTTTTCTATTTCATCGAACTCATCCAAAGGAGGTTGGTTCATGAAACGCATTGCTATTCTCTTTGCAGTTTTTGCCCTAGCGGCCCTGCCCAATACGGGCCAAGCGCACTGGGATGCCGGCACGGTTTGGTTTGTCGTCCAGTTTCCCGACGGGGCTACCCCCACCATTGACGGCAATCACGGCGACTGGGACGGGGTGCCAGCTTCCTATGGCATCGACAACTCGGTCTTCAACGACGCCCGTGGCCTAGTGCCCGAAGGCTGGAGCAACGCCGACTGGGATGTCACCGACTTCAGCATGTTGCACCGGGTCGGCTGGAACGAGACGGACAACAAGATCTACATGGCCACCCAGACCTTCGACGACGAGCACAACATGGATCGCACCAGCCACTGGAGCGAGGACGATTCGTGGGAGGTGTCGTTTACCTATAACCACGACGCCTATGCCGATGACGGCGGTTACGTCGACATCAACGACGAAAACATCGGCATCAATTCCCGCTACAACTTCGCGGTGCCCATCCATCCGACCCTCGGCGACTGGTTCTGGTTGCGGCCAGGCGATTTGACCGGCACCGAGTGGATATGGCCCGGCACTGATTGGCTCGAATTCAACTACACTTGGGATGGCGACGAATTCGGCGAGAGCACCTATTACTACGAAATGGGTCTCACGCCCATAGGCTCGTACCCCGTAGGCCTAGAGGGCGGCTACCAGCCCGACGACGTGGAGGTATGGGATCTGGAAGAAGGTCAGATCATCCACATTTCCATCGTCCAGATCGACAACGACGGCGACTTCAACAACTATCGCACACCTGGTTGCTGCGGCTACTGGAGCACGCTTGATAATTGCTGTTCGTCTGTCAACGATTGGTTCCTAGCCGAGCCGGATCCGGCCTTTGTCGCCTCTACTGTGGTTGAGGACGACAGCTGGGGCCGCATTAAGTCCCACTTTAAGTAGGTGGCGTCTCCGCTGGAATCACCTCAATCCAGCTAGAGGGCAACTCTCGGAAGCCCGTGTTCCACGCTGGAACACGGGCTTTTTTTTAGTTCTTCGCCAAAGGGGACTGTATGAGAAAACACGGGGTATTATGGCTGGTCGTTGCGCTGGCGAGTCCGGCACCGGGCGATCGGGCCGAATTCGCGCTGGGCGGAGAGGACGGCAATCCCTGGACCATCCCCCTCGCTCTGGAAGGCGAAGAAGGCGGCTTCTACACCGTGTACGGCACCGACGGCCAAGTAGTTCGAACCGAGGCGGTGGGCACGTCCCCTCAGTGGATTGGCGCCGATACCCTGATCAACTACGCCGATGGGGCCATGACTCCGTCTTGGGTTGACCCCAACTTGAACCTGACCCACATCGTCAGTTGGGACCAAAACGGCCAGAGCCAAGTGCCCTTTCACGATCTGGGCGGCAATATCCGCGTCACCCAAGGCGAGAGTTCAGGCTTCATGGGCATGACCCTGCCCAGCACTCTGCTGGCCTACGACGGCGACCGCACTTCGGCCATGTTTCGCATTTTCGTCCAGCGCGTGGGGGCACCTCCGGGAGTGGGACGCGGCTTCCGCAACAATACCATTACTAATTTCGGCGCTGAAATGCCCATCAATCGCATCCGCTTCTATCCCCGGCTCAGCAAGACCGAAGACGCCCATATCATCGCCGCTATGGCTGAGCCTAAACCCGATCCCGACACATTTGGTGAAGAGAGCTTTGCCGCTAACTTTCTCGAGTGGTACGAAATAGGTATAGCCAATAACAGCGCCCCCATCGCCGACGATGTCTTTGCGGTCCCCAAAGGATTGCGCTGGCACAAAATCCTCTCCTCGGCCGGCATCGGCGGCTACCGAGTTAGCAACGATTCGGCCTATAGCATTCTGCGCAGCGTGCGCGAAAACCTCGATGTGGTAGTCGACTTTCGCTTTCCCCTGCGGCACATCCGCTGGGTCGCCATCCGCGCCTTGGACCCGGTGCGCGACTGGGAAATCGCCGAGGTAGAAATCTACGGACAAGGCTTTGTGCGCAAAGCCCGCTATCTAACCGACATCCTCGACTTTGGCCAACCCATCAACTGGGGCAAAATTCGCTGGAGTGGCCAGCGCCCCCCCGGCACCCAAGTCGAAATCCGCACCCGCACGGGCACCGACCACAACCCCCACATCTACTGGGAACCCAACGCCATTACCGGCGAGGCCGAGGAAATTAGCTTTGACGAGCACTTCAGCCTGCCCGTCCGCGAGCGCGAACCCCCGCTATACGACCGCGAACACTGGAGCTTTTGGTCGCCTCCCTACGACTTTGAGGACGGCTTGCGCGACCACGCTCAGGAGGCGGCCGCTTGGGCCGACGGCACAGTCCTCCAGTCGCCCTCTCCACGGCGCTACATGCAGTTGCAGGTCACCTTGTTTGCCACTGAAACCGAGGCCCCTCGCCTCGACGAGCTACAGTTTCAGCTAGCCCATTCCCTGTCGGCTTCCGCCCTACTGGGCGAGATCTGGCCGATCGAAGTCCACGACGCCCGCTCCCAGCACTTCACGTACGTGGTGCGCCCGGATTTCCAGACCGGCGACACGGGCTTTGACCGACTCGAGATCGGCACCCATACCCAAGTTGACACCGTCTATCACGTCAAAATCGGCGGCGTGGAGGTCGATCTGGCGGCCTTCCCGCCCCAAGTGCTGACCGACCGCTTCATCGTGTCGCTAGACCGCAAGCTGTCAGACCCGGAGACTGATCGCTTCAAGCAAGTGGAGGTCGCCTTCCAAGTGCCGGTCCTGCGCTTCGGCACTGAATTTGCCGGCTGGGTGTACAACAGCGACGATCCCGACCGCATCAAGCAGCGCGTACAGCCGGGCAACGCCACCTTCCGCTACGGTGGCGACGTGCTGGCCGTGCGCACCCGCGTAGGTGGTCGGCTGTTGACGGATGTGCGAGTGCATCCCAACCCTTTTACCCCCAACAACGACCGCGTCAACGATACCATGCAACTTTCCTTTGACGTGCGCGAAGTGGTCGCGCGCCGGCCCCTGCAAGTGGCCCTGTACGACCTCTCGGGCCACGAGGTGCAGACCTTGGCTACCACGCAGATCAAAACCGGAGTAGTAGAGTACTCTTGGGACGGCCGCCGATCCGACGGCAGTCTGGTGTCCCCAGGCGTCTATATCTACCGCATTCGGCTAGATACCGACGAAGGTGCAGAAGAACAAGTCGGCACCATTTCGGTCGCCTACTAGGAGCCTGAGCGTGTTGAGAAGCCTACTTGCTCACAGCCTAGCAGCCCTCGTCCTCACGGCCCCGGTCGGAGCCTTGGATACGCTCAGCGTGGGCTTGGACGCCCCTATTGATTGGGATGGCACCGGTGCTGCTATCAGTACGCTGGACCCAGAGTACCGCAGCTTGGTCGATCCCAACGCAGTGCTAATAGGCAACTCCCCAGGCGAACTCATCGACTTTTCCCAGCGAGTCTTAGCGCCCCGGGAACTGCAAGAGGGCGAAAACATCGCTTCGGGTACCCTCGAACGCGGCGGCACTATAGCCGCCCCGACGGTGTTGCGCTTCACCACCGACTTCACCCGCGAGGATCTCACCGAAGCCCTCGCCGAAATCCTCAGCGACCTAGCGGGCGGTGAGACTCAAGCCTTTGAGCGCAAAAGTGGCGACGTGCGCGGCACTCTCATCATCGGCGACTTAGGGGCCCGCTTCGGCGTCAATCGCTTCCGCTTCTATCCGCGCAATACGGTCCATCCCGCGCCCACAGCCGCCTTTCAGAACGACTTTTTGCGCGCGTTTGAGCTGTTCGTCAACGACGGCCTCAATCTCACGGCCGATGGTTTTCCCGTGTGGGGCGCGCCCATAGTGGAAGAGGCCCAAAACACCAAACCCGTCGTTGACATCGAATTCGATCCGCCCCGCTATATCCGCTCTTTCCGCCTGCGCTCGGCCACGCCCATCCCCTTTGAAATAGACGAGGTCGAAATCTACGGCACCGGCTTTTTGCCCGCGGCTTCGTACTTCTCGGATATTTTCGCCACGGGCCTTGCGGCTTGGGGTCACATTCGCTGGGTGGAAAAAGCCGTGGGAGACTCGGCCCAGTCCAGCCTGCTGATTTCCACGCGCAGCGGCAATGATGACACGCCTTTTGTTTTTCACCGCCAGCGCACGGACAAGCGCACCGACCCCGAGATTCCCTTCTCCATTGCCGAGCCCACCGAGCCCATGCGCCTAGACGAGTACGAACGGCTCCCCTTAGTAGATGATAATGGCGTCACGTGGTCCAAAGGCTCGATCAAGGACGATCTGGAAAATTGGAGCCCTTGGAGCCCTCCTTATCCGCTCGACGAGGGCACGTCCCCCCAAGGCACTCCGATCATCTCCCCTTCGCCGCGGCACTTCCTCCAGTTTCGCGTCATCGCTCAAAGCAACGATATCCAATCGGCGCGCCGCCTCGAACATATTTCCCTTTCGTATCTGACTCCACCACTGGCCGACGAATTCGTCGCCGAGATTTTCCCTCGCCAAGTAGGGGCTTCAACCTCTACGTCCTTTACCTATGCCGTGCGGATGCGCATGGATTCGCCAGACCTACTGGGATTCGATACTTTTGCGATAACTACCCCCATTCGAGTGGAACAGGTGGAACAGGTGGAAATTCTCGATGCCCAAGGCCAGCTAGTCGCCTCCCACACCTTTGTGCAAGGCGATACGGCTGGCGGTTCGGGGCTTGCCATCAACGCCATTGCAGAGGACCACTTCAGCGTGCGCTTTCCGCCTATCCAAGCCGATGATAATCTGCTGAAAATCCGGTTTCGCGCGTCCGTGTTGGCCTTCAGCACCGAATTTCGCGGGCAGGCCTCGCTGTCGAGCGAACCCGGTTCGTTTCAAAACGCCACTTCGGGCAATAGCGCCGACTTGGGGGACGAGGACCAAGCCACCCGCTCCGGCACCACGGTGCTCAGTCCCTCGATAATCCGCAGCGAACGGCTGATTGATGCCCTCGAACTGACGCCCAATCCCTTTACGCCCAACGGCGATGGGATCAACGACCAAGTCGCTATCGCCTACAACATCCTAGCGCTGACCAAGGCCGGTGCCGTCGCGGTGCGCCTGTACGACCTGTCGGGTCGGCTGGTACACACCCTACAGCAGACGGCGCTCAGCAACGGTCGCTACGCCCTTACTTGGGATGGGCGCACTACTGACGGCCAGCTCGTCCCCCCCGGCGTGTACTTGTTGGGCGTGACCGTGGCTGGGGACCAAGGCGACGACCTGCGGGCATACCCTTTATCTGTAGCCTACTGACATGGACAGAGTACGCATCGCTACTATAACTTGCGCCCTGATCGGAGCCTTCTTGTGGGGCTGTGGTGAGCAGGCCCCCCCCACCGTGGTTCAGATCGGTACCCGCGCCATCACCGCCGAGGATCTCCGGTCCTACGTCCTAGGGCTGAACGAAAGCCAGCGGAGCCACCGTGAAGGCTCGGCAGCGCGGCGCGAGTACCTCCAACCTCTCATCGACTACCACCTCATGTGGCTGGAAGCCCAAGCCCTCGGTTTGGACACCGCGGCCGCAGTTCAGCGCCAACTAGAGCGCAGAATCCGTCGGCACTTAGTCGCCCTCTATCTCAAACGCAAACCCGTGCAACCGCCCCTCGTTGACGAGGATGAGATCAAACAGCGCTTCGAGCGCAAGGGCCTCCACCGCACATTCGAGCGAATGACTTGGGGCATTATGGCCAAGACGCGCCCGGAACTAGAACAAGCCGTAGCTGCGTTGGCCGCCGGCACTCCGTTTGGCGAAGTGGCCGCCCGCTACTCCATTACACCCGACGCAGTCAACGGAGGCGAACTAGGCTGGCTCCGGGTGGAATCCATCCGCCGCATGGGCCTCCCCGATTCGCTGTTCTACGATTTGCCATTAGGGGTCTTATCGCCCGTACTGCCCCACTCGGCAGGCTTTTGCGTCGTGCGCTTTACCGAGGAACGGCCGGTATCCTACTTCGACTTCCGCGACGAAATTCTCCAAGAACTCCAAGAGGAAAGGCTCGGCGAAGCGCGAACGGCCCGGGCCGAACAATTGGCCGACAAATACGACTGGAATCTCCACGAACCAGGGTTGCACCTTCTGCTGGAAAAAGGCCAGCCGTTGGCGGCCTTGGAACTGACACCAGAGGAAGAACGGACGCCTTTGTTCAAGTTTGCGGGCGGCCAAGTGCCCCTAGGCGAGTTGCTCGACCAACTCAAAAACCGCAACATCAACGCCCTAGCCGATAGCGCCGCCTTGGTCCAACTCGCCGAGCGCTTTCTGCTTCAGCCCTACCTCTTTACCGCCGCGGCCCGCCACGAGGAGCTGATTGACCGCGAGGCCCTTGAAGCAGTGCGGCAGCAACTGCGCGAAGAGGTCGTTCTCAGCCAACTGCGCCAGCAAAGAGTAGTGGCATCCATCACCATCGCTCCAGAGGCCGTGCGCCGCTACTACGACGAGCAGACCGAGCGCTTCCGTCGCCGGGACCAGATCGACGTGGCCGAAGTGCTGGTGGAGACCGAAGAAGAAGCCCTAGCCGTGCGGCGGCAAATCGAAGCAGGGGCCGACATCGCCACCCTAGCCCAAGAGCGCAGCAAACGCCGAGGAGCGCGGGCGCGGAGCGGCATCTTTCCCATGGAGAAAACTTCGGACTTGGTACCCCATATCCTAGCCGCGCAGCCAGACGAGTTGGTCGGACCGGTGCAAGTCCACGATGGCTTCTCCGTATTCGAGATCGTCCGTCGCCAGCCGGGGGAACGCATGCCTTTTGCCCAAGTCCGTCGGCAGATTAGCGACATGCTGCGCCGGGCCGAGGAGCGGGAGCGGTTTCAAGCCTATATAGAAACCCTGCGCCAGCAATACGCCGATCAGATCCACGTGAACCAACAGCAATTAGCTGCGGCCCTACCCGACGATTTGCTCGCCGCTTTTTGAACGGCTACACAACTTGGAGGAACTCCATGAGCCACAAGCGATACAGCCGTTGGAGCCAAGCTTGGGCCTTAGCCTTTGGGTGTTTGGCTCTCCAGCAAGTCAGTGCCCAAGCGCCCTTAGGCCACCGCCTGCAGGGCGACCGCATCATCGTCGATAAGGCTTCCTACTGGCGACATTGGACCGGGCCTTCCCACGTGGTCGATGTGCATCCAGACGGGATGGTCAAGCCCCATTTCTTTCGCCACGTGTACAACGTCATCGCCGAAGACCGCGCGGTATTTGCCAAACCCGTGGACCAACCGGGCATCCGCAAGGCGGATCGGGCGATTATGAACCTCCAACGCACCCCGACGCTGGAAGCGGACGGCAGTTTTACCCTCGGCAAGACCGAGCAATTGATCAAATTCCTCGATCGGGACTTCAAACGCTTCCCCGGCAACGGCAGCCAGATCCCCATCAACGGCCGCCTCCTAACCATCGTCGATACCACCCTCAGCGGCGACGGCAAAACCGTGACCTTGAGCCTGCGCGACGAACGCACGGGGACAACATCGGCGCGCGAATTTGGCGCTAAAGACAAAATCGCATTCCCGGTGTACGACTATATCCAGCGCGTCGGCGTCAGCCGGGTAGGTTCCAACGAGGCCCTCGCCCCCCATATCGTCGACGGCGACCGCGACACCTTTTGGGAACCGGACTTAGCGGCCACTCCAGACAAGTGGTGGATCGAGATCGACTTGGGCCGCGCGGTCGTGGTCGAGAAGGTAGTGCTGCACTTTGTCGATGAGACCTTGGGCGACCCCTTCCGCCAGTTCCGCGTCATGCTAGCCCCCCAGCAGAAGCTCATTCAAGCCCAAAGCCGCGTGCTCCAGTTCAAGGTGGTCGGCCAAACCCGGGCTCCCAATACGGACCAGCGGACGATGGCGTTTTCTTCCGCGGATACGCCCGGCTTTTCCGAAGACGACGACGGCCGCACCGAGTGGACCGGCCGCATGGCCCAAACCGTGCGCATTCTCATCGGCGACAGCAAGCTGGGGCGGGCACACCAAATCGACCAAGCAGCGTGGGATGCCCTGCCAGCCGACGAACGAGGCGATATACTCTACTACATCCGCGACGACGTCGGCTTTGAGGAGCCGGTGGAGCAGGCCATTTACGAGAGCCTCCCCCAAGAACAGCAGGGCCGCAAAGAGTACTACATCCGCGAGCGGCCCCGCCTGGCCGAAGTCGAGGTCTGGGGCTGGGGCGACAACCTCTCTCCTAAGCTAATTGACGGAGGCGGTAGCGTTAGCTTTACCGGGCCGGAAGTTCCGGCTGGGGGATTTGACGGCGACTGGAACACCACCTTCCGCATGCCGGCGTGGTTTAGTACCAATCCCACCGCTGGCATTCTCACCGTCGATATTGGTGCCCGCGTCTGGCTCGACGCCATGCGCTTGGCCGTTCCCTTCATCCCCGGCTACATCACCGAGGTAGCCGACGGCAGCCGCGATCCCAACGGCCGGCTCCGGTGGCGACAGATCAGCCTACCCGACCGCATGGAAGGGGGATTCACCCGCGCCGCCGACCTCTTTGACCCACCCCTAGATATCCGCTTCCTCAACCTGCGCCTGCCGGGCATCGCGCGGACTTCGGGCTTTTTCTATGACCTGACCGAAGTCCTACTCTACACCGAGGGGTTTGTCAGCCAAGCCTCGCTGGTGTCCGATATCATCCGCCTGCCGGGACCGCGCAACTTCGGGGCCATCCGCTGGGATCCACCCCCCGGCACTCACCTCCCCGGCACGATGGCGGAAGTGCGAACGCGCACTGGCGATCTACTGGTGCAGCAAATTCGCCATTTCGACGTCAACGGCAACGAGAAGACCAAAGAAGAATGGGACAAGCTGATCAGCAGTTGGAAAGGGCCTATTGACACCACCTTTGCCCTCGGCAGCGGTTGGAGTCCTTGGAGCCAGCAGTACCTACAGCCGGGCGACCGGGTCCGTTCCCCCGGGCTGCGCAATTACATGCAGCTACAGGTGCGCTTTACCAGCCAAGACCGCCTACAAGCCGCCTCCATTAGGTCGATCGAAGTAGAACTGGCCCCTCCTGTGGCCCGCGCCCTCACCGCCGAAGTATGGCCCACGCAGGCCGCGGTCGGCCAGTTAGACACATTCGACCTGTATCTGCGCCCGGTATTCATCGACGAACCAGCGACCGACCGCACCCCAGGCTTTGACGAAATCCTGTTGCAAGCTCCTCCTGGGCTCGCGCTGCACCTGTTGAGCCTAAGCACGGGGACCGAGGAAGAGCTAGGTCGCGGAAGCCCCTCGCAGATATTTACCATAGCGGCCGACGGCCACCTGACCGACGCTTCTGGGGCCATTGCCCAAGTGCGGCGCAACCACGCCGACTCCATCTGGGTCCTACTGCCCCAACTACACCAGACCCTACCGGCAGAGCAGGCGGTTCAGACCTATCACCGCATCACCCCCCAAGGGGCCGAAGTCATGGTCGGCGAGGACGGCGATCCGATCACCGAGGCGGCCTATGGCCTGCTCAACGAGGCCGAGCGCGGATCGATCCTCTTTTTGCGGCAGACCGCCGACGGCGTGGAAGCAGTCTCTGGCCGCGCTGAGTACGATGACTTGCCCCCAACCGAACAAGGGCCGATTCGCTATTTCCGCAAACTGCGCGGCGGCGGGGCCCAATCGCCCTTTGACGCCTTGGGCGACTCCTTGACGAGCACATCCTACCGCGCGTTACCAAGAGCCGAACGCGGTGCCATCTTGGGTCAAGGCCCCCTGATCCAATTGCGCTTTGCCGCTGCCATTTTTCGCAACGGAACCACCTTTAAGCCTTTTGTCCGTCGCGCTGCCGCTGGCACCGACGGCAACTTGTGGCAGCAAGTAGAACCAGGCGATGCCACCGCGCTAACGGATAGCCGCCAACTGACGCTGAGCGTCCCCGTGGGAGGGCAAGTCCTCGGCGACCTGAGCTTAGCTCCCAACCCATTTACGCCCAATGGCGACGGAATCAACGACGAATTGACCGTCGCATTTTCCATCTTCCAAGTGACCCAAGCACGCCAAGCGCGTCTGCGCCTCTACTCATTGGACGGACGTCTGATATGGGAAAACAGCACTCAAGTGTCAGGAGGCCCTCAGCAAATTCGCTGGAATGGCCGCGATGCGGCTGACCGCACCGTGCCGCCAGGACTCTATATATGCCGGATTGATTTCGGTGCCGATTCGGACCGCGCCACCGACACGGCCTTGGCCCGCATCGTGGCCGTAGTCTATTAGTTTACACTAGCTAAGGGGAAAATTATGGAAGCGATAAGGCTAAATACCGCGTCTGTTTTGGTGGTCTTGAGTTGCTTGCTAAGCCCGGCCTACAGCCAACCTGACTATGGCACACGGCTGGGCGTCCCCCGAGGGAGCGGCGAGACCAGCTACGCCCCTTATGGCCCAGGCGTCCTCTTCGACGCGTTGGACCCGGCCATTAAAAAGTGGTACGTGCCGCAGGAGCTCTACAACGAGTACCACTGGCGCCAGTGGGAGTACAGCAACTATGCCCGCAACCTGTACCAGCGCTACGTCGATACCCGGCTAGAGGGCGACCATTACTACGACCTATTTGGCAACGCCGTCACCCGCGGCTGGCTCATCTTTAGCAACTCGCAGACCCAGCCGCGGCAATTTGGCAGTTCGCTGGTCAAGGCCACTCGCTTTAATAGCTGGTTTTCGGGCGTGGCTATTGCCTCGGACAGCAAGGGTCAGTATCACTACGCCCTGACGGTGTCGAATCGCCTGCGCACCACGCTCACCCCCATGAGCTTTTCCAAACCCTTTTGGGACGGAGTCCAGTTCGACATAGCGACCGACAAGTACCAAGGTACCGTCATCTACTCGCGCCTTAGCTCTCCCGGCGGGGCCTCGACTGACAACACCGAAGTCCTCACCACCAACCTCACCACCCTAATGGGCGGTCGGGCCACCGCGCAGATCGGCGACTTCACCGAAATAGGTATTCACTTCGTCAACACCCACCAGTCCAACACCCTGCGCGACGGCTTTAAGGGCAATCCCATTGCCGGGGCCTTGACGGTTGACCAGAACCAAACCGTTTCCTTTATCGAACTGGTCCTGCGCGATGACTCGCCCGCAGACGGCAGCGGTGGAGCCGCCTTCTTCCCAGTGGGTTCGGACATCATCATTACCTACAACGACGGCACCGTTGACCACGGCCGGGAAATCCGCTTTGAACCAGCCATCCAAGGGGGATTCGTCCAAGAAGGCTTCATCTCGGCCGATGGGTCCGAAGAAATCCGCCTGCTCTACGACTTCGACACGCCCGCCTTCGTCAACCGGGCCTCGGGTCCCAAAGAAGAAATCGCCAAAGTCGAGTTCGAAATGACTATTGGCAACGACTATCAAGTGTGGATGACATCCAACAACCAGACCAATCGCAGCGACGAACCCGTGCTGCTGGTGGTGGCGCAGGCCGAGGGCAATGTGCAGGACAACACCAACCTGCGCATCCTCAAATTCGAGTACGGCCTGCCCACGGCGACCCAAATTATCGGGGGCACCCTAGAGCTGCGGGATGTGGCCGGCTTCAACTTCTACGGCGAGTACGATCTGAGCGTGGCCTACCGCAAATACCCCAGCGTGACGCGGTCCAGCCACACCACCTCGGCGGGCGTGGCCGGAGAGCAAGTTGAGCCGGCTTGGATGATCAATCTGTCCAAGGTGGCCCATCCTTGGTTCTTTTTTGGCGAAGCGTACAGCATGGATCCGCTCTACAACACCCGCACCTTTGTCACTGGTTCGGCCGGCAATATCGACTACGAAAACGAGCGCTTCCACGTGGTGGAGTTGGTAGAAGACAACGACGACCAAGACCGTGCGCCGGACCTAGTGCGCGCCGATTCGCAGGCTGGCGACCGCCGAGTCTTCCCCGGCTGGGACGAGAACTACGACTTCATCTCGGACTTCAACCAAAACGACAACCTAACCATCTCCAATGGCATTCCCGACTACGACGAAGCCTTTCTCAGACACCGCGTGGACCGACCCGACTTCCTCTACGGGATCGACATGAACAACAACCTGTGGGTTGACCGCTTTGAAAACGACGAATCCCCAGACTACCCCTATCAGAAAGACCATCGCGGTTTTAACGTCTATATGGGATACCGGCTGACCCCGGACATTCGCTTGACCATCGGGCACCTGCGCGAGGAACTGATCTCGGCCGACAAGCGCAACCACACGTCCTACGCCCTGTTCAGTCTAGACCGGGACAATCCCCAACAAGGGCGCTTCCGCTTCATGCAGATGGTCAAGCTGGCCCAAGACAATATCCCAGACGACCTGCTCCAGTGGTTTCCCGAAAACACGCAGCGCGACGGTCAGCTACAAAAAGTAGTAGATCCACTTTTAGCCCAAGACACCTGGATCAACACCACTTGGATCGGACACAACTACAACCGAGGGGGCTTGGAGGCGTATAACTATCTCAACTTGGAGCTTTTTCACCAGCGCGACGACGCGGCCCTGCGCGAGACGGACTCCTTTTTTGGCGTCATCAACAAACTCAGCTACCGCTACGATCTGGGCACCGTCCAACTCGAGCCGCGCTGGAAAAGCGAATACCGTCGCCAGACCGTGGGACTGTTCACCGCCGACGAGGAAACGGTGTTGACCGAGATAGTGGGATTCCTCTTGGGGTTTCCCATTCTCAGCAACACCCGTATTCAAACCGGAATTGAGTACTCTTTCGCCAACGATATGAAGCGCGACAACAATGATTTCACCGGGATTGCCGGAGCCTTGCAGCTATCCAATGTGAGTTCCTACTTGGGCTACGAGGTATCCGCCCAAGTGGGTCTCAAAGCAGATTGGCGCGATTTCAAAAGCATCGAACGCGAATCGGAAATCCTGACCCAGGGCTTTATCACCCTATATGCTGGCCTGGGCAAATAAAACGCTTGCGCTGCACTGGCCCAAGCTGGCCGTCTTAGCCGTCTTGGCTCTAGGTCTGCGCTTAGGCTATCTATTCCAAGCCGCGGACAGTCCTTTTTTCGACACGCCCATTGTCGATGCCAGAAGCTACACCGAATACGCCCGCGAACTGGCAACCGACTCTTGGGCTGGGCGTCCTATGCCGTTCTGGCAGGCCCCTTTTTACCCCTATTTCCTAGCCGTTCTCTTCTCTTTCTTTGGCGAAAACTACTACCTCCCGCGTCTGCTCCAAGCCCTAGCCGGCACGGTAACTTGCCTGCTCGTCTTCAAGCTAGGCCGCGAGGTCTTTTCACCGACCGTAGGCTGGGTGGCCGCCCTAGGAGCGGCGCTGTACGGCCCTTTCCTCTACTTTGAGGGCGAACTTTTGCCCACGACTTGGGCCGTGCTTTTCGACGCGGTCCTGCTGTTGATCTTGTTGTGGGGCCAGCGCCAAGGCGGTGCCCTTCCCGCACTTATCGCCGGCCTCGTCCTAGGACTGGGCACCTTGGCCGTGCCGAATGTGTTGCTCTTTGCTCCAATAGCAGCCTGGTGGGTGTATCGCTGGTGGCCCGCTACAGTACCTCGTCGCCGCGCTCTCCATGTAGCGATCTTTGCCGTCGGCCTGCTGATGCTGGTCGGCCCGGTGACTCTGCGCAACCGCATCGTCGGCGGCGAGTGGGTACTCATCTCCTTCAACGCGGGGGTCAACTTCTACCTCGGCAACAACCCGGACTACGACCGCACCGTAGCGGCGCGGCCCGGAGCCGGGTGGAGCGAGGTGATCGACTTGCCCCAACGCGAGGCCGGCATCACCCAGCCGGGAGCTGGCTCGAGCTACCTTTTGGGCAAAGCTTGGGAATATATACACACCGAGCCGGGGGACTATTTGACCCTACTTTTGCACAAGGGTTATCTGTTTTGGCACGGGGCCGAGATCCCCCGCAATACCGATCCGTACTTTGCCGCTGAGTACTCGCCGCTGTTGCGTCTTTTGCTGTGGAAATACGGTCTCGCGTTCCCATTTGGCCTAGTTTCGGCCCTCGCCCTGCTCGGAGCGGCCTATGTCCTGCTCAAACCGGAACGCCGCACCCCGGCAACTTATCTCGTCTTGCTCTTTGCCGGGGTCTATATGCTGTCGGTGGTGTTGTTTTTCGTCACGGGCCGCTATCGCTTACCGGCCGTGCCCTGTCTCTTGCTGCTGGCCGCCTATGGCGCTTGCACCTTGACTAATTTGCGCCATAACCCCTTGTATCTGTCGGCTGGTGCCCTCGTCTTGCTGCTGTTGGTCACCAACGCCGGGACCGCGACGACCAGTCCGCACGTGGCTGCCTTCCACCACTACTCACTAGCGGCCGTCTATGAGAACAAAGGCATGAAGACCAATGCCTTGCAGCACTACCGCCGCGCCGTCGAACTAGCCCCGGCCCATCGCCACGCCCTGCTGGGCCTAGCCCATATGTACGGGGCGACCCAGCGCTACGATGATGCCGCCCATACGTGGCAACAATTCCTCGACCACTATCCCGACCAAGACGACGTCCGCCTCCAATTCGCGGACTTTCTCCGACTGCGGGGCCAGCCCCAAGAATCGGCGGCCGAGTACCAAAAGCTTCTAGCGCGGCAACCCGATCAAGCCCATCTATACCTCCGCCTCGGGCGGGCCGAAGCTGCGGCCGGCCAGCTAGCGCAAGCCGAAGCGGCCTATCTCCGCGCACTCGAACTAGGCTCCCAATCGGCGCACTACCTGCTAGGTCAGCTATACGAAGACCAAGGCCAGCCCGAGCGCGCCGCACAAGCCTATCAGCAGCTACTAGCCCAGCAACCCGATCATCTCGCCGGGTTGTGCCATTTAGCCGATTTGCTGTTAAAGCGGGGGGACGAAGAAACAGCCAAAGGCCATTTGCGCACGGCGCTGGCGCTCGACCCCGACAACGCGCACGCCTTGCGCAGCATGGGCACCTTGGAGGCCAACCAAGGTCAGTATCGCCAAGCCCTCCAGCGTTTTGAGCGCATCTTGCAACACCATCCCCAGGATTTGCAGGCCCGTCGCGCCCTATCCCATCTCCTGCTCAAAACGGGTCAGCGCGAACGCGCCGATGCCGAGTACGCGCACTACCAGCGCCTAAAGCGGCAGCACCTCATGCAGCAACAGACGCTGGAAAAAACTAAAGAATTAGCCGACCAACTGCGGCACATGTTCAAAGCGCCCTAATGCGCATTATGACGAGTGTCGGCTATTACGCGTCCTAGTTTTGCCGGTCCCAACGAGATGTGGAAATGCCCCGTGCCCTGTACGAAGCCCTTTCCAAACGCAGTAAGACGCTGCGCCGCTGTCTTGTTGCGTTAGACTGAGTTTTGGAGAACTGTTTTCACGTCTAGCCGATGAGTCTCCACAAACTGGATACTTGTCTCTAACTCTCCCAATTTCAGCGGCACTTCAAGATCGTCCGAGTCTTTCAAAGCGCGATGCAATTCTTTCATGGCGTCTTCGTCACGTATTACAAATTCCTTGTACATTGCCGCACACAGGGGGCATAAAGCAATAGGTTGGGCTTCGTATTCCTTGGGGAAATAAGCTCCTGAAAGTGCCTCTACTGCCTCAAAGTAATACTCGCCATCTCGTTTTTTGAACGGCATTTCCTCCTTGCAAATCTGGCACACCATCTCGCCAGAATCATTCGTATATTGCTCTCTAAGGTCGATTTTAGGGACAACAGTTCCCCGTGAAGTTCGGACGCTTCTTTTTAGCTCCTCATATTCTTTATCAGAAGTGTCGGCGAGTTGTTCCTTAACTTTTTCTTGCCTACGATCTGGATTATTTGACGTTTTCTCTGGAAATGCCGGCCTCTGCTTCTCAGCTTCCTGCCTCCGAATAAGTTCGTCTATCATTCCGGGATTTTCCTTGTTTAATCTTGCAAGTTTTTGAGCTTGCTCGACAGAACTAAACCCCACTGATTTAAGAACTCCCTCTTTATGTTGATATTCTTGAGTCGCTCGTTCCTTTTCTAAACGTTCTCTTGTTTCGCGATCTCGCTTGTTTTTTCCGAATTCGACTGCTTCCAACCATTGTGCTTTAGCTTCAGACAAAAATCCTTTCGGGAGCAACTTCGCAGTAGCTTCAGAAGGCTTCACGAAACTCTCTATACCGTCTATACCGTTCTCTATTTGTGGCACCCACTCTTCTTCTCTCAACCTCCGGACAAGAGTAGATTCTCCTGTCCTATAAGGAGTGCTTTTATTTGGTCTATACCTAGCTTCGAGATAGTCACCAGATAATCTGTTCATCGTGTCCCATATAAGCTGAGACTTTCTCAAATCGGAATCATTCAATAATACACCGAATTCTGATATATCATAGTCTATACCTTTTTCATAGGAGGTTGTCCTATCGCTATATCTTTGTAAGGGATGATCCCACGGGATAGATTGTTCTTTAACGCACAATTGATTTTGTGCGCCAACTGCTTTCGCAAACTTTCCGATTTTCTCGGCACTAATTCCGCAATTTTTGTAATCTTCGGATAATCCACAATATTGTGCCTTGTATCCTAATACTTCATAATAGATTGATAGTCCAGTTGCATAGAACGGCGAATCAAGGTAAACCTCACTCGGCTTACCCCACTTTCCGTTAGTCAGTTTAAATATGGAATAATGTTTGAACATATCTGCCTGTTCAGGATGTTGTTCCACAAGATTAATAAAGCGCTTGAGGTCCTTAATCTTTGATGAGAATTCTTCATTACTTCCATATCTAAATAAAAGATATTTATTCCTCAGAATTGCCTCAATCCGCTCTTCCTCGCCAACTTCACGAACCTCGATTTTTTCAAGGAACTTTCGGGCTTTATCCTGTTGATCCTTGTCTTTGCCTGACGAATAGAGCTTCTTGGCAACGCGGGGCATAGCTTCATCATGCTCCACCCCATCGCTTGGGAAAAAGCAATCCCTTCCTTTTCTGTAGATTTTATCACTGCAGCGAACAATGCGAAGATTCAATAATTTGTCTCTACGATCTCGTTCAATATCATACCTATATGACAGATATGAAGGGATACTCTCTGGAAATTCGTCCAGCAACAACACATAAAGCCTCTGATGCCAATCGTATGTCTTTTTTTTGAGCCATTTCATTATGGTGTCAGACTTTGCGGACAATTTATCTATAAGGTCTGTAGTATTCCATTCTTTGATCTCCAGCATGGATAGGAAATTACGTGCTCGCCGGTTCCGTTGCGAAGGATTTGCAATCCACAGCGGTGGGGAGTACTTTTTGCCCAAAATTCTCGCCAAATCTTTGTCGTCGATAAGATCGGATAGTTGTGCTGGCCCTGTGAAAACATCCATTGCAGGAGCATGGCTTCCCTGTTTCATCGGGATCAATTGTTCGTTATTGAACTCCTCAACCATTCTATCTATGATCGGCTCGTAAAAATTTCTCAGATCATCATCTTGGTTTGGTAGGACGGCCAGAAATTCGGTCGTAAGAAGATTTCTTTTCCGGATTTGTGGTAGCACCTCCTTCACCAAATCGCAGGTCTCCTTCAGAAGATACTCGTTGAAAGGATCATCTTCCGAGATTGTCTCCCGTGCTGGATTCGTTCGATATGGACCATTCAGTATAAACTTGAGATGGGTCTCCTGTGTTGTAGCAAAGAGGACATAGAGAAAATCCTCTTCTGCTGGCACAATTGCTCCTTTCTCGTCTATACCAAAGGCGACATCTACAGCTTTATGAACCTTGCCTTCCCATATTGGTTCTCGTGAGAACACAAGGTATTTCTTTAGATGTTCTCCATCGGTAATCGTAGTCATTCGGGCACTATCGCTTATATCGTCTTCGCGTAAGTAGTGCCCTGAGCGATCATTGGTCTCCCAGCGAATCTCCCGAATGTTTCGCGTGAATAGCAGTGTGTTTTTATTGAGACTCGTCAATCGTTCTTCTATTTTCGAGTAAGCATCTGCTTGCGACATCAGGTTTTCCACATAATCCGGTTTCTCAGATTCGTGGTTGAAAGGAAGGATGATACGGGTACGAGAACGTGGAAGATCATCTGGATAGAGGTGTTCTTTGACGCGGTACAGGCCGTATATCTGAAAATGCTCACAGCCAGAAATAATAATAGGCGTTGCCGTGAAAGCGAAGACTGACTTAAAACCAACACCGAAACGACCCGTCTTAACAAGATCTTCTCGACTTGTGCTTTGGCCGAAGTAAGTGATTGCCTTGACGTTATCCTCAATAAACGGCTCTCCATCGTGTTCAATCCAAAGTTCCGTTTCCGAGAGCTTGAAGAACACTTCCTTTGCTCCATAGTCATCCGCATTTTGCAGAATCTCATATACAAAATGAGTCGCGTCGGAATACATGGAGATCTGCGTCTTGCGCGACGCAGTATCCCGCCCCAACTGTTCCTCATTATACTTTGTTATGGCTTTGTAATCACTCGGCATGTTACCCTTCCCCTTGCAGTTCTATAATTCCATACGCCACCGGCTCAGCCACAATATCGATTTTCTCCTCGGCCTTATCCAACTCCTCAACGCGCCGGTTGTAGTCAGCCTCTGCTCGGCCTATCTGCGACTGCCGCATTCTCTGTATGTTCTCATCACTTGCCTTTTCAAGCTGCTCTCTGAGAAGTGCCATCTGCGCCCGATGGCTCGTCGCCAAACTCTCTCTGCGGTACGCTGCTAACTCCTGAGTCCGTTGCTGGTGTTCTGTCCGTGCCTCAGACCACAGCCGATGATGCTGCGTCTCCAGTTCGTCCCACTCGCCCTGTTCCCCTGTCTCGGCATCCTCCGCCCTCTTTAAAAGGCGGCCCAAATGCGGCTCTACTGCATCCGACGAGGCAACTAGCTTGAGCTTTAAATCTTCCCGGATGCCGTAAAACCGCCACTGATAAACGACGAATTGATACCGGCCAGTGGGCACATCATCGTCCCGCACCTTCAGATGTACGACGGCCCGTTCATCACTATCAAAAAATCGGGCTGCCTGTTTCACCAAAGGATGCAGCGGCATGACGAAAGCAGCCTCTGGATTCTGTGTGGCACAATCCTGCTCAAAGGTTATTTGCAGATACTGGTCGTCCCCTTTCAGCCACGTCTCCCATTCTCGATAGGTGCTCTGCCTAGGGAGTTTTTGGAAATCGCGCAACAAACGGTTTCGTGCATCCTGTGCAAGCCTTAGCGTTTTCAGAGGCTTCTCGCCGAGAATGAAATCCCGCTCTTCCCCACATCGCTGCTGTAAATAGAGCGCGACGAGCCTTTGCAACGAACCCGGCGTCAACCAAAAGCTCGAAGCGTCTCTAATCTCCCTCTTCATCTGGTCTTCAGGGAGGCGAATCCCAAAAAGCTCCATCTGCTTCTGTTCCAACCCTTCCTGTTCTTGTATCAAGCGAATTTCATTGTCTGCTAACTGCTGGAGTTGGGCCTGACGCTCCGCTTCGCTCAAGGCATAGTTCTCGGCAATGTTCTTTATTTCTCTGGAAATCTCCCCGAGGATCTCTTCACTAGAGCCGAGAGCCTGCTCAAATACGCCGATGCGTTTGAGGCAACGCTCATAAATGTCCGCGTCAACAGTCCCCGGCGTAATCAAGTTGACGATGGCGACATTCGGACTCTTCTGGCCGTTGCGGTCAATGCGACCGATCCGCTGCTCAACACGCATCGGATTCCAAGGCAAGTCATAGTTCACAATGCAATCGCAGAATTGGTAATCCAAGCCCTCGCAACCAATCTCTGAAAACAGCAAGACATCGAGAGCATCGCTGTCCTCGCGCGGCTTCTCAAACAGACGCCGCATTTCAACGCGTTCCTCATCCGGCGTCCCGCCGTGGACCATGGCGACGCGCACACCGTCTGCATTGAGCTTCTCATAAAGATAATACAGCGTGTGGCGAAAGCTGCTGAACAGCATGACCTTGTTGTTGTCCAAGTCTTGCTTCTCCCGGATGACTGTACGTAGTGCCTCAAACTTTGGATCGCGAGGATCAAGCCCACGTGCTTTCTCTAGTACACCCTCGATATGGGATCGGATCGCGCTGACAGCATCACTTGGGGGGACGGGTTCCCCATCGTCGGCTTCCTCCCATTCCAATTCGTCAAGCCGGCGATTCAGAATGCTCTCGAGGAAGGGGATTAATCCATACAAGCAACTTGCGGCCTGACGTCTAATCGTGGTCATCATAAATTTGATATTTCTATCCCCGTGAAGCCGACTGAATATGTCCGCCTGAACAGCGAGTAATTCGTCGTGAAGCTGCTTTTGGCTGGGAGTGAACTCAACATCTCTCGTCTTCGGCTTCCTCACGGTGAATTCCCCAATATCGCGCCGCCGTGTCCTGTTGATCATGCTCGCAAGAGTATGCAGCGCTTCCATATCCGTAATGAGTTGGATACGTTCATCCGCAGCTACGCAGCCCTCAGCAAGTTGCCCCCTGACCCGCTTAAATTCAGGATTGCGGCTGAGAATGGCTCGTCCCCAACCCGTAGCGGCCGCTCCGTCAAGCGCACCCAGGGCTCGATCCGTCCAATCCGCCGCTTGGGTCCGCGCATGATCCACCGCCTTATTGATAAACGGATTCGGCGCGGCCATGTGCTCAAAACTCTCCATATCCTGAATCAGGTCGGGCCGCAGCACATTTAGCAGCACAAACAGGTCTTCGCTACCTAGCTGGATCGGGGTCGCGGTTAAAAAGACCGCAGCCTCGGCGTAGTCACAGAAAAACCGAACGGCCTCTTGATAATTGTTCGGATTGCGGATGTGATGCGCTTCATCCACTATCACGAGGTCGAAACGCGGCGGTGGGTCCAAATCTAATAGCCCTTTTCCCCGCCTTCTTCCGCCTTCTGGCCCGTAAAGAAGCTCTTTGTTGAACAACGAGTACGGGAGAATCGTTTTCTGATGCTGAACGGGCCATTCGCCATTCAGATCCATTTCCTTAATGCAATACCTCAGCGTCGGGCCGTCCAAATCGGTGAAATCTTCGCCAAACCGCTTCATCTCACTCTTCCATTTCTCCTCGGTCACCAACGGACGGGGACATATAATGAGTACAGATTTGATCTCCCGCCGCGCCTGCAACTCACGCAAGATCAATCCGGCCTCAATGGTCTTGCCAACCCCGACGCCATCCGCGATTAACAGGCGCGGACGGTCCGACCGAATGAACCTCAGTACAGGCCGGAACTGATACGGGATGAAATTGACGCGCGCCGCGTTCAGCGAATACAATGTCGATAGGCTGGGATGCCGAATCTGTAGCGCGGTCAGGTGCGCGTGAAACAGGTCGCGCGAAAGCGGCTGCAAGGCATCATCGGCCTGATCTTCGGCCTGCAACTGGGAAGCGTAATACGTCTGTACGCTGCTACCCATAAACACCTCGACCCGATTTTCAGCCTGTCCCGAGAGAACCTTTACTACCGCCCCTCTCAGCGAGGGATTGGACTTCAAGAAGACCATTTGACCCGGTACAAACTCCGTTTGGTCTGGCATATACGTTGGCACCTTTTCGGCTGTTTGCGAGGCTAGGGAGCGGTGGGTATGCGTTAGCCCCTTTTCTTCGGTCATCTGCATGGCACTAGCGGCAAGCAGACGACCGAGTAGTTCCATATCGATCATTCGCGCATGTCCGCAGACGGCTAGTACCTGTCCAAAATGCGTATCGAGCGATTGGCGTATCTGGTGTTTTCCGTCCACGACATCATCGGTCATGTAGCGGACTAAAATCTCGGCTGCCTTGGCGAGATGGTAGAGTCCGATCAATTCGAGCGCGATCGCCTTGGCATGGGCCGGTTCTTGTTCTACAAGATACTTCTTTTCAAAATCAGATTGGTCATTGCGCAGGCGAGAGATTTGTTTCAAGACTGCGCCGAGGTCGGTATAGCGCTTGCGGATTAGTCGTAGCCAAACATCAAGGACTGTTGCCCAAGTGCGCTTGTGCCAATTTTCCGAATCAACGGGAAGCTCAGCCCAAGGTTCCTTCTCCAACCACTGCTCTGCGTCAGTCCCTTTATCTCCCAATACGGCGAGGCTGCCGGCTCTCAATAGGAATTTCCCGGCATCGAATGGCTCAGCCGGACGGGGCAAGGCACGCAGCAAGCAAAAGGCATCAGCAGCGGCGCGTTGCAATTCCCTTTGTTTTTCCTCATCATGCGCTGCGTCCTCAAGCACGAGATCGAGCACAGCTATTTCCAGCACGTCAGCAGCACGTCGGATCAATTTTTCGTCTGCCAGTTTGTGCGAATTCTGTGCACGTTGAGCTAGGTTCAGCGCCTGTTGGCGTATCTCTTCCTGTTCTTCAAGCAGCCAATGACTCATGGCGCACCTCCAGGTATGCGAGATGGAAGGTCACCGATGGCGCAAGGCAGATATATTGCGCTCAAGTCGCATGTTGTCGGGTATTCCAGTTTTCCCGCCATAGTTTGCCCTCGTGCCTGTAAATCTAGCTCATTGGGCTGCGTATCCCGAATCAGAACCCCAAAGAGCGCAAGTGCCTTATTTCCCGACTCAAGGAATAGCCCAACCGCTGCCTTGAATGATGTTTCATAGACCGGCCCTTTACAACGGGGTAAAAGCCACTCGAGAAGTTGACGAACCAAGGACAGATCGTTTGCTAAGTTGTCTATCTGGTGCATTAAACCACTCCGACCGCTCATTACACTCGGTGGCGTTTTGATGTCAGTGGATGATTTCACCTCACCTAGCACGAGGCGTGTAGCCTCGCCCTCAACTATAAAGCCGACCAGATCTGCACCCGGAAGGCTCGCATTAGGATGCCGTTTGTCGCGTTCCGTGTTCCAAGGCCATGTGATTTTATAATCGCGACTCAAGTATGCTTCAGCCATTGCTTCGCCCACCGCCCAACTTGGTTTTTCGCTTATTCCGGCTGCCAGAATTTCCTCAAGGCTATCTCGAGCGAATCCCGTGTTGGCTAAGTTTTGAAGATACGTTTCAAATTCGGCCTTACCTTCTTCATCGCAAAGCCGTGACGAAACTTCGTCGGACATAAACGAATTGAACGCATCGCCATCTTTCATACTTACACCCCGCCAAGACACCTGACGGTCCTGCTCTTCGTAGTTTATGGTTAATAGATCTGGCTCTGTCATACCCTGCTCACTAGTACCCCAATCCCCGCAAATACTGACGCATCCCCGCACTCCGCCGCGCCTCGCTGACTGGATCCTCGCCCTCGTAGACCGGTTCGCCCGGACAACTGGTCACCCAGCGGTCAAAGCCCCGCTCGGCGAGCGTGTTGAGCACCCCGGCAAAGTCGAGGCACTCGCCCTCGCCGACTGAAACCCATTCGGGATTGTAGCGCCCCGGCTCGCGCACTGTGCAAGATATATAGTCCTGTAGGTGGACGTAGTTGAGCTGATCCCAAAAATCCGTCAGCGACTGCACTGGATCGTAGTCCCACAACTCGGCGTGCGAGACATCAATACACAGCTTCGTTTTATCCAACAAACTCATATATAGCCGCCAGTCCTCGGCCGAATCCACCAGCAAGTTGGTGTGGATGTGGTAGCTTAGCTCCAGCCCGTACTGGGCCGCGTACTCAGCCCACAACTCGGCCCCCTCAGCCGCCCGCTCGATATCAGCACGTTCCGACGGCCTCCCCTCCGGCTTGCGGCCACTCATAAACATGAAGCAATCCACGCCCATCTCGGCGGCGAAATCCATCCGCCGCTTGTTGCGCTCGGTGTGCTCCCAGTCCCGGTCTTCGGGCGAGCCACTAGCCGTAAATACGCACAGCGGCATGTCCGCGTCCTCGCACACTTGCTTCAGCCGCTTCGGCGGCCCCAACCAATCGAGCGGCAACCGCCCCTCCCAGCCGGCCCAGCCGGCCTTTTTGAGTTCGGGCAGGGCCTTTGTCAAATCCGGCTGCCGCCAGCGCAGGGTCGCGTATCCCATCTTGAGTGCCATAATCCGCCTCCTTTGTCGTGGTTTCAATAAAATCCTACAGGCAAAGTTCGTTGCCCTTTTCTGACATCGCAACGATATTTTTTTGCTATGGCAAATGCACCTTCTCTCTCGCGCGGCCAAGTGCATCGCGCCCTCCGCTCCTTCGTCGTCGCCAGCGGCTTGTGGGGCGCTTGGGGGCAAGCCTGTGGGTTGGGGACGGCGGCCTTTACTGGTTTCGCGCTGTACTTAGGTGCCGACGGTGCCTTTATCGCCCTCTTCACTTCGGCCGCGTACTTCTTAGCCCTGACGCAATTGCTCGCCCCCCTGTTGAGCGCCCGCGTCCGCGACAAGAAGCGCTTTGTCGTCGTCGGTGGTTGCGTGGAAATCGTCTTCCGCGGGCTGCCGCTAATCATCCCCCTCTTCGTCCCAGAGCAGTATCGTCTCCCGGCCCTGGTGGCCATGGTCTGCCTCAGCATGTTCAGCGGCTATGCGATCTCGCCCTTTTACAGCACTTGGATCGCCAACGCCGTGCCGGAGAATATCCGCGCACGCTTTGCCAGTCGCCAGACCATCGTCAGCACCATAGTGGCCATGATTGCCGGTTTTGCGATCGGCCAATTCCTCGACCTTTTCCCCGACGGAGGCGGCTTTGTCTGGGTCTTTGCCGCCGGGTCGCTCTTTGGATTCTTGGGCTACTTAAACCTCTTCCGCGCCCCCTTTCCCCAACAGACGACCGCCAGCGACGAACAAAGCACGCGCTTGCGCGACCTTGTGCAGCCCTTCTACGACGCCAACTTCCGCCGCGCCGCGCTCTTTTTTGGCCTGTGGACTTTTGGCATTGGGCTGGCTGGGCCGCTCTACAGCGTCTTCATGCTCGACCGCCTGCAGATCTCCTATACCGAGGTCTCGATTTTCAACGCCCTGTTCATGCTGACCAGCATTGCTGGCTATCGGCTCTGGGCTGGCCTCATCGACCGCTTCGGTGCCAGACCCGTCCTGCAAATCCTGATGACGCCGGCCGCGTTCCTGCCTCTTATTTGGACCTTTAATCAGCCAGGGGCTTACCACTTAGTACCTGTGGCCTTGGTCCTGAGCGGCATTCTATTCTCCGGGATCGGAGTGGGCATCAACCCCCTGCTCTACGGCCTGTTGCCCCAAGGCGAAAAACGCACGATG
This sequence comes from Candidatus Latescibacterota bacterium, assembly GCA_965208845.1. Taxonomy (GTDB): domain Bacteria; phylum Latescibacterota; class UBA2968; order UBA8231; family UBA8231. The sequence continues at coordinate 4,191,258 of OZ242361.1, read as the reverse complement.
TATCTAGCAACTTGGTCGGTGACGGTCAACCTAATGGGCGCGCTCGGCCCCTTGTTGGGCGGCCTGCTCGTCGCCCAACTAGACGGCTTGCGCTTTTCTGTGTTCGGCGTACCCATGGGCGAGTTACAAGTCATCTTTGCCCTCAGCGCCTTGGTCCGGTTAGCGCCTCTGTTTCTCCTCCGCACCGTCAAGGACGCGCGGAGCGCAACCTCGCGCAGCCTACTCTCGCGGATGCTGCGCGGCAACGTCCTCAGCTACGCCTACAACGCCACCATCTTCAGCTTGGCCACGGCCGAGGGAACCAGAGCGCGCGCCGCCGAGGCCCTGGGCCGTTCGGGCAATCCTCTCGCCATCGAGCAATTGGTCCAGGCGCTGGCCGACGCCAGCCCCCAAGTGCGCCGCGCCGCGGCCCGCGCCTTGGGCGAGAGCCGGTCGGAAAGCGCCACCGAACCCTTAGTGCGCGAGCTGCTCGACGGGGCCTCGGACATCCGCAGCGAAGCCGCCGAGGCCTTGGGACGCCTTGGATCCTCCACGAGCATCGATCCGCTGGTCGAGGCGCTGAGCGACGCCGATCCCCGAGTCCGCATCAGCGCCATCCGCGGCCTAGCCAGCCTCCGCGGAGACGAAGTCCACGAGCTTCTATTTTGGCACTTTGGCAGCGATTTCGATCCCCTGACGTTCCCGACGCTAGTCGATGTCCTCGGCGAGCGCCAAGACCGCCGCATCGTCAAACCCGCGCTAGACCGCCTAACCGACTTCCCCTCCCCGGCCGTGCGCTTGCAAATGCTCAACGGGGTCTGCCGCGCACTCGGCGCTGGCGACCAATTCTACCGCTTGCTCTCGCGCGAGGATACCGACCGCGTCGCCGCCATCACCCGCCTGTTGCGCCGGGCAACGGACTCCTTGGGCAAGGCCCGCTGCATCGACACCGAAGACCGCGCGCAGTTAAAGACCCTGTGTCGGGAGGTGGTCGTCGCTTATGAAGAAGAAAAAGAAGAGGCGTTAATCGAGGCCATGCGGCAGGTCGTGCGCACCGTGCGCGACGGACTCTCCGCCACCAGTGACCAAGCCTACGACGTGCTCTCAGTGTACGTAGTTCTCATCGCCATCGGCCGCTTCATCAACAGCCCGGTGCGGCAAGAGTCGCTCGTTGCCCAAGAGATTTTTCTCACCGTGTGCCTCTCGCGCTTAGCCGCCTTGATCCGCGAGATTGACGACAGAGATTGACAACTAAGAAGCCGTCTTAGACATCATCTCTCATCTGTGTTCATCTGCGTTCATCTGCGGATACGTTGCCGGCGGCGATGCACCCAGCGGATCCGCACCAAATCCACGAGATTGGCCAGCGTCCCGGTCACCGGATTAAAGCGGCTGTCCGGGTCAAAACGCCACTTTACGGGAATCTTCGCAATGCGGAAACCCAATTGGCGTGCCAGCAGCAGCAGTTCCACGTCGAACATAAACCCGGCAATCTGCTGCCGCGCGCAGAGGTCGTGCACCACCGCGGCCTGAAAAAACTTAAATCCGCACTGAGTATCGCCGAACTCGCCCAAGCCCATCAGCGCGCGCAAGAGCCAGCCAAACGCCTCGCTCCCCCACTGCCGGTAGCGACGACGCGCAATGACGAATTCGGTCGCGCTCAGCGTCCGATCGCCGATCACCCCGTCCCACCCGGCTGCCAACAAGGGTATCACCTGATCGAGCGCGGCAATGTCGGTCTTGTAGTCGCCGTCCATAAAGCCGATGTACCGGCCCTGAGCCTCGGCCACGCCGTGCTGCACGGAATAGCCCTTGCCGCGATTGCGGTCGTTTTGCATGCAGCGGACTTGCGGATGCGCGCGGGCGTACTCTGCAATGCAGGCGACCGTGCGGTCGGTGCTGCCATCATCTATGACCAACAATTCATAGGACCACGGACGCTGCTGCAGCAATGCGAGCGTCTGCTCCAAGGCGATGAGAATCCGCTTCTCTTCGTTGTACGCAGGTATGACGATGCTCAAATCCATAGCTAGTGCCCGCTTGACGTCCCCAGCCGCCGCGCCTATAATCCGCCGCAACTAATCCCCTATGCCATGCGAGAAAGGCCGATGAGCGAAGAGACTATTTTCAGCAAAATCATCCGCCGCGAAATTCCCGCCGACATCGTCTATGAAGACTCCGACTGTCTGGCTTTCCGCGACATCCAGCCCCAAGCCCCGACGCACATCCTCGTCATACCCAAGGAAGTCGTCGCCGGCGTGCAACACGCCGCTCCCGCGCACGGCCCCCTGCTCGGCCACCTGCTGCTCAAGGCCAGCCAGATCGCCGCAGAGCAGGGCTTAGCCGCAGCGGGCTACCGCTTAGTCATCAACGCCGGTGCCGACGGAGGGCAAACGGTCGATCACCTCCACGTCCACCTGCTCGGCGGCCGCCCCATGCAGTGGCCGCCGGGATAAAAAAAGAGGCGATGCCACACCGGGCACCGCCTCGCAAAAGCTCTTAAGTCAGGGGGGTTTAGATGGTCTGGATCAGGACGTAGCCGTTGGTTCCCCCTGGCACCGCCCCCTTGATGAAAAGCAAGTTGCGATCCGCGTCGATCCGCTCGACGGTCAACCCCTTGGTGGAGACTCGCTTGCTACCCATCTGGCCAGGCATTTTCTTGCCCTTCCACACCTTACCCGGCGTCGTGCCTTGGCCGATGGAGCCGCCGTGGCGTATGGTATCGGGCGTGCCGTGGCTGGCGTTTTTGCCGCGGAAACCGTGGCGCTTGACCACTCCGGCAAATCCTTTACCCTTGGATTTGCCCGTCACTTTGACCCGGTGGCCAACCTCAAACTGGCTCACGTCCAAGACTTGGCCGACCTCGAACTCGCCCTCTTCACCGCGAAATTCGCGCAGGATGCGATGCCCGCTCACACCGGCCTTGTCCAGATGGCCCTTTTGTGGCTTGGTCAGCTTGCGCTCTGGCACCTCGTCGAATGCCAGTTGCAAGGCCGTATATCCATTGTCCTCTTCGGTCCGCACTTGTACTACCGGGCAAGGGCCGGCCGCGACGATCGTCACTGGCGTGAGCTCCTCGCGGTCGTTGTACACCTGCGTCATTCCCAATTTCTTGCCAATCAAGGCCCCCATAAGGCCAACTCCTTCAAATAGTTGTCTAGCAAACAGAATTGTAAAAATTACGCAAAAATGCTATAGTGAGCAAGCGACTCCCGCAGTGGAGCGACAAAATTGAGCGCGATAACCATATTTCGCGGCGGGGCCATCGGCGATTTCGTCCTCACCCTGCCCGCTATCAATGCCGTGCGCCGGGCCTTTCCCGCCGCCGACTTGCGCCTCATCGGCCGCCCGGCGACCCTAGCGCTCGGCCCAGCAGCCTCCATCCTCGACAGCGAAGACCCGCGTCTGATTGCCCTGCACCGCGATGGGCCGCTTCCCTCGGCCACCCGCCAACTCTTCGCCGCGACGCAGCGCGTGCTAGCCTATGCGGTCGATGCCCAACAACACTTCGGCCCGCAACTGCGCCGAGCCGTCGCTGGCCCCGTGCTGCTGTGGGACCCGCGACCCCCTGCCGATTTTCGCGGCCACATCGTCGATCACTTGCTAAGCCCCTTGCGGCAATGGGGCCTGCCCGTCTGCAACCCCACTCCGCACATCGAACTGCGGCCCGGCGACTACGGCTATGTAGATGCGCTCCCCTCCGCGCCCGAAGTCGTCATCCACCTAGGCAGCGGCTCGCCAGCCAAGTGCTGGCCCGCGGCAAATTTTCACGCCCTCGCCAGCGCGTTGCAAAAAAAAGGCTGGCATACCGCGCTCCTGTGCGGCCCGGTCGAACGCGAACGCCAACTCGCCGTCGGCAACCTGCCGGCACTCCATCCCCCAGACCTGCGCTCCCTCGCCGGCTTACTCGCCAAAGCCGCGCTCTTCATCGGCAGCGACTCCGGCCCCGGGCACATAGCCGCGGCCGTCGGCACCCCGACTCTGACGCTGTTTGGCCCCACCGATCCCCGGCGGTGGGCACCGCGCGGCAAGCGCAGCCACATCCTGCAAGCACCTTCCGCAGACATCGCGGCAATCCCCACGGCGGCCGCAATAGACGCAGCACTAGCCCTTCTCCATAGCGCACAATGACTTCCTACGCCGACCAACGCCGCGTTATGGTGCGCGAGCAACTCAGCCAACGCGGCATTCGCGACCCGCGAGTACTCGCGGCGTTTGACCGCGTCCCAAGGCATTGCTACGTCCAGGAAGCCCTGCGCGCCCACGCGTATGCCGATCATCCGCTCGCCATCGGCGCGGAGCAAACCATCTCGCAGCCGTACGTAGTGGCCTACATGCTCTCGGCTCTCGGCCTACGGGACGAGGAACGGGTCTTGGAGATTGGCACCGGCTCTGGGTACCAGACCGCCCTGCTCGCCGAACTAGCCAGCCAAGTCTATAGCATTGAATTTTTTCCCGAACTCGCCGCCCAGGCCCGTCGCGTGCTCGCCGACACAGGCTATGAGCATGTAGCTCTCCGCGTCGGCGACGGCCGCATGGGCTGGCCCGAGGAGGCCCCTTTTGACGCCATCGTCTGCTCGGCTGCGCCCGCTACTATCCCACCTGCTCTAACCGAACAACTAGCACCTAACGGCCGCTTCATTCTCCCGCTAGGCACCCAACGACAGCACTTGGTCTTGCTAGAGCGCAGCGCGACCGGCCTCAGCCAGCGCAAACTCCTACCCGTGCGCTTTGTGCCGCTGCAGTAGCAGGCTACGGAGGGGTTGCCATTGCACGACATTCACAGTATAGATAAATCAGAACGTCAGTGGAGGAATGCAACTATGGCCAGTACAGAAACCAAACTTACATACGAGAGCTATCTGAAGACGCCTGACGACGAGCGCTACGAGCTGTTGGATGGGGAGTTGTTGGTTATGGAGCCAGCACCGCTTACGGCTCATCAGTACGTCTTGGGTAATCTCTACCTTGCAATGAAGTTATTCTCGGATGAGCGCAACTTGGGGGAGGTGTACATTTCCCCCACCGATGTGGTGCTTTCAGACACGGATGTGGTGCAGCCAGACCTGCTGTTCGTCTCCTCTAAGCGAGCGCACATCGTCACCCGCGAGAACATTCAAGGCGCACCCGACCTAATTGTCGAAGTCCTGTCGCCATCCACGGCCGAGCGCGATAGAACGCTCAAGCTCGATTTGTATGCCCGTCACGGCGTGAAGGAATACTGGCTTGTGGACCCCAATGCAAAAACCGCGATGGTGCTATTATTAGGCGAACATCGCTTTGAGGTTGTGGGCACTTACGGGGAGGGACAAACCTTGAATTCGCCGACATTGACGGGATTCTCTCTCAACTTGGCGGGGCAATTTAGACGCGGATAATTTCTGCTAGTCGTGGTATAGGATTCAATCACTGCCGCGCACCTGCTCGTAGAGTAGCTCAGCCATAGCCCGTAGGCCAATCGCTTCGACGTCCGTTGAGAGTGGGTAGCGATCATCGCCCGAGTAAACAATGAAGGCCCGTTGCGGCGCGACGTCCTCGTAGGCGTTGTAGAACCCGCGGCCAATGCTAGGCGTCAACCCCAGTTTGACTTCGATGGCCCAAGGTGCGCTCTCGCCCGGCAACTCCAGTACCAAGTCAATCTCGGCCCCGGCTTGGGTGCGATAGAAGTGCGCGGCGGTTCCGGGCGGGGCCGCCGCCAACAGGTTCTCGATGACAAACCCTTCCCAACTAGCACTGGCGACCGGATGGCCAATGAGTGCATTGTGGCTATCAAGGCCAAGCAGAGCGTGAACCAGACCGCTATCTCGGATGTAAATTTTGGGGGACTTAACGAGGCGCCTTCCAGAGCTGGAGTGGAACGACCGCAGGCGGTGCACCAACAACAGATCAACCAGCAAATCGATGTAGCCGGCCACCGTTGGGCTACTAACCATCAAGCTAGCGGCTAATTTCGATGCATTCAGCAGCGCACCCTGGCTATGCGCGAGCATGGTCCACAGCCGCTCCAGCGTCTCGGCCGGTATGCGCCGTCCGGTAAACTCGGATACGTCCCGTTCCAAGTAGGTGCGAATCAGGTTGCGGCGGAAAATTAGGCTGTCATCGCCGCTCGCCGCCAAGAGACTATCGGGAAATCCACCGCGCACCCACAGTTCGGTCGTGGACGCGACCTCCGGCGACACATCCAGCACGTCAAACGGATTGAGCGGCACGTACTCGATCCGTCCAGCCAAACTCTCCCCCGACTGTCTGAGCAGATCTACGGACGCCGATCCGAGAATTAGGAACCGTCCCGTCCGCTTGCCGCGTCTCCGGCCTTGGTCGATCATGCCGCGGAGCTCGGGAAATAGCCCGGGCGCACGATGGATCTCGTCGAGAACGACTAAACGATCTTCGTATTCGGAGAGAAAGAGCCTCGCATCGACGAGTTTCGCCCGATCGACACTCGATTCGAGGTCTAGGTACAGTGCGTCCGCACGCTCCGCGATCTCGTAAGCGAGCGTGGTCTTGCCAACCTGACGCGGCCCGATTAGGGCGACCGCTGCTTGTCGGCCCAAGGCGTTGGCAATGATTCTATGAGTCCGGCGTGGGATCATATCTTGCAAATTTAAAGCGTTGCTTTAAAAAAACAAGGATGTGTGCGGGTTCAGAATATTTGAAGTGGACTGGCTAGCAGGTGCCGAATCGGCTGCGAATTCAAGTACACCAGTGCGTTCACGTGTATGGATCAGCTAACCCGCAAGCTGCCCACCAGCGAGGCGATCCGGTCAATGCCGCGCTCGTCGCAATAGGCGTGGAGATCCTCGACGATTTCGACGCCGGCGTTGGGGTTGGCGAAATTGGCCGTGCCGACTTGAACGGCAGAAGCACCGGCGACCATGAACTCTAGCGCGTCGCTCGCGGTGGTGATGCCGCCGATGCCCATGACGGGCACGTCAACCGCTTGAGCTACCTTCCACACCATGGCGAGGGCCACCGGCTTAATCGCCGGGCCGGACAAGCCGCCGGTAGTACCGCCTAAGACAGGCCGCCGCCGCTCCACGTCAATGGCCATGCCAACGAGCGTATTGATCAGCGAGACTGCATCCGCTCCCGCATCCACTACGGCGCGGGCGATCTCGGCAATATCTGTGACATTGGGCGTCAGCTTGGCGATGACCGGCCGCTGAGTGCGGCTGCGGACCGCGGCAATGGCTGCGGCCGCGGTCTGGGGCCGGGTGGCGAAATTGTCGCCTCCGGCCTCGACATTGGGGCAAGATATATTGACTTCAAGCGCAGCAATGCCCTCCAACGCTTCAAGGCTCGCCGCCATCTGCCCGAATTCCTCGACTGAGAATCCGGCAATATTTACCACCACCTGCGCGTCCAAACTGGCCAGCAAGGGCCATTGCTTCTCGACAAAAGCCGCCAGCCCAGGGTTTTGCAAGCCAATGGAATTGAGCATCCCGGCTGGCGTCTCGACGATGCGCTGGGGAGGGTTGCCGCCCCGAGGCTGCGGGGTAATGGTTTTGGTGACCAACCCACCCAAACGCGCAAAATCGGTCAGCGGCAAAAGCTCCTGACCGTAGTTGCAGGTGCCCGAGGCCAGCAGCACCGGGTTGCGCAGTTGCACACCGGCAAAGTCTATGCTCAAGTCGGCCATGCGTTGCCCCATTTTATCTGCCGCGCGTCGAACGCCGGCCCATCCACGCAGACGCGGGCGTAGCGGCCATAGTCCGTATCGCCTTTTGCCGTCGCCAACTCGACGGCACAGCCCACGCAGATGCCAATGCCGCAAGCCATGTACTCTTCGAGGGAAACCTGACACGGAACTTGGGCCTCTAGGCAGATGGCGGCCACGGCCTCCATCATCCCGTGCGGGCCGCAGCAATAGACCGCGCACGGCCCTTTTTCACCTAGCTCGTGCTGCAACAGATCGGTGACCAAGCCCGCGTGCCCAAGGCTGCCGTCGTCGGTGGCGAGGTGCACTGCGTCCGCAGCCGGTGCCAACAACTCGCTCGGCAGGTGCTTGTCTGCCGTCCGCGCCCCGACCAACAGCGCAGTCTGATGCGCTCGCTGCCTCAGCACCAATCCCCAGTACAGTAGCGGCGGCACGCCAATGCCGCCGCCGACCAGTACGACGCGCGCGTCCTCGGACGGCAGCACAAACCCCTTGCCCAGCGGGCCAAGGGTCGGCAAGACTGCATCCGGCCCGAACTGGCTCAGCGCCCGAGTCTTAGGCCCTACTTCTTCGTACAATACCTCGATAATACCAGCCTCGCGCTCGACGCCACTCACGCTCAGCGGGATGCGCAACAAGGGAGCGACTCCCGCGCCGACCTCGATGTTGACGAACTGACCTGGCTCGACCCGCGCAGCAATGTGCGGTGCGCTCAGACGCGCCAAATAGAAGTCCGCGGCGACTTCGCGGTTGCTCAGCAGACGCGCTTGCTCGTCAATCACGGCTCTTCCTCTTCGCCTTGTGTCAGTCCAAACGGCACGGCCAACTCGACCCAAGCCTTGATCTCCTCGCCGTTGCGGCGCACCGCGGGATAGAAACTATAGCCATACGCCGCATCCACCGCGCTCTCGACAAAAGGAGGTTCTCCGCGAAAGACCTCCACTTGCTCGGGCCGTCCCTCGCGGTCGATTAACACGTCGAGCAACACCTCGACCGAATCCTCGGCAGCCGTCGGATAGACTGGCCGTACCACCTGCCGCACCAGCGGCCAATCGCTCAGCGCCAAGTCGCCCTCCTTCCACCCTAGCTCATCGGGAGGGATCGACAAGTCGAGCTCGATCATCGCTTCTACGTCCAAGTCCTCGCGGTCCTGGCCCCCCTGAAAATCCGGGTACTTTTCCAACAAAAAGCGAATCTGTGCGCTGTTCCGATCGCGCCGTGCAACCTCCCGCAGGTAGTAGTTGGCCGAGTCCTCTACCCCCTGCTCGGTAAAGGCACGCCAGAGCCGGTAGTAGAGGTTGAGATTCCTCTTGTCAAAGGATAGGGCCTGACGGTAGAACTCAATGGCGTCGTTGAAATAGCCCTCCTCCCAATTGATGTTGCCGAGTTGATACAGGGCGCGCGGGTTGGCGACCTGCTGGTTGATACTCCGCTCGTAAAAATCTCGGGCCAGCGCAACGTCCCCGCGCCGCTGCGCGCGCTCGGCAAAGCCGACGTATTTGCGCGCCAACGCCACCGTGTCGAGCGTGTCCGGCTCCAAGGCGAGCAATTCAATCCGCTCCCCCGGGCCGAGCTGGCCGCCAACCGCCTTCAGGCTGCGTTCCAGCTTGTCGATGAGCTTTTCCTCGCGGGCTTCCCACCGCTGCTGGGCCAGCTTGCCAAACCGCGTCTCGGCAAACTCTTCGCGCAATAATTGATAGCGCTGCTCGGCTGCGACCGTATCGCCAACGACATTCTCGTAGGTACTGGCCGCCAAGAACGCCGCTTGACCGCCACTCGGCGTACCGGCGAAGGCATGGCTCAAACTATCCAGCAAGGGGAGGTACGCCTCGGTAGCTTCGGGCTGTGCTAGGCGCAATGTTTCGATCCGCGCAAACTCGCGGGCCGCTAGCTCTTCGGCTGTGGCCTCGAGCTTTTGCCCCAACAAGCGGCGGGCTTCGTTGGCGTGGGCCGAAGTGGGAAATCCCTCAATCAGCCGCAGCAAATGGGGCCTAGCGGTCTCTTGGTCGCCGCGCATTTGCAGCTCGATCCAAGCGAGGCTGTACACGGCGCGGGGCAATTGGTCGCTGTCTGGGAAACGACGTACTACTTCCTCGTAGTACGCGCGGGCCGAATCGGCTTGGCCGATGTCGTCGCGATAAAGCTCGCACGCGCTGAATAGGTCGTCCAGCACATCCAAACTCCGCGCCACCACCACCGTGTCGGCCGAAGCCTCCGCTGCCCGCCACAACAGCGGCCCCTGCACCGCGCCCAGCGAGTCGGCGTAGAGCGAATCGGCGCGGTGGATCTGGCGCTGGATCTGCTCCAGCCGGCGCATGTGTCCCAGCATCTCCTGCGCCAAAAGCACACCCTGCGCTCCCGGACTCTCGCGGCTGCTCTCCTCAAGGTATTCTCGCCCCAGCTCGGTATCCCCGTATTCCTGCAGATGCAGCAAACCAATGCGATACAAGGCCATGGACGCCGAGGGTGTCTGGGGAAAATCGTTGCGCACCCGCTCGTACTCGGCCAACGCCTCGTCAATCAAGCGACGGCCCTGGTACCACTCGCCGATTAGAAGCCGAGTGCGCCCCTCAAAGCGGCGAAAGCCGCCCTCGTCGAGCAAGCTGACGTATGTGGCTAGGGCCTCGTCCTCCGCGCCCATGGCGTAGAGGGTGCGGCCGCTGTTGAGCCGAGCGCGGTACTTTTGATCCTCACTGGGATCGGCCTTTAGCACTTCGTCGAAAACCGCTAGCGCCTCATCCAAGCGGGCCGGATCCTCTAAGGCCATCAGCGCCTCGCCCAAGCGCAACCACAACTGGGCGCGCACCGCGCTCTTGGGAAAGGCTTCTAACGTCGCCCGATATTCCCGCATAGCCGCGACGTAGTCCTCGCGGTCGTGCGCCATCTCGGCCAAGTGCAGGCCCGCTTGGACGGCGATCTTTTCCTCGGCTTCGTCAAACAACGCTCGGTAGAGCGACTGCGCTTGGTCGTCAATCCGCTGCTCCTCTAGGCAGCGGGCGCGCCAGTAGCGGGCTTGATCGAAGTACGGACTGGACGGGAAAAAGGTCTCCAAGTCGCGGAACGACTCTTGGGCATTGAGGTATTCGCCGCGCCAGTAATACGCCCGGCCGATCAGGAACATGGCGTCGTCAACCAAGTCGCTCTCCTTGTATTCGTCGAGCACCTTGGATGCCTTGCGCACTGCTTTGTCGTAGAGTTGGTCGGCCTGCGGCGAGCGCCGCTGCTGCAATTCGGGACCAGCCTGATCAAAGGCCCAATCGGCGTAAGTCTCTTCGTGTTTGCGCCGTTCTTTTTCGGCCTCGCGGAAGGATTTTTTGGCGTTGTAAAACGTATTGAAATAGACGCAGGCAGAAATCGCCAGACAACAAGCCAGCAACAGCACCGAGGGCGCGGTCCGCACGAGCCGTCTCCTAGCCCCGATGGTAATCCTGCAGGGATTGCACGCCCAGTTCGGCGCGTTGCAGCGCCTCAATGCCCGCGGTCGCAGCCCGGGCTCCGGCCATTGTGGTGGTATAGGGCACGCCGGTTACGACAGCGGCCCGACGCACCGCAAAGTCGTCGTAGTAAGAAGGTTCGTCGAGCGGGGTGTTGATAATCAGATCGATCTGGCGACTGCGAATTGCATCTTCGATGTGTGGGCTGCCCTCGTGAATTTTGTGCACCCGCTCCGCGGCGATGTCGTGCTTGCCGAGGAAGTCGCGCGTGCCCTGCGTGGCCACCAACTCAAACCCAGCCGCGCACAGCCGACGCGCCACCGGCAAGACCTCCTCCTTATCGCAGTCGGCCACGCTGATAAAGACCCGGCCGCGCGACGGCAGCAGCGAACCCGCCCCCATCTGCGCCTTGAGGAAGGCCGTGCCAAAGTCGTGGCCAATGCCCATGACCTCGCCCGTGGACTTCATCTCCGGCCCCAGCAGGCTATCGGCTCCGGGGAATTTTATAAAGGGCAACACGGCCTCCTTGACGGATATGTGCGCGGGCGCGACCTCCTCGGTAAAACCCTGCTCGCGCAAGCTGATCCCCACCATGGCCAACGCGGCGATCTTGGCCAGCGGGCGGCCAATGGCCTTGCTGACAAAAGGCACGGTGCGCGAAGCCCGGGGATTTACCTCAATCGCATAGACCTCGTCTCGATAGACGGCGTATTGCACGTTCATCAGGCCGACCACGCCGAGCGAGCGCGCCAATGCGTGGGTGTACTCGCGCATGGCTTCGATGTGCTTGACTGGCGTGTCGTAGGGCGGCAAGGCGCAGGCACTGTCGCCCGAATGCACGCCAGCGTGTTCGATGTGCTGCATGATCCCGCCTACTACCACGTCCGTCCCGTCGGCCACGGCATCTACGTCGAACTCCTCTGCGCCTTGCAGGTAGCGGTCGATGAGCACAGGCCGCTCGGGCGCGACCTCAATGGCTTCGTTGATGTAGGTTTCGAGGCCCTGGACATCGTAGGCGACGACCATAGCCCGCCCACCAAGCACATAAGAAGGCCGCACCAAGACCGGGAAGCCGATCTGCTCGGCAATCGCGCACGCCTCGTCACAACTGGAGGCCATGCCATTCGCCGGCTGGCGGATACCCAGTTCGTTCAACAACTGGCCGAAGCGCTCGCGATCTTCGGCCAAGTCGATGCTACTCGGCGAGGTGCCGATGATGGGCACGCCCTCGCGCTCTAGTTCGGCCGCCAAGTTCAGCGGGGTCTGCCCGCCGAACTGCACGATGACGCCGTCTGGGGCTTCGCGCTCGACAATGTGCAGCACGTCTTCGATCGTCAGCGGCTCGAAGTAGAGCTTGTCGGCCGTGTCGTAATCCGTGCTGACCGTCTCGGGATTGGAGTTGACCATAATGGTCTCATAGCCGATTTCGCGCAGCGCGAAACACGCGTGGACGCAGCAGTAATCGAACTCAATTCCCTGGCCGATGCGGTTCGGCCCGCCGCCGAGGATGGCGATTTTCTTGCGCGTCGAGCGCTGCACTTCGTCCTCGCGGTCGTACGTCGAGTAGTGGTACGGCGTATGGGCCTCGAACTCAGCCGCGCAGGTATCGACTGTTTTGTACACCGGACGAATGTCCAACTCGCGGCGACGCCGACGGACACCCGCCTCGTCGCAGCCACTGAGATGCGCTAGCTGGCGATCGCTAAATCCCCACTCCTTGGCGCGGCGCAACAAGGCAGGATCTGCTAGCACATCTTCCCGCACCAGTTGCTGTTCGAGTTCAAAAAGCTGGTAGAGCTGGTCGAGAAACCACGGGTCAATGCCCGTGAGGCCATAGAGTTCGTCGTGGGTGTAGCCTTTGGCGATGGCTAGCTTGAGGTAAAACATGCGCTGGGAGTTGGGACGCAGCAATTTCTCGCGCAGTTCCTCGTCGGCCACCTTGGCCGCGCTGAAATCCTTGCCGTCGGCACCAAAACCCGCGCGGCCAACCTCCAGCGAGCGCAAACCCTTTTGCAGGGACTCCTTAAAGGTGCGGCCAATGGCCATGGTCTCCCCCACCGAGCGCATCTGGGTGTCGAGTTCGTCCGGCGTGCTGGGAAACTTCTCAAAGGTAAAGCGCGGAATTTTGGTCACCACGTAGTCGATGGTCGGCTCAAAGGAGGCCGGAGTCTCACGGGTGATGTCGTTGCGGATTTCGTCCAAACTGTAGCCCACGGCTAGTTTGGCGGCGATCTTGGCAATGGGAAAGCCCGTTGCTTTAGAAGCCAGCGCCGAGGAGCGCGAGACCCGGGGGTTCATCTCGATTACTACCATGCGGCCGTCGGTGGGATTGACCGCGAACTGGATATTGGATCCGCCAGTATCTACGCCGATCTCGCGCATGATGCGGATGGCCGCGTCGCGCATGTGCTGATATTCTTTGTCGGACAAGGTCTGCGCCGGCGCAACCGTGATGCTGTCGCCGGTGTGGATTCCCATGGGGTCGAAGTTTTCAATCGAGCAAATGATGACCACGTTGTCGCGGTGATCGCGCATGACCTCCAGCTCGAATTCCTTCCACCCGAGCACCGATTCCTCGATCAACACCTCGTCGATTGGACTCAGGTCGAGACCGTGACTCACGATCCGCTCGAATTCCTCGGCGTTGTACGCCACGCCGCCGCCAGAGCCTCCCATCGTAAAAGAGGGGCGAATGATCGTCGGATAACCCAAGTCGGCACGGTGCTTTTGCGCCTCTTCGAGGCTGTGGACAAAGGCCCCGCGCGGCATGGCCAGCCCAGCCCGGTCCATGGCGGCTTTGAAAAGCTCGCGGTCTTCGGCCATCTTGATCGCGTCGATTCGCGCACCAATCATCTCGACGTTGTGCTCGGCAAGGGCTCCGCTTTCGGCCAAGGCCACCGCCGTGTTGAGCGCGGTTTGACCGCCGAGCGTCGGCAGCAGGGCCTGCGGCTTTTCCGCGGCGATGATCCGCACGCAAATCTCCGGCGTGATCGGCTCGATGTAGGTCCGGTCGGCCACCTCTGGATCGGTCATAATCGTCGCCGGATTGCTATTGACCAAGACGATCTCGTAACCTTCTTCGGCCAGTGCCTTACAGGCTTGCGTTCCCGAATAATCAAACTCGCAGGCTTGGCCAATGACGATGGGGCCAGAGCCGATGAGCATTATTTTTTGAATATCTGTGCGTTTGGGCATGGAGTTTTAGCGAGTGCGAAAGGCGTGGACGAACGGCGGTACAACAGGGCGAGTTGGAGAGTAGTTACCACATGGGACTGCGAGTAGGCCGAGTATGCATCCCACTCCAGGGAGTGCGCACCGACCTGATCCCCATCCGAACCAATCTTTCCGCGGACCTCGTGCGAACGACTTGATGAAGGGGCCTAGACTGCACGTCTCGATCAACTCGTACTGTCCTAAAGCCTTAGGTAAATGAGGAACAGGATGAGCGCGATTACGGTGATGCTGCCGGCCTTGAGCAAAAGCTGGCCGTAGCGCTCCCAATCGTGGTCTTGACTGACCTTGAACTTGGGGGGCGCCACTTCTTCTTGGAGATCTACCTGAAAGCGCTGCTCGTTGATGAGGCGGACGAGGTGGGGGTCGTAGTAGGCAATGGCTTTTAAGACCATGCGCTTGCGGCGCGCGGCTTTTTCAGCGCAGGCCCGTTGGGCGTCCTTGGCCGCGACCTTGCCTAGATCAGTGGACTGGTCGGCGATGCGAGTACTGGTCTTCTCGCGCGCCAAATTCTCGGCCAAGCGGCTGAGCGCTTCGCGGCTTTTTACATTGTCCTGAATAACGGTATAGCAGGTATCGATAAAGCGGCTAAAATCGGCGAGGATCTCGTCTTCCGAAAGGCCCAGCAAATAGGACTCTTCGATCATTTCTTCAATGGCGTCTTTGACGTCGGCCATAAAGCAAGCCCTGTAACTTTTGTAAATTAAATGAAAAGCCAAGAAGCGCCCGCACCGGCACTCCGTTTCCACTTCCATTTCCAGATTAAAGCATCACTTCAAACATGTCAAGCAGGCTGCGCCGCATCTACCATGGCCAAGGCGATTTCTTCGGCTATGTCGCCCGCCCGCATCCCCCATTCCCCCAGCCGCTCAACCGCCCGATCCCCAGCCCGACCGTGGACATAGACCCCGAGGCAGGCTGCGGTTTCCGCATCTAGTCCTTGAGCCATCAGCCCGGCGATGACCCCGGTCAGCACGTCGCCCGACCCGGCTGTGGCCATACCCGGATTGCCCGTGGAGTTGATCGCCACGCGCCCATCGCGCAACGCTACGACAGTCGGCGCGCCCTTCAACACGAGCGTCGCGCCGAATTCGCCGGCAAAGTCGCGGGCCACGACCATGGGCGCATCGGCAATCCGCTGCTTGTCCAACCCGCTCAAGCGGGCGAACTCGCCCACGTGGGGCGTGAGAACCAGCGGTGCCGAGCGGCCTTTCAGCACTTCGGCTTGCCCGGCGAACGCACTAAGCCCGTCCGCATCCAAAACGAGGGGCAGTTCGGTTTGCAACACCAGCCGCCTCACCAGTTCCTCGGTCTCTCGGTAGCGCCCCAAACCCGGTCCCAAGGCCAAGACATCGGCCCGCGTCAACATAGCGATGATCTCACCCAAGGCCCGCAGCGACAAACAGCGCCGTTTACGCACTTCGGGCAACGGCCGGGTCATCACCTCCGAGAGCTTGACCTCGAGAATGTCGTTGAGACTCGCAGGTATCCCTAGATGGACGCGACCAGCACCACTTCGGAGCGCGGCATCCGCCGTCAGCGCGGCCGCCCCGGTCATTCCCACCGAACCCGCGACCACGGCCACCGTCCCGCAACTCCCCTTGTGTTCGTCGCCGCGCCGCCGAGGCACGAGCGGCTCCAGTCCCTCAGCAGAAAGCAACAGAGCTTGGGAAGCCGCATCGCGCAGAATGGACTCGGGGAAGCCGATATTGGCCAAGTGCAGCGCACCGCAATGCGACCGGCCGGGATAGAATAGCTGCCCAACTTTGACCAAGCCGAAGGTCACCGTCAGCATCGCTTGAACCGCCGCGCCGTGCACCTTCCCGGTGTCGGCTTCGACCCCCGAGGGAATATCCACGGCCACTACCGGCCTTTCGCAATGGGCAATGCGCTCGATGACGCACGCCATGGCGGGACGGGGTGCCCCGCGCAATCCAGTCCCCAAAAGCGCGTCAATCACCAAGTCGGCTTTCTGAATCGCTGCGTCGAGCGGAGCCAAGTCTTCGCCGAGCACTTCGACGGCACCGCCCTCCTGTTCGCAACGCCGCAAGTGCTCGGCCGCAGCTCCCTGCACGTCCGCGCGGTCTGCCGCGAGGAAAACGCGCGCCGACCCACCGCCAGTGCGCAAGAGCCGGGCCACAGCAAATCCATCGCCGCCATTGTTGCCTTTGCCGCACAAGACCACAGCCTGCAAACCAGCCAAGCCATCCCAGCGCGCTGCAATAGCCGCAACCACCTCTGTGCCCGCCCGCTCGATGAGTTCGGCGCTAGAAACACCTGCTTCTGCGATCGTGCGCTGATCGACCGCGGCCATTTCTCGGCCCGTTACCAGTTTGGATAAGTCCAATGTTCAAGCCTCCCAGGGGCGGATCAGTTCGCGCAGCCGACGCGGGGCTTCATTGGGCAGCGGCTGGCCCGTGTACTTGGGCAACAGCGCGCGAAAACCGACGCTGATCCACAAGGCCCAAGCCGCCAAGCCACCGCAGAACAACCCTACTCCAGAAGCGACGCCAAGGCTCAAGGCCAAGCCTGCGGTCAGCAGAAAAACCAGCGAAAGCTTTACATTATCAACCGACAGGAGAAAACTGTAGCGCACCGTGGACCACACCGACCCCTCCTGGGTGACCAGCACCGGAAAAACATACACTGCAACCATACCCACCAGCAGCAGGAACCAAACCATCAGCCCACCCAAAAACACCCCCAGCCAGCCGCCGATCCGCTGATAAAAAACCACGTTGGCCAGCACCAGCGCGACCGCGGCGACCATCAGCAATCCCAGCGCGAGGGCGCGCCAAAAAAGCGCGCGGCCAACCGCCCAGAACTCCCGCAGGCCAAAGTCCCTGCCCCGCGCCCAAGCGGCCCCCGCGGCGAAAAGCACTGCCGTGGCCGGTGCGCCCAACAGCAAGGCACCGGCTAGGACCGCGGCCCCCACCAGACCCAAGCCACCCAACCCAAACCCTACTTGCAAAAGCGCGTACGCCCCGCCGATCCAAGGCAGGCTCAACGCGCTCCACAGCAAGTTGTAGCCAATCAGCCCACCCAAACGGTCGTACGCCGTCCACAAGAAGCGTCGCAAATTTTCGCTCAATGGGCCTCCAAACCGCGCAGCATAAACTCGGCGTACGTGCGCGCCGTCAACACCAAGTCGCGCACCCGCACGCGTTCATCCACTCCGTGAGCGCGCTCGCCCTTTACCCCGTAGCCAATGCCGGGCAGACCGCCATCAATCGCAAAATAGTGCAAGTCCGTAAAGCCAGAGCTGAGCCGGTAACTAGCGGTGCGGCGGCGCACGGCTTGCACAGCCCGCGCAAAGGCTTGGGGCAGTGCGTGCTCGGCATCGACGACGCAAGGTTCAATCCGCAAAGGCGCAGCCACTCGGCAGGGCGGCTCAGCGGCTCGCTCCACAGTGCGTCGCAGATCGCGCTCGACTATTGCGAGTTGCTCGCCAGGCACTAAGCGGCGATCCAGCGAAAAGCGAGCATAGGCGGGCACGGTGTTGATCTTGTCGCCCTCCCCGCCCGAGAACGTGCCACCGATATTGAGCGTGGGATTGCGCGACCGACCATCGAAATCCACGTAGCAACGCTGGGGCGCATTCAGTTTCCGTTTGTAGGCTTGCAACTTCTGCGTTACGCTGGCCATGGCTTCAAAGGCGTTGACTCCTTGTTCTGGACTAGAAGCGTGAGCGGCCTTACCCGTCAGTTCGACCTCTAACCACAGCACGCCGTTGTGGCCGCAGCCGACCTGTGTCCCGGCCGCCCCCTCGCAGACGACTGCAAAATCGGCGTTCACCAGCCCCTTGTTTACGATCCATCCCGCGCCTAATTGGCCGCCGGTCTCCTCGTCGGCCGTGAACGAACACTCGATGTTAAAAGCCGGCTCAGCACCCGTTTCCTTGAGCGCCTCCACGGCCATCAGCAACGCGGCGATTGCGCCTTTCATGTCCCCAGAACCGCGGCCGTAGAGCGCATCGCCAGCCAGTCCCGGCTCGAAAGGATTGCCGAATTTCCACTGCCCGGAACAAGGCACCACGTCGTAGTGGGCATTGAAATGCACGGTCTGCGACCGGCCCGCATCCCACCGAGCAATCAGGTTGTAGCGCGGGAACTCGTCCGAGCCGAGCACGCGGCGCACCTCTTGGTCTGGGACGCGGTGGACCTTGGCCTGCAGATCCAAGCGCTGACAGCACCCCAAGAGCGCGTCGGCCATCGCTCGGTAGTTTCGCCCCGGCGGATTGGTGGTATCCACGCTGACTAGCGCCTGCGTGCTACCAATCAACTGCTCTTGGTGCTGGCCGATGTATTGGTGAACCTTAGTCTTCACACGTGACTTGCTCAGAACGTGGTCTCCTTGGTCGTTATGGGGCACCAACGCGCCGCGGTCAAATGGTGTAGCAATACGCCTTGGGCCTCGGGCGTGCCAATCTGTTGTAGAGCCGCCGTGCTGTGCCCTTGGACGTAGCGGTTCTCGTCGTTGAGGGCCGTGGCTAACGCGTCTGTGGCCGCCGCGGCCGCCGGGCCGAAGTGGGCCAGTGCATACGCGGCGTTAAAGCGCACCTGCTCGTCCTCGTCCGCCAACAGTTCGGCCAACGCAGGCACAGACGCGTCTGGATTCAACTCAATGGTTCCGAGGGCCTCGGCCACGTTGCGCCGCACCCATGCGTCTGGGTCGTCGCTCAGTGCGCACAGAGCCGCCACGGCTGCAGCACCCGCCCGCGCGCCCATGTCGCCCAGCGCGTACGCGGCAAAACCCCGCACATGTTCGCGCTCATCGCCAAGGGCCGCAACCAAGGCGTCCACAGCTTCCTCCCCCACTGCACCCAACGCATACGCTGCGTGCTCCCGCACGTGTTCCCTCTCGTCGTCGAGGGCTGCAATCAACGGGCCCACTGCGGCCGCACCCACTGACCCTAGCGCATACGCCGCGTTGAGACGCACCGGCTCGGCTTCATCGCCCAGCGCACCGAGCAGCGCGTCTAGTGCGGGAGCGGCTTTTTCCCCCAACGCGCCGAGGGCGTCGGTCGCTGCCAAGCGTTGTTCTAACGTTCCGTTAAGGGACTCGCTTAATTGCGCGATTTGCCCGTTGGCCCCGGCGCGACTTGAAGTGCCCGCGTGCCAATCCCATATCCGCGACCACACGACTCGATGCTTGCTAGAGGGCACTGAGCCGTTGGCTGGCCACCCCGGAGCTTGGATGTTCCAACTGGGCCGGCTCGGCTCGCTGAGGCGGGTAAATTGGAACTTCATCATATAGCGATTGGCGTCCGTGCTGTTGGGCATAGCCCGGTGCCACAAGTCAAAATGCACCAAGGTGCAGGTGCCAGCCTCGCCGAGGACTGGCAAGTGCCGCTCGTCCTGCTCGTCGTCTGCGCGGCCATTGTAATAATGCGTGCCGGGCATGACCGCGGTGGGGCCGTTTTCCAAGGTGACGTCTTGTGGGTAGTAGAAGATCATCACCCACCGATTGCGATGATAGCGCACCTTGCGATAGCCCCAATAGCTGTCCTTGTGCCAGCCACCGCCCTCGCTGCCAGCTCGATTGATGTGGCAGTGGCGGTGGGCGTGCATGACGTAATCCGACCCGACCACCGAAGCGAGGGCACCGCGCACGACCGGATCGTCAAAGACCTGCTGCAACGCCGGGAGGCGGGGCAGGATGTTGTTGCCGGGATTGCCTTCCTTGGCAAAGACCTCTTCGGTGCGCTGGTAGATGTCTTGGTGGAGGGCGGCGGGCAGTGAGGATTTGAGCGTGAGATAGCCCTCGGCTATAAACTGCTGCATCTCCTCGTCGCCGAGGAGGAACTGCGGGTCTAACATGAGAAGTCTCCTGAGATGGATGGGAACAAGGGCAATGTCGGCCAAAAAAGTATCGCTGGAGGCCGGGTAGGGCAATCCCAAGCTAAGGGCCGCCCGGTCCCCATTGGGGCAGCTTATCCAACAAGTAGCGCAGGGCGACCTCTGGCGTCATCTCGTCTAGGTCCAGCGTCACGTGGGCTTGGTCAAAGCCGCCTTGGCGCTCGGCCAACAATGGCCGGAGTTCCTCCGTACTTTCGGGCGGTTGCAGCAGCAGCGGATGCGGCCTTACGGCTTGGTGGCGCAGCTTCCAATAAGTGCTAGCCAGCGACAATTTGAGATACACCAACGTCGCTTTGTCCAGTACCTGCTGGAGATTGCCCCTTTTGATCAGCGCCCCATCGCCCAAGACGACGATCCCAGACGGACGAGTGGTCAGCGCTTGGGCGAGAAAGCGATCCTCTAATTGGCGCAACGCCTTTATGCCCTGCGTCTGCACGAGGGCAACCAAAGACTGGCCAGCCTCGTGTTCTATCCAGCGGTCCACTTCGATGAGAGGCAGGCCGCTCAACGCGGCCAAGTCGCGGCCCAAGCCGTGCTGGTCAACGCCTAAGAAGCCGATGAGAACGACCGGACGCTGCAACAGAACCAGCGGCCCATGTTCGTAGTAATTCGACAAGGCAATAATTGAATTCGATAAATTGTCCGTGTGGGCGGGCCTGTGGCCCGCTGACACTCCCGGCGAGTGTCAGCGGGCGTTGTGCGACCGCCAACGCATCGCAAAAGTCAATACGCCACCCCCACTAGGCGAGCAGCCGAATTGTCATCCCTCGCGTCGTCATCTACCTCAATACGGGCGAGGTAGAGGCCCGGGGATACCAAAGTTCCCCCTTCGTTCCGTCCGTCCCAGACAAGGTTATACAGCCCATTCGCCATATTGCGCCTCTCAGAAAGACGCCTCACTTCCCTACCTGCTAGGTCGTATAAATACACCGCTACTTGCCGGGCTACATTGACTTTGAGCACGGCAAACGAAAAGACAGCCGCGTCGTTGATGCCGTCGCCATTGGGGGTAAAAGTGGCGGGATCTACCTCGATTGTCCCGATCTGCCCGCGGCGGGCAGTCGTCAATACTGTCAACCCCTCACCAGCGGCTAATTCATCTCCTACCGGATTCGCTGGGTCCACCCTCTGCCAGTTATCCGCTTGCGTCGAGCGCCCAACTTCAGCTACAAAAGTGGCACCGCTCAGGAAGACGCGCGACGAAAAAGAGACTCGCACAATATCCGCACTGCCTTGCCGCAGTATTCTTGGCAGGCCGAGTTGTAGTGTGTCACTTGCCACCTTGGCCAATTCCAGTTCCTCCCCTGCCCCATTCTCAAAACGGCCTTTTTCCACCTCGGCAAATATCTCCTCGTTTCCGGCGGCAAATTCGCTTTCGTCTCCCAAACTCACTTGGCGCAGTTCGATATTCGCTCGCGAAGGCGCTACGAGACGGATGCGGTCGAATCCCGGGTCTTGAGCGGCGAAAGAGGGGCGGATAAAGAGGTCGAAATCCGTGAGTTCGCCACTGGGGACATCCCGCTTGGGCTCTATCTCCCCAGCGATGCGATCCACCAGCGGCGCGGTGAAATGGATCTGGATCGACTCTAAGCTGGCGGCCGCGGCCGCGTCTTCACTGAGCAGTCTCGCCTGGATCATCATATAGCGCCGGGGATTGGGGGAACGTATGACTTCGCCCGGTTTGACATAGACTTGACTCCAGTTGCTCCAGCCCGGTCCCGGCAGGAACTCGGTAAGGATGTCCCCCCGGTAGAAAGACGGCTGCTTCTCGTATTCTTCTTTGTTTGCTACCTCCGTGCCATCTTTTTTGAAATAGCGGTTTACTTCGCGCAGATCGTTTCCCGTGCGAGTGCGAACTTCTACCGCCGTGCCCGAGGGGGTGTCGGCTTCCCAGTCAATGGTCGTCAGTGTCTTGGAACTTCCCAGATCAATGAGGTCGGAAGTCATCTCGAGGATCGGCAAGTGTCCGTTGGCAAAAACTTGAATTTCGGTCACCGTGCTCAGTATCCGGTGCCCTTCATGGGCCCTAGTGCGGCGGGCAATATCTAGGTTGCGGAATTCCAGAAAGCGCATCGGACGCGGCTCGAAGTGATCCTCGAACAGCCGCGTATTCTGGTTTAGCTGTCGCGTCTCACCACTCAATTCCTCCCAGATCAAACTACCATCGGGGGCCAGCGAGCCATCTGAACCGCGCAATACATAACCAATCAGGTTTCTGCCTCCGACGCGGGTAATGATGCGCACGGCATGAACCAAAAAGTGAGAGCCCAGATTTACGTTCAATAGACCCCACTCGGCGGTCTCTCCGGTGGGGAAGTAAACCATGCCCTGCCACTCGGTACGCACGTTGCCGTCAACGGCAAGTTCGGGCGAAGAATTGGGATTGACGTCGTGTAGATTACCGCCGCGCTCTACGATTCCCAAGGCAATGTTCTCGCCTATAGTCCATACCTCCACCTCGGCGAGTTGGGGCCGTTCGCGGCGGTAATAGCGCACCCCGCCCTGCTGCTCAAGTGGCAACTGGTCGTAGCGCTCGGCCGTTACTAGACGCTCCTCGCCGGCGATTTTCCAGGCGTATTCCACCGCGCCTTGGTTCTCTGTTGTCAACGCCTGATACTCCTCGGCAGAGAGCTGTTGCGCTCGCTCGCCGTTGGTGGCCGTGGCCGCGACGCGCAGGTACTGCATAATGCGGCCGGTCCACTCTTCTGTATGGGTGCCCAGTGGTGCGAGGTCGAACTCAAAGACTCGCTGGTCGCGATTGGGCTGGGTAGTGCTGCCAACTAAGGTGTAGTCCAAAGCACCGCTGCGGTCAGCCGTGCCAAAGGGGTTTTGCCCCCCTGCCGAATGCACCCTGAATTGCAGGAACGGGTCCCCTTCTTCGGCAAAGCGCACGACGACCTTGGTGGCCGACACCAGACGGCCAAGATCAATCTCCAACACCCAATCTAGCAGGGGGTCGGCCGGATCCGGCTCCCAAGCTGTAGCTAGGTCCGCGTCAATGGCCCGCTCCGCTAGTTGCGGATTTGAACCAGCCCTTTTGATCCCGCCGCGCGCCAGCAGCGTGTTATTTTCATCCTGGAACGAATTGGCATATTGGTCTCGCAGGCTGCCATCAATGGGATAGCTAAAGTCGGCCGCATTCAATATGGCGTTATGCGGGACTTGTATGAATCTGGACTGCACCACGCCAGACGGCGTTATGGTCACCATATCGCTCGGAAACTCCCAAGCCTGCCAATGCGCCTGGGTCCGCACCTCCACCCGGTCCGCACCCAAACTGTAACCCTGCGACTGGGCCCATACTCCGTTTAGAGCCATAGAGAGAAAAAGGGCGACAAAACCGAGCGTCGAGCTCCTCGCGGCTGTCTCCAAAATCATCGAGTACTGTGCAAGTAAACGGTCTCCCATAACCTATTGTCCTATAGCCATCCTAAATGACTTGAACGATTCGATATGCGGATCGCCTTGCAGGTAGGGGCGAGCGATCGCTCGCCCCTACAATTCGGCTTACTAACCATCGCCCTTGATCGGGGCTTCCCGAGCATGGCGCAGCAGGAACGTATCGGGTAGGGCCGCCGCCAATGCGCTGTCAGATACGGCGATCCGCTCTTTGTACTTGTCCAGCAGGTCATCTATCAATTCCTCAAAAAGTTGCTCTCGCTTCTCTCCGCGCACCAAAGCCCGCGCCTTTTTCTCGACTTGAAAAAAGGGAGATACTTCCCCTCCCTCGCGGTTGAGAACCTTGAAAATGCTGTATCCGCCTTCAACTTGCACCGGGCCGGTGATTTTGTTGAGGTCGGCCGCTTTTACTGCTTTGAAGAGGCTCGGCAGAGTCAGCCGCTCGTACTCGCCCAAATGCATCAAGCCGTCTTCTTCCCGCATATCTGGGCGGATGGTGTGCTTTTGGGCAAGCATTCCCAAGGTCGCACCTTGTTCGATGGCGTGTAGCAAACCAATGGCTTCCACCTCGGTCTCGACCAGCACCTCAACGACGATGTATTGGGCCGGTTCTCTGAACAAATCCTCATTGTCCTCGTAAAAATCCCTAGCTTCTTCCAAGCTCGCCTCGGATTGGTCAATGACCTCTTCTTGGCGTAGCTGTTTAATCATGAATTCCGTGCGTATTTCCTGCCATCGCTGTTGTCCATCCGCCATCTCCTCTAACCCGGCCCGCTGCGCCGCCTCTGCCAACAAAACCGGTGTCAAAACCAGTTCCCTCGCTGTATCAACCACCTCGGCACTGTCCCGTACCCCCCAGCCGGACAAGGCCCGCATATCCCCCCACAGAGCATTGAGGTAATCTCCCAGAGAAATTTGCCCTCCCTTATAGGCAAAGAGGGGCTGATCTGCCTCCTCGGTGGTCAGATGAGTGAGTCGCAACCGGGTGTGGAGTGCCGCTTTATTCAATAGAAGCTCCAAGCTCTCTGGCACTAGCTGCACGTCCAGCTTGCGGATGAGCGACGCGATTTCCGCTCTTTCCTGCTCTAGTCGCTTGCGCTCGTAGAGCATAGCGCGAATCTGCTGTCGTTTTTCTGCTAGCGACACGGGCTGATCCTGGAGGAAACGCACGATTTGGTAGCGCGTACCCATGGACAGAATCGGGGATAGCTGTCCGTTCGGCAGACTGCGAAACAGCTCGTCTGGAATCTGCAACCTGCGGGCTTGCTCCAGATCGATAAATCCCAACACGCCCCCTTGGGCAGCCGACCGTTCGTCTATGGTATATTCGGCAGCCAGTTGGGCAAAATCCTCGCCCGCTGCAAGTTGCTCATATATCTGCTGTGCAGTGCTGTCCTCTTCCACCAGAATGCCTGCCATCTGACGCTTGCGGTCTAGGCCACTGTCGGCGAAATAGGCGCGTATCTCCTTCTCTGAAACCTGCACATTGGGCACCAGTGCGATCTGGCGATAGGTATCGACCAAGTGCTGACGCCAGTACTGCATCGCCTTAGTCTGTACCACCTGAGCGGTATCCAAGCCCCGCTCTTTGGCCTCCAGTACGATCAGGTACTTACCTAGCAGACTGCGCAAGTAGCGCTTCCGCACTGGGTCGTCCTGTCCCGGCAGGCGCAAAGACTGGGGCATCTGGATGACAAAATCGCGCATCTCGGCCGCCGAGATAGACGTGGAATCAATGCGCGCCACCACACCAGGTTCGAGGACGACCTCCGCACTCGGAGAACACGCCGCGAGACTCCACATGAGTACCAACCCACATCCTTGCCAAGTCCATGGTTTTTTGTGTCTCATATCTTCTATCAGTACACCAAAGCGATAGCCCCCAGTCGTTCCTCCCGACCGCTGCCCGCTTCGACCACGACGCGGTAAATGTATAGTCCTGGATCTACCAATTCGCCTTGGTCATCCCGCCCATCCCAAGCAGTTTGATAAAGCGCGCTACCCCCTTCCCCGACACCCAAGGTGCGCACTCGGTTTCCCGCCAGCGTATAGATTTCCGTCTCAAGGGGCACGACATCGGTCAGACGCAGTAACGTATAGGAGAACTGCACTTGGTCGTTGACGCCGTCGCCATTGGGTGAAAACGGATTGGGAACCACCTGTACGGCGCTGAGCAGACTGCCCTTGAGCGGCGTGCGGACGTTCAAATCATCGCTCAACAACTCGCTTATAGCATCTCCGGGGATCACGCTCTGGGGCACTTCGTCGCTGTCCGCATCCGACACGGCACCGTTGAAGGCCGTTCCGTAGTTGAAAACCCGGGCGTCGAAATCCACTTCTAGCAGGGTCTGGTCTTGGTCAATGCGGTCAAATTGGACGGCAAACTGGTGGGGATCTGCCGGATCGAAACTCGGGGTAAAATCGACCACTTCGCGGTCGATGCGCACCTCGTGAATGGCCTCCAGACGGGCAGATGTGCGCACCTCAAAGACATTGAAACCCGCCTGCTCCGCCTCCAGTCGGGCTCGCACCGCATAGGTGAATCGAACTGGGTCGGCCGACTCTACAAAAGGAGGGTAGATTTCGCCAATCGCCTCGGAGACTACAGGTGGTTGGGAAAATTCAAAAAACAGCGAGTCAATCTGGCCCCCCGCCAATCTGGCGGAAAAAAAAGCGATGTGTAACTGCACATACTGCCGGGGGCTGGGAGAGCGAATCTGGATGCCGGCGAGTCCGTCCGCATACTCATAGGTGTGCCATACGCTCCAGTTTTCCAAATCCTGGGTAATGCTCCCCCGCACATTCTGGGGCATGGCTTCATAATTTTTGCGGCTCATGGGCTGGCCATTGGCCCCGAATGGCACTTCCTCTCCGCCCACCCCGGTCTTGCGCCAGTAAACCTCGGGCTGGTCATCACTGCCGCTGCGGCTCTGGATGACTATTTTCGCTTCTGGATCGAGGTCGCCGTTCCACCAAATGCGTCCCAAACTGGATGCTCGTCCCAGATCGATCGGATCGGACAGAAATGAGGCCTGCGGAACAAACCCCTGACCGTACACCTCGAACTCGGCCACTTCCCAAGTCTCCCCCACTTCCAAGGGATGGAGATAGACGTGGCGTGCTATCTGGGGTTCAATATCCAATTCTACTACCGGACTCAAGTTGTCCTTCTCATCGTGAACCAAGGTCCAGATGAGATTTCCTTTTTCGTTTTTGCTCTCTTCCCTACCGTCGTTGATAGAGAGCCTAAACTGGCGGATCTTGTGCCCCGGATGATCAGCACGGGTTGCAAAACGAACCCCTTCGATGGGGAATGGTGCCCCGAGGTCGAAGAACATCGGCGTGGTATAGAAGAATCCAGGGCCGCGGAAGAAGTTAATGCGCGGCGGATGCACAAAAGCCGTACTAGAATCGCCATCTACTATCAACACGCGCTCTGCTAGCCAATTGGCCGGCAGGGTGTAAATGCTCACCAAGCTGGTAATGTCGCCATTTCGCTCGCCCATCGAGGCAATCAAGTTCTCGCCGCTTTCGGCGCTGAACGGGCGGATGGCACCCGGCACTTTTGCCACATCAATAAAACTCAGAGTGCCGCTTTCACTCCAAGGGATTCCGGCGAGGCCCCCCAGTTGGTAAAATTGGCGCGCCTCGGCCCGATAGCCCGCTCCCATCCCCAACACGGTCAGGACTACAATCAGCACCTGTCTCACCCAGTGCCTCCTTTGCTTGGTCGCCAACTAAGAGAACGGCGGGATTTACAGTCACCCGTAAATCCCGCCTGAAACTATCCTCCAACTTCGACGATACAGGCAGTCGGGTCGGCCTTATCAGAAGGAGGACTTGATCTGGCCCCAAGTGCTAGCCTCGACTCCGGTAGCCCCAGCCTCGGGCAACCCCTCTTCGACGGGTGCCAGCAGATAGTCGCCGAACTGATCGGCATCCCTAGAAGCGCCTACACCACCAAAACCAGACCAATAGGCATCGTCGTAGGAGCCGGGGTCGGCATCCTTGTCGCCCCAGTTGACCTCTATACCGACAACTGTGCCTTCGACCCAATTGTGTTGAACACTCTGGTCGGCACCGTCGGGATGGATGTCGTCAAAGGGCACAATGGAGTACTCGCCGAACATTTCGGCTGGCTCTTGGGTATCGACGTTACCGCGAAGAAACTGGCCGGCCCACTCCACGTAAGGGGGCTGGCCCGCCCAAGCTTTGGTGCCATCGATAATCCGGGTATAGTAACCGGAAGAGCTGAAAATTGGGCCGGCCAAATCGTAGCGTTGAGCTTGGGCACTGGCCCAGCGGGTCTCGAAATCATCTCCCTGGTCGAAACCGCGAAAGATGCCGCCGGAGTGGTCCCAATCTGTAGTCGTTGACCACTTCTCGGTGTTGTTGATGTAGTCGTCGGCAATCCAAGCTGAAAAATAGGCCTTGCCGTCGTTGATGTTGTAGGCCCAAATGAGCGAGGCATTGAAGTCACTCAAATCCATGGGCGCGCCGAACTGGTTGAACATGTTTTCGGCTTTGATCTTGTACACATCGCTGACAATGTCCCAGTCCGACATATCGCCGTCCAGCACTGGTGTCAGGTGATCTGGAAACTGGAACATGAACTTCATCTCCCCTTGGTGGCCAAAGGCCGAGCCGACCATGAGAGCCGATACCAGTAAAGCAATTGCTGCCTCGTTGATTCTCTTCATTGCAATACCTCTTCTTCAGTGAGTGAGTGAGTACGGGTGTTTTTGCTGCCCCAATCGGGGGTGAAACGACGCCTGTTTTTTCTCCTCCTTTCGACTGCGAACAGATCGCCATGTTATATCACTACAATCTCAGTGATCCGACTTTGCGAAGATCAAACCTCCTAGCGTTCCAGCCCGGCATAGGCCGTCATGAATATCTTGCTGGTCGTGCTAGGGGGCAGATTTTCAAATGTCAGTTTCTGCAGGCGAAATCCCGTCTGCAGATGGAGCCTGTAGCCCAAGTAATCCGAGGAGTTATTAAATTGCACCGCGACGATGCGACTAAAGGAATCCGGCTCCAAGTCGCGACTGACTGGCATCCCCTCTTCATCGTCGCGGAACTGCTCAAAATGGGATAGCTCTAGTCCCAACTCGACGAGCGTATGGGAGAGCAGTGGAATGCGGGCAATAAGAAAAAGCGTCTCGGTCAACTCGCGGCGCTCTGGGTCGCGCTTGCGCACGGGGCGCTCGCGCAAAAATTCGCTCTTGAAGCGCGGTTCAAGTTCGATATTTCGCACTGGGAAAGTGTAATCGGCCTTGTTGATGAGACCGACAAAGCTGGCCGTGCCGCGCAGGTCGCGCTGCTCCCGGCGCTGGTTGTATATTTCAGTCTTGAACTTGTTGATTACATTCAGGTTCCCTACGAGCGTGAAATCGAACTGTACATAGGAAGTGTTGACCCAAGTGTCGCGAGCCGGGAGCACATCGAAAACGCGCTGCTGAGTACCGCGGGAATTAGACGGCTGCACCCACTGGAAGAGGTTGTCGGGAATGTCGTCTTCGACCAGCTTGAAGTTGTCGAACACCCGCAAACGGCCCAACTGGGCAAAATCCCTTTCGTAGGTGAAGAGCAGGTACGTAGATTCGTTTTTGCGATCCCCCGCCAGCAGTTTTTCGCGCAAACGCCCGACGGTTAGCCGGGCCTCGGGGCCGATGTGAGTTCCCGCGTACATATTGTAGCCCCGGTGGTCGCGCCCGTAGGGATAATCGGGTTCTTCGTCGTTTTCAAAGCGGTCGATCCAGCCGTTGTTGTTCATGTCAACGCCAAAGAGGTATTCGGGCCTATCGGCGTGATAGCGCAGGAAGGGTTCTTCGTAATCGGGAATGAAGTTCTGGCGATCCTCGGTATCGTTCTGGTTGAAATCCGAAACGAAATCGTTGTTCTCGTCAAAACCCGGAAAGACCGCATTGTCCGACAGCATACTATAGCGGTTCCAGTCCGGCCGGCGATCTTGGTCATCGTTGTCCTCGACGAACTCGTAGATATACGATATTTCGTCTTCGTAATCGATTTCGTCCTGTCCCCGAGTACCCGCTAAGAAGGTGCGGGTAGAATAGTCCGCGTCCATGCTGTAGCCTTCTAAGAAGACGAACCAAGGGTAGGACGCCTTGGACAGGTTTAACATCCACGCCTGGGCGTCGTTAACCGCCTTGCGATGATCCTTTAGATTGAGGTTGGGATACTGGCGGTACTGCTTGTTAAAATCGTACTCCCCGTAAAAGTCAACCCCCCAGATCTTGTTGGCCTCAAAGGTAACGCCAAGGATGGTATTGGCCGTGGGCAGACCGTAGTCGAATTTCAACAGCCGCTGGTTGGAATTGTCGCGGATATTGTCATCGGCCCGTTCGATCAGCAAGAAAACGGGCTGTGAATCCCGGTTGGTCTGCCGGTCGGACGTTATTTCCACCTTGTAGTCGTTGGAAATCACCAATTCAAAGGATACTCTTTCAATAGTCGTAGGATCGGGCCCGGTGTACAAAGGGTCCGTAAAGTCGTAGGTGAGGGTAATGCGCTCGTCCCCGTCCGCAGCTAAAAACCCCACCCGTTGGAACCCCCCTTCGCGTATGGGCTCGAATCCTATGGCACTGCCGCGAAAAATGTTGCCGTCCACATCTTCGATGATGATTTCGTCGTCGAACAGGGCCGCCCCACCCACTCCGTCTGCGGGCGAGTCGTCCGACAGCCGGATAATGATGCGAGAGATGGGCAGCGCATTCTGGTCGGTGGTCAGGGCCCCGCCCGCAAAAGGGTTGCCGGTGAAATCGTCGAATAGCGTCTGGCCTTGGAAGGCGGTCACATAGGTCGCCCCGACCCGGACGAAGTCGCCGACCTGAACGATGCCCCGCCCGCCCAGTAAGTTGGTGACACTGGTCTTCTGATCGGGGATATCCAAAGAAGTGGCCACGGCCGGCCGACTGGGGCGGGCCAGTAGGAGAGTGCCGAGGTACTTGTCGGCGGCAAAGTCCCACTGAATGCCGTTGAACGTGGGTTTAGAAAAAGTCATCGGCGTCAAAGTAGTGCGGATCTCATCGCCAATCGTGATGCTGTAGTAGTATTGTCCCTTGTGATCCGAGGAGACGGCTATTTTGTTGAACCATTGGTTGAAACGGTTGGTCTTGAGGATGCTGCTGCCGAATTGCCGGGGGCGATCTTGCTGCCAATCGTAGATCAACCAGCCTCGAGTGACTAGATTGCCGAAGAAATCGTAGAAGAAATCGCCCTCCAACGCAGTATCTACATAGCGCTGATAGGGCTCGCGGGCGTAGTTGGAGTACTCCCACTGTCTCCACTGGTACTCCTGATACAATTCTTGAGGGACGTACCATTTGCGTACTGCCGGATCCAGCGCATCGAATAATACTCCCGGTCCTTGCGGAGAAAAATCCACCTTCCCGCCCTGCTTCACTCTACCCATGCGCGAGTCGTACGCTTGGGCACCAACCAGCGTCGGCGCACTCCAGCTTAGCACGCAAAGAACAGCACCTACCACAATCAGATAGCGCTTGTGCAAAATCCCCTCCTCACTTGGCTAGCACCTAGTATACCACGGACACACTGTTGAACCGCCGCTCGGTCTCCCGGTCGGAGCGAATTTCCACTACCGCCAAGTAAATACCCGGCGGCACCAAGCGGTCATCATCGCCGCGACCGTCCCACTGTAGCTGGACGCGGCCGTTTTGGACTTCTACCGAGTTGAGCCGCCGCACGCGGCCACCAGTCAAGTCGTAGATACTTACTTCGCTAGGCGATAGTTCGAGCAGGTGCTGCACCGCATAGCTTATTTCCGCCACGTCATTGGCCCCATCTCCATTGGGGGTGAAGGTCCGCGGCTGGATCGCCAGCGGACCAGCCACCCGCGAGCCCACGGGAATCCGCACTAGCAACTCGTCGGTATCCTGTTCGGCTGAAGCATCCCCGCCCTCGGTCTGCAGCGGCACTTGTACACTGGCATCGGCAAAGGCCCGCCCTTGGAAACGCGTCCCATAGCGGAATACGGCCGCATCAAAGACAATTTTCAAAAGGGTGCCATCGGAGTCGACCAGAGGTAAGCTTAGGGCAAAGTGGTCGTCCTCCACCGCCTCAATAGAGAACGATCCGACGCGCAGGGGCAAAGACACACCGGCCAGATCGCCGCCGAACTCGGCTCCGTCTAGGCGATTGCCTGCCCTATCTTGGATCTCCACCGAATGGAGAGCCGCGATGCGGGCCGGGGTTTCGATTTCAAAGCGCGTGAATCCCGGCCGGCCCGTAGTATTGGCGACGCGGGCGAAGTACGTAAAAGTCGTCTGTTTGCCGACCTCGGTCCGCGGGGGCCCCACCTCGGCGACGATGCGATCAACCGGGGGGCGTGCGAACTCGAAGCCCAAGTCGGCGACAGCGCGGCTAGCATCCAAGCTCAGATTGGTAAAATCGATGCGGAACTGGAAGTAGCGCCGAGGTGCCGGCACCGTCAGTTGGGTGCCATTGTCAACCAGTTGCCACTGGACCCAGCCGTTGTCAGTGTCGGCTTTGATGGGCCCTTGCTGGTTTTTCGTCAGTTTTTCAAAGGCTTCCTCAGTCAGCGTGTTGCCCTCGCTGTCGGTAGGCACGTATTCGGGCTGCCGGCCTCCTACATTGGCATTGCGAAAAAAGACATCGGGCGTCGTATCCTGCCCGCTGCGCACGCGGATTTCTATTTTGGAATCCGCGCTATTGCCCGCAGTCACTTCGCTCCAAGCGATTCGACCCCAGACCACCTCCTCGCCCAGATCTAACACATTGGACACATAGCTGGCCGTCGGCACGAATCCCCTGCCGTACACCTCTATCTCGTCAACTTCAAATCCGAGGGTGGTAATCGACTTGAGTTGCAGAAAGCGGACAAATTGGGGGTTGATCTGGGCATCTACTTTGGCCTCGCGGTTGTCTGAGTTTCGCTGCACCGGCGAGGTAAAAATGGGCTGACCACTGGCATAGAGGTTTTGCGGCAAGCCGTCGTTGAGGAACAACTCATACCCTCGCATAAATTCGTTGCCAAAGGGAAACGACTCTGTCATCCTCGGATAGAACACGATGCGGTCCACGCCAAAGCGCGCACCGAGGTCAACGCGAATGGTGACGCCGTTGTTGCGCACGATGCGACCGGCCACGAACTTGCGATCAAAAGCCACTCGATGGTCGCCATTGAGCATGCCCTCCAGTTGCTCTGGACTTTTCTGGCTGGCATCTAGCCCCGGGACATCTACAGAGCCTCCCCGCTCGAGAACGCCGAGCGAAATGTTGAAATCAGAGCGCAAGCGCAGCGGCATGATCCAGTTTTGTAGGGAATCTAGGCCAACGGTGAACACTTTTTCGCCGTTGGCGTCCTCGATCGTTCCCAGTTGCTCGACAAAATCGATCACACCTCCGGGAGTTGTGCCAGAATCGCGCCAAGGACGTTCGTCGCCACCGACCGTAAAAACATCCTGCGCGCTGGTCGAGCACACGGACAGCAGCAAGAGGAGGATTGGCAGAGGAGGGACTACCTGCAACGACTGCAATAGCTTGAAAAGGAAGCCTGTAGGACGATATTCCATGGTGAGAACCGATTCTTCAATAGTGACCGAGCTACAGGTTGTTACAATCTTGTTACAATTTGTAATATACGTATTAGATAAATCAAGAAAAATCTGGGGCCTAGCATAGTCAAACGTCGAGCGGTGCCAACCAGACCAAGGTCGCCCCCCAACCCCCGCCACCTTCCCCTGCCAAGCGGAATGACTCCACCTCGGGTAAGCGGCCCAAAATGGCGTGAACCGAGCGCCGCAACTGGCCCGTGCCCTTGCCGTGAATGACGCGCACCTGTAAAATGCCCGCTTGGCGACAGGCATCCAAATAGTCGGGCAACAGCTCTTTGAGGTCGCGCGGGTGGAAAGTGTGCAGGTCCAGCGTGCCGTCGATGGGCACTTCCACCGCTTCAGGCTCTTCCCAATCTTCTTCGGTCATAAGTATTAGTGGCTAGTGACCAGTGGTCAGTGATTCGTGCCCATAGGGTGCGGGGAGGCCTGACCACCAACCACTGGTCACTGACCACTGATTTTAGCGCGGAGTTCCGTAGAGCTGATATCCATCCTAAAGGGCACCGCCGCGAAAAGGTCCGCGTATTTTCCGGGTACATCCATATCCGCTAAAGTTCGGTACGCATCTCCCTCCACCCGTCCGGCCACCCAAAAGCGACAGCCTCCAGCAGCAAATTCCTCCAAGGCCGCGGCCACGCCCTGCTCCCCTTCATCATAATACTGGCCCTGTAAGAGCCGTACGGCCGTATCGTATCCCAGCACAAAATGGCAACCGCCAAAAAGTCGGGCCTTCTGCAAAAAGGTCGGCGACCGCGTCATCACCACCGGAAAGCGACCGCGCATCTGCTTCAAACGCTGTTCAACCTCGCTCCTTTGCAGAGGCGGCTTATCGACATTTTCAATGGACAGCTCCAGACTCGGCCGTCGGCCGCTTAGCTGTCCCGCCGCGGCCACGAGCTGCTCGTGGCCCTCGTGCAGCGGGTTGAAGGAACCGGACAAGAACAGACGCTGCCCGCGCTCGACCTCGGGCGCGATCACCCCATCGGAACGCATTTCGACGACGTCCAACTCGCCCGTAAACAGCAAACCTAAAGGATCGTCCAGCGTCAGTTCGCTCCGCGCAAGATGCGCGTAGTCGGGCATCGATGCACCGGCCACCGGGCCGCCGCAGGCCTCCACTATGGCCTCCAAGGCCAAGCGGCTCAAAACCTCCTCTTGCGCCAAGCGGTCGGCTGCACCCTTCTCAAAACGCAGGGTGTACAAGCGATAGGCGCACTCCACGCGTAGCGCGATGCAGCCCCGATCCGCACCGCGCCGCGGCCTACTCGTCGCCAAGGCCGCACTACAGCCCACGCCGATGCAGCCCTGCCCCGGCTCGGCAAAGGAAGTGGCCCGCACAAAGGCCCGTCCCGCCATATCCCGCGCCGTTTGCTCGTTGGCCCCATGCGGCCCCGCAAAAGCCAAATACGCCGCTAGCGCTTGCTCGCTATAGGGCACTTGGGCTTCGACGATCGCGCGCGAAGCCCCAGGGTGATTCAAGAGCCAGCTAATGAGTTCGCTGCCCCCGCCAGTGGTCGCCAAGGCCAACCGGGTGCCGCTGTCCAATACGGCTTCGACCTGCGTCCAGATGTCGTCGGAGACGCGCAAGCCGCTTCACCCTGTGAAGAAGTCAAAAGCACCGCGCAGGCCCCAGCCCGTGAGGAAGACGCCGCTGACCAAGTTGAGCACCCGCAACGGCCACCCCATGCGCAGCGGTGCTGGCAAGAAGCGGCGGTCAGTCCACACCATCAGCAAGCACCACAGACCGCAAGTGAGGACCCCGCCGAAGATCGCCGCTGGCGTCACAATCGACACCGGGTTGCCGCCCATCCACATAATGGCAACGCCGCCGACACCACAGTACCCCACCACCCACGGCCGTATCCGACCCACGGGCGCCTCGCGCACCCGCCGGACGATGGGCCGCAAGCACTCGTGGGTGGTGCGCGTATAGAGCTCGTACGCAGCCATAATGGTGCCAAAAAACGCGGTAAACACGCCTAGTTGATACAGATAGACCAAGGCTGGATGCAGAAGAGTGAGGAAATCGGCCTGCACCGACAGGAGCTGCATCCCCTCCGGCACGATGTGCTGGGGACGAAGCACGGCCGCGCCGAGCACCACAAAGGCCATGGTAAAAATCACCACGCAGGCAAACGACACCCCGGAGTCCACCAATGGCCCCCGCAGCCAACCCCTACCCCGGGCGATATTTTCATCGTCGGCTGCGATGGCCACGCCTTCCTCGCCAGCCTCCACCTTGCGGCCCAACAGGCCCCAAGCCTTCTCCCGCAACATGCCGATGTAACCAAAGTAGTCCTGGGTGCCGCCGCCGATCGCCCCCAGATAGGTGCCCAACTCCACCCAAGCCGAACGCGCCGCCACCGCCGGATACTTGCTAATCAGCCAAGGATCATACGCGGGCATGGTCGGCACAATAGAACCTATCAGCATCGCCAACCAGTCGGGCCGCGCGGCCGCCGCGGCCGTTAGGATCGACAGCAGCAGGACGCCTACTACCACCGTCTGAAATTTCTCCAGCGCGCCATAGCTCTGGATCATGGTAATGGCGATGGCCAAGACGACAAAGGCCGTGCCCCACACGCGGGGATCGCCCCATATCGCCAACCCCTCACAGCCCAAGATCCACACCGCCAGCCCGCCGAGCATCTTGGGCAAACCCGACAGCCACAGCGGGAAGCAAAGCAAGGTCAGCACCGCCATAACCCACACCACCCAGCCCTGCGGCCCGGGCAAAAACTTCCAGCGTTCGAGCGGATGTTCCCCCGTCAAGGTCATGTAGCGCGCCGCCGTATAGACTTGGACGAACTTCATCAAGCCGCCGCCGATAAAGCACCACAACAGGGCGTAACCGAACACTGCGCCGCCCCGCGAGGCAAAGACCGTCTCGCCACTGCCGATCGTCACCGAGGCGATGATGGCTCCTGGGCCAAAAATCCGCAGCATAGCCCCCAAACCGCGCGCCTGCATGTCCTCGCTGAGCGCGGGATAACGCCGCTCTTCACTCATGGGAACAACTCCTGTTTTGCCGGTAGATCGCCCATAATATCGCGCTTACTACTGCTTGTCAAACATCGGTAGCACAATAGTTTAGTGGTTAGTGGTCAGCCCCCTCTTATAGGGCGCAGTGCGGAGACTGGCCACTAACCACTGACCACCGGCCACTGTACCCTATCTGCGCGAGCCATCCTAATGACCATCGCCAAAGCCATCGTGCCGGTCGCCGGCCTCGGCACCCGCCTTCTGCCCACGACCAAATCCTTATCTAAGGAAATGCTGCCCGTGGGCCGTCTGCCGGTCGTCCACCACGTCGTCGA
Organism: Candidatus Latescibacterota bacterium; assembly: GCA_965208845.1. Classification (GTDB taxonomy): domain Bacteria; phylum Latescibacterota; class UBA2968; order UBA8231; family UBA8231. Next base: position 4,154,766 of record OZ242361.1, on the reverse strand, counting down.
AGAGCTAGCGACCGCTGGTATCCGCCAAATCCTCTTCATCACCGGACGCAATAAAAGCACCATCGAGAATCACTTCGACGACAGCGGCGCGGGCTATCGCGAGCGCGGCATCGAGTTTTTCTTCGCACGCCAACCCCCACCCCCCGGCACTGGTACTGCGGTCGCCGCTGGGGAAGCCTTTGCCGCCGACGAGCCTTTCGTCGTGGCCTTTGGCGACAGCGTCGTGCGCACGCGCAGCGGTCGCCCCCTGTTGCAGCGGATGATCGACTCACACCTGCGCCATCGCGCCGCCTGTACCATCGGCGCGTACGAAGTGCCCGAAGAGCAGATGCACCACTACGGCATCTTGGTCCCCGAAGAAGCCACAGCCGAAGATTCCAAGCTGACCGCCATCCTCGAAAAACCAACGCCCGCGCAAACCTCCAGTCGCTTAGCCGTTAGCGCGCGCTACGTATTTTCTCCGGCCATCTTCGCCCACCTCCGCACCACTACACCCTCTCCGAGCGGCGAGGTATATCTCACCGACGCGATTGCCGCCCTAATCGCCGACGGCGACCCAGTGCGTGCCGTGCGCTTGGGCCCAGACGAGCAGCGCTGCGACATTGGCAACCACCTATCCTATTTCACGGCCTTTATCGACTACGCGCTCGACGACCCGGAGTGGGGGGCGCAAATCCGCGCCTATCTACGAGAAAAACTAGCCGGCGACTCGTCTTGACAGTCTCTTGCAAATCCATAATGTTAGTAAGGTTTAATTGGACAATAACCACACAGAGGCTTAGGCATGGGCACAGCAAGCAGTTGGAAAGAAAAACTAGCCGGGCAGATGTCCGCTGAGCTAGCCGGCGAAATCGACGCCTTCGAGACTCAGATCCATCTGCGCAAGCAGGGCAAGATGGAGGAGAAGCTCTTCGCCGAGACGCGGTTGCGCCGAGGGGTGTACGGCCAGCGCTACGACAACGGCCAGCGCTACGACGGCACCCAGACGCAACAGCTACTCTTCCCCGAGCATCAGACCAAGGGGCCAGACACGGTCTGGCACGCCCCGGGCATGATGCGGATCAAAATCCCGTTCGGCGGGCTAACGGCCGAACAGATGGAAGTGCTAGCCGACGTGGCCGAAGAGTACTCCGAGGAAATCCTGCACGTCACCACCCGCCAAGACTTCCAAATCCACTTCATCCACCTCGAAGACACGCCCGATCTGATGCGCCGCCTAGCCTCGGTGGGCATCACCACCCGCGAAGCCTGTGGCAACTCAGTGCGCAACGTCACCGCCTGCCCCCTCTCCGGCGTCTGCCGCACGGAAACCTTTGACGTAACGCCCTATGCCCAAGCCCTCATGCGCTTCCTGCTCGGGCATCCCGACTGCCAAGACTTCGGGCGCAAATTCAAGATCGCCTTCTCTGGCTGCCAGCACGAAGCCTGCGGCCTGACCAACATGCACGACCTCGGCGGCATCGCCGTGGTCAAGACCATCGACGGCGAGGAAAAGCGCGGCTTTAAACTCTATGTCGGCGGTGGCTTAGGCGCGGTGCCACACCAAGCTCAGCTCTTCGACGAGTTCGTGCCCGCCGAGGAATTGCTACCCATCGCCCAAGCCATCGCCCGCGTCTTTGCCCGCCTCGGCGAAAAGAAGAACCGCAATCGCGCCCGCATTAAATTCTTGGTCGCCAAATTAGGCATTGAGGAATTCCGCCGCTTGGTGTTGGAGGAACGCGCCATCCTGCCCGCAGACTCGAGCTGGACCGCGTTCTTAGACGATCTGCACGCCACCGACGAGCAGCCGCTCAAGCCGGGCCAAGCTCTCAACGGCGCAGCCGCGAGCGCAGGCTTCGCCGAATGGCATCGCACCAATGTCTATCGGCAGCGCCAAGAAGGCTATGCGGTCGCCACCGTGGTTCTGCCGCTGGGTGATATTACCTCTAGCCAGCTACGCGCATTGGCCGCCATCAGCCGGCGCTACGTCCGCGAAACCGTCCGCACCACGGTCGAGCAAAACCTCGTCCTGCGCTGGGTCAGCGAAACCGATCTGCCGCATCTCTACGACGAGCTCGTGGCCCTCGGCCTCGCCGAGTCCGGTGCCGGGACCATTGCCGACGTGACAGCCTGCCCCGGCACCGACACCTGCAAGTTAGGCATTGCCTCTTCGCGCGGCCTAGCCGCTGAGTTGCGCAGTCGTCTCAGTGAAGAAAACGGCCAGCTCAACGAGGCCATCGAGGCCCTGCGGATCAAGATCAGCGGCTGCTTCAACTCCTGCGGCCAACACCACGCCGCGGACATCGGCTTCTACGGCAACAGCCGCAAGATCAACGGCATCACCGTGCCGCACTTTCAGGTCGTCTTGGGTGGCCAGTGGCGGGAAAACGCCGGTTCCTTTGGCTTAGCTACGGGTGCCGTACCCTCCAAGAACATCCCCGAAGTCGTCACCCGCTTGGCCAAGCACTTTGTCGCCGAACGCGCCGATGAAGAGACCTTCAAAGACTTCATCACTCGCATCGGCAAGCGCGAAGTCAAGGCCATGCTCGAAGATCTGACCCAAGTGCCGTCCCACGAGGAAAACAGTTGGTACTACCAAGACTGGGGCGACACCCGCGAGTTTACCATGGACGACCTCGGCAAGGGCGAGTGTGCCGGTGAGGTCGTTTCCATCACGACCATGGAAATTGCCGCAGCCGAGCGCGAGGTCTTTGAAGCGCAAGTAGCCTTTGACGAGGGGCAGCTAGAAGCCGCTTGGCAGACCGCTCTGGGAGCGATGCTGCGCTCGGCTCGCGCCCTAGTCAAAGAGCAATTCTACGATGTACCGGAAACGCCTGAAGTGGTAGTAGCCGAATTTCGCGCGCACTTCTACGATAGCGAGTTGTTCTCGCCGAAATTTGCCAACTACCTCTTCGCCGCACACCAAAACCCGCCGAGCGAATTGACCAAGGCGCAAGTCCACCGCTTTATCGAGGAAGCGCAGCTCTTCATCGAAGGCGCGTACACCTGCTACGACAAAATCGCCGTCCCCGCCGGCACTACCGCTTGAGTCTCTATGGAATTTTTACAACGCATCAACGTCAAATTCTATCTCGAAGATCCCGCGTCTCTATCGGCCGAAGAGGCTTTTCGCATCTTCAATAGTTGGATCCCGACGACCCCAGACGAAGTCCTCATCGACGTGGCTGACTACAGCCACCTAGCCGAGGGACCGCTGACCTTGCTCGTCGGCCACGAAGCCAACTACAGCCTCGACAACCACAGCGCCGAGATGGGCTTGCTCTACTCGCGCAAACAGCCTGCCGACGGCGACCTGACCGCGCGGCTTGCCAGTGCCTTCAAAGCAGTGCTCACCACCTGCCGACGCCTTGAAGAAGAGCCCAGCCTAGCAGGCAAAGTCAAATTTCGCAGTGGCGACGTGTCCCTAGTAGCCAATGACCGCCTCAACGCAACCAATGACGAAGCAGGCGAAAACGCCTTGCGAGGTGCCCTCGACCCGGTGCTCGCCCAGCTCTTTGCCGGTGCCGAGTATGCAGTGGAGCGCGATGATGCCCCCCAACTGCGCCTCAATCTGAGAATACGCTGTCAAACCGACGCCAACACAGCGACCCTGCTGGGAAATCTCGCCGCTTGACAGAGGCAAGCAGGCCCGTATTTTTGCGATAGTTCCCGATTCAAAGAAACAATGCAGCAATAGCACCTTATTGGGAGGAACCCATGGCTTATTACATCACTGAAACCTGCATCGACGTCAAAGACAAAGCCTGCGTCGAGGTTTGCCCGGTCGATTGCATCCATCCGATCGACGGCGACGGCGAACCCATGCTCTACATCGACCCGGACGAGTGCATCGATTGCGGTGCCTGCGAGCCGGAGTGCCCGGTCGAGGCGATCTTCGCCGAAGAGGACATGCCCGATGACCAAGACCGCTTCGTCGAGATCAACACCAAGTACTTTGAGTTGCGCGACGATGCCGACGAATGGAACGAGTGGAAGCAGGAACACGCAGCCGAATTCGAAAAGACTAGCTAGGACGCCCGCCTTTCGTGCGAAAAAGCCGGGATGCCCCACGGGTTTCCCGGCTTTTTCGCGCTTGACGATATCGGACCCACCCCGCTTATTTTTTTGCCCAACAAGCATTGCCGGAGATAGCATACATGGCGAAGACAACTGCCCGCAAAAAACCTAAAGCAAAGAAAGCCAAGCTCCGGGCCGCGCCCGACAAACTGTGGTTCATGTACCGCAAGATGTCGGAGATCCGCCTCTTTGAAGAGCACGTCTGGGACGTCTATACCCGCGGCTTGATGCCCGGCCTAGCCCACCTCTATATCGGCGAGGAAGGCGTGGCCGTCGGCACTTGCGCCGCCCTGCGCGACGACGACTACATCACCAGCACGCACCGCGGCCACGGGCACTGTCTCGCCAAGGGGGGTCAACTCGACCGCATGATGGCCGAAATCATGGGCAAGGAAGCTGGCTATTGCCGCGGCAAGGGCGGGTCCATGCACATCGCTGATATGTCGGTGGGTATTCTCGGAGCCAACGGCATTGTCGGTGGTGGCTTCGGCATCTGCACCGGTGCTGGCCTCTCGGCCAAGCTGCGCGGCTCCGATCAAGTGGGCGTCTGCTTCTTCGGCGACGGCGCGGCCAACCAAGGCATCATGCTCGAAACCATCAACATGGCCGTGATCTGGAACCTGCCGGTCATCTACATTTGCGAGAACAACCAATACGGCGAGCACACCCCCTACGAGAGCGTCACCGGCGTCACCGACATCGCCGACCGCGCCAAGGGCCTTGGCCTTGAAGGGATCATCGCCGAGGGTGCCGATGTGCTGGAGATGTACGAAAAAGTAACCACCGCGGTGACCAAGGCGCGCAAGGGCGGCGGCCCGAGCCTGATCGAAGCTAAAACCTACCGCTACCACGGGCACCACGTCGGCGACGCCCAGACTTACCGCACCCGCGACGAGGTCGGCTGGTGGTCTGAGAACAAGGACCCCATTCGCCTGTTGGGCCAGTACATGGTCGCCAACCGGGTCGCCAAACAAGCCGAGCTCGACGCCCTATACGAGCAAGTAGAGCGCGAGGTTCTAGACGCCATCGAATTCGGCAAAGATGCCGCCTTCCCTCCGCCAGAACAAGCTTTTGAGGATATATATGCCTGATCGAGACATGCTGTTTAGAGAGGCGCTCGGCCTAGCCACGGCCGAAGAAATGCGCCGCGACGAGACCGTCTTTGTCATGGGCGAGGACGTGGGGGCTTCCGGCGGCATCTTCAAATGCTGCGAGGGCCTCTTCGAGGAATTCGGCGCGGAGCGCGTCATCGACACCCCCATTGCCGAGGCCGGCTATATCGGCCTCGGCGTCGGGGCCGCCATGACCGGTATGCGCCCGCTGTGCGAGCTGATGTTCGGCGACTTTTCGCTGTTGACCATGGACCAAATCGTCAATCAGGCCGCTAAAATCCGCTACATGTCGGGCGGTCAGTGCAAGGTGCCGCTGACGATCCGGCTGTCAATGGGGGCCGGGCGCTCTTCAGCCGCGCAACACTCGCAGAGCTTGCACGCGCTTTTCGCCCATATCCCCGGCCTCAAAGTCGCCATCCCTGCGACCCCACGCGATGCCAAAGGTCTGCTCAAGACCGCGATCCGCGACGACAATCCCGTGCTGTTCTTTGAAGACAAGATGATGTACAACGACTCCGGCCCCGTGCCCGAAGAAGACGATTTCCTCATCCCCTTTGGCGAGGCCGAGATAAAACGCGCTGGCACCGACCTGACCTTAGTCGCCACCTCCAGCATGGTCGGCCTCGCCTTGGCCGCGGCGGAAGATCTCGCCGCCCAAGGGCTAGAAGCCGAGGTCGTCGATCCGCGTACCCTCGTGCCGCTGGACAAAGAGACCCTGCTCGCCTCGGTGCGCAAAACCGGCTATGCAGTGGTAATTGATGAAGGCGTCGAACGCTACGGCACCACGGCTGAGCTCGCTTCCATCCTCAACGCCGAGGCATTCGATTGGCTAGACGCACCCGTCTTGCGCATTGGCGCAGCCGACGTGCCCATCCCCTTCAGCCCCACCCTCGAGATGCCGACCATTCCCAGCCAAGAGCGCATCGTCGAGACCGTCCTCTCCCAGCGAGGTTAGGCTTTTGTCGCGCCCGGCTTGCTTGGTCACAGGCTCTTCGAGCGGGATTGGCGCAGCCATCGTCCGCCAATTCGCCGCTCAAGGCTACGACGTGGTGGTCCACTACAACGCCGGCGAGGAGCGCGCCGCCCAGATCGCCGCGGCTATTCGCGCCGAGTACGCCGTCGAAGCCCTAGTCTTAGGTGCCGATCTTTCGCAACCAGAAGCTCCTTTCAACTTGGTTGACCGCACCTTCGCGCACTTCGGTCGCCTCGACGTGGCAATCAGCAACAGCGGCGTGCCCAACTACGTCGCCGACGAACAGGGCCAACTCGTCCGCTACCACTTTAGCGACACCCCAGTCGAACACCTCGACAAGGAGATGCACCGCGTCCTCAGCCTCAACCTCATGGGGGCCTACCGGCTGGCCCAACGCGCCCTCAAGCACATGGTCGAACAAGCCGCGCAAGAAGCCGATCCCCTCCACCGTAGCATCCTCTTGATTACCTCCATCTCGGATATTGCCCCCGAGAGCACCCGCATTCCCTACGGCGTCAGCAAAGCCGGCCTCAATCACGTGGTCGCCGGCGCGGCCTTCGACGGCGGGCCGCACAACATCACGGTCAACGCCCTGCGCCCTGGGGTCGTCGATACGCCAATGACGAGCCGCCCCTCGGGCGTGGAAGATCCGCAATCGGGCCGCGAATTCACCGTGGCCGAGATCTACGGTTTGATGGCCGCAGGGGGTTCCCAACCCATCCGCCGCATCGGACGCCCCGAGGACATCGCCTTCGCCGCCTACGCCTTCACCCAGATTCCCTACATGACCGGCCAGCTCATCGCCGTTGACGGCGGCTTTACCCTGCCCGGCAACTTCCCCAACCGCGAGGTCTTTCTCCAAGAGGGCTTGCGGCAGCGGCAATCTAGTTCTTGACCCAGTAAGCGGTCGTTCGCACTGAAGACCCACCTCCCCCTCTCGACCCGCTCCTCAGTACATTGACGATCCTATCGTGGTTGATTATCGTTCAAGGCATGGTCGATTTGCATAGAATAAAGCCCCGGCTGCAAAGCCCGATCCTGGCCCAAGTTCTGACCCAATACCCGGTCGTCGTCGTACATGGGGCCCGTCAGACCGGCAAGACCACCTTGGTTCAAGCGCCTCCTATCGGTCAAGGGCGCACCTTCCTTTCCCTCGACGACTTTGATGTCCGCGATGTGGCCCAAAGCGATCCGGCGGCCCTGTTCATCGGCCGCGATTGCATCACCTTAGACGAAATCCAACGCCAACCCGATCTGTTGCTGGCCATCAAGGCCGATGTCGATCGCCAGCGCCAGCCCGGCCGCTTTTTGTTGACCGGTTCGGCCAATCTGCTCTTGATGGAGCGAGTAGCGGATACCTTGGCCGGGCGGGCGGTTTACTTTTCCCTGCCGCCGCTGACTTGGGCCGAAATTGAGGAGCGTAGATACGGCCGGACACTGGACATGCTCATTGAGAACGAGACCATCGACCAAGTCGTGCGCGCCCTGCCGGCCAGCGTCCCAACACCCAACAGGCCCTTGCCAAAGGCCGTACGGGCGGGCGGCTATCCAGTGCCGGCCTTGACCTCGGACGCGGGGTTTCAAGCGCGCTGGTTCGACGGATACGTGCAGACGTATCTAGAGCGCGATCTGCGCCAGTTATCGGCCATTGACCAATTGATGGAATTCCGCCGACTCATGCAGTTGTGCGCGCTCCAGAACGGCCGTTTGCTCAACATAGCGTCCTTGGCCGCGGACGCGGGCCTCGCAGCGGCCACAGCGCGGCGCTATATCAATCTATTGGAGACTTCTTTTCAAGTAACTCGGGTGCCCGCCTATGCCGTCAATCGTGGCAAACGCCTAGTCAAAGCGCCTAAACTGCTGTGGACCGATACCGCACTAGCGGCTCATTTGGCCGGCATCGCCGACTCTGACAGCTTGGTGAGGGGGCGGGAATGGGACTTTTGGCTAGAAAGTTGGGTGGGCAACCACCTGCTGGTCTGGGCGAGTCTGCGCGTCCCGAAGCTCCATATAACGCACTGGCGCACTGCCAACGGACGCGAAGTGGATTTTGTCGTCGAAACCGGTCGGTGACTCATCCCCATTGAAGTGAAGGCCACGCCGAGGCCGTCGAGCAGGGATTTGGCCGGATTGAACGCTTTTCTCGATACCTATGAGGCCGCATCCTTCGGCGTGGTCGCCTGTCCGTGCCCGACCCCCAAGGTGTTGTCCTCCCGCATTATTGCCCTGCCGCTGAATCTGTTGTTGCTCTGCTGAATCGAATAGACGAGCGCATCGCCCCAATAGCACACCAAGTTTGATTTTGGTGCCTATGTGGCATCAAGGTATATTCATTGATATATGAAGCACCCTCTATTGGAACCTCTTGAACGAAGTGAATGGGCTGATGGATTCTGGGATCTTTTTTGTCCGGATCCGGATTTTGAGATTCCCGAACCCTTGGCGACGCAACCGCTTGGTGTCGAAGGCAGGACAACCGAATGAGCAATCCTCTCATGCACGCGGCGATCCTTCGATCAGGAATCCTCCTAACACTAGCACTTGGAACCTTTGCGGCGACAGCCCAGACCGAACTCTTCTTCGCCACCGGCGTCGATAGCACCGGCTGGGCACAGGCGCAAAGCAATGCCGACGGCCACGTGCTGATCGAGTCGCCGCAGTATCCGCGTGGCCTGTGGCTGCACTTGGTCGATGAAGCGGGCGATGCGCTAACCGGCATTCGGGTCGAATACCAAGGCCGAGCCGACAGCTTGGTGGCGATTCGCTGCGTCGATCCGGTCGGAAGGGTGCGGGAGACGCTGCTTTGGACTCGGGCCGAGGGCGATCCACTGCGCTTGATCCTGAAGCCCAAAGAAGCCGCCGACTTGCCGGCGGGGCTAGTCTCCATCGACTGGCAAATCGACCCAACCGCTGAAGCATTGCTAGAGCTAGAGGAAGAAACTCGGCTGGAGGGCTGGGAAGCCATGGCAGCCTTCCTACAGGAACGCTGGCAGGACCAAACTGGGCGCGTGGCGGTGCAGCTCGACACCAGTACCTTGGCGGTCCACCCAGATAGCATAGAAACGCTGGTGGCTCACCTGAAAGAGGTACATCGGCCAGCAGGAATCTCGCCTGTTCTATACGCACAAGTGTTTAGAGGCGACTTTGCTTCTTTACAGGGAGGCGTGATTCTCTATCTCTCCTTGTTCGCGGACGCCAATCTGGAGCGCGTGGTATGGGAGAGGCTGGGCCGACCGCAAGGCCGCCTTACACCGGAGGACGTCGCTTCCCTAACCGAATTCTCGGCCAGCTTCAAGGATATTCATAGTTTGGCGGGCATCGAGCATCTTACAGCCCTATGGCGGCTGGATTTGTCCGTCAACCAGCTTGTCGATATAAGCCCGTTGGCCAACCTGAACAACCTGAGTTGGCTATATCTGTCCGGCAACCAGATTGCCGATATAAGCCCGCTGGCCGACCTGAAAAATCTGAGCTGGCTATCTCTGAGTTCCAACCAGATTGCCGATATAACCCCATTAGCCAACCTGAAAAATCTGAAGGCGCTACTTCTGGGCTACAACCAGCTTGTCGATATAACACCGCTCAACCAATTAAACAGCCTAAATGAGCTATCTCTGCGCTACAACCAGATTGGCGATATAAGTCCGCTCAACCAATTAAACAATCTGAAGAAACTATTTCTGTCCGGTAACCAACTTGTCGATATAACACCGCTCAACCAATTAAACAGCCTAAATGAGCTATCTCTGAGTTCTAACCAGATTGGCGATATAAGTCCACTCAACCAATTAAACAACCTGAGCTGGCTATCTCTGGGCTACAACCAGCTTGTCGATATAAGCCCGCTGGCCGACCTGAAAAATCTGAACTGGCTATTTCTGTCCGACAACCAGATTGCCGATATAACCCCATTAGCCAACCTGAAAAATCTGAACTGGCTATCTCTGTCCGACAACCAGCTTGTCGATTTGACCCCATTAGCCAACCTGAAAAATCTGAATGAGCTATATCTGTCCGGCAACCAGATTGCCGATTTGACCCCATTAGCCAACCTGAACAACCTGCACTCGCTGGAGCTAAGTTCCAACCGGATTGTCGAGTTAGCTCCGCTGAAACAGTTAACTAACTTAAATCATCTATTTCTGTACAAGAACCGGATTACCGACCTAAGCCCTCTAGTCATCAACACTGGCTTGGATAGCGGAGATGAAGTAGAGTTGCGAAACAACCCCCTCAGCGACCAAGCCCTCAACGAACACATCCCCGCCCTCCAAGCACGAGGCGTCACCGTCCACTACTAAACCCGCCCCTATCCGTCCCTCTTCAGCGAAAGGCCCACCATGAAAGCCCAACTCACCCTCCTCCTCGCCCTGCTGGCCCCCCTCCCGGCCCTCAGCATCGGCTACGTGTACACTGGCGTGGGCGACGACGGCCGCCAGCACCTCGAACTGACTTCGGTCACTGTGGATGTGCAAATCGACGAGCGCATTGCCCGCACGCGCACCGACCAAATTTTCACCAACCACGCCGAATGGGAGGTGGAAGGCATCTACGAATTTACCCTGCCCGAAGGGGCGATCATCACCGATTTGGTGCTGTGGATCGGCGACAAACGGATACAGGGGGAGGTCCTCGAGAAAGAAGAGGCGCGCCGCACGTACGACGACATTGTGAGCCAACGCATCGACCCAGCCCTGATCGAGCAGGTGACCCCCAACCAATTCCGCCTGAGCATCTTTCCCTTTCCAGCCAAGGGCAGCCGCCGCGTCGAATTCGAGTACATGCAGCTCCTCGAATCCCGCAGTGGCCGCCTCGACTACTCCTTCCCGCTGGCCCCTGAGACCGACCAGCCCCTGCAAATGGAACTGTTCGTGTTGCGGGCACAGGTGCGCAGTCAGCACGCCTTTGAAGTGACGACCTCCGGGCTGCCGCGACTCACCGAGGTAGATCGGCCCGATGCGCACCGCGCCAACATCTTCTTCGGCGACGAGCAGATAAAGCCCCGCGAGGACTTCACCTTGACCATCCGCCAGACCGACGACCGGCCCAAGCCGACCGTGCTCAGCTTTGCGCCGCAGGCAAACGACGACCTAGGCTACTACGCCCTGTGGCTGCCGCCCCTACCCGAGTTGACCCAAGGCGATCCCCTGCCGCGCAGCCTAACCTTTGTCATCGACATTTCGTCGAGTATGCAGCAGGGCAAGCTCCAAGCCGTCAAAGGCGCGCTTACCGCAGCCATTGACGCGCTAGACGCCGCGGATTTGTTCAACATTGTCGTCTTCACCCACCGGGCCGACTCCTTTGCCGCAGCCCCAGTACCCGCCGATCCAGCCAACAAGAGGGCGGCCACCGCCTTCATCAACCAGCAAGACGCGCTCGGCGTGAGCAATTTTGAGGCGGGATTGGGCCGCGCCATGCAGCAGGCCTTTCCCGCCAACCGGGTCAATCACGTCATCTTCCTCACCGACGGCCTGCCCACCCTCGGCGAAGTCGAGCTAGAGCCTTTGAGCGAGTTGATCGGCCAATGGTCCGCTGGCCAAGCGCGCCTTTTCACCATCGGTGTGGGGCAGGACGTGGACCAGGGTTTTTTGACCGGCTTGGCCGAAGAGCACCGAGGCGAGGCGTACTTCCTCGCGGACGAAGGCGATATCGAAGCGGCGCTCCAGGAGCTGTTTGAGTCCTTCACCTTTCCCATCTTGCTGCTCGACGAGCTGAGCTTCGACCAAGTGGAAATCCACGACATCCACCCGCGCGGGCTGGAGACCCTCGCCGCTGGCCGCGAACTGTTCCAAGTGGGCCGCTACCGGGGCGGCGGGATATTCACCTTGAGCTTGATCGGCCATGTGGGGGAAGAGAACGTGAGTGTGGACTTTCCGCTGGAGTTCACCCAGACCGATGTCTCGGGCAGCTTGATCCCCCGGCTGTGGGCCTATCAGAAGATCCAAGCCCTCGAAGAGCAGATCGCCCGCTTTGGCGAGCAACAGGAACTGCTCGACGACATCCTAACGCTCGGCTTAGAATATCGGCTAGTGACGCGGCGCACCTCGCTGTTTGCCCCGGACGACGGCGTCGAAGTCAATCCCGAGCCGCGCGATGGTGAGTTGGCGTTCGACGACTTCGACGACGCCTCTAGCACTACAGACGTCAACGACGCCCGCCCGACGACCCACTGGTTGGGCCGCGACTTCGTGCTCCAAGACGAAGTGTGGATTGATACGGCGTACCAGCCGGGCATGCCCAAGGAGCTGTACGAAGGCCGCACCTATCAACCCGCCGAGCTAGCCCACTTTGCTCGGTTAGGCCAAGCCATGCTCGTGGTGGTGGAAGAGCGGGCCTACGAGATCTCCGCAAACGCCCAAGGCAGTCAGCCAGTACTCCTACAAAACGCCCCCAACCCCTTCAATGCCTCCACGGTAATCTCCTTCCTGATACCGTTCCGCATGGCCAACGAGGCGACTCGCCTGAGCATCTATAACTTGACCGGCCAGCTCGTGCGCGTGCTGCAGTCCGATGCGCAGCAAGCTGGCGAGCACCGCCTGAGTTGGGACGGCCGCGACGATTACGGCCGCGAAGTGGCCAGCGGGGTGTACATCTATCGACTCGATGTGGGCGAATGGGCCGTGCATCGGCGCATGTTGCTGTTGCGCTGAGAGCCGCTAAAACGACAACGCGCCCGATGTTTACGAGACATCGGGCGCGTTGCTGAATTCTCCCCTTTGCAACCTCGAAATTCAGGCGTCGATATAGGGGATGCCGTACTGTTTGAGGCGTGCGTCCCGCGTCACCAAGATCAAATTCTCCAATTTCGCCTGCGCCGCTTGTATGCGATCAAAAGGATCCTGATGGATCGAAGGCAAGGAGACCACGGCCAAGGCGTGCGCCAGAGTGATGGGCAGTGGCTGAAAGCGCTCTTCCTCTAAGACTTCTTCCAAGTTGTCCGGTGCTTTCAGACGGCCCAACGCCTTCTTGATGGCTATTTCCCAAGCGACTGCCGCGCTGATGAAAACCGCATTCTGGCCTTGGCTGATGGCACCCCGGGCAGCTGGAGCAAGGAGGGTGGGGTCGTCGAGCCACCACAATAGCGCGTGGGTGTCTAGGAGAAGATTCACGGTTGTTTGCCCATAAAGGCCGTAGCTATTTCTGCGGGCAATTCGTCGAAGTCGTCCTCCATTGCAACTTGGCCACGCCACTGTCCTCCCTGACGGGACTGAACGGGCCGCTCGTACGGAACGAGTTTGGCCACCGGCTTGCCAGCCCGACCGATGACAATCTCCTCTCCTTGCAGCACCCGTTCGACCAATTTGGAAAGCTGTGTTTTAGCCTGGTGGATATTGGTGATATGCATGGCTTCGCCTCCTTTATAGCTTAGCTAAACTTAGTTCATTGTCAAAAGATGTCAAACAGCTTCTCAATGAAAGGAGCCTCTTCATGCAACTCTATTCGAGCGGAAATTCTCTGGCTAGTGGCATTTCGCCGGCGTGGAAGGGGCGAGTTCGGCGGTAGGCTAGTGCTCTTTAATGCTACCCACCTGGATCTCGATGTCCTCGCGGTTAGCCACTCGCTCTAGCCGCCCATCGCGGATCCAGGCCATGCGGTCGGCAGCCGTGAGCATTTTGTCGTCGTGGGTCACGGTAATGATCGTCGTCCCCATCTCCTGTTGCAGGCTTTTCATGTAGTTGATGATCTCTTGACCGGTGTTGCTGTCGAGATTGCCGGTCGGCTCGTCGGCGAGGATGATGCGCGGCTTGTTGACGAAGGCGCGAGCAATGGCGACGCGCTGCTGCTGACCGCCCGACAACTCGGAGGGGATGTGGTGCGCCCGATCGCCTAGACCGACGATCTTCAAACATTCCATGGCCCGCCTTTCGCCCTCGGCCGTGGTCATGCCAGCAAACACCGTGGGCAGCGACACGTTCATCAGCGCGCTCATCACCGGCAAGAGATTGTAGGTCTGGAAAATGTACCCCAGCTCAAAGCAGCGCACCGCCGCTAGCTGCTGTGTGTTGAGCGAGGCCAGATTGACGCCCTCAATGAGCACCTCGCCGCCAGTGGGCGTCTGCAGAGCACCGATCATGTTAAAAAGCGTACTCTTCCCCGACCCAGAAGGCCCCATAATGGCGAAAAACTCGTTCTCGTACACCTGGACGGTCAAACCGCGCAGTGCGTGTACATGGGTCGATTCGTCGCGGTTCTTGGCATTATAAACCATCTGCACGTCTCGAACATCGACGATCACATCGTGGCCATTGGACATAATGAACTCCTAAAAAATTGATATTGCTGCTGCAAGACCGGATCAATGTAAAATAGACCTCGCCGCAGGTCAACATTTGTCGGCACTTGTCAACTCACTTGCTGCTCCTTGATCCGCGTGATTTCATCGCGCAGATGCGCGGCCTTCTCAAACTGCAAGTTGGCCGCCGCGGCCTTCATCTGCTGCTCCAAGTCGGCGAGCAACTCCTCTTGGTCTTCTACTTCTTGGTAGTCGATCGTCGGCTCGGCTGCCAATTCGGGCGCAACGCCGCGCACGCTTTCGAGCACTGAGGTCGCCTGGATAATCTCTTCCCGGCTGCGGTATATGGTCTCCGGCACAATGGCGTACTCGGCGTTGTACGCCTCCTGTTTGTGGCGGCGGCGATAGGTCTCGTCGATGGCCCGCTGCATCGAATTGGTGACGCGGTCGGCGTAGAAAATCACCATGCCGGCGGCATTGCGGGCCGCGCGACCAACCGTTTGGATCAGTGCGACCTCCGAGCGCAGGAAGCCCTCCTTGCTGGCGTCGAGCACGGCCACTAGCGAGACCTCGGGCAAATCCAAGCCTTCGCGCAGCAGGTTGATCCCCACCAACACGTCGAACTCCCCTAAGCGCAAATCGCGGAGAATCTCGACGCGGTCCAACGTCTCAATATCCGAATGCAAATAGCGCACTCGGATGTCGAGCTGTTCAAAGTAGTCGGCGAGGTTTTCGGCCATGCGCTTGGTCATAGTCGTGACCAAGACCCGCTCGCGCCTTTCGGCCCGCAGCCGAATCTCCTCGACGAGGTCATCGATCTGCCCCTCTTGCGGCCGCACCTCAATGGAGGGATCAATCAATCCCGTCGGCCGGATCACCTGCTCGACCACCACGCCGCCCGCCTGCTTCAGCTCGTACTCCGCTGGCGTGGCCGATACGAAGACCGTCCAGCCCATTCGCTCCTCAAATTCCTTGAACACCAGCGGCCGGTTGTCGTAGGCCGACGGCAAGCGAAAGCCGTGCTCAACCAAGGTCTCCTTGCGCGAGCGGTCGCCGCGAAACATGCCGCGAATCTGCGGCACAGTAACGTGCGACTCGTCGATAAAAAGCAGGTAATCCTCGGGGAAGTAATCGAGCAACACATAGGGCGCGGAACCCGGCTGGCGGCCGTCCATATAGCGCGAGTAGTTTTCGATCCCCGGACAGAAGCCGACCTCGCGGATCAGCTCTATGTCGTATTTGGTGCGCGTCTCCAAGCGATGCGCCTCCACCAGCTTATTTTCGGTGCGCAGGTCGAGGAGGTGATGCTCCAGCTCGACGAGGATTTGCTCGCAGGCTTGCTCCGTCTTCTCCTCGTCGGTCACGTAGGCTTTGGCCGGGAAGAGGCTGACGTGTTCGCGCGGCTCCAGCACCTCGCCGGTGAGCGCGTCGATCAGGTGAATGCCCTCGATCTCGTCGCCAAACATCTCAATGCGCACGGCGCGCTCTTCCGACCCCGGCACGACCTCGACGATGTCACCCCGCACCCGAAAGCAGCCTCGTTGCAGCTCGAAATCATTGCGGGTGTAATAGATGTCGATTAGGGAGCGCAAAATATCGTCGCGCTCGATCTGCTCTCCCCGCCGCAGAGAGACCTTCTGCTCGTCGTATTCGCGGGGCGAGCCAATGCCGTAAATGCACGAGACCGTGGCGACGACGATCACATCGCGGCGCTGCAACAGCGAGGTGATGGCCTTGAGCCGCAAACGGTCGATCTCCTCGTTGCGCTCGACCTCCTTTTCGATATACGTGTCCGTGCTCGGCTTGTAGGCTTCGGGCTGGTAGTAGTCGTAGTAGCTGACGAAATACTCGACCGCATTGTCGGGGAAATATCCCTTGAGTTCGCCGTAGAGTTGGGCGGCCAGCGTCTTGTTGTGCGAGATGACCAAAGCCGGCATCTGCAACTCCTCGACGACATTGGCCATAGTGAAGGTTTTGCCACTGCCGGTCACGCCCAACAGCGTCTGACGAGCGTGCTGCTGCCGCACGCCCTCGACCAACTCGGCGATGGCTTGAGGCTGATCGCCAGCGGGCGCGTATTCGGACACCAGTTTGAACTGATCCATACATTCTCCTTACTAGCGGCCAATCTAGCCGGATGGCAGCACCCTGTCAATGTGTCGCGTTCATGTTAATGACATGATAGCGCAAATTGCTGCCATCGTGTCGGCATACGCCATTTTGCAGATTGCTCGATTATTTGCTTATCTTATTGTAAAACAATAAATTATTCAATTTATCAAATCGCGGTACACATCTTGCTTTACTCTTTGGACGCTTGCACTGAAGTTGCGGCCTGATCTTCCAGCTAGTGCTGGTGACTTCATCAACCCCCCCAATTTCCGCGAGGATAATTCAATGGCACTGTTCAAGTGGAATAAAGATAACCTTAGAAGCTGTTGAGCTAAAACGAATATCGGAGGAATAAGGCGATTTTACGGCGATTTCAGCACCCGGTGGACCTTCAAAACAGGGCTTATACGGCTGAAATCAGCCCTGTTTCGTGGGTTATTCCGAATAACTCAACAGCTTCTTAAAGATGACTTGTTGGAGATCAAAAGGACCGAGTTCACTCAGGAGAAAGACCTTCAGCGGCTGCTACGAGACAAGCCTGAAGCCATAGAGCAAGGTCTGTTCATAGTTGCGGAGGAGTACAGCAATTGGGAAGACAGTGGTCGTCGCATTGACCTCCTCGGACTCGACAAAGAAGGCAACATTGTTGTCGTAGAGCTCAAGAGGGATGAGGGGCCGTTCATGGACCTCCAAGCCATTCGATACGCGGCCTTGGTATCGACAATGACCTTTAACGATCTAGTGAAGACGCACAGTGCCTTCCTATCCAAGCGCGAGAAGGAAGTAGCCGAGGGAGCCAAGTCGCCGGAAGAACTAACTGATGAGGCCAGCCGCAAAAGTCTGTTGTCATTCCTCGATAAGGAATCGGACGATGAGGTAGAGATAAGTTCCACACCGAGGATCATCCTAGTTGCGCCGGAGTTCCCGATAGAGTTGACAACCGCCGTCCTGTGGCTCAATGACCAAGGGCTTGATATCAAGTGTGTGCAGGCCATCCGCTACAAATTGGACGAGGAATCCCTAATCGATATTAGCCAAGTCATTCCTCTGAAGGAAGCGGCCGACTATCAGGTGGAGAAAGCGGAGAAGGAGAGGGAGGCGAGGGGCGCACAGAAAAAGCGCACACAGGGGGAGCTAACGCATAAAATATTGACTAGAGAGGGATTCATCAAACAGGGAACCGTAATAACACTGCTTCCTTCTTCTAAGGAGGGAGGGAACATCAACCCAAAAGATCCTAAACGGCGCGCCACGTTCACTGACAATGAAGGAGAAGTGGTTTGGGAGGAGGATGAAGAGTCGTATAAATCGCTTAACAAGCTCTGCATACATATGAGAGACAATCACAGTTTTCCGTTTCCACCTGGCCAGATGAACGGCTATCAGTTATGGGCCCTTGAGGGTGAGGATAAGGACCTCTACACAAAATCGGATGAATATCGCTAGTTTTATCGCCGCGAGGATTCCGATGCCTAACTTACTTGAAAGCGACAGGTTTCAGCTTCCTGATTTTTATAACTGCCTGTTCAACAATGAGTTGCACAGATAAAGTCTTGGAAATGGAAAAACTCGGACTCCAGTCGGTATTTTGGGATTTCCCTATGGGAAGTGTTCCCAGAATACCTCGATTTGGAGCAAACCTGTCGTTTTCAAGTAACTTAGTAGTAATAAGAAACGTATTATGAAACCACATGACTTCACCCTCATCCTAACAGCCGATCCCAACGAAGAAGAATCAGATCGGCTCTACGGCATTTTCAACGACGGCACACTCGTCACGGCGGCTGGTGTACCGCAGATTCATTTTCACCGCGAAGCACCGTCGTTGGAGGAAGCCATCGGTTCTGCGCTGGCGCAGGTCAGAAAAGCAGGCTTTGATGCGGTTCGCGTCGAAATCGAATCGCTAAACATTTTCACCGAACAATCAGGCGCGATCACGTAGTGGCAGACATCAACCTGATTCAAGCAGAGGCAGACGCCTTAATCGCGATGGAAAAATACCGCGCAACAGATGAGCAGACCGACTTCCCGGTGGGCGGCGAGTCCAAAGTCCTGCCGCTTCAGTCCGCCGACAAACGAGAACGATTCCTGCTCGACCTGAGTCGTGGCCGCATCAATCTGCAAAAGGTCAAGATGCAGACGCGAGGCAGGCAAGTCGTCGTACTCGTCCGTCTCGATTTGGGCGGTGCTCCACATCGCAACCCGGACGACGAAGAAATACCAGTGCCCCACCTTCACCTTTACCGCGAAGACTACGGTGACAGGTGGGCTACATCTGTTCCAGCAGATCAGTTCCGCACAACCGACGACGTGTGGATGGCACTTGAAGACTTCCTGCGGTTCTGCAACATCACGCAACCGCCCTATATCAACCGGGGGCTCGCATGATTCAAGACATTCAGAATCTGCTCACTACCTATTACGATTGGCTCAAGGACAAGACAGAACTAAACCAATTAGACCAATGGGTAGAAATCACAACGCCCTATCTCGATCGCCACAACGACTATGTGCAGATATACGTCAAGAAGACCAACGGAGGATTCTTACTAACGGACGATGGATACATTATAGATGACTTGCAGCAAAGCGGCTGCAAGCTCGACAGCCGCAAGCGACAAGCACTTCTCAAGATGACGCTCAATGGTTTTGGCGTGAAGCAAGAGGGCAAGGCGTTGCAGGTCCATGCCTCGGCAGAGAACTTTGCTTCGCGCAAACACAACCTCGTGCAGGCCATGCTCGCCGTTAATGATATGTTCTATCTAGCTGTGCCTGTGGTGACGAGCCTGTTTTACGAGGATGTGGTTACTTGGCTCGATGCGAACGACATTAGGCACACGCCCAAAGTGAAATTTACCGGAACGACCGGCTACGACCACCTATTCGATCTCGTAATTCCGAAGTCGCGGCAACAACCGGAGCGCATCATTCAGACGATCAATCGACCCAACCGCGCCACCGCTCAGACCGTGGTTCTCGCATGGGTTGACACGAAGGAAATCCGCACTCCCGAATCACGTGCCTATGCGCTGCTAAACGACTCGGCTCAGACAGTGCCTCTGGACACGCTAGAAGCGCTGCGAAGCTATGATGTAAAGCCGATCATGTGGAGCCAGCGCGAGGCGGTAATGAAGGAACTAGCGGCCTGAACGAGCAGTGGAACGCACCATGAAACCACACGAATTCATCCTCATTCTAACCACCGATCCCAACGAAGAAAAAGCGGATCACCAATCCACGAAAGGAAAACAATGGCTAAAGTCATCGGCATTGACTTAGGCACCACCAACTCGTGCGTGGCCGTCATCGAAGGCCAAGACGCGGAGGTCATCGCCAACTCCGAAGGAGGCCGCACCACGCCCTCTATGGTCGCCTTCACCAAAGACGGCGAGCGCCTCGTCGGCCAAACCGCCAAGCGCCAGGCCGTCACCAACCCGCAAAACACGGTCTATTCGATCAAGCGCTTCATGGGCCGCCGCTACGGCGAAGTCGCCAACGAAATCAGCGAAGTCCCCTACGAAGTAGCCCCAGGCAGCCGCGACATGGCCGTGGCCAAAATCGACGGCAAGGAACACACGCCGCCGGAAATCTCGGCCATGATCTTGCAAAAAATGAAGCAGACAGCCGAAGACTATCTGGGCGAGGAAGTGAAACAAGCCGTCGTCACCGTGCCGGCCTATTTCAACGACTCCCAACGCCAAGCCACCAAGGACGCGGGCACCATCGCCGGCCTAGAGGTTTTGCGCATCGTCAACGAGCCGACCGCCGCGGCGCTGGCCTACGGCTTGGACAAGGGCGGCACCAGCGAGCAGATCGCCGTGTACGACCTCGGCGGCGGCACCTTCGACATTTCCATCTTGGAATTGGGCGACGGCGTCTTTGAGGTCAAATCCACCAACGGCGACACCCACCTCGGCGGCGACGACTTCGACCAGAAGATCATCGACTGGCTCGCCGAGGATTTCAAACAGCAAGAGGGCATTGATCTGCGCCAAGACGCAATGGCGCTGCAACGGCTCAAGGAAGCAGGCGAAAAGGCCAAAATTGAGCTGTCGTCTTCCACTTCGACCGATATTAACCTACCGTTTATCACCGCCGATCAAACGGGGCCTAAACACTTGCAAACCACCCTGTCTCGCGCCCAGTTCGAGCGCTTGGTTGACGACCTGATCGAGCGCACCAAGGCTCCCTGTCAGCAGGCCCTTGCCGATGCCGAGCTACAGCCCAGCGAAATCGACCAAGTGATTCTGGTCGGCGGCTCGACGCGCACCCCCAAAATCCAAGCCGTGGTCCAAGAGCTTTTCGGTCGAGAGCCGCATCGGGGCGTCAACCCCGACGAGGTGGTAGCCTTGGGCGCGGCCATCCAAGCCGGCGTGCTCGCTGGCGACGTCGACGACATCCTGCTGCTCGACGTCACGCCGCTGTCGCTGGGCATCGAGACTATGGGCGGGGTGATGACGCGGCTGATCGACCGCAACACCACCATCCCCACCAAGAAGAGCCAGATCTTTTCCACGGCCGCAGACAACCAGCCCTCAGTGGAAGTCCACGTGCTGCAAGGCGAGCGCGAGTTTGCCAACGACAACCGCACCCTCGGCCGCTTCCACCTCGACGGCATTCCCCCGGCCCCACGCGGCATGCCTCAGGTCGAAGTAACCTTTGACATTGACGCCAACGGCATCCTCAACGTCGCGGCCAAGGACAAGGGCACCAGCAAGGAGCAATCCATCCGCATCGAGTCGTCCTCGGGCCTGAGCCAAGAGGAAATCGACACCATGCAGAAGGACGCTGAGTCCCACGCCGATGAGGACAAACAGCGCCGCGAAGCCGTCGATCGCCGCAACGAGGCCGACCAGCTAATCTACGCGACGGAAAAATCGCTGACCGACTACGGCGACAAGCTGGCCGACGCCGACAAGAAAGGCGTTGAAGACGCAGTCGCCGCGCTCAAACAAGCGCTCGAAGGCACGGACGACGAGGCCATCACACAGGCCATGACTGCACTGCAACAAGCGTCGCACAAGCTGGCGGAGGAAATGTACAAGGACGCCCAAGCCGAACAGGCCCAAGGCGAGCCAGCGCCGCAAGGGGCCGCCGATCAGCCGCAAGGGGCCGCTGGTCAGCCGCAAGGGAGCGGGGATACGGAGCCGGTCGATGCGGACTATAAGGTCGTGGACGAGGATAAGAAGTAGTGAGCGTTAAATACGTGGCACTATCGTAGGGGCACCCTTTGTGGGTGCCCCTATTGTATTATTCGGAGCCGATAAAGACGCGACGTGTTTTAGGCTACTGACCGCTGTCGAATCACAGCGCTGGTGAGAGGAGACCGATTCGCCAGATGCCGGTACTTGTTTTGCCATCCAGGCTTGGTGGGTGCGAATCTTCTCCACGGTCCAAGTATCGAAGTCTTCTGACAGCTTGCGCGTTATTGCAGAGCTGCTCTCTTGATAAACCGACCGTTTCTGGCCGTATCCCGAATTCCCCAGATCGCGGTTTGCCTCGGCCGTCAGTAAGGTCATGTTCCCCAAGCGGTAGGTATCATCTGACCGGGCCAAGTGCGTCAGATGCGCCACCGCCGCTAGCATCAAGAGGCTCAGCGTGGTCATGCGCTGCTGTCCATCGATGATTTCAAACGCCCTATTGTCGGCTGATTGCAGCACTAGATAGCCCATGTAGTGAGCCGGTTCCGGGTCCTCATCGAACAGTGCGACGATATCCTGCCACAGATCGTCCCATTCGTCGGGGCCCCAAGAATAGTCGCGCTGAAACATTGGGACGCGATAACTCAGCCCATTGCCCATCAACTGGCGAAACGTGCTATTGGTAGTGTTGAAATTCATGTGAAGAACACCTTCATCACCTAGTTTTCTGTGGGATTATTAGATTGATGGCGAAAGGCGGGTCGCGCGTATCGTACCTCGGGCAATGGATCGTTTTCGATATTCTCCGACCAGCGAATGACAGCCGGATCGTCGCCAAGGCCACATTCCGCCATTGCCAAGGCAAGATGAGCACAGGCCCATCGCAGGAAGGGGACGTCGTCGTCCTGATCGTGTTCCCTGTCGTACCGTAGTTCCTCGACCAGATAACCGAGACCTTGCAGAGCCAAACCGCGTATGGCCTCTTTCTGTGCGTCGTTTCCTTCGTCAAATACCCACTTGGCGATCTCCAGAGCCTGCCCGAGGGCTTTTTTTCTACGGGTAGCAATCAAGATACCGATCTCACGAACTAGGTCGTTTGGCGGAGGTTGGATATGTGAAGCAACTTCGGCCGATTCCGTCAGCCAATGATATAATCCTACCGCTGCGCCTTCGGCCATATCGACATTTTCGGATACCAATCCCATCCTCATTGTCGAAGCGAGGTCATCAAAACGGTTTGGCAAGGCTTTGACGAGACCGGCTATGAGTCCGAACCCAGGAATTCCGGATTCGTTCAGTACCCGAACCTTCTCGTAGAGCTTCTCTCCGACAGGTACAGGAATTTGGATTTCAGAAATAACCATGCGCAGACCGATGAGAGCACGAAAAGTAGGTTCGCGGAGTTGGCTTTCAACAAAAGCGAGGACGTGCCTTGGCACCGGAATATCTGACCACTGCTCGACTACTTCAGTTGGGTAGGACCGTTCGTTTTCCGATAGATCCAGCGAACGCTGGTGATCTTTCAGAAAGGATATGGTCTTCCCGATCTGCCAGAGAGTTTTGTCGTGCCCGGGTACATCTTCTTGTGGAGCACGGCTGACGGTGAGCCATTTGCAACGGAAGCGCTGTTCCGCCAAACCAAGCTCCGGTTCAGGAAGCAGGAGAAATGTCCAGTCAAAGAGTGAAGTCTCACCTGGTAGATCGTTGGGACTGGTATGCTCTTCGTCCCAGAGAGCTTGAGCGATTTGGGACGATTCAGCTTCTGTTAGTCGGCCCCAGAATACTACAGGCTCTATTCTAAGGGACGCTCGCTTGCGTGCTTCACCGCCAGTACGTAGTCCACGCACCAACAAACTGACGACTTCCTGCCTACGGCTTTCGTTGTCGTCTGACCGACTAGGAGGAGGGAGATCATTTTGCAGAAGACCTCCAGGGTCTGGGTAGTTACTGGGGTCTGCATTGAAGCTATCCAACCCGACAATCGGCGCACTCAACAGGTCGAGAACGCGGGTAATCCGGCGATCTTCCGGAAGGGTTTCCCACGAGCGCATCAACAGGTCTCGGACAGGGGCTGCCATCAGCGGATATTGTGCAACCTGCTGATTTCGATAATGCTCCAGTGCCTTGTTGAAGATGGCTTCTGCCATCTCGGGCTCCAGTCGAAGGACCAGCCGAGACAATGCCTCCATTGCGACACGCATTCCATCAATCCAGAAAACAGGATGGTGCCCACGTGCATCTGTGCCAACTATCCGAGGTAGCGCATAGTCGATCACGCTATTACATATCTCCGCCAGTGTGCTAGCCGAATCCGCTGACAAGGCGGCCACACGAGTACGCGAAAGAACTCGCATGAACGTTTTGTCTTGGTCGTCTGTCGAAACTCTGAGCACCAGACGGGCAGCCATTGCCGGGTATAACACGGCCAGACTTTCCGCAGCCGACTTCAAAATATCCGTAGACACCTGCATGCAATTAGTAGAAGGAGGCAACCCGGCTACTTCGGAGAGGCGAATCGCCCGGTAAGCGCCTTCGGAGATGACCTGTAAGTGCTATTAGATGGAGATCGTTTACTGTATCAAACATAGGCTCACGTGGCCCTATTCTCGCTAAATCCTGATAGCCTACTTCGATCAGGCTAGAAATTCGTTGAGAATTTTCTGAGCACATTTCATTTAACGACGATAGATAGTGCTCAAGACGATTAGCTCCTTGAAGGGGATCTTGCTCTGGAAGGGTAGTGGTCGGTCGTTTAATAGCAGGCTGGACACAGCCCACTATGAGGATAGGGATAAAGAGATAGCGTAGCATGGTACACCTTCGAGGATAGAGGTAGAGGGTGAACGGTGAGAACCTCGAAAGGTTCGGGCCTAAACTATTATGATTCAAAAGAAGTTTTAGTTGGGCAGATCCGCGGCGGGAATATCACGCAGCCTCGGGTTGTTTTGGTCTCGCGGCGAGAGGATCGGCACCCCCTCAATACCCCAGTCCAATCCCACATCGGAATCGTCCCAAGCCACCCCCCACTCGTCCGTGCCGTCGTAATAGGAATCGACCAAATAGAAAAGCATCGCGTCGGTGACGGCGTAAAAGCCATGCGCTACGCCCGCCGGAATAAAGACGCCGCGCAATGCCTCTTGGCCTAACTCAATGACTTGTCCCTGACCACGAGTCGGCGAACTGCAACGCAAATCGAGCAGCCCGACGCGCAACGCACCCATGCCGCAGTGCCAGTAGTCAACTTGGCGGTGGTGATAGTGCAAGCCGCGCAGCACGCCTTGTTGCGACTCCGAGCGGCTCCACTGCAAAGCGTCCCAGCCGCGCTGGGGAAACCACTCCTTGCGGTACACCTCGGTAAAGCGGCCCCGCTCGTCGCCGTGCGATTGTAACTCGGCGATATAGACGCCTTCAATGACCGTAGAGGGGCAGATTTGGGCCATCTCAAGCTGCCTTGCCGCAGCATCTTTTGAACTTCTTGCCGCTGCCGCAAGGGCACGGGTCATTGCGGCCGACTTTGGGAGCTTCGCGGCGAAAGGTCTCCACCTTGTCGGGAAAGAGCCGACCTCCCTCCAGCGCGTCGGCCGGTTTTTCACCTTCTAACGCGGGGCGCGGCGTCTGCAACCACTCCTCGTGCAATTCTCGCATGGCCTCGCTCATCTCCGCTTCGCCCAGCTCGCCGTCGAACCCGCGCTCTTGGCAAAAGGCGCTAAAATCGGCGAGCAAGGCTCCCTGCGGGGAGCGCAGCATTTGTTCGACTTGCTGCATGTCAACCCCGGGCGGCAGAGACTGTTGGAGTTGGTCCAAGTCCAACTCCTCCACCGAGGCAAGTTCTTCGCCGTCTGTATCCGCAACGGGAGCAGATGCCACCGCAGCGGCGATTTCGGCCAGCACTTGGCCCATTTCGCTGCGATCGGCCTCAGTGGCCGCTGGCAGCACTTGATCGACGATCCAATCTACCTCTTCGCCGTCTGTCAACAACTCGACTATTTCTTCAGCCGAGAATTTTTCTGCCCCCTTAGCTTGGCACAAGGCCTCCAAGCGCGTGGTCAACTCTTGCACTAAAGCACTCCATTTTTAGCAATTACGCGGATGAATTTACCGGTGCGAAATCTACCGCTTGCCCCTGTACCTGTCAAAAGAAGCGTCTCAGAAATCTGAGGATACTCAAATATCTGAGGCTTTTTGTTACCAAAAATCCCTAAAAACAGGCGATAAGACGCGCATTTTCCCCTTATTGAAGAATGGCACAATTATTGCTTGTGTACAGACATGACGATAATCGCTTGAACTATACCAGAAAGGAGCACAACCATGGTAGCGATGAATGAACTCACGGATCGGGAAATTTTGCTGCGGGCTGCCGAAGATCAAGGCCACCTCGGCGTGCTGGTCAAACGCTATCGCACCCCCCTGTACAACTTTGTCTATCGCTTTGTCGGCGACAAGGAAACAGCCGAGGACATCGTCCAAGAGACTTTTCTCCGCTGCCTGCGCCACAGCCACCAGTACCCAGCCATCGAACAGGTTTCCACTTGGCTCTATACCATTGCCGGTAATTTGGCCAAGACCGAGTTGCGCCGCCGCAAGCGCTGGAATTGGATTCCGATCAGCCCTAGCGACGACGAACAGACCGCCGCCTTTTACGAGCCGACGGCCAAAGACCCGCTGCCGGGTGAACAGACCGACGGCAACCGCGTCAAGGCGCTCGTAGTTGATGCCATTGAGGACCTACCCACAGAATTTCGCGCCGCCGTGTTCCTCCGCGACTTGAAAGGACTCTCGTACGAGGAAATCGCCAAGATCATCAACTGCCCCGTAGGCACGGTCAAATCGCGCGTCAACCGGGGCCGCCTGCGGCTGCAAAAGACCTTGCGCGGGCTGGCCGAAGAAGTGATCGGATCGCTCGCCGCGGCAGCCTAATCCCTTTGCCATATCCCCGTAGAGGCGTTTTGATTGCCCGTCGGCGTGCTCCTAATTATCTTCGTCCATTTTCCATTAGGAGCACTCCATGACTATTGATGCCCAACGCCTCTACGGCTTTGTCGAGCAACTGCTCGCCGCGCACGCGCCCTCGGGCGCGGAATCCGCCATGGACGCCCTCGTCAACGAGCTCGCCGCCCCCATCGGCGACGCCGTCTGGCAAGACGCGGCCGACAACATCATCATCCACATCAAGGGCCAAAGCCAAGATCAGCCCGTAGCGGCCGTCGCCCACAAGGACGAAATCGCCCTCATCGTCAAGCGCATTGAATCCGACGGCAAAATCAGGGTGCAGCCCTTGGGCGGATTGCACCCTTGGGCACTAGGTGAGAGTCCAGTAGAGATCATGGCGCAAGACGGCCTCTGCCCAGGCGTACTCTCCACCGGCGCCAAGCACGTCTCCACAGAAAGTCCAGCGGGGCGGCTCAAAGACGGCCAACCACTCAAGTGGGAACAGATGTGGATTGAAACGAGGCTCGCGGCCGAAGAGTTGGCCCAGCGCGGGATCCGCGCCGGCACTCGCGTCGTCATCGCCGGTAAACACAAGACGCTCTGGCGTTTGGGCGATTGCGTCTGCGGCTACAACCTCGATTGCCGCGCCGGCTTGGCAGCCATGCTCGAAGTGGGCCTGCACTTGCGGGAAAACCGACCGGCTCAAGACGTATATCTCGTGGCCAGTTCAAGCGAAGAAATCGGCGGGCACGGCGCGATCTACGCGCTCGGGCGGCTGCCGGTTGACGCGGCCGTTGCCGTTGACATCGCGCCCGCGGCTGCCGAATACGGCACGGCCAACAGCGGCGACCCCATCATCGGCGTCCGCGACACTCGCGGCCTGTACGATGCGCGCATCATCGACCGCTTTGACTCCTTGGCCACCGCCTGCGGGTTCGGTATCCAAACGGCCGTCCTCACTTCGTACTCCAGTGACTCGTCGATTGCCAAAACGTCCGGTGCTATTGCGCGCGCTGCGTTGATTGGCTATCCGGGTGACAACACGCACGGGTACGAGATCTGCGCGTGGGACGGCATCGTCAACACGGCGCGGTTGCTTTTGGCTTATTTGGAAAATCCAGTGGTGGACTAAAAGGCCGTCCTAGCCCCAAACGACATCTTCCCCATCTGCGTTCATCTGCGGATACTCTACCGCCGTGCGACAGTTGCCTAGGGGTTTTGAGAACAATTCTAAAAGGCGCGCCGGACCAAAAAGTCCAACATTTCTCTTAGCATATCGCGCGAGGGGTTAGCCGGAAGTTTCTCGAGGTGCGTCAAGCTCTCTGCGACCTTCTGCTGGCACACGCTCTCGACGTAGCGGTCGCATTCGTAGTGCTCCACTAAGGCGATGACTCGCTCGATCTCGGCGGTTGTGTTGCGCTGACGCTCCTGATGCAAAATCGCCAGCACTTCCTCTCGCTCTGCCGCGTTGCATTTGCCCAAGAGGTCGATGATAATCAAGGTCCGCTTCCCTTCCGCAATATCCCCACCCCGCTCCTTGCCGTAGGCCCCGGAAGTAACTCCGGGCGCAGAGCCAGCATCCTGTTCGGAAGAGCTCAAGTTCAGCAGGTCGTCGCGCAGTTGGAACGCGATGGCCATGGACTCGCCGAAGTCGCCGATACAAGTTCGCAATTCCATCTCGGCCCCCGCGATAATCGCCCCGGCCGTACACGGCCCTCGGCCCGTGTACCACCCCGTCTTTTTGCGCAACATGGTCATAAATTCGTCCTCGCTGGGAATGTAGCGCTGGCGAATCCAGCCCACGTCGTATGCCTGCCCCTCAAACGTCTCGCACGAGCCGCGGATCATCTCGTCGATCAAATCGAGTGCGACCTCTCCCCCCAATGCCTCGCGGTTCGCGCTGAGGATCTCAAAGACCTTGGCGTACAGAGCATCGCCGACGTTGATCGTCAATGGGATCCCGTGCAGCTTGTGCAAGCAGGGCTTGCCGCGCCGCATCTCCGAATCGTCTTCAATATCGTCGTGGACCACGGCAAACGACTGGAACATCTCAAAGGCCACCGCAGTCCGCATGGCTTTCTTCACGTCGCCGCCGCAGGCTTGGCACGCCAAAAGCACTAGCGCCGGGCGGAATCGCTTGCCGCCGCGCTCCGGGTAGTCGCGCATCAGCCGATATAGAAAGTCCTCGGGTTCGCGCACCTCGAGGAACGAGAACATCTCCTCTTCTAGTTTAGGAATGTAGCGGTGCAAAAACTGGCGCAGGTCTCGGGGAACCGCAGACATGTTCAACCTTTCGTTGTGAGCACATCTACCACCTAGTGCGCTCCACTTGTACTTCGGGGTGCGAGACAATTAAGTGCCATATAACGGCTTGGAAGGATTCCGTCAGCGGCGTGACCAGATCAACCGTCGGCACAATCGCGCAGGCATCGGCGACTTGGGCTGTAAAGCCGCCATCCCGCCCCACGATGCCGCAGATTTTGGCTCCGACCTCTTTGGCGTACTCCAGGGCTACAACCAAGTTGACGCTGGTATTCAGCGGGCGATTGCCACCGCCGACGGATAAGATCAAGATCAGATCCTTTTCATTTAAGCGGCTGCCCTCTAGCCATTTGGCAAAGGCCGTATCCCAGCCCTCGTCGTTGATGCGCGCCGTCAGCTCCGAGACGTTGTCCGTAGGTGCGTAGGACTCAATACCAGCGATCTTGCGAAAGTCATTGACCGCATGGCTCGCATTGCCCGCGCTGCCTCCCACGCCAAGGATAAAGAGCCGCCCCCCGCGCCGACGGGTCGCAACGACGAGCTGGACTATCGCTTCAATCGCATTGCGATCTAGCTGCTCAATGACTTGAGCCGCCGCCGCCAAGTACTGTTGGGTGTAACTCATCCGCCGCGCTTACAAGCTGTAGCCGGCGGCCGTAGCATCCGCGTAAAAGATCTGTACGGTCTCTAGCGAAAACTGCCCCATTTCCTTGCCCAAGGTCGGCAACTTTTTGATGATGTCGCTGGTGCAGGTGATGATGTGGCAGCCGATGTTGTCGGCTTGGACGACATTGTACACCTCGCGGGGGCTGGCCCAGATGAGTTCGGATTGGGGATTGGACGCGAGCAACTCGACCGACTCGGCCATGACCGGCATGTAGTCCAGCCCGGCGTCGGCGATGCGGCCGGCAAAGACCGACACGCAGCACGGTGCCCCGCCCTCGACTGCGGCCGCCACTTCTTGCACTTGGTCGAGCAGAAAAATCGCCGTGACGTTGACCTTGACCCCGTCTTGCGACAGCCGATGGACCAAGTCGTAGCTGACCTCGCCCTTGGTGTTGCTGACGGGAATTTTGGCGTACACGTTTTCGCCCCAAGTGGCGATCTCGTGGGCTTGGCGCTCCATGTCGTCGAACTCGTCTGAAAAGACCTCAAAAGAAATGTGGCGGTCGGGAATGGCCGCGACGATGTCGTGAGCAAAGGCCCGGTAGTCAGTAACGCCCGCTTGGTGCATCAAGGTGGGATTGGTCGTAAATCCAGAGACGAGCGGATTGGCATAGCTCGCCAGCATGCTCTCGCGGTCGGCCCCGTCGGCAAAAATTTTGACCGCGAGGTCGGCGGCGGATTTTTCGTACGCCAGCACTTGCGAAGTGAGAGTGGTCATAGCATCGCTCCTTTAGATTCGTGATAGGCTTAAGTCTATTAGTATTAAATGTTAAATATAAAACTCGCTGGCGAAAAATGGACGTAGATCACGCGCGGCGCGGTTGGCGCGGTAAAACCCGTATTGTATAATTACAGATAACCACTGCATTTCGCTCGCCATCCATAAGAAGGGGCTTAACGCGATGAAATACCAATGGGCACTAGTCGGCTTGCTAATCGCCACCACCTGCGCGACAGCCGAGGTTCTCTCGCTGCAAGAGTGCATCGACTTGGCCATGCAAAACAACTTGCAACACCAAATAGACCAACAAAACCTAGACAACAGCCGCGTCCAACTAACGGCGGCGCAGGCGCCTTTTACTTTCGGCATGGACGCCTTTGTCACCGCCCCTAGCTTCACTGGACTGCGCGACACCCAAGAAAACGTCGCCCTCCAAACCCGAGTCCGCGAAGAGAATACCGATGTCTCCTACTCGGGCAACCTGCGCATGACCCAGCGCCTGCGCCACCTCGGCCAATTCACGCTGACCACCGCGGCTCTGCGCCGCGACTTCTCGTCCAACCGCCGCGAGGACTTTCTCGACTATTCGGGTTCGACGCGCCTTGCTTACGAGCGCGACATACTCGGCCAGCCCAGCGAAGAAATCGCGCTTAAGCGCGCCGAGCACAGCTTGCAAAGCGCCCGCCTCAACTTCGACCGTCAGCGGCTTCAGCTAGAGGGCCAAGTCATCGACGATTACTACGACTTAGTGCAGAGCGTCCGCGAACTCGAAATAGAAGACCAGCGCCTCGCGCAGTCGCGCGCTAACTTGGAACTGGCCCAACGAAAATTTGAGGTCGGCCTCATCGCCGAAGTGGAGGCCCTGCGCCTACAGGTAGAGATGCTACAGGCCGAGGCCACGTACGACCAAGCGCAAACCGATATCGAATTGCGCCGCGACCTTCTCCGCGAAACTCTCGGACTCGACGTGTGGGAACCACTCGAAATTGACACCGAGGTCCAGTACGAGATTCTCCCCATTGACGCCCAACGCGCCCTCGAAATCGGCTTGGCGCGCCGCACTGATATGAAACGAGCGGAAATTTTTGCGGAGATCAACGAGTTGAATCTAGCGGAGGCCCGCCGCCGCAACGGCATTAACGCGACCTTCGGTGCCAATGTCAGTATGCAGGGGCGCGGTCCAGAAATTGGCGATGTCAGCGATACTTTCGAGCGCAATCGCTGGGGAGTCGATCTGCAGATAACCCTGCCGCTGATCGATAGCGGCCAACGACAGGCCAACGTCAGCCAAGCGCGCATCGCCTTGGAGCAAAGCCGCCTCGGACACGAGCAGCAGCGCCGCCTGATCATCCAGCAAGTTCGCGACGCCACGCGCCGCGTCCACGAGGCCGAGCGCCAGATCGACCTGCGCCAAGCCGCCCTCGAATTTGCCCAGCGCACCTATAACGTCGAGCAGAGCCGCTTTGAACTCGGCTTGGCCGACAGTCAGCAATTGCTCCAAGCCCAAGGCAACTTGACCCAAGCCCAGATCAACGCCTTAGCCGCAGTCATAGGCTACCAGCGCCAGCTCAAAAACGTGCGGCTTGCCACTATGGCTGAGCTAAAAGAACTGGCTCCTTAGCTGCTCAATCTCAATCCTTATATAAAAGCGGCCTAAGTTTCTCAAGAAGCTTAGGCCGCCTTTACTTAGGCTCGAATAGTGCGCCGATTAAGCGCCTATTTGTCGTCTTCTGAGTCCATCAGCGGATGCGAGAATTCTTCTATGTCCTCGCCAAACATCCGCCGCGGGCGCAGCCGGGTATAAGACGGAATCTGGTTCTGCTCCTCGGCCTCCTGACAGGACACGCACAGCCGCGCCGTGGGTAGGGCCTCCAAGCGCGGCTTGGGAATAAACGGGCAGGTCGCACACAGGTTTAAGGGCTGTTCGAGACAGGCTTCGCACTTGCCATACGTCGTGCTTTCTAGCTTTTCGAGCGCCAGCGTGACCTCTTCCAACTCGCGGCGCTCGGTATCCCCCAGCGCCACCAAAAGCTCCATGGCTCCGGCCTCGACTGCTCGGTCAAGATCGTCGGCCTTGGGGTCTTGCAGCTCGTCAATCTCGTGCTCGGTTCCGTCCAAGTCGCTGAGCAATTCAGCTCGACGCACGAGGAGCCTCTTCTTCATTCGCTCTCGATCTCGCTTGTTGAGGGCCACCTTTTTGGCCATAATTTCCTCCCCTTTAACCGGCTCTAAAGCCAGTGGATTACCTGTTTAAATGCCCGCTGTCTGCAAGCGAAAAACCGCCATGCCCAGCGGCCCTAACTCCGCGGCGAGCCGCCCGTTGGCCAGCGTCGGCACCGCCTGCCCTCGGAACACTTCAGCCCGCCCCATAGGCGGCAAGCCCTCCAAACGCAAATCGAGCTGCCGCGGATCTTCGGCGACATTGACGGCAAATACGTAAAAGTCGCCTTTGTACTCTTTGATCGCCACTGCGACCTCGCCACTGGTCGGTTGTGCCTCTAAGCTGTGCTCCTCCTGTAAGAGCACCGGACCTAATTCGTCAAGCTCGACCGCGAGGCGCTGCACTTCTCGCCACAGGGCGAGGGGCTGGATGTGGCGTTCGTTCTCTTGGCAATAGCGGTAAAACAACACGCCCTTGGCCCCTTCAACCAAGCCTTGATAGATCATGTTCCGCAGCTCGCTCGCCGTCGGCGAGCGAGCCCAATGCTCCACCCCGCCAAATGCCTGGGCAATCAACCAGACTGGCTTTCGCTCCAGCGAGGCCCAACGCGCCCGCTCCATATAGTCTCCCACCTGACTGATGGGATAATTCGGAATTGGATAGACATCTATAGCCAAAATATCGCTGGCGTCCGAATATGCGGCGTATGTATGCGGTCGGTTGTTGACTAAATAGACCGGATGATATGGATCGAGTTCCCGGATCAGCTCGTATATCGCCAAGGCAGACGCAGGAGCCATTTTGGTCTCGTCGGGCTCGTCAACCAGATACCATGCCAAGAGCGCCGGATGCTGGCGATAGCGTTTGACGAGGGCGGCAATGGCCCAATAATCCGGCTCGGGCTTGCGCCGAGCGTACTCGGTCAGCTCTAGGAGTATCTGCATCCCCTCTGCGGCGGCCGCGTCCATCAGCGAGGCGACCTCTTCTCCACGCAGCTTGTAGTAGTAATCCCCGGAGTTGAAGTGCAGACGCCGCATCGTGCCCAGATCCTCCGCCCGCAGCCAGTATAGCCCAATGGGAAAAAACGGCTCGCCATCGACGAGCAAGGACTGGCTGAACAGGTCGATTTTCACCTCTCGTGCGGCTGGTGCGAACTTCTCGCAGGCCGCGATCAGCGAATCCGCCCCGCCGATCGGATCCAGCCACCGCGCCACCAACTCATAACGCCCTGCGGGCAAGGCGTCTGCAGCAAAGGACCCAGTGACCTCCTGTCCGATCATGTTTACATCCAAGCGATCCAAGACCTCGCCGCCGCGCTGCAACTCGACTGTCACGGGGATAATCGTATCAGCGCGGCGATTGCACCGCAGCCGGAAGCGGATCTCATCCTCTACGGTATAATACGAGCGGTCGCCTGAAAGCTCCCAAGCGGGCCGGGCAAACAGGCGCAACTCTTCGACCGCGTGGATGGGGGTGTCGATTTCTGGATCGTATAGCCGCAGGGCCGCGCGGTGTATGCCAGCCTCTGCCAACCGATACGGCAGCGCATAACGCACTAGACGCCCCTGCGGTACCTGCAACCGGTGCTCGACCTTGTGCTGCTCGCCCGAAGGGGTTTCCCATTCCAGCAGCGCTAGCAGGAGGCGCGAACCAGTACCCGGCCGGAACAACTGCAAGTCGAGCAGGTTGTCGCCTACTATGGGTAGCTGTTCTTGGATGATCTGGACCGTCGGCTCATCGGGCGTCGTCTTGGGAGCCATTTGCCCGCAAGCACTTAACAATGCCAACAGGGTAAAATAAAAAGGCCGGGAGACAGCGCCCCTCGGCAGCAATTGCTCCTTCAAGACAACCTACCGGCTTGTTCGATCTCAAGCGAACGCAAGCGATCCCTGAGCGAGGCGGCCAGCTCGAATCGATCCGCCTCAACTGCGGCCTGTAAATCGGCCGTCAACCGCTCGCGCAACGTGCGCGGCCGAGTGCTCTCCACCTCGCCTTCCCACTCGCGCAAAAAGAGCAATTCTGGGCACTCGTCGAGCTGGTCCAATTGACCGATTTTGGCGAGGAACGACTCGATTTCGGCAATGCCCCGGCGGATCTCGGTTAGGGCCTCGATGTGGGCCTCGGCCTCTAGACAGGCCAGCGCCCGCGCCTGCACCCGATGCGCCGTGACAAAGACTCGGTATTGTTCGGCTAACTGACGGTCTTCGTCCTCTTCGGCGTATTCGTAGCACAAGTCGAGGATGGCGAGGTTGTGCTTGGCGTCTTCTTCGGCTCGCTCGTATTCCTTCAGTTCGAAAAAACCGATCCGCCGCCAGTAGTATTTCATGGCCTCTTGGGCCAGCTCGGAACAATCCTCGTGCGAGAGGCGAAAGGTGCCCGGGCCGTGTGCTTTTTCCCACTCGCGTCGCCTTTGGCAGTAGTAATCCAACAGCGACACATAGCCGTGCGGACGGAGCGCGTCGGGACGGCCCCGCCACTCTAGCTGCATCAAGCCCATATCCATGCGAATTTGGAGCTTGGCGCTGCCATTGCCGCCTCGTATCTTGCGCACGCTCAACTCACCTGGGGCATATTTCCAATCGCCGAGGATCGGGCCGATATCGCGTTCCATAATGGGTGAAAACCTCGAATTACACTTGGCCTTTCGGCCGGGGGTCAACAGGCGAACCAAGCGTCCGCGTATCCCATCCTCAACGAGGCGGGCCTAGCGCGTATCCCGGTGATTTTTCGGATAGAATCGTCCTATTATATGCGCTCGATGTACCCTTGTCAACTTACTGATCGGAGACTGTGGAATCGGCTTCTACCACCGGCGGCACCCCGGTGATTTCGCTTATTATGACCAGTAGCTCTTTGCGCAAGGTCGGGCGGCTTACGCGCATACTATCTAGGTGATTTTCAATCACTGGAATGGCGTCCGCCCCCACCATTGTAATCGCCTGATGGGTTAGGGTGCGCTCCTCGGGCGTGGGGTCGTATTCCATCTGGGTAGGCTCAATGGGCGTGCCGAACATGCTCACCCGAGGCTGGCCTCCCTCCCCAAAGGGGTCCAATCCCACATTGGGATAGCGGCGCGGGCCGTCCGTGGAGTCGGGATGCATCCGTCCATAGGGAGATATCTCCTCGCCGGTGAACACCCCCCGAGGGGTCCGCTGCTCAGAGCGCAGGGTAAGCATGTCGTAGTAGTCGAGGGCATTGACCAGAATTTCAGCCGCCTTGGCCCCCCCCATCTGCCCGAGCGCTTCAATAGCGGCCATCCGCAGTTCGGCGTCGGCCGTGTTGAGCGAATAATTGAGTAGCCTCCCTATATCCAAGGCCGCGCTCTGGTCGCCGATGGTGCCCAAGGCGCGCAGCGCGTCCTGCTTGAGCGTGGTGCGCTGGTCGTAGTCTTGGAGCGCCATTTTCAGTACGGGCACGGCGCGCGGGTCGCCGATCTCGCCCAAGATGCGCGCGGCCTTGCGCCGCGTGGCATAGGGATAGTCCTGGCGGGAGACGATCTCCATAATCCGATCTAACTGCGCGTGGTCGCCCGCCTGATAGAGCTTGTGCATCTGGTTGACATTCGTGCAACCCAAGGGGACCAAAACGACCGCCAAAAGCGCGATCCTATACATGACTAGCTCCTTTGCAACTCCCCTTGCCGCGAGGAGACCTTTCCTCTATACTTCAAATTTTCCACTACGCAGCAGGAACTTCAGTGAACGCCCCACAAACCCACAACCGCCAACCCATTCCCGGTATTAAAGATACATTAGCCATAGCCAGCGGCAAGGGCGGCGTCGGCAAGTCCACGCTCTGCGCCAACTTGGCCGTGAGCTTGGCCGGCCAAGGGCTACAGGTCGGCTTGCTCGACGCCGACATCTACGGCCCCAACATTCCGGGCTTGCTGGGCTTAGAGGGCCGACCAACCGCGGACAACGGCCGCATCCAGCCCTTGTCCGCGCACGGCCTCAAAGCCATTTCCATGGGGCTGCTAATCGACCCAGGCACCCCGGTCGTGTGGCGCGGCCCCATGCTGGCCAAGATGATGCAACAATTCCTCTTCAACGTCATTTGGGGCGAGCTCGATTTGCTACTCATAGACTTGCCCCCCGGAACCGGAGATGTACAAATCACGCTGACCCAAGTGGCACCCTTGACTGCCGCCT
Organism: Candidatus Latescibacterota bacterium; assembly: GCA_965208845.1. Taxonomy (GTDB): domain Bacteria; phylum Latescibacterota; class UBA2968; order UBA8231; family UBA8231. The sequence continues at coordinate 4,118,249 of OZ242361.1, read as the reverse complement.
TGATCATCACCACGCCCTCGGCCATCGCCCTCGAAGATGTGCGTCGCGGCGTCGAGATGTTCCGCCAGACCGAGGTCCCCATCGTCGGCTTGGTCGAGAACATGAGCTATTTCCACTGCGACAACTGCGGCCATACCGACCCCATCTTCGGAGCCGGAGGAGGCCGCGCCACGGCCAGCCGCCTAGACATTCCCTATCTGGGCGAAATTCCGCTCGACCCGCTCGTCCGCAGCCAAGCCGACGCGGGCGATCCGGTCGTAAAAGCGCACCCCCATGCCGAGGGCAGCCAAGCCCTAGCCAACCTAGCCGCCGCCATCGGCGCTTATTTCCAGCACACATGAACCGCGTCCAAATCGCCTGCGTCGGCGCGGGATATTGGGGCAAAAACCTAGTGCGCGTCTTCCGCGACCTGCCCGACGTCCATCTGCGCCAAGTCTGCGACGCCAGCCCGGAAATCCGCAGCGCCATCCAGCGCCAGTACCCAGAAGTACCTATCACTGCCAGCTACGACGAGATACTCGGCGACGATGCGCTCGACGCCGTGGTATTAGCCGTCCCAGCCGCTGAGCACTACGAACTAGCCCGCCGCGCCTTGGAGCGAGGCAAGCACGTGTACGTCGAAAAGCCCATGACCCTCGACGCCGCCACGTCGGCTCACTTGGTCGAACTAGCCGCAGAGCGAGACCGAGTGCTGATGGTCGGGCACCTACTGAAGTACCACCCAGCCGTGCAAATGCTACATGATTTAGTACGGGAAGGCGCGCTGGGCGACTTGTATTACTTGTACTCCCAGCGCGTCAACTTGGGCATTGTCCGCAGCGACGAAAACGCCTTGTGGAGCTTGGCACCCCACGACATATCGGTCATCCTGTACCTGCTCGGCCAAGAGCCGGATGCCGTCAGCGCCCGCGGCGAGTGCTATCTACAACCTGACATCGAAGACGTAGTCTTTGCCAATTTGCACTTTGCCGATGGCAAGATGGCGCAGATGCAGCTCTCTTGGCTCGACCCGCACCGCATCCGCCGTCTGACCGTGGTTGGCAGCCGCAAGATGGCGGTATTTGACGATGTGGAAAGCACGGAAAAGGTGCGCATCTACGACAAATCGGCCGAGCGGCCACAATACGACTCGTACGGCGACTCCATTGCGCTGCGCTTTGGCGATGTCGTCATTCCGCGGCTGCAAATGGCCGAGCCGCTCAAGCTGGAGTGCCAGCACTTCGTCGAGTGCGTGCGCACCGGCCAAGCACCCCGCAGCGATGGCCGCGACGGCCTGCGCGTCGTACGCGTATTGGAGGCTGCGCAGGCGTCGCTGCGCCAAGCCGGTGCCCCGGTGCCGCTGCGCTAGCGCACGGTAAATTCCGAGTGGACCTCAGCTTGGTTGCCACTCATATCCCGCACCCTCAGCACTAGACGATGCGCACCCGGCGGTAAATCTTCCAGCAAATGCCCGTACACGCGCCCGGCTTCTGGGTCGTATTCGGCGATCAGCGGGCGTCCGTCGAGCTCAAACTCAATATCTGTTTCCCGCCCAATGCCCGCGCCTTGGTCGCGCACCGAGCCGCGAATTTCCGGGCGCGAGCCAACGACGGCTCCCTCAGCCGGCTGCAAACTGCTGATCTCAGGGAGTTCCAAGTCGGCCAACAGCGCATAGCGGCCCAAGCGGCGCACCTGAGCCACTACCTGCCGGCTCACAGCATCCCATTCGTTGCTCACCAGCGACCACTTTTCAGCGGCAATTTCGCGGTAGATGCCCAGCTTCTCCGGCGGCAGCGTTTCCCGATAGTCGTAGCGCAACCGCAACTCGACCTTGCGGTCGAAGCTAACATCAGGCCCCAAGGCAAAAGCCGGACCAGCCGCCACTAGCGCAGCAGGTACTTGCGGCTCAAAGGTCTCGACTTGCGGGAAAAACGGCGCGTACGCGCTCCCCGCGGCAAAGCCCAATTCGACCGCGCCGTTGGCATAAGTCAACTTGGCTGCGGCACCCGGCTGCACGAACTGCCTATCGAGGACGACCTTTTGCACGGCTCCCCCTGGCGTCCGCAGCAAAACCGTCCCCGCTGCCGGATCGTTCAGATCGACCGGCACGGCGACTCGGAACTCGCGCAAGCCGGTTTGGCGGGGGCTGACATTAACGGTATCAACGCGGACTAAGGGCGACGCGCTGGGCACTTGTGCATAGCGCATCACGAGTTCCACGAAATCCGGGTGGGGACGACGCTCCAAGGAAAAGGTCGGCGCAGCGGCCCCGTCGTCGGGCAGGCGGCAAACGGCAAAGGCGGCAACGCCCGCCGGATCCCGCGCCTGGATCCGCCAATAGGAAGCGTTACGGTGGATCTGCCACTTGAGCGGGCCAGGACGGCTCTGCCGCCGATCTACGCGCCGCCAAGTCTTGCCATCGCGCGAACTGGCCAATTCTACTTCCACGAGCCGATTGTCTGCATCGGTCATCCGCGCCTCGATAAAAGTCCCATTCGCTGCCGCCACGATCCGCGCCCCGGCAATGACCGGCGGTTCAGCAACCACCAAGCCAAAGCGCGCCCGGCTCTCGTTGCCGTTGATATCCGCGACAACCACGACGGCTTCGTGCCGCCCCTTGGCCAAGTTTAGGATGCCATCGCTAGGCCCCTCGTAGAATTCGAGGCGATTGCCCGGCAGGCGACACAAGTTGTAAAAGCGACCCACCCCGCCCTTAAAGGCAGCCAGCGGCCGGTCCAAATACATCTGGTGCATATCGCCGTATCTGACCTGCTCGTAGCGCGCGGCAAAAACCAGCTCGCCGTCGATGTGCAGTTCCGTGCGATAGGGTGCTAGCTTGTTGGGGGCCGCATCGGCGCGATCGTACATCAACGCGCTAATGCTCACCGGGCCGAGCACCTGCACGGGCCGCACCCCGACGAACTCCCCCCGACCCGGCTGCCAACGCAAATTCAGCACATAGGGGTCGTGCCCTCCCTCGACTTGGGCATTGCGGCCATGCGGCGTGATGGCCACTCGCTGCAAGGTTGGCGCAATCGTATCGGCGATGGCGAACCCGTGCAACAGGGAATTGATTGCCACGTTATTTGCGTCGCGTAGTTCTAGGTGCAAATGGGGAGGGCCGGCCCCGCTCTCGCCGCTCCAAGCGATGACCGCGCCGCCGAGCACGGGGATTTCCCCCTCCTTGAAATACAAATCCACGCTGTAGCGTCCGCGCTGCTGCTGTGCTTGCTGCACGAGCTCGGCCATAGGCGCGGCAAAGCCCTCTAGATGGGCATAGACCACTATGCGGCCATCGGCCAATTTCTGGTACAGAGCCCGGCCATAGCCCCAAGGCGAGGTGCGCACGCGCCAGATATAGCCGTCGGCGAGGGCCTGTACGGGATGTCCCGTTTCACCCCAAGTCTTGAGGTCTATGCCAGCGTGAAAAGCGCGGGAACGCGATTCGCCGAAGGTGGAAGACAAAGCCGGTGCAAGGCGCAGTGGCCAGATGAAGCCTCCTTCTTCTGCGTTAGCTGGCAGGGCCGCCACCAATAAGACCATCCATTTAATCACATTAATCATATTAATCACAGTCCCTGTCGTCCTCGTATGTATGTAGGGCCAGGCGATCCGGGGCCACTTCGAGAAAGTGAAAAGGTTTTTCGGTCCAAGCACCGGTGTTGAAGTAGCACCGGCCCTGCCGCTCAATCGCCATGGCCGCGTGCGTATGCCCACAAACCACAGCTTCAACCCCCTCCTGCCGCGCCACGCGCAAGGCGTTGCGCGCCACGTGCTCGTTGAGCACCCGGTAGAGCAAAGGCCATTTCTTGGCGTATTCGGCCACGTGGGCATCGCGCCCGCCGAGCCAGATGCGGCAGCGATGCAAGCGGCGAAAGGCCCACTTGAACGCTGCGTGCCGAGGCATCAGCCGGTCGAGCCGATGGCCGTGAATTACGAGCAACCGTTGGTCGAGCCGCCAGCTATCGACAAAGCGAATCCGCCCCGGCTCAGCCAGCTTGAACTCGGCGTCGCGATTGCCGTACACCCAAATTACGGGCCGGGCTTGCGACTCGCGCACGAGGCGCTCCAGCACGACCCGATGGGCCGCGGGCAGGGCTTGGCCCGGCCTATCTATGACGTCGCCGTTGAGCACGAGTGGCACCCCTTGGGGCAAGGTATCCAGCCAAGAAGAAAAGTGGCGATGATAAAAATAAGCCGATCCGAGGTGCAGATCGCTGACGACGAAGCAGCGTGTGCCGCCCATGCCCTTTGCTGTATGGGTTATATTATTAAGAATTAGGAATTAAGAATTAAGAATTAGGAATTCCCGGCCCCAACTTTTAATTCCTAATTCCTAATTCCTGAAAGCTGCCCGATGAATAAACAGACAACCCCATCTACGCGCAAAGCGTACGATCCGGATAAATTACAGGCCCTGCTCCAGTACATTGGCCGCCTGCTGCCCAACGACAAAGAGCGCACGGCCTTTTATCGGTGCTCGCGTACGCCGCCCCCAGCTTCGCTGCGCTTAAACGCTCTCCAAGCCCAAGCGCAACACGTACAACCCTACTTGCATCAGCGCGGCCAAATCGTGCCTTGGTGCAGCGAGGGCTTCGCCTTACCGGAGAGCGACGCGAGCCTCGGCCAGACCATTGAACACGCCATGGGCGCGTACTACGTCCAAGCCAAGGCCCCCATGCTAGCCGTCGAGGTCTTGGCTCCCCAACCCGGCGAGCGCGTCCTCGACCTGTGCGCCGCCCCAGGCGGCAAGGCCACCCAGATTGCCGCACGCATGGACAACAGCGGCTTGCTGCTGGCCAATGAACCCCAGCGCAAGCGCATGCCCGCCCTCGTGGGCAATTTGGAGCGCTGTGGGGTGGCCAATCACGTCTTGACCCAAGCCCCAGGGACCATGCTGACGCGCTACTTCCCCAACTTTTTCGACCGCATCCTCGTCGATGCACCGTGCTCGGGCGACGGCATCGTGCGCAAAGATAAGAACATGCTCACCTACTGGTCGCCGCAAGACGCTCAGCACCTCGCGCAACAACAGAAGGGCCTTTTGCGCGCTGCCTACCAGATGCTGCGCCCCGGCGGCACCTTGGTGTACTCGACCTGCTCGCTCTCGCTGGAGGAAAACGAAGAAGTGCTCCTCGGGCTGTTGCGTCGCTATGGAGAAGACGTCGCGATCCTCCCCATCACAGAGTTCGAGGGACCACCGCTACCGGATGCGCTGGCCGCCCAATTCCCAGCCGAGTTCGCCCGCTGCGTCCGCGTCTGGCCCCACCACCACAATACCGAAGGAGCTTTCGTCGTTCGCCTCTCCAAACGCGCACCGACGCCAAGCCTCGAAGATGCCCCTGATTGGGCTGCCTCGGCGACCGACCCCGCCGCCGCTGAGTCCCGACGCGCCATCGAAGACCGGTGGAGCGGTACCCTGCCCTGTCCTTCGGATCAGATATTCACCCACAGCAACCGCCACTTATGCCGGCAACCAGCCCTCGGTCCGGCGCTCCAAGAGCATCTGCCCCACTTCGTCCGCGGCGGCATGAAGGTGGCCCGCCCCCACAAAGGGTACCACTACCTGTCCCAGCAAACTGTCGCCCTGTGGGGGCATCTCATGCAGGGACCCAGCATCGAGTTGAACTGGACTCAACTACAAGACCTGTTCGAGGGGAATCCAATCTACTGCGACCCATCCACGGGCCTCAAAGGCGAAATCTTCTGCCGCTTTGGGCCTTGGACCATCTGTCGCGCCATTGCCAAAGAGGAAGGCCGCCTAATCGAAGGCATGCTGCCGCGCGCGTTGTTCCGCGCCAATTTGGATCGGCTAGTGTAAGGGGGACTTATCGCGCAGGCCCCTGCCAAGGGGGGAAGAGCTGATGTTCGATCCGCAGTATATTGCAGACGCGGCCGGCAATAAAATCGCCCAAATCGTCAAAGGTCTGCGGCTTTTGGTAGAAGGCTGGCATGGCCGGCAATATGACCGCCCCAGCCTCGGCCGCTGCCGTCATATTGCGCAACTGAATCAGGTTGAGCGGGGTCTCGCGCACCACCAACACCAGCGGCCGTTGCTCCTTGAGGCTGACATCGGCCGCTCGCTCAATCAGACTCTCAGACGCCCCGCGAGCGATGCTCGACAGCGTCTTGACCGAACAAGGCACCACCACCATACCGTCGATGGTCACCGAACCACTGGCGATGGGGGCCGCTAGATCGCTGGCGTTGTACTCGCGCAATTCACCAGCCTGGGTCTCCTCCCCGTAGCACCGCGTTATAAACGCACGCAAGCTCTCCTTATCGGGACGGAATCCCAATTCCTCGACGAGCAGGTAGCGCCCGTATTTGGACAGCACCAAATGCACGTGGTGCCCGCCAATCAACAGGGTGCGCAGCAGGCGGCCCGCGTAGAGCGCGCCACTGGCCCCAGTGATGCCGACGACAATCTGCTTGCCGCTCACGACGTCTCCTTTAGCGCCTCGCGGCCCGCTTCGAGCGTGGCGACAATCGCATCCACGTCATAGACGCAACCGCCCCAAGTGCCGCCGCCGACGTTTTGCAGCGCCGCCCACAGCTTCGTATCGTCGGGCAACTCCGCTTCGGGTGCCAAGTCTGGGCGCAAGGGGCGCTCGGCCAGCACCCGCTGGCCTTCTTCTGCGCCGAACTCTGCGCCTTCGCAGCCGACCAAGTCGATGCGTCCGCGCAGGTTGTGGCAATCGATTTCAATGGCGATCAAGTCGCCGTCCCGCAGCTTGCCGATTGGCCCGCCAGCCAAGGCCTCCGGGCCGATGTGCCCAATGCAAGGGCCGGAGGAAAATCCCGAAAACCGCGCGTCCGTAAGCAGCGCCACGCGCTTGCCAATATCCGTGTACTTGAGCGCAATCGTAACTTGTGCCACTTCCTCCATGCCCGTGCCCATCGGCCCGCAGCTAATCATCACCAGCACGTCGCCCGGCGAAATCTTGCCGTCCTTGATCGCGGCGATGGTGTCGCGTTCAGTGGTAAAAACCTTCGCCGGCCCCGTGTGCCGATAGATCCCTTGCGCGTCCAGCAGCGAAGAGTCGATCGCCGTGCTTTTGACGACCGCGCCTTCGGGCGAGATGTTGCCGACCGGGAAACAAATGGTACTGGTCAAACCTTTAGAGCGAGCGCGATCGGCGTCCATAATCACGTCGTCTGGGTCCACTCCGTCTAGCTTTTGCAACTCCTCGCGGAAGCGGTGACGGCGCGGTGCATTCTCCCACCAGTCGAGATTTTCGCCCAGCGTGCGGCCCGTAACCGTCATCACCCCCTCCTCCAACAACCCCAAGCGGCGCAGGTGTAACATGACTTCGGGCACCCCACCGGCCAAAAAGGCGCGCACAGTAACGTGGAACTCCGGGCCGTTGGGCAGCACATCCACCAAGCGAGGCACCTCGCGATTGATCCGGTCCCAATCCTCAACCTCTGGCCGCTTCCGCCCAGCCGCATGGGCAATAGCCGGCACGTGCAGGATCAAGTTCGTCGAACCGCCAAAAGCCGCGTGGACAACCATGGCATTGTGCAGCGCCTGCTCGGTGACCAACTCCTGCGAGCGAATGCCCGCGGCCTCCAGCGCCATCAGCGCCCGCGCCGAGCGCACGGCCATATCGTGCCAGACCGCTTCGCCCGAAGGGGCCAGCGCCGAATGCGGCAGCGACAGCCCCATTGCCTCGCCCACAACTTGGGTCGTGGCCGCAGTCCCCAAAAACTGGCAGCCGCCCCCCGGCGTGGCGCAGGCGCGGCAGCCGAGCACCTGAAAGTCGTCAATATCCATCTCGCCCTGCGCCAGCCGCGAACCCGCCGACTGGATCTTACCCGCGTCCTCGCCTTCTTCCGGCGGCAGGGTCACTCCACCGGGCACGACAATGACCGGCAGGTCTGGCGTACCCGCTAAAGCGATGAGGACTGCCGGCAATCCCTTGTCGCAGGTGCCCACGCCCATCACGCCGCGCCGCGTCGGCAACGAGCGAATCAAGCGGCGCAGGATCATGGCTGCGTCGTTGCGGTACGGCAGACTATCGAACATGCCGGTCGTACCCTGTGTGCGGCCGTCGCACGGGTCCGAGCAATAAGCGGCAAAGGGAATGCCGCCTCGACGGTGGATTTCTTCGGCCGCAGCTTCCATCAGCAGGCCGATTTCCCAGTGGCCGGTATGGTAGCCCAGCGCGATTGGCCGGCCATCCGGGGCGCGGATGCCACCCTGCGTGCTGACGATGAGGAATTCTCCCCGGCCCAGTTCGTCGGGGTTCCAGCCCATCCCTGCGTTCTGGCTGTAGCCAAAGATGTGGCCACTCGGCGCTTCTACTACTTGCTCTATGGTCAGCGGCAACTTGCCGCTGGGGCCGGGCGCACGGGTGCGGACTTGGTAGATTGCATCATCGGTCTCGCCGACGATTTCTGCAAAGGAATCAGTACTCATGCTGCCTCGTTTATGGTTTACTAATTCACTGATCTTACGCATCGTCCTGTCTGCGTGCCAGCCCTGTCATGCTGAGCGTAGCGATCCCATACCTAGGTGCTCATGCGCAGCGTCAGTAATTCAGAGAAAGCCCCTACCAGCCTTCTTCGCGGACTTGGATTTTCTTTAGCAGGGGACGCCACCAGGCTTCGTTGTCGCGGTACCAGTGAACCGTATCGCGGAAGCTCTGGGCAAAATCGACTTGCGGTTTCCAACCTAGCTGGGTGCGGATTTTGCTCGAATCGAGTAGGTAGCGGCGGTCGTGGCCGGGCCGGTCATCGACGTAGGTTTTGTGCGCGGCGTCCATCCCCAAGGCGTCGAGGATCAGGTCGGCAATGGTTTCGACGTCTTTTTCAATGCCGCTGCCAACGTTGTACGTCTCGCCAATCTCGCCTTTTTTTAGCACTAGGTCGATAGCCCGACAGTGGTCGTCAACGTGGAGCCACTCGCGGCAATTCTGGCTGGATTTGTACAACGGCATCTTCTGGCCGGTGAGCAGGCGGACGACGAAGAAGGGGATGACTTTCTCCGGGAATTGATAGGGGCCGAAGTTGTTGGCGCAATTCGACAGCGTCACGGGCAGGCCAAAGGTGTGGCCATAAGCGCGCACGGCTAGGTCGGCGGCGGCTTTGGCCGCGTTGTACGGAGTGCGTGGCCGATAGGGCGATTCCTCACTGAAGGATTCGTCCACATCAAGGGCCAGATCGCCGTACACCTCGCAGGTGGAAATGTGGTGGAAGCGCGGCACTTGGGCATCGGCCGCGGCCTGCAACAGCTTTTGCGTCCCCACAACATTGGTCTGGAAAAAGGCCGAGGGATTGACAATGGCCAAGCTGTTGTGCGATTCCGCGGCAAAGTTGACCACGTAGTCGGGTCGGTGTACCTCAAAGAGGTGCCGGGTTAGATCGGCATTCTGAATATCGCCGCGGACAAAGGTGTAGCGGTCGCCGTAGTTTTCCTCCACGTCCTGCAGGCTGGCCAAGTTGCCGGCATAGGTGAGCAGGTCGTAGTTGACAATGCGGTCGTCGGGATAGGTCGATAGCCAGTAGCGAATGAAATTGGAGCCGATGAAACCGGCACCGCCGGTGACGAACAGGGTGGTCATAGATGCTCTTGGTTAGGGGTGAGTCGGCGGGAGCAAGAACAGGCCGGGATGCCGACGGTTAATGGTAATCTACTATTACTATAATCAGGCGGACAACTCGACTTGGATTTTATTGCAGATATTGATGCTCATCGTTTGGGGCAGATCACGGATCCCCGAGATTAATTCTTTGTATGATTTTCTTCGCCAAATCCCTAAAATCCTGGTGTGCGTCTTTTGCCGCGGCGGCATGGCTGCCAATGGCACCATCGGCCGTGGTGAGGTGAAAAATGGGCTTGCGTGCTTCCTGAGCCATCGGAACCAAGCTCCGGTAGTGCTTGACGGTAGCGAGGGCGTATTCTTTATCCTGTGCCGGTGTCTCGGGGTACGGTCCTTCGTTATCGTCACGTAGGTTGCGGGCGTATTCCTCCGGCATTCGATTGACCCATTTGTCATACGCCATCACGGGGCGATTCAGACGGACGCTGTGCTGTTGCACTACATAGCCGACGGGCTGCATGTCCCCATCCGGCAGTGGAAAGTCTGGTTGCGCCCAGTGATCCCTTCGCCGCTGCCAATCTTGTCGCCACCGATTCAGCGTCGGGCCGAGATTGCGCAGACCTTGGAGCGAAAACAAGTCAGCACCCAGCGGAACGATGATATAATCACTGGCAATCAGCGCGGAACGATTGATCGCACCAAGATTGGGGCCGACGTCGGCCAAGATGATCGAGGCGTCCATCTGTGCAGCCCCAGACTGCATGACGGTCGAGAAGGAAGTCAAAATGCGAAAGGGACGGTACAACTCGCTAGAACCCAATGCGTTAGGCCATTCTGATGACAGAGTATCTTCAAATCCGGCCAGCGCCAAGTCTCCCGGAATCAGGCACAGTCTAGATATAAGCGTAGATGTGATATCGACGAGCGTTGGGTCTTTGATGTCGCCAACTCTCGTCAGGGGTCGGACGCATTGCAGGATAGTCTTCGCAGATGCCTCGTTGTCTTCATCCCATAGCTTTTCCAATTGACTTTCATCCAGAAATGCAGCGGTGAGATTCGCCTGTGGATCGAGATCGCAGGCCAGCACCCGATAACCACTGTCGGATAGCATCCACGCCAGATGATAGACAAGTGAGGTCTTGCCGACACCCCCCTTATTGTTGAAGAAAGTCAAAACGGGAACGGTCATGTCTAGTCATCCCTACAAGACAGTATTGTGACTTGAACGTTGTTCATATCAACATTGAATTCCATTTCAGGATGCCCGGCTTGTCGAAGGAGTCGATTGGCCAATGGAATGCCTAGAAGTGGTTTTATAACCGTCTGAGTGTAATCATCAGACAGGCGACATTGACAAAGGCTTGATACATTTGGATATGATATTCCCATCGCACGACCAGCCGTCGAAAATTGCCCCACCATGCCAAGGTGCGTTCGACCTTCCATCGCCTCTTGTAGCGGCGCAAGGGGCGTCCATCTTGGGTGGGCGGTTTCTTCCGGTTTTTGCGATGCGGACAGATCAACTCAATGCCCCGTCGTGCCAATCGAGCGCGCAGCGGGTCAGAATCGGCGGCCTTGTCGTAGATCAAGCGCGTCGGATTTTTCCGCGGCCGGCCCCGGCCGGGGCGCGGCACGGCCACCCGCTCCAGCGTCGGCTCGATCAACCCGACTTCGGCTGGGGACGCCGAGTCCAGGTAGTTTCCCAAAGGCAGCCCTTGGCCGTCTGCCACCACCATCCACTTCGTACCCTTTCCGCGTTTGGTCGGCCCGACACAGGCCCCCTTTTTTGGCCGGGGCAAAACTACCATCGGCAAACGTCTCGGCCCAGTCGAGTTGGCCTTGCTCATCCAGTTGGCCTAACAACGCTCGCCATGCCTTCAGCCAGATGTCTTGCTCTTCCCAACGGCGTAGCCGACGCCAGCAGGTACTCGGCGAGGGGTATCGTTCGGGCAGGTCTTTCCACCGCGCACCACTGCGTAACACCCATAAAATACCCTCAAACACCGGACGGTTGGCAATGGGTTTGGGACCGCCTTTGGGCGACGCTTTGGGTGCAGGTAACAACGGCGCTATATGCGCCCATTGGGCATCGGTCAATTCAGACGTATGGCGCGACATAATCGGGACTCCTTGGGGCGAAGCAAAACGAGTAGAAGCAAAAAAGAAAAAACACAACCCCCTATCAAGTTATGAAACCGCTTCTCGTCATTAAAGTGGATAAACTTTACTTTGTCGCCGTAATCCTCTTCTGCGTCAGCTACCCAATTATCTGCTTGCGACGTCCACTTGTCTCCATTATTGCAAAGGATTGCCCGAACATTGGGAATATACCCATCGCGGATCAACGAGCGAATCTCCTCAATTTTAGGGGCTATTTTTTCGTTCAGAGAGACATTCCTATTGGGATCAAACAGTATCCGAACAGTACCTACAGCTTTTTGCACATCATTTTCCGGGAAGTTTGCTTTGCCGCTTAGGTCCTTGATCCAGGGCGATTGCATTATAAGTTGATTTTTACCATGGGGTTATGTTACTTTTTCTCGTTCTATGGAGCTTCGGTTCCCGTCCTTCCATTTTCCTCTTGATTGGAGTGTTTGTTGATGCCCTCCTCCTCTTCGGGATTGCTGGATTATTTGGCCGACATCCCCGACCCCCGTATTGAGCGTTGTCGAGCGCATCGCTTGATTGATATTCTCATGATTGCGGTGTGCGGTGCGATCTGCGGAGCCGATAACTGGGTGGCGATGGCCGAATTTGGCCGGGCGAAAGCCGACTGGCTTAAGACGTTCTTGGCCCTGCCTAATGGCATTCCCTCGCATGATACCTTCGGGCGCGTATTTGCCCGTATTTCGCCTTGGTATTTCCAAGACTGTTTTACCGCTTGGGTGCAATCGCTGACGCCCCGATTGGCCGACGAAGGCGAGTTGGTGCCGCTGGATGGCAAAACGCTGCGTCGTTCCTACGATACCGGCTCGGGGCAAGCCGCCCTTCACATGGTGCATGCGTGGGCGGTCAACAATCGGCTGGTCTTGGGGCAATTCCATTGTGAAGAAGCCTTGGAAGAAATTGCGATCATCCCCGAATTATTACGCCTGTTAGACCTCAAAGGCTGCCTGATCACCACCGATGCGTTGGGGTGTCATAAAAGCACCGCCGAGCAGGTCGTCGAACAAGACGCCGACTACGTGCTGGCCGTCAAGGCCAATCAACCCAAACTCCACGCCCATCTCCAACAGCTTTTTGACCGCTCCGATGAGCAACTCCACGCCGATCCCACCGTAGATTATTGGGGTACTCAAGACCAAAACCACGGGCGGTGCGAAACGCGGCACTATTGGACCACCGACCAGATTGAGCCCGTTGCCGATCATGCCCTGTGGCCGGGCTTACGTCTGTTCGGTATGGTCGAAGCCATCCGACAAAGCGGCGATAGCGTTTCGGTTGAACGACGCTACTATATCTCCACGCTGGACAACGACGCCCAACGGTTGGGGCAGGCCGTGCGGGGGCATTGGGCTATTGAAAACTCATTACATTGGGTCTTAGATGTCGTCTTTAACGAAGATCAATGCCGCATACGCCGCGGACACGGCCCCGAAAACATGGCCGTCTTACGCCACATCGCACTCAATCTACTCCAGCAAGACAAAACAACCAAAGCCGGCATTCAAACCAAACGGCTCAAGGCCGGTTGGGATAACAAATATCTGGCTAACCTGTTGGCGAAGGGACACTTATAATGCGATTGCCCTGGTCCTTGATCTTGTACTTGCCCTGGAAAATTGTGACGAGAAAATCACCGTCTTCAACCTCGCCAATGTGAAGCCCATCAACCCCAGCATCGTTCCCTCCTTCGGTAAGCAACTCGGCACTGTCTTCAAGCGTCATTTCAAGGCATGTTGACATGCACAGGAGCACAAAGGCCGCCGACTTCTTTTTGTTAATGTCGCTCCCTTCTGGTAGCCATTCGGGATGATCTTCAACAATACCCGATACCCTCTGATCGATAATACTGGTATTAATATTCATATATTTTTCTCCTTATCGGTCAGCCCTTCCAGGCTAGGACCTTTTCACACAATTTCTTCAAAAGCGCAGCAATTCCCCCTCGCCAAAGACGAGCAGATCGGCCAATATCGCGGCAAAGTAGATCAGGCTGATCGTGCTGTTGACCGTCATAAAGGCCGTGCTCATGCGCGACAGATCGTCAGCCCGCACCAGCCGATGCTCGTACACCAGTAATCCAGCTACCACTACTACCCCCAACCAGTACAAAAAGCTCAAGCCAGCCATGCGCCCCACGAGAATCAGCAGCACAACAAACAACAGGTGCAAGGCGCGAGCGATGTACAGAGCGCGGGCAATGCCAAAGCGAACCGGAATGGAATGGAGTCCGGCCCGCACGTCAAAGGCGTGATCCTGGCAGGCGTAGATGATGTCAAAGCCAGCCACCCAAACCAGCACCCCTAGGCAGAGCAGCAGCGGTATGAGGTCAAAACCACCGGCAACCGCAATCCAAGCACCCAGCGGCGCCCCGCCCAAACTCAGCCCCAAAACCAAGTGAGAGGCCCAAGTAAAGCGCTTGGTCAGCGAATAGAACAAGAGCACGGCCAAAACCAGCGGCGACAGATAAAAGCACAAAGGATTGAGCTGGTAAGCCGCCAAGATCAAGGCCAAGGCGGACAGAACCACGAACAACCCCACGGCTTGCGGCGAGACCACGCCTCGCGGCAATTCGCGGTTTTGGGTGCGGGGATTGGCCGCGTCGAGGTGGCGGTCAACAAGGCGATTAAAACCCATCGCCGCGCTGCGCGCCCCCACCATCGCCAGCGCAATCCAGCCGATCTGGGCAGGGGTAATGCCAGCGTGCATCGCGGCCAGCAAGGCTCCGCTAAAGGCAAAGGGCAGGGCAAAGACACTGTGGGAGAATTTGATCATGCGGCCGTACACCGCAATGGCCTGCAAGGGAGCCATCTCGACCTTCCTTTAGGCCACTGGATAAAAGCGCAGCGGAGGGACCGCGTCGATTAGGCCGTGGCGGTAGGCCAGTTGGTAGAACAACTGCAAACCAGCTTGGGCGGCCTCGTCCAAATCAAAGCGGATGTGGCAGGTCAGGTAACGCTCGTAGAACTCGGGCGAGCCGCCGCATTCTCGGCTGTACGCGGCGGCAATGGACGACACTTGGCACAACCCCTGATCTTTGGCCCGCTGCAATTGTTGGACTTGGACAGGTGTGAGCGCCTGCTGGCGGCCAGCCCAAAAGGCAAACACAAAAGGCAGATCGGTCATAGCCGTCCATTCCCGACCCAAGTCCAAGCTCTCCAATTCCCAATCCAAGTGCGGAAAGACCTGATCGCCGATGAGCAGGGCCGCGTCAGCGCACTCTAACATGGACTCTAGATCGGGCGGAGCTTCGATCAAGTGCGGCGTGAGAGCGAATTTTTCGCGCAGGAGAATGGACAACAAAGCCACTGAAGTACGAGAACTGGTATCCAAGGCGATGCGTTCGACCTGCGGCAACGGACGGCGACAAAAGAGGCGCACCGTCAGCACCGGCCCCTGCGAGCCAATGGCTATATCGGGGACGATCCAGTAAGGACGAACACTGCGAGCGTATTCGATCGCGGGAATGATTCCCACGTCGATGGTGCCATCTGCCAACTCCCTCGCGCAGCGCGAGGGCACCGAATAACTCAGGGCGAAAGGGGCGGGGGCGCGTTCGAGGGCAAAGACGAGGGGCCGCGTATTGAGGTACGGGACCGCGCCCAAGCGCGGCTTCATGAATGGACGGCCTCTTGCAAAGCGTCGATCCGACAGGGTGAGGCCACCGGCTCATAGCGAGTGTTGCGCCGTCGCGGTGCAAAACCCGCGTCGCGGATTAGCCGTTCCATCGCGTCCAAGCCCATCTCGTTGGTATGGCTGGTGCCGGCCGCGCTGACGACGTTTTCTTCGAGCATGGTGCTGCCAAAGTCATTGACGCCGTAGCGCAAGCTGACTTGGGCAATTTTAGGCCCTTGGGTCACCCACGAGGCCTGTAGGCTGGGAATGTTGTCGAGGAAGAGCCGCGCTACGGCCACCGTGCGCAAGTGATCGTACCCGGTTGCTTTGGCACCATTCCAACGCGACTCATCCGCACCCAAGTCCGTGTGATCGGGCTGGAAGTTCCAAGTGATAAAAGCGGTGAAGCCACCGCGTTCGTCCTGTAGCTGCCGCAGGCGATCCAAATGCTCCAGGCGATGTTCGACCGTCTCCACGTGGCCGTACATCATCGTCGCCGTAGTAGGCATCCTCAACTCGTGCGCCACGCGATGCACTTCCAGCCATTCTTCGGTGCGGTCCTTGCGAAAGCCAATGATGTCGCGCACCTCGTCGTTGAGAATCTCGGCCCCGGCACCTGGTATCGAATCTAGCCCGGCGTCGCGCAGGCGGCGAATGGTCTCGTCCAGCGGCAGCCGCGACAAGTGCGCGATGTAGATGATTTCCGTGGCCGAAAGACAGTGTAGCTGTATCTGCGGATAGCGGTCCCTAATCGCCGAGAGCAACTGTTCGTAGTAATCGAGGCGCAGCTTGGGGTTGAGGCCGCCCTGCATCAGGATCTCGCAGGACTTAGGCTCGTCGCCGCCAAAGGCCACCAACTCGTCGATCTTGGCAAATATCTGCTCATCCGGCAGGACGTAGCCCTCGCTGGAACCCGGCGGCCGGTAGAAGGCACAAAAATCGCACTTGACCCAGCAGACATTGGTGTAGTTGATGTTGCGCCCGACGTTGTAGGTGACCACCTGCTCGGGGTGTTTCTGCAGGCGCACCCAATGCGCCAGCATCCCCAACTCGGCGAGGTTGTGGTGCGCGTATAAGCGGCGGGCATCATCGAGCGCGAGGCGCTCCCCAGCATAGACCTTTTCGGCAATATCGGCGATCATGGGTGCTATCCAGTCGCCAGCAGAGTTGGGGTATCGGCGACGATGTTGTAGAGTGAGTCGCGCTCCAAAGGCTGGCGACCGGCCTCGACGATGCGCTGCAAGAGTTCGGTCTGCGTCAGCCGCTGCTGCGTCTCAGTGAAACTCTTGCGGGTGATTTCGTAGTCCATGACCGTGCCGTCGATGTCGTCGGCCCCATACCAGAGCGCGGTCTGCGAAATCTCAATGGTGTTCATAATCCAGAAGGTCTTGACATGGGGAAAGTTGTCGAGCATCAGCCGCCCCACGGCGATCTCCTTGAGATCTAGGCAACCCGTCGGCCCAGGCAAGTCCTCCAACTCGGTGCGCTCAGGGTGAAAAGAGAGCGGGATGTAACAGAGGAAACCGCCAGTCTCGTCCTGCACTTCGCGCAGCCGCACGAGGTGATAGACCTTCTCCTCGGTATTTTCGATGTGGCCGTAGAGCATGGTAGCGTTGGAGGGCAGGCCGGCTCGATGTGCCGCCTGCGCGATCTCCAGCCACTCCTCGGAGTCCGCCTTAGTCCAAAAAAGGTCGCCCTGAACCCGATCGCTGAAGACCTCGGCCCCGCCGCCGGGCAGCGACTCCAGCCCAGCCGCCTTCATGTCGGCAAAAATCTCCTCCAGCGGCTTTTTGGCGATGCGCTGAATCTGGGCGATCTCGATCATGGTGAAGGCCTTCAGATGCGCGGCAGGGCGAGCTTGCTTCATCGCCTGCAAGACGTCGATATAGTACTGGTAGGGCAGCTTGGGATTGACGCCGCCGACCATGTGGATCTCGGTGATCGGAGCTTGATCGTACTCGGCGACCCGCGCGGCGACCTGCTCGGGCGATAACACGTAGCCGTGCTCATCTTTAGGCTTGACGTAAAAGGAGCAAAACTTACAGAGCTTGTTGCAGATGTTGGTGTAGTTGATGTGCTGGTTGCGCACGTAGTACGCCGTGTCGCCGCTTTTGCGCTCGCGGACGATATTGGCCAGATAGCCCAAGATGGGCAGCTCATCGCAGGCGTATAGACGCAGGCCATCGTCCAAGCTCAAGCGCTGGCCAGCCAGCACTTTGTCGTTGATATCTGCGAGACCGGCACGGCCGATAAGATCGTCGTAAATCACTTATTTCTCCCGCGTTTAGTACATAATACCTATGGGTATCCTATTCGTCAACCGGCCCTTTGACGCCCTGATACACCGCGGCAATTCCTAGGGTCATGGGCGTGTAGCGCGTCTGGCTGAAACCAGCCGCGACGAGTAATTCGACAAAGGCCCGCCCTTGGGGAAAGGTCCCCACCGAGCGCGGCAGATAGGCGTAGGCCCGGCGCTGACCGGAGATTAGGCCGCCGATTAAGGGCAGCACTTTGTGAAAGTAAAACAAATACAATTGCCGAAACAGCGGCGCAGTAGGCTCGCAGAAGTCGAGCACCAAAAGTTGGCCGCCGGGCTTGAGCACCCGATGAGCCTCGGCTAAGCCCCTAGGAATGTTCCCAAAGTTACGCACCCCAAAGGCGCCGGTCACCATGTCAAAGGTATGGTCTTGAAACGGCAACTGCTCGGCGTCGCCGACCAATAGCTCCAGCGGCATCGGCGGGCGTTTGGCAGCGACTTTGGCGGCACCCAACCGCAGCATCTCAACGGCCATATCGACGCCTACTACTTGCTGCGGCCCCAGCCGCGCCGCCGCTAGGGCAAAATCGCCAGTGCCAGTAGCGAGGTCCAACACGCGCTGTGGGGAGGTTTCCAAGGCGCAGTCGAGAGCACGCCGCCGCCAGTACACATCCACGCCGCCACTGAGCAGGTGGTTGAGCAAGTCGTAACGCCGGGCAATGGCGTTGAACATGTCTCGGTTGCGCCTCTTGTGTTCGGCGACGTTTTGCTTATTCTCCATGCAGGAAAAGCTAGTCCCGTTACCACCACTGTCAACAGAAGCTCATGCCCCAACTTCAGGCCAACATCCTCATCGCCGACCAATCGCTCTTTATCCGCGAGGGGCTGCAAGAGGCATTGCAAAAACCCGGCTATGCCATTGAAACCGCCGCGGACGGTGCCCAAGTGCGCCGGATGCTAAAAGCTGGCAATTTCCACTTGGCCATTCTCGACTTGCAGATGCCCGGCCCCGCTGGGATGAAACTTTTGCAGGAGGTTGGCCAGCGCCACCCCGACACCCTGTGCATCATACTCACGGACCACGACAACGTCCACATCGCGGTCGAAGCCATGCGCAAAGGCGCGTACGACGTGGTGACCAAACCCGTCGATCTAGACAACTTGCGCCCCGTAGTCTCTCGCGCCCTAGATCGCTTCGAGCTCGTCGTCGAAAACCGCAAGCTCCACCACCGCCTCGAAAAAGAAGCCCCCTTCCGCCGTCTCGTACGCCGCAGCCCGGCCATGCAGGCCGCCGCCGCTACGATCAAACAAGTGGCCGAAACAGACGTGCCGGTGCTCTTGCGCGGCGAGACCGGCGTTGGCAAGGATCTAGTAGCACGCGCCATCCACGATCGCAGCAGACGCCGCGACGCCCCCTTTGTGGCCGTCAACTGCGGCGGCTTCACCGAAGAACTTTTTACCAGCGAATTGTTCGGCCACAAGCGCGGGGCCTTTACCAGTGCCCACGCCGACCGGCCCGGCCGTTTCACTCTCGCCGAGGACGGGACCCTCTTTCTCGACGAAATCGGCGAGGTCTCGCACAAAAATCAGGTCGAGCTTCTGCGCGTCCTAGAGTCCCACGAGTTCCAACCGCTCGGGGATCCACAGGTCCACCGCGCCGATGTGCGCATCATCGCCGCGACCAACCGCGATCTCGAAGACGCGGTCGCAACAGGGGGCTTCCGCGAAGACCTATACTACCGCCTCAACGTGATCCCCATTGACATCCCCCCCTTGCGCCAGCGGCGGGAAGACATCCCGGTCTTAGTCGAAATGTGCCTCGACGAAACCTGCCGCGCGCAAAACAAGCCCTCCAAGAAGATCAGCCCGGAAGCTATGGAGGGCCTCATTGCCTATGATTGGCCGGGCAATGTGCGCCAGTTGCGCAACCTGCTGCAGCGGCTGGTGGTCACCACCCCGGCAGCAGTCATCCTCCCCGAACACCTGCCCGGCCCGCTCGGCGAGCTAGCCGATGGCCCCGGGCAATTCTCAATGACCCTCGGCTCTTCCCTCCAAGAGGTCGAAGCCGAACTCATCCGCCAGACCCTCCAACGCCTCACGGGCAACCGCCGCGAAGCGGCCGCCATTTTGGGCATTAGCGTCCGCTCCCTCCAGTACAAGCTCAAGCGGTACAACATCACCACCAAGTAACACGCTGGCGGCTGGCGGCGAACGCGCGACAAGTCAGCAGCCCATTCGCCAACGCTAGACGACTCCTGCATCTTTTGCACTTTTGCGCCTGTGCGGTCCCTCAACCTGCTCCTCCCCCACTACTATCTTTCTCATAAGTGACATATTCACAATGATTTAACTATAAGAAACTAAATGTGGCATTGGATTTGCTTATCTATAATATGAGTCGAAAGGAGCGCCGGTCGCCTTCCGCGCGACCAGCAGAGTTTCATAGCCCGCATCGACCGTAACTATTTGTTAATACAGAGCAAACAATTTTGTCAGATCGAGCATTGAGCAACGCGGGGACGCTTTGCAACCTCGAACTGAAACAATGAGGATGCAATTTTTGCACTTTGAGCACCTAGAGCCTGACGCTTCTAACTAGCGTAATTCAAGTGCCTTACAGAACATCAGTCCAAAATTGTTGCGACTAAGTGCAAAAATTTGCACCTGCTAACCCCATTACCCAAGGAAGGTTTCGCACATGGCTTACGCGATCCAAGAAGTCCTAAATGACGAGGACAACACCCTGCGCCTCTACTTCGACGACATCGCCGATTCTAGGCCGCTGAGCCGCCAGCGGGAAGTCGAGTTGTCGGCGCGGATCCAAGACGGCGACATGGTCGCGCGCGACGAGTTGGTTCAAGCCAACCTGCGCTTCGTCATTGATGTAGCCAAAAACTACCAGAATCGCGGTCTCTCGCTAGAGGACCTGATCAGCGCAGGCAACGTGGGCTTGCTGACCGCTGCTGAGCGCTTCGACGGCACCAAGGGATACAAGTTCATCTCGTACGCCGTGTGGTGGATCAAACAGTCCATCTTGCAGACCATCGCCGAGCACGCCCGCACCGTGCGTCTGCCGCTGAACAAGCTCAGCCTGCTCAAGGACATTTCGCGGGCCGTGCGCAAGCTGGGCCAAGGCCGCGAGAGCGAGCCGGATGTCGAGGAAATCGCCGCTGAGTTGGGCCTACCAACCGAGGAGGTCCTCGACACCATGCTCAGCGCCCGCTCGGTGCGTTCGCTCGACGAGTCCTTTGAAGAAGACGACGATCGCAGCTTGCTCAGCCTCCTCGCCGACGACAATCAGGCGACGCCCGACAGCGACGTCTTGCAAAACTCGGCTCGCGCCCACCTAGAGGAAGCCCTCGCCAGCCTCGAAGACCGCGAGTTGCGCATCATTCGCCTCTATTTCGGTCTCGACGGCAGTCAAGCGCTGACCTTGGAGCAGATCGGTGGGTTGATGAGCCTGACGCGGGAGCGCGTGCGCCAGCTCAAGGAGCGCGCCCTGAGCAAGCTCCGCCACCCGACTCGCTATCAGTCGCTTCTCGCGCTGGTAGATGAGACGGAGTTTTACTAGAAATTATCTCATAAACGTCTGAATACACCATTCATGTCGGGGCGACCCTTGTGGTCGCCCTTTACCTATGAGATGGTTTCTAGGCACGAAAAGCGGGGAGCTCGAATTATCGGGCTCCCCGCTTTGCATTGTGGCTAGTGCGATTCTGTAACGGCTCAGCCTTCGCCTTCCCGCAACTTCTTGAGTTCGTCGCGCAACAGCGCGGCTTTTTCAAAGTCTTCGCTATCAACCGCTTCTTGTAGCCAGCGCTCTAACTGCTCTTGTTGGCTCAGCGGCTTCTTCTGCAAAATTTCCTGCTCTAACTCATCGAGCGCGGCTTCTGAACGCTCGCGCTCGATGAAGAACTCCTCGGCCTCCACCTCGGGCCACGTGCCAATCCGCGCACGAGTCCGCTGCACGATCGCCAACGCGCCGTCGTAGTCCTGGTCGCCGATGGAAATCATAGCCCGGGCCACGCCGTTGATGCGCAAGATATAAGGCCACCATCTCTCTAGATTGTCGCGGTCATCTTCGCACTCGGCATAGCGGTTGACAAAGCGAAAAAGTGCCATATTGCGCTCGGTATCGCGCACGACCCGCCGGTAGTCGTGCAGTTGGATCAGAAAGGCGTAGCGCTTGTACAAGCGGCTCCCCTCGTCGAAAAGCTCGCGGCAAGCCGCTTCATCCAGCGCGAAACCCTCGTCGCTGGCCCCATGCTCGCGGTGGTATTTTTCCAATTCGCCCCGGTAGTAATCGAGAGCAAAGTCCTGCCCGTGGGGCCGTCGGCCATCGGGCCGGCCATCGAGGTTTAGCTGCAAAATTCCCTGAAAGGCCCCTTGATCGACCCGGATCTGGATCTTCGCAACCCCGTCCCTTCCCGATATTTTCCGCACATTCGCCTCTGGGTCGAAGGACCATTCATTTAATAGGTCGGTCATATCTCGACTCATGCCAACCTCGCACAACCGCAGTTTACTGACATTGCAAAAATTCTCATCGCAGAATTATAACCGAGTTGATGGGTTCCGGCAATGACCTTCCCGCAGGTTAGGAGCCGAGGTCTCTCTGGCCCTAGCCTGCGATGGCATAGTTTATGCTACAATAATGTACGACGCATTTTCGACACTTGGCTTTAATGACGCCCTCTTAGGGCGTGTGCCACTGTATTTTTGGTCGATTTTTCGTTTTAACCACGAACATGTGGTCCTTTGATGTTTACAAAAATGTCATTTTTATCCATATTAACGACAAAAATGTCGTAAAAACAGGATGACTTACATGTCCACCTTACCGATCGCCAGTGCCCAACAACAAATTTCCATCCTACACGAAATCGGGCAAATACTAGGCTCGACGACCAAGTTTGAGGAGGCGCTCAACGTCATTCTCAAGCTCATGAGCGACCAACTCGACATGAGTTTGGGGACGGTCAGCCTCTTGAGCCAAGAATCCTCCGAAGTCTCTATCGACGTAGCCTATGGACTCTCGCAATCGGAAATCAAGCGCGGTCGCTACGACGTCGGGGAAGGCATCACCGGCAAGGTCGTAGAATCGGGCAAGCCCGTGATCGTGCCGCGCATCAGCAGCGAGCCGCTCTTTCTCAACCGCACCGGTGCTCGCGGCAGTGCGGCCAAGAACCAGACCTCGTTCATTTGCGTGCCCATCCTCCAGCAGCAGCAGGTAGTAGGCACCATTAGCGTCGATATTCCTTATAAAGACAACGAAAGCCTGCAAGATACCGTGCGCCTGCTGTCCATCATATCCGTCATGATCGGCCAATCGGTCGCCGCTCGCCAACGCGCCCGCGCCGAGCAAACCCAGCTTATCGACGAAAACTTGCGCCTGCAAAACGAACTCCGCGAACGCTTCCACCCCGCCAACCTCATCGGCAACTCCCGCCCCATGCAGGAAGCTTGCCAACTCATCGGTCAAGTGGCCTCCAGCGACGCCACAGTCCTGTTGCGCGGCGCGAGCGGCACAGGTAAGGAACTTGCCGCAGATGCCATACATTACAACAGCTTACGTGCCGACAAACCCTTTGTCAAAGTGCATGTCGCCGCCCTGCCGGAGACCTTAGTCGAATCCGAGCTATTCGGCCACGAGCGCGGCGCTTACACCGGAGCCTCGACGAGCAAAGCCGGCCGATTTGAACGAGCGAGCGGCGGAACGATTTTCCTCGACGAAATCGGCGAGCTCAGTCTAAGCGCACAGGTCAAGCTGCTCCGCGTGCTGCAAAACCGCGAAATCGAGCGCCTCGGCAGCCGCGGCCCCGTGCCGATTGATGTCCGCGTCGTGGCAGCAACCCACATAGACTTGGAAAAAGCCATAGCCGAGGGGACCTTCCGCGAGGATCTCTTCTACCGACTCAATGTCTTTCCCATCTTCATTCCGCCCTTGCGCGAACGCAAATCCGATGTCCTCCAGCTCGCTGACCACTTTCTCGAAAAGTACTCTCACCAGCACGGCGTGGAGATGCACCGTATCTCTACGCCCGCCATTGATATGATGATGAGCTACCACTGGCCGGGCAACGTGCGCGAGTTGGAAAACTGCATTGAACGGGCGATCATCCTCAGTAACGACGGCGTCATCCACGGCCACCATCTGCCCCCCTCCCTGCAAACGGCTGATGCTACCGGAACGCCGGTCGCCGGTTCGTTTAATACGATGATGCGGGCCTATGAACGAGAAATCATCATTGAGGCCCTCAAAAACGCCCGCGGCAATATGGCCAAGGCCGCCCGTGCTCTCGGTACTACGACCCGCATTTTCTCTTATCGCATCCAAAAACTAGACATCTGCCCGAAAAATTACAAGAAATAGCACTATAAACTACAAAATTGTAGTTTTTTGAAGCTGTTTCAATTTTGTCGTTATGCCCGTCTCGTTTTTCTCTTTATTGTTATTTTTTCTAACTCCCTAATTTACAATAAGCTACAATTCTGAAGTATCTGTGCCCAATCCGCTTGGCACGTTTCTTGCCTTGTAACAATCCGACGTTCGCAGCCAAGAGGCGTCGATTAGATGCCTCCTCATACCTTACAAGGGAAGGGATTGCCCATGTCTGTTTTTCGCAACCGTCCTTCGCTCTTCTGGATCTGTGCCGGGGTCCTCGGGGCGACTAGTCTGGCTTCGGCGGGGGATTTCAAAACCGTAGAAGCCTTCCAAACCATGCCCTTGGCCTATCCCAAATTCATGGTAGATAACCTGTGGATTCTCATCGCCGCAGCCTTGGTCTTCATCATGCACTTGGGCTTTGCCACGCTCGAATCCGGCCTGACCCGGCAAAAGAACACGGTCAACATCCTCTTCAAGAACCTCTTTATCATCTCAGCCGGCATCCTCACCTACGCCTTGTGTGGCTTCAACATCATGTATCCGGGCGACGATTGGCTCATCGCCGATGTGCTGGCTCTCAAGGGTTGGATCGGCTTTGACGACGATGTGGCCAACCTGACCAATCAGTACGCAGATTACACCTACTGGTCGGACTTCATCTTTCAGGCCATGTTCGCTGCCACCGCCGCTACCATCGTCTCCGGTGCCGTCGCCGAGCGCGTCAAGCTGTCGGGTTTCATGCTTTACGCGGCGATCTTGGTGGCTTTTGGCTACACCATCGCCGGCTCTTGGAAATGGGGTGCCGGCTGGCTCGACGACCTCGGTTTCTACGACTTCGCCGGCTCGTCGGTCGTGCACGCCTTCGGTGGCTTCTCAGCCCTCGCCGCGGTTTTGGTGCTGGGGGCGCGCAAGGGCAAGTACCACAACGGAGAAATCAGGCCCATCCTCGGGCACAGCATGCCGCTATCGACGATCGGCGTCTTCCTGCTGTGGCTCGGCTGGTTTGGCTTCAACGGCGGCTCGGTGCTCAGCGCCGATCCAGCGGCTGTGTCGCTGGTCTTCGTCACCACCACCCTCGCCGCGGCGGCTGGCTGCATGGCCTCGATTTTTACCTCATATATCTACCTCAAAAAGCCCGACATCACTATGGCGCTCAACGGCATTCTCGCCGGCCTAGTGGGCATCACGGCTGGAGCCGACGTGGTCACCTGGGCTGGAGCCATCTTTATTGGCTTGATCGCCGGGATCATCGTCGTCTTCTCGATTGTCTTCATCGACCGCATCAAAATCGACGATCCGGTCGGTGCCATCTCCGTCCACGGCATCTGCGGCGTCTGGGGTACAGTCGCAGTCGGGCTGTTCAGCACCAACGCCGACCACAGCGTGGGCACCCAGATATTGGGCACGCTGTCGTACGCCATCTTCGCCTTTGTCTTCTCCTTTGTCCTCGCAACCATTGTCAAGGCGACACTCGGGTTCCGCGTTGATGAGGAGGAAGAGGACGAAGGTCTCGACCTAAGTGAGCACGGCCAGCCCGCGTACGCGGATTTCCAGCACATCAACAACTAAGCGAGGGAGGCAACCAACAATGTATAAAATTGAAGCATTCCTCCGGCCATCGGCCCTTGAGGCCGTGCAGAAGGCCCTAGGCGAACGGGGCATCGCCGGCATGTCCGTAACCGAAGTGCGGGGCTTTGGCCGCCAGCGCGGCCACCGCGAGGTCTATCGCGGCGCTGAGTACCGCATTGATTTCGTCCCCAAGATCAAAATCGAGGTCATCGTCAAAGACGCCGACCACGAGCAGGCAATCAACACCATCGTCGAGGCGGCCAAGTCCGGCAAAGTCGGCGAC
The DNA here is from genome assembly GCA_965208845.1 of Candidatus Latescibacterota bacterium. Lineage (GTDB taxonomy): Bacteria > Latescibacterota > UBA2968 > UBA8231 > UBA8231. The sequence continues at coordinate 4,092,450 of OZ242361.1, read as the reverse complement.
GGCAAGGTATTTGCCTCGCCAATCCAAGAAGCCGTGCGCATCCGCACCGGCGAGACGGGCGAAAGCGCCCTTTAATAGCCAAGGGGCCGGTGCAGCCGGCCCCACCTTTTACCTCAACCCACCTAAGGAGCAATCGATGAAACGCTTGCTTTTTGCTGCACCCCTTTTCTTCGCGCTGACGCTAGCGACCGTTCCGGCTGATGCCGGGGTTGGTTTTGGTGCCGACGTAGTCAACCGCTACGTGTGGCGCGGCACGGACTTTGGCAATGCCGTCAGCGTCCAGCCGGGCATGTCCATCAGCCACGGCAACGTCGAAGTCGGCGCTTGGTCGTCGTGGGCGATTACCGATGGCGGTGCCAACGAGAACGACCTCTACGTCAGCTTCTCGTCCGGCCCCATCGGCATCACCCTGACCGACTACTACTTCCCGGGCCTGACTGAAAACGACGAGTTCTTCAGTTACAGCGATGAAGACGGGGTACACATCCTCGAAATCAGCGCATCCCTCGCCCCCGACGGCGTACCTCTGAGCGCCCTAGTCGCGTACAATGTATCCGGCGACGCCGACGATTCGTTCTGGGCGGAAGCGACCTACGACTTGGGCGAGATGGAAGAAACCGCCGTCAGCGTCACCGTCGGCTTCGGCAACGGGTTTTACACTACTACGACCGATCCGGCCTTGGTCAGCGTCGGTCTCAACATGGGCAAAGGCGACTACTTCGCCTCGTACATTCTCAACCCAGACAAAGAATCCACCTTCCTCGTTTTTGGCAGGAGCTTCTAAAACCTGGTCGGCCTTCCAACTCAGGAACCCAGACCAGAAGCAGGGGGCGCGTGCCGCGGGGAGCGCGTCCCCTGATCCCATATCAACCACTACTTTGAGAAAGGAACGCACTCTCATGGCCAAAGCCAAGGCGAAAGCCAAAACGAAAGCCAAAGCCAAAACGAAGTCATCCCGGCCTAGCGCCATCGACACCGCGCTGGCTTTGGCACGCAACCAACAAGCGCAGATGGTCGATTTCAAGTTCGTCGATCTGCCCGGCACCTGGCAGCACTTCACCATGCCCATTGCCGACTTAGAACCCGATGTGTTCCAAGACGGCCTCGGCTTCGACGGCTCCTCCATCCGCGGCTGGCAGGAAATCAACGAATCCGACATGCTCGTCGTGCCCGATCCGACCACCGCGGTCATGGATCCGTTCATGCAGGTGCCCACCCTGTCGCTGGTCTGCTCGATTGAAGACCCCATCACCCGCCAGCCCTATGCCCGCGATCCCCGTGGCGTCGCCCAGCGCGCCCAAGCCTATCTGCTGCGCACCCAACTGGCCGACACCGCCTTCTTCGGCCCGGAAGCGGAGTTTTTCATCTTCGACAACATCCAGTTCGACCAACAACCCCATCAGGCTTTCTATGCGATTGACTCGGAGGAAGGCCGCTGGAATTCCGGCTCGGCGGACGGCCCCAACTTAGGCTACAAGCCCGACTACAAGGGCGGCTACTTCCCCGTGCCGCCGACGGATTCGCTGCAAGACATCCGCACCGAGATGGTGCAGACCATGCTCGCCTGCGGCATCGACGTGGAGATCCACCACCACGAAGTGGGCACCGCCGGCCAAGGCGAGATCGACATTCGCTTTTGTCCGCTGCTTATTTGCGGCGACCGGATGATGATGTATAAATACATCGTCAAGAATGTGGCGCGTCAGCACGGCAAGACGGCCACGTTCATGCCCAAGCCGCTGTTCGAGGACAACGGCACGGGCATGCACACCCACCAGAGTCTGTGGCAGGGCGACCAGCCTTTGTTTGCTGGCAGTGGCTACGCCGGTCTCAGCCAGATGGCGTTGCACTACATTGGCGGGCTGTTGCACCACGCCCCGGCGCTGTTGGCGTTTACCAATCCGACGACCAACTCCTACAAGCGGCTAGTGCCCGGCTACGAAGCGCCGGTCAACTTGGCCTATTCGCAGCGCAACCGCAGTGCGTCGGTGCGCATTCCGATGTATTCGCCTTCGCCCAAGAGCAAGCGGGTGGAGTTCCGCTGTCCCGACCCGTCGTGCAACATCTACTTGGCGCTGTCGGCGATGCTGATGGCGGGGTTGGACGGGATTGAGCAGCAGATGGATCCGGGGGAACCGCTGGACAAGAATCTGTATGATCTGTCGGCCGAGGAGCGGGCGGGCGTACCGCAGACGGCGGGTTCATTGGAGGCGTCGTTGGATCACTTGGAGCAGGATCGGGACTTTCTGTTGCAGGGGGATGTGTTCTCCGACGATCTGATCGATGCGTGGATCGACTACAAGCGCACCGAGGAGGTCGATGCCATCCGCTTGCGGCCTCATCCCTACGAATTCGCACTCTACTACGACGTGTAAATAACTGTAACTACAACCGACAACAAGGGGCGGTGCCAGCTTGGCACCGCCCCTTTCACATTTTGGTCCGCCCGCGCAATTTTTGTATATTCAGCCTACTAAAATAAAGGAGAATATATGCGCTTCTCGACGCTTCTCGCGCTCGCCGCTCTCCCACTCGCAGCATACGCCAAAGCAGGCCCGCAGGCCCAATACTTAGTCCAACGCGCTCTCGAACCGGTCGTCATCGATGGCAAATTGGACGAATTCTCGTGGGAGCAGGCGCATCAAATCAACCGCTTTGAGCGCATCCTCAACGATTACGACGAGGTGCTCTTCCCCACGCGGGCGAAGATGCTGTGGGATGGCGATTACTTTTACTTTGCCTTCGTCTGTCAAGATGCGGACATGTGGGCTATCTACGACCAAGAAGACGATCCGATGTGGAGCGAGGAAGTCGTGGAGGTATTTATCGACCCCGACGGCGATGGCAAGCGCTACCTAGAGCTAGAAGTCAACCCGCTCAATGCGGTCGTCGATTTGCTGATCTACTCGGTATCGCCCGAGTGGCACTCATCCAAAGACTGGGATATCGCCGGGCTTAAAACAGCGGTCCAAGCTTACGGCACAGTGAACGACTCGCTCGCGCTCGACCGGGGCTGGACCGCGGAAATCGCCATTCCCTGGGCCGCTATGGCAGATAGCGTCACCGGTGGTGGGCGTCCGACAGCCGGCGATGTCTGGCGGCTCAACCTCTATCGCATTGAACGCAAGGGCGGGCGCACCCTGCAAGGCCGCATCCGAGACTTGCAAACCCAAATGGCCCAGCTCGACTCCCTCGACGAGCAGATACCCGGCCTCAAGGCAACCTTGTCGGCACTCGGCGAGCACTACCACGAGCAGACCGAGTACACGGCTTGGAGCGAGACCTACCAGCGCGGCTTTCACCACCCCGCTCGCTTTGGCGCGGTGCAATTTGCGGAATAAGTGCCATGAATAAGCTCTTAGCCCTCTATCTGTTACTCGCCCTGCCGACGCTGGCCGCAGCCGATATGGAAGACATGGTATTGATTGACAACGCCTTCTATATCGACATCTACGAGTACCCCAACCAGCGCGGCACCCTGCCCAAAGTCGATGTCACTTGGGGCGAAGCGGAATCGCTCTGCGCAGCGCAGGGCAAGCGGCTGTGTACCGAACAGGAATGGCAGAAAGCCTGCACCGGGCCGCAAAACTTCGCGTACTCCTATGGCGAGAATTTCGAGCCGGGGCGCTGCAATACGCGCTTTGCCGTCGATGGGGTCTGGCAACGCGGGCCGGGCCTAGCGCCCAGCGGCGCGTATGCCGGCTGCACCAACGACTACGGGGTCTATGACATGATCGGCAATGCTTGGGAGTGGACCGCATCTTGGTATTCGCGCTCCGACCGCTGGCGGATCGTGCGCGGCGGCTCCTTTTTTCACAACGTCAACCTAGCCCGGGCCGACGCCCGCTACGGACGGTTTCTCGACCCCGACTATCGCCTCGATTTAGTGGGCTTCCGCTGTTGTCTCTCGGCGGCTCCACCCCAAACGCCGTAACGCGCTATGGCCATTCGCAAAGTGTCGCGGATGGGGCATCCGGTGCTGCGCCAACGCGCCGCAGAGATCCCCCCTGCCCAGATGCAAAATCCCCAGATGCAGCGCTTAATCGACGACATGATCGAGACCATGATCGACTACGAGGGCATAGGCTTGGCTGCGCCGCAAGTGTTTGAACCCCTGCGGCTGATCGTCCTCGGCGATCCCGAAGCCGACCCCCATGACGAAGCCGCTATCCCGCTAATCGTGCTCTTCAATCCGCAATTTGCCACCCTGTCGCCGGAGCAACTAGACGGCTGGGAAGGCTGCTTGAGCATCCCCCAATTGCGCGGCGTGGTCCCGCGCTCGACAGCCGTCGAAGTCCGAGGCTACGACCGCGAGGGACGAGCGGTGGAGATGAAAGCAGAGGGGCTTTTCGCCCGCGTCCTCCAGCACGAAATCGACCATCTCGACGGCGTGCTTTTCCCAGACCGCATGGCCGATCTACAGACCCTTACTTTCCTAGAGGAATACCAACGCTATTGGCTCGATGCCGAAGCGTGAGGCCACCGGGCCGACTTGACAACTGCCTCAGACCTCGTACTATGTTTGCGTTCAATTCCCACCAATCACTCCGATAGACTCATGGATCCCCGCTTCTTACTCGAACAAGGCACGGGCATTTACACTGGCAACGAGCTAATCGTTAAGGGTGCCTTAGAAAGCCAAGTTGGCGTCATTACCGGGTACCCCGGCTCGCCCTTGGCCGAGCTTTTCGAGACCCTCGAAAACAATAAGGATATCTTTAACGAACACGGCATCGTCGCCCAGATCGCCAACAACGAAGCGCTCGCCGCAGCCCGCCTCAACGGCTCGCAGATGGAGGGCATTCGCGCCTTGGCCGTAATGAAGAGCGTCGGCCTGCACGTGGCAGCCGACGGGTTGGCCCTCGGCAACATGGTCGGGGCTTCGCCCAGCGGAGGAGTCCTCATCGCCGTGGGCGACGACACTTGGTCTGAGGGGACCCAAGTACCGGCTGACTCGCGCTTTCTGTCCCAGCATCTCTATATGCCGGTCCTCGAACCCGCGACCTTTCAGGAGATCAAAGACTGGATCGGGCAGGGCTTTGAGTTGTCGCGGCGCTCGCGTCTCTACCTGACTTATCTGGTCACTTCCAACCAAGCCGACGGCGGCGGCAGCGTCGCCGTCTATCCCAACCGCTTTGCCGCCCTCAACCGCAAGCAGCGCATTGCGCTAGACACCAGCACCATTTGCTCCGACGACCGCGTCATCATCCCGCCGGCCACGGTGCTCAAAGAGCGCGAAGTCGTCCACCAGCGCTATCCCCACTTGTGGCAGCTAGCGCGAGAGGCGGGCATCAATCAAATCCTCTATCCGCCGAGCACAGCGCCCAAACCGCTGGGCTTTATCACCTCTGGCTTGGCTTATAGCTATCTCGAACACGCCCTGCACATCCTCGGGCTAACCGGGCATTTCCCCATTCTCAAGCTGGGCATTACCTACCCGGTTGATCCCCAGATGGTCGCGCGCTTTGCCGATTGCGCGCAAACTTTCTGCGTGGTCGAGGAAAAGCGGCCCTTTATCGAGCCACAGATCGCCGCCGAGTTAGCGCGACACAAAGACCTCACCCCCGCCCTGTGGGGCAAGCGCTTCCCGGGCAATGCCCCGGGCTTTCCCGATGTCCAAGGCCTGCACCCCTCGCTCATCGTCCAAACCCTATCCCGCCTCTTCGCCGCGTTAGAGGCCGAGCTGCCCATCAACCACGAGAAACTACAGGCCGAACTCGACACCTTGGCACCTGTGAACTCCACCACAGCCGTTCCGCCGCGCGCACCCTCCTTCTGCCCGGGATGCCCCCACCGCGACTCAGCCAGCGTGCTCAAGAAAGCCAAGGCCGACTTAGCTGCGCCACCCGAGGGCCAAGACCCCGTAGATTTGGTCTTCCACGGCGACATTGGCTGCTATTCCATGCTCAAATACGCGCCGTTTTCCGAGCTGATGCACAATCTTTCCGGCATGGGCTTAGGCGGCGGCACCGGCGCGGGCATCGATCCCTTTATCGACAACAAACAGCTCGTCTTCATGGGGGATTCGACCTTTTTCCACACCGGCATGATCGCCATCTCCGACTCAATCAAAAACGGCCAAGACATCACCTACATCATCCTCGACAACAAGACCACAGCCATGACCGGGCACCAGCCTACTCCAGGCGTGGACGTCGACATCTTGGGCAAACCGACCTTTGCCCAAGATATTGAAAAGGCCGTCGCCGGCCTAGCGGGCGACTCATCGACCTTTATCACCCGCATGGACCCATCCCAACGCCAGGACTACGACGCCCTCGTCCGCAAAACCTTGCTCCGCGATGGAGTTAAAATCATCATCGCCGACAAGGAATGCGGCATCACCTACCACCGCCGCGAGCGGGCGCGCCAGAGCGCGACCGCCAAAGAACAGGGCTTCCTGCCGGTCGAAAATCACATCAACATCAGCGAAGACGTCTGCGAGTACTGCCTCGAATGCACCCAATCCACTGGCTGTAGCGGCCTGACAGTCGCGCCCGCCACCGAGTACGGCCCCAAGATCGCCATCGACCCTTCCTCCTGCGTTACCGACGGTGCCTGTACCCGGGTCGAAGTCGGCGATGGCGACAAGACCTGTCCCTCTTTTGAGGAAATCACCGTCCGTCGCAAAGCTCCACCCACCGTCTCGACCCCTCCCATTGACGTCAGCCAGTTGCCCGCGCCCCCCCGTCGTCCTCTAACCGACATCTGGTACACCTACATAGCCGGGGTCGGCGGCATGGGCGTCAACGTGGTGGCCTCGGTGCTGGCGCAAGCTGGAGTGCGACAGGGCTACGAAGTGCGACTGACCAACAAGAAGGGGCTGGCCATCCGCAACGGCTCGGTTTATTCGCATTTGAGCTACTCACCCAAGGGCACCCCGGTCTCCCCGCTAATTCCCTGCGGCAAGGCCGATTTGCTCCTCGGGCTCGACGTACTCGAAGCAGCGCGGGGCCTCGAACCCGAAGGCCGCTACCGCATCGCCCACCCGGAGCGCACCGCCGCCATCGTCAACACCGCCAAGACCCCCACCATCGACACCCTCATCGGCCAAGAGGACTTTTCCGAGGAAGCCCAAGCCGACCTGATTTACCAACACACCCGGCCAGACGCGTACTTTGGTGCCGACCTCTTCCGCATCTCCGAGCACTACTTGGGCAACAAACTCTACGCCAACATCATGATGCTCGGCGTGGCCTTCCAGCGCGGGTTGCTCTCCCTAGACCTAGACACTTTGCTCTGGGCCATCGGACAGGCCGTGCGCCGCGACCTAGAGACCAACCTAAAAGCCTTTAACATGGGGCGGTACCTAGCGCTCGATCCGAACCATTTCCCACTCGAAGACCAACTACTTAGCTACGCCGAACTGGTCGCCGACAAAACCGCGCTGCTGGCTAAAAAGAAGGGCAAGCGCGTCGCCGAGGCCTACCGCAACCGCATCCGCGACACGCCCGTCGCCACGGCGCGGCGGCACTTTGCGCTGCGGGTGTACGACCTAATCCAATACGAAAACCTCGAGTACGCCGACCGCTACATCCATCAAGTGCTCGCCGTGCAGGCCAAGGACGGGCCCGAGTTCGATTTCGCAGCCACCCGCGCGGTCATCTATCAGCTCGCCAAAGTCCTCGCCATCAAGGACGAAATCTACGTGGCCTATCTGCTCACCTGCGAGGAAAAATACCGCCGCGACCGCCGCCGCTACAACATCGACCCGAGCCGTGGCGACCGCATCCGCTACCGCCACCTGAACCGGCCGCACCTGCGCCTCTTCGGCCGCGACTTCCGCCCGGATCTCAAGCTGGGCGATCGGTTGCTGAAGTGGGTCGCCCGCATGAAGTTCCTCCGCCGGCTTTTCTCTTCGTGGTGGCACCGCGAAGAGCGAGACTTCGCCGCTTGGTACGAAGGCCTAATCGCCGACTTTTCCCCGCAATCCGCAGACGAGTACCACACCTGGGTGCAAGTTCTGTCGCTGCCCGAGGAGGTGAGCGGCTACCGAGGCGTCCGGCAGCCCAAGATGGAAGCGGCCAAGGAGCGGGCCGATGAGTTGCTCGCTGGACGCGAGACCGCCCCAGACCCAGCACTGGTACAGGTTTCCGTATCCACTGTAAGCTAACCCCGTGATCCGCCCCTATCGCCCAGCAGACTTGCCCGCGCTCAAGCACATCACGGCCATCTGCTTCCCCGGGGTATCCATCGACCACAACATTGAGCAGCGATTCGGGCTAATTGGCGGCCGCGACTGGCAATTTCGCAAGCTGCGCCACATTGACGACGACGTGGCCGACGAGCGGGCGAGCGGCGTCTTTGTGTGGGAGGAAGATGGCGAGGTCGTTGGCTACATCACCACCCGCATTGACCACGAGAGCAAAATCGGCGGGATCCCCAACATCGCCGTTCTGCCGCATTGCCAAGGCAAAGGCGTGGGTCGCCAACTCCTAGAGCACGGCTTAGCGCACCTACGCGTCGCTGGTATGGAGTGCGCCAAGATCGAGACGCTGGCGCAAAATCCCATCGGCGCACACTTGTATCCCAGCCTCGGCTTCGAGGAAGTCGCCCGCCAGATCCACTATTGCACGCGCCTGTGATTGGTAGAGATATAGCCATCCTACATCATTCACCAGATGATCCGCAGATGGACGCAGATGGACGCAGAACAGTAGGACGATCCGCAGCTCGAATCGTTCAGTCATTCAGGATTGCTACATGACGCCGAAAGAAGCCGCCGGCCGCCGCGCCGCCGAGTACATTGAAGCTGGGATGATCGTGGGGCTGGGCACGGGTTCGACCGCGGAATGGACCATCCGCGCCCTCGGCGAGCGCGTCGCGGCCGGGCTGTCCGTTAAGTCCATCCCCACCTCAGAAGCCTCGGCCACCTTGGCCCGCTCCCTCGACATTGAACTGACGACGCTCGCCGAGGTGCCCAGCGTCGATTTGACCATCGACGGGGCCGACGAAGTCGATCCCAACCTCGACTTAATCAAGGGCCTCGGCGGCGCACTCCTGCGCGAAAAAATCGTCGCCTCTATCACCTCACACCAAATCATTGTCGCCGACCCATCCAAGCTAGTCGATCAGCTCGGCACCAAGGCCCCGCTGCCGGTCGAGGTCGTCCCTTGGTCTCATGCTCTCATCGCCCGGCATCTCGAAGAGCGGGGCCTCGTCCCGGCCTTGCGCTTGCAGGCACCGGACACCCCGTTTGTCACCGACAACGGCAACTACGTCATCGACGCTCGCTTTCCCGAGGGAATCGACGACGCCCACACCACCGAGCGCTGGCTCAACGCCTTGCCCGGGGTCGTGGAAAACGGGCTTTTCGTCGAAATGACCCATCTCGTGATCGTCGGCCAAGACGACGGCTCCTGCCACCTGATCAACAAAAGCTGAGGTTTCATGCAACATTCCGCACCACGCTCGCGCCGCTCCTTTCTGCAAAGCGCTCCGCTCGTTGCGGCCGGTACCTTGGCCGCCTGTGGCCAAGCCGAACAGCAAGCGGCTCCGGCCGTCCAATCCCAACAGCGCTTCAAATGGAAGATGGTCACCACCTGGCCCAAGGACTTTCCGGCCTTGGGCACCGGGGCCAACAACCTCGCCCATAGCATTTCGGCTCTGTCCGATGGACGCTTGCACGTCAAGGTGTACGGCGCGGGCGAACTGGTGCCAGCCTCGGGCGTCTTCGACGCGGTCTCCGGCGGCACCGCCGAGATGGGCCACGGAGCCGCTTACTACTGGAAGGGCAAGCACGAGGCGACCCAATTTTTCTCGGCCGTCCCCTTTGGGCTAAACGCGGCTGAGATCAACGGCTGGTTGCGCTACGGCGGCGGCCAGAGCCTGTGGGACGAACTCTACGCCGACTTCAACCTCCGGGCCTTTCCCGTCGGCAACACCGGCGTGCAGATGGGTGGGTGGTTCAACCGGGAAATCAACACCCTATCCGACTTCTCCGGTTTGGTCATGCGGATGCCGGGTTTGGGCGGCGAGGTCCTGCGCCGCCTCGAAGTCACGGTCAAAGCCCTGCCCGGCGGCGAGATCTTTCAAGCCCTCAAGACTGGTGCCATCGACGCCACCGAATGGGTCGGCCCGTACAACGACCTCGCCTTTGGGCTGCACCAAGCCGCCCAATACTACTACTGGCCGGGCTGGCACGAGCCGGGGACCGCGCTAGAGTGCATGGTCAACAAGCAAGCTTTGGAAGCCCTGCCCGCAGACCTCCAAGCCGTCGTCGCATACGCCTGCCAAGCAGCCAACGACGACATGCTCAGCGAGTTCACCGCGCGCAACAGCCAAGCCCTCAAGACGTTGGTGGATGAACACGGCGTCCAGCTCCGGCGCTTTTCCGACGAGCTCTTAGCGCAAATCGGCAAAGTATCCGCCGAAGTAGTAGCCGAAATCGCGGGTCAAGACCCCTTTTCCAGCCGGGTCTATGACTCGTTTGACGCCTTCCGCAAAAACTCCATCGCGTACACGCGCATTTCCGAAGAAGCCTATACCCAAGCCCGCGCCCTGACCTTTAGCTGACGCCCGCATGGAACGCCTCAATCGCTTCATCGTCCACACCGTGCCTTGGCTGACGCTGGGCATGGTTTTGGTGACCTTTGTCATCGTGATTTTGCGCTACCTCTTTGAGCGCGGCTGGGTCTGGATGCAGGAAATAGCCCTGTACATGCACGCCTTTACCTTCCTCCTCGCGGCCAGTTACACCCTCTCGCGCGACGAACACGTCCGCGTCGATATCCTCTACCGGCCTTTGGACGAACGGCGCAAGGCCCTAATCAATCTCTTGGGCAGCTTGCTGCTGCTGATCCCCTGCTGCGCGGTGTTGTTCTATCAGTCGCTGCCCTTTGTCGCCGACTCTTGGGCCGTGCTCGAAGGCTCCCAAGACGGCGGCGGCCTAGAAGCGGTCTATCTGCTCAAAACCGCCATTCCTCTGTGCTTCTTGCTGCTGTTTTTGCAAGCCCTAGCCATCATTCATCACAGTTTACAAACCCTCCGCACCCAATGAGCGAACTCGCGCCGCTGGCCATGTTCCTCTGCACTTTTGCGGTGCTGCTATCTGGCTTCCCGGTGGCCTTTTGTCTCGCGGGTACGGCTCTCGGTTTTGCTGGCCTCGGCGTCCTCACCGGCGACTTTGACGCGGCATTTCTCTCGGCTTTGCCGTCCCGCATCTACGGCATCATGTCCAACGAGACCCTGATGGCCGTGCCGCTATTCGTCTTTATGGGGGTCGTGCTAGAGCGCTCGAAAATCGCCGAAGACCTACTCGAAACCATGGCCCAACTCTGCGGCAGCTTGTGCGGCGGACTGGGGATTTCGGTCTGCCTCGTCGGGGGCCTGTTGGCGGCTTCCACCGGCATTGTCGGCGCGACGGTCGTCACTATGGGCCTCATTTCGCTGCCGGCCATGCTCAAACGCGCGTACTCCCCAGCGGTTTCCACTGGCATCATCTGCGCTTCGGGGACGCTGGGCCAGATCATTCCGCCCAGCATTGTGCTGGTCATCCTCGGCGACGTAGTCTCTTCGGCGTACCAGCAGGCCCAGCTCAAAATGGGTAATTTCGCCCCGGTTTCCGTATCGGTCGGCGACCTCTTTATGGGCGCGCTCATACCCGGCGTCGTGCTGATGGGCCTCTATATCCTTTATATAATCGTCCTCGGCCTCCTCAAGCCCGCCACTATACCGGCCGTGCCCGCCGAGGAGCGAGCGCAAATCCTCAGCGCGGCCTTCTTCCGCCGCCTCGGCGCAGCCCTCGTACCGCCCCTAGTCCTCATCAGCGGAGTGCTCGGCTCCATCCTCTTCGGAGTGGCCACGCCGACCGAAGCGGCTTCGGTCGGCGCGGTTGGTGCCATGCTCTTGGCGCTGGCCAAAGGGCACTTCAACCGCGCCGCGCTCAAAGAAGTCATGCGCACCACCACCGAGATCAACGCCATGGTCTTTATCATCCTCATCGGCGCGAGCGTGTTTTCGCTGGTCTTTCGCGGCTACGGAGGCGACGAAGCGGTCGAGAGCTTTCTGACCCATGAGGCGACCGGCGGCGTACTCGGCTCTTTTGTGCTGGTGATGGCGGTGATGTTTTTGCTCGGCTTCTTTCTCGACTTCTTCGAGATCATCTTCGTCGTCGTCCCCATCGTCGGCCCGATCCTCTTGACGATGGGCTTGGATCCGGTGTGGTTGGGCGTGATGATCGCCTTAAACTTGCAGACCTCTTTTCTCACGCCCCCGTTTGGCTTCTCGCTCTTTTATCTGCGCGGCGTCGCTCCCCCTGAGATCAGCACGCCGCAAATCTACCGGGGAGTCGTGCCCTTTATCGCGATTCAGGTGCTGCTGTTAGTGGGGCTGTGGTTCGTGCCGGAGCTGGCTACGTATCTGCCGGCGAAGGTGTTCGGACGGGGGTAGATCCGCAGACCACCAACTCATAGACGATCTGGGGCTGACTCCCTCGCCATCGTCAGCATCCCGACATAGGCATCGTACCTATTCTGAATGTTGCCCACGTAATGCACGGGCTGGCCGCAGCGACAAAAACCATAGCGCGACCGTTCGTGATAGGCCGGCTTGGCAAGCAGCCGCATCGCCTGTTCCACGTGGCCAAACCACCGGTCGGGATTCAACCCTTTCTCGCGGGCCAAGCGGCGGGCTTCGAGTACATGCCCGTACCCGACATTGTAGGCGGCCAGCGCAAAGCGCATCCGTTCTTTTTTTGATATGTTCGGATCGAAGCGGTTGACCAGTTGGGACAGGTACTTTACCCCCGCGTGGATATTGTCTTCGGGGTCGTACAGATCGGTAAATCCCAACTCGCGCCCGGTGTCCGGCATGACCTGCATCAGCCCGCGTGCGCCGACCCAGCTAGTGGCTTGGGGATCGAATTTGGATTCTTGGTACATCTGTGCGGTAATCAAGCGCCAATCCTGACCGTACTGGCGGGCATATTTTTTTACTAGCTCATCATAGGGCGACAGGCGACCGCTCAAATCGACCCGCAGCGAATCCTTTGCCTTGGCGATGGTGCGCTTGTTTTTGAAGTATCGCTTCTTCATCATGTTAAAAAACAAGCCGCCTTTTTCCTCTTGCACATACAGGTTGAGCGCCGCCAGCAAGGCCGGATTGTCCTCGCGCACCGCCCATCCCAAAGACGTCGGCTTGATGCTGAAGGCCGCCTTGAGCTGACGCCCGTAGGCGAGTTCCACATCGAGCAGATTGGAGTCGCACAGGGTAATGTCGTAGAGACCTTCCTCGACGCCGGCCAGTATCTCTTCGGTTTCGAGGGAATCGGGCAATGGCGCGACCTGCAAACCCGCTATGGAATCGGCGAGAGCCATCAAAGTGGTGTAAAAAGAAGAGCTTTGACGCACATGGACCGTGCGCCCGGCCAAGTCCTCAAGGCTGGCAATCGAATCCTCTTCGGCACGCACGACCACCAGCTCATCTACTTCATTATAGGGCAAGGTAAACGCCGCCTGTTTCCCTCGCTCCTCGGTAATGGTCATCGCCGCGGCCACGATATCGCCTTTGCCTTCGTTCAAATACGCCAGCAGGTCGGCGTGGCTTTCTGGAATGACGATATCGAGTCGCAGATTGTGCCGGTCGGCGAACCCCTTGATAAGCTCGTATTCAAAGCCCACCTGTCGGCCGCGGTGGATAAAGTAGGTCAGCGCATTGTTGCGGGTGATCATGCGCAGTCGCCGACGCTCCTTCAGGCCGGGCAGATCGTCGGTGAAAGCCTGCTGGGACTGGCGCGTAAACTGCTGGGCGAGCAGATATTCATCGACCCTATTTTTGAGCTGCACATCGTCGGGCCGCATCATCAGCCCGATCGGGCAATTTTCAGCCAACACCAGCGGCGTAACCATGTTGTCGTAGTAGCTTGCTACCCCTCGCCACAAGTGCTCGTCGGCTACGGTTGCTTGATATTGGCCACGGACGATACCTTCTATGAGATGCTCGAGGCCGAGTTGTTCCGGCGCGTCGTGAATGTGCAACGACGGCACTTGCTGCTGAATGTCTAACAAGGTCTGATAGTGGGCACTGGAGCGGCGGACGCCAATTGTCATCCCGGCCAAGTCTTCAATCACCGTCGGCAGGCTGTCGCTAGCCGCAGTAATTAGGTACTCATCCACGTAGAGATACGGCACGGAAAACGCCGCTTGCTCCTGCCGCGCCGACGTAACCGTCAGGCTCGCAGCGACGATATCGCCTTCGCCTTCTAGCAACTTCTGTACCATCTGGGCGTAATTTTCGGCCTTTACCAACACTAGCTCTAGATTGAACTCCTCGGCCAAGTCGCGGGCGAGGTCGTAGTCAATCGTCACCGGTTCCGCAGACTTGGGAATATGGGCAATCGGCTCCGGGGGGACGATGACGCGCAACGTGCCGTGCGACTGCAATACCGACAGATCGCCGGTGTACCTAGGCAACTCCGGCATCGGTGCTGGAGCAGAGGATGGAGCAGGAGTCGCCGGTTGGCTACATTGGACAAAAGTAGCAAGGGCAATCAGCCCAGTGGGAAGAAGCGTTCGGGTGCAAAACAACACGCCGCGTATCCTTTCAAATATTGGCTACTTCAACGATGTTTTAGAGGCCCTCAACTTCGCTAATTATGCAAAAATCGACATTTTTAACATTTTTCGCCACCACTAAATGGCTTGACGCTGCTTACCTAAAGGCCTTTTATACTTCCGCACTTGCTTCCACTGCGGCCCATTTAAGGAGGATTATCCGCCGTGCAAACCCATGAACTCACCGTCGTCGAGCCGGGGCGAATCGAGGTCACCCAAACCGACTTAGACGACCGCCTGCATCCCCATGAAGTACTGATAGAGACCGAATACTCCGTCGTCAGCGCCGGCACCGAAGGCGCGGGCTTTACCGGCCTCGTCAAGCAGATGCCCTTCGGCGACGCTGGTCAGTATCCACGAGGCACTGGCTACGGCAACCTCGGCCAAGTGCTCAAGATCGGCGACGCGGTTTCCGGCGTCCAACCGGGCGACCGCGTGCTGTCCTTTGCCCGCCACGCTTCTATCGTCAAGGCGGACGCGCAACGCATGGTACTACCCGTCTCGCGCGAGGCCCTCGGCCAGCACCTCGTGTTTACGCGCATGGCCGGTGTCAGCATCTCGGCCTTGCGCTCTGCTAGCGTCCAGCCCGGAGACACCGTGCTGGTGGTCGGCGGCGGCCTCGTGGGCAATTTCGCCGCCCAGCTCTTCCGCCTAGCCGGTGCCGACGTCATGCTCGCGGACTTGTCCGAGCTGCGCCTCCAGCAAGCGAACGCCTGCGGTATCGAACGCACCGTCAATCCCGACCGCGACGATCTGGAAGCCGTGGTGCGCGACTGGACCGGCGGCGCGGGCGCTCGCATCGGCGTCGAAGCCATTGGCATTAGCGAAGTCATCGCCCAGACCGCGATGTGCATTGCCCGCCACGGCGAACTCATCCTCCTCGGCAGTCCGCGCGCCCCGGCCCATTTCGATGTGACGCCCATGCTGCTGCGCATTCACCTAGAAGCGATCCGCATGATCGGCGCTCTCGAGTGGTGCTGGCCGCAGCACGCCACCGAGCGCTGCCGCGATCTCGACGCCAATTACCGCCAGATCGCCGCGTGGATCGCCAACGGCCAGCTCGTCGTCGAACCCCTGCTCACCCACCTAACGTCCCCGGCAGACTGCCAGCAAATGTACGAGGGACTTACCGCCAATAAAGAGGAATACCTCGGCGTAGTCTTCGACTGGTCGCGCCTGAGTTAGTTCCATGTCAACGCACTACCTCGCGCTAGACATCGGCTCTACTACCGTCGTCGCCATCGTTATTGACCTCGACACCAACGCCGTCGTCGGCGCAGCCAGCGCGGCCAATTCGTCTGAGACGACCTCTGCGGCGGATAAGCGCATCAGCCGCTCGGAGTGGGACCTCGACGCGATGACCGAACTGGCCATCGGCAACGCCGCCGCGCTCGTAGCCCGCACCAACGCCCGGCCAGCAGCCATCGGCGTCACCGGGCAGCAACAGGGTCTGCAACTCCTCGACGCCGCGCTCAATGCCGTTGGCCCTTATTTCTCCTGGCAGGACCAGCGTGCTCAAGAACCCCTACAGGGTCAGCAGCACACCTACTTAGACGCCATGGCCCAGCGCGGGGGTTCCACTACCACCGAGGGCGAGATGCCCGCCTTTGCCAATACCGGCTGCCCACTCGTAGCCGGCCACGCCGCGCCACACCTGTTTTGGCTGCAAGCCAACGATCAGCTTCCCAGCGCCATCAGCAGCACGACAGCCCCTGAATTTGTGGTGTCGCGCTTAGTGGGCAAACGGCCGGTGGTCGATCCCACAGACGCGCTCGGCTGGGGCGTCTATGACGTGCCCAAGCGCGCTTGGGCGGACGAACTTATCGCCGATCTCGGCCTGGACCAGTCGCTGTTTCCCGAACTGGTCGAATCTTGTACCATGGCCGGTTCCCTGACCGCAGCGATGGCCCAAAAGCTCGGCGTCCCAGCGGGCCTGCCCGTCGCGGTGGCGTCCGGCGATCACCAGTGCAGCTTTGCCGGCACGGTCGCCGATTACGCCAACACCGTGGCCGTCAACGTCGGCACTGGCGGGCAAGCCGCCCTGCATATCGAAGCTCCACTGCCGCGCGGGTCGCTCGAACTGCGTCCCTATATCCAGCGCGGCTATCTGCTGGCCGGCGTGGGAGCCGTTGGCGGGCGCACGTTCAGGACCCTGCGCGACTTCTTCGCCGACGCTATCTACGCCCTCGCCGATGTCCAACCCGACCGCGAGGCCCTCTACGAGCGGCTCGTAGCTCTAGCAGCCGACGTGCCAGCCGGTGCCGAGGGAGTGCGCACCGACCCGCTGTTTTCCGGATCGCGCAGCAGGCCCCGCGCCAAAGCCGCCTTCCGCGAGCTAACCGCTGCGACGCTGACTGCCGGACACCTAACGCGCGCACTGCTGGAAGGCATGGCCGCCGAATTGGCCGACTCGTACCGCGAGGCCATCCGACTGGGCAGCGGCGCACGTTCCAAGCTGGTTGGCTCAGGCAACGGCATTAAGCTGAACCCCGTGCTGCGGGCGGCACTGGAAGCCGAGTTCGCCATGCCGCTGCACGTGGGGTCGCACGGCGAAGAGGCTGCCCTCGGTGCCGCGCTATGTGCCGCGGTAGCCGATGGCGCGTTTGGCTCCATTGCCGAAGCGAGTGCAGCGTTTGCTAGTGGCCTTCCTTCCACGTCGGCAGTGTCAAGAGTCAAATGAGACTCTCTGGTGGTCTGGCATTATCCTTATACAAGAACGAGATTATATAGCAACCCTAAATGAGTTGAACGATTCGAGCTGCGGATCGTCTTGTCTCTACTGTTCTGCGTCCATCTGCGTCCATCTGCGTCCATCTGCGGATTATTTCGTAAATGATGTAGGATTGCTATATGATGTATGCCTCGACCAAAAAAACTATACCGCCATGAAGCATATCGAGATTGTCGATGGAGCACTGAACAGCCGCTTTGAACTATACGCTGTGCCTGATCATATCTTTGATCTGCTATTCCCGGCAGAAAAGGACGAAATATACCTCGAAGATCTGAGCAAAGACCTGCAAGAGAATACAGCGTTCTGGGACCAAGTTTACGCCCGAGAAGTGGATCGACGCACCGTTAAGGGGATCCACGGCATCCTCCATACTCATCCCAAAGCGAAAATTTCCATCATAGAACAAACCGCTGGTTGAAATGAATCAATCGGCTATTGACCAATCAAAACAGGAGTCATCAATGAGACGAGTTTTACTGCTGTTCTTTGTGCTGCCAGTGCTGTTGTACGCCTGCGTCAGCACGTCGCCGACGCCCATGCAACAGGCAGCGACCGAGAAGTTAGAGGATCCGCAACTGCCCATTGATTCGCTGGTGACCGTCGGCCAGTTAGACAACGGCTTGCGCTACGTCATTCGCAAAAACCAAAAGCCCGAGAACCGAGTCGAACTGCGGCTGGTTGTTGATGCCGGCTCGGTGTTGGAGGACGAAAACCAACAGGGGCTGGCGCACTTTGCCGAGCACATGGCCTTCAATGGCACCAAAAACTTTGCCAAGCAGGAGTTGGTAGATTATCTGGAGCTAATCGGCATGCGCTTTGGGCCAGACCTCAATGCCTACACCAGTTTCGACGAAACTGTGTACATGCTGACCGTGCCCACCGACAGCACCGAGGTCGTGGAAACGGCCTTCCAAATTTTGGAGGACTGGGCGCACCAGATCAGCTTTGAGACCGAAGAGATCGACAAGGAACGAGGCGTGGTCGTCGAAGAGTGGCGGCTGCGGCGCGGTGCCCAGCAGCGCATGTTCGATGAGCAAATACCCATTCTCCTGAAGGATTCGCGCTACGCTGTGCGCCTGCCCATCGGCCAGAAAGCCGTACTCGATACCTTTCAGCACGAGGATCTGCGCCGCTTTTACCGCACTTGGTATCGGCCCGACCTGATGGGTTTTGTGGCCGTCGGCGACATTGAGCTAGCGGAGGTAGAGGCGCTAGTGCAGGAGTATTTTGCCCGCATCCCCGCGGCCGAAAGTCCTCCCGAACGCACGGTGTTCCCCGTGCCCGACCACGAGGAGACGCTCTTCGCCATTACCACCGACCCAGAGGCCACTTACAACAGCGTCAGCATCTACTACAAAATGGACGTGCGGCCCCAGGGGACGGTGAGCACCTACCGCCGTTCGCTCATTGAAGCCCTATATCATCGGATGCTCAACCAGCGCCTGCACGAACTGACCAAGCTCCCCGAGCCGCCCTTTTTGGGTGCCTATTCGGGCCAAGGGCGCTGGCTGCGCTCCAAGGAGTTTTTCATCCTCGGCGCTGGGGTGCAAAACAATGGTTTCGACGCCGGACTTGAAGCCCTGTTGATTGAAGCAGCGCGAGTGCGAGAATTCGGCTTTACCGCCTCCGAGCTAGCGCGCGAGAAAAAAGAAATGCTGCGCAGCATGGAGCAGTCCTACCGCGAGCGCGACAAACAACAGTCGAGCGGTTTTGCCTCCGAATACGTGCGCCACCTGCTGACCGACGAGGCCATCCCCGGCATTGCCAAGGAGTACGAACTCTACCAAGAACTGGTACCCGGCATTGCATTAGAAGAGATCAATGCGCTGGCCAGCGAGTGGACGAGCGAAAAAAACCGGGTAATCACCGTAGAAGCCCCTGAGCAAGAGGGTATTGCCGTGCCCAACGAGCAGGATCTGCTGGCGATCTTCGCCAAGGCGGCGCAGCAGGAGATCGAGCCGTACGCCGACGAGGTGTCCGACGAGCCGCTGGTGGCGCAAGTGCCAGCTCCGGCCGAAATCGTCGAACGCAGCCAAATCCCCGAGATCGGCGTGACGTGGTGGACGCTCGCCAACGGTATCCGGGTCTGCCTGAAGCCGACGGACTTCAAAAACGATGAGATCCTCTTTAGGGCCTATAGTCCCGGTGGGCATTCCCTAGTCCCCGACGCCGACTACGTGGCAGCCTCGACGGCGACCTCAGTGGTGAGCGAGGGCGGCGTGGGGCCGTTTAACAAGATTGCATTGGAGAAGAAACTGGCCGGCAAAGTGGTGCGGGTATCGCCGTGGATCAGCAGCCTGCGGGAAGGCGTTTCTGGCTCGGCCTCGCCCGAAGATATCCAGACCATGTTCGAGCTGATCTACGCCTTCTTCACCGCGCCGCGGCAGGACAGCACGGCCTTCCAAGCCTACCAGACGCTCATGCGAGGCTCCATCCAGAATCGCAGCGCGCGCCCAGAGACGGCGTTCAGCGACACCATTGCGGTCACCATGGCGCAGTACCACCACCGAGCGCGCCCCTGGTCGCTGGAGTTGCTCGACGAGATGGACTTGGCCACGTCCATGGCTGTGTACCAAGATCGCTTTGCCGACGCTGGCGACTTCTCGTTTTTCTTCGTCGGCAACTTCACCCTTGAAGGCATAGAGCCGCTGGTACGCACTTATTTGGGCGGCCTGCCGGCCACCGGACGGGAGGAGACTTGGCGCGATGTCGGCATTGAGGCCCCGGAGGGCGTGATCGACAAAGCGGTCTATCGAGGCATTGAACCCAAGAGCCGATCGCAGATGATTTTCACCGGCCCCTTTGAATACGACGGCTGGAAAAACAACCTCGAACTCAGAGCCATGACCTCCGTGCTGGAAATCAAGCTGCGCGAGGTGTTGCGCGAGGACTTGGGCGGCACCTATGGGGTCTGGGTCGGCAGTAGCGGCTCGCACTACCCGGACGAGAAGTACCGCATCTCCATCTCCTTTGGCAGCGATCCCGAGCGCGTCGAGGAACTGACGCAAGTGATCTTTGAGCAGATCGACAGCCTAAAAACCGTCGGCACTACCGACCTCTACGTCGATAAGGTCAAGGAAATGCGCAAGCGCCAACGCGAGACAGACCTCAAGGAGAACAGCTTCTGGGTCGGGTCGCTGGAGTCGCTCGACTTCAACGGAGTCGATCCGCGGCTGCTGATTCAGTATCCAGCGTTGGTCGATTCGCTGACGGTGGAGGCCGTGCAGCAGTCAGCGCAGAAGTATTTCAACATGGACCGCTATGTGCGGGTGGTGCTTTATCCGGAGGAGGGGGAAGAACCGGAGGGAGAGTAGGGTTACGAGGAATCGTATATTTCTTTTGCTACTACGTCGCCGTCGGCCCTAGCTGTTTTAGCTGGGTTGACGGCGGCTTTAGCATTTCTATAATTGAGGGTTAGCCTGCATTGAGCAGAAGAGATCGAGACTCTAAACTGCGAATAGACTCAATGCGTCTATCCAAATTTATGATAGATCGTCCCATTATTTGGTAGCGATCTATTCCCATACGAGTCAAGAACGATGCAGGAATACTTAATAGGCCACCATCAAGAAATGCTACAAGTGCTCCAGCCCCAATAGCGGCTCCAGATTTTACGGCTCTCGATAATCCATCCTGCATCGCAATATCAAAAGTTTTTCGCCCCATCAGGACCTTGTGTCCTTCTCCTACTGCAATTAAGGCAAAAGGTAAACCGGGTAGCAATTCTTCTATTGGTCCGTCAAGAAGATCTTCCATAGGAGCACGGATAGTCTCCTCTAGTGCTTCATCTGAAAAGCCACTAGAGAATATATTTTGCGCCGTATCCTCCCCAGCATTAAACACTTCATCCGTTGTTAGCACATCAATATCTGGATAACGTTCTAATGCTTCTTTGACATAAGAGAGTGACTCAGTGGCTTTTAATTGGAGTTCTTGGGCAACCGAGCCATCACTGTTAATTATTTGCAGATCCCATCCCGGCTGTGTTGCGCTTTCCGCTAGCAGAGCTGTCTGTCCTGGTTCCAAGTGAATATCGCCTACCCATTCACCTGCATTCAGTTCATCTCGAACGAGAACTTCAAAATACTTCCCTTTCCAAGCCGAGAGAAACCCTTCGATCTCATCAGGTGAGCGATCCGCTAAAGATGAAAGATCAACATTTGGATAAGCTAAGCTAAACGCCTCAGCCATCTGCGGGGTAACTTGAGACATATCAATCTGATCGGTAAGGAATAGCGCACTCACGGCCGTAGCCGCTGCGGCTGCGTCAATAAGTGCCTGTTCACGCTTTTTGACGTAGTGCTGATAAAGTTCCACTATAGCATCTCTAACCGATTGATCTGATCCGCGATTGTTTCGATACCGATTGGCAAGAGAACTTAACTTATTATCCATATAACTACTCCCACACCGATAACGAAAACATATGAGAGAACACAGAGGATTCGTAACTGTTGAACTTGCCCATGCAGCTTTTTTACCTGAGATTTGAGTTGAATTTGCTCATGCAAATTTTCTTCCCGAGAATTGAATTGTTGCTCGTGCTTTTCAAGTAGGGTATTATGTCTCTCTAATTCTTTGTGTAAGCCGAGTAGAACTTCCCCATATACTTCGCTATATTCCCCTATCTTCTCTTCTACAGCTTTACCACTGATTTTATTCAAGAAGTTCATAGGGCTATCTCCTATTTTGGTTGTGGGTACGTCTTGATTATTTTACGGATGATAAACTCTCCTTCAAGCAGCACTTCGCTTAGCTCAATAGGATCGCTTGTACCATGCCAATACTTCCGGGCAGCAGTCACTATTTCTGGCTGTTTACTCAGGTTTATATTGAGCAGTTTCATGTCTGTTCGATGAGTTACGGAGTTACCTTTAATTGGCTCTAACTTAATCAGAGAGCGCCCGCTGAGTTTCGAATCATCACAACCCATCTTTCGTAAATAGGCTTCAGCTTCCTCATCCTGTTCTATCTCAAAGAGAAACATGCAACGCTTCCGAGACGGGACTTGGGAAAACTCAGACGCTCGTACATCTTCAAATATGTACTCCTTGAGTAGTTGAGAGCAATACTTCATATACAAAAATATAGACGAGATTTCTTGAGGGAAGTCTTTACAATCATCAATGAGATATGAGTCATCAAGTATAGATTGCCAGTAATATGATAACTCCCAATCTGTCTTATCTTGTTTACCGACGTATATTGAGTCCATTGGCCGACTAGTAAGATGATAATACGTTTTTGACATGCTGAAGCTCCTTATTCTTTTGACTTTCGCTCTGCCCGCCGTACAGGTTCCACACTCGGCTCATTACCACACGGCTAGGATGTACCCTCCTGAAAGCCCGATCTCCTGCGGATATGGTCCCTGCACAATTTGTCGCAGTTGCCGTATCCGCTTCAGCGATTAGCCGACCGACCCAATGAGATAGATTTCGACCATCAACGCCCCCGTAGTTGACGGGCAATCTCCGCCCGTTCCTGTTCCAGTCTTCGAGCAAGCGTCTCTAGCTGTTTATGATAGCTGACATCAACTTGGCCGCTGAGAAGGTGCTCGCCAAGTTGCTTCAGATCCAGACCCGTGAAAGGCTCACCGGTGTTTGACCGGAGCAAGCTGTCCAAGGTCAGGGCCTCAAGGGACTGCGATTCGAGGCCCTGATCACTGGCATCGATGAGAAGCCGCCCGAGCTTCTTCTGATCTGGATCGGGCAGATCGGTCCTCCCTCTCCCCAGCCGTTCAATTACCTTGTCTATCAGGGTGCCATAAGCCTCGACATCGGCGTAAACCCCCCTCAGCAAACTCAAGTCACTCATGTTGTCATCTCCGCTGAAGATGAGCATTTGTAAATTCAATGAAGAGAAACTGACATCGAGCCGCAAGCTCAACGTGCGGCTCGGGACAAACTTGCATTATGGTACTGCGTTTAGTACCATTAAATCGTCATGCGAGCGAAGCATCAGCGCACTTTGGAGAATGTGCTCAAGACGCCGACGCCAGCAGGCATCCGGTGGACTGACATCGTTGCCATGCTGAAGGCAGCAGGCGTGGAGGTGTCTCAGCGTTCGGGGTCGCGCATTCTGCTGAAGAAGGGAGCAGAACGGATGGTAGTTCACCGACCCCATCCAGAGCCAGAGACTGGGAGAGCGACGGTGCGCGACATCGCCGCGTTCCTCAAAGCCGTAGGAGTCAAGCCATGATGCAGTACAAAGGATACGCCGCCGAGGTCGAATTCGACGATTCCGTGGGATGTCTTCACGGACGGGTCATCAACAGCGGCGCTTATTCGATTGCCACCTTTGAGGCAACTGACGTCGAGGGGATTCGGCGCGAGTTCCATCGCTCCATCGACGAGTATCTCAAGTCCTGTGAGGAAGACGGCATTGAGCCGCGAAGGCCTTTCTCAGGCAAGCTCAACGTTCGGCTCGGGCCAGACTTGCATCAGCGCGTTGCTCGCTCGGCGGCAGAGAGCGGTCTGAGCTTGAATAGCTGGATCATGCAGGCACTGGAGAAGAGCGTGTCCGAGTAACCCTGTCAACAACCGCCAGAGGAACGCTGCATCAAATGTTGAGCTTCTTAAACATGTCATCGGCGTCTTCACACTCGACCAATTCTTCCCCTCGATCCGTCTTTTCAAAAACGTCTTGGGTTTCCTCATTCGTTCGTTATTCGCCGCAGGCGAAATAGGAGCCCATCCTACATCAACCGATCGGCCAACGCCTGTAATTGCTCCTCGTCAGGATTCGGCCCGGCCAACGCGATCTCCGCATTTCCCTCGCCTTTTATTACAACCGCAACCTGCTTCGACCGCACGCCCTCAACCACGATCTCCCGCACCGCCGCTCGCGCCTTCGCCCCGACGCCGCTGCCGAGAAAAACCTTCGCCGAAACCTCACCCATCGAATCCTTGCGCGCCCCTTTTTCAAAATACTTTCGCTTCTTTCGCTCGGCGCTCCGTTTGAACACCACGCCCGCCACCCCTTCCAACACCATCAGCAAATCATCCGTATCCCGACCCGACAAATAGAGTATCATCAGTGCACCACCGATCCGTCGGCGTGAAAACTCCTCTTGTTTTCCCATACCTCGACATCCACCCAACCCGTTTGCGCCCGATTAGCGGCGACCCGCTGCTTTAAAGTGGCGCTACAACGGAAGCCAGCCTCGTTCAAGGCGGCGGCTTTGGGTTGCAACCCAGCGTCGCAATAGGCCAAGCACGTGTGGCTCTCCGGTATCTCTAGAGCCTGAAGCAAGGCAGCCCCCTCGTCCCAAAAGGCCGGATGGCAATACAGGTCAACCAAGCAAGTGTCGGGCCACAGCGGATGGTCGGACCACATAGCCCAGCCCACCACGGCGCGGGTTTCCTGTTGCACCAGAGCCAACGCGCGAGGCGAAAGACCGCTTACGTCGCGTCCCAAACAATCCTGCAGCAAGGGCAGCAAAGGCCCTTCCGTCGAGCGGCGACCCCACACTCGATGCGCGAGCGCGCGTACGTGCAGGTGGCGCGGGCAGCAAAGGCCCTTCCGTCGAGCGGCGACCCCACACACCCAAGCCAGCGCCGCGCACGACGCCTGGAAAGGCACCCAAAAACAGAGGGATCGAAACGGGCCAATGCAGCCAGCCGACCGGTTCTATAGCCGTGGGACCCGGCGCGAAATAGTCCCTCTCAAACTCGTCCTGCGAGGTGCTGTAATAGTCCATATAACCGCTTTCCGGCTCGACCCCGGCAAAGCCATTGACCCGATAAATGTGATAAGGCGGTGTATCGTAGCCCGTACCCAAGAACAGGGCTTGGCCGCCGCGCTGCCTAAAGTGCTCCATGAGGCAGGCCATTAGCTGCATGGCAGCGCCTTGGCGGCGGTCTTCGGGGCGGGTGTACACGTGGCCGAGCAGCCCCACACCGCGATATTCAATGGTCATTATATTGGCAAAGGGATCGCCATCGCGGTGCAGCAGATAAAAGAAGACATCGAGGCCAGTCTGAGTGCGCAGCACCTGTTCGTTGCCCCAGCGCCAAGACGGGCCTTTGTGGCTCAATAGGGTCTCGACGCGCTCGGCCCAGTCGAGATCAGGGCCTTGCACGACGCCAGCTTGTACAGCTTCACCGGATTTAAGCGTGATGCGGTTTAACTGGTGGTACATAGCAGGAATTCGTTCACTGCCACAATTCCGAATCAATGCGCCGCTCGGAGTCGATCTTCTGCTGAATCTGGGTGAACTCATCCTCGTCCCAGCGTCCGAACAGGTGATCCAAGTCGTGATGGACCTCAGTGAACCGACGGGATTTGTCCAATCCGAACTGCTTGCGCAGGGCGTCTAGCGCCGTCTGGTTTACGCTCTTGCCTTCCCGCTCGGCCACTTCCTTCAACTTGGCGGCAAGCTGGGGATCCAAGCCGCGTAGGGTCATGCTCTTCAGAACACCCGCCAAGGCGCACCTCCTTGAAATGCAATAAATATGTGATAGCGATCTGATCTCATCATATAAGGTCATACTTGGCCGGTCAAGCATGATCCGCTTGAACTGCGTGAGCGAACCGGGATAAGCACGTCAGACCCCGAGGTCTTGAAACAGTTCCTCGCCGTCGCCGAAGCGCTTGCCCTTGCCCTCGTCCAATTCCTTCATCGCCTTGACAGTGGTAGCATTCGGCGCTTGGATGGCAAAAGGCAGCCGCTTCTCATCCGCCACTCGCAGCAACAGCAGGCGAATGGCATCGGACACCGACAATCCCATCGCTTGCAGTGCTTCCGCAGCTCGTGCTTTGGTCTCGCTATCAATTCGAGCGCGTACGATCGTATCGCAACTCATCTGTATGTCCTCCTTCTATGTCTTACTAGTCTCCGCTCCGCCCCCCATACAAATCCCGCACCCGGCTCACCACTACGGCCAACAAGATAATCGACCCCAAAAACGCCTGTTCGTAATAGACGTTGGCCTCCAGCATCACCAAGCCGTTCTTGATGAGGACAATGATGACCGCCCCTAACAGCAGACCCAGCGCCGAGATGCGCCCGCCAGCCAGCCCAGTCCCGCCGACAATCGCCACCGCAAAGCTGGTGATCAGCCAGTCCTTACCCGTCGCTGGTTGCGCCGAGCCCATCCGCGAAACCCACAACACCGCGGCCAGCGCACCCACTCCACCCGACAGCACGTGCGACAGCAAAATCATCCGGTCGGTATTGATCCCCGCCAACCGAGCCGCCTCCTGATTTCCCCCGGTCGCCAACAGCCGCCGCCCGAAAACCGTGTGCCGGAATGTGTAGTGCGTCGCCAGCAGCACCAGCCCCATCGTCCAGAACAAATTCGACAGCCCAAAAAACTTCTGCCGCCCCAAAAACGTGAATTCCCGAGGGATGTCCGTGTAGGCGTAGCCTTCGGAAAACCCATGCACTAGCCCTGTAAAGACAAAAAGCGTGGCCAGCGTGGCGATAAAGGAATTGATCTGCAACCGCGTGATGATGACCCCGTTGACCCACCCGGCCGCACCGCCAATCCCCAGCGCGACCAACGCAGCTAACCACCCCGGCAAACCCAACACCTGAATGCAGTACCCAGTGGTAATAGTCGCCAAGCCGCCAACGGCCCCCACGGACAGATTCATCCCCCCGGCGACCAGCACCACCGCCTGAGCCAGCGCCACCAACACGGAGAACGCAACGATCCGCGAGATATTGAAGAGGTTGTACGCCGACAGGAAGCTCTCCGAGCTGAGCGCACATCCCACAAACAGCAACCCCGCCGACAAGGCGATCCCGGCGTCGTTGTGCCGCATGAGTTTGCGTAAGCGTTCCATAGTCAATTCAGATGCAGGCCGATGCGGCGGCTTATCGCGTCGTAGCTCAAGCCCTGTTCGTGGATCTCGGCGATCTCCTTGAGGATACATTGCATTATCAAACTTACTTCACCAGATGAGCAGGCGTCCCCATGTCTGGGACCTCGGGTTGCAACCAATAAGTTCCTTTTTTCTTCATTAGGTCTTGGAAAGTACCATCTTTCGCCCTAATGTCCCGCCAATTAGCTCCCTCCAAGGCTTTCCTACTTATACCAAATCTTGCGATCTGATTCTCAGTACCAGCCTGATCGCCGGGATAGTAAGCTACCAGTTCAAGCTCCTTAATACCCCGGAAACGTTTCACTAACCATTCGTTCGGATGAGTGCTCCAGAGATCATAACATAGCCGACGAAAATTATTCAGGAACTTTACTGGGTGGATGAATGTTACCTTACCTACACTGTAGTCTCTTTTCACGATCTCATCCGGATTTGGACGCATGTTGATCGTCAAACGTCCGTTCTCCACAGATATGTTCTTAATGACGCGAAGTTTGCGACCTCGCTTTAAGAACGAGTAATCCACAACGGGTTTGCTCTCTCGGGTCAAGTGCGGTGCGCGAAATGTCCACTGAACTACCCGCTCTTCAGCAGCGCGTTCAACTGTTCCCTTCTCATAACGGAAGAAACCCATGGAATCCCACTTAGCTTCTTCAATACCGAAATCGGCAAATATCCGGATTTTATCTGCTATCATCTTCAACTCAAAGAGTCGAAGATTTTTTGGATGCTTATTCTTTAGATTGTCCGTGATTCCCTTGAGGTGAGAATTAGAGACTGAATCCGCTAGAGACCGCGCTTCATGGAACCGATTGTCATCGTATGCCGCTTGTGCAAGGGGTATCATGCGCTCTGCCTTGTTGACCATCCGATCCAATGTTTTGTAAAGTACGACACTATCAACAACCGCATCTTCCGGCTTTTTAGGCTTTGAAGATGATGCCGAGGCTTCGCGGGGTTGTTGTTCCGCCCGCTGAGTCTTCTCGGCTGCAACGATGGATCCCTGACGCGCCGCCTGCTTTGTTTCAGGCTGTTGTTGGTTCTCATCCGATTCGAGCGACACAGCGATTATCTGAAATACAAACGTGCTTCCAAAGCCATATAACGCGGCAGCCTTTCGCGACTTAAACCGGAAAATTCCGGGTTTGATTAATCCGAAAATAGTCGCTAAGAAACAGAGGCCAGCAATGGTGGAGAAGAGTTCAGACATCATCGATCTCCTTTTTCTACGAGGATTGTTGGAAGTTCCCGCAAGGTCAAGACCATTGGAAACGAACGAGCAGGGTCATAGGGACAGTAGCTTGGTCGTTAGCAGCTTAATGGAACTAGGGCATAGACAGCCATTGTCGGATAACATGGGCAACAGTAGGAAGCATAGTCCTCTCAAACCGTTGCCACTGCCCTTGTCGGGCGGAAGGATGAGGGGCCTGGAGTACCAGAACGGATTGATCTCCATTCTTCCAATACTTCAAATGCTCTTTTGCTTGTGTACAGATCCAAGAGCCTACATTTACATCACTCCACATCAAACTAGGAACATGTTTCCGAATCTCCTCCTCACTGATATCCTGAAGTGGCAGTAAATCCCTCGCCATCGATCCCTGAGCCACGACGAGGTGGGGATCTAACACAGCCATTTCGGCAAGTCCATGCTCTTTACAATTTTCATATAGTTTGTTCGGGACTCTACTCGCATCTTTGTTGTATTTACCAGCTGAACATTTCGCACTGTTAATCATTGCAAATCTCTGCAGAAGATCGCCTTCCGGTTCTTGAGGTTCTTGCCCATAGAGGCGCTGCAGAGTTCGTATTGTGCCCTTCATGTGCGGGTTAGCATTACAAAAGGTTACCCCTTGAATAATCTCTCGGCGTTCTGCAAGGTCTTCGCCCATCCTTCTCTCCTCATAACTTCCTCCGGTGTCGAGAGAGATAACCACTATACGTATTGGATCGCCGTACTTCTCGCCAACATGTGCCTCAGCTCCCATGCGCAGGCACCTACCTTTAGCTTCTTTCACTACTGCTTTACAACACTCTAAATGACGACAGAAGCGGTTTCATAACTTGATAGGGGGTTGTGTTTTTTCTTTTTTGCTTCTACTCGTTTTGCTTCGCCCCAAGGAGTCCCGATTATGTCGCGCCATACGTCTGAATTGACCGATGCCCAATGGGCGCATATAGCGCCGTTGTTACCTGCACCCAAAGCGTCGCCCAAAGGCGGTCCCAAACCCATTGCCAACCGTCCGGTGTTTGAGGGTATTTTATGGGTGTTACGCAGTGGTGCGCGGTGGAAAGACCTGCCCGAACGATACCCCTCGCCGAGTACCTGCTGGCGTCGGCTACGCCGTTGGGAAGAGCAAGACATCTGGCTGAAGGCATGGCGAGCGTTGTTAGGCCAACTGGATGAGCAAGGCCAACTCGACTGGGCCGAGACGTTTGCCGATGGTAGTTTTGCCCCGGCCAAAAAAGGGGGCCTGTGTCGGGCCGACCAAACGCGGAAAGGGTACGAAGTGGATGGTGGTGGCAGACGGCCAAGGGCTGCCTTTGGGAAACTACCTGGACTCGGCGTCCCCAGCCGAAGTCGGGTTGATCGAGCCGACGCTGGAGCGGGTGGCCGTGCCGCGCCCCGGCCGGGGCCGGCCGCGGAAAAATCCGACGCGCTTGATCTACGACAAGGCCGCCGATTCTGACCCGCTGCGCGCTCGATTGGCACGACGGGGCATTGAGTTGATCTGTCCGCATCGCAAAAACCGGAAGAAACCGCCCACCCAAGATGGACGCCCCTTGCGCCGCTACAAGAGGCGATGGAAGGTCGAACGCACCTTGGCATGGTGGGGCAATTTTCGACGGCTGGTCGTGCGATGGGAATATCATATCCAAATGTATCAAGCCTTTGTCAATGTCGCCTGTCTGATGATTACACTCAGACGGTTATAAAACCACTTCGACAGTCAAAAGATGGACTATTCTCACTGACTCCGATCTTTCGTTCATCATAAAGTTTTCTGAGGTAGTTGACATACTTCTGGGAATCATTCATTTAGGAACCTTCCTAAAAAGTAAGTGATGTTACGCAGCCCTTAGCTTCTGTAATTCGTCAAAGGCGTGTCGAATGGCCTTGAGATAGAGTTTTGATCGAAGGGCAAACGGATTCATCCGCTGCTTGATGCGCAGCCACTCTAGCGAGAAGGCCGCATAGATGGCCATAAAGACGTGGTTACTTTGGGTACGGACTCGTTTAGTCGGCGACTTGGCCAACGCGGCATGGGACTTGAGCGTTTTGTGAAAGACTTCGACTTTCCACCGTTTTTGATAGATCGTCTCAAGGGCGTCTCCGTGTGGGTCGAGATCACTACAGGCCAGATACAACATGCCGGTGCTGCCGTCTTTGTTTGTAAAGACTTGCCGATGCAGCAAGACGGGAAAAGGCCGTCCTTTGATCCAGGCGGTTACCGGCGTGGGGTCTGACCAGTCCAGCGTATCGATGCGCACGAAGCGGCCGTGGGCTTTGTCTTGTAGGCTCAAGGCGACCGTCCGGTTGGATTTGAGGGCGACGATAAAGTGTTTCTTGAGGTCTTGGCGGATACACAACAGGTTTTCCTTGGCCGAAAACCAACTATCGGCCAACACATAGCGGTAGCGTAAGCGATTCTGTTGGCAGGTGCGTAGCATCGGCCGCAGCAATTGGTTTTTGGTCACCGCGCTTTTGCGCTTGACCCGACGCGTTTGGAGATCGCAAAACCGAATCGGTTTACGCACTAACTCATAGGCCACCGGCACACTAACATCGCCGGCCTGATAGATGCAATTGAGCAGATTCAAGCCTTTGACCGAGCGGTTTTTACTATGATCGAAGTGCCAACAGATCAACTCATTTTCATCCGTGTGCGGCTTTTCCTGAATCGTGTCATCGAAAATGAGCACCCCGTCTTCCCGCTCGATGGTGCGTACCACGGTCTTGACTTGATGCCATAGCTCTTTCGACGTGTACTCGGCCTGGGACAGAAAGCGCGTTACTTGGTCGTGGCTGATTTGGCCATCCAACAAAGACGAAAGGCCGGTGGCCGTCGTCGCGCCAAAAGAGCTCAACAGATAATCGCTATACAGGTCTAACAGTTTTTTATCCATGACAAACAAGATAAACCAAAGCCTAAAGCCTGCGTAACATCACAAAGTAAAATGGAAAAAGTACCACTGATTTATGAGTCTGCGTAGGTATTCCATGGTCAATTCAGATGAAGTCCAATGCGGCGGCTTATCTCGTCGTAGCTCAAGCCCTGCTCGTGGATCTCGGCGATCTCGTGGACGATCTGCTTGTCCTTAAAGACGAGAATCCGCCCGGCCAAGCCGATGATCTCCGGCATGTCCGACGAGATCAAAATGATGGCCTTGCCTTCTTTAGCCGCCAAATCCCACAGCAAGCGGTGGATCTGGGCCTTGGCTTGGATATCCACCCCGACGGTCGGCTCATCGACGATCAGGATGTCGCAGCCGGCGGCCAGCCACTTGCCCAAACTGACCTTCTGCTGATTGCCGCCGCTGAGGTGATTTACCTCCTGCTCCAAGCCCGTCGTGCGAATATCCAGCGCCGCAACCAGCGCCTGCGCGGCTTGGGTCTCCGCCCGGTCGTCAATCCGGCGGGTGAACTTGCCGACGATCCGCTCCCATATAGTAATGCCTAAATTGGTTCGCACGGCTGATTCCAGCAGCAGGCCCTCTTCTTTGCGGTTTTCGGTTACGTAGCCCATGCTGTATTTGTATAGGCTGTCGGCCACCGAGCCGATCCGCGCTTTGGTCCCGTGGATATAGACGGCCCCCCGCTCGACCGGATCAGCTCCGACCAGCAGCCGCGCCAGCTCGGTGCGCCCGGCTCCCACCAAGCCGTACAAGCCCAAAATCTCGCCAGCGTAGAGCGAAAAACTCACTTCATGCGCCCGGCCCGGTGCGTATAGCCCCTCGACCCTGAGCACCTCCCGCGCCCGATCCACCGCTGGCATGCCAAACGAAGCCGTCTCCGCCCGCCGACCGATCATCATCTCGATCAGCTCGGCGCGCGGCAATCCGGCCAACTCCCTTGTACTCACGTGTCTCCCGTCCCGCAACACGCTGACTTGGTCGCCGATCTGATAGACCTCGTCGAACTTGTGCGAGACAAAGACGATGGCCACGCCCGCCTCCTGCAACTGGCGCAAAATGCCAAACAGGCGGGCTGCTTCGTGTTCGGTAAGCGATGACGTCGGCTCGTCTAATAGCAACACCCGCGCCTCGGCCGACAGCACCCGGGCGATCTGCACGAGCTGCTTGTGCGCCGCGCTTAAATCGCCAATGGGCATTTGCGGGTCAATGTCCAGCCCGACCCGCGCCATCGCGGCCCGTGCCTGATCGTCGAGCCGCGGCCAGTCGAGGCGGCCCCACCGGCTGAAGCCGTCTAACTTGTCGAGCATGATGTTCTCGGCCACGCTGGCCTCGGCCACTACCTGGATTTCCTGATGGACCAAGCCAATGCCGCGGTCGAGACAGTCGCGGCAGTTGCGCACGCGCAGCGGCGCGCCCTCGAAGAGCATTCGTCCAGCGTCGGGCTGGTATATCCCAGTGATAATTTTGAGCAGAGTGCTCTTGCCAGCGCCGTTTTCGCCAACTAGGGCGTGGATCTGGCCCGGCTGGAACGACAGCGACACATCGTCCAGTGCCCGGACGCCGGGGAAGCGCTTGCTGATGGATTGCAGTTCGAGCACGAATCAGCGGGGCGGGCTGAGGTATTTGGTCTCTAACTCGCCCATAATCCGTGCGGTGATGGTCCTGACCTCGTCCTCAAAGGTATCGACGTTGTCTTTAGTCACCAGCACCGTGCCCGAGTTGATGAAGTAGCGGTCGGGATTGGCCTGCCAGCCGTCGAGCAGATAGCTCAACAGCGCACACGTGATGTAGCCGTGGCCGTACGGGTTTTGCGAGATGGTCGCGTCAATGGCCCCCTCGCGGATTGCGTCGAGCACTACCGGGTCCGTGTCGATGCCGACGAAGTGGATGCGCTTGTTGTCCGGGGTTTGGTTCCACTCCGATAGGATGGTCGCCGCGGCCACGGTCGGCGTGTACCCCGTGCAAATCACGCCGTCGATCTCCTCAATCCGCGCCGAGAGCGCGTCCTGGATTTTGGCGGTGCTGGTCTCAATCGACTCCATACCGGCGATTTCCTGGACGATCTGGACTTCTGGATATTTGGCTACCGCTGCCTCGACTCCCTCTTTGCGCAGAATGGTATTGGGGTCTTCGACCAGTTCGAGCACGTTGAGGATGTTGCCCTTGCCGCCCATAAAGCCGATCAGCGCCTCGGTCGCCTCCATTGCCGCCTGTTTAACGTCGGTCGCCACGCAAAACGACGCGGGCGTCGGCAGCGTCGTCGGCGCTCCATAGCTTACTACATAAGCCCCGTTTTGCACCAATTCCTCGTAGAGTCCGTTGGCGGCGCTGGCGTCGGCTGGGTAGAGCGAGAAGCCTTTGTAGCCCTGAGCGGCCAGCGGCTCGACATTGGCATTTTCGTTGTCTTGGGTCCAACTTTGGCCGATCTGGCGCTTGATCTTGATCCCAGTGTCGCGCTCATAGCCGATCACCCCTTTTTGTACTTCTTCGACATAGGGATGGACCATCAGGGCGTACCAGACGATTTTCTTCTCCGTGGGCTCGTCGCCCGATTCGCTGGATCCACCGCAGCCGACGGCGACGAGCGCAGCGGCCCAAATTAGTAGCAAACGCATGCAGGCTGTCTCCTTTATGGCTTTGACTGATGCCGATCAAGAAGGGGTTGTTTGGAGAAGGCGAATAAGGGCCGTCAGCGTTGGCCGCTTAGCCGCGAGCTCGCCAGCCGCAGTTCCAATACAGAGGATCGAGTAGGGACAAAAAGGGGATGGCCATCGCCAATAGTTTCGCAGGCGAAACCTGTGGCAGCATTTAAGCCAATCCGCGCCGCCCGTGCTCAGTATGCCACCGAGACCGTCCTGAACACATGCGCGTCCTTGACCTGTGCTCCCTCGGTATCCGTATCCACGCTTAGCTGCACCAAATACAGACCCGGCGGCACCATGCGCCCGCCGTCGTCCCGGCCATCCCACTCAATCTCATAGGTACCGGTGCTAAATGGACGCTCTTGCGCAAGACGCCGTATTTGGCGGCCTCCCAAATCGTAGATCTCGGCAGCCACGGGGCTATCGTCGCCGACCCGCACGACGTTGAAGGCAAAGACCGTGCGGTCGTTGATTCCGTCGCCATTGGGCGAAAAGGCATCCGGCAGCACCGCCACATCCGTAAGCAGCGCGTTGTGCTCCACAGCAGCGACAATCGTCGTGGTGTTGCCGACGACCTGCGTTAGGGCCTCCCCGGGGTCGATCCGCTGCCAAGTGCCGCCGCCGCCTGCACTGCTATTGCGCAGGGCTGCCTGTAACACCGCACCGGTGACAAAAAGCGCCGTCTCAAAATCCAGCCTCAGCACTTCCGTAGATCCATTGGGCTGTATCGCATCAAAGCGCACGTGCAGCGAATCTCGGCCCGTAGGGATGACCTCAACCCCGGTCAACGCGCTTAGGCTCGCCTCGCCGTCGAAATCGGCCACCCGACCACCGTAAAGGCCCACCATATCCAACTCCATGTTTGACGGTGCCAACAACAACAGCTCGTCAAAACCCGGATCGCGGCGATCAAACTCCGGCCGCACATAAAGCGAGAACGGCCGTTGCACCCCGAGTTCGTCCACCTCGAACGGGCCGATCTCTCCCAGCAGACGCTGCGCCACGGGATTGGCGAAGTTGAGACGGACCGAGCGTAGCGTTGGGCTTAGCTCCGGGTCTTCCGACAGCAAGGTTGCCTGTACTGTTAGGAACTCCCTCGGAGACGGCGAGGTAATCGGACTGCCCGCCGGGTCCTCGTAAGGCGCGCTCCAACTGCTCCAATCGCTGCCGGGAACCTGCTCGGCGACGGTGTCGCCTTTGAATATCGACAACAGCTTATTGTACTCGCTTTCAGTCACTTCTGTGCCGTCTTTTTTAAAATAGTGCAGGATCTCGCCCAATTCATTACCCGTTTGAGTCTGAATCAGCACTTGGGTGCCGGGGGGAGTGTCGGCGTCCCACTCAATCGACAACAGGTTGCGGCTGCCGCCCAAGCGAATAAGGTCCGACTGCAGCGAGACTTCCGGTTGGAAGCCTTCGCCGTAGAACTGCAATTCAGCTATATCGGCCGTGCGGGCACCAATGGCATTCAAGGTCCACTGAAAGCGGCCATATCGCGCTTTTACCGGCTCGAATGCCTCGCCTTCAAATCGGGACCAAGGCCGCGACCCCAGCGACGCTCTGGTGGTCCACTGGAGACTACCGTCTGGCGCAAGGGTGCCGTCGGAAAAATCCATCCGATAGCTGGGGAACAAACCGCCGTTGTAAACCAAGCGGAATGTATCGACCCAATAAAAGGAGCCCAAGTCGAAGACCAACTCCAACTCGGGATCAGCCACCGCCGTGGAAACCCCGTAAAAGATGCGATTGAAGGTCGCCAAGTCGCCGTCGACGAACTTGGTCAGGGCCAGCGGCTGCTTTGCATTGGTGGAGATGACGCCGCCGCGAGCGAGGATGCCGGCGGTTAGCTCGTCCCCTTCGTTCCATACTTCCAGCTCGGCCAAGCGGGGCAATTCCCGGCGAAAGTAGCGGATGCTGCCCCGGCGTTCTTCGTCCAATATGTCGTACAGGTCTTGGTCAACAGGTACCTCGCGGCCATCGGGCTGGCGCTTGAAGTACTGGATCGCACCGCGCGTCTGTCCACTGAGGGTGTCGTATTCATCGGAAGAGACTTCCGTGCCGAGCATCCCGTCGGTATCCGTGACCAGAATTTGCACAAAGCGCACGGCCGCGGCCTGCACGGTGGGCTCTTGGTTCGTCAGATCGACAGTAAAGACTCGCTGGCTCTTGTTTTTGCTCAAGGTCCGCAACACGGTCTTAAAGGCTGGGTTTTCGCTGTTTTGCAAGCGCGCCGGCTTCAGCCCGTCGGAGATGAGCACCTCGAAAAGGAGAAAGGGATCACCCATGCCCTCCTCGACAAAGCGCACCACGAGCTCTTTGGCAAAAACCACGCGGCCCAAGTCGATCACAAACCACCACTGTGAAGCCAAGTCCCTGTCGGCCGAAGGCGGATTGGGCTGCCAATAAGTGGTGATGTCGCCGTCGAGCAGGTTGACCACATCGGCGACATTGGAGCCACCCTTGACGGCATCGGCGAGGACAATCTCTGCGGGATCTTTGTCCCCGAGAGACGCTGGCGGATTAAAGCGCAAGTAATCGACAATGTCGAACACTGCATTGGTATTTTTCTGAATGCGACGAGCACGCACTTCTCCGTCTGGAGAAATCGTCAAGGTCCCTGGGGCGAATTCCCAGTTCTGCCAATGGTTGCGGCCATTGATCACGACCTGATTGCTGCGGACCTGGTGGCCGGCCTGCTGGGCGCATACAGTGGTCCCGACCAGTGAGATAGTTAGGCCCATAAAAAGAACGCGGCCAAAAATAGTCATAGCGTTTCCCGTTGTGTTCTAAGATGTTTTAACCCGTTTAGGGTACGGAATTTGCGCTTAGTACGCGAGCGAGATAACAGCTTGCCGGAAAGCTGGCCCCTTGTCGGTCTCGACGCTCACGCGCAGAATGTACAATCCCGGCGGCACCTGTTCACCGTGCTCATCCCGCCCGCTCCACGCCCCTATGTACCGGCCGCTAGACGTCCAATCCGAACCGACCACGCCCACAAGGCGACCCGACAAATCGTACACCGACGACTCCACCTGCACTGGCCCCACCAAATTCAGCACATTGCACTCGATCCGCACCGCGTCGTTGATGCCGTCGCCATTGGGGCTAAACACCGGCGGTATCAGCGCCAAGTCGCCGATGGCCTGCTCCCCCAAGCGGGTCAACCCCACGCTCAGCCCGTTGCTCTCGGAGCGTGCGTCCGCATCCCCAGGCTCTAGGCTTTGCGGCACCTCCTGAGGCTGCTCACTGTCGGAGATTCGCCCGGAAAACACCGTGCCAAACTTAAAGATCGCGGTGTGGAAATCCACCTCGATCAGCTCCTCGGTGCGCTGCGCGTCAATCCTCGGTATCTGCACCGCAAAACCGGTTTCGTCTAGCCGCACCACCTCAAAGGCCACCAACTCGCCCGAAATCCGCACCTCATCCACGCTCTGGGCCTGGACCGGCGTGTCAATGGTTAACTGATCAAAGCCCAAGTCGTCGCTAGCCAAGGCCGCCCGCAACTTGTAGGTGAAGGCCGTAACCTCACCCGGCGGCACGGCCGCAGGCGATATCTCGGCGAGCGCTTGTTGCGCTACCGGTGGGACCGATACCGCAAACTGTAGCCAATCCAACTGCCCACTGGTCTCTCGGCTCGATGAGAAGTCCGCACGCAACTGCACGTAGCGCTGAGGCCCATCCCCAACTATCGCCCCCTGCCCGGCTGCGAAGTCGTAGGCCGAACCCCAGAACGCCCAATTCTCCGTGTCGTGGGTAATGCCGGCCTTCTCTCCGAGCGCCAGCTTATTGTACGACGCCAGCGTCAGGGGACGGCCCTTGGCGTCAAAGCGGGTGCGCTCGCCGCCGCGAAAAGTGGTCCGCCAGTAGATATTCGGGTCCGCGTCCTGCCCACTGCGCGTACTCAGGGCCACGCTGGCCTCCTCGTCCTCACGCCCAGCCCACGTCAGTTCCCCCAAGCTCGCCAAGGCCCCTAAGTCGATCACATTGGACACGTAGTCCGCAAAAGGCGCAAAGCCATTGCCGTAGATTTCCAACTCGGCGATCTCCCAGATGCCGCGCGTATTTTCCGCCGCCGAGAAGAGCACCCGCCGCACGGGCTCCGCCGGCAGGGACAGGTCGATGACGGCTTCGGTATTTTCGGTTATATCGTAGATAATGTCGAAGTCCAGTTCACTCCCCCTGCGCCCAATGTTGAACTCACGCGAGCCATTCTTGAGGGGATCGCCGTCGTTGATGCCGATCCTGAAGGTCTCTACAAAGCGATCCGTCAGATGTTTGGTACGCGGGAAAAAGCGAATCCTCTCTAACAGTAGGGGTGCGCCAAAATCAAAGGTCAGGTACTTGTGCGGTGGCCCGTGCGAAGCAAAGTGACCGTCTCCGAGGTAAATGGTGTTCGGATCTTGGTCGAACATAAAAAGATCATCCGCTTGAGGCGGCCCCCAGCCAATCCACACCAAGTTCAGAATCTGGCCGCCTTGCTCTTCGATGATCGGCACGAGATTGACCGACGAATCGAACCGTTGGGGACGCACGAAATCTGGATCGAACACCAGCAACTCCTCGCTGCCGTGCTGCGCCGCGTCAATATCGCTCCAACTGATTTGCACGAATTCGTAAGGAGTGTCCAACTCCGGGGGCGGCAGGCTCTCGCCGCCGATCCGATAGATCGTCAGCCCGCTTGCCGGATCGACCGCACCGATCCACAGGATCGCCCATACGCATGCCGTTAAACGCCTAGTCATACTCGGCTCCTTCAGTATACTAAGGAGACGACGGCCTGCCGCTGCGTCGTCCCCTGATCCGTCTCCACACTCAAACCCACCACATACAACCCCGGCGGCAACAAAGAACCTTTCTCATCCCTACCATCCCATATCCCTACATACCGGCCACTACCCAACCGCGACGCATCCACCAAACCCAAACGACGACCCGATACATCGTACACCCGACACACCACCGACGAGGGACCTGACAAATTCAGCACGTCACAACCAATCTCCACCACGTCGTTGATCCCATCCCCGTTGGGACTGAACACCCCAGGATTCACCGACAACGCTCCCAAAGGGCCTGTGCCCAATCTCGTCAAATCTACCCGCAAACGCTCGCTGGAAGGCACCCCATCCGCATCCCCCCAAGCCAACTCCTGCGGCACTTCCGCAGGATGCTGGATGTTGAAAATGCGACCTGTAAACACCGTACCAAACTGGAACACCGACGCGTGAAAGTCCACCTCTAGCACCTCTTCGGTGCGTTGGGCATCCATCGGCGGCACAGCCAACACAAACCCCGTGTCGTCGCTCTCGACGATGTCAAAGGCCACCGGCTGACCCGACAGGCGCACCGCATCCACGCTCTGCACCCGCGCGGGTGTGTCGATGGCTAACCGGTCAAAGCCCAAATCATCGTTGGCTATCGACGCCTTGACCTTGTAGGTAAACGCGGCGGCGGCCCCCGGCGACACCACCGAAGGCACGATCTCGGCGATGGCTTGTTGCGCCACCGGCGGAATCGATACCGCCAGCGCCACCCAGTCGAGCCGACCGCTGGCACTCTGCTCCGATGTAAAGTCGGCGCGCACCTGCACAAACTGGCGCGGACCCGCCCCGGCAATAATGCCCTCGCCAGCGACAAAGTCCTGCGCAGCACTCCAGAAGGTCCATCCCGCTGTATCGTGGGTGAAGCCCGCCTGCGCGCCACGTGCGAGCTTGTTGTACGACGCCAGCGTCAGCGGGCGCCCTTTGGCATCGAATCGGGTGCGCTCGCCGCCGCGAAAGGTGTAGCGCCAGTAGGTGTTGGGATCGTCGTCGTGGCCACTGCGCGTGCTCAACGCCAGCGTGGCTCCGTCACCCTGTTGGCCAGCCCACCTCAGGCTACCGAGACTGGCGGGGGCACCTAGGTCTATCACATTCGACACATAGCTGGCAAACGGCGCAAAACCACTGCCGTAGATTTCCAACTCCGCGATCTCCCAGATGCCGGTCGTGTTCTCGGGCGCTTCAAAGAGCAATCGCCGTACCGGCACAGTCGGCAAGGGCATATCAATGACGGACTCGACGTTCTCAAAGACATTGTACGGAAGATCAAAGTCAAAGAAGCTACCCCGGATGCCCTGCGTGAATTCCCGAGTGCCTTTCTTGAGCGGGTCGCCGTCGCTGATGCCGATGATGAAGCGTTGCACAAACCGGTCGGCCAAAAATCGCTCGCGGGGGAAGAAGCGAACGCGCTCGAGAAAAAAGCGACCTCCCAAGTCGAAAATCAGCGATTTCTGACGAATGACACCGTAATCCCCGCCCCAATCGCCATCGCCCAAAAACGCCGTCGTGGGATCGCCATCAAACATGGCCAAGTCGTTACCGCTAGCCGGCCCCCAGCCGATCCAATTCAGGGACAACACCTGTCCGCCGCGCTCTTCGAGCAGCGGCACCAAGTTGACTGTGGGATTCAAGTGCAGCGGCTCGACAAAGCCGGTATCTATTTTTACTAGCTCGGCCAAGCCGTGCCTGTTGGGGTCCACCCCGGCCCATGACAACTGCACGAACTCATAGGGAACCTCCAAGTCAGGCGGGGGCAGATCTTCCCCCCCAAG
Organism: Candidatus Latescibacterota bacterium; assembly: GCA_965208845.1. Classification (GTDB taxonomy): domain Bacteria; phylum Latescibacterota; class UBA2968; order UBA8231; family UBA8231. The sequence goes on along the minus strand of OZ242361.1, from coordinate 4,051,962 downwards.
GCGGATTACGGTCAGGGCTGCAACAGAAGTTGGCCCACCCAAAAAACACCATCCAAATGCGAGGAGAATCCCAATGCGCTGTAGCATAACGGCCTTGTGACTTGACTGAGGGAATGCAAAAAATATGACAAAAAAGGACGGGTAGATCAATGAAGACCTACCCGTCCCATTACGGATATTTACTGCTTTAAGCGAGTGAACTACCTAGCGACGGAAGCCTTGATATGGCCCCAGCTATCGTTCTCGACCGCGGTCGGGAGATTAGCGAGAGCTGCTTCGTCGAGAGGCAGCAACACAAAGTCGGAAAACGAACTGGCATTGCCAAAGATATCGGACTGGCCACCTAACGTCCACTTGGCCGTCCACGGGTTTCTGTCTTCGGCATCTTCCGGACCGTTGTCGTTATCGACTATCTGCAAACCAGCGCCGACAATTTCCAGCTCGACGAAGTCGTGCTGGGTGCTCAGTTCGGGACCCTGCCAGTTGAAATCGTCCCAACCAATGGTGTACCACTCGGCCTGGAAATTGGCCTCAGCACCATGGACGCCGTCGAGGTTGAAGGAATCCGAGCAGCACTGGTAAGGCTCGTCGCCGTGCCAGGTTGAGCTGGACATCCAAAACCAACTCCAGCCATTAGGATCGCTACCAGACGTGATAGCCGGCCAGCGGTAATGCGAAGTCTGGGTCTGGCCGCCGGTGAAGAGCTTATTCTCTTCTTCGGTCAAGTCGCCAGAAATGCCAGCGCCGCCGGCGTGGAACCAACCACCGGAGTGGTCGGAGTCCAGACCGATCTCAATCGAGTCGTCTTGGCCGCAGCAGCCAATGCCGCCGGCATCGCGATCCCAAACGTCATCAAAGCGGTCGAAGACATAGTAGATGCGATCCAACTCGTCGTTCCAGCCCATGGCAAAGCGAAAGAATAGATTGGAGCGATCCTTTTCGCGCCCGACATCGCCTTCGCCGACGATGATGTCGGTATCGTCGCTGTCAATCCACACCTCGGCCGGCATGATTTCCCACTCTGAGATATCGCCGTCGAGGACGGGCAGCTTATCGGTCGGCCACTGGAAGGCAGCGAATACCCTCCCTTCGGGAATGTGGGCAAAGGCGGACGAACTTACCAAGCCCATAACAGCAGCCAGCACCGCAATTTTCTTGCTCATGCTACAACCCCCTGTTGGTTGAATGGATAAAAAACGCCCCTTAATCATGGACGCGTGATACGAGAAGCCGAAATAAAAAAATAAAATACCTCTTTTGTCAAGCATTTTCTCTTTAGTCTCACGAATCGCCTTTGAGCGGCGTCCCGGTAGCCCAAGGCATGGCACTGAGGCTCAAATCCTTCCGCTGCGCCGCGGCCTGCAAGTCGCGCGCTCGGTTCCAGTGCCTTTTTGCGAGGGGCTGGTTGCCCATTTTTTGGTACGTCTGTGCAAGGGCTAAGTGTGCGCGGCCATAGTCTGCGTCTAAGGCCACAGCGCGCTCAAACGCGCCAATGGCCTCCCCGAGCCGCTCCATTTTCGCGTATTCCACCCCCAAGTTGAAATGAGCCTGCGCTAGCTCGGGCTCTAGCGCGATGGCCTGCTGGTGCAGGCCAATGGCAGCCTTTAGATCGCCTTGGAGCGAATGGGCGATCCCCAAGTGCGTATAGGCTTGGGCATAGGTAGAATCCGCAGCAATGGCCTGTTGGTGGGCAGCGATGCCGCGGTCGAAATCACCCTGGCGACTATAGGCCACTCCCAAATCGTCGTGGGCTTTGGCCACGCTCGGTGCCAGCCGGGCCAAGTATTCCTTGGCATTTACGTCCGACAGCGCATACTGGGCGTCCGTCCAAGCAAAAAAGAGAATGGGCACCCCAAAGTACAGCACCTGCTTGCCGGTCTCGAACCCATAGGAGAGCACCGTCCACTGCGCCCGCGCATTCTGCCAGCGCGTCACCAACGCATTCCAGCCACGGCGCGGCAGGGGCTCTTCGCACGGATCCTCTGCGGACCCCTCGTCTATCAAGTTCTGCCGGATCTCTTTCTTGCCGACCTTCCACATGAATCCGTCGTAGTAGTAGTGCATAAAGGCCGAGGTGGCGATGAGCACCTTGACTATATCGTAAATCAGGAAATTCTGGGTCGCCCGTGCGAGGGCCTCTATACCGCCGTACGCCAATATCAGCAATAGGTAAAACAGGACGATCCGCAAGCGCCCATCGGCGAATAGAAAGCGGAAGAAGGACCGCCCCAAGTCGCGCGAACGCCTGAGCACCCCGTGATTGTAGATCCACACGATGGCGAAGTACTGAATGTCGTGTGCCAGCGCGGTGACCGCATAGCCCAAGATGACGTCTTCGAGAACGATATAAGCGTAATAGACCGTGGCGAACGTGGTGGCCGAAATCGCCAGCTTGGGCCAGACGATGGGCACGCCGCGACGCCTTTCGACGACCATGTTACCGACGTAGACCACCGACAAGGCCAGCGCCAAGTACAACATGACGTCCCGTAGCGAGAAGACGTATTCAGGCTTGATCCAAGTATACAGCCCAAAGCCATAGCGGTGACAGCGCTCTAAAAAATTGATCAGATAGTGGGGACTGGCCGCTATCACGTATCCGAACCAGACGGCCGTCAGCCACCAGTCCAGCCGCGCACTCAACTGCGAGGGCCGCCGTCGCTTGACCTCGTAGATCCGCATGAAGCCGTAGTGCTGCATGAAGAAGTGCCACATATCCCACAAGGCCAAGAAAATAAAAAATCCGAGGTGGCCATTGAACACACTCCAACTGACAAAGGAGGCGATCGCCAAAGGAGCGACGATGAAGCGGGCCTTGTAGCGGCCAAATAGCTCTCGCTCCCCATAGGCGCGCATCAGCCCGGGCAGGTGATGCCCCACCGCGAAAAAGGCCAGCACAAATAGGGCGATGTCAGCAGAGGTGAAGTAGTTGGCGGCGAATAGCAGCACCGCGAGAGAAAGCAGCGGGGTGCCAATGAAAAACAAAAAATCCCATTGGCGGCTAATGATCCAGCCCTGCGGCGCGGCAGTCGTCATCGCTTCCCGCCCCTACAATCCGGCAAACACCGAAAGGAACACTAGGCCGGAGGTCTTCCGCTCCCCGTCCCCGTCTTTGACCTCCAACGAGCGACGGTCGAAGCGAACTCCCATCTGAGTGGTCAACTCGTATCCAGAATAGGCACGAGTGCTCGTCAGTTGACAGGCCAAGACCGTACCGCGAAAGTCGCCGGTCCGCTCTCCGGCCGCTAGTTGCCCCTCGTCGCCTTCGAGATCGTAGAAATAGCGCCCCTCAATCCCTAGCTGCACATAAGAGCGGTGGAGAATCGGGAAATTCGCCAGCACTATGTAGAGCACGTCGTAACTGCGTTCCTGCGGCGCGCTACGGCTGAAGGGCACTCGGCGCATAAATTCGCTCTTAATGCGCGGAGAAATGGCGATTGACTTCCACGAGAACGTATAGGCTGCTTTGTCTATCAATCCGACAAAACTGGACGATTCGCGACCCTTGCGGCCCTCGGGCCCCAAGGGATCGAAGGCCACTACCGGCGCGCCCTCCTCGTCCAAGAGCACACGGCCCTCCTCGTCCCGGGCCAATATCACCTCGGCCTCCTGCTGTTTCCACACGTCCATCTTGAATCGGTGGCGAGTGCTCCACCCTCTAGGACTGTCGTACTCCCAGTCTGAGTACAGCGTGTTGATCCACGTATTCTCAGCGGCCAATAGGTCGGGCACGGGCACATTGCTGCCCGTAGTCTCGCTGAATTGGCCGAACTCCGCTCGGGGCACGATCCACTGCACGAGGTGATTCTCGATGTTGTCTTCGGCCTTCCGCACCATGTCGAAAAGCCGCCAGCGACCCAGCGTGGGGTGGCTCTTGGTAAAGGTAAAGATCCCGTAGAAGGTATCGTTGTCGCGCGCGGCTTGGTGCATAGCTTGGCGCAAGCGGCCGGCCGTGAGTCGGATTTCGGGATTGACTTGGACGCTGGTGTAAAAATTGTAGCCCCAGTGATCTTTCTTGTAGGGATAGTCTGGCTCGTCGTCGTTTTCAAAGCGATCGACCCAGCCGTTGTTGTTCAAATCAATGCCAAAGAGAAACTCGGGCCGATCAACCTCGTAGCGCAAAAAAGGCTCATCGTAGTCCGGGAAGAAGTTCTGCCGTTCGCCGTTGCTGTTTTGGTTGAAATCGGAAAGGAAGTCCCCGTTTTCGTCGTAGCCGGGAAAAACCGCTGGATCGGCCACGCCATTGGGCCGGACCCGGAAAGTCTGCCCCGGAATGGGAATCAAACTGCCCTGAAAGCGGCGCAACTGATCTGGGTGCCGGTCGTTGTCATCGTTGTCATCAACAAAGTCGTAGGACTGGATGATGGCTTCGGGTGAGTAGTCAACCAAGCCGCGGCCATCCACTGGCCGCACGTTGGTGCTGTATCCATCGTCCATGCCGAAGCCTTCGAGAAAAAAGTGCCAAGGGCCAATGTCGCGCGCCAAGTTGACCATGTAGGCCACATCGTGTTTGTCTCCGACAATGCCGGCGATGGCCTCGTGCTTCTTTAGGGTCGTCGTGGGATACTTGCGGTACTGGGTGCTGACGTTGAACTCTCCGTAGAAGTCAAACCCGTACCAATCGCGCATCTCAGCGGTAAAGCCGTATATCTGGCTCGCGGTGGGCAGTCCGTAGTCAAAGGACACCTCTCGCTGGTTGAGGCGGTTTTTGATGTTGCCCGCTGCTCGCGCGACCTGTAGAAATTGCGGCTGATCTACCGGATTGGTCTGCCGGTCAGACGCGACCTCCACCCGGTAGTCGTTGGCCAGAATGAGCCGAAAGCGCACCTTCTTAATCGCGGTCACTGCATCCTCGGCCTGGGCCAAGCTCAGCCCCAAACTCTGCTGCAATAGCAGGCGCAAGGTCCCCGCTTCGTCGTCCCCATCTTCGACCGCTAGGGGATACTTGAGCGTGATGCGCTCGGATCCGTCGGCTGTGAGAAAGCCGTCTCGCACCTTGCCCCCTTCGCGCAGCGGGCGGTAGCCAATGCTGCTGCCGGTGATGACTGTATCCCGCGGGACCAACGCTACACTGTCGCCCATGACCACTTCGCGCATCAAGGTCGTCGTGATCTCTAGGTCGTCGCTGAAGAGTACGGCTCCTCCCTCGCCGTCTTCGGGCGAATCGTCGGACAGCCTCACCACCAGCAATTCGAGTCGCCGGTCTAACTGGCCCGAGGTCAGCAAACCCGTAAAGGGGCTTTCCTGAAAGCTCTCCAAGGCCCCGTTGTTGCTGTGGGAATTGACAAAGGTCGTACCCAAAGTCAGGTGATCGCTGACATCGGCCTCAAAGCGGAGTGCGGATAGATTCGTCGCATTTTCTAGCTGCCGAGTTGGAAAATCCGAACTGATGTCGATGATCGGCGACGAGATCCGCGAAAATAGCCCAGTCGCTCGCAAGTGCTGGCTGGCCAAACTAGTCACCACGCCATTGAAGCCAGTCTTGCGGAAAGTCAGGGGGGTCAGCGTCGTAAAAAGCTCGTCCCCGACCACGATCGAATAGCTGTAGTCGCCGCTGGAATCCGAGGAGATGATGAGGCGGTTGAACCAGCTTAGGTACTCGCCGCGCTTGGTGACCTGATTGCTGGCGCTAGTCAACGGCTGCGTCTGCCGCCAATCGTAGATGAGCCAGCCACGGGTGATCAAATCGCCGTAGGGATCGTAGAAGTAAAAACCCTCTTGGCTGCGCGACACGTAGCGGAGAAAAGGCTCCCGCGCATAGTTGGTGTATTCCCACTGGCGGCGGCCGTATTCGGTGAACAACTCCTGCGGCAAGTACCAGCGCTGAATAGTTGGGTCCAGCGCGTCGATCAGCACCGACCGGCCCGCAGCCGAGAACACGCGGCGCTCGTCAACCCGGCGACCGAGGCGATTGCCGTAGTCCGTCTGGGCACCGACCTCAAGGGCGCACAGAACTACGACACCCAGTAGCAATGCGCATTTAACTCGCGGCGCGCCCATTACTGAATTCCGGCGTACACGGTGATGAAGCTAGTCGTCGAATTGCTGCTCTCGCTGCCCTTGGCAAAACCGCTGTCTTCCTCTCGCACCAGCTCGGTTTGGGTGCGCCCGTAGCGCAGGCCGATCTGGGTCGTCAGGCGATACCCCATGTAATCCGAGGAATTGGAGAGCTGCACCGCCACGTTTACGCTGCTCAAGTCGCCCGTTTCCGTGGTGACGCCGCTGGCGACCATGGCCTCCTCGTCTCGCATCAAATCCCGCAGTAGCAGTTGCTCTACACCGCCCATCAGCACGGTGTGCTGAAGCACTGGCAGTTGGGCCAGCAACACGAAGCTACCCGTCCATTCCTCGCGCTCATCCTCTTGGACCAAAAACGGCGTGCGCCGCAAGTATTCGCTCTTGAACTTGGGCTGGAGGCTGAAACGACCTAGGTCGTAGGTGTAGTCGAACTTGTTGATCAAGCCGAAGAAGCTCGTGTCGGTCCGCAGGCGGCGTCCGTCTATATCGCGTGGATCGTCTTGGTTTTGGCGATAGAATTCGTACTTGAACTTGTTGATGATGTTGAGTCGGTCGATGCCTATGTAGTCGAACCCGAGCCACAGCGAATTGATCCAAGTGTCTTGGGCCGGCAAGATATCGGGGACGAGGGGCTGGATCGGCGGGGCATCGACATAGGGCGTGGGAGCGCGCCGGTCGTCCGGAATGGTATCAGCGACCTTTTTCAGCGAGTCAAAAACCCGCAAGCGACCCACGCCCGGCAGATCGCGATCAAAGGTAAAGAGCGCGTACTGGACGCGGCTCGAGCGGTCGGCTGAGATCATCTGCTCGTCCGCCTGCCCCAAAGTCAACCGCGTCCCTGATACGAGTTCGGCACCAGCGAACACATTGTAGCCCTGCCGATCGGTCTTGTAGGGGTAATCCGGCAAGTCGTCGTCTTCAAAGCGGTCGATCCAATCGTTGTTGTTCAGGTCGATGCCAAAGAGGAATTCGGGCCGATCAACCGCGTAGCGCAAAAAAGGCTCTTCGTAGTCGGGAATGAGGTTGTTGACCGTCCCATTGTCGTTTTGGTTAAAATCGGAGATAAAGTCGTTGTTCTCGTCCCACCCTGGAAAGATGAGCCGATCGTTGGCCGAACCCGCGCGGATCCAGTCGGGATATTGGTCTTGGTCGTCGTTGTCCTCGACGAACTCGTAGAAGTTGCGCTGGGAATTGTCGTATTGGATGTCGCCATTGGTATCTACCAAAAAAGCCGTGGTCGAATACGCGTCGTCCATCGCATAGACCTCGCCGAAGAAGAACCACGGATGAAACTGACGGGAGAGGTTAAAAAACCAAGCGTCGGACTGCTCGGTGGAAATTTTGTGGTTTTTGCCGGCCGTAAACAGCGCGGCGTTGGGATACTGAAAGTAGCGCTTGTTGCGGTCCCACTCTCCGTAGAAGTCAAATCCCCACAGCCCTTTGCCCTCCACCGTAAATCCGCCGACTAGGTTGCCCGTCGGCAGACCGTAGTCAAATTTGACGAGTTGGAGATTGGAAATGTCCTTCACGTTGCCCTCGGCTCGCCGCAAGGTAATCAGCGCTGGCTCGCTAGCGTCTATGGTTTCCGCACTCAGGGGCGCGGAGGGCATGGCGCGGCGGCCCGTCTGCCGGTCGGACCACATCTCCACCTTGAAGTCATTGCCCAAGACGTATTCGAATTCCACCGCCACGATCGAGGTGGGGTCTGGGCCGATGTACGCTGGATCGTTGAAGTCGTAGTTGAGCACGATGCGCTCGCTGCCATCGGCGGCCGTGTAACCCTGGCGCTCAAAACCGCCGAATTTAATCGGCCACTCCGCACCTGCACGGACCACCTCTTCCGCCTCAAAAATCTGCTCTCTGTTCGTCTCGAAGTTGCGGCTAATGATGCGCACCTTGTGGCGAAACAAAGCCGCGCCCCCCTCGCCATCCTCGGGTGTGTCGTCGCTGAGGATGATGGCAATGGCCGTTAGCGGGGTGCTGCTCTGGCCGGAAGTGAGGCTGCCGGCGATCAAGTCGCCGCTGAACAGGTCGAGCGTGGTGTTGGTATTGCGGGCATCGACTATGGTCGCGCCCACCTCGATGAAGTCGCCGACCTGGACCGTACCACGGCCGCCGAACATGGTAGTAGTATTGGTGCGGGTCTCCGGCTCCCTAGTCTCGCCCAAGATCGGGTCGCTGATCCGCGAGGCGAGGATCGTGCCGGCGTATTTGTCGGCCATGAAGTCGATCTGAACGCCATTGTAACGGGGCCTAGAGAAGGTCATTGGCGTGAGGGTCGTGCGCAGCAGATTGCCGACCGTAATGGAATAGTAGTATTGGCTCTGCGAATCGCCGCCAATGGTGACTCCGTTGAACCAAGAGTCAAAACGGGCATTCTGGAAGATGCTGCTACCGAGCTGCCCAGGCTGGTTTTGGCTCCAGTCGTAGATAAGCCAGCCGCGGCCGATGAAGTTGCCGTAGAAGTCGTAGAAGTAATCGCCTTCGCGGTGGATGTTGACGTAGCGTCGGAATTCGTCCCTAGCGTAGTTGGAGTACTCCCACTGCCGCCAGCCGTATTCGTTGAAAAGCTCTTGGGGAATGTACCATTTCTTGACTGCTGGATCGAGCGCGCCAAACAGGACCCCAGGCCCGCGTGGCTCAAAGCTGACCGCCCCGCCACTCTGGCGACCTAAGCGGTTGCCGTACTCTTGGGCCTCAACCGTTCCGACCGCCAGTACCAGCGCAGCCCAACTGATCAGCCCCCATAGTCTAAACGCTTGCAAATCATCTCTCCCTATTTATTGAGCAATCTAGTAAGCCACCCCGACAACCCCGATTTCCCTCACTTGGCCCGTGCCAGCTTGCAGCGAGACGCTAAAAGTATAGTGCCCCGGCGGCACGTACACCCCGTCGTCGTCCCGGCCATCCCAAAGCTGGGCAAAGCGACCGCTGATGGCCTCGCCATCAACTAAGGCCCGGACCAAGCGGCCGGACAGATCGAAAATCGAGACTCTCACCGGCGAGGGCCGCGCGATATTAGTGATGTCGTACTGAATGAGCGCTCGGTCGTTGACCCCGTCGCCGTTGGGAGTAAACACCGGCGCATTTACGGCCACATTGGCCAAGAGATCCTTACTGATGGGCACAGCCACCGAGAGATTTTCCTCTATTGGCGTACCCACTGGCTGGCGATCAGAGTCAGCAAAACCAGACAAGCTCAAGTCGGCGGCATTGCCGGCCACAACGCCCTGTCCGAGGGTCGTTTCGACCGAGCGGTTGAAGGCACGACCGACAAAGGTTGTGCCAAAGCGCAACACCCCGTTGTCGAATTCCACCTCCAAGACTGTCCCGTTTTCCTCGATGAGCGGGAAGGAGATAGCAAAGCGGTCATCGCGCACTTCGTCGATGGAGATACCATTGCTGGCCTGGGGCAAATTCGCCAGCGCCGCGCCAGAAAAATCTGCCTCTTGCACCTCGCCACTGGGCCGCTGGATTCGCACGCGCCCGATGGACTCGACGCGCAAGGGAGTCTCGATCTCAAAGGCGTCAAAGCCGCGCTGCTGACCAGAGGACTTGTTGCGCACCGCGTACAAAAACCGGGTGTTTTTCCCCACTGCCGCTGAGCGCGGTGAGATCTCGGCGATCAATTCTTGGGCAAAGGGCGGCGAAATCACATCAAAGGCCAAGCCACCGACTGCGGCTGCCGACTCAAAGTCGTCGCTAAAAAAGTCGATAGAAAACTGGAAGTAGCGCCGTGGACCAGGCGAGGTAATGGGAACGCCGGCACCGTCTATTGGGAGCTGGTCTTGGCCGACGATACCGGACGCTGGATAGGGAGGCGACCAGCCGCTCCAGTTGTTTACATCGTCGCGGATGACCCCTTTGTCCTCGCCCCGCAGCGCACTGTAATCGCCTTCGTCGAGGGTGACGAGGGCCTGCTGGTCCAACGGCAGATCCTTGAATACCCCAATCGCCTCGCGCACATCTACTTCGTCGTTGTCCAGCACGCTTTCGATTAGGGCTTTTAACCCAGCATCGTCGACATCATCAGCCCACTTCCACGGCACTTCCACATTGGCCGTCGAGGTGCCCGACCGATTGCCGGCTTGGGCACCGCCACCCACGCGGAAGATGCGCTCGCCCGGGCGGACCTTATTGAATTCGACCGGGTTCGGATCTACACCCGTACGCGTGCGAATCCGCAAGCTAGACAGGTTTGCGTCGCCTTCCGCGTCTTGGACCCAGCGCAAGTTGCCAAACAAGGCCAAGTCGCCAAAGTCAAAAATGTTGGACACATAGCTCGCTTCGGGCACAAAGCCCGTGCCAAAAATCTGGAACTCGGCCATGTCGAAGCCGGCCGCGGTCAGTACCTTCAGCCGCACGAAGCGCACGTATTGCGGAGGGATACGCACATCCACCACGGATTGGTCGTTTTGGGTTTCGACCGCAACGGTTTGCAAAATTGGCACGCCTTCAAAGAAATTTTCCGGCGTGCCGTCATTGATGAAAATCTCATACCCCCGCAAAAACTCGTTTTGGAAGGGAAATTCTACCGAGGGGAAATCAGGGTCGCCGTTGCGCGGAAAGAATTTGAAGCGATTGAGACCAAAGCGCGCGCCGAGATCCAAGTCGATGATTAGCCCCAGTACCCGGGCGCTTTGCGTGCCTCCAGAAGCTCGCATGTCTAAGGCCGTGTCGCCGTCGTTGTCGATCAAATTGCCCAAGGCCCCGCCAATGGAGCGATTGTTCGGCGACTCAATGCTGCCGCCGCGCAATGGCGAATTAATGCCAACCGCTATATTGCGAGTGGTATCGGCGAGCTGAGGCGCGATAAAGTAGGGCCGGCCCTCGGGCTCAAAGTCGATGACGCCCCCAGGGGTGTTGGTTTTTTCGATCGCAGTCGCGCTGCGGATGACCACGGCGGGGAGATCACCCCCGCCGCTCTCCCAACTCAGGCCCTCAGCACCGCCGATGACCACGACTTCCGCAACCGCTGATTTTCCCGCCGCGAAAACGGCGAGCAAGAGGCCGCTCACGAGGCAAGCAGATCGAAAAGCTGTTCGCATAAACCGACTCTAAAAGGTAGTGAGAAGGATGGACTAGTCGGGCATTCCACAACACCGAATACCCCTATATTGTTGCCCAAAAATCCGTCAAATCCTAAATTAAATGCCTGTTAAATAAGTGAATAGTATCCACTATAGCAAGAAATTTTCAATGACCACGACCCAGTCCTTTCCGTGCAAGCGCATCCTCTCGTTCCTTTGTATATCGGCCCTTTTACTCGCGTCCTGCGCTGGCCAGCCCGAACAACCCGAAGCGCAGGATGTCGTCTTGGCGACCGTAGCCGGTGCCCCCATAACTCTCAAGGCTTTCACCAAGTTCAGTGCGCTCATCCCAGAGGGCATGAGAAAGGGCGATACCCTGCTCGACAAGAACCGCCAAGTCCTCAACAGCTTGATCGACAAGCGGCTCTTGCTCACCGAAGCCGAAGCCATTCAGCTAGCCGATGATCCCGCTCTCCAAGCCGAGCTAGCCTTCTTCGCCAAAAACCGCTTACTCGACTTGTACACTCAGCGCGAAATAGTCCAAAAAATCGTCGTTACCGACGAGGAGATGGAAGCTCATTATCGAGCCACCCACCGAGATCGCGCCCTCCGCTTCAGCGGCATCATGCTAAAAACCCGCGCAGAAGCCGAGGAAATTTTACAGGCTGTAGCCGACGGGGCGCAGTTCATGGAGCTGGCCAAGGGACGTTCTCTGCACCGCGATAGCGGCGAACACGGCGGCGATGTAGGGGGCTACAAGCTCAAAGACAAGGTTCTTCCGGCCATTGCCGAAGCGATCTTTCCCCTCGCCGTGGGCGAGGTATCCGAACCCATCCGCTTCCAGTTTGCCGGCAAGCCCCACTACACAGTCTTTCAAGTCACCGACGAGATGCCGCTACCGCTCGCCGCTTCCGAGCGCAAGGTACGGGAAGAAGTTTTTGGCCGCAAGCGAGCCGCCCGCTATCAAGCCCTCCTCGACTCGCTCAAAGGCGCGTATAGCCCCGAGCTATACCCCGAGCAGATTCGCCATCTCAACCAGCATAGTCAGCAGGCCGAAGGCGATCTGTACGCCCTGCCGGCCGCGTTGCGCGACGAGTCTATCGTCTCCTTTCACGGCGGTCAAATCAGTTGCCACGAGTTCATACAGATGGCGCAACAAATGCGCGCCGGCCAGCTAGAACTGGCCGACTCCGCTCGCGTCGTCTTCCTCCTAGAAACTGCGATCATCCCGGCCTTTCTCTTCGCGGCCGAGGCCCAGGCCCACGGTCTAGACGAAGACCCCAACCTGCGGCAACTCATTAGCGACAAGCGGGACGATCTGCTCCTCAATGCCCTGCGGCAGCGCTACGTCGATCAGCACGTCGCAGCTACCCCAGAGGAAGCCCTCGCCTTCTACGAGAGCCATCCAGAGAAGTTCACCGCGCCGCTGACAACCGAAATAGTAGAGATTCTCGCGTCTTCCGACTCGTTGGCCCAGCGGCTCAAGCGCGAGATCCTCGCCGGTGCCGACCCCGCGCCTTTGGCTCGCACCCACACCCTCCGTCCCGGTGCCGACCACCACGACGGGCACCTAACCCTCAGTCCCTATACCAAGGCGTACTATCTGGACATCTACGACTTAGCGCATTCCCTGCCCGTCGGCCAAGTTGGTGGGCCAGTGCAGGTCCAAGGCGGGTATTCGGTCTTCAAGGTCCTCGACCGCCACCAGAAAAAACATCCCTACGACGCCACATCCCGTCGCCGCGCCACGGCTTACATCAAGATCGACAAGTCCAAGCGCGGTTACGTGCGCTATGTGCGCGGCCTGCGGGAGCAGCACCCGGTTGAGGAATTTTCAGGCGCGATAGAGCGCGCCCTTGGCGCACCCAATTGAAATTGAGTTGGGCCGTGCTCCTGGTCTTTTTGCTCGCTTGGGGCTGCGCCCGCGACGACCCTCTCTTAGTCGAGGGCCGACAGCATTTTTACAACCGAGAGTATCAAGCCGCGATTGAGGTCTTGCAGCGAGCAGTGCAAGGCCCATCTCCACTGCCGGCTGCCTATCGCTATCTAGGGCGTTGTTATCTGCAAGTCGGCCAGTACGAACAAGCGCTAGAAACAGCGCTCGCCGGCCTAGCTCGCGATGCCAGCGACCCCGAACTCTACGATCTACTCGGAGCCATCGAGATGACCCGCGCATTCGCCGAGGCCCGCTACAGCGACACCGATGCAGCCTTGAGCGCCTTCGAACGAGCGATCGAACTCGATTCACAACGCGCCACCACTCACTATAACCTCGGCCTCGTGTACAGCTACCGCGACAGCGCACACCTCGCTGAGCGCGCTTATCTGACCGCCCTACAGATAGATTCCACGCTCGCGCCAGCCCACAAGAAGCTGGGCTTGTACTACCGACGACAAGGCACCTTAGACCAAGCCCTAAATCACCTGCAACGCGCCGTGCAGTACGCGCCTGAAGACGCCGAAGCACATTTCCACCGCGGCTTACTGCTCCGCGCTCAAGGGCACTACGACCAAGCTGTGGCAGCTCTAGAACGAGCCACCGAATTCAATCCCTATTCGCCCCAAGTCCACTTCAATCTGTCGCAACTCTACTTGCGCACGGGACAGCGCGAACAAGGCGAAAAGGCCCTCGCACGCTCAGAAATCCTCCGCCAGCACCACCGCGGCATCGGCTCGGATCAATCCCTGCCCGAGGTAAGCGCGGTGGCCATTGGCTCGGCTACGGCCCGCTACAATCTCGCCTTGCACCTCGCCCTACAAGGCCAATACGACCAAGCCATCCTCGAATATCAAAACGCCCTTGCCATCAATCCCGAACTAAAAGACGCGCACAGCAGCCTAGGCGTCCTTTTCACCTATCAAGGCGATTTGGTCGCCGCAGCCGCGAGTTTTCGCCAAGCCCTCGCCCTCGACGAAGAAGACCCGCTCAGTCACGCTCGACTGGGGCTGACTCTTCTCAAGCAGCAACGCTATGCAGAGGCTCGGGCCAGCCTGCTGCGCGCTGCCGGACTCGACTCTAGCTTGCACGAGCCAGCCTACGGACTCGGCTTGGCCGCAGCCCGCACGGGCGATTTGGCCGCGGCCGTCGCCCACTTTGCCGAGGCTGCCCGGCTCAGTCCCACCAGCGCCTCAGCGCAGTTAAACCTCGGGGTGGCATACGCAAAATTGGACCAATTCGACGAGGCCGCCCGCGCCTATGCCCGCGCCGTCGAATTGGACCCAGCCAATGGCCGTGCCCATCTCTACCTCAGCGACGCCTACCAGCAATTGGGACACCGGCAAAAAAGCCGCTCACACCGCGAAAAAGCGCGGCAGCTAGCGCATGAGGTTCCGTAGTCCCATGTCGCATCAACGCATCCTCTACTGGGCGGTCTGCTACCTTGCGGTGGCCCTCCCATCTCACGCGCTCACCATCTATCGCATCGGCGGAGCCAAGCTGCCCAAACCAGAGTTGGAAGCCGAGTACGAGTTCGTACAGCTATCTTGGGAAGCCGTTGATCCCAACCAGCACGGCCAAGCCCAATGGATCGCGCTACAGCCAGAGCACATCGGCCCGTTGTCGCTAACACCCTCGGTCAACTTGGCACCGCTCGTAGAATCCCTCGGTGGCCGCATCCTCATCCTAGAATGGAACGGCTGGCGGGAGTGGTACGAGGACGACATCCTGATCTTCGATGGCGACCCAGAAACCGCTTATCTGGGTGATGGGCGCTATCTTCGCGTCGTCGGCTATGGCCCCCAGCGCAAGTACTGGGTCTTCGACTTTGGCGGGCGTTTCTTCGTCGATCGCGTGCGCTTTTATCCGCGCCCGCGCTTTGCGGCAACCCGCTTCGTCGAGAGCTTTATCTTAGGTACCAGCGACGGGGATCCCCTCGTCGACGGCACCCGCGAGTACGCGGTTAGCTGGCGCAACAGCACACTTGACTTCGACATCGTCCACCGCGTGCGCGAGAACACCCAAGCCGTCATGGAGTTGACTCTGCCCGAAGAACCCATCCAGCAGGTGTTCATCGAACTACCCGAAAACAGCCGTGGCATCTGGGAAATCGCCGAATTCGAGATCTACGGAGCCGGGCCAGCCGCCTTTTCCCGCTACACTTCCAACATCATCGACTTGGGGCAACCGGCCGCCTTGGGCGCATTGACTTGGGACGGTCAGGTCAACGCTGAGGCTCGCATTGATCTGAGTGCGCGCACGGGCGACGACGACGACCCCAACACCTATTGGCGACGCACGTTTCGCGGCAACGAGCTTACCCGCTTCGACGCCGCTGGCCAACCGCTCACTTTACGCACTTACAACCGCCTACAAAAGGGCGAGCAGGCCGGCCTCACCCCAGACATTGAGGACTGGAGCTTCTGGAACGCGCCCTTTGCCTTTGCCACAGGTCGCGGGCCAATGCCAGTTGATCGGCTGCGCCGCTATGCGCAATTTAGGGCCGAATTCCATTCGACCGCCGAGGCCACGGGCCACCTCGCTTACTTGCAATTCAGCGCGTCCATCCCGCCGCCGGCCTCCCAAGCCCTCGGGCAAATCCACCCGCTGCAAGCCCCGGCCCTGACCCCAACGCTCTTTACCTTCCACCTAGAGCCGCACATCGCAGCCGAAGACCTCGGCTTCGACCACCTAGCCGTCTCCACCACGGCCCAAGTACAGGCCGTAGAGGCAGTGCGGGTCGGCGGGGTGGACGTTGACTACACCATCGCGCAGCACACCGCCGAGGGGTTTGAAGTCGCGCTGCCGCGCATGGACCAGCAGCGGACCAGCGAGCAGGTCGAGATAGATTTCCGCGCCGAGGTGTTCGCGTACAGCACTCCCTTTGCAGGGCAAATCCGCGACAGTACCCGCCCTTTTGAAGTCGCCCAACCCGTGACCCCAAGGGAGACCAACAGCCTGCAAGTAGCTTTACTCAGCCTAGAGCAGCCGCTCATTGGCCGCCTCACCCCACACCCAGCGGTCTTCACCCCCAACGGCGACGGCCGCAACGAGGTCGTGCGGATCGGATACGATCTCCTGTATATAGTGGATGAGATTCAAGTGGAACTCGCGGTCTTCGACCTCGCCGGCCGCGAGGTAGGGGTCATCTACGCCGGTCCTGCCACCAGTGGCCGCTTTGCCGTCGAGTGGGACGGCCGCACCCCCAGCGGCCACCTCGTGCCGCCGGGGTCCTACCTCGTCCGCCTCATCGCAGAAACCGACCGCGGCCAACAGCAACGTCAGCGCCTCATATCCGTCGTCTATTGACGCGGCTCGACGACGGTCAGAATCTGCTCGGCGGCAATGTCGCTCAGAACCTGAACCGCCCCGCTGGGCCAGCGCACTTCGAGCCGGTCCACGCGCTCGGCCTGTCCCAAGCCAAAGTGCAGCCGCAGATCGTTGTGCGACAAATAGCTTCCCCCGCTTTGCACCTCGGCGTGTTGGGTCTGCCCGCCAGCACTAACGATCACCCGCGCACCAATCCCGTCGCGGTTGCTCACCGTGCCCACCGTGCGCACCAACAGGTAGTGATTGTCGTGGTCGCCATCGTTGCGCAACAGAGTTGGCGGGCCGTTGAGATTGAGAATAAATAAATCGATGTCGCCGTCGCCGTCGTAGTCGGCGAAACTGGTCCCTCGGCTGACGCGGCGCAAGGCAAAGCCCGGACCAGCTGCGGCTGACACCTCCACCAGCCGTCCATCCCTATTCTCAAACAGCGAGTTGGCTTGTTTGTAGCTGGAGTTGACTCTCGGCAGGTCGGCCTGCGGATAGGTGTGGCCGTTGGCCACGAAAAGATCGCGGTCGCCGTCGTTGTCGTAGTCGAAAAAGCCCGTGCCCCACGAGACCAACTCGGCCGGTGCCGCCCCGACTCCCGCGACAAAAGACACATCGACAAAAAAGCCTCCGCCCTCGTTCCTGTACAGCGCGTTGTACTCGTCGGCGAAATTGGTGACAAAGAGGTCGAATAGGCCGTCGTTGTCGTAATCGCCCCAAGCAGCCCCCATGCACCCCTGTGCCACCCCTTCCCCGCTGTACGCCACCCCGGCCATGAGTGCCTCCTCGGCGAAGCGACCATCCCGGAGATTGCGAAAAAGCAGGTTGGGAGTGGAGTCGTCGGCCACGAGCAGGTCGGGCCACCCATCGTTGTCATAGTCGCCGAACAGAGCGCTCATACCGTAGAACTTTTCGCCCGCCAGCCCGGCCTGTTGCGTCCACTCGGAGAACGTCCCGTCGCCATTGTTGCGGTAAAACACATCCGCGGCCGGCAGCAGGCCCACCGGCCCGCAGTACACCTTCACATTCTTCCACAAGCAGGGTATTGGAGACTCGTAGTCGCGGGAGAAATCCACGTAATTGGCCACGTACAAATCCACATCGCCATCGCGGTCGTAATCTCCAAAGCTGGCACCGGTACCCCACCCCGTATCGCCCACGCCAGCCTCCGCGGTCACATCGGCAAAGTGGCCTGCACCGAGGTTGCGATACAGCGTATTGCGGCCAAAGTTGGTGACGTAAATATCCGTGTGACCGTCGTTGTCGTAATCGGCCGCGGCGCATCCCATCGACCAACTCGTATCCCCCACGCTAGCGGCGACCGTCACATCGGCAAAGCGCCCGCCGTCGTTGCGGTAGAGCTGGTTGGCTGGATGCGCGCCCGCGGCAAAGCCCGCAAAGGAAGAGCCGTTGGCCACGTACAAATCCACATCGCCATCGCGGTCGTAATCGAAAAAAGCGGCACCGCCCATCATCCCCTCGACTATGTAGCTTTGATCAGTGCCCGAGACATTGAGCTGCGTCAGGCCAACGTCCGCCGCCCGATCGACAAATTGCACCGCGAGCGACTCGCTCCACCCATTGGCTGCCCCGAGAAGGCACCCGACCGCGCACCATATCAACGCGCCCACTACTCCTGCTCCACAACCAAAAACCGATCGACCGGCTCGCTGCGCCGCTCTTGCACGCTGCCATCGGGCCACGTGATTTCGATCCGCTCCACGAGCGCACAGTCGCCCAAGCCAAAGTGCAACCGGCTATCGCTCGCCGACAGATAGGTGCCCCCGCCAATCCGCTGGCGCGTTTGCACCGCACCACCGCAGAACACCTGCACCCGTGCACCAACGGCGTCGCGGTTGGCCCGCGCCCCCACCAACCGCAGGGACAGCCAGTGATGTCCCGACCGCAACTCGTTGCGGTACAACCGCGCCGCGCCATCGACGTTGGTCACCAGCACATCCAAGTCTCCGTCATTATCGCAATCGCCATAAGCAGCCCCGCGCGACACCGCGGATAGCTCAAAGGCCGGGCCGCTACGATTCGACACGTCGGCGAATGTACCATGGCCATCGTTGGCGAAAAGCTGGTTGGGTTGGGCGTGGCTCAATGCTGAATCCTGTAAGGCGATGCGGTCGAGGACGTGGCCGTTGGCCACGAACAAATCCACGTCGGCGTCGTTATCGACATCGGCAAAAAACGCGCCAAACCCCAGCGGTAGCAAGGTCGGGCCGCGCAGGCCGGCTGCCGCAGTCGCATCGGCAAAGCGGCCATCGCCGTCGTTGCGGTAGAGCGTGTTGCTCTCGCGGGAAAAATTGGTCACCAACAGGTCGGGATCCCCGTCGGCATCCCCATCGCCGACCGCGATCCCCATGCCAGCCTCGGCTTGGCCGTCGCCATTATACGCAGCCCCAGCCACCAACCCGGTCTCGGCAAACGTGCCGTCACCTCGGTTGCGATAGAAAAAATTGCGAGTACCGTCGTTGGCCACGTACACATCGAGGTGCCCATCGGAGTCGAAATCAGCGGCCGCTACCCCGAGCCCCTTGCCAAAGGGACTGAAGACTCCGCTGGCCTGTGTCACACCAGAGAAATGCCCGTCGCCCTCGTTGCGAAAGAGCGCGTCTGGCGAGCCATTGTAGCGCCTCGGGCTGCAATAGGTCCGCTGGCCGGCCGGAACGCGCAAACTGGCTCCAGCACTAGCGACCGCGCCGCCGCACAAGCGGTTGGTGTCCAGCGTCAAGTCGAGGTAATTAGCCACATATAGGTCGAGATCACCATCGTTGTCGTAGTCGAAAAAGGCCGCGCTCGTGCTCCAGTGGGGGTCGGCCACACCAGCGACCTGCGCCCGCTCGGCAAAGGTCCCGTCCTCCTGATTGCGATAGAAGGCATTGCGGCCATAGTTGGTCACATAGAGATCCGCGCGACCGTCGTTGTCGTAATCGCCGACCGCGCACCCCATGCCGTAGCCCAGATCGCCGCTCCCGGTTTGCGCGGTGACCTCGCGGAAGGCCCCGTCCATATTTTGGTAGAGGCGATTTCGCGTCTGGCCTGCGCTGAGAGCCTGGCGCAGCGCCGCCATCGAAGTATCCACTCGGCCGTCGTAGCGCAGGGGCGGTCGGAAGTCCTCGACGACCCAAGTACCCGCCGAATCCCCGGCCACTAAGTTGACCGGCACCAAGCGCTCGCGCCACGGCGACAGGTCGAAGCCATCCACTAAATACACATCCAGCCACCCGTCGTTATCGTAGTCGAAAAAGGCCGCGCCAGCCCCCATCGTCTCAATCAGGAAGTAATCGCCGCTGGCCCCGCTCGTGTGGCGGAAGTCCAGCCCAGCCTCGTCGGCTACCTCGACGAAAAAGGCCGCCCGCTCAGGCGCGTCACAGCCGCAGCATAGAAGAAAAAGAACTAAAGGCAGGTACAAAATGGATGGATAATAGGCGTTGCTATTCACCGCCAAAAAATAAGCCCCACCTACAAATAGAGCCAATCGGGCGACAGCTATCCGCGACCGCGTCGAGGAACCGTAGAAGTGCATTCCCTCACATTTTTCCCTAACTTCCACGTCCTTGTTTCAGAACGAACTGAAGTGACAGTAAGTACCGAGAGCAGCTCATCCATGGACCGACCCAATATCCTCTTCATTCTCTCCGACCAACACAGCAAATTCCACCTCGGCTGCTATGGCGACCCGCTGGTGCGCACCCCACATCTCAACCGCTTGACCAGCGAGGGCATGCGATTTGCCAACGCGTACACCCCTTCGCCTTTGTGTGCACCAGCGCGCATGGCCTTTATGACCGGGCGGCGGCCCAGCGCCAATCAAGTCTGGGGCAATGACCACATCCTCAACTCGGCCCTACCGACCTGGGCCCACACCCTAGGCGCGGCTGGAT
Source organism: Candidatus Latescibacterota bacterium (assembly GCA_965208845.1). GTDB lineage: Bacteria > Latescibacterota > UBA2968 > UBA8231 > UBA8231. The sequence continues at coordinate 4,031,770 of OZ242361.1, read as the reverse complement.
ACGAGACTGCGCTTATTGGCCGCATGCACTTTGTCGGCCCCGACCAGCGCCACGGCTTTGAGCGCCGGCCCATCGGCGAGTACAGCGCCCGGCATCCGGGTGCGGCCCAACAGGGTGCGCCGTTGTTCAAGAACATTCCCCCCAGCACCTCGGGCCAGACCCGCGAATGTGTAGAAATAGCCGGGTACGGTCGCACCACGTACCAATCCTTTGACGACCGGGTCGCCGAGGCGACTTGCGCCTATTTGGCGGAAAAGGCACAAACGCGCGACCGGCCCTTTGCCGCAGTGGCCGGCTTTGTGCTGCCGCACTGCCCTTTCTTCGCCCCCAAGGATCTCTACGATTATTACTACGACCGCGTCGATGTGCCGCAACCCGACCCGACGGGAGAGCCAGCGGCAGTGACCCATTTCAAAAAGCGCCGCCTCATTGACGAACCCCTGCCCAAAGAGCGCATCCGCGTGGCGCGGGCGGCCTATTTTGGTTTGTGCGAATACTTCGACCACAAAGTCGGCCAACTCCTCGACAAACTCGACGAGACCGGCTTGCGCGACAATACCTTGGTGATCTACTCCAGCGACCACGGCGAGATGGCCGGTGAGCACGGCTGCTGGTGGAAGAGCAACTACTACGAAGGCTCGGTCGGCGTCCCCCTCATCGCCCGTTTGCCCGGCGTGATACCAGCGGGCGCGGAAAATCCCGTGTTGTGCAATTTGCTCGATTGGGCACCCACCGCCGTAGAAGTGGCCGGCGGCGAGCCTCTACCCTCCACCGACGGCCATTCCCTGTGGCGCGAACTACAAGGCCACGCAGATGACGCCCGCCCCGATACCACCTTCAGCGAACTGGGGCCCTCGCGCGGCGATCCTCCTTCGCGCATGATCCGGCAGGGGCCGTGGAAGCTCTACAAATACCACGACGCCACCCCACCGGCTTTGTTCAATCTGGCGGACGACTTAGGGGAATGGAACGACTTGGGCCGCGCAGATGCCTACGCTGACCTACGGCAACATCTGCTCGATCAACTCTACGCGGATTGGGACCCCGAACAAGTGGCTCAACGCAGCGCCGAACTAACGCGGGATACGCAAGTGCTGACGGCGTGGGGACGGGCGGTGCAGCCTCGGCACGAAGATACCTTGCCTGTCGAAGACGTCGAGGATGTAGTCCGCTGTTGAGAAGCTCGCCTCACATCTGCGACAGAAGATGCCCAGTCTCGCCCAATACGCCATCAATACACAGCCACAATCCGGCCGCAGTCGCCTCGCCCAAGATCAACCCTAGGAAAAACGGCTTGGCCCGCTCGTAAAGCGGCATCCCACCCCACTTAACAATGCCCAGCTTGAGCACCCACGCAATAAACACCGAAAACCACACCTGATTGGCCAGCCAGCCAACGCTGACGATAAACCCCAGCGGATGCAACGGCCACCAGTAAAACCGATGATGTCCCCACAACAGCACGGCCTCGAAGAATCCGCCGATGCCGGTAAACAACCAACCGCGCATATCGGCTGGCAGCGGATCGACGATCGGCCGCGCCATGTCGGTAAACGTGCGATTGGCCTGACGGGTCATAAAGAACGGATGCAAGTTGATCCCGCCGTGCTCGTAGCACACCTGAAAAATAATCCACGTCGCCCCGGCCAAACTCACCACTAACGCCAGCGCCATCCCCCAAAACAGCCGCCTCTTAGAGCCAACCACTGCCTCGGCCAGCTTGAGCGAATTGGCCGCGGCAATCATCGGAAAGAGCCGCATCTCGGACTGCCAAACGTACGTAAAGGTCAGGGCCGTCAGCCCCTTGGCCCCAATCACCGGTGCGCCGACCGCGGAGATGACGAAAAACGCCGCCACCATCGGCGAGCGCGCCGTCGCCAGCCCGGCCGTGGCCACCGCCCGCGTGACGAATACGTAGAAGAGCAGACACACCAGCAAAAACAGCGGCAAAATCGCCAACGGCACCCCGGACGCCCACAGCCACGCGCCCACGAAAAGCAGACTGGCCAAAAAGCCAAAAACCGCCACCCGATAGGAAAGCATTTCCCCCGCATCATCCACCGCTGGGTCGCCGCGCCACGCCTTGCGCCACACCGCCCCCAAGTGCCGCCGCCCCATCCACAAGGTGTAGGCAACGAAAATCAAACACGCCCCCATCACCTCGTGCGTCAGGTCCGCGGTCTGCGAGAAGGAGTAGAGACTGAGTTTTTCGGTGCTGGCAATACCCAACGAGGCGAAAATCCCCTCTTGCGCCTTGTTGAAGACGTAGAAAAACCAAATCGAAAAGGAAATGTCTAGGTTGACCAAATAGAAAAAGCCGATCCACGCGTACACCCAGTCCAAACCCAGCTTGTTGCCGATCCACGGCAGTTGCCCCGCCGACTGGGTCGGCAGCGGCACCGCCGGGAAGTAGTAGTGCAGCCCCTTGAGCGACAGCAGGACGAACGGCACCGCAAAGCCGATCCACAACAGCCGCTGCTTAAAAAGCGGCCCCAGCTTAAACCCCGGTCGCCCCTCCTCCACCATCTTGAGCGGCAGTTGCACCATAGGATAAGCCAGCCGCTCGTGCTGCGACCACTGCCGGTGCAGAATGGAACTCATGCAGAGCATCATAAAGCTCAGCACCAAAAAGAACACGTACCAATAGCTCAGGGTCTCGCTCCAGGCCCCCCACGGGATGCTCCCCCCGGGCGGCAGCCCCTCGTGCAAATCGACAATCGCCTGCCGGTCCTGTGGTACCAGCCACGGCGTCACGTGCGGAAAGAAAACCTCGCCCCAGTTGTTTTCCGGGGTCGCGTAGTAGTACAGCCCGCTGATGATCGGAATCAGATAGCCGACAAACGCCTGCGTTGGCACAGCCGACGCCAACAGCATCATCGCGTAAATGAGCACTAAATCGGCCCGGCCCAAGGCGAGGCCGCGGCCCAGCGCCCGCAGCAGGGTATTGACCACCACCACTAAGACGAAGAACAGAAAGATCGCCCCAGGCGACGAACTGTTGAGCGCCATGAACGACCCTTGCAGCATAATTATCGCGTAGGGTGCTCCCACGCCGATGCACAAGGCCAACAGCGCCCCCACCGCAAACCCCCGCCAAGTAAAGGACGCTGGCTGCTCTGCTGCCGCCTGTTCCTCTACGCGCTCCTCGGCCTGCGCGGCCGCCAGCACCCGCGCCGACTCCACGTGCTGAACGCGCTCGGCCTCCCGGAGCGCGTACCAAATCAACATCTGCTTGCGCAGGGCCTCCACCAGCCGCAGGTTGAGCCGCTGCCAGTAGTGGCGCTCGCCGCTTAGCCGGCGCAGCCGGACTTCCATCGCCCGCGCGCGCTCCCCGGCCGGCGCGAACTCCACGACCACCTCCTGACTCACCCCCAAGTCAAACGGAGCCAGCCACAGCGCAAACGAGAGGCGATAGCCATCGGCCTGCGTAACTTGCATATCCTCGACGTAAAAATCCCCCAGCGTCGCCCGGCCAAAGGCCCCAAAGTAATTGGCCAAAAAGCCGCACACTCCTTCGACCTCTCCCTCGCCGAGCATGAAGGGGAACTCAAACAGCCACTCGTCGCCATTAGGCGGGTCTGGACGCCAGCGCCGCACCACGTCCGGCACCGCCTGCCGCGCCGCCACCCGCGCCGGATAGATCGTCGATAGCAACACCACCCCCATCACTGCCAGCGCAGCCCCAATCGCCGCCAGCGACGAGTAATTCAAGGTCAGGCCCTGCAACAGCCCCAGCCCCAACAGCACCCGCCCCAACCCCTGGCCCAGCAAGTAGCCCAACGTCGTCCCCAGCACCGCATAGACGCAGGCTTCGGCCACAAACAGCAGTGCGATGTGCAAGGGGGCCAGCCCCACCGAGGAGTAGATACTGATCTCGCGCAGGCGCTCGTACACCGCCCCCATCATCGCATTGAGCACAATGAGCGCGGCCACCAACGCGGGGATCGCCAGCACCCCCAGCCCCTCCACAGCCGTCAGCCCCACCGAACTCAGGGCTGTCACCCTCCCATCCGGCGAGCCAACGAACAAAGTGACCGCCACCCGCGTCAGATAGTCCTCGACCAGCGCCTGCCCGTCGGTCGCCCCCGGAAAGCGCACGGCCACCGAGCGCAAGCTGCCCCCGGCCTCGACCAGCGTCTGATAGGGCACGAGGACCACGTGCTGCGGCTTTAGGTGGATGAAGGGCCGCAACTCGTGCGGATCCTCCTCGCCGGCAATATCCACATCCCGCGCCGCCCCCAGTTGGAGCATCTCTGCGCCCGACAGGACAAAATCGGCCGGCATCAGGCTCTCGTCGTCGAGGTCGCGCAGTTCACCCAACCGCTCCGGGTCGGCAATCCCGCGCACCTCCAGCGCACGCCCAAACACCTCGACCTGATCCCCAACCCCAACACCCAACGCCTCAGCCATGTCCAACGGCAGGATACAGGTAGCCTCGTCATCCGCGGCAAAAAACGACCCAGCCACCAAGCTCTTATCCACCTCGGTGATCTGCGCCTCCTCCGGCGTCAGGCCCAACAAGCCCGTGGCCCGCACTGCGTTCCCTGCCGCGGCCACCGCAATCCAGTTCCCTTTGCCACTTTCGGCCGCGTACCAGCCGCGCCGCCCCATCCAGCCGCTGCCGCCAAAGTGCGACTCAGCGTAGTCGAGCGCCTCCGGCGTCAAGCGCTCCCAGCCGCGATCCCGGATGAGGATCCCAGGATACTCCCCAGCGTGAGGCAGCCGGAAACTCGCGTAGCGGATTTGCTGTTCAAACGAGGTAAAGGAGAGCAGGGTAAACGTCAAAAGCGTCAGCGTCGCCAGCGTCAGACCGGTGCGCAGGGGCCGCCGCCGCATATTGGAAATCCCCAACATGAAGGCCGCATAACTCGCGCTCAAGCGGCTCAGGTCTTGGGAGTGGACCCGCGTCTGCTGGCTCTGGTGCTGGGCCATGACGCGATTGAATCGGCCCACCACCATAAAGAGCACGAAGGCAGCCATCGCCATGATCGCAAACGCCAACAGCACCACCAGCGGCTCGGCCAACTCAAAGGCTGGATGCACCTGCGCCAAAATCAGCCAAATCGCCAGCAGTAACAGCCCAAAGCCAGCAAGCTGTCGGCGAATATCGGCCGCAGCAAACAACAACCGCTCCCCGAAAAAGGCTGCCGGCAACAACAGCGCCATAAAGAAAATCACCCCTTCGAGGACGTCGTTGAGCGTCGCTAAGACCTCTGGGTAAGCCCGCGTCTCCAAGCCCAGCGCCTTGCGGCTCCACGCCACGTACTCATCCCACTTTAGCTGCTCAGCCGCTACTTCCGCCTCGGCTATGGCCGCGGCCGCCTGCGCGTGTAGGCGCGTCAACCGCTGATTTTCAATGCCGTGCTCCTTGAGCACCCCTAGCCGCGCCGCATCCAAGTTCCACACGTCCCGTGCCGCTTGCAGCGTCGCGGCCCCAAACCCCTCCTCGGCCAGCAAAAATCCCCGGCCCCGCGCCTCAATCTCGCTTTGGCTTCCCTCGCTGTTGAGTAGCAAAAGCTGGCCATCCAAAATCACTTTGACGCGATCGTCGGCCACCGCATCAGCCGGCCCGTAGATCACCCCCACCGAGCCGATGCTGCTCAACCCCAGCGCATACCCGTACTGACCCGGCTCGCCCCCGTCCGCCGACAGCACCTTGACTTCGTTCATCGCACGCAAAAGGCGCGGCTCGACCAAGCCGTACAGGGTCCGACCCACTCCGGGAAAGAGTACGGCGATCTGCTCGTTTTGCGGCCAGCGCACATTTTTACCCAAGCGGCCATCCGGCCTCGGTTTCCCGTGGTGCGCTTGCGCGCGCTTACTCAAATCCACGACGTGGGTAATCACCCCCTGCTCGGCGTTCAGCGCCGCCACAGTCAGCGGATACGTTCCCTGTACCAGCCCGGGTACCCGCGCCAGCCCAGCGGCATCCGTGAGAAAGTAGCGCGTGTCGCGCACTCCTTTGCGCCCTTCTTGCTCCACCTGCACCGCCACCAACGCCCTCGCCACCGGCCGGTCCGGCACCTGACTGCGCCGGGGGAACGTCCGCGCTTTGACCCGCAAATCCCGCAGCCGATCTTTCAACGCCTCCTCAAGCCGCTCCCGCCCCGCCAATAGCGCCGTATCGGCCAACGCATGGGCCAACAGATCGGCCACCAACGCCGCCTGTCCTTCCACATTATCCCACGCCACCCGCTCGCCCGTGTCCCGCGGCAAATCCAGCGCGAAACGGGCATCGCCTACCGTGGCCAGCGTCAGCGACGGGAATCCCGCCTCGAGCGCCAACTCCCCATCGGCGGCCAAGCCCCCGGGCATGTAGCTGTCCCAATCCATTCCCCGAATTGGGCTGATGCCATTAGCCACTGCCTCCACGCGGCCCAGTGTCTCGGCGTACTCGGCAAAGCGACGACCAAAGGGCACGAAAAATCGCTTGAGCGCGTAGCTATCCGTGTTGTTCCACAGCACCACCCGCTCGCCGTGGCTGGACAAATCGAGGCCAATGAACAGGTCAATATCCAGCGGCTCGGCGACCCGGGCCGCGTAGTACTCTTGGCGGCGGGCGTGCCTGTCGAGAAAGGCGACCATGCCCTGCCGACCCTGGAAGTGGGCACCCAGCGCGGCGAGCACCACCGTGTGCGCCGGCGGGTTCGCTTGCAAGCGAGCGGCCACCTCCAACAGCGCCGCCACACTCACCGCGGCCTCGGCCCCCGGTGCCCGCGCCGGTACCACCGACGGCGCGTCGTAATACGCATGGACCAGCACCGTCTCGTTCTGCGCGGTCCCCGCATCCTTCCCCGGCACTACCGCCCACACGTTGTACGCCATCCGCTCCTGCCAATCCATCCGCCCCCACAGCCCCACCTCTACCCCGCCATCCACCAACCGCCGCCGCAGCCGCTCTCCAGCGACCCCCTCCACCCAAAAGCGCGGCACATCCAACGGTGCCCGCACGTACTTGCCCTGCGCCTGCTGCGTAGTAGAAGAATCCGCAGCCACAAACACCACCGCCCGCGCCCCCAACGACGCGGCCTTCAGCCAATTGTCCCCACTGGCAAAGTCCAGCACCACCACCCGCCCAGCTACTTCCCGCCCATTAAAATCGCCCCAATCCCCATCGCCGCCCCAAATCGCTGGCGCTCGCAACCCTTCCGGCGGCACGGTCGAAGTCCGCGCCCCATTCGGCCACACCGCATACAGAGGCACCGACTCATCTTCCCACTCCAACCGCCCACCTCGGTCCATCGGCACCACTACTGCAAAGGAGTCGCGTCGCGTCGCCAGCCCCAACGCCTGCAACCGCCCCTCCACATACTCCGCCGCCCTAGCACTCCCCGGATAGCCCGCTACCCGCGATCCCAGCGAGGACAAATGCTCCACCACAGCCAGCGGCCCGGTAGAAGCCGCCACCGGACCGATGGATAAGGCGACCCAAAAGGCGATAATCAGCGCAACCATAGCGTCCCAATATCGGCCCCAAGCATTCTGTCTAGCAAGCCAGCCGCAGCAAAACCATCGCCGGTGAAAGCAAAACCCTATGCAGTCTGACGCTGGTGGCTTTCAACGTTCGTGATGGAACCTACAGTGGTTGATACGTCTTTCCTTTTAGAAGCGTGGTTAGCGTCCGCACCGTCGGTTCGCAAGCGGTTGGGACTAACCACCGACCACTCAGATGATTCCACCGGGGATGCTGCTACAAACGGTGGTCCAACAACAAGGAGGTGTACTATGTATTGCCGCATGATAGGGGCTGTCGTCATCTTGCTGATGGCGGCCGAGATGAGCCTTGCCCAAGACGACGCGGATTTCTTCGGCGAGTCCACCGGCCAAGGCCCGGTCGGTCAAGTCGGCGTCAAAGACGACACCGCGACGCTGGAGTCGCTGACCGAACACGCCGACCGGATCACCCTCGGCCAAGTCGGCACCATGCGCCGAGTGCTTGAAAACCACGTCGTCCACACCCAACAAGGCCAGCCGATTACCGGCACCTTCGTCTTTACCTATGTCGATCTGACGCCTACCGAGCACATCGTCGGGGATTCGGTTGGCACGGTGACGGTGCGCGTGTTGGGCGGTTTGCACCCGGACGGCTCCAAGTTTACTACCTATGCCGACGCGCCTTCGCTGGCGAGCGAAGAGCAGGTATTGGTGTTTTTGGAAGAGACGCCGGAGCGCGGTCCCAACGAGGAGTTGGTGCATCAGATTGCCTACCACCGGGCGGGCAAGTTCCGCGTCGAGGGCGAGGGCACAGCGGCGCGTTTAGTGCGCGATCTGCCCAATAGTGCATTGGAGATTGATGCCAGCGAAGGCATTGGCGAGAACCCGATTCCCTTGGAGAAGATGAAGGCTTTGATCCGCGCCGAACGGGCGGACGATTGAGAAGCAAGTCCTTTTCATGTTCACGCTAACAAAGAGAATGAGAAAATGAAATCTATGTTCAAGCTTTTGTGGATCCTACTGGTCAGCCTGTTGGTCGTCGCGGAAGATGGGGAGGCGGACCCTTATACCATAATGCATCTACGACCTAGCCAAAGGGGAGGTTTTGAAAATGATGAGAAGCTAGGTAGGACATATAGGGCTATATGGTGGATAGGCAACAACACTGGTTTGCCCGATACACCCAACAACTCCTATAAATGGGTCTTCTGGGATGCCTCATCTGTGGGATTCAAAATGGGAGTTCCCACACAGGATTTCGCTTCCCAGTTCACGCCCACTGGCGCAATTCAGAACGCCATCTCCTCTTGGGACAACATTGATACGAGTGTCCTCAGCATCACTTATGACGGAGTAGATATAAACAGAACCAACCATCCCACCGATGGTGTAAATACCATTTTTTGGGCTACTCACAGTTCCATCAGTGCCTACAATGGCTTTACCTTGATTACGACTCCGACCAGTGGGCTTGACATCGGCGAATTCTCCGATGTCGATATCGTCCTCAATGACAGCAAACAATGGACAACTAACACCTCTAGCTGTGGGACGGATTCCAAGGATGTGCAGAGCGTTGTGACCCACGAATTGGGGCACGCCCTCGGTTTGGGTCATGCTAGCGGCAAAAACGCGATGACCTCCAGTGCCGATTGGTGTGCCGATTATGAGTCCGCTTATGAAGATGATCTAGCTCAGCGGAAGCTGTGGAGCGGTGATAAGGCCGGCTATCGGTATATTTACGTAGGCTCTAACAGCGTTCGCTCTCTGTTTGGCGGCGATAGCCAGAGTTCAAAGATCGTAGTCGGCGATGGCCCAAAGAAGAGTGGTGTTACACAGGCGAGCGTTTTCCCCAATCCGTTCAACCCAGAAGTCACCCTCACCTTCGACTTAGAACATGCGGCATCCGTTGGGGTGCGTATCTATAATGAGCTAGGGCAACAAGTGCGGGTGCTAGCCGCCGAGGGAGTACGTCCGGCGGGAAGCTACCAGTTCGTCTGGGACGGGCGCGACCAAGCCGGGCAGTTCCAAGCATCGGGTACGTATCTGATGGTGTTTTCGGTTGATGGGGCTAATGAGACGCACAAGCTGACGCTGTTGCACTGAGGGGAAGGACATGTTTGGGTATCGGTGTAGTGTTCTTCTCGCCGTTTTGGTTTTAGGGATGGTGTCTCCGGGGCCTCCTCTGTGGGCGCTGCCACCGTGTGGGCCCCCGGGCACCATCACCACCATAACGGCCCCTGACGGCGACTACTTGGCCACCTTCAGCGACTACACGATCTATCCGCCGGTAAAGTACGAAACCGTAGGTGGCCCATCCGACAAAGTAGCCGCGCCGGAGTACCGCAGTTACTATCCGCAAGCGTTGGCCGTAGGCCCTCAAGGACGCATCTACGTAGCCGACCAAACCATCATCTACCGGCTCGAAGCCGACGGCACCGCCACCCGCATCGTCGGTGTACCGCAATATCACATCGCGTACCGCGAGGACGACTATGACTACGACCGAAATCCCCTCGGATACGATGAAATACATACTGCTATGCCCCCTTTGTTGCAGCGTTTCAATGTCTTGGCGGACACAGTCACAGCACTGGATGCCCGCATTGCGCCGGGCGCGATGGCCTTTGACCGGCAGGGTCGGCTCTACTTTGTCGATTATATCAACCAAAATCGGACCGAAAAAACATTGCCCACGCTATCGCGCATCGCACGGTTAGACGCCAATGGGCAGGTGGTCACCTTTGTCGGCCCATTTGAAGAGACCATCATCAATTCGCTGGTGTTCGATCAGGAGGATCATCTGCTATTTTCGGGCAATAAGGGCATTCGGCGCATTGACGCACAAAGGAAAATCGCCACGCTAGTGGAAGTGCCTTGGGTAGGATCGTTGCGAGTCGATGGCCAAGGGAGGCTGTATTTTGGGACGCGGACTCAGGTCTTCCGCCGCCACGCCGATGGCGAGATCGAACACGTAGCCGGGCCGGGAGAAGCCCCCGACCAGATTGTCGGCGAGGAATTTGAGGGTAAATGGCGTCGTTCCTTTGGTGCCGAAGGCCGGCCGGCGACCGAAGCCCTTTTAGACTTCCCAGCGAGCATTGCTATTGACCCACAGGGCAACCTGTATATCGCCAATTACTATTTCAATCGCATTCATCGCGTCCGACCCGATGGCATCCTCGAAACCATTGCCGGCAACGGAGTGGATGCTAGTTTTTCCCTAGGCTGTAATAGCGATCCAGAGGGGTGGACAGAACGCTGCCGCGACCATATCGGCGATGGGGGTTCGGCGTTGGCGGCTCCGATCTGGCATCCTTCTCAGTTGCTATTGACGCCAGAGGGCGATCTGTTAGTGGCGATGTCGGTGGCGAATATTATGTGGTGGACTGGTGGAGTGTTTTCCCATTTGCGGCGGATCTGTCGAGTCAGCGAGTGGATGGTGTCTCCAGCGGTCACGGCTGTCGAGGAACAGGCAGCAAACCTTGCTGAAGAAGCGTTGCCTGCCCTACGCCTATATCCTAACCCGTTCAACGCTGCTGTTACCATCGCCTTCGACTTAGAACATGCGGCATCCGTTGGGGTGCGCATCTACAATGAGCTAGGGCAACAAGTGCGGGTGCTAGCCGCCGAGAAGGCACGTCCGGCGGGAAGCTACCAGTTCGTCTGGGACGGCCGCGACCAAGCCGGGCAGTTCCAAGCGTCGGGCACGTATCTTTTAGTGCTTGCGGTTGATGGGGCAAGCGAGACGCACAAGCTGACGCTGTTGCATTGACGCATCACCTGACGCGGCCTTGCAAAGGCGCGACTCCTGCCGATACTAACTGGGAGACCGCTTCTGAGGCGATTATCTTTTGTAGCTGACGTTACGCCGCGTCTTAGGTATCAGGCCGCTGAGCTTGTCGAAGCGTCCACTTCGACCGGCTCAGCGGACGACGAGCACTTCCGCACTGCCCCCATACTGGGTCCCTGCTTGCGCAGGCATGACAAAGACTGCGCAGCATCAGCTTTGTAGGCGGAACTTTAGCTATCGGCGAGACGTTCAAACGCAATTAAAGGAGGGCTTCATGCTCTATCGCATCGCCGCTATCGGCTTCATTTTTGCCTGCACGAGTGTCGCTTGGATCATCTTGGCTGAGGTCGTCTCACACCGTACCCACCAGCAAGACACCAAGCTCAAAGCAGCGGTCGGCCAATTGTGGGGCACCTCCCAGTCCCAACGCGCTCCACTCCTGTACTGGACCACCGAGGAAACCGTCGTCCCCCAGACCCCTGACGGCCAAGCGACAGAGCACTCCAAAGAGCGGCGGCATCTCCTGCCCCTAGAAGCCAGCCGCCTACAAGTCGATTTACACCTCGAACACCGCCGCAAGGGCCTGCTGTGGTACTCCACCTACCAAGTGGAACTAGATGCCACCTACACGGCGACCAACGAGACCGACCACCCCCTCGACCTGACCTTCGATCTAGCCCTGCCTACTTCCCAAGCTGTGTACGATGATTTCGCCCTGTCGATCGACGGCCAACCTATCGCTCCACTGCCGCTGGCGGAAGGGCACTTGCAACAGCCGTTGCACTTCGCGCCGGGCCAGAGCCGCCAGATCCGTCTTTCCTATCAATCGCAAGGATTAGAAGAATGGTGGTATCGCTTCGGCGACCACGTCGAGCAGGTCTCCGATTTCGAGCTGGTCATGCACACTGATTTCGACGCCATCGACTTCCCGCGCCAAAGCCTAGCACCCACCCACAAGGAACGCACCGCCGATGGCTGGCGTCTCACTTGGCAGTACGACCGGTTGCTCACCGGAGCTTCCCTCGGCATGGTCATGCCCGCCCGCCTCAACCCAGGCCCCTGGGTACAGGACGTGACCCAAGCCGCGCCCATATCCCTCTTTCTCTTTTTCTTTGTTCTATTTGTTTTCGCCGCAGTCAAAGGCATCGATATCCATCCGATGAATTACTTCTTCATCGGCGCGGCCTTTTTCAGCTTTCACTTGCTTTTGGCCTACCTAGCAGACCACTTGCTCATCCACTACGCCTTTCTGGTAGCTGCGGTGGTGTCCGTTTTCTTGGTCGTCTCCTACATGCGGCTCGTGGTCGGCCTGCGGCTGGCCTTGGTGGAGATAGGCTTGGCCCAATTCATTTACTTGGTGCTCTTCTCCTACACCTTCTTCTTCGTCGGCTATACCGGCTTGGCCATTACCGTCCTGTGCATCGCCACCCTTTTTGTCGCCATGCAGCTTACCGGCCGGATGGATTGGTCGGCCGTATTTGCCCAGCCGCCAGCTACTCCTCAGAAGTCCGACTAGTAGCGCGCAACCGCTCTGGCACCCCGACCGGCACCCCATTGCGACACACCACCGGGAAGTGCGGGCCAGCCTCAGCCATCGGCGCATTGTCGGGTAATTCGACAAACTGCTTCATTTTTCGGATTTCATCTTATCCGACTATCTAGGGCGCTAGATCGGCAGATTCGTGCGGTCATCAACCCCAACCACACGAGCTCCGAGTTCTAGCAGGTTCGCGTTGGCTGGGCTATCTAGGGTGAGAATGGGTTTGCCGGAGTCGGCGACCTTGCGGGCTAACTCTTCTGTCTTGCCACCAAGGGCGGCGTAGGCGATGAAAACTCGGCTTGATAGCGTAACTACCATATCGTTTCGTTGGGCTGCAAGCTTCACCGTTGGGCGGCGCTGCGACGGAGGGAAAGGCGACAGAACCAGCAGCCTCCGCTCGGCGATGGCCGGACGCCAGTCACGAGGAACCCGCATGTTGTCAATGCCGCGAGCGGGACATACCACGACGGGCTGGTTGCCTCGCAGCAACAGGCGCAGGCACTCCTTCTCCATCGGCGTCTGGAAACCTCCTATCACTGGTGTCTGTGCCTCACGCATGGCCCTCGCCAAGTCGTAGGTCTTGAGGATCAGGTCGCCGGGGCAGCGGATGGAGCAAAAAAGCGCGGTATATTCCAAGTTGAGGATCTCGGAATTTCCGATTGCCTGCAAGCCGGACTTGATCCCTTCGGGCAAAGGTTGGACCGTTGAGAGTAGAGTAGGGAACGACTGCATATCTTGCATCAGGGAATGAATCGTAGATTATCCAAGACGGAGTTCTATGGTGATCGCAGGCTTTTTCTTCTGTACCGTCTCCACCGCAGTAGCGACTATAGTGTTCCCTGAGTCGATTTCAGGCGCTAGGCGTTGAGCTAGAGCCCGCGGGAGGAAGCCTACTTGCCCAGCTTTATGATGTACGGTGACTGCATTGGGGTCTACAGGATTGTTATAATCTCGGTGAAGTTCAAGTTTGTCCCCTGCCTTAACACGCCGCGCAGCCATCCGGCGTTTTTCATAGAACACCCCAACCACTTCCTGCTGAAGAGGAAGGACTTCATGGAGTGGCTTAATTGGCTTAAGTAATGGATTGATCGCCATTCTTCCAAGTTTGTATCTGAGGTCGTCGAGCACATATCCAGTAACCCCATGCTCGAGACGCAGAGAGTCATCAGATAAGCCAGACAACCAAGCAACGAAGTTTTCGTGGGAAGAAATATCCGAGGCTTGCTCTTCAAAGGCTTCTGCCAAGCGGAGTGCAACGTCCCGCGTGGAAATTCCTACAGACATCGCCCACGAAGCCACTGGATTAGGCAGTCCATGTTTCACCATTGAGGGATAGCATCGAATGTACTCTGAGGATTTCTCATCTTGGATGCCTAAAGACTCTTTGGAAATCCGAAGCAACGCAGAGATAATCCAAGGCAGTTTATATCCAAATAACTCTTCTATGTATCGAGATATACTCTCCACCGAATCCGTATCATCCGGTGTACTCTTAACTATCTCCTTTATAGACATTCCGTCCAACCACTGACCAAGCAAGACCTCGGGGTCACCCGCAAAAGAAGTTGTGGTTTCTGCCTCGGGCAATTGAAGACTAGCATCGAGCGCTAGGTGGTTCAATGATTCGAGGTCATCGTATCCCGCATTAAAAAGCAAGTCACGCAATTTATCTGCGTTTGCATCCACGAATTGCCTTAGAGTCTCACAAGAGGAACTGCTTAGACCAGTTTGGGCGTAAACCCGTCGCCACGCTGGGGCGGGGGCTCGACTGAACACATTCTCAGCAGCCAGTCGAGCGGACCTGATCAGTGGATCAATATCCACATCCTGACGATGAGCCTGATGTAGTGCATATGTTCCCGCTAGGCTAGTGATCCATTTGTCGGAGTCGCCAAGCTCAAGCCCCTCCTCCACCACAATCGCAAGTATTTCTGGATCTAGGGTCGCCGCAGCATTCTCTATCGACTCATTGGAAATACGAGAGGAAATGAGTTGTTGGAGAAGTTGAAACAGTGCGCCGGAAACGGGCTCCAGATTCTTAGGATTTCTATAGTGATTGAAGTCCCGTCTGTCCCAAGGATTCAGAGTTATGTGGACGACCAAGCCTTCTGTCTCATGCCCGGCACGACCAGCACGACCAGCTATGTTCCAGTAGTCTCGCAGGGGAATTCGCGAGCGTTCGCCTTCTTCGTCTGCACGCCATGTGCTGTGTATAATCACGGTCCTGACAGGTAGATTAACACCTTGTGCTAGCGTGTTGGTCGCAACAATAACTTTGTAATGACCGGCACGACAATCAATCTCAATGGCCTCCCGAACGACATTAGGCAACCTTCCGTGATGAGGAGCGACCCCTTGGGACAAGGCTTGCGTGGCGATATGTTCTTCTCCCAGCCACTCCCTCGCGAGTTTGAGAGATCTGGTCGGCACCGCACCGGCAAAGTGGGGATGGATTGGTTCCTCAGTCAGTCGCCTGTACTGGATAGATTTATTGAGGATCACCTTGCATATACTCTCAACCCAGTTGGGTTGTGTGCAGAACACGAGCACGGGACCTTGCTCCGAAAACACATACGCTAACTCGGCAGCAGTATCTCCCTTACCCGGATTCGGATACTTCCGAATCCGTCTGCGCCGCGTATCAGGATTTATGAAAGAATACTCTCGTTGCTGGATAGTTCCAGGAACAAATGAATCCAAATCTGAAATTTCTGGATCCCGCTCGAATCGGATTACACCATTAGTACCTTGCCATTCAAAGCGCGCTCGTCTTTGAATTGTTGGTCGCCAATTCGACATGACAGTTCTATCAGGCGAATCCGCAAGCCATGTAGCAAAGTCTTTCAGCGTTGAATCCGGGACCACGGCGGACATTACCAAGAAGCGGCTCGTTGGCAACCTGTGCTTTATTCTGCTTAATAGAAGCTCGAACTTGATACCGCGATTTGCGTCATCCATGATGTGGACTTCATCCAGCACTATCAGCTTGATCTGATCAGATATGTCTGGCCGGAGACGCAGAACAAGGTCCAATTTTTCGGGTGTAAGTATCAGCAAATCGGCTGTTCGCAGAAGAAACTCCTCAAATTCATCCGACTCGTAAGAACCGATGACGGATGAAACTCGATAACCCAAGTCATTCAATATCGCCCCCATGCTCCTTTCAACTTCTGATGCCAAAGCACGATACGGAGCAACAAACACGCACTTAGCGTCAGGATACCGCTGAAGAGTGTCAAGGATGGCCATTTCCGCGATACGTGTCTTACCGCCGCTGGTAGAAGCGGTTTCATAACTTGATAGGGGGTTGTGTTTTTTCTTTTTTGCTTCTACTCGTTTTGCTTCGCCCCAAGGAGTCCCGATTATGTCGCGCCATACGTCTGAATTGACCGATGCCCAATGGGCGCATATAGCGCCGTTGTTACCTGCACCCAAAGCGTCGCCCAAAGGCGGTCCCAAACCCATTGCCAACCGTCCGGTGTTTGAGGGTATTTTATGGGTGTTACGCAGTGGTGCGCGGTGGAAAGACCTGCCCGAACGATACCCCTCGCCGAGTACCTGCTGGCGTCGGCTACGCCGTTGGGAAGAGCAAGACATCTGGCTGAAGGCATGGCGAGCGTTGTTAGGCCAACTGGATGAGCAAGGCCAACTCGACTGGGCCGAGACGTTTGCCGATGGTAGTTTTGCCCCGGCCAAAAAAGGGGGCCTGTGTCGGGCCGACCAAACGCGGAAAGGGTACGAAGTGGATGGTGGTGGCAGACGGCCAAGGGCTGCCTTTGGGAAACTACCTGGACTCGGCGTCCCCAGCCGAAGTCGGGTTGATCGAGCCGACGCTGGAGCGGGTGGCCGTGCCGCGCCCCGGCCGGGGCCGGCCGCGGAAAAATCCGACGCGCTTGATCTACGACAAGGCCGCCGATTCTGACCCGCTGCGCGCTCGATTGGCACGACGGGGCATTGAGTTGATCTGTCCGCATCGCAAAAACCGGAAGAAACCGCCCACCCAAGATGGACGCCCCTTGCGCCGCTACAAGAGGCGATGGAAGGTCGAACGCACCTTGGCATGGTGGGGCAATTTTCGACGGCTGGTCGTGCGATGGGAATATCATATCCAAATGTATCAAGCCTTTGTCAATGTCGCCTGTCTGATGATTACACTCAGACGGTTATAAAACCACTTCTAAGGAGTTGCTCCGGGCGGATGCCAAGATCCTGCTCTCCGGCGACGAAGAGGCGTAGCTGGCTGGACAAATCGAGATAGGTCTTGTTGTACGGAGTCGCCGATAGCAAGATGCACTTGCTATCGTTCTCTTGGATGTATTCCTGTATCGCTCGGTACCGTTTGCCGCTCCTGTTGCGAAGGTTGTGACTCTCATCAATGAGGACCAGCCGATAACGGCGGAGCTTGGGCAACTCGCTGATTACCTTGCTGAGCGAGAGAACCCGTGCCCTTAGACGGTACTGGTGAGCATAATCCTCCCACATGCTCACGAGATTCTTAGGACAGATTATCAGTGTTTCCATCCCATAGTCGTCCTCAAAGATACGGGCGACCGCCGTGGCCATCAGTGTCTTGCCAAGCCCAACCACATCGCCAATCAGGACGCCATTGCGCTTGTTCAGGTGATGGGCCGCTATCTTTACTGCGGCTGTTTGAAAGTCGAACATGCGGTTTCCGAAGTCCTGGGGGATCCTGAACTCGGCGAGACCTGCACGAGCCTCGTGAGACAGGTGATAGGCCATTTTGAGATAGACCCAGTACGGTGGTATCAGATCTTGCCGTGCCCAACTTTCCTCGAGAATCTTGATCAGCTCTTCGGTGATGTCCATGCAGAGCCTGTCGGTCCACCTATCATCGAACCATTTGCTCAGTTTCTGGCAGGCGTCCTGATCCAGCACATCCATGTTCAGTTCACCCTGGCCCGAAAGTCCTGCGAAGGTAAGATTGCTGCTGCCAAGATATCCAACCACGGGGTTAATGGGATCTGAGCGAAAACACAGGTATAGCTTCGCGTGCAGTGGGTGCCGGAGAAAGAGTCTGACCCCTACTTTGCCAGCCCTGAGTTGGCTGACCAGCCGTTGCAGGGCGGCTTCGTCGTTGTTTGTTGGGACGCCGGTCACCAACTGATCGCGAAACTCTTCGGCGAGACGTTGTTTCAGACGAATCGCGGCTTGGTTATCGATGCCCCGGTTGTCCAATGGGCTGAACGCTTCTCGGAATTCGTCATGTGGGAGCCTATGCATACCCACCAGCACTCGTGCTTGGTTGCCTTCCGGCCATTGCTCTACGTATGAGTCAACGTTCTTCCATCCGCGCAAGTTGAAGTATCCAACGCAGAAGTCTGCGTGATCGGACAGCTCCAAAGTCGTCTGGAGAACTGGCAGAAGAGTGGATTCAGGTGTCAGATTGTCGAGAATTTGCGGCATGGCTTAATCCGTCTTGGAATAAGATTTTAACAGGCGTCAGATTGTCGAGAGTTTCCTTTTGAGTTCCATGATACCCTCTTAATTGAAGATAACCATCTGAACAAACTCAAGCGTAAATGCAGAATACTACCAGCAGCACTCTATCTATCAGGAATTTTCTACGTTCCGATTCTCGGTAGCGACGAGATTTGCCCAGCCGCCAGCTACTCCTCAGAAGTCCGACTAGTAGCGCGCAACCGCTCTGGCACCCCGACCGGCACCCCATTGCGACACACCACCGGGAAGTGCGGGCCAGCCTCAGCCATCGGCGCATTGTCGGGTAATTCGACAAACTGCTTCATCAGGTGCTCGCCGCTTTGGTCGAAGCGCGCTGCGCCGGTCATGTAGTGGATGGCAATGGCGCGCCGAGGCCGCGGCGACTGATTGAAAGGCGAGCCGTGCCAAGTTAGGGAATGGTGGAAGGAAACCTCCCCGCGCATCACCGGACACGGCCGCGCTTCCACCTCGCGGATCTCGGCGTCGGCTGGCGGGGTAAAGCCCTGTAAGTCCTTGAAGTTTTCCAACAGCGACAAATCCCCCTGCGTGCGCAAAAACTCGATCTGGTTGCCCCACTTGTGGCTGCCGGGCACCATCCACATGCAGCCGTTTTCCTCGGTCGCGTCGTCCAAGGGAATCCACGCCGATACTGGCGTCATCGGCTTGATGATCGGCCACAAGGGCGCGTCTTGGTGCCAGTGGGTCGAGCCGCCGTAGCGCGCGGGTTTGTACTGAATCTGGTCGTGCCAGACTTGGAGGTCGGCATGGCCGGTGAGTTGGCTGATCCCCCGCACGACAGCCGGGTGGTAAATCAGCCGCTCCCAAGCGGCCGCAGCCTCCCAGATATTGACGATCTGCCACACTGGATGCTCGCTGACGCCGCCCCCGCCGGCTAGGTCGCGGAAGGATACCGGCTGCGCCTCGCCGGGGGCAAAGCCATCCGGGCCTTTGGTCAAAACTTCGTCGAGCGCGTCGCTCAATTCGCCGAGGTCCTCGTCGGCGAGCACGCGCCCGCCGTTGAGAAAGCCGTTGCGGTGGAACTCATCGATTTGTGCTTGGTTGAGCATGGGATTTATCTCGGTTAGTAGTGAGTGATGAGTTGTGAGTGATGGGTAGGCAGTTCCCGAACTCTGAGGGAGCAGAGCAGGGCTTCACCATGCCTTTAGGCGCGACCCTTACTACACGACAGTAATTCAATGGACTTACGCATAGGCATCGAGGTATCAGATGCTTCGACTCCGCTGCGCTCCGCTCAGCATGACAGCGGCGGTCACTCGCCGGTCTTGTCATGCTGAGCGTAAGCGAAGCATCCCATCCCATTTCTACTGTCATGTACTTAGGGCACGACCTTACCACTGGCCCCTACTCCATGCGCCGGAGCAGCTCGCCCCGAGCCTCGTTGAATAGGCCAATCAGCCGCTGGCGGATCGCCTCGTCGCGGAAAACGCCGATCCTTTCGGCCCAGGCGATGCCACCCTCCATGTGCGTCAACAGATAATTGCCCTCAGCCGGCGCAAACACGCAGCGCCGGCCCACGTCGATATAAACCGGCGAGGAATGGGCCATCACCGGCCCGGCGTCCGTGTAGTGCGGCCCCCAACAGCGAGCCGCAACCCAGCAGGAACGATTGGCCTTGAGCTTGAACTTCAGTTCGATCTGCTGGGCACCGGACGCAGCCGTCTCGCGCGCGACCGATTCACCATTGCAAATCAGCTCCAGCCCGGTAAGCGGCCAGACGCTTTCCGCAATCGCCACCACCTCGACTGTGCCGCCGTTGCCGGGCAAGTGGATTTCCTCGCCCATCTCCCGCCCCTCGACCTTTAGGTCAATCATCGCACCAGTGCTGGCAAACGTCTGGCCGCGCCGCACGGCTTGGCACCAATTGTCAAAGGTAAACTCCTCGTCGTCGCGCTGCTTGACATACGTACGCGAGCCACCCAAAATGCGACCGTTGGACATCTTATCGGTGCCGCCGACAATCGGCAGCTTCTGGCCCACGTTGAGCCAGCGGTAGTAGCCCTGCTCGGCCGAACTGATCTGCTCGCCCTCCCAAATCCAGCACATCTCGCCGGCGTCGGCGTGGCCCAAGACGATGTTGGCCGCGTTCTCAAAGTCGGGCAGCGGCATGTGCGGCATAATGACCAGCCCACCCTGTTTTTTGCACTCCTCGGCCCAATCGGCCATCAGCGCATCCACCGAGCCGCCGACCCAATCCTCATTGGCTCCGCCGGTACACATCGGCGCGACCAGTTCCTTGAGGCCGAGCAAACTGATGTGCCCGAGCACGTGCTGCCGGTTCTCCTGGCTGACCCAAACCAAGTGCTCGTCGCTACTGGTCGGTGCCAGGCCGCCAGTAAATTCCTCCCACGAGGTAAACAGCCGACCCCACTGGCTGGCCAACAGATGCACCACATTGAGGTCCTCGCCTTCGGCCTCTAGGTGCGACGACTGAGAGGACAGAAAATGCACGTGGGTATCCCCCGAATAGTACCCGCGCTGCTTCATATCAAAGGCGCGTTTGACCTTGAGGGTCAGTGCGTTCTGTCCGGGCTTGATCTCAACTTGCTGGCGCAGCGGCTGGTATTCAAAACCGCGCACGACCTCGGCGTACACCGGGCCGATGGGCAAGTCGATCTGGCAGGTGCCGTCTATGTACGCGTAGGGCACGCCCCCGGTCTTGCAGTCGCCGCTCATGTCCTCAAACCACGCCACATTGACGTCGGCTTGGTGGCCGTGCGGTGCCAGATAGGCTCCGTGCTCGGAGCGGAAGTGGACGCGGGTTCCCACAGGCTGGCCGGTATCCGCGTCCTCGACCCGCACGTGAACCCACTGCTTGCCAGCCGGCGCGACGACCTCGATCTGCACCTTGCCTTGGGCGACCTTCTTTTTTTTCAGCACGTCGCCCCAGCAAATGCGCTCTTCGTCGTCTCCTGCCTTAATAGCGAGCTGACCTTCGGTCGATCCGTGAATTTCCAGATAGCCACCGTCGACCGTCTCTTGGCCGCCCCGTCCCCAGCCCGCCTCCTCGGAGGTGAGGAAGTCCGCGCTCGGTACCCAGAGCTGATCCTGACGCACGATTTCGCCGCGCTCCATCGCCACTTCGGGCGCTCCTTCGGCATCGACCCGCAGCGCCACCTCCTGCCGCACCGGCCAAGCAAAGGGATCGCGCTCCTCGTGGCAGAGCGTAAGGCCAGCCAACGCCAGCGCCGTAGGCCCAGCCGACGACACCGCGACCGCCGCAATCTCCTTGTCAGGCGCGGGATTTTCCCAGTCGTAGAGCCACCAACCCTGGAGGTCACCGCCCTCGCGCGTAAAGGCCCCAGTCTGCACCATGCCATAGCTATACTCGCGGCTGTTCAGTGGCACCGAGTAGTAGTGGCGGCAATTGCGGCAGAGAAAGGGATGGTGCCCCCAAGGCACCTGCACGTCGTGGATTTCAAAGCGGCGACGCAATGGCTGCTCGACCGAGCTACCATCGCCATAGAGAACGCGATAGGAACCAATCTCCTCACCCGTGCCCTCGACCGTGGCCCATTCCCCCGACACCGGCGCACAAGTGTGGGCGTAGAGGATGCGCCGCGCCTTAGCGTTTATCGGAATCTCCGCCGATGCGCTCACCCCATCCCCAGCCTCTTGCGCCACCAACACCACGGCCCGGTCGGCACCGGCGGCCGCCAAGCTAAAGGGCACGCCCCAAAACTGCTGCTCGCCCCAGGGCAGCCCCACGAGCGGGGTATTGTCAGGCGCATCGTCGGGCGCCGGCCAGAGTTTGCCGTCTTTGGACTCAACATTGCCAGTGCCAGCGTTATAAGTTGCACTCAAATCCAACGGTACAAACTGGTCGCTCATCGCAGTTTCCTTTCTACAGTGAATGGCCGCTCAATATATCCCTGCTAGTATCCCTAAACAAGGCGGCCTTAGTGCGGTACGCCCAACTGGTGCATCCGGCGATGGATCGCCTCCCGCGCTTGCAGGAAGGGGCGCTCTAGATAGGCGAGATGATCCGCCTCGCCGTGGTGGTGCGTAATGTCGTCGCGCAGATGCTGGCGGCTGTTGTGGCGGATGTAGTGCAGTGAGCCATCCACCAAGGTCAGCATGTATTGCGCCGTCTCTTGATTGAACATCCACCACTCACCGCCGCAGGCCAGATACACCGGCGAGGTGTGCGCCATGATCCCCCGACCCCAACCATCAAAGTGCGGCACACTCTGCTCGTAGCCCGGCCCACTGCACCGCGCCGCCAGCCACGAGTGGCCCTCCACCTTTACCTCGGCCTTCAAGCTCAACTTGCGCCCCCCCTTGGAATCCTCGCTAAAAGCCACCACCCGCCCCTCCTGCACCACTTCCAACGCGTGGATCGGCACCACCGACTCGGCCTCGGCGAGCACCTCCACCGTGCCGCCATTGCCCGGCAGCCGCACCGTGTCCCCTACCTCGTGGCCATCGACGCTGAAGCGGATCAGCGGACCGCCGCTGTGGAAAGTGCGGCCCGCGGCCATGTACTTGCACCAGTTGTCATAGGTGAACGGCTCGTCCTTGGGGATCTGCACATAGGTGCGGTAGATCCCCACCGGCACATCGCTGCTCATCTTATCTGTGCCGCCGACCAGCGGCAGCTTGTAGCCGCAATTGAGGTAGCGGTAGTACTCGCCGTGCATGTACATCCCGTGCCGGAGCATTTCCACTGCGTCGGCGCGTCCGGTGGCAATCAAGGCGGCTGGCTCGCCGTTGGGGCTGGGCAAATGCGGAATCACCACGCTGCCGCCCTGCGCTCGGCAGCGGTCGGCCCACTCGGCCATGGGCACTTCGAGCGTCCCACCCAACTCGGCCTCGCCCGGGCCGTCCGAACACCACGGCATCACCGGCTCCTTCAGCCCCATGAGGATTAGATGCCCCAAAAAGTGCTGCCGGTTTTCTTGGGACACATAGACGATGTGATCGCCATTGGCCGTGGCCATCTCACCGCCGGTAAATTCTTCGGTATTGGTAAACAGCCCACCCCACTGGGATTGCAGCAGGTTGACCACGTTCAAATCCTCGCCCTGCGCCTCGGTGAGGCTGCCCTGCGCCGACAGGAAATGCACGTGCGAGTCGCCGCTGTACCAGCCCTCCTCGTTCATCTGCCGCCAGCGCTTTAGCCGCAGCTCCAAGGTGCGCTGGCCTGGCTCGATCGCCACTTTGGTGCGCAGCGGCTCGTATTCGTAGCCACGCGCCACATCCACGATCACTTCGCCGCGCGGCAGCCAGCCTTGGCAGGTGCCGTCGATGTACGCGTATGTGACCTGCCCCAAGCGCACATCGCCGCCCACATCGAAGTGCCAAGTTCCCATGTTGGAGTTGACGTGGGCGTGGTGGCCGTGCGGGGCGTAGGGGATGCCCTCGGGCGAGCGGAAGTGGACGCGGCAGGGCACGGGTTTCCCGGTGGCATCGTCAATGACTTTGGTATGCACCCAGTTGCGCCCGCGCTCCACCACTTCTAGCTGCACTCGCGGCGAAGCCTCTACGCGGCCCTGTTGCCGTACCTCCCCCCAGCGGGTCTCTCCCAAAACTTCCCCGTCTCGCTTGACCTGAACGGTAGCCGAAGGATTGGCGGCAATTTCCACGTATGAGGGACTGCTACCCTCGTTTTGAGCTTCGCCCCAGCCCTTGCGCCCGCCGAGAAAATCCTCAGCCGTTGCTTCCGGCAACGGATAGGGATAGGTCGCAACCCCTCGATCTACTTCCACTTCGAGAGCGGCGGACTCGCGCGTGTCCTCCTCTTGCGACAGGGTGATGATGACCTCGCGCGTACCCTCGCGGCAGATCGGCTCTTCGTCCAAATCGCTCAAAGTGATCCCGCCGATGACAAAGGCCGGTCCCGCGGCCTCGATGGCGATTTTTTTCAACTCCTTGTCCGGGTGTGGATTCGGCCACGCCCAAAGCACGAAATCCTGCGCACGACCGCCATCGGCCTCGGTCTGGCGCCGCCCGGCCATGTCCCACGGACCTTTGATGCGCGGCAAGAGCTGATCGTTCGTATCCGGCACCGCCACAAACGGCGCACCGCCATACGACGCCGGCACAGTCGAGATTTCAAAGCGATCACGCACCGGCACCTTGAGCACATCCCCGTCCTCGTAATGAAGCGCGTATTCAGCTACCGCCACCGCCAACGGCCCGTTGTCGGCGATCCGCGACTCCAACAGGCGATGCGCCACAATCATCCAAGTCGCCCGCCGACCGACCGAGATTTCCACATCGGACCGCTCTCCACCATAGGCGATCAGACAGCGTTCCGCATCGCTACCAAGGGCAAAGGGCAAGCCGCGAAAGCTTTGTGCGCCGAGCGGCCCTTGCCCCCCCAAGATGTCCAACCCGGCATTGTACAGCGCATTCAAATCCAGCGGTGTGTAGGTACCCATAGTCTCCTCCTTTGGAGTGGTCTTGCGATTGGGATAATAAAATGGTTTGGGGGATCGAGTTGTGCAAAGAAATAAACAAACAACTGGACGAATCGACCGGCGCGGATGCTGGCTGTTTGCCTATGCCGACTAGCGAGCATAGATTTTTTTAAGTCGCCTGAAATTGCTGCGAGAAATGCTAGTAGAGTGGCTAATTGGTGAGCCATTGGATCAAATGGCTACCAAGAACAGGGGGCAAGCGTTAGAGCGCTTAGTCGCATGTCTCTTAGGATACAAAATCAGTGACGCTGAGCTTTTAGAGGGAAAGTTCCCCGATATTCCCAACCAAGCCTTGGAAGTCAAGGTTCAGGATTCGCCGACCGTAAGATCTAGGAAAATTCAGTCCCCAGTTCGAAGAGTGCGTACCGTCCTGCCCTAGCTTAACAACATTAGATATTCGCTACTTGATCGCCTTGACTGATGCAGAGACGAGCATTATTCAGGGGATAATTTTATGTCCTGGTGAGAAGTTAGGTGAGCATTTTTCATACGTAAGCGACACTAGTTTTAAGTGCCAAAGATCAATCCCTATGTCCTTTTTTGATACGTACCAAGGCCAAGCACTTTACAATCCCTAAAACGAAAGTAGCGGCTCGACACCAAAGGCTTCCGCTACAGCAACCTCTAAATCAATCTCATATTTTTCGGTCATATTACCGCCTACGTCAACCGATACTAATTTTTTCACCAAATCTACTATCCTCCTAGAATGTGCAGAATGCCTATCTGGCATTGGATATTTTTCTACGTATTGAGTTAAATAGCGCCGCCGGCCAGCGTACAGTTTGTTATTAAATACCAGTTCGTGATAACGAGTTATAAGATTTGAATTGGCGATCCCTTGGATTAGAAAGAGCATATCCGTGTTTTCTTTTTCTGAGATGATCCAGTAACAGTTGCCATCAACCATTAATCCTTCATTGTCGTAAAAGAACATTGGGCTAGGGCTAATATCGGGAAAGATGAGCTTGGGACGACTCAAAGCTAAAGGGTCTTGGGGCACCCAAATCTCGTACCATTTTCTATTAGCCTTAATTACGTATTTCCGTCTTTCTAATCTCTCTCGATATTGCCTAAGGTATGCCGCTGCACATGGGTATTTTTCTATATCAATCGCTTTTCGTTTCGTATCCCTGACTTCATGAGTATATAGTACCTTTTTCAGCGATTCATTGCTTGTGCTGGATCGCCAGCGGCCAGCATCGTCGTGCGAGAATATGGGACGTAGTAAACAGTCTTCCGGCCGCCTATCTTCGGGCATATCGTCCCAGTCCGAACGAATAAAAACTTGATCGGCTGTCGTCTTAATGCCAACCCTTACCTTCACAATGTCTCCAATTCGATATTTTGCCGCCGATTCTATTTTACCAATCCACTCTTTCTCAGCCGCAGTTACCATCTGCCAAGGTTCGGAGGACAAATTAGAAAAGGAAAGAGTACCCGTCGAAAGTTTGAACCGAGTTTTAGACACTAAGTATTCACCGTCAGAATCTTGCCTGAGAATGTCGTACACTGAATCAACATGGAATGGCTTTTCTCGATCATCGTGATTATTTGTCCTATTCTCGTAAATTCTGACAAATCTATTTGACGGCCTCTGGCTCGTAGAGGAACGAGATGTAGAGGGTAATTTTCTAGCGATTAAGATAGCTGGCAGAACGGCAGCTTCGAAAAGCTTGGTGTCACCGAGGTCAATCAATTCGACAATCTCGTAATTTTCTGCAATGAACGCTCTGATGGAGGCTCCACCTTTTGTTGAAATAAACCGATTGGACGTGATGACACCTATAATGCCCCTGTCTTTTAAGCACTGGGTCATCGCCACCAGAAAAGCTTGGTATAAATCTATTCTGCCTTTCAGGTGAAAGGCTTTTGCTAATTCCTGTGATTTCCGGGCACCGAGGACCTGAGTTCGGACGTAAGGAGGGTTGGCGATTATAATATCTACAGCAGGAATAGTCTTATTAGTTGGAGGCCCATTGTTAAATAACCCTATCTGCGCTTCTGAATCGGTGTAAAGTTCAAGAAAATCCATCCGCTTGAAAAAATTCGATTTTGAGCCAAACGCTTCTAACCGCTCTTGGGCATTCCCGAGGGATAAATCGTCAAGCTCTATTCCTGTAATGACGGTATTTCTTAGTGTATTATTTGGTAGTGAGTTAGCTAAGGCGACTAGCAGTTCTCCATCGCCACAGGCCGGATCCAAAACCCTTAATTCAGGGAGTTGACGAAAGTCCGCTTCGGCGACTAATCTCTCTGCGAGAAAACGAGCAAGTTCAGGAGGCGTGTAATGCGAACCAGTAGCTTTTTGTTTACTAACAAGTGGCATCTGGGTATAGCCCTTTGTCTTCAGTAATTAAGGCTGTAAGGATCAAATTAAGAATCGAATATCAATGAACCGGTGTCAACCTGGAAACCTGTGAATGGTTACATTTTTAAACGAACTTACTACCCACACTAGATACTTCGGGTGCTCTTGCTCCCAATGAGCCTGCTCGCTAATTTGCTGGCCAATAAGGCCGAAGTCCCTGCTACGCCTCCCGCCATTTAGCTTGCGCCTCCTCCCCCATGCCCGTACCTTGGCCGCCACCAACCTTCCCCGCCCCTCAAGGAGCTTCCCAAGATGAAAATCACCGACATCGAAGTCATCCCCATCTTTCCCAAGCTAGCCAGCCGCTACGCCGCGCGCCGCGTCGATCTCTACGGCATCGACTGCCGCGTCGTGTACAAAGTCCGCACCGACGCCAGCATCACCGGCTACGGCGACATGCGAGTGCGGCCCTACGCCAAACCGTCCCGCGACGCCGTCGCCCAGTTTATTGGTCTCAGCCCCTTCGACTTCATCAACGACCATCGCCCTGCCGTCCCCTCGGGCCTACTCTGCGCCCTGTACGACGCCATGGGCAAACACCTCGACCTGCCCGTCCACAAACTCCTCGGCCAGAAAAAGCGCAACGCCATCGCCGTGGCCGCCTGGACCCGACCCGCCTCCCCAGAGATCTTCCGCGACGAGATCAAACGCGCCGCGGCCGAAGGCTACCGCGTCTTCAAAATCCACACCTGCACCTATCACGACGTTTTCGAACAGACCCGTCTGGCCACAGAAGTCGCCCCAGAGAGCTTCCGCATCCACTACGACTTCAATCACAACCGCAGCCTCGGCAGCGTCCTGCCGATCATCGCCGAACTCGAAAGAAACTTCCCCATCGTCGGCTATATCGAAGACCCCCTCGACAAAAAAGACATCGACGGCTGGAAGCGCCTGCGCCAGCAGACCAGCCTGCCGCTAATCATGCACGGCACGCCCTTGGGCGGCGTTCAAGAGCTGATCTACGGCCTCGCCGATATGTACATGATCGGCGGCACCCTCGAAGACACCATGGCTGCCGGCTGGGCCTGTGGCCGAGCCAACGTCCAAGTCCTACTGCAATTTGAAGGAGGTACTCTGGGCAAGGCCATGGCCATGCACATGGCCTCGGTGCTACCGACCCACACCGCCCACTCAATTAACCTCGACGACCAGTACGCCGAAGACTACACCACCGCAACCATTCCCGTCGTTGATGGAGCTTCCCCCGTACCCAATGGGCCGGGCTTGGGCTTTACAGTCGATGAGGACGCGCTAGCGCGGCTGGCGGCCCAATCGCTCGTCGAGCGTCCAACCCACGTCGGCGTCTTGCAGATGCCCGGCGGACACACGTACTACGGCCCGTCCTACATCTCCCCCACCAGCATTACCGGCCATCAAGAGGGCGTTGACCGCGGCTTCCGCTCCTCGATCTGGGAAGACGACGGCTCAGCCGAATTCGCCAAAATCTACGACCGCGTCAAAAAGGAAGGCGTCTTCCGCACCGACTGACGCGGAGCATTTCATACCTCAAGATCGCCGCAATGAGCTGTGCCCTCCGGGATGGCAATCGAATTGCTAAAACCAGCAAAATTAGCTAAGTTATATTTTCCTTATAAACTTTATAAACTGACTAATTATCCTATAAAATCACCTCATGGACCCCATACGCAACCCATACGCCCCTGGAGCGGGCACCCCGCCGCCCGAGCTAGCCGGCCGCGATGATATCCGCGAATCCGTACGCATAGTATTAGAGCGGACCAAAATAGGGCGTCCTACTAAGAGTATGCTGATGGTCGGCTTGCGCGGCGTTGGCAAAACCGTGCTATTGGACCTCATGCGCGAACAAGCCGAGGCACGCGGCATCTATGCTCTACGCATCGAAGCGCCTGAAAACCGTTCCCTTCCCGCCATGCTAGCGCCTCAACTACGCGTGGCGTTGTTGAGACTCTCAAATAAGCAGGTAGCAAAGCAACTAGCGCAAAGAGCGCTTAGAGGACTCGCGGGATTTGTTGGAGCCTTAAAAGTGAAGTATCAGGACATCGAGGTCGGGCTGGACTTTGAACCTGAGTCTGGGTTGGCAGACAACGGGGACTTAGAAATTGACTTGCAGGCCTTGTTTGAAGTAGTCGGTGCCGCCGCCAAGGCGGATGCGACCTGTATGGCCTTATTTATCGACGAACTTCAATATGTGGAAGAAAATGAACTAGCGGCATTAATCACCGCCTTGCACCGAATGGCTCAGCGCCAACTCCCCGTGGTCATGTTTGGAGCCGGCCTACCTCAAGTGCGTGGTCGCATGGGACAAGCAAAATCTTATGCCGAACGACTTTTTGAATTTCCCGCAATCGGACCGCTGTCGCCTGAAGATGCCAAACGTGCAATTGCAAAGCCCGCAAAAGACGAAGGAGTAGAAATTGAACCACTCGCGCTCGACGCCATTGTTTCCCAAACTCAATGTTATCCCTACTTCCTGCAAGAATGGGGCAAGCATGTCTGGGATGTTGCCGAGCGCACTCCCATCACCGCGGCTAATGTTGAAGTCGCGTCTCAACAAACCATAGCGGCCCTAGATCAAAGCTTCTTCTCAGTCAGGTTTGATAGGCTTACGCCGGCAGAAAAAAGGTATATGCGGGCGATGGCCCAACTCGGTGCAGGGCCTCATCGTTCTGGTGATATTGCCAATACCTTGAACCGCCGAGTAAGCTCTTTAGCTCCCACTCGCAACCAGTTAATCAACAAAGGCATGATTTGGAGTCCAAGTCATGGCGACACCGCGTTCACCGTCCCCATGTTCGACCAATTCATGCAGCGCATCATGCCCGGCGATGAGTGGTTATCATCCGTCTAGTATCCAAAGCACAGGAGTTACATATCCCGCACCCGACGCCAGCGGCTTCTGGCCCTAGGGCCGGTACGGCTCGCCCGTGCGCCGCAGCTTCTTGGTCACTGCGATCTGACAGGTCGCGTACCCGCCCATGTAGCCGGTGGCAAAGCCCGGACGCGCGTCCCCAATGGTGCCGACGATCATGTTGGCGTATTCGTACGTGGTGTCGTAGCGGTCGCAAATCAGGGCTACCATTTCGAGCCACGCCGCTTTGAGTGCGTCGCCCCACTCTTCCGCACGCGCGCTGGTGAGATATTCCTCAGCATCTTCCACAACCCGAGTAGTCTCAACCACCGGGCTGCTGTTGGGGAACCCAGGCGAGCGATCCACCTTGAGCGTGATGGCCGAGTCGATCTCGACCCCAGCCCCGGTCAACTCGCCGTCGCCCATGCGCGCATGGACATCGCCCAACGAGAGCAAGCCTCCGGGCTTTTGTGCGCGGATGTGGACGGTGCTGCCGGGCTGGATGGCATTGAAATCCATGTTGCCGCCGTGATCTATGGCGTTGGGTGCCCACGATGCGAGCTGGACGACGCCGATCATGGGCCGCACCGGCACGACAAAATCCGGCGGAAAGTGAATCAGCCCGTCGCGCACCGGCGCCACACAGCGCCAATTGCCCCAGTTGGGACCGCCGTTGCGATAGAAGCCATAGGGGCCAACCTCGATATCGATAATCTCGATGGCCACCCAATCGTCCGGCTCAATGCCCTCGATGAGAAAGGGACCGCCGGGGCGGGCGTAGCGGCGATGGCTCTGCCCAGAAGTAATCATACCGGCGCGAGTCTCCCCAGCCGCTTCAAAGTCGTTGTCCGCTCCGCCAATGGTCTCGATGATGACGGTTTCTCCGAGCGCCAAGGTGCCGCGCACTTGGCCGATTTCCGGGTCGTCCGGCCCGCTGTAATGGGGAGTGCGAGTAAAGTGACGCATAAGCGTTCTCCTTTTCTTGTGATGTTAAAATCCTAGCGCCCCTCGGCAAACGGAAAGGTCCCGTTGTACCCGAGGGCGTCAATGGCCGGTAGCGGCGAGCTGACAAAGGGTATCCCCGGGAACATCGGCGTCTGCTGATAGTGCAATACCACATTGCCGCGGATGGGTGCGTCGGCATCTTCCTTTAGCTTTGCACCCTGGTGCGGGATGTGGCTAAAGAACACCACCGCGTCGCCGGTCATGGGGTGTAGATGAATGTGCTCCTGCCGCTCGCACCACTGGTAAAAGGGATTATCGGAATTGTACCCGCCTAGGTGGCGAATTTCTTCCGGTAAGGCATTGTGGCAGAAGTTGTCGATGAAGGTCAAGCGCCCGGTCTCTGGCGCGTTGTCCGTCAGGTAAAACGTGGTGTTTATGCAGAGTGGCCGCAGCGCGTGCCGCGCCTCGTCGGGTGCGTCCCAATAATAGCCAAAATCCTTGTGCCACTCTTGGGTATAAGCACCCGGATTGAGGTGCGCGCGAAAGCTCCGCAACTGACATTGCCGCCCGAGCATAGCCTGCAAATACGGCGCGACCGAAGAATGGCCGACCATGGGCCGCGCCAGCTCGGGTTCTTGCTCCAACAAGTGGTCAAAAGCCACATTGCCCACTTCGTTGCTAATATCCCATTCCCGCCGCTCGTACTTCCGCACCAAGCACTCCCTCCAAGCCAGCACCACGTCCTCGGGCAACGCGTTGCGCACCAATAGAAAGCCGTGCCGATCAAGCGCATCAAGCTGGTCTTTCAACTTGGGGATTTGGGCTGTATCCGCGATGATTTCACTCATGGAAAAGCTCCTAGTTTGTTTAGTTGAGAAGTGGCTTATCTCCGGCTGTGCAGCCGCCGGGGAATTATTTCACTATTCTAGCTCCGTAAGTTTCCCAATAGATCTCCCCAAGCGACCGCCCATCAAACTCCCAATGCCGCGTGGGGGGGCTTTTAGCCTTTCCTGTAGCTTTCTCAGTTGCCTTCGTTAATGACATTTCTTCCCCGCGAAAGAGTACTGTTCTGGAACTGATTACGGTTGCTTTCTCTTCTGTGATAGCCGATGTCAGTTTAGACCCAATCGGAACTTTCATTTCTTCAAAGTTCAGGTTCGGTCGCCTCGTACGCTTGTATTCTGTCGCGGCCGCTCGATCCTCTGGAGGCAGATTTTCTGTCTCCTTGTTGACCTGTGGCGTTACATCCTCGTCGGACCAAGTCCTCATAATGGCTTCTACCTGAGACAGTTCTATCTCGAAGAATTCCCTAGAAGGATTCAGTCTGTTTGGGGAAAACGCTTTGTGAAGAACCTTCTCCAATTCGTCGGCTCTTTCGTCTTCGACTTTGACCGCGATGGCACACTCGAAGGGGAGAGGAACACCCGTGGTGTAAAGTTCGTTCATCCTCACCTGTGGATTCTCCCTTGTCGTCATGCCTATCTTGACGATGCCAGGCATCGCCGGGTTGGTTAGAGCATATAGAATAGTGGATATGATGTCGCCTCCGTGTTTGCAGTTTCTAATTCTTTCGGTGCTACCCGACGCTAGGTTCTCCGCACAAAATACCGCTCCCAGCGCTCCGTCGGCTCAAAGCCCAAGATGCGCCGGGCCTTATCGACATTGTACTTGCCGTGCCCCTCCCAGCTAAGCAAGTTGAACTCCTGAAAGCAGTCCGGTACTGCTGGAATTTCCAGCGCCAGCCGACAGGCGTGCTGCAAGTCCTCCCACACTACCGTAAAGGGCGGGAAATCCCCAGCACTTTGCGTCGGCCGCGGCCCCAAGCCATTGAACACAAAGCTGATCGTCTGAATGCCATGCGCCCGCGCGTACGTCCGGCAAATCTCGCTCGCCAAGCCCTTGGTCAGGCAGTAATAACCCGTGGTCAAAACCGGCGGCACCTCCGCAATGTCAAAGTCGTGGTCATACGTGCGACGGACGAATTGCGGGCCGGAGTGAATCACCTTTTTAATCCCGTGCTCAACCGCAGCCTGCATCACATTGAGCGCCCCGCGCATATTGACGTGAAAACTCTGCTCGGGATGATCGCGCACAACCGTAAAATTCATAATCGCGTCCATGCCCACAGCCGCATCCCGCACCTGCTCCCGCGACGACACATCGCAATGCAATATGGGCTTGCCGTCTGGGTGCGGGGCAAAGTCGGCCAGCGTCAGATCGTATGTGTCTTCAAGGCCGGGCAGCAGATTGGGGGCGATCATCCCCGAGGCCCCTAGCAGCAACACCTTTTTCCTCATGCGTCGGCTCCTCGGAACTCGCGCTGCGGCCGATAGCCCATCGACTTAGCTCGGTCGAGCAAAAACTTGGGATGGGCAATGGGCGCGACAATGTGGTACACAGCCCAGCGCGGCACCCAGTTTAAGGACGCGCTCGAATCCCGCGCCAACGCCGCACAAAATGCCTGCGCGGCATCGCGAATATCGACCCACATCAAATCGCGTTCTCGCCCGGCAACCCCCTCCTCCCGCACCAGCTTGCCGAGGCGCAACGCCGTGACCGTGACAGGATACTCACGCGCAAATTCGCGGCACGTGATCTCACCCAAATACCGCGCCAACACCGCCATTTCGGTCGGTGGCAATGGCTTGTAATACTCCGTGACGTACACCGTGTCGGGGTACGCGCGAAACACTTCAAGGGTGCTGCCGTACACAAACCGCTTGACGCCAGCCTCCACTGCTGTCTGCAACAGTACGTGCGTACCGCGCGTCGCCCGGTCCAACAGGGCCTCTTCGCTCTCGGGCACAGGCGGCGGCTCGCCCGTGTGGACGACAGCATCTACATCCCGCACCGCCTGCGATACCGCGTCCGAATCCGTCAGCCGGGCGGCGATCCATTCGACATCTTGCCGCTGCGCCGCGCAATCGTCTATCAGCCGCAGTTGCGCGTTTTCATCCGCTGCCAACGCGGCGGCTATCTCTTGACCCAATGCACTAGCCGCGCCCGTAACCAATATCCGCATCTACTCGCATCCTTAGCAGCCGTCTCAAAATTCTAAGTGCGCTCCTCTCAACGTCATTTCACATCTGCGTTCATCTGCGTTCATCTGCGTTCATCTGCGTTCATCTGCGTTCATCTGCGTTCATCTGCGTTCATCTGCGGATCCCTTGCCGTCGGGAAACAGCCGATAGGGGTTTTAAGACCAATACGGTTTAGTTAAGCCAAAAAAGCGATGACTCCCCGGACCTTTTTGGCCATCTTTGAGGATTATCCGATCACTCAAAGCTCAAGGAGCCATCGCATGCCTTTCAACCTACGACTGCTGACGACCGATGCCAAGCTGTCGGATCAATCGCTCTTAGCTGTACTGGAACAGGTCCTGCCTTATGTTCGGGTGGAAACGATCGTGGCCACGCACCGATTGGCCCGTCAACGGCGGCGTAAATTGAGTGCGGAACTGGGTTTGTTGCTAGTGGTGGCGATGAATTTATGGGCGTGCCATTCGCTTTCTCAGGTTTTGTTCAAACTGCTGCGGGGCTTTCGGTTCATCTGGCCGGTCGGCTTGGCTGCACCGGCCAGCAAAGGCGCTTTGAGTCACTTACGCGACCACTTGGGAGCCCCACCGGTCGTCGACCTGTTTCATCAAGTCTGCACGCCGATGACGTCGCCGCAGACGCCGGGGGCGTTTGCCTATGGGCTG
Source organism: Candidatus Latescibacterota bacterium (assembly GCA_965208845.1). Classification (GTDB taxonomy): domain Bacteria; phylum Latescibacterota; class UBA2968; order UBA8231; family UBA8231. Next base: position 3,997,260 of record OZ242361.1, on the reverse strand, counting down.
CGGCTAATGGCGTTGGATAGCACCCTTGAAGAGGTCGCCGATACCCCGGCCAATGTGCGCGTGTTTGGCCGGTATGTGGGAGGACGCGGGCAGAGTGCCTTTGCCTTGGTGCGCGGAGTCTATCTGATGGAAGTGGGCAGTCATGGCGTCGTAGATGCCGGCTTTTGGCCGCATGCGGTCAGTGAACACTTCGGAGCGCACCGCCTGCTGCGCTCGGTGCGGGCGGACATGTTGGTGCTGTGGGATCGCGGCTTGCATAGCTTTGATCTGGTGCATAGGGTGCGGCAACGCCACGCCCATTTCCTCTCGCGGGTGTCGAATCGGCTCCAACTCAAGCCGGTGCAGTCGTTGGCCGATGGCTCGTATCGGGCGTGGCTGCGACCGTCGGATGCCCAGCGCCGACGGAGCGGCCAACGGATCGCGGTGCGGGTGATTGACTATACGCTCACCGACCCGAATCGGCCCGGCTATGGGCAACCCCATCGGGTGATCACCTCGTTGTTGGATGAACAGCAAGCCCCGGCCCCCTCGTTGATTGCCACGTATCATCAACGCTGGGAAATCGAATCGGCGATAGACGAAATGGATACCCATCAACGGCGCGCGGGCACCCCGCTGCGCAGCAAAAAACCAGTGGGGGTCATCCAAGAGTTATACGGCCTGTTGATCGCCCATTATGCCGTGCGCAAAGTCATGGCTGACGCCGCCCAGCAGGAGACGATGGACCCGGATCGGTTAAGTTTCACCCAAGCCTTACACCTGATCTGTGAGGCCGTCCCCGAATTCCAAATGACGGATCCCCAGCAGCATGAGGCGTTGTATCAACGGCTGTTGGCCGACATCCGGCACTATCGCTTGCCGCCACGCGACCGGCGCTCCAATCCCCGCGTGGTCAAACGAAAAATGTCTAAGTTTCCCCGAAAACGACGACAACATCAACAAAAGCCGCAGCCCAAAAAGCCCTTTCAAGAAGCTATCGTCATCCTTAACTAAACCGTATTGGTTTTAAGACCGCTTCTTCTGCAATACTTCTAGCGGAACCAATCGTACGTCAGCGCCAAGCTGCGGTCGGCTAGCGGCAATTCCACCCGCTCGCCGCCCCGCGCTGACGACTGCTTCAGCCCCAGTTCCACTTCCAGCGCAACAGCGACCCGCCGACCGGAATTTTTCGGCTCGTCCAGCCGCCCCTCCATGCAGTTGATCAGGTCATCGAGACAGTACACCGTCCGCATACCAGCCAAAAACTGCGGCGCGGGCCACGGCATTTCCACCCGTCCGGCAGCCGGCGTTTCCACGTCTTGATAGAGCCGCCACTGATTGTACTCAAAGACCATCTCCCCCCGACTCCCCGCAATCCGCACCTCGGGCGCGCCAGCGCGGATGTGGACCACCGTGCCATCGCTGCACGCGATCATCCCCTGCCCCATGAACTCAGTGCTGCCGCGTTCCCTACGCGGCTGATCGCCCGTGCCGCACACCCAAACCGGATCGCCGGTCAAAAAGTAACTCCAATCCTGATGCTGAGCTAAAACCGGAACCCGCGCTTCGAGCGACCGCACCTGGCCAATCGCCCCCTCCTCCACCAGCGACTTAGCCCGCGCAAACGACGGATGCGAAACGCTCGTCGCCCCTCCCACCAACGGCACTCCAGCCTCGGCACACGCTCCGACCATGGCGTCGGCCTCGGCCAGCGAGAACACCATCGGCTTATCCACCAACACGCCCCGCACTCCAGCGGCGACCGCGGCGACCGTCAGCGCAGATCGCCCCTTCGTATTCGTCGCAATCGCCACGATGTCCAGCCGCTCTTCGTCCAACATCGCCAGCGCGTCCGCGTACAAGGCCCCAATGCCGTAGCGCTCTCCGAACATGGCCCGCGCTGTGGATCCCGGTCGGCCCCAGCCACCAATTCCACTTCCGGCCGGTCGGCAAGAGCCGCAGCATACGAAGTAGCCAAACCTTCCCTCCCGGGATGATCGTAGAGGTGAAACGTCCGCTTGATATCGAGTCCATCTGGCAAGGGCCGATCGGCACTTTCGACATCGTATATGGGGTTTTTGTGCGACCCGCCAATGCGCTCGTAATCCCGCTTCCCCAAATCGTAGAGAAACCCCATCCACCCCAAGCCGATGACGCCGGCGCGATATTTTTTTTGCTCCATGGTCTAATCGCCTCGTCCCGCTCTGTGCCTCCCCGCCACGCGGCGGATCAATTCGTCGGCAATAACCCCCGCCAAAATCACCGCGCCGATAATGGCAAATTCGAGTTGGGTGGGGATGCCGGAGATATTGATGGCATTGTAGAGCAACCGCATGATGGCCGCGCCAATGACGACCCCCAAAATCGACCCCTCGCCGCCGCGTAGGGAACAGCCCCCCAACACGGCCGCAGCAATCGCATACAGTTCGTAGAAATTGCCGTGCGCGGCCGGCTGCACCGAGTTGACGTCGAGGGCGAAGAGGATGCCCCCCAAGCCAGCGGTACCTGAGCACAACACGTACGCCAACACTTTCATCCGTTCAATTTGGATGCCGCTGTAGCGCGCCGCAATCTCGTTGCGGCCCAGTGCCAACAGGTAGCGGCCCCATATCGTGCGATTGAGGAAGAGGGCGGCGAGCACCCCGGCAAGCAGCAAAAGGAAAAACGGAATCGGCAGCGCAAAGCCACCGCCCAGCGAGACCTTGCCAATCGCCAGTTGGCGCAAGCCCTCGTAGGACGAGCCAAAACCCTGGACTTGATCGTGGGTCAGCCAGCGGGCAAAGCCGCGGTAGAACAGCAGACCACACAGCGTGACGACAAACGGCTGCAACCCTAGGCGCGTGATCAACAAGCCGTGCATCAACCCAATCGCCAACGACAAAACCACCACGGCCAACAGCGCAATGACCGGCGAGTACCCAGCGGCCAACAGCATGGGCAACAGACAACCCACCAAGCCGATCAACGAACCAATCGACAAGTCAATCCCGCCGGTGATGATAACAAAAGCCACGCCAATGGAAATGATGCCAAACAGCGAGGTCCAGCGGATGATGTTTTGCAAGTTATAGGCGCTGACAAACTTGGGTTCGACGATCCAAGTGACCACAAAAATCGCCAACAACAAGCCGAGGATACCCAGTATCTTCTTCATCTTCTAAGCCGCCTTCCCCGTCGCCAAGCTCATAATCGCCTCCTCGCTGAGCGCATCCCGCTGGAGTTGGCCAGTAATGCGGCCCTCGTGCATGACCAACACTTCATCGGCCATCCCCAGAATTTCCTCCAACTCACTCGACGCAAACAGCACGGCCACGCCGCTTTCGGCCAACTCTTCCATCAGGTGATAAATCGCTTGTTTGGCTCCTATGTCGATGCCGCGAGTTGGTTCGTCGAGCAGCAACACGCGCGGCTCGAGAGCCAACCACTTGCCTAGCACCACCTTTTGCTGATTGCCGCCGGATAGGTACTGGGCTATTTGGGCCGGGCCGGGGGTGCGGATGGCGAGGCGCTCGATCATTTGGTCGGCGTCCGCAGCTTGGCGGGCAAAATTGGCCCAACCGGCAACGCGCTGATAGTGCCCCAAGCCGGGCAAGCCGATGTTGTCGCTCAGGGCCATTTCGAGGATCAGGCCCTGTTGCTTGCGGTCTTCGGGCACGAGGGCCAAGCCAGCGCGGATGGCATCGGCCGGCGAGCGGATCGCGTGCGGTGCGCCGTCGATAAGGACGCGACCACCGAGCGCGGGCACGATGCCAAAGAGCACCTGCAGCAGTTCGGTGCGCCCCGCGCCGACGAGACCAGCGATGCCGACGAGCTGACCACGCCGCACCGCGAAGTTGAGCCGGTGATCGGGCCAAGCAGGGATGACCAAGTCCTCGGCTTGCAGGGCGATATCGCCGGCCGGATGTGCTTGGTGCGCGTAGTACTGAGCGACATCGCGGCCAACCATCTTTGTCACCATCGCGTCGTGGCTAATCTCTGCTCGATCCAGCTCGCCAGCGTTTTGCCCATCGCAGAGGACCAAGACGCGGTCCGCCAGGGCTTCGACCTCGCCGAGGCGGTGGGAGATATAGATGATGGCCACGCCGCGCTCGCGCAACTCGTTGATGACCGCGAATAGGGCCTCGGCTTCTTGGCTGGTGAGGCTGGAGGTTGGCTCGTCCATAATCAGCATCCGCGCCTCGGTCGAAAGTGCCTTGGCGATTTCGACGAGCTGCTGGTGGCCAATGGGCAAGTCGCCCATCAGGGTGTCCGGCGACACCTCGAGCCCGAGTTGCGCGAGGGCTTGAACCGCCCCCTCGCGGATGGCGGCGCGGTCGATCAGCCCCCACTGCTGCGGTTCGCGGCCAAGGTAGAGATTGGCCGCAACTGAGAGATTGGCGCAAAAGTTGAGTTCTTGATGAATCAAGGCGATGCCGAGCGCGGCAGCGCGGCGCGGCGAGTCAATGATCACCGACTCGCCATCGCGCACAATCTGGCCGCTGTCCGGGGTCTCAATGCCGGCGAGAATCTTCATCAGGGTGGATTTGCCAGCCCCGTTTTCGCCGATGACGGCGAGCACTTCTCCGGCCTCCACCGCCATGTCCACCGCGTCGAGGGCCAAAACCCCGGGAAAGCGCTTGCTAATGCCGCGCGCAGCCAACAGCGTCATTGTTTTTCACTCATTAGATAGAGTCAAGCATTGGGATCTTCTACTGTGATGCCCTCTTGTTTAGCAGCGTCATTGAGTGCTAGGTCGGAAGAAATCAGGATTGGACTAGATATTTCCAAAATTTTGCATACAGTATGCACTTTAGCAGCAATCGCCAACTGCACAGCATCGTATCCCCGTAGTGCGTACTGTTCAGCAATAGCCATTGCACTATCAATTAGCTTAGGGGTAATTTTGATCGTGCGATACTGATGTAAATAATCGTGGCGAAATTGCTCAATCGCCTTTTTGCCTTCTTCTTGAACGAGTTGATTCGCTCGCGTCAATCTGGTCAATGCGGAAACGACTTCAACCCCAGCGATTTGAGCAAGGTAAATGCGATGTCCGTTCTCAGGACGTGTGATTTCAACAACGCGAGGTGTACCGATCTCATCGACATAGCGTTTCACAATGCCGCTGCTATCGAAGAAATAGATCGCCACTTATCGACGTTCCTCGATAATGGTTTCAGAGGCCGTCTTCCCTTCGCCTTTGAGTTTTATGGGGGTGCGGTTTTGATATGAGGTAAAATCCTTAATGGGCGGTTTGATCTCTTGGATCAATCCCTCTTGCTGCAAGGTGTGTTCCAATTCATTTTCCTGCCAAGTATTCCCCATCAACTCCACCACTCCATCTAGCTGTTCCCCGGTCAGCTTCTCGCCCCGAATCGTGCGGAAGAGCACGGGCAATTTAGCGGCCATTGCCTCGTCGTCGAGGATGTCTTGCGGCAATTGGCCGGCCGAAATCGCCACCGCGTCCAGAAACGCCCTTCGCGCTGCCGAACCTTCTTCCAAGCCGAGTTGATGGGCCAGCTTGTCCTGCGCTTGGCGCGATTTAGGCGGCGGCCGCAGCCCTCGTTCCATCTTCGAATACGTCCCCGGGTCGAGGCCAAACTGCTCGCAGAAGCGTCTGAGAGGCAATTGCTGTTGACGGCGCAACGATTGTAAAAACGAAGCAAACGGTCCTGCACTCATCGGAAAATCTCCCGCGTTTGGTCAAAGGGGAGGGGACCGCCTATGCGTCGCATCCCTTTCTAACCGGCAGGTGTATTGGGAAAGGAATATACCACTGTTGGATAATTCTACCAACAATTTAATCAACTCGGTACCATTAGTTAGTGCCGGTCAGAGTTTTCAGTTCGTCCCAAAAGGCTTCGACATTGTCGCGGCGGATGGCCCGCGCCGGCACGTCGAGTACCCCACCCTCGGGCAAAACCGAGCGGTCGTCACGTGCCAGAGCAGCGAGAATCCGCACCGACTCGTACCCGTAGCGATACGGGTTTTGCACCACCGTACCGTAGATGTGGCCGTCGATGATGCCTTGGAGGGTAGGAGCTTCCTCGTCAAAGGCGATGATTTGGATCTCGCCGGTCTTGCCAGCTTCCTTGATGGCTTCGAGGCACATCGGCGGATTGTAGGCAAATAGGCCGACGACGCCGTGGAGGTCTGGGTACTTGGCAATGGCGTCCTCGACTTGAGCCTTGGCTTTAGCGTAATCGAACTGGTCGGTGCGAGTATCGAGAACGGTGTATTGGTCGCCGACAATAGGGCCGCTGTTGGGGTCATGGCGCGTCGGGTCAAAGGAGCGACCGAGCAATTCGTCAATGAGGCCCTGGCGGCGCTGGCGGGCGTTGAGCTGTTCGAGGCGACCGACGAAAATCATGATGTTGCCGCCATCGGGCAGCGCTTCTTTGACCAATGCCCCGCAGGCGCGACCGGCCGAGTAGTTATCAATGCCAATAAAGCAAAGGCGATTGCTTTTCGGGGCGTCCGAGTCGTGGGTGAGCAGGTTGGTGTGAGCGGCGGCCTCGTTGAGCAAGTTGGTCTGATTGTCCGGGTCAATGGGGCTTATGGCCATGCCGTCGATGCCACGGGCCAGCAGGGCCTGGACGATGCGCTTCTGATCGGCGACTCCTTCGCCGGGCATTTGCACCTCAGCGTCGGCGGCAAATTCAGCGGCCGCAGCCTCGACTCCTTTGGCGGCAATGGTCCAAAAAGGGCCGACGCCATTGGTGACAAAGGCGACTTGGGGCTTGGCCGCCGGTTGCGGCGCGTCGCTACCGCCACAGGCGACAAAAATCAAGGCAAGGAGCAAAAAGGGCATTTTCATAATTATCTCGCTAGGAAAGAAAGTTTAGAAATGTGAGAGATTAAGAGCTCCTAACAAAACTGGATTCCCGCTTGCGCGGGAATGACACCGGATGGGAGGGACGCCCACGTTTTCAGGAATCGCCATGGAGTTTGTTAGGGCCTCTAAAACTGATCACCGACCACTGACCACCGACCACTACCCCCGCGAATGCGGAATGCCTATGTTACGTCCGGCAAAAAGGAAGCGCAAGCTCAACAACCCAAGGAGAGGCCATGCAAAAGCCCAGCGCAATAGTACTGGCGGTCGCCTTGGCCGCTACCGCAGGAGAGGCCAACGTGAGCAAAGACAGCTTTGGAACGACCACAGCGGGACAGCCCGTCGATCGCTATACCCTCACAAACAACCACGGCACCATAGCCCGCGTCATTACCTATGGTGGGATCATCACCGAACTCCTCGTGCGCGATCGCACCGGAATGCTAGGCGACGTAGTGCTAGGCTTTGACCGCTTAGAGCAATACGAGCAGGAGAATCCGTACTTCGGCTGTATCACCGGGCGAGTCGCCAATCGCATCGCCGGCGGCAAATTCTCCCTAGATGGCCAAGAGTACACACTCGCAGTCAACAACGGACCCAATCACCTGCACGGCGGGCTAGTGGGCTTTGACAAGGTAGTATGGGATGCCGAGGTCGTGGACAACAAACGCGGCCCAGCGGTGCGCTTGCGTTACGTGAGCCAAGACGGCGAAGAGGGCTATCCAGGCACCCTGCCGGTGAGCGTGACGTACACCTTGACCCACGACGACGAACTAGTCATCGCATACGAGGCGACCACGGATAAACCTACGCCAATCAATCTGACCAACCACTCCTATTTCAATTTGGCCGGCAGCGGCCCTGTGCTCGGGCATATCCTCACCCTCCACGCCCGCTACTACACCGAGCCGGACGCCAATCAAGTCCCCACTGGGCGCATTTTGCCAGTGGCTGGCACCCCCCTCGACTTTGTCAAACCAGCCGCCATTGGTGGGCGGATCGGACAGATCGCGCAGATCGGCGGTTACGACCACAATTACGTGCTGGACAATGGGGGGCGGGCTGAGCCGGGGCTGGCCGCCGAGGTGTACGAGCCGGAGAGCGGACGGGTGATGGAACTGTACACCACCGAGCCGGGCGTGCAGTTTTACTCGGCCATCCACCTCAACGGAGTGCAGGGCAAAGGCGGAACAATCTACAATCAGTCCCACGGCCTTTGTTTAGAAACCCAGCACTATCCCGACTCGATCAACCAGCCGGGTTTTCCGTCGGTAGTGTTGCGTCCAGGGGAGACCTACCGGACGGTCACAATACACAAGTTTTCGACGCGGTAAGGAGCTTCGCTAACTCGTCCAAGGCTCGGGGTCGGCGAACAGGCAGCGGGCCGCCGGGCGCAAGCGCTGAGCGGCGGCCGGGCTGAGGGCACTGGAAAAGACCATGTGCGGGTCGTCGCGGCGGCAGAAAAAACTGGTGAGACTGGAACGGCTGCTAGCGCTGCGGTTGCAGGTGGTGCCGTGCCAGACGTGGCTGTTGAAGACAGCGACCGTGCCAGCCGCGCCGAGCAACAGCTTTTGACGCGGGTGATCTGCGGCGGGGTCCTCCAGCGCCTCTTTGGGATCTTGTCCGCTCCGATGCGTACCGGGAATCACCCGCGTGGCTCCGTTTTCCTGCGTGAATTCCGTCAACATCCACAGCGAATTGCACACGGCGTAGCATTCCGCTTGGGGTGCGGGGCCGTTGTAATCGACGTGCAGAGCCTGTTGCTCACCATCGGGCGGATGGGGCCGACCGTGAACGCCGAAGGATTTGATACAGCCGTCCAAGACGTGACAGATGGCGGCCAGAACGCGCGGATGGGTAAAGCAAATGTCGAGACCAGCAGTTTTGTTCTGCATGTAGCTACTTTCGGCCGGCCCATCCTTTTGCCCCGTGCCCTCGGCAGCGTACACCCCGTCCATTGCACTACATATTGAGGCGATCTGTGCGGCCGAGAGAATGTTGGGCAGGAGCACATAGCCTTCGCTATCCAAGTGCGCCTTCTCGGCCTGAGAGAGTGTATCGTCGCGCACCCCCAACTCGTATAAGGCCTCTTGTAGCGTCATCCCCGATTTCTTCCTTGTCATGCTGAGCGCAGCGGAGTCGTTTCACCTCGACTTCAGACGAGACAGCATCCCATACCCAAGGTGCGCGTACGTAGCATCAATAATTCACAATGGTTCTATTGGGCGTGCCGCAAGCTCGCTCAGGCTTCCCACCGCTCCCATCCCCGATGCTCGTGCGTGCTACCGAAGTGTTGGGGATGAAAAATCTCGGCGAGAATTTCAGCCGACTCCACTAGGCGCGGCCCTGGACGATTGAAAAACTGATTGCCATCGGTGAGGAATACCTGTCCCTGCTGCACGGCTTCCAGCCGAGACCACAGCGGATGCTGGGTAAGCGCAGGCATCTCGCGTCGTGAGCGGGGTATATCAAAACCGCAAGGCATCAGGACGATAATATCCGGCTGAGCCTTTTTCAGCACCTCCCACGACAGCCAAGGGGAATGCGTCCCTGCTGCCGCAAAGAGGTTTTCGCCACCGGCGATCTCCACCAATTCGGGGATCCAATTGCCCGCGGCCATCAGCGGCTCAAACCACTCGATGCAGACAATGCGCGGACAATGATCGATATCGCGTGTGCGAGCGGCGATCTGATCTAGCCGATCCCGCAATTGGGCCACCAAAGCGCGGCCCCTCTCCTCCACTTCTAGCGCCGTAGCCACCCGCTCAATATCGCCCCAGACATCGGCCAAGGCATTGGGCTCCAGCGATAGAATAGCGGGCTGCGAGCGCACCAATTGGCAGGCGGCTTCTTCGACATCTTTGAGACTGACGGCGCAAACTTCGCACTGCGATTGCGTCACCAACCAATCCGGCGCCAACTCGTCGAGCAGATCGGCATCCACCCGGTACACCGAGGCAGCTTCCTGCAAGATGGCTTTGACCCGCTGGTCAATCTGATACGAGGTCCCATCCGGGTCGAATTTAGGAGCCGTACAGGCGGGCAATTCGCCGACGCCGGGCGGATAGTCGCACTCGTGGGAACAGCCGACCAAGTGCTCGCCGCAGCCGAGGGCGCAGATGATTTCAGTACTGCTGGGTAGGAGAGAAACGATGCGGTTCATGGATGCACACTCGCTTTAAGGGGTGGTTTCTCGGACGTGACGTGTCAGACAGCCGATCATCTAGCGTGGCGCAGACGCGCTTCCCTAGGCAAGCGGGACCATCTTCGACTGACGAATACGCTCGTCCCGCGTCAGCAACGGTACGCCATGGACAATACTGGTTGCAGCAATCAGTTCATCCGCTGGATCGGCGCGAAAATCGAGCTGCGTCGAGACCCGGGCCACTTCTAAGTCAAGCGGCCAGATGTGGATGCTGGCTAGGATGGTCTCGACGAGCGGGTGTGCTAGGTCAAGAGAAATCCGTCCAATCTGCGCGAGCTTTGCCATCTCCCACAATACGATTGCGGCTACGCCCCAGCGATGGTCAATGAGTAATGTGCGCTCCTCATAACGCAGATTACCGCACAATGCGTGTATTAGTACATGGGTATCAAGGTTGAGCATTGGCATCCCACGCAACCCCGGTCGAGAAAATGTCGCCGTTGACTTGCAGTTGGTCGCGCAATGATCCGATCAGCATCTCGGACGACTGCACAATGACCTTTTCGGCCCCTCCGCTCTCCGGCCGAGTAATATGAATACTCACCTCGCAACCGAGGCGTTCAAGGAACCGAATCAGCCGTTCGACACTGTAATAGGAAAACTTACCGCTTTTAAGTCGGGAGATTTCTGATTGCTTAACTCCTAGAATCCCCGCGGCCTTGGTCTGAGTCAGCTTGCGGTGTTCGAGAATCCGAAAAATCTCCGCGCCAAGTTGGGCTTTGAACACCTCTTCTTTCGCTTCCTTATCACTAAAGCCCAAGTCAGAAAAAATATTGCCACTGCCCTGTTTGATTTTAATATCCTCGCCCATGGTTTTTCTCCTGCTTAGCCAACTCTTTAGCTCGTCTCAGGCGTCTTTTGCACACTCTAATCATAACTAATTAGTTATATCTTATCAACCTTACAAGGATAGCCGCTCCCTCCTGCAAGATAGATATCTCCTGCCGGTCTGCAGAAGGCACGAGTTGCCTGAAGACATTAAGCGATTCCGTCTAGTTTCAAACACTTGACCAATTCGTACAAGGTCGTGCAAACGCGCTGGCCGGTCGCCGTGTAAAGCCTCCAAGCCGCGTCGCCGTTGTCGTGAATGATCTCAACGCACGTCGGGGCACCTTCCGCCACGCGAAACCCCGCCCGTTCCAACGCCCGTGCGGTCCACAGGGCATGAAGCCCTTCGCCCACTAAACCAACTTCCTCTTCCGGCTCTTGCGCCAGATGAAAAGAACCAATGGCCGGGTCGAATTCCACGTCCGCAAACGTCCGCTGAAAAGCCCCGCTCAAAACCAAGTCCTCCGGTGCCCCGGTTTGCAACGGCCCGTCCAGCGGCAGCAACCAGAGGCGGTCAGCACAGCGCAGGGCCAAGTCCAAATCGTGCGTGGAAAGCAAGACAGCGCGATCGCTAGCGCCAGCCAAGCGCCGCAACAACTGCACAATCTCGACGCGCCGCGGCAAATCCAAAAAGGCCGTAGGTTCGTCGAGGAGCAGCACTGCTGGTTCCTGCGCCAAGGCGCGGGCAATCATCACCTTTTGCCGCTCGCCATCGCTTAGTTCGCCGACGCTGCGCGCGGCCAAGTCCCTAGCACCCACCGCGTCAACAGCCCAGCGCACCACCTCTTCGTCCGCCGCAGAAAGACGACCGTCCCATCCCGTGTACGGGTAGCGACCCAGCGCCACGAGTGCGTAGGCCGACAGGTTGCCCACATCCACCCGCTCGGTCAGAACTAAGCCCAAAAGCCGCGCCCGCTCGCTCTCGCTCAGCCCGTGCAGGTCGCGCCCCTCAAGCAGCACATCGCCAGTTAGTGGCTTTTGCAGGCCAGCCAGCGTGCGCATGAGCGTGGATTTGCCCGCACCATTGGGACCCAACAAGCAAACCAGTTCCCCCTTGAGCAATTCCACGCCAATGTCCGCGGCCACTTCAACACGCGGGCGTCGCTTGGGCGCGTAGCCAATGCACAGACCGTGCGTTTGTAGAATGGTCGCAGGCACGGCGTTCAGGCGGCAAAAGCCTGCCGCAGCGTGCGGCGGCGCAGGATGATCCAAGTGACCACGGGCGCGCCGATCAGGGCAGTCACCGCATTCAGCGGCAGGGTGGCATCGCTGCCGGGCAAACGGGCCACCAAATCCGCACTTAGAGCCAAAATGCCACCCAAAAGTACGCTAGCCGGCAGCAGCACCCGGTGGTCTGAAGTGTTGAAAAGAGCGCGGCACAAATGAGGCACGGCCACGCCCAAAAAGCCAATGGGACCGCAATAGGCCGTAACTGCTCCAGCCAATAGCGCGGCACTCGCAATGATCCACAATCGCGCCCGTCTCGCACCCAAGCCCATGCTACGCGCATACGTTTCCCCGAGCAGCAGGGCATTGAGCGGTTTAACCAGCAGGCCGGCAATTCCCAGACCGGCCAGCACCACCGGCGCTAAAAAGGTGAGCTGGCCCCAAGCAACCGCGCCAAAGCTGCCAAAAGTCCACAGGACGTAAGTCTGCACCTGTTCGGGAATGCTGAAGTAGAGCAACACGCTGACCACGGCACTGGTCAGATAGCCGAACATGAGGCCGAGGATGAGCAAAGTCATGGTGTGCTGCACGCGCCGCCCCACAAAAAGCACCAAGCCCAACACCAGCGCCGCCCCGGCCACAGCCGCGACGACCACGCCGACTTGGCCCAAAAGCCCCAGACCAACCAGCAGCCCAGCCCCCGTGACGCCCGTGCCCAAGACGACCAACGCCACGCCCAGACTAGCCCCAGCGCTGATGCCGAGGATGAAGGGGTCGGCGAGGGGATTGCGGAACAAGGTCTGCATTTGCAATCCGCTCGCGCTCAGAGCCGCACCGGCCAATAGCGCGGTGAGAGAGCGCGGTAGGCGGATCGCGTAGATGATGTGGCTCCAACTCGGCTTTTGGTCGGCTTCACCCCACAGGATGGCGACCACCGCATCGAGCGGAATGGATACCGACCCCACGCCTAGGCTGAGCGCAAAAAAGCCGAGCAAGGCCGCAGCCATCCCTAGGAAAAGCCCCCAGCGCGGACCCAGCCGAGGCCATGCAGCAGTAGTGGAAGCGGATGCCACAGCGTCTCAGTCCAGTTTCTGATAGAACTTGAGCGCGTGTTCCGGCAAGCGGTCGGGATGCAGAATTTTTATGAAATCGGCCAACACGACATGAGGTTCGACAAGGCCGCTTTCCCAGTAGTCGTTGCCGCCGTGCGCATTGAGCCGGGCGTTGGCATTGTAAACCTGACCGCTGTTAAACGCGGCGAACGCAGCATAGCGCTCATCCGCAGCCTGCACCTCGGCCAGCGAATGCCATTCGTTGCGCATGGTCAGCCACACGTCGGCCGCGTGAGCTTTTTCATACACCGCCTCAAAATCCAAAGGCAAGCTCCCTTCGGAATCGTCGTCGGCCCATAGGTACGCCCCGCCGGCCGCAGCAACCAATTGCGCTGCATAGCTCTTGCCGCCAGCGACGTGCCAAGTGTCGCGCCAGAGGGAGCCGCCGAACACCGTGGGACGCTGGTCTGTCGGCACATCCTGCACCAAAGCCGCGTATTGTTGGTACTGGACCACAATGTCCGCAAAGCGCTTTTCCGCCAGAGCTTCTGCGTTGAAAAACGCCGCGGTGAATTTGAGCCATTCGGTGCGGCCCAGCAGCGATGGCTCGGTGTACTCGGCGTTGATGGCCACGGCCACGCCGGCTTGTTGCAGAACCGGGTGAGCGTTGTACTGGGATTGAGCCGAGGCCACGGTCATTACCACGTCGGTTTCCAATTCCAGCACTAATTCGAGATTGACCCCGGCACCGTGGCCGATTTCGGCGATTTTACCGTCCGCAAAGCGCTGGTTGACGCCGGGCGAATTCACCATCTCAATGTCGCTGACTGCGACTAGATTTTTGAGGGCGTCCAACAATTCGAGGTGCGGCAGTTGCGTGGTCGATAGAGCCGCGAGACGACGAATGGGCACTTCGATGCGCTGAACGCCGTCGTACCCTTCGGGTGCGGGCGTGCCGCACTGGACAAGTACATACTGGACGGCTTCTTGCGCACCGGGCCACGGAGTATGCACTGTGACCACTTTGTAGTTGTCGAAGTACTCAATCGCAAAGCTCTCGGCGTATTGCAGTTCGGCCTTATAGGGGAAATAGTCCACCGCCGGATCGTAGGTATCGACGCAGTCAGCCCCGTTCGCCGCCTGTACGCCGAAGACCAACCACGCCCACAAACACACCTTGCGCATCAAACGCCTTCGCAAAATTAAGTTAGTGGTTAGTGGCCAGTGGTCAGTGGTTAGCCCCCGCACCGCGTCCCTAGGGGTTGGGGAACTAACCACTGACCACTGACTACTCATCAACCGCACCCTCCCCCGGCCTCCACAACACATCCGCCTCCCCGCCGTCGTTAGCCGCCCGAGCCATAGCGAACAGCAAGTCGGAGAGCCGGTTGAGATACAGCAGAACTGGTTGGCCGACCGACTCTTGCTCAGCTAATTGCCAAGTTGCACGCTCAGCGCGCCGACACACCGTACGCGCCAAGTGGAGCCAAGCCGCGGGAAGCCGTCCCCCAGGCAAGATAAAGCTCCGCAAGGGAGCCAAGTCTCGCGTGAGTTGGTCGATTTGCTGCTCTAGGAAAAGCACTTGCTGCGGCTGCACGCGCAGGCGCTCTTCTGCGCCATCCGTCTGCGGGACGCACAAATCCGCCCCCAAGTCGAAGAGATCGTTTTGCACTCGGGCGAGCACATCGTCGTGCTCAGCGCCGCTGGCCCGAGCCAACCCAATCACCGAGTTCAGCTCATCTACGCACCCATAAGCGGCGATGCGGGCGCTCGTCTTGGGCACTTGCGACATATCGCCCAGCCGCGTCATCCCGCCGTCGCCCGTTTTGGTGTAGAGCTTAGTTAGCGTAACCATGCTTGTTGCTTTTCCCTTGTTTATCGGCCTACCCAAATGAAGGGCGCCCATAAGAGACGCCCCTACCAAATTATGTAGGGGCAACCCTCGTGGTTGCCCTAGAACCCCCTGTGGTGGCCTTTCATTTAATCAACATCACCTTGCCCACCGCCCGTTGACTGCCAGCGCGCAACTGCACCAGATACGCGCCGTTGCCCACCGGCTCACCGGCAGCATTGCGACCATCCCAGTGGAGGACGTGTCTCCCGGCGTCCATCGGACCGGCGATCAGCGTGCGGACGATGCGGCCCAAGACGTCGTGGACCGTCAATTTGACCGGAGTGTTGGACTGCCAGACCGCAAAGGGAATCTGCACCGAGGCATTGAAGGGATTGGGATAGGCCGCCTCCAAGGCAAATTCCTGCGGCAAACTACTGTCGGCGGTTTCTTCCACGGCCGTGGGGACGGACGTATCGCCCAACACCACGATACTCTGCGGCGGCAGGCCGGTGTCGATGGGACCGCGCAGAAACGCTCCTGTAGCCGCGTCGTAGAACTTGAGCCCAGCGCTAGCCGGGTCGGCAAAGCTGCCTCGGTCAGCGACAATCAAGCGGTCGCCATCTACAGCCAAGCTGGGGATAAAACCGCCACTGATGTTTTCTAAGGGTGCGCCCACACTACCGCTGGACAATTCAAAAGGCCGGACGCTGTTGGCGAAATTCTCGTCCGCGACTACAGCATATCCCCGGTTTTGATCGACGAGTATCATGGACGTGATATCGCCGCCCAAGTCCTCCTCGCTGACAGCCAATCCAAGGCTGCGATTGGTGGCCGTATCGACGATTTCCACTCCACCGGCCCGGTCACCAAAATTGACCACGACCCCCACGGCAATCTGCTCGCCGACTACGGCCATGCTGTTGGGATTGGCGATACTCAGCGCAATGCCCTGCACCCCCTCGGCGTCCGAGTCCACATCAACTAGGGTGTCAGTCGCCAGATCAACGACAATTAGGTAGCTGACATCGGCCGGTCCCCACCCGCCGTTGCGGTCGAGACGCTGACAGCTCAAGTAGAGCCGGTCGCCCACGCGGACGATTTGCGACACTTCGGGCAGGCCATCCGCGTCGGCGAAAGCACTCAGATCAATCTCGCCCAATTCCGCGCCGTCTTGGGGATTGACGATCAGCAGAGATGCCGCGTCGTAGCGCGTCACATACGCCTTGTCGGGTGCGACGATTTCAATGTCGTGCGGATTGGTACCATTACCCACCGAAAACTGAGTCAGCGGAGTGCGCAAATCCATCGCGTCCAGAACTAGAATATTGTCCTGTCCCAATCGATTGACGATATAGACGCGGTCGTCGTGGTAGTGCCCCACTGCGTCCGAGTGGATGCCCAACAGATTCACCTCGGCCTCAGCCGCATTCGCAGCCAAAAAGGCCGTGCTGCCGGTAGAAAAGTCCGTGGTGATGACAAAGAGATCGCTCTGCGCCGACGACGAGTTCGCCAACAGCAAGACAGAAACGGCTAAAACGGAAATGCGATACACAAAAATCCTCCTCAGTTAGTAGCTGACTTACGGACAGGCCCCTAGGTATGGGATGCTTCGCTTCGCTCAGCATGACTGGCTCAGAAATCCGCTTCCTTGTCATGCTGAGCGGAGCGAAGCGGAGTCGAAGCATCTGTTACCTAAGATGCCCATGCGTAACATCAGTTAGTAGTTAAGAGGCGTCCCACGAGGGTTGCCCCTACTGGTACGCAGCATAATGCACGGAAAGCCCATACGAGCGTCCCGGTAGCGGGTAGCCCCACAAATCAGCCACTTGATTGTCGGTCAGGTTGCGCAGTTCCCAAGACAAGGCGATGCCCTCGACCAATGGCACAGTGCCGCCGAGGTTGTACAGAGAGCGAACGGGCACGGTCCGCAGATTGGCGCGGTCGAGGAAATGCCGACTTTCGCGGCTGAATTCGCCGTAGATTTCAGAGCGTCCTAGGTCGAGAGAAACGCGCGCATTGAGCCGATGACGCGGCGCATTGGGCAAGTCATTCCCCCGTTCAAAAGAGAACGGAGTGCAGTTTTCAGCGCGTTGGTACGCGTAATTGCCACGGAGTGCCAGCCTCGGCAGCAACCGCGCCTCGACCCGCGTTTCCACGCCGCGCAGCAAGGCCCGTCCCATATTGTGGGGCCGCGACACCCGCTGCGAGTTTTGTATAAAGCGGATGAGGTCCTCGACGCGATTGCGATAGTACACGACCTCGGCCAAGGTCAGACTCACTCCTTCGGCGGGACCGCGAAAAACCAACCCCAAATCCCAGTTGTGCCCTTCTTCACTAACGAGATCAGTATTGCCGATTACCGCGCCCCGGTCGCCGAACAGTTCAAAGAAATTGGGCGCGCGCTGATAGCGACCGTTGTGGGCTTTGAGCGCCAAGCCAGCGCCTAAGTCCAAGGCCGCGCCCACGCGATAGCCCCACAGGATTTCGCCGTTATCCCGGCTCGGCAACACCGCGCTAGGCGCGAAGTTCTTCCGATCAAAAAAGCGGTCGTCAAGCCCTTCTGCCTGAGTACCCGCATTGAGGGTCAAGCGCTGCCCCAACGGCACCTCCATATCGGTACCAATGGCCAACGACCGACGACGACTGTGCAAGAGCCGACTTTGGTCATGCAGTAAATCCTCGGGTGCAAAGGTCTCATGTCGAGCCGCGACAAAAGCGGTCAGCAGAGACTGGCCGGGCAACAGGGCATTCACTTCTCCGCGCAGCCCCAAACTCTGAGTAATGTTGCGGTCGTGCTGGCGGCCTACGCCCACTTCGCCGCGCCGATCCTGATACTCGTCTTTTTCGCGCGAGTGATGGGCTTTGAGCCGGTACCCGGCGCGGCCATCGCCCAGCGGCCCGAAGAGCGCCGCTTCGGCGATATGACGCCACGTGTCGTAACGAGTGTGCAGGGACTGGTTGTTGCCAATGCCGGGGATGCCTTTGTAGCTCAGGTCAAAGGTATTGTGAATCTGCAAGCGACTAGCGCCCAAGCTGCGCCCAATTTTGGCCAAGCCGCGCAAGCCGCGAAAATCGCTGTTGAGCCGTCGCGCCCAGCCATCGTCTTGGGCGTTGTACTCAGTGCCGTTGTCATCCCAGAAGCGGAAGTCGTTGCGACTGGCTCTGTAGTTGACCAAACCCAAGTACTCCCAGCCCTTATAAGGGCCGCTGAGCGAAGCGCCTAGTTGGCGGGTGTCGTATGAACCAGTAGCCGTGTTCAAGCGCGTGCGGACTTTGCCACCGAGTGGCTGCGTGCGAATGTGGACCACGCCCCCGAGGCTGTTGCCACCAAAGCGCGCTGGCACTGCGCCTCGATATATATCGACACTTTCGACGCCGCCAATGGGCAAGCCACCTAGATCCACGCCACCGCCAACAGCCGAGTTGAGCGGCACCCCATCGAGAAAAACTTGGACCTGTTCGGCGGTGGACCCGCGAATGGAAAGAGTGCTAAAACTGCCCAACCCGCCGTAGCGGCGGATGTTGACTCCAGTAGCGCGGTCGAGGGTTTGGGCTAGGTCCGCGCCAGGAGCGTGCTTGTTGCCCAAGGCGATGGTCTCGACGAAAGAGGCAATGTGCTTGCCCTCGAGGTCGCGGCGGGCGCGGACCACCAACTCGTCCATCAGCATGGGCAGGGACTGTAGGTACAACTCGACTGAGGTGGGAGCTGCGCCGATCTGGACGTGGCCGTGCAAGGGCCGATAGCCCAGCCGTTCCACGCGCAAATCCCAAGTACCTGTTGATAGATTTTCGAGCCGGAAGGTGCCGGTCGTACCGCTGCGGACGGAATGGACTGCGCCAGATGGGGCGCTCAGCGTCAATACGGCACCGGACACGGGACGTCCCGCGTCCGGGTCGAGCAACCGGCCCTGTAGCGACCCGGCCACAAGAGCCTCGGGATGCAGGGCCAGTAAGAGAAAAACAATAAAAAAGCCCGCCCTCGAATGAGTGCGGGTCTGGGTGCTTGTGCTAGGCACCGGTGGACCAACCTTTCTGCCGAAGGGTGTCGTTCACCTCGGTCGCAGGCAGGTCTCCTGACTTCCGGTTATGTGCCGCCCGACTCCTTCCCGGTCCACGTGGGGATCAGTGGCTGATGTCGGGGACGCGACGGCTGGTGGGCCGTCAACCGGTCACAGTGGCGGGACCGCGGCAGATTTGCACTGCCTTCCCTATTCTTCCGCTTCCATACAACAGCGGACACCTGCGCCGTTCTTTGATTGGGCTATTAAAAGGGCTGCGTTGACTTCTGTCAAGAGTGCGCCGTTCCAAGAGCAGTTTAGCCAGCACTTATTTCTTTTGCGAAGTCTGTTTTCTGCGGAGTACTCTGGCCCGACACTTCTCGTCCAACTCCTGATAATGGCGGACGAGTTCCTCTGGATCGTTCCCAACTTCTTCGGATATCTTCCGGCGGATGGCTCGAACTCGATCTATCACATCTTTAGAGCGCTCAGACATCATCCTCACCTCCTTTTCCATACATATCCTCGACCCCAGCCCGCAACAACTCGCCCACGCTCCACGCCTGGGCGATGCAGCCGCGCGGCGCAAAAGGCGGCTCGGCGTCAAATATCTCCGAGACCGTGCCCAAGCCCGCCTCGTTCAGGTGCGCGACAAAGCCGTCGAGGAGGGCGCGGCCGCGCTGACGGCCCACGCGGCCGTGGCAACGGCAGAGGGCGGTGATGTACGGGCCGATGAGCCAGCCCCACACCGTTCCTTGGTGATACGCACTATCGCGCTCCCAAGGTCCACCCGCATATCGGGCGCAGTACGCCGGATCGCTCGGCGAGAGGCTGCGCAGGCCGCGCGGAGTCAGCAAGTGTTCGTCAATCACGGATAAGATCCGCCGCGCCCGTTCGCCTTCGACGAGCGGAAAGGGCAGCGAGAGCGCGAAAACTTGATTGGGACGGATCGCCCAATCCGGCCCCTCGGGCGCGACCACGTCGCATAGGTACCCCCGCTCTTCGCACCAGAACAGGCGCTCAAAAGACGCGCGCACCTCAGCGGCGCGTTGGCCGTAATCGGTGCGCTGACCAAATGTCTCGGCCAAGTGCTGCAAAACTTTGAGCGCATTGTACCAGAGCGCATTAACCTCCACCGGCTTGCCCATGCGCGGCGTGACCACCCAATCGCCGATCTTGGCGTCCATCCACGTCAATTGCACTCCCGGCTCCCCAGCCGCGAGCAGACCATCGGCATCAACCCGGATCTGATAGCGCGTGCCGCGCTCGTGCCAAGCGGCTATGTCTTCTAGCGTCGGCCATAGCTCACGGGCAAACTCGTAGTCCTCGGTGTATTGCAAATACTTGTAGAGCGCGACAAAAAACCACAACGTCGCGTCCACTGCGTGGTATTCGGGAACCTCTCCCGCGTCGGGAAAGCGGTTGGGGATCATGCCCTCGCTGACGTGCTCGGCAAACGCCGCGAAGATGTCCCGCGCCTCGGCAAAGCACTCAGTGACCAAACAGAGACCGGGCAGGGCGATCATCGTGTCCCGGCCCCAATCCGTGAACCAGTGGTAGCCCGCGACAATGGTGTGCAGACCGTCGCCGCGCCGCACCAGGAACTGATCGGCCGCCCGCGCCAGCGACCCCAGCAAAGGATCAGCGGCCCAAGGAGCGCGTACCTCCACCTGCTGGCGGTGGTCAATCTCGTCAGCTAGGAGTGCAAGGGGGTCGCGGCAGGAGGAAAGCTCGGTCGCCGCCAGTACGCCAACAGTCTCTCCAGGGACGAGTCGCAGACGCAGGTGACCGGGCGTGAACAGGTCTTCGCTGTGATCGAGGCCGCGCTCTTCCTCGCGCGGATATTGGAAGTTGTAGTACCAGTCCGGGTCGGCCTCCCAGCACGCGTCCGGGGCAAGGAGGTGCGCGGTGGGCTGATCTCGATAAGGCTGATAAACCAGCGCGTCCTCAGTCCAATCAGCTATTGGATCCACTTGATCGTTGGCCTGCATCAAGTGGTGATAGTCCCGACCCGCGAAAAAGGGACGCAACTCCAAACAAAGCGGCTCAGACGCCTCCACTAGTTCGTACGCGACGACCAAGGCGTGCTCGCCCGCGAGCAAGGCTAGCCGCTTGCGCAACACCCACCCATCCCCCGCGTATATCCACGTCGGCACCGGCTCGGGCGCGAAGGCCGTCAGCCATTGGTCGCCCCGTGGATGAATGACTCCGGGAAAAATGCTGCAACTTAGCTCGACGCGTCTTGTGGGTAGGACCAAAGTCTCGTCGAGCCGCGAGAGCAACACCACCCGGCCGACCGGCGGACGAGTCGCCACGACTAACAGGCCGTGGTAGCGCCGAGTGTGCGCGCCGCTGACCGTAGAGGAAGCCCAACCGCCCAAGCCATTGGTCTCCAACCACTCGTGGGCAAAGTTGTACTCGCTGCCTTTAGGCAGGGCAAAGGTATTGGCCGTCATTTTTGTAAAACGGCACTAGCCATTAAACGCCTTAACTTGCCTTGGGACGCAAGCCGAGCTTATCCGCTTCGGCAGGCTCCAATAGCAGAACCCTATTCGTCCGCTCTTCCATGAACAGCGCGAAATGCGCCAAGACATCCCTGCCCAATAGGGAAGGAATGCTGGAAGGTTGTCCAGACACAGGTTCGAGAATGGCAAGGTCCAAGCCTGTCGAAAAAACGCCGAACTCCAGCACGGCCTGAACCACATATCGCTTTGTAGATAAGCCACCTATGCCCTGAAACGGCAATCCCGTCCGTAATTGTGTCAGATCAATCCCATAGACCCCAGACATTCGCCGAGCATCGCGATGTCCGAGCAACGTGCGATCCGCACCGGTATCGATTAAGAATCGAACATCTATTCCAGAGAGGCCCATATCGGGGAGATGAATAGATCCGTTCACATAAGGCCGTTTTACGAAGCCGGTTGAGCGAAAATATCCTTGGATCATTGAACGGCCAAGATCCAAACTTCATCTTCGGCTGAGACCTTCTCGATCACTGTTCGGCCTAGTGGCAGCCCACGAGCCTTCAGGTCGTCCAAGAGCTGATCAAAGTCGAAACCAGCCCCGACGACCTGCTCGTCAAATACGGCTACCCACTGTTCTGGGTACTGCTCTAATAACTTCTCGTAATGGGCGTCGAGAAATTGCCCATCTTTAGCAAATTTTTGCAATTCCGTCTTTATATCGAGCATGTCGTCTCTCCTACTTGTATGTTCAAACCTCGTTCCAAGTTGATCTGGCTACTTATTGGCAATGAGCGAGTCCACAACCGCTGGATCCGCTAGCGTCGAGGTGTCGCCGATGGAGTCGGTCTCGTCGGTAGCTATTTTGCGCAGGATGCGGCGCATGATCTTGCCCGAGCGCGTCTTGGGTAACCCCGGCGCCCAGTGGATGACATCCGGGGTAGCGATCGGGCCGATTGCCGTGCGCACCTGTCGCTTGAGCTCGTCTTTGAGCGCATCGGTGTACTCCTCACCAGCGTTGAGCGTCACGTACGCGTAAATGCCCTCGCCCTTGATGTCGTGCGGAAAACCAACGACCGCGGCCTCGGCCACCTTGGCGTGTAGCACCAATGCACTCTCGACTTCCGCCGTGCCCATGCGGTGGCCGGAGACATTGATCACGTCATCGACGCGGCCGGTGATCCAGTAGTAGCCATCCTCGTCGCGCCGACAGCCGTCGCCCGTAAAATAGTAGCCCTTATACTGCTGGAAATAGGTCTGCTCAAAGCGCTCGTGGTCGCCGTACACCGTGCGCATCTGCCCTGGCCAAGGAGCGCGCATGGCCAAGACGCCGACGACGCCGTTGCCTTCTATCTCCGTGCCTTTCTCCGGGTCGAGCACGACCGGCTCAATACCGAAGAAGGGAAAGGTGGCCGAGCCGGGTTTCGTTGGAGTCGCCCCAGGCAACGGCGAAATGAGGATGCCGCCGGTCTCGGTCTGCCACCACGTATCGACAATGGGACAGCGTTCCTTGCCGGCGTTTTTGTGATACCAGCGCCAAGCCTCGGGGTTGATCGGCTCGCCGACCGTGCCCAGCAGGCGCAGGGAGGGCATCTCGTAGCCAGCGGGCCACTCTTCGCCGGCCGCGGCAATCGCGCGGATGGCGGTCGGGGCCGTGTAGAACTGATTGACGTTCCACTTCTCAATAGTCTGCCAGTAGCGATCCGGGTTGGGATAGGTGGGAATGGCTTCGAACATCACGGTGGTCGCGCCGTTGGCCATCGGACCATATACGATATACGAGTGGCCAGTGACCCAGCCGATGTCGGCCGCGCAGAAGTAGATGTCGCCGTCCTGATAGTCGAAGACGTACTTGTGCGTGGTGCCCGTATAGACCATGTACCCCCCGACCGTATGCTGCACGCCCTTGGGCTGGCCGGTGGACCCGGAGGTATAGAGGATGAAGAGCGGATCCTCGGCGTCCATGACCTCACAAGCGCAGTCGGCGTCCGCATCGGCCATCAACTCGTGCCACCAGCAGTCGCGGCCAGCCTGCATATCCACGGCAAAGTCCGCGCGATCGACCACGATGCAGGTCGCCACCTCGGCATCCATGCGCGCATCCGCGTCGGCCATAGCTTGGTCCGCCACGGGCTTCATCAGGATCGGCTTGTCGCCGCGATGGGTGCCGTTGCAAGTGATGACGGTAGTGCAGGTGGAATCGACGATGCGGTCGGCGAGCGCGTCCGCGGAAAAACCGCCGAACACAATCGAGTGGATCGCGCCAATACGGGCGCAGGCCAGCATGGCAATGGCCAGTTCGGGCACCATCGGCAGGTAGATGGAGACGCGGTCGCCCTTGTTGACGCCGCGTGCCTTGAGCACGTTGGCGAATTTGCAGACCTGTTCGTGCAGCTCTCTATAAGTCAGCGTGGCGTCTTCCCCCGGCTCGTTGCCCTCCCAGATGATGGCGATCTGATCGCCTTTGGCATCGAGGTGCCGGTCGAGGCAATTGTACGCGATGTTGGTCTGGCCACCGGCAAACCACTCAATCGCAATCGGCCCCGCGTCCATGTCGTAGTTGTACGACCGCACAGTATCCCACTTCTTGAACCAGTGAAACTCCGCGGCCTTCGCGGCCCAAAACGCCTCTGGGTCGGCAATGGAGCGCGCGTACTCTTCCCGATACTCGTCCATGCTTTTGACGTGAGCGCGGTCGCGTAAATCGGCATTAGGTTCATAAACTTCAGACATGCGAGCTAACTCCTCATTAGGGTGGAAATGGTCGTCAATAGCGCAAACTAAAATGCCCTTCGCTTATAAAGCGAGGTAGTTAGATTCGGTTTTGGTACGAGGCATTAAAGTATAACACCGCATAGCGACAGGAAAATAACCCTTGCTGATTCTAAAGGCGAAGGGTTTCAACCATCCCCGCAAGAGATACTAATAGTTTCCTCTTAGGGAGAATGCACTGTTGAGAATCGTCCACAATGTCATATCTTATATGATATCATGCGCCTCGTTCTAGACACCAATATTGTCGTCGCCGGGCTGCGTAGTCCGACCGGAGCCTCGGCCGCATTGCTTGATCGCGCTCTGAGTCGGGCGTTCACGCTGGTGCTTGCCGTGGCCCTTGCACTGGAATACGAGGCAGTATGTCGCGATCCGGCGCAGCGAGCGGTTTCGGGTCTCAGTGAGGCCGAGGTCGGTACGATCATCTCCGCCCTCTGTGCAGTTGCTGAGCCCGTCTCGCCGTGGTTTCTCTGGCGTCCACAGCTTCGCGACCCGGCCGACGAAATGGTCCTCGAAACCGCCATCAACGGCAACGCCGATGCGCTAGTCACTTTCAATCAGCGAGATTTCGGCGAGACGCCCAAACGTTTTGGGATTGCGCTCCTATCGCCCCAACAAGCCTTGCGGAGAATACAGAAATGAAAAAACCAACCAGCACCTACCTATTGCGGATGCCGACCTCCTTGAAGGCAGCAGTCGCCGATATCAGCAAAGCCGACGGTACGAGCATCAATCAGTTCGTAAACACAGCCATCGCCGAAAAGATCGCCGCTATGAAGACCGCCGAGTTTTTCACCGAACGCGGCACCCAAGCCGATATTGAAGCGGCTCGCCGCCTGCTGCGACGAGACGGAGGCCAACCGCCGGAACCCGAAGATCACCTACCGTAACGATCTATCAACATCGCGCTAAGGTCGCCGCCCCCTATTCGATCTGCCAAATACCTCTGTCACGTAAACGTCCCTGTTGTCGCCGCGGTTGGAGTAGAAGACGACGAAACGGCTGTCCGGAGACCACGAGGGAGCAAAGTCCCAAGCATTGTGGCTGGTTAGGCGGCGCACGTTATCCCCGTCCGCGTCCATCACGTAAATCTCAGGATTGATCCCTTCGATCGCAGGGTCGGAGTCGCGCAGAGAAAAGAAGGCGATAGAGCGTCCATCCGGAGACCACGAAGGAGATGCGTCTTGCTTGCGGTGGTTGGTCAAACGGCGCACGTTGCCCCCGTCCTCGTCCATCGCGTAAATATCCCCGATTCCGTCGCGGTCGGAGTCAAAGGCAATGGAGCGCCCATCGGGAGACCACGTAGGATCCGCGTCGTCGCTCGGGTGATTGGTCAGGTTTCGCAGATTGTCCCCCGACGAATCCATCACGTAAATCTCGTAGTTGCCGTCGTGGAAGGAGGTAAAGGCGATGGAGCGTCCATCGGGCGACCACGAAGGCTCCCGGTCAATTCCCTCGTGGTTGGTCAGGCGACGCACGTTATTCCCCGACGAATCCATCACGTAAATCTCATAGTAACCATCGTTACCGTCGCGGACGGAAGAGAAGGCGATGGAGCGTCCATCGGGCGACCATGAAGGAGACCTGTCTTGGCTACGGTGGTTGGTCAAGCGACGCACGTTGTCCCCATCCGCGTCCATCACGTAAATGTCTCCGTTGGTGCCGTCGCGGTCTGAGGTGAACGCGATGGAGTGACCATCAGGAGACCACGAAGGAGACTCGTCATCGCCGAGGTTGTCGGTCAGGCGGTGTATCTTATATCCTCCCTCATTCCACTCAGTACTGACGCCAACCGGCGACGAATTGGAACCATCGCAGCCGCTGACTAACAAGGCTAGGCAAAACGCCGGGATGAATCTCAGCACCGTCCACATTCGGTCCGAAAACGCACTATGTTTCGCATCCATCGTTTCCTCTCCTTCTGCGGTTATGCCGCCTTATGATATTGTGTATACATAATATCATAAAATCAGCGCGATTTCGGCGATGCGCCCAACACTCCTACCGCCCCAACAAGCCTCTTGACATGCGTCTCGACTACTTACTACCAGCCACCGGCGGCAAGGGCCACTCGTCGCCGGCCATGAAGCCGCCATCGACGTAAATGCACTGCCCGGTGACGTAATCCGAAGCTGGCGCGGCGAGAAAGACGGCTGTGCCGACCAAGTCTTCAGGCGTCCCCAAGCGGTTGAGCACAACCCGCCCCTCGCCCCAAGCACGCATGGTGTCGTCGGCCCACAGCTTTTCACTGAGCGAGGTGATTATAAAGCCCGGGCAGATGGCGTTGACCTGGATGTTGTGCGACCCGAACTCAATGGCTTGGCCCTTGGTGAGCTGGCCGACGGCCCCTTTAGTCGCAGTGTACACCGACACTTTGGCAAGGGCGTAGCCCGTGGTCAGCGAGCCGATGTTGATGATCTTGCCGCCTTGGCCGCGCTCGATCATCTGGCGACCGACCTTCTGGCTGAGGAAGTACAGACCCTTGAGATTGACAGCCATGATCTGGTCGTAGTTTTCCTCCGAGACCTCGACAATGGGCTGGCGGATATTCATGCCGGCATTGTTGAACAGGATGTCTATGGGGCCGCATTGCTCCAAGGCCGCATCCATGCCCTCTAAGTCGGCCATGTCCAATTCGACCGCACGGGCCTTGCCGCCGCCGGCCTCAATAGCGGCGACGACTTCGTCGAGCTGGCTGCGGGTGCGAGCGGCGCAGATAACCGTGGCCCCGGCTTCAGCCATGCCTGCGGCCACGCCGCGACCAATGCCGCGACTAGCGCCGGTGACGAGAGCAACTTTTCCCTCTAGCGAAAATAGACTCACAATACACTCCTTCGTTGTTTGTGGTTGCGTTGGTTGATTAATGATAAGCGGGGTTGGCGTTCCAGCAAGGCTTTTCAAGCGGGGACGGAAGCGATTAGATACTCCAATTTTTCGCCTCCCAGCGGCGCGACCTCGCAAACGCGTCCAGCCGGCACCAGTGCAGTCGCACCCGTGCCCAAGGCGCACTCCCCCACGCACGCCCGACCACGAACGACCGTCAGCGCCAGAAACGATCCCTCGGCCCGATGCTCGGCTTGGCCGCTGTCTAAGCCGCAGCCGCGCAGCACAAAGTGCTCGGATTCTACCAGCACTTGGCCCCGCAGCACGGGATGCGGCACCGGCCCAGGCAGACGTTGGGCAAAGTCGATGACTTCAAGGGCCTGCTCCCAGTGCAGCTCGCGCGGCCGGCCGTAGTCGTAGATGCGGAAGGTCAGGTCGCTCGTTTGCTGCACCTCGTACAGGACGACCCCCCGACACAGGGCGTGTACCGTACCCGGCGGCACAAAGAGCACGTCCCCTTGCGCGACCGGATAAAAGCGGACAACCTCGGCGACGCGGTTGGCTGCGTGGGCGGCGATAAACTCCGCGCGGCTCACGCCCTCAGCCAACCCACAAGCCACGCGACCGCCGTCCGATTGCAGCACGTACCAAGCCTCCATCTTGCCGCTATCGACCAACCCCTTGCGCTGAGCGTACTCGTCGTCGGGATGTACTTGAATCGACAAGTCTTGCTGAGCGTCGAGCAGCTTAATAAGCAGGGGAAAACGCCCACCGTAGCGCGCCCATACCGCAGTACCGACCAAGTCGGCGCGATGCGTTTCCACCAACTCGCGCAACGAGCGACCATCCGCCGCCCGACTCTCGCGGCCCTCGTACGCCGACAGTTCAAAGGATTCGCCAATGAGCGCATCGTCTGGCAGGGCCTTGCCGTAGAGCGCAGCTAAGCGACGACCGCCCCACACCATCTCCCGGTAATAGGGCGTCAGGGGAATGACATCCGGCAATTTATCCATCGGCTGCAACGCGTTCACAGTTTCGACCAAGTACCAACTCCCGCGAGGTCTCCAACAGCGCCTCCTTGCGCGGCAAATCAGCAGCCAGCGGCAATTGGGCCACGCCGATGAGCCGCCGCATAATCTCCATGCCGGCAAATTGCAGCACCAAGCTATGGGAAAGCGAAGGGCTAGCGCCGTAGTGGTCAAACACCGAGTGCGCT
This sequence comes from Candidatus Latescibacterota bacterium, assembly GCA_965208845.1. Lineage (GTDB taxonomy): Bacteria > Latescibacterota > UBA2968 > UBA8231 > UBA8231. The sequence continues at coordinate 3,969,107 of OZ242361.1, read as the reverse complement.
AGTTCCAAGGGGCGACCGGCGAGCAACAGGTGGCCGACGAGAATGCCCACGTCGAATTCCGGCGGACCAAAGAAGCAAAACTCCGGGTCGATGATCCACACGTCCCCGCCAGCGCGCACCCAGCTTCCCGGATAGAAGTCTCCGTGCAACAGGCAGGAACCGTTTTCCAAGTAGAGCGCACCCAACTCGGCAATGGCGCTGCAATACACTGCGTCATCTTGCAAGGCCCGGGCGGCCCGCGCCAGTCTAGGCGTGATCGCGTCGAGGTCGAGGCCGTTGTCCGGGCGCAGTGGGAAGCAGTACAGATGCTCATGGTTGAGCTGGCGCATGGCGCGGTTTTCCAAGCGCGCTCGGGTCGGCTCGTCAAACGTCGCTTGGTGCAAGGCCGCCAACCACTGACACAGATCCGGCAAGGGAGCAAACGCGACTCCGCCATCATTGTACAAATCGGTACAATCTGCGGTCTCCCCCAAGTCGGCAAACGCGGCGACAAAATTCTCCTCGTCCCAACCCAAGAAACCGGGCATGCGCTCGGCCACCAGTGGGCAATCAGCAACGGCTTGGTAAAAGGCGGCTTCCACCAACACCCGTTCCTTGGGCGCGGGAATGGCCGGGTACTTCTCGACCCAAGGACGCGCCTGCTTGAGTATGAAAGAACGCTCTGCGGTCTGCACGCGCAGGGTGAGGTTCATGTTCCCTTCGCCAGCTCGGCCTAATGCACACACCGATTCCGTCGGCAAAAGCCATCCTCGGGCACGTGCGTACGCGGCCAGCTCTTCGGGCCGGTCAATGTGCAGCAACGTATAATTCACTCGATTTTCCATTTTATATCGCATTCGTCTTTTTGCTTGCATTAAAGTATAGGACGACGGGGGCGAGACAATACCAGAGGCAGGATGCGCCCACTCCAATCGGCTTGATAGCACCCCACCTGCTTGACATCAAGCGCGTAAACCCTATCAATTGAGGCAGTCTCATCACGCAACGCGGGTCAATTCCACAACCAAGCTGCACCGGCGACCTCAAAATCTATGACACCTGCTGACCTTGATATTCTCATTCAGCAAGGCGAAGGCACCACGCTTGAGTTCAAAGAGAGCCTCTCATCGTCGTTCTCACGGGAGCTCGTGGCCATGGCCAACACAGTCGGGGGCAAGCTCCTGCTCGGGGTGCGCGATGATGGCACGATGACCGGCGTCAAAGATTCCAATGCCCTACGCGCCCGTATTCAAGACATCGCCCGCAACTGCGACCCTCCGGTGAAGGTGCTAGTGGAGCCGGTGGATGACGTATTAGCAGTGCACGTACGAGAAAGCGACGCCAAGCCAGTGCAGTGTAGCGAGGGCTTCTTCTGGCGTCAGGGTGCGGTGACCCAAAAGCTCAGCCGCGACGAAATCCGCGATTTTTTCGCAGTGAGGGCGTGATCCGGTTCGATCTCTCGCCCTGTCCCCGTTTCCACTACCCGGAGGACTTCGACCGCGACAAGTACGACGCCTGGCTCAAGCTGTCCGGCATCAGTGGACAACCGCCAGTCGAAGACGTATTGGTCAACATCGAGGCTGCCGAGCGGACGGGCGACAAGCTGCTCTTCCGCAACGCGGGCGTGCTCTTCTTCGCCAAGAACGTGCGCCACTTCTTCCCAGAGGCATACATTACCTGCCTGCTGGGCAAGGGCGCGGACAAAGTGCATATCCTCGACCGACGAGACTTTGACGGCGGTATTGTGGCCGACATTGAGGACGCCCTGAGCTTCATTGAGCGCAATACCCGCACGGCCTATCGCATCGAAAGCCTGCGTCGCGAGAACATCCCAGAATACCCGATGGAGGCGCTGCGCGAGGCCATCACCAACGCGGTCATGCACCGCGATTGGTTTTTCGAGGGGGCCAACGTCTTCGTCGAGATCTACGCCAATCGCATTGAGGTGATAAGTCCCGGTACATTGCCAACAGGCCTGAAGTTGTCCGAACTCGGCCGCGAGAGCATCCGCCGCAATCCATTAATCGCCGATCTGCTCCACCGCATCGAATTTATCGAGAAGGCGGGCACTGGCATTCGCCGCATTCGGGACGAGGCGCGAGAACAGGGCTGTCCAGAACCGGAGTTTAAGGTCCGGGGAGCCTTTTTCGTCGTTGTTTTCCGACCGGATCCCGAGGTGCGGGCACTAGAAGATCAAGTTACCCCGCAAGTTACCCCGCAAGTTACCCCGCAAGTGCGTCTGTTAGAGGTAATATCGGGCGAGATGAACAGAAAACAGATCCAAGAAGCCTTGGGCCTGAAAGATACGGAACACGTCCGTAAAACCTATCTGCTCCCCGCCCTACAGGCCGGCCTAATCGAAATGACGATTCCCGACAAACCGCGCAGCAGTAAGCAACGCTATCGCCTGACGACGGCGGGGCGCGAATATTTGCACAAATTCAAGGGACAGGATAATGGCGAAGACTGAACCTCATTACCACGGACATCGCAAGCGTCTTCGCCAACACCTTTTCAAGAGTGGCTTGGCCGAACAGTACTCAGGCGTCTCTCTCGTTAGCTAAACCGCCACCCTCGTCCCCTGCGCCAACTTCTCGCCCTCAATCAAGTATTCCTCCCTCACCTCGGGCGCAATCGTCCGCCAGACCAAGAAGCGCTTGCGCAGCACGTTGAGAAAACTGGTGTTGAGCCGCTGCCAGCTCACCACATCGCCGCTTATGCGCTGCAAGTGCATCTCAATGCGGTAAATGCCCGGAATGTCGTCGGTCGGCAAGGTGCGCAAGAACACCCGCTGGCTCACTCCCAAATCGTAGGGCGCGAGCCACACCATCAACTCCAACAGATAGACCGGCTGTGCGCCGCCTTGCTCCAAGTGGAAATCCACGCCCTCGGTCATAAAATCGCCTACCGATCCCTCGCCATACGACGAGAAGACCCGGTGCAGGTACGCGCACGAGCCTAAAGCATCGCCCTTGCCCAGCGTAAAGGGAAAATCAAAGCGCCAGTCGTCGCCGTCGGGCGGGGGGAACTCCCAGCGCCGCGTCACGTCGGGCACGGCCATGGCCGCGGCCTTGCGCGCCGGATACAAGGTCGAGAGCACCACCACCACCATTACCACCAAGGTCGAAAAGATCGCCGACAGCGACGAGTAATTGAGAAACATCCCGCCCAACAGCGCGTAGTGCGCCAGCAGCAAAGTAGTAGTCTGCCCTACCAAATAGCCCAGCACCGCGCCGACAATGGCAAACACGAGGGCCTCGGCGATAAAGAGCGCGGCAATGTGGCTCGGTGCCAGCCCCACCGACGAATACACCCCGATCTCGCCGGAGCGCTCGTACACGGCCCCGAGCATGGTGTTGAGCACGATCAGCGAGGCGATCAACAAGGGCACGAAGAGATTGCCGATCCCAGCCAAAGACGCCGACCCCATAGAGGTGTACACCCGCACGCGGTCGCCAGCCCCGACAAAAAGCGGCACGGCCACCCGCGACACGAATTCCTCCACCTCGGCGAGCAAAGTCTCCCGGTCGGCAAAACCGGCGATGGCAATGGAGCGCAGCGTACCGCCCAAATCTACTACCTGCTGGTAGGGCAAAAACGCCACGTTGTTGGCCATCAGATGGGTAAAGGTCTCAATCGCGGCCGTGTCCATCAGACGCGGGTCTAAGCCGGCCATTTCCTCCATCTTCTTGGCCTCGGCGACCGTATCTACCGGCATCAGACTCTCGTTGTCCAAGTCGCGCAGACCGTCGATGACCTCGCCGTCGATTAGGCCAATCACCCGATAGGACCGCCCCATCAGCCCAATGTGGGCCGTGCCCACATCCTCCGGGCCAATGCCCAAGATCTCCGCCATAGCCGCTGGCAGGATGCACACATCGCGCTCGCCATCAACAAACCAACGGCTCTCCGGCCCCACCAACAGCCCTTCCAGCCCCATCAGCGCGCCTTCGCCTGGAGTCACCCCGAGGAGTGCCGAGGCAAAGCTCTTCTTCTGCGCCTGTTTGTGTTCAATGTCGATATAGGCCCGCTCGCCAATGACCTTAGAGGTGATCCACGACCTCGGCAGCACCTGCGCGCGATCGCCAAACGCGCTCTCCGCATAGTCGAGCACCGATAGCTGCAAGCCCTTCCAGCCGCGGTCGCGCAGCAGGGCACCTTCGTAGCTGGGCTCATTCGGGCGGGGAATCTGATAGAACTTGAGATAGCTCTGCACCGAGGTGAAGGCCTGGGCCGTAAAGGTCAACAGCGTCAGCGTGACAACCGTCAGTGCGGTGCGCAACTTGCGCTTGCGAAGATTGGAAATCCCCAGCGACGCGGCCGCGGCTGTGGCGCTGAGGCGACCGATGTCCGCTTCGTGGACGCCGGCAGCGGCCCGCTTGCGCTGGCCGACGGCGCGGGTAAAGCGGCCTAAGATCATCATCAGGGCCGTGCCGCCGATGGCGAAGATGACGAAGGCCAAAAAGATGATGTACGGTGACGAACTCAGCTTGAAGGCCGGGTGGATAAAGCGCATGATGAGGAAGATCGCCAAAAAGAAAAACGCCGCGCCCGCTACTTGACGGCGGATGTCGGCAAAGCCGAAGAACAGCCGCTCGCAGCAAAACGAAAACGGCAGCAGCAGCGCGAAGTAGAAGATCACCCCATAGACCGTGTCGTCTGCAGTCGATTTGATATCTGGGTAGCCCCGCCCTTCCAGACCCCACGCCTTGCGCGTGGCCCGCTTGAACTCGCTGTAGCGCTGCGCCTGCAAGTGCTCTTCGGCTTCCAACAAGGCCAAGCGCGCCTCTTCGTGCAGGCGCATGAACTTGTCATTGCGCACCCCGTAGCGCGCCAACTGCTTGATCCGCACATCGTCGAGAACCCACATGTCGCGCGCGGCCGCATACCCAGGGCGAAGCACCACACCTTGATCCACCAGATAGCCGCGGCCGAGAGCCTGCTCTATCGTCGCCTCATCCACGTCTTCAGGGCGCACCGGCTCGGCCACCCATGCGGCGGGCGCGCCGCTCAGCAGGTAGCGCACGCCGAAAAGGCTCGTGCTCATCAGGGCTTTGACTCGGGTGCCGGGCTGGGCGTACACCACTGAGGCGAGCGTTACCTTGCCCTCCTCATTGCTCTGCCTTTCGACAAAGTCGGCTCCCCACGACTGCGGCACGCCGTCGCGCTCGTCGAGCACGGTCACGTGGTCCAAGACCGACAGATAGCGCGAGTCAACGGTCTCGAACAGACTCAGCGCCCGGCACTCGAAGAGCACTTGCAGCATCTCGTTTTCCCACCAGCCCCAGGGATGCACAGTCGGGTACGTCTCGTCGCCCTCTTGGCCCATGTCCGGTGCCGAGATGATCTCGCCGTAGGGATCGAGTTCATACGCGCGGATCGCGTTGTCCAGCTTGTTGCGCATGATGTCGAAGCGGAAGCGGCCCGCGTCGTCGGCCTCTTGCGCGATCAAGGTGCGAACCCCGCCGACCGAGTTCGGGCCGAGTTGCTGATAGGTCACCAGCGCTTGCGGCACCGGCTTCTTGGGCACGGCAAAATTGACGTCGCGGTCGAACCAATAGATCGCACCCGCTAGGCTGTGGCCGTAGTCTTCCAACTCCAACTTGGTTGGCTTGAGCAGCTCGGCGTCGCGGCCGGCCCACGCCAACATGGCCGCGAGCGTCTGGATCTGCCGCGTGAGGTTTTGCACGTCCACTGCTTCCGGCAAGTCGAGCGGCGTGTCGATCCGCTCGCGCGCGTCGTTGGCCGTGGCAAGGGCGAGCGCCTTCTGACCGACGAAGGCCGCGGCCTCGCTGGCAAAGGCGAGCGGGATGGGCATGAAGTTTTTCCACGTGCGCTTAGGCGGGGCAATGCCCTCGTAGTGGCGCGTGGTGTCGCCAAAGGTCTCTTCGACCGCAAGACTCAGCCGCTTGGAATAGGGCGTCAACATGTATTTGACGTAGTTGTCGGTGCGCCACTTGGGATTGTAGAAGGTGCCCATGCCAAAGCTGGCCGTGCGGTCGGCGTGGCTCGACAGATCCAGCGATAGCATCAGGTCAAAGTCAATGCGCTCGGTCGCGCTCATGCGCTCGCGGAAATAGTCGCTGCGGCGGCTGTGCCGGTAGAGAAAATCATTGATCCCAGACAAGCCCTCAAAGTGCCCAGAGGTCGCCAAAAAGAGCACCGAGTAGTGCGGGCGATATTCTTTAAGCAGTTCCACTAGCTGGAGTAGAGCGACGATCCCAGCCGCATTTTCCGCTCCGGGGGCGAGGGCCGGCACGACCGAGATGGCGTCGTAATAGGCTTGGATGACAATGGTTTGGTCCTGCCACACCTGCGGCTTTTCGCGGCTCTTGGCCGGCAGCATCTCTGGCGATCCGGGCAAGTAGCCATACACGTTATGCGCTTCCACCCCTTCCCAATCCATCCGCGCATTCAAGTGGACGGCAACCGGCCCGTCTTGCAGACGCGCCACCAAGTCGAGCGCATCTTGCCGCTCAAGCCAAAATCGCGGGATGTCAACCGGCACCTTGAGGAACTTGTCCGCGGCCTGCTCGCGGTTGACGCCGCCGTTGTCGAAGAAGACGATGGCCTTAGCCCCCAGCGATGCGGCGTGGAGATAGTCCTGGCCGCTGGCAAAGTCCAAGAGCACGACGCTGCCCTGCACGGGCTGACCGTCCAGCGCTTTGAGTTCCCCTTGACCTCCGTAGATCAGAGGACCGCGCACGCCGGCCGGCCCCAACGAGGGCGTGCGCACCCCATTGGGCCACAAGCTGTAGAGCCGTTTACTGTCGCCGCCTTGCACCACCAGCTCGCCGCCGCGATCTATGGGCACGGCCACCTTAAATGCCTCGCTCTGCACGTCCTCCAGCCCCAGCGCCTCAAACCGCTGGCGCACGTAGTAGCGGGCCTGCCGCTCCCCCGCATATCCCGGCACCCGCGAGCCGAAGGCGGCAAAGCGCACGATCTCAGCGGCAATGTCCGCTTCGTCAATGCCTGAGACCAAGGCGCGAAGCTCGGCGGCTTGCTCAGGATCTACCATCCGCGCCTCTACGGGCGGGTTGGGTGCCCAACCGAAGAAATCGTTTACCGCGCGATTGACTGCGCCCGGATCGCCGAAACCGACGACCGCAATCATCACGACAGCGAAGACTAAGAAGAACGCATTGAGTAATTTGGCCATGAAATTTGCTTTGTCTGTAGAATGGGACGAGCGGCTGTCAAGATAGGGTATCGGCGAGGGAGGTTCAAGCGTGGGGGGAGGCATACTCCTCGCCCGTGACAGCGGCTCAATGGAGAAGTCGTCTTTTCTTGACTTATAGTATCATTATCGGTATCATATCCTTATGGCGAACACAGCGGAAATCCTCAAGGTGATTCGCAATAATCCGAAGGGAGTGCGGTTCGCGGATCTCGCCAAGGTGTGCGACACATATTTCGGGGAACCGCGCCAGAAAAGCACCAGCCATAGAGTTTACCGGACACCGTGGTTGGGCGATCCGCGAGTAAACATCCAAAACGCCAAGGGCATGGCCAAGCCATATCAAGTCCGCCAAGTCGTCAAAGCAATCGAGAAACTGGAGGGCACGAGATGAGCGACCATTATACTTATCGCATCACGTGGTCGGCTGAAGACAACGAACATGTGGGTCTATGCGCTGAATTCCCATCGCTGAGTTGGCTAGCGCCTACGCCTGCTGCGGCGTTGTCCGGCATCCAGCGCCTTGTGCGCGAGTGCCTCGCAGACATGCGCACCACTGGAGAAGCCGTACCAGAGCCAATAGCTAACCGCAGCTATAGTGGAAAGTTCATGGTGCGTTTGCCACCGGAATCGCACCGCGCTCTCGCCATACAAGCGGCCGAGCAAGGGGTGAGTTTGAATCGGCTCGTGAGTGCGCGGCTCGCAAACGCCACTCACCCATGAAAATAAGCGTGTCCCTCGCCCATAAACCAGAAAATATCCACCAAATACGACAACCCAATCCCCAAGAAATACCCGGCGATCAATCCCATAAAAAACGGCCGCGCCTGGCGGTACGCCGCGACCCCCCCATAGCGCATAATCGCGCTCTTGGCCACCCACGCCAGAAAGACCGAAAATGCGATGAGCCGGGTCATCCACAGCGGGGCTACCGCAATGCCCACTGGGTGCAGCGGCCACCAGTGCAAGCGATACTGGAGGAAAGCCAAAACCGAATAAACCACCATGCCAATCCCAAAGTAGGACAGCTTGTTCCAGTCGGTCGGCCAAGGATCGTTGAAGTGGCGGATCACCCCGTTATACGCCATGCCGCCCGCACCACCGCCGGCGATAAAGTACCAAGAGCCAAAATTGCCCGCGCCGTATTTGTAGCACAGCGAGAGGACGAAATAGAGACAGGTAGTGAAGCCTACGACCGCAGCAATACCCAGCGCCAAGGCCATCGACCGGCGAATCCGGTACAGTTCGCCGAGCCGTGCGCCGTGCGCTGCCGCTGGCATAAAGAGCGATTGCACATCCCCGAACCACGTATAGGAAACCCCCAGCGCCACCAAATTGTGCCCGCCGATACTCGTGCCGGTTATCGCCAACGCAAAAGCCTGAGCACCCACCGGCGGCGTCAAAAAATAAACCCCGGCCTGCACCACCAGCCGCGTGATGCCGTAATAGGCGACCAACACGCCAAAGACAAAGAGCGCGGCAATGTGGAGATCCATCCCAGACCGCCACAACCAGCCGAGGATATAGACCAACGCGGCCATAAATCCGCAAACCGCCGTGCGATACGAAACCATTTCCTCGCGGTCGTCTATCGTCCGCCGTCCCCCCAAGGCTTGCCGCACGACGGCCACTAGATGGCCCCGCGCCATCCACAAGCTCAACAGCACCATCGCCGTAAATCCGCCCCACGCCTGCCAAGAAAGCGACTGCATCCCCCAGACGAAGGCGTCGGGTCGCGTCACGTCGTAGCCGATGCGGTTGGTAATCCCCTCTTGCACCACAGCCACCAAATAAAAAAACACGATGCTGAACGAGACGCTAGTGCTGACCAGGTACATAAAGCCGATCACCGGGAAGTAGAGCATCAGGCTGATGGTGGGAAACTCTCGGCTCAGTTGCAGATTGACGGCGTGGTTGAAGTTGATTTTGGGAAAGCCGATGTAGAACGAGCCAATGATGTTGAAGAGGATCATACCCAGTGGAATCGCCGCGCCGATCCAAAATCCCTTGGAGCGCACAATCGCCCGCCCGTCGTCGTCGATCAACAACCTCGGCATCTCCATCAGGGGAAAGACCAGCCGCTCGTGTTCGACCCACTGGCGGCGGAAAATTACCACCAAGCAGAAGCAGGCGAAGTACACGGCGAGGATCAGGCTCAACAACCAAAATAGCGGCCCAATCCAAGCCTCGAACGGCAGGGCTTGGCCCTTGGGCAGCCCTTCGTAGAACCAGCGCATGGCGTCGCCGTCAGCGCGGGGGACGATCCAATCGGGCAGGTAGGGATGGATGTTGCCCGCCCAATCGTTTTCCGGGGTAGCTCCGTAGTACGGCGATGAAATAATCGCCAGCAAGGTGCCGACGATAAAGGTCGGAATCCCGGTCGCCGCCAAGCCCATGATCACAATGGTAGCCAACTCGGCGGGCCGCAACGCCCACGGGGGCCGCACCCACCGCACCAGCGCATTGGCCAGCAAAATCACCACAAAGCAAAAGCCGGCACTCGTCGGAAAATACGACCACGTAATCTCCGACGAGCGCACCATCCAAATCGAATAGGGCGCCCCCATGACAATGGCCATCACGACCACAATCCCCAGCACGGCCGAGCGAAAGGTCACGTTATACCGCCTCTGCGCAGTCGGTAATTTACATTATCCATTTTTTTGTATATTTAAGGTTTCGCATCAACGTACTAACTATGTCCACGAACCGCCTCATACTCCTTATCCTCGCCCTGCTGCTGACGGCTTGCTCCAAAAGCACCGGCCCGGATAGCAGCCCGCAATCCCTCTGCACGGACGCGCCTGGCACCATCTGCACTTGGGCCGGTACGGGCGAAGCTGGTTTCAACGGCGAGGACCAGCCGCTGCTGGCCGCCACCCTCTACTGGCCCGTCGATCTCACCTTCACCCCTTCGGGTCAGCCCTACCTCCTCGACTGGAACAACCACCGCGTGCGCCGCGTGACCCCGGCGGGCACCCTCGTCACCGTCATTGGCACGGACTTCGTCGGCGACGGCCCCTACGACGAATCCGACCAAGTGCCCCCTGGTGCGCCCGGCACCGAAGTCCACCTCAACCACCCGACCCATATCCTACCGCTGGCCGACGGCACCCTGCTGCTGACGGCTTGGCACAATCACAAGCTGCGCCTCTACGACCCGCAGACCGGGCTCGTCCAAGTCATCTGCGGCGCAGGTCCGGGGTTTGCTGGCGACGGCGGTCCGGCCCGCGACGCGCTGCTGAGCCAGCCGCCGCAGACGGTCTTAGGCCCCGACGGCGGGCTGTACATCCTCGACCAGCGCAACCAACGGGTGCGCAAAATAGACCCCGACGGCATCATCACCACCGTCGTCGGCACCGGCGTGGCCGGGTTTGCCGGCGATGGCGGCAGCCCGCGCGAAGCCCAGTTGCAGATGCCAGCCGGAGCCAACCCGGCACCAGCCGGTGGCTTAGCTTTTGGCCCGCAGGGCCGGCTCTACATCGCCGACGCCCTCAACCACCGCATCCGCCGCGTTGACTTCGACCGCGACCTAATCGAAACCGTGGCTGGCAGCGGTGCGGCCGATGGTGGCGGCGACGGCGAACCGGCCCTCAGCGCAGCCCTCAACAACCCGCGCGATTTGGCCTTTGGTCCCGATGGCCGGCTCTACATTGCCGACGAATTTAACCACCGCATCCGCGCGCTCGACCTAGCGACCGGCATCATTGAGACTGTTGCTGGCAGCGGCGAAGAGGGATTTTCCGGCGATGGCGGATCGGCCCTCAGCGCAGCTCTCAACCGACCTGCCGGGCTTGACTTTGACCCACAGGGTCGGCTCTATATAGCCGACACATACAACCACCGCATCCGCCGCGTCGTCTTGCCATGATCTACCTAGCGCTCTTACTCATCCTGTCCGCCTGCGGAGAAACGCCCACTGGCCCTAGCACCCCCTACGGACGCATCGAAACCTTTGCTGGCACGGGCGACGCCGGCAAAGGCCCGGAAGAAGCTCCGCTGCTGCAAGCGCTCTTCTACCTGCCACAGGATCTGACCTACGGCCCCGATGGGCGACTCTACATCCTCGACTGGAACAATCACCGAGTCCGCGTGGTTATCGACCAGCGCGTCCGCAGGGGTATTGACCAGCGCGTCACCACCCTGATCGGCACCGGCGAACTCGGCGATGCCCCGGCCGGTCGAGCGCACGAGATCGGCCTCAACCATCCGACCCACATCTCCTTCGATCCGCTCGGACGCCTGATACTCACGGCTTGGCACAACTCGATGATCCTGCGCTACGACTTTGCCACCGACTATATCGAGCCGATCTGCGGCACGGGCGAGCGCACCTACAGCGGCGACGGCGGCCCCGCAGCCCTAGCCACGATCAACCTGCCAAGCGCTACCGCCTTTGATCCATTCGGACGCATGTACATCTCCGATCAGGAAAACCAGCGCATCCGCATGGTCGATATAGACGGTACCATACGCACGGTCGTCGGCACGGGCGAGCCGGGTTTTTCCGGCGACGGGGGTCCCGCCGATCAGGCCCGAATCTACGCGCCGATAGGCCAAGCGGCCCCTCCTACGAGCCGCATCGCCACCGACGAATTCGGTAATCTCTACCTCGCCGACACCTTCAACAACCGCATCCGCAAAATTGACGCAGCCACCGGCATCATCACCACCATCGCCGGCAACGACGCGCGGAACATCGGCTCCATCGCTGACTACACCTCCCCACCTCAACCAGGGGACAGCGAAGATGGGGCCGACGCGCTCGCGGTTTCCCTGTACTGGCCCTGCGACGTGGCCATCGACTCCGAGGGCCGGGTCTTTTTCGCCGACACCTTCAATCACTGCGTGCGCTATATCGACCTCGATGGAGCGATCTACACCGTAGCTGGCCAATGCGGCCAATCTGGCGACAGCGGCGATGGCGGCCCGCCACAGTCCGCCCTACTCAACCGCCCCTACGGCATCGAACTCGACCCTGACGACAATCTCTATATCGCCGATACCCGCAACCATCGCATTCGTATAGTGCGGTATTAGTGGCCGGTGGCCAGTGATCAGTGATCCGTCCCAACCTTCCCCCTCGGCCCGGCGGTGTGGGGACTGACCACTGGCCACTAGCCACTGACCACTAATCATCCAGATTGCCCCCGACGATCACCGCCCCCGCAAATCCCTCATCTACCATCCGCTCGGCAAAAGCTTGGACCTCGGATTGGGGCAGCAGCGCGTTGTTGCTGATAATCAAATCCGCCCCCACGTGGCTGATCCCGCGCAACCCGTCTAGGCTTTGCAGCGCGCCGTTGCCGCTGACTTCCAAAAAATCCCGCACTCTGGCCAAGTGGTGCAGGCCCGCTAGGCTTTGCAGCGCGTCGTTGAACCAGATGTCCACGCTGCCTTCGATCTCCACGAGGTGTGGCATGTCCGTCAGGGATGACAACGCCTCATTGCGGACGAGCGCCAAGCCCCCGCTAACAGAGGCCAAATTCTCCAACCCTTTGAGCGAGCGCAGGGCCTTGTTTTCAAAGATCAACAGGCCCTCCACCACGTGGGCAGCTTTGCCAGCTACAGGCGTGGGCAAGGGCGGCGAGGCATCCGCCGGCCCTAGCCCAGCGCCCACGCTTTCAAGCCCTTCTAGTCCCGCTAGGCTTTCCAAGTGGTCGTTAAACCAAATCTCGACGCTGCCCTCGACTCGCCTCAGCCCTTCCAAACCCATCAGCGCAACCAAGCTGCTCCCGACGATCTGTAAATCGCCGTCGATGATGTACGCAGCGCCCCCTTTTTCCCTCAGGGCCGTGACATCTGCCGGCGACGCAATGACAACGCCTTCTTCCAAGACGACCGGCGCTACCGGCCCTTTGCCACAGCTCGCCAGCGTGACGAACAACAGCAAGATCGCCCGCTCAAAAATCCCGCGCACACCGGATCCCAATGTCTATATCCGTCAACTGCGGAAGATAGGCTTCCCGATTCGCCGCGGGCAGGGACTCCTTCTCAAACCACCACGACCCACCCCGCAGCACCCCGAACTCCCCGCGCAACGGCCCCTGCGGATTGTCCCGTGGACTCTCGGCATAGTACGTATCCCCGTACCAATCGGATACCCACTCCCACACGTTACCCGCCATGTCGTGTGCTCCGTACGGCGACACGCCTGCGGGACGGCTGCCCACCGGCTCAGTCGCTCCGGCGATAAAGCGAAAGTTGGCCTCGTCTCCTTCCAACTCGTATCCCCAGGGATATATGCGCCCATCGGTTCCGCGCGCGGCTTTTTCCCACTCGGCTTCCGTCGGCAGCCGCAGACCAGCCCACGCGCAATAGTCGAACGCGCTTTGGCGGTTCACGCAGTTGATGGGATGCGTGTCGTCTATGTCTTTGTCCCAATTGCAGTTAGGGGCATAGGCTGGCTCTTCGCAGACGTCGTCCTCCACGCAGCGTCGGTACAGTCCTATGGTGACTTCAAACTGGTCGATGTAATACGCGGAAAGAAAAACTTGATGCGGCGGCCGCTCGTCTGGGTCACCCGCGTCCCAACCCATGACGAAGAGACCTTCGGGTACGCGGACCATGGCGTGATCGGCTTTGTTGACCTCAGTAACTTCGCTAGCCTCTGCGGTAGCAGGAGCCTCTTCGGGCGCAGTGGGCGCAACTACGCGGTCTTCGCTCACTTGCCCTGAGTCCTTTTGCCCGCAACCAAGCGCCAACAAGGCCATGCACACCAGTGCGCGACTCACCGTGAGAATCCTCAGAACACGACCTGCGACACGGCCTTGGAAATCAGCGCAACGGCAATGGACGTCATGCCAATCAGCCCCACGCCGCACGAGTATCCGGCCAGCACAATGGGCGCATACGCGTACCAGCGCTCGGGACCAAAGCGCTTTTGCAAGTAGAACCGGCCCAGCAAGGCACCGACGAAGTTGAGGATGGCAAAGTGCGGCCAGCCGCCGAGGCCGGCGACAAAACCATAGAAGATCCCCAGCGGCGCACTGAGTGCGCTCAGTAGCGCGTACAATGCGCCGCTAAAGACCAACCCAATCCCGATGTAATCCCAGCGAATAATTTGCGTCACCAAGCTCTGGCCCGCGCCTGGCAGCGTTGACTTGGCCCAGAACGCCTGCATGGTGGCGTGGAAGGGCCACATCTTTTGTACGAACGGATACGCCGAGGAGGGAATCGGCCCTAACTTCCATATCAGCGACCAGAACAGGAAGCTACATACGAACATCACAGCCAAGGTCAGGGCCGTCATCTTGACGATGCTGCCAAAACGAGTGCGCGTCAGCTCTAGCTGCTTGAACACTTGCGCTTCGTAGCCCCACTGGAAGATCGGCACCGGCGCGAACCAAATCCCGGCCCCTTGGTAGCCGGACAAATAAAAGCTGGCCTCGCGCAGATAGGGAAACGTCACCCCCTGCGGCGATCCCGTCAGGCCGATCATCCGCGTGCCGATGTACGAGTAGATTGGCGTCCACACAAAGCCGAAGAGCGCGGTGATCCACCAGGGAAAATCGGGTACCAGATAGTACACCATCAGCACGAAGCCCAGCGTGCTCACCGCCCAGATCCCCAAGGCCATGACAATGCGGATGTCGCCGCGCTCGGAGCTGAGGGCCCGATCAGCTTCCCGAGCTGGGGCGCACTCCTTACTAGCGGCGAGCAAGACCTTGCCCGCTGTATAAAAGCCCACCACCGCGACCACGATGGCCCCACCCAGTGAAAAGCTCAGCCAGAAGTCAAAGGTATTGGCAATCTGGGTGGGGATCGACGACATGCCCGGCTCCCAGGTGTGCAGGATGCCGTAGGCGTAGAGGATCGGGTTGGCGACCAAGTTGACCAAAATCGACGAGGCAAACACCCCTACTACGACCCAGAACGGCAGCACGAGGCCGAACAGCACGTGGATCAAATCCGTGGCCAAGCCGATGACCGCAGCGGGCAAAACCGCTTTTAGCGGCACGGTAAAGTCGATGAAGGGGATCGGCAAAATCGATACAGTCTCGGTTAAAAAAACCGACGACAGCGTTGGTACCACCACGTAGAATACGCCCCACACCGCCCCGATAAAGGCCCCCGTGCTGAACACGTGCCAGCGCCAACCCTCTTGCTTGGCCGAGGTCTCGGCAAGGGCGGTGGCACCGCCAGCCTGCACATACGCCATGGGAAAGGGCAAACGCTCGATGTCGTGGGTGATGCGGAAGAGTACGTAGCCCAATGACAGGGCGTTAACCCGCTGCAAGGCAACAGCGCAGAGGAGAATGACGATGGGCTTAAGCCACGCGCTGTCTAGGAAGCTGCGCTCTAGGAGTGCCTCCGAACCACGCGGGGGCACGACCCAAGTTGGAATGTGTTCGGCCAGTCCGTCAGCTTGGGGCGATTGGATCAGATATTGATCCCAAATCAACACGCCGAATGGGCCGCCGAACAGGTCGGCCCCCGTGCCCAGTTTGCCGCCCATCATCACCAAGCCACCGGCCACCCAGTAGAGGATGATGATCTCCTGAGTCCGCAGGGACACGAAGGTGCGCTTGGCCATTTCGATAAACAGAATCAGGGTCACCCATTCGGCACCCCCGGCCATGCTCATCCCGGTCACCAGCCCGAGGTAAATCGCGCCCGGCAGCATTACAAAGCCGACGAAGAGCGCCGCCCACAGGGTCTTTGCATTAAAGCCCGGTTCAAAGGGGGCGTCGGCGGGCATAACCGCGAAGCGCTCTTGGGCGTTGGCTTGTGACAAAAATTAATCCCCTCGTTTGCTCAGTTCTGTACCAATTCGTCGTCCAAATACCGCAGGTGATCTTCGTACACGTCAATCTGCTCAGCGTATTTTTTGTGCAAATCCCGCAGATAGTGGTTGAAGTACTCCCGCTCCATGCGCTCTCGCACGTCCCGCACCACCGCATTCCGCACCCGCTCTAGCTCTAGGCCGTGATAAATCTCTGGATATCGTTCGACAACCCGGAAGATCGAATAGCCCCCCCTCGTTTGGATCGGCCCTTGGAGTTGGTTCAACTCGGCATTCATCACCGCGTTCATCCAAGCCTCCCCCAAAAAGGGAGCCTGTGATTCGGAGACGTACAGGAGACCATCTTCGGCGTTGCGGCGCCGGCTGTGAGCGCGGGCTAGCTCTGACCACTCGGCACCCGCTTCAATCTGAGCGACGATCTGGCGCGCCTCGCTTGGGGTCTCGAGCAAAATTTCCTCTAATTGCGCGTGGGGAGGGCTGCGAAAGCGATGCTTGTGCTCCTCGTAGAAGGCCCGCAGTTCGTCCTCCGTCGGCGCGGGGGCCTCGGCCAAGATCTGCTCGCGCAGCTTCATTAGCATCAGGTTGCCCAACGCTAGTTCATGCGACCGTGCGAAGGCCTCGGTTTTATCGAGGCCCTTGCGCCGGGCATCGTGGGCCATGAGGCGAGTGGGGAAGTGGCTTTCAGATAGTTTCTCGTTGACGGCGTCGGCAGTCGCTTCCGGCCACAGCCGGCCCGATGGTCGCACGGCCTCTACGACCTCTGCCACATCCATCTGCAAGCCCTCGAAAGCATAGACCGGATGCTGGCGCTGGGCCTCGTCCAAATCCGCATAGCGGACCGCGCCCTGTAAGACGCTTACTACAATATCCATGCCCTCGGCGTCAAAAACCGTGTCCAAATCCCACTTGAGGTGCCGCAGGTACGATTCGCGCAGTTGCGTTTGCTGTTCGTCGCCGAGTGCCTTGCGGATGCCTTCTTCGACCTCGACCAAATCAGCGCGGCGACGTTCCGCCACTTTGGCGATGACGAATCCTCCGTGCAAGGGGAGCGGCTCGGTCACGCCGCCCACAGACAGGGCGAACACCGCTTGCGCCAAGTCGGGGGGGCTATCGAAGGGCGAATAGGCCAACCGCCGGATTTCACCGGTATGCACGCCGTAATAGGGATCGGCGGCGAACTGACGACCTACTTCCGCAAAGTCCTTTCCCGAAGCCAAAAGCGCTTGCACCTGACGTGCCTGTTCCCGGCTAGGCACAAAAATCTCCATGGTGGTAACCTTTTCTCCCCACCCCGGCCGCGCGTAGGCTTTTTCGACGTCGTCCTCAGTGACTGAGACCTTGGCCGCAACGTTGCGCCGCAACATTGCGTCGGCGAGGGCCTTGGTTTCGCGCTTGGCGAGTTCGGCTAAGACCTCTTCGTCGCGCTGCAAACCCCGCTCGTTGGCCGCCAAGAGCAACACCTCGCGGTCAATGAGCGTTTGCAAGTTGTCCCGGTGCTGCGAGCGCATGGCTGCCTCTTTGAGATTGGCCTCAAAGGCGCTCAGATCGGCTGCGGTGATCTCGACCTCGCCGACCTTGGCCAGCAGATCGGCGTTATCCGGTCGCTCATCGCCACAGCTAATGCAGGCCCAGATTAGCAGCCCAGCCAACAGCGATTTGTGCATAAAAAGAGGAGCTAGACGGAAGGTCCAGCTCCTCGCAATGAGATATTCTGCCATACGTACTTATCCAGATGTGGGGCAGCGTCGGGACTCAACCCGCTCCGCCCACGCTGGTCTCTTCCCTCGTTCCTTGGTCCACCGCAAAGCGAAACTCGACGTCAATGGTCTCTTCCGGATTGCCGCTGGCGTCAAACGACAGCACTAATTCGTGGAATGTGAGCAGCAATTCGTCGTTTTCTGGCAGCAACGGGTCGAAGACCAACATGCCTTTTTGACTACTATCGCGGAAGATCGGTCGATGGCGGTGAAAGACCGTCTTGTAGATAATGCCCATGCGCTCCAGGTTGATTTCGCGTTCGTTACCCGAAGTGCCGAGCTCCATTCTATAGTACTTGGTAAAGCTGTTGCCCCCCAACACGACGGCCCCCTCGCGCCCGGGATCGTAGTAGCGATAGGTCTCGCCGCCCGATTCCATGAGCGCCTTGGCCGGATCGAATTCGATCTTCGCATAGGTCTTGTTTATGACCTCGACTTCAAAGACCGTGAACTGCGGCGGAATATAGCCCTTCTCGGGATCAATGTCGTCTCGAGTGTAGGGGTTGACGTGGCGACCGTCATATAAAGGTGGGAAGCGCTCGTTGAGTTCGGGATCGCTCAGGTGCCGGACCCTAATCAAAAGCCCCTCTTTGCTAAAGACCATCGAGCTGTCGTCTGGGTCGATGGTGTAGTCGCCGCGGCCTTCGGGCAGGACGGGCATCACGTGCAGGTCGTACTCGAGTTGGGGCGGCACCAGCCCTCCGCAACTCCAGACTAGCCCGAGCGCCACTAAGCCGACGAGCGCTATGTACCTCGCTCTCATAAAATTGCAACTCCCTTTTTGCTAACTGTCGTCAATTGGTTGGTTCCTCGGTTTCAATGTCGATCTGTCCTACGCCCGCCATGGTGGCCATTTCCATCGCGTCGATGATATGGCCGTGTGCAGCACCGGCATCCGCGGTGATAATCAACGTCGATGAGCCAGTGCGGACCTTCTCGCGCTCTAGCCAACTCGCGAGCTGCCCCATAGCCACTAGCTGACCGTTGATTTCGAGCTGGCCCTCGCTCGAAATGCGCAGATTCAGCTTCTTCTCTGACTTGATCTGGTCGTAGTGGACCGAATCGGGCAACTCGATCTTGAGCTGAGTGGCCTTGACGAAGACCGTGGTGGTCATAAAGAAGATTAGCAGCAGGAATACCGCGTCTATCATCGGCGTCAGATTCAATTCAAATTCGCCGGCTTTTTCGGCCAGCGACTGTCTCCGTTTAGCCATGCCGCTATCCTTCTCCGCTCTTGGCGAAGGCAATGGCCTCAATGCCCTCGCCGCGGGCGATGTCCATCACCTGCACCACATAAGAGTGAGGTATTGAACGCGCGGACTCCAAGATCACGTTCTTGGTGTTGTCGGCCTCGATGACTTGACGGATCTTTTCCGCCAATCTCGCCTTATCCGTAACCTCGCCGTTGACTTGGATCGTCTGATCCGGATCAATCACGATGTTCATGTCCTTGGTCGCTCGCGACTCGCCTTCGCCGCCCGGCAGATCTACGCTCAGGCCCTTGGGGTTGACGAAGGTGGTCGCCACCATAAAGAAAACCAATAGCAAGAACATGCAGTTAATCAGCGGGGTCAGATCCGGATTCTCCGAGGTCTTGAAGGCGCTTTTGCCGTATCCGCTCTTTCGTCTCTGCCGCATTGCAGGATCTCTTTCTGCCTAGCTGGCCTCCTGCTGGCTGGCTTGGAAGCGCACCAGCAGGGTATTGGCGAAGGCGTGGCAGTACAATTCCACGCTCTTGAAGACCTTTTCCGCGCGGCCGGAGAGGTAGCGGTGGAAGACGATAGTCGGAATGGCGACGATGAGGCCACTGGCCGTAGTAATCAGGGCCTCGGAGATGCCGCTGGCTACGGCCGCCGGATCGCCGGCCCCAGCGCGGGCAATCGCGTCAAAGGCGTTAATCATACCCATGATCGTGCCCAACAACCCCATCAGCGGGGAGAGGACGCCAATGGTTCCGAGCGCGTTGAGCAGACGACCGAGATACATCTCGCCGGCCTCCTCAGTGGCCAAAATCAACTCCTGGCGCATGTCCTCTAGGTCCGTGCGATTTTCCAGCACTAAGGTGTCGTAGCGCTTCACCAAAGCGGCGAAGATGAAGTTGAGCACGCCACTGCCCTGCCGGAATAGATCAACGGCTCCGCCTTCGCCTTGGCTTCTGAGCACTTCCTCGGCCTCGTTGAGTTGCTGTTCGGCCTCCTCTTCGCCCGGGACCGTCAGCAGACGCCACATCCGTTCAATGATGATGGCTAGGGCGATCAGCAAGCAGAGCAACAGAGGCCACATGATAGGCCCGCCCTTGAAAAACTGGTCAACTAAAAAATTCTGCTCCATTACAACCTCCCGGTATTGTGTCTTACTTTGCGTTGCGTTGAAAGCTCGCTAGAGCCGGTTTTCCACGATCCACTCTCGGTGCATCTTGGCAAAACTGACCACGTCGGCGTTTTCCGGCTTGTCGCCACCCTTTTCTTCTACTACCTGATAGTTTTCTACGGCCTGCGACCACTGGCGCGTGATTTCATAGACCAGCCCCAAGTTGCAGTACGCAGCCAATTCCGTATAGGTGCCAGGATAATCGCGGATAATCGCCTGTAGGGCCGGCACGGCCCGGTCGTAATCTTTGGCTTCAAAGAGCTTCATGGCCTCGTTGTAGCTAAAGCTGGCCTGGATCTCACTTAGCTCTTCCACTAGGGCGGTGGCCCTCGACGCCTCCTCGGAGTTGGGATAGCGCGCGAGTACCCGCTTGTAAGCCGCCATGGCCTCGTCATAAGACTGGATATTGTAGTAATAATCGCCGATGGTAAACTGCGCTTTGGGGGCAAATTCGCTATCGGGGTAATTGGCGACTAGGTCTTGCATTGCGCCTACTGCTTGCTCCATCTGCTCTTGTTCGACAAAGGACCAAGCCAACGCGTACTGCGCCGACCCGCCGTATCGGCCCTGGGGATATTTGGCCAAGAGTGCTTGGTATGCCGGCACGGCCTCGGCAAAGGCCTGCTCGTTGTAGTAGTTTTCGCCAATGAGAAAAAGCGCTTCTTCCTCGTATTGGGACTGGAGATAGCGCTCGACCAGTTCGGTAAAAGCGGCCGCAGCCTCCTTGAACTGGGTCAGGGCTTGGAGACTGTGAGCCAGATAGTACTGGCCGTGGATGCGGTTGGCATTGCGCGGATATTTGTCGACAAAGGATTTGAAGCTCTTAGCGGCGGTGGCGTAGTCGCCGTAGCTGATTTCGGCAAAGCCCTTGGAGAAGGCCAAGTTGCCGCTCTCGCCCGAATTCGGATAGCGCCTGAGACCTTGGGCAAAGATGCGGGCGGCTTCCTCGTACTTCTGCTGCTGCAGCAGCGCGTTGCCGATGATGGAATAGGCGCGTTCCTTGCGGTAGTAACCCGCTTGGTTGTCGTCTTCAAACTGCATGTCGAGGAGCTGGCGAGCGAATTTCTCGGCTTGGACAAAGTCCTGCTGATCGTAGTACAGCTCGGTCAGCAGCATACTAAAGGTCGCCTGCTCTTGGAGGTCGTCCGACGCGGCGATGAGCTCTTGATAGTAGCTGGCCGCCTCTTCTTGCCGCCCCAAGCGGATCATCCCCGCTCCCAGCGTGCGGAAGGCGCTGTCCTTTATCTGGGGAGCAGGATCGCTTTCGAGCAGGGCTTTCATATCATCCAGCGATGCCTCATAGCTCACGCGGGCCTGGGCCGTGTCGGCGATGGCATCTTGCTGTTTGGCGACCTCGTAGTACGCACCGCCGCGGGCCAGCAGCGAATTTTGTAGGATGTGCACGGGCGGATTCAGCGCAATAGCCTGACCCCAAGAGTCAATCGCACCGGCGAAATTGTCCTCGGCGAAAAGCACCCGGGCCAAGGTGTAGTACATCTGTCCTTTTAGGGTCTCGTCGCCGGCTCGATCCAAGGCGCTAGAGAGAGCCTTGCGCGCCTTTTCGTACTCTTGTTTGCCCATGTACAGCTCGGCTAACTCGACCTGCACAGTGGGCCACTTGTCCCAACCCTCTTCCACCGTCTCATAAGCGGCGATGGCGCTATCTGTATCCTCGAGGCGCTTGTAGGTGAGTCCCAACTCCATCCGCGTCGTATTGCGCAGTTCTGAATCAGGGAAGCGGTTGAGGAAAGATGTATAGATCTCCTCGGCCCGCTTGAGTTCGGATGCGGCATAGGCGATGCGGGCCAACTGCAAAAGGCCGTTGGGAGCCGCCGGATGGTCCGCATACTCATCGACTAACCGCTGGTACAGCGGCTGCGCGACTTCGTTTTTCTTGAGGAGTTGGTTGGCAAAGCCGGCGTTAAAAAGCACATCCGGTATCAGAGCGTTGTCCTCGCGCTGGCTCAAGAGTTGGTCGTAGCTTTCGAGCGCCTTGGCAATCGCCTCGTCGGCTATAGCGGGGTCTTCACTGCGGATCTGCCGCCCGTATTCTTGGTGACACTGGGCAATGCGAAAGAGAACCTTGTAGCGGTCAAAGCCGATGCGCCGGGCCACATCGCCGTAGGCATTGAGGTATATCTCGTACTCTTGCGCCGACTTGCGGTACTCCTCCTGGTCGAAAAGCATCAGGGCAACCGTTAGCTGCGTACGGGCCTGAAAGAGCTTATCCTCGACCTTTTCGATGGCGTCCTTGTACGCGGCGATGGCCGCTGTCGTGCCCTGCTCCTTCTGCACCAACTCGGCGATGCGGATATAGCTATTTTGCACCAAGACCGGCTCAGCCGCGTACTCGACCGGGAGTACGGCATAAGCGGCGAGGGCCTTTTCGACCTCGCCGTTGTGTGCGTAGATATCGCCCTTTTTCAGGTGAGCCTTGGCGACTAACTCGCGCGCCGTCTCCTTGACCAAGCCCTTGAGCTTGAGGGTGGTCATCTCGATGATTTCTTCCTCAGTCATCTGCGCGAAGTCGTAGCGGGCGATCAGACGATCGAGGTACTCCAGCGCATCCTCGTACTGCCCTAGCTTATCGTAGCTCTCGGCGATCTGGAAGAGCGAGCGGTCGGAGTTAGAGCCTCTCGGGGCCAAGGCCAACACCTGCTTGAAGCCGGCGATGGCCTCCTCGTAGCGCTCCAATTCAAAATAGGACCACGCTCGGTCATAGTGAACGGACGCCTCGTAGAGACTGTGAGGGAAGCTGTGCAGCAGCGCGTCCCCCTGCTCAATGACCTGCTCGTACTCCTTGAGCTGGTAACTCGTCTGAATCATCTGGTACTGCGCCATCACTCGAGTGCGGTCATCGACGCGCTCGTCCGCGGCTAGGGTGCGAAAGTGGTCGCGGCTCTTGTTGAGGTCTTGCAGTGCCTCCTCGTAGCGAGCATCGGCCTCGGCCTCCTTTTGCTCTGAGCGCAAAAACTGTGAGCGCTGCAATTTTTCGAGGCCCAGTTTGTTGTAGGTATTGCCTAGCTGATAGGTGGCACCCACGCGCACCGGCAGGATGAACTCGTCAACCGCTACGGTTACATCCTCCACGTTGATCATGGCGTTGCTCTCGGTGGAAAGAATCACCTCATAGCGATCAATGGCCCTGTCGTAGTCCCCGAGCGCATAGAGCTTCTGACCTTCCTCAAAGCGATCTTGCAACTCTACCGGCGAGAAAAAGCGCGTGCTCAAGCTGGCGACCACGCCGACCGCTGCCACCAACAGCAGATTTACCAGAATCATGGTATTGATCTCCTAGCCTAGAACCCGGCCACAATATCAAAGAACAGGCGCGAGTTGTCGAAGCTATCGGAAGCGCGAGTGGCGTCGTCGTACTCCCGGCTGGTTTTGATAAAGCCGAACTGGGAGGCAAGATTGTAGCCGTAGTGATCCGAGCGGTTGCTCATCATCAGCACCAGCGTCCATTCCTTGAAGTTGTCGCTTTTATTTTTTCGGTCTAGAAAGGTGTGCCGCCAGAAGGGGAAGCCCTGAAATCCGAGTTGCAGATTGGACTTGGCCGTCAAGTCGAAGCGGGTCCTGAGGATCGGCGCGTAAATCGAGAACGAGCGAATACTGCCATCGCCGGTAGCGTCTTCAATTACGCTAGAATGATCGCGCAACAACAGGTGCTTGAACATCGGGCGGATGTTCAGATTACCGGCGTTAATCGTATAGTCGAGTCGGTTGACCATGGTAAAGGTTGAAAGCACTCCGGCTTCCTGTTGGGTGCCGTCGTCGAACTCATCTTCGGCTTGGCTGTTGCGGATCCACTGGACGCTGTTGATGACGTTGAGGTTGGAAAACTGCTGAAAAGTCGAGCTGATGAACAAGGTGTTGACCAAGCTATTGCGCATGTTCAGCGGATCGACATCCGGCGGGAAAACCTGCGAATTGAGATCCCGCGCCTCAATCATCGGACCTTTCAAGTGCGGGACGGGGCTAGGTATCCGCTGGGTAAAACCCACGTCTTCCCAGACGTACACATCGTCGCGAATGTCGTCTTTGACCTGCTTAATGTCCTCGTTGATGCGGACTTTCCCCAGGTAGGGCGAGGTGAAGTTGTGCTCGTAGCGGGCGTAGATGGCCTTGGCCTTGCTTCCGCCAGCCGGCTCCTTCATGGTGTAATAGCCGACAGAAGCCCATTTGCCCCAACGCCCCAAGCCTTTCTTCGTGGCCACCAAGTGAGTTCCCCGGCGGTCCCGTGGGTAGGGATAGTCGGGCAATGCGTCGTTTTCGCGGTAATCGACTACGCCGTTGTTGTTGAAGTCGATGCCGTAGATGAAGTCCGGCGGGTCGGCGTCGTAAAAGAGGATCGGCTCGGTCCAGTCGGGGATACCGTTGAAATTCTGGTCGCTGTCCGGGATTAGGTCGTTGTTTTCGTCCAACCCGGGGAAAATGCCCGAATCCGACTTCTCCGCACTGGGCAGTTCGTTGATCATCTCATCTGGCCACTGATCGTTGTCGTCATTATCGGTCATGACAAACATTTCCTGCATCTGTGGACACACAAAGCAATCGTCGCTAAAGAAGGCTACGCCGCCGCGGATGCTGTCGTAGTTGCCGCTGTAGTCCGGATCTAGGTTGAAAACTTCGCCGCCTAGCTCGATCGGGCCTACTTCCTTTTGGGCCGTGATAAAATAACCGAGGGCCCGCTTGTCAAAGCGCTTGCCGGCATTGCTGCCGACCGGGAACAGAAAATACTGAGGATTGGCGGCCAACTCACCCTTTACTTTTAGCCCTTTGAGGTTTAGATCCCAGTCCAACCCGTAGAGCGCCTGACCAGTGGGGATGCCGTAGTCGAACTCGACCACCTTGCGGCCCGGGTCGCTGCCGTCGGAGCGCAGGACCGTATAGCCTACCCGGGTCGGATCGAGCAAATCCCACTTGTATTGCAAAAACGGCTGCGCCTGAGTGAACGTCGGATCCGGCACCACCGGCCAGTACTTGAAGGCTTCGGGATTTTCTGCTATCACATCTTCGAGCGGTTTGATTGCGTCGTCGCCTTTCAATCCGGTAAAGGGATTGACGTAGCTCCTGCCGCCCGGAGCATATCTGTCGTCCCCTTCGGCCACTTTGTCCACGTTCTTTTGGTGATCTCCTTGATCGAAGAACAAGTGCTGTTGGCGCACCAAAATGCGATAATCGCCTTCGACATCGGCCAAGAAGCGCACGGATTTCATCGTCAGGCCTGGCGCAAAGCCATCGGGATCGGCCGAGTACTCCGAGGCATCCGGGAGGTTGAATTGCGGCATTTGGAAGCGGAAGACCACTTGGTCGCTGCCAGCTACGATCAGCCCGCCCTCGGCTCCGCCAACGGGATCAATCATCTTCAGGCTCGAGTCGTATTCGGGATCACCTTCAATGCTGGTCAGGCGCACCCGCTGCCCTTGCGACTCGCCGACGACCACCACATCTACGTCATAGACGGTGGCCGCCCGGCCTATATCGTCGGGAGAATCGTCTTCGATAATGACTTCGATAAAAGAGGGCGGCAGCATGCTGTAGGGGGTATCGCCCTTGAGGAAGGAGCCGTTCTCATCGGCAGTATTGGCCATGTGCTGATTGAAGTACGTGGCACCCATGCGCAGCACGTTACCCAGCTTGGTCTCCCAGTGGCCACCAAAGATCAACACCGGCGAGGTCTCCCTAGTCGCTTTGAAGGTCGAAAACTTGGCGGCACCCAACATGTCGCCGCCTTGGCTCAGCATCAGGGTGAATCTGTTGTCCGAGGAAGCGCCGTCGAGCAAGATGCCATAGAAGCGCGGGTCACTAAAGGTCAGATCTGAAAACTTGGCGCGGATGTCCTCGCCCAAGGTCACTCGGTAGTTCCAGCCTTTGTACGAGTCGTTGAGCATCACCAAGTTGGCGAACCATCCTAAGTAGTTGGCCGTGCGAGTGTTGATATTACTTTCCCCAGGGCGGGAAAACTCCCAAGAGAAGACATTGAAACCGCGCGACAGGTAATTGCCTAAGCGGTCGTAGCGATTGCGTGCGCTGATCACCGAAGGATAGGGATCGTACTCCTTGCGCCCGTAGTTCAAATACGGTTCGGGATGGCCGAGGTTGAGGAAATCCCGGTTGCGCAGAAAGGTCTGCGCTTCGGCTTCGGCACCCAACATTCCTAACACAACAGACGCTAGCAGCGCGGGCCTTACCAGGCTTTTTCTCGCATTACTACTCATGGCAGCTATCCTCATTCAGTGTAGAGATTCTGTCTTCAGTCGCATTCCAACTCAGTGCTGGCGATACCCAACGCTGAACCGATGCACGCCTCCATAGCCGGAGAGGTGCATCGGGTATGAATAAGCATAATCGAAATGCCATTGCTTATAGTTGTGGCCAAGCCCCACATTGAGCTCCCTCTCGTCAAAACCCAAACCAACTGCGGCCCCACCCATGCGGAACCGAGCGCCGTTGAGGCTCACCGTCCGCGTCTCGTACCCCATCCTGAACTCGGTTCGCCCATCGCGGCGCTCAATGTCGAGCAGGACTTCTCGCCCCGCCAAGTTGAGTAAGGCCGCCGCAACTACGGCCGGCTTTTCTTTACCTGCAGCTTGGCCGCCTGCGGCGATGTTCGCGCCGTTTAAGCCTTTGGCGACCAATGCCAAGCGCAGGTACGCCCATGGGTGTATGAAACCCACTTCCCACGTTGCACCTACATCGAGGTGCCAAGCCCGGTGCGACAGGTCGCCAGCTTTCCAAGCGCTGGTGCGCAAGCCGCCGCCCAAGGCGAATCGCTCGTGCAACGGCCGCCCGTAGCCCAAGGCAATCACTTCTTCGCGCCAGCCGTCGGCACCTAAAAACGAGAGGCCCAGTTGGAAGCCGCCGCCCCGCAAGGGACCGGTTACTGACAAGCCGTTTAGGGCTGGACTTTGGTCCAACCCGGGATAAATCAACGCGTGCGTCGTGCCAGCCTGCCACTTTTGCTGCTGGGCATTGCCAGCCGGATTGTACCAAACAGCCTCAGCCGTCCGAATGCTAGCGGCGAAAGCCCCGCCCAGTGCCGTACTCTGAGCACCCCGTCCCGAAAATTCAAAAGCAGCGCCGACCGGGGAAACGAGAGCCAACAATAGGACGCTAGTACGCCACCACAAAAGTACCTCGGCGCGCCTTATCGCTTCCTTCTATCCCAACTTCGTACAGATAGAGTCCTGGCTCAACAACGCGACCGCGGCCATCGCGGCCGTCCCACTCGAACTGATAGGTCCGGGCACTTCCGGTCTGCGCCAACTGGCGAATCGGGCGACCGGTCAAGTTGTAGATTTTCAGCACGACCTCCCGACCCGCTTCGATATTGCCAACGACGAAGGCAAAGCGCGCATACTCGTCTGCAAACGGCGAAAACGGGCGCGGCTGCACCTGCACTTCGCCCAAGAGCTGCAACGGCGTTCCCGCAGCCAGCACCGTCCAAGTGGCACCCGGCATTTCCTGCCCCTGCTGCCAGTTCACGTAGCCGTCTCTGTCGCCTTGGGCCTTGTTGCCGGCCGCAAAGCGCATGGCGGTCTTGTCGCGCACAAAGAGTGCTTGCCCCTCTATTTCGACGGTCGCCATCGCGTTGATTTGCTCGCTAGGTGCAAGCTCTATCAGCATCCCCTCCCGATCCGGCGTCGGGCCCCAAGTGTAATCCTCTGTGGGCACGAGTTCTCGACCATCGACGCGCACGGCTGTTACGCGGAGCAAGGGGCCTTGTACGCGCAAGAGATCGACCCCGTAATCATCGCCTTCAGCCGCAATTTCCACTCGGTAGATCAGCGTCGCTTCCTCGCCCTTGCTCAGCGAACCGGATACGATTACCTCCGCCATGAGCTGTTGGGCGACCAAGACGGGATCGTAGTCAACGGCAAGGCGCTTGAGCGCCGGGCTGACAAAGGGGGCCGAATTCGTCAGGCGGGCCCGATACGCCAACCGCGAGATCGGTTCGTCTCCGCTGTAGAAAAATTCCTCGTCCGTGTGCGCGGCAAAATTTCCCCAAGGCTCTTCTGTCTCTTCTGGAACAACCCCACGCACCTGCAACTCAATGCCCGTGCGCTCTGGGCGCTCTACCTGCCAGCGAATCTGCCCTACGTTGGCCGGGGTAGGCGGGACGAAGCTATCCTCTATGAAACCTTCGCTAACGTAGCCCACACCGAACACCTCAATTTCCCCGATGGCGACCCAGTTGCTGCGGTCTTGGCGGATTATTGTCAGCCGCACGAAGCGCCCCTCGCGCGGGATTGCCTCACCGCGCTCGTCAATCGCAGCCCAAGTAGAATCTGCGCTCGTATCTACATTGAGCACGAAATTGTCCGGCTGCTCCGCCAAAAGATGCCAGACTTGCGGTGCCACCTGGGCGGCTGTTTCGAGTCTGTATCCACGCATGAAATACTCGGGCTGGTTCAGCGCTGTCTCGCCGGCTAGCACTCGCACGCGCTTGATCGCCCGGTCCAACCCGAGATCGACGATAAACTGCTTGTCGAACACGTGGTTGGTGCCCGAGATCCACTCGCTCCGCACGAGGTCAATCGCGCCATCCGTTAGCGGCACAGGCTTGTCAAAATCGTCTATCACTGATCGCCCTAAGGCCACGTTTACATCCTCGTCCAACTGCGCCAGAATGACGAGACTATCTGGATGCACCTGTACGCCTTGGGTCGTTCCCAAGGCAAATGTTCCGACCGCGTCCACTACCCAAGTCTTTAATTCAGCACGGCATGGACTGAATTCGAGCAACAGCAAGAGTGCGCCCAGCCTCAGCACTTCAGAATAGCAGTTTCTGGGTCAAGCTGGTCACCACGGCGAGGGCGAGGGCTTCCTCCAACTCCTTGGAGTTGAAGATCATGACAATGCCGGCATCGACCGGGCTTTTCGTGCTCACTTTGCCAGTTTTGAGATCCTTGACTGAGACCTCGACCTGCACTCTTTGCGTTTGCGGGGAGAATACTTTGCGCACCCGCTGACTGGTAATCAGCGCCGTGCCGCTAATTTCCAAATCGGCCTCGTCCGAGTCCTCTGACACTAGCGTGAAGGGATTGTTCACTTGCCGCACGCTGTCTCCGTCTAGCACTTCGACCCAATCCGTCTGCGTGAGGATCCGCACCTTATCCTTGCGGAGTTCGCGCAACAAAGCCCCAGACAAATCCTCGATTCGCGAAGGCCGAGTGATCTGCACCAGTTTACTTCCCTGACTGGCGAGGGCGTTAACCATGTACTGGGTGCCCTGGCTGCTACTGGCCGAATTGGCAGTCCGCGGATCGACCACGTTGGCCTTGCTCTCGACTGGGAATTCCTTGACGTATATTTTGACCGACATAGACGGCGGGTTGGGCAAACTAGTGTCCTTGAGTGCCTCGTATTTCAAAGTACAGGCCGTCGTGCCGACGAGCAGCGCCACTCCGATATACTTCACCATCTCTTTCATTTATTTACTCTCCACCCAACGCACTCCGTGATCGACATTGAAGTGGAAGTTCAGGTCGGTAAATTCCACTGGATTGCCGTATCCTACTTGAAAGCGATCAAAGGCCAGAATGAAGTCATTTACTTCGAGGGTGAACGACTTGGTTTCTGCGGGCAGCGGTGGGAAGGTCAACTTGCCGACGTATCTAGAGCCTTTGCGCACGGGCTTTTCCCGGTGGTACTCGCTCTTGTTCCAGATTGGGTTGCGGTCCAAGCTGGCGTGATAGCGCACATTGCCTTCTTGTCCCCCCCACTTCAAATAGGAATAGTCGAAGAACTCGTCCTTGTCGTACCAATTTCCCGCCCCTTGGCGGCAGAGTAGCCGGCGGCCATCGTCCAAGCGCAGAATGGTCTGCGTGGGATCTAACTCCACCCGCTCACGGGTGCGATTGATCACCGTCACTTCAAAAACGGTCCACAACGGCGGCGTATAGTCCAAGCCGGGAATTTCGACCCCAGTGAGCGTATAGGGTGTGAAGCGGACGTCGTATTCAGCGTCGAGCATGGCATCGTCGTAGAACTTGACCTTGACTTGCACCCCTTGCTCGCTCCACACGACCGAGCCGTCGATTGGATCGATGTAATAAGTCTCCCCATCGAGTAGGACCGGCTCCAGTTCGATAAAGTACTCTTGCTGCGAATGTAATTCGAAGGATCTGAGAGTAGCGCACCCCCCGGCGGCTAGCGCCAAGCACAGGAGGACGTGAATGTGTTTTGCGATGGGTTTCATGTGCATTTGCATCCCTAGAAGGGTGACATCACCTCTACGAAGAGGATGCCCTGCTTGGCGTCGGGCCGCCCTGCATGGCTATAGTCCCGCCGCGTGCGCTGGTAGCCGAAGAATACCGAATTGTCGCGGATGCCAAAGTAGTCTGCGGTGATGCGCAGCATGGCCAGATAATCGGTCTGACTGTACGTCCCGTCCTCATAGGCGCGATCCCAGTGCTTAAACGGTAGCAAGGGTAGCCCCTGTACGCCTAGCTGAAAGCTGGTCTTGGGCGTGAGCTTGTACTGCCCCATTACGATGGGGATGAAGTCGCTGTACGATTTCCTCGGCGTATCTTCGCTGTCAACCTGCTCAAAGATCGTCCGATGCTTCAACTTAGGCGTAACGCTGAAGGCACCCCAACTATGGGTATAGTCGATCTTGTTGACAATGGAAAAACGCGAGCGCACGTCTTGGGGTTGCAACAGCCCGCTGCCGTCTTCAAGCTCAACTTCGGCTTGGCTGTTGCGCTGCCACAGGAAGCCGTTTTCAATGTTGAAGCCGCGGAAGCCCTGATAGGTGCTGTCAAAAAAGAGGAGATGCACAAAGCTGTCGCGCATCAACAGCTCGTCCGGCGTCGCCGGCCGCCAAAAGCCCTCGCGCTCGGGCGGACCGTCCGGCTCGTTTAACCAGTTGATGACCTCAACATCGTCAATGGGCACTTGGTACACGTAGGTGTGATCCGGGATATCGTCTTGGACCTGCTTGGCGTCGAAGTTAATTTTCAGTGCGCCGACGCCGCGTTTTTCCACCGAGTATGCGTAGCGGAAGTACAGCGCCTCGGATTTGCCCGGGCCAGCGATCTGACTGTTGTCGTAGCGGCCTAGGGTGATGAACTTGCCCAAGCGCCCCAAGCGGTCGTAGCGGAGGAAGATGTGCTGGCCCTTTTGGTCGCGTGGGTAGGGGTAGTCCGGCTTATCGTCGTTTTCGCGGAAGTCGGGCACATTGTTGTTGTTAAAGTCGATGCCATAGACAAATTCGGGCGGCTCCGCATCGTAAGTCAGAAAAGCCTCTTCCCAATCCACAATGAAGTTCTCGTTGCGATCCATATCTGGGATGTTATCGACGTTCTCGTCGAGGCCAGGGTACACTTGGGCACCGGGATTTCCTGGATACAGCGCACGCGGCTCGGCAGTAGCTGTATCGTCGCTGTGGCTGTCGGGTAAGGTGTCGTGATCGTCGTTGTCCTCGTGGAGGGGGTACTCCTCGGTGGCCGTAGAGATTCTCTGGCCGGGAGCAGGCTGCCCATCGTAGTGGAAGGCCATGCCGCCTCGGTAGCTGTCGTACCCGCCGCCGTAGTCGGGATCCATGCGGTATATCTCGCCGCCCAGCGCCAAGCCGCCGGCTAGATCCTTGACGCCCTTGACCCACCACGCAAAGGCACGCTCACTGCTGCGCTCGCCCTCGTTATTGCCGATCGGGAACATGAAATTTTGCAAGTTGTGCGCCACTTCGCCGCTGATATCTAGTCCTACCAAATCGACCTGATAGTTGACCGAGGCCAAACTCTGACCGGTGGGAATGCCGTAGTCAAAGGAGACCATCCGCCGGTTGGCACCAGTGCCGTCGCTGCCATCGGCGCGGACCATAGTGTAATAGATCTCTTCATCTTCGTCTGTGTACCACTTGAACGGACGCCGGATGGCCCGCTCGTTAGCTCTAGTGATGGGAGCTGGCCAAGCCGACTCAGTCATAACCACGTTGCCTCCGCGATCGATACTGAAGAAGTCGTGGGTTTGGCTGACGCCGACCCGGTAATCGCCGGCCACATCGGCGACAAAGCGCGCCGACCGCACCGTCACGTCTGGCGGGAGGACGAAGGTGTACACCACCGGCACCTTGCCCTCGGCCTCGCGCCCACCGCCGGCGTGGACGACCCCGCCCTCGGGCGGCCCGGCTTCTAACAGCGGGTCGTAGTTCGGGTCGTCGTCGAGACTGGTCAGGCGCACCAGCTCTCCGTTGCGCGTGCCCTCAAGGACGATGTCCATGCCATAGACAATGGCATTAGCCTGGGCGTCGTTGGGTGAGTCATCGGCCACGAAGACGCGGATGGTCTTAGGGCCGAGCATCTCATAGGGCAAGTCGCCGCGCCAAGTACTGGAGCGCGACAGGGCTGGCGAAGCCATAATCTGGTTGATTAGCGTTCCGCCAACGCTGGCGAAGCTACCTATTTCGTGCTGATAGTGGCCGCCAAAGAGTATCACCGGTGAGTTGTCCCAAGCGTCGTCGCCTTCTTGGCCGAACGCCCATTTAGAGAATAGCTGGGCACCGGAGTGATCGCCACCGCGCGAGTAGAGCAGAGTCGCCCGGTCGCGCTCCTTGTAATTGATGTCCATGCGCAGCGCATTCAGCTTGCTGTTGACCAAGGTAAGCGGCGTGAAGATCGTGCGCACATCCGTACCACCGCCTGGTGAGCCTACGTTGCCCAACGTGGCGGTCCAATGCAAATCCTTGTGAGTATAGTGGCCGACCCGGAACGACCGATACTTGTGGTCGATATAGCTATACCCACTAAAGTCGCTGCCACTGCGCGACTCTTCTATCGTCAGGAACCGATGGTAGCCGCCGCCCATGTAGTTGCCCATCCGGTCCCAACCCACGTTGCGGGTTCGCGGCGAGCGACCCGATGGGGTGGCCCAAGCAACGGTCTCGCGGTAGTACGCAATGTACTTTTCGTCGGCGTAGTTGAGATAGGGAACGCTGACTGCGGTGTTGAGGAAGGCTCTCCCCAACCCTCGTTCATAGCGGTCTTGGGGACCGCGCAGAAAGGGAGGGCGCTTTTTCCACGGGGGATCTTGCGGCGTGCCAGGAGTGGGATTGAAATAGGGCAACGGACCGCCGGATTCAGGGTGTCGCTGCGCCTCCACTGGCGCGGACAGGCCAGCCCAAACCAGCGCGGACAAGACCACCCAGCGCTTGACAACACGGCATCTTAGAAAACACAGCATGAAAACCCCTCGCAGGTCGTATTGAGCGGCCTAAATTAATGGCAAAAACATATGTTTGCCAAAGCTCGCGGGTCAAGAAAAAAAAACGGGAAGCAGGCGTCAAGCCGCTTCCCGTTTTAGAACCTATCCAGAGGCCGCTGATTACTGGACGAAGGTCTCCTTTACGCGGCCCCAAGAATCTTCCTCAACCGCGGTCCCTGACGGACCAGCCGGCGTATCTACAAAAGTCCAGTTGGCGAACTCGGACATATTACCACCCGCCCAAGCCACGCACTGAAGCTGGCCGCCAAAACCATCTTCGCCGTCGGGATCAGGCGGCAGCCAAGTGAAGCCCATCTCAGAGCCAACCGTGGGGGCTTCAAAGAGGTTACCGTTGCGCAGGAAGGTATCCCACGGCAACTTGCCTTCGATCACGTAGTCCGCATCCCCCTCGTCGCCGAACTCGTCGCCGGCATCGCGGAAGGCGTACTCAAACCCCTCAAGTGCGTCGGGATCGTGGACATTTATGCGCTCTTTATTCACGGTGGTGACCAAGCAGACCGATATCTCGTTCGAGCCAAAAGGCACGGCCATGAAGTTGACTATGTTCAGGTTGACGAACTCCTGAGTCGGGTCGCCACCCGGGTGGTCTTCGTTGTTCAGGTCGAGGTAGAGGGACATGCTGTCGCGCTCCCACCAAGCAAAGGCCCGCTCTCCACCCTCGGTGTCGCGGACGTTATCGCTGACCTCGGTGATGTAGTACAGAGCCTCGTCGTCCCACGCCTGCCAAATCACCGAAGCGTAATCGGCATCCGTGCGTCCCTCGCCCGCTACTTCGGTCTCGCCGTTTTCATTGAGCTGGTTGGTGCTTACTTCGGTTTGCCCATTCGCTTGGTCGCGCCAACCAAACTCTTGACCATCGAGCTGAATCTGGCTCGGCGAGCAGGGAAATTCCAGCGCGCCAGCCCACTCGTCTGCAACCGTCATGCGATCGCCGTCAAGCGTGGGGGGTTGGGTGAACTTGGGCAAGTCGAAGTAGCGCACGGGTGGCTGGGCGCTAGCCAGCGTAGTAAAGCAAAAGGCCGCGATTGCAGCCAAAAGAGTCAACTTCTTCATTACTGCATCTCCTTTATTGAGAAGTGGAAGAGAAGTTTAACTGAAGAGTTCATAATAAACGCCCGCTCAAGGGCTGTCAAGAAAAATTAGCTTTACGAGATCGTCCAAATCATACCATTGTATATGTAACTGACGTTACGCAGCTTTTACCCCAACCCCCCATTGCTGTATCCTTTCCGCTACACTCCAGCGACTCATAGCCCCTCCGCCCCTCTGAGCCGCCGCCGTGGCACGATTCTTGCCCGTTGCGGATACCATCTCACCCGCAACCCAAGGCAGCGCGCATGGCCGAATTTGACACCATCGCCAAGCAGCTCATCCACACCTATCCCCGCGACTTCGCCCGCTTCGCCCTCCTCCAAGACGACGTCGAGGTCATCGAGGTCATCGACACCGAGCAACCTACCGTCGAAGCCCACCGCACCGACAGCCTCATCCGCGTGCAAATCGGCGGCGAGGAAGCGTTAGTCCATCACGAGTTCCAAACCACCGACAGCAATCCACCCATGCCGCAACGCATGGCCGGCTATATCGGCCGCAGCATCGAGCAGCACGACCTGCCCATTTATTCCACCGTCATCTATCTGCGGCCCGATGCCGGCCGGAGTGATCCGGGGTACTATCTCCAAGAGCGGCCCGGCTTCCGCGTGCTGGTGCAATACCAAGTGATTCGGCTGAGTGAGCTAGACGGCCAACGCATCCTCGATGCGGGGGATGCCGGCTTGCTGCCGTTTGCGCCGTTGATGCAGCGACCGACCGGGGTGGATGCCGAGATGTGGTTGCGCCAGTGTGTGAACCGAGCGCAAGAAATGCCGATGGACGAGACCGTCAAGGCGAATTATCTGGTCCATGTTGCGATTTTGAGCGGTTTGACGTATAACATAGAAACGATTGCGACCATTATCTCGGAGGCGACCATGTACGAATCGTCGGTAGTGCAGTATTTCACGGAAAAGGCCCTTAAGCAAGGCATTGAGCAAGGCATTGAGCAAGGAGGCCGCGCACGCGCCGTTGAAGATTTGCTTGATGTGCTGGAGATTCGCTTTGCGCTAGCCGCGTCCGATCCGTTGGCCGCTCGCCTTAGGGCCATTGGCGATGTCCAGCGCCTCAAGCAGTTACACAGGGAGGCCATACAGATGTCCAGCCTCGAAGCCTTTAGACACCTGTTAGACGGAGCCGAATAGGGACATCGCGTAACATCCGTGCTTACTGATGTTACGGCGTCTCTGGTGGTCGTCCCCGTAGAATCCCGTCGGCTGAATGCGCCGGGTAGCTTGGGCACCCACAAGCAACTGTCTTGTCCGTCAAGGGGTTTGTAGGGTTGGGTTCCACGGTTGTTGGTCTCGTAGGATGGCATTGAGTATGATAATCAGTTTCCGCATACAGGCGGTCAGGGCGACTTTTTTGGGTTTGCCGGCGGCCAGCAGGCGGGTGTAAAAGGATTGGATGGTTGGATTGTAACGGGTGGCGGCTAAGGTGGCCATATACAGGGCGGTGCGGACGGTTGCTCGGCCGCCATAGATGGCGCGTTTTCCCTGCGTTTGGCCACTATCCCGATTGAAGGGGGCGACCCCGACCAAGGCGGCGATCTGTTTGGCCGATAGCCGACCCAGTTCGGGCAACTCGGCTACCAGTATCGCGGTGGTGGTCGGTCCGACGCCGGGCACCGACCCGAGCAAGGCGGCTTGGTCGCACCACAGCGGACTGGTGCGGATCAGGTCGGCTAGGTCCGCGTCGAGGGTCTTGAGTTGCTTTTGCAGCCACGTAATATGCCGGCCGATGGTCTTGGCCAAAGGCTTAGAGGCCTGATCCAGCCGGTGCTGCTCGGCGGTGATCATCTGGATCAGTTGCCGCCGTCTTCGGGTCAGTTCGGTCAACTGCCCCGCTTGCTGAGCAGGCAGGGGCCGCACCGGTGGATTCAGGGCGCGGCCAAAGTCGGCTAAGACCGTCGCGTCCATCGGGTCGGTTTTGGCCTGTCGGCCTTGGGCGTGGGCAAACGCCCGCACTCGGCGGGGGTTGACCACCACCACCGGCAGGTTGGCCTCATACAACACACTGGCCACCGCCGCCTCATAGCCGCCGCTGGCTTCCAGCACCACCAACGCCGGAGCCAACCCCGAAAGGGTCGCTACGAGGGCTTGATGGCCGGGCGCGGTGTTGGGCACCTGCCAAGTTTGGTTCGTCTGCGGGCTGGCCACGTCTAAGTGGGCTTTGGCTACGTCGATACCGACGAAAGGGGCTTGCTGAGTCATCTTCATACTCCTCGGTACTCTACCTTGCCGATACGGGGTCGAACCCCAGGCAACTGTTCGAGTTAAGAAGAAAACCGATGCGATGACCCTAGCTTGTGGACGAGATCAACGCTCAAGAGTTGCGCGGTCTATCGCATCGACGAATAGAAACTAGCATACGAATGGAAAACCAAACATTCAACATACAAGAGGTACCCCTACCGATTCGGCGCAGCGGCGTAACATCCATTACCTAAATCGCGCATGACTGAATCCCGTGAAATATCTCTTCCTCATTGGCTCGGCCCTCGTATTCGGCGGTCAGCCGGCCAACGCCCAGCCACATATCTACACCATCGGCTTGGTCTTTACCAATCTCGTCGAGCAAGAGCTCCTGCCCGTCCACCTCGCCGAGCAGCATCCCCGCCTGATGTTGGAAATCGAGCGCACGATCAGAGATGTCTTTACCGACTTGGGCCGCTTTCGCGTCGTGCGCTTACAGAGCATCCGCGAGGCCCGCAATCCCACCGGGCAAGAATCCATCGATTACATCGCTCGTTTCACTTTCAACAAAGCCCATAAAACATATCACAACCAAGTTATTCATTACTCCGACAATTTGCGCCCATTAGACGATGGAGGACCAAGCGAAGACCAGACTTACACGGTGATTTCGCTGCCCGCTTTCGTCTGTCAACTCGAAGTCAAGTTAGTGGATCTACACCGCGACAAGGTTTTCTGGTCGGACTTGCGCGACTCCTCTGCCGTGATACCTTATGACCAACAGCTATTCCTTTATAATACATGGAAATATCCGGGCGCATCCCATCCCGGTTTGACGCAGGCTTTCCTAGCCGATCTGCTCCGCTTGCAAATGGCCGATCCCGCCACAGAACGCGCACTCAACGTCGCCGAGCGCTGGTTCGTCTCTAAACCGAGTAGCGACCTCGCCACTGCCCGCGGGGTGTTAAAGGGGCTGGCGGACCATCTAGCGCCCGACCTAGATGCGAATTTGCCGCTAGAGGGCCGCATCGTGGCTCTATTGCCCGAACGCAAAGGCAAACCCCACGTCCAGCTAAACATCGGAGCTCAGCACGGGCTGACGAAGCGAATGCGGTTCGATGTGTGGCGGCCTAGGCCATCGCAGCAGAAAGTGGGACAAATAGAGGTGGTTGACGTGGATTCCACCACGGCCATCGCTCGGCTGCGAAAACTCGACAAGAAGCTCAAAAAACGCGGAGATGGCCTACAGGTCCAAGACCGGATCATTTCCCCCAAACGCCCTTTGAGGAGGTCACTATGAGTGAGAAATGGGTCTCCAAGCGCTTTGCTTCGCCCACTCAGGATTTTGATCTTGATACGCTGGTCCGCCGCCTGCGCCGAGGCTTTGCTATCGCCCTAGCCTCGGCTGTCGCCCTCCTGCTCATCGTAGTTGCGATCAACCCCTTTAAGGAGGCCGAGAAGAAGGCACCACGGCCCCTGACGACCAAGTTCATCAAGCGCGAGCCGAGGCTGACCAAGCCGCTTGAGTTGCGCAAAATTCCCCAGCCCAAGCGTCAACTCGCACGCCGCGAAGTCCAGCTAGCGCAAGCGCGCATGGACCAAGTACAGGCCACGGCCTCGTTCAACACCCGCAGCCTCATCGCCGGCGTCAGCGGCTCGGGAATTCGCTTGTCTGGGCAATCCGCCTTCAGCCCGACGGGTACCATGACCATCGAGCCTAAGCTGACGGCCGCGGCCGTAACCAGCACCCGCACCTCCGAACACAAGATCGACATGGGGCTGGAAATGCTCGATGTCAACAACATGGACACTGGCCGCTACCGCGCCATTATCGTCCAAGACGCCACGGACAAGCAGGCCATCAAGGGTTTTGTCAAGCTGGCCTCAGTCGTGTCCGGGCGGGCATTATCCGGCAACTCTAGCCTCAATGTCCAAACCATTGATCGGCTGCGCGATGTGATCAACGAATATACCGGCCTCAAAGCCGAATTCCTTGGCCGTGTCACGTTCGACGATCCGCGCCTGATGGAAGTGCCCATCATCCTACCGTATGGCGGGCCCAATGAGACCGAAATGGCCAACGTAGCCAAGTACCTAATGTCAGGAGGTTTTACGTTCGGCGGGCTCTACGGCGAAGCACTAGAAAAGTACGGCGGCCTAGTCCAAGGCAAGGACTTCTGGTCTGAGCGCCTGCCAGAGGATCACCCCGTTTATACCTCCTTCTTCGACCTAAGCGGGGGCATGCCTTTTGGCTATCCTCCTTCTATGGGGCAGGGTAAGTTAGGCGTCAGGCCCTGGAATTATATGACGGGCTATTACATTAAAGGCAGACTGGTGGGCATCACGCCCGGCGACGGCGGCTGGGGCTGGCAAAACGAGGTAATGGGCGGAGACTCGACCCGCCAGCTACAACTGGCGGTCAACGTCATCATCTACGCCCTGACGCAGGAAGGATCGATCACCCAACGCCTCATGCAGATGGTCAACTAACCCAATGATCCCAGTGGGGTAGCGAATCAGCGTACCGTACATTAAAAGCACACCGTGCCTTTCTAAACGCACGGTGTGCTTTTCTATGCGTTTCGTTCATAGCGGACGTTCCTTCCATGCGTCCCAATCCGTCGAAGCAACCCCTCCAACTCCATCTTCTTCAACAATCTATACGCTTGAGAACTGGTGATGGAACAGAGATTTACCACGTCTTTCCGCGCTATCGAACCATGATGCTCTACATACCGGCGCACCATCTCGTCGTGCTGAATTGATTCAGTGCCTCCCCGGTTAGCATCCGTGCGGTCCCCAAGCCGCCGGCCGACCGCTTCCACTAGCTGGAAGACTTGGTGCTGTGCTGCGCCTCGCCTATGGACGATGCCGCGCTCGGCCAAATTCTGCAGGAGCCTCTCCGCATCACTTTTCCCCTTCTGTATGATCGTGGCTGCAACTTCTACCGTCAGGTGCTGCCCGCGCTTCAGTGCGGGCAAAAGCAACAACTCATCAAGAGAGAGCGATCGGTTCTCTTGCGTCTCTTCTACCACAAGACGCACAAAACCGAGATTCGCTTCCCCTCCAGGAAGGATCAGCGTGACACCAGCCTCTGTACTGCGTTCATAGGAGGGCGCTGGGCGACCATTGCGAAGCTGCTCGTAGAAAATGGTGTCGATGCCACGTGCAGTGCGCTCTACAATGCCAGCGCGTTTGAACGCGTCGGCGAGCAGCGGATTGCGGGGCCGCGGCTCGGTCACCAGTATATTGTCGAGGCGCACTCCCAGCGGAAAGCCACCCGGGCTCGATATTTCGATTTGGTCTTCGCGCCACTGAACGTATGTGGTACCGAGGCACGTGTAATCGCGGTGGATCAAAGCATTGGCGATGCCTTCGCGGAAAGCACGTTCTGAATAATCAGGCACCCCAATGCGGGTCATTCCCACAAGCATCTCCTGCTCGCGGTTGTGCGCCCGGAACCGCACCTGCATCTCTTCCATGACGCGGAGTAGCGGCCAGCGGAAGAAGTCGTTGACCTCGACTTGAGTGCCGAAAAGCATCTGAAACGCGGCCTCGTGTCCCGGAAGGGTGGACGTTAATACCTCTTCTCGACCGAAGAGGAGCAGGCCCAAGACTCGGACGGTCACTGCGGCGCGGTCTTCTTCCACCGCGCCTAGAGCCTTGGCGAGTTCCAGATCGCTGAGGTCGAGCAAGGCATCGTCGCCACGGGTCCGGTTTTCCCGGATAGTGCGGCGATAGCGCTCAAACTCCAGCGGGTCCAGCGCATCCATTCCAACAGTGTCCAGCCGCAGGGCAGAGTAGTCGAGCAGGCCGCGATCGGCCTGTAGCGACTGCATCTCGTGGAAGTGAAACGGGACGCAGGAGGGTTTGCCGTCTCCGCCAATTGCGCGACGCAGATAGTGTCCATCCGACGTGCCGAGCGGCTGGCGCATGACGGGCACCTCAATGACGAGGATATCTTGGCCTTCAAGCGAAACCACTTTGACGCGAGCAGAGAGGGATGGCCGCGTGCGATTGGCGATGAGCGCCTGTACGCGAATCGGATCGGTCGCGCCGGTCTCGTGGCGCGGACGAGCACCGCTTATGCGGCCGTCGTCTTCCACGCCGATCAGCAGCCAGCCGGGGCCATCGCCGCTCCGGTTGGCAAGACAAATGACCGTTTCGACGAGTGTGCGGTCGGAGAGCTGATCCGCCTCTTCGCTTTTGAACTCCACGGCCAGCGTTTCGCCGCCCTTAATGAGTGCTCTGAGACGTTCCGGGGTCAAAATTTGAATATCCTTGCTGATCCATTAATGACGACCGACTTGGCCCTGACGATTTTATTCCCTAGGAGAATCAGATGCAAGTAGCGTGGACGCCCATTTAGACTATAATTTACTGAAGCTACGCATCGGTTATATTTGTTATTGAAAAATATGCAGCCGATAAATCGACTCTTTTTCGACAGCGGGCATCGTGGTGCTACTTGACGGTACGCCGTGAGATAATTTCTCGCTGGTCTGCGCTGTTGAACGAGTTGATTTACGAGTCAGAAATCATTAGAAATATAACTAAACTGCCATGCCCAAGCTCGCCCTAGTAAGTCTCTGCGCCGGCCTATTGAGTTGCGCCGCACAACAGGCCGAGTACTACATAGACCAACTCGCCGATCCGAGGCGTCAAGTCCGCCTCGACGCCAGCCATGCCTTAGTGCAACTAGGCGGCGCGGCCGTCGAGCCTTTGCTGGACCACGCTACTACCGGCAGCGATAGTCTGCGCTACATTGCCGCCCAAATCCTCGGCCAAATCGGCGACTGGCGCGCCACCCCCTTCCTCAAATCGCTTCTTCGCAACGACAACCGCTATGTCCGCGAACAGGCCGTCCGCGCCCTCGGCCAACTCGACGACCTCCGCCTCCACACAACCTTAGCCAGCGTCCTCGCCAGCGACTCGGTCCCCGAGGTGCGCGGTGCAGCAGCTTGGAGCTTGGGCAACCTTCGCGACACCACGGCCGTGCCTTCCTTGGTGCACGCTTTGGCGGATACCATTCCCTCCGTGCGCCGACAGGCCCTCGCCGCGCTGCAGTTTCTGTGGACCCCAGCGGCCGAAGCAGCAGCCCTCGCCGCGCTCCGCGACCGCGACGACAACGTGCGCTACATCGCCGCACAGCTATTGGGACACCACCGGACGCACCGCGCCCTCGACGCGCTGTGCCTCGCCTTGACCGACGACAATATCTGGGTCCGCGCTGAAAGCGCCCGCACCCTTGGCCGCATCGGCGACACCACAGCCGTGGTCCCGCTAGAGCGCATGTTCGCCGAGCGCGAAGGCCCCGACCACGAGGCCGCAAAAGAAGCATTGCACTTGCTCACAGGCCTAAACTACGCGGTCGCCCCGTGACAGCTCCCTTCGCCTCTGCGTCCATCTGCGTTCATCTGCGGATAGCCGATCGGGCGCTTTCACACAGCAGCTAAGCCTTGCGCGTCTTTCTGCTGTTTTGCGCCGCGCTGCTATGCGCCCTCCCCCTGCGCGCCCAACCCCAATTTAGTGACCAAACCGCCGCCGCTGGCATCACCTACCGCAACGTATTTGGCGGGCCAGAAAAGCACTACATCCTAGAGTCCCACGGCAGCGGCGCGGCCTTCTTCGACCACGACTCCGACGGCGACCTCGACCTCTATATAGTCAATGGAGCTACCTTTGCCACGTATCGCGACCGCTCGGGACCGGGCAACGCGCTCTACCGCAACCGCGGCGACGGCACTTTTGTGGAAATCACGCGAGAAGCCGGGGTCGGCGACGCCGGTTGGGGCGGCGGCGTGGCCGTGGGCGACATCGACAACGACGGCCGCCCAGACCTCTACGCGACCAACTACGGGGCCAACGTGCTCTACCACAATCGCGGCGGCGACCGCTTTGCCGACGCAACCCTAAAAGCGGGTGTTGGCGGAGATCAATATAGCGCCAGCGCGGCCTTCTTCGACTACGACCGCGATGGCGACCTCGACCTCTACGTGGCCAACTACGTCGTCTTCGACGCCGAGAACCTACCGGCTGAGCCACAACTCTGCACCTTCTTCGGCGGCCTCCAAGTCTATTGCGGCCCCAAAGGCTTAGTCGGCGCACCGGATGTGCTCTACCGCAACGAGGGCGACGGCGCATTTACCGACGTCACCCAAGCGTCGGGCGTGGCAGCCGCCAATCGCTATTACGGCTTGGGCGTAGTCCCGACCGATTACGATGGCGATGGCGATAGCGACCTCTTTGTCGCCAACGATGAGACTCCCAACGTGCTCTTCCAAAACCAAGGCGACGGCACTTTCCAAGACGTCGCCCTCATCGCGGGCGTGGCATACAACGGCGACGGCGATGTCGAAGCCGGCATGGGTGCGGACTTTGGCGACTACGATCAAGACGGCGACCCAGACCTGTACGTGACCCACTTTTTTACCGAGACTAACACGCTCTACCGCAACGAGGGCGGCGTGCGTTTCTCCGACGTCACGACCACGGCCGGTCTCGCCGCGCCCACAGTAGAGATGTTGGGTTGGGGAACGCGCTTTTTCGACTACGACAACGACGGTCGCCTCGACCTCTTCGTCGCCAATGGGCACGTATATCCACAGGTTGACCAAGCCACAACCGGCACCACCTACCGCCAGCCCAATCAACTCTTCCGCAATGAGGGCGATGGTCGCTTCGCCCCAGTGTCAGCCGGCCTTGAGCTGACGCAGGCCAAAGTCAGCCGTGGCACCAGTTTTGGCGACTACGACGACGACGGGGATATCGACCTCTTCGTCGTCGAACTAAACGACGCGCCGACTCTGTTGCGCAATGATGGAGGAAATGCAGGAAACTATCTCGTGGTGCAGGTCTTTGGCCGCGAGGACAACCGCGATGGGATCGGTACTCTCATCGGCCTACAAGCAGCCGGCAAGCGCCAGTGGCGCACGGTCAACGGCGCAGCCAGCTATCTTTCGCACAGCGACTTGCGCGTTCATTTCGGCTTGGGCCCGGCGCAGGCCATCGACCGCGTCGAAATCACCTATCCCAACGGCAGCACCTACGCGATCGAGAACGTGCCCGCCAATAAGCTCTTAGTAGTCCGCCAAGAGCAGGGACACACCCTCCTCGAATTAGGCGCGAATCCTTTTTAATCATCAACCCGCGCTGTGCTCGGCCCGCACTCGCTCGATTTCGGCGAGCCGTTCCTGCGCGGCGGAAAATTCGGGATGGAGTTTGAGGAGTTGCTCAAAGACCGCGGCGGCCTTGTTGACGTACCCGAATTCTAGGTGGAGCAGCCCTACGTTGTAGCTGGCCTCCGGTGAGCGCGGCGACCGGCTCGCGGCTCGTTTGAGGCTCGAGAGCCGTCCCTCGTATTCCTTGAGCTTGGCAAAGACCTGCATTAGCTCGCTACCCTCGTCGCTGCGCCCCTGCTTGAGGTAGAGCTGGGCCAAGCTGTAGTGGGCACCCGCGTGGCCGGGGTCGCGCTTTATGGCTTCCAAGTAGTAAGTGGCCGCCTGTTGCTCTTGCCCTAATTTGGCCGTCACCGCGCCCAAGCGATGATAGGAGTCGGCATGGGCCGCATTTTTGAGCAGAGCTTGATGAAAGTAACTCCGCGCCGCTTCGAGCTTGCCTTCCTGCTCGCTAATAACGCCGAGGTCGTAAAACGCGCTCGCCGTCTCGACGCCGAGGTCCACGGCTCGCCGATAGGCCGCCCTCGCTTCTTCATACTGGCTCAAGGCCATGTAGCTCTCGCCCAAGTGTGCGTACACCCGCCCTTCGTCTGGGTAATCAGCGAGGGTGCGCTGGAACTCGGCAATAGCTTCGCCCGGGCGGTGCTGCAAGTGATAGACCCTCCCCAAATTGGCCCGGGCTTGTAGGAAGGTCGGCACCAAGCGCACAGCTTCCTCGTACTGAGCGGCGGCCTCTGCGTAGAGGCCCTGTTGATGATAGAGATAGCCGAGGTTGTAGTACACTGCCCCAAAGTCGGGCCGCAGCGCGAGCGCCTTCTTATAGCTTTCCT
Source organism: Candidatus Latescibacterota bacterium (assembly GCA_965208845.1). GTDB lineage: Bacteria > Latescibacterota > UBA2968 > UBA8231 > UBA8231. The sequence goes on along the minus strand of OZ242361.1, from coordinate 3,924,550 downwards.
CTGCTGCTAAAAAACGGCCCAACCCGTCGAGCGAAATGGCGAGGCCGATCCGCGCCTCAAAGTGATCGGGGGCTAGCGCCAGCGCCTGTTCAAAGTGGGGAATCGCCGCGTCAAAGCGCTCTACAGCCGCGTGCGTCGCGCCCAGTTTGCTATGGGATTGGGCGAGGTCTGGATCTAGTTCGATGGCCTGCTGGTAGAAGCGGGCCGCTTCGTCCATCTGGCCCTTACTAAACAAACGGTCGCCTTGCTCGACAGCTTGTTGCGCGGCATCTGCCCGGTACTGCGAGTACCAGTACGAGCCACCCAAGCCGAGGGCAATCGCCAGTGCGGCTGCCCCTAGATAAACGAAGCGGCGGCGCAACACTGGCTCGCGGTTCTTTTTTTTGTGGACCATCCGTGAATTGCGTTTACTAGCGGGGGGGAATATCGGGGCATGAAATCGGTCGCGCCGAGCGCGTCTAGCGCACCATTGCGAATGTATAGACGATCACCTCAAATCCTGTCCATCCCACAAATCCCATAAATCATAGTCCTACTGCCGGACAACTTCTAGCGCGGTCATGATCTGATCTTGGCCCCAAGTTCCTCCGAGCCGCAGTGAACTCGTCGCGATGGAGCCGGTGATCGTGTCTTCTTCTTGGGTGAAGGCATAAACCGTTTTAGCATTGAGGTAGCGCACCTCCAAGGTGATCTGGCCGGGATCGTCGGGCTGGATAATGTCGATTTCCTGGATGAAATCGTTGCGGCCGTCGCCATAAACCAACGTGGCAGACACGGTAACTTGCTTAGGGGAGACCCGCACAATGCTTATTGTAACGGGGCGATCTTCCCCGCTGATGCCATTGGATAGGGCGAAATTCCCAGTGCCTTCGTATTCGCCGACCCAAGCATCGGCGTAATCGGGCGTCGGTTGAACTGCTTCCTCCGAACCGCAACTCAGGGTCGTCAACAGGCCCGCTAGGGCCAACCATGTCCATTGTTTCATCGCGCGTACCTCCACAAAATTTTCGTTCGGCAAAAGTATAGGGCACAACGCAAAGAGAATCAACCATCTTGCGCGGTCGCCACTCGCCAATTCTCCCCTCAGTTCGTACACTATGCGTTGCAAAATGTATCCACTGTCAAAGACGCCAACACACCTAGGTCTCGCGCTCGCCGCCTTGTTGGGCTGCGCCTCCGAGCCACCCCTTCCCGCGCAGAGCGCCCAGCGCTACCAACAGGCCCGCCAACACCTAGCAGCCGGCCGTTTGGACTCTGCCGCCCACGTGCTCAAGGCACTCGTCCAGCGCGACACCCTGCACTATGAGGCCGCACTCGCGCTCGGGCAAATTTACTTGCGGCAAAAGCGATACCAACAAGCTGTGTCGCCGCTCGCCCGTGCGCAAAAGCTCGCGCCTGAGCGCATCGAACCTCGATTGCAGTTGGCCCAAACTCTGAGCAAACTCGGGCGTCAAGCAGAGGCGCGCGCGCTTTTCGACTCTCTCGTAACAGCTTTCCCCGGCAACGCGGTCGCCTGCATGGCATACGCCGACCTTCTGATGACGCAAGACCAACCCGACGCCGCAGGTGCCCTCGCCCAGTACGAATCCATCCTCGCCGTCGATCCCAAGCACTACCGAGCGCGCTCTGGCAAGGCCGCCTCTCTCTTGCGATTAGGCGATTTTAGCGGCGCAGCCGTCCGCCTTGACACCTTGCTCACCGAGCGGCCGGACGATGTGTACCTATCCTTCCTATTGGGCGCGGCCCACCACCACTTGCGCCAATATCCCGAGGCCGTCGCCGCGTACAAGCGCGCCATTGACGTCCTACCCCCGGCTTCGCCACAGCGCACCGTGCGCCAGTGGAACCTGCGGCTGGCCTATATTGAGGCGTACGGCACCTACCCGGGCGACCTTGAACCGGCCTATCAGATCGGCTTGGCATCGCTGGCCGAGGCATCGCCAGTGCGCTTCACCGATGTGGCCGCAACGGCTGGCGTCGGCAAGCGCGATCGGGGGCGCGGCGTGGCGTGGCTCGACTACGATACCGACGGAGACCCAGACATCTTCGCCGCAGGCATCCAAGCCCCACACGCACTCTACCGCAACGATGGCGACGGCCGCTTTGCCGACGTATCTACCGCCACCGATCTCGCAGACCCGCGCGGCGGCTGGGCGGCCATTGCCGCAGACTACGATGGCGACGGCTACCCAGACCTCTTTACCACCCGCGAGGCTTGGGAAGGTCTCGCGCCCAATTCGCTCTACCACAATCAAGGCGATGGAACCTTCCGCGATATCGCACCCCAAGCCGGAGTCGCTGGTGCGGACGACAGCTTCATGGCCGTCTGGACCGACTACGACAACGACGGCCTGCCAGATCTGTACGTGGCCTCGGGCATCACCGGCAGCGGACGGCCCAACCGCCTGTACCACAACCAAGGAGACGGAACCTTTGCCGACCGCGGCGCGCAGGCTGGCGTGGCCTATCGCGGCAAAACCCTCGGCGTGACCTGCGGCGACTACGACGGCGACGGCGATAGCGACCTCTACGCCATTGACGTGGCCGCCCCCAACCACCTCTACCGCAATGACGGGCACCACTTCAGCGACGTCACCGCCGAGGCCGGCGTAGCCAAACCGGGCGAGGGCAGCTACGTGGGATTTTTCATCGACAGCGATGGAGACGGCGACCGCGACCTTTTCGTCTCGGCCATGAACTTTTACGAAGACATCGTGAAGTCACAGGTCACCGGGCTGGCCTTGCGCCCGACCCGCGCCTATCTGTATCGCAACGACGGAGCCACCTTCCGCGACATCGCCCCTCAGCAGGGACTGGCCCGCTCCTTTGGCTCAATGGGCGCGGGCTATGGCGACATCGACTACGATGGTCTAATCGACATCTACCTGACTAATGGCGGCCCCATAATGGCGCGCTTTGAACCCAACACCCTGTTCCACAATCGCGGCGACCGCTTCGCCGACATCACAGCCGCGGCCGGCGTCGGCAATCCCGGCAAGGGACACGGCGTGGGTTTTGCCGACTACGACCTCGACGGCGATCTCGACCTCTATACCGCGGTCGGCGGCCACTACCCTGGCGACCTGTGGGCCAACAGCCTGTACCGCAACGAAGGCCACCGCAACCATTTCCTCGGCGTGGATTTAGGGCCTCAGGCCATCGGCGCACAGTTGCGCCTGCGTGCCCAAAATTTGCTCGGGGTCGTGGAAATCAGCAGCGGTCCGGGGTTCGGGTCGTCCAACAGCTTGTCTCCAGCCATCGGTTTGGGAACGCGCACCCGCGTCGATACCCTCGAAATCCGCTGGCCCAACGGCACTCAGCAAGTGTACGCGGACCTAGAAATCGACCGCTTTCACCGCTTTGCCGAGCAGCCCTGAAATGGCGTGGCAACTGCTCTGCGCGGCATTCGCGCTCGCCTCCTGCGCCTCCGAGCCAGTGCCGGCACCAGATCCAGCCGATCACCTCGCCCGTGCCCGCACTCACTTTGCGGCGACCCGCTTTGAAGAAGCAGCCGCAGCCGCCCGCGCCGGGCTAGCCCTCGACTCGACGAACGCCGACCTCCACAATGTGCTGGCCTCGTCCCATGCGGCTCAGGGCCGCTACGCACTGGCCATAGAATCCCTCGAAACAACCGTCCGCCTCCAGCCCGACTTCGCCATGGGCTTTGTGAACCTCGGCGGAATCTACACCAAGCTGGGCCAGTACGACCGCGCCGGGACCTATCTCCAGCGCGCCGTCCAACTCAACCCCGACAACTCACCGGTGCGCCGGCGCTTAGGTGAGCTGTACTTATCCACGGGTCGCTACGCCGAGGCCACCCGCGAGCTACTCGAAGCCCTGCGCCTGTTTCCCAACGACGCCACGCTCTACTACTACCTCGGCCAAAGCCTTGCCGCTGAGGGCCGACAGGACGATGCCTTGGAGGCCTTTCAGCGCGCCACCTTGCTCGACATCGGCTTTGCCGACGCCTTCTATCGCCTCGCCACCCTCGCCCGCAAGGCCGGCCGCGACACCTTGGCGCAGCAGGCCCTAACGAGTTTTTCGCACCTGCAAGCACTCGCCGGTAAGGAGGTCAAGCGGCTGCGCGCAGCCATCCTCAACGCGCCCGAAGAAGCCGCCCATCACTACAACCTCGGCCTGTTCTTCGTCCGACACGGATACTTTCCCCAAGCCGAGAACAAATTCGACCGGGCCGTCGCCCTGCGTCCCGGGGACCTCGCCCTGCTCAACCGCCTCGCCGGCGATCTCCTAAAGCTGCAACAACCCGAAGCTGCGCTGCGCTACTTACAGATCGCCCTCGACCAAGACCCAGCGCATTTTCCCGCCTTGCTCAACGCCGGCCACATCACCGGCCAACTCAGACGCTACGACGAGGCCATCGCCTACTGCCGCCGAGCAGTGGCGGCGCACCCAGACGACGCCGAGGGCTGGTACCTCCTCGGCTTGGGTCTGTTCAGCAAGGGGGAACGCGCCGCGGCCGAACAGGCGTTGCGCCGCAGTCTAGCGCTGAGTGCGGACGATGCTGCGCTGCACACTAAGGCCCAGCAACTTCTCAACACCCTGCAACAACAACCCACAGAAACGCCGTGATTGCACTACTTTCGCTCCTTTTCCCACTCTCCCTCACGCTCGCTTGTAGCGAGTCAGATCCCCACACCGAGGATTGGTCCCAACACTACCAAGCCGGGCGCACAGCCCTCGGCCAGAGCCGTTTCGCCGAGGCCGAACAAGCCCTATCCCGCGCCCTGACCTTAGCCGAGACCTTTGCTCCTGACGACCCGCGCTATGGCCGCACCGCCCACCAACTCGCCCAGCTCCACGTCGTGCGCGGCGAACTCGCGCAGGCCGAAAGCCTCTACCAGCACTTGCGCGAACGGCAAATGGCCTTCCCGGACGACCATCCCGACAAAATGTTGACCCTCGACAAGTTAGGCGACACCTATCGGCTCCAGCAGCGGCCAGCCGAGGCCGCCGCACTCTACGACCGCGTCCTCGCCTTCCAACAGACGCACCGAGGCGATGAGGAAGTCGCCGCGACCATGCAGAAATTATCCGATCTCTACCGCGCACAGGGCGACCGCGCCGCAGCCGATTCCCTCGCCCAGCGCGCCCATGCCCTATCCCTCCGCGCCCGCGCCCATGCCTTGTTCCTCCAGGGCCACTACCAACGGGCCGCGCCCCTGTACCACAACGCGCTGGCCCTGCAAGCAGGCAATCATCCCGACTTGGCCCGCACCTGTTACTATCTAGGCCGTCTGTACGACGCGCAGGATCGCTATCGGCAGGCCGAGCACTTCTACCGACGCGCCCTAGCCGCGTCCCCTGCCAGCGATCCCGACCAAGTCGACGCAGCCCTCGCCGACCTCCTTGCCCGCAAGGCCAACCATCCTTAACACCTACAGGAGTTTTTCAATGAACCGCCCCCCCACAGAGTTCAAACGCATTGCCGCCGCCGACCTCAGAGCCTTTGGCACGGCCTGCCTCCGCGCCGCTGGCCTGTCCGCCGCACACGCCGCGCAGTTGGCCGACCTGCTGACCAATTCGGATTTGCGCGGCGTGCGCTCGCACGGCACCCGCGCCCTGTACGGGTATTGCCGCACGATCCGCGACAAAAAAGCCAACCCCAACCCAGACATCCGCGTCCTGCGCGAAAGCGACACCCACGTCTTTGTCGATGGCGATGGCAGCCTCGGGTACGCACCGACCATGCTGGCCACCGAACGCGCTATCGCCAAGGCCAAGGAAAAGGGCCTCGCCATCGGCGCAGCCTGCCACATTGGACACTACGGCTCAGCCGGACACTACGTGCGCCGCGCCATGGCGGAAAACTGCGTGGGCTTCTCGGTGCAAGCGGCCTATCCCCAGTACTACCCCAGCAACGACGGTAAGCGCGCCGCCCACTACGGCAACCCGCCCTTGTGCTTTGGCCTGCCCGGACAAGAAGGGCCACCTGTAGTACTCGACGTGGCCACCTGCATCCTCGCCGACTACCAGCGCGGCGAGCCGATCGAAGCCATTGAAGAACTGATCCCCGCGGCCTTCTTCAAGTCTATGGGCTACACCGCAATCGCCACCCTACTCGGCGGAGCTTTTGTCGGCCAAGGCGGCGAGCGCGCCCGCGAGATCGCCGCACAATGGCCGTCCGCGCGCATGGGCAGCCTCATCCTCGTCCTCGACTTGGGCCTCTTCGCGCCCGCTCCGCAAGTGCGCCACGGCGTCGATGAGCTGGTGAGCCTAGCGAGCGAGCAAATGATCCCGCTCCGTGGGTACGACGAAGTCACTCTACCCGGCACGCCCGAACACCGCAACGAGGAAGCGTACGCACGCGACGGCATTCCCATCGGCTTAGAAGACGTCGAGCGCTTAGCCGAGTGCGGCCGGGCCTTTGGCGTCGCGCCTCCGTGGCTGGACTAACAAAGCGCCGATTTCTACTTTACGGCAGTGGATAGTGGATAGTGGCCAGTGACTCGTTCCTCACCGCCCCCTTTGGGCTGGAAAGGGTTGGGACTAACCACTAACCACTAACCACTGACCACTAACCACTGACCACTAACCACTGGCCACTGGCCACTGACCACTAACCACTGGCCACTGACCACTAAAAAGGAGATTTCTATGAGCCTGACGCGCGAGCGCCACGCCGAGCTCAAGCGCTATGCCATCCAATTGCGCCGCCTAGTCGTCGAGTCGGTACACCACGCTGGAGCCGGCCACTTAGGAGGCCCTATGTCCGCGGCCGAGTTGCTCGTCGCCCTGTACTTCGCCGAGTTGAACATCGACCCAGACCGACCCCGCGCCCCAGACCGCGACCGCTTCATCCTATCCAAGGGGCACTCTTCGATCGGCCTCTACGCGGCTTTGGCCCTGCGCGGCTACCTGCCCATTGAAGAACTCGCCACTTTTGACGCCATTGACTCCCGCCTCCAAGGCCACCCGGACATGAGCGTCCTCCCCGGCCTCGACATGTCCACCGGCTCACTGGGCCAAGGTCTGTCGCCCGGCCTCGGCATGGCCCTCGCCGCCTGTCTGAAGGGGCAGGACTTTCGCACCTGGGTGATGATCGGCGACGGCGACTCGCAGGAGGGACAAATATGGGAGGCGGCCTTTGTCGCGGCTCGCTACGGTCTCGACAATCTCACCGCCATCCTCGACTGGAACGGCCTCCAGCAATACGGCTGGGCCACTGAAAAAGGCTACGGCGTGCTCGACCGCTTGGCTGCGCAGGAAAACCCACTTAGCCGCTGGCGCGCCTTTGGCTGGAACACCATCGAGACCGACGGGCACGACTTTCCCGCCATCTTCTCGGCCTTTGCCGCGGCCAAGGCACATCGCGGCCAACCCACCATCATCGTCGCCCGCACGGTCAAAGGCAAAGGGATATCCTACATGGAAAACGACTTCAACTGGCACTCCAAGCCAGTCACTGACCAAGACCTCAAACAAGCGCAGGACGAACTCGCCGCGCAGGAGGCTGCGCTGTGAACCTCTCCACTACCGGCGAGATGCTGGCCCAACGCGATGCTTTTGGCGACGCGCTCATCGAACTCATTGACCGCGACCCGCGCGTGTACGTACTCGACGGCGACTTGGCCAACTCGACCAAGGCCGACAAAGTCTCCCGCGAGCGGCCCGACCGCTTCCTCGAAATGGGCATCGCCGAGCAAAACATGATGGGCGTTGCCGCCGGCATGGCTACCTGTGGCCTCGTGCCGTGGCTGAGCAGCTTCGCCTGCTTCATCGTCAACCGCGACCTCGACCAGCTCCGCGTCGTCGTCGCCCAGCCCAACCTGCCGGTCAAGCTCTGCGGTGCCTACTCGGGCCTGTTGACCGGCAAAACCGGCAAAACCCATCAAGAAGTCGCCGACCTCTCCGTCATGCGGGCCATGCCGAACATGACCGTCTTAGCCCCGGCCGACGCCGTAGAGGTCCGCGCTTGTATGCTGGTGGCCAACGACCTGCCCGGCCCCGTGTACGTACGCATGACGCGCGACCCAGAGCCGGTCATCTTTCCGACCGACTACGAATTTGAGTTGGGTCGCGCCCTTGTCGTGCGCGAGGGTACAGACGTCACCCTCATATCCACCGGAGCCCAAACCCCGCGTTGCCTCGACGCAGCCGACGAGTTGGCGCGCGAAGGGATCTCGGCACTCATCCTACACGTGCCAACCCTCAAACCACTCGACGCAGACGCCATTGTCGCCGCGGCCAAGCAGACGGGCCGCGTAGTAACGGCCGAAGACCACACGATCATCGGCGGCTTGGGCGGCGCGGTCGCTGAAGTGCTAGGCGAGCGGCACCCCACGCCCATGCGGCGCGTCGGCATCCGCGACGTATTCGGCGAATCCGCACCTAACGAGGATCTGCTGCAAAAATACGGCTTGACCCCCGGGCACATCGCGCAGGCAGCGCGGGCACTGCTCTCTTGACCGTCGTATCCAAATGCCCGTAATTAAATGAGACTCATTTACCGCAACCGATAGCCACAAGCTGCTGATGACGCGACATACTGGGTTCACTTGCCACACAGAGTGTTTGTTCACCAGTAGAAGCTCATACGAGCCATTAGAGTGCATCTTTGATGCACTCTTTTTCTTTGGCCATTGCTATAGGAAACGAGAGGCCGCATGAAAGAGGGTTTGTTGCAACTGTTAAAGCTCCAAGAAGTCGATAAAAAACTCTTCTCGCTCGAAGAGGCGAAAGAAAAATATCCCACTGAAATCGACCTGCGGCGCGACAAGATTGCAAAAGAGCGGTCCATTTTGTCCGATCTAGAAGCCCAAAGCGCGGAGCTAGCCAAGCAGCAGCGACACTGCGAGCGCGAGATCGAAAGCAGCAAAGCCACCCTGCGCGAGCGCGAGGAGCGATTTTCCGTAGTAACCACCAACAAGGAATACGATTCTCTCCAGCTCGAAATCGAGAGTTGCAAAAAAACCATTGCCGAGTACGAGACGCAATTGCTCAAAGCCCTTGAGGGCCAAGAACGAATGCAGGAACAAATCGCCGAAGAGCAAGAGGCTTTTGAGGAAGTCCGCGCGGTCGAGCAAGAGCGCATTGACGAACTCGAAGGTCAGCTCGGCACCATGCAGGAACAAATCGACGAAGTTGAAAAGAGTCGGGAGGCAGTCGCCAATAGCATCGATGCCCAATTGCTGCAGACGTACAAGCACAAGAGGGGACGGCGCGGCATTCGCGTCGCAGCCGTACACAAACACGCTTGCGGCGCTTGTTACTACCAAATGCCCGCCCAAATGCTCAACGAGGTACGCATCGGCGACCGCGTCATCTCCTGCGAGAGTTGCGGCACCATTATGGTCTGGAACGAGCAGTCGGTTTGATTTTGGGAGCAGTAAGTCGGGCGGGCGCGCTAGCAGTCCTCAGTGGCCGCTAGTGAGGAAAGTCCGAGCTCCACAGGACGGGATGCTGGGTAACGCCCAGGGGGGGCGACCCCACAGACAGTGCCACAGAAAACACACCGCCCAGCTTGCTGGGTAAGGTTGAAAAGGCGAGGTAAGAGCTCACCGCACCTGCGGCGACGCAGGTGGCAGGGTAAACCTCATCCGGAGCAAGGCTAAATAGGGGAAAAGAGGTGGTCCGCCTCGCTAAATTCCCGGGTAAGCTGCACCGAGGCGGCCGGGCAACCGCCGCCCCAGATGAATGCCCGCACAGCGCACTTCAGGTGCGCGGACAGAACTCGGCTTATAGACTTACTTCTCCCACACCCGGGGCCCGGCGGCTCCGGGTGATTTTTCTGTTTTTGGAGAGCTAATGTTCCCTCTGATCGCCGCGCTGGTGTTGATTGCCGCGCGACTGCCCGCCCAACAACCCGAACGCTACGCAATCGAGCCGCTAGCCGAGGGTTATATTGACTGGACGCAACACGCGCTCTTCGCCTATGGTGACGGTACCGCGCCCGAGGCCATCACCGACCCCGTGCAGCAGCGGCTCCACGGGTTGCGCAATGCCCGGGACGCAGCCTTCCACAACATGCGCCAACTAATCGGCCAAATCCGCCTCAACGCCGACACCCAACTGCAAGACGCTGGCCTCGATCGCGATTTTCAAGACCTCGTCCGCGTGGCCATTGGTTCGCAAAGCGAGGACCAAGGACGCTATCGCATCGCCGTGCGGCTGCTCCTGCTAGGCGATTTCGCGGCTGCGGTGCTGCCCGAAGTTGAGCCTATAGACCCAAGATCACACGACCTGAGCCATTTCGACGACGCCTCCGCAGTACCAACGACCGCCGATTCGCTGGTGCCAGCCATCGCCGATTCACTCGCGGTACCAGCCATCGCCGATTCGCTAACAGCACTCGCCACCGACTCGCTCGCAGTGAACACCCCCGATTCGCTAACGACGCCAGCTACCTTCGACTCCCTCGCAGTGTCCGCGACCACCGATTCCCTAACGCTATCAGCTACTACTGATTCACTCGCAGTGAACACCCCCGACTCGCTGACGACGCCCCCCAACGCCGATTCACTCGCGGCAGACGAACTCGTGTTTTTCGTCCCCGAGGCACCCTATACCGGCCTGCTCGTCGATGTCCGCGGCCTCGGGCTGCAACCGAGCATAGCGCCGAGAGTGCTCAGCGCGGCTGGGCATGTGATTCACGGCGCGGCCACCGTGGACCGCAGCCTCGCCACGTCCTACGGAGTTGTCGGCTACGACGACGACATCGACCGCGCTTACACCAGCGAACGGCTCGGCGGCGAGGAGGCCAACCCTTTCGTCGTCAGGGCCACAGGCACAGCCGGTCGCTACTCGGGCGACGCCATCCTCGACGACTTCGATACCGTCCAAGTGCTGCAAGCCGACGAGGTCGGCGACTTCTTGCGCCAAGGCCGGGTGACCTTCCTCCTCGGCCCCGCGCCAGCGGCCTTCGATGCCGTCTATTTCGATTCTACCTATACGGACACTTTCATCTTAGAAGGAATGGAAAATGAGTTTGAGTTTTACGGAGAAATGGAACCAAGCGATCTCCAGGAATAACTCGCTGGTCTGCGTCGGGCTAGATACCGATCCCGCGCAGTTGCCCGCCAGCGTCCGCGCCAAAGCCGATCCCGTCCTCTACTTCAACCAGCAAATCATCGACGCCACCTACGACCTCGTCTGCTGTTACAAGCCCAACTTCGCTTTCTACAGCGCCCTCGGCACAGACGGCTTTGCCACCCTCAAACGCACCCTCGACCACATCCCCGCAGACATTCCGGTACTCATCGACGCCAAGATCGGCGACATGGGCAACACCGCCGCGCAATACGCCCGCGCCTTCTACGAAGTCCTCGGCTGCGACGCGCTGACGGTGACTCCCTATATGGGCGCAGACTGCGTCGCGCCCTTCACCGCGTACCAAGACCGCACCACCTTTCTCGTCTGCCTGACGTCCAACCCCGGTGCCGACGACTTTGAAAAGCAACTTATGGGCGATCAGCCCCTATACGAGCGCGTCATTGCCAAAGCCCACGAGTGGAACGCGGCCAACAACATAGGCTTAGTAGCCGGCGCAACTCAACCCGAGCACTTGGCCCGCTTTCGCGGCCTAGCGCCGGATATGCCCTTGCTGATACCCGGAGTCGGCGCACAAGGCGGCTCTGTGGAGCTGGCGGTCAAAAACGGCTGCGACGCCCAAGGGGCGGGCATCCTCATAAACTCCTCGCGCAGCATCCTCTACGCCTCCCAAGACAGCGATTTCGCGGCCGTAGCCCGGCAGGCGACCCTCACCCTGCGCGACGCCATCAACACCCATCGCCCTTGACCCGTTATTGCCATCATCTATAGCTATCTCTATTTTTTTGCAATGAGTCGGGGTGTGGCGCAGTCCGGTTAGCGCACCTGCTTTGGGAGCAGGATGTCGTCGGTTCGAATCCGACCACCCCGACCACCACTTTCCCTCCAGCATCTCGCACTCCCCTCACGGCAAGGATGAATCATGGCACGAGAAATCAAGGCTTTGCTCGACGAGGAAATCGCCGCGTACGCAGCGCGCAATCCCCGCTCGCAAGCGATGTTTGCGCGGGCCAAGCAATCGCTGCCGGGCGGCAACACGCGCACTGGCGTCCACATTGATCCTTTTCCCCTCTACGCCGACCGCGGCGAGGGGGCCTATCTCTACGACATCGACGGCCACCGCCTAACCGACTTCGTCAACAACAACACCGCCCTGCCCTTGGGCCACGCCCATCCCGCCATCGTCACCGCCCTGCAGGAGCAAATCGCCCTTGGCACTGGGTTTTCGCGGCCCCTCGTCCTCGAAGTGGAAATGGCCGAAATGCTCCGCGCGCGCATGCCCGCACTAGAAAAAATGCGCTTTTGCTCCTCGGGCACCGAGGCCGTGCTCAACGCCCTGCGCGTGGCGCGGGCCCATACCGGGCGCACCAAAGTCGCCAAGTTCGAGGGAGCCTATCACGGCATCGACGACAGCGCGCTGGTGAGTTACTTGCCGCCGCTGGGACCGGAACTGGGGCCAGCCAACAAGCCGCAGGGCGTGGCCTCTTCGACCGGGCTAATGGCCCACACCCTCGACGAAGTGGTCGTGCTGCCGTTCAACGACGCGACGGCCTGCGCCGAGATTATCGGCGACAACGCCCCAGACCTAGCCGCCGTGATTGTGGATCCGCTCTCCACCGCCGCCGGGCTGACGCTGCCAGAGGCCGGTTTTTTGCCGAGCCTGCGCGAGGCGACCACCCGCGCCGGTGCCCTGCTGATCTTCGACGAAATCGTCAGTTTCCGCTTTGGTCCGGGCGGGACGCACACGGCCTACCAAGTGCGGCCCGATCTAATCTGTTTAGGCAAGGTAATCGCCGGTGGGACGCCTGGCGCAGCTTTCGGCGGCCGCGCCGACGCCATGGACCTATACGATCCAGCTGATGGGCCGCAGATCCAACAGTCCGGGACCTTCAACGCCAACCCCATCGCCCTAGCCGCCGGCTTGCAGACGCTCCAAGCGCTGACCCCCGAGGCCTACGAGCAGATGGAAGGGCTGGCGCGGCGGGCGGCGGAGGGATTGCAGACCGCGTTTGGCGAAGCTGGGGTCGCCGTACAAGTGGTCGTGGCCGGGTCCATATTCCGGCTGTACTTCCTCGAACAACCGCCGCGCAATTTTCGCGAAGCAGCGCGAGACGACGCGCAAATGCACCGCTGGCTGTTCTTCGCTCTACTGAACAAGGGGCTGTACACGCGGACGGGCGGCAACATATCGCTGGCGACCGAGGCCCACCACATCGACGCGCTAGTGCAGGGGGTGCGCGAGGTGGTGCAAGTGCTGTAACGTCCCGCATGACCGCTAGCGCATGGCAGCACGCATTCCTTTGGAGCCTGTCCCTAAGCATAATTTGCTGCGGCGGTGGTGGCCGACGGCCTCCGCCAGCAGAGCCATCGGCCACGACTACGGCAACCGCCCACTACGCTTACTACTGCGCCGACTGCCACGGGCCCGCCATGGACGGGGGCATGGCCAGCAGCTTAATCGACGGCCGCTGGGATTACGGCGCAAGCGACGCGGCCATCTTCGCGAGCATTGCCGTGGGGATTCCCGAGGACGGGATGCCTAAGTTTGGCGCAGTGATGGACGCAGCCCAAATCGACGCGTTGGTGCGCCTGATGCGGGAGGCCGAACGCACACAATCTCATTAATCCCACCGATTTCCTCCGGGGGAGGGTCTCGCCGCCAGCCGCTGCGGATATAGGGCGCTTTTGCGTGAATGTGGACTACTAGCGACAACGCGTTGGTAGTGCCGATCTTTTTAGCGGTGTATTTATTTTCGTATTTTTGAGGGAATTTCATCCGCGACACTAGATCGCCTAACTGGAGGTTCGTCATGTCCAAAACGGTCACCCTTCGTCTCGACGACGCCGTGTATCAGCGTTTTCGCGTCATGGCTGAACGCGATAACCGCCCGCTGTCTAACTTCATCGAAACGGCGGTTCTGCGCTATCTGGAGCGCGAAGAATATGTGGATGAATTCGAGATGGAAGAAATTCGCACTAACCGCAGCCTGAATGCCGGTATCGAGCGGGGGTTGGCTGATGCAGAAGCCCGGCGCGGGCGATTTGTCTGAGTATCGCATATTTGAAACCGGGGAATTCCAACGCCAGTTGGAGAAGTTGTCGCCGCCAGTACGAGACTCCCTGCGAGAAAAGCTGACGGACTACACCTACCCGCACCTCAGACAGCAGCCATACTTCGGCACCAACATCCGCAAGCTCCGCGGCTACACCCCCGATACTTGGCGATACAGGATCGGGCGCTACCGCGTATTCTACACTGTGGACCGGGAAGAGCGGATCGTTTCCGTATTGATGGTCGAGACGCGGAAGGATGCTTATAAGTAGGTCAGCGATCTATTAACCACTATCGTTACGAGAATAAACATGAACTATTGCGTCTGGTTGCTTTGCCTCCTCGCCATTGCAGGAGACAGCGCAGCCCAACAGATCGTCCAATCCGAGGAACACACCTTTCGCGTCGAGACCTTCGCCACCGGCTTGGGCGTGCCGTGGGGCCTTGCTTTTCTGCCCGATGGACGTTTGCTGGTCACCGAGCGCGAGGGACGACTGCGCATCGTCGGCACCGACGGCGCAGTTTCGCCGCCCATCGACGGCGTGCCCAAGGTGCTTGCCAAGGGACAGGGCGGGCTGATGGATGTGACCTTGCATCCCCAGTACGCGGAGACCGGCTGGATTTACCTCAGTTACTCCGATCCGCTGCCCGGGCCGCTAGGCGGCATGTTGAGCTATACGGCCATCAGCCGCGGACGGCTGCAAGACGAAGAGTTGGTCGATGTAGAAATGATTCATCGCGTCCCAGAGCAATTCTACACTCGGCACTCCCACCACTACGGCTCGCGCATCGTCTTTGACCGCGAAGGCTATCTGTACCATGCGATCGGCGACCGCGGCCAGCGGCCCCTTGCCCAGAACGTGAAACTGCCCAACGGCAAAATCCACCGCTTGCACGACGGCGGCGGCGTCCCGTCCGACAACCCCTTCGTCGGCAGCAACGGAGCCATTGCGTCGATCTGGTCCTACGGCCACCGCAATCCCCAAGGCATGGCCATGCACCCAGAGACCGACCAATTGTGGGCAGCCGAGCACGGCCCCAAGGGCGGCGACGAGCTCAACCTCGTGCAGCGCGGCCTAAACTACGGCTGGCCGGCCATAACCTACGGCATCAATTACGACGGCACGCCCATCACCGACCAAACCCACGCCGAGGGCATGGAGCAGCCGCAGACCTATTGGGTGCCGTCGATAGCGGTCTGCGGCATTGACTTTTACACCGGCGAGCGCTTCGGCAACTGGCAAAACGACCTGCTGGTAACCTCGCTGCGCTTCAACCGCCTGCACCGACTGCGCTTGGCGGGCACAGAAGTGGTACGCGATGAGATCGTGTATCAAGGCGAGTCGCGGATGCGCGACGTACAGACCGGGCCGGACGGCGCGATCTATCTCGCGGTAGAAGACCCAGGGCGGATTTTGCGGCTGGTGCCGATGGAGTAACAATTATGGAAAAGCGAACGCTTGGCCGCACGGGCCTTGACGTCAGTGTACTGGGCATGGGTGGCCTGTACGTCTCCAGCGCGGGTGCCCGTGGGCGCGATGAAGCATGCCGCACCGTCCACCGCGCCCTCGAACTTGGCGTAAATTACGTGGATACAGCACCCAACTACCGCGACAGCGAAGAGGTTTTGGGCATTGCACTCGAAGATGTGCCGCAGCCGTACTTCCTCGCGACCAAACTCGGCGGCCGACCGCAGCCGTTTAACCCACAAGACAAAGATCTCCTACGGCAGTCGGTCGATGAAAGCCTGCGCTTACTCAAACGCGATTATATTGATGTCCTATTAGTACACGAGCCTGACCGTCCCGGTCAGTACGATTGGTGGACGGACTACGACAATTTCCACGGCCCCGTCTGCGATCTGTTGGAAGACCTGAAGGCGGAGAGAATCATCCGCTTCACCGGACTCGGCGGCACCACCGCTTATCAGCTACCGCTCATTATGGCAACGGGCAACTACGATGTCGTCTTGACGGCGTTCAACTACAGCTTGCTCTGGCGTGAAGCGACCATCGCCATCTTCCCCGAAGCCGAGCGACAGAATATGGGCCTTATCATCGGCTCGCCGCTGCAACAGGGTGCCCTATCGCGACGTTACCCCGAAATAGAAACCGGGGCACCGTGGCTGAGCCCGCCGCGCCAGCAACAGTTTCAGCGGCTTTACGCCTTTCTAGATGAAATCGGACTGTCGCTGCCGGAGGCTGCGCTCCGCATGATGGTGGCAACCCCGCAAATCTCCACGGTCTTGATGGGAGCGCGATCGGTGGAGGAAGTGGAACAGAATGTGCGCGCGGTAGAAGCAGGGCCGCTGCCGGCGGATGTCCTCACCCAGCTTCAGGACATTGCCGATATGGTGCCGTTCCGGCCGTATGAAGAGCCGTTTGGCCTGCCGTTTGGACGACTATATAAGGGGCCTGGCCAAGCGGGCAGGTAGGTTGGATGACATATTTCATTGCAGCACCAAGCGCCGCATGACCTCGCGGGCTAGTGCCGCAGAGTAAAACAAGGAATAACGCTATGGCCGACGGCCTGTACGACTTAATAATAAAACGCGACGTAATGGTCCCCATGCGCGACGGCGTCCGCTTGGCGACCGACCTGTACTTTCCCGCCCGCGATGGCCAACCCCTACCCGGCAAGTTCCCCGCAGTCTTCCACCGCACGCCCTACGACAAAAGCGACGTGGAGCGCAACGGCAACTACGGCCACTTTTTCGCCCAGCGCGGGTACGTGGCGGTGTATCAGGACTGCCGAGGCACGTTCCAGTCCGAGGGAGATGTGAACTTCCTCTTGCCCGAAGCCGAGGACGGGTACGACGCCTTGCAGTGGATCGACCAGCAGCCGTGGAGCAACGGCAAGGTGGGGTCGTGGGGAACTTCGTGGTCGGGCTGGACGCAAACGGCCATGGCGGCGTTGGGGCCGACCAACCTCAAGGCCATGGTGGTCAACATGAGCGGAGCCGACGCGCACGAGTCTTCGGTGCGGCACGGAGGCGCGCTGGAGTTGCGATTTTTGGCGTGGGCGTTTTGGCATTCGGCAGCTAATACCCAACGCGCGCTAAAAGCCGACCCAGCAGTTGACGCAGCTCTAAACATAGGCGCGCCAGCCTTTGCCGACTGGCTCACGCGGATGCCGCTCCGCCAAGGACAGACCCAGCTCAAATTGGTGCCGCCCTATCAGCAGTGGGCGTTGGACCTATTGACCAAGGCCGACTACGACGAGTACTGGCAGCACCCCAGTTACGCACCCGCGCTCTTTTGGGACGACTTCCCGGACGTGCCGACTCTGATCATCGGGGGCTGGTACGATTCGTACACGCGCTCGACGTGCAAAAACTACGAGGGATTGGCGGCGCGCAAGCAGGGACCGGTGCGGATGCTCATGGGGCCGTGGACGCACGGGACGCAAACGCTGGAGCAGAGCTTTGCCGGCGATGTGGAGTTCGGCGAGGACTCGGCACTGGACGATTTCCGCGCCCTGCATCTGCGCTACTTTGACTGGGCGCTCAAGGGAGTCGATAACGGCGAGGCGAGCGCTCCGCCCGTGCGGATCTTCGCTATGGGTGGCGGCGGCTATCGCACCAGTAGCGGTCGGCTTTTCCACGGCGGTCATTGGCGCGACGAGGCCGAGTGGCCACTAGCCCGGACGAACTACACCAAGTACTATCTGCACGGCGACGGCACCTTGTCGCCGGAAGAGCCGACCACAGACGGCGGCGATACCGTCTATCGCTTCGATCCAGCCAATCCAGTGCCCTCCATTGGCGGCAATGTCTCCTCGCTTTCCGAGATCGGCCCGCTGCCGCCGGGCGTGGGCACTTCCGCCAATGCGCCGTGGCGGGCGCGGGTGGAGCAATTGATGGTGCCGGGCGGGTTCGATCAGGTGGAAGGGCCGGAGTTTTACGGCTGTGCGCCGCCCTATCTACCGCTGGGATCGCGGCCGGATGTGTTGGTCTTTGCCACTGAGCCGCTTGCCGAGGACGTGGAGGTGACCGGGCCTATCGAGGTGCAGTTGTGGGTCTCGTCGTCAGCGCCGGATACGGATTTTACCGCCAAGCTGATCGATTGCTATCCACCGAGTCGCTGGTACCCGCATGGCTACGCGCTCAACCTGACCGATAGCATCGCGCGCTTGCGCTACCGCAACGGACGCGAAAAGGGCGAACTCCTAGCGCCGGGCGAGATCGCCGAGCTGACGATTACCCTCTATCCAACGAGCAATGTGTTTGTCGCCGGGCATCAGATCCGCCTCGACATCTCCAGCTCGAACTTTCCCCGCTTCGATGTCAATCCCAACACCGGTGACCCAATCGGCCAGGAGCGACGACGACAGGGCGCAGACAACAGAATTCACCACAACGCGGCGCAGGCGTCGCACGTGGTGTTGCCGATTATTCCAACATAGGAGAAATACACAATGGAACAGTTGCAGTTGGCCCTCGTGGGCTGTGGAGGCATGGCCGGGGCGCACGTGCGCGGCTTGGAGGAGCTAGCGCAGGCCGGGATTGACGATATACAAGTGGTGGCCTGTTGCGACTTGGTGGAGGCGCAGGCGCAACAGCGGGCCGACGAGATCGCCGAGTTCCAGGCGCACAAGCCAGCCATCTATACCAATGTGGAGCGAATGCTCGCGCACGTAGAGGACCTAGACGCAGTGGACATCTGCGCTCTGCACTCGCAACACCACATCCTCGCTGTCACCTGCTTGGAGGCGGACAAGCACGTGATCATCGAAAAGCCGTTGGCAATTACCCTGCGCGCCGGTCGCAAAATACTTAATGCGGCCGTAGATAACCGCTGTCAGCTCGCCGTAGCCGAAAACTACCGCCGCTCGCCACAAGAGCGGGCCCGATCTTGGGCGGTGGCCAGCGGGCAGATCGGCCAACCGCGCACCTTCTACTGGCAGGAAGCGGGCTTGCGGTTGGGCAAGTGGGGCTGGCGCAACTTCAAGCGCGATGCCGGGGCCGGCTGGATACTCGACGGAGGCGTGCATTTTGCCGATTTGTTCCGCTATCACTTGGGGACTGAAGCGCGGCAGGTGATAGCGCGGGTACACGGCTTTGAGCCGTATCGCTACGACGAGCCGGTCGAGCGCGAGGGAGCTTGGCCGGTGGATGTAGAGGACTGCGCAATGGCGCTGATTGACTTCGATGGCGGCGCAGTGGTGCAGTGGACTTGGCAAGGTTCCGCGCCGGGCCAGGATTTCAGCAAGCGCGTCCTCTACGGCAGCGAGGGCTGCATCGACTGGGAAAGCGGGCTGTGGACGCGCACCGGCACGAACACGTCTAACGAGGCATTGATCGAGGCGTATCAAAACAGCCTCGCCGAGGACGAGCGCGAGCGGCTCTTCCCCAAAGGAGTGGAAAATCCCATCTCAACCGAGCTAAAGGATTTCGCCGATGCGGTGCGGGGACAGGGTACGCCCGAAGTAGATGGCTTGGACGGCTATCGCTCGCAGGCGATTTGCATGGCGATTTTTGAGTCGGAGTGGTTTAATCGACCAGTGAGCTTGGCCGAGATCGAGCGCGGCGACTTGGAGGGTTATCAGGCCGAGATCGATCAGGCGCTGGGGATTGATTAGATAGGACCATTCAGTTGTAACATATAGTTTCCATCATTTCGCCAAGTTTTAGACTGGAAATGATAGCGTCATCTTCGCGTCGTATCTTCCGCAGAAACTTGTCATGTATGCTATAATTTTCAAATCGACGCACCTGCCAACCCACTTCGTAACGAAATCGGTCGGTCGTGTGTACCACGAATGGCCACTCATCACGTGGTGAATGATCGAAGCTTGGAAATATAGACATCATCAGATGATCGCTGCCGATTTCAGGAGGATTCTCTATCCGTTGAACTGACCACTTCGGGCTCGTTGGCCCGTGTTGCAACTCGAATACTTGTGGTATCCACTTCGGTCCTGTTGGCTCATTTCGAGACTCACGTTGCTTCGCCAAAACGAACATTTGCTTCCCTAGTTTGGCTATTGCTGGCCAAAAAAGATGCTTTCCATCTTGATCCTCCAATGCTAAAACTTGTTCTAATCTGGGCATTGAAGGATCAGAAACGTCGTAGAACTCAAGACGGTCGTGGAAGGAAACCATCAAACTTTCTCCATGATGGCCATAGGAGCACAAGGGAAAGTGACTCCCTGTTGTTACACGTCCTACAATCGCCAAGTCGATAGAGTCTCGCAGGCTGACGAAATTGATAGTGCGTCCATCTTTTTCGAGAACATCAAAGACAAAAATATCCTGAAACGCGTAGATATCTAGATCGTGATCGGCATAGCTCGATCCGGCAGTATGACAAAACCCAAAAATGAGTATGAAAATCGGAACTCTAACGCATCTCCAATTAAGGGTCATTCGGTCTTCCTCCTACCGCGAGTGTGTCTCGACGCCATCGGATTCAAATCCTTGGGCACGCCTTAAAAGAATTGCGACGCCAACGATTAAAATGCCTGCTATAGCAGTCCTGAATGACTTGAACGATTCGATATGCGGATCGCCTTGCAGTAGGGGCGAGCGATCGCTCGCCCCTACAATGCGGTGTCTGTCCGCGTCCATCGGCGGATTATCTCGTGAATGATGTAGGATGGCTATATATCCTATTTGAATCGATTGCTTCTATGTACAGCAGCATTGCACTAACGTTTTTGTATCTCTGAACCGCGTAACTATGGCCCTTTGATGAAGCTTCCGTCAAGATCGAAGAGCACTGCTTGTAACATTGGCACCTAACTTCTGTGATCAGAGTTTAGATTGTCGTCGCTAAAACTCGCCGTCGACGATTCGCTAA
Organism: Candidatus Latescibacterota bacterium; assembly: GCA_965208845.1. Classification (GTDB taxonomy): domain Bacteria; phylum Latescibacterota; class UBA2968; order UBA8231; family UBA8231. The sequence continues at coordinate 3,903,691 of OZ242361.1, read as the reverse complement.
AGCACGCCCAAAGTCTCCAGTCGTTTGCGTACCTCGGCCTGCACAGGTGCCGTCAATTCCACTAGCGGCAGGCGAATACCAATGTCAATCCTGCCCATGGCGTTGAGCGCCCACTTGGTTGGGATGGGACTCGTCTCCATGAACAATACCTCGTGAATCGGCTGCAGCTTGGCATCCAACTCGCGGGCCTTGTCGTCGTCGCCGTCGACGAATGCTTGACAGAACTCTGCCATGGCCGCCGGCAAAACATTGGCGGTCACCGAAATCGCCCCAACGGCACCGTAACCCGCCATAGTGAGCGTCTGCGCGTCCTCGCCGGACAGCAGGACAAAGTCGTCGGGTACCAGCGCCTTGATCTCGGCGACGCGGCTGGGGTCGCCACACGCCTCCTTGATGCCGACAATCGAATCGACAGCAGACAATCGGTCCACAGTCGCAGCCTGCATATCACACGCCGTGCGCGGCGGCACATTGTAGAGAACCATCGGCAGGTCCACGGCCTCGGCAATGGCACAATAGTGCCGGTAAAGCCCCTCCTGAGTCGGCTTGTTGTAGTACGGCGTCACCGACAAGCAGTAGTCGGCACCGTCGCCCTGCGCGGCCCGAGTAAACTCGATTGCCTCGGCCGTCGCGTTAGCACCGGTACCCGCAACCACTGGCACGCGGTCATTCACCCGGCGCACCACGGCTGCGATCACTTGTTTTTGTTCGGCGTGAGTCAGCGTGGCCGATTCGCCGGTGGTGCCCACCGGCACAATGCCGTGCGTCCCAGACTCCAAGTGCCAATCCACCAAGCCGTCCAGCGCTGCCCAGTCAATGGCTCCCGATGCCGTCATCGGCGTCACCAAGGCAACCAAGCTGCCCCTCAAATCATCCATTGCCTGCGACATGATACCCCCTGAGAAATAAGAAGAATGAAGGGGGTGAATGAAAGGTACTATCGCAGCGTGTCAAGGAGGCGATGTCCGCAATCAGGCCGCTACTTCAAAATCTGCCAATTCACGGGCATAATCCAAGCAAGCGGCGATGCTCTCGGTCGTCAGATCCGGAAATTCTGCTATGATCTGGTCGACGGAGTAACCATCCGCCAAGTAGCCGATCACCAGAGCCACAGGGATTCGTGTATTCTTGATACGCGGTTTCCCACGTAGCACGTCCGAAGTGCTCTCAATGTAGTCTTTCCACGTCGTAGGCATTATCGTGAGCCTCCTAACAGCTTGTAGATTGCCGTTTCGTCCTAATATATCATTTGGACCCGCCAGTTGTATAATCGAGGGAGGCCAAGCCTATAGAGATCCTAGCTTCATTCCTCAGCTTCAGAGTCCCCAAGCGGATGCAGATCAATCGGCGTCAGCATCCCATAGAAACCATATTTGATGCCCTGTCGATCCCCTTTCCCCGGAGGAAAGTACTCTTCTATAAGCGCCAATAATCGACGACCAAATTCGGCTGCCTGTTCTTCAGATAGTCGCGCACGGTTGTGATTGACGGACTGCTGGAACGTCGAACCGTATAAGCCTTCGGCAGCTTCACGAGATGCTTGATTGAACTGGCTGACGACGTCCGTTGCTATGGCCTCCGCAATTTGGTCTCCCATCGAAAGGGTCTCTCGAACGCGAATCGTACCTGCCGCCGGTAAACAACTCCATTCTTGGGGGTCTGCTCCATCTTCGTCCAAACGCACGACGCCTATTTGCGCCAGCCGTTGCAAATGGTACAACATCCGAGCATCGGTAACGTCCAACGTCTGCGAAATCTCTGCTACCGACTTCCCTTCCCCAAGAATTTCGAGAATGCGCCAACGAAGTGGATCGGCGAGTACGCTCGCACGATCATCTTCGATAACGAGTACCGCGTCCTTTAAGGACCCGGTCGGAAATGTCAATTCACGCCACGTACTCATTTAGATTCTCCAGTGTATAATCAAGGAATTTTTCTGCTTCGCGGTGGGAGAAGAATTCGGCCTTTTTGATCGGGTACGCCGCTATCCAACTCAGGGTGTGAAAGCTAGTAAAATCGTGTCGGCAAACATGCGCCAGACGACAGCAACTTCAGCAAACCCGGCCTCGGTCATAGCGTCGATCATGTTCTCTGCACTGTGTTCGTACTCGATATCCTGCCCAGCGGCCTTCATCGCTCGCTTGTACTCCACCCTAGCATCAATCTCTTGCTGAGTAGCGACCCCTGAAGCAACGGCGTCTTGGAGATGACGGCGGCGGAAGCGCGACGACTGCTGCCGAGCACTTGCTCCCCAGCGAGGCCCGACTGACATCGCATCGTACAGGACGAAGCAACCACCCGACCGGAGTGCGCCCGCGATCCGGGCAAAAAGTTCGAGCAGACCGGCCGGTGGAACGTGGTGAATGGTCTTGGCTGATAACACCAAATCACACGGCTGGATATCACAACTAGTTATATCCGCTTCCCGCACCTCGATCCGATCCGAATATGACGTGAGTTTCCGCCTAGCAAGCGCAAGCATCTCCGGTTCGCTGTCTATGCAGGTGCCAGTAGCATGGCGGAAGTGTTCCAACACGCGCACAGTCGGCTCGGCCGTGCCACAGCCGAGGTCCACAAACTCGAATGCATCATCGGCATCAAAGGGGATCAGATCCACAATCATGTCCAAGCCCCTGCTGTAAGGCGGACTTAGAACTGGCTGGAGCCGATCGTACGAATCCGCGATAGTTGCGAAGTAACTGCGCCATTCAGGTAAAGATGAATCCATTTCTACTCCATCTGACGAGATTAACTCTGATTCCAGACCCATACCTAGATCCCAACGCCGAACTTCTCCTCAAACTCCCCCCAAATTTCGGCGGGCACTTCCTGAGTCGCCGCGTCGTACGCGTCCTGAAGCTGGTTCCGGTCAGCCGGACCGCTCATGACGATGCCGTCGATGGGCGCGTCGAGACAGAATTGCATGGCCAAGTGCTTGATGTCCACGTCCTGCTCTTGGCACCATTGCCACATGGCGTGCGCACGCGGCTCGGCCGGCCTATCCGGCTCGATGCCGGTCAAGCGACCCATGCCGAAGACGCTGGCCAAGATCAGGCCCGTGCCGTGCTTTTTGGCCAAGCGCATGGTAGTGCGGGCAACGGATTGATCTAGCAGCGTGTAGTCGAGGAACGTGAGGACGATCTCGGCGTGGCCAGCCTCGATGGCGGCGCGGTGGAAATCGTGATCGCGGACCCCCAAACCAATGTGGCGCACCAAGCCCTCTTCCTTCATTTTCTGCAGCTCGTCGAAGGCGCGACCAGGACCTAACGGGTCGGCAATATCGGGTGGATCGTGGACCAATACGGCGTCGAGGTAATCAACGCGAATGGATTGCAAACTTTGCTCAACGCTCCAGCGCGTGGCCGCCGCGGAAAAGTCCTTCGGACGCTCCGGGTGCGGGCCGACCTTGGCCTGCATGTAATAACTCGACCGCTCGACGCCGGCTAGCGCCTTGCCCCAGCGCTCCTCGTTGCGGCCAGCATAGCTGTCGAAGTAGTCTATGCCTAGATCGAGCGCGCGTTCGATGGTGGCGATGGTCTCGGCCTCGCCGGATGCACCGACAAAAGCTGCGCCCATGCCGAGCGCTCGGGGCTGCATACCAGTGCGCCCCATGTTGCGGCGCGGTAGTTTGCTCATGGATTTAACTCCCTTTTATCTCGTATAACTCGATTTCAAAAATTAAGGTCGCGCACGAAGGGATGCTGTCGGGCTTGCCCTTTTTGCCGTAGGCCAAGTCCGGCGGGATCACCAGCCGCGCCTTGCCGCCGCCCTTCATCATCTGCAAGCCCTCGGTCCAGCCGGGGATGACCCTTTTGAGCGACAGCGTGCTGGGGCGGCCCCGTTCGTACGAGCTGTCGAAGACCTTGCCGTCGGCAAACATGCCCTTGTAGTGGACAGTGACGCGGGCTTTAGGCCCTGGCTGGGGGCCGTAGCCTCCCTTTAGCGGCTGATAGATGAGGCCGGATTCAGTGCGCACAGCTCCTTCTTTGGCGGCCTCGCCATCGAGAAAGGCTTGATCGATAGATTCGGCGCAGGGGTCGGAGCAGGCGGCGAGCGCCAATACGGCGAAGGGGAGTAGGGCGTTCATGGCTTTACCTCGGGGAGTGAGGGTGGGCAGGCTATACCTTCCATATTAGCGCACATGGCCCGCTCGCTCAAGGGACGACGCGAGAGCGGATATGGACAACGGAGAACTCCGCGCGTTATGTTACGTCGCGTAACGTCAGTAACTGGTGTTACGCACCAACATCGAACGGGTAGCGTCCCTTGTGGGCACCCAAGCTATCTGGCACACGCAGTCGGTGGGATCCGAAAAGGGCAACTACAAGAGTTGCCCCTACAATGCGTAACGTCTGTAAGGAAAGTACGGCGAATATGGGAAAACGCGCTAGGCAATGGGCGCTTCTTTGCGGCGCAGTCTTGGTGGCCTGCGGCGGCGAACAAGCACCGGACAGTTTGCAGCAAGTGCCGCGCAACCGCACGCTGATCGTCGATTGCGCCGAAAACAACACCTGCGGCGGCCAGATCCAAGACTATAACACCTTCAACCCCTTCGTGCCGGGCGGAATCTCGCGAATCGGCTATCAGTTCCTCTACGAGCCGCTCTACTTCTTCAACGGCTACAAGATCGACGCCGAACCGCTGCCGTGGATCGCCACCGGGCACCAGTTCAACGCGGACTACACCGAGGTTGTGGTAGATATACGCCCAGGCGTGGAGTGGAGCGACGGACGACCGTGGACGGCGCACGACTTTGTCTTTACGGTCAATATGCTCAAAGAACACGCGCCGAATCTGGTATTCTCGACCGATATGGAGACCTGGGTTAAAGAGGCCGTGGCGCTCGACAGCCTAACGGCGAAGATCGTCCTTAAATCGCCCAACCCGCGCTTTCTCTTCAGCTATTTCACCCACAACCACGGCAACGGCGTGCCGATCGTCCCCAAACACATTTGGGAGGGGCAAGATCCCTTGCGTTTTGCCAATTACGACCTAGCCAGCGGTTGGCCGGTGGTCACCGGGCCGTATCGCATTGCACTGTCGGAGCCAGCGCAGCGAATCTGGGATCTGCGCTCAGACTGGTGGGCGGCCAAGACCGGCTTCCACGCGCTGCCGCAGGTCGAGCGGTTGATTTTTCTGCCCTATATGGAGGAGCACCAGCGGGTGCAAAACCTGCTCGCCAACAAACTCGACACCTGTTTGGAACTCCGACCATCCAACATCATCACCTTGCTCGAACAACACGACAAAATGAGCACCTGGACGGGGCGAGAGCCGCCCTATAGCTACATGACGCCGTGGGCGATCACCCTAGGTTTCAACAATATGGAGGCTCCTTTCGACGATCCTGAAATCCGCCGGGCAATCAACTTCGCCATCGACCGCAAACAACTGGTTGAAATCGGCTGGCAGAACTCGGGCGACTACGCGCTGTTGCCGCTGCCGGACGTGCCGCAAATGCAGCCCTATTTCGCCGCGGCAGCGGATCTAGTGGCCCAATACGAGATCGGCGTCCACGACACCGCGCGCACCGCGGCGATCATGTCGCGCCAAGGGTGGACGCGGGGATCGGATGGCTTCTGGGAGAAGGACGGCGAGGTGTTTTCGCTCGTCATTGACATCTTCGCGCACTTCCAGGACCTGACACCCGTTTTGGTCGCCCAGCTCCAAGCGGCGGGTTTCGACGCCTCGTTCCGCATGACTTCGGATTACATTTCGCGGATGGCCCAAGGCGAAGCGCGCACCTTCATGTTTGGCAACTTGAGCTCCATGCGCGATCCCTACCAAGTGCTGAGCCACTACCACAGCCGTTTCACCAGACCGACGGGAGAGACCGCCGAGCACTACTGGCGCTGGCAGAACGCCGACTTCGACGCACTAGTCGATCGCATGGCGCAGACGCCCAACGATGCGCCCGAGATGATGGCGATTTATCGGCAGGCAATAGCAATCTGGCTCGCCGAGTTGCCAGCGATTCCGCTTGTGCAATGGCCGCACCGGATTCCGGTCAACGAGACGTACTGGACGGGGTGGCCTTCGGCGGAGAATCCCTACATGAACACTTCGTACTGGGCGCGGTCTTGGCTGTTGGTATTGCTCAATTTGCGCCCAGTTGGATAACGCGATGCCTATCCTATTCGACCGCACCCTGTTGCCCGAAGCCCTAGGCGAGTTCGTCGTCATCGCCGATACCCACTATGCGCTAGCAGGAGGAGTCGGCATGAGCGAATTTCCCTCCCGCGCCCAACAGAGCCAACGGGCGGCAGCGGCATTGCGATTAGTAGCTGCCTTAGAACCGGACTTTGTCGTCCACATGGGCGACGTAGTGCAAGAGTACCCTGGCAGCGCGGGCTTTGTCCTAGCTTTAGACCAAGCCCTAGAGCAGATGGCCGCCTGCGGCGTGCAGCCGCGCTGGGTCGCCGGCAATCACGACGTCGGCGACAAACCCGACCCCACCATGCCGACCCATCCAGTCACGGCCGAGGGGTTGGACGCATACCACCGGCGCTTTGGCCCGTCTTGGTACAGCTTTGACTATCACGACCTGCACCTAGTGATACTCAACAGCCAGATTCTGAACACCGGCCTGCCAGCAGAGGAAGAGCAAAAGACTTGGTTGGAAGCCGACTTGGCCGCGCACGCGGCGATGCGCATCGCAGTATTTTTGCACCTCCCCCCCTATCTGCACAACCCCGCCGAGCCGCATCTAGGCCACTACGACAACATCGGCGAACCAGCCCGTACGTGGCTGCTAAAATTGTTGGCCACTCACCAAGTGTCTTGGCTCTTTGCGGCCCACGTGCACTTTTCCTTTTGCGAGCTAGCGGGTGCCTTGTACTATCGCACCGTCCCTTCCACTTCTTTTGTACGCCCCGGTTTTAGCCACTTGTTCGGCAACGCACCGCCGCCCGAGCAGGGCCGCAACGACCAACCCAAGTTGGGTTTTTACCTATGCCGCCTGCGCCACAACCGCCTCGACATCCACCTAATCCGCACCGCCGGGGCACAGGATTGGGGTTCGGGTCCGCAACGATTGCTCATCCCAGCGACCGCCGACCTAGGTGGAGCCCCATTGGGACTGACCGCGACCCATCCACTGGGCTGGGAAACAGAAGTCCCCATAACCTTCCCCTCGGTAGTGCGCCAGCCGGTGCGCAACGACTATCCCCTGCTGGCCTGTCTGGAGCTAGGCGCACAGGCCCTGCGCTGCCCTTGGACCGATTTGGATTCGTCCGGCGACCGCCTGCGCTTTTTGCGCAGCCAAGGCGTCCAAGTGCAGGCGACCATTCTCCACGATGAGGCCACCCCGTACGAGTCCATTCTGGAAAGCCACCGCGACCAAGTAGATACTTGGGAGATCCAGACGCCGGGCGAGCCTTGGCCCTCTTCATCCTGTCTGTATTTGTTCAAGAGCTACCACCGCAATCTGCGGCTGTCTTTGGCTCCGGTAATCCCCGGCCAGCAGATAGCCGGCAAACAACATCCCCGCACCCGGATCGGCTACCGACCCGACGAAGTGGCCCAACTCGACCGTCTGTTGCAAAACGCGGATACGTGGATAGAAGCGGCCCTGTGCCGACTGGACGCAACGGCCCCTTGGGAAGATGTCTTGGCTTGGCGCGAGGTAAGCGCCCTGACCACGATGGGGCGGCTGGATTTGCTCTTTGAGTTGCCGGGGCAAAGCGACCAAGACGATACAGTCCGGGCCGCGGAAGCGCTCTTTGCAACGGCACTGCTGCCGAGGGCGCGGCTCTTTGTCGAGCCTTTTATCGATCTGGACCGCACCATGGATGTCGGCCAAGGGCTTTTGGATCCCCTGTGCAACCCCCGCCCCGTCTTTGGCGTCCTGCGCTGCCTCAATGCGCTGCTGCAACGCTTCCGCGTGCCCTTTGCCGAGGCCACTAGCGTAGAAGGTAATGGGGCGACAGTGCGGCTACTCCAAGGATCGACCCGCACGTTGGTATTGCTGTTGCCAGTGGTCGCAGGGGCTACAATTCCGTCGATTGTACCAGTTACCGGATTGGCGCGACTCTATCGCCTAGCCGACGGAACCGTAGAAGAGATACAGGCCGACCAGCTGCCAGAGATAGCGCTCGACCAGCCGAGTTTGGTGATCGTCGAAAATTAGTCGATGTGCTCCGTGCGGTCCGAGTCGAGCAATTCGCGTATCCCCTCCATATTGTCCAAACCTAAGCGGATCTGACGAGAGAGGTTTTCCTCGGCCTCGCGCACTTGGGGTAGGGTCGCGCAGACGTGATCGAACTGGTCGTGGGGAATGACCACCACCCCGTCTTGGTCGGCAACCGCGATCTCACCAGCATCCACGCAGATCCCGCCCATGACCACCGGCATCCCGGCCGTGCCTGGGCCGTTGCGAGTACAGGAGTTGGGCGTAATGCCCCGGCAAAAGGCGGGCAACCCAACGGGCAATATCCCATCTATGTCGCGCATCAGGCCGTCGGTGACAAAGCCGGTGACGCCTCGGTTGCGGCCCATGGCCATCATGTTGTCGCCGGCAACTGCAGTCTTGGTGAACGTATCCGTGGCGATGAAGATCGCATCCCCCCGCTGCGCAATCTCGAGCGCGGCAAAGACGGCGAGGTTGTCGCCCGGCCCCGGATGGCAGGTGACGACGGGCGCGACGAACTTGCAGTTGTCGGAATCGAGCGGCTTGATGCGGTAGTCGAGCGCGCCGCGGCCACTCATGCAATCGACGATGAAGCCAGTGGGAACACTGCGCAGGGCGCGCAGGACAGCTTCCGAGGGCCGCGGAAAGTTGCGGCGGACCGTGAGTAGGGGAGGGTCTTTAATCATGTTGGCTCCAAAAGTAAATGAGGGCGGACTATTTTATAGGGGGCCAAGGGCGGTTGTCAAATACTAGGACTGCCCTACCATCGCAAAACTTCCGATGTGGATTTGAATGCTCTTCTCAGCGCTCCACCGCACGGCCCCAAGGCCCAGGAATATAGGGAAAGCGCGCTTCGAGGTCGTCCGCTAGTTCCACGCCCCAGCCGGGCGCGTCGGGCAGCGCGAGGTAGCCTTCGGTCGCGGGCGGGTCTTTGAGGATATCCCATTGCAACGGGCCTTGGCCGATGAACATTTCCAGTACGTGTTCTTCGGGGAGAGCGGCGAGGAAGTGGGCGTTAGATATGGTCAACAGGCCGTTATGCCAGTTCTGGGTGAAAAGCTCGACGCCATACTCTTTGGCGCAATGGTAGATGCGGATGGCTTCGCCGAAGCTGCAAACCCCAACATCGAGCTGGCCCTTGGCATACGCTTTTTGCGCGAAGAACGGCTCAAACTCGGCGAGGGTCGAATTGGATTCGCCACCGGTGATGGGCAGATGCAGTTCGGCGTTGAGGCGGGCATAGCCGTCGATCTGATCCTTGGGCAGCGGTTCCTCAAACCACGTCCAGCCCGCTTCGTCGAGAAAGTGACCAATCTCGCGGGCCTGCGCCTCGTCGAGGCGGCAATTGCCCTCTAGCATCAGCTCCATGCGCTCCCCCACTGCGTCGGTCACCTCCTGCAACAGGTCGATCATCTGTGCAACCGTGACGCCCGACCACGACCACTCGGTGCCCAGCCGCATCTTATAGGCAGTGAAGCCCCGGTCGGCGAGCGCACGCGCTTCATCGACGACCGATGTGGGGCGGTCGTCCCAGTCGTACTGGACGCCGCCCGAAGCGTAGATGCGCAGGCGGGTACGCGGTTTGCGCTCGGGAATGTCGGGCGTGATGAGGGGGATGATGAGTTCGGAGACTGTTTTATTTTGCGCCTTGGCGCGCAGATCCCACAGCGCCAGTTCGAGACCAGCGTAAGCAATATGCATCGAGCGATCCCCGCTGGGTCTGCGTATGAGGTCCGGATCAAGCGGGTCGCGGCCAATGAGATTGTGCTTGACCGGGCCGAGCCGCTGGCGAATGACCGGTGGATCGCCATAGGTAGAAGGTTCGGCAATGCCTTGCAAGCCAGCGTCCGTATCGATAATGACGATGGGGCAGTCGGCTTTTTCCACGTGAAAAGAGGCGCTGAACCACTGGCGCTCGGGTTCGTGGGGACGGGAAAGGCAGAGGGTGCGAATGTCGGTGATTTTCATAAGAACTCCTCAGGGCGTGTCGCGCACCCAGTCCAGCGAGAAGCGGGCCAAGGTCAAGCGCTCGTAGGGATGCTCGGTCCCGCATTCATAGAGACAAGCGGCGCGGCCGTCGGGCAGCACGGCCAGACAGGAATACGCGGCCGGGCCGGGGTGCAAGACGCGGGCGCAGGCCCACGTTTGGCCTTCGTCGTCGCTGAGCCGCACAGTCATGTTCTGGCGGCCCTCGGTACTGGCGGGGTTGGAAAAGAGCACGCTGGTGCCGACCCGGCGGATACTCGCTTGGCAGATCGGTTCAACGAGGACGGGATCGCACGCTATGGACGACCAGCTCTGACCGCCATCGTCGCTAAACGAAAAGGCGCGGGCGCGGATGCTCGGATCGTAGTTGCGCATATTGAGCAGCAGGCGGCCGTCCTGCAACTCTACTACTTCGCACTCGTTGACTTGGTCTTGCGGGGTCGAGCCGCCGAGCCGCCAACTCTGGCCGCCGCCGTCGCTGAGCAAGACATGCGAGTAGTATTTCTTGGTGTCCGCTTCAATGTGGTCGCAGGGAATGACAAGCCGACCACTGGCTAGCTGGATACCAGCGCCTGGCCCGGTGGCATACCAAGTCCAGTTAGGTTGCTTGGTCGTGGCCGTGATCTCCACGGGAGCAGACCAAGTGCGTCCGTCGTCCTCACTGCGCGTCAGCCACACCGTGCGGGTGCCCTCGCTCGTTTGGTCGATTATATCGGGCTCGTGGTCGCCGCCGAGGTTGTGCGTCATCAGCAGAGAAATCGCACCTGTACGGACATCGATCACCGGGCAGGGATTGCCGCAGGTGTTCGGGCCGTCGTCCCACACGATCTCAAACGGAGCAAACGTCTGCCCGCCATCGTCGCTGCGCCGCAGCAGCATATCGATGTCGCCAGTGTCGCCGCGCGCGTTTTTGCGGCCCTCGCAAAAGGCGAGCACCGTTCCGGTGAGTGTGGTAATCAGAGCTGGGATGCGAAAGGTGTGGTAGCCTTGGGTCCCGCTCTCGAAGAGGTTGATGGAATCGATCATGCCGTTGGCTCCTATACCATAAATCCTTCTACCGGCTCAAGTCTTTTGGCCACTGGATTGACGCCCATGAACACGCCTTCAAGGGCCAGAGCACCTAGCAACGGCACAGTCTCCTCCGCATTAAATAAAACGAGCGTAACCATCTCTCTCCCTTCAACTCGCAGCCACGTCTGGCCAACGTCCATAAGCCGAACCTCGCCTTGGCCAAACTGAAAACGCTGCTGCATCAAGGGCGTCACCCCCAGTTGGCGCAGAACGGACGCCGGAACCGAGGTTATAGACGCTCCTGTATCCACTAGCGCATCCAAGTCGATCCAGTGTGCCCGCTGTTGGTCGCCGATGCTAATCTGTACGTTGAACGTTCCCATGTAAGGCGGTCCTCGGAAAGGAAATCATTGGTTAGATAGGTGGAATATACCCTGTCGAATCCGAGTAGAGCAAGGGCGTCCCTATATTGGTTGCAGAGGAAAAGTACGTCTGAGTAGATTCGGGTCGTTCACCTTCTTTGATAACGACCGCTAAACAGGAGGAAACCAACGTGGACCCCATAGCAGAGTTAGCCGAATTCGACCGCGAGACCGTCGCCCAAGCCAAAGCCGTCGAACAGCACATCCAAGCTGAGGGCCTTGCCGCCGGGCACATCATCCGCGACGTGCGCGTCTTCCGGGTGTTGATGCCCTGGGTTGGAACCAAGCGCTGGGATGGCTCGGCCGAGAATTTTACCTTCGCCGAGTTTGAAACAGATAAAGGCTTGGTCGGCATTGCCGAGGGAGCCAATGCGGACGTCGAAGAATTAAAGAGCAAAGTCCTGGGCAAAAATCCTTTTGACCCAAGCATCCGCGCCGATATGGGCCTAGCCTATTGGGATCTAATCGGCAAAATCGCCGACCGACCGTTGGGCCAGTACTTGCACGAACTCTTCGCGCTGGAAACCCCCTTGGCCGAGCGCGTACCCATGTCGGCCTATACTTGGTATAGCTTCCCCGACCTCAACGGTGAAAACGCCGTTACCTTTGAGAGTTATCCAACCTACGTGCAGGGCATTATCCGCACCCACGGCTTCCACAACATCAAGCTCTCAATGTGCGATTTTGAGCCGCAGCACTACGTGGAATTGGTGCGCAACATCCGCGCGGCCGTAGGATCAGACGTGGACATCCGCGTCGATCCCCACGCTTCTTGGGGCGAGGCGCAGGCGCTGCGCTTTATGCGCGAGGTCGAGGACTACCATCCAGAGTGGATTGAGGAGCCGGTGGGCGGGCGTTTCCCTCACATCTTCCGCGCCGGCCATCGCCTGCGGCTATTGAGCACCATACCGATTTCGTCGCACGCTTGGCTGCCGCCGCTGGTACCGCATTCCGATGCCAAGGGCCGCTACGGTGATGGCACCTTAGACGCGGAGTTGGATCTGGACGCGCTGCGCCGCTGGCAACCGGCTGACATTTCCGCTCCCGACGCGTACGCGGGGCCGCTGGCACTCAAGCGCTACTACGACGCGGCGCGCTTTATGGGCATGGGGATCGGCATGCACAGCGCGTATGAACTGGGACCGGCGACGGCCATCCGCCTGCACATCGCCGCCTTCACCTTTCCCTACGAGATGCCCTATCACATCGTCTGGGGGCGGGACCGCGCCTTCCCACCCTTCTCGGCGCACGCGATCGACGCGCATTACAACCAGTGGGCCGACGACGTGATCTGCGGCGGCAAGATGGGCTACGATCAGGGGTTTCTCGCCGTGCCCAAGGAACCGGGGCTGGGCGTCGAACTCGACCCCGAACGCCTGCGCCACTACGCCTTCAGCGAAGAAAAGGCCGCAGCCCATACTCGCCACATCGAACAGATCCGCACGACCCATCTCGACGCGCTGGGCTGGCAGGTGGAGCGCAGCGGCTGGCGACGCTATCGGACGCGCTAGGTTTTCCTACTAAACCAAAAAGGTTCCGGAGATTTTGGACTAGCGACGGCGTTGTTGCACGAAAAACGGTAACTCGTTAGAAAACAACAATTTACGAAATTTGATACCAAAACACTAACTTACTATAAAACAACGACTTATAGATATTCATGCAACAACGCCCTACTAAACCAAAAAGGTTCCGGAGATTTTGGATTAGCGACGGCGTTGTTGCACGAAAAACGGTAACTCGTTAGAAAACAACAATTTACGAAATTTGATACCAAAACACTAACTTACTATAAAACAACGACTTATAGATATTCATGCAACAACGCCAGAAAATCGAAAAAAATTTGAAAAAATTTCAATGAGCTACTGAAATCACGCGCCGGACGCGCTACTGGTGGAGTTGATGGTGATGCCGGTGGCGGTTTGCGCCTCCGCAGCAGACGCGACGGCGAACAGCACTCCAACGAGTGCGTTTTTTCCAGCACTGCTTGTTGACACCCTCCTATACTGTCCAGTACTTTGAGAACAGTATAACTACCACTTCTGATCACGGAGGAGAATACTATGACCACTACTCCCCCAACTACTGAAGAACGGCTAGCGCGACTCGAAGGCGTCTATGAGCACTTAGCCACCAAAGCCGATATCTCCGACCTCAAAGTCGATATGGCCAACCTCAAAGCCAGTCTAAGTAAAGATTTCACTAGTCAGATACAGGACGTCAAAAAGAGCTTGAACCGACTACAAGGAGGGATCGCGGTATTGGGCATTGTAGTGATTATCCTGCAATTGTGGAGCAAATTGCCCAGCTAAAAGTCTCATCAGAACATTCCTTTTCGAGAGGATGTCCCATAGACCCCGCCGGACTAGCGGAGTCTGGATGTCACTCAGCTATTCACGCCTAAAGGCGCGGTAAAGTCCGCTTGTTTTGCTCCCGTAAGGAATTCGGCGAGCTCGGTCGAGTCGTGAAGCATCGGAATGACGACGGGCGGGGCCGCAAGCGGCAGACCCTACAAAAGCTGCGTAACATTAGTTACCAGACCACAGAGAGCTTCAGTACACCACTGAGACCACGCGCCGGACGCGCTGCTGATGGGCGTCTCCATCGAGGTGGAGTTCGAGCAGGTAGAGGCCGGGCGGCACCAATTGCTCTGTTTGGTCGCGGCCATCCCAAGTGAAGTCTTGGGCACCCGCAGTAACAGTTTGCGAGCGTTCGACTAGCGCGTGGCCGGCCAAGTCATAGAGCCGCAGGTACCAAGGGCGCGGTTCGAGAATATTGATCACGTCGGCGCGGACGGTGAGCGCATCGTTGATGCCGTCGCCGTTGGGCGTCAGCACTTCCGTGTCAAAGACGACGTTGAGCAGAAGGTCGCGGGCCACGGGCAGGCCGACGACATTGGTGCTGCTGGCAACTTGATCGGTAGCATCCCCGGGATCGACGCGCTGGCGGCTGACATCTTCGGTACGCGCGTCTTGAATAAAAAGGACGAAAGGCGTGGACTGCTGAAATACCTGGGCGGCAAAGCGCAATTCGACGAGATCGTTGTCGCGCAGCGGCTGGGGGAAAGTCACCGCAAAGCCAGCTTCGACCGACTGGTCTTCAACCTCTAAGGGCGCGTTGTTGACCAAGGCGCGAATAAAGCGCGCCGGCGTCGGCGTCTCCACGACGAGACGGTCGAACCCGGATGCCCTTGTCTCACGCGGGCGCAAGAAGAAGCGGAACTCGGTTTCCTCGCCCGGCAAAACCTGAGTCGGGAAAATTTCGCTGAGCGCGCGCTGGGATAAAGGGTCGCTAAATGCAATACTGAGCGCGTCGAGTTGGAGTGCCATCGACGGATCTTCAGTGACCATCCGCATCTGGAGTTGAGCGTAGCGCCGCGGCGAAGGCGACTGGAACTCCTGGCCGGAGAAGGCATAGAGCTTGCTCCACGCGCTCCAGTCGCCGCCGATGACCTGAGAGGTGTCGATCGGCCCTTTGAAGCTGGGAATCAGCTTGTTGTATTTCCTCTCGGTGACTTCCTTGCCGTTCTTGTCGTAGTAAGTGAGCAGGTTTTCGACCTCGTTGCCGGAGCGGCTGCGTATTTCCAGCCGGGCACCCGGCGGGACGTCGGCTTCCCAAGATAGGGCGTTGAGGCTTTTGGTGCTCTGGAAGTCGATGATGTGCGAGCGAAATTCCAAGTTCTGCGGAAAGCCCTCGCCAAACACCTGAAGCTCCTCGGCAAAGCCCCGAAAGGCCCAGCGATTGCTCGCGTCCCAACTCTTCCACAACACCCGGATAAAGCGGGTGGGCACCAGCCCGAACGCGTGGGTGGCAACTCCGGTTACTTTTTTGACGTATTCGTTAGCAGTGCCGGAATAGTACTTCTGCCAGATCAGGGTGCCATCGGGCGCTACGGAGCCGTCAGAACCGAGCACTTCGTAAAAATTGAATCCAAAAGAACGCCGGGTGATGAAGAAGTCGATGACCCGGCCGCTGCCCGCAGTGATGCCACCGCCGGGCCGGGCGACCACGCCGCCGACTATTTTGAGCTTATCGACAAAGTAAGTGGCACCTAAGTCGAGGATGATGTGCGAAAATACATCGCGCTCGGCTTGGATGGTGCGCCGCACGAACCAACGGGTGGAGAGATCGCCATCAATGAGCACCCGGGCGTTGCCCAGCGGAATTAGATCTTGGGTGACGAACGCATCTAAGACGACTTCGAGGTTGCCGCCGCGTTCGAGCGTCCCCAAGGCCAGATTGTCGCCCAGCGCTTCGACCTCGACTTCGAGCAGACGGGTGTTCGGTTCAAGGGCGAGCAAGTCCAAGCGCACGTACTGGATCGGCGTGTGGAAGGACTGGTCGAGTTCATAGGTGATCTCGTGGCGAGCGTTCTCCTTGAATCGCTCGCGCTGGCGGTAGATGACGCTTTCGGCGATGGGATTATCGACCTCATCAACGGCGTGTTCGCCAGTGGAAAGCAGCAGATCGAAAAGCGCTGGAGCCGGCCCTTGGGGATCGAAAATTAGCTTGACGCGGTGAGCGGAGACGCCCCGGCCCAAATTGACCTCAATATTCCAGCTTTCGGGGGGATCGTCCAGATGGGGGTACCAGCCAGTGGTGCGATCGCCATCCATGACCAGCAGCGCATCTCGTAGATTGGAACCAGCGCTGCGGATGCCGCCGCCAAAAGCCGAGGCATTGAGGGCTGCATTGATGTCGCGGCGGGCAGCGATGGGCTTGAGCCCACCCTGTGGGGTCAGCTCAACCGTGCCGGGCAGCGGCCAAGCCTGCCAGTCGCGGCGCGAGGCAAAACGCATCTCGTCGGCACTCGCCGGAGGCAGCCAGCAAATCGCGCCGAGCAAGGCGCAGACAAATGCTTGAACAATTTGAGATGCCGATCGCCTTGTTGCTATTCTTCTGCGTCCATCTGCGTCCATCTGCGGATTCTCTTGTCTAGGCTACTTCTGCAAGACGCTGCCCGCGCCATAGCGGTCCCAAATCCCCACCGCACCGTTGCGCTGCCCATCGGCCCCCAAGAAGACGAGATGCGTTCCATTCGCGGCGTTGACGTGCAAGCCGCCGTTGCCGCCTACCCCCGCGCCCGCGTAGATCAGATTCTCGCCGGTGCGGCTATTGATCAGCAGGCCACCATTTTGCGACGAATCAGCACTGGCGAGGAAGATGTTGACGCCCGCGGCATTGTTGGCCATCAACAAGCCACTGCCCTTGTCTTCACCCGCAGCGATTAGCAAGCCGCCGACCGCACTCCGCAGGGCCAAGTGGCCGCTACCGACCTCGCTCTCGCCTAGGTACGCCAACTGCTCGCCCGCGGCACTGTACACCTGCAACGCGCCCCCCTCTTGGTCGCTACTTACAAGCGAGACCAGCGGCGCGCCAGTCGCCGTATTGACCACGAGCAAGCCGTGGCCAGTTGCGTCGGTACTGAGGCTAATCCCACCCTGTCCATTGCCAGCTCCCACCCACAACGCGCCGTTCTGGCGTTCGTCAGCCGTAGCTACGAGCACGGGTTGCCCCTCGTCGTTGAGGATTTCAATGGCGCGGGCGCGGACCACATCGGCCCCGGACGCCGTACTCATCAAGGCGGTACTCAGCGACGCGCTCAGCACAATGGCAACGTCGGTTAGAGCCAGCGCGGCCAGCAGCGCCAAGAGTCGGCGGCCAATGTAGCGTTCCAAAGAAGCGTAGGGTTGGAAGGCGCTCATAAGTATCCTCTCAGTAAAAAGCGGGTTTTTCGTCTATCGCAATGGGGCTTATTTTGCTCGCTCAGAAACTGACTTTCCAGATACCTGTAGCTTGTCTAGCCATCCATGCTTGGTGTGAGCGGATTTTTTCCACGGTCCAAGCATCAAAGTCCTCTGCCAGCTTGCGCGTTATTGCGAAGTCGCTCTCTTGGTAAACCAAGCGCTTTTCGGCATATCCCGAGTTGCCCAAATCGCGATTGTCTGTAGTCGTCAAAAGGGTCATGTTGCCTAGAAGATAAGTAGAAGCCTCCCGCTGTTGGTCGTTGAACTGGTGCCAGTCGGCACTCGGATTTTCTGGCAGCACATGCTCAATGCCATACTTCGCGCTCTCGAATTCAAAGCGCTGCCTCGACAACTGCGCTTCTAACCTGAACAGTATAAAGCGCACGACTTTATTGTTGCGTGCGCTAGTTGTTCGCAGCGCCTTGTCTGCAAACGCCGCCCTGAATTCCGCGTCCTCGGGATAGACTGGTCGCAGCCTTGCAATCGCTGCTTTCGCGCTGACAATTTCGCCGGCCGATAGCTCGCGGGCAATTTGGTTATACACAACCTCCTGCTCGTTGCTTTGGCGGCCACAAATCACGTTGTAGCGAAACGATACTACCGCGATAGCCTGCAAGAAACGTCCAAAGCCGGCGCGATCGCGTTCCGCGAATTGCTCAAATGCCGCCAGCAACAACGCTAACGGCTGGCGCACATTGAACATCTGCAACTGGGCCAGACTTGCGCGCTCGTCTGCTGTCCAAGAGTCATCCTCCGGGCTGCGCAGGGCCGAATACACTCTTGCGTGCCTGTCCATATCGCGGATCAACTGAAACACCCTCGCTCTATCGCTGATGGCGCTGCGCATGGTTTTGAACAAGTCCGCCTTGCGCACCAGCCTGTTGCGGCTGTTCCAGAAGATCCGCAAGAACTCGGGAAAGCTCTCACTGCCCAGCAGCCCAACGACACCCTCCCAGCGGCTTTCCAAGTTGTTGATATCCGATTCGTGCGCATTATCACGCGAGACAACGGAAAACAGATAATTCTTCAGCAAATCGGTGGCGGACAAGCGCACGCCGCGAGCGTTCAGAGTCTCAAACACCTTAAAGGCATTTAATTCGTCTGTAACAGTGATGATCGTAAAAAACAGCTTATCCACCGCGACATCGACAAAGCGCGCCACCGACTCTCCGTCATCACCTGATCGGTCCTTGATGCGCTCTCTGAACCAGAGAAACGCCCGGCGCAGGAGCTGTTCCGATGCGTTCAATCCTCTTTGCGGCAGACTCTCCAAGGGGACCAGATAATTCTGGTAAAAACGATCGTTATGCCGATTTAGCGTCAGCTTGGAGCGCGGCACTAGGCTCACGGGGTCCAAATAGCCGATGTAGTTGCTACGCAACTGCTCAGCGCGCCGACGTTGCGGATCTCCTAAATCATCCGGCGCAGCTAAGTCCGTTAGATGCGCCACCGCTGCTAACATCAACAGGCTCAGCGTAGTCATACGCTGCTGTCCATCGATGATATCGAACGTCCTGTTGTCCGCCGATTGCAGTACTAGATAGCCTATGTAATGAGCGGGTTCTGGGTCCTCGCCGAATAGCGCAACAAGATCCTGCCACAGGTCATCCCACTCGTCGCCTCCCCAGGAATAGTCGCGTTGGAACAGCGGTACGCGATAACTCATCCCATTGCCCATAAGTTGGCGAAACGTGCTGTTGGTAGTATTGAAGTTCATATGCAAAATACTTTCTTTTTCGCACTCTAATCTCAAACTTACGCAAGGAGGAGGCCAATGGCCAAGATCAAAGAAGTCCGCTGCATCCGCACCCGCCAGAACGGCACCTGGGTCATCGTCAAAATCATCACCGACCAGCCCGGTCTCTACGGCATCGGCTCGGCCAGCGAGCACAACCACGCTGCCACCGTCGCCACAGCCCTCGAAGAGAGCTTGGGACCGCTGCTGATTGGCCGCGAGGCCAGCCGCATCGAAGACATCTGGCAGTGCGTGTACAACAGCGGCTACTGGCGCAGCGGCTCCATCCTCAACGCCGCCCTAGGCGGCATCGACATGGCCCTGTGGGACATCAAGGGCAAGGAGGCCGGGATGCCCGTGTACGAACTGTTGGGCGGAGCCTGCCGCGCAGCAGTCCCCTGCTACGCCCACGCCGGCGGCAGCGACCACGAGGCGTTAGTCGATGACATCCAGCGCTACATCGACGAAGGCTGGCCAGTAATCCGCTGCCAACTCGGCGGCTATGGCGGCGGCGGATTCGTGGAAAACGCTCTCAAGCCGCGCAATGCTTGGTCGGCGGCACCAGCCTTTGACGACGAAGCCTATCTAGAAGCTATTCCCGCGATGTTCGAGTACTTGCGCAACAAGCTGGGGTTTGGCCCCAAGCTCACCCACGACGTCCACGAACACCTCAAACCCCAAATCGCCGTGGCACTGGCCAAGCGGCTGGAACCCTACCGGCTGTTTTTCCTCGAAGACGCGCTGGCACCCGAGCAGATCGGCTGGTACCGGCTCATGCGCCAGCAGTGCACCACGCCGCAGGCCATGGGCGAACTATTCGTCAATGTCCACGAATACCTGCCGCTGATCAGCGAGCGCCTCATCGACTACATCCGCATCCGAGTGGCCAAAGGCGGCGGCATTACCCCCTGCCGCAAAATCGCCGCGCTCTGCGAGTTTTACGGCGTGCAGACGGCTTGGCAGGAAGGCGGAGACAACGATCCGGTCAACCAAGCGGCGGCCATGCACTTAGATATGTCGAGCTACAGTTTCGGAATCCAAGAGGAAAACGGTTTCAGTCCATCAGAGCTAGAGGCGTTCCCCGGACACGCGACCATGGCAGGGGGATACATGTATCCCAACGACCAACCGGGGCTGGGGATCGACATCGACGAGGAAAAGGCGAAAAATCTGTTGGTCGGCGATCAGGTGCGCGCCTTTTACGCGGCCGAGGATCGCCGCGCCGACGGCAGCGTGGTGCGGCCTTAGGGTCAAGGCCGGTATGACCTGTAGGGGGCGGTTTGCAAACCGCCCCCTACCTAGCGGGCAATCAGCATCGTCACCCGATGCGGCTCAGCGCCCGACGGCAGTCTCCGAGCCCCATGAGCATCTCGCAGCGTGAACGGGTGGTGCATGAGGATGTCCTGCTTGCCGTCCTTGTTCAAGTCCACCAGCCACGTGTATTCCTCGTCGTTGGGCACGGCGATCGCAACGTCTTGAGGCTGCTGAGAAAACAGGTCCGGCCCCGGCGTGCCGACAAAGATGTCCATGATCCGAGGGTGATCCCCAATGAGCAGATCGGAGAGGCCGTCGCCGGTCACATCTCCGAGGAGCAAAGTCGTGTTGAACGCACGCAGCCAACCCTTTTGCGTCTTGCGGCGTTCGTGCGTCGCCCCACGCAGCACGACGTCCAGTGGTACCCATCCCGGCTCCTTATGGCTAGGTACGCCATCTAACGCAATTCTGCGGGTGGCGTTGGGTTTGTCGCGGTAGCGGCCCCCTTCCACGCGATAGAACTCAAGATTCAACCAAATGTCATCGCCCATGAACCCTTTGAACCTCTTCCACAGGCTGCTTTCAAGGTATTCGACCTCAATGGTTGTGAACATCAATTCGACTTGGCCGTCGCGATCAAAGTCGCGTCGGTCCATCCCGAGTTGGACGCTGCCATCCGACTGGAACGTGGCTCCGACCTCCGGCGCAAACGCGGTGCCATCATCGGCTGTTGGCATGCCGAAATGCACATCGAAGGCAGAACGCTTGCTGGAAATGCTCCGTCCCTCCAGCGAGAAGGTCACTAGGTCTGCGACCCCATCGCCGTTTAGGTCGCTTAACGAGTGCAGCACCTTCCCCGTCATGTCTCCAATAGCGAATGAGGAAAGATCATCAGAGTCGAATGCCACATCGGTCGTGAAGGTCTTGGCCTTCGAAGTAAACAGCCCACGCTCGTCCTGGAGATGAACCTCGAAACGGTCTGCATTCCAGAACACCAAGTCGCGGCGACCATCTCGGTTGTAATCTACTTCGTGGACGCGGCTCTGCGACCAAGGGTCGTAGCGATAGCCATCGGCTCCGTAGATCCTACTCATATCGGTGGAAGGGCCGATCTTCACGGGATCGGCAAACGCGCCAGCGCTCATCTGGATGAACACCCAGAAGCCATCGACGTCCGGCACGACTAGGTCGTCGCGCTCGTCGCCGTTCACGTCCCGCGTAACATCTACATGAGGGATTTCGTCGCGGCGAGGCGGGTTGAAGTTGGAAGTAGCCTCCACCAGTATCCGTTCCGTCGCCGATTCAGGATCGAACCAGTTCAAGCGACCCCTCTCGTACGCAATCAACCGGTCTCGTCCGGCGATATTGGCCACATCGACGAACAACACTTCGGGACGCAATGTTGCGCCGAGTCGCGGGACCCAATTGCCGTCGTCGAACACATATATGCGCAAGCGGCGGTCGCCATGCTCGCCGATGTTCACCACGGCCAGATCCGCGACAGCACCACCAAAAAGGAATCCCGTCAAAACGGTCTGGCGTTCGGCCGAGCCGATGACGACCTCGTACTGCTCGAAAGTGAATTCCGCGGCGGCAGACGCCGTGAAAATCGAGAGAAAAACTCCAAAAACCAGCATGAAAGTCAGGTTCCTAGGGCCGGACAGAGAAGCCGAAGGAATCCACTGTCGCGGAAGCAAACAGGCCGATCCCGTTTTCAACGTGGAAAAGCGGCCGTTGAAAACTCTGGCCGGCCTCGCCGCTGCCTCGTTCCGCATTCACATTGTCGGTGCGGACCAAGTCGAACCAGTTCTGATCAACGGCAAAGAGCGTGACTTTGTAGCGCCCGGCATAGTAGATGCCAGCCCAAGGCAGGTAGAGTTCGCCGCTTGCCAAACCCAACAGAGGCGAGGTCTCTACGCGCTCAAGTTCAAAGTCTTCAAGGTCCTCAATCCAGTCGTCGTCAAACAGCAGCGGGCTGGAACGCTCTAGATTGGCTAGGCGCACTTGGTAGGATACCGCAGGGCCATCGTCTTGGAATTGGGCTATTAGCACCCCCTTGTCGTACTCCAACTGATTTTCCGCGGCCTGATAGACTGCATCGCCGACCTCGGCAAACAACCGCAGATGCCGCAGTTCGGTTTCCAAATCGTCCGCCAAAAGCCGCAACTCGTTGATGCGGATGCGCGCTGGCGTCTGGGTCTGAGCGCGGACTGTTAGACCGTCTCCAGTGGTGACGCGCAACTCGTACAGACCATTAGGCTCAACCACCGGCGCGTCGTCCGGCGGCAGGTAGTGTCCGGCTCTACTTGGGTCGGGTCGGTAGTTGAACATTGCGTCGCCGCGCTGGATGGAAACGCTGGCTCCCTCCAGCGCCGTGGCCACCGCCGAATAGGAATGGCCGGGAGCGACCGTGCGCCGCAAGACGACAGGCGGCAACGGCGCATCCACGATGAGGATGGCATCGACGACGATGAGGTCGGCCTCGCTGGAGCCAAACAGTTCGTCGGGGTCTCGGTCGGCGGCGAGCGGCCCGGGGGCCTTGCAGGCCAGCAGCGAAAACAGTGCTAGGAGCAATAGGTAGCGGTACATAGCTCAAAACCTGAAGTCAAAGCCGAAGGTCGGCACAATGGGCAGCATCCTAACTACAATCGGTTGCTCGGTAGAATCGTTGGGGTCGTACTGGACGAACCATTCGTTGCGGCGGTTGTAGGCATTGAAAATCTGGAGATAAAAATCGACATCCGCGCCAAACAGCCCGAAGGTGCGCCGCATCCCAACATCCAAGCGGTGGTACGGCAGCAGCCGGGCCGTGTTGCGCGGCGCCGCCAGCAGCCGATCAACCGGGCGGTCAGAGGCTGGGTCGCGCAGGGTGTAGCGGGCCGCGGCGGGCGTGTAGGCTTGGCCAGTGCCGTACACCAAATTGGCGGTCCAAGTCCAGCGGGCCAAGCGATAGGTGGCCGTCAACGACACGTCGTGGCGGCGGTCGTATTTGGGCGGAAAGGTGCGGCCGCCATCGATATCCGGGAACGTCCGCCGCGTCCAGCCAAGGGTGTAGCCCAGCCAGCCGCTGAGACGCTCGCGGCGCTTTTCGGCAAATAGCTCCACGCCAGTAGCATAGCCGGTGCCGCCGGTTTTGAATATGTCCTCAGAGGTTTCCTGCTCGTCGTTTTCCCCCTGCTCCTCGTCGAGGACGACGAGGTTGGCCAAGTCCGTATAGTAGGTCTCAACACTGAACCGATAGCTGTTAGCAGGCTCCCACTCCAAGCCCGCAACCGCCTGATAGGAGCGCCCAGGCTCTACGGTCTCGTCGAGCGGCAGCCACAAATCGCCGCCACTAAAGCCCTCGGACGACACGAGCTGTAAGTATTGCCGATAGCTGCCCCCGGCCAGCTTGACGCGCCAGCCTTCTTGCAGCACGCGACTCAGCGAAAAACGCGGGTTGAGCGACAGGTGTCCGCCCTCTCCGTAATAAGTTCCGCGCAGACCCAGCCGAGCCTCGGTCAGCGGCGTCACCTGCCAGTTGTCTTGGACATAAGCCGACAAGAGATAGGGCTTTACTACTTGGTCGTTCTCGTATTGATCGAAGAGCACGCCGTAATCAAAGCGGAATAACGCAAGGCCAACTCCGGTGCGGAGGGTGTGATTGGCCGCGGCGAAATAGTCGAGGTCTCCCTTGATGGAGACATCCCGTACGCGATTGCGCACCGCAATGGGTGTGCCAAACAAATTGAGAGTGATGTCGCTGTGGTATTTGGAGTACTGGGCAATCACGCGCCCAAAGAGCGCCGGCGAAAACACGTGCGTCCAGCGCCCGGTCAGGGCCTCGTTGCCCCAATTATTGCCAAAGCCAAAGGACAAGGTGTCGGTGTTGGTGCTGTCGCTGATGCCGAGGCTAATGTCGAGATGGTCGTTGCCCCGGTATGCGCTGAGCATGAGGTTGTCGTTGGGACTGAGCTGGGTATTGACCTTGGCGTTGACATCGTAAAACCAGTAGCCGAGGCCATCGAGCTCGTCGGTGGTCCGCCGCACCGCCCGCAGCACCGGATCGATGTACGTGCGCCGACCAGCCACCATCCACGAGCCTTGGCCGAGCGGCCCCTCGCTCATAAGCCGACTGGAGATTAGGCTCACGCCGCCGCTGGTGCTAAAGTTGCGGCGATTGCCATCGCGGTTTTGCACATCGAGGATGGCACTCAGGCTGCCGCCGTACTGGGCTGGATAGGGCCCCTTGTAGAAGGTGACGTCCTTGATGGCGTCCGGGTTGAAGGTGGAGAAGAAGCCAAAGGCGTGCGACGGATTGTAGAGCCGCATCTGGTCGAGCAGGATGCCGGTCTGGTCGGGGCCACCGCCGCGCACGTAGAGTCCACTGCTAAAATCCGATGCCGCTTGCACACCCGGCAACAGTTGCAAACTGCGCAGCAGGTCCGGCTCGGCCATGGCCGCCATCTGTTGGACATCCGTTACTTGCAGGGCGACCACGCTCGGCCGCTGGTTCACTTCGCTCGTCGCAGTCGCCGCGGCCTCCACCACGACCTCCCCCATCTCCAGTGCTTGCCGCTCCAGTTCGATATCCCAGCGCAGCGCTTGGCCAGCGGCCAACGCCAACGTGTCGCGCTGGGTTGTGTAGCCAATGTAGGACGCGGTAACGACCCAAGTTCCCGCCGGAATGTCCGGGATGGCGTAATAGCCTTCGGCGTTGCTCAGCGCCCCCAGCTCTCGGTTCTCAACGGCGATGGCGACCGCGGCATTGGGCAAGCGCTCGCCGTCGCTGCTATCGCGGACAAAGCCGCTGAGAGTGCTAGTGAGTTGAGGCTGCGCCCAAGACGCATTCTGTAAGCTGGCCATTACAACCATCGCCACAATCGAGATTCTGATCTTGCTCATTATGGATGCGCGTTTCCTCGGAGTCAGTGGTCAGTGGTCAGTGGTCAGTGGTCAGTGGTCAGTGGCCAGTCCCCGCACCCTTTCCGCCGTCGCTTACTTTAACCCCGTCGCTAGGGAAAGATGTTACTTACTGATGGTACGCATTGTAGGGGCAACCCTTGTGGGTGCCCTCGTAGGATCCCGCTGGCTGAATGCGCCGTGTTGCTTGGGTACCCACAAGGGGCAACCCTACTACCGGTTCGGCGCAGCTACGTAACATCCGCTACTCGTGCAGAATCGGCTAGCGGACCAAGGCCATCCGCCCCACCGCCATGAAGTCCTCTCCGGCGATGAGTTGGTACAGATAGACGCCACTGGCAGCCGACCTCCCCTCGTCGTCGCGGCCGTTCCAAGCAGTGCGATAGTGGCCGGCCGTCAGCGTCTCGCCGCCGTACAGGGTGCGGACGCGGCGGCCAAGCACGTAGTACACCACGAGATGCACGGATACCGTCCCTGACACGTCGAAGGCAATAGTCGTGTTGGCGTTGAATGGATTGGGCCAGTTGCCGTGTAACTGAAACGCCTCGGGCACTCCTGCGGTCTGCTCGACAATCGCCGTCGGGGTCTCATTCGGAGCACCGGGCGTAGGGGTATCTACGGTCTGAAAGTCCCCCGTAATGTCCGGCATACGCGCCCAGCTCGTTCCCTCGTCGGCCTGTCCCTTTTCCCAGTCGATCTGAGCGACCAAGGTGCCATCTACCGTCCAGATGCCTAGCTCTTCGTCGCGGCCAAAGGCAAAGCCGGGCCACCCGTCTTTATCCAACTCGATCTGTAGGAACTCACCCGCCGCGATGACCGTGCCGTCCGGGAAGGGAGTGCGCTTACTTTCGTCCGTCAGATCGTCGGCCATTACAAAGTCCGCGAGATCTATCGACCCATCCGAGGCATTGTAGAGTTCAAACCAATCGAGGGGATCGCCTTGGGCGGCGACCTCGTTGATAACCAGTCCAATCTCTGCCCCAGTTTCGTCGCTGTCTTCTGCTACCGTATTCCCTTCCCCACCAAAGCTGAACAGGGTGCCGTAGAACCGACCCGAAATTTTTGCGCCCGGCTCCGTGCTGGCCTCGTCGAATTCAATCCCTCCCTTGGCGATTAGTTCAAACTGATCCGGGGGATTATCAGGCGAGGGCAACGACAAGCGGTAACCACGTACTGTCTCCATGTCGATGGCTAGGCTGGCACCACTCGCCATCCAGTCAATCGGCAGCGAAACGGTGAGAACGTCTATGGCAAAGTCTTTTCCAAGGCTAATAATGGATACAGACGCCCTGTTTTTGTCCGTGCGTCCGTCGTCCTCTTCAAAGCCGGCTATGGCTCCCGAAAGATCAAAGCCCTGCTCTTTTCCCCCTAACTGATAATTGCTGAACGCGACCGTCCCTTCCCCCAGCGGATTTTCACTCCCACTCGATCCCCATGTCGTCTCAAAGCGCAGATCAAACGCACCTCTTTCCGGCCAGCAGATGTCGGCTGCGGCCAGTGGCCAAGGCCAAGCAGCCGGCTCTGGGTCGAGATCAGCCAAAATCACCGCCCGCCGCTCGCGGATGAACTCGCGCACCCGGTCTGCGTCGCGGGCGGCATCCGCGCGCCTTTTAACCAGCGTGTGCTGCTGGACGATCGCCGCCATCTCGTCGGCGAGGCTGAGCAGTTCTTCTTCGTTCCAGACCGTGTCGAGCAGTTGCTTGAGGCGGGCTATATAGGCGGCGCGCATCGCGTCGTCGCGGTATAAACGGTGGGCAATGGCCCCGTGCGCCGTCACTGAAGGCGGCGACACAAAATCGTCGAAGGGACCATCGATCGAGGTAAAAACTTGATCTGCGCCCCAAGGCACGAACACAAAAGGCGCATCCGGCTCGCGATAGACGTAGAAGTTATTGCGGTTGCCAGCATACCCATCCCAATGCCCGATGAGTACTTCTGTCGCCCAAAAGGTGAGGAAGCGGTCAATGTCGATGATGTCGGCAAGGGCTTCGAGGCCAGCCGGAGAGGGATCTTGTAGCGCGGCGACGACCGCGTCGATATCCGACCAGTCCGCTTCCGCCTCATTGGTTTTCTTTTGCAAAGTACCGCGCCACTTGGGGCGGAAATCGCTGACGGTCCCCTCGTAAAAATTGCCGCTTGGATCGGCAAAATTGCGCTCCAAAAAGGCGGTTTTCATGCTCTCGACGTGGACGTACAAGCCCAGGTTTTCGCCGTTTACAGCAACGGTAGCAAAGTTGCAGCGCGGCGCTGGCAGGCCGGCGTCAGCAAAGACGTGGTAGGCCATGCAAGTATTGAGCAGCGACGGGTCTTGCTGGGCATTGTTCAGGGTCAGGCGCTTCATCGCGTCGCCGAGGAGCTGACCGTCAGTGAACTTGTCGAAGCGGACCTTGAGCGAGGGTTTCACCTTACTCAGCGATCCTAAGAACCCTTTCTTGCGGACGCCGACTTGGGTGTGGGTTTCGCCATCCACGGTTACGGTCGCCTCAAACCAAGTGAAGATGTCATCTGCGGGGCTGTCGAGGCAATCGGCACCGACGAGTATATCCGCGAGGGTCCGCGTCTGGCCGCGCAGGCGATCCCAATCCTCGGGTGCCATCTCAATGCTCACGTCGAGCACGCGGTCGAGGGCGTAGTAAGAGTCGCTGGGATGGGAGGCGTCCGCAGCCAACTGGCCGAAGGCTGGGTGGACAGCCAAGAACAATGCCGCGATCGCTATATGCGCGGTCCTGACTAAGCGCCGGTAATTTTTCACTGCATCCTCTTCTTCTGTTTGAGATGAAAGTATTCTAAAAATCGTGCAACCATCATTTCTTGCTTTAACACCTTCTCCAATAGATTGTGTCACCTGTGCAGGATGGGTGCCAGAGCACACTATCGTGGCCGACAACGCCTTGTAGCCATGAAATGAGCGAGCCGAACGAAAGCCGAAGGAGGCCATTTACCTTGTAAACTGATGATCGCATCATCAATTTACAAGGTAAATGGCCCTGGAATTATAGTCGCCCCGGTAGAAGAGGTTTTCCAGCTACGCGACAAGGTACTCGTCATCCCGTACGATCTGCTCTAGCCGTGCAGAATCGGATGGCCGTTGCCGGAGAAAAACTCCACATCCACGAGGAAGTAGTCGGCAATCAGGCCGATGAAGAAGGGCGCGATGTGGGAGGAGCGGTCGATTGGTCAAAAAGCGTTGGCTCCAACTTCGTCAGGTAGGTGCGGCAATCCCGGCGAATAGCTTGAGCAATATCCAGTGAACGCCGACCTTGAGGTTCATTCGCAACTTCAACCGTCTCAACTGGGTAGCGGCTGGCAACAGCAAACGTCGTCAGCCAGCGCAACGCCTCCCGTTGCTCTTGGATTTGGGGAATCCACTGGCCAACCATGCCCAGCAGATGTTCTAGATCGTGGGTGCGAGGGACCGGCTGGGCATAGAACACCAGAACGGCTTTGAGGTACTTTTCGGCCACCTGTTGACTGTGGAAACAGATCGTATCCCAAGGATTTCTTGGGCCGCCAGATTATTCCTGACGTTTAGCAGGTCATTTTCAGCCCGGCTGATCCACTGCCGCACTAGAATTTTTTGCGGGGTTTCGCTCATATAAAGTCATGCCCTCGGCCAATATCTGGGACGCAAATGAAGACGGAGCTTCTTTCCAATAGTCCAGTTCGGCGGGGGTGTACACGACAATATCCAAGGGGCAGTCGATGCCTGCGAGCAGACGGCGCGTTTCGAGGGCGCGCTCTAACGGAGGCAAATCCGTCTGCCAGACGACGAGTAAGTCCAAATCACTGTCCCATTGGCTATGACCCGTGGCATGGGAGCCGAATAGAACGATCCGCTCGAAGGGGTGTGCACGGACGAGGGTCTCTACGACGAGTTCGAGCGTTTGATTGGTCTTTTTGGTTGTCTCTGTGGTCATAGTGTAGAATCTAAAGAATCAACCCATTAAATCCAAAATTCTCAGCCGTGCAGGATCGGATGCCCATTGCCGGGAAAGAACGCCACATCCACAAGGAAGGAAAGGCCGACGCCGAGAAAGTAGCCCGCGATTAGGCCGATGAAAAACGGCGCGGCCTTGCGGTATAGTTCGATGCCGCCAAAGCGCATGATCAGGCTCTTGGCCGCCCACGCCACGAAAATCGCCGGGGCCTGATTGCGCACCATCCAGATCGCGGAAATGGCCAAGCCCACCGGGTGCAGCGGCCACCACGGAAAGCGATACTGCATAAACGTCAACACTGACATTGCCGCCGCGCCAATGCCGAAGAAGCCCAACTTTTGCGCGTGGAAGTCGGCCGGGGCCTTGATCTTGGCCATCACGTCGCCAAAGGCCATCACGCCCGCACCCGAGGAGACGCGGAAGATCCAAGAGTTGAAGTTGGAAGCCCCCTGCTCGTAGGCCATAGCGATGAGATTGGTCAGCGAAACCGCAAAGGAAAGCACCACGGCCAAAGCAATGGCCAAGACAAAACCGCGGCGGGCAATGCGCAGACTGCTTTGCAACTTGGCGGCGTGCGCGGCCGAGGGCATGAAGATGGACTGCACGTCGCCGAAAAACGAATAAGTCAACCCCAAGGCCGCCAAGCCGGTCGGCGAAATGGCGCTGGTGCCCAGCGTCATCATGGTCATCGCCTGACTGACAACGGGCGTGGTCAGATAGAACACGCCCGTCTGCACCACCAAGCGCGTAATGCCCAAATAGGCGATGAGCACGCCGGCCAAAAAAAGCATCGCCACCGACCACTCCATCCCCGCCGCGTACAGCCAAGTCAGCATGTAGAAAACACCTAACAAGAGGCCCAGCACGGCGGCGCGGTAGGACATCAACTCGCGGCGGTCGTCAATCGGGTGCGCTGGATTCCACGCCTTGCGAAACACGTCCTTGAGGTGGTCCCGCGCCATCCACAGCCCCCACAGCACCAGCACCACAAACGCCCCCCAACACTGCCACGACGTCGAAGGCAGCCCCCAAACGAACTTATCCGCCTCAGTGACGCCGAGGCCAAAGCGGTTGAACAAACCCTCTTCGAGCAGCGTCAGCAAAAAGAAGAACCAGATGCTAAAGGTCACATTGAGGTTGGCGAAATACATGAAGCCAATGACCGGAAAATAGAAGCGAATGTTAATGGTCGGAAAGCCGTGGGCGATTTGGATGGGGTGATGCCACTCGATCTTGGGAAAAAAGTGAAAGAAAAAGCCGACGATGTTCCACAAAACAATGCAAAGCGGAATGGCCGCCCCCGCCCAGAAGACTTTGCTGTACATGACCGCTGGCAGTCGGCGGGAGCTGTCGGCGTTGGCGACGAGGGCTTGGGGCACCTCCATTAGCGGGTAGGCCAACCGCTCGCGCTCGACCCACTGCTTGCGCAGAATGACCACCACACAGAAGCAAACCAAGTACAAAGTCCATATAAAACTCAGCCACCAAAACAGCGGCATGGCCCACGCGGCGAGCAAGGTCCCCCAAGGGGTAGGTTCGCCAAGGGGCAGGCCCTCGAAAAACCAAGTCATGGCCAAGCCGTCGTTAGAAGGCAGCAACCAAGCGGGCAGGTAAGGCAGCACGTACGTGCCCCACTGATTCTCCGCCGACGCAAAGTAATACGGCGTCGTCGGTATGGCTAGGAAGTAGCCAACGAGAAAAACCGGAATGCCGGTGCAGACCAGTCCCATGACGACGACCGTGATCAGCTCGGCCGGGCGCAGTGCCCAGTTAAAATTGAGGGTCTTGAGCAGGGCGTTGGCGAAGATGAGGCAGACAAAGAGAAACCCCACCCCAATCGGAAAAAACGACCACGTCATCTCAGACGAGCCAAACGTCCAGATCGAGTGCGGTGCCCCCAAGCTGATCAGCAGCACCACTGCGCAACCCACGAGCAAGGAACGCGCGGTGACGCCTGTACCCTCTTGCTGTGCGGGATGGGTCGCCAACGCGGCTTCAGCCGTGGAGGATGGGATGGCCGTTGCCGGGGAAGAAAATCATATCGACGATAAACGAAATCCCCACCCCGAAGAAGTGCCCAAGAATCAAGCCAATGAAGAACGGCGCAGCCTTGCGGTATAGTTCAATGCCGCCAAAGCGCATGATCAGACTCTTGGCCGCCCAAGACACAAAGATCGCCGGGGCTTGGTTGCGCACCATCCAGATCGCAGAGATCGCCAAGCCCACCGGGTGCAGGGGCCACCACGGGAAGCGATACTGCATAAACGTCAAAACCGTCATCGCCGCCGCACCAATGCCAAAGAAGCCCAATTTTTGCGCGTGGAAATCGGCCGGAGTTTTTATTTTGCTCAGCGCGTCGTCAAAGGATCGCACCCCCGCGCCCGAGGAGACGCGGAAAAACCAAGAGTTGAAGTTGGAGGCTCCCTGCTCGTAGGCCATGGCAATGACGTACACAATGGCGGCGATAAAGCCGACCAACAAGGCCAGCGCAATGGCCAAGCACAGGCCGCGACGACTCATGCGCATAGCGTCGTGCAGCCGGGTGGCATGGGCAGCCGACGGCATAAAAATCGACTGCACATCGCTAAAGAACCCATAGCTCAGCCCCAAGGCCGCCAAGCCGGTCGGCGAAATCGCACCCGTGCCAAAGGTCATCATGGTCATGGCTTGGCTGACCACGGGCGTCGTCAGGTAAAAGACGCCGGCCTGCACCACCAAGCGGGTGATGCCCAAGTAAGCAATCAGCACACCGCCCAAGAAAAACGCCGCCACCGGCAATTCCATGCCGGCCTTGTTGAGCCACGCGAGCATATAGACGACCCCAACCAACAGGCCGACGACCGCGCTGCGATAGGACATCAACTCGCGGCTGTCGTCAACTGGATGCGCGGGATTCCACGCTTTGCGCGCCACGTCTTTTAGGTGATCGCGCGCCATCCACAGCCCCCACAACACCAACACCACAAACGCCCCCCAGCACTGCCAGGACGTCGAAGGCAAGCCCCATACGAAGTTGTCCGCCTCCGTAACGCCAACGCCAAAGCGATTAAACAGGCCCTCTTCAACCAGCAGCAACAAAAAGAAAAACCAGATGCTGAAGGTCACATTGAGATTGGCGAAATACATGAAACCGACGACCGGGAAGTAGAAGCGGATGTTGATCGTCGGAAAGCCGTGCGCGATTTGGATGGGATGGTTCCATTCGATCTTGGGAAAGAAGTGGAAGAAAAAGCCGACAATGTTCCACAAGACAATGCACAGGGGGATCGCCGCCCCCATCCAAAAGACCTTGTTGCGCAAAACGGCCGGCACGCGCGCAGGGCCATCGGCGTCCGCCACCAGAGCTTGCGGCACCTCCATCAGCGGATAGGCCAGCCGCTCGCGCTCGACCCACTGCTTGCGCAAAATGACGACGAGGCAAAAACAAACCGCGTACAAGGTCCAGATAAAGCTCAGCCACCAAAACAGCGGCATGGCCCACGCATCGAGTAGCGTGCCCCAAGGCATCGGCTCACCGAGGGGCAGCCCCTCGAAGAACCAAGTCATGGCCAAGCCGTCGTTACTCGGCAACAGCCACGCCGGTAAGTAGGGCAACACGTACGTGCCCCACTGGTTTTCAGCCGAGGCAAAGTAATAGGGCGTGGTGGGAATCGACAGCACGTAGCCCATCATAAAGATGGGAATGCCGGTCGTCACCAAGCCCATGACCACGACCGTGATCATCTCGGCCGGCCGCAAGGCCCAGCCGGGATTGATCGTCTTGAGCAGAATGTTGAGCAGGATGAGGCAGCAGAACGAGAAGCCGACGGCAATCGGGAAGAACGACCACGTGATTTCGGACGACCCCAAGACCCAAATGGCGTAGGGCGCACCCAAGCACACGATGAGGACTTGGATGACGCCGAGCACCAAGGAGCGGAGCGTGAGGCCGCTAGCCGCGCCTTGGCGAGTATGCTCTTCTCGATATGTCGGGGCCGCAGTCGGCGACGTCATCAAAAGCCAGCTTCAGAGGCGATTTTAGCGGAATTAAACGCGGACAATATGGTTTCAACGCCCCGTAGCCGCAATTCCGATGGAGCTATAGCCATCTAGGATGTTAGGCATGGTCTCTTGGGTATGGGATGCTTCGCTTCGCTCAGCATGACAGGTGCTGGCCGTCATGCTGAGCGCAAGCGAAGCGGAGTCGAAGCATCTCCTACACTCCATCGTCTAACCCTGCCGCATGACGGCCCGCAGCCGGATCACCAGCCGCGTAGTACGTGCCCGCATCCGCCCACAGCATGACCGGGGTGGCGATGGGACCGTTGCGGGCCTCGACTTGGTGACCGCGCCGTGCCAGTTCGTCCCGAACCTCTGCATCGACAGCCGAGCTGATAGCCAGCGATCCAGCCTCGATAAACGTCTGCTCGCGCACCGGATTAGGATCGAACGAGTCTTCGTGGTGGTCCGTGGCAAAGCGCGGCGCAACAACCGCTTCGGCCGGCTGCATTCCAAACTCCACAAAGTCGAGCAACAAGCTCAAGGTCGCCTGATCTTGCAAGTCGCCGCCAGCCACGCTGATAGCTAACACGGGCGCACCATCCTTGAGCACCATCGTAGGCGTCAGGGTGATGCGGGGCCGCTTGCCCGGCGCGATGCAATTGGGGTGCCCAGGAGTCGTATTGAGGCTGCGCAGGCGGTTGCCATACGAGACGCCCGTGCTGCCGGTGCCGCCGGCGTGATAGACATTCGCGCTCGGCGTGGCCGATACGACCATACCCCAGCGGTCGGCCACTACGCACGTGGTAGTGCCGCCGACTCCGGGACGGAACGCGCCTCCTTCTTGTAGTGCCCTCATGCCGAGCGGGTCGCCAGGACGAGCGTCCAACGCGGCTTGCCCCATGTCGATCAAGGGCCGCCGGAGCTGATTATATTCGTCGGACAGCAAGGCATTCATGGGCACATCCACGAACAGGGGGTCGCCATAGTGCGCGTCGCGGTCGGCCATGGCCAGCTTCATCGCTTCGACGACCGCGTGGACGTAGTCGGCCGAGCAATGCCCCATGCCTTTGAGATCAAATCCTTCGAGCAGGCGCAGGGCTTGGCATAGATAGGGGCCTTGAGTCCACGGGCCGCACTTGTACACTTGGTATCCCCGGTAATCGACTGCCACCGGCTCTTCGATCAAAGTCCTATGGGCGGCCAGATCCGCGCGGCGCAAGAACCCGCCGTGCTCCACGTAGAACGCCTCCAAGTCTTCGGCTATATCGCCGTGCTCGGCGCGGCGGCCATAGAAGTGATCGCAGGCCGCTTGCAGCTTCTCTTGGCGATTGCCAGTGGCGCGGTGTTCTTCCTCCACCATGCGCCGCAGCGTCCGCGCCAAGTCCGGGTGCCACGCTTCCTCGCCTTCGTCGAGCAGGGCCAAGGTCGGCGCGACAATCGCGGCAAAGCTCTGCGTGCCGTATTGCTGCAAGAGGGTAATGCACAAATCCACGACCGAGGGCACCGGAGCCATCTTAATGTCGCGGTCTGGGATGCCGTGCTCCATGTACCAAGCAATAGCCTCCGGCGACAGCGGCGCGCGCCCCTGGCCGGACAGCGACTTGACCGCGTTCCCGTCCCAGACGAGCACCGGCACTTCCCCGCCAATGGAACACGCCCCGTGATCGGTGACGTTGAGCGCGATGATCGCGCCGGCTGCGGCATCGGCTGCATTGCCGCCTTGGCCGAGAATTTCAATACCAGCGGCTACCGCCCCGGCACCACCAGCCGCAATGACGCCGGTTTTGCTCTGGGCCTGCCAGCCGATCTGATCTACCCTACTCATGTGTTGCTCCTTGTCGAAAAGAAAATTTGCCGCGCTCAATATCGCCTTGCGAGGGCGGTCTGTCGAGTCTGGCGACGGAGGGACGTGTCCCCTCCACGCGGAGAGAGCCAATATCCATGATTCAAATAAGAGAAAATTCGATTATGTCTCAATATCCCGTTATATTTACAAGCCCGCTACGACGCCGACAGAAACCGGTAAAATGAAGGAGAATTGTCATGCTAGGATTTGAACGCATTACCTTTGATCCGGATGTAATGGGCGGTCGGGCTTGTATCCGCGGTATGCGCATGACGGTCTCCCTTGTGGTCAATCTGGTTGCCAGTGGGATGTCAACCAAGGGAATCTTGGAAGCCTATCCATACCTCGAAGCCGAGGATGTCAGCGAGAGCCTGCGTTACGCGGCGTGGTTAGCGGAAGATGCCGTATATTCGGTGGCACCGTCCTCGGCATGAGATTCCTAGCGGATATGGGAATCTCCCCGAGTACCACCGCGTACCTAGCAGAACAGGGACACGATACCGCGCACTTGGCTGATCAAGGGCTACATCGGTTGCCCGATCCACAAATTTTAGACAAGGCGCGCCATGAGCAGCGCATACTTCTCACGCACGATCTAGGCTTTGGGGAACTAGTTTCAGCCAGCGGTACACGATTACCCAGCGTCATTATTTTTCGTCTGCGCCACATGTTAGGGAAGTCACTACCGACACCTTCACGACAGGAAGGAACGAATGGATATACTGTACGTCGATTGCACCGGAGATCGAGGATGAAAAGGAAGCACTTTGGGCGAGTTGGAAAGAAGGGTACACAGACTGGTACCCGATAAGAGACCGAAGGCTATTTGCACGAGCATTGGGAGGAATGGTGATAGAACAACTAGGCCCGAGGAGTGCGGAGAGCGAGTTGGAGGGAGAGACAGACGGGATTAAGGGTGGAAAGATTTGGCAGAAATCACAACTGATAGTACATGGGCCAGTAGATTACAGAGATGATCCTTACGAAAGCACCGAACACTTGGGTACCTACGAACGCGCACTCAGTGCCATCTTCATTAAGCGAAGAAAATACGAAAATCAGAGAGAATACCGATTCGTGGTGCATTCCGACGAAGAGCCCGCCGCGAATGAGAATGACGTAATTCTCAAGGTATCGATGGAAATGCTTGGAGCAGTCACGGGAACGTAGTTCAGTGGAGGCGTCAGCAATGAAAAAACACCATCAAGTAACCGGCCTGCACTTCGACGGAGATTGCATGATTCTGACTATCGACGGTCGAGAAAAAACCTTTCGAGTGAGTGAAATATCCCCTGTCTTGCAAAGTGCGTTTAAACAAAGAAAAGAACCTCTTTGAGATCTCTCCTTCGGGCTACGGTATCCACTGGCCACTGCTCGACGAGGATCTGTCCATCGACGGATTGCTCGGCGTTGTTCACCGACCCAAGAAACGAAGACTATCCTGATTGACAAGAGGTTCAATTCTTGTCATCTTGTCCTAGAGAAAGGAGAAACCGAGATCTAGGCTCTATGCTTATAGGTTCCGGCTCTCGCTGGAAAGACGGACGACGCGCCGCGGCCCACGTCGTACACGACCCAGATGATCTGGTTAGAAGCCGTCTGAAAATTCCCCTCGGGCTGCTTTTCGGGCTGTCGACCGGCCTTGGCGTCAAGCGTTTTTCATAGGGCGAGACGCCCTCGGTCCTAGATACTTTGAGCCGAGTGAGAGACCGAAACCCTAATCTTCAGACAGCTTCTAAAATCGAGCTAAGGAGAAGACTTATGTCACGTTTAATTTTTTTCGCATGTCTGATGGCTTTGGTCGTGTCTTCACAAATTTTTGCACAGGCTGCTGGTGGAGATACCGTTTCATCCCAAGAAATGATAGATGTCATTTACTTGAAAGACGGCCGGATTGTGCGCGGAAAAGTCGTTGAGAAGACGGACGAGTTCCTGATTGTGCAGACAAGAGATGGCAGTCTCTCCACTTTTCAGGAGGATCAAATTGCTACCATACTCCAAGAGGAAGCGAGTAAGAGCACTGGTCCAGCAGCTAGCATGAATACCGCTAAAGGACAGAGCAGTGGCGTTGGTAAACTTAGGCTTAGTGGAGGGTTGATTCTTGATCCCGGAACTGGATGGGTTGCTAACGTCGGGTTCGCTATGCCGAATTGGAATTATATGGACTTTTTCGGGTTGGTAGAGGGTCTATTTGAGCAATCCTCAGAGACATACTTCGGTTCCGATATCACGTACCGGACTATAGGTGTCAACGCCGTGATGTTGTTTAAGTATAAGAAATGGCACTTTTTGGGTGGTGTGGGCTTGGCACGGCAGTCGACTTCGGTTGGTCGTACATTTTCGGGGGCGTTAGCGTCAGATACCGGGCTAAACTTTACCGTAGGTGCTGGAATGACTATCAACGAATTACTATTTGCTGAAGTCCGGTCAAGCTCAGGCTCAGATCTTGCGCTCACAGTCGGCATCAAAATTCCTTGAGCAATGTTGCAATACTCCACCACTAGCTACCCTATAGCTTTTAACTCAACAGCTTCTTAGAAGCCGTCTGAAGCCCCTTACTGTAGTCTCTATTTGAAGGGGCGTACTCATCGAGCCATATTCAGGTTGCGGATCACTACACAATCTGAACAGAAAGGCTTGTATGATGAGTACGCCGCGTAGGCAATATGCCACCGATCTAACCGATGCACAATGGCAGCGGATCGAACCGTTGCTGCCGGTGCCGCGCAGGCGGCTAGGCGGTCCGGGTCGGCCGCCGCGGGATCGACGCCCAATCGTCAACGGCCTTTTGTATTTGAACAAGACGGGGGGTCCTTGGGCTTTGTTGCCTGGTTGTTTTGGGCCGTGGAAAACGGTGTATGACTACTTTCGTCGCTGGAGCCGGCAAGGGGTCTGGTCGCCGGTGCTGGATCAGCTAACCAAGCGGGAGCGCCGCCGTAACGGACGGGATGCGATGCCGTCGGCTGGCTTAGTCGATAGTCAGACGATTAAGACGGCAACCCAAGGCCACACAATTGGTTATGACGCTGGCAAAAAGATCAAAGGCCGCAAACGGCATCTGTTGGTGGATACGTCGGGCTTACTCCGACAGGGGGTGGTCACCGCCGCCGATGTCGATGATCGGGAGGGTTTGAAGCAGGTGTTGACCCGCTTGAAGACCGACGGAGTGGCTCGGTTACGCAAGCTGTGGGCGGATGGCGGCTACCAAGGCGAGGCCATCCGAACGTGGGTGGCCCAGCAAAAAAAGACGCACAAAATAGACTTGGAAGTCGTCGCCAAACAAGGCAACGGCTTTGCGGTGTTACCACGCCGGTGGGTCGTTGAGCGCACGCTGGCGTGGTTGATGAATTTTCGCCGACATGCGAGAGATTATGAGGTGTTGACCCACCATAGTGAAGCCTTGATCCAGATTGCCATGATCCACTTGCTACTCAAACGGATCAAATGAAAAAATATAGTTTTCAGACGGCTTCTCAGAAAACTATGTTGAATACCGAAGCTGCAAAATCCCTATCACTCGCCAAGCAGCATTTGGAGCGTGTCCTCGATGCATGGGAAGATCCTACTGATTGGTCAGATCTTACAATGTATGGGTTTTACTGTCTTGAAGTCTCTATTGTTGCGGCAGCATCACATCTAGGCCTAGAACTCAAAAAAACTCATCCAGCTAAAGCTGAAATGGCAAGCGAACTTTCTCGCTCTCATAGCTTGCCCGACGTTGCCGATTTTCTTTGGGTTCTCAATAATGCTCGCAAATCTGTGGCTTATGGAGATGTAAATTTTCCAGTATTGGATGCGGAAGATGTGGCCAGCAAAATTGAGGAATATGTGGAAGCAGTTTCTGCGTTATTAGGAGATGAACAAGATGAGCAATCCTCTGATGAACAAGATGAACAATAGGCCCAAAAGCGTGGATTCATCTCATGTCCTCGAAACAATCCATAAATGGCCCAGTACTCGTGGAAAAGAATGGGTCGAAAACTTTGTCCAAACGTCTCGTCAGCAATCCGACATCTGGGCGATTGTAATTTTCGGTTCCATCGTTCGCCCGCAAGTAAGATATAGTGTTGATGTTGACTTACTGGTCATCTATGAGAGCAAAAAGCCGGATTTTGTACTTCCACCTCTTGACGTCGATATTCGGCCGTATCGTCAAGCGGATATAGAATCTCTTCTTTTAGAGGGACATGAGCTTCTGTGCTGGACGATTCTTTTTGGAAAAATTCTCTATGAAAAAGATACATATTGGACAACCTTATGCGATAAATGGAAAGAAGATCTACCTTTGCCTTCTGCAAAAATAGCGGATAAACGCGCAGAAAGAGCGAAACAGCTCTTCAAGGATCTCAAAGTGATCGGTGACGAGGACGCGGCTCAGGAACAATACATTACGATGTTGACGCAAATCGCCCGTGCATGTTTAATCAGGTCAGATACCTACCCTGCATCCCGCCCTGAATTACCAGATCAATTGAAATCTGTTGGGGAAAACGAGCTTGCCTCTCAATTGGAAAAAGCATTGCAGACGCGTCGTGAATGGATGGAGACGCAAGCGATCTAGCCGAACCTTAGAAGCCGTCTGAAAGCTATATTTTTTCTATTTGATTAGGCGACGTTCCCGCTTTGTGAGCCAATCCAACACCTGCGGCCAGACCTCTTGCAGACGCCAGCGACGAAAGTAATGCGTCTGAACCAAAAGAAACAGATGAAACAAATCGTCGAGCGTATTGACTCGTGGAACGGAGATTCTACTAGCACATGAGCTACCGATTATGCCCGATAGAATAGACAAAGCCTTAAAAAAGCTAGCCGCCCTCATCGCGGCAGGACGCTTCGAGAACGTGGAAGACGACGGCTTGGAAATCAAACCCACTCCGTCCGCTACCTCTTCTTGGCGCGAAAGCCACAAATCCGCCAACGCCTTTCTCAACACCCGAGGCGGCCTCCTCCTTTTCGGCTGCAAGGAAGAGGGCCAAGGCCCGCAGCGTCGGTGGGTCTTCACTGGCTACCGGGAGGACGCCGAAGCACAGCTAAAGGAGTTCCCGCGTCGCTTTACGGACAAAAACGGAACGCCGCTCGACCTGAGCGAATTCTTTCCGCCGCCGCAAATCCGCGACTTTCAAAATGGTCGTGTAGCCGTGCTCTACGTAGATGAACTACCCGCGGACCGCAAGTTTGTCTTTTACAATGGACAGGCGTGGAAGCGCGTCCTAACCGGCGACCACAAGCTCACCGAAGCCGACATCGCTCGCCAAGAAGAATACAAGGAACAGGTGCGGGACGCCCGCGAAGTACAGCCCGTACCGGGCACGATCCTCGCTGACCTCAACCTCGACGTGCTCAATGACTACATCCAACAGCTCAACAGTCTCGGCAAAGTGGAAACCATCAAGGACGACCTAGCAGCGGCCCGCGGGTTTCTCGCCCGCAAACTGTTTATCAAGGACGAAACCGTCACCACCCTCGGCATGTTGGTATGCGGGCAGCACGTAGGCGATCAACTCGGATTCCGCTGCCACGTCCACGGCTACGTAGATGCGCCGCAAGAAGTCGCCCAAGACAAGCAGGACCTAATCGACAACATCCTGCCGCTGATGGAGAAAAGCCTCGCCTACATCCTGCGCAACATCCAGATCGGCATTTCCATTGCCGAGGGCGGTACGGCCGTGCCGCAATATCCCGAGGAAGTCCTGCGCGAAACAGTAAATAACGCCCTCGCCCACCGCGATTATTCCATCAACAAGCAAGTCATCATTTCCATTCTGCTGACGCCAGACAACAATCACTTTGAACAACTAGTAGTACTAGAACGCGCTGGCCTGATTTACCAACACGATAGCAGCACGCCGACGCAGCCCATTTTCGTCGCCGATCGCGTCCTGATGCAAACGGATTATCAGACAGACCTGGAAGCACTGTTCGGAGACCTCAGCAGTTTGGACTCCCTGTCGCGTAAGTGCCTTAGTATTATGTGGCGGCGCGAAAAGTTCGCATCCCGCAAGGCCATGACGGAACCAGAGATATTCTTAGCCCTTTGGCACGAACGCGGCGCTATTAAAGACGCCGATGAATTCGCCGACCATGTCCGCCAAGTAATGGTCACTTTTGAGCGATTGAGAGAAGCAGAATTTATCGTCCGTGCAAGAGACCACTCCGGCTTTGTGCTCAATTTTGGCCCTATCCGACAGGCTACGCGCTAGTTCTTTCATATCGACGAGAGGACGACATGAGGCTGCTACATTACCTAGAGCTACAAAACTTCAAGCGCTTTGGCGACAGACAGCGCATTGAGTTGGATCATCCCTCCGTACTCATCGGCCCAAACAACTGCGGCAAAACGACGGCCATACAGGCCATCGCACTCTGGTCACAGGCCGTCAAAACTTGGTTGGAAAACAAAGGCACAGCACCGCCCAAAGAGCGGACATCAACATCAATCAACCGGCTCAATATCGTCTCGGTGCCCGTGCAGCGTACGCGCTACTTCTGGCACAACATGGCCGTTCGCACCGGCAACCACGACATCTACTTTCATATCACCCTAGGCGTCTTACACGAGCACAAAGTCGAGCCTGTCACCATGCGCTTCCGCAATCAGGGCAACGAACTGGTTTATTGCACGCCTGACGAATCAACGCTCAAAAGGCCAGAACTCATCGAAACAGCCGCCGAATTCAATGTCAAGTTGCTATATCCAATGTCGGGTCTCGATACCGAAGAAGCCGTTTTACAGCCCGGACGCATCGACGTATTGCTCGGCCAGGGACAAACGGCGCAAGTGCTTCGCAATCTCTGCTTGACTGTATTCCAAAACGCGCCCAAAAATTGGGGAAAGATCGTCGATCTAATGAAGCGTTTGTTTTCAGTCGATCTCGAAAATCCGCAAGAGACTACACGCGGTAGTATCGACCTCTTCTACCGTCAATCTCACGTCAAAGATCGGCTAGACGTGTCGCTTGCTGGACGCGGACTTCAGCAGATGCTCCTAATCGTCGCCTACCTGTATTCGTATCAGCGCAACATCCTCCTAATCGACGAGCCAGACGCACACCTCGAAATCCTGCGCCAAAAACAGATCTACGTATTATTGCGCGAAATCGCCGCCGAGCGAGAGTCGCAAATCATCCTCGCCACGCATTCGGAAGTAGTCTTAGAGGAAGCGCGCGATCACAACCTCACACTGCTGTTGCAGGGACGAGCCGACGACCTCGCGGCAAAGAAGGACATCCTCAATACACTCAAACACTACGGGGCCGAACATTACATTCGGGCACAGCAGCAAGGCTACGTGCTCTACGTGGAAGGAAGCACAGATATCGATATTCTACGGGCGTTAGCAAAGCAACTGAATCACAAGGCAGAAAGCGTTTGGGACGAACGCGTCAACGCATTCTACGTAAAAAACACCTTCCCGATGGCCAACTTGAACTCAGAGCTTGAGCGCGTAGAAGGTGGCTTCGACGCAATGCCGGAGCAACATTTCTTCGCGCTACGGCCTATGGTGCCTAATCTAAGGGGATTGGCGATCCTCGATAACGATGGCCACGAGCGGAAGGGCTCGGATGAAGGGGGGCTTCAGATCACCTACTGGCGTCGCTATGAAGCGGAAAATTATTTTATCACGCCGGACGTGTTGCGAAACTACGTCGCTGAACAATACCAAGATCTAACTCTCTTTGACGGGTTTCAGAGACAGACCAACGAAGTCCTCGATGGATTAATCCAAGAACGAGTTTTTGACGGTAGCCAAAGCGATTTTGCTACGTGGCGTGATACAAACGAGGACGCGAAACGGCTCTTGTGGGAAACAAGAACCGAACGATTGAAGCTGAGCGATTTTGCCGAAGAGTTCTTCCGGCGGCTCGCACAGAAGCTCGGACACGCGATGTTGCTCAGGAAGGGCGAACTCCATCGCCTTGTCCACTTCG
Organism: Candidatus Latescibacterota bacterium; assembly: GCA_965208845.1. GTDB lineage: Bacteria > Latescibacterota > UBA2968 > UBA8231 > UBA8231. Next base: position 3,860,810 of record OZ242361.1, on the reverse strand, counting down.
CTGATCCCGCCACAATCCCCAAAGAGGTCAGCGAAAAACTCGACTTGCTGAAAGAACTTTTTGAGCAAGCTAACCGAGGCGAGGAAGAGACGGGCGATGCTGAATGAGGGCGATTTACTGTATCAATCGGTCGATTTGAGCCAAAATTTCATCGGGCGTCGGCCGGTCGGAGACACCTCTCCCTACGTATTGCCATTTGATGTCGCCTTCGGGTGAGACGATGATGGTGGACGGCGTCGCAACGCCATCACGCAAAAGATTGTAAACTCCGTAAGCTTTGGCTACCTCGGCGTCCTTGTCTGACAGAATGGCGAATTCAGCGCCGGTGAGCTCCATCATTTTCAGCGCGTCGGCAATGCCATCAGTACTGATCGCCACAAGCGACACGTTGCGCTTTAGAAACTCGGGATACACATCTGCCAACTCACCTAGTTGGCTCCTACAGTCACCTCAGAAGAATCCTCGGTAGAACAGCAGTACCGCCGCCGCGCGGTTGTCGAGTAAATCAGCTAGGGAAACAGAAGTCCCATCCGCCGCAGGCAAGGTGAACGCAGGCACTCGACCAACGTCCACCGAGACCGCATTGGACCTGCAGCCGACGAGGGCGATGCAGGTCGCGATTGCCAAGAGCAGAAACACTAGAAAATCTCGTTTAAGCCAACAGAGAAACCTGTGAGCGTGGGCGAGGTCATCGTCTGCGGCTCGGCGAAGATGGCCTCCACCTCGAAGCCATCTTCGCCGAGCCGCAGCACCGTCACTGTCCGGGCGTCTGGATCAACCAGCCAGTACTCCTTCACACCGTGTTTGACGTACAGAGCGCGTTTGAGCGTCCGGTCCTGCCCGGCGGTGGAGGGGGAGAGGATCTCGACGACCAAGTCCGGTGCACCAAGGACACTCGCGCCGCCGAGCAGCAGGTGCGCCCGCTCATTGGAGACGAACAACAGGTCCGGCTGTACCACATCCGTATTCGACAGCACCACGTCGCAGGGCGCGGGGAAGACCTCGCCTAAACCCCTCTCCTGTACGAAGCCATGGAGCAACGCTCCTAGCCGGATGCCAATTCTCTGGTGCTCTAGGTTGGGCGCGGGGACCATAATCAACTCTCCGTCCAATAACTCGTAGCGCTTGTCCTCCGGGGTGTGTTGGTAATCCTCATAGGTGAACTTGACGGCTGGGTTAGGGCTGAGCATATCGCCCTCCTCTTGTCGCTAGATGTGCGGTTTACAGACGCCTAAATGCCGATCAATCAACTACCAATAATCTAACCACCTCCGCCCTACTCGGCGAGCCGCCCAATCGGTTTGCGCGGCCCAACCAAGATCATCCGGCCCCACGTGTTGTCGTCGTCGCCATTGCCGTAGATCATGAAGTGCCCGCCGTACGCGCCGCCGTCCGGGTCGGTGTGGACGATCTCCATGCTGTATTCGTCGCCCACTTGCGGCGGCTGCCAGCGGGGATCGCTGTGGGCAAACGTCGCGTGCATATCCACGCGGGCCTCCAAGATGAAATCAGCCGCGCTCCGGCCCCAAGGATCCATGCGCACGACGTAGTCGCAAGCAGCCTCGGGGATCGGCTCTTCAATGTAGCTCTGGCCGGGCGCGCCGTGCCGCCACCAAGCGTTTTGCGGCGTGCGCTGCGGGTCGGCGACGAAGCAAAAGGCATTGTCGCCTTGGCCGAAGCGCTCGTTGGCCCGGTCGCGCGGGCCTTCCATAAACCAGCAAATCGCGTCCTTGAAATACCAGCGCTTGTCCGCTGGATCGGGGTCGTCGAGGTCGTTGACATTGTCCCAGACCTCGGCCCCGAAGTAGAAGTTTTGCGCGTCCCAAGCAATGTAGTAGCGGGCGCTCAAATCGTCTTCGAGGTGTGGCTCATTGCCGTGGTCGGTGAGGCGGTTGCGCGCACCGCGATCGAGGCGATAGAAGCTGGCCTCGCTGATGCGGCGCATGTCCCAAACGCCGTCGTTGTGGGCGAGATCCTTCCACTCGGCAAGGTCGCCGTCAATGGTTGGGGCCGTCTCCAACAAGGGAGCGTTGATGTTCACGTCCGCGCGCACGGCAGAAGCGGCGAGCAAAATCGCGCACATAGCAAAGGGCAGCATAATTTTCTCCTCAGCGGTAGTCTTCGGCTCGGTCCGCGGGCACAAAGCCCACCGTTTGGCGAGCGTGTTCTAAGTCGCGGTAGCCCCATTTGTTGTTCGAGTTGACGAAGAAGGTGTCGAAAGACAAGTCGAAAGGAGCGGCAAGGCACTTTTCGATCATCTGCACTGCGTCGCGCTGGCTGCACCAGACGCAGAACTCGCGGGAATGAGTCGGGCGATTTTCCGGGTTGATGCGACCAAAGCGCAGGCAGAGGACGGACATGCCGTGGGCCGAGGCGTACTCGCGGCCCAGCTCCTCGCCCCAGACCTTGCTGGCCGCGTACAGACCCGTTGGCCGCAGGGGCGATTGCGCGGTCAGCATCGGCCACTCATCGAGCACTTGGTCGTACTCGCCGGCCAAAAGCTCCTTGTATGGGGAAAGCGCGGCATAGCCACCCATGACCGATCCACTGCTGGCGAAAAGGACGCGGCGCACCCCAGCCTCGTGGGCTGCGGCGAAAACATTCCCAGTCCCCTGCAAATTGGCGCGAAAGATCGCCGGTAAGTCGTTGTCGATCTGGGCGGCGAGATGGACGACCGCGTCGATCCCGACAAAGGCCGGCCGGATGGCGTCGAGATCGGCGATGTCGGCCTGGTGGTAGTCGAGGTTTGGGAGCGGGCGGCGATTGAGGGCGCGCAAGTTATAGTGCCTGCGCAGGCTGGCGACAGCGGCCGTGCCGATCAGACCTGTGGCACCCGTGATGAGGATGTTTTGCATGGCGTATCCGAACAGTTATGAGGTTCCATTAAGTACGGAATTGTGGACGCGGTGTCCAGCAGAGCAGATTGTCGATAAAGAGCGGTTTGGCTAATATAGACGGCGCGAAATGCACTGGAGCAATTTGCGAATTCTATACAGCTATACCCTTGAAAAAAATACTAGTTCCATTGTTCATAAGTCTAATCGCCTGCGGGAGCGACGACCGCCCGCGTCCCGGCGAGCCGACCACGGTAGTGTTGTGGGAGTTCGGGGGCGTGCCGGGCCTGCGCACATGGGTGCAGCAGGCCGTGGCCGACTTCAACGCCTCCCGCAGCGACATCCAGATCGAGCTGGAATTCCGCGACTGGGCGACGCAGCGAGAGAGTTTGATCAGCACTACCATCGTCGGCGATGGGCCGGATATCGTGCGGGTGCATCACAAGTACTCGGTGGAGTTCGGCGAGTTGGGGGGATTGTACGCGCTGGAGAATTTCCCCGATTTCCCCGAGGTCAAGGAGCGCATCCTCGACAACGTTTGGGAGCTGGTCGAATACGACGGCAAGCACTACGGCCTGCCGGTGACCATGCTGCCCTTCGTGCTGGCGGTCAACACCGACATTATGGGGCGGATGGACCTCGAAGTGCCCAAGACTTGGGACGAGATGCTGGCGCTGGGGCCAAAATTCGCGGGCACGGGGATCGAGCCTTTTACCATGCCTGGGGGCGTCAATCTGGACACGGCCTACCGCTTCTTGCCGCTGCTGTACAAAGCGGGCGGGCGCGTCTTTAACGAGGATTGGTCGGCCGCGGCCTTTAACGGCCCAGCCGGGCAGGCGGCGCTGGAGTTTTTAGTGGAGATGAAAAACAAGGGCTATTTGCCGGCTGGCAGCGCGGCCTATCGCTTCGACGAGAACGCCGCACACTGGTCAACCGGCAAGGCCGCGCTGTCGATTGAGGGGCCGTGGTGGCAGGATATCGTCCACGGCAACTACGACTTCGATCTGAGCAATCTGGCGCTGGCGCAGGTTCCAACGCCCACCGAACACATCGGGCCGCACGAATCGCGGACGTTGCTCGACGTAATTATGATTGCCATAACGGGCTATACCAAGGTTCCCAATGAAGCCTGGGAAGTGGTCAAGGCGCTGGATTTGGACCATCCGGTCTGGCGCAACCCCAATCCAACCATGGGCGGCATTCCCACGCTAAAGGCCGCCTATGCCGAAGGCGTGCAATCCGATTACATCGACCTAGACCAGCTAGCCATCGCCGGAGCCAATGGGCTGGGCTGGCCGGGCCATCCGGCGGTGACGCAGATTCAGCGGCACATTGCCGACGCAGTCAATATGGCGCTGACCGGCTCGCTGAGCCCCAAGGAGGCGCTGGACTTCGCCGCTGAAGAAGTAAACGAGGTGTTGAGTGATTACTAACGGTGCGCTGCGCAAAAATCTGACGCCGTACTATTTCTTGCTGCCGGCCCTGCTGGTCTTGGCGGTCGTCATCCTCTACCCGGTGTTCAGCAACCTGATCATGAGCTTGTACAAGGTGAAGCTCTTCCGCGGGGCCGGCGACGAGTTCATCGGCCTGACTCACTACGCCAAGCTCTTCGGCAGCCGCACCTTCGTCAACAGCATCTGGAGTTCGGTGCGCTTTACGCTCTATTCCCTGCCGGTCGCCTTCGTCCTAGGCTTGGGAATGGCGCTGATCTTCAACGAGATCAAGAAGTATCGGCCGGTCTTTACCGGCTTTTTGCTCATCCCTTGGGCCATCGCCCCGGTGGTGACCGGCTACATGTGGCGCTGGCTCTTCCACGACAGCTTCGGCCTCGTCAATCATACGCTCTTGAGCCTCGGCTTCATCGACGCCAACGTCCCCTGGCTGGCACAGCCCGACGCGGCGATGGGCGCAGTGGTGGTGGCCAATGTCTGGCGCTTCATGCCCTATATCACCATCATGCTGCTGGCCGGTTTGCAGGGTGTGTCTGCCGAGCTGTACGAAGCCGCGCACGTCGATGGAGCCAATGTGTTCGGGCGCTTCTTCCACGTGACGCTGCCGCAACTCAAACACGTGATCGGGGTGGTCTTTCTCTTCGCCACCATCTGGATGGTCAACGACTTCGCGCTGATTTTCATAATGACCGAAGGCGGCCCGGCCAAGGCCACGCAGGTGGTGCCAATTACGGTCTATCGCATCGCCTTCGAACACCTGCGGCTCGGCAAGGGCGCGGCTGCGGCACTGATTCTGCTACTCTTTTTACTCGCGCTGAGCATCGTCTTTATTCGCATGCTCTTCCGCGAGGAGAGGCGGGACGGCGATTAAAAATCGTCAGACGCCAAGGGGCTCGGTGGGCTATGCTATGCCCTTTGTCTTGGTATGCCAATCGGATATATTTCTCCACATCGCGTCCACTCTTAGAAGCCGTCTTAAAATTCGCCGTGGTCCGTGGCCACGAATACACCTGTCGCCCGACGCGAGTTTTAAGAACGCTTCTCAGGAGAACGGACCGATGGCCGAATTTGACAGCGTCTCCAAATCCCTGCTCAGCACCCATCCGCAAGGCTTTCTGACCTTCCTGCTGGGGCACTCACAGGTGCAGCTAATGGATATGCTCAACCCGGAGCAACCCACTGTCGAGACGCAGGTGATGGACAGCCTGCTGCGCGTGCAAATCCAAGGTGAGGAGGCGTTAGTGCATTGCGAGTTTCAAACTACCGATAGCACGGCCGTGCCCATGCCGCGCCGCATGGCCGGCTACATGGGACGCTGCATTGCCGAGTACGGCTTGCCCCTGTTTTCTTACGTGATCTACCTGCGTCCCGAGGCCGGGCGGCGCGATCCAGGGCATTATATTCAAGAGCATACGGGTTTTGAGGTGGTGCTGCGCTATAAGGTGATCCGTTTGATTGCGCTGGACGGGATGGCGTATTTGTCGTCGGGCAATGTGGGAGTATTGCCGTTTACGCCGCTGATGGGGCGTCCTGAAGGGATGGATGTGGATGCGTGGTTGCGTCGGTGTGTGGAGACGACTGAAGAGTTAGCTGTATCTCGTGCCGTTAAGCATAGTGTGTTGGCGCACATGGGGATGTTGAGTTCGTTGGTGTGCGAGGAATCAACCGTTTTTTCTCTGTTATCGGAGGAGATCATGACTGAGTTTCCGCTGTTGGAGTATTTTCGCAAGCGAGGGTTGGAGCAGGGATTGGAGCAGGGACTGGAGCAGGGATTGGAGCAGGGACTTCGGCAAAGTATCCAAGAAGCCTTGACGATTCGGTTTGATAGGGATACAGCCAAGGCGTTGTCGGGGCGCTTGGCGAGTATTGAACAGGTGGAGCAACTTCAAGCCTTGCTGCGCGCCGCCATACAGGTGTCGGAGCTCGCCGAATTCACGCGCTTGTTGGATGAGATAACCGCCGAGTGAAGACCTGCTGATCCAGAAGGCGGAAAAGGGCTGATTATAGCCTTAATTCGGCTAAAATCCAATAGCTGACTCTTCCACGACAGCTCAAATACGTGATCGGGGTGGTCTTTCTCTTGGCCACCATCTGGATGGTCAACGATTTCGCGCTGATTTTCATAATGACCGAGGGCGGCCCAGCCAAGGCCACGCAAGTGGTGCCGATTACGGTCTATCGCATCGCCTTCGAGCACCTACGGCTCGGCAAGGGCGCGGCTGCGGCGCTCATCCTGCTGCTCTTTTTGCTAACGCTGAGCATCGTCTTCATCCGCATGCTCTTCCGCGAGGAGAGGAGGAGCGGGGATGCGAATTAAAATGGGACTTATATACGTGAGTGACCAAAACAGGTCGCTATTGTATTTATCTTGTTGCGGCTGAATAAGTTACGAACTACTGGTGAAATAAATAAGAATTCGTCAAAAAGAATAAAGAGGCCGAGACGCTCTGTTAATAAACACCTCGGCCTCTGTGGCATGGTTAGTGCCTATTTTGCAGCTATGAACATGTTTTCTACTTCAAGCTTGGTGAGCAGTAGAAATATTTGCGGGTCCATGCCTTGTTTTCGCTTCTTACAAGGCTTGCTGCGAGTATGTGCCTCTACATTAACCGTTTTGGGTTTGCAGAGGCTTCTATTTTTGGACGACATAACGTCTTCCCTCTGTAAGAAATGAAAGTTGGGCGACCGGATCCTGTCCAGTCGCCGTCCCAGTCATCTGGGACATTTCTATAAGACCCACTTTTTTGGAGAAAGTCAAGATGATAATTATTGCCTTTGGTTGCTCATGGATATAATTCAATTGAAACCGAGGAAATGACTGGAGGAGACAAGAGATGGCTATGATATGGAGAATGTTCGTTGTGGCCTTGGTCCTCGGTAGCCTCGGCTGCGACACGGAAGCAGAAAAGCAGCGGCAGGCACTTGAAGCAGAAAAAGCAAGATTGGCCGCCGAACAGGCTGAGAAGGAACGGCAGCAAGCACTCGAAGCAGAAAAAGCAAGACTGATAGCCGAGCAAACCGAGAAGGAACGACAAGAATTCTTCGTCCAGTCGGGTCGCTGGCCATCCCCGAATGCGGTAAAAGACCTACACTTTGCAGTAAAACTTAACTTGCCCATGCTGGCTGCGTTCCTGATCCAGCAGGGAACCGACGTCAACGCCCAAGACAGAAATGGCCAGAGACCGCTCCATCATGCGTCATGGTATAATGCTGCTACGATGGCCGAGGTCTTAATCAAATACGGAGCCGACGTCAACGCCAAGGTTCGTAGCTCGACGCCGCTGCTTTTGGCGGTAGAGAGGAATGCTGTTGAGACGGCCGAAGTCTTGCTCAAACACGGAGCCGACGTCAATTATCGCTTGCCACTGTTCTTGGCAGTGGAGAGGAATGCTGTTGAGACGGCCGAAGTCTTGCTCAAACACGGAGCCGACGTCAACGCCAAGGATACATTTGGTCAGACGCCGTTGCACTTAGCGGCATCTTTTAACGCTGTTGCGGCAGCCAAGGTCTTGCTAAAGCATGGTGCCGACATCAACGCCAAGGATACACTTGGTCAGACGCCCCTAGACAGGGCGGCTCATGGGACAGCAGTGCTTTTGCGCCGTTATATGCTGATCCATTCTGGTAACGAATAGTGAATAACTGACGTTACGCAGTGGCTCGCTATCTTATGGTCTATTGAAGCCTATTGGCCCAAGATATTGGGGCGAAACTGAGGATTTTCTGGAAAACTGCGTAACATCAGTGAATAAGCTGATTTTTTAAACTAATCAGAACTACTATGAGCAAAACTCAAGCGGAAAAGGGTCAACGCGGCCCCAACCAAGCCGCCAACTCAACTAGACACAACGACCCAATAGGAGAAACAAGATGAACGGAGGACAATCCGTCCAACATGGCCGGACGCCGCTGCACTTCGCGGCGCAGAACAATGATGTTGAGACAGTAGAATCATTGCTCAAGCAGGGAACCAATGTCAATGTGAAGGACTACGATCGTTTTACGCCACTTCACCTAGCGGCATGGGCAAATGCTGTTGCGACGACCGAGGTCTTGCTTAAGTACGATGCCGATGTCAACGCCAAGAGCATATATGGCTGGACGCCGCTGCACTTCGCGGCGCAAAAGAATGCGGTGCGAAACAGCGCTGCTGTTGGGTGGCGAAAGTCTTGCTCAAGCAGAGACCCGATATCAAGATCGACGAGAAGAACAACCGTGGAGAGACACCGCTGTACTTCGCGGCGCGGGACAATGAGGTTGAGATGGTAGAATTATTGCTCAAGCACGGAGCCGATGTCAACGCTACGGAAAATAGTGGCCTTACGCCGCTGCGCGTTGCGATGCGGAAAGACGCTGTTGAGGTGGCAGACTTATTGCGCGGTTATGGCGGCCATGAGTGAAGAAGCTGATTCTTGAACCGATCAGAGATGCCATGATCGAAGACCAACACCCGCTCAATGCCCTCCCTCGCAAAGGCTCGCTAAGCCATGCGAATTAAGATCCAAGAAAATATCCGCGCCTATCTCGCCTATGGCTTGGGCTCGGTTTTCGTACTCGCGCTGGTGATGCCGCTGATATGGGTGGTCACGACTTCGGTGCGTCCCCTGTCCGAGATGACGCAGACGCCGCCTTTGGTCTTTCCGCGCTCGGTCACTTTCAGCGCCTATGTCGAGATGTGGGACACCGGGCCGTTTGTGAAGTACTTTGCCAACAGCATGGTGATTTCCCTTTCCACGGCCCTGATTGCCCTCGTATTTAGCATCTGCGCGGCGTATGCCTTTGCCCGCTTCCGCTTTCGCGGCAACACCTTGTTGTTGATGGTAGTGGTGATGTCGCAAATGCTACCCGGCTCTTCGATCCTCATCCCGCTCTTTCAGGTGATTCGCTCGTTCGGCTTGCTCGACACGCACGTGGGCATGGTGCTGATCTACACGGGCTTTGCCATCCCGTTTTGCACTTGGCTGCTCAACGGCTATTTCCGCGCCATCCCCACCGACCTAGAGCAGGCCGCGCTCATCGACGGCTGCAACCGCCTCCAGCTACTCTACCGGATCATCTTACCGCTGGCCGCACCGGCGATCGTGGCGGTGGGGACTTTTGCATTTTTGCTTTCGTGGAATGAATTCTTATTCGCTTTTGTGTTTACCAAATCGCAGGCCCTGACCATTCCGGTGGGGCTGCGCGCCGCGTTTTTGGGACAATACGTCAACAAATACGACCAGCTATTCGCCGCATCGCTGATCTTTAGCCTGCCGCCAATCGCGCTCTTTGTGGGATTGCAGCGGTATTTTGTCCAGGGGCTGACGGCTGGTGCCGTAAAGGGATAACTCACGATGCGTTTTTTTAACACGAGCGGTCCGGTGGTGGCCGAGGATCACTACTGCATCCCGCCCTTGGAGCGGCTGCACCTGCCTCAAGTCCGCCGGCTCCTCCGCGACAAACGCTACTTCGTCCTGCACGCGCCGCGGCAGACGGGCAAGACCTCGGCCCTGTTGGCGCTGCGCGACCTACTCAATGCCGAAGGGGCTTATCGCTGCGTGTACGTCAACGTGGAAGGCGGGCAAGCCGGACGCGAGGATGTGGAACAGGTGATGCGCACCATTTTGGGCGAGTTGGCGTCCCGGGCGCGTTCCATAGGCGACGAGTTTCTCGACTCGGTTTGGCCCGACATTTTGGCGAAGTACGGCCCGTACGCGGCCCTGCGCGAGGCATTGACCTGCTGGTCGGAAGCGGATGCAAAGCCGCTGGTCCTGCTGATTGACGAGATCGATTCCTTGATGGGCGATTCCCTGCTGTCGGTGCTGCGGCAATTGCGCGCCGGGTACGACCGCCGTCCCGGGGAGTTTCCGCAAAGCGTGGTGCTGTGCGGGGTGCGCGACGTGCGCGACTATCGCATCCAATCGACCGCCGAGAATGCCATCATCACCGGCGGCAGTGCGTTCAACATCAAAGCGCGGTCTCTGCGTTTGGGCGACTTTTCGCCAGAGGAGGTGCTCGCGCTGCTAAGTCAGCACACCGAGGAGACCGGCCAAGCGTTCACCGCCGAGGCACTGGACGCGATCTGGACGCAGACCCAAGGGCAGCCGTGGCTGGTCAACGCGCTGGCCGACGAAGCCTGTTTTGCGGGCGAATTTGCCGAAGCGTGGCATCGTCCCATCGCGGCCGAAGCCATCCATGCCGCACGCGAACAACTCATTTTGCGGCGCGAGACGCATCTGGATCAGTTGGCCGACAAACTCAAGGAGGAGCGGGTGCGCCGGGTGGTCGAGCCACTGTTGAGCGGAGCCGAGGTGCGCTCGCTGCCACCGGACGATCTAGAATATGTCCGCGATTTGGGTCTGATTAGCACGGACAACCCGTTGCGCATTGCCAATCCGATCTACCGCGAGGTCATTCCCCGCGAACTGACCTATACCACCCAAGCGACGTTAGCCGAAGAAACGGCGTGGTATGTGGATGCGGCCGGCGGCTTGGACGTAGTCAAGTTGCTAACGGCGTTCCAAGCGTTTTTCCGCGAGCACTCCGAGCACTGGGTCGAGCGGTTCCAGTACAAGGAAGCGGGGCCACAGTTGCTGTTGCAGGCATTTTTGCAGCGCATCGTCAACAGCGGCGGTCGCATCGAGCGCGAATACGGTCTCGGTCGGGGTCGGACGGATTTGCTGATCGTCTGGCCACAAGGGAAGCAGACGCGCCTGTTCGTCGTCGAGTGCAAGGTGCTGCACAAGAGCTTGGAGCAGACCATCGCCGAGGGATTGGAACAGACCGCGGAGTACATGGATCGGTGCGCGGCCGAGGCGGGTCATCTGGTGATTTTCGACCGGCGCGAAGGGCGGCGTTGGGCGGACAAAGTGTTTCACGACCGCCGGGCGTCGGACAGCGGGGTCGAGATCGATATTTGGGGAATGTGACCAAGGTTCGGGCCTGTTAATGTCTCTTCTCATAGATACGCGACACCTGATCGGCCTCTGTAATTTCCAACGTATCAATGCAAAGGAACGAGACCTATGAAAAAAACATGGCTGCTGAGCCTGCTGCTGGTCGCCTGCGGGCAGCCGGACGACGCGCCCGATAAACTCAAGATCGGCTACGTCATCAACTTCATGTCGCACGAGTGGTACCAAAACATCAGCAAATCGGCGACAGCGCGGGCAGCCGAGTTGGATGTCGAACTGATCGTCGCTGATGCCAACCTCGACGTGGCCGCGCAAATCTCCAAAGCCGAAAACCTGCTCGCCCAAGGGGTCGAGGTGCTGATCTTGTCACCAGTGGATGCCAAGGCCATGGGGCCGATAGTGCGGCAGGCCAAAGCGGCGGGAGTACACGTGATTACCGAATCCAACCCCGTGTCTGAGGCCGTCAGCTACGTGGGAATCGACAACTACGCCGGCGGGGTCAAGGCCGGCGAGTGGTTTGCCAGCTACGCGGCGGAGAAGGGCCTCGACCCCAAGATCCTCATCGTCGGCTTCCCCAACTTCGAGGACTGCCGGCAGCGAGTCGATGGCTTCAAAGATGCGCTCGCCGCCTCGGGTCTGACCCATGAGGTCGTCCAAGAGGTCGATGGACAGGGCCTCAAGGAAAAGGCGTTCAAGGTGGCGCAGGACGCGCTGACGGCCAACCCGCAGATCAACGCGATCTACGGCATCAACGACGATTCTACTACCGGCGGCATGGCGGCCTATAAGGCGGCCGGGTTGGACGAAGCAACGCTGACGGCAATCGGCTTCGGCTTCGAGGGTACCGTGGGACAGACGGCCCTCACCGGCGATACGCCCTACGCAGCAGCGCTGGCGATGTTTCCGAATTTCGTCGGCAGCGCACTCATCGATGCGGCCGTGCAACTATCGCGTGGTGAGCAGCTACCCGACCACTACGAGACGCCGACCATCGTCGTCACCCGCGACAATCTCAGCCGCTTCTACGACACGAGTACCGAACCGCCCTTCGCCCTCAAGGTGGATGCCGTGCGTGCCCTGATGCCGCAATGAGCCGCTTTCTGTCGCGAGTACTCCACAGCGAGCAGGCCGGGCTGTTGCTAGCGCTGGTCTTGCTCTGCGTGGGGATTTCCCTGCTGACGCCGGTCTTCTTTACCGCCGTCAATATCAAAAACGTGCTGCGCGACGCCTCGCTGGTGGCCATCGCCGGGATCGGCATGGTGATGATCATCCTGCTCGGCGAGATCGACCTGAGCGTCGGCTCGACCCAAGCAGTGGCCGGAATCATCGCCGTGGCCGTGCTCAACCAGTTTGAAAGCGTGACGCTGGCGCTGGTCGCCGCACTCGCCGCCGGGGCGCTCGTCGGGCTATGCAACGGACTGTTGGTCACCAAGGCTGGCATCAACTCCCTGATCGCAACCTTGGGCATGATGGCCATTTTGCGCGGCGCAGCCATGGTCAGCACCCAAGCGGTATCGATCCAAGGCAAAGTAGAAGGCTTCATCGAAGTGGGCACCGGGCACTTGGGGCCGATCCCGATCCCAGTGCTGGCTACCTTTGTCCTCTTCGGATTGTTTTACTACGTCCTCCACCACACCATCCTCGGCCGCTACATCTACGCCATCGGCGGCAATATCCAAGCGGCGCGGCTGGCGGGCTTGGCCGTCGATCGCACGCGGGTCTTGGTCTTTGTACTCGGCGGCGTGCTGGCGGCACTAAGCGCCTTTATCTTGGCCTCGCGCCTCAACTCCGGGCAGCCGAATGCCGGCCTCGGGTTTGAGTTGCAGGTGATCGCCGCGGTGATCTTGGGCGGCATCAGCCTGACGGGCGGCGTGGGTACGCTCGGCGGCGCTTTCATCGGCATCCTAATTCTGACGGTGCTCTCCAACGGCCTAGTGCTGTTGAACGTGTCGTCCTTCTATCACGACATTGCGCGCGGTGCGGTAATTATCCTCGCCGTGTATCTGGACACCCGGCGCAAGCAAAGCCTCTTGCGGCGGCTGCTCGCCCCCCCGACATGACGCCGCTACTCTCCCTAGAGGACATTCACAAGCGCTTCCCCGGCGTCTATGCGCTCAAGGGCGTTGACTTTGCAGTGCGGCCAGGCGAAGTCCACGCCCTAGTCGGCGAAAACGGCGCGGGCAAAAGCACCTTGATCAAAATTGCGGCTGGCGTGTACCACCGCGACCAAGGCCACTACCAGATCGCGGGCCGCCCCGTAGATATCCGCCATCCGCGCCAAGCCCTAGACCACGGGCTGGCGGTCGTTTACCAAGAGTTAGAACTAGTCCCTTCGCTGTCAGTCGCCGAGAATCTGTTCTTCGGTCGCCTGCCGCATGGGCGCGGTGGCCGCGTCCAGTGGAACGCGCTCTACGCCGCGTCTGCAACGCTATTGGACGAGGTCGGGTTAGCGGTTGATCCGCAGACCAAGGTCGGCCACCTCGGCGTGGCCGCGCAGCAATTGGTCGAGGTCGCACGGGCGCTGGCGTGTGATGCCCAGATAATCATCATGGACGAGCCGACCTCGGCCCTGAGCACGCGCGAGATCGACAAGCTCTTTGCGCTCATCGCCCGGCTCAAGGCGCGAGGCGTCGGCGTGGTCTATGTATCGCACAAGCTCGCCGAGGTCATGGCGCTGGCCGACCGGGTGACGGTCTTGCGCGACGGCGAGCGCGTCGCCTGCGAGCCAGCCGCCGACCTCGACGAAGAGCGGCTTATCGCCCTAATGGTCGGGCGGGAGTTGGGGCAGGGTTTTCCCGCGGCCGATCGCACGCCGGGACCGGGTGCGCTAGAAGTAGAAGGGCTGACCACGGACCGGGTGCAGGATATTTCCTTCCGAGTGTGCGCTGGAGAAATCGTCGGCTTCTCCGGTTTGATGGGCGCGGGACGGACCGAACTAGCGCGAGCCGTGATGGGCGCAGACCGCCGCCGTGCTGGAACCATCACCATCGACGGGATCGCCGTACCAGCGAACGCACCGCCACAGGCGCGCACCCTCGGGCTGGGACTGGTACCGGAAGATCGCCGGGCCGACGGCCTATTCGCCCAGCAGAGCGTGCGCGCAAACGCGAGCGTCGCGGCCTTAGAGCAATTCTGCCGTGCCGGCCACGTGAGAGTAGGCATGGAGCGGCAGCAAGTCGGCGCACTCGTCGCGCGCCTGCGCTTGCGTCCCCCCGACCAAGAGCAGACCATCGCGCGACTCAGCGGCGGCAATCAGCAAAAGGCACTGCTGGCCCGCTGGCTGCTCAAGAAAAACTTGCGGGTCCTGCTCGTCGATGAGCCGACCCGGGGAATCGATGTCGGTGCCAAGGCCGAGATTTACCAATTGCTGGACGAGCTGGCGCACCAGGGGCTAGCGATCGCGATCCTCTCCTCGGAAATGCCCGAAATTCTGGGGCTATGCGACCGAGTGTACGTAATGCGCGAGGGGCGGATCGCCGCCGAGTACACACGGGCCGAGGCCACGCCGGAAAAACTCTTGGCCAGCGCCCTACCCGTTGGAAGCTAAAGAGTGGCCAGTGGCCAGTGATCAGTGATCAGCCCCCACACCACCGGACCGGGGGCGGTGGAACTAGCCACTGGCCACTGGCCACTAACCACTAACCAGAGAGGTGCAACGTGAAAATCCTAATCACCGGCGGCACCGGCCGCGTCGGAGCCAATTTGGCAAGAGCCTTGCTCGACAAAGGGCACGACATCCGCTCGTTTGTCTATCCCGGCGACCAAAGCCGCGCCCACAAGCTCGACAGCTTTGACCGCGTCGAGACCATCGAAGGCGATTTGCGCAATCTCGCCGACGTGCGCCGCGCCGTCGAAGGAGTCGATGCGGTGTACCACATTGCCGCAGCCTTTGGCGGCCCCTTCGACAACCGCGAATACCTCGAAATCAACGGCATGGGCACCATTAACGTTCTAGAGTCCATCCGCGAGCTGACGCCCAATCTGCACCGCTTGGTCTATGCTTCCACCGAGGCAATTTACTGGGAGAATCCCTACAACGGCCGCTGCTTTGAAGAGCCAATCCGCGAAGACCAAGTCGCCCGCTACCAGACGATGCCCTACTTCCTGACCAAGTGGATCGGCGAGGAACTGGTGATGAGCTATCACCGCCAATACGGGCTGCCGTCAGTGACCACGCGCTTTGCCACGATAATCGAGCCGGGCGAATTCCTCGACGAAAACGGCTTGCCGCATCTGTTTTTGTTCGAGCCGGTTTACGAGCAATTCAAGGACCGAGAGGGAGCCGAGGAGCTCAAGGCGCTGTGGACGGGTGAGGAGCAATTCTTGCTATCGCGCAATCCAGACGGACGGCCCTTTCGGCAGGTGTATGCCGACGTGCGGGACATCGTTCAAGGACTGGTGTTGGCGCTAGAGCGGGACGAGGCCGTGGGCGAGGTGTTCAACTTAGGCGGAGCCGCGCTGTTCGATTGGAGCGAAACCGTGCCCTATCTCGCCGAGCGCTTCGGACTAAGCTACGCCGATGCGCGGCGGCCGGATTGGAATTACTTCGAACTGGATTTGACCAACATCAAGCAAAAGTTGGGGTTTGAACCCAAGCACGACTTGGCGAGCATCCTCGACGCGGCTGAGGCCATGCGGCGCGGCGAAGACATGGGGATTATCCCGACGGGCGTGCGCTTTGGCAAGGCATAGTGGTGCAGAGGAGAGAGAGATAGCAATCCTACATCACTGACAAGACGATCCGCAGATGGACGCAGATGGACGCAGAATTGTAGAGGCGACTGTAGGGGCGACTCTTAGAGTCGCCCCTACCTGCAAGGCGATCCGCATATCTCTCGAGTCATTCAGGACTGCTACATGATCGAAGGACATCAAGTACTAGCCGACCGCGGCGCTGTGTCCGCCCAGCAACCAGCCGCGGCGCGCATTGGCGCACAAGTATTGGCCCAAGGCGGCAACGCCATGGATGCGGCCGCAGCCACTAGTTTGGCCTGCTGTATGTTGGCCCCCCAATCCAACGGTATCGGCGGCTACATGTCGGCTGCGGTCGTATTGGAAAGTTCCACCGGCCGCGTCTGGTCGCTCGACGCCAATGCCGTAGCCCCGGCTGCGGCCCACGAGTACATGTACGACATTCTGCCGGCCCGCCGCGACAACATGTGCACCAACGAAAAGGAATACGCCTGCAGCGTGCGCGACGATGCCAACGTGTACGGCCCCCAAGCAGTGGCCGTCCCCGGCCAAATGGCTGGCATGGGCTTTTTGCACGAACGCTGGGGGAAGCTGCCTTGGGCCGCAATCGTTGCCCCGGCCCAAGGGTTGCTCGCCGACGGCTTCCCCTACGGCCCGGGCCTAGCCAATACCATCCGCAACCAAGAAGCCATACTGCGCCGCTTCCCGGCAACATTTAGCCACCTCGCACCGCAAGGCGAGTTGCCCAGCCCCGACGATATATGGCATCGTCCCAATATGGAGCGCACCCTAGCGCGTTTGGCCCAAGCCGGTTGGCGCGACTTTTACGACGGCGAATTGGGCCGCACCATCGGCGATTACGTCCAAGCCAGCGGCGGTGCCCTCACCCGCGAGGATATGGCCGCTTTTGCGCCGCGTCTGACTGAGCCGTACCAAATCACCTACCGCGATGTGCCAGTGTACGGGCCGATTTTGCCCAACGGCTGCCTCTCCGCTCTACAGATCCTGCACATGCTGGAATGCCTGCCCGTAGTGCCCGACGACCAAGCTCAGTACTGGCACCAGCTAGCCGAAGTCGTCAAACAAGTCTGGCGCGACCGCCTGCGCTACGTCGGCGACCCCGATTTCGTCGATGTCCCGGTGGAACGCCTGCTGAGCAAGGACTACGCCGCCGGTCGCGTCGAAGCCCTGCGACAATTCCCCGAGCATGTCGATCAGCAAGTGTACGAAGCCTCGGGTCCAGCCGTCTCCGAAACCTTGCACGTTTCAGCCGCAGACGCCGAGGGCAATCTCGTCGGCATCACCATCACCCAAGGCGGGGCCTTTGGCTCCTGTCTAACCGTACCAGACACGGGCATTATCCTAGGCCACGGCATGTGCCGTTTGGACCCCCGTCCCGGCCGGGCCAATTCCGTGGCCGCGCACAAGCGTCCGCTCAACAACGTGGTCCCCATGATCTTGCGCCTGCCCCAGCGCGACGTGGCCATCGGCCTACCCGGCGGTCGCCGCATCATCAGCGTCGGTGCCCAACTAGGACAACGCATCATCGACTTCAACGCCACCGCCTTGGGAGCCGCCACAGCCCTCCGACTCAACGCCGAAGCCCAAGAACCCCTCGAACTAAAGCGCGGCATTGACCCGGCGATTGTGCAAACCCTAAGAGAAATGGGCCACCGAGTGCAGGTAGTTCAAGCGGTAGCCGGCGGTGCTCACGGTGCGGAGGTACTCAAAAGCGAAGGCAAAGTACGCGCTGGGGGAAATGGCTGGGCCGCGGGCGTATAGGTCGTCCTCGGGTGATTTTCACCCACATCACGGGTGATTTTCACCCACGTCACGAGTGATTTTCACCCACATCACGGGTATCTGAAGGCTAATTCCTAAATACAACGGAGAAAAAAATGAAAATTACTGATTTGCAAGTGATGCGGATAGGGTCGGAAGGGACCAACAATTGGACGTTTGTCAAAATCGAAACCGACGCCGGTATTCACGGCTGGGGTGAAGCTAGCTTGCAATACAAAGACGACGCCTTACTCGGCGAATTTGCCGCGTTCAAGCGTTTTCTGCTAGGCAAAAATCCATTTGAGATCGAGCGGATTTGGACCTCGCTGTATCGGCGCGTGACGTGGTCCGGGGGAGCGGTGACGACGAGTGCGATCAGTGCGATCGATCTGGCGTTGTGGGACATTAAAGGCAAAGCCTTGGGCGTTCCAGTGTATGAACTGTTAGGAGGAAAATCGCACGACAAAATTCGCATGTACGCCAATGGCTGGCCGAGAAAGGACAATACACCTGAAGGGATTGCCGAGGGCGTAAAACGAGTAGTGGATCAGGGCTATGAGGCGTTGAAGTTTTACCCTTTTAGAGGAGCACAGGTGGCCACCATCGAGCGCATTCAGTACGGCGTCGCCTTGGTCGAAGCGGCGCGTGAAGCGGCGGGGTCGCAAATCGAAATAGGAATTGACATTCGCGCACGACTGAATATATGGAGCGCACGACGAGTGGCACAGGAACTAGAGCCGTATAACATTGCGTGGATGGAAGAGCCGATTTTGTGGGACAATCCCGAAGCGCTGGCGCAATTTGCCCGCGAAGTAAATGTGCCAATTGCGACGGGTGAACAGCTATACACTCGCTGGGATTTCCGCCCGCTGTTGGAATTGAATGCGGTCGGAATCATTCAGCCGGATATTTGCCATGCCGGCGGCATCACTGAATTGAAGAAAATTGCCGCCATGGCTGAGACCTATTACGTGACAGTCGCACCACACAATTCCAATGGGCCGATTTCAACAATCGCCAGCTTGCATTTGGATATGTGCGTTCACAACAGTTTGATGCAGGAAATTTTTGTGTCGTCCATTGATCGATACAACAAGGTGCTTACCCAACCGATTGAAGTGATTGATGGCCACTGTGTCCCACCAGAAGGGCCGGGTTGGGGCGTAGAATTGCGCGAGGATGTTATGGAACAGCATCCCCCGAAGTCGTTTACGCCGATTGAGTCTGAGCCGTATGTAGAATTTTAAGGCGCGGGTGTTCTGTGAGGGTTGAGGATTATACGGACGGGGTGCCGCCGATAGAGCCAGTTATAGCGAAAATGAGAAGCCCAAGCCTGGCATAAAACCGAGCTTGTTGTGAATCAGGAAGCGTATCTGCTTTAGGGCACTGTCGAGCTTGCGTTGATTCCTGTAGGCCGCTGTACGGCCGGCCCCGAGTATGTTGGCATAGTAAAACATGCCTGTCACCGCCGCACTAAGGGCGGTGGCGAGATGGCTCTGCTCGCCTAAAGCCCCGAGACGGTAGCTGGCATACGTCATATAGGCAAAACTATTGACCAGTATAAACGCCTGTGCCGCATCATAGTAATGGCGAGCATATAACTGGCCAAGACCTGGGCACAATGAGGAGAGGATTGATGCGGTCCAGACGCTTTGTCGCGAGCCTCTGTATGCGTCGATTTCTCGCAGGATTTCCTGTGAGCCAAGCGCAATCGCCTCTCCTTCGCGCTGTCTGATAATGGACTGGAAGCGGTCAGAGGCCGCCGCAAATTCGCCCTGCTGAACGTTGCTATACGCAGCCCAAACCGAGCCTGTCCCGTCGTTTTTCATATTCTCGGCCAACGAAAAACTCGCAACGGCTTTATCGTAGCGTCCGAGTTGCAGGTAGCTTGCGCCGAGGTACATCTGCGCTCGGTAGAGAAACGTATCGGCGGCGGTGTCAGCGATGTACCGCTCCAAGTATTCTGCCGAGGATTTGTACTTTCTGCTTTTTTGATATGCCTCGCCAATTTTGAAAATGCACAGGGCCTTCGTTTTGGGATCGTCCGCAAAATAAGCAGCTTGTTTGAGTACAGAGATGCCACGATAATAATCCCGCTGCGCGACCAAGCTATTGGCATAACCAATCAGCTCGTCGCTGAACGCGGCGCTGTCCCCTAGCAGCGCACTAGGAACGGACAACAGCACGGCATATATGACGATTATCTTATTCTTCAATTTCGTCTCGCTGGTCAGACAAGTAGAAAGAGTCGTCCAATTTCAGCTTAATGCGGTTGTTTCGCCAAGTTTCGCGCAGTAAATAGAGGTGCAGTGCTCCAGCATGTTCGCGGAAATAGTGCCGATCAATAAACAGAGCAACGCCCCGAACAAAGCCGAATCGCTCTACCGCCTTTTCGGCAAAGTGGGAACATGAAATGTGGAAGGGACAGCGGTCAGTCGACTGGCTCGCTATGCGCTGTCGGTAGAAGTGAATGGCCGGGCGGGCGAGCGATTTGAGCAAGGCGGGAGGCGGAGGCCGCAAGCGAGTAGAATCATCTACAGGCAGATTCTCTGGCTCCCACGGGACTTCGATCTCGGAGGCGTACTCATCAGCAAGCCCATTTAGCGGGACCAACATCAAAATCAGACTGACGAAGCCTATCGCCTGCACTACCCGCCAAGAATCGCACGAAGGGCACCGCGACCAAGTAGAATGATATTGTTTGAACAAATCGCGTTAGCTTGAACAAAAATGAACGGATCGCAGGGCGGAGACTAATCCCCCACGATCCGTTCCCACATGCGGCGAAGAAGTGGGGTGCGGATGGCCCGGCCCTATCCGTACCCTAACTCTCTTGCGTCGTCTCAGTTGGCCGCTACCGGCGTCATCTCAACAGTGGCGTACTGCGGCGTACCATCCTCATCGACAATGGTCAAGAAGGCGTAGATAGCAGTATCGCCCCCATCCTGCGCCGTGACTTCTTTTAGCGACACATTGATAGTGCTAGGTTCCATTTTGAACATCGCACCAGTGAGATAGTCGACAGCCCAAAACGGTATAGAGGCTACGTTACAGAATGCGACCGTTTCAACACCACTCTTTGTAATCGCAGCAGTCTGAGTTTGGTAGCCGTCAAGGCTAATGCTGACGGAGTAATCCTTGCCTTTGCCCAGCGTGACGGTCATCGGGGTCTGGCCTTGCTGGACGATGAGACCATCACTCCTCTTGATCTCGACGTCAGCACTACTCGGAGTTGAGCTTATACTAACTGGGGCAGAGCTGCCTTTGAGGATGGTCGCGCATCCGACCACTCCCATAAAGGAACACGCTGCTACTATCTGAACTGCAAACGTCAAGAATCTGCACTGCATGATTTTTCCTCCCTATTTGTGAAATCGCACATTTAATCGCACTTAATCGCACATTTCCTCGCGCACGGTAACGCGGTAATATAGTAATTAAACAAAAGATGTTCAATGGCAGGCACTTCAGCCGCTAGAACGTTGTCGGCCTCGCGCATTCCGAACCCCTCCCAAGGTTTTCACCCAAGGGCTTACGTCTTCGCCGCCATAATCTCATCCGCCTCAATTTGATCCACTAGCGCGATCGAGTGAATCACGTCGCGGATGTCGGTGATCGGCTGCCGGTTTTCAACCACGCAATCGATGAAGTGCTCGTGCATGGTCAAGACCCCCTCGTAGCGGGGCACATCGTCTTCGGGCACGCCGTCGATTTCCCAGCCGCCGAGGGTGCGGACTTGGTTGTCCTCGTGGATTTCGATTTCACTGGGAATTTTCATGTAGCAGCCAATGCCCACGCCGTGTAGCTCCGAGCGCAGCACCCGCCCACCGGAGGCGCGGTTGCCGAGCATCACGCCGGTCGCGCGGTTGTCAAAGCGCACCAACGCAGTGTAGTGGTTAAAGCCCTCGCCGCCGAATTTGTCTTGATAGGCCGTAACTTCCACCGACTCGCCGCCAGCCATGTAGCGCAGCAGATCGACGATGTGGACCAGGTCGTTCCACAAGGTCGTAGTGAACTCGTCGGCGCGCTGCGGGAGCTGTTTGTTGAAAGTAGTAGTCGCCAGCGACACCGGGCCTTTGGCCGCAACTAGGCGCATGGCCTCGCGAGTGACCGCGGTGTAGCGTCGTTGCAGGCCGACCATCACCCAGACCCCTTGGCGCTCAGCCGCCGCCAAAATCGCCCGCGTCTCGTCGCTGTTGGCCCCGGGCGGCTTTTCGATAAACAGGTGCTTGCCCGCAGCGATGCAGTCGAGGGCCGGTTGCAGGAGCCACTTCTCGTTCATCACGCAATAGACAATGTCCGGGTCGATCTCGTCGAGCATGGCGCGGTGGTCTTGGTACGTGCGCGTAAAGCCGTACTTTGCGACCACTTGCTTGAGGCGCTCCTCGTCCAATTCGCAAACCGCGGCCATCTCCACGCGGTCGGCGAGGCGATGGACCGATGGATAGTGGGCGCTTTGACCGCGTCCCCCCGCGCCAATAAATCCCGCTTTAAGCATGATCTTCCCCTTTCTGGCATAAAGCCGTAAAAAAGCGCACGTCAATCCGCGCCAAGTCGATAACGCTTTCCACCGGCTCGCCGCTGTACTCGCTATGGAAGCTGACCGGGCCGGAAAAGTCCAACCGCTTCAAGGCCGCAATCACCGCAGGCCAATCGACAAAGCCCTGCCCCATCCGCACGACGCCACTGCCGGGCGCGCCCTGCTGAGTGATACTCAAAGACCGCTGACGGGCCAGATCCTTAAACGCAAGCAAGCACAAGTGCGAGCGCACAATGTCGAGGGCCATGGCAATCGGCTCCCCGCACAAGGACAAATGTCCGGGGTCGGCGAAGACGCCCACGTATTGCGGGTCGCAGTCCTTGACGATGTTCATAGCGGCGCAGGCATTGAGGCCCATAGACGCGCCCGAATGATTGTGAATGACAGTTTTAACGCCGTATTTTTCCGACAGCGCCTGAAACCCCTCCATAAAGTCGCGCACCTCGTCTAACTGCGTCCAATAGGGCACGTCCGGCTCCCAGTGCCAATAGCCGAGCTTGACGTGAGCCACGCCAGCCTCGCCCAAGGCCGCGTAATACCTTTCCGCATAGTCGATGTCCGGGCGGTTGAAATCGCCCGGAGCCGTGACCAAGGGGATGCAAAGACCGGCATCGGCAAAGCGGCGCGCAACCTCCGGCAGGGCCGTGGCCACATTGTCCGGGTTGACCGGGTAGCCATCGCGCACGCACAAATCGGCCCCCTGCACGCCAATGGACTGCAAGGCGTCGATGATTTGCGGGACATCAAGGCCCTCTAAGTGTTTAGTAAATACGATATACGTCAGATCCACGATGTGTGCTCCTTTCTCTATATTTGTTTGCTAGTACACGACCGTACCGTTACGCATGGCCATCGAGGTATCAGATGCTTTGACTCCGCTTCGCTGCGCTCAGCATGACCCGGTGAAGCAGAGCACCCACTTGTCATGCTGAGCGAAGCGAAGCATCTCAGACCACCTCTACTGGCGTGTACTTAGATTTGTTTGACAAAGCGCAGTAAGGGTATCAAAATATCGGCTACGTGCCAACGAACTAAACGGAGCAATTAGAATTATGGAAGCAATCAAAATGAATCCCAGCCCGGCAATCGAGGTCCCCAAGCCGCTCACCCCCGCCCAAGTGCAGTCCTTTATCGACGACGGCTATCTCGTCGTGCCGGACCTAATGGAAGCAGCCGAGCTCGACGAACTCAAACGCGACCTCGTAGATGTGGCGCGCGGCCGCTACGAGTGCGATAACATCGAGCCGGTCGCTCCCACCCTCAGCGACCAAGCGGTGCTGGAGAGCATCCTCTGCATCCACCAGCCGCACTACGTCAGCCCAGTCATCGAAAAGTACGTCCGCCATCCCAAAATCTGCGGTGCCCTGAGCCAGATCACGGCCGCGCACCTGCCCTTTTGGGACGGCAGCGTCAAGTGCATGCAGTCCATGTACTTCGTCAAGCCGCCCAACTTCCAAGGGCAGGCTTGGCACCAAGACGAGATCTACATCCCCACGCGAGATCGCTCGCTGATCGGCGCGTGGATCGCTGTGGACGACGCCACCGTGGAAAACGGCTGCCTGTATGTCATTCCGGGGTCGCACCGGCCCGGATACCTCTACCCGCAGCGGCCCCATGAAAACCCAGACGAGTTCGACTTCGCGCCCGAGAGCTACGGCTTTGACGAGAGCGTCGAGATTCCAGTTGAAGTGGAGGCCGGTGCCCTTGTGTTCTTCAACGGCTATCTCCTCCACCGCTCGTACAAAAACCAAGGCGACACCTATCGCCGCGTCTTGGTCAACCACTACTGCAACGCCTATAGCCTGCTGCCTTGGAGCCTTGAAGAAGGCGAGTCGCCCGCTCGCGCCGACCGGCGCACCATCGTGCCCGTGGCCGGCATCGACCCCTACGCCTGGAAGGGCTATCAAACGCCAGCCAAGTCCGTGGGACTGCGCCACTGCAAGGCCATCGACGAGGTCCGCGCCGCCCGCGAAGAGCACGCATAGAAAAGAGAGGCAGCTTTGAAGAAAATAAGACTGGCGTTGGTCGGCTGCGGAGGCATGGGCACGCGGCACCTATACGGCCTAGGAGAACTCGCCAAAACCCCGTTTGCCAATGTAGAGCTGGTCGCCGTATGCGACATCCGGCGCGACAACGCCGAGCTAGCGGCCACAGAGGCCGAAAAGCTCGTGGGCCAGCGGCCCGCGGTATTCGGCGACCTCGAAACCATGCACCGCGAAGTCGCCGACCTAATGGCCGTGGATGTCGTGGTGGACCCGTCGGTGCATCACGCCGTAGTCTGCCAAGCCCTCGATCTGGGGCTACACGTGATGGTGGAAAAACCCATGGCCATTACCGTCAAGGGCTGCCAGCAGATGATCGAGGCCGCCGAGCGCAATAAGCGCATCCTGTCGGTGGCGGAAAATTTTCGCCGCGATCCCTCGGCGCGGCTGGTGCATCACCTGCTGGAGCAAGGGGCCATTGGCCGTCCCTATATGGCGGTCTTCCACTCGCTGGCTCCGCATCACGAGGTGTTTATCACGCCTTGGCGGCACATGAAGGATCGGGGTGGACTGCTGCTGGATCTGGGCGTCCACTTCACCGACATGATTCGCTATCAACTCGGAGACATCAAGGAAGCCTACGGGGCCGTCGAGCTAGCCACGCCCGTGCGCCACAAACCCGAGGCCGTCAACTCGCCCTATGAGTTTTACCAAACCCGCTTCGCCGAGATGGAGCAGCAAGTCGAAGCCACGGCCGAAGACACCTCTATGGCGATGTTTCGGATGGAAAGCGGCCTCGCAGTCAACTGGGTGGTGGGCCTAGGGGGATACGGCTCTTGCGGCGGCGAGGTCATCTTCGGGTCTGAGGGCATAATGCAGGGGTTTGGCACGCGCGGTGCCAGAGCGTGCTTGCAAAGGGCCGACGGCACAACGCTCGACCACGCCGCACTCGTGGCTGACGCAGAAGCATTCGCCCTAGAGCCACTGGCCGAACATTTTTTCCCCGATCGAGTCGCCGACCAAGACATCGACTGGAAACTGTTGGCACTAGAATACTTTGAACTGGCCGAGGCCATTCTCAACGGGCGAGAAATCGAAGTGGACGGGATGGAGGGCCTAAAAGATGTGGCCGCGGTGTACGCAATTTTCGAGTCGAGTCGATTAGGTCGGACGGTACAGCTAAGCGAGGTAGAAAGCGGGGCCGTCTATGAATACCAAGCCGAAATCGACGCGGCACTGGGCATTGGCTAACAGGAGACCACGTGGAATTTTGGCGACCGATCTCTCGGATTACGTGACCGGCCAGTGCATTTCCGTCTGCGGCGGAGCCGCGATCTGACTTAGGATCGGTGCTATTCCTGCTCGGCGTGCAGACGTTCTTTAAAACCTCGTTCTTAATACACGACAGTAATCCAATGGATGTTACGGATGGGCATCTAGGTATCAGATGCTTCGGCTCCGCTCCGCTTCGCTCAGCATGACAGCATAAGAAGTTAGCACTTGTCATGCTGAGCGAAGCGAAGCATCTCATACCTCTTCTACTGTATGTGTACTTAGAACCTCGTCAAAAAACGTCTTAAAGGAGCCTGTGGCGGCATCCTCCCAACGGTCAAACGTCGCTTGCAGCGCTTCTAGCCAACGCTCTTTGGGCAGATTTTGCACCGCCAAGCAGACGTAATAGGCATCGGTCAACGCCAATCCCCGCCGTCCATCCACGAGAGCTTGTTCTATGCGCTCGACTAACGGAGCCATTTCGGGCAAGGCTTCGACGCACTTTGCCTTTTGAATGACAAAGTTGGCCAAGTGATTGACCATGCTGCGGCTAAAGTCGTACCGCTTTGCGGTGCCGGATACGTCGCCGAGGTCCAGCTCTCCCGTGTGATACAATGCCAACAACTGCTGGGTAATCGTGCGTTGCTTCGCACCAAGGGTTGCTTGCCGTGCGCTGCGCAAGCCGCTGGTGAGGGCCGACATGTCGTGGCAACAATTGAGCCAGCGCGTGCCTTTGGCGACCACGCGGCGCATGGACTCGCCCGGGCCGACGGCCGTGCCCATGGCCTTGCCGCTGGCGGCGCAAGCTGCCCCCACGCGGTCGAAGGCCGCCAGCACACGCTCGTGGTCTATGTGGGGGACTCCTTCGCGCTCGACGCCGTAGCTGTGCGCCAAGTCGCTCGGCCCCACGAAGAGCAGGTCGATCCCTTCGATTGCGGCAATCGCTTCCACCTCCTCCACGCCCTCGGCGTCTTCAATCATCACGCCAAGCAGGGTCTCAGCATCGGCTCCCCCCATGTACTCGGCGGGGTCCAGCGTACCGTAGTCCGAATCCCGGCCACAGCCTAAGCCGCGCAAGCCCAGCGGCCGGAACTTGGCCATCTGCACGAAGGCCCGCGCTTCGTCCGCGCTCTTGCAGTGGGGCCAAACCAATCCCCCGGCCCCTAACTCCAGCGGCTTGATCACTTGATTGTACGGCCCCTTGGAAATGCGGACCACTGAATCGACCCCCGTGGCCCGCGCCGCCAAAATTAGCTGCGACAGCCCGTCTAGCCCGAGATGGGAATGCTCCATGTCGATCCAGACGCAGCCAAAGCCCGCTTGGGCCGCGAGCTCTATTACGACCGGGTCGAAGATCCGATTGATTTCCACTATCTCCACCGTCGCCCCCCCGAGCAAGGCGGCCTTGGTTTGGTTGGTTTTCACGGATTCTCCTCTCTTCTACCTACTCGCCTTCGCAGTGCGTTTTTTCTATATTCGCCCACCTGTCAACGCCCATTAAAAACCACAGGAGACCTGTCATGGCAGCAAATGGACCCGTTCCCACCGCCCGCGCCCAAGGCCGCGGCCCAACCATCTGGCTAGCTGGCTCGCCCGACGAGCTCAAGGAGTGGATGCCCCTCGGGATCGCCGGAATCGTCACCAACACGGTGGTGCTCAACCAATACGCCAAACAGTACGGCTCGGTCATCAGCCTGATAGAGCAATATCTCAAGCTCACCGACAAGCCCGTGGTGATGGAAATCGACGGCCATTGCGTTGAAGAGCTATTAGAAGTCGGGCAAGTTTTTACCAACATGTCGGAGCAGATCATCCTCAAAATCCCCTGCAACGTCAACGGACTTAAGGCATTTAGCATCCTCAAGGATCAAGGCGTCGAGACCTTCTGCACCACGGTGTTCTCGCTGACGCAAGCTGTAGCCGTCGCCCAAGCCGGAGTGAATCACATCCTGCCTTTTTGCGAGCCGGTCAAAGAAGTGGGTGGCGACCCGACCAAGCTAATCCGCGAGTGCGCTCAGATGTTCGGCGGCTGGGGCCAACGCCCCTTCATTATGGCCGCCCTCATCCGCTCGGTGGAGACCGCGCACGCCGCCTTCCGCGACGGGGCCGATGAACTCGTCACCATGTGGACGGTGTACCGCGACATGATGGACCACCCGCTGACCGCGCAGTGGAACAAGACCTTTATGGACGAATGGGTCGATATGCACCAGAGCGGCTTGCTGGAGGGCGTACCGGTCCGTTCCGATTGACCGCGCCGCGTCCTCACCCGCGCTCGGCTGGGATCTGGCGCAGCAATTCGCTCCAAGCCGTGCCCAGATTCATCACGTCCCCGCCGCAGATTACCAAGTCGCAGCCCGCGTCCATGGCGGCGGTAAGCAGTGGCCCCGGCAAGGTGAAGATGCCACTCAGCTTGCCGGCGGCCCGCGCCATGGCCAAACACGAGAGCACGGCCTCGCGCAGCTTTGGATCGCCCATCTGGCCGGTGCAGCCCATATCGACCGCTAGGTCCCCCGGCCCCATGAAGATCCCAGAAAGGCCCTCCACCGCGAGTATTTCATCGACATTCGCCACGGCCTCCACAGTCTCAATCTGGACGAAAAGGTGGGTGCGCGCATTGGCGCGGGCTAGGACATCGGGCAGATTTTCCATGCCAAAACCCATGCCGCGCGTGCGCACGTTGAAGCCGCGCCGGCCCAACGGCGGGTACTTGCCCACCTCGACGATGCGGCGTGCATACTCCGCATCATCTACCATCGGGACGAGAATGATCCGCGCCCCGATTTCCAGTGCCCGCAGCACGTGATGGCGCTCGCCATCGGGCAGGCGAATGAGCGGGAAAATGCCGCCGGCCTCTGCCGCCAAGCACAGGGTCTCGGCCCGCTCAAAGCCAATCGGGCCGTGTTCGCTTTCGATCCACACCGCTTCAAAACCAACCTGCGCTGCCAGCGAGACGAGCAGGGGCGAGGCGCTGTTGACGGTGACGCCGCGGATCCGGCGCGGGCGACCAGCCTGATCTAAGAATACATCATCGGTGATTTTTAAGGTCATGGGAGTCGTTTCTCTTGTTTGGAGCCGCTCTAATGTAGCCTTATTTTCTCCGCATTCCAACCTTCCACCGTAGAGCTTCTGCGCTCATCTGCGCTCATCTGCGGATACTTTTGCCACCGGGACTTTCAGACAGCTTCCAAAGGAGGCCCTATCGTGATACCACTAGACTACGGACGCTCATTTCTAATCGGCAACGCCCCGGAAAACGAAGTGCGGTTTTGGGTCGAGTCGCGGACGCGCATCATCGACGCAGCCTCCGGCCAGAGCGAGGACTACGTGCAGGTGGGGTCGTGCAAAAGCGAGCACACCTTTGCCAAAGACAATCTTCTGCACGAGGACAACTACGACTTCCTGCCCGTCTTTGGCCCAGAGTGGTCGGTCGTCTATCGGCGTCATGCCAACCTACGCGACAGCTATCGAGAAATCCGCCGCTCAGAGGAGTGGTGGAACGGGCAACAGTACCATCTAATCGTCGGAAGCGATGTGGAGGAACTGACCAGCGATGCGGCCGTGCGCGAGGCGACCTACGACTCGGTGCCAATCGTCGCGCAAACCCAAGTGCGGAATGAAAAAACCGGGTTGCAGGCGATCATGGAATACCCGGTCAAGACCATGAACACCAACCGCGCCAACGATATCTACCAAGTTGACACCGGCCCAGTGGCCTTCCCAGACCTGAGCCAGCGCCACGCCCGCCACGTCGATGCCCTATCCTTGGCCTTTGTAGTCTTCAATGCGCCGCACTTTGCCGACTTCGTCCTCGAAGCGCCAACCCGCGTAGGCGACGAGCAAGTGTATCACTATTCCAAGGTGGTGTCCCTAGCAGCAGTAAACAGGCTCTACGCAGTGCGATCTTAGAATTAAGAATTAAAAATTAAAAATTAGGAATTGCGAAGGGATAATTTTTAATTCTTAATTCTAAATTCCCAATTGATCAAAGGAGGCATCATGTACAGAGTAGGAGTCATCGGCTGTAGAGGCATTGGCAATCGGCATGCCCAAGGGGCTGAGAGCATAGCAAACGCCGAGGTCGTGGCCGGTTGCGACCTCGTGCCGGAGCAACGCGACGAGTTTGCCGCGCAGTTCAAGGCAACCAATCCGGGGCTGGAGATGTACGACGATTACCGAGAGATGCTGGAAAAGGCACAGCTCGACATCGTCACGGTGGCCACCGGCGACAACCGGCACGCCGACCTAGTGGTGGCCGCGGCCGAAGCCGGTGCCAAGGGGATTTTCTGCGAAAAACCGCTGGCCACTAGCGTCGAAGACGCCGATCGCATGGTGGCTGCCGCAGAAAGCCATAACACCTTGCTGTCGGTTGACCATACGCGCCACTGGATGCCCGTCTGGCATCGCTGCCATGAACTCGTGACTGAGGGCGAGATTGGCGATGTGCGATCGGTCTTGTGCGAGCACTACGGCACGCGCTCAATGCTGTTCCGCAACGGCACCCACCTGCTCGACGCCATCATGTGGTACGCTGGCAGTAATCCAGAGTGGCTCGTCGCCGAGTTGGAGGACGGGTACGAAGACTACAGCGAGTATCGCGGCGACGGCGGACACGACCCCGCCACCGAGCCGAGCGCCAACGCCTACATTCACTTTGCCAATGGCGTGCGTGGGATCTACCTCGGGGAAAAACAGGCCCCCAACCGACTCGACTTCACCATATCGGGAACCACGGGGAATATTTTCATCGAGCGGGAAGGCGATGCGTACATCGAGCGGCATGGAGAGCGGGAGTTGGTTGAACCGCGCCCGTGGGAAGTCGATGGAATCGCCGCGGGTGTGCACGAACTCGTGCGCGTGCTCGACGGCGAAGGCGAGCTGTCGTGTACCGGCCGAGATGGTCTGACCGTTGTGGAGATGATGATTGCCTGTCTGCAATCACAGCAGCAGAACAACGCAAAAGTCGCGCTGCCGCTGGCTCGGTAGGCGTCCGAGAAGGGATCGACGGAAGAGCGGTTTCCCGGAATGTCTGGGAATAGTGCCGTAAAAATTGACCGCGCCCAATCACATGTTTAGGCGTATGGCCAAAACTGATTCCACGCGGTCAGCCAGTCTGCTGCGCGGCTTTCAACAGAAAGCGGTCCCGTTATCTCAACCCCGGGGCGTCCCTTGAACTCGGCGAGCTGATCGACGCTGGCGAGTTCGATCCGAATAGTCGTTGGCTGTTCAGGGACATACGGCTTAGTCCGGGTCAGATCAGCAAGCGCGTTTTTAGCCGCGTCTTCAATCAACTGACGGGCGCGGACGGGCGGTAGCTGGCGCGCGCTAAACCGGCTCAGCCCCTTTTTAACGGCCACGGTTGGTAGCGCTTCGCCGAGGAGGTCTCTGGCTTCGCGGCAGACGGCCTCATCGCCGGTGACGAGGGCAATTGGCACTCCGTAGTGCCCGTTGAGCGCGGCGTTGACGCCAGTTTCCCCGACGAGATCGTCGTTGAACCAGAGGTTGCGATACTGGACGCTGGAGATGGTGTGGCACAGCACCCCGTCGGGAGTACCGTCGCGGGCGTGCATGCCGACAAGCAGACAAGCGTCGCATCCTTGCTCCCACAGCTCGTCGTAGCGGCCCCACCCATGATGGGCGACCCATTCGCAGTCGGGATCAATTTTGTCCGGGATGAGCGAATTAAAGCTCCAGCCTTTGCCCGCACCGTGGCAATCGACCACGACAATTTCCGTCGCGCCAGCAGCTTTGGCTCCGCGCACCGCGGCGTTGATTTCTTCCGTGTAGAGCTGTCGTCCCTCCTCAAACATCGCGGCCCCACCGCTGACCTGATCCCACACCACAATGCCGCTTACACCCTCCATGTCGGACATGATCAACACGCGCATTATCTCGTTCTCCTCGCATCGTCAGAATGTGGATTGCAACCGTTCGACAGGTTGCGAAATTTTGCGTAGATCAGACGACCAACTTCAGCAACAGCCCTTCACCTCTTGGTCGGTGGGCGCTTGGCAGCGAATGAATTCGTAGAACAGCGCACCGGCTGCAGCCCCCAGCACCGGACCGACGATGTATGCAGCAAAAGCCGTCCATTCTCCTGCTGCCAAGGCCGGGCCTAAGCTGCGGGCAGGATTCATCGAGGCCCCGCACAACGGCCCGGCGAACATGGCCTCCAGCCCCACGGTGCCGCCAATGGCCAAACCGGCCGCTGGCCCCACGGCGCGAAAATCGGTCGCCATGCTCATAATAACCAGCATCAGCAAAAAAGTCAGCATGAATTCCCACACGAGAGCCGTGGTGAACGAGCCGTCCACCGGCAGCGTGACCCCCAAGCTCAGCACCTGCTTAGGTTGCGTGGCGGCCAGTACCGACGACAAACTCGCCACGTGTATGTAGCTGGCCACCACAGCCCCGGCGCACTGAGCCAAGATATAGGGTGCGATCTCCCTTTTGGGGAAATGCCGCGTCAGAGCGAACGCAAGGGTCACCGCCGGGTTGAAATGCGCCCCGGAAATGTGGCCGGTGGCATAGACCATCACCATAATGACCAGCCCAAACGTGGCGGCAATGCCCACATGGCTAACCGCCCCGCCAGAAATCTGATTGATGGCCACAGCACCACAGCCAGCAAAGACAATGGCAAACGCACCGATGAATTCGGCGGCGCATTTTCGCAATAGATTCATAGTTTCCCTATTTGGCCCGAGAGCAAGAATTGTCCCCGCAAAAGACCATATAAATGTAGCGGGCCATGCTGCCTCACTCAACAACTGCACTCATTGACTCTATCCGTTGTTTGTTATACTTTTTTGTGAAATGTATAACATTCATATCCCGCTATCGATCTAACAGAACGGAGAATCATGGCATCGGCCCGCATATCGGCCAAAGGCTGGGTCGTCATTCCGGCACCGCTGCGCAAGAAATACCGCCTACAGCCCGGCGACCAAGTGCGCATTGTCGATTACGGCGGCGGCTTGGCCCTCGTGCCCGCCCTTGACGATCCCATCGAAGAAGCCCAAGGAATGCTCGCGGGGCCAACATCCCTAGTGGAAGCCCTGCTTACCCAGCGCGCTGAGGACCGTCGGCTTGAATGACCCTGAAGACCGCGTGCTCGATAGTTACGCGCTCTTAGCCTATCTGGATAATGAAGTGGGTGCCCTTCAGGTTAAATCCCTGCTCGGCCAAGCAGAAACAGGTCCAAGCCGTCTGTGGATGTCCATCGTCAATTTGGGGGAAGTCCTCTATATCACTGAGCGTGAACGGGGCTTGGCCCATAGCCGCAATGTCCTAGCGGCTGTAGAGCAATTGCCAGTGGACATGGTCCTCGCCGATAGCGCCCATGCTTTGTCTGCCGCCCATATCAAGGCCCGTTTCCCGCTCTCCTATGCTAATGCCTTCGCCGCCGCTCTGGCCCAAATCAAAGGCGTCCCCCTCGTGACCGGCGACGGAGAATTCAGCCGGGTCGAATCCCTCGTCGCCATCGAGTGGCTTCCTAAGCGTTAGTTTGCCGCCGGCTAATATCGCGGTGCAAAATGCTATCTCGTCAAACCGAGCGATTGTCCAGCGAATAGGCGTGGTTATCGCCGCCTATCTGCCAAGTGCCGCGGAACAGCGAGCGGCGCTCTTCCGGTTGGCGGGTGATGGAGCTATCGGGCAGGCATTTTGCTTTTCGTGATCTGAGGACGGTCCGTGAAGTTGCTGCCATAGCCAAGTTCATCAAGGAGGTCTTCGAGAAATCTCTTTTTCTCTGCAAATGCTCCGTTCGGACCAATCTTGATCTCCGCCAAGGGAAGCCGCTTTGTGGTCGGGCTACACAAATTTATGAAGATAAATGGAATCGACTCATTGTCCCGTTCATAATACTGAATATTGGGCTCCTTTAATGTTCCGTTGTTTGGGTCCAAGAATAACCGCATCTCCCGTTCGCTATTGTAAGTAGGTGCCTTAATAAAATTGATAAGAGTGAACAATTGAAGGAAAATCTCGCTTGTTATCCGGTCTCGAAGGTCGGTTAGGTCCTGGGGCCGTTCGGAACAAGTGGCCGCGAAAGTCTGCAAATCTCGAATACCTGTTTCCACAAGCTCTTCTACAAGACCGCGTTGCTTTTGTTCGTTGTAAATCACCGGATAGCAAAAGACAAATGGTTCCCCTCTCTTAGTCCTCGTAGGCTGAACCTTTAAAATCTGATGCAGGTTGAACCCGATTGCGAATCCATTCCCATTTTCAGCATATGTTTTCCATTGTCCTAGGTGATCGGGACTGACAGTGAGGCAAGCGCAATACGCATCACTGTTTTCAGTCCTATCGTTGAGAAAGTTGTCCAAGTTTTTACGAACGTATGTCGTTAGGCTTTGCGCGACTGGTGGAAGGTCATGGCGGCTTCCGATTTTATTCAAGGCGTTAAAAACCAGCATCCTTGCGTACTTAAATTCAGCAGGATCACTCATTTCCATCCGGTATGTCGCCCTAAGGCCACCATTTCTAAGAATCCCCTCCAACCCCGTAGGTGTTGTATAGTGATAGAAAATATCTGAAGCATCAGGAGGTACTCTCATATACTGCTGGAATACTTCCCCGAGTTTCAGAAGAAATGATTCAGCAATGTTTGACCGCATGTTCACCGAACCTGTGTCACAAGCTCCGTCAAAGCCCACCAGCCTCTGCCTGATTCAGCCGGGGACTGAATTAGGCCCTTCTTCTCTGCACGGGTTCTCGCCCAAGCTAAGTTCTTTTTCCATCTTGGGATACCATAGGCGTCTGGTTCGTGGTAGTAAGGGGCCTTAAGGGTGTCTTTGAGCAGTTCATACACATCGTCCTCGACTTGGTCCTTCCGCGCACGACCACTATGCCTTTTTAGAACCTTGACGATGTACGGAATAAGTTCATCTTGGGTTATCGTTATCTCCCGCCCATTATCCTCGCCACCGTCGCTTGGTTCGTCGCCTTGTCTAGAATCGTCAGGCAGTAGGTCGGTAGCTCTCGCCTCTTGATGCAACAAGTGCAACACCTTATTCCGGGTACTGTTAAATATCAAAGATTTGTCAATTGGACGGTTTTCTAGGTTAGCGAGTTCGTTTTGCCATCCGGCCAATTCCGACCGGAGACTGCCTTCCCAATCGCCAAACATACGCCGTTCCTGCACCCGGGTCTTCGGGCGCTCCGTTTCTGGCAAGGCGGCGATATGTCTTTCAAACAGTGTCTCCAATTCCTCATCATCGTTCAATACCGTTTCCCGTCGCTCAACTTTCTCAAGCAGTTCGAGTTGACGGTTCTCGCTAGCACCCGTAACGCTACGCCTTTCTTGCTCAAGCAACTCTTTGAGCAAAGCAGCCAACTGATTGGCCAATTCGTTATCTAACTCTACGGTGTCAATCATTTCGTCCTCCGGTCGTACAAGGTCAATCAACTTGTCCAGTGGTTCGGTAACGGGTAAATGCGCTTGTATATGAGCATCAATGTGGCACAGATCGCACACCAACTCATGGGCGTCGCCGCAGTGATTTTCAAACTCCCAGCGTTTCCAAGCCCGCCATCTGCCGCACCGTCCACAGTCTTTGCCGAAGGCGTAGCCACAATTCCGGCACTGATGGCTGGCGGCAGGGGATACGGTTTCACATTGCGGGCACCACACAACCGGGGCCTCACCCGACAATTGTGTTCCCCTCGGCTCCAGAGACCATTCCCGACATTCCTCGGGTAAGCCGTGTGTTACTGAATTGGCGGCCAAATCCAGAATCAGGCAGTTGCCGCCGTCTTTCGGACGCAAGCCGCGCCCTACCATCTGCAAGTACAGAGCTAAGCTCATAGTAGGCCGGGCAATTGCGATGCAGGATGCGTCGGGCAGGTCAAACCCTTCGGTCGCAACGATGACATTGACCAGCACTTTGATAGCTCCATCTCTGAAATCGGCTATCGCTTTATCCCGTTCCTCGCGATTGCTGTCGCCGAGGATAACCGCAGCCGATATGCCAGCGTCGTTGAACACGGCGGTCAGGTTATGGGCGTGGTCTACCGAAACGGCATAGGCGATGGTTGGCCGGTCGCCGGCGTGCTTTTGCCAGAACTCCAGCACCCCCGCCGTCATTACATTCGGGCGAGCCTGATTGGCCAGTTCAATGCCCGACTCAGTGTACTCTCCGGTGAGGTCAACCGCGCCGCCGATTATGCGCTGTTCCGGGGACGGCAGCAGCGTTTGGGCTTCGCACAGCCAATCAGCCGCCTGCAAATCAGCGACCTGCAGCCCGCAGAGCAACTCACCAAACAGATGGTCAAATCCCTCTTTTTTCGACAGCCGCCAAGGGGTAGCAGTCATACCCACGATACGGCCGGGCCATTGCTGCATCGCTCGCTCCCAACCCTTGGCGGCAGCGTGGTGCGCTTCGTCAATTACCATCAGATCATCGGCGCTATACCTGTTCCAAATTTCCCTTTTGGCGATGCGCCGGCCTACCGTCTGAGCCATCAGAATGACGGCACCGCCGCTCATCGCTGGCGCATCGGTTCCCGGCGTCCAGTTCACGTCAGTCATGGCCGAAATGTGGGCATCGGTCAGCATCCCCCACGTCTGCTCGGCAAGTTCCCGGCGGTGCGTCAGCCAAACCGCCTTGCGCCCGCCCGTGAGCGAGGAAGCCAGCAGTGCTCCGGCGATGATGGTCTTGCCGCCACCAGTGGGCAACTGCATCATCACCCGCGCTTGGGCGTCGGCCTCCAGAGCGTCCTGAACCTGCTGCAACAGGTCTTGCTGGTAGGGGCGCAGTTCAACCATAACGGCTAAATTCCTCTGGATCTTTCATCGGGCACACGCTCGCTCCCATACATCTCGCCATGATCCGCCTATCATTGGATGAAGGCGTGAACTCATGAATCCACAACCTCCCCAGCGGGACACTCTCGCACTGGACGTGCGCCGCTGTTTCGCAGTCCGATGACGTGATCCACATCGAGCGTTTCGTTTTCCGGCAGCATGTTGCCTTTCTCCTTGGCAATTTGCGCCATGCTCGCAACCGCCTTCAGCTTTTCGGCACCGGCGACCGCTTCGGCATCACCGCGGTAACAGTCGAACCAAGGGAGGCCCGCTTGAGTGTATTGCTTCGCCGTCGGTGGCTCGGTCGGCGGCCGCTCACCGGTGATCGCCATCCATTGGACGGAATTGACGATGGTGATAAAGCACCGACTGGCGTACCGCTGATCCCACGCATCTAGGCCGTAAGAATCGTCATAGATATCCTGCTTCATCCGACCGCCGGGTGCTAGTCCCATGGGATCAATCACACGGGAAAATGCAACGCGGGGCATGCTTCGAGGCGCAAACAGTTCCTCGTACCGCTCCCGCTTCATGGGATAGGCGACTATCTGAAGCCCGCCGTGCCGTGCGGCACCCGTCATCTGCTCCTCCACCGTGTAGCCCTCGCCCAAGGGCATGGCGACGAACTGGCGGATCACTCCCTTTTCGACACAGTAGCCGTCAAGCCATGGCTGTTTGGGCAGCACGACATAGTCCTGCGGATCGCTGTTTAGGTGCTTGACCCAAGTGTCACCCGTGAGCGCACAGATCTTGCCAGTCGCCACTTTCACCGCAAACGGATAATCCGATCCAGAGAAGTTGATCCACATGGCCTCGGCTTGGTGCATGGGCGCAATTACGCCGCCACGGCCATGCCATTCCTCGGGCAACTGCGACGCATAGTCGTCCAGATGCCGCAACGGGAAGCAGCCCAAGCCCGGCGGCAGGGGGTAATCTCTGTCGTCGTCGGGAATTCGCAAGGTTCGCTGGAACTCCATCGAGCAGTGCGCCTCGTCGTGAACTTCAGGGAACCTGAAAAGCAGTCTGTTACCTTCGAGGGTAATCATAGCAGTATCTCCTTTCCTTACCAGTTTCCGTCTCGCACTTCGCGCACCACTCGGAGGATGGCGTGATCCGGTGCCTCTTTCAGTTGCCTGATCAACTCTGCAAATAGCTTGGGTCGCTTGCGGATGATTTCTTGTAGATCGCCGGAGACCTTCCCCGCCATTGCCAAGAACACGTCCGGATCTTGGCTCAGTTCCTTTGCCAGCCGGACCGTGGTGGCCTCCGAAGGCGGAGGCACTTGGCCACGCTCAATCTTGCTCAGATAGGCCGGTTCGATCCCGACCCGCTGAGCCACTTGGCGCAACGAAAAGCGCCGATCCTCCCGGCGGAGGCGTTCACGTATCTCTTTGACGGTGGCACCAAAATGTTTCATGTGTCATATATATGACACACTTTGATTAATGTCAACAGAATTCCCGGGGCAACCGTCCGCACCAGCAGCGAGGTCCAGAACGGAACAAACACCAACGCCAAGAGCAGGATGGCGCGGCGTGGGGATACATGGGTGATCAAATGGGCGATAGGATAGCCGAGCAGCAGGGCACCAGTCGCCTGCAAACCCCTGTTCGGCTCAGTGGCTCTCCCGCACACGCTAGTCCGAGAGCAACTCAAGAGATGTCACCTGTTCTTCAGCCAGTGACGCCGCATAGTCGAAGCAAGCGAGAATATCTTCCAATTTCACAGAAGGATATTCTTGTAGGAGCGCTTCAATGGTATCCCCGTTGGCAATCATTCGGAGGATTTGATGTACAGGAATGCGCGTCCCTTTAATACATGCTTGGCCGTGACACACTTTGGGATCAACGGTAATTCGGTTGTCCATACTCACACCTCCTGATTTTCTGTGGTAGGCCGCTCCTAAAATTAAAGGCAATTAAGTGATTGCCGGGCGCGGCTTTTAGAACTATGGTAAAATAATCAACCGCCCGCTCCAACGCCCCTTGCCGGACCTCGATCAAGCCCAGCTCATTGGTTAGTTCGTTAGCGACCCTTTGGGCCAGTCAGTTTCGACAATTTGAATCCATAGGTGGCAATGTGTCTAGGGCCCTGCTTGGCTGCGCTCTGTTTATCGCAATTCTGGTGATCGGCTGCGCCCCTTCGGAACAGCCGCAGTCGGCCTCAGTCCAATCCCCCGCTCACCTGACGGCTGAGGAGAGTCCCCCCGTGTTATTCGCCGATGTGGCGGCCCAAGTCGGCCTAGATTTTGTCAATCTCTCGGGGCGGGACAACCCGCAACTCTTGGTGGAAACCACGGGTACCGGCGCGGCCTTCCTCGACTACGATGACGATGGCTGGCTGGACCTCTTCTTTGTCAACGGCACCTTGCTAGACGCTGATCCCCCACAAGCGACCAACCGCCTCTTCCACAACGAACCCGGCCCCAGCGCCCAAAGACACTTCCGCGAAGTGACCCGTCAAAGCGGCTTGCTCTCCAAGGGTTGGGGCATGGGTTGCGCTACTGGCGATATAGACAACGATGGCGATACCGACCTATTGGTGACCTATTGGGGGCCCAATCTGTTGTACCGCAATAACGGCGACAGCACCTTTGACGAAATCGCTGCCCAAGCCGGAGTGGACCACCCCGGTTGGGGCACCAGTGCGGCTTTTGCCGATTTAGATGGCGACGGCTGGCTGGACCTGTACGTGACCAACTATCTCCACATAGACCTAGACCATCCCCCCAAGGACGGCCAACCGTGCCAATACAAAGGGCTGGCCGTACCGTGCGGACCACAGGGGGTTCCAGCCCAAGCCGATGTACTCTATCGCAACAGAGGCGACGGCACCTTCGCCGATATGAGTGCAAGCAGCGGCCTAGACCAGTGGAGCTATGCCGGTTTGGGCGTTGCGTTTGGCGACTTCGATAACGACGGCGACCTCGATTTGTACGTCGCCAACGACAGCGAGCCCAATATGCTTCTGCGCAACGACGGCGACTGGTATTTCAGCGAAATCGGCCAAGCAGCCGGGGCGGCCTATAGCGAGAGCGGGCGGCCCCAGGCTGGCATGGGGGTCCACAGCGGCGATTACGACAACGATGGCGACCTCGATTTGTTTGTGACCAATTTCTCCGAAGACTACAATACCCTGTACCAGAACCAATCCCTATCGACGACTGACTCCACGCGCTTTGTCGATGTTTCGCACGCCACGGGCTTGAGTGCCGGCGACCGGCCTTATCTGGGTTGGGCGACCGCTTTCTGGGATTACGACAACGATGGCTGGCTGGACCTATATGTAATTAACGGCCACGTTTATCCACAGTTGGGAGTCCATGCTTCGGGATTGACCTACCGACAGCGCAACCTGCTCTATCAAAATCAACAAGGGCGCTTTATAGAAGTGGGCCGCCGGGCCGGAGCGGCCTGGCAACTCGAAGCGGCCAGTCGCGCGGCGGCCCAAGGCGACTACGACAACGATGGCGATCTCGATCTGGCCGTGGTAAATCACAACGCAGCACCAACCCTGTTGCACAACGAGGGAGGAAACTTCAATAACTGGTTGGGTCTTGAACTGGTGGGTCATGCCAGCAACCGGGATGGCATCGGCGCTAGAATCTGGATTTTTACCGCCGATCAGGTGCAAATGAGAGAAGTGTTTCGGGGTTATGGTTTTCAAAGCCAACACGATCCCCGTGTATTGCTAGGTCTAGGGGCGAACCAAACCGTAGATCGAGTCGAAATACACTGGCCATCGGGCTCTCGTCAAACCATTGCGGCACCGCCAGTGCGGCGCTACCTCAAAGTACACGAGGGCCGCGATGGCTTCGAGCAAGGACCAACCATTCCCCCGCCCCAGAGCGAATATCCCATCGCTTTGGCACAGACGCCGAACCGGAGCGCTGCGGATTTCGCGGCCCTTGGGAACCAATACTATCAGGCCGGACACTACGGTGAAGCCCACGCCGCCTTCTATCGGGCCTTGGCCTTGGATCCGACCCATAAGCTGGCTAACCTAGGCATGGGCACATTGCTCTATGCTGGCATGGGAGCAGCCGAGGAGGCGCTTTCATATCTGGAGGAGGCGGCTCGCCGCGATTCAGCCTCGGCGGAGAGTTTTCTCGTGCTCGGCAAAGTCTATCTGGACTTGGAGCGACCCGAGTCAGCTAGCCGAGCTCTTGCCCGGGTCGCCAGACTGCGGGCACAGGATTGGGAGGCGTACTTCTGGCTGGGGCGGGCCTATGAGCAAAGCAATCGTTTGACCGAAGCGACAAATGCGTTTGGCAACGCCACAAGGTGGGCACCTTGGGAACCCGAGCCGCTATTGGCATTGGCACAGCTTTACGCAAGGCAGGGCAATGACAAAGCGGCGGCGGCAGCAAACAAGCGGTTTGCACGGTATCGCCGACTTGCGCAACGCGTCGAATCCCTCCAGTCCCAGCTTGACCGTGAGCCGCAAAGCGAAAGGGCCTTGTTAGATCTGGGTCTGGCGTATATGGAGCAAGGCAGACTAGAGCAGGCTGCAGCGCACTATCAAGGGATGATAGACCGAGCGCCGCAAAGTGCGCTTGGTCTGTACGGCCTTGGCCTCCTCTGCTTGCGCCGCAATGATCCCCAAGGTGCCCTCGGCTATTTGCATAAAGCAGCGATCTATTCACCAGATGATGCCGAGATTCGCGGTGCCTTGGGCCAGGCATATTTCCAGCTAGAGCGCTACGACGAAGCCGTGGTGGAGTGGGAACAAATCGCGGACACAACCCGCATCGGCCGCATGTTGCAGCAAGCGCGTGCTCGCATAGCATCCGCAGCAGAAGGTCCCCCGACCGCTGCCAAAAGGGGCCGTTAGAAGCTTGATAAGTCCTTAGAGGCGGTCCAATTGCCAGCATCCGCTTTGGTGTACAGAGGTTACAATCTATATTCTCCCCTAGGGGAAGCGGCTTAATCCATCCCTGTTTTTTTCTACTTCCGTCCGACCAAGACAAGGAGCGCGCTATGGCAGGACTTCTGTCCTTTTTCGTTTTTGCTATGCTGCTCAGTGCTGCGCAGGTATTTGGTGCAACCGAATACCGTCTGGGCGGGATTAACGGCAACGATTGGCAGGCGGCCCTGACCGCAGAGAGCTTCTTCCAGATCCAAGACGCCGACGGCCAGCCACTGCGACAAGTGCCGGTGGGAATATCGCCCTTTGGGGCGGGGGCCGACACGCTAGTTGATTTCTCCGGCACAGCGATCCAACCCCGTCTGATTAACTCCTCCGTCAATATCGCCCGGGCCGATGTGGACGCCAGCAAAACCGAGATCCCCCTGCCCTATATGCCCGGTTCGAGAGTCCTTACTAATAGTTGCGGTCAGGCGCAATTACACGCCAACACGATCAAGCTAATGCTGGACGGCGATCCCGCTACGGCTACCTTTCGCACCTTTGTGCAACGGGCCGGGGGCCGGCCTGGCGATGGCTTTACCTGGAGAGGAGCCGTGGTCTTTGATTTTGGCGGCGCAATCCCCATCAATCGCATCCGCTTCTATCCCCGCCTAAGTCAGCGCGAAGACCGCCAACTGATCGAATCCCTGCGGGAACCAGCGCCGGATATCGAGCGCTTCGGCGCAGACAGCTTTCTCGACAATTTCCTCGCTTGGTATGAGATCCGCACCGGCGACAATTCGGTCGTCTTTGCTCCAGATCCATGCAGCGGCACCAGCACCTTCCTCTTTGACAGCTCCAAGCGCGATTTAGGCGCTGTGGCCACCAGCAAGCGACGCACGGTCTTGGGCGATTTGCGGTGGGTGCGGAGCGGCGACCCACTGCTGACCGTGCTGAAAACCACCCATGAAAACCTCGACCCGGTCGTCGATCTGCGCTTTCCCACCCGCTCGACTCGCTGGCT
The DNA here is from genome assembly GCA_965208845.1 of Candidatus Latescibacterota bacterium. Classification (GTDB taxonomy): domain Bacteria; phylum Latescibacterota; class UBA2968; order UBA8231; family UBA8231. Next base: position 3,818,685 of record OZ242361.1, on the reverse strand, counting down.
CACCCTGCGCGCCTTTCCCCTGCGCGACTATGAAATCGCCGAATTCGAAATCTACGGCGACGGCTACGTCCCTGAGACGACCTACCTCACTCCTATCCTCGACTTCGGCCAAGCCGTCACCTGGGGCAAAATACGCTGGGAAGGCGATGTGCCCGCTGGCACCCGCATCGAAATTCGCACCCGCACCGGCCACACCCCTGATCCGTTGCTCTACTTCGCCCCCAATATCAACGACGATCTCGTACCCATCACCCGCGACGAACACGCCAAAATCGATATCGCCGCCCGGCTAGTCCCCACCTACGATGCCGACCACTGGAGCTTCTGGTCGTCGCCCTACGAGTTTGCCGCCGGACAACGCGACCCCAACCATCCGGCCAATACCTGGCAGGACGGGAGCCTACTGCTGTCGCCCGGTCCCAGCCGATACATCCAACTCGCCATCAAGCTCTTTGCCAATCTCAATGCGGCCCCTCGCCTCGACCAACTCACCTTGCAGTTGAGTGAAACCCTGTCGGCGCAGGCCCTCGTCGGCGAGATTTGGCCCATTGAGGTCGCCTCCTTTGAACCCACCCCCTTCACCTATGTCGTTCTGCCCACCCTCAACGACGACAACGCCGGCTTTGACCGCTTGGAAATCCTCACCCATATCCAAGCACACGCGGTGCGCACGGTGCGTCTGGATGGGCAGCCGATTGATCTGGATCAGTTCGTCCCGCAGCTACTCGACGATCGCCTCATCGTGTCCTTCCCGCCGCTGACCGGCACCGCCGACAACTTCAAACAGGTCGAGGTTGACTTCGACGTACCAGTACTGCGCTTTGGCACCGAGTTCAGTGGGTGGGTCTTCAGCAGCGCCGATCCCGATCAGATCCGGCAACGCATCGATCCAGGCAACGCCACGTTCCGCTTTGCCGGCGACTTGCTGGCGGTCAACACGCCGGTAGGCGGCGATCTGTTAGTGGACGTCCAAGTGCCCGAGGTGTTCACCCCCAACGGCGACGGGATCAACGAGACCTTGCCTATCGCCTACAAGCTGCGCGAGGTCACCGCCGACCGAGCCGTACAGGTGCGCATCTACGACTTGGCGGGTCGGCTGGTGGCGCACCTGCCCGTGTTCAAGGCCCGCAGTGGTGTCTTTACCCAAGCGTGGGATGGCCGCGACGAGCAAGACGCCTTAGTCCAACCCGGCACCTATATCTACGAATTGATGCTCGACTCCGAAGAGCAGCACACTCAACGCGGCGTCTTTGCCGTCGCCTATTGAAATCAGAAGTGTTGAAGAGATTTTGTTTCAAATCGCTTCAGCTTGGCATATACTTACTCTTCGCAACCTTTGGACTGCACGCTTGTACTGGCTAATCAAGCAAGGAGGCAGTTATGGCAGGCATAGTGTTGCTGTGTTTTTGCGGCGTCTTGCTGGGTGCCGCGCCTGTGTTGGGGGGGACGGAATACCGTCTGGGCGGACCCGATGGCAACCCTTGGCAGGCTATCCTAACCGGGGAAAGCGCCTACCAGGCTTTTGCTGCTGACGGCCAAGTCGAGCGTCAAGTATCGGTGGGGATTGCGCCCTTTGGGGTGGGGGCCGATACCCTAATTGACTTTTCCGGCACCTCGATTCAGCCCCGGCTCATTGACCCTAGCATCAATATCGCCCAGGCCGATGTCGAAGCCGGCAGGGCCACCATCCCCTTGCCCTATATCCCCGGCTCCAGAGTCCTCAACAACAATAGTTGCTGGTCCTGGGGCAATATGCAACCCTCGATCAAGCTAATGCTGGACGGCGATCCCACCACGGCTGCCTTTCGCACCTTTGTCCAGCGGGTCGGCGCGCCGCCGGGCGTGGGCTATGGCTGGAGCAATTCCGTGATATTCGATTTTGGAACTGGCGTGCCGATCAACCGCATCCGCTTCTATCCTCGTCTGAGCCGACGCGAGGACCGCCCGTTAATCGAAACCATGAGCACTCCCACCCCTGCCGTCGAAACCTTTGGCGAAGACAGCTTCCTCGACAATTTCCTCGCTTGGTATGAGATCCGCATCGGCGATAATTCGATTGTCTTTGCCAATGACTCGTGCAATGCCAACGACTACGGCAGCGGCGGAGCTCGCAATACCAACGTTGTGGCCACCAGCAAGCGGCGCACCGTGCTGGGCGACTTGACCTGGGTGCGCAATGGCGACCCCAGACTGACGGTGCTGAAAACCACCCGTGAAAATCTCGACCCGGTCGTCGATCTGCACTTTCCCATCCGCTCGGTCCGCTGGCTCACCCTGCGCGCTTTCCCTTTGCGCGACTATGAAATCGCCGAATTCGAAATCTACGGCGACGGCTACGTCCAAGAAGCCACCTACCTCACCCCCATCCTCGACTTCGGCCAAGCCGTCACCTGGGGCAAAATACGCTGGGAAGGCCACGTGCCCGACGGCACCCGCATCGAAATTCGCACCCGTACCGGCCACACCCCCGAGCCGCAACTCTACTTCGCCCCCAATATCAACGACGAACTCATACCCATCACCCGCGCCCAATACGACAAAATCGATATCGCCGTTCAATTGCTGCCTATCTACGACGCCGACCACTGGAGCTTCTGGTCGTCGCCCTACGAGTTTGCCGCCGGACAGCGCAATCCCAACCAACCCGCTAGCGACTGGCAGGACGGAGTCCTCCTGCTGTCGCCCGGCCCTAGCCGCTACATCCAACTCGCCATCAAGCTCTTCGCCGACTTCCACGTAGCACCTCGCATCGATCAACTCACCTTGCAGTTGAGCGAGACCCTGTCGGCGCAAGCCCTCGTCGGCGAGATCTGGCCGATTGAGGTCGCCTCCTTTGAACCGACCCCCTTCACCTATGTCGTTCTGCCCACCCTCAGCGACGACAACGCTGGCTTCGACCGCTTGGAAATCCTCACCCACGTCCGGGTTCACGCGGTACACGCGGTGCGCATCGATGGCCAGCCCGTGGACTTAGACCAGTTCGTCCCACAATTGCTCGACGACCGCCTCATCGTGTCCTTCCCGCCGCTGACCGGCACCGCCGACAACTTCAAGCAGGTCGAAGTCGACTTCGACGTACCAGTACTGCGCTTTGGCACCGAGTTCAGCGGGTGGGTCTTCAGCAGCACGGATCCCGATCAGATCCGGCAACGCATCGATCCAGGCAACGCCACGTTCCGCTTTGCCGGTGATTTACTGGCCGTCAACACGCCGGTGGGCGGTGATCTGCTAGTGGATGTGCAGGTACCCGAGGTGTTCACTCCCAACGGCGACGGGATCAACGAGACTTTGACTATCGCCTACAAGCTGCGCGAGGTCACCGCCGACCGAGCCGTACAGGTGCGCATCTACGACTTGGCTGGCCGACTGGTGGCGCACCTGCCCGTGTTCAAGGCCCGCAGTGGTGTCTTTACCCAAGCGTGGGATGGCCGCGACGAGCAGGACGCCTTAGTCCAGCCCGGCACCTATATCTATGAATTGATGCTCGATTCCGAGGATCAGCACACTCAACGCGGCGTCTTTGCCGTCGCTTACTAGTTCCCGCGCCTCAGCCACAAAAAGTAGAATTCTGACGCTGCGGCCCTCGGCCCAGATTACTCCCGGCCTATCGCCCCTGCAATCGCGCTAACGCGCGCTGGGCTTTGGCGTACTCAGGGGCCAAGCTCAGGGTCAGGCGGTAGAACTCGGCCGCCTTGTCGAATTGGCCCAAGTCGTGGTAGGCCGCCCCCAAATTAAAGGCGATCAAGTGATTGCCGGGCGCGGCTTCTAGCGCCATAGCAAAATAATTAACCGCCCGCTCCAACGCTCCTTGCCGGACCTCGATCAAGCCCAACTCATTGGCCGCCTGCGCCCGCACCTTTTCCCCGCTCAGCGCCGCCGCAAAGGCTTCCCGGGCCCGCTCTGTTACCCCCATTCTCTTATAAACCCTTCCCAACGCCAGAAAAACCGCCGCGTCGGCCTTTGTTGCCAAAACTCGGCGGTAGTGCTCCGCTGCTTGTTCGTATCGTCCCGTGGCTCGGTACAGAGCCGCCAAGTTGAGGTGCAACCCCCGATCGTCGGGCGCTTGCGCCAAGCCCTGCCGATAAACTGCCTCGGCTTCGTCGTAGCGCCTTAACGCCGCCAGCGCTGCGCCTAGATTATGGCGGGCTCGCAGGTACTTTGGATCGAGTTGCACGGCGGTTCTAAAGGAGCGCACCGCAATCTCGTATTGCCCCTGTTGGGCCTGGACGCGCCCCAGATCAAAGTGTATTTCCGCGTCGGCCAAGGGGTCGGCTGGCCGCAGGCCAGCGTTGGCGACTATTCCCAGCAAAACGACAAAAGCCAAGCCGATCCCCAAGGGCCGCCACTGCCGGTCCTGCCCCTGTTGCACCAGCCAGACTAGGGCGTACCCAGCAAAGAGCAGTAGCAGCGGCACTAGGGGCAGGCGATAGCGGCCGGTGATAAAAAAGAGCAGCAGCGAGGCGCTGTACGCGCCGGTACACAGCAGCAATAAACTCGCCTGGGGTCGGTGTCGCCAAGCCAAGACCAAGCCCACAGCGGCCAAGGGCCCCAGCAGTCCAAAAGGAAAGGCAAAGTGGTGGGTTTTCCACAGCAAGACGCTCATCAGCCAAGAATAGGTGCGGGCAAAGTACACGTCTTGGTTGCGCTTGATTTCCTCGCCTCGCGCCAACAAGAACGCCTTGTACCCCAACAACCGCACAAAATCCCCGGGCGCGCTAGCAATCCAAGCACCGGCTTGCCGATAGAAGTACGCCGAGCGCTCGGCGTACCCCACTTGGCCCGCCGCCAGCGGCTGCTCCATTAGGGCCTCCCATTCCGGCCCTGGGCGGATCCCCACCAGGCGGTCGTAATCGGGATGATTGCCCAAGTAGAGATTCACTCCGCCGTTCCAAGACAAGGGAATGAACTCGCCGCTGACCGCCCAATTCCTCGCCGTCACTACGCCAACCACTGAGCAGGTGGCCGCCGCAAAAAGCAGGCACCAGACCAGCTTGCCCCGCGCTGCTCGCTCGGCACTCTTCCAGTACCACAGACAAGCGCAAGGGGCCAACAGGGCCGCATTGGGCACGGCGACTATGGCCAAGCCTTGGACGAGACCCGCCACTAGGCTCCGTCCCCATCCCCCACCGGGCTGGAGCAGGACAAAGAGCAACAGGAGATTGAGAAAAACGGCCAGCGCGGTGGGCAGCAGCTCGCCCTCAAAATAGATAGAGGGGCCGTATAGACAGGCCATAGCCCCAGCGAGGAGACCAACTCGGACGCCAAACACCTGCCGACCGATGCCAAAGACCAAGGTACAAGAGGTCGCTCCCAAGAGGAACTGGACAAGTCGGGGCGTCCAGAACAAGTCGCCGGAAACGGCGTAGAGCAAAGCGAGGAAATAGGGGTATAGAGGCGGCTGCCAAAAGGGCTTGTCCCCCACCCAAGACACCTCGGCGAGCTGCCGCGCCTGCGCGGTGTATGAGTGGGCGTCCACTACGGGTGCCGCGAAAAAGGGATTGTCTTGGCTGTGCCCCAAATAGACCAGACGCACGACCAATGCCAAAAGCAAAAGACCACCTGCCATCCCTAGCTCACGTCGGCTCATCGAAGCGGCCGAGGGCGGGCTATTCATACTGCACGCCCCGTCCTTGTTCAATTAGCAAATTCCGCTCGGCGGGTAGCTCGCGAAATACCTGCGCGGTCCCATCTGGCCATTGGACCTCCAGCAAGTCAATGCGCTCGTGGCCGCCCAAGCCGAAGTGGAGCCGTCGATCACCAGCCGATAAATAGCTGCTCCCACTCCTCACTAGGCGGCGCTGTTCCAACGAACCAGTCACCAGCCGCACCTCGGCTCCCACCGCATCGCGGTTGGCCGTTGTAGCCACCAACTTAACCACAGTCCAATTGCGTCTGTTGCCGTGGTGATTGCGCACCAGCTTGGCCGGCCCTCCGCAATTGGTCACCAGCAGGTCCAGATCGCCGTCGCCGTCCCAGTCGCCCCCGGCCAGTCCCCGACTTATTTGCTCTTGCGCGAACCAACTCCCCGCACTGTCCGCCACATCGGCGAAGCGGCAGGAGCCGTCGTTGCGAAATAGCTGATGCTCTTGGGCGTAGCGCACCCCAGGTTGTAGGATATGGACGCGATCCAAGACATGGCCGTTGGCCACGTACAAATCTTGGTCGCCGTCGTGGTCGTAATCGAGAAACGCCGTGCCAAAGCCCAAGTAGAGCCAACTCGGCCGGCCCAAGCCCGCAGCCGCGGTCACATCTTTGAAATGGGTTCCTTCATTGCGGTAGAGCGTATTGGTTTCGCGCGAGAAGTTGGTGACGAACAAATCCCAGTCGCCATCGCGGTCGCAATCGCCAATATCGACTCCCATGCCGGCTTCGGCTTGGCCGCGTACATTGTAGGCCACCCCGGCTTGTAGGGCTACATTGCGGAAGGTGCCATCGCCGGCGTTTTGGTAGAGGAAGTTGGCCACCCCGTCGTTGGCCACGTACAGATCCTGGTAGCCGTCCTCGTTCCAGTCCCAAGCCACCACGCCCAGCCCCTTGCCATTGGGATGGGCGATGCCGGCGGCAATGGATACATCGGCAAAAGTACCGTCCCCCTCGTTGTGGTAGAGCACATCGGGCACGCCTCCGTACTCGCTGGGCGCACAGTACGAGCGCGTATCTTCGCCAATGGCGCGCAAGCCCGCGTCGTCGGTGCGGATGAAACCACCGCAGATTTTGTTGGTCGCTAGGGTAAAATCGAGATAATTGACCACGTACAGATCGAGTGCGCCATCGTTGTCGCGGTCGAAAAAGGCGGCGCTGGTGCTCCATTGGGGAGCCTCGACGCCCCGGCCGTGGACAAAGGTGGCGTCCCCTCGATTGCGATAGAGGGCATTGGGGCCGTAGTTGGTTGCGTACAGATCCTGGTCGCCGTCGTTGTCGGCATCGGCCACGGCTACGCCCATGCCATAGCCCAGGTCCGCAGCCCCACCGGCATTGGGTACGGCGACAAAAGTACCCTTCCCTTCGTTGCGATAGAGCGCATTACCCCTTGGTTCCACTCCAGCCCTAGGGGTTAGATCGACCGCATAGTCGGCCGGATCGGCGGAGCGGTCCGCGGCGCTAGGAGCCGATGGGGCCACCCAATAGAGGCCGTCTTCTTGGTGCGCCAAGTTGATTGGCCGGGCGTCCAAGCCCCTTAGATCGAAGCCGTTGACCAGATACATATCTAAGTCGCCGTCCTCGTCAAAATCGGCCAGCGCCCCGCCCGCGCCCATAGTCTCGATGAGAAAGTACTGCCCGGCGGCACCGTTTTCGTGGACAAAGGAAAGGCCCGCTTGGTCGGTGGCATCGGTAAAATACACTGCCGGCGACTCGCCTTGGCAGCCGATGAACCACCCGAGCGCCAAGATAGCCGTCAATCGTTGGATACGGCGGCCCACCCTTCCTCTCAATACACCACGTGAACGAGCTGCATCATCTGGGTCCGCACATTCCTGCGCGCATCCGCCTCCACCTCCACCTGCAAGATATACGTCCCCGGCGGCACCCGCTCGCCCACATCATCCACCCCCTCCCAAGCCACCTCGTATTGCCCGCTCGCCCGCTCGCGCACCTGCTCCAGCGCCCAAATGCGACGACCCGCCAGATCGTGCACCGAGACGATCACCGCTTGGGTTCCATCCAAGCGCAGCACTTCAAAGGCAATCCGCGCTGCGTCATTAACTCCATCCCCATTGGGCGTCACGACCGCTGTGTCCAGCGTCAGGTCCGCCAAACCCACCTGCCCCGAGGGCACCAACACCCGCAGGACGCCACTTTCCACTTCGGCTACGGCCTCCTGATCGGCTTCGACCAATTGCCAAGTTCCCGAAGCATCGCGGTTGCCCACCCGCCCCGCAAAGGAAACGCCGTGGCCAAACAGCGCGGTCAATACATCGACGGCAATGACCTGATCGCGACCTACTGCGTCGGGCAGGCGCACCCACAGCGAGTCGGACGCGGTCTCCAGTACCTCCACCACATCTAGGCCCAATGCTGCGCCGCCCCCGGTAGCTACTTCCGCTGCCGAGCCAAGGCGCACCTCCTGCAGCGACAGTGGAGTCCCCCCTGAACTGATCAACAACACCTCGTCAATGCCCGGATCGCCCGCCCGCCGCACTGGTCGAACAAAAAAGGTCAGCGGCGTGTCCTCTCCCGGATGTTCCACCTGCACCGGGAAGACCTCGCCCAAGGCTCTGCCCACCCACGGTTGGGAAAACGACACTTCCAAGCGCCGCAATAGCACGGAATTTTGCGGGTCGTCGCTACTCAATCGCACTTGGGCCTTAAGGAAGCGGCGCGGCGACGGCGAAGTGATGACTTGACCCGACCGCAAGTGCGGTTTGCTCCAAGGACTCCAAGTTTCCTCATCGACGACCAGCACATTGAGCGAATCTCCCTTGAGCGCGGCAATCAATTTATGGTACGCTTTTTTATCTACTTCAGCGCCGTCGCTGCGGTAATAGGTGGTGTTGACTTTGGTCTGATCGCCGGTACGAGTGGCCACCTCAATGCGCGTACCGGGCGGGACGTCGGCCTCCCACTGCAGCGTGGTCAAATTCCTGCTACTGCTCAGATCGATCAACGGCGACTCCAACACCACCTCCGGCTGATAGCCCTCGCCGTAGGCCTGGAGTTCGGACCATCCAGCTCTGTTGCCCCCCCTGCCCACCAGATAGTCGAAGGCAATGTAGCGGACCTTTTGCAACTCAAAGCGCACCTCTTGGAACCGAGGCTGGCGGAAGACCCGCCGCTCTTCGACCTGTACCCACTGCAAGCTCCCGTCTGGCGCGAGCGAACCGTCCGATAGCTTCATCCGGTAATTGCCCAGCGTGCCGCCGGCGCTGCGGGCCGCCGGTGGCAGAAAGTGGAATAGATCCAGCCAGTACAACGCCCCTAGGTCGAACAGGACTTGCCGCTCGGGCTGGGCCGCCTCGCGGGTGTAACTCTGCTGTAGGCCGTACCAAGTGGTGTAGTCCCCATCGAGGCTGCGAGTGGGATTAAAGCCGTGCCCTTCCACCGTACCGCCCCGCTGGATCGCCCCCAGCGATATATTCTCGCCCAAGGTCCAGACCTCAACTTCGGCGAGGCGCGGCTGTTCGCGGCGGTAATAGCGGATCGAACCCCGCTCGGACGGATCGAGCAGTGCATAGGCTTCCTCGTCGAGCAGCCACTCGCTCCCGGAGCGGCTGCGGCCAAAGTACTCCACTGCCCCCTGCAAAGCCGCTGGCAAATTATGGTAGGCCAAGCTATCTACTTCCTCGGCCTTGCCCAAGCGGCTGTCCGTCATCACCACCTGCACAAAGCGAAAGGCATCGCCGGTAAAATGGGGATCGGCACTTTGAAAGGGCTGTAGAGCAAAAGAAAATTCGCGTTGGTCAACATTCGGCCGCTCGGTCTTGCCGACCAAGTGATAATCGAGATTATCGCCTACCTTGCCCTCGCCGTCGGCCACCATCAGGCGGAATTGGTAAAACGGATCGCCCGCGCCTGTCTGGGCAAAGCGCAAAACAATGCGCTTGGCCGATACGATCCGCCCCAAGTCAATCGCCACCCACCACAGATCCTGTGGATCGTCTAGGTCGGGCTCCCAGTAGGTATCTCCATTGCCGTCGAGGATGCGCGCTGCTCCGGCCAGCCCCGATCCGGCGGCCAGGATCCCCCCTTCCTTTTCGTCTTCGTCGGCCCCTAGGGGAAAGCGGTGCGCATTGAGGCAGGCATTGAGTTCCGACGCCACCAAGTGCGGTCTAGCCCCGGCGGAGTCGATATCGACCGTGCCAAAGGGGAAAATCCATTGTCGCCATTGGTCCGCGCCTTGGGTGACAATGCGGTCGCCTCGAATCGCGTACCCCTCTTGGGCCTCCGTGGCCCGACAGCCGAGCGCTCCGACCAGAATCCAGATCGCCCAATGTCTGCTCGTCATAGAAATCCTCCTACTCCAGACCAGCGTAGAACGAAACAAAAACGAGGCTGCCGGTTTTGGTCTCGGACTTCCGGCCGACGCGCTCAAACTGGTCCCGATCAAAGCGCAAGCCGCACTGCATGATCGAGCGATAGCCCATGTACGTGCCGTAATTGGTCAACTGGACCGCCAAGATCGTCTGCTGGCCATCGCCGGTCCGCTCGCCCGCAGCCATTTGCTTTATGTCCGTCGCTAGATCGGTGATAAAGACCTGTTCAACGCCCGTCTCAAGCCACGACTCCTTGAGAATGGGGAATCGCACGCTGAACGACAGCATCTGTTTCCACCACTGGCGCTCGCTTTCTCGCGCGAGATAGGGGACGTCCCAGAAGAATTCGTTTTTAAGACGCGGACGGAGGTGGACTCGGCCAATATCGCGGCCGTAATCGGCCTTGTTGACCACGCCCACAAAGCGCCCGATGCGGCGAGCACCGCGCGCGGCGAGCACCGGCTGCTCGTCGCGCTGGTGAAATACCTCGTACTTGAATTTGTTGATTACCCGCAGGGATTGCAGGCCCGTGTAATCGAACCCCAGCCACGCGCTGTTGATCCAAGTGTTCTGGGCTGCTAACGGATCCTCCACCACCGCCTGCTGAGCACCAATAGCTTGCGGGGCTGCCAAGCGGTCATCCGCTACATTGTCGCGCACCTTCTTCAGGTGCTCGAAAACGCGCAGGCGACCAATGCCGGGCCAGTCCTGCTCTAAGGTAAAAAGGCCGTACGCAGCCTCGCTGCGCCGCTTGGTTGACAACTGCCACTGCCGCGTCTGGCCCACGGTCAGGCGCATATCGGGCACGACATCAACGCCGCCGTACACATTGTATCCCCGCAGATTCCGGTCGTAGGGATAATCGGGATCAACGTCGTCTTCAAAGCGGTCGATCCAGCCGTTGTTGTTCATGTCCATGCCAAACAGGAACTCGGGGCGATCGACGTTAAAGCGCAAAAAGGGCTCCTCGTAATCAGCCAGTGCATTGCGGCGCGTCGGCGTATCGTTCTGATTGAAATCGGAGATAAAATCGCCGTTTTCGTCCCAACCGGGGAACACCGCTGGATCAGCCGCTCCCTCGCCAGTAGAGATAGTTTCTCCCAGCCACGATGACTGCCAGCGGCGCTTTTGGTCCGGGAAGCGGTCCAAGTCGTCGTTGTCATCGACATAGTCGTACAAAAAGGACTCTTGATCGACGTAATCGACCCGCCCGTTGGTCTCGGTCATAAAGACGCTGGTGGTGTAATCCGGGTCCATGCTGAAAATTTCGCCGTGTAAAAAATAGGGCGTTCGTATTTGCGCTAGGTTGACCATCCACGCTTGGGCCTGTCTAGCGGACGTTCGGTGGGTCGCTAGCAAAGGGCTGGGGTACTGCGCAAAGCGGTGGTTGACGTTTAACTCGGCGTACAGATCAAAACCCCACAGTTGGCGCACTTCCAAGGTGAGGCCAGCGATCTGATTGGCGGTGGGCAGACCGTAGTCAAAACGCACGGTGCGCCGATTGGAAGTATCGCCGACATTGCCCGGCGCGTTCTCGACCAAGAGGAAGACCGGCTGCGCCTCTATATTGGTCTGGCGATTCGAAGTGACCTCAACCCGGTAATCATTGGCCAAGACCAATTCAAAGCGCACCTCGGCGAGGGAGTCAACCGTAGTAGGTAGCCACGTAGGCTCGCCTTCTACCTCCACGACCCGCGCCGCGGCCAAGGCTTCGAGATTGTAGCGCAGCACAATGCGGTCGCCGCCGTCGGCCACGGCAAAACCATCGCGCAGTTCGCCGCCCGTGCGCGACGGCACATAACCGACCTGAGCGCCGTTCCACTGATGGCCGTTTACATCCTTGAGGAGGATGTTCTCGGCAAAGAGTACGGCCCCATTCTCGCCATCTTCGGGCGAATCGTCGCCGAGGCGCACCTCGACAAAAGTAACGGCGTTGCCCGCTTGGTCGGTGGTGAGAAATCCCTTGAACATATTGCCGGCAAAGCGCTCCAAGGTGGCGCGGCTATTGTGGCTGTTGACGTACGTACCGCCGATCGTGACGTGTTCGCCCACCTCGGCGGTGAGACGCCCGGCAGTCAATTCCGTGGCATTGGTCAGCCCCACGTCGAACGACGAGGTAGTGACCAGCGGGGCACTGATGCGCGACAACAGCACCGTGCCGGCGTAGCGGTCCCGCAGATAGTGGAACTGAACGCCGTTGAAGACGGCCTTGCGGAACGTCATCGGCGTGAGGGTCGTGGCGATCTCATCGCCTAGCGTCAGGGAGAAATGGTGCTGCCCCTTGGAGTCGGAGGCGATGACTAGATTCTGGAAATTGCCGCCGTAGGGCAGGCCCTTGAGCAAACTATTGCCCTCTGAGGCCCTCGGCTGTTCTTTTCTCGCCTCATAGACCAACCACCCGTGCATTACGCGACGGCCAAACAGATCGTAGAAATAATCTCCTTCAAGCGTCGCCGATAGATAGCTGCGATAGAAATTCCGCGCATAATTGGTGTATTCCCACTGCTTCAGGCGGTATTCGCTGTACAATTCTTGGGGCATGTGCCACTTTTGCACCCTCGGATCGATGGCGTTGATGAGCGTGCTGCGACTGCGCGTGAGGTATTGCAGCCCAACGCCGTGCCCCTGCCCCAAGCGGTTGCCGTATTCCTCGGCACGGAGCTTGCCAAGATCGAGCGCCAACAGGGCGAGTATGGTAATAACCGCACGTGCCACAACTAGAGGCCCAAACCGGCGTACACCGTGATGAAGGTTGTAAAACCGGTCGAGGTCCTATTCCCCAAGCCAAAATCAGTGGTTTTCTTTTCGACGATTTCCGCGGCCCGGCGCTCGTATTGGAACCCGAGTTGCGTGATCAGTTTATAGCCTAAATAATCGCTGATATTGGTCGCCTGGATCGCCAAGATCGTCTCCCGCTGATCCCCGGTATCCACCCCTTCGGCCCCCGTCGCAACTAGGGCCTCCTCGTCGCTTAGCAACTCCCAGCGGTAACTCTGTTCCAAGCCCGCTTCGATCTGGGTGCGCGGCATCAGCGGCAGGCGGGTGATGAAGAACAGACTCGGAATCCACTGCTTGCGCTCGTCTTCGGCCCGCAGAAAGGGCGAGTCAATCAGGTACTCGCTTTTGACCCGAGGCATCAATTCCACCCCTGCTATGCCGAGCGAATATTCAGCTTTATTGATCAGCCCGAAAAAGCGCGAGTCTCGCCGAGCGCCCAACTCTGCCAGTACCTCATCGTCGAGCAATTGGTGAAAAAATTCGTACTTGAACTTGTTTTCCACCGTCAGGTTGGCCGTGCCCGTGTAGTTGAAGCCCAGCCACACGGTGTTGATCCAAGTGTCGCGGGCCGGTAGTACATCCTGAACGGGTAGCTGCGGGCCGCGGAAAAAGGGCAGGGGCGCGATGCGGTCGTCGGCTATAGTGTCGCGCGCCCGTTTCAGATGTTCAAAAACCCGGATGCGCCCCAAGCCGGCAATATCCTTGTCAAAGGTAAAGAGGGCGTAACTGGTCTCGCTGCGGCGAGCGGCTGAGATCAACCACTGCCGGGTTCGTCCCGCGGTCAGCCGCGTCTCCGGCGTCAGATGGACACCGCCATAGGCATTGTACCCCCGATGGTCGCGCTTGTAGGGAAAGTCGGGTTCGGTGTCGTTCTCAAAGCGGTCGATCCAGCCGTTGTTGTTGAGATCAATGCCAAAGAGGAACTCGGGCCGGTCGCTGTGATAGCGCAGGAAGGGTTCTTCGTAATCGGGCAACTGATTTTCGCGCGTGCGGTTGTCATTTTGGTTGAAGTCATTGATGAAATCGTTGTTCTCGTCCCAGCCTGGAAAGACCTCGATATCAGGACCGGCCTGGTAGGCGCGCCCCCAATCGGGAGTGCGGTCTTGGTCGTCGTTGTCCTCGACGAACTCGAAGAACCGGTTCTGGGTCGCATAGTCGATGACGCCTCGCTGGTCGCTGAGAAAAATGTTGGTCGCGTAGTCTTTGCCCATGCTGAAGGCCTCGCCATAGACAAACCACGGATAGGCGTTTTTCGCCGCGTTTAGCATCCAAGCGTCGGCGCGCCGCGAAGCCGATTCGTGGTCGCCTTCTACATTGGGGTTGGGGTACTTCCTGAACCGGTGGTTGACCGCGTACTCGGCATAGGTGTCAAAGCCCAAGAAGCTCGTCGTCGCGAGGTGGAAACCGAAAATTTGGTTAGCCGTGGGCAACCCGTAGTCAAAGCGCACGAGCCGCTGGTTCGAAGTGTCGCGCACATTGCCGTCGGCCCGGGCGATGAGCAGGGGGTGGAATTCTCCGGCGCGGCTCAGTTGGCGATTGGAAGCCATCGACACCTTGTAGTCGTTGGCCAGCACCAACTCGAAAGTAACCTCGACAATAGTCGAGGGATCGGGGCCCAGATAGGCGCGGTCGGAAAAATCGTAGATTAGGCGAATGGTCTCGTCCCCGTCCGCAGCCAAAAAGCCCCCCTGCCGCTGAAAACCGCCTTGGACCAGAGGCGTGAAGTTGATCTCCTTGCCCGTGACGGTTTCGCGCTCGCCAGTATTGAAGTCGCGGATCGCCGTGATGATGATATTCTGCGAAAACAACGCCGCTCCACCCCGGCCGTCGGCGGGCGAATCGTCTTCGAGCAGGATTTCGATGCGGGTGACGGCGCTGCTGTTCTGATCGACGGTCAAATCGCCTTGGGCGCGACCGCCTAAAAAGCTCTCCAACAGCGTATTGGACTGGTGGGCGTTGATATAGGTGGTCCCCAAGGTGACGAAATCGCCCACTTGGGCAGTGAAGTGGCCGCCGAGAAAATCGGTGGTATTCGACACGCCCGTGGGCACGGCGCCGACGGCGACGCCCACTTGGTTGGGGGCGCTGATGCGCGACATCAGCACGGTGGCCTGGTACTTGTCCGAGGCAAAATCGGCCTGAATGCCATTGAAGGCCGGCTTGGAAAAAGTCAGCGGCGTCAGCGTCGTGCGGATGCTGTTGCCAATGGTCACCGCGTAGTGGTTCTGGCCCTTGCTGTCCGAGGCGATCAAGACATTGTTGAACCAAGAGCTGTAGCGGCTGTCCTTAAATACCGTGCTGCCGAACTCGGCTGGTTGTTGCCGGCGCATGTCGTAGATCAGCCAACCTTGGGTGACAAAATTGCCGTAGAGGTCGTAGAAGTAATTGCCCTCTATGGCCGTATTGACGTAGCGCTGATAATTCTCACGGGCGTAGTTGTTGTACTGCCAAGGCCGCCAGCGGTACTCATTGTAGAGTTCCTGGGGCACGTACCAGCGTTTGAGAGTCGGATCGAGAGCGTCAAAGAGCACGCCCGGTCCCCGAGGTTCATACGACACCCGACCGCCGCGCTGCACCCCGAGGCGAGAGCCGTAATCCTGCGCCTCGAGCCCATCTGGACTCAGCAAGCCGCTGAGGAGCAGGAAAACCAACCCGTATTTGCCATACATAAGAAACGCCCTCCCGTTCAGTACGCCACGCTGACGAGGCCGGTTTTTGCCTCGGAGCCGACATTGGTATCGAGCAAGACGCGGACCAAATAGATGCCGGGGGCCACCACAGCACCGTTGTCGTCCCGCCCATCCCAGGCGGCGGCAAAGCGGCCGCTGGCCCGGTCGGCGGCAAAGGCCGCGGCGATGAAACGCCCGCTTAGGTCGCGAATCTCCACCCTCAGCGGAGCACCTACGCCCAGCCGCAGCACCTCAAAGTGAACCGCAGTCGCATCGTTGATCCCGTCGCCATTGGGGGTAAAAACTTCGGGGGTCACTTGGAGCCGTCCCAGCAGCGATCCCCTGATGGCAATGCGCACCGCCAAGTTGTTGTCCACCGCGGTCAGATCCTCGCTGCCCACCGGCCGCGGATCCACATCTTCGGCCCCCAATTGAGCCGCATTGCCCGGCACGACCAACTGCGGCAATTGCCCTTCGTCGGCCGCGGCGGGATCGACCAGCCAAGCTCTACCGGCAAATCCCTGGCCAAAGCGCAGGACCGAAGTCGTGAACGCGATCTTGAGCAAATCGCCATCGCCGACGAGTGGAAAGCCAACGACAAAGCGGCCGTCGGCAGCGCTCTCAATGCTGAACTCTCCCTTGTGCAGCGGCAATTGAGCCTCCGCGAGGATCACGTCAAAATCCTCTCCCGCGATGAGCTCGTCCTGGGCATTGAGCACCTCTATACGGCCAATTTTTTCAAAGATGCTTGGCGAGGATATTTCAAAGCGATTGAAACCCGTATCCTGTGGCCGGATGCCCACTCGCGCCCCATAGGTGAACTCCACCACCTCCCCAGCGGCGACATCGCGGGGAAAAATTTCGCCGACGATTTTTTCGGCCGGCACGGGCCTGGCCACATCAAAGGACAGGGTGCCAACCCCGGCCGCGGCGAGAAAATCGCGGCTGACAAAATCGATCCTGAACTGGAAGTACTGCCGCGGACCGGGCGAGACAATCGGCGTGCCCGCCGGGGTCATGCCCTCCAACGGATAGGGGGGCGACCAATTGCTCCAGTTGATTAGGTCGTCCCGGATGGGCGCTTTTTGCTGGAGGGGCAGACCGGCGTGATCGGCCTGCGAGAGGGTGAGGTCCTGGCGGACGGATTCGGGTTGGGAATTGTAGTGATCGAACGCCTCGTCAATGGGCAAGTCATCGAGCAAGACGCCGTTGATTTCGGCCGACGCCTGCCAAGGCACTTCCTGCAAATCGGTGTTGAAGCGATTGAAGACAAAGGGCGTCGTGTCGCGGCCAGAACGGGTGAAAACGCGAATATCCGACAGGCCGGCGATGCCCTCGCGCCGCTCGCTCCAGCGCAAATTGCCCCAATTGGCCAGATCGCCTAAGTCGAAGATATCCGACAGGTACTGGGCTTCGGGCACGAAGCCAGCGCCAAACACCTCCAACTCATCGACTTCAAAGCCGATATTGGACAGCGACACCAGCCGCACATAGCGCACGAATTGCAGAGGCAGGGACAAATCGACGACGGCGTCTGTATTGTCCTCGACCCGGACGAAGGTCGTGTACTGCGGGCGGCCTTCCACGGACGTCTCTTCGCTGCCGTCGTTTAGTTCTAGAGAATAGCCGCGCATAAAGTCGTTTTCGAACTTGAACTCCGCATTGGCGCGAATGGTGTTGCGCGGGAAAAACCGGATCCGGTTGACACCAAAGCGGGCGCCCAAATCCAAGTCCATAATGATGCCGCGGGCGATGACCACTTCCCCGGCGGCACTGGCCTTGCGGCGAAAGGCCGTTTCTGCATCCTCGTCGATCATGGCCGCCAGCGACTCTTGGCTGATCGAGGGCAGGGGCGAGCTCATGCCGCCGCCTCTGTCGGCCGCGCCTAGTGCCAAATTGCGCCCCGTGTCGATCTGTTGCGGGAAAATCCACCCTTCGGCAAAGGCGAAGTCGATGACGCCGCCCGGCGTATTGCCAATGGCCAACTCAGTATTGGACAAGCGGAATTGCGGGTCGATTTCTTCCCCACCGCCCGACCACGCACGTTCCCCTTCCCCCAAGGCGATCGTCTGCGCTAGGGAGTCGGCTGCCAACGACAGCAACACCAAGGCGAGAAGGCCGTACCTTTTCCTGCTCATGCGTTTCTTTCGATAACAGTCCTGTATGACTTAACCGATTCAGCTTGCGGATCGTCTTGTTTCTACTATTCTGCGTCCATCTGCGGATCGTCTAGTGAAGGATTTAGGATGGCTATACACCGTCCACAGGAGATTGGGCAACTACAAGGGATTGCCCCTACTCTTCTCTCCAGGCCGGAATATCCCAAGAATTGTACCACTCCCACTCCCACTTGACCTTTTTGGCCGGCATCTCCACTTCGTATTGAACGGGCGCGGTAAAAGGCAACAATTGGGCCTTGCCGTCAATCTGCTCCCGCAAGTCTTCGAGGAAGGCGTTGACGTCGGTCAGATTGGGTGGCCAGTGCCCGGCCGGAATCGGCTCGGACTGGCGATCGGTGCGGTAGTGGGTGGGAATGACAAACTTGGGCTGCACCGCATTGATGAGCGGCCCCATCGGCGTCTTCATGTGTACCAAGTAATCGACGCGACCGCGCAGATTCTCCAACGGCGGATAGGCTCCGTGCAAATCCCCGGTGTGGAAAATGGCTACGTCCCTTGCAGCATGAGTGACGAGGTACGCGCAAGTGGGCAGGTCGGGCCGGGCGCTTTCGCCGCTTTCGTACACTTCGACCTGAATCGGCCCCAAATCGAACTCAAAGGGCCCGGGAAATTCGCGACGGCCATAGCGCTCGACATCTTGGTACTTGGGATAAACCACCTGGACCTTGTCGGCGGGGATGTGCTTGGTGATGGGCAGGTCGCGCGCAAAAGCGGCATCGCCGTACTTTTCGTCAATAGGCTCGTTGGGCGTCAGACAGCCAATGGGGACGAAAAGTTTTTTAAAGCGGTCGCCCTCGCAGAGCTTGCGCAGGCTCTTGGGATGACAATGGTCGAAGTGCTCGTGGCTGATAAAAATGTAGTCGAATATCGGTTCGGCCCGTTCGAGATCCTCGCCGAAGAGATAGGGATCGAAGCACACGTTAATATCGCCCAATAACGCCTCGAAGTGTCCACATCCGGCCCAGCGCAGATAAATGCTCTCCATAGTACTCCCTCCCGTGGAATTCGTTCAATACACAACTGCCACTAGTCCGCTGCTTTCCTCCCGTCCCTCGTCCGTATCCACCTGCACTCGGTAGAGATAAATGCCCGGTGCGACCACGCTCCCGCCATCCCCCTTGCCATCCCAGGTCCGCGCGTATTGGCCGCTGGTATCCGCCCCCTGATAGAGCTGGCGCACCCGGCGACCCGCCAGATCGAATATGCCCACTTCCACCACCCCGGTGCCGGCCAGTTCAAGCAGGATGTACTCGATATGGACCTGGTCGTTGACCCGGTCGCCATTGGGCGTGAATACCCGCGAACTGAGCACCAACTCACTGACGGTCTCGCGGCCCAATTCAATCCCCACCGAGCGCTGGTTGCCGTCTAGGCGGAAGGTCGCATCTCCATCCTCTACCAACTGCCCCACTTCCAGCGGACGTTGGCTGTCGAAGACCTGTGCGGCGAAAACCGTGCCAAAGCGGAATACCCGCCCCTTAAAGAAAATCTCCACTACGCGGCCGGTCTTGCTCCGGTCCATGCGTGCCACTTCCAATACCAGCCGCTGGTCCGCCAATGGCTCGGCGAGTCGCCAATCCTGCAATTCCTCGTTGACGCGCACCGAATCAACGCTGGTGAACTGCCCTGAGGTTTCCAGCACCAAGCGATCAAAGCCGCTTTCGCCCCCGGTAAAATCCGGCCGCATGGCATAGACAAAGGCCGTCTCTTCCCCCGGCTTCACCTCAATCGGCCAGATCTCGCCGAGCACCCGCCCGGCCACCGGCGGCTGGGTGACGCGGAATTCTATAAAATCGATGGCTGCCCCCTCCAATCCACTAGGCGCGAAATCCAATTGCATTTGGATGAATTGTCGGGGACCTGGCGAGGTGATCGGCGTGCCGAGACTATCGGCCCAATCGTAGGGGCCCGACCACGAACTCCAATTGTTCAGATCCGTGGTGATTTCGGCTTTGTTGCCCTTCAGGTTGTTGTAGTCGGCTGCGGTCAAGGGCACGCCGCGGGCATTGCGGAAGGTCTTTTCCTCGCCGCGGCCGGTAAAACGCCAGTAGCGGTTGGGATCTACCGTGTGGCCGCTGCGCGTGCGGAGGACCAATCTGGCACCGGTATCTTGGAAGCCCGACCAGCGGATCTCACCCAAGCTGGACGGCTGGCCGAGATCGAACGCTCCAGAAGTGTACAGGGCACTGGACACATAGCCCTCGCCATAGACTTCCAACTCGGCGATTTCCCAACCCTCTGTTTGATGGATATTGAGTTGTATCTGGTCGAGCAGGCGGGGAACAAAGTTGATTTCGAGCCGCGGATTGCGGTTGTCGGTCCCCCGCGCGATTACATTTTTGCCCTGTGGCCTTATCGTCCCCTTGGGCAATGAGTACAAGGTATAGCCCTCGATCAGGCGGTCGGGATGGTTCGGACGGGGATAGACGACGACCTGATTCACTAGGAAGCGGCCGCCCAGATCGAGGTACACCAGCGACGACTCCGAGCGCGCGACTAGGACCGCCGGGTCGAGAAACGTGGTTGCGTCGCCGTCGGCGATCAAATCGATTTCTTCGCCTTTGGTGAGAAAATTGTACTTCCAACTGCCGGGACCGCCGCCTCGGGCAAAGGAAGATACCGCCATATTCTCGTCCGAAGGGATGAATACGGGAGCGAGCCGTCCCTGATTGCCGACCTCCAAGCCGACCATCACGCCCTCGGCTCCCGCGGCGAAGTCCTCCCAACTCAACTGGACGAACTCCACGTCCGGATTGTCTGCCAATTCAGGTTGCGGCATCCCATAGCCACCAACCCGATAAATGGTGAGCCCCCAAGACAAGGTCGGAGCCAGCAAAGACAGCAGGGCTAGGCGCAACATCGCGGCTTTCATACCATACTTACTGGGCTAAAATACGCTGCCTGGCGTACCGAGATGGTGCGCCAGGCAGCGAAAACAACACCAGAGATGAAGGATAGCTTAATTGACGAAACCGGCCTTGAGCCGGCCCCAAGTCGTAGCTTCAACTGCCGAGGGAATAGCGCCGAAGTCAACGCTCTCATCAATGGGCGACAAGAAGAAATCGCTGCAACCATCGGCGTTCCTAAAGCCAATGTCGCTCTGGCTCAGGTTGTAGAAAGCGTCCCAACCGCCGCACTCTTCGCCTTCGCGGGCCTGGCGGCAGCCGACATCGTAATCCATCCAGTTGTAGTGGATGCCGATTATGTTGTTCTCTTGCATCTCGTGGAGGATCGACTCGCCGGGACCAGCGGGATTGATGTCGTCGGTGGGTGCCAAGCGGATTTCCAGCCAGGTCGTCCCCGGACCGTAGTGTTCGCCCTCAAAGGTAGCCACCGCATTGTACCAGCCCTCCTCGGGCAGCCAAGTCGCTGCGCCCCAGAAGAAGTGGACAATTTCCGAGCCTAACAACGTGTCGCCGATATTGTTGTAGGTTTCGGTCTGATAGCACTGAGAGCCGTCCAAACGCTCATCACCCGGATAGCACTCACCCCCGCTGTGATCGCCGTCGAGGAGAATCTGCCAGGTATCGCCCGGCCGGTTGATGTCGTCGAATACTTGGCTGTAAAAATAGAGCCGGTTGGTCCCCAAGCTGTAGGTCACCGTGGCTTTGGCGTCAAAATTTGACGCATCTATTTCCCGACCACCCTGGGTGTCGGGAAACTGCTCGGTGGTCTGCCAGTACGCTTCGGGAACGATATCGTACTCACTGCCGACGCCGTCCAGCACGGGCTCGAGGCCCGGTGGCCACTGGAAGGCCGGAAAAATAGCGCCTTCGGGCGAGTGCGCCGAAATGTTGACCGCGAGGCCCAAAGTAAGAGCCAAAGCAGCCGTCGTAATGCGACGTGTCATGTTTGTTCCTTTCTCATAAGACGATAAAATTTGCGTTCGCAACTGGAATACTTCCCTGATCCTGATGCGTTCTCCTCCTTTCCGCGATCAAGTTGGACAAAAGCCGATTTCGCTGGGATTTCCCAACCTGTTATTGCTCCAACTGCAAGGTACGAAATTTAAAAATTAAAAATCAAGCAAAATAAAAGACTCGCGCTCGGGCAGCAGCCGAGGGAAGGCAAGCCCATCGCGCACCAGCCAGCGCTTCACCGCGCCTTTGGGCGTGCCTAAAACGGCCCGTTTGCTGCCGTCTTCGATTGGTTATAATTTGCTCAACTGCTCAACCGCACCCCTTGAGTCTGCAAAGGAACCGTCATGTATCGCACCCTCGTTTCAATGCCGTGTTTGGCGTTTAGTTATGCTCTGTCTGCCTGTACCCCACAAGACCAACCCGCCGCGGTCCAACCATCCCCTGCGCCGGAGCAAGCCGCCCCGCAAATCGCCGTCGCCCAAGTCGGTGGCGACTCTATCTTTACCGTTGAAGTAGAGCGTCTTATTGCCTCGTTAGGCCCCGGCCTAAAATCCACAGAGAGCGGCGATGCCGCGCGCCGCGACTATCTGCAATCGCTCATAGACCAGAAACTACTGGCCCACGCGGCCCGCGCCCACGGCTTAGACACGGTGCGGACCTTCAAGAACAAACTCGCTTGGAAATTTCGCGAAAAGGTCATCAACACCTACCAAGGCGTCAAAGTCAGCGCCCGGATCGAGATTTCCGACGAGGAACTCGAGGAACTCTTTGTCGCCGGCGACTTTCAGCGCGAAAAGCGATTGCTCCGCCTGTTGGTCAAGACCCGCGACGAAGCAGTGGAATTGCGCCGACAGATAGCCACCGCCGACGATTTCGCCTCCCTAGCTCGGGCCCATTCAATCGACCTGCAATCCGCCGGGCATGGCGGCGATTTGGGCTATGTCAACCGCGTCGGTGCCGCCAATCACGGCATTCCCGTCCAGGTCTTTGCCAACGTAGAGCCAGGTTCCCTAACCGAAATCCTGCCCCTGAGCAAAAATTACCAGCTAGTTTTCTGCACTGACGAACGCCGTGCCGATTTCGCTCAGTATCGCCGGGACTTGTACAAAGATGTGTGGAAAGAGCGCTTCGTCGCCGAACATCAGGATTTGATTGAGGAATTGGCGACTTCCTTGAATTTGCGCCTGCACTCCGCTGGTCTGGCCGTCCTTATGGCCCAAGACCCCGCGGTCGAGCCCTATCCCACCCTCGCCCCCAAGGAAGGTTCGGCGCCGCTGTTCATTTTTGACGGCGGCCGCATAACCGCGACCCACTACATTGAATCTTTCCGCCGCAGTGGGCAGGTACCGGCCTTGGGCGACAGCTTGCAAATAATCCGCGCAGCCTGGAAATTGCCCATTCCCAAGACGCTAGTCTGGCACGCGGCCAAAGAGGCTGGCCACACCGAGAGCCCGGCCATGCGCTACTGGAAGCAGCGCAAAACCGAGGAAATGCTCATCCTCGCCCTACGCCAAAGCGAGATTGGCGACAAAATAACCATAACCGATGCGGCGGTGGCCCAGTACTACCAAGACTATCGGGAACAATTTCGCACCCCGGTGGAAATGTGGCTAGACGAACTCCTAGTGGATGACCACGACCAAGCTAAGGCCCTGCGCCAGCGTCTAGACCGCGGCGAAACCATAGCCGATTTGGCCTCCCTGAGCCAGCGCCACGGGGGCCCCGACGGCCGAGGGAAAATTCACCTCCACTCGTATCAAAAAGGAATCTACGGCGCGCTAGTGGACCATGCTTTAGCAGCCGAAATCGGTACCTTGGTCGGCCCGATAGCAGTGCCAAGCGGATATTCGATCTTCCGCCTCAAAGGGCGCAGCGGCGGGGAAATTGCTCCTTTACAAGCAGTGCATAAGCGCATAGCGGCGATCTTGCGCGTCATCGAGCAGGAACGGCACTTCAACGAATTGGTCGCCCGCTACAGAGAGGAATACGCCGACCAAGTGCGCATCTTTGAAGAAGCAATCCCGCAAATCCAGCTCGACCCGCCTGAAAACGATCGTCAGGGCCGCTCCACCACTTCCACATAGCGCCCGGTCGGCAGACCCTGCAACACCTGCCGCCGCCCCGAAGGCCAGCGGATTTCCACTTGCTCCACCTCTGCCGCCGATCCTAGGCCGAACAACAAGCGCGGGTCGTTTTGAGCCTGAAAACTGTACCCGCGATGGACCTCCCGCACTTGCTCGATACCGCCCGCTCGCACTCGCACCTCGGCACCAATGGCAATCCGCCCTTCGGCACCTACCAGCCGCAGACCTAACCAGCGGTTGTCCGCCTCGCTGTCATTGCGCAGCAGGGTCGGCGTATCGTTCAAGTTCATAATGAAAACATCGACATCGCCGTCGTTGTCAAAATCGCCCACGGCTGCGGCGCGGCTCACCTTCTGCAACTTCCACCCGGCCCCGCTCTGCTCTCCCACCTCCCTGAACCGCCCACCTTCGTTGCGGTAGAGCAAATTGCGCTGCGCGTAGCGCAAATCGGCGTAGCTCTGATCCAGTTGCGGATAGACGTGCCCGTTGGCGACGAACAAGTCGAGCCAACCGTCCCGATCAAAATCGACAAAGGCCGTTCCCCATCCCAAGTAGGGGGCCTCAATTTGGCTCAAGCCGACCTCGCGGGTGCAATCCCGGAAGCGCCAAAGCCCCTCGTTGCAGTACAGGGTATTGAGCTCTTCTGAAAAGTGCGTTGCAAAGAGATCGAGATCGCCGTCGTTGTCAAAATCGCCGGCGTGCAACCCCATGCTGGCTTGCGGCAAACCGTCGCCGCTGTACGCGGCCCCGGCCTGGACGGCCACTTGGGCCAAGCGCCAGTCGCCGTCGTTGCGCCAGAGCAGGTTGGGTTCGGTGTCGTTGGCCACGTACAGGTCGAGATCGCCGTCGCGGTCCAAGTCGTTGAAGACGACCCCCATCGCCGGGTAGCGCAGGGTGCCGACTCCAGTGGAATCGCTCATGTCCCGAAACGTTCCATCGCCCCGGTTGCGGTAAATCCGGTCCGCCTGTCGGCCGGCGTATTCTGGCCCGCAGTACACGTACAGCCCTTTGTAGTGGCATTTAGAGCCGCCCGCGGGTGGATTGTCCAAGTCGAATTCGAGATAATTGGTCACGTACAGATCGAGCCACCCATCCCCGTCAACATCCCCAAAGGCAGCGCTAGAACCCCAGCGCCCGTCATCCACGCCGGCAACAGCAGCAACTTCGGCAAAGCGGCCCGCCCCGTCGTTGCGCCAGAGTTGGTTGGGGCCCCAATACGTGACGTACAGATCGACATCGCCGTCGTTGTCGTAGTCCCCCACAGCGCATCCCATGCCCCAGCCCCCAATGCCTAAATCGGCTTCCACTTGGCGAAAAACCCGCGTCCCGCCAGCGCCCAACTCGTTGTGGAAAAGCCGGTTGCGTGCGTCCTCGGACTGGTATTCCAACCGCGTCCCGTTGACGACGAAAAGATCCTGAAAACCGTCGTTGTCGTAGTCGAGAAAAGCCGCCCCGGTGGACATGGACTCGAGGACGTAATTCTGTTCTGGGCTGCCGGAGACGTTCCTGAAATCCAGCCCCGCTTCTCGGCTGGCATCGACAAAGTGAAAGGGGGCCTTTGACGGCTCGCTCTGTTCCCGCCCGGATTGCGCTTGGCAGCCCAGTAGAATGGCCGCTAGGACCAGGGAGACCCCGGTGGACATGAGCGCCAGCCTAGGGCACGTACTCGTGCAGATCCGCGATCCAGTTGTACCCCTCTCGGTCCTCCCACTTGTGGGCCCCACCCATGACAAAAATTCGCTCGCCAACATTCGCAGTGGCCATCCAGGCTTTTTTCACCGGCATGGGGGTCTCGCTGGACCAAGTGCCGGCGTCAATATCGTACACTTCGACCTCGGTGTGATAGGGTGCCGATCCGCCCCAGCCACCAAAAACATATATCTTGCGCCCCACGGCCAAACAGCCCGGATCGCAGCGCGGCGTGGGAATGGGTGGCAGCGGCGACCAACCACCGGTATCGGGGTCAAAGACATTGAAGTCGGGCCGAGGTCCGTCGCCGCCAATCCCGGTCGCAACGTAGATCTTGTCATCGACCACGGCGACTCCAGGCCCTTGGACTGCTTTGGGCAGAGGCACCCCCAAGGTCCAGCGGGCCGTGGCCGGATCGAAGACCTCGACTCGGTCTAGGTGCTGCTGGCCGATTGCTGGCTCGGCGTTCATACTGTTGCCGCCGACCGCATAGATCTTCCCCTTGCAGACAACGGCCACCAGACCGGCTCGGGGTTTGCTCAAGGGCGCGGCTGCGGACCAAGTCTGCGTCTTTAGATTCAAGACCTCGACGCTGTCGCGGATTTCAAAGTGGTAGTTGTCGCCGGTTTGCTGCTTCTCCTCCTCCGAGCGCACCCGCTTGCCACCACAGGCGTAAATCTCGTCGCCAATCCGCGCCGCGCCGAACCACCCCCGCTGCGTGGGAATGGGCGGCCCCGGCCGCCAAGTGTCGCTGGCCACATCGTAGATCTCAACCGCGTGGACCGTATAGTCTCCGGCCCCGGAAATGGCATAGATCTCGCCTTCTACAGCAATGGCCTGCAGGTCGTGCCGATTGGTCGGCATCGGTGCTTTTTCGATCCACACTCCCATTATGCTCCTCCTAATGTGCTCGTTGAGTTAGACTGACTTGGGAAAGATAGGTCAAGCGACGACTCGCTCCAACAGCCGCACACCCCGCAGTTGTCTCGCCGTCCGAGTCGTTTTATAATGGGGCCATCTCCAATGGAGTGCAGCGACATGAGAGCGTCCTTTTTAGCGGTATGGGCCGCTATTGCCCTGTGGCCATGCGACAACTGGGGCTTGACCCTGTACCGGATTGGCGGCCCCCCGCCCGCACAAACGGAAGGGGTGGACATCGTCCATCTGACCTGGGAGGAAGCCGCTGCGGGTTTTGGCGGGCGAGCCGAAGGCCTGCTGTTTGCGGGCGGCCAAGCGACGCCCATTCTGGTCACCGCGGACGATAATTTAGCACTCGCCGCCAAAGACCGAGGCGGCGGTCCCAAGAGCGCCCGCTTTGGCGTAGGCGGCTTTCTCGAAACAGAAAACGAAGTGAGCGCTGGAATCGCCGACGGCGATTCGACCACGGTGTTCAAAAACACCGATTCGGAACACGTCGGCGCGCGCGTCGTACTCATTCTCGACTTGGGCGGGCGCTTCCTGGTCAACCGCGTGCGGTTCTATCCCTCGCCTCAGTTTCCCCTGCGCTTCATCGAACAATTCATCCTCACAGCCTATGACGACGACCGCGATGAGGTCATCGTCTCAGAGACGGACAACCGCTCCAGCATCGTCGATCTCCTCTTTCCGCCCCAAGCCGCCGACCGGCTGGTGCTGAGCATGGCTTTCCGCCAACGCGATTGGGAAGTCGCCGAATTCGAAGCATACGGAGAAGGCTACGTCTTGGAGGGTTTCTACCAAACGCAGATCTTCGACTTGGGCGGCCCAGCCACTGTGGGCGACCTGCGCTGGTCCGGCTTTAGCGAACGGGATGCCCGCGTCAAGATTCGCACGCGCAACGGCACCACAACCGACCCCAATCGCTACTGGCGCTTTACCGGTCGCGGCGACGAGCAGACCTTTCGCGACGAGGCTGGCCAGCCCCTCACGCGCACGGCTTACGACAAGCTGAAGGGCAATAAAGCCGACATTACCACGGACTTAGACCATTGGAATCCCTGGTCCGGAACCTACGATTTTACCGACAGCACTGGCACGCCCATTATCGCGCCGAGCGCCCGACAGTACCTGCAACTTCAGGTCTTGCTCTTGCCGAAGGGCTTCCAAGGTGCCGGACTCCACTTCGTCGAATTCACCGCTTCGCAGCCGCCCATAGCCGACCAAGTGGTCGGCGAGATCTGGCCGGTGGAAGCCGAGCCGGGTCAAGTGACGCCGTTTACTTATGCCTTCAAACCGGGACTATCCCCGGACAACAGCGGTTTCGACCAGTTAGTGCTGCAAACCTCGGGACGGTTTGTCGGCATCGATTCCATACACGTCAACGGGGATGGAGTGGATTGGGCCGCCGACCTCGCGCACCAGCGTTTGGTGCTGTCGCTGCCGCACATGGACGCCACCGATAGTCAGAAGTTGGTCGAGG
Organism: Candidatus Latescibacterota bacterium; assembly: GCA_965208845.1. Taxonomy (GTDB): domain Bacteria; phylum Latescibacterota; class UBA2968; order UBA8231; family UBA8231. The sequence goes on along the minus strand of OZ242361.1, from coordinate 3,791,056 downwards.
TGTTCTTGCGCGCCGAGGTCTTTCACTTTGGCACGGCCTTTGAGGGCTGGGTGTTCGACTCGAAACGTCCCCTCGAAGTGGGCCAGCAGGTGCAGGGCGGAGACGCCACCTTTGCGCTAGACAGCAACCAAGTGTGGGCTGGCATACGCCTGCGCGGCCGCCTCGTGAGCGAAGTGCGGGCGCAGCCGCCCGTGGTCACGCCCAACGGGGATGGAATCAACGACGCGGTCGGCGTCGAATACTCGCTTTTGGAATTGGTGGAGACCGGTCAAGTGGCGGTAGATATATTCGACCTTGCGGGCCGTCTAGTCCGGCCGCTCTACCGGGGCCACCAGCGCAGCGGCCGCCATGTGCATTTGTGGGATGGCCGCAGCACCGACGGCCGCGCCGTGGCACCGGGGACGTATCTGTATCAGGTGCGGGTGGATACGGACGAGGCGCGGGAAGAACACACCGGCGCAGTCAGTGTGGCGTATTGAATCAATTAGGAATTAGGAATTAGGAATTGGTACGTTGCTCAATTGCTCAATTCGTAATTCCTAATTCTCACTTCCTAATTGAAATCACCATATCAACACAAAATTGCCCTGCTTCCCGGTGATAAAATCAATGACCAGCCAAGTCCCGGCCACGACAAAGGCACCCAAGATCATGCCGACAAAAAAGTACCGGGTCTGACGGTACAAAACGCCCCCGCCGTACTTGAGCACCAAGCCCTTTACGGCCCAAGCCAAAAAGACGTTGAACCACATCACCCCCGAGGTGAAGACCGTCCCGGTCATAGCCAAGCCCAGCGGATGAATGGGCCACCACATGACCCGCTGGTGTACCCCGATCAGCAGCCACATCAGCCCCGCCCCCAAGCCCGTGAACAGCCAGCCGCCTAGATCCGTAGTCGAGGGACTGCTCATCATCATCGAGATATAGGAGAGGGGAACGGAGGAAGAGGTGAACCAGAACCAGCTATTGAGATTGATCCCGCCGTGCCGATAGGACAGGTACAGCACAATCCAGAACGCGCCGGCCAAGGTAACGACCAAGGCCAGCACCATGCCCCAGAAAAAGGCCCGCTTTCTTCCCCGCACCACCTCGTGGATCATCTTCAGGCTATTGGCGCAGGCAGCCATGGGGAAGGTGACGATATCCGCAGTCCACGGATAGGTGTAGGCCAGGCCAGTCAAGCCCTTCGGCCCGAGGAAGGAGGTGCCCATGCTGGCCATGACAAAATCGGGCGCGATGAGTGGCGCTCGCACCAGCGCTACCCCAGCCTCGGCGACAATCCGCGACAAGGCGATGAAGATCAGCATCGCCACCGCGACTAAGAGCAATACCGCCACCAAGGGGATGCCCAAGGCCTCGAGCCACACCACCATGATGGCCAACCCCACCAGCACCGTCCACAAAGCCGCTCGGTACGACATAATCTCGTCGCTATCGTCGCCGCGGCCGCGGCTGAACGCCCGGCGCACCACCGCCAGCAAGTGGAAGCGCGCCTTCCACAAAGTATATAGCGCGAATACCAGCATGGCCCCCAAGGCCTGATGGGTCAGATAGGGGGAACTGGGATTGCTAAACCAGCCCAGTTTTTCCGTACTGTGGACGCCGAGAATATTGAAACAGCCCTGCTCGACCAAGGCCAGTAAATAGAAAAACCAGATTCCCAAGGCTAGGTTGCGGTTGATGAAATAGGAAAAACCCACCAGCGAAAAGGAAAACTCAAAGGGCAAGTTGATGGTATCGCGGAACAAGTACATACTGGAGCGAAAGTACAGCCCCGGCCATTGCGGATAGTAATTGTGCAGGGCGTTGCAGCAGCCGACTAGGACGGGCAAGGCAAAACCGATCCACATCTGCGGTTGGCGGAAGACCGCGCTCACCAAAGACGCCCCCTCGCGTCCGTTGATCATCTCAATGGGGACCTGCATCATCGGATAGAGCAAGCGTTCCCCTTCCATCCACGGTCGGCGCAAAAGCACCATCAGGCCAATCGACACTAGATAGAGGGCGAGGAGGAAAACAGACCAATAGCCCAACGCCTCCAGCCAGCCTTCCCAAGGCACCGGCATCCCCTTGGGCAGGCCCTCGTAGAAACCTTGGATCAAATTCTCATCGCTGGGAGCAATCCAGGCGGGAACATAGGGCTGGATTAGTTCACCCCAATTGTTTTCGGGGGTAGCATAGTAAAAGACCCCCGTGATCATGGGCAGTAAGTGCTCGACCAAACCAAAGGTGGGAATCGAGGCCGACACCATCATCATGGCGTAGATCAGCACCAACTCCTCCCGCCTCAGCGCCAAACTGCGGGCCAAGGTTCCGACCAAGATATTGCCCAACACGAGGTAGAAGAACAGAAAGAGCGCGACGGGGTTGCTGAAGCACCAAGCCATGAAGGTGCCTTGGATGATGGCGTTGGCGTAGATGGTGCCGACGCCAATGAGCAAGCACAGCAAGGCCCCTAACAAAAAGGCCCGCACGGAAAGGGGTTGGCTCGCTCCGGCAGGAGTCTCTCTCAAGTTGGCCTCGCTGATAAAGGTCTCGGCCATTCGCTTCCGAGCACCCGATTTGCTATGGGGATCTACAGGCGTCACGAATTTGGGGCCAGTGCTAGCAGAAAGCCCGGTACGCTTCCACCAGCTTGGTCGCCCCCGCCAAGATCAGGTTGCGCTCGTCCTCGGCCTCAAAGAACAAGGCCCCTTGTTCCACCCAACGCCGGGCCGCCTCCGGCCCCGAAGCTGTGGTGCCGAACGGAACTCCGTGCTTTTTGCACAGTTGTAGGATCTCTTCCATCGGGCCGCGCACATCCGGGTGATCCGGCTTTCCAGGCTGCCCCATTTCCACGGAAAAATCGCCCGGGCCGACATAGACCATGTCCACCCCCGGCGTCGAGACGATTTCCTCGGCCCGCTCGTACGCCTGTCGAGTTTCTATATGCACCACGAGGGATATTTCCTCGTCCTGTGTCGCCATCCACGCCCGGTGGTCTGCGACTTTGCAATAGTCGCTGTTGCCGTATCCCGGCGCGGCGGCCCGGGTGCCCAAGGGCGGAAACTTGAGATAGCTGCGTAAAGTCTCGATGTCCGCTCGCGATTCCGTGCGCGGCAGTTGTAGCCCCACCACGCCGCATTCCAACAGCTTGGCCACTGCGGCCCGTTCTAGCTGCGGGGTTTTGGCAATGACCGGCAGGCCATTGTCGCGTGCGGCCTGTACGGTATCGGCTAGCGCGGTCAAATCGAAATAGCCGTGCTCAAACTCAATGTAGATAAAATCGCAGCCGGCCTGCTGGAAGCACTTGACCAGCGACGGCCGCACGTACTCGGCAATCATGCCACCCACCAATACCTCCCCGGCCCGCAAGCGGGCCTTGAGCTGGCGTCCGGGACCTCCTTCGGGATAGAGGTACGCATTGAGCGGTTTATCGGCGACAGGTTTGGGCATAGTCTATTTTCTCTTTCTCCATGAGATCATCGCGGCCTACGGAGCCTTCAAACCGAGCGGTTGTCCAGCGAATAGGCGCGGTTGTCGCCGCCTATTTGCCAAGTGCCGCGAAACAGCGAGCGGCGCTTGGGCGGCATGGCCTCGATGGTCTCGTGGCTGAGGTTGAGCCGGTGCCATTGCGCCCACAAGGAATTGTAGCAATTGAAGACGGCACAGCGCGGATTGTCTGAATTGCGCCAATCGTTGGCTGCGTGTAGCAGGCTTTCGGTGAAGACAATCGCCGAGCCGGGCGGGCAGCTATATTGGGCCATGGCCGCCCGCATGCGTTCCTCCCAAGGCGATTCGCCTATATTGGGCCGGTTGGGATCGGGGCCGCCGTAGTTGAAATGGGCCTTGTGCGAGCCGGAGAGAAACGTGGTGCCCCCTTGGCCGGCTTTTACTTCTTCAAGCTCCCACACCACCCGCGTCAGCCCGGAAAATATCTTGTTGCCTGCCACTTGGTAGCGCATGGCATTGGCCTGTTGCGGCGGGCGCACCACGTGCGGCATGCCGGTGCCGTTGTCGGTGCTTTTCCAGCCGGCGTGTCGCACCGTGATAAAGGAATTTTCGCAGCGGAAGCTATGGTACTCGTCCCCGAGGTACGGCTCCTCGGCGAGGATTTCGGTGAGAATGCCGACCACCGCCGGATGGTCCAACAGTTCCTGCAAGGCACCTTGATAACCCTGTTTGGCACCGTCGTACACTTCGGCCTTCATCGCTGCGATTTCCGCCTCGGACAGCACCGAGGGCAGCAAGATCCAGCCTTGCAGGTCGAAAAAAAACTTCTGCTCTTCGGTCATGGGTACGGGTACAGCACTATGTTCGCTCATAGCGTTCTCCTATAGGTTGTTGGTCGATTTTGCAAATTGAACCTCTATATCAACTCGGCGTCGCAGCGAGGACAGTGTTCCCACGCGGGCGATTCCACCGGCTTGTCGCAATCTCGGCATAGACCGAGAGGATGCTCGTCCTCGCGGCAGCGGCGGCCGTCTTTGTAGGTAATGCGCCGCCAGACTGTCTCGCCATCCGTGGCGTAAAAAGTCCACGTGCCCGTCTTGCGCCCGTCCGAGCTCTTGCCGCGGTATTCGTTGAATTGCCCAGCCTGTTTCCGTTTGCCGTTTTCATAGTACGCCACGTGGTCGCCGGTGAGCTGATTTTCTTGGTAGTGATTGATACTAGCGGGCCGGCCGTTTCTGTGGTATTCCACCCATTTGCCCGTCTTTTTGCCCATGTCAAAAGCGCCTTCGCGCCGCTTGCCGCCGTCGGCGTAGTACAGCACCCAAGGGCCGTGTTTTTTGCCGTCTTTGTACTCGACGTCTTCGAGATGACTAGCCATGATTTCCTCCGTATTAATTGCTGACGTGTTTACCGGTTGGCCTTCAGTGCTCTCCGACCGGTGTCAGGCACGGCGGCGTGACAGGTATCCTCAAGTGAGAAATGGTATAAATACAATCTACATCCCCTGTATTTAGGAGCAAAGAATTTCCACCGCCGTCAAATTCCTCAAGTAACGGCGCATTCATAAGGCTCCAAGTCCGGGTCGGTGTTGTGAACACCGCGATAAGTGCTCTTGCCCCGCAATCGGCCGCATCGCCGACCATCTGCCGCTGGCCATTCCGCGCACCGATGTGGCCATTGCCTACAGCGGCCCAAGCGACGACGCATTTGATTTTAACGACCAAGGCGTCCAGTTCATCCAGCACCACCGCGCGCTCTACCGCGCCCTGTGGGCACAAAGCGTGGCGATGGACCTAGTGACCCCGACGATGGATTGGTCCGAGTACGCGCTGGTTTACCTACCGCACTTCGCGGTCCTCGACGAGGTGGCCATCACCGGAGACCTCGTCGTCGCCTTTCGCCGCCACTCTCGGCAGGGCGGGTCGCTGATCTTCGCGCTCAACGTAGAACAGCGCACAGCGCGGACGCGCAGCCGCGCTGGCAGATAGGCGCGACCCGTGACCTCCTAGGGGAGCGATATCTCGCGCTCAGCGACGGAGCCTTCGAGCTGACGCTAGGATTCGGCGAGGTGGCGGTGATACACTGTGTGGATGGCTAATTCGTCTTACAGCGAAAGAGATAAACTGTGCAGTTGAACCGCAATCAATTCTTAGCAGAAGAGTTGCTCGTCTCAGAGGGGATTTATCAGCCCGATGGCATCCAAGACGGCACCGATCTTTTCCACCTCCTCGTCTGTGGCCGTGACCATAGGCGGGCGCAACCAGCGCGAGGCAATGCCATTGAGTTCCAGCGCGGTGCGCCACACTGCCTGGCCGCCACCCAGCACATCTGTGGCCACCCCCCAGAAAGGTTCTTCGATTTGGGTGATGATGGTCTGGGCTGTTTTGGCGTCGCCGTCTTGGAAGGCCCGCCAGTAGCTTTGTGCTATGTGGGGAGCAAATGAAGATGGATAAGAAAAAAAGGCGCGGATGCCGCAGGGCCATTGTGCGAAATTGCGCCATAGACCGCCGCCAGTCATAAATTTCCACCGATCGCCATAGCGATGCACAGTCGCCTTTGCGTATTCGAGTGCGCCGTCTTCTTTGAAGGTACAGATGTTGGGCGTGTCGAGTAGCGCGTCGAGAATTTCATAGGAAGGACACCCCACCAACATCAGAGGCATAACTTGGGCTACTTTGCGATATTGAACGATTTTGCCCTGCGGTTGGGCTTGTTCCGGTGGCAGCACCATCAGCAGGTCGGCTCCCCAACTGCGGCAATACTCGGCGAATTGGACCGCCCGGTCGTCTGGCCAACGCCGAGTAGCTGCCACCGTCAACGCCTGTCCGGCGACCCGGTCAACCAAGAAGCGGGTGAGTTGGGCGACTTCTTCATCGCTGAGGAACTCAAGCTGGCTGTCCCCGTAGGTCAGCAAGCTGACCTTGCTACCGCTGGCGATGCCAACGTCGATTATGCGGCCGATGCCCTCCCAATCTAGTTGGCCGTTGGGCAAAAATGTGGTGGGGATGGAGTTGACCGGACCTTCGAGTAAATTTTTGATCTCGTCCGGCTTCTTGACTGATGGCATGACGCATTCCTTTTGCGAATAAATGTAGAGGAAAACACCAGCGCCCTCCAGCCTAAGACCTCCCAAGCAGGCATTGCTCAGAACACCGCGAGATACCAGATTATGCATGGCCTCGTGCCGTTTGCATCATGCCTCCCAACCGCCATAGTTTAAACATGAACGCTGATTCGCTCGAAATACAACCCTTGCAAAAACCTCTCGACGCCGAAGTCTCCGTTCCCGGTTCCAAAAGCTATACCAACCGGGCGCTGCTGGTCGCGGCACTAGCCAACGGAGAATCGCACCTTACGGGCGCACTCTTTAGCGACGACACCGACTACATGGTCCAGTCGCTACGCAAACTCGGCGTCTCTATAGAGGCCGATTCAAAGGCGGCCAACTTTGTGGTCGCAGGCAATGGGGGACGGATTCCCGTCGATGGTGCCGAGCTGTACATCGGCAATTCGGGCACTACTTCTCGGTCAATCACAAGCTATGTCGCGCTCGGCAATGGAACCTTCATCATCGACGGCGACGCGCCCATGCGCCAAAGCCGACCGATGGCCGACCTGCTCGACGCACTCGGCCAACTCGGAATCGAAGCTCGTTCGCGCTTTGCCAACGGATGCCTACCCATAGAAGTGCAAGCCAAGGAGTTCAGGGGCGGCAAAACCCGGCTCGACGCCAGCAAGAGCAGCCAGTTCCTCACTTCGCTACTGCTCGTCGCTCCCTACGCCGACAACGGCTTGGAAATCGAAATGGTCAGCGAGTTCAAGACCGAATATATTGACATCACTATGGCGGTAATGCAGGCATTTGGAATCGAGGTCGAGCACGACGAGTACCGGCGCTTTCGCGTCGCTGGCAGCCAATGCTATACGCCCCGTGCCTACGCCATTGAGCCGGATGCTTCCAACGCCTCGTACTTCTTTGCCGCCGCTGCGCTCACCGGTGGTCGGGTACGCTTAGCCGACATTGCTGCCAACTCAGCCCAAGGCGATATCCACTTCGTCGATGTGCTCGAGAAAATGGGCTGCACAGTCAACCGTTACACCCGCGGAGTTGAGGTGATCGGGCCAGACCAACTCAGGGGAATCGACGTCGATATGAAGGCCATATCAGATACCTCGCTGACGCTAGCTGCGATCGCTCCCTTTGCCAAGAATCCTGTGCGGCTCCGCAACATCGAGCACACGCGCTGGCAGGAGACCGACCGGATTGCCGCTATGGTCGCCCAACTGCGTCGGCTCGGCGTGGCGGTAGAAGAACACAGAGATGGCGTTACTATCATGCCTTCTAAACCCAAAAGCAGCAGCATCGATACCTATAAGGATCACCGAGTAGCTATGAGTTTTGCTCTAGTCGGATTGCGAGTGCCCGGAATCCACATCAACGACCCAGGATGCGTCGGCAAAACTTTTCCGACATACTTCGACGTCTGGGATCAGATAAGGGGATCGGCGTGACCGGAAGGGAACGGTTAAAATAAGGATGCCCTACCGGTGGCTTACCGATAGGGCATCCGAGCTTCTTGCTGCTTGAAGGGTGCTTATTGAGTAAACTGGGTCACGTTGGCAATGCCGCCCGGCTGAGTCAACGCATAGACGATTAGATTGACTCCGAACTGCAACCCGCGCTCTCGTGCATCAGCCAGCGGGTCTCCCCAGTACCAGCTAATATTTAGGTCGCTGAAGACTACCGCAACCCGACCGCGCAGTTCCAACATCTCCAAATCGAATACATTGCCAGCCGGTGCGCCACCCATAGGCGGGCCGTCGGGAAAATCCCAGAAGCTATAGTAGAGATCGTGGGTCTTGGGCACTTTCTGCCACTTGGAGCCATCGCTACCCAACACCAGCGGATTTTTCATCAGAGCCTTGAATTGGCGGTCAAACGGCGTACCCGAAACCCCAGCTTCTTTGCCGTCAAGTCCGTTCTCAGCGTCGCTTTGGCGGATTTCCTCGGCATAGAGAAAACCACCATTCTTGAGGTAGTCGCCTAGGTTAGTTTTCTCTGTATCGCTGATTTGCAAGACAGCATCGTTACCCGTCACATAAATCATAGGGGCGTCCATGATGCGCGGATCCGAAAATTCCAAGGTCGTGCCCTCAATACGGGCATTAATTTGGGTATGGTCGCGCATATAGCGCATCAACTCCTCTACCGCAGTTGGGAACCTATCGCGATTCTTGTCTGCGATATCGTAGTCAATAACTGTCATGTTAAAGAAGCCGCGGATATTGCGTTTATTGTCGGGATCATGAATCAAGACCGCTTGATAGCGGCCGATGTCTAAGTCGCCGACATTGAGCAATTCATGCCTCAGGCTCAGAGCCTCTTGCACTGGTGCCGACGTTTCCGCCACTTCGATCATCGCGACCTCGTCGAAGGCCAACTCTTCGGCCTTGGCACCCGAAAAGGCACCCAAGACCTGCGTACCGGGTAAAACTGAACTCAAGAGATCGCTACCTACCGCACTAACATCGGCTATCGCCGATATATCCTGTGGCAAATCCGGTGGGGCCATCGACTGTAGCATCTCCATCTGCACTTCGGATATCTCAGGTCGCTTGGCTAAGTCGAAGTTCTTTTCGAGAATGGGCGGAGGAGCACGGAAAATAATAAGCGCCTCCTTTTCCTGTTCTTCGCCAATGCCAAAGAGATAATCGTAAACGAAGACGCCAACGTGAATGGATACCGAGAGCATAAAGGCCACGCTCATGCTCAACCGGCGACCGGTGGTAGCCGAATATAAGGCGTATATCAACACCCCGGCACCCGCCAAACCAGCGGCGATCACCACCCACTTAGACAGGATGAAAAGTATGTGAATGAAAAGGGCCGCGCCGACCGCTATATAAGCTGTCTTTTGGCGCTGAGCTTGTACTAGTTTTTTATACTCGTCTACCACAGTTCTTCCCCCTCTTGAAAGGGCCTAGAAACCTCATTCAGTTGCGCTGCGGTTCCGTGGCGATGACCTGATCGATGACACCCACTTGGCGAGCAATATCCATGATCTGGACGATTTGTCCGTGCGTGGAGCGCTCGTCTCCTTGGATGATAATCATCGTGGTGTTATCCAGCAGCTGTCTCTTCGCCTGCAGTTCCTCTTTGAGCGTCGCAAAGGTCACTGACTTGTGGTTCAGTTTCATGTTGCCGTCCTGATCCACGACGATAAAGAGGTTTTCCTTCTCCGGCGCCTGAGCCTCTTCGGCCTCGGGCAATTTAATATCCAAACCCGGAGTAATGGCGAACACAGCGGTCACCATGAAGAAGATGAGTAGCTGAAAGACCACGTCAATCATCGGCGTCAGATCGGGCATGGCCAGTTCTTTTTTTTCTACTCTATCAGCCATCTATCTCATGCCTCCTAAAAAGGCCGCCCTTAGGCAGCTTGGGTGCCTTGCCAGCGACGCAGCAGGGCGTCCACAAAACCGTGGCCGTATGCTTCAAACTCAACAGACTTGCCCGAGGCGCGGTTGCTAAAGTACGTGAAGATGGCGATTGAAGGTACGGCGATTACCAAGCCGGTAACTGTGGTAATCAGCGCTTCAGAAATACCTGCTGCGACGATCGTCGGCTCACCGAGGCCCTTTTCCGCAATACCTTCAAAAGCGTTGATCATACCGTTGACCGTACCCAGCAGGCCGAGCAACACCACGGATTTGGACACGAAGTCGATAACGGCCAGATACCGTTCGAGATATCCCAAGGCAGCGCGTTCGACCGTGCCGTTCATTTCCTCACGCATCTCCTCCATCGTGCGTTGCTCGCGCGACAAGTGTTCAAAGCGCTCGAGCCCCTCGCCGTACACCTCACCTTCTAGCTTGCCAACCTCGACACAGTATTCCTTGAGTTGGTCAATGGAAGCACCCGAGTCTATACGTGCGTTGATGTCGGTGGTGATTTCGGCCAATTCGTCCTCGGAGCGCAGCCGTGCATACGTCCAAATGCGCTCGAGAAAGAACGCAATGGAAAGCATAGACCAGAGTCCCAAAGGATACATGAAAGGTCCGCCTTCGCGAAAAAGTTCAATCATTTTCTTTTTCCCTCCTTAAGAGTTAGGACGCAAAAAAAGCAAAAGTTAGAGGACGCGAGCTTCCTGCATTACCTGTAGCTGCTCTCTGGCGTAGTCCACCTGCGTCACATATTTGGGGTTGTCGCCATAGTTGTCGACGACCTCCTGAAAGACGGCACCAGCCTGACGGAATTCCTCTTGGGCCATATAGGCGGCACCGATATTGACTAATGAATTGACAGCCTGATCGCTCTTGGGATACTTCTGCTGTACTTCCTTGAAGACTACCATTGCTTCATCGTAATTTTTCTCAGCCAAAAGCTGTTCGCCCGTTGCATAAAGATTGTAGGCATCAATCTCGGCTAAGTGTCCGAGCAGAGTTCTTGCCTTGTTCGGCAACGCTCGATCTTGGGCAGTCAACTTGTCAGCGGGAAAGCGGTCTAAGAAAGTCTGGTAACTTTCGGTAGCCTTCTCGTAATCCTTAAGGCCGTAATAGTAATCTCCGAGCGTAAATTGGCTGCGTGCCCCATAAGTGCCATTGGAATGTTCAGCAACGATCCGCTCAAAAACTGGCACCGCTTCTTCCTTGCGGTCGAGGTTGATCAGGCACCAAGCCTTATTGTAGAGTGCATCATCCATATGGCTCGACTGAGAATAGCGCCTAATGATTCGGTCGTAGTAGACCATAGCATCTAGGTAGTGCTGGTTTTTGTCCTCCACGCCGCTTCTATTGGTCATGTTAAACAGGGCGTCCCCAGCACGAAAAAGCGCCTCAGATGCATAGCGGGACTGCGGATACCTATCTGCTAGGCTAGCAAAAATATCGCTGGCGTCACGCCATTTACCCATCCGATAATGCGCCCAAGCATCGTAGTAATAGGCATGCACAGCGCGCTCGTCGTCAGGATATTGGGTGTAGTAGGTATTGAACGCTTGGGACATCGCTGGCAGCACGTCAATATTGCCGTTAGCCGATAGTTTGTTATAAGCTACGCCTATTTGGAATTGGGCATTTTTGGCCCAAGCAATCTGCGGGTAGTTTTCGATGATGGTGTTATAGGTGGCAATCGCTTGGACGAACTGCTCCGACCTGTAGAAACAGTTGCCTTGGACGAAGAGCGCATTGGCAATGCTCTCGACATTCATGGCTAAGTCGATTAGCTCCTGAGCTGCTTCAATACTCTGCTGGAACTTATCCAATTTGAAATATGCATTGGCCAAGCGAATGAGTAAACGCTCCCGGTCTTCACTAGAGGTAGTAGTAGCCAACATCTCTTCATAAATGCGCACCGCTTCCTCTGGATTGCCCTTCTTCTCAGCCATTGAGATTAGCTGCAGTCGCGCCGAACGCACCAAGCTCTCGTCTCCAGAAGCAATGACCTCGTTCAGTAGCTTCTCCGCCTCAGCATCATTGCCTTCCGCAGAGTATGACAGTGCCATCGAGAAGGAGACCTTTAGCTGCATCGCCTCGGGAATTTTGGTATCCAATAGCCACTTGTAATCGAGCAACGCGCGGTCGTAACGGCCCGAATAGTGATAGGCCAATGCACGTCCGTAGCGGGTATCGCGAATGACATCGCTTTCTGGGTACTCTTCAAGCACCATGGTATAGCGCTCGACTGCATCGACGTAATTTTTATTATTGAGGTCGAGTTGAGCCATCTGGAAATGGGCCCTAGACTCCAAATCGCGGTCACCGGTCACACCTTCTAACAATTGATTGAGCAGCGCACGTCCCTCGGCGATGCGATCTTGGGAAATGTAGAGGTTAGCCGCCTCAATCAACGCGGCGATGTACGTCTCGCGGGCATCGCGGTCAACCTTGGAAAAAGCAGCGATAGCCTCGTCTTTCCGATCTTCGTCGCGGTAGAGAATACCAAGGCCATAGTAAGCATCAGCCGTATGCCGCGTCTCCTGATAGCTTTCCGTTATAGCCTTATAGGCTTCAATGGCCTCCTCAACTTTCTGCTGCTCGTAGTTTAGCCGAGCGATGCGCAACAAGCACAACGGCGCTTGGTCGGAGCGGGGAAAGCTGTCCACTGCCTGCGTGTAGCTTGCGATAGCCTGATCCACCACGCCGAGTTTCTCGGCAGACCAACCTGCGCTATAGAGCGCTGCGGAACGCAAACCTGTATCGCTATCCGGGTAGTCCTCCAACAGTTGTAGGTAGTCTTCACGGGCAGCAGCATAGTCTCCGGCGAAGTACTTGGCTTCGCCTTTCTGATACTGAGCATTCGACGGATAAGGCGTATCCCCGTAGAGTTCAATCACTTGGTTGTAGGCAGTCCACGCCTCGTCAAACTTCTCCCACTCCATGTAGTTGTCGCCGATTCTCATCTGCACCTTGGCTTTATAAAAACGTTCCTCGGCAGTTTCTTGAGCGGCGATTAACTCTTGGTAGGCTTCCTCAAATTGGTCTGTTTTGCGGAAAATCTCAGCAACGCGCAACGAGGAAGTCTCAAAAAGCTGTCGATAGTTTTCAAAATCGACATTCTTCCCTTCGCGAAACGAACCTCGCAAGAGTTCAAACATCCGGTCGTAGAGATTGCGCACATCACGGTAGGCTTTAATTGCCTCCTCGTCGCGCCCCATCTGGTCGTAGGCGTTGGCCTCTAGATAAAGGGCTTGGGCAATGACTGGACTATTGGGATACTTATCAAGGACTGTCTTGGCCATCTCAACGGCTTTGGCATACTCGCCCTTCTCGTAAAAGGAACTGGCAATACGGAACTGCGAATCCGGCGCATAACGGTCTTGCGGATAAGCCGCCAACATGCCGTTGAGCGTTTCGATGGATTGGTCATACTCTTTTGTATTAAACTCGCTCCAGCCCGCGTAAAAATACGCCTTGCCAGCTTCCAGCGTCTCGGGGAATAACTCGACGTAGCGCTTGTATTCCTTTGCTGCCTCGCCATACTCTTTGGCGAGGAAGCGAGTCTCGGCAACTTGGAACTGCACCAGTGACTTAAAATCCTCGGCTACGCTTCCTACGTCGAGAACTTGGCGATAGGCTTCTACCGCTTCTTCGTGTTGCCCGCTCTTTTTATAAGCGTTGCCTAGCTGATACCACGCCGCGGCGACTACAGGTAATTCCAAGTCGTTGCCAAACACTACCCGCACACTGTCGGTACGCACGGCCTTGCTGGCAAACTTGACGATCTTTGAATACTCAATGATCGCTCCTTCAAACTCGCCAAGGGCGTAGAGAGATTGTCCGGCGTCAAAACTGGTCTTCAGATTTTGCGGCACCGGTAGGAAAAGGCTAGCTCCTAGCCCCAATCCTAGCGCGATAAGTCCAGCCCAGACCGTCATTTGTGTATCTCCTTGTTACCCTAGGTTTATAGTTGGGATTTTATTAAGTTTTTTGTATTAGAATTCGTATGCGAAAGAGAACCGATGTGCGCCATTGGTCTCGGTCAGATCCAAACCAATGTCATACGCATAGTCGAACACCAACTGGTTCCACTGATACCCCAACCCCGCATTCAACCCCCCGCTGGCGTCCTCGTCCAATAAGCGACGACCGCCCGCCCGCAACAACAATCCCTCCACCAACTGCGTCTCCCCGCCAACCACCAACCCGTGATCCGAACCCTCACCCGTCAAATCACGACGAACATACTGAACCGAAACCAACGACTGACTGCTCAGACGATACCCAACCCCCACGTGCACATCCATCGGCAACGCACCCGCATCCGGATCGTCAGCCACCTCGCCATACGCCACATTCGGCTGATTGAGATTCTTCAACATCACCCCCACCTGCGCCCCTTGTACCGGACTCTGCCACAGCAAACCCAAATCCACCCCTACGTTGCCCGCACTTTGGTTCGAAAGCGGATCCGGCCGGCCATCGTCGTCGGGAATCGACCCCACACTCCAAAACAGATACTTGGCCGACAAGCCCACCTGCAGCCGACGCTCCACCTGATACGACAGCGATACAAACGCCCCATTTTCACTCATCAGCGATGAGCCGATCCGCTCGTAGCCCAACCCCAAGCCCATCTTGTCGCCCAACGGCTGAGCATAGGACACCACGTGCTGCCCCAGATCGTCGCCTTCAATGCCAGCATACAACAGCGACACATTGGTGTAGGCCACCTGACGCTGGGTCACTTGCCCCAACCCGGCCGGATTGGCAAACACCGCATCGGCGTTGTCGGCCACCGCCACAAAGCTGTTGCCCAGCCCCTGTGCCCGCGCGCCCGAGCCTACATTCTGAATGTTGACTACCCCCTCGCTTGATTGGGCGACGAACAGTACGCCTACTAAAACACTAAGCATTTTCAGAGATTTCATAATGCAACTCCTCCTTGGTGGTCTCGCTCAAAGGCTAATTTGCCTTAGCGACTTTAGGAACGACCGTGCCGTCCTTGTAGATCTTGCCGATATCTCGGACGAATTTATAGGAAATATTGGTGGTCTCCACCGGCTCATTGCGAAAGTCAAATCTCAGGACTACATCGAGCACTTGGACTTCGATATCACTCACATCGGGGTGGAGCACGGGAAAAATAACAAAGCCTTCTGACTCTTGGCCACTGAAGATTTCCTCGTCTTTAAGCATCGTCCGCCGCAGCAAGTCGCGGCGCTCTTGATAGCGAGCATATTCGTTGCCTCTATAGCCTATGGCATAGGCGCGATAATACGTGTCGAGCTGCTCGAAGTTGAGGCTCCAATACTCGCGCTTATTGCTCGCTTTGACAACGATTTTGCTCGGATCAATCTTGACTTTAGGGTAAGCGTAATTCTTAACACCGAGGCGGAAGACAGTGAAGCGCTGCTTTTCTTCGTCAGTCCCCCAAAATACCGTATTGCCAAAGGTATAGGGGTTTGTGGACTTAGGACCCGTTTGGGAATTATTGAAAAACTGGCGATTCAACTCCTCGTCAGTCATCGGCTTGAGCCGCACTTCAAAGCGATCTTGGGCAAAGGTCAGCGTCCCGTCATCTGCCACACTGATAGACGAAGCCTGATCCTGGCCTGGCTGCAATGGCCCCGTGTAATAGCTATACCCACAGCCCAACACACCCGAACCAATAATCAAGGCCAAGAATAACACTCGCGTAAAACTCATCATTCTGACACTCCTCGGTGGTACCGCTCTGTGTGCAAAGAGGATTTCAAGCGTCCCCAAGATATCGACTCCACAGTCGTGAATGTACCCTCTAGCGGCATCAGGATCAAGTCAGCAAAGCGGTCGGAAAAACGATACGAATTGTATTGGCCCGAAAGCGACCACTTAGCATCAAAAAGCGCTGAATGCACGTCAAAATCGTTGAACTCTACGTTAAAACCAAGGATTTCATTTTCCCGTAAGATATGCTCTTCGCTTTGAAAGGCTGCATTAATATTGACGCGGTCAAAGGGCACGAGCATGACTTCATAGTTTGTCACTCCTTCTCCTCCCAAGACACCTATAAACTCAACCGCCGCTTCGGTATAAGGACCATCGGATAGCGCGTACCAAGCAGCGGCAGAAAAATTGACGAAAAAATCCTCGTCGGGCGGCGGGCCAGCCAAAACGAAGTGGTTGGCTTCAACTCCATTGCGCTGTATCCGTTCTTCGTGACTCAACTCAGTGAAATTGGCGAATTGTCCACCTGAGTGATCCGCGTCAATAAATAATTCCATCGCATCATCTTCCCAGAGCACCGTAGTACTACCGGGGGGACGATCAATCTGGTGTATATCATCGCGAACCTGAGCGGCGATGTAAAGCTTGTTTTCCGCTTTATTCCACCCTACCATGAGACGAGTAGAAAAATCATCCGAATCACTCGCCTCAACTTCTGGATTAATCAGGTCGTGAAATTGACCCGTTAATATGGCGTAGGAGTCGCCTACAACTTCCCAATCTTTCAAATCGCCGTCAATGACGGGAACTAAGTGGTCAGGAAATTGAAAGGCTCTGTAGCTCACTCCTTCAGGGTAATGACTCAAAACCGGTTTAGCCGAGCCTATTGTTATCTGCAGCACTAGCAGTAAAAGAAATAAACGCGACCACAGCACCTCGACCAACAACTTTTTTATTCGTTTTTGGATGTCTTTCAATATATAGGGGAGTATGATAATCAATGGCCTAAGACGTGTCAAGATATATTAGAGGCAGCCGTAGAAACAATGGGCTTATAACGGACAAGTCCAATAAATAACAGTGAGTTAGGGTTATTTAATCCCCGTATAAATCGTTGCAAATAACTTCATTTATACCTCAACCTTAGCGATTGACGACAAAATCCCCTCTTTTTTGCGCTCGTCGAACCCCATCTGACTATCTTGAGATGTTTACCGATATACTATACTATATAATAGAACGCGGATTCAACTCGTAAGTGCAATTTCGCCATGTTTGGGTTGCACTCCTGTTTCCTGGCATAAGATTTCATGTGGCGTTTGAAATGCCAAGCCCTTTCGCGGTCGATGATTGAGCCGATCCATGATGTGGTGTATCTGTGTCTCAGACAGCGTATCCAAGGCCGTGCCTTTGGGCACATACTGGCGAATCAGCCCGTTGGTATTCTCGTTGAGTCCCCGTTCCCAAGCATGATAGGGATGGGCAAAATACACAGCCGCGTCCAACGCTTGGCTGATCGTGGCATGGTGGGCAAACTCCTTGCCGTTATCGGCCGTAATCGTCTGGGTATGTCCCTTATAGGGCGCGAGCAACGCAATCGTGGTCGCCGCCACGTGCTCGGCCTGTTTGGAGGCGACTTTGCCCAGCACGGTATAGCGCGAGCGCCGTTCGACCACCGAGACCAGCGCCCCGGTGTGCGCACGTCCCATCACCCAGTCGATTTCCCAATCGCCGATGCGGCTTTTTGCCTCGACGATGGCCGGGCGCTGGTCAATGCTAACTCGGTCTTTAATCTGCCCTCGACCATCGGCTTTTCCATAGCGTTTCTTGCGTTTCTTCTGACGGTGACGCAGATGGCGATACAGCGTACCCCCCGCCTGACGGTCCGCTTGGATGTGCTGGTAGATGCGCTGCGGACTCAACCGAAGCCCGTCGGTCGCCGCCAGCCGACCCGCAATCTGCTCGGGACTCCACTCTTGACGCAGATCGGCTTCGATACGCTCGATGACCGCCGCCGTCATCTTGGTCGCCTTCGCCTTAGAGCGACGACGCGCCAACGCTTTGTGGTGGGCTTGGCCGGGACGATAGCCGCGCTGCCCCTGATTGCGCCGCAACGCCCGACAAATCGTCGAGGGCGATACCGACACCGTCGCGGCAATGGACTGCTGATCATGCCCGGCTTTCTTCAGGGCGTACATTTGGTATCTTTGATGCTCGGTCAACTGGTGATACGTTCCCATAAGCGCCTCCGTCGGGAGCTGCGTTTGAAATGGCCAAGGGAAATATACCAGTTGGCCTTTTCTATGCCAGCTACCCAAAAGATTGCACTTACAAGTTGAATTCAAGGAATAAAAAAATGTCTATAATGCGTAATTAGACCGGCCGATGGAACTGGGTTGGAGTACACAACTGCCATCGGCACTCTTGTCTTACTCGTTGCAGGTAGCCAAGGGCTTACATTCTTGCGCGGAGGTATTCGATGCTCAGGTTATTGATAGCGGTGCTCGGTGTGGCGTTTATGCTCGGCAACAGCTATGCCGAAATCAAGCGGTGGCGGATAGGCGATGATGTACATCCTTGGACTCTGCGGCCGGTCACCGGTCGCCTCGACCTTGGTCGCAGTTGGGCGGTCGAGCTTATCGCCGATGACGATGGCGACGGACTCATCGACGAAGACCCCGTCGAGCTAGTCGATAACGATGACGACGCGCTGATCAATGAGGACCCCGTCGACGAGCAAGTTGACAACGACGGAGATGGTCAACTCAACGAAGATCCAGCCAATAGAATCGACGACGATGGCGACGGACTCATCGACGAAGACCCCATCGAGCTAGTCGACAACGATCTCGACGGGCTCATCGACGAAGACGGGCCGGATCCTCAGTTCGACAATGACGGCGATGGCCGACTCAATGAGGACGGATTGTACACGCTCTTTGACGACGATTGGGACGGCCAACTCAACGAGGACCCAGTCAACGGAATCGACGACGATGGCGACGGACTCATCGACGAAGACCCGTCGCTTCCTGAGCACGGCCAGGGCGTGACCACCTGGCTGCGGCCAGTGCGTCTGGACAGCCTGCGCAACCTCGCCTACTTGCTCAACCAGCGCTTCAAGGCCGGCGAGTTCGGCGGCATCATCCCCGGCAAGGATCCCCAGCGCCCTTTTATGGTGGTGCCGAGCGAATATGGCTTTCGTCGTGAAATAGCCGACCCGATCTCGGCCGATCACTGGGCGACTGCCCAAGTAATCGGTCGAGTCGACGCAGAACTGATAGTCGATGGAGACCTTAGCACGGGATACGGCTCCGCCATTTACAACCGCGGTGGCGTTGGCATCAACCTGATGGGCTACTACTACCTCAACCGTATCGTCTTTCGCCCACGGCCGACCTTGCCCGCCAGCACTATTGCCAATTACTATATCCGCTACGGCGATCGTACCACGATCAGCAGCCGTTCCGAAACCATCCAAGCAAGTAGAACGCTAGTTCCCGTTACCAACGGTCAGTTTAACCCGGTAGTCAAGGATTTCCAATTCGCTACCCCCTTTGTGGCTGGCCGCATCGACATAGTCTCGACGGATCCCAAAGGCACCTACGTCGAGACTGCCGAAGCAGGCTATTTCGGCGACGGCTACGCCATCGATGGGCAGTACATCTCGGCCATTATCGACGTGGGTACACCCACTCCGCGTATCCGTCGCTACGACCGCGAGATTGAGCAGTTCGCCGGCTCGGAGCGCGAGGCGTATGAAAATCAATTTCCCCTCGATGTGGCCGGCGATCAAGTCAACTGGGGCAAGGTACGCTGGCGCGGCAACCGCGATGGCCTCGACGGCGATGTCCGCATCCAATTTCGCGTTGGCAACACCCTCGACACCCATATATACGCCCGCCGCTTGGGGCCGGGACTCACGGACACCCAAGACGAGAATGGCAATCTCCTCGATCTGTTTTCCTGGATCAAGATCCCCGAAGGCCGCGTCCCCGAGCGCGAACTGCAATACAATGAGCTAGGTGTTGATCTAGGCGACGACGGCCTTCTAGGCTGGAGCTTCTGGTCGGCACCTTTCAAGCTCAAAGATGCCCTCATCGACGAGAGCCTGCCCGAATCTGAATGGCAAAACGCCGGCGTTCAACTACCCTTGCCTGGGGGGACTCGCTACATCCAGTTTCGCATCTTCTTCGATTCCGCCCAGCATAGTGCGGCCCTGTTGGACTTCATCGAGTTCGACTACGACGCGCCACTGGTCTCAGGTGGGATCGTCGCTGAAATTTTCCCCGCGCGCGTCACTTTGGGCAAGGAAACAGCTTTCCGCTACTTTGTCCGGCCATTCTTCAAAACGGGCGAGGCCACCTCCTTCAACCGGATCGAGATCGCCGTCCCCAGCGCAGATACGCGCATCGACACCTTGCGCTTCGACGGCCAAGACTGGACCGAAATTCCCCCTAGCACGAGTACCGATCCGCTGAGCGAGATTCATCCCATCCGCCTCGCCCCAGCAGAGGGCCGCACCGACAGCTTGGGGCAATTTGCCCAGAGCGTGGTCACAGACCCGCTCACCGGCTCGTCCAAACTGCACATCAAGCTCCCCCTGATGGGTGCCGAGCATTTCCAATTCGATCAGAACATTGAGATCGTCTTCCGCTCCAAGCTCTTCCGTGGCTCAGAAGAGTTCACCAGTTCGGTGTGGAATGACCAAGGCGACCCCGATGTCGAATCCATTCCGCAACCGGCCGAGGATGGGGACGCCACACCCGACATAGCCACCAATGCCCTCCTCGTAGTCGCCGACGAGATCGACCAAATCGTCAAGACTCCCCATATCGCCCCCAATCCCTTTACCCCCAACGGCGATGGCATTAACGACGAAGTCACTTTCTCCTTCGATCTTTTTCTCGTCCTCGATCAGGTCGATGTCCAACTCGAAATCTACGACCTGTCTGGTCGTCGCATTGCCCAGATCCAGCCAGGGGGTTCGACGGCGGGCAGTCTCCAAATCGAGTGGGATGGCCGCGACAGCCAAGGCCAAGTCGCCCCGCCGGGCATCTATCTCTATCGGCTCGCCATCGACTTGGACAACGTCTCTACTGAGCGTTCAGGAACCCTATGGCTGGTATATTGACTAAAACGCGCGACTTTGCCCATCCCTTTAGAGTCGGGCAAAGTCGCGCCATAAAACGCTTGCGTAATTTTCCCTCCTCACCATCCTAACGCCATGGCGCGCAGCACTCGCTTTTTTATCTGCGCGCTCCTACTAGTCGCCCTCGCACTGCGGCTGGGCTATTTGTGGGAACACCACGCCAGTCCCTTCTTCGACGCGCCCGTAGTTGATGCCCAGACTTTTCTCAATCAAGCCCTTGCCAGCGGCCCATTCTGGGGAGGAGACGAACCGTACTGGCAATCGCCCCTCTACGTCTACCTACTGACGTTCGTTTGCTGGCTCCTGCCAGCCTCGTACTTCGTCGGCATTCGGCTCGTACATGTGGGCTTCGGCGTCCTTTCCTGCCTCTTGGTGCATGCATTGGCCCGGCACGCCTTTGGCGAGCAGGTCGGCCGCATCGCCGGCATCATGGCAGCCTTGTGTGGCTCCTTGCTCTACTTTGAAGGCGAGCTATTGGCCGTGCCAGTGGAAGTCTTCCTCAATCTCCTACTCCTGTATAGCCTGTTGATCGCGTGGAGAAGCAATCATGGGCGCTATTGGTTGCTAACCGGCCTCATCGCGGGCCTTGCGGCCCTCACTCGCCCCAATATCTTGCTCTTTATCGCGGCCTTTTGCGCCTGGGCACTATGGCACCGGCGCACATCTGCCTATCGTTCCCTGTTCTCTTTTATCGTTCCCATAGTTTTGATTATCCTGCCCGTTACCTATCGCAACTGGACTATTGAGTCGGATCTCGTCTTTATCTCCTCCAATGCCGGCGTCAATTTCTACATTGGCAACAACGCCGACTACGAGCGCACGGTCTCGCTGCGTCCGGGTATGCAGTGGGAGACCATGATCGCCGAGGCGGAAAACTCTGGACATAAGACCGCAGCCGCCCAATCGACCTTTTTCTTAGGCAAAGCCCTCAATTACATAACCTCTCAGCCCCTTGATTATCTCGCTCTGCTTGGCAAAAAGATATTCCACTTTTGGAGCGGCCCAGAGATCAAGCGCAATCAAGATATATACTACGCCCGCCAACACTCGCAGATTTTGAGTCTCTTGCTCTGGGATTGGTACGTGTCGATCCCTTTCGGCCTGATCGGCCCGCTGAGCTTGCTCGGCTTGGGGCTGAGCATGAGGGGGAAGCGGACACCGTCGATTGCCTTGCTGCGGCTCTACGCTCTCGCATACACGGCCTCGGTCATACTTTTCTTTCCTGTAGCCCGCTACCGCATGCCAGTCGTGCCGGTATTGATCGCTTTTGCTGCTTTTGCCACTTTTCAGGTCTATCTAGGTGTGCGCCGCAGAGCCTATATACGCACTACAGTACTTGCCTTGCCTCTGGGGGGTCTATTAGTCTTGTGCAATCTCGCCGAGGCCACGCCGACTGAAGAAGACGCTCAGCTCTATTTTGACCTTGGCGAGGTGCATCTGCGCAAGCAAGACTACGCCCTGTCTGCGCGTTACTCGCGCCGGGCACTGGAATTGGACCCAGAGTATAATTACGCCCGCCACAATCTAGCCGTGGCGTACTTTCACCAAGAGCGCCATGAGGAAAGCGAACGCGAGGCCCTCCAGACTCTAGCGGAAAATCCCCGGCGCACCGACACTCGAGTTCTCCTAGGCCGGATTTACCTAGCGACCAATAAACCACAGCAAGCCGCAGCACATTTGCGCCACGTCCTCGAACGAGATCCAGAGTCCGGCATGGCCCACTACTACTACGGTCGCCTACTCTACCGCCAAGGGCACTATGCCGAGGCTGCAACCCACTTGCAACAGGCGCTTTCCTGGCAATCCCAAGACTTCTGGCTGCACTACGAACTGGGGAGAGCCTTGCAGCAAGCCGGGCAAGCCGAGGCCGCACTGAGTCAGTACCACCAAGCCCTATCTCTCGCAAGACGGCCCGAGGCCTTAAACGCCATCGGTGCCCTGCACCTGCTCGCTGGACGCACCCAAGCGGCGCGAATGCATTTTCTCCAAGCCCTAGAGCTGGCTCCAGACAACCCAGAAGTCCACGTCAACCTCGCGCTTATCGAACTCGAAAATGGAAATCACGCCGCGGCCATTGACCGGCTGCGGCAAGTGCTGGCGAGAGGTCCCTTCCCCCACGCGCAGCGCCTGCTCGACGAAGCCTATCGCCGCCTCGAATCGCCATAGGAGGTTCCTTGTCTAGCTACCTCCAAGCTCTTTTGCTTCTTGCTTGCGCGGCTCCCGTCTTCAGTGCTGAGTCACTCTTTATTGAAATTAATTGGCCAAGTGGCGAGCGGCAGGTTTTCCGCGCCGTACTGGCCGACCACCACCACGTCATTCATCGAGGCGTCAATCGCCTCATATCGGAGTAGAACCATGCGCTTTGTCCTACTTTTCTTGTTTATATTTGCTGCCTGCGATCGCGAAACACCCGATCCACCGCAAGCGACCTCTCCGCCGACCAGTACGGCGGCTCAGACCTTTGCCGCTGGCCGAGATCTCCAAGCCCGCGGCCTCTTCTCCCAAGCCGAGCAAGCCTATCGGCAAGCGCTGCAACAAGCCCCAGACAACCCCCAATACCATTACTATCTCGGCGTTGTATTGCACGCCCAGAGTCGTTTTGCCGAGGCGCAGACCCAGTTTGAGAAAGCGCTTGAACTAAAACCCGACTACGCCGGTCCCCGCATCGCCTTGGGCAAAATGTTCTATGATGTACACGGCAAAGTAAAGGAAGCTCGCCAGCTCCTCGCCGAAGCACTGGAACTAGCCCCCAACGCTGTCGAAGCGCAGTATATCCTAGGCGTGATCCACCAACGCGAAGGCCAGCTACAAGAGGCCCGCGAAATTTTCACCGCCATCGCCGCGGCCGACTCTGCTCACCTCCAAGCCCGCCTCCAGCTAGGTCTAGCAAACCTAAAGTTGGGCAACTACCAAGAAGCCGAGCGCCAACTACGCCAAGTCGCGCGCCTCAGCCCTCACGAGCCAGCCGCGTTCCTCGGAATTGGGCAGGCTCTGTTGCGCATGGGCCGCGCCGCAGAGGGGCAACGCGCCCTTGAGCGCGCACGAGTCTTGGACGAACAAAATGCCCGGCTCAAACCCCATCAAGATGCGCTACGCCAGTACCCCAACCAACCCCAAACCCATTCCAACCTCGCCGCCCTCTACAGTCGCTTTGGGCGTCTCAAACTAGCTGTCGAGCACTATCGCCAGTCCATTCTCATCGACTCGACCTATGGCTTGGGGTACCAAGGGTTGGGCACGCTGCTCCAGCGCCGGGGCAAGGACGATTTGGCAGCGCGCTACTACCTCGAAGCGTTGAGCCACGACTCTACCTTGGCCGAAAGCCACAACAACCTGGGCTTGATCTTGCACAAGCGGGGGGAACTAGAAAAGGCCCTCAAACAATACGAGCAGGCCGTGCGGTTCGCCCCATCTACGGGTTTTTACTACTCCAATCTCGGCAATGTGTACCTCGAAATGGATCAACTGGACCAAGCGCAGGCGGCTGTCGAGCGGGCTATCGAAATAGACGCAAAGCTCTATAGTGCCCACATATTGCTCGGTGATATCCATGCCCGCCGGGGCGAATTCGCACGGGCCATTGCGCTCTGGGAAAACGTTCCGTCCGGTGGGGCGACCAATGAGACTCTGCAAGCCAAAATCGCCGAGGCCCGACGGCAGCTATCCGCGCAAGAGCACGCGCCGCGATGAGCTTTGCTGTCTCGCTCGCCGCGCTATGGGCGATTTTGAGCAGTTGCGGTGTAGGCTCCGACCTAGAAGAAGAAGGCGACCGCTTGGTGCAGGCCGGGCGCGAATTCGCTGAAGAATACCGCTACATCGAAGCACGCCGTGCTTTTGAAAAAGCGTTAGCCATAGACTCGCTCGACGCCACAGCACACTGTGCATTGGGCGATCTCGACGCCCGGCTCGGGCACGTAGAGCGGGCCGTCCAAGCCTACGAAGCCGCGCTCGAAGCCGACTCCACCTATCATCGCGCCCGGCACAACCTAGCTGTAATCGAGGCCGACCGGGGCCACCTGCCGCTGGCCATCGAGTTGCTCGAACGCATTCCAACCTACGTCCCCGCTCTCCGCACCCTACCCCTCTTCTACACTAAACAGGGACGTTACGACCTAGCCGAAAAAGGACTGCACACCGCACTAGAAATGGGCGGGGAAGATATTGACGTGAGGCAACAACTCGGTCGGCTCTACCTGCGTCAAGGCCGTTATGACGAGGCCCGAGCCGCGCTCGGCCTAGCCCTTGCCCAAGACTCGACCCTATCTGAGAGTCACCGTCTGCTGGGCTTGCTGCACCTAGCCGAGCGGCGTTACCCAGAGGCGCTGGCGACCTTTCGCCGCGCGCTCGCGCTCGACCCGCACTTGATCGAGGCTCACTACAACCTTTCTTCGGCGCTTTTGGGACTGGGACAGCCAACTCAAGCGCAGGCGGCACTGGCGCGTTTTGAGACCCTCGCCACCCACGCTGCTCAAATCGCGCACCTGCGTCGCCAGCTCGACACCCAGCCCGACCACCGTGAGACGCGCTTGCAACTAGCCTACCACTATCGACAACTGGGTCAGGACGACGAAGCCCTCACGCACTATCGGGCCGCACTACTGGCCGACCCGGCAGACTTAGAGGCCCTAATTTCGCTAAGCGGACTTTTGTCGGCGCACGGAGAAGACCAAGAAGTGCTCAAACTATGCCGCCGAGGCATCTCTCAGCACCCCGAGGATGTACGCACTAGCAAGCTCCATTTCACCCGTGGCTATGTCTATATGCGGCGCAACCAATATCAAGAGGCCCGAACGGCCTTTGAGCACGCACTGGCACTGGATTCTTCCTTAGCTACCGCTTGGAATAATCTCGCTCATGTCCAGCTAAGTTTGGGATATGAAGCGGCGGCGCAACGGGCGCTTGAAGCGGCGATTGCCGCCGATTCAAGCCTAGCCGATGCCCACTACAATCTCGGCAGCCTCTTCTTGCAAAAGGGGCAGTTAGAGCAGGCACAACGGGCCTATCGGGCGGCCATTGCCGCCGATTCGACCTTTGCGCGGACCTATTACGCGCTGGCAACCGTGTACCAGGCCCAAGGCGCGATCTCGGAGGCGCGCCATTGCTACCAAACCTTTATCGACAAGTGGCAAGGCGACCCAGACTTCCTGCGCCAAGCCCGCGAGCGACTCGCCCAACTGCCGAGTCCCTGATATGTCTATACGAGCTCTTCTCATCTGCTTTCTCTGTCTGGCCTGCAACTCCACTGAAGAGACCACTCTATCTGCACCACTGCAACACGCCGCACCCGTAACCTCATCTCTCCACTTTGTTGAAGTAGCGTCTGCCGTCGGCCTAACATGGCAGCACGAAAACGGCCGTAGTCCTCAGCGCTATTTCCCCGAGACTATGGGCGGCGGGGGTGCCTTCTTCGATTACGACGGCGATGGCGATTTAGATGTTTACGCCGTAAATGGCGCTTTTATCGCTGCCGACCCACAGGACGGAGCCCCTGTCAATAGGCTTTTTCGCAACGATGGCCAGCGTTTTGTCCCAGTCGCGGCCGGGGTCGCCCATGCAGGCGTTGGCATGGGAGTTGCCGCAGCCGACCACGACCGCGATGGAGACCTCGACCTCTATTTGACCAACTTTGGTCCCAACGCGCTCTTTCGCAACGACGACGGACACTTTGCTGAAATCGGACAGCAGACAGGCGTTGCCGATGCGCGCTGGGGCACGAGCTGTGCCTTTGCCGACTACGACCGCGACGGCGACCTCGACCTCTATGTCGCCAACTACGTAGCCTATGATCCGGCCGCGGCCCGCGCCGACCAAGTGCCCTATATGGCCAGCTACGAAAGCTATGGCGACCAAGCCCCTATTGGCTATCCGCACCCAGATAACTTTCAAGGCCAACCCGACCTGCTCTACCGCAACGATGGCGCGGGGCACCTAGTTGATGTCTCGGCAGAAGCAGGCATCGCCGATGCGAGCGGCAAGGGGCTGGGGGTAGTTTTTGGCGACTACGACAGAGACGGTTGGCCCGACATCTACGTGGCCAACGATGCAGTGCGCAACTTCCTCTACCACAACAACCAAGACGGGACCTTTACCGAAAGGGCAGGATTAGCAGGCGTGGCTTATGGCCAAGACGGACAAATGGAAGCGGGCATGGGGGTAGATTGGGGCGACTACAACGGCGACGGCGTACTCGATTTGACGGTGACCAACTTCCAAGCCGAACCCAACGCGCTCTATCGAGGCGAAGGCGGCTTCTTTTCGGTTTCGACCTTTGCTGCCGGGGTGGGCTTGCCGTCTCTGCCCTTTCTCGGGTTTGGTACCCAGTTTTTCGACCCCGACCTCGATGGCGATCTCGATCTGTTTGCCGCCAACGGCCACGTTCTCGACAACGTCCGCGACATCGACCAATCCACCAGGTATGGGCAGCGCAATTTGCTCTTCCGCAACGACGGCGGCCGCTTCGCTGAGATTTCCACAGCGGCCGGTCCCGGTTTCTCTCTAGAGCGCGTCAGTCGCGGAAGTGCCACTGGCGACTACGACGGCGACGGCGATCCCGATTTACTAGTTTTTAATTCGGGGCAACCGCTCAGCTTGCTGCGCAACGACCAAGGCGAAGCCAATCACTGGATTACCATCCAGCTAGCGGGAGTCAACGGCAACCCAAACGGCATCGGTGCCCGGCTAACCGCAACCAGCGGCGACTTAGTCCAGACTAGAGAACTACGCGGCAGCCGCTCGTACCTATCGCAGAGCCAACTCCGCATCTGTTTGGGACTGGGCAAACGGCCGCAACTTGACGCATTAGAAGTGCGCTGGCCTTCGGGCCGCGTGGAGCGATTCGGCCCCTTTGCAGCCAACCAAGCCATCGCGCTCGTCGAGGGCGAGGGCATCAGCGCGGCTTCTGACCCGCCCTAATCTGCTCTACGAGGGCGCGACCAAACGCCTCTTGGCCCTGCTCGGCGGCTATCTCTACCGCATATCGCTCAGCGTCAGCCAAGCGGCCCGCAGTCATTAGTTCGGCGACGAGCAGCTCTAACAAGTCCGTCGTAAACGTCTTGCGGATATTCGCGTCTTGCACTGCGCTCCCTAACGCTGCCAACGCCTTAACATGCTCCCCGAGCAAATGGTAGGCATAGCCGCGGATAAAGTCCTGTAACCCCAAAGAAAAGTCTGGAGCCTCGCTTAAGAAGCGCAAGCGGTCTAGCAGGGTGTGGAGCGCGGAGTACTCAACCGGTCCAATAGAATCTCCCGCGAGTTGTCCGCAACGGACATAGCGTAGCGTGCTCCACAAATCTCCCCATATCGTATAAGGCTCCTCCAAACGGGCCGCGCGGTAATAGGGCCGCGCACGCGCATACTCATGAGCGGCGTAACAAGCGTCCGCGACATTCAGCGCCAATAGCTCCGGCCCCGCTCCCGTTCGCCAGCGCTCAACTCCGCTCTGCTCTCCAGCACTCAGTTCGTTCCACAGGGCCGTGGCCTGCTCGCGCAAAGTCTGCACTCGACGCTCGTTGCCTTCATCCAAAGGCGGCGTGGCCAAGAGCACGACCATGGCCCGCAGCACGGCTAGCCGCTCGACGGGCAAATCACCGAGCCTACGGCGGTATTCATCGGCTGCCGCCAACCGATCCGCAGCATCAGGTGCGACCATCCAAGGGGTCGGTGCCTTTTCCAGCGCAGCGACAATAGATCGAGCCAAGAGCACTTGGCCGACCGCCGCCGGATGCAAGTGATCGGCCATCAGTTCCCAACCCACGCCTGCCTCCGAGCTGTGGGCGCGGAAGCGCGCCTCCACATCGGCGAGAAGTACCCCTTCTTCAGCCGCAACTCGGCGCACGACCTCGTTTAGGGCGGCCGTCGCCCGCCAAGGCCGGGGATCTAACTCGCGAGCCTGCACATAAGCCGCCCGTGCCCTAGCCCCACGGCCCAACTGCTCTAAGTGATAACCGCGCAAGAAGTGCAAATAGGCGTCATCCGCATAGAGTGCCTCAGCCTGCGTCAAGGCCACCAGCGCTGCCGGCGACACTTGCTCTCTATCGCTCTGCGCCAAAAAATCCACATAGCGCGCGCGCTCCCCATCCGGCAACGGCGGCTCCATACGCCCTGGCGCGAAACCGCGCTCGTTGCTGGTCACCGTACAGAGCACCAAGGGAATGCGCCGCACTCGGCAAAAGGCCGCCACGTCGCGGAGATTGGTCTCCAAATTGGCCGCTGCCTGCGCCCGCCGCGGATCGGACGCTGGGATCACGCCCGCCTTAGACATCACCTCGATTAAGGGGCCATCTGCCCACTCTTTGCCCAACGGCCCTATCAGCTTGCCTACCAAGGGCCTCAGCCGCCACTGCACCAGCGAGTAGTGGATCCGCTTCATCCACACCGCTTGCCCTCCTTGGGCCAATGAGGCCGCCCCATAAACCCCGTATAGTTCGTTGTGTCCGGTATAGACTACGACCAGATCCGCTTCGAGAGCGGCTACACCGTCTTCCACGGCGCGGGCCACGGCAAAGCTCGAAGCAGCAGTGATCCCGGCGTTAAAGACCTCGATCTGGCGCTCTGGAAAGAGGTCGCCGAGCATTTCTTGAAGATAAGACGGAGCCGATAAGCGCTTGGGGTGGGGGTAGCCTTGGACGGTCGAACCCCCGGCAAAAAGCACGCGCAACGCACCTTCGGGCGCGGGTTCGATATAGGGCCTCGGGGTCATGCGAATGCCGCGCCGGATAGGCTCGGCCACGTCGGCGAAGAAGCGACGGGCATAGTCCGGGTTGACCGCGTGCAGTGCCCGGTCTTCGACGTGCGCTAGTTGGAGGGCAAACGGCGGCGGCTCCAACGCCGGGATTAGCCGCAACCCTCCTTCGATGAGCGCGACTAAAACCAAGCCGAGCAGCAGCGCTGCGAGCCGACCGCGCATTTTTTAAAAGGCGGTCGTGTAGCGGGCGAGGGCATCTTGGCTGATATGTACCTCACCCGCGTACGCTTGGCGCAGCGAGTCGAGAAATACGTCGAAGAGCACGCCTTCGCGGCGCTTGCGGATCTTAACGCGAATGGGCCGCTGCACCTGCTTAAAGGGCACCAACGTCATCTCATAAGGCTGGTCGAGGCGGAACACGCTGTATTTCTCCTGGACTTCCATTGGCCCTTGGAGCACACCGACGTCTTTGGAATTGCTGTCGCCAAAGAAAGTGCGGTACGGCGACTGATAAAGCGACTCGATAGTAGCCCGGCCACTATCGGCAAAAGTGTGCCCCCCAACCGGCTTCATGCTGGGCCGCACGGAGTGGCGCTGCGCCAACTCCGCCAGCCGCTCCCCACCGCGCACCCGCGCAAGAATTTCTTCGGCCTCGACGCGCGTATCGACCAACACCTCGGTCATTTCGATGACGCCGGGCAGAGAGCGGTAGGCCTCCAAGTGTTGCTCGTAGTAATCCCGAACCTCTGCTTCCGTTATTGAAACCTTCCCTGCCACTACGTCTAAGCGCAATTGCGACACGAGTAGCGACTGCTTCTGTCCCTCGGCCCACGCTACCATAGCGGGCCGTTGGTGTCGTCCCTGCATACGGGCTTCGAGTGCCAACAGGGAATCCGGCAGAATCCATCGCTCAATAGCCAAAACCGCGGCTGCACTGTCGGGCGGCAGCGCCCCCTTCTTAAGCGAGCGGAGCCTCTGCACGGCATCGCCGACACCTATCTTCCCCCCTTCATATTCAATCAGCGATTCGTGGGGCTGATCCAACGCACGACCCTGCAACGCGGCAAGCACAGCGTGAATGCGGTCGCGGTGATAGCGCAAATCGCGTACCTCCTTGAGCGAGTCGATCACCACCTGTCGCCGCTGCGCCCACTTGCGTTGCCCGACCTGCTCGGCGATGTCAGTGCGCAATTTTTCAAAGGGGATGCGTCGCTTTTTGAGGACCTTGACGACCTCGTATCCGTCAATCGTGCGAATCGGTTCGCTAACTTGGCCTTCCTCTAAGTGAAAGGTGCCATCGCGCAGGCTGGGTACAGCACCAGATTGGTCGAAGAAGGCACCGAGATTACCACCTTTGTCAGCGTCGTCAGAGAGAGAATGCTGACGCGCCAATTCGGAAAAATTGGCCCCGGCTTCCAATTGGCGAATGATAGCCCAAGCGTCTTCTTCGGTGGCTGAAAGAATGTGCGCCGGCCAGATTTCCCAACCAAGCAAATGCTCCTCGTACGCGGCGCGCAGTTCCTCCTCAGTCACCTTGAGCCGGGAGTCAATCCACTCGCGCGATAGTTCCTCGGCCAAGCGCTTATTGACCATGTCAGACAGTGTATGGGAAAGCCCAAGCAACTGGTCTAACCCCCGCTTGTAGGCCTCGCGCAGCATGAGCTCCTTGTCGACTAGGGTCTGTAGGTTTTCGCCGCGGGCGGTTACTCCCTCTTTCTTCGAGCGCAGATAGTCGGGTAGCGCTTGCTCGTAGCGGTGGAGGTCCAAAGCCGTGATCACCTCCCCGCCCACCGTGGCTAAGACCGTCTCCGCAGTGGCCGGTTCGTTCTCCGAAGTGCAACCTGTAACAGTTAAGAAGATGCTGCAGACAAAAAATCGCCAAGACATAACTTTTTCACCCATTACAAAACTGCGCGGTACCACTTCGGCACCGCGCAGCTAGTTTAAATTCAATTGTGAGTTCTGTGCTGCGCTATTGGCTAGTCGCCACTTTGCGCCCATCGGGATAGATGCGGCCAATCTCGCGCTCAAAGTACATTGCGACGTCTACATGCTCTATAGGATCGCCCTTGTAATCGAAACGCACCACCACATCGGGGATGTGGATGGTCAACTCCTCCACATCGGGAGCCAGCGGTTTGAAGACGACGTACCCTTCGTTCTCTTGAGCACTGAACACCTCCTCATCGGGGAACATCGTGCGCCGCAAGATGCCTTCGCGCTCTTTCCAAGTGAACATGGCATTGCCAGTCATCCCAGGATCATTGCCGCCGTTTCCACTACCGACATAGCGACGATAGTATATTGAGAGCTGTTCGCGTTGCAGCGCGTAGTACTTGCGCCCGTTGGAGGTGGTTATATAGACCTTTTTGGGGTCGAGATAGACCTTGGGATATTCGTAATTGGAAACATATATGCGAAAAACAGTGAATCGCTGTGGGGTATCCCCAGTGCGAAAGTACGTCGAGTTGCCAAACGTGTAAGGATTGCGCGAGTTAGGACCCTCGTTGGAGTACGCGCCGAACTGACGGTTTAACTCCTCGTCGGTCATCGGTCGCAGGCTGATCTCAAGACGAGCCTGTGTATAGGACACGGTTCCATCGTCGGCCACCGTCTTGTTAGCTCCTTGCTCGGCCTCACTCCTTGGCTTGAGGTCTTCGGCATAGTAGCGATAGGAGCAGCCGAGAAAAAGTAGCCCAACCAAAAGCAGTGGTGTGAAACATTTCAGCATGGGAAACCTCCTACTCAAGACCAGCGAACACGGTGACGAATATGGCCGTTTCAGTGCGCGCCTTTTCGGCTGAGGCGCGATCAATTCGCGACACGCGGAATCCAGTCTGAGTCCACAGGTTGTAACCTAGGTATTCGGCGTTGTTGGTAAACTGCAAGGCATAGACCATCTCGTTGCGATCCGAGCGCAGTAAGTGGGTTTCCAACTCCTCGCGAAACTGCTCGACGAGCAGGTATTCTAGGCCGGTCTGTAATTGGGTGCGCGACAGAATTGGCACGTGCACAACCAGCGACCACAACTCGCGCAACTCAGTAGTCGCCACCCGCACCTGCGTATCTTGGCGACGCGATGGCCGCTGGCGCTGAAATTCGCTCTTCCAGCGCGGCTGGAACTTGACGACTCCGAGGTTGAACGTGTAATCAATTTTGTTGAGAACACCGAAGAAGGAAGCCGTCTCACGGATGTCCTGTTCATCAAGCGGTCGCTCGTCGAAATTGGCCTGTTTGAAAACCTCCCACTTAAGGCGGTTTTTAAAGTGGATGTGGTCGCTCTGGTACTGATAGCCGAGATACAAGGTATTGGCCCAGCCATCGCGTAGGGGCAGCGGGTCGGTATAGGGCACTAAGTCCCCGCGCGATCCCTCGCGCACAACCCACTCTATCACGTTGTCGCGGATATCGTCGCGGACCTGTCGATAGTTATTGTATACTTGCACGCGCCCCCTGCTGGCGTAGTCTTTGTCAAAGGTCAGCAAAGTGTAATTGGTAGCATTCCCGCGGGCATCGGCTAGCTGACGCTCGTCGAGGCGGCCGACGGTCAGCCGCGCCTCCGGCCCTAAATGGGACCCCACGTAAACGTTGTACCCACGTCGATCTCGTTTGTACAGATAATCGGGCAAAACGTCGTTTTCAAAGCGGTCGATAATGCCGTTGTTGTTCATATCGACGCCAAAAAGGAACTCGGGACGATCGGATGCGTAGCGCAAGAACGGCTCATCGTAGTCCGGCACCGTATTCCAGCGCAGTTCGGAGTCATTCTGGTTGAAGTCATTGATGAAGTCGTTGTTTTCATCGAACCCTGGGAAGACCTCCCTATCCTGCGAGAAATTGGCTCGCTGCCAGTCGGGATTGCGGTCTTGATCGTCGTTGTCATCGACGAATTCGTACACGAAACGAAGGTCGTCGTCGTAGTTGATGTCCGCCGCATCGTTTTGGGTTCCGGCCAGAAAGGAGGAGGTGCTGTAGGCGGGATCGACGTTATAGACTTCGCCGAAGCCATAGTAGGGATAAGCGCGTTTATACACATTGACAAACCAAGCATCAGCCGAGGAGCTATGTGACTTGTGCTGGGTCACGTCGGTTTCCGATCGCCGTGGATAGCGAAAATGCTGGCGGTTGCGGTCGTATTCCCCCGATAAGTAAAACCCACTGACATCCGTAATATCGAGCGTGAAACCGAATATCTCATTGGCTACCGGCAACCCGTACTTGACGCTCACAAATCCCTGATTTGAGCCATCCTGCACGTTGCCATCGGCACGCACCGTGCGCTCGGGGATTCCCTCGGAGAGCAAGACCGGCTGGCCGTTGGCGTTGAGTTGGCGGTTGGAGGTAACGTCGATCCGATAGTCATTGGCCAAGAGCAACAGGAACTCAATGCTCTTGATCTGCTCGGGCTGAGGACCGAAGGAGTTGCGGTATTGGGGACCTTCTAAATCGTACACCAGCACGACGACCTCGTTGCCGTCTGCCGAGAGGTACCCTTCGCGGCGAAAACCGCCCTGCACCGCTGGGGCGAAGGCGAGGATGTTGCTATTGCCGATGCGGCGACGATTGCTGATGCGGTCGCCATCGATGGTCGTAATGATCATCTCCTCCTGAAAGAAGGCCGCGCCCGCCCTACCGTCCTCGGGCGAATCGTCGCTCAAGCGCACTTCAATACGCGAAACGTCGGCGTTGTTCTGACCTTCGGTAAGTGTGCCCTTGAAGGGATTGCCCTGAAATGCCTGCCCTTTGGTTGAGGAATTGAAAGCATTGATATAGGTCGCTCCCAACTTGACAAAGTCGCCGACCTGCATGGTGCCACGACCACCGATCAAGTTAGTGTCGTTTGAGCGGTAACGACCAGAGCTAGTCGTTTGCGCCGTTTCGACCCTACCGGGTGAACTGGGACGAGAAGCAAGAAAGGTCGCTTCGTATTTGTCCGTGGCCAAATCGAATTGAATACCGGCAAAGGTCGGCTTGGAAAAGGTCATCGGCGTCAGCGTCGTGCGGATGCGGTCGCCAATAGTCAGAGCATAGGCGTATTGACCCTTTTGATCCGAGGCAACGACCAAATTTGAAAACCAAGAACCGAAGTTGGGAGTCTTAAACAGGCTGCTACCCGACGTCTGCGGTGCCGCAATACTCCAGTCGTAAACGAGTGAACCCCGAGTGATGTAATTCCCGTAGAGATCGTAGAAATAATCGCCTTCTTGGCTGGTGTTCACATAGCGCGAATAGTGCCGACGAGCGTAATTGGTATAGTCCTGTTGTCGCCATTGGTACTCGTTGAAGAGTTCCTGCGGCACATACCACTTCTTCACCGCTGGATCTAGCGCATCGAAAAGTATCCCTGGCCCGGTAGGATCGTAAAAAACCTCCCCGCCACGGCGCACGCCCAAGCGCGAGCCGAAATCTTCCTGTGCGGGGAGGTTTTCCACCATCGCTCCTAACATCAGGATTGCCACCGCACCGGTGCGGAAACTCCTAACTATATACACAAATCCCTCCCTTGTTGTCGAATTCCGGTCCGAACTGCTGCTTTATCAATAGGCCACGTGCACAAGGCGCGTCAATTTGTTGGCTTGATCGTCGGCTTCTAGCTTGATCTGACAGAGATATATCCCCGGCGGCACGAGCTGTCCATCCATATTCCGCCCATCCCACACAAACGCCTGCGTCCCTACCTTACCACCAACCGCCGAGCCCTGCCCTTGACCAACCAAGCGTCCTCCCAAATCGTAAAATGCAACGTCTAACGGACGCTCCTCCTGTACCTTCAGCAAAACGAAATGCACCAAGAGTTCATCGTTGATCCCATCGCCGTTGGGCGTAAAGATCGGTGATAGCACTACGTCTTGGATCAAAGACCCCGGCAGCGCCATCAAGCTAACCTGCGCCGTCGAAGAATCCACCAACTCGGTCGCATCCTTATCGGCGGTATCTACCCGTTGAAATACGCCTTCCTCCGAGTCTGAAGACCGCACAAACGAGGCGAATTCAATGCCCTCGCGGAAGCTTTGAGACTCAAATTGCACCTCAATGAGAGCGTGTTGACCAGCCGGCAGATCAGTATTGAGCGAAAAGGGGAACCGCACCCAGATCGAATCTGCGCCGGTCGCCATGCGTTCCAATATCTCGCCATCTGCATCGCGCAAGACTCCGTCGTCGCCGAGGACAAAGGCGCGGTCGAACTTCGTGGTTGTCGCCGAGGTCAGCACTTCCTCTGGGTTGAGCAGCGAGGACGTCTGAGCGATAGCGACCTGCCCCAAGCGCACACCGGTCAAGTGCGCATCGCGCGGCGCGACGACCAGCACCTCGTTAAAGCCGTCGCGCACGGTTGCATCGGTCGGGTCGGGTTCGGCAGCGCGTATGAAATAAGCAAACTGCTGCGACGCGAGCGGATCGATATTGCGCGGCGGTGTATAGTCTGAGGTCTGCACACCCAAATCGGTCGGAACACGAGTTGCTCCCTCGTCGGTGAGAAGTGCCAACTCGCCGGCTAGTTCCAGCGATAGAGGCGGTGCCAACTCAATGCGCAAACTGCGGATGCGCGCCGTCTTAAAGGGATCCTCTGAAGAGAGATTGACCCGCACCTGAACGAACTTGCGCGGATTGGGCGAGGTGATGGTCGCCTCGTTGACGCCATTGGTCGGCAAATAGCTCTCGCTCCATGGGCTCCAACCGACGAAGGCCAACTCGCCGTCCTTGGCAAAGCTCGAACGCGGTGCTCGGCGCACTTTTTTACCATCTTCATCGATGAGCCCATCGCCGTCATTGTCAATCAGGTCAATCCAATCCTCGTCCGTGAGGCCGTCGCCATCGTCGTCGGTGCGCGAGGCGTGTTGCTGGCTGGCGGGCAGGGTCTGCCAGATATCCCATTCCAACCACTTCAAGGCGATCTCGTCGTAGACTTCTTTCGTCACTTCCTCGCGCTCTTCGTTGCCAGCAATGGTTACGACCTGATAGTATGTAAAGTTGGTGTCAGTCTGATCCGAAGTGCGAGTCTGTATCTGTAAGCGGACATCCGGGTGAAGATCCAACGGCTCAATGCGTTCGCTAGCTTGACCGGTGAGCGGATCGGTCTCGCGGACGATGACATCGCCTTCCCAAGCAATGCGCGGCAGGGTCTTGCGGATGAAATTACCGCGCGAATCGGTCAGCGTAATCGGCGGCGAGTACGCCCATACGCTCACTGGATAGCCTTCTCCGTAAAGCTGGATCTCAGCCAAGGTCGCCAGCGCCCCATAGCGACCGGATTGCTGCCCAGTGACGTCGATGTCGCGGATTTGCAGAAAGCGGATTTTGCGCCAAGGAAACGTCTCGCGGAAAATGCGCACTACCGGACCGCGGTTATCGACGTGCTCCTCACTGATGATGTTGTCCCACTTGAGCGATTCTTCAAGCTGGGGGAAGTCCTCGCGGTTGTCCATACTCACGGGTTTGAGCAGCGTGCCGTCGGAAACCAAGATATCCGGTCCCAAGAAGGCCCCTTTGTGACTCTGGTTGATGCGCTTGTTGACTACTGAGACATTATCGACCCAAAATACAGCCCCTAAGTCGTACCAAGCCGTGCCCTTGAGGTACACCGGCGACCACGTATTGGCCACCCACTCCGAGTCGTATAGCCCATCCGTG
The DNA here is from genome assembly GCA_965208845.1 of Candidatus Latescibacterota bacterium. Lineage (GTDB taxonomy): Bacteria > Latescibacterota > UBA2968 > UBA8231 > UBA8231. Next base: position 3,754,013 of record OZ242361.1, on the reverse strand, counting down.
GACAAATGGGGCGCACCCAAGCCCCCGTTTTCAAACGAAGCCCCGCCGCGCCTTTCGGGCTGCAGCGCGTAGTTGTCGCCCTTAGCCCAAACCTGAACCTCGGCAATCCGGGGAACCTCCTTGCTGTAGTAGAGAAGCGGACCTCGTTTTTCCTCAGGTAGATTTTGATACTTTTCTGCGGCCGTCTGATCGGCACCATCCTCGATTTCGACGAGCAACCCACCGGCAGTTTGGCGCTGATAGACGAGCGCACCGCGCTGATCTTGGGGCAATGCTTCATAGGCGAGGCGCGCCTCTTCACCCGTGCCCAAAAAGGCGTCGCGCCAGAGGTCTGAATCCGTAATTTTAATGCGGACGTAATGGATGAAGGCTCCGCTAATATCGGGCCGACCATCCGAGTCCCAGTCGGCCCGATCCAGCGGCAAGAGCGGGAAGGTCATCTGTACGTAGCGACCCTCGGTCCCAGGCCTAGGAACCAGCGTCACTTCACCGGTCTCACCTCCTTCCTCTTCTGCACAGCGGGTCTCGCCAGCGTAGCCCGCGCTTTCATCGCGTACACACTGAGCCAATTTGCCGGCGACGAAGCCGGTAGAGACTTGCCCGATGACGGAAAAATGGAGGTTGTTACCCAAGGGAAAGGGGAAGCGCTCGCCCATCGAGGCGAAAAGTACGAAGGACTTGACCGGCTCGCCGAGAAATTCGTCCTCAAACTGGCCAGCGGGAAAGATAATCGTCAGGCTATCGGCAAAGACCAGCCGCCCCAGATCGACTTCAATTTCCCAGTCGCGCAGACCGTCGAGATGGAAATCTCCAGGGCGAGTCAGGCGGCTCCCAAAATCGGCTGGCGTGTCTGGTTCCCAGAAGGTACTCAAATCGCCATCGATGATATTATTGGCCAAGGCGTCATTGGATTTGGCCGTCGCCCCCCCAGAGACGAGATCGCCGTTAGCGCGGACCAAATCAGGATAGGTGAAATCGACAGCCGTCGGGGCCACGTTGATATTGCGACGAAAGAAAGTCGGCCGCAGCCCTTCGGCATCAACTCGGAAAATATCCGCATCGCGGATTGGCACGTTCAATTGGGAGACCAAGTCGTTCTGATAAATCCAGTTTTGCCAGTGCGAAGCTCGATCCACGTGGATCGAGCTGCCGAAAAGCCGATAGGCATCCGTTTGAGCCAGACAGAAACTAGGCAGAAATAGTACGGCGAAGAGAGCCATCTTCCGCTTTAGCAGCCGTTTCATAGCATTTCCTTTCTTTCCGCTTTGTAGCCTAAAGCTAATACGCTACGGAAATGATGCGCGTCTGGGCCTCACCTACATGATCAGCGTCAGTCGAAATGCGCAATAGGTATAGCCCCGGAGGCACGACCTGTCCAGCATCGTCGCGGCCATCCCACTGCTGCGAATACCCCCCCGACGATAGCTGGCGCTCAATGAGACGCCTGCGGCGACCATTCAGATCGAAGATCTCCAGATATACTGGCTTCGGCGTTAGCAATCGCTGGACGTCAAAAGTCACTATTACTTCGTCGTTGACGTCGTCGCCATTGGGCGTAAAAGGATTGGGCACGACCTTGAAATTGGTCACTAGGTTCTCGCTCTGCGCTGAAATATCGGCGATCACCGCTAGGGAATTGCGATCTGAGAGCTGGTCCGTCGCTGCGAAATCTACCACGTCATTGTCCTCCACCCGTTGTGGCAAGAAAATAGCCAGCGTATCGAGCGCACTTTCATTACCCCCAAGCGCCAAAATGCCGCTCCTGGTAAAGCGCCGCTCTGCTTCTGCACCTAAAGTGTCTAAGAATACATTGGCAGCGAAGTTGGTACGGAAGTCGATGACCCGGCCCTGAAAGCGGACCTTTACCAATGCGTTGCGGACTTGGTCTTCCTCAGCTGGGCCTATGGTTGGAAAACCAACGACAAACTGATCATCGGCAATGTACAATTCTCTAAACTGTCCCTCGCCTATCTCTTCTTCTCCATCCACTCGTTCCAAGTTTAGGAACTCTCCGTCGCCTAGATCCACTTCCACCCCCTCAATGGCTTCCGCGCGCGCCGGCGTAAAAACCTGCAAGCGGTTGAACCCATTGTTCTCAGCCCCTAGTCCAGCGTTGAGGACCAGCACAAAGGAGGTATCGCGGCCAGCAATCACATCCACGGCCGGAGCAATCTCGCCGAAGACCTGATCCGTGATCTGTGGAGCGGAGTATTCAAAACGCAAATTGCTAATAATCGTAGCCGCCGCAGGATCTTCGCTCAGAAACTCAACCTCAATCTGAATGAAGGGCCGACCGCTCGGCGCATTGATCAACTGGCCATTGTTGGCCAACTGAACACCACTCCAGAACTCGAGATCGGGCTCAACATGGCGCCGCTCATTGCCCGGCAGAGCCTTGTACTCAGCGCGAGTCAGGCGGACTCGCGCGCGGTCTTCGGGCAAGGCAGCACTGAAGATCTCACGGGCCTCCAGATTGAAAGCCTCATCGTTTAGGTCCACTTCCTGGCCGAAGGTCTTGGAGCCAAGCCGTTGGTCAATGATGCTCGCCCCTTCCTCTTTCCACTCCACCGAGCGCTCGAATTTGTTGACGCGAAAAAGCACCTCTGGCTCGGGATTGACACCTGTCTGTACGCGCACGATAGCGCGCGACCCGTTGGGATCGCCAATTTTTCGCTCGTCCCAGAAAATCCTCCCCAAGGTCGCTGGAGGCAACGGCAGTGCATTGGAAGTATAAACCGCTTCAGGCACAAAGCCGTCGGCTAAAAGCTCCATTTCAGCCAAGTCGTAATCCAGCGGAGTCTGAAAATCAAAGCGCGCATAGCGCATATAGGCCTGCGGCTCAAAGGCCACGGCAATGGTGTCTTCCAGATTGACTGGTGCGCTCGCCTCGGGAACGAAGGTCGGAAAAGTCGAGGCTATCTTAGTAAACCTAGGGAACGCCAACTGCCCAACACTCGGATCGTCGAGACTAAGACCGGCGATCACTTTCTCAGTCCCTGGCAGGCCCCTATAGAAGGTATAAGCTGAAACGCGCGAAGGCTCTTCAAGACTGGGATAGAGGCGGAACAAGCGGATTGGAAAGTAGCGTCCTAAGTCGATATAGAGAATCCATTGCTGTTTGACGTCCTGCCCAACTCGGTCTATGCGCTCGAAATGGGTCAGTGGATCGCCATCGAAAACGTGCCATAAGCCCTCCTGGAGTCGCTGGTCAGTCAAAGCCCTTTCAAAAATGCCGAGAGGCGTGAGGTTTAGTCCCTTATTGTACTTGTCGCCGCTGGGAGGGCGGGGGAAGGACTCGGCCACGTTGATCATGGCCTCAATCTCGGTAATGCCAGCCCGACGCAATAACTGGACGGCCTCTAAGCTACGCGGGAAGGAACTCCAACGAGGAACCAAGACCGTGCCCGCCTTTACGGTCGTACCATCTTCGAGTTCGATGTCAGTCGGTGCTACTACATCGGCTCTGGTTACATTAAGCGAGAAGGCAAAGAGGCTGGAATCGGTCGCTGCATCCACTTCGGCGGCGGTTAATGCGAGAGGAACTTCGGGAACGGGAACTACACGCGATGGGGTAATAGGCCCAATGCCATTTTCATAGCTTTCAAGGTCTATTACTTCAATGAAGCGATTTTCTGAAAGCGGCCCCTGCTTGGCATCAATCCAAGTTGTATTGCCCGGAATAGCGAACAGCCGCAACTCCGCAGCAGCATTTACCCAACCACCCAAAACCAACGCGGCGACACAAATCCCAATTCTCATTCCGTTATTCCCCGGTAGAATTTGCGCTGCCTAGGTCTTAGCATGGCAAACCAAGAGCGAGATATTATGACGCGAGGAAGGTGGCTACCTAATGTTATGCGATAGCCATAAGATTAATTAAGAGATATGTACGAGTAAGATAATTGTTAAGGAGAGGAGGAAGTATTCCCCCTCTCCTTAACAATTTAGGAAAACAGCGGACGCTACTGTTTACTTAAGCGAGGCCTTAATGCGGCCCCAAGAGTCTTCTTCGACCGCCGTGCCACCGGCACCGACCAAGCGACCATCGACGAAGCGCTCGGCAAAGCGCCAAGTCGCAGCCTGACCAGACAAGGTGTGAAAAGCGCGGTAATCGCTCGGAGCCTCATCCATGTCCTGAGCCGAAATCTGGAAACCAATGATCTTGCCATCGAACAACGGCGAAGCTACGCTGTCGTCTGGGCTGTTCCAGATTAGGTCGTCGAAAGGCGTGACGAAGAACTCAATGATTGTGGTAGTGGGCCCGTCGCCGGTCGAACCGCCGCCGCCATCAGCGTAGGGCAGTGAGTTGACCCATTCGGTGCCTTTACCCAAATAGCCGACGTGGCGGCCGTCAGGGGTATCACCGATAGCCACGTACTGCTGAGCCGTGCGGTTGTTATTCAGGTCCTTCTCTTCGTCGGTCCAGTTCTCATCGGCCGAACCAGTGTAATCGCCACCAGTGTGGTCGCCATCAAGCATGAACTCAATGGCATCTTGCCTCCACAGGCTACCCAAGTCACCACCGGCGTACTCGTTGATGTAGATGTTGTCGATGCGCTCCATGCCCATCCAGATGGTACCGGCATTGCCATTCCAAGCCAGCCAAATGCGATAGTCTAGGTCCGCCGGATCGTACTGGGCACCGTCGCCCACAGTCGGGTCCTGAAAGAAATCAGTGGTGACCAACTGTGCATCACCAACTACATCTTCCCAGTCGGCTATGCTGGCGTCGCGCAGGTCGATATCGGCCAGATCAGCTTCGGGGAGCTCAAAGAGCAGGTAAACCTGTTCTCCAATATGCGCACTGGCACCGCTCGTCAGGCCCAAAATTAGGCCCATAGCCAAAAGGCCATATAGACGTTTCATAAGCTGCAACTCCTTCCAATACCCCTTATCGGGAGTGTGATGGTTTTGGGGTAGTGACCACTTCGGCGTGATATGCGTCATAACACAGGCTAACACTTCTTGCCTCCGTAGATCTATCTTCCCCTCGTAGAAAATTACGCCCCCTACCAGTCAACATCCGATTTGCCCGACCAAGCGATGCCGCTGTAGAAGGCTTATAACCGCTGCAATATAGGAAATCATTCTCTGTGCTGCAAGTACTTTGTGCAGCGATTGGCCCGCTGGCATAGCATACTCCCGATAAGGGGTATTATCGGGAGTTACGCAAGATGAGCTTACTGAGAATCTCCGGCAGTGTCGTCAGCACCGCCTTCGTCGCTTTCTTCGTCCTCATCTTGTCGAAAGCGAATATGCTTTACATCGTGCATACCAATAGCAAATGGACTCGAACCCACAACGCCTGTAAAGGCTCGGTTGACGCGCTCGAAATAGCTCTTGTCGGTCTCGCCCGAAAGGCGCACTAGGCTCGCTTCGACCGTGCCCATAACGGTTTTCCCCGACCAGTAGGTCGCCGTTATCGGCCTGAACTCGTCACCCGTCCCGCCGTCTGCAAAGTCAATCCGCGCCACCTTGTCTAAGGGAATAAAGCGCTTGTTGCGGCCCCTGAAAAAGTCGAGCCGCTGCTTGCCGTGATAGCGCAAATTTTCCACTTCAAAGCGCCTGCCGTTCATCGTAATGATCGCGGCTTTGAGAATTTTTTCCTCGGGTGGCTCCTCGCCGACGGGGTGGCGCAAGACAATCTCTTGCACATCACTGGCGAGAATGAAAAACGGCCCCAGTTCGGTCACCCCAGAGAATCGACGCCCGCTACTTCCACCGCCAACCGCATCTTGGTGAGGCGAAGCAGAACCACCAGTCACCATCAAGCCCGCTTCTTGAACACCGTTGCGGAACACAAGCACGACGCGCTGCTCCTCGTCGCTGCGTTCCCCTTCAAAGCGCAACCGATCTACCTTAACCAGTTCCACCAACCGACGCTGCCCTTGGACGTAGATTTCCAAATCCTGACGCCCCTGAAAGGTGAACTTATCTACTTGGTGCTGATTTCCGTAGCGATCGATGACGGTCGCCTTGAGAGCGGAAGTAGCAGCTCCACTGGCCGATACCCATAGCGCGGCCAAGAGTGCAATTCCACCCCATAGTACTTTGCGCTTCATGGCATTACTCCACGATAAGCGATCAGCCTAAGGCTGTGCGTCCCCTTCGCCCCCGCTTTCGCCCGGTTGTGCCGGCGAGGGAGGCGGTCCGATGAGAATGTTCTGGGTCTGTCCCATGCTGATCTGTACGGGCCTGATTTCGTCCAAACCAGTGGGAGAATTTTCAATCCGCACTTTGTACTCGCCCACTGGCATGATAAAGTAGCGCACTTCTGTTGAGGTCATGCCTCGGCCCAACATAGTCCGCAAATTGTAGTCAAAAATTAGGAACGGCACCTGACTGCGGCCCTGCGCATCGGAAAAAATGACCTGAAAACGACCGATGGGTATGGTCGCGTACATTTCCTGTCCCATCAGGACATCGACTTCTTTCTCAACGCTGTCGTCAATATCCGTATTGACCACAATGGTATATCTGCCAGGGTCGAGATCGACAAATTGCGGCAGAGAACGGTAGCCGGTCTCGTATCCTATGGGCGAACTCGCAGCCATGCGCGGCGATTCCGAGTGAACTTCCTCGCCAGTCTCTCCGTCGAGGACATAATAATTGACCTCGTTGATCCCGCCCGTCTCCAACATGAGCCGCCCCTTGCCCTCGGGAATGGGCGGTAGGCCATAACCGCCTCCACCTCCGCTACCTCCGGTGGTGGCACAGCCAGCCACAACGGCTGCTATACCGACCAGAAACCAATTTCGCACCTGTGCGTATTCGATTTTCGACGCCATCTTTCCCTCCTTGGGACCAGCTATAGAAAACGGGTACCTACCTAAGAGCCATAATATATAGGCCCTCGGCTGCTGTCAACTATTCGCCGTCAACTGCAAGAGATACGAGAATGAAGTGACGATCCTTTCTTGGCTGCCGGGTAACGAAGCGCATGAACTCTGCTCTGTCGTGCCACTGACGCGGGTGCGCTGAAGGGATCGTCACGCCTCGACGCAATAGATCCTGCCAAAAAGACTCGTTTCCCACAACAAAACCAGCCGCTACGAGGAAATAGTCCGCGCCCTCGGCCGCGAGGCTGTCGAGCCGATCAGGCGCAAATTGGTCCGGGGTTATTTGCCATCCCTTACGATGGCAGTAATAGAGCAAGGTTGGACTTTGCGACCGGTGCGGTACCCCGGTGTTTTCGTCCTCGTCGCCGATGACTAACAGCGCATCCTGCGGCAACTTGGCGTCGAGTACCCGCCCCACCAAGTGGCAGCTTTGGTAGTAGTTGTGCCAATTGTTGGGCTGCGCGTAATACGGTCCAACCGCCCAAGCACTGTAGGCGGCGACCCCAACGACCAGCGTACATACTAACACGACGCGCCAGTAGTGCGTCCAGTTCCTCACGAACCGACACCACCCCGCCGCTGCGGTATCTGCCCTAATAATGGCTTCAAGCACCCGTCCAGCTAGAAGAGCCCCAACCGGAGCAAAGGGTAGTTGGTAGTAATGTAGCCTGCGATTGCCCTCAGGGACGACAAAGACATAGAGCACCAGCCCTCCCATCCACACCCAGAGCGTCCACTCGCGCCGTTGGCTAGGCGCTAGGGCGAGTCCAGCCAAAACTAGGATCACCCCTGCAGGCGTATAGACGCTGTGCCAGAAGCGCTCCAACAGCGTCAGATAGAAATCAACTGTAAAAAGTAGGCTGCGATCCCATTTGTCATAGCCGTAGCGATTCCAGATACCAAACGTCAGGCCGGTCTCCTCAAAGAGCAGGCTGGCGTGCCAGTACCAGAGTACGGCGGGTGCCAAGGTCAGCACTAGGTAGAGCCAAAGCACAGGCTTGAAGGCGAAGCGCCACCCCCAGCGCAGCCAAGCTAAGGTGACCAGCGGGAAACCGAGATAGAGGGTAGGTATTTTGACGAGAAAACACAGGGAGGCCAACAGGACAGCCAGCGCGAAGTCCCATCGGCGGCGGCTGTCAATCCACCGAGCGAAAGCCCAAAGCGACCCCACGCTCAACAGGATCATCAGTGCCTCGGGCATAAAGGTGCGCCCGTAGTAGATACTCATGGGAAAAAGCAAATAGAGCAGCGCCGCTAGCAACGCACCCAGTCGCCCCATGCCCAATCGCAGGCCCAGCCAATAGATCAGCGCCGCCGCCGCCGTCGAGCACAGCGCCGCCACGAGCCGCCCGAGCCACTCATAGGAACCGTCGGCAACAGCGTAAAGCAGGGCAACGACGAAGGGGTACAGCGGAAAATTTGTCTCCACATACCCAGGGGTGATACCGCGCCAATCGACGCGCGGATAGAAGAGCGAATACCCTTCTTCGTAAAAATTGCGGGCTATAGCGGCCGTGTCCGTCTGACGCCAAGCCTGCTTGTCAGTCAGGGGATCTTGCAGGTTTACAAGCCGTAGAGCCAGCCCTAGGGCGAGGACGATATAAAGATAAAAAGCGCCCTTAGCCCCCTTCGTTTGCATGTCGGATCAGTAGGGACGCCAGCTCGGCGACATATCGTCGCGGTCGTCGTTGTCGGTCAGGTTGATGGGCATCAGCGGCGGCGTGTCCATCTCGTCCAGGTCGAATCCAGCCGTTCCGATCAAGTAAATGTCGTATTCGTCGTCACCCATCTTACCCGCATACGCTAGTCCCTTGCCATCGGGCGACCAGACCGGCTCTTGCTCATAGGTCTTCTCGGCAATGGAGATGCGGGTCTTCCCTTGCCCGTCGGCCCGCATGAGCATCAGCTCCTGGCCGCCAAATTCCTCCGAATTGTAAACCAAGCGGTCGCCTTTGGGAGAAAACGACGCGAACCAGTCGAGCTTGCGCCGATTCTCGGTGAGGCGAGTCCGATTCGACCCGTCGAGATCGATGAGGTAGATCTCGTCGTTGTCGTCGAAAGCTGAAGAAGTAAAGGCAATGCGGCGGCCGTCGGGCGAAAACGAAGGCTGGCTGCCTTGAACCAACTCGCGCGGGTTGGCTCCGTCGGCGTCCATGAGCCAGACGGCTACATCGCCGTCGCGCTGACTGACGAAGGCGATCGTCTCGCTGTCGGGCGAAAAAACGCCGCGCTGGTCGCGCTCGGGATGTTCGGTTAAGCGCACGACATTAGAGCTATCTGCATCCATGACGTAGAGGTCGATGTTGCTCATCACGTCGCCGCGAGTGAAAAGTATCTTCTTCCCGTCGGGCGACCAAGAGGGATGCTGCTCGGGCTCAGGGGTGTGGGTTAGTTGCTGGCGATCGCTGCCATCGGCCTTGATAATAAACAAGTCCCAATTGCGGACGTTTTTCTTGGTCGAGGCGTAGAGGATCGTGCCCTCGCGTTTGAAAGGAGCATTGCTGCTAGCGGGAATGTCGAAGATCGCCTCGTAGGTCCGCACACCCCATAGTGGCGGCGATTCCACTTGCAAGACCTTGTTACCCAGATAATCCCCCACGGCGACACTGACGGCGTACGCACCACCGCCCAATTCGATTTTGCTATCCGGCTCGGGCAGGATGTAGGTTCCGGCTTTGACCAAGTGGTTGAATTTGTATTGGACGTCATTGGCGTCTAGGCGTACTAATTGGCCGTTCCCGCCCTTGATTTCGATTTTAACTTGATTCGAGCCGCATCCTGCGACCGCGACAGCTAAAACCAGTGTAAATAGCTTGAACATGTATTCTCCTTGCTGAGTTATTGCACACCCGGCCCATCAGGCCAAGCCACTGAGCATCCGCAGGCGATTGCTGAGATGATCCATCAACTCGTTGATATTGGCAAAGGAATCTGCGTAGAGCGGTTCGTCAACCCGAAAGTACACCCGCGCCCCAGGCCGAGCGTAGCTATCGTATTCCAGTCCAATAGGAATCAACGGCACGCGCATCTCCAACCGCTCTTCGGCCTGTACCAGATGCTCAACTACTTCCTTTTGCAGGGGACCCAACTTGTCTTGATAACGCATGCCTTCCGGGTGTGAAACGACCACTTCTCCGCACTGGTACAGCCCATCTAAATAGTCTTGCATCTGTTGGTTGGCCGCGCGGGCCCGCCGAATCTCGGCGCGGCGTTGCTCCCGGTCTGCGATCCGCCTGATGTCTTTGGGTCTCACCACTTTGACCCCCCCCATCAACTCTAGTATCCCCCACAGACCAACCTTCATAATGTAGTTGGCATAGCGACGGGTGAACCTGTACAACAAGACTCCTTCAAGCAGAATGTCGCGGTACGCGCAGTGCTTGGGCAAAATCAGAGCCGGTCCCTCGCGCGGCAGATTGCGACCGCCCTCGACCGCCAAGCGGTGATAGCGCATGGCACCTGCTGCGAGCAAGCGAACACCGCAGGCGAGGACATCCACGCGCTTGATGGAAAAGTCTCTATGCTCAAGCTCTACGGACATGGGCCTATTTGAACAAGTCCTTTACCTTGCCCCAAGTGCTTTCGTCCACTTCCGTAGCCAAGGGTTGCAGCAGATCTTGCCCCGATCCAGCTAAGTACAAAGCTCCCTCGGAATCTACGGCCGCAAAATAATCCCCGGCGGCGTCCAGCCGCGCTTTGATGTACGCGGGCACTTCCGGGGACTGCGCGGCCAGCGCTGCTGACCACAGGGTCAGACCCTCGATAGCTGGCACTTGTCCTTCGCGGGTAATGGCGACAAACCGCTGCTCGGCATCTTGAGTACCCAACTGCTGCCATAGCTGCAAGACCCGCTGGCGCTGCGGGGCTCTATCGGGCGAGAAGACGTAGAATACGCGGCTGTCTTCCGGCAAAGCCTGGATCTCGTTGCTGCTAGTTCCACTCGCTGCGACCAGCAGCAGGACCAATCCCGCCATCCATGTCGTTCGTAGTGCGTTCATAGCGACCTTACTCGGCGCGAATTCCGTAGTCCTTTTGCACGGCGTTTTCCCCTTGGAGAATCCTCACCAGCGACAGGTGTTGGCTGAGCACCTGTTCGACTTGCACGACGCCGACCCGGCGCGGCAGGGACATTCCCAACACCTCGCCGGTATCCGGGTCTTTCAGCTCCCGCCCCTTGTCCCACACGCCGTACTTGTTGCCTTTCTGCACTGAATCGGCTAACCCCACGTTAATATAAGCGCTCAACCGCACTAGCACAGATTGGCCGTTTTCCTTTGTATCAGCCTGCACAGTATCAGCCACCACCTCGATGATTTTCGGCTCGGAGACCTTGAGTGCAGCCGGGGGTTGAATGAGGCTGTCCAGCCCGGCGGCCAAGTGGTCCAGACATCGGCCCACCGACTTGCCCAGCAAAGTGTTGTGGAATTCCTCGCTGCCCCACTCCATTTGCCCCAAAAAGAAGTACTCCTTTTCCAGCGGCACATACGCCGCGGGATTGGTAACCCCATAACGCTTGCTATCCTCAGCGACTTCCCGCATCACCTCGCCGGCTGCTTCTCCATCGATGACCTTATAGGGATACAGCCGCACCGTGGTCAAGCCCTGATAGCTGCGATAGCCGCCGATGGGCACGGTAGCGCGGAAGCGCTTCATGCTCATCTCGTCGATCTGCCCCAAGACGACGTAGTCGGCTTCTACCTCGCGGCCAATGGCCAAGGCGCGCCCGACATCGAGCTTGCCCTGCAATTCTTTCTTTTTTAATCGCACGAGCGCTGAATCAATAGACACAGTGCTGAAAAAGGCACTGCCGCGCAGCGAATCGGCCAAGCCTCGGGGCATGGCCGAGTATATGTCCCACTCTCCCTTGTATTTCGACTTGTCGCGAAAGGGCATGAACAGCAACCGCTGCTTCAGCCCCTCCGAAATGGTGCTGTCGTTGACCATCGTTTCCTTTGGGGCCTCCTCCTCTTCTGTTTGCTCGCCCAACCCCATAATCGGCACCACAGCCGCCCTTCCGTCTGCCCCCCAGTACAGCGCTGCCAACAAAGCAAGTCCCCCCCGCAAAAACCACCTGTGTCTAGCGGACATCAGCGCCCTCCTTTGGTTTGCGTGAGCACGTAAGGGCCTTGGGGCACGACCGCTAAGCGCGCCCCGGCTCCGTACCGCTCCAGCGCCGCGGCTAGCCCGTGCTCCACAGAGGGAATGACCTCGACCCACACCTTGTCGCGGTACTGAGGATCAATGCCCTCCGAGTAGAACATGACCTCGGCCTTATCGAGCACCTTGCACAACTCCTGCAACTGCCATTGGTCGATAGCGAAGAAATCGGGATCCGCGAGGCGGTCCGCGAATTCGGCGGCACCGGATGCGCCGAGCAGCATCTCCGCGAATTCCGGGCTGCCCAAACCTTCGGCGCAGCGCGCGGCAATGAGAATCGTCCCGCCCTCTTTGACGATGGGCAACACCGCCGTCAGGCCCTTGACAGCTTGGTAAAACGTCAGGTCGAGCGGCCAACCAGCGCTGCTAGTGACCGCGATGTCAACCGGCTCGTCAACTAAGACGCCGTTCTGCTGCTCGACGAAGCGAGCCCCTTCGGCATGGGCCTTTTCTAGGTCGCCGCAAAACAGGCCGGTGATCTGTCGCTGGTCGTTCATAGCCACATTAAATGTAAAATCAACGCCAGCGCGTTGCGCCACTTCAAGGGCTTGGCGGTGAAAGGGATTGCCCTCAATGGAACCTTCGCACGCCCGGGGGTGGCTCAACAGCTCGGGGCCGTGTAGGACGCGCATCGTCTCAATGCCCATCAATCCCGGGCAAATGGCCTTGCGGCCACCCGAGTACCCAGCCATCAAGTGCGGCTCGATCAGCGAGGTGGCGATTTTCAGGTCGGCCTCCACGTAGCGCGCGGCGATCCATATTGGAGCGCCACCCGAGGTTTCCCCCAGATACGTCAGGGTCTCGCGGCGGCGAGCGGTGTGGTTGACGATGCGATAGTTGTGGGCGATGTCGGCCCCGACGAGCTGGACCAATTCCTCGCCTTCGTTGGGCCGATGCAGGCCGGTGCCGACCAACAGGGTAATATTCTCGCGGGCGATGCCTTCCTCTTCAAGAATCCGCAGCATCGGCTGCAAAATGACGGCGTTGGGCACCGGGCGGGTAATATCGGCAATGACTACGCAGGCGTTTTTGCGACCGCGCGCTAGCTGCCGCAAGGCCGGAGTCCCTATCGGGTGGGCCAGCGTGCGCTCAATCCGCTCCTCGATCCGGTCGAGTCCCTCACTCGGAGCCATCTGCAATATCTCGGCCGAGTCGGGCACTTCGATTTCGAGGCCGTCGCGACCATAGTCGAGCTTTACTTTCATTACATATACCTAGGCCAATTTGTCCTCGAGATACGCGCGAAACGCCGCGCCGAACTCCTGGTCGGCCAAGGCGAAATCCGCGAAGGCCCGATAGTACGTGAGCGGCGTTCCTATATCGTAGCGCACCTCGTCGCTTGCAAGACGTGTGCAGCGGACCTCGGCCCCGCGCTGGATCAGGACGCGGATGGCATCGGTCAACCACAGCTCGCCGCCAACTCCAGGCTCAATCTCGTCAATGGCGGCGAAAATCTCAGGCGAAAAAATATAGCGGGCCGCAACCGCCAGACAACTCGGCGCGGCTTCCACCGCCGGTTTTTCAACAATGTCGGCGATGGCAAAGTCATCGTTGGCCTCGCCTTGTGGTGTGACGACCCCGTACTTGTAGGTCTCTTCGCGCGGCACTTCCCAAACGGCAATGGTAGCGGCCGCACCCCGCTGGACATGCGATTGCATCATCCGACCGACCACGCCTGGCACTCGCGGCGAGGAGACGATCGTGTCGCCGAACCCCACCACAAACGACTCGTCGCCCACAAACTCCCGCGCTTGGCGCACGGCATCGGCATTGCCGGTCGGCCGCCGCTGCCGCACATAGTAGAATTCAACGCCCTCGGCCGCGTAGTCAACCTCGTCGATCGCGCCATCGCCCAAGCGCGCCGCGAGCTCGGGATCGTCGTCGAAGTGATCCTCAATCGAGCGCTTCTTGCGGCCCGTTACAAAGAGAAATTTGTCCAATCCCTGCTCGATCATCTCCTCGACCACGTACTGCACTACTGGCTTGCAACCAACGGGTAGCATCTCCTTGGGTTGGGACTTAGTCGCCGGCAGTAGGCGGGTGCCCAAACCCGCGACGGGGAACACAGCTTTGCGAATCGGCACGATTTCTTTTTATTTTAAGTTTAAGAGAATCAAGGACATAACTATAAAATAGCACCTAGTGAAAATAGGGTGTAAGAGGTGCTAAATCAAGCCCGGCCTGCCCGCTCTTGCGCCGCCAATCCCATGTTCGACTTGGCCCCAGCTCGCCTGCGAACCCTCGTGGAAGCGTCTCCCGCACTACGCATCGGCGTAGTTGGCGACTTTTTCCTCGACTCCTACCTCGAATGCTACCCAGCCCTCGACGAAAAGTCGCTGGAGACCGGCAAGACCTGCTATCAGGTGATCGGCTACCGCCGCCAACCCGGGGCCGCCGGCAATGTCGCCGCCAACTTGCGCTCCCTCGGCGTAGGCGCGGTCGAGGCCGTAGGCTATTGCGGCGACGACGGAGAAGGCTACGAGCTACGGCGGGCCATGCGTCGGCTGGGCTTAGACTTGACGGGATTTCTCACCGCTCCGGGCCGCTTGACTCCGACCTATGGCAAGCCCTGCTACGTCGCTAGCGGCCAGCGCGGTCGGCCCGTCCTTGAGGAACTGGAGCGGCTCGATATTAAAAACCGCCGTCCGACCCCGATCAATATCCAACGCGCGCTCATCGCCCACGTCCGCCAGCGCCTGAACCACTGGGACGGGCTTGTGCTTATCGACCAAGTCGCCGAAGCCAATTGCGGCGTCCTCACCACGCGAGTGCGCCGCGCCATTGCCGCCGCGCTCGGCTCCCAATCCAAGCTCGTGGTCCTCGCCGATTCGCGCACGCGCATTGGGCTCTTTAAGCACGCCATTCTCAAACCCAACCAGCGCGAGGCTTGGGCTGCGCTTGGCGGCCAAGGGAGCTTGGCGCTCAAGACCGCGCGCCACCACGCCCGCGTACTCAGCAACCAAACTGGTCGCCCGGTGTTTCTAACGCTTGGCAATAGGGGGATACTCGTAGCCGACGGCAACGCAGTAGAGCATGTGCCAGCCGTGTGCCTCACCACACCCGTTGACCCGGTAGGCACCGGAGATACTTGTGCCGCTGCCCTCAGTGCGGCTTTGGCAGCAGGTGCCGAACTGACGGAAGCGGCCGCGGTAGCCTGCTTGGCCGCGTCAATAACCGCTCAGCAGGTTGGCACGACTGGTACGGCCTCGCCAATCGAGTTAAGCCGCCGCTTGCACCAGTTGCGGCGTAGCTAGGATGCGTAGGTCTGTTCGACGACCGTGCTATACCGCTCGACGATCGCCTTGGGCACGATCTTCTTCAGGCCCTTGGTCAACGTCCCAGCGTCCTCGCTCAGCGGCTCGGGCAAGAGCGCGACGCGCTGCGGCCGCTGGTAGCTCGGCAGGCCGGCGGCCGTGGCCTCGGCGAGGAACCCTTCGCGGATCCGCTCGCCCAAACTCGGATGCGTACGCAGGGCGTCCTCGTCCTCTAGCGGCAACCCGTCAATGCCGCTGTTTTTTGCCTCCTCCATATCCACCGTCACCAACGGCAGCGGATAGTCGCGCTGCTGGTCGCCGTACACGAGCACGTGCTCGACTAGGGACACTCGGGCGAAAATCCGCTCTAGAGCTTCGGGATTGACGAACTCGCCATTGCGCAGCTTGAACTGTCGGCCAACTCGCCCGTGGAACGAGAGGAAACCCTCGTCGTCCATGCTGAACAAGTCGCCGGTCCGATACCAGATCTGGCCGCCTTCTTCCACTAGCACCTGCTCGGTCTGCTCGGGGTCGTGTAAATATCCGCGCATGACATTGGGACCGCTGGTCCACAACTCCCCGACCTGATCGCCACTGGGCCGGAATTCGTCCTGTGATGGATCGTTGTAGCCGATTTCCGACCCATCTTCGGCCACGATCTTCACCGCCTGCAGCGGCCTTCCCACCGTGCCGCTTTTGCGTCCTTCGAGATGGTTGGCGGCAATCAGCGGCGCGCACTCAGTCGTGCCGTAGCCCTCGTACGTAGTGATGTCGAGCACTTCGTGAAAGAAGTCCAACGCCTTGGGATCGGCCTTGGCCGAACCGACGATCAAAAGCTCTAGATGAGGCCCGACCCGCGTGGCGAGCTGAGCGCGAATTTTGCCGGTGATTGAACGGCCTATAGCGGCTAAAAAGAGCTTGTCGCCCAGCCCAGCCTCGCCGCGCGCCAATCGCTCCTTGGCCGCAACCGAGCGCTGAATCAAACCCCCCTTGAGGCCGCCAGCGTCGATTTCCTTGCGCACATTGCCGTACACTTTGTCGAGTATCAGCGGCACGGTGAGGAAGCCCTCCGGCTCTGAGAGACGGATGTCGCTGAGGACGCGGTCGGGTGAGCGCGCCAAGTCCAAAATCCACCCCTTGGCCAAGGGATAGTAGATGTTGAGAATTCCCATAGAGTGATAGTCGGGCGCGGACTTGAACATGCGGAGCGGCTCGCGCTTGCTAATCACGTCCCAAACCTCTTCGACGTTGGCGACGATGTTGGCGTGGGTCTGGATCACGCCCTTGGGCAGGCCGGTTGAACCCGAGGTATAGAGAATTTTCGACTCATCTTCCGGCAGCACCTCGACCTCGGGCACGGCCGCGCTACTCCCCGCCAGCTCTTCCCAAGGGATCGCGCCCTCGGCCTCGCCCTCGGTCAACGCAATCCGCGGCGTCTTATCCAGTCGCTCTCGGATGGTGTCAAACCGCTCGTATCCTTTGCGATCCACGACCAGCAACTCAACCTCAGAGTGGGAGATGCTATGGGCGAGAGCCTCGTCAGGCGACTGGATGCACAGCGGTACCGCACTAACCCCAATGCAGTCGGTCGCCAGAAAGATCAAGAGCGGCTCGCTGCCGCCATCGGTGAGGATGCCCACGCGCTGGCCCTTGGTCAAACCCTGCGCTGCAAGGCCCGCCGCGAGTTGGTCGCGGCGACTTTTGAGCTCGGCGTAGGTCACGGGCTGATAGCTCAATGTGCGGCTACCCTCTACGGGTTTGAGCTCTCGAATGGCCGTCTGTTCGGCACAGGTTGCGAAGCTATGGTCGAGCAAATCTCTCAGCGTTTGTCCCATCGCAAACCTCTTTCTTTAGTGATTTATATCGTTGTCGTTTGCGGCGCACAAAAGGACCGCCTTGCCATTGCACACGCGGCCCGGCGACCGCATCTTCCCTTTATGAATTTTCGCTGCAATCGCGCCTTTATCTTGCTGCTCTTGGCCTGCCCAGTCGCCTCCTCAGCGCAGCCCTCGGTGGCCATGTTTGGCTACTCGCTCAGCATGGGCAGCGTCACCGTTGATCAAGAGCAGCTATATCGCCTCAGCCTCCGGCCCGACTTTCCCTTAGGCCGCTTGGGCATTGGCCTCGACTTAGAACTGTTTGTCGAGCGCAATGGCGACCTCGGTTCGCGCGGCTGGGAGGCCGGCTCGTCAACCCAAACCCTCGACTCAATCTTGCGCAAAATCTACTACGTGCGCTATGGGCGTCCCAATGACGCGGTGTACGTCAAAATTGGCGCACTCGACAACGTGACGTTGGGATATGGCCTCATCATGGACAACTACCGCAACACCCTGCACTATCCGGGCATCAAGAAAACCGGACTCCAGTTCCGCATCGCCAATTTCGCTGGCACTAATATCGGACTCGAAGGAGTGATCAACAACCTCCAAGACTTCCAAGAGGGCGGTGCCCTAATCGGGCTGCGGACTTTTGGCTATGCCGCCAACCTCGAGGTGGGCGTGACCTTTGTGGCCGATCTCGACCAGTACAGCGGCCTGCGCGACAGTGATTCCGACGGCGTGCCCGACCCCATTGACGCCTTCCCAGAAGACGGCGATTTTGCCCTCGACAACGACGGCGACGGCGTACCCGACCACATCGACAGCGACGACGACAACGATGGCATCATCGACGCCGATGCCGGCAGCGGCCTCTCCGCCGACATTGCCTCCGCCTTGTTGGGACTCAACGCCAATTACGGCAACGCTTTCCCAATAGACCAAGACGTGGACCGCCACAAGCCCTTCAACAAAAACCGCGTTGGCCAAGACTTCTTTTCGATCTTGGGCGTGGACCTAGCTTACCCGCTCATCCGCAACCTAGGCTTAGAGCTCAAACTCTACGGCCAGTTTGCCCTCCTGATGGACGACGACGACGCCCTCTCTAGCTTTGAGGAGCAACAGCAGGGCGTCTCCCCCGGCAATCGCCAAGCGACCGGATTCGGGATCGCCGCCCCGGGCCTGTGGCTATCTTTAGGCCCGCTCAACGGCCAACTCGATTTCCGCCACTTCCGCCGCGATTTCGACTCGCGCTACTTCGACGAGCTGTACGAACTCGACCGCGCTCATCTCGACCGCGCCACCGGACAGGCCCAGTCCAAGGACGCGCGGCTCGGCTACAGCGACGATCTCTCCGGCTTCTTCGGTCACTTGGGCACGGAACTCGGCTCGTACGCGTACGCCTCGGTTTCCTATCAGTACCTGACGGGCACTGGCGACCCCAAACAGCAGCTCATCACCAGCGCATCCCTGTCGCGCAAACTGCTCAAGTACTTCCCCCACCTCAAGCGCGCGTACGCTTATTTCCACAAGAACAACATCGGCCGCAGCCTCAACGAGGACGGCACCGACCGGGACGACTTCTTCGAGCCGACCAAAGACACTTTCTACGGCTTTGACGTTGGACTGAACATAAAAGAAGGCGCATCCGTGCGCTGGGATACTCGCTTCGTCTTCGAACGCTCCGCCAATCGGCGCTTGCAACGCCACAAAATCATGACCCTCGAAACCGTATTCGACTTTTGATATGAAAATCACTCGCGTATCAGCCCATTATCTGCGCCTGCCCGACGTCACCGCTCGCTGCGACGGCACGCAGGACACCTGCCTTATCCAAATAGAAACCGACGTCGGCATCACCGGCTGGGGCGAAGTTGATTCGGCCCCCACCGTGGTCAAGGCCGTCGTCGAGGCCCCGCTCTCCCACCAGATTAGCAACGGCCTCGCCAACGCGCTAGAGGGCCTGGACCCACTGGCCATCGACGTATGCGGGGCCCGCATGCTCGAAGCGGCCAACTACTACGGTCGCGTCGGCGTGGGCACGCACGCCATGGCTGGCGTCAACCTCGCGCTGTGGGACATTGCCGGCAAAGCGCGCAATTGCCCGGCCTACGAACTGTTCGGCGGTCCCTATCAAACCAAATTCCGCGCGTATTGCTCCATCCTCTTCGGCGACACGCCGCAAGAGACCGGCGAATTGGCCCGCCGCTTTGCCGACGAGGGGTTCACGGCCATCAAGTTCGGCTGGGGACCGATGGGGCAGGACGAGGCAAACGACATCGCCTTGGTGCGCGAAGCGCGGAAGGGGGCTGGGCCGGATGTGGACATCTTGGTGGACGCTGGGCAGGTGTGGGACTGGAAAACCGGCCTCAAGCGCGCCGAGCAGTTCGCCGAGTACGGCATATTTTGGCTCGAAGAACCTTTGCACTCCGAGGACGTCGAGGGCTATGCCCATCTCTGCGAGCGCAGCCCAGTGCCCATCGCCACGGGCGAGGCCGAGTCGCGCTATCAGGACTTTGAGCGGCTGCTCGTCAATGGACACATCGACTGGGTGCAGCCGGACCCGGGCCGCTGCGGGCTTTCGACCATGGTCGAAGTCGGCCGCCTCGCCCGCCGCCTGCACCGCAAGGTAGTAAACCACTCCTTCAAAAGCGGCATCACCATCGCTGCTTCCTTGCACGGGTTGGCGGCAGTTCCCCACGGCGAGATCTTCGAATACTGCATGGCCGACTCACCCTTGCGCCACGACTTGACACACGAAAAATTCGCAGTCGTCGATGGCTACGTGCATGTGCCGGAGGGGCCGGGGTTGGGCGTGACCATCAACGAAGAGATAGTGGAACAATACCTAGTTCCGTAAGGAGCCCTTCCATGAAAGATTCCCGTCGGTTTGCATCATTTTCGACCTCCTTCGACCTCGATGACTTGTTGCGTACCCAGCGTCGCAGTTTGTGGTACAGTGGGGCTTTGGCGGTGATTTTGCTTGCGGCACTAGCGCTAATTGATCCGTTTGGACGCGTTGTGCCGAGCGCACCTCATCCGCCGACCGTCAAGTACATCAAGCGTCAGCCGCGCCCAACTAAGCCTTTATCTGTGCGTAAAATTCCACAGCCTAAGCAACAGCCAATGGTTCGCAAGAGGCAACCCGCACCGATCCGCACAGACCCCGTCCATTTGACTACAAACGCCACTACAGAAGCTCCCATGAAGCAGGGATCTATACCGGGTGCTCTGTCTCTTGTCAGCCTACCCCACAGCAGTACACCGCGTCCACTAGATGCCGAGCGGCAACTAGGAGCCGGTCACCTCCTCGGGGAACGCGCAATAGGAATCACCCGCCAATCCGAAAACAAAATTGATCTCTCTTTGGAGATGCTAGACGTAAACAGTCTAGACACTGGGCAGCATCAGGCCGTCGTCATCCAAGACCCCGACGATCCGCAATCAATTAAGGGATTTATCAAGTTGCCCCTTGTGGTACCGAGAAACGTGCTGGATAGGCGAGGGATAGTTCCAACTAGGAGTATTGATGCGTTGGCCGATGGGATCAATAAATACACTAATTTGCGGGCAGAAGTCTTCGGACCGATCTCGTTTGATGACGATCGCATATTTAAATTTCCTCTGCTCATTGGTTCTATATACAGGGGCTTAGGCCTGAATGAGATTGAAGAAGCCAACCAGTTCCAGTACCTGATTCAGGGGGGATTCATTATGGGAGGCGTTGGTGATGCGGAAAAACATCTTTCCCAAGTATTAACGAACGGAGGCTTGGTAGAAAGGAAAGACTTCTGGTCGGATATATTGCCAGAGGATCATCCCATTTACAACGCTTTCTTTAATATCGGTCTCCAATCATATCTTTTGGAACCTCATCCGGATCCGTCTATAGCATGTTACATTACTAAGGGCCTAAAAGGACATTTTATAAAGGATCGGCTCGTCTATGTAAATCCCTTGGAATCTTCGCAGTGGGCTTATGATGAAGCCGAGTTGATGCTCGCCATCAATGTAATGGTCTATGCGTTGGCCCAAGAAGGTTCCCTGGCTCAGCGCCTGACCCAGGACTTGGTAGCTAAGCGCGGCGATCAATGAAGAGATAGTAGAAAAATACCTAGCGAATTAACCCAAAAGGTTCCCTATCATGCCCGATCACCCCACGCTCATTATAGACGGCCACCTCGACTTGGCCTTCAACGCCCTGCACCACCGCCGCGACCTCACCCAAGACGTCCACGTCCTGCGCGAGCGCGAAGACCCCAAACCTCTAGGCCCTTCTCATCCCGATTCGCTGCGCGACAGAAAGCGCCCCGAAAGCACCTCGCGCGGCACGGCCACCGTATCCCTGCCGCAGATGCGCCAAGGCTGCGTCGGCATCGCGCTCTCGACCATTATGTGCCGAGTGCAGATGCCCGTCGGCCTCCTCGACGACGGCATGAGAACCCAAGAAGCGGCTCACGCCATGGGCCAATCGCATCTTCACTATTACAAAGCGCTAGAGCGCGAGGGCCAACTGCGCTTCATCCGCGACACAAACGATCTCGACACAGCCATCACCGCTTGGCAAAATCCCGACCCAACGACTCCGATTGGCCTAATCCTGAGCATGGAAAGTGCCGACCCCATCCTCGGCCCTGAGCAAGTAAGCTGGTGGTGGGAGCAGGGCCTGCGCTCGGTGGGGCTGACGCACTTTGGTGCCAATACCTACGGTCACGGCACCGGCACTCGCGGCGGGCTATACGCCGATGCCTATCCCCTGCTCGACGCGCTCGCCGCAACGAATATCGCTCTCGACCTGACCCACGCCTCGGACTTGGTCTTCTGGCAGCTTTTGGATTACTGGTCGGGGCCGATCCACGCCAGCCACTGCAACTGCCGCACCCTCGTCCCCGGCCAGCGCCACCTCAGCGACGAGATGATCCAAGCCATCGCCGAGCGCGGCGGCGTCATCGGCGCGGTCTTCGCCGAATTCATGCTCAATCCCGAGATCAACTTCGACGACCCGGCGACCTATCCGCAAACCGCCCGTCGCCCCATGTCGGCCGTCGTCGATCACATCGACCACATCTGCCAGCTCGTCGGCAACTGCGATCACGTCGCCATCGGCTCCGACCTCGACGGCGGCTTCGGGCGCGAAATGGCACCCATTGACTACGACACCATTGCCGATCTACAGCGCTTCCTCGACATCCTTGAGCGGCGGGGCTACTCGACCAACGACATTGCGGCCATCGCCCACGGCAACCTCTCGCGCTTCTTCCGCCAAGCCTGGGACCAATAGCCTTGAACCGACCACTCTGCGCCCATCTGCGTCCATCTGCGGATAACTCACGCCCCACCAACAGGATTGCCATACAATGACCGACGCACGTCCGCTGATCCTCGACAGCCATCTCGATCTATCCTTCTCCGCCCTGCAAATCAACCGCGACCTGACGCAAAAGGCAGCCACCGTACGCGTCCACGACTCCGTGCAGACTATGGAGGGCTTTGGCTCCTGCACGGTGACCTTCCCCGAGCTGCGCCGAGGCAAGGTCGGCCTCTTCTGCGGCACGGTGATGTCGCGCCTAGACCCAAACGACCGCTGGACCCGCACCGGCATGTACTGCCAATCCCAATGCCACGGCGTCGGCCGCGGGCACTTGGCGTACTACCAAGCACTCGAACGCGAGGGTTTGCTCCGCTTCGTCAAAAGCATCGAGGATCTGGACGAAACCATCGCCGCTTGGCAAAACCCCGAACCAACCACTCCCTTTGGCTTGATCCTCGCCATGGAAAGCGCCGATCCCATTTTAGGCCCAGACCAAGTGCCCGAATGGCGCGAACTCGGCTTGCGCCTAGTGTCGATCTCGCATTACGGCACCAGCACCTATTCGCACGGCACCGGCACCGAAGGCGGACTGCTGCCGCCAGCCAAACCCCTGCTCGACGCGCTCCAAGCGGCCGGCATCATCATCGACTTGACCCACTTAGCCGACCAAGCCCACTGGGAACTCTTGGAATTGTACGACGGCCCAGTCTGCGCTTCGCACCACAATTGTCGCGCCCTCGTCCCCGGTCAGCGCCAGCTCACCGACGAAATGATCCGCTCTATCGCCGAGCGCGATGGAGTCATCGGCGCGGCTTTCGACGCCTGGATGCTCGACCCGGGCTGGCAGCGCAAAATCCCCGCCTTTGAACAACTGACCAGTGCCACGTTGGAAACCGTCGCCGACCACATCGACCACATCTGTCAGCTTTTGGGCACTTCGCGCCACTGCGGCATTGGCACCGATCTCGACGGCGGCTTCGGCACCGAGCAAGCCCCGCGCAACCTCAACACCATCGCCGATCTGCAAAAACTCCAGCCCATCCTCGCGCATCGCGGCTACTCGCCAGCAGACATCGCAGGTATCTTCTCTGGCAACTGGATACGGCTCTTCAAGGACGTGTGGAGCCGCTCTTAGAAGCTGCCTAAAAATTCCGCCCCCAAGCAACGCCATCCCACATCTGCGTTCATCTGCGGATACCTCTACCGCCCTACAACAGCCTCTGAGCCTAGTTCTACATTTTCTCCTTTTTCGTTACAAATTGTCCAAATTCTTTTCTCCTCCTTGTCATTAACACCATTTTTGTCTATACTTTGCTCAAGTTAATTACATAATAATTCTCAAACTATTTTCTGAGGGAGAAATTGACATGGCGAGAGGAGCCGACAAAGTCATCGAAGCGCTCGACCGCTTCGGCGTCGAATACGTCTTTGGCCATCCGGGCGGCGCGGCCATGCCCATCTTCGACGCACTGCTCAACTCCAAGCAGATCCGCTTCGTCCTCACCCGGCACGAACAAGGCGCGACCCACATGGCCGACGGCTACGCCCGCGCCACCGGCAAGCCCGGCGTCGTCCTCGTAACTTCTGGCCCGGGCGCAACCAACACCATCACCGGCCTGCTAACCGCGCTGATGGATTCCGCGCCCGTCATCGCCCTTACCGGCCAAACCGTCACCCCCATGCTCGGCAAAGACGCCTTTCAGGAGGCCGATGTCTTTGGCATCTCCATGCCCGTCGTCAAGCACTCCTATCTAGTGAGAGACCCCAACGACATCCCTCGTGTGATGACCGAGGCATTTCACATCGCCACCACCGGCCGACAGGGGCCAGTGCTCGTCGATTTGCCCAAGGATGTCACCCAGGGCGATCCCTTTCCCGAATGCACCGCCGACTTTCCAGAGAAGGTGTACTTGCCTGGTTACACCTGGCAGACCAAGCCCGCGCCCGAACTGCTCGAAGCCGCCGCCACTCTTCTGCGCCGCAGCAAGCGCCCCCTGCTCTACCTGGGCGGCGGCTGCATCGCCTCGGGTGCGCACGAGGTGGCCAAGGCTTTTGCCGAAAAGACGCGGATGCCGGTGACCAACACCCTGCTCGGCAAGGGGGCGTTCCCCGAGCAGCACGCGCTCTCAGTGGGTATGCTCGGCATGCACGGCACGGCCTATGCCAACAAGGCCGTCGTCGGCTGCGACCTGATTATGTCGGTGGGTGGACGCTGGGACGACCGCATCACCGGCAAACTCTCGGAATTCTGCCCAGACGCAAAAAAGATCCACATCGACATCGACCCGGCCGAATACGGCAAAGTGGTCATGCCCGACGTTTTTATCGAAGGCGATGCGCGCCAAGTGCTCGAAGAGCTAATCAACTACGTCGAGCCGATTGATACGGCAGCGTGGCTGGCCCAAATAGACGAGTGGAAGACGAAATACCCGCTCAAATACGGCAAACGCGGTGGCCTCAAGATGCAGACTATCATCGACCGCCTGTACGAGCTGACCGCTGGCCGCGCCGTGGTGACTACCGACGTCGGCCAGCATCAGATGTGGGCCGCTCAGTTCTACAAGACAGCCCATCACCGCCAGTGGCTTTCCTCCGGTGGCGCTGGCACCATGGGCTTTGGCTTCCCCGCGGCCGTCGGTGCTCAGTTTGGTCGTCCCGAAGAGACCGTGGTCGCCATCTGCGGCGACGGAGGCTTCCAGATGACCCTGTGCGAACTAGCCACCGCCGTCGTCCATCGGCTGCCGATTAAAATCGTAGTCCTCGACAACAAGTACCTAGGAATGGTCCGCCAGTGGCAGAATCTGTTCTTCGACAATCGCCTCTCTGGGGTTGACCTAGAGGGCAATCCTGACTTCGTCAAGCTGGCCGAAGCCTACGGCGCTAAGGGCTTCCGCATCCGGCGCACCGCCGACATCGACAAAGTCCTCAAGCAAGCCCTCGACCACGACGAAGGCCCCTGCGTCATCCACGCCGAGTGCGAAAAGGAAGACAACGTCTTCCCGATGATTCCCGCCGGAGCCGCGCTCACCGATATGCTGATCGAGGCTCCCAAGCAGAAGCTGGCCCAACCCAAAGGAAGCACCTAATGCCTACGACTGCCATCGACTTTGCCGCCGCAGACCTCAACGCCCGCCAAGAGGCGGTGGACGCGCCACAACTCAGGCTGACCGAACCCCAGCAAAAGACTACCATCGGCCTGTTGGTCAACGACCGCCCCGGCGTCCTAGTGAGAATCGCCCAGTGTTTTGCTCGTCGGGCCTACAACATCGAAAACCTAGTCGTCTCGCCGGCCCACATCCCCCAGTGCTCGCGCATGACCATCACCAGCATTGGCCCGGCGGCCGAGCTGAACCAGATCATCTTGCAACTCAACAAGTTAGTCGATGTCATCCACGCCAAAGACCACTCGGCCGCCGACGCCATCACCCGCGAGTTGGCTCTCTTCAAGGTCGGCTGCTCGGTCGAAGAGCGCACCGAGGTCTTGCAGATTACCGAGGTCTTTCGCGGCAAGACGGTCGATATATCGGAGGCCACTATCACCATCGAGGCCACTGGCACCACCGAGAAGATGGACGCCCTCGAATCGCTCTTGAGCAAATTCGACCTCAAGGAAATGGTTCGCACCGGCAAGGTGGTCATGGCCCGCGGCAACAAGCCGACATAAAAAAAGGGGGACGAGCATTGCCCGTCCCCCTTTTTGCCTGCTGTATCCTTCCTTAAAACGCCACGCCCAACTGCCCAAAGACCAAGCGGCCGATCTCCGGTGCGCCGATAAAGGTGCGGTGCTTGTTGTCGAGCGCGTTGGAAACATCCACCCCGAGCCGCAGGTTGCTTCCAAACGGTAGCAAATAACTCGCATTCAAATCGAGTAGCGAGTACTCGTCCACATCCCCGACGAACACGCCCGACTCTTGACGGAACGCCCCCACGTAGCGCCACTGCGCCCCTAGGGTTAATTGCTCTTGGTCGAAGGTATAGGACGTTCCAACCTTGAGCTTGTTACCCGGCGCATTGAGCGCTATGTCGGCGATGCCATCGACGTTCTCAAATAAAGTCTTATCGACATAAGAATAGCTGCCCGTCAGCGACCATTGATCGCTTGGGAAATAGGCCAAGTTCACATCCAAGCCGTTAAGAGAGATCTCGCCGAAGTTGCGATAGGTCAATATCACCGCTGTCGGGTCGAAGGCTTGCTCCGGCGTAACCGTGCCAAACGGGATGCCCGCGGCCCCGCCGGCAAACAACGCGACAATTTCATCCACCGGCGAGCCATTGCCGTTGCCAGACAAGGTGCCCGGTACCTGCATATTGTCGAGCGGGGCGACCGCCGCGGCCAGCTCTGCATCCGAGGCCAGCGTCTCTCCGACGCTAGCACCTAGCGCCGCCCCAAGGCTAGCCGGATCGAGGAAAACATTGGGCGTCTGCACCTGAATCGGGGAGACGAAATCCTGGATCCGGGTGTGATACAGGTCGGCCGCCACCACCAGCTTCTCGCCGACCACCCCTTTGTAACCAAACTCATAAGTCTCGGTAGTAGTAGAGCGGGTCAGTGGCACGTCGATAACATCGGCGACCGGGTCAAAGGGGGCCGGATCGCCAGCCGCCACCTTCTCGAGGTTGAGCTTGAGCATGACATTGTCTAACCCCGTCAGTTGTGCGGGCACTAGGGCATCTAACCCGCCCAATAGCTGTTGGGCGGCAGCCTCCGCCGCTGCTCGGTCTAGCTCTTGCAATATCCCTATCTGGGTAGCCGCTAGCCCTAGAAAAAGCTCGGTATTAAGTGCGCTCAACACGCCGCCGCGCCCTAGCCCCCACATCACATTGGTAAAGACCGGATCCCCCAAGTCGATGTAGTCGGCCGGATCCATCCCCGCCACCGGCGCAAAGGACGAGCGGAACTGCGGCCGGCCATTGCCCGAGCGGGCGAAGGTCCAGCCGCTAGCAAACCCCTCGCGATAGGTTCCCTGTGCGCGAATATCTATCGCCGGCGCAAAGCCCAGCGATGGCGCGAACGCCGCGCCAATGCCGAAGGGATCTTGGGACGAGCGGATGTCCAAATAGAGATTATTGCTCGACGGGGTCGCAAAGGCGCGGTTGTACGTCAACCTCAAAATTTGGGTTTCTTTAGGCTTGAAGACTAGCCCGGCGCGCGGCGAGATTTCGCCTTCGGGAATGCGGTTGTGGTCGTCGTAGCGCAAGGCCACTACTAAATCGAGCACTTCGCTCAGGGCCGTCTCGCTCTGCATATAGACCCCGAACTCGTCAATCGAATCTTCGTCTTCGTTGCCGCCATTGATAGTCCCCTCAGTATCGGGCCGCGTCAGCAGCACATCAACGCCGTAGGTAAAGCGCTGCCGACTCCCCAAGGCCGCCGAGTGCTGGAGCTGGAAGGCGGTCAGCTTGGAGTTATCGACGATGGCATTGCCATCGCGCAGCAGAAAGGTGTCGCCGGCGTTGCTCCCATTCTGAAAGACCTGGGCGAACCAATTCTTGTACAGCAGGCGTAGCTGGACGTAGTTATACGCCCAGTCTTGGGCTTGGCCAGCCCCTAGGCCGGTCAACTCGATCTGATCGCCCTTGTTGTATCCGGCGGCCAAAATAGCCGTCAAGTCGTCCGTGGCCTTGTAGTCCAAGCGCGCTTCGGCACTCTGGCGCTCAATGTCAAAACTACGCGGTGGGATGGCTGAATTGGCGGCCCTAGCCTGCGCCTCTACCGGGTCTTCGTATTCCCAGTCCATCCCAGTATAGTACTGGGCCGAGACCTTGTAGCCGAGGCGGTCGCTAGCGGCCCCGGCGTGGCGCATACCGACCTTGCGCACACTCCGCTCGCCCAAGCCCAAATTGACATTGGTCCCCGCCGAAGTAAAAGGCGAGTGGGTGATGATGTGCATCACGCCGCTGGCACTATTCGGCCCGTAGAGCGCCGACCCCGGCCCCAACACCACCTCGATGCGCTCGATGTCGTCGTTGGTCACCGGGATGAAGTTGTAGGCATTCAACCGCAGCGAGGGGACGCGGGCAATGCGATTGTCGGTCAGCGTCAGCAAGGCACCCGAAAAGACATTGTTGAAGCCCCGCACCACCACATTGCTCTGCGCCAAACCGGTCTGAGAAAAGTCCACCCCCGGCAGGTCGCGGATGTGTTCGGCGACGCTGAGCGCCGGCCGATTGCGGATCTCCGCGGCCTCAACTATCGCCACCGAGGCCGGGGCTTCGAGGACTTTTTCCTGCCGCCGCGAAGCCGAAACTACGTTCTGGTCGAGGAAGATGATTCCCGGCTCCAGCGTCAGCATCAGCTCCTGCTCTCCAGCTACGATGCCCACACCTTCTCGCATTAGGGACCGATAGCCAATATGCGTAACGCTGAGCTGATACTCGCCGACCGGCAGCCCTTCCAAGCGGAAACGACCGTCTTCGTCGGTGGCTGTGCCGATCTTGCCGCCCGGTAGCAGGTCGCTAACGAGGACGACGTTAGCACCCGGGATGGTTTCGCCCTCCGGCTCCATAAAGACGCCGGAAAGCGTCCCCTCCGCGCCGAAGGCGACGCCCGCCCACAGCACTAGAACATATAAAAGCAATTTGTACTTCATGGCTAGCTCCTTGTTTTAGTCTCCAAATCTATCCCCAAGCACCCGATCTCGCTACCAATAAGTAACTGACGTTACGCAGTCTTATATATGGGGTCTGACGCTTCCGGTTCCTACCTGTCGTCATTCCCGCGCAAGCGGGAATCCAGTCCGCGCCGTGGCCTCAAATGGGCCTTGCTGGATGCCTGCTTGCGCAGGCATGACCTCGAGTAGGCGCAGGCATGACAAAAACTGCGTAACATCAGTAAGTAACCTCGTAGCGCATTGCCGCGCAAAGGTAAATTGCTTCTTCAGGCATTTCGCCGCCTATCTCCAACCTTGCTCTGTCCCAAGTCTTGCCCGCTCTATTGATTTTCCGCGGCTCCAGTGCGTATTTTCCCAACCCTAATCCACCTATATCATCGGAGACTTAATTCCATGCCGGACAAACTCAAGCTCGCCTTTATTGGCTGCGGTGCCATCGCCCGCTTTCACCTTGACGGCATCAAGGGCCACGCCCCCCGCATCGACGTCACCGCCCTAGTCGATCTCGACGAAGCCAAAGCCCAAGCCTACGCCGCGGAAATCGGCGGACAAGTCTTTACCTCACTCGACGAAGCACTCGCCAAAGGAGACTTCGACGCCGTCGATATCATGCTGCCCCACGACCTGCACGAATCCATCGCCCTCCAGTGCTTCGACGCCGGCAAGCACGTGCTATTGGAAAAGCCCATGGCCCCCACCCTCGACGCCTGCGACCGCATTCTCGCCGCGGCCAACGCGGCCCCAAGCGTCTTCATGGTCGCGGAAAACAGCCAGTACTGGCCCGAAATCGTCGAGGCCCAAAAGCACCTTGCCGCCGGAGCCATCGGCGAGATCATCACCGCCCGCGCGGCCTTTGTCTATCCTTTTGACGACTATTGGTTCAAAGAAGAGCGGCCCTGGCGCTACGAAAAGGGGCGCACCGGCGGCGGCATCGCCATCGACGGCGGCTCGCACTGGATCCGGCCCTTGCGCATGTGGATGGGCGAAATCAAGGAGGTCGTCGGCATACTGGGGCACCCGCTGGCGCAAATGGAGGGCGAGTCCCTCGCCCGCGCACTCTTCCGCTTCGACTCGGGCAAGACCGCCATCTTCGACGCCATGATGATCGACACGGTCTTTGCCCCGGACCCCTGGTGGCGAATTACCGGCACCAAGGGCGAGTTGACCATCAACGCCGGTCTCGACGGTGCCGAACTGTGGCTGTGGGACGCAGACCATCCCGAAGGCAAGCGGCTCTTTGCGAGCCCAGGGTACACCGAGTCCTTTGGGCCAGAGCTAGCCGATTTTGCCGCCGCCGTCCTCGACGGCAAGGCCCCGGACGCACCGCCGGAACACGCCCTCGGCGAGCTGCGCACGGCCTTGGCCCTCTATCGCTCGGCCGCCAGCCAGCGGTGGGAACAGGTGTGGGCGTAATGCTTGCACGAACCTCTCCTTTGGGATATATTCAGCCCTGCGAGGCCGTTCCTCGAAGCACCGATCATGTTCGACCCTTGGACTCTTCCCAACATCCAAATTCGCCCCCTTTTCAAGCTCAGCGGCAAAGGCTGTCAAGGCCGAGATGCCCTCTAGATCCAACACGCATTTTATAGAATAGGAAAGCAATGACGGAAAAATACGTATATCTGTTTGGCACCGATCAATCCGAAGGCGACAAGGAAATGCGCAACCTGCTCGGCGGCAAAGGCGCGAACCTCGCCGAAATGGCCCAGCTCGGCCTGCCCGTTCCAGCCGGTTTTACCATCACCACCGAAGTTTGCACCTATTACTACAACCACGACCAAACGTATCCCAGCGAACTCAAAGACCAAGTGGAACGCGCCATTGCCGAAGTCGAAAAGACCATGGACATGCGCTTTGGCGACGCAGCCAACCCGCTCTTGTTATCCGTGCGCTCCGGGGCCAGAGTGTCCATGCCCGGCATGATGGAGACCGTGCTCAATCTCGGCCTCAACGACGAAATCGTCCAAGGGCTTATCGAACAATCCGGCGACCCGCGCTTTTGCTACGACGTGTACCGCCGCTTCGTGCAGATGTACGGCGACGTAGTCATGGGCTTGCGGCCCGAAGACGAAAAAGAAACAGACCCTTTCGAGGCCCTGCTCGAAGCGAAAAAGCACGCCCGAGGGGTCGCGCTCGACAGCGAGCTGAGCGCCGAAGACCTGCGCGAATTGGTCGCCGAGTTTAAGGCCGAAATCGCCAAGCGGCTCGACCGCAAATTCCCCGAAGACCCTCACGAACAGTTGTGGAATGCCATCGGCGCGGTCTTCGGCTCTTGGCAGGGCCAGCGCGCCATCCGCTACCGCGAAATCGAAAGCATCCCCCACGACTGGGGCACAGCCGTCAACGTCCAATCCATGGTGTACGGTAACATGGGCGACGACTGCGCCACGGGCGTGGCCTTCACGCGCAACCCCTCCACCGGGGAAAAACACCTGTACGGCGAGTTCCTCATCAATGCCCAAGGCGAAGATGTGGTCGCTGGTACCCGCACGCCTCAGCCTCTGCCCGAACTCAGCAGCCGAATGCCGCAAGTGTACGAGCAGTTCCAAGCGATCTGCGACCAGCTAGAGCCGCACTACCGCGACATGCAGGATGTGGAGTTCACGGTCCAAAAGGGCAAATTGTGGATGCTGCAAACGCGCAACGGCAAGCGCACTGGGGCGGCGGCGGTCCAAATTGCCGTAGATATGGCCGCCGAGGGGTTGATCTCACAAGAGGAAGCCCTCCTGCGCGTCACTCCCGACCAGCTCGACCAACTCCTCCACCCCACATTCGACGAAGCGAGCCCCAAAGACGTCATTGCCGAGGGGCTGCCCGCTTCACCTGGGGCGGCAACCGGCCAAGTGGTCTTCAACTCCGAGGAGGCCGAAACACAAGCGGCCGAAGGCCAGCAGGTCATCTTGGTGCGCCAAGAGACTTCGCCCGAAGACATCGGCGGCATGGACGCCGCCCAAGGCATTCTCACGGCGCGTGGGGGCGCGTCCTCTCATGCCGCCCTAGTCGCGCGCGGCATGGGCAAGTGCTGCGTCGCTGGCTGCGAGTCCATAGCAATCGACTATCACCAAGAATTGTTTACCGCCAACGGCAAGACCGTCAAAAAGGGCGACTGGATATCCATCGATGGCTCGTCCGGCCAAGTCATGCTGGGCCAAGTGCCCACTGTGGAGCCGAGTTTCTCGTCGTCGTTTGACACCATGATGGGTTGGGCCGACGACAAGCGCCGACTGGCCGTGCGCACCAACGCCGACACGCCGCACGACTCAGAAGTGGCCCGCAATTTCGGTGCCGAGGGCATTGGCCTGTGCCGCACCGAGCACATGTTCTTCGAGGGCGACCGCATCGTAGCCGTGCGCGAGATGATCCTCGCCGCCGACGAGGCCGGGCGACGCCAAGCCCTAGCCAAGCTCAAGCCCATACAGCAGCGCGATTTTGAGGGCATTTTCACCGCCATGGACGGCCTGCCCGTAACCATCCGCCTGCTAGACCCGCCGCTGCACGAGTTCTTGCCCCACGAGCCAGCTCAGCAACAACAGATGGCCGAGGAAATGGGTGTCCCCTTGCGCCAGATCAAGGCCAAAATCGCCTCCCTGCACGAGTTCAACCCCATGTTGGGGCATCGCGGCTGCCGCTTGGGAATCACCTACCCGGAAATCTACGAGATGCAGGTTGAGGCCATTTTCGAGGCCGCAGTCAACGTGCGCACCAAGGGCGTCAATCCCTTTCCCGAAATTATGATTCCCCTCGTGGGAACCGAGCGCGAGTTTAGCGACCTAAAAACTATGGTTGATCGCGTCGCCGTTGCCGTCGGGGGCACTATCGAGTATCTAGTAGGCACCATGATCGAAATTCCCCGCGCCGCCCTCCTCGCCGACCAAATCGCCGAGCAAGCCGAGTTCTTTAGCTTCGGGACCAACGACCTGACCCAGCTTACCTTTGGCTACAGCCGCGACGACGCTGGCAAGTTCCTCCCCGAATACGTAGCCCAAGGCATTCTCGCCGACGATCCGTTCCAAAGCCTCGATCAAGAGGGCACCGGCCAGCTCGTGCGCCTCGGCACCGAGCGGGGCCGCAGCACTCGTCCCCAGCTCAAGGTGGGCATCTGCGGCGAGCACGGCGGCGACCCCAGTTCGGTGGGCTTTTGCCACGAGGTAGGTCTCGACTACGTCTCCTGTTCCCCCTACCGGGTACCTATCGCCCGCTTGGCGGCCGCCCAAGCCGCCCTTGCCGAGTGAGATTCTGTCATGGGCCGGGTCATCGCCATATCCAATCAAAAAGGAGGGGTCGGCAAGACCACTACGGCCGTCAACTTGGCGGCTAGTTTGGCCGTGGCCGAACAAAAAACCCTGCTCATCGACATGGATCCGCAGGCCAACGCCTCTTCGGGCTGCGGCTTTCAAAACAGCGAGGAGATCGAACCGGCCAATATCTACCACGCGCTGATCGGGCAAAAAGAGACCGCTGATGTTACCTACGAGACCAAGATATCCTTTCTGTCCTTGATTCCCTCGCACATCAACCTGACGGGTGCCGAGGTCGAGATGGTCAACATGATCGCTCGCGAGCAGAAGTTAGACGGGCTGCTCAACCAAGTCCGCGACCAATACGCCTATATCATTCTCGATTGTCCGCCCTCTTTGGGGCTGTTGACTATCAACGCCCTGACCGCGGCCGACTCGGTGATGATACCCATTCAGTGCGAATACTACGCGCTAGAGGGCCTTGGCCGACTGCTCAACACCGTTCGCCAAATCCAACGCCATCTCAATCCCAAGCTCCAGATCGCTGGTGTCCTGCTCACTATGTTCGACGGACGCTTGAACCTATCGCGCCAAGTATCTTCAGAGGTCAAGTCCTATTTCGGCAACAAGGTTTACAAGACCTCTATCAGCCGCAATGTGCGTCTGGCCGAGGCCCCTAGCCACGGCCAACCCATCGTGCTCTACGACATCTTGTCGCAGGGATCTCAGGATTACATGAGCCTCGCAGGAGAAGTGATCGACCATGGGTAAGAAGCCGGTCCTCGGCAAGGGCATCAGCGCCCTCATCCCCGAGTACGCCGAACATAGCGGCCAAGGCGACGCCTCGCGCCAGATATTCTATCTCAACGTCGATGAGATAGAACCTAATCCCTATCAAGCTCGCACTGAGTTCGACGAAGAAAGCATCGACGAGTTGATGCACTCGATTCAAGAGAAAGGCGTCATCCAGCCCATCGTCGTCAACCGCATCGGCCAGAGCTACCAGATCATCGCTGGCGAGCGCCGCTGGCGGGCCACCAAGAAGGCGGGGATCCAAGAAATACCAGCGATCGTCCACGAAATCGAGTCGCAGCAAGACTTGATGGAACTGTCGCTGATCGAGAACATCCAGCGCGAAAACCTGACCCCCATCGAAGAGGCCGAAGGCTACCGCTCGCTGACCGACAAGTGCTTCCTCACGCAAGAAGAAGTCGCCCGCAAGGTGGGAAAAAATCGCTCGACCGTGACCAATCTCCTCAGGCTGTTGCAATTGCCGCACGAAGTCCAAGAATTCCTGCGCCACGGTCAATTGCAGATGGGGCACGCCCGCGCCCTACTCGGTCTTGAAGAAGACGAAGATCGGCTCGCGCTAGCTCGCCGCGCAGTCGAGGAGAAAATGGCCGTCCGCGAGGTCGAAAAGGCCGTTGCCAATCGGCGCGTGGGCCGCAAAAAAAAGAAGGCTCCCAAAGAAATTTCCAACGACCCCCACATCCGCGACTACGAGGAGCGGTTGCAGCACCGCTTCGGCACCGCGGTCAACATTCGTCGCACCGCGGCGAACAAGGGGGCAATCCATATCGAATTCTACAACGACGGGGATCTAGAGCGGTTACTCGACCTGATGATCGAAGGCGAATGAACCTCGGTTGGTGCCTCGTAGCCCCGTTTCTCGCCCTCGGTGCCTGTAGCTTGCTTCACGACGACCTCCCCAACGATCCCCCGACCGTACACTTGGCGCGGATGACCTGCCAGTCGCCGGGCGCAGCTTCCCTAGACACCCTGATCAATAGCGCGGATGCTGTCTGTCGGGTCCAACGCGGCGGCGAGGTTCGCTTTGAGATCCGCGCCGCCGACGAGGACGACGATCCTGTGTTCTACGAGTGGCGAGCTCCAGCCGGAGGCAGCTTCCGCGCTGCGCAGGCCCAGGAGACCAACTCTTGGTTCGCTCCTCAAACCATCGCCGGCTCCAGCGAGCAATTTGTCGTGCAGGTCCTCGTAACCGACCGCAACTGCAATGCCATTGCCGTACCCGATCTAGCCGACCGCCAGCGCTGCGCCGAAGACGCTCGGGTGCTGATCGAAAACTTTCTCGTGGAGGTCGTGCAGCGCGAACCCCTGCTGGAAGTAACCTCCGACGCGGCTAGCGCGTTTAGCATACCGCAGATAGTTATCGACGCGTTTGGCAGCGATCCTGACGGCGACCAGCTCGAATACCACTGGGAGCCGATGGCCGGGGACAGCCTTAGCATCTGGTCAGAGGAGGCCATCCGCGACGAGGAAACCGGTCGGCAAATCGGCTCGCGCGCTACCATCGTCGCCTTTTTTCCCGGCAGCCACAAACTCCGCGTTTCCGCCAGCGACGGTGCGGCAAACACCGAGCGCGAAATCGCCCTCCACGTCTCCATTGAGCCGCCTCTGCCGGCTGGCGGCATGGTGCCTCTAGTCCTGCCAACAGGTCAAGAATACGAAATAGACGCGTACGAGTATCCCAACGCCAGAGGAGAGCGGCCGCAGTCCGCTTCGTTTTTCCAAGCAGCACGCCTGTGCGCGGCCGAGGGCAAGCGCCTGTGCAGCCCGGACGAGTGGACCGCCGCTTGCCAAGCTGGTCAAACGCGGCGCTTTTCTTCGATCGATGATTTAGCTGCTTACGACAGCCGCGACCACTTTGGCGTGCGCTTCTGCAACGTACCGGGTTCGGCCTTTTCTCACTTCAGCACCAACCCAGTCGAACAGCTTGCGCCCTCCGGCTCGTTTCCCAACTGCGGCAACGCGACCGGCGTCTTTGACTTGACCGGCAACATAGACGAATGGCTCGCCGCTATCGACGCCGCTGGCGACCTAGCAGTGTACGTCGCAGCAAGCAGCGCATACGAAAGCGATGCCTGCGACGGCGCAAACCTCGTGAGCATCCTGTCCATCGAAGGCCAAGACCCCTATGATATAGAAGTCTTAGCGGAAATCATGGCCGACTCGCCCCTGCAAACCTACGAGCAGCCCCTCCTCGGCTTCCGTTGCTGCCGTTGATCCCGCGTTCCTAAATGCCATGGACCAAGAACAACTCCGTCACCTATTAGAGCGAGTCGCCACCGGAGACCTCGCGCCGAGCCAAGCCTTAGAGCGGCTTAGAAACCTGCCTTTCGAAAATCTCGGGTTTGCCCATGTCGATCACCACCGCGCCCTGCGCACGGGATTCCCGGAAGTCATTTTCGCTCAAGGCAAGACCTGCGAGCAGGTGTTGGCCATCGCCGAGCGCATAATCGCCCACGGATCTCAGGTGCTGGCCACTCGCGTCGAAGCGGCCACAGCCCAAGCACTCGTCGAGCGCTTCGACCGCGCCGAGCACGATCCCCTCGCCCGGACGGTCCTAGTACCAGGAGCCGAACAACCCGTGCCCGAAGGCCTAGTGGCCGTAGTGGCAGCCGGTACCTCGGACTTGCCCGTGGCCCGCGAAGCCGTCGTTACGGCCCGCGCTATGGGCGCACATGTCGAGGAAGTTTGCGACGTCGGCGTCGCCGGTCTGCACCGGCTGCTAGCGTACCGCGAGCTCTTGCAGCAGGCACGGGTCATCGTTGTGGTCGCCGGGATGGAGGGCGCGCTCGCCAGCGTCGTCGGCGGGCTGGTGGATATCCCGGTCGTGGCCGTTCCGACTAGCGTGGGGTACGGCGCGAGTTTCCACGGCCTCGCCGCTCTCTTGGCCATGCTCAACTCCTGTGCGGCCGGTGTGGTTGTCGTCAACATAGACAACGGCTTTGGCGCTGGGTACGCAGCCGCCCAGATCAACCGCCGCCCCACATGATCCACGTCGCCGTGCTAGCCGGCGGCCAGAGCCGACGCATGGGCCGCGACAAGGCCCTCCTGCAACTAGGCGACCAGACCCTGATTGAACGAGTTATCGCCGCGGCGCGCCCTCTCGCCTATCCCTGCCTCATCGTCGGCGACCCCGCCGCCTATGCCCACCTCGGGCTACCTGTCCTTCCCGATCGCCGCCCTGGGCTTGGGCCGCTGGGCGGCCTGCACACCGCGCTCGCCGCGACCACCGCGCCCGTGCTCCTCCTCGCCTGCGACTTGCCCTTTCTCACCCCAGACTTCCTCCGACATCTCGTCGGCCAGCGCGGGCCGCATCAAGCGGTCGTGCCCCACACAGCTACAGGGCTGCAACCGCTCTGCGCACTCTACGAGCCGTCCTGCTTAGCGGCTGTAGAAGCCGCCATACAGGCCGATCAACTCGGCATGCGCGACCTGCTGAGCAATCTGAATTTGGATTTGATAAGAGAAAAGGACTGGCGGCCCTACGACGAGCGCGGCTTGCTTTTTGCCAATCTCAACGCGCCCGAAGAGTATGAGCGGGCGCAAGCCGCACTCCTAAAATCCGGCATCCACCACGCTCAACACCAACAATAACGGCAGATAGAGAACCGAAGCCTTGAGCAGCCGTCGCGCACTGGTCACCGAGCGCGAGAAGCTAAGCGCGAGACCGGAGGCGAGAAACAGCGCGCCCAGCACCAGCGCCCCGGCTAGGTAGAACGGGCCGGTGAGCCCCATAAACGAAGGCAACACCGAAAAGATCAGCAGCAGCACCAAGTAGCCCATCACCTGCCAGCAGGTGCTGTTCCCATCCGGCTCGACGACCGGCAACATCTTGAAACCACCGCGTCGATAGTCGTCGCGGAAGATCCAAGCAATGGCGTAAAAGTGCGGGTGCTGCCAAGCAAAGAGAATGAGAAACAGGACCACGGCCCCCGGGTCAATCGCGCCGGTCGCCGCCGTCCAGCCCCCTACGGGCGGTAGAGCACCCGGCACGGCCCCCAGCGAGGTATTGAGCCAATTTTGCCGCTTCATCGGGGTGTACACCACCACGTAGAGAAACGCGGAGAGGAGCGCTAAAAACGCCGTCAACAACCCAGCGGTAAAAAGCAGGAAGAACACGCCGCTTAAAACCAGCACAAAACCCATCGACAGAGCCGTACCCGGCTTGACACGGCCGGTCGGCAAGGGCCGATTGCGCGTGCGCTTCATCAACCCATCGACATCGCGTTCCAGATAGTGGTTGAGCACCGACGAGCCGCACGTAGTCAAGCCCGTGCCGACGAGCAGGCAGCAAAAAAGCAGCGGCGCGTGGATACCTTGCCCGCCCAAGAAAAATCCGAAGGCGGCCGTAACCAGCACCAAAAAGGCAATTCGCGGTTTAGTCAGTTCCCAGTAGTCGCGCCAAGTAGCAGTCATATCTATCTCGTTCCGCGACAAAAATATAAAGGCAGGTCCATAGATGGACAATACACGGACAGATAGTGGGTCCGTTTGAGATCGTTTGAACAGCCCAAGAAATGCCGACCGGAACATTGCAAAATGACCCAACTACCCAAAGAAAAGGCGAGTTGACGCGGTTTTGCGCTCCGCCTATCGTACTTTATACCATGACCCAAGACATTGCCCAACGCATCGCCGCGCTCGCGGACGAACTGGAAGAGCACCTCTACCGCTATCACGTCCTCGACGCCCCCACCATCTCCGACCAAGAGTTCGACCTCCTCCTCGTAGAACTTCAAGCCCTCGAAGAGGCCCACCCCGCGCTCAAGCGGCCCGATTCCCCCACCCAGCGCGTCGGCGGCACCCCCACCAGCGACTTCCCCACCGTGCGTCACGCGCGGCCCATGCTCAGCCTCGACAATAGCTACTCGCGCCAAGACGTGTTCGACTTCGATCGCCGGGTGCGCCAGAGCCTGCCCGACGAAGCGGTCGAATACGTCTTTGAGCTAAAAATCGACGGCGTGGCCCTCAGCCTCATCTACCAAGACAGCCTACTCGTGCACGCCGTCACTCGCGGTGACGGAGTTCAAGGCGACGAAATCACCGCCAACGCCCGCACCATCCCCACCATCCCCCTCCGGCTGCGGCAGCTAGGGATCAATTGCGAAATCCGCGGCGAAGTCTATATGGAAAGCCGCGACTTTGACCGGCTTAACGCCCAGCGTGCGGCTAGCGGCGAGCCGCTCTTCGCCAACCCGCGCAACTCCACGGCCGGCTCGCTCAAGCTGCAAAACCCCAACCTCGTAGCCAAGCGCAACCTGCGCTTTTTCGCCTACTGGATACACGCCGAAGGCAGCGGCCAGACGCGCCACAGCGAGTGCCTTGAAACGCTCCGCGACTGGGGCCTGATGGTCCCGGAGCACAAGCTCTGTGCCTCGCTAGCGGACGTGTTCGACCACTACGACCACTATGCCGCCGCCCGCTCCGAACTTCCCTACGAAATCGACGGGGTGGTCATCAAGGTCGATAGCCTCAGTCAGCAGGAGCGGCTGGGTTACACCGCCAAAAGCCCGCGCTCGGCCATGGCCTACAAATTTCCGGCCTATCAAGCCCGCACTCGGCTTCTCGATATCCACCTGCAAGTCGGCCGCACGGGTGCCGTAACGCCGGTCGCCGTTTTAGAACCCGTGCCGTTGGCCGGTTCGACCATCGCCCGAGCCAGCCTGCACAACGCGGACGAAATCCGTCGCAAGGATATTCGCATCGGCGACACCGTGCTCATCGAAAAGGGGGGCGACGTGATCCCCAAAGTCGTCGAGGTAGATCTCAGCGAGCGGCCCGATGACTCCGTAGAATATGCCTTCCCCAACCAATGCCCCTCGTGCAAAGGTCTCCTCACCCGCGACGCCGAAGAAGCTGTCGCGCGCTGCGATAATCCCACCTGCCCGGCCCAACTGCGCCGCCGCCTCGAACACTTCGCCGCGCGCAACGCCATGGATATAGAGGGCTTAGGGCCGGCCGTGGTCGAACAATTGGTAGAACAGGGGTTGGTAAAGGACTTGAGCGACCTCTACGAACTCAACGTAGAATCCCTTGGTGCCCTAGAGCGGATGGGCGAAAAATCGGCGCAAAACCTCCTCGACGGCCTCGACCACAGCAAGGAGCAGCCCTTCGACCGGGTGCTCTTCGCCCTCGGCATCCGCCACGT
This sequence comes from Candidatus Latescibacterota bacterium, assembly GCA_965208845.1. Lineage (GTDB taxonomy): Bacteria > Latescibacterota > UBA2968 > UBA8231 > UBA8231. The sequence continues at coordinate 3,713,828 of OZ242361.1, read as the reverse complement.
GGGCGCAACCGTAGCCCGCACCTTGGCCCGGACATTTGGCAGCCTCGACGCGCTGTGCAAGGCCAGCGTCGAAGAGCTGGAAGCCACCCCCGAGATCGGCCCGACCATCGCCCGCAGCCTGTACGCCAGCCTCCCCGGTCTCCCCGCACTCGATCGCGTGCTCTACAAGCTCAAGAATAAGGCTAAGTTGCAGTTTGCAATGGAAGCGGCAGAAACCGCCGCGCCGCCGTCGTATTTCAGCGGCAAGACCGTAGTCATCACCGGCACCCTGTCGAACTACAGCCGCGACGAGGCAGCCGCACTGATCGAGCGCTTGGGAGGCAAGACCACATCCAGCGTCAGCAAAAAAACCGACCTGCTCATAGCAGGCGAAAAAGCGGGGTCTAAACTAGCAAAGGCACAGGCCCTCGGCGTCGCAGTGCTCGACGAAGCGGCCTTTATCGCGCAACTACAAGAGGCCGGGGTGGCCTAATTCCCTTCTAGCTGCTGCTTTCCTTTCTCAAAGATCTCGTCGGCCTTTTCCAGCAACGCCTCGCCCCACATCACAACCTCGCTGCCGATCACTTCGACCCGTTTCCACCAGTCCGCATCGTCGCCTTGGGTAAAGTACAGACCGACTGGCAAAACAATCGCGCACACTACCGCGACCTTGAAAATTTTGCGCAGCAAGCTGCCTAGCAATACCAGCGCCACCAACAGCAACAAGGTAGCGATGAGCGGGTGTGCCTCCGCATAGGCGACGAGCGCTTCTAGGGAAAAATCGTCCAGCATAGCCATCTCCTAGCTCAAGCCAACGACGCAAATTCCCATTTCTCCAATTCCACCATCCCATCCACTGGCACCGGCACTCCCACGCCCAAACCCGCCACTTGCAGCGACCCCACCTCGATCTTTCCCTCCCGCACATCCAAAGCCACCAACCCGCTATCCATCTCCCGATAGAGCTTCCCGTGCGTGGCCAAGCAGGCCGCTCGCTCGTCCGCGGTCAAGTGATCCAACCCCCGCACGTAGTGATGCCCATTGCGCTCAACGTGCCCGATCCCCAACGCCGCCACGTGCGCCAAATCTTGGTGCAGAGGCACCACCGGCAGGTTCATCAGATCCTCGCCCGAGAGAAAACAGCCCTCCCCCTGCCGCGCCAACGCCAGATTCGCCAGCGCCTTGACCAGCCCTTTGCACGCCTTGGACGAAACGCCCTTGTATCCCAGCACCAAGGCTTGGCGGAAGGTGTCCAGCGCATCGTCTGACTCGTCGATGAGCAAGGGACGACGCGCTGCGGCAGCACGGATACCCGGTTCCAGTTCAGCATCCAAAGCCACGCTCCGCTCTAGGGGCTGCTCGACGTAGAGGATGCGCTCGTACAAACGCGGCTGTGCGGCTGCAAGGGCTTCGATCAAGGCCATGAGCGAATCCATTTCCCGATATTGCTCGTTGCCGTCGAGCGTGACCTTGTACTCGGCGTCGCGCCCGTCCAACAGCTCGGCAATCGCGGCCAACCGCGCCAAGTCGGCTTCCAAATCGCCGTTCACCTTGACCTTGAAATACGTCAGCCCTTGGCGCTCGACGCAATCGGCTAGCGACTGCGGCAACCCATCGTCCAACCGCTCCTCGGGCGCAATGTCGCTTGGGACAATCGGATCGGCCAATCCCACCGTGTGCCGCACATGTAACTGCGCCAGCGGCGCAGCCCCGATCACTTGGCCGGGCTCCACTCCTTGCAACTCGGGGTGAATTGCCCCCAGATCCAATCCGAGGAGATTGGCCTTGAGCAATTCGAAGTAACTCGCGCCCACACCGCATCCCACCGCGTCGATCAGGGCGCGCTCCATCAGCGTACTGCCGTGGACAGCCGTCAACCGATTCAGGCCGTGCGCGTCGCCAGCAGATACCGTCTGCGCATAACCGGCCTGCCATATTGCAAAGAACGATTTGGGCGACCGCGCCGCATCCAAATACGCCGACCGCGCCGCACGCGCCGCCCACAGCAAGTCGGAGACATTGTCTTCGTAGCTTTTGGCCGGGTCCTTGTCGAACCACTTAGGCGGGAGGATGTCGGCTGCAACCCCTTGCGCCGGAGTGCCGTTTTTTAGCGTGCCCTGAGCTATCACGTGGAGGATCGGCACGGCGGTCAGCACGGCCGCGCCGTATTTGAAGGGCATGCGGGTATGCACATTCCGCATGTAAAACCGCACGTCCTCAAGCCTTATTTCTACGGCACTCACGAGAGTTGTGCCTCTGCCAGCGGCTGCATGGCCTGAATATCGACCGCGCCATCAACCCCGAGACCAGGCCGTTGCAGGGAACCGACCGCGATCTGACCGTCGCGAATGTCGAGCAAGCCGCTATGGCCCTCGGAGCGGTACAGATCGCCGTGCCGCTCAAAGCACCACGCCCGCTCCGCAGCCGACAAGTGATCCAGCCCCCGCACGTAGTGGTGCCCGTTGCGCTCGACGTGATCGATACCCAGCGCCGCCACGTGTACCAAATCTTGGTGCAGCGACACCACCGGCACCACGGTCAAATCCTCAGCCGAGACAAAACAGGGATGGCCCGCGGCCGTGCGCTGCCAAGCGAGAGCGCTGTTGGCCAGCGCCTTGACCAACCCTTTGCAAGACTTGGACGAGACGCCGCTGTACCCCAAGTCCAATGCGCGGCGGAATGAATCCAAGGATTCGTCCGACTCGTCGATCAGCAGGGGGCGCTTTGCCGCTAAAACTTCGAGGTCTTTCTTGAGCGCGGGATCGAGAGAAAGGGCGCGGTCCATGGGCTGCTCGACGTAGAGGATGCGGTGGTAAAACGCCCCTAGGGCCTTTTCAACCCGTTCCAGTAAGGCCAGCAAATCGGCCGCGTCGCCGTACTGTTCGTTGCCGTCTAGCGTGATGTGGTACTCCGCGCCGCTCTCGTCCAACAACGCAGCTATCGCCGCCAAGCGTTCGAAGTCCGCTTCGGGATCGCCGCCGATCTTGATCTTGAAATAGCGCAGGCCCTGACTCTGAATGCATTCCTCCAAGGACTGCGGCAACCCGTCGTTCAACCGCTCTTCGGGCGCAATTGCGGCCGTGCGGATGGGATCGACCAAGCCGACCGTATGGCGAACGTGCAGCGAGCGCACTGGCGCCGCCGGCAGTACTGCCGCAAGCTCCAACCCCTCTAGCTCCGGGTGCATCTTCCCCAGCGCCAACCCGAGGACATTGTCCTGCAACAACGCGAAATAGGGCTGCCCCAGCGCGACCCCCAAGCCATCGATGAGTGCCCGCTCCATCAGGGCCGCGCCGTTGGACGCCAGCAGGTCGTTGACGCCGCGCGCCCGACCCCACGCCCGACCCGCCTCGTAGCCCGCCTCCCATATTGCGAATGGGGTCGCGCCGGTACGTCCCGACTCCTGATAGGCAGCGGCGGCCGCTCGCGCTCCATCCACCAAATCGCGGATGCCCTCGGCCATCGACTTGTTTGGGTTTTTGTCGAACCACCTAGGCGACAGCATGTCCGCAGTCCAGCCTCGTGCCCGACGGCCATTGCCCAGCTCTACGTCCATAGCCACGTGCAGCGCGGTCAGGCTATCGGCGACCACGTTGCCGAACTTAAACGGCATCCGCATCCGCATCTCACGCACGTAAAATTCGATGTCTTTAATCGCTACTAACATTCTGTCAACTCCCGGCCAAGGCCTGCCGCGCCTTCTCCATCTGTTCGGCCACGGCCTGCGGGCCGGTGCCGCCTTCTATATTACGGCGCGCCAAGCTCTGGCGCACATCGAGCAGGCCGAGCGCATCCTCGCCAAAATCCGCGCTGTGTGTGCGCAGCTCTTCCAAGCTAAGGTCGGTGAGGGCACAGCCTTGCTCTAGCGAGTCCCGCACCAAGCGACCGACAACGCGATGGGCCTCGCGGAAAGGCACGCCTTGGCCCACCAAATAGTCGGCCAAATCCGTTGCCAAGGCCGTAGAATCCACCGCGGACTCCATCCGCTCGGCGCACACCTCCATGCTCTCCCAAGCACCAGCGAACACCTCTAGGCAAATAGCCGACGTTTCCAGCGCGTCAAAGAGTGGTTCCTTGTCTTCCTGTAGATCCTTGGCGTACGTCAACGGCACGGCCTTCATCGTCGTCAGCAATGCCATTAAGCTGCCGTACACCCGGCCAGTCTTGCCGCGCACTAACTCCAGCGCATCTGGGTTTTTCTTTTGCGGCATCATGCTAGAGCCGGTAGCAAAGTGATCGTCGAGTTCGACAAAGCCAAACTCCGACGACGACCAGAGAATCAAATCCTCGCAGAAACGGCTCAAGTGCATCATCAGGATCGCCAGCGCGGATAGGGTCTCGAGCAGAAAATCGCGGTCACTAACCGCGTCGAGGCTATTGGGAGTCACCTGTGAGAACCCGAGTTCGCGAGCGAGAAAAGCCCGGTCGAGCGGAAACGCACTCCCAGCCAACGCCCCGGAACCCAACGGCAGAAAGTCGGCCCGCCGCCAAGCGTCCCCCAACCGCCCGCGGTCGCGTTCCAACATCCAAAACAGCGACAGCGCGTAGTGAGGGAAAAGCACCGGTTGGGCCTGTTGTAAGTGGGTATAGCCGGGCAGCACCACGCGACTGCGCTGCTCACCCGACGCCAGCAGCACGCCTTGCAGGTGGCGAATCTGCGCCTGGAGCGATGCAATCGCGTCCCGCAGGTAGAGCCGTTCGTCTAAGTTGACTTGATCGTTGCGACTGCGCCCGGTGTGCAACTTGCCTCCGACCGGCCCGATAAACTCGGTCAGCCGCTGCTCCACCGCCATGTGGATGTCTTCAAGCGCGTCGGGAAGCGCGCAATCCGGGGCTGAAAATTCTTCCTGCACCTGCTTTAGCCCCGCTACGATCTGCTCCAGTTCTCCAGTGCTGAGAACGCCAGCCCGCTGCAGGGCGCGGGCGTAGGCCACGCTGCCGGCAATATCGGCCGCCAACAGCTTGCGGTCGAAGCCAATCGAGGCGTTGAAGCGCTCCATCAGCTCGGCCGGTGCGGACTGAAACCGCCCGCCCCAAGGCGTTTGTACCGCGGCCATCAGACACCTTGGCGCAGAATCTCGTCGAATACATCTACTGCTTCGTCAATGCGATCCCGCTCGACGACCAGCGGTGGCAAGAAGCGCACCACATCGGCCCCGGCCGTGGCCACCAAGATGTCGCGCTGGCGGAAGGCGGCCAGATAGTCGGCGGCCGGCTGGCTGGTGACCGCGCCAGCGATCAGCCCTTTGCCGCGAACTTCGGTGATGTGCTCAGGCCAGCGCTGTTGCAGCTTTTGCAGGCGATCGATCAAGTGTTCGCCTTTTTCGCGCACCCCGGCGATAAAACTCGGCTCCAGCAACTTGTCTAAGACTGCATTCGCCGCAGCGCAGGACACGGGATTGGCACCGAATGTCGCAGCGTGGTCGCCAGCCTCGATGGCGTCGGCGACCTTCTGCCGCAAAAGCGCGACGCCAAGCGGCAAACCGCCGCCGAGGGCCTTGGCCAAAGTCATAATATCCGGCTCAACCTCGTACTGCTGATAGGCCCACAGCGAGCCTAAGCGCCCGCATCCCACTTGGATCTCGTCGAAGACCAGCAGCATATCCCGCTCGTCGCACAGGTGCCGCAGCCCGGTGAGAAACTCCGCCGTCGCGGCGTGGATTCCACCCTCGGCCTGCAACGGCTCGACCAAAATCGCGCAGGTCTGATCCGAAACCAGCGCCTCCACGGAAGCCAAATCGTTGAAGCGGGCGAAGTCAATGCCCGGCAGCAGCGGCTCAAATCCCTTGTGATACTTGGGCTGTCCGGTCGTCGAGATGGAGCCATACGTCCGCCCGTGAAAGGAATTTTCAAAGGCAATAAGGCGGTTTTTGGGCGAGTCGTGGGTAGTGTTGCCCCACTTGCGGCAGAACTTGAGCGACGCCTCCCACGCCTCGGTGCCGCTGTTGCAGAAGAACACCCGGTCGGCAAACGAGTGCTCGACTAGCCGCTGCGCTACTTGTACCGAAGGGATTGTGTGGTAGAGGTTGGACACGTGCATCAACTTGGCAGCCTGCGCCCCAATGGCCTTGAGCACCTCGTAGTCACCGTAGCCCAACGCATTGACCGCTAAGCCACTGACAAAATCGAGGTAGCGGTTGCCGTCCGTATCGAAGAGATAGACCCCATTGCCCCGCTCTAGTACAAACTCGGGCCGACCGTAGGTCTGCAAAATGTATTGCGCCTCGCCCTTGATAATGTCTTCGGTTTTCATGGTTTCTCCGTCGTCCTACTGGACAATTTGGGTGCCAATGCCCTTTCGGGTGTAAAACTCGAGCAACATCGCATGCGGCACGCTCCCGTCGATAACGTGGGTTTTGCGCACGCCAGCTTTGACGGACTTGATACAGGCTTCGACTTTGGGAATCATCCCACCGCTGATCACGCCTTGGTCAATGAGCTTGCCCACCTCAGAGACGCGCACAGTTGACAGCAGGGACGCATCGTCTGCGAGATCGCGCATGATGCCCTGCACATCCGTCAAAAAAACCAACTTTTCGGCGTGCAGGGCTGCGGCGATTTCCCCGGCCGCCGTATCGGCATTGACGTTGAAGCTCTCGCCCTCCGGGCCGCGGCCAATCGGCGCAACCACCGGGATCATGCCCTTGGCTATCAAGTCCAACAAAGGCGCAGTATCCACGTGCTGGACATAGCCGACATAGCCAATGTCCAAGGGAGCGCCATCGGTTTGGGCCCAGTGCTTGCGCACCTGCATAATTCCAGCGTCCTTGGCCGAGACGCCCACGGCCCGCCCATCTAGCGCGCCAATCTCGCGGACGATCCGCGCGTTGACCTCGCCAAAGAGCACATCTTCGACCACCTTCATCGTGGCTGCGTCTGTCACCCGCAACCCAGCTACGCGCTGGCTTTCAATGCCCAACTCTTGCAGGCGGCGGGTGATGGCCGGGCCTCCACCGTGGACCACGACTGGACAAATGCCGACCGCCTGCATGAAAACGATGTCCTTATATACCGTGTCCCCGCTGCCCATAGTGCTGCCGCCGTATTTGACGACCATCACTTTGCCGCGAAATTCCTGTAGGTACGGCAGGGCTTCGATCAGAGTCTCGGCTTTGCCGATCTGGACCTGCAAGTCCTGCAAAACCCCGGCGTTCATCAATCCTCCTCGCCGCACACTGCGTCAATCTTACCGACTAACTTCGCCGCATCTTGCTCGGAACGAGTGACGATAAAGATCGTGTTTTCGCCAGCCAGCGTGCCCGCGACCTCGGCCCAGCTCATGCGATCAATGGCCTCGCAGACGCTTTGGGCGTGCCCCGACGCGGTCCGCACCAGCACCATGTTGATTACCTGTTCGGTTTGGACCAAGAAGTCCTGCAATTCGCGCTCTAGAATGTGCAGATCGCGCTGCGTAGCTCCGGCTTCGGGCAGCGTATAGCGAAATCCTCCATCGGCCTGAGGCACTCGCACCACGCCTAGTTCGCGCAAATCTTTCGACAAGGTTGACTGGCTGACCTCGATGCCTTGTTGTTGGAGGACTTCGGCCAATTTTTCGTGCGTATCAATGGACCTTCTGTAGAGCAGTTCCCGTATGCGGGTCTGCCGCATCTGTTTGTTTTTCATAATTTTTATTATTTAATTGAAATAAAAATTTCAAAGTAGAGTACTGCCGAGACCGTGTCAAGCAAAATGCCGCCGCGCTACGCTCAGCCCGAGGCCATCTGTTCTTGTAGGCGCAGCTTGAGTTGCCGGCGGTCCAACCCCCGCCAAAAGACCCCACCAACGGCCAGCGAAATGGTACTGTTCTCCTCGGAGACGACGATAACTACCGCGTCCGATTCCTGCGATAGCCCCAAGGCCGCCCGATGGCGGGTTCCCAACCGCTGGTCTTCGACTTCTTCAGCCAGCGGCAAGGTACAGCGGGCCGCCACCAAGCGCTCGCTTTGGATGACGACAGCTCGGTCGTGCAGCGGAGCGCGCGGGCTGAAGATCGTGGTTAGCAAATCGTCCGACACCTCGGAATTCAGGGGCACTCCGGTCTCAATGACCGGTCTGATCTGGACTTGGCGCACCAGCACGATCAGCGCCCCGTACCCCAAGTCGGCCAAGCGCCCCACTCCGCTGACGACCTCGTCGATGACCCGCGACGTCTCGGCCTTGTAAAACCAACGGAACGCCGGAGTCTGACCCAAGACTTGCAGGAGCCGCCGCAGTTCGGGCTGGAAAAGGATGACCAGCAGGATCAGCAAGATGGAGCGCGCCTGCTCTAAAAGCCAAGACAGGGCGTTCATCTTGAGCCAAGGCGCGGCCAAGGCTACTATCACCATGAGCAGCAGCCCGGCAACCATGTGCGCAGCTTGGGTTTCTTTGATCAGGGAGAGCAAGCGAAAAAAGATAAAGCTCACCAGTAGAATATCCACCACAGAGGTCAGGGAGACCGGCAGGAAACCGAAGAGGTGGAACAGGACCGGGTCTTTCAGCACAGTGCTTGGCTCCGCACGGCCTCGACTAAGCGGACGGCCCGCAGCGTCGCGGCCACGTCGTGGACTCGCAGCACGTGGACGCCCGCCCTAGCCGCTAGCGCCGCCGCCGCCAAGCTGCCCTCCAAGCTCTCGGCGACCGAGAGCCCGAGTGGCTTCCAGATAAAGGATTTGCGCGAAGCACCCACTACCAATGGGCACCCTAAGTCCAAGAAGTGCTCTAACATCCCCAACAAGGCAAAATTGCCCTCCGGCGACTTGCCAAACCCCAAACCCGGATCCACGGCCACGCGCTCGACGCCTTGGGCATGAGCAACGCATACGCGCTCTTGTAGGAAGGAGTACACCGCCCCGAGCAAGTCGTCGTAGTGGGTATTCTGCTGCATGGTAGCCGCCGTGCCCCGACGGTGCATCAGTACCACGGGGACGTTAGCCTGTGCGGCGACCTCGGCCATAGCCAGATCGTGCCGCAGGGCGCTAATGTCGTTGATAATATCGGCTCCCACCTCAAGGGCCCGACGTGCCACCTCGGCCTTGACCGTGTCAACCGAGATGGGCACATCGCTATGGCGACGAAGGCCCGCGACGACCGGGAGAACCCGGGCGCACTCCTCGGCAACCGAGACTTCCTCGGCGACCCCGTACATCGGTGGCCGCGACGATTCACCACCAATATCGACGATCGCCGCCCCTTCCTCCACCATCGCCAAGCCGCGTTCCACCGCAGCCCTCGGCTCGCAGTAGCGGCCTCCGTCGTAAAACGAATCGGGCGTCGCATTGAGGACGCCCATGATCTGTACTTGATTGCCAAAGTGGAGGGTACGGCCTCCCAACTCCCAGATCACGCCCCATCCTCGTCGCTCAAGGCATGCACCGGTTCACGGACGAGAGACTCTCCGGCCAAGACTTGGTCGATCTCCGCGTCGTCGAGCACCTCGTACGCGCGGAGGGCGCGGGCCAAGGAGTGGAGCTTGTCCTCGTTTTCCCCGAGAATGCGCAGTGCGGTTTCCTCGGCTTCCACCACTAGCTTGCGGATCTCGCGATCAACGGTTTGGGAGGTCTCCTCGCTCATGTGGGGGCTGTGGCCAAATTCCTTGCCGAGGAAGACCTCCGCGTCGCCGCCACCCAACGAAAGGGGGCCGAGTTCTTCGTTCATACCCCAATCGCAGACCATCGAACGGGCCAAGCGCGTCACTTGCTGGTAGTCGCCTTGGGCCCCCGTCGAGCGCTCGGCAAAAACCAATTTCTCGGCAACGCAACCGCCCAGCGCCGTGGCCAAATGCGCCTTGAGCCGCGTCTCAGTCAGCGAACGCCGCTCGTCGGCCAGAAAGGAAACCATCCCCATGGCCTGCCCGCGCGGGATAATGGTGGCCTTGCCAATGGCCGGACCGCCTTTGATGCTCTTGGCGACCAAAGCGTGACCCGCCTCGTGATAGGCCGAAAGCCGCTGATCTTCCTCGGTCAGGACCATGCTGCGGCGCTCGGCCCCGAGCATCACCTTGTCTTTGGCCGCCTCAAAGTCGCCCATGTCAACGGTCTTGCGATCGCGCCGCGAGGCCAGCAAAGCCGCCTCGTTGACCAAGTTCTCCAAGTCGGCACCAGAAAGCCCGGGCGTGCCCTGCGCCACCTTTTGCAAATCGACGTCCGGATCCAGCGGCACCTTGCGCACGTGGACTTTGAGTACGCCCTCCCGCCCCCGGACGTCGGGCAGGTCAACCACTACCCGGCGGTCGAAGCGACCGGGCCGCAACAGCGCCGGGTCGAGCACATCGGGGCGGTTGGTCGCGGCGATGAGAATGACGCCGTCGTTGGACTCAAAGCCGTCCATTTCTACTAGAAGCTGATTGAGGGTTTGCTCGCGCTCGTCGTGGCCGCCGCCAATGCCGGCACCTCGGTGGCGGCCCACCGCGTCGATCTCATCGACGAAGATCAGGCACGGAGCATTGGCCTTGCCCTGCTCAAAAAGGTCGCGTACGCGCGAAGCCCCGACGCCGACGAACATCTCGACAAAATCCGACCCACTAATCGAAAAGAAGGGCACGCCCGCTTCGCCAGCCACCGCACGCGCCAAGTGCGTCTTGCCCGTGCCCGGCGGCCCGACCATCAAGACGCCTTTGGGAATCCGCCCACCGAGGCGCTGAAACCGGTGAGGATCCTTGAGAAATTCAATGATCTCCTCCAACTCCTTCTTGGCCTCGTCGGCCCCGGCCACATCGGCAAAGGTCGTCTTTTGCTTGTCTTCCATCAGGAGCTTGGCCCGGCTCTTGCCAAAGGAAAACAGCCCGCGCGCGCCGCCCTGCATCTGCCGCAGCATGAATATCCAGAAGGCGATAAACAGCAGCCACGGCAAAAAGCTGAAGAGGAAATTGTACCAGCGGAAGGGTTCTTCCTCAAAGCGAAAATCGACCCCTCGTTCCCCCCACTCGCGCTTGGTCTCCGAGTCTATTGGCCCCAAGTTGACCATAAAACGGGTCCCGTCGAGCAAGACGCCTTCGAACTCGCGCTCGCCGACGATGACGGCCTCGGCGATGCGGCCATCTTCCAAGTATTGGCGGTATTCCTTATAGGAGACGAGCTGAGGATCGGAGGGTTTGCTGCCTAAGAACTTGACGGTGAAGATCATCACCAACACGAAGAATAGCCAAAACGCCTGGGTCCGCGAAGGGCGGCGCCAGCGGCGCGGCCTGTCTTCGTCGTCGCCCTCTTGGCGGTCCAACCCGCGGTCGTCCCTAAGGCGCGTGGGTCGCTCTTCTTGGTCCTGCTTTTTTGGTCCCTCCATGATAGATGCTCTGGGTCAATCGCCGTCCCAATGCCTCAATGTACACAAGGCGATGCGGCGCGTAGTGGATTTTATTTTGAAGGCATGGCTAGAACGCAAGGGCACCACCCAAGCTATTTCCTCTCCTCTGGCCAGTACCAGTACTTCGTCGCGCGAGATTTTCGGCCACTTGGCGTCAATGAGAAAGTCGCTCAGCTTTTTATGCCCTTCCATGCCCAGCGGCTGGAAGCGATCGCCCGTCCGCAGGCTGCGCACTTGCACCCGCGCACCGAGTCGGTCCGCGTCTAAAGCCACCTGCGCGCCTCCTAGCTGGGCTTTGTCGAAGTGCTGCGGGGAGACGATTTGAACGCTGATTTTCACGCTGTGCTCTCTTAGCACGAGTTCGCCGGGTATCTCAAAACAGCGCACGACCGGCGACCGCTGCCCGCGACGCAAGACATAGCGCATGCCGTAACCCTGCCCCCTCAACCCAGCACCCAACACCCGCAGACGCTGGTCGCCGGCTCCAATCCAACCCCGCACTTGCTCGACGCGGGCAAAATCAAAAGGGCCTTCTGTGGCGGCAAGGCCCTGAAGCACGGCGCGCAACACGCGCCTTTGTATGGCTATATGATAAGTGAGAAGTCTAGGACTATCAAGAGCCACCTTGTCGCTGCAACGGTCACAAATCACTGTATCTAAAGCCTCTTGGGTTAGCTCAGCGAGTAGGTTGTCTTCGGCTTTGAGCAACGCGGCCGTGCGATTTAGAACCTCGGTGATGTTAGAATTATAGCTCTTGAGCAAGGGCATTAGTTCCCCTCGTACCCGATTGCGCAAAAATCGCCAGTCGCGGTTGGAGGGATCTTCTCGGTAGCGCAAGCCCCGCTGGCGTGCGTATTCTTCGATCTCAGCGCGCCGCACGTGCAGTAGCGGCCGCAGATAGCGGCCCTCGCGCACTATCTCCATCCCTCCTAAGCCGGTGGTACCGCTACCGCGCAACAGGCGCAAGATCACGGTCTCGGCTTGGTCGTCGGCGTGGTGCCCCAAGGCGATGAACTCGGCCTCAACTCGGTCGGCAACTTGGTCGAGAAAGGCGTAGCGCTGCCGCCGACCTGCTTCCTCCAGTGACAGCCCCTCGGTTTGGGCGTAAGTCTTCACGTCGCGCCGCTCGACCGAACAGGGCAGCCCGCGCCGCTTTGCCTCGTCGGCGACAAAGCGGCTGTCGGCTACCGAATCCGGCCGCAGCGCGTGGTCCAAGTGCGCCACGTGCAACCGGTACCCTAAGCCATCCAACACATCGAGCAGCACAATCGAATCGACGCCGCCCGACTCAGCGACGACTACGCTAGCATTGGCCTCCAATCCCGCTTCCTGTAGCACTTGCCGCACACTGGCGACTATGGACTCCATGTTTAGTTCTCGTCGCACGAAAACAGAAAATTTCTCCGAGCAAGTAATGGAGAGGGCAAATTAGACGAAGAGCTACCCCTTGACAAATGAACTAATGTGCAGTATATATATTTTCAGTTCTACTTTCACTTTTCCTCCCCAGTTATGGAGTTCCACTCATGCCCAAGCCCCTAACCGAGCGCCAACAATCAATTTACGACTTCATCGCCGATGCAATTCGCTCCGGAGGCCCTCCCACGATCCGCGAGATCATGGACGTCTTTGGCATCAACTCCACCAATGGCGTGCGCACCACCTTGGAGACTTTGGAGAAAAAAGGCTATATCCGCCGTCGGGCGCGCCGCTCCCGGGGCATCGAACTCGTCGATTTCGTCAAGCCCGCCTCCCTTTCCGCTGACCTGCGCGAAGTACCTCTCGTTGGCCGAGTCGCTGCGGGCACCCCCATCCTCGCCACCGAAAACATCGAGAACACGCTCAATGTCGATGCATCGCTCGTTCCCGCTTCGGGCGATGTCTTCGCGCTGCGCATCCACGGCGAGAGCATGTGCAATGCCGGGATTCTCGACGGCGACATCGTCATCGCTCGCCAGCAAGATCGCGCCGAGCGCGGCGATATCGTCGTCGCGCTGCTCGGCGAAGAGGCCACGGTCAAGCGCTATGCTCCCGATCCCGACGGCATTCGGCTCCTGCCTGAAAACGAGGCGTTCGAACCCATCGTCGTCCCGCCCGACGCCGACGAGTTCAGCATTGCCGGCAAGGTAGTAGGCCTTATGCGTCGCTTCTAGGGGCCGCTTAGGTGGATGCTGCTTCGCGTCGCACCCATGCGCGCACCATTTTTGACGCCGGGGTCGCTGCCGCCGATCCCGGCCATTGCGTCCACCAAGCCCTCGCGGTCACAGGCGATGAGTTGCGCTGTGGCCCGCTCCACTTCCCTCTCGATACCATTTCCAGCCTGCGCCTAGTCGGCGCCGGCAAGGCCACCGCGGCCATGGCCACTGCCGCTGAAGCGATCCTCGGCGACCGCATTGACTGCGGGGCCATCAACACCAAGTACGGCCACGCGCTGCCGTTGGCGCGGGTCGAGACCTTTGAAGCCGGACATCCGATCCCGGACGAAGCCGGTGTCGCCGGTGCGCGTCGCCAGCTCGAATTGCTAGCAAACTTGGACTCTAACGCACTGGTCCTCGGCCTCTTCTCCGGCGGCGGCTCGGCCTTGCTACCCGCCCCAGCCGAAGGCCTGACCCTCGCCGAAAAGCAAGAAACCACCCGCCTCCTGCTCGCTTGCGGCGCGACTATCGACGAAATCAACGCCCTGCGCAAACACCTCTCGGCCATCAAAGGCGGGCTGCTCGCTCGGGTAGCTGCACCGGCCCGCGTGGTCGCCCTCATGCTCTCGGACGTCATCGGCGATCCCCTCGACACCATCGCCTCCGGTCCAACCCACCCAGACGCCACGACTTTTGGCGATTGCCTAGCGATCGTCGATCGCTACGACCTACGCCACCAGCTCCCCACCCCAGTCCGTCAGCACCTCGAAGCTGGCACCCGAGGCGAGCAACCGGAAACCCCCAAACCTGGAGACCCTTGCTTTGCCCGCGCCGAGAGCTTGGTCATTGGCAACAGCCGCTTGGCCATCGACGCGGCCGCAAACCAAGCTAGCGAACTCGGCTATGAGGTGTGCGTCCTCACCAGCCGCTTACAGGGCGAGGCCCGCCATGCCGCCACCGCGTTGGTCTCCATCGCCCAAGAAACCGCAGAGACCAACCGCCCCATCGCTCGGCCCGCCTGTCTCATCGCCGGCGGCGAGACGACCGTCACTCTGCGCGGCGACGGCAAGGGCGGGCGCAACCAAGAATTGGCCTTAGCCGCATCCCTCCAGCTCGACGGTTGGCCTACCATCACCCTGCTTTCCGGCGGCACCGACGGCACCGACGGCCCCACCGATGCCGCCGGTGCCCTAGCCGACGGCCAGACCTTGAGCCGCGCCCGCGCCCAAGGTCTCGACGCCCGTGCCTTTCTCGACTGCCACGACTCCTATCCCTTCTTCGCGGCGTTGGACGACCTCGTCATCACGGGTCCTACGGGCACCAACGTCATGGATCTGCAAATCGTCCTCATAGCCTGAAGATCGCTCATCCCGGCGGAATATGATGCAGCGAGCCGATTTGACACTCCGCCACCCTTCCGCTAGCTTTTTACAACCCATGCTCAAGAGTCTTCTTCCGCTTGCATTAGCCCTGTTGCTGACTGGGGCTGCACACGCCGCCTCGCGCTACGCCGGTGAGTTTCTCGGCTTGGGTGCGGGTGCCCGCTCTGCGGCCTTGGGCAGCGCCTATGTGGCCCTTGCGGACGACGCCACTGCAGGCTATTGGAACGCAGCCGGCCTATCCGCCCTCAGCAGTCGCCAAGTTCACCTGACGCATTCCGAACACTTCTCCGGCCTCATCCAGCGCGATTTTGTCGCCATCGCCCGGCCGGGTCGCCTTTTGCACGGTATGGCTCTGAGCTTGGTCCGCATGGGCATTGACGACATCCACTTTACCGAACTGCCGGAGCCCCTTCAGTCTCCCAGTACTGACAATCGTCCTCGCATCGCTTCGACCGAACAAAGCGCGGATTACGCCCTGTATCTGTCGGGCAGTCGCCGGCTCGGTGCGCACCTATCCCTCGGGCTAAGCGCCAAGGCCATTTACCGCCAAGTCGCCTCCATCAACGCCTACGGCTTCGGCCTCGACCTAGGCATGCGCTACCAATTGAGCCACCAGATCGCGCTGGCGGCTAACGTGCGCGACATTACCACCACGCCCATCGTCTGGAATACGGACAGCACCGACCGCATCCAACCTTCGCTGCTCTTGGGCGTGGCGTACGCCATACCCATCGCCGAGGGCCAGACCACCGCCCTTCTAGCCACCCGCTCCGGCGGCGATGCGTCCGCTGCAACCGATGACGTCCCACTCAACGCCGGCCTAGAATACCGCCATCGCTACATCGCCTTGCGGGCCGGATTGGAGGAAGGCCGCCAGTCCTTTGGACTAGGGCTTACTCCCCACCGCAACCTCGACCTCGACCTCGCCTATTTGCAGCACGATGCACTCGAAGCAACCTACCAGTTGTCCGCCAGCTTCCGCTTCTGAGCAACCTCGCGTCGGCTACGTAGCCTTGGCCGGTCGCCCCAACGCGGGTAAGTCCACCCTCTTCAACGCCTTTTTGGGTCAGCGGCTCTCCATCGTCACCGCTAAACCGCAGACGACTCGCAGCCGCATCCTCGGCATCCTTACCCGTCCACAGAGCCAGATAATTTTCTTGGACACGCCGGGCCTGCTCGACGCCTCCTACAAACTGCACGAGACCATGGCCCACCAGATCGACCAAGCCGCCCGCCAAGCCGACCTCGTCTTGCTGCTGTTTGACGCCTCCCGTCCCAAAGACCGCAGCGCACTAGTCAAGCACTTCTTAGCGCGCGCACGGGTACCTGTCTTGGCCGTGCTCAACAAGATCGACCTAGTACAACCCACCCAGCTAGACGGCCTGCAAAAAAGCATCGCGGACGAGTTCGGCATCGCCAGTCCGACCCCAGTCTCCGCCCTGCGCGGCGACGGACTCGACAAATTGCTGTCGCGCCTAGAGGCCCAACTACCCTGCGGCCCCAAGCTCTACCCGGACGATATGGTGGCCGAACAGCCCGAGCGGTTTTTTGCCGCCGAGCGCATCCGCGAAGTAGCTTTTGAGCACCTCGAAGACGAGCTACCTTACGCCATCAACATCCACATCGAGGAATTCCGCCAGCGCCCCGGCCACAAAACCTACATTCGCGCCATTATCTACGTCGGGCGCGAGAGCCAAAAGGGCATCGTCATCGGCAAGAAGGGCCTGCGCCTGCGGTCCATCGGACGCCAAGCTCGCGTCGCCTTAGAGGAACTACTCGACGAGCCCGTCTATGTAGAACTGTGGGTAAAAGTCCGCTCAGACTGGCGCGACAAAGAGCGCGATTTGCGGGAGTTTGGTTATCTCTGAGTCTTAGAAGCGGTTTAACAACATATCCGCAGATGAACGCAGATGTGGTATGATGAGGTTTAGGGTACTCCGAAATGTTAAGACAGCCTCTTAGAAAGGAACGCCTATGAACGTCCTAGTCGTCGGCAAAGGAGGGCGCGAACACGCCCTCGTGTGGAAACTGGCGCAGAGCCAGCGCATCGACAAACTCTACGTCGCCCCCGGCAATCCCGGCATGGCCTCCCTCGCTGAATGCGTCGATATCCGCGTCGATACCCCTGTGGCCGAACGCGAAAAACTCGTCGGCGAAATCGAGCGTCTAGTCGCCTTTGCCCACGAGCAGCAAATCGGGCTAACCGTCGTCGGCCCAGACGACGCCCTAGCCGGCGGCATCGTCGATCTCTTTCGCGCCAGTGGCTTAGCGATCTTCGGCCCCACGGAAGCCGCGGCCCGCATCGAGAGCAGCAAGGTCTTCGCCAAAGAGCTGATGGAGCGCGTCGGCGTCCCCACCGCTCGGCACCAAAGTTTCACCGACAGCCAAGCCGCCAGCGCCTATATCCGCGAGCAGGGTGCTCCGATCGTGGTCAAGGCCAGCGGCCTAGCCGCCGGCAAGGGCGCGGTCGTCTGTCAGAGCGTAGATCAAGCCCTCGCAGCAGCACGCGAAATGCTCGACGAAGACGTTTGGGGCGGAGCCGGTCACCACATCGTCGTTGAGGAATACATGGTTGGCGAGGAAGCCTCGCTCTTTGCAATCTGCGATGGCGAGCATTTTATCACCCTGACGCCAGCCCAAGACCACAAACCCATCTACGACGGCGACAAAGGCCCCAATACCGGCGGCATGGGGGCCTACGCTCCGGCACCCGTGATGACGCCGGCCCTAGTGCGCGAGGCCGAGGAGCGCATCATCCAGCCCGTGCTCGACGAAATGCGTCGACTAGGCACCCCGTACCAAGGCGTGCTTTATTGCGGATTGATGTGTACCGACGAAGGCGTTAAAGTCGTAGAGTTCAACGCCCGCTTCGGCGACCCCGAATGCCAGATCCTCATGCCCCTGCTCAAAACCGACTTGGTCGATTTGCTCATCGCCGCCTGCGACGGCCGCTTAGACCAAGTGCAAGTCGAATGCGCGCCTGGGGCGGCCGTCTGCGTGGTCATGGCCTCGGACGGCTATCCACAATCCTATGAGAAGGGCTTGGAGATCCGCGGCTTGGAGGATTTTGCCGACCGCGCCGACCGCGTCGTCTTTCACGCCGGCACGGCCCAGCGCGATGGCCACTTTATTACGGATGGCGGCCGGGTGCTCTGCGTGACGGCCACGGACGTCGATATCCAAGCCGCCGTCGCCAAAGCCTACTCAGCGGTCGATCAGATCGCCTTTGACAACGCCTATTGCCGCCGCGACATCGCCTATCGGGCCCTGAGACAGGGGCCGGTGGTCAGTGGCCAGTGACCAGTCCCAGCACCACGCTCGGTGGCCGGGTCGGGGGACTGATCACTGATCACCGGAAACAGGCTACTAAATATGCCCAACGACGCACTCCGCCTGCGCAACATGCGCTTTTTTGCCTACCACGGGCTTTTCCCCGAAGAGACCGCGCTCGGCCAGCACTACGAAGTCGATGTCGAACTCTACGGCGATTTTCGCCAGGCAGGGCGCAGCGACGACATTGACGCGGCGATCAACTATCCAGAAGTGTACGCGCTGGTGGCCGATGCAGTCACCGGCGAGCCTTGCAAATTGGTCGAAGCCCTCGCCGAGCGCATTGCCGAGAAGGTGGGCACCCACTGCGCTCCGGTCGAACTCGTCGTCCGCGTGCGCAAGCCCAACCCCCCGGTCGCCGCGCACTTTGACGGCATTGAAGTCGAAATACACCGCTCCTATGCTTGAGCGAGCCTATATAGCCATCGGCAGCAACCTCGGCGACCGCCGCACGTATCTCAAAGCTGGAATCAAAGAAGTCGCCGCACTCCCCAACACGCGCCTTGCGGAGGTCTCCCATTCCTACGAAACCCCGCCGCTGGGGCCGATCTCGCAACCGGATTTCCTCAACGCCGTCTTTGCCATAGAAACCTCGCTCGCTCCCGAACCGCTGCTCGCCGCCCTGCTCGCCGCCGAAAAAAAGCACCAGCGGCAACGCCGTATTCACTGGGGGCCGCGCACCCTCGACCTCGATTTGCTCCTCTACGGCGAGCGCGTCGTCGCAAGCGCGGATCTGACCTTGCCGCATCCGCACATGCACGAGCGCAGCTTTGTGCTGGTGCCTCTCTGCGAAATCACCCCGAACCTTCGCCATCCAGTCACCGGCCGGCCATTTGCTGCATATCTCGCCGCACTCAACGGTCGCGCAGCTAAGGCCGCTGGCCCTCTCACCCTTCCCGCCATCCCATGAAACGCATACACACGGTCGCGGAAATGCAGGCTCAATCCGACGCTTGGCGCGGCGCGGGCCTGTGCGTCGGGCTAGTGCCGACGATGGGTTTTTTGCACGAGGGGCATCTCAGCTTGGTCGATCACAGCCTCGAAGCCGCGGACCGCACGGTCGTCAGCATCTTCGTCAATCCGCTGCAATTCGGGCCAAAAGAAGACTTCGCCATCTATCCGCGCGACATGGAGCGCGACCTCGACCTGCTGTCCCGCCGGGGAGTCGATGCGGTCTTCCATCCCAAAACAGCGGAATTCTATCCTCCTGATTTCTCGACCTTCGTCGAAGTCGAAGAGCTAACCAAGGGGCTGTGTGGCCCCTTCCGCCCCGGGCACTTCCGCGGCGTCACCACCGTAGTGACCAAGCTATTCACCGCTGTCAAACCGCACCTAGCCGTCTTCGGCCAGAAAGACTACCAGCAGGCAACCATCATTCGTCGGTTAGTGCGCGATTTGAACTTAGACTTGCACATCGAGGTCGCCCCTACCGTGCGCGAAGCAGACGGCTTGGCCATGAGTTCGCGCAACGTCCTCCTCAGCGCAGAAGAGCGACAGGGTGCATCGGCCCTATACGAAGCGCTCACAATGGGCCGAGAACGGATCGAACAGGGCGAACGCAATGCCAGTCGGATCGTCGCCGAGATGCGGGCACACATTGAGCGCGCACTCGACGCGTCCATTGATTACATTTCCATCGCGCACCCGGACACGCTCAAAGAAATAACCCACATCGCCGGCCCGGTCGTCATCGCTCTCGCCGTGCGCCTGTCCAACGTCCGGCTGATCGACAACATCGTCGCCGCGCCGACCGACCGTTAGTACGCACTCTCTTTAATGGAGGACAAAACACAATGGCTTCAAACATCGCCAAAGTGAACAAGCGATTCTTGTGTCCTGGACCGCAGCCAAACGGCATCCAAGCCGCTCCCGACGGCCTGTGGGTCATCGACCAAGTCGATCACAAAGTGTACAGGTTGGATTACGCAACCGGCGAGACCCTGTTCGCAGCCCAGACCGATACGGTCCACTCCAGCGGCATTACCGTGGGCGGCGGGTACCTGTGGATCGCCTCTACCTATGAACTCAAGATCGCCAAACTAGAACTGGAAACCGGCCACACCATCGCCAAATACGACTCGCCCGGTGCCGGCATCACAGCGCCCCGGGAGGGTATCGCAGACGCGCGCACCACCGGTTCTCACGGCTTGGAGTGGAAAGACGGCAAGTTATACGTGGCCACGCCGCCTTCCCAAATGGTCCACGTCATGGACCCCGACTCTTGGAAAGAAGAACACCAATTTCGCACTCCCGGCTTTCGCAACCACGGCATCGCTTGGGGACCGGACGGCAGGCTGTGGGTGGCCGATACCTCGGCCGGCACCGTCAGTCTGCTCGACACCAAGGACGGACGCGTCTATGACGTCATCCGGGTGGCCGCCCCGGATGAGGTCCACGGATTGACCGCGCACCAAGGCGTCTTGTGGTACTGCGACGCCCACACCCGCGACATCGGCACCCTCGCGTTGGAGGACTGAGGGCTTTATCGTCAAGCGCAAGGCATCCTATAAGCCATCAGCCCAGCCTTCACCGGACCAACATTAACCGGCGCGTCCGCGTTTCCCCGCCGACTTTCAGCACAGCCCAATATGCCCCGCTAGCCGCGCGCTCACCGCCCCAGCGCGCCAAGTGTTCCCCGGCCGCTAGCCGCTCCGCCACCAAAAGGGCCGCGCGCTGGCCTAAGGCATTGTATATCGCCAACTCGACGTCCGCTTCCCCCGCCAAGCGAAAGGGCAAGTTCACCGCGCTGTTGGCCGGGTTCGGATAAGCCGGAGCCAAGTCGCTGGCCTCGGCCTGCTCATCCGCCTGCATCGCTACGACCGTGGGCGTAAAATACCGGGCCGCGAGGGCAAAATCCCCACCCGTCGGCGAGGCCCTACCGACGATGACCGCCGCGCTATCTGCATCTGCGACCTGCACCTGTCCAGCATTGTCCGCACTGAGTTCCATCGCTATCAATTCGCCGTGCTGGTCGCGCATGGCATACACCCACGCGGCATAGTCCCCCTCGGTCGCGCCAGCGAAATCAACGGCTATCTCACCTTCCGAGCGAATGACCACATTGGCCGCGCCCCATTGGTTGCCAACCTCGCCGGCCAGTTCCGCGAAAGGCACCTCGGGCGCTGAAACTGCGGCTGCGCGACGCCCACGCAGAGCCTCGTACCCACCCACATAGTTGGCCGCGATCCACAAACGCCAAGCACCCGCGTAATCCTCGACCCAGTTCTGGCTTTTAAAGGCGTCGTCAATACCCAAAATACCGTTGCGCGGCTCGGCGACGATTTGGCGAATCAGCCCCGCACCATAGCGCTCGGCTAAAAAAGAGGCGAACAGATAGGTCTTGCCGTAGCTCGCTGACTCGAATGTCCAGAGCGTTAGATCGCGGCCGGGATCGGCGAGAAAACTCGGCACCATGCTCGGGTCGGCCTCGGGAAAACCCACCAAGTCCTCGGCGTACCCAGCAAGCCCTTCGTCGATCCAAGTTTCCTCGTCTGAATCGCGGCCCCAATGGATGAGGTGCTGAAATTCGTGCGCTAGGGTCGCGTGGGCGAGATAGGCGCTGAAGGCCAGCTTGTTCGCGTCGAGGTAAATCGTATCGCGCCGCAATTGGGGCTGCGCCCGCTCGTACAGGTTGCCGTCGAAATAGCCGACCACGCGCT
This sequence comes from Candidatus Latescibacterota bacterium, assembly GCA_965208845.1. Taxonomy (GTDB): domain Bacteria; phylum Latescibacterota; class UBA2968; order UBA8231; family UBA8231. Next base: position 3,692,063 of record OZ242361.1, on the reverse strand, counting down.
CGTCGGGAATGTCTAAGATCAGGATGAAGATGCGGGGATCGCCGTCCTCATCGGCAGGCTCGCCAAAGGCATCGACCGCTATTTCAAATACTCCGCGCTCGGGATCAGCCGGAGTCTCCGCGTCGAAAAGAGCACCCAGCTTATCCACATCCGGCTGGGATGCGATAATGTCCCACTGACTCTCCTCGACGAAGATATAGCAGTGCGTCCCCTTGTAGCGGCAGGTGGCCAACTTGAGCACGAATTCAGTCGGCACGTAAAAGGGAAGTTGGGTCCCCACTTCAATGGGGCCTAGGTCTTGACTTGCGCCGACTGCCTTGGAGGCTGCCGCAGGGAAAGACGCGCGGTGCTGCTCAAGCCAGCGCGTCCCGCATATCCGCTCTTCGGCTGCGACCGCCAGCGGCAGCAAGAGCATCCACGCAGCCAAGGCCACCCGTGAAAAAAAACAGACCATCAGTAGAAATGTCGCACGAGGAAAAACGCTGCTCCCCTAGGCCCCACCGCCACCTTGGGCACAAAGCCGGTCTGAGCTTGCTTTGCGCTGGCCACTCGCGCCGCATGGATGGCGGCCACGAGGTGATTGACGACCACCAATCCCGTTACATAGAGCGCCTGCCGCTGCGCGTGCTGGCTCGCATTGCGCAACTCGCGGTAGCGTTGGCGCGACTCGTCGCGGTCCCATTCCCAGAAGAAATCCGCTTCTACCGGATAGAGCGCGGCATCTGGGCCATCCTCGTAGCGGGCGAACTGGTTGTGCTGCAACCGGCTCGCATAAAACCCCAAGTCGTCGAAATAGTCGTCCCCCTTGCCCTCGGGCCGCGCACCCGCGCGTTCGGCCGCATACGCCTCGTAGCGATCGCGGCGCACCTGACCTAGCCACTCAAAACCCCAATAGCCGCCCCAAAGTGCCAACTCAGCAGCCAAGAAGCCACTGCCGCCGCCTCGAGCGTACTTCTGCCCCCAACCGGGCACCAGCAAGGAGCGCCAAAACGCCCCTTGGGCCTTCCCGGCCTCAGCCACGCCGGGCAGCAACAAAATCAATGCGATCCAGCACCACATAAGCTCAATCCAACGGCTTGTACGCCACGAGCATGGGCACGCGCCCCCGCACCCACGGCTGCATGACCAGCGCCAAGTGCGTCCGCCGCCGCAGGGACGCTTCGTCGGCACCCGCAGCGCGCGCCCGCGCCACCCGCGCCGCGTCAATGGCGCTGATAATGTGGTTGATCAGGATGACCCCGCTTATAGTGGAAGCTCGCTTGAGAAAGCGATTGCTCTCGTCGCGGTCGTCTTCGTAGCCAAGCCGTCGCTCGGAATGAAAATTTTCGACCGAATCGACTTCAGTCGGTGCGGCGGCATTGCCGATACTGCCATCGCGCCGTACGCGCCTCAAATCATCCCAACCGGCTACATATTGATCGTATTTGCCAATCAGCTCGTAGTATTGCTGAATTTCACTCGGGGCACACCCGCCAAAAGCCGCACTCCCCGACTGCTGCATCGCCGGAATGTACACTTCGACAACCTCGCTACTACAAGGCAGCGCGTGCGTGATCGACGAATTGTTTGAGATCGCCGAGCCGCGCCAGGCCAAGTAGTTGAGTGGATCCCAGTGTTCGTCGGCCACCGCCCGGAACTCTTCCTCCAAGTCTTTGCCCTTGCCCTTCCAAACCGCCCATAGGCCCACCAGCGCGGCTTCAGCCCCCAAGAACGCCAGCCCTCGCTTCTTCGACCCCGCATACCACTCGCCCAACCCCGGCACCAGCGCGGAAAGCAAAAACGCTCGCTTGGACGACTTGCCCTTGCGCGGCTCTGTGCGAGGCGCTGGCTCAGGATCAGCATCGCCTTCCACCACCCGCAATCCCACCAAGAACGCCTGCCCCTCTTCGCTCAAAATACTCGGCAATCCCTCGGCCCGGACGCCAGCGGCAGTTAGCACGGCAACCACCAGCGCGATTCCTGTCCTCGTCATGCTTGCTCCTTTCCATTGCGGCAACACCCAAAACGCGAGCGGCTATTACACCCTAATCATCTTCACATTCGAGATGATTTCTCAATACATTCTTGACGTAAGCCGGCGGCTCTTCTCCAACTTTTTCTGCAGTCTCTTGCAATTGGTCATACTCGATTACTTCCTCACCTACCCAAAGAATATCCAGTCTGCGCATCTCTCGCATCGCTACATGACTATAGGATTCTGGAAATGACCAATAGCACAACCGGCAATTGCTGGCTTCAGAACAAGCTCCTGCTGAATTTGCGGTATTCTATCATGTCTCTGACCATCGTTCAAGCGCTCCACTAAAGCAGGCGAAAGGTACAGAGATTCGACAGTCTCGTGTTTGTCTCCCAAGAGTGTCGCTTGGCTCGAACGACCGGCGCGAATGTGCAAGTGAGCTAGGGAAAGCGAGCGGGGAAGTGGCTTGCCGTGACTTTTTTCGCCGGTTTTCCCGTCGTAGCTCGTCATGTACGAAAGCCCCCGGTCGTTCATGGTTTGGAGCGCGGCTGCGAACTCGGTATAACTCAGCCCGCTACAATACCTGTGATCTCTCGTAAAGGACGTACCCTGATAGGGCGGGTCCATGTAAATGAGATCCTCTTTCGCTGCCTCCGCGACCACCTTGCGGAAATCTAATGCGGAAAGTGCGGTTTTTCCGGCAAGCAATGCGTGAACGCCGAGTATCTGGCGCTGCATAAGTATGGGACGCATACCCGACCGTCGGTTGTCCGCGCTTTGATTGAACAGGCCCTCGGCACTGTACCGCACTGAGCCTTTTACTATGCGCGCTAGCAGATAGAGCAAATGATGAGGCCGATGTGCAGCATTGAATTTATCGCGGATGCCGAAGAAGAAGGCCCTTTTATCCGGGTGTTGTTCCGTCCACAACTGCTCGTAGTCTTTGCTTAGCTCATTTGGCCGCTGCAAAATTTCTTCCCACAGCGCCATTAAAGGTTCGTTCAAATCATTGAGCCAAAATCGCTTTGCGAGCCCGTGCGCGGCAGCAGCAAGAGAAATGGCACCGGACCCGCAAAAAGGCTCGATGAGGCAATCGACGTCACGCGGAAAATGCGCGAGGATATGCCGCGCAATACCGCGCTTACTACCCTGATAGGGAAATGGATGCGGAATTGCCATGTTCTGCAACATTTCTACCTCTTCTACATCACCACAATGCGGTTTGATCTTCGACGACCGTTTCCTTACTGTAGCACCGCCACTGCCCAATCGAGCTTCGGACACCCCTTACCCATAGCAAGAAGCTGGCGTTGCAATTGTCGCAATGTGCGCCCCTAACAATCTGCGTTTCTACAAATACCCAAACAACACGGTAAAATAAGACTTCCACCGCCCCTTATCTGGCACCTCGTCAATCCCATAAGCCACATCCACCTGCACCCGCGTCGGTATGCTGTAATAAGAAATCAAGTCAAACCGCAACTGCCCCCCCACATCCCGCAGCGGGCCGTCGCGTCCATACCGTTCGTTCCACTCGCCTATGTTCCGGTCCCAAGCCTTACCCATGCTAGTGTACACCGCGCCATACACTTTGTCGAAATATAGCTGCGCAATGCGCTTGTCTATATTCGGCAGCAGGGGGAAGCGCAGCGTCGCCGTACCCATCAGGGCCTTGCGCCCCTCAATGCTGTAAAACGTATAGCCCTTCATAAAGTTGAGGCCACCGAGGCGATAGTCGAAGAAATCTCCGACCCGCGACGTGTCGTTCACGGCCTCGTTGTCGATCCAACCGCCGTACAGCCGCAAGCCCAAGCGACTATTGCCGGGCATACTCATGTGCTCTCGCCAATCAACGGTAAACTGATTGTAAAAGAGCTTGATGTAATTCTCGTCGATAAAGGATGCCTGCTCGTTAAAGCCGTCGATAAAATAGTTGAACATCCGGTCGTAGCGCACGTAGAGCTGGCGGCCCACAGGGCTTATATCGCGGTCTCGCCGCCGCGCAATCATCTCCATCCGATAGGTCAGCCCTAGGCCAAAGCCATTGAGATAGGTATAGCCAAAGGGCCGCTGGGCAGTGCGCTCAAATCCGACCTGTCCGTCGCCTTTGCAGACGAGGCAGTCGCTCTCGACGCTGGCGTCGTAGCGGTCGTACGTGGCCGAGGCAGTCAACTCCCCATGGCGACCCAATTTGCCGCGCACCCCCACATTGAACTGGCTCAAGCTGTAGTTGACGGCGTTGACAATGATCGTCCGCGCCTCCGAGCTATCGCCGCGAGCCGAGTGTCGGCGCTGATTGAATAGCTGTAAAAAGAACGTGGGACGGAATCCCTTAAACTCGTATATGGCGAACAAATCGCGGTCGGCATTGGTCGGCGCGATGGCACCTCCGGCGAATACGCTCTGGCGGTTGAGCACATCGCCAGCACTGAGGTACGCGCCCGCCTTGAAATGCCCCTCGTCAATGAACAGCCTCGGCAGGATCCCGGTCTTGAGAAAATCAATGCCATACGCTTGCGGCGCACTCGGCAACTCGGGCACAGGAGTGCCGTCCCAATCCAGCGGCAAATCCTGAGAAAACCACGCCTCTTCAGCCGCCACCGGCGTCCCCTCGTCCTGCAACCGGCGAATCTCAAAGCCAGCCGCCGTATAAGCCGTAAAGACGACCTCGTCGTCCGCGCCGACCGATGGGCTAAACGCGCCGCCAACAGTATTAGTTATCTGCCGCAGCGCACGCGTCTCTAAGTTCAGAGCATAGATATTGAAAATGCCGCTGAAATCCGACGCAAAAATAAGCTCCGCGCCGTCCGCGCTCCACGCGGGGTCGCGGTCCGTGCCGGGCGTGGCAATTACCCGCCCACCCCGTAGGGGCAACCCTTGTGGTTGCCCTAATTCTTGTGATTGCCCAATTGGATCATCCGCCCAATCCCCCCCTGCGTCCAATTCCACCACGGCAATGTCGCGCTGTCCCTCGCGCGCAATCGCAAACGCCAGCTTGCGTCCGTCGGGCGAAAAACGCGGCGTGTAGAGCTGGGTGCCGTCCGCGAAATGAGTTAGATAGCGCAACCCCGTGCCGTCGGCCCGCATCATCGCCAAATTGTTGTTGGTGTCCTTGTTCTGCACGAAAACGATCCACTCGCCATCGGGCGAATAGGTCGGATACAGCGCCCGCATCCCCCGCGTCAGTCGCTTGATGCGCGGCGTCTCCGGTGCCGTGCCGCTGACCATGGCCGGTACAAACCACAGCATATTGCGCCAAAAACTAGGACCAGCGGCTGTAGAATCCCATTCGTAAATATCCGCCTGCCGCGAACCGTATTTGTCGGCCCGGTCGATGCGCGAAAAGAGCAGCTTGCGCCCGTCCGGCGACCAATCCACGGTCGAAGCCGCCGCCGGGAACGCGGCGATTTCCTCCTCGTCGGTAGCGAGGTCGCGCACGATCAAGCCGTGTGGGTAGTGGTGCCGCTTGCGCGTTGACAGATACGCCAATTGCTCGCCATTGGGCGCCAGTCGCGGCCGCAGATTGGAAAAGCCGACATCCACGACCCGCTCGCCCTCGCGCAGCGGCCCCAACGCCGCTACCTGCGCCCGATAGCCCTGCCGCATGGACTCGATCCACTCGCCGTACAGCTCGTCCGCGCTCTTGCCCAAGACCTTTTTGCACGCCCCGTCAATGGCGAGGGTGTGCCACTGCGACGCGGCCCGGTACAGTTCGGCGACTTTTTCTTCCCCGTACGTCTCGGCGATGTAGCGCACCAAGCCAAAGCCGTGATCGTACACGTATTCGTTGCCAAAGCCCTGCTTGCCAAACACGCCCATCTGATCGAAGGATAGCTGCTCGTCCGCCAGCACCAAGGAACGGAGCACCATGTCGCGGTTGGCGTCCCAGCGGTCGTGAGCCGTAGTCGCAGTTCCATATTGGGCCGCGCCCTCGGCCAACCACATCGGCATCACCGTACCCATCACCGGATAGGAGGCGATGACATCTGGGTAGCCGATGAGAATGTCCGGTCGGTTTTTCTCTCGCTGGTAGCCAAAGTACTGCAAGTAGAGCGCGGGGACGCGCTGCACGCCTTTGCGCGCTGCCCCCAGCGAAATGATGTGGGCAAATTCGTGGGTAATTACGTTGCGCAGCCAGTCTGAACTGCCGCGCAAGTCGAAGTCGTGGTCCAGCGACGTGGCCCAAATCTCAATGGTGTCTTGATAGAAAAAAGCCGCGCCATTGGCGTAATCGTCGTGGTCCTTGAGCACGATCCGCACGCGCCCGTCAGGCTCGTACCCATATAGCTCGGTAAGGGGTGCGTACGCCGCTTCGGCAATGCGCGCCGCCCGCGCCGCCGCTCCTTCCAGCCCCTCGTGGTAAAAAATGCGAAAGTGCTCGGTCTCCACCACCTGCCAAGCTAATTCCGGGTGGTTTTGCGCCAAGGACACACCCGCCCAGCCGAGTACTAGGCCAGCCAGCAGCAGGGTCGCCAGTTTCCTCATAGAAGAGTCCTCCTCAACTCACAATACAATGATACTTCTAGTACTAAGGCGATCTCACTGCTGCAAAGGCACTCCTCTCCCAATTCCTAATTCCCGACTCCCAATTCACTGACTCACCGCCATTTTGACCACAACTTCTCCGCGCCGTCCGTCGTCGCCGTGCGCGATCAATCGGCATAGATACAGACCGCTGTCATAGTCTTCTACCGACCACGCGATTTCGCGCTCGCCAGCTTGCAAACCGTCCTTACGAAATTTGCTAACACGTCCGCCCAACGCATCGAACACCTCCAATTCAATGCGCCCGGCCGCGCCCAGCGCAAAGCGCAGATGTGCCTCCTCGCCGGGACCAACTGGATTGGGATAGCAATAGACCCGGCCCAGCAAGGGCACCTCGGGCCTTACAACGAGCCGACCAGCCACCAGCGCGGTCCGCGACCCAGCCGCATCGGCACCCGCCTGCGGCCAATGGGCCGGCCCGCCGGTGTACTGCGCCGCTACCCTCTGCAGATCCCACGCATACACGGCCTCGCCATCCAAAGCCGCTAGCGCCAACCGGCCATCGCCGTCTAAGTCCACTACCACCGGCGACCCCGTCGGGGGAGCGGCCATCAGCAGAGGAAAGCCCGGCAAGAGCCGTCCATCGTCATCTACGCCGAAAATCCCGCTGTGGCCGGCGACGAATATCTCCTGTTTGCCGTCGGCATCCACGTCGCAAAGCACCGGCTCAAAGATGAGATCGCCGACCTCGGCAAAGCGCGGCAAGGCCGTGGGAAAGTCGGCTTGGCCCAATCCGTCGGTGCGCAGGGCGTGTATCGCTCCACCGCGTGCAAGCAAAACCACCTCCAACAGGCCATCACCGTCCAAATCGCCCAAGACCGGCGGCGCGGCGAGCGAATCGCCCAACTCGACGACCTGTGATCCGATCTCAACCTGTCCGCCGACCGTGGCAAAGATCGGCTCGGCTTGACCATCGCCGTCCAAATCGCCTACAGCCGAGGGCACCATCGGCGGCCTTTGCTCCTTTAACTCGCCGCTTATGGCATCTATCGCGTATATCTGTTCCGCTCCAGCGAGTAGCAACTCGGCCTCCTCACCCACACTGAAACGCGCGTCTAACGGTACCTCGTCCAGCGCGAGCCGCCATAGCGGTTGATCGTCCCCAACGTCCCACGCGCTAACCTCTGCATCGCGCCGCAAAAAAACCTCGGGCCGGCCATCGCTGTCTCCATCACCAGCCGCCAGCAACCGCGCTTCTGGAACTCGCCACGGCATCACTCCATCGCCGGTCGCATAGCCGACCCCACCCCCGGCCTCAAAGAGCAACTCTTCTACTCCGTCGCCGTCCAAATCCGCGGCTTGCAACCGACCATCACCCGGCAAATCCCGCGGCCAGTCCGAGCGCGCACGCCCAAAGCGTATGGCCACCTGCATGGTATCGCCGGGCGCGGAAAGCACTTCAATTTCAACGCCGGTCTCCCACTCCCGATTGCTGCGCGAATCGGGTCGAGTCGCCGACCCGAACAGCGTTTGTCCACCGACGAAGAAGGGGTCGTCGTGCCATCCATCGACTTGCAACTCCCACGAACGGCGCGGATCGCCAATGTCGCGGTACCCGTCGGCTTCCTCTAAGGCAATCCCCTTCCAATGGAGCTGATTGTTCGCGGCATTGGGGTCCGCAGCACGCCCCATCACGCCCTCATCTACGTGCCATATCAGCACTCCCGATCCCGGGACAAAGGCGTCGTATTCGTCGATCGCCGTCCACACGCTCTCTTCTATAGTGATCTGATCGGGGTCAATCCACACCTTATCTTCGTCTTCGTCCTCCCCAACGCCGCGTTGGCCGCGCTGCTGCCTGTTCTCCAGCAAAAAGTACTCACGCACGTCAATGGGTATGTGCACGGCCTTGGGCAGCTCGCCGTTGCGATCCGTTGCCAGTAGCGATAGTACGGTGTCGCGCCGCACCACCACCGGCTCGATCCATCCCAACTGCATCTTGCTCCAAGCCATGGGATGCGGCGGCGCAAACCCAGTCACCCTCGCGAGGCTGTCGGCCCGCACGTAGCCCGAAGCATTGGCTCCCACATCCATCAAGCTCCAGTCTCCTAAGGCCGGCAGCCCGGCAGCGAAATTGGACAACCCGGGCAGGCCCAACTGGTGGCCAAAAAACTTGGCAAGCAAGCCATTGAGGCCGGCCCGACCATTGAGGCTGGGCGACTCCGGTAGGATCCACGCCTGCTCCAGCTCTACACCACCCACGGTCAGCGGGCCGCCGTTAAAATCCACAAAATCGCGCTCGGCTAGGAAGACCGAGCGAATGTCGTTCAGTCCGCCGGTCTCGTAGCCAACTCCGGCGTGGAACACGAGGAAGCTGTTGAATTCGTCCAAGCGCGGGCCGTCGGGATCGGCCAGCGCAGCGTGCAGGGCATCGCGCACCAACTCGATCCACTTCGCACCGATCTCCTCGGTCGTGCGCCCGTTGCCGTAGTGGAGCATGGATTGGGGAAGTGTGTACGCCTGCTGTGCGACGCGGGGAAACACCTCGGCGGAAATCGCCACTCGACCTGCGGAAACGACCTCGTAATAGCGCGCCAACGCGGTCAAATGCCGCTCGAAATAAGCGCGGTCGTGCGGCGGCAGGTCGTAGGGCAGCGCGTAGTCCTCAGCCGCTTCCGCGGCCGAGCGCAGATCAAACGCACCGATTCCAGTGGTCGTCAACTCATCGGGATTTTCGCGCGGAAAATCCACGCGCAAGGCCAAAATCCGCCACTCGGCGTCAGCCTCGGTGGTCGCTGACAACAGCAATGAGAAGCAGAAGCCTAAGAGGAGCAAGGGAGCTAAATCGCAGCGTTGCCGCTCGACGCGGCAACAAAACCAGCGTCCGATGGGAACACCCTCAGAAAATGATGTTCATGGAAATGGGCGTATTGTCTCCCACCACCGTGTCTTCACTGCCGATTATATACGCCACGTCAAACTGGAAGCGATTGTATTTTAGCCCAACGCCAAAGGTCTTGGTACTTACCTCGCCGTCGGTATCCTGAGAAAGACCCGCCCGCAACGCGATAAACGCCTCCCCTTCGCGCGCGGAAAGCCCGTATTGGTATTCGCCGCCCACGTGCAGATCCATCTCCTTGAACTCGTTGCTCATGCCCTCGTCGGCCCATGCCTTGGCCAAGTTGCTGACAAAAGACCCATCGGCAATCAGCGGTTTGTACAGGTCAAAAGAGAGCATCAGGTCGTTGTATTGGGTATCCATCACGTCGTAGGCTACCCCGACGACGATGTGCTGCGGCAGCGGATCGGCCTGATCGGCGTCGATATAGGCGATCTTGGGGCCTAGGTTGCGCAGGGCCGCGCCAAAGCTGAGGCTGGGAACGGGCTTCCATAAAAAACCCAAATCCGCGGCAAAGCTGTTGCCCACGCCTCGGCCCCGCTCAATGCCGGCCCCCGCATCGGCCAAGTTGCTGCGGATGAACTTCAAGCCGATACCAGCGGACGTATTGTCGCCGATATGCGCCCCGTAGGCCGCAGACACAGCCACGTCATAGCTGCGGAAGGTGCCTTGTTGGTTGCCGCGTTCGTCCGTGCGGATCTGCTCGCCCAAGTTTAGCAGCGCGACATTGAAGCCAAAGTTGCCCCATCCTTCTACGGGCTGGGAATAGGCCAGAAACTCGTAGGACAAGTCGTCGGCCAGCTTCGGCAGCCACTTGGTGTGCGAAAGGTGGAGCTTCTTCTTGGTCTGCCCGACCAGCGCGGCTGGGTTGAAGTAGCTCGCCGTGGCGTCATCGGCCACCGCCACGTACGATTCGCCCATGGCAATAGCGCGAGAACCCGGCTCGATCAACAACAGCAGCGGAGCACTGCGGCTCTCGGGCGTGGCCCGGACCCCATCGGGCAATGCGCCGACACAAAGGCCAGCCAACAGCAGGGTCGTCAGTTTCCTCATAGCGGAGTCCTCCTCAGCTAAAAATAAAAAACTATAAAATGATGCCTCTAAGTACTAAGGCGATCTCATTGCTGCAAAGACACTCCTCTCGCCATGCTCACTGGGCGACCTGTAAGACGGCGCGGCGCGCGACCGCAGCACCGCTTTCCCGCTCGGCTTCTATCCGGTAAATATACGCGCCGTTGGCCAAACCCGGCGGCGTCCAAGGCACTTGGTTGTAGCCAGCGCGCGTCTGCCCGTCTAGCCGCTCTATCAGCCGCCCGGCCAGCGAAAAGACCTCTATCTGCACCACGCGCATCTCGTCTGCTAGCTCATACGTGAAGTAGCCGCTATCGCGCATGGGATTCGGGTAAAATAGGACATTGGCAAGGCTCGCATCGCGTTGGTCGTCTCCAACCGTGACAACCACGGTCTCACGCGACGAATTGTTGAAGTTGTCCCAAGCCTTCAGGCGGATTTCGCGTTTGCCGGTTTCCAATTCAGGCAGGGGAAATTCTATCACGCCCTGCCGATAATCCCCGCCCTGCACGCTGTACAGCTCCGTCAAGGTGAACAGCTCGCCGTCGATGGCCAGCTCAATTTCGTGCCCGGTCTCTCCGGTGATGTTGATGCCGCTGGGGTCCGCAATCGAGGCCAACAACACCGTCTGCCGCGGAATCGTGCTGCCTTTGGCTCCCTCGAAGCGCAGAGAAATTTCCGGCCCTTCCACATCCGCTTCCACCCCTTCGGCTGTACCCGCCAGCACCAGCCTATCCACTGCGCCAAAGGCTGCCGGACGATCATCGCTCCAGACGTAGGCGCTGATGCGGCCGTTTTCTCCACCATAAGTAATATCTTTAGGAACTCGAAATGCGGCGCGGAAGCGGCCCTCTACTACTGGAAAGCGACCGCGAAAAATGGGGGCACCGGTCTGCTGATAAGTATAGCCCTCCAAGTCGCTCTCTTCACTCGAATCAAAAGCCTGCAACCACACTTGGCCCGCATAGGCAGTGGCCGGCGCACCCGCGGCGTCGAGCACTTGGCCTCCGATGGCTACTTCGCCGAGGGCGCGGAGCGAGTCGGCCGCGTCGATCTGCACCTGAAAGCGCGGCATGGCCAAGCGCGTCGCCGGGTCGCCGAAGAGCGAGTAGCGCTGAATGTTGCGGAAGGTGGTGTTCCCTTTGGGGCTATATCGCGGCAGCAGCAATTGCTTGGCCTCTGTGAGAGCTAGCCCAATCGGCACGTGCTGCCGTCCGGTGTGGTACATCTGCCAGTAGAACTGGTTGGCCAACTGGACATTGGTGGGATGATACCCCACCCGAGTCGCGCAAATCATGCCGATCACGCCCCCGTCTTCCTTCTTCAGGAGCGCTTCGGGCAAGGAGATGCGCACTGGATCGTCGAATACCCCAACTTGACTCGCAGCCGTGTAGAGCAAGGGCAAGCGAGCGCCGTTTTTGAGTTTGTCCAAATCGCGGGCAAGCAAGAACATGCTCTCGTGGGCCAGCACGTTAAAGCTGCCGTGCCCCAAATAAGTCACAGTGAGTGCGCCCTCGTTGAAGAGCCGAATAAACTCGTCGCGGGCCCGCGGTTTCTCCCGTCCCTCTAAGGGGAATTGGGCGATGTAGAGTTTGATCAAATCCAGCGAATTGGGCAGGATGTTGCGGGCCATGTATTCGCTGTCATAGATGAAGAACGACTCAACCCTACCCGGCTCGTCTCGATTGAGCAAGTCGTCCGAGACTAATGCCTGTCGGCTCTGCCAAGGCCCCACTTCGGGTGCGCGGTCGTAGGCGATGATTTTATCGACGACCACGTCGGCCTCAGCCGCAGTCTGCACCGTCAGCCGCCCAACGGCCATATCGGGGTACAAATCGCCGCCCACCACGCGCGTGTACCACTCGTCGTACGTGCTGTCGCCGTCTTGGAACGGCGGGATCCAATTACCCTGACTGAGGGCTGAATTGTTTTTGTAATCGTACGAGCCATCGCCGATCAAGGCCACAAATAGCGGTGCGGGATCCCAGTGCTCGGCCGCGTAGGCGAGAAAATTGCGGATCGCCGCCGGGTCTAAAAGGCCGCCAGAAAACTCGTCGTAGATGTCTTGGACGTCGATAGCCATGGTCCGCAGGGGCGGCCCGAAGCGGTCGTCTTCAGCCCGCCATTGGGCCAAGCGCTCGGCCGCAGCGCGAAAATCGCGGTGGTAAATCGCCACCCAATCGGCCCCCCGGCTCCTAGTCGTCAAGTCGCCGGGCCAGTCGAGTTCGATGCGCAGCGGTCGCTTCCAAGCAGCCGGGCCGCCCACTGCGTATTGACGCGGCACATCCCCGGGCCGATCCTGAAAAATTACCGTCCCGGCTTGCGCGTCGTACTCGAAGTCCACGATCTCGGCCAAACCCGCAGACACCTCAAAGACGCGCGGCTGCTCGGCGGCAAAACCCGCGAGGCGGAATTGCGTGGTGCCCGTCAGCGGATAGCTGAAGAACAGTTCGCCGCGCTCGGCGACCAAGCCCCGGCTGTACTCCACTTCGTACCAGTCGAAGCGAGACGGATTGCCAGAGTGAAAAATTCCCAAGTGGTTCAGCCCCTCCTGCGCTCCTTGTGTCGCCCACAGCGTATCGGATGTAACCGGCATCTGGCCCGCTCGCTCTGGGATTGCAAAAGCCGCTGTTCCAATGGTCTCTTCGTTCCAGCGCACCTCAAACCGCGGCTGTGTCCCAGACACCCCGATAAAGCCCAAACGCACGGCCACCGGCTCGGGGGCGGCCTGCCGCACCACTATCGGAAAATTGCGCGCATTGCCGCGAAAATCCTCCCAGTACCAAGTGTAGCCGGACTTAATCCCTACGAGTTGGTTGAGAATGAACTGCTCGGCTTCCTCGTGGATTCGCTCCCGATAGCTCGTGGGCTGCTGCGGGTCGGACTCCACCAGAGCACCGCTCCTTTGCTCGGCTCGCCGCCCCTCGCCTCCACCGCCAAAACCCAGCCAGTACGCATTCTCGCGCGTGTAAAAATTGTGTCGATACTGAAACGAGCGGCTATCTTGCGAGTATTCCCAGCGGCTGACCGGCTCGGCCCAAAACAAGACGAAGTCGTCCGCGTCCAAGCGGCCATCGCCTCCGTCTTCTACGACCAAGCCCACTTCCCGCCGGGCTTGGGGCGGGTTTATCTCGTCGATGGGCAAGGCGTTGCCGCCGCCATAGTGCAGGCGCAAACTCGCTGGATCGACGTCGCCGATTGCCACCCCAGCGGCCTCTAAGTCGGCTCCCGATATCCTGTAGATCCCCTCTTCCGCGACGGAGATTCGCAGCCAAGTACCTTCCTGCAACGCGGCTTTGCGCGCCGGCCGCCGCTTGAGTGGCAATCGCCAGTTTTTGGCTTGCTCGGGATTGACGAGCAGCCCTCGGTAGAATGCTTCGCCCCAAGGGTCGGCAACGCGAGAGCCGCTGCTGCCGGTCACGTGTAGGTCAACGACGATGCGATCGTACAGAGTCCGCGTCCCGTCCGCTTCAACGAGCGGGGTAAACGCCACCGGAACGACGCGCTGGCGACGCACAAAACCGCTTTCGCCGAGAAAGACCGGACCGGGCGTGGGCGCGTCGTCCTCAGCGGCGCGATCCGTCCGCGCTACGCGGGCTTCGACCAGTTCCAAGCGAACCTGTCCGTCGGTTGGGACGCCGATCAAGGCGCCGCGCCCCTGTTCCAATTCTCGGCCCTCGGGCAGCCAAACCAACCGCAGGTGCTGCGGCGTCTGTTCGCTTACGCGCAACTCCGCCATGGCCGCACTCCCGCAAAAAAGCGCGAGCGCCCAAAAACAGCATTTGAATCTCATAAAGTGGTATGAGTGGGATTGGTCATTGGCTCATGGTGATTGGCACTTTTAAGGTCATTCCAAGCCCCCTTTTTGTCAAGAGCATCTCACCTTGACTTATCGGCTCAGTGCCGCTATGTTTAGTAGTTTCTTAACAGGGAGGCACTCATGGCCAGACAATGCAGCCTGACCAAAGTTAAGGGCCTAGTTGGCAACAACGTCAGTCACTCGCAGCGCAAAACCAAGCGCGTCCAACAGCCTAATCTCATCAAAAAGCGCATCTTCATTCCCGAGGAAAACCGCACCGTCACCCTCCGCCTGACCGCCCGTGCCCTACGCACTTTAAACAAAAAAGGCATCCATCAGTTCCTGAAAGAAAACGGGATCAAGGTCTGAGCGGGCAAAAGCCCTAGCCTCCGCGCACATGAACCAAGGCGACGACGCAGCCGACGCCATCCAAGAGCGAGTTCGCCACGCCCTAGCCAAAAACGCGGCCTTAAACATTTTTGCCGGCCGCACCAAATCCTTTCTCGGACGCCACCACGAAGGAATCCCACTCGACTTCTCCGCTCTGACCGGCATCATCAGTTACGAGCCGAACGAGTTGGTCCTAGTCGCTCGCCCAGGCACCAAGCTGAGCAAAATAGAAGCCCTGTGCCACGGCGAAAACCAGTACTTCGCTTTCGAGCCGCCCGCTTGGGGTGCGGCCGCGACCATCGGCGGTACTGTAGCCTGCAACCTCTCGGGGCCGCGGCGTTTTAAGATGGGCGCCCTGCGCGATCACTTGCTCGGAGCCGAGCTGATCGACGGCCGCGGCGAGCGCATTCGCACCGGCGGCAAAGTCGTCAAAAACGTCACAGGCTACGATCTGTCCAAGGTGCTCGCTGGCTCCTTTGGGACGCTGGGAGTGCTCACCGAAGTCTGCCTCAAGGTCTGGCCGCGTCCCGAAACCCAAGCAACCCTGTTCATCCACGGACTGACGCCTCCTGCGGCATTGGAGCGAATTCTCGACTGGGCAGCGCGGCCCCTCCAAATCACGGGCCTAGTCTGCGACGCCGACCGGTTAGCCACCCGCGTCGAAGGCCCAGCACCAGCGGTACGGGCGCAGCTAGCAACGTTGCGCAAAGAAGAATCAGCCGAGTCGGAGATAATAGAAGAGGCCGAATCGCAAGCCTTCTGGCGACGCTGGCGCGAGCTTGAATGGCTGGTTCCAGCCGAGGACCAACAGCGCTGGCGCTTTTCTGGACCGCCGACCAAAATGGCGCAATTAATGAAAGCACTAGAAGCCGAGGGGCTGAGCCGCTGGGGCTTGGACTGGGCCGGCGGCTTGCTGTGGGCATTGTTGCCAGTAGCCGCCCAAGCCGCGCGTTTGCATCGCACCGCCGCGCACTACCAAGCCATCGGCTGGTGCTTTGCAGCCGACGAACACAACGAAGACGCCTTTACCCCACTCAGCACCGGCGCGGCGCGCATGAATCAGATGCTCAAGCACGCCCTCGACCCCCAAGGCATTTTCAACCCCGGTAAGCTGTACGCCTAAGAAGCCGTCTGGAAATTCCGGGTGTGCCCCGAGCGTGCGCGAAAGCGCGGCGGCCACCAGGGGTTTGCAGACAGCTTCTAATATATCTCGCCTGGCCGATAGTCCGGCGGCGGCATTTCCCGTTCGCTGAGCCACAGCGCCCGCCCAAGCCGCGCCTGAACGTATTGATAGTCATAGCTCGTATCTGGAGCGGCGATGTTGCCCTGCGACGGGTATTGGGCAATCGCCTCCTCGACCAGGTCCACGCCCAGCCCAGGCGCATCCGGCACCGCGATATGGCTATCGATCACTTCGGGCTGACCAGTCATCACCTCGTAGCGCTGCGGCACATCGTCGGCTAGGTGCTCCAAGATCAGGAAATTGGGCAGCGTGGCCGTTAGGTGGACAGCCGCCATTTCGGCCACCGGCCCCAGCGAGCCGTCGTGCGGAGCCATCGTGCAGTAGTGGGCCTCGGCCATAGCGGCGATCTTCTTCATCTGCGACAGCCCCCCAGCGCGGCCTGTATCGGGCTGTACCACATCGATAATTTCGCGCTCAATCAGCTCTTTTACCCCCCAAATAGTGGCGTGGCGTTCACCCGCGGCAATGGGAATATCTACTGCGTCAGCAACCCGAGCGAGGGCGTCGATGTTTTCCGGGGCTACTGGATCCTCGTAAAACAGCAGGTCGTAGTCTTCGAGTGCGCGGCCCAAGGCAATAGCGTCGCGCGTCGTCAGCCAAGGCGGCCCGTGGACATCGACCATGAGGTCCACCTCGTCGCCGACCTCCTTGCGGATGGCGGCAACCGTTTCCACGCAGTTGTTGATCCCCCCGGTCTTGATCGCCGTATAGCCTTGATCGACCAAGGCGCGCGCCCGCTCTGTCTCGTGCGCATGGGCATAAACTCGCACCCGGTCGCGCATCTTGCCGCCCAGAAGATTCCACACCGGCTGCCCAAGGGCCTTGCCCTTGATGTCCCACAAGGCCATCTCAATGCCGGTCATGGCACCAGAGCCGACGATGCCGGTCATGCCGTGGCCCATCATCGCCACCTGCATCTTGCCCCACAGCCGCTCAATGTGGAACGGATCTTCGCCGATCATCAAAGGCGTCAGGTCGTGGATGGCCGTTTCGACCACGCGCGGCCAGCCCGACGCCTCGCCCACGCCGTAGATGCCAGCGTCGGTTTCGACCTTGACGAAGAGCCAATTGCGCGCCGACCAACCGCTTGCCTGCGGAGGCGCGCACTGCATCAAATAGGTCTTAATCTGGGTAATTTTCATAGCGGTCTCCCCGCGTTGCAATGAAGCGACAAGTATAATCCATAGAGCGAAATCAATCCATTGCCAGCACTCCGTGCATAGTCCGTGCATAGATTGACAGGTATATTTTCAATACTTAGCTTCTAAATTTTCTATTTATTTAGTGATTTAACTTCGACAGATGCCTTTCTCATGGATCCCTGTATAGGTCTGATCGATCAAGAACTGGCCCGGTTTGAAAAGCGGCTCAACGCCGAACTCAACGCCGATGTCGAGCTAGTTCACGTCATTGCCCGCTACATGGCCACCCTCAAGGGCAAGCGCCTCCGGCCGGCCCTCATCCTGCTCGTGGCCAAAGCGTCTGGCCGCTGGAACGAACAGCTAATCGACACGGCTGTGGCCGTCGAAATGATTCACGCCGCCACCATGGCTCACGACGACGTAGTGGACTCAGCAACCGTGCGCCGGGGCCGCGAGACGGTCAACGAGCGTTGGACCGGGCAGATCGCCGTGCTCATGGGCGACTTTCTGCTCGCGCGCGCCCTGCGCCTACTGATCGAGATCGGCAATCTGCAGGTCCTGAGCGCAGTCGCGCACGCCACCGAGCGGCTGAGCATAGGCGAAATTTTTGAAATCCAGATCGGCACTCAGTGCGACACGCGCGAAGAGTCGTATTTTGCCATGGTCAGCGACAAAACGGCTTCCCTGATCTCGGCCGCAGCGCGGATTGGCGCGATTCTCTCCGGCGCATCAGACGAGATCGTGCAATCTATGGGGCGCTACGGAGAATCGCTCGGCCGCGCTTTCCAAGTCGCCGACGACATTCTCGACCTCACCAGCGATCAGGCGACCATGGGCAAGCCCGTCGGGCATGACCTGCGCGAAGGCAAGATCACCTTGCCATTGATACGCGCCTTACAGCAAGCCCCTTTAGCTGCTCGGTCCGAGATGGAGGCCCTTTTGGCCCGGCCCGACAAAGACGAAGCCGAATGGGCGCAGATAGTAGCCTTTGTCGAAGAGTACCGAGGAGTCGCCGCTGCCACCGAGACCGCACACGAATACGCCGCCCAAGCTCAGCAATGCCTAAAAGTCCTGGCCCCATCCCCGGCCCGCGCCGCGCTAGAACGAGCCGTGCAACTCGTCGTCGAACGCAACAATTGACGCGACTAGCCCATGCTCAAGCGCAGTCTGCTGGCCGTCGGCGGTTTGGCCGTGGTCCTGTACTTTTTACCGTCGCACCGGCCCGCCGCGCCGGTGCGCGCCGACCGCCTCTTGTTGGGCACCCTCGTCACGGTCAAGCTCTACGGAGGCGAAGCAGTAGTTCGCCCGCACCTAGAGACGGCGTACGCGGAAATCGCCCGCGTCGATTCGGCAATGAGCCACTACCGCGCGGACGGAGCCTTGCGACGGCTAGAGCAGCAGGCACAACTCGCCCCAACGCGCGGCCCGACCGGGCTGATTGCGGTCTTGACGCGCAGCCAGCACTTCGCCGCGTTGACTGATGGAGCTTTTGACTGCACGGTGGGAGCGCTTACGGGCCTGTGGAACTTCCCCGATGCGGCAGTGCCGCCTGCTCCGGCGCAGATTGATTCGGCGCTGGCGCTGGTGGGCTACAAAGGGTTGGAGGTTGCCTCCCAGTCGTTTCGGATCAACAAGCCGGGGCTGCGGTTGGATCTGGGGGCGGCGGCCAAAGGCTATGCGGTTGACCAAGCCGTGGCGGCGATGCAGGAGTTGCAAGTGGAGGCCGGGATTATTGAGGCCGGGGGCGACATTCGCTATTGGGGCGAAAAGCCGGACGGGCGGCCTTGGCTCTTTGGGGTGCAGCACCCGCGCGACCCAGAGCAATACCTAGCAGTAGAAGACCTCGGGCTCGCGGCGATTGCGACCTCGGGCGACTACGAGCAATACTTTGATTGGGAAGGCGAGCGCTATCACCACCTGCTCGACCCCAAGACTGGCTATCCAGCGCGGGCTAGCATAAGCGCCACTGTGTGGGCCGCGACCGCACTTGACGCCGACATTCTGTCAACCGCGATCTTCGTCTTAGGGCCTGAGCAAGGGCTCGCGCTCGTCGAGGGCCTAACGAACGTCGAGGGCTTTATTTTTTTTGCGCGAGACGGGCAGCTCATGCACCAAGCATCAACCGGGCTGCGCGACCGCTTTCGCTTTTGCAATAGCAACAAACCTTCGCCGGGCTGTGCTCGGCACTAGCGGAGTAAAGACCAATTTATGAAACGCAATCGGAAACTCGTGCTGATCGTGGCACTGATCGCCGCGGCAGTGTACTACCTGCTGCCGAGCGTGGAATTTTACAGCATGGCGGACGACGAGCGAGAGGCCATGGAGCTAAAATCTCCCGGGCAACTCGCCGATCTGAAAAAGCGCTCGCTCAACTTAGGATTGGACTTACAGGGCGGCATCCACCTCGTCCTAGAGGTCAAGACCGAGGAGATGGAGGAGCAGGAAGCCCAAGATGCAGTCGCCCAAGCCCAAGAAGTCATCCGCAACCGCATCGATCAGTTTGGGGTGGCCGAGCCGACTATTCAGCGCCAAGGCGAAAACCGCATCATCATCGAGTTGCCCGGCGTCCAAGACGTGCAACGCGCCAAAGATCTAGTGGGCCAAACTGCGCTGCTCGAATTCCAGCTCCTCGAACTCGCTGAGGATCGCACCCGCTTGATCCAGCGCATCGACCAAGTGCTAGCCCCGCAAAAAGAGGAAGAAGAAGACCTCCTCCTTTCCTCCGCCGCAGAAAGCGCTCCCCTCTCCTCCATGCTCAGCGGTGCAGGAGAAGACCTCACGGTCGCGGGCCGCGACTTGCAGCGCGTCAAAAACTTGCTCAACACTCCAGAAGCTCAAGAACTCATCCCCGCAGACGTGGAATTTCTCTTTTCGAGTAAGCCCGCCGGGGCCGAGGGCAATGAGTTCTACTTCCTCTATTTGGTGCGCAAGAAACCGGAGATGACCGGGCACATGATTCAGGACGCCTTTGTCTCCATCGGCCAAGTAGTAGAGTACATGGGCCAGCCCATCGTCAATTTCTCGACCACCGACGAAGGCGTGCGGCTCTTCAGCCGCATCACCGGCTCGCACATCGGCGACCGCATGGCCATCGTCCTCGACGAATCCGTGTACTCGGCCCCGACCATCCAGAACAAAATCAGCGAGGGACGCGGCATCATCACCGGTAGCGGCACCCAAGAAGAAGCCAAAGACCTCGCCATCGTCCTGCGGGCCGGTGCCCTACCAGCCGAGGTCGAGATCATCGAAGACCGCACGGTCGGCCCCTCGCTGGGGCGCGACTCCATCGAGCAAGGCAAAACCGCAGCCATCTACAGCATGGTGCTGATAGTGATTTTCATGGTCCTCTACTACCGCGCCGCCGGGCTGATCGCCGACTGCGCCCTGCTGCTCAACATGCTCTTCATCATGGCAGTCTTGGCCGGTTTTCACGCCACGCTGACCTTGCCCGGCATCGCCGGCATCATCCTGACCATCGGCATGGCCGTTGACGCCAATGTGCTGATCTTCGAGCGCATCCGCGAAGAGTTGCGCTCGGGTAAGACCGTGCGCGCGGCCATTGATTCCGGCTATGGCCACGCGCTCTCGGCCATCATCGACGCCAACGTAACCACGTTCTTAGTCGGCATCGTGCTCTATCAGTTCGGCACCGGGCCGATCCGCGGCTTTGCTCTGACCCTGTGCATCGGCATTATCTCCAGCCTCTTTACGGCCTTCTTTGTAACCCGCACGATCTTCGAGCTGATCACCCGAAAGTCGGAGCAATCGAGCTTGAGCATCGGGCCAGTTGCGCTGTTCTCCAACCTGAATATCCGCTTCCTCTCATTGCGCAACATTGGTTTCGGCACCTCGGCGGCCGTGCTGCTTATCGGCATCGTCTCCATCTTGGGCATCAATGGCATCCGCAAGGGCATTGACTTTGCCGGTGGCACCTTGCTGGAGTTGCACTTCGATCCAGCCGTCCAAGTCGAAGATATCCGCAGCCAACTCGGTCGCGTCCCCGTGGGCGATGCCGAAATCGACCTGAGCAAGAGCGAGATCAAGCAGTTCGGGTCGGAAAACGACATCCTCATCCGCGTCAGCGAGAGCGGAGCAGGCACTGAGGTAGCTGATGGCATCATGGGGGTGCTCGAGGCCGGATTTACCAACAGTATCGAAGAAATGGAGTGGATCCGCCGCCAAGAAAAGGTCGGCCCCAAAATCGGCAGCGAACTGAGCAGTGCGGCCGTGCGCGCAGTGCTAGTGGCGCTAGCGCTGATCCTAATCTACATGGCTTGGCGTTTCCACCGCTTCCTCTACGGGATTGCCGCAGTAGTCGCGCTCTTCCACGACGTGCTCATCACCCTCGGGCTGCTCTCGCTCTTCGACATTGAGATTACTCTCGCGGTGGTTGCCGCGCTGCTAGCCATTGTCGGCTACTCGCTCAACGACACCATCGTGGTCTTCGACCGCATTCGCGAAAACCTGCACACGGCTCGCCGGCAGGGCTTTGACGGCACGGTCAACCAGAGCATCAACGAGTGCCTGAGCCGCACGCTGATCACCTCGGCGACGACTCTCTTGGCAGTGCTGGTGCTGATGATCTTTGGCGGCGAAGTCAACCGCGACTTTACCATCACCTTGATGATCGGCGTCGTGGTCGGCACCTATTCGTCTGTATTCGTCGCCAGCCCAGTGCTCTATCTAGGCCAACAACGGGCCGCCGCCAAAGGATCCGACTAAAGCCAACTGGGCGGGACCGCCTCTCGCCATGAAAACGATAGTAGTAGCTGCCTTTGTCCTGCTGTTGATCTACTACGGACCGCCGCAGGATCGCTCTAGCCCCTTTGACGCCGCGTGGATGCTGGGTGCGCTGGCCCTCTTGGCCGCGGCTGGAGGGCAACTGGCACAGGCGAGCCGCCTACCAGCACTGGTGGGATGGATCGGGTCCGGGATGTTGCTGGGCACCGGCGGCTTGCAACTCGTCGATCTAGGCGCATTTTCCCTGCACCAATTGCTCTTTCTCACAGCGGGCCTCGGGGTCGGGTTCCAAGTAGGACTGCACGTAGTATGGCCAACGCACGCCTGGCGCACGCTTGGGTTGGTAGCGGCGGCGACCGCGCTGGTCTTTGCCGCGGTCGCCGCGGCGACCGCATTGCTCGGGCTGCCTTGGGAGCAAGCCGTACTCCTCGGCGCATTGGCCAGCTTGTGGGGGCCTTTCACCGGCGTACCGGAATTTGGCCGGCGCGGTGTATTAGTGCTGGCCGTGCTAGGGACGGGCTGCGCCCTCGGGGCGTTGGCTGGAGCACTGGTTCTGTTGGAAACTGGAGCCGCAGGATGGGTCGGGCGCGTCGGCCTATCGCTTGTAGCTGGCGGCGGGCTGGGGCTGGGGCTGCGCCTTTTAAGGCGGTTTGCCACGCCAAGCGCGACCATAGTCTCCGGCCTAGTCGGGGCTTTTTTCTTTACAGCTCTCGCGCTGGAGATCCTCGGGCTGATGGCGCTGCCCTGCGGGTTGGTGGCGGGCCTCGTACAAGACAAGCAGCAAAGCCGCCGCGTGCGGTTGCTGCTGCACCGGGGCGCGCCAGTGGCCTTCATGCTCTTTTTCGCACTTTTGGGGACCGCGCTCGATCTCGGCGCACTGTGGCCGCCCGCGGATGGGCTGTACGAGGCCGCGCTCGTCCTAGTGGCCGTGCCGCTACTTTTGCGGGGACTAGCTCCCATGGCTTACTACCCGCTACCCGGCCTCCATCCAGGGCGGCGCATTGGCTGGAGGCTCCTGCCGCGTGGCGCGTTGCTATTTGAGTTGTTCTGCGGCCCACACGGGCTGGCCCCCTACGTAGGAGCCGAGGGTCTGTTGGCGCAGGCCGTGCTCTTGGATATTCTCGTTTCGACCCTGCTTTTCTCCTCTTTGTCATTGCTCGTAGATACGAGCCTTGTCCCCGCGGAAAAGGGCCGTCCCTCAGAAGAAGACGCGGCGACCTGAGCCAAGCCGCTGTTGGTTTGTGTCCAACTAGGCTGATTCGTATCTTTAGTGGTCTAGATATTTTGTATGGACCACATCCGCGACAACTGGGAATTACTGCGCACCCGCATTGAGCGGGCGGCCGAGCGCAGCGGGCGCACAGCAAGCGCGATTGAAGTCGTCGCCGTCAGCAAAACGCGCAGCGCACGCGAAATCGAAGCCGCTTACGCCTGCGGCTTGCGCCTCGTCGGCGAAAACCGCATCCAAGAAGCAGCGGCCAAGCGCCCGCAGGTTGCCGCGCCGCTCGCTTGGCACTTTGTCGGCCACTTGCAGACGAATAAAGCCGGGCGGGCCGTCGAGCTTTTCGACCTCGTGCAATCGGTCGATTCCGCCCGGTTAGCGCGGGCACTCAGTCGCCGCGCCGAGCAGGCCGGGCGCACCATCGAGGTGCTCTTGCAGGTAAATACGGCCGGCAGCCTGAGCCAAGCGGGAGTGGCACCCGACCAGCTCGTCGATCTAGTCGCAGCCCTCGCGCCGCTGCCACACTTGCGTGTCCGCGGCCTGATGACCATTGCCGCTCACAGCGAAGACGAGGCCACAGTCCGAGGCTGCTTTCGGACTTTGCGCGAGCTCGGCGAAAAAGTCGCCGAGTGCGAATTTGCGGGCGTGTCCGTGGACTACCTGTCCATGGGCATGAGCGGCGACTTTGAACTCGCCATCGCCGAAGGGGCCAATTTGTTGCGCCTCGGCACGGCCATCTTCGGCCCGCGGCCGACCTGATGCACAGGAGATAATCGTGTTCGATTTCGGCGGTTTTTTTGCAGACGTCAAGGGCCTCATCATTGGTCTCATCACGATCTACAGCTATGTAGTCCTCGTCCGGGTGCTGATCTCGTGGTTCAACCCCAGCCCCCACAATCCGCTCGTCCAATTCCTGCGCGGCGTCACCGATCCGGCCCTCGATACAGTCCGCTCCTTCTTGCCGAGGTTTTTCTGGTCAACTGGAATAGACTTTACGCCGATAGTCCTGTTTTTTCTGCTCCGGCTCGTCGTCGTTTTCCTCCACAATATCTTCCCCGCAGCCGAATGAGCATGGCACCCCAAACCCCTTTTTCCCCGGTCCCATCCCAAGTGGACTTCCCCGCTCAGGAGCGCCACATCCTCGAGTTCTGGCGCGACGGCAACCTGTATCGCAAGTCCGTCGATGCCCGCTCGGTCGATCGGCCCTTTCGCTTCTACGATGGGCCGCCCTTTGCGACCGGACTGCCCCACTACGGCCACCTTTTGGCGTCCATCACCAAGGACGTGGTGCCCCGCTACTGGACGATGCGCGGCTACCGAGTCGAGCGCCGCTGGGGCTGGGACTGCCACGGCCTGCCCGTTGAGAACGAGGCTGAACAGCAGCTCGGGCTCGGGTCGCGACGCGACATTCTCGAATACGGTGTAGCCCAGTTCAACGAGGCTTGCCGCGACTTGGTGCTGCGCTACACGGCCGAGTGGCAGCGGCTAATCGAGCGATTGGGGCGCTGGGTTGATTGGGATAACCAGTATCGGACGATGGACCCCGATTTCATGGAGTCCGTGTGGTGGGTGTTCAAGTCGCTGTGGGACAAGGGACTTGTCTATGAGGGCTACAAGTCCCTCGCCTACTGTCCCCGCTGCGCCACACCGCTTTCGAACTTCGAGGTCAACCAAGGCTACCAAGACACTCAGGACCCATCGATCACAGTGCGCTTTCGCGTCGCTGGCGAGCCGCACCTATCCCTGCTCGCTTGGACTACGACCCCGTGGACCCTGCCTTCCAACATGGGCTTAGCCGTCGGCCGCGACATCGACTACGTGCGGGTTACCACCCGCGACGGGGAGCAGTTAATCCTCGCCGCTTCCCTCGTCGAGGGCCTCTTCCGCCGGCACGACAGCGAAATCGCCGAGGTAGCGCCAGTCGCCGTCGAAGACCTCGTCGGGCTGCGCTACGAGCCCCTGTTCTCCTACTTCGCTGGTCATGCCGAAGAGGGCGCTTTCCGCGTCGTCGCGGCCGACTTTGTATCCACCGAAGACGGCACTGGCATCGTCCACATTGCCCCGGGGTTCGGCGAGGACGACTATCAACTCGGTCTGGCCGAAGGCTTGCCCGTGGTCTGCCCTATCGACGCCGACTGCTGTTTCACCGACGATATTTCGGACTTTGCGGGCACTTTCGTAAAAGACACCGATACGCCCCTCATCCGCCGCTTGCGCGCCTCCGGTCAGCTATTCTCCGAGGGCTCCATCGAGCACTCGTACCCCTTCTGCTGGCGCTGCGACTCGCCCCTCATCTACCGCACGATCTCCACTTGGTTCGTGAAAATCGAAGGCGAGGTGAAGGAAAAGATGCTCGCCGCCAATCAGCAGATCTGGTGGATTCCCGAGCACATCCGCGATGGCCGCTTCGGCAAGGGCGTTGAGTCGGCCCCGGACTGGGCCGTCAGCCGCAACCGCTACTGGGGAACGCCGCTACCGATCTGGCGCAACGAAGAAACGGGCGAAGCCGTGTGCGTCGGCAGCCGCGAGGAGTTGTGCGAACTCACCGGACGCGCCGTGGACGACCTGCACAAGCACTTCATCGACGACCTCGCGATCCCAGCGCCGTCCGGGAACGGCTCTCTGCTGCGCGTACCCGAAGTCCTCGACTGCTGGTTCGAGTCCGGGTCCATGCCGTACGCGCAGAGCCACTACCCCTTTGGGCGACGCGAGGACTTTGAAGCCTCTTTCCCAGCCAATTTCATCTCCGAAAACCTCGATCAGACCCGAGGGTGGTTCTACACCCTGACGATTCTCGCCGCAGCCCTGTTCGACAAGCCGGCTTTCCACAACTGCATCGTCGGCGGCATGCTGCTAGCGGCCGACGGACGCAAGCTGAGCAAGCGCCTGAAGAACTATCCCGACCCAGCCGAGATGCTCGAGACCTACGGCGCCGACGCCCTGCGTCTCTATCTGCTCAACTCGCCGGCCATGAAGGCCGAAGAGATGCGTATGACTGAAGAGGGCATTAAGCAAAGTCTGCGCGATGTCATCATTCCCTTGTGGAATGCCTATAGCTTCTTTGTCACGTACGCGACTATTGACGGCTGGACGCCAGACGAGAGCCGCGCGCAGCCGCTCAACCACCGCCTCGACCGCTGGATTCTCTCGGAGTTGCAGACCCTCCTCCACGACCTCAACGCCGAAATGGAAGCCTACCGGCTCTATCGCACGGTACCGGCAATGGTGGCCTTTATCGAGAAGCTGACCAACTGGTACATTCGCCGCAGCCGCCGCCGCTTCTGGAAGTCCGAAGACGACCAAGACAAGGCGGCAGCATACGACACGCTCTATCGGGTGCTGGTGACCTTCATCAAAGCTCTCGCACCGGTCTTGCCCTTTATCACCGAGAGCATCTACCAGAACTTGGTGCGCCGCGTCGATCCCGAGGCCCCCGAAAGCATTCACCTATGCGACATGCCCCAAGCCGATGAGCACTTGCGCGACGACGCCTTAGAACAGCAAATGGAACTAGCGACGCGAGCCGTGGTCTTGGGCCGCTCGCTGCGCAGCAAGCACGAACTCAAGGTGCGCCAGCCGCTGCGGCATCTCTATCTTTTGCCCCCCAACGGACACAGCCACCACGGGCTGGAGCAGATGACCGACCTGCTAGCCGACGAACTCAACGTCAAAGAAGTAGTGTTGGTGGAGGACGAGACCAAGTTCAGCGAGATCTCCTACCGGCCCGATTTCCGCGCCTTAGGGCCGCGCTTCGGCAAGCGGATGCCAGAAGTCGCCGACCGCATCCAAGCCCTGACGACCGAGGATGTACACCTCCTTAAGAGCGGTGGCCAACTCTCCGTGGCCGGCGGCGAGATCGGGTTAGCCGACATCGCCGTGCAGCGCCGGGAGAAAGAGGGCGTGGTGGTAGCCCTCGACAACAATCTCGGGGTGGGGTTGGACATCCAACTCGACGACGAGTTGATCACCGAGTGCACTGCACGCGAATTCGTCAATCGCGTGCAGAACATGCGCAAAGACGCCGGGCTGGACGTCGCCGACCGCATCCACGTCTGGGTGCGGGGCAACACCGGCTTGGAGGAAGCTGTTGAGCAGCACCGCGAGTACATCGCCGCCGAGATCCTAGCGCTGGCCCTCCACACCGGGGAACTGCCCCAAGAGGCACTCTTGCAGCAGGAGCGGCAGGTCAACGGCCACGACGGCACCATTGCCATCGCTAAGGCCTAGTACTAGTGAAGAGAGGTAAAAGTAAAATGGCCAACAAACCTACTCAGATGAACCAAAAAGACCTCGATTTTTTCAAAAGATTGCTCCGCGAAAAAATCGCCCAGACCTCAGACGATGTCGAAGCCATCGAAAACACCTCGCGCAACGACGCCCGGGAAACGGCCTCTGAGGACCGCTCGACCTATTCGCTGCACATGGCCGACCACGGAACCGACGCCATGGAGCGAGAGAAATCCCTGCTCCTCGCCCAGCGCGGGGGCGATTACATCATCTACTTAAACGAGGCCCTGCAACGCATCAAGGACGGCACCTTTGGCATCTGCCGGACCTGCAAGGGGGCAATCGGCCGCGGCCGCCTAGAGGCCGTACCCACTGCCACCCAGTGCATTAGCTGCAAGTCCAAGCGCGAGGAGGCGTCGGACTTAGAGTGACACTTCTGTGGATCATACCACTGGCCGTGGCCATCGATCAAGCAAGCAAATTCATCGTCCGCGGCTCCATGGCACTGTACCAATCCGAACCTGTATTGGGCAACTTTTTCCGCCTGACCTACATCCACAACCCCGGCGCGGCCTTCGGGCTAAACATGGGCAGCCCGCTGTTGCACACCGCTTTCTCGTTCCTAGCCCTCGGCATCCTCATTTACCTCTATCGCTCGCTCGCCGCAAACGAGCAACTTTTGCGCCTAGCCCTCTGCCTAGTATTAGGCGGTGCCGTGGGCAACATCATCGACCGCCTGTACTTGGGGGAAGTGGTGGATTTTTTCGACTTCGGCCTCGGGGATTTGCGTTGGCCGATCTTCAACTTTGCCGATTCCTTTGTTACCGTCGGCGTCTTGCTCTTGGCCTTGGGCTACTCGCGCCGCGAAAAGACGGACTCCTCCCCTGAGTCCGAAGAGGAAATCGTCCGGGAGTAAATTCCCATGGACCTCGCCGTCCCCGTCGAATCAGCCGCCGAGCGGCTCGATCTTTTCCTCCGCACCCACTGTCCCCAACATTCGCGTAGCAGTATCCAAGCACTAATCAAGGCCGGAGCAATCCGCGTCAACGGCCAAAAGACGCGCCCGGCGTACTTGGTCCAGCCCGGAGACGAAATCGCCGTCGAACTGCCTGAGCCCGAGCCGCTAGCTGCACGCCCCGAAGCGCTGCCCCTGTCCATCGCGTACGAAGACGACGACCTGCTCGTCGTCAACAAGGCGGCCGGCATGACCGTGCATCCGGCTCCAGGCGCGACCGAGGGCACCCTCGTCAACGCGCTGTTGCACCACTGCCGCGATCTGTCGGGCATCAACGGCGCACTCCGACCGGGAATCGTCCACCGACTCGACAAGGAAACCAGCGGCTTGCTGCTAGTGGCCAAGCGCGACACCGCCCATCGGATGCTGGCCGCAAGCCTCCAAGCGCACCAGATCGAACGCCGTTACGCCGCCTTAGTGTGGGGCGTCTTGCGCGAGGAAAATGGGCGGATCGAAGCGCCGATTGGCCGCCATCCCAAAAACCGCAAGAAAATGGCCGTGGTCGAGGACGGGCGAGCGGCGGCGACCCATTTCAGCGTCGCCAAGCGTTGTCCTTTTACGACCTTGGTCGAGTGCCAGCTAGAGACCGGACGCACGCACCAAATCCGCGTGCATCTGGCCCATATCGGCCATCCAGTCTTCGGCGACCCAGTGTATGGAGGCCGCGATCAGGCGCGAGGCATCCGCCCGGAGTACCAGCGTCAAGCCAAGTGGATGCTAACCCTGATCAAACGCCAAGCCCTACACGCCAAAAAACTGCGCTTTGCGCATCCGACTACCGGAGAGATGATGGAGTTTACCGCGCCGCTGCCAGAGGATTTGCAAGCCGTATTAGAGGCAGCGCGGATGGAGAGCGGATAGCGCGACGACCATGGACAACCGACGAGGAGGACGGCCTGTGGACTTTCTACTCAACGACGACGAGATAATCGCCTTTATCGCGCGGGGGTACCACATCTTCCACCCCGCTATTGACGCGGAGATACACCAAGCGGTTTGCGCGCAGACTCGCGCCGCCTTTGTCGAGGGCAAAAATCCCGGCAACGCCATCTACGAGCGGGTCCCGGCCCTAGAGCAGGTGTTGTCGCTTCCGCAGGTGGTGGGAGCGCTGACGAGCATCTTGGGCGCGGATTATCACATGCTCTGCCACCGCCATGCCCACCTGACCCAACCCGGCCAAGCAGCCGGCGGATTTCACCAAGACGGGACGCCGCGAGTCCTGCGGGGCTGGACCCGCCCCTGGCGCTATGGACACCGGCCGCGCAAGGTGCTGCTGGTGTACTTCCCCCATGCAGTGCCCAAAGAGTTGGGACCGACGACCTTGGTACCTGGATCGCAGTACTATCGGCAACGGCCCGAAGCGATGGAGACCTTGGAATGCGAGGTCGAAGGCGACGCCGGAGTGATGGCCATCTGCCATTTCTCTTGTTGGCACCGGGCCGGAGCTAATACGAGCAACACTGAGCGGATTATGCTCAAATTTGTCTTCGACCGCCGGGGCGAGCCGCGCGGGCCTAGCTGGAAAGCCGCCGCCTACAATCCCGATTTTACCGCAATAGCACGCCAATGGTCGGCACTCCCCGACGGGCGCTTGTTGTGCCTGCCCAAGACTTGGCAGACGATGTGGAACTGGCTTGGCGGCCGCGAGGCCGAACGGCTCGGCGACACGGCATCGTTGGAGTCGCTATTCCAAAATTTAGCGTCAGACCAAGAGCACAAGGCCATAGAAGCGGCCTATGGTCTGGGTGGGCAAGTAGATGCCGATGGAACGCGGGCTTTAGTCGCCCGGATGCGCCACGGGGATGAGCAAGAGCGCGAGATGGCCGCGGTGGCGCTGAGTGCGGCGGGCCGCGTCGCAGTAGATGCGCTGCGCGAGACGCTGGCGGACCCCGATCCGTGGCTGCGGGCGATGGCCGCGGACATCGCGGGCGACCTAGGCCGCGAAAGCCTAGCACTGATACCCGATATGGAGCGCGCCATAGAAGACGCAGATGTCTGGGTGCGGCACAATGCGCTACAGGCGCTGGCACTGTGGGGCCGGGAGGCGCGCGGTGCGGAAGAGCGGGTAGTAGAGGCGCTGACCGACGCCGAGCCTTTTGTGCGCTTTAACGCCCTCGGAGCGCTGATGAATATGCGTCCCTTGGACGCCCGTTGTGCCGAGTGGTTTAAGCACGTCGCCGCCAACGATGAAGCGCATCCCCAATGGCAGGCACAAGATGCGCTGCGACGGTGGGACAACGCGGCGTTGCGCTATTAGCGTAAGATCGGATTGAGAGCGGCCAAATCGGATTGAACTAAAAGGAAAAAACCATGCACGAGACGAACTTACTGAAAGCCGGAGCGGCGATGATCGACATCACCCCGCCCGCGGGGACGCATTTAGCAGGAAGCGGAGCGGGCGAACACCGCCCGGCTCAGGCCGTGATGGATCCGCTCTTTGCCAAAGCCATCGTCTTTGAGTCGGGTGGGCAGCGCGTCTGTATGGTGATATTAGATCTCACCATTGTCACCGGCTCCTACACGGACCAAATCCGCACCGCCATCGGCGAGCAAACGGGTATCGCACCCGAGGCGATCATGGTCCAGGCGACCCAAACGCACTCCGCCCCAAGCCTCGGCTACTTCATGCTGGACCCAGATTTCCCATTGGAAACCACCGAGGAGACCGAGTATCTGCGCGGGGCCGAACGCGCCTACGGCGACCGAGCCGCTGCTGCCGCAGTCGAGGCCGCAGTCGAAGCGGTGGGCAAGCTGCAACCTGCGCGCATCGGTTTGGGGCGCGGCGTGTTGGGGGATTTGGCCTTCAACCGCCGAGGCATACGCCGGGACGGCACCATCGCCATGCCCAAGCCGCAGGGTCGGGAACAGCAGCCCTTCGGGATCGCGGATGTCTGCTATCTCGAAGGGCCGATGGACCCGGAAGTCGGCGTGTGCTGCATCCAAGATATGAATATGCAGCCACTGGCCTTTCTCCTGCACTACACCTGTCACCCGGTCAATGCGTTCGGGTACCGCGAGACCTACCGGGCCGTGTCCGCGGATTGGCCCGGCGCTTGGACGCGACAGATGCAGCAGCTATTCGGCTCCGATGCCGTGCCGTTGGTCGTCAATGGCTGTTGCGGCAACATCAACCCCTGGCATCCCTTTGACCCAGATTGTCGGCCGGATCACCAGCGGATGGGGCGCGAATTGGCCCAGATGAGCGAACGCATCGTTCACAATATGGCGTTTGCCAGCGACGCGGCATTGGATTGTAGGGTCGAAAAAATCGGCCTGCCCTTGCGCGATATTCCGGCCGAGCGCTTGCAGGAGGTCAACGCGATTCTCGCTGAGAATCCGCAACCGCCGCGCGGAGCCAACGGCGAAGTGGACCCGCACTGGTTCCGGGCCGCATCGACCCACAGCGTCGAACTATGCCGCCAGCGAGACGCCAAGTTTCCCTATGAAATCCAGGCGTTCCGCATCGACGACCTCGGCATAATCGGCCTGCCGGGGGAACCTTTTGTCGAAGGACAACTGGCGCTCAAAACGAACTCAGCGGCCCCCTTTCTCTTTCCAGCCCACCTCACCACGCACTACGTCGGCTACCTGCCGACGCGGGCAGCCTACGCCCGAGGCGGACACGAAGCCAACGAAGACGTTACCTACTGGGCCAAGCTCGCCCCCGGCAGCCTCGAAACGGTCGTCGAGCAAGCCCGGACGCTGGTGAAGGAACTGTTTGACGGAAGACACCATAGCAGCACTTCAGCTCTAGAGGAAACACACAATAAAAAAGACCTAGAGCACCCTCTGAATCAGCCACACCTAAACGCTAATCAGCGTGTCGCGCTGATTTATAAAGAGAAGCTACGAAAGTCGTGGGAAACACAAGAACAGTTAGCCGACCGCTTCGGCCTTAAACGGAGTCTTATAGGGCACTTTAACGCGGCACTGAACAAACTGCCGCTCAACTTGCGGCCAGCCGTCATCGACGCAGTGTATGAAAGGCGTCTAGAGATCTCAACGTTATATCAAAAATATTTGCAGGAACCAAACCCAGTAGAGGCTGTTAAGGAAGCCATAGACTATCAACGATAAGGGACAGAAGCCCGGCTAGCCGAACAGTTTTAAGGCCCCGATTAGGCCCCACGTCGCCACGTGCAGGGCAACGACCCATCGCAAGAAATCTTTGCGCGTGTCATTGATGGCTTGGCGGTTGGCGTCGATTTTAGCTTCCAGCGCCTCGCGGGTGGCGTCAATTTTGGCTTCGACGCGGCCCAACCGTACGTCAATTTGCTCGACAATGCCCTCTAGCCGGGCGATGCGCCCCTCGTGGTCTAACGGATACGGACGCTCTGGCGGCGGATGATGCTCACTCACGATCCGACCTCCTCGGTGTTAAAACGTGAACAGCGCGACCCACACACACCAAATGTTTGCAAAATCCATGCCACGGCAGCAGTGCAGTGGGGAAGATGGGGCCGTGCGGATCAGACTGTATCGGGCACAACCCATCCATGAGACCTTTAGGGAGCACCCTCTAAGGGTAGTGCGTCAGGTTGAAAATTTCAATCCCTTGGTAAAGAGACAAAATATCCAAGAAAATTCAACCTGACTATTTACAGTAAGCGAGACAGACGAACGAGATTGTAACGGGATTTGAGAAGAGTCGGGATTGACGCGATGCAGGCACGACAGTAGATTCGTGATGTCATGCCTGCTACTCAGATTACCCTTCGCAATGTCGATCCCGAACTCTCGCGGCGGCTTCGCGCTGTCAGTGCGGAACGCGGTGAGAGCCTGAACAGCACCGTGCTGCGCCTCCTGAAAGACGCGGTCGGGTTGGATGCGCGTCGCGACCGCCTGCACCGATACGTCACATGGACGGCCGACGACCTCGCGGAGTTTACCGATGCGCTACGTGCGCAGCGAGTCGTCGATGAACGGTACTGGCAGTGAACTCGACCGACCGACTTGTCCTCGACACTAGCGCGTACTCGCACCTGCGCACCGGATATCCTCAAGTGATTGACTATGTGGCGGATGCGCCGGTAGTTATCATGCCGGTGACAGTGCTCGGGGAGCTTGAAGCGGCATTCGAGTTGGGGAGCCGTGTGCAGGAGAATCGCCACGCCCTCGCTGACTTCCTCAATGAGCCTTTCGTCAACGTGTTGGACGTCACTTCCGAAACCGTTCGACACTATGCCCAAATCTTCGTGGCGTTGCGTCGAGCCGGCACACCAATCCCCATGAACGATGTGTGGATCGCAGCAGCAGCTATGGAATGTCGCGGGTGCCTATTGACCTTCGATAGCGACTATCGCCACGTCGCAGAACTCGACTACACCTTACTCGACGCGCCTTGACTGCCATCACTTGAAGCACAAGCCTCCGCTTCCGCTTCGTCAGCTACTAAACCCCACTTCGCGCTCCCCTCTGTCGGCCGCCTCCTGAATGCGAATGACGTTGCGCGTAGAGCGCAGCACCGCAGCGGTATCGAGACCATTGGCAGGCACTTCGCCGGCGATGTCGTCGAGGAAGGAGCGCAGGTAGCCACCCCGTTGGGCTGGGGGTAGCGGCTCGATCTGCACGGTGTCATCTTCCCTACCGAGCACTTGAATATCCTTGGCTGTAGTCGAAGTCTCGATCACTCCATCCCTACCCCAAAACGTAGTCCGCCAATAGTAGGGCATCTTGTAGCCCGCCCTATCGGGTGCAAAGTACGACACGTCGCCCAAGACCCCGCAGCCGTTGTCCATCTCCAGCATCATCTGCCCGGCATCCTGCATGTGGAAATCCTCGGGAGCAAAAGCCCTCCAGCAGCGAGCGGCGTTAATCTTCGACCACTGGCGGCCCGTGACCCAAGGCAAAGCGTCGATGGCGTGGATGCCAATATCGGCGATGGTGCCGCCGTGCTTGCCCTGTTCAAAATACCAGCCAGGCCGCGCGCCCAAGAGCAGCGGGTGCTGGCCACCAAAGGCGATAGCGTGGATTTCGCCGATGCGGCCAGCTTGGATCAGGTTGCGCGCACCGATAAACGCAGCCGCATCGCGCATGGTCAACATGCAGCCGACCTTGAGGTTTTTCTCGCGTGCCAACGCCTCAATGCGGTCGAGGTCAGCCATTTTGGTACACAGAGGCTTGTCGCCGATGACGTGTTTGCCGCGCGCGAGGGCTTCGATCAACACCGGGCCGCGACCGGCGAAATAGGTGCCAGTGGCGACGATATCGCAGTCCACCTCGTCGAGCATCTGCTCGATCCGCTCGTGGGTGATTGCAGCGGTGCCCTTTGCGCGGATTTCGGCGCGTGTCTCGGCGTGCTCCTCGCACGCAGCTACCACTTCAAGCGCGGGCGAGGCGCAAGCTAGTGCGTAGAGGTCGAAAATGTGACCGTGGCGGAAACCGGCGAAGGCGATTTTGTAAGGGGTTTCACTCATCCCTACTTCGACTCACGATTCCTCTTCCTCGTCGCCGTACGAGTGCCCGCCGAAGATGGCCCGCAGTTCGGCCGCGGATGTGGCTTGGCGCATCTGGGCCATGCGCTCGGCCTCGTGTTTTTGCAGGGCGCGGACGTTTTCCAGCACAGCGCTGAGCTTGTCGGCAGGGAATTTTACCGCGCCGTTTTCGTCCATGTGGATGATCTCGCCAGGGGCCACGTCCATGCCAGCAACCGAGACCGGCACATTGACCGCGTGAATGGCTTGGGCACCGTGACCAGCGGTGACGCCGCTGAGCAAGTACTGGAACTTCATCGGGCGAATCTCGTCGATGTCGCGCGAAGGACCGTTGGAAATCGCGCCGACACAGCCAATCGCCTGCATGGCAGTAGTCATGTTGCCGCCGGCTAGGCCGACTTTGCCCTCGATTTCGGGCGGGAACTTCTGCTGGAAGACCAAGATCGTCGGCTTGGGCGAGGCGTCGAGGGCATCGAGAACGTCCATGAAGCTAACGCCGCTGTAATTGGGGTCGGGCAGGCCGTAGGTGCAGGTGACCGCGTAGCCGACCGTAGGGCCGAGTTCGGGATACATGCAGCGCAGCGACTGATCGGTGTACCAATTTTCGCTCCAGGGATTGTACAGCCCCAAGCACAAGGGATCGCCCGGGTAGGTAGCGACGACATTAGTAATGGAAGGCGTGTCAAAGTTTTTCAGCTCGGTGAGCATTTCTTGTTCGGTCATTAGAGGCTCCTGATTGGGTAATGGGAAAGGTCAACCCGCGGCCGTCGCGTTTTTCCGTCGGGCATTCTTTCGCGCATGGTAAAACACATTAGCAGATACGAAGAGCATAGCGAGTACGACCAAATACGTGCCTAAGTCTCCGATAGAAGATGAAGACGGGGCCAGCAAGATCCGCACTATCGAAGCACCGATGACGAACGCTGCGATATACAGACCGAGGACATCCCGCAACTTAAAATGCCAACGGTCCATGACACTCGCTCCTTGCGTCGTCGCGTTTTTACGTCGCGCTTGGTAAAACGTATTAGCAGATACGAGAAGCAGAACGAGTATGTTCAATGCGCGTAAGTCCGCCAAGGATGCAGACATCCACCTCCATACTGTCTCAGCACCGAGGGTTAATGCCGCGCCGTACAGCACGAGAACGTGCCACAACTTAAAATGCCAACGGTTCATGGCACTCGCTCCTTTAATCCGCGTCTATCGCGTTTTTCCTTCGCGCATAGTAAAGCAGATTCGCGACGAGGCACATAGCGAGGAGGGTCAAATACCCGCCTATTGTGCCGATCTCTTGCTCAAGAATGGCAAATACAGCATTGGTGACGATCAACGCCGCGTACAGCACAAGGGCATGTCGCCACTCAAAGTTCCAACGGTCTATGGCACTTCCTTCTTTCGGCGTCGCTTTCTTCTTTCGCGCATGGTAAAACACCTGAGGGGATACGACGAGTACGAAGATGATCAAATACGCGCTTATGAAACCTATCTCTTTCTCGAGCAGGGTCATCACAGCATTGATGATGATCAGCGCAGCATACAGTGCGAAAAAATGCCACCACTCAAAGTTCCAACGGTCCATGGCACTCGCTCCTTATTTATCTGGTTCCAAAATATGCGCGTCACGTCAATGCTGGTCGCGGCGCGGCAGGATCGGCTGATTCTTCAACTCGCGGATTAGCTCTACAAGCCCCTCGGTCGCCGCTGCTAAAAATTTCTCACCCTTTTCCTTGGTCGCTTTAGTCGCGTCTCCCATAACCCCGCTGCCCGTCTGCTGGCTCCAGTAGGGTATCAGCCGCGCGCCCGATCCCTCGGGGTGCGGGCCAGCCAACAGGTCGGTGCGGAAGCTGGGCGACAGCGGCGAGCGCTCGTCAACGGCCTTGTCCATTTCGACGAGTTCCGGCTTGAGCGCGAGATAGAGCGAGGTTTCGTATTCGCCGGCGTGCGAAGTGCCGCCATAGTCCGAGTCGCGCAGTTGGTTGCCCACGGTCTTGGCGCGGCGTATATCCCAGTGATTGACCGAGGCGCAGAGAATCTGGCCTTCGTATTCGAGGACGGTGAGGCGGGCTGCTAGGTCGAGCGGCGAGGTATTGGAGCCGTGGCCATTGACGATGAGGATGCGCTTAAAGCCGTGGTGGGCCAAGCTGCAACACACGTCCTTGACGTAGCGGATAAAGGTGTCCCACGTAATGGTCAGGGTGCCGTGGAAATCCATGTGGTGCGGGCTATAGCCGTGAGTGACGGGCGGGGCGAGCACGGCTTCCTCTGGGATGCGGGCCACGGCGCGCTCGCATATCCCGTGGCACAGCACCACGTCCGTATCCACCGGCAGATGCGGGCCGTGGTCTTCGTGAGTAGCGACGGGCAGCACGGCCACGCGGCCCGCGGCGGCGGCGTCCCGAGTCTCGTTCCAGATCATTTCAGCG
Source organism: Candidatus Latescibacterota bacterium (assembly GCA_965208845.1). Taxonomy (GTDB): domain Bacteria; phylum Latescibacterota; class UBA2968; order UBA8231; family UBA8231. The sequence goes on along the minus strand of OZ242361.1, from coordinate 3,655,013 downwards.
TAGCGGTATTTCACGGCAGTTCGCTCCTTTAAGACAGTAGAGTCGGCGCACGAGAACGCGGGAAGAAATACGCAATTCGCGCCGCAGGGGCAAGTTGCCATTCCTCGACAGTTTTTGGCATCCCTTCTATATTGGTAGAAGAGGCAACGATACTCGTAACTTAACCGAAGGAACAGCAATACATGGGTCGCAAGATACGCCTCGGTGTGCTCTGCGGCGGGCGCTCGGCCGAGCACGAGGTCTCGATGATTTCAGCGCGCTCGATGTTGGAAGCCATCGACAAGGACAAGTACGAACTGGTGATGATCGGCATCTCCAAGGAAGGGCGCTGGCTGTCCGCCGCGGACACGCAGCAACTTCTAGCGTCTAGTCAGGTCCACGAGGATGGACTAACGCCGGTGGCATTGGACTATCTGGGGACGCGCTCGCTCGTGGCGCAGCACGGCGATGTGCAGGACCAAGCCCTCGACGTAATCTTTCCCCTCCTGCACGGCCCCTACGGCGAGGACGGCACTGTGCAGGGCCTGATGGAACTGGCCAATATAGCGTATGTGGGGGCCGGAGTCGTCGGCTCAGCCGTGGGCATGGACAAGGAGCTGATGAAACGGGTCTTCAAGGCCGAGGGGTTGCCACAGGTGGACTACCAAGTAGTGCGGCGCAGCCGTTGGGAAAAGGACCGCGCCGGGGTGCGCGCCGAGATCGAAGCCGCGCTGGCCTACCCCGTCTTCGTCAAGCCGGTGAATCTCGGTTCGAGCGTCGGAGTGAGTAAGGCCCGCGATGGTGCCGAGCTAGAGCAGGCCATCGACGAAGCAGCGCAATACGATTACAAGATCGTGGTCGAGGCCGAAGCGAGCGGCTGCCGCGAAGTCGAGGTGGCGATCTTGGGCAACGAGTCGCCAGAAGCGTCCATCACCGGCGAGATCGTGCCGGGCAATGACTTTTACGACTACAACGCCAAATACATTGACGACAATTCCGATCTGATCATTCCAGCGCGCATCTCGCCGGCCACCCAAGAGGCCGTGCGCGAGCTGGGCATCCGGGCCTTTCAGGCGGTCGAAGCCTGGGGCTTGGCGCGGGTGGATTTCTTCGTGCGCGAAAGCGACGAGGCGATTTTCGTCAACGAGATCAATACCATGCCGGGATTTACGCCCATCAGCATGTATCCCAAGCTGTGGGAGGCGAGCGGCCTGAGCTACGGGGAGTTGATCGACCGGTTGGTCCAGTTGGGGATCGAGCGGCACGAAGACAAGCAAAAGACCAAGACGGCCCGGTGAAGAGAAAAATCTCCTAATGACATGCCCGGGTTGGCGGTAACGGGGGCCGACAGTATGCACATTCTGTGTCCATCTGCGTCCATCTGCGGATAATATGCTTGCGAATCGATCTATGAAAACAGCACGCTGGGAAAAGGGCAACGTCAGCAACCTAATTTCGTTTGCCCTGTTGGTGGCGGGCCTCTGGGGGCGCGTCGAGGGAGTCAATGGCAGCGAATGGGTGCTGGCGATTGGCTTGTTTGGCTTTGCCGGCGGCGCGACTAACTGGTTGGCCGTAAAAATGCTCTTCGACCGCGTACCCCTGCTGTACGGATCGGGAGTCATCCCAGCGCGATTTCGCGCCATCCGGGAAGCGGTCAAAGACGCCATCATGCGCTACTTCTTCGACGAAGAGTATCTGGAGCGATTCTTCGCCGAGCGGATGGCCGGAGACGATGTAGGGGAAAAGGTGGAAAAGGTGCTGGCGTCCGACGAGGTTGACGCAATCATCGACCGCAAGCTCGAAGAGTTGGCGGAATCGCCGCAAGGCATGATGCTCCAGTTGGTAGGGACGCAGACGGTCAAGCCGCTGGTCAAGCAGTTCGTAATCGGGTTCGGAAGCGAGATCGCGCCGCTTTTGGCCGGCGAAGCGGGCACAGAAGTCGGAGCGATGCGGGAGCAGGTTGACGGCCTGCTAGAGACCAAGTTAGAGGAGCTGACGCCCGACCGGGTCAAGGAGATGATGGAGGAAGTAATCCGCGAGCACTTGGGCTGGCTAATCGTCTGGGGCAATGTGTTCGGCGGCACTATTGGACTGTTATCTAAAGCACTGGGGTATTGAAATGAGTGAATGGAATTTGCGCGGCGAAGTAGCAGCAGTCATCGGTGGCACCGGCGTATTGGGCGGAGCAATGGCCCAAGGATTGGCCGAGGCTGGAGCTTCCGTAGCAGTATTGGGACGAGACCACGACCGGGGGCATAAGCGAGTAGCGGCAATAGAGGCCGCAGGCGGCACGGGCGTTTTCGCCGCCTGCGACGCCACAGACAAAGCATCGCTCAAGGCCGCCCACGAAGCGGTCGTCGCGGCATTGGGTCCCGTCAACGTGCTCCTCAACGCAGCCGGTGGCAATCAGCCACAGGTGACCCTAAACGACGACCTAGACTTTGCCGCGATAACAATCGACGATTGGCAGCGTTGTTTCGATTTGAACTTGGGGGCTGGCGCGCTGTTGCCCTGCCAAGAATTCGGATCGGCCATGGTCGCACGAGGCCGGGGCAGTATCATCAACATCGCCTCGGTCGCCGCCCACCTACCGGTTTCGCGGGTAGTGGCGTACTCCGCGGCCAAAGCGGCCGTATTAAACCTAACCCAGTTCCTCGCGCGAGAGTGGGCCGACAAGGGCGTGCGGGTCAACTCCATCACCCCAGGCTTCTTCCCCGCCGAGCAAAACCGCCGCTTGCTCTTTGAAGACGACGGCACCCCCACCGAACGCGGCCAACAAATCCTCTCCCACACGCCCATGGACCGCTTCGGCCGCCCCGAGGAACTGGTCGGCGCGGCGGTGTTCCTCGCGGCGGATGCGGCCAGCGGCTTCGTCACCGGCACGGACATCCGCGTTGACGGGGGGTTCTTGGCGACGACGATCTAACGCCTACTTCCAAAGCAGCCGGAGATAAAACAGCGAGTTGCCGCAGGCCAAGACACCTGAAAGGCGACAAAGCGCAACACCGATGTATTATGTGCCGTAAAATCGGTTTCGCTGAGAATGCCTTCTTCTGCGAGGAGCTCATCAAAACTGCTGCCGACATGTCTTTTCATCGTGCCTCCCACTACCGAAGATTGAGGACAAATTGAGAAGCTCGCTCAATCGTCCCTCGAAAATGGAGTCCCTTGATGGAACCTCAGCTTCCAACCTCAATCAGGCTTTCTTCCTGCGAAATGCTAAAGCAGTTTCGTAGTGCTTGGTGATCGATCCCCCGTAGTTCTTGTTTATGAGGTCAGTGATACTGTCAAATAGGTGTGTGCGATTGAATTCGGGCAGCGCGATGTGGTCAGAATAGGTGCCGATGAGTTTGATGTACTGTTCCGCAGAATAGTTCGCTGTCCACGCGTACACTCGGTGGATAGGATCGGCAAAAGCGGTAGTTCCGGGTTCTGGGGACTCTGATGTCGTCGGATTACTGGGATCCCGAGGGGAATCTGAAACTACATAATGCTCGCTGTAAACTTCTTGGACTTCCGCAAAGAAACCTTCGTCTTTTCTTGAGTGTTGGTTGGAGAAAATGGCCAATGATCCCCTAGCCTTCAGGGCGTCACGGGCTCTAATAAATCTGACTCTTGGACTCACCCAGCGGAATGCAGTCGCGGAGATCACAAGGTCAAACTTGCTAGCCGAATCCCAATCTTCGAAAGGACACAAGACGAAGCGGACGTTCTTGTAGTTGTTGAGTCGCGCTCTCGCAATCTCGATCAAATCTTGACCAATATCTAAACAGGTCATTTCGCAACCGAGGGTGGCAAATAATCTCGAAGCCTGTCCGGTTCCACACCCGACTTCCAGGATATTTCCACTTCTATCCATTCCGGAAAGGTCCAAGACATCCCTGACAAGCCCATCAGGGTATCCGGGCCTCACTGAGTCATAGAGCGAGGCAACGGTATTGAAAGTGGTTTTGAGATCGGGGCGGGGCATTAGAATTCCCATGATTGGGGTTTAGGCGGCGCGGGGAGGTATCGCTCTGGCCTGCAATTGCCTATAACGTTTTCCGATTTGCGGACCCGTGCGGCAGGTTGCCGAAGGCCAAGGCACCATGCCGCAGTGCAGCGCAATACCGTGCTGTTATACGACGGGGCTTTATACTCATTACTCTGTGGACTGTAGGTGTTTCCTAATTCTTCCACCAATCTCATTCCTCTGATCTTCGCTTACACTTTCCTCCTGAGAGACACCCAGATAAGCAAATACTTGAGTGCTTCGCCGGTCAGCAGGCTGATTAGCCATCCGGGGGACAATATGGAAGTGTACATGTGGATGATCTTCGTGTTCAGCAAACTGAATCACATATGTCTTCACGCATCCGACTACAGCCTTAAGAGATAAGGAAACACGCTGAATCAAGGGGCCCAATTCAGCGGCTTCCTGCTCAGTGAGCTCATCAAGCGATTCGATGTGTCGTTGCAGAACCAACACCAGCCATCCAGGCAGTGAGGTATCAAATGCATGCGCCACATCCCAGAAGTTGGTCTGGTAAATGCTGTCCCAAAGTGGTGCCTTCCCCAGCCTTCTTCGAGCCGTCAATTCGCACGTCTTACACGTGTCGCTACCGTTCATGTCGGACCTCTCATTGCATCTTCATGTCGTCTAACGTGGTACGGGTTGATGAACTGGCGAACACCGCGCAGTATTAGTCGAGGGCCGCCAGCCCGAACCGGGGCCGTGTGAACTGAAGTTGATCTGTCTAGCTAATCAACGAGATGCTCCTTGATGGAGTCGAACCACTCCTCAAATGGTTCCTGCAATTGGGGATCTTCGGTCAACGGATGCCACTTTAGGACAAACTTGTGGTTATCAGAAAAGACTTCCCACTCAAGCTCATCACTTGCTGCGCAACTTAAGTGATAGTGCTTACGCTCAACAGCGGTCGTCAGAGCATCTTGTGGTATCCAGCCAGTTATTTGAAACGAGATCCTATCCGAACCGAGCGACTCTTTTTCCACATAATCGATTTGCACAAAACCGTTTTCAGTTTCTCGGGTATCAACGCGAATACCTCTGCGAATCGTGACCCAATCGAAACTGCCAGTGTATGGTCGAGAGTATACAGTGGAAGTCTTCTGGATGACGGCTGTGTTGGGAGGTAGCTTCTCCCGTTCCGACAACAGTTCCGCGACAACATCCAATGCGGCTAGACTCGTTTCTTCGCGGGCCTCCCGGAGTGCCGCGGCGACAAAGGATTCTCCCTTTTCCACCGTTCCGGCAGGTATTTGATTGCCGGCGTAGGGGTGTTTTAGCAGGAGAAAGTGCTTTCGACCGTCCAAGCTATGCGTTATAAAACAAGTCACCTTTCCCAGCGACATATCACATTATTCTTTGCATTCCTGATGCAATTGCACATAACTACTTGTACCGAGCAGTTGGTTCGGATAACGGTCGCTAGCGGAGGGGGGATTAAGAAACTTCTGGCTCTTCGCTGGCCGCCCGCCTTGTAGAATCGGCCCAATCCACAACTCTGTGGGCATACTCACGCTCCCTTTCGCGGATCATGGCACCTAAGCGATCCACGTCATAGTCGTGTTCGCGAGCAATATTCTCCTTGATCTTCCATAGGGCGGCTATGACTTCATCCTTCATTAGAGTAAGTCTCCTATCATTTCCTGAGGAGTGCAGATTTCCGGACACGGATGCCCATGCTCAGTACAGAGTGCTCGAATCCGTGGCTTGATCAGAGCATTGTCGATGTGCTTGAAGTTCCAAGTGAGAAGATAATCGACGGCGTGGACAGCCGATAGAGCAATGTGGAACGCGTCGTCTGCGGCACCAATGGGTAGCGGACCAGGATGGACGAGCCTACCAGCGAACTCGATGACCTGATCCGACGCAGCCAGTAGTGAAATGCCCTCGAGATGCGCCATTCTACGCTCTGCCGCTTCCGGATCTCCACGGCTAGCTTCCTCAATCACTAAGGCCGAAGTGCAAAGGTCGAAATCCCGGCGCTGGTGATTCCACCACGATACCGTCATTTCCTGCCAAGCCGCTACCAACGGGCTGGGCGATGGCCGCGCAGTCAGGTAACTGACTATCGATGTCTCGATGTAAACTGACGGCATAAGAATAAACCTGAATTCAGCCTATGGCACATAATTGCTTGTACCCGAACAATTAGCTCGGATATTCGGATAACGGTCGCTAGATGTTATTTATGCGAAACGAAGGTACGTCCCTTGATGCACAGTCGCAATCGCACCAAGCGGCCAGATGTCACCGACACAGACATCCGCGCTGACGAGGGATTTTTGGCGACGACAATCTAACGCCTACTTCCACAGCAACCGAAGGTAAAACAGCGGATTCGTCAGCATCTTGCGCGGCACGGCGTCGGCCATCATGCCGCAGATCAGGTCGCTGACCTCGGCATTCTTGGCGGCCTTGCGAATGACCAAGTTCATCAGGTAGGGCCAGCGGCCCAAATTGTGCAGCTTGGTGCTCAGCTTCAGCTCGCTGCCCAGCGCATCCCACAGCCGATCCTCATAGCGCCGCAAAAAACCAGCCGAATAATCCTCCACCTCCCGAGCTTGAATTGCGGTCTCCACGGCAAAGCGGGCCGAGTACAGCGCATTGCCAATGCCCTCGCCCGTAAACGGGTCGATCAAACCGGCTGCGTCGCCCAAGAGCAGAAAGCCATTCCCGTGCGCCGGTCGCCGCCGCGAGCCAACCGGCAAATTCCAGCCGACCGGGTCTTCGAGGGGGCGGGCGTCGCCAAAACGCGCGCCAAAGGTCGCACTCGCCACCGCGGCTGCGAGCGCGTCCTTGAGGTCGATGCCGCGCGCCTTGATGTCTCGGTGATCCATGCCGATGCCGACATTGGCGCGGTCGCCTTCTAGAGGAAATATCCAAAAATACCCGGGCCGCACCTCGTCTATAAAGTGCAATTCGATCTGATCGCTTAGACCCGCCACGCCCTCGAAGTACTGCCGCAAAGCCACCATCCAATCGCGGCCCTCGTGGCGGTACAACCCGCTCTTGCGGGCGACGATCGAGTTAAAGCCATCGCACCCCAACACCAAAGGCGCGCGAAATTCCAAGCTCGTACCTTCCGCTGTCCGCCCCCGCACCCCGCAGACCTGCTCGCCTTCTCTCAGAAGCCCGCGCACGGCAAAACCCTCTAAAGTGTGGGCGGCTGCGGCCCGCGCTTTAGCAAAGAGAAAGTCGTCGAAAACCTCGCGGCGGATGACAAAGCCTTCCATCGGCAACACCCGACCAGTCAGGGCATTGTGCAGGTCGTAGCGGCTCAGATCAATAGACGCAGCAGTCGCGTCTGGGCTGCCGAAGACAATGCGGGCAACAGCCGCCCCAGGTAGGTTGCACACCTCCTCAAACAGCCCCAGCTCGTGGAGGATGGCCACCGTCTTGCCGGAGAGAGCGTCGCCGCAAATCTTGTCGCGGGGAAAGCACTGCTTGTCCAGCAGCAGAGCCGCCAACCCGTGGCGCTGCGCATACATTGCGGCCGTGGCACCAGCCGGACCACCGCCGACGATGATGAGGTCGTAAGTTTGCACGTGGCCAGAAAATAGCCCGTCCAGCCCTCGCTACAAGAGCGCGGGCCGAATTTACTTTGTAGGTGATCTTCCTTACATTTTCGGTTTCGTCAACGCAAGCACCAAAGGAGCTGCAACAAGATGTCCGAAGACGTCCAAACCGAAGATCCACAGGTTGAAAAACGGGCTTTTCAAACCGAGGTACAACAGCTACTCCACCTGTTGGTTCACTCGCTGTACACCCAAAAAGAGATTTTCTTGCGCGAGCTGATTTCCAACGCCTCGGACGCCCTAGACAAAATCCATCACCGCTCGCTGACCGACCGCAACATCCTCGACCCAGATGCCGAACTGGACATTGAGCTCGAGGTGTCGAGCAGCAACAAGACCCTGACGATCCGCGACCGGGGGATCGGCATGACCCGCGACGAGGTCGAAAATAACATCGGCACCATCGCTCGCTCCGGCTCGGCCGAATTTGCCAAACAACTAGCCGATGCCGACGATGAGGAAGAAAAGCTCAAACTGATCGGCCAGTTCGGGGTGGGCTTCTACTCGGTCTTCATGGTCGCCGACCGAGTGGTGCTCACCACGCGCTCGGCCAACCCAGATGCCGAGGCCGTGCTGTGGGAATCCACCGGCGATGGCACGTACACGTTGGCCAATGCCGACAAAGCAGACCGAGGCACGGAAATCAAAATCTACATCCGCTCGGACTGCGAGGAATTCCTCGACGCCCACCGCTTAGAAGCGGTTATCCGCAAGCACTCCGACTTCGTATCCTATCCAATCAAGGTCGCCAGCAAGCAGGTCAACGACACAGCCGCGCTGTGGACCCGGCCGCGCAACGAAATTACCGCCGAGCAGTACCGCGAATTCTACACCCATCTAACCGGCGACCCGGACGAGCCGTTGGCGCACGAGCACGTAATCGTCGATGTGCCGATTCAGTTTTACGCCGTACTCTACATTCCCAAGCACTCGCCGACGCCGTGGCTGGTCAACTCAGAGCCGAAAATCTCGCTCAATCTGCACGTCAAGCGGGTCTTCATCCAAGACGACTGCAAGGATTTGCTGCCGCTGTGGCTGCGCTTTGTGCGCGGGGTGGTTGACTGCGACGACCTGCCGCTCAACGTCTCGCGCGAAACCCTCCAGCAAAATCCCATCATCACCAAAATCCGCGCCACCTTGGTGCGACGCATCATCGGCATGATTGAGGGCATGGCCAAAAAGGACGAAGAGCAGTACCTGACGTTCTGGCGCGCTTATGGCGCAGTGCTCAAGGAAGGTGTGGCCATGGATGGCGAGCACAAGGGGGCGCTCGCCAAGCTCCTGCGCTTCCACTCCTCGCTAGAAGACGACGTCAACACCTACGTCTCATTGCAGACCTATATCGACCGGATGCAGAGCGAGCAAGAAAAAATTTACTACCTAGCCGGCGAGAGCAAGGAATCCATCGCCCAGAGTCCGCTGTTGGAAACCTTCCGCAAGCGCAGCTTGGAAGTGCTCTACATGGACGAGCCGGTCGATGAGTGGGTAATCCACGGCCTACAGAAATTCGCCGACAAGGAGTTCCAAGCCGTTGACGCGGCAGACCTCGACTTAGGTGCTGACGCGAATGAGGTCCAGCTCGCAGGCGTCAATGAGGAGCAGCAAGCCGAGACCATCGAGTTGATTAGCTTCCTCAAAAAGCAACTCGAAAGCCGGGTCGCAGACGTGGTCGAGTCCAAGCGACTAACCGACAGCCCTTGCGTCTTAGTCGCTCCGCAGGGCGGCCTGAGCCAGAACATGGAGCGGCTGATGAAGCTAACCGACCGCGAGTTTAAGGGCCATCTGCGGCTTCTGGAGATCAACCCCAAGCACGAAATCATCCGCAACATGGCCGCGGTGCTCAAGCGCGACCGCGACTCCGCGCAATTGGAGAATTGGGCGCATTTTCTGGTTGACTTCGTCTTGCTGGGCGAGGGCACGGTCGAAGATCCACAGCGGCTGAGCCAGAGCTTGCAGTCCATCATGGGCGCGGCCACCGCGCGCGCCACCGAGGAGAGTTAGCCATGTCCGATCAAGTGCGCCAACAAGCCCTAGCGGCCCGCGCCGCATCGCGCGTGCTCGCCGCGACCTCCGCAGAGGGGCGCAACCAAGCCCTCAAAGCCATTGCTACGGCCCTCGAAGCCAATCGCGAGCGCATCTTAGCCGCCAACACCAAGGACCTAAAAGCTGGCGAACAAGATGGGCTGGCCTCGCCCTTGCTCAAGCGGCTCGACCTGAGCGGACACAAATTCGCCAGCACAGTGGAGATGGTGCGCGACGTCTGCACCCAGCCCGATCCCCTCGGTCAGACCCAGAGCGCGACCGAGCTAGACGACCAGCTTCACCTCTACCGCGTGACCGTACCCATTGGCGTGATCGGCGTGATCTTTGAATCCCGGCCCGACGCCTTGGTGCAGATCGCCTCCCTGTGCCTCAAGTCCGGCAATGCCGCCCTGCTCAAGGGGGGACGCGAGGCCGCCATAACTAACCAAACCCTCGCCGAGGTCATGTGCCAAGCCACGCAGGGTATCCTACCAGAAGGATGGATGACGCTCCTGCCCGGCCGCGAGGAAGTCCGCGCCCTGCTCGGCGAGGAGGACCTGATCGACCTCATTATCCCGCGCGGCAGCAACGAGTTTGTGCAATACATCATGCACAACACCAAGATCCCGGTCATGGGCCACGCCGATGGGATCTGCCACGTGTACGTCGATGCCAGCGCAAACCTCGATAAAGCCGTGCAAATCGCCGTCGATGCCAAGACCCAGTACGTGGCCGTGTGCAACGCAGCCGAGACCTTGCTCGTCCACAGCGGCATTGCCCCGGCCTTTTTGCAGCGGGCCGTACCGGCACTGCTCGCAAGGAACGTGGAGTTGCGCGGCGACGAGCGCGCCCTCGCCCTCGCCAATGCCAACGGGCAAGTCAAACCGGCCACCGAAGCCGACTGGTCCACCGAATACTTGGACTTGATGTTGGCGGTAAAAGTCGTCGATAGCACGGCCGAGGCCATCGAGCACATCAACGCGTACGGCAGCCATCACACCGACGCGATCGTAACCGAGGATTCGGAGGCTGCACACACCTTTCTGCGCGAGGTGGATTCAGCCTCGGTGATTCACAATGCCTCGACGCGCTTTGCCGATGGCTTCAAATACGGGCTAGGGGCCGAGGTCGGCATCAGCACCAACCGCCTGCACAGTCGCGGCCCGGTGGGGTTGGAGGGCCTCGTCATCTACAAGTACATTCTCCAAGGGGACGGCCACATCGTCGATATGTACGACGGCCAGCAGCAGCGTCCCTTCACCCATCGCCCCCTAGACCAGCACTGGCAGGCCTAACATGAGCGAGCACACCACGGATCCGACCTACACTCCGGTAGAGCGCCACATCTTTCTCTGCGCCACCCCCACCAAGCCCAAGTGCCACAGCGACGGCACCGGGGCCGACTGTTGGGAGTACCTAAAAAAGCGGTTGTCCGAATTGGGCTATGGCCATCCGGGCAAGGGTGGCATCCACCGCACTAAGGCCGACTGCCTGCGCGTCTGCGAGTCTGGGCCAACGGTCGTAGTGTATCCCGAGGGCGTCTGGTACCACTCCATGACCGTCGAAAAGCTAGAGCGCATCATCCAAGAGCACTTGATCGGCGGGCAGGTCGTAGAAGAGCTGGTCAATAAGGAACCGTTCCGCAGCCTGTAGCAGCCGGCCACAAAAGCGCATGGCAAGCAAATCCAAATCCAAGCACATTGACCTCGAGATCAAGGACGCCAGCCTGATCTTCGACCGCGTCTGGAGCGACCTAGAACAAGAATTCGGTCGCGCCAAGCTCTGCTTTCCCGGGGAAATCATCTGGCTCGGCGGCGCGCCCGGCGCTGGCAAGGGCACCAATACCCCCTTCATCCTCGAAGCGCGGGGCATTACGGCCGCAGCCGTGGTGATCAGCGACTTACTCGACAGCCCCCGCGCCCAACAGATCAAGAACGCTGGCGGCTTAGTCGGCGACGAGGAGGTCACGTATCTACTCTTGCACAAGCTGCTCGACCCAATCTACCAGCGCGGCGTGATCGTCGATGGCTTCCCGCGCACCCAAGTACAGGTCGAGTGCCTCAAGCTGTTCTACGACAAGATGACCGAAATGCGCGAGGAATTCCGCAATCACGACTTCCCGCGTCCCCTCTTCCGCACGGTCTTGCTCTTCGTCGATGAAGAGGTCAGCATCGAGCGCCAGCTCCACCGCGGCCGAGAGGCCCAAGAGCACAACCGCAAGGCCACGGAGTTAGGCGTCGGCCAACTCGCCGAGATCCGCGCCACCGACCTCGACCCAGCCGCCGCGCGCAAGCGCTACCAAGTTTTCAAGGAAACGACCTTTGAGGCACTGCGCTCGCTGCGCGCCATTTTTCACTTTCGCTTCATCGACGCCAGCCAGCCGCTCGCCGAGGTGCAACAGGAGATTGAGGAGGAGTTTTCCTATCAGAGTTCGCTAGAGCTTTCGCACAAGACCTTCGACCGCGTCCGCACCATCACGCCGGCCAGCCGCCTCGTACTCTACGCCCGTCAAGAATTGGTCAAGCGGCTGGAGATCTACAACGAGGATCATCCCGAGCTGTTCCAGCGGGTCATCGACAAAGTCAACTTCAAGTTCATGCCCATTGTCACCCGTTACGCCATTACCGGCATGACGCTCGTCAACTCCGAGGATGTGCTGTTTGACGATCCTTTGGCCTTGGCCATGTTGATCGACATCTTTTCCGAGCGCGGCTATCAGGCCCTCGTCGATGTCAACCACATCGAAGTCCCCCACCGCATCGACCCTCACACGCACGAAATCATCTGCCAGCAAAAGCGCGTCTATCGCTTTCAGATCCGCTTTGCGGCCTCGGCCATCCGGCGCGGGAACGACTAGCCCGGCCCGATCTGCCCCTCTCTTAGCATGGTAATCAGGGCCGAGTCCTCCGCTTCGAGGGGGAGCAACACCCGGCTGCGGCGGCGGCTCGACTCATAGGTAGCAAAAATCAGTTCGGTCGCTTGCAGGGCCTTGCGCGCCGACAAGCGCGGCTCCGCACCGCTTTCGAGACAGTCAATCAGATCCAACACCGATAGCACGGTATCGTCACCCGGCGGCACGACATCGGCGATCTCTTCATCCGCAAAATCCTGCCACGCCGCACCCGCGCGCAGCAGCCGTAGCGGTGCGCGCTCCGCACCGCCGACTTCGATGATGCCCTCGCTGCCCATGAGGCGATTGCGCGGGCCTTGCACGTGCGCACCCCCCGTGCCGAGCAAGCCCTCGACGCCGTTTTGCCAGCGGATCCACGACAGGCCGCTGGTATCTAGGGGCACGCCAAACACCGAGCTCTCGGATTCGACGGCGATCTGGCCCATGACCCATTCGGCGGGCACTTCGTCGTTGTAAAAGAAGAACATGTCAAACCAATGCGTGCCCCAATCAAATAGGTTGGAACACGCACCTTCGAGCCGCTGGAGTGTGCCTATGGCACCTTCGTCGAGCAACTGTTTGGCCTTGACAAACACAGCGCCAAAGCGACGTTGATGGCAGAAGGTGAGAAGCACGCCGCGATCGGAGCAGGCCCGAGCCAGCGCCTTGGCATCCTCCCACGTGCTGGCCATGGGCTTTTCGCAGTGGATGGCTTTGACGCCGGCCGCGGCCGCGGCTTCGACCATTTCTCGGTGCAGGCCGGTCCACGTGCAGATGCTCACCACGTCGAGGGCTTCGCTTTTTAACATGGCGCGGTAATCTTCGTATGGAGATGCCACGGCAAAGTCCTCGGCAAAGGACGCACGGGCCGCTTCCACCGGATCGGCACAGGCGACAATTGCAACTTGGGCGGAGGCTTGGTAGCCCTCGGCGTGGCGGCGACCGCGATTGCCGCAGCCGATCACACCGATTTTGTACTGAGTCATGTTGTGCTCCCTGTTTGTTTGCGTAAAATTTGCGCGTTGTAAAATAGAGATTCCATCGCCTCGCCAAAACTCAACAGGAGAACGCCATGTCCATCACCGACGCCCTCCCCGACATGGAGCGCGAGCTCAAATTTTTCAGCGCGACCAACGACAACCCGCAAAAGCTCACCCGCGCCCAGATCCGCCAGTTCAACGAACGGGGCTACATCTGCCCTCTGGACGTGTTCACGCCCGAGGAAGCCGCAGCCAATCGCCGCTATTTCGATGCGCTCATGGACCAAGCCAAGGCCCACGGGCACAACAGCTATTCGATCAACGGCTGGCATCGCCACTGCCGGGGCATCTACGACTTGTTGCACGAGCCGCGCATTCTCGATTGCGTCGAAGATCTCCTCGGCCCCAACCTCGTCAGCGTTATGACCCACTACTTTTGCAAGGAGCCGGGCGAACAAAAACAGGTCGCCTGGCACCAAGATGCTTCCTACTGGCCGCTGACCCCGAGCAAGGTGGTAACTGCTTGGCTGGCTATCGACGATGTGGATGAGGAAAACGGGCCAATGACCGTCGTCCCCGGCTCGCATTTGCACGGGCAGATTCCCTTTGAACACAGCACCGCCGAGGAGCAAAATGTCTTGGGACAGAGCGTGCACGATCCGCTCCAGTGGGGCGGCGAGCCAGTGGCCTTTACCATGCGCGCCGGCCAGATGTCCCTGCACACCGACCTGCTCTTGCACGGCTCAGCCCCCAACCGCTCCACGCGCCGCCGCTGCGGCCTGACGCTGCGCTACATGCCGCCCGAGGTGCACACCCGCGAGGAGAAGCGCACCCACGGCTACATCTGCCGTGGCACCGACCCGAGCGGCTACTGGATCAATCATCCCGTGCCGACCGGGGATGAAATGCCATCGAGATAACTACCGTGTCCCTACCCGAAGCCTTTCGCGACCGCTTGCAGGCCATTCTCCCAGCCGAACACTTTGCCGCCTGCTGGCAGAGCTTGGCCACCGAGCAGCCTACCGCCTTCCGCGCCAACGCGTTCAAGGACACGCCTGACGCACTCGTGGCCGAGCTAACAGCAGAGGGCTTCGCGCTGACGCCGCTTGCTTGGAAGGCCGACGCCTTTGTCGTCCCGGCTGCACAGCGCCGCGCCCTCACCGAATGCGCAGCCTACCGCGAAGGCCGGCTCTACATCCAAAATCCCTCCAGCATGGTGCCGCCGGTCCTCTTGGCACCGCAACGCGAGGAGTGCATTCTCGACCTCGGGGCCGCCCCGGGCAGCAAGACCTTGCAGCTCGCCGAACTGATGGGCAATCAAGGGCGCATCTGGGCTGTGGAGTCCGTGCGTGGCCGCTTCTTTCGCCTGCGGGACAATCTGGCGCGGCACGGAGCCGAAAACGTGCAAATCCATCTCGCCGACGGAACCCGCATCTGGCGTCGCCACCGGGAGCGCTTCGACCGCGTGCTCCTCGACGCGCCGTGCTCGTCCGAGGGCCGATTCCGCGCCGATGCGCCCAAGACCTATGCCTATTGGAGCAAGAAGAAAATCGCCGAGGCCAGCCGCAAACAGCGGCGGCTCTGCTACGCGGCCGTGCAATGCCTCAAGCCGGGCGGAGTGTTGGTCTATTCGACCTGCACCTTCGCGCCCGAAGAAAACGAGGCCATCATCAACCGAGTGCTGCGGCAGTTCGCCGGTGCCCTAACCGTCGAAGACATCGCGCTGCCTTTTGACAATGTGGCGTCTGGCTTGAGCCAGTGGCGGGGAAAGAAAGCATTTGACGCCCAAGTGCAACAGGCCAAGCGGATTTTGCCGCTGGGGGGAATGGAGGGATTTTTCGTGTGCCGATTGCGGAAGACGGCGAGTACGGTTAAGGACCAACCTCAGCACTAAGCCCCAAGCGCCAAGTGCGGCCCGCAGCGGGTTCAAAAAAGCGCCCTCCAAAGGCGTTGGGAACCACTGAGCCGTTGTACTGGGCATCAAACAGGTTATCGACCGCAACAAAGGGCCTCGCTGCGCGATAGTCAATCCCCAAGCGCAGATCGACTCGCAGGTACGCACGGTTGAAAAACTCGTCCGACGCGGCATCACTTCCGGGCGGAGGGCCGTTGAAATCATTGGCCCAGTAGCGGCCGACCCGCTCTAATTCGACCTCGGCAAACAGGCCCTGCGGACTGTCGTAGCTCAGCGCGGCAAAGAGCCGGTGGCGCGGCACGCCCGGCACCTCGTTGCCAGCAAGCTGGACAAGTTCGCCGGCAGTCTCAACCTCGTAGTCCTCAAAAACATAGTCGCCAAAAGTGTATGCGAGGGTGGTCCGCAGTCCAGGAAGCGGCACTGCCGAGAGCGAGAGTTCCAACCCGCGATTGCGCGCTTGTCCGGCGTTGCGGAAGTAAATCTCCTCGCTGTCTTCGCTCTCGACCTGAAAGGGAATCAGCGCGTCGGCGATCTGAAGTTGGTATAGTGCCACCTCCAGATCCACGCGCGCCCGGCGCACATGGCGGCGCAATCCCGTCTCCAACCCAAGGACGCGCTCAGGACCTAAATCCGGGTTGAATCCGCCCTCGCCACTGGGACGATTGCCCAACTCAGAGGTAGTAGGCGTCTGGAAGGCCGTGGCCACATGGGCGTACCAGCGGGAGAAGGGATCGAGGCGATACACCATGCCCGCCATCGGACTGAACTGCCCCATGTCCCGCGCGTGGTCATCCACGGCAAATCGATAGCGGTCGTAGCGACCGCCGACGGTCGCAGTCAGCGCAGCACCCAAATCTCGCTCCAAAGAGACAAAGGGGCCAAAGCTCTGCACCTGTTCCTCTTGATCCACCTCGCTATCGCCGTATTGCACAAGCTCGAAGACTCGTTCGTCGTCCACCCGCTCGCCCGCAGGCAAACCCTCGTTGGCGAACTCGCGGCGATCGTCGCGCTGGAAGTCCAAGTCGAGGCCGGTCACAAGGCGCGTACCGGCCCAGGCAAATTGGTGCTCGGTACGCAGGCCACCAGCACGGCGGGCGAGCTCGATAATGCGGCCTGGGATGGGATTTTTGAGCGCGCGGCCAACGCCGTACAGTACGAGACTCGACGCACGGTGGTGTGGCGCGTGCGGCGGGCGATATTCGAGGCGGATGCCGCCTTGTCCCTGACGAACCTGCTTGGATGCCCCCTGTCCCACCACAAATCCGCGCGCGCTGCGTGGACTGGTGCGCGCAGGTCCCGTAGCGAGTGAACTCGGATTGAACAAATAAGGGGCATCGTATAAATGCAGTAGAAGCGTCAACTCCGTATGGGAAGTGAGGGCGTGGCCGACGAGCGCGTTAAGACCGCGAGCGCGGGCGTCGGCGTGGTCGCGATAGCCTTCGCTGCGCAAGTCGTACAAGCTAGCGAACGCGTGAGTATTATCAGCTCGTCCCGCAAGGCTCGTCTGCGCGCGGAACAGGCCGTTGCTACCGGCAATCAAGCGCGGCTCTACGCGCCAAGCAGCCTCGGCCGGAGCTTGGGTGTGGGCCGCGAGTACGCCGCCGCCCGCATTGCCGTACAGCGAAGAACTGGGGCCGCGCAGGATCTCGATGCGGCCGGTTGACCCCAAGTCGAGGTTGTTGAGCTGGCTCTGGCCGTCGGGCATGGTCAGGGGGATGCCGTCGAGCAAGACCTTGATCCCGCGCACGCCAAAGGCCGCGCGCGCGCCCAAGCCACGCACGCTGAGCCGGTCGCCTTGGGAGAGGTTGTGGCGGTTGGCGATAAACAGCCCGGGCACCGGACGCAGCGACTCGGCCAGCGAGATCCCGGGCCGCGCGCGCCCGACATCCGCGACCACAGCCGTGGCCAGCGGCAAGTCAAATCCCTCGCGGGGTGCGCGCGTCGCCGTGATTTCGATGGGGGGCATTTGGTAGCGAGGCTCAGGATCGGCGGCGCGGACAACTGCGGCAATCAGAATTAGCACTAGGCACTGGATTAACTGATTTTTTTTCATAGCATTATTAAAGAACACCACGAAGAAATACAGACGCAAACCGGGAGTTAGGATCAAGCCATGAGTATGGGGATCGCCCTAGTGCTGTTGCTGGTCGGGTGCTTTGCCGCAGAGGACGGACCAAGCGGCGCAGTAGAAGCCCTGCGCAGCGAGGTCGAGTTTGTCGAGGACGCAGGATTGGAGGGCAGCGTGTCGATCGACAGCTTGACTTGGTTGCCGTTTTTGCCGCAGCCGGGATTCGGGACAATAGCGGAATTCGAGGGGATCTTTGCGGCCGTGTTTAGCAATGTCGGTGAAGAAACCGTGTGGGTGCGCTACGACTTGCGGTTTTTCGACCAAGAGGAATTCCTAATCGACGCGTTTATACCGCTTGGGCAGCCGGTCGTCCTCAACGCCGGGGAAACGCGCCGCGTGGAAGGGGATTTTCTAATTCGCACTGACGATCCGCGCGATTTTGAGCGACTCGCCTTGATGAAGCTAGTAGCGCGCATCAGACGACCTTCTGAATTAGGAATTAGGAATTGAGAATTACGAATTACCCCGCCCTAATTCGTAATTCCTAATTCGTAATTCTTAATTCAGAACGCCACAAATCCCCCGCACACGGGAATGCACTGGCCGGTGACGTAATCCGACAGATCGGACGCCAAAAACTCCACCACCCGAGCGCAGTCCTCGGGCGTGCCCAAACGGCGGAGGGGAATCTGCGGCTCTAGGTGCCGACGCGATTCCTCGCTGTTGCGGCCTTGGGCTACGGCGCGGGACGACAAAATTAGACCCGGAGCAATGCAGTTGACGTGAATGCCATAAGGGCCTAGCTCGGCGGCCAGCACCCGCGTGTAGTGGACGATGCCGGCCTTGGCCACTTTATAGGGCATCCCGCCGCCGTCGCGCCCGCTCCACAGGCCCGCTTGCGAGGCCACGTTGATGATTTTGCCGGACTGGGCCTCCTTCATTGCCGCGCTGACCGCTTGACAGCAGTGGATAGTGGCGGTGAGGTTGATGTCCATTATGTAGCGGTAGTGGTCTTCCCCAGCCAAGGAGGCGGCTTGTTCCTCGTGCGAGCGCAAGTTGCCGCCGGCGTTGTTGACCAGTATGTCGATGCGGCCAAAGTTATCAAGGGCCTCGGCGACCAAGGCATCTACGGCTTGGCGGTCGGTGACATCCACGGCAATGCCCACGCCGCGGCGACCGAGATTTACTACTTCGGCTTCCACGGTCTCGGCCGTGAGTTCTTCGCCGTATTCGCGGGCGGCCTGCAGGTCTATGTCGGCGATGATAACATCCGCGCCCAAGCGGGCCAGATGGAGGACGTAAGCGCGACCCAAGCCGCGTGCGCCACCAGTGATGAGAGCTATCTTGCCTTCAAGCGACATCAAAATCTCCTTTTAGACACTAATTAGGACATGGCGTCAATCGCCGGCAACCAACGCATAACGGAGGTAGATTTTACCATGCTCACAACAGTTTGCATCGCCTTGCTGTTCTTCAGTGCTACCGCTTGGGCACAGTCGAGCGTAGTAGGTGCTTGGGAGGGCTGTCGGGCTGAGTGGGGATCGTCCATAGAGCATCTGTACGTCGAGTTCAATAGCGATGGGGGGTTCCGCCGCGTCGCACTCCGGGACGATCCCGAGCGGCCGATGGCGGAAGACCGGGGCCGGTATGAGGCCGCAGACGGCGTTGTGACCCTGCGCTACACCGCAAACGTCAGCGGAGTGCTGGCCGAGCAAAGTGAGGCCGTGCCCTTCCAAGTAGTAGGCGACAGCCTGTATTGGGGAGCCGAACCAGCTCTCGCCTTGGGGCGGGCACAGGAACTAGGCGACGAACTGTTGGGGCGATGGGGCATCGTCAATTTTGCCGATGGGATGCTGGCCGGGCACGTGGTCTTCCGGGCGGATGGGACCTATGAGCTGGAGTTGGGCGGCGGCGGGCACAGCGGGTTGTGGTCGAGGGCGGGATCAGGCGTGGTCCACTGGCCAACCGCGGCCGATGAAGCCGAGATTATCGGATTGCCGGCCGTATGGACCAATGTGCGCGTCGAGGGCGACCAACTCTTCTACGATATCGCCTGTAGTTTCACCGTTGAGGCCGTGCGGTTGGCCACGGCTGTAGCAGAGGCATCATGGGGAGCGATTAAGAGTCGTCTCGCAGGCCCGCCAAGATAGCCGTGGCGAGCTCCATAGTAGCGATGGCCTCGTCCAAGTCCGCAGCCGGCGGGCCGATGGGACGATCGTCCCTGATGCAGTCAAAAAAGTGGGCGGCTTGGGCTAGGGTGCTGTCCACACCCTCCTTTTGCAAGTGCTTGCGCTCCCCGTCGCAGACCAACTCGCAGGTGGAAATCCCCTCTATATAGGCCGAGATGTCGCGGCCGTGGATTTCGTAGCGCTCTAGGCGGGCGTCGGTGGTGTAGTTGGCGCAGATCTGGGCAACGCAGTCGTTTTCAAAGACGACCAAAGCGGCGTGGACGTCCTTGTAGGCGGATGCGCGCCGGACGAAGCTATTTACTTCGGCGACTGGGGCTCCACCCAAGTGGCGCACCAGATCAATCGCGTGGATCGGGCTTTCGAGCAGCATGTTGTCCATGACGATCTCGGGAAAGCGGCCACCGGCGATAAAACCGCTCATGCTCTTGTGGAACTCGCCGACTAGCTGGTAGATCGGGCCGCGAGACTCAATCTCCTCGCGCACTTGCAAGACCAGCGGATCAAAGCGGCGATTCCAGCCGACCATGCCACGGGCACCGCTGGCCTCAGCGGCCGCTTTGAGCGCGCGGGTCTGGTCCAAGCTCATGCCCGGCGGCTTCTCCAGCAGGGTGTCGATGCCGCGCTCCAAGCACGGCAGGGCCGCCTCGGCGTTGAGATGAGCCGGGGTCGCGACGATCGCCGCGGCCAATTCCTCGGCGTCGAGCATAGCCTCTACGTCCGCGTAGCGGCGCTCGATACCCCACTCGTCGCCCGCCTGTTCGCGGCTTGCCGCAACCGGATCGCAGATGGCGACCAACTCGACGTCCGCCAGTGCGTGCAGGGCGCGCACGTGGCCGAGACCGCGGCCGCCGCAGCCGATTAAAACGACAGGTATATTCGCCATGACTAGTTTCCCTTTCTCGCCAAAGCAAAACGGGCTACGCCTTTTGACGTAACCCGTTGTTTTTAATGGCGCGCCCATAGGGATTCGAACCCCAAACCTCCTGATCCGTAGTCAGGTGCTCTATCCAATTGAGCTATGGGCGCAATTCAGTGTCATAAAATAGACGCCGCCCCCATTCTCGTCAAGACACGAGCCCCTCGGCCAGAGCCTCCAAATACTTGTAACCCGACCCCGTATTGAAGAGCACTACACGCTCGTCCGAGGCCACTAGTCCCTGCTCCTTGAGCTTGATTAGAGCCGCTAGCGTTGCCCCACCTTCGGGCGCGGGGAAAATGCCTGCGTGCGCCGCCATGCAGTGCGAATGCGCGAGCAATTCCTCGTCGCTGACGGCAATGGCTGTGCCGCCGCTTTCCCGCAACACCTGCAACATCAGAAAGTCGCCGACCGCACTGGGGACGCGCAGACCGGAGGCTACCGTGTGGGCACCTTCCCACGCCTGAGCGGATTCATCGCCGCGAGCAAAGGCTCGGACAATCGGCGCACAGCCTTCGGCCTGTACCGAGATCATCCGCGGCCGGTGCTCGCCAATCCAGCCGAGTTGCTCCATCTCGGCAAATGCCTTCCACATCCCGATCAGCCCCGTGCCCCCGCCAGTGGGGTAAATCACCACGTCGGGCAGGGACCAATCCATCTGCTCGGCCAGCTCGTAGCCCAAGGTCTTCTTGCCCTCGATGCGGTACGGCTCCTTGAGCGTCGATACCTCAAACCACCCCTCGGCTTCCTTGCGCTCGCCGACGATGCGACCGCAATCGCTGATTAGCCCGTCAACCAGCTCGACCTCAGCGCCACAGGACCGACACTCGGCGACAAAGGCCTGCGGCGTATCGCGGGGCATAAAGACAATCGCCGGCAGGCCACAGGCGGCTGCGTAGGCCGCCATCGCACCACCGGCATTGCCCGCGGTGGGGATGGCCAGCTTTTGCGCACCACGCGTGCGAGCACAGGTAACGGCAGCCGAGAGGCCGCGCGCCTTAAAGGAGCCAGTGGGGTTGGGCGATTCGTCCTTGATGTAGAGCTGGGAAAAGCCCGTCCAGCAACCCAAGCGCTCCGGGCGAAGCAGCGGGGTGAAACCCTCGCCGAGGGAGACGATCTCCTCGGGCGTGCGGATGGGCATGACTTCCCGGTAGCGCCACATCGTCGGCGGGCGGGTGCTGAGCGCGGCGCGGGTCAACGCGCATCCGGCCCGGTCCAAGTCGTAGCGGGCGAGCAGAGGCACGCCGACCTCCGACAGATTCTGCAACACGTCGGCGTCGTAGCGAGCGCCCGTACGAGAGCACTCTAAATGCGTCATGAACACGGAGTAGCGTACAGTCCTTTCGCAAGTATGTGGGCTTCGACCGCTTCGGGGACCATGAAGCGGATAGATAGGCCAGCGGCCCGACGCGTCCTAATCTCGGTCGAGGACAGCTCGATGAGCGGGGTATCTATGAAGTGCAGGCGCGCCAACAGTTTCGCATCGTCGCCTGCCATTTCCCCTAGACGCGCCCCCACCACTACCGTACACTGGGCAAAAATGCCTTCAAGATCGTACCACTCGTCTAGCTGGCCGATGTTATCCGCACCGATAATGAAAAACAACTCAGCCCGAGGGTAAAGCTGGTGCAGCAGGCGCAGGGTTTCAACGGTATAGGACTTGCCCGGCCGGTCTAGCTCCAAACGCGAGGCCGCAAAGTCGGGACAGTCCGCTATGGCCAGGTCAACCATAGCCCAGCGCTCCTCAGCCGGCGCGTACGCGCCCTGCTTGAGCGGTGGATCGGCCGCTGGGATGAAAAGCACTTCGTCGAGGGGGATTTGCTCTAAGGCGAAGCGGGCCAAGAGCAGGTGGCCGTGGTGGATAGGGTCAAAACTGCCGCCGATGACGCCGATGTGCCGCATCTTTAGCCCGGCGATTGGCTCAGCCCGGACAGGTGCTTTTGCACACCCTCCACCAACTCCGGGTTGCCGCTGTCTTGCAGCACTTCCTTCCAATAGCGCACCGCTAGATCCACATCGCCTTGCTCGTGGGCGATTTCGCCCATGCGGAAAAGCGTGGTGTAATACCACTCGCCGACATCCGGGTACTCGCGCAGGACTTCCTCGTAGGTCATTTTGGCCGCGTCGAGATGGCCCTGTTTGTGGTACAGGCGGCCACTTAGGTACTGCTTTTGCGCTAGGCGGCCCCGGCACTCGGCGATGCGTTGGCGCGCCTGTTCCGCCAAGGGCGAGTCGGGCTGGTCCTCAATAAAGTTGCGGAAAGCCGCCAGCGCCTCAAAGGTATCCTTCTGGTCGAGCTCGGGGCGGCGCAATTGCTTAAAGTGCGACTCGCCTACCTTAAACTGCGCCTCAACCGCCCACTCGCTAGACGGGTAAATATCGACGATGCGCTGATATTCAAAGGCGGCGTTGACCCAATCGCGATTGCAAAAGTATGCTTCGGCGAGGAGGAACTGTGCCTCGGCCACCCGACGCGAGCCGGGAAAATTGCTGACTAAGCGCTTGAAGTGCTCGGAGGCCTCTAGGCAGCGGTTTTTTTCCATGGCCTTTTGGCCTTCTTCAAAGTAGTAATCTGCGCCTTGGAGTTTCTCAGACGGCGTGCTGGCGCAGGCGGCAACGCACAGGGCGAGCGGGAAGGCAAGGTATTTCATAGCTAGCGATTAGAAAAGAATAAATAGATAAGCCCACCAAGCACGGTGGATACGATCACAGGTTCGACGAACTTGCTCCACGTTTGTTCCTCTAGCTCGGTTTTGGCGAATTGGAATTGGTCGTGCTGGAGTATGTCTAGCTGCTTTTTGGGGATCTGATCGCTCTGCGTGCGAGTGATCTCGTCCTGCCAGTGGACCACGTCGTCGCGCTCGTCGCTCAAGCGCAGGGCGAGCGTTGCCCGGCCCTGGCGGCTGACCTCGCTGCCGCGCAGTCCCGAGTACGCGGAGACTCCTAAGTCGAGCACCCGGTAGGACAGGCGCATACTCCCCGGTTGGGCTGCGGTCGAATCCAAGGTTACGCTAAAACCGCGCGTCAGCAGCCGATTGGCCAGCAGGTGTTCGACCATCCAATTGGCGTCGTGCTTGCTCTGCGCCACGATCAACAAGGGGAACGCCGCCGCGTCGTCCGGCATTTCAATGCGCCCCAAACCCTCATCGACCGCACTCGCCACGGTCTCGACCAACAAGTCCATATTGGTGGGAAAAGGAACGGCAGCCGACGCAGTGGCACAGATCGTCAGGGCGGCCAAAAGGCGATAACAAATTCGCAGCAAGATCGTTCTCATCAACCGCCGAGGTGTTTTATCCGTTCGCGGGCCGCGGGCGTATATTCGCTGTCTGGATACTCATCGACCAGCTTGCGCAAGGCCGCAAGCGCCCGGATGCGCTCGTCCAAAGCGAGGTGACAGCGGGCAATTTTTAGCTGGGAGTCGTCGGCTTTATCCGTGTTGCTGAAGGCAAACACCTTGGTGAATTCGATCAGCGCCTGCTGGTATTGGCGCAGCCCGTAATAGCACTCGCCTTTCCAATACTGGGCGTTATCGGACCATTCACTCAGGGGTGCTTCCTGCAGCAAGCGGTCAAACTCGGCCAAGGCGCGGTCGTATTGTTTGTGGCGATAGTAGTAGAGCGCACCTTGGTACATGTTGAACGCATCGCTTTTGCTTCTGTCGGCTGTCGCCGTGACTTGGGGAGCACGGCGGCTAGTGCTGGAGGCGGGGCGCGGCGCGGCGCGGCGCGGTAAAGAATCCAGTCGCGCACTTAGGACGCGGCTCTGGCTTTGGAGGGCTCTGAGTGCTTGCCGCAACTGGGCGTTGGATACCTCTAGCTGGCGCACGCGCTCAGCCATGGCTTGCTCGCGCTCGTACGCGGCAGCAACAGCGCGTTCGAGGGACTGAAATGCTTCGCTTTCCTCTGGCTGGACCTCTTCCCGCTGGACGAGGAGTTGTTCGGCAGGTGGCGGCACAGGCGGCGTAGCGCAAGCTCCAAGGACCAAGACCAACGCCGATGCGCTTTTCGCGCTTTTCATCGCACTTTTAATCGGAAACACAAATGAACCATCTTTGACGAAATATAGCACAATCCCTCTCCCAAACCAAATGGGAGCAAGGGAAATCACGCGCTGGGTAGCGCCTTGATGCGCTCGATTAATTGGGTGGTGGAAAGATCCGGCCACAGCGGCAGGACGCGCACTTGACCGCCGTGCGCTTCGACGTGTTCGCGGCCAACAATGGCGGCTGGGGCGTAATCGCCACCCTTGACCAAAACATCGGGCGCGAGCGCAGCCACGAGGCTCTCAACGCTCTCACCTGAAAAGATGCACACATGCGAAACGCATTCTAAGGCCGCCAGCACGGCGGCGCGGTCGTCTTGCGGACACAAAGGTCGGCCCTGGCCCTTGAGGGCGCGGACTCCATCGTCATCGTTCAATCCCACCGCAAGGCAGTCGCCCAAGGCGCGTGCCGCGCGTAGATACTCGACATGCCCCCGATGCAGCAAGTCAAAGCATCCATTGGTGAAGACGAAGGTCTGTCGCGCTTTTTTCAATTGGCTACGGACGACGAGCAACTGGTCACACGTAATGATTTTGGCGAGATCGGCCAAGGGCGACTACATGGCGAAAGATGGGGTGGATGACGGGAGTTGAACCCGCGCCCTCCAGGGCCACAACCTGGCGCTCTAACCAACTGAGCTACACCCACCACTAGGTCTTGAGGGCTGCATGGCGTGCCCAGTAGGACTCGAACCTACGACCGTCTGCTTAGAAGGCAGATGCTCTATCCAACTGAGCTATGGGCACATCGCCAAAGCGGTGCAAGCATTTATAAAATATTAGGGCCTATCCTGCGCAAAGTCAACGCGACTCGCGGCTAGGCTGGGCCCCAACCTCCTACTCGACCGGAACCTCGCCGCCGTGCCAAGGAAAGGCGTAGCTGGGATCGTTTACAAACCGCCTCAGGCCGCAGGATAGGCGCACGGACGTCATCGGCGGCAAGGTCACGGTGAAGTGCTTGCCGTTGACCTGAATGGTATTGGCGGTCGCGGTCTTGCTCGAACGCACGCGGGTATTGGGGTTGAGGTCGTCGCTGCTGTAATCCGTCCCCGTGAACTCCACCTCCGTAAAGGAATGCTCGCCGAAGGCACCGGACTGGACGATGAGGTTCCGGCACTCGCTGTGGCTGGTGTTCACTAGCTGGATTCCGCATCCATTGGCGGAGAGCTCATCGACGAGGGCGGCCACATCCGGCGGTAGGCCAGGGCGGATGGCGTCGGCGTTGAAGTAACGCACGGTCGCACGCAGTATTCCCCCGTTGTAGAGCTGACCGGGGCAGCCCATGGTCGTCTGCACGAGACCCTTGACGATCACGGGATTTGGCGGCCAAGCGTTGTCGGCGATGATCTGCTGGACGGTGCGAGTGTCGCGCATCATACCCTCGAGGAAATCGGCGACCTGTTGGTAGTCGGCCTGCAAACATTGCACCGGCCAGTCCGGGTTCTTGCCGTCGTAGTACTGGAAACGGGCGAATTCGGTGCGAGCACCGCCGCGATCGCCGATGGGCGGGAGTTCGTTCCAGTCGGTGCCACCGCCGTCCCGCACCCGGGTGACGAGCTCGTAGTCGCCCGGTGCCATGGACTCGTGCCACAGGTTGACCAGATGGGTGGGGCCGCCGCGGATGGCGAACTCGGCGTAGCCGGTCCAGCTGTCGGGGCCGTGGCTCTTGGGTACCACCAGCTCGCCACGCTCGGTCTTGCCGCGGTCGAGGAGGGCGACGATCTGCGAGCGCAGCACTTCGAGGTAGTAGTCATCGCCGCTGAGCAGATGGGCGCACTGGGCCCCGACGATAAGACCGAGAAAGAGTCGGTCGGCCGCGCTCTCGCTGCTGCTCCAGCCGTGCAACCCCCCCCACCACTGGCCGTCGCGGTGTTCGCCTATCTTGCCGGTGGGACCGACGTTGTCGGGAATGACCCCATCGTTCGCGCGGATGCGCTCTACCCAGCCGCCAACGTAGTCGAGGACCCACTTCTTGTACTTCTCGTCGCCGGTGTAGAGGTAGGCGTTGGTCACCAAGGCCGTGGCGCAGAGGCCGGCCGGCTCGTCGCCCTGGAGCGCCATCTCGTCGAAGAGGTCGAGGATCTCCTCGCGACGAGACTCGTCCTCGTACCACCGCGGCTCGAGTTCCTTGATCTTCGGGTAGAGGAAGTGAGGCGTCAGCGGCTGGGTACTCGGATTGTCTTGGAGCGCGTTGCGATGGCCAAAATCGCCCAGCGAGCCGCGATCGAGCCAGTGGCGCACCAAGTGGACGTGATCCGAGATGTCCCCTCCTCGGTGGACAATGCCTTCGTGCTGGCGCACGGACGTCAGCGGGCCAGCACCGCCGTGGAGTGGCGAGCGGAAGACGCCGCGCTCGGTATCGAAGTTGGGCGCGTTGGGGTCCTCGCCGATGTACATGGCGGCGAACTTGCGGGCGCGCTCGCGGTTGGACGGATTGGTCGGGTCGGCGACGCCAAAGTCGTAGAGCATCTGATTGCCCTCGCCCATGTGGAACCAGTCGGCGTTAAAGGGGATGCTGAGGTTCCAGTACTCGTTGCGCAACTGCGGCATGTACATGGGATGCCTAGGCTCGTCGTCGGTCAGTTGGCGCTCTTCGCTGTAGAGCCAAGTGATCGCATCCCATTCCCGCTTGGCAATGTGGAGGAAGCGCTCGTGGCCGCCTAGGGCGTAGAGCATGGCGCGCATGGAGCGGCTTTCGTAGGCGTCGTCCACGTCGAAAAAATGGTACACCCGACCGTCGGAGCGGGCATAGCCCTCCGTGGCAACGTCGCCCGCGGTCTCCAAGAGGCTGAACAGGCGACGCTGCAACAACGCCCACTCGGGCGGGGGGAGGATGTCGGTACTAACGATGGTCGGCATGGTAGCCATTTTTCGCCTTTCCTCTGTTTGATTGAAAGGGAATGGAGATTTAGCCCAAAAGGAGGCCCTCACCTTATCTCTAACTCGCGTTATTATAGGTCAAAGCCCTCCCTGAAGAAAGCCGGGCGGGAAAACTCAGCAATTAGGTTTTCCCGCTGATTTTTAGTATAATTTCGGACAATTGTGATACGTGCAGGGTACGCTGCACGTGCCCTAATCGTCGCGGCGAAACCCTTGTCGGCCGTACAATCCGGAGAACCGGCTGATGGTCTCCAACCGCTTGGCCTGCGGACGGCTAGGCTGCCACGCTCACCACGTCTTTTGGTCCACGTCCCGATTGCTCATGCTCAACCTGCTCGCTGCCTGTCTAGCTCGTATCTCACTCCAAACCGCAGTGAAATCACTCATCGCGTCCGTCCTCCTAGTCCTGCTCGGGTGTGCGCCCGACGAGGTGGTTCTCGCCAAGATCGCTGATTCTGAGATAACAGAGGCCGAATTGGAGCAATTCGTCGCCCGGTTGCCCAAACATCTGCATAGCGACGAGCAGGGAATCGCAGCAGACCGCGAATACCTCGAGTCCATGCTCGACCAAGAGCTGCTCCTGCTCGAGGCGAGAAACCGAGGGCTGGACACCACCGCAGCGCTAGTTCAGCAAATGGAGGATGCTGTGCGGCGACGCCTTGCCTTGCGCTACCAGCGCGAGGTAATCGCGGCGAAGATAGACATCGGCCCCAAAGAGATCGAACGCGCCTTCCACGACATGGGCTTCGACCGAGAGCGTCTGCTGAACCGCATCGTGATAGGCGGAAGCCAACGGGACGCGCAGGCCGTACTCGAGCAGCTCGAGGCCGGAAGAGAGTTCACCGACCTAGCAAGAGAGCATTCCGCAAATGACGCCAGGGCCGACTCGAACGGCGCAATCGGCTGGATTGGATTGACCAATCTCAAGCACTTCCTGATTCCGCAGCGCGAGTTCCTCTCGCTGCCGGTCGACAAACCGGCGCTGATTCGCCTTTCGCCCGGGTCCTATCAGATCATCCGGTTCGCAGCAGATCGAGAGGCCCGGATCCAAACCTACCAAGAGGAGATTCTCAAACTACTTCACATGGAGCAGTGGTGGCGCCGCACAGAAGAGGAGGTCGAACTCCTCAGCCGAGCGCACGGTGTCCAGTTCCATGCGGAAGGGGTGCAGGCGTTGATCCAACGCGTCGAGAAACGCCAGAGCGAATTGTCCGCGGAACAAGCGAAGCAACCCCTTTTTGCGTTTGCCAACGGAAGCGTTATTACAGCGGCCGACTTCTTGACACGGCTGCGAAAACAGGGCCTTAACCCGGCTGTAAAAGATAGTGCGCGGATCGTCGCCATGGCTGAGCAAGAGCTCCTCCACCCCTATCTCTTCAGCCTCGCGGCTCGCGAACGCGAGTGGCACGAGGAGGAGGGCTTTGTCGACTGGCGATTCCACACTTACACCGGACTGTTGCTGGACCGTCTGATGCAGATTGAGGTGGAGGACCACCTTGCTCTTGCGGAAGCCGACCTGCGGGCTTACTACAATGCTAACCGCGAGAGTTTCCGCACGGCCGAAACGGTCCGCATCGAGGAAGTACACGTGCAAGACGAGGCCGCCGCCATGCAGTTGCGCGACGAAATAGAGCGGGGAGCGGGGTTCGCCGAAATTCTTCAGCGTCCCGGCGTGGCTTCGCACGGCATCCATAAAAGGGGTGGCCAGATGATCGTCCAACCCCACCTCGCGGGCGGTTTTCCAGAATTGGTCGAGGCTGCATTTGCCGCGCAAGAGGGCGAGTTAGTCGGTCCGGTTTACCTAGAGAAACCGGATAGTTATGCCATTCTCCGGGTCCTCGAGCGGCAGCAGAGTCACATCAAATCCTTTGCAGAGGCCCGGAAGCCGGTCGAGTACGCGTTGCGTTTACAGCAGCGAGACGCCCTAATCTCCGGTTTCTTCCGGTCGCTGCGGGAGCAATACGAGGACCGCATCGTCCTCTTCGCCGACCGCTTGGAGCAGCGGCACCGAGGTCAGTAACAGGTGGAGTCCGGCTCGCGCAGCCAGGCTTCTTCATCAGCGAGGGAGCCAGTTGATGAATCTGCACGGCAATACAGTTGAGAGGCTCATCGTCCTAGGGCTGCTGAGCATCAGCATCCTCCCAGCGGCCGGGCAGCAGGACTACGGCTCGCGACTGGGCTGGCGCCAAGGTGGCGAGTACAGCTACGCCCCCCAAGGGCCGGGGGTGATGCTCAACGCCATCGACCCGGCCGTCCGCAAATGGTACGTGCCCCAAGAGCTCTATTTAGACTATCGATGGCACCAGTGGGAGTACACGAACTACGCGCGGGATCACTACCAACGCTACATCGACACCTCGCTGGAGGGCGAATACTTCTACGACATCTACGGCAATTCTCTTCCCCGCGGCTGGTTGATCTACAACAATTCGCAGACTACGCCGGGGCAGTTCGGCAACTCGCTGTTCAAATCCAACCGCTTCAGGGACTGGTTCTCCGGCGTGGTCGTCACCCACGACCAGAAGGGTCAATACTATTTCTCGCTAACCGTGAGCAATCAGCTATACACGACCCTGACGCCCCTAGTCTTCTCCAAGCCGCGCTTCGACGGGCTGCAGTTCGATCTAGCCACGGACCGCGTTGAAGCCACGCTGCTCTATTCCCGCATAAGCAATCCCGGCGCCAGCAGCACCCTCAACAGGGAATCCTTGAGCACCAACAACACGAGCTTGATCGGTGGGCGGCTGACCGGAGAGATCGGCGATTATGCCAAGGTGGGGGTACACACCGTCAACGCCCACCAGTCCAACACGTTGCGCGACAGGACGAGCTGGAACCCCTTAGCCGGCGAGCTGACCGTGGCGCAGAACAAACCCATCGGTTTCATCCAGCTCGTACTGCGCGACGACTCGCCCGAGGACGGGGAGGGGGGCGCGGCGTACTTTCCGGCTGGATCAGACATCTTCATCACCTATCAGGACGGCACCCAAGAGCGGGGTAGGGAGATCGGCTTCCTACCGATCGTGGAGGGCGGGATTGTCCGGCAGGGCTTCATCGCCGCTGACGGCACGGAAGAGGTCCGGCTGCTCTACGACTTCGACAGCCCCGATTTTCTCGACCAAGCGAAATTTACCAAGGCCGAGATCGTCGAGGTAGAGTTCCGGCTGCAGATGGGCAACGACTACCAAATCTGGGTAACCTCCGATCAGCAGACCGCCTTCGACGGCCAGCCGGTCCTGCTGCTCGTAGCTAAGGCCGATGGCAACGTCCGCGACATCACCAATCTACACACGGTGCGGTTCCACTACGGGCTGCCCACCGCAACCCATATCACCGGAGGCAGTCTCGAGATCCGCGCCCCGTTCGGCTTCGACTTCTACGGCGAGTACGACCGCAGCTGGACCTACCGCAAATACCCCAACCCTGCTGAGGAAACGCACCACTCCTCCTCCGGCATCAGAGGCGCGGCGAGCGCGCCGGCATGGATGGTGAACGTTTCCCAGAATAGGGCACCGTGGTTCTTCTTCGGCGAAGCCTACAGCATGGACCCGTTCTACAACACGCGCTCCTTCCTCACTTCCGGCGTCGGAGAGATCGACTACGGCGATACTCGCCGCAGCGGATTTGAACTGGTTGAGGACAACGACGACCACGACCGCATCCCGGATACGGTGCGGGCCGATTGGCTGGAAGGCGACAAGGAGGTCTTCCCTAACTGGGACCAGAACAACGACTTCGTGCCTGATTTCAACCAGAACGACAACAGAATCCGCGTCAATGCCATCCCCGACTACGAGGAAGCCTTCCTGCGCTTTGGCGTGGACCGCCCCCAGTTCCTTTTCGGCGTCGATATGAACCACAACTTCTGGGTCGATCAGTATGAGAACGACGAAGCCCCCGACTTCCCGTATCGCAAGGACCACGAGGGGTTCAACCTCTATGCCGGGGCCGCTATTACCCCCGCAGTGAAGGTGATAGCGGGCGTCCTGCGGGAGGCGTTGATCTCGAGTGACAAGAGGAATCACAGCAACTACGCCTTGCTGACTATCGATTCAGATACGCCCCGTTTCGGTCGGCTGCGTACCTACTGGATGACCCAATGGGTCGAGGACGATATCCCCGATCCCCTGTTGCAGTGGGCTCCCGACAACTCCCTGCGCGGCGGGGAGCTCATCCGAATCGAAGATCCGCTCCTAGCGCGGGACACCTATATCAACCAGTTCTTCGTCGGCCACTCCCTGCAAACAGGCCCTTGGCTGGTTGTCAACAAGGTCCGCCACGTCCTCTACGACCAGCGGATGTCCGACGAGCGCCGGCAGAAACTGGGCCTTTCTGACAAGGACTACTTCTTCGGTTTGGTCAACAAGGCGAGCTACCGTCGCTGGGTCGGGCCTTTCCTGCTGGAACCGCGCTGGAAGAGCGAGTACATCCGCCAGACCCGCGGCCTGTTCGACGCCGGCAGGAGATCGAGCCTCATCGAGATGGTCGCGGCCATGGCGGAGACTCCGGTCTTGAGTGCATCTAAGGTCCAGACCGGAGTCGAGTACCTATACTTCAATGATCTGGACGATGACCAGCAGGATTTCGACGCCCTGACCGTGGCGCTACAGTTCACCACCGATTCCACCTATCTGGGTTACGGCCTGCGCTCGCTGCTTGGGGCTTCCGTGGAACACAGGGACTTCAAGCAGCGGAAGTCGCGGACGACCAATCAGTTTTTCATTACGATCTACGCCGGTCTGGAGTAGAGATGCCCATGCGGGACAACGGCTACAGGGCCATCGGCGAGGCGGCCGCCATCTTTGCACTCGCTTTGTCAACGCGGTGGCTCTACGTCCACCAGACCGGCGACCACCCCCTGCGGGATATTCCCATCGGTGCCACCATCGCCCATGTCGAGCGAGCTGCTGGAGAAGCGGCCGGTTTCGCGTCGCTGTACGACGCCTTTCTCGCGGGCACCTTGGGCATGGCCGGCGGGGACTACCAGCTAGTCAGGGGAGTCCAGGTCGCGCTGGGAGCCGTCAACTGCGTCCTCGTCTGGTCGTTGGCGCGGGCCGCCTTCTCGCCCGGGGTAGCCGTCGCCGCCGGCCTAGCCGCTGCTCTCTACGGTCCGGCGATCTACTTCGCCGGTGAGCTCTTGCCATCGGTCTTGGCAACGTGTCTAGTGCTGCTCAGCCTGATCGCCCTGTCGCGGACCCTAACGGCAACCGGTCCCTCGCTCTTCTGCCTGTCGGGCTTGCTGCTGGGACTGGCCGTGCTAGCTGAATGGTGGGTGTCGCTGTTCGCCCTAGTCATTCTCGTCTGGTTGCTGCACCGGAAAAACCAGAGAGCGGCTGGCTGGCTGGCCCTGGGGATCTCCGCGCCGCTGCTGCCCGCTCTCCTGTGGTCGGCTTGGACGCCGGGATTTGCAGAGCCTGGGCTGGCCGAGGGCTTCCGCCGGGTCTATGCCCTCTGGCAAGGGAGCGAGTTCCTGCCGGACCTCGATCCCTACTATCCGCGCCAGCATTCCAGTCTGCTTGCGGCGTTGTTGTGGGAAGCCGGGCTGGCCTTCCCCTTCGGCCTAGTGGCCCCGCTGGCCCTAGTGGGCATCCTCTCTCGCCTCCGCGTCGAGCGCCAGCCGATGGAGACCGCGCTGCTCCTGTTCGCCGGATGTTTCGCGGTGCAGGCCCTGCTCTTCTCTCCCGCCGACTCGACCGCGCGCTCCCCGGCCACACCGGCGTTGCTGATCTTTGCCGCCGCCGGCGTGGCAGCTATGAGTGCCCTACCACGCCGTCCGGCGCTGGCTGTCGGTGTCGCCGGCCTGCTCCTAGCTGTCGGCCTCAACACGGGCGATGTACGCACGGCCGGCCGCGGCCGCCAGCACTACTGGCTCGGCTATGGCTTTGAGCAACTCGGTCTGCGCGCCAATGCGGTCCGGGAGTACGAACTGGCCCTTGCTCTGGACGCCGGAAGCATAGAGACCTACTACGCACTCGCCAAGCACTACCTAGCCCAGAGCGACAATATCCGCGCCGGTGGCCTCTACGAGCGCCTGCTCCAGCGCTGGCCCGATCAGGACCGGGCACGCCGGGCCCTCGGCGAGGTGTACATGGCCTCTGGACGTGCCCCCGAAGCAGCGAAGTTGTACCGGGCGCTGATCGACGCGGCGGCCGATTCGGCGGCCGACCTACCCATGCTGGGCGAGGCGCTGGTCCGCAGCGGCGATATGGAAGGAGGCATCAGGGCCTACCGCGAGGCACTAAATGTCCTGCCGAGCAATGGCGAGGCACGCAGCAAGCTGGCCTTGTTGTACTCGGCGACCGGCCAGCTCGCCGAAACGGAGGACGCCTACCGCATCCTGTTTGAGGCGGGACAAGTGGCCGAATTCGGTCCCCCGCTGGCCGAGGTGCTAATCCGCCGTCAGCGGGACGAGGAGGCAACGGCGGTACTCGAGCGGGTCCTAGAGATCGCGCCCGAATCGACCGCGGCCCTAGCACTGCGGGGCAAGCAACTGTTTGGGCAGGGCCGTTACCGCGCAGCCGCCGTCCACTTCGAGCGGTTGCGCCAGCTTTGGCCGCAGGACTACCGCGTCTATTTCTTCCTAGCCAAGCTCTACGAGCATCTCGGCGAAGAGACCAAGGCGGACGACGCCCACGCGCTCTACATCCGCTATCGGCGGCACCAAGAGCGCGAGGAGATGCAGGAGCACATGCAGCTAGTAGGAGAAACGATGGCGGAGCAGTTGAAATCCCATCTGGAGCAGAGATAGTGCGGAGACCGGTCCTGATTCTGCTGGCACTCGCTGTGCCCCTCGGGCTTTCCACCGCTGGTGCCCAAGAGGTGCGGTTCGGCCAAGGAGGCAACATCACCTGGGAAGGAGAGGTCTCCGGGTTGCAGGGCGTCTCCACCATCCAGCCCGAATTCCGCCCTTCCCTCAACCCGAACACCACCGCAATCGGCGTCGCCCCGGACGACCGGATCGAACTGGCGCATTCCGACCATTCCGAAGCCATTCTGCCCATCCAGCTAGACGAAGGCGAGAACCTGTCCGCGAGTCTCGTCGCCGAGGGCGGCAGCATCGTCTCCGAAACGGCCGTGGAGATCAACCACGACGAGCTGGCGGTGATCCTGCAGGGGCTCCTTTCTCCCAAACCGACGGGCACGGCTTTCGAGCGCAAGGGCACCAATATCCTCGGCACCCTGCTGACCGTGGACCTCGGAGCCATCGTCGGCGTCAATCGCATCCGCTTCTTTCCGCGCAACACCTTCCTCCCCTCTCCGACCACGCCGTTCCAGAACGACTTTCTGAGGAACTTTGAATTGCGCATCCACGACGGCTTGCACCTGAACGAAGCCGGGTTGCCGGCCTTGGGGACCTGGGAGTCCTTCCTGACCGTTAATGGCAGCACCGAGCCGGTGACGGTCGTCGAAATCGATCCGCCCCGCTATCTGCGCTTTGTCCGCCTGCGCGCCTCATCGTCCATACCTTTCGAGATCGAGAAGCTGCAGATTTTCGGCGAAGGCTTTTTCCCGACCGCCCAGTATCTCTCGCCCATCGTCGATCTGGGCACCCCCAGCAACTGGGGACAGATTCGCTGGACGAGGAACGTGCTGGGAGAGGAGGCCCTTACCGATCTCATCGTCCGCACCCGCACCGGCAGCGACGACACCCCCTTCGTCTATAACCGCAGGGAAGTGGGCAACCCCAACGCCGAGGATATACCCTTCTCCATCGACAACCCAAGCGAACCTCTTTCCCGTGCGGAGTTCCTCGACCTTCCCATCAAAGGGACCGCCGCTGATTCCTATGAACGCGGGTCTATAAGGGACGACCTAGACAACTGGAGCCCGTGGTCGCCGCCTTACTCGGCCGCGGACGGCTCCCGCAATATCTCTCTGGCACCCCGGACCTACATCCAGTTCCGGGTCGACTTCCTGAGCCGAGGGCTACACTCGAGCCAAGTCCTCAACGGCGTCGCCTTCGAGTTCACCAGGCCGGCTCTGGCCGATGCCCTCATAGCCGAGGTCTTTCCACGCACAGTGGAGGCCGCTCGGGCCATCGCCTTCGTGTATGCGGTGCGGGCCGAAATGGAGCGCAGCGAGCTTCAGGGCTTCAACGGTTTTGAACTATTCACTCAAGGACGGGTCGAACGGATCGCACGACTGGAGATCGTCGCCGCCGACGGTCAGAGCATCTTAGATCACACCTTTGAGACGCAGGACAGTGTCGCGGACGAGGGCGACGCAGCCATCACTTACATCACCGACGAGGGATTCGCCGTCCGCTTCCCCCGCATCGAAACGGACGGCACAATACTCAAGATTCACTTCGTCAACCGCGTTCTTGCCTACAGCAGCGATTTCGGCGGTCGGGCCCTGGTACAGGGAACCGAGGCCTTTCAATGGGTGCAAGCAGGCAACGCCGCGGCACTGGACGAGAGAGATGCCAGTTTCGATTCGGGCATCACCGTTTTGAGTCCGGCGGTGACCCACACCGGACTGATCGGTAACTTCGCCCTCGACACACCCGTATTCACGCCCAACGGAGACGGAGCACACGACGGCCTGCGGCTGCGTTTTGAGGTGCTCACAGTCGTAGGAGAAGCCGACATCCAAGTGGCCCTGTTCGATGTTAGCGGCCGGCGGCAGGCAACGATCTTCGAGTACCAGGGCGGCAACGGCACCTACACCGGAGCCAGTTTCTCCAGCCTCAATTGGGATGGCAGAAACGACCAAGGCGAGCTGCTGCCTCCCGGGGTCTATCTGGTGCGACTGGAGGTGGGTGGCGACGCCCGGTCCACCGCGGCCGTCCGCTCAGTGGGGATTGCGTATTAACAGGCATTTATGGGGCATTCCATAAAAAAACGAGGCCGGGGCGCACACAAAAGATCGACGGCGATACCGCGACTCGCTTGTATCTTGCTCGCGGCAGGTTTCGGCCTCTGTCTCGAGACCGCGGATGGTCAGGTCGCCTACGGCGGTCGCCTCGGCCAAGTGCAGGCAGGCAAGCGGAGCTTCGTACCTCATGGGCCCACGACCCTGATGGAGGCCGTTGATCCGGCCGTGCGAAAATGGTACGTGCCGCAGGAATTGTACTCGCAGTCCGGGTTCTGGCAGTGGGAGACCACCAACTACGCCCGCGAGCCGTACCTGGGCTATGTCAACAATACCCTCGAAGGCGACTTCTTCTACGATCTCTACGGCAACCTGCTCACGCAGGGATGGCTGCTTTACAACACCAACCAGACGAATCCTGTGGAACGCGGACACGTCGTGTTTGAATCCCGCAACCTGAGCGACTGGTTCTCCAACATCGCCATCGCATCCGAGGAGAAGGGTCAGTATCGCTACGCCCTGACCGTCGGCCGCGATCTGCGCACGACGCTGACCCCGATGGTCTTTTCAAAACCGAGGTTCAACGGGGTGCAGCTCGATCTCGCTACCGACAAGTACAAGGGCACCATAATCTATTCACAGGGCGGCATCGGTGGCCAGTCGGACGTGCGACCCCGCACCGACGTCACCACGATCATGGGGGGCCGCTTCGTGACTCAGGTGGGCGATTTCGTGGAAGTGGGGGTCCACATGGCCAACGCCCATCAGTCCAACAGCCTGAACAACCGGCTGATGGACAACCTGCTCTCCGGCTCGCTACCGGAATCCAAGAACGAGCTGGTTTCCACCATCGAGATCGTCCTGCGCGACGACTCGCCCGAGGACCTGACGAGCGGAGCGGCATACTTTCCAGCCGGATCCGATATCATCATCACCTACCTCGACGGCACCAAGGATGCCGGCAAGGATATTCGCTTCGAGCCCGTCGTGCAGGGAGGAATTCCCGGTAGGGGTTTCCTCACGGCCACTGGCAACGACGAGATCCGCCTGACATACGATTTCACCGATCCCTCGTTCGTCTCCCGGGCCCGGGCGGACCGCAGCGAAATTATCAAGGTCGAGTTCCGCCTGACCCTGGCCAACGACTACCAGATATTGATGACCTCGGATCGACAAACCAGCCGCCACGGCGAGCCCGTGCTACTGATCGTGGAGCGGGCGGAAGGCAATGTCAGTGACGGCTCCAATCTACGCGTCGTGCAGTTCGATTACGGTCTGCCCACCGCCACTCACCTGATCGGCAGCAGCCTGAAGGTGAACGACGTGTGGGGCTTTGATTTCTACGGCGAATACGACCTAGGGTGGAGCTACCGCAAATACCCCAATCCGCTGGCCGAAAGCCACGAGGTCTCGTCCGGCGTCCGCGGCCAGCGCACCCGGCCGGCCTATATGTTGAACCTAAGCAAGCAGGCCCATCCGTTCTTCTTCTTTGGCGAGGCCTACGCCATCGATCCCCTGTACAATACCCAAACCTTCGTCATAGATGCAGACGGCACCATGTTCTACGATGAGGACCGGTTGAAACTGGAACTGGTGGACGACAACGACGATCAGGACCGCCTCCCCGACCTATTCCGCCTCGACACCGTAGCCCAAGGCACGGCCGATCCCTTTGCCGCGGAACTGGGTGCCGTCGACTTCCGCGTTTTTCCCGGCTGGGATCGCAACAACGATTTCATCCCCGACTTCAACCAAAACGACAATCGGGCTCAGCCCAATACCATCCCCGACTACGAGGAGCCGTTTCTGCGGTTCGGCACCGACCGTCCCGAATTCCTGCTCGGGGTCGACATGAACCACAACTACTGGGTCGATCGTTTTGAGAATGACGAGGAGCCAGACTACCCCTACCGCAGGGATCGCCGGGGCTTCAACCTGTTTGGGGGAGTCCATCTGACCCCGTGTCTAGAGGTCAAAGTCGGTGCGC
This sequence comes from Candidatus Latescibacterota bacterium, assembly GCA_965208845.1. Lineage (GTDB taxonomy): Bacteria > Latescibacterota > UBA2968 > UBA8231 > UBA8231. Next base: position 3,616,745 of record OZ242361.1, on the reverse strand, counting down.
TCCGCGAGGAATCGATCGCCTCCGAACAGCGCAATCACAGCGACTACGCGGTCCTGGAATGCGATCGGACCTCGCCGCGTTGGGGGCGGTTGCGCCTCTTTCAAATGTTGGAGTTGGTCCACGACGATATCGCCGACCCGCTGCTGCAATGGGCACCCAACAATTCCCTCGCCGGCGGACGGGTCGTGCGCCTAGCCGATCCGCTGCTGGCCCGAGACGCCTCGATCAACCGTTCCTTCGTCGGCCACCACTGGCAGATGGGGCCTTGGTTCGTGCAGAGCAAGTTGAGTTATCTCCGCTTCGCCCAGCGGCTGGACGAGCAGGAAAGGCTGCGCCATGGCCTCGCCGAGTCCGACTTCTTCTTCGGCCTCATCAACAAGGCCGCCTACCGCTATCGTTTGGGGCCACTGGAACTCGTGCCGCGGTGGAAGAGTGAATACATAAACCAGAGTCGCAGTCTGTTCAGCGACGAGGAACGCACCACGTTGACAGAGTTGTTTTCCGGCTTGGTGATCGTGCCGCTGCTGTACGCCACCACCTTGCAGGGAGGGGTCGAATACCTCCTTTCCCGGGACTTGAACGGCCGCACAGCCGATTTCACCACCGTGTCCTACGGCTTGCAGCTCACCAGCACCTCGGCCTATCAGGGCTACGAGGTGTGGCTAGTCACGAGATTTGTGGTGGAGCGCAAAGATCCGCGAGGAGAGGATGCCTTCACGAGGGTGCAATCGTTCATCAGCATATACGCTGGATTGGAAAAGGCGCAATGACTAGACGAACAGACCGCGCCCTCGACGCGGTCGTCCAGACACTTTGCGGCATTCTATTGCTGATCGGCGGCAGCCCACTGTGGGCGCAAAAGGGCTACGACCTGCGCAACGATCAGATCGTCGTCAACCAAGCGCGACACTGGGAGGCGTGGACGATGCCCGTCCACCTCGTCCGCGTCGAGAGGGATGGCGCGGTGCGGGCACGGAACTTTCGCACGGTCTATGAACTGCTGTCCGACCGCTCCTTCGGTCGGCCGGTGACCCTCACCCGCTCCGCTCCGCGCATAGCCAACATGGACAGCACCCTCAGGCTGGATTTCCAAGGCAATTCGGTCCGGGACCTAAGCGGCAATCTCATCTACGACTACCTAGTCCGACCCGGCGTGAGCCGCGCCGGTTCCAATCCCCACCTGATGCAGCATATCGCCGACGGGGATCCGGACACCTTCTGGGAACCCAACCTCGACGACCCACCCGAAGACTGGTGGGTCGAAGTGGACTTGGGCCGGCCGGTGCCCCTGGAGAGAGTTCGGCTATCCTTCGCCGAGGAGGCGATCGGGGATCCCTTTTACCGGTTCATCCTCCTCCTCGGGCCGGCCCAAGGGAACTACGCGGATGAGACGCCCGGCAACATGGAGACCTTCATTCCCTTTGAAGGAGTGAACACGGACCAGCGCACCTTCGTCTTCGACGCAGAACGGGTCAGCAACGACCTGCCCGCAGACGACCGGGTTGCACAGAATAGACGCCTGCCCGTCACGGACAGCAACAAGAACTCCAGCGCTTACTATGGAGTTGCCGAACCGAGTCCAGAGTGGAACGGCAAGCTGGTCGAAATCATCCGCATCGTGGTCACGGACTCCCGCGGGAGCCGCGCCGAGCAGCTCAGTGAGGAGCAATGGCAGATCCTACCGGCGGATGAACGCGGCGACATCGTCTACTTCCTGAAGGACGGGGACTTTGAGGAGCCAGTGGATGAAGACACCTATTTCGCCCTCCCTGAAGACCGGCAGGGAAGGCGGGTCCACTATCGCCACGAGTTGCCGCGCCTTGCCGAGGTGGAGGCTTGGGGGCAGGGGGACGAGATCGGTATTGAGATACTGGCTGGCGGCGGCACGGTGGAGCAGACTTCGACCGGCGGCGCTCCCGCTGCAATGTTCGATGGGAGTTATGGCAGCGCTAATCAGCTCAGTACCTACCTCATCTCCGCTCCGGGACAGAATACGCTGACCATCGATATCGGTGGCACCGTTTGGTTGAAAGAGATCCGCACCATCAGCCAGAACCCGCCGCGGGGCTACATCTTGCGCGGGTCGAACGGCACCAAGGACGCGCAGGGGAACCTCCAGTGGGAGCAACTCTCCTCGGTCGAGCGCGAGACCAACATCGATAACGGCTATTTCCGCCTCCTCGCCGATGTACTGGCCCCAGCCCGCCGCGTCCGCTTCCTCGATATGATCGCTTTTGCTCTCCAAGGGGACAGCACTGAACTCACCAGCCGCGTCTGGCCACGGATTCGGCTGATGTGGATCTTCTCCGAGGGCCCTCCCGCCGAAGCGGTACTGGAATCGGACCTGATCGAACTGCCCGGCGTGGTCACCCTCGGCGCGGTTCGCTGGGAGGCCGAGGCACCCCCCGGCTCCGAGGTGCAGATCCGCACCCGCACCGGCGACCAGCTAGTGGAGCGCATCCGCTACTTCGACAAGACCGGCAACGAAAAGACCAAGTCCCAGCACAAAAGGCTGTCCTTTACCCAGAAAGGCCCTATCGACACGTCGGACGTGGCAGGGCCGGGATGGAGCGCCTGGAGCAGGAAGTACGAGCGTTCCGGCGATCCGGCCACCTCGCCAGGGCTGCGCCGTTTCCTGAAGATCCAGGTGCGCCTCGTCAATCGCGACCGCAAGGCGGTGCCGGCCATTGAGCAGATCAGCGTCGATTTGCAGACGCCTGTGGCCCAGCGACTGGGTGCCGAGGTCTGGCCCGAGCTGGCGACCGCCGGCCGTCTCGATACCTTTGAGGTCTTCGTGCAGCCCAGTTTCCTCGAGCAGCCCTCCAGTAGCCACAGCCCGGGTTTCGACGAGGTCCTCGTCAGGGCCGATCCGCCGATCGATCTCCGCGTGATAGACCTAGCGATCGGCACCGAACCCGAACTGTCTCGCAGCGAGCCCGCACAGCTCTTCGAGCGGCCCCACGCCGAAGGACTCGAGGATGCCGATGGCCAGGTCCTTCAGGTACTCAGCGAGGGAGATTCGCTCTGGTTGCGCCTACCCGCACCGATGCGGAGCGCCCCCGAGGGGTTGCTCCCCCGCCTCTACTACCACCAGCTCGACCCCGGCGACGAAGTGCCCACCGGCCTAGACGGCCGGCTGCTGACCGCAAACAGCCACAACCGATTGCCCGAAAACGAGCGGGGAGCGATTCGCCATTTTCGCCGAGCTGGAGCAGAGCTGGAGGAAGTAGCTAGCAACACCTACCAGAGCTTACCCGAGGAAGAAAAAGGCCCGGTGCGCTACTTTCGAGTCGTGACGAGCTTGGGGGAACAGACGGTGTTCACCGCGCTTGGGGATTCCCTGAGCGATAGCCAGTACGCTCGGTTGAGCACCAACGAGCGCGGCCGGGTGGTCGGCCCTGGGCGACTGTTGCGCCTGCGCTTCTACTCTGCCGTGTACCTGCCGAGCACCCAGTTGGAAGTGGCCGTGCGCCACAGCAGTCTGGCGGCGCTCTGGCAGGGCGCTGCGGACCAAGATGTCACCACCCTGCGCCCGGCAAGCTCCTTGGCCATCCAGGCCGGGGAAATAGGCGACGTCGTCGCCGATCTCTCCATCACCCCCAATCCCTTTACGCCCAACGGCGACGGGATCAACGACGAGGCCCAGATCAGTTTCTCCCTGTTCGCCGTCGCCGCTTCTCGTTCGGTCGTGGTGCGGATTTACTCCCTAAGCGGCGATCCCGTCCGCCGCCTAGAGCTCCAGTTGGTGGGCGGTCCACAGGTTGTCGCTTGGAACGGCCGCGACGATAGCGGTGCCCCAGTAGCCCCCGGTCTCTACCTCTGCCAAGTCGGCGCGGCCGCGGATGCAGAGGCCGGAAGGCGGAAACGTTCTCGCGTGATCGCCGTAGCTTATTGAGGAATCTGGTGAAGACTATGCTCGTCCGCAGCGGATTTGCGACCGGTGCCCTGTTGCTGGCTCTGGCCAGCACACTGTGTGCTCGTGCCGAATTTCATCTGGGATCCGGCCCGAACTCTTGGGAACGCTTTGTCGTCCCCGACGAGGGAGAAGCGGCAGGGACCTATGTGGTCGTGGACGCGGCCGGCAATGTGCTCCGGGAGCATCCGGTCCACTCCGTTGAAGAGGTCGGGGGAGGGACCTTCTTGGCCGAGTACAACTATCGCGGACCCGACCTGCCCGCGGTGGAAGCCGGTGCGCTCCAGGCAATCCAGGTCGACCCTCTGGTGAATCTGTCCCTCGACAGCCTCCTGTTCGCCCGCGGCGGCAGCATTTTTCACGGTCACAACACCAACGCACACCCGACTGAGGATCTGCTGCGGCTCATCGATGGGGATCCCGCCACCACCCGCCTGATACTGATCACACAGAATCCGCTAGAGGCTGTGCCACTGATCCGCGGCGGCGTATTCTGGGGGGGCCATGCCTCGGCCGTCATCGTCAACCTCGGAGCGGAAATGCCTATCAACCGCGTCCGTGTCTATCCGCGGCTAGGCCGCTTAGACGACGCTGCCGCTATCGCTGCGATGGAGGAGCCGAAGCCAGCTCCAGAGCTGTTCGGGGAGACCAGCTTTGCCGACAATTATCTCGAGTGGTACGAGATCGCTGTGACCGATAATGCCGCTCCCATCGAGGAGCGCCCCGGAGGGGGCGGCAGCGACCGGCCGGGGCAGGTGCAGTTCAAGCGTTTCTCCGAAACCACCGGTTACGTTGATTCGTCGGCCACGGACCCCAACTTCAAAGCCCTGATCCAGACTCGGGAGAATCTGAATTCGGTGATCGATTTTCGATTCCCCGTCCGCCACGAGCGATTCGTTTCGGTCCGGCCCTACATTCCCGAGCGGACTTGGGAGATGGCCGAAATCGAGATATACGGTGAGGGTTATATGCGCCGCTCCATCTATCGCTCGCAGATACTGGATTTTGGCCAGCCCATGGCCTGGAGCAAGATTCGTTGGACCGGAGACCGGCCCCTCGGCACCCAGATAGAGATACGCACTCGCACCGGAAATACCCCGCAGCCAGACCTCTTCCTGCGGCGCACGTTGAGCGGAAAGTTCCAGCCAATCGACTTCGTCACGTACCAGCAGAATCTCACGTCGGACGAAGTCAAACGCACTACGGACCTAGATAACTGGAGCTTCTGGTCTGCCACCTACGATTTCGCCGGCGGCGAACGCGTCGCCGGCTCACCCGCTGCTACCTGGACGGACGGCACCCCGTTGCTCTCTTCTGGCCCGAGCCGGTATCTTCAGTTCGAGATCGTCCTGCTAGCGACCCGTGATCGGACGCCACGCCTAGACGAATTGTCCCTGCTGTTTTCCGAGACTCTCGCCGCGGCGGAACTCATCGGCGAAATCTGGCCCATTGAGGTGGACAGTTTCGAGCCTCATCTCTTCACGTATGTGGTCAAGCCCATCCTCCGCGATGGCAATCGCGGCTTCGACCGTCTAGAGATATTCACCGGCGGACCAGCCGCCGGGGTCCGATCGGTGCGAGTGGGCAGGGAAGAAATCATGGAGCGATTCCCGCCCGAAATCCAGCAGGATCGCATCGTCGTCTCCTTCGACCGGCTGGAGGATCCTCAGCAGGACAGCGAAAAGCGGATCGAAGTGGAGTTCAGCGCCCGCGTGCTGCGTTTCGGCACCGAATTCAGCGGTTGGGTTTACGACAGCCGGGAGCCGGATCTGAAGCAGAACATCACCCCTGGAAACGCCACAATCCGTTTCGTCGGGGACGGCCTCTCCGTGCGCACGCCCACTGGGGGCGACCTAGTGCAACGGCTCGAGATCCACCCTAGAGTCTTCACGCCCAACGGGGACGGGGTCAACGACGAGGTCATCGTCTCCTTCGACCTGCGCGATCTGACCGCAGCGCGCCCGGTTGCGGTGCAGATATGGACGCTGGACGGGGGCCGAGTGCGGCAATTGCCGCCGGCCGCAATGGCCAGCGGCAACTTCACCCATCGCTGGAACGGCCGCGATGATGCCGGTCGCTTGGCTCTGCCCGGGGTCTATTTAGTGCAGGTCGAGTTGGACAGCGATGACGGACGAAAAACGGCTATTGGGATCCTCTCCCTCGCCTATTAATTTATTTTTGTGGCGCAGCAAAATTTTAGTTGTAGTGCATAAAGTTAGTTCGTACCTTTAGCAGCGTAGCTCAGGCACAAGTTCTCAAGCCCTCAGGCGGCAGATGTGTTATCTGTACGCTTTTTCACTAACCGCCCTTTACGTAAGGAGAGATGATCATGCGTAAAATACGGATGATTGCCATCGGCCTAATTGCAGTTTCGACGGCCATTTGGGCCCACGACCCTCCGGGTGAGGTCCGTAACGCGGTCCAGTTCCCCCCCGGCCTCGAGCCCACGATCGACGGTGATTGTTCCGATTGGGCCGCCGTCCCGGGTGACCAGTACTGGATGTTCACCGAAGACCTCTATCCGCTGGGCGAATTCCATCCCTCCGAGGGACTCGGCCGCGGTGAGAACGATGCCAGTTCTTTCCAAACCACCTACCGGGTCGGCTGGAGCGCCAGTACCGGCCAGCTCTACTACTGCAACTCCGTGTTTGACGACGTCCACAACATCGACCGTCCCGATTCCTACGACTGGTACCTCGACGACTCGAACGAGTACTTCTTCACGACCCGACACCTTTCGGAGCAGGAAGTGAGGGATCTGCTCGAGACGAACGTCGCCGCCTACTGGGGCTTCAACTACGCCCTGCCGAAGCTGCCCGATGGCGGCTTCTGGATGGTGATCGGCATGTGCATCGGCTGCGAATGGCTGGATAACGGCGACAACGAGTGGTACACCCTGGTACACGGTTTCGAGGGCGAGGAGTTCGGCGAGAGTACCTATCACTACGAGCACCGGATCCAACCGATCGACTCTTGGACTACCGGCTTGGGCGAAGACTTCGGGCCCGACGACATCACCGCGGCAACAATCAGCGAGGGGCAGATCGTCCATATCACCTTCGGGACCAACGACGACGACGGCGTCGATCGCGGTGGCCACTGGAGCAGCGGTAGCGGCCTCGTCGGAGGCACTTGGCTGGGCCAAGGCGACTACCTCCTAGAGCCGATCAACCCGTCCATTAACTGGCCCGACGTGGACACCTCGGTCGAGTCGGAGAGTTGGGGCCGGATCAAGGCTCAGTTCTAAGCCCCCTAGAAGAGTCTCTTGCAAAACTCGCGCTGGACAGGTTAGTTAGACCTGTCCAGCGTTTTTTTTTCTATGGAACGTCGGCACCAAATCGGCTTGGCCCTGCTGGCCCTATCGTCCCTCACCCTGCGGTTGCTCTACCTACTCCAGGCCGATGATAGCCCGCTCTTCTTCCATCCCATCGTCGATGCCCGAACCTATGTGCGCACAGCCCTGCACCTGTCCGCGGGCCAGTGGCTCGGTGCCTCGCAGCCGTTCTGGCAGCCGCCGCTGTATCCCTATTTTCTCGGCGGGTTGTTCGCCCTGTTCGGCGAGGATTACCACCTGCCCCGGCTCGTGCAGGCGATCTCCGGGACCGCGGTCTGCCTCCTAGTCTTCTTCTTGGGCCGCCGTGCGTTTTCCTCTTCCGCAGTGGGCTGGTTCGCCGCGGCCGCAGCCGCGCTTTACGGCCCTTTCCTCTACTTCGAAGGTGAGCTGTTACCCACCAGCTTGGCGGTGTTCCTCAACACCCTAGCGCTGCTTGCCCTGATCTGGGCAGCAGCCGGCGGTATCGGTCGCGGGCTGGTCGCGGGCTTTCTCCTCGGAGTGACTGCGCTGACCGTCGCCAGCGTGCTCCTCTTCATTCCTGTTGCCCTCCTGTGGGCACGACACCAAGCTCGGGCACCGGCCTCTACACTGGGCGCACTAATTCTCGGCCTTGCACTGGTCATCGCGCCGGTCACCCTGCGCAACCGCGTCGTCGGGGGCGAGTGGGTGCTGATCTCCTACAACGCCGGCGTCAATTTCTACCTAGGCAACAATCCCGATTACGACCGCACGACGAACATCCGCCCCGGGCGCGACTGGCGGGAACTGACCGCCATGCCTGAGCGGGAGGCCGGCATCACCGCCAAAGGGGCCTCCTCGGGATACTTTTTCGGCCGCTCCTATGATTATGTCGCCGCTGATCCGGCAGGTTATGTCCTCCTGCAACTGCGCAAGCTCTATCTCTTCTGGCGCGGCGACGAGATCCCGCGCAACCTGAACCTCTATTACGCCCGCCACCAGTCCTCGCTGCTGCAGACGCTGTTGTGGATCCGCGGCCTCGCTTTCCCCTTCGGCCTCGTGGGGCCGCTCGCCCTGACAGGGCTGTTTTTCTACCTGCGGGCTCCCCAAGCCCGCTCACCAGCCGCCGACCTGCTGCTGCTGTTTATCGCCGCCTACACTCTAGCAGTAGTCTTGTTCTTTGTCACCGGCCGCTATCGTCTCCCGGTCATTCCTCCCCTGCTCCTGTTCGCCGGCTACGCACTGACGCGGTTGCGCCTGTTGCGGGGGCGGCAACTGGCCGGGGGGCTGGCCTTGCCCACCGCGCTGGTGGTGGGCCTCAACGTCGGCATCCCGGCCATGAATATGAAGGGCGACAGCCAAGAGCACGTCTATTTGGCATCGGCCTACGCCGCGGAGGGCTTGCTGGCCAATGCGCTTCGGCACTACGAGCAGGCGCTAGAGATGGAACCAACGCACGAGATCGCCCTCGACGCCGCCGGTGCCGTGCGGGCGCGACGCGGGGATTTCCGCCGAGCGACGGCAAGCTGGGAGCGCCTGCTGCACCACTATCCCGACCGCACCGACGTCCGCTTCCGGCTGGCCGCGATGAGCCTCGACACGAGAGACTATGCGCGGGCGGAACAGCACTTCGAGCATCTGACGGCTGGGGAACCCGAGCGCGCTATCCTCCACGCCCGCCTAGCCCAATCCCGCAGCTATCTGGGCGACCTCGACGGGGCCGCCGCCGCCTACCGCCGCGCCCTCGAACTGGATCCGCTGGCGCTGCCATTGCATCGGCAACTTGCCCAGTTGGAACTCCAGCGGGGCAACCAGGCCGCAGCGCTGCCGCACGTGCGGGCACTGGCGCAACAGGCTGGCGAGGACTCTGCTGTCCACCGCGAGGTGGAAGAATTCTACCGGCGCATGGGCAGGGTGGGCGAATCGGCGGCGGGCCCGTGAGTTCCTTGAGCCCAACCTATCGAGCCCTGTTTCTGGGCACCCTCGGCTGCCTGCTGGTCGGGGCCGGTTCCCAGTACACCGACATGATGCTCAAGCGCTCCGGATTCACCGGGTGGTACTACACGCCGGGCGCTCTGATCATACTGTTCCTCGTAATACTGGTCGCTAACCCGCTCGCGGGGCTCATGCGCCGGCGGTGGATGTTGACCTCGGCCGAACTGGCGCAGATGTACGTGATGTGGATCGTCGGCTCAGCGGTGTCCACCTGCGGCATTGTCTCCTATCTGCTGCCGATGCTGACCAGCGTCGTCTATTACGCCAGTCCGGAAAATAACTGGGCCTACGAACTGCTGCCGTTGATCCCGGATTGGGCCATTCCCAGCAAGGAATTCGGCGAGATCAAGGATTTCTACGAAGGCGGGGCCGATGGCGTGCCCTGGCGGATGTGGATCCCCCCCCTACTCCACTGGTTGCCTTTCGCCCTCTCGCTGCACATTGCGATGATCGCCATCATGGTCATCCTGCGAAGGCAATGGGTGGACCACGAACGCCTGATCTTCCCCATGACCCAGCTGCCGATCGCCATGATCCAAGACGGGAAATCCCCTGAACTGATCAAACCGCTGTTCAAGAGTTGGCTGTTCTGGCTCGGGTTCGCCATTCCCTTCTTCATCCAGAGTTACAACGGCATCAACCGCCACTTTCCCTTCCTGCCCCAGATCGCTATCGGGGGGTATTATCTCTATTTCCTCGAGGACCAGCTACGCCTGCGAATCGGCATCAATTTCATGATGATCGGCTTCACGTACTTAGTGCGGCGCGAAGTTTTGCTGGGGTTCTGGGTCTTCGCGATCATCAACTTCGCCCAAGAAGCAGTGATGATCGCCTTGGGGGTCGAGCGCCACGAACCGCTGTTCAGCCACTTCTCCCGCGGGGGCACCATTGCCTCGCACCAAGGTTTCGGGGCCTTTCTCGTGCTGGCACTGTTCAGCCTGTGGAACGGCCGCGGCCACATCGCACAGGTGGTGAGACAGGCGTTCGGGCGCGGCCAGCGCATGGACGACAGCGACGAAATCCTCTCCTACCGGGCAGCCGTGCTGCTGCTGTTAGGTTGTGTGAGCTTCATGGGCTTCTGGTTGTGGCAGGCGGGTCTGCCGGCGTGGGTCGCGGTGATCTTTCTCTCTCTAGCCTTCATCCTGTTTCTCGGTATCACCCGGATCATCTCCGAAGGGGGCCTGCCCTATCTGCTGGCGCCGATGGTAGCTTCCGACGTAGTCGTTGGGGGGATCGGCACCCGGGCCTTGGGAGCAACCGGCATCGCCGCCCTGTCCCTCACCTACATGTGGGCCAGCGACATCATAACCTTCGTGATGGTCTCCTGCGCCAACGGGCTCAAGGTGGTCGAAGAGCACGTCAAGCGAGGACGGCGGTTCATCTTCCCGAGTCTGGTGGTGGCGCTGATCGTGACCATGTGCAGTTCGGCTTGGGTGCTGCTGACCATTGCCTACGAGCACGGCGGGCACAACACCTCCCACTATTTCGCCGGTCAGTCACAGTATCCCTTCGAGGACGCCTTGGTCCGATTGCGCACCACCGTGGGACCCCAATGGGAATACTGGGGGTATATGGCCATCGGTGGTGGAATTATGGGCGGGCTGCTACTACTGCGCCAGCAATTCGTCTGGTGGCCTCTGCACCCGATCGGTTTTCCCATCAGCCTAGTGATTCACAAGATGTTCTTCACGGTGCTGGTGGCCTGGCTCCTGAAGACCGCGATACTTCAGTACGGCGGTCCCAAGCTGTTCAGCCGACTGCGGCCATTTTTTCTCGGACTCATTCTCGGGGATTTCTTCCCGTTGGCTTTCCTATTGCTGCTCGACCAGTTGGCGGCGCGGTTGTGAAGCAGGAGGAGCTAGTAGTGGTGGGAGAAGACCGGGACTTTGTTGCCGGTGCCACCAGCCAGCAAGTCGACGACGAGCCAGAACGCGGAGCAGGTAATCTGCCCCAATATGAAACCGAGAAAGAGGGGTCGTAGGGCGCGGTAGAGCCGGACCCCACCGTACTTAAGGATGAAAGCCTTCAGGACCGATCCCAAGAAGATGCTGAACCAGCTCGCCGAGGTCATGTTGGTGGCGCTGACGGCGAAGCCGATATAGTGTATGGGCCACCACAGGAAATGGTGCCGGGCCCAGATGAGGGCGGTCATGACGGCACCGCCGATGCCGGTGAACAACAACCGCGGGCCCATCACATCGAAAGGCTCCAACAGGCTGACGGGGTTCAGAATTTTGTACGCGGTGAAGTTGGCGGGCCCCTTGGCCATGGCCTGATACGCCCACAACTCCAGATTGATGCCGCCGTGCTCGTAGGCGAGGTAGATGACGAGCCAGACCGAGGAGAGCAGGCTGACGAGCATGGCGACGACCATCGCCCAGAAAAGGGGACGCCGGAGCGCACCGACGCCCTCGGCCAACTTCATGCCGTTGATGGCCGAGGCCATGAGCAGGATGCGCAGGTTGCCGGCCCAGCTAAAGGTCATGGCCAAGCTGAAGATGCCGGACGGAGTGACGGAACCAGTGCCGAGAAAGTTGATGACGATGGTCTGGGACGTCATCTGGGGCCGGATGAAGCCCAAGCCGCTCTCGGCGATGAGGCGGGCCATGAACAGGAAGACGCCGAACGCCACCAGTAGGAAGACGATGGTCACCCACAGCGGCACCCCCGACAAGGTGAGCCAGACCGTCACGTAAAGGCTGCAGACGCCCAGCAGCAGGGCGGCCGCCCGGTAGGAGAGCATCTCACCGCTGTCGTCAATGGCGTTGGGACCGGAACGCCAGACTTTGCGGGCGACCGCCTTGAGGTGATCGCGGGCTGTCCAGATGCCGTACGCGATGAGGGCCAGCATGGCACCCATGCCCTGGTGCGCCAGCATCAGGGTCCCCTCCATGAACTTCTCGATTTCCCCCGACAGCCGGTAGCCGATGGTGTACTGGAGCCCCATCTGCAGGTTGGCCAGCAAGTGGAACACCCAGAGGCTAGAAGCCAACGCGAAGCTGAGGAAGTAAGCCAAACCGAGGACGGTAAAGCTGAGGAGGATTTCGAGGGCGCCGAAGTCGCGAAAGGGTACGATGACGGTGTACAGGTTGACCTTGGGAATGACCGGGAAATAGAAATTCAGTCCGTGGGTACTCATCAGGCAGAACGGCACCAAGAAGCCAACCCACATGAGCGGGCTCTTCAGGAATGGGCCAAAGCGATCGCCGGGCTGGCCCTCCTCGATCATCTGCAAAGGCAACTGCACTAGCGGGAAGAGCAGGCGCTCGTGGTCCACCCACTGCCGGCGCAGCAGCACCATCAGCGCGATCATCATCAGGTATATGGCCACGATGAAGGTGAGCCAAGCGACCAGCGGCACGACCCAAGCACTCCAAGGGATGGCCGTGCCTTCGGGCAGGCCCTCAAAGAAATAGGTGACGGCATCGCGGTCCTGAACCACCATCCAGCGGTGGACGTGAGGGTGAATGAGTTCGGCCCAGTCGTTCTCGGCCGTGGCGAAGTAGTAAACCGCCGGGAGCATTGGGATGAGGTTGGCCGAAAAGCCCCAAGTGGGAATGGTCGAGGCGATGATGAGCATCACGTAAACCACGGCCAGTTCGCCGCGATTGAAGCCCCAAGGCGGATGCAGCAGCTTGAGCAACGGATTGAGAAAAGCGGTGAGGAGGAAGAAGACGGCCACGGCCCCGGCGGTGATGTAGTCCGAGGACATACCGGCCGTGGACAGGGCCAGCCGGCAGTAGGCAAAGCCGACGCTGATGAGCAGGGACAACAAGGTCCCGGCGATGATGCTGCGAGCAAAGCGCAAGGGGGCTTGTGGAGTGCAGGAAGCGGCCATTGTGCTCCGTTCCGGCGCTCCGCGGCACCGGAGTTTGTATGGGACGAGTTGACGGCCTCCGGAGGAATCGCCTGCTTGTCCGGAACCAATTAAAGAAGCGATAATTTGTGCGTTCTGTCGATGCAGTCTAATCAGGAGGAAAGAGCTTATGACCCAAGACAACAGGACCTATCGCGTCGCCTTGATCGGTTGCGGTCGCAAGGGGCACGGACACGCCCGGGGGTACGCAGGCAATCCGCGCACCGAGATCGTCGCTGCCGCCGATCCAGACGCCGACAATCTGAAGCTGTTTCTGGAATACTTCCCGGTGCAGGGCTATGCCGACTACCGCGAACTGCTCGCCCAAGAGGAGATCGACATCGCCGCCCCAATCCTGCCGGTACAGCCCAACCCGCAGGTCGTCATCGATTGTTCTGGTGCCGACGTCAAGGCCATTTACTGCGAAAAGCCGATGGCGGCGAGTCTGGCGGAAGCCGACGCCATGGTTCGGGCCTGCGAATCGCGGGGCATCGCCTTTGCCTCGGGGGACGCCTACCGAAACATGCCCCAACATTGGAAGGTTAAGGACCTCATGGACTCAGGCGACCTAGGGGAGCTGTGCAGCATCAATCTGTATCAGTCCACCAACGAGATCTCGGGGGGCGGCTGCCAAGGCCTCAGCGTCCTGCGCCTATTCGCCGACGACGCTGACGTGGAATGGGTGACCGGCTGGTGCCTCGGCGACCCGTTTTCGGACGACGACCAGTGCATGGGTGGGCACATCCGGTTCGCCAACGGCGCGGACGCCTTCATCCACACCAAGCGCTCGCCTCTCGAGGGCATCGAGGTAGTGTGCAGTAAGGGCGTGTACCATTCGACTTGGAACAGCGGTCATCTCTGGCGGGGCGAGCCTCACAAGAAGCTGGTGGAGGAGGAAGGTTTCTTCGCGGAATTCGGCGATCCAGACGACTGGATCAACCCCAGCGGCACGCGCCAGCGCAGCGGCATCCAGTCCATCGTCGAGGCCCTCGACCAAGGCATCGAACCCCGCTGCAGCGGGGCCAACATGGGCAAGGTGCTCGAGATCGCCATCGGCCTGCGCCAGTCGCACCGCGAGAACCACGCACCCGTCCGCTTCCCCATCCGGGATCGCAGCCAGAAGATCGTCCCGGCGCAGAGCCGCTTTCTCAACAAGAAGGAGACCCTAGGCGAGGAGCGTTATAGCGAGCAGATCAAGTCGGCGGCCGAAAAACCGCTCGGCGGGGCCGCAGTGGAAACGGCGAGGTGATGGTCTCGTCGAGGCCGATTCGCCGCCTCGACCGCGTCCAGACCGTTGGGGCGAAAAGTGAGTTTTCCCGGTTTGGCTTAGACTCTATATTCCATCCCTGCTCCCACACGTCGCATACCACAAGACGCTCGCCTTTGTCCGCCGCTTTTGCAGAAAGCAGCGTCATGCGGGCCATTGTCGGCGGGTGAAGCAGATTGGCGGTCAGCAACGGATGACTAACCAACGATCAAGGAGGCTGCTGTGACCGATATGAGTGCATTGCCGCAGATCACTGCGACCGAGGTGAGTGCGCCGCCGGCTTGGGCCCTACTAGAGCGCAATCTCATCGCCCAGATGGAGGAGGGAGCTCGATTCAGGTTTCGCCAGTGTACGGAGCGTGGTGGAGCCATCCTTTACGCTGAGGATTTCGACGATCTCTTCGAGCAATTCTACAACTGGGGCCTGTTCTACGCCGTGGGGGCGGACGATAGCGTGCTCGAGATGGCGGCAACGGCGTGGAACGCGACAGTCCGCATCAGCGATGAGAACATCGTCCATCGCACCCGGTTTAACGACCACAAGAAGGTCTTCCGGCCCTCGGCCCGGCGGGAGTTCTGGAATCTCAATCAGGCCATGGAGTGGCATCATCTCGGAGAGGGCATGATGGCCTTCTACGACTTCGGCGTGGCCGACCCGACGATCTCGGAGATGGCCCGGCGCGCCCAGTTATTCGCCGGATTCTACACCGGCGAGGACCCGGAGGCCCCCAACTACGATCCAGAGCACAAAATTCTGCGGTCCCCCTTCCAGTCGAGCGAAGGGCCGTTGCAGGAAGTGGGGGCCGAGACCGCGCACGCCATGCTCCTCGCGGGGCGCTGGCTGGGCAGCGAAGTCAACTACTACGGCGTCCGCGCCAGTCTCTACCCGATCGTGGAAGACCTCGAGCTCGACTGGTGGGAGGACCCGGCGCGACGAGAGGAGATCGTCGATCTGTTCAACAAGCTGATTCTGCAGTCGGACACGCCCAACAACCTAGGTGCCACAGCACTGGTGACCCACGCCTATCTGTACACGGGGGACGAGAAGTACAAACGCTGGGTGCTGGAGTACACCGAGGCGTGGATGGAGCGCGCCGCGCAAAACGGCGGCATCATGCCCGATAACGTGGGTCCCAACGGCATCATCGGCGAGCGTCGCAACGGCAACTTCTGGGGCGGCCAGTACGGTTGGAACCACTATCAGGGCTTCAACATCATGTTTCACAGCCTCAACATCGCCGCCGAATGCGCCCTGCTGCTGACCGGCGACTTCGGCTACCTCGATCTGCTCCGCGATCAGGTCAAAATCCTCCTCGACGCCTCCATCAAGAGAGAGGACGGTCAGCTAATTATGCCGACGCGCTACGGCCCCTCTGGCTGGCAGTACGACCCACCCCTGCCGCGGCGGGAAGACACGATTGTGCCGATGCGCCACGTTTACACCGGCCCGATTCCCTGGCGTATGCAGGAGCTGGCCCACCTGTACCACGCCTCCATGGCGCGGGAGGACTACGAGCTGATCGAGCAAGTGCGCGAGGGGGAGGTCGAGCGCGACTGGAATTCGGTTGGCGCGGTTGCCAGCGAGAAGAACGGAGGACAGACCGAGTTCGCCCGGTTCCAGTACTACGACGGCAAGAACCCGGACTGGCCCGAGAAAATCCTAGCGGCCGAGTCGGAGTGGTCAATGCAGGCCATTAACCAGATGCGCAACGACCAGCGCACCGTGATCGAAAGACTGCAGGAAAACGCCATTCCCGAGAACCCGGTCTTTACCAAGGGCCTGACCCAAGTGACGATGGGGGCTCCCCAGTCCATCTACAACGGCGGGCTGCTGCGCGCCACGGTTCGCTACTACGACCGAGACGAGCAGCGTCCCGGATTACCTCCCGACGTCGCTGCCCTCGTCGATCATCTCGCAGCCGACGCCGTGGGGCTTCAGCTCGTGAATTGCAGTCGGGAAAAGGAGCGACGATTGATCGTGCAAGCGGGTTCCTTCGGGGAGCACACCTTCACGGAGGTGAAAACGGAGAATGGGGCAGCACCGACCATAACGCCCGTAAACGGCCGGTATGTCGCCGTCAATCTGCCGCCCGCTACGCGGGTGAGCCTCAACGCCGGTCTCTCCCGGTTCAGCAATAAGCCGAGTTACGCTTTCCCTTGGCACGGCGATGAGATCCCGATCCCGTTTCCCGTAAACGCGAGTGCAACCGGTAGATCGGGTTCAGCGTACGTGGCACCGTCTCGTTGAACAGCGCTCAGCCGGCGTCCTAGGCCGAGGCCAGCACCCGCACGACGTTTTCCCCCATGATCTTGGCCGCGTCCGTCTCGGAATAGCCGTGGTCGATCAACGCCGCGGTGTACTCCTTCCACTGCGGCACACTTTGTGCATGGGAGGAAAGGCCGACATGGTCGATTCCCACCGCATTGATTACATGGTCAATGGTGGCTAGGTCGAGCTTGGTGCCCCAGACCTCCGCGTCGGCCAACTTGGCCCGGGCGCGCTCGAACGGGTCGGGGTAGCGCTGGTGTAGGGCGTCGTCGCGCTTGCGCCGGGCCTCGTGCCGTTCGCGAGGAGTTCGCGGCGTCGGCGCCAAGACACAGACCACGCCTCCGCCCTCCGCCACTTCCCGCATCAGGTCATCCGGCATGTCGCGCAGACTCCGGCTGAGCGCCCGGGCTTTGGTGTGGGTGGCTATCATCGGTTTCGTCGCCACTGTTAAGGCATCTCTGCAGGTGTAGTCGGAGCAGTGCGCCAAGTCGACGAGCATACCGAGTTCGTTGCAGGTGCGGATCACGTCGCGCCCAAAATCGGTCAAGCCGGGAGGATCGTTCAACTCGGCGCTGGAGTCGGCCCAAGAGGTCGCGCTCAAGTGGCTGAGGCACATGACCCGTATGCCCTCGCGGTAAAACTCGCAGAGCACGTCGAGACGGTCCGCGATAAAGCCGCTCACCAGCATCAGCACCATCGCGATCCTGCCGTCGGCGACGATCCTAGCGATGTCATCGCCAGAGTAGGCGACCTCGACGTAGTCCCCGTAGGCCGCGGCGAACTGCTTGTGCTCTTCGAGGTTCATCACCACGCGCTCAATGAGTTCCTCGCCTTCAAAGAATGGCTTCCACTGCCTGGAACCGCGAGTCGGTTCGGTTAGGGGATCGAACTCCGGCGTTTCGGCTACGTACTGTTCCTCCACCCCGAACGCTTGGATGACCACGTCGATGCGTCCGCGGATGTTCTCCTCTAGATCCACCACAGCCGAGTACGCGTCAACCACGGTGAGCTGCCGATGGAGTTGGTCGTACGGGCCGTGATCGAAGCGGTCATCGAGAACCCAGTGGGTCGACGCGTCCAGCCGGCCGATCTTTTGGCCGATCAGCAGGCCCAGCCTCTCAGTCTCGCGGTTTTCGACGTACTTAGTGACTATGTCAGGTCGCTTAATCATCCCGATCGCCGACGGGCAGATGGCCGATAACGTATGCCGCGACAGGTACGGCTAGGCCGGACCGCCGCTTTCGTTGTTGACGGCCTGCACCAGCGCCCGCATATAGGCGATGGAATACGCGACGCCCGCACGGCTACCTCCGATTATCTCGGGGATGTGGTCGGGAATGATGGCCCCGTCGAACTCAACGGCGCGCAAAGCCTGCATCACGCGGTGCATGTCCTGATAGCCGTCGTCCATCAGGGTTTCGGTCCATGGGTCAGGCATAGGGTTGGAGACGTTGCGGAAGTGAATTTTGAAGAGCTTCTTACGCGCACCAAAGTAGTGTATCGCCTCTTCAACCGACGCCCCCATGCCCTGCTTGCCCCCCTCCAGCCAGCAGCCGACGCACAGACAGACGCCGATATTGGGACTGTCGGCGATATCCATCGCCCGCTTGTATCCAGCAAAGTTGCCGAAGATGCAGCGCGGTATCCCGCCTAGCGCATAGACCGGCGGGTCGTCGGGATGGATGCCGATATAAACGCCAGCTTCCTCGGCGACCGGGGCCACCTTGCGGATCATGTACTCGTAATTTTCCCACAACTCGTCTTCCGTGTAGGCGCGACCATGGGTCAAGTCGCCGGCAAACGTCTCACTGCCCCAGCGTCCTGTGGCGTCTTTGATGTCGAGGGTTCGCGCGCTCATACCGCCGCGGCGAGTGGTCCGGCCGGTGCTCCAGATGCCATTGCCCATGTGGGCGTACGTGTGGTAGCGGATACCAGCGGCACCAAGGTCGCGGATAAATTGGACTAGGTCTGCAACTTTCTCGTCGCGGCCGGGCAGGTTGAGCGTAATCTCCGGAACGTTGTGGACCGCGTGATTGGCGATGCGATAGATCTGTAGGCCGTATTGGGCAAAGCGTGCGGCGAATTGCTTGTAGTGTTCGACGCTGTGCAACGCCGGGTCGTCAATGCCGAGCATGACCCATTCGACGCCGAGTTGTTGGAAAAATTGCAAATCCTCGTCGCTGGCCTTGTGCGAGGTCTGGACGGCGACTTGGATTCCCGGCTCGCTGGCGTACAAGCCGGGAACAGCGCGTAGTGCGTAGGGTTTATTGGCGGTCATGGAGTGCCTTCCTTTATCAGTTCGGAAACCGGCTGCGACCTTTCCCAGCGCAGCGCGATCTCTTGGTCAATGCCGCAGAGCCAGTGCCAAGTGCGGATGCGCCGCACCCGGTCGCGGTAAGATTCAACTTCGGTCGCGTATGGCAGGCGCGGGCGGTCGCGATAGGCGGGAATCTCCGTCGCATCGCAGAGCCAGTCTCGCTGTGGTGCGGCCGTGCGATGGTAGGAAAACTTGATCATGCTGCGGGCGCGGTCGTTGGTTTTGGGACCGGCCTTGTGCCAGATGCCATAGCGGGTCAGCACCACGGTGCCAGCCGGCACCGTCAGCGAGACTTGGCCGCGGATATCGCCGTAGTGGGCGATGGCCTCGCGATCGACGGCGCGGCAATGCGAGCCGGGCAGAACCATGGTTGGCCCATCGACGAGCGCGACGCTGTGCGGGTAGTAGTAGCACTGGAGTTCAAAGACGTCGTAGCCGCTACCCGAAAGTCCGTCCGAATGCCAAGTCTGGCCGAGGTGCTGCTCCTGGAAAAAGTGGTGGTGACCGCCTCGGGGCACCAAGAAGTCCTCGCCCAACAGCGAGCGAGCGACCCCGGCGACTTGGGGATGCAGAAGCACCTGCTGAGTGAAGTCGTCCGAGGCGATAAAGGCGTCGCAATTGCCGGGAGCGAGGTCGTCGCAGCAGCGGTTGAAGGTCTCGTCAATGACGCTTTCGAGGACGACCAAGCCGGAGGCGACAAAGTCCATGACGCCGTCGTCGTCTAGCGTCGGTTTAATTGGCGACATCCCATTCCTCCTAAACGAATTTTTCGAGCACGAACTCATAGCCGAGGTAGTCGTTGTCCTGGCCCTCGTACGCATAGAGCTTGGCGATGGGAAACTGTACCACGCGCCAGCCATCGGCCACGGCTGCGAGCACCGATTCGTAGGGCGGATCGTCGCTGGGCAGGGTCGGCGTTTGCGGCTGGGTGGCGTCGTACAAGGCCCAGCTAGCCAGTGGCGAGCGCATATTGGTCGATTTGGCGTAGAGGTAGAGAATCTGCTGGCGGGGTTCGGCGAGCAAGTCACCGAGGCGGTCGAGATCCGCGGCGGTAATCGCCTCGGTGCGCAGCTTGTCGCGGCACTGTGTCAACCAGTCTTTTACAGCTTCGTGCATATAGGCTCCCATGGCGTCGGCGACATAAGAAAGCGTTCCCATTTAGCGCGGTCAACAAACAGCGGTGCGCCGCGCCTAGTAATCAACTACCACCTTGATGGTTTGGGGCTGAAGCGCTGCGTCGAAACCAGCGACTAAGTCGGGAAAGGGGACGCACTGCGAGATAAGGGGAGTCACGTCTAATTGCCGCCGCGCCAACAGGTCCAGGGCCTGGGGAAATACGTGGGCAAAGCGGAAGGAGCCGCGGACGGTCAATTCCTTTTGCATGACCAAGTTGACCGGCAGCTCAATCGGGCCGCCCTGGACGCCCAACTGCACGATGGTGCCACCGGCCTTGCAGTGTGCGTACGCGGCTTGCAGGGCGGCTGGGGCACCAGAGGCTTCCATGACGACATCGAATCCCGCACCCGCTGCTCGCGTCATAGCCGTCGGGTCGTCGGCGCGCACGGGCTGATCGGCCCACAGCGATGTCGCCAAGTTGAGCGCGCTTTGGCGAATATCGCTGACGGCGAGATGAGCCGCTCCGTAGTGCCGGGTGACCAAGCCGATGAGCTGGCCGATGGGACCGGCACCCGTCACCAGTACGCGCTTGCCAGCGATGCCTCCTGCTTGGCCGACGCCGTGGACAGCGATGGCTAGCGGTTCGAGTAGGGCCGCTTGGCGATAGTCCATTGCGGCGGGTAGCGGATGGCAGTTGTGCGCATGGACTTGCACGTATTCGCGGAACGAGCCGTCTTGGGGTGGGCTACAGGCAGCGGAGCCAAAGTAGCGCATCTGTGCGCAGAGGTTGTAGCAACCTTGGCGGCAGTGGGCGCACGTGCGGCAGGGATGGGACGGGTCAATGGCCACTCGGCTGCCCACCGGCAGCACATCTGCAAACGCGCCCGCAGCGACGACTTCCCCGGCCGACTCGTGCCCGAGGACAAAGGGCCGCTCTGGGACGAAATCGCCGTTTCGGCCGTGGACGTAATAGTGCAGGTCCGAACCGCAGATGCCCGTGGCGCGGACTCGCACTAAAACTTCGTCCGCAGCGATCTGCGGTTGAGCAATTTCCGCGGCTCGCAGATCGCGGGCGCCGTGTAGGTAAAAAGCTCTCATGCTGCGGATAGTAGCGGCCACAGTACGACGCGTCAAGGGAAGGACTGGCTGCGGCGCGAGTTGCCTGCCGCAGGCGTTGTGCGTACTGTGCAGACACCGGGGCCGCGCTTTCGCCCTGGTACATTCGCGCGGGAATGCAGGCGCTGGAATTGCTGGATAGTGGGAGTAGTGGTGCCGAGGGCCGGACTCGAACCGGCATGTCCTAAGCGGACAGTGGATTTTAAGTCCACCGCGTCTACCAATTCCGCCACCCCGGCGCATAGACAAAAAAATGGAGGCGACGCCCGGACTCGAACCGGGGATAAAGGCTTTGCAGGCCCCTGCCTTACCACTTGGCCACGTCGCCTCAAATAGGGATTTGAAAGTACGCGGCAGGCGCGTTTCTGTCAACCGGCCCGCTGTCTGATTGCGCCATGCGTTCCAACGTCGAGAATGGGTTAAAGATGCGATACGGCGTGGACAAAAACGACCGCAAAATCCCTTTGACACGGCGCACAAAACTTATAAACCTTGAATTCAACTTGTAAGTGCAATCGCTTGGGTAGGTGGCATAGAAACGGCCAACTGGTATATTTCCCTTGGCCATTTCAAACGCAGCTCCCGACGGAGGCGCTTATGGGAACGTATCACCAGTTGACCGAGCATCAAAGATACCAAATGTACGCGCTGAAGAAAGCCGGGCATGACCAGCGCCCGGCCATCGTCGAAGAAAAAAGCCGCATCGGCGATTGGGAAATCGACTTGGTGATGGGACGTGCGCGCACCGGGGCGCTGGTCTCGGTGGTTGAACGGCGCTCGCGCTATACCGTACTGGGCAAAGTCGCCTCCAAACAGGCCGAGCAGGTGGCGGCGACCACCATTGCGTTGCTCGCGCCCCATAAGGGACATACCCAGACGATTACCGCTGATAACGGCAAGGAGTTTGCCCACCATGCTACGATCAGCCAAGCGTTGGACGCGGCTGTCTATTTTGCCCATCCCTATCATGCTTGGGAACAGGGACTCAACGAGAATACCAACGGGCTGATTCGCCAGTATGTGCCCAAAGGCACGGCCTTGGATACGCTGTCGCAGGCACAGATACACCACATCATGGATCGACTCAATCATCGGCCGCGAAAGGGCTTGGCATTTCAAACGCCACATGAAATCTTATGCCAAGAAACAGAAGTGCAACTTGAACATTGAACAATTGCACTTACGAGTTGAATCCACGAACTAAAAAAGAGCTTTCACAATGCGACAATACCTCGATCTAGTAAGCCATTGCCTCGACCACGGCGAGGCCAAAGCCGACCGCACGGGCGTCGGCACCCTCGCCATCTTCGGCTATCAGATGCGCTTTGATCTCGCGGACGGGTTCCCCTGCCTGACCACCAAGAAGCTGCATTTGCGCTCCATCATCCACGAACTCTTGTGGTTCCTCAAAGGCGACACCAACACGGCCTATTTGCAAAAGGAAAAGGTCAGCATCTGGGACGAATGGGCCGACGAAAATGGCGATCTCGGCCCCATCTACGGCAAGCAGTGGCGCAACTGGACAACCTCAGACGGCCCCATTGACCAAATTCAACGCGCCATTGATCTGATTAAGACCAATCCCGATTCGCGCCGCATCCTCGTCAGCGTGTGGAACGTCGGCGAGCTGGAGCAAATGGCCCTCATGCCCTGCCACTGCCTGTTCCAGTTTTTCGTCACTCGTGGTCGGCTTTCCTGCCAGCTCTATCAACGCTCTTGCGACGTGGGGCTTGGCGTGCCGTTCAACATCGCCAGCTACAGTCTGCTGACCATGATGATAGCCCAGGTCTGCGGCTTGCAGCCCGGGGAATTCGTCTGGACCGGCGGCGATGTCCACATCTATCAGAACCACGTCGCCGCGCTGCGCCAACAACTCGCCCGCACTCCTCGGCCACAGCCGGTAATGACCATTAAAGATCGCAGCCAGTCGATTTCCGACTTCCGCTACGACGACTTCAAACTGCTCAACTACCACCCTCACCCCTCCATCCCCATGGAGATCGCTGTCTGATGGGTCTGTTGTACCGACCTTATCGTGCCGGTTGGGCACGGTGCAGCGGTCGTGGATACAACTTTGCTCAGTCTTGGTTTAAAATCTTCACCTGCGGATGTGCAGTATCTATAGTCCAAGCCCCAAGCTGACCGTCCCCGTCCAAGTCGGCCCTCACCACCAACCAGAATCCTGTGCTTATAGGCCAGAACTCCCAAGTATAGCCCTCTATCTGCCACCAAGCGTGCCGAGTTCCCTTGCCATTCGGGTCGAAGTAGCGACCATGCTTGGCAAAATAGGCTTTTTCGAACAGGTAGAGCTGCTCCAAGCACGCCTCCAATTGGATCAGGTCCCGCTCATGTGGGGTCAAGCTAGAAAAATGTACAACCCCTAAGCCTATGAGCACCAACACCAAAAACGTCAACTCGATCAGTCTCAGCGGCATGGGATATCTATCTCTTCGACGATTTGGTCCACATCTAAGTCAATCGGCTCGCCATAGCGTCCATAAGGCTCGGAATAGCGAAAGGGGCTGAGCGAGCCGCTGCTGTACTCACCGTCGCCATCGCGATCTACAAACGCCCACAGCGAGTAGGTACCGGCTAGCAGACCATCCAGATCAAATCGCCCCTCTTCGTCCGCCCACTCGGCGTACGTACGTGCGTCCTCGTTGATGGCCGCGATCTGGACGCGACCTTCTTCCCCGGTCTGCACCTGCCCCCGAATCGCCGCAGTCTCTGCGCCGATGGTAAAAGAAAGCGTCAGCAGGCTATCGGCTAGGCTATTGCCGGTCCGGTCCACGAGCTGTGCAGCCGACCCTGCGAGCCGATACGCACCCGGAGCCAGCGGTTCGGCGGGCGCAAAGCGGGCGCGGTTGGGTGCTGGCCACAGCCAATCCCCCGCTAATGCTTGCGTCGAATCGCTCTCCGTCCAAAACCCTGCCAACGAGACCGGCTGCATGGCTTCAGAAAAAAGCAAGTCCAGCGCGTCGCTTGGGGCCAGTCGATTCCGCGTCAGCCCGACGAAAGAGGGCGGCTTGCGGTCGGACCGCGCACTGCCGCGAACAGGCGCGT
Source organism: Candidatus Latescibacterota bacterium (assembly GCA_965208845.1). Lineage (GTDB taxonomy): Bacteria > Latescibacterota > UBA2968 > UBA8231 > UBA8231. The sequence goes on along the minus strand of OZ242361.1, from coordinate 3,592,542 downwards.
CCCACTGCACGGGCGCACCAGCGAACGCAAGCTGTACAGCATAACGTTGGTCTGGCTCTTGCGTTGCCGTTTCGACGTAAATTTTCTCCTTCGCACCTGGGGCCGCATACAGCGACTCTACCGCCAGCCCGGTGACTTCCAGAACTAGGTCTTGCGGCTCCACAGCCTCGTCAAACAGCAACATCAGCCGCTCGGCGTGTACAGCCTGGATCCGCTTGAGTACAGGCGCGGGCATCTGTCGGCGTACGAGCGCTAAATCGCCAGCCAGCACCTCTTCCTCCTCTACTTCCACAGAGGACGCCGGCAGGGCCAGCCACTCGTCGGCATCTGGTAGGGCGTTGCGATTCGCATCCCTAAAGGCCAGCACCCGATAGTGACTCGGAGCAAGGCGGACAAACTCGTAGCCCCCGTCGGCACCGCTCTGTGTCTGATAGGATGGTTCATCCAATCCTACCTCCTCGCTAAAGATTCCCAAATCATAGGCCCAAACATGGGCACCGGCCACGGGCTGACGGTCTTGGTACACCCGACCCCGCACCAGCCCCTGATCGAGCTGCGAGCCGGTGGCAAACGCTAAAGTAAAGGATTTCGTCAAGGCATTGCCCCGCAGGTCCCGCGCCCCAGTACCCACTGTCAACACATAAGTTCGCTCCTCGGCCAAGGGCATAGCAATGCGCAGTCGTGGACCGTGCCACGACAGTTGCAGCGGCCCGACCGGTGAGGTAAAAAGAGCAGCCTCGGTCTGTTCGCGATTCATGGGTTCGCTGAAGACGATCTCTACTTCGGTATCCTGTGCCACTTCCAAGGCGTCGCTCTCCGGGTAGTGAGACAGAATGCGGGGCGGCTCTTTGTCCACTGGCCCTCCGGTAGGCGGCCCGACTTTGGCGCAACCTAACAACAGCGCGACCAAGACGCTAATCAGCACCGTGCGGATGAGCCTCGGCGTAGATGGCTTGCAGGTGTTCCAAGCTCACTTCAGTATAGCTCTGAGTAGCGGCCAACGTCGCGTGACCGAGGAGTTCCTTGACGGCTACTAAATCGGCACCCGCGTCGAGAAGATGGGCGGCAAAGGAGTGGCGCAAGCGATGCGGGCTGAGCGAATCGTCTTCTGAGACAGCGCGCAGATGGCGCTCAACGATGCGCTGCACAGTGCGGCGACTCAAGCGCTTGCCGCGTCCGTTGAGGAAGAGGGCACCGGCTTCTACTTGCGACATGTCGCATTCGAGCAGGACCTCAGCGCGGCGTTGCAAATACGCTTCGAGTGCCTCTTGTGCCTTTGCGCCAATGGGAGCGATGCGCTCCTTGCGGCCCTTGCCCATGACCTTGATGGTGCCTTCGGCCAGATCCAGCGACGAAAGGTTGAGCCCCACCAGTTCGCCGAGGCGAATGCCCCCTCCGTAGAACACTTCTAGAATGGCCCGATCCCGCACGCCGCTAAACCGCTCGGTCGCAGGCGCTTCCATGGCCTCAGCGACCTGTTCTACGGGCAGGTGTCGCGGCAATGCGCGCTCGACCAAGGGCGATGCCACCGCACCAGCCGGATTGGCAACGAGCGCGCCCTCGCGACAGAGATAGCGAAAGAGCGAACGCAGGGCTGCCAATTTGCGGGCAACAGTGCTGGCCTTGAGGCCCTTTTCTTCTAAGTCGGCGACAAAGGCCTGCACCTGCTCGCGCTGCACCACTCGCAGCGGCAGTTGCAAATTATCGACTCGCGGATAGAGAAAGCGGGCGAATTGCTGTAAGTCGCAGCGATATGAACTGAGGGTGTACTCGGCACAATTGCGCTCTTTGTGCAAGTATTCCAAGAAGCGAACAATGCCCTCTTCGAGGCTGGATCCGGCGTGTAGAGCACTCTGCGATGCATCGGCCATGGCAGTAATGAGCCAAGGAGGAATGAATACTCAGGCAGCTTGGGCGCTTTTGTCTTTTTCGCCCTCTTCGCTTTCGTACTCGGTGCCGCAAACCCGGCAGTACGTGGCAGGGGTACCCGAGCGGCTACCCTTTTCGTAAAGCAAGGTAGCGTCGCAGTGGGTGCACTTGCGGTCTATGGGGCGGTCCCAGCTAGCGAATTTGCACTGGGGATAGGTGCTGCAACCAAAGAAGACCTTGCCCTTGCGCGACCGCTTCTCCACGATCTGGCCATCGCAACCGTCCTCTGGACACTGAATCCCAAGGACATAGGGCTTGACGTTTTTGCAATCTGGATAGCTGCTACAAGCCAAGAAACGGCCATAGCGACCCGTCTTGACGACCATGGGTGCACTGCACTGATCGCAGACTTCGTCGGTCTCCACCTCGCCTTGCTCTTCGAGGGGCTTGGTGTTTTTGCACTTGGGATAACCAGAGCACGCGAGAAAGCGACCGTTGCGCCCCCACTTGACGACCATGTCGGCCCCGCAGTCCTCGCAGTCCTCGTCCGACACCTCTTGTAGCGCGAGCTTCAGCTCTTTCCGTTGGCTATTGGCCGCGTCTAAGTCGCCCTTCCACGAGTCGTAGAACTGCTGCACGATTTTCACCCAGTTGGTATCCCCATCTTCAATCTGATCGAGCTTGTCCTCCATGTTGGCCGTGAAAGCTACGTTGAAGAGGTGCGGAAAGGTATCGACGAGTAGTTTGTTGACGGTCTGGCCGCGCTCAGTGGCCACGAAGTAGCGATTATCGACCTTTTCGACATACTTGCGGTCGAGGATGGTAGTAATGATTTGCGCGTAGGTCGAGGGGCGGCCAATGCCCTCGGATTCCAGTTGCTTTACGAGCGACGCCTCCGTAAAGCGCGGAGGTGGCTTAGTAAAGTGCTGCTCAGGAGCGATCTTCTCTAACTTTAGTACCTCGCCTTCGGCGATATCAGCGGGCATGGCCCGCGACGCGGCCTCTTCTTCCCCCTCGGCCATGCCATTAGACGCGGCCTCCGACTTATCCTCTTCTTCCTTGCTTTCGCTGTAAAGCAGGGTAAAACCCGGAAACTTGACAACGCTCCCCGCAGCGCGAAGCAAATAGGGTCCGGCCTCGACATTGGCCGTCGTGATGTTGAGAATCTGCGGCTTCATCTGCGAGGTCACAAATCGCTTCCAGATCAGGGAGTACACTCGCACCTGATCTGGCGTGAGCAAGTGCTTGACTTTGTCTGGATGTAGGGCTACGGAGGTGGGGCGTATGGCCTCGTGGGCATCTTGGGCGCTGTTTTTGGTCCGGTAGTGATTGGGTGTCTCGGGCACGTAATCGCGGCCGTAGAGGGCGTCGATCTGCTCGCGCACTTCGGCGATGGCGTCGGCTGCAACGCGCACCGAATCCGTGCGCATATAGGTAATCAGGCCACGGGTTTCGCCCTCGACCTCAACGCCTTCGTATAGCTGCTGAGCTACGGCCATGGTGCGCTTGACCGAAAAACGCATCCGCCGAGCACATTCCTGCTGCAAGGTACTGGTCGTGAAGGGCGGGGCCGGGCGGCGCATTTGGTCTCGTTCCTTGACTTCTTTGACCCTTATATCTTGCGCGGCCAGCTCGGCGGCGATGCGATCAGCCTCCTCCTGACTGCCGATATCAAGCTTATCGCCGTCTTTGGCCAAAAGACGCGCCCAGAACGAACCCCGACTCTCACGGCCCAAAAGGCTCTCGATCGACCAGTACTCTTGAGGCTCAAATGCCTTGATCTTGCGGTCGCGCTCGCAGATTAACCGCACAGCTACGGACTGCACGCGGCCGGCTGAGAGCCCGGAGTGCATGACCTTCCACAAGAGCGGGCTGATCTCGTAGCCGACTAAGCGGTCGAGTACGCGCCGCGCCTGTTGGGCATCGACCTTGTGTAGATCCAACGCACCCGAGTGCTCTAGCGACTCGTGTACCGCTTTGGGCGTAATCTCGTTGAAGAGAATTCGCTTGACGTTGTCGTTCTTGGGAGAGATGGCTTGAGCCACGTGCCAAGCAATGGCTTCGCCCTCGCGGTCGGGGTCGGTAGCCAAGTAGGTGGTATCGGCGGCTTGGGCTGCTTTGCGGAGGCCGCTGAGGATCTTGCCCTTGCCCCGAATGGTCACGTAGCGCGGCTTAAAGCCGTCTTCAACGTCGATGCCTAGCTCTTTGGGCGGCAGATCCCGCACGTGCCCCATACAGGGTTTAACCACAAAATCCTTGCCCAAAATTTTGTTGATTGTCTTAGCCTTAGCCGGCGACTCAACAACCACCAATGACTTGCTCATCTGCCCCCTCGGTTGATATTACTGAAAGCTGTACGTTACGTAAGTTACCTAATTTGCTGAATATATGGACGCCCTAAGACAATTGCAAGACGCGCTCTTGACAAACTAAAGCCGCCGCCTTTTTGTAACCCATTCGGTATTACGCGCTGTATTCTCTGAGGTTTACTCCTTGATCCATCGCAAAAAATCAAGCGAAATAGAGCACATTGCCGCTAGCTGCGAGATCGTCTTCGCCGTCCAGCAAAAGCTCGAAGCGCTCATCGCACTTGGGGTCAGCACCCTCGAGCTAGATCAAGTCGCCGAGGCCGAAATCCGCGCCTTAGGAGCGGTGCCCGCCTTCAAGGGATATCACGGCTTCCCCTACTCAATTTGCGCTTCAGTAAACGCTGCAATCGTACATGGGTTCCCCGACGAAACTCCACTGCAAGAGGGCGACATCGTCAGCATTGACGTGGGTGCCTGTCTCGATGGTTACTATGGCGACGGGGCCTTTACCGTCGCGGTCGGCGCGATCAGTGCGCGGGCACAGCACCTCATCAATGGCACCCTCGACTGCCTCGCACGTGGTATTGACCGAGCGCGACCCGGCGGGCGGCTCTCCGACATTTCTCACGCCATCCAGCGCCACGCCGAAAGCCAAGGGCTGGCCGTAGTGCGCGAGTACGGGGGCCACGGCATTGGTCGCGAGTTACACGAGTCACCCTACATCGAAAACTATGGTTCGCCCGGCAAAGGCCCGCTGCTCAAGCCCGGACACGTACTCTGCATCGAGCCGATTCTCTGCCTAGGCAACCCTCAAATCGACCATCTCGACGACTGGACCACCCTCACCTCCGACCGCTCGCTCGCCGCTCACGCCGAACATACCGTCGCCATTACTGAGGACGGGCCGCGGATTCTGACCCTGCCCGCTGTGCCAGCATGAAGGTCACCTTCCTCGGCACTGGCACCTCTATCGGGGTGCCGCGCATCGGCTGCTACTGCCCAGTTTGCGCCTCGGACGACCCGAAAAACAAGCGCTTGCGCTGCGCCTTACACCTAGCACATCAAGGCCGATCAGTCCTCGTCGATGCCGGCCCGGATCTCAGAACCCAAGCCTTGCGCTATCAAATCGACCGCGTCGATTGCGTGCTGTTGACTCACGGCCACGCCGACCATTTGCACGGCCTCGACGATGTGCGCTCCTATTGCTTTGACCGCGATCAGCCGCTGCCCTGCTATGCGGATCCGCACACCATTGCACGCATCGAACGAGTATTCGACTACGCCTTTGACAAAGACGCTCCAAGCGCGACACCGCAGCTAGCCCTGCGTCCGATTGCCGGACCGTTCACAGCTTGTGGACTCGCCATCGAGCCGCTCACCATCTATCACGGCCGCTCCCCGGTCCTAGCCTTCCGCATCGGCAACTTCGCCTACGCCACGGACACCAATTACATTCCAGAGGCGGCAATGGCGCGACTGCGCGGTCTAGAAATCTTGGTCCTCGACGCACTGCGCTACAAAGAACATCCCACCCATTTCAACGTCGAGCAGGCGTTGGCCGTTGTCGCCAAGCTCCAGCCTACTCGCACGTACTTGACGCATATAGCCCACGACCTCGACCACCATCAGACTAATGCCGAACTCCCCCAAGGCGTGCAACTAGCCTACGACGGATTGGTGTTGGAGTTGTAATAAAAACGAGGATGCCGCCGGTCTCCCGACGACATCCTCGCCTCGATCAAAAGCACTCCGATTTTAATTCAACACTTGGACCAGCCGCAGTGCTTGCACATCAGACAGCTACTCTCATAAGCTACCGTCGACCCGCACTCTGGACAGGTCGTTAGGGTCTTTGGCTCGCTGCTTGCAACAGAAAGGGATGGCCCGTCCTTGGGGGCAACCGCTTTATGATGCTTGCCCGCCTTCCGCTGCAAATAGCGCTCCATCGCCTTGCCTATGGCATCCGGCGTAGACAGGATCAACTCGCCGTTCTCCCATACCGGATTGGGGCCTGAAATGCCCTTCAACTCGCTGATAACCTCCTGAGGATCAACCCCCGAACTCAGCACCAGCGAAATTAGCCGACTGATGGCCTCAGACTGAGCGGCGGCGTTGCCACCAGACTTGCCGATGGTACTGAAGACTTCGCATATCCCGTATTCGTCTTCATTGATCGTTACGTAGATCTTGCCCTCGCCGGTGTTGATCCGCTCGGTGATACCCGCAGTGACTGCCGGGCGACGGCGGCGGTGAAGGAAGCCATCCGGCCCCATGTAGTTGGGAACCTCCGCAGCCGGATCTTCCTTCTTGTCGGTTTGGCCCTCGGTCTGCAGGATACCCTCGCGGCTGCCCTCGCGGTACACTGTCACGCCCTTGAGGCCCTCCTTGTACGCGGTGATGTAAATGTCGGCGACCGTCTCTAGCTCAATGTCTTCGGGCAGATTGATCGTCGAGGAAATGCTGCTATCGGTGTACTTCTGGATCACGCCCTGCATCTTGACGCGGAAGTAGGGATCGATTTCATGGGCCGTCACGACGTAGTCGGGCAGGTTCTCGTCGTCGCCGAAGACGCGCTGGATGAGCGGATGATAGACCTTGTATTCGCGGAAAGTCTCACCGTCGTCCTGCTTTACTCGGCGGGTGTAGCTAGTGCAAAAAATCGGCTCAATCCCCGAACTCGTCTGAGCCACAATCGAACCCGTGCCCACCGGTGGCATGGTAATCAAGGTGCAATTGCGCAGACCGTGCTCGGCAATTTTCTCCTGCAGCGCTTGGGGTAGTCTCTGGATAAACTTGCTCTGCTTGATGCCCTCCCAGTCGAAAAGCGGAAAGGAGCCCTTCTCCTGCGCCAGTTCAACGGACATTTCATAGGCGTTGTGGCAGATGGTGGCCATAACGCGGTCTATAATTTCCAAGGCCTCGTCCGAATCGTACTTACTCTGCATCAAGACCAGCGCATCGGCCATGCCGGTGATGCCCAAACCCACCCGGCGGTCAGAGGCTACGGCTTCGCGAATTTTGGGCAAGGCATGGTTGTCCATGTTGTACTCGATGACATTGTCCAAAAAGCGGGTCGCCACGCGCACGGCCTCCCCTAGCGCCTCGTAGTCGAACTCGCCGTCGGCGCGGACGAAGTTCGCCAAGTTGAGATTGCCTAGGTTGCAGGCCGTGTACGAGGCCAGCGGCTGCTCGCCGCAGGGATTGGTGCTGGTGAGTGGATTGACGTATTCGACATTGTGATACTCGCGCATCGTGTCCCAAAAAATAATCCCCGGCTCGGCGCTGGCATGGGCATTGGCAGTGATCTTGTCCCACAATTGGCGCGCCTTGACCGTGCGGAACACCTTGCCACCCCAGCGCAAGTCAAAGTCCGAGTCGGCCAACACAGCCTGCATGAACTCGTGGGTAATCAGCACGCTGATGTTGGCGTACTGCACTTTGGTGCGGTTGGCGTCGTTTTTGATGGTGATAAAGTCTTCAATATCGGGGTGATCAACCCGCAAGGTCAGCATCAGGGCACCGCGACGGCCGGCTTGGGAGACGGCATTGGTACTCTCGGAGAGCAGGTTCATAAAGGCAGTGCAACCCGGCGAAGCATCCACCGTAGCGTTGACCGGAGCCCCTTGCGGCCTGAGAATCGACAAATCCGTGCCGACGCCACCGCCCGTACGGTACACCATCGCCGACTCGCTCAGACAGCGATAGATGCCTTCTAAGCTATCTTCTTCAATGGGAATGACATAGCAGTTGGACAGCGTCGGCTTGCGCCTAGCTTCATCTCGACCTGCGCCGTGCATGACGCGCCCGCCGGGGATGAACTTGAAGTCCATCAACAGCGAGAAGAAGCGGTCGTACCAGAGTTGGGGATTCTCTTCCACCGAGGCCATGGCCCGGGCGATGCGGTCCCAGATGTGCAGCGGCCCAGTCTCGCCGGGTGCCAAGTACTTGTTGCGCAAGACGTCAATGGCGAGGTCGTTTTCCCCGTAATAGGTCTCGGCATCAGCGGCGCGGGCCAAAAGGGCATCGTGGCCGTTGCGCTTGAGCCCGTGGCCTTCGAGTTGCGCTAGCATGTCTTCAAAGCGGTGTGCGACTGCGCGTTCGGATTCCATTCATGCCCTCCCATTGAAGCAAAAAAGATCCATGGGCGAAGTAAAGAACATCGCCAAAAATAAGGACTTAGGTTAACTGCTGTCAGGATTAGGGGAGAGAGCAAAAGTGCAGCCCCGAGACACATTATCTCAGGGCATTACACTCATTTGACACTATATGTAGTGTGTTGGGGCCTAAAGTAGATACGGCGTGCGTATTTGTCAAGTCAAAAACAAGGTCCAGAGCAATTTCTTTTCAATCCGGTTACGATGCGCTAAAAAAAACAGTTCTGGCTCTTAATTATTGGCCAATTGCTCCAATTCGCGCATGAAATCGCTCTTGTCTTTGAACTGGCGATAGACCGAGGCAAAGCGCACGTACGCCACCTCGTTGAGCTGGCGCAGATGCTCTATAACGCGCTCGCCGAGCTGTTTGGAGGGAATTTCCTTCACGTTGAGATTGCCTACTTCGGCTTCGATCTGATCGACGAGCTGCTCGATCTCCTCGGCCGAAACGGTCGTCTTGTAACAGGCTACCTGTATCTTGTCAAGCAGTTTACTGCGATCAAAAGGCTCGCGGCGACCATCGGCCTTAATGACGGATAGGGGTACGTTTTCGATGTATTCATAGGTTGTGAAACGCTTGTTACAGCTTGTGCACTCGCGGCGACGGCGAATCGCCATACCTTCGCGGCACGACCGCGAATCCACCACCCGATCTTCTTCACAATTGCAATAGGGACACCGCATAGACTAATCCTCCTAGCGTACGGTGGACGGCGTTTGGGTGGGGAAGAAGGGGAAGGAAAGTAATACTAAATATAATAAAAATAGGAAGATATTAGCAACCGTCAGTTAAGCCTGAAGGTGAAGGGCAAGCTAACCCAAACCTTGACGGGCCTATCGTTTTGCATCGCCGGCGTAAACTCCGACTGGAGAGCGGCGGCTTTGGCGGCCTCGTGGAAGACCTTGGGACCCGTGATCTCGCCAATCTGCTCAACCTTGCCGTCTTTGCCGACTAGCGCCGTGACAAACACCTTGCCGGTGATGTTGGCCTTCTGAGCAGTAGGCGGATACTTCGGCTTTACTCTCTTGGTGAGCCTAGGTTTCTTCTCGACCCGCCACAACTCGACGATCTCCTCTTCCTCTTCCAACTCAACTTCCTCAACCACCTCCTCCTCTAATGGCGGCGGCGGTGCCAGATCGTCGAGATCGAGGTCGAGCTCGGTGTCCTCAATGGTCACGTCATCCGGGACATCCGGGTTGTCGGTGGGTACGGGCACGACCGGTCGGGCCGGCGGTGGGGGCCGACGTTCCTGTTTAGTCTCGGGAATTTCTTCGAGTTGAATGATAATCGGCTGTTCGGGTTTGGCGTAGGCGTCGGGCTCGAAGCTAGGGAAGAGACCAAAGAGGGCCGCGTGCAAGAGGGCGGAAAACCCCGTGCAGGCCCATATCGTCTTCCGGTACGTCAACCGCAGGTTGGCTTCAGGCTGTTTGCCACGAATCATTCGTCCAACTCCCGCTTGGTGGAGAAATTGACCCGCAGGGCCTCGACCTTGCGCAATTCCTCCATGACATCGGAAATCACCCCGAACTCAGAGTCCTTATCGCCTCGCAATGAGATGATCAACCGAGGATTGGCCGTCAGGTACTTATGTACCAGCTTACCCACGTCGGCAATCGGTATGTTCCGGTCTTCAATACTGATAACTCCCTCGCTATTGACCCAAACCTGCAATACGTTGCGGCGGCTTTCGAGCTTCTCAATTTTTTCAGCTTGTGGCAATTCCACCGGCACGCCCCTATAGCGCACGAAAACCGTCGAGACCATAAAAAACACGAGGAGCAAAAAGGATATATCGGCCATGGAAGCCGTGGGAATGACGCTAACTACTTTGGCTTTGCGTGCGAATTTCATCGACTATTCTTCCGGGTTGGCAATCGAGATTTTGGTGGCCCCGGCCAGTTTGAGCTCGTCTAGTACATCGACGAAGGTCCGATAGGTGGCTCCGCGCTCGGTCTTGAGCGAGACGATCAGATTCTCGTTTTCCCGCAGACGCCCCTCAATTCGCACCTTGAGTTCGGCAAACGGCACAGGCGTTAGCTGTTCATTTTCAAAAAAGGCAACTTGGTCGCGGGCGTTGATCCACACGTTGAGAATATTCTTTTCTCGTATTTCCTTGGTCTCGCCCACCGGCGGCAAGTGCAACGAGAGGCCCTTGTCTTGGTTCATCGTGGTCGTGACGAGGAAGAACACGATCAACAGAAAGGCGATATCCGCCATCGAAGCCGTGGGGATTTCCGGGGCAACCCGGCTCTGGCGCCTCCCGATCACGTCTAGGCTCCTTGGTGCTCGCGCGCGCCCAACAAGTCGATGAAGTTGGCCGTCTGCTCGGTCATATCGGCGATGATCTTATCGATGCGATTGGCGCAGAAATTGTAGCAAAACTGGATTAGGATGCCCACGATCAAACCCGAGGCTGTGGTGATTAGAGCCTCGGAAATACCACCCGCGACCATGGATGGCTCGACGTCGCCGGCTTCCTTAATCGCCTGAAAGGCGTTGATCATACCGCTGACCGTACCCAAGAAGCCTATCATCGGTGCTAAGTTGGCTACTGTCGAGAGCCAGACCATGCCGCGCTCGAGAAAGGCCATCTCCACTGCGCCGGAATTGTCAATGGCTTTCTCGACGTGGTCGATGCCGCGATCTAGGCGCAATATCCCTGCGTGGATAACCGAGGCAACCGGACCGCGCGTCTGTGAGCAAAGCTCGGCCGCTGCATCGGGGCCCTCGTTTGCGAATGTCTCTTCGAGGTTCGCAAAGAAATTCGCCGCGTCAATCGACGACCGCGACAGATTGAACAGGCGCTCAATCGCTACGGCAACGCCGATGATGAGCAGAATGAGCAGGGGCCACATGGCCCATCCACCGTCTTGAAAAAGCTCTACCATTTTCTCTCCTCGCGATTATTGTTAGTCCAGGTCCAACAGACCGGAGCGATGCTTAGTTTTGCTCCTCTTGCGTTTCTCCACCACCGAAGAACTGCCGCTTGAGCTTTTCTTCCTCGGTCTCGGGCGGCCGGAGCTGCCAGATGCGCTGCTGGGCCACCTTCTCCCAAGCTGGATCGGCTTTGGCTTTCTCAAAGGCGGCGATGGCCCCTTCCTCGTCGCCCTGCCTCACCAGATTGTCGCCCTTGAGCAGCAGCAGGTGTGCATCCTCGGGATTTACCTTCAGCCCCCGCCCCAGCCACGCTTTTGCCGCGGCTAACTCGCCGCGGCCTTGGTGCCACTCCACTAGCTCAGCTATGCTCTTCAGATCCTTAGGATCAGCCTCGACCATGCCCTTGAGGCCTTCGACGTGCATGGAATCGTTGCCCGCTTCAGAGGCGATTGATGCGATCCGGTTATAATAGGAGTAGGCGTTCTGCGAATCCAACTGCGCCAACTGCACTAGCCTTTCATAAGCCCCTTTGACATCGCCAACCTCTAGCTCCAACTCGACGATACTCTCCAGTTGGTCAGCACCGCCCATCCCGCCCTCGACTTGGCGTTTACGCAACTGAAGAGCCTGCTCCACCTGCCCTAGCTCTTGGTGTAACACTGCAAGTATTTCAATGAGTTCAGCGTCTTCTACTCCTGTCGTGTCTTCACGATCAGCCTCGACTAATTGCTCGTAGTGAACGATAGCCCGCTCATTGCGGCCTTCGCGGCGATAGAGGTCGGCCAGCTTGCGACGGTCAGCAGCATTCGGTTTTTTGAGTAGCGCTCGCTCCAAGCTCAAAGCAGCCGAATCGGCCTCGCCGACAGCTTGGTAGATCGTGTAGAGGAGCCGATTGGAATTCAGATGCAGCGAATCGATGCTCACCGCCCGGCGCAGTGCGGTGCGAGCGTTGTCCAAGTCCTTCTTTTCTTTGTAATAGAGTTGCCCCAAGAAGTAGGCGGCCGTCAACTCTTGGGGACTATATTGCAAAACAGTAGTGTAATAGCCTATGGCCCTGTCGTATTCTTTGTTTTGGCGAGCCGTTTTGGCGTAGTACTTGTACTTGCGGATTGAATCGGCTATTGCAGCTTCATTCTCAGTGGCCCTAGCGTCGGCACCCAATACTAAGATGCAAATCGCTAGCCCTAGTATACGCAGCAGATTGCATTTCACGGTGAATAATCCTCGATATGGCTACGGTCTCCGAGACGCGACAATTTGCGAGTTCATTGCCATTGCTTAATGCAGCCTTCGTAGAGCCGTCAAGATATGTATTTACTGTTTGGGATGCAACTTTTAAAGGCCACCTTCATAATTAAACATAACAACTCCACCATTACATCTTTGCAGCGAATGCGTTACATTTTTGCGGATCGCCGCGCGTTTATAGATTGACAAGTATTTATTTTTAATGCACTTTATTCGCTTTATAGCAATATGATGAATAATGATGAATAGCGCGTTTATTCGAACTAGCGCCACGTTCACTTCTGCCGAACTCGAGCGGCAGGGCTAATCTGAGAGGGGCAGCCTTGAACTGGTTTGAAAAAATGAAATCTGGGATTAAGTCCCTAATAAAGCGCAAAATTCCCCAGGGGCTCTGGATCAAGTGCAAAAAGTGTGGCCACTCCAATTACGAGATGGCCCTGCGGCGCAGTCACTGGATCTGCCCAGAGTGCGCTTGCCACTATCCCATCGGCCATCAGCAGTACATCGACCTGCTCCTCGACGACGGTACATTCACCGAAATTAACGCCAACGTGGCACCTGTCGATCCGCTCAAGTTCAAAGGCTACCGAGACAAAATCAAGACCAGTCGCCGCCAGAGCGGCCTAAAGGAATCGGTGTACACCGGCATCGGCCAAATCGACTGCCACCCCGTCGCCTTGGCGATCATGGACTCGCGCTATCTAACGGGCACGTTGGGCGGAGCGACCGGCGAGAAGCTCTGCCGCCTCATCGACCGCGCCATTGCCGAGCAGCGCACTCTGATCGTCATCTGCCAGTCGGGTGGTGCTAGGATGCAGGAAAGCGCCTATTCGCTGATGCAGATGGCGCGGATTAGCGCCAAGCTCAACCAGCTCTCGCAAAACGGCTTGCTCTATATTGCGATTCTTACCGACCCAACGTATGGCGGTGTCACCGCCAGCTTTGCCATGCTCGGCGATATCGCCTTGGCCGAACCTAGTGCACGCATCGGCTTTGCAGGCCAAACCGTCATCCAGCAGTTCCTCGGCACAGACGCCCCCTTGCCCGAAGGCTTCCAACTAGCCGAGACCGTCCTCGAACACGGCTTTATCGACCGCATCGTACCGCGCGACCGCATGGCGGCGGAATTGGCGCGCTTGATCGCGCTTTTGGCTCCGAAGACTGCCAGCCACGCCTAGAAGTTGTGTCCTAGGCTCAGCCAGACATCCATTTGCTCGTCAGCGACGCCCGTGCCTATGCGGATCACCTGATCGGCGTCCCAGACCATGCGCACCCCTGCGCCGCCGCTGATGTGCATGCCCGACCACCCGATCTTATCCAAGTCGGGCCAAACTCGGCCCGCATCGAAAAAAGTTACCCCCTGCCACTCTATGTACTGTCCGTAAAACCAGATGTCGTACAGTTGGTAGCGCAATTCGATATTGGACAAAAAGCGCACGTCATCTGTAAACCGCTGGGAGTCGAAACCGCGCAGAGAATCGCTGCCGCCCAACCCCTTGACTCGGCGACTGCCTCCTATTTCGCCATAGGCATAGAGGGGCACCTCGCCACTGAGGACCTCCAGTACGAGGCGGTGAGAAAAATTTATCCGAGGCGACAGCGGGACGTAGTAGGAGTTGGTCAGGGTTACGCGGCTAAAGTCAATAGGCTCAAAGAGCAGCCCTAGCAGGGAGTTGCGCGCCGACTCGTACGACCACTCCTGAAAGAAACCGCGCCGTGGCACCACTTCGTCGTCGCGGGTATCCCACTGGAGAGTCGCACTAATAAACCCCGAAAACCCATCTATCACTCCATCTGGGGTGCCGCGCTCTAAATAGAACGCCTGTGTCCCTCGTTGGTCCACATCGACGCGCTCTAGCCCAAAACCGACCGACATGGAGACCGGACCGTATAGCTGGCGAAAAAGGCTCACCAAGATCCTCGGGTTTCTTTCTAGAATGTAGTAGTAGTAGTTCTCATCCTTGAAATCTGCGCTCTTAGGCTTGATGAAATCTCGATTGAATGCGCTATTGTTGCCCAACCCATAGTAGCGCGTGCGTATATTGCGCTCGCGGAACAACTCCAGTCTCAGGCCGAAACCCGTCCCCGAAATCCGGGGCACCCTCAGTCGCACGCGATTTTTTACTTTACCCTCAGAAGACTGCTGGACGTGCAATGTCAGCTTGTAGAGATAGGGCTGCCGCCGGTAGTCAGCCCAGTGGACGCGTGCGCCCCAATTCCAGCCCGTGTTGGGGCTGAGATAAGCAAACGGTAGGCCGGTGACGCCATAGGGAATGCCCCGCAGGGTAAACTGACGTCGCTTTGCCATCCAGCGCACGGCTTCCACGGTCTGCTCGGTCGCCGCCTGCGAGACTTTGGTCAGCAGCGGGGACGAATGCTGTCTTTGAGTGGAATCGACGCGAACCTCCCCCTCACCCCATGTGCTCTCTGCGAACAATAGGACGCCGATGCAACTGCCGTTTGCGAGAAGCCGCTTAACCACGACCACCTTGCTTCCCTACACTTTCAGGTGTGAAAATGCCGCACTCAAAGCGCTGGCGATCAAGCGAGCTTATCGGGGCATCAAGCGAATAGCGGAGCGGCGTAATCGCGACTGCGCCGCGCGCCAAGGCCTCCACATCGCTGTTAGCTCCATCGCCAACCAACTGCAACTGACAGCTATGGTATGCGAAATGCGGCTCGTCTTCACGCCGAGCGAATAGCGGACCATAGCTCGTCTTCGCCAAACCCGTCATGCACCTCGGGGATTCTCGCTTGGTACTAGCGGGCATGTTTACTGCGATCATGTCGGCACCAGC
The DNA here is from genome assembly GCA_965208845.1 of Candidatus Latescibacterota bacterium. Classification (GTDB taxonomy): domain Bacteria; phylum Latescibacterota; class UBA2968; order UBA8231; family UBA8231. The sequence goes on along the minus strand of OZ242361.1, from coordinate 3,577,286 downwards.
CGGCAACCCCGCGCGCAAGATCTCGGCGGCAATGTCCGCAGTGACGGCCGCCGCCGCCGCAACCAGCGCGTCGAGCGCGGGATCGCGCTGCCGACATCGCCGCCAGCGCGCAAAAGCCGGTTTGGGCAACTCCAGCGAAAAGGCCGCGGATGGCACCCCGGCGAGAAAGCCTTCTACAGCCGCCCCTATGGTGCCGGAACTCAGCGTGAAAGCAAGACCGGAGTTGACGCCCATATTGATGCCGGAAATGACTAGAGCCGGCTTTGCAGGACAGACATTGTGGATGCCGATATGGGCGCAGTCGGCGGGCTTGCCGGTCAACGTCTGGACGGGAAAGCCGTCGCATTCAATCTCGGCCAGCACCAATGGCTCAAAGCGGCTCATACTCTTGCTGGTCCAACTGCATTCCGCCGCCGGCACGACCACGCATAGCTCGGTCAACTTGGATAGCTCCCGCAGCAAAGGTACCAAAAGAGGCGAATCAGCACCGTCGTCGTTTGTCACCAATACTTGGGATTTTGCAGCGGTCACAGTTGGTTTTTCCTTCGCTACGGACGCGCCCTAAGCTGGAGATATAATAACAATCCGCCGTTCGGCTCCCAATAATTTCCTTGCTTAGCGGCGGCCTGCGGTTCTATTATTTTTTAATGGATGCCACCATTCTCCTACAGGAACTTGAAACCCTCGCCTCAGGCTTGGGCATCGAGGTGCGCTACGACGACTTTGAAGGCCAAGGCGGGCTTTGCCGCTATGGCGGTAGATCCTACTTGATCGTCAATCGCGAACTCAATACCGAAGCCCGGGTGCATGTGTTATGCCGTGCTCTTGCGCGGCTGTCTCTCGATGCAGTCTTTATCCGTCCCCAAGTACGGGAACGGATCGAAAAATGTAGATCACAGGCCACCGCCTAATCGCCTACACTCCCACTGACCACGCTCCAGCATTTAGACGGGACGCGAATTTTCCCGCCAAAATTCACCGCCAGAAGGGCGGCCTGCTCTTCCTTGACAGCCCCTATGTGATGGTCTATTTTTGCTTTTTCTGCCTAATTTTAAGACCAAGGGAGCATCATGCCCAAAATCAAGACGCATAAATCCTCGTCCAAGCGCATCAAGCAGCGCGGATCAGGCAGCCTGAAACGGCGCAATGCCTATGCCACGCACCTTTTGAGTGGCCGCTCGACCAAGCGCAAACGGGCTTTCCGCAAAAACAGTCCGGTCTCATCCGCAGACTTAGCCAATGTGCGCCGTGCCCTGAACCTCAAGTAAGCGAGTTTAACGGAGAGTAATCCATGCCACGGGTAAATCACGCCGTAGCCACCAAAAAGCGCAAAAAGAAGGTACTCAAACAATCCAAGGGTTATTGGGGGGCGCGCAGCCGCCTCTTCCGCACCGCTAGGGAAGCCGTTGACCGCGCTCAAGCCTACGCCTACCGCGACCGGCGTCAGCGCAAACGGGACTTCCGCCGCCTCTGGATTGTCCGCATCAATGCCGCCGCCCGCCGCAACGGCATGTCTTATAGCCAACTCGTCCACGGGCTGGCCCAAGCCGGCGTTACAATCAACCGCAAGGTGTTGGCCGATCTAGCCGTGCGCGATCCGGCCGCCTTTACCGCGGTAGTCGAACAAGCCCGGCCCCACGTCTAAATTTACACCCATCTGACAAAAAGGGGCCGGCGATACGCGCTGGGCCCTTTTCGTTCTATATAGGTCTATATGTTAGAAGAAGTGCGACAATTGGCGTCGGTGGCCATAGCGGAAATCGAGGTGGCCCAAGACGATAAGGCACTGGAGGCACTGCGAGTTCACCACCTCGGGCGCAAGAGCCGCTTGCGCCAGATCGCGCGACAGATCGGCCACCTGCCTGCGGCCGAAAGACCAGCGCTAGGGGAGGCTACCGGTCGCGCTCAACAGGCCATTCAGCAGGCGCTAGACGACAAGGCTCTAGCCCTCCGGCAGTTGGCTGAAGCGGCTTCTGCTCTTGACGTAACACTCCCGGGTCGACGGCCTCTGTTGGGCTGTGCCCACCCCCTGTCTCAGTTAACCGACGAATTAGTCAGCATCTTCCAAGGCATGGGTTTTGACGTGGCCGACGGGCCAGAAGCTGAAGACGAGTACCACAACTTCGACGCCCTCAACACACCGGCCGATCACCCTGCGCGCGACCTGCACGACACCTTCTATCTAGACGGCGGTGGCCTCATGCGCACTCATACCTCCACGGTGCAGATCCGCGTCATGGAGCAAACGCCGCCGCCAGTGCGGGTCATCTCCCTAGGTCGCTGCTACCGCAAGGAGACGGTCGATGCAACCCACCACTTCGCCTTCCATCAGATCGAGGGCCTATACGTTGACCACGGGGTCTCTTTCGCCGACTTGAAAGGCACCATTGAGGCCATGGGACGCCAGCTTATGGGCGCGGAGACCCAAGTGCGCTTTCGACCTCACTTCTTTCCCTTCACTGAGCCAAGCGTGGAATACGATTTTACCTGCACCTGCAAGAGGCAACGCGCGAATTGCTCCATCTGCAAGGGAACGGGTTGGATCGAAATCGCCGGTGCTGGCATGGTCGATCCGGCCGTCTTTACCGCGGTGGGCTACGACCCAGACGAATACACGGGCTTCGCCTTCGGCATGGGCTTGGAGCGGATCGCCATGATTCGGCACGGCATTGACGACGTGCGGCGTTTCCTCGAAAACGACTTGCGGTTCATCCGCCAGTTCTAAGGTTCTCGGCAACGCCCTATGAAAATCACTTATAACTGGCTCAAGGAATACGTGGATTTCGCCTGGGATTGGCCCGAGCTAGCCGAGCGCCTGACCATGGCGGGCTTGGAGTTCGAGGGCGTCGAGGATCTCGGCGCACGCTACGAGGGCGTTGTCATCGGCCGCGTCAACACCTGTTGCCCACACGGAAACGCCGAGCGCCTGACCGTCTGCCAAGTCGATGTAGGGACCGGAGTCAACACTATCGTCTGCGGGGCACCCAATGTTGCGGCCGGACAAACCGTGGCCGTCGCCCTGCCCGGCACCACGCTGCCCGGCGGCATGCAAATCAAAAAAGCCAAAATCCGCGGCGTCTCATCCGAAGGCATGCTCTGTGCCGAGGACGAGCTCGGGCTGGGCGATAACCACGACGGCATTGTGGTGCTCGACGAAGATTTCTCGGTCGGCACCCCTTTTGCCGAGGCCACTGGGCTCGGCGACGTAGTCATCGACTTCGAAGTTACGCCCAATCGCCCGGACTGCCTGAGCATCTTGGGCATTGCCCGCGAGGTCCACGCACTCACCGGCAACCCCCTCCGTTTTCCCAACAGACAAGTGCCCGAAAGCGGACCGGCTACCGCAGAAGACGTGCGGATCGACATCGAGGCACCAGATGATTGCCCGCGCTACGTCGGCCGCATCGTGCGCGGCGTCGAGGTTGGCCCCTCGCCCGAGTGGCTCCAGCGCCGACTCCAAGCCGTGGGTCAGCGCCCGATCAACAACATCGTCGATATAACCAACTACGTACTGCTGGAATTGGGACATCCCCTGCACGCTTTCGACTTACATGTACTCGACCAGCGGCGCATCATCGTCCGCCGGGCGCGCACTGGCGAAACCTTGGAGATGCTCGACGGCACTCAGTGTCAACTCGACGAAGAGATGCTGGTCATCGCCGATGGAACGCGGCCCCAAGCACTAGCCGGGGTCATGGGTGGAGCCCATTCCCAAGTATCGGCGGACACCACGGACATCCTGCTTGAAAGCGCGTATTTCGCACCATCGCGGGTGCGGCTAGTCCGGTCTCGACTAGGGCTTTTCACTGAGGCAGCCACGCGCTTTGAGCGCGGTGCCGATTGGGATGCCCCGGTGCAGGCGATTGACCGCGCCGCCCACCTAATCGCCGAACTATCCGGCGGCGCGGTCGCCCCAGAGCCTTTAGACGTGTACCCCCGCCCCGGACAACGCCGCCAAATCCCACTTTGCGTCGAGCGCACCAACCAGATCTTGGCTACGGAGCTAAGCTCCGCTGCTGTCGTCCAGATTCTCGAACGCCTCGGCTGCCGGGTCGAATCGGGCCAGCCCCTCGTGATAACGGCCCCGAGCTTCCGTCCCGATCTGACGCGCCCAGCCGACCTCATCGAGGAAGTTGGCCGCATCTACGGCTTCGACCGCATCGAGGGCCGTCAAGAAGCATCTGGGCCTTGGATCACCCAGCGCAACCCCGAACTTGCCTTTAGACAGGTCGCTCGGCAACGGCTCTTGGGCTTGGGTTTAGACGAAGTCGTCAGCAATGCGATCGTCGAATCCCGCTGGCTCGAGCTAGTCGGTACCGCAGGCCGTGCCGCCCGCTTAACCAACCCGCCGACCGAAACCCAAGACACCTTGCGCACTACCTTGGTGCCGAGCCTCTTGGATGTCGCATGTCGCAACTTCAACCAGCGGGCCGCGGGAGTAGCTATTTTCGAACTGGGCAAATGCTTTGTCGCCGCGGCCGAAAAGGGCGCAAGGCCCGAGGAAAACTGGCACCTCGCAGCCCTGTGGTCGGGCCGCGTTTCAGCTTCTCCCTATCAGGCCGACGCCCGCGAAGCCGACTTTTTTGACCTCAAGGGCTTGCTAGAAGCGCTAGTGGGCGAGGGGGATTTGCACTTTACGCCCGCCGACCGCCCCGAATGCCGCTCGGGACACGCGGCCTGTATTTCCCTCGGTGGTCAGCCTCTCGGCTGGCTAGGCCAAATTTCGGCCGACTTATGCACGGCATTTGATTTAGAGCGCCAAGTACATATTTTTGAAATATCGTTTACCGCGCTAGTACGCCATTGGCACGGTCGGGAGCGCTCGTTTACCGCGCTTCCCAAGTTTCCGCCGATCGAGCGCGACTTGGCCATAGTCGTACGCGCAGACACTGCAACCGCCGAACTTATCGCCACCATGCGAGATAGCGCACTCCACCTCGTCGAATCCATCGAGGTTTTTGATCTCTATCAAGGGGATCAAATAGAGGCAGGCCACAAGAGCGTGGCTTTCGCTATTCGTCTGCGCGACCGCGAACAGACGTTGCAGGATGCTCAGGCCGACGAAGTGATCTCCGCGATGCTCAAGAGTCTCAAAGCGCGGTTCGGCGCTCGTTTGCGCTAATTCCAACCTCAATCAGGAGTACAGTCGTCCCCAATGGATGTAAACGAAAATTTTGAACGCCTCGAACGCTACATAAATCGCCTGACGGGAGATCTCGAAACGCTGCGCAAGGAAAACGACGAACTGAACGGGCAGCTCCAGAGCCTCAAAGAAAAAAATGACACCCTACAGGCAGACATCCAGAGCCTTGAGACAAAGATCAGCGTCGTCAGCAGTGAAAACGAACAGATCAAAAAGGACAAAGAAGTGGTAAAGGAACGCATCGAACAGCTCCTCAGCCGCTTGGATGGTGCCTTCAGCAGCAAAAACGAACACCTTGAGCAGGTCGAAACAGCCCATACAGAGGCTGAATAAGACAAAGACATCTGAGAAAGGGGTCTAGTATGTTGTCCCAAGTAGTAGTCAAAATATTCGACAAGCACTATACCCTAGGCGTTGACGAAGATCACTCTGCCGAACACGTACAAAAACTCGCCGAGATGGTGGACGAGCGCATGCATGAAATCAAGCGCGAGCTCCAGAGCGGCAATCCACTCCAAGTGGCCATCTTGGCCAGTCTGAGCTTAGTGGAGGAACTCCTCTCCCTGCGGGAGGACTACGCTTCCGCTGAAGCCGATATAGCCCAGCGAACTTCTCAGCTCGCCACCTCGCTTGGGCACCTTTTCGCCGAAGTAGAAGTCCCCCGTTCCGATAGCTGAAGTATCCCGAGCCGGATTCCACCCCGTGCTCTGGCCTGATGCCCGCAGGCGTCAAGACCGATAAGGATAAGAAAGAGATTCCCTTGTTTAATGGGTTTGACTACATAGTCCTAATCTGTTCTGCCTTCGCCTTTTTCGCCGGCGGCTGTCTCCTCGGCTGGCTTGGCAGTGAGCGGCTGCGCAACAGCAAACTGCACAGCACCCAAGCCACTGCCGATCAGATCGTCGCCCGCGCCCGCCAAGAAGCCGAAGCGCTGAAAAAAAATGCCCTACTCGAAGCGAGAGACGAGTGGCACCGCGAGTGGGCACCGCTGGAAAAGGAGCAAGAGACACAGCGACGCTCGTTGCGCGATCTGGCGGCCAAGCTGCTAGAGCGCGAACAACAACTAGAGCGCAAAATAGACCTGCTCACGGGCAAGGAGCGCGAACAACTCAAGAACGAGCAGGACCTCGACCGCCGCGAGGCGGCCATAGCTGCGGACGAGGTCCAAGCTCAGGGCCTCGTCCGCGAACAGAGTCGGCGGCTGGAAGAATTGGCTGGCGTAAGCCAGCAAGAAGCCCGGCGCATACTCGTTGACCAGCTAGAGGGAGGCGCGCGCCGAGTTGCCGCCCGCAAAGTCCGCGAGATCAAGGACACCGCGGTTGCCACAGCTAACCTAGAGGCCAAGGAAATCATCACCCGCGCCATCCAGCGCTTCGCCGGAGAACTGACCGTCGAGAGTACGCTTTCGGTCGTGCCCATCCCCTTCGACGATATGAAAGGGCGCATCATCGGTCGCGACGGGCGCAATATCCGCTCCTTTGAAATGATCACCGGCGTCGAAGTCATCGTCGATGATACCCCTGGCATGGTCATGCTATCGGGCTTTGATCCACTGCGCCGCGAAGTGGCCAGACATACTCTCGAAACGCTCATCCGCGACGGACGCATTCACCCTGGGCGCATTGAGGAAGTGTATGACAAGGCCCGCAGCACCGTCGAGGAGATGATTCGCGAGTCCGGTTCCAAAGCCGCCTTTGACCTCGGCATTCACGACTTGCCCGAGTCGCTATTGGAAACGCTGGGCAAGCTCCGCTTCCGCACCAGCTACGGACAAAACTTGTTGGTCCACAGCAAGGAAGTCGGGCTTTTGGCCGGCATGATGGCCGAGATGCTCGACCTTGATATAGTGCTAGCACGCCGCGCTGGTCTCTTGCACGACATCGGCAAGGCACAGGACTTTGAGTTGGGCAACGACCCAGCGCAAAGTGGTGCCGTACTGGCCCGCAAGGGCGGCGAAAGCCCTGAAGTTGTGCAGATTATCGAAACCCATAGCAAGCACACGCCCTCGCCCTCAGCCATCGCCGTACTAGTCGAAGCCGCCAACGAAATCTCCACCCACCGCCCGGGTGCCCGCAAAGAAAAAGTCGAGGAGTACATCCGCCGCTTGCACCACATTGAGGAACTCGCAGCCGACTACGTGGGCGTGAAACAGGCTTTTGCCCTGCAAAACGGCAAGGAGGTTCGGGTCTTGGTCGACAGCGGAGTGGTAGATGACACGTATGCCGAACAACTCGCCGACGACATCACCACCAAGCTCGAGCAACAACTCGAATACCCTGGGCAGTTGCGTGTCTGCATCATCCGCGAGATGCGTGCCGAGTCTCACGCACGGTGAACATTCTCTTCGTCGCCGATATCTTTGCCCAGCCGGGCCGCCGGGTCGCCGCCGCCGTAATTCCCGAGTTAGTGAAACAGCGCGAAGTCTCTCTGGTAATCGCCAACGGCGAAAATGCCGCCGGGGGGTTTGGCCTCACCGACCGCATCGTGCACAAGCTGCACAGCTATGGCACCGACGTCATCACCAGCGGAAACCACGTCTGGGATCGCCGCGAGTTCATCCCATACCTAGACCAATCCGACCGCGTCCTGCGCCCCTTCAACTACCCCAAAGACGCTCCCGGCATTGGTGCGACCGTTATTGCCGCACGCGGCGGTCTCCCCGTGGCCGTGCTCTGCCTCCAAGGGCGCACCGGGATGCCCACCATCGACTGCCCCTTCCGCACAGGCCGCGCCGAGGTCGAGCGCCTGCGCACAGAGACGCCCTTAGTCTTCGTGGATTTCCACGCCGAAGCCACGGCTGAGAAAATGGCTATGGGCTTCCACCTCGATGGCTTGGCCACCGCAGTCATCGGCACCCACACCCACGTGCAAACCGCGGATGAGCGCATCTTGCCCAAAGGCACGGCGTACCTAACTGACGCTGGTATGACCGGCATCCGCGAATCCGTGATTGGCGTGCGTCCCGAAATAGCCATCCAACGCTTCCTCACCCAAGTGCCCACCCGTTTCAAGCCCGCCGACGGCGAGGCGATCCTTTGCGGCGCGCTGGTCGAGGCCGACGAGGCGAGCGGCCGGGCCACTCGAATTGAGCGGTTACAGCTAGCAGAGCCTTGACCTCGTGTGAATTAGGAATTAAAAATTAGAAATCGGGCGCGACGAACACACTAATTCTCAATTCCTAATTCCTAATTGATTACCCGGAGTACCTATGTCCTTTCAAGAGCCGCTCTTCTGGACCGACGCCGAAGACGCAACCCACCGGCCTTACTCGGTCTCCGAAATCACCAGCCAAGTCAAAGGGCTGCTTGAAGAGAGCCTGCCCAAGTGCTGGGTCGAGGGCGAGATCTCTCAGTACACCCACCACAGCTCCGGCCACCGCTATTTCACGCTCAAAGACAATGCGAGCCAGCTAAGCGCGGTGATGTTCAAGTGGCAGGCCGGCTCGCTCTCCTTCAGCCCCCAACAGGGCATGCAGGTACAGGTGTATGGATATATCTCCGTCTTTGAGCGCGCCGGGAAGTACCAACTCTATGCCGATCAGATCAAACCCGCTGGCGTCGGCGAGTTGGCTATCGCCTTCGAGCAGCTCAAAAATCGCCTAGCAGCCGAAGGGCTTTTCGACGAAAGCCGCAAGCGACCCCTGCCCCCGTATCCCCGCAAAATCGGCGTGGTAACCTCGCCGACCGGCGCGGCCATCCGCGACATCATTCAAATCCTCGACCGCCGCGCCCCAGATATCGAGATCGTCCTCTGCCCCGCACGGGTCCAAGGCGAGGGAGCCGCCGCTGAGATCGCCGCCGCCATCGCCAGTTTAAATCAACTAGACGACATCGACGTGTTGATCGTCGGTCGCGGCGGTGGCGCGCCTGAAGACCTCTGGCCCTTCAACGACGAATCCGTCGCCCGGGCCATCTACCAGTCGCCGCAGCCCGTCATTTCGGCCGTCGGCCACGAGATCGACTACACCATCGCCGACTACGCAGCCGACTGCCGCGCCCCAACTCCCTCGGCTGCGGCCGAAATGGTCGCCCGCGAACGCAGTGCCCTGCGCGAGCGAGTCGGCGAGCAACAAGGCCGTTTGCTAGCGGAAATGGAGCGCTACCTCAGCTCCTTAGAGGAGCGGTTGCGCCACTGCGACCCAGGCCGTCTGTGCGCACGCCTAGACGACCACTTGCAGCAGCAAAGCCTATACCTCGACGAGCGGTGTCAAGCCCTTTCTACTGCTTTCGATTGGTTTTTGCGCACTCGAGTCGAGGCCCTAGCCACCGCCACCACCCGCCTCGACGATCTCAGCCCGCTCACAAGCCTAGCACGCGGTTTTGCCCTAGCGGAACGCGTCGCCAATAAACGCCTCGTCCGCGACAGCAACGAGCTTCAGCCGGGCGACAAACTGCAACTTCGCTTTCACCGCGGAGGCGCTATCTGCCGTGTGGAGGAGAAACTCAATGAGTGAATCTTTTGAAGAAGCCCTAGCCGTGCTCGAAGAGAGCGTCCAGCGCCTCGAAGCAGGCGACCTCAAGCTCGAAGAGGCCCTCGAAGTATTTGAAAAGGGCGTTGCCGCCTCGCGCACCTGCGGCCAGTGGCTCGACCAGACCCGCGAGCGCGTCCAAGTCCTCACCGCCGATGCTGAGGGCCAATTCCGCCTCTCTTTTCTGGACGACGAAGACGACCAATAGCCCCCTCGGCCTCGGCCCGATGTTGACTCGCCTCTACATCAAGGACTTTGCCCTTATCGAAGAAGCGGTGATCGAATTTGGCTCCGGCCTCAATGTCATCACCGGCGAGACCGGGGCCGGCAAGTCCATCCTCATCGGTGCTCTCAACTCCATCCTCGGCGGCCCCGCCAACGCCGACTTGGTGCGCAAAGGAGCTAACTCGTGCGCGGTGGAGGGCTTTTTTGAATTAGATGACCAAGGTCAAATCGCGCGTTTGGCCGATCTAGGCGTTGTCTTGGAGGACGGCCAACTCATCCTCCGCCGCGAGATCCGCAGCCAAGGCCGCTCGCGCGCCTTTGTCAATGGCCAAGGTCAGCCAATCAAGCAGCTAAAGCAAATCGGCGCGATCTTGGTTGACCTGCACGGCCAACACGAACACCAATCGCTACTCGACCCCAAGCTCCACGCCCGCTTTCTCGACGCGTTTGCCAAGCTCGACGACCAGCGCCGCCTCGTGGGACAACACTGGCGCGCTTACCGCGATAGCGTGGCCCACCTCGACCGGCTGCGCGCAGAGCGCGACGCGCTCGCAGCCGAAGACGAGTTATGCACTTTCCAGTTAGAAGAGATCCGCCGCCTCGCACCCCAACCGGGCGAAGAGTCCGAACTGGAACGCGAACTGCAAGTCCTCGAAAACGCCGAGACCCTATCCCAAGGCAGCCTCCAACTCTACGACCTGCTCTATCAGCGCGAAGGTGCGGTTTACGAGGTACTCGGCCAAGTTCGTCGTCAGCTTGACCGACTGCGCGAAATCGACTCTGCACTCGGCCCCCAAGCCACGGCCTTAGAGGAACTGATCTACGAGGTCGAAGACCTAGCCAGCCAACTCCGCGACTACGCCCGCGGAATCGAGGTGCGCCCCGGACGAGCCGACGAACTGCGCGAGCGCCGCGACGGCCTGCACGCCCTCAAAAAGAAATACGGTGGCACTCTCGGCACCGTGCTAGAACGCGCCCGTGAGCTTGCGGCGCGAGAAGACCGCGCTGACCGCCTCCACGACGAGCTGGCTCAAGCGGCTGAACACCGCGATCAAACACTCTCCGAGTTTGCCGCCCGTTGCCTCGCTCTTTCTGCGGCGCGCCAGCAGGCCAGCGCCACCCTGTCGCGGGCGTTAGTCGCCGCTCTTGGGGAGTTGGGCATGGCCAAGGCCCAGTTTTACATCGAACTGGCAACCACCGAAGACCTAGAGGGGATAGTCGAGCGCGACGGGCGTCGCTACGCGGCTGGAGAACACGGCATGGAGCACATTGCCTTCCACATTTCCGCCAATGCCGGCCAACCTCCGCGGCCCCTAGCGCGCATTGCCTCGGGCGGGGAAATTTCGCGCGTGATGTTGGCCCTCAAGGAAGCTGTCGCCGGGCGCGACTTCGTTTCGACCTTGGTATTTGACGAAATCGACGCTGGGGTTTCGGGCCGCATTGCCGCAGCCGTTGGCCGCAAGCTACAGACCCTCGCCGCGGCACACCAAACCATCGTCATCACTCACCTACCGCAGATTGCCAGCCTCGCCGACCAGCACTTTTCAGTGCGTAAGCAGCAGAAGCAACAGCGGACCACTACCGAGGTCGTGCTACTCGACGCCAAGGCCCGCGCTGAAGAAATTGCCTATCTGTTGGCCGGCGAGACCATTTCGGATACAGCGCGCCAACACGCCCGCGAAATGCTGCAATAGCTCGACAATGTTGGCCAATTTCCTCAGCGTCCTGCGGGTTCTGCTCATCCCCTTCCTACTCTACTTCATCGCCCAAGGACCGGCAGCCCAACTCCAAGCCGTGCTCCTGCTGCTCATTGCCGGTGTCACAGACATCGGCGACGGCTGGGTGGCGCGGCGCTACAACCAAGTCTCCCGCCTCGGCAAGATACTCGACCCACTGGCCGATAAAATTTTCCTCACCTGCCTGCTCGGCGGGCTAGTTTTCTGGCGCGATTTGCCGCTGTGGCTCTTGGGGATGCTCTTTGCCCGCGATGTGGCAATCGTGCTGGTGGGGGGATTGCTCTTGCGTTCACAGGGACTAGTCATTGCCGCCAACCGCTGGGGCAAATACACAACCGTCTGCATGGTGCTTACGGCCCTCAGCTACGTCCTCGAGGCCCCGGCCAGCTTGCGCACCGGGCTAAGCCTAGCGGCGGCGGCCTTGGTCGTCGTCTCTAGCTTGAGCTACGCGCAACTCGCGCTCAGTCTCTGGCAACGAGATCGAACTTGAAGATCAGTTGGGCTGAATCAAGCGATACCAGCGCAAATAGGCTTCGTCGAGGCGGCGGCGGTCGGCGTATATGCCGATCATTTCTATCACTTTGAGCCGCAAGGCCAGCTTGTGCAGATCGACTTTGCCCACCTGACGCTCTGCGCGTTTCACAGCCCGAACCCAAAGTAGAAGCGCCAGTTGTCAATCTCGTCTAGGTCACCTTCGGAGTCCCTCACGGTCAGGCTGCGGAAGCAGTCCTGCGCGGTCGGGGCGCATTCCTCTAAGCTGCCATTGGGCAATCTGGTGATCCAGAGCCGCTTCACCCGCGACGACGGGAGCGGACGCACCACTTGGAAATAGGCGAACATCGGGATGCGATAGAAAGTAAAAAGCTGTAGCCGCAACTCGCCGCCCACGTCGGTCAGGAATTGGTCCATGTTGGGCTGAGATTTCCAACGGTCTCCCTTCCAGAAGTCGATGTCCTCAAAGCGCGAGAAATTGCCCACCACCCCGGCTTCGGCAAACAGCTCGGCGTAGAGCTTGGAAAAGTTGAAGTTGATAAAGCGGCTGCTAATGCGCTTGAGAATCGGAAACCCGTAGCCAACGCGGGCGTAGAGCAATTTGGTCCCCCAGTCGGTGAAATAGGGATAGCCGCTGAGGAAGTTGCGCCCGCCGATATAGTAGCGCAGCGGCCAGTAGTAGCGGCCCTCGAGAAACCCACCGTCTTCGATAAAACGGGGCTTGAGGCGGACGTTTTTGTACGCGCCAATTAGCTCGATGTTGAGCGAGTTGTCGAACGGCAACTGGATTCGCTCATTGTACGCGGCCACGTATTCGTTGACCCGCATGCGGCGCTCGACGCCGACAAACTGGTCGCGGGGGACTCCATCGGGGGGTATTTGCTCGGTCAGCGAATCGGCTACCGTCGGCATCAAATAGCGATAGACCAAAGCCATGGCGCGGCCCGATGGACTGATCAAGCGATCGGCCGTGGGGTTGATCTTCCGGTAGCGCCAAGACATGCTCAACATATGCGTGCGAAAAAAGCTGAGGTCTTCGTAGAATTTCAGCGGATCCTCGTTGTTCACCAACAGGGTATCTTGTGCCAAAAGCGACGGATCTAAGGAGGCTGATATATCGACGCCGTCTTGTTCCAAATAGATCTGGTTCAGGCTGCGGAAGCGGCGCAAGGTCCAGCCCTCGGCGTAGTCGCGCCAGATGTAGAGGGCGTTCAACTCGGTTCGCCGAGTCAGCGGCACATCGACGCCCAGGGCCAGTTGCCCCAAGGTGGTCTTGAACAGATCTGCGCGGCTCGTGCCCTGATAGACGTATTGACGGACATCCGGGATTAGCAGGCTGGTGACCGAATCGACCGGCACCGGATAGAGATCGGTCGCCTCGAACTCGAGCGTATCAACCTGGCTACCCTTGATCAAGTTGTCGATCTCGCGCCGTCGGCCCGCTATGTAAAACGAGGGGTTGAAGGTTCGGTTGTTGCCCACTTGTGGCCGGAGCCGGCGCTCGTATAAGAAGCCGACATCCGTATTGAGATCTGTGGCATTGCGCATGTTCTTGCCGACAATGCCCCAAGCCGTCAGCTCCTGTCCACCAAGCATGTCGCCGGTGGAAAACTGCAAGCCGCCGCTGGCTTGATTGAGGCCAAAAGTGTTGCCGACATACGTCGGGCCGACCTGTAGAATCGGGATGTAGCGCAAGACGTTGCGCCCTCTGTACGTCGCAGTCTGGAACTGATCGGCGAGCTTGGGGCCGTCGAAGATGGAGCGATAGTCGCGCATCGCCACCGGCTCAAAGTGCGCATCGCGCTCGAATTCGCCTATCTCAAAGCTATAGAGGCTATAGTCGTTGGAGTGGTAGCCACTGTACACCACGCGCTCGTCCGCGGCTACGGTCGGCACAAAAGCCCCGCCAATGACGTTAGTTAGCTGTTCGACTTCGTCGTTTTCCAAGCGATAGCGATAGATATTGAAAATCCCGCTCTGGTCCGACGAGAACACAAAACCCGAGCCATCGGGCAGCCAGTACGGATCGCGCTCGTCGGCCGACGAGGCAACCACCGCGCGGAACCCCGACGAGTCGGGATGAGCGAAGGCAACCGTATCGGGAAAGACGTCGATGGTTTCTTCCGCTTCCTCCTCGTCTTCTCCGTTTTCTCCGTCTTTGCTCTTCTTTTTCGCCTTCTCAAAGACCTTGGGCCGCGGCGGGCTGTCGGCGCGGATCATCGCAATATCGCGGTCTTCGCCGCGGAACAAGCTAAAGAGCAGCCACTCGCCATCGGGCGAGAAGCGCGGCCCCATGTATTGAGTGGCGTCGTTGTTGTTGGTCAAATAGACCAAATCCGTGCCGTCGCGATCAATGAGGCCGAGGTTGTTGGTCCCGTCCTCATTGTGCACAAAGGCGATGCGCTGACCATCGGGAGAGAACGAGGGGTCTTTGGCGCGCAGCCTAGCGCTGATGCGGCGCTCCTTGTCCTCGGCCAAATTGTAGATATAGAGGTCGTTAAAGCCGCCCTTGTTGCGGACGAAGACGATCTCCTCCCCGTCGGGCGACCAGCCAATCCGCGTATCGATCCAGCCTTTGAGTTCGGTCTTTTTTCGCGTCTCGAAATCGTAGATTTTGAGTACCGTGATCCCATAGTCCCGCTTCTCACTGGTGAGGTACGCCAGTTTTTTGCCGTCCGGCGACAGCGCAGGATGGTATTCGAGCACGCCCTCGTTGACTTCATCCAGCGGTGCCCCCTGAAAGAAGCCCTGCCCGCGGATATCGGATTCGAGGCGTCCGTAATTCTCGGCCAAGAAGGCGACCCAATCCGCGTAAAACTGGTCGGCGGAAACGCCCAACACCCGGCGAACGGCCGGATCGAAGCTCATCGAGCCGATCTGATGCGTTAGTTCATCAACCTTCTCAGCACCGTACTGCTCGTGGATGTACACCATCATCGCGTAGCCCTGATTGTACACGAACTCGCCGTAGAATTTGCCCATGCGGTCCCAGACCGTCCCCATCTCCTCCCACGAGAGCAAATCATCTTCTAGCACCGCCATCCGCAGCAACATGTCGCGGTGCGAATCCCAAGTATCATAGCCGAATTTTTGCGCCCCGTACTGGGCAATGCCCTCGGTCCAGCCGCGTGGGGCGTTGAGATGGTACAGCGGGAACTGAAACGCAATGTCCGGATTGGAGTCGAAGCGCGAGACCGAGATCAGTGCGAATTGGAAGGGCCATTTCTTGCGCGCCTTGTTGAGCGTCATAATGTGCGTCAGCTCGTGCGTGACCACGTTTTTAATCCAATCGTGACTGCCGCGCAGCTCAAAGTCGAGGCTAGTGGCCCAAATGGCCATGGTATTGCTGTAGTAATTGGCCCAGCCGTTGCCTAGCACGTCGGAGTTGTCGAGGACTATGACGTGGATGGTGCGGAAGTCGTCGTAGTAGTTGTAGGCCGCCGCGAGGGTGGGAAAGACCTCCTCGCAGGTTTCGGCTACTCGGCGCGCGGTACCCTCGGCCCCAAGTGTGTAATGGACCCGGAAGTGATCGGTGACGATGGTTTTTATCTGGGCTTGGGCTGTTCCGGCGAGGAGCAGCGCGGCAATGGCAGAAAAAATCGTTCGGCGCAACGTGTATCCCTTTCGCAAAAAGGCGACCCGCAGCCAATTGCCGGTCGCTCCACAATTTGTTAGGAAAATACTGGAGGCCATGCCCCCCGTCAAACAGCACGGAGCCGCTTTCACGCGGCTTCGCCATTAATTATTATACCTCCATGCACTACACCATTCATTGCACCAACGACCTCGACCTTCCCGACGCCGATTGGGAGCGTACCCAATGGCAAGCGGCCGAGACCCTAGAGATTACCCACTTTCCTTGGGAGGATTCCGGCCACCGCCCCCGCACTCAGGCGCGCCTGCTCTACGACGAGCGGGCACTATCCATTATCTTCCGCGTCGAGGATCGCTACGTCCGCGCCGTGGCCGAGCGCTTCCAAAATTCAGTCTGCACTGATTCCTGCGTCGAGTTCTTCGTCGCACCCCTGCCCGATTCACAGGCTTACTTCAATTTCGAGGTCAACTGCGGCGGCACCATGCTCCTACACCGCTGCCCTTCAGCCGCCGAGCGCGCCCAAGGCCGAGAAACCGAAAACGTCAGCGATGCCGACGGTGCCACCATCCGCATCGCCACAACCCTCCCCAAGATCGTCGAGCCAGAGCGCACCACTCCCACGACTTGGGCAGTCGAGTACCGCGTTCCCTTCGCCCTCTTCGCCCAGTACTTCGGTGCCCAGACGCCCGCGCCCGGCACCCGGTGGAAGGGCAATTTCTACAAGTGCGGCGACCACACCTCCCACCCTCACTGGGGTTCGTGGGCACCCGTAGGTACACCCAATCCCAGCTTTCACCAGCCCGACTTTTATCAGCCGCTCGTATTTGCCTAGCTAAGAAGCTGTTGAGTTATTCGGCGGTGGTTTCGGTTTCTACGTAGCACCTATCCCCCCGGCCCCCTTTCCGACGCGGAAAGGGGGAGAACAGCCGGTTCCCCCCTTCCTCTTAGGAAGGGGGGCTAGGGGGGTAGGTCTTACCGCGAATAGCTCAACAGCTTCTAAGAGGGGAACTGTAGGAAGGCGAGCGGGCAAAGCGCTTCAGCCCAAGGTGCAAACGGGCCTGAGCCGCCGGTCCCAAATGCACCTGGAGATACTGATCCTCTACCTCAATAGACTGATCTTGGCCGTCTTCATTCTCTAGTTGGGCGCTAGTGAATTGGTGCTCGCCAAAGGAACCGGCCTGCAACAGGACATCGCGGCCTGCCACTGGGTCCGTATTCACCAGCGTCAGACTGACCCCGTCGGTGCTGACCCGATCAACTAAAGCCGCGACGTACTCGGGCAGACCGGGGCGACGGCGCTGCGGATCGAAATAATGCACATGGGTCTGGAGCATCCCACCGTTGTAGATCGCCGAAGGCGTGCCCAAGGCCATCTGGATCAGGGCTTCGGGCAGCACGGGGTTGAGTCGCTGGAAGTGATAGCACTCGCGCGTTTCAGGATCGCTGTCGTCGTTCTCCAAGCGATCCAGACTATGGCAGATGCTGGAGTAAGTCGAGTCAACTACCTGATCGACGTAGCCTAAGTTTTTGCCCTCGACAAAGGCGAACCAAGCCGTCGGCGGGCAGATGCCGGCTTTGGCAGCGCCCCAGTCGGCGGGCAGACCGGCAAAAGCAGCGCGGTCGGGAAAGACTTCGTCGAGGCGGGCCAAATCTCGCTCGCTTTGGCTCAAGTAGTATAAATGAACGTACAAATAGGGGTCGGGTGGCCGAAAATCGAACCAGCCTTGGTCGCCGTGGCGGGCTGGCACCTTGACGCGACCGTCCTCCTCGCGCCGCAGTTCCCACAGCATGTCGAGCTGCGAGCGGGCCAAGTCCAAATGGGAATCATCGCCGGTCATCAGCAGGGCGCAACTGCCGGCCACTAGGGCCGGCTCGACGATATTGCGCGCTCCGTGCGGCCAGCGCCAGCCGTAGTACCCACCCCACCACTTGCCGTCCATCAACTCGCCGATGGTTCCTCCAGGCCCAATATTGTCGGGCATGATGCCACCGTTGGCCGCGCAGCGTTCCTCCCACGCCTGCAAATAATCGAGTACCCAAGTTTTGTATTGGTCGTCGCCGGTGTGGAGATAGGCGTTGGTGATTAAACTGGCGACACTCAGATTGAGAGGCACATCGCAGCGAGTCATGCGCCGGTTGATCAAGTCGAGGATCCGAGCGAATACTTCGTCGTCCGTCCAATCGACCTTGAAGAGCGGGTCGGAGTTGTCGGCCCCTGGAATATCCTCAAAGGGCGCTAGATAATCGGCCAAGATGGGTCGGTGATAATCCCAATCGACTTGGGTGGTGACAAAGCGCGGGCCTTTGCTGCCGTTGAGCGGCGAGCGGATCATTTTGCGCTGAGCGTCCCAATTGGGTGCCAGCGGGTCATCACCGGTGTACATGGCAGCGTAGCGCAGGGCGCGGGTGCGGTTGATGAGATGGGCGGGGTCGGCCAGCGCCAAATAGTAGATGTAGGTATAACTCTCAGAGTGGTGGAACCAGTCAAAGCCAGTGACAAACTCGCGCTCGACCGTGCCGTAGTTGGCGTACTGCCAAGTGATGGCGTCCCACTCTTTGCAGGCGATCTGGTAGATGTGCTCGCCGCCGCCTAGCAAGTAAAACAGCGGGAAGGAAAGGAAGGCCTCGTAGCCATTGTCCGTGCCGTCCATGCTGGTCCACTCCGTGCGCTGGATCAGGGTGCCATCTGGACGGGTACTGTGCTCGACGAAGGGGTGGGCAGCGCGGTCCATCAAGGCGATCAAGTCGCGTTGGCGCACGGCCCAATCGGGTGGGGCTTTGCGGGTCTTAGCTGCAATGGATACATAGGCCATTTTGGGTTCCTCCTAAGTGTACAAGACGCTAATTAATCAGGTCGCAAATCCGTGTACCGCTCTCCCCGCGCCCCCCCTTCCCCACGCACTAGAAACACCGGAATCGGATGTTGGTCCATGTCCACCCAAGCCGTATCTGTGCTGCAGTAGCGAATCGTATAACCAGCGCGGCGGCGGCCACTTTCATTGGCCTGGCTACCGTGTAGAATGTAGGAATCGTGGATGGATAGACTGCCGGCCTCCATCTCCATCATCACGGCCTGAGCTTCCATTTCGGGGGAGACTAAAACCTTCTTTCTCAGCATCTCGGTCTCTTCCGCAGGCACGGTTTCCATCTCTTGGTAGTCCCGGTGTGAACCGGGTATGATGCTCATAGCGGCGTTTTCAGCATCCGCGTCGTCGAGCGCCAACCACACTGTCGCCACATCGGTGCCGTGGACGCTCGGCCAGTAGTTGTTGTCCTGGTGCCAGCCCACGCTGGTCCCATCGCCCGGCAGCTTGATGAACATGCTCGAATAGACCAAGATCAGGTTGGGACCCAAGACGGCTTCCACTGCGTCGAGCAGGTGCGGATAGCGGCAGACCTCCAGCCAGAACACTTCCTTGGTGTGCGGCTCGCCGTAGTATTGATCCCGGTCGAGAAAACCCGCGCGCACGCCCACGTCCAGCGAATGCTGCATGGCATCGACCTCGTCCGGCCCGAAAACATCGGGAAAGAAGCAATAGCCTTCTGTGGCAAAGCGCCCGGCGTCGGTATTCAGCACAACAAGTCCCTTTCAATTAGGCATCGCTCAAATCCCGTAAACCCGGGCGGCGTTCTCCCCCAGCACTTTGGCCCGATCCCCCTCGTCTAGCTCCGCGGCGAAAGTGCGGACTATTTCCAAACTCTGCCGGTACGTGATATGGCGGCCAACCGGTGGCCAGTCCGAGCCCCACAGCAGGCGGTCAGCGCCCAAGCCCCTGAGCAGGCGGCTGAAAAATCCCAGCGCTTGGGGACAGCGGAAGTCCCAAGAGGTGGCCGCGGCCGCGTAGAACCCCGACGCTTTGATCGACAAATTGGGATAAGCCGCGGCCTGCAGCAGTCCCCCGTACGTCTCGTCTTGGGCATCGGGGCCGCCGACCAACCCGGGCAGGGCTAGATGATTGGCGACAAAGCAGATCTCTGGATACCTCCGGGCCAACTCCAGCAAGACTCCGTAATTGGCTGGCCCAATTTGCAGATTGCAGACTAGGCCAGTGTCTTTGTACGCCTGCCAGAGCGCATCGCAAGCCTCTTCCAACATCCACTGCATTTTCTCATCAAGCCTAGGAGGATAGTAACTGGTGCCCACAGCACCGAATTCCTCTCCCGCCCGCAAGACCCGCTCAGCGGCGTCTTGCTGGTGCATGGGCACATCCGTCAACACGGCCAGCCGATCGGGGTGCTCTCGCCCCCACTGGGCGCACTCCTGATTGTTGCCCGGCGAGTACTCCGCCACCACCGGCAGCACGACGGCTTTATCGACTTCGCATTCGTCCATGTGGTGGAGGAGCCGATCAACCCGACCTAGGTCTTCCCACGGATCCATAGGAGTAAAGTTGGGCAGTACGTGAACATGAGCGTCTATAACGGGCATTGACACCTCCTTACTCGTTTGATCTACCTACAGAAACTATGTACGCAATCACGCAATGATGCAACGGTAGCGGTCGCGGCCCCAGTGCCGACGGGCCATCTATTCCAACATTCATCTTGTTGACCCAATATCGCGTCCGTATTCTTAGAATCACTTTACCGCAACAGATCTCCCGCTCCATAGAAAAAGGAGAAAGACCATGTCGAATGTATCTCTCGTTAGAGTGGGCGTTCTAACCTGCGCCCGGTACGTGCATATCTCGGGTATATGGGGTCCGATCATCGATCCTACCTGCCAGCGCCAATTTCAGGGCTGCACGACGCGTATGACCGGCATGGTCATGACCCACGTTTGGGATATGGACAAAGAAGGCGTCAAGGACTTCTGCGATACCTACAAAGGGGTCGAAGCAGTGGAAAACTATTGGGATATGGTCGGCAAGGTAGATGGCGTCATCCTCTCCGATTTTGATTCGACCCTGCATTTCAAAGAATTGGTCAGACCCTATTTGGAGGCCGGCGTCCCCATCTTCATCAACCGCCCTTTTGCCCTCAACCTCCAAGACGCGCAGGAAATAATCGATTTGTCCAAAAAGCACGACACGCCCATCATGTCGGGTTCATCCTTCGGCTCGGCACCGGAAATTGAGCACATCAAACGCGAAGTGGCGTCCATTGAACCGATCAGGGGCTTTGCCGCGGCCAACTCCATGTCCGATTACGCTACCCACGGCATTCACGGCCTGTACATGATCTACGCATGTATCGGCGGCGGCGTTAAGAGCGTGGCCTACCAGACGCCCGACTGGCATGTCCCCAATGGTCACCTCACCTTTGAGTACGAACCCAGAGGAGAAGAGGGGAAGACCTTTTACGGATCGCTGCAGGAGATATCGGGGACATGGGGCTGGATTCGGGTGTTCGGGGAGCGCACCTTTGAGCAGTTCGTGCACAGCGGCATCCACTTCTGGGTTCCCCTGCTGTTGGAAATGCAGGAGATGTTCGAAACCCGAAAAATGCCCGAGCCCTACGAAGCCATCTACGAGAAGGTGCAGATGTTTCTCGCCGGCTTCAAATCGCACGTGGAGTGCGGCGGTGCCCCAGTGGGGCTAGACGAAGTTGGCGACTGGACGGCTCCACTGCTCAATCCCGATCCGTACCCCGACGGGTTTTTCGGGTAGGCTCGGTTGTTGCGCACGCAAAAATAGATTGCATGGCAGCCGTCTTTTATGATGGAGCACGAAAGGCTGGTCTATCCCCTCGTCTAGGTTGCAGGGGCAGGCTGGTAGAGGGCAATATTGACAATAACAAGGCAGATCGCTCTATGCGGGTCCCAATTATTGTAGGATGGCTTCTTGTCTTGGTAGCCTGTACCGAGAGAGAGCAGGCGGCCAGCACCCAGCACATGGCTGAACTCCTAGAAGACATAGCCGTCAATGTCGATCCCGCCACGCATCCGTATGTAAATCTGGACCGAGTTGCATATTTCCGCTCTCAGTTGGACCACCTACGCCAATCCAGTGCGGCCACCACTCCTCGGGGGCGAGAACAAATCTTACAAGCCCGATTTTCTCTTGCCAACGAACTGCTGCAAGCCGGCCAATCAGAGCAAGCAGTGCAGGAATACCGGCAACTACAGACTGTAGTCCACCATCCTCGGCTTCGTCATTCTCTCCAACTGCTAGTGGGCTTGGCCTATCTCCGTTTGGGCGAACAAGAAAACTGTATTGTGCAACACAATATCGACTCCTGTCTAATGCCGATCCGCGACACTGGAGTGCACCAAATAAAGCGCGGATCGAGCGCTGCTATCGAGGAGTTTTTAGGAGTTCTGAGCAGAGATCCAAGCAATTTGTCGGCTCGTTGGCTACTCAATATCGCCTATATGACGCTGGGTCAGTACCCGGAAGAGGTGCCGCAGAACTTGCTGATTCCACCCGAAATCTTCACCTCTGACTACGACATTGGGATCTTTCGCGATGTCGCTCCCCAGTTGGGATTGGACGTGGTAGGACTTTCGGGGGGGGCCATTATGGAAGACTTTGACGGCGACGGCCACCTCGATATCGTGGCTTCATCTTGGGGACTGCGCGATCCACTCAGCTACTTCCGCAACCAAGGAGACGGCACCTTCGCCGATCGCACTCAAGCGGCAGGTTTGGAAGGTATTGTGGGTGGCTTAAATATCTGCCAAGCCGACTACGATAATAACGGCTATGCAGATGTACTGGTGCTGCGCGGCGCTTGGCTCGACGAGGGACGCTACCCCAACTCGCTGTTGGCCAATCGGGGAAATGGGCGATTTTTCGATGCGACCGAGGCAGCCGGCTTGCTCACTTTCCACCCAACACAGACAGCGGCCTGGGGCGATTTCGACAACGACGGTTGGGCCGACCTATTTGTCGGCAACGAATCTCAGGGTAGCGCCATTCATCCGTGCGAGTTGTTCCGCAACCAAGGCGAAGAGTCTGGGCGCGGAGTATCGGCGGTACAATTCGTCGATGTGGCCGAGGCAGCAGGACTCGATGTGGTCGGCTGGGTCAAAGGAGTGGTCTGGGGCGACTACGACAACGATGGACAATTGGACCTGTACATCTCGCGTCTGGCCCCCAAAGAGTCCAACCTGCTCTTCCGCAATCAGGGGAGTGGGCGTTTCGCCGATGTGACGGCTGCGGCAGGTGTAGCCGGGCCACCCTATAGTTTTCCCACTTGGTTCTGGGACTACGACAATGACGGGTGGCAGGATCTATTCGTCGCCGGTTTCAAAGGCGAGGTAGCGGACGTAGCGGCCGCTTATTTGGGCTTGCCGCACCGCGCTGAAGAGCCCCGTCTATACCGCAACAACCGCGACGGGACTTTTACCGATGTCACGCGCAAGGTAGGGCTCGATGAACCCCTCCTAGCCATGGGCAGCAATTTCGGCGACCTAGACAACGACGGGTACCAAGATTGTTATATCGGCACCGGCGACCCGTATATGGCTACGATAGTCCCCAACCGCATGTTCCGCAATGCCGACGGCAATTTCTTCCAAGATGTCACCACCTCGGGTGGCTTTGGGCATTTGCAAAAGGGGCACGGCGTGGCTTTTGGCGATATTGACCACGATGGAGACCAAGATGTTTTTGCGGTCATTGGTGGGGCTTTCACCGGCGATGTCTATCAGAACGTCCTCTTTGCCAATCCAGGCCACGGCAATCATTGGATCAAGCTCCGGCTCGAGGGCAGGCGTACCAATCGGGCTGCCATTGGAGCACGCGTAAAGGTGAACGTGAACACCGCACATGGCAGCCGCGACATTTATTCCACGGTGACCAGCGGGGGCAGTTTTGGTGCCTCCAGCCTGCAATGCGAAATAGGTCTAGGACAGGCTGAGTCCATCCGAGCTATTGAAATCATCTGGCCCACCAGCGGAGAAGTGCAGATTTTCAACGATATCGAAATGGACCAATACCTATATATCCGCGAAGGTGATTCGCGTCCGATTCGCCGGCAGTTCAAATCTTTCGCCATGACTCCGGACAATAGGCCGGACGAGATGACACACATCCACTAGTCTCCCCTGCCCGTTCGGCAAGACTCACAGCGCTCTTTGAGAGAGGATAATTGTTCCATGTATTTTCTAGGCCTGCGGAAGGCATCGAGTACCATTCGTCGAATCGGCTACGCAATTTTATTGATATGTACCCTGTACCACGTTGGCACCGTGCATGGACAGGATGTGGGTGCTTCCTCAAGGAGCCAAGAGCATTATAGACTCGGTATGCGCCATGCCCAAAGGGGCGACTACGAAAGCGCGGAGAGGGAGTACAAGCAAGCAATAGAATTAGATGCCAATAATATCTATCCGCACGACGGCCTTGGTTTCATCTACGCCCTGCAAAACCGATTCGATGAGGCGGAAGAGGAATTTGCCAAGGTGCTCCAGATTGATCCAAGCTACGCACCGGCGCACTACAAGTTGGGTAAAATTTTTTTCATTCGCCAAGAGTACGACGAGGCTTTCAATTCTTACCAAAAGGCCATCGAGGCCAACCCCAAGTACTTTCCCGCCCACCACGGCTTGGGTATCATCTACGTGCAGACCCAAGAGCGGGCTAAAGCAGCAGAGCATTTCAAAGCTGTTATCGCCCTCAATCCCAACTACGGTCCCTCGCGCTACCGGCTCGGGACGATATACCTAGAAGAAGGGGCCTATTCTCAAGCCATAGAGGAATTGCGACAGGCGGCCAAGCTGGTCGCCAACGAACCGTCTATCCACTTCGTCTTGGGAAACGCCTATATGGCAATAGGCAAACTTGCAGAGGCCGCAGAAGCATTCCACAAAACATTGCAACTCGAGCCGAATTGGGCCGAGGTACACGATAAACTGGGCTTGGTCTATACCGACCAGTCCCTAGCCCTGCTGGGGGCTGTCATGGCAGACCAAGATAAGCTAACAGCCGCCGTCGAGGAGCATCGCAAGGCCGTGGAGTTGGCCCCTGAAAACGGTTGGTTCCAACACAATCTGGGTATGGCCTATGAACGCCAGCGACAGTACGACAAAGCAGCGGAGCAATTCGTCAAGGCACTCGCAGTTAATCCCGATATGGCTTACACCCGTTATCGGCTCGGCATGATCTACTCAAGAGACAAAAAATACCAAGAAGCCATTGAAGAATACCAGCAGGCCATCCAGCTCGAGCCCGACCGGTCGGTTTTCCACTACGCCTTGGGGGCCGTATATGCTAAGCTCGGCAGAGAAGAAGAGGCGATTGGCAAATTCAAAAAAGCCATCGAACTCGACTACTACAATGCCGAAGCACATTTCGGTCTGGCCAACGCCTATCTGAAACAGGGCAAAGGCGAGGACGGTGCCAAGGAGATGGAGATTTTCAAAAAACTGCGCGAAGGCAATATAGCAGATATGGAACAACGGGTCGCTTTAGTGCCTGACAATCCAAAATACCACGGCGAATTGGCCGCTCACTATACCCAACAAGGCAGATATATAAAGGCGATCAATGAGTACAAGCTAGCCGTCGGTCTCGATCCGCATAATCTCGAGTACCGCCGCTTGCTCAAAGATGCCTATATCAAAGCAGGGCGCTATCGAGAAGCGGAAGAGCAACAGGAGATTATCCAGAGCTTGGACGCCAAACGACAGCAGACTCCCACCCCATAGAGACTGCTAGTTTATATGCATTTCTTTTTTTTCCTACTCATTTCCTCGCGGCTTTTAGCCGTCGAAGGACAGGCAGTAGAAAAGCGAGTCCAGTTCGTGGATGTAGCGGAGGAAGTGGGGGTTGTAGCGCAGAACGTCTCCGGAGATAGCGAGCAGACGTACTTGGTCGATAGCATGATGGGAGGATCGGCTTTTTTCGACTACGACCAAGACGGCGATTTGGATTTGTACATCTTGAACGGGTCGAAGGTGGTTGGCTTTCCAGACCAAGAGCACCCGCGCAATACCTTTTATAGAAACGAGCGCGGCAAATTCGTCGATGCTACCGACGAAGCGAACTTGGGCGACGCAGGCTGGGGTATGGGATGCGCCGTCGCCGATTACGACAACGATGGCGACTTGGACATTTACATAACCAACTACGGCAGGAACGCACTGTACGCTAACCAAGGCGACGGCACTTTTGTCGATGTGACCGAGTACGCCCAAGTAGGAGACGAGCGATTCGGCACAGGATGCGCCTTCCTCGATTACGATGGCGACGGATATCTAGATCTGTACGTGGCCAACTACGTCGATTTCAAGCACTTTCTGCAGACCACTCCCAATAAGTCCTATATGTGGAAAGGCTTAAGGGTTCACTTCGGACCGCGCGGAATGAAGGGGGGTGGGGATATCCTATATCGCAATCAAGGCGACGGGACTTTTGCCGATGTGACCGTGGAGGCGCAGGTGGTGGACCAAGACAAGCTCTACGGTATGGGCGTGATCGGCGGCGATTACGACCGGGACGGCGATGTGGACATCTATGTGGCCAACGACACCGGGGCCAATTTCCTTTATCAGAACCAAGGCGATGGCACTTTTGCCGATATCGGCTGGATGATCGGTGCTGCCTATGGTGAAAGCGGCGAGGCACAAGGCTGTATGGGCATTGCCTATGGGGATTACGACAACGACCTATACCAAGACATATTAGTCACCAACTTCTGGGAGCAGACCAATACGCTTTACCACAACGATCGCGGCACATTCTTTTCCGACCTCAGCTTTGACGCCGGCGTGGGCAAGGAAAGTTTCCAGTTTTTGGCTTGGGGCACCGAGTTTTTCGACTATGACAACGACGGCGATAAAGATCTCTTCGTCGCCAATGGTCACCTCTTTCCCCAATTGGATAGGGCCAATCTAGGCACGAGCTATGCCCAGACCAATCAACTCTTTGAAAATTTGGGCGATGGCACCTTTGTTGAAGTATCGCAGCTATCGGGAGAGGGCTTAAAAATTAAAAAAGTGAGCCGAGGAGCTTCCTTCGGAGATTACGACGACGACGGGGATCTAGACATATTTGTCCTGAATCTAAACGATAGCCCCACTTTGTTGCGCAACGATGGTGGCAATGAGAACAACTGGTTAATGGTCAAAACTATAGGGACTGGAAGCAACAGAGATGGTATAGGGGCTAGGATTGAGGTGCGCTGTGAAGGGCTCACGCAAAGTGCCGAAATCCGGAGTGGTGCTAGCTATCTTTCGCACAATGATCTGAGGGCCCATTTCGGCTTGGGGCAGAGAGAGACCATAGACTTGCTGGTAGTACGCTGGCCAAGTGGCCTAGAAGAACGGTTTGCCAATCTCCCTGCCAATAGACTCGTGGTGCTGCAAGAGGGCGAGGGCATTGTCCACATAGATCAATAGTTTGTACACTTTTTGCGATTTTGGCCCAATTTTGTAGAATTTTTCATATATAAATATCTACAAATAAATAACTTATGGCTTTATAATTGCGAATTTTATAAAAACAATGCTTTACAAGAATCAGCTTGATTTCCCAGTCTTATTTCTTTATTAATACGTTATCTTGTAGCTTCGCTTACCTCGCCACCGAAAGCTTATTTGAAAGGAGGAGAGGAGATAGAAAACCCCTTTAAACAACCAACCGCTCAAAAGCAGTTTTCTCACTAGGAAAGGATCTTAGGTGATGAACAGAGCAACGAGTTACAGCTTCTTAGCATTGAGTCTTGTCCTTTTTATTGTCGCCTCCAGTTCGGCTCACCTGCGGACAGACAGAAACTGGGCCGCGGTTCAAGTGCCTATTGGCGTCGATGGCATACGAGATGTCCAGATGGACGGAGACATCAGCGAATGGGACAACGTGCCTTCGGTCTTCTGGGTGACCCATGAAGACCTGATCGAGACCGTCACCGGTACCCAAGGGGATCCCGACCCTTCCAATCTAGCCGAGCGCATCATTTTCGGCTGGAGTCCAGTGACTAATATTCTGTATTTCATGGAGGAACGGTTCGACGACCTCTTTTACGGGACCATCGAAAATAATTTCGATACGGTCGAGGTGACCTTGGACTTCGACCATAGCGGCGACGCCATCTTCCAGAATGTACAATCGGCGGATTTGGACCCGGAAAGATGGGAAGGGGCCCTATCCCAGAATTACCGCTACCAGCTGCACCAAGAAAATCACATGTGGCTCTGGGGCGGAGCTCCGTGGGCCGGGGTCGAGCCTTATGCCGGTGCCAAATGGAGTTTTGAGGGCGATATCAACGGCGGGGCCGGAACCCTGTTCATGGAGATGTGGTTCACTCCCTTCGACGATTTGCCTACCAGTTCTACGGGCATAGATGACGAAGATGTGATCGTCCACACTATGCAGGCGGGCGAAATCATGGGTATTGGTTTTGCCGTTCAGGACGATGACAACGGTGCCGAAGGCACGTACAGTGGCTACTGGACCAACAGCGGCGACACGGAGATCTACTTCAAAGCTACCGCTATGGTTGACTACGTTCTGCTTCCCTTTGATGAGAGCATCTGGGTAGCGGGCGAAGACATGGGCACTGCCGTCGAGTCGGATAGCTGGGGGGACATCAAGGCGAGTTTTTCCCGCTAAGGAGAACAAGTAAGAGAAAAATGAGCAGTTCAGGGGGGCGAGGTCATCTTCGCCCCCTTTTTTAATAATTTTGCCAAAGGATTGGTCATGGTCACACCTAAGTCAATAGGGTTACTCTTACTCGCGTTGCTGGGTGTCGGCCTCTGCCCTCAAAATGTCTCCGGCGTGGTCATCTATAGAATTGGCACGCCTTTTTCAACAACAGAAAAAGACAGCCTTGCAGGCCTCGGCATCGACTTCAGGGAAATCGACTGGTCGGTTTCCCAACTGCAGGATGGCCTCGATCTGGACTCTTTGCCGGCTGGTTCACTGCAACCCAACTACTTTGATGAAGACGAAGACATCGCCGCGGCCCTCTTGAGCAGAGGTGGCTGGGTGCGGGTGCGGCTTTTCGCCAATCAAAATCAACTGATTGGACAGGTCCTGGTCGATGGCGACCCTACTACGGGCCTCACGTGGCCAGCCGTAGCTCCAGAGAGCTTTCAGGTGGGCACTTCGCGGACCCTCAGTGAACAATTGACTTTTGATTTAGGCGGGCGATTTCTCATCCGGGAAGCGAGATTTCGCCCTCTGGTGGAAAAGCCAGAGCACTTTGTCGAGCGGCTCTCCATTGGCACTCT
Organism: Candidatus Latescibacterota bacterium; assembly: GCA_965208845.1. Lineage (GTDB taxonomy): Bacteria > Latescibacterota > UBA2968 > UBA8231 > UBA8231. The sequence goes on along the minus strand of OZ242361.1, from coordinate 3,548,513 downwards.
CGATGAGAGGCTGGTCAATATTGGCAACAGAATGTCCTATTTCCCGGCCGTAGCCGAGGTAAAAGAAAATACCGAGCCTGAAGTCAGCGTGATTTTAGACCCGCCAATATCGACTCAAACGGTCCAATTACTGATTTTTCGCGACACCCCCAAGGAAATAGGGCTCGCCGATTTTGAACTCTACGGTGGTGGTTTCGTAGCCCGAGCCTCGTATGAGTCCGAAGTAGTTGATCTAGGCGGCTTGGCCAGTTGGGGTGAGATTCGCTGGTCGGGCCGACAGGATGCGGACGCCCGGGTCGACATCCGCACCCGGACGGGAACAGATCCACATCCCGACATTTTCTGGCAACTGCGACCCGAGCAGCGAGACAGCGTGCAATTTCTCGATGGCGGTGGCGACTTGCCCTTAAGCGAATACAAGCGCCGCTACAGCAAGCTGCTCGACGTTCTCAAGCCAGTAGAACCCCGAGATTGGGTGAGCCCCGATACGGAAAACTGGAGTTTCTGGTCCAGTCCCTACCTGTTTGAAAACTCGGGGACCAGCATCGTTTCCCCTAGTCCGCGCCAATTTTTACAACTCAAAGTGGACTTCTCTTCTACTATCGAGGACGGAGGCAAGATCGATTATGTCGAGTTCAAGGCCTCCGTGCCACCGGCCGTGCACGGCTTAGTGGGAGAAATTTTCCCGGTGGATACCCAAGTGGGCCAAGCGACGCATTTCACTTACTTCATCCGGCCGACCATCCGGGCCAGCGACAAGGGCTTTGACGGCGTGGAGATTTCCACGCCCTCGGGGGTGACTTCAGTCGATTCGCTACGCATAGACGGCATCAACTACAACGATTTTATCTGGGCAAAAACCGCGGATGGCTTGGGTTTTGAACTCAACTTCCCGCGCAAGCTAGAGCCGACCGACAGCGGAGCCCTGATCGAGGTGGTGTTCAATGCGCCGGTACTGCGGGAAGTGGGCACGCTGTTTACTGGTAAGGTGTTTAATAGCGCTGAGCCGAACGAGGTACGCCAGCGCATCAACCCAGGCAACGCCGCCGACGAGATTGAAAGCGACGGGATTGCAGTAAAAACATCGCTGAGCAGTTCACTGGTATTTGCACCACAGATTGGGCCCAATCCCTTTACGCCCAATGGCGATGCCATCAACGACGTAGCGAACATTTCCTATAAGCTCTTGCGGGTGACATCTCAGGTTCCGGTCTCCGTAGCAATTTTTGACCTGTCCGGTCGCCTAGTTAAGCAAATATACGCCGGGGACATTCCCATCGGAGAGTATTCCCACTCTTGGGATGGGACAGACCACTCCAACCGGCTGGTCCCCCCGGGACTATACTTGTATCGAATAGCAGTAGATATCCAATCGGAAGAGGGCATCAAGAACGGTGTTATAGCCGTGGCCTATTAATTTTCAATCGCCCCCCAGATAAGGGAGACCCAATGCCATGACATGGCAGAAAACATTCAAGCTGGTAAGCACGAGCTTGGTCTGCCTCCTAGGTAGGATGCTCCTAGGGGACGCAGCTTGGGGGCAAGAGGGCTTCTCTATCCAAGACGGCGCGGCTATCATCGAGTCCGAGGATCACTGGGCCCGTTGGCAGTCGGTGGCAAAGACCATCCAGATCACCGAGGAGGGAGTAAAACCGGCCTTTATACGCAAGAGCACCAAGCTCGAAGTGGATGGTGCTGAACAGGTAGTCCCCGGCATTAACGCGGTTTTGAATGCCTCCGAGTTCGGCGGCGGGATATGGGAGGCCGGCTCCAATCGCTTGAGCGCAGAAAACCTCATGGACGGCAGGATGGACACCTACTGGGAGCCGGATACTTCCACCCCTCTTAGGGATTGGTGGGTGCAAATCGATTTAGGGCGGGCCGTATCAGCCAATAAGATCGTCCTCAAGTTTGTCGGGGAGGATTTGGGAGACCCCTTTCTCCAATTCAAGGTCCTCACCTCTCAGGGGGAGACGATCATCGGCCCGCTGGTGTACAGGAAACGCTTCTCAACGAATAAGCCCATCAAGAATGAACGGGTCTTTGAAGTCGATTTGACCAACCAGTTGCCCACCAAATGGCCACAGGTGCGCGGAGATTTTACCGGCGATGTGATCAGATTCGTCTCGGTCGGCGTCACAGACAGCGATTTTGGCAAGGCAAGACAAGTTTCCCAGTCCGCTTACGAGGGCCTCGACCCCGACCAGCAAGGCGACATAGAATACTTCCGCCGAGAAACCTCGGGCAGGCTGAGATTGTTGGAGGGACGCGAGGATTGGGAGGCGTTGGCCGGTGGGGATAGTCAAGGTCCTGTAGTCTATTATCGCCGCGAGTTGCCTCGATTGGCGGAAGTGGAAGTCTGGTCGATCGGCGACAATATCGGCATTGGCGTGCTGGAGCGGGGTGGCAAGGTGACAAGTTGGGAAAACAACGGGGCTGAGGGTGTGGTGGTTGACGGGGTAATATATAGTGTAGATAAGGCGTTGTACTGGCCCGCTCAAGGGGGGTACAATCCCGATAGACTGCTGCCTTCGCAGCCACCGGATGTCGAGCGCGCCTTAGTGGTGGATCTGGGAGGGGCCTTCTTCTTGGACAATGTCCGCGTACTCCAAGCCAGCAGTAGCCCCCCTGGGCCTTTTCGCGCCTACCGCCTTGAGGTCTCAGATGGGTCCACCAATGCCGGCGGAAGTCTGGCCTGGAAAACAGTAGGGTCAATCGACAATATCAACGGGAACGAATCGTACCACGATTTTAAGTTCCCACTCACCAAAGTCGAGCATTTTTCTTTTACCTATAAGCTCCATGTAAGGGCCGGCCGCCACGGCTTGTCAGAGATTCAGTTTTTCGGCGAGGGGTACATGCCCGAGGCCCGGATCGAATCGGTCTTTGACGGCCCTTCGGCGTTCATAGAATTGGGGGCCACCCCCCAAAATTTAGCGTCTATAGAATGGGATGCGGATACACCGCCGGGTACGGATATTATTCTCCAGACCCGGACTGGCAACACCGTTAAAACTACTACGCTCTATTACAAAAAGAACGGTGAGTTGTTTCCGGGCACCGAAGAAGAAGCGGCAGAAGCGCACGCTACGGACAAAAAGTTCTTTGGGGATGCCTCTGTTGGGCCCGTCGTTACCCAGACCAACCCGGGCAGCGATTGGAGCAGTTGGAGTCAACGCTATTTCAATTCGGGGGACAAAATCACCTCGCCCAGTCCGCGTAAATTCGTCGCCATCCGGGCGACCTTTCTCACGGACAACCCCCTCGTGGCCGCTACACTGCGCTGGGTGAAACTCAACTTTGTAGCGCCAGTCGCCAAAACAATTGTTGGCGAAGTGTTGCCCCCTCAACTCGAGACGATTGGCGCTGAGCAACTGTTTTCCTATTTCGTCCACACGACCTTCGAGCCGGCCAACGAGGGTTTTGACGAGATTCTCATTGCAGCTCCCTCTAGCGTCAAAATGAAATTCCAGCAAGCCCATCTGAGCCTCACAGGGCAACCGACTCAAACCTATACCGCTCAAAGCGAGGGATTTGAGGTCGTGTCTGATGATTCTGATTCGCTTTGGGTGCGTTTGCCTACTCCCATCAAGGGCGAGGCTGCGTTGGTCGAGCTTCAGTTTGCGGCGACCATATTCGATTTTACCACATTCTTCAATGGCTCTATCGGCCATTCTTCCATTCCCGATTCGTGGCAAAGAGTGGACCCAGGCGATGCAAACGAGACTAGGGATAGCGAAAAAACCGTGATTCTGGCTCTTGAAAGAGGTGCAGTACTGGGGGATATCGAAGTTAAAAATAAAATCTTCACCCCTAACGGCGACGGCATCAACGATGATATGGCTGTGAGTTTTTCACTCATGCGGGTGAAGGCATCAACGCCGTTACAGGTGCAAATATACGATCTAGGTGGGCGTCTCATTCACCAACTACGCGAAGAGTACATAACTACGGGACGGCATTCCGTGGTCTGGACCGGAGTCGATAACTCCGGAGCTTTGGTGCCTCCTGGCATATATGTGCTGAGGATCGACACTAAGGTCGATTCAAAATCGAGTAGAAATACCTCAGACTACCGCTTAGTACACGTCTCCTATTGATCTTCTGCGATCCGAGAGGAACAGATTGGACAAACCACCGTTGGTCAAGACCGCGCTATTAGCGTTTTCTTGTCTATTGCAGGGACTTACGCCGACCCAAGGCTATGGAGAGGCGATCGTCATTGGCGGCGGGCCAAGTACCCTAGCGTGGAATGACCATTATTCCGAGATATCAGTTATCGACTTTGACACCAAGCCCGGCCAGATTCAGCCAGCTCAGACAGGTCCCGAAGACAATATCGTCCTGAAAATATTCGAAAGAGGAGGGGCCGTAACGTCGCCCAATGCGAGAATAATACTCGAAATATCCTCGAGTCTTTTGCATGAACAATTAGCGCATATGGTCAGTGGCGATACGACCAAGGCTTTTGAAGTGAAGGGCGGTTCCCCCACAGGCGTTATATTCAGGATAGATTTGGGCGAGCGCTTCGGAGTCAATCGGATCAAGTTTTTCCCGCGCAAGGGATTTGAAGAATTTTTCCTGCAAGGCTATGAATTGCTGCTAAACGACGGCAGCGAGGAGCAGAAAACCCTAGCCGGGACGCCGGATTTCAAGGTTTTTAAAACCGAGGAACGCAACCTCAATCCGACCGTTGATCTGACCGTCCCCCTGCAGTTTGTTCGTTTCATAGAGGTGAAGCAACTAGTGCGAGGGGAGTGGGAAATTGACGAGTTTCAAGTCTTTGGTGCGGGTTTTGCCTCTACGTCATCATATATCTCAAAAGTATTTGATCGCGAACAACCCGCGGTCTTTGGCGACATAACATGGGCTAGGGGGAGCATCGGCGAACCAACGAAAACGGATGCCATCCTAGTGACCCGGAGTGGTAACACACCAGATCCCAGCGATTCGCTGTCTTGGAGTGCTTGGTCCCCTCCCTATCCAGCCGGAGTCCACACAGCGATTGAATCACCAACTCCGCGTCGTTTTTTTCAGTTCCGTTTACTCCTTAAGACCAGCGATATACTAGCGGCGGCGACAGTCGATTCCCTCGCCTTTGAGGTGTCTCCTGCCCTAGCCGACTCACTGGTGGGCGAAATCTGGCCCCAACGTACTCTGATTGGGCAGAATACCCCCTTTACCTATGCCGTGCGAACTGTCAACAGCCGTGGCTTTAACCGTCTCGAACTAAAAACTATGGCACCGGTAGATGTAGTGCGCTCCGTGCAAATAGATGGAACCGATGTCGAATGGGAAAAGACAAATACAGAAGACGGGGTCCAAATTAGCTTCCCCCCAATTGTGGGGAACCGCACCTTGCGAGTGGTCTTTGAGAACGTGGCTTTGCAGTACAATACCTTTTTTGCCGGCAGGGTCTTCGATAGCCAAGAACCGGACAATCTGCCCCAAGTAGTCACCGAGGGAGACGCCGTCTCTGATTTTGAGGCCCAAGGCGATGACCTTTCGGTCGAGATCTCGGTGGGCAAAAATCTCATCCACTCCATGAAAGTGGCTCCTGTCCCCTTTACTCCCAACGGCGATGGCTTAAATGATGAAGTCTTGGTGACTTACGACATCGTCAACCTGACGGGTGGTGCTTTGGTTTCGGTGGAGATCTACGATCTTTCTGGAAGACGTGTAAGGACGATTTATTCAGGGCTGGATCCTAGTAGGAGATACCAAAGGGCTTGGGATGGGACGGACGAGAGCGGTGCCAAGGTACTACCCGGAATCTATTTGGTCCGAGTGGAAATTGATGCAGATTCAGGGTCCGAGAGTAAGACGAAACTCGTCCCAATAGTCTATTAATTACTCCCATTTTACCTGAAAGCTAGGGTGGAACTCTCATGCTGACCTGCCATATTTGCAACACTCTACTGCGCACTATTAGTTCAATTACCATAGTTTGCTCCTTGCTCGCTTCCATGTCATTTGACACCGACGCGCAAGCCCAAGATGTCGATCCGCTGCGCATAAAAGGGGTGCGCCGAGGGGCCGAACTCACCTTTGAACCAACCGGATCCGGCGTGCTGTTTGGTGCCTTGGACCCGGCGGTCAAAAAGTGGTACGTACCACAAGAACTTTTCCTAGAATACCGCTGGAAACAGTGGGAATACACCAACTATGCTAGGGATCACTATAATCGCTATGTAGATATCAATTTAGCCGGGGATTACTTCTACGATATTTACGGTTCCTACATCACTAGAGGATGGTTGCTCTACGATTGGTCCCAGACGCAGCCCCAGCAAGGGGGTAGCAATTTATTCAAGACTGAGAGATTCCAAAACTTTTTCAGCAATTTGGTCATTGCCTCTGACCAAAAGGGGCAACACAACTTGGCTATAACCATAGGCAATGAGATCCGCTCGACCCTTACCCCAATGACCTTCTCAAAGCCGGCCTTGGACGGGATTCAAGTAGATTACCAAGCCGACAAATACCAAGTCACGACGATCCTCTCGCGGATTTCTTCTCCCGGCGGGGCCGGGCCTCGCAACCCTGCGGTCAACCAAACGACCAGCCTGACAACGCTAATGGGTGGACGGGCCGTTGCCCAAGTGGGCGATTTCATCAGCATCGGGGCCAACTATGTAAGCGCCCACAATTCCTTCCAACTCTTAGATGCCTTTGAAGGAACCCCTAGGAGTGGTTCGATTACTTCTAGTCAAAATGCTGAAAATATCACCCAGCTTTTCGTCCGTCTGACCGACGATTCGCCCGAAGACAACGAAGGCGGCACTACCCTCTTCGCTTGGGATATGATCATAGAAGCCGAAGTCGAAATCATTGATGAGGAGGGAGAACGGGGATTTAGGCGAGAGGTTGTCCGGGCCAGTGAGGCCGGTCTCAAACCCTCACCTCAGGGAGGCTTTCAGCGCTTGGGTTTCTGGGAAGCCAGCGGCTCTGAGCAGATCGAATTAGTATATGATTTTTCCGAGGGAACCTACACTGGTCCCGACCCCTCGGAGATACGAAGAGTGACTTTTGAACTGGTGGTTGCCAACGACTACAGAATCGAGGTGTCTTCGAACCGCCAGAATAATCGGCAAAACAACAACGTGTTTCTGCTGGCGACCAGAGCCGAAGAAAATGTCAAAGATGGCTCCAATCTCAGAGTCCTCAAGATCCCGTACGGTTTGCCGACCGCTACTGAAATTTTCGGTCTGACTCTGGAGGCGAACAATATTGCGGGGCTTGATTTCTACGGCGAATTCGACCGCAGTAGGAGTTACCGAAAATACCCCAACAGGCAGCATACAAAACACCTGTCGGCTTTTGACCAAGGCGATGGCTGGATGTTGAACCTGTCGAGAACAGTTCAGCCGTGGTTCTTTTTTGGCGAGGCTTACAGTATGGACCACAATTACAATACAAGCGCTATCTTGGCCCGAGGCGAGGTCAACATAGATTACGAAGACCGGACGAGATTCTACTACGAACTCGTCGATGACAACGACGATCAGGATCGGTACCCCGACTGGCAGAGGATAAACGAAAGCATCGACTTGAATGTATTTCCCGGTTTAGATGAGAACGTCGATTTTATCTCCGACTTCAATCAAAACGACAGCGAAGACCTGCCCAATTTAGTACCCGACTACGACGAGCCCTTTCTGCGCTATTCTACGGACCGCCCCGAGTATCTGTTCGGCATAGATATGAACAACAATATATGGGTAGATCGGTTCGAAAACGACGATGAAGCAGATCTCCCCTATGGTAGGGATTTAAGTGGGTACAACCTTTATGGGGGCGTCAACATTACTCCAGAAATGAGATTGACGGTCGGCCGCACCGATGAAAGCCTCATTGCCGGCGATGGAGAAAACACCACCCATTATTTGCTTTTTACGCTGGAAAAGGACTACCCCGGACTAGGCAAGCTGAGGATTTTCGAGAACTTCAGACTGGCCAAGGACAATATAGAGAATGACCTTCGCCAGTGGGACGAATTCGAGAGGCGAAACATTCCTACCATTGATCCACTGGCGGCCCGGAATACGTGGATAAATTCGTCCTATATAAGCTTCGACTATACCAAGCTGAAGAATCTAAATATCATCAACAAGCTGAAATACGACCGCTGGCGTCAAAGGGAGAGACAACCCGATCTGCGACGGGACTTCGTTTTTATCGGCCTGATCAACAAAGTGGACTATGTTCTCAAATTCGTAAATATCGATATCCAGCCAAAAATTAAAAACGAATTGAGGATAGAGTCTCCAGCGCTTAAAGCAAACCCCAAACGCAGGGAAGACACTCTGATTTTTACTTTACTAGCTCGGTGGCCATTGTTTAATAACTCCACCATGCAGGCCGGCGTGGAATATACCATTTTCCAGCAGCTCAGGGATTCGGATACAGCGGTCAAGGAAGGGTTGCTAGACGACTTCAGTGAAATTGTCGGCGCGGCCCAGTTCGCCAATAATTCAAATTACTTGGGCTACAATTTGACGACCCTGATGGGACTCAGGCTGACCAGAAGAGCCATAGATAACGAAACCGAAACAGGTAGAATGGCTTTTGCCACGGTATTTGCCGGGTTGGAGTAATCTACCAGTACATAGGGATGCAGAGGAGATCTAAGCTGAATGCTAAGAAAGATGACCGTATTGGGACTTTTACTATTTGTGGTTTCAACCGTCCTCATGGGTTGTACAGTGGAGATGGAAAACCGAGGCGTCGCTCAGATAGGTGATGAGGAGATAACGATTGACCAGTTGCGAAAATTTATCGCTGGCCTCCCCGAATACTCCAAGACGGAGCACACTGGGGTAGAAGAAGCGAGAAATCATTTGAACACCATGATCAATATAGAACTACTGATCATGGAGGCGAAGGCGGCCAATATCGACGAAAGCCCTGAATTTCTCGCTCGGCTGGCCCAGGTTCGGCGGGAAAAGTTGGTCAGCACTTTCCAAGATAGAGCGCTGGAGGTAGAGGAGGTAGTGGAGGAGGGCGAAGTGCGGGAATACGCTGAACGCATGGGTCTTACTAGAGCGGTCAGATTGGCCGATATAATGGTCCCCAGCCGCGAAAATGCCTTGGCCGCCCTCCGGGAACTCAACAATGGGGTGCCTTTTGGACAAGTCGCCCAAAAATGGTCCATAAACAAAAAAACCTCGGCCCAAGACGGCGACTTAGGCCGTTATACTACCCGAGAACAAATGGTCACGCCCCTTCAGGACAAGCTGTTTTCCCTCGCCTTGGGCCAAGTCTCCGAGCCCATAAAAATCGGTGGAAACTATTCGCTCTTCACAGTCATCGCCGACTCTACCATCGAACTCAGTCCTGATAGGAAACTGGCGATCCAAATGGGACTAAAAAAGGAAAAAAGGCAGCGGGCGCTATCGGCTCTAGTTGCTGAACTCAAGGGAAAATACCACCTCGAATTGGATCGGGAAGGTCTCGCTCTCATTGTCGAAAAAGTGCGTGGCGGAACATCTTTCGCCTCGGAGACTGAACGCAATATAGTTCTCTATAGGTACGACGGCGGAGAAATAACCGCTCAGGACTTAGCAGATGCTGGCCACGTCCTGAAGGGCAACGCCTTGGCCCAACTCAGCGACTCCAGCCAAGTGACCGCTTTTGCCGAGCGCCATGTTGTGCCCAATGCAATGCTGGTGGAAGCGGCCCTGCGTGCTGGCATAGACGAGGAAGCAGAGACGGTCGAGTGGTTGGAAGATCAGGCAAAGCAATTTTTGCTACAGGCCCTCAGGGCGCGAGTCCTAAGAGCTAAAGTGACCATCGCCGAAAACGAGTTACGCCAGTTTTACGCGGCTCATGCGGAAAGGTATCTGCATCCCGAGCAAATCGAAGTACAGGAGATTCTGGTAGAAACGGAGGCCGAGGCACTGAGGTTGATGGAACAAATCCAAAAGGGAGTTCCATTGGGCGATTTGGCCAAGAAATATTCTATCCGGTCGCTAGAAGATCGGGATGAAGAAGGCCGATTCCACTTCCACCTTTTCGAAAAGAATTTTTTCGGCGGTTTTGTAGAAGTCGCCGAAGAAGCCGAGATCGGAGTGCTCACCGGTCCGGCCAAGGTCAATGAAGGTTACTCTGTGTTTAAGGTGCTTTCTAGGGAGCGCAAGCGGGAGACTTTTGCGGAGGCCGAGTGGAGAGTCCGGTCCCAACTTAAAAGAGAAAAAAACAGAAAGGCCTTTAATCAGTTTATCGAAGAAGTGCGAAATAAATATGCAGCGAAAGTGGTTATTCAGGAAGATAACCTCAAAGCCGCTTTCGCGGAAAGGGGGCCATAGGTCCTACTCTGCGTAGAGGTTGGCCCCCATCTCCATCAAGGCGTAGGAACCGTTTTGGCGGACTACCAGCAGCTTATTGGCCGGTACCGATGACACTGTCTCACGAGTTCCGTCGGGCCAAGTGACCTCCACTTCATCTGCCCCTTCCGCTCCACCTAGGCCGAAAAAGATACGCATATCGTTATAGGAGAGATAACTGGAAGCGCCATTAGCCGTGCGCCACTGGGATCGACCGCCGGCCAGTAAACGGATCTTGGCACCGACGGCGTCGCGATTGGGGCCACGGCCCAGAAGTTGGACTACAAGCCAGTTGTTGGCAGAGGCGAAATCGTTGCGCAGCAGGGTGCTTGCCTCGTCCAAATTGACGACGAAAATGTCCACATCGCCATCGTTGTCGTAGTCGCCGAAACTGGCACCGCGGCTGACTCTTTTAAGGGCCATTCCCGGGCCAGCCGCATCCCCTATATCGATTAAACGGTTGCCGCCGTCATTGCGGATCAATTGGTTGCGCTGGGGGTAGGAAGTGCCCGCAATAGTGCTGGCCGCCTGCGGATAGACATGGCCGTTAGCAACGAATAGATCCAAGTCGCCGTCCCGGTCATAGTCGAAGAATTGGGTGCCCCACCCCAGCATCCCAAGCGTGGGTTCTTCTAGACCGATCTGGGTCGTTATATCTTTAAAATGGCCCTGTCCTTCGTTGCGGTAGAAGGTATTACTCTCGCGAAAAAAATGGGTTATATAGAGGTCGAGGTCACCGTCGGCGTCATAGTCTCCACCACTGACTCCCATACCTGCCTCTTCCTCGCCGTATTCGTTATATGCGATGCCTGCTTTGAGGCCAATTTCGCTAAAGGTGCCATCGCTGTTATTGTCGAAGAGCACGTTGGGAGTTGCATCATTGGCCACAAAGAGATCGGTGTCGCCATCGTTGTCGAAGTCTTCGGGCAGTACACCCAACCCGTAGTAGCGGTTGGCCCAGGAGATACCCGAGGGACGGGTGACATCGGTGAAAGTATTGTCCCCGTTGTTGCGGTAGAACAGATCGGCGGCTTTAGGTAGTCCCTGGGGACCGCAGAAAATCTCGATTCCTTCATAAGTGCATACCTTATCTGGGGGGGCATCAAAGTCGTAGATCAGATAATTAGCGACGTATAAGTCGAGATCGCCGTCACCATCGTAGTCAAAAAAAGCGGCGCTAGAGCTATAATCATCCCCTGCTACCCCAGCAGAAATGTCCACAAAGGTGCCATTGCCTTGGTTGCGGTAGAGGATATTGGGACCATAATTGGTCACGTACAGATCGCGGTACCCATCGCCGTCGATGTCGCCCACGGTGCAGCCCATGCCCCAACTGCGATCCCCAACGCCGGCAAGTAAGGTCACATCGGCAAAGGTGCCATTGCCCTGGTTGCGGTAGAGGATATTGCCCGGTCCAGATTTTTGCCGGTAGGTATTGACCGTAGCGCCGTTGACCGCGTATAGATCGAGGTCACCATCGTTGTCGTAGTCAAAAAAAGCAGCGCCGCCACCGGAGGTTTCGACAATGTGCTTTTTTTCAGATCCGCCGGCCACATGTTGGAAGGCGATGTGCGCTTCCTTTGTTTGGTCGGTGAATTGGGGTAGAACAGATTCCGGCAGCAGCACGGCCAACGCTAGGGCAAAAGCAAGGACTCGGCGATAATAAAAAAAGTCCATACACTCATCGCTGTAGAAGTAAACTAAGCAGATAATGGTCGCAATTATAGAAATTACCCTTTGCTACGGCAAGGACAGAGGATTCGTTGCACGCTCTCGTCATTCATGGAGCTGGAGGTGCGGAATGAGACAGGTTTTTGCCGCCCTAATAATGGGTATCACGTGCGCGACTGTGGGACGATCCGAGAACACTGTTGTAGAACTTCGCGATGGGGTCACGATGGAATTCGTGTGGATCGAGCCAGGTACTTTTCTGATGGGATCGCCAGCCTCAGCCCCTACACGAGGCGAAGACGAAGTTCCACAGCACGAGGTCTCGATCAGCAAGGGATTCTACTTGGGTAAGTTTGAGATTACCCAAGCCCAATGGGTCGCGGTAATGGGGACCGCGCCGTGGACCCGGCGCAAGTACGTCCAGGCCGCGCCGAATTACCCGGCAGTCTATATCTCATGGATCGATATGCAGGAATTCCTCCGCCGCTTGAACCAAGCCGCCGATAGAGATTTGTACCGCCTGCCTACCGAAGCCGAATGGGAATACGCCTGCCGGGCCGGGACCACGACGAGCCGTTCCTTCGGGGACGACGAAAGCCTGTTGGGCGACTATGCCTGGTACATAGGAAATGTGGGAGACTCGGAGGGGAAATTTGCCCAACCGGTGGGTTCAAAGCAGCCGAATCCGTGGGGGCTGTACGATATGCACGGCAATGTATGGGAGTGGGTGCAAGATTGGTACAGCAGCGCCTATTCAAGTGCCAAACAGGTGGATCCTACAGGTGCTGCTTCGGGAACTGCGCGCGTTATGCGCGGCGGCGGCTTTGTCAATCACGCGCGCAACGTGCGGTCGGCCAAACGCTTCAGCTTTGAGCAATCGCTCCGCTACTGTGCTATTGGAGCACGCCTAGTAATGACAAAATAAACGGCCTCTCTTTGTCGCCCAAACGACTTATCCATTAGTTGAAATGCGACATATAGCCGTCCTACATCATTCACAAGAGAATCCGCCGATGGACACAGACAGACGCCGAATTGTAGGAGCGACTGTAGGGGCGACTCTTAGAGTCGCCCCTACCTGCAAGGCAATCCGCATATCTCTCAAGTCATTCAGGACTGCTATATGATAGCCCATAGAGACACGTATTGAAAAAGAGAATCCCGCCTCAACACCTCACATGGCTCAAAAGAAGCCAGCCGAGCTATGGAGACGTCAAAGGCATCTCGGCCCGGGCCATCTTACTTGGGGCGGTACTGGCCTTTCTGCTAAATCTCCTCGACGCCTATGCTACGACCCTCATCCGAGGTTCGTATCTAACCCTAAACTTCAGCACCCCGGCGGCCCTGTTTTTCTTCTTTTTTGTCGTGCTTGCCAGTGCCTTGGTCGCCTGTCTCCGCCGGCCCTTGGCCTTGGACCAAGCCGAGTTGGTAACCATCTATATCATGCTAGCGGTGGCCTGCTGTGTTCCCGGCATGGGTTTCACCCAATTCATCATACCCTGCTTACTCGGCTCCACCTACTATGCCACCCCCGAGAACAACTGGGATTTTCTCTACAACCAGTACATCCCTAGCTGGATGATTCCCCGGGGCGAAAACGCAGCGCGTTTTTTCTTTGAAGGTCTGCCCGAAGGCGAGACTATCCCCTGGGATATCTGGGTCGTACCGCTGAGTTTCTGGTACGGGTTTTTTCTAGTGCTCAGCTTCGCCATGATCTGCACCATGGTCATTCTACGTCGCCAGTGGATGGACCGAGAAAAGCTGGTTTATCCACTGGTCCAAGTGCCCATGGAGATGATCGGCCGAGAAAGGGAAGGAACGATCGGCCGGTCGTTTTTCACCAACAAAGCCATGTGGATCGGTTTTGCCGTATCATTCATCCTGCTCAGTGTCAACGGCCTGCACTCCTACTTTCCGAGCTTTCCGCAAATCACCAAGACCTTCGCATTGCCCTTGTTCCGCGATACGGTCAGCCTGAATTTCTGGTTTAGTCCGCCTTGGACAGGCTTTTTCTATTTCGTCAACCTCGATATCACGGCTTCGATCTGGATATTCTACATCCTCACCACCATCCAGCGAGGCATCTTCAATATCGTCGGCTTGCAGAGCACGCAGCGGATCGATTTCTACTCTATCGAACCTTTCTTAGCCCATCAGGGTATGGGCTCGATGATCGTCTTTGTGCTGGTGGGGTTGTGGGTGGGACGCAGCCATTTACAAAATGTCTATCGCAAAGCCTTCCACGGCGACGAAGAAATCGACGACAGCGACGAGATGCTATCCTACCGGCAGGCCCTTTTCGGCCTGCTAGCGGCGCTTGCCCTAGTGGTGGTCGGCCTATGTATGATGGGACTAACTCTTCCCACGGCGCTGTTATTCATCTTTGGTGCCATGATGCTGTTTATAGGGCTAACTCGGGTAGTGGCCGAAGGGGGCATCCCGGCCATGCGGCCCCCTATCATGACTTCGAGCTTTGTCATTTCGGGAGCCGGTGCTTCGGCCTTGGGTGCTTCGGGCCTGGTGGCCTTGGGTTTTTCCTACGGCTGGCATTCCGAAGTGCGCTCCTTTGTCATGGCGTCCGTAGCCAACGGGCTGAAGATGGGTGAGATTATCACCGGTTCCAAGCGCCGGCTATTCTGGGCCGTGGTCGTTGCCATTGTGGTCAGTCTGGTCGGCTCGTCGTATATGACCTTAGTGCTGGCCTACAAATACGGGGGCATCAACCTCAATCCGCTCTTTTTCGTGGGGCAGGCCCCCACCTTTGGTCCTCGGGATATGGCTCCTCGCATCGCCGCAGAGCTACCCGGTCCAAGACTAGACGCTTGGCTGTTCATGGGCATTGGTGGGGGGGTGATGGCCCTACTGATGTGGGCGCGGCACCAGTTCATCTGGTGGCCACTCAATCCCCTCGGCTATACCATCAGCGCCAACTGGAAGACGGGACATATCTTTGGCAGCGCCTTTCTCGCGTGGTTCCTCAAACTGTTAATTCTGCGCTACGGCGGTCCCAAGCTATACCGAAATTTGCGGCCGTTTTTTCTCGGCCTGATCTTGGGCGAGATCGTGGCCGCGGGCGGATGGCTGGTGCTAGATTATATAACCGGACACATAGGGAGCTTTCTCACGCAAATCTAACTGCCTAGCATGACGGCGCATACGCAAACCTATCTACCGCGCAAGTATTCGTAAGAAGTCCTTTGAACTTCCTTTGGATCGTAAAACAAATGCTCCAAGTCATTGTGCTGATCGCTGAGCATGCGTCCCGGTCCGAGGCGGCTACGCAGTTCGGCGTCCTTGCGGATTACGCGGGCAACTAGCGCGTCGGGAGTTGAGACACCGATCCGCAAGAGATCAGTCCTAACTCTGTCGGATTGGTAGAAGCGTTCGGACAGTCGCTCGAAACGAATGGGTGAGCGGCTGCCTAGCAGGATCAGGTGGTGGCCTGCTCCCTCAAACAACAGACTGTAGGGGAATACCGCGACGAAGGTTCTGGTCACCAATTCGATCGCGTCATTCGGCAACTGACCTATGGGAAGCCATTGGCTCATAAATCCATCGGGACTCAAGTGCGCAAGAACTTGCTCGTAGTACTCCCGCGAATACAGGCGATACACTCCCCCGGCCATGGGCGGCGGCGGTTCGCTGGTAATCAGGTCGTATGTCTCGTCGGTCAGCGCGAGGAAGTTGCGCCCGTCGTCGTTGATCATTCGCAGCCGTGGATTTAAATGAACAAAGGCGTGGTGCTCGGCAAAGGCTGGTGCCGTCTTGAATACGTTCTCGTTGAGATCGACAGCATCAATTCGCGTGATACTCTCATGGGCGGCAATAGCCGAGGCGGTGTTGCCGACTCCGAAACAGATCAGCAGGGCCTTCTCTGGATGCGGATGGATGAGCAAGGGAAAGTGCGCCATCAGACGCATGTACTGCTGAGATCGCGGCGAAGTGCCCGACATGGACAGACGGCCGAAGAAAAGCTTCATGTTGTTATTCGGAAGCTCGAGGAAATACGTAGTATGGGCGGCATTGCTCCTCATGCCTTGGGCCGCAACAGTGTTGGGCCACATCAGAGGCGTAAAAAAATCTCGGTCAAATTTTCTCGGCGTAGCTATACAGGCGCTGGCGACGAAAACTACCAAGACAGCGATCTGCCACGCTTTTATGGGACGAAATTCCGAAATGCACGCTAGGGCAATCGCGGCGAGCGCCATGAAGATCAGGAAGAGCTTCAACGAGTAAAAGATGTTCAGGCGGGGTGCCACCAACGTGAAGGCGATCAGGCCGAGACAGAATCCCACCGTATTCAGACCGTAGGCCAGCCCCAAGTGTTTCCCCATGCCCTGTAGTCGATTGCAGACGTAGGGCAGCAGCAGAGAGATCAGCAAGTAAGAAGGCAGTACATAAATGCCAGTATAAACGAAGAGTTGGGAGAGACTCACTGGGAAGTGATGTACGCCACGCACATCCGGCGGGTTGCCCACCAAGTAGGTCAGCTCATCGCTAAATCGCCAAAGCACGAAATAATAGAGTGCGGCCAGACCGTACGCGCCCTTGATATGAGCGAGCCGGATGCGTTCGATGTGCCGCACGATAATGCTGGCCAGAAAAATGCCCAGCACGGCCCAGAAGGAGATAAACGACATGGTCGCCCCGGGGCTCAGCACGACAATGAAGTCGATCCGCTTGAACATATCGCCTTCGAGCGCTCCGGCGAGTAAGCCGCTTAGCGCGGCACAAGCAATGAGGGCACTTCCCGACCTAGGTGGTACTCCAGCGCTTGGAAATGTTGCGCTGGCAGTGTCCGCTACTTCGTCGCTAGCAGATGCGCCACCGATGGCTAGGAAATACAATCCTAGCAGTATGTTCAAGCCGATCATCAACCAAAAGGTTGGCTTGTGCCCGATCTCCGGTATAAGGATGAACTGGCAAGCGAGTACGCCGGTACACGCACCAATAGTGTTCCACGCGTACAGGACGGAGGGGAGGCGTCCGTTCCTCGGTATTGAGCGGAAAATATCGCACAGCAAAGGGAAGGTCACTCCCATGAACAGACAAGGGAGGAAGAGGCTGATCGCGGCGATGGCCCCTTGGGCAATCTGATACCGGATCGCTTGGACCCAGATTCCGTCGTTCAGGTAATAAGGAAAGGAACCCCAAAGGTCCGGCGGCAGATATTCGACCGCTACGGTCACAAGGGCCGATGCTCCGACCAGAAGTTCTATCAGCCCGTACAAACGCAGCTTGTCCCCGATGCCGGTTCGGTCGGTCAGCAGCCGGGTGATTCGTTGGCTCAAAAGCGCACCGCAGCCCAAGCCCCCGATAAAGCTGCACACCACCAAAGCGAAGGTGAGGTTGGTCGAGCCAAACCAATCGACAAAAATGCGGAACCACGCGACTTGGTAGCCGAGGCTGATGAAGCCCGAAAGGGCATATAAGGGAAAGACGCGTCGCAAAAAGAGTTATACCTTTTTGTATGCTAGCGTCCCTAACAAACGTCTTTCCAGCGCATACGCGCTAGTCCTTTGGGCCTATTAATCGCGCAGGTACTCGTCCGGTTTAGCCGCATTGGGCGGCCAGTACCCGTCCCGCGATTGACGCCATTGCGCACCACACAGGCCGCTGATCACGCTCCACTCGGACGGACTGGGATCCGGGTCTGGGTGAAAGAGAAAGCGCTGGGCACCGGCGGTCGCCGAGGCGTTGAGAATGCCGGCCAAGTCGCGGGCTGGCATGGCGTCGCCGGCGTGCGGGGAGCGGCCAGTGGATACCCAGAAGATGGTTTTATCGACGTCCTTGATCGCCTCTAGAGCGCGCCGCGTTTCGCTGTACACAATTTCGGTGAAAAACTCATCGGGAAAACCCATCTCCATGTCTAACAGCGACTCGACATTGGGCAGGCGCAGGCCGAACAGCGATTCGACCAGCAGGAAGCAGTCGGCCTCGGTCAGGGAAGGGTTCCACTCGGCAAACTTTTGCACCCAGCGGGCAATGGTGCCGTACATGCCGTCGAAGCCGCGATGCCAGTAGTAGTGCTTGGGAAAGATATAGTCGAAGTACGGCGGCATCTGCTGATAATCCTGGCCGGTCAGAGAAGAAAACGTGGTGATGCGCGGAATGCCGCCCAACTCGACATAACGGTTCACTCCGTCCAAGTCGGCGCGGGCCCGCTCCCAAGAACGCCGCGACTTTTCCCCCCGCGCCCGCAGCCAGTACAGGGCGTCTTCGTTGATATCAAAGAGATTCAGACCGGCCAAAGTCCCGCCCGGTGCCCAATAGCGCACGAGATCCGGGGTGAGGTTGTGAAAACGCTGATACAGATGGGCAATGCCGCGCTCTAGCCGGTCAATATCAAAGCCCAAGTGGGCGAACTCGCTGCGCTCGCCGTCGCGCAATTCAAAGAGTTCGCCGCCGTGGTGCCAAGCCAGTTCGTAGTGATTCTCGCCCGGCCCGTCGATGATCACTCCGTTGACCTGGGGATAGCGGTTTATCAAGCTCTGCACGTGGGCGGTGGTGCCGCTATCGAATACCATGATATGCCAACCGCGCCCGGCAGCGTCATCCAGCATCGCGCTTAGTCCCCGCTCCTTTTCCAGATTGCGGGGCTGCTCCTCGGGCGCTTCTAGCCCCAAGTCGGCATAGGCTTTAGGATCTTGGGGAAAGGCGGGAACCCGGCTGCCGTCGTCCTCCATAAAAAACATGCGCCCTACCACAATGCCGCGCACGCCGCCCTCTTCCCAGGCGTCGAAGATGTGCTTGTAGTTGGCCATGTAGCGTTCGAGCGGATTAAAAACGAAAATCCAGCATTGCATCGTCTAACCTCCTAAAGTTGAGGGCTTTTCAACTCGAACTTCTTATCTCGGCTTGCTTAGTACACGACCCTTAACCTGAGTGCGCGTTTTCTGGTGTCGCCCTCGGAACGCGGGCCTCTGGCCCGCAGACGGGCGAGACGCCCGCGCTCCCAAGTGAAACCCTACTGTCGTGTATTAGCTCGGCTTGTAAAGCCGCGACCCCTTGTCTTCTCTCCGGTACTGCGGCGGCGTAATGACCGCCTGCTGCTGCTCGGTCAACTCGGCGTAGAAATCCGGCGGCGTATAAGTCCCCATCAGCGATTCGGCTTGGACGCCGTGGTTATAGCGCAAAATCACCGAGCGTCGCTGGTGTTTGGCCGTCCACGGCACAGCCCCGTGCATCAGCGTCTCGACGAAAAGTATCGCATCGCCCGCTTGGGCCGGGATCTGCGCGATGCGATCCTGGTGCGCCTCGTACAGCCGGATCTCGTCCGGGCAGGGATAGTTGGCCTTATGGCTGCCGGGCAGGCAGGCAAAACCCCCATCCTCCGGCCCCACATCCGCCAACTGCACGGCGATATTGGTCATCCCACAAAACATCCGGCCATTGCGGTAGAGAAAACCCCGCGAGCGGTCGAGCGGCTCGCCGCCCTCGTGGAACCAGAAGCCTTCGGCCCCCTGGTCCATAGTGATGATTCCCAACCCCTCCAAGCGAAAACCCGGTCCCAGCAATTCTTCCAAATAAGGCTTGAACTTCGCATGGGCGATCATCGCCCGGAATGGATCGCAATGCGGTTTGTCCCACGTCAGCATCCCGCCCAAATCGCCGCGTCCCTGCGTGCCCTTGAGCGTCTCCGACTCGTGGGCCAAGTCATTGGGGCGGATGCCGATTTGATCGGCGTGGTGGTCAATCGCCGCATTGGCCACTGCCACTTCCGCCGGCGAGAGCGCGCCCTCAATCACCAGATAGCCATGTACTTCAAAGAGATACTTTTCCGCTTCGTCCATTGTCGGCCTGCTTCTCCTTACACCTTATGGAATGTTGACACACACAAGATCCATCCGTCAGCCCACGCGACGCAAATATTCTAGGCAGTTAAGCGGGCAGCACCTCGCGCAAGACCCGCAGGTAATTCCCGCCGCAGATCTTGCTCGCGTCCTCCTCGGTAAATCCCGCATCCAGCAAGCCCTCTACCACCCAAGGCAATACCGCACTGTTGAAATGGGTACCGATCCCCACGCCTTCTACACCCATCACATCAACGGCGTAGCGAACCTGCACCAAGGTCTGCTCCAACTGTTCGGACGCGACCGCCTGATAGGGCGCGTCTCCCGGCGACCGGGTGATCGGCGGCGGGATCCCCAACACGCCGCCGCGCTCGGCCAACGCCCGCATAACCTCGTCGGGTGCCGCCCTAGGCTCATTGACCAACGCCCGTGGATGCGAGTGCGAGTCAACCACCGGCTTTGCCGATACTTCGATGATGTCGAGAGCGCAGGGGTCATTGCTATGGGCCAAGTCGATAAGGATCCCGGCCGCGTTCATCTCCCCAATCATCCGCACTCCCAACTCGGTCATCCGCCCGCCCGAACGAGTCTCATTGGAGGCGTCCCAACCCAACTCGCGGGTCGCTTGACCCAAGGTGATCATCCGCAGCCCGAGGCGGGCAAACATCCGCAGGATGCCGGGGCCGTCGCCAAACCAGTCGCTGCGATTGGCCCCCATCAATACCGCGACCTTGCCCGTTGCCCGCGCAGCATCCAAATCCCGCGCCGTCCGCACCAGTAGCACCTGCTCGGGATAGGCTTCGACGTTTAGCAAAAAGCGGTCGAGCACCCCCAGCACCAGTTGGGTCGGATTTTTGATCGCCAGACTCAGGAACATATCCTCGCCGCCGCGGCCCGGACGCCATTCCGACGCCTGCCGCCACAGCGGTTTGTAGTTGTCGTCGTAGTAGGCCGCTCCCCCCTTGCACATCACCACCTCCACCCCCCATTCGGCAAACTTGGGAAAGTCACCGCGACAAGTACTCGCGTCTTTTTTACCCAGGTCAATATCGTCGATCACAAAACGGGGATGGGTCAGATTTAACCCCAGCATATCGCATACTGTATGCGGCCAAATGCGGCCGGAAGGCAATCTCATTGTCATCTTATTCACTCACCTTACGCACGGGTATCGAGTATGGGATGCTTCGACTCCGCTTCGCTTTGCTCAGCATGACAGGCAAAGACAAGGACCGGTCCTTGTCATGCTGAGCAAAGCGAAGCATCCCATACCTAGTGCGTAACATCAGTTATTCACCGAGCGCTTGGTCGAAATCCCGGCGGCAATCGGCCAAAACCTGCGCTAGGGCAAAATCGCCGCCATAAGCCAGCATCTGCGCCCCTTGGGCGCGGTATTTGGCCAACAACTCGGGCGTGCCCGCAGGTATCCCCCAAGCTTTGCCGTGTTTTTTTGCCGCCCCCGCGACTTTGGCGATGGCCTGATCGAGATCGACATCCCCCCCGGCCAACCCGAGTCGCAACCCCAAATCCGCCGGGCCGACGAACAGCCCATCTACCCCCTCGACCGCGGCGATCTCCTCGACATTGGCCAGCGCTTGCGGAGTTTCAATCTGCAAGACGACGAAGGTCTCGCGATTGGCGTCGTCGATATAAGTACTACCCTCATGCCACACGTCGAGACCGAAATCACCGTCCAAACCTGCCCCGTCCAAACCGCGATTGCCCAAGGGCGGGTATTTCACCGCGGCGACGATTTGGCGCGCCAAGTCCGCATCGGAAACCAGCGGCATCATCAGACCAGTCGCCCCATCTTCGAGATAGCGATAGAGGCGGGTGCGCTCAAGCGTCGGAGCCCGCAACATGCAATCGATATCGCAGGCGCGACACAAGGCCAACAGGCCCTGGACCTCGCGCTGATCCATCGCCCGGTGTTCCAAGTCGAGCCAGATGCCGTCATAGCCGTTGTGAACGGCATAGCGCACGAAGAACGGCAGATAATGCCCTAGGCCACAAATGCGGGCACACCGCCCCGTGCGCACTTTGTCCAAGACTTTGCTCTTTCTCATATTCCCCGCTTTGCTGAAAGGTTGCGTTGCGCCAATAGTATACTACCGCAAACACGCCTGCTCCACCTTCGCAAACGCCAAGATGTTGGTCTTACCCGGTTTTTTACAATTTTTTTAAGAAACCAGTTTGGTGGCCCGTCTCTTATCGGTAGTCTTGACGACCTTGTAGTTTTACGCTACATATCCAATCTGAGAGAGATCGCCTACAGCCGCACAGCGCTGAAGGCCCTGACCCGGATGCCCCGCAACTGGGCCGAGCGCATCCGGGACAAAATCCGGATCTACGCCGATAATCCGGCGGCGCTGGCCAACAACGTCAAACGCCTGAAGAGCCAAGATAGATTGGTGCGGCTTCGGGTGGGAGACTGGCGCGTCGTGATGAAGGACGAAAGCGTACTGCAGGTTCTGTACGTGACCAGCCGAGGCAGCGCCTACAGGGAGTAAAAGCCATGAACGAAACTGTGACGATCCCCAAGGTTGAGTATGAGCGCCTGTGTGCTATAGAAGAAGATTTCGCAGATATGGTGGCGGCGCGGACCGTCGAGGCAAGGATTGCCAGCGGTGTGGAAGAACTCGTACCGGCGCATGTGGCCGACCGGCTCATCGACCGAGAATCTCCTTTGCGGGTGTGGCGTGAATACCGTGGACTGTCTCAATCCGCCTTAGCGCGCGCCTCTGGTGTCAACCGAGTGCAGATCGTCGAGATCGAGACGGGACGCAACAGCGGGTCTGTGTACACCCTTCGCAAGCTGGCCGATGTCCTTGAGGTAGCGGTGGATGACATCATCCCCGCGTGACGGTTGGTTTCCTAAACATTTCACCGGAACCTAGGGATTGCCGACGTTACTAGGGCCGGCTCGCCGATCGTCTCGTTTTTAGCCTTCTACCGCAAATACGCCTGCTCCACCTTCGCAAACGCCTCCGCAATATCCGCTACCTCCTGTTCGGCAAAATTCTCGTGAATCGACATGATGAAGTGGCTCTCAACCGCAGCGACGGCGTTGGGACAGGGAAACTTTGCATTGCGGTCGCCCCCGTACGTCGGCAATCCCCACGGATAGTCGCTGCCGGGAAAGACCTGCCGCTCCTTAAACCAGATCGCCTCGGAAGGGATATAGCGATATGTGGCCGTCAGCGGAATGCCCTCGGCAGCCACGGCCCGGGCAAAGCCATCTTTGTCCACCCGGAGCTTGGCGGCATCCACGTGGAAGCGCATAAACCAGTACACCCCCTCCGACTCGGCCACCTGCCATCCCAACCGCACCGCCTTGCACTCGACAATGGCCTCTTCGATTTGCGCCGCTACCTGACGCCGCTTGGCAATCATCGCATCGAGCTTCTTTAGTTGCACCCGCCCAATGGCGGCCGACAAGTCGTTGCCGTTGAGATTGAGCCCAGCGCGCAGGTTGGAGGTCGCATCTGTATTAAAAGGCTTGCCCCGGTCGGCAAAGCGCTTGGCCTCCCAGCAGAGTTCTTCGTCGCGGGTAAAAACCACCCCACCCTGCGGCCCCGTCGCGTGGTGCTTGCCGCTCATGGTCGAAAAAGCCGCCGCCGTGCCCAACGATCCAGCTAACTGCCCCTTATAACGCGCCCCGTGGGCCTGAGCGCAATCCTCAATGACCGGGATGCCGCGCTCCTCAGCTAGCGCCAAAATCGGCGTCATATCCGCTGGTTCACCGGCAATGTGGGCCACGACAATGGAGCGGGTGTGGGGCGTCAGCACCGCCGCGATCTGCTCCGCCCCGGCGTTGAACGACCCCGGCGCAGCATCGGCGACCACTGGCACTTGGCACAACAGCGCCGCGGGCATCGCCCCACCCGGATCCGTAATCGGCGGAATCACCACCTCGCCAGCCGCTTCTAGCTTTAGAGCTCCCAATGCCGCGTAGAGCGCCGAGGTACCCGAGTTGACCAAGTCGGCGTACCCACCTCCCATGAATGCGGCGAACTCCCGCTCATAGGCCAATTCCTCTGGGCCACTGTAGCCGATTGCATTGCCGCTCTCCTGCGCTTCAGAGAACAGCCGCAGCGCGACCTGACGCTCCTCATCCCCAAAAAGATACCGTTTGGGAAATGGCGTCTCGCGAACCTTGGGTCCCCCGTCTATTGCCAACATTATAAGTTTCCTTTTTCGACCTTTCTCGACGGTATGCCACTGGCGCTAGTCAGAGACACGCCGGTAATTTAGCGAGATCGCACCACTCGCCGCCCCTAATAGTACACCACTACTGATTTGCACAAAAGACACGACCCTTACTCCAGCCTGCGCGTCCCGCTATTCCGGCGTTATCTCATCGCCTCCTCACTGGTGCGGATGGGTACGGCTGCCCAAGGTTTGGCCATCGGTTGGGAGATGTACGACCGCACCGGGCAAGCCCTCTCCCTCGGCATGGTCGGCCTCGTCCAAGCCATCCCCATGCTGCTGTTGACCCTGCCCGCCGGGTATCTAGCCGACGTCTTTGACCGCCGCAAACTGATGATGCTTAGTCTAGCCGGCGCGACGTTATGTTCGCTGGCCTTGGCCGTCTTTAGCTGGTACCAGATGCCGATCCTCTGGATGTACGTGCTGCTCTTTTTGGACTCGTCCTTCCTCCGCCTAGGCTGGCCTGCACAACGGGCCATCGCGCCCTTGCTGGTGCCGGACGCGCTCTTTGAAAACGCCGCCAAGTGGGCAACCAGCTTGCAGCAGATCATCGGCATTGCCGGACCAGCCATCGGCGGTTTTGTCATCGCCTTCAATCTCCAAGCCGCCTATGTCCTCAGCGCCATTTCCTCCGCGGCCTTCATCCTCTTCCTCAGCACCATGATCTTGCCGCCCGCCCCGCGCATCCAAGGGGGCAATATGTTCGCTCAAATCGCCGTTGGGCTGCGCTTTGTCCGCGACCAGCCGCTCCTCCTCGGCGCGATCTCGCTCGATCTGTTCGCCGTCCTCTTAGGCGGCGCAGTGTACCTCCTGCCCATCTTCGCCCGCGAAATCATCGACCTCAGCTCCGTCGGCCTCGCACCCGAAGCCGCACTTGGCTGGCTGGTCGCGGCCCCGGCCATCGGCGCCACCATCACCGCCTTGGCCATCGCTCATTTGCCGCCTATTCGCCGCTCTGGCAAGACCCTACTCTGGTGCGTGGCTGGCTTTGGTGCGGCGACCATTCTCTTTGGCCTCTCGCAAAACTTCTGGTTCTCGCTGCTGATGCTGGCACTGACCGGCGCTTTCGACAACGTCAGCATGGTCATCCGCCGCGTCATCTCGCAGATGGGCACGCCCAACGAGATGCGGGGCCGGATCCAGGCCGTCTCCGCCATCTTCGTCGGTGCTTCCAACGAAATCGGCGGCTTTGAGTCCGGGCTGGTAGCCCAGCTCTTCAACCCCGTCTTCTCGGTCGTCAGCGGCGGCATTGGTACGTTGCTCGTCGTCGCCGCTTGGACGGGCCTTTTCCCCTCGCTGAGAAACTTGGGCAGCCTCGCGTCGCTGACAGCCCGGCGCTCGGTACCCAACCAGCAGGCATGAGAGACCACTTCACACGTCCTGCCAAATTTGTTATAGATATAGGTATTGTCACCTAATCGCAGGAGGTCCCATGAAATTCGTCCGCACCATTGCCGTCATACTAGCTGTACAACTAGCCCAAGATGCCCATGGGCAGATTGCGGTTTCAGGCACCGTGGTCTCGGCTGAAACCGGCGATGCCTTACCAGGCACAACGGTCGTCGTTGAAGGCACATCCATCGGGACAATGACAGACCAAGACGGGGCCTATTCGATTGACCTTCGGTCTCCAGAGGACATGCTAATTTTTTCCTTTGTGGGATTCCGTACCAAGCGACTGGCGATACGTCCGGGCGTCACCACGCTTGATGTTCGTTTGGAACCGAGCGTCGTCGGCCTCGCGGGAATCAGCGTCGTTGCCGAGGAGCCCCGGATCTTCGCGAGCAATGTCGTCGCCGAGCCGATGATCCTGCAGCAGTCGAACATCACCAGCGTGACGTCGGTGGTCGACAACCTGCCCGGAGTATCCATCCAGGAGGGCGATGCGTACGGCTTTGACGACTGGTCGAGCAACGTCGCCATGCGCGGCTTCCAAGTAACGCTCAGCGAGGCGCAGATCGGCACCTCCATCGACGGCTTTCCGAACGGCACGTCCGACTACTGGGGCGGCTCGAAGGCGAACCGGTTCATCGACCCGATGAACCTCGGCGGCGTCGAGGTCTCGCAGGGGACGGCCGACATCGCCTCGCGGTCGGTCGAGGCGCTGGGCGGCACCTTCAACTACCTGACGGACGCTCCAGCGGCAGTGCGGACTTACACCGCGTCAACGACCATCGGCGAGAACGAAGGCCAGCGGGTCGCCATGCGGGTCGACACTGGGCCGCTGTTCGGCCGCGACACGCGGGCGTGGACCGCGGCGGTCCGCCAGGAGGCGACCGACTGGGTGGAGGGCTCGGCGCGGAACGAGCGGGAGCACATCGCCGCCAAGCTTGTCTCGTCGCACGGACGCCTCGATCTCACCAGCTACTTCTCGTACGACAGCATTCACGAAGATGTCTACCAGCGGCTCTACAGCGATGCCGACTTTCGGGCCAACCCGCGCTGGGACCGCCTTGTCGGCGAGTGGCCCGGCGTGCCGTACCTGAACCAGTTCTACCGGCCCGGCTGGCAGACGCGGCGGAACAACACGTTCGGCTACCTGAAGGCGGACTGGTCGTTCAACGACGTGACCTTGCTGAGCTTGGGCGGCTATTTCCACCGCAACCGGGGCCGCGGCGACTGGCTGCCCCCCTTCATCGCCGACGTCACCGACGATGGCGGTGGCCCGGAATCGGAGCTGATGGGCGGGACGCCCGTCCGGGGCGGCTCGCAGCTTGGGCTGATCCGCTTCGTGAGCCCCGACGGTGCCGCCGTCGGACCGACGACCGGGTGCATATCGTCCTACATCTTCAACTACTACGGCTCGGGCGGCCCGGCGGTCGACCCGGCGTGCCACCCTGGTGCCACCGCGGTGCAATCGTACCGCCACAGCCACTACGGCAAGGACCGCTTCGGCGTGACGCTCGACGAGGAGTGGTTCACCACCGTCGGGGCCGCGGGCAGCACCTTGCGCACCGGCATCTGGTACGAGAACACGCGGCGGGATCTGGGCCGGGACTGGCACCAGATTCTGGACCCGACGCTCAGCTTCAACTGGAACGAGCAGCCCTACTGGCAGCAGTACGACTGGCAGTTCCCGCAGCACGTCTTCAAGTGGTACGTGGAGGAGACGATCTTCATCGGGCCGTTCGCCCTGAGCGGCGGCGTCAAGCAGTTCCTAGTTAGGGTATCGCGCGAAGACTTGTTTGGCATTGACCCGGACCTCGAGGTCGATTCGGATTCGGATCTGCTCTTCTCCGGCGGCATCACATACGAAACGCCGGTCGAGGGTCTAGACCTGTTCGCCGGCTATGCGGAGAACTTCAAGGCGATCAGCAGCTTGCTGCTTGAGGTGCCGGGCCGCAGCCTCGACTTGCTCGAGCCCGAGACCGCCTCAAATATCGACATCGGGCTGCAGTACGCGGGGGAACGGCTGGCGCTGAGCGCCACGTGGTACACCATCGACTTCGAGAACCGTATCTTCTACCTCGGCCCAACGACGGCCGCCGGTCCCAACTACCTCATTCCGGGGGGCGGTGCCTATTTCAACGCCGGCGGCCTCCAAACGAACGGCTTGGAATTCTCGGCAACAGTGCGGATGCCGCAGCAGATATCCTTGTACACGGCCGCCACACTCAACAACTCGGAGTATATCGGAAGCGGTGATCCCCTCGTTGACGAAAGCCAGAACATCGTTGCGGGGGCCGACGTCACCGGTGTACCGGACAAGCTGTGGGTCGTCTCACTCGATCGGACCGGGCCTGTCCGCACGGGACTGACCGCCAAGTACACATCGGCGCGCCGCGTCAGCCTGACGGCCGACTGGCACACGGACGCCTATTGGCTGGTGGACGCGTATGTCAGTTTCTCCGGCGAGGCGCTGGGTCCTTTGCTCCGCTCGACGGAGTTCTCACTGGTGGCCAACAATCTGCTCGACAGGGCCTATCTGTCCGCCATCACCGAGAACGCGGCCTGGCTCGGTGCGCCGCGGACGGTTTCAATGACCGCGACTGTTTCTTTTTAAGCGAAGCGCGAAGGGACAAGAATCTAGGTGGCGTGCAGACCCAGCGTCTGCTTTACCTCAAATGACTTGCGCCCCGTAGCCCAAGCAAATAGTATAGACCGCGACCCAGCAGACGCCGCTAAACACAGGGAAGAGACATGAAGAAAAAACTTTTCATCACCGGTGCCGCCGGCAAAGTCGGGTCCGGCCTGCGCCGCCACCTCAAAGACCGCTACGACTTCCGCCTACTCTTCCACCGCAACATCCCCGAGGTCGAACCAAACGACGAAATCGTCGTATCCGACCTCGCCAATTTCGAGAACATGGTCGAAGCCTGCGAAGGCATCGACACCATCGTCCACCTCGGCATCGCCATCGTCCAGCGGGGCTATCCGCGCACGCGCTACAACCAGATGATCATGGAGACCAACATCCAGGGCACCTACAACATCTTTGAGGCCGCCCGCATCAACAAGGTCCCGGTCGTCGTCTTTGCCAGCACCAACCACGTAACGGGCTTTTACGAGAAGGAAGGCATCTACACCACCCCCGAGATGCCGATTCGCCCCGACAGCATGTACGGCGTCAGCAAGGCATTCGGCGAGGCCCTCGGCCGCTTTTACTACGACGAGTACGGCATCTCCTCCTACTGCCTGCGCATCGCCAACTACCCGGATACCGAGGAAGTCAACAGCAGTTATCCTCCCGGCGAAAACCGCTGGCTCAGCGCCCGCGATGTCTCCGAGCTGACCGCCTGCTGCATCGAGGCCCCCCGGCCCCAATTCGGCATCATCTACGGGGTCTCACTAGGCGCGGACAAAAAGTGGGACCTCGCCAACGCCAAAGAACTCGTCGGCTGGGAGCCCCAAGACCGCGGCGCGCCCTCGCCGTGACGGATGTGGCCCACTTGGGCGGCGGCTACGCAGCATCCGCACCCGACCCCGGCCCCACCATAGCAGCCCTCCTGCAAGCCGCCCGTCCCGGTAGCCCGTCTTCCCGCCTCGTGGTCTTGGGCGGCCCGCCCGGCGTCGGCAAAACCGCCGTCGCCCGAGCACTCCTCGCGCTTTGCCCAAACACCTTCCTCCTCGACAAAGACCAAACGGCCGCGGGTTTTATCCTCGAAGCGGCCGCGCTGCGAGGCGACGCGGCCGACGCGGCCTACGGCGCTCCGCACTACTGGCAAAAGCTCCGTCCCCTCGAATACGCCAGCACCCTCGCCGCAGCTTGCACCAACCTCGTCGGCACCCACCAAGTCCTCCTCGTCGGCGGCTTTGGCCCCGAACTAGGCGTGGACTCCCTCTGGGAAGACCTAGCCGCAAACATCGCCCCAGCCACCCTCTGCGTCCTCCACCTCGATCCGCCGCCCCTAGACCTTTGGCGCACCCGCATGGCCGGTCGCGGCTCCCGTGCCGACGCTTCGTACTTTGCCCATCTCGCGCAGGCCCTCGGCAACCTTCCCGTCTGGGCCGGGGCCGTCCGCATCCCGACCGACGGCCCCCTGCACTCGGTCGTCCAACGCGCCCTCAACGCCCTCGCCTGAAGGCGCACGGACGGTTGACTTTTCTCAGTTTTACCCTTTATTTCTTAAGATGTTATGTTAATCGTCCACAGTGCCTTAGGCTACTGCGTTCTCCTTGTCATAGCCTATCTCAGCGGCCACCGCATTCGCTCCATTCCTTGGAAAACCATTGGCGTAGCCACGGTGTTCCAACTCCTGTTGGCCGCCATCCTGCTGCAACCAGCCATTCGCTCGTTGGTCTTTGGCCTCGCTAGCGACTCGACGACCCTGCTCAAAAAAACCGCGCTTACCGCCAATGAGTCGCTGCTGTTTAGCGATATGAGCGCGGAATCGTTCGTCCGCCAGCACGGACCGGTGGTCGCCCTTGAAATCGCGGCGATCCTCATTTTTGTGGCCTCGCTTTCGCGCGTGCTCTACCCCTGTGAAACTTCGCGGCACTTCGGGCGTTATATACTATCTCTAGCCTAGCTAAAGCGAAAACAGATGAAGAGAAAAAAGACGACCTATCGCGCCCGGTTTGACGGCCACCGGCGGCTCGCTGCCGCCGTCATCATCCAAGCCGTCAAAGACATACAGACCGCAGATTGCAACCAAGAGCGGCAGACGGCTATCGACTTCCTCGCAGGGGACATGTGGCCCTTTTCCGACGTGCTCGACCTGCCCTTAGACGGCCGCGCCCTCTGCGAGTACCTGCGCACCATGGAGATCGCTTCGATCGAACCTCTTGGCTGACCTGCGCAGAAGCGATATTTTTCGTGGTGCATCTAACCCGGAGACGAGCCCGCATGGAACTTGCGCCCGCGCAGCTTCGCTTCTTTAAGACCTTCGGCTACCTCTACTTCCCGCAGCTTTTTACCGCCGACGAGATCGCTTGGATCACCGAGGAGTTTGAGCACTCCATCCAAGCCCACGGCAATGGCGCGCAACACGACGGCAGCAAGCGCACCATGTTCGGCGGCCCCATCGAACACCGCGAGCGGCTATGCACCCTCGTAGATGATGATCGCATCGTCGGAATCTGCAACGGCGTCCTCGGCGAAAACTTCAACTACGCCAGCGGCGACGGCAACTACTACAGCGGCGATACCGGCTGGCATCCCGATGGCAATTGGGGCCAGCTTTTCTCGGCCAAAGTCGCCTTCTACTTAGACGACCTGACCCGCGACACCGGCTGTCTGCGCATAATTCCCGGCAGCCACCACCCCAACCACTTCGTCCGCGCCGAGGGCCTTGACCTCAACAACGCCGTGGAGTTATTCGGCATCGAGCCGCGCGACTTTCCCGGCCACCTCGCGCTCGAAACCACCCCCGGCGACCTCGTCATCTTCAACCACGACCTCTATCACGCCTCCTTTGGCGGCGACCAGCGGCGGCGCATGTTTACCATGAACCTCACCCGCCCCTGCACCAACGACGCCGACCTAGCCACCCTCAGGGACTATCTCAGCCGACACTCTCCCGGCGGCTACCAAGTAGTAACCGGCGGCGGCATGTTCTATCCCACCATGATCGACACCGCCAGCCCGGAGCGCATGATTCACCTGCGCCAATGCGCCGAAGTCCACGACGAACTCTTCCCAGAACTGGCACGGCATTGACGACCAGCCCCCTCGTGCAGATATTTTCTCTGCGCCCGTAGCTCAGTTGGCAGAGCAGCTGACTCTTAATCAGCGGGTCCAGGGTTCGAATCCCTGCGGGCGCACCATTAAAAAAACAAGGGGTTACGGCAACTTATTCGGTCGTGGGCCTCTTTGAAGTCTGAGAGAACCGAAAAACCCCCGTGCTAAATCTCCTAGTACGGGGGTTTTTCTTTAAAAACACTACCTAGGGAATGTTGGACAGTTTAGACATAAAAAGGATGCTTTCTGGCGAAAAGCTCTAGGCTTCTTTATGATTTGACGCCCGATCAATCAAAACGTCAAGGATTAGTACGTCTATGAAGCATGAGACTCTAGGATTTCAAACGGATACACGACCTCCACCACTAGCCAACTCCCGCAAAAAGCTCATTGAAGTCGCCCTGCCGCTCGACGCGATCAACGCGGCGTCGGCGCGGGAGAAGTCCATTCGGCACGGGCATCCGAGTACGCTGCATTTGTGGTGGGCGCGGCGGCCGTTGGCGGCGGCGCGAGCGGTGATTTTTGCACAGATGGTCGATGATCCGTCGGCGCATCCCGATCTGTTCCCTACGGAGGCTGACCAAGAAAAGGAGCGCGAGCGGCTATTCCGTCTCATCGAAGAATTGGTGAAGTGGGAGAACACCATGAACGAGGAGGTGCTGGAACGGGCGCGGACGGAGATTCGCAAGAGCTGGCGGCGGACCTGTGCCGATCATGCCGATCACCCGCGCGCCGCCGAATTGTTCGACCCGGACAAGCTGCCGGCCTTTCACGATCCGTTTGCTGGAGGCGGTGCCTTGCCGTTGGAAGCGCAGCGGTTGGGGCTTGAGGCTCATGCCAGCGACCTCAATCCAGTGGCGGTGCTCATCAACAAGGCCATGATCGAGATTCCGCCGAAGTTCGCCGGAAAACCGCCGGTGAATCCAGACGCGAGGAGAAAGTACCTCGGAGCGCGGGCGTCTCGCCCGCATAAAGCATGGCACAGCCGTGGGTATCTGCCTCATCTGGATCAACCCGGCACGATCCAATCTCTGACCTTCCGGTTATTCGATTCCGTTCCCAGTAAGGTGGTCGAGGTCTGGAAAAGTGAATTGGCGCTCACTGGCGATGAGAAAGCAGACGACCCCCGTTGTGCGGATCTCCGCAAGCGCATTGAACACTACGTCGACCAAGGACACGGTGTGTGCTGGCTTCGCGATGAACGGATAGCCAGACAAGTCGAGAAAGCCCTGTTCCATTTCGATGGCGTACGCTACCGCTTGTTGGCATGGGTTGTTATGCCCAATCATGTGCATGTGCTGATCGAAACACTCCCGGGCTTTCCGCTTGCCGACATCATCCACTCGTGGAAATCATATACTGCCAAGCAGGCGAACAAGACGCTGGAAAGGACCGGGACGTTCTGGATGCCGGACTATTTTGATCGGTTCATCCGAGATGAGCAGCATCTTGTTGCCGTGACGGACTACATAGAACAGAACCCTGTGAAGGCGGGTTTGGTGCAGGAGGCGGGCGATTGGCAATGGAGCAGCGCGTCCGTAAAGACAGCGGGCGAGACGCCCGCGCTCCCAGGATTCTGGAAGGGGGCACAGGGGCTGGCCGAGGATGTGCGCTACTATGGCCAGTGGATGCGCGACGAAGCCGAGCGGCGTATTGGGCATCTGTATCCAAAGGTTGAGATTACCGAGGCGATGGTGCGGGAACGGCCCGATCTTGAACGATACAAGGGACGCAAGCTGACGGTGATTGCGTGGCTGTGGGCGCGGACGGTGAGAAGCCCGAATCCGGCGTTTGCTGATGTGGAGGTGCCGCTGGCTTCGACCTTTATGCTTTCGACGAAGAAGGGGAAGGAGGCATACATCGAGCCGGTGATTGAGGGGCGTGGGTATCGGTTTGTGGTGAAGACGGGAACGCCGGAGGATGCGGAGGCGGCGAAGGCGGGGACGAAGCTGTCGCGGGGAAGTTTTCGGTGTTTGCTTTCGGATGTGCCAATTCGGTATGAATACATCGACAATGAAGCTAATGCAGGACGAATGAAAGAACGGCTAATGGCTATCGTCGCCGCCGGAGACAGGGCACGAGTATATCTTTCGCCAACATCCGAGATGGAAGCGGTTGCACGGAGTGCAAGACCTACTTGGAAACCCGATGCACCGAGTCGCGGAACTTGGGCAAGTAATGCCCAAGGACGCCGGTACGGATTCAGGACCTTCGGTGACTACTTCACTCCCCGCCAACTTGTCGCCCTGACCACCTTCTCCGACTTGGTGGCGGAAGCGATGGAGCACATCAAACGTGATGCTGCCAACGCCGATCTGCCCAAGGACGAACGGCCGGTACGGGATGGAGGCGCTGGCACGATGGCATATTCGGAGGCGGTGGGGGTGTATTTGGCGTTTCTTGTTGATCAACTGACCAATCACTTGTCGTCGATTTGCGGTTGGCACGTCAATAACACGCAGTTGCGTAACACATTTGCACGTCAAGCTCTTCCTATGACTTGGGACTATGCCGAAAGTAATCCACTATGTAACTCTACTGGCAGTTTCGACAATCTATGGGAGCGCCAAGTCAAGGGATTTACAACACTAGGAAACGACGTTTGTGGCACAGCTTTTCAGTCAGATGCAAAACAAAGTGATGTTTCTGTAGAGAGAGTCGTTTCCACTGATCCACCCTACTACGACAACATAGGCTATGCCGACCTGTCAGATTTTTTCTACGTCTGGCTGCGTCGATCGCTCAGGTCAATTTTCCCCGATCTCTTCTCCACGCTGGCCGTACCAAAGGCAGAAGAGTTGGTCGCCACGCCATACCGTCACGGCAGCAAGGAAGGGGCAGAAGCATTTTTTCTAGACGGCATGGGCCTAGCTATGCGTCGCCTCGCCAAGCAGGCGCACCCCGGTTTTCCAGTGTCCATCTATTACGCCTTCAAGCAGTCCGAGACCAAAGGCGACACCGGAATTTCCAGTACCGGCTGGGAGACCTTCCTAGCTGCGGTCATCCAGTCAGGCTTCGCCCTCACCGGCACATGGCCGATGCGCACCGAACTTAGCAACCGTATGATCGGCTTGGGCACCAACGCCCTCGCCTCCAGCATCGTCCTCGTCTGCCGCCCGCGTCCCGCCGACGTGCCAATGGCCACCCGCCGCGAATTCGTCGCCGCGTTGAGAGCCGAACTCCCCAAGGCCCTCGCCCACCTACAATCCGGCAACATCGCCCCAGTCGATCTCGCCCAAGCCGCTATCGGCCCCGGCATGGCCGTGTTCACCCGCTACGCCAAAGTGCTCGACGCCGAGGGCAATCCCGTCTCCGTGCGCGAGGCCCTAGCGCTCATCAACCAGATGCTCGACGAAGTACTCGCCGAGCAGGAAGGCGACTTTGACCCCGACAGCCGCTGGGCCTTGGCGTGGTTCGAGCAACAAGGCTTTGACGAGGGCGAATACGGCGTCGCCGAAACCCTGTCCAAAGCTAAAAACACCAGTATCGCCGGCATCGTTGAAGGCGGCATCCTCGCCTCCAGCGCCGGCAAGGTGCGCCTGCTTCGCCCGGACGAATTAGCCGACGACTGGGACCCGGTCTCCGACAACCGCCTCACCGAGTGGGAAGCCGTCCACCACCTCATCCGCGCCTTGGAAACTGGCGGCGAATCAGCAGCAGCACGGGTCGTAGTCCGCCTCGGCGCATCCGCCGACATCGCCCGCGAACTAGCCTACCGCCTCTACACCATCTGCGAACGCAAGCGCCGCGCCGCCGAAGCCCTCTCCTACAACAGCCTAGTACAGAGCTGGCCCGAAATCTCCGATCTAGCGCGAAAGGAGCGGCAGGAGGCACCGCCTAAGCAGGGTGAACTGTTCGGTGATAGCAATACGGGAGGTGCAACATGAGCGCGACAAGTATGACTTTCACTAAAAAAATCGCAGAAGATATATGGTGGCTGATCAAACAGTCATGGGAATATGACGTCCGTTTGGGAGAGGAGACGCTAACAGATCTACTCGCTCTGGATTTCGTGCGTTTTAAACCGGGGAATTACAGGTTATTTCCATCCACTAAACAGGAGGAATCGAAGAGAGGCACTGACTTGGATATCCGAATTTACGATGCAGGCACTAAAGCCGCCAAGTTGGCGGTACAAGCCAAGAAGCTATATCCAGCCAAGAGGAAGCCATCTCAGATCGGGACGTATAGGCTCTACTCCAAAGAGAAATCTCAGATGGACACACTTGAGAGGTACTCTCGGAAAGAAGGTGCCATCCCACTTTATCTTCTGTACAACTATGTGGACAGATGCGATATAAGTCGATATTGGCATTGCTGTCAGTGCCCCCCCGATAAAAAGCAACTGGGTTGTACCTTGGTACCAAGCCGGAATATCCGCCAAGCGTTCGAGAATCCCAAACTCAAAAACTTCGACGGGATTCATAAATCACGTAGCGTACTTCCTTGGCATTGCTTTTTTGACTGCACGCATAGACGCGGCGACCAGAGGCAGACCGCCGCCCGCCGTGTCCTGTCCCTGCTTAGCAAGTCATTCTCATTATCGGATGATCTGTCTATAGAAGAAACACTACTCCCACCATCACTCGCGTCATCACTCCCACCATCACTCACATTATCGGATGATGAGCAAGATTACGATTGGATACGCTTTGATCCAGTGGAAGATGCTTGGCCGGAATGGCTGTGGGAGCGACTTGGCACAACGTTGTCAACTAAAGATCGTCGGCAGTTGTGGGGAGACCTCGGAGAGACCGTCGCAGCACCTCGCCACCTCCTTTTGGTCAAGGAGAGCGAATAACTGAAGATGCGGTTAAGCATACTTGTCTTCTGTCCAAGTTGGATCGCCCAGTGATTATCGTCGATCTCAATCCGTAGGCTAATTTAAGGGAATGGATTATGCGACTCGCAGACTCAATTGAAAAGGATGGATATTTTTGGCTACCAGGTGGGGAAGAAGATGCATTCTCTGGGACACTTAAAATATCCAAAAAAGGACAGATAATGTTGGAATTAATGGTTCCTGTGGAATTCCCCAAAGCTACTGTCCAGACGCCTTGGGCCTTTAGCTCAGACGACGACAATATTTCGTTCGATAAAATTATTGGTAAGGTCGAAGGTGACGAGTTCGTTACGTTGTGTCAATGCGAATGCCTGACCCCTTTCAGCGGATCAAACACTCTTCAGGCGGCTGTTAGCGGCCCAGTTTCTTTGCAAACTTCAAAATTCATCTCGCAATATGCAATTATTGGTAAAAACCACTTTGGAAAAAAAGAAGAGGAAGTTCATTTCTCTCGTTGTAGAGTATCTTTTGAGGGACTTGAAGAATTACTAGATACAGGAAGTATCAGTGTTGAGTGGTCCCCCTCAGACAGGGTTACAATGGAGTACAATCGTCCTAATCCTGTATCCTTCAAAATTCCCTATGAATCCAACAAAGTTGAACTGACCCTAGATTTTCGTCCGTCCAATTTTTCCCTTGTTCCAAGAAATGAATTCTCTATCAAACAGAGAATTAATATATCATTGTCGTCCAACGAATTCTTGTCATTTGATAATTGTAGAAGTCTAATATGGAGAATCAATAATTTTCTTTGTTTGGCAACTGATAAGCCAGTCTCTTTTGAGTCAGTTACCATATTTTCAGAAGAGAAACTAGAACGTATCGGAGATGAAGAACAAGAAACCCCGATGAAATTGTACTTCATTGGCAATTCGTACCCTGAAATCGAAACCGATATTTCATGGGTAACTTGCCTTTTCTTTTATACAGCTAAAAAGATCGAAAAATTTGCAGATGATTTGAACTGTTGGATGAAAAATTATGAAAAGTATAATATCCCAATCAATCTGTATTTTTCTTCTGTGCATGGAAAGGGGCATATAGAGCAGAAATTTTTGTCTCTCGCTCAGGGAATTGAGGTGCTTCACGGGCTATTGACTGACAGTAAGAATAAGAGAATCTCTTTGGCCAAGCGAGTAAGGGGAATGGCTGAAGAGTTCAAAGATGATTTTTTTGCCGATGATACTGAGCGAAAAATTTTCGCTCAAAATGTTAAGAATGAAAGAGATTGGCTGACCCATTACGGTTGGGCTGAATCTCCTTTTATGAAAGAGTATAAGATAAGAGATTTTATTGAACTCTACAGGAAGCTCGAAGCCCTTTTCCAGTTGCATTTGATGAAACTTGCTGGAATGGAATTAGAAGAAATCAAGGAGATCGTTAAGAACAACCATAATATCCGGCGCGGACTCAACTCGTAAGCGCAATTTCGCCATGTTTGGGTTGAGCTTCTGTTTCCTTGCATAAGATTTCATGGGGCGTTTGAAATGCCAAGCCCTTTCGCAGCCGATGATTGAGCCGATCCATGATGTGGTGTATCTGTGCCTGCGACTAAAAACAAAAAAGTATTCCATGACTCAAACAACAGAACATCCCTACATCGTAACAGATGATCAGATTCTAGGTGGAGAGCCTATCGTCAAAGATACGCGTACGCCGGTTCGTGCGATTGTCGAAATCTGGCGTTTGGGTACACACCCTGAAGAGATTCCAAACCACCTTCCGCATTTGTCTTTGGGACAGATTTTTGATGCCCTGAGTTATTATAGCGACCACCAAGAGGAAATCCAGAAATACATTGAAGAAAATCGCGTTCCCCCCAGATTGATTGATCCACTTGTACAGTCAACACAATGAGTTTATTTTTAGGACTTCAGAACCGAGCTCTCTAAGAACGGCCGAACGACAAGAAAACTACGCATCCTTTGGCCAAGCCCGGCGCAAAGCCTCCAGACCAGGCCCAAAATCTTCCGGCGCATCGAGCACGGCGACTTTACGAGCCGCCATTTCTTCCAATAATACAGCCACGGGCAACCCGGCCCGTTCGGCCGCTCCCCGCAAATCAACCTCGGCTTCTTGGTAGGCGCGGATGGCCTCGGACACGCGAAACCGCTCCATACCAACCAGCACCCATTGACGCATGAGGGCCGCCTCCGAGTAGGCAGTATTCTCCACCAAATGCGCGAGTTCGTCGGCTTCTTCTGGCCACAGACGAATGGATTTGGTCACTCGGGGAAGTGTTTTCTTGGTAGTATTCTGGCTCATTCTATAGGTCTCCTCGGGATTCGGCCAAGCTCCGCACGGCTTGGCGGGCCACATTCATCAAAGCCTTTCCAGTATTTGCGGCGATCCTATCCAGTTTATCGTGGACGCTGTGCCGAGACAGCACTTCTATTTCGTATAGATACACGGCGAATTCTGGAACTGTCAGGGCCTTAAGACCGCGCTGCCGAGCAAATCGCAGCGCTCGCTGTTCATTCACCAGCAGCCACAGATTCTCGTCGAGAGCCAACCCTAAAGCGGCTGCTTCTCCTGCGTGGAACTGGTCCAACGACTGGACAGGATCGCGGATGACCAATGCTCCCTGCTGCTTCATCAGGCCAAATAGTTCTTGATACCCATATACCCGCTGTGGATAACGCGGATCACGGGCTTGTATTTCATTCTCGACAGCCGATGGGACAACGACCGCAAAAAAGCGAAACAAATAGGCGAGCACATCGGATCGATGGCCCAAAACCCAAAACGAAGTATCCAAAACGGCCGTTTGCTTCTTCATGCTTCAAAAATAAACATTAGATTCTACTTGTCCAAATGCCAAGACTTGCAAATACTGACTATGCTTCACTTCTTCGTTTGTCGCACGGCGACCAAGAATAATCTATAAGGAAGCAAAATCATGGCTATTACCAATCAAGAACGCGTCGGCAAGGCACTCGAACTCCTCAAGGACGGACTTGGCCCATTTGTCCAGCGCGAGGTCCAAGACAAAATCAAGGCCGGCGGCGTCCACATGGACACCATCCGGCGCTTTGTCGATGATCCAAACCTGACCGACAAACCCATAGATCAGTGGGATGTAGCCGCCCTCCTCAAGCTCATGTGGGAAACGTGGAACGACGTATTCCGCACTGTGCTGGGCCGTGCCGAGCGCAGCCTCGTCAACGAAATCCGCGACCAGCGCAACAAGTGGGCGCATCAAGACAGCTTCTCCAGCGACGACGCCGACCGCACCCTCGACTCCGTCGCCCGCCTGCTGACAGCCGTCTCCGCATCGCAAGCAGACGAGGTCAATCGCATGAAGATGGAGCTGCGCCGTCTGGTCTTTGAAGAACAGGCGCGCAGCGAGCGCCGCCGTGGTGCGGGCACCACCGTCGAAAGCCAAGCCACCGGTAGCCTGAAACCCTGGCGCGAAATCGTAAACCCGCATCAGGACGTGGCCAGCGGCGGCTACCAACAGGCCGAGTTCGCCGCAGACCTGTGGCAGGTCCATATCGGCGAAGGAACCGACGAGTACCGCAACCCAGCGGAGTTTTTTCGCCGCACCTATCTGACGGAAAGCCTGAAGAGCCTGCTCAGCGGAGCGATGCAGCGGCTGAGCGGTCAGGGCGGCGATCCAGTGGTAGAGCTACAGACCAACTTCGGCGGCGGCAAGACCCACTCCATGCTAGCCCTGTACCATCTATTCTCAGGAATGCCAACCGGCGAGTTGCTGGGCATCGACGACCTGATAGCGTCGGCTGAAGTCGCCGTATTACCCGAGCACGTCAGACGGGTCGTGCTGGTCGGCAACAAGATCTCGCCCGGCAACCCATCAACAAAAGATGACGGCACCGTAGTCAAGACGCTGTGGGGCGAACTAGCGTGGCAACTCGGCGGCAAGGCGGCATTCGACAAAGTGCGGCAGGACGACGAGCGCGCCACCAACCCAGGCGACACCCTCCGCGAATTGATGAACGAATATGGGCCGTGCCTCATTCTGATCGACGAATGGGTCGCCTATGCCCGCCAGTTGCACGACGACTCAGACCTGCCAGCCGGCAGTTTTGAAACCCACTTCAGCTTTGCCCAAACCTTGACCGAATCTGCGCGGGCGGCAAACAGTTGCCTGCTGGTGATCAGCTTGCCGTCATCCGATACAGCGACCTCCCCCCATGCCCAAGGTGAAGACGAGGAAGTCGGTGGCCTCCGTGGCCGGGCGGCACTGGCGCGGCTCAAAAACGTCATTGGCCGCGTCGAATCCTCTTGGACGCCAGCGAGCACCGAAGAAGGCTTCGAGATCGTGCGCCGCCGCCTGTTTGAACCCTTGAGCGAGCGCGAGCAATTCACGGCCCGCGACAATGTCTCGCGCACCTTCGCCGACTTCTACCGCGTCCAACAGCAGGAGTTCCCTGCCGAATGCCGGGACGCCGACTACGAGCGCCGCCTGCGCGCCGCCTATCCGATCCATCCAGAGGTCTTCGACCGGCTCTATACGGACTGGTCCGCTCTGGTGAAGTTTCAGCGCACGCGCGGCGTCTTGCGTCTGATGGCCGCGGTCATCCACAGCCTGTGGGAACGCGGCGACCGCAACCCGCTAATCATGCCAGCGCACATCCCCATTGACGACCTGCATGTCCGCAACGAGTTGACTCGCTACCTGTCTGACAACTGGACGCCGATCATCGAGGCGGATGTGGATGGCCCCAATGCGCTGCCGCAGCACATTGACGGCGAGGTAGCGAACTTGGGTAAGTTCTCGGCAACTCGCCGGGTGGCACGCACCGTGTACCTCGGCTCCGCGCCGACGACCTCGGTGGCCAATCGCGGCATTGAGGACCGTCGTATCAAGCTCGGCTCCGCCATGCCGGGTGAAACACCAGCGATCTTTGGCGATGCCCTGCGTCGTCTGAGCACGCAGGCGACCTTCCTCTATCAGGATGGTCCGCGCTATTGGTACTCAACGCAGCCGACCGTCACCAAGCTGGCAGAAGACCGGGCCGATCAATTCAGACGCGATCCCGCACCAGTAATGGCCGAGATCGAGCAGCGGTTGCGCGCTGACTTACGCAGCACGGGCGACTTCCAGCGCATCCATACAGTGCCGCAATCCGGCGCTGACATCCCCGACGATATGGACGCTCGTCTGGTGGTGCTGGAGACTGAACACCCGCACAGCAGCGGGTCGAATAGCAAGGCACAGGCCGCAGCCACCGCCATACTCGAAAATCGCGGCAACACCCCGCGCCTCTTCCGCAATACGCTGGTCTTTCTGGCCGTTGACCAGACTCGTCTGCAGGACTTGGATGAAGCGGTGCGTCGCTACTTAGCGTGGTCGTCCATCCTCCAAGACAAAGAAACCCTGAACCTCGACCCGCATCAGGTGCGGCAGGCCGAAGCGCAGTTAAAGTCGGAGGATGGTGCCGTAGTGGGACGGCTGCCGGAGGCCTACCAGTGGCTCCTCGTGCCAGTGCAGTCCACGCCCGAGGCAGCAGTCGAGTGGCAGGCTCTGCGGCTGGCTGGGCAGGATTCGCTCGCCGTGCGCGCCAGCAAGAAACTACGATCGGAAGAGCTGTTGGTACCGGCGCTCGCGGGCACGCGTCTGCGAATGGAACTCGACCGGGTGCCCTTGTGGCACGGCGACCACGTGGAAATTCGCCAGTTGGCAGATCACTTCGCCCGCTACCTATACCTCCCCCGCCTCGCCGGCCCAGAGGTACTAATTGCAGCCATTCAAGACGGGTTGGGGCTTCTCCTCTGGAGAGATGAATCGTTCGCTTATGCCGATGCCTTCGACGAGGATACGAGCCATTATCGCGGACTCCGCTGCGGCCGTGAGGTCTCCCTGCTTAGCCCTGAAAGCGATGGACTGCTGGTCAAGCCCGCAGCCGCGATTGCACAGCAGGAAGCCGAGCCAGCGGCAGCGGCAACTGGGGCGGGCGTCGCTCAGCCAGTTGCCAGCGAGTCAGCTAGTGGAGCCACCAGTCCAGAGCCAACACCTGCTCCACCCGAACCGAAAGCGCGGCGCTTTCACGGAGCCGTCCCCCTCGATGCCACTCGCGTCGGCCGCGACGCAAGCCAGATCGCCGATGAAGTCATTGCCCATCTCGCCGGCTTGGTAGGCGCAAAAGTGACCGTGACCCTAGAAATAGAAGCCGAAATCCCCTCGGGTGCGCCCGATCACGTCGTGCGCACCGTCACCGAGAACAGCCGGACGCTCAAATTCTCCAGTCAGGGTTTTGAACGGGAATAGGCATCTGGCACCTGGGAGCGCGGGCCTCTGGCCCGCAGGCGGGCGGGACGCCCGTACTAGCGCGGCATTTGCCGACATCGACAACGCTCTGGCCCGCAGGCGGGCGGGACGCCCGCGTTCCCAGCAAGGAAATAGGCCGACAGTGACGCTCGAAGACCTCCAGCCCAACGCCGCAGTGCGCGGCATTCTCACCGATGGCCTCGTGGTGGTCGTTAGCGTGCAGTGGTTTGGCTCCGAGGCCCTGGAACTGACCTACAAGACACCAGACGGCAAGGTGGCCAATGAACTGCTCTACCGCACCGACGAGGCGCGGCTCGAAGTAGTGGAACATGGGCAGCCGTGGAGCTTTGACGGCGATGGTGCCTTATTCCGGTTGATGTCTGAGGCCCTGCGCATCCGCCTCGCGCATCTGTTCGATCCCGTACTGGCCGTCCACACC
Organism: Candidatus Latescibacterota bacterium; assembly: GCA_965208845.1. GTDB lineage: Bacteria > Latescibacterota > UBA2968 > UBA8231 > UBA8231. Next base: position 3,505,881 of record OZ242361.1, on the reverse strand, counting down.
TCGGTCGTCGAGCCACTGCCCCATCAGATCACCGCGGTGTACGAATCCATGCTGCCGCGCCAACCGCTGCGCTTTCTCCTCGCCGACGATCCGGGTGCCGGTAAGACCATCATGGCGGGCCTACTCATCAGGGAACTGATCGCCCGCGGCGATCTCGAACGGTGCCTCATCGTCTGCCCCGGCAGCCTCGCCGAGCAATGGCAGGACGAACTCTCTCAGCGCTTCCAGTTGCCCTTTGAGATTATGACCAACGACAAGCTCGAAGCCGCCCGCACCGGCAACTGGTTTTTGGAGGAAAACCTCGTCATCGCACGCCTCGACAAACTAGCGCGCAACGAACAGGTCCAGCAGAAGCTCCAGACACCGGACACGGGCTGGGATCTGGTCGTATGCGACGAGGCACACAAAATGTCGGCCAGTTTCTTCGGGGGCGAGATCCGCTACACCAAGCGCTATCGGCTGGGACAGCTTCTGTCGGAACTGACGCGCCACTTCCTGCTGATGACGGCGACGCCGCACAACGGCAAGGAAGAGGACTTCCAACTCTTCACGGCGCTGCTCGACAGCGACCGCTTCGAGGGCCGCTTCCGCGATGGCGTCCACGTGGCCGATGTCTCGGACTTGATGCGGCGCATGGTCAAGGAGCGGCTGCTCAAGTTCGATGGTAAGCCGCTGTTCCCCGAGCGCATCGCCTACACAGTGCCTTACCAGCTCTCAGAGGCGGAAGCCCAGCTCTACGAAGCGGTCACCGACTATGTGCGGGAGGAGTTCAATCGGGCGGACGCACTCGCCAACGCCAAGCGGGCCGGCACGGTTGGCTTCGCCCTGACGATCCTCCAGCGGCGGCTTGCTTCGTCTCCCGAGGCGATCTACCAGTCGCTGCGCCGACGGCGCGAGCGTTTGGAGGGTCGTCTGGGCGAGTTGGAGGAATCCCAACGCCCCCACCCGACCGCAGTCCCGGAACTCGATGCCGAAGACATCGAGGATCTCGACGACGCACCAGAAGTCGAGATCGAAGCCACCGAAACGCGCATCCTCGACCAAGCGACCGCCGCCCGCTCCATCGCGGAGTTGAAGGCGGAAATCGACACCCTAAAGATGCTGGAAGATCGTGCGCTTGACGTCCGTCGCCGTAGTGGAGACGCGAAGTGGCGGGAACTTGCAAGCCTGCTCAGTGAGGTTTTTACAACATCTGGGATAAGAGGTAAGATCGGAGAGCCAGCGATCCCCTACGGCGGTGGCGAGATCCCGCGTCCAACGTCCTCCCCTACGCAGAAGCTGGTGCTCTTCACCGAGCACCGCGACACGCTCTACTATCTGCAAGACCGCATCACCACGTTACTTGGACGTGCGGAATCGGTAGTCATCATTCACGGGGGCATGGCCCGCGAGGATCGCCACCAAGCGCAGGAAGCCTTCCGACACGACCCAGCGGTACAGGTGCTGTTGGCCACCGACGCGGCTGGCGAAGGGATCAACCTCCAGCGAGCGCACCTGATGGTCAACTACGACCTCCCTTGGAATCCGAACCGCTTAGAGCAGCGCTTCGGCCGCATCCACCGGATCGGCCAGACAGAAGTGTGCCACCTGTGGAATCTGGTCGCGGACGAGACCCGCGAGGGCGATGTGTACCAGCGACTGCTGACGAAACTAGAACAGGCGCGGCAGGCCCTAGGCGGTCAGGTGTTTGACGTGCTCGGCAAGCTCGAATTCGAAGGCCGACCATTGCGAGATCTCCTGCTCGAAGCCATCCGCTACGGCGAGCAGCCAGAAGTTCGCGCACGTCTCGACACCGCGGTCGATCAGGCACTCGACCATAGCGCACTGCAGGACCTGCTAGAGGAGCGGCAATTCGTCCATGACGCGATGGACGCCAGCCGTGTACAAAGGGTCCGCGAAGAGATGGATCGGGCCGAGGCGCGCCGCCTACAGCCACATTACATTGAGGCGTTTTTTCTAGAGGCGTTCCAGCAAATCGGTGGATCAGCCCGGCAGCGCGAGCCACGCCGCTACGAGGTTACGCGTGTCCCCGCGCCGGTCCGCAACCAAAGCGCGCCGGTACCCCCTCGCTACGAACGGATTGCCTTCGACAAGTCCCTAGTCGCGCCGCCAGGCCAACCAGCGGCGGCGTTCGTCTGCCCTGGACACCCCTTGCTGGACGCCGTCCTCGACCTGACGCTGGAGCAGCACCGCGACCTGCTCAAGCGCGGAGCAGTGCTGGTTGACGAGCGCGATCCGGGGCAGACGCCGCGAGTGCTTTTCTATCTTGAACACGCCATTCAAGACGCGAGCCGGACGCGGGCGGGCGACCGCCGAGTTGTCTCCAAGCAGATGCTCTACGTCGAAATCGACGCCGCTGGCAACGCTCGCCACCTCCACTACGCCCCCTACTTGGACTATCGGCCGCTGGCCCAAGACGAGCCTAGCGTTGAGTCCATCTTGGAGCGGCCAGAATGCGCGTGGATCAACCGCGAAATGGAGCAGAAGGCACAAGCCTATGCCGTGGCTCAAGTCGTCCCCAAACATCTAGCCCAAGTCCGCGATCCCAAGCTAGCGTTGATCGCCAAGACCGAGGCCGCAGTCAAGGACCGTCTGACCAAGGAAATCTCCTACTGGGACCACCGTGCCGAACAGCTCAAGCTACAAGAGAAGGCCGGTGCCAGCGGTGCTCGGCTCAACTCGGACGAAGCACGCAAACGGGCCGATACGTTGCAGGATCGGCTGCACAAGAGGCTACAGGAATTGAAACTCGAAGCACAGCTTTCACCGCTACCGCCAGTGGTGCTCGGGGGCTTGCTGGTGGTGCCGCAGGGACTAGTGGACGCTATGGCCGGACGCCGATCACCTGTGGATACGCAGGAGGTTGCCGCCCGGGCGCGGGCTATTGTCATGGAAGTAGAACGCGGCCTCGGCTATGAGCCGACGGATCGGGAGTTTGACAAACTTGGCTACGATATCGAGTCGCGGGTGCCTAGCACGGGGCGGCTGCGCTTTATCGAGGTCAAGGGCCGCGCAAGCGGGGCGGCAACCATCACGGTGACCAAAAACGAAATTCTCTACAGCCTCAATAAACCCGACGATTTCATTCTCGCTATAGTCGAATTTTTAGACGGCGGTAGTCACCGCATAAGGTATCTGCGCGAACCCTTCCAGCGCGAACCCGACTTTGGCGTCACCAGCGTCAACTACGATTTCACCAAGCTGCTAGCGCGGGCCGAGACCCCAGCCTAAGCAACTTGTATCCTGTCGTTCTGTTTGCTTTAGGAGCAAAAACGCCAAAAGATCAAACTCTTAATCAGCGGGTCCAGGATTCGAGCCCCTGCGGGCGCACCATCTGTTGCGGACGCCGTTTCCGCACTCCCTTCGGCTGCCAAGTCGCGCCTTCCCAGTGCCTTGCCCCATCCTTGACATTTCTCGGTTCAAAGCCTAAAATAGCCTCGCGTTTTAGTCGCCTTAGCACCTCCCATCCCTAGCGCCATGGCCAACTCCATAGCCAAACTAGAAAAGGCACTCGGCCGCGACCCAGATTCCCCGCGCTTCGCTCGCCTCGCTGACCTCTATCTCAAACGCGGGCGCATCGAGCGCGCCATCGAACTGTGCCAAAAGGGCTGTGCGAATTTTCCCGATTACGCCACTGGCTTTATCGTCCTCAGCAAGTGCTATGAAAAACGGGGGGACTTAGAAGAAGCGCGCGAGGCCATGGGACAAGCTCTGCGGATCGACCCAGAAAATCCCAGCGGGTACAAGCGCCTCGCCTACCTTTTTGAGCAACTCGACGTCGCGCCATTGGTCTTGCAAAGCCTGCGCCAAGCCGCGTATTTCGACCCTTTCGACACCTCTCTAGCCGAGCAGATCGACCGCTTCGCCAGCCAAACCCACCAAGAAGCACCCGAACCCGAACCCGAAGAGGTCGCGGCCGTCGTTAGCGCGGCTCCGGTCGAAGTCACTCAGCCTCAAGCGCTGCCGCCAAACCAGGCGCCCGACGACCGCGAACTGCTCCGCCTCTTGCAGGAGATCGAAGAGGAGAAAGCTGCCGAACCAGCGCCCGCACCGGAAGAACCACCCACCCCGGCCAAAAGCGAGCCAAGCACAGCGAAAAGCAAGCGCATTGCCACCACGACGCTGGCCGAGATCTACACCACGCAGGGCTTAACCCAGAAAGCGATCGAAACGTACCGCGAGCTTCTCAAACAGGAGCCGAACAACACCATCATCCGCAGCAAGCTATCTTCGCTAGAACAAAGCAGCAACGCACACTAACGAGAGCAATATGGCAGACACCACGGATTTCAGAAACGGCTTTACCATGTCCCTCGACGGCGAGCTCTTCTCCATCGTCGAATTTCAGCACGTCAAACCGGGCAAGGGCAGCGCCTTCGTGCGCACCAAGCTCAAAAACACCAAAACCGGTGCCGTGCTCGACCGCACCTTCCGCTCGGGCGACAAAGTCGAGCAAATCCGGCTCGAAAAGCGCCAGATGCAGTACCTATATTCCGACCAAGGGCTGTACTACTTCATGGACTTGGACACCTACGATCAGATCCCGGTGTCCGCAGAGACCATCGGCACAGCCAGCACGCTCCTCAAAGAAAGCGAGAACGCCTTCCTCCTCATAGCAGGCGAGGAGGTCGTCTCCGTCGAGCTACCCAACTTCGTCGCCCTTGCCGTCACCCACACCGAACCAGGCATCAAGGGCGACACCGCCACCGGCGCGGTCAAGCCAGCCACCCTAGAAACCGGCTACGTGGTGCAAGTGCCGCTCTTTATCAACAAGGGCGACCAGCTCAAGGTCGATACCCGCACGGGTGAATACGTAGAGCGCGTTTGAGAAAGGACGACACCTCCTGTGAACGAAGACAAGCTCCGCAAAGTGCTAGAGCTTTTTCACGATAGCGACCTAGAAGAGATAGAGGTCCAACACAGCTTCTGGCACGGCACGCGCATCCGCTTAACTCGCAATCGTGCGCCCTCCCCTGTGGCCCCCGCTGCCTCCATGCCCATTGTGTCCACCGCGCCCCCTGAGCCTACGGCTCCAGCACCTGCCGAAAAAACCGACGACGGCCTCCACGAGGTGCTATCGCCCATGGTCGGCACGTTTTACCGAGCCGCCTCGCCCGAAGCCGACCCCTTTGTGCGCGAAGGAGATCGCATCGAAAGCGGCCAGACCCTCTGCATCATCGAGGCCATGAAGATCATGAACGAGATTCCCGCGGGTATCCAAGGCGAAGTAGTAGAAATCCTCGTCGGCGACGCCCAGCCGGTTGAATACAACCAAGCGCTGTTCAAAATTCGCCCTGACTAAGAGGCTGTGTTCGAGAAAATCCTCATTGCCGACCGCGGCGAAATCGCGCTGCGCGTCATCCGCGCCTGCAAGGAAATGGGCATCGCGACGGTGGCTGTCCACTCCCAAGCCGACACCCGGTCCTTGCACGTATCTTTTGCCGACGAGGACGTCTGCATCGGACCGGCTGCTGGCAAGGACAGCTACCGCAACATCGTCAATATCATCAGCGCCGCCCAACTGACCAACGCCGACGCTATCCACCCCGGCTATGGCCCTTTGGCCGAAAACGCCGACTTCTCCGAAATCTGCGCCGATTGTGGCATCCAGTTCATCGGCCCGCCGACTGCGGCCATCCGCAAAATGGGCGATAAGGCCGTCGCTCGCCACACCATGCAGGAGGCCGGCGTACCCGTCGTACCGGGCAGCGAGGGAGCGCTCCAGTCGTTAGACGACGCCCGTCAATGGGCAGAAAAGATCGGCTTCCCGCTGCGTCTCAAGGCCTCGGCGGGCGGCGGCGGGCGCGGGATGCGGGTCGTTCGCGCGATGGATGAATTGGAGGAAGCCTGGCAGATGGCACGCCGCGAAGCACGCACCGCTTTTACCAGCGACGCCGTGTATATGGAGCGCTCCATCGAAGAGGCGCGCCACATCGAAATCCAAGTTCTCGGCGACCAGCACGGCAACCTCGTCCACCTCGGCGAGCGCGAGTGCTCCATCCAGCGACGGCACCAAAAGCTCTTGGAAGAAAGCCCCTCGCCAGTAGTTGATCCCGACTTGCGTCAGCGGCTCGGCGCGTCCGCCCTCGCCGGCGCAGCCGCGGTCGGCTACTACAGCGCGGGCACCATTGAACTCCTCGTCGATGCAGACCACAACTCCTACTTCATGGAGATGAATACCCGCATCCAGGTCGAACACCCGGTCACCGAGATGGTCACCGGCATCGACTTAGTCGAGGAACAAATTCGCATCGCGGCCGGCGAGTCCCTCCGCTTTAACCAAGAGGACATCCAACTCACCGGGCACGCCATTGAATGCCGGATCAACGCCGAAGATCCCGCGCGCAACTTCATCCCCTCTTCGGGCATCATCGAAGCTCTCCACCTGCCGGGCGGCCCCGGCGTCCGCATCGACAGCCACATCTACCAAGGCTACGAGATCCCTCCGTACTACGATTCCCTACTGGCCAAAATCATCGCCTACGGCTCCGATCGCCAAAGTGCCATAGCGCGGATGCGGCGCATCTTAGGCGAATGCACCATAGAAGGCGTGGCCACCACCTTGCCCTTTCACCGAACCCTACTCACCGAACCCGACTTTATCGCCGGGCAATTCGACACCAACTACGTAGCCAACTCGAAGTGGTCGTCTTAAGCAAGCACGAGAGGCAATTATGAGCCAGACTCAGATCCCCGAGCACTTGATCTACTCGGAAAGCCACGAATGGCTTCAGCTAGAAAGCGACATCGCCACTATCGGCATTACGGACTTCGCGCAAACCGAGTTGGGCGACATCGTATTCGCCGAGTTGCCCGAGGTGGGCGAGCACCTCGAACGAGGCGAGGCCTTTGGCACGCTTGAGGCGGTTAAGACCGTCGCCGATCTGATCGCTCCGGCTTCCGGCGAGGTGCTAGAAGTCAACGACAGCCTCGCCGAAGAAGCCGAACAAATCAACGAAGACCCTTACGGCGGCGGTTGGCTGCTCAAGATTCGCATCGACGACGCTGCGGACTTGAATGACTTGCTCAGTGCCCAAGACTACGCCAACCTGATCGCCAACCACTGACCTTGCATTTGTTCACCATAAGTATCCTTTTTATAAGGAACGCACATTGTATCATGGGAAACCGGATAATTAATCCAATCCCAAGTAGGGGGCGGTTTCAAACCGCCCCCTACATACACCGTGGATAGACTCTTGTTGGAAAGAACCGTACTGGTCCTCAATCAAAACTACGAGCCTCTAAGCGTATGCAGCGTGCGTCGGGCCTTGCTGTTGATTCTGCGCGGCAAGGCCGAAGCCGTCGAAAGAATGAACGAGGTGATTCATTCGGTCTCCCAAGAGTATCCGGTGCCCAGCGTCGTCCGCCTCGGGCGCTACATCCGCGCGCCGCGCCGACGAGTCGTACTTTCCAAGCGCAACATCCTCAAGCGCGACAATCACCAATGCCAGTACTGCGGCAGCAAAGAAGGCAAGCTAACGGTCGATCACATTGTGCCGCGCACCAAAGGAGGCCAAGGGACTTGGGAAAACCTCGTCTGCGCCTGCGCTCTGTGCAACAACAAGAAAGGCGAACACCGACCCGAGCAGGTCGGCCTCGTGCTGCGCAGCAAACCCAAGCGCCCCAATAACGTGAGCTTCATCCGCAATTTTGTCGGTATCGACGATCAGCGCTGGAAACCGTATCTTTTTATCGACTAAGGCAGGCGCTCTCATGGAACGCGACGCAATCGAACAGGAAGAAACGGCTCTCTACGAAGTCAAGCTCGACGTCTTTGAAGGTCCAATGGATCTATTGCTCTATCTGATCCGCAAAGACGAGTTAGACATCTACGACATTCCCATCGCCCACATCACCACCCAGTACTTGGGCTTCTTGCAACACATCCACCAACTCGACATCGAACAGGCCAGCGACTTCATCCTCATGGCCGCCACCCTGCTGCGGATCAAGTCGCAGATGATGCTGCCCCGCGAAGAACTCGGTCTCGACGGCGACGGCGACGGCGAAGAAGACCCACAGGCCGAGTTGATCCGCCGTCTGCTAGAGTACCAGCAGTTTAAGGACATTGCCGACTGGCTCGGCGTGCGCAAAGACGAGCGGCGCGACGTGTACCTGCGCCGCCAAGGCCCTGATGACAGCGTTGAGGAGTCAGCCCAGCTCCAGCCCGTATCGCTCTTCGACCTATTGGCTGTGTACAAGCACGTGCTCGACACGGTGCCCGAAAACTTGGTTCACCAAATAGTCGAAGAAGAAGTCTCAGTCGCCGAGTGCATCAACTACCTGTTGGCAGTGCTCGAGCGCAACTCGCGCATCAGCTTCATGGACTTGCTCCAAGGCCGCGACCGCCAAGCCCTAATCGCCACCTTCGTCGGGGTCCTAGAACTGCTCAAGACGCAGCGCGTCCGCGTGCAGCAGGCGCGGCCCTTCGACGAAATCTGGATCGAGCAATCGCCATCCCAACCTTCGGCTGAGCTCAGGTCGAAGCCGAACGCAGCGGGAGCTATTCAGACCCGTGAGCCGTGAACCCACAACGGCCTCGCACGACGTCAACCCTGCGCAGGCTCGGGCGATTATTGAGGCCATCCTCCTGACGGCAACCGAGCCGGTGACCCCGGGTCGCCTCGTCGATCTGCTCGCTGGGTACAACGGCCGCCATATCCGCGAGGCTATCGACGCGCTCAACGACCAGTACGAAGCAGCCGGGCACGGGATCGAAGTCGTCGAATTGGCCGGCGGCTATCAGCTCGCCTCGCGCCAGCAATGCGGTCCTTGGCTGCGCAAGTACCATAAGACCTCGCGCCAAGTCCGCCTCACGCCAGCGGGCCTCGAAGTCCTCGCCATCGTCGCCTTCAAGCAGCCGGTCACTCGCGTCGAGATCGACAACATCCGTGGCGTTAGCTCGGCCAGCGTGTTGCAAACGCTGATGGAACTCAACATGGTCCGCCTCGCCGGCCGCTCCGAGGGCATTGGCAAGCCCATGCTCTTTGGCACGACCCGAGAATTTTTAGTTCACTTTGGGCTACGAGGGCTGGGCGAGTTGCCCAAGCCCAAGGAATTAGCAGAGCTACTCGCCGAAGGCCAGCAGCCGACTGCCGCCCGTCAACTCGCCTCCGAACTGGACGAGTTGCAAAAGCAGGCAGAAGAAGAAGGCGAAGGTGAACGCTCCTGAGCCGCAAATGCGCCTCAATCGCTTCTTGGCACGCTGCGGCGTGGCCTCGCGCCGCCACAGCGATGCGCTGATCCAAAGCGGCGCGGTGCGCATCAACGGCGAGGTAGTAGCCGAGCCGGGCCGAGTGGTCGCGGTGAGTGCCGACCGAGTCGAGTGCCGCGGCCGGGTCCTCACTCTGCCCGGCCAGTACGAATACGTGCTTTTGCACAAGCCGGCTGGATATCTGGTCACCCGCACCGACCCCCGCGACCGCCCCACGGTCTTCGACCTTTTGCCCGACCTCCACCCAGGCACCGTGCCCGTAGGTCGTCTCGACCTCGACACCACCGGACTTTTGCTGCTGACCGACGACGGTGCCCTCGGCCATCGGCTGCTGCACCCGCGCTTTGTCGTCGCCAAGCGCTACGAGGCCGTCGTCAGCGGCGACCCACACGAGGACCAACTCAACCGGCTGCGCAAAGGCATCGCGCTCGGCGACGGCCCCACCGCACCGGCTCAGGTCCAGGTCGAGGAGCGCTGGAGTAGCGGTTGGCACAAGCGGGCGCGGCTGAGCCTTTGCATTCACGAGGGACGCAAGCGCCAAGTCCGCCGCATGCTCCGCGCTATCGGCTATCCGGTGCGGCAATTGACGCGGGTCGAATTTGCCGGGCTGACCCTCGGCCTGCTCGCCGCCGGCCAGCACCGCCGCCTCAGCCCCGAGGAGGTCCGCCAGCTCAAAGCCGAGGTTGGCTTGTGAAACGGCACGGGCTAGTCATCGCCATCGACGGCACCATCGGCTCCGGCAAGACGACCACGGCGCGGCGAGTGGCCGAGCGGCTGGGCTATCGCCACCTCGACACCGGAGCCATGTACCGAGCCGTGACCGTAGCGGCAACCCGACTTGAGGTGGCACCCGAGGACGAGGACGCGCTGGAAGCCCTCTTGGCGACCGCAACCATAGATTTGGACTCTGGCCGAGGGCGCGTCCTGCTCGACGGACAGGACATAAGCGAAGCGATTCGCCAGCCCGACATCACCCGCCGGGCGGGCGCATACGCCAACGTGCCTTTGGTGCGCCGCTCCCTAGTCGCCCAGCAGCAGCAATTGGGCCAGTCGGGTGGTATAGTCGCCGAAGGACGCGATATGGCAGCGGTAGTCTTTCCCGACGCCGAGCTAAAAATTGCCTTAGTAGCCGACCTCGATGAGCGCACCCGTCGGCGGCATCGGGAATTGACTACTAAAGGAGTATGCATCACATTGGAACAGGTCCGATCCGACATTCAAACTCGAGACCGACAAGACGCCGAGCGCGACTACGGAGGGACGAGCACGGCAGACGAGATCGTCGCAATCGACACGACTCGCATGACTTTGGCAGACCAAGTAGATTGCGTCGTCGCATTGGCCCGCCAACGCGGAGCCTAACGCTGGTGCGGAAAGCCCGCGCCAGTATCACACTACGCGAAGTGCGCGCTTCGCCTTAACCTTTTTGAGGATCTGCGCAACATGACTGATGAAACTACAGTAACAGAAGAGCAACAGGAGGCAACAGACCAGCAACAAGAAGCTCCTGTGTACGGCAACGTCAGCGTCGAAGAGTTGGAAAAGCCCGAGTACGATCAGGCCCAATTCGACGAATTCATGGCCCTCTACGATGAGAGCATCTCCGGCATCCAAGAAGGCCAAATCGTCAAGGGCACGGTCGTCTCCATCGGCCCCAGCGAGGTAATGGTCGATATCGGTTTCAAGTCCGAAGGCGCAGTGTCGATCAAGGAATTTTCCAACCCCGAGTCCATTGAGCAAGGCCAAGAAATCGAGGTCTTCTTGGAGGACGTCGAAGACCAGGAGGGCCAAGTCGTGCTCTCCAAGCAAAAGGCCGACTTCATGCGGGTCTGGGATTCGATCAAGGATGCTCACGACACCGGCAACACTGTCGAGGGCCGGCTGACGCGGCGCATCAAGGGCGGCATCGTCGTCAATCTCTTTGGCGTCGAGGCCTTTCTGCCCGGCTCGCAGATCGACATCCGCCAGGTCAAGAACTTCGACCAGTTCATCGGCCACGAGTTCCCCTTCAAAATCATCAAGCTCAACAAGGCGCGGCGCAACATCGTCGTTTCGCGCCGAGCCGTGCTAGAAGAAGAGCGCGCACGGATGCGCGAGGAGATCGTCAAAGTGTTGGAGGAGGGCCAAACCCGCGAGGGCGTCGTCAAGAACATCACCGACTTCGGCGCTTTCATCGACTTGGGCGGCGTCGATGGCTTGCTCCACATCACCGACATGTCGTGGGGGCGCGTCAACCACCCCTCGGAGTTGGTCTCCATCGGCGACCGCATCAAGGTCAAGGTGCTCAGCTACGACCGCAAACGCGAGCGCATCTCCTTGGGGCTGAAGCAGCTAACGGCCCATCCGTGGGAGAACATCGAGAAGAAGTACCCGATTGAGAACCAGGTGCGCGGCAAGGTGGTCTCCATCACCGACTACGGCGCCTTCGTCGAATTGGAGGAAGGCATTGAGGGCCTAGTCCACATCTCTGAGATGTCCTGGACCCAGCACGTGCGCCATCCTTCCAAGCTGGTCAACATCGGCGACATCGTCGAAGTGAAGGTGCTCAAAATCGACAGCGAGAACCAGAAGATCTCTCTCGGCATGAAGCAAACCGAGGACGATCCGTGGGATACCCTCGACACCAAGTATCCCCCCGGCACCAAGATCGAGGGCACGGTATGCAGCCTGACCAACTTCGGTGCCTTCGTCGAGATCGAGGAAAACATCGACGGGCTGGTCCACATTTCGGATATGTCTTGGACCAAGCGTATTCGCCAAGCCAGCGAAATGTTCAAAAAGGGCGACGTGATCCCCGTGGTTGTCACCGAAATCGACATCAAGCGCCGTCGCATCTCGCTCAGCCACAAGGATACCTTTGAAAATCCTTGGCCTCGCTTTGCCGAGCAATACGCCGTAGGCGTCGAGGGGCGGGGCGCGATCTCGCGGCTCCTCGAGCGCGGCGTGGTCGTCTCGCTCGTCGAAGAAGTCGATGGGTTCGTGCCGCTGTCGCATTTGGCCATCGACGGATTGCAGACCCCACGCCAGAGCTTCGCCGAAGGGCAGGAGCTCCCACTAGAGGTCATCGAGTTCGACAAGAATCAGAAAAAGATCGTGCTCAGCGTGCGCGAGTACTTCAAAGACAAGGACCAAGCCGAGTACGAAGCCTACTTAGCCGAGCATCCCGTCCAAGAGGTCGCCGTCGAAGAGGTCGATGCTGACAAGGACGACGAGATGGAAAGCTGGGGAGACGTCCACGCCGAGCAAGGTGCCGAGCAAGACGCCGAGCAAGACGTTGAGCAAGACGCCGAGCAAGACGTTGAGCAAGACAAGTCGTAAGCTCCGCAGCAACAACCAAGCGCGGTGGGACGAACAATCGTTCCACCGCGTTTTTATTTTGTCCACCCCTATCCCCTAACCCAACCCAACCATGTCACCGAGAGCCAAACTCACGCCGGGCAGCAAACTTACTCCGGCGATGGAGCAGTACCTGCACTTTAAGCGTCAGCACCCCGACGCGATTCTCTTCTTCCGCATGGGCGACTTCTACGAGATGTTTTTCGACGACGCCAAAGAGGCGGCCCAGCTTTTGGGCCTTACCTTGACGGCGCGCAACCACGGCAAGGCTTCCGGCGATGTGCCCTTAGCTGGCGTGCCCCATCACGCCATGGAAGGCTATCTGGCCAAACTCATCCAGCTCGGGCGCAAGGTCGCCATCTGCGAGCAGGTCGAAGATCCAAAAAAAGCCAAGGGCGTGGTCAAGCGCGACGTCGTCGAAGTCGTCTCCCCGGGCACCGCGCTCTCCGACGCCATGCTCGACCAGCAGCGCAACAACTTCCTCGTCGGCCTCTGCGCCCACGCCGGCCGCGTCGGCCTCGCCAGCGTCGATTTGTCAACCGGGGACTTCGCGCTCGACGAGATTCCCGCCAGCGACCTCACCGACGAGTTGGAGAGCTTGGGACCGGCCGAGCTGCTCATCGCCGAAGGAGCCGACGGACAGTGGGTCGCCACCCTGCAAAACGCCCTGCCGCAGGTGGCGCTCAGCCGCCTCGCAGAGTGGCACTTCGCCGCGGACACCGCGTACGAAACCCTCACCAGCCAGCTCCGCGTCCAGACGCTAAAGGGCTTTGGCTGCGAGGACATGGAGGCCGCCATCCGCGCCGGCGGGGCGACGGTGGCTTATCTGCGCGAGAACCAGCGCGGTGCCGTCGAGCACATCAACCGCCTCCAGCGCAAACACCGCGAGCACTTTGCCCTCATCGACGTCACGGCCCAGCGCAACCTAGAGCTGCTCGCCAATCGCCAAGACGGGGGCCGCGCCAACACCTTACTCGAAATCCTCGACCGCACCCGCACCCCGATGGGCGCGCGTCTGTTGCGCCAATGGGTCGCCCAGCCGCTCAAGGCCCCGCCCCTAATCAGCGCCCGCTTAGAAGCAGTTGACGAGCTCCTACACCAGCGCGAGATCCGCCGCACCCTCGGCCAATGCCTAGAGCAGGTCGGCGACCTAGAGCGGCTGATCGCGCGGATCTGTTGCCTGCGAGCCAACGCCCGCGACATGGTGGCCCTCGCCCGCTCGCTCGACCTCGCGCCCGCCATTGGCGCCGCGCTATCCCCAGCACAGAGCGCGCTCCTGCAAGAGCTATGCTCCAAGGGGCTGCCCGACGTCAGCGAGTTGGTCGCCGAAATCCTCGGTGCTCTAGTCGATGCGCCCCCGGCGACCCTGACCGACGGCGGCCTAATCCGCGACGGCTATCACCCGGATGTCGATCAACTGCGGCAAATCGCCCGCGGCGGCAAGGACTACATCGCCCGCCTACAAGCCACCGAGCGCGAGCGCACTGGCATTGCCTCGCTCAAGATCGGCTACAACCAAGTCTTTGGCTACTACATCGAAATCAGCAAAGCCAACCTCGACAAAACTCCCGAGGAGTACCATCGCAAACAGACCTTGGCTAATGCCGAGCGCTTCATCACGCCCGAGCTAAAGGAGTACGAGGAAAAAGTCATAGGGGCCGAGGACCGCCTCAAAGAGCTAGAAAACGAGTTATTCTTGGCCTTGCGCGACCGCGCCGCCCGCTGGACGCCCCAAGTCCAGCAGATCGCCCGTGCCATCGCGCGCATCGACGTGCTGTATTCCCTCGCCGAAGTCGCCGAGAGCGAATCCTACACCCGGCCCCAAGTTGATGACGGCCAGCTAATCGACATCCGCGACGGCCGCCACCCGGTCGTCGAGCGCCAGCTCCGCACGGGCAGCTTCGTCCCCAATGATGTGCGTCTCGACACCAACGGCGCGCAGATCATGCTCATCACCGGCCCGAACATGGCCGGTAAGAGCACCATCATCCGCCAAGTAGGTCTCATCGCGCTGATGGCACAGATGGGCAGCTTCGTCCCCGCGCGCCAAGCCACCATCGGCGTGGTCGATCGCATCTTCACCCGCGTGGGCGCATCCGACAACCTCGCCGGTGGCGAGAGCACCTTCATGGTCGAGATGCACGAGGCCGCCAATATCCTCAACAACGCCACCAGCCGCAGCTTGCTCCTCATCGACGAGCTCGGCCGCGGCACGAGCACTTTCGATGGCCTGAGCATTGCCTGGGCCATTGTCGAATACTTGCACCAGCACCGCGAGGTCCACCCGCGCACCCTTTTTGCCACGCACTACCACGAGATGACCGAACTCGAAAGCCACCTAGAGCGCGTCGTCAATTTCAACGTCCAAGTGCGCGAAGAAGGCGACCGCGTGGTGTTCCTCCACCGCCTAGCCCCCGGGTCTGCCGACCAAAGCTACGGCATCAACGTCGCACAGATGGCCGGGATGCCAGCCCAAGTAGTAGCGCGCGCCCAAGAAATTCTCGCGCGCCTCGAAAAAGACCAGATCGACACCACGGACATCCACCGCCCACACGTGCCCCCGCCAGCCCCTCACCCCCAGCTCCATCTCTTCTCCGCGCCTGCGGACGCGCCGTGGGTGGCGGAACTGCGCGACATGGACCTCAGCCAGATTACACCGCTTCAGGCGTTGCTCAAGCTGAATGAGTGGAAAGAGAACATTAAGAATGGGGAATAATGAAGCCTAGAGGAGACAGCACCATGATTCAGCCGACCGAAGTCCACCCACGAGCTGGCTACCGCATTTGGCTTCGATATGCAGATGGCGTCGCCGGTGAGATCGACTTGTCGCACCTTGCCGGGAAGGGCGTGTTCAAAGTTTGGGACGAGCCGGGATATTTCGCGAAGGTGCATATAACTCCCAACAGAGCCATCGCTTGGGACGATGACCTCGACCTTTGCGCCGATGCGCTGTACATGGAACTCACGGGCAAATCTGTTGAGGAAGTAATGCCCGGCGTGAAGCAGGTAATCCAGAGCCGCGATGCCTGAACTCTGTAGATTTTATGGGATCAGCATTCGCATTAACTTTCGCGACCACAATCCGCCCCATTTTCACGCGCTATACGGTGAACATGAAGCTGTCATAGAGATAAACAGCATCAGCGTGGTGGAGGGGAAGCTTCCCGCCCGTGCCCGCCGTCTTGTGGTGGAATGGGCATCCCTTCACCAAGAAGAACTGATGGCAGCTTGGATGCGTGCGCAGCGTTCAGAGCCGCCTGGTAGGATCGCACCGCTGGAGTAAGTTTTATGGCAAACGGTGTATCCATACGAGGGGAGATTGAGCGGAAATATGTGGTGTTTTCGGATAACGCAAACGACGATCCGGCAGGCAGAAACTGGCTTTACCATCCCAAATTCCCAAGCCATTGGAAACGGGAGCCATTATATGCCATGGCACAGTGGGTGAACGGCCTCGCCTTTCGGAAAATCCAGTTTAGCACTACTGGCAGACCGGTCATCAAAATCGCCGAGATCAAGGGGGGTATTTCTGGCCAGACCAAGTTCACACAGCAGACCTTTGATGAGTCCGTTCGCATTCGCTCTGGAGATCTGCTGTTTTCGTGGTCTGGCCAGCCGGAGACCTCTATTGATGCTTTCTGGTGGCGTGGCCCAGAGGGTTGGCTGAACCAGCACATTTTTCGCGTTACGCCGATCAATGGCGTCGATTCCACCTTCTTCTTTTATCTCTTGCGATACCTGAAGCCCAATTTCGTTGCCATTGCACGGAATAAACAAACAACGGGCCTCGGGCACGTCACGAAGCGTGATCTGGAAAACATTGAAGCGGCGCTCCCCGATCTTTCTGAACAACGCGCCATCGCCCACATCCTCGGCACCCTCGACGACAAAATTGAACTCAACCGGCGCATGAATGATACGCTGGAGGAGATGGCACGGGCGCTGTTCAAGTCGTGGTTCGTGGATTTTGATCCGGTTCGTGCCAAGATGGAAGGGCGGGATACCGGGCTGCCGCCGGATGTTGCCGACCTCTTCCCCGACCGGCTCGTGAAATCGGAATTGGGGGAGATACCGGAGGGGTGGGAGGTGAAGGCGCTGGGGGAGCTTATCGAACTGACCTATGGCAAAGCCTTGAAAGCGAATGACCGTAATAATGGCTCCATTCCGGTGTACGGCTCAAACGGACAAGTAGGTTGGCACGACAAGAAATTAGTAGCCGGTCCAGGGATTGTTGTTGGCAGGAAGGGCAACCCAGGCATCGTCACATGGGCGCATAGTGATTTCTTCCCAATCGACACGACGTTTTATGTCGTTCCAAGAGGTACAGACGGAGACCTTCCCTTTCTGTTCTTTGCCTTGACCGCTCAGGACCTTCCGTCCGTTGCGGCTGATTCGGCGGTGCCGGGCCTCAATCGAAACCTCGCGTATATGAACAGGCAGCTTGTCCCTGATAAATTGAATTCGAGGGTGATAGAAGAATTCAACCATTATGCCAGTGCAATTTTCACACGCCGCCATAGCCTAGAGGAAGAATCCCGCACCCTCGCCGCCCTGCGCGATGCCTTGCTTCCCAAGCTAGTGTCCGGCCAGTTGCGAGTAACGCAACTTCAATAGGAGAGCATTCGATGCTACCCATTGTCGAGGAACGGGTCGGCGAGTTACAGCAACTCTGCATCCGTTACCGCGTTCTGCGGCTTGACCTGTTCGGCTCGGCTGCCACCGGCAACTATCATGGGCGCGAAAGCGACTTGGACTTCTTGGTTGAATTCCAAACCCTGCCTTCGGGAAAATACGCCGACACCTACTTTGGATTGCTGGAGACTTTGGAACTACTCTTTGGACACCCGGTGGATCTCGTCGTCGATTCGGCCATCAAGAATCCCTTCTTCCGGCAACGCGTTGACGAAACTAGGACGCGGCTCTATGCAGCTTGAAGCGCGGAAATATCTGTATGACATCCAGCAAGCTGCGGGCTTACTGGATGAATTCGTTACCGGCAAGACTTTTGCCGATTCAGGCGGCGGTAGGAGAACATTCCGTAGGGCGTAGTGAAGGTGCGCGACCGCCCCAATGTCACCGAGGTGACGGTCTCGACGCGTTCCGGTATGAGCCCGTGGTAGCTCAGTGCGTAGTCTAGGCTTATGTAGGAAGGCCCATAGATCAGATTGGCCAGCAGTTCTCGGCTGATGGGCGCTCGTCGGAGGGACTCGCCAAAGGCGTATAAGCCCTTCCTAATGCGCACGATCTCTCCGCTGGCCAACAATCTGCGGATTTTGTCGCGGGGCTTGCTAAACTGAGACAAACAGGCGACCAGTTGCTGGTAATCGAAGACATCGCGAGCTATCTGCTGCCGCAATGGGGTCGTTTCAAGCATTTTGTACCGCAATAATATACATCAATGTCCACAATTAGTGGACATAGTATGCTAAAAATGGAAGATTCTGTCCAATTATCGCCGCTTTAGGGAGTTCTATAATTTTCAATTAGCCGCACTCTAAACTTGCAATTAGCCGCCCCAATATTTACAATTAGCCGATGACTGAGGCCCAACTCTACCCGCGCTTTGCCGAGCGGCTTCTCGCGGAGGCGCTAGAGGACTCGCCGATTGTCCTGATCCACGGCCCTCGGCAATGCGGCAAGACCACACTCGCGCAGATGGTGTGCATGCCGGAGCACCTGACATGGCGCGGCCAGACTCTGATATGGCGTGGCCAACCGCTTAGCTTAGTGAGAACTAGGCCCCGAGGGTACACGTACATCAGCTTCGACGATGATGTCATGCGCGCTGGTGCCGAGGCCGATCCCATAGGTTTTGTCGCCGATTTGCCTGAGCGCGTCATCCTAGACGAAGTGCAGCGCGTCCCCACACTTTTTGGCGCGTTGAAGATGGAAGTGGATCGCAGCCGCGTACCGGGGCGTTTTGTACTGACAGGCTCAACCAATGTGCTACTGGTCCCCAAGCTCTCGGACTCGCTGGCGGGGCGCATGGAGACGGTCAGATTGCATCCTCTCGCGCAATGTGAATTAAAAGATGGAGTTAGAGGCTTCCCCGGCTTCCTCAATGCTCTATTCGGCGGCAGATTCAAGACGCAACGAGTCGAGCGGCTCGGCCGCCAGCTCGGCGAGCGCATCGTTGCCGGTGGGTATCCGCCAGCACTTGTCCGGTCGGCTGGTCGGCGGCGAGCCAACTGGTACCGCGACTATCTCGACGCCCAAGTACAACGCGATGTGCGCGATCTAGCGCGGATCGGCAGCCTCGAGGCCCTGCCTCGCCTACTCGAATTGGCGGCGGCGCAGACAGCCCGGCTCCTGAATGTCTCTGATCTGGCGGCCCCCTTTCAACTTACCCGACCGACGATCTTTCACTATGTAAAGCTGCTCGAACAGGTATTTCTACTGGAAAGGCTTCCACCTTGGCACCACAATCGGCTGAGTCGCCTCGTTAAGACGCCCAAGTTGCACATCGGCGACACCGGCCTTGCTTGTGCGCTGTTGGGGATAGATGCAGCAGGACTGGCAACCGATCGGACACTGATGGGTCACCTTCTTGAGACCTTCGCGTTCCAAGAGTTGCGACGGCAGGCGAGTTGGAACGAAGCCTCCTTGGCGTTTTTCCACTACCGCGATAGGGACAAGGTAGAAGTGGACATCGTCATCGAGCGCGGCGCGTTGGCCGTTGCGGGAGTAGAGGTGAAGGCGAGTGCCACTGTGACCAGAGCGGACTTCCGCGGCTTGTATAAGCTCAAGGAGGCAACGGGTAGCCGGTTCGCTGGAGGTGTGGTTTTGTACGACGGAGAGACCTGTACCCGCTTTGGCGACGGACTCTACGCCGTGCCGCTGCGCTTGCTCTGGGAAACACCGCCGGAGGCAAAGTGACCAATAACCAACCACCCGACGACCTAATCTGGGGCCGCCACCCCGTACTCGAAGCTCTCCGCGCCGAGCGCCCCCTGCGCCGCCTGCTCGTCGCCAAGGGCGCACACGGCCCCGTCATAGACGAAATTTTCACCCGCGCACGGCAGGCCCACATTCCCTATGACCTGCGCGACAAGGTCCAACTCGACCGCCTCGCCGGCCCCCGCCACCAAAGCGTCGTCGCGTACGCGGCCGCCGCAACGTACGCGGACTTCGACCACGTACTCGACCACCTGTCGGCCCCGGCCCTGCTCGTCTTTCTCGACCAAGTGCAGGATCCCCACAACCTCGGTGCCATCATCCGCAGCGCCCACGCACTCGGCGCGCAAGGCGTAGTCGTGCCCGCCCGCGAAGCTGCTGGACTCTCGCCAGCCGCACTCAAAGCCGCCGCCGGTGCCGCCCAACACCTACCCGTCTGCCGAGTTGACAACTTGCAAAAAGCCCTGCAAAAAGCCGCGGCCTGTGGGCTTTTCATCGCCGGACTCGACGCCCAAGGCGAACAGCCCTTGACGACCGCAGACTTTGCCCAACCCTGCGCCCTAGTCATCGGCAGCGAGGGCAAGGGGCTGCGGCGCATGGTGCAAAAGCGCTGCGACGCGCTCTTGCACATCCCCATGCAGCGCGAAGCCATCGGCTCGCTCAACGCCTCGGTGGCCGCCGGTATCGCCCTGTACGAAGTATTCCGCCAGCGCCAGCCATGATCGGCCTGCTAATCCTCTGCCTAGCCCTCGCCTATCCGCGCGGCAGCGAGGCGTCCGACACCCAACTACAACAGGCCCGCTCCCTGCTGACCCAAGCCAAGGGCCAAGACAAAAATCAAGGCTTTTCATACCAAGCTGCCTATATGCGCTACTACGAGGTCGGCGACTCGCTCCTGTTGCAGGGGCAGGCCCGCGTCTCGCACAAGGGCGCTGAGCTAGAGGCCGCCGAGATCGTCTTCCGCCGCGACCTCGACCAAGTCGAAGCGCGCGCGGCCCTCGATTCGCTTGGGCGGGTCATCGGCCGCCCGGTGTTGCGCCAAGGCGACCAAACCCTGCGCGGCGAGCGCATCCTCTACAACCTCTCCACCGAGCAAGGAACCATCCTCAAAGGCAAGATCCACCGCGACAAGGGATTTTACGCCGGACACTTAATACAGACCCGCAGCGGCACCGAGTTCCACGTCCACCAAGGCTCGTACACCACGTGCGAAGCCGACCATCCCCACTTCGACTTCTACAGCCCGCGGATCAAGGTCATAGCCGGCGACATGGCCGTGGCGCGGCCTGTGTATTTCCGCATCAAGGAGCGGCGGCTGTTGTGGATTCCCTTTTACGTATTCTCGCTGCGCGAAGACCGCCAGTCCGGGATTTTGACGCCGAGTTTTGGACAACGCTCCCCTAGATTTGGATCGCGCCAAAGCGAGTGGGAGCTGCGCAACTTGGGCTACTATCTCGCGCCTAACGACTATTGGGACCTATCCCTCGCAACCGACCTGCGCCAGCGCTCGGGCTGGTTAGGGCGCGCCCGCCTCAACTACACCGCGCGCTATCGATTCAGAGGAAACGTCAGTACCCAGTTCGAAAACCGCCAAGAGGGCCGCACGGCCTCGCGCAACTGGCGACTGGAATTCAGGCACAGCCAAGAGCTAGGGCGCGACGCGAGTCTGCGAGCCAACGGCACCTTCCAGAGCAACAACAGCTTTGCCCAAGACAACAGCACCAGCCTCCAAGACCGCCTCAACCGCACCCTGCGCTCCAACCTCAGCTACACTCGGCGCTGGCGCGGCTCGGGCAATAGCTTGAGCCTGAAAGCGAGCCAGACCAAAAACCTCGACACCGAAACGTTCTCCACCGTTTTGCCCGAACTTAGCCTGCGCAAGAGCCGCAAGCCGATTTGGGGCCAAACGGGCTTACGCCGTCAAAGCCGCCAAAACCTCCCCTGGTACAGTCGCATCTACTACGACGGCAACGCCAGCCTGCGCAACACCCAGCGTGGCAGCCGCACGGACACCACCAGCCAAACTAGGGCTCAAGTGAACTGGCGCGTCAGCGCGCAGTACCGCCCCTTCTCTTGGCTCAACCTCAGCCCAGCGCTCAACCAAGGCTGGAGCGACCAAGACCTGCGCGAAGGCGCAACCCGCGGCCGGCGCAACGACCGCTTCTCGACCCGCGCGGCCCTGAGCCAGACCTTCTACGGGCTTTTCAACCCGTCCATCGGCCCGCTCCAAGCTCTGCGCCACGTGCTCAAACCCAGCGTCTCGTTTAACTACCAAGCCTCGCGCGCCGACACCGGCGGCGTCTTGGGCTTTGGCGGCGACGGCAGCCCGCTCCAACACCGGCGGACAATGAACTTGAGCCTCGGCAACACCTTCTGGGCCAAAATTTTGCGCGACGAGGAAGAGCACAAAGTGCGCCTAGTCCAGCTCAATTTCTCTACGACCTATGACTTTGAGAAAAAGGAGCGCCAGCTAGCCGACCTGCGCACGACCCTAAGCGTCGAGGCGGGTCGCTACCTAAACTCGCGGCTGACCTTGCGCCACGAATTCTACGACGAACAAGACCAGCTACACCTGTTGGCCCCGCGCCGCAAGCAGTTCGAAGTGCGGACCTCGGCTAGCTGGTCGCGGCGGTCCGAGGCACCGCGCATGAACGCCGACCAGCTTGGTGATTTTGACTCTTCCAGCCGATACGGACAGAGTAGTTTCGGCTCCTCCAGTCCCTACGGGCAGAGTGGCTTTGGCTCTTCCGGTCAATACGGACAGAGTAGCTTCGGCACCACCAGCCCCTATGGCCGGGAATCCTTCGGCTTTGAAAGCGGCCTCATGCGCGACATTGACAACCGCCGGCGCGGCAGCCGCTTCCAACTCAGCCACTACATCTCGCACCGCCGCGCCACGATTACAACTTCTAGCTTCATCCGCTCTTGGGTGCAGGCCGCGGCCGGCTTTAGCTTGTGGTCGAGCTGGTATTGCAATTATTCGCTCAACTACAATCTGCGCGTCCCAGGGAAGCGGCTTTTAACCACCGAGCGCCTCACTTCCGAGTTGTTGTCCCTGCAAAAGGAATTCCACGACTGGACTGCAACCCTCAACGTGCAACCGAGCACCTTTCACAAAAACCGGGCGTTCTTTCTTAAGGTGCAGTTAAAAGACATTCCGCAGCTCAAACTCGAGCGCGGCCAGCGAAGATTCTAAGAAGCAGCGTTGGGACTGCTGCAAAATTGGCGGGCCATTAGGCAGAAGCGAGGTCGCCGACCTCAGCTATCTGGTAATGCGCGGCGGATGAGAAATATCTCGTCCATCGGCTCAGGGTTTCCGATAGTACGCTCACCTCGCGCTTCTTTCCTTTTACTCGCCTGGCACCTCGGCCAAAGTCGATAGAGCTGTTCGCTCCCGTCTGGCGAGCGCACACAGCCGAGACTGAATGCGTGGTAGTACACTTGTCGCTTCCCTGACCGCCCCTTTGAAGCACAAATTCTTCACCACAAACCAGCCTTGGGAAATCGACTCAAACTCTCGGCTGAGGTCATTGAGACGCGGCAGTTGGCAAACCTGAGCGACATGGCGGAGAAAGCGACTATGACCTTCGCGAAGTAAGGCAATTTCCAAAAGTAATTGAGAGCACCGTCCTAGACGGGCTTTGAGGAATGGCTCTTCGTACTCCGCCCAAGCCCCGGTATCCTCGGCGAGTTGCTCAACGCCTTCCAGACCCACAGTGAGATCCGCTTGCCCGCTGGAAGCGGACATGCTGCGCAGGTTGCGCTGCAGGAGAGCGCGAGCAGCTTCGGGACGCAGGACAAGCCCTCGTCGCGGCACCTCCAGCCAGAACCAGTCGTATCGGTCCTGCCCCTCCCTGACAATCGCGCCCATATCCCAACCAGCGAGGAACAATTCGAGCGAAATACTCCGCGCCGAAGGCTGCCACGGCGAGGGATCAATCAGGTAAATGGTAGCGGCCTCGTCGTCGTACCCAGCGGCGATAAACTGGTGGTCTGCATGGCGCAGACGCGGATAGAGACCGGCTTGGGCCAACGGAAATACGTCTAAACTGATCGCTACCGGAATATCTGCGTCTATTAGCTTTTTCACTTCATCCCACGCGCCTCGCCCATCATTCGCGCTGCGGTTAAACAGCGCAATGCCAAAGGCTTTGAGGGTCTTGGACAGAGGCACGATCCGGCCTTGGATAGCGAACCGTTCGCCTTCCTCTCGGCAATAGACAAAGTCCCAATTAGCAAAACAGGGCACCGATGGTTCGCATTCATAGAAGCGCAACAGGCTATCCAACACCACATAGAGGCAGTTGTAGTGTCGGTGGGTGCAGAAGGGGACGCCATTAATGTGTTTTTTCATATAGATGTCTCTAAGGTTACAGCGAACAGGTGCATGGACGGATTGTCCGGCAGCACGAGGCCCGCAAGCGGTCGAGATGTTTCCAAGGCAATCACCTGATGCCAAATCCCGGCCTCAATATGCGTCTCCGTCATCTCATAGCCCGCGCCCGGCGGGGAAATGCCAAAGAGGAATACGTGGGGGATGAGGCTATCCGGGGTGACCAACGAGCACGTTAGGGCTTCGCGTTCACCGTACTGGAGCCCTTGGTAGTGCGAGGCGTCGCTAAGTCCGAGGCTCGTTTCCGTGCAGGTGCCATCGGGTGCCCTTAGCTGAAGCGGCTCCGCAAAGGCACGCCAATCGCACATCCCGAGAACATGCAGAGTGTGATAGTACCCTACCGGCAGCAGCATATCTTGCCCCTCGCAGGCGATATTGTCGAGTATCCCGTCGCTTTTATCGGGAAAGACGAACCGCGTTCCATTACAAACGATAGTTGTTCCCGATTCCGGCAGACTTTCAGCGCAGAAAACCGTGCCCATCCCGTCGAGTCCATCGGCAGCCGGGTCGCAACAAGAGGCGATGCCAGCGTTGTTGCAATGGGGCGCTAGATTGCCGATTACTGAGTGATCGGGTGACATATCTGTTCCAGTGGTCAGTGGTCAGTGAAAAATGAACAGTGGCCGGGGTGAGGGAACTAACCACTGGCCACTAACCACTAACCACTGTCTTTTCGGCGATATACTGGCTCAACGTCCGCACCGAATTGAAAAGTTCCACCTGCAAATCTTCGTCATCTACCTCAAAGCCGAATTCTTCTTCAAGGGCAAAGACGATTTTCAACGAGGCGATGGAATCGGCACCCAAGCCCGCCCCGAACAGAGGCTCATCGTCGTCTATTTCATCTGGATCGACATCGAGTTCAAGAGCTTGGACGAAGACCTGTTTCACTCGTCGGGTTATGGAGGTTGTTGGATCGTCCATTCTATTTTCTCCTCGGGTGAATCCCCATGCGGCACCGATCAGGTGCTTGATCGGCTCGGCTCGGTCTGCTGACCCTGTGCTGACTGTTCGGCGAAGTGGTTGACCACCGTATCCATCATCCGCTGCTGGTCTTCCTCTGAGAGGATAGACACGGCCGGCAAGCCAAAGCGGTCTTCGAGCCGACCTAGGGTGCGTTCGATGTGCTCCGCAGTCATCGGACGCGAATTGACGACGGTATGTCCATGAGCGGAGCGGATGCGCTTTTCTTGGTCGCTCATGGCCAACAGCAGGGTTGGGGCTTTGGCGAAGGCGCGAAGGGCGTTGATGGTATCTTGGATATACTCGTCAGGGTCAACGCTGTTGACCACGAGGATACACGCATCCGGCTTAGTGCCCAACAAAAAGGCGGTACAAATCAGCGAATGGGTGCGATGTTCATGCACATCGTAGGGGATGGTGCCCGACTGCGAGCCAACCAAGATGAGATCGGGGCTTTTCTGATGGCTGAGCTGCCGCAACTTGTAGTCCAGATAGGGCACGTAGTATTGCAACGGCAGCAACACATTAGAGGCATATCCCATAGGAAAGGTCAAGTCCATGCCAAACAGTGCTGAATGGTGTTCGGTACCGATCTGACCGACCGTGTAGCCAAGCTGTAAAAGGCGACGGCGCAGAATCAGTTGCAAGGTGAACTTGCCCTGCTGGGCACTGGTGCCAAACACGCCGAGCACCGGCACATCGACTGGATCGTAGGCGGGATCGGCGCGGAGGGCTTGCTGCACATCGTCGGACGCAAGCGAAGGAGAGGTCAGATACAACCCCTTCTTGTCGGCGAGATCATACAGGTCACCATATTTGTCTTGGGGCACGGCGAGGAAACTGAAGACATGGCAGTTGTGCTTCAACGCCGTCTCGATGGCAGTACGCAACATATCTTTCTTGCTGAGCCGCCCTAACTGATCGACATAGCCGAGGATGAGGGTATCCGCGTCCTCAAGGGCTGAACTGAGCTTGGGCTGGATACGCACCCCTATGTCGGGCAAGCCTAGCACTGCGCCTGCATCCCTGCCTACCAGCCCCTTGCCGGCCGGATCGGCGATACCCACAATCTCAAAGCCAAGCAGGTCTCGCGCCCGGACCGAGGCGTGCATCTCCTTGTTGAACGGGTAGAGAGCCGCCTTCTGAATCCAAGAGAAATCCGAGGGAAGATCGGCAGGAACGGCTACAGCAGTCGCTCGCGGCCGCGTATCTTCGATCGGTTCCGGCGTCCCTTGCAATGCCTGAGCCTGTAACACCTCGCGCACCTGTTCCAGCGGTGCTGCCGGATGCGCTTGGCGAATCAAGGCGACGACGCCGGTGATGTGCGGCGCGGCAAAGCTGGTACCCGACATCATCCGATACGGCGGATCGGGCCAGCATACGCGCTGGTCATCGCCGCGGGCGACGCATTCGATGGCGTCGCCCGGACGATAGTAATACCCATAGCGACCCCGCACCCTGCCTCCGGTGACACCGATCACGTCTGGCAAGACGGCCGGGTAGCTTTCGCGCCCGTCGTTGTGTTCAGCAGCCACCAGAATGACTCCGGCGTCGCGGGCTTGGCGACATAGATCGGCCAAGGCATCGCGGCAGGTAACATCCGCAGTGCCCAAGCTGAGATTGACCACATCCATTTGGTGCTCAATCGTCCAGCGGATCGCCGCGAGCAGGGAGGGGCTGTCGGCTACCAACGATTCGTCGAAGATGCGGACATCGTATAAATCCACTGTCGGCGCGATCTGACGGATGATACCGGCGCAAGCTGTGCCGTGCCCAGCAATAGGAGTATCTTGCCGAGGCACTGAATCCAAGAGCACCTCGTGAACTGCGCCGATCTTTTGGTGTGTTGGATCAATGCCTGAGTCGATAACAGCGACCTTTACGGGGAGATTGGTTGTTGGTTGATTCGTCAAAAGCATGTTATGGCCTTTGGCAAGACAGCAAGATGGAGCAAGGCGAGTATAGAGACGGGCCGCTCACCCAATTCGCCGGTCGATCTCTTAGGATACTATGAGACAATAGAGGCTTCGGATTACCGAATGCGTAGTCTTTAGAGTGGACAGTGCGTATAGCCAAAATAGCGAAGGCTCGTTTTATGGAAGAAGGCTGAGTTCAGGTCCCAAACCTCCAGCGAGAATGTCAGTTGCGAAGTAAATAAGGACGTTTGTGCATCCATGAACGGCGGTGCATACGATTAGAGATTGCGTCTGTTCGTAAATAAGAGCCAAGGCTACACCTACTATAAAGGCAGGCACTAGTCTTGCCGGATCTGCGTGAATCAAGGAGAAGACCAACGAAGATATCAATGCAGCCTTGAGCAAGCTAGCCTTCTGACGCAGAGCAGAAAAGAAAAGCCGGCGAAAAATGAGCTCTTCAACAAAAGGAATTAAGATGATGAAAGATAAAAAGTGTAAAATCATAAGCATCACAGGATAATCTAGTACGAAGATTCGTCCTATCCTGCTAGGATACAATAAATATTGGTAGCTAATCCATGCTGAACTGAGGATTAAAGCCCAGAATACATGGAGCCAATCGTTAGGGCGATTTATGTACCGCCACTGATGATAAACGGCGATAGGCTCAACTTTGCTATGTAGCTTTATAGCAATCCTAATAGAAAAAATAGCACCTAGCCCTACTCCCATAGACATTGCTATAGCTACAAAAGAAAAATTAGGATCTGTATCAAAGCCGATTGCATTTATTGCAATAGTTGGAACGGAGAATAGAACTATATACAAAGAAGCAGCCTTGCGGTTATGAGTGAATATGTAGGGCAGAATTAATAAACAGAACAGGGATCCCAATAGAGCGCCTATAGTAATCTGATATTCTCGATATAGATCGAATTTACTTGTTGAGTAGTTCACATCTATACCCACCTGATGTATAATAGATTCAAGCAGTGCTGCGCTCATACCAGTTGTATGCCTAATCAGTAGGCCGGTTAGAAAGCCGATCACTACTATACGAGTTGTAGTCATAGAACTACCCAAATCGGGAGAAGTGTTGGAGTTGCCAAACTTCGAAAATCCTTCTCGGCTGTATGGGGCTGCGGCCTTGAGGCCGCAGCCCTAACGCTAATAACTTCCAGACTGAGCGTTTTTGTGGTTGTTTTCGTATGGGTCCGACTACCCATTATTGTTACTGCTACTCGGAGTTCTAGAGCCTCTCGAACTGCTGCTATCGGGTATCTGATCGCAACCCAATCCAAAGCATTCGATATGGTATTCACTGCTTCTTCTACCAGATGGGTGACATTTTCCTCAACCTCGGAGGATGCGTGGTGTTTAGAGGACGGTGTACATAGCCAAAATAGCGAAGGCTCGTTTTATGGAAGAAGGCTGAGTTCAGGCTCCAGAGCTCCAGTAAGGAGATCCGTTACGAGAGGGTTGAGGGCGTTTACAACTCCGTGAACAGCGGTACATACGATCAGGGATTGTGTCCTTTCGTAAATAAGAGCCAAGGCTACACCTAGGATAAAGGTAGGCACTAGTCTTTCTAGTTGTAGATGAGCCAAGGAGAAAACCAACGAAGTAATCAATATAGCCTTGAACAAGCTAGTCTGCTGACGCAGAGAACTAAAGAAAAGCCTGCGATAAATAAGCTCTTCGACAAAAGGAACTAATATGGACCCAGATAGAATGTCTAAAGTTAAAAGCGTCGCGAGATAATCGAGTAAGAAGGTCCGTTCTATCTTGCTAGGATGAAACAGATTAGGATGAAACAGATATAGATAGCTAATCCACACTGGACTGAGGATTAAAGCCCAGAGTATATGGAGCCAATCTTTGGGACGATTTATATACCTCCACTGATGGTAAACGGCGACAGGACCAATCCTGCTGTGTAGCCTTATAGTAATCCTAATCGCAACACAGACAAATAATGCTCCTACTGTAGCCTGTATAAACGTCCTTTTATAATTAAAATCGGGTTGATCTATATTTGCGTATATTAGAGCGATTAAAGCACAAAACAAGACTAAAAAAAAAGATGTAGCCTTAAAAAAATTGTGAGTGTATATGTAGGGTAGAATTATTAAACAGAATAGGGAGCCCAAGATGAGATGGGTTTCCATATGATATTCTAGATCAAATCCATATGCAAAATAGTTCACATCCATACCTGCTAGAAGCGCAATGGACTCGTACAGCAACCAGCCCATGACAAGCATATGCCGTTGCAGGTACACTGTTAGGCAACCGATCACGACGATACGAGTTGTAGTCATGAAGTACTCGAGGTGTGCTTTATATTAGATTCTATGCCACTTGCCGTAGGACATTATGAGGCCCTAACAAAACCCACTGGGCGATTCTCGGAACGCGGGCGTCCCGTCCGCCCATTTCATTCCCGCGAAAACAGGCTTCACCGCGCCTTTAGGCGGGACATCCAGTTTTGTTAGAGACTCTTAATAGGTCACCGACTCAATTAAGAGTCGGTGACCTATCGGTCAAACCGAAACAGGCGTAATCTCACCCTTTGGCCGAATCTATCATTGCCTCCCTTGTCGCATCCTCCGTACTTTGGACATTATCACCATACGTCGGAGGCGAATCCGGCGTATTCTCCTCAAGCCACTCCAAGGCGTCATCCACGGCGTGAGAGATAGTTTCCTCAACTTCGGCTACAAATACGGCTGCGACAGTACCTTTTATAGCCTCTTTGAGGACTGTTCCTCCAGGGATCCTAGTGGCAACGGCTGCCGCCGCACCACTAAGTGCCGCGTTCACGGTGTCGTGTATGTCGTCATGATTTGGGTCTTTGGGGTCGCTATGACAAGCCTCTATGGATTTAGCGTCGTAAACCCTACGAGGGGGTTTGCAGAGAGTCTGCATGTGTTTCCTCCGTTTTAACGGGTGGTTAGAAGTGGTCCCAAAACTCCGGTTTTGGTTCCTTGTGTGAAGAAAAAGCGTCGGATCAAGAGCGTCTCGCCCTATGAAAAACGCTCCATGCGCAGGCACTTGACGACCCTTGATGCGGCCCGACGCTAGTTTTGGGACCACTTCTATTGAACTTGTGAAGATACTGTGCTATGCCTTATATGGTTCACTCCTTTCTCCTGTGGGACTGCATAGCATGTGTCCCGTTGTGTAAGTGCGCATCGGATTATGGGAATCGCAAGCCTTCTCCTGATGAACGCCTTACAAAAACCCTTCATATCCGCGCCATTTTGTCAAACAATGCCGTATAAGCTCCTCCAGTATGCAGCAGCCAATCATGTGTCCCTTGTTCGGCTACACTTCCGTTTTCCAACACGACGATCTGGTCGGCCGCTCGAATGGTTGACAGGCGATGAGCGACGATGAGCGTAGTGCGCCCTTCCTGCACTACCTTGAGTGCCTCGTGAATATGGTGCTCCGACTCCGCATCCAAAGCCGAAGTAGGTTCGTCCAAAATCAAAATGGGCGTGTCCATCAATAGAACGCGTGCCAGCGCGATACGCTGCCTTTGCCCTTCAGAGAATTTAACGCCTTGTTCTCCAACTAGGGTATCATATCCCTTGGGCAGAGTGCTTATAAAGTCGTGGATATAAGCAGCACGAGCGGCTTCCTCTATCGCCCTAAGAGGAATATCCTGATTAAACGCCAAATTCTCTTTAATGCTGCCCTGAAACAGCGTACTTCCCTGTAAGGCAAAACCGATCTGCTGCCGCAGCGACTGCAAGCGAAATGCCCGAATGTCCTGCCCGTCAATAGCTACATGACCTTCTATCGGGTCATAAAATCTGGGAACCAACTTGGCCAACGTCGATTTTCCCGAACCACTTCTGCCTACTAAGGCTGTAGTCGTACCCGCTTCGATAACCAAATTAATCCGCCGCAAGACCGCATGTTGGCCATCGTAGGAGAAACTCAGATCATTGAATTCGACTTGACCAGTAGTGATAGCGAGCGGCGGTGCTTTGGGATCATCTTGGATGGCCGGCCGTATATGGTAAATCTCAAAAAAGCGATTGATATGCACTAGGGTCAGTTCAATACTGCGAATTAGCCCGATTAAATTCTTGATTGGCCCATAGAGGAACCCTACGTACGCCGTGAAGGCCATAAAACTCCCCAAAGACAAGTTTCCCGAAAGAACCTGTGTCCAACCATACCAGCTATAGGCCAAGGTACCGCTCGTATTAATAAGCCCTCCAACAAAGCCCGATCCGCCCGAAAATAAAGCCGAGCGGACGCGAAGGTCTGCAACTATGGTGAATAGGTTCTCCAATTTCTCGTAAAACCTAGCTTCCAATCCTAGGGCCTGCACGGTGCGAATGCCGTTGAGCGACTCGTAATTTTTCGCCGACAACTCCGCGGAACGCTCGGCGATTTTCTCAGAGAAACGGCGCATATACTTACGGGTTACAACCACCAGCAATGTATCGAAAGGTAGAACTGCCAAACTGATAAGTGCCAACTTCCAGTTGATGTAGAATAGTATCGGCGGAAAAATAAGTAGCTGAAGAGAGTTCATAATGAAGGTGTTTATGATGCGAATTACACTGCTAATAGAACTCCTCATATCCCTGAAACGAGAGAGAATTTCCCCGGTCTCTCTTTGATCGAAAAAACTGAAATCGAGCGACTGTACATGTCGATAAAAAATAGATTGGAAATCGAAACCAATACGTATCCCTACGCATTGGCCAAAATAGCTACTGAGAAAACTCACGCCTCCCAGTCCCGTGGAAACGGCGGCCCCGAGTAGCAGCGCGAACGCTAGTAAGTTCCAATCTTTGTGAGGATACACATCGTCAATGAGTATTTTGGTTAAATACGGTCCCGGGATTTGCAACAACAAGACGAAGACACCGACTAGTAGAGACTGAGCGATATAGCGCCAGTAGGGTCGCAAAAGCCGTATGATCTGTACAATCTCATTCATCGGTTTCCTGCCGGCTTGGCCCCTCCATCTGGCTCCCCGGCTCCCGCCAGTGGAAGTCGTGTCTTGCCACCGGCTCCGCCGTCTGCAACAGCTTCTTCCACATCAGCTCTAAGACCCGTCCTCTTTCCACTACAATCTTGACCTCCGCATTCATCCCATACGCCAGTGAATATACCTGCCCCCCATCCGACACCTGAGGATCGTGAATCGACACCTTTATTGTATAGACTGCGCCCCCTACGGCGTTTTCCACTACCGGCGTAGCCGAGATTTCTTCTACCGTGCCTTCAAAGACCTTGTATTCCATGTGTGGAAAGGCATCCACATACAGACGAGC
Source organism: Candidatus Latescibacterota bacterium (assembly GCA_965208845.1). Classification (GTDB taxonomy): domain Bacteria; phylum Latescibacterota; class UBA2968; order UBA8231; family UBA8231. The sequence goes on along the minus strand of OZ242361.1, from coordinate 3,473,862 downwards.
TGGCTGCCCGATCTCGATTTTGGGCAGGTCGATCTCCTTGACCATAATCCGAGCCTGCCACTCATCGTTCTCAGCCACTTCGAGAACAGTTTCCCCCCCTTGGAGACGATCACCCACCCGTTGCTCCAACTGGCCCGTCAGCACGATACCCTCCGCCGGTGCCCGGAGCGTGTTCTTGGCTAGCTGGTTTTCTAACCGCAGGCGTTCCTGCTCTATTTTCTCACGCTTTTTCCCCAAGGTGTGGAGCTCGGCTGTTCGCCCTTCTACGGCCTGAAGCCGCTCTTGGCTCTGCTCCAACGCGGCTTCCGCATCCATTAGCCAAGCATTGTGCAGCCGCACGGGCAGCAGCTCTTCCAGCGAGCGACGGGCGACGCTGGCGGACAAGAGGCCCGCCGTCGAGTAGATGGTTTGCTCGGCCACGACCTGCTCCAGTTGAATGCGCATTCTCTCTACTTCGAGCTTGGCGTGGGAGACCTCGGCTTGCCGAAGACGCCGATCTTGTTCCATCTGCTGCTGAATCGCTTGCTGCTGGCTCTGGTTTACTTCGAGGTCCTTTTCTGCTTTTTGTAGTTGGATCCGCCAGTCGGTATCATCCAGCGTGACCAACGGCTCCCCCTTCTCTACCTGATGTCCCTGTCGGACGTGTATCTGCTGGATAATCCCTGCAATCTCAGCCTTGACCCGATGTCTTTGGCGCGGCTCAATGACCCCTTTGCTCTCTACAGTCATATCCATGCTGAAATACCAACTCAGGACGCCGGCGAGTGCCAGCAAGCATCCAACTACCACCAAAATCACCAACAGGAAGGAGCGCACGAAACGGAAGCCCGGCCCGTGGAATTCCTCAACAGAGCTTGTTCTGAGCCTTTCGGCTGGGCTCAACGTCGAAGCCACAGCCGAAGGGTTCTGCACCGAGAGACGGTCGTTTTGCACGAGTGCTTGGGATTCAGCGGTTAGAGACGTCATATTCTAATTCCACGCACTGAAACGCTTCTCTTTCCGCCTGAATAGTCGGAGCCAAACGAAGTCCCGGCGAACGAGCCGCCCAAGGTTGCTTTTATATTGGGAAGGACCGCACCGAGCAGCCGCGCATACCGGCGCACACGTAGCGACTCCCAAGGCATGCGGCATGGCGACAATAGAGCCGTACAGACCGCTACCAACTCGGCAGCGAGCGGTTCGCCGAGTATCAGTGCAGCGATCATCCGACCCTTGATGGGGCTTAAGAGATCGTAGCTTAAAGGGTGAAAATAGACGAGGGGGGGGGGGGTAAGTATTTGTTTTTTAACGATTTATGATACTTTGTGCCAGCAAAATCTTGGAACTGGAAGCAGGATGCAGTCATCGCATCAGGCTTTGCCTGCGGTAACATCATCTCAAATGTTGGGTTGTTTACCATTTTCCAGTTCGTCCTCCGACGAGCGAAACAGCCGGTTTCGCTTTAGGGCTACAAGCATAAGGAAACGCTAAAAGGATTGTCAAGAGAAAATTTATTTGGTAGTGGGTCCCCACTGAGTCTTGCAAAGCCACAGCCAGCGGCGCTTCTAGGGTAGTTGACAGAGGTGCGGCGAGGGGTACATTTGAAACTCATGTGATGATTCCCAAGCCGCAAAGGCTTGGACTTCTGAGAACTCGCACCTCCGGTATATCATCTCAATCACGGTAATCACACTAATCACAGTCCACTCCCTCCCGTGAAAGTCCTCGTCCAGCGCGTTAGCCACGCTAGCGTCCACATCGATGGCCAACTCCACGGCCAAATCGGTCAGGGCCTAGTCCTGCTCGTCGGCTTCGGTCCCGATGACGACGAGCAATCCCTGCGCTTCTGTGCTGAAAAGTGTGCCCACCTGCGCATCTTCGCCGACGACCAAGGCAAGATGAATCGCTCGGTGCTCGACATCGGCGGCGGCGTGCTCGCCATCTCGCAGTTTACCCTGTACGGCGACTGCCGCAAGGGCCGCCGCCCCAGCTTCGTCCACGCAGCCCCACCCCCAGTCGCCGAGCGCCTCTACGAGCGCTTTCTCGACCTGCTTGCCGAACAAGGCTTGCCGCCCCAGCGCGGCGTCTTCGGTGCCTACATGCAGGTCGAAATCCACAATGACGGCCCGGTTACCTTGATGGTGGAGTCTCCAGCGTGAAGCCGCTCATCCTCGGCTCGGCCTCGCCCCGGCGCGCCGCCCTGTTGCGCCAACTCGCCCTGCCTTTTACAGTCGTCCCCAGTCCACTGGCAGAGCCTGTGCCCACAACGTCCATCCCAGCCGACTACGCACTCGAATCGGCCGTGGCCAAAGCCCGCGCCGTGGCCAGTGTAGTCGCCTCCGACGCCATCATCATCGCCGCAGACACCATCGTCTGTAGCAACGGTACCATATTGGGCAAGCCCGCCGACGCAGCCGACGCAGCCTCTATGCTCAGTCGCCTCTCGGGCAAGGTCCATCAGGTCTATACCGGACTAGCCATCCAAAGCGGCGATCAGCTCCTGCAGGAAGCCGTTTGCACCCAAGTGGAGATGCGGACCTTGACTGCCTCCGACATCGCCGCTTACGTCGCCACTGGCGAACCGCTCGACAAGGCCGGAGGCTACGGCATACAGGGGCTAGGGGCGCGCTTTATTGAAAGCATCGCAGGTTGTTATTATAATGTAGTTGGTCTGCCCTTAGCTCGTCTTTGCGTCCTTTTGAGCGCGGTGGGGTACGACCTAAACGATCAGGCCACAAAATGAGCGAAGAAAAACAACAAACCATCGGCGAAGAATTGTTGGCCGCACGCCAAGCACGCGGCCTCGAGCTCGAAGAAATCCAGCGCCAAAGCGGCGTTAGTCTTTCCGTCTTACAGGGTATAGAAGCCGGTGAGCTCGATATAATTGAGCCGGTATTCGTCCGCTTAGCCCTGAAAGCATATGCCGAACACCTCGACCTCGATCCTGAGCCATTCCTGAGCCGCTTCGACCAACAGTACGGCCGGATAATGAAAGCTCGCTCCCGGCCTGTGGTCGTACTAGAGCAGCCCACTCCGCGCCGCTCATATAAGCCGCAGATTATCATCGGTGCGGCAATAGGTACCTGCTGCGTCCTCGCTGTGGCGTTCTTCTACTTTTTCGACGATAAACAGACCCCAACACAAGAGACTGAAACCCCAACACAAGCGATTGAAACCCCAACACAAGAGACTGAAACCCCAACACAAGCGATTGAAACCCCAACGCAAACGGCCCACGTCTCGTCCCAATCTCAGCCAACAGCCGACCAGCCAAGCGACCCGCTCCCCCAGTCATCCACCGAGTTAGAGGCTGTTGACGCCCCCGTATCCGCCGATACTTCCGCGACCGTCGAACCCGCTCCCGTGATCCTCGAACTAGAAGCCCGCGACTCTACGTGGGTGCAGATCCGCTGGGACGATGAAGCCGGAAAATTTGAGAGCATCGTTCCACCCGGCGAGCGCCGCCGCTTTGAGGCCCGCGACCATTTCGTCGTGCTCTCGACTCGTCCCCACGGCGCGAGCTATTGGTTGGACGGCCAACTGCTTGGCAATGGCCAGCTTGGCGACCCCAGCCAAATACTGCACTTCCGCGCCGCCGCCGACGGCATCAAATTTCTAACATTGGACTCATCGCCTTCCGCCGGAGAGGCCCCCGACGCCCAACCATGATCCAAGGCTACGTAGAGGTCGCCCTGCCGCCCCCCGTAGCGCGCGAGTTGACCTATGGCGTACCCGCTGAATTCGCCGCAGAAGCACGGCCTGGGGCCTTAGTGTTGGTGCCGGTAGTCCAGCGCCGACTCACCGGCATTGTCTTAGGACCAGCTACACTCGGCGACCTGCCCCCAAGCAAGATCCGCCCTATCGAACAAATCCTCGACACCTCGCTCCTCACTCCAGAGGTCGTCGCACTCTGCCGCTGGATGGCTTCCTACTACATGGCCCCCCTCGGCAGTGCGCTGATGGCCGCTTTGCCCCCAGGCGTCAAACTCAGCTCCAACCGCCTCGTGCAATTGCGCGATGTGCCCACTGGCCACCACGCCGGTATAGAGGCGCGGATCATCGACGAGTTGCAGCGCAGTGGCTCCCTCAAGGTCAGCACCCTCAAGCGCCGACTCGGCAGCCAGGGCTTGGAAAAGGGCGTGCGCGCCTTGCGCCACAGCGGACACATCGAAATCGCGCCCGTACTCGAAGACCGGCGACCCCGCGCCCTGAGCCAACGCTGCTTTCTCCTAAACGACGAACCAGCCGCGCGCACAGCCATCGCCGCCATCGAAAAGCGCACCCCACGCCAAGCGGCCTGTCTGCGCTACTTGCTCGACCACCCCATGGCCGCGCGCAGCGAACTGAGTACGGCCGGCTTTTCCTCGGCCGTACTCAAGGCACTCGAAGGCCGCGGCTTGATTTCACCAATAGCCGAGGAAGTCATCCGCGATCCCCTCGCCCACATCGCCAGCAGCACCCCTCCAGACCTCGTCCCTACAGCCGACCAGCAACAGGTCCTCAACGACCTATTGACCGCGCTCGACGCCCGGACATTCCATCCGGCCTTGCTGCACGGCATCACCGGCTCGGGCAAAACCCTCGTGTACATCCAACTTGTGGCGCAAGCATTGGCTGCCGGGCGCGGCGCAATCATCTTGGTGCCAGAAATCGCCCTCGCTTGGCAGATGGTGCGGCGCTTCAAAGAGCACTTCGGCGAGGCGGTCGCAGTTTTCCACAGCCAGCTTTCGGCCGGAGAGCGCTACGACACTTGGCGTCGCTTGCGCCGCCGCGAGCAGCGCGTGCTCATCGGCGCTCGCTCGGCCATCCTCGCACCAGTAGAAAATTTGGGGCTGATTGTCGTGGACGAAGAGCACGACACCTCGTACAAGCAAGAAGACCTAGACAGCAGTCGCCCCCTCACCTACAACGCCCGCGACCTCGCCTTAGTGCGCGGGCAGCGCTGCGACGCCGTCGTCGTCCTCGGCTCAGCCACACCCAGCTTAGAGTCGCACTGGAATGCCGCCACCGGCAAGTACCACCTCCACACCTTGCCCCGCCGCATCGACGACCGCCCCTTGCCGCAAGTGACGGTCGTCGATATGAAACAGGAGCCTTTCCAACGGCAACAGCGCGCCATCTTCTCGCACGACTTGCGACGCAAGATGCAAGATCGCCTCGCTCGCGGCGAGAAAATCATCCTGTTGCAAAATCGCCGCGGCTTCGCCCCCTTCGTTAGCTGCACCGCCTGTGGCGAGCCGATCCAGTGCCCTAGTTGCCGCGTCTCGCTGACTTATCATCGGCGACCCACTGTCTCCGAGACGCGCTGTCATTACTGCGACTTCGCGGCCCCACCACCGCCGGTCTGCCCATCCTGCGGCAGTTCGGAGTTGCGCTTTGCCGGAGTGGGCACCCAAAAGGTCGAAAGCGCCCTCTTGGCCCAATTTCCCGGCATCCGCGTCATCCGCATGGATGTGGATACCACCGCTTGGAAAGGCGCGCACGACGCGCTCGTCGAGCGCTTCCGCAACGGCGAGGCCGACGTGCTGCTCGGCACCCAAATGATCGCCAAGGGCCTCGACCTGCCCGAAGTCACGCTAGTCGGCGTGATTTCCGCCGACACCGGTATGCACCTGCCCGACTTCCGCGCGGCTGAGCGCAGCTTCCAGCTCCTGACCCAAGTCGCCGGCCGCTCGGGGCGCGGTCACACAGCCGGTGAAGTAGTAATCCAGACGCTCCTGCCCGACGACGCAGCCCTGCGTGCGGCCGCCGACCAAAATTACGCGTCCTTTGCCCACGGCGAGTTGGACCAGCGGAGGCAAGCCGGGTTTCCCCCTTTTGGCCGCCTCATCGTCTTCCGCTGGCGCGGCCCCTGCGAGCAAGCCGTTGAAACCGGGGCACAACAGGGCGTCAACGCCCTGCGGCAGGGCCTCGACCAAGATGCGCTCGTGCTCGGGCCGGCCCCAGCTCCGCTGGCGCGACTGCGCGGTCACTACCGCTGGCAAGCCCTCTTGCGCGGCTCCTCAGCGCACCATTTGCGCACAACGGCCCTCAGCGCCCTGCCAGCCATGCGCGAGGCCGCCAAAGAGCACGCCCTCCACTTTTCCATTAACATCGACCCTCTAACGATGATGTAGGCCGTTTCCATGCCCTTGTTCCGCCTCTTTCTCCTGCTGCTTTTGGCCCTGCCCGTCCGCGCCCAGCTATCCGACGACCGATGGGAAGCCTATACCAGTATGCGCCAAATCAACCGGGTCCTCGTCCACCAAGACGCGGTCTGGGCCGGTACCAGCGGCGGCGTCCTGCGCTACGACCAGCAAACCCAAGTCTATACGCGCTTCACTCGCCGCGACGGCCTGCCGGGCAATCTCATCTTGAGCCTCTCCGTAGATGCCAACGGCCACCTGTGGTTTGGTACGCACTCTCAGGGTTTGAGCCGCTATCGGCCCGAGCAGAACCGCTTCGACCCGCCCTTTCTCGACTTCCAAAATCTTCGCATCAACGCCCTTGAGCCGCATGGGGATATCCTCTACGTCGGCAGCGAGCGCGGCGTCAGCGCGTTTGTCATCAGCAAGGAAGAGGTCAAGGAAACCTATCGCCGCTTGGGCGAGCTGCCCAAAGACACCGAGGTGACCAGCATTGAAGTGTTTGCCGGTCGCCTGTGGGCTGGGACTGTCAATGGCCTAGCGTGGGCGGATTTGGCCCAGCCCAATCTCCAAGACCCCAGCAGTTGGGAAGCCGAGCCAATAAGGGGCGAGGTGCGCGACATGCTGGTCTATCAAGACACGCTCTTTGTCGCGGCCACGGACGGCCTTTGGCGCGTACATCCCGCGCTCGACCGCCCCGAACTCGATTTCTCCACCACCAACAGCGTTGCCCTCGGTCTCTTCGAGGGAAGTATCGTCAGCGCGACAGCCGACGGCCTCTTATTCCAGCGCCAAGGTGCCAACCGTTGGCAACCGCTGAATGCGTCAGACATCAGCAGCACGGCCGACCTGTCTGATACCGACGGCCCCCTCTGGGTCGCCAGCCATAGCGGCTTGCGCGTCCTCGGCACCGACCCACCGCCGCCGCCCCGCGAACCTAAAGCCAACTTCTTCTTCGACATGACCCAGACTCCCAACGGACACCTGTGGGTCGCCTCCGTGCCCAAGGATAATCTGCCCGCTTTTGGTTTGTACGAGTTCGACGGCGAGGGCTGGACTACCCACACCACCAATACCGACCTGTCGTCCAATACCGTCTCGGCCTTGGAGACCGACGGCGAGGGCCTGTTGTGGGTTGGCCATTGGGGCCGGGGCATTGACGTGCGCGACGCCAACGGCCAGTGGCAGCACCTCACCGCCAACAACTCGGCTCTCGAAGGTATCAACGGCGGTTCCTTTGTCGCCATCAGCGACATCGACCGCGACGCCAACGGCGCGCTGTGGATCGCCAATGTCCAAAATGGGCTCGTCGTCATGGATGGGTGGCCGCCCCAACAAGCCGTGCTCAACAGCCAGTTGAACTTCGGCATGTCCTCAGGCCGCGACATGACCAAAATCGCCATTGGTCCCGACGGCCTGAAGTGGATTGGGACGGCACTCGACGGCTTCTACCTCTTAGACGATGGCGGCACCCCCTTTGAGATAGGCGATGAGACCGGCTTAGTCTTCGACACAGTTGCTTATCCAGACCTGACCAGCAATGCCGTCATCGACATCCACGTCGATCGCTCAGGGCAAGTGTGGGTCGCCACCAACAACGGCCTCAATGCAGTGCGCGGCGAATATTCGCGCACCAACGCGGATTTTGCGGTCACAAGCTGGACGGTGTACAACGCCAACAACGGCCTGCCATCCGCTGCGACCACGGCACTGGCTGAAGACGACTGGGGGCGTATATGGGTCGGCACCGAAGGCGGATTGGCCCGCATCAGCACCGAGGGCCAAGTCGAGTTTGCGCTCGACACCAGCGACGGCCTCGTCAACAACCGCGTCAACTCGCTCTACTTCGATCGGGAAAGCGGCGCACTGTGGATTGGCACGCTCGACGGGATGAGCCGCCTGCAACTCGGCACCTCAGGGACCGCGGCTGGTCCTCAGGCATACGCGTATCCCAACCCCTTCCACATCGGCGTGCGCGGTGCATCCCTGACCTTTGCCGACCTGCCGCTGGGAGCCAGCGTACGCATTTTCACCGCAGCGGGCGAACTCATCCGCCAACTCGACGGCGCAGCCGGCCAAGGCGCGATCACTTGGAATGGCCAGAGCGCGGCGGGCTTTCTCGTGGGATCGGGTATTTACTATTTTGTCGCGCAAGCAGAAACCGGCGACGCAGTGCGCGGCAAATTCGCCGTGATCAACAACCGCTGACATGCGCGGCCTCTGCGTTGCAATCGCCATTGCGCTCCTTGCTGCGGACGGCATGGCCCAGCCCCTATTTACCATTGCGCGGCTGCAATACGGCGGCGGCGGTGACTGGTACAGCGACCCCTCTTCCCTGCCCAACTTGCTCCGCTTCTTAAGGGAACACACCCAGATCGACGCGGCCGAAGCCGAGGCGCGCGTGCAAATCATGGACGAGGAGTTGTTCTCCTATCCGTACATCTACATGACCGGGCACGGCAATGTGGCCTTTTCCGCTGAGGAAGCGGCGCGGCTTCGACACTACTTGGAAAGCGGCGGCTTTCTCCACGCCGACGATAACTACGGCATGGACGAGAGCTTCCGCCGCGCCATGCGCCAAGTCTTCCCCAACGCCGAGTGGGTGGAGCTGCCGCCCGAGCATCCCCTGTTCCACTGCCACTTCGAGTTGCCAGCGGGCCTGCCCAAAGTCCACGAGCACGACGGCAAACGGCCGCAAGCCCTCGCGCTGTTCGCGGGCGAGCGTCTAGCCGTGCTGTACACGTATGAGGCGGATTTAGGCGACGGCTGGGAGGACCCCGACGTCCACAGCGACCCAGAGGGCAAGCGACTCGACGCCCTCAAAATGGGTGCCAATATCGCGGTCTGGGCGCTGAGCCACTAGACGAGCAGCAAGCGATACCCCCACAACGCCAGCACGAGGACCAGCACGAGGACCAGCACGCCCCCAGCGAGGCCCTTGCGGACGGACGGGGGCAGCACGAGCCAAGTGCGGCCGAACCGATTCGGCGAGCACGCGAGGCCAAGGGCCAAGGGGACGAGGAAAAATGCGAAGGGGTGGTAGTGCCAAGCGCCGGCGAGATTGCCTTGGGCAAGGGCGATGCAGGCACGCCCCATGCCACAGCCTGGGCAGGGCAACTGGGAGAAGAAGCGAAAGGGACACAGGGTCGGCCAAGTCGCGCCGAGCACGGGGCCAAACCACGCCGTGAATGCCGCAACGAGCGCCAGCCCAACGAGGAAAATTCGCGCGAGGTGAACTGGACTAATCGTCGGCGCTTTCACCGTAGAACTTGTTGACTTCCCACTGCTGAATGGCAGTAGCGGCCAAGCCGAGGGAAAAAATAGAAACTAGGACGCAGATCAGCGCTAGGTCTTTGTTTTCGCGCAGACTATTATTCTCCTGAATCTCGTTGATTCCCTTCGCCATCTTGTATTCGTAGTAAAGCTCAAAGATGCTACACGTCAGGATAAAGAGTACGAGCCAAAGCCAGAAGTTGTACTCCTCCCGCCCCAGCCACGCATTGAGCGTTTCCATCTGTTTGTATTGCCAATAGAAATAGTAAATCCCACACGTCAGAATGCTGACGATGATTCCCAAGACAATGCTTCTCACGCCGTCGTATTCTGGATATGGGTAGCTCTGCATAATTGGACCTCCGGTTTATGGTACCTGCGTCCGCAAATATAGCCGCCGTACGCCACACTGCAACCGCCCTAGCCCCCCTCCGCAACGCTCACATACGTATCAATCGGCAAGTCGGTCAGCCGTTGCAGCACGCCGCTCGGCCAATAGATGTGCAGCGAATCCGCCCGGCCTGCCGCACCCAAGCCAAAATGCACGCGCCGGTCGCCGCTGCCCAAGAAGCTCTCGCCGCACAGCACGTCCCGCCGCTGCCTTTGGCCGCCGCTCCACAATACGACCTTCGCGCCAACGGCCTCGCGGTTTTTTCCCGCGCCCACAAGGCGCAGACCGAGCCAGTGATGATCCGCATCCGTCTGGTTGTGCAGCAAGGAGGGCCGGCCGTTGAGGTTGGTGACGAACAAATCCACGCGGCCGTCGTCGTCAAAATCCCCAGCCACCGCGCCGCGACTGACCGCCCGATCCTCCCCCAGCTCGACGACGCGGAAATGACCCGCGTCATTGGCAAACAAGTGATTCGCCTGCGCGTAGGTAGCGCCGCTGCCCGGGCGTTCGATTTGCGGATACACATGCCCGTTGGCCACGAACAAGTCTTGGTCGGCGTCGTTGTCAAAATCGATAAAGACCGCGCCAAACCCCACGAAGGGAAGGCTGATACGGCCCAAGCCCGCAGCAAAGCTCACGTCCGCAAAGACGCCGACACCAGTGTTGCGGTAGAGCGTGTTGTAATCGTCCTCAAAATTGGTGACCAGCAAATCGCCGTCACCGTCGTTGTCGTAATCGCCCCAAGCCGCGCCCATGCCGGCCTGCGCCAAACCCGTTTCCCCCAGCGCGGCATTGGCCTGTAGCCCTACTTCGGCAAAGGTACCTGCGCCATCGTTGCGGTAGAGGAAATTGGGCGTCGAGTCGTTGGCGACATACAGATCCAAATCCCCGTCGTCGTCGCTATCGATGAACAGCACGGCAAACCCATAGCCCGGATCGTGCAGCCCGAGGCCGCTGGCCGCCGTCACATCGGCAAAAGTACCAGCCCCATCGTTGCGATAGAGCGCGTCCGGCAACGCGGGCAAGCCCAGCGGGCCGATAAATACGTCCCGGCCCTTCCACTGCGTGCCCAAGGGCCGCACCGCGGTCGAATCAAAATCCGCGTAATTGGCCACGTACAAATCCAAGTCGCCGTCCAAGTCCGCGTCGCCCATGGCCGCGCCCGTACTCCACACCGGCAGCGCCAGCCCGGCGCGGGTCGTGGCATCGGCGAATTGCTCCAATCCGTCGTTGCGATAGAGGATGTTTTCTTGCAGGCAGGTGATGTACAGGTCAGCGTCGCCGTCGGCATCGTAATCCGCGCTCAGCGCACCCATGCCCCAGCCGCGACCCGTGGCACCGGCCGCGGCCGCTCGATCGACAAAGCTCCGGCCGCGGTCGTTGCGGTAGAGGGCATTGTCGCCGCCCTCGCCATTGACCCAGTAAATGTCCAAATCGCCGTCGCCATCTGCGTCGAGGAGCGCGGCCCCACCGCCTTTGGCTTCGACGATATAGCGCTTTTCCGCGCCACCGCCGATGTGGGACTGCTCTATACCCCAATCACTAGCTTTGTCGATGAAGGGAAACTCGTCAGCAGGCGCACAGGCCACCATACACAGCAGCAGCCCACCCCATTTCACTCGCGCCACAACCCTTCAAGACCCGGTAACCGGCGCGATCTCGGCGGTCTTACTCTCGCTCAACCGCCCCCAAAACTCTTGGACGCCCACCAACAGGCGCATTCCTATCGGGACGCCGAGCAAAATGATGAAGGTGGCAAAGAGGATGCCAAAGCCCAAGCTGACGGCCATTGGGATCAAAAACTGCGCCTGAAGGCTTTTTTCGAGGATCATCGGCAGTAGGCCAAAAAAGGTCGTCAGCGAGGTCAATAGGATCGGGCGAAAGCGCGCGGCCCCGGCTGACACTAGGGCTTCCTCGTGCGACGAGCCCTCGCGCCGCATCTGGTTGTAGAAGGTCAGCAGTACCAGCGAATCGTTGACCACCACGCCCGAGAGCGCGACAATCCCAAACAGGCTCAACAGCGCCAAGTCCAACCCCATGATAAGATGCCCCCAAACCGCGCCAATGATGCCAAAGGGAATCGCACTCATGACGACGAGGGGCTGGGTGTACGATTTGAATGGCACGGCCAACAGCACGTAGATGGCGGCCAGCGCGATGATGAAGTTGAACAGCAGGCTCTGTAGCGAATCGTCCCGCTCCTGCTGCTCGCCGCCGAAGCTGTAACGCAGACCGGGATAGTCCTGCACCAAGGCGGGCAAGAAAAACGCTTCGAGATCGCGGTTGATCTCGTCGGCGTTGGCGATTTGGTCATCTACGGAGGCACTCACCCGCACGACGCGCTGACCATCGGTGCGCTGGATGGAAGCATAGGCGTGGCCAATGGTGGCGGTGGCCACCTCGGCAAAGGGCACCTCGGCACCCGCAGGCGTGCGGATGCGCATCGAGCGCACGTCGCCTAAGTTCCGGCGCTCGTCTTTGGGGTAGCGCACCATCACCCGCACGTCGTCTGAGCCGCGCTGGAATCTCAGCGCTTGGTCGCCGTAGAAGCCCTGGCGCACTTGGCGAGCTAAGTCGGCGAGCGTGAGGCCGAGGGTGCGGGCTTGGGGTTTGAGCTGGAGTTTCATCTCCAGCTTGCCCTCCTGAAAGCTGTCTTGGATATCGCCGGTGCCTGAGTACTCGGCGATTTTGCCCTTTAGCCGATCAACGGCCAGCAAGAGCTGGTCGAAGTTGTCCGAGGCTAGCTCGACTTCGATGGGATTGCCGGCGGAAAACAGCGAGGAAGAATAAATGATGGATTCGGGGCCAGGTACCTCGCCGACCAGTTGGCGCAGCCGCGACTCAATCTCAGCGCTGTCGAGATTGCGCTCCTCGGAAGGTAACAGTTCGATGGTAACTTCGGCCAGATGTCCTCGACCACCAGCCCCTGGGACACTTGAAAAGGAGGAACGCCGGGCCATGGGTTGGTCGCCGATGTAGGTAAAGACATTGCGGTAGATCGAATCCTCGCTCTCGCTGTCGGCATCGATCTGATCGCGCAAGACGATGGCCTTTTCTTCGATATGTCGCACGACCTTGGCGGTCTGGGTCGCGGTGGTGCCCTGTGGCATGTTGACCGAGATCGTCACCCAATCGGACCCGATCTCGGGCATGAATACGAACTTGATATGGCCACCGACGACCAGCCCGGCGGTACACAGCATCAGCGATAGAGCGAAGGCGGCAGCGGAGATCGGATGGGCCAACGCCAAGCGCAGCGTGGGCTGATAGGCGTTGCGAATGACGTACTTGAGGCCACGGTCAAAGAGAACCACGACCCGAGCGTGCCAATCGAGTGGACGGATGAAAACCCGACGGAAGAGGCGGCTGAGTGGCCCGTCCCCTTTAGAAGACAGGTGCGCCGGCAGAATGAACAGGCTCTCGATCAGCGACAGTAGGAGCACCGAAATGACGATCACCGGGATGACCGACATGAACTTACCCATCATGCCCTCGACGAAAAACAGCGGCATAAAGGCCGCAATCGAGGTCATAATCGAGAACACAACCGGCGTGCCTACTTCGAGCGCCCCGTCAATGGCGGCGCGGCCAAAGGGTTTCCCCTGTACGCGGTGGGAAAAGATGTTTTCGCCGACGATGATCGCGTCATCCACGACTATACCCAAGGCCACGATAAAGGCGAACAGCGACAGCATATTGATCGAGGCGTCAAAAGGCTCCATCAGCACAAAGGCCCCCAAAAAGCTGATGGGGATACCCATCATCACCCAGAAAGCCAAGCGCAAGTCGAGGAAGAAGCTCAGACAGATAAAGACCAGCACCAGACCGAGGCGGGCATTGCGGATCAGTAAATCGATGCGGCCGCGCAGGATGCGCGCATCGTCGCGGGCGTAGCCAATGTGGATCCCCGCCGGCAGAGTTGAGCGTTTGTCCTCAATGTACTGGTGGACATAGGTGGAGATGTCGAGGGCGTTCTGGTCGCCAATGCGATAGACCTGCACCACGGCCGCTGGCTGGCCGTTGAAGCGCGAAATGAGATCGGTATCCTCAAAGCCATCGACGACTGTGGCCATGTCTTTGAGCTTGAGGGCCGTGCCGTCGGGGCGGGTGAGCACAACCACCTCTTCGTATTCGCGCCCGGCGCGCATCAGCCCCTGCGTGCGGAGCAAGATCGCGCCGTCCTCGCTCTCGACGCTGCCAGCGGGCAGGTCAATGCTGGTGCGGCGAACCGCGTCGGCGACCTGTGCGAAGGTCAGGCCGTAGCGGCGCAGGGCCTCTTCGGACACTTCGATGGCAATCTCATCGACGCGCACGCCCTTGAGCTCGACCTGCGAAATGACGCCACTGCCGCGCAGATCGTCGCGCACTCGTTCGGCAGCGACTTTGAGAGCCTTTTCTTCGACATCGCCGTAGAGCACCACGTCAATGGCTTGATTGCGGCGAGTCAGCTCCTTGATGACCGGCTCTTCGATCTCGGCCGGGAAGGTATCGATGCGGTCGATCTCGTTTTTGATGTCGTCGAGGAGCTTGTCCATATCGGCACCGCGCTCTAGCTCGATGCTGACCGAGCCTATGCCCTCGGAGGCCGTGGAGCGCACGCGGCGCACCCCCTCTAGGCCGCGCACTCGCTCCTCGATGCGCTTGCAGACGGCGTCTTCGACCTCGGCTGGTGTCGCACCCAGATAGGGCACTTGGATTTGCACTTGGTCGAGCGACATCTCGGGGAAAGTCTCTTTCTTGGTCTGCATCATGGCAAACAGACCGCTCAACATGATGAAACCCATCAGCAGATTGGCGGCGACGTGATTCTTCGCCATCCAAGACACAGGTGCTTTCACGGTTGGCCTCCTAGGTTGCCGTCGGCGAGGCGCACCTGCATCCCATCGGTGACGCCGCTGAGCTGAGAGACGATGATCCGCTCTTCCGGGGCCATGTCGATATAGGCGAGTACTTCATCCTCGAGTGCGCGCACCACTTGCACTGGGCGGATGCGGAGGATGCCGTCGCGGCTCACCGTCCACACGCGGTCGCCCTGGCGCAGTGCGGCGCGGGGCAGAACGCGGACGCCATCGACCGTGCGACCGGCAATGGCCACCTCGACGAACATCCCCACTGTCAGCGGTGGGATCCCGTCGGCAATGCCGCCGTAGGGCGCTTCGACCTCTACTACTAAGCGCACCATGCGGCTTTGCGGGTCGAGTTCGCCCTCGGTGCGGACCAAGCGTCCGCTCCACTGGTGCTGGCGGCCAGCAAAGGTCCCGCTGACCTCGGCGCTGGCTCCCTCGCGGCTAAAGGCAAAGGCGCGGGGGCCGCCCTCGACGCTGAGATCGGAAACGGACTCAGTGTTAGGTGCGCTGGCCGCTGCAATGTCGATGGGCAGCGGCAAGGTGAACCACCCAAGGTCTTCGTCGGGGACGGGGACGACGATCTCGGCCTTTTCGATGCTGTATATCTGGGCGATGGCTTGGCCGACGTTGAGGTGCTGGCCGACATCGACGCGCGCGGTGCGCACCCGACCGGCAAAGGGGGCATACACGTTGGTGCGGTCTAAGCGCAACCGCGCTTCGGCGAGGCGCGCTTCGGCTCCTTGGAGGCTGGCCTCGGCCGCGCGGAGCTGGGGTTTGCGCAGCACCAAGTCGGTGGGAGCTTCTTCGGCGTGGAGCCGCTCCCACTCCTCCTCGGCGATGGCGGCTTCCTCCCGGGCCAAGTCGAGTTGGTAGCGCGCCTGTGCCACTTGGACCTCGGCCTGTTGGACAGCGAGTTCGTAGTCGCGTGGGTCAATCCGAAAGAGCAACGCGCCCTTGGCAAAGGTGCCGCCGGGTTTAAAGTCGGCGTCCTTCCACACCACAATACCCGACACCTGCGGCACTAGGTCAATCTGGGCGTCGGGGCGCACCGTGCCCTGCCCCTCAACCACGACTTGGACCTGTTGCAGCGGAGCAGCGACGGCTTCGACGAGCGGCCCGGCATAAGAGCGAGAGACGCGCTGGGGTGGCTCGCTCATCGAGGCCAGCAGTTGAAAAGCCCCAAAACCGAGGGCGAGAATGAGGATCGGCAAGACTATTTTGAAGACGCGTATCATTGCTGAATCTCCGCGTGCTGAGAGGCAAGGGCAAAGCCGCCGCCAAGGGCTAAGTGCAAATCAATGCGCGTATCGAGGCGCTGGCGACGAACGGCGAGCAGGCGGCTTTCGGCATCAAAGGCCCGGCGCTGAGACTCTAGCAGGGCGATGAGATCGGCAAGCCCTCTGGCGTAGCGATCTTCGGCTAAGGCGCGTGCGGCCACGGCTTCTTCCGCGGCCGTGGCTAATGCCCGTTCTTGGTCGGCGAGGAAGCCTTCGGCATTCAGCGCCCCCTCCACCTCGCCGTATGCTCTAAGTGCGCTCTGGGCGTAGGCAAAGAGCGCTTGCTCGGCAGCCGAAGTGGCCTGATCGACGCCAGCCCGCAGACGCCCGCCTTGCAGCAGGGGCTGCGCGATATTGCCCACGAGATTCCACACCGAAAAATCGCCGTCGAGCAAGTCGCTCAACGCGCTCGACGAGCGACCCGTAGAGGCCGTAAGGCTGATGCGGGGCAATAAGGCGCGCCGGGCTTGGGCTAGCCGGCGGTCGGCTGCGGCGAGACGGCGCTCAGCGGCTACGAGGTCGGGCCGTCGGCTCACGAGTTGGGCGGGCAGGCCGGCTGGAACCGGACCGCCGACGGCTGGCAGCTCGTCCCCAACCTCAATCCGGGCGCTGGGGTAGCGGCCCAAGATCAATTCGAGTTGACGCAGTGCAGCATCCCGTTGCTGGCGGCGTTGGGCGAGAGTCGCTTCGGCTGCGGCCAAGCTCGACCGGCCCAAGCGCACATCGAGCGACGAGCGCAAGCCGCGGCGATAGCGATCCTCTATCTGCTCGGTGGAGAGCCGGTAGTTTGCAACCGTCGCCCGCGCTAGCTCGACTTGGCGCCCCGCTTCAACTGCGGCGAAATAGGCCCGCGCTGTCTGCGCTGCCAGCGACAGGCGCGCCGCGCGAAAATCAGCGGCTGCGGCGTCGGCATCGGCGAGCGCAGCTTGGGCACCCGCGCGCAGGCGACCCCACAGGTCTGCTTCCCAACTTGCAGTCAGATCAACGCCAAAGGACGTGCTCTCCGAGGTCAAGACCTGATCCGGGTCTCTACCCGGAATGGGCAGGCCGACGAAATTCTGTTTGCGCTTCGAGCCATTGGCATTGGCACCGAGTTGGGGCCAGAGCGGCGCACCAGCCACCCGGGCCTGAGCTTGAGCTTGGGCCAGACGCGCACCGGCGACCTTGAGATCGTAGTTGTGCTCCAAGGCCAACACCACCAGACTGTCGAGACGCGCGGCCCCCATATCGCGCCACCAGTGGTCGGCGACGGCATCCTCTGAGACCCCAGCCATCCATTGGTCCGGCTGGGCCAAATCGAGGTCCGGGTATTCGACTTGGGGAGTTGAAACACAAGCGAGCAGAAACAACACCGGGAGGCACAGCGGCCTCATGGCAATTCTCCAGGAGAAGCAGCAAAGTCCGCGTACAGGGATTCTATTCGTGTGGGACCGGGGTCTTGGTCTAAGACGAAGAACGCGTGGTCCAGTTCCAAGCACTCGCCAGCGGCTAGCTCTAAGTCGCCTTCTATCAGCAGGCCCGTACCCAGCAAGTTGGCACGGGTAAACCAAGTAACCGGATGGCGTGGGTTGCTCGGGTGATCCATGAGCGCGACAAAGCCGCCGCTTTTTCCGCGCGCCCCCACCCAACGGGCGCGCTGGTGCATGATGTTTGCGTGGCCCTGGCGTCCTTCGCTGCAATAGTGGTCGGCTTCGGCAAAGGAAGGCCCCATGCGCAACACCAGCCCCGAGTAGCGCGCCGCCCGCGAGGCCCCCATCACCAGCCGGTCGCCGGCTGGCTCAATGCGCGTGGATATCCGCAAGCAGTAGCCGCCCTCAGTACTGTAAAAGCCAAAAGAACGCGACTCCCGCGCCATGAGCTGATCGCGGCCGTCGAGCCAAGAAAGCGACTCGGTCACACCGTCCGCTGCCAAAGCCGTGAAGCAATCGTGCCGCTGCACACCGTGGCTGTCGGCGACGTGTTCGTATTTCTTTGTCTCCGGCAAATACCAACGCCCACCCCACAGATTCGCATCGTTGACGTGGACCCAGCCGAAGAACAGCCCCGTGTGCCAAGCGTGGTCGGGCGGGCGGTACTCGGTCACGAGCTGACCGGAAAGCGTGTACAGCGGCGCGAAGCAGGGCTTAGGGGATTCACTGCGGGGCAGTTCCTCGCTGGCGCGGTACAGGGCGAGCAGTTGATCGCCCGCGTGGATTTCAACGCCGAGGGCGTTTTCTCGCAATTCAAAAGCACACATAGTTATTTCTCCAATTCTCGCATTAGACAACCCCAAGCGGCGATTAATTCCCTTGCGGGTTCAAAAGCACACATATAGCAATCCTACATCATTTACAAGGTGATCCGCAGATGGACGCAGATAGACGCAGATGGACGCAGATAGACGCAGAATAGGATGCGCAAGACGGTCCACATCTAGAATCGTTCAAATCATGCCGCATTGCTATAGCTATTTCTCCAATTCTCGCTTAAACCATGCAATCGTCCGGCCCAGCCCTTCGTCCGGCCCCACGCGGGGCGTCCAGCCAAGGAGGGAGCGGGCCTTGGCAATGTCGGGCAGGCGCACCCGAGGGTCGTCTTGCGGTAGCTCGCCGAAGGCGATGCGGCTCTTGGACTCGGTCATGGCGATGATCTTGTGGGCCAAGTCTAGCATGGTGATTTCACTGGGGTTGCCGAGGTTGACCGGGGTAGTAACGTCCGACAACATGAGCTTGTAGAGGCCGGCGATCAAGTCGCTGTAATGGCAGATGCTGCGCGTTTGCTGGCCGTCGCCATAGACGGTCAGATCCTCGCCCTTGAGGGCTTGGATGATGAAGTTGGGCACGGCCCGACCATCGTCTTGGCGCATGCGTTCGCCATACGTATTGAATATGCGCGCAATGCGCACGTCCGTGCCGTGCATGCGGTGGTACGCCATAGTCATGGCCTCGGCAAAGCGCTTGGCCTCGTCGTACACGCCGCGGATGCCAATGGGGTTGACGTTGCCGAGGTACTCCTCGGACTGGGGATGTACCAAGGGATCGCCATAGACTTCTGACGTGGAGGCCAGCAGGAACTTGGCCTGCTTGGCCACAGCCAACCCCAAGGTCTTGTGCGTGCCCAACGCGCCGACCTTGAGGATGTTGATGCCCAACCGCTCAAAGTCGGCCGGGCTAGCTGGGCTGGCGAGGTGCAGGATGAAGTCGAGCGGACCATCTACGTGGATGTAATTAGTGACATCGTATTGAACAAACTGGAATCGCGAGTGGCCGAGCAGATGGGCGATGTTCTCGGGCCGGCCCGTGAGGAAGTTGTCCATGCAGATGACTTCGCAGCCCTTTTCCAGCAGCAAGTCGCTCAGGTGCGACCCCAAGAAACCCGCGCCGCCGGTGATCAGCACGCGCATTATGGAGCAGAAGTCTCCAGCCCCATGTTCTGGTGCTGGCTTTGCAGAGACTCTTGATATCTCTGCCGGCCTTCCTCATCCACCCTGCAACTGACGCCTTCAAAGACCATGGCAAAAGCACGGCGATGGCGCTGCGACGAGCGATTGGGGTCGGCCCGGTGGATGACTTCGCCGTGGTGGACCACCGCGTCGCCGGGCTGCAAATGCACCGCGACTTCATTGGCTTGGTCTTGGGGGCCGTAATCGGCAATGCCTTGCGAAAAACCCAGCACCGAGGTGCGATTGTGCGGCCGGATGCCCTTGTGGTGTGAGCCAGGGCTATAGCGCAAACAGCCGTTTTCCTCGTCAACCGGATCGAGGGCCAGCCAAATGGAGGCGACGTTGGGCGGCGTGAGGTTGAAGTAGAAATTGTCCTGATGCGGCGGCGTGGGGTGTTCGGTCTGCGGCGGCTTGTTGAACCACTCGGGCTGGCTCACCTGCGCGGCCTCGCCGATGAGGGTCTGGGCCAGATCCCTCCAGCGCGGTTGGTCGCGGTATTCGGAGAAGAAGGCGTCGTAGTCGCCCATGCGCTGTAGTTGTTTCAGGGTTTCGGGCCGGTCCTTGTCTTGGTAGAAGGCCGCCTGATCGGGCAGGGTCGGCACCACTTCGCGGACGTAGCGGTTGACCTGGGCTGTTAGATCTTTGAGTTCGTCGGGGGGCAGGAAGTTGCGCACGAGGACGAAGCCGTCGCGGTCATAATCAGCTTTGTAGGAAGTGTAGTCGGACATGGTGGCGCTCCCTTCGGCTCTGCTCAGGGCAGGCTCTCAGTTTTTTTGGTCGCTCTGCGAAATGGACTCGTATTCAACCGTATCATTTTAACTAACTTCATAAAAAAATGACAGTCAATGCGATCTATCCGTGCCTTTGGCCGATAAATACACATCCTGCGCGAGAAGGGCGTTGTAGTCTCGGAGCGTATAGGCCGGGACGCTCCCTACAGCGTGTGGAATGCCCTCGTGTTCTATAAGCTACGTCCGCTAAGGGACTATGCCGCTTCTGAAGTTTTCTCAAGAGGGACGAAATGGAGTTCGATGCGCTGGTTCAATGCAAGGGCGATGCGCTGGAGCATAGACAGAGAATGTCCTTCGTAATCGGCATCTTCCAAGCGTGCGATCACTGGTTGCTTGGTGCCGATTCGCTCGGCCAATTCGGCTTGAGTTAGCCCCGCTACCGTCCGCGCTTCGTAGATCAAACGAGCCACTTCGGCATTAAGGGTTTCCTCGGCAATCAGTTGCTGCACTTCCCGATCGTCGCCCGTCATTCGGTCGAGAATCTGGGTTGCATCTCGCGTCTTAGACATGAGTAATATTCTCCTCGTAGGTGTGCTTCTCCGGGTCTCTCAGGAAAGCTTCTTTCCGTTTGATCGCCCGCGTCAGGTCTGCTTGGGGAATCACGTCTTCTTTGACCAGCCCATGAGCCAAGATCGCTATGTTTTGACCATGAAAAAAGTAGAGAATGCGATAGTTGATCCGACCGCGGCGGATGCGTAGTTCGTAGATATCTTCTTCCAGATAGTCAGCCAGTGGACGGCGGAGTTCGTGGCCGAGTTGGGCCAGCAGGTGGATGCGTGCGATGCACTTGGCATAAACCCGTTTGTCTGTTCGCCGCAATTCCTGTAACCAACTTCGCACTGGAATATCTCGTTCATCTTGGAAGAAGAATACCTGAGTAGTGGGCATGGAAACTCTTTGCGATATCGTTCCCTGAATTAGGACGAAAGATAACAATATTATTATAAACACAAGAAGCCGTATCGTAAAATGACAATCAATGCGATCTATCACTAATCATGTCAACTAAAATTTTAGTTGACAAACCAAATGCCGTCGAGTATAATCAACTAAATTCTTAGTTGAAAGGACTTGCCATGGCGATCAGAGATAACCCCGACAAAAATTTGACGCAGAGAACCTGCAGGACGCTTGGCGGCGGTGCTCGCCGGATGGGCATGCGGACGCGCGTGTTGGCGGCGGTACTGCTATGCCCCTTGGTCGCCGCGACGCTGCCCTCTTGTAGCGCTACCTCGAAAGTGTCCAAAGTCGCGGCTGAGCCAAGTCGGGAAGAGAATCCCTTTTCCAATACAAGTGGCAATACAGCCCCACAAACAGAAAAACTAGACCTCAGAGTGGAAAGTGCGCCACAGGATTCGCTGGTAAAAATTGCGTATTGGATTCCAGAAACGGTTAATCGAGACTCCGTCTTTATAGAACTTGATTGCTTCAATATGGAGGGGATGCGGGTGGCCCAGCCTGTTAGTAAAACACATGCGCCGGGTTCTTATAAGGTGTTCTTATCTAAACGGGGATTACCCGACGGGATATACTATGTGAAATTAAGCGCAAATCGATTACCACAACCACAAAAAGAGACGCGCCCATTGAATCTAATTTGGACAGCAAGAAAGTGAGGTTTGAGATGTATTTCAACAAGTACAGAATACTAGCGAGCTTGGCCATGTGTCTAATTGCATATTCTCTGTGTTTTGCGCAGCAGCCAACTCATTTCGCAGAAGAGAAGAAGCGGTTTCACCGAATTGCGAACGGATACCGTCCCGAAACCACAGAACAGTATTGGGAAGGCATTTTGGGACTTGAGCAATTGCTTGAGGACTATCCCAATACCTTTCTGAAAGGCGATATCGCCATTACACTGTTGGATTACTACCAACAGGTCACCGATGATCCACATCTGTTGATTGAGCTGTCTGAAGAAATGCTCGCATTGCGAATGTATTCCCACAGTGCTTATGAAGCTGCTGCTCGGGTATTTGTGGACAAGCAGGTTCGATCTGATAAAACGCTTCTATATGCACAGAACGCATTAAAAGGAGCATTACAGAACCAAGAAAAATGGGAAAATTACGGTAAAAGAGAACTGCGCTGTCGCGCTCTATTGGCGCGTGCTTACCAACTCGTCGGGCAACACGATCAAGCTGTCGCGGAAATGAAGACTGTGATTCGCGGCTGGCAAACTCGAAAGGATTTAAGCGGAAAGAGTTTAGGCTATCTGGAACCGGAATATCGACGGGTAAACGTAGATCGAGCAAAGGCCAATTTGCTGCGGATTTATATTGATCAAAAAGCCTGGAGCCAAGCTTATGAACTGGCATCAGAATTATTGCTAACCTCGGTCGCGCGTCGAGATGTGGCGGAATTGTGGAGCCAGGCTTATGTCGGAAAATTTGGCTCAGGTGTAGGGATGAGCAAAGCCTATGCTTCCCTAAAGGCCGAGTGGGATGAGAAAATTATCCAGCGCGTTGAAAATGAGCGAATTTCGCGACCTGCACCGACCCTTGCGGTGCAAAAGTTGGACGGCGAGAAGATCAGTTCAGCAGATTTGCAGGGCAGAGCTGTGGTGGTGACATTTTGGGCGGGGTGGTGTAGCCCGTGCATTGAAGAGTTGCCTCATCTGCAAAAACTCAAGAAGCAATTTCACAAGAAAAATGTTGAATTTTTAGCGGTGAATATTGACCAAGATAGTTCAATACGCAGAGATATGGTGGCGAGCTTTCGCTACCAGAGCGCACCAAGTTTAACATTTGTATTGGGTGATTTGGAAATGCGAGAGGCGTTTGGTTCTAACGAGATTCCCTATACGTGTATTATTGATCAGGACGGACAGATTCGCTATGAACGCAAGGGATTAGGCACTGATTTTAGTACGGCAATGGCGCATCAGTTGCAGTGGGTGTTGGCAGAAAATTGAAAGGACCTGTCATGGCAACCAGAGACAAACCCGACAAAAAGCTAACCCCGCTCGAAACGCTCATTATGAACGTCCTGTGGGACGAGTCGCCCGCGGCCGTCAAACAGGTGCAAGAGCGGCTAACGTCCGTCAAGCCGATGGCCTACAATACCGTGCTGACCATCATGCGCATCCTGCGCGATAAGGGCTTTGTGGTCTCAGAGCGAGAAGGCCGTTCCGATCTCTATCGCCCAGTGGTCACGCGCGAGGATATGGGGCGGCGCTCGCTGGGCGAAGTCATCGACTCGTTCTTTGCCGGCTCGGCTGAAGCGCTGGTCAGTCAACTGCTAGATGGCCAGTCGCTCACTGACGAGGAGTTGACGGCGATCCGAGCGGAGTTGGACCGAACCCTCAAGAGCAGAAAAGGAGACCAGCGATGAATGCGGCTTTGAACGAGTTAGGCAGCCAACTACTCGGTTGGTTTGGTCAGTTAAGTATCGAGTTAGCGGCGCTGGCGGTCTTAGTCCTAGTCGCCAGTCGCCTGTTGCCGATCAAGTCGCCGGCCTTGCGCCACCTGTTGTGGGCTATTGTGCTGCTTAAGCCGCTCGTCGCCGTCGCAATCAGCTCGCCCTATACGCTATTCACGCCGTTGGTGTCGCTCGTAGAACCCAGTCAGGATCCCCTCGCATTCTCGCCTATCGAGCACCCAACGGTACAAGTAGCCGCTTCTCCGACAATTGCCACAAGTAGGGTGCAGCTTACTACAGCCGGTTGGGGAGCGATACTGTGGATAGTAGGCGCAGCGCTGCTCATCGGGCGAATTCTAGTCGGCTACGGTATCGTCTGGTGCTTGCGGCAGCAGGCGCAAGTGCGGCACGACGGGCCTCTTTGCGACGCCCTGCAGCAAGCGCGTCGGACCCTCGACTGCCATCCCAAGGTCGAGGTGGCGACCTCCCCTTCTATCAGCTCGCCGATGGCGCTGGGCATCCTGAGACCGATCATTGTTTTCCCCGCCGATCTCGTAGAAAAACTCAGCCCCGATAAACTCGCCTTGATCCTCATGCACGAGCTGGCACACGTGCGCCGTTGGGACAACTTCACAATGCTGCTGCATCGACTAGTCTCCGCCGTATTGTTCTTCCATCCCGCCGTGTGGCTGTGCGGTCGCATGTTGCGGCGGGAAGCCGAACAAGCCTGCGACGATCTCGTCGTATGCGCCACCGGCCGCTCAGAAACCTATGCACGGAGCCTTGCCCACGTCGCCGAACAGGCGGTTCACTTAAATCCTTTAATAAGGAGAATCCCCACGATGAACGCCTTTGCAGCAACCGAATCGGATTTGGCGCTGAGAATCCGCAGGACGCTTGGCGGCAGTGCGCGCCGGATGGGTACGCGGGCGCACGTGTTAGCGGCGGTATTGCTATGCCCCCTAGCCGCCGTGACGCTGCCCTCTTGTGGCCCTACTTCGAAAGTGGCCAAAGGCGCGGCTGAGTCGAGTCGGGATGAGAAGCTCTTTATCGTCGTGGACCAAGACGGCAATATGAAGCTGAAAACCGACAAGTCGGTGACCTTTGCGACACTTAAAGAAGAACTGCAGGCAAAGAGACAACTGCTGGACGACAACACGATGATTATTATCCAAGGAGACGAACCCGCCACGCACGGTCAGATCGTCCAGATCATGGATATCGCCCGTCAAGTAGGGCTCGTCAATCAGATCATCGCCACGGAACCGCAACCGGCGAAAGCCAAAGGCGCGGCTAAGCCGAGTTCGGATAATAGAATCTGGCAGCAGGCGATAAGCACCGATCCAGATGAATGGTCCGACGAACTGAAAGCCCAGCTACTCGCGCTCCACCACCCCGATAGCCACATCGAAGAAGGTAGCACCACCGAAGAAATCGTCGAGGAGATCCGGCGAATGGCATTCGTCGAGGCGGTTCGTCAGCACATGCCTTGGCGAGAGGCGACCGATCCAGACGAATGGCCCGAGGAGTTGAAGGCCCAGCTTCGCGCACTCAAACCCATTGTCCCGACCATCTCGTATGAAATAGCTACCGCCACATCGGCTGAATTGGCTATTTACGATGTAGCCGGACAGCCCGTTCGAACCTTTGCTTTGGGCCATCAGAGTCCCGGCAAACATAGCATCATCTGGGACGGGCGGGACGATGCCGGCCGCGAGCTCAGCGACGGTTTGTACTTCTATAGGTTGAAAACCGAAGACGCAGAGGCGGAGTTCGTGGGCAAGACGATGTTGGTGAGATAACCATCAGAAGCTGTTGAGCTATTCGCGGTAAGACCTACCCCCCTAGCCCCCCTTCCTAAGAGGAAGGGGGGCTAGGGGGGATAGGTGCTACGTAGAAACCGAAACTACCGCCGAATAACTCAACAGCTTCTCAGACCGTTGGTCGGTACGCGATGCTTGCACTTAACCCGAGAATTGGCTGATCGCACTATGCCAGTATTGGGCGGAGATTAGCCGAATCTCCGCCCAATACTAGACCAACTCCCCAATATCCCGCCATCCCAAGACGATCCCGTGGGCGCGTTCCTGGCGCTCCTCCCCGCCGTAGATCAGATAGTAGTCCTGCTCCACCGGCAAGGCCGTCGCCAATTTCCTATAGTAGCGCAAACCCTTAAACTGGTCCGTCCCCAGCGTCACACCCGCCTTGATTTCGATCACCTGCCGCCGACCTCCCCGCTCGTAGAGCAAGTCTAACTCGTTGCCAATATTGTCGCGCCAGAAGTAGAGGTCTGGACGACGGCCCGCGTTGACGTGCTGTTTGACCACCTCAGCGACGACCCAATTCTCAAAAATCGCCCCGCGCAAATAGTGGGTGGCGAGTTGGTCGGCCGCCTCCAGCCCCAAAAGCGAGCACAGCAGGCCCGTGTCGTAGAAGTAGAGCTTGGGCGACTTGATGAGCCGCTTGGCAAAATTCTCGTGATGCGGATAGAGCAGGAAGGCGATATAGCTCGCTTCCAATACCGAAATCCAAGCGCGCACCGTCTTGTAGTTGATCCCCAAGTCGTTGCCGAGGCTGCTCAAATCGAGCAACTGTCCGGCCCGCCCAGCACAGACTCGCAAAAAGCGCTGAAAGGCGCTCAGATCGCCGATGTTGCGCAGGCTCCTCACGTCGCGTTCGACATAGGTCTGGATATAGGCCGGATAGTAGTCGGGCGGGACGACGACGCGATCATAGAGGGCGGGATAGCCACCTTTGAACAGGTTTGCGTCCAAGCTTAAATCGGCGTTAGTCGCAAGCTCCTGTTGAGAAAAGGGCAGCAGCGTGTGCAAGGCGACGCGCCCGGCCAGCGATTGGCTGACCTGCTCCAGCAGCAAGAAATTCTGCGAGCCGGTAAGGACGAATTGGCCCATAGTGCCGCGCTCATCTACTAAGACCTGCAAATAGGAAAACAACGCCGGCACCTTCTGCGCCTCGTCGATGATTAACCCCCGGCCCTCATGCCTCTCCAGAAAACGCCGTGGATCTTCTTCGGCCGCTAAACGGTCGTCGAGCCGTTCGAGATTGACGTAGGCGTAGTCGGGGAAAACCTCGCGCACGAGCGTAGTCTTGCCCGACTGACGCGGCCCGGAGACCGAGAGAATTGGATAGAACTGGGCCAGTTTTTTGAGCTGGGAGCTGAGTTGACGTTGGATATACATTCTTTACAATATAGGATTTGAAATACTATTTTGTAAAGAAATTTGCAATAATGTTTGCCTTTGAGGGAGGTAAAAGGTATCTATGGTTAGACGAGTTTTACCGGTAGTGATTCTCATGGTTATCTTTTCGCTCGGCGCAGCTTCCGCTGAATCTACCCAAAACTTGGAGACAAACATGGTCGAACGTTGGGGCGTGTATGAACTCACGCTAGCCGGACCGGAGACGGGCAATCCATTCATCGATGTCGAATTGACAGCAGAATTTGCACTAAACGGTCGCGTCCTTGAGCCACACGGATTTTACGATGGAGACGGCGTGTACAAAATTCGCTTTATGCCCGATGCGGTCGGCGAATGGACGTATATCACAAAAAGCAACCACGCTGCCCTTGACGGCAAGACCGGCCAGTTTACGTGCATTGCACCATCCGCAGACAATCACGGCCCCGTGCGCATTCACAACGACTTCTACTTCCAGTATGCCGACGGAACACCCTATCACCAGTTCGGGACCACCTGTTACGCTTGGGCGCATCAAGGGGAGGCCATGGAGGAACAGACGCTCCAAACCCTCGCCAACGCACCATTCAACAAGCTGCGGATGTGCATCTTTCCCAAGGATTACGTGTACAACAAAAATGAGCCGATCTACTATCCGTTCGAGGGCACGCCGCTGAAAAATTGGGACTTCACGCGATTTAATCCCGAGTTCTGGCGTCACTTTGAGCAGCGCGTTCTCGACCTTTTGGAACTCGGTATTGAAGCCGATTTAATCCTGTTTCACACCTACGATCGCTGGGATTTCGAAAACATGGACGCGGCCAGTGACAACCGCTACATCCGCTACGCCGTCGCGCGGTTAGCCGCTTTCCGCCATGTGTGGTGGTCGCTGGCCAATGAATACGACTTCATGCCAGCGAAAGAAGAATCAGACTGGGATCGATTTTTCCAAATCATCCGCGACCACGACCCATATCAGCGGCTGCGCGGGATTCACAATGGGCGGCGCTGGTACGACCACAGCAAGCCGTGGGTGACGCACACCAGTATTCAAACCTCCAACATGGAACACGGTATCCGCTATCGCAGCCAATACAAAAAGCCCGTGATTTACGACGAATGCCGCTACGAGGGAGACATTCCACAAGGGTGGGGCAATATCAGCGCGCGGCAGATGGTGCAACACTTTTGGGCGGGTACTGTTGCCGGTTGCTACGTCGGGCACGGAGAAACGTACAAACACCCCGAAGACTTACTCTGGTGGGCAAAAGGCGGCGAGCTACGCGGCGAAAGCCCGCAGCGGATCGCATTCCTCAAATCGTTTATGGCCGCCGCGCCAGCATTTGACACGCTCGAACCAATCGGCGACGACAGTGGGCGGTATGTCCTCGCCAAACCCGGGGAATACTATCTCGTTTACACCACCAACCCGCAGACGATAACCCTCGAATTGTCGGGCAATCAACCGTATAAAATCGACGGCGTCGATACGTGGAACATGGAAGTCGTCCCCATTGGAACCGCACAGCCGGGAGCATATACATTCGCTGCCTCATACAGCGACTTTGCCTATCGCTTTACGCCGTATGCACCAGGCGAGAAAATCCGCCCGGAAGCCAAGGCATCAGCCAATGTACTCCAAGGCAATGCACCACTCGCAGTAACATTTTCCGCCGCGGGCGATTTGCAACATCACTGGGATTTTGGCGACGGCACAACCGCTAGCGAATCGAACCCAACGCACGTGTACGAACATTTCGGTCAATACACCGCAACGCTCACAGTTACTGACGCAGAAGGCGCGACATCCACCACAGCACTCGCAATTAACGTGCTCCCCAAATCCCCAGCGGACATCGGCAAATACGCCACATTCCCCGGCTCTCACGACGGTCTCGTTTTTCTTTGGGAGAGCGCAGATAGCGACAACGCGATTCTCGACACCAGCAGAGAAGCGACACACCTTTGCGAGATCGAAGCGCGCGCCAGCGCAACCATCGCTGAAGACGGACAGATGGAACTGACCAACGGCGCATTCGTCGCCAAGAATGCTGCCGACCGGGTGCTCTCATCATGTCAGCAAAGCAATCAATTAACAATTGAGTGCCTAGTTACGACGAACAACCTAAATCAGAACGGCCCAGCGCGTATCGTCTCGTTTTCAAAGGACGCCACCAATCGCAACTTCACCCTCGGTCAAGCGGAAAATCGCTTTGCCATGAGAATTCGCACCCCGCGCACTGGGGCAAATGCACAAGGAGGAGAGTTTTCTTTTGGCACAATAGACGCCGGAAAACCGACGCACGTAATCGTCAGCTATTTTCCGGGGAACATCTATTGCTACGTCGATGGAGCGTTGGTTTACTCCGGCAGTGGGATCCAAGGAGAGTTCAGCAACTGGGAGTTATACCCACTACTTTTCGGCGACGAAGCTAGCGGTGGCAGGGATTGGCAAGGCAAGCTAAGCCGAGTGGCAATCTACAGCCGATTCGTTGGCTTGGAAGAAGCGGCGCAGAAATTCAAAGTAATCAAGGGCGAGTGAAGAAGTTCTCCTAGGTACACGACACCTAACCTGAGTGAGTGGGCGTTTTTAGTTTTGCCCTGGGAGCGCGGGCATCCTGCCCGCAGGCGGGCAGGGGAAATCCTACGGTCGTGTACTTTAGAAGTTCTCTACTCCGATTCCTCCAGCGCCCCGTCATAAGGCCCGGCCAGTGCCTCGCCTTGAGCTTTGATTTCTTCCAAGCGGCGCGACATGCTGCGCACGATATCCGGGTGCTGATCGTACAGATTCTGCCGCTCGGCAATATCGTCTTTGAGGTTGAACAGTTCCCCGGGAAAATTGTGGTCGCTATAGCCCCGCTCCGCCTTAAACCAATCCGGCTCGCGGTTGTCGTCGCCGGAAGGGGCGTCGATAAAGACCCAGTCGTCTTGGCGCAGAGCAAAGCGACCCGCGCAACTATGATGGACGGCTGAGCGGCGCACTGGCGCGTCAATCTGTCCCTGCAACAAGGGCAATACGCTAATGCTGTCTTCGGCCACTCCCGGAGGCAAGTGGCCCCCAGTCAACTGAACGCAGGTAGCCATAAAATCGCCCAACAAAGTGAGTTGGTCGCAGACCGATCCGACCGGCGTGACCCCAGGCCAGCGCACGACAAAGGGCACGCGATGCCCGCCCTCCCAAGTGTCGCGCTTGGCACCGCGCAAATGGGCCATGCTGTAGTGGCCAAATTGGCGCACGTGCTCGTAGCAGCCGCCGGCCGCGGCCGGACTGCACTCGGGGCCGTTGTCGCTGGTGAAGATAAGTAGCGTGTCGTCGGCCAACCCCTGCTCGTCGAGCGCGGCCATGATTTCCCCGACCACCCAATCGACTTCGCAGACAAAATCGCCGTATAGCCCCGCTCCGCTGCGTCCGATAAACTCCTGATTGGGGACAATCGGCGTGTGCGGCGAGGTCAGCGGCAGGTAGAGGAAAAAGGGATCGGAGCCAGCTTCGGCGATGTAAGCGCGAGCGCGGCGGACGAATTCGGGGACCATGTCCTCCAGTTTCCAACCCGGCTTCATGGCCCCAGGCAAGCCAAACATCTCCTCGGGCTTTTGCTCGGTCGGGGCCGCGGCCAGCCGGTTCTGCTCAAACCAAGTGTAGGGCGGGAAATTCGGCACATCGACGCCAAAGTAGTAGTCAAAGCCGCAGGCTAGGGGACCGCCGCCGATGGGTTGGCTGTAGTCGATGTTGCGCTCTAGTGCTAGGCGCTGGTCGCGGTCGAGGTGACCAATGGGCGCGTCGCCATAGGCCGGTTTGCCGTCCTTGGTCGCCCACTCCCAGCCAAGGTGCCACTTGCCGATGCAGGCAGTGCGATAGCCCTGTTCGCGCAGCAGCTTAGCCGCGGTGAGGCGGTCGGCTTCTATCAAGGGCGGATCCCAAGGCCACAGGACGCTGCTTTTGAGCGGGGTGCGCCAGCAATAGCGGCCGGTGAGCAGGGCGTAGCGGCTGGGCGAACAGACGCTGGAGGAAGCGTGAGCGTCAGTAAAGCGCATCCCCTCGGTGGCGAGACGGTCGAGATGAGGCGTGGGAATTTTGCAGTCGGGATTGTTGCATCCCATATCGCCGTATCCCATGTCGTCGGCGAGTATGTAAATGATGTTGGGGGTTTGTCGGGGCATGGCTGCTCCTTGAGGCCCGACGCAAGGGCCAATCTATGGGGAAAAGTTCATCAGTAAATCCGCTGGAATGCCCAAATGCGCTCTCAAAGCGCCAATCTGCCGAATAGAGAGCGGGCGAATTCCATTAAAAAATTCCGAAGTTCGGCTTCTACCGCCCAGCCACTGCGCCAGATCAGCCCGGGAAAGGCCCTTTTGCTCCAGCATAAAATCAACCACTTCTTGGGGCGTGGGCTTCTCATAAGCCGGGAAATGAGTGTCTTCATAAGCCTGCACCAGAACAGATAGAAACTCCAGCCGCTCATACTCCTCCGATCCGGGCTGAGGATCTGTGTCGAGGAGGGTATCGATTTCGGCAACGGCGATATCGTATTCTCCTTTGTCTCTCAACACATGAGGTTTGGTAAAATCGAGTACTTCAGCCATTGGGTACTCCTTGGCTATAAAGTGCCTGTCTGCGTCCGACGAGCGTATTCTGCGTGCGTGAGGACATGGCGGATATACACTCTTCCCAAGTCATAGCGCATATCCACAATTAGCCGATATTTGTTGCCGCCGATATTGAAAACCGTGCGCCATTGTCCCAAGAAGCTGGCAGAAGGAAAATCTTGGTGCATTTCGTGCGGAGTAGAATAGCACCTTAATCGCATGATGGCGAACCAAGCCCTGAGAGGTTTCTCTGACTCAGGATGATCCCGCCAGAATTCCTGGAGTAGGGGCGAGCGATCGCTCGCCCCTACCTGCAAGACGATCCACCGCTCGGATCGTTCAAATCATTCCGCATTGCTATATTACCTCAAAGGGAAACGGGAGTGATAGAGCAGGCGTTATTCGAGTTTAACCATCTTGCGGATGCGCGTCTGGTTGCCCGACAGGCGCAATTCAGTGGCGCGACGCGGCAAGTTCGCCCTAGTCCGTCGGACCCGACAAGGCATTGACAAGCTGCGGCTGGAAAACATAGGTTGGGACCAAGATAGCCCAAGGCTTGGCCTCCACAAAATCCCCGTGCTCAGCCCACCGAGCGACTGCAATCTAGGCATCCAGCTTGAAAAAAGAAATCCCCGCCAGTCTGCGGGCCCGTCTCGCCGAACGCACCGCGCCCCGAGCCCGAGAACGCCCCGACGCCCACATCACTTTCCGCGGCCTGTTTCTCGGTGCCCTGCTGTGCGTTGCCATCGCCCTCGGCGTGCCCCATACCACCATGCTGGTCAAGGGCACGCCCATGGGCTTTTCCTCATCGACCCCGGCGGCGTACTGCCTGCTTTTTTTTCTGCTGATCACCGTCCACGTGGCACTGGCCCTGCCCAAGCGGCAATGGGGTCTGCAATGGGGCGAACTGGTCACCATCGCCATTATGATGATGGTCGCCGCGGCCATCCCCTCCCGAGGCGTGACCGGCATGCTCCTGCCCATGATCACCGGGACCTACTACTACGCCTCAGCCGAGAACAAATGGGCCGAAGTCGTCCATCCCCATCTCACCGAATGGATGCTGATGGGCGACCCCGAGGCCGTGCGCGGTTTCTACGAAGGCAGTATCGGCACCACGGCCATCCCCTGGGCCAGTTGGTTGCCCCCCTTGGGCTACTGGCTGCTGTTCTACGCCGCTCTGTACACCACCCTCATCTCCATTGCCGTGATCCTGCGCCGCCAGTGGGTCGAACACGAGCGCCTGGCCTATCCCCTCGCCCAGGTGGCCCTAGCCATGATCGAGGACGAGGGCCGGCCCTCCCTGCTCAAGCCCTTTTTTAAAAGCAGGCTCATGTGGATCGGCTTTGCCATCCCCTTCCTCGTCGGCAGCCTCAATGCCCTGCACCACTATTTCCCCTCCGTAGCCCAGATCCAGCTAAACACCAGCGTGTCCTTCTTCGGCACCAATCTGCCGGTCAACCTCAATTTCCTCATGCTGGGCTTCTCCTTCCTCATCAATTCCACCCTCTCGCTCAGCCTGTGGTTCTTTCTCCTCGTCTATACGCTGCAACAACACGTCCTCGGCCTGTTGGGCATCGACACCCTACAAGCCACCCTCGGCCCCTGGAGCACTCCAGTGACCGGCCACCAGATGATGGGGGCCCTGATCGTAATGGTGGGGGCGGGCCTATGGGTGGGGCGGCACCACCTAGCCGAGGTGTGGCGTCAAGCCGTGTCCAAGAAGGGCCAGATCGACGATGCCGATGAGATCATGTCCTACCGCAGCGCCCTGTTGGGGCTGCTCATCGGCACCGCGGGCATGACTATCTGGCTGTGGCAAAGCGGCATTCCCGCTTGGATCGCGCCGCTGTTCGTCTTTGCGGCCCTCGTCATCTTCATCGGCCTGACGCGCGCCATTGTCGAGGCCGGCATCCCCACCTTGAGCCCAGCCATGGTGCCCCTTGGTTTCGTGGTTTCTGGGGTGGGCGTCCCGGCTCTAGGGGCCAAGGGCATGGTGGCCTCGGCCTATACCCTCATCTGGGTCGGCGAATTGCTGGTCTTTATGATGGCCCCCCTGTCCAACGGCCTGCGCCTGACCAGCGAGACCGCGGGCAACCGACGTCGGCTCTTGTGGGGCATTGTCGGGGCCATGTTCATTACCCTCGCCGTCTCCATCTACTACACTCTCCACCTCGCCTATGACTACGGCGGAGTCAATCTCCACAACCAGTTTTTCGGCCAGAGCTTCCCGAGCTATCCCTCCCGATTCGCCCTGCGCAAATTGAGCGAGCCCTCCGGCGTCAGCGTCGATGGCTGGCTCTGGACCTTGAGCGGCGGCCTGGTCATGGCCCTCCTCATGATCGCCCGCCAGCGTCTGATGTGGTGGCCCTTCCACCCGCTGGGCTTCGCCGTCAGCGCCGGGTGGACCATGCGCTACATCTGGTTCTCCGTCTTTTTGGCCTGGCTGATCAAACTCGTCATCCTGCGCTACGGCGGCGTCGGTCTATACCACAAAATCCGCCCCTTCTTTCTCGGCCTGATCGCCGGTCAATTCGCCACCGGAGGTCTGTGGCTGGTCATCGACGCGTTTACCGGCACAGTGGGCAATGTCATCCCGGTGATGTTCTGACTTCCGAAATCCACGTCGGCGCAAAGCGAGCCAAGCGCAAACAGCCGTAGTGCTCGGCCTCGTATAGACACAAAACCTGTCCGTCGGGAGCCACGGCCAAATCGGAGTACGCCGCCGCACCCGGCTCAAGCATCCGCGCTATGGGCCAACTGAGACCCTGGTCCTCGCTCAGTCGCAAAGTCAACTCGGCGCGCTCGTCTGGCTTGCTGGGATGCGCCATTAAGACGCGCCCGTCGTCGAGGCGCACAATGCTGCCTTGGCAAGAGGGTTCGGGCAGGGCCGGCTCGTAGGCGACCGCAGACCAAGTTGCGCCGCCATCGCGGCTGCGCGACCAGCCCCGGCAGCGGCGTTCGTTGCGACTGCGCAGCGTCATGTACAGGGACCCATCGGCCATTTCCACGGCCTCGCATTCGTCTGACGCGTCGTGAGTCAACTTGGCTCCAACCTGCCAAGTGTGACCACCGTCGTCGCTGTAAAAAGCAATGGAGGACTGCACTTGGCCCCAAGTGGCCGGCGGCTGACGCCAAGTAGCCGGGCCAGGACTTTCATCGACCCAAGAGGGCACGAGTAAGCGACCGCTTTGCAGTTGAATGCCGTGGCCGGGTCCCGTGCCGAGATAGGTCCACGCAGGAGCCTTTACTTGGGAGGTGATTTCCACGGGGTCAGCCCAAGTGCGCCCGCTGTCGGCGCTGCGGCTGACAAAGACCTCCTGGTTGTCCTTGCAAAAGGGCAGCAACACCTCGCTGCGGTCATGGTCAACTACGGGGCAGGGATTGCCGCAGGTCCGCTCGCCATCGGCGACGATCCGCTGGCGAGGTGCCCAAGTGCGCCCGCCGTCCGTGCTGCGACGCAGGAGAATGTCGATCTGGTCGTCGTCGCGGCCAGTGTGGCGACGCGCTTCGCAAAAGGCCAGCACTGCACCGTCTGGCGCTACAGCCAAGGCAGGGATGCGATAGGTGTGATAGCCTTCTTGGCCGGAGATGAATAGATCTTGTACCTGCACGATTCGCTCCTGTGGGCAAGGACTTCGGTCGCTGTAGTTAGGTGAGCTTCTCCAGCACGTGTTCCTCGTAGTACTCCGAGGAAAAACCAGCCTCGGCGTAGGCTTGGGTGGCCGCGGACCACTGACTGTAAAAGGTCCGTTGCTCAGGGTCGGGATGTTCGGCCAAGCGCTGAGGGAGGAGCACCCAATTGGTCAGGGGCTGGCTGGCGGCGCGGCTGTAGTAGTGGTGCAAGGTGCGCCGGGCGCGGGCGCGTTGTCCGGGCAGGCGGGTGTGAAAAATGGCGATGTCGTACAAAACCAAAGTGCCGGCCGGACCGCGGATGGGCACTTCCGCATAGGCATCGCCTAGCTGGACGCGGGCCTCGTCCACCGTCTCGTAAGGACCGCTGTTGGGCACAACGCAAAAGCAGGGGTCGCCGGCCCCCACGTCGCTCAAGTAGTGGATGGCGCAGACATAGGTGCATTCGTAGGGACGCTCTGGCTCGGTCTCGGTGGTGGGCTGGTAGGGACGGTCGCGATGGAAGTGCATCTCGCTGTCGCCCTTGCCAGCGGGCACGTCGCGGAAATCGAATTGGGCAAAGCGGGGTTGGGGAGCCATGATGGTCTGCACTAGATCGTATGAAACCGCCGGCTGAATAAAGCGATCCAACTCGGGATGGCGAACCAAAATTTGTCCGTGCGAAAAGACGCCCAAGCGGTCAGGCCCCCATTCGCGCGGAATTTCCCCTTTAGAGCGATCGACAAAGGCGTTGAGAGTGCGAATGTCGTCGGGCGGTAGGGCGTCGGCGACTACGGCGTACTTATACTGCTGAAAAAAAGCGAATATGTCTTCCTTGTCGTCGGGGGCGAAAATGGGGGGCTGTGACACGATGAATTCCTTGGGACAAGCTCTTAGGGGGAAGGAGTCTGGGTGCCGTCGCGGGAGAGGATTTCGACGAGTCGAATATAATGGGGATTGCCCCCTTCCTCATCACTGACGATACGGGCGAGATGGCGAGCTTCGTCTGCACGGCCCGCGTAGAACAATTCAGCAGCCAGAACGGGAAATAGCGTATCCATAAACTGTCGGCGAAATTCCTCGACGTGAAAAGCGGCCTCTAAATAAGGCAGTGCTTGTTCGTGTTGCTGGAGAAAATAGTGCAGTTGCCCCCGGATATAATTCAAGATAGGGGTACTTTGCGGCGCTGATTTGCCCTGCGCCAGAAAGTCTGCTCTAACCAAGGCTAGTTGCAATTCTCGCTTGTGCGTCGAGGTGAATTCCTCTCTTTGCAGTTGTAGCGTCCAAGCCCAGCGGACCGCCGCCCATAGATCTCCTCGCAGCGTAAAGGGAGCTTGGCGCCGAGCGGCAACGTAATGGACTTCGGCACGAGCTAAGGCATCGGCGGCAAATAATTGATCGGCCACTTCCAGCACTAGGGGTACTTCGGTCGGGTTTTGAGTCCATTGCTCGATCCCGCGTTGCTCGGCAGCCGATAGGGCCTGCCAATCCGTCGCGGCCAAGTCGTAGAACAAACGCGCGTTGTGGGCATTGTAGCGCGCCATCGGTGGCTTGCTGAACAGAGCGGCAACGGTGCGCTGGAGCGCGACGCGCTCGACCGGCAGATCGCCCAATGCGGTCCGGTACGACGCATCGCTGCGGATTTTTTCCCAAGAGGTGGGCTGTTCCTCCAATAGGGGGCGGAGAGCCCTCAGCATGGTCCGCGCCATTAGAATCTGACCGTCCAAAGAAGGATGGACGTGGTCGTTCATCAATCCCCAGCCAATCCCCTCGGGAGGGGATGCGTGGCGGAAAGCCTGTTCGACATCGGCTAGGAGGATGTCTTCGGCGTCGGCCAGCGAACGGATCACCTCGTTGTGGGCGCTGGGGGCCCGCCAAGGCATTGTGTCCATATCCCGCGCCCGCACAAAGGCCGCAAAGGCCTCTTGGGGCTTTCCCAGTTGACTCAGGGCCCGCCCCTGCAAATACCGCAACCACGCCGAATCGGCCCACAGCGCCGCTGCCTGCTCCAAGGCTGCCAGTCCCCCTTCGACCGAGGTTACTTCGCTAGCAGTCAATACCGTCGCGGCCGAATCCACCCAAGTTTGCCACTGGCCTAAGGAGACACCAGTCAACGGCGGAGCTCCGGATGCGGCCGGAGCAAAGCCGGTGTCATTGGACACTAGCGTGCATAAAACCAGCGGGGTTTCGCTTGCGCGACACAGGGCTATTACTCGGCGCAGGTTGGTCTCCAAATCCTCCTGGGCCAAGCGGCGACGACGGCTGGCAAGAGGCACTTGCCCTCGTTCACCTAGGCTTTCGAGTAGATTGCGTGAAGAGACCCCACTTGGGCGCAAGGCGTCGACCAGTCCATCCAGCAATTGAGGGATTCTCCACCGCATTAAATTGTAATGTAAGGTGTTGTAAAGATGCGTTCGGTGCTCTTGGTGAGAGCCGTAGATGCCGTAAAATTCGTTGTGGCCCGTATAGACCACCACGGCATCTGGTTCTACCAAGGGCAAGGCATCGGCTAGGGTTTGCGCGACGGCAAAACTGGCGATGGAAGTGATGCCCAAGTTGAAAACCTCCACTTGGCGACTCGGCAGGGCATCTTGCAGCATGGCTTCCAGAAAAGTCGCAGCCGCTAGTCGTCGGGGATGGGGGAAGCCCTGCACAGTGGAGGCTCCAACCACCGCCACCCGATAGGTAGGCAGCGCACTGGGCTCTACAAAAGGCTGGGGCGCCATACGACCTCTGGCTAGACGCTGGCCTTTGTGGTGCTGAGAAAAATAAATAGCCGGATAAAGAGGGTTTATCGAGCGAACTGACGCATCTCCCTTTTCGGCCAAGGTGATGACTAAGGGTTGGGGATTCAAGCCGGGCACTAGGTGTAACAGCGCTTCTACCACACCTACTAGCATGAAGCCGACAAGGATAGAAAAAATTCTGAAGAGCCAGGTTTGCGTCGGACTCATTCCCGTTACCGTCGATTGTCTCGATTAGCGAAACTCACGAGGGACATGTTGCGCGATAACAATAGTGCATTTTCTCTTTAAGTAACTGCGATTTTAATGAGTTATGAAGTAGCGTGTTATTAAAGATACGCATGTTTTTTATTCGTTTACAATTCATTTTTGCTGATAACTCGCTAGCTTTAGATTGATCCCTGCCAACTCTAGAGGATCTAATTCTTGACATGCTCTGAGCGAATTCGATACCTTGAATAACTTCCCAACTTATTGACAACAGATGACTTGTAGAGAAAAAAATACTCTCACGCTAAACCCGATGCTGTGGTCGGCTGCAATTTTATTGGTTATTGGAACCAAAGTTGGAGCCGATATTCGCCTGTGGACTGTGGGCGGAGATCGGGCTTGGGAATCTGAGAGGCTCACTTCCTCGGCAGCGACATTCACGCCCGACGGCTCCATCGAGCTTTTGGGTTTTCGCTCCCAAGACAACATTGTGGAGCAATTGACTTGGCAGGATGTTGTGCCGGCGGGCTTCATTGATGAGCGTGCTGAAGCCCATATTTGGGATAATGCCGCTCTCAAGGATACCAATCTACCCCTTGTAGACGGCAACCCCAACACTTCGTCAGAAAATCGCTTCAAACGCCTAGGAGTATCTCAGGAAGGCCAGGCTTTCTTTATCGACTTGGGGACCCGCATCCCGGCCAACCGCATCGTCTTTTTTCCGCGATTGGAGGGAGTTGATGAAGAAGGGCGGCCCTTCCGCGACGATTTTATCCGTTCCTATGATTTGTCCATCAACGCCGGCACTAGCTTCAACCAAGATGAAGTACCGATTTACTCGTTTTTGAAGCGGGTGGATTTCACCCGGGATCCCCTATCGGAGACCGCATTCCCACTACAGTTTATCCGCTTTCTGCGCCTGCGGATCAATTCCGCCAATCCCTTCGAATTGGCCGAGATCCAAATCTTTGGCACCGGATTCGCGCCTTCCGGACGTTTTCTCTCCCAAGTCATTGATTTGAGTGAACAAGCCAACTTCTCCCGCCTTTTCTGGGAAGTAGAACACCTGCGCCAAGAAGACGATAATGCGCAAGTCGTCTCCGAGTCGTCCGGTCGCGTCTCCGTGCGCATGCGCACGGGCTTAGACGATTCGCCCAAGGTGTATTACAAAATCTCCAATCTCTTTACGCGCCAACGCGCAGTGGTGACCGAGGCAGAGTACAATGGCTTGACGCTGGTCGAAAAGGGACCCATAGAGGACGACCAAAGAGAGTGGAGCGAATGGTCAACCCCTTTTTCCGAGTCGGGCCAGCTTATTCAGTTGCCCAGTCCACGGCGCTTTTTCCAGTTTGAAGTGACCATGGAAAGCGATGAGATCCTAGATGGAATACGGATCAAATCCATGAGTGTCGAGCACTCTATACCGCCGCTAGCCCAACAGGCTGTCGGCGAAATTTCGCAATTGGATGATCCACAGCCCTTCGGTGCCGTGCCGGTGGTGGATGCCGGTGCTCTATCGACCTTAGCCTACGATCTTAGCGTCAATGTGGCCTCGGGAGATGTGGGCTTTGATGCCATCCGCATTTCGACTCCTTCCAAGCCGCGTTTCAGAGAGTTGTTGATCGGCAGCCCGCCCGTCGCCGTGGAGCCCGAGCAGGTCTTGGAGGAGGAGAGTAGTCTCACCTTGATCTTCTCCAACCAGCGCATGGATGCACGAGGTTCGCTCCGGGTGATATTCGATGGCCGGGTTTTTGTCCAAGGAACTTTTTTTGAAGCCGAGATTTTCGACACCCAGAGTGATGAACCGGCTCAGCGGATCCTGCCGGGAGATGCCAATCCCGAAGTCTTGACCAACAGCATACGCGTCCTGACTTCCGCTGGGTCTTCGCGCGCCATTCTGCCGGCCTTTATAGTGGAGCCTCCGGTGTTTTCGCCCAATGGAGATGGCCTCAACGATCAAGCCGATGTCAACTATACGCTCGTACAACTGGTGCGCCCCGTCGATACCCAGATAGAAATTTTTGATCTATCCGGCCGCCGGGTTCGGATCCTTTTCGACGGCGTTAGTGGCAGTGGGGTCTTTTCACAGTCCTGGGATGGTCGGAACGAGACGGGCGAGTTGCTGCCGACCGGCTTGTACATGGCGAAGGTGGAGGTGACTACGGAACGGGGGGATTTTGTGCGCATGGCTCCAGTTGGGATTGTCTACTGAGATGTATTAGCGCAGGAGGTAGGCTGATGAACAAGCTTTGGTTGTCGTTTGGTGTCGCCGTGCAACTGGCACTATGGTGTGTCGGTCCAGCGGCGGCCCAAGAGGTATTTGAGCTCAACTCGAAAGCTCAGTGGGATACTTGGACTTTTCCACGGGATATCGTCGCCATTGACGACGACGGGACCATCAGACCAGTTAAGTTCGACCAGCCGATCAACGCCGCGCTCAACGCCACGCGCTTCACTCACAAATTAAAAGAAGGCGGCGAAGCCCAAGGCGGCGTATGGAAGATCGGTTCCGGGCAGGCTACGGCCGATTTGGTCATTGACGGTGATCCTGCGACCTATTGGCAGCCCGACCAGAACGCGCCCTTGGAGGATTGGTGGCTCGAAATCAATCTGGGCCGGGTAGTGCCGGTGACCAGTATCCGCTTGACTTTCCCCGATGAGGAAGGCGCTCGGCCCTTGCAAGAATTCCGCGTCTTTGCCGCCGACGGAGACCGCGAGCCCAAAAACCAAGATGTTTTCCAGTTCCACTTAGTCGGCGGTACGACCAAGCGAAATACCGAGACTACAGTCGAATACAATGCGTCTTCTAGGTTCCGCAAGGCCAACTTCAAGTGGATCGATTTTTCCGTCCAAGACAAAGTAACTTTCGAGACCGATTTCGATCCGATGCAATTCATTCGCATCCGAATCGATGCTAAGAGTCTCAATGCGGCCCTCGCCGAAGTGGAAGTCTTCTCCTATGGGGAGAACGTGGCTATGGGGACCATAGAGCGAGGCGGGAGCATAGTAGATAAGAACAATCGAGCCTCTGAAATGGCCGATGGCGATGTCAATAGCAATTGGGCTGTATTCAATCCACAGGAGGGCGAAATACCCGAGTGGGTATGGGATCTGGGGGCGGTGTTCTGGGTCAACCGCTTCATCCTCCTAGCCGAGCAGACGGCCGATACGTGGTTTAAGCCGAGTATTGAGGATCACCGGATCCTGACTTCGGACGGGACATTAAAGCCGACGGGCGAGCCCGATTTTAACATCCTGTTCGATTTCCAGGGCCGCGACTGGCCCCGGCCCGAAGAACTCACCTATTTATTGGCCCCGCCGATGCCCATACGCTTTTTCAACGCCGTGTACACGGGTGTAGGTATTACGGGAGCGGTCTCTGAATTCATCGTCATGCCCATAGGGTACCCAGCGAGATTTGAAATGGTCTCGGATTTCATCCGCATAAGCGACCGGCCCCAAGTGCTACAGCGGTTGCGCTGGGATGCAGATCTTCCGCCCAATACCCGCCTTGAGGCGCAGACGCGCTCGGGCAATACGCTGGCCGAGGAGTACACTTACTACAAGAAATCGGGCTCGCTGACTACCAAAAAGGCCTGGGAGAAACTGCCTAAAGCGGCGCGGGGCAAGGTCGATACCACGCTGGCACCGGGCGACGACTGGAGCGCCTGGAGCAATGTGTACCAGTTTTCCGGCCAAGAATTTCTCTCGCCTAGTCCGCGCCGGTTTGTGCAGTTCCGGGTCATTTTCAATGCGGACACTCCAGAAGCGGCACCCACGCTGCGCTCGCTGGCGCTGGACTATACCAGCGCCTTTATTTCTGAGGTTTTGGGCGATATCCACCCCAAAGAGGCCACCCCCGGTGCACCGCAGATGTTCACTTATGTGCTGACGCCCGTAGAGGGGGAGGGCGATGTCGGTTTCAACCGGATCCTACTGGAAACCCCATCGCAGGCCGAGGCCACCAGTCTGGCGGTCCGGGTCGGAGGGCAGCAGATCGAACCGACCGCCGTGGAGATCATGGCCGACTCGCTAATCATTGAATTGCCCAACTCCGTCAGCCAAAAACCAGTCGAAGTGGACTTCGAGGTGACAGTAGTGCAGAACCCGTACCTCTTTGTCGCCGCAGTCGGCAACACAGAACAGCCGGAATTGTGGCAGGTTGGCGAACCCGCTGACCGCTTTTCGACTTCGGTATTCTTTCCCGAGGAAGCGCAAAAGGGGCGTCTGATCGACAATTTGTCGCTCCATCCTCCGGTATTCACACCCAACGGAGATGGGGTAGGCGATGAGCTCGAAATCCGCTTTACCGTGCTGAAAGTGGATGTGCCGGCCCGGGTAAAAGTCTATTCACTCAGTGGCGAATTAGTCGACCAAGTGACGGGCGAACGGCGACCGGATGGCTTCTGGGGCTTCAACTGGTCGGGTTTGGATCAGTCGGGGAAACGGGTTCTGCCGGGGATTTATTTGTGTCATATCAGCCTAGACTCACAGGCAGGCGACGAGGGTATGGTCCGCATCATTAACGTGGCTTACTAAATCCAGTCGCGATCGGAGCAGATCCGGTGGCCTGTCGCTACGGCGGCCGACCGGCACTGCGATTACGGGAGGTGATTTATGGTTCGGGCGAAAGTCCACAGCGGCCGATTACTACTGCCGCTCTTTGTCCTTTCGGTCTTTGCCCTAGAAAAGGCAGAGGCCCAGTTGGCGACCGGGTACCGGCCTATCCAAGAGCCCGGGATCTATGGGGCGCGAGTCCATGCAAGTGCATTGGCACCCAATCGCAGGAAGTGGTACTTGCCCCAAGATCTGTACTACGAATATCGTTGGAAAGGGTGGGAGTATAGCAACTACGCCCGCGAACAGTACCAGCGCTACGTCGATATTTTGCTAGAGGGGGAACGCAACTACGACATCTTCGGCAATTACATCTCGCGCGGATTCAGAATTTACGACTGGACCGAAAACCAGCCGCAGCCACAGGGCAGCGGCATCTTCAAAAGCCCCAAATTTAGCGGTTGGTTTAGCCGGGTCATCGTATCTTCGGCCCACAAAGGTCAATTCTTCACCTCAATGACCGTAGGGGAATCAATCCGCACCACGATGACCCCGCTCACTTTCTCCAAACCCACCTTTAACGGCATTCAGTGGGACTTCCTCACGGATAAATATGGCCTAACCTTGCTTAGTTCGCGGCTCAACTCCCCTGGTAATCTGGCCAATAACGAATCTTCCCCGGCCAGCCGGTCTGAGAATACGACCCGGTTATTCGGCGCGAGGGCTGTGTCCCAGCTAGGGGATTTCGCTCAGATGGGCGGGACGTGGATAAATGTGGCCAACACGCGCACCGATCTGACCTTTGGCGAGAACTCCCTGAAGGGGATTCTCACTAAACCGCAGAACACGGGCAATGTCGAGACCGTCACCATACGCATCTCCGACGACTCGCCTGAGTCGCCCGATTCGGGGGCTTTGCTGTTCTTCGACCGGGTCATCATCGACGGCGAAGTCCACACTGAAATAAAACCCATCATCCGGGGCGGGGTGCGCAGCGGTGGCAATATCGAAGCCAAAGGGGCCGACGTGCTGGAGCTGATCTACGATATCCGCAACGATTTCCGGCCCACCGAAAAGCTGCCCATATTCCAAGAGGCTCGCAAACTAGAGTTTGAGCTGATTATTGCCAACGACTACAAGGTAGAAGTGGCTTCCAATATGCAGGTCGATCGTTTGGGAGATGAGGTCTTCTTGCCGGTGGCTCAAGCTCGGGGCGAGGTTACCGACGGCACCAACCAGCGCTTCCTGCGCTTTGAATACGGCTTGCCCACGGGCCACGAGGTCATCGGCGTGGATATGGAAATAACCGATATGGCCGGGCTCAACGTGCGCGCCGAGTACGCCGTCAACCGGCGTTTCCAGCGCTTCCCCAACCAAAACTTCACCAAGCTGGCCGCCGACCAAGCCACCGCTCAAGCCGCCTATTTGACGGCCTCCTACATCAATTATCCGTGGTTTGCTTACGGAGAGGCCTTCACCATGGAACCCGATTACAGCACCACCAGCTTTATCTCTAATTCCCTTGGCGGCGTGGATTACGGCGACGAGCAACGCAACTTGTTCGAGTTCGTCGACGACAACGACGATCAGGATCGCTTCGCCGACTGGTTCCGCGCCGGACAGCTAGGAACGGGTATAGGGGTTTCGGGCGGTTCGGCGGGCGGGGATACCGAAGTCTTTCCCGGCCTCGACGAGAACAACGACTTTGTCTCCGATTTCAATCAGAACCAGAACAGCCGGCCGGATTACTCCGAACCCTTCTTGCGCTATGCAGTTGATCCGCCCGAGTTCCTCTTCGGCATGGATATGAACAACAATACGCTCATTGACCGGTTTGAGGACGACCGCTTGCCCGATTATCCCTACGAGCGCGACCATGCGGGCTACAACCTATACGGCGGCCTGCGGCTGACCGAGCAGGTCCAAC
Organism: Candidatus Latescibacterota bacterium; assembly: GCA_965208845.1. Classification (GTDB taxonomy): domain Bacteria; phylum Latescibacterota; class UBA2968; order UBA8231; family UBA8231. The sequence goes on along the minus strand of OZ242361.1, from coordinate 3,429,561 downwards.
TGACCGCGGGACGACTGCGCGAAGAATTGCTCAGCAGAGATCGGTCAAGTGAGGTTAATTACGGCTTGATTACAGCCGATTGGCGGCTGCCTGGGATGGATATTTCGGTCTTCGAACACTTTAAATTCGTCAAAGACAATATCCCCGAAAACCGAGTCCGCTGGATCGATCCAATAGGTTTGACGGATTTCCCCGATCCTTTGGACAATCAAGACACCTTTGTCAACAGCCTGTTTCTGCGCGGGCGCTATCACCGGATCCGCAACCTGAATGTCGCCGCCAAGCTGAAGTACGAAATTTTCAGCCAGCGAGGAGACCAAACCGATATAAGACGCGACCGCTCCTTTGTGGGTCTGATCAACAAGGCCGATTATACCCTCCGTCTGAACGACAGTTTCACCCTCTTCCCCAAGTGGAAGAGCACCTTTCGCAGCGAAACGCCGTCCGACCGAGCACTACAAGACACGAAGAGTCTAGAGCAAACGCTGTTTTTGGTCACCCGCTATACCGTGATTCCAGGCACGACTTGGTTGGCATTTGGGACGGAGTTTTCTAACTTTGACAACCTAAAGAAGAAGTCGGAACAAGCGCAGGTGGGCGTCGTCGAAGATTTTCGCAGCCTGGTATTCTCGATTCTCTTTTCCAATACTTCGGCTTATCTTGGGTACAAACTGACGATGAACACCGGCTTCCAGTGGGAGCGCCAGAGCTTTGAAGAGGCCACTCGCAAAGAGACGCTGACTTTTGTCCGAATCTTCGCCAGTACGGGTACCGATTAGACGCGGACCCGCGACAATCATCTGTTCAATTGGACAGGAAAGGAGGTGCATAAAAACCAACTTCGCAGCCCTTTTTATTTATTCATGTTCTTCTTTTTAACTGACGTTACGCAGTAGCTCTCTATCTTGTGGTTTGTCAAAGCCTGTTGACCCAAGATATTGGGGTAAAATTGAGAATTTTCTGGAAGACTGCGTAACATCAGTTTTTAACTCATCAATGGAGGTAATGTATCTCATGAAGAACAACAAACTCCTACTGCTGGGATGCGCCGTGATGCTGGCTACGAGCAGCATTGCTTTTGCGCACGTAGAAGCAGAATTCTTCCTGCCCCAGGTGGCGGATCCCTCTGCCATGACCATCGACGGCGATGAAGGCGATTGGGGCTGGTACGACCGGTCTTTCGCCTTTACGCCGGAGCACTTCTACGATGCCTCAGGCAACGACGGCTACACCAAGGAAGACTTCGACTTCGCCCTTTTCATGGCGTGGAGTCAGCCGCCGGACAACCGGCTCTGGGGTTTTTACCGCGTCCAGGACGACACCCTGACCGTGGTCGAAGAAGATCCCAAACGCTGGTGGGCCGACGACAATCTGCAGTTGACCCTCGATATTGATCACAGCGGCGGAGACTTCCTAGGCGTGAACCTCGATCACGTCAATACCGGTCAGCGCTACCACATCCGCATCCTGCCCCTGCCGGGCCAAGCGGTGTTCTTCAACAGCCTGATTGAGCAGATCGACTTGCCGTCGATCCTGTGGAACCAGGATATTTTCGAAGGAGAGCAGACCGAGGTGGTCATCACGGAGTGGACCCTGTCGCCGGCCGGTGCTTCGAATGGTTCGCTAAACGTCTCTTATACGATCGAATGGGCGATGGAAACCTATGATATCACCCAGCCGACTAAAGAAGAGAGCGTGCGGCACATTTTTGCGGCAGACCAAGTCGTCCATCTAGGGCCGCGGCCCAACGATGCCGACACCGGTCCCTTTAACCACCGCTTGATTCCCATCGGCTCGGACGAGCAGCAGGACCAGAAGGGCGATTTTATGCCTGACTTCTACACCCTAGCCTGCGAAGACTGCCCCAATGCCGGTACGATGGGAGGTGCTAGTGGGACTGCGGTCGAGGACAACAGCTGGGGTCGGATCAAGAACTACATGCAGAGCCAATTGCGCTAGCTTTTGGCTGTGCTGATTAACCGTCGGGATGAGGACCTCTTTTTGGTCCTCATCCTGTTTTCTTTTTATTGCATTTTTTGCGTTCGAGCTAGGAGTACGGCATGAGAACTGTCATTGCGGTACTAGTCGCCTCCGCCCTCTTGGGGAGCCCTGAGAGGGGGATGGCAGAGCTAATTCAGTGGCATCTGGGAGGACGGGACGGTGCCGACTGGAAAGAACTGACCTTTTTGAGCGTCATGATGGACACCGACGCTGTAGCCGGGGCCATCCAGCCTTTCGAACTCAAGCCGGACGAGGATCTAGTCAGCCAGTTAGTGTGGACGCGCTACCGCACGCCCATCGATCTGGACTACGTAGTGGGCAAACCGCGGACCTGGCGCGCCATTGGCGAGGTTGCCCGGCCGGGCAACTCGACCAATCCCATAGAGTTTGTCGACGGCGACCGGGAGACGCATTACTCGATCAAGGACTGGAACGGCAACGGGCATATCTGGAGCCGGTTCGGCGAGTTCTACACGCTGGATTTTGGTACGCCCATACCCGCTCAACGCTTCGTCTGGGTGCCGGCCGAGGGAGTTGATCCCTTCACCCAAGAGCCGTACCGGCCCAATTACTCGCTCAAGCGCTACGAGCTGACCGGCAGTAACGACGTGGCCCTAGTCAACCAGATGGAGCCCCGTACCCCCCAAGAGTTCTACTACCAACCCTTGGACATTTTGCTCGACAGTTCCGACCAGAGTTTTGAAGAAGAGACCAATATGGATTTTCCCCTGCAGTACTTGCAGTTTTTCCGCATCCGCCCCATTCCAGACGACCACGGTGCGTGGGCTCGCTTTTCGGCGGCCGATTTCGAGGTGTACGGGCGGGGTTTTGTGCCGCAGCCTCGCTGGGTGTCAACGGTGGTGGACCTAGGTGGGATCGTCAATATCGGCCAAGTGCACTTCGGCGTCAGCCAGTGGCGCAAAGAAGACGGAGGAGAACCTGTGCCAGCACCAGGAGCGCCGACCCGAGTGAAGGTAGAGATCAAAACCGGCCTAGACGATACGCCCATTTCCTATCAGACCTACAACGATTTGCAGCAACAGGTAGAAGTATCGCGGTCCGACTACGACCGGCTGAAACCGCGTGTCTTCCCGTGGGATCCGCCCTCGGTAGGCTGGCGCGGCCCCATCATCGACGATCAAACCAATTGGAGCTTCTGGTCCTCGCCCGTGCGCCAATCCGGTCAGCGGCCTCGGGTGCCGCTGGGCCGCTATTTGCAGTTGCAGATTCAGTTGGAAACCGACGAGTTGTGGGCTTATGCCCGCATTGATTCGCTGCTCATAGAAGCGTCTCCGCTGCTGGCCGACCGAGTTCTGGGTGAAGTGGCCCGCGTCGAGGATCTACACCCAGCAAGCCAGCTAGTCCAAGCCAAACCGGGTGAAACGATCGAACTGGTCTACGAGATCAGGGCCGAATTTTCCGGTGTCGGACAAAACGGCTTTGACGCAGTGCGCTTTCTCACGCCCTCTGCCAGCACTTTTCTGGAATTGCTCATGGGCGACCCGCTGGTGCCGGTGGAACCCGATAGTCTGGCTATAGAAGCCGACGGCTTTGTCGTCTTTTTGCCCCAAGCGGTGCGACAAGACAGCGACGACCGCTTGCGAGTGCACTTTGAGACCGCCCTCTTTGGGGTGGCTGATCAACTCGACGCCGAGGTCTTTGAATGGGCCGGAGACTCTCTGCCTCAGAGTGTGGAAGGCGGAGATGTGAGCGACGAAATCGGCACCAACCAACTGCGCATTGTAGCTCAAGGTGGGTCGGTGAATTCGGTGTTGGGACAACTGGCCATCCAACCTGCGGTCTTTACTCCTCAGGGAGACGGAATCAACGACCAGTTAGCCATTAACTTTACTTTGTTCCAAGTATTACAGGACACTCAGGTAGCAGTCGATATCTATAATCTCAGCGGAAATCGGGTGCGGCAGATGCAAGTTGAGGAAGCTAGATCTGGGCACCAACAGACCGTCTGGGACGGTCGCGACGACGCTGGCCGGACCGTGCCCCCAGGGCTTTATTTGGTGCGGATAAACATAGAAACCGATCGGGGCGCTAACGCCCGCGTACAGCCCATCGCCGTAGCCTATTGAGGAGGAACTGGTGGCTGCCATGAAGATACGTGGAATTATCCTAGCACTAACGCTCGGGCTCGGCTCGAGCTTGTCGACCGGTTGTGGCATCAAATTGGGCTACAGGCATTTTCCCGGCCCCATTGAGCCAGCGTCTGCCGCAATTGCCAGTTCGGAGCAGAAGGCGCAGTACGTCATAGGCGATGACCGCAGCATTTCCTTTATCGTCGATCGCTTAGAGATTACGCTCTTACCTCTGAGCCAAGATATGCTGAATCGGCAATTCGCCGCGGTATCGAGTTATGCGGATGGCTATGCTCGGGCCAATCCCTATACGGTACCCACCAATCCCTATACGTACGGTGAGTGGAAACCGCCCGGCGAGGACGAAGCGCCGGATCGCTTTACCGTCTTTCTGCTCAAAGTCAAGAACTACGCCTATCCCAAGGTCCAGATAGATCCCGTCAACATATATATCACTTCCCCCAACGGCCGGCGCTACGAGGCGCTCTCCTCTTCGGCTCTGGTCGAATACTACTGGCCCTACGCTATAGCCTACGGCGGCAATGCCCGGGGCAAGTTCTCCGACCGCAGGGATCTGATTCGCCGCACCCTATTCAGGGACGACCTGATTTTCAGCGGCCAAGAGCAAGACGGACATGTGGTTTTTGCTCCACTGGATTACGACGTTGAGGAATTCACAGTACACATTGAACACATGCCTTTGCGCTACGACTTCAAAGGCGAACCTGTGGAGACCATCGACATAGATTTCCCCTTCCAGCGAGAGATCTTTTACGCTAAGAGTCGTCCCGCCGAGGCGAACTGATATGCGCCATTGGTCGTTATTTCTGGGGTTAGGGCTGTTTTTTGGTGCTTGTGGCTCCGACCCCGAGCCGGGTGTTGATGTCGTGGCCCAAGTGGCGGACCAAGTGATCACGGCCCAAGCTCTGCAGCAATTCCAGCTGGATGTGCCGGCCCTGTTGCGCAGTGAAAAAGAAGGGGTCGAAGGGCTACGCGACTATCTCGACAGCATGATCGATATGGAATTGATGCTGCTGGAGGCCCGGGAGCGCGGCCTAGACCAAGGTGCGGATTTCGAGCGGCAGCTACAGCGAGAATGGCGGCAGAAGTTGTCTTTCGAATTCCTAGTGCGCGAAGTGAAGAGCAAGTCCGACGTGCCTTTTGAGGAATTGCGGGAGCGCTTCAAAAAAAGTAAGTGGAATCGCTTGCTAGCACTGGCGCGCATCCGCACGGAGACTGAAGCGGAGGCCACCCAAGCCCTTCGAGAAGTCGAGAGCGGCAAGCCCTTTGAGCAAGTAGCGCTAGAGCGTTCCATAGACGAAGCGACAGCGCGGCAAGGGGGTGTGCTCAAAACGTACTACGGGCGCGACAACTTAGAACAGCACGGCATGCCGTTGGATGTGGCCGAAGACCTGTTCGACCAAGAAGTAAACACGCTTTGCGGGCCCTATCGGATAGGGAATTATTACGAAGTGTTTCTCATCTTGCAGGAGAAACCAGCACCGGCCAGCTATCTAATGGCCTTCGCCCAAACCACGCTAGTGCGGGCCTTCGTCGACCAGCGCAACAAGACCCTGAAGGCACTGAAAGAGCGTTACCAGCCGCGCCCGAATCCGGCTGAGATTGCCGCTACGGTCGCATTGTCAGCTGAGTGGGGGGGGCGCAAACTGGCCCTCAGTGCCGCCGACCAAAATAAGATCCTGTATCACCTGCCGGACAATGCCATCACGGCCATTGACCTGTTGGAGTTCTACGTCGAGGACGGGCTATTCCAGCCCGAGCGTCTGGACAGCGCTCAAGTGGCCTCCACCCTCGAGGACGTCCTTCTACCCGACGCCCTATTTTATCTTGGGGCGCTGGAAAAAGGTCTGGACCAAGATTCCTCCTTGGTGACTTGGTTTGCGGTCAAGGAGCGGTCCATGCTCATTGACGCGCTCAAAAAGCAGGCGGTGGAGGAGCGCATGGATCTGAGCGAAGCAGCCCAACGCCGCTATTTTGAGACTCACCAAGACCGCTTTCGCCTCAAGGCAGAGATCCGCTTGGTCGAGATCTTAGCCGATACACACCAAGAGGCCGAAGCCTTGCTCCGGCGCATTGAGGCCGGTGAGAATATGCAGCAATTGGCAATCGCTAAATCCAAGCGTTGGCAAGCGGCCAAGAACAAGGGGCTGCTCCATCTGCATCCCACCGATAAGGTTCGCTACGGTGCCCTGTACACCGCTGCTGATAGCGCCTCAGTGGGGCAGTTGTACGGACCAGTGAAAATCGTCAAGGCCGATGTCGGCAAAACCCAGTACTCCATCTTCAAAGTGCTAGAGAAACTACCCTCCCGGCCACAAACCTTTGAGCAAGCCGCTCGTCGCGTGCATTACTGGTTGAGCCAACAGGAAGAGAAGCGCCTTTTCAGCGCTCTTTTCCAAGATCTGAGAGATAAGCACGCTGCCAAGATCGTCCTCTTTGAAGACCGTTTGCACACGCTGGATGCCGACACCGGTTCGTAGAAGCCATCGCAAGGTTTCCCAGCGCAGTCGGATATCCAAATGGGGCGGGAACGTCTTGGCCGTTCTATTTCTATCCGTCGCGTTCCAAGCCTGCGGCGACGGAGCAAAGGGAAAGGCGGCCCTAGCCTATGCCGAGTGCAGGGAGCAAAGCCAAGCTGGCGACTACGCTTTGGCCAGCGATGCTTGCTTGGCAGCCCTAGCCGCGGATCCCACTCATGTAGAAGCGCGTCTGCTGCTTGGATCCATCCTGCTCAAGAAAGGCCAATTTCAACAGGCCCTAAAGGAAGTTCTACAGGCCGTAGAATACACCCCAGACAAAGCCGAAGTACACATTGCTCTGGGGGATATTTACGTTCGGCAACGCCGCAATGAAGATGCCGTGAGGGCTTACCAAGAAGCCATCAGCCTAGCCCCCGACAGCGCCGACCCCTATCGCAAACTCGCCATCTCCTTTACCGACCAGAACCGCTACTCAGAGGCCGCCGAAATCCTGCTCAAGGCGCTGGCCATCGATGCGGAGCATGTGGCTACGCTGTACAACCTCGGATTAATTTACCAGCGGCAAGGGCGCCTCGATGAAGCGGAAACAGTTCTGTCCGACGCGGTGGCGGTTGATTCAGCCTATGTTGACGCTCACTACCACTTGGGCCTCGTCTATGTCCAGTTAGGTCGTTTGGAAAAGGCCGAGACGGCGTTTAAAACTATTGTGCAGTTCCAGCCCGCGTACGCCGAGGCTTACACTCAGCTAGGCAGAATTTACCTGAGGCTGGGGCGCACTGAGGAGGCCGAACAGGTTCTGCAGCGCAGTATTGTCTTAGATCGCTTCTCCCCAGAGGCTTTTCACCATTTGGGGACGCTATACCTGAGGCAGGGTAAGGACGCGGCCGGCGAGCAATTAGTGGCAAACTTTGAACGCCTGCGGCAGGTCAGCGAGACCATTGAACATTACCGCTATATGCTGACCCTCTATCCCGAAGACGCCCACGCTCATTACAATCTGGGCGTACTCTACGCCAGTTTGGGGGGGATCGCCGAAGCGGTGGTTCAGTACACCAAGGCCTTGGTGATCCATCCCGAATACGCGAGTGCCCGCAACAATCTGGCTAATATCCTATTGCGCCAGGGCAAGATCGACGACGCCCTGGAGCAGTACGAAGCCCTGCTGTTGATCAGTCCGCGCTATGCCCAAGGGTACAATAATCTGGGCACTGCTTATATGATGAAGAAGGATATCCAACGAGCGGCCCAAGCCTATCAAAAGGCGATACGGCTCGATCCTGAAAACGCCGATTCCTATTACAATCTAGGCCGGCTCTATCTAGAGCAGGATTTAGTAGAGCAGGGAGAGGCTATGATGGCCGAGTACCGGCGTCTCAGCGCAGCCCTCGTCGAGGCGGACTAGACCTCTAATGCGGTACCCGACCCTATTGATGGCAGTCTGCACCGCGTCCCTGATCGCCTGTGAAACACCCGAACAGGTTCCTCCCCCTTCGGACACTCAGTCAATGGCTGAGCGGTTGCGACAGATCGCTCACAACCGAGATCCGGTTTCCAATACCTATCTGAACGATTTGCGCGTGGGCTATCTCAGCGGCCTAGAAAAACCCTTGGATCCCCTAGCCCGTCTGCGGGCCCGAATTCTATTGGCCCGGGAGCGCCTGCGTGCAGGTCAGACCCAGGCTGCAATTGACGAATTCCGCCAGTTGCAGCCCGAGGTTGAGAAGCGCCAAGTCCGCATGCAGCCGAGCCTAGACTTGCTCATAGGGACTGCCTATATGCGCTTGGCCGAGCAGATCAACTGCCTAGAAGGTCATACGACGGCCTCGTGCCTCTTCCCCATTGGTCCCGACGGCGTTCACGCCGACCCACAGGGCTCGCGGATGGCCCTAGGCCACTTTGCCGCCGTACTGGAACAAGACCCCGATGATTTGACAGCTCGCTGGCTCCTCAATGTCGCCTATATGACCCTAGGGGAGTATCCCGACCAAGTCCCACCCCAGTGGCTCATTGCGCCATCGCTCTTCGCTCCCGAGCACGATATCGGACACTTCCCCGATATCGCTCCCTTCTTGGGGCTCGACTTGGTATCCTTAGCCGGCGGTAGCATCATGGACGATTTTGACAACGACGGATTCCTCGACCTGATGATCTCGGCCTGGGGTCTGCACGACCAACTGCGCTATTTTCGCAACCAAGGCGACGGCACTTTTGTCGAGCGCACGCGGGAAGTCGGCCTCACCGGCATAACCGGTGGCCTGCAACTGGTCCACGCCGACTTCGACAACGACAGTTGGCTCGATTTTCTGGCTGTGCGAGGAGCTTGGCAAGGGCGCGACGGCCAGCATCCCAATTCGCTGGTGCGCAACCAAGGCGATGGCACCTTTACCGATGTAACAGAAGCGGCGGGTGTGCTCAGTTTCCACCCCACTCAGACGGCGGCTTGGGCCGACGTCGACAACGACGGCCTGCTCGACCTATTCGTCGGCAACGAGACCTTTCCCGGCATCGGCGATACCCACCCCGGTGAACTCTTCCACAACCAAGGCGACGGGACCTTCGTCGAAAAGGCCGCCTCCCTTGGTCTGGCCACCGAGGGCTTGGTCAAAGGCACAACTTGGGGGGACTTTGACAACGATGGGCAGATCGACTTGTACGTCTCGCGTCTGATGGGAGACAATTTGCTCTTCCGCAACCGCGGAGGCGAACCAGCCGACGGCCCGCGCTTCACAGATGTGGCCGGTCAGGCCGGGGTCAAGCGGCCTCACGAGAGCTTTCCCACTTGGTTTTGGGACTTTGACAACGACGGCTGGCTCGACTTGTTCGCCTCGGGCTATCACTACAACCCCGATATCAACGCCGGGGATGTAGCAGCCGACTATCTGGGTCTACCCACCAATGCCGAACGGGCTCGGCTTTTCCGCAACCGAGGCGACGGCACCTTTGCCGATGTCAGCCAGACCAGCCGCCTCCATCAAGTGCTCTATACGATGGGGTGCAACTACGTTGACTTGGACAATGACGGCTGGCTCGACTTCTACCTAGCCACGGGCTCTCCCTCTCTGCGCTCGGTGGTCCCCAATCGCATGTTCCGCAATGCTAGCGGGCACGTCTTTCAGGACGTCACTGCCTCGGGCGGCTTCGGCCATTTGCAGAAGGGACATGGCGTGGCCGTCGGCGATTTGGACAACGACGGCGACCAAGATATCTATGCAGTCATAGGTGGGGCCTATACGGGAGATACCTTCCAGAACGTCCTCTTTGAAAACCCCGGCCACGGGCACCGCTGGATCACCTTGCTGCTGGAGGGCTCCCAGGCCAACCGCAGTGCCATTGGAGCCCGCATCGAGGTCCAAGTGGAAACTTCGGAAGGCACCCGGTCTATCCACAGGACGGTGAGCAGCGGTGCCAGCTTCGGGGCTTCGAGTTTGCAACAGGAAATCGGTCTAGGACAGGCCACGGCCATCCGGGAAATTGCGGTGATCTGGCCGGGCGCGGACGAGGTTCAACGCTTTGCGGATGTTCCGCTGGACCGGACCTATCGAGTGCGTCAGGGCGCAGCGGCCTTGATACCACTAGTGCGGCGATTCTTGTCTCTGGCACCTGAGCGAGATGGCGCTGCCGGGGCGCACGGACCTAGCCCTACATCAGCGGTCTCTCAATAGATACCATTGTGCCGGGTGCCCAAGTAGCCGCCCCAAGCGATGCGGTCGGGGACTGGTCGGCCCAAGTCGTAGCGCAGGAGGCCGCCCCGGCCAATTTTGCTCAGGGGCACGAACCACTCGAGCCAGCCGTCTCCATCGGCGTCGCCGACCCATCCCGAACTGGCGCTGAGTCCGTCAACCGTAGCAAGCGTCTCCAAGCGATCTTCCCCTACGTGCGCTACGTGCAAGCGCGACGAGCTCGCTTGGCCCATGAAATAGCCCGGCTCAGACTCGACGAAAAAAATTTCATCCCTTCCATCGGCGTCCATATCGACCGCCAGCGGTGAAGGAGGCACCAAATTTCCTTCCACGCTGTACGTCCACAGTAGCGCACCGGTCTGTCCGTCGAAGGCCCGCACCGCAGCCCCCTGCCATTGGGGAAAAACTCCTCGGTGGACGCTACAGACGATATCCAAGTCGCCATCGCCGTCAAAATCGCCGACCGCCGGACTCGCCTGGGTCTCTTCTACATCCGGGGCAGCAAAGCTCCACAGAGGCATCAGAGAGGCACCGGAGAGCACCACTAGTCGGCCATCGAAGGGCGTGGCGATTAAATCCAACACGCCGTCGCCGTCTAGGTCGGCCAAAGACGGCGGAGCGATGAAGCCTTTGTCTTCTTTGTTGGCAATTATAGCGCGGATGCCCGCCAAGGTACCCGCCCGGACGCTGTCGGCTGGGACGGCCCAAAGAGCACCTGGAAAGGTTTCGCCACCCGTGCCAAAGACGATCCACTCCTCGCCCATCCGCGACCACAGGAGAGGCGAACAGTAGGTCTCGCGGCCGTCGGGGACTTGCAGCCGATGAATGAGATCGCCATTCGACCCGCTGATGACCATCAGATGACCGGGGGGTCGGCTCTCGTGGGACTTGAGGCGCGAATCGCCTCCGTTGGTCACTAGATAATCGGCTACGCCATCGGTGTTGACATCGCCGAATATCCTGCCAGAATAGAAATTGTAAATTCCCACCGCACGACCTTGGTCGCCAAAGGGACGAAAGTGCCAAAGTTCCTCGCCCGTAACTCCGTCCACGGCGCGCAGTTGACCGTCGCGCCCGGCGAAAATCCACGTTTGCGCGTCTTTGCTTCTACGTGTCAGCGGCGTGGGCAGGGCGAAAAGTTCGTGGGTAGTGGAAAGACGCCAGCGGCGCTCGCCTGTGGCAACGTCCACGGCAAAAGCACCACCGGCGCGAGGGTTTTCATCGCCAAAAGCGATGAGTATCTCAGAGCGACCGGAGCCGGTGAAAAGGCGTGGCGAACTGTAGGTTCTGAAATACAGTTCCACCTCCCAAGCGATCCCTTCCGGTGCGGGAGGAGCTTTGCCCGCCGAGGCCGACCGGTCGGCCTCGGCGGCGGTGTTGTCCTCGCATGCCCCTAGCGCGAGTCCCAAAAGCAACGGGAGATATCGGACGCATATCCTTGCGAGGCTCATAGTTCAGCCATAGAAAATCGCGGCACTCCAATCGGCAGCTAGTAGGCCACGCTTATAAGGCGGGTTTGGGCGTGGCTGACGTCGTCGCTATCCACTTCCAGCCGGGCCAGGTACAATCCCGGAGGAACGATCTTGCCCTCCTCGTCTCTGCCATCCCATGCCAAAGTTTGGGGGCCAGCGGCCTGTCGACTCTCAGACAGGAGCCGCACTTGGGCTCCGGCCAAGGAATACACTACGGCTTGGACGCGGGCACTAGTCTGCGTATTCAACAGCGTATAGTAAATCAGTGCCCGGTCGTTTACCCCATCTCCTTGAGGCGTGATCACCGCCGGCTTGACTTCCACCCCGCTCAATACGGATCCCAGCGACGAGGCCAAGGACAGCACCCGTATCTGGTCTGTGCCAATGTCGTCGCTCGCGTTGCCGCCTTGGACTTGTTGGGGAAAGTCCGTGCTCTGCCGTCTAAAGACCTCTGCTGCAAAAGTGCCAGCGGCGCCGTACAAGGAGGTTTCCAACTTGAGGAAAAGGCTCGATTTCTCTTGTGAGCCGATGACTTGCGGTAGGTACACGACAAAGCCCCGAGCCTCGCTCACCACGCTGTCCGGACTCACTGGCACAACTCCAAGGGCCAATTCTTTAAAAAGGCTCGGGGCCGGCGTCGACACGCGCACGGCATCGAAACCAGTCTGCCCTGCTGCGAATTCGCCCTTTATGGCATAGACGAATTCGATTGGCTCGCCAATGGGCACCTGGGCGATTCTGCCCTCTGGATTGGCATTGTCCGCCGTGGCCACTTCGCCCAAGATCCGCTCGGCCAGCAGGGGCGAAGCTTGTACCACGAGTGAGTCCAGCCGAGCCATTTCCCAAACCTGATCAGTCTCCAGCCGTATCCTAAGCTGCATGTAGCGCCCCGCCGGGGTCTGGGGATCGCTGCCCGAGTGGGTCAACGGCCTCGACCAAAAGCTCCATTGCTCCTGGTCTTCGACGACCGGGCCGCGCCAACCCACGGCCGGCGGGTCATAGGAATACACGCGCGGTTTGAGACGCTCGTAATCCGCCGAGTCCACTTCGACGGCCTGCGACAGGTCATTGTAGCTCAAGTACGCGACCGCGGTATCGTCTAGGCCGGTTTTGATCTCCACTGTGGCCCGGGCCAGCGACTCGGGCGCTGGCTGTAGCACGCCGTCTTCAACGCGCCACCTACTCACGCCGAAGATCACGCCGCCGATGTTAACCGGTTCTCCCAGATCGACGACCCGAGAGAGCCACGTTGCCCCGGGTACAAAGCCGCTGCCATAGACTTCTATCTCGGCTAGGGCTCGCTCTCCACTGATCGAGAGACTGGGACCGGGCAAAGGTCTCAAGCGGAAGAAACGCAGATTCTGCCGGGGGAAATTGGCCTCGATGACCGAATCGAAGTTCTGCTCCACATGGGCCAGCAGCACATCGAGAGCGTGGTACCCGCCTGTTTCGCGCTCGATGAAAATCGCATCGTTGCTGGCCGATATCTCGTACCCAGCCAAGCGAAAATTGGGTCGGTACGGTTCTTGGGTAAATGGATCGACGCCCTCGGGGGGATAGAATACCACGCGTTCGGCGGGTACGGGAGCCCCCAGATCGATAGTAAAAAAATTATTGCCCAAAGGTCTGACATAAGTCCCTGAATTGCCGTCGATAAAAGACATGAGATCGAGTCCTTTGGGGGTGGAGATTTCGCCCGTCCCCGGCCAGATGCGGGGCATGCCCGGCCTGAAATAGGAAACGATCGGGAACTTGTAGCGCGTCCAGTGCAGTTGGGGAACCAGATTTTCATCCGGTTTGAGTTGCAGAGGCTGGAGTGCCGTTGGCTGGGCGGCGATATCCACCAAAGTGTTCTGTTGGGTCCACTCCGCCCAGTTGAGGCCGGATGGGCCGCCCAAAGACCAATGACGTATTTCGCCGTGCAGAGGGCCCCGAACGATCAGGGATGCGGCGGCCACTAGTAGCAAATTCGTCAGCTTTTTCATAAGGCCAACCTCCTCATGTAGTTCGGATTAATCTCCAGAAGATCGCGCTCCGGATGCCGAGCGGATCTTTGCCGACGATAGCCTCGACGGCCTACTCATCCAGACCGCCCGCACAGGCATCCCAAACTAATAGACCGGTGTAGGAAATTTCTAGCAGAAGGCGGTGGTAAGGATCACGCGGCAGAAGATGGGGCCTAGTTCCCAGGACACCTGCGGCGCACTGGAGAACAAATTGCCGAGCGCCTGACGTGAATCCCGTACAAAGCATCATATCCTTGACTCAGCAACCAGATTCTTGAGCCGATCCTCAAAGACTTCGATCTGGGATTTATTGCGGTAGCGCAGGTCCAAGAGAAATTGGTGAAAAGCCCGATCCCGTTTAACTTGGCGCACCAAGGCGCGGGCTCTCTTCTCGACTTTTGCAAAAGGCTCGAGTTCGGCACCTATAGTCGACTCGATTATTTTGAACAGGCTATAGAATCGGCTCCCCGTCCCCAAGGGATCGGCGTCCACAATCTCCTCTGCCGCCACTTCCACCTCCATCGGCCCCATCAAGTCACCCACCTGACCGGCCTGGGCCGCTTCGAGCAAGGCCGCATGTCGCTTGTCAAAGGTGTGAATATGGAAGATGCCCTTCTGCCCTTTGCCCTGCCGCCGCAGGGTGTGCTCCTCAGCTAGGTCCTCTAGGTCTTCTCCGAGGGCGATCCGCTCCAAGAGCGCGACGGCTTCCTCTTGAGACCGGAGCAAAATTTCCTGCACGGTCATAGCCTCTAGGGGCCGGAAGAAGCGCGGGTATTGGTTGTAAAACTGATGTGCCTCGCTTTCGTCCACCAAGATATCGGCGACCGCTTCCCGATGCATCGCCACCAGCAGTTGCGCTTCCTCCAGCCGTCTGGATCGGGAGACAATCATCGCCTCATTTTCGATATCAGTGGCATTAACTCCCCACAATAACAGCACGCGGGGCACGATGACTTTGTTGGCAAACCAAGACACCCTCTTGGCCGTGTCAACGCCTAAGTCCACCTTAATCTCTTCGGCATAGCCGACAAATTCACCAGCGGTAAAATGGCCATCGCGCTGTTGATAAAGGACATCCTGGCGTTCGGTCTCCGCCAGCGTCTTGCCGCCCTCCAGCCTTTCGACCAAACGCTCTATAGCGTCGTCGTTGACAGAAAAATCCATCTCTGCCCGCAGTCGGTTCACCAGAGCTTCCAGCCTAGGGGGTATTTTCTCTTTAAGCAGTTCGGCCGTCAGCAAATCCCGCACACTCTCAAGTCCCACCGGACTGGCGTCTATAACTTGATAAACCCCGTATTGTTCGTTGAATTCAACCGGCTCCGAGACTTCCCCCACAGCCAGAGGGAACACTTGGTCTTTTAGGATAGGCGGGTACATATTGTCTTTTATTAGATATTTCCCGCCCTCCAGCAGCGTCGACTCGAGTAGGGAGCGCCCGGCAAAATCATCAAAGTCAGCTCCCGCTCTCAACGCTTGGATAATCTCTTCGGCCTCGCTTTGGGAAGCTACAACCACCCTGCGAACCTTTACCGCCCGGTCCCTCTCGGTGGCTAGTTGGTGGTCTTTCAACTCTTCGTCCGTTATTGTCACCTTATCGTATACTTCCCGCTTAAGGTAGATATTGAGCATATGCTCCCTCTTCTCCCGCGCCAATTTTTGGCGCAGCGCTTTGTCCTCGTGCAGCCGCCGCTGGCGGGCCTCCCTGATGAGTAGTTCCTTGTCGATGATATCCTGTAGATAACCTTGGTATTTCTCTACCCCAGTCTTTTTGCTCTTCAGTTTTTTTGGCAGACGTTCTTCAAAGTGGCGTAGCTGGGCTGCAGTGATCTCGGTATCTCCCACTCTCGCCAACACCGGATCTTCGCCGTTGCCGCCACACCCACCCAAAACAACAAGGGCAATTCCCAAAAAAAAATACGCCATCATCAATTTCCCAATCCGGCTTGAATACTAATGAAAGAGAGTGCGCTGGTCTCCGGACTGTCTTTCTGCCCTAGCTGCTCAATCCGTCGCTTGTCTACTCTCAAACCTATCTGGGCCAACAAACGGTAGCCCAGATAGTAAGTGGTATTGGAGAGCTGTACGGCAAAGGAGGTCTCGTGATAATCCCCAGTAGGATCGCCCAGATTCAGTCCAGATGGGTCTTCTTCTATGGTGACCTCGGCCTGGACAAAGTCGCGAAAGACCATGCGTTCGAGACCAAAACGCAGCATCGAATGCTTCATAATGGGCGTTCTCAATTGCAGGGAGAGAATGCCGGTCCAATCCTTGCGCTCAGTTAATAAATTCCCTAATTGCTTCTCTATATTGTAGGGAGTGTCGTCCATAAACAATTCATGTTTAACTCGGGCTTGGAGCGAGAATCGGCCTATCCGCCGGAGGTATTCGGCTTTGTCAATGAGCCCGAAACGCCGCGTATGGCGCTTGATGGGTTGCTCATCCCGGTCCACTGCCCCTTTCTTGCGCTGCCGCAAAATTTCGTAAATCATCTTGTGTTCAGTATTGATACCGGTGACGTTTATTCGCTCAAAACCCAATGCTAATTTATTTACCAAAGCGTCCCCCATCCCCAACGGATCGCGGATGGGTGTCATGGCACCGGGAGAATTGGCCGGCTTACCTAGTACCGGACGCTGCTGCACCCACTGCACCAAATCTTCGGCGATACCGTCTTCGACCAACTTGAACATATCATAGAACGTCAGGACACCCCAGCCGGGAAAACTCTGCTGCCAAGCCAGTAAACTGTAGGTGGTCTGGCTGAGCTTTCCGGTGGAAGGCTGGCGCACCCGCGCCTGCCCGAGGGTAAGCTTGGTCTCTGGATTAATCGAGGCTTCTCCGTAGACATTGTAGCCACGACGATCCCGTCGGTAGGGGTAATCGGGCTCGTTATCGTTTTCAAAACGGTCGCCCCAACCATTGTTGTTCAAGTCTAGGGCGAATAGGTACTCGGGCCGATCGACGCCGTAGCGCAAGAAGGGCTCTTCGTAGTCAGGGATGACGTTGGGTCTTATCGGCAAACTGTTCTGGTTGAAATCGGCTACAAAGTCGTTGTTCTCGTCCAGGCCGGGGAAAACCGCCTCATCAGCAAAACCGTCGGGCGTACGGCCGATGGGCCGCTCTTCGGCCAGCCGCCCATCATCAAAGCGGCGTTGCTGGTCGTTCTTGCGGTCGTTGTCGTCGTTGTCGTCGACAAAATCGTAGACATGGCGCGCTTTGGCCACCTCGGTGTCGGACCAATCGACCCGGCCGGCAGTATCGACAAAGCGCGGACTGGTATCGTATGCGGCGTCCATGCCAAAGAACTCCCCGAAGAACAGATACGAGAAAAACTGCCGGGAGACATTGACCATCCACCCCGCCGCTGCACGGTCCCCCCGTATGCCCGAAGAACTGGTGGGGTTCTTGCGTGACTGAGTGGGATACTGAGTGAAATGGTGATTAATATTTAGCTCCGCATACACACTAAAATCGGCGATATCGTCGGCTTCCAAGGTGAGTCCGACCACCTGGGTAGCCGTCGGCAAGCCGTAATCGAAAACCACTATCTGCTGGTTGGAATTGTCCTTGACGTTGCCGGACGCCCGTGCTACCGTGCGAAACTGGGGCTGTTCGCCGCCGCGGTTGTTGTCGGTCTGGCGATTCGATGTGACTTCGACCTTATAGTCGTTGCCCAACGCTAGGAGGAAACGCACCCGATTAATATTATTGACTAGGCCAGCATCTGGGATGACAGCTTCCAAATCGGCCACCTCAGGATCGGGGTCGGAGAAGACATACTCCATCAGGATCTCCCTAGCATCCCCTCGCCCCTCGGCCACTAGAAAGCCATCGCGCTTAGTGCCCCCTCGGATCCGGGGCAAAAAACCGATCTCGCTGCCCACCAATACCGTGTCCCGTTCACCCAATACGGCGTGGATCTCGACATCACTGGAAAAGAGCTTGGCCCCCCCTGTCCCGTCTTCGGGCGAGTCGTCCGTTAGTCTCACGACGATGCGGTCAATGCGGCCATCCAACTGCCCCGTAGTCAGCCCTCCCTTGAAAGGACTAGCATTAAAGCGTTCTGCCCCCGTTCTGCTGTTGTGGGCGTTGAGGAAGGTGCCGCCAAGGCGCACGAAGTCGCCAATTTCCCAAACCGTCCGCGCCCCCACGACATTGGTGAAATTGCTCGAAAAGGAAGGGTTGAGGTCCGTGAAAATCACCGGCAGACTAACGCGCGACGCCAGTACAGTGGCCGAAACGCGGTCGGCCGCGTAATTGAACATGATCCCGTTGAAGGCAGTCTTGCGGAAGGTCATCGGTGTAAGCATGGCATGGATCTCATCACCGATGAGCACGGAAAAGCGATGCTGCCCCCGGCTGTCGGAGCTGATCACCAGCTTGTTTAACCAAGAGCTATACTGGCTGGTCTTAAGAACACTGGAACCCTGAAAAGACGCCGGCTGGGATTGACGCCAATCATAAACCAGCCACCCTTTTTGCAAAAACCTGCCGTAGAGATCGTAGAAGTTATCGCCCTCCTGGCCGGGCTCGCGGTACGGCAGGTAACGCTCTTGGGCGTAGTTGGTATAATCCCACTGGTGCCGGTATGCCCCGGCTAGTTCCTGCGGTATATACCACTTCTGCATTGACGGATGAACAGCCTCCATTCGGATGTTGGTTCCCCCTGAATAGTAAACCGCCCCCCCGATCTCAGGCCTACCAAGGCGATTGCCGTAATCCTCCTGGGCCTGCAGCTGGCTTACCACAGCCAGACAGCACAAGAAAAACGCGGTCCGCACCCCTAGGCTCGTTGCGCCGCTCATTCGATTCCTGCGTAAACGGTTACGAAGCTGGTGCTAAAGCTGCTGATTGCACTTTCCTTTTTTAGTCCAGCATCTCCCAGACGAATAATCTCCTCCCAGCGCCGCGTGTAGCTGAAGCCGAATTGGGTAGTCAGCTTATACCCTAGGTACTCCCCCGAGGTGGTCCATTGGATGGCCAGCACCAAATTCTGGAAATCTTGCGTGGGCTGGGTCGGCCCGTTTGCTAGCGCTTCGTCCTCGTCCAGTTCCAAGTCCCGGAAGAGAGAAAACTCCACACCCCCCTCAAGTAACGACTGCCTCATTAGCGAGTGGCGCAGTAGCAGGGTACTAGTGCCTGTCCAGTCCTTGCGCTCCGGGCCATCAAGCACGAATGGCGTCTGGCGCAAAAACTCGCTCTTGAACTTGGGCTGCAGGATGAAACTGGCCAAATCGTGCGTGTAATCGATTTTGTTAATAAGGCCCATCAGGTGGGTCGTCTTCTCCAAAGCCGGCCCCCGCTCCCTGCGCTTGAACGCATCACCCTGCTGGGAATAGAAATCGTACTTGAACTTGTTGACCAGATTGATCCTCTCCGACGGATGGTAATTGACCTGCAGGTAGGACGAGTTCACCCAGGTGTCCCGGGCCGGGAGAATGTCGTTGACGATGGCCAAGGTATTGACATCGAGATGGGGTGTCATCTCACGCCGATCGTCGGCAATATTGTCTTTGACGCGCTTGAGCATGTCGAAAATCCGCACCCGCCCCAGCGGCAGATCGCGATCATAGGTAACCAGACCGTAGATGGATTGGTTGCGCCCATCGGAAGCCAAATTCTTCTCGTCCATCCGCCCCAGCGTGACCTTGGCGTGGGGGGTGATAAAGGCACCGCTGTAGATATTGTAGCCGCGGTGGTCGGTCCGGTAGGGGTAATCGGGCAGATCGTCGTTTTCAAAGCGGTCGATCCAGTTGTTGTTGTTCAGGTCAATGCCAAAGAGAAATTCCGGCCGGTCCGCGCTATAGCGGAAGAAGGGCTCCTCGTAATCGGGGATGCGGTTGCTCAGGGTGCGGCTGTCGTTTTGGTTAAAGTCCGAGACAAAATCATTGTTCTCGTCCCACCCGGGAAAAACGATATCGTCTCCGGCCCCTTGGTTAAGGCGAAACCAGTCGGGGATGCGATCTTGGTCGTCGTTGTCGTCAACCAACTCGTACAGCGCGGTGCGGGTCTCATCGTAGATCACGTCCCCAGATTCGTCAACGATGAAGGCCGTTGTATTATAATCGGGATCGAGGCTGAAGGCCTCACCGTAAAAAAAGAACGGGGCCGCCACCTTTGACGCGGTCACCATCCATGCCTGTGCATCCTCTGAATGAGTAGAAAGAGCACGGCCGGTCGTCTGACGTGCCGCATTGGGGTACTGGTCGTAATCGCGGCTAACGTCAAACTCGGCGTATATGTCAAAGCCCCACGCATCTGTCGTCTCCAAGGTGAAACCGTATATCAGCTTTGCCGACGGCAGTCCGTAGTCAAAGATAATTCGCCTCTGGTTGGAATTGTCCTTGACATTGCCATCGGCTCGGGCGACCTCGAAGAGTGCTGGGGACAGTTCGTCCACATCACCGCCCGACATCGGCAGGTTAGGCACATCCCCCCGGCCGGTTTGGCGGTCGGACCAGACCTGGATCCGATAGTCGTTGGCTACGACCAAATCAAATTTGATGTCGACAATCTCGGTCGGCCTCGGTCCTGAATACGCAATGTCCGTGAAATCGTAGTTAATGACGACCTTCTCGTCCCCGTCGGCGGCCAAGGCTCCTTCGCGCAGGGCACCGCCGACAATGACCGGCCAACGAGCCGGGTCAGAGGCCACATCCCTGAGCCTGAATTCTATGCGCTGCCCGGTGCTAGCGTCTTCGGCGGTGATGATAATATCATGGGTGAACAGCGTGGCCCCGCCGCGGCCGTCATCGGGCGAGTCATCGCTCAACACCAAGGCAATGCCCGAAACCGGCGAGCTGCCCTGGTTGGCAGCCAGAGTGCCCACAAAGGGGTTGCGCTCAAAGGCATCGGCAAAGGTCCGCGAATTGCGCGCATTGACTAGGGTGGCACCGACCTTGACAAAATCGCCTATCTGGGCTGTTGCCCGGCTCGCCATCAAATTGGTGGCGTTGGTCAATTCGCTGGGATCGCGCGCCGGCGTGGTGCCGACGATGGGCCGACTGGCGCGCGAGAACAACACGGTGGCCTCGTACTTATCGGCGGCGAAGTCCAGTTGCACGCCATTGAAGCTCGGCTTGGAGAAGGTGAGCGGTGTTAGGGTCGTGCGAATCCGATCCCCGACGGTCAGGGCGTAGTAGAACTGCCCTTGGTTGTCGGTGCTGATGGTGACGGCGTTAAACCATTGGTTAAAGCGCGCGTCTTTGAAAATTGATGAACCGGCCTGCGTTGGTTGGTTCTGGGTCCAATCGTAGACTAGCCAGCCTCGGGTCAGGTAGTTGCCGTAGAGGTCGTAGAAGGGTTCGCCTTCGAGGGTAGTGTTGACATAGCGCTCATAGTTAACGCGCGCATAGTTGGAGTACTCTGATTGAAGCCATCCATAATCGGCGAACAGTTCCTGGGGCACATACCACTTTTTCAGGGCTGGGTCCAGGGCATCGAATAGCACACCCGATCCCCGCGGCTCGTAACTGATCTCAGCGCCCCAGCGCCGTCCCAAGCGATTATCCTGGCCGTAGGCCGAAACCGCGAGCATCAGTAGGAGCAGTTGGAGTATCACCAACCAACTCAGTGGCCAGTTTCTGCGCATTAGTCACTCCCTTTAGGCTTCTAAGCCGCAAGCAAAAAATTGCTTATTTCAATAAACTAATTCGATCGCTCTGACCACTTCTTCGCCACCAGCGTCGCTGTCCAGATTCACTTTGTATAGATAGATCCCCGGCGGCAGCAATTCACCGCGGTCGTTCCGCCCATCCCATTCAACGGCAAAACCGCCACCCCCTTGTTGTTGCTCAAAGAGCCTTACCAAACGGCCTCCGAGGTCAAATATCTTCACCTTCAGGGGCACCGCCCCGATCAGGCGGCTCAGATCGTATTGGATACGGGTCACATCATTAACTCCGTCGCCATTGGGACTAAACGGCTTGGGCCTGGCCCTGACATTGACCAGTAGCGGATCGCCGAGGCTGAGGGGTATGTCCACCGACAAGGAGCGCTGGGTCACCCTGCCCACCGGCACTCTATCGTCGTCTGCCGGGTCCAGCAGGGCGACATTGCCGGGCAGCACTTCTTGGTCTATGCCCCCTTCTAAACTGTTGCTAGAGAAGCCGGAAAACTTGGTCCCAAAGCGCAGCACCCGACAGCGGAAACGGATCTGCAGCACGGGAGTACGGCCCGCGGCTAAATCACCTTCGGTAATAGTCGGAAAGCGGACGCGCAAACGCCGGTCCTCCACGGCCTCGATGGCGAACTGCCCCGAGGCATCGGTAACAGGAAGGGCTTCTAAGTTGGCCGCCGAAAAATCTGCCCGCTCAACCTGCCCGTCCGCAAAGGTGACCTGGATCTCGTCCACGCGCTCCGCCCGCACTGGAGTGGCGATCTCGAAACGGTCGAAACCCGTATCCACACCCGGGCGTATCTGTGTCGGCATTACCGCATAGGTAAAGTCCACCGGCACCCCCAACGCTACTTGGCGGGGAAAGACCTCGCCGATGATCTGGGCGGCGACCGGCGGCGTGGATACGGTGAAGGCGAGCGGGCCAATACCGGTACCGGCTTCTAGGGCGTCGCTGGTAAAGTTGACCCTGAACTGGATATAGCGCCGTGGTCCGGGCGAAGTGATAGGTACACCCAACTGGTCGTCATCAATATTTTCAGGGCTCACCAAATCCTCGCCCAAGTCATAAGAGGAAGACCACGGACTCCAGGCCTCTAGGTCGTCCTGCACGTTCCCTCGGGTGCTGGAACTCAAGTTTTGATAGTCGTTCAGGGTTAGCGCGATCTCGTTTTTCTGCTGCAACGGCAAGGAGCTGTAAAGAGCCTTGGCCGTCTCCACATCAATCTCATCTAGATTGGTCATTCCTGTTGCCGTTTCAATCTGGGCATCTCTTTTCCACGGCACCTCCACTTCATCGACGCCGACGAAAAATCGCCGCGTGAACACCAACGGGGAATCGTCCTGGCCCGTGCGGGTACGTACTTTCGCGGCAGCAAACCCCTCGCGTCCAACGCTGTCCTCCACCCAGCGGATATTGCCCCACAAGCCCAGATCGGAGCCCAGATCGAAGATATTGGAGAGGTACTCGGCGCTAGGCACGAACCCGGTGCCAAAGACGCGAAGCTCAGCCACTTCAAAGCCCAGGGTCGTGCGCGACTGTAGGCGAACGAAGCGCACGTACTGGGGTGGGATGCGCAGGTCCACCACGGCCTGATCGTTTTGCGCATCTAACTTGAACGAGGTCAAGATAGGACGCCCGTCGATCTTGGTATCCTCTGTACCATCGTTGAAAAACAACTCGTAGGCCCGAATGAAGTCGCCCTCGAAGGGGTGATCGGGCGCCGGAAAGTCAGGATGGGCATTACGCGGGAAGAATTGCACCCCGTTTACGCCAAATCGGGCACCCAAATCCAAATCCATAATCATACCGCGGATAACGGCGACATTCTTGCGCTCCAGCGCCGTCTCCCCGTCGCCATCGACCATTAAGGCTAACTGCTCTTCTATGCCTGCCTCCAAACTGGAGGAGGAGGATATGCTGCCGCCGCGCTCCAACAGGCCAAGGGCGATATTCTGTCCCTCGGCAACGCGCTGGGGGAAAATCCACCCCCCTCTGCCCTCTGGGTCGAACTGAATCACGCCGCCCGGCGTATTGCCCGTATCGACTTCTCTTGGGCCAGTCTGGAAGACGGCTTCTATCTGGCCGCCGCCACTGTTCCAAGCCAGTCCCGTCTGGCCGCCCATGACAATGGTCTGGATGTCGGCCCAACCGGTCTGGACCGGCAGATAAATCGAGAGGAGTACTGTTGCTAATAACAGCCGACAGGACGCGAGCACTAAGCCTCCTTTTCTAATAGGTAACATGGATTACCCGCTGCGCCACTGTGCGCTCCACTTTAGCGTTTGAATCAGTGTCGATGCCAATCTCTAGGAGATAAATACCGGGGGCGAGGATCTGTCCGGCCTGGTCTTCACCCGCCCAAGTGAGTGTGTATGCGCCACTTACTTGAGGGCGCCTCTCTACCCAGTGGCGCACTATTCTGCCGGCTAGGTCGAAAATGCGGATCTCCACATCCTGCGGCCCCGTCAGTTTGCTCACGGTAAAATTGAAGTTCATCCTGTCGTTAATCCCGTCCCCATTCGGCGTCACCACTGGAGGACTGACCTCTAGCGGGGAAAGGACACGCCTGCCGCCGATGGGGCCCACCAGCACCAGGCTCTGGCTTGTCGCCAGTTCGGTGGCATCCACCGCGCCCGGCTCGTCCACCCGCTGCCACGAATTGTCGCTGGCTGAATTGCCTAGACTGACCTGGAACAGAGCACCCGGGGTGAACAGGGTAGTGGCGAATTGTACTTCTAAGAGCTCTATAGCACCGGGAGCCACGGCTTGTTCCAGACGTAGCCAGAGGGAATCAGAGCCCGTAGGTAGAATTTGCACCTGAGTTGACGTTTCTACCTCGTCGCTGGCCCACTGGGCTTCCCTACCTAGGCGCAATTGCTGAAACTGCAAATCTATACCAGCAGGCGTGCGTAGGAGAATCTCATCGAAAGGCTGGGTCTGACCAATGGGTTTGACAAAGAGTGATAACACCTGCTCCGTCCCCAATTCTTCCACATTGCCCGGCTCCAGTTCGCCCAAGATCTGGCGGGCCAGCGGGGCGACGAAGTTTACCCGGATGGCGTTGAGGCTGGCCGCCTGCATGGGGTCGTCCGACAGCAAGCGGGCCCGCAATTGCAGGAATCGACGCGGGCTGGGCGAGGTGATCTCCGCACCCGAAGCCTCGTAGGGAGCGCTCCAGTTACTCCAGTCGTCCCCGGGTACTTCTAGCGTATCGATCTCCCCTTTGGTGAAGAAGCCCAGCTTGTCGTACGCCTCGGCAGTGATTTCCTTGCCGCCTTTGTCGAAATAGCGGAATTGCGCTGCCAGTTGGTTGCCCGTCCGCGTCTGGACTTCGACGACGGTGCCAGGCGGTGTGTCCTCGTCCCATTCGATCGATACCAGATTTTGCTCCGTCCCCAGACGCAAAAGCGGCGACGCCAGTTCGACCTCGGGCTGGAATCCCTCGCCGTAAAACTGCATTTCCCGCGGTATGGCCTCGCTGGATCTATTGGGCACATCCCAAAAGCTGAACTGCACGAAGCGGGCCTTCACCGGCTGAAAGCGATCGGCATCGTAAACAAAAAGAGTACTGCCGGCGACCCGGTTGCGCAGCGACGACTGGACCTGCCATACCAAGGTCCCGTCCGGTGCCCTAGTCCCGTCCGAAGTTTGCAGATCGTAATTGCGCCAGCGCTGGCGGCCTGCCTGTCCGGCATCCGTGTAAATGACGTGGTGGGTATCGAGCCAATAGACCCCCTGCAAGTCGAAGAACAGGGTGCGCACCGTACCGTCCCCTGCGGTTTGTATATTGATAAAGGTGTCGAACAGTCCGTCGCCAAGCACGCGCGCCGAGTTGCCGCGAAAGTCGAGGGCGACGCCTTTGCGGTCGATTAAACCCAAAGCGATATTTTCGCCCTCAGTCCATACTTCCAATTCGGCCAGACGAGGCCGCTCACGTCGATAATTGCGTATGTCACCCCGATCCTGCACATCGAGGTTTTCGTAGGTAGCCTGACTCACCAATACTTCCCCGTCCGCCACCTTCTTGGAGTAGTCCACCGCGCCCTGATCTGCCGCGTCCAGTGCGGCGTACTCCGCGTCCGTGACCAACGCGGCACGGGTGCTGTCGCTCTCGGTGATTACCACCTGAACAAAGCGGATCATGTCGTTGTCAAACGCCGCATCATCGTTGAGCCGCGAGGGTTCGAGCTCAATCTCAAAGAGACGTTCGTTCTTGTTGTCTTTCAGGGTGCGGAACGCCCGGTTAAATTTCACGTCTTTGGAACTGGTCAAATCGCCATCGGAGGTCAAAACGGCGAATTGCAGAAAGGAGTCACCGGCACCGGCGGCGACAAATTTAAGTGCGATGCGCTTAGCCGATACAAGCCGCCCAAGATCAACCTGAAACCACCAGTCGCTTTGGGATCGGTTCGCCTCCGGCTCCCAGTAGGTGTTCTCGTCCCCGTCCAGGACATTGGTCACATCCGCCCCATTGGTTCCGGCGACAATCGCATCTAGCAGGCTCACGTCATCGGCACTCTTGCCACCCGGCGGATTGCGCTTGAGGTGGAAGACGATATCTTCCACCGCATTGGTATTCTTCGCCACAAAATGAGGTTGCACTGCTCCTTGTGGGGAAATCTCCACAGTGCCGCTGGCAAAATTCCACGCCTGCCAGTGGGCCTGACTGTCCACCGCCAAATGGTCGCCGCGAATCGCATATCCCTGTGCCCAGACCGCGCCGGACCACAGGAACAGCGCAACTAGCGCCCATCTCAGCATGCTCAAATCTCCTTGTGCCGCATATCGCAATTGGTGCAACCGCTTCATATCAATACGCCACCGAAATCACACCCATGCGCCTGGCCTCACCCTCTTCAGCCCCGGCCTCGATCCGGCAAATGTAGAGACCGGGCGGCACCAGTGCGCCGCTAGGCGTGCGCCCGTCCCAAAGCCGGGGATAGCGTCCCGCCTGGTCCTGGCCGGCGTAGACTTCCCGAATTAGGCGACCGTTCACGTCCCAAATCTCCACCCTCACCGGCACGGAGCTCGTCACTTTGAACAGGTCATAGGTAATAGCCACCTGGTCGTTGATGTCATCCCCGTTGGGGGTAAATACCGGTGGGTCAAGTAACAACTGGCCCAGTATATTTTTCCCCGGAGACACCGACTGGACCAAGAAACTGTTGCTGTCCAAGGCTTCTGTCGCGTCGCCGGCGCGGATCTGTTGTCCCACGTCTTCGGGGGTCTCGCTGTCCAGCACGCTGCCCGAAAAATACGCCCCAAAGCGGAAGATCTCTCCATTGACCACCACCTCCAGCAACTCGCCACTTTGTCCTACGTCTATGCGCGGAAAGCCTATTACGACCCGATCTCCTTCGCTTTCTATCACTTCGTGGGCCTCCTCCTGGCCGGCTATGCGCACCTGTTCCACCCGGGCGATACGGCCCCCGGCCAAACGCAGATCCAACCTGTCAAAACTGCCATCGTCCGGCTCAATAACGGGACGGACCGCATACGTGAAGGAGGTTGGGGTAGCCAGTTCTGCCCGTGCCGGATCAATCTCCCCGACCAGGTCAGTAACTTTGCGTGGCGATACGGCAAATTCTAGGTAATTCAATCGACCCCCATCGAGCAGCACCGAAGTAAAATCCACTTGGAACTGCACAAATTGATGAGGCTTAGTCGCGCTCAGAGACGAACCCAAGCTGTCGGCAAAATTGTAGGCCGACGACCAGATTTCCCAATTGGCCGTATCGTGGGTAACCTCGCCGCGCTGGGCAATTTCGAGCCTGTCGTAATCTCGCTTGGTCAACTCGCGGCCATTGGTCCCGAAGGTCACCTGTTCATCACCGCGGAAGGTTTTGCGCCAGTATAGATTAGGATCGACGTCGTCCCCGCTCTGGCTACGAATATCTACCCGGGCTTCCAGATCCTGCCGCCCCGACCAGCGAATCCAGCCGAGGTTGGAAGGCACCCCCAAATCGATAATATTGGATCGATAAAACGCTGTGGGGATGTAGCCTTCTGTGTAGATCTCGATCTCGGCGATCTCCCAGATCTGTTCTTGCGGCTGGGTGTGGACCAAAAGGTACCGAATGGGCTTGCCGGGCAGTTCAATCTCCACCACGGGTTGTTTATTTTCCGTAATTTCTCCGACGATATCGAGCACGATGCCAAAGCCGTGCAACCTCCCCTGGAACCGGTGCTGTATCGGGATCGAGTTAGGGTCTTCTTTACCTGTGGACGTTCCCACCAGGGCGGCTTCAACAACGC
This sequence comes from Candidatus Latescibacterota bacterium, assembly GCA_965208845.1. Lineage (GTDB taxonomy): Bacteria > Latescibacterota > UBA2968 > UBA8231 > UBA8231. Next base: position 3,401,937 of record OZ242361.1, on the reverse strand, counting down.
GATCTTCCTTCCCCGGAGGTGGATAGAATTTGACCCGGTTAACCGGAAAAAGGCCACCGAGATCAAATAAGAAATCCGTGCCGAAAACCGTGTGATCGCTCTCGATCGGCTGTAACTCCTCGTAGGAGGTCGTCGGATCCCCGTCGGCGACCGGATTTACTTTGTCATCCTCGGTAAAGCCCGTGTAGACGTGCCGCTGCAGGTAGCCGCCCCGTTGCCCTATGGTCTGAGTTAGACTTTCGTTGGGTCCAAAGAATAACGGCTCGATCCAATCCTGGTCTTGACGCACCCCTTCGCTCCCGCCCCCTAACTCGGGGTCCACATCCTCCCAACTCAATTGGCGAAATTCGGCCTTGCCTTCTTGCACCTCTCGGGGCAGGGGTACAAGCTCTCCGCCTATCCGATAGATGGTCAAGGCTTCAGCAGCCGACCAATTACCTAATCCCAGCCAGAACACCGCCGCAGCGATCGCACTTTTGCTTCCAAGTCTATCCATCATAGGTCCCCTGATTGGCCGTGAATCTGCTCCGCGATACCTTCACCCTCGACAAGCGTCAGGAACTGGTTTACCGCCAGTTGGCTCCAGTGTTCCGTCCCGCCGCCGGGCCAACGGATCTCTATCCTATCCACCTCGGTGTGGCTCTCCATGCCAAAATGGGCGCGCAGATCGCTCTGCGACAAATAGCTGTAGGATCCCTTAATCTCCTTTACCTGGCTCAAGTCGCCGGCACGCACAGTGATCTGGGTGCCGATAGCATCCCGGTTGCTCCACGTCCCCACGGCCCGAATCGCCAGCCAATTATTGGCCTTATGACCCCCATCGTTGCGCAGCAGACGGGCGGGTTGGGCGCAATTGGCCACCAGAATGTCCACGTCTCCGTCGTCATCGTAATCGCCGAAGGCGCTACCTCGGCTTACCTGCGCCGACAGCTTGGCTATTCCCATTTGTGGCGTAGCGTCCTCGAATCTAAAGCGCCCCCCTGCATTGGGGCCCTGATTGCGCAGCAGCAGATTCCGTTGGGCGTAGGTGGCCGAACGATCAAAGAGGGCAATATTGTCGAGTACGTGGCCATTGGCGATGAACAGGTCCAGAAAGCCGTCATTATCATAGTCCAGAAAGCCGCTGCCAAAACCCAACGGCTTCAGGCTGATCAGCCCTAGGCCGGAAGCGAAGGCCACATGGACGAAAAAACCATCCCCCCTGTTTTCGTACAAGCCGGCCGGTTCCTGCTCAAAATTGGTGACTACCAGATCAATGCGGCCATCGTTGTTGTAATCCCCCGCATCGACCCCCATGCCCGCTTCCTTCTGACCATCCTGGCCATAGGTCACACCAGCCAGAGCGCCCACCTCGGCAAAGGTGCCGTCCCCTTTATTGCGGTAGAAGAAATTGCGCACCGCGTCGTTGGCCACATACAGGTCCTGATCCCCATCGTCGTCGAAATCGCCGGCTACCACCCCTAGTCCCCGCCCCTCCGTCTCCACGGTATCGGCAAGCCCCGCAATCCCACTCACATCCTCAAAGGTGCCGTCGCCTTCATTGCGGTAGAGCACATCGGCCGCGCCGGGAAAATTGCGCGGGTGCGGATAGGTCTTGTCTGCTTTGCTGCCACTCCGCGTCGCAGCGAGCAAATACGGCTCAAAGCTTTCGCTGACGCGCGCTAAATCATAATGCACGTAGTTGGCCACGTAGAGATCGAGGTCTCCGTCATTGTCGCTGTCGAAGAAGGCACTGCCCGCACTCCAGTGGGCGTCATAAACGCCGGCCCGATGGCTGCCCTCGACAAAGCGACCATCCCCTGTATTCTGGTAGAGCGCATTCGGTCCAAAGTTGGTTAAAAAAAGATCGCGATCCCCATCATTGTCGTAATCGGCGGCGGCGCAGCCCATGCCATAGTGGCCGTCAGCGGCACCAGATGGAGTACTGAAATCGGCAAAGCGGCCGGCTCCGTCATTGCGGTAGAGCGCATTGCGGGATTTATTCGCCCCTTCATACCCTGGCAGGGGAGCACCGTTAACTAGATAAACGTCTAGGTCCCCGTCCCCATCGCTGTCGAAGAAAGCGGCCCCCGCGCCCATGGTTTCGGGAAAATACTTGCGACCACTAGCACCGTTTTCGTGGACAAAATCAATGCCCGCCGTTGCCGTCGCATCGACGAAAACAACGCCAACCGTGGAATGTTCTTCGGCCGCGGGGGCGATAGAATGGAGGGCTATGGGGAGGGCGATAGTGGCCATGGCAAATCGCAGATACCGTGCGCGATACATTAGCTTAGAGCCCTTGGAGACCGGATAAGAAGTAAAAAGGAGGATCTTGCGATCCCCCTTTTCACCATCTAACAAACGAACCTGAATACCTTGGTCCTAGTTAACGAAACCTGCCTTGATGCGTCCCCAACTCCCAGCTTCTACAGCCGTGGGGAGCGCACTGAAGTCGACACGCGGGTCAACTGGGGCCAGGAGGAAGTCGGTGGCCGAAGCAGCCGTCCGCCACGAATCATTGGCGCCCGAGAAATACCAGTTCTTATCGACTCTGGCATCGGCCCCGTTGCCGTCGTGGTCGACGACCTGCCAGTTGAGACCGATGATTTCACCTTCAACAAAGTCGTGCAAAGTGCTTTCCTCGGGACTGGTGAAGATAAAGTCGTCCCAAGCGACTTTGGAGAATTCGATATAGGCGGTGGCCTCACCCGAATTGAGACTGCCGTCCAGCGAAAAACCCCAATCGCCATACTGGGGATCGGTATGCCAAGTGGCCGCGCTCATCCAGAACCAGGTCCAGCTATCACCACCGGTGTCGCCCAAGGGCGGGAAGCGGGTATGGTAAGCCTGGGCACCCCGGCCCTGGGCCAACTGACGCTCATCTTCGTCTTCTATAACCTCGGCGCTAACACGCATCAAGTCGCCGGTGTGGTCACCATCAACGTGGATTTCCCAGCTATCATCACCGCCCGCGCCACCGCCGGCACCATCGCGGTCATAGTGGTCGTCGAAGCGCTCCATCATAAAATAGAGCATATCCGTACTGGCGCTGTAGCCAATGATGATTCTGAGGTTCAGATCGGCAAAGTCGTAATCGGCGTTGCCTTCCGCATCGAGATGCTGCGTATCCATACCGATGAGGTAATCGTCCGGAACAATATCCCATTCGGACAGATCACCGTCCAAATTGGGCGTTATGCCCTCCGGCCACTGAAAGGCGGTGAATAACGCCCCGTCGGGAACGTGGGCAAGAGTCGGAGCCGCCACCAAACACAGCCCCAAAAAGCTGGAAGCTAAAAACTTTTTCACAAGCTACCTCCTTAAAATTTGGAAGATTGGGTTTATTGGAGAATGGAACTGCAAAGTCGCAATCGGTTTAATCAACCATTTCATTGCGGCGAGTTACTCCCGCGCTCTACACCCCCTTTCTGGAATAAACTGAGTTAAAACAATCGTTCGTAATTTTCAACTAACCCAGAATATTTACACTATTTTTCAGCATCAGATGATGCAAGAACAATCCTGCTAACAATAACCGTTTGCAATTGGATAATTCGGACAATTATAATATATAAGGCTTGTAAAATCAATAACAAACGGACGCAATAAAAAATCTCAAAACCGCTTTCGCACCCCTGCGAATCAAGGATTCGCAAGCGCCTTGATTCGCTCTCTAGCACTAATCGCAAAGCGGTCTTCTTTGTCCCAGCGTTCGACAAAAATTCTGTAGGCGTCAAGCGCCGCGAGAACATTTCCCTGTTTTTCATAGGCATTACCGAGCGCGAAGTAGGCTCTGGTGTAAGTGGAGTCCATTTGTAGCAGTGCTTCTAATTGGCCGATAGCTTCGTTCCAAGCGTTGCGCTGGAAATAGGCCATGCTCAAGCCGTAGTGGGCATCACTAAAGGATGAATCGTGCGTCAGCGCATCTCGATAGGCGTCTTCTGCCTCTTGCAGGCGCTCCTGGGTAATGCGGATATTGCCCAGACCATAATGGGCCTGGGCATAGGTGGAGTCGATATTCAAAGCCCGAACAAAGGCCTGTCCCGCTTCGGCCATCTTTCCCTGCTGGGCCAGAACATATCCTAGGGCAGAAAAGGCTCTGCAAGCGTGAAATCCCTCGGTCGTCTGGGCGATGATCCGCCGAGCTAAACGGGCCGTTTGGTCCAAATCGCCTTGGTCCAAGTACAGTTGGCTCAAACCGTAGAGCGCTTCGAGACTTTCTGGATCGTGCCCGAGTACTGCCCTATAGGCACTGAGAGCTTTTAGATGCTGTCCTGCCCGCGCATACATCTCCCCCAACGCCAGACGCGCGGCCACATCCTCGGGCTGGGCGGCCACGTGCCGCTCCAAGCTGCCGATCCGTTCGGCCCGTTTGGTCAATTCTGCAAAAAGGGCCAGCATGCGCTCAGCTCGCTCGGATTGCCCTCGGGCCGAGAACAAATTGGCCAGATCGTGATAGACCTCGCCGTATTCAGCGTCCAGGTCTAAGGCTTTGTTCAGCGCTTCTTCCGCATTGTCATAGCGCTCCGTACTGAGGTAAAGTTGCCCGAGATCTTTCCACACTTGTTTGCGGCGGGGATCGAGTTGAGCCGCTCGCACCAGCACGGCTTCGGCCTCAGCGTAGCGGCCCTGCTGGCTGTAGAGCAGACCTAGCGCTTGCTGGACCTCCACATCGTCCGGATCCACCTCAGCCGCTTTATTCAACGCCTCTTCCGCTCGCTTGTACTCGCCCAATTCTTTGTAGAAAAAGGCCAGAAAGCGATGGGATGTGGCTGATCTCGGATCGATACGCAACGCTTTTTGCATGGCGGCAACCCCTTCCTTGTACATACCCTGCTCCACATAGGCGATGGCCAAGTTGTGATAAGAGGGTACAAAAGTCGAGTCCAACGCTAGCGCCCGCTGGTAGGAGGCGACCGCCTCTGGGAAACGTTTCAATTTCAAGTAAGCATAACCTGAATAGAAATGGGCTTCTACAAGTAGAGAATCATTTTGGGCTATTTTCTTGTACACGTCTAGCGCTTCATCGTATCTGCTCTGGTCGATATAGACGCGGCCCAACTCGCCTAGGTCATCTTTTTCTTCTATGGACTCTTGCTGTTGGGCTTGGTCGCCGGCACATGCACCCATCGCACAAAGACAGACTAAAAGACAGACTAATAGGACGCCAAAAAAATTGTGCTTGCTCGGGTTGAGCAGGCATTTTTCTACTTTGCCGAATATCAAAATCCGCCTCTCACCTTCGCATTGTCTCCATTTGATCCTACTATTTACTCCTCTTACACTATCCCCTAGAAATCGCGAACTCCGGTAAATTTTAGCCCCGACAACTTAAAATTTACCGAAGGCCCCTGAGGGGCCGTCAGCATCCACATCCACCATTTAGCTAGTCAATGCAACGTCTCGCCCCTGCGATCGCCTTTCTCACCAGCCTCTTTAGCTGCGGCGACACCTCAATCCAACTTGGCCCTGATGGCGCTTACCACGTCCATCCCGGCGACTCGATTCAACAAGCGCTAGAATTGGCCAGCGGCGACTCGTTGCACAAAACGGTCAAAGTTCACCCCGGCACCTACCGCCCTTCCAAGCCGGGCCAAGCGCTAATCTGGTTTAACCGGCGCCACGACGGCATCGTCCTTGAAGCACTGGGCCAAGTCGTGCTCACCGCCGCTAATCCCGACCTAGCCAATCCAACTGCCCCCAGCTATCCTGCGGTGGTCAATCACGTGGTTTACTTCGGCGACGGCATCTCCCGCCGCACTATTCTGCGCGGCTTTAAAATCACTGGGGCCAACAACTTTGTCACCCAGGTCGACGATCCTGTAAACATCCAGCCTAATGCACCCGACATAGAATGGGAGAAGGGTCTCTTTTTCTATGCCGACGGCGGTGGCATCAAGATCTTCGGTCGCTCCTATCCCACCATCGACGGTGCCGAAGTCTATGACAATTACGCCAGTCCCTGCGGTGGCGGTGTCTCCATTGAGCATCGGGGCTTCAACGAGCAATCGGTCTTGCTGGAAAATTGCATTTTTCGCGCCAACCGCAGCCAAATAACTGGGGCCGCCGTCGATGTTTTACCGCGTAGTGCCGCCGTTATAAGAAACTGTCTCTTCGTCGGCAATATCGCCAACACCGGCGTCGACTACGTCGGCCGCAAGGGCGGTCTCGAGTACAATAAAAAACACGGTTCCGGTGCGCTTACCGTTTTCCCCGGTTCGCATGTTCAGGTTGACCGCTGCACTTTCACCGGCAATTGGAACGGAGCCGACGACAAGAGTCTGAGCAGCTATCGCAACACCATCTTTTGGATGAACACCGCCAGCGGCGGTATCGCTCCCGGCCGGCGCTATGAGTTGGACATTACCGTGGGACACCGCGTCAGTGGTTGTTTCTTTAGAGGCGAAATCGAAGATCTGCGCAATTCCATCAATCCGGACAAAAACACCTTTGACGCCCCGGATCCTCGCTTCGACGCAGACTATCGACCTCATGCCCCAGAATATACTGCTGTTGGTTACCGTCCAGTTAGTCCCTAGCACCCTTACCGGTGCTTCAACGCCCGCACCGCACCCCGTTCCGCCGGATCTATCTCCAACGCCCGCCTAAATGCCGCCTCAGCACTGCGGTCGTCCCGCTGCAATAACGCGATCAGGCCCTGGACGGTATGCCGCCGGGCGGCAAAACGGCGCTCCAATCGGACACTTGTTTCTGCCGAATCTACTGCCGCCAGATAGGGCAGGGCACTTGCCGCCAAGTGGTCGCTCAAATCAATCATGATCGGCACACCACTACCAGTGCCGCGCCTGCGGCGGTCAGTAAAACTTATGTAGGGTCTGTCGTCGGTATTTATCGGTCCAGTGCCGACAAAGCGGGCATATTCCTGCTCGCCTAGTGCCAATGTACTCATAAACGAAACGGGATCCCCGAGATCAACCTCCTCTAGATTGGCTTGCACCATCTCGTTTTGCAGCCGTTCCTGCAAATGCGCCAGATCGATATGCAAGCGCTGAGGCGTAGCCAGCATAATAGCATACTCGCGCGTCAACCACAGCGAAGCGTGGGGGAAAACCGCCCTGAACGTCCGCAGGATCATCCTGAAGTCCTCTCGGGACAATCCATGCAGGGGCAGCCATTGAGCCATGATACCCCCCTGCTCTAAGCGCTGCTGGCAAAGCCGATAGAATTCCTCAGTATACAGTACCCAACTGTCGGCCGTACCTGGATGGGTGGCATCGCTGATGATGACGTCATAGCGCTGCGCCGTGCGCAGCATGTGATTGCGACCGTCATCAATGATGGCATTAAGGTAGGGTCGGTCAAAGCGGTTGAAGATATAGTAATTGTATTGACTGAAATGCTGGCTCGCGGCAAAAACGCCTTCGACCACTTCGATACAATCCAACTGCTCGGGACCGTGTAGTTCCACCGCGGCCAAGGTGATCCCACCACCAAAAGCAATCACTGCCACTTCCTGCGGTTTTGGGTGGAGTAGCATAGGCAAATTACCTAGGAATCGGAACGTCTGGAGCGAGGCGTAATCGGTCGGGACTTCGCCACCGCCATTGATCTTTAGCAAGCGGTTACCGTCCCGGTACTCGTGGACGGTAACCGTCCCCCCAGTGCCCTCGTCAAAAAAGAGCAAGCGGCTATTGGGCTCGGTCCACTGGAATAATTCCACGAAGAGCCCCTTGGGCAAAAGCGTCAATGCGACGATGACAGGAATAGCCAGGATGCTCATAATGCTGGCTTTTTTTTTCTCATCAAGTGCTGGATGGGCAAGTACTAAGCCGATGCCGACTAACAGATTGACCCACGCTAGAGCCTGAATACTGGCCTGCGTCCCAAGGAGGGGTAGGAGAACGAAGCCGACACCCAAAGCTCCCAAAACCGCGCCTAGGGTGTTAATTCCATAGATGTCTCCAATGCGGCTGCCCAAGCTTTCCAAGCGACGGACCCAGAGCTTGCTCACCACTGGGAAGAGCAGCCCCAACAAGAACGTGGGCAAGAGCATAATACCAAAGGCCGCCAAGAACAGTTTGAGCAGATAGGCACCCCACGAAGAGAAGGAAGAAAAAATTTGCACCAAGTAAGGTATCGCCCCGAAGGCACTGATAGAGACTAGACCGCATAGACCTATCAGAACCTGAATAATGCCAAAACTCAAAAGCGGATCTTTCAACTGATCGACATAGCGCGCCCCGACGGCACCTCCAACCGCCAGCCCTCCCAAGAAACAGACAAGGATGGTACTCAGGCTCTGAGCTGTGGCGCTCTTGAGCAACATAGAAAGTAGCCGCGTCCACAGCACTTCATAGCCTAGCGCGACAAATCCCGACAGCCCAAAGGCCCCCAAAACCATCCAGACGAAGTAAGAGGGCTCGGTAACTTGGGACGCATAGGTCCTCTCCTCCCTATCTCCAACTACGACGCCAGCCCCTGACCACTCGGGCGCACGGCTATTCCACCACAGGGCAATGCCGGCGATGAGCAGGTTGAGTCCGCTAGCCAAGTAGGTCGTTCCGGTTACACCCAGATACTCCAGCAGCACAAAGGCGGCAACCAGAGCGCCGAGCGCCGCGCCAAAAGTGTTGACCGCGTAGAGCCATCCGACACCTTTGCCAAGCTCTTGCAGATGGCCAACCACATATTTGCTCAGTACTGGAAGTGTAGCCCCCATAAGCGTAGTGGGAATGAGCAGGACGACAAAGCTGAGCAAAAATCTTATCAGTAAAAATCCAAAGCTGGTACCCCCCAAATACTGGTACAATAGAGTGTAGATATCGTCCAATCCAGCCAATAGAATCGGGAACAAAAGAGCGAAAGCAGCGATCCCCAATTCCAGCAGGCCATAGAGCCGTAGTCCCTCGCCCTTGCTGTCCACTACCCGCCCGTAGTAGAAACTTCCCAATGCCAAACCCGCCATAAAGGCACCCAGCACAGTACTAACGGCAAATACACTAGTGCCAAACACCAGCACCAGCATTCTCACCCACACAACCTGATATATCAGGCTACAGGCTCCCGATGCAAAAAAAAGCACAAAGAACAACATTTTCGTTTTCAAGATTATACCTTACCGAAAGCAGCCTTGGTGTGTCCGACAAGATCTATTGAATGAATCTTATTCTTCCTTGATTTCGACCTGAGTATTAACGGCAATAGGACCGGCTGCCACTTGCCGGACGCCCGAGGGCCATTGCACCTCGATACGCTCAACAGAGTCGGCGCTGCCAAGGCCAAAGTAGAGCGGCAAGCTGCTTTGCGACAGGTAGCCGGATTGCCCATCGTTCACCTGGACATAGGTCTGGTTGCCGACATGGACTTCGATGCGGGTGCCCAAGCCGTCGCGATTGGAACGGGTGCCGACCAAGTGGACTTTGATATAACTCAGATCCGTTTTGCGCTGCGCCAGATCGCTGATGAGCACCAGCGGTTCCGAATTGAAGTCGTTGGTGACAATGTCCAGATCGCCGTCGTTATCCAGATCGAAGATGGCCGATGAACGCGAGCCCAATGCGCCCCAAAAAACATGGGGACCACTGCGGTCTTTGCAGTCGGGGCGGATTTGATCGGTGCCGCTACAATCTAATTCGAACCAGGGGATGGCTGTGCGACGATCGCGCCGTGGTTCGACACCCAGGACGAACTCGCTGTCGAGGAAGCCGGTACCGCGGTTGTTGAGCAGGACAGAGTTGACCGCGTAGCGGAAGGAGTAGTTCATACTGGAGGCGATGAATACGTCCTCCCAACCGTCGGCGTTTAAATCGCCCGTGCTTAAGCCCCACGGCCAGTAGTTTTCGGCGTTTATCGAGTCGGATATCTCAGCGTAAGTGCCGTTGGCCTGGCGGTGGTAAAAGGCGTTGCCAAAGATACTTCGCCCGCCCGAGCGCAGGAAGCTTTCAGGCCATTTCATTGTGGCTTTAGCTTTCTCGTGCTCTATGCCGATATCGGCACTCATATCCGAATGCATATCGGTGATGTAGAGGTCCTGATGGCCGTCGTTGTCGAAATCGAAGAGCTGGACCGACATGGAGCCCCAAGGTGTATTGGGGAAGACCTCCTGACTCTTGTCGATGAAGCGTTGACCCTGAGCGTTTTCGTAGTAGGCATCATGGCCCTGCATGTTCAGGACGTAAAGATCCTGCCAGCCGTCCTCGTTGCCATCCAAGGGGACGGCATCGCCAGACCAGCCGTCGGCTGTGAGTCCGACGTTTGCCGTCACGTCAACGAAGCGATGTCCATCTGCATTGCGGAAGAGCAGGCTGCGCTCGGTTCGGTAGGCCTTGAGGTGGCCGGCAAAGGCATCTTTGTAGCCGACGAAGTACTGAGTGCCGGCCGGATGTGCGCCAGGGGCATAGCCGATGACGTCTACCGGGGCACCGGGTTCGGTGTACTGGCCGATGTTGGTTAAAAACACATCGAGCAGGCCGTCGTTGTCGTAGTCAAAAAAAACAGAAGCCGAGGAATGCCCTTGATGGCCTAGGCCGGAACCTTGGGTGATGTCCTCAAAAAGGCCGCCGCCTTTGTTTTCGAACAGGACATTGCCGACGCGTACGTTAGTGACATACAGGTCTGGGTCACCGTCGTTGTCGATATCCGCGAAGGAGGCAGTGACGCCGATGCGGTCTGCCAGTGCGACGCCGGCTGATTCGGTAATGTTATCGAATGTGCCGTCGCCGAGGTTCTGCCACAGGCTGTTGGCCCCGGCTTGGTTGACAAAGTAGATGTCCTGATGGCCGTCGCCGTCCACGTCGGCGACGGCCAAGCCGTTGCCGTGGTCGTAGTGGTTGGCGCGGTAGTGGCGGCCCGAATCGTCGACGATACGATGGCGGAAGGTAATGCCGCTTTCGGGTTGGCGGTCAGTGAAGTGAAAATCGTGGAAGACAGCATAACCAGCCGCAGCGTTTAACTGGTCCTGGTGGCGGGCTTCCAGCCAGGGTGGGTCTAATATTTCTGGGGGGACGCCGACCGAGGTAGGCTCGGGCAGATCGTCTGAGGCCGCAGGGATTGCGACTAGGAGAAGTGATAGTATCAGGAAGAGTAAATGCATAGTGTTAGGTTTTAACCATCCGTTAAATTCGTCCGCTTTTTTATAAGATCAACCCTCCCGTTTAGATTGGATTAGTGAGCCGCCTCATCCCTTGAAAATTGCGTCCGACTCATGCCGGTGGGCTGATTTCCTTACAACTCCTCCACCGCCTGCAAGGCCGCGTGGATATAGCCGAAGGTATAGGCAAAGCCGACTTTGCCCGGCTCAGGACCGCTGATCCCGGGCACGTGGTCTGGCATGATCATGTACTCGTAGCCGACCTCCTTGTACACCTTCAGCGCCCGGATCATATTGACATCGCCTTCGTCGGGAAAAACCTCGACGAAGTTACCCAAGCCGCCTTTGATATTGCGGAAGTGGACGTTGAAAATTTTCTTGCGCTCGCCAAAGTAGCGAATGACAGCAAAAATTTCCTCCGCCGGATTGGCCAGCGCCTCGGACATGCAGCCCTGGCAAAAATTCAAGCCGTTGTACGGGCTGTCGTAGAGTGCGATGAGCTTTTTGAAGCCCTCGACCATCCCCAGGGGACGCGCCACGCCTCGATACGTATTGCCCACGCCAATGCCCGGGTCGGACGGATGGCAGGCCATCTGGACTTTGTATTCTTCGGCCACGGGTATGATCTCCTGTAGCCAGTGGTCAATGCGCGCCCACATTTCGTCTTCATCGGCCGGCCCATCTTCGAACTCGCCCAGCGACTGGTCCAATTTGTCCAACTCAAAGGTCGATACCGTAGCACCGCCGCGCCCCGTCTTCGAGGGCGTCCGCAGGTGGCCCAAGATGGTGATATTGTAGTTGAGGCCGCGGATACCAGCTTCGCCCGCCATCCGCACCGTCTCTTTCATCCAGTCGAGCTGGCGGTCGCGCTCGTCGCTCGGTTTGAGAAAGATCGCCCCGGCCTCGTTGTCGTAGGCGCTGCGCGAGCCCAAGGGGATGTGAATCATCTCCATGCTGATGTCGTGTTTGGCCCACCGCTCCTTCATCTGCAGCAGCATATCCGCGCTCCACTCCCGCCACGGCGCGACAGGCGTCTGATCGACGTTTTTGATGCCGAGTTGCGACAAGACCTTCATTTCTTCGTCGGTCTGTTCCCCGAATTGCGATCCGATGTACATGGCGTATCCTCCGAGTGATTGATTTAGTAACTAAGATGTTACACATGGCCATCTGGGTAAAGATGCTTCGACTCCGCTTCGCTGCGCTCAGCATGACGCGGGGAGCAGCAGACTAGCACTTGTCATGCTGAGCGTAGCGAAGCATCCCATACCTAGGGCCTGTGCGTAACATCAGTTAGTAATGGACGATTAACATACGGCTACGGCCAAAGCCTAGCTCGGCGCATCCCCTTGGAAAAGCGTAAACCCCATCTCCAGATACTTGTCGCGTTCTTCGGGCGTAGTGCCCGTTCCCATAGCCAGACTGATGCCAGTACCAGCTAATTGCGCGGCGACATTGCGCACACAGTCATCGACCGTGCGCAGCGGATAGTCTGGGTGATCCTCCAAGCTAAAGGATAGGTCGTTGGGACCAAACGTGACCACACTCACGCCCGGCTTGGCCAATTTGCGAATATTGGTCACCGCTTCGACGGATTCTACTTGGATCGCCAAGATCACATAGTCATTCCACCACGCAGCATAGGCGCGTCGGTCCACCCCTTGAGTTACACCGTGCAGGCCGCGGCGATGCGCGCCACCCCAACTGCGCCGACCGATGGGGCCGTAATAGGCGTATGCAATGGCGTCATCTACGGTCTCCGGCTCCATGACCTCGGGGATCAAGACCGCGCTGGGCCCCAAGTCGAGATAGCGTCCGACCATGTAGGCATGACGAGTGTGGGGGATGCGCAATTGCACGTCGATGTCCAACTCTTCAGCCGCCCGGCAGTAGGCGACCAATTGCTCTTCGCTGAAGGGAGTGTGCTGGCTGTCGATCCAGATGTAGTCGAACTGGCCCGTTGACCATATATCGGCCAACTCCTCCTTGGTCGTGGTCAGCGAGCCGCGCAAGGCGGTTAGCACTTCGCTGTCTTGCATGCGTTGTCTGAGCGTCTTCTTTTGCGCCATAATGACTCCTGAATTGAATGGGAAAGAACCCGTGGTTAGATTCGATGCAACTAAACAGGAAGGTGAAAAAATTGACATGACCGCGAAAGAGCTTTCTTCTGCCCCGGCCCCCCTAGCCTACAGCGAGCCAGAGCAACTAGTACAGGACTTCGCCAGCCGAGGATTAGTCGTCCTAGCCCCGGAAAGCCTAGGCATTCCAGCCGCAGTTCACGAGCGAATCTACCAGTGCGAAAAGCAGGCCGTCGGCACTGGCGAGCGCGTTACGCCCGAACTCATTCCAGACGTGCTCGAAGTCATCAACGGCCCTGGCGTCGTCGCGGCCTGCAATCAACTAGTCGGCGAGAACTGGGCCATCGTACCCTTCACCCACAATGCGACCTTCTCCAGCGGCGGCCGCGACCAGCACTGGCACAAGGACGACAACGGCCCGTTCAACGGCCGCAAACAGCGCCATCATCAAGCCGTGCAAATCGAAATGCTGTACTATCCGCAGGCCGTGCGCGAGGACATGGGCCCGACGGCGACCGTGCCCTACTCGCACTACTGGACCTTCAACCACGAAGAAAACCACGACAATTTTGCCGGGGCCGATCACCTCGATTTCGCCTACCACCTCAGCGGCATGGAGGGCCAGCTAGTCAGCGGCCCGGATTCCCAATACGACCCCAGCGATATTGTCCATCGCCGCACCGCGCACGACGTGCGCATGAGGGAGGCGGTCACCAACCTAAAGTGGCCGCTGGTGCAGTCCTTTGAAGCGGCCCCGCTGCGCGCCGGCAGCGTCGTGTTGTACTCGCACAACACCTTCCACCGGGGCAACCACCGCCGCGACGATTGGCGCACCTGGCAAGACAACCCGCGCTTCATGTGGCGCTTCTGGATCTATCGCACCACGGACCCTTCCAGCGGCAATGGCTCGCCAGCCGCAGTGCAGTGGAACGGACTTGGCGTGGACCCGCTGACCCACATCGACCGCTCCGCAGCAAGCGACGACGTCACCTCGGTTTGGCGCTATCACCACCACTGGATGCAGACGGGCCAAACGCCGCCGCCGCGATCCGAGGCCGCCGCCCTATCGTCGGCGGACCGAGAAGCGAAGGCCAACCGCTTATTTGCCCAACTACTCGCCAAAGGCGAAGAAGCCGAGCCAGCGCGCATTGGCGCGGCGTACAAACTAGCTTCCATCGGTGACCCGGCCCTGGCGGTGCGGCTGCTCGGTCAGGCTCTGTACAACGAGCGGGAGAGCGTGCGGCGAGCCGCCACCTATGGCCTAATTGCCGTTGGTGAAGACGCTACCGACACCTTGCTAGAAGCAGCGAATTCCCCCATCAAATGGGTCCGCAAAGCGGGCGTGTACGGCTTGGGCGATGCCAGCCCCCTCAACGAAAAAGTCTTACAGGCCGTAGCGACGCGCCTACAAGAAGATCCGTCGGTATATGTCCGGGCCGTCGCCGCTGGCACCTTGGGCTGTCTCGGTCGTCGCGCCGTCGCCACCGGGGTCGGTCGCGCTCTGATTCCCACCTGCCTCGAAGCGCTAGTGCAGGGTCTGGGCCGCGAGGAAAACCGGCTGGCCATGGACCGGGCGCAGGGGCGGAGCATAAAGTTTGTGAGGCCCACTGATGAGTGCGATGTATGCGAGGGCGGTGGCGTCGATTTTGGCCTTGAGCGGTTCAAGCCGGTTCGCTCGGCCGTGCGCGAGAACGCGCTGTGGTCCGTGGTCATCCTCTGTTCCCACGGCCCTGCGATTGCCGGCCCGGCGCTGGAGCCGACTACACGGGCCTTGCAAGAGGTCATCCGCAGCGACGAAAACGCCATCTGCGTCGGCTTTGCCATGGACGCGTTGGGCCGCCTAGCCCATTTGCGTCCCGAAGGCGAAACCGCGAGCGACCTGCAGGCCGAAGTCGCGGCGTTACTCGAAGAGTCTCCCATGCGCTGCTGGGAATCCCTAGTCCGCAGCGGCCTCCGCCCCAGATAAGCCTATCGTTGCTGAAGCTCTTCCTCCGCCCGCTGCTGAAAAGCGCTCCGCTCCGCTGCTTTGAGCGTATTCCAGATCAGCAGCTCTTTGCGGATCGCCTGTAAAAAGCTGCGGTTGGCCCGACGCCACGAATCGTTGTCGCCGCTAAGGCAGCGCAGATAGAACACTAGGCCGTGAATATGGGCTTGATCCTCGGGGCGGATGCACAGTACTGCGTGCTGGCTCACGCCCAAATCCAGCGGCGCTAGCCACACCTTGGCTTCGAGGGCATAAGCCGTGCCTTGGGGCGTAGCAAAGGACTGGAGCAGGGTGCCCTCGGTGTAAAACGAGCCAATAGAAGCCTCGCCGTACGACGATAGGTAATCCAACAAAAAGCCACACAACCCTTTGGCTTCAGCCGCGGACACCAAAAAGGGAAAGCGAAATTCCCACTCGGCACCCACCGGCGGCTCGGGCTGCCAGCGCCGCATTAGGTCGGGAACCGCAGTGCGGGCAGCTACCCGAGCCGGATATACCGTGGACAGCAAGACCACCCCCATGACGATGAGCGCCGAAAACACAGCCGCCAAGGACGAATAGTTCAAGTTGAGTCCGCCTAGCATGTCCAAGTGGTTCAGCACCAAGCCCATCCCTTGTCCCCCCAAGTACCCCAGCGTAATGCCCAAAACAGCATAGGCGCAGGCTTCGGCGATAAACAGCAGGGCGATGTGGGACGGAGCCAATCCTACAGCCGCGTAAATGCCAATGTCCTTGAGGCGCTCGTACACCGTCCCGAGCATGGTATTGAGGACGATGAAGGCTGCGATGAGCATGGGAACGATCAGTACCCCTAGACCCTTTATCGCCGTCGCCCCAATCGACGAATAGGCCCAGACGCCAATGGTCGAAGTCCCGTCCTGCCGCAAGCCGACGAACAGGCTAACAGCCACCCGCAACAGAAAATCCTCCAGCAACGCTTGGCCCGCCCCAGAGTCCAATCGCTCCCGGTCAAAGGCAACGGCCACCGAGCGCAACCGCCCCCCCATTTGACGGACGATCTGATATGGAGCAATCAGCACATTGTCCGGCAGTATGTGTACATAAGGGCGGTACTGGGAGGCGGTGGCTGTCGTGGCCGTGCTCTGGTTGATCTGAAAGGTGCTGCCGGCGGTCTGGGACAGTTCAAAGTCCACCGGCGTCAGCGGGCCGTCGTCTAGGTCGCGCATGTCGTTAAAAACCTCTGGATCGAACAAGCCTATCACGGTCAGTTCTTTGCCCATCACCTGCACTTGCGCGCGTCCCAAGTCACCGGCGTCCAAACCCAAGGCTTCGGCCATCGGCAAGGGCAGGAGGCAACTAGCCTCGGTCGCAGCGGTGAAAAAGCGCCCAGCGGTCAGGGTCTGATCAACGCCTGTGATGTCAGTTTCCTCGGGATTTAGGCCGAGCAAGCCGTAGGTCCGCACCAACTGTCGCCCAGCCGCGGCTTCGAGATAGGTCTTTTTGTCCTCCTGCAAAATGAACCAGTTGCGCGGGCTGATTGGGCCGGCCGCGGAAAAGTGGGAGCGGATGTAATCCAACATGGGCTGACCCAAGGGACTCCAAGCTCGGTTGCGGACCAAGACGCCCTCGTACTCACCCTCGTGTTCGAGCGGCAGCGCGATAAAGCGCGCCCGGCTCTCGTACGAGGCAAAGGAAAGCACCGTAAACGTCAGCAGCACTAGGGTCGTCAAGGTCAGGCCGGTGCGCAGTTTGCGCCGCCGCATGTTGGATATGCCCAGCATGAACGCGGCATGAGCGACGCTAAAGCGACGCATCTCAACATGGTGGATCCGGTCGCCGCGCTCCTTCATAAAACCGTTGAAGCGGCTGCTAATGAGGACGAGAACGAGACCGGCCATGGCCATGATGGCAAAGGCCAGCAGGATGACCAGCGGATGGGCAATGGCAAAGGCGGGATGTACTTGAGAAACCGCGAGCCAGACCACGGCCAATAACGCGCCAAAACCAGCCAATTGCCGCGTGATCTGCACCGCTCCTAACAACAGGCGCTCGCCCAAAAAAGCCGCGGGAATGAGCAACGCCAAAAAGAATACCATCCCCTTTATGACGTCGTTTAAGGTCGCTATGGCCTCGGGATAGACCTGGTTTTCCAGCCCCAGCGCCACCCGCAGATGGGCCACGTAGCGGCTCCATTCTTTGCGCTGGGCGGCCTCTTGGGCGGCTTCGAGGACTTGGGCGGTGCGCTGGTGCAGGCGCTGTAAGTGCTGATTTTCAATGGCGTGGTCGCGCATGGTCTGCAGCCGATCCTCGTCTAAGCGCCACATGTCCCAAGCGGCCTGCAACAGCGTCGGCACCAGCCGCTCTTCCGCCAGAGCAAAACCCTCGCCATTGGGGCGGCTGCCGGGGATGCCGTTGTTGAGTAGCAGCAGTTGTCGGCCCGCCAGTATTTTGATGCGGTTTTGCGGGTCGGCGTCCTGCGGCCCGAATACCACTCCGGCTGCTTCGTCGAGGCCGCTGCCCAGCGCGTAGCCGTATTGGCGCGGGGTGGTGTCGTAGCGGTTGAACACGGTGATGCCGCCCAAGAAATTGAGCGAGCGCGGATTAATGAGGCCGTAAAAAGGGCGGCTCAGGCAGGGGAACACCACCACCGACTGCTCGGTGAGTGCCCACTGGACGGTGCTGGGGATGGAGCCATCGGGCAGCGGCTTCCCGTGGAATCCCTCCGCCCTTTTGCTCAGATCGGCGGCGTAGATAATGGCCCCGTCTTGCGGGTCCAAGACGTACACATTGGTGCGGTACTGAGCCTGCGGCAGCCCCGTTATGAGCAACTCGCCCTCGTCATCGCTCAGATGGGCTTGGGCCGTGCGCACCCCTTTGACGGCTTTGCCAGCAGTCGCCCGTTGCGACCGCACTACAGCTACCGCGTCGGCCACTGGCCGGTCCGGCGTTTGCGAGCGGCGCGGAAAGGTCCGCACCTTGAGGCGCAAGTCGCGCAAGCGATCCTGCAACACCGGCCCAAAGGCTGCTTTCCCTTCCAACAGTTGCGGATCGTTCAGAGCCTGTTGCAGCACGCCGTTTAGCAAGGCGACTTGGCGCGCCAGATTGTCGTAGTTGACTGCGGCGGGCTGGTCCAGCGGCGAATCAACCTGCAAGCGAGCGTCGTTCACAGTGATCAAGCCCAAGGAAATCAAACCGCCTTCAAGGGCGAGTTGGCTGTCGGCAACAATACCACCGGGCATGTACGCCGACCAGTCCAAGCCCTTAATCGGGGTGATGCCGTTGACCAAACTGCCGACGGCAGCCGAGTCTAAGGTGCTGGCATAGCCGCTGAAGCGGCGACCAAATGGGGCGAAAAAGCGCCGCAATTCGGGCCTAGCGGTATTGTTCCAGATGCCGACTTGATCCGTGCGGCTCGATAGGTCCAGACCGATGAACAGGTCTATGTGGAGCGGTTCCTCCGAGCGGCGGGCGTGGCGAGCGAGAAAGTCGGCCATGCCCTGGCGATTCTGAAAGTGGGCCGAGGTCGCCACCAAAATGGTGGTGCGCGCTGGCGGATGGGCCGCGAGATGGCGGGCCAATTCCAATAAGGCGGCAATGCCACAGGCAGTCTCAGCGCTGGGTGCCCGACCCGGCACCACGGAAATGCCGTCGTAGTACGCTTGGATGGCGACGCGCTCGTCGGCCAATTCGGGATCGGCACCGGGAATCACGCCCCAGATATTCCACGCCGGCCGCTGTTGCCAATCCATGCGGCCCTGCAAGCGTACCAACAACTCGCCGGCCTCCAAGCGCTGGCGCAGCATGAGGCCCGCTTCGCGCTCGATCCAGAACCGAGGAATGTCGAGCGGCACATGAGCGTACTTGGCCGCGGCTTGGTGGCGGCTGGCCTGCTCGGGCGCGATGAACACCACGGCCCGGGCACCCAGCGAAGCGGCGCGCAGCCAGTGGTTCCAACTGTCGAATTCCAACAGGACAATGCGCCCGTCAATAGCGTGGCCGTCGAAGTCACGCCACTCGCCCCGGCCGCCGTAAATCATCGGCGCTCGCAAGCCCTCCGGCGGCAGCGTAACCGTCCGCGCCAGATTCGGCCACAGGCCCCACAACGGCACCTCCTCCCCGCTCTGCTCCAAGCGCAGGCGACCACCGCGATCTATGGGCACCACCACGGCAAACGAGTCGCGCCGCACCGCTTCGACACCAGCCGCAACCAATTCGCGCTCCACCAACGCCGCCGCCGCTTCGGCACCGGGATAGCCAGCCAAGCGCGATTCCACGGCGCTTAGGGCTTCGATAGTAGCGCGCAAAGCAGCCACCTCTCCGTAGCAGGGCGTTTGCAACAGCCCCAACCAGATCGCGAGATATAGCCATCCTAAGTTATTCATACGAGTTAGGTATCTATATGGCACCCAGCGCGTTCCCATTCTGCGTCCATCTGCGTCCATCTGCGGATAACCCTGACCCGCAGCCAGCACACTTCAACCCCAGAAAATCACATTGCCGACCGTGCCAGTAAAATGGTCGATGACGAGGAAGATGCCGCCCGGCAGCAGTTGTCCTAAGATCAGGCCCATAAAAAACGGCCTAGTCCGGTGGTAGCGGTCGGCACCGCCGTACTTGAGCACCAGGACTTTGATCAACCAAGCCAAGAACATATTGAACCACAGGTGGTCCATAATCCACGTCGGCCCAATGGGATAGCCCAAAGGGTGCAGAGGCCACCAAGCGTAGTGCCATCGGGCCACAGTCAAACCCAGCATGATGGCCGCGCCCAAACCCATGTTGATCCAGCCCCACAGATGCAACTCACTCGGATAGCGCAGCAGGCCCTCGACATAGCGGTAGGGGGCTTCGCGGCTGACCGTGCCCCGCAGATTGAGATTGCCGTGCTCGTAGCTCAGCTCCAAAATCATCCAAGTCGAAGCCGCCAGCGCCACAGCTATGGCCACGACCATGGCCCAAAACAAAGGCCGACGCCCCCGGCCCAGTTCTCCGCTCAGTTTCAGACTATTGGCGCAGGAGGCCATGACAAAGCTGCGAACATTGGCCGTCCAGATATAGGTGCTGGCCAGCAAGACCAAGCCCGGTGCCCCCAGCGCCGACGAGCCGACCGCTGAGATGAGGATGCCAGCCGGCACCACCGGCGGCGCGCCGTCGGACAGACCGCCTTCAGCCACTATTCGGGTGAAGGCGACAAAAAGAGCACCGGCCAGAAAGAGCAGAGCCACCCCGGCCCACAGCGGCAATCCAGCCAGCCACAGCCAGCCGACCATGATCGCCGTGCCGACGCCGAGGATGGCCACCGCCGCCCGGTAGGACAGGATTTCGTCGCCGTCATCAATAGCCGGGTCGCCAGACCAAGCCTTGCGCCAGACCGCGGCCAGATGGCGGCGAGCAGCCCACAAGCCACCGAGGAAGAGCACCACCATCGCGCCCATAGCGTGATAGACCTGCAGCGTGTGTGGGATGCCGTGGCCACTGCCCAAGCTGGGCGTATTGCCTACGCCGAGGATGGCAAAAGCACCGCGCAAGACATTGGCCAACAAATTGAAGACCCACAGGCTGAGCGCGACTTCGGTCTTGAGGAAATAGAAAAAACCGAGGATGTGGAAGCGGAAGATGATATACAGCTTAGAGGTGCCGCGCATAATCGACAGTTCTTGGTGGAACAAATCGACGCCGCTGGCGAATTGCACTCCTTCCGGGAAATAGGCGTGCAGGCCGTGCAGCGTACTCCAAGTAGCGGCCAGAGCAAAGCCGATCCACATCCCCCGATTCTTGAAAAAGGGCGGCCAGCGCTCTGTGCCCTCTCCCATCGCGGTCATGGCCAGCGGCACTTGCACCAGCGGATAGACGAGGCGCTCGTTGTCGATCCACTGCCGCCGCAAAACGACCATGATGGCGATCATCACCAAGAAGAGCGACCAGACAAAGGGCTGCCAAGCCGCCAGCGCCAGCAGCCAAGCCTTCCACGGCACCGCGTAACCGGCACCCATCCCCTCAAAGAAAAACTGGGCGTCGCCGAGCTGACGCGGCATCATCCAGTGGGGGATGTGGGGATGGATGAGGCTTTGCCAATCGTTTTCGGGCGTGGCATAGTAAAAGGGAGCGGCGAGCTGGCTGATGATCTTCGAGGTAAAAACGATGGGGATGGGCGAGGCCATCACCATCATTATATACACCAGCAGCAATTCGCCCCGGCGCAAACCCCGCGTCCCACCCAACTTGAGCAGGGGATTGACTAAGCCCGTCAGCAGGGACAGCAGGCAAACCGCGCCGACCGTGCTAAAGCCCAAGGCCATGTAGGAGCCTTGCAGGTACAGGGTGCTATAGGCTATGCCGCCGCCGATGAAAGCGGCCAAAAAGGTGCCCAAGGCAAAGGCCCGGAGCGTAAAGGCCGAACCAGCCTCTTCGACAGTAGGCTCCGGGTCGGGCGGCTCTAGGTCCAGCCGCGAGCGAAAGGCGGCCGGCAGCAGACGGCCAACCCTTCCCGGTTCAGGTGTGGTAGAATCGGTCGCCGGCATTGCAGGTCCGTCGCGCGGGAAGGCCGGACGAAGTCGTGGTTTTAGTTTTGGACGATGAGGCGAACACGGCTTCAATAAGGTCTGGAATGGGCGGTATTTTCTCAGCCCGATTACGCACGCAGCACCTAGGCTGGAAATTTGCGCTGCTGCTACTAAAAGGGTAAACTAAAATTATCGGAATAGATCAGAATAGAATAGTTCTTCATTCACCCCAAGAATGGCTCCAAAATACCCCATGGCACTAAAAGATGAGTTCCAGTACTACTTAGACCACCAAGCGGAGTTAGCTGCGCAGTACGAGGGCAAGGTAATCGTCATCAAAGCTCACCGCGTCATCGGGGCCTACTCCAGCGAGATAGAGGCCATACGCCAGACAACAAAACAGCATGCCCTAGGCACTTTCTTAGTACAACCGTGCTCTGCCGATCCAGAAAGTACGTTACAGACCTACCATTCGCGGATATGCTTCTCATAGATGACCGAGTATATCGCGCCGGGTGCATTCACCTATGTCACCCGAAGCATTGCATCCGTTCTCATCACTCCGATTTTCATCTGTGCCGCCTATGATCCCCAAGGGAAGGACGAATCGACCTTCCGCCAGTATAGTGCCATTTGGGATACGGGCGCAACAAAGACGATGGTTACGCAGCACGTAGCTAAGGACTGTGGGTTGGTACCTACGGCCCAATCTCGGGTACAAGGGATCTTCGGGGTAAAGACGGTCAACGGCTATCTGGTGAATATCGCACTTCCCATACAATATCCGAATCGCGCCCAAGAGAGTATTGCTATACATCACCTCTCAGTCCTTGAGGCTCCTGCCCTAACAAGCGGTCACAACGTACTGATCGGCATGGATATCATCGGCAAAGGCGATTTTGCGATCAGCAACTACCGCGGGCGTACTATGTTCACCTTCCGCATACCATCTCAGGGCGACATTGACTTCGGGCGATCGGCACCGAGTTAATCATTTGCAATGGCGTGTTCGGGCAATCTTTTGTCCAACCGTAGATTGTTGTCGCACGGAAAAATTAGACGAAGTCACGGTTTTAGTTTGGGACGGTGGAAGCGAACTGCTCCGCGAGCAGACGGGGCAGTTCGCCTAGGTGGGCTATTTGGTGGTATTGCTGGCGCTCGGCCTCCGAAGGCTCGACGCGTTCGTGGAGCCAAGTGGTGTAATACGGCACATAGACCGCGTGCCCGCCCAAGGCGACGACGGGCAGGATATCCGACTTGAGCGAATTGCCCACCATGCAAAAGTCGGCCGGCTGGATGCCGTGGCGCTGTAGCAGGGCCGCGTAGGTCTCCTCGTTTTTTTCGCTAACGATTTCGATATGAGTGAAATGATCGGCCAAGCCGGAGCGGGCGATTTTGGCCTCTTGGTCGAACAAGTCGCCCTTGGTCAGCAGCATCAGGGGATGGGTGCGGGACAGATCGGTAAGCACTTCTTCGACATGCGGCAGAGGTTCAATAGGCATTTGCAGCAGCTCTTTGCCATAGTCCAAAATCTGGCGGATTTGCTGCCCCGTTACCGCGCCCTTCGTCAGATCGAGGGCCGTCTCTATCATCGACAAGGTGAAGCCTTTGATGCCGTAGCCAAAATGAGCCAAGTTACGCATTTCAGTCTCGTCCAGCTCCCGCTCGGTCCACGTCGGATCGAAGTCGGCGGCCAACAGATGCGTAAAGCGGTCTTTGGCCGTTTCAAAGTAAATCTCGTTTTCCCACAGAGTATCGTCGGCGTCAAAGGCGATCAGAGCGGGTTGTGTTTTTTGCATTTGTCGAGTGGCAAGAAGTAGTAGGGTGGCTAGTTGACCGAGCTTAAATTTTGGCTAATGTTGTAAAAATAGTCTGTCTGTAATTTTGGCAAAAGTGGCCCTAACAAGCCAAGCGCCCTACACCATCCACTTCACAACGAAATAGCTCATGCCGACGCATCGACTCCGCTTCCTGCCTCTTCTGTCCGTCCTACTCTCGGTCATCCTGCCCAACGGAGCTTGGGCACAGTCCCAAGCGACCACCGGCGTAATCCGTGGCTCTGTCTGGGACCAGTTTGGCAACCCCATCGCCAACGCCACCGTCGCGCTCGTGGAAACCCGCACCAACTACGAGCGCACCCTTACCTCGTCCGATCTAGGGCTGTTCACCGCGACCTTGTTGCCCCTCGGTTCCTACGACGTGACGGTACAGGCGGCCGGACAGGCCGAAGTGCGGCAGACCGGGGTGCAAGTGCGCGTCGGCGAGACCGTGGAACTAATCGTCAAAATGCTGCCGCAGATGGTGGAGATGGTCGTCGAGGCGGCCTTGCCCACCGTGGATATAACCCAGAGCGAGCCGGCCACGCGCCTGCCCGAAGAGGCCGTGCAGGACCTGCCCAACAACGGGCGCAACTTCCTCAACCTGACGCTGTTGACGCCAGGCGTGGCCATCGTCCAAGGCCCCGACGGCGACGAGCTGAGCATTGGCGGGCAGCGCGGTATTCACAACAACATCTCAGTGGATGGTGCTGATTTTAACAACCCCTTCTTCGGCGAGCAGCGCGGCGGCCAGCGCCCAGCCTTCACCTTTAACTTGGACGCGGTGGAGGAAATGGTGGTGGTGCCGCAGGGGGCCAACGCGGAATTCGGCCGTTCCAGCGGCGGCTTTGTCAACGTCATCACCAAATCGGGCACCAACCAGTTGCACGGCTCAGTGCATTTTTTTGGAAAGAACGACGCCCTGTCGGGCACGGCGCGGCACGAGGGCTTAGAGCGCGCGCCGGATTTTAGCCAGGGGCAGTTCGGCTTCACTATGGGCGGGCCGCTGATACAGGACAAGGCATTTTTCTTTACTGCCTACGATCAGCAAGTTTTTCGCGACACCAAACAGAGCGATAGCGAGCGCATCGATCCCCGACTGCGCGCATTCATGGACGAGCAATTCAACGGAGCGCTAGCCGGCGACTACGGGCCGATTGACCGCACCAACGACGCCCGCGCCTTTCTCGCCAAAATCGACGCCCGCCTGTCGGATGAACACTACGCCACCTTCAAATACAATTACACTTGGTCCGAACAGGAAAATGGCACCTTTGACGTGGACTCGTGGGCGCGCAGCGCCAACGCCGTAGAACAGGACTGGTCGCATGCCTTCAACGGCAGCCTGCTGTCGCTGCTGTCCGCGACCACCACCAACGAGTTTCGCTTCCAAGTTTCCCGCGAGGATCGCCCGCGTCCCTACCTTGGCCCGGACAATCCCAACACTGGCCGGCCCTTCCCCGACACGGGCATGGATTTTGTCCACGGCTACCGCTTTGGTATGCCCTTCTTCATTCCGGTCGAGTACCACGACACCCGCATTCAAGCGCTCGACAACATCTCCGTGGCTAAGGGCGATCACTTAATCAAAGCCGGGGTCGAGTGGAACCGCGTCGAATCCGTGCAGACCTTCATCGGTTTTGCCAATGGCCGCTACATCTTCAGTTCGCTAGATGGCTTTCTCAACTTCGTCGCGCAGGGCAACGGCTATGTCGAGTGCGCCGACGGCAGCACCAGCACCACTGGCGCTTGCCCCGACGGGACGGATATCACCGGGCCGGTTTTGCTCTATTTGCAGCAGTCCGGCGTCGGCGACCTGACCGTGGAAGAAGCGGGCACCCAGCAGATTCCGCAGCACGAATTGGCCTTGTTTGTGCAGGACAGTTGGCAGCCCTCAAACAAGCTGACGCTCAATTACGGCCTGCGCTGGGAAGCGCAAATACAGCCCGATGTGCTCACCGATCCAGACGAAGTGTTTTTCGCCGATTTCATTGGTAAAACGGTGACCAACGAAACGGGCACCTACGAATTCCCTTCCAACGGCAAAATCCCCTCGGACTGGGATATGTTCCAGCCGCGCCTAGGGGTGGCCTACGATGTACACGGCGACAACAAGACCTTACTGCGCGGCAGCGCCGGGATCTACTACGCCCGTATCCCGGGGCTGAACTTGGCCAGCACGCGCTCGACCAATGGCTCGCGCGGGCAATCCATTTTCCGCTCCAGCGCCCTGACGCCCGTTTTGGGGCCACCGCCGACCTACGGCGAATTGCTGCCCACACCCCAAGGCGATCCCTTCCGGCCCAGCATCTTTGTCTTCGATCAGAATTTCGAAAACCCGCGCACCATCAGCACACATGTCGGCATCGAACGCGAATTACATGCGTCCGGTCTAGTCGGCTCCTTCGGGTACACATACGCCCGCACCGACAAGCTGACGCGCTTTGTCAACCGCA
Source organism: Candidatus Latescibacterota bacterium (assembly GCA_965208845.1). Classification (GTDB taxonomy): domain Bacteria; phylum Latescibacterota; class UBA2968; order UBA8231; family UBA8231. The sequence continues at coordinate 3,376,106 of OZ242361.1, read as the reverse complement.
ACGACGCAATCTTCGGCTCACCGTGGGCAACGGGCCTAGGGGCCGATGGCAGCAACGGCATCGGCGATTTAACCGTGGTCGAGAGCACGGCCAAGTCGCGCTACCACGGCCTCAGCTTCGGCTTGCGGCAAATGGTACACGACGACTTGCAATTCCAGCTCAACTACACATTGTCGTGGGACAAATCCGACGACGACAACGAGCGCGATCCCTTCACCTTCCGCTACGTCGATGCGACCCAATTGACGCGCGAATGGGGCTACTCGGACCGCGACCAGCGCCACCGCTTCAATGCGTGGGCCTTGGCTGCATTGCCCGGCGGAATGTTGCTCAACCAGCGCCTGAGCTACTATTCGGCGCAGCCGGTCTCCGCATCCTGCGCAGGCGGTCGCTCGACCAACCCGTGGGGCGCAGCCTCCGACCGAATCTGCGACGACGGTAGCATTACGGCGCGCAACACGCTGCGCAAGGACAACGACTTTTTCTCCTATGACGTGCGCCTGTCGCGGCCCATATTAGTAGGCAGCGGCCAGCTAGAAGCCATCGTCGAGGTCTTCAACCTGCTCAACACGGACAATTTCCGCGATCCCTCCAGCGTCGGCCTCCTGTTCAATTTCGACGGCACCGTGCAATCGGGCTTGGGCGATCCGCGCCAAGTGCAGGTCGGCTTGCGCTACGTCTATTGAGTGGCGCGTTTGACGATTTACCTCTTTTGTATGTTAATAACAGCTTGATTTATTATGCCAGAAATACGGGTTGTATTCTACAAGGAAGCCAATGGAAGCGTACCAACGCAGAACTGGTTAAATCGCCTTAACCGTCGAGCTCAAGCGAAATGCAGATGGTTGATTGAACGTCTGCAAGAGCGGGGGCACGAATGCAGGCGTCCGCAAGCTGATTATATACAGGAGATTGAACTATGACAGACAAAAGAACCACAACATCCGCAGTGGAGATTCTCCACCATCTCTACTTCAAAAACGACCCCGAAATGATGCAAATGCTTAAAGCCGAACGAATCAAGGGAGATATTGCTCAACTAATTTACGATCTTCGTGAAGCCGCATCGCTGACTCAAGAGCAGCTAGCTGAAAAGGTTGGGACAACAGCAAAAGTTATTGATAACCTTGAAATGACCGACTACGAAGACAACTTAATTGGCGACGCAGTTTTAATGCTTCAGCGTATCGCCAAAGCCGTTGGCAAGCAGGTTGATATTCCAAATGCACCACTGACTATCGAGGCGATGGAGGAGGCCCGCAAGGGTGGCCTATCTCGATTCGACAGCGTGCAGGCCCTCATAGACGATCTGCATGAGGAAAATTGAGCGCACCAGCCAATTACCGACCGAATTTACTCCGCCCACTGCGGTGCTGGATCCCGCTGGCGGCCCTCCTGCTGGCGATTGCCCCCACCCAACTACACGCCGGCGCTTGGACGCAGTCCCCGGGCGGCATGTACTTCAAACTCGCCGGACTTTCCTTCCGCTCCCAAGACTATCTAGACGCCGTTGGCGAGCGGCGGGAGCGAGTGGCAAAACCCAGCACGGAGGAATTGAGCGACGAGAGTGTGTCGGCCTACCTAGAATATGGTTTACGAGAGCGCTTGACCTTGGTGGCCACTCTCCCCTATAAGCGCTTGGTGTACAAGAATACCGAGGTGAAGGTATTCAAAAGCGATGTCATCGATACCACCATAACCCGCATCTACCCCGACGAAATCAACTCGGGTCTGGCCGACTTAGAACTGCGCCTGCGCTGGCGCTTGCTGCGCAATCCAGCGGTGGTCTCCCTAGCGCTGGGAGGCAAATTCCCCTTGGGCTACGACACAGATCAAGAGAGCATTGGCTCCCTCAGCGCGGGCGGGCTTGGCTTGGGGCCGAGTCCAGTGGATGGCGTCGCAGGTGCCGACAACAAGGTTCCCTTGGGTACGGGCGAGAGGGACATCGACATGCGCCTGCTGGTAGGCAGATCGCTGTACCCACTCCCGGGCTACTTGACGGGCACGGTCGGCTATCGCCAGCGAGGCGGAGCCTTCAGCGACGAATTCTTCTATGGCTTCGAGGCTGGTGTCACCTATAAACGTCTGCTCGTCAAAGGCGTGGTCGAAGGGATGCGCACCATGGGCGATTGCGGTGCCATGGGACAAGGCGGTCTCGTCGGCGACCAAGACATCCTCAAGGTAGCCCCGGGGTTGATCTGGTCGCTCAGTAAGCACCTCGAAATCGGCGTCGATCTGTTCCACATCGCCGCGGGCTGCAATACCGCCGCGGGTACGACCTACGCCGCAGGACTGGCTTTCAAGCGCTAGGAAATCGCGGATAAAGAACAAATCTGTTATATTTCTCCCGTACAACCATTGAAAGGAGGCCAATATGCCGCGCAAAAAATGGGAACTTCCCGAGCGTCAGGCCACCGACGAAGATGCCTATCTCAACCGCCGCAAGTTCATCCGGCGGGCTGGCTTGGGCACCATCGGCCTGCTGGCCGGATGCATCCCAGAAAAGCTCCTCAATCCAGCAACGCTCGTCGATCCAACAAAATACCTCGACTCCGCGATCATCGATCCAATCCCGCCTTCAGAGTGGTATCCGGCTCCCACGAACGATGAGTTTTCCACGCTCGACCGGCCGCTCACCGACGAGGCGATAGCAGCTCTGTACAACAACTTCTATGAATTCTCCACCGGCAAGGAGGTGTGGCGCTTCATAGACAATTTTGAGCCGGCCCCTTGGACCGTGGAAATAAGCGGCCTAGTGCCGGAGCCCAAGACCTACGATATCGACTACCTAATCGGCATCATGGACCTGGAAGAGCGCCTCTATCGCCACCGCTGCGTCGAGGCTTGGTCCATGGCCATCCCGTGGACGGGCTTTCCCATGCGGGACCTCATCGACTTTGTCCAACCGCTGTCATCGGCTCGCTACGTGCGCATGATCTCCTTCTTCAATCCCGAAGTGGCCCCAGGGCAATGGGATCGCTCGGATTGGCCCTGGCCCTATACCGAGGGCCTGACCATGGCGGAAGCGACCAATGAGTTGACTTTGTTGGTAACGGGCGTCTATGGCCACGAAATGCCCAAGCAACACGGTGCCCCCCTGCGCCTAGTGACGCCCTGGAAATACGGCTATAAGGGCCTCAAGTCGATCACCAAAATCGAATTCACCAGCGAACAGCCGGCGACGTTTTGGAATACCCTAGCGCCACACGAGTATGGCTTTTTCTCCAACGTCGAGCCTGAAGTCCCCCATCCCCGCTGGTCGCAAGCCAGCGAGCGCTTCATTTCCACCGACTTGAACGCAACCGAACGACGCGAGACCCTCCCCTACAACGGCTACGCAGAGTACGTCGCCCATTTGTACGAGTAAGGAACCCCTTATGCGCCAACTCCTGTCGTCCGTCCTCTACCTCTGCCTGCTCGTCGCGCCGCTCGCCGCCCAGCAAGAAGCCCTGCACGGCACTTGGGAGGGCACTATCGTCGATGAGCAAATCGGCGAGATTGCCATTCGCCTGACCTTCGAGGAAGATGGAGCCTTTGAGATCAACCAAGTCATTCAGGTCAAAGACGACTTCCTAGCCGACGTCCAAGTCCCAGAACCACCCACCATAGAGACAATCTCCGCCCACGGCACCGGGACCTACGGCATCTTCTTGGGCAACAATCTCGTGATTGATATAGCCGCATTAGACATTTCCGTTGACGGCAAAGAGTTTGTCGAGTTCTTCACCCAAGTAGCCCGCGACTTCGCCCGTTATGTAGCAGACTCGCACGAAATCCCCGCAGAGAACTATCCGGCCTTTGAAGAGGAATTTATCGACGCGTTTTTCGCTGAACTCGATACGGTCGAGCCCCTCGCTATACTCAATCAGTGGGGGGTTACCATGTATGCCTTTGAGGGAGACACCCTGATCCTCACGACTACGAGAGAGACCGGGGTCACAATCTGGGAATTCCACCGCATGGATGACTCCAGTGCAGTCGCCACAACCACTTGGGGCGGCCTGAAAGCAACTTGGCGTCGGTAAATTTTCTTGGAATCGCTCAGCCTCCTACAATATTGAGCATATCAGCCATTCGACGCGCTGCGGATTCGATCTTGACCTTCTCGGCGGGCTTCCCCGCCGTTTTTATATATACTTCCCTTCGCACAAGAAGTAGGTGCCGATGGAACGGCTGATCAGCCTATTCGGGCTTTTGGTGATGATCGCCTTGGCCTTCGCCATGAGCGCCGACCGCCGCAACGTAGATCTCCGCTTGGTAGCAGCCGGCGTGGGACTGCAATTTCTCCTCGCCCTGCTCGTCCTCAAGACCGGACCCGGACAGGCGCTTTTCGGTTATATCGGCGCTTTTTTTACCGCCTTGCTCAACTACGTCGATGCTGGCTCCAGCTTTGTCTTTGGCGACGCATTCAGCGAGCATTTCTTCGCTTTCAAAGTCCTGCCGACCATTATCTTCTTCGCCGCCCTAATGGGCGTGCTCTATCACTTGGGACTAGTGCAGTACGTGGTGGCGGCTTTCGCTTGGGTCATGCAGCGCACCCTGCGTACCTCGGGCGCGGAAAGCCTAGCCGCGGCGGCCAACATCTTCGTCGGCCAGACCGAGGCCCCGCTAGTGGTGCGCCCATACGTGGCCAGCATGACCCGGTCGGAACTGATGGCCTTGATGGTGGGCGGCTTTGCCACCATTGCCGGAGGCGTATTGGCCGCCTTCGTGGGCCTGGGGATTGACGCCGGTCACTTAGTGGCCGCCTCGGTGATCTCGGCCCCGGCGGCGCTATTGGTGGCCAAGGTGATGCAGCCCGAGGTAGAAGAGTCCAAGACCCTAGGGCAGGTATCGATTGCGGTAGAACGCACGGCCACCAATGTGGTGGAAGCCGCGGCCAACGGCACCTTGGACGGCTTGCGGCTGGCCCTGAACGTGGCCGCCATGCTCATTGCAGCGCTGGGATTGATTGCCTTAGTGGACGGGATGCTGGGCCTGTTGGGCCAAGGCGTGGGCTACATCCTGGGTATAGATGGTCTGGAGTGGTCGTTGTCCGCGGCGCTGGGTTATTTATTTGCGCCCTTTGCTTGGTTGATGGGCATTGAGGCCAAGGATTGTTTGCTGGCCGGCGAGTTGTTGGGCAAGAAAATGGTAGCCAACGAATTCGTCTCGTACGTCCAATTGAGCCAGTGGATCCAACCCGACTCGGGCGTGGAACTGAGCCAGCGCTCGGTGGTCATCCTGACCTATGCCCTGTGTGGTTTTGCCAACTTCAGCAGCATTGGCATCCAGATCGGCGGCATCGGCGGCATTGCTCCAGAGCGGCGGCGCGACTTGGCGCGGTTGGGTTTTCGCGCCATGCTGGGCGGCTCCCTAGCCTGCTTTATGACCGCCTGCGTGGCCGGGATCCTGCTCTAGGTCGTGCGTCGAATAATGGAGAGGAGTTGCGGCTGCTTTACGCTCCACATCCCCTTGCGCGGACCGTCGTCTTCAATGCGCAGATCAACCACCTCTGGATCGTTGCGGAGCAACTCACATGCGGCCTCGAACTTCGAGTGGTCGGTGACTTGGGCCAGCGCGGCGATACTGGCCAGCGCGATCAGATCGGCCAGCGCGTGGCCGTAGAGGCGGCTGGATTGGCGTCGAGTGTCCAGCTCAAAAGACGCCTCCGGTAGTGCCGCCCCGAGAACGTCCAAGAGCGCACCGTCCAACAGCCGCTGCCGTTCGGTAATCGCGGCCCGATGTCCGTCGTTGTTGCCCGTGTCGCCGCCTGCGGCAATGAACGCCTGTAGCACCTGTCCAGTATATCCTTCGATCTCGTCGGCCATTACCACGCACAGCGCACCGCCGGGCTTGAGAAACCGGGCCATGCGGACGAAGCCAGGCGACGGGTCCGCGAAGAAGTAGATGACGTGGAGCGCGAGAACGAGATCGACGCTGCCATCGGGCGGCACCTCCGCCTCCACGGCGTCTATCTCCTCGAAACCTGCAACCAGCGCCATGCCCGGTTTGAGATGTGGCTGCGTCGCCAGATACGCGCTGTAATCGGCGACGTAGCCGGCATTTGGCTCCTCAATGGAGACCGTAGTGCCCTCGGGCACGCAGTCTGCGAGCAAGGCAAAGGTCTGGCCGTCGCCAGCGCCCAGATCCAGAATGTGGCTGCCCGGCGCGGCAATGCTGGGAATAGCTGTGCGCAGGACAGGGACAAATAGGTCGCGCTGATCCGTGCCCAGCATCCGCACTCGCTGTAGCGGATCGGATTTGAGTAGGCGGGCAAAGGCGTTGCGATACTGCCGAGGCTCGTCTAGGCCATCGAATTCGTTGCGCACCAACTCCAGCGCCTCGTCAAAGCGCTGCGCCATGGCAGCGGCTGCTTGCCGATCAATTTGAATGGGCATGTCATCTCCTCCCTCTAAGCAGCAAAACTGCCCTCCGAGTCCCCAATTGACAAGCGTCAATAGCCACCGTTTTGGTTTGACCACCATTCGAGTGCTACTTATGTTGCAACAGCCATGCACGATTTTACCCCAATTTGAATTATACCTCCTCAACTAATCACAATTCTTACTCTACCCTCACATCATCCATTGTTAGTCTGCGCGTTATTGATCCTTACTGCCGTCGCGGTCCAAGGCCAAGAATGGCCCTATTACGCGGCCGACGCCAAGAGCAGCAAGTACGCACCCCTGTCGCAGATTGACGGCGATAACTTCGCCCGGTTGCAGGAAGTTTGGCGCTACGCGGCCCCGGACAAGAGAATCGCCGCTCGTCAGTACATGTGGACCAGTACCAACAAGGGCACTCCCCTAATGGTCGATGGCGTGCTCTACTACGGGTCGCCGTTCAACATCCTCTGCGCGGTCGATCCGACCAGCGGCGAGGAGTTGTGGACCTTTGATCCGAAAGTATGGGAAAACTACGGGGGTTTCACCGGCATTCTGCGCGGCATCGCCTACTGGCAAAGCGGCGACAAGAAGCGCATCTTCTACGCCACCTCCACCGACCTCCTCTACTCCATCGACATCGAGACCGGCCAGCCCGACCCAGAATTCGGCGCGGGTGGCTTCGCCGATTTAAGCAAGGGACTGCGCCGTCCCATCGATCGCGAGAACTACTGCGTTACCTCGGCCCCAATCGTCTGCCGCGATGTGGTGGTGGTGGGTTCGGCCATCGTTGATTGGCACGGCGAGTCTCCCCCGCAATACGTCACTCCCGGCGACGTGCGCGGCTTCGACGCCCACACCGGCGAACAGGTGTGGATCTTCCAGACGGTGCCACAAGAAGGCGAGCACGGCAACGACACCTGGGAAAACGACGCGTGGCAGACCTTTGGCCAAGCCAATGTGTGGTCCGCGATGAGTGCCGACGACGAGCTAGGCTACGTGTACCTGCCCGTCAGCAGCACCACCCACAATCACTACGGCGGCGAGCGCCCCGGGGCCAATCTCTTCAGCCAGACGCTAGTCTGCCTCAAGGCGGCAACCGGCGAGCGCGTCTGGCACTACCAACTCATTCACCACGGCCTGTGGAACTACGACCCGCCGGCACCGCCAGTCCTGGCCGATATTCAGGTAGAAGGTAAAGCGATCAAAGCCCTAGCCCTAGTGAGCAAACAGGCCTTTTGCTACGTATTAGACCGCACGACGGGCGAGCCGGTCTGGCCAATCGACGAGCGCGAGGTGCCCCAGTCTAAAACCCCAAGCGAGCAAAGCTGGCCGACCCAGCCCTTCCCCACTAAGCCCGCGCCCTACGACCGCCAGGGGCTGCAAGAAGACGACCTGATCGACTTTACGCCCGAGTTGCGAGAAAAGGCGTTGGCGATCCTGCAAAAATACGAGCACGGCCCGTTGTTCACCCCGCCCAGCGAAAAGGGCACACTGGTATTGCCGGGGGGTTTAGGCGGCTCGGACTGGAGCGGCGCAGCACTGATGCCGAAAAAGAACGTGCTCTACGTGCCTTCGCGTACCGACGCCGCTATCGTGTGGTTGGAAAAGGTGAAGAACCCGCACGCCTTTTCGGCCTACGCATCCTTCAAGAGGAGTGCCGAATACGTCAATGGCCTACCGCTGACCAAGCCTCCCTACGGCCGGATCACTGCCATCGACTTGGACACCGGCGAGCACGTCTGGATGAGCCCAGTGGGCCAAGGCCCGGTCAACCATAGAGCCCTGCGCGACCTCGACCTGCCCGCTATGGGCTGGTTCCACTACAACTTTATACTCGCCACCGAGACCGTGTTGGTGGTAGTCTCGCAGCAGCCCGACCGGTGGGGTCGCCTCCGCGACGACGACTTTGCCGAACAAACGCCCTATCTGCGCGCTTTCGACCTAGATACGGGCGCGGTGCTAGCCGAGATGGAATTCCCCGGCCAGCCCAACGGCAGTCCCATCAGCTATATGACCAATGGACGCCAGTATCTCGTATTCCCAATCAATGACGACGACGGCGGGCCGCAGCTAGTGGCGCTGGCGTTGCCGGAGTGACGTGTGGGATGGCTCCCGAATGGGCATGGTTGGATCGCTTACGCTCTGATACTGAGTCGGCCTTGTTGCTGTGAACGGGGCTCGCGAATGACGATTTCCACATTGCGGCCAAGCGCCGTCAAAAGACGTAGGAGGCGCTCCACAGAGTACTCCCGAAAACTTCCCCGCAGGAGACGAGAAACATCAGGTTGGGACAACCCGAGCAACCGCGCCGCTTCGACCTGCTTGAGTCCGCGCTGACGAATGATCTTGTCAATGCGAGTGACAAGTTCTGCCTTTAACAGGTGAGTCTCGGCGTCAGGACGTCCTAGATCCGCGAATACGTTTCCGCTGCCGCGTTCGATTTTCATTTTTTTCGTCTTCATTGAGCTACCCTTCGCCATAGGTGTCCGCATAGTGTTGCCCTGCTGCCTTCAGCCGGTGCTTGACCAAGTCAATCTCCTGCTTCGGTGTCGCAATACCCCGTTTGGCCTTCTTCTGGAAGGCATGTAGGACATAGACGGCTGCCTTAAAACGGACTGTGTACACCGTCCGATAGGTGTCACCGTCTTGGCGTGAGATTACCTCCAACACATTGGCACCCAATCCTTTAAGCGGTTTGGCAGTGCGATGTTTGAGTCCAACTTGGGCCTGATACAAAGCAAAGCCGACTTGGTCCTGTACGGCATCTGGAAACTTCTTCAAGTCTTCTCTGCTTGAGCCAACCCATTCAACAGGCTTCAGCATCTCTGTGGCCATATTTAATTATGGCGGTTTCACCATAATCGCACAAGCCTCATATTGATAGCAGTGTCTTCAAAGGCCGAGCGCACGCACCGCGGCAATGGCTTCGGCAATCCATCTGAGATTGCGCTGGGAAATCATACCGTAGTTGTAATACGAAAACCGGTGCGCCCCCGCTTGGTAAATCGCAGCGATGATGTCTCGCATTTGTTCGGCACTGTCTATGGGCTTGTGGCCGTTCAGGCCGCAGATCAACATGGATGGATCGTCCATGCCGGCTAAGGTCTCCTGCGCCCTTTGGCTGGCCTCCTCGGGCGAGCCGCTGTAGCACAGGACGTTGACCCAATCGACGATTTGTTCGATGGGTTTGCGGTCAATGCCATTGTTGTAATAATTGCCCATGTACAAAAAGGAAACGGGTATTTTTACGGCCTCCTTCATCTCCGCAGCCAGCGACGTCACCACGTCCGCGCGCATCTTCACGTACTCGTTTACCAAAAGCTCGTCGGCGACGAATTCTTCCACGCTGCGCTCCGGCGGCCCCTCCTCGAAGATATCCAATAGCCACTTTTCCACTTGGCCCTTCAACTCCTCCACATCCATACCCCTGTCCACAGCCCGCTGCGCACACCCATCGCAAAAGCACAGCGACATCAAAAGCGAGCCCACCGCTCCGAGTTCAACCCCCACCTTGGCGTGGTTGCGGAACATGCCAAAGCCCATGTAGTGGAGGGATTCGTATTCGATCATCTGCACATCGCAGTTGGTAGCCAAGTCCAAGCTCAAGCCTCGTACGTACTCCCGCACCTCGGGATTGGCCGGGCACAGACAACCCGGATAGCGATCCCCAAACACGCCGAGCAGGGCGCAATCTGGATGCTGCCTCGCCATGTAGTGGTTGTGCAGAGGCACGGTCCACGAAATCAGTTCTAAACCACGCGCGCGGCAGGCCTCGGCGATGATCCGCACCGGATTCTGGTCCCTAGCCATAGGATGCACATGCGGCTTGATCTTGGTATTCTGGTACAACTCGCTCTGAGGCTGGAAGTAGATGGCGTCCTCGTACCCAGAAAAGAGCTTTTTGCCGGGTATATGGGTGCGTAGCTGATCGTAGGTGTGATAGACCGTGGACAGGCTGATCGCATCCAACCCTACTTCTTCCTTGAGGAAGCCGATGACGCGGTCCACCCCCTCGTCAATCACATCCCAAGGATAGGTCCACATAGTCGTATGAATCATGGTTATATCTCCTTTTCGCCGAATGGTTAGTAGTGTCTATTCTTCTATGTCTGACGAGTCGGGTGCAGCAAACTTCACGCGTACCCGCCGGCTTGCTCCGCCTGCCACACCCGCCAGTAGCCCCCTAACCGTCGAGTGAACTCCCTCGGTCTTTCCAAGTAGATGCGCTCGCCCAGCAGACGCGCCCGGGCCTGCTTCCGGGCACGCACCTCGCCAATCCGCCCTTCCAAAGCCCGCAGTGTGGCCGTGGTTCCAGCTCTGGGAAACTCGGCCAGAACCGTGGTGCGCAACACCGCCAAGTCGTGATCCTGACCCAGCAACTCCCCTAGTTGATCCAGTTCCTCAGCCTGGGCCTGCATAACCGACGGCCAGATATTTTCCAATATCTGGGTGTGGTACCACAGGTACTTGGCCTGCTTGCGCCAGTCGTGAAATGCCCCGTCGCTGGGCAGCGCGTAGGCTGCGGCAAAGTCGCGCCGGCCCCGGGCGTATATCCGCTGCAACCCCACCCGAATCCCTCCCCAGCCCTGACGCTGCAGATTCCAATCCTCCAAGCGCTCGCGGGCCGGCGCGAGCTCGGCGATTACCTCCTGAACGGCCCGATTGATGCTATCCGCTTGGCCATAGACCTGATCGCGGCGCTCCACCAGCCACACCCGCACCCGGGCGAACCGACTCTTCGGCACGTCTTTGCCCAAGGATTCCACCAAGCGGTCCAAGGTCTCGACCAAGACCGTGGCGTCGCGCAGCTCTGAAAGCCGCTGACCGGCGGCTCGATAGCACTGGTTTTCCAGCGCGTACACCTCGTCTCCCAAGTCGCCGCGGACCAAGCGCACCAAAGCCCGCAAGCGCTTAGTGGCCTTGCGGGCCTCGTGAATGTGCTTGTCTCGTTCCCCGTCCTGGCAGCCGAGGTACTCAAGGGCCTTATCGAGTTGGCCGGCGGCCATCCGCCGCACCCCTTCGGGTACGCTCTCACTCTGTTGCAGGCGATATTCCATAGAGCTAATTTAGTTGCAAACGTAATGGTAGGCAGCATTGCTGCTCAATTGCTGCATAGGAACCCTTGGGCAATCGGGAAACTTTTGTTCTCGCAAACCGCGCTTGCAGGGTTTGGAACCGTGGGCAAGTGGGCTGCGCTTTTAACAAATAAGAAAGAGATAGACTCAAATGAGCACACAAGTTAAGTGGGAACGGAAAGACGGCATCTTGATTGCGACGCTCGCTGGTCGCATTGACAGCAGCAATGCCGATGAAATCCAGCGTATGTTAGAATCTGGAATTGATTCGCAAGACCACACCTTGCTCCTAGACTTTGAGCAAGTATCCTACATTAGCAGCGCCGGGCTGCGCGTCTGTCTGATAATGGCCAAGCAATTCAGCAAACCGGTTAAGCAGTTTGCCATTTGCACGCTCTCTGATCAGGTTAGCGCTGTTGTCAAATTCAGCGGCTTTGATCGGGTCATCCCGGTTTATGAATCTCAGGCCGCAGCCATCAACGCATTCGAGAATAGTTAAGCAACCCCCTACTTCACACAAGAGTCACAACTTCAGCTTCTTAAAAATGCGCTCGGGAATGCTCTTGACCACGAGCATGATCCAGCGCCAAAAAAACGGCGTGTAGAGCACGTCTTTCTTTTGCCGATATGCTCGCACAATGTCCGCGGCCACTCGCTCCGGTGGAGCAACCAAAAAAAGCCCGTCCAGTCCCTCCGTCATAGGCGTATCGACGAACCCAGGCTTGACGGTCAAAACGTGTACAGATGTTGCAGCCAGCCGGTTGCGCAGCCCTTGCAAGAAAATCGACAGCCCCCCCTTAGCCGCCCCATACGCGTAGTTGCCCTGGCGGCCTCGGTCGCCAGCCACAGACGAGATGGCGATGATGCCGGCCGGCGTACCCCTTTCCTCCAGATAATTGGCCAAATGCGCCAGCGCGATGGCCGCGCCGGTAAAGTTGGCGTTGAGGATGTGGGCTAGCGCATCCGTATCGCGCTGCGCGGCGCGCTCGTCGCCGAGATAGCCGAAGGCGAGGACGACCAAGTCGAAGGGGCCGCCGCGCTCGTGAACCTGCTGCGGCAAGCGCGCCAACGCCGCAGAGTCCAAGGCGTCGAACTCAAACAGCTCCACTTCGCACGAGTGCCTGAGCCGCAAGTCCGCAGCAAAAGGCTCCAGCTCGCTACACCCGCGAGCGGCCAGCGCAAAGTCGTACCCGTCGAGGCGCTCGACGATAGCTTGGGCAATCGCCGACTTCGCCCCCAAAACCAAGGCCCTCACGTGATCCCCAAGCGGTCAGACAGACAGGAGCGGAAGCGGCATTCGGGGTCGTACTTGCGCTTGACCGCTTTGAATTGTCTTAGTTGCGGATACATGGCGGCGAAATCCTCCCTTGCCAAAATGGCGTCCTTGGCCAGATAGACGCGGCCTTTGGCTTTGACGATGATTTTGTTCAGTTCACGCAAGAAGGGAATCGTCCCACAGTCGCGCAAGGGAATGTCCAGCGCGAGGGTATAACCCGCGATGGGAAAAGAAAGCAAGCCCTCGCTCGGCGGCCCAAAGGTCTTGAGCACGGCCAAGGGCGAAGCCACACCCTCGCGGGCGATGCGCCCGAGCAAGTCGGCGATCACCTCCGCGCCATCGGCATAGGGCACGGCGATCTGGTACTGCAAAAAGCCCCGGCGGCCGTACAAGCGGTTCCAGCCACGAACGGCGTCGAGCGGATAGAAGTACGGGTCGTAGTGGACGAGCGCGTCGGCCGCACGGCGCACTTGGCGATGGTAGTAGAGCGCGTTAAACACCTTCAGCGACTTGGCATTGAGCACGCCACTGGGCAAAAAGAACGGCACGGCCCAGCGGCCCTCGCCGTGGATGGCAAAGGGCGGCTTGCCCTTGAGCTCGTGCGCGTCGGCGTGTTCCCCCAGCAGCACGTGGCCGCGCCCTAGCCGTCGGCCCGTTTGCAGCCCGTCGATCCACGCGACCGAATAGGTGTACTCATGCTGCGTCTCCGTACAGACGCGGCACGTCTCGGCCCAATTCGCCGTCTTAATCGCGCGCTGCCGAATGTACGCGGACGGCACTTTTTTTAGCCGCAACGTCGCCGCATAGATAAATCCCGTCAAGCCCATACCGCCGAGCGTGGCCCAAAACAGATCCGCGCACTCGTTGCGCGAGCAGCGCACTAGCGATCCATCGGCTAACACCATATCCAGCGATTCGACAAAGGCGGCGATGGAACCTTCAGCGTGGTGGTTTTTGCCGTGTACATCTGCGGCAATGCAGCCGCCGAGCGTGGGGAACTTAGTCCCCGGCGTAACAGGCGGGAAAAAGCCCTGGGGCAGGGCAAAGCGAATGATCTCCGCGAAGGTAATGCCGGCTTGCGCGCGCAAAAGCCCGCGCTGCGGATCAAAGTCGAGCAGGTGCTTGAGGGGCAAGGTGGAGACGACGCGCTCGTACAGGCAGGCGTCGCCGTAGGAGCGACAATTGCCCTGGGGCAAAGTCGGGGTCGCGGCGGCGCGATCGAGGTCGCTTAGATAGCGCGCGCGCTGCACCGAGGCGGCGACGAGCGGGTACAGCCCCCAGCCGCTAGTGGCAATTTTTTTATCCAATAGGGCTTTACTGCATGAAGGTAGCGGTGGGGGTCGTACGCAAAGTCAACCCCGCAAAGGCGGACGCCTTCTACCCAAGAGAAGATGGCTGCATTTTCTGAGAGTCTTCCACTTTTTTGGCTACGATGTCAATCTGCACCACGGCGTCCAATGCTTCGGCGACCTTCTTCAGAGTCTTGATCGAACAATTCCCTTGATTTTCCAATCGGCTAATTACTGGAGTACTAGTATCTAGTCTCGCAGCCAACTGCGCTTGCGTCAGGCCTCGGTGCTTCCGCAGTTGGGCGATTTTGACCGCTAGCCGAAGTTCATCAAGCCCTTGGTAGAACGACTCTACAACCTCTGGATCGTTCAACTGCTCTTCAACGAATACCTGAACACTAGTCTTTGGGCGCGTCATTAGGTTAGCCCTCTTTTCTTTTTTGGTCCACATCCATTCGTTCCATCGCGATCAGAATTTCTCTTTGCGGAAGTCTCTGGCTGCGCTTTTCAAAAGCGTGTAACAAAACAAAAACCCGATTCGCATCGCCATAGTACAAAATGCGATATTGATTCTTGCCCTCCCGTACGCGTAGCTCTCTTAACCGTCCATCGACCTGACTCGAATAAGGAAAGGGCAGAGCAATACCGAATTCCGAAAGAATTTGAATCCCCTGCAGGACCTTTCCTCTCGGCTTGGGTTGCAGCGAAAGCAGAAAGTCTCTGACCGGCTTTTGTTCATTTTGATCTTGGTAAAATTCAACAGACCACATACGAGAAGAGCTATAATAGCTGTCTCATGTCAGCAAGACAAGGGGAATACAGGGGCCGCTTGGCCGGCACCTCGCTAACAGACGCCGCATTGGGCTTGTTTGTAGTTCCCCCATATTGACCTATCTTCTTTTACATGTTCAATGCTGAGCGAATGCGACCGCAATTCGCACCCCAAGATCAATACCTTTTCAACGAAGGAACGCACTATCGCGCCTACGACCTGCTGGGGGCGCATCCGCGCTGCATCGACGGGACCGAAGGCACGTACTTCGCGGTGTGGGCACCGAGTGCTCGCCGGGTCAGCGTGGTCGGCGATTTCAATGGCTGGGACGGTCGGTGGCACTGCATGCGCCCACTGGGCGCGTCCGGGGTCTGGGAACTGTTCGTCCCCGAGGTAGGCGCGGGCGCGCTCTACAAGTACGAAATACTCAGCCGCGCTGGCGACGTGCTGCTCAAAAGCGATCCCTTTGCCTTTGCGGCCGAGCCGCCGCCCCGCACCGCTTCCGCAGTCTGCCGGAGCGATGCGTTCGCTTGGAGCGACGACGCATGGATGGCCGCGCGACGGGAGCGCAACTGGGTGGAAGCGCCCCTCGCCATCTACGAAGTGCATCTCGGCTCCTGGCGTCGCAACGGCGCTGCCTATCTCGACTATCGCACGCTGGCTCACCAATTGGTCGCTCACGTGGCCGAACTGGGCTTTACCCACATCGAGCTAATGCCGGTGGCCGAGCATCCCTTCGACGGCTCGTGGGGATATCAAGGAACGGGGTATTTCGCCCCGAGCGCGCGCTTTGGCACGCCCGAGGATTTCGCCTATTTCATCGACTACTGCCACCGCCACGCCATCGGCGTGATTCTCGACTGGGTGCCCGCACACTTCCCCAGCGACGCCCACGGCTTGGCCCAGTTTGACGGCACCAGCCTCTATGAACACCGCGACCCGCGCCAAGGGCAGCATCCCGATTGGCAGACCTGCATATTCAACTACGGCCGCGCCGAAGTGCGATCCTTTCTCATTTCCAACGCCCTTTTTTGGCTCGAACGCTTTCACCTCGACGGTCTGCGGGTCGATGCTGTGGCCTCCATGCTCTACCTCGACTACTCGCGCTTAGAAGGCGAATGGGTGCCCAACGCCTATGGCGGGCGCGAAAACCTCGAAGCCATCGACTTCCTCAGACAGCTCAACACGGCCATCGGCGAGCGCTGTCCCGGCACCTTGATGATCGCCGAGGAATCGACGGCTTGGCCGGAGGTCTCCCGACCAGCCGACACCGGCGGCCTCGGCTTTGGCTTCAAGTGGAACATGGGCTGGATGAACGATGTGCTGCACTACATGCAGCGCGATCCAATCCACCGCCGCCACCACCAATCCGACCTGACCTTTGGCATGCTCTACGCATACAGCGAAAACTTCGTGTTGCCGCTGTCGCACGACGAGGTCGTACACGGCAAGCGCTCACTCCTAAGCAAGATGCCCGGCGACGCCTGGCAGCAACTGGCCAACTTGCGCTTGCTCTACGGCTTTATGTACGGGCACCCGGGCAAGAAGCTGCTGTTTATGGGGGCCGAGCTAGCGCAGTGGGAAGAATGGGATCACCAACGCGAACTGCACTGGCACCTGCTCGACGACGAGGCCCATCGCGGCGTCTATCGCTGGCTCTGCGATCTCAACCGGCTCTATCGCCGCGGCGCAGCCCTGCACCGCACCGATGCGTCCCCCGCTGGTTTTGAGTGGATTGACTGCTTGGATGCGGCGCAGAGCGTCGCGGCTTTTGTGCGCCGCGCCGAGGGCGAAAAACCCCTGATCTTCGCGTGCAATTTTACCCCCGTCCCCCGCGCGGACTACCGGCTCGGGTTGCCGGTCGCCGGACCGTACCGCGAGGTGCTCAACAGCGACGCCGAAATCTACGGCGGCAGCGGCGTGGGGCACGGCGGCTGGGTGCCAACCGAGAAAGTCGCCTGCCATGGCCGGCCGCATTCGGCGCGATTGCGTCTGCCGCCATTGGGCGTGTTAATTCTAGAGCCGAAGTAGAGCAACGCTGATTTGCCATGCCTGACGAATGCACCCAATGTCGGAATTTATCAGAGCTATCGGCCAGAGCGGCCCCAAATGCTTGAGATACTTTCACACGTCACCAGTGAGCTACGGCGACTCGGCAAACAGCGGCTTGCACTGATCGGTGGCGGGGTCTTGGCGAGCGCGTCTCTAGTCGCGCTACTGGCACCGCTGCTGGCACCATACGATCCACTGGCGCAAAACCTCTACGCGCGCTTGCAGCCGCCATCGGCGAGCCACTGGCTGGGAACGGACGACTTTGGCCGCGACATCTTCAGCCGCATTGTGTACGGCGCTCGCATCTCGTTGCGGATCGGACTGGTCGCCATCGCGCTAGCCGCTTCCACCGGCACTTTGCTCGGCCTCGTGGCCGGGTATCGCGGCGGGGTCGCCGACATGCTCATCATGCGGCTGATGGACCTGATGCTGGCGTTCCCCAGCATCCTGTTGGCCATTGCCATCGTCGCCGTCATCGGGCCGGGCATCGACAATGCCATTCTCGCCGTCAGCATCGTGTTAGTGCCGCAATTTGCCCGCCTCATGCGCTCGTCCGTGCTGACCGTGCGCGAAGCCACCTACGTCGAGGCTGCGCGCGCGCTGGGGGCAAGCGAGTCGCGGCTGCTGTTCTACAGCATCTTGCCCAACTGCACAGTCCCGCTCATCGTGCAAGCCACGCTCAGCTTGGGCACGGCCATCCTCGACGCGGCCGGATTGAGCTTTTTGGGCTTGGGGGCCCAGCCGCCGACCCCCGAGTGGGGAGCCATGCTATCCGGCGGGCGCGAACTGCTCCTGCAAGCGCCTTGGGTCATGGCCTTTCCCGGACTGGCTATTTTCGTGGTCGTCTTGGCGCTCAACCTCTTTGGCGACGGGCTTAGAGACGCCTTGGATCCAAAAATTTAGACTCTCCACCAACGGAGACCGCAAATGAACCCAATTCCTACACAACCCTCCGCTCCAGCGCACATTGAATATCTGAAGGTGCAAAACTTCCGTGCCTTGCGGAGTGTCGAGTTTAGAAATCTGACGCCTCTGACAGTGCTACTCGGTCCCAACGGCAGCGGCAAATCTACCGTATTCGACGTATTCGCTTTTCTGGCGGAATGCTTCGAGCTAGGGTTGCGCCGCGCTTGGGATAAGCGCGGGCGGAGCAAGGAACTGGTGTCCCGGGAAGCAGAGGGGGGGCCGGTAGTAATCGAGATCAAGTACCGAGAGCAGCCAAAACAGCCGCTCATCACCTATCGCTTGGCCGTCCACGAACAGAAGGGGGCACCCGTCGTAGTCGAGGAGTGGTTGCAATGGCGACGGGGCCAGCACGGAAAGCCGTTTCGATTTCTCCAATACGAGTACGGCCAAGGCCGAGCGGTCAGCGGAGACCAACCAGACGAAGAAGACCAGCGAATAGAAATTCCCCTCAATGCACCTGACCTGCTGGCAGTCAATGCCCTAGGACAATTCGCCGATCACCCGCGCGTGGCGGCACTGCGCCAGTTCATCACTGGCTGGCACGTCTCGTACCTCTCGGCAGATAGCGCACACGGCCAGCCCGAAGCCGGGCCGCAGGAGCAGTTAAGCAAAACGGGCGACAACCTCGCCAACGTTATCCAATACTTGGCCGAGCAGCACCCAGAGCGGCTCGAGCGCATCTTTGAGGTGCTGCGCCGGCGCGTACCGCGCATTGAGAAGGTTCTGGCCGATACCATGCCCGACGGCCGCCTGCTATTGCAAATCAAGGACGCTCCGTTTATCCATCCGGTGCTAGCGCGTTTCGCCTCCGACGGTACGCTCAAAATGTTGGCCTATCTCGTGCTCCTCCACGATCCGGCTCCACCGCCTTTTATAGGCATTGAGGAGCCGGAAAACTTTCTCCACCCTCGGCTGCTTTGGGAACTGGCCGAGGAGTGCCGTGCTGCCGGTGAACGCACCCAACTACTGGTCACCACTCATTCGCCGTTTTTCCTCAATGCCTTGCAGCCTAAAGAGGTCCGCGTCCTCTGGCGCGATGAGCAAGGCTACGCACAAACGCAATGCGTCGCGAATATAGAGGAAGTACGAGCGTTCATGGATCAAGGAGCACGGCTCGGCCACCTATGGATGGAGGGCTACTTCAACGTGGGTGATCCCCTAGTTAACCAAGGTGGAGCCACTGGACCATTCAGAAGGGATGAATGATGGAGAAGCCCCATCTGGAGTTTCTGGTCGAAGAGCCTTCTATGGAGGCATTCCTGCATGAATTACTCCCGCGTCTATCCCCCGAAGAATGTCCTTCCTTTCGCATCCATGCGTTTCAGGGCAAACCAGACATGTTGGATAATTTACAGGCTCGTCTAAAGGGCTACGCCCATTGGCCGTCGAACTATGGGCGTATCGTCGTGGTGGTTGATTGCGACGACGACGATTGCCATGAACTCAAGCAACAGCTCGAAAAGGCAGCGACCATAGCAGGGTTAAGGACCCGTTCAGTATCCGGGGGGCATCTCTGGCAAGTGGTAAACCGCATCGTAATTGAAGAACTTGAAGCGTGGTACTTCGGCGATTGGAAAGCCGTGAAGAGCGCCTATCCAAGGGTGTCGGCAACCATTCCAAATCGGGCACCCTATCGAAATCCCGATGCGATACAAGGCGGCACTTGGGAGGCGTTTGAACGCATCTTGCAGAACGGTGGTTACTTCAAAAACGGGCTGCGCAAGGTAGAAGCGGCGCGTACTATTGCCGCCCACATCAACCCAGACAGCAACCGCTCCCACAGTTTTGTAAAATTCCGCGACGCTCTCATCGAGGCGACGGCATAATGTGTGGTTTCCTAGACATCGCTAATATAGGTGATGTATGAACAACGTCTCGCATCTTCTCCCCCTACTGTGCGGCCTCGCACTATCAGCGGGCGGCTGCGCGGGTCTGCGGAGCCACAAAGCGCCCGCCGAGCCGACGGCCTCCGACCAAGCCATGCAGTACTTCGTCAAGGCCAAGGTCTTTGAAGCTCAACACAACTACCTCGGTGCCATAGTCGCCCTGCGCAACGCAGCCGATCTCGACTCGACCTCGCCCACCATCTACGCCCGTCTCGCTTACAACTACCAGCGCATCAACGACCCCCACATGGCCGTCCATTTTGCCCTCAAGGGCTTGGCATTGGACGGCAGCCAAGCGCAGTTGCGCCGCCTACTGATTCGCATCTTGGAGAGCGAAGGCGACCGCGAGGGTGCCATCGACCACATTGAAGAGTTGCTGCGCTACGAGCCAGATAATTGGCCGCTCTACCGCCACTTGGCCTATCTCTACTTTGAAACAGGCCAAGCCCGGCGCATCGCTCCGCTCTTCAAGGAGGTGCTCGCCCAAGAGCACATACCACCGGAGATCAAGGTAGATATAGCCGGCATTTTTTCGCGCATCAACCAGCAAAAAGAGGCCGAGCGCATCTATCGCCGAATCCTCGCGGCCAACCCTATGGTTGAGGACGCTTGGCTGGGGCTGGCCGAGCTCAAGCTGGCGCAGGGATACCGCCAAGAGGCCATTGCCATCTACCGCGAGGCCGCCGGCCACCTGCCCAACAGCAGCATCCCCTACCACTTGGCGCGGCTGATGGTCACCGAGCACGACCTAAAGGACATCCTCGCCGAAGAGGGTGCCGAGGTGCTCTACCACTTGGGAGTAGCCCTGTCCGAAGCCGGCCAGTACGACCAAGCGACGTTGATCTTTAAGCGCATCGTCGAGATGCAGCCCCAAACGGTCGAACAGTGGACCGACCTAGCGCGCTACTACATCTACTTGGAGGATTACGACTCAGCCACTGCGGTCCTCAGCCAAGCGGCAGAGGTCATGCCCGACAGCAGCGAGATCTACCTGTACTGGGGGACGGCCCTCGAAAGCACTGAACGCTACGACGAGGCCATCGCCGTGTACCAGCGCGGCCTTGAGTACCTGCCCGAGGCGGTTGATCTGTATTTGTACTGGGGACTGGCGCTAGAGCAACAAGACGCTTGGGCAGAGGCGATAGAAGTCTATAGCCAAGCCCTTGCAGCATCCCCGGGCCATGCCGCACTGCACGTGCGGTGGGGCATCAGCCTCGGGCGGCAGGGACAGTGGGAAGACGCGCTGGCCCAATACGAAACAGCACTCTCACTCGACTCTGCGTATAGCCCAGCCTTTCTGCACTGGGGCATCGCGCTCGAGGAACTAGAGCACTGGGAAGCGGCCCTTGAGAAGCTGAATCAGGCTGTTGTCCTCGCCAACGACAAGAGCCGCGTGCTCTTTTACCTCGGTGCCTGCTACGAACAGGCTTCGCGCAAACTGGGCCGAGACGAGTATTTTGACCGCGCCGTAGAGACCTTCCAACGCCTGTTGGAGATCAAGCCAAACGATGCGTACGCGCTCAACTACCTCGGCTACATGTACGCGGACAAGGGCGTGCGGCTGACAGAAGCGGTTGCGCTCTTGGAGAAGGCAATCGCGCTCGAACCGGACAACAGCGCGTTCCTCGACAGCATCGGCTGGGCCTATTTCCGCCTCGGCGAACTGGCACAAGCCGAACAATACCTGCAACAAGCCTTGGAGCAGATGGACGAGGGCGATCCCGAGGAGCAGGCCGTGATCTTCGACCACGCCGGCGACATTGCCAACGCCCTCGATAAAGTGGACGAGGCGCGGACGCATTGGCAAAAGGTGCTTGAACTCGCGCCGGACAACGAAGAGGTCCAGCGCAAGCTGCTACCATGATGCATACTTCGCGCTCGGGGCACCCCCGGAATTTCCAGACAGCTTACAAATGGGTTGCCCTCTGCGCCCTCGCGCTAGCTTGCGCACCGCCGCTGGTGGTGCGGGAAGGCTGGGATGCAGACCAAGGACCGGCCGCCTTGCTCGCTGCTTCGACGTCCCTCGCCCAGTTCGCGGACCTGACGGCGGAAGCGGCCATAGAACTGCGGCGCGGCGAGGTGCGCGATCGGGGGACGGCCCTCGTGCAGCTAGTCAATCCAGATCTCTTCCGCGTCGAAGTGCGCGGCCCTTTCTTTACGCACATCTTTACCGCCCTCCTCGAAGGCGACAGCCTAACCGTGTACGGCCGGGGCATGGACCAGCCCTTAAAAGGATCAGTGCATGGCCGGCTGCTAACCACGCTGACCGGACTAGATTTGGGGTACTGCGACCTGCGCTACGCCTTGCTCGGTCTCGTCGAGCCAAGTTCCATCGTCGAGCCGGTCGAGTATCCGCAGGCCGACCACGCGGTGGTTGCGCTCGCGGGAGGGCGGCAGGCGTGGCTGGATCTACGTCGGGGCTTGGTGTTGCGCGAGAGTATCCCCCTGCCCGAAGGCGATGTCCTGCTTCGAGAGCTAAAAGAATACCGCCGGGAAGACGAGCTGTACTTGCCGCGCCGAGTGGAAATACGCCAAGCCGATGTAGCGCTAGTATTGGCCTACAAACGCTATGCTTTCAACAGCGGCTTGGATGCCGAACAGTTGCGACAGGGTATGCCTTAGAATCTGGTGTGGTGACATAAGATAGACGCTGCACCCTCTTAACAGCCAAACGGAGCAAAAGACAAGTGAACCCTAGCTTGAAACATTTGCTGATCGCTTGCTGCATTGCCCTCTGTGCATTCTCCACGCTCGGAGCCCAAGCATTTCTCTGCGCCGGACACGCGCCGGACGAACCGCTGCCCGCCGCCAAAATCGCCAGCGAAGTGCGGCTACCCGTGCTGCCCGCTAGCGGCTCAATCTACGTCCTGACAGTCTTCGCCCGTTTCGCCGATGAAAAACCTACACCCGTGCCTGAGTGGGCTGACCAGCTCTTTGACGCCGAGCGCGAGGGGAGCTTTGCCCACTTCTATCACGCGATGTCCTTCGGCCAGCTCGCAATCGCCGGTGAGGTGCTGCCGCAGCGGTTGGCCGCCTCACAAGCAGCATCCGCCTATTTGGCCGATGCCCCGGGCCAGCGCGGTCGCTACGGAGATTTCGTGCGCGAGATCCTCGCCCAAGTCGATGCCCAAATCGACTTGGCGCGCTTTGACAACGACGGCCCCGACGGCGTCCCTAACTCCGGCGACGACGACGGCTGGGTCGATTATATCTTCATCAACATGCAGTCGGTGCCCAACGGCTTTTTGTTTGGCTCGGCGACGGGGTTGGTGAGCTTGGGCTTGGCAGAAAAACCTTTTGTATCCCGGGCGCTTGGCCCCGACGGCAGCCCCATTCGCGTCAGCGGTTTGCCGTTTCAAGGAGCGATTCAGGAAATGGGTAATTTCGCCCAGACCGTGGGGGTGATGGCCCATGAGTTTGGGCACAGCTTGGGACTACCCGATTTTTTCGACACCTCCTTCCTCAAAAACCCCGCCCAAAATCCAGCCGAGGACAGCGCCGGCATTGGCCGCTGGGGCTTAATGGGCTGGGGAGCGCATGGCTGGGACGGCCTGAGCGGTCCAGTGGCCCTCAGCGCCCGCAGTCTAGAGCAATTGGGTTGGGTTGGCGCGAAAAACGAGCGGCTGATCTTGGTCGAGCGCGACAGTTGGGATCTGCGGGTGCGCGATTTGTACTCCGGCGGCGCGATATACAAAATTCCGTTGCGCGCCGAGACGCCGAATAATAACACCCTGTGGACGGAATATTTGCTGCTGGAATACCGCGGTCGGGAAAACTACTACTACCACCGAGGCGAGCCTGCCTCTGGGCTGCTGGTCTGGCACGTCCGGCCACAAGTCTTTGACAACGACGACGAACGACGCAAGCACCTCGACCTTATTGCAGCCGACGGGCAATACGCCGACGCCGGCTTTCCCATCGGCCAGACAGCCGACCGCTTCGCCGGCCGCGACAATCTCGACTTCTGGGCCCACGACGCTTCGTACGCCCGCGCCCGGGGCGGCAATCTCGGCGACGCGAGCGATCTATTCGATGGAGTGCGCTATCACCGTCTCGCAGTCGAGACCAATCCCTCGACACTCGCTACGCCGACGCTCAGCCACGCGACCACGGGATTGACCCTGCAAAATATGCGGCCGGCCGGCGACGGATTGGCGCTAGATGTGGTGATGCCGCGCTGGGGCGGGGTATTGCGCGAGGAGGTGCATTGGGCAGGCGAGGTGCTGATTGATGGCGATCTGACGATTGCGCCCGCCGGCCGACTCGTGGTTTTCCGCAATACTCAGATCAGGGTGGCCGGATCGGACCGCTTGCAGACGGGGTTGGATCCAGAACGGACCGAACTCCACGTCCACGGCGACTTCGTCATCCGCTCGGCCGCAATCTCGCAGATTGCCAATACCCTGCACGTCCACCCCGATACCACGCGCTTTCTAGCCGCGGTCCCGGGAGAGCAATGGGCCGGGATTTTTATCGCGCCAAGTCCGACTAGCGAACTGACCTTTCCCATTGGCAGCTACGAGATTGTTGACGCAGTGCGAGGCCTAGTGGTCGAAGGAGTGCCTGCGGCGGAAAATTTGGTCATTCACGGCTTTATCTCCACCCAAGCTGAGGAAGCCGCTCGCCGCGACACCTTTGCGCCAGGGGTGCGAATCCCATTGGCCTTAAAGGTCGAAAATCACTCGCCGCTCACCTTTCTCGCCAATGTGCGCACTTTTATCGAGTGGAATAACCCGCTGCTGCATCCATCCAGCGGTGCTGGCCGTTCGCGCACTGTTTCTTTTCCGCCAGGCGAAAAGAACGTCTTCTTCTTCGGGCCAGACCCGATACTGATTGAAGAGGCCACGCCCGGAACTGAAGTGAAATTTACAGTGCGCGTCGAAAAAGACGGCGTCCCGATATGGCGGGATACCTTTGCGATCGTTGTGGCTGACGCACCGACCGCCTTGCCGGACAACTTCGCGCTGTTGCAAAATTTTCCCAATCCCTTCAACGTAGAAACGCAAATTGCCTACCGCTTGCCGCGAGCAGCGCGGGTGCGGCTGACTGTATTCAACGCCATCGGCCAGCCGGTGCGCCAACTGGTCCATGCTAGGCAGACGGCGGGGACGCACTCGGTGACCTGGGATGGCCAAGACGACCGGGGTAGCCCTGTGGCGACAGGTATTTATTTCTATCGGTTCGCCGCTGGTCCCTTCTATCAAGTGCGGCCGATGGTTCTACTCAAATAGCACTGAATCGTTTGACAGTTTTAGTCCCTCATGCGTACTTAGAAGAGGGTATTTCAATCATACATTTTGGGGAGGAAATTCCATGAGCAAACTCAAAGTAGGCATGATCGGCGGTGGCGGCCCCGATTCCTTTTTCGGCATGGTCCACAACCGCGCCATCGCGCTCGATGCCAGCCGCGAATTGGTCGCTGGCGCGCTGCGCTCCAACCCAGAGGCAGCCATGCGCGCGGCCGACGACTACGGCATTGAGGGTTATCCCACCTATCAGGCGCTGTTAGAGGCGGTGCAAAGCGGCGAGCAAGCCCTTGATTACGTCGCCATCGTCACTCCCAACTTCGCCCACTACGAGCCGGCCAAAGCCTTTTTGCAGGCCGGCATTCCCGTGCTCTGCGAAAAGCCCGTCACCATGACGGTTGCCGAAGCCTGCGACTTGGCCCAGATCGTCGAGCGCCAGCAGGTGCCCTTTGTGCTGGCCCACACCTATACGGGCCATCCCATGATGATGTTGGCCAAGGAAATGATCCACCGTGGCGAAATAGGCCAAGTCCGCAAGGTGGTTTCTTGGTACAATCAGGGCTGGCTAGCCACGGCACTGGAACAGACCGGCCAGCAGCAGGCGTCTTGGCGCACCGATCCCGCGCGCACAGGGATTTCCAATTGCGGTGGCGACATTGGCACGCACGCCTTTATCGCCGCGACTTGGGTGACCGGGCTGGCCGTCAAGCGGGTCTCGGCGCGGCTCAACACCTTTGTCGAAGGCCGCGTGCTCGACGACGATTTTAACGTGATCGGCGAGCTGGAAAACGGCGGCACCGCGCTGATCACGGCCACGCAGATCGCGGTTGGCTACCGCAACGACAACGGCTTCCGCGTCTTCGGTACTACAGGCTCTATCGAATGGCATCAGGAACGGGCCGAATGTCTGCTAGTGCGCCACGGCGATGGCCGCGACATTACCTACTGGATTGGCGCTGAATTCGACCTCCCCGCGTCGGTCGCCTCGTACTTGCGGGTGCCTTCGGGACACCACGAGGACTTCTTCCCAGCCTTGGCCAATCTCCACACCACCATTGAGCGACTCATCCGCTCGCGCCGTGGCGAACAGGACGTGCCCACAGCCTTTCCGCATCCGAGCGTGCAGGAGGGCGTAGCAGGTATGAAATTCGTCGCAGCCGCGGTAGAATCGTCCAACAACAGCGGCGCGTGGACGCAGGTTTAGCTGCATATTGCGCTTGAAATTATGTCAACTCTATGCAATTTTAATAGTAAGGAGATGGAGTTACGCACTTGATGTGCAAAGTGATTAGTGCTCCCATTGAGAAGCGAGCCGTGAAGCGCGAGTCTTGGTCTCCTCACCGGATCCGCTGCAACGCCTGCTCTTTTCTCACTCCTCACTCCTCTTTTCTCACTCCTCTCCCTATACCAAGAGTACAAATTCACAAACCCTTTTCGAGGAGAAATCCCATGAAACTGCTCTATCTCGCCTGTGCAGCGGCCGTCTTGTTCACCGCCTGTGCAGACCGCGATCCCCTATCATCCACCACAGATCCCTCTAGCGCGTATAGCGCTGGCAAGGCGACGACCTCTTCCGATCCGACCCCTGGCCTGCCTGAGCCGCGCGTGGCCGCGCAATTCACCGTGCGGATTGAAAACATCGGCACCGTCCTCGCGCCCGGCTCGTGGGTCGCCCAGCGCGGCGGTGAGCCTTTTTTTACTAACGGCCAGCCCGACCGTGGCCACGGACTCGAAGCACTCGCCGAGGACGGCAATCCAGCCGAGCTAGCCGCGAGCCTCCATCCAAACAACGGCGTGTTTGCCACGCCAGTGGGAGCCGACGGCCCTGGGCCGCTGACGCCGGGCAGCGCCTATGAGTTCACCTTCGTCGCTCGTCCGGGCGACCGGCTGTCTTTCGCCACTATGTACGTACAATCCAACGACCTGTTCTTGTCACCCGGCGACACCGGCATTGCCCTGTTCGCCGACGATGGCCTGCCCATAAGTGGCGACATCACCGATCAGATCGAACTGTGGGATGCCGGTACGGAAGTCAACGAGGAGCCGGGCGTGGGCGCGAATCAAGCGCCGCGTCAGGCTGCTGCCAACACCGGTGCGGACGAAGGCGGCACGGTGCGCTTAGTCGATGATGGGTTCACCTATCCGGCCGTGGCCGACGTCGTGAGCGTCACCGTCACCTCCATAGGTGGTCTGTTCATAGAAGCAAGTGAAGCCACAGGCGAAGGCGACATGGACGGCGGTCTAATCGTGACCGAAGTGGCGATAACGCCCGATGTCCTATTCCTGACCAATGCGCTGATAAGCTATTTTCAGAACGTCTTGTTGATCGCGCTGACCTCGGATGAGGTGACGATTAACGGAGCCGGCGGTGGCACCTTGGCCATCTCGGGCAACCAGTGGGTGCTAACGGATTATTCGTCCGACGGGCTGCTGGTGCTCAACGGCATCCTGAACGTGGGCGAAGATCAGTTCCCGCGCATTCCCATAACGGGTGATATAGCCGCTTCCGGTTCGTCTGATGCTACGGTATCGCTAGACCTTGTGGTCGATATGTCTGGCGATACACCATCCTTGAGCGGCACCGTTACCGTTGGGGTCCCTTACGACATCGGTGATATCATCGCGGCGGCTGAGGCTGAAGCCGGAGACACGGACGGAGACGGTGAGACCGACGGAGATGGTGAGACCGACGGAGACGGTGAGACCGACGGAGACATGGACGGCGATGGCGACGGGGACGGCGATGGCGATGGCGATGGCGACGGGGACGGCGATGGCGACGGGGACGGCGATGGCGACGGGGACGGCGATGGCGACGGGGACGGCGATGCCGACGGGGACGGCGATGCCGACGGTGACGACCTCCCTGAGGGCCCCATCACTTCCGCGCGGACCTTATCTACCGATCCGGCGGCTGGCTCGGCAGAACTGCGCACTCCAGCGCAATTCACCGTGCGGATCGAAAACCTCGGCACCGTCCTCGCGCCCGGCGCGTGGGCCACTCAGCGCGGCGGGACGCCCCTGTTCATCGACGGCCAGCCCGATCGCGGCGATGGACTTGAAGCACTCGCCGAGGACGGCAATCCCGCGGGACTGACCGCGAACCTACCGAGAAACAGCGGCACGTTCACCACGCCGGTGGGAGCCGACGGTCCTGGGCCGCTGATGCCGGGCAGCGCCTATGAGTTCACCTTCGTCGCTCGTCCGGGCGACCGGCTGTCTTTTGCCACCATGTACGTGCAATCCAACGACCTGTTCTTGGCCCCCGGCGACACCGGCATCGCTCTATTCACCAACGATCGCCAGCCGATAAGTGGCGACGTTACCGATCAGATCGGGCTGTGGGATGCCGGTACGGAAGTCAACGAGGAGCCGGGCGTGGGCGCGAATCAAGCGCCGCGTCAGGCCGCGGCCAACACCGGCGCGGACGAAGGCGGCACGGTGCGCTTAGTCGATGATGGGTTCACCTATCCAGCCGTAAGCGACATCGTGCGCATCACCATCTCTTCCTCTGGCGGCTGAGAGGACGCAGTGCCAGCGACATAGGCACTGTTAAACGCGAAAAGTGGCGGTAACGGCTTTACCCGTTACCGCCACTTTTTTGTTATCCCTATTCCTTGTCGTAGCGGATGCGGGGGTCCAGCCAAGCGTAGAGAATGTCGGCAATGAGGTTGGCCAGCACGAAGACCGTGGCCAGCAGCAAAACTCCGCCCTGCACGGCGCGGAAGTCGCGCGCCTGCACCGCCAAAAAGAGCCAGCGTCCGACCCCGGGCCAAGCGAAGATGGTCTCGGTGATAACTGCGCCCCCGAGCAAATAGCCGAATTGGAGGGCAATGACCGTAAGCGTGGGAATAAAGGCGTTCTTCAGGGCGTGGCGCACAATCACCACTCGCTGCCGCAGGCCCTTAGCCCAAGCCGTGCGGATGTAGTCTTCGCCGAGGACGTCGATCAAGCTAGCGCGGGTCATGCGCGCAATGACGGCCATGGGAATGGTCCCCAAGGTCAGAGCCGGCAGGAAAAGGTGCCACAGCACGTCGCCGCAGGCCGCAAAATCGCCCTGCACGAGGGTGTCGATTATGTAGAAATAGGTGATCGGCTCAAAGTAGATATGCGTGCTCAAGCGGCCGGACACCGGAAAGAGCGGCACGTAAAAGGCCAACAGCAACACCAGCATCAGGGCCAGCCAAAATACGGGAATGGAAATGCCAGCCGTGGCCAAGATCATGCTGAGCAGATCGGCGATCTTGCCCCGCCGCACCGCGGCCCACACTCCAGTCGAGATGCCGACTGTCATGGCCAGCAGCATACTGGCCAAGGTTAGCTCACAGGTGGCTGGGAAGCGCTGGACCAGTTCAGTGGTGATTTTCTCGTGCGTGCGAATCGAACGGCCGAGGTCGCCGCTCAACAGGCCAGTAAAAAAGCGGTAAAACTGCACGTGAAAGGGCTGGTCGAGGCCCATAGTCGCACGCAACTCGGCCAAGCTCTCGGCATTGGCGCGTTCTCCGAGCATGACTTGGGCCGGGTCGCCCGGCACCAAGTAGAGCATCAGAAAAACTAAAAGCGAAATCCCCGCCAGCGTCGGCAAGAGCGCGATGAGCCGCCGGAGGACGAAGCGGTGCATAGGTCAGTACCGCCGAGGCTGTTGGCGAATAGCCCCGGTATTAGGCGGTGTATCGGTTAAGGGGCCAGCGCGGTGTGGTGGAACCACTTGCTACCCGTGGGATGCAGCTTGAAACCGGTGACGCGGCGCTGAAAAACCACCGTCTGCGTCGCGTGTACTAAGGGAACCCAGGGCGCGTCGCGGTGGACGATTTCCTGCGCCTGGGCGTAGAGCCGCGTGCGCTCGCTGCGATCGGTGGAGCGACGGGCCGCGACGAGCGCGACGTGCAGCTCGCCACTGCGGTAGAAGGAAATATTCTGGGCGGGCTTGATGGCCGCGGTTGAATCGAGGAGCACGTAGAGGAAGTTGTCCGGGTCGCCATTGTCGCCGGTCCAGCCCAACAAAGCCATCTGATGCTGGCCGTCGAACACCTTGTCCAAGTACGTCCCCCACTCCCAAGACACAATGCGGGCGCGGATGCCCACCTTTTCCAAGTCGGCCTGAATCGCCTCGGCGATCTTGCCGGGCTGCGGCATATAGGGGCGCGGCACCGGCATGGCCCACAGCTCGGTTGCAAAGCCGTCGGCATAACCAGCTTCCGCCAGCAAGGCGCGCGCTTTGGTCGGATCATAGCCATAGCCCGCAATGGTGTCGTTGTAGCTCCACAGGGTCGGCGGGATGGGGTTTTTGGCTGACATGGCCAAGCCCTCGTAAAAATTATCCACCAGCGCCTGCTTATCCACGGCGTGGTTTATGGCTCGGCGCACCCGCACATCGTCGAAAGGTTCCTTGTCCATGTTCATGGCCAAGTAGCCGGTATTCATGCCCGCCTGCGTCAAAAGGTGGAGGTTGGGATCGGCGCGGATCGGCTCAATGTACTCCGGGCTGAGGTTGTCGAAGCCGTGAATCGTGCCCTGCGAAAGCTCCAAGAAGCGCACCGAGGATTCCTGAATAGGCTTGAAAATTAGGCGGTCGAGCTGCGGCTGTGGCCCCCAGTAATCGGGATTGCGCTCCAAGACGATGCGCTCGTCCTTGCGCCATTCGACCAAGCGGAAGGGGCCGGTGCCGACCGGGTTTTTGAAGTAATCGCGGCCGTAACGAGCCACCGCAGTGGGGCTGACGGCCGCACAGAAGTTCATCGCCAAGTTCGCCAAGAAGGGGGCATGTGGCTCTTTGAGGCGAATGACGAAGGTCGAATCGTCCGGGGCCTCTAGCGCGGCGACGATGTCGTCCATGCCCATGGCCTGCCAGTACTTGAACGCGCCGGCGACCTTGTGGAAGGGATGGTCTTTGTCAAACTGCCGCCCGAGCGAAAACAGCATGGCCGCGGCGTTAAAGGGAGTGCCGTCGTGGAAGCGGACCCCCGTGCGCAAATGGAAGGTCCACGTGAGCCGATCGTCGGCGATGTCCCAAGAATGCGCAAGCTGCGGCACCACAGCCGTGCTCTCGCTGTCGTAGGTCACCAACGTCTCGTAAATGTTGTCGCAGACCTTAAACGATTCGCCGTCGTTTTCAATCCCCGGATCTAGCCCGATCGAATCCGAGCCACGGCCAAAAACCAACGTCTGCTGCCCCCGTTCCTCTTGGCCGCAAGCGACGAGTACGGCAACAACTACAGCAATCCTGAACAATTGAACAATTCGAGCGGCGGATCGTCTTGTTTCTATTATTCTGCGTCCATCTGCGTCCATCTGCGGATCATCTTGAAAACGCTGCAACGCTAGTCCTCAAACGCCGCGTCAAAGGCCATATCCGAGGGCGGGAAATCGACCTGTTTGACGAAGGCGGCCGCTTCTGTCGCGCCGTGGACCCGATCCATGCCGCTGTCTTCCCATTCGACCGACAGCGGCCCTTGGTAGTTGATGCGATTGAGGGCGCGGATGATTTCCTCAAAGTCGATATTGCCGCGGCCCAACGAGCGGAAGTCCCAATAGCGCCGACGGTCGCCGAACTCGGTGTGCCCGCCAAAGACCCCGGCCTCGGTCGGCGTCGCAGACCAGCCTACGTCCTTCATGTGGACGTGAAAAATGCGGTCGCTGAATCGGTAGATAAACTCGACGTAGTCCACGCCCTGATAGCCGAGGTGGCTGGGGTCGTAGTTGAAGCCAAAGGCCGGGTGGCCGTCGAGCGCCTGGATGGCGCGCTCAGCCGAGGCGATATCAAAGGCGATTTCAGTGGGGTGGACCTCTAGCGCGAACTTGACGCCGAGTGCTTGGTATTGGTCGAGGATGGGTTTCCAGCGCACGGCAAAATCCGCGAACCCAGCCTCGATCATGTCCGGGGATACCGGCGGAAATGAATAGAGCAGGTGCCAGATCGAGGAGCCGGTAAAGCCGTTGACCACGTCAACCCCGAGCCGGGCGGCCGCTTGACCGGTGGCGATCATCTCTTCGGCTGCGCGCTGGCGCACGCCCTCTGGGCTGCCGTCGCCGAAAATGCGCGGGGGCAGGATGGTTTGGTGGCGGCTGTCGATGGCGTCGCACACGGCTTGGCCGACGAGGTGATTGGAAATGGAAAACAGCGCTAGATCGTGTTTTGCAAGCAGTTCACGCTTGGCCTGGCAATAGTCATCTGTGGCTTGGTCAACTTCAAAGTGGTCTCCCCAGCAGGCCAGCTCCAAGCCATCGTAGCCAAATTCAACGGCTTGTTGGCAGAGGGTCTCGATCGACAGGTCGGCCCACTGGCCAGTGAAGAGGGTGACGGGTCGCATTGCATCGCTCCTTGTTGGTGTTTGGATGAGAGGGAGTATATACGCCGGTCGTTGCCCGAGTGTCAAGGCTGGGCCACTAGCGGCCGAGCGACTTTTCCCGCCGCAGGTCAATATCAAAGATGCGCAGGTAGCGGCCCTGAAACTCGCCGATGACCTCGGGAATCTGGTCTTCGTCGAGATCGAGCAAGCCCATGCGCTCGCCAAAAGGCTCGGGCGACTGCCACTCCAAGTCGAAGAAGCGGGCGTCGAACACGTACCCATCGTTGAGCACGATCTCGTCTTCGTCGTCTCCATCGACATCGCCGATGAGAATCTGATGGGCTGTCAAGTCGGTTTGGTCGCTGCGCCACTGCTCGTACTGGTCGCGGCCGTCGTACACGACTAAGCGACCATCGGCGCAAAACACGAGCTCGGGCTGAGGGTCGTCGTCAATGTCGCCGATGGTCAGGCTGGTAATGCGTTCGTATTCATTGGGCGAGTTGCTCCACAGCAGCGTGTAGTCCTGAGAGTCGAAGTAATACACGCGGCCGTGGTCGGTATAGGCGACGATCTCGTCGAGCTGGTCGTCGTTGATGTCGAGGACGAATACGCCGGCTACCGCCCCTTCGAGATAGTCGCTGTCCCACACCTCGGTATAGGTGCGGTCGCGCTCCTCATAGACGTGAAGTCGGCCATCGTTGTCGCCGAGCACGAGGCGGTCAGGGCCTTCGCCCGCCGGCAAGCGCTGGATATTGTCGAATTCGTCTAAGTCTCCACTATAAGCCGGCCATTCCGCAGCTTGGCTCGACAGCGGAACCAGCCATAACGCGCATAAGATAAATCGCAACATGATGGTCACTACTCCTTGATGGCGGCCGCCCGAGCGGCCTCATATACGGAAAGCAAGGGCACTTGGTGCTGTTGGGCTAGCCGCGCGCAGTCCTCGTATTCAGGCGCGGCGCGGCGGCGTCCGTCTAGATAGCTAAACTTGACGCCGACCTCCCCGTACGGCGTGGCAACGGCGCGGACTTGGCGTTCCAAGACGCGGCGTTCCACCCCGTAGTAGCGCAGGCCGATGGTAGTTGTTTCTCGCAGGACGATCGCGGCCAGCTCGTCTAAGAGACCCGCCGGAGCGAGGACGCTGAGAACATTGCCCGGACGACCCTTTTTCATCAGAACCGGCGTGGCATACACGTCGCACGCGCCCTGCGCTAGCAGTCGATCAAAGAGGTAGCCATACACCTCTGGATTCATATCGTCGATATTGGCTTCGATCAGCAGCACGCGTTCGCTGACCGGCTCCCGCTCGCCCAAGCGCAGGCGCAATAGATTGGGGATGTCCTCTAAGTCGCGGCGGCCTGCGCCATAGCCAACGGCCTGTTGGCAAAAGGGCGGCTGCGGCCCAAAGGAATGGGCCAAAGTGGTGATGATCGCCGCCCCGGTCGGGGTGACGAGTTCGGCGCGGATATCGGTCTGTTCGGTCGGCACGTCGCGGCAGAGAGCCAAGACCCCAGGCACGGGCACCGGGTAGCGCCCGTGTGCGCAACGCACAAAACCCGTGCCAAAGCGCAGGGGCGAAGCGCAGACCTCTTCTACCTCCAAGAGCTGGAGACCGGCCACGGCCCCTACTACGTCTATCAGGGCATCGAGGGCACCCACTTCGTGCAAGGCCACTTCGGCGGGCGCGGCGTTGTGTACCTCGGCTTCGGCTGCACACAGGCGCTCAAAGACGTGGATGGAACGCTCCTTGACGACGACGTCTAAGCGGCTGTCGTCAATGCGGCTAGTTATATCTTTGAGATGGGCGTGAGGGTGAGCGTGCGTAGGCTCGCCAGACAGGTCGAGATGATGCTCAGCGTCGGCCAAAGGCGCGCCGGCCACGCAGACTTTGGCGCGGGTGGCGGCAATGGCGTGCCGGGCGGTGGGTTCGCGTTCAATGGCGACGTTTTTTACGCCTAGCTTGGTAATTTCTCGGTTGAGGTCCGCTAGCGGGAGGCCCGCGTCGAGCAGGGCACCCAAGATCATGTCGCCGCTGATACCAGAAAAGCAGTCGAAGTAGGCGATCTTCATCGTCGCCTCCCGCACTCAGGGCAGGCGCTTGAGATCGGCCTTGCGCTTCTTCCAGTCAAATTCCTCGGCAAAATCGTACACATCGACGAAGTCTTCAATCCGATCCTCGGCTGTCTTACGCAGCAAATTCGCATCGACCAAGTTGAAGACAATCTCGCCAAAATCGCGCGTTTGCTCAATGCCCCAGTGGGTAAAGACCGAGCGGGTGAGCGGCCCAAACTGATCGGCGCTGTACTCGCTGATGCCAAAGAGCAGATCCCGACCGGAAATGTGTCGCTTCTCTTCGCTCAAGGTATCCTCGTTCTTGCCGAGCTTTTGCACCGTGTATCCTAGCGCATCGTATATAAAAAGATACGCATCGCTCTTGTAGCGCCCGTCGCGCTCGGCCAGATTTTCGATTTCTTGCAGCGCTTTTGGTTCCATCAAAAAAGGTCGATAAGGCCAATAAAACTAGAGTGGTGCGGCTGTCAAGGTCGAGGCATAACGCCAAGTGTGCGGGCCAAGCTCGAGGACGTGCAAAAGCGCGTCGCGCTGGTGGACAAAGTCGGGCAACAGATCGTCAGCTAGGGTGGGTACGGCATGGCCTTCGTTGATGAGTTCGGGATTGATGTGGTGGTCGTCCTTGATGATTTCGTAGTGCAGGTGGGAGGCGGTCGCCAGTCCGGTGGCACCGACCTTGCCGATGCTCTCTTTTTGCTCTACGACCTGACCCTTGCGAACCAATATCTTGCTCAGGTGCGCGTAGCGGGTGCGATAGCCATTGGGATGGACGATTTCGACCAATTTGCCGTAGCCGCTTTGCCAGCCAGCGAACGCGACCTGTCCGCGGGCCGTCGTCCACACCAAAGTGCCCGTCGGCGCACCGTAGTCCGTACCTAGATGGGGACGCTGCTTTTTGAGAATGGGATGGAAGCGTTGGCGGCTGAAGTGCGAGGTGATGCGATTGACCCCGAGGGGCTTGAGCACGAACATCCGGCCGAGGGAACGACCGCTGGCGTTGTAATAGGCGTCCTCCCCCTCGGTGGCAGCATAGCGGACCGCCAACTCGGTCACTCGTTCGCCTTCATAGCGCGTCAACAGGACGTCGCCGTAGCGGACGAAGTGCTCGTCGATGTAGAGCTTTTCAAAGACAACTCCTAGCCGGTCGCCGCGCCGCGGGTCCCGCTGGAAGTCGATGACAGCGCCAAATATGTCATCGGCGATCACGTCGCTGAGTGTGCTGCCTTCCCCGGCCTTGCTGATGGCGTTGGAGAGGTTGTCCTCAATGCGCACTTCGAGCCGTTCAAGCCGTCGCTCCAGCGGCCGTTGCAACTGGCGAGCAACAAACCGACCGTCGTGCAATTTCACCTCGATCGGGCGATCAGGAGTGCGGTGAGGCGTGTAGCAGAAGCGGCGAATGGCGTCGCTGGTGTCGATTGCAACCTCGTAGTAGTCACCCGGCTTGATTTGCCTGAGATCGAAGACCGCGTCCAGCGCTTCGTACAGCCGTTCCAATTGGCTGCTGGGGACCTGGTACTGCTTGAGTGAGCGGTCAAGAGAATCCCCGGGGCGCAGTTCGGCGGCAATCGTTCGCGTGGGGTCGTCGGGCGGCGGAATCGGGGGACCGACAAAGGGCGGCTCCCATACAGCGGCCACCGCGGCCGGAACAAAGGCCACTTCCTCGAGGTGGGCGGCTGTGGCCGCCGTATGCTGAGCGGACATCCCCAAGCGCAGCGCCATAAGCGCAAAACTGCCCAATAGGATGCCCCAGAACCTGATGGGAAATCCGAATCGCATATCCAGAATCTACATGTATGGGGAGAAAACAAAGGAACTGGCAACGGGGGGAAGCCGTTGACCAATACCAACTAACCTTTAACATATAATATATTTTGACATTCAATTCAAGTACCTTCAAGGACTTTTGAGGTGATTAGTCAACTCTACGACCTAAAAGCCATGCTGCCCGCCGAACTCGACCAGCTCGTCGGCGAGCTCGACCAACCGGCGTACCGCACCCGTCAAATTTTCGATTGGCTCTATGCCAAGGGCGTGCGCGACGTCCGCGAGATGACCAATATCTCCAAAATTTTGCGGGAAAAGCTCTCCGAGCGGACGCGCATTACTTGCCTAAACCTCGTCAAGCGTCAAGAGTCGGTCACGGGCGAGGCTGTCAAATTCCTCTTTGAGCTACCCTCTGGACAACGGATCGAGTCCGTGCTGATCGTCGATGGTACCCGGCGCACAGCGTGCCTGTCGTCGCAAGTGGGCTGTCCGCTCGACTGCAAGTTCTGCGCCACCGGGCGGATGGGAATGATCGCCAACCTCGAAGCCGGGCAGATCGTCGATCAGCTCTTGCAAGTGAACCAGTTCGCCCGCGCACGGGGCGAGCAGGTGACCAATGTGGTGATGATGGGAATGGGCGAGCCGCTGCTCAACTACTCGGCGGTCGCACGCGCCTTAAAGCTGATGCGCCTAAAAGAGGGCATCGGGTTGGGGGGACGGAAAATCACGGTATCCACCGCCGGTTACATCCCGGGCATTCGCCGGCTCATGGCCGAAGATCTCAACGTGGGGTTGGCTATTTCGCTCAACGCCACGACCGACGAGATGCGCGAGCAGCTTATGCCGATCAACCGCAAGTACAAGATCGCCGACCTCTTGGTGGTCGCGTGCGAATTTTTCGCCTGTCGCGGCTATGGCGTAACCTTCGAATACGTGCTCATGGCCGGGTTGACCGATGCGGACGCAGATGCGCGACGACTGGCCGAACTGACTCGCGACATTCCCTGCAAAATCAACCTCATACCCTACAACGAAACGGATACAGACCGCCGCTTCCGCCGACCAGACCGCCAGCGCCTTGAGCAATTTTACCAAGTGCTCAAGGGCTGCGGCGTCGAATTTACCGTGCGCCACAGCCGTGGGCGGGACATCGACGCGGCCTGCGGCCAACTCTACCAGCAGCAGAAAAAATGAGCTTGGGATCGTGAATTTTAAGAGCCATGTCTTGGGAGGGGTCGTCACGGGAACCGGAGTGGCGATAGGTGCGGTTTACTCCGGCTCTGTCGCACCCGACGACCTAACTACCCAAGTCGCTGTCGTCGGCACTGCGCTATTTTTCTCCCTCTTTCCCGACTTGGACACGGCTTCGGTGGCGCAGCGGTGGTTTTTCCGCGGCGTCTTCTGCGTCTTGCTCTATCTGGGCTGGACCGAGCACTACGAGTTGGCAACGCTAGTGGGCCTCTTGTGCGTCCTACCGCTTTTGGATCACCACCGTGGCTGGACGCACTGGAAGATCAGCCCGTTCATCACCGTAGGGGTGCTGGGCACGAGCTACGAGTACTGGCGGGCGCGGCAGGCTTTTTTTGGGGAATTTACTTGGGACAACGTACACACCCTGTTAGAAGGGCACGTGGTGTTCTTTATTGCCTGCATCGTCGGTTGGTACACCCACCTGTTGCTAGATGGGTGCTTCAAGGTATTCCCTACCAGCCAAGACCACCACTGAGAAAATTAGTGGCCGGTGGCCAGTGGTTAGTGGTCAGTCCCTGCACACAGAGCCGAGGGGGTTGGGACTGCTCACTGGCCACCGGCCACTAACCTCAGTCGGCCTCGGCCTTGGCGTCTTTCTCTTTGTTCTTGCTGACGAACTTCTTGATCTTGGCGATGGCCTCGGGCACCAGCCCGATGATCTGACTCCAAGCAGCATCCTGATCGCCGATGGACGCCACTTGCACCCTGCCGTCGGCATCGACGATGAGGAAGGCGATGGGTTCGATGTTCGCGCCGCCGCCCGTCCCGCTCTGCCCCTTGCCTTCCTGTCCTCCGCCAGCTCCAAAGCCAAACGATATTTTCGATACCGGAATAATGGTCAAGTCGCCGGCCTGAAACGGCTGTCCGATGACGGTTTCGGTTTGCACGATGCGGTGCAACTCGCCTAGGACGCGCTCGACTAGGGATTCTACGGACGATGCCATGAGAAGCTCCTCGCTTAGATCGGGGTGCGGAAGCGCGCGGCCAACAAGCGGTATGCCGCCTGCGAGCCAAAGCGCCCCAAGAGCAAAATTAACAAGCCCAAGTGCAAATGAGCGACCAAGTCCAAGCGGCCAAAGGCCCCTGTGCGCACAAAATCCGGGCTGACGTTTATTTGTATCTTTCCCTTGCGCGCTGCAACCGCCTGTAAATAGCCATAGATTCGCCCCGTTTGAGCCGGGTCGGCAAGGCCCAAGCGGCCTCGGATTCGCAGCTTTTTGAGCCGAATGATGCGCGGCAGGCTCGCCAATAGCCCAAGACTGGGCTTGATCAGCAGGCGCACAAGCGCACGCAGGTTCCGCTCGCGGGCTTTGGGCGCGGCCTCTCGCTTGGCTCGTCGCCGTGCTCTTTGCCTGCGCTTTGCTTGAGTCCGCAGCGGCAGGTAGGGGTACGGCAGGAATTGGCCCAAGAGCACGGGCGCGAGGCGCAGGCCCTTGGCCCCCCATCGCAGACTAAGCCCTAGCCCCCCCCAAAAAAAGGACAGCCGCACGCCCCATTCCCAAGACTCCGGCAGGTCCTCGCGCCGACAGCGCAAGGCAAGGGTCATAGGAGCGCACAACGCGCCGAGTCCGAGCGCACCCAACGCGCCGAGTGTGGGAAATATCCAGTCTAGCATGAAGAGGGGCGCGGCTTTTGCTGCCACGCCGCGTTCCAATCCGTGCGTCCGGTACACTGCATGACGGCGAACAAGGTGACAATGCACAAAGGTAATGGCCAAACTAGTTTACAACCTATCGGAGCGCGCTGGTTCAGTCAAGCCTTTCTAAGGATGCAGACAGGAGATCCTGTCTTGACAGCACCCCCCTCGTACGTTAGGCTTAAATCAGACGTAAGTTACAGTTAAAAAGCGAGTTAGGCTTTTTTGGTCAAGAAGCCAATACACGGCAAAATCGACGAAGAGCGAACCGAATGGCAACCCAAAAGACAGTAGGAAGGCGCGTCCTTCAAGGCAGAGATTATGGCAGTTATTGGCGCGGGCTAGGGGTAGTCATCGCGCTGTGGGCGGGCGTGGTACCGGCGAGCGCCCGCTCGACGCTCAGTGCGCGCCTAGACCAACCGGCGATTGCCGGGCCGGCGTTGGATCAGCAGTCCATCCTCTATCTGCACTACTTCCCCGGCGATGGCGAAGCCATAGTCAGCGCAGAGCTACGATGCCTCGGCAACGCGCAGTTGCAGAACGTCCGCTCGGCTCTGGGCAAGGCGCAGCTAGAAGCAGCGTCAATCGGCATAGACTATGCGGCGCGGCCTTTAGCTGGAGAACATATCGACACCCTCTACATCGACCTAGCCGCCGCGGAAGTGGGAAAAATCGGCTGGTCCGCAGCGATCTACTCCTCGCTCGACTCACAGGGCGCTCCGGCCCACCAGATCGAATTCGACCTAGCGGTGCGCCCGCCGCCAGCTATTGCGTGGTCCATTGAGCCACCGCGGGTCTATCAGGGCGAGCACTTTGACTTGCGCACGATTGTGCGCTTTGACGCGACCGCCGGTCCGCCCTTAGAAGAACTGAACTGGAACTGGCCGCCGGAACTGAACTGGCCAGAGGGCGACGCCCCGCAGCGCTGGGAGGGCAATTTGGCCCCCGGGCAGGCCGACACGCTCTCTTGGTCGGTACAAGTGGCTCCGACCCACCTCGGGCCCCTACCCTTGGCGGTCGCTGCACAGGTCTCCGGCCAGAGCCCAGTGGACCTAGCAACCCAGTACTTGCAGGTGGACCCGCTGCCCGTGATGGCCTTGGAGCCTGGATTTATGATGGCGTTGGAAGCTGGATTTATGGAGGTGGGCAAGCGCGGGCCAGTCACTTGTATATGGCGCAACGAAAGCGCCGATCCCATCGCCTTAGCAGCCCTGCGCCTGCAAGTTGCACCAGCGTTCTCGGATGTCTCATTAGTGGAAGGGCCGCCGGGCGCGGCTCTCGTACGAAGCGACGAGGAAGCCGCACCGAGCCTGCTGGTGAGCGGCTTGGATAGCCTAGGCGCGGGCGCAGCAATCCGGGTGACGCTCGAAGCTGTGCCGCAGCGCCCAGGGCCTTTTACTTGGCAGAGTGCCTGTAAGCCCGTGGGACGAGAGCACTTCATTCCCCTGCGCGGCGCGAACACGGTGCGCGTGGTATGGCCAGGAACGGCCCAAGCCGTAGGCGGCGCACAGCAAACGCCTACGGACTTGCAATTGATCAATCAAGCCTTTGTCCGCGCCCTAGACCACCAAATGGATGCCCTCCCTCTATCTCCGGGTACGCGGCTTTTCCTCCAAGCCGAAGACGAAAAGAACGAGGCTAATTGGGTCGTCGAGGACGCCCTGATCGAGACCTTGCAGCAGCGGGGCTATCAGGTGCTCGTGCGCCAGCCGGAAGACGCGCCAGCCGACGTGGTGTACTACCGGCTAGTCAGGGCACGAGTGGTGTATTCGCCGACCGCCCGGCGGCTACTTCTCTGGGGCAACGAACAACGGCGCGAGGCCTATGGCGACCTCTTTCTCAGAATAGAAACAGCCGCCGACCGCATCGTGCGCTGGGACCGCCGCGTCCAAGCCTATAGCGGGGACATGGTGTCTAAGGGGTTGAGCGGGGTCTTAGGCGGGGACGACATGGTCGAACAAA
The DNA here is from genome assembly GCA_965208845.1 of Candidatus Latescibacterota bacterium. Taxonomy (GTDB): domain Bacteria; phylum Latescibacterota; class UBA2968; order UBA8231; family UBA8231. The sequence continues at coordinate 3,335,204 of OZ242361.1, read as the reverse complement.
CGGTACTCAAACCAGAAAACAAGGCCATCGTGCGCGGTCTATCGGCCGGCATTCTCGGCGGGCTGTTCTACATTTTCTTCGTTTTGTGATCTTCAAAACCGCTGGATGCGCCTCGGGGCCTGCTCTTGGGATCGCCCATGTAGAGGACACGTGCTCGGCAGGACTTCGCCAGCGATGAAGAGCTCCTCTCGCTGATCGGGACAAAAGCGAGTAGCGATCTTGTAGGAGTCGTTGCAGACCGCGAGGTACACGACGAGGTTTTCTGGGTACTCGAACCCGCGGTTTCTCAGGCTGCGATAGGGTTCCACGCTCGCATACACCTCCTTCATAAACTCCGCCCATAAAGGCAGGGCCGCCGCCGAGCCGGCCTGTCTCGGCCAGAGACGCAGGCTGGGGTCGTCTAGCCCGACCCAGACCCCGGCTACGAGATGGGGCGTAAAGCCGATAAACCACGCATCCGTGTAGTCGTTAGTCGTGCCAGTTTTGCCGGCCGCTTGGGTCCGAAAGTCGTATGTCGTGCGGATGCGGCGTCCGGTGCCGCCAGCTTCATCAACGGCCGAGCGCAGCATGTCCGCGACAATCACGGCTACGGCCGGCCGCAGCACCTCCTGCTTGTGGCCGCTTTTTTGCGAAAAAAAGACATCACCATCCTTGCGCTCCAAGCGACTGATGGCCATCGGTTCGACGTGGATCCCCTTGTTGGGGAAGACCGCGTACGCGGCTACCAAGTCGAGAAGCAGCACCTCGCTCGTGCCGACGCCAATGGAGGGAATGGCTTGGATGGGCGTGGATATGCCCATGTTGCGGGCATAGCTCCGAATCAGAGATGGGCCAAGTTCGTCGGCCAACTTAATGGCGATGAGGTTGCGCGACTGTTTCAGCCCTTCGCGCAACGTCATCGGCCCCTTGAACTTCTTGTCGTAGTTCTCGGGGTCCCAAAATTGTTCGCGTCTGTGGTCCCACAGCGTAAAGGCATTGTCGTCGAGCACATCTACCGCAAAGCGATTGTTGTCGATGGCAGCCGTGTACACGAAGGGCTTGAACGCGGATCCAGGCTGCCGCTTGGCTTGGGTGGCGCGGTTGAATTTGCTGCGGCTGAAGTCGCGTCCCCCAATCATGGCCAAGATGTGGCCGGTGGCCGGATCCATAGCCACAAAGGCAGCTTGTACTACGGCCGAGTCGCGCACACTCCGGGCCGCGCCTACATTTTTTAGGTACTTATCCACCTTTTCCTGCACCTTGCTTATTTCAGTATCAAAGTGCTTTTCGGCGATCTGCTGCAAGCGCGAGTCGAGCGTAGTGTGGACCACAAAGCCCTCGCGATAGGTTGCCATGCCAAACTCGCGCTGCATCTGCTGACGGACATGCTCGACAAAGTACGGGGCTATGCCAAACGTCTCCTCGTGGCTGCCCCGGCGGGCGTCAATGGGTTCGTTGCGTAGGGAATCGCGCTCGGCTGGCGTGATCGCTCCGTTGTCGGCCATGCTGGACAACACCAGATCGCGGCGCGTTCGGGCGCGTTCGGGGTGGCGCAGGGGGGTAAAATCATTCGGCCTCGGCAGTAGCCCGATGAGCAAGGCGCTCTCTTCGAGCGCGAGTTGATCGACTTCGCGGTCAAAGTACAGGCGCGCTGCCGACTTAATCCCGTAGGCACCGTGGCCGAAATAGACTGTGTTGAGATACATAGTCATTATCTCGGGCTTGGTGTACAGGCGCTCAATTAAAACAGCGGTTATCTGTTCGCGGATCTTGCGCGCGTACGTGGCCGACGCATCGGCCAAGGAAGCACTGCTGCGCTGCGTGCCCACTTCGGCGAATATACTGCGGGCGAGCTGCTGAGTGAGCGTGCTGGCCCCTTGGCCGACGAGACTCCGGTCCTTGAGGTTGGCCAATAGTGCCCCGGGGATGCGGTAGATATCAATGCCCCAATGCGCGAAGAAGCGCCGGTCTTCAGCCGCGAGGAGGGCGGCCCGCACGGATTCGGGGACTTCCTCATAAGTGAGGATTTCGCGGTTTTCCTCGAGGAAGTCCTGCAAGTGGCGGCCATCGGCCGAATACACATTGGTGACCCGTTTGGGCCGAAAGCTCCAAGCGTCGATATCGGGCAAATTGTCGCTGAAGATCTGATAGGCACTCACGCCGACAGCGGCGTACAAGACAAAAAAGCAAGCGGTGTAAAGCAGCAGCTTCTTGAGCGTTGAGAGGCTAAAGACACCTTTTGCCCCTTCTATTACCCTGTCCAGAAGCTCTCTATTCACATTAAGCAGTAAGAAGCGAGTTGCGCGTTTTGCTCCTTCTATTGCCCTGCTCAGAAGCTCCTTATTCATAGTAGCCCTTGACCCAGCGCGTGTTGTATTCCTGCAAATACTCTAGGTGCGCGCTAGTTTGCGGGTAGTGCTCATTCGCTGGGTACGGGTAACCAGACATGCCGTGAAAGGGCAGCGGCCCGACCGTTAGCGAGTGCGCCGAGTGCAGGTCCATGTCCTTGCCGAAGCCATCGGCGTACAGCAGAAACGAGCGCACCAGACCGGCCGCAGGCGGCGGCAAGGCGGCGAATTCAACAGTCAGTTCATCGCCGTGGAACATGATGACAAAGCGGTCGTCAATGCCCTCAACCAGCTCCTCCACCGGACCGAAGCGAGTGAAGGCTCCGGCGTGGGTGCCCCAAGGCGCTTCTAACGCCAATTGATCGTAGTGGTAGCGAAAGGCAAAGGTGCCCTTGATGGACGTATGGGCCGGGTAGCCTCGCCAGTGGAGATCGCTGCTCGCCGGTTGCAGACGGTGAACCGCGAGGGGAACATCCGCAGCGTCGCCGACGAGCAGTTGGTCCCAATAGAGCGCAGTGTTGGTTTCAATCCGCAGCCGGTAGTCGTCAGACGGGAACAGACCCGCCAAGTCGAAGAGCGCGTGTTTGGGCAGGCCGGCCGGGCAACCCATATCCGCGCTGACTTCGATCCAACCCCCCTCGCCGTCAGCTACGGACAAACGGGGCGGATACAGCGACAAGCCGCGCTGTGCTGCGCTCCAGTTGGAGGTCGAATGCGCGTAGTCAACCCAGCCGTAGCCGAGCAAGACCGGATGGGCGAATTCGGACAGGTCGCCCAAGTTCAGCTCTAGCGCATAGTCTTCGGCATAGCCGTGTATGTCGAGGCGACTGAACCCATCGTACCACTCGGCGTCGATCTCTTGTAGGGTGGCCAACACGTCCAGCCCCCGGTGATCTTGGGCGGCCACGGGCGGACGCAGATTGCGCAGGGGATACAGCTTAAATTCTGGATAGGGCGGCGCGGAGAGCAGACGTTCATTGGGATATATGTCTAACTCAGGCGGATGATCAACGGCGATAAGTTCGAGGGCATCGACGTAAATGATCTCCTCTAGCTGGTTAGTCAATTGCAAGACGTAGTGGCCGTCTTTGGGAGCCAACGGTCCCAAGCGGACGTACTCGTCGGTGTCGGGCTGGTAGTACTGGCCCGGGGCGGTCAAATAGCCAATAATGGCCCCCCCAAGAATGTCGGTGACAAAGCGATAGCGCTCGCCGTCCCAAGCGTAGAGAATGGGACACGAAGTGCCTTTGCGGTCGAGTTCCGTCAGCTCCAGCCGCTGTCCGGCCCCAGTCGCCAACTCGGTCTGGCGCACGCCTCCAGGCCAGAGGATGCGGATGAATTCGACCGAATCGCTCTGCGCCAAGCCAAAGTGGAGCACGCCCGCGTACCCTTCGCTGCGAATCTCGCGCTTCTGGAGGCGGTGGGTGGTTTTCACCTCCACCTTGGCCCCGACGCCGTCGCGATTGCTGTTGAGCCCCTGAGCGGCGATCTCGATCCAGTGCCCCCCCTCGCTTTGGTTGTGCAGCACCCGGCCACCCGCCCAAATATCCACGCGGCCATCGCCGTTGAAGTCGGCCACGAGCGCAACCCCACCCGGCTCGTCGATCGAAGGTTGCGGCTGGAACTGACCGCCGCCGTATGCGAGCGGTTGCAGTTGCTCATCTCCGCAGGCGAGCAGGTCGAGGTCCCCGTCGTTGTCGAAGTCAGCGGGAAGCAGCGCCCGCCCACTGGACGTCGTCGCCTCGGCCCGCACGAAGGCACGACCGGCTTGGTTGGTATGCGTCTCTACGGTGCCGTTAGCCGCGACCGCCAAGTCCATATAGCCGTCTTGGTTGAAGTCCTCAACGGCCAAGCCCGCGCCCTGCACGGCACCCAAGCCCAAGACTTCAGCGATCTCCGAGAACGTGCCGTCGCGATTGTTGGTTTGCACTTGCAGCCCCTCGGTCGAGAGCAGGACTATATCCACGTCGCGGTCGTTGTCGAGGTCGGAGAATGCAGCGCGAGCAGCCGCGACCGGATCGGCGGGTTGGCCCGTAGCAGCAAAGCGGGCCTCTCCATCGTTGGCCAGCAGCGAGACGCACGGGCCGAGCACTAGCACATCGAGGTCGCCGTCGTGGTCGGCATCGCCCAGCGCAACTCTGGTCGATGCCGCGGACAGGTCTTCCCCGGCAGCCCACCCGCCGTCAGCCGCTCTATAGAGCAAGGTTCCACCCGCACCGCTGAGGACCAAGTCGGCAGTCCCGTCGTTGTCGAGGTCGCCGGAGATCGCGCCAGTCGCCCCAAAGCCATCGGGAAGCGTCGGAGCAGTGAGCATTTCCGCTGTGCCGCCAGCGTACAGTTGCACACCCTCCGCCCCGGCCAAGACATCCGGCCGACCATCCGCGTCAAAGTCGCCCAAAGCGGCAAAACGCACCGGGCCGGTCGCCGGACCAGTCGCCGCAAATGCAAAAGGCCCGGCCACATCGTCCTGACTCGGATCGCCGCCCCCGGCGTCGGCAACGGCCTCGGCGTATTTGCCCTGTCCCTGATAGGACGAAGAAACGCCTTGGTGGCCGGCTTGGCTGAGCTGATTGAAGTGCTCCAAAGTGCTCTTCCACTCTTCCTCGCGCCCGAGCCGCCGGTAGAGATTGGCCAGTCCATAGTACGCCGACACGTTGTAGGGGTCGAGGCGGACGGCTTCCTTGAAGTCGGCAATGGCGGCCTCGCCCTCGTTTAGCTTAGCCCGCATTTGCCCCATGTAGTAGCGCACGTGGGGGTCGTCGCGGTCAACGGCGGCCACTTTTTGCAAGGCGGCGAGCGCTTTGTCGTGCTCCCGACCTTGGGCATTGTAGATCAAACCCAGCGCGTAGTTGGCGTGGAGCAGGTCGGGGTCGATGGCGATAGCGGTTTGCAGAGCCGTGGCGGCGCTGTCGTACTTGCCGAGGGCATAGTACGCAATGCCTAAATTGGCCTGCGCACTAGCGTAATCTGGGGCCAAGGCAAGGGCGCGGGCGAACTCCTCCCGACCGCGCGTGTAGTTGTGTTGATCCATATAAACCACGCCCTGATTATTGTGCCAGCGCGCCTTGGGAGGCCAAGCCGGCACCTCCTCGGGCGGCCCCTGTTCACAGGCCACTCCCAAGAGGGCTGTAACGAGGGGTAGCAGAGCTTGGAGCACCTTGACGCTTGTACGGGGCATGGTTATATTTTTTCCTTTCATAGCGATCTATTTCGCGTAATTTTCGAGCGAGAGTAGCTCAGTTGGTAGAGCTCCACGTTGCCAACGTGGTTGTCGCGGGTTCGAGTCCCGTCTCTCGCTCCATTTTTTTGCCTCAACCTTCATTTCAATATAGTTAAAACCCCTATTGAGAAAAGCTGACCCAGTCTTGCGTCGGGTCGAGTTATAGGGAGTCCACGCTCAATTTCCAGAGGGATCCAACGGATCATCAAAGCGCTGGCCAAGCCGAAACAAATCGCCTAGTGGGTTTTCGCGGTCCTCCAAGGCGTCGGCTATAACTGGCCCAATGGAGCCGCCGAATTTAAAGCCGCGGCCGCGGCCAAGCCGAAAATGCCCGCTCCTACAATGCCGACGCGCATGGCTGCCAAAGTTAGAGCTTCTCAGCGCGGCGCTCGCGGATTTGCAGCAGGGCCGGTAGCAGGGTGACAGACGTGATAAAACAGGACCCCAAGCCCACCAGCGACAGCACGCCAATCGACGAGAGCGCCGGGTGGATGGCCGGCACCAATCCCGAGAAACCGACCATCGTCGTCAGCGACGTACCCAACAGCGCGACCCCGGTCGTGCGCAACACCAAGCGCAGCGAGCCGCGGCCGACTTCTCGGTAGCGGTGAAAGATGTGGACGCTGTTGTCAACGCCCATGCCAATAATCGTCGGAAAAGCCACCATGTTGTAGAGGTTGAGCTTGATGTCAAACGCGTACATGAAGCCCACAACCCATACCAAGGCGTTCAAAAGCGGCGTGAGCACCAGCAGAGTATCGACGAAACTCCGCAGGTCGATGAGCAACACCACCGCCACGACCGCGAGCGTGAGGATCACGGCGAGGGAGCTGTCTTCGAGCATGACCTTTAGCATCTCGGCGACGATAATGTGCGAGCTAGAGGCTATGTAGGTCTTGCCCGTCGGCGTTTCAATGCGGCTGATTTCCTCGGCAAAGCGGATGGCGTCTTTCCCGTCCTTGAGCTCGACTGCGGCGTTGATCGCCACGAAGTTGAGGATGTTGCCCTCCTTGTCCTTGAACGCATTGGTCAAGTCCGCAGGCAGGTCGTAGAGCGTTAGCTTATCCACGTCGAGGTACGGGCGCAGCGAATCTAGCTTGGCCCGCTCGCTCTCGCTGAACAGACCCTCTTCCCGGTCGAGCAAGGCGCGGATGTCGGCGATGAGCGCCAGCTTGGCGTCTTGGTCTTGCGGCAGTGCGGAGTACACGCTCTTGACGCTGAGGACCGTGGTGGAGTCACCGTTAGTAGCCTTGATAGCCTCGACCGTGCGAACCACCTCCATGGCCTCGTCGTAGCTTTCGGTCAAGACAATGGCCGGCGAGCGGCCTTCCTTCAGGCTCTGGGGCAGGCTGCCCTTGTTGATGTTGGGCGGCGGCGCGGGCTTGAGTTTGCTGAAGTCGTATTCAAATTCCAAATCGCCGATGTGGTACAGCGAGTACCCAGTGATCACTATGCCTATCAGCAAGGTAGCCCAAGGCTTTGGATAGCGACCAGTGCGCCACAAGACGCTGCGCTTGCGGATCGGGATGACCAACCGCAGGCGCTCGGCGAGGACGATGAAGGCCGGGCATATCGCGACCATGGCCACCAGCGAAAAGAGGATGCCGGTGCCCACGATAAAACCGAACTCCGAGAAGCCCTTAAAATCCGTCAACAGCAGTGAATAGAAGGCGATCGAGGTAGTGACCGCCGTCGTCGTTAGGGCCTTGCCCGTGTGCCGGACGGTCACGGTCAGGGCCTGTTCGATGTCCATGCCTCGGCGGTGGGCCTCGCGGTAGCGAGCGAAGATGTGGATGCCAAAATCGATGCCCAGCCCAAAGAGGATGGCGAACAGCCCCACGGTGATCATGTTGAGGCTGCCGATGGCCAAGTAGGTGACGCCAAACGTCCAAGTCAGGCTCATCAGCAACGGCAAGGTGATAAAGAGCGAGCCAACTACTTGGCGGAAAAACAGCGTGATGAGCAGCAGCACGCCGACGATGCTGTACAAGGCCGTTGACTTGAGGTCTCGTATAATAATCGTGAATTGGTTGGCACTGTTTTGGAAACTGCCCTTGTACACGCATTCGATACTCGGGTGAAAGCGCTCCGGGCCGATGGCGGCAATGGTCTGATCGAGATGGTCGATTAGAGCCTGTGAGAAGGCGACATCCGTGGTAAGCCCGGCCGGATAGAGCCGGAGGATGACGCCGTTGCCCTCTTGTGTGATGAAGTACTGGCGATATTGCTCTGGGACCGCGGCCGCCGCGCCATCCTGCTGGTACTTGGCCTCGATATCCGCAAAGTCGAGCACCTGCTCTTCCTCGTCGTCAAAGGCAAAGTAGAGCGGCGACTGCTTGAGCTTTTGCAGCTCTACGTGCTCGTCGAGGCGGCGGTTGATCTCTTGTAGGTCCTCTAAGTCCATGTAGAGGAGTTGGTTTTTTTCGAGCAGATCCTTTTTGCTGTCGTGGAGACTCACCGAACTAATCAGCGGACTGTGTCCGAGCGAATCGGCCAAGACCAGCATGAAGGAAGCGGCCGCGTCCAAGTCGTCGCTGGTAATGACGACCATCAGCGGGCCGATACCACCGATGCGGTCCTTGATGCGGTTGAGTTCGCGGACGCTGACGTAATCGTCGGACAGCAGGTCGGCGAAGTCGGTCTTGATATTTTGGGCCAGCTTGGCGGCAAAAAACCCGGCAAATACCGACAGTATAGTGGCCAGCGCAATTATGCCGATGTAGTGGTGGTAGATGTAGCGAACCAAGCGCTGGTGGCTTATGGGCATGACGGAGGGTTAATCCTCGGTTGCACCGCCTGAAGGCGGCGAGAGGATAGTTTCCCGCAGACGAGCCAACTGCTTGTCGAGCTGAACGATCAGCTTCTCGTAGCCATTTTTCTCGATATAGCGGGCATAGCGCCGCCTGTTGCCCTCGGCCGTGCTGACGCCGTCGATGACCAAATCGTATATCCGCCACACGCCCTCCACCCGATGGAGTTTGTATTCGATCTCTATTTCCTCATCCCGCACGGGTGCCAGCGCTTGGACGACAGCCGCGTCTTCTTGCACCTCGGCCGACTCGTAGCGGATCTCGCCCTCTCGGTAATAGCGGGAGAAGCTGTCGAAATTCTGCTCGCGGATGATGCTGCTGAAGGTCTCGGCGAAGTGGTCGCGCTCGTCCGGGGAGCGTTCTTCCCAGTGATCTCCCAAGGCGAGGCGGCTCAATTCCCGGAAGTCAAAGGCCGCATTGATGTGCTTCTTGATCTCTTCCCGCACGGCCGGAGGCAGCGAGTCAGCCGGTGCCTCGGCGAGGACGGCCTGCACCTCGGCGTCGTGGCTTTTGAGGAAGGCAATGGGGTCGTTCGCGCCGACCGCGGTGGCGCAGAGGGCGACCCACACACCGCACCATACGGCTCGACTGAGCTCGCCGAAGTCCATTTTCATTGTAAATCCTCCTCTGCGTACGCGCCGTTGGGGGCGGGGAGTCCGCCGCAGTAGTTGACAACGCGCCCGCCGTCAAAAGCCCCGCGCGTCCACACGCGCAAATCTGCGTAGTACGCCTCAGCGTACGAACGAGTCGAGTTGGCGTCTGTGAGCAGACCCAAGCCGATGGTGCGCTTAGCCGGCCGGCCACCTAACTTTTCCCGATGGTGCTTTTCCAAGTCAACGACCTCAAAAGTCCATTTATCTAAGTTGGTCGCGCCGCTTTCGACGACAAAAAACCAAGGCCGGAATATCTTGTCGCGCCGGCCCACCGTGCCTTCGGGCAAGCTCGTGCTCCACACGTATTTGAGCTGTTTGGGAACCCCCAGCCAATTCTTGGAGAATATAACGTACAAACCAGCCGCGCTGTCGTTGGCGTCGTCGAGAAATTCGTTGCCCCCCTGCGGCAAGGCCGCGGCGCGCCAGCACCAAGTCATAATCGGGTATTGGCGAGGATTCCAGTGAACGAATTTCCCCACGATGACCGAATGGCTCGAATCGCGCGCCGCCATGTAGCGCCGGGGACGGCCCTCTACGCGATAGAGCACGGGTTTGAGCCGGTCCTTTTTCTTCCACGGCCCCCACTCCATCGGCTGCGACCCGTCCCAAGTAGCGGCAAAGTCCTCGAGGACGACGTACTCGCGATCGGCGAACTGAGCCTCCAGCACCGGCGGCGAATGGCCGCGGTCGATTGGCGATTGGTAGCGCCGCCGGTAGTGGCTGGAGACGAGCCGGCCGTCGATCTTCAGCTCGGCGATTTTCCAAGTTCCGTTTGCAAAAATCAAGTCGGCCTCCACGCCGAGCGAGCGAGCGGCAAATAACGCGCTAAGCTGCGCCCGGCCCCGCTGACCATTCACTTCGAGACTATCCAAGCGCAAGCCGCGCAAGTCCTCAGCAGCAAGCTGGGCTGCCAAGTCAGCGCTGAGGCGATGCTGATAGGCCCTAACCAGACGGCTGCGATAGTGCTCGACGAGGTGGGTAAAACGCGGGCTAGATAGCAAGTCCCGGTATGCGTCCAGCGACCTTTCGAGATAGTCGCCAAACGTCGCCGCAGTGAATTCTTCCACGGCCAAGTGCTCGCGCACCAAGCGGTCGGCCCTGTCAGCGCGCTCGCTGTTGGGAGCCTCCAACAGCGCGTTCAGCCGCGCCACAGCCGCCGCCGCCCAAGCCTCGTCGGCCCTGCCGTCGCCTAGGCTGGCCAAAGCCAACAAAAGAACCGCGCTAAGGAGTCTCATCGCGGCGGATCAGTTCGAGGCCGCCCGTGGCCTTTTCGAGGCGGGCGACGCTGAGGTTGAAGTCGTACAGGGCTTCGCCATAGCCTTGTTCGCGGCGGGCCCAAGTCTCAAAGGCGGCGATCAATTCACCGATGGTTTGCGGGTCGAACTCAAAATCGTCGCGGGCCTCCCGCAGCCACTGCCGGGCCAATCGCCGGCTCTGGCGCGCGTCTTGCAGATCGCGGTCGGCGCGGCGATAGTCCAAATAGGCGCGGTGGACATCTAAGCGGATTCCTTCCTGCGCACTCGGTACGAGCACTTCGAGCGCGCGGTATTCAGCGCGTGCCCTATCTACATCCGCTGCCAACAAGTGCCATTCCAACGATTGCCGCACTCCAAGGAAGACGCCGCCGTTAAAGAAGTTGAACTCATCTTTGACGAATGGGTTCCGCTGGTCGGTGCGCCCAGGAGCCACAGCGTAGCGCAAACCTCCGCCGATGAACACTTGGGGCTGGTACGCCGCACGGGCGGCTTGTGTGAGGGCCTGTTGGGCGGCGAGACCTGCCTGCAGCTTGCGCCATTCCGGTCGCAGATCGAGGGATCGCGCGACCAATTCGTCTAAGGGTGGCACCAAAGCCGCCACCGGCGTGAGTCTCTCGGCCTGGAGCAGGAGCGGCGCATCCCTAGGCAGGCCCGTGCGCCAAGCCAGCGCCGCCCGCGCCAAGGCCAATTGGTCGCCGACCTCGCGCTGCTGCACGGCCAAGTCGAGCTGGGCCAGCCGCAGCTTGTAGCGGTCGGACGACGAGAGCGCGGGGTCGTCGTCTAGCTCTTCGGCTCTGCTGGCCAGTTCCTTGCTCACGCGCTGCGCCAAGTCGTCTAGGTCCTGGGCCAACAGCAGTCCGTAGTACAACTCCTTGACGGCAAAGGCCACGTCCAACCGAGTCTGCGACAAATCGGACTGCTCCACATCGACTCCTCGGGTCGCGGCCTCGTCTAAGTGGCGGGCGAGGCTGATAGGATAGAGCGGCTGCACAAATTGCAGTTCGGCGCGCGCAAAAGGCCCCAAGGATCGGAACCCCGTGGTGTCAGAGGGCGGGTTGAACACGCTGCCCATAGCATCTGGGACTAGGCCGCTTTCGCTGTCGATGCGCAGGCGGGGGAGGATTTTGGCGGCCGTAGCTTGGCGGCGGCGGGCCGCAGCCGACTCGACCTTCCAGCGGCCGCTCGCAACCTCGCCATCGTGCTCCCAAGCGCGGTCGATAAGCTCAGTCAGCGTCCAGCGCTTGTCGGGCATTTGGGCGCGGGCCGGGAGGGAGGGCAAGCATAAAACGAGGCCCCAAACCCCTAGCCAGAAGGGAGCGCAAATTTGCATGCTAGTGGGAAATCTCGGCAGCGGAAGAGGCGAAATTCGCGGTGATAGCGCGGGTCCGTCATTTTTATAAGTTGTTAAAAATAGTTAAGTTAATATACAGACTGGGCGATTTATCGTCAATCTGAACGCCCGTCTGCTTCTTGGATTGTACAACACCCGAACCCTATGTTTTATGCACCTATGTTTTTCCTAAAATGCACAAATAGGCGGGCGCCATGCAGCCGAATTTAGTCGTCCGGGAGGCCGCGTCCTCTTGCAATAGCGCGCACCGACCACCGCCTCACGCCTGTTCCACCTCGAAGGCGACCACGTTGCGCGTCTCCCGACTGAATTCCACCCCAATTAGGTATATCGCCGCGCCCCGACCGCGATACTTGGCCGCGTAGTCCCGCGCCTTCAACTGCCTGATCGCTGCCCCCTCCGACGCTCGCTCCACCACCTTGAACTCAAACAGGTACACCTGCCCATTGAACTCCACCGCCATGTCCAAGCGACCGGCACTGCTGCTGTCCTCCACCGTAATTGCCAACCCCAGCGACGCGAAATAAGAGTAAAACACGCTGGCGTAATAGCCCTCGTAGCTCGCAATCTCGTTGTTCGTGTACCATTCATACGGAATGCTGGCAAAGAATGCCTTGAATAGCGTCTCCAAACCATCGAAATCGTTGACCAGCAACAGATCGTACAACCGAGCACTGTGCTCGGCCTGACGCGCGAGATTGCCCGTCAGGTGGTTCAACAAGCTCTCGTTCAAGCTTTGTTGTACCTCCCGGTTGGGGTAGCCGAGCCGATAGTACATTCGCCCGCCGCGCAACTCGGTCCGGCGAATGGTCAGATAGCCGGTCTGGAACAGCAACGCCTCGGTCGCAATGTGGTCCACGTCAAACGCCGACAGCAACTCCTCGCTGCCGAGCATGTCGTCCAAGGCAAGGGAATTGACTCCGCGCTCCAACAGGGTCTCGAGCAGAAACGTCGGCGTACCTGTCTCGAACCAGTAAGCAGCAAAGGCGCGGCGACGAAACAGCAGCAGGACATCAAACGGATTGTACACCGCCTCTTCGCCCAGCCAGTTGTAGCCGTTGTACCACGTGCGTATTTCATCCCGGTCCAGCCCAAGAAGTTCCGGGGCAAATACCGCGTCCAAGTCCGCCTCGGTATAGCCGCAAATGGCCGAGTAGTGCGGGTCCAAGGTGATGTCGATGAGATTGTTGAGGCCGGAGAACAGGCTGACTTTGGAGAACTTGCTCACGCCGGTGAGAAAAGTAAACGCGATGTGTGCGTCGTCAAACTTGATCGTCGAATACAGCCCACGCAGATAGTCGCGGTTGGCGCGCGCTACCTCCGGCACCTCCAGCGCGTCTAAAATCGGTTTGTCGTACTCGTCAATTAGCACCGCTACCCGCTGGCCGGTGCGCTCGTGCAACGCTTCTATCAGATGGCTAAAGCGCGCCGGTGCCCCAGTGTAGTCCGAACCAACGCCCGCCCGCCTTTCGATAGCGTCCAGTTGCGCCATCACGTCCTCGTGTAGTTGGCCCGGCTCCTTAAAGTTCCCCCGGCTAAAGTCGAGCCGCAGCACCGGATAATGCACCGACCAGTCCCACCGCTTGTGGATGGCCAGCCCCTCGAACAACGGCTCGTCGCCTTCGAACAGCTCTTTTAGGGTATCGAGAAAAAGGCTCTTGCCAAAGCGGCGAGGACGCGACAGGAAGTAGTGAGTGCCCTCGTCAACCAACCGCGCTATGTAGGCGGTCTTATCGACGTAGTAGCAGTTCTCCTCGCGGATTTTGCGGAAGGTCTGAATGCCGATGGGCAGTTTGCGCTTGGCTGTCCGGGACGAATCGGGTTCCATCTGTATCATGAGGCTCGCTCCACAGTCTGGCCGCCCGGGGCAAGGATGAGACTTACAATAAACAAGATAGACTACAGGGTAACCTATGCAAAGAAAAACGCCCCTAGGATTGGGGACCGTCAGCCGACCGCGCCCTTTTGCAACAGCGGCTACGGAAGTTGGGCTATTGAATGAGCACTGGCCGAAAAAAGCATTAGTGGTCGCAGTCGATCATTTTCAAGACGATGCGACAAAAGCCCGGTCCGCTCAGGGACCGGGCTTTTGTCGATGGGATAGCGAGCGGATGGACTCTCTTAGGCCATCTAGGTTACTCCGTGGCACCAGCCGCTTCGAGAAGGTCTATTATTTCTTGGTTCCCATTCTCTTTGGCAATACTCAAGGCCGTCCTGCCGCCACTTCGGGCGTTAACGTCGGCCCCAAGTTCGACCAACAGACGAACTATCTCCACCTCGTCGTGCCAAACGGCATTGATCAAGGCCGTGTTGCCGGAGAGATCGTTGTTATTTTGGACCTCAAGGTCGGCCCCGCGTTCGACCAAAAAACGAACCATCTCCATATCGCCGTCCGCAGCGGCATGCAGCAAGACCGACATGCCCTGCCTATCTCGGAAGTTAACGTCGGCCCCAAGTTCGACCAAAAAACGAACCATCTCCATATCGCCGTCCGCAGCGGCATATATCAAGGCCGTGTTGCCGTCGTTATTTTGGGCGTTAGGGTCGGCCCCGTGTTCGACTAAAAAACGAACCATCTCCATACCCGAACACACGAGCCCTCCATTCGCCAGAACGTCCTCCGTAAGAGCTTCCTCAACAAAGACATCCTCCCCAGGAACATCCACGCTTTTGACGACTTTTTTGTCGCAGCCGACTACTGCCAAGCATAGAATCAAGAAGGCTATTAACGGCATTTTGTACTCTCCCGTTAGTTAGCCCCGGTAAACGATCATCGGAGCCGCTGATTTAATCGAACCACTCTTCAGACCCTGTGCGTAGAGTCAGTAAATCAGTCGGGGGAACTGACTGAGCCGACGCATAGCCGTAGGCTTTAGAAGCTGTTGAGTTAAAAGCTATAGGGTAGCTAGTGGTGGAGTATTGCAACATTGCTCAAGGAATTTTGATGCCGACTGTGAGCGCAAGATCTGAGCCTGAGCTTGACCGGACTTCAGCAAATAGTAATTCGTTGATAGTCATTCCAGCACCTACGGTAAAGTTTAGCCCGGTATCTGACGCTAACGCCCCCGAAAATGTACGACCAACCGAAGTCGACTGCCGTGCCAAGCCCACACCACCCAAAAAGTGCCATTTCTTATACTTAAACAACATCACGGCGTTGACACCTATAGTCCGGTACGTGATATCGGAACCGAAGTATGTCTCTGAGGATTGCTCAAATAGACCCTCTACCAACCCGAAAAAGTCCATATAATTCCAATTCGGCATAGCGAACCCGACGTTAGCAACCCATCCAGTTCCGGGATCAAGAATCAACCCTCCACTAAGCCTAAGTTTACCAACGCCACTGCTCTGTCCTTTAGCGGTATTCATGCTAGCTGCTGGACCAGTGCTCTTACTCGCTTCCTCTTGGAGTATGGTAGCAATTTGATCCTCCTGAAAAGTGGAGAGACTGCCATCTCTTGTCTGCACAATCAGGAACTCGTCCGTCTTCTCAACGACTTTTCCGCGCACAATCCGGCCGTCTTTCAAGTAAATGACATCTATCATTTCTTGGGATGAAACGGTATCTCCACCAGCAGCCTGTGCAAAAATTTGTGAAGACACGACCAAAGCCATCAGGCATGCGAAAAAAATTAAACGTGACATAAGTCTTCTCCTTAGCTCGATTTTAGCCATTCGCGTTCCGGCACCTTCCGGTACGCGAGCTCGATCACGCCGGACGGATAGAGCCGAACTTGGAACACGTTCGGGCCGGCTGGCTCGTAGTGATGGTTCCTGGGTATTATCCGAACCGCATCCCAAGTGATCGCGACCCTCGTCGGCGAGGAGTCGACCGAGATGGCGACTTCCTCGTAGAGGGCCCACAACACCGCGATCATCGCCTCCAGCCCCGCCGCTGAACGGGAATCCACCGCCGCCGCGACCGCCCGCATCGTTCCACTCGCCCAGGCACTTCTCTTTAGAAGTGTCTAGGATTATGTATAGGCTTTAAGATATGCTCTGAAAGAAAGTGATGTCAACCAGCAAAAATACCGCAAAAGTCCACCTTCTTACTCAAAAGTCCACTTTCTTCGATAAATGCTAGGAGACACACCATATAATCGTTTGAATGCTCCGCTTAAACGCGACGTTGTACGAAAACCACACCTAGCCGCAATTTTAGCGATTGATGCGTTTGGCATTTCCTTGAGTAAAACCATCGCATTTCTACAACGAACCTCTCTCAGTGCTTGGCGAAACGTCTTGTTCAAATGCTTTTTGAATAAGAAATAACCATACGATTTAGAAAATCGGAAATGGCGCATCAAGTCTTTAAATTTTAGATCTGAATTATTATAATTATCATCCAAAAACGACTCTAACCAAGTCTTCCATCCGTTAGGTATATATTTTTTCAGTTCGTTTAAAAAGACATCCTTCTTTATGGGTATCGCGGCCTCACCTAATTCCAAGGTTTCAGAATGTACTACTATTAAAGTGTCCTGAATCTCGTATTCGTTCGCTTCAGCTTCAACAGGGTTTTCTCGTTCTATATCCTTATCTATGTCAACTACGGCGACATCAATCTTCTTTCTTCTCAATATGCCAAGGCACTTTAGTACGTCCTTCGTAGTATATAATTTATAAGAAGAATTACGCACTAGGCCTGTAATAAACGAGAGTACGCTTAGATTATTATCTGCAATCAGAATTTTTTGCGTGTTCATGATCTCTCCTTATAGTAAAGAGATTTAACTGGCTACCATCGCGCCTTGCCAGCAGAGAACCAATACCGTTGGTAGGCGCGATACAGCACTTGCGCGGGAGTATGTCCTTTCTCTGTTTATAACAACAAACACCTAACCCCTATGTTTTTGCACCTATAGTCGTCCTGAATGAGTTGAGCCATTCAGAAGCGGATTGTCTTGTCAATACCATTCTGCGTCCATCTGCGTCTATCTGCGGAGCATCGCATGAATGATGTAGGATTGCTATATGTTTTCCCTAAAATGCGCGAATAGGCAGGCACCATGCAGCCAACTTTAGTCGTCCGGGAAGCCTGCGAACACAACCTGCGCGCCGTCTCCTTGGACCTGCCCCACGAATCCCTCGTGGCCGTCAGCGGCCCATCCGGGTCGGGCAAGACCTCCCTCGTATTGGACACGATCTACGCCGAGGCGCGTCGGCGCTTTCTCGCGGCGCTGGACCAAGGAGGCGGCTGGCGCACATTGCGCGTGCCCAAGGTCAGCCGCATCGACGGCCTAGCCCCCGCCCTCGCGCTGGCCGGAGGGGCTGGTCACCAGAGTCCACGAGCCACGGTGGCGACCCTGTCCGGTCTGTACGACCTGTTGCGCTTGCTCTTCGCCCGCGTCGGCCAGCCTGGCTGTCTCCACTGCGGCGGGCAGGTGCAGACACATCGCTTTGAGGAAGCAAACGAAGCGGCTGCAAGTATGCCAGATGGCACTCGCCTGATGATTCTCGCGCCGCGCCGACCGCGGGAGGACGAGACGCCCGAGCAGGTTCTCGCCGCGATTGATCGCGCCGGCTACCGCCATGTCCGCCTCGACGGACAAGACCTGCTGTTAGAGGACATCGCTCCCGAACGCGTCGCCCGCGCCCTGCACCTTTCTGTGGTCGTCGATCGCCTCGTCGTCAAAAAGGGCATCGCGCGCCGCCTACAAGGGTCGCTGCAAGCGGCCCTAGAAGCGGGCGACGGCCAAGTGGTGCTTTCCACCCCAGACGCAGGCAGCGACCTAGTCTTTGCCGTGCGGCCAGCGTGCTCGGCCTGTGGCGCACCCTTCCCACCCTTAGAACCCGCGCTGTTTTCCTTTAATAGCGCGACCGGAGCCTGCGCGACGTGCCGGGGCCTCGGAGTGCAGAGCGGCTTGAGCAGTGAGCAGATCTTCGCTAGTGGACGGGCCACACTCGAAGGAGCCTTGGGTCCCTTGTGGCACGATTTTGGGCACGGCGATTTGCGCGACCGCCTGCAAACCTTCTGTCGGCGGCACCAAGTCGATCCCGAACAGCCCGTGGGCGACTGGCCAGACCAAGCGGCCGAACGGCTGTGGCATGGCGAGGGACGCCGATTCATCGGGCTGGCGCGCTGGCTAGAGCGCATCAGCGCCAAAGCCGAAGGCGAGGAATTGGCCTATCTGGAAGAACGCCTCGACGACGCGCCGTGCCCTAGCTGCGACGGGGCGCGCTTGCGGCCCGAATCCCTCGCCGTGGAATTGGGCGGAGCGTCGATTGCCGCAGTCGGCGAGTGCGCCGTAGTCGCAGCGACCGAGTGGCTCAGCAACCTCGATTTTCCCACGGCAATAGCCCCCGTCGGCGAGGCCATCCGCGGCCAGATCAGCCGCCGTCTGAACCTATTGCAAGAGTTGGGACTAGAATATCTGCAACTAAACCGCCGCGCCGACACCCTGTCGAGCGGAGAGTTCCAGCGGCTGCGCCTCGGGTCCGCCCTGTCGTCGGGCACCACGCAGATGCTCTACGTGCTCGACGAACCCAGCGCCGGTCTGCACGCACGCGACGCCGCCCAGCTCTTAGACGCGCTCAGAACACTGCGCGACGCCGGGAACTCCGTGTTCCTAATCGAACACGACGCTGCGCTCTTGCGCGGGGCCGACTGGCTGGTCGATATGGGGCCGGGCGCGGGGATCGCCGGAGGACAGGTCGTAGCCGAGGGCACGCCGAGGGAGGTAGCCGCAACCGAATCTTTGACCGGACGCTATCTGCGCGGTGCGCTGCAATTGCCGCGCACCCAAGCGCGCCAGCCACAGGGGTGGTTGGTCCTATCCGGTGCCCGCGGCCACAACCTGCGCCAACTTGAGGTAAAATGGCCGTTGGGAACCCTGACCTGCGTGACCGGGGTTTCCGGGTCGGGCAAAAGTTCGCTGGTCAGCCACACCCTGCATCCGCTCTTGGCGGCCAAACTGCACGGCGCTCAGCGTCGCCCCCTGCCCTACAGCACTTGCACTGGCATTGAGCAGGTGGAGCGCATCGTCGCAGTTGATCAGCACCCCATCGGCCGCACCCCGCGTTCGAACGCGGCAACCTACACGGGGTTGTTAGCGCCGATTCGCCGCCTGTTTGCCGACCTGCCCGAAGCCCGCCTGCGGGGCTACCGGCCCGGCCACTTCAGCTTTAACGCCCCGGAGGGAGCTTGCGATCTGTGCAAGGGTCGGGGAGTACACAGCACGCGCCGGGGCGCATTCGACGATCTCGAAGTCGTCTGCCCCTCTTGCAGCGGACGGCGCTACCGCGCCGAGGTCTTGGACGTGCGCTTCCACCAGCACCACATCGCCGAAGTGCTGGAGATGAGCGTGGCCGCAGCGAGCGAGCTTTTTGCGGCCGTGCCCCAAATCGCGCAGCGGCTAGAGACCCTCGCGGAAGTGGGCTTGGGATATTTGCACCTCGGCCAGCCAGCGACCAGTTTTTCCGGCGGCGAGGCCCAGCGAGTTAAGCTGGCGGCCGAACTGGGTCGCTCGCGCCAAGATCACGCGCTCTACATCCTCGATGAGCCGACTGTAGGCTTGCACTTGGAGGATGTGCGCTTGCTGCTCGCGCTGTTGCAGCGTTTAGTTGACGAAGGCAATACCGTAGTGGTAGTTGAACACCACATCGAATTCATCGCGGCCGCCGACTGGGTCATCGACTTGGGGCCAGAAGGCGGAGAAGCTGGCGGGGCAATCACCGCTTGCGGCCGCCCCGAAGAAGTGGCCGACGCAGCCGGCTCCCACACGGGCGCGTACTTGCAGCAGTTGTTTGCCGCGCAAGGCTGAGCTAACTGAGGAGATTTTCATTGGACCTACAAAAAATACAAGCCTACATGCAGCAAGAAGGAATCGGCGCTTGGTTGGTGTACGATTTTCGCGGCGGCAATCCGGTCTTATGGCAGTTGTTGGGCCAGCGGCGGCTTACTACCCGACGCGTCTTTCTCATCGTGCCGGCCGCAGGCGCGCCGCGCTTGCTCGGCTCGGCGGTCGAACCGGAGGCCCTCGCCGGGCTGGGCATAGATATCGCCCATTACGCTAGCTGGGAACAACTCCATACCCTGTTGCGCGATGCAGTCGAGGGTCTGCCGCAGGTAGCAATGGAATACTGGCCCGGGGGCACACTACCCACGGTGTCCTGGGTCGATGGTGGCACCTTGGAACTGGTGCGATCCCTCGGCCCCGAGGTGGTGTCTTCGGCCGATCTGTGCCAAGTCGCCTTGGCCACGTGGAGCGCGGACGCGCTCGCCTCGCACCGCGATGCCTGCCGCCAAGTAGCCGAAGTCAAAGATGCGGCCTTTGAGCACATACGCAGCCAGCTCCACACCGGCCTCACCGAATTCGACGTCCAATCGTTCATCGTCGCCGAACTGGAGCAGCGCGGCCTCGACATTGGGCATCCGCCGATCGTCGGCGTCAATGGCAACAGCGGCAATCCGCACTACGAGCCGCGCGCGGACACCGCGGCCCCCATTGAGCCGGGTGCTTGGATCCTCATCGACCTGTGGGCGCGCCACCCCGGCGAGCAGCACGTATTCGGCGACATGACTTGGGTCGCCTTTGCCGGCCCGCGCGTGCCCGCAGCTCACGCCGAGGTCTTTGCCGCAGTGCGCGAAGCGCGCGATCAAGTGCTGGCGCGGCTCGACGCCGCATGGCGCGCTAACGAAGCGTTGCAAGGCTGGCAACTCGACCGCGTAGCGCGCCAAGTTATGACAGAACGCGGCTTGGGCGAGCAATTCGTCCACCGCACAGGGCACAGCCTTGGCCCAGGGCCGAGCATCCACGCACTCGGCGTAAACCTCGACGACTTGGAGACCCACGACGCGCGGTCGATTCTACCGGGCACGGGCTTTTCCGTCGAGCCGGGCGCGTACCTGCCGGAGTTCGGCGTGCGGCTCGAAGTCAATGTGTACGTGGACCCAGAGACCGGGCCGGAAGTTACAACCCCCATCCAAAACGACGTCGTCTTACTTTGAGCCTCGCAATCGTCCTCGTCAGCGGTGGGCTCGACTCCTGCGTCGCCGCCGCCATTGCCGCCCGCCGCGGCCCCCTAGCCTTCCTCCACTTGCGCTATCGCCAGCGCACCGAGGAACGCGAATTCGCGGCGTTCTCCGCCCTCGCGGATCACTTCCAAGTGGAGACCCGCCTCGTAGTAGACGTCGATTACATGCGCCAGATCGGCGGCTCCAGCTTGGTCGATGCGACCCAGCCCATCCCCGAAGACGACGCCACAGCCAGCCTACCCACGACCTATGTCCCCTTCCGCAACGCCAACCTACTCGGCGTGGCCGTAGCTTGGGCCGAGGTCATCGGCGCAACCGACATCTACATCGGTGCTCACGAAGCAGAGAGCCACTACCCAGACTGCCGACGAGAATTTTTCACCGCCTACGAGCGCATGGTCGCCACTGGAACTGGCCCCCAAACCCAAATCCGCATCCAAACCCCACTCATCGACTGGGACAAAGCCGCCATCATCCGCTGCGGCCTCGCGCTCACCGCCCCCTTACACCTGACCTGGTCCTGCTATCGGCACGAAGATCTCGCCTGTGGCCGCTGCACAAGCTGCCGCATGCGCTTGGCGGGCTTTCGCCGCGCCGGTGCCAGTGATCCCTTGCCCTATGCCAGTGATTAGTGGCCAGTGGTCAGTCCCCTACCCAAGGCCCGCCCCTTTGTTCCACTCACCATCCACCAAGGAGCTAACCCATGCTAATCGGCTACGTCAGCGACGAACGCTACATCGCCCTGCACGACGTGCAGTTCGAAATCGCCAACGAAAACCTGCACATCGAAACCCGCTCGCGGGCCACCGGCGAGGTCTTCGCCGACATTCCCCCCGGCCCCTACACCGTGACCTTGCAAAAAGACGGTTTCGGCCCCAAGCGGGGGCAGATCAACATCCACCCCGAGCGGCCGCACCACTTCCGCTTACTCGCGCATCAGTTGCTCGGCTACGCCTGGCCCAAGTGGGTCCAAGCGGGCGAGCAATCCGAGTTCCGCGTCCACGCGCTCGAAGCCTTTCGCCTCGATTTGTGGCGCTACGGCTGGCAAAAAGAGCACATCCGCCCACTCGGCTGGTTCGACGAGCACGGGCCGCGCGCCACCATGCAGATTACCCCGGACGGCGACTACACGCAGACCGGGGTAATGTGGAACAAGTTTGGCTACACTAGCCCCTCTCACAAACAGTTCGTCACCGCGCCGGAACGCTCTGGCCTGTACTACTTCCACGCCAAAGGCGAATCCGGCGCGTTCTTCTCCTTTCCCTGGATCGTCGCTCCAGCCGCCCCCAGCGCCGACATCGCAGTCCTCGCCGCCAACATCAACTGGAACGCGTACAACAACTTTGGCGGGCGCTCCAACTACATCCACCCCGACTGCTTCCCGCCCACACCGACGATCAATGCCCGCTTGGAACTCAAGCGCTACACCGACCCCGAGCACATCAACTACGACGCCGAGGACTACGCTCCCCTCTCCTTCGACCGGCCCGAGCCGATCAACCATATTCCCGAGGATGTCGAGATCACCGACCCCATCGCGGGACGCGCGGCCTGCCATGTCGCCCCAGCCGAGTGGCGCTTCCTCGGCTGGCTAGAGCGCGAAGGCTTGGCCTACGACCTGTACGCCGAGACCCAATTTCACTTTGACCAACTCGACCTCGACCAGTACAAAATCCTCATCACCACCACTCATCCCGAGTACTGGTCGCGCAAGATGTACTACGACGTCAAGGCGTGGGTGCGCGAGCGCGGCGGCAAATTCATGTACTTGGGCGGCAACGGCCTCAACTGCGAGGTGGAGTTGCTCGACGAGCAGACGATGAAAGTCAAAAACGGCGACGGGCGCGTCCAGCGGGCCGAGGGCCACGAGAGCCGCTTTCACCAGTACAACGAGTCTGAGGCCAACCTGCTCGGCGTGGTCTTTACCCATCCGGGCATTATGACGGCCGCACCGTACCAAGTCCTCGCCGCCGACCACTGGATTTTTGCCAACACGGGCGTCAAAAACGGCGACACCTTCGGCGAGGCCAGCCTACACGAGCGGATCCCCGGCGGAGCCTCCGGCCACGAGACCGACAAAACCTCGCCCTTTTCGCCCCCCGGCACCGAAATCGTCGCGCGCGGCCTCAACCCCGACCAAGGCGGTGCAGAAATCGTCCACTACGAGACGGCCAGCGGCGGCGCGGTTTTCTCCGTCGGCTCCATCACCTATCCGGCCTCAATTCTCGTAGATGAGACCGTCTCGCGCATCACCGCGAACGTCATCGAGCGCTTTGGCGCGGCATAGCCAAAGCACCCGTTTGGCTTTATTCTAAAATGTTTTGACCACCCGTAGGGGCGACTCTAAGAGTCGCCCCTACAGTGGTGAATATTATGATGACCTCAGATTTGAAACCCTATCCTGCCTATAAGGACGCCGATGTAGAATGGCTGGTGGAGATGCCGACGCATTGGCAGGTACGAAAGCTACGTAATACGATACGATCGGCGGCTGAACTGCCGGAAGTGGACCCGCTTGCGGAAGACGACTTGGACGGTACAATCCATGATGAGGAGAATTCGAATCTCGACGAACTCGAAGCCGCCGAGGAGGTGCCCGCATGACGGACTGGAGCACCTGCTTAGCAGTGGAAC
The DNA here is from genome assembly GCA_965208845.1 of Candidatus Latescibacterota bacterium. Lineage (GTDB taxonomy): Bacteria > Latescibacterota > UBA2968 > UBA8231 > UBA8231. Next base: position 3,311,973 of record OZ242361.1, on the reverse strand, counting down.
GAAACCCCAAGAAGATCAGCGGAGCTTGGGCCTTCATCGGGATAAGAGTGCCGGTATAAGCCCTTTTCGGTAGTGGTTGCGTTTGAAATCGGAGGCGGTCTTTTGGGCACCCACTACCTAAATTCCCAAAGTATAGGAGCCAAAGATGGCTAAAATTATATCTTCTCAAGAGCAATCATCGTTTGAAGTTATCGTGGAAGCCGAAACCCTGAGCGAGGCGATAAAAGCGGCTGCGTCATTGACAGATGATGTGAAGACGCATGGATATGCAATTTTCCAAGTAGAGGAAAACTTTTTCGGAAACATCGATGATACTCGGCAATGGCGTCTCAAGTGGTACGGAAAGGAACGTTAGTGGGTGCCCCAAAAACAAGCCTTAAATTTCAAACGGATACACTACCCGTATTTTACTTGATGGGTACTTGACAGGCTGTCCCCACGCGCCGCCGTAGGCATTGCCCATAGGCCAATGAGCATCTATATTGTGCTACACAGAAACTGTGAGACTGCGACTATGAAAAACATCACCGTATCCATCGACGAACAGACCCACCGGCTCGCCCGCATCCGGGCGGCGGAGTTGGACACCTCGGTATCGGCCCTCGTGCGAGACTACCTGAAGAGTCTGGTTGCGGACCGCGCCGGCGGCACAGCCGACAACGGGCCGGTCACGGAGCCAGAGGCCGAGCGTCGGCGTAGGATGTTGAGCGAGGCCATTGAGAAAATCCGCACCACTTCGCCCGGATTCAGGGCCGCCGACAACCTGCCTCGCGAAGAACTGTACGACCGAGCCAGAGCCAGAGCCGAAGCTCAGGCAGCGGCCGCCGAAGACGAAGACCGCAAGCGCAGGTAAGTGCCGTGCGTTTTGTCGATACGAACGTCCTGATATACGCGGTCAGCCCCGCTCCTGATGAAGCCGACAAGCAGCGTTCGGCCCAGCGGCTGCTGGAAGAGGGAGACCTTGCGTTGTCCGTCCAAGTGCTCCAAGAGTTCTATCACCAAGCAACCCGTTCCAACCGCCTTGGAGCGATCACTCAAGAAGATGCGCTGCAATTCATCGAGAGCATCAGGCACTTTCCAGTGCAAGACATCACTCTCGATGTGTTCCATGCCGCCACCGCCATCAGCCGACGCTTTCAACTGTCTTATTGGGACGGCGCGATCCTTGCCGCAGCCCGGACCCTCGGCTGCGACGCGGTCTATTCTGAGGACCTCAGTTCGGAACAGGACTACGACGGCCTCCGGGTCATAAACCCGTTCACGGACCAGTAGTCTTCACAATGCCCACCGACACCTCCGAACGCGGCCTCGAACGCCTCATCTGCACAGCCCTAGCCGGTCATCCCTGTGACCCACCTTTAGGTCCCACCGTAGGCGAGCCCCCTGCCGGTTACGGCGGAGTCGGTTGGGCCGGCGGAAACTTCCACGACTACGACCGCGAATACTGCGTCGATCTCGCACAACTCTCCGCCTTCCTCCGCGCCACCCAGCCCGAGGTTGCGGAGGCCATTGGCATGGCATCCACCGATGTAGGGGCGACCGGCCGGTCGCCCTTTGGCACAGCATAGCCAAAGCACCCGTTTGGCCTTATTTTATAAGTGCTTTAGGCTGTTAGGAGACGAAATTTCATGGCTACCGAGCCGAGCAAAAACCTAGACGTTTTTGCCAACCCCCATCCGGACCGCGACTACACAATCGAGTTCTCGTGTCCGGAATTCACTTCGATATGTCCCGTAACTGGGCAACCCGATTTCGGCACCATCCACATCCACTACGTGCCCGACCAACAGTGCATTGAGCTCAAATCGCTTAAGCTCTACTTGTGGTCCTTTCGCCAAGAAGGCGCTTACTACGAAGCAGTCACCAACACCATTCTCAACGATTTGGTGGCCGCCTGCGCGCCTCGGAGCATGACCGTAGTGGGAGAATTCAAGGTGCGCGGGGGCATTTCCGCCGTTGTGACGGCCGAATTTGCCCCACAGCCCTAGCGCCCGGAGACATATCAACTTACCGAATGGAGACTTACAATGGAAGAAGTACACCAAGACGCTGCTGAGACGACAGAAGAGGGAGCGGCGGAAAAGAACAACCGGCAGGATCGGGCTTGGTTTCCCTACATCACTAAGGTGCAGTTCGAGCGATTTCTCTCGCGGCTAGAGACCAAAATTCCCGATCAAATCGACCGCGACTACGTGCGGCCTATTATTCGCACCCCGTCGATGATCCACCGCTTTTTGCGCGGCATCGAATCCATGAACCTGACCGACCGCGACCAAAAGCCCACGGACCTGCTGTTGCGAATCGTCCCCAAGGAGACGCGCAAATTCGCGTTCGCCGACGTGGTCCGCGACCTGTACAAAGATCTGCTGCCGGAGTGGGAACAAAACAACGGCAACATGAGTGACGACGCGATTGTCGATTACTTCCGCAACCGCACCGGCATGGGGCGCGATTCGGCCAACAAGATGAAGATGTTTTTCAAGTACCTCGTCGCCGAAGCCGATTTCGGCGACCCTTCCGAAGCGCAAGAAGAAGAAGAAGAAGCCGAACCCGCCCCTCAAGACGAAACGCCCGAACCTGCGCCCCGAGAAAGTCGCAGCCGCCGCGAACCCGCCCCCAAGGAGCGCTCCGGGCGCGACGGACGCACCAAGCGCGCCAGTGCCGAGCGACAAGAGCGACAAGAGCGCCCGGAACGTTCAGACCGCCAAGAACGCCCCCTAACCGAGACGCAGCGAGCCTATCTAGAAACCCTCCAAGCCATGGTCCAGATCAAAATCGACGGCGATTGGGACGAAGATATGATCCGCCTCGCCTTCGACCGTCTGGAGCGGCTCTTCGACCGCCTGCGGCGCGCCTAATTCAAAATAGAGTTCGCGCCTACGATTGTCCTCGTAGGCGCGAACGATGAGACATCTTATGAACAACTACCGCATTGCGATTATCGGTCTCGGCGGCATGGGCGGGCATCACGCGGAGGCCGTGCAGTTAGAGGCGAACTGCGAACTAGTCGCCGGAGCGGAAATCGACCCCGAGCGGGCAGCAGCATGGGGAGAGCGCTTTGGTGTCAAAGCGCTCTATGACGACTACGAGAAGATGCTCGATGAACAACAGCCCGACCTCGTCATCGTCCCAACGCAAGCACCCATGCACCACCAGCCGACGATTGCCGCAGCCCAGCGCGGCATCCACGTGTTCTGCGAAAAGCCGATTGCCCTGAACCTCATCGAAGCCGACGAGATGGTTGCAACCTGCGACCAGCACGGCGTCAAGTTTGCCATCAACCACATCAAACGCGCCAGCCCGTACAATCGCCATGCCCTCGCGCTGATCGACCAAGGCGCAATCGGCCAAGTGGTGTTGCTGCAGGCAACCGACAAAGGAGGCCGCAAGGTGGGCAACTCGCTGATGGAGATGGGCACCCATCTCTACGATTGGGTGCGTCTGTTTGGCGGCGATGTCGAGTGGACGCACGCGCACCTCGTGCAGATGGATGGACGCGAGTCAACCGTTGACGACATCAAACACACCCAAGAGGTACACCCAAAAGACCGCGATGCAGGGATTGTGCTTGGCGAGCGCGGGCACGCCTCGTTTCGCTTTGCCAACGGCATTCATGCGGACGTGCAGTTCCTCGCCCAGCCGCAGACCAACGACAATGGCTACGGCATTGACATCATCGGCACCGAAGGGCGCATCGCCGTGCGGGAGAGCGTGGGTACGACGATGTTTATCCACAAAGGACAACACAAGACGCCGGCTGAGGCGTGGGAACCCGTGTATCTGCCAGCCGAAGACCTCGACGAGCAAGGCAATCCACGCGATAGGACATCCATACGCTTGCTCTTGCAGCGCCTCATGCTGCGCGACCTCATCGCCGCCATTGAGGAAGACCGGGATCCGTTTGCAAGCGGCAGAGACGGTCGGGATTGTCTCGAAATGATTCAGGCGACGTGGGAGTCACATCGGCGCAAGGCGCGGGTGTCCATGCCGCTAACGCCGCGCGAACACCCACTTGAGCGGTGGCGGAGAGAAGCGCACGCCGACGCGGTCGATTGATAGTACTTCGCTAGGCGCAGCGGAGTTGCAGCACCTCTTAGAGAACCCTATTCCCCAAAGCGGGCCATCGCCGCGAACTTGTCCAGCCGCTGGGCCACTAGCGCCTCTGGCGTGAGTCGCCGAAGCTCGGCTAAGGCATCTTGCACGTGGCGTTTGAGCATAGCGGCAGCGGCATCCCAGTCGTGGTGGGCGCCGCCCAACGGCTCGGACACAATGCGGTCGATGATACCCTGCTGCTTCAGGTCTTTGGCCGTGAGCTTGAGGGCTTCGGCCGCCTCCTCTCGGCGCTCGCGCACCTTGAACAGAATCGTCGAGCAACTCTCTGGCACAATCACCGAATAACAGGCGTGCTCCAGCATCAGGATCCGGTCGCCGACCGTGATGCCAATGGCACCGCCGCTGAAGGCTTGGCCGATGATGGCCACGACGATAGGCACCGGCAAATGCGACATTTCGTAGAGATTGCGGGCGATGGCCTCGGCTTGGCCCCGCTCCTCGGCCTCGATCCCGGGATAGGCACCCGAGGTATCGACCAAGGTCAAGACCGGCAATTTGAACTTGGCCGCCATCTGCATCAGGCGGCGGGCCTTGCGATACCCTTCTGGATGCGGCATGCCGAAGTTGCGCTTTTGCCGCTCTTCGAGGTTGCGGCCACTCTGGATGCCGACGACCATGACTGATTCGTCGTTCAGCCGCGCCGGCCCGCCGATGACGGAGGGGTCGTCGGCAAAAAGGCGGTCGCCGTGTAACTCGGTAAAGTCGGACAGCATCCGCTCGACGTAATCGAGCGCGTACGGGCGGTTCGGGTGCCGCGCGATCTGCACCTGCTGCCAAGAGCTGAGATTGGCGTAGATTTCTCTGCGCTTCTTCGCAGCCTGCGCTTCGAGCTTGCGCACGCCCTCATCCAAATTCAAGCCATCGGCTTCGGCTTGGCTTTTTAGCTCGTCGATTTTCTTTTGTAGCTCGACGAGATCGCGTTCAAAATCGAGGTAAAATCCACTGTTATTCACCGGACAACCTCCTAGGTTACAATTAGGAATTGAGAATTACGAATTACGAATTACCCCACCCCAATTCCTAATTCCTAATTCCTAATTCCTAATTCACCCAGCGCTGCCTCAACTCGGTCCAGCGCCTTTTCAAGCAGGTCCAGCGACGTGGCGTAGGAGAGGCGGATGTGCTCGTAGGTGCCAAACCCAGCGCCGGGCACACAGGCCACCTTGGCCTCTTCGAGCAAGTACTCGCATAATGCTACTGAATCGCGGACCTTACTGCCGTAGTACGCGGCAACATCGGGATAGGCGTAAAAGGCCCCCGACGGCAACGTGCATTCCACTCCTTCGATGGCGTTGAGGCGCTCGACCATGTAGCGCCGCCGCTCATCAAAGGCTTGGCGCATTTCCTCGACCGACTCCTGCGGGCCGTCGAGCGCCTCGACAGCCGCTTTCTGCGCCATCGACGAGGGATGCGACACCTCCTGACTTTGCACCTTGTTCATACCAGCGATGATCTCCTCGCTGGCACCCGTGTAGCCGATGCGCCAGCCGGTCATCGAATAAGCCTTGGACACCCCATTGACCACAATGCTGAATTCCTTGGCCTCCGGGCTACAAGCTGCCATCGAGTGGTGCGCGGCTCCGTCGTAGATCAGCTTCTCGTAAATCTCGTCGCTGAGCACATAGACCCCGTGCTCAACGGCCACTGCCGCCAAACTCTCCAACTCCTCGCGGGTGTACACCGCGCCGCTGGGGTTGGATGGCGAGCACAAAAAGAGCATCCGCGTGCGGGGCGTGATGGCAGCGCGAAACTCGTCCGCAGTGAGCTTGAGTCCATTGGCCGCTTGGGTCTCGACGATCACCGGCTCGCCGCCCACTATCCGCGGCTGCTCGCAGTACGTCACCCAATAGGGCGTGGGAATAATGACCTCGTCGCCGGGGTTGACCAGCGCCGCCACCGCCAAAAAGAGCGAGTGCTTGGCCCCATTGTTGACTATCACTTCGTCGGTTGTGTACACCAAGCCATTGTCGCGCGCGAATTTGCGGCAGATCGCTTCCTTGAGTTCGATGATCCCCGATCCCGGTGTGGTGTACTTGGTAAAGCCCTCGGCAATGGCGCGGATGCCAGCGTCTTTGACGTTTTGCGGCGTATCGAAATCCGGCTCGCCCGCCGACAGGGAAACCACGTCGATACCGGCGCGCTGCATGGCTGCGGCCTGGGCCGAAATCTGCATGGTGACCGACGGCTGGACGCGCTGTACATTGTGCGAAAGTGGCATAGTTTCCTCAGGTAGTGTATTCGGCGTTCAGGCGCACGTACTCGTACGTCAGATCGCAGGTGAAAATTTCAGCCGTTGCCTCACCCATTGCCAAGTCGATGTCAATGGCCATTTCTTCCGCCTGCATGGCCGCGCTCAGCTTATCCTCGTCAAAATCGAGACCGGCACCGTTGCCGTAGATGTCGGTGCCGCACAGCGACACGCGCACGGTCTCGGGATCGAACTCCACGCCAGCGTACCCCATCGCGCACAGAATGCGTCCCCAGTTGGGGTCGTTGCCGAATGCCGCAGTCTTCACCAAGCTCGAATTAGCCACCGCAATGCCGACCTGTCTCGCCTCGGCTTCCGTGGCAGCCCCGCGCACTGCAATAGTGATCAGCTTGGACGAACCCTCGGCGTCGCGCGCGATCGCCTGGGCCATCTGCCGACACGCGTACTCAATGCCCTCGTAAAGGCGCGCGCAATCGAGTTCGCCTAGCTCTGCGCCGTCGCCATTGGCCATCAGGATCACCGTGTCGCTCGTGCTCATATCGCCGTCAACCGTAATGCAGTTAAACGTGCGCTGGATGGCTTGCGACAGCAGCTCCTGCAATGGTCCACTCGGCACGGCCGCGTCCGTGGTCACCACCGCCAGCATCGTCGCCATGTTGGGGGCGATCATCCCCGCTCCTTTGGCCATCGCCCCAACCACGGCGCGGCCCGATTCCAATTCAACCTCGACAGCGCAACTCTTCGGCACAGTGTCCGTGGTCATGATCGCCTCGGCAGCAGTAGCACCGCCTTCTTCGGACAACGCCGCGACAATCCGCGGGATGCCCGCTTCAATTTTGTCAATCGGCAGTGGCACGCCGATCAAGCCGGTGGAGCAGACCAGCACTTCTTCGGTTTGCAGCCCCAGTTCGCTCGCCGTCAGGGCACACATCCGCTTGGCGTGATCCAAGCCGACATCGCCGTTGCAGACATTGGCGTTGCCGCTGTTGAGAATGACGGCCCGCGCCTTGCCATCGGCGAGGTGCTCGCGGTCGATGGCAATCGGCGCACCCTGCACCTTGTTGGTGGTGTACACCGCAGCCGCATTCGTCGGGCGCGTCGAGTACACCAGTGCCAAATCCTTAGCGCCCGACTCCTTGACACCCGTCTGGATGCCGCCCGCCCGGTACCCACTCGGCGCAGTGACCCCTCCGCCCTCGATAATTCTCATAGCGCTCAGTCCGTTCCCGTCGCGCCGACCGCTAGCGCAGACCGAAGTTCCTCGGCGAAGTCTTCGCGCAATTCCGCTCCTTCGTCAGGATCGCCCAGCATTTCTGAGAGCGTGTGTACAACAATCTCCTGAACAAGTGCTCTAAACTCATCAACTGTTAAATCGGCAACTTTTGTCGAGGTCATTGTCTTGCTCCTCGCTTTGCGCGCTCAATCCGTTCCCGTCGCGCCGACAGCTAGCTCGGCCAGCGCATCCTTCATCAGCTTGTAGTGCAGACTATCGGCTAGGGCGATCCAACTCGCCTCGATCACATTCTCCGAAACCCCCACCGTACCCCACACATCCTTGCCGTCCGACGACTCGATCAATACCCGCGTCTTGGCCGCGGTCCCATCGCTGCTCGACAACACCCGCACCTTGTAATCTTCCAAATGCACCTGCTTGAGCGCGGGGAACTCCTGCTCCAGCGCCTTGCGTAGCGCTTGGTCGAGCGCATTGACCGGGCCGTCTCCGGTGGCGACCATATGGTACTCGGCATCGCCGATAGCGACCTTGACAATGGCCTCGGCTTCTTCGGCGTGCTCCCCGATCCTGCGGTTGATGGTGCGGAAGTTGATCAGCGTGAATAAGTCCTCGTACGTGCCCTGGACCCGGCGCGCCATCAACTCAAACGACCCCTCCGCCGCCTCAAACTGATAACCCTCGTGCTCCAACTGCTTGACCCGCTCCAAGACCCGCCCCACCAGCGGATCCCTCTTCTCTATGTCGGGCAAAAAGCGCCGCAGCTTGCTGACAATCGTCGCGCCGCCCGCTTGATCTGAGACCAAGAACCGCCGCTCATTGCCCACCCGCTCAGGCTCGATATGCTCAAACGAGTGGGCGACCTTCATCACTCCGTCAATATGCGCCCCGCCTTTGTGAGCGAAAGCGCTCTCGCCGACATACGGCTGGCGGTGGTCGTGATAGACGTTGGCGATCTCACTCAGGAAGCGGGAGAATTCCATCAGGCCCGCAAGGTTGTCGCGGCCCACCGTCTTAAAGCCCATCTTCAGTTCCAAGTTGGGCAAGATAGCGCACAAGTTGGCGTTGCCGCAGCGCTCGCCATAGCCGTTAAAAGTTCCTTGTACTTGCACCGCGCCCTGCTCTACGGCCACGAGCGTATTGGCCACGCCGACGCCGGCATCGTTGTGCGTGTGGATGCCAAAGGGAATGCCAATCTGCGCCTTGACTTCCTCGACGATCTGGCCCATCTCGCTGGTCAAGGTGCCACCATTGGTGTCGCAGAGTACCAAAATCCGTGCCCCACCGCGTTCGGCGGCCAATAGCGTCTCGACCGCGTACTTGGCGTCGGCCTTATAGCCGTCGAAAAAGTGCTCGGCATCGTAAATCACCTCGCGGCCGTGTGCGACCAGATAGGCGACCGAATCCTCGATCAACTGCACATTGCCCGCCAGCGTGGTGCGCAATATCTCGGTCGCGTGCAAGGTCCAGCTCTTGCCGAAGAGGGCGACGCTCTCGGTCTCGGCCTTGAGCAGGGTCTGCAAGGTCTCGTCTTCTTCCGGTGCGTTAGTCGCTCGCCGGGTGCTGCCAAAGGCGGTCACTTTCGCCCGCAGGCCGAGCTTTTTCGCCTCTTGGAAAAAGGCCAAGTCCTTGGGATTGGTCGGGTTGGGCCAACCGCCCTCAATATAGTGGACCCCCAGCGCGTCGAGCCGCCGAGCGATCAGCAGCTTATCCTCTAGCGAATAGGAGATGCCTTCGGCTTGGGCACCGTCCCGCAAAGTGGAGTCATAGACTTCGATGCGCATGGTGTCGCTTCCTTCCATCGCCCTAGGCGTCGGCAACGGCCTGGGCTACTAAGTCGCCTACTTCCGCAGTGGAATATCCCATTCTTCCCGCGCCCATATCGTCGAGCTTAGTCAGCGTCGAGACGATAGCGCCCTCCAAAATGTCGGCACCTTCGTGCTCGCCAAGTGTGTCGAGCATTAGCTGGCAAGCGCCGACAGCGGCCATAGGGTTGATGATATTCTGGCCGGTGTACTTGGGGGCTGAACCGCCAATCGGCTCGAACATCGACACGCCTTCGGGGTTGATATTGCCGCCGGCGGCAATGCCCATCCCGCCCTGGATCATCGCGCCCAAATCCGTGATGATGTCCCCGAACATGTTGTCGGTAACTACCACGTCGAACCACTCGGGATTTTTGACCATCCACATGCAGATGGCATCGACGTGGGCGTAGTCGCGCTTGATGGCCGGATAGTCGGCCGCGCCGATTTCCTCAAACACCCGCTCCCACAGGTCGAAGGCGTAGGTCAGCACGTTGGTCTTGCCGCACAGCGTCAAGGTGTTGTCCTTGTTGCGCCGCTGGGTGTACTCAAAGGCGTAGCGCAGGCAGCGCTCGACGCCCTTGCGGGTGTTGATCGATTCCTGCACCGCGATCTCGTCGGGCGTGCCCTTTTTGAGAAAGCCGCCAGAACCCGCGTATAGCCCCTCGGTGTTTTCCCGCACCACCACGAAGTCGATATCCTCCGGCCCCTTGTCCTTAATCGGCGTCGGCACATTCGGATAGAGCTTGACCGGGCGGAGGTTGATGTACTGGTCCAACTCAAAGCGCAGCCTCAGTAGAATGCCCTTTTCGAGGATACCCGGCTTTACGTCGGGGTGGCCGATGGCCCCTAGGTATATGGCATCGAACTGCCTAAAGTCGTCAGCCGCCGACTCGGGCAAGACCTCGCCGGTGCGCAAGTAGCGGTCGCCGCCAAAGTCAAACTCCACGGTCTCGTATTTGAATCCCTGCTTAGCGGCCACCGCGTCGAGTGCTTTCAGCCCCTCGACCACCACTTCAGGCCCTGTTCCGTCTCCGGGTATTACGGCAATTTTGTGCAATTATTTATCTCCCTCTTTTATGGATTAGTTTGGCGAGCCAGATCAGCCCCGCAACCACCGGGGTGGCCAGCAGCACCACTGCGGCAATGATGATCGCCACTGCCAAGGCGATCCCGATATTGATCAGGACCGCACCTATGACGAGAGCGAGAATCAGCGCTGCTGCCGTCACAACCAGTACGCGGGACACTAGGTTGGTAATCTTCCGTCCATCTATCTTGATGTAGCCCATCTTCTCACCTCTTTCAGAACCCCGCCACGTACGGCAGCTTCTGCGTGGTACTCTCAATCTGGTCGCCGGCGTCCAAGAGCTGGCCTAGCGAATCCCAACTCCCCTTGAGAAATTGCTCGCGCGGGCCGTCGGCAATATCGGCTGCAACTTGGCCGCCGGCCCAGCGCACCTGCCGCGCTTCGAGGTCAATGGCCACCTCCTGCGCCGGATCGCTCTCGACCGCATCCATCAACGCCTGCATATCCTCGGCCGCCACCCGCACACAGGGCAATCCCATGGCGATGCAGTTGCCAAAGAAAATCTCGGCAAAGGACTCGGCGACAAAACCCTGGATTCCCCAGCGCATCAGAGCCTGCGGCGCGTGTTCGCGCGAGGATCCGCAACCGAAATTGGCATTGGCCAACAGGATCGACGCCCCTTGGAAGCGCACTTGGTCAAAGGGATGATCGCCACCGACGCGATCATCCTCAAAGGCATGAGCACCCAAATTTTCAAAGGTCACCGTGCGCAAAAAGCGAGCCGGAATGATGCGGTCGGTATCAATATCAGCCCCGCGCACTACCACGCCGCGGCCAGTTATCGTCTTAATCACACTCGAATTTTCCATGGTATCTCCTTAAAGAGTTGCACCTACAATTGAACTGTCTCAGCCTCACGGTCCTTCATTCCTTGGACCCTGTCATGGAATACTTACGAAGTGATGTTACGCAGCCTTTAGCTTCTGTAATTCGTCAAAGGCGTGTCGAATGGCCTTGAGATAGAGTTTTGATCGAAGGGCAAACGGATTCATCCGCTGCTTGATGCGCAGCCACTCTAGCGAGAAGGCCGCATAGATGGCCATAAAGACGTGGTTACTTTGGGTACGGACTCGTTTAGTCGGCGACTTGGCCAACGCGGCATGGGACTTGAGCGTTTTGTGAAAGACTTCGACTTTCCACCGTTTTTGATAGATCGTCTCAAGGGCGTCTCCGTGTGGGTCGAGATCACTACAGGCCAGATACAACATGCCGGTGCTGCCGTCTTTGTTTGTAAAGACTTGCCGATGCAGCAAGACGGGAAAAGGCCGTCCTTTGATCCAGGCGGTTACCGGCGTGGGGTCTGACCAGTCCAGCGTATCGATGCGCACGAAGCGGCCGTGGGCTTTGTCTTGTAGGCTCAAGGCGACCGTCCGGTTGGATTTGAGGGCGACGATAAAGTGTTTCTTGAGGTCTTGGCGGATACACAACAGGTTTTCCTTGGCCGAAAACCAACTATCGGCCAACACATAGCGGTAGCGTAAGCGATTCTGTTGGCAGGTGCGTAGCATCGGCCGCAGCAATTGGTTTTTGGTCACCGCGCTTTTGCGCTTGACCCGACGCGTTTGGAGATCGCAAAACCGAATCGGTTTACGCACTAACTCATAGGCCACCGGCACACTAACATCGCCGGCCTGATAGATGCAATTGAGCAGATTCAAGCCTTTGACCGAGCGGTTTTTACTATGATCGAAGTGCCAACAGATCAACTCATTTTCATCCGTGTGCGGCTTTTCCTGAATCGTGTCATCGAAAATGAGCACCCCGTCTTCCCGCTCGATGGTGCGTACCACGGTCTTGACTTGATGCCATAGCTCTTTCGACGTGTACTCGGCCTGGGACAGAAAGCGCGTTACTTGGTCGTGGCTGATTTGGCCATCCAACAAAGACGAAAGGCCGGTGGCCGTCGTCGCGCCAAAAGAGCTCAACAGATAATCGCTATACAGGTCTAACAGTTTTTTATCCATGACAAACAAGATAAACCAAAGCCTAAAGCCTGCGTAACATCACTTTGTAATGCGCGAGGAAGTGGATCTCCGTGTTCAATGCACGACTCTGCAATTTTGCGGACGAGACCTTGTGCAATTTCAGCAGCCTCGGTGACGCCGCGTCCCTCCGCAACCAAGCCCGGGACATCGGGACTCGTGGCGAGAAAGCCACCTTCGTCCAATGGCTCAATACGCAGTCGGATTGCTGATTCGTTCATCAAGGTTGTCTCCTTTTGGAAACCGGTTGGGCAGCCTCTCTCATGGCGCATAGGTCCACAACTCGTTGGCCTTCCGGCCGCTCTTTGGTTCGGAGATAGGTAACAAGGGCGTCTATATCATACCCATGTTCCCGTGCGATGCGGTCTTTGATCTGCCAGAGTTCCTTGATGATTTCGTCAGACATCTTCAAATACTCCCATAAGTTCTTGAGGTGTGCAGATCTCGGGACTGGTATGTCCGTGTATGGTACAAACGCTTCGCATGATGGGCTTGGTTTCGGCATTATCAAGATGCCGACAGTTCCAAGTCAGGAGATAATCAACACCATGTACGGCAGATATGGCAATATGAAAGGCATCATCTAGGGCCTTGGACGGAAGGGCTCTCCCTTGGAGAAGCGCTTTGGACAACGCGACTATGGCCTCTGTGATTGGTAATGCGGGAATACCGGATAACGCCTCAAGACGTCGCGCCGCCGCCTCGTAGTTACCCCTTCCAGCTTCTTCAACCGTGACATCAGACGTATAGAGATCAAATCGGTTTTTCTGCGTATCCCACCAGTCAACAGTGATCTTTTGCCAAGCAGCCGCCAGCAGGTCACTCGTAGGTCGAGCGGTTAAATATGACACGACCGAGGTCTCGATATAGACTGTTTTCTTATCCCTAGCCATCTGTTTTTGTTATCCCGCTCAAACGTCTCGCCATATCTGCGACGGGTATCGGATAAGAATGTACCGCAATCCAGAAACTGGCACGGCTCACCTTCTGATTCTGTGGATGCGTGAGTGATGTTATACCGTCTTTTGAGAAATCTTTTTTCTTTTACCTCAAAGACTAGCTCGAGGAAATCATTTTGTTGTCGCCCCGACCAGTGCTTCTAACATGACCGTCCAGTTCAAGGACTCGCAAGGATGCCCCGATACTCCCGGATGTCTCGGATTTGCATCCAAAATACTCAACGCAAGCTTTTTTCAGATCAGCTTGGGATAAAGAGCCTTTTTTATTAATATATTTTTTCATCTTCGAAGGAAGGCTATTGGGATTCTTGAGCATCTCTCGATATTTTTCGATATAACCCTGCTCAGTATTTGGAGGCCTGACAGGTGGTGGGTCAATTAGCATGAGTACGAGCCTATCCTGATTCTGCCTGATGAACTCAGCCGCCTCCACCTCATCGGGCTTGAACCCGCACAACCTTTCCGTGGTCTCAGCAAGAAGCTCAGCAAGCAGAGAATCAGGTTCGCCCACGATCTTATTCCAAGCATCCGGTAAGGTATCGCGTATGGCGTCTTTGCGGACTTTACCTTTGAAAATCCTCTTGGCAGATTCAAGAGCCTTGCCGGAGTACGTATTGGCCTTGGAAAGAAGTTCAGTAAGCCTAGAAGAAGCATCTATTTCATCCTGCTCGATAATATCGATCGTGTAGAACTTCCTTGACCGCCAATCATCGCCCTCTCGCGGAAGGTAAAAGGACCAAGACAACCCGTTGGTCAGGACGGCAAGTTCAACAGTTTGGCGAAATGAGTAGTCGAGTAGTTGCTCCTCATAGCTCTTATTATCCAGATCTTCGCTCGGTCGCTTTGCTTCGATGAATACGGCCGGTCGCCCGTTTAAGACGAGGGCATAATCTACTCGCCTGTGTTCGACAGAAAACTCAGGATGGACTTCGTCAACATCCTCCGTGTCCCAACCGAGTCGGCGAAGGATTGGAAGTACGAACGCGAGCTTCGTTTGATCCTCATTGAACGACCTACTCTTAGCGCTCTGTTCTTTGATCCTTGCGAGCAGTTCTAGGATTTCGCCTTCCATTATTTAACCTATTCTTGATCACCAATTTCATCGGACTGCGTCGAGGATCGCATCGCACGCACGCCTCAATCACATCAGATAGGTAGGCTCTTGCGGCACGCGGCATACAACAATTGCTTTGTCCGCTCAATGTCACGAGCGATATAGCGATTTTTCACAGCTCCTGCAACGACCAGATCAACCGGCTCCCCTAGTATGGCTCTGAGATCTTCTAGGAGGCCGAAGTAGGCATCAACTCGTGCATACAGTTCCATCGGGCCAAGTTCGACCAATAGATCCACGTCGCTCTGACCGGGGTGGAAGTCATCGCGCAGAGCCGATCCAAAGGCATCCAACCGAGTTGCACCGTGGCGTTTGCAGGCTTGCGCGATAGCGTCGAGCTTGCTTTCGAGTATCTCTGTCATCGGTACCTCCATTCCACTCGGTCAGTTTTGACAAGTGCTAAAAATGAACCCTTACCCCACCAACTCTCGCACATCCGCCACCTCGCCCGCCACCGCCGCCGCCGCGACCATCGCCGGACTCATCAGCAGGGTGCGACCGGTGGGACTGCCCTGACGGCCCTTGAAATTGCGGTTGGACGACGAGGCGCATAGTTCGCGGCCCTGGAGTTTGTCGGGATTCATCGCCAAGCACATGGAGCAACCCGCTCCCCGCCACTGGAACCCGGCCTCCGCAAAGATCTCGTGCAAGCCTTCGGCCTCGGCTGCGGCCCGCACCTGCTGCGACCCCGGCACCACGAGGGCGCGGACGCCGGAGGCTACCTTGCGCCCGCGAGCAACCCGGGCAGCCTCGCGCAAATCCGAGAGCCGACCGTTGGTACAAGAGCCGATAAACGCCACATCTACTTTGGTACCGGCGATCTTCTGCCCCGGCGCGAAGTCCATATACGAAAAGGCCTCCTCGACGGTAGCCCGCTCGGCGTCGGCAAAAGCGTCTAGGTCGGGCAAATCCTGGTCAATTCCGACCGATTGGCCCGGCGTAATGCCCCACGTCACAGTCGGGCCGATCTCGCGACCATCTATTTGCACTAGGTCATCGTACTCGGCATCTGCATCCGAGGCCATGGACTCCCACCACTCGACCGCAGCCCCAAAGTTGCGCGGCGCATGAAGCCGCCCATTGAGATAGTCGTACGTCGTCTGATCGGGATTGACGTAGCCAACTCGGGCACCGCCCTCAATCGACATGTTGCACACCGTCATCCGCTCTTCGATAGACATGGCCTCAATAACTGAGCCGCCGTACTCATAGCCGTAGCCAACGCCGCCATTGACCCCAAGCAGGCCGATGATGTGCAAGATGACGTCCTTGGCATACACCCCCTCGCTCAGCGCACCGCTAACTTCGATCCGCCGCACCTTGAGCGGGTCCATAGCCAAGCACTGCGTGGCGAGCACGTCGCGGACTTGGCTGGTGCCAATGCCAAAGGCCACCGCGCCAAAGGCTCCGTGCGTCGAAGTGTGGCTGTCGCCGCAGGCAATGGTCATGCCTGGCTGAGTCAGCCCCAACTCCGGGCCAATGACGTGTACCACCCCCTGGCGCTGGTCATTGATATTGAACAGCGGAATCTCAAACTCGGCGGCATTCTGCTCGATCGCGGCCATCATCTCCTCGGCCAAGTCATCGACAAAAGGCCGCTGCACCAAATCCGTGGGCACGATGTGATCCACGGTGGCAAAGGTGCGCTGCGGGAAACGGACGGTAAGGCCGCGCTCCCGCAACATCTCAAAAGCCTGGGGACTGGTCACCTCGTGGACCAGATGCAGGCCAACGAACAACTGCGTCTGCCCGGAGGGCAACTCGCGCACAGTGTGCGCGTCCCAAACCTTGTACAACAGGGTCTTACCCATCTCCAATCTCCTCTACACGGTCATTCTTTAGGTTTCTTTTGGGCCTGACGGTTCAACTCGTCGACATCGTCAGTCGAATTCGGTCGATAACCGTGCTTATTCACAAGACTCTTCTGTTCCCAGCGGTTCAGCGCATCGATATAGGCCCTCGCACTGGCCTCGATAACGTCGGTCGAAACGCCCCGGCCTCGCGCCTGTTCTCCACTTCTCGACAGATGTACCGTCACCTCGCCCAGTGCCTGGCTACCGGAAGTGATCGCACGAATGGCATAATCGTCCAGTTGGATATCATCTTCAAATGGATCTTTTTTAAGAGCTAGATTAATGGCTGCATAGACAGCGTCCACCGGCCCATCGCCCCGAGCCGATCCCTCTACAGGCTCCCTACCAGCGATGCTCAAACGCACCGTCGCTGAGGGTACGGTCCCAGTGCAGCTAACCGCGTGCAGATGCCTCAGTTCGTAATAGGGTATCCCCTCGCCGGGATTGTCGAGGAAAATCTCGATCAGATCCTCGTCGAAGATCTCCTTCTTCTTGTCGGCCAGTTCCAAGAACTTCTCATAGACCTTGTCCAGCTTCGCCTGATCCAGCTCGTAGCCCAAGACCTCCAGCCGGTGCCGTAGCGCAGCGCGTCCAGAACGCGCCGTCAGCACGATCTCGGTAGCCTCCAGCCCCACATCTTTCGGATCCATGATCTCAAAGGTGTCGCGCTGCTTGAGCACTCCGTCCTGGTGGATGCCCGAGCTGTGGGCAAAGGCATTGGCACCGACGATCGCCTTGTTGGGCTGGACCGCGATGCCCATCAAGCGACTGACCAACCGGCTGGTGGGGACGATTTCCTCGGTGACCACCTCGGTGTCAAAACCGAAGTAATCCTGGCGCGTCTTTAGCGCCATGACGATCTCTTCCAATGAGGAATTGCCGGCTCGCTCGCCCAAGCCGTTGATCGTGCATTCGGCTTGGCGCGCGCCGTTTTTGATCGCGGAGAGCGTGTTGGTTACCGCCATGCCCAAATCGTCGTGGCAGTGGACGCTGATAATGGCGTCTCCACTGTTGGGTACTTGATTGAGGATTCGGGCGATCAGCGCCCCAAACTCCTCGGGCACGGCATAACCCACGGTGTCGGGGATATTGATCGTCGTCGCTCCTGCCGCGATGGTCGCCGCGATGACTTCGTTGAGGTAGTTAGGCTCGGTGCGGGCAGCATCCATGGGCGAAAACTCGACGTCTTCGCAGTACGACTTGGCCTGCTCCACCGCGGCCACCGCCATTTTCAGCACCTCTTCCCGGCCTTTGCGCAACTGGCCGGCGAGGTGAATATCCGACGTGCCGATAAAGGTGTGAATCCGCGGTCGAGGCGCGTCTTGGAGCGCCTCGCCGGCCCGCTCGATGTCCTTGGGCACGGCGCGGGACAGGCCGCAGATTACCGGCCCGGCAACTTCCTGCCCAATGCGGCGCACGGCCTCAAAGTCCTCGTTGGAGGACACTGGAAAGCCGGCCTCGATAATATCGACTTGCAGCCGCGCCAACTGGTGGGCGACTTCCAGCTTTTCCCGGACGGTCAGTGAGGCACCGGGCGTCTGCTCGGCATCCCGCAGCGTGGTGTCAAAAATATATACGCGATTTGCATCAGCCATAATGTGTTTTCCCTAGGCTGGACGGATGAGGTGGTATAAGCGGCAGACGGTCCCCTCCAGCCGTGCAGAGACCGCCTACCGACCAAAGGTCGGGGTCGGAACTCAACTCGCTAAGTAGGGGTTCCATCGCGCTCACCTCCTTTCAGAAGCCAGTGGTTAGTGGTTAGTCCCCGCCCCGCTGGACGGGGGAGGTTGGGACCGGTCTCTGGCCACTGACCACCGACCACTATACCTATTTGTCGTCCAGCCAGCTCATCATCGCGCGCAGCCGGGTGCCGACAGTCTCGATCAAGTGCTCGGAATCGCGGCGCTTGACCGCATTGTACACCGGGCGACCCACTTGGTTTTCGGCCAGCCATTCCCGCGCAAAGTGGCCGTTTTGCACGTCGGCGAGAATCTGCTTCATTTCCGCTCGCGTCTGCTCGGTTATCACCCGCCGCCCGCGCGTCAAGTCGCCAAACTCCGCAGTATCCGAAATCGACGAGCGCATGTTGGCGATGCCGCCCTCGTAGATCAGATCGACGATCAGCTTGACCTCGTGCAGACACTCGAAATAAGCGACCTCGGGCTGATAGCCAGCCTCGACGAGCGTGTCAAACCCCGCGCGGATCAGCTCGGTCAACCCACCGCACAGCACCACCTGCTCGCCGAACAAGTCGGTCTCGGTCTCCTCGCGGAAGGTCGTCTCAATAACTCCGGCCCGACCGCAGCCAATCCCCTTGGCATAGGCCAAGCCGACTTCGTGCGCCCGGCCAGTGGCATCTTGGTACACAGCCAACAGGCCCGGCACGCCACCCCCTTGCTGGTACACGCGGCGCACCAAGTGCCCCGGCCCTTTGGGCGCGACCATGAACACATCGACATCGGCCGGCGGCACCACCTGGCCAAAGTGGATGTTAAACCCGTGGGCAAAGGCGAGGGCATTGCCCGCTTCGAGATTGGGGCGGATATCGGCTTCGTACACAGCCTTCTGGACTTCGTCGTTGATCAGGATTACCACGATATCGCCCCGCTTGCTGGCCTCGGCCACATCGGCTACCTCCAGCCCTTCGGCCTCAGCCTCAGCGCGCCGTTGGCTACCCGCGCGCAGGCCTACCACCACCTTGACGCCGCTCTCCGCCAGATTGAGCGAATGGGCGTGGCCCTGGCTGCCGTAGCCGATGACGGCCACGGTCTTGTCCGAGAGCAGGTCGAGATTGGCGTCGTTGTCGTAGTACATCTGCATAAAAATTCTCCTTCACTGAGGGCGTTGAGATTGTTTGATAGACATAGTTAGATGACAGCCGGCTCGTTGCAGCGGCTTCGTCCGTTAATTGGGTTGTTGAAAATGGAACGAGGGGCGAAGCCTACTTGACCGGCCGGCCAATAATAAGCAGTAGGTCGAGGAGGAGAAGTCGGAGGCGCGCCCACACTGGCGTCGGGCGGAAAATACGCGGGAACTGGAACGGCGCACTCATTGTCATTAAACCTAAGTAATCCAAGAAGTTAGCTTTCAATACGATAAAAATTTCAATATATGGCTCGCCAAAGGGAATGTCAAGCGAAGTGGCGCACTACCCATAAACGCTAGTCTTCAAGGTTGTCGATGACGGTCGCCCACTTCCCCTCGGCAAGTGCCATCAAGCCTTTTATGGTGGTTGGTGGTATGATCTTGGCTACCGTAGATCCCGCCCAACGCCGCACCATGCATTAGGACTAGCCACAGGCTTGCCACTAAACCATCGGGGATGCTGAACTGCCAAGTTCCAGCCTTCGAGCTCGTACTCTCCGTTAGCAAATGGCACTGCCCGCAGAAAATAAACAGGCTTGGTTGGCGAATTGCCGACGGAATAGCCAAGATCCGATAAGAGACCGAGATCGACTTTGGTTATTCTAGGTTCAAAAATAGTCCTGTTTCCAAGGGCTATGACGGAGTTGCCGAGTGGATATTGCGCCCAATGTCCCCCGGCAAGTGGAATCTCTTCAGTCGGCCAATCTCCCATCTCCTTGAAAGCGCGCTGAGCTTCTGGTGCTATAAGGTATGTGTGTGTATCCCGTTTATCGCTTTCAGCCGTTCCAGGAGCATATTCGTAATAAAGAGTACTGCTAGCAATAACGTGATGCTCGCTATTAGTGTCATATACAAATCCGCTTGTTCCAATTCCAAGAACGTGCCCTAGCTCATGGGCAAAAACCTGGTCGATGTGGTAAGGTTCATCTGCCATCTGTATACATCCTAACACCGTCGTCCGATCCACTATTCGATCCAAGCTAGGACCGCCAACAGCCAAGAACCAAGATTCCTTATGCTTTGCTACGTAAACTTTTACGTCGTCAATAACTCCACTCGGCTCTTCTATAAAATGATCGCCGCAGGGGAAGGCGATATCATTGAACGGCATCATGGCCTGCAAATTATCAATATCTGCATCGGGAAGCTCATCGGTAAATGCCAGTTCCCACAGGTCAGCGGCCCAGCGCATTTCGTCCTTTTGCCTCTGAGTGAAGTCGTCAAGAAATACTAGTTCGATATTGAAGACGGCATGGTCGGGCAAGTCGTCCATCCAGTGCTCAGGATAATCCGACGTCGGCTCAAACTGTTCCGCCTGTTCCGCCACCTCAATGGTATAGCGGGCTAGTTCAACCTCCTCGAAGTCATAGACTGCGATCTCCGTCTCGCCTGCTTGACAGACAGACAAATACAACGACCAGCCGTTGCGCCGCGCTCTGGTCGGACTATCATTGCCCTCGGCAGGACAGTAATTGCGCGACGGCGGCCTGCTGCCCCCCGTCACTTCTAACACTCTATCTTTCCCCGTCGGATTGGCAATGACCAAGACACTATCCACATCAGAAGAAGTGCGAACCGTAAAGGTCTTCCAGGCCGAATCGTCGGCGGTGAATGAAAACGAAGCAGGCGACGGCTCGATCCAAGCCGAAGAGCCGGTGCCGGTCCGGGCTTCGGCTTCAGCAACTTGGACGGCATAGCGCGCTAATTCTGTTTGCTCGTAATCGAATATGACGATCTCCGTCTCGCCTGCTTGACAGGCAGACAAGTGCAACGACCAGCCGTTGCGCCGCGCTCTGGTCGGACTATCATTGCCCTCGGCAGGACAGTAATTGCGCGACGGCGGTGCACTGCCCCCGGCCACCTCTAACGCCTTATCTTTCCCCGTCGGATTGACCAAGACCAAGACACTATCCACATCAGAAGAAGTGCGAACCGTAAAGGTCTTCCAGGCCGAATCATCGGCAGTGAATGAAAACGAAGCAGGCGATGGCTCGATCCAAGCCGAAGAGCTAGTACCGGCTTTGGGCGCGGCTGCCTTCAGATCGCTCCATTGAGTGCCTGGGCGGTCTTGAGTTTGCTGGGGATCGGCGGACAGATCCACATCGAGGAAGGCCGTTGTTGCGGGTCGATCCGGCGAGCAGGCAATCAGGGTGAGGGGTAGGAGCACAAACACGCGCAGCATGGGATACCTGCTTAGTGAGAGAGTGGATTTTCGGTAGGATTCTGATTCTGCGACGATGTGAAATCCAAACGATTGCAGCAAACGGTTTTAGTATTATATACCCATGTATTTGAAATGCAAGCTTTTTCAAGATAGCGGCGGGTCGAAGGGGATCGGGCGGGCGGCTACTTGGCAATCGAGCCGATACCCTCCTATATTTCAGCGCAATCGCCCATCCTACCCCAATTTACCTCACACATTGAATCCCAACCGCGAAATCCCCTGTGGCCGACACCTTTGAAATCCGCCTCGTCACCGACGACACTGCTTGGGACGCCTTCGTCCGCCAAGCCGTCGGCGGCACGGTATTTTCCACCAGCGCGTGGCTGCGCTGTGCTGCGGCCGCCACCGGCGGTCAAGTAAACCGCCTCGGCTGCTACCGCAACGACCGCCTCGTCGCTGGCCTCAGCGGCCTAGCCCGTCGGCGCATGGGCCTCTACCGCCTCGAAACCCCAGAGCTGACGCCCTACACCGGTCTGCTCCTCGCCCCGGTCGCTGGCAAAGGACCAGCCAAAGCCGAAGCAGCCCAACACCGCGCTTGCACGCACCTGACGGACCATCTCGCCAAGCACTACGACCGCGTCTTCCTAACCCACTCACCGGCCATCGCCGATGTGCGCCCCTTCACTTGGCAGGGCTGGGACGCGCACCTGCGCTATACCTATCGGCTGCCGCTCGGCGACAGCAACGCCCTGTGGGAGCGAGTCGAGCGCCGCACGCGCACCGCCATTCGCAAAGCTGAAAAACTCGGCTATCAACTGCGACCCACCAACGAT
This sequence comes from Candidatus Latescibacterota bacterium, assembly GCA_965208845.1. Classification (GTDB taxonomy): domain Bacteria; phylum Latescibacterota; class UBA2968; order UBA8231; family UBA8231. Next base: position 3,289,755 of record OZ242361.1, on the reverse strand, counting down.
GTCGCGCTGTTTCGGCGGCAGTACGAAGCCATCTACGCCAATCAAGCCGACAGCCCCCCAATCGCCGCGGCCTTGGCCGAACGCTTTGTTGCCGCAGCTTTAGCGGCCGGCCTAGCCCAAGCGTACGAAATCGCCTCTCCAGACGGGCCAGCCGCGGTCGTCGCCTTTGTCGAGGGCTTCGACACCACTTATGCCTGGGCCGCAGGAGCCGACCCCGCTTACAACCACACGGGGGCCATCTCGCTGTTGTATTGGCAATACTACACCACAACCGCTCACCAGTACTTTGACTTCGTCGGCGCCAACATGCCGAGCATCGCCTTTTTCAAGCGCGGCTTTGGCTGCGATCTCGTGCCGTACTATGCGGTTGTCGGCTACAAGAGCCGCTGGGTCAAACGCGCTTTTGGCCTCCGACAGGCCCTGCGCGGGTGACGGACGTCAATAATGCAACTGCGTCACCGACTTAGAAATCAACGCAATCGCCACCGCCGACATGCCCACCAAACCCATCCCACACGCATACCCAGCCAACAACACCGGCGCGTATTGCCGCCACTGCTGCGTCCCAAAGCGCGGCTCCAGCCAATAGCGGGCCAGCAGGGCACCGGCCATCTCCGGGATCAGCAAATGCGGCAGGCCCCCAAGGCCGCGCACAAACCCGTACACCAGCGAAATCGGCCACCCCAACCACGACATCACCCCAAATAGCCCCCCGGCCATCACAAAACTTCCCGCGATCCACCAGCCTTTAATCGCCTGATCAAACAGCGTCTCCCCGCCCAACGTCGCCGAGTACCACAAGCACTGGCGCAGTGCGATCAGGTGCCAATACGTCTGCGCGTATTGGAAGGTCGGCGAGGGGATAGGCTCCATCTGCCAGACCAGCGACCAAAACACAAAGCCGCAGACCAAACTCAGCGGCAACAGCAACAGCTCGGCCTTGATGATCGACGAGAAGCGCGTCCCGGTCAGCTCCACTTCGCGGAAGAGTTGGGCGCGCCGGCCGTGGTCGGAGTACGGAATGGGCGCAAACCATATATCAATGCCTTTGTAGCCGCTCAAGATAAAAGCGCCTTCGCGCAGCAGCGGAAAGCTGACCAACTGTCCCGTCAGCCCGGCCATGCGCGCATTGACATACGAAATCACCGGCGTCACCACGAAGCCAAAAAGCAGCAAAAAGATCAGCGGAAACTCGTCGTCCTCTAGCAGCAACACGCAGAGCCAGATCATGGCCAACGTCGATAGCGCGTATCCGCCAATCGCCAGCCACAGCGGGAAGTCGCCCCGGCCAGCCGGCGTATCCCGCAACGGGCGGTGCTCGCCCTGACGGCGCGAAGCCCGCACCGACAGCACGGCTTGCACCAAGCCAATCGCGCCCACAGCCGCGCCCGCGCCAATGTACACGCTCATCCACACATCGATGTCGTTGGCGAAATTCGTTAGGATCGCGTCCATGCCCGGCCGCCAGTGCGTCAACATGCCAGCGTGGTAGAGAATCGGGCTGCCCAAGGCGTGGACCATGGCCGCGGCAAACGTGCCAACGACGATCCAAAACGGCAGCACCATCCCCAACAACACCAAGCCCAAGTCCGTGCCAATGCCCAAGGGCGCAGCCGGCAGAATGGTCTCGGTAGTGCGCGTCAGGTCAATCCAAGGGATGGGCAGCAGGACGATGGGATCGCTGGCGATCAACCCAGTCAGCGCCGGCAAACCCACGTACACCGCGCCGAACAACAACCCAATCCCCATGCCCACCGAGAAAACCCGCCAGCGCCAGCTATCTCGCTCCTCGTCGCTCTCGGCCAGAGCCGTCGCCCCCTGCGCAGCGACCGGTGCCAACGGAAAGGGCAAGCGCTCCACATCGGACGTGACCCGAAAGAGGATGTAGCCAAGCGTGAACCACTCGACCCGCGACAAAAACTGCGAGGCGACCAGCACGACCATTGGCGGGATCCACGCCCGGTGCAAAAAGCTGCGCCCCATCAGCGCATCGGAACCAATCGGCGGCGCGACCCATTCCGGGACGTGCTCGGCAATGCCAAAACCAGCCGCGGCTTGCGACTGCACGAGGTACTGGTTCCACACCAGTTGCCCAAACGGCCCCCCGGCCAGCATGGTGCCGCCAATGACGCCAGCCAAGCCGCCGGCAATGTAGTAGATCAGGTAAATCTCCTGGCGCGTCAGCGAGGAAAAGGAGCGCCGCGCCAGCTCGGAAAACAGGATGATGGTCACCCACTCGGCAGCCGCGCCGAACGATGCGCCGGCAATCAGGCCCATGTAAATGGCACCGGGCATCATGATAAAGCCGACGAAGAACGCCCCGGCCACGGTGCGCATGGTAAAGCCCTCGCGAAAGCGCGTCGGGGGCTGCATCAGGTCGCGGTAGCTAGTTAGATCGTTAGCTGTCACGGTCGGTATCCACCTCCCATCTCACCCTGCACCAGCGCGACTGTGGCCCACACCAGCCGCATGGCGACCTCGCCGCAAATCATCCCCAAGAAAAACGGCATGACCCGCCGATAAGTTTGCGCGCCGCCGTAGCGCACCGCCAGCCACTTGCACAGCCAGCCGCACAACACCGACCCCCACACCAGCCAGCCGAAACCCGTGCCAAACACAAAGCCCATCGGGTGCAAGGGCCAGCGCAGAAAGTGCTGGCGCATCAACGCCAAGAAATAGGTACAGCCCGCCCCAACCGCATGAAATCCCAAGCGTACCCAGTCCGTGCCTCCATCCACCATGCCCGCGTCTTTGAACAAGTAGTTGTAGTAGCGGCCAATGCGCGCCTCAGACCGCGCGCCGCCCTGTTCCTGCAAGGCAAACAGCCCGTGCTCGTAGATCGTTTCCAGCGAAAACACGTAGCCGGCCCCCAACCCAACGGCCAACCCCAAAGTCATCCCCCAAATCAAGCGGCGCGGCGACACGCCGTGGATCTCGGCCAACTTCAGCCCCTCAAATTGCAGGGCGGGCCAGATCCCAATCATCGTAAAGCCAAACACCGCCAAAAAGCCAAAGCCCATGTAGGTCTCGTCGGCAAAATGCCCCGTGCCGGTTCCCAACGCCACGAAGAACAGATAGCCCACAATCTGCGGCATCCCCACAATGGGCAGGCCCCCGTCGATCCGCAGCCGCGCAAACGTCAACGCCAACAGCAACACCAGCACCAGTGCCGCAATGCCCATCAGCGGCGGCACCCCCAACGCCGTAGTCCACGCCCACAGCACTAGCACCCCAACCACCAGCCCCCACGTCGCCCGGCTGCGCCAAGAGATCGCCTCCGCCAAAGCCCGCCGCGCCGACCACAGACTGAACAACCCAAAAAACAGCAAGCCGCCGCGCGCCTGCGTCATAAAAAAGGGAAAGTGACTCGGCCAATCTAGCCACGGCGATCCGTGCCCAGGAATGAAGTCGCCGCGATATTCCGAGCGCCCGAGGAAATGGGCCACCAGCAATTGCACGCGGGTGAGCAAATAGAAAAACCACGTGCTGAACGACACTTCCACGGGAGCGAGAAACGCCGCGCCCACCAACAAGGGGACAAACTCAAAGTGGAACGGCGACTCAAAGGGTGCCATGGCTTTCCACGGATCGTCGAGCAGGAAATGCTCCATTGCCAATCTCGTGGTGATCTCGGGCACGCTCGGCATGTAGTGATGCCATCCATTGATCCCCAACAGTACCCCCGGCACCAACGCCCCCCACCAAAACAACCGTTGGCCAAACAAGTCTCCGGCAATGAGGGCGCGGGGTACTTCGAGCAGCGGAAATCCCAACCGCTCGGTCTCCAGCCAGCGCTGCCGCAACAGCCACACCAAGCAAAAGCAGGTCAGAAAGAACGCGCCGAAAAACACAGTCCACATCGCCAACGGCCACAGCCACGCCCCCCAAGGCACGACCGCGCCGCCTTCAAACGCCCCGATGGCCGGTGCCTCATTCGGCCCACCCGGCACCAACCAGGCCGGGACGACTTGCAAAAAGCGGTAATAAGGGCCGGTCGGCTGAGCAAACCCCCCGTAGAAACCCGTCACCAAACCCGGCAAAAACCGGTGCATCAGACCGGAAGCGGTCGCCGACACCCCAATTACCAACGCCGCGTAAAGCACCGCGCGATCCCCCGGGCCGAGCAAACGACGCATTAAGGCAACGACCGCCAAAGCCCCCAATGGCACGGCGAGAAAGACCTGCGCCCCTGGCGCACTCCCGGCCCCGGCCAAATGCGGTCCGTTGTACAGCAATTCGACGCGCTGAAGCAACCACCCGCTCGCGACCGTGATGCCGGTGATGAGCAATACCAAACGCAACGCGGCCATGCTCACGCCTGCTCCCACTGCGGCAACTGCTCGGCGTAGTGGCGGCGACTATCCGCGTCCAAGGTGCGCCAGATCAAAAACTGCTTGCGCACATCGTCCAAAAAGGTGCGCACCACGCGCTGCCACGTCGCCAGATCGCCAGCCGCCAACGTCAAATCAACGTGAATGTCGCAATAGTGCGGGTCCGGCCCCGGCTCTATCTCCATCGCGGTCTTTTGCACCACGCCTTGGTCAAACGGAGCCAACCACACCCGCGCCGCCACCCGCACCTTCTCCCCTACCTGCTCCACCTCCAGGGCTTCGACGTAAAATCCCGCGCCGATCGACTGCTCCTGATTGGCCGCCCACGATTCTGCTTGGAACGCCGCCATGCCGAGCGCTTCGCGCCGCGCCAGTGAGAAGGGCAGTTGCACGTGCAAATGCTCGCCTGAGACGACCGGCAGCTTCCACCGCCGTTCAATTCCCGGCGTGCAAATCCGCCCGGCCATGCGCGCCGGATAGAGCGCCGACGCCACCACCAATAGCGCGATCGCGCCAACGGTGAGCACCGCCCCCAGCGACGAATAATTCAGTTCCAAGCCGGGCAAAAATCCCCCTTGGTTCAAAAGCTGCGCCGCGCCTTGGCCTAGCAAATACCCTGCAACCGTGCCGACCACCCCCAAGGCTACCGCCTCCGCCATGAACAGCCCGCTAACGTGCCCAGGGGCTAAGCCGACCGCGTTAAAGGTGCCAATCTCCTGCGTCCGCTCGTACACCGCCCCGAGCATAGTGTTAAACACGATCAACCCGGCGATCAGCAGCGGCACGATCAGCGACCCCCATCCCGACACCGACGCCACCCCAACCGAATTGACGAGCAAGCGCTGCCCTCCGAGGCCGGCGAATAGGTTCAAATCCAAGGTCTCCGCCAGCTCTACCACAGCCCTGCGCGTTGCCTCCGTGCCCCCATCCAACCGGATCCCCACCGACGCCAGCCGCACCCCATCCCACCGCATCAGCGCGGCAAACGGCAAGACTGGCGTCGCCGACGCGGGCAAATGGGCAAACGGCCGCAACTTCCCTCCCTGCTCACGTCCCACTTCCGCTTCTGAAGGTTGTTGCGCCTCTGGATCCAACGGCGTCAACGGCTCGCCATTCAGGTCGAGCCGGTCCAGCGCGTCATCTCCAAGCAACCCCACGACCCGAAACACCTCCCCAAAAACTCGCACTCGCTCCTGCTCCAATCCTTCTGCGCTGATCCCCAAAGAATCCGCCAATTCCACCGGCAACAGGCAGGCGTCTTCTTCTCCGGGCCGCAGCCACCGCCCAGCTACCACCTCTGGCCCGAGCAAATCCTCCTCTTGCGCCGCTAGCCCAACAAATCCCCAGACCCCAACCGCCCGCCCCTCTTCGTCATCTCGCTCGACCCGATAGGACGACACCAGCGATCCCACCGACAGCCACGCTCGCGGCGCGACCTGCTCGTCGCCAAACCAATCGCGCAACAAATCGTAGCCTTCCATCTCCATAGCCTGCCAGCCCGGCATCCGCACCAACGCCCCTTCGTATGCCGCGTCCACACCAATCGCAATCCAATTGGTGTGCAGCGCAGCGCGGACCGAGGTGAAGGACAGCACGGAAAAGGTCAACAGCACCAGCGTCGCGCAGGTCAGCCCCGTGCGCCACGGTCGCCGCCGCAAATGCGCCAACCCCACGGCGACCGACGTCAGCACCGCACCCGACCGCTGCACCGCGATCTGCCCGCGCCGATTGCTCAGTTCCTGCAACTCCCGGTTCAACCGCGACATCCCCAGAAACGTGACCAAAATCCCCAGTGCCAAGATGACGAAACCGAGCAAGATGATCGCCGGCGAGATCGACAACTCAAAGGCCGGATGCACATAGCGCAGGGCGACAAAGCCCACGAGGAAGAGCGCGAAATACCCAAATACCTGCCGCCGCAAATCGGCAAACCCAAACGCCAACCGCTCGGCAAAGTGGGCAAAGGGAATCAACACGGCCAACAAAAAGAGCGCGCCCTGCACCACCCCTGCTTGCGTCCGCTCCACATCCCGATAGGCGGCCGCAGCCAGCGCCCAAGCGCGCCGCGCTCGATCGAAAAAATCTCGGTGCCGATGCTCAACTCGCGCCGCTTCTGCTTCTTTGAGCAACCCAGCCGACCGCTCGTGAAAGGCCGCCAACCGCCCATTGCGCACGCCGTGTCGCTCCAGCCGATCAATCCGCTCGCCATTGAGCATGTGCATATCAGCAGCCACCCGATACACCGTCTCCGCGATGCGCCCCTTCCCATCGACCGCATAGCCCACCCCGCTCGGAACATCCTCCGTGCCATTGAGCAACAGCAGGCGTCGCCCCAATCCATAGCGGCCCGTCGCCATCACGGCCTTGAACCGCTCGCTAGGCTGAGTAAAAATCACGCCGACCGGCTCCGTCCACGACCCCACCCGATTCACATAGCTGAATAGCTCCATTTCTGGAGCCGTCAGCGGCAGGCAAGCTCCGTACACTACTGGCTCGGCTTCCAACACCGCGTCAATCGCTTGTACTCGCTCCAAAGTCAACAAATTGCGCGGATCAAAAATCCCAAACAGCGTCGTCCCCCGCAGCGGCGCGGTGACAATTTGCACCTCGTCCTCGGCACTATCCATTGTCACCGTCAGCGCACGCCCCGGCAACTTGCGCTCCCCATTGATCCCCCAGTCCGGCGCATCCGTCACCGCCCCACTCTCCGCATCGAGCCGATACGCCTCCAACCGCACCGGCTTGGTGTAGATGATCCCCGACTCAACCCCGGGAATGGCAAACCGCCCCGAATCATCCGCGGTCGCCCAAAAATCCGGCCGCACCCCAGCCAATGTCGGATGGCGCAGCCGCAGCCGCACCAACGCCCCAGCCGTAGGCTGATCCGGCAGATAGCTGCGTGGCCCGTAGTGAACCACCTCCCCACCAATGGTACCAAACGCATCGTTGCCCCAAGCCCACGGCTCTAGGTCCGGGTCGTCAATAAGCGCAGGCAGCACGCCCTGCAGCAGCGTAACTTGATCGCCCAACCAGTCAAAGCGCACCACCGCGGGATCATCGTCGGGCGCGTCAAAGCGAGCGCGGCTGTCGTTGACCGTGCAAAACGCCAACGCCGGACATCCGGTGAGGGCCGCTACCGCCGCATCCAACGGCACCGTCAGCCCCATCCCCCCCAAACCCTGGCGGGCAAAGTCCTGCTTCAGACCATTGACCAGCACCCGCTTGCCTCCCAACGCGGAGTCTTCGTACGCCGTTACCAGCTTTAGCAACCGCTCGGTGATCGGCGGCGCGAGCAATGAGACGCGATACGGCTCTTTCGGCCTGAACGCTCCGAGCCGCGGGCTGTGCGACGACAGATCCAAGCCCACCAAAAAGCGCGTCTCCAGCGTGCTGAGCCGCCGCAAAAGCGCGGTCTCCTCCACCTCGCCCTCCCACTGTCCTGCGGCCGCCAGCAACAACGGCGCGAAATGGCGCATCCCCGCCATGTTCTGGAAGTGCCCAGCCGTCCACAGCAACGCGACCGTGCGCTTGGGTGGCCGCTCGGCAAGTCCCCGCGCCAGTTCCAACAGCGCCGCCGCACTCGCCGCTTGCTCAGCCCCCGGCGCTAACGCTGGCACCGGCGACACAGCGTCGTAATGCGCGGAGAGGAAGACGACCTCCTCCCCCAACGTCGCATCGCGCCCAGGAATCACAGCGACCAAATTCTGCGCCGTCACTTCTTGCCACACCATCCGTCCCCGCAAGCGCACTTGCGCCCGCGACTCTTCCAGCACCCGCAAACGTTCCGCCACGTCTCTGCGCGCATAGAGACGCGGCAAGTCGGCCGGCACGTCGAGGAACTTTTGCTGGGCTTCCTTGCGATGCGCCCCAGCCGATTCCAAAAACACCACGGCCGCGGCCCCCAAGTGAAACGCATCCACCCAAGCTGTGCCCGAGACATAATCGAGCAGGACGATCCGCCCGGCCACCGGCTGCCCTTCAAGTCGGCTACCATCCCCGCCATACACCAACTGTCCTTCAATCCCCTCGGCCGGCAGAGTCGGCGTCCGCACCAAATTGGGCCAGACGCCGAACAATTCGAGCCGCTCGCCGGCGCATTCGAGCCAAAACCCCTCGTCGATTGGCACCAACACCGGGAACTCGTGTCGGTAGATCTCAGCTATCCCCAAACTCTCTAACTCGGCGACCAGCCACTCGCGAGCTACCGCAGCCCCCGGATAGCCCGTCATCCGCGAGGCGGGTGCAGAGAGCATCTCCACCGTGCGCCGCAGACGCACTTCCGTCTCGGACTCGACGGCAAGCGCCGGGCTTGTGAACAGCGCCAACACGAGCAGCAAAAGGAAAGCCCCCGAGCACAACACCCGGAGGCTTACTTTGAGGATTCCATCGGACATCTTCTACACATCCACTCTTGGTTGACGCTCAAAGGCGAAATTTGAGATGTTTGCGTACTCCCTAGCGTGCTCAATCGTCCTAGAGACAACAAAGCCGCTCATATTGGCAAAATCCGGACCCGAGTCCTACTCTCGTCCACGACGACCAAAGATCCAGAAGCCAGATCAGCATCGTGCTGTTTGAGAGCAGCGATTACTATGCTTTCCAGATGATCCGGCAATATGTCTTCAGCGCGAACCTGAAGTACACTCGGACCAGTTGAATGGGACAAAGCCAGCATGGTGCCGAAATCCAGATCGTGAGTAAATACGGTATATTCGTGCTTCACCGCCCAATCCATAATCGCCCGGTCGCTATCCCGCGGATCTCCTATTGTGGACCAATGGACTGCCGACCATCCGTGGTGTTTCAGCACCGGTACCCAATCAGGCGACAAATTCATGTCGATCAAAAGTTTCACGCTCATAGGGTGGCCAGTGCAACTTCTCGTTCTTCAACTCGCCACGCTGCATAGGCTAGAGCCTGATCTATATCTTCCGGTTCAAGGTATGGGTACGCTTTCAGAATCTCCTCGGGCGACCGACCGGCTGCCAAAAGTCCCACGACGGTTCCAACCGTCACCCGCAGCCCGCGAATACATGCCTTGCCACCCATGACATCGGGGTTGAGCGTAATCCGTGACAATTTTTTCATTTTCTAGCTCCCTCCATAAGGCACTCACTAGTAAACCTAACTGGGTCTGCACGGCACTCTAAGATTCCCGCTTTCGCGGGAATCCAGAGGGTATCGTCGATGGTACTTGGAATTTTCAGACAGCTTCTAATAAAGATAACCTTTGGTACAGAGGCTAGGAAGAGTTCCTCATAGCACCAGCCAGCCCTGTTCCCAGCGCAATTCGGCGATCCGCTGGGCGTTTTCGTCGCTAATGGTAATGTGTTTATGATCAGGCTGTTGGCTGTGGCATTCAATGCACAATGCCTTCAGATTCGCTGGACTATTATTGGTCTTAACGCCGTTGATATGGTGTACGTGGAGAAGATGGGAGGCAGCTCTCAGATCCAAGTAGCAGCTCTCGCATGTAAAGTTCTTTGTCTCCTTGTAGCGTCTTGACACCTCTCCCCAGTCAGCGGTGTACTGCCCGTCGAACGCGCCAGCGCGGCGACGCGGCATGTGCGGAAAGAAGGATTGGTACGTGTCGAAGAATGCTTCCAGATCGAACTCTGCGACTATTTGGTCTCTAGTCCGCCCGGCACGCCAGTACTCCAATTTACTAAGACAGTTCTTGCAGACCTTGAGACGTGTCTTCCCGTTTATAGGCTTTCTACTATCGTAGTCATATCCTGCGATATAAAATTCTCCGCTCAAATCATTCGTCGCGACGTAGCGTTCATACCTCCCTTTGCTGCGCATGTCCTCCAAGGTTCGACAATAAGCAACGTGGAACCTTCTTCCTGAATCCCCATCGTCCAAAGCATCCTGAACTCGCCTCCCGTGATCTTGAATATAGAGCAAGACTTGACGGCCTTTGTAAATGAATAGTCCGTTATCCGTTACGCCGACCTCGGACAGATCGACTTCTATGCCTTCCTCCAGTTGAATGTCGATGGGATCAATCTTGGTCACTCCTCTTCTGACGACCAAATCGGGATCTACGGAATCCGCTCCCATGCGGCGAACTGCGGCGTACAACCTTTCAAAATCCACGTTGAGGTACACGGTGTAGCTCACTCCGTCAAAATTTTACGAATCTGGAACTCCGCGTTCGTGATGACTCGGAATACAACCCGGCGTGATGCGTCCCGATCTTCGCCTCCTGTCTCGTCAAAGACGAGTCGGGAAAAGGAAAAACCGACCGCGACTACGTTATCCTTTATCCATGCCTGATCTTCGGCAACCGTCGGAAGGTTGTAAACGTACTCCAGCACAGACCGAGTCCGTCCTTGAGACAGCCACATGTTCTTGAAATACACTTCGGCTTCTCCATTCGCCGCATCCCAATCGCTTGAAGTGTGTCCCTCAATACGCACTTCTTCAATGGCGGCCTCGAATTGCTTGATTACCGCCAAGTACCGTGGGAAAAAGTCGTTCAAAATTTCCACAAACCGCGGCTGTAATTCAATCTTCCCAGCCTCAAACAGCACTTCCGGCGATTTAAATTCGATCGACAGCGTCTCTGCATCGAGCTCTGCCTCCCATTTTGGCAAATCACTTTCAAATTCTTTCCACAACGCGCGATTGATCGCAATCTGCCCATCGCGATAGGCCACTGCCACCTCCTTGATCTTGTCGCGCTCGATATATGCCGTGTGCATCAACGCGATGGAGATAAAAAGAAAGACCATCATCAAACCCGCCATCAGATCCGAAATCGTCATCCAGTGCTCGCCCTCCTGCTCGGTCCGTCGTATCCCGAACAGGTGCGTCGTCTGAGCTTTCATCGGAAGCGTCCTCCCCGCTCGACAATCTGGCCCATGGCTTCCGTAAGCTCACTGTAGTCCTCGGTGAACTTACCTGCAATTTGGGCAAGCGCACGGCCCATTTCGTTCATAACCCGCTCGATTTCCTGATTCATCAACTGATCGAGAGCTTCAAGTTGGGCGTTGACGGCCTCTCCGGTGCGCGATGCGGAATGACGCATGTGTTCATGTAGACTCTCGACGCCTTGGCTGACCGCTTGGTTCTGTGCACCGAGCACCTCGTTCACTGACGCCTCCACCTGACTTTGCATCTGCTGGATACTATCTGCGACCTGTTGTTGTACGGACTGAGTGTTGTGCTGTACGCGCTCGCTGGCGTCCATAAAGACAGCCAACACTTCTTGCGACTTCGCATTCTGTTCCTTGCTGTAACTATCCGAATTCGCCAGTAATTGCTGATGCTCCGCCTGTAGGGCACGCTGGATGCGGACGCCGGCGTCAGTAAAAGTTGCCAATATTTCTTGCGCCTTATCATCCTGAGCTTTGAGGTAACTATCCGAATTCTCTAGCAGAGCCTTGTAGTGCTCACTGGCGGCATCGACGGACGCACTGATCTCACGAGTTATTTCTTCTACGTGCGCCTGCATCTGCGGTACCGCTTCCACTGCTCGATCGCGCAATTGCGCGAAGGCTGCAAGATGCTGCTCCAACTCGGAAAGTTGGTGGCTGGCCGTCTCCACGATACCGGAAAGTTTCTCCATGGAATTGGGGATGCTCGAACTGGACTCGGCGATGTGCTCAACCGCCGAGTCGATCTTGGTGATATTCTGAACTGATTGGTCGTAGAGTGCATGGAGTTGTTCCAGTTGTTGTCGATAGTGCTCTTGCCACTCCACCAACTTCTGCACGGACGCATCCAACCTCTTGAAATTATCGCCGAACTGTTCAGTAATTTTCTGATTGAAATCGGCGATAACCTGTCTCAGAGCATCGACGATCTGTTCGGTCGCCGCTTGGGACAGCATCTGTGCAACTTCTTTTAGCTGCTCCCGCAGGTGGGTTGAGAACGCCTCGAATGCTTGCCGATCATCGCGGTGCCGGTCGGTCAAATCCGTGCGCAGCAGTTTCACTTGCCCGGCCAAGCTCGACTCCTCGCTGCCAGCAACCGCGTCCCGGGTAGCTTCAAGTATCCGCGTCTGTTCGTCCAACTTGGACAGAATGTCTGCCGGCCCAACCTCGGATTCGGGTTCGGCCTCCGCCGGCTTCAATAAGGTTGTCGATAGCACCTTGAAGAAGATGCCGGCACCCATTCCTGTGATACTAGTGATGAACGCGGTCTTCAAACCGTCTAGCAGTTTGCCAATGCTTGCATCTAATTGAGTCGGATCGAAGTTCAGCAACCCGATCACGATGCCGGTGAAGGTGCCGAGGATGCCCAGCGAGGTGAGCAAGGTAGGGGCATACGTGGTAAAACGGGGCGCGGTGCCTCTCCACGCCATGACTACTGCGCCCGCCAAGCAGAAGAATATCAGCAATAGAAAAAATTCCGTGATACCGCTCGCCGTACGATTAAGCAGGAACGACTCAAACATCTGGTTCAACACAAAGACCTCTCAGGTTTCTCATACAATTGCAGACGCGATTTTAGACAGGGGTTGATAACAACACTTACTTTATTCCTGTTTGTCAAGCGGCAGGCGGCGATACACCAATGAGAGGATTTGGTTACAATCAGCGCGGCTAGCACAGCCGCACCTCCGTCTCGGCCCAACAGCAGCAGCCGGGCTTGTGAGCAATGCCAACAACAGCAGCAAAGTGAAAGCCCCTAGGCACCGAGTCCCAGAGGCTTGAGGCTTGCCCGTATGGCGTGTATCCCAAACTAGGTGGCGCGACCAAACCCCTCACCCCCAGAGCTTGGGCAACTGCTCCCGCAGCGTGACAAACGAGAAATAGCCGAAGAAGGCGCAGGCCCAGATCAAGGCCACAAAGCGCACCGGGTGCATGGCCAGCGCCCCTTTGAGCACGCGGTTGTTCTGCCACAACAGCAATACCGAATACAGCAGCATAACTCCCGCGTTGAGCGAGGCACTCAAGACCAGCAACTGCACCGGCTTGTTGTAATCCGAGAGCATAATCAGCACGCCGAAGAGAATCTGCGCCCACAGCAGGAGAAAATAGAGCCGATTCCGCGTCCACTTGGCGTGGGTGCGCAGCCAGTTGGTCTTAATAATGTCGGTGGAGATGCGCGAGCAGGCGTCCAATAACCCCAACTCGGTCGTCAGCAAAATGGCAATGCCCATCCAGTTGAACAGGTGTTTGAAAAAGCTACCGCGCTCCTGCGCGATAAAGTCGCCCTCGGCCCCGATAAACCCCAAGCCCTGCTCCAACCCAGGGGCCTGTCTCGTAGTGGCGTAGGAGATAAGCGACAACAGGATCAGCGACAGAACCGAGAGCGCATAGAAGGTGATCAAATGCTCGCGATTGGCCGCCTGCCACCAGCCGCGCCAGCGCCGCATGTTTTCCGGCGTCTGCTCGAAGTGGTAGCCAATATCGCCCACGGCCTCTTCCCGCCCGGTCAGCGGGCTGGTCAGCCGCCCCACGTACGCGCCCATCGCATAGCCTTTATCGCGGACGAAATCGCTCTGCGCCAAGTTCATCGTCCCGCCAGCACCCGCAAAGGCCAAGGCACCCAAAAAGAGCGGCAACTCCATTTCCTCTGGGATATGGCCGATATTGACGATGCCCTTGCACATGTCCCACACGTGAATAGGCTCTACTACCAAAAAGAAAATGACCAACAGCAGAACCAGCACCACGGCGATCAGCACCGTCTGGATGCGCTCTACCGTGCGGTACACCACCGGCCCCAAACTCAGCGCCAACCCAACCACCAACAGGCTCGCGATCGAATAGCCGACCCGCGTACTCTCGTCGCCACCGAACTCCCAAGTCAGAATGGTCGCCGCCCCAGACGCCCAGCCCGGCCACATCCACGGGACCACATTGCACACCAGAAAAACCCCAGCCCAGCCCGACCATTGGCGACAAAACCCAGTCACCGCGGTCTCACCAGTAGCCAAGGTCCAGCGCTCGATTTCCATGTTGATGAAATACTGGGTCAGCACCCCCACCATGCAGGCCCAGAACACCACGAAGCCGAACTTGTACGTTATGTAGGGCCAAAGCACGAACTCGCCGCTGCCCAGCGAAAGCCCCAACAGCAGGATGCTCGGCCCGACCAGCTTGCGCCAGTGGGGCGGCTCGGGTAGGTCGCGGTACTGCCCTGCCGGCAGCCGGTCACAGGGGATCACCTCATGCGGCACGGGCTTAGTTGTCATATCGTCTTTCCCTCTAAGTTGCCATTACGAGAAAAAAGCCCCCAAGGACCAGAGGTCCCGGAGGCTTTTTTCTAAGCGACCCGCAATATGCAGCCTCAGAAGCGGAACTGCAAGGAAAACTGATGCACGCTGTCGAGGATGCCAAACGAGGTGAAGGCGTAATCGACTGTGGCCATGCTCAAATCGAGGCCCAGCCCAGCCGTCAGACCCTCCTCGCTGCGGCCAGCCGGGACGACCGCGCCGCTGACCTCATCGACTTTCTCGTCCTCTACGCCCTGATAGTTGTACTTGTAGCCAGAGCGGAGGCTGAGCATGTCGAAAAGCTCCACCTCGGCCGCCGCGTACACGAGCTGCTCGGCGTCTTGCGGCTTGGTGGCATCGGCGAGCAGGGTCACCTTCATGCCGCTATCTGGGTCGTCGAGGATGGCGGCGGCCGCGCCAATGCTGAATATCAGCGGCAGCGGCGCACCGATGTCGTAAAACGTCAGATCGCTGCCCAAATTGTTGATCCGCGCACCAATGGTGTACGTGGAATTGACGCGGTAGAGCGCACCGAAATCAGCCGCATACGCGGTGGCGCTGACGCCATCAATGGTTTGGCTGACGATCTTGCCGGTCACCCCTAAGTTGAGTCTGTCGGTGATGTTGCGCGCCCAAGTCGCACCCACGGCCAAATCTCGGTAGCTGTAGGTCTCTGAGGTCTCGGTGTCGTTGGGCTCGAACGTTCCCGCATCGAGCACGAACTGCGGCACCAAGTCGCGGTCGGCGGCAATGTCGCTCAACCCGAGCGTCACTATGCCAATGCCCAAGGTGCCCATGTCGCCCATGTCGCGCGCGAACCCAATGGCGTCGTGCGACAAATCCGCGATCCACGAGTTGTGCGACAGTAGCACTTGGCTTTCGCCACCGCTCAGAGCCGCACCGGCTGGGTTCCAAAATAGCTGGTGGACGTCTCCAGCCACGGTCGTATAGGCCGAGCCGAGCGCGACCGGTCTGGCTCCCACGCCAACCTTGAGAAACGCGGCACCAGTCAGGCCAGACTTGCGCACATCGGCGACTCCGGGTTGCGCCAGCAAGCAGGCCAACCCCACCACTGCAATGAGTTTCAATACTTTCATTTTCAAGTCTCCCCTGTTCGGTTCAGCGCAGAATGGCGAAGTGCCCGGTCTGCGCTCCACCCGGGTACTCGGCCACGTAGATGTACAGTCCGCTGGCTACCTCAATGCCGTCCTTGGAAAACATGTCCCAAAACAGCGTGCCATCGAACGGGTTGGTACTGTCGAAGTGAAGCACGTCGATGACCTGCCCAGCCACGTCGAAGATGGTGATCTTGGTGCTGGTCGGCAGGTTGATGAAGAGCATCTTGTGCTCGGTACCTGTATCGTGCAGCGCGCCCTTCTTGTAGGGATTGGGCACCACGCGGATGGAGAACTCGGGGTTGTTTACGAGTTCGTTGGCATCGGCCAGCGGCGCTTTGAGAATAAACGGCGCGCCAATGTCCTTCTGCCCCGCCAAGCTGCCGGGGAAAAACGAACTAGCGGTCGCGTAATGGTATGTGCCCTTCCACAACCCATCGCGGCCGTTGAAGTTGTGCCGATGCGTCTCCAGCGAGTTGAAGGGCTGACCATTGATCTCGCCCGACTCGTTGTCGTACGCCGCGACATAGTAGTAATAGGTAAACCCAAAGGTCACCAAGTCGCTGTTATCGGCAAACTTATACTTGAACACATCGCTATCCGGCCCGTCGTTGAGATAGTTGCCCAACTCGCTTGCGGGCACGTGGGCGATCAGCCGATAAGGCCCCCACGCCGCTGGCTCCTGCGGTCTGTAGCCCCCCGAGCTGATGTTGGGGTTGTTGTCGGCACCAAAGGCGGCCAGTTGCGCGTCCGTGGGATTGACCTCGGTCTGTTCGTGATAGCGGTCGATGATGCGCAGACCGACGTCGAGCGAATTGACCCGTGGGAACAGCGTCGAACGATAGACCTTGTAGCCGGCAAAATCAGATGCCGCTTCGGCGCTATCGTCCCACTTGACATCGACTTTGACATCCGTGTTGGGCGCGACTTCGATGTGGGGCGTCGGCGGCGGCGAGGGGGTCTCAAAGTTGTTGTCATAGACCCACTGCGCCGTGCTGCGCGCAGCGCGTACCCCCTGCAAGCGGAATCCCGCGTACTCTATGAGCACCAAGTTGATGGTCTCGCCCACCTCCAAGGAGAACGGACCGGTGCCTACCTGCAACATGCCGTCGAAGCCGTGGCCAATCGAGTAGCCCTCCGTCCACGCCCAATCGGGCTGGTCGTCCAATGAACGACTCGGATCGACCTCCCAGTTTTGGATGAAAGTGTTGTTGTACTTCATGTCGCCCAATGGCTGGCCGCGCTCGCCCTCGGGGCGCACGGCATTGACGAACGATAGAGGGTCACCGGGGACGATGTCCGCGTGATTTGGATCAAACCAGTTGGGATCGGGTACCAAGCTGCTCTCGTTTTGGATAGCGGCACCTTTGTCCCAAGTGCGGCTGCCGATCTGATCGCCGTCGAAAAACGCGGCCATCGCGTAGATGTGATTCTCGCGCGGATTGGCGTAGCCGCCGTCGTCTTTGAGCACCGAAGTGAACCAACCGCGCTCGGCATCCACGCCAACCGGATGGCTGTCGTAGATGGTGCGCTTGTCCTCCGCGCTGGCGCTGCTGCCGCTTTCTGGCAACGCGCCCTGTTTGGCGGCGATCCACTGCATTCCATTGTAGATGTCGTAGTAGTATCTGCGTCGATTCATGGTATTGCCCAACAGGCGCGAGCCATCGGCTGACCAGCCGGTTGACGAACCAAACACTGGGTGTGGCTCACCGAGTGTACTCGGCGACGGACCGGAGAATATCACCGGCACATCCCAAGGTGCACCGTCGGCGTCGGGCGTGGCATCGTAGCCCGAGGTCGGGCCGGTAAACCACCCCGAAGCACCGCGCCGCCCATGAACGGCATTGCTCATCGAATTGATCGGCTCGTTTTGCAGATGTAGCGTGAGCGCATGGATGCGGTTGTCGGTCTTTTCGGCTGTGCCGTCGCCATCGGCGTCGAGTACGCCGGTGTTGGTCAATTCCAACTCGACGACGATAAAGTCGTTGAGGTTGGCGTGATTAGCGGCAAACTGCCGCATCCGCCAGCGCACATCAACGCCGAGGTTGGTCGGCATCGCGCCCTCGTAGCGCATTTCATTGCGGTCCTCATCAACCCAGTAAGCACCCGGACTGGTAAAGTTGCGCGCCGCATCGCCAGCACCCGCTAGGTTGCTGGTGTAGAAGCCGTGCAAGTACTGCTTGGCCCGAGGCGCGTTGCTGTCCGTGGTGATATTGATCTCTTCGGGGCTGTATTCCGCCATCTGCAAATCTTGGCCCCAAGGCAGGTGTAGATTTTCGCCGCCCGGATAGGTTTGGGTCGGCGTCGTCCATTGGCGATCCCAGTTGCCGACGCGGAAGAGGGTAAAGCGGGCGGTCGGATCGTCATCGGTTTCGCGATACCAAGAGCCGGCGTTGCTGGGGAAGAAGGAATCCCACAGATCGCCAGCCGTGAACACGCCACCCTCTTGCGCGGCAATCGTCCCGGCCGTGGCGACTACCAACACGGTCGCCAGCCGGGACGCAATTTTCATGCGTTTAATCATCTTAGTATTCCTCCTAGAAATCCACGGTGACGCCGAAATTGGCCATGCGCGGGATGTCGTAAATCGCCTGGCTCTGGCCGGTGAAGGCCCGGTTGAGGTTGCCCGTCGGGTCTCCATCTTCCTCCCACTTGGTGGTAGAGGCGATGTTGCGATTGTCCCACGTCAGGATATTCTCGCGATCGAAAACATTGCGCACCTCAAAGAAGGCCCCTAGCGACAAGCCGCCCAACGCAAGGCCGCGGTGGAGCCGCAGGTCTGTGCGCACATTCCACGGGGCCTGCCGGGTCTCGCGCGCACGCGGATCGTCCGTGGTGGCCGTTATATTGTAGTTGAAGCCGCTATCAGCCGTCGAGATCAAGGTCAATCCAACCTCTGCTGGCAACTCGGCCAACAGAGTAACGGCGATGCGGTGGGCCCGGTCGTAGCCGGAGATCAGCGGATTGCCACCGCCATTGACATTGGCTTCGTAGGTATTGAACCGCTCCTTGTTGGCCAGCGCCGTGTCCAAGGCTTCGTCATCGGCTGGGGCGTTGACCGAAAACGAATTTTTGTCCGGGAAAGGCGTCGAGTTATTGCCATTGCGCGATGCCTTGACATAGCTATACGCGTAGTTGACGCGACCGTTGATCTTGCTCTGCGACCGGCGCTCCACGCCAAACTCAATGCCTCGGCTGTCGGCGTACCCGCCGCTGGTATTGATACTGTAGGTGGCAAAGCCAGCTTCTTCCGGGCTGATCGTAAAGCCGAGCCGCCCGTAGTTTTCGATGTCGCGGTAATAGGCCGTGACGTCGAACAAGTACTCGGGCGCGAAGCTGTACTGCAGGCCCATCTCGTACGCGGTGGCCGTCGTCGGGTCCGCCTCGACATCGGGCACGTTCGGCCACGCTGGGTTGGTGAAGCTGTCGTAGTCCTCATAGAGGTACGAAAACGACGGTGCCGAGTAGAACTTGCCCCACGAGTAGTGCATGGCGGCCTGCTCGCTGATCGGATGCGAGATCCCCAGCCTCGGCTGCAAGTACCAGCGCGTTTCAACCTCCCCACTGCGAATCGGGCTGCGGTAGATGTGATTCTGGCCGCTTTCATAGGTGAAAGTGTCCACTCTGGACGGGCGGAAAAAGTCGGCGAGTTGCTCGGCGTCCGCGTTGAAGCTGTCGAGCCGCAAGCCGGCGTTTAGAATGATGCCCTCGTACTCAATTTTGTCCTGCACGTACAAGGCCAGTTCGCTCGGGCTGCGCTCGTATTCGGAAATCTCGTACGGCAGGTTGGAATAGCCCACCGTAATCTGCGTCCGCTGCATGAGCTTCGAGACCGTGTGGCTGCGGAACAGCAGGCCGGCCTTGAGCTGGTGGTGGTAGTTGTACTGATGGGTGATGTCGGCCTTGAGCTGCATCACGTCGCGGTTGAGCTCCTCAAAGTAGAAGCCCGCCTGCGCCAAGCGGTACTGATTGTCGCCAAAGGGCAGGTCGAAGTTGCGCGAATTGCCGGGGTTGGTGGTAAAAAAGGTAAAGTTGCCGTCGGCATCGGCTCCAGAGCCGTCAACGCCTAGGTACTTTTCCGACTCTTCGGCGCTGTCGATGAAGATAAAGTCGCCACTCTCGTCGGCACCGACGACGCCGTCGCCGTTGTCGTCGGAGTAGCCGAATTTGCTCGAGCGCGTAACCTGCGAGAGCTTGATCTCATAGAAGGTGTTGTTAGAAAGCGAGTGGCTCATCCCCAAATAGGCCATCGTCCCTAACTTCTTGTTGCCCAAGGCCCCCTCGGGGAAATAGGCATAGCGACCGCTGAAGTTGCGATTGACCCAACCTCCCAACTCGCCGCCGTCGTCAATCATGACGTTGCCGGTCAGCTTGACATTCTGGCTGAGCCGATTCGTCAGCTTGAGCGAATAGCGCTGCGAGCGGTTGAGCATGTTGGGGAGGAGTCCCTCGTCGTTGAGATAGCGCGTGGTCAAGTAGAAATGGGTGCGCGGCAACACTTTGCCACCCAGCGAAAGCTCCATCTCGGTGGAGGGATTGTCGCCGTAGGTAACTTGCTCGGGGTCGAAAATGTAGTATTTATCGGCCTTGGCCTTATCGACCTCGTCTTCAGAGGCCAGCAAGTCGTCGCGCGCCTGCAGGTAGCGGTCAAAATAGGTCGTCTCATCAACCGTGCCGTCGTCGCCCGGCTCGGGATTGACCAACCCAGCATAGACATCCGGCCCGGCGTTCTTGTAGCCGCCAACGCCGCGACGGACAAATAGCCGCCCCTCTAACTCCTCGCCGCCTTCGCGCGTAACTACGTTGACGATACCAGCGCTAGCCGCGTCGTACTCGGCGTTGAAGGTACCGGCGATAATGTCCAGCGACTGCACGTTGCTGGCGTTGACGCCGACCGCAGTGAACTCGCCGTCCGAGGTGCGATTGACATCTACATAGGGATTCCAAGTGACCAAGCCTTCGCCGGCGCGGAAATACGTATCCGACACGTCGATCCCATCGACGAGCACTTTGGCCTCGGCCTTGCGCCCGCCGCGGATATAGCCGCGGAACACGCTCGGCGTCGTGTTAATCAAGTCCTGCAAGTCGGCCACCGGCATGGTGTTGTTGAGCTCGGCGCGGCCGATCGTCGCCCGGCTGGTTGTCAGCGAGCGCTCGACCAGCGGTGCCTCGGCAACCACCGTTATGGCCTCGCCTTCAATCGCCTCGGTCTGAAGCGCGAAATCGACCGTCGTCGTCAGGTCCAAGCGGACCTCGATCTGGGTCTGACGCACCGTTTGGTGCCCTATATAACTAGCTTCGACCGAGTACGCGCCGGGGGGGATATTGAGCAAAAAATAACGTCCCTTATCGTCGGCAGTAGTGCCAACCCGCTCTCCGCCTACTTCGGCGAACACATTGGCCCCGGGCAATGCCTGCCCAGAATCGTCTTGTACTACGCCGGCAATTTTGCCGTTGCCAGCAAACGCCGGCAGGGCGAGCAGGGCGCAAAACAGCGCTGCGCCTAGTGCCGCCGGCCACTTCCTCCTCTCAGTGTGCATGAGTGCCTCCTGTAACGTGCTAGAGGTGGAGTAAAACAGAATCTAGCGCACTTACCGCAAATTTTGCATAAACGCGCCAGTGAACAAATCAATAGACGAAATTTAGGCCAGTCCGTCAATAGTACAAAAATTAGACACTCGGGCAGGTTCCGGCCTAGCGCCCCTCCCGCCAAGCGACCAACGGATGCTCTCGCCGCTGCATGGGAAACGCCACCCGCCCCCCAGTAATCTCCGCCTCGTAAGCCCCTAAAATCATCTCCAAGGCCGCCACGGCGTCGCGCGCACTCGACAGCGGCTCGCGGTCGGCTTCGGCCGCGTCAATCAAATCGGCAACCGCCAAGTCGTTGCCCATGCTCAGCGCTTCATCCGCCACCTCGTCCAAGGGAACCCACTGCTGGCCCCCATCGGTTGGATCAAACACCGGATGCGGATAGAGCATGGCCGGGCCACTGCCACCGCCGCGCAGCGCGATCACCCCTTCGCTGCCCTCAATCTCCATACCCATCCGCGCACCCCCACCATCGACGTATTTCCGCGAATCAAAAAAGCCGGCCACCCCGCTCTCGAAGGCAAAGTAGCTGTTGATGCAATCGCCAGCGACCGGCCCCACCGGCTCGGTCGCTTCGCGCACGTCGCCGACCTGTAACGCGCGGCCTTCGTGCGCAACGTGCGCCGTCATCCACGCCACATCGCCGACAAACAGGCGCATCATATTGAACAAATGCGTTCCCAACACGATCATGTCCTCGCCGCCGCCGCGTCGGTCCTGTTTGCCGTGGGCGCGAATGGCCTGCACTGCGCCGATCCGCCCCTGCGCCAACACCTCCTTGACGTGCCGGATGCGCGGCATATACGCCCCTTGATGCGCTACCGCCACCTTGCGCCCGGTCGCCTCGGCCTTAGCCACAATCTGGTCGCCCTCAGCCAAGTTCCACGTCATGGGCTTTTCGCAGTACACGTGCGCCCCTACCTCCAAACAGGCCAGCACCATCTCCAAGTGACAATCGGTCCAGCGCGGGCCAACCGTCACCACTTCCGGCTGCTCGGCCTCTAGCATCTCGCGCCAGTCGGCGTACGCACGGGAAGCAGCCAACTCCTCCTGCTTGGCCTGCCGTTCCTCGGCGTCCTCATCGGCGACAGCTACCACCTCAATGCGCGGATGATTCTTCAACCCCAAGTGCAGTCCGTGTCCCCAATTGCCCCGTCCAGTCCGGCCTATGGCCGCTGCTCGATACATCTTGTCGCTCATATCTAGTCCTCCTTGTGTCGGCGTCCTATGCGGACGCCTGTTGTGAAAATCCTGCCCCTAACGCACCCCCACGTACACCACATTCCCCATCTCGCCAAGGCAAAAGTCGATCACCATCCACATGGCCGCGCCTAAAAGCTGCCCGGCGATCAGCCCGACGAAGAGCGGCTTGTACGTGAGGTAGCCGCGCGTGCCAGCGAACTTGAAGATCACGGCCTTGCACAACCAGCCCAAAAACACCGAAAACCACGCCACACCCATGACCCAACTGTCGCTCACCGGCAGGCCAATGTAGTGCAGCGGCCACCACGGGAAGTGGTGCTGCATGTAAATCAGCCCGCCCATCAAGGCTGCGCCCACGCCCGTAAACAGCAGTCGTGGGCGGATGTGATCCCAGCCGACGGGATTGTGAATTTTGTCCTCCAAAAAGCGATAGGCCAGCGTCGGCACCCCAAATTGGCGCAGGTTGATCCCCCCGTGCGTGTAGTTCAAATAGAGAGTGATCCAGAAGGCCCCCATCATGCCGACGACGACCGCGATGACCAGCCCCCAAAACAGGCGGCGGTGATTGGCTCCGTGCCCGTGCGCCAGCTTGAGCGCGTTGGCGGTGGAAGCCATGACCGTGGTGCGCATTTCAGCGGCCCAAGAATAGCTCAGACTAATCGACGCCAGCCCCTTCCAGCCAATGGCGTCCGTGCCCAAGATATAGACCGCAAAGGGCTGCGGTAGCATGGTCGAAGAAGTAAAGCCCACGCCGCCTTGGGCAATGACCCGCGCAATGGCCAAGAAAATGGCAAATGCCCCGCAGAAAAACACCACCGCCGCCACCACCGGCACCCCGCTCAGCAGCAGCCAGCCGAGGAAGTAGATCGCGCAGACAATCCACAGCCACACGGCTGCCCGGTACGAGAGAATCTCGTCGCCATCGTCGGCTTGCACGCCGCGCCTGAACGCCGCGCTGAACACTTGGCGCAAATGGCCCCGCGCCGTCCACAAAATCGCTCCCACCAGCACCAGCATCGCCCCCATTCCCTGGTGCGACAGGGCTATCGAAGAACCCGTCAGCGCCTCGTTGTGCCCTTTGATCTGAAAGCCGATGACATTGAAAATCCCAGTCTGGCAGCGGCTCAATAAGTGGAAAAACCACACCGAGAAAGCCACATTGAGGTTGAGGAAGTACGCCACGCCAATGATGGCGAAATTGACGAAGATGTTCAGCCGCACACTATCGCGGAACAGCGTCAGCGGGTCGAACATTAGCTGTATCTCGGGCACGTAAAAGAAGTAGTGGTTCAGCCCGTCTAGCACTTGGATGGCAAAGGGCAACGAAAACCCAACCCACATCAGCGGGTTGCGAAACAACTGCGGGAAAATGCCCTCGTCATTGCCGCGCAGCATCTCCAGGGGCACCTGCGCCAGTGGGAACACCAGCCGCTCCTGTTCGACCCAAGGCCGCCGGAAGACGACCATCGTGGCGATCATCAGCAGATAGACCGCTAGCATCGCGCTGCCCCACGCCATAAGCGGCACCAGCCAAGCGCCCCACGGAATGCCCATCCCCGCAGGCAGCCCTTCGTAAAAGAAGCGCACGGCCTCGGCTTCGTGCGGCGCAAGCCAAGCGGGAATCAGCGGTTGAATCAGTTCGGTCCAGCGGTTTTCTGGCGTGGCGTAGTAAAAGGGGCGGGTGAGGATGTGGCACAGGTTGGTCACCAATCCCCACGTGGGAATCGCCGACGCCACGACCATCATCGCGTACACGACCACCAGCTCGCTCGTGCGCAGCGCCCAAGACTTGACGGTGGCTTTCAACAGGGGGTTGATCAGCCCGACGAGAACCAAAAAGACCATCATCGCGCCGGCCGCAATGTAATCCGAGGTCAGGCCGGCGTTTTGCAGGACGAGTACTGAGTAGGGACAAGCTAGATTCAAGAAGAGCGCCGCCCCCGCGCCCAATACGAGGGCGCGCCGCGTCACCTCCAAACCAATTCCTCCGTTTGCATGGCCGCAAAATAGCCGCTAGCCCCGGCGGCGGCAACCACAGCACGGCTCATTGCCGCGTTCTAGCCCTGCCGTTAATTTCAATTTTAATCAGCAACTGACGTTACGCACGGGCTCTATAGCGGTCTACACATGCCTCAAGCCTGCTCCATCTTGAATGGAGGTGAACTTGCAGAAGGCGTCTTAGACCTATTTCTTGACACGTTGTTTTTATTGCGTATTGTAAACGGCCCTTTTGCGGCATGTTTTGTACCGCCGGTTGGAGGACGGACGAGATCATGATTGAGCGTTATATTAGACCGGGGCCTTGCTGTGAAGGCCGGATCCTTGGAGTCATGACCGATTCAATATTGGAACCTCTGATTAAGTTTTGTTCTTACGAGTTTTCGCATTCTGTTTGTTTTTTTGGCTTTGTTGCACGAAAAACGACAACTCTTTATAAAACAATAATTTACGAAATCTTATATCAAAGCACCAACGTACTGTAAAACAACAACGTATAGACATTCATGCCACTTAATCAGAGGTTCCTATTTTGTAAGTTTGTAAGTATCTGACGTTACGCAGCCCCTCTATATCTTGCGGATTGTCGAAGCCTTTTGACCCAAGATATTAGGGCGAATTGAGGATTTGTTGGAAAACTACGTAACATCAGTAAGTATTTAAAAAAAACAACATTTTGTCCCTTTTATCGGCTTTGTTGTACGAAAACGGTAAGAAGCTGTTGAGTTATTCGGAATAACCCACGAAACAGGGCTGATTTCAGCCGTATAAGCCCTGTTTTGAAGGTCCACCGGGTGCTGAAATCGCCGTAAAATCGCCTTATTCCTCCGATATT
Organism: Candidatus Latescibacterota bacterium; assembly: GCA_965208845.1. Lineage (GTDB taxonomy): Bacteria > Latescibacterota > UBA2968 > UBA8231 > UBA8231. The sequence continues at coordinate 3,264,513 of OZ242361.1, read as the reverse complement.
CGTTTTAGCTCAACAGCTTCTAACTCGTTTGCGAGTTGCGAGTTTTGCCGCACATCGCCAAGGTCCACGCTGCGCCGTGCGGCATTGTGTGTACTCCGTGGCTATCGTCTACCATGAGACGAGCAAGAAGGATAGAGCCGTGAGAACAGAGAGGGAGCGGGGGCAGAGACGTACGCCTCACGCCGATCACGCACTACTCACCCCTAACTACTGACCACGCTTCAGACGAAGGGAGTGCCACCATGAAAAAGAACAACGCTATTAGTGGAGTCATTCTTTTTTCTTTTCTATGCTTTTCTGCGTCTCCGGTGCATTCACAAGATGATCCAGCCCTCCCACCCAAGCCAACAGGTCTCGCTGCTAAGGCCGGCAATGGGCAGGTAGAACTCACGTGGGATGCTCCGCCGAGCACCGCTCAAATTGACTTTTGGGAGTATGGCGTCAAACAGGTCGGTGGTTCGTTTACTTGGGACACCATCCCCGACAGCAGCGACAGCACGACGAGCTATACCGTGACGGGGCTAACCAATGGGATCACATACCGATTCAAAATTCGAGCGAAAAATGCAGCCGGAGTGGGGCCTGCTTCGGATAGGATGTCGGCCACGCCGCTTGGTGCGCCGGGTGTGGTGGACAGTCTCTCGGCGGTGTCGGGCGATAGGAAGGTGGTACTTTTTTGGGCTGTCCCGGCGTCGGATGGCGGATCGGCGATCACTGGCTACCAGTATCAGTATAGTCCGGATGGAAGCGGCTGGACAGCAGTGTCGGACGCAACTGTGACCGTGTCAGGACTGACCAATGGCACCGAATACACCTTTGAGGTACGCGCCGTCAACAGTGTGGGAGAGGGTGCGGCGAGCAGTACATCAGCCACGCCGCTTGGTGTGCCGGGCGCGGTCGGCAGTCTCTCGGCGATAGCCGGCAATGGACAGGTGACACTTGCTTGGGATGCTCCGCCGAGCACCGCTCAAATTGACTTTTGGGAGTATGGCGTCAAACAGGTCGGTGGTTCGTTTACTTGGGACACCATCCCCAACAGCAGTGCCAGCACGACGAGCTATACCGTGACGGGGCTAACCAATGGGATCACATACCGATTCAAAATTCGAGCGAAAAATGCAGCCGGAGTGGGTCCTGCTCCGAATAAGGTGTCGGCCACGCCGGCGACGGTGCCAAGCTCGGTAGAAAATCTCGCGGCCACGCCTAGCGATGGACAGGTGACCCTCGGTTGGGATGCACCCTCGTCGGACGGCGGATCGGCGATTACCGGCTACGAGTATCAGTATAGTCCGGGTGGAAGCGGTTGGACAGCAGTGTCGGACGTGAGTGCGACGGTTTCAGGCTTGACCAACGGCACGACCTACACCTTTGAGGTGCGCGCTGTCAACAGCGTGGGAGAAGGGCCAGCAAGCACTGCCACAGCCACGCCAGCGACGGTGCCGGGTGCGGTCGGTAGTCTCTCGGCGACAGCCAGCGATGGAAAGGTGGTGCTTGGTTGGGACGCACCCTCGTCAGATGGCGGATCGGCGATTACCGGCTACCAGTATCAGTATAGTCCGGGTGGAAGCGGTTGGACAGCAGTGTCGGACGTGAGTGCGACGGTTTCAGGCTTGACCAACGGCACGACCTACACCTTTGAGGTGCGCGCTGTCAACAGCGTGGGAGAAGGGCCAGCAAGCACTGCCACAGCCACGCCAGCGACGGTGCCGGGTGCGGTCGGTAGTCTCTCGGCGACAGCCAGCGATGGACAGGTGACCCTCGGTTGGGATGCACCCTCGTCGGACGGCGGATCGGCGATCACTGGCTACCAGTATCAGTATAGCCCGGGTGGGAACGGCTGGACAGCGGTGGCGGACGCAACCGTGACTGTGCCGGGGCTGACCAACGGCACCGAATACACCTTTGAGGTACGCGCCGTCAACAGTGTGGGGCAAGGCCCTACGAGTAGTACATCGGCCACGCCGCTTGGTACGCCGGGCGCGGTCGGTAGTCTCTCGGCGACAGCCAGCGATGGGAAGGTGACACTTTCTTGGAATGCCCCAGCGGCGGACGGCGGATCGGCGATCACTGGCTACCAGTATCAGTATAGTCCGAGTGGAAGCGGTTGGACAGCAGTGTCGGACGTGAGTGCGACGGTTTCAGGCTTGACCAACGGCACGACCTACACCTTTGAGGTACGCGCTGTCAACAGCGTGGGAGAAGGGCCAGCAAGCACTGCCACAGCCACGCCAGCGACGGTGCCGGGTGCGGTCGGTAGTCTCTCGGCGGCAGCCAGCGATGGGAAGGTGACGCTTGCTTGGGATGCCCCTACGGACGACGGCGGATCGGCGATTACCGGCTACGAGTATCAGTATAGTCCGAGTGGAAGCGGCTGGACAGCAGTGTCGGACGTGAGTGCGACGGTTTCAGGCTTGACCAACGGCACGACCTACACCTTTGAGGTACGCGCTGTCAACAGCGTGGGAGAAGGGCCAGCAAGCACTGCCACAGCCACGCCAGCGACGGTGCCGGGTGCGGTCGGTAGTCTCTCGGCGACAGCCAGCGATGGAAAGGTGGTGCTTGGTTGGGATGCCCCTACGGACGACGGCGGATCGGCGATTACCGGCTACGAGTATCAGTATAGTCCGGGTGGAAGCGGTTGGACAGCAGTGTCGGACGTGAGTGCGACGGTTTCAGGCTTGACCAACGGCACGACCTACACCTTTGAGGTACGCGCTGTCAACAGCGTAGGAGAAGGGCCAGCAAGCACTGCCACAGCCACGCCAGCGACGGTGCCGGGTGCGGTCGGTAGTCTCTCGGCGACAGCCAGCGATGGAAAGGTGGTGCTTGGTTGGGACGCACCCTCGTCAGATGGCGGATCGGCGATCACTGGCTACCAGTATCAGTATAGTCCGGGTGGAAGCGGTTGGACGGCAGTGTCAGATGTAACCGTGACCGTGCCGGGGCTGACTAATGGCACCGAATACACCTTTCAGGTACGCACCGTCAACAGCGTGGGAGAGGGGCCAGCAAGTAGTACATCGGCCACGCCAGCGACGGTCTCGGGTGCGGTCGGCAGTCTCTCGGCCACACCCGGCGATGGAAAGGTGGTGCTTGGTTGGGCTGCTCCGGCATCGGATGGGGGTTCAGCGATCACTGGCTACCAGTATCAGTATAGTCCGGGTGGAAGAGGCTGGACGGCGGTGTCAGACGTAACCGTGACCGTGTCAGGCTTGACCAATGGCACGGCCTACACCTTTGAGGTGCGTGCCGTCAACAGCGTGGGGCAAGGCCCTGCAAGTGGTACATCGGCCACGCCGCTTGGTACGCCGGGCGCGGTCGGCAGTCTCAAGGCCACACCCGGTAATGGACAGGTAGCACTTTCTTGGGCTGCTCCGGCATCGGATGGGGGTTCAGCGATCACTGGCTACCAGTATCAGTATAGTCCGGGCGGAAGCGGCTGGACCGCGGTGACGGACGTGACCGTGACCGTGACCGACTTGACCAACGGCACGGCCTACACCTTTGAGGTGCGTGCTGTCAACAGCGTAGGGCAAGGCCCTGCAAGTAGTACATCGGCCACGCCGCTTGGTACGCCGGGCGCGGTCGGCAGTCTCAAGGCCACACCCGGTAATGGACAGGTAGCACTTTCTTGGGCTGCTCCGGCATCGGATGGGGGTTCAGCAATCACTGGCTACCAGTATCAGTATAGTCCGGGCGGAAGCGGCTGGACCGCGGTGACGGACGTAACCGTGACCGTGTCAGGCTTGACCAACGGCACGGCCTACACCTTTCAGGTGCGTGCCGTCAACAGTGTGGGGCAAGGCCCTACGAGTAGTACATCGGCCACGCCAGCGACGGTGCCGAGTGTGGTCGGCAGTCTCTCGGCCATACCCGGCGATGAAAAGGTGGTGCTTTCTTGGGCTACCCCAGCGTCGGATGGGGGTTCGTCAATCACCGGCTACCAATATCGGCGCGATGAGGGCGACTGGGAGGATGTGTCGGGCGGGGCCACCGCCCGGAGCCAAGCCGTGTCAGGGCTGACCAACGGCACCGAATACACCTTTGAGGTACGTGCCGTCAACAGTGTGGGGCAAGGCCCTGCAAGCACTGCCACAGCCACGCCGATGGATATGATTGCATACTACCCTTTCAATGGAAATGCCCAAGACGCAAGTGGAAACGGGTATCATGGTACCCTGTCAGGTCCAGGACCTACAACAGACCGCTTCGGCAACAAAGCTGGTGCGATTCTCTTCAACGGGACCAACCATCGCATCAACCTTCCACGCGCAGTGCTCAATGGCCGGACGAACGTGAGCGTCGCGTTCTGGTTGAAAACATCCAAGACCGGCACACAATCTATCATCAGCGGTGCTAATCAGCACAACGACAACGAATATCTTATCTACTTCTTGAGCAGAAACCAAGTAAGCTTCTATTCGCATGGGTCCGGGGCACTAGGTAGACATGAAGATCCTAAGGAACGATGTGATGTAACAATCCAATCGATTGCCGACGGGAACTGGCATCACTTTGTAGTGGTTCGCAACGCTTCGCTGGGCCATGCCGACATTTTTATAGATGGTACGAGCTATGCCAATCGCTGTAGGAGCTTGGTGTACAACAAGCTCGTGGTTGATGCGGGCGGGCTCATCATTGGTCAAGAACAAGATCGGGTCGGTGGTAGTTTCGACGCGACTCAGGTTTTTAAGGGAGCTTTGGACGATCTCAGGATATACAATAAGGCTTTATCAGCTACTGAGGTGCAGGCACTCTCGCGTAAACGCAATCCCAAGAAGGTCGCGATGAGGGAGGAGCCTGCCACCAGTGGCTTGACACTCAATTTCCCTAACCCCTTCAATGCTAGTATCCAGATCACCTACCGCTTGGCCGCTTCTGGTCCGGTACGACTGGAAATCTACAATGCCCTAGGCCAGCCGGTGAAAACGCTAGTGGAGGAGTTTCAAACTGTCGGATCCTATCAGATCCACTGGGACGCTCGAGACCAGCGGGGTGCGGCCGTAGCGACGGGAGTTTATTTTACACGTCTACTTTACCCGGGCGGGGCTCAAGTCCGGCGGTTGCTCTATATCAAGTAACCAGCCAAGCAACGCAGTATTCTCAGTTCGACTTTATCCATGCTTGCTCAAAGGGGGTCTCGACCACCCAGTGTTGCCGAAATAGGTCAGCATATGGTGGGGCTAAAGGTTCACATCCGTCGTCAGCAAGGTTTGGAGGGCGAAGCGGCCAGTGGAGTTTCTAATCAGTATCCAGAGCATGGGCACGGCTGGCAAGCCAGTATGACACCACAGAGCGGTTTGTCTATAGGTTTTCACCGTGTACGGGCAGGCCTCCAGTCCTCTAACACGGCACGAAAAAAGGGGGACAAACGAAGACAAATGGTTATTATCTCTTGCAGCAGGAAAAGCATGGTTCCTTCTAAGCAGTTGATGAACGAATACCATCAACAGTACGGAGAATACCCGTCTTCTGTTATCTACTTTGGATAAAGTCGAGCTCAGGGCAAAGCGTAATTTTATGCAAATCGTATATATAAGTATCAGACCAAAGATGTTGTATGAAACCTTAGAGTACGTCGAACATTTCATGTCTTTTATTGATGAAGTGATTATTATCGTACCTCAGTCAATGATTAGTGCTTTCTCATTTAGTTCTAAGTTAAATATAGTCACGGTCAATGAAGAAACAATTCTAGGAAACAAGCTTCATAGGTTTCGCACTTGCAATGACCACGTCATGAAGAATTGGCTCCTCCGCTCTTCTCTTCCTGATTATGGGAACCTAGGTGAAGAATTCATAATGGCGGATGATGATAATCGGCCTTTGATACATATCCCGAAGGAATTCTATCTCTTAGAGGGAAAATATGAATCTTACTATCACGACGATATGAAAAATCGTGTTAAGGTCCAAAAAACCCATCCTCCATATACTGATTATGATTATGCACAACTCGAAACCTACAGAATTCTTAAAAAGAATAATTATGAGACTCTTTCTTACTCGTCCCATATGCCACAGATCATAAATAGAGAATTTTTCAAAAATGCTGTTGATATGTTCTTTAATGAAAAATATAAATCGTTAGACGAATGGAATATCTATTTCAATTTTTCCCATCGCGAATATCCTACTCGCTTTAATAAGCCCAAGCCCTACACTACACTTTGCTGGCCGATTTCTCCAAGTCATAGGCACAATTTTACCCGAATAAGCGATTTCTATTTTGAGAATTTTTATCCTCATCTCTATAAAAAAAATAATATATTTGCTGGCATTCCTACTAAATTCGATGAAAAAAGCCACTTGTTTTATACAGTGCAAAAAATAAAGAGAAGACTCGATCTGGAAATTGATTATAAAGTTGCCAACTTTTCGCTTATAAAATTAATTTGTTTAATACCCAAAGTAGCATTTTTCACATTCAAACGATACTTGAAACAAGCTGTCAAATTTGTATTAGGCATCTTGTCAAAGTTAAAATGACTTATCTTAGTTCATGCTCTGCGCTGGCCATGACCCACATCGCCACCCTGATGAACGCCACGGCCTTTGGCAAGGGGCAGCTAGCGGAATCCGCCAGCCACGGCCTGTTTGGTCGCTTGGCCGGCTTGTTGCGCGTTCCGCCGCTGAAATTGCGCAACTATCTGCGCAGCGGCATCGACGTCTATCTGATGGTTTTCGCCCTAGGCGCGGTGTTTGACCACCTCATGGGGGTCGTCTATTATTTCGCCGTCGTGCAGAACCTCTATTGGCTGGCCATCGTCTTAATGGTGGTAAAGCAAAAAAAGTAACTGGAGGTATCGTATGGAGCCTAGCTCATCTGCTGAGATGCTCGCCATCCTTGGTTCCATTCAAGAGAGCTTTTTTCACCTGCTGCCCAAATTGGTCGTCGCCCTAGTCATCCTGTTCGTCGGGTGGCTGGTGGCGTGGTCGCTTCGCGCGGTCGTGCGCCGCGTGGTCGCGCGTTTTTCTAAGCGGATTGCCGCGAAAACGACCGCAATTGCTTGGCAACAGGCCCTAGCCGACCAAGGAGCTGGGCGCGTTTTCTCACGCAGCGTCTATTGGCTCGTCTTGTTGGTCGCGGTCATGGTGGCCAGTGAAGCTATCGGGCTCCCGGTTTTGACCACTTATTTGGCCGCTTTAGCACACTACTTGCCTAGGGTCATCGCGGCGATTGTGGTCCTGTTCGCTGGCATCATCGGAGGTCGCCTCATCAGCGATGCGGCCATGAGTACGGCCTTCCGCTTGCTGCCGCATCAGGGTCAGCAGTTGGCCCGCCTCGTCCGGGGGGTCATCGTCGGGGCGGCCATTCTCGTGGCGATCAAGCAACTCGGCGTAGATGTATCGCTGTTGACGAACATCTTCTTGATCGTGCTCGCCGCACTCCTCGCCGGCGCGGCCTTTGCATTTGGGCTAGGTGCCCGCAGCATCATCGCCAATATCCTCGCCATGCACTACGTCAACAAATCCTACGACATAGGACAGCAGATTCGCCTCGGCGACGACAACGGGCGCATCGTGCGGACGACCTCCACTACTGTTTTTGTCGAGCACGACGAAGGCGAGTTGGGTATCCCCGGCCAGCAGTTTTTTGCAGAGCGCTGCCTCCGCGTAAGCAAGGGAGAGTCCGGTGAATCTTGAACAACAACTCCTCGCGCGATTTGCAACCGACCATCCGCAGGAAGTCGCGTCCACCTTAGTGGCCATGTCGCACCGCGAAGCAGCACAGGTGTTCGGCGACCTAGCGCCAGCGGCTGCGGCGGGCCTCTTGCACTACCTGCCGTCGCTTTATGCGGCCCTCGCCCTAGAACAGCTAGCCGCCGAAGAAGCTGCCGCCATACTAATCGCCGTGCGCCCAGATATCGCCGCGACCATCTTGCGGGCAACTCCGAACGAGCGTCGAGCCGCAGTCGTCGAGTGTTTTCCCTCGCGCCGCCAAGCCGTGATTGCAAACTTGCTCATCTACGCCGAAGATACGGCCGGAGCACTCATGGACCCGTCAGTGCTGACCGCATTCGAGCAGGAACCGGTGCGCCAAGTGCTCGCACGGCTCCAGCGCAATCCCGAGCACGCCCTCTACTATCTCTACGTAGTAGCCGACGATCAGCGACTCGTCGGCGTCGTCAATATGCGGGAACTGATGGGCGCACGGCCCGATGCCTCGCTCGCGTCGGTCTGCACGCGCCGCGTCGCATCCATTGCCGCCAGCGCCACTTGGCAAACCGTGGTGGAGCACCCAGCGTGGAAAAGCGTCCACGCGCTGCCCGTGGTGGACAGAGCTGGCCAGTTCGTCGGAGTCCTCCGCTACGAAATCGTGCGGGCTTTGGAACGACGCCAAGCTAGCGATACCTTGGCAGACAGCGGCCTGCAAACGGCCTCGGCCCTCGGCGAACTATTTGGCCTCGGCCTGCGCGGCGTATTTCACTGGCCGACCTCTGGGACCACCGATGGTTCAAGCGAGCGGGAGTCGTGATGGAACAACCAACTCCGAATCACGTCCTCATCCAGCAGTTCGTCGAACGCTATCCCGAGGAAGTGGCGCGCCAGCTAGGCGATGCCAGCATAGACGAGGCCGTCGGCGTACTGCAACGCGTGGACGACGCGGTCGCGGCAAACGTCTTGCAGCGGATGGAACTGGACCACGGCGCGCGCATTTTAGTTCACTTGGACGACGCTTACTTGGGTCGCCTTCTCACCCAACTCGACCCGGCCATTACTGCAAGGCTAGTTGCACATCTCGATGAGTCAGAGCGCGCTCGGATCCTCGCGCTAGCGGGTGCGAATCGCGGCCGAGAAATCCAAGAGATTCTCTCCTATCCCCCGGGCACGGCAGGCTCCCTGATGGACACTCAGGTCAGCACTTTTGCGCTGGATTGTACGGTAGCCACCGCGCTGGAGCGGGTGCGCCGGCTAGGCAATCGCCGCGCCATGGCTCTCGTGCTGCGCGACGAAAACGATCACTACGCGGGCATGGTGCGATTGCCGGACGTGGTCGCCGCTGACCCGGAATTGTCGCTCGGAGACCTCCGCGACAGCGCAGCGGTACAAGTGCATCCCATGACGCCGCGAGAGGAAGTCGTCGAACTCCTCAACACCTATCGCCTCACCAGCCTGCCGGTGGTCGATTTTGCCGGACAAGTCGTAGGCGTCATTCGCCACGACGGCCTCGTGAGCGCGGCGCAGCAAGACTTGGCGAGCAATGTCCAAGAGATGGTCGGTGTATCCGCCGAAGAGCGCGCCCTGTCCAAGCCGTGGGTGGGCATTCGCAGCCGGCTGCCCTGGCTCCACATCAACCTCGTAACCGCCTTTCTCGCGGCTGCGGTCGTCGGCCTCTTCGAAAACACCATTGCCAAGTTTACCGCGCTCGCGGTCCTGCTGCCCGTGGTCGCAGGTCAGTCGGGCAACACCGGCGCACAGGCTCTCGCCGTGACCATGCGGGGACTCGCGCTGCGCGAAATCCGCACATCGCACGCAGGCCGCGTCCTTGGCAAGGAGCTAGCCATCGGCTTTTGCAACGGGCTGGCCATTGCCGCGGTGACCGCGATCGGCGTCTTCATCTGGAGCCAGAGCTTGGGACTGGCCCTCGTCATGTTGTGCGCCATGTTGATGTCCATGATACTCGCGTCCATAGCGGGCGCGGCCATCCCGGTCGTGCTGGTCAAGCTGGGCCACGACCCGGCGACCGCGGCCTCGATCATTCTCACGACCGCGACCGACATCGTGGGCTTCCTTTCGTTTTTGGGCCTGGCGACGCTGTTGTCCAGTATGCTCCCGACTGGCTAGAAGCAACGGACATTCCAGCTCTTTATATTTTATTAACTGATGTTACGCACGAGTGTTGGGTATGAGATGCTTCGCTTCGCTCAGCATGACAGCAGCGGGCGCGTTCCTTCCTTGTCATGCGGAGCGAAGCGGAGTCGAAGCATCCCATACCTAGGAGCCTGTGCGTAACATCAGTTATTAACGCGACTATAACGCGAAACGAGAAACAAGGAGATACCTAAGTGAACGCCATCGCAGCCATCGGCGGCAGCCGGCCCCTCAAAGCAGAGGAATTCGCCCGCCGCGCTTACAATTATGCCCTCAACCCCGCTCGCAACCCGCTCAAGGAAACCCTCGACCAGTGCGAGTCGGTAGCCAAAACCCCGCCCCTGTTGGGCGGCTTCAACGACGTGCCGTGGCACAAGCTGCGCGACGCCGAAGTCCACGCTTGGGCCAAGGCCGGCTGGTCGTGGATAGTCAACGACGCCGAACACAGCCAGTGGGAAGGCTGGTACGGCCGCGAGCAAAACGCCGTCGTCGCGCGCCACGGCATTCTGCCGATCCAGCGCCTAGCCCGCGAGGCCCGCTCCGAACACGGCGACGCCTTCCAACTCGGGGCGCGGGCGACGATGCGCCCCTATGGCACCACCTGCGAAGAGGCCGAGCGCTATTTCCGCGCCATCAACTTCCCCGTCCCCGGCCAAGCCACTCCAGACGATCGGGGCGGATATCCAGTCCGCGACGGCGAGCGGACCATGATGTTCACGCCCGACGAACTGCGCGGCACCGAGACCGAGACCCAAGGCTGGATCCAGTTCGAGACCAAGGAATACATCATCGACGTTGAGATCCGCGACCGCGTCCTCGACCTAATGGCTGCCCAAGGACGCAACAAGGCCTGCGGGTTTGTCGGCCCGTTCGACGCCATCCTGCGCGAGGGCGACCTCCCCGAAGTCAACGACGCAGTCAACGCCCTCTTCCGCGCTGCGGCCGAGCGCGGCATCCACACGGGCCGCGTCGTCGGGCACGGCGCCATGGAAGACCCCCAAGACATCGAAGACGGCATGGTCGAGGCCATCGACAACGGCGCGCGCCTAATTTGCGTGCATCCCCTCACCAGCGACATGGTCTTTCGCGGTGCTTACGCCATGGCCGAGCCTTTCTTCCGCGCCTGCAAGCGCTGCGGCTTTTGAACATTCCCTCACAATTCTAGGAGACCTTATTTATGCACCTGTTTTGCGTACTGATCGGCGTGGTCGCGTTAGTGGGCACTGCCGTCCATGCTCAACCCGAAGACGACGCGCCAGCCGAGGAAACGGTCGCACTTGAGACCGAGGCCCCTGCCGTCCATGCCCCCGTCCATGCCCCCCTCAGCTACGACCCCTACTACGTCCTGCCGGGCGGCCTTGGCTACACTAGCGTCGATATTGGCGTCCGCACCGCTCCCTCCACGTTCAAGGAACTCAAGGACGTGAGCAATATCATCGCCATGGCCAAATTCAACCCCCACACTCGCGTTGAAGTGGGCGCGCATCTCACCTTTGGCTTTTTCAAGGACCACAGTTCCAATTTTTCGTCGCTCGTCGTCGGCAGCAAGTACCAACTCGGCACCAACCGCGCGGCGACCGCTAACATTGTGCTACCCGCCGGAGACATCGACAATCCCGGCTTGGCCGTCGGTCTCATGCAGACCATGCGCATTGGTCCCGCCTTCCGCTTCAACACTCGATTGCAGGTCGCCGCGCTCAAAGGCTACGCTGAAGAGGGGATCGTCGTCGATCTCTTGCTCGAACCAGCCCAAGTAGTTAGCGAAAAACTAAGCGCGTACCTCGACCTGCTCCTCACGTCCAACACTTCCGACTTGGAAGGCGACCTCAGCGTCCGCTTAGAGCCGAATTTCGACCTCGGCCTCGGCGATGGCATGGTGCTAAACGCAGGAGCCAGTGTGGATTTGCAGGGTGAAGAACAAGAGGACGTCGGGCTGTTTATAGTGTTATTGCGCGACATGTAGGGCTTAATTCTGAATTATCCCATTACCAAGGAGATAGCAAATGAGAACATTATTTGATACGGGGAGAGACATTGAAATCGCCGAGCGATACCAAAGCGATGCTGATGTCGTTCTATTTGAAGGCGATTGTAAAGAATTATTGGAAGAGATACCGTCGGATTCGGTAGATTTGGTGATTACTTCACCTCCCTACAACATTGGTAAGATATACGAGCGAAAAACTTCCTTGAGAGCCTATCTCGAGCATCAGGAGCCTGTGATCGCTGAGCTGTATCGCACCTTATCAAGCACAGGCAGCATATGCTGGGAAATCGGGAATTACATTCAAAAGGGTGAAGTATTTCCGCTTGACATCTATTTTTATGAATTATTCAAAAATCTTGGCATGAAGCTACGCAATCGAATTATCTGGCGATTTAATCACGGCCTTCACGCTTCAAAACGGTTCTCAGGACGCTATGAAGTAATTCTCTGGTTTACAAAAAGTGAGAACTATGTGTTTAATCTCGATAGCGTTAGAGTACCTTCAAAATATCCAGGAAAAAGGCACTACAAGGGACCAAATCGGGGCAAACCATCAGGTAATCCTCTTGGTAAAAACCCGTCGGATATCTGGGATATAGTCGTACAGGACTGGGAAAATGAGGTATGGGATATCCCGAATGTGAAGGCCAATCACCCGGAGAAGACCATTCATCCATGCCAATTTCCTATTGAGTTGGTGGAAAGATGTACTTTGGCACTGACGAACGACGATGGAGTTGTGCTAGACCCATACTGTGGTGTTGGAACCACCATAATTACGGCCTTGAAACACAATCGCAAAGCTATCGCCGCAGAACAAGATAAGAAATATGTGGATATTGCACGTGATAGGCTTCAGAGGTTTATAGACGGAACTTTGCCTATTCGTCCATTGGGCAAGCCCGTTCACACTCCAACAGGCAAAGAGAAGGTTGTACAACGGCCTTTGGAATGGGGAAATTCAACGAAAGAAATGGACCTATGATTATTGCTGCCGAATACTCGTTTAACAGAGGTCTATCCTCAATTCAGGAGAAATGGCCCTACGCGATAAAGGAGTTGGAAGCAATTATCAATTCTGTAGATGCACACCACTATAAGACCAAAAAGAGCAATGAAAAAACCATGCCGGGTAGAATGCTTTACAGCCCCCCTAGTCTCAACAGCGCTCTTAACCAAGAGTTTAAATCCAGAGGCTGGCGTAAGAAGCGGGTTCTCTGTGAGTACCCTACTAACTACTATCGCTCTGCATATTCACCAAAACCATTACGCCAAAGAGCTTTTCGAGAAATGGATTTTCTAAAGGAACGCCTTGGTATAGAAGTGCAGTTCGGTAAATACGCATTCATGGTTTATAACGTCTGTGCAAAAATGACCATCTTTCATAAGCTAGACTTCATTGACGCTGGAGTAGAAATTGTTCCCGTAAAGTCTTTCGCAAATGAGATGTCAACAGGTGTCTCGTATTTCGAGCAATTTGTATGGGACTTGCAGACACGGGGAGTCGCTGACATTGACATCCCTGTTTTAATTTTTGGCATTGATGCCTAGCTCTCTTTTCGCTGGTATTGTCAAGTGCCTATCTTGTCTGACATACAGGAGTTCCATCTTCAGGCTACAAACGTAAGGACAGTAAGTACCATGCCCATTTTGCGAATCATCGCACTGGCGACTTTGCTAGCACCGGCCATGTTGGCCGCAGATGGCGCGGGCCACAGCGTCGGGTTCGTCGCCGGGCCGACCTACGGTCTGGGACTCAGCTACGGTCGCCAAAATCCCACTACCGGCAACGGCTGGCAGGTCTCGGGATTTCCGTATTGGTCCCAAGAGGAACGCTACCTCTTTGGGGGGCTTACCTTGTTCAAGACCTTGCACCAAGGCGAGTGGGCACGGGCGTTTTTCTCTGGGGGCGTGGCCGCGTTTTACCGGCGGAGCGAACAATGGAATTTTGTTAGCGGCAGGCTAGACGTCAAGGTGAAACCAGATGTAGAGGTAGGGCTCCATGTCGAAGGCGACAAAGGCATCGACGAGCGGCTAGATGTCGTAGCGGGGCCGGGCGTGGGGCTGGAGATCCACGCCAAGAACGTCGCCGTTTCCATGGATGTCCCCATCGCCATCTTCCTCGTGTCCGACGACGGCTTTGCCATCCGCCCCATTCCCAATTTCGCCTTGCTCTATCGCTGGTAACGCCCCTGACAATCACCAGCTAAAGATGCGGTTATCGGTCATGCCGGTACAGGCGTCGATAACCAGCCAGACCCCGGCGCTGGCAAACTGGCCGAGGATCGCCCCCATGAAGAACGGGCGAACGGCGCGGAAGCCGCGCGGCCCCCAGTATTTGAGCACGATGGCCTTGCAAAGCCACGCCAAAAAAATCGAAAACCAAGAGTGACTCATCAGCCAGAGGCCGGCGATGGGAAAGCCAATGGGATGTACGGGCCACCACGTCAGGTAGTGCCGGGCCAGCATCAGGCCGCCCATGATCGTCGCGCCAACCCCCGTGGAAAACCAGCCTTCCCAACTAGGCCCGGTGGGATTGAGCAAGAGGCGGGCGACAAAACTCTCGAAGGGGGCGCGGGCACCGCCGCCAAAAAACCAGCGGTTGAGATTGATGCCGCCGTAACGGTAGGACAAATCGAGGATCGCCCACATCGAACTCACCATGCTGACTAGCACCGCGAGCATCAGCGCCCAGAAGAAGGGACGGTGGCGTCCCTGCTGGCCGTCGAGCAGCTTGAGGGCGTGGGCGGCCGAGGCCATTACCACGACGCGTAGCTCAGTGGCCCAAGTAAAGGAAAAGCCGAGAGCGGTAATGCCGGTTTCGCCGACTGCGGTCGTGCCAATCCCCGTGGCGACGAAGCTCTGCGGCATCATTGGCGTGCGCGCTTCGGGCACGCCACTTTCGGCGACAATGCGGGTCAAAGCCACGAAAATGGCAAAGGCGCTGAGCAGGAAGAGCAGGGCGACCAGCGGCGGCATGCCGCTCAGATAGAGCCAAACCCCGGCAAAACCCAAGCTCGCCAGCGCGCCGCAGACCGCGACGCGGTAGGAAAGAATCTCGTCGCAGTCATCGACATCCGCAGCATTGAAAAACGCCTTGCGGCACACATCCTTGAGGTGCCCGCGCCCCACCCACAGCGTAAGAGCGACTAGCGCGATCAGCGCTCCCATTTCCTGATGGGCAATCGCCGGTGGATTGACGCTAAAGGTGTCTAACGCCTCGCCAGAGGTGACGCCGAGCACGCCATAGAGTCCCTTTTGCACATTGACCAGCACATTGCAAAACCACAGGCTGAAGGCGATCTCAAGGTTGATCAGATAAGCAAAGCCGAGCACCGGAAAGCTGAGCACCACAGGCAAATGCACGGTGTCGCGGAAAAGGCCAATGCCCGCGGAAAGCTGGATTTGTGGAAAGACGTGGAAGTAGTTGTGGAAGGCGTTAGTCGAAGAGATGAGGCAGGGAATGGCAAAGCCGATCCACAAGCTCACACTTTTGAAAAACGGCGGCAGCCGACTCTCGTCACTTTGGCGCACCATGTCGAGCGGCAATTGCGCGAGCGGATAGATGAGCTTTTCGCGCTCGATCCACTGGCGGCGGAGGACCACGGCCACGCAGATCATGGCGAAATAGACGGCGACAATAAGGGCGCTCCACCCGAGCAAGGGCAGCAACCAAGCATCCCAAGGAATAGACGCGCCTGTGGGCAGCCCCTCGTAGAAGTGCTTGATGGCGCGCACGTCGTCGGGGACCAAGAAGTCGCGGATGTAGGGATGGAACAGGTCGTCCCAGCGATTTTCCGGCGTGGCGAAGTAGAGCCAGGACCCCATGACCGGCAAGAGGTATTCAGAGAGGCCGCAGGTGGTAATCGCCGAGGCGATGAGCATCATGCTGTAGATCAGTAACAGTTCGGCGCGGGCGAGGCCGCCGCTGGGGAAAGCGCATTTGTACAGCGCGTTGAATACGCCGACTAAAAAGAAAAACAGAAAGAACGCCCCAGGGGTGGAAAAATCCTGGGTCATATACGAGCCGCGCAGCACCATGTTGCTGTAGGGGGCACCTGCGGCGAGCACAGCGGCGCAGAGCGCGCCTAAGAAGAAGGCTCTGAAGGTGTACCCTGAGCGTGGAGGGGGCATGGTGCTTTTTGCCACCGAACCTTTCGCGCTTTCCGCGATCTAACTTCTGAATCCCATGACTCAATGCGCCCACAGCGAGAAACGAGATGAAGACATCGTCCGCGCCAGTGCATAGCGCTTGGGGAGACTAGCCCGGCTCAGAAATTAAACCTATAGCTCAATTTCGTCAGCAGTATCCGCTCTGTGGTGTCGGCCCGATGCTCGTTATAGGCGATATAGAACCGGCTGTTGTTCGGGCCGAAGGTGTAGCTAAAAAGCAGGTTGAGATCGACGGTGTCCCGGTGGAAGCTGCGCTGAAAAAAGCTGCGGATGAACAGATCCCGATGCAAAAAATACGTCGTCCTCACCAGCAAGACGCGCTTCACCTCATCCAGCGCACCGGAGGGGAAATACTCCCAGACAGATTCCGAACTAGAGTCCAAAAAGAACCCCTCCCACAAGTCGAACCGCAGCGACCCAGATACGCGGCGGATGTCGCCGAGGTATTCGTCTGCAAAGTCGTACTGGTCTCGCAGTTGACCACCGAGACGGAGCCGGTATTTGCGCCCGTTGCCAGTGTCAAAACCGGCACTGAATGAGTCGCCGTTATACTTTTTTTGCTGCCATCGCAATTGCCAATTATAGTGGCCGAACCACGCCCGTGAGTCATCCAGCCGCCGTACGTTCACATTGACGTTGCTCCAAAGCCATTCCCACCCCTCTTCGCTGGTCCGCTGCTCGGCGACGAGGTTCTGCCCCAAATAGATGTTTCTAATGCCGAGGAAATCGGGACGCCAACCGTAGCTTCCATAGAGACTGAATTCTCGCTCGCCGACGTCGGCGTCGTGCGGGATGAAGCCGATTTGATCCACGTTGAACCCCGGCTCGATCCAAGATCCCCGAATCCCAAATGGGAAGCGGTCGGAATTGTACCTAAAGCTGCCGCTGTACATTTTGTTGTCTTGATCTGTGTCTGCACCAAAACTCATGGCCGAATTTAGGAAGAGCTTAGCATTGTCGTCCACGCTCAGAACGAGATCGCTGCCTACCGCCTGCTGCCCGAGAGGACCATTTTTCCCGACCACTAAGGCACCAATCGAGGAATTGACTCCTACATCGCGCTTGAGGCGCAGGACGCCGAAGTGTGGAGGGTCGCCCTCCCCGTCCGACGGCCGGTTCCGCGCTGCAATCATGCCCATGCTGTTCTTGCCGATCTTCCCCGTTATTTTAGCGCCGGCATCCGGGTCGCTAATGCGACGACTGTAGAAGAGATCCATTGCCGTAAATAGCTTTTGGCCTTCGAGAAAGAAGGGCCTTTTCTCCTCTAGAAAGAGTTCGAATCTCGTCAGATTTATCTGGTTCTCGTCGGCTTCTATATGAGCGAAATCCGGGTTGAAGGTAGTGTCCAAGGTGAGATTGGAGGCTATACTGTATTTCAGATCGAGCCCAAAATCACTGGACCAGCCTTCTGCAGACCGACTCCCCACATTGCCGTAGCCTCCGGTCGCATAAGGCAGTACCTCTAAGTGAAGTCCCGGCTTTATGTCTTCGAGTCCATGTAGGTGGCCGGCCTTGGACACTTTTAGGAGATACCGATCGTCTCTCGATATAAACGCCCAGTTGCTATTCTCCGTATAGGTCCGCTCAATGCGCTGGACGTTTATGCCCCACGTATGCTGATCCAATTCGGGAAACCGCAACGTCTTGAATGGGATGGCGATCTCGGCACTCCAGCCTTGGTCGTGGACATGAGTTTCAGCCTGCCAAATGCCGTCCCAACTCTGATCGATTCCACCCCAACCGCCGGACCCATCATTTTCGACGCGAAAATCGTTTTGGACGCCGTAGGCGTTTATGTAGAACCCGTAGGCATTCTGATGGTCGTGATAGGTATCTAAGACGAGACCAACGAGATCCAGCGGAGCAAACCGGCCATCCCGCTGCATGATGCGACCCTTTATATTGCCGGGCTCTGCATCCATCATATTGAGGCCGATGTACAGATAATCGGCGTCGTAGAGTACGTGGATAAAGGTTTGGTTGGTCGCGGCGACGCCTTCTTCGGGTTCGATCAATATGAATCCCGTCGCCGGCGTAGCCCGCTCCCAGTCCTCATCGTCTAGGACGCCGTCTATGGTTAGCCGGAGGTGAGTCCTGAAGGCCCACACTTCCTTTTCGCTGGGCTTTTCGTGGGCTGGTGCAGATGGTGCAACGACGAGTGCAGTCCCTATCATCCAGAGTAGCCAAAGGTGTGTATGAACGCGCTGAGTCGGATATGCCGTGCTCATGTATCTCCTCTCAATTGGGCCAAGGTTGAAAAGGGGCTGTCCGTTCATAGCAGGCAAATTGCAGAATCCATCTGCCGCCAGAGCACGCGATAGGGATTTGTGCCTTCCCCAGACTTACAACGGAAGAAGTGGTGTTTAACAGTAGCAAACACTTCCTTTTTGGATCAGCTCGCACACAGCTTTCTCCATTCCGTTCCAAGATCACCCTTCACCCTTATAGTTGCTTTTAGGAGCCAAAGGTATCCGAAGTTTTCGCAGTCGCAGCTTAGTTCTTGACCTCCCCAACGATCTCGTACACTCTCGCCGGATGGCGGTGATCTTTGACTTTCTCGAACAGCGCTTTTGCCTTTTCCACCAACCCAGCCTGTCCATAGAAGTAGATGAGATTGCTAGCCTCGTTTGGTCTTCCGGTAAGGTTCCACACCTTCTCCTGCATGACTACGGCCCCGTCCCAATCACCTCTGTGGAATGCCAAGCACGACCCCATTTGCCGAAGTGCAACGTAGGCCCATACGGTCTTTTTGTCTAGTTCATATACCGTCTCATACACCGGATAGGCTTCATCCCACCGGTCCTGCCGGGCGAGTGACAAAGCAAGATAATTCAGGCACTGCTGGTCTTCAGGGGCCACAGTGACGGCATGGCGGGCAACCTCCTCCATCGCTTCAAAGTCACCTTTCCACAGAAGCATCTGCGCTTGGGCAGTGAGTGCAACTAGGTCGTCGGGGACCTTCGCAAGCCGAAGACTGCACAGCGCTAGGCATTTTTCGATTGCTGGGGCTTGCTTTTCCTGGTCACTCGCCCACACAACAGTAAGCTCGAGCGCGACATCTATGGAATCCGGGGCCGCTTTGGCGGCTCGTTGAAGAGTTGCCGTTTCTTCCTCGGATGGGCCATTCATTGGGTCATAGGTCCGTCCGAGTTCCATCAATGCTTCAGGATGGTCCGGGGACATCTCCAGTGCTTCCCTGAAGCGGGAGCGTGCGTCATCCATCCTCATGTACAATCGATCTCTCTTGCCCTGTTGCAAAAGCCGGACCATGGTCTGTGCTGCGAATCCTTCGAGCAGATCGTGCTTGCTTCTGTCGTCCTTTGCCATGCGAGTAACCTCCTCCTGAAGCTGCCTGCGCGCCCTGTATAGCCGCTGTTTCACACCGGAAGGGGTCGTTCGTACCTGAAGAGCCACATCCTAAATCGAATACCCCTCCAGATAATGCAGTATAAACGCTTGGGCGCTTTTCGCAGGAAGCCCTGAAAGCAGTTCTTGGAACGCTGCATTGCGGATAACGGGCTGCTCTGGATGTTCTCCGAGATACGTCACCTCGACAACCGACATGGCTTGACGGCGGTGATTGTCCCTCAACCGGTTGAGACAGATGTTGCGAAGTATCTGACTCACCCAAGACGGGAATCGAGAAGGCTCCTGCAGATTCTCAAGCTGGTTGAACGCCTTCAAGAATGCGTCCTGAAGAGCATCCTGTGCCTCCTCTTTGGCACGCATGTACCCCAGCGCCTGCAGATAGAGGCGATCCTGATGGCGTAAAACCAGGGCTTCAAATGCAGAAAGGCTGCCAGACCGCGTGGCGGCGACTAGCTGGGCATCTGTAGATGGGCTTTCCATCGCTCTACTATTAGACACCTCAGCAGAGAAAAAGGTAACGCCCGCTACAGATGGTAGCCCTTTGGATCGTCGTCGGTGCGCGGGACGTGGTCGGGATCAATGCCATAACAGTAGCCTGTGTCCTTGAGGGCCTTTAATACCCAGTGAAAGTCCATATCGCCTTCATCGGGCAGAGCCTCGCGGAAGCTGTAGCGTCCCCCGAGGAGGTGTGCGATAGTGAACTAAGAAGATCGTATTACGTTTGGCGGTTAGTTCGGGCAAGAACTGATCCAACTCAGATGACGCTGTTGGGGTTCAAACAACGGCCTATTCAAAAATTCCGTCAGCATAATTTTCTGCCTGAGTACGAAATAGTACAGCATAATCACCTTCGACAGCCATAAGTTCATTATGCGAACCCATTCCAACTATTTTCCCATCATTGAGAACTATTATTTTATCTGCAATCCGAACACTACCCAACCGATGGGTAATAAAGAGAGCTGATTTGTCATTCGTAAGATCCCGAAATCGTTCATATAGATGGGATTCGGCGATCGGATCCAAGGCGGAAGAAGGCTCATCCAAAACTATTAAATCTGCATCTCGTGCAAATGCTCGGGCAAGAGAGATTCGTTGCCATTGCCCTCCAGATAATTCAACTCCACCATCAAAATGCTTGCCCAATAGAGTATTGTATCCTTGAGGAAGTTCATTCGCGAAATCATCGATTTGGGCTTTTTTTGCTGCGCTTTCTATCCAATCATTTTGATCTTTAGATAAATCTCCTAAAGCTATATTATCTCTTATACTTAAGTAAAATTTGGCAAAATCTTGGAACACCACTGAAGTTTTCTTTTTCAGATCTTCGCTAGCGTAATCTTTCAATGGAATCCCATCTAATAGAATTACTCCAGCGTCGGGCTGGTATAGACGAAGCATGAGTTTAACCAAGGTAGACTTACCAGCTCCATTGCGTCCCACAACAGCGACTTTTTCACCAGGTTCGATGGTGAAGCTGACATTTTCGATCGCTGGCCGATCAGCTCCAGGATATTTGAAACTTACACTTCTAAACTCATAGCCAGGAACGGTGTCTTTAGATTGAAAATTCTCAGCTATCTCGTTCGCATTATGTGGTAATTCTAGTTTAAGAAAGTCAAAGAAGTGCTTAACGTGCAGTGCGACCAAATGAAAACTAGCAAATTGGCCTAGTATGAGACTCAAGGCTCGCATAGCTTGGGGTAGCAAACCAATATATAGTACTGCATCACCTACGGTTAAAAAGCCATTATAAGCCCGAAAGGCTATCCATGAGAAAACACCCGCACTTACGGCTCCAGAGAAAGCACCAGAGACCGTGCCTACTTTTAGTGCGCGCTGACGGAAGCGTTGTGAGCGATCATAGACTCGCGAAAACGCCTCTTGATATTTGTCGATAAAGAAAGATCCTAGATGAAATACACGTACCTCTTTTGCCGTTTCTTGTGATGTCAAAACACTAGCATAGTATCTCTGTTCACGGGTATCATGGGCCTGAGCGCGAAATACCTGAGCTTTAAATCCATTAATCCAGAACGTAACAAGCGAATGTGGTAACATTCCGACTAACACAATAACGCCTAAGCTCCAGTGGACGCTACCAAGAATAGCTACCGATCCCCCGAGCATTAATAGCGATCGAGTAGCTAAGACCATGATATGGATCACTCCTACAAATCTCCGACCGGAACCTTCAGTAGCGTTTCTCAGATGATTATAAAAGTCTGGGTTTTCAAAAATGGTGATCTCACCAAAGGAATTGACCTTTTTTAGCAGAGACACCTCACTGTGCGATTCGATCTTTTGCCCAACCCCTTCACGAAGAGTCTGGCCAAAAGTCTCACAGACCTGAGCCAATATGCCAATTACTACAAATCCTATGAGGAAATTTAAAAATGTGTTAGGATCCGTAGCTTGTTCAGGCGCAGTAAGGACATCAACAACATATTTAGCTAACCATAATGATAAAAAGGGAAGGGTAGACTCTAGCGCACAAAGAAAAAAAAGTGCAGAGACAGACAATCTCTCTAACGAGAATATGTATTTTAATATATCAATGGTAATTCTTATGGTTGTACTTACTTTTTTAAAACCATCTATTATCGAGCGTATCATTCACCACTCCAAGAAGTTTGAAGTCGCGTAAGATCGGGCGGATGTAATAATATAAGGGGACTTGACAAATTGTCAATAAGTATTTATTTATAAACGACTTATGTGCATATATCCCTTGACAAAATCAAAGACAATCAGTATTTTCTTTATAGTAATTACAACGACGAAGGGGGGCCGATTCGGTCAGTAGCTCCCTTTTTGCGGCCTAGAAAAATGTTCAACAGTAAGATAATTTCCGGCGATGACCTGCTCGGGATCATCGATACGGAGCCAATGCGATGAGCGGTGCCCTAGGAATCCTCACCGAACCCGATGTCCAAGTGCCCATGCGCGACGGCGTCCACATGGCGGCGCACGTGTTCCGCCCCGACGCCGACGGCCAGTTCCCCGGAATCCTGCTGCGCACGCCGTACGACCGCCCAAAGTCTGGATTCGAGCGGTACGTGCGCGCCGGGTACGCCATCGTCTCCATGGACTCGCGCGGCCGCTACGGCTCCGAAGGCGACTGGGTGCCTTTCACCGAAGAGCACACGGGCGACGCTGAAGACGGCTACGACTCCGTGGAGTGGCTGGCGGCGCAGCCCTGGTGCGACGGCATGGTCGGCACCCTCGGGGCCTCGTACAACGCCTGGATGCAGTGGCAGCTAGCCAAGCTGCGCCCCCCACATCTGGTCGCCATGTGCGCGTACACCATCCCGCTGGAATTGACCGAGGTTGATTGGCCGGGCGGATTCCGGCCGGGGCGACGCATCAAGTGGTGGCTCACCTCCATGGCACCAGACCTGCGCCGCCGCCACGGACTGCCGCCACCGCACACGCCAGAGCAAGCACGGCAGGAGTGGGACAAGACCGCCGGCGAGGGCCACTGGATTGGCTATCTACCGTGGCTCGACTTCCCCCGGCAGCTACCGCCGGGGCTGGCGGAGTACGCAAAGGACTGGCTCGAACACCCGAACCGGCGAGTCTGGAAATTCGACGAGGTGCACGAGGAAGTAGCCGTACCGAACCTTGACTTCAGCGGCTGGTTCGACCACTGCAACGGCTCGATGCAGCACCTACAGCTCATGCAGCGCCACGGTCGCACCGAGCGGGCGCGGTCGCAGACGAAGCTCATCGCCGGTCCGTGGAATCACCCGAGCCTCGGCAGCCGCATCGTAGCCGGATTCGACTTCGGGCCACAGGCCGATCTCGACCTGCCAGACCTAATCATCCGCTGGTTCGACCACTGGCTCAAGGGAATCGACAACGGCGTTGACCGCGAGCCAGCGGTGCGCTATTTCGCAATGGCCGGACGGCAGGGTCAATGGCGCTCGGCCGACACTTGGCCGCCAGCAGACACGACACCCTGTGAGTACCTGTTGAGCAGCGGCGGCGACGCCAAGTTTGGCGGTTCCGGTCGACTATCGATCAACGGCGGGCACACCGCCGAGGCCGACCGCTTCTCCTACGATCCCCACAATCCCGTGCCGACGCTGTGGACGCGAGAGTGGTTCACGGGTCCGGCAGACCGTCGCCGACTAGAAGGACGCGACGACATCCTCTGCTACCGCTCGGAGCCGCTGACTGACGCTGTGGAGATCGCCGGTTATCCAGAAGCCGTGCTCTTCGTCAGCTCGTCGGCACCGGACACAGACTTCTTCGCGCGACTGGTAGATGAACACCCGCCCGGCGGCCCAGCGCCGGAGATGTGCTACGGCATGGTGCGCGCCCGCCACCGCAACTCCCTCGACGTCGAAGAGCTGCTGACCCCCGGGGACGTGGTAGAACTCCGCATTCGCTTGGGGCCGACGGCCTGCCGCTTTGAGCCGGGCCACCGCATCCGCCTGGAGATCACGTCGAGCGACTTCCCCAACCACGACCGCAATCACAACACCGGCAAGAACGACCTAGCCGACACCGAACTGGTCGTAGCAACCAACGCCGTGCATCACTCGGCAGCGCATCCTTCGCGGCTCGTACTACCCGTGTCCGAGGAGTGAGCCACATCGATATCAAAGTACTCATAGATGCCCTTCATCGACGCTAGTCGAAACTTCCTTACGCCTACTGGTCAACGCCATCCAATCCGGTCCATTCTTCTCCGTTACAGAGTTTCTCGACAGCGCTGTAAATGACTTTGGCACGAGCGGCGATGAATCGCTTGAAGTCATATCTGATTCTCTCGGACTTCACTTCCGTCTCCGTGATTTCGGAATAGCCACCGACATTGAGTTCCTCGAATGGAATTGTGTGTGAACTAAGGCGTCGTTGGATTTGATCGACACCTAAACTGGCACGCTCTGATCGCTCACGTAAGTAGGCCAAGGGCTCTTTTGCTGAGATGTTTCGGTTGGTGTTCCAAGTTATTAAGGCACAGTTTAACGCCAAATTGATATCTGATTCTTCTATATCCGCCTCGTTCCTGAGTAGGGACGCTGGGAATAGATGATGGTATTCCCGTTTTGACAGCGACTCATAGCTGGCTGGTGTGTCGTCAGCTAGATCCAATCCGCCGCCTCGGAGAGAAACGGCCAGTATTCCACGGGCGAGGGTGTTGCGAAGCCGTGGCCAAGGAGCCTTTTCTAATTCTTGCTCTGATGCGATTGGGAATAGGGTGTCGTCAAGAATCGGAATCGAGGCAGTTGCGTCTCCGTCAACGAGTCGAGCTTTTAAACCACGATGATCTTGTAAAGCTGCAGTACCCGCTGCTCGTTCGTACCGGCTAGTGAAGAACGAACGCCACAGGTATTGACGCAATAGCGTACGCGCCTGACCGAGTGCGTCGAGCTCCTGAGGCATCTGACTCCATATGGAGGCGAGTACCTGCAGGACGGCAACCGTCGGTAACCGGTCTCGATCAAATATGCGCTCCTCGCTCAGGAATCTGGTCGCTCCATCGATACCTTTCTCGATCACCTCCCATTCATCCGAAAGCCTCCTCACGTCTAAACGCCTAAACGAAGCTATTGTTGGAACCCGATCCTCTCGTAGCGCGGCGACTCGTAGAACCAATTCTGAGGTGGAAAAATATCGTTCTGCGGCAGGTACCGCTGCTCGGAGCGATCCTTCGAGGTCGCGAAGCCCCCGACCGGTTGCGGCTTCGAGCTGAGCAACGACTATATCGAACGCAGAGAGCTGCACTGAAGTAGTATTCATCTTAATGAACACGTCGATAGCATCATCGGGAGAAGTTCCGACTGGTAATGCTAGGAAAGGCAGATTCGCTTCCCGCACGGCTTCTTGAAGTGGCTCTAGCAACCATTGCGTGTTCCGGCTCTCTTCTAGGGAATCGGTCGCAAGGTCACACCACTTGCCGATTTCCTGTGGCCCTATTCCGGGATTTAGCAGGGACATCGGTACGAGGCCGCGCTCCAGTTGCTCTTTGGGTTGATCCGCCCAAATTGGAAAGCGTCGGCCATTGTTCATCCATCGGCCAACGCTGATTGCAAGAGATTCGTCTTCAGATTCAGGCATTAGCAAGGCAAAGTAAGTTCGATCTTCGTAATGATCTTTGAGTGCCTTCCAAAGTGCTGTTAGTCGCTGTTGTCCATCCAGCAGATGCTCTGTTGTGCGTTCGGTGGGTTCGGGTGCACCTGCCATCGGGCGGCTGACAAACGGTTCATTGTCTCCGGTTTCAAGAACCAGCGCGGCTCCAACCGGCCGTCCCCGAATTACCGAGTCCAAAAGCGTAACCACCTCCGCATGGCTCCAGCTCTCGAAACGTTGGAACCGAGGTAGTGCTAACTGCCCTGTCCGTATCCGGGTAAACCAGTCAGGGAGGGATCTATTCCTAGCTTCCATTCCCATTGGATAGTCTCCTTATCTTGTAGGCGATATGGCTGCGTTGCAGGCTTGAGCTTCGTCGTTGGGACATGCCTTATGTACCTCATCTGTTGAATACGTTTGTGAAGCCGGAACTGTCTCTTTGTCTTCAACAATTGCTCAAATATGTCGTTCGATCTCTCCCCGTTCGACCCTCAAAGACTAATCAGCCGGGATTTCGACGCCGCTGGCCCGCTGTCTTCTTAAATTTTAGGACGAGTATCTTGCAACCCTTGGGCGACCAGCCCAGCCTTTAGCCACCCATTTGCGCGATCCTTCGCGCCATCCAAGAGATATAGGCCGTGCGGGTCATTTTGCGCCTTCGCGCCTCGGAATCGATGAAGGCGGCTACCTCTTCGTCGAGGTTCAAATGGGCGCGCACGCTACGACCCGACAGACGGATCAGGGGAATGGACACTAGCGCTTGTCCGGCGGGGGTTTCGATGTCTTCGAGGGCACTCGGTGCAGCAAGGAGCGCACCATCATGCTCCGCCTCAAGTGCACCATCGCGAAGCACTTCTTCAGCATTCATCAGTGCCTCATCCATCGTCTTGCCCATGGCCACAATGCCGGGAAGGTCCGGGAAGGTCACGCCATAGGCACCTTTTTCGCCGTCGATCAGTGCAGGATATCGGATCATGGTCTCTCTTGTCTCCTTGGCTACTTATTCATCCAGCCATCTGGCCTTCTTTGCAATGGATCGGGCGACACCCGGCGACAGCTTGTTGTGTCTCGGCAGAGTGATGATGCCCTTGATAAGAGAGTGCCGGTAAATGTCATGGCTGCCACCGTGCCGCACCATGTACCAACCTTCTCTCTCCAATTTTCTTTTAATCAGATTGGTCCTAGTTTCCATCTTCGTGGCCCGATATGCGTACATATATGCACTTTTTTGAGGATTAAGTCAAAATTTTGTGCATATATATGCACTTTACCCGTACATTCAAGAAGCCTGCAACCGCCGCACCCGCGCCGGGGTATCGTCCTCGGCAATCTCCGAGGACAGAATGCCCAACGAGCGATCCGCTAGCGGCAGATCTACGCGGACCAAACCGTCCCGATGTGATTGGCGCAGGGCAATGGCCACTTCAAGGGCGGCCCGGCCATCGTCGCCCGAGCAGCGCGGATCCGCTCCCTTCTCAATAGCCTGAATCAGATCCTCTACAATGGTCAGGCCCATGCCTTGGATGTGCGTCGGATAGGGAAAGGGCACGTACGCGGGCACGCCGCGTCCCCTATTGCCACCCGAAGCCGTGCGGATGTACTCCATTTGGGTGCAATTAGCTATGGATCGGATGCGGCCCTTGGTGCCAATGACGTCGATTTCCCAAGCCGCGACCCCGGTAGGCGTAGCGCGGATAAAGGCGCGCACCCCATTGTCAAAAACTAGGTAGCCGTTGCCCTGCGGGTCGGTTTCGCCCTCGGCTACGGCGTCCGATTCCATTTCGCCAAAAACCCACTCGACCTGCCCCCCTGCCATGTAGCGCACAATGTCGATGAGGTGGCTCCCATTGTGCGACAAGCCGCATTGCGCGTAGCCGGTGACTTGGAGGATTTGCCCTAGCTCGCCTTTGTCGATAAGACTGCGAGCCTGGCTGAAGAACGGGTTCCAGCGGCGAGCGCAGTTAATAGCCAGAGCCGTGCCGTGTTGGCGGCAAGCCTCGACCATAGCGTCGGCTTCAGCCAAAGTCAGAGCAATCGGCTTTTCGGCCCATACGGCCTTGACGCCAGCGCGGGCGCAGTCCTCGACGATCTGCGAGCGGATGCGGGCCGTGGTGCAGACACTGACCACATCGAGATTTTCCCGCTCCAACATTTGGCGGTAGTCGCTGTAGAGATGGTTTTGCTCCAAGCCCCAGCGGTCGCCGAAAATGGTGCGTTGTTCGTCGTGTGGATCGGCTCCGGCCACCAGTTCCGTATGGGGCGAAGCGCAGTACGAGGGGGCGTGGCAATAGGGCAGAAAAATGGAGCCTCCCTCGCTCATTTCATCGTCGAACGTGCTGCCCATGCGGCCCAAGCCGATAACAGCGGCGCGATACGTAGTCATGGTCTCCTCCGGCGGTTTGATAAGGGGTGGGATTTTACTGTCGCGTACCTAAGTACCCGACAGTAGAGCGGTATGGGATGCTTCGCTTCGCTCAGCATGACAACATGGGCGTCAACACCTGTCATGCTGAGCGGAGCAAAGCGGAGTCGAAGCATCTCAGCGCTCCCATGCCGAAAATCCATTGGATTACTGTCGTGTACTTAGGTCGCTTACTTAGCTCATAGATAGGGATACGTCGCTTCTGGGTCGTAGTCCGGCAGCAGCGCGTCATGGGGTTGGCCGGGAATTAAGCGCGTGCCATCCACAAAACCTTCTGGTCGGTCTTTGAGGATTTCGCTGAGGCGATCTCTCCAAGGCTGCATCCTATTTTCAGCGTCAGACTCACGAGACAAGTCGCGCATTTCCTGCGGATCTTCGTCCAAGTCGAAAAGATGTTCTTGGCCCGTTTGCGAATACCAGATGTACTTGCCGCGTCCATCCGTGACAAAGTGATTGCCGTGGTCGCGGGCGTAGCAACCGGCGTGTTCTCCGTGCAAAAATTCCCTAACGCCGTCGGCATCGCCCTGCATGACGGGCAGGAGGCTTTGGCCCGTGCAGGTATCGGGAACGTCGATGCCAGCCGCAGCGAGAATCGTGGGCATGATGTCCTGGATGCCGACGGGACTGTTGCTGATGACTTCTTCGGGATAGTCCCAATTTTTTGGCGCACGCATGAAAAAAGGAACTCGCGCCGACGCTTCATAGGGCCAAGTTTTGCGAAAGAGGTTGTGATCGCCTAGCATTTCGCCGTGGTCGGAGGTGAAGATGACTAAGCAGTTGTTGAGGCCACCGGTAAACTGAATGAGGCGGCCGATCTGGTCGTCTATAAAATTGATCATGCCGTAATAAGCCGCGCGACAACAGCGCATGTCGTGTTCGTTGAGACGAATTTCCCACCCATTGGGATTGAGACCTTTTTCGGGGGCGTCGAATGCAGGGGCCCAATCGCCGACGAATGGATCGGGCAGACTGCGATCAATATAGCGGTCGTAATAAGGGGCGGGTGGCGTGAGCGGAGGATGGGGATCGATAAAGGACAGATTGAGAAAAAACGGAGCCGCAGGATCGCGTTTGCGCAAAAAGTCCATCGCCCGGTCAACGCACCAGAAGGTATGCATCTGTTCTTCGGGCAAATGGTGCGGGCGACCGACCCAGCCGTTGGCGGAAATGCCGTGGGCCATGCCGGGATCTACCTCATTGCGACCGTGATACTGCCGCAGCCATTCGACATAATCGTTGTCAGCACCCCGAGTGCCATCAGCTAACTGCATGTGGTCAAAGCCGTAGCGCTTGCGATGAGGGATTAAGTGGAGTTTGCCGATCATCTCCGTCTGATAACCTGCCTTGGACAACTCGCCGGCCAAGGTGTGCGGCGGCTGCCACGGAGCGCTCTTGAAGCCAACGGCCCCATTGGCCGCGGGTGCCGTGCCAGTCATCAAGCTGCGGCGCGCGGGAATGCAACTGGGACATTCGGAGTAGCCGTGGTGAAAGTGCGTGCCCGTGCGCGCCAGCCAGTCTAAGTTGGGCGTTTGCAGACACGCGGGACTGTGGGGATCGAGCCCCATGCAGTCGCCGCGCTGCTGGTCGGTCATAATGAGCAGGATATTGGGACGAGTGTCTGGCATATAGCAATCCTGAATGATTGAATGATTCGAACTGCGGATCGTCTCGTTTCTACTATTCTGCGTCCATCTGCGTCCATCTGCGGATTATCTTATGAAGGCAAATGCAGCGTCACCGCTTGGACGTGATCGTATCCCCCCGGCGCGCGGATCGGCTGCCGCTGGCTTTCGACGTCCACACTTGCGTCCTGACAGCTAAAGCGGTACGCACCCACTTCGGGCAACACAAACCACGCCGTGCCCGCCAGATCGGCCCGCACGGCATAGGGCAGGACCGCTTGCCCGGCCAGCGGAGTCACCAAAACGCCGGCGCGAGCGACCGGTTGCCCGTCGCGCATCACCCGCACCAGCACCTCCGGCAATCGCTCGTGCGCCAGCGGCCCCACATCCCGCCCGGCGAGCCGCCGGAACAACTCCTGCGACCAAGCCGTCGTCGCCGTCGGACGCGAGACCGACTGCTGCGGATCGCACCAATTGAGACACAGCCGATGCTTGCCCCACGCCGCCGGCGTCCCCGCGCCAAAAGGATCAATGCGGGCGTCCGCTCCCGACTGCGACGGCCACGTGACCTTCACGTCGAGCGGTCCAGCCAACATCCCCGGCACGTGGTCGGTGAAGCCTCGGTAGTCCATGTCGGCGAGGAAAAACGTCTGTAACCCGTGTATATTGCGCTCCGGCATTGAGGTCAAGAATTCCCACCAGCCTTCCCCCAGCGGCGGCGGCTCCTGCTCTCCCCAAGAGCCCCTGTCGAAGATGCCCGCCTCACCGACCCGGATCGGTTTCACCGGAAGATCGCTGCGAATCGCATCAATGCTCGCCTCGATGTTTTCTAGGCCGCTGAACAGCCGGTAGCAATCAATCAGCTCAATCAACTCGTCTGTCGCCACCGACGGATCAAATGTGACTTCGGCGATGCGGCTGGCGTCGAGTTCTTTCACCTTGCGCAGCAGAGGCACGCAGTACTCGGGATCGCGCGCGTCGGTAATGTCCCAGAACAGAATCGACGGATGATTGCGGACCGAGCGAATCCAGTAGTCGGCCACCGCTAGCTGGTACTCCCTTACCAGCGTCTTCTCCCGCATGTCCATATCCGGCGTGTACACCTGTCCCGTGCCGACGCAGAAGTTGGCACCCACCACGAACACGCCAAGCTCGTCGGCCACGTCGTAAAACACCGGCGGCGGGTCATAGCGGTGGTGCTCGACAATGCTGACGTTGGCATCAGCCAGATCGACGAACTTCCGCGTCAACCATTGACGCTCGTACACGTACGGCACCGTGTGGTCGCCCCAAGGCATTAGCTGGATGCCGTTGAGCAGCAGCCGATCCCCCTCAGCCCAAATCTCGCGGAAGCCGAAGCGAGTCGCAGCAGTATGCACAGCACCACCTGCCGAGTGCAGCGAACTTTCGAGGAAGTACAGAACCGGCTCGCCGTACGGCGGACGCCCCCAGAGCACGGCATCGCGCCAAGGCGCTGCGGTCTCTAGACGACGGCTCTCCCCCGGTGCCAAATCGAGATTACAACCTTCGAGCTCCAACTCAGTCTCGCCTGCGCGGCGCACCCGCAGGCGAATGTCGCCGTGAAACGCTTCCTCGGCATCATTGCGAACGGTCAACCCGACGCGGATTTCTCGCTCCCGCACCGACGTGACGATCTGCACATCTTCGACCCGGATCCGCGACTCCCAGCTCAGCCACACATCCGACTCCATGCCAACAGTGGCGGCGCTCGTGTACCAGAAGCGAGTGTCGAGGGCTTTTTCCGCCTCTTCGCTCAACTGCGAGGCGTCGGGATGCGCATAGCGGCCGCTACAGTTGTGAGTAAACACGTCGAGCCGGTAATCGCACCCCGGACGGATGCTATCAGTCAGATCAATGCGCCAAGGCAAGCGCATACCGTAGTGCTCGCCGATCACCTCACCATCGAGATAAGCGCGCCCAAAGTGTCGGACCCTCCCTAAGTCGAGCACGATGCGCCCGGCCGCATCCCAGCCTTCCGGCAGACGCAGTTCCGTGCGGTACCAA
This sequence comes from Candidatus Latescibacterota bacterium, assembly GCA_965208845.1. Classification (GTDB taxonomy): domain Bacteria; phylum Latescibacterota; class UBA2968; order UBA8231; family UBA8231. The sequence continues at coordinate 3,233,018 of OZ242361.1, read as the reverse complement.
CCAGACTCGGGCGGCTCGTCTTCAAACTCGCGCGAGCGATGCGGCACGCGCACGCGCTCCCAGCCATCGGTCGGCGGATCGCCATCGGGCCCCTCGGCAAACTCCCACTCGCCATTCAGCAGCAGGCGGACATCGCCGCTCATTTCCTGCACACCCTTCTAGTATTGGCAACCATTGACTCTATACCCCTCTCTTCTCCTCTTGAAGTGAATGGACGGCAAAAGCTATTGGGCATTGGCTGGTTGGTCAATTACTGGCGGCACGCATCGACCTCTTGGATCAGGAGAAGCTGGCGTGAACAGTATCTCACACCTGTATAACATTAATAACCCCTACTGTCCGATAGCGAACATCCGCTGTCCGATAGCGCACAGCACACACCCTCTGAGCGTTCCGTATCAACTGACATTCAGAGCCGCAAAAGGGCGGATAAAAAAAGTTTGAGAGACGAGCAAAAAATCGACTTACTTTTGTAACATATTATTTAACAGCAAGTTATAGGCATAAGACGAAGAAAAATCAGCGCACTTGGCGACTGCTGACTCCCTCCATTGGTACGATAGTTGCAATAGTGCTTACCGAAGCAACAACCCACACTCTTCCACAAATGCAACGCTTAGCCATTTTCGCCCTAATCGCCGCTTGGTTCACCGCCAGCACGGCCTCTGCCATTCCCCAAAGTCAGTACCGCGACTTTCCGCCCGATGCCGGACACCAAGCCCGCCTCGACAGACTAGAGATGATCAAGGTTGAGTCTGGCGACGAATTGCAGCAGGCCGTCGAGGCCATCCCCGTCGAGGCAGACATTGACATCACCCCCGAGCAAGAAGACGACCTACGCGCTTGGCTCTACGACTTCTTGGTCGCCTTTTCCGCTTCCGGCAGCGACAGCCTCGCGGCCGAATTTTACCTGCGCGGGGGCGTCAATCCCGAAGGAATAGTAAATATAAAAAGGCAATTTGAAGCCATTAAACTGGGTGGCCCCTTAACCGCCCAGCAGCTACAGACCATGGGGATACAGATCCCTGAGTTACCCATTGCCGCGACGCCATGGTGGAGGTCGGCTCGTCCGCCGGCAGGAATGGGGATACAGATGCCCGAGTTACCCATTGCCGCGACGCCCTTTGACCTCTTCAAAGCCATGCACCGATTCGGCATCAACATAAAGAGGCACGATTCCCGTATAAACAGACGCGATTACTTCTTCGGCAACGCCTCCTTTTTCACCAGCGCGTACCGAGTGTTCGAGCTGCAAGGCGACTATTATGAAAGCTATCGGGACTACGCCCAGACCCACGGCCTGCTTCCCATGAGGTCTATGGAGTGGTCTCCCGAACTGAGAGACCAGATTGAGGAAGGACTAAAGTTGGGAGGGCAGTGGGTAGCGGCCGAGTTCATGTTTTTCGCCGAAGAGCCTGAAGAGTTCGCCGGCTATAAGAGGCCGATGCGCCACCCATTTTTCGTGCGACTCGTCTGGAACCCAAGGCAGGCTATGTGGCGTCTTGTAGAAGCCTTCGCGCCTAATGACGCGCCGGTTCTGTTTCTATTTAATGCCACGTGATCCAGCCTGTAAGCAACGCAGAAGGAGCGGGCAGTTCATAAACGGACTGCCCGTTTCCGCGGCCGCCTGCCCCGAGCGAAGCGGAGTCGCTTCACCTTGATGGAGTCATGGACTGATCGACAGGGGCGCGGATGGCCCTTGTCCACTGGCCGGTTCCAACCGGATGAAGGTTTTCAACAACTCCCACTGCCAAGAGTGCGGGAAGCGAATATCACCGCTCATACAGCCATCCTAAATGATTTGAAAGCATGGACCATTCATCAGTACTGTCTTTCCCTATAAGTCTTTCCCGCGAAAGCGGGAATCCAGTCTTGAATGATATAGGGTTGCTATATATAGAAATAGCGGTAGGGGACCAGTGCTGGTGTAGGAAGTTGAAGATGATTGTCAAGAAAATCGAAAACCTTCAGGAGGGATTTTATTTCATCCTCCCAGACTGATTATAGATGCTCGGTTCGTAATACTCGTAATACATTGAATTAGTCTAGTTGGGAGAGTTTATTGATCAGCGTTTCTTCAAAAGTGTCTCGAGTTATTGGTCTCGAGCCCAGCAGTTTCTCAGTCGATTGTTCAATCGTAAGGACTTCCCAGTGTCCTCTTGTCAATTGGTAACGCCCGTTATCGTTGTTGCGGACCAATTCAGGAACTAGCCAAATAATGTCTCCATCATTAACGTCTTGACTAGAGTTGGGGCTAGGCCCACCCATGGAAGCAAAAAATGGTTGGTCCACGGCTACCGCCATTTTCGTCTGCCAACGTCGCACAGTAGGTGCTTTAACCTGAAGTTGGGGCATAAGCCGTTTTGCGCCAGATGACCGCCAATCTGGGCGGCGCACCTTGTCAGGGTATGGAGGTATCACTTCATTGTCGCAACTCAGAATGTCAAACTGAGATGGCATGCCATGTCCAGAGAAATAGACAGCTTGGATTTCCAATCCATACCAGTCCAGTCGATCGGCAACAGTTCTCCCTAGCACTAGGTCGATTTTGCCTGCGGGTTTGTTGGTGCTTATGCTTTGCATGAATGGTATTTCTCTGGCTATCATTGTTTCATTAGGCTGAAAACCCACTATCTCTGCCAGCCACCGAATAATCATGCGGTCCTGTTCAAAACGAGCCGGACAAATAATTACAGGTGCGGCTTCTGGTTCGCCAATACGACCATTTTCTCCCTCTCCGTAAAGTTCGAATGAACAAACGCCTCCACTTTTTCGGCACGGTGGTTGGTTTGCTTGGAATGGACACGGGAGTGGGGGTTCGTTCCCCAATGCAGCCTGAGCCAGGTCTTGCCGTTGGGTAGGGGTCAGACTAGTGAGAGACAACCCGAACCATTCCGCAATTCCGTACTGACTCATTATGAAAACACTGGGCTAGCGGTAATTACCAGTTCTGATATTTTGGCGTGGTGGGTATTTTTCATCACCACTCGTACCGCGTGAAACTGATGCCGTTCAATCAGCTCTAGTATCTCTGGTGATTCATCGTAGGTCATCAAGAAATCGGCCCCTCTGTCGGCGAGAATGGCGAAAAGACGTGAATGGTCAATGCTGTTATGATTGTAAAGTCGCCGGCCAGCCCGCTTACCGCCGGCGTTATACGGCGGGTCCACAAACGCGGCAATGCTGGATTTGGAATTCAATGACAAGTACTCATCGAGAAGTCCTACGCCGTCGGTTTCACAAAAATCAATCCGGTCAGATTTTATTGAGATTGCTTCAAGCCGTCGCACAATGGTATTGGGATACCATCGCGATGCTACCCCTTTGCCGTTTTCGCCAGAACGGTTAAGTGCCGCTCCTTTGGCCAATATTCCGCCACGTCTGGTGCGGTTTAGCACGAGCGAGCGAAATCCATGCTCCACTACGGTACGCGGCGTTTGTCTGGCTATTCGTTCTATATTGCTGCGGGTGGCGTCAAAATGGAGAATTTTCGTCGTGAGCTCGTCATTATGGTATAAAACCGCTTTCCAGAAAGCGGCCACATCGCGATCCAACTCGACCATCAGGCAACGGTCAACTAACCCTTCCATTACGGCGGTGAGGGATACGATACCACCGCCCGCGAATGGTTCGATGAGCAACTCCGGTGGCGAGTCAGTGACGCTGAGCCAAGCTCGAATATGGGGAATCAGCCAAGTCTTGCCCCCGGGATAGCGTAACGGGCTGCGCTGCGGCACCGTAGCGACATTGACCGCCGGTATGGGCGAAAGCGGAATTTTCTCCGAGTCACAGGTTGGTCTGGCTACGGTTAGCATTAGAAATTCAGCGGTTAGGTCAGCAGTAACGTTTGTGAGAATAAATGTATAATCGGTAGTCGGTCAAGTGGATTTAGGACATCCCAACGCCCACAAATAACCCAAGCAGCACCTATTCCCCTTTGCCTCCGATTTTGACATTCCTCCGAGGTCATGGACTGATCGACAGGGGCGCGGATGGCCCTTGTCCACTGGCCGGTTCCAACCGGATGAAGGTTTTCAACAACTCCCACTGCCAAGAGTGCGGGAAGCCGTAGGGGTCTTGCTGACTCGGCCAGCCGGTCCAGCGGGTGGTGTTGCAAGGATAGCGAATAATTAGCTGTGCCAGAAAGATGTCGGGCAACTCCCCCACCCAGATCTCCATGGCCTCGCTGAACAACTCCAACAGTTCCTCATCGCCAACCTGTAGAGGCGCGATGCGCTCGACAATGCGGTCGAACTCCTCGTTGCGCCAGCGCGAAATGGTTGACCACAGCGGCGCTGGCTGTCCCGTGGGCCGGAAGTACTGCGAGGTGTAATAAGACAGCATCAGATAGGGATCCATGCCGCGCACCCCACTCGGCCCCTTGCACCCCAAGGAAACCGTCTGCTCCCCCGTCTGCACGAGCGAGGTCAAACCCGGCGAGGTGTCAAAATTCGCATCAAAACCAGCGTCGCGTAGCTGTTGAGTCAGCGGCGGACCGTAAGCCCGCAGCCACTGCGGCACGTACATGGCAATCTCGACGCGTTCTCCTTCCGAATTGACCCACAAGCTCTCCTCGTCCTTGCGATACCCTTTCCCCTCCATGATCCGGTCCACCTCTTCCAAGTGCGGCTTGGTGTCGTACCCGTGCCGCGCGAGAATCTCCTGCAGGGCCTCGTCAAAAGGCGCAAACCATTCGTAGGGCGTGAAGGGATGCAGCGCGACCACGCCCGCCCCCGACTCGGCTAGCTGGACGAGTTTCTCCCGGTCGATGGCCATGCTGATCGACCGGCGAATCTGCGGATCGTCAAACGGCGGCTCCGAGCAGTTCATGTTGAGGTCAATCGGACACCAGTCCAAGTAGCCATAGGGCGGCTGCCGATCGGCGAAGGTCACGACCCGCGCATTGCGCTCTAACACGCTTTCGAGCGTGAGCACCTGCATGATAGGTGCCATGTCGAGCTGATCGGTTAGCAGCAGTTGCGCGGCTTGGCTCTCCTCCTGCTGCGGCACGTAGATGATTCGCTGAATTCTCGGCAGCCGCTTAAACCCCTTCTTAGCCCCCCACCAGTCCTCGCGCAAATCGTAGATCTTCTGGTATGGCGAAGCATAGACTAGACGATAGGGCCCTGTGCCCAAAGGCAAGCCGCCGTCGATGTCGTGAAAAGTAAACTCTAGGGGATCTTGATCTTTCCAGATGTGCTCGGGTAAAACGAAAATGCCGTGGTTGCTGCTCAGCGTAGTCGCCCAAAACGCCGGCCCCACCTTTTTCAGCACCAGCCGCACGGTGTGATCGTCAACGACCTCGATGGAGTCGAAAAACTCGGGCAGATCGGCCAGATGCACCATGGACGAGGCGTGATCGCGCAGCATGTCGAAGGTGAAAGCCACGTCGCGCGCCGTGAACGGGACGCCGTCCGCCCATTCAATGCCCTCGCGGATTTTCACAGTGAGCACAGTAAAGCTGTCGTCGTACTCCCAACTCTCGGCCAGCCAGTTCTCGTATTCCCCGGTGAGCACGTTGTACATAATCAGCGGCTCGAACACCGCTGGCAGCGTGCCCATATGGAATCCCTGATCGGAGCCAGGGATGTAGGGATTCTGATTGTCGAACAGGGAATACTGGTTCGGCCCACCGTTCATCAAGATCATGGTGCGGTCCCGAGGGACGTCGTCCAGCACCACAGCCGGCCCGCAGCTAGTCAGGATTGCACACGCCGCGAGGATGGTATGCAGGGGCGACCCAACCAACAGGCGAATAACATGTAAGGGCGACCGACCGGTCGCTCCTGCGGAAGAAATCAGCATTAAACCTCGTCGCTTTTCGTCAGGTCTGGAAGCTCGCCGCGGGCCAGTTGGTCATAGGCGTGGAGGACATAACGTTGGGTGCGATATTCGCCGAATTCCTGCATCTCGTTGCGTTTGAGGGCTGGGAAGGAAGCGCTCGGCTCGGGCGCGTCTAAAATCCATTCGAGGTCGGCGCGATCTAGCTGGTATAGGTGCGCGAAGATGGCGTCCAGTTCGCACTTGAGGCAATGGCGGCGATCGTCGTCGTAGGCAAAAGGCGGGCCGTCGTAGCCTAAATCGCGGGCAAAACCTTCAAGGTCGTGGGCGGTGTACGTTAGCTCTAAGACGCGGGGGACAATGAGTTCGACGTATCTGAGGCCGGAAAGTGCCTCTTCAAGATAGGTCTCGGGTGGCAGGACGGGGAGTTGTTTGACGATGAAGAAGTTCATGTTGACGCCCCCAACCGAGAAACGGACAATCCAGTCGAGAGGGAGGCTGTTCATGTTGGCCAAAACGAGGGCGGAAGCGACTCCCCGCGCCTTTTCGTAGCATTCGCCCACGCCGACCTGATCTGCGCTGAGTTCGCGGCGAGGACGGCTTTCGGAATAACTGGTGTACAGATCGTTGGCAATTCGCCAGTAGCGGGCCAGTTCCTCCTTGAGCACGAGGGACTTAGAGAGGCTATAGGCGGTGCCGGTCTGTCTGGGTGCCTCCAGTGCGGCGATGCTCTGGAGAAACTCAGGAGGCAAAATGCCGCCTTCGATTCTGAGTGCGGTAAATCCGTGATCTTTTCGCGTCCGTGCCATAGCCCCTCAATAGACCCTCAATAGCCCCTCAATAGACCCTCAATAGACCCAATAAGACATTAATAAGACATTAATAAGACATTAATAAGACATTAATAAGACACCGATAGGAATCGGCAATACAGCCTATCGGCCTCGTACGCGTGTCCACCGAGCCACACGACCGCGGCCGGTGGACACGGCCAGCCCCTGCTTCCTCAACACCGCTAAAGCCCATCTCACCTGCCGTTCACTGGCCTGCGGTTCCAACCGAGAGCGAATCTCGCGCAATGCCAAACCCTCGTCTGACCGATCCAACAGGGCGAGAATTGCTTGTTGCTGTCTGGTTAAACCTCTTTCGTCCTTTTCGGATGGTACATAGTGCCCATGTCGGAAGCGTATCGTCACGCACCCACCGGCATCCTCAATTTCGGGACGCGGCAACCCGGCGGCAGTCGTCAATTCCGCCATCTTGAGCGTCCCGCGCCCCCATTCTTCAATAATACCTCGGCGATAAAAAGTGCGGGCGATCAGCGGGTTCCAAGGTAGCGATTCGTGCGGCGCGAACAGCTTCTCTGGGGTCAGCCCAAAATGCAGCGTACCAGAAGAAGTCACCTCCAAGCGATCATCGTACACGGCCACGCCTACGGAACCGCCGCCGATTGCGTAATCGCGATGACACAGCGCGTTCGCCAGCGACTCGCGCAGTGCGAGGGGCGGATAGAGCGGTTCGTCGATTCGCTCGAAGCGATCCGCTTCAAAGCGTCCGGCGATTGGCAAAGTATCGCGCAGAAAGCGTTCTGCACTCGCCAAGAGCACAAAGGCGTTGCCGTGGAACTGCCGATTGTCGAGAAACTCCGTGCGATCGAGGCCCCGGAAGCGAGCGACGCGGAGCAAACACTGCGGCATCTCAAATTCGAGGCACTCGGCACTGCCAAACAGTACTGCCGCCGCACGCAACAAGACCCCGTGCCGAAAAAGCCCCAAGCCGCGCAGCAACTCGGTCGGTTCCCTAGTCCCGGGGTCTTCCAATCGACCGCGCCGAATCGCCTCGGCAACCGTACGTTGAATCTCCCCCACGTCGAGGTCTTCGATTGACCACTCAGTGGCCGGCTGATTCTCCCAGCGTTGCTCGCTGTGCATGCGCTCAAAGAGCATCCGCTTGTACTCATCGGCCGACATTGTTACAGTGGTATTGCCAATCCGGCGATAGGCCGCACCCCGGTAAACGTACGGTCTCGCAGATCCCTGAGTTGCGCTTATCACGATCACCTCGCGGTCTCCCGCTATGGGAACCCGTTCGACGGGAGGAAAGGCCGGCGGATCAATCTGTTGAATCTCAGCACTCACCTCCTCAATCGTCCGCTCGCTCACCTGCTGGCCAACCACATCTCCCGTCGGCGCGACACCGAACAGAACGTGCCCGCCGCGTTGGTTGAGCATAGCACAAACGGTTCTGAGTGCCTCTCGGCGCGTCCCGGTCGTGCTCTTGAACTCTAACACCTCGGATTCGCCAGTTGCGGCTAGTGCTGTGATTTGTTCCGGCGTCATGGGGCATCTCCACAATAATTAGCTCGTTTCGCTAGGTTTAACGAGTGGGTGTGAGCCCCCTGCCGCCCCCGGTAGGTGTGCAACTCGTCCAAAACCAGAAACCGCAGCCCGGTGGCGTGTTGCCGCACTGCTTTATCAGTCTCTACGAACCGCGTCATGAGCAGCTCGAGCATGACGTAGTTCGTCAGGAGAATGTCGGGAGGATTCTTCGCAATGTACTCCCGCTCCTCGTTGGTTTCTTGGCCGGTATAGCGGGCAAAAGTCACCGGTTGATTGCCCTCTTCGTAGCCGCGCTTCAAAAACTTCTCCAACTCCTCGCACTGGCTGTTACACAGGGCATTCATCGGATAGACAACGATGGCACAGATGCCCTTACAGGGGTCACCGGACTTCTTCCGCCGCAATACGTCATCGACAATGGGGATGAAGTAACTAAGAGATTTGCCGGATCCTGTACCCGTCGTCAGGACATAGCTTTCGTCCCGTCTAGCGATAGCGATGGCTTCGGCTTGGTGTTTGTGTAACACGAGCGGTTGGTCTAGGGAGTCGGTTGGGTTCTTGATGCGAAATATCTTCGCACATTCCGCATCAAGGGTGCCGTTTGCCACAAACTCTTCAATAGACCCACCCGGCACGAAATTTGGGTTCAACTGTGGGTTCAACTGAATGAGGGGAGCGGGCCAGAAACGGCCACTGTCGTAAGCCTCATCAACAACTTGGCGAATGTCTGCCGCCTGAATACTGATGAAGCTTCGCGAGAAGCGTTCGTATTCTGAAATAAGCTCCTTACGGAACGCAAAGACGTCCATCAGACTCCTTCCTGCACCCGAACTGATTGAGGGGCGACCGACCGGTCGCTCCTACGGAAGGAATCAAATACCTCCAGCCCATCCCCCTCATCGTTCACCCTCTCCATAGGACAAGCCGGCGACCTGTTCTTCCGACAGCACCGCAGCGTCCTCGTAGAGATAGCAGGCAGCGGCACGACCGTCATCAGTCTGCACCAACGGCGGACATTCTTGCCGACAGCGCGGCATGACGTGAGGACAGCGCTCGGCAAAGGCGCAGCCGCCGGTGGCACTCGGAATCTCTGCGCCCTCTTCCACAGTCGGCCCGCTAGACGCAACCTCAACGGCACCTTCGCCCCAGCGTCGCTTTGCATCCGGCAGCGGAATGGAACTCACCAGTAGCTGCGTGTAAGGGTGCTTCGGTGCCTTGATAACCTGCTCCACATCGCCCACCTCGACCACCGCACCTTGATACATGACGAGAATGGTGTAGCTCAGTTGGTACGCCGTAGTCAGGTCGTGCGTGATGTACACGAGACTGATGCCGCGCTCCCGATGGATGCGAGACAAGGTCTCCAAGATGGTAGCGCGCAACGAGGCATCTACCATCGACACTGGCTCGTCAGCCACAATCACGCGCGGGTCGAGCAGCAGCGCCCGCGCCACCATGATGCGCTGGCGCTGACCGCCGCTTAGCTGATGGGGATAACGCCCAAGGGTCTCCTCCGGGCGCAGCCCGACCGCTTGCAGCCCCTCCTCAATCCGCTGCCGCCGCTCGCTACGCGACAGCTCCGGGAAGAACTTGGCAATCGGCACCGTCAGAGTGTGGTCCACCCGGTAGAACGGATTGAACACCTCAAAGGGATCCTGAAACACGGCCTGCACCTGTCGGCGAAAATTCTGCCGCGCCTTGGCATCGAGATCGCTCAATTCCGTACCTTGGTAGCGCACCGATCCGCCAGTCGGAGGTAGGATCCCCAGCAGCAGACGCGCTAGGGTAGTCTTGCCGCTCCCGCTTTCCCCGGCAATAGCCACCACCACGGGCTCGTCCTCCGGGATCACCAGCGAGGCGTCGGCAACCGCGACGAACTGCTGCCGGTCGAACACGCCGCCGCCAAAGGTTCGGCTGGCTCCCCGCGCTTCTAACAGTGGCGTGTTCACGAGACCTCTGTATGCAGATGACAGGCCGCCCGGCGCTCAGCAGCCACCTCTTCCAACTCCGGCACGCGATCTGAGCAGCTATCCATCACCTGCGGACAGCGCGGATGGAAGGGACACCCCGGCGGCGGCTCCAGCAGCGAAGGCGGCAGTCCGGGAATGCCGCGAAACACGCCCTTGCGTTCCAAGGACGGCAGACTTTCTACCAGCAGACGCGTGTACGGATGCAGCGGCTCTTCGAGCAGACTTTGCACCGGCCCCAGTTCTACCAGCCGGCCGGCGTACATCACGCCGATGCGGTCCACACACTGCGCCATCAGCCCCATATCGTGGCCCACCAAAATCACCGCGGCGTCGAGTTCCTCCTGCACGCGGAACAAAGTGTCCATCACCCGCTTCTGCACGACCACGTCCAAGGCGCTAGTCGGTTCGTCAGCGATAATCACTTGGGGCCGCAAGGCCACGGCAATAGCCATGCCCACGCGCTGCTTCATGCCGCCGCTGAGTTCGTGAGGGTACATGCGCGCCGTCGCCGGGTCCAATTCAACCAGCGCCAGCAGGCTTCTAACCCGTTCCTGCAGGGCCTCGCGATCCGGCCGCTCCTCGTGCGCCTCAATCGTGTCGGCGATCTGCGCACCCACGCGCATCACCGGATTGAGCGAGTTCATCACGCCTTGGGGTATCAAAGAGATCCGCGAAAAGCGCACGCTCCGCATCTCTTCCTCGGACAACGACAACAACTCTAGTTCGTCAAGTTCAACCCGCCCCCCCTCAATCCGCCCGGGCAGCCGGATTAGCTGCATCAGAGCCATGGCCGTCGTCGATTTGCCCGAGCCCGACTCGCCCACCAAGCCCAGCCGTTCTCCCGACCGCAATTCAAAACCAACGCCCTCTACGGCGCGCACCGGTCCCCTCGGAGTGTGGTAGTGGACGCGCAAGTCCTGCACCCGTAGCACGACGCGGCTCACGACGAGACCTTCCATATCCGCGGATTGGCGATGCGGTCCAATCCCATAGAGACGAGAAACAAGCCGATGAAAATCAGCACGATCATCAAAATCGGCGGCGCCCACCACCACCACATTCCCCGCAGCAGCGAAGTGTAGTACAAAGCCCAGTAAATAGTCATCCCAAGCGTAGGCTCGTTCTGCGGCCCCAAACCCAACGCTTCCAGTCCAATCGAAGCCAACACCGCAGCACCCACGGCACTGACAAAGCTAGCCGCCAGATAGGGCAACAAATTCGGCAGCAACTCGCGAGCGATAATCTCCAGATCCCTCATGCCGGAAAGCCGCGCCACCTGCACGTACGCGCGCTCGCGCATCGACAGCACCTGCGCGCGAATCGTGCGCGTCGGCAGCATCCACGCCAGCGAGGCCACCACGAGGGCCATCATATCGACCGTAACAGCCGTGCGCAGCGAGGTCGCCAGCACCACTAAGAACAGCAGGCCGGGCACAGTCAGCAGCACGTCGGCAGCCCCCCGAATCAAGGTATCGACCAAACCGCCAAAGTACCCAGCTAAGAAGCCAAGGATGATGCCGATACCAAGCCCCACAGCACCAGCGAGGAAGCCGATCCTAAGCGTAAGCGGCGTACCTGCCACCATCACCGCAAGCAAATCCCTCCCCGCCGCATCAGTGCCTAGCAGGTGCTCCGACGACGGCGACAGATTCGGCTCAGCCGCACCGACGCGGGCCAAATCCGTATCGACGAACAGGGTTCCCACAGGACCAAAAGCGAGCACGACAAAGACGACGATTAAACCAGCCGTAAGCTGAGGATGGCGGCGCGCCGCCGCGGAGATCGGCGAGAGCCTCATCGGCGGTAGGCAATGCGCGGATCGAGGAGCGGATAAACCAAGTCGAGAATCAACGTCACCAGAGCGATAGCGAGGATAACCATGAGCACGACGCCGTAGATGACGAAGTAGTCAAAAGTCTGCACAGCGCGGTACAGCACCGTACCCACACCCGGATACGCGAACACCACCTCCACCAGCACCGCCCCGGACACCACGTAGCCCATAGCCAGCGCCAAAGCCGTAGTCTGCGGCAACAGCGCGTTGCGCAGGGCGTAGCGGAAGAAAATGTCGCGGCTCTTCAGCCCCCGCGCCTCGGCGTAATTGACGTAGTCCTCGCCCTGGACGGTGACCATCATACCGCGCATCGACAAAGCCCAAAACCCCACCGACGACAGCACGATCGACAAGGCGGGGACGATGGAGTGATAAATCACGTCGATGGCAAAGGCCAACGTCGGCCCAGGCAGCGTTCCCAAGGTAAAACCGCCGCCAAGTGGAAAGGCGCGCAGAGTAAAGCCCAAGAGAAAAACGAGAACTAGTCCGAGCAAGTAGTAGGGAATCGCCGACAGCGCCAAGAAAGGCGCGGCAAAGTAGTGCAAAGCACCGGGTGATCGCGGCCAAGCCAGCAACGCGCCGAGCACCGTGCCGAGGGCAAAGGCGATCAGCGTCGCCGTCGTCAACAGCCCAAGCGTCCACGGCAGGGCGCGCATGATGATGTCAGAAGCGCGGCTCGGAAAATTGGCGATGGAAACCCCAAAGTCGAGGCGCGCCACATCGCCTAAGTAGCGCAAGTACTGCTTCCACAGCGGCTGATCGAGACCGAAGCGTGCCTCGTACGTGGCCACCACCGCCTCCATGTCGGTCTTACCCGCGCCGCCAAAGGACACCGCCTGCAACAGGCGCTCGCGGATGGGATTCACCGGGGCCATTCGGGGCATCAAGAAATTGATCGTAGCCCCCGCCCACACGATCAGCAGGAATACCCCAAATCGTCGAAAAACGTAGTTAAGCGACAAGTTAGCTCGACTCCGCGTCGAAGAAGCCGAGGTCCTCGCGCGCCGCGCTGCGAGCCACTTCCTCGTCGAGCGCAACTCCAAGCCCCGGAGCCTGCGGCAAGGGAATATGCCCGTTGACGATTAGGTCGCGCTCCACCGTGAGGCTGTTCCACAACTCGTTGTCGAGGTGGTGAAACTCCAACACCTGAAAGTTGGGCGAAGCAGCGCACGTGTGGCACATGGCCACGGTGCCGATCGGACTACAAATGTTGTGCGGTGAAATCGGGATGTAATAAATGTCGGCCAAATCGGCGATGCGCCGTCCCTCGGACAGGCCGCCGGCCTTGGCCAGATCGGGCGAGATAATGTCCGTCGCCTGCGTCTCGACCAGCTCGCGGAACCCGTGTCGCGTGTACAGGTTTTCGCCGGTGCAGATCGGCGTGCGCGTCGCGTTCTTCACTTCCTTGAGCGCGGCGACGTTTTCAGCCGGAATCGGATCTTCCAACCACATCAAATTCAGCGCTTCAAAGGCATAGGCAACCTTGAGAATGTCGTGCGGAGCGTACGCCCAGTGGGCGTCGATGAGCAAATCCGTGTTGGGATGCAGCGCCTCGCGGAGCGCCGTGACCACTTCAATGTGGAAGGCGATGTCGCTGTTGCTCATGGTGCGGTTATAGTGGTCGCGCCGGTCGGGGCGCGGGTCGATGTCGAACTTGATAGCGTCAAAGCCGCGCGCTTCCACTTCCTTGGCCTTAGCTACCCAAGATTCGGGATTGTCGTCCTCGTCGCCGGCGTGGCAGTCGTTGTACACGCGAATCGAGTCGCGGTACGCGCCGCCTAACAATTGCCAGATCGGCACGCCAATCGCCTGCCCGGTAATATCCCACAGCGCCATCTCAAGGCCGCTGATCGCGCTCATCACCGCGCCTTGGTAGTACCCCGACGCCGACATCGAGCTTTTCATATCGCGGAATAGCTTATCGACGTTGCGCGGGTCTTGGCCGATAAGGGCGCGTTGGGTGAGGCGTTCATCGACGGCAATGTGGTGGACGCCGGCTCCGTGATAAGCCTCGCCAATGCCGGTGATCCCCTCGTCGGTGCGCACCTTCACCAGCACCCACGGCATGGGTTGCAGCAACACGGCACCTACGTCAACAATTTTCATCGCTACCCTCTATCCTCAATCAGCGAGAGGCATTTATACAGCCATTGAGTAAGGACAGATGCCTTATTAGATTGAACACGGCGTCCAAAGCGCCGCCAATGTATCGCCTCCCCCACCCTCCGTCAAGCGCTGTGGGAGGAACGCCGCCGCTTGGCGACAGCCAATGAATCCGCTATGCGTTTTAACACTATGAGGTTATCACTTTTCTTATGACTAATACGACCAAACGAATCACCATCGACTTTGATCCTACGCTTCACCGTGCTCTTCAGCTACAGGCTGCCGAAGCAAACCGGTCGATCTCCGCCTTGGTCAATGATGCCGTGAGGCGCACCCTAATCGAGGATGCCGAGGATTTGAGTACCTTCGACGAGCGGGACGCCGAACCCAATTTGCCGTTTGAGGATGTCGTCAAAGATCTCAAGCGCAGTGGCAAGCTATAAAATTCAGATCAAGCCCTCTGCCGTCCGGGAAATTGAGGCGATTCCGCAGAAAAAACAACGCCAGCGCATCATTGCTCGAATTCGCGCCCTAACGAACGATCCTCGTCCACGAGGGGTTGAAAAGCTCTCTGGATTGGACCGCTATCGAGTGCGACAAGGAGCATATAGAATCATTTATTCAATTGAGGACGATGCCCTGATCGTCTATATCGTGAAGGTTGGTCATCGCAGTACTATCTATAGATAGCGAGAGCCAATCTCTTTTTTGCGTCTCTAACTCACCCTCCGTCAAGCTCTGCGGGAGAAACCACATGATCCGCCTCAACCAACAGCAACTCAACTTCTTCGACACCTTCGGCTACCTCGCACTGCCGGGCTTGATGGCCGACTGCATCGACGAAATCATCGACGCCTTTGAGCAGGTTTGGGCCGAGCGCGGCGGGGGCCACGACGGCCAACCGCACGACGGCGAACGGCGCTCCTGCATCGTGCCTTTCATCGACCAACATGAGCGCCTGTGCGCGCTGCTCGACGATCCGCGCATCGAGGGCTTGCTCGCCAGTCTGCTCGGCGACGACTTCAACTACAGCAGTTCCGACGGCAACTACTACGCCGGCGACACCCAGTGGCACTCCGACGGCTACCAAAAGGAAATACGCCACGTCAAGATCGCCTTCTACCTCGACCACCTGACCCGCGACACCGGCTGCCTGCGCGTGATCCCGGGCAGCCACCGTCGCGGCGATCAGTACGCCGAGACGCTCGAAGCGAACGCGCGGCAATCGCAAGCGCAATGGGGCATCTCCGGCGACCAAGTCCCAGCCGTCGCGCTCGAAATCGTCCCCGGAGACGTCGTCGTCTTCCAGCACAACCTCAAACACGCGGCCTTCGGGGGCAGTGGCCGCCGCCGCATGTTCACCATCAACTGCATGGTGCGCGTGCCCGACGATCAGCTCGACCTCGTCAAACAGGACCTCGCCGGGCTTGCCCGCTTCTGGGCGGAGCGTGCGTACGGCGAGACCATGCTCGCCACGGCGAGCAAACGCCGCATGGTACACCTCGAACAGCGCATGGCCAACGACAGCCACCTCAAAGAACTAGCGGCGAAAGCGCGGGCCGAGATGCCCGAGCCTTCGCGGGGATAGGAAAATCATGAGCGACCAATACGAATTCAAAATGGGGATCTACCTCGGCGAGCTGCAGCAGCCCTTCGAGCAATCGCTGGCCACAGCGCACGATCTCGGCGCGCACTACATCTGGTGCGGCACCCACTCCAACAATCGCAGCCTCTACGAGCTTGCCGACGCCGAGATAGACCAAGCCGCCGAACAGGTCGCCGCGCACGGTCTCGAGTTTTTCCTGCTCGACGGCGCGGGACTGTTCAAAACAGTACACCTCGCCGAGCTTGAGCCGGGCAAGATGCTCGAACACGCCCAGTTCAAAGAGCACTTTACCAAGCTGGAACGAGCGATGGAAGTTTCAGCCCGCTTGGGGATCGGCGCGGTCGGCTGCAGCAGCTTCGCTTGGCCGGCCGAGTACACCGGCGGCAAGCCCACTTGGCCGATGCGCTGGGCAACGCGCGGCGGCATCATCTCCGACGGCGACATGGCAAAGCTCGTCGAGGCATTCTCCATGTTCGCCGACCTCGCCGAAAAATACGATGTCGATGTCGCCTTCCTGATGATGCAGTGGAACTACGGCAACACCAGCCGCAACTTCCGCCGCATCGTCGAAGCCGTCGGCTCGCGGCGCTTCAAGGTGCTCTGGTGTCCAGCGGACAACTACAATTGCGGCGAAGTTGACAACGCCACCGCCGGCTTCGAAAACCTGCGCCCCTACCTGTACGGCGTCCACGCTAAAGATTTGCGCACCATAAACGGCGCAAAGCTCGAATTCGAGTACACGCCCATCGGTGAGGGCCACGTCGATTACCCGACGATCCTGCGCAACCTGCGCGACAACCGCTGCGACGTCGTCCTATCGATCGCCACCCACTTCCTACCGGCAAGCGGCTCGCGGCTCGAAGCCATGCAGACGAACTACGCCAACATCCGCAGGCTGATTGGCGAGTTGGCGTAGCTTCATCACCCCATTCCGTCGGGATGAAGAAATAGGGCGTTAGGTGCGTGAGATGATCGGACGAGGCAATCCAACAGGAGGGTTTGCATGACTAGCTCAGCTCAAGGCGACAGCGTCGTCATTCTATTCCGGGGCGGACGCTTGCCTCAGTGGCATCAGCTCGACGACGAGCAGCGGCGCGACTACGAGCGCCAGCACGTGGACCTGATGCTGTCCGTCTCCGAACACCACAAGCTGATCGGCATACACGGGTACCGCCTGCTGACATCCCGCAACAGTTGGGAGCGGTTCTGGACCATCGAATTCCCAGACCTAGCCGGTGCCGAGGCCTGGATGGCGGCTGAGACGGAACCTCCGTACGGACACTACGGCTTCTACTCCTACTCCCTCGCCCGCCGCTGGCAACCGGAGAGCCTAGCTTGGCTACCCCGCAAGCCCGAGCCCTCCGTAGCCCCCGACGCGGACCCGCACGTAATCCCACCCCTGACCGTCGATCCCTCCTCGATCGTCGTGCTCGCCTTCGGCGGCTGGCGTCGCGGCTCCGACCAAGTTGACCCCCGGACGCGCGGCGACGAGGATCGCCGGCAACGACTACAAGAGGTCGCCCAAAACCACGACCTCATCCACGGGGAGGTCTTCCGCCTCCTTGGGACCAACACCGAAGGCGAGTTTCTCGGGATCTTAGAGTTTCCCCAGCTAGCTGGTGCCGAAGCTTGGATCGAAGCCGAGAAGGCACCACCCGCCGGGTCCTATCACAAACGCAACTACCACCTCGCCAGACGCTGGGCACCCGAGTACTTCGCCACCTGGCCGCCGAGAACGGGCGACTGAAGAGCCTGCGGACGAGAGCACCGCAACCCCATCAGGTGGCATTTGCAAGCCGCGCATTCACGAGCCAATTCAAGCTCACCCCTTGCTCGGCCGCTTGAATGGCGAGGGCGCGGTGCGATTCTGGCGGCACGCGCACCATGAACTTCCCACTGTAGCTACGGTCCTCTATTGGTTTAGGACGTCTAGGTGCGCCAGTCCGGCTATCGTCCAACTCGAAAAACACCATCAAGCAGCGCGCCTAGGCGAGTGGATGGCGCCAGCGCAGGTCGGGAAAACGGCTGAAGTCGCGGTCGGTAGTGATCCATTCGCTACCTGACTCAATGGCTAGAGCAGCCAAGTACGCGTCCTGAATCAGATTCCCCTTGCACTGCACCTGCCGACAAAGCCGAGTAAATATCTCCCAGTGGCGGGCACCGGGCGCGATGGCCACGCGATTGGGACGATCGCGAATTTGGTCTGCAAAAGTCAGTGCTGTGTCCAGCGGGCTGGGCGGATCGAAGATGCGGCGGTGGGTGGCGATGCGGAGAAAGCTGGACACCACGAGATCGGTTAGGCCGTAGGCCTGGGGGCTGTGGATCAATTCTTCCAGCCAAGCTCGATAAGCCGGGTGGTCGGGGATTTCCTCGCGGTGGGCGTAGAGCAGGACATTGACGTCAAGCAGGACCACCATCCCGCTCCATCAGGTCGAGGAGGGACGAAGTATCGTCCAAATCGACGCCGGGTTGCACACCTCGCCCTTTGAAGGTCTGCAAAGGGACGCGGGTTTGTAGCCGAGTGGCTTCCGTGCGCGCCAAGGCTTCGCGCAGCGCATCCTCGATCACCGCCTTGAGTGTGCGGCCCGTCTGCGCAGCGTGCTGCTTGGCCTCTAACAGCAACTGGTCATCCAACTGAATCGTCGTTCTCATACATAAAGCATGTAATATAGCAACCCTAAATGACTTGAACGATTCGAGCTGCGGATCGTCTTGTTTCTACTGTTCTGCGTCTATCTGCGTCCATCTGCGGATCATCTCGTGAATGATTTAGGACTGCTATATATCCATAAACATGGCAATTGCCCTTTTAAATCACCGGACATTAGATTGCTCGTCATGGCGGACTCCACGTATGACGGCATCATCCTCGGAACCGGCCACAACAGCCTGATTCTACAGGCCTACCTGTGCCGGGCCGGCCTGCGCGTCGTCAGCCTAGAGCGGAACGCCGTGCCCGGCGGCGGACTGCGCACCGAAGAGTGGCCGGTCGGCTCCGGCTTCCTGCACAACACCCACTCGTTCTACCATAGAGGCGTGACCCGGATGCCGTGGTACGCCGAACTCGAACTCGAGCGGCACGGTGCCCGCTACCTCGAACCCGATCTAAACGTGGCCATGCTACTCCCGGACGGGCGCTCTCTAACTTGGTGGACGGACTTCGAGCGCACCGCCGACTCCTTCGCCCAGTTCAGCCGCCGCGACGCCGCTAGCCTACGTCGTTGGCGCGAGGCATTCCTACCAATCGTGACGAAGATTCTGGAACCCGAGGCGCAGGCACCCCCGCTGTCACCCCCAGAGCGCCAGCGCCGCTTGGAAGCCACGGCTGAGGGTCGCTTGCTCCTAGAAACAAGCACCTATTCCCCACGCGAATTCGTGCTGCGCGAATTCGAGAACCCAGCGGTGCAGGCCGGCCTCCTATTCTTCAACGGCCTGCGCGAAGTCGATCCGCGCGCTCCCGGCTTCGGCCACCACATCCCGGCTCTGTTGGCCGCCCGCGGCAAGGCGCAAATGTGCGTCGGCGGCTCGGCCCGGCTAGCCGAAGCTCTCGTCTCCGCCGTCGCCGAGGCCGGTGGCGAAGTGCGCACCGACGTCGAACTGACGCAAATCGCGGTGCAGCCTATCGCCGGCGAGCCGGGACGAGCCACCGGAGTCGTCACGGCCGAGGGAGAGCGAATCGACGCCCGCCATTTCATCGCCTCGGGTCTCAACCCGCAGCAGACCTTCCTCGACCTGATTGATCCCGCGCACTTGCCAGCTTCCTGGCGCGACCAAGCCGCCGCGTTCCGCTACAACCTACTGGCACCCCTGTTCGGCCTCTACCTCAACCTCGACGAGGCCCCGCTCTACTCGGCAGCCGAGTCCAATCCCGAGCTGGACGACGCCTTCATGGTCCTCCTCGGCCTACAGTCGGTGCCCGACTTCGACGACATAGTACGGGCGCACGAGCGGGGCCAGTTGCCGCCGACGGTAATGTGGGGATCCTGTCCCAGCCGCTTCGACGCCACCCAAGCACCCGGCAATGCCCATACCGCCTTCATGTGGGAGAAGGTGCCCTTCCGTCTGCGCGGCCACGCCGATAACTGGGACGCAGAGGCCACAGCCCACGGCCACCGCATGATCGACGCCTGGGCCGATTACGCACCGAACCTGCGGGATGCCGTGCGCGAGCATCTGATCCGTCCGGTCCACCACATCCCCAAGCGACTGCCGAACATGCGCGATGGCGACTTACTAGTAGGCTCCCTCGGCCACGGTCAGGTCGGCTACAACCGGCCCTTCTCGGGCGCTGGCCACTACCGGGGCTATCTGGCGGGGCTATACCTGTGCGGTGCGTGCTGCCACCCGTCGGGGAACATCACCGGGCTACCAGGTTACAACGCCTGGCAAGTGATCGCCGCGGACCTAGGGTTGGATTGATGGGGCCGACGGTTTCACATTGGCACGATCAGCGTCTGGACTGCGGACACTCGCCCTGCTAAAAACCGCAGGCCCTTAGAACCGGATGTTGCAAAACGGACGCGACTTCCGCCCAAGCCTGTTGGCTATTCTCTTGCTCAAGGTCTGGATAAAATCCGAAATCGAGATACACTTTGATGGCGGGAATCCGCCCGCTTGAGGTGCCGAGAAAACTGCGCTCGTGGAATCGCTTGAGGTATGCCATCGCCACAGACATCATCGGCTTGGCAAGTCCGCGTCCCTGATAGTCCGGGTGAATCGCAACCCAGTGAATCTGGCCCCAATCCTCGCCGTCTAAATCGGGCTGCCACCACGCCGTGATGGTCCCGATCTCTTCGCCGGCATCGGTGGTCAGGTAAAAACTTCGCTCCTCCAGCGCCCCAAAATCGCGGTTGAATTCGCGCACAAAAAGCTGGTCGTCAATGTCGAAGTACGGCTCTGCCGCCCGCTGAATCCGCGTCCAGATAGCCCCTTCATCCGGCCGGTAATTCCGCATGGCAAACCCTTTGGGGATCGGGAATTGCGGAATACCTTCCATCTGCTCGCGGATCATTCTGACACTGTAATTTTTCATCGGCACCTGCTACTTTTTGTCCCATACTAAGTACACGACAGTAATCCAATGGACGTTAGGCATGGGGTGCCGAGATGCTTCGACTCCGCTTCGCTTTGCTCAGCATGACAGGTGATGACGCCTCATGCTGTCATGCTGAGCAAAGCGAAGCATCTCATACCGCTCTACTGTCGTGTACTTAGGTCCCATATTATAATGAGATCCTATCGCTAGTCGATATTCTTGCATTTCGAGGGAGGTGAATATGCAAGCGAATCTGGTGACGTTGATCCGAATATTCCTAGTGTTCCTAGTAATTGGGCTGTACAAAGTCAACACCATCGCCTGCGGTATAGCGGTCTTACTGACCATCGCCACCCTTTACATGGACGCGCTCGACGGCATCATTGCCCGCCGCCTCGGCATTGAATCCGATCTAGGCGCGATGTTCGACATCGCCGGGGATCGCATCGTCGAGAACGTGTTCTGGGTCTATTTTGCGTCGATCGGCATGGCCAGCTTCTGGGCTGCGGCCATCGTCGTCGCTCGCAGTTTCCTCATCGACTGGCTGCGGACGCTCGCCTTTATAGATGCGGGCCAAACCGCCTTCGGCAATAAGACGATGATGCGCAGCCGCTGGGCAAAGGCGCTCGTGAGCTCCCGCTTCAGTCGGGCGCTCTACGGCTTTACCAAGGCGGTCGTGTTTGTCTATCTGGGCGCGGTGCTGCTGATTCAGTCCGGCCAAGCCGAGTACGGTTGGTCAATCGGGGTGTCCACGGAGTTGCTGCTGCTAATCGGGCAGGCAATCGTCTGGCTGACGGTGGTGATGTGCATCGTGCGGGGCATCCCGGTAATATGGGACAGCCAAGACGTTTTGTTCCGCAAAATGTTTCCCGGTCTGCTCCGAGATTAGCCAGTACCGTGAAAGCCGCGATATTCGATCTAGACGGGACGCTGCTGCCCGGTACTAGCGCCGAAAGGGAGTTCATCCGCTTCGCGCTGACGACTGGCAAGCTGACCGTCCCAGGGGCGATTCGCGCGTTCCTGTCTTGGGTCGTCCGCATCCCTACTCGCGGCATCCAGTCCAACAAGACCTACTTCGGCGGCGTCGAGATGGACCTACTCGCGGAGACGGCTGAGACCTTCTGTAGCCAGCAACTAACTCGCCAAATCCCAGATCAAGCCAAGCGCCTAATAGAAACACATCGCGCCGCTGGCGATTGTCTCGGCATCGTGTCGGGAGCGCCGGAGATCCTGATCGCACCCCTGAGGGATCTTCTCAATTTGGATTTCGTCGTTGGCACCAAGCTGGTCTGTAAGCAGGGACGCTTGACGGGCGACTTGGACGGCCCGCGCGTATCCGGGCGTGAAAAGGTCCGCCAGTCAGAAGAAGTGGCGCGCACATACAAATTCGACCTGCGCGAATCCACGGCCTACGGAAACGCCTTCGCCGATCGCTTCTTGCTGGCCGCGGTCGCTCGTCCCGTCGTGGTCAATCCAGACATCCGGTTAGTGCGTCTAGCTCGCAAGAAGGGCTGGCCGATCTGTATCTTCTCTTGAAGGACAGTCTATGAGACCGCTGAACACCTACGCCGAATTCGCGGAAGATTCGCCCGACGGCACGCGGGAAAATTCCACCTCTAGATGCGTCTCAGGCACGTGCAGGTTACTTTCGACAAGAGGCTGCCAAGTCCACAAAACCTGCCGCCGACTAGCGCGCTGATCGATGATCTGACGCCGCACCAGCCCAACTCGCCAGACATCGCCGACGGCCGGGGGCAGACTTTGCGCGTCCGCCAGCCTTTTCAACCCCTCCCAAGGGAAAGCCAGTTCCACGCTCCAGCCTTGGTCGATATCATCCCGTTTGTTCAGGGTGCCCTCGACTTGCACCCCGACCTGTAATCCGGGAAAGCGCCAATGCGAAAAAGCCCAGCGCATGGCGCGATAATCGGAATTCGAACCCCCGCCCAAAACTTCGGGCCGATGCACCGCCAGATCGAACTCCGGCACGTCGTAGCGGCCGCCGCGCTGATAGGCCTCCTTCCAGATGTGGAACATCTCCGCGGTCGCACCCAGCGGATTGACCGCCAGTTCGTAATACGCTCCCCGACCAACGAGGAGCACTCCCGCATTGTTGTCCTGCCGAACTGACAGCGAATCCTCTTCCTCCGCACCACACACATCGCGGTCTTCCAGCCAGAAGCCCACGTAAAAATTCTCGTCATCCCACAACATGGCCGCCCGAGTATCGAAAAGCGATCGCCGTCCGCTGTGATCCCCAAAGCGCGGAGAGCGCGGTGCCCGCGTCCAGGCTTCCTCCTGCAGGTGGCCGTCCACATCAATGGCGTCTTCGGTCCTATGGCAGATGTAGCGCACGGTCTTGTCATTCATTCCTCACCCACCACCTTTGCGGAAAAGTGTATCACACTGAAGCGATCCGGAATGTGCGAATCATAGGTCCCGTGGCTGGTCCAAGCCCATCCCGGACACACCCGCGTGCCGCCCTCCTCAATCCACTGGAAACGCGAAAAATCCATCCGCCATATATCCCCTTCCCGCGCCGGCAGCGAGCGCCCGTCCGCCAAGTGCTTCAAGCCCTGCCACGGAAAGGCGATTTCAGCGGTCCAGCCCCGGTCGGTGTCGCTGGAATCATTGATGGTGCCGTCCACCTGCACCGCCCATTGCAAACCCGGCATGTCCCATTCACGAAAGGCCCAACGCCGCCCGCGCGGATGCCGGTGTCCCGACTGCGGTCCTCCGAGGGTGTCCACCAGCCGGGTACCCAGCAGATCGAATTCGGGCAGCTTGGCGTACCCAGCCTCGATATAGGCGTCCTGCCACACGTAAAACCGCTCCATGATCGTGCCCAAGGCGTTCAACTCGAATTCGTAATAGCTGTCCTCGCCGGCAATGAAGACCTCCACGTCGTTCTCCTCGCAGATCATGGAATCGCGTGTGGTATAAGTCGCTCGCACATCCGGTTCTTCCACCCAAAATCCCACGTAGAGGTACTCGTCGTCCCACAGCACCGCAGCCCGGGTATCGAAAAGAGCCGGCCGGCCCGGTTCCTCCAGATCCTCAAAACGCGGCGATTTCGGCACCAGTTGCCACGATTCTTCGTCGAGGTGCCCATCCACCACAATCGGACCCTTCGCCCGGTAGCTAGTATAGTGCTTCAAACCCTCTTCCGAATAGCCGTATTTACTCGTCATGTGTTGGGTCTCTCCGGATGGCCCCGGCTTGGGTATCGAGATTGACGCAGAAAAACTATTCAGGTATGCTTAGTACGCGATTCCGCTGTTGGAATATATCCTATCTTAACGAGGACCGATATGACCAACAAACTCAAAAATGCTTTCGACAAAATCTCAACGCTGAGCGAAAAAGAGCAGGACGCTATCGCGGAAGTGCTCCTAGCGGTAGTAGATGATACTTGGAGTCCAGAGGACGATAAGGACGAAGCCGAATGGGACGCCCTAGTGGGATTAAAAAAATCTCATGCTTGGTTGGACAAAATGGTACAGCAAGTTCGACAGGATATTCAAGAAGGGAGGGTCCATGATTTTGATCCCAGCGACTCGAACCCATCAAGTCCACCATGACTCAAGCATTGTCCGCTAAAACAGGGCAAGTCCAGACTTTCACCGCAAGAAACCCCTATCGACAATTTCAAACTTCCACTTCTCTATCACTCATACTGCTTGATATCTTTCTGCCTGCATCTTGAAAAACTTGGCATAGATTCCATCGCGCTGGACTAATTCCTCGTGTCGGCCTTCCTCGCATAGACGGCCCTCGTCGAGCACTAAGATACGGCTAGCTGTCCTAACTGTTGATAGTCGGTGTGACACCAAAATGGAAGTCCGACGGCCAGCGATATCCAGCAGCAATTTGTACAATTCATACTCGGCCTCTGGGTCCATCGCCGCCGTCGGTTCATCCAAAATAAGTACCTCAGCCCCCGCCTTATAGAGACAACGAGCAAGGGCCAGATGCTGCCACTGCCCAACCGACAGATCGGTACCCTCCAAAGATCGCCCCAACTGGGTTTGTAGGCCGTCGGGCAACCCCTTGAGAACGTGGTCTAAACGGGTTGCGACGACGACCTCATCTATGCCGCCATCGATATCCTCTCGACGCATGTCGCCCAGCCGAATGTTGTCTTCTACGGTTTGCTCGTACTGGGCAAAGTCCTGAAAGACAGCCGACGTCGCCGCGAGCAAGGCATTCTGACTATCGGCGTGAATCTCTTTGCCGCGAAATAACACCGTTCCTTCAGTCGGCTCTAGCAAGCCACATAGCAGCTTCGCCAATGTGGTCTTACCCGCACCGTTTCTACCTACGAGGGCAATTGTCTCGGAATCGTAGATGTCAAACGAGACGTCATTGAGCGCATCGCCGCGCTCCCCGGGATACTGAAAGCTGACATTCCTAAAACTGATCATGGGTTCGTGTGTCGCCTGTGCCCCTCGTCGCGCTTGGGATGGTTGAGCAGTCTCGTCCTTGTTCCCTTCGGGAAGATGCATGAATTCAAAGTAGTCCGATATGAACAAACTACATCGGAACAATTGGGCAATTCCATTCGCCATGAGCCTTGTCGTATTGCGAAACTGGAGCGTGGCGGCCAAACCCATGGCCAAGTCTCCGAGACTAATGATACCTTGACTGGCGCACAGAACTATGAAGAGGTATATCCCCGCAGCAGCAGCTATGCTTGGAATATCTGCGATGAGTACAATCTTGTTTCGCGCTAGAAACATTGTGCGATTCTCGCGGTAGCACTTCTCCCAAATCGCCTTGTAGCTTGACAACCAGTGTTGGGCAAAATCAAAGAGCCGCACCTCTTTTGCATACGCGCGATCGCACAATACCTTTACGTGATATTCGAGGCGGCGACGATCCGAACTCTGATACCGGAAGAGTTCGTGCCCGTCGAGTATGTAGCGAAGTTGTGACAAGAAATAGGGGATTGCTGCGACGATAACAAGGAGCGAAAGCCATCCACTAAAGAGCGAGAGAAGACCCGTAACCGAGACGAGACCTAAGATCGAAGATACCGCTTGGAAGAGGAAAAGCGACGTGTATTCAGGCCAGTCTTTTCTTTGTTCTGCTGCTTCTATCTTGTTGTAGAACGCACTGTCCTCATAGAAGCGATATGGAACCCTACTAGCTTTTTCTACTAAATCGTGCTGAGCCACATAAGTGGCCCTTGTGCCCAGAATTGCTCTCATTGGACGCCATAGAACATCCGTCGCCAACGCGACGATCCACACCGCGATTTGTCCCCCCATCAACACACCGAGCGTCGTGTAATCCATCGGCTCATTGGCCTGCCGAGCGATCCAGAGCGACTCGGCTTCATCGACCAAAAGCTTTGTAAAATAGATAGAAATAGAAACCGCAATGCCGTCGTAAATCGTCAGCAGCATTGAAAGGATGAGATAGGCTCTACTAGCCCGCTTATATACGTTCAGTATCTGTGGAAGGAGTGCTAGAAAACACCGCAAGCCAGATGCAACCTCGCGGAATTTATACGCCATAACGATATTCCTCAGACCTAATACGCGACACCAATAACAATTTGTAGTGTAGCCCGGCGTTAGGTGTTATTGGTTGTCGCCCAGCAATTAAGACCCATCACAAGAATCCACTCGCATCGGCATGAGCACGGCAGCGTGGCGTTCCTCACCCACCTCAAAGTGAAGAGGTGCCTCACGATGCTCAAAATATATCCGTATCTCCTCTGCCGCGTCTTTCAGTGCCTCCACAATCGTCTTGAGAAAGTCGTGATTGAGATCGACGCGGAATGATCCTCCATCCTCGATATTCGTCACCTCAGCCGGGCAACTCACGGAATGCTCCCAGTCCGGGAAGTCATCGCCGTGCAAATCGTCCGCATTTTCCTCGGTCCGACTGAATCCCTGATCCCGCGTCGTCCGCAACGCCAGTTTTCCCTCTGTACTCGACACCCGCATCTCTACGCGGGGCACGTACTTCCAGCCATTTTTCCCCAGTTCGTGGCGATCTCTGACGAACGGCTCGATCTCCTCCACGCAGGCCATCAGACTCTCGCTGCGCACGACCGCCAAGATCAGACCGGGCGTGCCGACGGCCTCTTGGTACTTGAGGTACGGTCCAGAAATTGCAGGGAACGTCACTCTGCGACCGTCCGCGGTCTGCAACGTAGCCGATTCCTCTTCGAGAATCAGCGTTGCCGAGTCGGTCTCCGGGATCATTTCAGCTTTCAGCGAATCGAGGATTACCGGAGCTGGCAACGACGCTAGCCCCTTACTCGACCAGTTGAGCAGCCGCGAGCCATCCGTTGCGATAACTCTGCCGCCAGCGTCGAGACAGACGCAGTGCATAATGAGCCGCTGGGAATCGTCGCTGGTGAAGCGAGCTACGTGACGCAGTCCGGCCAGATCGTCCGGGCCGAGTTCGAAGGTCTGTGCAGTGCTGGATTCCGCCATCGCCATGATCTCCTTTTGCAGGCGTTTGCGGGCCTTTTGCAGACGGCTCTTTACCACTCCGGTTTGGAGATGCAGCAAGGTTGCTGTCTGCTGATACGAATAGCCCTTGAGGTAGTGGTGGACGATCACGTCTCGGTGGGGATCACTCAACTGCCCGATCGCCTTTCGCACCAGCGCCCTGATCTCCTGCTTCTCCTGCTCGGGCGGTGCCGTGAGGTTGAGCTGATCCAGCAGATTGAGTTGCGTGATGCGACGCCGCTGCCACATGCGCGCTTTGTTGTCCGCAATCGAGCACAGCCAAGCGCCGAATCGCTCTGGAGCGCGCAGCTCCGCTAGCTGCTGGTACGCGGCAATAAACGCCTCCTGCAGGACGTCCTCTGCCGCCTCTTGTGAACCCAGCCTGCGGGTGAGCCGCACCAGCAGCCACGGCGTGTGTTCCCCAACGAGCAAACCAAACGCCGCCGAGTCGCCAGCAGCAGCCTTCTGCACGCAATTTTCTCCATTCCGTTCCATGATCACCCTTATAGTTGCTTCTTAGGCGACAAAGGTATCCGCAAAAAAGAGCCGTCGAGACAAATCCCGCCTGCATCTTCAATTCGGTTAGTGGTTCTTTTATAGGTTGGACGTGAATCCGGCGAGCTAGAAATTATACACCAAGCTCAGGTCAATGAAGCTGTCGCGTCGGGTCTCGTAGTGGATCTCCGCTTGGTCGATATTGAGGAGATAGATCGACTCTAGGTTCACAGACCACCGATCAGCGATACGCCGCTCCAATGCGACGGCCAGTGCGCGGGTAGAACGGTCCACATCCCCCAGCATACTAGCGACAATTTCACTGCTCTGAACGTCGTTGAACGCAAGGCGCGCGGCGAAGAAGAGATCGTTTTCGAGCGTATTGGGCGAGCGGCTTGGGGTCGCATTGCGGCCGCGCCCGTCGTAATTCCATTCGCCGAGCAGGCTGAGGTCGGCAGCCGAGCCAAATACAGAATAGAACGTGTACTCGCCGCCAAAAACGGAAGCAACGTAATCCTCTTCCCGTCCGGACAGGTTGCGAGCACCAGCGCGTTGAATGGCCTCCAGCTTGAACAACCAAGAGCCGACCGTTAGCTGAGCGTCCAGCCCAAACTGGCGGATCTGCGCGTAGTACTGACCTAAGACCGGCGTGCCACTACCGTCCAAGAGTAGCTTCAGAGCAGGCTCCCGGCTGGTGCCATCGAATGCACTCACCCCCATATCGAGGAGTCCAAAACTGTGACTGTAGCGGGCGGCAAAATCCACGTGCCGCTCCTTGGCCTCGCTCTCGTACTCTACATGCTCGTCTTCTACCACGAGCGGCAGGCGCAGGCGACCCGCTCGGCCTGGAAAGGTGCGGGCGCGGTGATAGGGCAGCCCCAGTATTTCCATCACACCCCAATCGCTAGACCAAGTGAGATGCACCATGGGTTGCCCCAACTTGGCCTCTCCGGCCGGATGTTCGACGAGATCAACTTGGTTGACGATATCGACCAAGTGCTGCGATTCAGTGACGCCCCAGAACACCTGATCGACGCCCGCGCGCAGTTCCCATTCGCCGTCGCCGATTGCGCCGAATAGCAGCAGATAGGCTTCGCGCAGGTCGGCATGGGTGCGGCGCGAATCCGCGTTGTCGTAGCGGAAGAACGGAGCGAGCGTGAGACTTCTACCCGCGGCGTCTTCAAGGTAGAGTTGGGGTGTTGCAACAAAGCCGCTCGCATGGGAGCGTTGGCCAGCGTGGGCACTGGCTTCGGGGAACCACCGGCTTTCGCCGTTCAAGCGCCCGGAAAACTCGTGATCAATCTTGGTTCCAGCCCCCGCTCCGACGGCAAAGACCAAGACCAAAATCCAGATAGCGCGAAGTAGCATCAACGCGCCCGTTTTAGTCCGGTTCGCGTAAAATCGCGGTCGTCGAGATCTGTTTGAAATTGAAAATCCGTCCAAGTCAGCACGGTGCTTTTCCCGGTCAGATGATTTTCCATCGTCATCTCGCCAGCGCGCCAGTAACGATCCAGATACTGCTGGTAATTCCCCAGCGTGAGCGTCTTCAAATGGGCATTCTTGCGGTCGTAGTACTCCACTTTCCACACGCGCAGCTCGTCCTTGTCGCGCCAGACCACTTGGCGGCTATAGCCGGATTTCTTATCCACGGGCATGCGTTCGGAGACCGTGCAGGTCAAATCGCCGCAAGCCTCGTCGCGCAGGTAGCGGTAGGTGTATTTCTCCACGGCCTCGGCGGTCAGGTCTTCATAGGCAAATTCGCTCCCCATGAAGGAGCCAGATCGATTCGACGAACTAATGCGCTTGACTCGCTTCAGAGCGGGTAGATAAAGCCATTGATCGTCCGCGCTTTCCCGATGCGCGTGAATGAGCAACGCCGTTCCCTGCACATCGCGCGGCTCATCGAACACAAACAAGCTCTTGTCGCCATCATCGGCGACTTCAAGAACCTTTACCCGGAGTTGGCGTCGGCTCTCTTGCCCGTGCTTGTTGCGCAGCACCATGGTTTGTTGGGCCGTAAAGTTGCCAAAACCTGACTCGCGAGCGCGAGAATCTTGGGCGATTTTCAGTCCCGTTTCCTCGGGAGGGGGACTTTCGGAATAAGCAGGTACCGCGCCGAGACAGAAAGTGATACAACAAAGCGCGAAAAACGGCAGCATAGATCGCGTAGAAATCATGAATTTCTCCGGTCGATGGCAATCAGCAGCGTTGGCAGGAGTAGAAAGTCGGCGACAAGCGCGAAGACAATCGTGATCGTGACCAAAAGTCCGAGCGCCCAACTCACCTCAAATCCCGATGTGGCAAACACCAAGAAGCCTACCGACAAAACCGCGGTCGTCGTCCATAAAGCGTGCCCCACCATATGGAAGGCCGAGCGCACGGCCTCGGGTGCTGGCAGCCCCTCGCGCCGGGCCTTCAGATATTTGCTCAAAAAATGAACTGTATCATCTACGACAATCCCAAAGACAACGGCGATGACCACCGAAGAAGCAATGCCCACGTGGCCGACCAGATAGCCCCACAGGCCGAAGCTCATAATGGCGGGAATAAAATTGGGCAGCAGGCTGAGAAGCCCGATCCGCACGCTCTTAAAGATCCAAATCAGAATGAACGAAATGAGCACCATGGCCGTGATCGTACCCCGCAACATACTGTTGATATTGCGCAGCGACAGGTGGGCAAAAACGACGCTCAGGCCCGATGCTTCCTGGGCAAAAGCAGGGGCATTGGCGCGCAGCCAGACCTGGGCGCGCTTATCGAGTTCGCGTATATCGCGCGACCACGCATTTTTGGTCGTTACGACTAGACGTGTAGCGGATTTGGCGACATCAATGCGGTCATTGAGGTCGCTGCCGAATGGCAGCGAAAGCTCGTAGAGCAACAGGTACTGCGCCGCGAGATCTGGGTCTTCAGGCAGGAGATAAAAGGTTGGATCGTCGCCGTGCATGTTTTTGTTGAGACGCTTCATAATGTCCGAAAACGCCTCGACGTGGGTCACTTCGGGTTGCTGCCGGTACCATTCGGCGAACGCATCAACCTTGCGCAGATAGTCGGGATCAGTGATGCCGCCTTCGCGCCCTGCACTCAGCGAGTATTCCAGCTTATCCATACCGGTCAGGTTGTCAATAATATAATCCGTATCGCGCCGGACCTCGTAGCGATCATCAAAGTACTGCGCCAGATTATCGCTTAGCTCAATGCGAGGAATGCCGATTATTAGCACGACGATCACCAAGGAGACGGAGCCAAGCAGGAATGTTCTCCGAGCGATGACAAAGTCGGCAAAATGATCGAAAAAGGCCGTTCCCTCGGACTGGACGCGAGGCGCACGCAACGGCAGAATCGACAGCAACGCCGGCAGCAGTGTCATAGTGTATATGAGAGCGCATAACACGCCGAACGCCACGTAGTTGCCCAAAACGTGAAACGGCGGTGAATCCGAGGCGTTCAGGCTGAGGAATCCTATCGCCGTGGTGACCGAGGTGATAAGTACCGGATAGGCATTAATGCTAATCGATTCGACAATCGCCGCATTTCGGTCCAGACCACGCCGCATACCTAGTAAAACACTCGTGACGATGTGGATCGAATCCGCAATGGCGATCACCATGACAATAATCGGCACGCCGGCGTTGGTGGGGCTGAACACCACGCCATTCCAGCCGGCGAATCCCATGGTCGTATTGATGACAAACACGAGCACGGCGACAATGGCCACAGTGCCGAGAATCGAACGCAGGAGAATAATTGTGGCACCTACGATGAGGAGAAATACAATAGGTGTCAGGGTCTCCATGTCGTCTTGGGTAGCTTCGGAAAACGCCCGATCCAAGACGACATCGCCGGTCAGGTAATAATCGATATCCGGATGGCTCGTGTGAGCTTGATTGAGAATCGAATTGAGATAATCGGTAATTTCGATCACGGCCTGGTCCGCATTTTCGGGCAGGATAAAATTAATCGCCACCCCGGCTGTGCGTCCGTCATGAGCGACCAGACGCCCGGCAATTTCGGCCGCATTCAGCGCGGTCCTCTCAATGCGCACCAAGTCCGTATCGCTCAGTGAAGATGCGTCATCAACGAGCGGAGCAACGACCAAATCGTCATCGAGTGCTTCGCTATGGGTATAATTGGTAAGGGAATTGACGCGGCTGGAATGAGGCGTGCGCCACGCGGCTTCGGTCAGTTTCTCAATCGCGCCAAGCGTTTCGCGGGTGAATACCGAGCCGTCTCGGGGTGCAATGGCAATCAGGGCCGCTTTGGAGACGGAATACGTATTCTCCAGCGCGTCGAACGCGGCGAGTTGCGGATTGTCCTCGCTAAACAGAACGCGGTAATCGTTTGTAACGGTGATGAAGCGAACACCAGCCGTCGTAGCCAGCATGACCAGCGTTGCGAGCGCAACGACCAACCAGCGACGGCGCAAAATGGTGGCGATGTAGCGGTGCAATGGCGAAGGAATCATCGCACGAGCTGGTCCGTTAGAGCTGGCGCTCACCACTTGCTGGATCGTTCGTCGTGAGCGTGGTCAGGCAGCCGGTACGACAAGCCGGCGTCGTTATAGGCTGACGCCGCGAGCATCGTCGAAAAATTCTTGGCGTGTTCCTTTCGCAACCACGCTCTTAACCTCTGAATGTGCTGGTCGATCTTAAACCAGAACAGCACGAAGGGCTTTCCCTCTGCAGGAAAGTTCAGTTGGTCGGCGAGTTTGTTCCCCAAGAAGGCGCGGGAGATAGGGTAGATGTAGTTCTTCACTAGCTTCTGCCGTTCCTCCTTGTCCTCGATGCCCGCGACCAACGGGGCGGAGTTGATCAGCGCATTTGTCATGATGATCGCCTCTTGGGTAGGCGGAGGCTCACACATAGAGCCGATCCGATAAATGTGCAGGGCGTGGCTCTCGTCGGTGAAGAGGATGGTTTCGGGGATGCCCATGAGATAACCGGCGTAGCGCCAGACGTCGTGGAAACTGGCTCGCTCCTCCGTGCTGTAACGAGCTCCCAGCGCCTCCGAGTGTTTGACAGTGCGAGCGGCGAAACAGGCGATCGAGTAGCCCAGATGCGCGGCGCTGATCGGCATGCCCCAGGCGTCGTGCTCCCATTCTGCGGTCTGTCTCAGCAGCCGCCGAACCTGGGCATGTATGAACCGGATGCGGACCGACAGTTTCTACCCGTCGCTCCACCTTTTCAGACCGCCAGGCCAGAATATCTCCACCTGTTGCCGGTTGTTCTGCCTGAGCCGCGGTACGCCATTTTCGAATATGCGCCCTGTTTGCACGAACGACTTGCTTATCAGCGTCGAAAAGCCATCTACCAGCACGCCGGCGACGAAAGCCGAAAGGACGAGGTTTGCGTTTCTTTGAAAGGCGCGAATGCCCGGATCGAAGGCGTCATGATCAAGCCAGTCCGGGTCAGGCTGCGGTGCGTCAATGAAAAAGTCGCGCAACGACTGCGGCGCGTTCCGCAGATCGTCGTAGTTCTCCTCCATCCCCGCATGGATGAATCGGTGGACTTCACTCTGAGGTAGCGGCGCTATCTCTTCCACCAGCGCGTCCATGACCGGATCGCCGACACAGGTGTGGGCGATGTAATTGTCCGCAGCCTCTTTGTCTACATGGCGGGCCTTTTCGTAACCTTGGGTATATGCTGAAGGTAGTTTCATTTTCGATCTCCTCTTTGAAAGCCAGCAGTATCCCAGCGTCCAACTTCAAAGCCACGTTAATATACTTAGGATTGTCAATTATCCTACTATCACACGAACTGCGGCCCGCCGCAGCCATCGTTGACCACGTGGCTGCGCACTGGAATCGCCGCTTGGTCGGGAATGACTAATTCGAGCGGCGAATCATTCTCAATGACAGTGCCAGCCCCCACGCGCACTCCGGCCCCCAATTTGATCGCGCCGGGTCGCACAGCCCTCGTTATGATCGTGCCGATAGATACCGACACGCCGATCCGGCAATCCGGGCCAATCGCGACGATCCCGTTGATTTCGGTGTTGGCCCCAATCGCCGTGCGGTCGCCCACTTGCACAGGGCCGAAAATCCCGGCGTCCGTGCCAATGAACACGTAATCGCCAATGACGGGATGGCGCTGCTGCACCTTGCCGCTGAGGCCGCCCAAAGTACACGGATAAATGTGGCACCCACTGCCGATAATACCCGTCTGTCCGGTGGTGATGCCGCGATGGGGATGGTCGAGGAAGTTGGCATCGCCAATTTGCGTTTCGGGATGGAGATCCGCCTGATAGTAGCGCCCCCCCAACTCGGCAATCGCCCGTGGCAGCAAGGGCACCGGCCGCCGCGTCAGCCCGGATTCGCCCGCCACCGAGCCGGAGCGCGTCAGGGCGTGGGCAATGTCGTGGTAGAACAGCACCCGCCAGCCCGGATAGGTGCTCATCACGAGCTGCATCTGGTAGTCGAAAATGGAGTCGCACTCCAACTCGCTGAGGAAGCGGCGATAGTGGTCTAAGTCGCGGCGGCGAATGGTCTCTTCCAAGGCAGCCCGAAAGTCGATCTTGAGTAGCTGCTCCTGCGTCAACCCACAATTGTCGAGCAAATAGGCGTCCCAAACGGCCGGATCCCTAAGCGCGGCAAAGCGGTTCCAGTGAGCGCGGACCTTGTAGTCGGGCAATTCCCACAGCAAGCAGATGGTGTTCATCAGGGCCTTCTCTTCAGCGCCTTCGCTCTCACCAGCCGCCAACAGCGACTGCGCGATCATCGCGTAGAGCTGGTCGGCGATCTCGCCGATGGCCTCGTCGAGCGACGGCTTTTGGTGCCCCGGCCCCAAGGCATTGTGCGAGCCAGGAGCAACGCATTCGAGCAAGTTGCCCAACACCGTTTCCAGCAGATCGCGATTGACAAACCCGCGCCCGGAGCGCTCCGAGAGAATGTCCCGGTTAACCGCGTCGATGCGCAGCGCGGCAACCTCCTCGGCGGTGTAAATCGGCACCAACTGCTCTAGCAGCCGCTCTAATAGCGCCCACTTGCGGCGCTGATACGCAGTGTCAAAAAGCGTGGAATTGTTCATCGTTTGCTCCCCATTCTGCCTCCGCATAACTTTTACCGAAACTTACAGAACACACGCCGGGTTGCAACCCGGCTTCACTCTTGCAGGGAGAAACCATGCACCCATTTGAATCGCTAGTAGTCCAAGAAGGCGCAGTCGGCATCCACTGGTTTGGCCAGAGCACGTTTGGCCTCAAGGACGCGCAGGGGACCATCGTCCAAGTCGATCCTTACTACCCCCACGAGCGGCCAGCCGACCGCTTCATCCACGCCCGCCCGCCACTCCACGAAGCGTCGCTGCACACGGATTTCGTACTCCTGACCCACGACCACGGCGACCACACGTGCACAGAGTCCATTGCGCGCATTGCCGCAGCCTATCCAGACGTGCAGATCGTCGGCCCGGCGGAGAGCATTCAGCGCGTCCGCAGCGCGGGCATTACGGCCGCAGCAACCACGGTTGCCGCCGGTGACGCAGCCAAACTGGGTACCATGACGGCCCACGCGGTGTACGCCAAGCCCCCAGAGGGCCTGCCCAGCGACGACATCGCTCCGCCCGATGTGACCCACCTCGGCTACGTGGTGGAAGCCGGCGACGTGCGCGTGTACATCTCCGGCGACCCGGTCAACACGTTCGCCGAACACGAAGCATTACTCGCGCCCATCCGCGACCTCGAGCCCGACCTCGGGCTGCTGACCAATCACCCCAGCGAAGGAGAATTCCCCTTCTTTGCTGGCTCGGCCAAGATGGCCTCAGCGCTCGGCCTCAAGGCTGCGGTGCCGGCCCATTACGCCTGTTTTGTCACTCGCAATTACGATCCCCGAGAATGGGCGACCGCGCTCGCCGGAGTCGAGCCGCTGATTATCCCGTACAACCAATCCGCCATCTATTCGGCCCGCTAGCGCACCGGGGATGGGCGTGTTGATTTTATCACCCTCGTTTATTATTATGGCATCTCAATCAACGCGCTGGAGATTTCTGGCGTTCACTTCAAACGTAAGGAGTACGAATATGCGGCGATTCACAATCGCAGGCATTTTTAGCCTCGCCCTTGTAGCGGCGGCAAATGCCCAATTTTTCGATCCACCTGCCCTAGCGGATCGCAACGGCAGTCAGGGATTTTGGTTTTACATGCTCGAAGTCCCCGATCCCGGTGCTATCACCATCGACGCCCATAGCGACGACTGGGGTTGGTTTGACCCGGAGTACACCCTGACCATGGACGAGTGGCGCGACGAAGGCGACCGCCCGGCCCCCGACCGCGACGACCTGTTCATCACCACCTTCATGGGTTGGAAGGGCGGCGACGACAACCGCTGGTATTGCTTCTTGGAAGCGGTTGACGATGTGCTGGCACACGCTGGCACCAATATCGCCCGCTGGGACGGCGACATGCTCCAAGTCGGCCTCGACCCGCAGGATCACGGACGCGAGCGCAGCCCGGCCTCCGGCTACACCATGGAGTGGCTGATGGCACCGGGCGACCTCAGCCCGCCGACCAACGTCGCTTTCCGCTACACCGAGCAAGAAGCGTGGGCCGAGTACGGCGAATCGCCGTGGATCGAAATGGCCGTGCGCGTCGATCCACCCGAAGCCTGGGCCGCCGACCTGTGGGCCGAAGGCGGCACCACGTACTACGAGTGGAGCGTCAAGGTCCTCGCCTTCCAAGATGACGCCGGTCCGTCGGCGAGCGAGGTGTGGCAGCTAGACGCAGTGGCCGGTGAAGACGGTTCGGGCCTGCCTTTCGCCATGTGGTACGAAGACGGCGAAGGCCCGGATTCGAGCTTCTCGCCCAGCGAAGACGGCACCCCGGGCGGCCGCAACGACTGGACCACCCGCGGCCCCGAAGCCTCGTCGCGGCAGTACTACTCCATTGCCAAGCTGCTGCGCGTCGGCGAGTACGCCGCCGCCACAGCAGTCGAGTCATCGACTTGGGGTAAGATCAAGGACTCGTTCTAAACACAAGGCGACCAACCGGTCGTTAATCGTAGGGGCGACCGGCTGGTCGCCCCTACATTATTTTTAGGGGATTGCATCGTGTACAAACGGCTCTGGGCTTGGTTCGTACTGCTGACCCTGCTGCTGGGGGCTTGCGGCCGCTACTTTCACACACCGCTCCAGCCCGCCAGCCACCAAGCTGAGGGCATGACCATCAACGACGACGGCTCCATCACCTACGCCCTCGACCGCCTGTCGATCAACCTCAAACCCATGACGGACGAGGAATTAAATCGCCTCGCCCCCGGGGCAGACCTGTCCAACAACCCCTATACCTTTGGCGAGTGGACCGCCGCAGGCGACGAGTGGACGCCGCCGCGGTTTACCGTCTTTCGGCTCAAGGTCAACAACTATCAATATCCCAAGATAAAAATCGACCCGCTCAACGCGCGTATCACTGCGGTCAACACCCGGCAGTACGCGGTGCTGAGCTACGCCGAATTATACCAGTATTTTCGCTCGTTTTGGCTGGGCCGTACCGGCCAAGGGCGCAAGACCTTTCAAGCCCGTACAGACGCGCTCAAGCGGACGCTGTACAGCGGTGCCCTAGTCTTCAGCGGCAGCGAAGAACAGGGGTATTTGGTCTTTCCCGTCCTCGACGACGATGTCCGCGCGATCCAAGTACACATCGCGAACATCGTCTTGCGCTTCGACTACGCCGACGACCCCCTAGAGGCGATTGACCTGAGCTTCTCCTTCCAGCGCGACACCCTGCAAGGGCATAATCCCTCGGCTGCGGCGCGGATCAACTGATGACTGCCCGCGCGCCCAGATCCCTCATCGGCGCCGTCCTAGTGGTCCTCGGGGGGCTAGCGCCGAGCGATGCGCAAGTCGAGGTATGGCACATCGGTAAGGGGGGGCTTACGTGGGTCTCGCAGGCCGAGACGCAAATCGGCGCACTAGACGTCGGCGGTGCCCTGCAACCTTTAGAGCTTCAAGCCGGGGAAAACCTCATCGAGCTGCTTCGCGCTTCGGGCCAACGCTTTCTCAACGGCCAACCCCGCGACTTCACCCTCGGCGGCCAGCCGCGAGCGTGGTCCAACGACGGCTTCTTCAACCAAGTCTCCGGCCCCCTCGACCTGATCGACGGCGATCCCGCGACCTCCTCGTCGGGCGTGTTCAAGACCGCACAAAGCCAAGCCGGGGCGAAGTTCTTCTGGGACTTGGGCGCACCCTTCCCAGTCAACCGCATTCGCTTCTTTCCCACTCCCGGCGATGACGCCTTTGTCAAAGCCTTTGAACTGCTGATCAACGACGGCGAAAACTTCAACAACATCAACCGACCGCAATACGAGACCTTGCGGCGGGTAGAAGTCAACCGCGAATCCACCGTAGATATCGAATTTGCTCCCTTGCAGGGCCGCTTCCTCCAGCTACTCGTGCTGTCGAAGACGGTGTTCAATATCGCGGAGTTTGAAATCTACGGGCAGGGCTTTGTGCCGGTCGCCAGTTACGAGTCGGCTCTGCACTCCTTTGGCGGCCCGGTCAACTACGGCCGCTTGCGCGTGCACACTACGCAACTCGGAACAACCGGAGATGCGACTGCGGCTATCCAGATGCGGACCGGGGCCGACGACAGCCCACTGGCGTACTTCCGCCGCGACCGCGACACCGGTCGCCAGCAAGAGGTGCCCGCAGCCGAATACAACACCGACTTACCGCGACGCGCCCTGTACCGCCAAGACCCAGCCACCGGCGAGCTGTTAGAGGAACTGGACCGGGCCGAATACCTCACTCTGCCGATCGAAGAGCAAGGGCCGGTGCGCGATTTCGTCAAGGGCGACATCCGCGACGACGTCGACAACTGGAGCGCGTGGTCGCCGAGCACGCACCTCACCGGCACGGGCACAATCGAAGTGCCCATAGAGCTGCCCAGCCCACGGGAATTCATGCAGTTTCGCATCTTCTTCGACGGCGACGCTGAAAACGCCGTGCGCATCGACACCTTTCAGGTGGAGTTTTCGCCCGGGCTAGTTAGCGAGGCCGTCGGCGAGGTGGCCCTCGCCACCGATCCCTTTCCCACCAGCGGCCTGCTCGAAGTCGAAGGAGGCATCGACACGACCTTTACCTACGACATCCGCACCGAGTTCGCAGCCGACGTGGCCGGGTATCGCGGCGTCCGCATCGAGGCGTTTCCACCGCCGGTATTCGAGAGCCTGCAAATGGGCGATCCCCTCGTAGCGCTGGAAGACTTTGAATGGGTGGCAACCGACAGCGGCTTCGACCTTTTCTTTGACCCCGTCGCCGCGGACAACAACCAGCCTCTGCGGATCACCTTCCGCTTGCGGCTGCTGGTGCACAACACCCCGATCAACGCCTATCTCTTGGGCGCAGGGAGCGTCCCGCCGCATCCCATCGCCCCGGGCAATGCCAGCGAATTAGTGGGCACCAACGCAACCAATGCCTTTGTGACCCAAGCACAACCCGAGTTACAAGTAGCGCTTTCAACGGCCATCATCTCGCCCAACGGGGACGGCCGCAACGATGCCGTCGAAATTGACCTCGTGTTGTCTCAATTCGCCGCAGATACAGCCGTGGCAGTCGAGATTTTCGATCTCAGCGGACGCCGAGTGCGGCAGCTAGTCTCCCAGCCGCGGTCAGCCGGTTTTTACGCGGAAACTTGGGACGGCCGCGACGAGCAGGGCGCGCTCGTAGCCCCGGGCTTGTACCTCTGCCGCGTCGGCGTGGAGGCCGACTTCGCCGTGTTTGCCGCCGTAGAGCCGATAGGGGTGGTCTATTGATCGCTGCGAGCAACATGCGATGGCTGGTGCTGCTCCTCATCAGCAGCCCGGTGGCAGCCCAGACGCCCTCGGCTTGGGTCGTGGGCGGCACAAGCGGCGAGCCGTGGGCTGTGGCCGCAGAGCGCTGGATCGCCCTCGACGACTCTGTGCACACCGGAGCGATTCAACCGCGGGCGATTCCCCTAGGCCACACGGTTACTCGCCAACTCGTGCGCACCGGCATTGCCACGACCCAGCGCAACCTCTTTGGCTATCGCTGGAGCTTGCACAAGGGGCCGCGCCAGATCGAAGCCGACACCTTAGAGGTTGGGTGGCACCCGCGCCTGTGGCTGGGGGGCGGGTCCAACGCCCGCGCCGATGAAGTCATGCGAGGGCTAGTCGATGGCGACGAACTAACTGCGAGCTTTACCCACCGGGCGCGGGCCGATGGCCGCCCCAACAGCGTGCAGTTCATCACGCTCGACTTGGGCGTGCCCGTGCCCGTTGACAGCATCGTGTTCTTTCCGCCGCAGACTGGGTTGACCAGCGACAACCAGCGGCAGCGCGAGCTGTTCGCCCGCGCCTACGAAGTCAGCCGGACCAACGTGCCGGTCGAATGGCTGATCTTTGAAGACGAGACCACGTCAACCGGATCGGCGGGGTACCACCCCCTCGACGAGATTCTCGCCAGCACCTTTGCCAACAACACCAGCGTCGTCTCCCTCGCAACCGACCTGCGCTTTACTCGCTTTCTCCGCTTCAAGTTCGGGGAGACCTCCACCACGACCTTGCTGGCCGAAATCGAAGTCTTTGGCCGCGGCTACCCCCAAGAGGCCCGCTACATCTCCGCGCCCCATTCTTTCGGCCAAGCCGTGAGCTTGGGACAGGTCACGTGGAAATTCACCCGCTATCGCCTGTTGCCTTCCGGCGCAATCACCGCCGACCCCACCGCACCAGTGCAGCTAAACTTGCAAACCCGCGCTGGCTTCGACGACAATCCCAAGACGTACTTCATCTTCGACGACCTCGGCCGCCTGCTGGAAGTAGATGAGGACACCTATTTCGACTCGCCGCGCATAGTAGAGCGATTTTCCGAGGGCATCGCCGGCTTCCGCGCCAAGCGCGACGACGACATCGAAAACTGGAACAATTGGTCGGTCAATTACCAAGCGTCGGGCGACGAAATCCGCTCTTCGGACGGAGCCGAGTTCCTCCAATTTCGCTTTACCATCACCACCGAGGACCCACTAACCTTTGGCGTGCTCGACAGCTTGGCTTTTGCGGTCTCGCCGCTGTTGGCCGACCGCGCGCTGGCGGAAATTGCCCTCGACGGGCGCGCTGATGCCGACGGGGCCGTCGAGGTACCCCTCGGCGTCGCCCAGCGCTTTGCCTAT
Source organism: Candidatus Latescibacterota bacterium (assembly GCA_965208845.1). Lineage (GTDB taxonomy): Bacteria > Latescibacterota > UBA2968 > UBA8231 > UBA8231. Next base: position 3,192,272 of record OZ242361.1, on the reverse strand, counting down.
CACATTCGCACGGAGGCCGGCAACCGCGCGGGGTTCGACGGCATTGAGTTAGAGGTCCCTCCGGCCACCCACTTCCTCGACCTAACCATCGACGACCAGCCGGCGACCGAGGGCGAGGATTTTTCCCTCGCCGCCAGCGACGGACGGTTGCGCTTCACCTTTCCCACGGCATTTCAAGCAGACAAGGCGTTTCGCGTGCGCTTTCAAAGCGCGGTCTTCCAGCCATCGATCTTTTTGGCCAGCCGCCTTTTTAACACCTCGGCCGCTAGCTTGCCGCAGTCCATCGAAGCCGGAGACGCCCACGCCGACGTGGCCAGCAACAGCATCCAAATAGTATCCAGCGACGAGGTTTTGGGCATTCTCGGGGCGATTGGGCTGTCTTCGCCCGTGGTCTCGCCCAATGGCGATGGGGTCAACGAGCAGGTCGCCATTGACTTTGACTTGTTCGGTGTTGCTGGAGGTACGTTGCGGGTGGAGGTGCGCGACCTGAGCGGTCGTCGCTGCGCTGCGATTTTAGACGCGCAGGCTACGGCCGGGCCGTACGCACTGCGGTGGGATGCGCGGGACGAGCAGGGGAAACTCGTGCCCCCAGGACTATACCTAATCCGCGTCGCAGTCGAGGTCGATCGCGGCACTTTTGCCCGCATGGCAGCGGTCGGGGTCGCGTACTGATGGAGACACCTAAGTACACGACCGTAGAGCGGTATGAGATGCTTCGCTTCGCTCAGCATGACACATGGGCGTCATCATCTGTCATGCTGAGCGGAGCAAAGCGGAGTCGAAGCATCTCAGCGCTCCCATGCCTAACCTCCATTGGATTACTGTCGTGTACTTAGTGGAGGCACTATGAAAACTCTACAACTAGCGATTGCTTCCCTCCTGCTCGCAGTCGCGGCGAGCAGCCAAAACCTGCGATTTGCCGGGTCCGACTTCGCTTCTTGGGCCCACCCGCAGGGGCTAGTGGAAGTCTTGCCGCAAGGCATTGAAGTGAAGCGCTTTGACCAGCGGTTCAACGCAGTGGCCAACGCCCGCGAGTTTTCCGGCCAGTCCATCGGCGAATACGGGCAGCGCTTTGCGCGCACGCCGTCCAACCAGCAGCAGGCCGACCTAGCCGGAGACCAAGACCCAAACACTTGGTGGAAGCCCGACCCAGACAGCCCAGTGCAGTCGTGGTGGTTGGAGCTAGATTTAGGGCGCTCTGTCGTGGCCGACAAGGTGCGCGTCCGCTTTCCCAACCGCGAGGGGGCCAAGCCCTTTAACTTTTTCTCGGTGTACGTCAGCCCAGGCATTCCGGTCTTCGGCGGCCGGGCCAAGCGCATCGTCTATCGCCGGCTAGGTAGGCCGATCAACAACAACACCGAGTCCCTAGTCGAGTTCGACCTCACCACGACCGGCCTCGCCGCGGCCACGGGCGAGCACTTGAGCGCGGACGAGGTCCTCGACTTCGACATCATACGCTTCGTGCGCTTTGAAGCCGCCGGCGCAACGCCCGATGCTGCGCTCGCCGAAATAGAGGTAGAAGGCATTGGCTTCAACCTCGCCTCCATGGTACAGGTCGAGGATCGCACCGAGCACTGGGGAGGACGGACGTGGACGTCCAAGCACCGCGACTGCCCGGGCTGCGGCAAGGGCAGCGGAGCCGAGGCCCTCATCGACCAAGACGTGGGATTTCGCGGGTGGAATATCGAGGCCTCAGACAAGGGCAACTGGCGCGATTCAGGCGTCTGGTCCGTCGTCGATTTCGGCAACGTCTTTCGCGTCGATCGCCTCATCTGGCTGCCGATCGTCTCCGGCCGCGGCCCGTTCCTCTACGGCTTCCAGCGCGACAAACAGGGCAGTTGGCCTAGTTTCGATTTCTTCGCCTCCGACGGCACCCCCAGCAACAGCGCCGATCCGGTTGTCGAAGGCCCTTTCCACTACGACTTGCTGTCGTCGGTGGCCAACTCCGGCCGCTATTTGTTCGACTTCCAGTTCGAGCCGCGCGCGCTGCGGCTGCTGTTGTGGCGCGTGACGCGACCGCAGCAATTCCACCGCGCCGCCCAACTCTTCGTCTTCCACAGCGAGGGCTATCCCGCGCAAGTCGAACTGGAGTCTGAGGATATTTCCCTCGGCGGCGCCCGCAGCATGCGCTTCGTCGAATGGGACGCCGACCTGCCGCCCGGAACGCGCATCGAAGTGGAAACCCAGACCGGCAATGGCTTCCAGACCCTCAAACGCTACTTCCTCACCAACGGCAAAGAAGTGACCAAACAAGCCTACGAGTCGGCCAAATCCCGCAATCGCGGCGACATCGTCGAGGAACGGGTGCGCGACGACACTTGGAGCGCGTATAGCCAACCCCATCGGTTCTCCGGGCAGGCATTCCTCTCGCCGTCGCCGCGACAGTGGCTGCGGGCGCGAGTGCGGCTCATCAGCGACGATCCCGCGGTCTTCCCCACCCTGCGATCCCTCACGTTTGTGGCCAATGCGCCGATCATCACGGCCGGGCTGACAGGTCACATCTTCCCCCGCGAAGCCGTCATGGATTCCTCGCAGACGTTTCGCTACACCATCGCGCCGGTGGGCTTCAGCAGCCAAGACACGGGGTTCGACCGCGCACTCATCTTGCTCCCGCCCGGCGGTGGCCGCGACGCCGCATTCATCAGCGCATCCGTAGGGGGAGCCGAGGTCGCGGCCACTGGCTTGTTGCGGGGGGATTCGCTGTTGGTGGAACTGCCACCGCCGCTAGTCCGGCGGGATTCAGTCGCCATCGCCTTTTCCACGCGCCTGTCCCACAGCCCCACGGTATTTAACGCGTTCGTTTTCAACTCAGCCAGCGGCGATAACCTCCAAGGCATCGTCCCCGCTGAGTTCGGTGCCGATATAGTATTTGTGCCCGAGGCAGTCTCCAGCGGCTCGTTGATCCGCAACGTCGAGTACACCCGCTCGATAACCCCCAACGGCGATGGCGCAAACGACCAATGCGAACTGAATTTTACCGTCGTCAAGACCGAGCAAGCACCGCAAGTACAGGTCTTTACCCTAGATGGCCGGCCCGTGGTCGAGCTTGCAAGCCAAGGTACGCCGGGGCGGCGCGTCCGCTACGTCTGGGACGGACGGAGCGCCGGCCGCGCGGTGCCGCCCGGCATCTATGTCCTGCGCATTGCCATCGAAGCCGATGCCCGCGCCGACCGCGCCTATAGGCTGTTGCATGTTGCTTATTAAAACCTGATGTTACGCAATTCGGTGTAGGGGCGGGTTTTAAACCCGCCCCTACGTAATTAGGCCCAAAGGAATCACCGTGAAACGTCGAATTTTCGCACTATTAATCTGCCTATTCGCCTGGCCGCTGCCGCAACAGGTGGAAGCCCAACGCGCCACTGGGTACGACAACCCCTATTACGCCACAGGCACAGAAGTCTCGCCGGCAACCCTCGTGCCCTCGGTGCGCAAGTGGTACCTGCCGCAGCGGCTGTACTCACAGTACGACTGGCGGCAAGAGCAATACTCCAACTACGCCCGCGACCACTACGAGCGCTACACCGAGGTCTTTTTGGAAGGCTCGCCATTCTACGACGTGTACGGCGATTACATCACCCAGGGCTGGCTGGTGTACGACTGGACCGAAGACTACCCCGAAGACAACGGCAGCATCATCACCAAGAATCCGCGCTTTCGTTCGTGGTTCAACAACCTGCTCATATCGTCGAGTCATTCCGGGCAGTTCCACTCGGCCCTGATGGTCGGCGACGGCATCCGCACCACCCTGACCCCGCTGACGTTTTCCAAACCGCGATTCGACGGCATTCAGTGGGATCTTCTGACCGACAAGTACGCCCTGACCATGCTGTCGTCGCGGGTCAGCAACACCGGGGAAATTTCCGCTAGCGAAGTCGGGGGGGGCGTCCAAGCCAATACCTTCACCACCCTGATGGCCGCTAAAGGACGGGTGCAGGTCGGGGATTTTGCCGCCTTCGGCGCGACCTTTGTCAATGCCGCGCATCGCAACTCCAACCTGCCGTTTGGCGACAACTCGCTCAGCGGCCTGCTCAGCGGCCCGATGAACGCGGACTTTGTGCGCTCCATCGTCGTGCGCATCTCCGACGATTCGCCCGAAGACGGCGAGGGCGGTGCCCTACTGTCGCGCTGGCGCATCTTCATCAACGGCGTCGAGCACACCGGAGACATCGTTCCCGTGGTCGAAGGCGGCATTCGCCGTGGCGGCGCGATTGTGGCCAGCGGCACGGATGTCATCACGCTGACTTACAACATCGAAGACTTTTCTCCGAGCACCGAAGACGCCATCGACGATTTCCGCGAGATCGAGCGCATTGAAATCGGCCTCGTGCTGGCCAACGACTACAAGGTCGAAGTAACCTCCAACAAACAGACCAACAACCTCGGTACGCCCGTATTCCTGCCGGTGTTGCGTGCGGCCGGCAACGTCAAGGACGGCTCGAATCAGGCATTTCACCGGTTCCGCTACGGCCTGCCGACCGGGACCCGCATGTTGGGCTTTGACCTCGCCATTGCCGACCTACAGGGCTTTGACTTCCGGGGCGAATTCGTCCGCAACTTTCAGTACCGCCGCTTTCCCAACGAGAACATGGCCACAAACCAGACGCTAGCGGCCAACGAGGCCCAAGCCATGTACGCGACCGCGCAGAAGCGCAACTATCCCTACACGTTTTTCGCCGAGGTTTTCAGCATCGACTCGGATTACTCCACCCGCGCCTTCATCCCCAACGCCGAGGGGCAGGTGTTTTACGATAACGAGCAACGGCACCTGTACGAATTCGTCGATGACAACGACGATCAGGACGAGTTGCCGGACTGGACGCGGCGCACATTCGGCAGCCGCGTCAACACGCGGCAGGGGCAGCAGTTGCTGACCGACGCTGCGGTTTTCCCAGGCATTGACGAGAACAACGACGACATCTCGGATTTCAACCGCAACTTCAACACCCAGCCCGACTACGCCGAGCCGTTTCTGCGCTTTGACGTGGATCCGCCGGAGTTTTTGTTCGGCATGGACATGAACAGCAACGGCGTCATCGACCGCTTCGAAGACGACGGGGAAGCCGATTATCCCTACAAGCTGGGCCGCCGGGGACTCAACACCTATGCGGCCGTCGAAATCCTGCCCCGCATAAACCTCATGGTCGGCTATCTCGACCAGCGCCTGCTAGACACGGCCCGGGACAACCAAGCCGCCTACCTGCTACTGACGGCGAAAAAGGACTTTCCCGCCAAGGATTTCAGCGCGTGGCTGATTGCCAATCCGCGCCGGGTTAAAGACGACATTCCCGACGATGTGCTACTGTGGCGCGACCTGCCCGGCACGCGCGGCCGCTCGGTCTTTACCCGCGACCTCCTGCCGGCGCGCAACGCCTTCATCAACACCACGTACCTCGAAGTACACTACGACCGCTTTCTGCCTTTGACGGCCAAGGTCAAACACGAATTCTATCAGCAATTGGGCGATCGGGAAGACGAGTTGCGCGACCAGCGCTTCTTGGGCATCGTGGCTAAAGGCGAGTACTCCACCCACATCCGCAGCTGGACCTTGGTGCCCAAGTGGAAACAGCTTTACAACAGCCGAGTGCCCGCCCAGCCCAGCGCCCTCAAAATCCGCGAGCTAACGGAAATTTTCTCACTGCAAGCCGTGCGCAGCATCAACCGCAACATGCGCTTCATCGCCGGGGCCGAGTGCGAGCTGTTCAACAACCTCCGCCCCGCCCCAGACCCCCTGCCCTCGGGCTACCTGCTCGACGGCACCACCTGGGTACTCGCCGCCCAAGTCGCCAACGACTCCGCGTACTTGGGCTACGCCCTGACGACCAACGTCGGCGCACGCTGGATCCGCAACAGCTTCGACGGGTCGCCCGCTTCGTCCGAGTTGCTGTCCTTCATCACCGTGTACGCCGGCTTGGGCACCGATCGCTAGCTTCAAGCGACTTTCCACATCCATGCGATTGGCGAAAGGAACTAATATGCTCAACAACGTAATCGTCCGTCTCGTGCTCCATTATGTCGCTACATTCATTTTTTTGATCGGCCTTTGGGAGTTGTTTCCAGATATATCCATTTATGTGGCCGAAGAACAGGCGCGTTCCCGAGCAACTACTTTGTCGTCCCAGCAACTTGAGATGGATCCGGGGCTGGCCCTTGAAGAGAGCAGTGTTTTCCATCCCAAGACGTTTGTGCCAGTTTCGATGTCCCTGCTGTTTTCGTTTCTCTTTGCCCTGCCTGTTACTTGGGTGTACCGCTGGACGCGACCGCGCAAGAAATACGACCAAGCCTTTGCCCATACCCTCCTCGTCGTGCCCATTGCGATTGCCCTCGTGGTGTTCTTAGTCAAGGGCAGTCTCGCCCTCGCCTTCAGTCTGGCGGGCATCGTCGCCGCGGTCCGCTTCCGCACGTCGTTGAACGATCCCATGGATGCCACCTATATGTTCATCGTCATTGGCATCGGGTTGTCGGCCGGGGTGCAGCTTGGTTCCGTGGCCATTCTGGCATCGGTGGCTTTTAATGCCGTTGCGCTGGGCATCTGGCGCATTAACTACGGGGCAAAGCCCGCCACGCTGTCCGGGTTTCGGCTGGTGCATCCGGCCAAAGAGCAGTCGTTGCCCGCGCCGGTAAAGGCGCGTAAGGCTACGGCCCGGCTCCGCGTCCACACGGCGCAAGTCGAGGCGGCCCGGCAGGCTGTTACTGCGTTCTTGGCAACCTATGCCAAGCAGTGGCAGCAGGTGGGGATTGTCCAACCGGAGGACGGCCCGGCGATCATCGAGTTTGACGTGCGGCTAAAAAAATCCACGGATCCGACCGCTTTCGTCAGGCAGCTTGAAGAAAGCGCCGCAAGCCATATCAGCACCGTGGAGCTAAAAAGTGAACACGCCGGGCAATAAGCTCCTGCTCGGGTTTTTGGGCTTCGGCGTTTTGATTTTTGCCGTGGCCTCGCTCGTGCGAGAGGACGCGGCAATCACCTATGCCGCGGACAGTTCGGCAGTTACGTCCTCACACGACGACAGCCTCACTCTCGCTCAGTACGACCTCGAAAAACCAACGCGGCATTTCAAGCTGCCGAAGCGGTTGCGCGAGATTTCCGGCTTAACCCGGCTCGGCGCAAACCGCCTCCTCGCGCACGATGACGAAAGAGGCGTGGTCTTTGAGATCGATCAGCGCACTGGTTCGATTGTAAAGGCATTCGCCCTCAGCGATCAGCGTGCGCCGGTCGCCGACGATTTTGAAGGCATCGCCGCGGCTGAAGGCCACCTGTACCTCGTCTCGAGTGCCGGGCGGTTATACGAGTTTGGCGAAGGGGCCGACCAAGAGACCGTGCTCTACACTCTGTATGCAACCGGCATTGGCCGAAACCACGAAATCGAGGGCCTCGCCTACGACCCGGACCAACGAGTGCTGTTGCTTATCAGCAAAAACGCTAGGAAACCCGAGCAGGCCGGCCTAATAGCGATATATCGCTGGTCCCTCGACACCAAACAGCTCGTCGCCGATGGGCCACTGCTGATACCGGTCGCCATGCTCGCCGACCGCATCAACAGCAAGCAATTCCAACCCTCGGGCATTGAGCGGCACCCGCTTTCGGGAAACTACTTTATCGTCGCCGCCCGCCAGTGCGCCGTTGCCGAGATCGCCCCCCAAGGACAGGTCCTCGCCGTCGCCAAGTTGGCAGCCAAGCGGCATCCACAGGCCGAGGGCATCACATTCACGGCCGACAATACACTGGTCCTATCCGACGAAGGAACGGGTAAGCGCGCCACCCTGACTTTTTACCCGGTTGCACAGGTCCGCTAGCACACCGCGGACGGAACCTTGCAGCCCCTAGGGCGTTACGTTGAGATGAATCGACCCCAAAAAGCAAGGGGCCAGCGCCGTTTAATTTTGCTCCTAGCACTCGCTGTGGTCGTCGCCGGTTGCCAAGCTGGACGGCTGCGGGGGGAAAACTACGGTGCCGGCCAAGAGCCGTACATCCGCCCGGACCTCCCAGCAGCAGCGGTCAGCGGGCAAGTTGCGTATCGAGTCATCTTGGTCGGCGACACCGGCGAGCCGATCGCCGGCGATCCCACCTTGGCGGCAATCGGGCAGTGGGCCGTTCCGCCCGAGCGGGCCGCGGTCGTGTTGCTAGGGGACAACCTCTACCCGTCGGGGCTTGCAGCGGATGACCGCGCCCGCGGCGAAGCCATTTTGCGCCAGCAGCTTGCGGCCACCTCGGCGCTGCGGATCTTCGTGCCGGGCAACCACGATTGGGGCTCGGCGGCACAAGACTGGACCGGAACGCGCGTGGTCGCGCAGCAGGAGTTCGTCTTGGCCTGGCCGGAGGGCGAGGTGGATTTCCTGCCGCGCGACGGATGTGCCGGCCCAGCCGTGCGCGAGTTGCTCCCGCCCGGAGACGGACTAAAGCGAGGGATCGCGGTCGTCGCTATTGATTGGATGCCGTGGTTTTCGCCCGTCGCCGACACCCGCCAGTGCCCGGACGGGGATTTCGCGGCGCGGATTGACGCGGCCTTTGCCGGCCTAAAGCAGCATTTCGCGATTGTGGTGAGCCACTTTCCGCTGCGTTCGGGCGGTACTCACGCTGGCTTTAGCCGCGGCTTCATCATCGACCGCATCATCGACTTCTATCACCTGCTGCGTCCGCGGCTGCCCCTCGATCTAGACCATCCGCAATACATGATTCTTGCCCAGCAGGTCCAAGACGCGCTCGCCAAGCACCGTCCCCTCGTCTATGCGGCCGGACACGATCACAGCTTGCAGCTTTTCGCGGCCGACGAAGTGGCGCAGATGCACATCGTCAGCGGCGCGGGTTCGGTCGGCAAAGTGTCGTCTGTGACCGCGGTAGAAGGGACGATTTTCGCCCACGCGGTCCCCGGCTTTGCCGTGCTCGATTTCGCCAGCCAAAACGGCGTGGACGCCCCGATCGTGCATATCGTGCAAACCGGGCAGGAAACGCCGGTTTTCCAGATGCGCTTTCCGTAATCCGAACCGGGGGCCCCCGGGGGGGGCGGTTTGAAACCGCCCCCTACATCTAGAACATCATTCCGGTGCGTAGGTACGCGCCGATTCGGTCCTCGCCGTCTAGCAGGGCCGCGCTCAACGTCGCCCGGCGCTTGAGAAACGCGACCCAAAGGCCGCCGCCCGTGCCGATGTGCCAGCTATCGGCCTCCGCCGGGTCGGCGTTGTAGAACACCCGCCCGGCATCGACCGCGGCGAATGCTCCTAATTCACCCGGCAGCGGGAACCAGAGTCGGAGAAGCCGCACCCGCAACTCGCCGTTGCCGTAGAGCGCGGCCTCACCGGCGAAGCGATCCTCGTAGAAGCCTCTTAGATCGTCGGGACCGCCGACCGTGGCCGCTTCGTGGAACGGGAACGCGCCGCGGACGACTTCGCCGCCCACGCGCAGGGCGAGGGTGGGGAGGGTCGGAAGGTTGGCGGAGAGGTATGCCGCCGCGTCGCCGCCCACGCGGCCGAAGGTCGATTTGACGTCCCACAGCTTGGGGTAGAGTGCGCCGCGCAACCCCAACTGCACGCCCCGCCGGGCATGGCCGGGATTGTCGCGGGTGTCGTAGGCCAATTCCCCACCCACGCCGAGCTGCCCGAAAGCCTCCGTTCCATACAGCGGCGTCTCATAGCCGGCGATGAACTTCCCCTCGTTGTCCGCCAAAGGGGTCTGGGTAAACTGGACGAGCGGTCCGCCGGTCAGCGTCCACGCGGCTTGCGACCAAGAGAGCGCGGGTGCCAAGCGGAATTGGGTCTGCTCTACTTCGTAAAACGACTCCGCGTGTGGAATCTCAACGTCGTTGCCAAAGCCGTTGAAGCGAATGACCTCAATGCCAGAGTATTCCACTTGCAGCCGACCGTCTAGGCCCTGCAGCAGATGCCGAAACGTCCCGGAATAGGTAACTAGGGGCTTGGCTCCCGCGCTGGGGGCGACGCCAAGGCCGAGCACGTGTTTCGACGCATAGGGATTTTTGCGGTAGCCGTGGTAGATCCGGGCGCGGAACAGCCCGGCGTACACGCCAAGGTCCGGGCTGTAGCTGACCACCGGCAGCGCAATCGTCTCCTGACCCCAGTCAACGACGTAGCGGTCGGTGACTGCACCCGTGGGAGCCGGCCGCTTGTAGGGTCGCTCGTCAATCAGGGCCGCGTCCCTATCAAAGCGGTTTTTGCCGCGTGCATCGTAGAAGCGCGTCATGCGCCGTCCAGCCCGCGATTGGTTCGCGTAGGTGTCGTCGCCGCCGCCGCCATCGACGCGGACCCGAATTTTAGCCCGCTCCCCAAGGACGGCGACTTGATCGTCCCCGCCGTGCAAATAGATGCGGACTTCCTTGGTTTCGCGGGGGTACAGGGTGCGGCGGAAGTACGGGGTATGCTGCGTCCCGGCCAAGCCGATGCGGACGTCCAGTGCGCCGTCCGCCCGGTGTGCCAATTCGAGGTATTCGTCCTCATCCGTTCCCTTGATCTCGACCTCGCGGCTGATCAGCCGGTAGTACCGCGCCGCAAACTCGTCGAGCTGGTCGCGGCGCACCTTCAGCGCCCGAGTCAGGAACGCTCCCACTTGCTCGTAGTACGGGTCCGGCAAGCGGCGGACGGCGTTTTCAATCACCAAGTCCGGCAGCTCGGCCTGTACCGTGGTGATCACCGAGTCCCACGCGCTCCACTCCAGTTCGGCCAGTAGCTCGCGGTCCACCTCCCAACCATTGCGCGGCAGCCCGCGGTGGTCTGGGTAGTGCGCTTGAAAGCGGACGTACTTAGGATCGACCTGCCGCACCTGCTGCATGAGTAGGCCATCGAAATCAATAAAAGCCTGATCTCGGTCTTCGGGGATGGGCAACCACGTATAGCAGTCTCCGGCCGGAAACCGCGCCCAGCGCCACTGGCCCGAGTGCCGGTCCTTGTCGCCGACGAGAAAATCGACGAGCCGCGCCTTGAGATAGGCGCGGGCATCCACCCGTTCGCCGGGCGTCTTTTCGAGGCGCTGGTACAGCTTTTCCGTGCCGCTGACCTTGCGCGAGCCAGCAAATCCCGGCTCGTCGCCTTCCGCTTCGGACGGATGTTCCTGCAAGGTGCCGATCAGCCCGGCGAACTCTTGGTGGTACGCGCCCAACCGCGGATCGTCGGGAATCACCACCAGCCGATGCGGCGCATGCAGGATGCCGGTCGCCTCCATCAGCGCATCCACCACCAGCGCCCCGGCTGGCAGCAGGGCACTTATGAGGTCTTGGATCGCATCCTCAACGACGGTCTGCTTGAGTTCGGACCAAAGCCGCTTGGACGGGTCTTTGTCTAGCGAGCGCACGGTGTAACGGCGGCCGTCTTGGCCCATAAAATGCAGCGAAACGGACTGGCCAAAGCCACCGGTGCGCATGGGCGATAGTCCACCGCCGACCGCATTGAGGTCGAGCACCGGCACCGCAATCGGCGTCGTCCAGAGCTGGCGATAGTTGCGGCCGTAAATCCACTGCTGCAAACGGCCTGCTTTGAATCGCTCACCGGGGACAACCACGTGCGTGGTGTCGCCCTTTTGCGGGATGGAGCGATGAATTAGCTGGCCGGCCGCCGGTGATTCGTTTGCCACCACCGCAGCCGCTCCCCCAAGCTGCAAAGCGATGACAACCAAAGCGGTTGCACGGCGACGCAGGCCGTGGTGTTTGTTGGGGTTCATTAGCACTAACCCTAGGCGAAGAATTCTCAGAAAGTACCTACTCAAACGCCTGCTCCAACGCCGCTGGAAACACGTGGATTTGGCCGGCATACGCCTCGCGCAACTCGGCCAATAGCGCATCCATGGCCGCGGTTTCGGCCTGCACTCGCAGGGCTGCGCGAATGCTTTCGCGCACAAAAGCAAAATCCACCACCCGGCCATCGGTGCGGGTAAACTGATCGCGGTGCTGGTCGTAAAAGGCCCGCACGGCTTCGTCGCCGATTTCCCCAACCCGCTCGGCCTCGGCTTGATAGAGCCGCTTGACCAACAGGGCATCTCGTTCCCTTTCGACGTTGGCGCGGATATCCGCATCGTCGGCGATCCCCAGTTTGCGGGCTTCCGCCACCATGATCTGCTTGCCGGCGAGATTATCCACGGCCTTGTACAGACGCGCACTGTCGAGTTCGGCCGGATGCGGCGCACGGCCCTGCTCGACTAAGGCGAGGTACTCCGGCGCTATGAGCTGGCCGCCGCGCCAAGTGAGTAGCGGCGCGTTCCCTCTCTCCCACCGCGTCAATTGCGACGGAAGGGCGAGCAACTCGGCAAAAACCCCTGCGTCCAGCGCCAACTGATACCGCTCGCGCAGGGTGCCGACGTAGCGCTCCATATCGTCGGCCCGGCTCTGCACGAGGGCCTGTTTCTCCACCCACTCGCGGGCGGCAACAAAATCGACGGGGCGTCGTTCCCCAAGCCTGAAAACGTGGTAGCCGCTCACAGTTTGCACGGGGTCGGGATACACGCTGCCGACGGGCATGGTAGCGAGCGGTACCTTCAGCCCCTCGTACACCTCGCCGATCTTGAACCAGCCGACCCAACCGCCGGGGCCAAAGCGCTGCTGAATGTTCGGCAGCGAATAGGGTCTGATCAGCGACTCAAAAGGCGTCCCTTCCTCAAGCAACTCAAGGACCAGCCGGGCTTCTTCTTCGGTCGCGCAGACAATGTGCTGGCTGAGCACTTCCACGTCGTACTGCTGTTGGGCAAAAAACGCCCGCAGGTCCGCGTCCGAAAACGCATACGACGCCTGCACCGCCTCCTGCTCGTAGAGCTGGTTCATCAGCGCCCGGCGCTCGCTCTTGGCGATGGTCTCGGCAATCGTCGGATCGCGGTCGTACCCGCGCCGAAGCGCCTCGGCAACGAGCAATTCCCGCGCGATGACGCCGTCGAGCAGCTCCTGCTTGCCCTGCTGATCCAGCTCCTCGACATGGCTATAGCCGGTCTCCCGCAGCTTTTGCGCTGTTTGCTCGAATTCCTCTATTGATATGCTCTTGTCGCCGATGTGCAGAACCGTTTCTTCCGCGCATAGAACTGCGCTACACAGGACGAGGAGCGCGAAAGTAGTAATTGGGTATTTCACGATGTGATAGGATCTTTTTTAGGTCGCCGCTAAGTACACGACAGTAATCCAGTGGACGTTAGGCATGGGAGCGCTGAGATGCTTCGACTCCGCTTTGCTCCGCTCAGCATGACAGGTGCTGACGCCCATGGTGTCATGCTGAGCGAAGCGAAGCATCCCATACCGCTCTACTGTCGTGTACTTAGGGTCGCCGGAAACAGGACGAGTTCAGCCTTTTGCGCGAGCAATATGGCTATCTCTTTTTGTCTGGCTTTTTCCATCCATGGCGGCCAGTTTGTAATTCTTGAAGAATACGCGAAGGAATTTCACCATTATTACTGTACGCCACTACATGCCCATGCTCTGTCCCATTAACCCACGCACAAGCCATTCTATCCGTAGCACCTACACTTACAGAAAACGTCTGCGTCGGAGTCGGGGACCAGTCGAGAGCGATCTCGCCGTCCGGCTCCACGGATATTTCCGGTAACGGCAGATCCTCTGGCAGCCGACGAATGAAGTACGCGCTGCGCTCAACGGCACTTTGACTAACGGCTTCTGCTCCGTAGCCATCCCAATCCGCTTCGGCACATTCTGACGCTAGCTCATAGAGCCTATCCAGCGCATCCTTTTTAGAGCCAAAAAGTACCCATGAACGTTCGATATGCTTGGATAAGTCCAAGGCTTTCTCCCTTATAACACCAGCTTCATCTGCTACCGCCGCATGTTGCGGTGTCGGCGATAGCAGTGAGGCATCTCCCACGGATAGATTGGCTGGCGGTACGGGAACCATTACGGTAGCTTCCGCAACGAGAACCATTGCGTCGATAGTTCCCGCATGTATATCTAGGCTATTCGGATCAGACGAGCCGAAATCAACCTCAACATGCTTTGCAGTTTCCATATTTTCGCTCGCGTCTCTCATTAGGCTATTCTCTTTTCTAATTCTGGCCAAAAATCTTTGGGAAGATAGCCATCGTATTGACCTCCAGACATTAAAGGGCCAATGACGAGATGTATCCTAATTGGCGAACCCTCGGCGACTTCTATCAGGTTTTTCTTAATTTCTTGCCATTCTTGCGGAGCGGATACCCTAACGACGTAAAAAGTACTAAGTGGGCGCGCCCAAGAATATTCTTCTATGCACTCTTTTAGCTGAGCGTTGAGCGCATCCCACTTCTCGCCTTCGGCATTAATATCCCACGATACTATGAAGTGCATGGCCTTTTCCTTTTTTGGTACGTAGCGCACATCATCGTCAATCGCGATCCAAATTATCGCCCAATAGCCCTCTATCGTCAAAACGCTCCAGCCTCCTCAACGATCCTCAGCCCACAGCGACGAGGTACGCTGTATCAGCGGCCCACCTGCGCGGCGATTTGCTCGGCGGCTGCGAGGTTGCGGCGGAGCTTGGGGTGGTCGGGTTGGTAGCGCAGACCTCGGCGGAAGGAGGCAATGGCGCGCTCGTACTGCTTGCGCAACATCTGAACATTGCCCAATCCCAAATGCGCAAGGGCGTACGTGGAATCGGCCTGCAATGCACGGCGAAACCGCTGCTCGGCCGCGTCCATTTCCCCATGGCGGAAGTGGATGTTGCCGAGGTTGTGGTGCGCGGGCGCGAATGCAGGGTCGCGATCGAGTGCCTGGAGATAGCGAATGCGCGCTTCTCGCTGCTGGCCGCGCTGTCCGTACACAACGGCCAAGTCGTGGTACGCGCCAGCGTCGTCTGGATGCGTCGCCAAGGTGTTTTTCAACATGGCGATCCGGTCTTCCTCTTCGTCGAGCCGCTTGTACAGCGCGAGCTGGCGTCGGCCCTCTTCCTTCTGTCCAGAGCGCAGCAAGGCGTTGCCGAGGTTGAAGCGGGCTTGGGCAAACAGCGAATCCAGCCGCACAGCGCGACTAAATTCGGCCACGGCCGCCGCGTAGTCGCGCCGGAGATAATAGCTGCGCCCCAAGCCATTGCGGAATTGGGCCGAGGTCGTGTCTGCGGCTACGGCGCGGCTAAAGGCTTGCTCAGCGACCGCATAGTCGTTTTGCTTGAGATAGGCTTCGCCGAGGTTGAACCACGCCTCCCCGTAGCTAGGCACCGCGGCAATGGCGCGCTGATAGGCGGCAATCGCGGCTGGGTAGCACCCCTCACGGGCGTGCAGCAAGCCCAGCACCATGTGCGCTTGGGCGCGGTCGGGCTGCTCCCGCACTGTCTGTTCGAGCAAGGCCAAGGCATCGTCGTAGCGGTCAAGGCGCGTCAGCAGGATCGCCAACTCGGTCCGCGTCTTGGCGTGGCTCGGCGCTAGGGCAATGGCCCGCTCGTACGCGCGGACGGCCGCGGGCAAAGCCTCGTTTTTCGCATGGGCCTCGGCCAACTTGCGGTACAGCGCCGCCGATTTTGCGTTCTGGTCAACGGCGCGCTGATAGTGGCCAGCTGCTTCTCCGTAGTGGCCAGCGCGCATCGAGCGGTCGCCCTGCACTTCGTGCGCGGATTCAGTTGCCTCCGCCCAGCCGACAATCGCCAGCAAGATCAAAGAGGATTTATACCAAGACATATTAAAAAAATAGACCGTGTAGGGGGCGGTTTCAAACCGCCCCCTACATTACACCAAACCGCCCCCTACCCCACCAAACCAACCCCTACCCTTCACAACAAACCACCTCTACCCACAGGATCAATCCATGAAACGCAGAGCCTTCTTCAAGGGAATCGCCGCAGCCGCAGCCGCAGCCCCGCTCCTTCCCGACGTGGCCGAAGGACTTGCCGAGCGGCTCGGCACCCTCGGTCGAGACGTAGCGGCCGCCAGCAACGAGCGCACCCTGTGGCAGCGGGTGCGCCGAGAGTTTCGCCTACACCCAGGCCTAGTGCATCTCAACTGCGGCAGCATTGGCGCGACGCCCCGCGTAGTGACCGACGCCCTGACCGCGTACCTCGCCGAGCTAGAAGGCAATCCGCTGGCCAATACTTGGGGCGGCCTCGGCAGCGAAATGGAAGCGGTGCGGGCCAAGGGGGCGGAGTTCATTGGGGCCGAGCTGGACGAAATCGCGCTGACGCGCAACACGACCGAAGGCATGAACCACGTAGCCAGCGGCCTCGACCTCCAGCCGGGCGACGAAGTGCTGACGACCAATCACGAACACGGCGGCGGCATGGTCTGCTGGCAGCACTTGGCGCGCACTCGCGGCGCGGTGGTTCGCTGCATCAAAATGCCCAATCCCGTGCGCGATGCCGCCGAGATCCTACAACTAGTCGAAGATCACCTGACGCCGCGCACCCGCGTGTGCAGCTTCTGCCACATCGACACCATCACCGGGCTGCAAATGCCACTAACAGCCATCGCCGCCCTCACTCGCCCCCGCAACATCCTGCTAGTCTGCGACGGCGCGCAGGCCCCGGGCATGATCGACGTCGATGTCAAAGCGCTCGGCGTAGATACCTATGCCTCCAGCAGCCACAAGTGGATGCTCGCGCCCAAGGGCACGGGCCTGCTCTACATCCGCAAGGACGTGCAAGATCGCGTCCGGCCCGTGTTCACGTATTCCGGTTACAGCGCCTATTCGGCCTCGTCCGGCACCCGCAACGTGCCGCAAATCGTCGCGCACGGAGTAGCGATGGAATTCCACAACACCATCGGCCGCCCGCGCATTGAAGCGCGCTGCCGCCAACTTAGTGCCTACGCGCGCCAGCATCTAGCAGAAATTCCCCAACTCACACCGATCACCCCACCCCAGCGCGAACTCTCCGCAGGCATCGTCAGCTTCTCACTCGCCAGCGGCAGCCACAGCGAAGTCGTCGCCGCACTGCAAAAGCGCGACATCTTCCTCAAACCAGCGCAGGGCACGTACGCCTATGTGGAAGACGCCGACGTGCCCAAGGAAAACTACAACGCCATCCGCATCTCCACGCACATCTTCAACGACGAGACCGACATCGACCGCACCGTCGAGGCGTTGCAGCAAGTCCTCGGCTAGTACGAGACGCCCCATTCATCGGTCCGCACCCCATCTCATATAGCAGTTCTGAATGACTTGAACGATTCGATATGCGGATCGCCTTGCAGGTAGGGGCGAGCGATCGCTCGCCCCTACAATTCGGCGTCGGCCCGCACCACACCCCCTACTTGCGCTCATCTGCGGGATGATCGCAAGCCCACAAATTCATCGCCGCTGTGAACGAAATCGCGGTCCCATCCGTATAAATAGATGTGAACAATATCAGGGCCGCAGGCTAAAACTCGTCTGGATTCTCCTATGGGCTGGAGCGACGAAGCATTGATGGGAAATCTCCGCCGAGGAGACATGCAGGCGTTTGACGAACTCTACACGCGCCATCGCCAGTCCCTTTTCAATTTTATCTTGCGGCTCTTGCAGGACGCAGCCCTAGCAGAAGATGTGTTTCAGGAGACCTACATGCGCGTATTGGAAAACGCTGACCACTTCAAGCCTCGGGGCAAATTTTCAACCTATCTCTATACCATAGCCCACAACCTGTGCATGGACGAACTGCGCCGCCAAAGCACGAGCATTCCAGCCGGGCAAATGGCCGAGCCGCCAGTTCGCGATCCCCAAGACCATTTGCTCAAACGAGAAGACGAAGAAGCCGCCCACCAACTACTCGCGGCCCTGCAGCGCCGTTGTCGTCCTCCGCGTTCTGCACGATTACTCGCAGGAAGAGACCGCGAAAATCGTCGGGGTACCTGTCGGAACCGTCAAAAGCCGCTTGCATAACGCCCTAAAACAACTGCGCCAAATGGCACCAAACCCATGAACCAAGACCACCGCACCACACAAGAGATTCAAGCGCTGTTGAGCTCTGTACCCGACGTGCAGGTGCCGCCTAGACTGGACGAAGAAGTGCGGTCTAACGCCGTGAGTTGGGCCAGAAAGAGGCGGGCCGAGGAAGCGAGGATTCACATCCCCCTTTACGGCAAAATCGCCTTGGGGCTAGTCGCCTTGGAATTGTTCGCCCTGCTCTACGCCGTAGGCCCAAAGCTCGACATCGACCAGATCATACAGGCCTCTGTCCTCGGCTTAGTCGGCTTGAACCTCGCCGCGCTGTTGACGAGTCCGATCATTCTTTCACACCGCCAAAGAAGGGAGCTTTCCCATGAATGAACGCCTGAAAGATACGCTGCATAGATGGCTGCCTAAGCTAGCCATCCTGAGCGTGCTGGTTATGCTGTCTTCCTACCTGTTCGCCGAGTACTACGTGCGTCCTAAGTTAGACGCTGCGGCAAAGGAGGATCGCGATAAACAAGTCCACAGCTTTCAGGAGTACAAGCAGGCAAGGACGGAAAAGGCAGGCGAGGCCAAAGCCGCCCTAGAGCGGGTAGTGGGCCTCATAGACACGCTCGACGGTAACGTGCAGACCCAAGAGGCTTTGAGCAAAGCAGTGGCCCAAGAAGAATCCATCGGCGAGGTGTGGGTGACCAATGCCCAAGGTCTCATTGTGTATTACGGCCGGCATATTCCCCCGATACGCAACGTCGCAGATTTTCCTCTCGGAACCCTGACTGAGATAGTGAATATGATCCCCGAAGATGTGCTTTCACCCATACAGCGGACCGCCATCCTATTGCCTGCGGTAATAGGGGGTCATGGGGGTCGTTGGCATCCATATTCCTCTTCAAAAGCCGACATAACCCCAAGGCACCTAATCATTTCAACGGAACCTTATCTTCGTACCGACGGCGGGAGACCAGTAGAAATGATCCGCATCAAAGATGGCTTGATTGCTGTGGTTCCTCCGCGATTACTGTATAGTCCCCCATCTGATGCAAGAAGCGAAAGGCCCAGACTGTGGCTGAACATAATCACGCTCGTGGCCCTAATCGGCCTAATCCTCTTCTGGCTCTCCATCCCGGCGTGGATGGTCCTAGACGCCCAAAAAAGACGGGAAAGAGCCGCTGTTTGGGGCCTCTTCGGCCTCTTGGGCAATATGATCGCCTTGGTCGTCTATTTGCTAGTGCGCGAAAACGAACGCGCCGCGCCTAAAGACAATAGCCTGTAGGGGCACCCCTACGGTGCAATGGGAAACGCATTCGTTGTCGGCCCTCGTATAGCAGTCCTGAATGACTTGAGAGATATGCGGATCGCCTTGCAGGTAGGGGCGACTCTAAGAGTCGCCCCTACAATTCGGCGTCTGTCTGTGTCCATCGGCGGATTCTCTTGTGAATGATGTAGGACGGCTATATCCCACCCACATCTGCGCCCATCTGCGTCCATCTGCGGATACTTTGCCGCTCAGCGCCGGTTCCCCCCCTCGGGTCCGATCTCACCCGTACCCACCCCAACGCCCGTAAGCACCTCGCTGTAGCCGGGATAGGTAACGGCGTATTGGAATCCCTCGTTGGTGCCCGCCGCGCCAAAGCGCCCCTGCTTGTCGAGCGCCACGAAGTTGAGGTGCAATTCCTCGACCGGACGCGGGTCGAGCGCGACGATGCGGCGGATGGTCTCGACGCAGGCTTCCTCCGGGTGCAGCCCCTGGCGCATGTATTCGACGGCGAGAAAAGTGGCGCAGTAGCGCATGACGTTCTCGCCTAAGCCAGTAGCTCCGACCGCGCCCACACCCCCATCGACGTACAGCCCGCTACCAATGATCGGCGAGTCCCCAACGCGGCCCGGCAGCTTGTACCCCCAACCGCTAGTCGAGCAACCACCAGCGATCCGCCCCTCGCCGTCGAGTCCAAGCAAAGCGATAGTATCGTGATTGTCAGCCGCGCCCTGCTTTTCCCGCCATTCCTCCCACGCCTTGCGCCTTTCTTCCGTCAGCAACTCGACGCTGGCAAAACCCTGCTCCAGCGCAAACTGCCGCGCGCCGTCGCCGACGAGCATGACGTGCTTGGTCTCGTCCATCACTCGGCGCGCCACCGAGATCGGGTGCAGGATCCCCTCAATCGCGGCGACGCTGCCAGCGCGTTGCCCCTCGCCGTCCATAATGCAGGCGTCGAGCTGCACCACGCCCCGGGCATTGGGTATGCCCCCCAATCCCACGGAAGCATTGGAGGCATCGGCCTCGGCGACGTGGATGCCGCGCTCGACCGCGTCGAGGACCGAGCCACCCTGTTCGGCGGTCCGCAGCGATTGTTCATTGGCGACTTTGCCAAAGGGCCACGTAGAAATAAAGAGGGGGCGAGCAGTATTCATGGGAATGTCCTTTTCTGCGCGCGCCGTCCCGGCGAGGGCTAGGCCGCCGGCAGCTAACGCGGTCTCGCGCATGAAGCGGCGACGACTCAACGGCATGACCTAATCCTCGTCGCCATTGTGATGGTCGCCGCCGTCATCCGTGTCCTTATGGTCGGCATCGTCATCCGTGTCCTTATAGGCAATCGCGGCGATCTCCACGCGAAAGTCAAAGACGATCTGCGCCCCGCCAGTGCAAGCCCGCGCTGGGAATTGCTCTTTAAAGTACGAGGCGTATGCCTTGTTCATCTCGTGATAATCTTCAATGTCCGAAAGCCAGACGGTGACGCTAACTAGGTCGTCGAACGCATACCCGTGTTCTTCAAGTATCCGCCCGATGTTTTTCATGGTCTGATGAGTCTCAGCCGCGACCGACTCCTTGACGTCGGCACCGTCGGCCGTGCGGGCGATCTGGCCGCTGATGAAGAGGAGACCGCCGGCTTGGCGGGCCGGGCTGAAGGGCAGAGTCTTGAGCGGCACGGCCTCTTGGGCAAGGGCTGGCGAAACGGCGAGCACACACGCGAGCGCGGCGCGGATACAGCTTTTCATATTGGCATCTCCTAGTTTGAGTTGAAGCCTAGCAATAATTGATATGGTATAAGATGCTTCGACTTCGCTCAGCATGACCGGGAAGCACGTACCAGTACCTGTCACGCTGAGCGGAGCGCAGCGGAGTCGAAGCATCTCTCTATGGCTAATAAGCTCAATAGGCTATGCGGCGACAACCGGCGCGGGTCGCCGATTCGGTCCGGGCCAGCACCTTTCTATTTTGAAATAACGCCGTTACTGTATTTTTATTGACAGAGATGTAGTCTGCGCTTATTTTTTTTGCTGCACAGAATTTTACCGCTATAACCCCGATTAAGGAGATTCCAATTATGTCTGAACTGACCTCCCACGACCACGGCGAGCGCATCGGTCGCCTCGAAGGTGTCATCGAGCAAATTAACGAACGCCTCAACGGCATAACCCGTCGCCTCGACAGCCTAGAAATCAACCACCGCCGAGACTTTCGCTGGCTCATCGGCCTTCAGTTGGCTACTTGGGGCACGATAGTGGGTTTGAGATTATTTAGTGGATAGTCGCCACATCATTTGAAACCTGTCGATTGCAAGTTGTTAAAGACGCTTAAAGACATCGCTAGCGTCCAGATGGGCCTCTCCTTTCGTTCCCGCATTGAGCCGGAATCGGATGGGACTGTCGCAGTTATTCAGATGCGCAACCTGACTGAGGATAATCGATTGGATGATCGCAATCTGGTTACTATTAAAATGAATGGTCCCAGCGACCGCCATTTGGTAAAACGCAAAGATTTGATTTTTCGCTCTAGGGGGCAGACCACTACGGCGGCAATCGTTGATACGGAGATCGGTTTGGCGGTTGTTGGGGGTCCTCTATTGAGGGTCCGGGTTACGAGCAAACACGTCCTCCCAGAGTATCTGTGCTGGTTCGTCAACCAAGCGTCAGCCCAGGCGTTTTTGCACAGCCGGGCTACTGGAACGGCGATGACGGTGATTGGCAAATCCGCTCTCGATGATTTACAAGTTCCCCTACCTCCTCTCGAAACTCAGAAGCAAATCGTCGCCTTGGCCGATTTATCGAATAAGGAGCAAAAGCTGATGAGGGAGTTGGCGGCGAAGAAGGAAAAACTAGTCAACGGGATTCAGATGCGATGGGCAACTAAATAGGAGCAAGGAGATATGAGCGATCAGATCCAACAGAAAG
This sequence comes from Candidatus Latescibacterota bacterium, assembly GCA_965208845.1. Lineage (GTDB taxonomy): Bacteria > Latescibacterota > UBA2968 > UBA8231 > UBA8231. Next base: position 3,170,343 of record OZ242361.1, on the reverse strand, counting down.
ACATCAACAGCGCCGCTTGGGCGGCCTGCGACACCTTTCGCGGGGTGATGGATGCGGCGGGATACAAGGACTATATCCTCGTGATGCTATTCCTCAAATACATCTCCGATGTCTGGAAAGACCACTACGAGGAATATCAAGAAAGATACGGCGGCAACGATGAGCGCATCCGGCGCAGGCTGAGAAACGAGCGCTTTGTCCTGCCAGAGGGCAGCAGCTTTTACGACCTCTATGAACGGCGCTCGGAAGCCAATATTGGCGAACTCATCAATATCGCGCTGGAGGCGATTGAAACGGAGAACAAAGAGAAACTGGAAGATGTTTTCCGCAATATAGATTTCAACAGCGAGGCCAATCTCGGCAAAACCAGAGACCGCAATCGCCGCCTGAAAATGCTGCTGGAGGATTTCAACAAGCCCGAATTGAACATGAGCCCCAGCCGCGTTTCGGAAGATGTCATCGGCAACACCTACATCTATCTAATTGAACGCTTCGCCTCTGATGCTGGGAAAAAAGCCGGCGAGTTCTACACGCCGCATAAAGTATCCGAACTGGTGGCGCGACTGTGCGCTCCCGAACCCGGTGCCCGCATCTGCGATCCCGCCTGCGGTTCTGCGGGACTGCTGATTGAAGCGGCCCGGCTGGTGGGCGGCAAGGACTATTCTCTGTACGGCATGGAGGTGAACGGCAGCACTTGGGCACTAGCGCGGATGAATATGTTTCTGCACGGTGCCGACTCCGCCCGCATCGAATGGTGCAACACCCTTACCTCCCCTACCCTGGTGGAAAACAACCAACTGATAAAGTTCAACAACGTGGTCGCCAATCCGCCGTTTTCGCTCGATAAGTGGGGTGCAGAAGATGCGGACGCGGACCCGTACAACCGCTTTTGGCGCGGGGTGCCACCCAGATCCAAGGGCGATTATGCTTTTATCAGTCACATGATAGAAGCGGCTTTAGAAAAAGAGGGGCGGGTTGCGGTGGTCGCTCCGCACGGCGTTTTGTTCCGGGGAGCTGCTGAAGGACGCATTCGCCAGCAATTGATTAAAGAAAACTTGCTCGATGCCGTCATCGGCTTGCCCGGCAATCTGTTCCCGACGACCTCGATACCGGTGGCCATTTTGGTCTTTGACCGCTCGCGTGAGCAAGGCGGCGCAAATGAGAGCTGTAAAGATGTTCTGTTTGTCGATGCAAGCCGCGAATATCAGGCGGGCAAGAATCAAAACACCTTGTTGGACGAGCATCTCGAAAAGATCTCCGCTACTTACAAAAAACGCGAAGATGTGGATAAATACGCCCACCTTGCCACCTTGGAGGAAATCGCGGAAAACGACTTCAATCTGAACATTCCGCGCTATGTGGACACCTTTGAGGAAGAGGAGGAGATTGATATTGACGCGGTGGGCAGGGAGATCGATCAGTTGGAAAAGGAATTGAGCATGGTGCGTGGAGCGATGGGAAAGTTGTTGAAGGGGATCAACCGCGAGGGTGGGCTTGACCGGTTGTTCCAGTCTTGGACGGATGAGGGCGATGCAGATGAACAGCGGGAGACGCTTGAGTACCTCATTAAGGCGCTGGATGAAAATCGACCGGCCGACCGCAAGCCCTTTCCAAAGGAACAGAAGGGGAAGAGTTGGTAGGACGAATCGCACTACTCGATAGCGGCCCGCTCGGTCTCGTAACTATCTACGCCACCTACGTATAGCAAAGAACAACGGCATGAGCAAGAGCAGAAAAATTCAGGTTCTGAAGAAAACAGTGACCGTTCAGAGATTACGCGAGGACGACTATATTTGCCTCACGGACATTGCTCGCTATAAGGAATCGGATCGGACGGATCATGTGATCCAAAACTGGATACGCAATCGTAACACAATTGAGTTTCTGGGAATTTGGGAGACTCTCAACAATCCAGATTTTAAACCCCTCGAATTCGATGGGTTTAGAAGGCAGGCGGGGCTAAATAGTTTTGTCTTGACTCCCAAGCAGTGGATAGACGTTACAGGTGCGGTGGGCATTATCTCTAAACAAGGCCGCTACGGTGGCACGAGAGCCGCCAATCCTGGTGAGAAGGGAAACATTCGCGATCAGGCGAATGCCGCCCAACTAGTATGCTTGGTCAATCTGGAGAATCTGAATGCACTATTTATCAAGGATGGTCTGGAACAGCCGGAGCGTCTTGCAAGGCTGAATCGGATTGCTATTGAGCAAATGGAGTTGCTCACGGACGAAAGAGCTATCAAGCCGTTGCGGAACTAATGACGAACATAAAGCAGGTGAGGTCGTAAATGGCCGAGACCAAAATGACGCTCTACGACGTCGCCGAGCATCCAAGAGACTGGAACAGCAACTAAGCGAAAATAAAAGCATGAGACGACGAGAAGCCCGCCTCATTTTGGGTGTAGATGAGGACGCCACCACAGAGACGATAAAGTCGGCGTTTCGCCGCTATGCCCTCAAGCACCACCCCGACCGCAACCCGGACAACCCGGTTGCCGAAGAGACATTTAAGGAGGGTGCTCATGCCTATCGCTTGCTGACGGGACAGGAGGGGGCCGATCTGGATGCGTTGTTCGAGCAGTTTGAGGACATAGAGCAGGCCCTCGACAAAATGGAGCAGTCCTTTGACGAATTTCAAAAAAACATGTCAGAAGGACTCGACCGGATCGAAACCAAGATGTCCCGCATGTTTAAGTGGACCATCTTCTTGATAGTTTTCACGACCCTATCGTTGGTTCTTCTCATTCTGCTCGGTTTCTGATTTTGGTCTTCGCTTTGGATGAAGACCGGCTGTCTGATCGCAAGCTCTTTCCAAAGGAAATGAAGGGGAAGAGTTGGTAGGCTAGATAAATCGGGGGGTCCCAATAAAAAGAAAAATGAGAAAATATCGCGATTACCTGATCGAAGAACTTGCTGACCGCGAGAAGGCAATCTCCTACCTGCAAACGGCACTGGAAGAATACCAAATCGACGGGGACACTGCCGCATTTCTGCTGGCGCTCCGCAGCGTCGTTGAAGCACAGGGTGGTATCCGAGGTGAATACCAGTTCGACTACAGTAAGGCGAAGCCCAACCGCTTTGCGGACAAAATTGGATGCGATCAGTTGATGGTCGTTCTCGACCAAGACGTCGCGGCGGTATTCAAGACTCCTGAATCCGTCAACCAAGCACTGCGGGCGATTATCACCTCAATGCCAATAGCGGAAAAAGGAGCGAGCTAGACCGAAAATCAGTTGTCCGGAAATTCTGGACAACTGCCGTAGTAGCCAAGAGGAGAATAACTGTTCGGAAATTCCGAACAGTTCAAAAGAGAAGGTTGTAGAGTGACTTTGAGTAGGAAAACGGCGAAAAATGAAGCGTTGCCAAAGGGGTGGCGGCGGGTGCGGCTAAATACCGTTGCTTCTGTTAAAACCGGTCCTTTTGGCGCACAACTGCACCAGCATGACTATGTTCAATCCAATGGGACACCAATAGTCACAGTTGAACATTTAAATGAAAGAGGACTCATACATAAAAATCTGCCTTTGGTCTCTTACGATGATAAACAAAGGCTGAGTCAATATATAATTCAAGAAGGGGACATTGTTTTTAGTCGAGTTGGTTCAGTGGATAGAAGCGCTTTAGTTTCAAAAGACGAAGATGGATGGCTTTTCTCAGGTCGTCTATTACGAGTAAGACCTGAGAGAGATGATGTATATAGTTCGTATCTAAATTACTTTTTTCACACACGAAAATTTAGACATCATATGAAAAGCATTGCAGTCGGTGGAACCATGCCATCAATAAACATCGACATATTGAGCAATGTCATTATTTGCCTTCCCTCTGTGGAGGAACAAAAAGCTATTGCGGCTTTACTGGAAACATGGGACACGGCGATTGAGAAAACCGAAGCACTGATCGCAGCGAAGGAAAAGCAATTTAAGTGGCTGCTGAAAACTCTCATCAGCGACCAGCAGAATAATCCTGAATGGCGAAAGATGAAGTTGGGTGAGTTTGGAATCTTCTACAAAGGGAAAGGAATCACAAAAGCCGACTTGGTTGAGGATGGCATCCCGTGCCTACGTTACGCCGAAATCTACACGAAATACGATGGTATAGTTAATGAATTGACCTCCTCCGTCAGTCCAGATGCAGCTACCAAGGCCACTCCTATTCAGTCTGGCGATATCGTATTCGCTGCTTCCGGGGAAACGGCTGCCGAAATCGGGAAGGCCATCGCCTTCGTTGGTCACCACCCGGCTGTTGCTGGTGGTGACACCGTAATTTTTCGTAATCACGGGCAGGAACCAGCCTATTTGGCACACGCGCTCAATGACGCAGATGCAGCAAGGCAAAAAGCTCGTCTCGGCAAAGGTCAATCCGTCGTTCATATTCATGTTCCGGAACTTTTTCAGGTTGAAGTGCCTCTTCCTCCCTTGCATGAACAACGCAAAATTGTCAAAATTTTAGCCACTTGGGACACGGCAATTGAGAAAACCAAGGCCCTAGCCGAACAATACCGTACCCAAAAACGCGGGCTGATGCAGAAGTTGCTGACGGGAAAGTGGAGAATAAAATGAATAACGGGACCATGACGGATTTATCTAATTATCAGAAAAGAGTGCTTGTAGATGATGACAAACCACTCTTTGATGAAGCCGTTAAGTCGGCACAAGCAGGAGCACTCAGAGGTGCTTACATTCTATTATGGCTTTCGTGTGTGGAATCTCTCAAACGTAAATTTCGAGAAGCTGCTCTCAGAGATGACAATGCTGGAAAAATTGTTGGCAATTTTGAAACTGCAGAAAAAAATCATAAAAGTATTGATAGAATCATTATCTCTGATGCTCAAAAATATGGCTTTGTATCTGATTACGCGTACCAAAAATTAGAATACATATACGATATGCGTTGCATCTTTGGGCATCCTTATGAAGAAGCTCCTGCTTTGGAAGATGTCAGGCACGCTACATGCATAGTAGTTGAGCAGGTACTATCCAAGCCCATTACTTTGAAAGAGGGCTATGTAACCTCTTTGATCAATAAATTAATGGAAAGATCATATCTTGACGATCACGAACCGGCTGTTAGAAAATATGCAGAAGATATTACGCCAAGAATAGATAAAAATGTTTATACTTATCTTGTAAACACGTACATCAAAAAAATTGAACCCAACGCCCATGATTGGAATCTCAGATTAGTTACGAATAGGGCAATTTGGTTTCTTCGTAAATTCTTAAAGATCGTAGGGTGTGGGATTTATAGTGCTGAACAGTGGCATAATATTGTTATGCAATATCCAGAGACTCTGTGTTTGATATTTGCGAAAAGCTCTGATTTATTTAAAGAAATTGGACAAAAAGCACAAAATAGTATCATTGTCCACCTAATAGATAACCTAGATACTAGGCCATCTGGACTAAGTGATTTAGAGTATCTCTACGGGAACCTCTGATTAAGTGGTATGAATGTCTATACGTTGTTGTTTTACAGTACGTTGGTGCTTTGATATAATATTTCGTAAATTGTTGTTTTATAAAGAGTTGTCGGTTTTCGTGCAACAAAGCCAAAAAAACAAACAGAATGCGAAAACTCGTAAGAACAAAACTTAATCAGAGGTTCCTACGAAGGTAAGGTGCTTAACGATAGACAGAAAGATATATTTAAAGAGGCTATTAAAAAAAGCAAAATGGAAATTTTGAAAGCGTCAGGTTTAAAAACATCTACATGCTTTGATAAAATTATAGAAGCATTAGAATATCATGATTGGTACACTCAAAATCCAGCTATACAATTAATACTAAGAAATCGTGTGAAAAACTTCGGAACATTGAACACTAATCAAGCCGAAATACTTGGCCGTAATATTTTGCAAGTAGCCGATGGAGACGCAAAAGTCGCTATCCGGTTTCTTGATCTGTGGGTAGAAGAACCTAACGTTTGGCCTAATGCAATGCTTAGAGGTGCATTATTGGAATGTTTTTTGGATGATGATTACAGATTTCGTCTCAAGACTCAACATCTTGGCAAGATAATGCACATTCTTTCAAACTATAACGAGAAAGACGAAATAATAAATTTTCTGTACAAAAAAATAAAAGATTCAGAACCTAAAAGACTGATTTTTAAACAGGAAGTAAACGACAGCCTCGAAATACTCAACAAGTATCCAGAAGCAGTATTGATTACTGAGTATTTGCAGAACTTTTCTCAACAACTGTCTAGCTAATCAATCATCTCTTGGGCAACAGACTCATACGCATCCACTTGTGGATAGATTATCAACACGTCATTTTACAATTTACTCAATACACTGAGTAAAATTACTCAAAGAATTGAGCAAAATGACCTTCGTCAGACCCCAAGCGTCCGAGCTAGCCCGGCGCTTAAAAGAACCCCGGCGATTCATTCAAGTCGTCTCGGGAGCAAGGCAGGTCGGCAAAACAACCCTTGCCCTGCAAGTCGCCGAGCGGAGCAAACTGCCCTATCACGTCGCCAGTGCCGACGAGCCAACCCTACGCGGCCCCGGCTGGATCGAATCGCAATGGGAAGAGGCCCGGCTGCTGGCCGACAGCGCCAAAAGAAAAGGGGCCTTGCTCGTATTGGATGAGGTGCACAAAGTTCCGCATTGGGCTGAAACGGTCAAGCATCTCTGGGACGAAGACACCCGCAAAAAACAATCGGTAAAAACCGTATTGCTCGGCTCCGCCCCTCTCCTAATCGGCAGGGGACTGACCGAAAGCCTCGCCGACCGCTTTGAAATCCTGCACATGCCGCACTGGAGCTTTCCCGAGATGCGGACGGCCTTCGGCTGGGATTTGCAACAATATCTTTTTTACGGTGCCTATCCGGGTGCCGCTCCTTTGATAAAACAGCCGTTCCGCTGGTCGCGCTACATAATAGACTCCCTCATCGAAACAACCGTCGCCCGCGACGTGCTCCTGCTCTCCCGCGTTGACAAACCGGCCTTGCTCCGACGGCTGTTTGAACTGGGCTGCGCCTATTCGGGGCAAATCCTCTCCTACACAAAAATGACGGGCCAGCTTCAGGATGCCGGGAACACGACGACGCTTGCCCACTACCTCGACCTGCTCGCGGGTGCCGGCGTACTCACCGGCTTGCCTAAATACGCCGGCGACACCGCACGACGGCAGCGATCAAGCCCCAAATTTCAAGTCTTCAACACTGCGCTGATAACCGCCCAGTCCGGCATGACTCAGGCAGAAGCGTTTGCCGACCGCGAGTTTTGGGGCCGCTTAACCGAGTCCGCAGTAGGCGCACACCTGCTCAATGCATCCGTCGGCGGAGAGTGCGAACTCTTTTATTGGCGGGAGCGCAACCGCGAAGTGGATTTTGTCGTGAAAAGAGGAAGGAAGCTGCTGGCCATAAAAGTAAAAAGCGGACGCACCACCACTTCACGTCCCGGCATGGAAGCGTTCGCCAACTCCTTCAAACCAGATCGCCTGTTAATAGTCGGCACGGGCGGCATTTCCCTTGAGCGGTTTCTCTCAAAGCCTGTAGGCTATTGGATAGATAGCTCAGACCAATAACCCATCTGTCCCATCTGCGTCCATCTGCGGATAAACCAGGAACAAAACCATGCCCACCTTCCCCTTCAGCGAGAAATACCTCTCCCAACTCCCCGCCCTCCAACAACTAATCAACCTAGGCTACCAGTATCTCCCCCCCACCCAAGCAATGACCGAGCGCGGCAGTCGCGCCTCCAACGTCCTCTTGGAAAACATCCTGCGCGACCAGCTCAAAAAAATAAACCGCATCCGCTACAAAGGCGGCGAATACCTGTTCAGCGAGGAGAACATTCAGTCCGCCATCCAGAAACTCAAAACCGTCCAATACGACGGCCTACAAAAAACAAACGAAGCAATCTACGACCTGCTCACCCTCGGCACGGTGCTTGAACAAACCATCGAAGGCGATTCCAAAAGTTTTACGCTGAACTACATCGACTGGAAAAACCCCGCCAACAACGCATTTCACGCCGTAGCGGAATTCTCCGTTGAACGCGCCCGCAGCACAGAGACCGCAAGACCCGACATCGTCCTGTTCGCAAACGGCATCCCCCTAGTCGTAATCGAGTGCAAAGCCCCCGATACGGATGTAGAGCAAGCAGTATCCCAAACGATCCGCAACCAAGGCGACGAATACATCCCGCGTCTTTTCACATACGCACAAGTCCTACTGGCCGTAAACAAAAACGAGGCCAAATACGCAACAGTGGGCACCTCAAAGGAATTCTGGAGCGTTTGGGACGAGTTGGAAGATGCCGAGCGCGACGTGAACGCCTGCATCAATAAAGCCCTTTCCAACAGAGACAAAGACGCCCTGTTCTCCGGTGAGTTCGCCTCAGCGCGGTCGCACTTTGACTCACTTGAGCGCAGCGACGACCGCCTGGTCACAGAGCAAGATCGCTGTCTCCACAGTTTGTGCCGACCCGAGCGCCTGTTGGAGCTAATTTTCGGTTTTATAGTCTTTGAATCTGGCCAGAAAAAAATTGCCCGCTACCAGCAGTTCTTTCTGGTCCGTGCGGCCATGAAGCGCATCAAGCAAAAAGACAGCGAAGGTCGCCGCATGGGCGGTATCGTCTGGCACACGCAGGGTTCCGGGAAGTCCATCACCATGGTCATGCTGGTCCGTGCCCTATCCTTAGACCCGGACCTGACCAGCCCGCGCATGATTCTGGTTACAGACCGCAAAGACTTGGACAAACAACTAGGCAATACCTTCACGGCCTGCAACCTGGACAAGGAGCAGGCGACATCCGGGCGCAATCTAATCAGACACATCAAGAACAGAGTCGGCATCATCACCACCCTGATCAATAAGTTCGACAAGGCGCTTTCCGCTGAGAAATATGTAGATGATTCCGCCGATATTATCGTCCTCGTTGACGAAAGTCATCGCACCAACTTCGGTTCCCTAGCAGCGCGCATGAGACAAATGCTGCCCAATGCCTGCTTTATCGGCTTCACCGGGACGCCGCTGCTCAAGGAAGAAAAAAACAGCTTTGCCCGATTCGGCAGTTTGATTGAACCCCATTATTCCGTCCGGCGAGCGATCGCGGACAAGGCCGTGGTCCCTCTGCTCTACGAAGGGCGGCACGTAGAGATGGAACAGAATCAGGCCGCCATTGACCTCTGGTTCGCTCGCCATACCGAAGATTTAGCAGACGAACAAAAAGCAGACCTAAAGCGAAAATACGCACGCGCCCAAGAGTTGAGTAAGACCGATCAGGTCGTCTATATGTGCGCGTTTGATATTAGCCGGCATTTCCAGACCAATTGGCAGAACACGGGATTCAAGGCGCAACTCGTGACGGACAGCAAGGCGACCGCGCTCAAGTATCGCGAATCGCTCAATGAGATAGGCGCAGTCTCATCCGAGGTCGTCATCTCCCCGCCGGATATGCGAGAGGGACATGAGGAAGTAGGCGCGGAGACGACAAGCGAGGTAATCAAGTTCTGGGAAAAAATGATGGCCCGTTACGGGTCCGAAGATCAATACACCAAGCAAATCATCGCCCAGTTCAAGCACGCGGACAAACCGGAAATTCTAATCGTCGTGGACAAGCTCATCACGGGATTTGACGCGCCGCGCAATACCGTGCTCTACCTGTGCCGCAAATTGCGCGAACACACGTTGCTCCAAGCGATTGCCCGCGTAAACCGCCTGCACGAAGGCAAGGAATTCGGCTACATCATCGACTATGCCAATGTGTTAGGTGAACTGGACAAGGCGCTACACACGTATGACGCGCTTGCGGGTTTTGACGGCGACGACCTCGCGGATTTCCTGACCTCCATCCACGAAGAAGTGTCCAAGCTGCCGCAGCGCTACTCAGACCTTTGGAGCATCTTCAAGGAAATCAAAAACTCCCGCGATGAAGAACGCTACGAGGTGCTGCTCGCTGACGACGCCGTGCGGAATGAGTTTTACGAACGCCTCACTGAATACAGCAAGACCCTTGCCATGGCCCTCTCAGCCGAGCAGTTCATTATGCAGACCGACGAGGCGCAACTAAATCGCTACAAAAACGATCTCAAGCGTTTTCAGAAACTGAAAAAGGCAGTCCAACTGCGCTACGCCGAAACCATTGATTACCGCGACTACGAACCCCGGATTAAAAAACTGCTGGACACGCATATCCAGGCCAACGAGGTCACTCGCTTAAACGATCCCGTGAATATGTTTGACGACAAGACCTTCTCTATGGTCAAAGAGCAGCGAGGCGTCTATAAAGCCAAGACTACGGCGGCAAGGGCCGATATTATCGCCCATTCAGCCAAGCGCACCATTACGGAAAACATGGACAAAGACCCGGCTTTCTACGAGAAGTTTTCAAAGCTCATTCAAGACGCAATTGACAGTTTCAAGAATCAGCGGATATCAGACCTTGACTATTTGCAAAAGGTGAGTGCTATCCGCGACGAGGTCGCCAACACCCAACGCGACGACGTGCCCGACTCTATCCGCGATAACGAAGAGGCCAGCGCGTATTTTGGCGCGGTCAAACCTTGTCTGACTGAGGTAGGTGAAAGCCGAGTTGACTATGTTGCCGCAGAAACGGCGCTTGCCATCAAAAACGCGCTAGAAAAAAATTGGAAGGTCGATTTTTGGCACGATAGCGACGCGCAAAACGCCGCAAAAAACGAGATGGATGATTTCTTTTACGACGTGGTAAAAGACGTGCATGGCATTGATTTATCGTCGGCACAGATGGACGCAATGATCAGCCAAACCATGAAAATAGCCAAATTCTGGCGACGCCCTTATGACAATCTATGACGACTATTCTGCGCCATCTGCGGATAATCTAGGATAACCACAATGTCAAAAACAAACCGCACCCTCACCTATGACGGCGAGACCATTCCCTTTCACCTACAGTACTCCAAACGAAAGTCCCTTGAGATCGCCGTTTACCCCGACGGCTCAGTAGTTGTAAAAGCCCCGCTGGGAGAAGATGAAACCCTCGTCGAAAATTTCATTCACCAGCGCGCGCGCTGGATAAGACGCCAGCGTCGCTATTTCGCCCAGTTTGAGCCGCGCACCCCCGAGCGGCAATTTGTCGGCGGTGAAAGCCATCTTTACCTCGGCAAACAGTATCGGCTGAAGATAAGGCCGTCTGCAACAGACGAAGTTTTGCTAAAGCGCGGCTTCTTCCACATACAAGCGGTTGACGACAAGCCGGAGCATATAGCGATGCTGCTTGAAGCATGGTACTGGAGCAAGGCAGAGGTTTACTTTGCTCAACTATTTGCAGAATGTTGGCAGCTCTTTCAAGAAAAGGGAGTGGGCAAACCTGCACTTAAAATCCGCAAGATGAAAACGCTCTGGGGCAGTTTCAGCGTTAAACGCGGCATAACATTGAATCTGGAACTTATAAAAACACCCAGAGAATGTATCGAATACGTCGTTATCCACGAGCTATGCCACTTATTCCATCTCAATCACGGACCGGAGTTTTACAACCTGCTTGAGCAGTTTCTCCCCGACTGGACAAAACGAAAACATCGCTTGGAAACGGCGTTGTCCTAACCACTTGAAAACGACAGATTTCGCCGGCGTGAATTCCACATCGTTTATTCGGGTGCTGCTGCTCAAGTTGTCCTATTTGTCTAACCTTTTCTGATCTCGTCCAGCGCCGCGATCATGCGGTCGATTTCGCCAAAGTTGTTATAGATATGAGTGGAAACCCGCTGGGTATAGCCCGGCTCGGCTGCACCCCAAACCGGAGTCGTGATCCGGTATTTATCGTAGAGGAGCTGTCCGGGGTTAGTGGCACCAAAGCCTTTGAGCCGAAACGTGGAAATCGAATTGGCCAGATCTGGATGCGGTGAGGAAAGCGGTTCGACCCAGCCGGTTTCGGCCATGCGCTGGCGCAAATAACCGGCTAACTGCCGCCCGCGGGCGGCGATCTGCTCCTTGCCGATCTCGTTTTGCAAGGCCACTGCCTCGGCCACTGCGCCAAAACAGGACATCTCGCACGTGCCAATACTCGTTAGCTGCCACATAAAAGACTGCCCATTGATACAGAGCGCCCCCGCATCATTGCGCTTGGGTCCGTCTTTGTCGTAGCCATGACTGACGGCGATGGGGTGCAGCTTATCCTGTACTTGCGGCTGGGCGTGCAAAAATCCCGTGCCCTTGGGCGCGCAGAGCCACTTGTGGCAATTGCCGCCGTAAAAATCACAGCCGTAGTAGGTCAAATCCAGCGGGATCTGTCCAGGGGCATGTGCCCCGTCAACGGCAATCATCGCGCCGTGGGCGTGTGCCAGCTCGGCCAGCTCTTTGATCGGAGTGATAAGCCCAGAAGGCGACGTCACGTGACTGACCAATAACAGCCGCGTCCGCGCGGTCAGCGCCCGGCGGAATGAGTCCACGATTTGCTCGGGCTCTGCGGGCGGGATAGAGATCGGCGCTCGCTGCACCACCACGCCATAGCGGCGCTCGGCGTGGTGCAGACAGTTGTCGATGGCACCGTACTCTTGGTCGGAGGCCAGAATCTCGTCGCCGGGCTGCCAATCGAGGCCGTGGATGACTTGGTTGATGGCAATGGTGACATTGGTCGTGAGAGCCAAGTCGGCGGGAGCGGCGTTGAGAAAGGCACCTAAATCGCGCCGCGCTCGGTTTAGGCGGGCAACCTGCTGGCCGCGGTTGCGCGTCGGATTGCCCTCCAACTCTTCCAACCCCTTGACCAAGGAGTCGAAAACCGAACGATGCAACACGCCCCAAGAGCCAGTATTGAGATAGGACTCGTCGGGCGCATGCATAAAACCAGCGGCAATATCTCGCCAGTAGGCCTCTGCTTTATTGGTGGTCGGCCAAGCTTTTTTTGCATCAGACAAGGGCTGCTCCCCGTGTTAAAGGTTCATGGCGGATTCTTGCATCGCGGCTGCATGTCCTATTATATTTCACCGCGACCGCGCACGGCGACCCTTCGGCTGAGCTCAGGTCGAAGCCGTCGCGCCGGCCCAATAAAGCCACACTGTGTGCGGGCGGTCAAGCTTCGCGTACAGGGGCCGCCTAGGACCCCTTTTCCACGGCCAACCGCTACTACACATGCCCCCAGCTTTAGCCACCCACACTACCCCGCTGTTGGCCACCGTCGGCCTGACCAAGCACTTCGCCATCCGCAAAAGCCGCTGGGGCCGGACCACCGGCCAAGTGCGGGCCGTTGACGACGTGTCGCTAGCCATCTACGAAGGCGAAACCCTCGGCGTCGTCGGCGAGAGCGGCTGTGGTAAAACCACCCTCGGACGCTTGATCTTGCGCTTAATCGAACCCACCGCCGGCCAAGTGCATTTCGCCGGTGGCGACATCAGTCGCCTATCCGGTGCGCCAATGCGCGCTATTCGCCGTCAAATGCAGGTAATCTTCCAAGATCCCTACAGCTCGCTAAACCCGCGGCTGACAGTACACAAGATCATCGCCCAAGGTATCACTACCCATCATCTCGCACGCGGCAAAGAGGTCGGTGCCCGAGTGGCACAATTGCTGGAGATGGTCGGCTTGCCCGCTGGGGCCGCCCGTCGCTACCCACACGAGTTCTCCGGCGGCCAGCGCCAGCGCATTGGCATCGCCCGCGCCCTAGCGGTCGAGCCGCGTTTTATCGTCGCCGACGAACCAGTTTCTGCTCTCGACGTCTCAGTCCAAGCCCAGATCGTCAACCTGCTGCAGGACATCCAAGCCGACATGGGGTTGACCTATATGTTTATCGCCCACGATCTCAGCGTCGTGCGCCACATTGCCGACCGAGTCGCCGTAATGTACCTGGGCAAGATCGTCGAATTGGCCCCCAAAGAAGCGCTCTACGACGCTCCCTTGCACCCCTATACCCAAGCCCTGCTTGCGGCGGTGCCCGTCCCCAATCCCCAAAAGCGGCAGACGAGAATTCTCCTCAGCGGCGATGCGCCCGACCCGACCGCAATCCCCACTGGCTGCCCGTTCCACCCTCGCTGCGCCGAGCGCCAAGCACAATGCGAAACGACCACTCCGCAACTAACCGCTATCGGCGCTGGACGCCAAGTCGCCTGTTTGCTGCGACAACACTGACCGCCGATCCACCAACAAAGGAAAAACGACATTAAAACCTCCATCCCGCTGTTAATCGCCCTTCTCGCGCTTTGCAGCCGCTCCGGCAGTGCCCAAGAAAAAACCATCCTTGGCCACGACTTGCCGCCCGACGCGCTACCCTATGACCAGCAGGTGTACCGCATCCCCTGCAACAATACCGCCAATTCGATCACCTTCGACTTTTCGGTCAGCGTCTATCAGCCCTATTGCGGGGCCAATCTCTTCAACGATCCGTTGATCACCTTTGACAAGGCACAAAACCCCCAACCCGGTGCCGCCGAAAGTTGGTCGGTCGCCGCCGACGGCGTGACGTGGACCTTTGTTTTGCGCGAGGGCATGATGTGGAGCGACGGCACTCCTGTCACCGCCCACGACTACGTCGCCACCTTCCGCTTCAGTGCCAGCCCCGACCACGCTTGGGATTTCGCTTGGTACTACACCTTCGTCGACAAGGGTGGGATCAAAAACTGGGACGAGGTCATCGCCGGGAAGCTACCTGTCGAAGCATTGGGGGTCCGCGCCGTGGACGACCGCACCCTCGAAATTGTGACCAAGGGCGTGTTTCCGCCGCTGCCCAAGATCATGAAATACGCCTTCACGCTGCAAAAGAAGGCGCTGGAGACGCACGGCCCCTATTACAACAACGACCCGGCCACCTCGGTCTCGTCTGGTCCCTTTATGCTGGAGTCTTTCGACCACGGTTTCAAAGTGGTTTTCAAGGCCAACCCACACTACAGGGGCTATCGGCCGCCGAGGTTGGCGCGAATCGAAGGGATCTATCTATCGCCAGCGACCTATTTTATCGCCTATCTCAACAACGAAATTGACACCTTAAACTTCAACGGCTTGTCGCCAGCCGATTTCGCCACCATCCAGCGCGACCCCGAGCTACAGGCCAACTACCTGCGCCCCGGTTTGGTCGGCACCGACTATGTCTTCTTCGACGCGCATAGCCCGCCCTTCGACGACATCAATGTGCGCAAGGCCTTTGCCCACGCCATCGATCGCGAGGCCATCGTCAAGGGCGTCTATGGCGAGATCAAGGCCACGCCTGCCCATTCCATGCTCATGCCTGGTTTTCCCGCCGCTGATGTCGAGGGTCAACTTGCCCACTACCAGCGCTTCGACTGCGGCCTAGCGAAGGAACACTTAGCTCAAGCTGGCTTTCCCAACGGTGCCGACTTCCCACCGCAGGTGATGTGGTTGCGCAACGAAAATCCCGGTATTGCCTCCGTCTATCAAGCGACCGCTGCCTCGATCTCGCAGTGTTTGGGCGTCTCAATCCAAGTCTCGAACAAAGACAACAAAGTCTTTATGGACGCCCTACACGAGCGACCCACTGGCATTGCGCTGGGTGCCGTCGCCTATAGCATCGACTTTGCCGACCCTATCAACCTGCTCGGCATCTGGGTCAGCAGCGGTCGCCACTCTTGGCGCAACCAACGCTTCGACGCCATCCTAGACGAGGCCAGCAACTTAATGGGCGACCCCCAGCGCCGCGACCAGCTCTTCCGCGACGCCGAGCGGATCCTCGTCGACGATGTCGGCGGAGCCTTTATCGCCCACCGCTGGGCCGGCGATCTGTTTCGGCCCACGGTGCGCGGTGCCAGCATCCGCGAGCCGGGGCCTGAGGGCACCTACGGCAACCACTCTGGCAACGACTGGATGTGGGGCGATATATACATCGGCGCGGCGCAATAATGACCGACGACCGAGCGCACCCAAGGCCGTAGGCGATGCTTTTCTATTTGGCCCGCCGCCTGATCGCCCTAGCCTTTGTGCTGCTGGCCGTGTCGATGATTGTTTTCGCCTTGATGCACTCGGTGCCAGGCGGCCCCTTCGACACCCAACAGGCCAAGTTGCCCAAGGCCGCCCGCGAGAATATTGAGCGCAAATACGGCCTCGACAAACCCGTCTGGCAGCAATACCTCAACTACATGAGCCACGCGGTTCGCTTCGACTTCGGCATCCCCTACCAGCAGCCACAGACCACGGTCGCCGCGCTGATTGGCAAGACCTGGATCATCACTGTGCAAGTCGGCGTGATGACGATCCTCGTGGCCTTTAGCTGTGGGATCGCCGCCGGTATGTTGGCGGCCTACCACCAAAACAGTTGGCTTGACAACATCGTGACCTTTGGTGCGATGCTCGGCGTCACCGTGCCCAATTTCGTGGTGGCGATGTGGTTTATCCTGTTTTTCGGGGTGGCGCGGCAGTGGCTGCCCACCGGCGGCTGGAGCAATTCCGGCGCTTGCCTCTATGGCAACATGCTGTGCTCGGACTGGATTCTGCCGGTTTTGGCCTATGCGCTGGCACCAATGGCGATCATTGCGCGCTATACCCGCGCCAGCATCGTCGATGTCATCGGTGAGGACTACGTGCGCACCGCCCGGGCCAAGGGCCTGAGCGAAGCCAAGGTCATGCGGCGCCACGTGCTGCGCAACGCGCAGATCCCCATGGTCACGGCGCTGGGCACCGAAGTACCCAACCTCATCACCGGCAGCATCTTCATCGAGAGCATCTTCCGCATCAATGGCCTTGGTAAATTCTTCGTCACCAGCACCCTCAACCGCGACTACCCAATGATCATGGCGACCTTCTTGCTGGTGGCGCTATTGTGGGGCATCACCTATATGCTGACCGATATCGCCTATACCCTCATCGACCCGCGCGTCAAGCTCGGCGGCAAAAAAGAGGCCTGATGACCCAATCCCTCGCCGGCGAAATCAGCAGCGTCCACCGCTCCTTTTGGGCCGACGCCCGCCGGCGTTTTGTGCGCAATCGCCTCGCTGTCGCCGGACTGGCCATTGTCGGCGCGATCTCCTTTTTGGCGATCTTCGCCGATGTTCTCGCGCCCTTCCCCTACGACCACGCCTATTTCGACAAGGTTTTGCTCGCGCCCTTGCAGCACCCGAATCACCTGCTGGGCACCGACGAGGTTGGGCGCGACTATCTCAGCCGCCTAATCTACGGTGCCCGCACCTCGCTAACCGTCAGTCTGCTGGTTCAGGCCCTCGCCGTGTTGATCGGGGTGCCGGTCGGTGCCCTCGCTGGCTATTTCGGCGGCCGGCTCGATTTTGTCGTCACTCGCATCATCGACGTGATGACTGCTTTCCCCAGCTTGCTCTTTGCCATCCTCATCATCTCTGTCCTCGAGGGCGGCTTAACTACCATTATCGTCGCCTTGAGCATCACCGGCTGGATCGGCATCGCGCGGCTGACGCGGGCACAATTTTTGACCCTGCGCGAGCGAGAGTACGCCATAGCGGCAAGGGCGCTGGGGGTGCCGACGCGCAAAATCATCTTCCGCGACCTACTGCTCAACGCGCTGACCCCAATCTTGGTCGCCGTCAGTTTCGGCATCCCAAACACCATTTTCGCCGAAGCGGGTTTGAGCTTTATCGGTCTAGGGATCAACGACCCGATGGCCAGTTGGGGCAAGATGGTTGGCGTCTCCAACGCCTATGTCCGCATCTACTGGCACCTAGCGCTATTCCCAACCATCGCCATCGCCCTGACCATGCTGGGCTTTTCGTTTCTGGGCGACGGTCTGCGCGATGCGCTGGACCCCAAATACGATCATCCCTAGAGGTGATTACATGTCCGATTCGCGCAGAGATTTCTTCAAGAAGACAGCAAGCCTAGCGCTAGCCGCACCGGCCCTGCCCTTGCTAGCACCCGACAGCAGTCAGCAGGTCCACGCCGCCAGCGCAGCACTGGCGGACCAATCGCCGCTGGCCACCGACGAGCGCTTTTGGACCAGCGTCCGCAACGCCTTCAATCTCTCGCCCCAATTTGTCAATTTCGAAAGCGGCTATTACAGCCCCCAACCCTACGCTGGCGTTGACGAGGTCGCTACCCAAGCCCAACGAATCAACGAATTAGCGGCGTTCTATATGCGACGCCACTGGCTGGACGACATCGCGAGTGTCACCCAGGCGCTCGCCCGTTTTACCGGTTGTTCCAGCGAGGAATTCCTCATTACCCGCAACACGACCGAGTCGCTCAATATCGTCATCATGGGGCTCGACCTAAAAGCGGGCGATGAGGCGATCTGGGGCCAATATGAGTACGGCAGCATGAAGGTCGCCTTCCGTCAGCGCGCAGCGCGCGAGGGCATTGTCAACCGCGTCCTCGACCTCAATATCGCCGCGATGAGCGACGACGAAATCGTCGCGGCCTACCGCAATGCCATCACCCCCAAGACCAAAGTCATCTTAATCTCGCACATCGTCTATCTGACCGGCCAAGTGCTGCCCGTGCGGCGCATCAGCGATATGGCCCACGAGCGGGGGGTACAGGTCATCATCGATGGGGCCCATTCATTCGCTCATCTCGCCGACCCAATCGCCGACCTGCACGGCGATTATTACGGCACCAGCTTGCACAAGTGGATGATGGGGCCCCTTGGCACCGGTCTGCTCTATGTAAAAAAGGAGCACATCGCCCAACTCTGGCCGCTCTACGGAGATGGGAATTACGCCACCGACAAGATTGCCAAACTCGGGAACTTCGGCACCCGCCCTCCCTACTTGCTCTTTGCCATCGCCGAGGCGGTGCGCTTCAACGAGGCCATCGGCTGCCAGCGCAAGGAGGCGCGGCTGCGCTACATCAAGAATTACTGGGTCGAAAAACTGATCGACGTACCTAACATTGTCATCTACACCCCCACCGAAGACCACCGCGCCTGTGCCATCACCGCCGTTGGGATCAAAGGCAAAGACCCCGGCGAACTCGCCAACGCCCTGTATGACCGCTACGGGATCTTCACCGTCGCGCCCGGTTATCCCGGTGCCGTCCGCATCTGCCCCAACATCTACTCGTCGATCGGCGAACTCGACCGCTTTGTCGCGGCGATGCGCGAATTGGCCGCCGCAAGCTGATGGTCGTTTACCAATCGTGGACTACGTGCATCTGCCCCGGGAACCAGATCATATCGACAACCCCAGAAAAGACCACGCCAATGACATAGCCGATCCCCAAGCCAAAAAAAAGGGCTTGCCCGTGCGGTAGGCGCGAATCCCCCCGTAGCGCAACAGGACCAGTTTGGCCAGCCACACGAGCAACAGACTGAACCAATAGATCGAAGTGCCCGCCGTCGCCTGATAGGCCAACCCGATCGGATGCAGAGAAAACCAATAGAATCGTCCGCGCAAAAACGCCAGTCCCGCCGCTTCGAAAAATCCCAGCAGCCAGATGCCCCACTTGCCCGGATCAGCGATCCGAGGATTGAGCTGGATATGGGCAATCTGATCGTATAGCCCGATAATGACCATCAGGTGGTTGGTCGCGCCAACATCATAGGCCATAGAGATCGTCGCCCACGCTGCCACTAAAAAGCCGACCACAAAGGCCACCGCCACTACCGCCGCCACCCGTTTGGGCTGTCTGCGCAAGGAAAATATCCGCAGCAGATGCGGTAAGGCCGGCCATACCGGCAGGCGGATATTGCCGAAAAACATATTGCTGGAAAATATCTTGAACGACACCAAGTTTTGCTGTGATAAATTGGCCGAGCCGATCAATTCGGTGACGAACATCTCCCCCTTTGCATTGGCCCAACTCGGGGTCAGGTAGGGGAACCCCGTAGCGGCGACCAACTTGATGGTCACGAAGTACGTCGTCACCATCAGCAGGAAGGCCCCGATCGACAAGGGCAGGCTCACTCCTAGGCTAACCCCCCAACTGACCACGTAAGCCGCCGATGCTATCAAGGTCACTAAGGCCAAGCGATAGTGGCGGACGTCGCGGACGTCGCCTTGGCCGGTGAGGGCTTGCCGCCACACCGAGCGCAGGTGGCTGCGGGCCAACCACACCGACCACACGGCGATGAACACCAAGGCACCAAAACTCTCCATTTGCAGAATGCCACCACCGCTTATTTCTTGACCCGATAGCCCCACGCGGACTCCCACCCGCTGCATCAAACCCAGCTTCAGTGCGCCCAATAGCGTAAAGAACACTAAGCTGCCGAGGATATTTAACGGGCACATATAGGTCAGGGCCAGTACCGGAGCCATCAAGCGGATGGTCAGCCCAGGGAAGGGCCGTGGCAACACGAGCCTGTAATGCTCTGTCCACAGCTCGACAAGCGGCAGCCCGGGCGTGAAATAGCTAGCGACATTGTAGAGCGTCGGCAGGAAAACCACGCTGAAGCCCAGCCAAAAAAGCTTCTTGCGGAAGAAGTCCGGCATCCGCCGCCGTCCGTCAAAACCCTCGGTCAGCTCCAGCGGCATCCGCGCCAAAGGAAAGCTCAGCTTCTCTGCCTCGACCCATTGCCGCTGAAAAATCACCACCAGTGCAAACCCAAACGCCACCATGGCGATGGAAACTCCAAACCACTGGCTCAGCGGTGCGTACCAGCCATCCCAAGGCACCGGCGTCCCCTTGACCTGCCCCAACCAGAAGGCCTCTACTACCCGCGGTGCCGTATCGGGAAAGACGTGCCACGGCATAAAGGGCCAGACTATCTCCGCCCATTGATTTTCGGGCGTGGCCATATAGGCCGGTGCCGCCATCAGCGCGACCCAGTACTCCATCCACCCCCATTGCGGGATCACGCCGACAATCCACACCATCGCGAAAATGGTCAACAACTCGCCTTGGCTCAGCGCCAACCGGGGCGAAATCCGCGCTAATATCGTATTGAGGAACAGCCAGAGGACGAAGGGGATAAACGCCATCATCGGGAACTGGGACTGCACATAGCCCTCAGACCCCGCACCCATCCCCGCATAGAGGATGAGGTAGGTGAACATCACGGCAATCGTCAGTCCACCCAGAGCCACCCCGCGCCAAGTAATCGCTAGGGACGTGTGGCTACCGCTGTGTGCGGATTCGTTCACGCCCGCGCCAGCACAGTGCGCAGGTGGCTACCGATCCCGACAAACGCTTTGTGATTGAGAGGAAATTCCAAGAACACGTGTATCAGGCTCAAGCAAAAGAGGACGCTGATCGACGGAATAGACCCCCACCGAGAGAACGTATAAGAAGCCGTCCTTAGTACACGACAGTAACGTTACGTATGGACATCGAGGTCTAAGATGCTTCGACTCCGCTTCGCTTCGCTCAGCATGACACTGAGAAGCAGAGTATCCACTTGTCATGCTGAGCGAAGCGAAGCATCTCAGACCACCTCTACTTTCGTGTACTTAGGAAGCCGTCTCAACATTCTAAATGCGCCCCGCTCAACATCATTTCACATCTGCGTCCATCTGCGGATTATCACGAAGGATGTAGGATTGCGCGATAGCGATACCGCGCTGCTCCTAGCGGTCGGTGCCCAGCCCGGCGAAAACGGTGATAAAGGAAAATAAATCGGACGCCGCCGGCGTGGCGAATAGATCTTGGCGCACCCAGCGCACACCGACATTGGTCGTCAGCGCGTACCCCAAATAGCTAGAGCTATTGGCGACCTGTCCGGCCAAAATTAGGGTCTTGCCATCCTCCAAATAACCGGGCAGCAGTGGGACTATCCGCTCGCGCAAGTTGTAGAACAACTCGTATTCAGCCCCGACGGTGAGGCTGATGTTATCGTTGATAGCGCGCGTCGCCTGGATGGAGAAGATTTCGGTCAACTCCTGAGTCTCTAAGACGCCTTGATCGGCCGGAGTGCGGCTGCTGTAGAGCTGTTTCCAGCGCGGCAGGAAATCCCACTCGCGGAATGAGAGCGGGTACTCGCCCTTGTTGACCACGCCGAAGAAGCGCTGGTCCCGGCGTCCAGCTTCGGGGGTGCCCAATAGATTGTACAGTTCGTGCTTGACCTTGGTGGTAAACGGGAAAAACCGGTCGTACTGCACCTCGAAGAACGTCGTATTGACGAGTACGTCCCGGGCCACCAACTGGTCGCGGGTCAAGACCGCGCCGCCGCGAGTGCCCGGCGTATCGACCCACAGGAAAACGTCGTCGGGGATATCGTCTTGGACCTTGCGCGGATTGGCGACCAAGCGCATTCGCAGGTTCTGCTCAGGCATTTCCTTTTTTGCTGTCAGCAGCAGGTAGGCCGACTTGTTCTTGCGAGCCGTGTTCAACAACCGTTCGTCGAGGCGACCGACCATTAGGTTGGTCCCCGGCGTCACTTCTAGCCCGACATAGACGTTGAAGCCGCGGTGCCCCAGCTTATAGGGATAGTCGGCTTGGGTGTCGTCCTCGAAGCGGTCGATGACTGTGTTGTTGTTCATGTCCATCCCGAACAGGAACTCGGGCGGCTCAACCTCGAAGCGCAGGAATGGCTCGGCGTAATCTGGCTCGCGGTTGAAATTGCGGTTGAAATCGGAGATGTCGTCGTTGTCCTCGTCAATGCCTGGGAAGACCGCGTTATCGGTCAATAGCCCCCGGCCCTGACGAGTGTTGACGCGGGAACCGAAATAGCGCCGAGTCCAGTCGGGAAGTTCGTCTTGGTCGTCGTTGTCATCGACAAATTCAAAGACATTGCGCTCCTCGCTGTCGTAGTGGACATCGCCCTCGGCGTTGGGGATGAAGGCGCGGGTCGAATAGTCGGAGTCAATGCTGAAGGTTTCGGCAAAGACCGTCCACGGGTAGGAGCGCTGCTGCGCCGTCAGGTAGAAGGCATTGGCCTCCTTTTTGGCCAGCGCTTGGCGGCGGGTGAAATTCTCGTTGGGATAGCGGCGGTACTGCGAATTCTGCACGAACTCGCCGCGCAACTCAAAACCGGCTACATCGCTGATCGCCAGGTCGAAACCCAACATGCGGTTGGCCGTCGGTAGGCCATAGCGGAAGCGATGGAAGGCCTGATTGGACCCGTCCTTAACATTGCCCGGAGCGCGCAGCATCGGCAAAAATACCGGCGTCCCAAGCTGGTTAGTCTGCTTGTTGGAGGTGATCTCCACCTTGTAGTCGTTGGCCAACACGAGGCCGATCTCGACGAACTTGATCTGACGGAAGTCGTCGATTTCGTCCTCTTCGCTCGGCGAGAAGTCCTCGATATTGAAGGTCAGGGTAATGACGTCCGGGCCGCTGGCCTCAATCACGCCGCGGCGGCGCAGGCCGCCTTCGACCGTAGGCTCAATGTCGTCGGTGTGCTCGACGCCATTGACAAAGATGCGCCAGCGCGACAATAGCGCACCCCCCTCGCCATCCTCTGGGGAGTCATCGGAGATCCGCACGATGATCGAGCGCACGAAATCGGCGTTCATTGGCCCGCTCAACAAACCCTGTAGCGAGTTGTCGCCGAAAGGCACCTCGGAATTGCGGTGGGCAGCGTTGACAAAGGTCAAACCCAGTTTGGCGAAATCGCCGACCCCAACCTGGCCCCGGGCGGCCCAGAGGTTGGTAAAGGTCGTGAACTGCACCCCAGCCGCGCCTTCCTCTTGGGCGACCTGGCCGGTGTTGTTGACGCGCGAGGACAGCAGAGTGATCGCGTATTTGTCGGTCATCAGATCCCACTGCACCCCGTCGAAACGCGGTTTGGAAAAGGTCAGCGGCGTCAGGGTTGTGCGGATTCCGTCGCCGACCATCAGTGAGGAGTGGAATTGCCCGGAATGGCTCGAAGCGATCAAGACATTGTTGAACCAAGAGGTAAAACGCGGGTTTTTGCTAATGCTGCTGCCGTTTTGGGTCGGGTAGTCCTCGGTCCAATCGTACACCTGCCAACCTTGGGTGATGTAGTTGCCGTACACATCGTAAAAAGGCGAGCCTTCGAGGAAGATGTCGTTATAGCGCTCGTACAGGTTGCGCGCGTAGTTGGAGTACTGCTCCTGCCGCCAGTCGTAAAGCGAGTAGAGGCGCTGCGGCAAATACCACTTGCGCACCGTCGGCACAAGGGTCGAAGGCGCGATTTCTGCCCCAGACGTGTAATAGGGGTTTTCGAAGCCAGTCTCGCGTTGGGCACGGGACTCTGGCGGCAGCGCTAGCGCTATACTCAGACAAGCCAACAATAGTAGGATTCTATGTCTCACCGTCACCCCTCCCATAGGTTTGTGAAGGCAAAGCGTTGTATCAGTATGCTACGTGTACGAGCTTCTGCACCACTTCTTCTCCGGCGTCGGCGGGCACGGAAATATGCACCAGATAAACCCCCGGGGGCACCGTCCCAGCGGCGGTGGTGCCGTCCCAAGCGTATTGCGCTTGGTTGCCCGCGAGGTTGTGGTTGGCCAACTCGGCCACCTGGACCCCGTTGAGGGCAAAGATCCGCACCCGTGGCTGTTTCCCGGTCTTTACCACGATAAACCTCAGCCGATAAAGGTCGTTGGCGCCGTCTTGGTTCGGCGTGAATATCTCGGTGTGACTGAGCTTGCGGACTAGCTCCCCGTCGGCGACCGCGTCCGGCACGAAAACCTGATCGGCCCCGAAAACCACCGGCAGTACGCCTTGGGTGTTGTCGGCCTGCGCGGAATTGAAGACGAACGCGTCGAACACCGTCGGGCTGGTGAATACGCGCGTTGTAAAGGCAATCTCCACTGAATCGCGCCGAACTACGGGCGGGGGCAACTGCACCAGCAGGGAATCCCCTTGCAGCGCACTAGTCGCCTCGACTTCGACCCCGCCGACGGTCGCCCGCACCAAATTGGCCCCAGCACCGCCTATCGGCAGGGTAATCAATACCCGGTCGAAACCCACGTCGCTGCCGTTGAAAGCCGCCGGCTTGATCGTATAGCGGAATTCCGTCAGCGAATCCAACGCGGCCTCTCGCGGCAAGACGCCGCCACTCAGCCCGGAGGAAATCACCGGATCGCTGGCCACAAAAGTCAGCGAACGCAGTTTGGGGAAGACCTCGGGATCGTCGCTGATTAGTGCCACGCGAGCCTGCAACCATTGCCGGGGCGTCGGCGACTGGAAGGCCTGTCCCGAGAAGCGGTGCGGATTGCTCCAAGTGCTCCAAGAGGCGTCGCGGATGCTCTCTTCGACGATATCGCCGCGCTGGCGCCGCTTGGCCGCCTCGTAGCCATCCTTGGTGACTTCCTTGCCGTTGGTCAGATAGTAGCGCGTAATATTCTGGAAGCCGTTGCCCGTCTGAGTCTGCACCTCGATCCGGGTGCCCGGCGGTAAGTCGGCATCCCACTCGACCCGGCGGATACTGCGCGCACCACCCATCGGCAGATCGACCGACTCAATGGAGATGCGAGCCGGATAGCCCTCGCTGTGGAAGATCCACCACTGCAACGCCCGGCAATTCCCCCTGCCGCCGGGCACGCGCCAGTTGATCAACCGCACGGCCCGCGGCGGGAACTGGAAATCGTAAATGCCCTTGTTGCCGGTATCCGCGGCGAGCAGTTCGTATTCAAAAGGGCCTTCCACTGCCAGAATAGCAGTCTTGCTAGGCGTGCCGTCCGAAGTGAATAACTCTTGGTTAAACCAACCGCAGCCGCCGGAAAAATGGGCGTACGGATAAGGGCCAACGCCGCTGACATAGGGCAACCACACCACCCGGTCAACGCGGAAGACGTTTTCAAAATCGACCACTCCCCAGTACCCCGAATCGCGCCAATCGCCGCTTTCGATAACCGCCTCGATATTCCACATGCGGAAGCCTAGGTCCTCGTCGATTAGCGCCTCGGCGCCGCTGCCGCGCCCACAGGCGCGGTCCGTGCATTCGCGTGTATCCGACGTCCACGTCCGCCCGCCCCACCCTTCGTCGCCGCGCTCGAGTCGGCGTTCAATCGAGACCTTGGAGGCGATGTTGAACCCTATGCCGTCAACCTCGATCTCGGCTAAGGCCGCGTTGGGCGTGCGGCCAGCGGCCTCAAAGCGCACAAAGCGCACCGGCGAGAATTTTTGCGACGGGTCCTTATCCATTTCGAGTTGGAACTCGACTACGCGCTCGGTGTTGTTGTTGATCGGACGGCCGACCTGGTTGAAGACGATCCGGTTGCCCCCACCAAAAGCCACTCGCACTCCCGGACTGGTGAATACCGAGAAAAACGTGAACGGTCGCGCGTTGGTGGTATCGGGAAAAATTACGCGGATCTTGTCGGCGATCACCGCTCGACCCAGATCGAGCTCCACCCAGAAGTTCTCCGTCGGGTCGGTGGCAATGGGCTTCCACCAAGTATTGGGATCTTGGTCGGCAATTAAGTGGGCGTCGGCTTGGTTTGAAGGGGTGCGCGCCGGTCGGATGCTGCCATAGAGGTCGCCGATGATCACCGACGAGAATTCGTCGGCATTGGCCACTGCATTGAAGGTCTTGCCGAAGCGCTTGACCTTGATGCCATCTTCCTCGACGTTGACCAAGCCCCGGGGATGGTCCCAAGCGTCGAAATCCAATCCGCTGAAAACCAGATCCTGCGCCGCCAGCTCTGATCCCGCAAGCGCGGCCGCCACCACCACAGCCAGTATTTGGTTCAATGGGCGTCTCATCTTTCCCTTGCTAGGCCGTTAATAGATCACTGCGACGGGTTTGAATAGCGTTTGGATGCCCTGATCCACATCCACCTCAACTACGATCAAGTAGATCCCTGGCGCGACCAATCCACCCGCTCCGTCCTGCCCCGCCCAACTCGGCCCGTAGGGTCCGGCAATGGCCTGTTGGTCTAGCACCGAGGAGACCCGGTGCCCGGCTAGGTCGTAAACTTCGACCCGGACTCCAGCACCGCCGACGCCGAACAGGTTGAAGGAAACCACGGTCTCCTCATTAACCCCATCGCCGTTGGGCGTGATAACCGGGGACGACAGCCGCAGGTCTCCGATAACGCGCGTTTTGACCTCGGTCGCCACCACCTGGATGTCGTTGCTGCCACCTCCCGTGCGAGCGTCGCCCGACTCAATCGACTGTGGCAAGCTAGCGACTGCGGCGTCGCTGTTGAATATCCGTCCTTCCATAAAGACGGAGGCCTGATAGATGGCGCTGCGGAGGCGAAGCCGCAAGCCTGTATCCTCGGCGATTGGTTCGGCGAAGAGAACCCGCAGGAGACCGGCAGCGGTTTGTTGAGAGAAATCCGTTCCCTCCAGTAATTCGGCCCCGTCCCGCTCCAAGCCGACGAAACGTGCCCCCGCAGGCACATCGAGTTCGACGCCGTCAAAACCGGGTCGGTCACCCGTGCCGAATACCGTGCGAATATCATAGACGAAAAGCGTATCTACTCCCAACGGCACTTCCACCACGCCTTGCTGATCCTCGGCCAATCCCGCTAGCGACACTTCCCCCAGCACACTATCGGCCAGGACCGGCGAAAACTCGAAGGCCACCGAATCGAGGACGCCAAAGGCGAGCGGGTCGGCGGTCTTGATGTCGAAGCGGAACTGGAAAAACTCTCTGCCGTCGGAGGAGCGGATCTCGTCGCCCGACGTCTGGTAGGGCACCGACCAATTATTCCAATGGGTAATGTCGTCGGAACGCGAAGCCCGATAACCGGCAAGCCCGCCGGAATTGACCGACGATATCTCAAACTGGCTGCGCGGCGGTGGCCCCTCGAAATAGGTCTCCCGGTCCACCATAACTTGGCGACCAAGCTCATCAAAGATGAAGTAATCGAGCGGATCGGCGTCGGTCCCCGCCCGGGTGCGGAGCAGCAATTCGACCGGGGCCGCCGGATCAACCGACACCTCGCCCGAAGATGTCTGGCGGTATTTGGTGAAGTTCCAAGTGATCCGACCAAGGCTAACCTGCCCGCCGAAAGAATGGACTTTGGAAATATAGCGACCTTCGGCGGGGAAACCTCGTCCGAAGGCCTCGACTTCCGCCAGCATCCCAGTAGAAGTCACGCCGCCGAACTTGAAGCGCAAAAAGCGGGTGAAGCGCAGCCCGGCTTTCAACGAGACGATGCTGGTGTTGTTGGTGAAGGTGCTACCCAAAATCTCCTCTAGGGGATGGTAGCCATTGGTCCCGGTCGAGACATTCTCGTCCTCAAAGATCAGCCAATCCACCGGCGTATTGGCGCGGCTGACCTCATAGGCGACCGGGAACAGCGCCCGCTGCCGCCGGCCGTCTTCGAACAGACCGCTCTGCGGCGGATAAAAGGAGACGCTGTCAATCGGCACTGGCACGCCGAGATCGAGCGTGAAAAACTTGTCAACCGTCGGCAACCCGTCGGCGCGTTCGGCGTGCAGGAACGCCGGGCTCAGCCCGTCCCCATCGACTAATCCGCGAGAGATCGCTACAGTGCCCGCCTCGCGCCCGCCAGCGTCCCACAGCCGCGGATTCCAGCCTAGCCGCAAGGTATCGCCCTCGAGGGTAATCGGACCTTTGGAGAAATTCCAAGTATAGCCGAAGACATTGCGCTGACTCGAAATCCCGGTGGTCCGCACCAATTCGCGCATGACACTGTGCCCACGCGGAATTTCCTGCGGCTGGATTGATCCGACGTGACTAGTGTCGTCGAGGGCAATCCAGCGCTCGCGCGCTTGGGCCCAAGGCTCGCCATTGGTTCCGCCGACCACCCAAGCCGCACCCATTGCCTGCCCCCAAGCCGCGCCCTGTAACCACAGCAGCACTGCACACACTCTGGTATTTAAACGGATCAATACGCCACCCCTATTAACTTGGCAATTTCGAGTGCTTCGGCATCGGCCTTGATGGAAAACCGAATGATGTATATCCCCGGCGGTACCACTGTGCCGTTCTCGCCCCTGCCATCCCACGCCTCGCGGTACGCCCCTGCGGACCGCACGCCGGAGACGAGCCGACGCACCTCGACACCGGACAGATCAAAAACGCCGATATCGACCGCGAGATCCCCGGCAAATTGAGCCAAGACAAAGTCGATATCGACCGCGTCGTTGACCGCATCGCCGTTGGGCGTGACAATCGTTGTCAAAAGCTTGGTTTCGATTTTTGGCCGGGAATCGAGCGTGAAGATGTTGATCGTCCCGGTGCCCACAGCGCTGCTGGCGTCGCCGACCGCAATGGGATGAGGCGGTACATCGCCCGCGCCCAGCAGCCAAGCATTGACTGGCGTATTGTGTTCGAGGAGCCGCAATTTGAAGGTGACTCGCAACGGCTGATTGTTGGCCTCTTGCACGGGGTCGAAAAACACCTCAAAGCCATCGGCAGTCTCCACCACCTCGGCATCGTCGACCGCGACGAGCGGATCGCCCATCTGCAGCCCAGAAAAAACCGGCGGTGGGAAAGCCGCTAGCTTAATGCCGCGGAAACCCGCCAACCCCTCTGCGTCGAAATCGGCGCGGATGTCATAGACAAACGATGTATCTACTCCGCCTGCAACAGCGATAACTCCGCCCTGCGGGCTTAGATCATCCGCCAGCGCCACCTCGCCTACCGCGTTGCTGACGAGCGCCGGCGAATGTTCCAAGCTCAGGGTGTCGATGCGGATCGTGGTTTCGGCGTCCCCCTGAAAAAAGAAGCGGAACTGGAAAAACTCGCGCGGGCTGGGCAGATTGACCGGCAGAATTAGGGTGCCTGTCTCGTCGATTGTCAGGGGTGTCGACCACGGGCTCCAGTTGTCCCCGTCGTCGCGGATATCGCCCTTGACGAAGTCGCGCACCGGCCCTTGCTCCTCCGCCGGCAGTTCGAGATAGTCAACCCGCTCCAATTCTTTGAGCACCTCGCCGGTGCTGGGATCCTGGCGGAACAAGGCGCGCCGTGGCAGATCGGCGTTGTACTCGGCGAATGAGACTTCTGCAACAGAGCCGGTATCGCGGTCGCGGCGAAAATAGGACAGCGGGGTGTCGTCGGCACCGCTGCGCATCTGCAGAACGGCGACTGGCCGCCGGTCTTCGCCTCCAGCGCCACGCACCAGCTTGGTCGCGTGAATCCGCAGTTGCCCGAAATTGACTGCTTCGCCAAAAGAATGCAGGTCGGAGACATAACTCGACACGGGCACGAAACCCTCGCCGAAAATCTCAAATTCGGCTAGGTTGAAGGCCGATTTGGACAAAACCTTGAGTTGCAGAAAACGCCCCTGCAGGGGCGGAAATTCCAAGTCGACGACCTGATTGCGGTTGCCCTCCACTCTCCGCAGCAAGTGATAGGTCGGTCGGTTGATCTCGTTGAAGTCGGCCCCGTCGTTGACCAGCAGTTCAAAAGCCTTGATAAAGGAGTCGGGATCGTTGGGATCGGGGTAGAAGCGCACTTGATTGATTGGGAAAGGAGAACCTAGATCCCAAAAGAAGGTCGCGCCCGCCTGATTGCGGATGCTCTTGAAGCTGGCCTCGGAGGAGCTGCTTGGGTCGCCGTCGACCAAGCGCAAGGGACCGTTGATTTGGTTGAATAGGCCGTCGTTGGACCACGCCCGCGGTTGACCAACGGCCGTGAAATCAGGGGGCTGTCCCTTTAACCAAGTCAGACCGGAATCGCGCAGTAGCTGGATCAAATTTTGGCCGCTGGTCAGTTCGAGCGATTGCAGCGAGCCATCACTTTCCACCGCCCCAGTCTGCACAGAGGCCTGATCGGTCCACGACAGGCCTCCGCGACCGACCTGATAGACCTCTACCTGACCATAGGCCGCAGTGATCCATAGACAGAGGGCCACGGCTCTGATCCAGATAGTGATCATCTTTGTTATAGATGTAGAGGATGAACGTACACGCCGTTATTCTCGATCTGCGGCCGCACTCGCCTGCTGCGCATCCGAAAGACGATACCCCCGCAGCACCTCGCGTTCGAACAAAAAGCTGAGATCGATCCTTTCAACTGCTTCGCCGGCGTAGTTAAAGCGGACGGCAATATCTTCGAGATCAAGACGGATGTTCGTCACGTCATCGGCGAGCAGGGGAAAAACTAGATAGCCCTCTTGTTCGCTGCCGCTAAAGACGGTGGTCGCCTCGGTGTACATGGATTGTCGGAGGATACTAGTGCGGCTTTTGAAAGCGACTCGACCCTGGCCGGTGCGCCCCAGCCAGAAGGCACGGAAATAAGCGTAAAGCTGGGCGTAGGAAAGCGAGCGATAGATTCTGTTGTTGGTCGAGGTAATCGTTGCCTTCTGCGGGTCAATTACCACCTTGGGGAACTGGTAATTGCTCACTTTGAGCTGAATCACGGTAAAGCGCGATCGGGTCCAGTCCTCGCCAGGTATCTGCCAGTCGCCGAAGGTGTAGGGGTTGGTCGAAGCCGCGCCGCCGGTAGATGCGGCGGGAAATTGCCGGTTGAGTTCAGCGTCGATCATCGGCTTGAGATTGAGAGCCAAACGATTGAGGGTATACGTGACC
The DNA here is from genome assembly GCA_965208845.1 of Candidatus Latescibacterota bacterium. GTDB lineage: Bacteria > Latescibacterota > UBA2968 > UBA8231 > UBA8231. Next base: position 3,139,203 of record OZ242361.1, on the reverse strand, counting down.
GAGCCGTCGTCGTTGACCACCATCCCTTCCGCCTGTTGGGCCATGGGCCGCAGGTCTTGCGGGAAATAGCGGCCACAGCCCCCTATTGTGAGCAAGATGCCGATCAACAACAATCCACGCATGTGCCAGATCCTTATCATGGGCGACACTCAAGTAATTCGGGGCAATGGCAAACGCCCATTGCCCCGAATTACCTCTCTGCCAACCGACTTAGGTCAGGCCTATTTATAGGCGTTTTTGATCTGGCCCCAGGTCGAACTCTCTACCGAGGTCGCAGCATCGCCGCGGCCATCGACATAGTCGCCAACCCGCAGCAGCAAGGCGTGCGAGTAGTACTGGCGGGCCGAAGCCTCAGGGCCGCGCGAGGTGAAGTCGTTGTCGGGCGAACTGGAATCGCCGTCCTCGATCCAGAAGGAGAACGGCAGGCCAGTGCCATCTTCACCAGCGACGTCGTCGAGCTGATGGACCTGGCTGACTGAGGGACCGCCGTCCTCGAGGAACCAGAAGACTATGTAGTTGAACTCGTAAACCGTGGTACCGCCAGTAGGCCAGATCTCAGCGGCCCAAGCTTCGGGCGGATCAACGGTCACCGAATAGTCCATGTATTCTGGATCGCCGTACTGTATCCAAGCCTCCTGATCCAGCCAGCGATAGCGGATATTGGCGGGTGGGCTCAGATCGCCAGGCGCACCGAGCCACTCCATGTTGTAACCGGAGGGCAACTCGCGACCGTGATCTTGAGGATCGAGAGCAAACTCGATCATTTCGCCTTCCCAGCGCTCGATGTTGGTGCCGTGATGATGCAACGTGTCATCGACGATCTCCAAGAACACGAACCAGCGATTGACGTCGCCTCCCTTCCACCCCATAAACAGAGTGAAGCTAAGGTCGTCGCGGGTCGGCGACGGGCGATCGGCTTCATCGCGGAACTCCTCGGTGACGATCGTATATTCGGGATCCCACCAGTCCCAATCATCGGCATTGCCGTCCATCACCATATTGGCATTGTCGGGCACTTCGAGCATGTACCACTGGAAACCCATACTACCATTGCGGGTCTCTATTGGGGGCGGGTCGTTAAACTGGGCGTTCGCCAGCCCGACAAAAGCCAAGCTGAACACACCCGTCAGGATAAGCCTACGCATCTGCAATCCCCTTTCTTTGGAGGTTGTTGCGAGAGAATATTGATTTACAACATGCTGCGATTGGCATAGATAAAAACGGCTAGTACCCAACAATTCGCGTCGCGTAATATAATATGAGCCAACAAAGAATCCAATCAAAAATTCACCGGAGCTTAGACCTACCCCCATTTACTTTAGCGATGGCTCTGGTTTCCCAGGGGCAACGGGCCGCACGAGTTGGACGCGGTCGAGACCTATGAGATAAATCTCTATTTCCCCTTTGCGTTCCTCCCGCAGCCGGGCGATCAGATCATCCATCGCCTTGTTTTCTTTATGAGTGAGCAACGCCCCGCGAATGCTATCGCGAACCAGATCAAAACCCGCAACCTCCCCGTCCTCGCGGGTAAACATATCGGTATTTTCGTCGTAGAACGCACGTATTTCCTCTTCTTTCACGTCCTGCTCCAGCGCCACTGCCTTGCCCTCGACGCGATAGAGCCACTGAATCAGCAATTCGTCGCGACGGGTCTTGGTCTTGGTCCTGATCTCTGGATCATCATCGAGCTTCAGCTTGCGGGCCTCCGCCAGCATGATCTCCCGTCCCACCAGCCCGTCGGCAGCCTTGTGCAATCTGGCACTGTCGAGAGACGCCGGATGTTTGACCCGGCCCAAGCGGTGATACTCCAGATATTCGCCGAGTGTCAGCTCGCCGCCCTGCCAATTAAGCAGCACCTGATCCTCCCCCGACCACTCCTTGACCCCGGGGTCTAGCGCCTGCAATCGCTGCATTGCCTCCGGGTTCAGAGTCAGCGCATAGCGCTGGCGCAACTCGTTGACATAGGCCTCCATATCCCTCCCCCGCTTCACCTCGCGCAACCGGCGCTCCAACCAATCGCGGTTCGCGGCAAAACCCGTCTTGCGCCGCTCCTCGAGCTTAAAGACGTGGAAACCCGAACTAGTCTCGACCGGTTGCGGATAGACCTCGCCCGGCTTCATGCTTTTGAATGGTTCGATCAGCGGAGGCAGCAAGCCGCCGGTTTTAACCCAACCAACCCGCCCGGCTGGCGCAAAACGCTTCTGAATGTGCGGCACCGAATACAGCGGAAAAAGTTCAGCAAAGGTCTCGCCCTCGCCGAGTCGATTCAGCACTTCCCACGCCTCTGCTTCAGTGGCGCAAACGATGTGCTGGCTATAGACCTCCGTGTCGAACTCCCGCTCGACGAAAAACACCTGTAACTCTTCTTCGGTTGACGAATAATCACCCGTCAGCGCCGCGACTTCGTAGAGCTTGCTCCGCAACGCCTGCTCTTCGACGCGCCGCACCTCCTCGGCGACCACTGTATCGCGGTCTAGCCCGCGCCGCATCCCTTCTTGCGCGAGCAACTCATGGGCGATGATGCCGTCGAGAAAAACCTTTTTGGCCTGGGGGTCTTCGATGTCGATGTGGCGAAAACCCGTTTTCATCATGTTCTGGGCGCGCTGTTGAAACTCCGCAACCGAGATCTGCTCATCGCCCACGCGTACAACGTAGGCGGTTTGGGCGGCGGCCACGCCGCAGCAGGTCCACAACGCGCAAGCGATGCTGGCAATGGATTTGTTGGCAAGGTCAGTGAAACGCAATTAGATGCTCTCCTTTTTGTTAATTACCACTGTGCGCTCATGGGTCGGCCCCCTCCACCACGACGATTTCCTGGTCGGCGGCCAACCCCACTAGCGTCTGCACCACGCCGCTAGGCCAAAAGACCTGCAGCGTATCAATGGTTGCATATTGGCCCAATCCCAAGGTCAGTCGCACGTCGTTGCTGCCCATATAGCCATAACCAGCGCGGATCTCCCGCACCTGGACCAAGTCGCCAGCCACCGCGCGGACCCTAGCACCGATACCCTCCCGGTTGCTCTGACGGCCCTCGGTGCGGACCCGGAGCCAGTGGTTGGCGTTGCCGCCGTCGTTGCGCAGCAGGGTACAATGGGGCGTATCCGAGTCGGAGATAAAAAAGTCAATATCGCCATCGTTGTCGTAATCGCCGAATATCGCTCCGTGGCTTACCCTTTCGACGTGCATCCCCGGCCCGCTCTCGTCGCTGACCTCAACAAAGGAGCCGTCGCCGCTGTTGCGGAACAACTGGTTTTGCTGCGGATAGGTGGTGGAGGGGTCGTATTCGGCGACATTCTCGTCGAGATGGCCGTTGGCAACGAAGACATCAAGGAAACCGTCGTTGTCGTAATCGACAAAGGCTGCGGTCATACCGAGATACGGCACACTCGCTACGCCTAGTCCGGCGGCGAACGTCAAGTCGGTGAAGAAGCCATCGCCGTCGTTGTGGTAGAGGGTATTGGCCAGCCATTGGTACGTAGCGACGATGATGTCGAGCCGTCCGTCGTTGTCGTAGTCGCCCAGATCGGCCCCCATCGCCGATTCGGCTAAGCCTTCTTCGTTGTAGGCGACCCCCACCACTGCACCGCTTTCTGAGAAGGTGCCGTCGCCGTCGTTGACAAAGAGGAAATTGGGCTTCTTGTCGTTGGCGACGAAGAGGTCGGGGTCGCCATCGCCGTCGATATCGCCAAAGACCGCCGCCAACTGGCGACCAGAATCGTCGCGCAGACCGGCTGCTGTCGTCACATCGGCAAACGACTTCCCCCCGTCGTTGCGATAGAGGACGCCTGTTTGCCCCGGATAGGTCGTTGGCCCGCAATACGACCGCACCTTGCCAGCGAAACACTCCACATTCTGCGCTGGGTCAAAATCCATGTAGTTGGCGACGTAGAGGTCGAGGTCGCCATCGCTATCGTAGTCGGTAAAAGCCGCGTGCGTGCCCCAACCTGGGTCTGCTGTACCAAGTTCGGACGCGATATCGGAAAAAACCGCACGCCCATCGTTTTCGTAGAGCCGATTGGGGCCATAGTTAGTGACATAGAGGTCGGAGTCCCCATCGCCGTCGATATCGCCGACGGCTGCCCCCATGCCAAAGGCCTCGTCTCCCGTCCTCGATTCTAAGGTGGCATCGACGAACGTGCCATCTGCCCGATTGCGATAATAGGCATTGGAGCCGGTTGGCCCCACATAGCCGGGCAGAGCCGCGCCATTGACGATATACAAGTCGAGGAACCCGTCGCCGTCGCCGTCGAAAAAAGCCGCTCCAGACCCCACCGCCTCCGGCATGTATTTGGCCCCACTGGCCCCATTGATATAGCGGAAGTCGATGCCTGCTTCCACAGTAACCTCGACGAAACGAGGTGCGGCAGCACCCACCGCCGCGCCACAAACCACCGACCACCAAGCGATGACCGCCATGCGCAACCACGGCCCTCTCACGGAGCCTCCTGCTGTCGGGCAGTGGCGAGAATTCGCCGCGCCAACGCGGCGTTGCGCTTGAGCCGCGGATCGTCTGGGGCAAACCGCAAACCTTCGAGATAGCTTGCCAGTGCCAGCGGCACTTGCCGAAGCCGCATCTGCACGTTGCCCAGTGCCAAATAGGACAACACATAGGTAGAATCCGCCTGTAGGGCGCGGCGAAATAGGTCGAGCGCCGCTTCGAACCGCCCTTGCCGCAACTGGATATTGCCCAGATTGTGGTACGAGGGCGCAAACGAGCTATCCCGGGAGATCGCCTGCATGTAGTGAATTTGGGCTTGGTCGTACTGGCCACGGCGCGAGTAGATCATGCCCAGATCGTGATACACTGACGCTTGGTCAGGCGTTGTCAGCAGCGTGTTCTTCAACGAGGAGATACCTCGCTCTTGTTCTTCGAGACGCCGGTACATGTCCAACTGGCGCTGCCCTTCTTCGCGCTGCCCAGTGCGCAACAGGGCATTCCCCAAGTTGAAACGGGCCAGCGCATAGAGCGAATCCAACCGCACCGCTCGCGTCAGTTCGCCGACCGCGGCCGCATAATCGCGGCGACGGTAATAGCTGGTGGCTAGCCCATTGCGGTATTTGGCCACCGTCGAGTCAGCGGCGAGGGCCTGGCGATACGCCCGCTCGGCAGCAGCGTAGTCGTTCAGTTTGCGCTGGACTTCACCGAGATGGTACCAGGCCTCGCCGTAGTCGCCTTTGGCGGCGAGGGCACGGCGATAGGACACTTGCGCTGCGTCGTAGCGCCCCTTGCTGAAGTGGATTTGTCCCAGCGATAGATGTGCCCACGCGTAATCGGGGCTGAGTTTAATTGCCTTTTCGAGTGTCGCTACTGCCTCGTCGTGGCGGTCGAGACGTGTTAGCAAAATCGCCAGCTCGGTGCGTGCTTTGGCATAATCAGCCCGCAGGGCGATCGCCTCTTGGTAGGAGGCGACCGCCTGGTCCAATTGCTGGTCCTTGGCATAGGCAGCGGCTAGTTTGCGGTGGCGGTCCGCGGATTCGGGCTGACGCTGCACAGCCTGTTCGAAGGCCTGCACCGCCAGTCGGTAGCGTCCCTCCGCCATGTAGCGGTCCCCCAGCGCCTCGCTGGTATCGTCGGCAGCGGCCACAGCGAGCGTGGCCCCCAGCATCACGGCCCATGCACCACAGCATCCCAAGCAAGTCATGTCACTCCAAGCAGGCATGACCCAATATTCGCCAAGACCCTTCTTTTTCACAACTTTACCGCCGCGAGATAATCCGCCGATGGACGCAGAATAGTGCAAACAAGACGAGTAGGGGCGAGCGATCGCTCGCCCCTACTATTCGGCGTCCATCTGCGTCCATCTGCGGATTGCTATAGCTTCAATACCCCTTGCGCTTGTCAATCACACTCACCAACGGTTCCCCCGCCAAGTAGCGCCGCAAATTCTCGCAAAACAACGCCACGCACCGACGGTCGCGGTTGGGCGACCCCCCGGCTGTATGCGGCGTGATCAGCGCGTTGTCCATCCGCCACAGCGGGTGATCTGCCGGCAGAGGCTCCTGCGGCACTACGTCCAACCCCGCCCCGCCAATCTGCCCGTCGGCAAGCGCCGCTAGCAGGGCCTGTTCATCGACGATTTGCCCTCGCGTGACGTTGATCAACAGCGCGTGGCTCCGCATCCGCGCAAACGCCTCTTGGTCGAACAGCCCCTCAGTCTCCGCAGTCAGCGGCGCGCAAATCGCCACCACATCGGATTGTTCCAACAGCGCGTGGAACTGATCCATCCCCCAGCAGGCTTCCACTTCTTCCGGCACTTCGACCTGTTCTGGATCCACCGCGACAACCCGCATCCCAAACGCGCTCGCCCGCTTCGCTAGTTCCCTCCCAGTCCCCCCCAATCCCACAATGCCCATCGTCTGCTCAACCAGTTCCCACGACGCAGCGCGAATCGGCCAGCGCCGTTCCCAGTCCGGATAGCGCACCGCCGTGTGAATCCCCCGCGTCAGCCCGAGCAACAACGCCATTGCATGTTCGGCCAAATGCACCCCCACCCACCCCTTGGCACTGCACAACACCACATCGCTCTCAACCAGTTCGGGGTGCAGTATTCCATCCACTCCCGCCCCCCAACTCTGCATCCACTTGAGCTTTTGCCGCCGCGCAAACATCTCCCGGCTGATATGCCCGCAGACGACCTCGATCTCCGGCATAACTTCCAAGGCCGCCGCGTCCGATTCTACGCACACCACTTCCACTTCCTCGGCCACCTGCCGAATCTCCTCGATCAACTCATCGGCTAAATCCATCTGCATCAAAACTTTCATATTCCTCTCCTTCCCTTCCAATTGTCCGTCCTCGGCGACAGACCCTATTATTTGTTTTTCCCCTTACTACACGACACCTAAGCTGAATGTGCGTCTTCTGATGTTTTCCTGGGAACGCGGGCCTCTGGCCCGCCTGCGGGCGGGACGCCCGCGATCCCAGTTGAGGCCCTACTGTCGTGTACTTAGGTTTTTCCCAATCTCACCAACCACGGAAGCAGGTCATGCAAAACCACATCGTCAAGACCCACCCAGACGGTACCGTCCTCCCGCGCGAAGAGCAATTAGCTTGGAAGCTGGCCCAACTCGCCGCCCACAACCAAGCGTTCGACGCGGATGTCGCCGAGATGATCGGCAATCGCGTCATCGACAACGCTGCGGTCGCCCTAGCCGCAATCAACCGCCTGCCGGTGCGCAACGCCCGCCTCCTCGCCCTCGGCTACCCCCACCCCCACAACAGCGGCGCTCGCCTCTTTGGCGTGGCCAACGACCGCAGCTTCCACTGCGAGTGGGCTGCCCTCGCCAACGGCGTGGCCGTGCGCGAACTCGACATGCACGACACCTACCTCGCCGCCGACTACTCGCATCCCGGCGACAACATCCCCGGTCTGCTAGCCGCCGCCCAGCAAACGGGTGCCAACGGTCATGCACTGACCTTGGGCATACTCACGGCCTACGAGGTGCAGATGGCGCTAGTGACGGGCATCTGCCTGCACGAGCACAAGATCGATCACGTCGCCCACCTCGCCCCGGCCGTAGCCGCCGGGCTGGGAACCATGCTCCAGATGCCAGCCGAGCAAATCTACCAAGCGATCAATCAGAGCCTGCACCTAGCCTGCGCCACCCGCCAGTCGCGCAAAGGGGACATCACCTCGTGGAAGGCCTATGCCCCAGCCCAAGCCAACAAAATCGCCATCGAAGCCGTGGGTCGGGTGCGCCTCGGCGAGCGGGCACCGTCGCCCATCTACGAGGGCCGCGACGCCGTCATCGCCTACATGCTGTCCGGGCCAGACGCCGAATACCGCGTCCCCCTGCCCGACCCTGGCGAGAACATGCGCGCCATCCTCCGCTCCTACACCAAGGAACACTCCGCCGAGTACCAAGCCCAAGCCCTAATCGACCTCGGCTTCCGACTACACGCTCACCGTATAGACCTAGACCAAGTGGAAGACGTCGTAATCCGCACCAGCCACCACACGCATTACGTGATCGGCACGGGTGCCAACGACCCGCAGAAAATGGACCCAGACGCCTCGCGCGAGACCCTCGACCACAGCGCCATGTACATCCTCGCCGTCGCCTGGGAGGACGGCGCTTGGCACCACGTGCATTCCTATACCTCGGAGCGCGCCCACCGCCCTTCAACCGTCGCGCTGTGGCATAAGATCCGCACCGAAGAAGTCGCCGAATGGACTCAAGCCTATCACCATCCCGATCCCGACCACAAGAAGTTCGGCGCTCAAGTCGTGGTCCACCTCGCTGACGGCACCCAGATCGCCGAGCACCTCGACAACCCCAATGCCCACTACCTCGGCGACCGCCCTTTTGCCCGGCCAGACTACATCGACAAGCTATCCGTATTGACCGAGGGACTCGTAGCACCCGCCGAGGTCGAGCGCTTCTTGGGACTAGTGAACCGGTTGCCGGACCTGACGCCCGAGGAAGTGGACCAACTCAATCTCGTGTCAGCCGAAGGCATGTTGGAAGACGCCAAGAGCGAGCGCGTGGGCATCTTATAGCAATCCTGAATGATTCACCAGATGGACGCAGATAAACGCAAAATTGTAGGGGCGCTCGCTCGCTCGCCCCTACTACTGCGTCCTCCCCGGCCTAGTCGGATCGAGGGCGTCGCGCCCTCGACGCGGGCAAGATGCCCGCGATCCCAGAGGAAATCGGACCGAAAACCAACTACCGGCCACTTCCTGCGTAACATCAGTAACTCATCAAGCCCGGACGTCCGGCAAATCTTCGCCTTCCGTGCGCGCCACCAGCGCCGTGACCACTAAGTCGCTGGTAACATTGACGGCCGTGCGGCACATATCGAGCAGGCGATCAACGGCCAAGACAATGGCGATGGCTTCCACCGGCAAGCCGACCGCGGGCAGGATCAGCGCGATGGCGACCAAGCTGGCCGCGGGAATACCCGCCACGCCAATCGACGTGAGCAAGGCGAGCAATACGACGATCATCTGCTCAGCAATGCCAAAATCTATGCCAGACGCGAACGCGTACACTTGGGCGATGAACACCACCACCACGCACTCGTACAGTGCCGTGCCGTCCATGTTCACCGTCGCCCCCAACGGCAGGACAAAGCTGGTCACGCGGTTGGAGATGCCCGCCTGTTCGGCGCTGTTGATGGTCACCGGCAAGGTCGCCGAAGACGACGCGGTCGAAAACGCAGTCAATTGCGCCGGCGCAATCTTGGCGTAGTACGCGTATGGACTGATCCCAGCGACCAAGCGCAGCAACAGCGGCAACCACACGGCAAAATGCAGCGCCAGCGCCAGCAATACGGTCAGGAAGAACAGACCTAACGCTTCGAGCGCGGCAAAGCCGGAGACGAGCAACGTCTTGCCCACCAGCGCAAACGCACCGATGGGAGCAAACCGCATGATCCACATCGTAATCAGGATCATGAGATCGTGCAGGCCGACCCAGAACTGCTGTAGAATGTCACCTGCCGGCCCGTTCAGCCGCGACATGAAATACCCAAACACGACCCCGACAAATACCAGCGCCAGCAGTTGCACCTCTAGCGCCGCCGCGAAGATATTGGACGGTATCGCGCGCTTGAGGACCTCGACCAGATCGCGTATGCCGCGCCCCTCTACCTTGTCCATGACTTGCGACGGGTCCGGCAGCGCAGCACCCAACGCCCGCGCCGACTCCGTCTCGCCAGGCGCTATGAGATTTACGCAAACAAGACCAGTACAAACCGACAGCAATCCCGTCACCACGTAAAAGGCCACCGTCTTCCCGCCGATGCGTCCAAAGGCGTTCTGGCTCGCCATGTTGCGGACGCCAACAATGATCGAAGACAGAATCAGCGGCACCACGATCATCTTCAGCGCATTGAGGAACAAGCTGCCGAAGAAATCGAGAATTTCCACGAGCGACGCGCCAAACAGCGTCGTACGCTCGTCGGCCACCCACCCTACTAACGCAGCGAGGGCGAGGGCCATGGCAATCTGCCAGTGCAATGGAATGCCGATAAACCGCGAAAGTGCGCTAGGCTGGCTCATGATTTATTTTTCCTTGGTCAACGAGAGGAGTTTACATGAAAACGCATAGAGAAATGCTTGACAAATGGATGAAAGAACCCGAATTCGTCGCTGAATACGATGCGCTTGCAGACGAATTCGCCTTCTTTGACGAAATGCTCAAAGCCAGAAAGAATGCGGGTTTAACTCAGGCTGATGTTGCTGAAAAAATGGGCACCCAAACGCCAGCAGTCGCACGCCTTGAAGCATCGGGACGACATAAAAAGCACTCCCCTTCGCTTGCTACTCTGCAAAAATACGCAGACGCTGTTGGCTGCCGTCTAGACATCCGCCTGATTCCTCGTTAAACAAGGCTCACTCTCTGCCGAGGACAACACCATGATCTACGACGGACACGCCTATTGCTTCCCGCCGCCGGGCCGCAACGGGGGCTTCGCCGACCCCGCCGAGTTCTGGCGGCACCTACAGCTATTCATGGCCCAAGCTCGGCAACAGCCCTGCTGGCGGCGCACCGACCGCGTCCCGGCCGATGCCACGGGCCTGTACGACCCCGATCTCCCCTGGCGCTTCGATGGCCTGCGCGACGCCGCTTTCCGCACCGGCGACCACGGCCTCGTCGAGTGGACGGTCGAAGGCGAGGACTACGTGAAGCAGGCCCTGCCGCCGTGGACGGTGGACTTCGCCTTCCCCGCCGACAGCCTAGTCGCGGAGATGAACTACGCCGGCATCGATCGGGCGCTCCTGCACCGCACTCCGTACATGGGTCTCAACGACGAGTACATCGCCGACTGCTGCCGACGCCACCCAGGGCGGATCCAAGGCCTAGCCCACGTTCCCGAATGGTGGTTCCCCAGCAGGACGGACGACGCCGTCGCCAAGCTACAACGAGCAATCCGCGACCACGGCCTGTCCGGCTTGCAGTTCATGCCCTTCCACCGGCCCCTCTACGACCTCTCCCCCGAGTGGACCGGCCCCGACTTCGACCCTTTGTGGGCGGCCGTGGCCGAACTGGGCATCCCCGTATTCTTCACCCTCGGCGCGGCCAACTCGCCCGCCGCCTACCTCGACGAGTTGCGTGCGCTGCGCACTTGGATGGACCGCTTCCCCGACGTCGACGTAATCATGACCCACGGCTTCCCCTGGCGGATGTTCGCCGACGGCGACCGGCTCCACGTGCCCGACGAGGTGTACGAGGCCGCGCCCAGCGGCCACCCGCGCTTCCACATCCAAATCCTCTTCGCCGTGTTCCTCCAGTCCCGCTGGGACTACCCCATGCCACAGATGCGGCCCGTCCTAGAGAAAATGGTCGAACGCATCGGTGCCGATCGCATCTTATGGGGAACGGACATCCCCATCGTGCTGCTGCACTGGACCTATCGCCAGAGCCTCGACTACATACGGCGCTACTGCCCGTTCATAGGCGAATCCGAAATGGCGGCGATCCTAGGCGGCAACATGGAACGGCTCTTGGGTCCTAGACAGTAGCCTACCTCGTTAGACGCTACACAGGTAAATCCGCAGAAATTACTTCAGCAGCGTCAGCGACCGACTCTCTTGGTAATTGCCCGCGGTAAACTGGTATATATAGGTGCCGCTGGCCACGGCTCGGCCACGGTCATCGCGCCCGTCCCACTGCACCTCGTAGCGTCCCGCGGCCAACCGGTCATGCACCAAACCGCGGATCTTCTGTCCGGCGGCATTGTAAACGGTCAGTTCCACTAACCCTTCGCCGCTCACCTCGTAGGCGATAGTCGTGTTAGCGTTGAAGGGGTTGGGATAATTCTGCGCCAGCGCGTACCCGGCGGGCACACTGCCACTTTCTTCCACCACAGCAGTGGCCGAACTACCGGGCAGGGTAATCTCCCACAAGCCGCGACCGCCACTCCACTCGATCACGTAGATCTTGTTGCCGATGATCTCGGCGTCAATAGGGCCACTAAAACCCTCGACGATCCGGGTCATGCGCGCCTGATAGTTATCTCCCACCTTCTCCAAATCCATGTGGATGAGGTCCTCGTCCGGGTCGTCGAAGGGGTTGATCAGGTTGCAGCAGTCCCCGCCGATGCGCAACACAAAGCCGTCGCCGCGAAACTCGGGTGCCAAGGCCCCTTCTACGTCAAAGACCAGCCCCAACGGCGAACTATGCGGCGTAAGCGTATAGGCCGCTCCGCCCTCGTCGCTGGCGTCGCGCACCTCGCCCGTATTCGGGTCGCGGTAGCGGTCGGCGTCGGGCCCTAGATTGAGGACCGGATCGGCAAAACGGTCCACGGGCGGGGGCGGGTAAGTCGGATCGTTGTAAAACAAGCCGCGATCCCTAGCGTCAGAGCGGGTCAAAAGGAGCAAGTCCGCAGCCGGGTCGTAGTAGGGAAAGCGCTGGGCTGTGTCCATCGCCCCCATGCGCCAAGGAAAGCCATAGTGCAGCCCCTGCCGCACCCAACAGACTTCGTCGGCCATATCGCTGTCCGGGCCATTGTCCGCGGCAAATAGATCGCCGTTAGCGGCAAAGGCCATGTCAAAGGCATTGCGGAACCCGTCGGCATACAAGTAGCCCGAAGCCTGCAGCGCCTCCTCGTCGGCCGGAATCAAAAGACCCTCGCCATCCGCCGGCACCCGCAAAATGGCCGACGACAGAGGCAACTCGCGCGCCCCGGCAAAAGCCCCATCCTCGGACAGCTCGCCGTGGTCGGTGCGAGATCCCGAATTGATGTACACAAAGCGATCGTCCGGGCTGAGGACAATGGCCGGATGGGGATGGTTCTTGGTGCCGGGAGGAATGCGCTCAGTGCGGGCCACCGTCGCCCACTCAATGTTCTCTCCGTCGCGCACCCCACGCACCACATTGATGACCGTGTTACCGCTGTTGCCGCCAATGTAGAACGTGCCGTCCGCCGCAATATCAAAGCCCTGGGTATCGTTGAGCTTGTGGTCCGCGGAAGTAGCAATTCGCTCTTCGCCCGAGGCATTGGCCGCCTCCACGTCGAGCACCACGTACAGGGCCCCTTCGGCGTCGAAGTAGATGGCCCGAGGGAAGGCGATGCCATAGTCGTCCAAATTGGCCACCTCTGTGTTCGGTGGGGTGATGATGCGGTTGTTGCGCGTATCGAGGACGTGGATTTTATCTTCGATCGGGTCGGTCGCCCGGGTTGCAGCACCCTCGGCTGCAGCGCGGATTTCATCGATCGGCACCCCTTCGGGCGTCCCCTCTGCAGGACGGAACTGGGTCCAAGTCCACGCTCCCTCGGCGTTGCGCACCCCTCGGGCGATGGTCTCGCCGACGCGCTCGGCCTCACCCTTGATCTGAATGCGGTAAATAGTCCCCGTAGCCGTGAGGGTGTACAGGCTATTGTCGCGCGGGTCCTTGGCAATGCGCATGGTCCGCCGGCTCACATCGAGCAAATGGCGGACTTGAACATCGTCGTGCAGGGACCGGGGATCGGCACCAGCAGCGCCTAGAGTCCAGCCGATTAGGACTATTCCAATAATTTTTCGCAATGTAAACGCTCCTCACAGATGAATTGAATTGAATTCTAGCGCACCAGCACCAACTGCCGGGCTGCCGAGTAGTCCCCCATTCGCAAGCGATAGAGGTACGTACCGCTGGCGGCCAAGTCGCCATCTTCTGTCCTACCATCCCAGCGCACCGTATAAGACCCCGGTGCCTGCTCGGCCTGTACTAAGGTGCGCACTTTCTGGCCCACCGCATCGTATAGGGCCAATTCCACTGGGCCGGTTTCGCCAACCTGATAGACGATGGTGGTATGGGCATTGAAGGGATTGGGGAAGTTCTGCGCTAAGCTAGCCTCTTCTGGTATAGTCGCCAGTCCTTGTACGGCCGTAGGCTGGTCCATACTGGCGATCCAGCGGCGGATCAGATCGCTGCCTTCCCAGTCAACCAAGGCGGAGGCCACCGGCGGCATGCGATTGGAGGAAAAGGTGAGCAGGCGCAAGTACAGGGTGGAGTTATCTGGGTCGCCCGGGACGATGATAAACCCTTCTTCAGTGCCCAGCGCACCCAAGGAAGGCACCCAGTTTAGGGTGTTGGTCTCCTCTATGGGGGTGTCGTATCGCAGGTCGATACTCGAACGGCTGACCACATTGGGGCGATGGCAGTGAGCGCAATTGGCCGCCAGATAGGAGCGGCTGCGATCGGCCAGCGGTAGGCTTGCATCGGTGGGGTCGGCCCACTGGGGGAAGCCGTCGTACTTCTCGCCAATATCCTCAGTGAACAAACCAATGTGGTTTAGGGTGCGCAATTGGTTATCTACAATGCCGCCGTAGTAGTACGAGCGATTCATCTGGGCCGTATTGAGCCCCAAGACATAGCCAGCCGGTCCGGTATGGCACAAGGCGCAATCTTCGGGTCCGGGATAGAAATGCACGTATTCGCGGAAGCCGTCTTCGGCTTCTGGATCGGCGATGAGATAGGACTGGGTCGCCGCCTCTTCGAGCAATATCGCGTCCCTGCCCTCCAGATCCCACATATAGCTAAAGCCGTCCCAAGCATCGGTTGGGCCGCGCTTGACTAAAAAGCGCGTCTCGACAATATGCCGACTGGCCAAATTACCCTTTTCCAACTCTAGGTAGAAATTCTTCACCACCACCGCGTTGGGGGGAAATTTCCACACGCCCGAGGTGGAAAACTCAATCTGGCTTTGCCCGGGCAGCGCGATAAAGCGGGTCTTGGCCGTCCCGTCGGACCACAATACCGAATTGACCCCGTAGGGAATGAGTCCCGCAGCCGGGGTCTGGGCCGCTACATTGCTAAACAGGCCCGACTCGGAGACGGTCTGGGGCACTCGTCCCTCGACCGGAACGATGAGCAAAGAATGGTTCGGCACCCTTTCTTGCAGGCCGTACGGGGCCTGGGCTAGGACGGCCGGAGGGGCCATCAGGGTTAGCAAAACAATGAACAGTAGCATGACCGTCCGGCTTGGGGAGACGGCGAAACAGGAGAAGTAAAATCGCTTGTGCCAGTCCCTCACTCCAACACCGACCCCTCCTCTTCCACCCGCCCGTACATGCGCGCGAATTCCTCGGACCCATCGTCGTGCCACACCTCAAAAGACAAGCCCCGGATGGTCCCCTCGGCAAAGCCGGTCAATGCATCTATCGGCGGAATGCTGGCCGTGTAGAGCACGTGCCCATCCGGCAGGCGCAGCCTACCCAAGTGCCGGGGAATCTCCGCCGGCCCGCGCTGCGCCAAGCGCGCTATGACCGCTTCGTCCACCTCCACTCCGAGGCCCGGCCCCTCCGG
The DNA here is from genome assembly GCA_965208845.1 of Candidatus Latescibacterota bacterium. Classification (GTDB taxonomy): domain Bacteria; phylum Latescibacterota; class UBA2968; order UBA8231; family UBA8231. Next base: position 3,123,963 of record OZ242361.1, on the reverse strand, counting down.
CACGGGCGAACAGCCTTCGACGATCTCAATGCGCTGCCGAGCCGCGTCCTCCTCGTACTGATCGTCGAGATTGATTGAGTGCGCGGCTGTGGGCAGCACAGCCGCCAAGTGCAGCGCCAACGCCTTGGCCAAGGTGCCCCCGGTTAGCTGCACCACCACCTGCATATTGGCTTTGCCATAGGCCAAGCCGCGCACCAACGCGTCGCCAAACCCGCCGCAGTACTCAGCCACGATATACGCATCGGCCATCCCCTGCACTACCTCCTGCAACCCGCCCAGCGGCGGCACGTGCATGACCAGCGGCACTCCGCATTGGGCGCGGAGCCGCCGCCAGCCTTCTACATCGCTCAGCACCAAGGGATCCTCGATATAGCCTACTACAGGCGATTTTTCGAGCTGTTTGACGATGGGCAACACCGTGGCCAAGGTGCGGTTGGAATTAAAGTCGTACTGCATCTTGAAGCCGGGTGGCGCCACATCCTCTACCGCGCGGTTCTGCTCAAACACGTCGTGGTGCTGGCAAGTGTGCATCTTGAACAGCCGGTAGCCTTGGTCGGCAGCGCGGCGGATTTCGCGGCTCAGCTCCTCGGGGTCGGCGGGCCGCGTCCACGCCGCCACGGGCACGCGGTCGCGCACTTTGGGGGCCATCAGCTTGTAGGCCGGCACTTCGAGGTACTGACCCATCACGTCGTACAAGGCCCCGGCCAAGCCGAGGTGGACCTCGCTGCCCAAAAAGTCGAAGGGGCTGCGCCCAATGAGGCCCTCCACGCTCTGCGCGGGTGGCGGCGTGCAGCGGTACTCGCCCCACCCCACCAAGCCGTTGTCGGTTTGCACCTTGAAGAAGGTGCGCTGGTCAATGGAGCGGAAGCGCACGGCATGCTCGGCGTTGCGGGCGGCGAGCGGCACGTGCGCCGGAATGATGTCAACATCGGTGATTTTCACGGTAGTTCTCCTCGGCGCGTAAGTGAGATTTCGTTGGCAGCAAAAATTGACCATCCATCGCCGTCGGCCTTAACTTACCCCATCCCACCCCCATCGCCAAAGATGATCATTTTACCTATACTTTCCGACAGATCGTGGGATAGAACGAGTACAGTACCGACAACTGTGAAAGTGGAGGTGCAGCTTGACGACATACGTACTTACTGCAGAGATCGAGCAAGATGAAGACGGTCGGTGGAGCGCTTGGATTGACGCGCTGCCGGGATGTACCGCTTGGGGCCACACCCGCGAGGAAGCCCTACTGGCACTGCAGGACGCCGCCGATGCGTACATCGAAGATATGGAAGAAACGGATGAACAGGTTCTGGAACGTGTCATCGAAGTGGTAGATTCTCCTCTCGTCGTCGTCACGCGATGAATCTGCGTCCTGACCTGTTTCGGCGACTCAGGACTGTCACCGCGCGCAGCTTGGTACGAGCACTGGAAAAGGATGGCTTTACGTATAGGAGAAGGAAAGGTTCCGGCAGAGTCTATCGTAGCGAAGATGGTCGCCGCGTTATACTTCACTACCATGCGTCGGGTGATACGTTCCCAATCGGCACTCTACGGAGCATCCTAAAAGGAACTCGATGGACCGAAGACGACCTCCGCCGTTTACGGCTTATTTGAGTCGCCAAAGACGGTCCAACCCATGCCTGCTTACATATCTGCTTACGACACCGAAGCCGTGTACGCTTGGTGGGACGCGCCGACTGAGCCGGGCTATCAAGGCCGGATTAGCTACGAGGGAGCGCGGCTGGCCGAGTGTATCGCCGGCGTCCGGGCCGTGGCCCAAGTGCATCTAGAGCGGCAAGCGCCGGCCTCCTTTTTCATCGTCGCCGAGCTGTTGCAGAGTGCCGCATCCGAATTCCGCGCCATCCTCGACGAGCCCCTTTTCGACATCCAATGCCACTCGTTCACCCACAAAGACCTAATCGGTTTAGCCGATGCCGATGACAGTGTTGCCTTGCAGCACGAGTTAGTCGATTCCAAAAAACTGATCGAAGACACCTTTTCCCGCCCAGTGATCGGCCTGACCGCGCCCGGCGGCTACACGCGCGGCTTCATTGGCCAAGAGCGCATCCTGCACGTGATGTGGGAGGCCGGCTACCGCTATATGCGCACGGTGGGAGCCGGGCCGGACGGCACCATGCCCGCGCCGCTCAACCGGCCCTTCTGGTACGCCCGCGAGGGCTTTCCCGGCCTCCTCGAAATGCCCTCGCACGCCTGGCACGACAACATCCTCACCGGGCAGCCGGGCAAAGTGTTGTGGCCGCCGCAGTTCCCTTGGCCCTATCCGGCGCATAAGCCCGTGGACGCCCAAGGCGTGTACGCAGCCTACGCCCCGGGCATCGACTACGTGCAACAAGCAGACCTGCCCTACTACTTGCCCATCTTCCACCCTTGGTCCGTCTATCGCATCGACCGCCGCGCACAGCAGCTCGACCTCCTTTTGCGCCGCGCACAAACGGAGAACCTCCCTCTCATTTCCTGCTCTCAACAGTACGAACACGCCCTAGCGCATAAATCCCAAATCCCCGACGCCTCGCCAGACGACCTGTAAATCACTCATCAAGGAGTCCGCCATGCTGCACGTTCTTGTAGTTTTGCTCCCCCTCACCCTGCTCGCCTGTTCGCCGGATCGGCCCGCCACGACGGCCTTCCTCAAGGTGGACCCATCCGCCGACCCCCAGCAAACTCAAGACCGCCCAAGCACTCAATGGAACCCTCTGAAGGTTGCCGCGCCCAAAGCCGGTACTAGCTCATCGGCTTGGTTAGAGCCGTCGCCTGCTTCGTTTTCATTCACTGCCGATGATTCGGCTTGGAAGACGTTTACGGTTCGCACCTCTTCGGATGTAGATAGTGTCTTAGTCGTAGTCAATCCGACCGGGAAAGATCGGGCCTTAGAAGTGGCCGGGGGCAGCAGGCCGCCGTCGCGCGATTACTGTCCTGCCGAGGGCAACGATAGTCCGACTAGAGCGCGGCGCAACGGCTGGCCGTTGCACTTGTCCGCCTGTGCAGTCGGCGAGACCGAGATCGTCCTATTCGATCACGAGCAAACAGAATTAGCGCGCTATGCCATCCAAGTTGCTGAAGCCGAGGCCGAAGCCGAGGCCGAAGCCGGTACTGGCTCATCGGCTTGGTTAGAGCCGTCGCCTGCTTCGTTTTCCTTCTCCGCCGACGATTCGGCTTGGAAGACGTTTACGGTTCGCACCTCTTCGGATGTGGATAGTGTCTTGGTGGTGGTCAATCCGACCGGGAAAGATCGGGCCTTAGAAGTGGCCGGGGGCAACAGGCCGCCGTCGCGCGATTACTGTCCTGCCGAGGGCAACGATAGTCCGACTAGAGCGCGGCGCAACGGTTGGCCGTTGTATTTGTCTGTCTGCGAAGCAGGCGAGACCGAGATCGTCCTATTCGATTACGAGCAAACAGAACTAGCGCGCTATGACGTACGGGTCCAAGAACCGTCCGAAGAGAGCCCGCGCTTCAATATCGAATTGGTGTTTGCCGATAACATTCCGTCAGAAGATCGAGACATTTTCCGCCGCGCCGCTCAAGAATGGGAACGTGTTATACTGGATGATCTACCCGACGTAGTGCTTGAAAGGACATTCCATGAAACGAGTCCTACTATAGAAAAGGGTAGGAAAGTGGACGATCTGCTCGTAGTGGTTTACCAGAAAGAACCTAGCACTTCACTGGCCCCCGTTTTTGGAATTGGGGCTTTTGCCCAAATGTTCTTGGCGCGTCCTAGAGGACTGCCTGTCTTAGGGCAAGTTACGTACGAGGAAGATTCACGCCGCTACCTTACAGAAATCCACGAAGAAAGGTCCGAATTCTATGCAAAAGGAAACCGCATAAATGGTTATCCACCCTATGCACCTGTTGATGAATTAGTAGAACAAGAGATGTACACGATGGCCTTACACGAGATTGGTCATGTCTTAGGGGTGGGCACCTCGGATCAGTGGTTTGATTATATCAAGCCCGCTGAGTATTGGGACAATCCTTTACCATACAACATAATAGGCAATCCTTTTCCTATACAGTTCTTCTATCCCTCGGACACCTATGCTTGGGAAGGCTTTCTGAGATTGCGGCGCGTTTTTGAAGCAGACCTTGGCTCTGATAGTGGAGCATTCTTGTATTATGGAGAGGCCATTCCCGTCCACGATGACAGGCATCACTGGGGCAGGATATATGAGGCCGACTTAGATGTTATGAGTCTTGCTGCTGGTACTCTTGCACCCAATGGAACGGCGTTGCCCCCATATATCTCTCCTTTAACGAGAGGTGCACTCGCAGACTTAGGCTATGAAGTAGAGATGAGCACCCCTATTTACGATGTCGCACTAGATAGACTGCGGACCTTACCTGAGCCAGCCGCAGGCAAGCCAACGCTAAGTCGGCCGACCTTTATATGCAAGGTGGTGCATTAGGGAACTTGGCTGCTTGTAACTTGTTCCCCTAGTTCTGCTTAGAACGAAAAAAGGGCCGCGATGCGGATTACATCGCGGCCCTCACGCTTGCCCGCAAGAATGGCGATGCCGTTGTTAGCACGTCATGGATCGCATTCTACTGGTAGGCTGCGGCGGCTTCATCGGAGCCACACTGCGCTACTTGGTCTCCTTGGGAACCCAGCGCCTGTTGGGCACCCCACTCTACGCCACCCTCGTGGTCAACGTGGTCGGCTGCCTAGTCATTGGTTTTTTAGGCGGCTTGGCCGAAGAGCGTCAATACCTTAGCCCCCAGCTCCGTCTATTCCTCTTCGTCGGCCTCCTCGGCGGCTTCACCACCTTTTCATCCGTGGCCTACGAGACCGCTACCATACTCCGCGCAGGGCAGGTGCCAGCCGCTCTAGTCCACATTGGCCTGCAACTGCTGCTGGGCATTCCCGCCGTCTTCGTCGGCTATTGGGCGGCCCGTTAGCCGCCTAGCCCGCGCAAGTGCCCCAAGCTCGCAGGCGCAGCCTCGCGCAAGCTAGCTTGGCGATAGACCTTGACCGAGGCAAAACCCGCGTAGCCAATGGCGTCCAAGGCCGCGAGCACGGCCTTGAAGTCGAGATGGCCGCTGCCCAGCACGCCGCCATTGCTCTCGCACAAGTGGACGTGCCGCAGCGCGTCGCCGCAGTCGAAAATGGGCTGGGTCAACGACTTTTCTTCAATGTTCATGTGAATCGTATCGACCATCGGCCTAAAAGCCGGCACGCCAATGCGCTCAATCAGGGCGCGCACCGCGCCGACGGAATTGTTAAACCCCACTTGCAAGTGATTGATCGGCTCGACGACCAAGTCCACGCCAGCGTCTTGCGCGGCCAAGCCCACTTCGCGCAGGCCAGCCGCAATGCGCTCGTTGGCCACCTCGGCATCCGGCTCGTCCGCGCGCAGGCCCTGCAAAAGCCCGACGACGAGGATGGCGTTGAAACGCTGGGCAATCGGCAGGTACTCCCGCAGCCTAGCGACAGCACCGGCGCGACGGGTCGGGTCAGCCACACTCAAGCACAGCCCCTCGGCATAGGCAGCCCCGGTCAAAAGCGACGGCACCACCAAGCCACACACCGCCACCGCGCGCTCAATCGCGTCCAATTGACCAAGCACCGCAGGCGTCAGATTCAACTCGACGCCCTCGTACCCACAGTCCCGAATAAAGTCCAACCCAGCGGCGAAATCGCCCCCGAGATCCGCAAAGTCGATTACCATATAGCTGTAGCGCATCGCTATCTCCAAAGAATTAAGAATTAGGAATTGGGGCGGTGGTGGGTAATTCGTAATTCTCAATTCCTATTCCTAATTGAAATCAGCCGCCACTGTGTCTAAGTTACCCCATTCCATTTAGCCCCAACAGCGGAGCGCATGCATGCGATACCGACGATTCGGCAAAACGAACTGGCAAGTCAGCGAAATCGCCATGGGTGGGTCTTGGTTCTACGGACGCCCGGAATACGGCCTCCTGCCGGTGGCACACGGAGTCGCCATAGTCGAGCGCGCCCTCGAATTGGGCATCAACTACTTCGACACCGCCCCGCTCTACGGCCAAGGCCGCAGCGAAAAGGTCCTCGGCCACGCCCTCAAAGGCGTTGACGCGCCCTATTATCTGGCGACCAAGGTCGGATATCACCCCACGCCCTTCGACTACACCCGCGACACCGTGTGGCGGGGGTTTGAAGCCAGCCTCCTGCGCTTGCAGCGCGACTCGGTCGATCTGTTGCAACTCCACGAGGCCGAGCAGGCGGGCTGGGAGGGCATCTTCGGCCGGGAACGCGCCCTAGAAACCATGCTCGAAATCCGCGACCAAGGACTCGCACAACACATCGGCCTCACCGGTTCAGACCTAGTACTGATGCGAGATGTCCTCGCCGAGACTGACGCCTTCGTCTCGGTGATCACCTTCCTCAAATACGACCTGCTGGTGCAGACGGCCAAGGAAATCCTTCTGCCCACCGCAGCCGCCGGCGACGTCGCCATCATCCTCGCCTCGCCGCTGCACGCCGGCCTGCTCGGGTCCAAGCGCGACGCCTGGCAGGAGGCCGGCCGCTTTGCCGAACTCTATCCCAAACTCGAAAAAATCGAAGCGCTGCTCGCCGACGAACCCGGCGACATGCCCGACCACGGGCTGCGCTACTTGCTGTCAGACCCCCAAGTCTCCGTGCTGCTCACCGGCGCTGCAACAATAGACGAACTCGAAGTCTCCACGGCCGTTTCCGATGGCCGCTACTTGTCACCCGAACTCATCGCCCGCATCCAAGCACTCACCCCTTGAGAAGGAATAGCACATGAAACCTGTCCGCGTCGGCTGCATCGGCCTCGGCTGGATCACCCAAAGGGCGCACCTCCCAGCGTTAGCCGCGCTCGCTGAGGAAGGTCAAGTCGTCTTTCAAGCATTCTGCGACAAAAGCGAGGAAACCCTCTGTGAACAAGCGGCCGTCTATAAGCCTCATTCGACCTATACCGACCACCACCAGATGTTTGAAGAGCAGGAACTCGACGCCGTGTACCTGTGCATTCCGCCGACTGCACACACCGACGAGGTGCTCATCGCCGCGGACCAAGGCGTCGCCCTGTTCGTCGAAAAGCCGCAGACCCTCGACCTAGCGCAAGTCGCCAAATTCAACGCCGCAATCGACAAAGCCGGCATCGTATCCCAAGTCGGCTTCGTCTATCGCTACGAGCCTTCTTCCGCGCCGACCTTGGAGCTATTGCAGCAACGCACGCCGCGCCACGCCCAAATCCAAAACTTCTACAGCGGCCAGCCGATCCGCTACTGGACCAGCCGCTACGAACTCTGCGGCGGCTCTTTCGTCGAAAACACCATCCACAGCGTCGATCTGTTGCGCTACTTGCTCGGCGACATTGAGGCAGTCTCGGCCTTCTACGTCGAATCCCTGCCTGAAGAGTGCATCGAGCCGATGAACCTGCCCCACGTGTACAACGTCAACTACCGCTTTGAGGGGCGCATAACCGCCAACGCCAGCGTCTCGCGAGTAATGAGCAACGTCCCATACTCTAAGCGCGAAATTCTCGTCATCAGCGACGACTCAATCATCGAGTGGAATCCACAAAAAGTGACGGAAAACGGCGAGGTAGTGTGGGAGGCCAAAGAACAGCCGCAATCTCGCGGGGCCTTCTTCACCCAAGCCCGCGCCTTTATCACCGCCGTCCAAGCCGGCGACCCTTCCATGCCGCGCAGCCCCTACGTCCCTTCCCTCAACAGCCTAGCCGCCGTTTTGGGAGCCAATGCTTCAGCCGAAAGCGGCGGCGAGTTGATCCTCCTCAACAACCTCACCCAAGGGTAGCTCACCATGCAGCCCCAACCCACACCCTTTCTCGACTGGTACGGCATCTGGCCCTCCCACCGCAAGCTCGAAGACGACGGCACCGTCTGGTCGCAGGACCCACCCCAGGGCATTGAACTCGTGCCCGAACTGGCGCGCAAATCCGCGGTCTTCTTCCACAAGGAGCGCCCTTGGGAACAAGGAGCTAATCTCCACATCAACGCCATGCTGCACGACGAAGGGCGCTACCGCCTCTGGTACGGCGTGCAACGCTTGGATGACATCACGCGCTCGTATGTCTGCTACGCCGAAAGCGACGACGGCTTTGACTGGCAGCGGCCGGAGTTGGGCTTGTGCGAGTACGAAGGCTCTACCCGCAACAACATCATCTGCGCGGGCCGCGACCATCCCCTCGGCTGGGTGTTCATCGACCCCAGTGCCCCAGCGGCCGAGCGCTACAAGGCCGTCGGCCCGGGAGCGCACTACTTCCGCGACGGCCAGCCCGACCCGGAAATGGACTCCGCACGCTTCAAGGCCCTGCTCGCAGCCCGCGACTTGGGCGATGTGTCGGCCGGGGAAAAGGCCCAAGGGATTGAGATTCGGCAGCAGCTCCTCGGCGCGACCTCTGCCGACGGCATCCACTGGCACAACCTCAGCGCACCCGTCTTCGACGCCGGCGCAACTCAGCTAGACACCCACAATCTCTGCGTGTACGATCCCCACCAAGAGCAATACGTGGCGTACCTGCGCGGCCATATCGACCGCCGGCGCTTGGTGCGCCGCGCCTCAGGCCCGCAGTTTGAATCGCTGGCCGACCCGCACCCCTGCCTCCTGCCCGACCCCTTAGACGCACTCGATGACGACATCTACAACCCCTGCTACACGCCGTATCCCGGCACACAGCCGCGCTACCTGATGTTTCCGTCGATATACCATCGGATCGCCTCTACGGTCGATGTCCAGCTCGCGGTCAGCCGCGATAACCACCAGTGGATCCGCCCCTTCCGCCAGCCCATCATCGACCGCACCTATGAGGGGGGAACGTACGGCCAGCTCTACGCCAGCCCGAATCTCATCACCGCCAACAACACTTGGCGGCTGCCTTTTAGAGGCTACCAACGCCGCCACGACTTTCTCCGCCGTGGCGCGGCCCACTCCGAGGATGGGGAATTTCGCTGGGCCTGTTGGGAGCCGGATCGGCTCGCGGGAATAGAGGCTAAAGGCGAGGGACGGGTCACGCTCATCGAACGGCCCTGCTGCGGGCGCGAGTTGCTGCTCAACTTTCGCACGGCTCCGGACGGCTGGATCAAGGCCGAAATCGTCCAGACCATTCACACGCCACCCCAGCCCGTAGATGCCCACCCCGGCTTTTCGCTCGCCGAGGCCCAACCTCTCACGGGCGATTCCATCTCTGAGGCCGCGCGCTGGCGGGGCCAAACCGACTTATCGGCCCTCACAGGCGAAAAAGTCGGTCTCCGCTTTCACCTGTACAAAGCCAAGCTGTTTTCGGTATCTATTTGACGTGAAAAACATTACCGTATCTGTAGATGAAGAAACCCATCGGCTCGCCCGCATTCGGGCGGCGGAGTTGGGCACATCCGTGTCGGCACTGGTCCGGGACTATCTCAAAATCCTCGTCCGCGAGCGAGCAGACCAAACAGCGGCTTCTCGTCGGTTGGGTTTTATGGCCGGACAGATCAAAGTCCCCGACGACTTCGACAGCATGGGCGGGCCGGAGATAAAAAAAATGTTCGGGGGAAACGCATGACTTTATTACGGAAGAGGTGTAGAGTATGAGGTTCATAGTATTAATCGTTACTGTAATCGGGATCGCAACCCCGGCCATTGGCGGCTCGCACGATGACGAAGAAGAGACGATATTATTAGGGCGACGGTGCGGGCGGACTCCCTGCTAAAGCGAGGCCAATCCGAGAAGGCACTAGCGGAATACGTAAAGGTGAAGGAGGCGTGTTTCGACTATGTGAGTGCGCGGGTAGAAGCGAATGTTCACAATATCATAGCCAACATGTTTCTTCCTTCTCTTCTCCTTCCCCAAAGAGATTATCGTACGGTGGCTGACCACCTGCAAAAATCGCTTGCTGAAGATCCTGCACAGAAGCCGCTATTCACCATCTTGGAGACGGTAATGCAGGAGAATATCAAGCTCTGGGACGATATTGCCTTCATCCTCGACAAAGTTGGGCTTTCTGCCGAAGCGCACGAGTATCGCGAGTTGGTTAAAGACCGTCGCTATTTTGCCGAGACACTAACAGCCGCACTCGAACCCCTGAGAGAAAAATCGTTAAAAGAGACTATGAAGCGGCTAGAATCATACTCCCGATAAACCCGATACGTAGGAATCAGTTGAAGAGAGAGCGCCCGTTACTCAAATCTTTTCAACCGCCGCCTCAGAAAACCTATAGCGCATTTCCGGGCTGGAAGCAGCCCAACATCAATCAGAAGGAAGCGATCATGCCCCAAAAACTACGTCTTTGGGATAAGGATGTTTTCGGAGAAGAGGGCCGCCACGTAGCGGCTTTCATTGGAGAGCAATTCTACGACCAAACACTCCTGCGCCTAGGAGGCAATGCGCGCCAAGCGAAAAAAGAACTCAACTATCGCTTGGATGTCGGTGCCTCATACGAATACTTTTTCCAAAATCAACGGTATAGAATTGGGATAAGGAGATAGCGAGGATGATGTCGGGCAGAGTCGAGATAATAGAAGCGATAAACAAATTATCAAAGAATTGGAAGACGTAATCCATTATTTCGCTGGACGATGATCGTATAGCCAGTAACCAAAAAAGAAGGGAGCCCCTCAATGGGTCGGCTATTCAAAATTGCTGCAAGAGTCGAATTTGACGGCGAAATCGTCAGTATCACCGGAGAGATTCCTAGCGAGGATTGGGCAAGGCTGTTAAGGTTTAGGGATGAAGCCAACGACTTTCTTGCAAAACTAAAAAAATGTGAAAATCTGAATGTCAATTTTACCTTGCAATGGGACCGTACGACCGGTTTAAGCTTAAAAGCAACCGAGACTATCAAAAGTCAAGATCTTGCTCTTGTTCTCCTTCGTCTCAGGCCGTTTATACTTAATAATGAACCTTTTGAGTTCAACCGGACGGTCAACTTGCTTCAGCGTTACGTAAGGCATGAGTTGATAGTCAAACACCTCCGATTGCTCAAGGACTGGTTCGGCGGGAAGGTGTTTCAGGGCCAAACGCAGATTACTTCCGGGGAGTTACTTGTCAATTGTGAAAAAATGCTATGGGCTTGGTTAAATGCCTACGAGTTCCACAGACGTGATGACGAGCGGCGGTTGATCGAAGAGATTGACGCAGGCTTACCAGCAGGTTTGTCGCGTTTGATATTTGCATCAATGATAATCGACAAAGTTAAAGCGGTTGCTACATTTGCTGGTGTGATCTCTTCATTTGACAGTGTCGCCGAATGACCTTGCTATTCTCGGAAAGAATAGCAAGTCCGCCGTTGCTCTGTCCGTACGTTGTGTGCCGCCGACGGTCATGCCTGCTGGGGCGGTCGAGTGGATTGAGAGGTAGGCTGCATTGTCGAGGCGAGAGTCGGCCGCGTATAAGGAACTTGATGGTGGCTGTTGGCTACCGGGCGCGGTGATCGCGGCCGCTAAAGTTCAAATTCACCCACTACCCCAATCGAAGGGAGATAGTCGATGGCCTTCCGTAATTCTATCAATTCCCCCGACCTAGAACAAGCTGTAAAGCTCCACTCGGTCAACGGCAGACATAAAGGTTGCGGCGTTTGCGCCCTATCTGCCCTGACAAGGCTTCCCACTAGCGACATCGCCGCACAGATAATGTCTAAAAGAGCAGAACAGGGCACTGAGCAATATGAGCAACAGATGGTCGCCCGTTTTGGGGAAAAGCTGGCCGCCGGATGGCTCGATGAAAGAGTGCTCTTCACAGACAAACACGAACACAGCCCCATTCTCAGGCAATTTTTCAACGTCGAGTATTCTTGGGCGCACCAACTTCTTGAAATATGGCTTGAGTCTCATGCTGGGCCAGATGACCCGGCCGGCTATTTGATCGAAATTCCTAACCATGTTATGGCACTTGCCGGCGGCAAGGTGGTAGATAATAGTTGGCGCAAGCCGACGACGATAGATAATAAGATGCTTGCATTTATGAGAAGTTTGGGGGAAGAGGATGGTGCCGCCGTGTCGAAAGATCCTCTATATGTCGATCAAGTTCTCAAATGTACGCCGAAGTAAGCCTTCGTCGGGGCTTTCTATGCTTGGCAAAAACCGCGCCAAAGCGGCCTCCAATTTCCTGACCCACTCCCTTTTTTGTGCCCTGTGCCTGTCTCGACGGCTGCTGGCCGCAGGTTCCGGCGATCGCGGCCGCTGAAACTCACCCACGTCCAAAGATTGGAGGAATTCACCATGTATAAAGTAACCGTAGCTCTTGTTGCTTTCGCCGTTTTCTTGGGCTGTGACGTAGGCCGTCCCACTTCGCCTAGTGCCGCCAAGCGTCCCGAGGCTGCGGTCGAACCATGCCCGATGCCGATCTTGGACATAGCAGGCACATGGGCGGGATATAGCTCGTCTCGTGTTGATTGTCCAGCCTGTGATGGGTGGAGTAGCTGGGAGGACATTCGGACTGCGGATACTTTGCGGATAGAGCTTGCACCCGATCCGAATCCAACGGGCGAACCGGGCGTAACGTATTACGACTACACGCTGCTTTCGTATTACTCCCCATCTGAGTGGGATGATCCAGCACTTGCCGACTTGGGCTTGCCCAGCCTTTATGGCGAGCAACGAGGTAAAATGGGTGTGTATTATGCGGACGGTGGTAAGTGGGCGTTCAACCATACTGTAAACTATGTCCGAATATGGGACGAAGAGTGGGGGCATTTTCTGCCGAGTTGGGGCCTTGAGGTAAAGATGTTTGACGGTTGGCTTGATTTAGGGTGGGAACCCTTGCTTTGGAGGAGTGGCGGCTACCTGTGGGAGGCTTTCGGCTACTATAAGCGCGTTGACAACGACAATCTCGTCGATACCGAGTACAAAGAAGAACACGCCGAGGCCACCGGCCTGATTGTACGCGATAGCGGCACTGAAATCGTGCGCGTTGGAAGCGGTCAGGTGACCGGCGAGATTGAGGTTGGCCACGGCTTGAAAACGGCCCTGCTTTCCGTGCGCTTTATCGCCGAAGACGGCGATCTCTTTACCCCAGACGAAGACGATGACTACGCCCTTGACTGGGAAATTACCGACGAGAGCATCGCCGAAGTCGAACATCACGCCGAGAACAATGCTTGGGCTTTTCGCATCATCGGCCTAGCGGAAGGCCAGACCACCATCCGCATCAAAATCAACCACGGAGGCCATGCCGATTTCGTCTCGCCGGAAATCGAAATCCACGTCGAAGAAAGCGGGCCGGGCTTTGCGGTCGAGATAACGCCTGAAATCATTGGCTTATACAGCACGTTGGTCACCAGTCTTATGGACATCTTCTTCTCCGCGCTGGTTCCCGGTACGACGTCGGTGCCAGGGCGGGGCGGCGGCTCAGTAGAAATCGCCGACAACGACTGGACGTTGCAGGATTATTCGCCCGATGGCGAGCTGATAGTCAACGGAGCCTTGAGTGTCGGCTTGGATCAGACGCCCATTCCGCTGAGCGGAGAGGTTACCCTTTCTGGATCGCATGAGGCCGAGTTGATACTCGATATGAAGTTTTCGGTCGATTATGCTACAGGGACGATAACCATTAACGGCGCAAAATTTGACGTAGCAAAACTTTCGGCTGCTGCCGAGGCTGCTAGCTAGTAGGACCAACGACGAAGCCATCAAACTCTACGACCTCAATGCCCAATCAATTTGATTGAGCGTCTGGCCAGTCCAGTGGGCTGTGCCCCGCGACCTAGCTCTACTCTACTAACTACTGACCACTGTACCTATTTAAGACGGCCCGCGAACACCTCGGCGAACCGCTCGGCATCTTGCTAGGGAAGATCGCCGATGTGATTACTCGTCAAGTAGATGTATGTATGGCGGCTGGTCAGATGTGGCACCGTTGCACACCAATCGCCCTATCCATACACTGTAAAACACAGCATCTGCAAAGAGATGAACGTGAAAAACATTACCGTCTCCTGCTATCCCGGCCCCATCCAAGCGGCCTGATGGGTCGGCCCAAGGAGAAATGGCCATGAACAAACGCTTACTCCCCATCGGCATTCAGACCTTCCGCGAGATTCGCGAGCGCGAGTGCTACTACGTCGATAAGACCGCCTACATTCATCGGCTGCTCAACGAGGGCAAGCACTACTTCCTGTCGCGTCCCCGACGCTTTGGCAAGAGTCTGTTCTTGGACACGCTCAAGGAGGTGTTCGAGGGCAACGAGCCGCTGTTTGCGGGGCTGTCCATCCACGACCATTGGGATTGGTCGGTGCGCCATCCGGTCCTGCGCTTGAGCTTCGGCAGCGGCAACTTCAAGGTGCCCGGCTACGTGGAGGACACGCTGATGGAGCAACTCGCCGCGGCCGAACGTCGGTCGGAGGTCGTCTCTGAGTACGCCACCGCCCCCGGACGTTTTGCCTCGTTGCTGGAGGCACTGCACAGCCAAGCCGGGCAGCCGGTGGCCGTGCTGATCGACGAATACGACAAGCCGATTTTAGATGCGCTGGAGGTGCCGGACATAGCTCGCGCCAACCGCGACTTCCTGCGCGGCCTGTATGCGGTCATCAAGGACTGCGACGCGCACGTCCGCTTCACGTTCATCACTGGAGTCAGCAAGTTTTCCAAGGTCAGCCTGTTTTCTGGCCTCAACAATCTCACGTACATTACCCTTGAACCGGAGTACTCAGCGATCTGCGGCTACTCGGACGCCGACTTGGACGCCGTGTTCGCACCGGAACTGCCCGGCCTCGACCGAGACCAAATCCGCGACTGGTACAACGGCTATCGTTGGCGCGGCGACGAGAAAGTGTACAACCCATTCGACATCCTGTTGCTGTTTCGCAACCGCGAGTTCAGAGCGTATTGGTTTGAGACCGGCACGCCGACGTTTTTAGTCGAAACGCTGAGCAAACGCCACGTCAGTTCCCTAGAACTTGGTGAAATGGTCGGTAGCGACGAGTTGCTATCGACCTTTGACGTAGATCATATCGCCACCGAGGCGCTACTGTTCCAGACCGGCTACCTGACGATAACCGACGCCGAGGATCTGGGCGGCGAGATGCTTTATCGTTTGGACTATCCCAACCGGGAGGTACGGCAGAGCCTGAACCGCAGCTTGCTGGGCTACTTGGTGCAGGACTCGACGCGGCAGATGGCCAACAGCATCCGGCTCTACCGGCTGTTGGAATCCAACGACTTCGTCGGGCTAGAGACGCTGTTCCACGCCTTTTTCGCCAGCATTCCCTACGAGTGGTACACTAACAACGACATCGCCGGCTACGAGGGGTACTACGCCAGCGTGTTCTACTCCTATTTCGCCGCGCTGGGATTGGACATCACCGTGGAGGACAGCAGCAGCCACGGTCGCTTGGACATGGCGGTTTTGTTCAACGGTACCGTCTATTTGTTCGAGTTCAAGGTAGTTGAACTTTCGTCGGCGGGTGCGGCGCTGGCGCAGTTGCAGGAGCGGCGCTACGCGGACAAGTACCGAGCCTTGGGGCAGCCGATTCACCTGATTGGCGTGGAGTTCAGCAAGGATGAGCGCAATGTCGCGGCGTTTGACGTGGAGCGGGGGTGAGAATTAGAGACGCCCCTCAAACACCTCGGCGAACCGCTCCTCGGCGATGCCGCCCAAGCGCTGCGCCATGCGCTCGAATGCGGCGCGGCGATAGTCCCATTGGCCCCACCGCGCCACCTGCTCCAACCAGTCGCACAAGTGGATCGTCACTAAGTCGTTGAAATCCTGCTCACTCATCTCGATGGAATCGCCAGTCAGGCGGTCTTGGAGCACGTAGGGAGCACCGTGCTGCTCCACAGCGGCGTCGAAGGTATCGCGCACCATGGCGCAATTGACGTACGCCAAGTATTCAGCCCGCTCGCCGATGAGTGCCCGCACGTCAGCGCGGCGCTCGACGGGCAGGGTAAAATCTTGGAAAATCTCGGTGCCGTATATGGAGTGAAAGAGCGCAGCGTGGCACATCACATCGTCGCCTCCCCACTTCTTCATATCGCCGTGTACGCCGATGCAGTGGGCCAAGTAGGTCTTGTTGGTATGCCCCACATCAGCAGCGCCAATTTCCCTGAAAAATCCAGTCATTTCTTTAAAACTAGCAGCCATAGCGCCATCCTATGCGTTTGAGGATTGAAGCGGGCGGTCGGCAATCGGCAGATGAAGCAGCGCAGCTACCACGCCGAGGACTATCGCCAGCCACCAGACCGAATCGTACGACCCCGTCGAATCATAGAGCCAGCCAGCCAGCCAGCCAGCCAGACTCCTAGGAAACTGCCGGCCTGATGACTGAAAAAGACAATCCCGTACAGCGTTGACAAGTAGCGCGCCCCGAATATCTGCGCCACAGTCCCACTGGTCAACGGCACAGTGGCCAGCCACAAGAAGCCGATTAGGCCGCCGAAGAGCAGGGCGGAAAAGCTGGTCAGGGGGACGAAGAGAAACAAGCCGATGACCACGGCGCGGCTGAAGTAGAGCGCACTCAACAAATACTTCTTGCGGTAGCGGTCGCCCAGCCAGCCGAACAACGACGAGCCGAAGATGTTGCACAGGCCAATCAGCGACAAGGCCGTGGCCCCGATCATGCGCGGCAGTCCACCGTCGGTGAGGAACGAAGGCAAGTGCGTGGCGATAAAGGCGACGTGGAAACCGCAGACGAAGAACCCCGCGTTGAGCAGCCAATAGCCCGAATGGCCCCGCGCCCTGACCAGCGCTTGCAGCAGCGTTCCCTCGCTGTGCGGCCGAGTCGTGTGCGCGCTAGCGCTAGGACGACGCGGAAAGCCAAAGGCCAACAGCACGACCCAGCCGATCAAGGCCGCGCTGACCACAAAGGACGCTTGCCAACCCGCGTGGACGATCACCCACTGCAACCCGGGCACCAAGGCAAAAGTCCCAAACGACCCAGCCGCGGTGACGATGCCAAACGCCGTGCTGCGATTGGCCGGATGGACGACGCGGGCGACGGCCCCTAGCACGACCACATACGTCGTGCTGCCAAGCCCCAGTCCGATGATGAGTCCCAGCGTCAGATACAAGCCGAGCGGGCCGCTGCTAGCCGGCACCAGCAGGCACCCAGCCGCGTAGAGCAGCGCACCCCCCAACACGACCCACCGCGCCCCATAGCGGTCGGCGATCATACCGAACAGGGGTAGGCCGAAGACCACGTTTTGCAGCGCTATGGCTAGGCTAAATACTTCGCGCCCCAAATCCAAGCTGTCGCTAATCGGCTGTAGAAAGAGGCCAAACGACTGGCGGATCCCCATGCTGGCGAGGACCGTCAACCCACTAAAGAGCACGATGATCGTCGTTTGGCGTTGGGGAGTAAGCACGGGGAAATTGGGTGGATTGATGGGGGGGGTAGTATAGCTTCTTGTCGCGCTTGGATCAATCGCCTATTAGTCCGACCTTACCCACCGCTTCAACGAGGAGAACAACGAAGAGGCTGGCGAGACTGGACCCTGTGTCGTTAATTTAGCCTGAAAGTGGAATAGTGGATTTCGGAAAGCGAGTTTGAGCATGGTCAGTCAACAACAGACCGCTGAATTCAGCGGCGAAACAGTCCGCAACGTCGCCGGAACATTAATCTGGTTGGCGCGGCCTCCTAAACAATCGGAAGCGCTAAGCCGGAGCTGGCTCGTACACTTGCCCAAGAACCAGAACAGGGGCGAATTGCAAAGCGCAATAAAGGTATTGACCGAAAATTTTCGCAAACGCCACGATGCCGTAGTCGATGTCTGCACCGCCTTTCAGGAGCGACTCCAGAAAGCGGCTGAAGATTTTCCTTCAGGCCGTGAAATGGACCCTGACGACATCGCAGTGCCCGAGTTGGAGAAAAGCGAGAAATACTTCCGCAAGGAAAGAAAAGAACTGCGCGATGTCCGGGATGCCTTGCAGCGGACAGGGGGCGTAGAAGCATATGGGGCCGAGGTCTTTGCAGCATTGGAACGCCTAGACAAGCTGTTTGAATATCTCATTGCGTCACTCCAAGAGCTTCGCTGGGCCATAATGATCCACGACGGAGCACTCGCTCCAAGCACGGACGGAACATGTGCCAGCGGCTCAGAATTCATGGCGTCAATGGAAAATCTATAGGCCATGCCCCCACGACAGGTGCGGATTACCGGATTTGAAACGCCGAGCCGCAAGTTCGCCAAAATGGTCAATCGTCTAAATCAACGGATGCAAGAGGAATTGGCACGAGTTATCGACGAACTATGCGCTGGCGAGTTGACTCCCGGGCGGAACCTAGAGCAACTGCGGGTCGGCAATCGTCTATACTCAGTGCGTTTGAGTCGCAACTTCCGCTTCGTCTTCATGGTGATGGAGAACAGCATGGGTCGGGCAATAGCTGTCGGACCTCACGACAGCGCTTACGAAGCAGCGGAACGAGCGCGACGGTGAAATCATCTACAAATCCAAAATTTTAGAAGCGTTAGAAAAAATATCACAGAAGATCTGGGATTAAAACAGCCGAACCGACTCGGCCTCTAAGAGCCTAGCAGTAATCCCCTATCTTATCCACGCAAAACCTCAAAGGAGCAAACCTCAATGACCGCACAAGCCCAACCCGTCGTCTTCGTCTCACTCACCGGCGACGAAGCCATCAAGCTCTACGACCTCGATCCCCAATCAGGCGCGCTGAAACTGCGCACCACCAGTCCGGCGCACGGCCCGTCGGGCGCACTCTTTTTGCACCCGTCGCGCCCCGTGCTCTACGACGGCCACGTCGGGGCCTCAACCCTCGCCAGCTTCCACCTCGACACCGCATCGGGCGAATTGACCCTGATCAACAAGGTGGACACCGGCCTCGACACCCCCGCTCACCTGATTACCGACCCCGCCGGTCGCTTTCTCCTCACCGCTTATTACACCGGCGGCGGCGTCACAGTACACCGCCTCGGCGACGACGGGGCCATCGGCGACCTCGTCCAGCGCATCGACACCGGCCCCAAGGCACACGCCGTCTTGCTGACCGAAGGCGAGCGCTTTGTCTTTGTGCCCCACGTTTGCCCCAACAACAAGACCAGCCAGTTCCGCTTCGACGCCAGCACCGGCCAACTCTCGCCCAACGACCCGTCCGTGCTGGCTCCCCCGGAGGGCGAGCTTGGCCCCCGGCATATATGCTTCCGCCCCCTCGGCGACGTCGCGTACATCGTCAACGAGCAGGCCAACACAGTCACCGCTCACCGCTTCGACCCCGAGCGCGGCACCCTCTCCATCTTCCAGGACATCTCGACTCTGCCCGCAGACTACGCCGAAGGCGGGAACACCGCCCACGTCGAAGTCCACCCCAACGGCCAGTGGTGCTACGCATCCAATCGCGGCCACGACAGCATCGTCGGCTATAACATCGACGCCGATGGCGCACTCAGCCCGTTTGGGCACTACCCAGTGCCGGCTAGCCCGCGCTCGTTCAACATCGACCCGACCGGCACATACCTGTACTGCGCCGGAGAAGCCGCCGACCGCATGACCTGCTACCAAGTCGATGCAACCAGCGGCACACTACAGCCCATCGCGGATTACGAAGTGGGCAGTCAGCCGTTTTGGGTCATGGTGACAACCCTTTAGAGGCCGTGTATCGGCGCTCATCTGCGTTTATCTGAGGATCGTCTTAATCCAACCCAAGCGCTTCGTCGATGTCCTGCTGATAGGCCCGCACGGCCCCACTCATAATCTCCTCCATAGACAGCGAACGCCCGGCGTGCGCCGACTCATAGGCTCCCACAATCGCCGCCACGGCCTGCATCCCGCCGAAACCATCCACTTCGGGTTGACCGCCGGTGAGGATGGCTTGGGCAAAGTCGTGGTACTCAATGGCCAAGTGCCGGGAGTCGATTTCGTAGAAAGATGTCGCGGAAGGATCGTATTCTACGCCGTCGGCACCGAAGAGGCGCTCGGTGATCTCGTCGAGGTGAAAATCCGGCAGGAGCGAGAGGATTTCGCGGCCTTTTAACTCCTTGCCCTCCAAGCGCAGCACTACGGGCCGACCATTGCGGTCGCCGGGAGAATAGAGCGCGCCCCAACGGCCGTGGACGCTGCGCTCCCTTCCCCGACCGCCGCGACCCGCCACCAGCACGAGCTGCGCCAGCGCACCAGACCGCATCCTATATAGCGCGACCACTGAATCCTCGCCCGTAGCCTCTACACTCTCGGGATAGGTCTTGGCCCGCTCGCGGTAGGATTCGAGGGGGTGATCGTCGTAGCCGTCTGGCCGGCGCCGCACCGGCTCGACGATGAAGCCGCCGCCGAAGACGTGCGCGTAGTCCCCCATGTAGTATTGGATGATGTCGCCGTAGTGGACGCCCATGTCCAAGCCAATGGCCCCCTTTTCCTTGAGATGGCGCCAAGGCGTAATGGTTATGCGGTCGCTGCCACCGGCCGACGCCTGGATCATCAAAAAGGGATCCCCGAGCAAGCCGGACTCGACGATGGCCCGCGCCAAGCGGTTGGGCGGGTCGCGGCGGTAGTTTTCGGCGGTAGCCAGCACGGCATTGCCGGTGTGAGCGGCGTCGATCATGGCTTGGCAGGCGCGCATGGTAATGCCGAGGGGCTTTTCCACTAGCGCGTGCTTGCCGGCCAACAGAGCTGGCACGGCCACTTGGTGATGCACGGAAACGTCGGTAACCACATCGACGGCGAGGATATCATCGCGCTTGAGCATCGAGTCCATATCCGTAAAGATCAGCGGCTCGCGCCCAAACAGCCGCTGCACCTCGCGGGCGGCAAACTCGGCGTTCGCTCGGTTCACGTCGCAGACGGCCATCAATTCGACATTGCCAATGCCGCTATCTTCCAACACCTTGTAGGCCAAGATGTGGCGATGGCCCATGCCGCCGCAGCCGACGACGCAAAGCGGTACTTTTTCCATAATAGGGTCTCCTGTTGTGTGTGCGGAAAGTCGTGTGTGGCTGCGGGCATTGTCAAGGGGAAGGCAACACTCGGAAGGAACATTTTGCTAAAGCGTTCTCCACCGACGATAAAGGGATGCACGCCCAAGGCAGTGATCGTCGGGCTGCTCGGTGCCGTTTGCATCGGCCTCGGCTCGACCTACAACGACATGATCGTCAAAGGCTCCGGGCTAGCCGTGTGGAACCTGACCCCCGCGGCGATCTTTCTCTTTTTTGTCCTCGTCGTCCTCTTAAACCCGCTCTTACGGCTACTGCATCCGCGCCTGCCCTTGCAGCGCGGTGAACTGGCCGTGGCCTTCTTCCTGATCCTGCTGGCCAACACCCTGTCGAGCCGCGGCCTGCCCGCGCAACTCCTGCCGGTCATCACGGGGGCCTATTACTACGCCACACCGGAAAACGGTTGGGCCGAGATCGTCCAGCCCTATATGCCCGATTGGCCAGTGCCCCAAAGCCGCGACGCCATCTGGGGCTTTTACGAAGGCGATCCCACGGGTTCCGTGCCGTGGGCGATCTGGGCGGCTCCGCTGCTCTACTGGGCTGTCTTTGGCCTAGCTCTCTTTCTGGCGATGGTCTGCCTGATGGTGATCGTACGGCGGCAATGGGTAGAGCGCGAGCGCCTAGCCTATCCCATGGTCCAGCTTCCCTTGGCCATGATCGCCGACGACGGCCGCGGCCGGACCATCAAACCCCTGTTCCGCAGTGGATTTATGTGGCTGGGCTTTTCTCTCCCCTTTGTCCTAGCCTCGATCAACGCCTTGCACAATTATTTTGTGGTCGTCCCTTCAGTCAGCCTCTCGCTCGACAGCATTCCGGTCTTTCGCGGCATGGCGTCCCTGAGGATGTATCTGAGCTTGTCGATGGTGGGTTTTTCCTACTTTGTGCCGCAAAACATCGCCTTGGGCCTGAGTTTTTTTCATCTCGTAAACGTGGTGCAGCGGGGTCTGCTCGGGGCCTTGGCCTGGGGAGGTAAGGATGAGACGATGGGGGCGTACAGCCAGTACACCGACCCGATCATCATCCACCAAGCCATGGGCGGCATGATCGTCTTGGTGCTGGGGTCGCTGTGGGTGGGCAGAGAGCACATCAAGGACGTGCTGCGCAAGGCTTTTCTCGGCGCACCAGACGTAACCGACGCGGATGAAATCATGTCCTACCGAGTCGCCGTGTGGGGAGCCATCATCAGCTTCCTGACGATGGGCGTCTGGCTCTGGCAATCGGGCATTCCGCTGCTCTTTGTTCCCCTGCTGCTGTTTGGTGCCTTTATCGGCTTTATGACCATCGCCCGCGTCGTCGCACAAGGTGGGGTCGCGGCGATGTTTCCGCCGACCAATGGGCCGGACTTTGTCGTCGCCAATGTCGGAGGCACCGTGTTGGGCACTAAGGGCATGGCTGGCATGGCCCTGAGCTATGCCTGGAGCGTGGACACCTTGATCCTAATGATGAGCGCCTGCGCCAACGGCCTCAAACTCGTCACCGAGATCACCCTACCCCATCGCCGCCGCCTCTTTGGGGCCACGGTCGCGGTGATCGTCCTGACGCTCGGCTGCGTCGTTGTCTTGACCCTCTATCTGGGCTACGAGTACGGGGCCATCAATCTGTCGCGGTTTTACTTCAACAACGTCGCGCAGTACCCCTATCGCTTTATGGAGAAAAGCATTCTCAATCCATTCGACCCGCGGCCGAGCACGTGGCTACACATCGGCACTGGCGCAGCTATCATGGGTGGGCTAATGACCGTCCAATACCGATTCCTTTGGTGGCCCTTCCACTCGCTGGGGTTTCCGGTCAGTTGCGTCTTCGGCAAGATGTGGTTCAGCGTCTTTATCGCTTGGCTCATCAAGAGTACAGTACTCAAATACGGCGGCCTGACGCTCTTCAATCGCCTCAAGCCCTTCTTCCTGGGACTGGTCTTAGGCGAGGCCGTCGCAGCTGGGACGTGGGTACTTATCGACTATATAACCGGCATGCAAAACAATTATCTAGGCGGGATCGTGTTCCAGTGACAGCAGTGGTTAGTAGCCAGCCATACGAAGTCGTCCTGAAAACACGACCTTTACTGAACGGTCCACGGGACAGTACCCGGCGTTTGCAGGCTCAAAACTACCGGCTGAGTATCAATGGCTTTCAACTTCTTGCGCAGCTTTGAGAGCACATCGGCGGGATTGATGGCATGTGGCCGAAGCGGCGAAGTCGCAACCGACTGCTGTTCAAGGTGCAATGCGACACGCCACCGTCGCTTTGCCAGCGCACGTTCTGCCAGCCTGCGCTCGCCAGTGTCGCTGGCGTTAGCGCTCGCGGCCGCCAATCCCGCTAGCGTGTCGCGGACTTTGCTCGCCACTTCGTCGCCGAGATCACTCGGTTTCGTCCTTGGGTGCTGCCGATAGTCCTTTATTTCGATCAGCCAAGAGACCCCTTTTTGGAGGCAGAGGATATCGATTGCCTTCGACCCCCCGGCGGTGGACTGGAACTGTTTGCGATAAAACTTCCAAGCATCGTACTTGGTAGCTTGACAGTGAGCCGGAAATGAGAATTTGAGACCGCCTTCCTCAATCACGGTCATGGCATGAACACCTTGAGAAAACGATCCGATTGCTCCAGTTCCTCGTCGAGCAATAACAGCGGCTCGACACCATCAATCTCGCTGGACTGGGAAATTTCTGCGCCACCATCATCCACTCGGCGCAGCGCGAAGTAGCGCTGCTTAACACGCTCAAATTCTTTATGCTTGGCGAGGATTTCGAATTCTCTGAGTAGGAAGAGGTTGTGCGTTGCAACAAACACCTGCACCCCTGCACCACAGATACGGAGAATCGCCTTCGCGACTTCGCGAATCAGCCTCGGATTGAGGTTGGACTCGGGCTCGTCCCAGAACAGGGCACCTTGGTCGAGCAGGGCCCCGGTGGTGATCAGCCGCGCCAGCATGGCGAGCTTGCGCCAACCTTCGGCGACCAAGGGCATCTCCATCGTGCCAGCACCAAGGCCGGACTGCTTCAGGTAAAAACGGCCATTGCGTTCCAGAGCGACCTGCCCGATCTGTTCTTCCAAGGCCCCCAACATACTTGTGAAAACCTTACTGCGAGGACCCCGCACCGTCGGCGAGCCGAGTAACAAACAGGTGTCCCGCCACGTTTCCTCGAATTCAACGTTGTGTGTCTCGTACAACGAGATAAATCCCGGGTAGATCGTCAGCAACTCGCGGGGAGGCAGGAATACCGGCATGGAGTCCACCCACTTGGAGGGAAGAGGATCCATGACGACCTCGGACTTGCTTTGCGAAGCGAAATTGAACCCAATGGAAGTCTCGCGCCGTCGGAAGTTCACTTTCACTTCGCAGCGGCTACGACCCTGCTGCCGGCGCACGAGACGCCCTAGACGGCTCTCCTCCGGGCGAAACACGTTAACGATCTTTTCAGCCACTCGAGTTTGCAGCAAGGTCTTGGTAGGTTGCCGGTCATCCCCATGCCTCCTGCGTTCCTCGGCACTTACCGCCATAACGGCATAAGGCAGCTTGAGCAAGTGCGTCTTACCCGTCCCGTTCTCGCCGACGATGACGTTGAGGCCCTCGGTAAAACACAATCGGGCTTCTGAGAAGGCCGTAAAATTCCTGACTTCAAGCGACTTGATCACGGAATTTATCCTGTTTGTTGGTCCTTACACTTGGCCAACAGTTAGACGTATCAGGTAAAAAAGACACCTTTTGGGAATCTCTGTCAACGCACTGAACCTAGGCAAGGGACAGGGTACGCTCCCTGATGGTCGTTTGCATGTCCTTCAACAGAGCTCGCAGTACGGATCCAACTAGGGCACTTTGAGTGCTAAGCAAAGCCGGCCGGAATCAAGTAATCACCAATAGCACGTCGCTCGTCAGGCTGTGGCCGACGGGTGGAATTGTGTTCCAGTGAAGTGCGCTTGAACGGTGCCGTTGAAACGGCTATCTTACCCTTCCCAACAAAGGCCCAACCCCATGATGACGCCCGACCAACGCTACTTCTTCGACTTGACCGGCTACCTCCACTTGCGCGGCGTACTCAGCCCAGCGGAACTCGCACCCGCGCAAGCGGCAGCCGACCGCTACATCAACATGCCGCCCGCAGAGTGGCCACCCGGATTCGGCGCAGACCTCGAGCGCCGCGACCTCACCGGCTATCAGCACGGCTTTGCCTTTGACAAAAGCCTCGAAGTGCTCACCCGACATCCTACGACTTGGCCGATCCTCATGGAACTCACCAACCGCCGGCCGCGCCTCAACGGCGGCACCCTCGGCTACAACCGCCACGGCCACGGCTTCCACTACCTGCACGCCGGATGGCGACCGTCCAAACGGCCCGATGTGCGGCGCTATTACATCGAAGACGGCCAAGTCCGCTGCACGGATTTTATTTTTTTCTTTTACTTGAGCGATGTCTTCCCCGGCGACGGCGGCCTCATCATCTTGCCCGGCTCGCACAAGGCCCACTTCGACCGGCCCCGAGCGATGTTTTACTTAGGAGCCGAAGACGACGAGGACAGGGACTACGTCGCCGACACCGTGCCCCCGGGCGTCCACAATGTCTGCGCCCGCGCCGGCGACGTGTTCATCATGCCCGAGCACCTCATGCACGGCGCGCTCACTTGGAAGCCCCGCGACCGCGACCGCCGCTTCCTGATTCTGCGCTACAACGTCCAGCACATGCTCACCGGCCAGCGCCGCCCTTTTCCAGACGCCATTCGCCAGCGGCTCGACCCCGAGACGATTGACCTGCTCGAATTGGCCCCGTACTACGAATACAAAGACATCGTCAAGCAGCGCGAAAACATCGCCTAAATCCCATGCCGATCTCGACGCAAAACACCGAGCACCTGAGCTTCCGCGCCCGCGTCCCCGTCTTCGACGCCAACATCGGCGTTGGCCACTGCCACGACCGGCCCTCGCCGTTTGCCGACGTGACCGAGCTGCGGGCGAAAATGCAGCGCCACGGCGTGGAGCGCGGCTTAATCTACCACCTCCAAGGCGAAACCATCAGCGCGATTGAGGGCAACGAGGCTCTGCGCGCTTGGCGTGGCGACGGACTCGTCCCCCAATGGGTCGCCGGACCGAGCGCGGACTCGTTGGCGCAACTGCGCACACTGCACGCCGCAGGCGAGGTCTCCAGCGTCCGCCTGCACAACACCGAGGCGAGCCGCGTCCCCTTTGCCGACTGGATCTACGGCGAGTTGCTCGCTTGGCTGGCAGCCGAGCGCATCCCCCTATGGGTCTCGCTGGCCGACACCCCGGTTGCCGAAGTCATGGAGACTCTGCGCCGCTTCCCCGATTTGCAAGCAGTGCTCCTCGGCGCTCACTACACGCATTCCCTCGCCTTGCGCCCCCTACTCAGAGCACTGCCCCAAGCGTCGCTGGAACTGAGCCGCTTTGAGAATCTGGGCGGCATCGAGTCCCTGATCGGCGAATTTGGCGTAGAGCGGTTCCTCTACGGGTCCTACTATCCGCGTTACGCCATGGGGCCGATGCTCTTTTACCTGCACCACTTGGCCATTGACGACGACGCGCTCGCGGCTTTGACCTCGGGCAATCTAGAGCGCATTCTCGGAGGGGCCACATGATTATTGACTTTCACGGCCACGTGGGGCGCTGGGACTCCCTCGACATGGTCGATGACCCGGCCGAGATGCTGCGCGCCATGGACGCGGTGGGGATCGACAAAAGCTGCGTCTTCAACATCTTCCATCCCGACGGCAAACCCGGCAACGACCAGACCGCGGCTTTCGTCGCCCGCCACCCCGACCGCTTCATTGGCTTCGCTTACGTGTGCCCCACCTGCCCCGACACCGTGCGGCCCGAACTGGAACGGGCCATCGACGAACTCGGGTTCCGGGCGATCAAAATTTACCCGCCCTATACGCCCTTTCCGCTCGACGATTCGGCTTGGGATCCAATCTACGAGTTTGCCGCTGAGCGCGGCCTCGCGGTCTTGGCGCACACCGGCGGCGAGCCAACGGCCGCGCCCGCTCAGTTTGGCCGCGCGGCCGCGCGCTTCCCCAACGCCCGCTTCGTCGCCGGCCACTCCGGCAACATCGAGCCGTATCGCAGCCAAGCCATTGCCGCGGCCCAGCGCCTGCCCAACTACTTCCTCGAAACCTGTTCGACCTTCCGCACCCCAGGCGTCATCGAAGAGCTAGTGGCCAAGGCCGGAGCCGACCGCGTGCTCTTCGGCTCGGATACGCCCTTGATGGACCCCCGCCCGCAACTCGGTAAGATCATCACCGCGGCCATTGACGACGACGCCAAGCGCCTCATCCTCGGCGAGAACGCCCGCGGCCTGCTCGGGCTGTAAGACGCAAAAAGCCCGCCTGCCACAGGGGCAAGCGGGCTTTCTTTGCAAAGGGTGTGGAACCGAGTATTACTGCTGGTACTGGTACTTAATCCGGCCCCAACTCTGCGCCTCGACCGCAGTCGGCTCGCCCCAATCAATGGTGTCGTCCATGGGGGAGATGAGCAGGTCCTGCGAAGAGTGACAACAACTCGTCGGAGTAGTAGCCCACATGCCGACGCGATTGTCGGCATCGCCGGCACTGTCATCTACATCGCTGACGAAAATCGAAAAGCCGATCACCTCACCCGCGGTCAGGTCGTGCTCAATCACCTGATCTTCCGTGATGTTCTCTTCGGTGGGCTTGGGATACGAATCAATGGCAATCGTGCGGAATTCGTAGATATACGTGCTCTCGCCGTACTCTTCGCCCTCGAAGCTATAGGTGCAGTAGTACCAACGGCTGCCGTTGGACAACAGCGTCGGATTCTCGACGTCGGCACTACTGACCGCAGCCGTTTGCAGGGCCGGGCCGAAATTGCCGTTGAGCGGCGGGAACGCGAATGAATACTTGTGGTGCGTCACCACGTCTTCGGGCTTGGGCAAGTAGTCGTGACGCGGATTGAACTCGATCTCAATGCTGTCGTCCCACCAATAAGAGCCTAAGTCTTGGCGGGTGATCGTGTGCTTGTTGTCGAACACCTTCGTCGTCACGTAGATTTCGTTGCGCGAGTCGTTCCAACCCAAGATATGGCGGATCTGCATCGAAGCCGGGTCCATGCCGCCGCGCGGCACGTCGTCGCCAGCAAAGCCGTGTACCGAAAAAAGCCTCGAACTGGGAATGGCGTACACTTCAAGCGGCACCGCCGACCAATCGTCGTCAAATCCGTCGATGTTCGGCACATTGGCATCGGGGAACTGCACGGCGAGGAAGACCTCGCCTGGGGGCTCGTGTGCCCCGGCGGCTAGCGCAAAAGCCAATAGCGAGATTGCCGTCAGGCCACAAGTGAAAAGGCGTTTCATAGTTCTACCTCCTAGGGGTAGGTGGACGATAAACGACTAAATTGCAAATGAACGACTGAACTGCAAATGTAGTCAAATGGTTCGCCAAATACAACCAACTATTGCAAGCCAGCGTATAGGGTAACAAAGGTCTCGGTCGTCGTCTCGGCCTTGGCCTCGGCAAACGCCTTGCGCTCTACCACAAAGCCAGCCAACGCCTGGATCCGGTAGCCCAAATAGGCCGACTCAGTCGCCAACTGCAAGGCCCAGCTCAGGGAGTCGAAGTCCTCCATATCGCGGTCGAAGTCGTTGAACAGCGCGTATTCGACGCCGGCCTGTACCCGCGTGGCCTGCAATAGTTGCGTATCCAAAAGCAGCGAAAAAAGCTCCATCAGCGTCGTGCGTTCCTCTTGGTCAAACAGCGACCGGCTCTGCTGACGCCACTCGCTCTTCCAGCGCGGCGATAGGGTCAGCCCGCGCCAAGTGCGGCGATAGCTGGCCTTGTTGATCAGGCCAAAGAAGAAATCCGACGCATCGCGCTGCCGCTGTGCAAAGAACACCCCGTGCAGCTTGCTCATCACCAACAGCGCGTCGCTGGTCAAGCTGTGGCCGACGAATAACTGGTGAACCCACGCATCGCGCGCCAACAGCGGGTCGGCGATGTGTACGAGCTTGCCGCCGCGCAGCGTGTTGTCCGGTTGCCACTGTAAAATTGGATCGGGAATGTCGTCTTGCACCAACTGGCTCATCTCGAAGAGCCGCACCCGACCTACCCGCGGCCACACCCGCTCGTACCCTAGCTGCAAATACGTGCTGTGGTTTTTGCGATCCGCTGAAATCTGCTCCTCGCGCAAGGCCCCCACCTTGAGCTGCCAGTGCCGGCTCAGGTCGATGCCCCCATAAACGTTGAATCCTTGTTGATCGCGGCGGTAGGGGTAGTCCGGTTCGGTGTCGTTTTCGTATAGATCGACCCAGAAGTTGTGGTTCATATCCACGCCGAATAGAAACTCCGGCCGATCGACCAAGAAGCGGAGAAAAGGCTCCTCGTAATCCGGAACGGCGTTGGCCTTGACTCGGTTGTCGTTTTGGTTGAAGTCGGGCACTAAGTCGTTGTTGAGATCCCAGCCGGGAAAAACCAACCGGTCGTCGGCCAAAAAATCCGCGCGGAACCCATCGGGGAAGCGGTCTTGATCGTCGTTGTCTTCCACTAAGTCAAAGCGGTTGCCCTGCCGGGCGTAATCGAGGCCCGAGGTCGTGGTGACAAAGGATTGGGTGTTGTAGCGCGGGTCAATCGAATACACTTCCCCGAACAGCGACAGCCGCCCCATGTGCTTGCTCAGGTTCGCCATCCACGCCGGTGCGCTGGGCCGGTCGCCAATGCCCGCCGAGGAAGTGTGCGTCTCCTCGGCGACGTTGGGATACTTGCGGAAGTTCCAGTTCAGGTCGTATTCGCCATACAGATCAAAGCCGAGCACGTCTTCCATCTTGAGCGTGGCCCCGGCGACTGTCGTAGCCGTCGGCAGCCCGTAGTCAAAGCGGACCGTGCGCAGATTGGATATGTCCTGTACATTGCCCTCGGCCTGCGCCACCAGCAAGAAGACTGGGTCATCCACGTCCGCGCCGAATACGTCGCCCAAGCTGATAGAGCGCTCACCCGTCCAAGTGAACGAGCTCGATGGCCGACCGATTGTTACAAAGCCGCCGCCCTCTCCCAACTGCTGGTCCGAACTCATCCAGATCTGGTAGTCGTTGGCCAGCACGAGGCGAAATTCCACCGCCACAATCTCGGACTTATCGGCCGAGGCGCGGTTGACAAACGACGCGCTGTCAAAATCGTAGAGCAAGCTAATCTGCTCGTCGCCATCCGCGGTGAGAAACCCCTGCCGCTCTAAGCCGCCGCTAATCTCCGGGCCAAAGCGGATGTCGCGGCCCGACTCCACCGTACCGTCGCGGTAGGTGATAATCACATCCGAGGCGTCGGGGAAGAACGCGGCACCGCCGGCACCGTCTTCCGGCGAGTCGTCGCGCAAGGCGATTGCAATCTGCGAGATGGTCGCGTTCTGCTGCTTGTTCAGCCCGCCTTTGTACAGAGTTTCTATTAGTTGGTCCGACTCGCTGTTGGTCTGGTGGGCGTTGACCGCGTGCAGGCCCAACTCCACGAAATCCCCTAGCTGGGCCGTAAACCGCCCCCCCACGAGAGAAGTCGCGTCCGTAAAGCGGCTCTCCTCCACCTGCAAGCCGCGCGGGCCAGTGATCAGCGAGTGGAGAAAGGTCAACTGGTATTTGTCGGTGGCGAGGTCGATCTGCATGCCGTTCAGGCGCGGCTTGGAAAACGACAGCGGCGTCAAGGTCGTTCGCAGGTTGTTGCTCGCCGTCAGCGCGTAGTGATATTGACCCTTGTGATCGCCGGCGATGACCAACTCGTTGAACCACCGCGCAAACCGCTCGGTCTTGAACAAGGAGCTACCAGCTTCCTCGGGCCGCCGCTGCGCCGTATTGAAGATCAGCCACCCCTGGGTCAGGTAGTTCCCGTACAGATCGTAGAAGTAATCGCCCTCCAAGTCGATGCTCACGTAGCGCTGGTACGGCAGCCGCGCGCGGTTGGTGTACTCCCACTGCCGCCACGGGTATTCGGCGAACATCACCTGCGGCACGTACCAGCGCCGCATGGCCGGGTCCAGCGCGTCGAGGTACACCTCCGGGCTTTGCGCTACGTCCTGTCGCAACCCCAAGCGGTCACCGTAGGACCCGTCGGCAAGGACGAGCAATACAGCGCAGCAGGAAAACGTCCGCCGTAGGTTTACAGACAGCCTCTTACTGTGAATGGCCCTAGTCAAATCCATTTCTCCAGCCTAGTACGCCACGCCCACCACACCGTTGGCTACTTCGCGGCCCTTGTCGGTGTCCCAATCGAGCTGATAGAGATACATGCCAGGCGGCACGAGCCCGCCCCCTTCGTCGCGCCCATTCCAAGTCTGGGCAAAGCTGCCGCTGCCAGTGCTAGTCGCAATTTGGCGCACCAGTCGGCCGGACAGATCGTATATCCGCAAGCGGATCTGCCGCAGGCTCTCCAAATCGCGCAATTCGTATGCAATCGCGACGTGGTCGTTGACGCCATCGCCGTTGGGCGTGAAAGTCGCTGGCGTGGCCTGCACGCTGCTGATGAGACCGCCGCCCATGGGCGTGCGCACCGATACTACGTCGCCGCTAAAGCGGAATGTCGCATTGCCTGGGGCGACCTGCTGCTTGAGTTCGGGTTCGGCGCTGTCGTACACCCAGCTTCTGAAGTCCGCGCCAAAGCGCAAGACCTTGACGTCGAAAACCACCTCGATTCGCTTCTCATTGTCGCGCGGCCCCACCAAGCGGTCGAATGAGACGATCAGGCGGTCGTCCTCGATCTCGGGCGGGAAGCGGTCGCTGATTTCCTCGCCGTCGATGAGCACCGAATGCACCCGCTCGACCGGGATCTGGGTAAAAATTTCCAGCCGGTCAAAGCCCAAGTCGCTGGCGCGCAAGACCGGGCGCACCACATAGGTGAAGGTTTCAGCCGCGAAGCTCTGCGTGGCAATCGGCCAGATCTCCCCAACCACCTCTTGGGCCACTGGATCCTCGGAGAACAGCAGCGACATGTTGTCGATGCGCGGGGCCGCGTCGCCGCTGGCGAACAGGATGGCCTCTAGCTGAAAGTAGCGCGCCGGACTCGGCGACAGCACGGGCGTGCCGTCCTGCCACAAATCCGCTGGCAGCTCAGTCTGCCGCAGCCCCGCCGCGAACTCATAGGGTGCGGACCAGAGGCTCCAATTTTCTAGGTCGTAGCCCAATTCCACGTCGTCCCACCGGCGGCGGCCGAGCTGGGTCAAGTAGTCGTCGAGGGTCGATACTTCGAGCGTGCCGGTCGGGCCGATGACGCGGTAGATGTTGGGCTGCGACGTGTTGCCCGTGCGGGTGCGGAGCAAAAGCTGGGTTCCCTCGGGCACCTCGC
This sequence comes from Candidatus Latescibacterota bacterium, assembly GCA_965208845.1. Classification (GTDB taxonomy): domain Bacteria; phylum Latescibacterota; class UBA2968; order UBA8231; family UBA8231. Next base: position 3,091,856 of record OZ242361.1, on the reverse strand, counting down.
CTTGCCAGCGAATTTTGCTCCACGCGACCTCGCGGCCAAAATCCATGATCGGGGTGCGATAGGTCGTCCGAGTCACAAAACCCTCGCCATAGACTTCGATCTCGGCGATTTCCCAGTCGCGTTCGGGATCGAGCGGGCGAATGGCAATCCACTTGAGGTCGCGGGTCGGAAAGCGCAAATCCACCACCACGTCGAGGCTCTCGCGGTTGCGCGCCAAGATGTCAAAGGCCGGGTCGTTGGGCGCGCCCAAGGCCGCGTCAATGACCATGTACCACCGCTTGCCGCGCTGGCTGCGGTCGAAGTTGCTGTCCCAAAACGGGCCGGTGTGGTCGGCCACGCCGATTTCGTACCATGCCAAGTAGTTGTCCTCAAACCCGGGCCGGGGGAAGAAGCGGATGCGGTTGATGGGCAACTCGGCCCCCAAGTGAATGACGTTGTTTTTGACCACTCCGGGGTTGTTGCGGCCAGCCAAGCGCGGCGGCTCGGGTACCCGCACTAGCATGGCGGTCGTCGGATCGCCGTCGATGAGAAACTGCAAGGGCTGGGAGTCGGTTACTAAATGAGTGCCGCCGTAAATGCTAGCCGTGTAAAAGTGCCCTTGGCGCTCCTTGATCGACCGCGCCAGATTGTCGTTCGGATCGATGTACACCGGGCGCAGGCCGCCGTCGGCAAAGTCGATCAACGTATCGACGCCCGCGGTGTTGAAACGCACACTGACCTCTTCGGCGACTGCGCCAATGGTCACCTCCTCGACGATGCCGCCCTCGGCGTCGAGCAGCACGTACGAAGCCGTCTGCTCGGCGACCACTGCTTGCCAAGAGTTGCCGTCCGCGCCGCCGAGGCGGAACTCGCCGCGGCCCCACGCGCTAGTAGTCCAAGCCACAGCCAGCACCGCACTCAGCCAGCCTATCCGCTCTATCCGATTCAGCACGACGTCTCCTTTCGTTCAGTACGCCACGCCCAGCGGCTGCACCATCTGCCCACTGCGCGCATCCCCTTGCACCTCGATCCCCACCAAGTAGATGCCGGGAGCGACGCGCTGGCCCCGCTCGTCTGTGCCGTCCCAATGCACGGCGTCGTACACGCCGTTTTGCCCCTCGGCGTCAAAGAGGCGGCGCACCCGCCGACCTCCTAAATCCCACAAATCGATCACAATCCGCGCTTTGCCAATGACCGCCAGCACCTCGAAGTTCACGTCGAGGACATCGTTCACGCCGTCCCCATTGGGCGTCAAGACTGCGCTGCCGAGGGCGAAATTGCCGATCAAGCTGCCCTCGTTCACCGCGCGGCTCAACACGGTCGTCCCCGATTCAGTCGCCACGTCGCCTTCCGCCAAGAAAGCCGCGTTGCCCGGAGAAATGCCCTGAAAGGCATCCTCTTCTAGCAATAAGGCACGGCCGCCAAAGCGGGTGCTAAAGGCCAGCACTCGGCTGGCGAAGTGAATTTTCAACACCGCGTCGTGCTGGTTGATGGCCGGGAAACTCACCGCAAAGCGCTGGTCGTCAATGGCGGTGATGGCGACCTCTCCTTCGGTTGTGATCCCATCGGCGACCGCAAAAGCGTGGTCGAGCACCTGTTGGCCGCTGGCGTCGATAATCTCGATCCGCTCGACGCGGCCCACGCGGCTCGGCGTAAACACCTCAAAGCTGTTGAAGCCCTGCACGTAATCGCTCTCCATCACCGCCCGCACCGCGTACACAAAGGGCACGTCCGCGGCGGCTGGGACCTCGCGGGGAAAAATCTCGCCGACGAGGGCATCGGCCAGTGGCGGCGCGGAAAACTCGAGCGCGATCTGCTGGAGAATGTGGCTCGCCTCCAAGTGCTGGCTCTGGAATTCCACGCGAAATTGGAAATAGCGGCTGGGGCCAGGCGAGAGAATCTGCGTGCCCGCGGCCAGCTCCTCCAGCGCATAAGGCGAAGTCCACGGACTCCAGTTTGCCAAGTCGTCGCGCACTGAGCCGCGCTCCCAATCGTCGCCCTGACGCCCGCGCTCGGGCAGCTTTAAGTACTCTTGGCGCAGCAGCGGCTCGTCCGGGTTGGCTACGGACAGCGAAATCTCAGGGGCGTCTTGCAGGGCCACCTGCTTGCGGGTGTACGCCAAGGGACTGGGATCGTGACCGCTGCGGGTGCGCAACTGCATGTCGGCCAGGTCCGCAGCGCCTACTTGCTGCTGCAAGGTGCGGATGAGGCCCCAGTTGGCCGGGCTGCCCATGTCGATGATCGGCGAGATGTAGCGCGCCGTCGGAAAGAACCCCTCGCCAAAAACTTGGAGCTTTTCGATCTCAAAGGGAATGGCCGACGTAGCCCGCAGGCGGATGAAGCGAATGTAGCGCGGCGGGTCGATGGGCACTTCGGTAATCCGGTCGCTGTTGTCGTTGCGCACGACATAGGTTTCCCAAATCGGGTTGCCCGAACTGGTCAGCACCAAGCCATCGTTGATCTCCACTTCAAAGTTTTTCAAAAAGTCGTTTTGAAAGGGGGTGCCGGGCGAGGGAAAGACCGTGTTGCGCGGGAAGAAGCGCACCCGATTGACCCCAAAGCGCGCGCCTAGGTCAAGAATGATCTGGGTCCCCAAGATGTCGTCTTCTTTGCGCTCGAAGGCCTGCCCGGTCGGGTCGGCCGCAAGCATGTCCTCGAAAATCACCTGAAGCTGCAAGGCGGTCAGATCGAAGACCGTCGGTGCGCGCAGCGAGCCGCCGCGCTCTAGCACTTCTGCGGCCAAGTTCTGCTCGGCACCCACCCGCCGCGGCAGGATGCTGCCCGAAAAATCCGCGCTTTTAAACTCGATCAAATCGGCTGGCGCATAGCCTATTTCAGTGACGTTGGGGTCGAGAAAGGAGCGGTGCTCGGGCTGGATCGTCGTGATGTCCTCGGTCCCTTCGACCCGCCCGGTCCACGCGATTTGCCCATCCTGCCCGATGAGCAGGACTTGTCGGGCCGCTAGCGGCTGGACCAAGCACGCCGTTAGAACCCCAATCAGCAACGCGGTTTTCATGCCTTGGGCATCAAGCGTCGGCCGCCGATACGGTACGCTGCGCGATAACCGACTCGAACCGCATAAGTAACCGCATCAGGCCGCCGCTCCAGCAGCTACCTCGTAGTCGCCAGTCTCAATGTCAATAACCACGAATTTTCTTTTTTCGGTCGTCTCCACCAAGTTGCGTATCTGTTCCCGGTAGATGGCTTCCCCTCGGGCTGTTATCTCCTTGGAGTTATACGTGTAACCTACCATAGAAATCCTCCTTTTGGGCTTTGCCCTGCCTCCACAAATCGGCGACGGCATCGGGCCTTTCCGCAAGCGAGACTTCGGGACAGCACTTGACGCAGATGCCCTTTTCAACTTTATAGATTAGCTTCACAGTACAGCACCAGACGGTTTCGATTGAGCCTGTTGGGCAGCAATCAATAAACCTAATATCGGGCTGTGATTCAACCTATCTTTTGGTGTTGCATATTAGAAGCTGTCTGGAAATTCCGGGTGTGCCCCGAGCGTGAGCGAAAGCGTGGCGGACAAGGCGGGCAAAGCCACCCATATTGACGAAATACGGGTGGCTTTGCCCAACGCCGGCCGCCGCGCTTGCAGCCGCGCGAAGGCCACCAGGGGTTTTCAGACAGCTTCTTAAGGATTTTGGCTCGCGGAGAAGAGCTATGGCGACCGATATTGCAGTCGAAGAACAACGAGCGAGGCATTTGATCGCTCAGGAGACTATTGATGCCATTGTCCAAGTTATTGCCGATCATCTTTCACCCAAGCTCATCATCTTGTTCGGCTCATACGCCTCTGGCTGCCCCACACCCGATAGCGACCTCGATCTATTGGTCGTCATGGATACCGATCTACTCCAGCACCAGCGTGCCACGCCGATCCGCCTGTTGTTCAAACCAGTGCCCTGTGCCTTGGACCTTTTAGTCTATACGCCCGCAGAAGTGGCTTATTGGAACGGTACTGTAAACCACATTGTCACCGCAGTATTTCAACACGGCAAAGTAGTTTATGAACAACCAGCACCTTGAACTGGCCCAGCACTGGCTGCGAAAGGCCGATAACGATCTGGTCACCGCTCGGCAGACGCTTTTGCTGTCCGGCGGACCGACTGATACGCCCTGCTTTCACGCTCAGCAGGCCATTGAAAAGGCTCTGAAAGCTCTTTTGACCGTCGCCGAAATCCCTTTTCAGCGCATCCACGATCTGAGCCGCCTGCTGGATCAAGCCCTCCCTCTATTGCCCGCTTTGGAATCCTTCAGGGAAAGCTTAGCCACCATTTCCAATTATGCAGTTGACACGCGCTATCCCGAAGTTGCCTCCGATCCCACCCGCCAAGAAGCCGTTGAAGCCTTGGCCATCGCTGAAAAGGTAATGGCGATGATTCGCGCTGAGATCAAACCTGACTAAACGCGGTAGAAGGCAAAACGCCTTCTTTTAGGGATCCCGCTGTCGGCTTCACGGCATTTTTCTCGACAGTTGTTTCAGCAACACGTCCCTCTCGGTTTGCACGCGCGCGGCGACTTTGGCGCGCTGCTCTTGGCGCTGGTACTGAGCAAACGCTTCCCGTGCAGCTTGCTCCTCGCCCAGCAGCCCGTGGAGCTTGCTCAGGAAGAAATGTACCCGGTAGTCTTCTGGGGTGGTCTCAGCTAGCGCGGCGACGCAGACGAGGGCTTCTTGGTAGTGCCCCTGCCAGAAGCGCAGCTTGCCCAGCCCCCATAAGTCGGCACTTGAATCGGGATTTTCCACTAGCGCGGCTTCGAGCTGTGCTTCCGCCTTTTGCATGGCCTCCTCCCCGACCAGCCCTTGCTGCCGCCACCAGCCCTCCGCCCTCGCACTGCCCAGCTCGCCGCGGCGGCGGTCCAGTTCAATGAGGAGATCCGCCAGCCCCAAGGCCGCTTGCCGCGCATAGGTCTTTTGCGCCAACAGCTCGCCGTAAGCCGCAATCGCTAGTTCGGCCCGGCCTTCGGCCTCGTAAATGCGCGCTAGCTGGTACTGGGCCCGGCTGCTGTCGGGACGCAGCATCAGCAAGTCGCCGTAGGACTGGGCGGCACTCTGCAAATCGCCGCTCAGGCTCTGCGCGTCGCCTAGGCGACCGAGCAACGTGGTGGGATCGCCCCCTTGGCCGAGCAAGGTCCGATAGAGGCTGACGGCGGCGGCTGGTTGCCCGGCAGCTACATAGCGGGCCGCCAGCAACTCCTGTGCGCGACTTTCTTCGGGCCAGCGCTCCAACAACTCGCGGTACACGGCAATAGCCTTGCGGTGCTCGTCCTTTTCTCCATAGAGCACTCCGAGCGCGTAATAGGCGGTGGGAGAATCGACCCCCACCTCGATTGCACTCCGGTACTCGCGCAGGGCGTTGGCCGTCATCCCCTGCTCTTGGTATGCGTGGCCCGACCAGTAGTGCTGCTCCCCTTTTGATCTACTATCGCACGCATGGAGACCGATACTAAGCGCGATTAAGACCACCCACGGGCACTGGGCCAATATAGCAGTCCTGAATGACTTGAACGATTCGATATGCATATCGTCTTGTTTCTACTATTCTGCGTCCATCTGCGGATCTAGTTCAGCCCCGCGTAAATCGTCACAAAAGATTCGTTGGTCGTCCGCGCCTTCTGCCCGGTGAACTGCTTGCGCTCTACCTTCATGCCGGTCAGGGCGCGGAGCTTGTAGCCGAGGTAGTTGGACTCATTGCTAAACTGAACGGCTACAGTCACCGCGTCGAAGTCATTGGCGTCGGCGTCTAAATCGTTGAAGATCGCGTATTCCACGCCGGCCTGGAGCTTGGTCACCTGCAAGACCTGCGTCTCCACCAAGCCCGAAAACAGCTCCATCAGGCTTGTGTGGCTGTTGAGCGACAGCAAGCTGCGGCTCTGCTTGCGGAACTCGCTCTTCCAGCGCGGCTCCAACGACCACGCCCCGAGTTCGAGGCGGTAGCTCGCTTTGTTGATCAGGCCGAAGAAGAAGTCAGAAGGTGCCAAGCCGTATTGCTCCCGCTGGGCCTTTTCCATCTGCTGGTGGAAGTAGAGCCAGTGCATCTTGGTGGTCAAAAAGAGCGCCGCCACCTGTAAATTGTGGCCGACAAAGAGCTGGTTGACCCACGTGTCGCGCGCCAACAGCGGGTCCTCGACCTTGGTCAACTCGCCGCCGCGCAGTGTATTGTCCGGCGCCCACTGCAACAGCGGGTTGGGAATGTCGTCTTGGACCAACTTGCTCATCTCGAAGACCCGGACGCGGCCCAGTCGCGACGCATCGCGCTCGTAGGTGAACATCAGGTAGTTGCTCTCGTTTTTGCGCGCCGAAGAAATCAGCCCCTCGCGCAGCGCGCCCACCACCAAGCGCGCTCGCGGCGTAATGTCGGCCCCGAGGTGGACGTTGAATCCCCGGTGATCCCGGCGATACGGATAATCTGGCTCCTCGTCGTTTTCGTATTGATCGACCCAAAAGTTGTTGTTCATATCGACGCCAAAGAGGAACTCGGGCCGATCGACGTAAAACCGCAGAAAAGCCTCCTCGTAATCCGGCTCGGTATTCGAGCGCACGAACGTGTCGTTTTGGTTGAAGTCGGGCACGAAGTCGTTGTTTTGATCCCAGCCCGGAAAGACCTGCTGATCGCCGCTGAGAAAGTCGAAGCGCACGTTGTCCGGGAATTTGTCTTGATCGTCGTTGTCATCGACCAAATCGACCAAGCCGCGCTCGTTGTCGTAGTCAAAGTCCCCGGTGCCCGAGGTGATAAAGGTCTGGGTATTGTAGCGCGGGTCCATGCTGTACAACTCGCCGAAGGCAAAGTAGGGAGCGGCCTTTTTGGACACGTTGACCATCCAAGCCGGTGCCGAGCGCCGGCCGCCGATCCCCGAGAATGCCTCGTGAGTCTCCTTGAGCACGTTGGGGTACTTCCGATAGCTCCAACTCAAATCGTACTCGCCGTACACGTCAAAGCCCCGCAGATCCTGCAACTCGACGCTGCCGCCAAAGATGTGAGTCGCCGTGGGCAGGCCGTACTCAAAGCGGATAGTCTGCAAATTGGTGATGTCCTGGACGTTGCCCTCGGCCTGTGCGACGAGCAGCAAGACCTCTTGGCCGTCGAGATTGATCTGGCGGTCCGAGGTCATCCAGACCTGATAGTCGTTACCCAGCGTCAGCAGGAATTCGACCTTGGCGATTTCGTCTTTGGCAAAACGGGCCTGATCGACAAAATCCGGGCTGTCGAAGTCGTACACCAGCCGCATCTCCTCCGGCCCATTGGCGGCGACAAAGCCCTGCTGCAAGAAGCCGCCCTCGATGATCGGCTCAAAGCCAATGGCCTTGCCCGATTCCTCCGAGCCATCGCGATAGGTGATCTGCACATCCGACGCATCGGGAAAAAACGCCGCGCCGCCCACGCCGTCTTCGGGCGAGTCGTCGCGCAGCACCAGCTTGACGAGCGAGATGGTTTTGTTTTGCCCAATAGTCAGCGAGCCAGCGAATGGATTGCCGGCCTGCTTGTCGAGCAAGGTGTGCGACTGGTGGGCGTTGGCCGTGTGCAGCGCAACTTCGGCAAAGTCGCCGAGCTGGGCTCCCAACCGCCCGCCCGCCAAAATGGTGTTGTTCGTCCGCAGCACTTCGCGGTCCCCGGTCGAGCCGCCGCCGGGATTGCTCAGCCGCGAAAACAAAAAGGTCGCTTCGTAGCGGTCGGTAGCTAAGTCGAACTGCACGCCGTCCATGCGGGCCTTGGCAAACACCATCGGCGACAACACCGAGCGCAGGCGGCTGCTCGCCGTCAAGGTGTAGAAGTATTGGCCCTTGTTGTCCTGCGCCACCACGACTTCGGAAAACCAGCTCTGAAAGCGGGAGGACTTGAACAGCACGTTGCCGAACTGCTGGGGCTTGCTCTGCGAGTTGTTGAAAATCAGCCAGCCGCGCGTGAGGAAATTGCCGTACAGATCGTAGAAGTAATCGCCCTCCAAGGTCGTTTCCACGTAGCGCTCATAAGGATTGCGTGCATAGTTGGTGTATTCCCACTGCCGCCAATGGTACTCGCTGTACAGCTCCTGCGGCACGTACCAGCGGCGCACGGCCGGGTCGAGCGCATTCAGGGACACCCCAGGGCCTTGGGGCGCGAGACTAGTCTGGTCGTCGAGCTGCAAGCCCAAGCGCGTCCCGTACTGGCCCTGCGCCACGGCCGGCGCACCGAGCGCGCTCCACAATAGTAGGAGACCGCAATAAATACCGGTCTTTGGTCTCAAGACAACCTCCCTTTGGTAGGGGCGACCGATCGGTCGCCCCTACATTAATATGCAACATCTACCAGCCACTGCGACGGACGGGGCGCGGCATCAATCGGCCGATCGCCCCCACCTTAATAGACCACGGCAATGAGGCGGGTGCGGGTCGTCCCTCCGACCCCTTCTGCATCGGCCTCCACTGTAATCTGACACAAGTACAACCCCGGCGGCACCACCTGCCCGGCCTCGTCCTTCCCGTCCCACTTAAACTGCTGCGGCCCACCGGTCGCCAACCCCGCTAGCTGCCGCACCCGCCTTCCGGCCAGCGTGTACAGATGGACGGTCAACGGCCGCGCAGCCTGCACGCGGAACAGGGAAAAACCGATCTCCGCGGTCTCGTTGATCCCGTCGCCATTGGGGGTAAACGGATTGGGCGCAATGGCAATATCGTCGATGGTGGCTCGCGCCCCTTGCGCGCCAATCGACAGGCTCTTGGAAGGGCTCAGGGCGGTCGCGTCGCCCCCATCGGCCACCTGCCAAGGCGTCGCCGGCTGACTCTGCCGCACGGCGACCTGCATCCGCGTCCCTTGCAGGTACACCCGCCCAGCAAAGCGCACGCGCAACAACCGACCGCGGCCCACTATCCAACCCCGCTGACTGCCCAGCCGACCGTAGCTCCGCTCGTCGAGACTGTCGCCAGCCGCGTCAAACGGCACCTGATCGCCCAACCCGACCACCTTGCGGAAGTAACGCACCGGCCCCTGCTCGTCCGCGCTGAGTGCTTCGTAGGCCGCGGCATCCACTTCGGCCAAGCTGCCGTTTGCCAGCCGCTGAAAGTAGCGCACGGCACCCCGCTCGGCGTCCGGCAAGAGGCTGTGCGAGGTAAAGGTCAACAGGTTGCGATCCAATCCGGTCGGCACCTCGTCGCCGGGACCAACCGACCGGTAGTACACGGGCGTGAGCACATCGGCCGACGCGCCCTGCACAGTCTGCGGAAATTCCAACCACAGCGAGTCGCCTTCGGCGTGTACCGCTAGCTCGTCGTCCCACTCGAACGGCGTTCCAGCCAACAGCTCAGCCTCAGTCCCCATAGCCGCATCGACGAACTTCAGCGCAAACGACGGCTCCGCGTGCAAGAGCAATTGGTCGAAACCCGGGCTGCGCACGTTGGCCGGCTGCTGCAAAAAGTTGGGCTGCACGTAGAGCGCAAAGGTGTCGAGCACCCCGGCCTCAGCGGTGGTTGGCCACACCTCAGCTCGCAGGTGCTGGGCCACCGGCTGGTGGAACGCGACCGCAATGCGGTGCAGGGCCGCTGCGTTTTCGCCGCTGCTTTTGAGACGCGCTTGGATCTGCATGAATCGCCGCAGGCCCGGCGAAGTAGCCAAGTCCCCAAGCTGCACGTAGCGCTGGCTCCACGGACTCCAGCCCGGCCCCACCACCACGGTCGTGTCCGAAGGCCCCTTGAGAAAACCAGCTAGCGTCCTGTATTCGTCCGCGGTCTTCTGGTTGCCGGTCTTGTCGAAATAGCGGATCTGCTGCAAAAGCTGGTCGCCGGTGCGGGTGCGAATCTCCACATCCGTGCCCGGGGGAGTGTCCGCTTCCCAGTGAACCTCACCCAAGGCCACCAATCCCGGCAGCTCGATCAGATCCGACTCCAGCACCACCTCGGCCGGTGCCCCCTCGGCGAGCAGCATGAGCTCATTCTGATACGACCAGAACTGGTTCATGTGGCCGGTGCCGCCCGGGCCGGTGGCCCTAAATCCCGGCGGCACGTGACCGATGGTGACCATGTCGAGGAAGCGGGTCAAAACTGGCGGATCCTGAATGTCGGCAATGTCGCGAAAATTGCCGGTAAAGATATTGCGCTCGCGTTCCTCCGGGCTGATGCGCTGCCACTTTAGATTGCCCTGGGCGTCGCGCTCGCCCGTGGAGGCGCGCATAATGTAGCCCCGGCTGCTGCCCACCAAGCGGGTCTGAGCCAAGCGCACAATGCCCCCCATATCTATGGTCAGCACGTTGGCAGTGGGGTTTTTCGGGTTGCGGATCTGGTGTGAGAATCCAGTGCCGGCGTCGCCGTCGAACGCAAGCAGCGTATTGGTCCCATCGGTCGTCAGCACGTACGAGCCGCCGTTTTCAATCAGGTTGATGCCCAAGTTGTCGCCCCAGCCGTGCGCTTCGACCTCGGCGAGGCGCGGTAGCTCGCGGCGGTAGTAATCCCTTCGCCCCTGGCGCTGCTCTGCTAGAGCCTGATAGGTGACCTCGTCCACCGGCTCTTCGCGGCCGGCCACATCGCGCGCGAAATAGACGATATCCCCGCGCTCTGCTTCCGGCAGGGCCTCCCACGCCTCTTGATCAATCTGTCCGGCCCGCCCGCCGCGCGTATCCGTGATGACGATGCGGATCGTCTCGATCTTCCGCCCGGTCCACTCGGGCGAGCGGTGCAAGCTCTCCACGAGCTTCTTGTCGCTGACCACGCCCGTGGCTGGGAGTAGTTCGGGGCTGGTGTGCTCGCTCTCGAAGATGTATTCGCGCTGCGTGGTATTGGGCGCGTCTTGCGGGATGAAGAGCTGGAAGCCAATGCGGCTGTTCGGCTCGTGCAGCAGCGCGCTTTGCCGGTCCGACAGCAGCATGATGAAGCGCAGGAAGGGATCCCCTATCGACTCATCGACGAACTGGAACTTGAGCCGCTCCACCGGCACCACCCTTCCCAAGTCCACCTCGATCCACCACTGCTCGATGGGATCGCGCGGGTCCGGCTCCCAGAACGTGGTGGGGTCGCCGTCGAGAATGTTGGCCGCGAGCCGCGGATTGGACCCTACCCGGCTTATCCCAGGCCGCACCCAATAGTCGAAAACCAACTCGTTGAGCGTATTCCGTATTGGCTCGCCAAACACGTCGAACTGCATGGTGCTATCGATGGTGCCAATGCGCGGGTCCGGCTTGCTGATGACGATCGGACGCTTGAACCCGGGATCGTCCAAGACGTTGAAGACCGTCCGCAGCGAATGCGCCCGCACCGAGCCGTCCTCGTGGATGCGCGCCAGATGGGTGGGAATGGACCACTGCTGCCAGTGGCTAGCCCGCTCGACTACGACTTCGTCACCGGCGATCTGATAGCCAGACTGGGCCTCGGCCAATGCCCAACTCAGCGTTAGGCCGACGAGGATCTGCACGGAGAAATGGCTCTTCATTATTCCGCGTTCTTCCTTGCTCGCCGGCGGCCCGCCCTTGCCGCGGCGCTTGCTGAAAAACTATTAGGTAGGGCCAAAGCCCAAGGCTGTCAAGATAGCCCCTACCAATCCACCAAGACAGCAACTTGGTCCTTGTACTTATCCTGCAACTGGCGGATAAACGCGCCGATCCGCTCGTTTTCCCGCTGGCGGCGCAAGCTGGCGGCTGCCCGGCGGCGCGCCTCGGCAAAGGGCTGGATCTGGCCACCCTCCCGCCGCAGCACCTGGAACACCGCGTACCCGTCCATGCTCTCTAGCGGGCCGACGAGCGCGCCGACCTCAGCGGCAAAGGCCGCTTTGACCAGTTCGGGATAGCGCGGCTCGTACAGGCGCACTAGGCGCATCTCCCAACCGTGCTCACGCACTCCGTGCCCCTCGACACCAGCGTGCGAGCGCACGCCGGGCCGGTCGAGCAGATCGGCGATGGGCACGCCAGCCTCCCACTCGGCGCGCAAGGCCGCAGCGTCCTCTTCCTCAGCCGTCCACAACTCGTGGACAATCACGGCCTCTTGGGTGCGGTAGCGGTCCTTATGGGCCTCGTAATGCGCTCTGATCTCGTCCTCGCTGGGCGCGGCCCCGGCTGTAGCCTGTTGGAAGAGCTGATTGAGGATCAGTGCCCGACGCTGGTGCTCGCGCCACTCGACAAAGGCCGCCGCCTCGGTCCAGCCGCGCTTGCGCGCCTCGGCCTCAAAGAGCCGCACCGGCAGCAGCAAGCGCCCGATCCGCTCGGCGGCCTCATCCTGCAATAGGCCCTGTGCTCCGACCGCCTGCAGGCTACCCAAGCCCTCGGCCACGCTGATTGTGCCACCCTCGTATGTGTAGAAAGGATGATTCAACTCGCCCGTCGTCAGGGCTCGATCCGAGCGCCGGAGCAAGATGGCCTCGCCTTCTGGATCTAGGCGCACGTCGTAGCTGACGCGGAGGCGTTCAAACTCCTCCTCTTCCTTCTCCCGCGTCCGTTCCTTGCGCAGTCGCTCGGCCACTTCCGCGCTGTAGTCGGCGAGCGCGGTCGGGCGATCTTCGATAAAGCGGAAGACCTGATACCCACCGGCCAGCGCGACCGGCTCTGCCACCTCCCCAACGGGCAAACCCGTAAAGACAGCGGGCGAGATGGAGAACCGCCGCGCGGCTTGCGTGCGCCCGATCCAGCCGACCACGCCGTCGCCTTGCGCGGCGAAGAGATCGTTGGCGGCAAAGCGCGCGGCTACTTGCTCAAAGGGCTGGCCCTCGCGCAGGTCGCGCCCGACCGCCTCCAACTCCTCGCGGGTGCGCACCAAGATGCGGCTGAAGAGCCGCTCGCGGTCAAACCCCATTTCCGCAAAGGCGCGCTCGACATCTTCACCTGTGATCTCCACCTGCGGCACAATGATTTGGGCGCGATAGTGCTCCACGAGGCGCTGCCGCACCATTTCGCGGAGTTGGTGTTCAACCGCCGTGCTGGTGTCGATCCCGAGCGCGCGCGCCTCGGCGAACATCAGCTCCTCGTCAATCATCGACTGCAAGTGCTCCCGATCGGCTGCGCGTCCTTCCTTGGAGCTGCGCAAACCCGGTGGCAGGCGCTCGACAAAAGCCGCGAACTCCGCCTGCCCAATCTCCACCTCGCCGACCCGAGCGATGATGGTCTCATCCTCGCCGCAGCCTGCCAACAACAGGACCAGCACACCCAAAAACCTACTCGATAAATAGCGCATCGACTTCCATCTCTAGATCTGCATTCGTGCGTTCAACAGCGCCTGCCGCCGCCTCTATAGCTTTGGCCCGATTGCCCGTAGTGCCGCGCGGGCGCACCACCAGCCGATCATCAATCAGTGCCACCTGTTCGGTGCCAGCATAGTCGGACGGAATTTCAAAGAGAAAGGCCGCATAGACCTTGGCGATGGTCTGGCCGGCGTCGAGAAATTCAAAGAGCGGGATATCGAAGATTTTTCCCTTGGCCGCGATAGCCGCCGGCGGCAAGGGCAAACTCGTGGTGCCAAATTCGAGTCCCCGGGCCACTGGCTCTCCCTCGGCTGAGTTGCGCCAGATGTTGAGCCAAGGGTACTCGGCCGTTTTCCAGATATAGCCGATGAGCAGGCCCTTGCTCGCCGTGCTGGCTGCGACCCAGCCGTAGTCGCCATCGAAGCTATAGCCTGCGTTGGTCGGATCGTCGTCGCCGCCCAAGTAGCGCATATCGATCTCGGCTCCGCTCGCCAATTTGCGCGCCTCGGGCCAAAACACCGCTGGCTCTTCGGGGTTGGGCATGGGGCTATAGACCATGTAGCCCTTGCGGGCGTTGGCGTCAACTACCGTGGTCTCGTCGAGAAAGGGCGGCCCAATGGTCGGGTGCTGGACCATATTGTACATGCGTCCGAGCGCGCCGGTGTTTTCGACTTCTTCGCGCACGGTGAGCAAGGCGCGGTCCTTGGCCAGCCGCAGCCAACGCCTCACCTCAAAGCCGGCCAGCGGCAAGGTGGCGGCCATCTCGGCCTCGATGAAGCCGTCTCGCTCCTCGGGACCGCGCACGACCCGCCACGGCACGGCCGAGGCTTCGCCGTGGCCGGGCATGCCATTTTCGGCTTCGGCCTCCGAGACCGACGCCCAGCGGTCTAGGCAGAGAAAGTGTCCCATTGCACTCGGCTCTTCTGCGGCTCCTTCCCGCCCCCATGAAAGCGGATTCACACCCTGGTCCCGCAAGTGGAAATCCGCAATCGAGCCGCCCAGCAAATCGACGGTGACTTGGGCCACCTCGCCGTTGAGCACCAAGGTTGGCCGGCCTTTGACCTCGGTCTCCGCCAGGGCTACATTCGCGCCGTGCAGTGCTGTCATAAGCAAAAAAATCCTCATCATCGCCATATTATACGTTCCTCTATTATTCGGATGTTGCGCACCTTTTGCAAGCGCACGCATTAGCGAGACAAGTATGAGCAAATTCCGCCAAAAGACAAAACTCGCCGCCTTGGGCTTGCTCACTGGCTTGGCGCTCGCCGCCTGTAGCTCCGACGAGGGGGCCATCAAGCACGTCCCTCGCAACCGCACCCTCATTCTCGGTCTGCCGCAGATGCGGGACTACGACTCGTTTAATCCCTTTATCGTCGGCACCCAATCCCCGGGCTTCGACTACCTGTTTGAGCCGCTCTACTTCTACAACGCGTACGTCGAAAAAGACCACGTCATACCCTGGATCGCCGAACGCCACGAGTACAACGCAGACTACACGGAAGCGACGATTCACATTCGCAAGGGGGTAAAGTGGAGCGATGGTCGGCCTTGGACCGCCCACGATCTCAAGTTCACCGTTGATATGCTCAAGGCCCACGCCCCGGAGCTGGCCTTTTCCACCGACATGGACACTTGGGTCGCCGAGGTCCAAGTCCCGGATTCGCTGACGGCGCGGTTCGTGCTCAAAGCGCCCAACCCCCGCTTTGTGTTCTCCTATTTTACCTACAACTTCGGCAACGGCATCCACATCGTGCCCAAGCACATCTGGGAGGGCGAGGACCCGACCTCGTTCAAAAACCTCGACTTGGCCCGCGGCCTGCCGGTCGTCAGCGGCCCCTATCGCCTCGCCCTCTCCGAGCCTCAGCAGCGGCTGTGGGATTTGCGCGAGGACTGGTGGGCTGCCCAAATCGGCTTTCAGCGTCTGCCCCGGGTCGAGCGCATCATCTATCTGCCCCAAGGCGACGAGAACAAGTGGGTCCAACTCATCCTCGCCAACCAGATGGATCAGTGCATCGACTTGCGGCCTTCCAACATCAAAACCCTCCTCGACCAAAACCCCAACGTCACCACGTGGTCGGGCCGCCAACTGCCCTACGGCTATCGGGACTGGTGGCCGCCAGCCCTCGGCTTCAACAACCTAGAGCCGCCTTTCGACGACCCGGACATTCGCTGGGCCGTAAACCACGCCATCGACCGCGAACAGCTCGTGGCCATCGGCTGGCAAGGGGCTGGCGAGTACACCCTGTTGCCATTCCCCCACTTCCCGCCGCTGATGCACTTCATCGACCAAGTTCAGGATTTGCTAGCAAAGTATCCCGTCGGAAAACACGACCTAGCCCAGACCGCCGCTATCATGGAGCGCAAGGGCTGGAGCAGAGATGAGGAAGGTATGTGGCAGCGGGACGGCGAGCGCCTGAGAATCCCGGTCGTCGTCTTTCCCTCCCTCTTCCAAGACTTCACACCCGTGCTCGTCGAGCAACTGCGCCGTGCGGGTTTCGACTCCTCCTTCCGCATGTTCTCCGACGCCTATACCCGCATGACTCAGGGCACGGCCCGCGCCTTTATCATGGGCAACGGCGGCTCAGTGCGCGACCCGTACTTCACCCTGCGGCTCTACCACAGCCGCTACGTCCAGCCCACCGGCACGGCCACTCCGTCTTTCTGGCGCTGGCGCAACGCGGATTTCGACCGCTTAGTCGATCAGATGGGCCAGACCGCGCCCGACGACCCAGCGCTCGTGCCACTGTTTCGCCAAGCCCTTGAGATCTGGCTGGCCGAATTGCCGGCCATCCCCCTCCTCCAGTGGTTCCACCGCATTCCCCACAATCAGACCTACTGGAAAAACTGGCCCTCGGCCGAAAACCCCTATATGAACAGCGCCTACTGGGTGCGTTCGTTCTTGATCGTGCTGTTGGGATTGGAACCGGCGCGGCCTTGAGCTGGATTACTGAAACACCACCGAATCAAGCTGTGCTTTCCTAGCCTCCCAATCGGGCATACAGCGGTTGAGCAGGCGGAAGAACGCCGGGCTGTGGTCATAGACGCGCAGGTGACAGAGTTCGTGCATGATGACGTATTCGATGCAGTGCAAGGGCGTCTTAATGAGTTCGGTACTGAGAGTAATGGTTCCTCTCCTAGTGCAACTACCCCAACGCCTAGTCATCCGTCGGATTTTCAAGATGGGTGTCACCTTCTGCAAGGACGGCGCAGACTCCAAGCAGTGAGCCATTCGCTCCCGGAAGATGGGCTCAGCGTGTGTACGATACCAAGCGTCAAGCGCTGTGCTAACACACCGAGGCTCTTCCGGCTCTGGGACAGAGACGTTCAAGAAACGGCCAATTAGCTTGACCTCAACATCGCGGGCACGGCGAACCTTCAGCCGATACTGACGCCCGAGATAGAGATGGGTCTCTCCAGAGAGGAACCGTTTGACTTCCGGTAGTGGATGGAAAGCCTCGAAATGGCGACGCTGCTTGGCAATCCACGCCCGTCGGCTCTCAAGATATGCTAGCACCTCCTCTAGAGGACAACCTACAGGTGCCGACGCTGTCACCGAGCAGTCGGGATGAACTGAGATTGACAGGTACCGGCTCTTTTTGAATTTGAGCGCGACCGAGATTTGTTCACTCGAATACTTTACGACGACATGCTGGATATGCTCGTCAGGCATATCGCACTCTCGCAATATCCAGCACCGATTCCAAAATGCGGTCGATCTCCTCGAAGCTCAGTTCGAGATTTTCCCGCTCCATGAGTTCGAACAAGTAGTCTTCAATCGCCAACTTCATCCGGTTTTGGACATCGGTGTTGCGGGTCCAGTGGACGATGCGATGCTCCTGGACTATATCGTCGATAGCTAGGCTAACCGTGGCACTAATATCCCGGGTATTGGCCGCTTGGTCGGTACGGTCCGCGAACACTTCTTGGAGCACTCCAAAGAATGCCTTGGCCACATCTCGGTGAGCAAGGGACGCGGGAATATCGTCCCCCGTGCGGTTGCGCACACGCTCGGCAATTTGCTCCACCTTCTGCAGATATTCCGCATCGGAAAGCCGCTCTTCTCGAAAGGCCCGGATCGCGTCTTCAAGCAATTCTGAGAATTGGCGATAGAAGGCCGGATCCTTCTGCATGAGATCGCGAATCGTGCTCTTCGTGCGAAAGGCGATGGTGTCGGCTTTGGACGACGCGCTGGCGAGTTTATTGACCTCCTTAGCGAAAGCGTCGGAGTTGAAGATGTCCACTAAGTCCGTGATTCGCTCTACTTCTCCCGTCCCCACGTGCTGATCGACCAGTTTTTGAATGCGCGGCTCGTACTCCTTGAAATCCACCACTTCGGCGTAGCGTCGGCTTACCGAGCTGCGCAGACGCATAAAAAATCGAAGATCAGACTTGTACGAGGTGATTTTCTTTTCCGACGTTGCATCGAGAAAACCCGCACTAGAGAGCGCGACCCCCAGTGTCCGTGAGAAGGCACTCAAGCGGTCGTAGAAGCGGTCGCGCAGCCCCTCGTCCGCCAAGAGTTGCTCGTATTCTTCCTCGTCTTGCCTATTCTGGATGGTCTTGAACAGATCCCACAGGTCCGAATAGCGCTGCCGCAGCTTGTGGGATTCAGCACTCACATCCGTTATCGCGCTGGCTAAATCGTCAATCCCCTCTCTTTCGAATTCGGCGAGTTGGCCGTAGAGGTCGAACGCTTCGTCGAGGTTCTGCAAGACGCCCCGGTAGTCGATGATGTAGCCGAAATCCTTGCCGTCAAAGAGGCGGTTGACTCTGGCGATCGCTTGCAGTAGAGAATGGCTCTTTAGCCGCCGCGTGAGGTAGAGCACGGTGTTGCGCGGTGCGTCGAAGCCGGTAAGCAGCTTGTCAACGACAATGATGATCTCGGGATCTTCAGCCTGCTTGAACGCGCTGATGATCTGGCGATTGTATTCTTTATCGCTGCCGTATTTCGCCATCATCTTCTTCCAGAAATCCTTGACCACATCCTTGGATTCCTCGTGGACGTCCTCCTCACCCTCGCGGTCGTCGGGTCCCGAAATCAGCACCTCGCTACTGACCATGTCGAACTCGTCGAAGAAGCGCTTGTAGAGCAGGGCCGTGGCTTTGTCCTGGGCCACGAGTTGCGCTTTGTAGGGAGTCTGGTGCCAGTTGTCGCGGAAGTGTTCGCTCACGTCCCAAGCGATTCGCATCACTTTTTGCTCGGCTTTGTTCAACTGATCGCTCGATGAGAATTTCTTCTTCAAGTCGCTTTTCTGCTCGTCGGATAAGCGAGTTGTAATCCGCTCGAACCAGTCGTCCAGTGCCTCAGAATCAACTTTCTGATCGACATGCCTCCCTTCGTAGAGCAGCGGTACCACGGCCTTGTCTTGCACGGCCTGCTCTAAGGTATAGGCGTCAATTAGGCCGCCGAAGCGGTCAATGGTGCTCTTGTCTTTCTTCATTACGGGCGTGCCAGTGAAGCCTATGAAGCAGGCGTTGGGGAGCGCCTGTCTCATTTTGGCGTGCAATTCTCCGAACTGGCCCCGGTGGCTCTCATCGACGAGGACGAAGATATCCGGATGCTCATTGCGCACGCCGGTTTTGCTGACCGCGAGTTCAAACTTGTCGATGACCGTAGTGATAATCCGCGCCTTGTCGTCCTTGAGTAGTTGCTCCAAGTGCCTGCCGGTCTTCGCCTGAATAGGCTGTGTCCCGCAGTGATGGAAGGTCTTGTAGATCTGATCGTCGAGATCGACGCGATCCGTCACCAAGATGATTTTGAAGTCAATGATGGTTCGCTCAAGGGCGAGGGCTTCGGCGAGCATCACCATGGTCAGGCTCTTGCCGCTGCCCTGAGTATGCCAGACTACGCCGCCGCGGCGCTTTCCGTCGCGCTGAATTTCCTGCACTCTATCGAGGATCTTGTTGACGCAGAAGTACTGCTGATGGCGGGCTATCTTTTTTTCGCCTCCATCGAAGAGCATGAAACGGAAGATCAATTCGAGGAGCCGCTCTCTGCGACACAGAGCATAGAGCGCTTCGTCCTGTGGCGTCACTTGTCGTTCTAGGCTTCCATAGCTCGCCTGTTCTCGACCCCAGAATTCCGGCGTAGCAAGAATTCTGTCGATTTGGCCCTCGCTCAGCGGAAGGCTCACCCTCTTCTTTAGGTCAGCCTCATCGCTCTCGCTGAAACTCTCCTTCCACACCGACCAGAACTTGGCGGGTGTACCCACCGTGGCGTACTTGGCCTCGTTTTTCGAGATGGCAATGAGGAGTTGCGCGTAAAAGAAAAGACGAGGGATCTGGTCTTGTTGCTGGTTGCGGATGTGCTGGCTAATCGCTTGGCCGATCGGGTCCTTCATGTCGGGCCGCTTGCACTCGATGACCACCAGCGGAATCCCGTTGACGAAGAGTACGATGTCGGGCCGGCGGGTCTCTTGGCTGCCGCTGCGCTCGACCACGAACTCCTCGGTCACGTGGTAGGCATTGTTTTCGGGATGCTCCCAGTCGATGTAATTGAGCTGAAAGCTCTTGGTGTCTCCTTCGACCGATTGTTGCAGGCTCTTTCCCATGCACAGCAAGTCATACGCTTTCTCGTTGGTTGGCAGCAGGCCGTCATCTACTATGTCCTTCAGTGCCTGAACTGCCGCAAGGATATTGCCCTCGCTGAAGGGATACGTGCGGCCCCTGAAGATGATGGCGTTCTGCCTGCGGAGTTGCTCCGTCAGTATCTTGTCGAGGAGTACGCTGCCCCGTCGGTCGCCGCGAGCTTCGACCGCTTCTTCGGGACTAAGGTACTTATAGCCGAGGTTCTGCAGCAATTTTACCGCAGGGAGCTGGGAGATGAGCTTTTCTTGGAAGGAGGGTAGGGCCATCAGGCACCTCGATTAGGTTCGACTACTTAGCGGAGAATCCGTGTACAAATCCTCGTTCTTCTGAGGCTCTTGCTCAGGATTCATCCATTCAGGAAGAGGGGTCCCTGTAGCCTCTGCATACAAGGTCTCCGGTGCTATGTCAATCTCGTTGCCCCACGTCAGAACCCCAAGCTCCTTGTTGATAGCGAAGCTCCGAAAGAACTCAAGATCCCTGAATCGCTCAAATACACCTCGCCGCTCCAAATACTTTGCGAAATTAACAGTTCCGCGCTGGCCGTCATCGAACTCTAGCTCGATTCGGTAGCCGCCCTGATAGATAGCAGAAACAACGTCGTGTAGCATAAGGCGCTCCTTTCTATTGAAGAGCAGGTATCCTTCTGGGGGGCCTGTCGTTTTGTGTTTCATCCCAGTTGTCCATCAACTCCGACTGATGTTGAGACGCCCATTTTACGACTAAACCTAGCACCCGAGGAGGAAGTTTTCCCTCCAAAACCCGCAAAGATGGAATCTCAACGGCTGCCCGATCTCCCCCATAGCGCGCATGGAAATGCGGTGGGTTGTGATCATCATAATACATCGAAATGACGATGCCATAGAAACGAGAAATCTCAGGCATCTTCTATGCTCCTGGTCATCTGCGTCATATCAAGTCAGCTAAATAGCAAGGCCATAACTTATCTCTATCAAATACGATTGCCTAGCAGCGCGAGGCTTGAGTGGCGAAATCCAAGGCTGCTAGAACGCCTTCTCTGGTCAAACGGGGATGCGCCCCAAGAATCTGGTCGATTGTCTCACCTGCGGAGAGTTTCTCCAGAATTAACTCAACGGTAATGCGCGTTCCCGCGACGATGGGTTTACCCATCATGACTGCGGGATCGGATTGAATGAGTTCAGCTTTCATGTCTCATTTCCTTACAAAAGGACGTGAAAGTACTTTTCCTACAGCTAGAGGGTTACGCGAATCATGAAATCTGAGAGACTCTGGAGCATTAGTGAGACCTGCTCCTTGGTGTACTCCTGATATTTCCCGTGGGCGGCTTTATTCCGAAGATCCAGCCATGCGGTCACATTCTTCTGATCAAGCCTGTTGTATACCTGCTTTTTGGTAAGGTCTGCATTGAGTGCATCTGCTTTCTTGGGTTGCGGACGGCCCTGTCTGGTTATTTCCGTTGAGATATCGTGTTTCTGGCAAAGCTGCCGCAAATGCTCTTCCAGAACACTACCGGCCATAACCGCAGCGGGATCCTTATATCCTTCGTCGAGCAAATGCAGCGCCATTTCGAGGAAGTCAGAGAAGATCTCAGCGGAAATCAAGCCCTTGGTTGTAGTAAGCCAACCACCTGCCAATTCCTCCCGCGCAACAGATAAAATACTACGGCCTATCTGCGTGTGGTATGGCGTTTCATTTGATGTCTTTGAATTGAATTCATCATAGTGAGTATGATCCTTGCCAAAAGTCATGGCGAGGAACGAAAGAGAGGCCGACCGAAAGGCATAAAACGACTCACTATCGACGGAAAGACCATCGTACAGATTTCCTTCTACAGTCTGAATAACCTCGTCGGCCTTTTCGATGAGTTGATCTATTCGTTGAATTAGGTCCTAAGAAGCCGTCTGAAAACCATATTTTTTCATTTGATCCGTTTGAGTATCAAGTGGATCATGGCAATGTGAATCAAGGCTTCACTATGGTGGGTCAACACCTCATAATCTCTCGCATGTCGGCGAAAATTCATCAACCACGCCAGCGTGCGCTCAACGACCCACCGGCGTGGTACCACCGCAAAGCCGTTGCCTTGTTTAGCGACGACTTCCAAGTCTATTTTGTGCGTCTTTTTTTGGTCGGCCACCCACGTTCGGATGGCCTCGCCTTGGTAGCCGCCATCCGCCCACAGCTTGCGTAACCGAGCCACTCCGGCGGTCTTCAAGCGGGTCAACACCTGCTTCAAACCCTCCCGATCATCGACATCGGCGGCGGTGACCACCACCTGTCGGAGTAAACCTGAAGTATCCACCAACAGATGCCGTTTGCGGCCTTTGATCTTTTTGCCAGCGTCATAACCCATTGTGTGGCCTTGGGTTGCCGTCTTAATCGTCTGACTATCGACTAAGCCAGCCGACGGCATCCCATCCCGTCCGTTGCGGCGGCGCTCCCGCTTGGTAAGCTGATCCAGCACCGACGACCAGACCCCTTGCCGGCTCCAGCGACGAAAGTAGTCATACACCGTTTTCCACGGCCCAAAACAACAAGGCAACAAAGCCCAAGGACACCCCGTCTTGTTCAAATACAAAAGGCCGTTGACGATTTGGCGTCGATCCCGCGGCGGCCGACCCGGACCGCCTAGCCGCCTGCGCGGCACCGGCAGCAACGGTTCGATCCGCTGCCATTGTGCATCGGTTAGATCGGTGGCATATTGCAAATGCGGCGTACTCATCATACAAGCCTTTCTGTTCAGATTTTGTCGCGAAACCTGAATATGGCTCGATGAGTACGCCCCTTCAAATAGAGGCCACAGTAAGGGTTTTCAGACGGCTTCTAAAGATGCATTGCGATTCTCCCCTCTTGCTAATCTGACTTCACTTGTGCTGTCGGCAAAGAGCCTTTGCATCAATCCTCTCTTGATCTCCCGAAGAGCAGTAAGTTTCGTTTGGAGCAATTCGACGCGGCGGTAGGCCATCGAAAGAACATTTGCGATACGCTCCTGCTCTAGTAAGCTAGGCACTCGTAGCCGGTAGCTTTGCATAAAACCGGCCGGAACGCGACGCTGCCCTGCTGAACCTGTCATGTTCGCTACTCCGCGAGCCCTAAATCCCTCGGACATCGACACATAAAATAAGAATCTGGCACTACAGGATGCTTTGGCCCGAAGAACATGCAACTCGGTGGTGCCGAAACCGTATCCGTTAGACAGATCTTGGGCCAAAGTTCCCTTCTGATTCTCAAAGCACGGGGTTATCTTGGAGACAAGAACATCGCCATCCTGAAACGCAGTGAAACCTGAAGCCACGTCACGATAAAGGCGAACTGGAGGAGAAATTAACCCACCTCCTTCGCTGATATTCGCCATTGGAACGAACGAAACATGGGTATCCAAAGATGGTGGCTTCGCCGTTTTGGGATTTACTTCCGCCAAGTCACTTATACTTCGCTCACACCATTGTGACTCGCAATTAGAGAATCTGAGCTTGCCCGCGAGCAATAACTCGGCGAGTCCCTCCTTAAGCCTTCGTTTCGCATCTATGAGGTCTTCCGTTCGTGTAATTGCTCGGTCGGCTGCTGCGAGCGTATCTACGACCATGCGTTGATGCGCTAGAGGCGGAACGAGAATCTTGAGTTTATCGAACTCTGCTTGGCCCAAGGTCTTGTTCCGCCCTGCACCACCTGGAGACGCGATTCCGAGATCGTATTTGCCCCTAGGCGAAGAGAAGTACCGCCAAGCGTATTCTGGCAAGAGCTTGCCATTACGCGATGTGTACATGGGAAATCGGTGAGACGCGATCATGCCAGCCTCATCCTCGCTGGTCATTGCAACCGCCTGCTCCCATGCGAATATGATGTTGAAGATCAGGCAACCCGGCTCAATCCAGAAGACCCGCTTGTTGCCGATTTCCTCACCAGTGGTTGGAGTCTTATGAAAAATCCCCTTGCAGTGGCTTCGGATCCCGATCTCTTGATAGGTCTGGCCAAGCTGGACACCCACGGGCTGGCGAACTCGTCTCAGCAGCTCGCCGATTGGTCGAACAGGCCATTCAGTATTTGGTCTCGTATGCAACATTTCCATAATCGCTACCACAGTGGAAGTGACGCTCAGCGGCACCCCCTATTCGCTCTCTGGCTTCGGCAAATACTGCTTCCATTGGTCCATTACATAGTCCCGAAATCCCTCCATCGGCCTACTTCCGCATATTGGTACAAGTTCCTGCCCAATTTTTGTAAGCAGAACCTTTCCAATCTCAAGCTTGTTGCCAGCATCGTTGGGCATCTCTAACGTAAGTGGATTACCGTAGTAAAACACGGCGAATTTCTTGGGCAAATTGCGCCGTACAACGCCAGCAATACTATTGAATTGAACAAGACCGATACTTTCAAGGTGGCTCAGGCTATTAAAGTTGATCCCGTGCTTGTTGTAGATTTTCGCCTGAACGTCAAATACCAATGGCACAACATCTCCAATCATCCAGCAGAATCCGCAAAGCTTGGCAAACAACTCCGCGTCAGCCTTGTCGAGGTCTGATAGAAAATTGACGGTCCTCTTTGAGTAGGTGCCAGGGGTGTTGGCTTCTCCTGCCAGAACACGCGACCAAAGATCCTGCATCTCATTGTCAGATACTATTCGGGATTTATCGAAGAAGTTGACGAGCCAGTCGTCTTCCACGGAATCGGGAGTAGCCTTTTCGTCTAACTGAGGCAGCGCTTTGGCTGTGATGTCTTCCATGTTTTTCTGACGTTGCGCTTCCTCCTCAATCCACCGATGTACGGCCCGTCGATGCAGGTCGGTAATCTCAGTTTCAGATTGCGCCTTTATCATTGCAGCCTCGGCCTCTGCCTTGGCCATTCTCTTGACTTGGTACGGCGCAAAGAGACCGCCGACTGCGTCCGACACCTTCTTGATCAGGGTATCAGCCGGTTTCGACAGATTGCCCAAGTCTATGAGAGAATTCGTACCCATATTGTCATCGCTCCTATTCCGGCCCCCGTGACCGACTGTCGATTTCATTCATCATGCAACGACATATCGCCTCGACTGTATGGTCCACTTCAGCATCTCGACCGTCGAGTTCCGAATAAGAGACGTGATGGCCTATGGCCGTCATAGGGATTCCGTCGAGCGCTGCCTCAAACGAGAATTTTTCGCCGCCGAGTTCCCAGACGACTGATAGCTTCAGATCGAAACCATGGTTCCCTATCCCTATGTATTCGTGGAATTGGTACTCTGTTCCTAACACGACTGGCTGTTTGTCACTGAGCTCGAAGCCCGGTCTCACGAGATATTGTTTCTTTGTCTGCTCCCAGTTGTGGATTCCAAGTACACTCCCGGAGACACGTCCGATCCCAATAGGTTGTACGTAGCGGTTCGCCATGTGGCTACTAAATAACTCAGAGCCTTGCCGTTCACACAGCCCGTCCAGTTTCTCGAGCATTGGGCTAACATGCTGGAAGAATATCTGATCCAGCACTTCAACGTCAGAGTTATTGGGTTCCGGCCCCCTCCTGCTTCGCACGAAGAGTTCCATTTCTTTATCCATATCATCGGGCTCGCGAATCGATTCCCCCTTCGCGGCCCGAATCGCCAATTCAATCGACCATGAGACATTTTCCAGCATAAACTCGGCAAGGGGCAAGATGCGACCTACATCGGCATTTTGGAGCCCACTGATGTAACGGTCCCGGTCTTCGCTCTTGATTACGATCGGCGGCAGGTTGTTCCGCAGCAAAGCGTAGTTGGTGAGTAGTCGTGCGGTGCGCCCATTTCCGTCATCGAATGGATGGATATGGATAAAACTCCAGTGCGATTCAGCTAGGAACAACGGCAGAGGATAGGCGCTCCGCTCCAGGTCACGCCTAAAATCACGAGTCCATTCCTCCATTAATGGGGGCGTTTCCTCGGGTTCGGCAAACCGATGAAGTTCTCCAGTCGCCGTCCGCACGTGATTCGGCTGTGTCTTGTATTGGCCCGGAACAATACGCTTCTGCGTCGGTTGGCCATCCGGCGTCTCCGCGTATTTCAAGAAGGGTTCCTTGAGGATAATTTTGTTTAGCTGTCTTATATCGCTCTCCCCAATAACCTGTTCCTTGCCTGAGAGAGATCGCGTATAGTCGATCGCAACATCGTGCGCCTTCATCTCCTCGTAGTCCCGCATCGGATGCCCGCCAGCCGTGCGGCCGTGTATGAGCAGCAGTTCGGTCTCGTGGTAGGTCAGCGTGTTACCCTCGATATGGTTGCTGTTGTAATTCCATTCGAGTCTGAGTTTCCTCCAGAGTCGCTCGTCATCAGCGCTCTTCATGCCTTCGCGCCGCTCGTGCCATTCCGCAATCGCCGCCTCCAAATCCACCAAGCGTTCAAAGAGGCGAACGTGATCATCGGTGAGGTTTGGGATGTCGATACCTAGCGAACGGGATTCAGCGATCCAGCGGGCCATTCGCTCTTTGACTCCGGCGTCGGCTTCGAGCGCAGAAAGCGCATCCAGCACGTTATTCATAACTCCAGCTCCTTCAGATACCCCTCCAGTTCGGCCTCGGCTTCAGCAAGCTCGGTCTCAAGGTCCGCGATCTCCTGGCGCACAGCAGCGATATCTACCTCCGGCTCCGGCTCGTAAGTATCCACATAGCGGGGAATGTTAAGGTTGAAATCATTCTCCACGATCTTATCAAACGTGGCCGCATAGGAATACTTATCTACAGCCCGGAAGATGCCGAACACCTCGACGATCTTATCGATGTCCTGGGCACGGAGCCGGTTCTGATTCTTGTCGTCCTGGAATTCCCGGCTGGCGTCAATGAAGAGCACGTGCTTCTCGCGGTTGGTGCCAGCTTCGCTCCACGGCTTCCTCGCCTTATTGAAAATCACTATAGCCGCCGGGATGCCAGTGCCGAAGAACAGATTGACGGGCAACCCAATGACCGCTTCGAGCATGTTATCCTCGACCAGCTTCTGCCGAATTTTGCCTTCGGCACCCCCACGAAACAGCACCCCATGAGGGACAATGACGCCAACGCGCCCCTCGTCTTCGAGGGCCGTCTCAATCATGTGGCTGATAAAGGCATAATCCCCCTTGCTCTTGGGTGGGATGCCGCGCCAAAATCGGTTGTAGGGGTCATTCTCGGCGTGATCCTGCCCCCACTTATCCAGACTGAACGGTGGATTGGCGACGACGACGTTGAACTTCATCAGCCGGTCGCCCTCGACTAGGCGGGTGCTGGTGATCGTATTGCACCACTCGATACGAGCATTGTCCATCTCGTGCAGGAACATGTTCATCCGGCACAGCGCCCAAGTGCTACCATTCGATTCCTGGCCGTAAAGCGCGAAGTTGTCCGAACCTACGTTTTTGGCAACGCGAATCAGCAGTGAGCCCGATCCACAGGCCGGGTCGCAAATCGTGTCGCCATGTTGGGCGTTCAACAGCTTCGCCAAGAGCATTGCAACCTCGCCGGGCGTGTAGAACTCCCCTCCCTTCTTGCCCGCATCCGCAGCAAACCGACCAATCAGGTACTCGTAGGCGTTGCCAATGATGTCCTCGTCCCCAATACGACTCGGGCGAAGGTCAAGTTGCGGCTTGGCGAAGTCCTCAAGAAGGTGGCTGAGCCGGCGGTTGCGATCCCTGGTCTGGCCGAGATTCGGCTCAGAGTTGAAGTCGATGTTGCGGAAGACGTTTTCTAGTTTGGCCTTGTTGGTATCCTCGATCTTTTCCAAGGTGATGTTGATCAACTCGCCGATGTTGGAGCGCGTGCGTCGCTCGTATAGGCTGTCGAAGCTGGCCGGAAAGGATTCCTCAACATTGCCATCTTGGTCCTTTAACTCGACCTCGGGCATGACGAAGCGCTCGCGACTAAGGGCTCGCTCGACGCGCCGCTCGTCTCCTTGGTAGCGCTCGCGGTACTGTTCTTGCTTGTCCCTCCAGAGGTCAGACAAGTACTTGATGAAGAGCATCACCAAGATATAGTCCTTGTACTGGGTGGGATCGAGCGTCCCACGAAACGTGTCGCACGCCTGCCAGACGATGTCGTTGATCTCTTGTTGGGCGATGCCTGTCCTCATACTCCCTGCTCCTTCTTATTCGCTTGCTGGACTGCACGTTGACATACCATCTGGATCTGGTGCTCGCGCTTTTCGTCAAGCTGCCGCCGAATGAATTTTACCTTGTGCCAGAGCTCCAGAACTCGCTCAATATCACGCTGCACAGTGAGCGTTGGAATCTGGATACGCAGGTTTCCGAGGGCTTGGCGTCGGATGTAACGAATGCCCGTGCCACGGGACGCTGCATTGACTTGGGCCTGAACTGAGGGCAGGTTCAGTGACCACGCGAGGTAGCCGGGCAGAATGCGGCTGGGGTTCGGGCGCAAAATATAAAAGGTAGCAGCCCCGAGGGTGTGCGGAAGGTCTTCGTCGATACAGTACGCTCGATGCTCCTGACCTCTGGCTATGACGAGGACATCTCCACGCGAAACCTGATAAAGCTCGGGCGTTCGATCAGGATTGAATCGAACGGCATTCTCCAAGCGCACGCCGCCATCTGCGGATAAATCCTTGGCTTGGAGCAAGCGATGAGTTCCATCGGGAACGGAGTGAACGCGACCGCGGCTCAGATAGCCAGGCTGAATGTGGACGAGTTCCG
Organism: Candidatus Latescibacterota bacterium; assembly: GCA_965208845.1. Taxonomy (GTDB): domain Bacteria; phylum Latescibacterota; class UBA2968; order UBA8231; family UBA8231. The sequence continues at coordinate 3,063,547 of OZ242361.1, read as the reverse complement.
ACAACTGAATCCACGGAGAATTTAATTGAGCAGTAGATTTCATACTGCTTAAATTATGCTCTTGCTGGTAATTTGTCAACAGTAGAACTAATACTGTCCCCCATCGCGCCATGATGCGCTCCAATGACGTACCTAATGCTTCAGAGCGCCGACCTGTCGAGAGAAGGGGTTATTTGATATACACCAGCGCCTGCCGGTACAGTTGAGAGCCAACGCGCAAACGCGCCCAATAGACCCCGGAGGCCACCGGACGCCCCTCGTCGTTGCGGGCATCCCACCCGGCTAGGTAGCGACCCACCCCCCGGCCGCCGGTCAGTTGGCGCACCAATTGGCCATCGACCCCGTAAATGGCCAAGGCATAATCCGCCTCAACCGGCAGCACGAAGGGAATTCGCGTGAAACTGTTGAACGGATTGGGGTAATTGGCCAACAGAGCGGCCTTGTCGGGGGTGGTTCGTTCCACTTCTTCCACAGCCGTGGGGACGACCACGCCGGGCAAATATCGGGCTAGTGCGGCACCGCTGATGATATGGGCTTCCCCCGCGTTGTCGCGTCGATTGTCAGGCCCGTCGCCAGCCATGCCGTTGGGAATCGCGTCCACCCGCCCGTCGCCATCCATATCGCCGCTGGCCCCCCAATAGGCCGAAAAATCGATCGGGTCGGGTGCCTGAATCCACACGACGGGTACTGCGGGGTCGGCCAAGTCGATCTCGTGTGGCAAATCGGGGCCGCCGGCCAACACCGCGAAACCGCCAGCGAAACGCCGCTTGAGCGGCCCCTCGTCGCCGGGCACGCCGATAAAAAGGTCGTCGTACCCGTCGCCGTGAATATCGCCAGCAGCTAAGGCGTCGCCCGTAATGGCATTGGGGCGGGCACCGTAGATAATCGTAACGTCGGCCGGTGGCACAGCCATATCCAGCCGCTGTCCGCGCCGCTGCGGACCGCCGTACACCACGTACACCTCGCCAGCGTCGGCGCGGCTATTGCCCGGACCGTCGGCCCGGTACGCGCCGATGAATAGGTCTTGGATGCCATTGCCGTCGATATCGGCCAAGACGAATTCCTCGCCCAGCCGGTCGGGCGAATCCCCGCCGCCATCGGCACCGTAAATGACGGTCAGATCGGCGGGCGGCCCCCCGGCTAAATCAATGGCCGCAGGACGCTGCGGATCGCCGTACACCACGTACATTTCCCCGGCATTTTCGCGCTGGTTTTCCGGGCCATCCCCAGCGCCGCCGGTGCGATGGTACGCATTGCGCAAGGTGCCAAAAGCCGCCGCGCCAATGGCGATGTCGTCGTATCCATCGCCGTCAAAGTCGCCAGCGGCCACGGTCGAACCAGCGTGGTCTAGGGCATCAATGCCGTAGATGATAGTCAAGGGGTGTTCCGCCGCCGCCAGATCGATAGTAGCGCCCGAATCTAGCGGGCCGTAGAGCACGTACACCCGTCCCGCCTCAACAGCCCCTGCCGCCCCCGAAGCCCGGTCAGCCCCCACCACCGCATCCCGATGGCCATCGCCATCGAAATCGCCAGCGGTCATCCACACCCCCAAGCGGTCGTCTCGTTCAGCGCCGACAACGGTAATCACCCCCTCCGGCCAAGGTTGTTGCGCCAAATCCAAGCGCCTCCCTGCGGCCCGCAACCGAGCGATGAGTTCGGCCGAAAAAATATAGAGCTTGCCAGCGTCGCTGCGATCGGGAGCATCGGCGTAAAAAGCACCCACCAAAAGATCGGCGCGCCCGTCGCCCACGAGGTCGGCCACATGGGTTTTGATACCGAAAAGGTCGCGCCGGGCCTCGCCATATAGAGTGACCACATCGCCGGGATCAGCAGCCAAGTCCAAGCCACCCCCCGAGGGTATGGTGTCGAAGCAAATGGCTACTTCGCCGGCGTTGGCGCAATCGTTGGCAGGGCCATCGCCGGCCATGGCCGAAATCACCAGATCGTCGCGCCCGTCGCCATCGATATCACCGGCGGTAATAGGCGTGCCGAATTCAGCGTCGTTGACGTCGGGATTGTACACGGTGAACTGGCCCGTCTGAGCGGTATCGGCCAGATCCCACACGTGGACTATTTGGGCCGAAACCGGGATGGCCAGACAGCACAAGACCGACGACAGGGCGAGCGCGTATTTCATGGAAATTCTCCGTGGAAAACTTGGCGAATTACTGCATCTGCCAAGGTCAAAAGTTGAATTACCAAACAGCTTGTAAATAAAATGCGCGGATAGCGGAATCCGAGGTGACGAGCGGGCAGGCATGCAGACTGGCCAAAGCGACAATGGTGCGGTCGGCCGGGTCGCGATGATCCCAGTCGAGTTCGAGATTTTTGATCCAAGTCTGGACGTCTACCGGGAGAATATCGAGGCGATCAATTTGTTCCAGTTTATCGGTGAATTCCTGGATGGAAATCGGTATGGAGAGCTGTCCTTTTTTTACTTTAATACCAATTTCCCAGATAGAGATCGAACTAAGAGCAATGCGGTCGGCGTCCGAGATTACTTGTGCTGCGGTTCGAGATAGCCGATCTCGATTTAGCGTCCAGAATACGAGGGCCGAAGTATCCAAGACGATCACGCCAGCGCTCCCCATTCGTCAGTGGTCGGCGTATTGATGTCTTCGCGATAGATGACTTTGCCCTGAATCGCTCCGAACACCTCTTCCACCGTCTTTTTTTTCGCAATCGGCTGAATGCGCAAAACAGGGCGATTGTGATCTGTGACGATCCATTCTTCGCCGGTTTCTTCAATATCGCGAAAGATGCGCAGCATATTGGCTTTCAATTTACTTTTTGAAATGGAAGGCATTCTTTCTCCTTTGTGATGTATTATGACCACAGTTATGACTATGGTCATAAAATGCACAAAATCCCTTTGTTGTCAAGGTCACAGATTGCGACCGGCCCGATACCTACTCACTAGCTTTCTGACGACAAAGGCGCAGAGCAGGGAACATACCGTCAGCCAGACCAGCCGTTCGATTCCGGCGCGGGGATACTCGACGTAAATGCGGCCCCAACCAGAATCGTCTTTTAGAGGGAGCGCGCGCGGGGAGAAGAAATGGGCCAAGACGCCGGCCTGACGCGCCGGGGCGATACTCCCCGCAAAGCCACCAACGTACAGAGGAAATTCCACGGTCTGTCCACAACCTGTGAGGCGAAGTACGTGTTCGCCGGCCCCCTCCGGTCGAAGACGCCATACCAGGCGATGGAGAGCTGGCTCCCGCACCGAGGAACTCAGCGTACCCGTTCCTTGGACCCACTCGAGTTTGCAGTCCATTTGGGCCATATCGTCAGAAGGCCGGGCCGATACCGCAGTCAGCAGCGTTTCAGCGCCGCTTGGGATGGGCGCAAAGGCAAAGCGGTAGTGGGCCTGTATCAACAAGGGAGCGCTCGCCAGCAAAGAAAGAACGACCGGCACCAAAAGAATGCTGCTATAGCGCAAATTGGCCTTGAACAACGCTAGTTGCGCCTGCCAGACCAACAAGGGCTCGCGCCGGTAGAGCCAGATCTCGAAAAGGGCGGCCCACAACTCGTCGCGGGCTTGGCGCAAGCGTTCTCTGCGGACCAGCGCGGCAAATATCAGCGAAACTACTATCCCCAAAACAGCCGCCACACCGAGGATTTCCGCCCACCTCCCCAGCGCTGCCAAGGGTGCCATACAGGCGTCGAACGCATCGTTATAGCAGCGGATGAGAGCTTGCATGTACTACTCCAAATAGCCCAAACCCCTGAGGCGTTCGTCGATTCGTTCCTGGTCCGCAGCCGACGGGACATTGAGTTCTTTCTCAATGCAGTGGATGACAAACTCTTCCACACTGCTGTACCCTACCCTTTCGACATGGGCTTGGGCACGGTGCCAAAGCTCGTCGTCCAAGACAACTTTTCGTTTAAAAAGCGCCATCTATTCCTCCCAGATCGAATGTCCCGACATGGCGGTCGGCGGCGTCAGACCGTAGTGCGCGAGGATGCTTACCGGAATATCCCGCAGATGGTGTGGGATGGGCTTCAGCGGTTTATTGCTCAGGAGAACGCCGGGCACCTCTTCGGCCGCCATGCAGTGATCCCCACTCCAAGGGGAAAAATTGTCCTGCAAAACTACGCCCTCCAGTTGGCCAATGGCCGTGGCACCCGAAGCGCGATACCCCCTCGTATAGCCGATGATCAAGTCGGGTGCCAAGTCCGAATCGGCTCCAGAGTCCGGGCGATAGACTTTTTTTATTACCTGCCGACCATCGGCCGGGTCCCGCAGGTCGAGTAAGTTCTGACTCAGTCCGCTGAGCAAACTTTCCCGAGCCTCGGGTCGCACCGTCCCGTGCTGTTCGCGGCCCTTGAGATTGAGGTACAGAGCATTGAGCCCCAAACCATAAGCCCGAGTCTGTTCCCAGCGCACATGGCCCTCGTTGAGGATATGGGCCTGGTCCAGCGACACTTGGGGAGCCAAGGCGAGATAGCCCTCCCGAGCCAGCCAAGAATTGAGATTGAAAGAGCGCTCGTACGCGGCAAAACCGTGATCCGAAAGGACGATGATATCCGCGTCTGCCCCCAGCATGGCGACAGCCTCGCCGAGCAAATCGTCCATAGCGACGTACTGATCGGCGATAGCCTGTTGGTACGGGGCAAATTCCGCTCGGTGGCCTGGGTGATCGGGTGCCCAGGCGCGCCAGAGCATGTGGCAGACCTGATCGAGACTGTGGACGTAAAAAAAGAGCACGCCAGCCGCAAAGCGTCCCAACTCATAGCGCAGTTGGCGGCGGCGTTCTTCGAACGCTAAGGCGTCCTGGCGCAAGAATTCCCCGTAGTTAAAAACGTCCGCTTCGAGTGCCTTGGTATCGTCGGGCATGCCCTGGGTATAGTGCGGGCCAAGAGCTTGGTGCAATTCTTCGATGGCCTCTGGAGGGGTGGAAATGGGCATGGCCGGATTGCCGGGATGGATATTGATCGGCGTCAGGTAGAGTTGCAAAGAAGGAGCTGCGGCCCGCAGGTAAAATCGGGCAATGCCCTGCAGGCGTTCCAAGCTGTAGGGCTTGCGTCCGTAGTCTATGATAATCCACGGGCTCCACTCGCCAGACTGGAGGACCAAGCGCTGTTGGCCGAGGACAATTTCAGCGGTTCGGTGTTGTCGATCTAGGTAAATCGCAAAATGGGTCTGCACCGGCTCTTCATCGAGCGTCGGACCGTGGATGGGCAGTTGCGCCCAACCATTTTCCAACTGGACGCCGATTATCTTGCCGCCGGGAACTACCAATTCCCCCCCGGCCACTAGGCTGGTGCCCCCGCCTTCGAGGTGCGCCGGCACAGTGTACGGCCCCTCAGTGTAATAGGTAAAAGTTCCGTAGGTTCCCAACATATCCGGCGTACCCATACCCGAGAAAGTGCGCACGTCGCAGGGACAGAAAAACGGCAGGTCTGCAAAACTCCCCGCTAGCTGGGAGGGAGGGAAATTGGCCGGTACTTTGAAAATGGTCGTGGGAATACCTTGTTCAGCGAGGATCTCCCAAAAAGGCCGACCTCGGCGCTTCAACGCTAGCTCGCCGGATTCCCCCCTGCGCGTGGTGGACAAAAAGGGAGTCAGGGAAGTCGGGTCGCGGTGGACGAAGTCGAAAATGCCATGATCCTGTGGATCCAAGCCAGTAATAAAGCTCGACCACGCCACCGGACTCTGCGGCGGCGCACTAGTTTGCAAAGGCGCAAAACCTCCGCGCCGGGCCAGAGCCTCAAAGTGGGGCATCCGGCCCTCGGTCATCAACGTCCGCAGAATCTGCGGGTCCATGCCGTCGATGCCCAGCACCAGTAGGCGGTCCGGCGGAGGATCAGAGCGACAGCCCCAAGCCGAGGACAGGAGGCCGATCAGGACGATGGCAAGAGCGGCGTTAGGCATGTTTATCCGCAGATAGCGCAGATGAGCGCAGATGATGGCAAGAGCAGCGTTATACATCAGACCCAGCGGCCGGGGTGAATACATCTCGGCCCTGCATGTAAGATGGCGGCTCGATGCCAAACAGACCCAAAATGGAAGGAGGCATATCGAGCAAGTGGGGATTGCGAATGCCTATTTTGCGGTTGCAGAAAAACACGCCGGGCACCAGTCGTGGGTCCACGCAGTGGTCGCCGCTCCAAGGCCGGGTATTGGTCTCAAAGACGGCCTCGGTCACTTGGCCGCTGGCCCCACTCCAAGAAGCGCGGTATCCGGCGTTGTACCCAATGAGTAGATCCGGGCCGTCGTCCGTATAAGGACCACTAAAAGAAGCCGCCGTATCCCAAGCCTTGTTGATGGCCGTCTCGCCCGTCTCCTGGTCCACCAGACCGGTGAGGCGGGAGCACAGTTCGGCCTTGAGTTGGCGCAATTCCGTCCCAGGGGCGACAATCCCGCTAACTTCGCGGCCCTTGATATTGATGAATAGGCCGGTGAGGCCCAGGGCAAAAGCCTGGGTGCGGCTCCAATCGACTTGCGCCAGCCACTCGTCGCTGTGCGTACAGCCCTCGTGCAAACGCAGGTACCCGTTTTGCCACAGCCACGTATTGAGGTTGACGCCGCGTTTAAAGGTGCAAAATCCGTGGTCGGAGATAACCATCAACACGGTCTTAGCGCAGTCGATTTTTTCTAGCGTGCGGCCCACTAGGTCGTCCATGCGCGCGTACATATTGGGAATGGTATCGGCCAAGCCTTCGACTTCCCGGCCCCGATTGGCCGGATGGTCGGGATCTAGGGTGCGGAAAAACATGTGCTGGATGCGGTCGGGGCTGTCAAAGACGCAGGCCGCAAGGCCCTTGGGAGTTTTGTCGAGCGCGTGGAAAAACATGGCTTGGCGCTCGTCGTCGAGTAAGTAGGTCTGGTCGAGAAAGGCCTGCTCGTCAATTAAATCGGCATTGAGTGCATCCGTGTCTTCCGCCAAGCCCACTGTGGCGAACTTGCCCAAGCGGCGGGCGAGGTAGGGGGCATAGGACGGAGGATGGGAAAGGGGCAGGTGAGGATGAGTAGGGTCGATTTGAATGGGAGTGACATACAGTTTGAGCGGTTCGGCTTCAATCAGGTAGAAGCGGCACAGGCCGCGCACCTGAACCCCTAGTCCAGCAGCAAAGGCGAGCGTTATCCAAGGGGAATAAACCCGCCTTTGCAGGACTATTTTTTGTCCTCCGATCCCCAGCGTAGCTGACTCGGCGGCCGGGTTTACGGCCAGATCCATGGCGGCTGCTAGTCTTTTGCCGTCCGGGCGCAGCGGGTTGGCGGGACCAGGGATACTGGTGCTGACTCTGCCGCGCTCGAGTTCGAGACGGATGCAGCGACCCACCGAGGTGTCTTGGGGTCCGGGTCCGCTAAAAAAATAGGTACACTCGCCCTGGGTGCCGCGCAGATCTGGCGCGCACATACCCGCGAGCAGGAGCCCCGCGAACTTTTCCGGGGGGAAACTGATCGGCACCCGGACAATGGAACTGGTGATGTGGTTGTCGCCCAGCACTTTCCAAAATGGCTGGCTCCGCCGCAAATTGCGCACCCGCGCTTTGCCCAAGGGCAGGCGGTACGGACCGAGCCCCAGGCTTCGACGCGGGGCGCTAATCCGAGCCGCAGACAGCACGGGCTGGTACGTGTGGGGATCGCGGGTGATAAAGTCGTAAATGCGGTGCCTAGAAGCGTCCACCCCCGTAGCAAAAGCCGACCACGCCGCTGGCGTAATGGCGGGCAAGGTAGTCTGCAAAGGGCAAAAGGTCCCCTGCTCGGCCAGCTTTTTAAACGCCGGCAGCCGGCCTTCCTCCATCCAGCGGGCCACTAGCTGAGGATCGAGGCCATCGAGGCCGATGACCACCACGCGCTCGGCGCTTGCTTGAGCTGCAATTTTTTTGCCGCGACGCCAGCTAAGCAGCAAGCGGACGGGCAGGACCAGGATGGCGAGCGCGGCGAGAACGAGGGCGGCGAGGGTCCAAAACCCACTAGCTAGGACAAAACCAGCGCCGGGGCCGACATAGGCGTCGGCTCGTTGGGCAAGGAGGCAAGTGCCGCTCCAAATAAAGATGAATTTGCTCACAATATATAGCAACCCTGAATGACTTGAACGGTTCGAGATGTGGATCGTCTTGTTCTACCCTTCTGCGTCTATCTGCGTCCATCTGCGGATCACCTTGCAAATCATGTAGGACTGCTATAAGACCGCTATCGGGGTGTCTTGTTGTGGCTTTTGTTAAGATACAACCTACGTACTCGATAGTAGAAGTGGTATGAGATGCTTCGCTGCGCTCAGCATGACAGGTGCTAGCGCTCTGTTGCCAGTCATGCTGAGCGCAGCGAAGCGGAGTCGAAGCATCTTATACCTATGATGCCCATGCGTAACATCCATTAGATTACTGTCGTGTAGTATATACAACAATACTCCTTGACTCTCGCTAGACTTTCCCCAAGGGAGAACACACTATGAAAAAAATCAACCTAAGAATCCCGCCAGCCCTGCTAGCCGTGGCCGTTTGCGCGCTCGCCCTAGGTGCTGATGCCCCAGGGCACGTAGAGCCGACCGCCCCAGCCAGAACCGCGTATCTGACTTCGACGCCCTGGCTGGAAGTAGTCGCAAAAGAGGTGCCACCCCTCCAACATGCACGGTCCGACCGCTGGCCCATGATTATGTGGCACAGCGTGGGTTTTGCGCCGCTGTCTGCGGACCAGATCCAGATGCTATTGGCGCGCGGCTTGACGCAGCATCTGCGGTTGGACAAAGGCATGATCGACGCGGCCAAAGCGCTGCAAGAAGCCGGGTCGCCGGTGATTTTCATGCAGGGCGATGCCGGGGCTTGGCCCTATTCTCTGGCCGCTGATTCCAGTGCTTGGGCGCACCAATTCGACGCTGGCTACCACTACAAAATGGCGGGACGAGGAGCCTTGGGATCGTGGCACGGGACCTGTCCCAAGATGATCGAGGGCTGGGAGATCATGGCCGACCAAGTGCGCGATACGCTGGGTGCCTTTCGGGCGGCCGGCGTCACAGTCGATGCAGTGTGGATGGATTGGGAAGGAGACCCCTATCCCTGGAGCCACCTGTTCAAACAGCTCGCGCACTGCCAGCGCTGCCGGGTGCAATTGCCACCGGAAGTGCTGGCGGACGAAGACCAGTACTGGGCCTATTACTGGCGGCACTACCAACAGCTCTACGGAGCGTACCTGGCCGGGCCAGTGCGCGAAATTTTTCCCCTGTGCTCCATCACCAACTGGCACACTGTGTATTCCACTCAGACTAGGCCCTTGCTCTACTTTGTCAATAACCGGGCATTGCCGCCGGGCATCCCCCCGTTGTTTACAGCCACCAATCCCGTGGCGTACGGCAACGACAAATTCTGGCAAACAGCGTGGCAAGACGACTATCCCCTAGACCAGCGCCACGTCAACCAACTCCACATGCACAATCTGCTGCGGCAAATTTCCGGCGACACGGCCAACCGCCTAGCCTATGGGCCAGAAGTAGCCAGTTTTCCCTGGGTGGCGCGCTGGTGTCCGATTGTAAACCACCAAGAGGACGAGACCCCATACATGAGCCGAGAGGCGTACCGCGAGGCCCTGCGGCACATGTGGCTGCGCGGCATCGACGGCATGCAGCTTTTCAATGCTTGGCGCGAGGGGTACGAGGAAATCGCGCTGTTTGAAGTGCTCGATGCAGTCGCCGTGTACGACGAAATGCTCGGCTACCGCGACTTTCTCGATGCTGGCCAAGTGATGAATCTAGCGGGGCCGGCCGTGCAGGACGAAGGGGTGCTGTGGTCGGGTTTGCGCTTGAAGGAACGGGCCGTAGTGCGGCTGTTCAGCCAAGGGGAAGGCGCAGCCCGTTTAGAGATAGAAGTCTGGCCTGGGCACGAGATAAAACTGGAGGCGCCCACCGAAGGCCGGACCTATGTGCTGGGGAGGACGGACACCGGAGTGGAAATCTTGGAGTAATCTCAGTCGGGCTCCGTCTCCGCGAACTCGACAAAACAGGTCGCCGTAACTTTGTCGAGTCCAGGGGTAGGAGTCTGAACTCCAGCGACCGAATCCGCAACCGCACGTAGGTCGAGGCTAGCCGAGGGCCGCAAGCGCCAGCGTTTGACCTGTTCGACTAGACAATCGCCCACAGAGTCGCTGTCCACGGTCGAAGCGAGGAGCTGGGCGCTTTCGACCAGACCGCTAGCCAAGACGACAAAGCGGATGGTCGCGCTGCCCGGCAACGCCCGACCGGCTTGGAATTCACTGGCAAAGCAGCGGTTGAACGCGTCGAGTTGGGAGCGGACAAACGCATCGATGGTCTCGGGCGCGCGCGCCAGATCGTCTGGGGCATAGCCACTCACCTCGCTGGGTGCCTGCAAGCGCGCCTGCGTGGTGGCGAGTACGGCTTCTGCTTGGGTCCGATTGACCAACGCCGCTTGCTCGATCTGGCGCGCGAAGCGAAAGTCCATGTCAAAGGTCTGCAAAGGCTGGTCAAAGGCATTGAACTTGAGGATGAAATCCCGGATGTGTAAACGCACCTCTTCCACCTCGTCGGCCAGCGGCTCAAAGACGATAAAGCCGCTGTAGTTTTCGCCTTTGTAGATTTTCTCCCCGACGCCGTAATTGCTGGTGCGCACCTGCCCCATGCGCATGTCAAAGCGGTAGTCCTCATTGCCAGTGACGCCTTTCCGAGTGCGGTAGTAAGATTCAAAACTATGGGCCGCCGATCCGGTCGATATGCCGTAGGGAGTCAGTTCCTCTCCCCGGCGGTTGGTCGTGAGCCGGCTCTGTAGCGGCTGTAGTTCCACCTTGGGAAAATCCAGATTGTACACGGAGACCGCAAAAACCGTAAAGCGATTGCGCACGTACCCCGTCTGGGGATCGACGAAGTCGCCGTACGTATAGGCATTGTACGAATGCGGCCCCTGAGAGGACTCCTGCGGCCACAAGGCATTTAGGGCGCGGTCGGTCATGTAGCGGACCTCGACCCGCAGTCCCTCCATCGTATATGCGACAGTCCCGTCCTCTCCAAGAGTATACTCCACCCCTATATCGGCTTGGGGCATCAGCAGGGATACGCGCTCGTAGCGCGGCGGATAGAGGAGGGTGCACCCAGCGAGCAGCAAGGCGCTCCATAGCGCGTGGCCAGCGAGCGAAATACGCATGTGCTCAGCGCACCTGATTGTAAAAATCGATTTGCTGCTGGGCGATGGAGCCCTTCTGCGTCAGGGCGAAGACCACCATATTGACTCCCAATTTCAGGTGCGGTTCGTTTTCGCTTTCGCGTTCCCAGAAGGCACCGTACCCCTTGTCGGAATACACCGCCACCAGTCGGTCGCCGAGGAAAATGCCCTCCAAGTAGTACACCGAACTGCGAAAGTTACCCCCGGACAATTCCTCGCCTCCCGGGGGCGGGCCATCGTCAAAGTCGAAAAATACGTGGTAGAGCGGATGCTCGTTGGGGATGGGCACAAAGCGGGCGTCGCGGCCTAGGGCCTGCTTAAACATGTCCCGCAGCGAGGCTTCGGCCGGACCGTATTCCAGCTCGGGCCGGTCGTTGTCGGCTACTAGGAAACCGCCGTTGCGTAGGTACTTGCCCAGATTGTCAATTTCGTGCTCGGTCAGTTCAAACGCGCTGCGGGTGGTGATGTACACAAAGGGGGCCTTGAACAAATCCTGAGAGTCGATAAACATCTGGTCGATGACCCGGGCCTCAATGCGAGTGTACTGGTTGATGGCCCGCACCAACTGGGAAATCGAGCGCTGGCGCGAGGGCTGGAGGATGCTGCCCCAGGCCAGCCCCAAATACACAAAGCCTTGGATGTTGCGCTTGTCGGCCGGATCCTGAATGACCATGCCCCGGTACTTGCCGGTGTCAATAGCGTCCAGATCGAGAAATTCCGCCTGCATGTCAATGCGCCTTTCCGGCTCCTTCAGACTGGTCATTTCAACAGCTTTGAACTGGGGGACGCCCACCACGCCAAGGCCCATGCTTTGGGCACCCATGTCGGCGATAAAGTCGTGGCCGCTGCGAGTGCGACTCCAACGCCGGCCCGCAGCAGCTTGATCCAACTGAGTACCCAAACCACTGAAGCCGCCCACCACAGTGGCCGTCTGATCCCGCTGCACGGCTATAATGGGGGTACCCTCGGGGATAACCTGCTTTTTAAAGGCGAATTCCCGGCTCAACTGAGGGGGCGGAATCAGCAGCGGCGTGTCCAATTCTTGCCATTCGAGGCGGACGACGACCTCTTCCTCGGCCTGCTCAACGGGGCGAAAGTACAAGGCGACAAAGACCAAGTGCAACACTAGGGAGATCAGCAGGCCCCAGTAGAGCAAGCGCCGATTGGCCGCAAGAACGGCGAGCGGGTCCGCGGAGCGTACAGCTTTCACAAGTGTTTCCTCGCAATGGTGGCGCGGCGGCGTTCGACAAAGGCGCGGATGTTGGGGGCGAGCAGGCTGCTGTCTTCCCGGGCCGCGCTCAGAATGGCGTCAAACACCTCTACAGCCCGTTGCCATTCCCCTAACTTTTGATGGCAAACCCCAATATTGGCCCGGGCGGCTATCCCGCTAGAAGTGTGGGGGAATTGACGCCAAACCTGTTCAAAGCGGGGGATTAGGGCGCGAATCGCCTCGGCGTCGCTGAGTTCGGACGCGGCTTTGAGGCTGTCGGTCAACGCCGCGTAATCTCCGTAGGCCACGGCCTCGCGCAGTTCGGGCAACATGGCGGCGGCTTGGGCGGCAGCCGGAGTACCGGGGTACTGTTCTTCGATTTGGCGAAAGATGTCGTACGCCGCTTGGTGGTCGCCTTGATTGTACAACAGCTCGCCGAGGGTATAGCGGGCCATGGACGCATAGCGGCCTTCGGGAAAGTTTTCGAGGTACGCCGCAAAGGCTTGTTGCACCTCTTTGTTCCTCTGGTCCGCATCCCCGGCGAGGGAATTCATCAGACACCAGCCAATGTTGTAGAGGGCTTCCGCGGCCAAGGGGCTGTGGGGATAGCGGTCAATGAGCTGCTGGTACTGGGCCTGGGCTTGGTCGTACTGCTGCAGATTATAGCGACATTCGGCCAGGCGAAAGAGAGCGTCCGGGGCAATGTTGCGGTCCTGCGCTTGAGCCACGACGAACTCAAAGGCAGCCACGGCCTGGGCAAAAAGGGTCTGGTTAAAGTACGCGTATCCCAGATAGTAGTGAGCTTCCGCGGCGCTGGGGTGTTCCGGGTAGCGAGTGATCGAGTCCTGCAAGCGGCCAACCGCCTCTTCGTAGCGGTCCAGTTGCAGGGCGGCTAGCCCGCCCAAGAAGAGGAAATCGGGCGCGTAAAATCCGCTCGGGTACGCTGCCAGACCCGCAGTCGCGGCGTCGGCCACGGCTTGGTAATCTTCCAAGCGCAAGGCGGCATCGGCCATGAGCCAGTGCCCCTTTTCGCGCAGATAGTAGGTGCGCTCTAAGGGCCGCTCTTCTTCGGCAAAGTCGAGGGCGAGCAACTCCCGGCAGGTGGCAATGGCTTGGCCGTAGCGCTCTTGGCGATAGGCGATTTCGGCCAAGGCCAGCGAGTACTCGCCGCGTTGGAGCGGAGAGGAAGCCGTCTGCAGTAAACGCTGGTATAGCTGCAACCCCTGATCGATACGTCCACCGGCGATATAGGCCGCAGCCAACAGCCGGGAAGCCGCGGTGAGAGACGAATCCGCGGCGGCGCGTTCGAGATCGGCAATGGCTTGGGCGTGCTGGCCGAGTCTGAAATAGGCCATGCCCCGGCCGTAAAAGGCTTGGTGGACAAAGGACGAATCCGCAGCGGCTAGGGTTTGGTCAAAGTAGGGCAGGGCCGCATCGAGGTCGTCAGTTCGGGACAGGGCCGTGGCGATGAGGTAATTGAACAGCGTTTGGGAAACCCTATCGGTCTCGGTTTGGGCACCCTCCCGCAGGACTGCCAGCGCCCTTTGGGTGCGGCCCTGCTGCAGCAGGAGGCGACCGGCTTCGAGTCGGGAGCGCGAGTGAATTTCTGCCTCGCCGCGAACCTGAAGAAAGGAGGAGACCGCCTCCTCCCAAGCACCGGCATCGCGCTGAGCTATGGCCGCTTCAAAGCGGGCGATATCGGCTTCGGGTTTGTCGCCTAGCTCTTCGTCTAAGCTCTGATAGATCTGGATGGCATCCGCGTACTCGCTGCGACCGTGGAGGATGCGGGCGCACTGGAAAAGGGCGCTGTGCCGGTACCCGTCGGCCTGCGGCGAGGCCGCTAATTCCCGAAAAATGTCGAGGGCCTGTGCGGTGGTGGCCTCCTCACTCTGGCGCTGCAGGGCCAGCCCCAAATTGAAGCGCAGGTCCATTTCGTAGGGCGAGTTGGGAAAGGCTTCCAAGGTGCGGCGCAATTCCGCTTCGGCGCGGCGAAAAAGATCGGCCCGTTCCTCGGGCGCGACCTCTTCCGCTTCAGCACGGCCGAACCAAGCCCGGGCAATTTGCAATCCCACTCCTTCGAGGGGCAGGCCGGCTTGAGCCGCAAAGGCGGCATAGTCGTCGCGGTACGCGCTGTACTCGCGCACGGCCTCTAGGTAGTTTCCGGTTTCAAAGTAGCGGTTGGCCAGTAGCAATTGCAGCCGCGCCCGGCCAAAGTCATCCTGTTGCGCTTCTAGGGCGCGCTGGTACACTGCGATACTGGCGGCGACATCGCCGCGCTGGTAGTGCAACTGCGCTTGGCGCAAATAAGCTTCCTCGGACAGCCGGCGCTCGTCGGCAAAGCGCGCGGCCACCAAGGAGTATGCCTCTACGGCCAGTGCGTACTCTCCGGTGCGCTCGCGGCACTCGCCAATGCGCAGTAGGGCTTTGGCGGCAATCTCCAACTCGGTCTCGTCGACTAGGCCGGCGAGTTTGTTGCGCTGCATGCGCAGAATCTCGCGCTCGGACATGCGGTCGAGGCGCTGCGAGTCAACTAGCCGCTGATAGCTGGGGATGGCTTCGGCAAAGCGCTCCAGCGCAAAGTAGCATTCGCCAATTTGAAACAGCGCCCTGCTGGTGCGATACCCCGAGGGGAAACGCCCGACCAAATCCTCGAAAACCGCAATGCTTTGGGTGTACTCGCGCAGTTGATAGTGCGACCAGCCAATATCGTACAGCGCATGAGCCACGTAGGGGCTGGTGGGATAGCTGGCGACCAGTTGCCGCGCTTCGTCGATAGTGCGATGGTAATCTCCCATGCGGTACGCGCAGGCCACGGCGCGGCTGCGGGCGAGAGCTTGGAGCGTCGGGGTAGCGGAGAGGGTCTCGGTGGCGACAAACGCCTCCACGGCTTGTGCCAATAAGTCGTCGGCCCGCTCCTGGTGCTGGGCGCACTCTTCGTCGCTGCGAGCCTGCGCCGCCCTTTTGAGTTCTTCTTCGCCCATCTTGAAATAGGCATTGCCAATTTGGTACGCGGCTACTTCTTGCAGAGGCGCGTCTATCTGGCCGACGGAAACTCGAATGGCCTCCATCGCGAGCAGCTTGTGCCGACTGCGCATGATGTGGCGGTAGTTTTCAATGGCCTGATCGTAGGCTCCAGAGGCGTAGAAGTTCTGGCCGTGCTCAAAGCGGGCCTGCATCTCCTCGGCCGTGGGCACAAAGCGAGTTGCAGCCGCGGCGAGAGTCAGTAGAGATAGGATGGCTAACGGCAGCATGGTTTGTTCCTCGGCACCTAATAGGCCACTCCGACGACCCCGGCGACGCGTTCCGCGCCCGTATCTACCTCAACTTCCACCTGATAGAGATACAGGCCCGGAGCCACTCGCGAACCCGTGGCATTGCGCCCATCCCATAAACCCGGGGGTCGGGGGTCGGTTGGCAGCCGCACATAGACGCCAGCCGATAGCGGCGGCGGACTGAGGTCGCGCACCAAGCGTCCGCTCAGATCGAAGATGCGGATGCCTACCTGTCGCGGGGCCGCGACCTTGGAGAGGGCGAATTCAATCGTGGCAAAATCGTTGATCCCATCGGCGTTGGGGCTGAAGACCGGCGGGTGGACCCGCACTTGGGAGAGCGCCCGCTCCTCCGAGGTCGCAGCCGACAACACCCACGAATAAGGTGCATTGCTCTGCGGGTCAACAGCCGCGTTCTCGGCCGCGTTGAGCGGGTTGTCAGAATTGGGCGCAAAGAGGCGGGCGCGAAACGCATGGATCGCCGCGTGCGTTCGCGTCCTAAAGCGAATTTGCAACTGGGCGTCCTGCCGCAGCGGCTCGGCCAAGGAGATGATGAGCTGGTCGCGCGTCGAGTCCCAAGCCTCAAGCGCACTATCCTCCAAGCCGGTGATTTCTTCGAGTACGGCCGGCGCGGGCACGTCGATGCGGATCTGGGCTAGCCCTGCGTCGGCGTCGGCGAATTCCACATCAAGGGTGTAGGTAAAGGAGGTATCCCGGCCCATGGGGACGCGGTTGGGGGCAATGCGGCCCCACGCCTTGGAGACGGGCACTTGGTCGAGATCAAAATCGATCTCTAGGTGCTCAAAAACAGGGGTTTTCTCGGGGGAGTGGGTCGCCATGTTGACCCGGTATTGCAATAGCGCACGCGGTTCCTCGGCTGGGAACCAGATGTCCCCGGTAGTTAGAGGCGTACTCCACCCCCCTGCCGAATCGGCTAGCGTGGCGGCTTGGTCGGCGCTGCGGAACTGCACGGTGAGTTCCGTGCCAGCGGGAACCGTGGCTTGCCAGCGCACCCGACCTATGTTCTTGACCACGTCCGGAGCGCCGAGGTCGAGCGGCACCGAAATGAACGTTCCCCGCTCTGCGTGCAGGCTGCCGTACACCTCTATTTCGGCCACGTTGGGCTGGGTGATGGCGTTGATATCCACGATGACCAAGCGCAAATGGCGCGTCCACAGCGGCGCAAAGCGCACCTCGCTGCGGATGAAATCGACGATGTCGCGCAGGATGGCCACTTCGGTCCAGCGGATTTGATCGTCGCTGACCTGAATGGAGTACCCGCGCAGGGAGCGGTCAAAGAACTGCTCTTGGGTGCGACCCCGGGTCAGAACCCGCACAGCGTGGATTTTGCGCCGCGTTCCCAAGTCGATATCGGCATTGAAATTCAGGGCGTTGATCGGCGGATTCCACGAGGTATTCAAATCGCCGTCGAGCACCTCCGGGCGGTTGGAGGTCCGGTCCTTGGCCAAATTTTGGCCGCGCACTTGTTTGAGGATAATCCCACCGGCTAGAGAGCCGATATCCGTCCCACCTAAAAAGCCGGCGATGGGCTGTCCAATGGACAAAGTCGGCTCTAGCGCACCTTCTTGCACCAGATGCCAAGCCTCGTCCCGCACCACCTCGGCGGTCGTCCACCCCTCATCAGTCTGCAACTGAGCGCTCCAGTACCAAGGCTGGCGGGTGCGATCAGTCGTCGTTTGCACTGTCGAGGTATCCCCCGCAGCAAATTCCACGGCCAAGGTCGCGGCCAAACCATTGCCCCGTCCGCGCCCGCGATTGACCACCAGCGCGGCGATGTGGTTGTCGCCGCGCATCACCGGCACGGCAAAAACGCGCGGCTGCACCACGCTGGAATCGCTGCCGACTAGCTCGCCGTTGAAGTACGCGGCAAAGCTGTCGGCTGCAGCTATATGCAGCAAGCCCTCACCGGCTTCGGGTGCCTCAAAGGTGGTGCGGTAGTAGAGCGCACTGCGCCATGCAGTCTGCTCATAGGTGAGCGCCTCGGTCTGGACGGTGGAACACACGGCGGCGAGGCCGACAACGGCGAGCGGGATCCGTTCTTGCAGAAGCCGTCTCAACATCCTACGTGCGCTCCGCTCAATCTCATTTCACATCCGCGTTCATCTGCGTTCATCTGCGGATCCTTGCCGTCGGGGAACAGCCAATAAGGGCTTTGAGACAACTTTGCAGAATTGTGGGGATCATTCGTCCACCGCGCAGCGAAAGCCGACATTGCCATCGGCGCTGAACGGACTGCAGGCCCGGCGGTACGAAGCGCGCAACAGATTGGGAGCATTGGACCACGAGCCCCCGCGCACCACTTTCAGCGTTCCATCCGCCGGTCCAAGGGGATTGCGCTCGTGTTCGCCGGTATAATACTCGCTGTGATACCAGTCTGCCACCCACTCCCAGACATTGCCGGCCATATCGCGGACCCCATAGGGCGATTCCCCTTGTGGGTAATGACCCACCGGCGAAGTAAAAGAGTACCCATCGCTGGCGTCGACGTCACAGCAAAAATCCGTTCCGTAGTTGGCCCTAGTGCGATCGATGCCTTCACCCCAGGGGTAGGTGCGCCCATCGGTCCCCCGGGCGGCTTTTTCCCACTCCGCCTCCGTGGGCAGGCGCTTGCCGACCCACTGGCAATAGGATAGGGCATCGGGCCAGCCCACCGAGATGATCGGATGGTCGTCCGGGGCCGACCGAATGGGCAAGTTCATGGCTTGGGCATAGGCATTCCACTCGGCCGTACTCACTTCGTGGCGGTCAATCCAGAAGCCATTGAGCTGCACGGAATGTGCGGGGCGCTCGTCACTGGCACCAGAGTCAGAGCCCATGATGAAGGGACCGGCCGGGATTTTCACCATGCCCGGCGGGTCCTCGGAGTCCGTCGGCCCCGAGGCCTTATCGCAGGCACCTAGACCGACGCTGAGCAACAGAGCTACTAGGCGTTTCACAAGGCCCCTCTTTTGGCGCGGTCCCCTACCAGCGTTTCCACTAGGGGGATGAAATACTGAGTGTGCGATCCTTCGGCGGCGAACTGACGCGCGAGGCGGCGGGCGTCCTCCAAGCGGTCGTTGTAGATCAAGGTCTGCGCCAGCGCCGGGAAGAGCACAAAGATGTATTCGCGCTGGATCTGGGGCACTTCAAGGGCTTGCAAAAGAGGCGTCAGAGCCTGCTGGTACTGTCCCAGCAGAAAGTGGAGCTGGCCTTTGATCAGCGCAGCGAATCCCGAATCGGCCGGATCAGAGCCGACGATGAAGGGAAAGCGCTGCAGGGCGCGTTGCAGGACCGCGGCCCGGTCGCCAGAGATGGTCTCGCCGCTCATAGGAAAGGTCCGCCCCCACTGCACCGCAGCCCACAGATCGCCCCGCAGGGTAAAGGGCGCTTCCCGGCGGGCCGCGCTGTAGTACGAGCGGGCCGTTGGAAAATCGCGCACGGCAAAGAGTTGCTCGGCCACTTGCAGAGCCAGCAGCCCCTGTTCCCGGTGGCGCATCCACTGTTCAGCACCGCGCTGCTCCGCCGCGGAGAGTCCTTCCCATAGCTGCTTGGCCAATCGCTGGTAGCGCGTGGCATTGTGGGCGTTGTACCGGTCCATGGGCGGCCGACTGAACAATTCGGCCATGGCTTGGAAGACCCGCAGGCGGCCGACGGGCAAATCGCCCAGCAGGTCTCGGTACTGATCATCGCTGCGCAGGCGCTCCAGCTCGACAGGTTCGTCCACGACTTGCGGCACAGCTTCGACGACCGTGCGAGCCAACAGAGCCTGTCCCGCCACCGAAGGATGCAGGTGATCGGCCATCAACTCCCAGCCCACGCCTTCGGGAGGAGCAGCCCGATCAAAGGACGCTTGCACATCGGCTAACCCAGCCCCGCTTTGACGCGCCACGCTGTCGATCACCGCGTTGAAAGAGCGCGGGGCCCGCCAGGGCATGGTGTCGAGTTGGCGGGCCTTGGCAAAGGCTTGGTGCGCCTCATCAGGACGCTGCAAGTGAACTAAGGCCCGGCCCCTGAGATACCATAGATAGGCGTGTTTTTCCCACAACTGAGCCGCCGCGGTCAAATGCTCCAACGCCCCGTGGACAGCCTCTAAGGACGGGGTCTCCAGCACCAGAACCCCGGCGGCCTTGGCCACCTGTTGCTGCCACTGCTGGGCCAGATGCTCCTCTAAAGGGGGCGCGGCCCCAGCCCCAGGCGCAAAACCAGCCTCATTGGCCGCCAAGGTACACAAGATTAACGGAACCTCGGCTTCGCTACAGGCGGCGACCACACTTAGCAGATTGGCGCGCAGGTGCTTGGGAGCGACCCGACGCCGCGGGCTGTCCAGTGCGACTTGGCCGCGCTCGGCCATGATCCGCGCCAAGGCAGTAGAGGAAACCTCGTTGCCGCGAAAATGGTCCAGTCCCGTCCGCACCAAGGCGGTGAGCCGTCTCTGCATGAGGAAGTAGTGCAGCCGGTTGCGCAGGGGCGAATGGTGTTCGTCAACCCCGTAGATCCCATTGAATTCGTTGTGGCCGGTGTACACCACGACTAGGTCCGGCTCCAGTTGCAAGGCGTCCTCGACCACTCTAGCAACGGCAAAACTGGCGATTGACGTGATGCCCAAGTTGAACACCTGAACCTCTTTATCAGGCCAGATGTCCTGCAGCATGACCGCCAAAAAGGACGGAGCCGCAAGGGATTGGACATAGGGATAGCCCTGGATCGTGGAGGCACCGGCAAAGACCACGCGAAAAGGCTTGGAAGGAGTCGGCTCGAAAAAGGGCTGAGCCCCCATGCGGCCGCTGCCGATGAGTTTGCCTTGATAGCGCTGAAAGAAAAAGCGCTTGGCATAGAGGGGGTTGATGCTGCGCAAGCGCCGCTCGTCGCGCTCGGCCAAGGTGACGAGAAAAGGCTCGGGAGCCAAGGCCGGGACCAAATGCAACAGCAGTTCCGCGACCACGACGAGGACCAACCCCAGTCCCAGCCCAGCGAGGCGGAAAAGCCAGACTCGTTGGCGGCTGGTCATGGCAGCCCCGAATCCGCAGATGACGCAGATGGACGCAGAATAGGGAGCCAGACTCGTTGGCGGCTAGTCATGGCGGCCCCTCCCTCAGCAGCCGCGCCCCCACCGAGGCATAGCGCCCGTGCGGCACTTGGCTGAGGCGGTTGGCCGAGCGCAGGCGGCGGGCTCCGTTGTTGTGGAAATAACCGCCCCGGAGAACGCGCTGTACCCCGGTTGTGGGGCCGGAAGGATCCACTTTGGGAGCACTGCCGTAGTACTCGGGACTGTACCAGTCGTGTACCCACTCCCACAGATTGCCGTGCATATCGTACAAACCCCAAGGATTGGGTTTTTTCGTCGCCACTAACTGGCTGTGTCGCAGTCCGACATCCCAAGTATTGCCAGTGTGCCAAGCAAAGTCGTCCAGCAGTGCCTCGTCGTCGCCAAAAGACCAGCGGGTAGTGGTACCAGCCCGGCAGGCGTACTCCCACTCTGCCTCTGTAGGCAGGCGATAGAGTTCAGCACCAGCGCTGGCGTTGAGGGCCGCGGCGAATTGCTCGACGTCGAGCCACGACAGGCCGGCGGCCGGGTAGTCCGGTCCTTGGAGGACGAAATCTAGGCCGGCCCACGGCTGCGTATCCATGACCGCAGTCCACTGTTGCTGGGTGATTTCGGTCTGCGCTAGATAGAAACCCCGGGTAATTTGCACCTCGCGTTGCGGTGCCTCGTCGTCGTCTCGTCCTGGTTCAGTGGGAGGCGAGCCCATGACAAAGGTGCCCGGCTCAATCCAGACAAAGGCCATCTCGGTCCCGTCCGGTAGTTTGGCCACCAGCGCGGGTTGATCCACCGCTATTTCCGGCTCGCATCCCCAGGCGATGAGGGCGAGCAGTAGGAGTTTATAAAATTTAGACGCGCACATAGTTACAACTCGGCCTAAGTACACGACAGTAGGCGGTATGAGATACTTCGCTTCGCTCAGCATGACAACTGCTGACGCGCTGCTTTCCAATGTCATGCTGAGCGAAGCGAAGCGGAGTCGAAGCATCTTGTATCTCGATGCTATGCATATACTGCCGTGTACTTAGAACTCGGCAAAAGTGCCCTGCGTCCGGCGCACCGCAAGCCCCTTGCCCTCGGTGATCACCAGCCACTGGTCGGCGTCGAGATCCCTAAATTCCTCGACCCAGCCGCCGGGCCAGCGCACTACCAGCCGCTCGACCTTGGTGGCCCGTTGCAATCCGAAGTGGGCGCGGATGTCGCTGTGCGACAGGAAGCTGGTCCCCGCGACAATTTGGCGGATCTGGACGAGGCCAGCCACCACGGCCTCAATGCGGGCCCCAATGCCGTCCCGATTGCTCGCGGTGCCGATGAGGGAGATCTGGAGCCAGTGATTGCGGTTGCCGCCGTCGTTGCGCAACAGGGTGGGCGTATCGTCGATATTGAGAATGAGGATGTCGATGTCGCCATCGTTGTCGTAGTCGCCAAAGGCCGCCCCCCGGCTCACCTTTTCCACGGCCAAGCCGCTGCCGGCTTGGGCACCAATTTCGACAAAGGATCCACTGCCAGCGTTGTCAAAGAGAAAATTGCGCTGGGCGTACCGCGTGCCCACATCGTAGTCGTCCAAGACCGGATAGACGTGGCCATTGGCGGCAAATAGATCCAAATCGCCATCGTTGTCGCGATCGAAAAAGCCCGTGCCCCAACCCACGAAGGGCATGCTCACTTCGCCCACGCCCACCGCGTGGCTCACATCGGTAAAAAGGCGTCCTTCTTCACTGCGGTACAAGGTGTAGTAATCCTCGGAGAAATGGGTGACGAAAAAGTCGAAATCGCCATCGTTGTCGTAGTCGCCCGCGGCCACGCCCATACCGGCTTGTTCCTCGCCATCAGCACTGTGGCTGGCACCCGTGGCCAAGGAGACATCTTTGAAGCGCCCGTTGCCCAAGTTGCGCAACAGCAGATTGGGATCGGTGTCGTTGGCCACGTACAGATCCAGATATCCATCGCTATCGCTATCGACAAACACGGGTTGGAAACCGTTGTACGCCACTGGGTCAACGCCGATCTGAGTGGTAACATTCTCAAAGGTGCCGTCGCCCCGATTCCGGTAGAGCGCGTCCTGCTCTCCCTCATAGGCGTTGGGGCCTTGGAATATCTTGATCCCCTTCCACAACTGATAGAGATCGGCTTCGGCGAGTTCGTCGGGATTAAAGCGGACAAAATTGGCCACGTACAGATCCACATCCCCGTCCACATCGTAGTCGCCCCAGGCAACGCCCGTGCTCCAGCGCGGATCCGCCACCCCCGCGGCTTGGGCCACCTCGTCAAAGGTCCCATCGCCCCGATTCCGGTAGAGCCGGTTGGGGCCGTAGTTGGTCGCCAAGAGGTCGGTGTCGCCATCGTTGTCGTAGTCCGCAGCCCCACAGCCCATGCTCCAAGCCGTGTCGCCCACGCCGGCCGTGCGAGTGACATCGGCAAACGTGCCATCGCCCCGGTTGCGGTAGAGCCGGTTGCTGGGTCGGGGATCGGGCAGGGGATCGAAGGAGGAGCCATTGATTAGGTACGCGTCTAGGTAGCCGTCGTTGTCGTAGTCGAACAAACCCGCGCCGCCGCCCTTGGACTCAATGATATAGGTTTTTTGCGGCTTGCCCGAGACATTGCGCCCGTGCAGACCGGCTTGTTCGGCCACATCGACAAAGACCACCGGCTCGCGGGGCGGCGGCGCTTCTTCACCGCACCCGAGCAACAGCAGACCCGCGCCGCCCAGCGCGCGATACAAATTTCGCTTCCCGGCCATTAGTGGCCTTTCAAGAAAGTTAGTTGCCATTTTCTATTTTAGTCTTTTAGTCTGGACTCCCGCTTGCGCGGGAATGACGTCTCTCCCGCGCAAGCGGGAGTCCAGTGCATAGGCAATAAATTTAATTGAAAAGACCAATTAGTAGTCTTGCGAAAAAGTTAGTTACCATGTGATGTTACGCGGCTTCTTATCCCCGCTCGGTCCTGCCAGTGCGCCAACACCGGCCCACCTAATGACGATTGACGCGCCCCTCATCCTCACAAATTGGCCGATTTGTGAGGACAATACAACATACAAATGACCCCCGGCCAGACTTCGTGAGAAGGTAGTCTCGATAAACAAAAAGCGGTGCAGATGAACAGAAAGTTGTGTACATGACGCGCCACAAGGGCTGAGCGTTTAAGCATAAAACCCTCCCTCCTACCATTTTAAGCCTCCTGTTTTCAATCCTTTAGGGCCTTCCTAAAGGATTTTTTTATGCGCGGTCGTCGGCCTGAAAGCTGCCTAGAGCCAAAAGACCGGCCAGCGCATGTATCTCATTTTTTACTTCTAAACCATGGAGATTCGCATCAATGAGCACACGGGGGGGAGAGGTCGCCGATGAGCCAAACGAGCAATCAACGGCCAAGATACTCAGCCAGAGTCCGCTTATGGCGCGGCTGTTGCAAGAGGCCGCGAAGGTCGCTAAAAGGGATACGAGCGTGCTCTTGTTAGGCGAAACCGGCGTGGGCAAGGGCTTGTTCGCTGAAACGATCCACGCCATGAGCGCCCGCCGCCCGCGCAAGTTGATCGCCGTCAATGGTGGTGGATTGTCCGCCGGGATAGTCGCCAGCGAACTGTTCGGCCACGAGAAGGGCGCTTTTACCGGCGCTGTGAGTCGGCACGTCGGCTATTTTGAAGAGGCTGATGGCAGCACGCTGTTCCTCGATGAAATTGGCGACATGTCAATGGACTCCCAACAGCGGTTGCTGCATGTCTTGGAGACGGGTCGCCTGACCCGCGTCGGCGGCACCGGGTCCGTTCCGGTGGATGTGCGGATGATTGCGGCGACCAACGTCAATCTAAAACGGGCCGTGCAGGCCGGGCGGTTCCGGGCGGATTTGTACCACCGTTTGCGGATATTTCCGTTGCGGGTGCCGTCGCTGCGCAAGCGGCGGGAGGATATTCCAATGTTGGCAGCGCATTTCGTGCGTCGGTATGCCCGCAGGTTCCAGCGGTCCGTGCCGAATTTGAGCGATGAGGTGATGGCCTATTTGCAGGGATATGCTTGGCCGGGCAATGTGCGGGAGTTGGATAATTGTATCCATCGGGCGATGATCTTGTGCGAGGGCGAGGTCCTTGAGATAGCGGATGTGCTGTTGGACGAAGAGGAAGAGGAAGAGGAGGACATGTTGCCCCCGGCGTCGGCTCCCTCGGTTCCTTTGGTTGAAGCCGGCGTGGGTCGGGATTGGCCGGGGAGGAAGGCAGAAGTCGCCCAGGCCGAAAAGCAGCAGATTGAGGAAGCACTGCAGGCGACCAAGGGGCGGATCTATGGCGAGCATGGCGCGGCGCAGCGGTTGGGCATCGGGCCGGAGAAGCTGCGCTACTACATGCGCAAGTATGGGGTGAAACGGCCCAAGAAGGCGTAAAACCCAAGCCGCCGGGCATAAAAAGTCGTTCAAAATGAACGAAAAAATAGTGCAGAATGAACGGAAAAGTCGTTCAAAATGAACGGCAACCCATCGGATGCGAAGGGTAGAAAATATGCTCATATTTTTTTAAGTGTCATGTTTATCAACCCTTTAGGTCATATCCACACGATTTTTTTGGTGCGTGGTCGGCTCGTTGGCACGCAATATGCTTATATCCGGTTGCAGTAAAGCCGCTGCGGCACCGAGGCCGCATCCGGTATCCTATCGCGTCGTCTCAGATCGGCTTGAGGCCGCTGGAACGACGACTTTCCTATCTCTTGAAAGGAGATCAATCATGCGAACGAAGCAGTTTCGCTTGCTTTGGGTAGCTCTGCTCAGCCTGAGTGGGGTGCTGCCCGCCATCGCCACGGACTATGAGGCATCGGATTATCTGCCGCTGGCCGTGGGTAATTCGTGGACGTACAAGCACTTCTATCTCGATGTCGAATTCATGACAGAAGACTATGATCGGTGGCCCACCTTCTGGGACCGGAAGGGCCAACTCACGATCACGGTGGAGCGTACGGAGGTCATCGACGGCAAGACGTATTACGTAATCAGCGACATGCCGGCCGACTGGCCACCAGCGCCGCCGCATTTCATCGCGGGCAAGAAGCTGCGCTGGGAGGGTACGCATCTGATGGAACGCACCACCGATGGCGAGCAGGCCATCTATCGATTCGACGGAGCCAACGAAGCCGGATACGAGATCCCGACCAACGAGGGGTCCAATCGAGTCACGGTGGAAATCCTACCCGAACCCGTACCAATATACGTGTTCTACTTTCATGGCAACTTTAGAGGAGGACCGAGAGGGCGGGGGTTTGGATTTCTTGCCGGCTATGGCCTTGATATAGGTGGCTGGGGGATTTCCGGGGAAGATCATCCCCTATTCGAAAACAGCGTAAAATCTCTCCACGCGATGTTAGGTGGCACTCGGGTGAAGTACGAAGACGCACTGGTCTCCACAAGCACATCGTCCTCTTCTTGGGGTCAGGTCAAGCAGTCATTAATGGTGCAGTCGCCGGAGGGGAGAGACGACCAATGAAGACAAGATGTATCATACTTACCGCCCTGCTGTCGGTCCTGTGTGTTAGTGCTCTCAGTGCCCAAGTACACACGGGTCCGACTTGGGTGTCGCCCTGTACGCTGGATGTGGTGTTGGTCACTTTTGACGATGCGACGACACAAGCAGGTAGCTACGACTATCACGAGCACGACCTACCTTACGGGTACACCCGTCAGGGAGTGCCGACGAGTTCCAGTTACACCCTGCGCGAGTTCGAGCGGCTGTTCAGCGGCGGTTACGGCAGCCTGCGGGATTCGGCTTTTGTAGGCAACACCGTCAAGGTAGCCAAGGGCAACCATCTGTTACCCGAGGTGTTCGGCAGTGTGCGGGCCTATTACGATTCCATATCCACCAATCCCAACGCTCGACCCGATAGCGGGCCTCCCGGAGTCTTCCAACTGCACGTACGTATGATCAATCCCGCTGATTCACAGGGCTATCCCCGCTGGGTCGTGCTACCGCAAACCAAGGCCCGTTATGCCGAGATTAACGAGAATGATCAACGTAGGGGTAATCTGTTTTGGGACGACGCTCAGCAGGTGGGGCAGGACTCGGTGGACAGATGGTATCCAAACACAGACGCCTACGACCTACCTAACAGCACCTATGACACCGAGCGCCGCTTGCGCCACAAGGTGCTCTACTTGTATTCAGGAGCCACCTATTCCGCCCGAAGTCCCATCGGTCTGCTGCATCCGCAAGCGGATAAAATTACATCGCCGGGTGCGAGACGTATCGACTCTGCCGATCTAGTCGGCTACCGCTATGTCATGGGCGAGCGCCAAGGCTGGGGCAACAACGACCATAGTGTTGACGAGTTCGCCGGGATCGGCATGCATGTCCACGAAATTGGCCACTTGCTAGGCTTTTATCATCCAAATGGCGAATGGGGATGTAGCCGACCGGGACTGCTGGCGTCAAGCTGTCCGGATGAGGCGATTCGGACGAACCTATATACTAATCAGCATTCGAGTCAAGTCATTATAACGCCCACGAGTGATGGAGGAACGAGAAGAGACACGGTGCGGTTTCTCGCGGCCAACCTGTCGGGGTGGGGCAGTATGCAGAGCGGTGCCCATGGCCCCGAAAGGGTCGGGGATGGAGGGTATACCTCGGAATACCGCTCTTGTCCCAACCCCTTTAATCCCTTCTACCGGATGGAGTTGGGGTGGAATGCCCGCGTAAACATCACGACGACGACTCTCAACCAGCGCATTGAACCGGGACCAGAGTATTTCTACGTAGTTGCGGGGGCCAATGGTCAGCAATACATCTTGGATTTCCGTACGATCGAAGAGGGGTTCGGTCAGTATACTGGCTGGTATCGGTTTACCCAATCGCCGGGGTTGCTCATTTGGCGTCGCTCGACCCACTTCGGACGCTTTAACAATACCCTACTCATCCCGGCGGATGGCCGGTCTATTTTCGATGCTCGGCGGCGCTTGGTACAGGCGGAACCGACGAGTGCGAATTCCAGCTATACCTACGTATGGCAGGACCGCCTGTCCGATCCGTTTGGGGCTGTCGAGCAGAACGGCCCGTTTGGTCTTCTGCCGGGGCGTACGCATAGGCCGTCGGTCACTGAAGCGACGGACGCGACTCATCTGCGCTATGCCTTAGGCAATAACGTTCCTCGCCCCTCCCGTTTGGCGTTCCGCAATATCCGCGTTCATCGTGGTGCTTCAGGGGGCGATTACGCAGAGGTGGACATCTATCACAACTATTGGGCTGGCGAACTGGATCGGAACACGACTTGGCGTGGCACAGTATATGTCGGCGGCGACGTGACGATCCCCGCCAGCACCACCCTTACCATCGAACGGGGGACCCAGATCCGCTTTCTAGCGGACACCGATGACACCGGCAGCGGCCGCACCCGCACCCGCTCGGAGTTAATCGTCGAGGGGGAACTTACCGTCGAGGCAGAAAGCGATGCCAGCGACGGCGGCGTCACTTTCCGCTCGGCCAATACTGTTGATCCGTCCAATGCCGACTGGTATGGCATCCGCGTCAGAGAGGGAGGCACCGCTACCTTGTCGGATGCCATCATCCGCGACGGGTCTCGCTGTGTGCAGAATGAAGGTGGCACTCTCACGATGACGAATACCACCTTGACAAACTGCGGCGCAACGGTAACGCTGGATCCGATAGTCCCGTATCCGTATGTGGGTCAGGAGGCGATACAGACGACGCTGATCCCGGCTGCGACGGATGTGGAGTGGCAATGGCAGCGTCGGCAGCGCTCGACCGATGGGTGGACGGACATTGCTTCGGCGACGCTGGCGACCTACACGCCAACGACCGATGATGTCGGTTCACAGCTCCGGGCGATGGTGCGCTATCAAGCGGAAACAAACGTGTATCCCTACGCCCAAAGCGCGGCGACCATGCCGGTGGCTGCGGGGCTGATATCGGTGTCGTTTGGATCGGATTCGTATCAAGCCTTTGAAGGCGGCGCGGCGGCATTGGTGATGGTCCAGCTATCACCGTCGCCCTCGCGGTCGGTGAGCATTCCGGTGGTGGTGTCGGCCGATGAGGGCACCGAACCGGGCGATTACACGGTGGCGGGATTGAATGAGGGAGAGGTGGTATTTGCGGCGGGCGATTCGTTGGAGTCGTTTACGATCACGGCCAACGAGGATGCCGATCGCGACGACGAGAGGGTAAGGCTGTCGTTTGAGACGTCCGGCGTGGCGAGTGCATCGCCGGAGGCGACGGTGACGCTGCTCGATAACGATGAGGCCGATGGCACGGTAGCGTTGTCGTCGTTGTCGCCGCAGGAGGGCGCCCAACTGACGGCGGAGTGGACCGGCCCCAGCGGCATCACCAACCCGCGTTGGCAGTGGCAGCGGCAGTCGGGTCCGACGTCGTGGATCAACGTGGCAGGGGTGTCGTCGCAGCCGCAGCCGTGGGTCTCCATCTACATACCGCAGGCCGGCGATGTCGGCTATCCATTGCGGGCGACGGTACGCTATACCGACGGCGGTGGTTCTAACCAGCGCGCCGAAAGCGCGACCACCGCGGCGGTGCGGGCGGCTACCGTCGAGCCGGAGGGGCCGCCCCTGTTTTCCTCAGACCGCGTGTCCTATTCGGTGCCGGCCGGTTCCACCGACCAGCAAATATTACCTGCGGCGGAAAGAGCCGAGAGCTATGCAACCGTCGGCACCCTACCCGGGTATGTCGCGGTCAACACCACCACCCGGGCGATAACCATTCGACCGGAAAACACGCATGTGGGGGATGCCGAGTTCATCTGGCGCGCCCGCAACCCACGCGGCACCGACGACCTAACCGTCAACATAACGGTCACGCCGCTCGTGGAGACCGAGTATGCCTATCGGGCTTCGCAGACCGCGCCGTTGTTTGACGCCTCCGCATCCGGGGTCCCCGATCATTGGTCGTCCGGTGCGATCACTTGGACGGACGCCGCGCCGCGCGTGTGGCGGATCGGACGCACCCGGCCTTCGGGCGGTTCTTGGAGTGGGTGGGGTCCGCTAAAGAAATACAGCGAGCGCCCGGCGGCGGCGGCTATCTTCTACCAGCGTGCGCGGCGTGCGCCGGCGCCGCCGGCGACGCAGACGGGCATCACCCTCGCGGTGCCGAGTGATTGGCAGACCACCCCACCGCCGGCTACGGACACCCAAGGCGTATGGACGACCACGGCGAATCGAGCCCAAGGCGCGATCCCATGGCTTTTCACCACCCCCACGCAGCAGACGCCGCCTAAGATCGTTCAAGCACCCGATCCGCCGCGCCATTTCACCGCCGCGACCGGCTCACCACTAACGCCGGGCAGCATCGACTTAGACTGGGACTCGCCTACCAGTGGCGGTACACCCACCGGCTACCGGGTGGAGTATCGCTTTGCAAGCGGTAGTTGGCTGTTGGGAGCGACGCCTACTTTGACGAATGCCTCGCTGGTTCTGTCGCGTGCCGGTGCACTCTACCAGTTCCGCGTGCGGGCCGAAAACAGTGTCGGCAACAGCGGCTGGGTTGAGGCGACCGGAACAACCAGCCAGTCGGTGCCGACCGAGACGGCGTATCGGCTGCACACCTCGGGCACGACCGCCCCTTCGTTCACTGCGTCGGCCAGTGGCGTGCCGTCTGGCTGGTCGTCGTCGCGGCGCACACCCAACCCGCATGCACGCTACGAGTGGGAAATCAGCCGCACCAGACCAACGGGTGGGGCGTGGTCTAGCTGGGGCAGCGCCACGGTAGTTTCCACGTACACCGAGCGCCGGACGGCGTATCGGCTGCACACGTCGGGCACGACCGCCCCTTCGTTCACCGCGTCGGCCAGTGGCGTGCCGTCTGGCTGGTCATCGTCGCGGCCGACGCCCAACCCCCATGCGCGCTACGAGTGGGAAATCAGCCGCACTAGACCAACGGGTGGGGCGTGGTCTAGCTGGGGCAGCGCCACGGTAGTTTCTACCTACACCGAGCGCCGGACGGCGTATCGGCTGCACACGTCGGGCACGACCGCCCCTTCGTTCACCGCGTCGGCCAGTGGCGTACCGTCTGGCTGGTCATCGTCGCGGCAGACGCCCAACCCCCATGCGCGCTACGAGTGGGAAATCAGCCGCACCAGACCAACGGGTGGGGCGTGGTCTAGTTGGGGCAGTGCCACGGTAGTTTCCACGTACACCGAGCGCCGGACGGCGTATCGGCTGCACACGTCGGGCACGACCGCCCCTTCGTTCACCGCGTCGGCCAGTGGCGTGCCGTCTGGCTGGTCATCGTCGCGGCGCACACCCAACCCCCATGCGCGCTACGAGTGGGAAATCAGCCGCACTAGACCAACGGGTGGGGCGTGGTCTAGCTGGGGCAGCGCCACGGTAGTTTCTACCTACACCGAGCGCCGGACGGCGTATCGGCTGCACACGTCGGGCACGACCGCCCCTTCGTTCACCGCGTCGGCCAGTGGCGTGCCGTCTGGCTGGTCGTCCTCGCGGCAGACGCCCAACCCCCATGCACGCTACGAGTGGCAGATCAGTCGCAGCCGACCAACGGGTGGGGCGTGGTCTAGCTGGGGTAGCGCCTCCGTTGTGTCTAGATACACCGAGCGGCAGACCGCCTATAAACGCAACGACTCCGGCACGACCGCCCCGGCGTTCAGCAGCACGGCCAGTGGCACGCCTTATGGGTGGTCATCGTCACAGCCGAGTCCTACGTCCAGCAACCGCTACGTGTGGCAGATCAGTCGCAGCCGACCGGCGGGTGGGTCGTGGTCTAGTTGGGGTAGTGCCTCCGTTGTGTCTAGATACACCGAGCGGCAGACCGCCTATAAACGCAACGACTCCAGCACGACGGCCCCGGCGTTCAGCAGCACAGCCAGTGGCACGCCTTATGGCTGGTCATCGTCGCCGCCGAGTCCTACGTCCAGCAATCGCTACGTGTGGCGCATCAGTCGGACGCGGCCGACGGGCGGGTCGTGGTCTAGCTGGGGTAGTGCCACGGTGATTTCTACCTACACCGAGCGGCAGACGGCCTTCCGGTTGCACACGTCGGGCACGACCGCCCCTTCGTTTAGCGTCCGTGCCAGTGGGGTGCCGTCCGGCTGGTCATCGTCGCGGCAGACGCCCAACCCGCACGCACGCTATGAGTGGAAAATCAGCCGCACGAGGCCGACGGGTGGATCGTGGTCTAGCTGGGGCAGCGCCACGGTAGTTTCCACGTACACCGAGCGGCAGACCGCCTTCCGGCTGCATACGTCGGGTACGACCGCCCCTTCGTTTAGTGCGTCGGCCAGTGGGGTGCCGTCCGGCTGGTCGTCGTCGCGGCCGACGCCCAACCCGCATGAACGCTACGAATGGCAGATCAGTCGCACCAGACCAACGGGCGGATCGTGGTCCAATTGGGGCAGCGCCACGGTGGTCTCCACCTATACCGCGAGACAGACGACCTATCAGTGGAACACGTCGGGCACAACTTTTCCTGCCGCCACCAGCGGCACCGATGCCGAAAGCCCCATCAAGGTGCAAAGGCGGCTGGCTATCGCACCCGAAGCCCTTTCGGCTCCCTCAGCGGCATCCGGTTTTGGCATCGGCACGATGGCCGGGTGCATCGGTATGCCCGCGCGACGGCCTAAGAGCGCAAGCTGATGTGGGATTAGCTTGCACTTAGTGGGTTAGCCTTCAACCGTGAAGGCTAACCCGCTACCGGACCGCCCCGCCGATAGAACGGATTAACGGATAGTACGCATCGTCTTAGGTATCAGGACGCTGAGCTTGTCGAAGCGTCCCCTTCGACCGACTCAGTGGACGACGCCGGGGCTACCCCGTTGGAATGGAGGGCCGCTTGCCAACCACGGGCTACTGATACCGAACCGATGCGAAACATCAACGATTGATTTCATCGCTTAACGCTTAAGGAAAACCGAACATGAAAAAGAAAATGCGCCTGATCCTGACGGCACTAGCCAGCCTGCTCGCCGCCGGAGCCGCCCCCGCCCCCAACGACCCGACCACCACGAACCCGCCGAACATCATCGGCCTTGAAAGTATCTCTTTTGCCGAAAATAGCTCCGATCCGGTCGCCACCTACACCGCCCGCCATGCCCAAGGCTATTCCATTATATGGTCGCTGGCCGGACGCGATGCCGCAGCCTTCACCTTCACGACTGATAAAGAGAAACAGACGATGACCCTTTTCTTTCGGGCCATACCCGACTACGAACAACCCGCCGATGTCCCGCCCACCGACAACGACTATCAGGTGAGTGTGGTCGCCACCGTCCCCGGCCCGCCCGCCTTGGCCACCCCCTACCCGGTGCGGGTGCAGGTGATAGATGTAGAAGAAGGTAGCGCCATGCCGGTGCTGGCCGCGCCCGAACAGACTCCCTCCACCCAAGCCGAATCGGTCGGTGGGATGGTGCGGTCGGTGGTCCACTTCTATAAGGATGTAGTCGGCTGGGCGTTGCGCGGCGTTTTTCATCACCTGCGCGACGTGTTCAACGCCAGCAAGCGCGATGCGAAAGTGTCGGGGCTAGCGCACCTACCAGAGTCGCCGACCGTGGCCGTGTATGCCGGCGCGTTGTCAGCGATGGAGACTTCGGGGCGGTTGCACGTGTTGGTGAACAAGCCAACGTCCGCTGTAACCGGCTATGAATACCAACTCTACGAAGGGGCAGACCGGCTGTTGGATTGGACGTCAGCCGGAGTGGCTGCGCCGACCTTGGCGAGACAAGCTACGGGGGCGGCGTCTTCGTTTTCCGTCGGCGGGTTGCAGCATGGGCAGCCGTATGCGGTGGCCGTGCGGGCGGTCAACGCGGGAGGTGCAAGCGGTGCGGTGTGGGGCTTGACCACGCCGGGTCGCCTGTTCGCGCCGGACGGGTTACAGGCGGTGGCGGGCGACGGGTGGGTGGTGCTGACGTGGTCGGCGGCGGCGAGTGAGGGGCCGGTGATCACGCAGTATGAATGGCGTGGTCGGCCGGTGTGGGGTGCGTGGTCGGCGTGGGAGCCGGTGGCCGGGGGTGCAGCGGCACGAAGTCATACAATAGAAGGCTTGGCTAACGGCGTGCAGTACGCGTTTGAAGTGCGAGTAGCCAATCCCGCTGGCGCGGGGCCGGTCGCGCAGGTGGTGGTCGAGCCAGCGCCAGAAGAGAGTGCGCCCCTTTGAATCCCCCATCAAGACGCTTAGGCCGGGCTGGCGAAAAGCGCAGAGGCGGAAGGAATGCCAGCGATGTAAGCAGGTAGGGGCGAGCGATCGCTCACCCCTACAATTCGGCGTCTGTCGGCGTCCATCTGCGGATTATCTCATGACTGATATAGGATGGCTATATCAGTCGCGTCCGTCGATAAATTCCAGGTCGCACTCGGCAACCGTGCGGCCCTCTGCAGGTGCGAACGTCCACCGCTCCATCTCGGAGCGGACACAGGTATCCACCACCGCGCTCACCACCCCCGAATCGACGATTTCCACTGCCGCTACGGTGCCGGTCGGGTCAATGGTAAAGCGGACTTTCATCCGCCCTGCGGCCGCGCGGCCGGCGGCAAATTCGCGGGCGAAACAGGCGTTGATGTCCGACAGGCGGTCTTGCAGTTCGCCCTCGAGCGCGCTGGCCGCCCGCGTCGGATTCCCGGCTGCGCCTTGGTCTAGCTGCAGCGGGCCGCCTAGCCGGGTGTAAGTGACAAGCCCGCTCTGGGACTCCTTCCGCTCGCGCTCGACGAGTTCCTGCTGCACCTCGCGCTTGAACTCAAAGCGCAGGGTGGTCGTTTCCAACGGCGCGTCGTGGGGATTGAATTTGAGGACGAAATCGCGCAGCACCAAGGCGACTTGCACGACCTCGTCGGCGAGCGGATCGAAGACGAGCAAACCCCGGTACGACTCGCCTTTGAAAATTTTGCGGTCGATGTTGTAGTTGTTGCTGCGCACAATGCCCATGCGCATGTTGAAGCGGTAAAAATCATTGCCGCTGGGGCTCCGGCGAGCGCGGTAGTACGACTCAAAGTTCCTAGGCGACGAACCCGCCAAAATGCCGTAGGGCTGGAGGAATTCGCCGCCCCGATCCGTCAGCAGCACGGCCTTGAGGGGGTTGAGCTCCACTTTGGCAAAGGCGCGGTTGTGTACCTCGATTTCAAAGACGGTAAAGCGATTGCGAACATAGCCGACCGTCGGATCGACATAGTCGCCAAAGGTGTAGGGATTGATCGAGTACTCGCCCTCGCTCGACTCCGTGGGGAACATGGCATTGAGGTCTGGGTCGCTCAAATGGCGGACCAAAAGCCGCAGGCCCTCTATGGTATAGGAGACGGCCCCGTCGCTCTCTAAAGCGTACTGAGCCGAGGCCGCAGACACCGGCAGCAGTCGGGAAACCTGGACGATTTGCTGCGGGTAGAGCAAATGGCAGCCGCAGGCCAAAAGCCAGAGTCCGATCGCGCAGAAACCCATTTTTTTCTTCGTCAGCATCGGCTCACTCAAAGCCCAAAAATACCCGCATGAACAAAGAGGTGACGTCGAGGTCGTCTCCGGCGCGGGTGGGATCGTCAAAGGTCCGGCGCGTGAGGCGCAGGCCCACATTGGTCGAGAGCGCATAGCCGAAATAGTTCGAGTGATTGGTCAGTTGCACGACTCGCACGGCCTCGGTAAAACTGTTGCGGTTGTCAGTGCGGTCCTTTTTGCTCAGCGGCAAAAAGGGCAGACCCTGCATCCCGCAGGAAAATTCAGTGCGCGGCGTCAGCCGGTACTGGGCCTTGAGGATGGGGACCAACGTCCACTCGTCCTCCAGCGCGACCGGCAGACTGTCGCGGTTGCGGCGCAGGTACAATCCCTTGCCCTGAAAGACCACCAGCCAGTTGGCCGTAGCTTCCCAGTCGTACGAAGTTCGCGCTACCAAGGTCAGCAGGCGGATTTCGTCGGCCCCCTGATCCGAACCATCGGACAGCACGGCGGCCTGCTGGCGGTTGATGGCATAGCGCATATTGCCGTCCACACGCAGGCCGGCCAGCGGCCACCACGCTCCTTCGAGGTAGTGCTGGCGGTCGATGCTGTCGCGCCACTCGAGCAAATCCCCCACCGTAGTGCGGTCGTACACCAAGGAACCAGGGCTGTGGTACGGCGCATCGGGAGCGGGTTCCGACAGGGTTTCTTCAAAGGTCTGGTACGGATTGGCAAAGTCGTCGTGAACGCGCTGCAAGAAAATCTCACCGGCGAAATAGCCCTGCGGCCAATCGCGGCGTGGCAGGGCAAGGCTGGCGTAGTCGATCTCGTTGCGCCGCTCGCTAAGAATGCCCTTGGCCTTGAGCCGCCCCACCCCCACAGACAAGCCGCCGGGCAGACGCAGCCGGCCGAAGATGTGGCCGCCCCGCTGGTCCTGCTGGTAGGGCAAATCGGGTTCTAGGTCGTCCTCGCGCACATCGGCAATGCCATTGTGGTTCCAGTCGCGGCCGTAGAAGTACGCGTCCGGTTCCACCGCAAAGAGCAAAAAGGGCTCGACGTAATCGGGTAGGGCATTGCCATTGCGATTGGTATCGGGAATGCCGTCGTTGTCCTCGTCGTTGCCGGGGAAGACCCCGTCTGGATCGTAGTCGGTCGCGCCGTGGTGGCCGCCTCGTGCTCCAGGACCTCGGTCGGGCCAGCGGTCGTCGTCGTCGTTGTCCTCGACAAAGCCGTCGGAAATCTCAGCCCCCGGCACCGCGGCCACATGGTCGCCGATCAACTGGCGGGTGAACTCCGGTCCCACCGAGAACAATTCACCCCCCACTTCGAAATGGGAGCTAGCCCACTCCGCGGTCAGATAGTACGAGGCGTCCCGGGTGGTGCTGCGCGCTCCGTTCCACCGGCGCACGCCCTCGAATTCCCTCGGGGGGCGATGTCCGGGCCGGCCGTCTGGATAGCGCAAGTACTCAATGCTGCGGGCGAATTCTCCGCGGATGCGGGTCTGCCCTCTTTCAAAGTAGCCGTCAACGCCGACCACGGTGCGGCCGGTCCAAGCTCCGGCGTCGAGGCGGATCTGCGTCGCATTGGACAGGTCTTGAACATTGCCCGGAGCGCGGCGCAGCGATTCGAGGTTGGCCAAGCGCCAGCGCGCCTGTTCTTGGGTGGCTTGGGGTTCGGCTTCGTACAAGCCGACCAGCTCCACCCGATAGTCGTTGCCCACCACGGCTTCCACTTCGACCTGCTCGACAAAAGACTCCTGCGTCAGATCGAAAAAGGCCAGAATGACATCGTAGCCATCGGCGCGCAATTCAGCGTCCGCCTCAATGGGCACAATAAAGTTCTCCAGTTCGCCGAGATTGACATTGCGGGAGACGTCCTCGCCCTGCAAGTGGCGGCGCAGGTAGAAAAAATCGGCATAGCGCGTGCCTTGGTCGGTGTACGAACGCCGCTGAAACTGGCCAGTGAGCCGATTGTTGAGACCCACGGCCGTGGGGTTGCGGGCGTCAATGCGCACCAACTCGGGCGCAATATCCGGCCGGTACTCGCCGTTGATCAGCAGGCGCACCTCAGAAATAGCAGCGCCAGCGCGCTCGTCGGAAGGGGAATCGTCGGCAAAGCGCGCAATGATAAAACTGGGCAAAACTTGGTCCCCGCGCAGATCGCCTCGGAGGGCAAAATCGCCCTGCGCGCTGTCGAAGAGATTGAAGTGGACGCCACTGGCTCCCAAGGTGAGCGCACCTAAGTGCAATTCGCCGCGGCCGCCCGTGAGCAGGGAGGCATTGCGCACTTCTGACTGCGGGGTGCCGGCCACCCAGATGGGGTCGCGGAAGCGCGAAGCCAACAGCGAGAATTGGGTCGGCCCTTTGTCCACGTCGAGGCGGACCCCATTGACGCCGGTCATATCGAGGGTCAGGGGCGTGAAAAAGGTGCGGATCTCGTCGCCGATGATCAGCCGAGCGGACCAGTCGTTGTAACTGTCGAAGCCGACGATATTGCGGTCCAGCAGCCCATAGCGCGCGTTTTGCTTGAAGAGCTGGCTATTGGGCGCTTGGCCAATGGGAAAGTCGGCGCGCGTTTCCCGCCACGAAAACACATCGTACCCGTAGATCAGGTGATGACCGAGGGGGCCGTAGTAATTGCGCCGGTCAAAGGGTGGCAGCAAGGTCTGATCCGGGATCTCGTAGTCCATTTGCGCGCGGTTGATGTATGGGCGGCCGGGCCGGTGGACGAAGGGGTAGGCCGGGAGAAAGGTCGGCACCCCGGGCCGGAGCTTGGACTCCTCGGCTTTGAGCCCCGAAAATGGGAGGGCCGGCAAGAGGAGTAAGCATCCTATGCCAATCGCTGCTCTCATCCTTTGAACGGCTCCAATCCCATGACTAGGCGCATGAAAAACAAGACTTGGTCAATGTCTTCGACCTGGCGCGAGCGGTCGTCGAATTGCAGTTGTTTGCGTTGGTAGCCCGTACTCAGACTGAGGTGGTAGCCCTTGTAGGTCGTCTTATTGGTCACCATGACCACATAGTCCTCGGCTCCATAATTGACAGCGCCGTTGACGCGATCGCGGTACCTGCTTTTGAGCCAAGGCAGGCCCTGGGCACCAGCGCTGAAGCGGGTCATGGGCGTGAGATCGTACGTCGCGGTCAGGATCGGATAGAAAAAGCGCTCTGAAATAGGCCGCACCCGAGCGCTGCGATCGCGCCGCACAAAGCCCATGTACTTAATGCGGGGCGTCACCGTCAAGCTACCCACATTCCAGTTATACGCCGCTCTGAACACATAGGACCAGGCACCGATCCGATTGGCGGGTTGTAGGGATGTGGGGCGCTGGAAATTGACGTCGTACTTGAGGCGCTGGTCGATGTTGAGATTGTCGATGCGGAAGAAGGTGGCCTTGAGATAGGCGGTGTTGACCAAGCTATTGCGCATGGCCAGCTCGTCCTCGACTAGTTCAAAATTATCGACATTGGCGTCAAAGGTGCCCCGCACCTCAAAGGGCAGGGCATTGGAGATGCGCGGCAAAAATTGCGGGGTGTCGTCCTCAATGTCGTCTTGCACCTGCTTGAACACATTGAAAAATTCCACGCGGCCGTACGGGAAAAGGGAGCGCTGATAGGCCGTCTTGAAATAGGAGACGCGGTTTTTCCCCGCTCCCCATATCTGGCGCGTGCGGTAGCGCCCCAAGGTGAATTCAAGTCCGGTGCGAGGGCGCAGGCCGGCGAACAGGTGATGTCCCTGGGTATCGACATCATAGGGATAATCGGGCTCAAAGTCGTCCTCCCGATGATCGATGATGCCGTTGTTGTCAAAGTCGTCGCCGTAGTCGTATTCGGGCGGATCGACGTTATAGAGTACAAAGGGCTCGAGGTAGTCGGGAGCGGTGTTGCCGTTTTCATTGGGATCGGGCTGGCCGTCCTGATCGAGGTCGAGGCCGGGAAAGATGCCGTCGTTATCGGCAAAATTCGGTATGAAGTGCATGTCGGGGAAGCGGTCGCGGTCGTCGTTGTCATCTACCGTGGACAGTTCGAGGGTGTTGTTGTAGCGCTCGTCAAAGCTCGGAAAGACGCTGAAGGGGCTGCGCAGATCCTCGGTGTACGTGCGGTAATTCCGATCCTCGACGGAGATGCTAGTGCTGTACTGGGGCGCAATGCGGAAGACCTCAAAGCCGAGACTGGCGCGGTGCCAATCCCGGGTGGTATTGACAAAAAAGGCGTCGGCCGTGCGGCGCTGCCACTTGCCGTCCCCGGCGTGAGAGGGATACTGGCGGAATTCAAAGGTGCGGGCGAACTCCGTGCGCAGGGAGAAATCCCGGCGCTGTACTTCGAGGCGCAGGCTGGCATTGGTGCGGCCCGTGTGGCGGCCGTACTCAAAGTCCACCCAGCGCCGGTTGGACCCGTCGCGCACTTGCCCCTCGGCCGCGGTCACCGGATAGAAAAAGGTGGCGCGTTCGCCGGTTATATCGACGTTGGTCGATGACGTGGTCGCAGCCGGCAGAAAAATTTCGGCCATTTCAATGCGGTAGTCATTGGCGACCAGCCCGCGAAAGCGCAAGCGCTCGACCTGTCCCCGCATTTCTTGGGGAATTTTGAACCAGTAGAGCACAAACTCCGAGCCATTGAC
This sequence comes from Candidatus Latescibacterota bacterium, assembly GCA_965208845.1. Classification (GTDB taxonomy): domain Bacteria; phylum Latescibacterota; class UBA2968; order UBA8231; family UBA8231. The sequence goes on along the minus strand of OZ242361.1, from coordinate 3,023,936 downwards.
TTCGAGAAATTCCCCTTGCTCGGCCGGCTCCACGGCTAGGTCTCCCCGGAGAAACTCGATGTACGGCGGTATGGTCTTGCCCAGCGGAAAGAAGCGGTCGCGGTTGGGATAGGTTCTATCGATTTGCTCGCTATCGTGGCGGGTGACGAGCGGGCGAATATCGCCGAGCGCCCCTTCGATGTGCAGGTCGTAGATCCGGGCCCTGCCGCCATCCTTGGGCGAACCATCGCCGAACTTGACCACTACGTAGGCCGGCGGCGTGTTCTTGCGCGGCACCACGCCCTTGATGCTGTTGTCGCCCCACGCGGTCAGACTGTTGGTGCGGTGCAAATTGACATAGGAAAAACTCAAGTCCAGCACCCCAAACTTGCGCTGAACGTGGCCGCCGAGTAGGTAAGTGGCCCAATCCCGGGCACCGTGCAGTGCGAGATTATCTCCTGGGAAGATGGGCCAGTCGAGGCGCGACGTGACAAAAGAAAATTGGCTGCCATCGACATCGGCGTCCCAACGGGCGCCGTTGAGCGCAACTAAGTCGAGGGTGAGGGCGGTGAACTTGGTGCGGATGCGGTCGCCGACGATCAGCCGGCTGCTCCAATCGCCGTAGCTGTCTTGGGCCACGAGCAGGCGATTGAGGTACTGCTGGTAAAAGCGGCTCTTGTCGATAAAGCTACCCGACTCGGGCGGATTGGTCCGCCCTTCCTCCAATTCAAAAACGCCGACCCCGTCGAGGACAAAGTTGCCCAAATCGTCGTACCTATTGCGCGTAACTTGGCCAAATATCCCCGAGTTGTACGCGCGATACCCTTGGCGCGCGTAGCTCTCGTAGCGCTCCTCAGCATCGTAGAGCAATTGCCCAAAAGCGGGCGCAGACCAAGCCAAGACGACGAGAAAGAGGACCATCACAGTACGCACCCCTCGATAAAAATCAATCGCCCCATCTGCGTTCCATCTGCGTCCATCGGCGGATAACATCACAGCACGCGCGCCTGGACGAAAAATTCTTTGAAGTTGCGCGCCCTGCGGCCGGGCGTGTGCACAAAGCGGGTGTAGCTGGCGCGGAAACCCAAATTGAGACTGAGATCGAATCCCCGGTTGTGGCTGCGGTTCTCAATGGCAAAAAGGTAGTGGCGAGCCGTGAAATCTCCGGCCGGGTATTCCGGGTTGCGGAAGGTGTGGGGCCAGCCCGGCAATCCCTGAATCCCAAAGCGCAGCACCGTGGCTTGGCCCAGTGCATAGTCCGCTTGCAGGATGGGAAAAAGTTCATACGTGCGGAGCGGCAACAGCAGAGCCTCGGGAGCGGTGCGGCGCTGAAGCCTCAGTTTGGCGCTAGGGCGAATTTTCAGGCCCTGCCGCACAAAGGTGTAATCCGCCTTACTAGTCCAAGTCCAGTCGATAATATGACTGCGCTGCTCCATCGCCTCCAGCATGCGGTTGATTTCGAGCTTGGTGGCGGCTTCGATCTGCACCCCGGGGATGGGCGCGTACCCCGCGGTGCCGTACAGGGTGTGGAGCCAGCTATTTCGCGCCAGTAGTGGATCGGGTTTGATTTTGATCGCGGTATTGGTCGTGGTTAGCGGATCGACGACGTGCTGGTACACTGGATCGGCGATGGTATCGCGCACCCGCTTACTGCGCACATTGAGCTGTACGTCCCCCCTTTGGTATTGCGCCTCCCCGTACGCGACTTGGTTGCGACCGGCGCCAGCGCGCTGTTCAATGCGGTACTGCCCGAGGCGAAATTGCAAGGATGAACCGGGATGGAGCAGGGCGAATGAATGGTATCCACGGCTGTCGAGCGGATAGGGATAGTCCGGCAGATTGTCGTTTTCGCGCCGATCCACTACGCCGTTGTTGTTGAAATCGTCGCCGTACACAAAATCGTCTGGTTCAACGGCGTACATGAGGAAGGGCTCGGCGTAGTCGGGTATCTGGTTCTGGTTGACATTGATTTCCAAGACCCCGTCTCCGTCTTGGTCCAGCCCGGGAAAAACGCCGTAGCCAACGCCGTTACCGAGGTTGCCGGGCAGGTAGTCAATAGCGGCCTGAGTCGGCTGGCTCTCCGGGTCCACGCCAGCGGCGTCCTTCAAGCTGATGTAGAGTGGGTCGAGTGGATCCCAGTGCTCCCAGCGGTCCTCCCAATAGTCGCCGTCGTCGTTGTCATCGACCAGCGCGTAGTCCAGTACCTTGTCGGCGCGTTCCGACCACATCGGCAGAGTGGTGGCATACGCCGCCGGCAGGCCAAACACCTCAAGGCCGACTGCGAGGCTGTCCATCTGGTGCAGCCCCTTGAGGAAAAAGGCCCGGCTGGCGCGGCGCTGATGCTGGCTGGCACCGGGGAAGAGGCGGTACCCAACGTTTTCTACCAATTCGCCCGCTAAAGTCGTCCCCTCCCACTCCCAAAGAAAGTCGCTGCCGTACTGAATTTGGGCGGTCGGGAAGCCGTATTCAAAACGCACCCAGCGCAAGTTGGACCCATCCCGCACATTGCGCGGCGCGCGCGCGACATTGTGCCAGTCGGTCCAGATGCGATTGGGCACGCCGGCCCAGCCGTAGGCCGCCGCCACGTCAATACTATAGTCGCCGGCCACTTGGGCGCGAAAGCTCAGGCGCTCGGCCGTAGCTGGAATTTCCCAGCGATAGACCAGCAGGTCGGTGCCGCCCACTTCGAGGGGAAACTCCGCTGCCGAAACAGGCACACCTTCCTGAAAAAAGAGGCCGCGTTCCCTGCGCCGGTTGTTGAGCCGAGGATCGAAGACGCGGTCGCGCGAAACGCTCTGCGGGGCCCAGGGACCGTGGCGGCGCAGATGGGGGATGTGGTCCGGGTCGGCCAGATGCGGGATGCGCCGAATATCCGGCTCGATTGGGAGCGGGGCACCATCGACAAAAATTTCCACCGCCAGCACTTGGACGCCACTGTCATCCTCGGGAGAATCGTCGCTGAAAACCACGTAGTAGAACGTGGTCTTGGCCAGATCCGTGGGAAAAGTGCCGCGCGTCGAGCCCCGGCGCTGCATGCTGTCGCGCAGATGCAGATTGACGTACGAACCGCCGATGGTGAGCACATTGCCCAGACGGCTTTCCCAGCGACCGCCTAACAGATAGGTGGCAAACGGGAGATTGTTGGCACCGCCGACTAGCGGCGAAGAAACCCGGGCACCCAGTACGGTAAAGCGATTCTTGTACGAAGACCCATCCCAACGCAGCCCCTGCAGGCGCGCCTTGTCGAGAGTCAGCGGCGTGAAGCGGGCTTCGAGGGCGTCGCCGACCATGACCCGGGCCGACCAGTCGCGGTAGTGATCGCGCATGATGACCAAGTTGCGAAAGGTGGCCGCTAGATGGCCGCTGCGGAAAATTCGGCTGCTGCGCTGGGGGGCCAGCGTGCGATATTCCTCCACGCGCAGCAGTTCCACCCCGTCGAGCAAATAGGCCCCAAAGGGGTCGTAGGTCGGGTTCTCGGGGCGGGCCGTGTAGTCGCGGTAACTGAGCAGACTGTAGTTTTCGTAGCGCTCGTGCCACCAAGGGTAGTACTCGCGGTTGAGAAAACGGGACTGGGCCTGACTCCAAGGCAGGTACTCGGTGGTGGTAAGTTGGCCTTCCGCCCGCTCCCAAGCGATGACGCCGAACAACGCAGCTAGCCCAATGATCGGGAGTCTTGAAGGTAGGGGCGAGCGAGCGAGCGCCCCTACAATTCTGCGTCTATCTGCGTCCATCTGCGTCCATCTGCGGATTATCTTGTGAATGATGTAAGCTAGTAGACCACGGCCACGTGGCCGCTGCGGACCGCCTCCCCTGCATCGAGTTCAACCTTGACCTGAAAGAGGTAGAGACCCGGGGGCACTAGGTTGCCGCGGTCATCGCGTCCGTCCCAATAGCCGGGGCTTTCCCGCTCCCGGCCGGGCAGGCGCAAATAGGTTCCCGCGCTCAGGGCCGGGGGCCAGAGCCGGGCCACAGTGCGGCCACTCAAGTCGAAGATGCGCATGGATACTGGGCGCGCCACATCCACTCTAGAGAGGACCAATTCGATCACCGTGGAGTCGTTGACACCATCGCCGTTAGGCGAAAATATCGGTGGATTGGCCCGCACCTGTTCGAGGACTTGGCCGGTAACCGTGGTAGTAACCAACGTCCACGAATGGGGCCTTTGGGTGCGCGGGTCTTCGTCTTGATTGGGCGTAGCGTTGAGCGGATTTTCCGAATCTGGGCTGAACAGGAACGCGCGGAAACGGTGCAGGTGGGCATAGGAGCGAGTGTGGAAGGGAATCTGCAACTGGGTGCTTTGCCGCAGGGGCTCGGCGAAAATCAAGGTGAGCAAGTGCTGGGTGGAAAACCACTCGGCCAACACGGCAGTCCCCAGGTCCATATCCGGGCTGAGTTGGGCCTGTCCGGGCACGGCTATTTGCAAGCTTTTGACCCCCTGATCGCCAGCGCCGATCTCCACGTCGAGGGTATAGACAAAGGTGGTATCTACGCCCATCGGCACCCGGTTGGGCTCGACGCGACCACGGGCTGTAGAAGCGGCTATATCCTCGGTAGAGTACTCGATGCTCAGGGCGCGAAAAAGAGGACTTTTCTCCGGATCCCGGCTCTCCATGTTGACGCGGTACTGCAAAAACCGCCCGGGTTCGGGGCCGGGAAAGAGGATCCCGCCAGCGACCAGCGGAGTGCTCCAGCCCCCTTGGGGATCGGCAAAAGCGTCCAAGGTGACGCCACTGCGAAACTGGACCGATAAGTCCGTGCGCAGGGGAACGTCTGCATTCCAGGCGATGCGGCCGAAATTCTTGCGCTGGTCCGGTGCTCCCAGATCCAGCGGTTCGGAAAGAAAAACGCCCTCTTCAGCAAAGCCCTCGCCAAAGACTTGGATCTCGGCGACTTTGGGCTGGCTTACGCCATTGACGTCGATGATGACAATGCGCACAAACCGGGTCCAAGTCGGATTGAAGACCACTTCGGTGCGCTCGAACTGGAGGATGTCGTGCAAAACCCCCACCTCGGACCAGCGAATTTCGTTGTCGCTGACTTGCACGGAATAGCCCTGCAGGGAATTCTGGGCGAAGTCGGGCCCCTCGGTGAGCACTCGCACAGCCCGGATCAGTCGGCGTTGTTGCAAATCGATGGAGGCGGCAAAATTGACCGCGGATACGGGCGGTTCCCAAGCGGTGCGCAAATCGCCGTCCACGGCTTCTATGCGATTGGAGGGCTGCCCTAAAGCCAAGTTCTCACCGCGTATTTGCTTGAGAACCACGCCGCCGGCCACGCCGCCAATATCCGTGCCGCCGGGGAAACCAGCGACTAGATCCGGGGCTGGGTCGGGCAAGCCCTCGATCAAGGCGCGATTGACGCTGCCGGCTTGGACCACCTGCCAGCCCGGCTGCTCCGCGATCTCGGCCACTTGCCAGTCGGTGTCGGCCACGGGGCGAGCGGTCCAGTACCAAGTCTGGGCTTTGGGGTCGGTCTCGCCGTAGCGCAGGGAATCGACCGCCACCGCGGCCAGCAGGCCATGCCCCACGCCCAAACCGCGATTGACCACCTCGACGGCCAAGGCGTTATCGCCGCTGAGCACGTCAACTAAGTAGGTGCGCACCTGATTCCAAGACGCATTGGCCCCGATGGCGACGCCGTTGAAATAGACCGCAAAACTGTCCACCGCGGCAATGTGGAGCAGCCCCGAGGCACTGCTGTCGGCCGCAAAGGTGGTGCGGTAGTACAGGGTATTGCGATAGGTGTCCTGGGTCCAGACCTCGGCGCGGCTCCCACCTGGAAGCATTAGCAGGAGGCAGGCTACCAACCCAGATCTGATGAGGGCTCGGACCATCGCGTTGCGGATTGTTGCCAAATGGACGGAAAAGGCGCGCCAGCTTCACTCCGCCTTGTCGCATCTAAAGGCGCGGTGAAGTAAGCAGGACAAGGCGCAGTGAAACGGAGAAAAACAAAAAAGGGGATCGAGTGCAATGGCGGGTTGCCCCGGCCAAAACCCGATCCCCGAAAAAAGACAGATCTGCGGGCTATTTCAGCAACAGCATTTGCTTGCTATCCGCAAACGAGCCGGCCCGCAGTTCGTACAGGTACACCCCACTGCCCACGGACTCGCCCTGGGCATCCCGGCCATCCCACTTGATTTCGTAGGACCCAGCCTGTAACTCGCCGTCCATCAGGCGGGCTACCAACTGACCGGAGATATTGTAGATGTCGAGGACGACCACTCCGGCCGCTGGAATGGCGAAGCGGATCGCGGTTTCGGCATTGAAGGGATTGGGGTAGTTGTCGCCTAAGGCATAGTCAGACGGCAGGGACGCGCCAGTCAACTCCGCCACCGCAGTAGCCGCATCGCCGCCGATGACGCCAGTACTCACGTCAAAGGGGAAGTGGACCAGCTCCTGCTGGCCGGTCGGCGCGTACAGACCGTCGTAAGACCCCCCATCGGAGACCCAGTACAGATCGGAAGCCAGCCCAGTGGGCATCTTGGGCAAATTGACATTGAACAGACCGTGCCCATCCGGCCCGAGGACCGTGCCCCAGAAGGGCTGGTTGAAACCAGAGAAAAAGGCGATGTGGTGCCGGCCGACATTGGCGTGGGTAACGGCCATCTGGTGGTCAAGGCCATCTTCGGCAAAGCCGCGGGCTGTGGCCTCTTCGCCGAAATAGCGGTCGAGAAAGCCGTCGCCGTTGCGGTTGAGCCAGATGAGGTCGCCGGCTAACGTGACATGGGCCGGAAGCGAAATTGGGTTGTACCACAAACCAGAGACGTAGATTCCGCGGTCGTCCACATCGACTCCCCAGGGGCCTTGGCTGCCCGTCTCGTGTAAATAAATCTCGCTCAGATCGAGAATATTGGCGATCTCGCCGGTGGCGCGGTCAACCGAAATAACCGCCGGCACCAGCGGCTCTTCGACATCGCGATTGGCCAGATAGATCATGCCGTCGTCGGCGACCCAAGAGTGATGCGAGGCCTGCGACACGGCCGAACTGGCGACGCGGGCGTTGATGCGGACATAACCCCGGTCGGCTGCGGCCCAATCCTCGTCCGGCAGGATCGTGCCGTTGTCTGGATCGAATTTGACCCGCCACACACCGCTGCCTCGCGCCACGTCAAACTGGGCGTTGTTGGTGATATAGGCGACGTTGGGGTCGGCTGGGTCGGGCTGGTAGGAACTGATGTCCCAGTACTGAATTTCCTGGCCGTGGCGCTCGTTCATCCAAGGGATCAGGAAGCTTTCATAGGCCTCGGGATTTTGGAAGTAGTCGAGGCCGAGTTCACCGCGGCGGATTTCCCACTCCGTCCCTTGATTGGAGGTCCAGACCACGGGCGGATCGACATTGAAATCGACCCGATTGGTCATCCAGTACGAATGCGAACTGCCCGGGCCGATCCAAGTGGGATTGGAAATATTGTCCAAAGCGAAGAGGTAGTACGTATAGGTGCCGGCCCCAACCTCGTTGCCGTTGAAGTCCCGGCCGTCCCAAGTGATGGAGTTGGCCCCTTCGCTGAAGGTCTGGCCGCCAGAGATGCTGATCAGGGTGTCGAGCCCGGCGGCGCGCAACATGGCATTGCCCACGCCCCCCTCGCCAAAGGCCGCGCCATCGTACTGGGGATTGGCGTCCCGAGAGTACACCGCCAAGTGCACTTCGGCCGGACCGCCGTTGAGCGTGAAGGGCACCTCGACCGAACCGCCGTCAAAGGCAACATCCTCGGAGTCGATAGTGAGGACATTGGGCATACCGCTGCGCCAATCGTTGGCGCGATCGAAATTTGGATTGCCGGCCGTGCCCGACTGGGCTAGAGCAGAGCCGACAAAGACCAGAGAAAAGAGCACAGATAACATCTTCATGAAACGGCCTCCTATTCTGAGTGAATAGTGTCTGCCAAATGGAGGGAATGTTAAAAAAGTCCGCCTTTTATGACATTCATCAAATAGACAACATCAGCGCACAGCAATCTCGTCCACTATATAAAAGTTGAAGAGATATGTCAAAGTAAAAACTCAGCCCCTGAAAAATCCCCGTTGGCGCAACTCGTTTATCGGGTCTGCTTGGAACGGACCAATTCGAGAAAAGACCGGATGCGCGGATAATCGGGCTGCAACTCGATTACCTGTTCAAAAGCGGCCTCGGCTTCTAAGTAGCGCTGCAAATCAATCCAGGCCAAACCGAGTCCAAAACGGGCGTGGACGTGCCCGGGATCGGTCGCTAGGACTTGCTCAAAGAGCGGCACGGCTTGGGCGGGGCGCAGCCCGCGCACGTGGAGCATGCCCAGTTCGAATTGCGCCTTGGTCCAACTAGGCTCGAGGACCAAAGCCCTCGCAAAGGCCGCGGTGGCCCGCTCATCGCCTCCGGCCTTGGCATGGGCCTGACCCAAGCGCAGGTGGAAGCGCGCCGAATCCGGGGCTAGGGCCACGGTCTGTTCTAGGGCGGCAATGGCTTTGTCCGTCCGCCCCTGCCGGTCGTAGACCAAGCCTAAATCGGCGTGGATCCCAACCATGCCCGGTTCGAGGGCCAAGGCTTTTTTGAACTCGTCGATGGCCCGATCGTACTGGCCAGCTTCGGCATAGGCCACGGCCAAGGCGCGGCGCTCTAGGGCTTTTTCGGGTTGCCGCTGGACCCGCAATTGGGCCATATAGAGCGAGTCTTGCTCGCCTTCTTCGAGGGCGACAAAGCGCTCCTGAGTGCGCTGGCTGGCGGCGGCGCGGCCCAAGAGTTGGTAGGATCTAGCCAAGTTGTAGTACGCCTGCCGGTAGCGCGGTTCGAGCCCGATGGCCCGCTCGTACGCCTCCACAGCTTTGGCGGGCGATCCCCGTCGGTCCAGCACCCTTCCCAAGTTGTAGAACGCTTCGGCATCCGTGGAGTCGAGCCTGATAGCCGCCTGCAATGAGACAGCCGCGCTGTCCAAGTCGCCTTTTTCTAGATAGATGGCACCCAAGCGGCGATGCGCTGTCGCTAGACCTGTATCGAGTCCTAGGGAACGTCTGTACGCGGCTGCGGCCTGGGCGGATAGATTGCGCAGTTCATAGGTGCGGCCGAGGTTGTAGTGGAAATGGGCATTGGTCGGCTCGAGATCCACGGCCCTGCTCAGGGAGGCAATGGCCGTGTCGAGATCGGTGTAGCTGAGATTGGTGGGTTTATCCGTGGCCGTGGGTGCGCGCCGCGCGTATGCCACCCCGACGCGAAAGTGGGCCTCGGCGAATTCCGGGGCGAAGGCCGCGCTTTGCCGCCAGTGCTGGATGGCGTCGTTGTACTTGCCGATCTGGGCGTACACTTGTCCCAAGCCAAAGTGGGCGCGCACGCTGGCGGGGTGCTTTTCCAAGGCGGCTTGGTAGAGCGCCACAGCGCGGGCGTATTCGGCCTGTTGGACTAGGGCCGCGGCCAGATCGCAGTACATTTCGAGATCGGCTCGACCTTCCCGTACGGCCGCCTCTAGGACACCGAGCGGCAGGGCCGACCGCGGACCGAAGCCATAGCGGGCGCGCAACTGATCTTGGCGCGCGGATGCCAGCTCGTATTCCTCGTCGGCGCAGCCGCTGAGCAAGAAGACCGCTAGCGCGAGAAAGAGCCGATGAATCCAGGAGGCAGATTGCGGCCTATCACTGCGCTTGCAGAGATCCAGCCGCATACTCCTGATCCTCGGGGAAGTCGACCAAGGGATGGGCACCAACTGAAATCAGCTTGGTCGCCGGATTCACGGTCAATCGAGCGTATTTCCCAAAGGGACGCCAGCGTTTTGCCTGACTCTTGTCTATCTTTTCCGGCTCGTTTTGCGGAGGGTCGAGGCCAATGGTGCGAAAAGCCTCGGCTTCGTCAAAGGGCTCCATGGCGGCGAAATTATACGTGACATAGACAATTTTGCCCTGCTTGATGGCCGCGAAAAGTTTCACTCCCCCAACGTCCTCCCAGCGCATAAACCCCATGTGCTTTTCGGTTTCCGCTCTGTACTGCTTAGGTTCCCCCAAGCGCGCCTGTACCTTCGAGGGAGTGCTAGTCAACAGGGCGTGGGCGTCTAAGGGTTCTTCCGGGGCGCAGGCTAGGCCGAGGAGCAGAACCGTGGCCAACGGGCAAAAGACGGACCATTTCATAGGGAAATTGTTCTCTGTGTTGCTCAATACCTCATCGCCGAATCGGTGCAACAATAGGCGCGTTGATCGGCTGCGTCAAGGTTGACAAATGCAGGGGCGCACTTCAGTTTCGGCCAAACTATGAGCAACCGGGCAAAGGGGTTTTTCATCGTCTGCATTGGGCTGCTGGCCAGCGCCAGTATCCACACGGGGTGCGGCGAACTCCGGCAAAAACCCAATGTCGTAGTATTGCTAGTTGACACCTTGCGTGCCGACCACCTCAAGTGCTACGGGTACCACCGGGACACAGCCCCATTCCTCGAAGGACTAGCCCGCCGCGGCGCGGTCTTCACCCAGTGTTACGCTCCCTCGGACTATACCCCGGCTTCCACGGCCTCCTTGTTCACGGGGCAGTACCCGCTAGCGCACGGGTATCTCAACTCGCACTACGTCCTCGCCGAGACCCACACCACCATGGCCGAAATCTTCCAGCGGCAAGGATATACCACCGCGGGCTTCATCGCCAATGGCTTGGCCGGTGAGAAGTACCAGATGGACCAGGGGTTTGACCACTACTTTGAAAAGAACAGGGCCTCGGCCGCGGAATTGGTCGCCGCGGCATCCACCTTCATTGAACAACAGGCCGACGAACCCTTCTTCGCGTACCTGCACTTCCTCGATGTCCACGATCCCCACCGGATTCCCCAAGAATATCACGGCCGCTTCGCCGATCCGGCGGATTTTGCCTACGATATGCAAGACACCCTCCAGCTCGACAATTTTGTCATGCAGGCCTGGTGGGAGGCGGCGCAGGGATGGCGGGATCAGACTGTAGTATCCGACCAAGTCGCAACATATTTTGCCGACTACGTCCAGCTCTACGACGCATCCATTTCCTACTGGGACGAGCACTTGGGAACCCTGCTCGACCTGCTCGCCGCCCAAGGGATCGATGAGCGGACGATCATCGTGGTGACCTCGGATCACGGGGAGCAGTTTCTCGAGCACGGCTATTTCGGACACGGCAATTCAGGCTATCAGGTCGGCCTGCACATCCCCTTTATTATCAGCGATCCGCTGCACCCCAACATCGCCGGTCTGCGAGTTGACAATCTGGTCAATGCCGTCGATATCCTGCCCACCCTGCTGGCCCGGCTCAATTGGCAAATTGCTCCGGCCGTACAGGGGCAGGAGCGCTGGTCTTTACTCGCGTCCGACGCGCCGAGTGAGGCCTCCGAAAGCATTTATACAGAGGGGACCTTCATGGCCAACCGGCCTTTTAGCACCTTGATCCAGACCTACCGAGAAGGGGAGTGGAAGCTACTGCTCGATCGCCTGCGGGACACCAAGGAACTCTATCATTTAGAAGAAGATCCGGGCGAACTTCGCGACCGTTTTGCCGAGCAGCCGGAAATCGCCGCCCGACTCTACGGCAAAATCCGCCAGTACTACAACGGCAACTTGCAGCTTTTCGAGCGGCAACAACAGTCGCAAATGCAGTTGACAGAGCAAAAATTGCAGGAGTTGCGAGCCTTGGGTTACATTACAGGGCGAGCCGGGTTGCAAAGACCGGCGAAGGAGTTTTTCCCCATGCAGCCGGTCCGCTTGGAAAAATTCGGCCCCTTTGGCGACGAGGAGGACTTGGGCAGGTTTTCCCATGCGATCGATTTCTTTCGCGGCCAAGTCACCTGGGGCCAAATCATTGGCGGGTACAGCGACAGGGTGGGCCAGCGGGATTCGACCGGGGTCTGGTTTGATCGGCGGGCGACTTTTCTCCTGCCCAACCAGCCCGTTGGGCAACGGGTGGTCGTCGAACTGACCATTGATCCTATGGGAGGGGCTGACAATCCGACCCAGATCGAAGTTAAATTCAATGAGCAACCCAGCCGAGCTTGGGCGCTCAATGGGGTCGGGCCCTATCGGCTCGAAGCGGCGCTGCCCGCCTTTTTGCAGCAGCGCGCCTTCTTTTATCTGACCATTGAGGCCGACAACCGCTTTGTCATCCGCAAAGCAACATCGGTGCGCAACGATATTTATGGGGCCATGCGAATTCGCAGATTGTATCTGGAGGGATAATTTAAATCCGTGGATCTCGTGAGCGAACTTTGGTACTCCATGGCCTTCACTGGCAAGGCCGTGGTGGTGATCCTAGCCGGCTTGTCCATTTATTCCTATGCGGTCATGGTGGACCGCGGTCTGACTTTGCGCTGGACTAGGCAGCGTTCGGCTGCTTTTGCCCGTGAAATTGAGGAGGGCGGCCTGATGTTGGGGGAAGTCAAAGCTGTACAGGAATGCGCCCGCCAAGCCGAGCAAGACGGACACTGCTCCCTCGCTGTGGTGGTCTCAGCCGCTTTGGCGGAATACGAGCTATTGGCGGAGGAAGGACAGGACGATGCCGTGGTGCTGGAGGCCGTGGACGATGCGCTCGGCCGCTCTATGGACAGCGTAGTCGCCAATCTGCGAGTCCGGCTCTCCGGCATGGGCACCATTGTCGGGGTCGCGCCCTTCTTGGGGCTTTTTGGCACGGTGACTGGGTTGATTGCCGCTTTTCGCGGCATTGCCACCACAGGCGGCGGGGGCCTAGCCGAGGTATCGGGCGGGATCTCCGAAGCCCTAGTCACCACGGTCATCGGCCTGTTTGTCGCCATGCCCGCGCTGTGGGCGTACAATTTTTTTACCAACCGCATTGAAGCGATGTCTCTCGGGCTGGAAAACAACGCAGCCCGCATCGTCGGCCGCGTGGTGCGCCGCGCACTCAAGGCCCATCGCGCACCCTAGCAACAACCATGGCCAGACGCAGCAAGCGCCGAACTCGCCACGCCGAAGTGCGGCGCAGCCCCATGCCCGATATCACCCCCATCGTCAATGTGGCGCTGGTGCTGTTGATTGTCTTCATGGTGGTCATGCCGCTGATTCAAGAGGGCATCTTGGTAGAGACACCCGAAGCCCGCAATGCCCAAGAGATCGTCGAGCAACTCGGCGCAGAGAGTTTGATTCTCTCCATTCAGGAAGACGGCTCCCTGTACATCAATTTGCACCAAGTGGCGCGGGCCGACCTCAAACGCGAACTAGCCAGAGCCTATCACGGCAAAGAGGGCGAGCCCATCATCGTCAAGGGCTCCAAGAATCTACCCTATCGCGAAATACTCGACTTGATGGAAATATGTCAGGAGATCGGGGCGCCGGGGGTGGATTTAATGGTCAAGAAACCGTAACATGGCGCGACGACACAGAAGAAAATTCGCCCGGGTAGAATCGTCTATGAACGCGACCCCCCTGGCAGACGTATCCCTTTCCCTGCTGCTGGGCTTCTTGGTGATCACCCCGATTATTCTGCAAACCTTGGCGACCCAATTGCCCCAGGCGGGTGGGGTCGCTTCGGGGCAAGTTCGCCAAGATCCGAGGGTCGTTCTCACGGCCGAGAGCGAAATCCTGATCAACGATAAAAAGGTGAGCGAGGAAGAACTGCCAGCCAGACTGAAGGAACTCTTTCCGCCCGAAGCCGATGTGGAGCGTCGGGTCGTGTTTACGGGATCGGGGGAAGTCCCGTACCGGGATGTGATCGACGTACTCGATCTGCTCAAGGAAAACGGCGTCGAAACCATCGGCATCCGTTGAGCCTATTCCGCAGCTAGCGCAACAACACCATCCGCCGCACCAAGTCCCCACCCGCCGTCGCCAAACGCGCGATATAGACCCCACTCGCCAGATCGGCTCTATCAAACCGCACCGCGTGGCTTCCGGCGTCCAGCACCTCGTTGACCACGACGTCCACCCGCTGCCCTAAGATACCGAAAACCTCCAACCGCACTGCCATGCGCCTAGGAAGCACAAAGCGAATCTGGACCGTCGGGTTAAAGGGATTGGGATAGGGTGGATACAGGACGGGCTGACCGGGCAACGCCCCTTCTTGACGCGACTCAGCACCCACTGCGGTGGCTGGGGGACGGGACACCCCCTGGCCCTGGAAATCGATCCAATTGATATTGAACAAGCCGTCGTCGCCCGGATTGCGCCGGAAAATGAAAAACAGCTCGTGGGTGCCGCCCGGGTCCGCAACGGGTGCCGCCACGTCGGTATAGACCTGCCAGTCGCCCGTACTGCCCACGCGCACCGCGCTAATCGGCGGCCCCTTCAGCGAATCAACGCGCACTTCGATGCGCCCCCCCAACCCGGCCGAAGCCACCCGATAATTGAGCGACTCAATGCCCTCTAAGTTCATGGGCGCAAAGGAAATCCAGTCGCCGTGGGCAATATAGCCGATATTCTGCCCGCCGCCGGCCTCGTCTCCAGTCGTTTCTAACAGTACTCCGCTCTGGCGCGTATAGTGCTCGGCTTGCTTGCGCTTGGGTTGCAGAATGTGGCCCGCCCTACCAGTCAAAGAAGCCACTGACTCCGTGCCTAGGTCTGTATAGCGTGCCTCAATCGTATAAAACAAATCGTCGCCGTCGCCGCCGTGCCCTGCCTCGGTCTGGAAACTACCGCTGCAAACGCCGTATTCCTCAAGGGGATGGCTGTGCTCATCGTGGCCGATAAACGCTTGCAATACCACTCGAGCGCAGTCAGCGGTCCCGTCTTCTGGATCAAAAGCCCGGACTTCAAAATCGACGACTTCTCCCCAGCTAAAAAACCCGCCGTCTGGAGGCCGTACGATCTCCACTTGGGGGACGGTATTGCCGACCGAGATCTGCACTTGCGCCACGCCCTGGTTGCCCTCGGCGTCGGAGACCGTTAGCTGAGCAACATAGTCGCCGCTTACCTCGTAGGTGAAGACGACCTCTGACCCCGTCGCGTCAATCTCGCCATCACCGGTAAAATCCCAAGCGTAGTCTAGCACCGACCCCGGATCGGGATCAGAGGAACCACGGCCCGAGAAATGCACTTCCAACGGCGCAGCACCGTTGGTGGGCACGGCCTCAATGCGGGGCACCGGCGCTCGCGTACCCAGCACGTAGTCAATCCGCACCACGCGGGCGTCATCGTTGTCGCCCCAGAAGCCGCTGCCCCACTCCAACACGTACAGCGAGCCGTCGGGACCAAACTGCATAGAGATGGGCCGGATGAATTCCATGCTATCCAAAAAGGGATTGATCTTGAGGATGTGCCCGTCCTCGTCCAACTTGACCTCTTTAATCCAATTGCTCGCCCACTCGTACATAAAGAGCGTGCCGTCGTAGTACGCTGGCAGCTTCTTACTGCCCGCCGCAGCATCGTAGTAGTACACCGGGCCAGCCAGCGCCGTGCGGCCACCGTCGGCGGTGATCTCGGGAAACGCGGACGAGGTGCCGTACGGATACCAAGCCCACGCCGCCTGCGCCGGAGGCAGCGATTGCAGGCCCGTGTTGTTAGGAGACAGGTTCATCAGGGTCCCACAATCGAAGGGCATACCAGAGCTTTCAGTAGCAAAATCGTAGTCAACGTAGGGCTGGTTGTCGCCAATGCAGTAGGGCCAGCCAAAATTGCCCGCCGCCCGCGCCTGATTCCACTCGTCTAGACCAATCGGCCCCCGCTGGGGGTCGGCTTGGCGGGCGTCGGGACCTACATCGCCCCAGTAGAGCCAACCGCTCTTACGGTCAATCGACAACCGGAAAGGATTGCGCACGCCCATGACGTAAATCTCGGGCCGGCCTTCTTCAGCCTCGGCGAACAAATTTCCCGGGGGAATGCTGTAGCTACCATCGTCCTGAGGTTTGATGCGCAGAATCTTGCCGCGCAGATCGGCACTATTAGCCGATGTGCGCTGGGCGTCCCAGTCGCGCCGGTCCGGCCGCTCGTCCAACGGACTGAACCCGTCCGACTCAAAAGGGTTGGTATTATCGCCGATGCCGATGTACAGGCTACCGTCCGGGCCAAACGCCAGCGCCCCGCCCGAGTGGCAGCACGCGCGCCGCTGAGTGGGAATCTCCAGCAACACGACTTCGGAATCCAAGACCAGTTCGTCGCCATTTAACTCGAAACGAGATACATGCTGCTTGGCTTCTTCGCCGTGTGGCGAGTAAAACAGGTAGAGCCAATTATTGCGGGCAAAATCTGGATCTAGGGCGATGCCCAGCAGGCCGTCCTCAAAGTCGGTCGAAACCGCTAACTGTCCGGCCAAACGAGTCAATCCAAGATCGGGCCGATAGACGTTCAGTTCCCCCTTGCGCTCGACAAAGAACACGCGCCCGTCGGGAGCCACGGCCAAGTCAATGGGATTTTCAGCCTCGTCATCGAGGACGACCTTTGCAAAATTGGAGTCCAACGTGGCCCCGCAATCAGCCGCGGTCACTCCTGTGGCGTACTCGATGCCGCCAAGGATATGCTGCATAAACAAAGGCTCGCCGTAGCTTTCGCGGGTGTGGCCGCCGCCGGTGTACCAAGAGCGGCCGCCGTCGTAGTCGTGGCACCAAGCAATGGGATGGTCAAAACCGTGGTTGCCGCCGTTGTAGCTGCCCTCGTCCAAGGTGGCCATGACGTGGACTCGCCCACGGGGATTGCGGCGGTAATTGTACCACTCGTCGCGCCGCTGCCAGCGAGGGGACAAATGGTCCGTAGCCGGATGAACCCGGTCGGCCACTTGGATCTGGCCCTGTTGGATCGCCGGATGGCTGTCGAAATAAGCCCCCACCAAGTCACCGTACCAAGCCCAGTCGTACTCGGTATCGGCCGCGGAGTGGATGCCCACAAAACCACCGCCGCCGCGAATGTAGCGCTCAAAGGCCCGCTCTTGGTCAGCGGCCAGTACATCGCCGGTCGTATTGAGAAAAATCACCGCCCGATACGCTGCCAATTCCTCGTCAGTAAAACGCCCCGCATCCTCGGTAGCCTCGACGGCAAAACCATTTTCCCGTCCCAAGGTCTGGATAGCGGCAATGCCATCGGAAATGGAATCGTGGCGAAAACCAGCGGTTTTGGTAAATACCAAGACGGTCGCATGTTGGTCGTCAAAAGGTTCCGCAAGGGCGCTAAAAGCGACGAGCAACAGCGCAACAGGCCAAAGAGTGACCAGCATGATTTGCACGATTCGAGCGGTGGATCGTCTTATGTATCCCATTCTGCGTCCATCTGCGTCCATCTGCGGATCATCTTATAAATCTCTTTTCAAAACATCCGAATCCTATTTCCGGTCATACCTGTAAACCCATCGACGACCATCCAGAAGCCTCCGGCGACAAACTGCCCCAGCACCATGCCGAGAAAAAACCACCGCGTCGCCTTGTACCCATTCGGCCCAGTGTACTTCAGCACGAGAGCCTTGACCAACCACGCGAGGAAGATGCTGAACCAGACGCTGTTAAGGATCCAAGTGCCGCTAGCCAAATAGCCCAGCGGATGGAAGGGCCACCACAAAAGGTGGTGCCGCGCCCAGATCAACAGCGCCATAATCGCCGCGCCGACTCCGTTCCACAGCCAGCCATCCCAATTGGGGCCAGTCGGATTGAGCGCAAAGTTTTGCGCCACGCGAAACGGCTCCTTGGCAAACCACGCCCACGAGCCGTGGTAGTTGTTCGCGCCGTAGTGGTAGCTCAACACGAGGATCGTGCAAACCCCGCCCACGAGGCCAATAGCCATGGCCAGCCCGATCATCGCGAGGATGCGGCGCTTGTAGCGGCTCAGACCGTGCAACATGCGAATGCCGTTGGCACAAGGAGCCATCATAAACACCAGCAGGTCGCCGGCCCAAGCGAGCGTCATGCCCGTGGCTAGCACCCCGGCCACCCCAAGGGACGAGGAGCCGACGCTGGAGATGAGAAAGCCGCAGCCCGACATGCCCTGGACGGCCGCGGCCAAACCGGCCTCGACAATCATCCGCGTCAGGGCCAAAAAAATGACAAACGCCCCGAACAGATAGACAAAGACCGCCCACAGCGGTATCCCAGAGCGCCACAGCCACAGCGACATAACCGCGAGACCCAGCACAACCCCGAGGATCGCCGTGCGGTACGACAGCAGTTCCTCGCCATCGGACCGCCCCTCCCGCCGCCAGAGGTGCTGCACCACATGCCATATATGGACGCGCGCCGTCCACAGCCCAAAAATCACCATAACGATCATCGCGCCCATAGTCTGATGACTCAGCAGGCCCATAGCCGGCCCGTCAAAGGTGTGGCTGAAGATGTCGAGGTTTTCGGTACTCAAAATGCCGATGCGGGTGAAGAGCACCTCCTCGGCTTTGACCAACAAATAGAAGAACCACAAGCTGAAGGTGATGTTGGCGTTGACCAGATAGGCCAGTCCCATCCACATGCAGTCGAAGCGCAGATAAAACCGCACCGCGTCATGGGCCAGCGGCATCGAATAAGCAAAATTGATGCGGCCAATAAACTCGTAGTAGTGGCTCAAGGCATTGACCCCGTGCAGAGCAAACGGCACGGCCAGCCCCAGCCACATCGCGGGATTCTTCAGGAAGGGTTTGACGCGCGAGGGCGTCGCCGCGTCCTCGACCATGCCCAGCGGCACCTGCGTCAGCGGGTAGAGCAGCCGCTCGTGGTCCATCCACTGCCGCCGCAAGATGACCATCGCGCATACGACGACCACGTAAAACGCAGCCATAAACAGCAGCCACCACAAAAGCGGCTCCAGCCAAACGCCCCAAGGAATCGCCTCACCTTCCGGCAGGCCCTCGTAAAAACCTTGAATGGCTTGGGCATCGTAGGGAATGAGCCAAGTGGGGACGTGTGGGAGGAGCAGCTCCTCCCAGTTGTTTTCCGGGCTGGCAAAGTAGAAGATGCCGGTCAGAATCGGCACCGCAATGCTGATAAACCCTCGCGCGGCAATGGCGGTGGTAATCATCATCATCACCGCAATACTCAACAACTCGGCGCGGCTGAAGAGCCAGTCCCGCCGCACCAGACCGAGCAGCGGCTGCACGAGGGCCACGAGCAAAAAGAGCAAGAAAAAGGCGGCTGGCGTCGAGGAATTCAGCCCGAGTTGGGTGCCGTTGAGAACGAACTCCCCATACGGCAGGCCCACGGCAATCGCACCGCACAGCACGGCTCCCACGAGTATGGCGCGCACGCTGATTCCGGCGCGGTCCGCGGATTTCCTCGAAGCGTCCATAGAGGGCTACTCGCTCAACTTAGCGCGACTCGCCGCCCCTCTGCCGCAGCCACCTCCGCACCCAGCCCAATGCGGATGCTTTGAACTGCCGGTGCTCAGCCGATACCACTTCGGGATGAGCTGTGCGCAGCACCTTGCCGGTCGCCCGCGCCAAATCCACCATGCCACCCGACCCAACCAAACCCAAGCGAATAGCTTCCATTTGCCAAATTCCCCAAATTTTTGGATTCTAATTGCCGTTTATCAAGTATGTCTCTTGGCTATATCCGTGTCCACTTTGGCCCAAACACCTAAAGACGAGATCGTCCAGAAACACATATATTAACTCAGGTTCTACTTACCCCTAAAAGCGATAAATCAGAAGAATCAAACGAAAGGAAGAACGTGAAGATCAACTACTTTGAAGACACGGATACCGCTTTTATCGAGTTCACCGCGCAACCTGTCGCCGAGACTCGGGAGTTGTGTGAGAACATCTATATAGACCTCGACGAGCATGGCAACCTCGTCTCCATGAAAATTGAGCACGCCGAGCAGAGTGCCAACATCCTAGAATTCACCTTCGAGCGTCAAGAAAAAGCGAGCGATGACCTCCTCGAATAAAGAGGTGCAAGATGAAGCCCATGAACTGGCGAGACTACATTACCGTTGATCCCGAAATCTGCCATGGGAGAGCCTGCATCACGGGCACCCGAGTGCTGGTGACCACAGTCCTCGATAACCTCGCGGCGGATCTGAATCCAGAAGAGATCACGACAAGCTATCCATCGATTACCCGCGAGTCCGTCCAAGCGGCGGTGTGCTATGCCGCCGAGTTGGCCAAGGAACGAGTAGTGTCGTTGGGTGAGTCTGCGAGTTCAGGGTACAAAGGCTTTAATTCACGCTCGATCAATTCAATCTGTTGAGGACGTTTTTTCTTTACTCGTTGAATGATCTCGCCATTTGAGATCGCCTCAACAAACTCTTGCGTCGCGGAAAAGTCTAATCCTCTCACACACATCGACCTAGCACAACCTTGGGGGACATTCAACTTCTTGTCTATGAACTTGAAAGCACTGCTATGTGTTTTATCCTCCACTTTCATAAGACGGACAACGGGGATTAGATAATCTTTCACTAGTTCATACTTTTTCTCATACCTTCTCAAACCCCTTCTTTCTATCTTTTTTTGCTCCCCTTCATCTTTACTTTCATCTTCCGGCGATTCCAGTGGTTCAGGCAGTAGGTCGGCGGCTCGCGCCTCGCGCTGCAACAGGTGCATTACCTTATTTTTTGCGCTGTTGAATATCAACTGCTTGTCGATAGGCCGGTTCTCCAGTTCGTCTAACTCGTCTTTCCACTCGTCCAATTCCGACTTGAGATGGTCTTCCCAATCGACAGCCATACGCCTTTTCTGCATCCGGGTCTTCGGGCGATCCGTTTCTGGCAAGGCGGCAATATGGCTTTCAAACAGTGCATCCAATTCCTCATCATCGTTCAATTCTGTTTCCCGCCGCTCAATTTTCTCAATCAGTTCGAGTTGACGGTCGTCGCTGGCACCAGTAACACTACGCCGTTCTTGCCCAAACAACTCTTTGAACAAGCCGGCCAAGCGATTGTCCAGTTCGCCATTCAATTCAGGGTAATCATGGGATAACATTTCGCCCTCCGGGGAATAAGTATCAATCAACTCGTCCAGTGGTTTGGTAACAGGCAAATGCGCTTGTATATGAGCATCAATGTGGCACAGGTCGCACACCAACTCATGGTCGTCGCCGCAGTGATTTTCAAACTGCCAGCGTTTCCAAGCCCGCCACTTGCCGCAACGGTTGCAGGCTTTGCCAAAGGCGTCGCCGCATCCCCGGCAATGATGGCTGGTCGCGGGAGATACAGTTTCACACTTCGAACACCAGACAACCGGGGCCTCGCCCGGCGATTCTATTCCGCACGGTTCCAAAGACCATTCCCGATGTTTCTCGGGTAGGCCGTGGATTTCTGAATTGGCGGCCAAATCCAGAATTAGGCAGTCGCCGCCGTCTTTCGGGCGCAAGCCGCGTCCTACCATCTGCAAGTACAGGGCCAAGCTCATGGTAGGCCGGGCAATTACGATACAGGACGCGTCGGGCAGGTCAAACCCCTCGGTCGCGACGACCACATTGACCAGCACTTTGAGGGTGCCTTCTCTAAAACCGGCTATCGCTTTATTGCGCTCTTCGCTACTAGTATCGCCCAAGATAACCGCAGCCGGTATGCCGGCGTCGTTGAAAACGCTGGCTAGGTTACGAGCATGATCTACCGAAACCGCATAGACGATGGTTGGCCGGTTGTCGAAGTCCTTTTGCCAGAACTCCAATACCCCCGCCGTCATTACGTCCGGGCGATTGGCCCGTTCAATGCCCCGGTCCGTGTAATCCCCGGTGTGGTCAACTTCGCCGCCGATTATGCGCTGTTCCGGGGGCGGCAGTAGAGTCCGGGCATCGCATAACCAATCAGCCGCCTGCAAATCAGCGACCTGCGGCCCACAGAGCAACTCGTCAAATAGGTGGTCGAATCCCTCTTTTTTTGACAGCCGCCAGGGGGTAGCGGTCATGCCTATAATGCGGCCGGGCCATTGCTGCATCGCCCGTTCCCACCCCTCGGCAGCAGCGTGATGTGCTTCGTCAATCACCATTAGGTCATCGGCGTTATACCCATTCCAAATTTCCATGCCGTCGGTGCGCCGGCTCACGGTTTGCGCCATCAGAATGACGGTACCGCCGCTCATCGCTGGCGCATCGGTCCCCGGCGTCCACTTCACGTCCGTCATGGCCGAAATGTGGGCATCGGTCAGCATCCGACGAGTCTGCTCGGCAAGTTCCCGGCGGTGCGTCAGCCAAACCGCCTTGCGCCCGCCCGTGAGCCAACCGGCCAGCAGCGCTCCGGCGATAATGGTTTTGCCGCCGCCAGTGGGTAACTGCATCATCACCCGCGCCTTGGTGTCAGTGGCCAGAGCTGTCTGCACCTGCTGTAGCAGGTCTCGCTGGTAGGGGCGTAGTTCAATCATGACGGCCTAAAATACCTCCTGCCGCCGACAATGACGGCACAGCACGTCGTGGCCTGTGTTCATTTCCGTCGTCATTTCGCCAACCCCTTCTGCCGTCCGCGGCGTAGTGTTCGTTTCTGATCTGTTGGTCGTGAGGGATAGGCGGTTATGACATGCTCGCCGAGCATCACGACCTTGCAATTCGCTAGGCGTTCCAGCTTTTGGATCTCTCGCTTGCGGATATCGATTTCGCGGGTGACATCCCGCTTGAGCAAAATCCACGTCTCGTCGTCAACCTGCGTTCCCAACTCAATAATGAGCGGAATATCCCTTTCGCGAATGGCCCGCTGCTGCATGCGCGTCTCGGCGTGGCGAGTATAGCTAATGTCGATCATTGGTCGTCGCCTCCTTTTTCAATGTTGGAATTGGCCTCTTGAGGGTCCGCCTCTTCTAAAGGTTCGCCTGCGAACAGCCTATCCAATTCCTCGTTGGTTATATCACCCTCCTCTATGCGCTTTCTTAAAGTGCCATCTGGGTCCGAAATGCCTCTGTGGTGCAGCAAATTTATGTACGTCGCTAAGGGGCCTAGTTCGCTTGCTACCCCCTTTATGGACTCCTCAAAATCGCCTTCTGGGATATTTCTGATTTTGCTGATTATGTCCACCATCTCCTTCTCCACATCCTTGCGGGTATCCGACAGTTTATCTTCGATCCACTTCGCACGCTCCTCACCAGCGTCTTCCGCCATCAACTCCTCGGGAATCTCGGAAAGCCGCACATCGCCTGCTTCAAGAGCTATCTGGGCGAAGTGAGAGCCGTTGGCTATGCCGTCGAGTTCGTCGCGGCAGATGTCGTAGTCGGGGAACTTTAACGGCCATCCGAAACGGAGATAATCGCTGTCCACATAGGCGACGCCGGTTATGTCGAGTTCATCCTCCAACTTTCGCAAGTAGCTGGCGAATGGGTTGTCTGTGGAGGGGTCGAAGAGGTCATCTTCCTCTATAAATATGGTATCGGTATCACTGAACAGATGCTCGCCGAACAGATCGGCCTTGGCGATGGAATCTTCTTCTCTCGCGATCCCTTCGTCCATGACTACTGATCCAGATACGAGTCCCCCACGCCAGAACCCGTCAATCTGCTCCAAACGACTTTTCGTTTCTTCTACCTCTTTCAATTTTTCGCGTCGCCAAGCGAGACTTCCCTCAGCTAGGAGCGCGAAGAAGAGCGGTGCCATGTTGATGATCTCGGTGGCACTGACGCCATATCGGCGCTTGATGAGGTCATAGGCGAGCCGGACCTTGGGTGCGACCTGTGCGCCGATTTGGACGCGCTCGGCGTCGGAAACGGGCACCTTACCGGACTCGGCAAGCGGTAGCTCGCCAGTAAGCACCCCCGGTTTGACGCCGAGTGCCTTGGCTAAGCTGTCCACAGTATGCTCTTGGGATTTTTGGCCTCGCTGCGATTCGGATTCGCTTTCCAAGCGTTGGATGGTGCGCACTGTGATTCCAGACCGTTTAGCAAGCTGAGGGCGGGACCATCCTCGCTTCTTGCGTAGGCTAAGAAGGCGATCAGGATCGATTTTCATAGCGAAGCTCCTTGAAAGTTTTAATGATTAACACCTGTCTATAATATGGCCTGATATATAAAATTAAACAAGAGAAATACTTGGATAAATTCCTTTATAAGAAAAAATAAATGAGCATATTATATCAAATATGTCCACTTTATACCTTTTAATGTCCTCCTCACGCCCCTTGGAATACCTACCGAGGCCCCGTCACGGTACGCGGCGGAGACAAACGCGGACATTTTGGTGCAACGCTACCCTAGCTCCCATCATTACGTACTTCTAGATCTAAGGCCAGCCTAGCGGCGCGAACTCTGTTTGGTCGGGTTCCTTCGGATTAATTAAGAAAAAGAGGCCCCAGCACTATATGATTGAAAGGACTGATAGCAGCGGGTGCTTGACTTACAGAGCGCTCTAAGCGCCAGGCCGCATACATGGCCATAAAACAGTGGTTGCCTTGGCGACGCTCGCATTTTTTGTACTTCCGGGTCGGTCTAGTCCCTAAAGGGTCTCATCCATGTGTTGCGCCCGATACAGTCGAACCCCACACATCCCCGTCCTCCCCCCTGTGCTGCCGTCTGGCATGGATATTGCAATTACGAATTACGAATGGCCCCGACCGCCCCCTCCAGTTCGGACGGCTTGGCACGCTCTAATTCCTAAATTGACCCAAGGATCTACGGCCTCTATGCAGAATTTGACGCGATTTCCAAAGCCCTGATTCAGACCTATCCGCAAGACTTCGCCCGCTTCGCGCTAGCTCAAGACGACGTCGAGGTGCTCGAAGTGCTCGATACGGAGCAACCCACTGTAGAGACGCATCGGATGGACAGCCTTACGCGCGTACGTATCAACGGCACCGAAGCGTTGATGCATCACGCGCTTTCCGGCCCCAGCATTGGGGCCGCATTTCAAACGACCAATAGCACCCATTCGGCCATGCCGCTGCGGATGGCTGGCTATATGGGTCGGATGCTGGAACAGTACGGCCTGCCGGTTTATTCCCATGTCATCTACCTGCGGCCGGACGCCGGACGCCACGATCGCGGCGAGTACGTGCAAGATCGGCCGAGCTATCGGGTGGTTATCCAATACAAGGTGATTCGGCTGAGCGAGTTGGACGGGCAAACCATTCTCGACGGGGGCTATACGGGCTTGTTGCCGTTCGCGTCGTTGATGCGGTCGCCAGAAGGACTGGCTGCCGCACCGTGGTTGCGGCAGTGTATGCAGCGGGCTGAGGCCCTGCCGATGGCGGCGGCGACCAAGGCCAATTTTCTGACGGATTTGGCCATTCTGAGCGGTTTAGTGTATGATTATCAAACCATTCAACGCATCATCCCGGAGGACATCATGTACGAATCGTCGGTTATTCAGCATTTTGCCGAGCAGGGCATTGAGCAGGGGCGCGAGCAGGTAGGCCGAGAATTTATCCTCGATGTGCTGGCCCTGCGCTTTCAGCCGGAGGATGTGCAACAGTTGGCCAGCCGCATTGAGGCCATCGAGGATGTGCAGCGCCTCAAGCAGTTGCATCGGGCGGCCATCCAGATTCCCACTTTCGAAGCCTTCAGGCACCTGTTAGACGCCGACGAGTAGGCCCGTCGTATAACATCATCCTTGCCCTACCTGCCCTTGTGGAGATTTCCATGACGACCACCGATCTGATCACCGCCGACGAGTTGTTGCAGATGAAAGACGATGGCTTCCGCTATGAACTGGTCCGAGGAGAGTTGATAAAGATGAGTCCAGCCGGCCACCAACACGGCAGAATCGTGCTCAATTTCACCACGCCTTTGGACCAGTTCGTCCGGGCCAACCAGCTTGGTGCCGTCTATGCGGCCGAAACCGGCTTCAAACTGGCCACAGACCCCGATGTGGTGCGTGCCCCAGACGCGGCCTTCATCCGGCGCGAGCGGGTCGATGCGGTGGGCCTGACCACAGGCTTCTGGCCTGGTGCCCCCGACCTAGCGGCCGAGGTCGTCTCACCGGGCGATACCTACGCCGAGGTCCAGGACAAGATCGCCGACTGGCTCGACGCGGGCACCCACTTGGTCGTGGTCGTCAATCCAAGCACCCAAATAGTCACTCTGTATCACTCGCGGAACGACGTCCGCATCTTGGCCATCGACGACGTACTCGACGGCGGCGAAGTGGTGCCGAACTGGACCCTGCCGGTGCGAGATCTATTCATCTAAATATCTCTACAACGCCCCCCGATGCCCCCGGCGAACGGCCTCGCACAAGCGCATGGTATGCAACGCATCGTCCAAATTCGACCACGGCGTGCGATCCTCTAAAATGCAATCGACAAAGTGGACGACCTCGTTGAAGCCGGCCCCGCCCATTGCTTCGATCTCCTCGGCCTCTACGGTAAAAGGCTCCCCCTTGTCATAGCCCTCCACCTGCGGCCCCCGAGTCATATCTAGATAGACCGACAAATCCTCGCCGTGTACTTCGGCCCGCTGAATGCGGTAGCCCACTCCGTAGTGGCTCATCATGGTGCCGAAGGTGCCCGTATCGAAACGCACCACGGCGTTGTGGCGGTGGCACCCAGGCCGCTCGCCGTCTTGCACCATCCCCTGCACCTCCACCGGAATGGCCGCTGCCTCGGCGCTGCGGCCAGCCAGCCAGCGCAGCAGATCGACGTGGTGAATGGCGTCGCATATCACCGGATCGGGTGTCGCCGGTCCCAACAGGGTCACCGGCTTGTTGTACGTGGCAGCGCAATGCACCGCGCCACCAGCCGCCTCGATGCGCTGCCGCACGGCTAGCACTTGGGGAAAGTAACGCCGGTTAAAAGACACCAGCGCCTTGCCCTCGCTCTGCTGGGCCGCCTGCGCCATCTGCGCGGTCTCGGCCGCGGTCATGCCCGGCGCTTTCTCCACCGAGGTATGCAACCCGCGTTCCAAGCAATCGAGCACGATGGGCAGCAAGTGGCCGGGCATGGTGACCACATGCACTACGTCCGGCTGACAGACATCGAACATCTCCCGATAGTCGGCAAAGGCGCGTTCCGGCCCCCACTCGGCTTGGTTTTTGCGCCGCCGCTCCTCGTCCAGTTCGGCAATGCCCACCAAGCGCAGCCGCGATTCTTCGGCAATCATGCGGAAGTGCGACTGGGCATGGCCGCCGCAGCCGATGACCGCTACTTTTAAATCTGCCATAAGGCTTCCTTTCTAAGAAGTTGAGTGCCAAAGCTAAGTACACGACAGCAGAGCGGTATGGGATGCTTCGCTCTGCTCAGCATGACAGGGCCTCATGTTGTCATGTTGAGCGGAGCGAAGCGGAGTCGAAACATCTTATTCCTCGATGCCCATGCGTAAACTGTCGTGTATTAAGATAATTGCCAATATACAGTGCCGATTACTCCTATGCTCGTTCTTCGGCGACAAATTTGACAGAGGATTGTGGGGCCAGTATAGTGTTCAGTTCACCTCACGACATTGCAAAGGATATGCTCATGCGCGTCATTGCCGTCGGCTGCGAATACTCAGGCGTCAGCACCCTCGTCGATCAGGTGCATCAATGGGGGCTGAGTCGCGGAATTAGCCACCATCTCGACGACCATTTTACCATCCCCGACGCCTATCACCTCAGCGACGCGGAGCAGCTAGCCATGCTGGCCATGCTGCCGGCCATCAAGGAGCGGTTCCAGCGCTTCCAGATCGTCTATCACGTGCGCTTGCTGCACCGCTATCGAGACATCTTGTTGGGCGGCTTCCACATCGAGGAAAAGGTGTACGGCCCCAAATACTATTACCCAGGCATCGACATCGACATCCGCGAATACGAGCCAGACATGCCCGACGACACTATGCTCGTCCACCTGTACGCTGCGCCCGACACAATCCGCGCCCGCATGGCCGCAGCCCCACACCCGCACTCATTGGTCCCCGCCGCAGACGTTCCAGAAATACTAGGTCGCTTCGAGCAAGAGGTGCGGGCCTCTTGGATCAGTCGCAAATTCGCCATTGACACCACTGACCTAACGCCGGCCCAACTCCTCGAAGCTTTCCTCAACCGCTCCATCCCCCACCTCAGCCCTGAAGACGCCGCCACGCGACTTCTGGCACGCTAGTCGCAGACCTTCATGGCCCACGCTCATCGCCCGCCTCCAACCCCCGAGCGATGTCCAAATTTTCCCTAAATCCCGGGTCATCCGGAGCCAAGCGCACCGCGCTGGCAAACGCCGCTGCAGCGGCCGCAAAGTCCCGGCGCATCAGGTGCAGGTTGCCGAGGCTGTTGTACGCGTTGGCGTGGGTTGAATCCGCGGCGAGCGCTTGGGCAAAAAGCTGCTGGGCCGCGGCGAATTGCTCTCCGCGCAAATAGATGTTGCCCAAGTTCACATAGGCCGCGGCAAAGGTCGAGTCGAGTTCAAGAGCGCGGCGGTAGCGCGCAGCGGCCTTGGCGAATTGGCGGCGCTGGCCGTAGAGCACTCCCAAGTCGTAGTGGCGGCGCGCATCCTCGGCCTCGCTCAAGAGCGTAAACTCCAAGCTCTTGATCATCTTTTCCTCTTCTTCAAGGCGCGCAAATCGCTCCAACACCTCTCGGCCCTTCTCCCGCTCGCCTAAGCGCATATAAACCTGCCCCAAATCGTAGTGCGGACGCGCCCAAAACGGGCGCAGCGCAACGGCCCGCAGCAAAAGATCCTCGGCCTCCTCGTAGCGCTGCTCCTCCACATACAAAGCACCCAAACCCGCGTACGCGCCCGCTTGGGTCGTGTCCGTGCCAATCGCCTCGGCAAACGCCGCTTTCGCTGCCTCGCGTTCGCCGCGCTTGACGTGAACTCGGCCGAGGTGGTACCAAAGCTCATAGTGCGTCGAATCCACTTGCAAGGCGCGCTCGTACAGATCAGCGGCCTCTTGATACGCGCCCTGCCGGATGTGCAGCAGACCCAAGGCATTGTACGCGGAAATGTACCCGGGGTCGCTTTCCAATGCCTGGCGGAGCGGCCCATAGGCTGCTTCGTACTTTTTTTGCCGAATATACACAGCGCCGAGTTGATAGTACGCGTCCGCGTAATCGGGCTTGAGTGCTATGGCTTTTTGGTACGCGACCTCGGCCTGGTCGAGAGCATCGGTCAAAAAATAGGCATTGGCGAGATTGTAGTGGACTTGGGGCGCGTCGGGCATCTGCGCGATCGCTTGCTTGTATGCGGCAATAGCTGCTTGGAAACGCCCGCCTTGGGCGTGTTCAAGCCCCTGCTGGAAATACGCGCGCCCGGTACGCGAGGACGGCTCCGGCTCTTGGCAGCCGATGAGCAGAATTACTAGCAGCCATCTCATAAATGACGATCTTCGTAAGGGGGGCACCTCTAAGAGATGCCCCTACATATTTTTCTAGCCTTTTATGGGTGCCCTTGCTTTGTCAGACTGCGATCGGCTATCGCGGCTCCTCCGCGATCAACACCTGTCCGGCCAGCACGCCCTCTAACCGCTGCACCTTGCCGCTGGGCCAGCGAATCTCCACTTCGTCGGCCTGCGCGCTGGTGCCGAGACCAAAAAAGACGCGCGGGTCGTGACTCGATAGATAGCTGCCGCCGCGACGCACCTCCCGCATTTGCACCCGAGACCCGGTGCGGACGCGGATGCGCGCACCGACGCCGTCGCGATTGCTCTCCACGCCTACTGTGCGAACGGCCAAGTAGTTGCGCTCGCCGCCCATGTCATTGCGCAGAAGCGAGGGACGCGCATTGATGTGGGACACCGCAATATCGAGATCGCCGTCGTTGTCCCAATCGCCCAAGGCCATCCCTCGGCTCGACTGCACAGCGCCAAGCCCGGCCGCGGCGCTGACCTCGGCAAATCCAGCCGCGCCGTCGTTTCTGAACAACTGATTGGGCTGCGCGTACGTGGTCTCGGCGAAAAGTTCCACATTGTCGTCGATGTGACCATTGGCCACGAAGAGATCCTCGTCGCCGTCCAGATCCCAGTCGAAGAAAGCCGTGCCCCAAGCTAGGTACGCCAGCGAGGACTTGCCTAATTTAGCATCCGTCGTCCGGTCGCGGAAAAACCCCTCGCCCTCGTTGTGGTACAAGGTATTGGTCTCCAAGTAGAAGTTCGTCACAAAAAAATCAAAAGCCCCGTCGTTGTCGTAATCGCCCACGGCCACGCCCATGCCAGCTTCGGATTGGCCTTGGCTATTGTAGGAAATCCCGGCGATCAAACCCATTTCCGCGAAGTGACCGCCCTCGTTTTGGTAGAGCAAATTGGGCGTGCCATCGCCCGCGGCGAACAGGTCCAAATCCCCATCGAGATCCCAATCGGAAAAAACCGCGCCCAACTCCCGCGCCTGGCCCGCAGCAAAGCCCATTTCCGCGCCGACCTCGGCGAAGCGGCCGCCGTCGTTGCGGTAGAACGCATCCCCTTCGGGCGCATAGGTCCACGGCGCGCAATAGACCCGGATGCTATCCTGGCGAAAACAGGCGCGGTCCGGGTCGGCACGAAAGTCCAGATAATTGGCCACGTACAGATCCAAGTCGCCGTCGAGATCCCAGTCGCCGAAAGCCGCACCCGTACCAAAGCCCTCGTCGCCCACACCAGCGGTGGCCGTAGCGTCGGTAAAGCGGCCGTCGCCGCGATTGCGGTAGAGGATGTTCGCGCCGTAGCAGGTGATGTACAGGTCTGAGTCACCGTCGTTGTCGTAGTCCGCAGCTACTGCGCCCATGCCGCACCCGGAATTTTCCACACCGGCCGCTTGCGTCTGCTCGGCAAAACGGCCATTGCCCTCGTTGCGATAGAGCGCGGCCGGACCCGCGACATTGACCCAATACAGGTCGAGCCAGCCGTCGTCGTCATAGTCAAAAAAGGCCACGCCCGACCCCATCGTCTCGGGCAATTGCTTCTGCCCCTCAGCCCCGTTGCGGTGCTCGAATGCAATGCCAGCCGCCGCGGTCACATCCACGTACCGAGGCTGGGCGACGGCGTCCCCTGTCCCTAGACCAATCAGCAGCGCAAAAACCCAGCGCATCTGTCCATCCTGTCCATCCATGTTTTATTTTTTACTAAGAACACGACAGTAGAGCGGTGTGAGATGCTTCGCTTCGCTCAGCATGACAGCATGGGGCGTCATCACCTGTCATGCTGAGCGGAGCAAAGCGGAGTCGAAGCATCTCAAGTCTCCCATGCCTAACGTCCATTGGATTACTGTCGTGTACTTAGTTTTTTTGTAACCCAAGATACCGGCTCGACAAACGACCTACAAGGCGGCAGCAAAATCATCCATGCGTCCAACAAGTCTCTACCTGCGGATCGGCCTGTTGTGGCTGGCCGCTCTAATCGGAGTGGGGGCCTTTACCTTCCACTACGGAGAGGGGCTGTCCTATTTCAGCACGGACCCAGACGCGTGTGCCAACTGCCACATCATGCGGCCCCAACTAGATTCCTATCGCAAATCCAGTCACCACGCCGCGGCCACTTGCGTCGATTGCCATCTGCCGCGCAGTTTCTTGAGCAAGTATCTGGCCAAGGCCGAAAACGGCTGGAATCACTCCACGGCCTTTACATTGCAAAACTTCCCCGAGCCGATCTTTATCAACGAGAAAAACAGCCGCATCTTACAGCAAAACTGCCTCGCGTGTCACAGCGCCTTCGTCCACCAAATCGTCGATACTGAAGCCGTGCGCTGCATCCACTGCCACCGCACGGCTGGCCACGGGGAATGGGTGGGCTTGGGCGGCGCAGAGGACATCCATAACGACGAGTAGCTTATGTCTCGCAAAATACCTTATAAAGCCATCGGCCTTTTGGCCTTAGTCGCCCTGGCCAGCGCGCTCGTCGCCGGGCTGTTGGTCAACATCTACGAACGCAAGGCCGAAGCGCGGCGCGGCCCGGTGCGCCTCGTCGAAGTCGGAGAGGACGATACCGACCCGGCCCATTGGGGCATCAACTGGCCGCGGCAATACGACAGCTACAAGCGCACGGCCGAGGCGACTCGCACGCGCTTTGGCGGACACGGCGGCAGCGAGGCCCTGCCCGCGCAGAAGATCGAACGCGACCCTTGGCTGAGGCGGATGTTCCTCGGCTACGCGTTCTCGCTCGACTACCGCGACCGACGCGGCCACGCCTACATGCTCTACGACCAAGAGCAAACCGAGCGGCAATCCAAGCCCCAGTCTGGCTCCTGCCTGCACTGCCATGCCTCCATCATGCCCCTCTACCGGCAGCTTGGCGACGGCGACGCCATTGCGGGCTTTGAGCAATCCTACGCCTATTCCTATCGCGAGCTAAACCAGATGCTGCACGACACCGGACACGCCCACCCGGTATCGTGCGTCGATTGCCACGACCCAGCGACCATGCAACTGCACATCACCCGGCCCGGGTTTATCCAAGGCATCCAAATGCTGGCCGAGTCCGACGCCCCGGTCCCACACCTGCCATCGCTCGAACGCTGGCGGCGGGGAAGCCGCGACCGCCCCTACGACCCCAACGCCAGCGCGAGCCGCAACGAAATGCGCTCGTTCACCTGCGGCCAGTGCCACGTCGAATACTACTGCGGCAGCGGAGCGAAACTGACTTTTCCCTGGGGCAACGGGCTTAAAGCAGAGGAAATGGAAGCGTTTTGGGACGCCATGACCCTAGACGATGGGAGCGAGTTTTACGACTACGTCCACCAAGAGACGGGTGCGAAAGTCCTCAAGGCCCAACACCCGGAATTTGAACTCTGGAGCCAGGGCATCCACGCGCGCAGCGGCGTCTCCTGCGCCGACTGCCACATGCCCTATATGCGCGACGGAGCCTCTAAAATCTCCGATCACTGGGTGCGCAGTCCGCTGCTGAACATCAACCGCGCCTGTCAGGTCTGCCACTCTTTCTCCGAGGCCGAACTCGCCGCCCGCGCCGACGCGATCCAGCAGCGCAACTTTGACCTCCTGCAACGAGCCGGTGCCGCGCTTATGGACCAACTCGACGCCATGGCCGCAGCCCGTGCAGCCGGTGCCGACGACGACGACCTAGCAGCGGCCCTAGCCCTGCAGCGCAAGGCGCAGTGGCGGCTCGATTTTGTGGCCGCGGAAAATTCCATGGGCTTTCACGCTCCGCAGGAGGCCGCCCGCATTCTCGGCGAAGCAGCCGATTACGCCCGCCAAGGCCAGATCGCTGCTGTCGAGTGGTTGGTCTCTAGGCCAGAGAACAGGCCCTAGTTGCGATGGCAATCATCTAGGCTGCATAGGCTATGACTTCAAGCTCAGCCGCTTCACCCGTCTGCTCAAGTAAGTTCTCCACCTTTTCCATAACCGGATCCTCGATAGAGAATTCTGTGCAATTGGAGCATTCCAACACAGGTAGCTTCTTAATCACGACAATACTAGTCGGCCCAAGGCAGAAGGGAAGGTCTGAAATGGTCGGCTCCAAACGTCCTCCACAAACATGACACTTCACGATGATCTCCTCCGTGTTTTTAAGTCTGATAACCATTCTAGTTCACTCGGTCGGTACGTGGTCACGATTCGGACGTTTTCATCTTCTACATCCGTCGCAAAAAGAATATGATAACATTCTCCTGCATATTCAGTGTATATCAGGTAACTTGGCAGGTACTTGTCGTCAGGATATGATTCAATGAGTTCATAGGCATGTACAGAACTCACAATTGATTTTCTACTGATACCCTTGATCCTGAGCCGCATGTTCACATGATAAGTCCAGACCATCCTACCGTTTTGAACACAATGCTGAATAAAAGCTAGTGGATCTGAGGGAAGTAAACGCTCTATATTTGTCACACAACAGCCTTTCCGTCTGAGTCTCTTTTCTCAGAAGGTTCCGGGTAGTCTAGCTCCCTTGCTTCATCTCGGAGGCAAAACGCTCGGGTGCGCTGGCGTATTCGGACTTCACATTCGCCCTCAAACAGTTCTTTCAAGGTGTCCAGAAACAGGCTTTTGCCAAAGCGCCGCGGGCGCGACAAAAAATAATGCTTGCCCTCGTCCATCATCCGACGAATGTAAGCAGTCTTATCCACGTAATAGTAGTTCTCCGCGCGAATCTCGCGGAAGGTCTGAATGCCGATGGGCAGCTTGCGTCTATCTGTGCGCTGCGCCAATATGTTCGGACCCGGATTGCTCATGATTTTATCCTTGCGCCAATGGCTGGCTTACGGCCCGGGAAGGTCACTAATTTCTTACCCCCTCGGCTCTGGCACTTGAGTATGTCGTCGAAGATGGCCTTCGGGTCATGGTTAAATTGCGCTGCGTACTCCTCGCGCAGTTTCCTCGTCTCCTCGACGATCGGATCGCGTTCCACTTGAATTCTTTCGGAGGCTGATGAGCTTTTGGCGAGCCTCTTCCTCGCTCATATCGGAAAATTCGACCAACATCTTGATGGCGGTATCTATATCGGCTTTCGCCTGCGTCTCCTGTTCAATCTTGGATATGCTCATTGTGTTTCTCTGATCGGGTCTGTAATCGGTTTTCAAGTAGTCTTTCGCAATCGACACCAGCTTAATGTTTTGTTCTGCAGCAAATTCCTTAGCGCCTCTTGAAAAATCAAATAGTGCTACAAGAAAGGCTTCTTCTGCATTCGGCCACGATGCACGTACTCCGACAAGTTCCCTCACCGCTCTGACGCCGACGTTCTTCTTGTACGCCTTGCATTGGACGATAGAAACTGCACCGTCCTTTTTTATAATGAGATCAACGCCTTTATCGTTTGACCGGGGCGTAAATTCGACATCAAAGCCTTTCTCGCGGAAAATTTTAGCCACTGCTTGCTCAAACTGAACTCCATCTAAGGCAATCCAAACCTGAACATCGCGCATAGCTTCCCACTGACGCTTTTCCTCTTGCTTTCTTAGGCGTTCTTTTGCGTCTCTTACTTCTTTGATCTTGGAACTATCTCCTGGAGTTCTTGTGGACCAGATAACGAATACTCCGATAGCAAATGCCAATATGGGAGGCCACCAACCCCATAAACCAGCCATTATAAGGAGAAAAAACGAGGCAACCATCAGTATGAATCCGGCCGGATGGCCAGCAGACTGACCTACGTACTGTTTCTCATTTTCGCTGAACTCTTCCGACATGCTGATATCAATCCTATCTTCGATAGGTGCGTTTGGGGCTGCCGACTTGGGTGAACGATGCTTTTTATTTATAAGCGCATCATTACCATCGGTTTCAAATCCTGTAGCCCCCAGAAGTCTCCACAAGTCTATTTCCCACGTACGAATAATTCGATACGTCTCATGCTTGCCTTGTGTACCAACCTCAACCTCAATTCGGTAAAGAGTTGAAGTTGCTTCGGGCTCAGTGTCACGGCTAATGCTGTGCGGCACCTTCTTAGAAAACGTCAAATCGCTATTGAGCGGGAGTACGTAGCCGTTTTCTAAGTCTGCGATGAGTTTTCCAGAACTCCGGTACCGATAAACCTTCAGAACTTTCAGCATATCTTCTGTGCCGTTCCTACGGCTTCTCCCGATGCTCAGGCACACTCTCCACCTCAAACGCCACAACGTTGCGGCTCTCCCGGCTGAACTCCACCGCGATCAAGTGAATCGGCTCGCCCCGAGCGCGGTATTTGTCGGCGTACCGCCGCTCCTTCAATTGCTCCATCTCCGCGCCCTCGGGCACCAACTCCACCACTTTGAATTCAAATAGGTACACGTTGCCATTGAATAACACCGCCATGTCCAGACGACCGTAGCTGCTACTGTCCTCCACGACGATGTCCAATCCCACCGACTCGAAGTAGGAGTAGAACACGCTGGCGTAATAGCCTTCGTAGTTGGCTATGTCATTGTTGGAGTGCCACTGATAGGGAATGCTGGCGAAGAACGCCTTGAACAGGCTCTCCATACTGACGAAGTCGTTGATCAGCAACAGGTCGTACAGCCGAGCACTGTGCGCTGTGTGTTGGGATGGGTTGTCGGTCAGGTGGTTCAGTAGGCTCCGGTTCAGGCTCTGGCGCACCTCTTGGTTGGGGTAGGACAGCCGATAGTATAGCTCCCCGCCGCGTGGCTCGGTTTGGCGAATGGTGAGGTAGCCGGTCTGGAACAGCAGGGCCTCGGTGGCGATGTGATCCACGTCGAAGGCTGACAACAAGTCGTCGCTGCCCAGCATGTTGTCCAAGCTCAACGCACCGACTCCGCGCGAGATCAGCGTCTCAACCAAGAACGTCGGCGTACCCGTCTCGAACCACCACGCGCCGAAACGACGCCTGTCGAAGAGCAAGAGGATGTCGAACGGGTTGTACACCTTCTCCTCGCCCAGCCAGCTATAGCCGTTGTACCTGCGGCGGATCTCGCCCCGGTCCAAGCCGGGAAGTTCCGGCGCGAACACCGCGTCCAAATCCGCATCAGTGTAGCCGCAGATGGCTGAGTAGCGAGGATCCAGCGTGATGTCCTTGAGATTGTTGAGGCCGGAAAAGAGGCTGACCTTGGAGAATTTGCTCACCCCGGTGAGAAACGTGAACTTGATGTGCGCGTCGCTATCCTTGATCGTCGCGTACAGGCCGCGCAAAAAGTCGCGGTTGGCGCGGGCGACCTCTGGCACCTCGAGCGCGTCCAGAATCGGCTTGTCGTACTCGTCAATCAGCACTGCCACCGGCTGTCCGGCTTGGTCGTACAGTGCCTCCAGCAGATGGGCGAAACGCCCCGACGCCGTCGCGGACTCGACGACCACCCCAGCGCGGCGTTCGATGGCGGCCAATTGCTCTGGAAGGTTCGCTTGCAGGTAGCCCGGCTCTTTGAAATTGCCGCTGCCAAAGCTCAAGCGCACCACCGGATTGCGAACCGACCAGTCCCAGCGGTCGTGGATGTGAAGTCCCTCAAACAGCGGTTCGTTGCCCTCAAACAGTTCTTTCAAGGTGTCCAGAAACAGACTTTTGCCAAACCGCCGCGGGCGCGACAAAAAATAATGCTTGCCCTCGTCTATCATCCGACGAATGTAAGCGGTCTTATCTACGTAGTAGTAGTTCTCCGCGCGAATCTCGCGGAAGGTCTGAATGCCGATGGGCAGCTTGCGTCTATCTGTGCGCTGCGCCGATGTGTTCGGACTCGGATTGCTCATAACTTTACCCTTGTGCCAATAGTTGGCTTGTGCTTCGGCTTACGGCCTGGGAAGGTCACTAATTTCTTGCCCCCTCGGCTCTGACGCTTGAGTATGTCGTCGAAGATGGCCTTCGGGTCATGGTTAAATTGCGCTGCGTACTCCTCGCGTAGCTTCCTCGTTTCCTCGACGATCGGGTCGCGCATCTTCAGGCCTCCATCAGTTCTTGTGGGGTACAGATTGTCGGCGGTTCATACCCGTGATTCCGGCACACCGTTTCGATGTCGGACCGCATTACGGCGTTGGCAATGTGAGTACAGTTCCACGTCAATAGGTAGTCCATACCGTTTACTGCTGCAATTGCAATGTGGTAGGCGTCAATTTCCGCTGAATCTGGAATCGGGCCTTCGGTCACGAGAGCATCGCCGAGCCTTCGAACGTCCTCCGTTGCTTCAAGCTGCGATATGCCTTTGATAGCATCGAGCCTCAGTTTGGATACCGAAGGATCTCCAAGAGCAGCTTCG
Source organism: Candidatus Latescibacterota bacterium (assembly GCA_965208845.1). Lineage (GTDB taxonomy): Bacteria > Latescibacterota > UBA2968 > UBA8231 > UBA8231. The sequence goes on along the minus strand of OZ242361.1, from coordinate 2,986,780 downwards.
GCAAGTACGAACTCAGAAATAAATAAATCAAAGGCTGGTCGCCGCTCATCCCACCACTCAATCGTTATCACCTGATTTGCGGCGACACGCACATCGCTACTCGGCCTTGAGACGAGGTAGCTCACGACCGATGTCTCGACATATATCTTTGGCTTCACTGTCTTTTTCCTCTAATTTGCTGGGGGGTATAAAATTGATCGGCTTTCTAGAAGCGGTCCCAAAACTCCGGTTTTGGTTCCTTGGGTAAAGAAAAAGCGTCGGATCAAGAGCGTATCGCCCTATAAAAAACGCTCCATGCGCAGGCACTTGACGACCCTTGAGGCGGCCCGACGCTAGTTTTGGGACCACTTCTAAACATTTCTTGTTAAGCAGTATTTACAAAGTCTTCGATACTACAGTACTTCCTAATGTGTTTGTTAGAAGTTATTTTTTGATATCTATCCTGTAATTTATCTACATTGGGATCAACAATTGTCAGTCGTTTTTTCGATATCCCAGTTGTACCCAGAAGTAAGCATGCAGCAGAGTCTTCCTTTGGCAAGCTATATCCCACGATCACGATTTCATCTGAGTCGTTAATTACTGTGAATGCCTTTTCCCACACCCTAATCAACTCGGGGACAGTGAATTGTTTAATGAATGAAGGCAACATCCAGAGTCCCAAATGCTTTCCTTGAAACGGTGGGGCATTTGAGCTAGATTGAAGGTAATCAGGAAAAATTGGCTCATTATCATCGTAGTAGAATCTTAATTTTAAATCTGGCCCCCAGTTTAAGGATCCATGCAACTTGTAAATCTGAATTTCTGATTCAATATCGTGCGATTTTGTTATATTTGGGAAATCTTTGAAATCAATTCCATAACCATCTTTTGGCTTCCAAATTCCAACATCAAAAAGAGCTCTCTCTATAATCAGATCATAGTTGAAGGATATTATTTTTACATCTCTTTCTTTTAATTTTTTAATAAATAGCTTCAAAACATCTTTCTTAATTTCAGGTTTAATTAGTGCGAGATAAATGTAGGTTTGAATACATGCACGTAATTCGCTAAGATCAGTGAAGTTCCAAAAAAGAGAAGACTTGGAGAAGTTCGATGTATTTCCGTCTTTATCAGTAACTCTTGCTTTAATTTCTCCAGAGGTATTTAGATCTATGAAAGAGATAAGGGCTTCCAAATTATCTTGAAAATCACATTCTCGATATGTCTCTCCATTCTTGATATCGATACATGGCTTTACGAAGAATTCGTTCTCCAAAAATAGAAGATAATCTTGAATTTTGTCTCCCCATGACACTCGATTATTGTGCGCGATCTTTTTCTCTTTATTTTGAATATCCCAAAATTTTTTAGTCAAATCTTTCATTACTGATAGATTTGAAACCGCTTTTGAGAAACCCGCTCCTAATATATAGCATTTACCCATTGTCGTACTCTCCTAAAATGCCGTCTAAAAATCCCCGCAGGCCGCTTTGCCGGGCTATCGAGTTCCCCTATTCTCGAAGGCGAAATGCCCTCGTTTCTAGGTTCTTCGATCCGCTTGAGGTACCGAACCCGGAATTTAAGACAGCTCTAAGCTCACCGACCCAAGACCTATGGGCAGTTTGGTTTAAAATACGGTGAGCACAAGCAACAGCAACATCGGTTGAGAAAACACAGACCCACCCTGAGTCTGCATTGATGCTGGGGTTATATCTTGCATATTATTGCTCAAAAACGATATCGCATCGTTACACCAGCCAAATGCGAGGAAGGAAGAACGGAGAACCCCGCATTGTAAGATTGCTCGCCAGCCCAAGATGTTACGAGGTATATCAAGAATCCTGTCTGAGCGATACCTGAAGCAATGAGTAGCGGTTTGCCACCAGAGTGGTAATAAGCATTCGGATCGCTCTCGATTCTAACAACAGTTACAAAAGGTCCGACGACAGGGATGATCGTTGTAGAAAAGAACGCATCATCCATTGCAAGAGAACCGACAAATGTGGCTGCTATCGTCGAGATGAGACCCCAGCGAGAAATCTGTCTATGCACCGTGTATGGATTGTAAGGGCGAGCAGTATTTGAACGCTGGACCTTGATGGGTTTCGCTTGCGCCATGGACTTTACAGGATCCGCCTTCAAGATTCGTATTGCTATGGCCATCAGGTTCTTTTCTTGGTATGAACCACCATAAAAGCCATACTGATCACTGCCGCCGAGACTTGCTTGAGTTGATGCCTCTTTATTTACGAGAATGATTGCGTTGGCACCTCTCTCCCCGGCCTCCTTTTGCATCGCTTTCAGGATAGCACCCCAATCGGAAACCATGCCCCCCATCTTGCCGGAGACCCATCCGATTTCTTCGTACTGTATATCTTTGGGAGCCTCCTGAAGTATCTTTACTGGTCCCGTCCATGGCTCGTAGGTATTTCCGGTTATCAAGAATCGGGTTTGAGCGCATGCACTCATAATGATCGAAAGAAGTAGGATCCAAGAAATCCGCCATCTGTTGCCTAACATGGTGAACCTCCATCACTCCCACTCGTCAAACGGATTCGCCGTACTCGCCAGCGGCAGCCCAACCCGCGCGCCGGTCCTATGAGAGGCATGGGCCATCATCGCCATTTCCAGATAGAGCCGCGCATTCTCTAACTCTACCAACTCCCACTCAGGCTCCTTGCCTTCGATCATGTCAATCATAGACCGCGCCATGCGGCGATGCGCGTTAAGCCACTTGTGTTCGTCCGGCGGCGGCGACGAGGGCACAACCTCCCAGCGCGGGTCGTCGATCAGCCCAGGGTTGACCAAGGGGTGGTAGTAAATATCCGGCAGATTGACCATCGGCCCAGGCAGCGACAAAGTCCCTTCCGTCCCGTGAATGTCGATCCGGTAGGGATTCTCCTTCCCGTCCCCCCGGTACGACTCAAAATCGGCAGCCACTCCGCCCGGAAATTCGTAGTACGCTTTGATCCCGTCTCCAGCCACCAAGCCCATTCCTTCGACACCTTCCTTTAGATCCGCCGGTGTCGCACTCCGTCCATCCTGCGTCAGATGCGCGTGACACCACAGCGGCGCACCAAACGATTGCCAGAGAAAGTCAAAGAAATGCGGATACAAGTCCAAAAACAGTTGATCTCCGCCGTGTGCGCCGCCCATCCCATAGCTCCGACACAACCGCGGCTGGCCGATCTTCCCCGCCTTAATCGCCGGAATCGCCACTCGCTGGATCGGCGGATGCCCCCGCCACGGATGCGCCACCACCACCGTCACTCCAGCCTTATCGCGCGCTGCGATTATCTGGTCCACTTCGGCGACCGAAGCCGCCACTGGCTTTTCGAGGTACACATGCGCCCCGCGCTCCACGCAATTGAGCACCAACGCTAAGTGATCACCGATCTCCCGCGATGCCACCACCGCGATATCCGGCTGCTCCTCCTCTAACATTTGCACGTAATCGGCGTATCCCGTGGGTGCTCCGGTCTTGGCTACAGCGGCTTGGCGTCCCGCCTCGTCGGGATCGGCCAGCGCCACTATCTCCGCGCCTTCTACCCCGACAAACGCCATGTCGAGGTAGTGGCCGTAGTTGCCGCGGCCCGTGTGTCCAATAATGCCAACGCGCATGATTCGTCCTTTCTTTAGTAAAGGGCAGATCCTATTAAAGTCGTCTTGTGCATCCTATTCTGCGTCCATCTGCGTCCATCTGCGTCCATCTGCGTCCATCTGCGGATTACAATTCCACCGCCCGCCCCGTCTCCATAGACTCCTTCACCGCATCTAACACCCGCATCTGTGCAACGCTGTGCTCCGGCGTGATCCGATGCTCCCGCTCCTCGGCCAAGCACTCGCACAGGTGCTGCAACTGCAATGCAAACTGAAAGCACGGCGGGAATTCGACGACCTCCACCCCGCTCGGCGTGCGATGCTCTACGGTCACGGCCCGGTTCTCGTTGTTCCACACCTGATCTAGCCGCAGCATCCCGCGATGCCCAGAAATTTCCGCGTACTGCGAGCTGAACGTATTAAAACCCACGGCGATCTGAGCGGTGCGGCCCCCGGAAAAGACCAGCACAATCGACGCGGCATCATCGGTCTCCAAGCCCAACTGCTGCGCGGCAAACACCCGCTCCGGATCCTCGCCAAACACGAACCGCGCGTGGTGAACGTTGTAACAGGCCAAGTCGTAGATGCTGCCGCCGCCTTTGGCCTTGTTGAAGCGCCAATTCGACTCGGGCGTGCGCTGTTGGAGCGAAGCCCCCGAACTGGTGCAAAACGTGCTCCGCACGCCAACCAAATCGCCGATTGCGCCAGCGTCGAGCATGGCCTTGGCCCGCAAGTGCATGGGATGATGGCGGAACTTAAACGCCTCGGCCACGAGGACGCGGTTTCTCCTGCCAGCCGCGACAAAGGCCGCTGCCTCGGCCGCGTTTTGGGTGAAGGGCTTTTCGCAGAGCACGGCTTTTACCCGCCCCGAATCGCAGATCCGAATCCCGGTCTCCGCGTGAAAAGCACCCCAAGTACAGATGATGGCAATGTCCAGCTCGGCCTCGCGGAGCATGGAGTCGAGTTCGGTATAACGCGCTACAACGTCGAACTCCTCGCCGTAGCGCACTAGCTGCTCGTCGGACACGTCGCAAATGGCGACGAGTTCGGCTTCGGCAATCTGCTGGCAGGCCGTGCCGTGAGCGCGGGCGATACCACCCGTCCCCACGAGGCCAACGCGATAAGCCACGGCACTCTCCTTGGTTAGTGGTTAGTAGGGGCGACTCTTAGAGTCGCCCCTACAATTCTGCGTCCATCTGCGTCCATCTGCGGATCGTCTTGTCAGTGATGTAGGATTGCTATATCTGTGGGCTTAGATCTTTGGGTTCAAAAAGTTGCGGCCGCAGGTAGATGGGCGCGCCGAGGCGCGTCACCAGCACCATGCCGTCGCTGGGCCGGCAATCGAGAACCCACTCGCCAGCCTCGGTCTCAATGTACAAGTTGGCGTGAAAGGTGTCGTCCTTGATGCTGTGGACGACGAGGTGCTGCACCTCGCCTTGCAGCTTCTCCAGCATCGCTTCCAACAGATCGTACGCCAGCGGGCGCGGGAAGTCCTCGTCCTGCATGGCTCTGACTAACGCCCGCGCCTCGCAGTGGCCGATGATGATGGGCAGCGGCGGCACATCGTCTCCTTTGAGCACGACAGCCACCCCATCGGCACCAAAGTCGCGCACATTGACAATGCGGGCTGGAATGAGGTCAGCAGGCGGTTCTCGGCCACAGGCTACCAGCGCTAGGGCCGCCAAGGCCACGAGGAGCTGTTTCATTATATTGCTCCTTTTCGGTTCGAGTCTTTTACACACGGCCAATTATAGGGGCTGTGGCCACGGCCTGCAAAGTGGACGGGGCGCGGATTGTAAAATCGTCGAATACACTCACAACAGCAGGATCATTTGCGGCCTATTGGATAGGACGCTTTGCGGCAGTCTTCTCGGAGGCAGTAATTACACGAGATTTAATTACTAATTTAGTATTAATTAGTAATTCGTTGACATTACCCCTTTAATTACTAATTTAGTATTAATTAGTAATTCGTTGACATTACTCCTTTCACCTGATTGACTTTTCCATGCGTCTCCCACAGTTCCCTCCCAATTTCGAAGACCTGATAATCGAAGTTACGCCGGAACGGATGATTCAACTTGCCCGCCACGCGCGAACCGGCACGGGACGCTACCTACATTGGGATGAACTCCGGCATCGCCCGCCGCCCGAAGACGTTTCCCACCGCGAGTGGTGGCTGGCGTTGAAGCTCTTTCGCATCAACGCGCTGCGACCGATCTGCCTCAAAGACAAGGAAGGAAGGCCGTTCCAGTTTGCCGTGCCAGAGGGAGTCTTGCAGGAGTTACACCAGATTGATTTGGGCACGGGCGGACTAGTGAGCATACCGGAACCCATTGTCAATCCCCAGACTCGCGACCGCTATTTGGTACGTTCACTTATGGAAGAAGCCATCACTTCCAGCCAGCTCGAGGGTGCGGCGACCACTCGCAAAGTAGCTAAAGACATGATCCGCACGGGCCGCCGCCCGCGCGATACGAGCGAACAGATGATCCTGAATAACTATCTGACTATGCAGCGCATCCGGGACTTAAAATCCTCGGCCCTCTCGCCGGAGCTTGTGTTGGAGATCCACCGTCTGATAACGGACAAGACCCTAGAGGAATCGACCGCAGCAGGTCGCTTCCGCAGATCCGATGAGCGATGCGTCGTCGGCGATGATTTCGGCCAAATTTTTCACGACCCGCCGCCCGCTGGTGAGTTGGCAGAGCGGATGAAAGCTATGTGTGATTTTGCCAATGGCGAAACGCCAGCCCATTTCATTCATCCGGCTGTGCGGGCCATAGTTTTGCACTTCTGGTTGGCTTACGATCATCCATTTGTCGATGGCAACGGACGGACTGCAAGGGCGCTTTTCTACTGGTCCATGTTGCGGAACGGCTATTGGATCTTCGAGTTCATTTCAATCTCGACTATCCTGCGCAAGGCACCGATTCAATACGGCCGTTCGTTTTTGTACACAGAGACGGACGACAACGACTTGACCTACTTTTTGGTTGCTCAGACTGAGGTGATTTCTCAAGCCATAGGCGAGCTACATCGCTATATCGAGAGAAAAGCGATCCAACTGCGCCAAGCAGAGCAGGACATCCAAGCCCTTGCGCTGTTCAATCACCGGCAGGCTGCACTCATCTGCCACGCCCTGAACAATCCGGGGCAACGCTATACCGTCGCCAGCCACCAACAAAGCCATATCGTCGCCTATCAGACGGCGCGAACCGATTTATTGGACCTCGCAAAACGCGGCGTCCTCAAAATGGTCAAAAAGGGCAAGCCCATGATATTCGCCGCCCCTACGGACGTGGCGGAGCGGCTAGCAGCTTTGGAAAAGCAGTCCTAACGCGCCGAAGATCTGTACTCTGTCACTGAATAATAGCACCCTCAGACCGCAACACCATCGACGGAAAGCTCGGTTGGTTAATCGAGTCTGGACCGTGTTGGGTCTCCAAATAAAAATCAGCGAATTACTGCCATTACTGTCATCATTCGTACGAGCGTTTACTTGGCGCGAGCAGTAGCGACAAAAAAATGAAAACGAACGGGAATGAATAGAATCTACCGATGGTCTAATATGATGAATAGCTAAACAGAACTGACCAGTCAGTTCTATTGACAAGGGTTAGAGCCTCGTCTATACTCTCTTGACGACACACGCGAAAGAAAGGAATCCCGTGGACAAAACACACACAACTAGGACCTGCTCCAGATGACAGCTCGCCAATATGCACTATACATCGGCAGCGTCTTGCTCCTCGCACTAGGCTGCGGCGAGGAAGAGGAATCCGCACAGGGTTTCCAGCGCGGCGGTTGGGGCGGACGCGAAGCGGCAGCCATTCCAGTCAAAGGCGAACAGGTCACGCGCGGCGACATGAGCGCCTACATTGAGACGTACTCCCGCCTCGAAGCCGAGCGCCGCGTCAGCGTCTTGGCGCGCACGACCGGCCTAGTCGAGCAGCTCGCGGCCGAAGAGGGCGACCTAGTGCGCCAAGGCCAAGTGATGGTCCGCCTCAACAAGGACGAACTGAGCTTAAACTTGCGCCAAGCCGAACAGGCTTTCGCCGACGCCAATACCAACTACGACCGCATCAAGACGCTGTACGAGCGTACCATGGTCAGCCAATCCGAATACGACGCGGCCCACCTCCGCTTGGACAACGCCAAGATCTCCCTCGAAGAAGCCCAGCTCAATCTCGCGTACGCAGACGTTACCGCGCCAATTACCGGCGTCGTCACCCAGCGGTTGGTCGAAGTGGGCGACCTAGTGCGCGGCAATCAAGAAGTCTTCGTCATCGCCGACCGCGACCCGCTGTTGGTGCGCATCTTCGCGCCCGAGCAGCGCATGTACCAGTTGCACCCCGGCCAAGAGGCGACCATCGCTGTCGAAGCCCTGCCCGACACCAGCTTCCGCGGCCGCATCCGCATGATCAGCCCAGAGGTCGATCCCGCCAGCGGCACCGTCAAGGTCACCCTCGAAGTCGCCAGCAACGGCTTACTCAAACCGGGGATGTTTGCCACCGTGCGCATTATTACCGAGCGGCGGCCCCAGACCTTGATCGTCCCCAAGAAGGCCCTGATCCTCGAAACCGACGAGGACGACGTCTTCCTCATCGAGGACGGCAAGGTGCGCCGGGTTGCCGTCGAGTTGGGCTTTGTCGAGGACGATCAAGTCGAGATCGTCTCCGGTCTCCAAGAAGGCGACCAAGTAGTAACCGTTGGCCACGAGGGCCTGAAAGACGGTGCGGCCGTGCGGCTGGCCGGTGAGGGCCTACCGACTGCGGAAGAATTGGCCGCCTCAGAGTCCGCTGGCCCCCGAGGCGGAGGCTTCGGTCCGCCCGGAGCTAGGGGCGGCTGGGGCGGCGGCCTCCCCGACAGCTTGCGCCAAGTCATCGCCGAGTACCGCCGCCAGGGCAAGCCTCTGCCCGACAGCTTGCGCCAAGCTCTGCGCGCAATGCGCGAGCAGGGCGGCGGGCGCGGGCAAGGTAGGGGTGAAGGTAGGGGTAGGGGCGAAGGTAGAGGTAGGGGCCAGTGAAACTCGTCGAATTTTCCACTCGCCGCCGCGTCACGGTGGCGATGCTGATGGTGGCGATCATCGCCTTCGGCGGCGTGGGCTTTTCGCGCCTAGCCGTCAACCTCCTCCCCGACATCACCTATCCCACCATCACCGTCCGCACCGAATACGAGGGCGTAGCTCCCCTCGAAATCGAGCGCCTCATTTCCGAGCCGGTCGAAGGCTTGGTTGGCGTAGTCAGCAACGTGGTCCGCGTCTCGTCGATTTCGCGGCCGGGCATCTCAGATGTAGTCGTCGAGTTCGGCTGGGGCACCAACATGGACTTTGCCTCGCTCGACATTCGCGAAAAGCTCGATTTATCCAACCTGCCGCGCGACGCCGACAAGCCCATCCTCTTGCGCTTCGACCCCTCGCTCGACCCCATAATGCGCTTGGCGTTTTACGGCAATTTGAGCCTGATGGAGATGCGACGCGTCGCCGAAGAGCGGCTGCGCCCCGACCTCGAAAGCCTCGAAGGCGTAGCGGCCGTCCGCATCAACGGCGGCCTCGAAGAAGAAATCCAAGTCGAGGTCGAAGCCCAGCGCCTCGCCTACCTCGGCATCTCCATCAACCAAGTCACCAGCCGCCTCGCCGCAGAAAACGTCAACCTGACCGGCGGGATGCTCAAGGACGGCGAGGCCGAGTTCCTCGTCCGCACCCTCAACGAGTTCCAAGGCATCGACGAGATCGGCGAGATCGTCATCGGTCAAATCGACCGCGCGCCGATCAAGCTCAAGGACGTGGGGCGCGTCTTTCGCGGCCACCGCGAGCGAGACCTCGTCACCCGCATCAACGGCCGCGAGGGCGTCGAGGTCTCGGTCTTCAAAGAAGGCGACGCCAACACCGTCCAAGTCAGCGCCGCGGTCCAAGAGCGCTTGGACGAATTTCTCGCCGAGAATGCCACGCTGCTCCAAGACAGCGGCATGGAAGTGGTCTTCAACCAAGCGACCTTTATCCAACAGGCCGTTGACGAGGTGCTCAACACCGCCATCATCGGCGGCATCCTCGCCGTCATCGTGCTCTTCCTCTTCCTCCGCGACCTCAAAAGCACCGCCATCATCAGCCTCTCGATCCCCCTCTCGGTGGTGGCGACCTTTTTCCTAATGTTCGGCTCGGACGTGAGCCTCAATATCATGTCGCTGGGCGGGCTGGCTTTGGGGGTCGGGATGCTGGTTGACAACTCCATTGTGGTCTTGGAAAGCGTGCAGCGCTACCGCGACCAAGGGCTCAATGTCTTGGCCGCGGCCGTGCGCGGTGCCAGTGAGGTCGGCCGCGCCGTCATCGCCGCCACTACCACCACCATCTGCGTGTTTTTGCCCATCGTCTTCGTCGAGGGCGTCGCTGGCCAGCTCTTCCGCGATCAGGCCCTGACCGTCACCTATTCGCTGGTCGCCTCGCTGGTGGTCGCCTTGATGCTGATCCCCATGCTCTCCTCGCTGAACCTCGAAAGCATGATTGCCGAGCGGGAAGAGATCGGTCCCAAACGCGGCCTCCAAGGCCCCGCGCTACTCATTCGCCTGATCCGCGCCATAGCGCGCGGTGCTGGTCGCGTCTTCTCCATCCTGCTTTTCCCCCTGTACTGGCTCTTCGACCTCGTCTTCAACGCGCTCAACAAAGCGTATCCGCTCCTTTTGAACTGGGCACTGCGTCGCCGCCTAATCGTCCTCGCCATCTTCATTGTGATAGGGGCCTTGGTCCTCGAACGGTCACGCGGCCTAGGGCTGGAGCTGATCCCGGAGATGAGCCAAGGCGAATTCCTCGTCGATCTCGAATGGCGCGCTGGCACTCCGCTGGAGCAGACCGCCATCCAAGTCGCCGCCATTGATGGGCAGGTGCGCGGTCTCGATGGCATCGCCTCGGTCTTTGCCCTCGTCGGCAGCAGCGCCCAAGCCGGTGGCACGGCCGCGGACAAAAAGGAGCACACCGCCCATCTCCACGTGCGGCTCGCGCCAGAAGTCAGCGAAGAGACGACCATCGAAGCAGTGCGCGGCCTCCTCGGCGACATCCCCGAACTGAAGTTCAAATTTTCGCGGCCCGCTTATTTTTCCTTCCGCACCCCGGTAGAGGTAGAAATCCGCGGCTACGGTCTGAGTACGCTCGATCTGTTGGCCGACGAAGCGGTCGAGCGCATGCACACCATCTCCGGGCTGACCGACATCCGGTCGAGCACGGCCGGCGGCCAACCCGAAGTCCAGATCTTCTTCGATCGCCGGCGCGTCGCCGAGCTGGGCACTACCGTGCAGAATATCGGCGAACTATTGCGCAACAAGCTGCAAGGCGACGTCGCCACCGAACTGGCGCGCCGCGACCGCAAGGTCGATATCCGGGTCCGCGCGCTCGACGAGGAACGCCAGACCGTTGCCGACCTCAAGCAGATGGTCATCAGCCCGGCCTCTTACCCTGTGCCGGTCGCACTCGAATCGGTCGCCGAAGTGCAGGCCGTGGACGGCCCCGCCGAGATTCGCCGCCTCGACCAAGAGCGCGTCGCCGTCATCTCGGCCAACCTCGACGGGCGCGACCTCGGCGGCGTAGCAGAGGAAATCGAAGCCACCCTCGCCGACTTGCCCCTGCCCGAGGGCTTCACCGTGTCGATCGGCGGCCAGAACGAGGAAATGGTCCGCTCCTTCGACAGCATGAAATTCGCCCTGCTGTTGGCCGTATTCTTGGTCTATTTGGTGATGGCCTCGCAATTTGAATCGCTTCTGCACCCGCTGGTCATCATGTTCACCATTCCCCTCGGGCTAATCGGCAGCGCCCTCGGGCTGATCGCGACGGGCACCACCATCAGCGTAGTAGTGCTCATTGGCCTAATCATGCTCGCCGGCATTGTCGTCAACAACGCCATCGTGCTCGTCGATTACATCAACCGTCTGCGCCGCGACGAGGGCATGGAAAAATTCGCCGCGGTGCTGCGCGCCGGCGAGGTGCGCTTCCGGCCCATTCTGATGACGACCTCGACCACCGCCCTCGGGCTGTTGCCCATGGCTTTGGGGCTGGGCGAGGGGGCCGAGATCCGCACGCCTATGGCCATTACCGTCATCGGCGGGCTTTTGGTATCCACCCTGCTGACCTTGGTGCTCATTCCCGTGGTCTATACCCTGATGGATCGCAGCGCTTAAAACGGTGGCCGGTGGTCAGTGGCCGGGGGAACTAACCACTAACCACTAACCACTAACCACTAACCACGAGGTTAGTTATGAACCTATCGGAATTTTCGCTCAAACGGCCCGTGACCACCCTGATGCTTACCATCTGCGCCTTGGTGGTGGGTGTCGTCGCCTTAGACCGCTTGCCTATGGAGCAGTTGCCGAGCATTTCCTCTTCCGGGATCACGGCCCGCGTCCAGTACAACAACTCTTCTCCCGAAGAGATCGAGCGCTTGGTGATCCTGCCGCTGGAGCAGACGCTGGGCACGCTCAACAACATCGACCGCATTAGTTCGAGTTCGGGGCGCAATGAGGGCGAGGTCCGCGTTGACTTCAAAGCCGGCACCGACATGGATTTGGCCAACATGGAGATGCGCGAAAAACTCGACCAAGCCCGCGCCCTCCTGCCCTCAGACGTCGATCGCGTCAGCCTGCGCCGCTGGCAGTCCGACCAGCGCGCCATTATAGACGCCAACCTGGCATGGCGCGGCGACGGCGACCGCCTACTCGACCTAATCCAGAAGGTCATTGAGCCACGACTGTTGCGGATCAATGGCGTCGTCAACGTGGTCATCGACGACTTTGAGGAGAAACAACTCATCGTCGAGCTGGACCAAGAGCGCTTACAGACCCACAACATCTCACTGGGCTCGCTCGGCTGGCAGCTCAACGAGAACAACACCAACATCTCGCTGGGTCGGGTCATGGACGGCGACCAGCGCTACATGGCCCGCGCCATCGGCGAGTTCTCCCGCGCCGAGGACATTGCCAACATGCCGCTTATGGGCGGTCAGTTCCGCCTCAGCGACATCGGCGAGATCAACTACGGCTACCCCGAAAAGCGCCGCTACGAGCGGCTCAACGGCACCGACGCGCTGGAGCTAGAGATTTTCAAAGCCTCTACCGCCAATGTCGTCGATGTCGGCGAGGCCGTCGTCGCTGAGTTGCAGGCGATTGAGGACGAATACGATGGCGAACTCGGCGTCTTCATCGACCGCAATCGCGCCGAGTCCGTACTCAAAGAAGCCGGTACGCTCTTCAACTCAGCACTGCTCGGCGCATTTTTGGCGATGACTATCATCTTCCTCTTCCTGCGCAACATCCGCTCGACCATCGTCATCGCCCTCGCCATCCCCACCTCGGCCCTGTGCGTCTTTATCGGCATGTACGTCGCCCGCGAGGTCTTTGCATCGACCATCACCCTCAACATGGTCTCAATGATGGGGCTGATGCTGGCAGTGGGGATGTTGGTCGATCCGGCGGTGGTGGTGCTAGAAAGCATTTTCCGCCGCCGCCAAGAAGACGGGCTCGACGCCGATGAGGCCGCCCACGCCGGCAGCCGCGAAGTCGGCATGGCAGTGCTAGCCTCGGCGCTGACGACGATCTGCGTTTTCGTGCCCTTCTTCTTCCTCTCCGATGGCCGCTCGGCCATGTGGATGAAGGACGCCGGAATCGCGATATGCCTCGCCGTGATGGTGTCGATGATCGTCTCGTTGTCGCTGATCCCGCTGGTGTCCTCGCGGCTGCTGCGCGCCGGGGTCGAGCGCTTCGACCGCTGGCTCAAGCTGCTGGTGGTCGCGGTCGTGGTCGGCATTGCCTACTGGCAGATCAGCGACCTCGGCTGGAGCGGATTGCAGGCTTGGTGGAACCGCTGGTCTGGGCTGATCGCCACCTCCATCGGTGGAATGCAATGGCAGACCATTCTCGGCTGCGCGCTCATGGCGCTGGCCGGGGCCGCACTCGGCTGGTACTGCTCCCGCCACGGCCTGCGCTCCTCGTACGGCCGCTTGCTCAACTGGACGCTCGACCATCGCTGGGTCGCCCTGCTCGCCACGGTGATGCTGACCGGCACCGGCTATTACCTCTACAACCAGATCGAGCAACGCGGCACCCCCTGGACCCCGGAGCGCCGGGTGGATATGTCGGTGGTCATCGACCGCAGCTATAGCCTCGAAGAGGTCCGCGAGCATTTCTATCAAATAGAAAAAATCCTGCTAGCGAAAAAGGATTCGCTCGACATTCAATCGCTCATGACGCGCTTCAGCCAGCGCCGAGGCAGCATTCGCGCCTATCTCGTCGATGCCGACGCGGGTCGGCTCTCGTCCATGGAGGCGGGCAACGCGATCAAGGAACTGCTGCCAGAGAAGGTGGGATACACGTACAAAATGGGCCGCTCGCGCAGTTGGACCGGCAACCAACTCGGCGTCGAAGTCCAGCTCCACGGCCGCGACCCAGAAGTCCTAGCCGTGCTGATGGAAGACGTCAAAGCCGGTCTCGAACAACTACCCGGAGTCCAAGACGTCGATAGCAGCCTCGAAGACGGCGAAGACGAAGTCCGCGTCGAGATCAACCGCGCTCAGGCGCTCGGCTATGGGCTGTCGCCGCGCGAGGTCGCCCAGGGCATCTCCTCGGCCTTGGGCACCCGCCGCACCAGCGGCTTCAAAAGCGACGACCGCGAAATCGACATCGTCATGCAGCTCAATGAGGGCGACCGCGCCACCCTCGACCAACTCAAAAACAGCCGCTACGAAACCCGAGACGGCAACGCGGTCCAACTCGCGTCGTTGGCCGACTTCCAGCTTGGCCGCGGCCCCCGCGATCTCAGGCGCGAGAATCGAATGCTCAACGTCACCGTTTTCGCCAACACCGAAGACCGCAACGCCGCTCGCGCGATGATGGGGCCAATCACCCAGATGATGGAAGGGATGCAGCTACCCCCCGGCTATACTTGGGATTTGGGCCGGGCGGCGCGCTGGGAACAGGAGGACGCCAGCGACATCAACTTCACTGCCATTTTTGCCATCCTGCTGATCTACCTCATCATGGCCTCGCTCTTCGAGTCTCTGATCCATCCCTTCGTCATCATCTTCGCCATCCCCTTCTCCCTCATCGGCGTGGCCTTGGGGCTGTATGTCCTCGACGTGCCCTTTGACAACAACGGAGCCTTGGGGCTTTTGATCCTCTTCGGCATTGTCGTCAACAACGGCATCGTGCTGATCTCCCATATCAACCATCTGCGGGCGAGCGGGCTGTCGCGGCGCGAGGCGATCTGCCTCGGCGGTCAGCATCGGCTCCGGCCCATCCTGATGACCGCCTTTACCACCATCCTCAACCTGATGCCGATCGTGCTGCCGATGGTCTATGGCACGTCCGAGGGCTTTGCCCGCCGCTGGGGGCCGGTGGGCTTGGTAGTAGCCAGCGGCTTAGCCACCTCGACGTTGCTGACCCTAATGCTCGCTCCGACGCTCTATTCGCTGTTGGACGATCTAGCGCTGTGGTGCAAGCGGGTAGTGCGCGCATCGCACAGCCCGAGCACGGCCAACGCCTGAAGGTGGGCGTCCAACACCTCCCTGCCGCGCTCTTCGACAAGCTCAGTGCGCGGCAGACCCCGGGCGTTGAGCTTGTCGAAACGCACACCCCGGAAGTCCTAGGGACCGACGCAAACCTAGTCTCGCGTAGTAAGGGTCAAACATGACGGAAACTGAACGCGCAGCATCACCTTTTCGCGCCCCCGTGCCCCCGCAGGTGCGGCGCGAACTGGCCGAAGTAGTAGGCCCCGACGAAGAATTCCGCCTCGCGGTAACCACGGACATTAAGCTCGACGGCCAGTACGGCGAGGCGTGGCTCATGGCCACCGCCGACCATCTGGTCGCCTTCAGCCCCGACGGCGGCGGACCGCCCGATGTGGTCTGCTTGCCGCTTAACGAAATAACGGGCGTGGAAGTGCGCGAGGATTGGGGCACTGCAGCCCTCAAGGTGCGCACCGAGGAACAGGGCGCGACTATGGCCGTATTCTCCAAGAGCTTGGTGCCCGCGCTGTCCGAACTGCCCAATCAGGTCGAGCGCTTGGTCAAGCAAGCCCAACCGACCGAACCTGATGGCCAAATGCTCCACGGGCGGCTGGCCGGAGCACGGGCCGGGCGCAAGCGCTGCGACCGCTGCGGCCAAGTCATTCCGCGCCACTACGGCGTATGCCCGGCCTGCCTAGAAAAGGGCAAGCTGCTGTTCCGGCTGTTGAGCTATGCCAAGCCGCATTGGAAGCTCATTACCTTTAGCCTGCTGCTCATGGTGGCGGCCACGACCATTGGCCTAGGCCAGCCGCTACTGATGAGCGTTCTCATCGACGATGTCTTGAATGTCGGTGCCCCTTCTTCTACGGACGTTGAGGTGCGCTTTGATCTGCTAGCTCTTTTGCCGGTGGCCAAAGATGATCCAGTCGCGGCACTGGCTTGGCTAGTAGGCCTGTTAATTTTGATGAACCTCACCGTCAGCGTCCTGGCGGCTCTGCGCGGCTACATCATGGCCCGCATCGGCCAGCGCGTCACCTACGGTCTGCGCAACGAGGTGTACACCCACCTCCATGCGCTATCACTTAGTTATTACAACAAAAACGAGACCGGGCGCATCATGGCCAGCGTCACCCAAGACGTGGGCCGCTTGCAGGACTTTATCAGCGACGGCCTGCAAGAAGCCATCCGCGATGTGCTCACCCTAGTCATCATCTGCATCATCCTCTTCGGGCTCAATCCCGGGCTGGCGGCCCTGGTACTCCTGCCGACGCCCCTGCTAGTGTGGGCGACGCTGCGCTTCGGCCGGAAGCTGCACGCCATCTACCGGCCCTTGTGGCGCCGCTGGGCTAGCTTGAGTGCCCTGCTCGCCGATACCATCCCCGGGGTGCGCGTGGTCAAGGCCTTCGCCCAAGAGCGGCGGGAAGTGGGCAAGTTCAAGGGACGCAGCCTGGACCTGCTGCGGGGCGAACTGCGCGTGGCGTGGATGCGTAGCCTCTTCGGCCCGGTCATGACCTTTGTGACCGCCATCGGCACGATCATCATCTGGTGGGTCGGGGGCCGCGACATCCTATCCGGTGAGCTGACCTTGGGGGCCTTTGTCGCCTTCACCATGTACATGTATCGCTTCTACGGACCGGTGGAGAGCTTGTGCCGCCTCAACCACCGCTTCCAGCGCGCCGCCACCTCAGCCGAGCGCGTCTTTGACGTGCTCGATACGCATCCAGAGGTGATCGACCAGCCCGGAGCTATGCCCATGCCGCCCATCGAGGGCCGGGTCGAATTCCGCGGCGTCCACTTCGGCTATGAAGAAGACAAATCAGTCATTGAGGATTTGAATTTCACCGTCGAGCCGGGCGAGATGATCGGCCTAGCCGGCCACAGCGGCGCGGGCAAGAGCACCCTAATCAACCTCATCTGCCGCTTCTACGAGCCGCAAGAAGGGGCCATCCTCATCGACGGCCACGACACCCGCCAAGTGAACCTCCAATCGCTGCGCGAGCAGATCGGCGTGGTCTTGCAGGATCCGTTCCTCTTCAACGGCACGGTAGCCGAAAACATTGCCTATGGCCATCCTGAGTCTTCCCTCGAACAGACCGTGGCCGCGGCCAAAGCGGCCAATGCGCACGACTTCATCATGAACATGCCCGACGGGTACGACACCATGGTCGGCGAGCGCGGCACCCGCGTATCCGGGGGCGAGCGGCAACGGCTGTCCATTGCCCGGGCCATTTTGCGCAACCCGCGCATTCTCATCCTCGACGAAGCCACCTCCAACGTCGATACCCAGACCGAAGCGCAGATTCAAGAGGCGTTGGAGCGGCTGGTCCAAGGGCGCACCACCTTTGCCATTGCCCATCGCTTATCCACCCTCAAAAACGCCCATCGCCTGCTTATCCTCGACAAGGGCAAACTCGCCGAGATCGGCACCCACGACGAGCTGATTGCGCAAGACGGCATTTACGCCAACCTGTGCCGCCTGCAAACCGAAATGTCCAAACTGAGGGCTTGGTAACGCCAATACAATGCCCGAGATCCCCCGTCATCCAAACAAGCACATTCGCGCAGCAATTTTATACGCTATGTCAAGAGGATGGCGTATTGAAAAGGCCGGTCCTCGGGCCCATATTTGGGGCCGGGCACTTTGTCCAGCACAGAGCCGAGCTGGACATATTTTTAATATTCACTCCACTCCTAGGAATCCGACTATCCATGCCCGTAAGTTTCAAGGATACGTCGATGCCTGTACACATACACTCAGGAGATGAAGACGATGCGAGTCTATGAGTTTATACTTGCGTTTGCGACTGAGCCTGATCTGGATACGACTGAGCGCCTCTATGGATATTTTGCTAAAGATGGGGCAGCACCAGAAAGTGTCTTGGACTTTACACTCGTTATCCAGTCTGGAATACCGATTGCAAACTGTACTGTAGAAGCGGCATCGTTCGAGGCAGCCTTGGAATCCGTGTTACCAAGACTACGCACGGAAGGTCTTCAGGCCGTGCGCGTAGAGGTTGACGAGGCTGGGCTAGCACTTCTTCAAGAGGCCATATAACAGCCTAGATGTCTATTTCGCACAGGAGAGATATGGGTTTCAAATCTATGCCGCAACGCCATAAATTAGCCGCTGAAATCACTTATCTCGATCCGGACAAAGCGCGGTTTTTCGTCGATGCTTTCGAGGACTTGAACCTAGAGTTGGCCGAGGATCAGACTTATGTGAGGGTGCGGGTCAAACGGGCTTTTCCCCTGAGCCGCAACGACTGCTTTATCGTCGTCCAAGACCGCCAAGGCAAGGAGATTGGCTCGCTGGCGCGGCTCGACGCGCTCGATCGGGACAGCCGCCAAGCCGTGGAAGACGAATTGGCGCGGGCCTATTTCACGCCGCGCATCCAGCGCATCGCCAAAGTGACCGTGACCAACCGAGTGCCGCGCTGGGAGGTAGAGACCGACCGCGGACCGCGCGCCTTTGATATCTATTCCAGCCACCGAAATAGCGACGTGCGCCTGTTGGGCGGCGGGCGGGTCTTAGTACAAGACGCCGACGGCAACCGCTACGAGATTCCCGACTACCGGCTCTTGGAACCGGCTAGCAGGGCTTTGGTCGAGGAAATGGTGTGAGGGGCGAATATACCGGCCACCTATAGCAATGCGGCATGATTTGCACGATTCGAGCGGTGGATCGTCTGGTGCATCCTATTCTGCGACGCCCACTCGCTCCGAACACATCCGCCGAGGGACTCCGGGCCGCGATGAGGAACTGTTGGACTTTATCGCCGCAGTGGAGGCGATGGGCAAAGTCGGCATTCCCGTGCTGTGCTACAACCTCGGTGCCGGCGGCTCGCGCACCTATTGGGTGCCCACGCGCGGCGGTGCCATTTCCTCGCAATTCGACTTCTTCGCCCAACACCACCGCTAAAGGCCGTAACTATGGAAACCGATTTAGAATATCTACAAAAGTTGGACAATCCCGAAGATCGCACCCGCTCGCTTATCGACCTCATCGACGTGCAGACCGTCGATTTGGAATTGGCCGCCTTTTTAGTCTCCCACGTCTGGCGCGGGGCTTCCTATATCACCGGTTCGGGGCCTGGTGGCATCGGCAAGACCACCACCATGCACGCCCTGCTCAGTTTTGTTGGAGCCAACCTCCCCTTTGTCACCGCGCTACCGGGAGAAGTGTCCTCCATTGGAGGAGCCAAGTCCTGCGTCATCTCCAACGAATTGAGCGACCATCCGCCCCCGACCTATCTGTGGGGAGACGACCTGTGCGCTTTCTTTGCTCTAGGCGACGCCGGGCACACGCTAGTCAGCAATGTCCACGCCGACAACCTCGATGAGATCCACCACCAAATCGTCGAAACAAACCAAGTACCCGAAGCGCAATTTCGCGCCATCAACCTGCTCATTTTCATTTGCCTCGAAGGCGGCAATCCCCCTCAGCGCCGCATCAAGGATACTACCACGCGACGCGTCATCAACAAGATCTACTACAGCAACGGGAATGAAGACCACCGCCTCATTTACGACCCACAAAAGGGCCTGTTAGACCACGCGCCGCGCAACGAGAAACACGAGCAAAAATGTCGCGCTTTCTTAGCGGAAATGCTCGATAGCAACGAGCGCCATCTCGCGGAAGTGCGCCGCCGCTTTTTACAGTTCCGCGCAAAAGTTTGAAACCATGACGTTCGACAACAAAAGAGACCGTGGATCAGTCTCCTTGCGGCGAGGTGTCCTACTGGTTTTTGTCCTAGGAACTGTAGGACTAGGTACCGAATTGCTGCTACTTGGACATTTTGAAGAATGGCGTCAACAGATACCTCTAGCGTTGTTAGCGTTCGGCTTGGTCTTAGTGGCAGCACGGCTATTTTACCGAGGTGCGATTATCCTTCATCTATTCCGCTTGACCATGCTGGCGTTCGTCTTAGGCGGCATGGTCGGCCTCTGGTTTCATCTTAGTGCCAATATGGAGTTTGAATTGGAGATGTACCCGACGCTGAGCGGATTGAAACTGCTGTCCAAAGCGTTGGGCGGTGCCATGCCGGCGTTGGCACCTGGGGCGCTGGTCCAGCTAGGTTTGATCGGATTTCTTTATACTTACCACCACCCAGCGCTGAGCCGGGAGCAAACACAGGAGAATTAATCAATGCAGCGAGTAGTTTTAGCCATAGTATTAGCCGTCTGTCTCTGCGGCAGCAGTGCCCAAGGTCAGGTCGGCAAAAACGAAACAGTCCTCAACCCCAACCGAGCTGGCGTCGAACAGTTATTGGCCTTAGCGCAACTCGATTCGGCGTTAGCCGAGGGGATTGTCGAGCGGCGACCTTTTATCGGCATGGAAGCGTTCGACGCCTATTTGGATTCGACCTTGGCGGACTCGGTTCAAGCCGAACTGTATGTCAATCTCTTCCTGCCGATCAACCTCAATACCGCCAGCGACGCCGAGATGAAACTAGTGCCGGGAGTCGGCAAGCGCATGGCGCACGAGTTTGAGGAATACCGGCCCTACAAGAGCGTGGCACAATGGAGACGAGAAATCGGAAAATACGTCGATGACGACGAACTGGCGCGGCTGGAACAGTACGTCTTCGTGCCGCTCGAATTGAACACTGCCAGCGAAGCAGATCTCCTCACGATCCCAGGAGTTGGCAAGCGCATGGCGCACGAGTTTGAAGAATACCGGCCCTACAAGAGCATGGCACAATGGAGACGAGAAATCGGAAAATACGTCGATGACGACGAACTGGCGCGGCTGGAACGGTATGTATTTCTTGAAGAATAAGCCCTAGGTATTAACTTCTATCCATGGCCAAGACCGACCGCAAAAAGCTCATCCTCGAAGAGGCCGCCCGCCTCTTCTCGGCCAAGCGCTTCGACGAAGTGCTGATGGACGACATTGCCCACCAAGCCGGTGTCGGCAAAGGGACGATTTACACGTACTTTGCCGACAAAGAAGAGCTGTACTTTGCGGTGGTCTTTGAAGGCATCCGACGGCTCAACGAGCAACTCCAGCGCAAGGCCAATCGCCAGCAGAATCCCGAAGATGAACTCCGCCGAATGGTCCACGCCATCGTTTCCTTCTTCAGCCAGAACCGCTTTTTCTTTCGCTTGATGTCGCACGAGGACAGCGAGGGGGGCAAGGGCAAAAACCGCAAGCGCTGGCGCGAAGAACGACGCATCCAACTCGCAGCAATCGAAAGCGTCCTACAAAACGGCACTGAAGAGGGCGTCTTCTCCGTAGAGAATCCGAAGGTCGAAACCGCTATCCTCCGCGACATGGTGCGCTCAGTGATGATCCACGCGAGGGGCCTGAGCGTCGAGGCGATGGTCGATACCATCATGCGCATCTTCCTCCAAGGCGTGCGCAAGAATCCCTGAGCGACGACTGCGCTATCTATGGGCATTACCCATGTTTTGTCCACAGAGGATGGAATGGATTGCATGCGACCGACAAATTGTAACGGGGTTCGGTTTCGTTGTTATCCT
The DNA here is from genome assembly GCA_965208845.1 of Candidatus Latescibacterota bacterium. GTDB lineage: Bacteria > Latescibacterota > UBA2968 > UBA8231 > UBA8231. The sequence continues at coordinate 2,965,232 of OZ242361.1, read as the reverse complement.
CAATGAAGCGTTGTTGATGCACAGAACGCTTCCTCGGCTGTCTACCGATCACGACCAGACGCACAACGTTGGGAAAAACAGAGAGTTAAGCTTAATCAAACTTCAATTGGAAGGCTAACTGATGCACATGCGTAAGGTTAATCCGAATACGCATCAAGCTTGTCGTTCTCTACTTCAAAAAGCAGTGCGCCGCGGCAACTCTACCCTTGTTACTAAGGTTTTCAACCATCTTTATGAAATTGGGGACACAAGGTGGCTCAGGCAACGAATCGGTGTGATGATCGCTGAAGAATGCTGGCCGCTCATGGTTGAATGGACGCCGCCTAAAAAGCAGGAGGAACAGGTGGCAATGGCAGAGATTCTTAGCAAACTTGCCAACTCTGTCAAGTTCAAGGACGCAGCCGGACTCGGATCTCTGGCATATGCGCTTTCAGAAGGCGATAGGTCAGTTCTGACAGGCTGTGAAGGAGATGATACCATTCGACGGATTTGTGAGGCGATTACGGGTGCTAACACATATTGGGAATGGGCAATTTCTAAATGTTCAAATACGCATGAAGCCAGACTCGTCGAACATGCTGAAAAGGCTTATCGAAAAGGTGGATGGCCTTGGGATAAGGCTTTTATACAAGCAACAGCATATTTAGCTATTATGGATGGATTGCCCAGACTGTACACAGTCCCTAATAGTGAAGTGAAGTTCCCGTTTTGGGTTGCATTAGATAAACACACACCCCAAGGGAAAGCCGCGCTCCACAAAATTGCAAAGGAGACTCGATTTCCTTGGAGGCAACTGAATTGGGTCAGTTTCTATTGTGAAAGTGGCTGTGTCACGAAAAAACACGAACCCTCTCGATGGTGGGATAAAGAGGTAAAATGGCGACTAGGCAAAGTAGGACTCTCATTTGAAGCAGCCGAGGCAATTTGGGCAAAAGTACAATCTATATTTATCGAAATTCTAGAAGAGGAATCGACACGCCTTGAACAGCACATAGGCGATAGCGTCCCCACCAAACTCCCTGAAAGCAAACAACTTAATCTATTTTAACTGTTGGAAAGGCCAATCTCATGATAACCGGTAACGACATTCAAGCTTTGGTGGATCTGTTTGAAGAGCGTCAAGTATTCCTCTATCATGCCTGTCAATTAATTGACTTTGAGTCGTATCTTAGTCTTGGAGGAATCCCCTCACGTGCTTTGCTTGAAAGTAGACAATTAGAATTTACGTCATTTCAGACCGACGCTATTGACCGTGAAAACAGTATGTGGGATAAAGTTTTCGTAAACTTGTCAGACTTCGGTAGCTCTTTTGCGAGAGGATCAAAAAGTGTTCCAAATCCCTATGGGCCCATACTATTTCAACTACGTCCTTCGGCTCTATTGGAAGCCTCTGATGTTGCAGTATGTCTCTGGTCAGCAGGAGCAAAAGGCTTCAACCGCGAACGTGAAGCACTCAAGACACTTGAAGAGGTTAATCGCCTCTTCCTGCACCCAAGCAGTTCTGGCACTCCTAAAAGTACTCATATTAAGTACCGAGATCAGTTGGCTGAGGAATTTGGCAGACAAAAGGCTCAAGATCCAGAGATTAGCTGTACAGTGCCCAACGGTGTGTTGTCAACCCAATATATTAGCTTCATAAGGGTGGATCCATACGTCGTAAACGACCAGAAGCTGCTGGATTGGGTTAATATAATCAAGCAAAGATACTCAGTTCAGTTTCCTGTTTATGAGCGTAGTCACTTTCGAGAACGATCAAGAAGCAGTTTTTATAACGAAATCGCTGAACAAATTGGTGAACAAATTCCAACCCTACAGGCTCTCGCTCGCAATAATGCGTGCAGTCAGCCTCTGAGAGACTGGGCAGAACAAATTCTCCACCTAGAATGGCAATTCGAAAGATACGCTAGCTACTTGCGTGATGGAACACTTAAACCTATGAAAGAGGGCGTAATGTCTAGAAACCATTAGTGCAAACTAATGGTCTATCAGCGTATTCGCCTCTCAGATGAAGGACTTTCTGGTATGGGATCTAGCGCAACAGATGATATACGCGCAATGCCCTGTTACAGTTTTCCCGAGGCTGCTCACTACCTGCGCATTCCCGTGACAACCCTTCGCTCTTGGGTGCGAGGCCGCAAGTACCCTACTAGCGAAGGAGACCAGTTCTTCCGGCTTGTGATCGAACGTCCAGACGATAGCCAGAATCTTCTATCCTTTATCAATCTGGTCGAAATCCACGTGCTTGATGCCATTCGCCGAGACCATCGCATATCACTGCACAAGGTCAGGTTTGCCATCGATTTCATCAAAGAAGAGCTAAAGTCCGATCACCCTCTCGCATACCAAAAGCTCGAAACCGACGGCTTGGACCTTTTTATCGAGAAATATGGTCAACTCATAAATGTCTCTCGGTCTGGACAACTGGCACTTCGGGAACTATTGCAGGCGCATTTGCGGCGCATTGATAGGGATTCGGCTGGTTATGCCCTGAGACTGTACCCTTTTACGCGCAAGTGCCTAGGCCAACAACATATAGAAGAACCCAAGGCAATCGTCATTGATCCTCGCATATCTTTTGGTCGCCCGGTGCTTGCAGGCACGGGAATTCCTACAGCTATTATTGCCGAACGCTACAAGGCTGGGGAGGCAATCGGTGCATTAGCGGATGACTATGGCCGCCCAATGCTCGAGATCGAAGAAGCGATCCGCTGTGAGTTATACACCCGAGCAGCCTGATCCACTTGTTTTCTTTATAGATCGTTCTCTAAGGAAGAAGACAATTGCCGATGCCCTCAAGCGAGAGGGCGCTATAATTTTGGGGATTACACCTGCATCCCGGCATCTGAGCCGCATTTTAACCTAGACCACTGCCCGCAGCCAAAACTTGACGGGACCTGTCGTCCCTTCTGCCTCTCCGTCCCGACATCAACCGCGCAATGGTCGTCACCCTCGGCGACCATTGTGCTCTTAGGAAGTACCGAAAAGCGGGTTGAACGGAACGGAATATGCCCATTGCGAAGATTCTGGGCTTGGAATACGATGAAATCAAGAACTTTCGCGGTCCCGTACGGCACGGGGCCTGATCTAACCTAACCCACACTAGGAGGAATTTCTTATGCCCATGCTTCTCGTTGTATTCGCGCTGACGTTGACCGCTTGTAGCAGTCAAGAAAGCATCATCGCGCCCGTCCAATCTCACCTACAGGCGGCAAAGACGGGCGAAGCGGCTGTGTCGGAAGGGTCAGCGGAGACTGATCGGGCCGCGCTGGTGGCGCTCTATCTGGCTACTACCGGTAGTAGCTCTTTAGGCTGGGACAATTGGCTTTGCGAGGCTCCCCTAGACCAATGGGCCGGCGTAACTACAGATGAAAATGGCCGTGTCACGGGTCTGGAACTCACGGGTCTGGTGAGATTATACTACATACGCGGGGCAATACCGCCCGAGTTAGGAAACCTCGACAAGCTCCAACGCCTTGACCTCAGCGACAATGAATTGAGCGGGTCGATACCGCCTGAATTAGGAAACCTCGGCAGCTTGCAAGACCTGTCCCTCGACAGAAACCAATTGAGCGGGAGCATACCGCCCGAGTTTGGCAACCTCAACAACCTACGATCCTTGGAACTCTACGACAACGAATTGAGCGGGCCGATACCACCCGAATTAGCCCAACTCGACAGTCTGCGAGATCTGCTCCTCGGCGGTAATCAGTTGAGCGGGTGCATACCATCGGCCTGGCTAAATGTTGTCAATAACGACCTATACAGATCGGAGCTACCACCTGTTTGTAGCGACGACGATGAATCCACACCGGTGGAGCCCGAACCGGAACCGATGGCTGAAATAACGCCTGAAATCATCGGCTTATATGGCACGCTGGTCTCCAGTTTTACGAATATCTTCTTCGCCGTGATAACCGGTGGGGAGTCGGTGGAGGGGGAGGGCGGCGGCGTAGTGGAAATCAACGGCAACGAATGGATGATCAAGGACTTCTCGCCCGATGGCGCGTTGATAATCAACGGCACCTTGAACGTCAACGTGACTGAGACGCCCATTCCATTGACCGGGGCTGTTACTCTTTCTGGATCACAGGAAGCCGAACTGGTGATCGATATGGAACTTTCTGTTGACACCGACGGCCTTTCTGCTACCGGGATGGTAACCATCAACGGCGCAGAATTTGACGTCGCGGAACTTTCAGATGCTGCTGCTGAGAGTGATGGATAGTAGGTCGTGCGGTTTGGGTGTTTGGTCGCGGCCCTAGCCGCTGGGGTGCTCCCACGGTCTCGATGCCGAGGGGACCGGACAGACCGGGATCACCGGTCTGCTGTACTTTGTCGGCGAGTGGACTGCGAAGTGAGGAGGTGGCTGTAGTCGTCTAACGCGAAGCAGGCGACGAGGCGTGAAATCTAAGCGAGAGCACCAGAATTTGACGAAGCTAGTTGGCCTTTCTAGCCTCGCGGTGGTTGCCTAGGGCAAGACGGGCCTCTCCCGATAATGGCATGGCAACAAGGGCCGTCGATGGTTCCAACTAGCCACCCCAAAATGCTAGCTCTCAAAGGTCTCTGGCCCCAGTCCGGGGACCCATTTAGCTTCCTTACTCAAGATGAGCCGAATTGCGGTTTCATCACCGGATACAGAACTATGGGCGCGGTTATCAGGCTCAGGAGTATGTTCTACTTTGTGGCCATCAACTCGTATAGGAGATGCAGTAAAATCAACTATACCATTATCCTCGGGCACCTTGGCTCGATTCCTAGTATCTTCCGGCCTCGCATACTTTGACCAATCAACAGATAGGTCGCCTCCTTGGAACCTGAACACGCCGCTTGGCAACTTGCCTTGGGGAATCCCTGCGGCCCTCACCGTGGCCATGTATATATTTTTGTGGACGCGGTAGTACAATCGAGCTATATCGGGGATTTCTTCTATACCGTAGTTACCGGCTTGCATGGCTCATCCAGCAAGAGATATACCCCGGTTTAGGACGGCTATCTCCACGGATGGAATGCCCGTCAGTGTCCTTTCCGTAGTAAGTTACATTACCATCATCACAGAAGTTAATTAACAGGTCGAAATGTTCTGTTTGCCACTGCAAATCTATGCTGCCTCCACTAAATGGAACTATCCATACCTGCTTTACTACGCTCAATTCAGACTCGTCGACTAGCTCGAAGAGAAAATTGCGAATAGCATCAAGTGTTTGTTTTCCAAAGGCCGGCGATCCCTCCCCATCCCAATCCTCTTCAAGAGCTAATATCTGTTCTTCAGCGGCGTCTATAATTTTGTCAATGGCTGGCCTGCTGGTAAGTTTTATATCCTCATTGTCCGTATTCCGAGCTACATGAATTTGGCCCATGCTCGTCCTCCTATGATTTGTCCTGAATGCGCCAATAAATAAACAGCGCAACAGCCGCCGTAGTGCTGTCAATAGTGGCTATTATTCAAGGTAGAAGTCCCCCTAGCGACGTCAAGGCAGACCGAGCAGCTTTCCGGGGAGACGCCTCATTGCGGCGGATAACCCAATAGCCTCCGCGTCGTCATTCCATAATCCCCTCAAAACTGCCGCTCGCCATCAATAGCCGCATCCCAACGCTGCGAGTACAAATAGTCCATCGCGGCCTGCGTGGCTGTGGGCGAGCCAATCTGTTGCAGGGCACTGAGCGCGAACGCACCTACGTGGCCGCAGGAATCGTCGAGCGCCCTGAAAAGCTGGGCTTCTAACGGAGCCGCGGCTTGGCCTAACTGGGCACACGCTATCGCCGCGTTGGTCCGCACCTGATCGCGTGGCACCCAGCGGCGGCCAGCTTCCTCTTGCCAATTTGGATTATCGGCCGAGAGCATTCGCCCCAAGGCTTCCACTGGTACTCCCTGAGCGATATTGCCCAGCGCGACGAGCGCCGTGCGCACCAAGCGATGCGAGCCATCCTCGAGGCTCCGCGTCAACGCCGGGACCGCTGCCACCGCGTGCGAATCCATCTCGCCGAGAGCAAAGGCCGCGTTGACTTGAGTCCACTCGCTTTCGTCCTCCAACAACTCACAAAGCGCTTCGACCGCAGGTTCGCCAACCGCCGCCAATGCCTGCGCCGCGTCTTCCATGTTAGTCGCTCCCTCGTTCCAAGCGGGCGGGGCCTCGTGCTGGTCGGCCTCATGCCCTGCGGCGCACAACACTTTGGCCAGCGACGCAACCGCGGGCTCGCCGATCGCGCCCAGCGCATAGGTCGCTGCCGTGCGCATGGCTTGGTGATCGGTGCCCAAGCACTCGACGAGCACTGGCACAGCGGCCGCCGCATCAACGCCGAATCCAGCCAATTGCTGTGCCGCTGCCAGCCGCTGTGCCAAGTCCACTTCTGGATCGAGCTGAGCGATGAGCGCCGCCACATCCCCAGCGGCCTGTGGCCAGCTATCGTAGCGATCCCGCTTGCCACACAGCCAATCCCACGTATGCGCCCAAGCCAGTTCCAGATCGTAGGGAGAGTCAATCCGTTGGGGCTTTTGCCAGTGCATGCTTTTGCAGTTCCAAGTCGGTGCCGTCGGCTCGGCAGCTCGCATGTAGATGAACTTGATCATGTGCCGATGCATCGGTAGCAGGCTGACGCCAGCCGCGTGACCCACGTCGAAGTGCGTCAGCGACACCGTGCCGGCCCGACCAGCCAAAGGCAACGCACGCGCCCGGTCCTCGTCGGTCAGTCCGCGATTAAACTGCGTCCCCGGAATCACGTGCGTCGGCCCCAACTCGACCGGCGAATCCTGCGGGTAGTACATAATTCGCGCATAGCGCAGATAGTGCTGGCGCGGGTGTCCCATCGGCGTGTACCCATCCTGATGGCAATTGCGGCGCAGCCTTTCCTCGGCCTCGGCTTTGGGCACAGCTTCATCCACCGGCTTGAGCGGATGGCAGTAGCGGTGCGGATGCTCCAAGTAATTCGGGCCTAAGACGCTGATGAGCGCACCGCGCACCTCGGGCGAGTTGAGCACATGGCGCATGGCCGGCACGCGCGGCAAAATGTTGTTGCCCGGGTTTAGCTCGGAGTCAATGATTTGGTTGAGCCGCTCATAGCACGCTTCGTGCGTCCCCTCGGGCACGGTCGGCTCAAAGACCAAATAGCCATTGACGATAAACTCGCGCATCTGCTCGTCGGTGAGCAGGATCGGGTCGGTCATAAGACAAGCTCCTTTGAGGAATTACAAATTACAAATTGCGAATTGCGAATTGCGAATTGGGGTTGGGCCGGGAATTCCTAATTCCTAATTCATCTTCAGGGCCTCGGCCTTTAGCTGTTCGCAGCGGCGCAACGCGTAGGGAGGCTGTTGGGTCTCGCGTAAATCAAAGCCAAAGGCGCGCTTGCTCAAAACGATAACCGGCGGCGCTTGAATCCGCTTGAAGTAATTGATCCGCACTTGGCGCTCCACCCATTCGAGATCTTCGATCCAACTGCGCGCATCCGGGAAGTACGCCCGAAAGCGCGCCGCGTCGTCCCACTCCAACTTCTCTAGCAGCACGCCCTCTATAAACCACTGCAACAAATCGCTGCTGTGCCGCCGGTATTCGATGAACTGCCGCAGCACGGCGTCGTGGTATCCGTACTTAATCGGGTCGCCCAAGCCCTGCGTCACGTCTTGGGCCTCCGACAACTCGGCACTGGGCACCACCGAGCCATCGAGCAAATTCTCCGGCACCACGACGCGGCCATAGACATCCTCATTGAGAAAGCGCGCCAGCGCGAATACCTGCACCTTGTACAGGTCGGCAATCGGAGCCACTGCGCCGCTGACATCCCCGTAGAGCGTGGCGTAGCCCAAGGCGACCTCGGTCTTGTTGCCGTTGGACGTGAACACGAGTCCGTATTTGGCCGCTAAGCCGGAGAGCACATCGGCAAAGCGGATGCGCGCCTGCACGTTCTCATCTACCAACCGAGTGTACTCACCCTGACCCACGGAAAATTCCGCGCCCTGCACGAGAGCGGCTACAGCCTCGTACAGCGATTCGATCGGACAACAGAGATAGTCAACACCTAACGCCGCGCACAGCGAGCGGGCGTTGTCTTGGGTAACAGCGGCGTTGAAGCGCGTCGGCATGTTGACCGCAAACACGCGCTCCGGGCCAAAGGCGCGCTCCAGCAGACAGCAGACCACACTCGAGTCCACGCCGCCACTCGTCGCAATGAGGAACTTGCTCTTTGCGCCGCGCACATCGTCCAAGTGCCGCAGCCCAGTGAGGATGCCCGCGTACTGAGCTTCGATCTCGCTTTGGGGCGACGCGACCTCGCCGCGGCCCGTGAGCACGAGCTGTTCCCGCCACGGACGCGCGCGGCACGCAATATCTCCGCTGGCCGCGTACGCCGTGCTGTCGCCGTCAAACACAATGATGTTCTTGCCGTTGTTTTGCGCCCCAACTTGGTTGACGTAGAAAAACGGCAGGGGCGAGCGCGCCAGAATTTGATGCACCACGCGGTTGCGCTTGTCGCTTTTTTGCCAAGTAAAAGGCGAGGACGAGAGGTTGAATACGGCTTCAGCCCCACGGCAGCGATACAGCGCGAGCGTGTCGAGGGGCTCGCCGCTGTGGCAGTAATCCTCGCACCACATGTCCTCGCACAGTTGCACGCCAAAGCTAAAGGGCTGCCCGTCCTTGAGCCGCACCTTGTACGGATGCAGCCAGTCCTCCAGCGGCCGGCCCTCGGCCTCAGCCAAGTGACGCAGCGAGAAGAAGTGCCGGTCGTCGTCAAAAAATCGATAGTTGGGATGCAGGGTCTTGGGGTGGACGCCACAGGGCAGCCCAGCGGGCACGGCTTCGCGCACCGCGTATTCGCCGTTGGCGCACACATAGACGGCATTGTACTTGCGCCGCCGTCCATCTTGGCCCTTGTGGATGGGGTCCACCGCCACATTGCCAAAGATCACGGTCAACCCGGTGCTAGCCCGGCAAATCTCATCGCTGTACCCGGCAAAATCCTCCACGTAAGCGTCCATCTCCCACAAGTCGCCGAGGATATAGCCGCTGATGCACAGCTCGGAAAACACCGCGACCTCAGCGCCAGCCTCTCGCGCCTGCGCGATAAAGGCCAGCATCCGCTCCGCATTCAGGTCGGGTCGCCCGGGCTTGACCTCCATCTGCACCAAGGCGATTGCGGGCAGGCCCATCAGGCCATCACGGGGACCCGCGCCTCGTGGATGCACTCGGCCAACAGCGGCACGCCCTCGCGGACCGCCTCCAACGAGGCAAAGCCAAAGGCGAGGCGTATGGCCGGCACGTCCTCGCGCCGGATGTGGAAGCCCTGCCCCCGCGCCACCACAATGCCGCGCTCGGCGCACAGGGCCATGAGGCGACCGCGATCCACCTCTTCGGGGAACTCGATCCATATAAACATGCCGCCCACCGGCCGCGACCACGTACACAGATCGCCCGCGTTCTCTTCGAGGCCGGCGAAGACGGCGTCGCGCTTTTCCTTGAGGATGGCGTTGGTCTCGGCCAAGTGCTGCCACAGCCGGTCGCGGAACAGGGCCGCGCAGCTAGCGGCCGCTAGCAAGCTGTTGCCCCCGTCGTAGCGGCGGTCAAGGATCCGCCCCAGCATGGGTGGCCGAGCCAGCAAATAACCCATCCGCACGCCGGGGCCTAAAATTTTGGACAGCGAGCCGATGTACAGGACGTTGGGGCTGTCGTCGAGCGCGTAGAGCGCCGGCTCTTCCGGCCCCTCAAAATGCACGTCGCCGTAGCAGTTGTCTTCCACCACAATGGCATCGTAGTAGCGCACCACTTCGAGCAGTTCGAGGCGGCGCTGCCTCGGCATGACCGAGCCGGTCGGGTTTTGGTAGGTCGCCAAGGTGTAAATAAAGCGCGGCGGAGTGCCCTTGCGGCGCAAGTCCGCCAACACGTCGGCCAGCACATCGACGCGCATGCCCTGCTCGTCGAGCGGCACCCCAACCAGCTCGGCTCCCAGCCGCTTGTACGCGCCAATCGTCCCGGAATACGTCAGTTCCTCGGTGACGATCACGTCTCCCGGACCTTCCATCAGCGCCTCGGCCACCAGCGTAACCGCCTGCATGGAGCCGTTCATCAGCGCGATGTGGTCCGCAGACACGTCAATGCCCTCGCGCTTGGATTCGCGCATGGCCATGACCTCGCGCAAGCCCTGATGGCCCATGTCTCCCGGATAGCGCACCAAGTCCGCGCCTAGCTCGCGCACGGCCTCGCTCGCCGCCTCGGCCAGCGCCTCCGTGGGGAACGAGCCGGGATCTGTGCGTCCACTACCAAAATCGTATTTGTTCATAACACGCTCCTTTTAGCGTTCCAATCGCTTGAGTCGGGGATTTGCAGTAAGCCCCGGTATCCGCCCCCGCTTGGCCACGGGTCGGCCTTCTACTTCCTTGATGTCCGCGGTAAAATCAATCGCCGCGGCGGCACTGATCGCGCTGCCGACGCCAAAGGCGTCCACCGGTGCCCCTGCTTCCCGGAAATAGCCGATGCGCTCGGCGTCCAAGCCGCCGGAGACCGCGATCTTTACATGGCTATGTCCGGCTTGATCGAGCCGCGCACGCACCTCCATGACCAGTTCAGCCGTGACGCGACCGCGTTCACTGGGCGTATCCAGCCGCACCCCCCACAGCTTCTCGCCAAGGGCCTCGGCCAGCCGCAGGCTCTCTTCGGCTTCGTCCTTAAAGGTGTCAACCAACGCGATGCGCTCGACCTCGGCGTCGATGTGGCGGTCAAATGCCTCGGCGGCCTTGAGCGTGTCGCCAAGGCACAGGATCAAGGCGTGGGGCATGGTGCCGGTGGCCTCAATGCCGACGAGGGCGGCCCCTTGTGGAGTGGCGCATCCAACGCACCCCCCGACGATGGCCGCGTATTCCATCCGGGCGCTGACCTCCGGGTGGATGTGCCGAGCACCAAAGCTGATAATCGGCACCCCGTCGGCTGCGGCCACGCACTCGGCCGCGGCCGTGGCCCACCCCGTCTCGCTGCTGAGCATCCCCAACAGCGCCGTCTCGTACAGCCCAAACTGCCGGTAGGGCGCACGGATCCGCAATACAACTTCGCGCGGCTCGATCCAATCCCCTTCGTCCAAGCTCCACACCTCTGCCTCCTCGCCGAGCACCTGCCGCAAGAGGGCCTGCGCCTCGCGCATACCGCAGAGCAGGGCACGCCGCCGGGTAAACACCTCCATCGCCACGACCGGATTGAGCTGCTCGGCCGCGAGGATGTCGCAACTGCGGCGGAAGTAAATGTCCGCATTGTCGCCCGCCAGCGTCGCCGCCGAGGGCGCGTATAGATCGCGCTCTACCATCAGCAGTTGGAGACCTGTGCCCCGAGAATTTTCTCTATATGCCCCAAGGCCCATTCGTGCTGTTGGGGATCAAAGCTGGCCACGCAATCGGCCGGGACCTCGACCGGATAGTCGCGGTTGCGCAGCCCGGCCACAGTGTGCAGGACGCAAATGTCCGTGCAATCGCCCATCACCACGACCTTGTCCGGCGCTAGCTCATCCAACATCGCGGCCAACTCAGTCTCGAAAAAGGCACTGTAGCGCCGCTTTTTGACGATCTGCGCGTCTTGGGCCAACGGTGCCAGTTCGTCAATGATGCGTTCCTCCTCGCTGCCTTCGATGCAGTGCGGAGGGAACATCTCAAACTCGCGGTCGTCTGCGGTGTGGCTGTCTTGGGTAAAAAACAGCGAAGCCCCAGCGGCCCTTTCGCGCTCGACTCGCGCGGCGATTCGCGGGATAATCTCCCTAGCGTGGTCCCCGCAGTAGAGCGTCCCGTCTGGGCGCATAAAGCCGTTCTGCATATCCACGACAATCACGGCATTAGCCATCGCCTAGTCCTCCGGTTATAAGGTACCGCCCTCGCTACACGACAGTCATCCAATGGATGTTACGCATGAGCATCATAGGTATTAAGATGCTTCGACTCCGCTTCGCTCCGCTCAGCATGACACGGAAAGCAGCGCACCAACACCTGTCATGCTGAGCGGAGCGAAGCATCTCATACCGCTTCTACTGTCGTGTACGTAGATGCCAGCTCCATTCGCAAAAATACAATCCGCACGGAGCAATTCAAACCGGTTCGAGCCGATCCCCCACCAGCCGCCGGTAGTAACACCCCAACCGCGCCCGACCATCTGCATCTTGGGTGTGACACGCCCCCTCTCCTTTGAGCCGCACGCGATACAGCAGCGAATTTTGCTCGCAGTTGACGCGGATTTCGACCAGTTCGAGCACATTGCCCGAGGTCGCGCCTTTGACCCACAACTCGTTGCGCGACGTGCTCCAAAATGCGGCCACGCCCTCGCGCCGCGTATAGTTCAGCGCCTCTTCATTGGCGTATCCCACGATCAGCACCTCACCGCTATCCACGTCCTGCGCCACCACCGGCACCAAGCCCTCGCCACAGGCCGCGGCCCGCTGCAACTTGCCAAAATCCAAGGCCAACCGCTGCCCTTCCTCCACTTCCTCATGCGTCATATTCGCTCGTTCAACCACGACGATCTCCCCTAGTCAAATCCCTTTTAACTAGACCTTGCCTCCCCCTTCGCGTCAAGCCTCTAGGACCTACCCCTAGTCCCCCTTCCGCGTCGGAAGGGAGAACGGTTGGGTTGGGTGTTTGCGGGGGTAGCGTAAGAAAGGTAGGTTCAGTTTTAATTTTTTGTATAATCAATACATTCCTCTCTTCTCCCCCTTTCCTATCAGGAAAGGGGGCCGGGGGGATAGGTCCCTTTTCCCGAGTACTATCATGCTGCTCGACACTGCCTACGAAATCGCTACCTCCAACATCCGCTTCGGCCCAGGCACCACCAAGGAGATCGGCATGGACCTAAAGGACCGGGGACTGAAGCGGGTCATGGTTTTGACCGACCCAAACTTGCGCGAGCAAGCGCCAGTGCAGACGGCCTTGGCGGCCATTGCAGAGGCGGGCGTCGAGTACGCGCTGTTCGACCAAGTGCGCGTCGAGCCGACCGACGCCTCGTTCAAGGCGGCGATTGAGTTCGCCCAACAAGGGTTTGACGGGTTCGTCGCCATCGGCGGGGGATCGGTGATGGACACGGCCAAAGCCGCCAACGTGTACACCACGTACCCGGCCGATTTCCTCACCTACGTCAACGCGCCCATTGGCCGGGGTGAGCCAGTGCCCGGCCCGCTCAAGCCGCTGATCGCCGTTCCCACCACCGCTGGCACCGGCAGCGAGACCACGGGCGTGGCGATTTTCGATTTAGTCGAGATGAAAGCCAAGACCGGCATGGCCCATCGCTACATGCGCCCGACCTTGGGCATCGTCGATCCAGACAACACGCGCTCCATGCCGCCGCAGGTGGCCGCTTCAACCGGCCTCGACGTGCTCTCACACGCCTTGGAGTCGTACACAGCCCTGCCGTTTGACCAGCGACCCCGACCCGATCGGCCCCAACTGCGACCGGCCTACCAAGGCTCGAATCCCGTCAGCGACTTGTGGGCGTTGGAGGCTTTGCGGTTGGTGGAGCAATTCCTGCCCCGCGCCGTGGCCGACCCCAGCGACGACGAGGCCCGCAGCGCCATGTGCTTGGCCGCGGCCCTCGCCGGCATTGGCTTTGGCAACGCCGGCGTCCACTTGCCGCACGGCATGTCCTATCCAGTGGCCGGCATGGTAGAAAGCTATGTGCCCGAGGGATACGCCATCGCTTACCCCCTGGTGCCGCACGGGTTTGCCGTGATCGTCAACTCGCCTGCGGTCTTCCGCTTTACCGCGCCGACTTGCCCCCAGCGGCATCTGCGGGCAGCCGAAGTCTTGGGAGCCGATTGCAACGGGGCGCAAGACGAGGACGCAGGCGCGATCTTAGCTGACCGCATCGTCTCGCTAATGCGCCAACTCGGCGCACCCAACGGCCTCAGCGCCCTCGGCTACGGCAGCCAACACATCCCGGCGTTAGTCGAAGGCACGCTGCCGCAGCACCGGGTGACCAAGCTCTCGCCGCGAGCGGCTGACGCCGAGGAATTGGCGGGGATTTTTGCGGACGCGCTGAGTTATTGGTAGGAAGCCGCCAAGCAGAGAGTGGCCCACCTTCTGTTCATTGTCGAATCTCCTCGGCATGTTAGTATATTATGTGAAAAATCCCGATTTAAGGCTAGGAGGCAATCCGGCATGAACAGCGTTTTCATTTATTGGGACAACTCCAACATTTTTCACGAGGCACAACGGCTGGCGGAAGAACGACGCGAAGGTGCCAATGCCCGTTACCGCGTGCGCGTCAACTTCGACAATATACTGCGCCTAGCGCACGCCGATCGCCCGCTGAAGAAGGCACTTGCCACCGGCTCGGTGCCGCCAGAAATGCGCCAGTTGTGGAATCGAATGGAAGGCAAGGGGGTAGAAGTCCAACTGTTTGACCGAGGCAGCTCTGGGCGCGGCGAACAGGAAATGCCCGACCGGGTATTGCAGTTGCGTATGCTGGAAGATGCGCTGGATTACAACGGCAATCCCGGCATCGTAGTGTTGCTGACGGGCGACGGTGCTGGCTATCTCGAAGGCGCGGGTTTTCACAGCACCTTGGAGCGCATGCACAAGCGCGGGTGGCGGGTGGAAATCCTGTCATGGGCGCATTCTTGCAACCAGCGGATGCGCCAATGGGCACAAGAAAACGGCATATTCGTCGCGTTAGACGACTTCTACGAGGCCATTACGTTCATGGAACCGTCCAAGCCGGGAGCGGAGCTTGCGTCCGCACGCGACTCCGCGGAACTAGACCTGTCGCAGAGGCCGACGGCCTAATTGGAGAAGCGATGGCGGCCCTTCATCTCTCCACGATCCATTCGTGTCGTCCTGCGATTTTTCAACAAATCCGTTGACAACAATTTTGTTGAATAGTGCTTTACCTCTCCTCGACAACTCTGCTGATAAACGGAGATATGGCGATATGAAACTGAGGACGCGAAGTTATAGCTATGTCTGACCTATACCCAATCGTTAAAGTGGAGCGAGAATCGGTACATGAGTCTGAGGAGATGATGGGGAGCAAGAATAAGTTCTGGTATCTCGATCCGACGGAGGAAGAAGAATATTGGCTCTTCAAATACCCCCGCTGTAATACAGGGGAACACTGGGCGGAGAAGATTGCTGCCGAAGTCGCGGCCTTGCTGGAAATTCCACATGCGAGGGTGGAATTGGCTGTATTTGAAAAAAATAAAGGATCCGTGACGAAATCGTTCGCCCAAGAAGGTCAGGAATTGGTCCACGGCAATCAGATGTTGAAGAGGGCTGTTCATGGCTACGATCCCGAGAAAGAATTTCGTCAATCGAGCCATACCTTAGCGAATATCTGGCAGGTAATGGACAGCGTTTTTGGAGAGTCTGAACACGCAGAAAAGGCGAAGAGTCGCCTTGCAGAGTACGTAGTCCTAGACGCGTTGATTGGTAACACGGATCGCCATCACGAGAACTGGTCAAGTCCCAAATTGTCTGTAAAAAGCGGTGCCCGAGCGAGTGGGTGGTTTAGGGTTTTTCGTCCTCCATATTTAAGTAGCGTTTGCCGGTGGTCCATTCTTCCGACCATTCCATCGCTAAGGCGGCGATCAGGCGCAGACAGGCGGCTTGGTTAGGAAAGATTTGGACTACCTGTGAGCGCCGGGCAAACTCTCGGTGGAGCCGTTCCAAGGCGTTGGTGGTGCGCAGCCGCTTTCGGTGTGCCTTGGGATCGATCATGTGAGCCAAGAGAAAATCCAGGTTCGCTTCGAGTTGGTCGGCCACTTGTGGATAGGTGGTTTCATAGGTGTCTATCAGCCCTTGGAGATGGGCCCGGGCTGGCCCCTGCTCGGCGGCCGTAAGCCCTTGCCGGATGGCGTCGGCCACCTCGGTGCGCTGCGCCCTGGGCACCCAGGCCAACAGGGTGCGTTGGAAATGGGTGTGGCCGTATGGCCAAGCGGCCCCCGGACAGTAGCGCTCGACGGCTTGGCGTAAGCCCTGATGGGCATCCGAGGTGACCAAGTCCACGCCGTGTAGGCCGCGTTGAGCCAACTGACTAAACAGGGTGCCCCACGTGGTCTGGCTCTCGGCTGGGGCCACCGCCACCGCCAGCAGATCCCGATAGCCGTCTTGGTTGACGCCTTGGACGACCAGCACCGCTTGGGAGACCACGCGTCGATTGTGCCGGATATGCTCATAGCGGGCATCGACCATCAGATAGGGATAGGCCTGCTCCAACGGTCGAGTGCGCCACGCCTCGATGTCGGCATCGAGCGCTTGGCAGACCTGAGAGACAAACGATTTGGAAACCGTGGTGCCACCTAGCTGCTCGGTCAGTTTTTTGACCTTGCGGGTCGATACGCCTTGTAAATAGGCTTCTTGCAGCGCCAACACCAAGGCTTTTTCCGACCGCTGGTAGCGGGCAAACAACTCGCTTTGAAAGCGGCCCTCCCGATCTTGGGGCACCTGTAATTCCAGTCGCCCCACCCGGGTGGTGAGTTGGCGGGGTTTGTAGCCATTGCGATAGCCTTGCCGCTGATCGGTTCGCTCATAGGGATCGGCTTGGAGAAACTGGGTGATCTCCGTTTCGAGAAACTGCTGAAAAAAGCGCTGTACCATCTGTCGGATAAAGTCCGGCTCATCCAGTAGGGCCAATTGCTCCGACGGCGGGTGGGTCGTATCTTGGGCGTGGGTCATTGTTGCCTCCAAGTGTGCGGGTGGTTAGGAGTTAGGGCTAACCCCTAAGATACGCCTCACTCGGGACAACGATGACCTTTGCAATTTTTACAGAACTATACGGACTCTATCCGAGAACTGGGGCATACTACGCTGGGAGCGCAAAGGGTCCCACTGGGTAGATTTGTTCGTGGCACCATCGTTCGATCACGCCTCATCGTTGGGTCGGGAGCTTCAAGATGAGCGACGCGATAGGATACTGTCAGAAAATGGCATAGGCGACTATGTTGAAAAAGGACGCGGCGCGATTTACTGGTCGGAGGCAGATCGGCGCGGGCCTAGCCCACTGGAGTTGATTCGGCGGGCTACTTGCAGCTATCCAGACCTTTTCCGCCCGGGGCTGACGAAACTCGAAAAATTGGACGAAGGCTCTGTGGATGCCCCTCGTAAGCCGCGTACCCAGTGATTGGATGTCCTCTTCAGCTAGAAAATTCGCGATTGCGCTAATGCACTATAATCTTGAACAATTGCAGGAGCTTCTTCGATGAGCACGAGAACCCTATTTCTAGCTTGGCAGGACAAAAAGCCTAGAAGTGGTTTTATAACCGTCTGAGTGTAATCATCAGACAGGCGACATTGACAAAGGCTTGATACATTTGGATATGATATTCCCATCGCACGACCAGCCGTCGAAAATTGCCCCACCATGCCAAGGTGCGTTCGACCTTCCATCGCCTCTTGTAGCGGCGCAAGGGGCGTCCATCTTGGGTGGGCGGTTTCTTCCGGTTTTTGCGATGCGGACAGATCAACTCAATGCCCCGTCGTGCCAATCGAGCGCGCAGCGGGTCAGAATCGGCGGCCTTGTCGTAGATCAAGCGCGTCGGATTTTTCCGCGGCCGGCCCCGGCCGGGGCGCGGCACGGCCACCCGCTCCAGCGTCGGCTCGATCAACCCGACTTCGGCTGGGGACGCCGAGTCCAGGTAGTTTCCCAAAGGCAGCCCTTGGCCGTCTGCCACCACCATCCACTTCGTACCCTTTCCGCGTTTGGTCGGCCCGACACAGGCCCCCCTTTTTTGGCCGGGGCAAAACTACCATCGGCAAACGTCTCGGCCCAGTCGAGTTGGCCTTGCTCATCCAGTTGGCCTAACAACGCTCGCCATGCCTTCAGCCAGATGTCTTGCTCTTCCCAACGGCGTAGCCGACGCCAGCAGGTACTCGGCGAGGGGTATCGTTCGGGCAGGTCTTTCCACCGCGCACCACTGCGTAACACCCATAAAATACCCTCAAACACCGGACGGTTGGCAATGGGTTTGGGACCGCCTTTGGGCGACGCTTTGGGTGCAGGTAACAACGGCGCTATATGCGCCCATTGGGCATCGGTCAATTCAGACGTATGGCGCGACATAATCGGGACTCCTTGGGGCGAAGCAAAACGAGTAGAAGCAAAAAAGAAAAAACACAACCCCCTATCAAGTTATGAAACCGCTTCTCGTGTGATTGGTGTGATGGACAGGATGGATGGGATTGTATTGTTTAATAACATCCCATGTCAAACACCCTCAATTGAGGCTCTCATGCAAATCGGCACTACCCTCACTCGCTTCATCATCGAAGAAGAGCGGCAGCACCCCGAGGCCACTGGCGAATTCACCGGCCTGCTCACCGACCTGAGCATTGCCGCCAAAATCATCGCTCGCGACGTGAACAAGGCCGGCCTAGCCGAGGTAATGGGCATCACCGGCCGCACCAACGTCCACGGCGAAGAGGTGCAAAAACTCGACGAGTTCGCCAATGCGCTCATCATCAGCACCACCGACCACACCGGGCGACTGGCCGGCATGGCTTCCGAAGAGATGGACGACATTTACCCCATCCCAGAAAGACACCCGCGCGGCAACTACATCCTCGTCTTCGATCCGGTTGACGGCTCGTCCAACATAGACGTGAACGTCTCCATCGGCACCATCTTCTCCATCTACCGCAAGAAAAGCACCGACGGCGTAACTCTCACAGACTTCCTCCGCTGCGGCCGCGAGCAAGTCTGCGCCGGCTATATCATCTACGGCTCCAGCACCATGCTAGTCTATACCACTGGCAGCGGCAGCCACGGCTTTACCCTCGACCCAAGCCTCGGCGAATTCCTGCTCTCGCACGAGCACATCGAAATCCCCAAGAAAGGTCAGTATTACAGCGCCAACGAGGGCAATTATCCTAGGTGGGACGAGCCGGTGCGCCACTATGTCAAGCAGCTCAAGGAAGGTCCGCAATCCTACTCGGCGCGCTACATCGGCTCGCTCGTAGCCGACTTCCACCGCAACCTGCTCAAGGGCGGCATCTTCCTCTACCCCGGCGACAGCAAATCGCCCAACGGCAAGCTGCGGCTCTTATACGAAGCCGCGCCCTTGGCCTTTGTCGTCGAACAAGCCGGCGGGGCGGCCTCCAACGGAACCCAGCCCATCATGGACTTGCAGGCGACCGAACTGCACCAGCGGACGCCGCTATTCATCGGCAGCAGAGACGACGTGGCTACGCTAGAGGACTTCGTGTGTGGCGAGCGGGAGTGAGTAGTATCGCTTCCTAAATAAGCGGCAGGAGGCTTGAAAACCATGGTTCTGACGCGAGATTTCAAGGAAACGATCCAAGCGCGTATAGCGTGCGATCCAACCTTCCGGGAGGAACTGCTCAAGGAAGGAGTCGAGTGCCTGCTTTCGGGCGATGTGGACACTGGCAAGGCGGTATTGCGCGACTACATCAACGCGACCATCGGGTTTAAGGAGTTAGGCGGGTTGACCGCGAAGTCGCCCAAGAGCTTGATGCGCATGTTCGGCCCCAACGGCAATCCCCAAGCCCGGAACCTGTTTGAGATTATCGGATTCCTTCAGGAGCGCGAAGGTTTACACCTCAAGGTCCAAGCCGTTCGCTAGCGGTAGGAAAACAAAAAGGCTTGGTGCTGCTGCGCGGTTCGCAGTCAATCGCCTCACCGCGGCAATCGAGCGCAACGAAACAGCAACGCAGTATCGCTTGCTTTAGCTTGGAACGACCGCGCTGCACGCGGGATTTCATACCGGAAGTGGAGAGGCCGAGTCGAGCCGCCGCTTCTGCTTGGTTGAGACCCGCGATGTCTGTGAGCAGCAGTGCCTCCGCATAAGGTTCCGGCAGGTTGCGGATAACAGGCGTCAGACACGCGGCGATTTCTGCGGTGGCGTTGCTCGCATCGCCTGACGCACTACCGTTCTGCTCGATTTCCGCGGCATATTGCGTCAACGCCCGTGCCTCCGCAGCACGGCGACGATGGTGATCAGCGATCGCGTTGGCAGCAACGCGGAACACCCAAGCGGCTGGCTCATCAGCACTGGCGAGTCGGTCCCGATGTCGGACGAGTAGCAGCAAGATGTTGCCTACAACGTCTTCTACTGCGCCTGCTTCGACGCGGCGACTCACATAGGCGCTCAAGCTCGTCTGGAAATCCCGCCAATTGTCGATTTGCGGGCCGGTCTGCGCCTCAGTACTCATGCGCAGCAGCTATCTTTTTCATCAGAATCGCCGGGGGAACAGGCACTCTCCGCCGGCTTGTCATCGACAATGCGATACCACTCCCAACGCAAACCTTGCGGATCGCTCGACCAGACTTTGTTCTGCGTCGCGTGGCAACAGGTTTCGTTCTGCTGCACTTCAGTCAAAATGCCCGCGTTTCGCAGTCGTTGCTCGGCGTCGCCCACCTCGGCTTCTGCAAACGCTTCGACGCCTAGATGGTTGAGGCGTTCTGCCGCCGCTGGATTCTCAAATAGCACCAACTTCAACGGCGGTTGATCGATGGCAAAGTTGGCATAACCGGGGTGCCGCTTGTGCGGCTTGGCATTGAAAAGTTCACCGTAATAAGCGACGGCTTCATCCAAATCACTGACGTTCAGGGCCAATTGCAAACGCATAATTCGCTCCTTTCATTATCCTTTAACCAGTAAGACGCAAGCGACCAGAAAAGGACGCAAAAAAATACTGCCTCGTAGCGTAGAAATATATAACTCTTTAGTATTGCCAACAGGAGACACAGAGAATCGATTGTGAAAATCACCGCCATCAAACTCTCGGTTTTTGAGCTTCCAGCCACTACCCCACTCTTCGATCTAGAGCAAGCCCCCTACGGCCATCGCACCCGCTGGCAGGCCTGCGGCCACCGCCGCGCCGAGGCCCCCATCCACGTGCTGCACGTGCTCACCGACGAAGGCTTGGAGGGCATCTGCACGGTCGGAGACGCCCGCTATCAAACCATGCGCCGCGAGGAACTAGAGGCCCTGCGCATCATGGTCATCGGCCAAGACCCACTCGACCGCGAGCGGCTCGATGACAAGCTGCGCTGGGCCACCCGCTCGCTGTTTTCGCGCCCGGGCTGGCACGGGGCTTTTGACAATTGCCTCTGGGACATCGCCGGGCAAGCTGCCGACCTTCCAGTTTGCGCCCTAATCGGCCAAGCGCGTCCGCGTTGCCGGGCCTATTACAACTTCCCTTCCGGCAGTCTCGACGCCGCCCTAGAAGGGGCAGATAAGGCCCTTGCAGCAGGCTTTGTGGCGCTCAAAGACCATTGGTCCGGGACCCCAGACACCAACATCTCGTGGTCGCGCGCCGTCCGGAATCACGTCGGCCCAGACATCGATCTGTTGCACGACGCGGCCGGCAGCCCCTACACCCTGCGCGAAGCCCTGCGCGTGGGCCGTGCGCTGGAGGAACTCAACTACGGCTGGTTCGAAGAGTCCATTTCCGACCGCGATCTCCAGGGCTTGCAAACGCTGTGCGCCGAACTCGACATACCCGTCATGGCCCTTGAAACTCTGATGCACGACTATGAGATTTGCATCGCCTGGATTCGCGCCGGGGCCACGGACCTCATCCGCGCCAACGCCCGCCACGGCACCACAGCCACCCTCAAACTCGCCGCGATGGCCGCCGCTCATTACTCCACGATTGAACTCAACGGTCCGGGCGGCCTTTTTGGCCTAGTCCACGCTCACCTAGTCTGCGCCCTGCAAAATACCACGTACTACGAGTATTTTCCCGGCGGCAGCCGCGACGCAATCGGCCGCGAGATCGGCCTACTCAATCCCCCGTTGCCCGTCGATGGCCACATCGCGCCGCCGCCCGGTCCCGGCTGGGGAGCCGAGTGGGACCGAGCTTATTTCGCCAAAAAGCGCGTGGCCGAATGGTAAGCCGTCATCGGTTGAAGCCCGTGATCCTGTTCACTAAGTTACGGAGCAGCCGTTCCTGTCATGCTGAGCGGAGTGTAACGGAGCCGCAGCATCCCATACCTAAAACTCTCATGAGTTGAGTAACGTCACTCAGGAAGCAGTCCCCCGTGAACCTCAACGCCGCCCAAGTCCAGTCCTACCGCGACCAAGGCTTTCACGTGGCGCACGTGTGAGACAACGCCATGGCCTTCGCTTTTTCCGACCACCACATCGACGAGTACCGCACTCAGGGCTACACGGTCTTTCGCCAACTCTTGCCTCCTGCCCTCGTCGCCGACCTACGCCGCGTCTGCGACGAGGCGCGGGATTTGGCCCGCCAACAGCGCGGCCCCCAAGCCCAGCGCTTGCAGCCGATGGCCGACTTCCCGCTCGACCAACAGCCCTTTATCGACTATGTAGAACTCCCCGCACTCAACGACGCACTCCACCGCTTGCTCGCGCCGGATTTTCGCGTCGGCGGGCCGCAGGTCATGGGCGTGCTCTTTGAACCGGCCGAGTCGCCGTGGTGTACCCACTGGCACCGCGATTGGCGCGACAATATGGCCGGCTTGGAGCTAGCGCGCTGGGACGAGCACTTTGCCGACGACCGCTACTTCAACCAAGTCAACTGCGCCCTGTACGCCGACTCGTGCACGTGGGTCGTCCCCGGCAGCCACCTGCGCCGCGACCTGCCGTGCGAAGTAGCGCGCTTTCCCGAGCGCCCCATCGCCAAGCCCGATCTCGAAGGACAATCCGCTACCGAGCGCGAGTCTAGTTGCCGCGAATACGCACAGAGTATGCCCGGTGCCCGGCAGCTATTCCTCGGCGCCGGCGACTTCTGCCTCTACCGCAACACCCTCTGGCACATCGGCAACTACGTGCCCTACGCCAAAAGGGCGACCCTGCACGACGCCGTAGATACCGACGAGTTTGCAGCGTGGCGCGACGAGACCTTGGGCATAGTCCATGAACGGCGGGCGGCGGGACACGGCATGGAGAATCCCAATCATGGCTAAAAACAGCCGCCTCGTGTATTCCTCTGATACCGGACGCGTACCCCAGCCGAAAAAGCAAGCCGCCGCCCCCACCGGCGACGGCATCGCCCGCGTGCACCGCGAGAAAAAGGGCCGCGGTGGCAAGACTGTCACCACGATCTCGGGCCTGCGGCTGTCCGCAGCCGAACTCAAGACCCTCGCCTCCGAACTCAAGCGCAAATGCGGTAGCGGTGGATCGGTCGTCGATCGCGTAATAGAAATTCAGGGAGACAAAGTGGATGTGGTGCTCGCCGAGCTAGCCAAGCGCGGCTATCAGGCCAAGCGCGCCGGTGGCTGATTACTCCAGCTCGAACACAAACGGCAAGCTGACCCACACTGGGACGGCGTGGTCGTTTTGCACGGCCGGCGAAAACTCCCAAGCCTTGGCGGCCTGCATCACCGCACGCTGGAAAACCTGCGGCCCCTCGATGCGGTCGATGTGCTCTACCCGCCCTGCTCGCCCCACCAACACCCGCGCAAAGACCTTGCCCTCCACCTGTGCTCTTCGCGCACTATCGGGATAGACCGGCAGAATTTTCTTAAGCACTTTCGGCGGCTGCTCCACCATCCACAACTCCGCGGCCTCCACTTCCTCCTCCAAAGGGAACTCAGTCACCACCACGGGCGGCGGCAGTTTATGCTCGCGCATGGGTCGCGTCCGCACGTATGCCACCGGCTCGATAGGCCGGACTGGCGGCGGCGGCAAGGGCAGCCGCATCTCGGTCTCAGGAACGAGTTCCAGTTCGATAATCACAGGCCGCTGCACGGGATTGAGCGGGTCGAACGCAATCTGCGGATCAATCGCCACCACCACAGCCAGCAACAGGACCACCAACCCTACCGAAGTCCACAGATCCCGCGCATAGGTTTGCTTGAGATCTGCATCTTTGCTCTTCAGCCGGATCATGCTAGCCTCGGCATCAATTAGAGGGCGGGATTTGCTTGCCTTGCGGATCTTGCTCGTCGCTGATTTGCGCGCCTAACTCGGCGGCCAACTCGCCGCCGATAAAGTGCTCAATCGCGTCGGCCGGGTCGTGTACGTGGTCTGCGGGCAGGCCCAGATGGCTCATATAGGTCTCCCAAAGCCGGTGATGGCGCAACAGGCGCAGCGCGACTTGTTGGCCCTTGGCAGACAATTCGACCACGCCATTCGCCTGTACCAGCAGTTGCCGCCGCCGCAGATTGCCAAACGCTAGCTGCGCCAGCGGACTCCAAACGGCCGCAGTCGCTACCAACTCGGTAGGCCGCAGCCCAGCGCGCTCGGCTTCCTGCTCTTTGCGCCGCACCAGCGCGAGCAGCATGTGATCTTGTGCCACTTGCAGCGACAGCCGCACGCGCTGATAGATGCGCGCCAGCACACCCTGATTGGGCGAAAAAAGCAGGGAAAAGAGAAAAATTCCACCGATGACCACCACCATGGCCCCGGCGATGGAGCTATCCCAGAAGCTGGCCAAAAAGTAACCCGCTACGGCCGAAACCATCCCAAAAAACACGGCCAACCCGAGTACCGCGATGAGCCGGTCGCTCCACAAATAGGCGGCTGCCCCAGGCACAATTAGCATGGCCACGACCAAAATCGCGCCGACGGACTCAAACGACGCTACCGTCGTCAGCGCGACCAAACCCATCAAGAGATAGTGCATCAGCGTGGCGCTGATCCCCACCGACATGGCCATGGCCGGATCGAATGCGGAAATCTTGAATTCCTTGTATAAGAGCGAGATCACCGTCAGATTAATCGCCAGCATCGCGCCCAATATCCACACCGGCCGCGGCCCCAGCGATTGGTCTCCCCACAGCAGCAGATCCCAAGGGGTATAGGCAATTTCGCCGTAGAGCACGCACTCCTGATCGAGATCCACTTGACCGGCGTACGCGGTGATGATCACCACGCCCAGCGCAAAAAGCGCGGTAAACACAATGCCGATGGCCGCGTCCTCTTGTACGCGCCAGCGCCGGTGAAATGCCTCGACCAACAGCGCGGTCAACAAGCCGAAGGCGGCGGCACCCAAAAACATCGGCAGCACCGCGCGGCTGCCCGACAGCAGGAAAGCCACGGCGATCCCCGGCAGCACCGCGTGGCTCAAAGCGTCGCCCAACAGCGACATTTTGCGCAGCACCAAGAAGGTGCCCAACAGGGCGCAGGACGCGGTGACCAACACGCCGGTGAGTACGATCCAGAAAGCGCCTTCGATCATTCGCGACCTCCCCGGCGGTAGTGGCTGCCAGTGCCGTGGATATTGACGATCCGGGCCGGGTCCAGCCCTTGCTCGCGCTGGAGAATGTCCTCTAACTCGGCAATGATTTCCGGCGTCAGCAAGTGCTCGACTTCGTCGGCGGGCCGATCTACGTGATCGGCGTCGAGTATGGCCCGATAGTACAAATAGTGCTCCCACAAGCGGTGCGACTTGACCACGAAAAGCCCTTCCTCCGCACCTAGATCTGTCAGAGCGAAACGCCCGTCCTGATCGGCAACCAATCCCTTCGCGACGAGCCGCCGCCCGAGGCGTTTGACCCGATCCGGCGACAGGCCCATCTCAATGGCCAGTTCTTCCACGGCCAAGGAGCGACTCGTCCCTAATTTCTCTTGCAGCTCGACGCAGGCGCGCAAAAAGTGCTGCTGGCTCTCGCGGCGGCTGTTGTGCCGCTGCCTGCGCCACCGCGCCAACACCCCCCGCTGGGGTGCGAAAAGAGCCGACACCACAAAGCACAAGGTGGCGATGAGCACCATCACCGGGCCGGTGGGAATCCGCGGTACCAAGGAGCTGATGAAGGTGCCGATGACCCCGGACAAGCCCCCGAAAGCAGCGGCGAGCAGCACCATCTTGTGCAGGTGCTCGGTCCAAAAGCGCGCCGCCACGGCCGGCGTGATGAGCATAGCCGCAATCAACACCACGCCCACGGCCTGCAAGCCGACGATCACCGTCAGCGCGATCAGCCCCATCAGCAAGGCGTCGATCCAGCGGGCCGAGTAGCCGAGCGTCTGCAAAAAGTCCGCGTCGAAAATCAGCGCCTTGAACTCCTTAAAGAACAAGGCCACCGCGAGGATGATGAAACCCGCCAGCACGCTCATGACGCGCAGGTCGTCATCTACCAGCGAGGCCGCCTGCCCAAAGAGGAACTTGTCCAAGCCGCTCTGATTGCCCGTGCCAACCCGCTGAACGTGGGTCAACAGCACGATCCCCACGCCGAAAAACACCGACAGCACAATGCCAATAGCTGAATCCGCTTTGACGCGGGTATAGTTGATGATGAACTGCATTACCAACACGCCGAGCACCCCGGAAATCGCCGCGCCTGTCAGCAGCACCGGCAGGGCCTTACTCCCCGTCCACAAATAGGCCAACGCCACCCCAGGCAGGGCCGCGTGCGCCAGTGCGTCGCCGACGAGACTCCGCCGCCGCAACACCGCAAACGACCCCAGCAACCCGCCGGTCGCGCCAATCAACAGGGAGCCGAAGAGTACAAAGCGCACGTTGGCGTCGGCCAAGCTCAAGAAGCGCAGGGCGTTTTCGACTAGCATGGTCAGCCCTCGCGCCGCTGCTCGGCCATGGCTTGGGCGGCCTGCGAGAGCACGGTCAGCCGGCCCCCATAGGTCTTTTGCAGGTTGTCGTCGGTAAAGACTTCGCGGGTGGGGCCGGACGCCACGACCCGCATGTTGAGCATGATGACCCAATCGAAGTATTCGGTTACGGTCTGCAAGTCGTGGTGTACGACCAAGATGGTTTTTCCCTGCTCGCGCAGAGCGACCAAGCTGGCGATGATCGCGCGCTCGGTCGCCGCATCCACGCCGGCAAGCGGCTCGTCCATGATGTAGATGCGGGCCTCTTGGGCCAAGGCGCGAGCGAGAAAGACCCGCTGCTGCTGGCCGCCCGATAGCTGGCTGATCTGCCGCTCGGCAAAGGAGGTCATGCCCACCTCGTCGAGGGCCGCCCAGGCCAAGCGGCGATCCTCCTTGCCCGGCCGCCGCATCCATCCCACGTGGCCGTAGCGGCCCATCAGCACCACGTCGAGCGCGCTGACCGGGAAGTCCCAATCCACAGACTCGCGCTGCGGCACATAGCCGATGATCTTGCGCATCTGGCTGTAGTCTTCGCCGTAGATCTTGACCCACCCCGACGCCTTGGGCACGAGGTCCATAATGGCCTTAATCATGGTGCTTTTGCCCGAGCCGTTGGGACCGATGATGCCCACGAGCTGCCCTTCGGGCACATCAAGGTCCACGTCCCACAGCACTGGCTTCTTGTGGTAGGCAATGGTCATGTCGTGGATCTGGATGGGATCGGGTGCGCTCATCGCAAGGCTCCCACAATGGTGTTGACGTTGCTTTCGACCATGCCCACATACGTGTCGGCCCCGCTGCCGGCGGCTCCCATCGCATCCGAGTATAGGGTACCGCCTATTACCACTTGGAAGCCGCGGTCTAAGCACCCTTCGCGCACGGCCTCAATCGAGCGCACGGGCACGCTGCTCTCGACGAATATGGCCTTGACTTGGCGCTCGACGATCAGATCGACTAGCCGGGTGACGTCGTTGACCCCGTAATCGGCTACCGTGGAAATGCCTTGCAGGCCGATGACCTCCACTCCGTAGGCCCGGCCAAAGTAGCCAAAGGCGTCGTGGGCTGTAATCAGCACGCGGCTGGCCTCCGGTAGCAACTCAATCTGCTCGCCGACCCATTGGTGCAGCGCGTCGAGGCGCTCCCGGTAGCGGGCACCGTTCTGGCGATAGACCGACGCCCCGTCTGGGTCCAGCGCGCTCAGACGGGCCACGACCGGCTCGATAGTCTGCGCCCACAGCGATACGTCGAACCATATATGGGGATCGAAGTTGCCCTCGAATTCCGGCGGGCGCAGCAGGCGCTCTTCGGGTATTTGCTCAGCCACGGCCAACACCTGCTTGCTGCGAGCCATTTTGGCGAAGATGTCTTCCATCTTGCCTTCGAGAAAAAGGCCGTTGAAGAGAATCAAATCCGCAGCCGTCAGCTTGGCCAAATCGCCTTGCGACGCCTTGTAGTAATGCGGATCAACGCCCGGCCCCATCATCCCGACCACCGAGATGCGGTCGCCGCCGATATTGCGGGCGAGATCGGCCACCATCCCGGTGGTACACACCACCTCGATCCGCCCGTCATCGCGCTCGGGAGCGGCGCAACCCAACGCGCACAACAAAATAAAAATCCAGAACATAATCCTTTACTTATCTAGCTGATGTTACGCATGGGCATCGGGGTATTAGATGCTTCGACTCCGCTTCGCTACGCTCAGCATGACGCGGGGAAGCAGCAAACTAGCACTTGTCATGCTGAGCCAAGCGAAGCATCCCATACCTAGGGGCCGGTGCGTAACATCAGTTATCTAGTTTTAATTGACATACAAAAATAAAAATTTAGCTATGGCTAAAAAAATGTCAAGGTTATTGCTAAATCTGTTTTTGGCTTTATTTTTTAAACAAAGCGCGTAACCTTGGAGGCAAGGGGTGCTAACGCAGGCTATTGAGGATTATCTCAAGACGATTTACAAATTGCAGCACAGCGACGAGCACGGCGGGCGCGTCACCACCTCGGTGATTGCCAGCCGCATGGAAGTGGCCGCGGCCTCAGCGACAAACATGATCAAGAAGCTCGCCGAGCTGAATCTGCTCATTTATACGCCGTACCACGGGGTCGAGCTAACGGCCAACGGCGAGAAGATCGCCTTGGAGACCATCCGCCATCACCGCTTGATCGAGCTGTACCTCAGCCAAGCGTTGGGCTATTCCTGGGACCAGATCGATGCCGAGGCCGACCGCCTAGAGCACGCTATTTCCGAGGAGTTTGAAGACCGCATCGACGAGGCTTTGGGCTACCCGACCGTCGGCGCCCACGGCGAGCCAATCCCCACCAAGCAAGGCCAGATCGACCACCCGAAGTACCGCCGTCTCTCCGAGCTACAAGACGGCCAATCCGCGATCATCCGCCGCGTCAGCGACCGCAATCCCCAGATGCTACGCTATATGGAAAATTTGCAATTGCGCTTGGGCACCCGGGTCGAAGTTACCGCCAAGGCACCTTTTAACGGTCCGCTGCAATTGAAGATCGGTGCTGCCGAGGAGCAGGAAGTGTCGCTGGGGTTGGAAGTAGCCGATAGTATCTTCGTCGAGACCGACTAATTTTATTTGTGGCTTCCGGTGTGCCCATTGGCGGACGACAAGCGATGGAGTTTGCGCTCCACCTCTAGCAGGGGGATTATTCGCTCAAAGTACTCGCAAAGCGCGTGCAAGCGGCCATTCTCGGTCGTCATTTCCAACAGTTGTTGCCTAATTCCTAGGTCGAGGCCCGTCACTTGGGCGATTTGAAAGGCGTTTTGCAGAGGCCCTACTTCGGCTCGCGCACCGGCCACTTCCTCAAGTTGCCCCACCAATTTCTCTAAGGCCGCAACGGCCTTGGCCAAGAGCACTGGATCCGTCGGCTCCTCAGCATCATCTACGTACTCTACCCACGCCTCTAAATAGGGCTTGTTCTCGACAAGGCGAGCGATGCGGAAGCGCCGCCCGCCGCGGACGATGATGTTGAGTCGGCCATCGTCGAACTCGTCGAGCACTTTGGCCAACAGCATCGCGCAGCCCACCTCGCCCTGCACCTCGCGGTCCTCCCCCAGAATCATGCCAATGGGCAGGGTCTCGCCGCGCGCGTCAGCCGCCCGCACATCGGCGAGCATCTGCTTGTAGCGCGGCTCAAATATGTGCAGGGGCACGATTTGGCCGGGGAAGACAACTATTGGCAGAGGAAAGAGTGGAATCGGATTGCAATCTAGCATGGGCGCATCGTGTTGGGTTGGTTGATAAGAGCAAATTAAACCGCCGATACCGGCGAGGGCAAGCGGCGCGGCTGCCCCTGTTAGGCTACTGCGACGCGGTGGCACGGTTGACATTGCCCTAGCGGCGCGACTCATTAGGGAGTGCCCTCAAAACCGGGACTTGGCTATGGCGCGCCGCAGAAGAAATGTCCGCAGCGAGATCGAGCGAGCCCACAACCGGGCCAACCTCAAAAGCCACATCCGCGCCCTCGGTCTCCAGTCCGAGGACGAGTACCGAGCTTGGTGTCGCAAGCGCGGTTTGGGCGACGGCCTCCACAAGAGCAATCGCCAGATCCAAAAGGAGCGGCAGGTCGCCCGCCGCCAACAGGGCGAGGCCGCACTCGCCCGCACCCGCCAGCGCACGCGCAGCCCGGCCAACACCATCCGCCAGCTCTACGACCGCACGCTCCCCAAGGGACGGCTCGGTGCCGATTACCTCTACAAGATCCGCGGCCTCTTCAACGCCTTTCCCTACGGCCCGGCACGCCGCGCCTTGCTCGACATCCTGCTGCAAGTCGAGCGGCGCGGGGACCTATTTCGCCTCGACCCCGTCATCCCTGCTTTCGGTGCTCATCCGCACAACAACTTCATCGACGGCGTGGCCGCCTTGGCCCGCCATTCAGAAGACTGGGTGCGCCCCGTGGCCGAGTGGGTGCCGCCGAGCCACAACCCGCGCAAGCAGTTCCACCACCTCGCCTGCCACCTGCTGGCCCGCTACGACGTGCCCGTTTTTATGGACGCGGCCTTTTTCACCTCGCAGATGCCAGAGGCCGGTTTGCATCAGGCGTGGTTCAAACACATCGGCTCGGGGCAGAACATCCGCACCGCCGACCTCCCCGTCGCCTTGAGCAAGAAGTCGGCCCACTGCTTCCTCACCGCCCCCGACGATCTCTCCATCGCCCACGCCCTGCGCTGGGGTCAAGTCTTGGGGCAAGGCGGCAGTCCAGCGCTGGCGCGGGCAGTGATTGGCACCCGGCTGGGCCAGTCGTTTGAAAACGAGGACTTTTGGTCCACCGCGATTCTGTTTTTTGCCAACAATCCCATGCTCGACCCAGCCCACGTCGGCCCCATCGTCGATTTTATTCACGAGCAGAAATACGTGCCGCAGCAAATCGCCCGGCCCGGCGGTGGCGTCGAGCAAAGGCCGCCGGCGCAGCCGAACTTTTCGCTGAAGAGCCGCAGTATTCCCAAGCTGTTGCGTCAAGTTGACGAGTGGCACGAAGCGCTGGCCCGGCAGGTGCTAATACCCGATGCAGAGGACGAGCCAGACAGAGCTGGTGGCAAAAAGGTGCGCGTCCGGCACATGTCTTGGGGCGCTTCGAGTATCGGCGAATTCGAACTAAAGCAGGAGGACAAGCAACTCGGCGAGACCTTCACTTGGAGCATGCGGGAGTTGCTCTCCAATGCCGAATTGGGAGCCGAGGGCCGCGAAATGGGCCACTGCGTCTATACCTACGCCAAGAGCTGTCGCAACGGCAGTACCTCGATTTGGTCCCTCGGCGTAGAAGACGGCAAGGGCCACCGTCACCGCATCCTCACCATCGCCGTCGATCCGCACAGCCGCGCCATCACCCAAATCCGCGGCCGCTACAACGTCCTGCCCAGCGCTAAAAACAAAAAGAACTTAGAGCGCGCTTATCAGAAGCTGCTGCTCCGCTCGCAGAAGGTACTCGGGCAGTGGATGAGCCGCGAATTTATCACCAAGCGCTGCTGATTCCGTTGTGCAGGATTGTACTCTACTGTTGCCGAAAGGCGACCAGCGCGTAGGCATCTACTATCAGCAAGTTTGTCTGGCCTTTCTGGTCTTCAAATGAATTTCTCAGGCGATACCTTGAATAGCTCTGCCAGCTTCCGGGCTGTCTTTAAGCTAATCGACCGCACCCCTCTCTCCATGTTTGAGATATGCTGACGGGGAACAGCACCGAGCATCTCACCTAACTTGGCCTGAGTCAAACCGCGATTCTCCCGATAGATCTTCAGATTGTCGCCCGGCGTCATCTTTGACTTGATATCCCGATACCAGTCGGTCTCAAAGACGTTCACAGCCTCTTCGTCGTTGTCTGCCAAAAGTTGAATCTGTTCGCCGTACTCTTCTTCTAGTACAGACATTAACCTATCGGGAATCTCTCCCTTGATATTGATCTCAATACGGGGCGTTTTCACGACTGCCTGCATAATAGACCTCGATGGCTTTTGAAGTTTTCGCGTAAGACCAACAGGCCACCCAATTGCGGGAAAGGTGGCAGTGGTATTGATCAGATCCAAGTTTGCTGTAATGAGGCCAATCGCTTCTAATCGGTCCCTTATCCCGCAAATCTTCGACGAGGTTGGCTACTCGTCGTTGAACCGGCTCAGGCAGCCTTTGAATACGCCTCAGCACTTTTCGCTTTACGATGATTTTATACATACTGAAAGTAACCTATTAATGGTTACACATCAAGGCTGATTTAATCCCGCAAGACGGCCAACGCCTCGGCGACCTCCTGCCCTTTGGCTTCGATAATGTCCATTAGCTCTTCGGGTGTGCGCGTATCCACGACCGGCCTTTTGTGGGGATTGACGGCCTTGAGATCGTACACCGCGTCCTCGATCCGCTTAGCGTCGTTGGCCAGTGCTCTTGCTTCAGCTTTCAATACCTTGACTTTCGCTTCCGCCTCCGCAATAGCCTGCTCGTCGCGCGGCTTGGCCTTTTTAAGCGCCTTAAGCTGCTCGTTCCACTGAGCTTCCTGTTGCCTTTTGGTGGTGGCCGGATCGATGAGCTTGGCTCTAGTGTCGGCTTCGCTGAGGTTCAGAAAATTGCCCCCATCTTCCGACATTTTGGTTGACATGATCAGCGGGACTCCATTTACTCTTTACTAATTCGCTAATGCGAAGGTGGGTGGTCAGTTTTGCCATTGAGAGGGGGCCTTGCGGCCCCCTTTTTTATTTTTTAAAAACTTCTTCCCGTAGATTACTTCCCCGCTCTGGTCGTACCACTCTTTTGTGCTGCGCCCATTCTGCACTATCTTGCTCTCGCATGGAAAACACATACTTCATCCCGGCCGACGCCGAGCACGTCGCCCGAGAAAAAAACAAGGCCAAGGAACTGCGCCGCTCCCAGTGGTGGAAGCGCAAACGGTCCACTGGCCAGTGCCACTACTGCCAACAGTCATTCCCGCCCCAGGAGCTAACCATGGATCACGTGGTGCCGCTCATCCGCGGCGGCCACACCACCAAGTCCAACGTGGTGCCTTGCTGCAAGCACTGCAACAGCCAAAAGCAGCACCTGCTCCCCGTCGAATGGACGGCCTATCTAGAGCGTCTGCGCGGCGAAGGCTAGTGATAGTCCACAATGTCGGCGATGGCCGCAGCTACTTCCTCGGCCACTTCCGCCGGCACTCGCGGATTAAACGGGCCGCCCTCGCCGCCATCCACATCGCTGAACCCCCCCAAGTGCATGGCCTCGACCACAGCCGAGTAGTTGTACATGCGGCCGTTGCGGAAGCGAATTTCCTCTAAGGCTGTAAGCTGATCTTCAATCTGCTGCGAGGTTGCAAAATCGCCCCGGCGCTGGGCGTTGTTGATCTCGTCTGAGGCGCGGGCAAAGGCCACATTAATCCCCGACGTATGCCCTTTAGTGCCGCGCTCAGCCGGCCCGGTCGAACGATCGCCCACGCCCCAAATCACCAGTGCCGCTCCCTCCTCCACACCCGCGACAATCGGCTCAACATCATCAACCGTGGTGCCGATCTTCAGCCCCACGAAGTGCTCGGACTCGTTCATCAGCCGCACGGCTATCTCGCGCTCGGCTTGGTTGCGCAGGTAGTAGAGCAACTTGGCTCCGCACGAACGTCCCAGCCGCTCGGCAAAATCCATGTAGTACGCGAAAATACCCTCTGGATTGGCCACGCCCGTAAGCGGCATGACTAGATAGACATCCGGGGGATACTCGAGCGCGGCCTCTTGCTCAATCAACCGCTCGGCATCCCCAACCGGATTCGGAGCAATCCCGGACATCACTACCCCGCGCCCCCCCATCTGCTTGCCGGTAAAACCCAACAGCCGCACTTGCTCATCCGCGCTAATGTGGTGGATCAAGCTAGTCCCGGCGATGCCAATCACCCGGGGCCGATCGCCGTCCAAGTGATTGTTCTCCATCAAGTAGTTGATGTTCTTGGCGTGAGCCTCATAGTCGATTTGCCCGCCGCGAAAAGGGACCACCGGGATGGAGGTGACCGAGTTTAGCGCAGCGAGTAGGTCTTCTTTTTGCAATGGCATGTTTAACCTCAACTGTGTTAAGTGGCGATGAATTCAACGTTCGGGTGCGAAGCGGCGCATGTCGCGCCCCGGAGTTCCCCCGGCGATCCAGTGAGCGACAATCTGGCCGGTAATCGGACCCAGCAAGACGCCGTTTTTGTAGTGCCCAGAGGCCACAAAAACTCGTGGCGCATCCGTCAGCGGGCCGATGAGCGGACGCCCGCCTCGGGGCTTGGGCCGCAAGCCGGCCTGCTGGCGCGACAGCGGCAAGCACTTCCCCAGTGCGGAGCGCACCTCCGAGGCGAACTGCGCCGCGGCCGCACGGGTCGTCTCCATCCGAAAGCCGACCTCCTCCGACGTCGCTCCCGCTATCATTTCGCCGCCGTCTGGAATAAAGTGGCGTCCATTTATCCTCACTAAGTGGCGCAGCGGGGCACCAGCAAAACGCGCTTGTTGGCCCCGTACCGGGCGCAGCGCAACGCAGGCACCAAGTTGGGCGGCCAAGCCACCGGTCCACGCCCCAGCCGCCAACACCGCAAAGTCGGCGCGGTGAGTTCCGCGATTGGTGGCGACCTCCACGGTCTCACCCGCTTGGGCAATGCGCCAGACGCGCTCGCCCCAAGCAGCAGACGCGCCCTGCCGTGCGGCTGCCGCCCAAAGCGCCGCGCCCAACTTAAGGGGATCCACCCGGTGATCGTCGGCAAAATACAGACCCTCGCCGCCGCCGCCCAACCCCGGCTCCGCATCGCGCAAGGTCCGCTCGTCGAGCCGTTCGACCCG
This sequence comes from Candidatus Latescibacterota bacterium, assembly GCA_965208845.1. Lineage (GTDB taxonomy): Bacteria > Latescibacterota > UBA2968 > UBA8231 > UBA8231. The sequence goes on along the minus strand of OZ242361.1, from coordinate 2,930,527 downwards.
ACAGCCGCGCTCGCGGTTGAAGCGCCATACCTCCTCTAGCTGGGCTGGGTCGGCAAAAAGCTCAATGCCGCCAAGGGGACGCCAGCCCACGTCTGCGCCTAAGTCTTCGGCTAGGTCGCGGGCCAGCCGGGCGTGCAAAGCATGGCCATCGCGGAAGAGCTGGGCGTAGGGATTGTCGCCGCCGTTGCAGTGAGTGAGGACGCCCAACGAGGCCCGGCTCGTGGGCGAGCCTGTGGGGATCCCCTCGTCGAGCAGAACTACCTGCGCGCCTTGCCGGGCGAGGAAATAGGCTGTCGAGCGGCCGATGATACCGGCCCCGACCACCAACGCGCCCGCGCCCGCTAAGGCCATGTTACAGTCCGCTGGTATGCCGACATAAGCTGACCACCAACAAGGCCCATTCTGCCTCCATCTGCGTCTATCTGCGGATCATTTCCACCAACACACGCGCCCGTCAGGGCCATCTAGCGACCGACGATCGGCGGCAGGTTGGTCGCCGGGCAGGCGCGGGGACCTTGGACTGGATAGCCCATATCCGCGAGGACGCAGTTGATTTGGGCCTCCAGCTTGATCAGGTACTCCTGCTCGGTCGCGCTGCTCGACGCACGCGCTGGGCCTACGTCGAAGCCGCGGGCCGCCACGCCGGTCTTGAAGCCCTCTGGGAAGTTGACCCCGAGGAGCATCAAGTTGATGAGATCGAGAATGCGGTATTGCAGTTCGCGGGCCCGTTCGATGTCGCCGCTTTTGGCCTTTTCATACAGCTCGACGATCACCTCTGGGACGATGCCCGAGGTAGCGATGGTGCCCCCGTTGGCGCCCATGAGCACCGAGGGGAATACGATCTCCTCACAACCGGTCATCACTGCGTAATTGGGACGCTGTTGGCGCAGGCGGTTCATGGTATTGAGCAGACGCGGCAAGTCGCGGCTGGAGTCCTTGGTGCCGAAGATCCGATCGTAGGGCAAGAGCCGCTCCAGCAAATCTATCGACAGCTCTTGGGTAAATCGCGGGATATTGTACAGCAGGATGTCCAGCGGCGATTCTTCGGCGATTTCGGCGAAGTACTCGAAGAGGCTTTCAGTGGAAATTTCGTAGTAATAGGGGGGCATCAGCGCAATGGCATCCACGCCGAGTGAGGCGTAGTATTCGGCCATTTTGAGCACATCGCGCAAGTTGGCCTCGCTGGCCCCGGCTAGGACGGGTACGCGCCCCTTGTTGACCTCGCAGACCAGCCGCACCACGTCTTGGCGCTCCTCCTGCGACAGGCGCGCGAACTCACCCGTGCTGCCGTTGGGGTACAGCCCGTGGATCCCAACCTCGATCAGCCAGTTGATGTAGCGCTCCATCTCGGCGTAGTTGATCCTGTTCTGGCTGTCGAAGAGGACGACATTGGGGCAGAAGATGCCAGCAAATGCTTGGCGGCCGGCGGCGCGAGGAGCCGCTGGTGCAGGTGCCAGTGTTGCCGTTGGAGGGGCTTGGCCTCCGGCTTCCCGGCGCACGATCTCAACGCCCTGGACGCGCAATAAGTCCTGCGCCGAGGGCGTCAGCTTGGCTCCCGGGCCGATCTCGACCTGCCGTTCGCCAGCTAGGCGACCCTCCAAGGTCTGCGCGGTAATTACTGCATCGTCAATCCGAATCATTTTTCGCGTCCTCGCTAAACGTGCGGCAAGCGGCCTTCGAGGCCGCTATAGGGCTGCGGAATGGCATAGGCCGAGACAAGTTCTCCGTGTTCAACGGCCTCCTGCCGACCCGCATCTATGGCGACCTGCACGGCACCGACATCGCCGCGCACGACCGCGGCCGTCAAGTAGTACCCTACCTTATAGGCTCCCTCGTATTCGACAGCCGCGGCCTTGAGCATCCGATCGACGGCCCGTACCAAGGCCACGGTGCTGCGCGTCTCAATCAGCCCCATAGCCTGCCGCTCACCCGCGCCAAGGCCCTCGGCCGCGGTGGCAAAGCGGGCGACTAGCGCGGGATCGGGTCTAGAGACTACGGCCGAGGCGTCGAGTTGCCCAAAGGCCGTGGCCGCCTCGGCACCGGCGCGCACTGCGGCTTGCACATCGTCGAGGTGGCCAGTGGCCAGCGCGGCAATCCGTCCACCGCTGCCGATACTCAAGCGCTCGATTTGGACATCTGCGGCCTTGAGCATGGCGTCGGCGCTGCCCACGACCGTGGCGTAACCAATGGTCTCTATGAGGCCCAAGGCACCGGTGGAGCGCGGCTCAACTGCTGGTGCGGGCGGCAACAGAGGGCCTAGCCTCTCGCTGGGCTGAGGCAAAACGAGCGTCGCGTACACAGTGCCAATCCGCTCGGCTGCTTGCCGACCAACTTCCAGCGCCGTCTGCACGGCCGCCACATCGCCAAAGATCGGCGCGTGGCACAGCGCACCGCCGATGAAGGCCCAACCCCCTAGCTCCACTTGGGCGGCCTTGAGCATGGCGTCGGCACCGGCCACTAGCGGTGTCAGGCCCTGCGTCTCCAATAGGCCAATCGCCCGCGGTTGTACCTGTTCGGCACCAAGCCCGGTGGCGTGGGGCATGGCATCCGTAGCGTGCGCGTCCGGCCGCGGCACCACTTGCGCGCCAATCAGTTCGCCAGTGCGGTTCGCCTCGACCTCGCCAACGCGAATAGCCGCCTCTACATCAGCCACTTGGCCGGCGATTACCGCGGTGAGCCAACCCGAACCAATGCCGTGCCGGCCGCAAAGTCGCACCTCAGCGGCCTTGAGCATGGCGTCGGTGGAAGCCATCAGTGACGCCATGCCGCGCGTCTCCAACATGCCGATCGCCCCGCTAGACACCGCTACCTCCCATCGGCACGGCGTATGCAGCCAAAACCTCTGGTCGCGGCTGCGGAATCAATGCTGTGCCCAGCAAGTGCTCGCAGTCCGCGAGCAGCTTTTGCGCGACGGCTATGGCTGCGGTGACGGCCCCTACGTCTCCCAAGATCAGCGAACACACCACGCGGTCGTGGATCGTCAGTACGTTGATTACCTCAACGGCAGCCGTCTTGACCATCTGATCGTTGGTGTGAATGTGAGCCCCGTAGCCGCGCGTCTCGACCAACCCCAAGGCACCAGCGGGAAAGTCGCTGTCAGCACGGACCGGAAAATCGACAAAATGGCGGCAGGCGGGATCGGGTTGATTTAGAGGGACGGCCACCACGTGTTCTATTATTCCGCGGGCCGCTTCTTCGCCGCTTTGCAGCGCGGCGGCCACATCGCTGATCGACCCGGTGAAAAAGGCCGTGGTATAACCGCCGATGGACGACCAACCTGCGAGCTGCACATCCGCGGCCTTGCAAGCTGCATCCGCACCCACAATGGCAGCGGCCACGCCCTGCACTTCGATCATGCCAACTGCCGGGTCGCCCGCCATAGCTTAGTCTGCCAGCCGGTGAATTACTAGCTCGGTGATCTGCTCAACTAAGGCCTCTGGATCGGTAGCTTGGCCCTGCTCGATTTGTTGCAACAGCGTCTTGTAGCGGTTGCAACCCTCGCAACTCGCCTCGGGATCGCCCGCCTTCTTGCGCTCGTGAACGGCGCAATCGCCGCAGTACGCCGGCTCGACGTACCCCGAACCAAATTCCTCATGCTGGCAGCCGCAGGCGCGGTCGGGATGCTCGCAACGGCCCGCGTCCGCAACGCCGCCGGCGGCCGCTGCAACGGCTTCGCCGCGACTTAGCTGCAAGCGGTGCTGGCGGATGTAGTCCCAAGCCGTCGGCGTCAAAATGGCGCTGGGAGCCACGCTGAGTACCCGCTCGCCCTTGTGCTCGCGCCCGAGCAAATCGCCGGTTACTACCGGGGCGTCGATGTGCAAAGCCTTGGCCACCTAGCTAACCAAGCTGATCTGTCAGTCCCTCAGTCGGGCGGGGAATCACGTGAACGCTGCGCAGTTCGCCGATGCGCTGGGCCGCTTGCGCCCCTGCATCTACGGCTGCTTTGACCGCTGCTACGTCGCCTTCGACCAGCACGGCGATTAGGCCACTGCCCACGCGCTTTTGGCCCGCATAGCTCACGTCCGCGGTCTTCAACATGGCGTCGAGGGCTTCGACGACGCAGACCAAACCTCGGGTCTCAACCATACCCAATGCTTTCATTATTTTTCTCCTCTACAAGTACAGCGCGACGAGATCGTCGTGGGGGCGGGGAATCACGTGTTGCGACACGAGCTCGCCCACGCGCTCGGCCGCCTCGGCACCGGCGCTGACCGAAGCCTGCACCGAGCCGACGTCGCCACTGACCATGACGGTGATGTACCCACCGCCAATGTCCTGGAGCTTGACGACCTCCACATCCGCGGCCTTGCTCATGGCGTCGGCTGCTTCGACCACGCCGATGGCCCCCTTCGTCTCAATGAGGCCCAAGGCGCGGACGCGACCATCGCTGTCGTCGCTGTCGCCGCGCTCGGGCACGACGGCCGTCAACTCGCTGTGCGGACGGGGAATCACGTGCACCGAATGTACCTCCCCAACCTTGGCCGCAGCGGCCGAGCCGGCATCCACGGCCGACTTGACGGCCGCCACATCCCCTGAGCAAAACACAGTCACCAAGCCAGAGCCGACTCGGTCCCAGCCCAAAAGCTGTACGCTAGCGGCCTTGGCCATGGCGTCGCCGGCCTCGACGACCCCGACCAGCCCCACGGTTTCTACCATGCCTATTGCATCCGACATCCCTTACCTCCTGAAGTAATTGTGCGGATTTTTGCGTTCAACGTTCCAAATATACCTTGCGGGCATGTACCAAATCAATCGCATTGCCCTCGTCCGTGTCGATGTGAACTTCTAAGTGCTCGCGCTCGCTGACGCGGCATATCAGCCCTTCCAAGACCCCTCCCTGCTCGCCTTCTACGACCAGCCGCAGCAAGTCCCCCGGGCCGACCCCGTAGTACGCGGCCTCTGCCGGGTTTAGATGCACGTGGCGGGCAGCCCGAATCACCCCGTGATCCAGCTCCAGCCCCCCAGCCGGCCCCACCAAGTAGCAGCCCGGCGTCCCCTCGATGTTGCCGCTGAGCCGCACTGGCGCGTCAATGCCCAAATAGCGAGCGTCCGTAAAGGCTAGCTCCACTTGGTTGTAATCGCGCAATGGGCCGAGGATGCGGACATTGGGAATCACCTGCTTGCGCGGGCCGAAAACCGACACCGTTTGCTCGGCGGCAAAGGCGCCCCCCTGGTACAGGGCCTTCTGCACGGTCAGCTCGGCACCCGCGCCGAAGAGCGCGTCCAGCGCCTCTTGGTTGAGGTGGACGTGGCGGGCGGACATATTGACGACCAGCCTCGGGGCTGAGGGTGCCTGCTCTAGCTGAGCGTCGGGCAGGTGATCGTACACCACCCGGCGCACCAACGCCTCAATCTGCTTGTGGTCCAATCCAGCCGCTGGTGCAACGTTCATCGCCTATCCTTCGCGGCTCAGTTGCCGACAGTCGAAATCCTTGCCCATCGCCTGTAGCGAATCGACGATTCCGACGATTACCGCGTCGGCTGGCACATCGCCCAAGTTCGGGGCGATCCGCGACGAACTGCCCTGCACCAAAATCACCAACTCGCCCTTGCCCGCTTGCACCGCATCAATGCAGACCATATCCCGCCCCGTCAGCACCAGACCGTGCTCGCGCACCGACGCGATTTCTACTACTAAGAGTTTCTTGCCGTTGAGGCTTGGGACCTTGGCCGTGGAAACCAAATGCCCTTTGACTTGGCCTAAAAGCATCAGGTGATGCGGAAATAGTCCACGAGGGCACAGCGGCGCTGACGGGTAAAGGTGCGCGGCGACGTCAGGCCCTCGCCCGTCGGCCCGGCGATCGAGTACGTCCCAAAGCCTTCGCCGCCCAAGCCAACCCCGGCGTAGGAAGGACCGTTCTTGACGAAAATGGTGGTATCCACGGCACAAGCCATGTTGTGCATGTTTTCGATGTTGCGCGAATGGATCACGGCCGTGTGTCCGTAGCCGTGTTCGGAGATGACGGCCTCGCGGATGGCTTGATCGACGTTGGGCACGCGCACGATCGGCAGAAAGGGCATCATCTGCTCCTCGCGCACGAAGACGTGGTTGGCATCGGTCTCGCCAATGAGCATGCGCAGCGACGAGTCGAGCCGGAGGCCGATGCGCTCGCCCAGCACGGCGGCGTCGCGCCCTACCAACTCGCGGTTGGCTACGAGATGTCCGTCTGGCCCTTCGACAAAGGCCACCTGCGCGAGCGTCTCGATCTGCCGCGCATCAAGCTCGTATGCATTGTACTGAACCATCAGCCGCTTGAGCTCGTCGGCAATGGAAGCGACGGCAAAGACCTGCTTCTCGCCGATGCAGAGAATGTTGTTGTCGAAGCCCCCCCCGTCGATGATGTCGCGCGCGGCCTTGGCCAGATCGGCTGTTTCATCAACTACCACCGGCGGATTGCCCGGGCCGGCGACGATGGCCTTTTTGGGGCTGCCCAGCGCGGCCTTAGCCACGCCCGGCCCGCCTGTGACCAGCAGCAGGCGGATGTCTGGGTGGTTGAACAATTCGTTGGCCGTCTCAATGGTCGGATTTTCGACCGCGGTCACCAAGTTGGCCGGGCCGCCAGCCGCGACGATAGCTTGATTAATCAAGCTCACCGCGAACATGGAGACCTTTCGGCCCGCCGGATGTACGTTGAAGACGACCGAGTTACCCGCGGCGACAATGCAAATGGCGTTGTTGACCATCGTCGGCACGGGATGCGTCGATGGGGTGACCGCGCCGATGACTCCGTAGGGAGCCATTTCTACTACGGTCAGTCCGTGATCGCCGGTCCACGAAGTGGCCTCTAGGTCTTCGACGCCGGGCGTGGTGTCGGCTGCGACTTGGTGCTTGATGATCTTGTCTTCCAGCCGCCCCATGCCCGTCTCGGCCAAGGCTCGCCGCGAAAACTCCTCGGCGTGGATGTGCGCCGTCTGCCGGAGAGCCTCGACGATCTTTTTGCGCTCCTCCAGCGACAAGGCGACCAACTGCTGCTGGGCGCGAGTCGCGCCTTGGACGGCCGCGTCAACCGTCGCGAAGACACCGGTATCCCCGCCCTCGCTGCCGTTCCCACCGCTGACGACGCGCTGCACCACTTCTTCGACTATTTTGCGTACGTGTTCTTCGCTGACGTTTTGGGACACGCTTTTTTCCTCGCGTTGGATCTAATATTTAAGAATGGGGAAAATAGGCGGCCTCACTCTGAGCGTCAAGGTCATTTGACGGGCTGCTAGCCCTGCCTTAAGGTTTGTGCAAATGGTAGAAAAACAAAGGAGAAAGACATGCGCATCATCCGCTTTATCGACGCTGACGCCGCCGTCCGTTGGGGCCTCGAAGCCGAGGGGGGCCAAGCCTCCATACTCGCCGGCGATCTCTTCGCAGAACTAGTCCCCACCGGCGAACAGGTAGCCGTCAAAAGGCTGCTCGCCCCACTCGCCCCGACCAACATTTTCTGCATTGGGCTAAACTACCGCGAGCACGCGGCCGAATCCGGCCTCGAGCCACCCGAGCAGCCCGTGGTCTTTGCCAAGCCCACGAGCGCGGTCTGCGGCCCGGGCGACCCAATCCTGCTGCCAGCCTGCTGTCGCCGTGGCCCGGAAGTTGACTACGAATGCGAACTCGCAGTGGTGATCGGCAAGGCCGCCCGCAATGTGGCGCGGGCCGACGCCCTCAGCTACGTGCTCGGATACACGTGCGCCAACGACGTCTCGGCCCGCAAGTGGCAGCTAAACGGCGGCGGCGGCCAGTGGATCCGCGGCAAGGGCTTTGACACTTTCTGCCCGTTGGGGCCGGTGCTGGTCACCGCCGACGAAATCCCCGACCCGCAAACCCTCGGCATCCGCACAATCCTCAACGGCGCGACCATGCAGGACCACACCACCGGCGACATGATCTTCACGGTCGCCGAACTGATCGAATTCCTCAGCCAAGATACGACTTTGCTGCCGGGCACGGTCATCCTCACCGGCACCCCGCAGGGCGTGGGTTTTGCGCGCCAACCGCCCGTGTGGCTTACCGCCGGCGACGAGGTAATCGTGGAAATAGACCAGATCGGCCAGCTACAAAACCCAGTGGAAGCGGCCTAGCGTTCACTCTTCCTTGAACATTCCGAAGGCAAAGGCTTCAGGTAGCTCCTCGAAGATGATCTCCCCCTCGGCGTCGGTCTCCAGCAACTGGGCCATGTAGTTGTACCACTCTTCTAGAATGGGCACTTGGCGGCTCTTGAGCCAGTCTTCCTCAGTGGGGGCCACCGCGTGGATGATGAGGTATTCGTCCAAGCGGTAGATGGCCATGCTGACCTCGTTGTCGGTCATGCTGTCGGCGATTTCGGGCCACAGGTCGTCGTGGGCCTGTTTGTACTCGGCGTACGCATTGGGGCGCAGCCGCATAGCTAAGCCAATCGAATACATAATGGTCTCCTTATATTGTTAGGAATTGCGCGCCGTTTGGCGCAGATCGATTGATAAATATGCGGATTAATTAAGAGATATTCAGAAAATGACGTAAAGTTCTTTTTTTTCTATTCTTAGCCATTTTTTCCTTGACAATATATCGCCTTGAAAGTGAAACTAAAAGGTAGCCAAAAACTGTGCAAATAAACTGCACATCACTATGAGAGGAGGGCCTCAAAGAATGATTCTCTTCGCACATCAATCCTCGTGTAGTCTCAGGAGCCAGCTCCCGGCTGGGGGCGGCCATACGGTCCCCAATATGTGGGCCACGAACAGCATCCGAGCGTTGCGCGTTCGTCCCAATCCCTAGGATACACGCACGACTCTTCAAGTTGTGTGCATCGGCTGGCTAAAACGCCCAGCCGAATCGGGAAATTTCCTCGCATTCGCAATGTAATCGTCTCGGGCGATTGACAGCGCGTGCAAGGGCTTTCCCACGGGTTTTTCGGGACAGCGCTTTCGAGAAGGAGGGCACTTTTGCGTCCCGGAAACCGGCGATACATCGATTTCGATACAGCCGCTTTCCAGCGGCTTTTTTGATGGCCGTGGCGCAAAAATGCTGCGGCTTTTTTTCGTTCAATTTCGTCGAGCTTCGCACCAATTGAATATCTGGAGAGAAAACAACTCATGCGCAAAATCGAGCCAGAACGCATCAGGCGCGCGGCGCGCATTTACGCGAGCAATCAAGAGGCCAGCCGTGCGCTGGGTATTGCCCCGGGCAGTTTCAGCCGGCTCTGCCGGCTCTACAACATCGAGACCCCCTATGCGCGCAAGCGGCGGCGGCGCGAGGAGTTCGGCCGTCAGCGCGACGATGATCTCTTAGAAGACATCGACATTGACCTGCAAGAGATCAAGGCGCTAGAGGAGGTCCTCGACCTCAACTAATAGGCATCGCATACTGCGCTCGGCCAGCGGAGAGTTGGTGGACGTTTTCGTCCGCTAGCTCTCCGCTTTTTTGTTCCAATCCAAACGCCTGCCTTTATTAGAGGCCAAAAAGGAGGAGCTCATGCCTAGCGCGAAATCGTTACAGCAGTTTTGTCGCCAAACTCTGCCGCTGATGTTGCAGCAGGCGAATGGACAGAAGATGATGGCGGCGGTGCGAGATGTGGTACAGACCGATCGCTGGAATTCGTTTGACCGCTTCGGCGACACGACCGCCACGCTAACTAGCCGCTACGAGGCCGCGGGCGCACGCGTGGAGGTCGAGTCCATCCAGACCGGAGGGAGGCTAGGGTCGGGCCGGTGGATCATCCGCGAGGCCGCCGATGTCGCGGGCGCGACCGTGGATGTGGTGCATCCGCTCGCCGAGCGGGTGCTGGATTGGCAGGAGAATCCCTGGCACGTCATCCAGTGGAGCGCGGCGACCCCGGCAGATGGCTTGCGGCTGCGGCTGGTGATTCTCGACCAAGTCGAAGACATCCAACGGCAGCCAACCGACGGACTCGTGGGTGCGATTGTGCTGACCAAGCTAGATCCGCGCGTCCACCTCGCTCTTTTAGCCACTAAAGGGGCCGCCGCCGTCATCACCGACCGGCCGGTGCCCAACCTGCCCAAGGCAGTGGCGTGGACCAAATTTGGGTGGGGCGCAATTCCCCTAGAACATGCGGCGGCGCGATTGGTGGGGTTTGTGATCTCTGAGCAGCAAGGGAAGCGGTTGCGGCGGCTAGCGCAGCAGCACAGCCCCTTGACCCTGCACGTACGGGCCGACATCCGCAAATACGTCGGCAGCCACGACGTGGTCAGCGGCATCATCGAGGGAGCAGGCGATCCGCAGGACGAAGTGTGGGCCATCGCGCATAGCGCTGAGCCGGGGGCCATAGACAACGCTTCGGGCGTGGCCACCACCTTGGAGATCGCCCGCGTGCTCGAAGGGCTTATCCGCGCGGGCAAACTCGCGCGTCCCAAGCGCACCATTCGCCTGCTCAACGCCTATGAGTGCTACGGGTTCTTCGCCTATTTAGAAAGGATGCGGCGCTTGCAGACCCCTTTGGCTGGTGTGTGTATCGACACGATCGGCTCCCGGCCCGCCGTCTGCGATGGCCGACTGGAGTGGCACGCGACGATCCCCATGTCGGCAGGTTTCGTCGATCGAGTTGGCGCGGCTATCTTGCGGGCCGGAGTGCGGCAACACAAGCCGGGCTATCGGGTGCATCTAGAGCGATTCATGTCCACGTCTGACACCTTGATCGGCGACCCCCAGTACGGATTTCCCTGCCCTTGGATCACCACGCATCACCGCAAGAGCGGGAGCGGCTTCGACGCCTACCACTCCTCGGCCGACGTGGAAGCACTGCTTAGCCCGCAGGGACTGGAGACCTGTGCGGCCTCAATGGCAGCCTATCTGTACTACTTGGCCGACATGGGCAGCCGCGAAGTGAGGGAGCTGGTCCGCACCGAGACTCAGCATTTTCTCTCCGTATTGCACAAGAAAAAGCGGCCCCGAGCCGAGGCCGAATACGTGCGCGAGGCGCACAGTCGCAGTGTGCGGCGGCTCACGCGCTGGCTCTGGGGAGGCAATCGGCGCGAGATCTTGGCGGCCATGGACGAAAACGAGCGGCAAGTGGCGGGCGCAGCCGCCGAGGCCGCACTGCCGGGCAAGCGAGCGCGGCGCACGGCCCAAGCGCGGCTGGTACCGCGGCGCACGGCCGTGCTCTCACCGACCGCGGAAAACGCGCCATCCGCGATCAACGCGCGCATCTCGGCCGCAAAGCTACCGCCGTGGGCGCTGTTTTGGGCCGACGGACGCCGGAATTTGGGCGAAATCGCCGAGTGCATTGCCTGTGAGGAGGCCGACTATCCGGCCGGGCCGCGGATGGAAGGTCCCGTCGCCGTCAATCGAGTTCACGAGTACTTCGCAGCACACGCGGAATTGGGCTACGCCGAATTGACCGACCCGGCTAATATGATTGGCCGCAAGGAATTAGTGCGGGATTTGCGCCGCTTGGGCGTCGCCCCGGGCATGGACCTGATGGTCCACAGCTCCCTATCGGCCATCGGCTTTGTCGAGGGCGGTGCCGAGACTGTCGTCGATGCGCTCTTGCAGGCGGTCGGCAAGCGCGGGACCCTGTTGGCCCCTTCGTTCAATCACCGCGCGGCGAAAGTCTTCAACCCGCTGACCACGCCCACCACCAACGGCACCATCCCGGACGCGCTGTGGCGGCGCACCGAAGCCGAGCGCAGCATGCATCCCACTCACGCGGTAGCAGCGATTGGGCCGCGTGCTAGCTACTATTGTCAAGGTCATCTCGAAGCTGGCATCTGGGCCCCAGATAGCCCGATCGGCAAATTGGTCCACGGCGGCGGCTACATTCTCGCGCTGGGCTCGACGCACGACACGAGCACGGCCTATCACGTGGCCGAGATGTCCGTGCCCTGCGGCTGCATTGAATCTTTTGCAATTCCAGACCGCATCGTGCGCGACGACGGGACCGTACAAGAGGTCTTAGGGCTGGCCTTTCGCCGCGGCCCCTGCCCGGTTCCAACCCACAAGCTGGACTCAACCCTCGACCGGAGGAAGTTGCAGCGGCGGGGCAAGGTCGGGCAGGCCGAATGCGAATTGGTGAAGGCCCACGACCTGTGGCAGGTGCGGCGCGAACACCTGCGGCGCGTCTGTCCCACCTGCACCGTCAAGCCCCAGACCGCGCGGTGAATAGATCGCTACCCTCTCCGTATGGCCGGCACCTCCGGGGCAGCCAAGACGAGGGACTCACCGATGCTGAAGGCCGCTCGCACCTGACACTGCGCGGCTTTGGGGTCGGCGCGTTCCTCAGCTTCTTCCTGTCCATTGGTGCGCCCTACGCCAACATGGCGATGCGGGCGACCAACATGGCCTTCGACTTCAACACTCCGGGGGCCATCTTTCTGTTTTTGGTGCTGGTTGGCTTGCTCAACACGCTCTTCAAGCTCGCCGCTCGCGACTTCCGCCTAGCAGTGGGGTTGGCCCTGCTGGCCACGGGCGGCTTTTGCAGCTATTGGGCTAGCCGTGGTGCAGTTGATTGGTACTCGCCTGGTTTTTGGTTTGGCGCCTTCCTCGCCCTCTCTGCGCTGTGGAACGTGCCAGTAGTGCAGCGCGGGGGCACCCTCGCGCTCAACCGCGCCGAACTGGTGCTGGTGTACGCGATGTTGCTGGTCGTCTCCGCCCTCTGCACCATGGGGCTGACACAGCAGCTTTTGCCGGCCCTCACTGGCATTTTCTACTACGCCTCCCCGGCCAACCAATGGGCCGAAAAGCTCTTTCCGCTCTTTCCCTCGCAGCGCATCCTCGTCGATGACGGCACCGGCAACCGCGGCTTTTACGAGGGCGGTGCGCTCGCCGACATTCCCTACGCCACTTGGGTTGAGCCGCTGTGCTGGTGGGCGCTGCTACTCCTCTCGCTGTACGTGGCGATGGTATCGACGGCCGTGATCTTGCGCCGACAGTGGGTCGAGCGCGAGCGATTGGCCTATCCGCTGACCCAGCTCGGGGTGGCCATCGTGCAAGGCGAGCGCGGTGCCGGGCTGCTCAACGGCTTTCTCAAGCACGGTGCCCTGTGGTGGGGTGCAGCCTTGCCGCTTGCGTACGGCAGCCTCAAGGCCCTGCACCAATACTACCCGTCCTTGCCCAACTTCGGCCTAATTTGGTGGGTGCCGTTTATCGGCCAGCAGAACCTGCAAATCTGGATCAGCTTCGCGCTCGTTGGCTTTTCCTATCTCATCAGCACCCAAATAGCGGCCGGCATCTGGATTTTCTATCTGCTCTCCAAGGTCGAAGCCGAATTCCTCGCCCTATCCGGCCTCAAATCCACCAGCAAGTTCGTCTATGGGGTCTCGTACGAGCCGCTCTTGGCCTATCAGGGCGGCGGCGCGCTCATCGCCATGGTACTCTTGGGACTGTGGACGGGGCGCGGCCACTTGCGGGACGTATGGCGCAAGGCCCTCAACCGCCATGCGGACATCGACGACGGCGATGAAATCATGTCCTATCGAGTGGCCGTGATCGGAGTATTCTTAGGCAGCGGAGGCATCGTCGGCTGGCTGTGGCTGATGGGCACCCCGCTCTGGGTCGGCGCACTCTTTGCAGCGGTGGCCTTGTTGGTATTTATCGGCATCTCGCGGGTCGTGTGCGAGGCTGGCCTAGCGGCTGTGCGCTCGCCCATGATCGCCCCAGACCTCATCGTGCAGGGCATTGGCTCGCAGACAATCGGGGCCGCTGGCGTCTTCAACCTCTCCTTTGCTTACATCTGGTCGGCCGACATCCGCATCTTCCTGCTGGCCATGGTCGCCAATGGCTTGAAGCTGATCCAAAACATGGACCGCCGCAGTCGGCGAGTCGTCTTCTGGGCGCTGGTGGCGGCCATCTTTATCGGCGTAGCGGGATCCTGCTGGATGGTCTTCCACCTCGCCTACAAGTACGGGGGCATCAACCTCGATAGCTGGCGCTTTCGCGGCGGCCCATCGACCATCTACAACGCGGCGCAACGCGCGCTAGAGCCAGCCGGAGCCGACTGGTTGGGGCTGACGTTTTTCGCTGGAGGGGCCGTGGTCATGGGTCTTTTGACTTGGGCGCGGCATCACTTCTTGTGGTGGCCATTCCATCCAATCGGCTTCCCGATTGGCGCAAACTTCATGCTCGACAAAATCTGGGCTTGCGTGCTCTTGGCTTGGGCGCTCAAGAAGCTGATCTTGCGTTTTGGCGGGGCGGCGCACTATCGGACGAGCCAGCATTTCTTTATGGGCCTGATTATGGGCGAGGCCCTGTGCAACGGGCTTTGGCTGGTCATCGACTACTTCACCGGCAAGGTCGGCAACGCCGTTTTCATTCTGGGGTGATTCCATATTCCTTGACATTGCGGGAAGGCGGGCCTATCTCTTTTGCGCTATGAATCGACTTATCTTTTGCCTTGCTACAGCTCTCGTCGCCTGTGTCGGCCCCTTCGCTGGCAAGAAGGTTCCGCCTTGGCTTGCAGATCCCCCCGTGCTCAAAGCGACCTTCTCCAGTGAGGAGGCCGCCGCGCATCTGGTATGGCCCCCAGTGTCTTCTGCGAGCTTTCTCTACGGCGAAATCCAGCGCACCGCAGGAGGCGAGTTCGCGGCCATAGCGCGCGTGGAATCCGCAACCGACACCACCTTTACAGACGGCGGCCTGTTGGCCAACACGCAGTATAGCTACCGAGTCGTCAGCTTCTTCGGCGCAGACGAAACCGTACACGAGTTGTTCAGCACGACGGTCGCGGGCGGGTTCCACCGCCGCATCGCAAGCTGGTCACTGGACAAGGGCACGGCCCCCACGAGACTGGCCATCAGCCGCAACGGCACGGTCTTTGCAGTCGGCGTGGGCACCGGGCGCGTCGAGCGCTTCGACCGCACGGGCCACGCTTTGGACGCATGGGTCTATACCACTGAGCCGCTGGCCCGTATGGAAACGAGTGCGCTAGACGGGCCAGCGCTAGCCCTCGACGACGAAGATCATCTCTATGTGGTGTACAACCTGCATCGCCCAGGCCAGAAGCCAGAGGCCTTTTGGGCGAAATTTGCCCCAGACGGTCGGCTGTTGTGGACGCGCCCACTCGCCGGGCTGTTTGCCCGCCACATCGTCATCGACGGCGATGCCATCTACATCGAAAGCATCAGCCAATTGCAGCTATTCGACCAAGCCGGCGAACAGCAAATTCAGTACGCCATCCCGGCCCTGTTAGTGGCTAGTCTGCGGCTTTGGCAAGGGCGCTTTGCCGCGCTGATCGAGCCGTTGGCCCTGCGCGCCGACGATTGGCAGGCACCTCGGCTAGTCGTGTACGACAACCCACAGCGCGCCGCGGCCAGCCGCGTCATCGGCCGCGATCCCAAATCGCATCAGGACCGCGGCAACGGGCTTTTGCTGCGGCCCACCGACTTTGCCGTCGATGAAGCGGCCGACCGGGCTTTCGTGGTCAATGCCGGCCACAGCCGCATCGAGGTATTCCAGCGGGGGCACTACCTGACGCGATGGGGCGAGAAAGGTGGGGGCGACAACCAGTTCCGCTTCACCGGCCGCATCCAAGTTGTCGTCGATATGGCTACTGGCGAGGAGGGCGAGCGCGAGGTGGTGGCCGGCGGCATCGCCCGCGACGCCGAAGGGTCCATTTACGTGGCCGATACCTTCAATGATCGGATTCAGAAGTTCCAACCATGAAGGCTGTGCTCGCATTCCTAGTGCTGGCCTTGCTGTGCAGCGAGGGTCAGGCCCAGCGCCAAGACAAGCGGACGTACAATCTCTGGACCAAAGAGAAGATCCGCTACCTCAACGCCAAGGTCACCATCAATCCCTACAACCCGCAACTGCGCGTCCTCCTCGCCAACGCGTATTTTGACGACGGGCAAAAGTACGAAGCCAAAAGGCTGTTGCTCGAGGCATTGGAACTCGACCCCGACTACGCCGAGGCGCATTGCAATCTCGCAGTCATGCTCCACGGTCAGGGATACGAGCGCGAGGCCAAGCACCACTACGAAGAAGCCCTGCGGCTGGATTCGCTGATGGTCGAAGCTATGGCTGGACTGGGAACCTTGCTCTGCCGCACCGAGCGCCAAGTCGAGGGCCTTGAATACCTCGAAAAAGTCATCGCAATCCAGCCCGATCACGTCAACGCTCGCTTCAACATGGCCGTGGCGTATCACAAGGTCGGAGACTTCAAAAAATCCATCGAACACCTAGAGACCTTGCTGAGGGTCGATTTCAATTATCGCGGTGCGCGCCGCGCACTGGCCCGCGCTTATTACAGCCTCGGAATTTTGCGGCTGCAAGCCCAACAGCCCGAGTTGGCACTCCCCGTGCTGACCAAGGCCGTCGAGTACGAGCAAGACAACGACAGCATGTTCTTCGCCAAGGGCCTCGCCCACCTCGACAGCGGCGACTTCGCCGGAGCCGAAGCGGCCTTCAAGCAGGTCATCGCATTGTCCGGCGATCACATCCCCGCCCTGCACAACCTCGGCGTGATCTGCGAAAAAACCGAGCGATACGCGGAAGCCGTCCAATACTACGACAGGGTCCAGCAGCTAGCCCCGCATCTATCGACGATTGAAGCGGTCAAACACGCCTCGTACGACGTGAATTACCTGACCGAATGAGTTTGACTTTTGCTCGGTCAAAGCGTACACTTCGTGTTCTTTGTGAGTCGCTTTGGCGGCTACTTTTTTGGTGGTACCGATAACGCTACTACCATCCCATCTCTTTCAGGCGAGAGCAATGGCCAAAGAAGAAGCGATCGAAGTCCAAGCAGTGGTCAAGGAGGCCCTGCCCAACGGCTACTTCAAGTGCGAGATGGAAAATAACCACGAGATTATGGCCCATGTCTCCGGCAAGATGCGCAAGTACTACATTCGCGTACTTCCGGGCGACCAAGTCACCGTGGCCCTTTCGCCCTATGATTTGAGCCGCGGACGCATCACTTTCCGCAATCGCTGAGACGCCGCACGCTCACCCAAAGCGCCGTCTCGATGAGCCTCACACCTGATCAGGTCAAATGGAGAGGAACCAGACCAGTACGCATCGGGCTTGGCCCTTCCAAGAGGCGGCACAGATCGTCAAGCAGCGCCAGCCCAGCAAAGACCGCCCGGTACTATTCGAGACCGGCTTTGGCCCCAGCGGCTTCCCCCATCTAGGGCACTTTTCCGAAGGCGTCCGCACCTCTTGGGTGCGCAACGCCTGCGAATACCTCTACGGATTAAAGACCCGCCTACTCTGTTTCAGCGACGACATGGACGCCCTGCGCAAGGTGCCTAACAACTTTCCGCAGCCCGACATGCTCGCCGCCCACCTCGGCAAACCCGTACACTCTATCCCCGATCCTTTTGGTTGCTGTACGAGTTTTGGCGACCACATGAACGCCAAGCTGTGCGAGTTTTTCGACGCGTCTGGCTTCGACTACGAGTTTCAAAGCTCCCGCGAAGCCTACGTGCGCGGCGACTTTGACGAAGGGCTTTCGATTCTCCTAGCCAAAGCCGAGGAAGTTCGCCAGATTATTGTGCCGACGCTGCGGGAACAAAATCGCCAGCACTGGTCCCCCTTTTTCCCGATTTGTTCCAACTGTGGCTCGATCATGGCGACGCGGGTCACCGCCTACCATCCCAGTCGAGGCAGCGTGAGCTTCACCTGCGACCTCAATACCGGCCACTACACTGGGTGCGGCGAGAGCGGCGAGCAGTCGGTGCTCGGTGGCAACGCCAAGGTGGGCTGGAAAGTCGATTGGGCTTTGCGCTGGTACGCCTACGAGGTCGATTACGAAATGTACGGCAAAGATCTCATCGACTCGGTTCGCCAGTCCTCCCGCATCGTGCGCCTGATGGGCAAGCAGCCGCCGGTCGGCTTGTGCTTCGAGTTTTTTCTCGACGAGGAAGGGCGCAAGGTGGCGAGCAGCACCGGCCGCATGGGGGTGACGGTGGATGCGTGGAAAAAGTACGCGCCAATAGAATCCCTGCTCTTTTTCCTGTTCCAAAATCCCAAGCGGGCCAAGCGGCTGCACTGGGACATCGTGCCCAAGTGCGTTGACGACTATCTCGATGCGCTGCGGCACTATCCCGATGTGGCAGAGGATCAGTGCCCCGAACAAGCCCTGTGGCACATCGGCGACCGCGGTAAAGACGTGCCCGAGTACGCGTCCCAAGTCAACTTCTCGACGGTCAACAATCTGATCGCATCCCTCGGAGTGGATTCGGTCGAAGTGTTGGAGGAATATCTGGCGCGCTACGACGCGCAGGCTTCTACTTATCCGCAGGTAACACAGGCGCTGGTGGAGAAGGGGCTTAACTACTACCGAGACGTGGTGCTGCCCAACAAGCAGTTTCGTCCGCCTACAGACGAGGAGCGGGCGCTCCTAGGGCAGTTGGCCGAGCGACTGAGCGCGGTCAATGGGGCCACCGAAGAGGAGTTGCAGGCCATTCCGTTCGACTTAGCCCGCGAGGCCGGAGTCCCCCCCAAGTCGCTGTTTCGGACATTTTACGAGGTGGTGCTGGGGCAGGAACGAGGGCCGCGATTTGGGTCGCTTGTGCAGCTAGTGGGGAAGGAACAGGTGGTGAAGATGATGCGGGAGAAAGCATAGCGCATACAGTATATTCGCCGGAATTGCGAGGGTGCGGTAGGTGCCGCGCCCTCTTTTTTTGTGGAGCGAACTGTGGCAGAACAACAGGACCTTTTTTCCGAGATCATGCCACCGGCCAAGCCTCGGCACGCTGAGCGGATGCAGCAGGTGCAAGAGGGGCTGCCCGCGCAGCTCTTTTTGGGAACGACGAGTTGGTCGAATGAGGATTGGGAAGGGCTGATCTATCCAGAGGGCTGCGCCGCGGCCGATTACATCGAGCACTATGCCAAGGTCTTCAGGAGTGTGGAGATCGACTCGACTTGGTACCGAGTGCCGACACCAAAAGCGATAGAGGGATGGCTGCGACGGACGCCGCCACACTTTCGCTTTACCGCCAAAATTCCCCGCGTGATCAGCCACGAAAAAATGCTCATAGACTGCATGGGGGAAATGGAGGAATTCCTCGACGCGATGGCCCCATTGGGCGAGCGGTTGGGGCCGCTGCTAATGCAGTTTCCATACATTGCGCGGGGACAGGACGCGCACGAAAACGAATACGGCAGCGCGTTCACCGAGCGCCTAGCAGAGTTCTTGCCGCAGCTACCTACGGGCGAGTTTAGCTTTGCGGTGGAGGTGCGCAACGGAAGCTGGCTGCGGGCAGAGCTGTTAGACCTGCTGCGCGAACACGGGGTGGCGCTGGTGTTGAACAACTACTACACCATGCCGGGCTTAGCGGATACCGTCAAGCGCGTCGATCCCATAACGGCCGACTTTCTCTACGTGCGCTTTTTGGGCGACCGCAAAAAGATGGACGCGTACGTCGAAGAGCGGATTAGCCGCGGCGAGCAGGAGCGGCATTGGGACCGCCTCGTCTGGGACCGCGCCGCCGAGACTCAGCAGTGGGCACAACAGGTGCGGGAGCTGGCACAGGCCGCGCCGGAACGGCCCGCGTACGTGTTTTTCAACAACCACTACGCCGGATACGCACCCGGTTCACTCGGCCTTTTTGCCCAGGCGTGGAAGGAATGAGCAACAACTTCGACGCCGAGACCGGATTTGTCGCGAACGGCGAGACGCTCGCTGGCTTAGCGGCGGTCGAGGTGGTATTGATTACTGTAAAATAAAAGTCTATTTTCCTGGGCAAAGAAGACCCCCATGCGCCCCCCCACGCGACCGAAAGGTTCCCCCCAAGGGCAACCGCAGTCGCTGCACGCTTTTGTCAAACATGCTGCACTATCTATCAGAATAAGACTTTAATTTTGGAGGAATCAATAAAGCCGAAAGTGTTTTGCTCCTTCGAAGTGAATGCCGAATCGCGCTGGTGCAGCAACTCGTCCATCACCCGCTATTTGCATACTGCCGTGCTTGAGTTGTGCGAACGGCCTGTAGATGCTCTACGACCCTCCACATGAGAAAGGGACCCCTGATGCCACAGCACCCATCAAGCATGATTGTAGATGCTCTAGCCCAACTCGAGGCTGATGAAAAGATTATATCCGATCAGGCACGCCGCATGCTTGAGGCACATGCCCGTGATCTCTACGGGTTCGATTTTTTGGCAATCGCCGCCGTCAATCGCTCACTTGCCTTATCCGTCGGTTTTCGTACCCTAGTTCGCGATCATAATCTCATCTGCGCTGGAGCGATTCTTCGCTTGCAATTGGATACAGCACTCCGAATTTTTGCCGGATTTATCGTCGACAACCCACACGACTTCGCCCTCGCGATAATTGAAGGCGAACACATTCGTAGGATGAAAGATCGAAAGGGCTGCTCCATGACCGATCACTATTTGGTCACTGAACTGGCGCAAAAATTTCCAGAGTATCATTGGATAAAATCAGTCTACGAAAAAACATCGAATTATATCCATTTTTCCGACACTCATATCTTCAGCATGTTAGATCGGGGAAATCATGAAGATCGGTCGGAACATCGCATGGTAATTGGCCCGCGTGATAATGACATTCCTGATAATATATACCATGATGCGATCACCACATTTCATAATTCAACAGAAATCCTTGTGCGTCTCATTGAGGGGTGGATTTTTACAAAAGACAACCCTGAAAAGATTCGGGATAAGTAGTTATTGGCTTGACTTCCTCTCTTTTCCTCCCTATACTTCGGCTGTCCATGTTCAAGAGACCCGCTTAGTCGGGTCATCTGCTGACCGGCAAAGGAGAGCACCATGCTACGCTTTCGGTCGTTCGCTGTTGTTTTGTTCCTTGTTGCCTTGGGTGCTTGTGGTGGTGATGACGGGGCGATCTCTGCGATGAAGATGGAGATCGCCTTACTGAAGAAACGGGTCGAAAAGAACGAGGAGGCGATACGTTCCATACCCACGACCATCGCAACCCAGAAGCCCCGACCTATTGCAAAGAGCGCACCTGAAAAGAAAGCACCCGAAGGGCAGGATAATATACAGCAGGCCCTTCGTATCGTATCGGCTTCTCTGGGATACAATACGCTCAAGGTCGCGTCTTCTGATCTTCAAGCCCTGAGAAATCCAAAGGGTCAAGGCGTTTTAGTATATGTGCCCAAGACGCGCTTTGCGGGCGTCGAGCGTTACGTCGTCTGGATGGTGATTGATGGGAAGGCGTATGCCCTGAACGGGCCAACGAAGAAGGTGACGCCTGATCTTCATTGGCCGAGGGATGCGCCGAACGGTACATGGAAAAAGACGGGGCTGGATCCGTACCAAGCAACCGAGGCTATCAACCTCGTTTTTTGAGGACGACCCTTATTGACTTTTAGTAACTCGTTCTCTTAGTTCTGGTTACAACAGAAAGGCCCGACTATATTCTATAGTCGGGCCTCCATCCGGCCTTAGCGTCCTGACAAACGCGACAGGCTTAACCAAAGGAATCGGAGGTTCCAATGGCTAGTACTACCTCTCAATATAATCAATTCACAGCGGTCGTACAAGTTTTTGTTGAGTGGCTTCGTGCGCTCGTGCTGGCGTTAGTACCAGTCTTTGAACAGGCGATGCGGGGCTTTGAGCGGCTGGATGAAGAGAGCCGTCTAAGCGCGTACTGTATCCGCTAGGCGAAGCAGGCCCTCAATAGGCCGTTGAAGCTGTCGCCGTCCTTGCGGTGGTTGTACTTCCAGCACGCTTCGGCCACAAACAGCGGCGACCAGCCCTTCGTGTACTTATGATGGGAGCCGTACCACGCCCTCTTGAGTAGCGACCAGAAACCTTCGATGGTATTGGTGTGGAGGGTCTTGTCGTCGGCATCAACGTAGCCCTCGCCGTGATTGATTACACGGTGGGGCATCAGCTTATACGCGTTGGTGTAGGCTTTGTATTCGTTGGTGATTAGCGAGGATTCTTGCGTCTCGACGAACTGCTCAATAAAGCCCAAGATGGTCGCGCCTTTAGTGTCGCCAGTTACAGCGGCCTTCACATCGCCCTTGCGCTAGACGGCCCCGACGACCGAGGTTTTGCCCGAAGCCCCGCGCCCGCGCCGATTGTTCTTGTCCTTGTGGCGAGGCTTGCCGCCGAGGTAGGTTTCGTCTGCCTCAATGATCCCTTGCAACAAGGCCTCTTCGTCGCTGGCCATCGCCGCGCGGATGCGCTGTTGCATGTACCATGCCGTTTTCTGGTTTAGTTCCAGATCGCGGGCTAACTGGTAGCTCGACAAGCTCTTTTTCGCATTAGCCATCAAGCTGATCGCCAGAAACCACTTTTGCAGAGGGATTTGAGTACCGCTGAAAATGGTACCGGCCAGCACGTTAAAGCTCGACTTGCACTGGTGGCAATTCCACCGGCCAACCATCGCCTTTTCAGCTTTGCGAGCTACGTGGTCGCTACTACATCGTGGACAAAAGGCTTGCTCCGGCCAGCGAATCGCCTCCAAATGAGCGGTGCAAGATTGTTGGTCGGGGAACTGGTTGAAAATGGTGATTAGGTTCATGGTATATTTCCCTTTTCTTACTATAAAAATATACGAAGTTAAAGGAGATAAGTCAAGCCAATAACTACTTATCCCGAAAAGATTTCTGCAATGAAAACCCCATGCGATGACACATGATGTTCGATGTAAAAAGTCAAGGTATAGTAGCAGGTGTACGTTCCGTCTTACTGGAATCGCGTAGGAGATCGCTTTGCATCTTAACCTGACTATTGAGGTACAACCGTTTGCAGAGAATTTAGCTCGGGAAGTCGTTGCGGGAGGCTTTACTATTGTCGATGCGATTGAGAGACTTCTTGGCGAACACCTTGAGGATTCTGTATTGCAGTCGCTAGGCGACCGTATCATCGGAGCCCCAAGGTCGGTAGTACACCCAGTGTATTACAAGAACAGATTTGAGAGTTTAGCCAGTCTCCGTCAGAGAGGGTATTTTACCTGGTACCCAGAGATCCGCTTTGCCACACATAAAAGCGATACTCTCAAGGTTACCAAAGTTGAGGCTGCTGGATTTGACCTTAGTTACAAAAAATTTGATGGCGGAATTGAGCGGCAATACATGTACAGGCGGAAGGAATTGAAATCCCAAGTGAATCACACCATTCGTCTCAACAAAGTAACAATTTCTTCTTGCTTGTTCGATCAAACGATTTGTGCAGTGAAGCAAAGAGACACAATTGAGCAACCTTACATTGCTAACCTAACAGTCGGATGTAAGAACTTTGTAGATGATAGAATCGAAGGGTTTCGGACTGTTGCCTTCGATCATATAGTCACCGGTGAGCGCAGATTCTGTCACTGCCATTCTGAAGCGCACGCATCCATGCTATCGGATGCCAAGGAAATGGTGTCTTCTTTTCGCACATCTGACTCATGGCCGCAGCGTGTGATCAATCTGCTCGATCATGCGTTCTACGCTGATGGTCTTTGCCACTTCTGTATTTCTGAGCGGCACGGGGAGGATGCACCTTTTGAATGGTATGGAAGCCAAGTCCAGAAACATTTTGAGCCCTATGTCGATTTGCTCGTTCGCGGTACGGATATGGATACCCGAACAGCCAAATCTGAGGTGAAGCGCCGATTGTCGATCAGCCCCTGGCTACGAGAAGCGGAGCTATACCAGTCAGTAGTCAAACTTTTTCCAACCAAAACCATCCGGCGCGAAGCGTCTCCCCCGTGGCTTGGACAGCAACGCCTTGATATCTACTTGCCGGAACTCGCACTCGCTATTGAGCATCAAGGGGAGCAACATTATCGCCCCATCGAGATATTTGGTGGAGAACAAGCATTTACGATGAATCAGGAGCGTGATAAACGTAAACGTACCCTGTGCCAAGAGAACGGTGTGACCATAGTTGAGGTTCGTTTTGACGACCCATTGACGCTCCCAAGCTTGCGGTCTCGGCTTCGACGCTGGCTTAACAAGTGAGCCATGCGGAAAGGCCGCTCAAATGGACTCTTCAGCGAGACATCGGACCATAGTGTTGAAGATGTATTGCCTGTTTTCTACCATCGTCTTTTCATGTCTGTACAAAAACAGACTCACGAATCAAATCTTGTATTTCCGCAATGGATTCTTCGGCAAGAACGCGATTTGCTTCAAGCGTCATCACAATTGCCTCTCGGATATTTACTCTGGTTTCTTCAAGTAATTGCTGCGCGAACACGGAGTGGCACTAGTGCTGAACAACTACTACACCATGCCGAGCTTAGCAGACACCGCCAAGCGCGTCAATCCAGTAACAGCCAACTTCCTCTACGTGCGCTTTTTGGGAGACCGCAAAAAGATGGACGCGTACGTCGAGGAGCGGATTAGCCGCGGCGAGCAGGAGCGGCATTGGGACCGTCTCGTCTGGGACCGCGCCGCCGAGACTCAGCAGTGGGCACAACAGGTGCGGGAGCTGGCACAGGCCGCGCCGGAACGGCCCGCGTACGTGTTTTTCAACAACCACTACGCCGGATACGCACCCGGTTCACTCGGCCTTTTTGCCCAGGCGTGGAAGACGTGAGCAACAACTTCGACGCCGAGACCGGATTTGTCGCGGACGGGAAGTAGCCATAAGATGAGTTAGCGAGGATGGAACGGGCTATACGGTTAATGTAAATATTCAAAAACATATAATGATGAAGCGGCGCGGCTCCCTATTAGAGCCGCGCCGCTTTTCTTTTTTTATTTGCACTTTACATGCAATATATGTATTATTAGTTCAAGTAGTACAAGATAAGGAGCATATTTGATGGAAATAGTCATCGACACCAGTGATTCAGTGCCGGTGTTTGCTCAATTGATCGATCAAATCAAAAAGGCCGTTCTCAGCGGCGAGCTTAGCTCAGGGGCTGCCTTGCCTTCCATCCGGCAACTTGCAAACGACATGGGCCTGAACCACAACACAGTGGCCAAGGCTTATCGGCTATTGGAACGCGATGCTGTCATTGAGACCAAAGGATATCGCGGTACGTTCATCCACCCAGACGCCAAGGCTAATAGCGCTGTCGATTTAAACGCATGGGTGACGTCCACATTAAGCGAAACAATCAAGACATTGAGAGGATCCGGCGTAACGGATTCCGAAATCCGGATTGCATTCGGGAATGTCATGAACAACCGAGACCAATGAGGAGCTAGCGATGCCAGACAACATCTTATTTTACGCCGTATTTCTGAGCCAGATTCTTCTTATTTCTTTTTATTTTCCCAGAAAAATGCTCAAGCGGATAAGTTACGTGCTCGCAACGTACCCGCCATCGCAATATCCCAAGCTCTACCCAGAACCGATCGAATATTACGAGAAAGCACGGCGCAATTACCGTAATTTAAACGTGGCTGTACTGCTAGTTGGCTTGTCGTTGCTGGCGGTGTTTTTAAGCGATTCGCGTAGTGGTGAATGGGACGTAGGCAATTTAGTATTTCCGTATTTTATGATCCAGTTTTTCCCTATGATGCTCCTAGAAATAAGATCTTTCAAATATTATCGGCTGATGCGAAAAGCCGATTCGCGCACCACTCGCAAGGCCGAGCTGCAACCCCGCCGTTTGTTTGATTTTATTTCACCTACAATGATCGGCCTAGCGCTACTCGTGTATTTCGCCTTTATAGCGCTCATTCTCTATATCCGACAATTCGATTTCCCCTGGTTCGGCGGATATTGGAATATCGTCGGAGTGACGGCAGGCAATGTCTTTTTTGCGGCAATAGTGGCCTGGAACATGTATGGGAAAAAGCGAGACCCGTACCAAGCTTATGAAGATCGCAAAAGGCAGATAGAACTCGTCGTGCAACAGATGGTTTTTATGAGCATTGCGGCGACGACGTTTATGGCGCTAGAAGTAGTCCTAGCCAGTCTGGAGCTGCGCGATCTCCAGCCTACGGCGATGAGTCTGTATTTTCAGTTAATAGCCGTGGTCTGCTTGCGGACCCTGCGCATAGACAACATAAATTTTGCGGTGTATAAAGGAGACCCTTCCGAGGAAAGGACTGAAACACGGAACTATGCGGCGAATGCCCTCAATCTTGCCAGCGTGGGTCTATGGGTAGGTCTCGGTCTAGGTCTATTATTCGGCGTTCTTATTCTTGTAGAAGGCGGGACCGTAAAAGGTTTTGTAATGGGAGTGGGGATTGGGACGGTTTTGGGGATGGTTGTCGGCAGTCTCTTAGAGTCACGAAGGAGCACTTCCCCAACAGTATGACCGTTCGGAACCGGAGAGAATACTAGTGCCTGATGAATCCCCGGTCCAAAACCGCTCGTATTTCAGTGTATTCCCGAAAGTCGGTTGCCGTTTCAACAGCCCGATCCAAGTCTAAAGCATCTTCTAAATCCTGAAGGCGTTGCATCAGAGAGCGATAATCTTCCATCGATAGAACGGTTGCTGTTTTCCGTCCCTTTTCATTGACAACATATTTCGGCTTGATATTGAGCATAATAGCTTTCCTGTTACGAGCTTTTACAAGCAAGTATATGGAAGCTGGTCTCGCTTCTCAACGGAAGTCTGCACCTCTATTTGGGCAGCGCGATTTGGGGATCGTCGGGGTCGGGACGGTAGAGGAGCAGCGTGTTGCCCAAGATCTGCACTAGATGTGACTCGGTAGCGACAACTTCGACGCCCGCCACGAGCGGAACTAGTACTTCCCTTTACTGGCCCTCGGCAACGCCGGGCAGGGTCGAGGTGCTGAGCAGACCGCCATCGACATCGAGTGCGACTCCGGTCAAAAAGGACGATTCTTCGGCGAGGAAAAACACAATGGCGTTGACGACATCGGCCTCGGTGGGGTTGCGGCCGAGCGGGATGTCTGCCGCCGTCGCGGCGAGGATCGCTTTGTTGGTCGCGCCGGTCGCCTGTCGTTTGTAGGCGAGCACGTCTTGGCCCATGCCGGTCGTCGAGACGCCGACCGGACAGACGCAGTTGACGGTGACGCCGTCGGGGGCCAGTTCCCCGGCCAGCGCCTTGCTCAGGCCGACGACTCCGGCCTTGGCGGCGCAATAGGAGGCAATCAGCGGGAAGCCAATCCTAGATACATCCGAGCCGATATTGACGATGCGGCCGCGCCGACCGCTTTGGCGCAAAAGCGGGGCAGCGGCCTGACAGCAGAGGAAAACCCCCTTGAGGTCAATGTCGATGACCCGGTCCCAATCCGCTTCAGTGGTTTCTGCCAAGGAGCCGAAGTGGATGACCCCGGCAGAATTGACGAGGGTGTCCAAGCCCCCAAAGTGCGTCTGGCAGGCGGCTACGGTCTGTTGGACGGATGTCGGCGAGGTGACATCGAGCACTAGGGGCAGCACGCGGTCGCTGTGCAATTCGTCGGCTACTGTCCGCAGTTTTTCGCCGTCGATATCGGCGATGGCGACTTGGGCACCTTGGGCGAGCAGAGCCTTGGCAGTGCCCAAGCCAAAGCCACTAGCCCCGCCGGTGATCAGCGCACGTCTAGGTTTCAAAGTGATATTTCTCGCTTCTCAACGAAAGCCTACGCCTCTATTCGGGCAGCGCGATTTGGGGATCGTCGGGGTCGGGTCGGTAGAGGAGCAGCGTGTTGCCCAAGACTTGCACTAGGTGTGACTCAGTAGCGGCGGCAAGCTGCGCGCCGGCTTCGCGGCGGTCGAGGGGGCTGTTGCGCTCGCGGCGCACCTTGACCAACTCGTTGTTGGCGTAGGCTTCGTTGAGCGAGCGGATAACGGCGGCAGAAAGCCCTTCTTTGCCCAAATACACGGTCGGGCGCAATGCGTTGCCTAGGCCGCGCAAGTAGCGGCGGTCTTTGCCTCGGAGCACAGGTGAAGAATTTGTCATGATCTATAGGCTCTATCTGTAGTGGCTTGTTAAGCTCTGACAGATATGACTTGTCCTTTCTCGATTGTTCTCAATACGGTATTGACTTGATTCATCAGCGGCGCTAGATCTTCGTAACGATTGCCCTTCGCTTCCAACAATACGATACCCATCTTAATCTCGCTGAGGTTTTGCTGCTGCGGAATACCTTGGTCCATTGTGACCAAGACATCGAATTCGCTCTCCGCGCTCTTCAACAATTCTCCATTCTTTTTTCCCTTCCAACCCCGATAGCCAACCGTAACGACTTCAACTCCTGCCTCAAAAAGTCGCCTCAACTTGAACGGTAGATTCTCGTCAAGCAGCACGCGCATCCGCTACTTCCAGCGTCATCTCTAGATAGGCGACGGCTTGCTCACGTGATACAGTGGGGAAATCTTCAAGAAATTTGTCGAGCGAGTCCCCAGCGACAATATGCTGAATCAAAATTTCAACGGGAACGCGGGTTTCGGCAAAAACTAAGGCACCATTCATAACCGCCGGATTACGAGAGACAATTGCCTTCTTCATAGGTTGGACCTCCGTTTCTAAGGCTGAAGTGCAAACTACGATAGCCTAGGTATTGAATATAGACGTGCTCGCCGCCCTGTCGAGTTGGAACGATTTTTGCCGTTGGATTTGGTATGTCTGCGAGCAAAAAGACGCTCCGGCGGCCCGCGCTGTGGACGGCCCTCGGATTCGGAATCGGCATTTTCTTGGGGCGGACCGTAGAACTGGGTTTCGTTACAGCGGCAGCCCTGAGCGGGTTGGCCTTGCTCGGCGCGACCACAGGCTTCTATTGCAAGGCTCGCTGGACGGGTTGGATGCTGTCGGTGGTCGTCGTTCTGTTAGGCGCACTGCGTTACCACATCGACACAGCTCTGTCCCCTTTGCCACATCTAGCCGCGCTCGAGGTCTTTGGCCAGCGCGGCGTGGTCACCGGTAGCATCGTCCAAGAACCTGAGCGCAGTGACGAGCGAGTACACTTTGCCATAGAGCTGGAACAGGTAGTCACCGACAGCGCCATCTACCACTTGAGTGGGCAGGTGCTAGTCACGGTAAAAGACGTGTACTTGCCAGCCGATTACGGCGACCGCGTATCCCTGCGCGGGAAGCTACAACGGCCTCGTGGGGTGCGCAATCCAGGCGGCTTCGACTACCGAGCCTTTTTGGCCCAGCAGGGCATCTACGGCACGCTCTTCGTCGGCAAACCCGAGCAAATCGTTTCCGTAGAGCGCTTGCCCGGACACTGGCTATACGAGGGTGTGGTGCTGCCCCTCAGACGCGCCGTGCGCCAGAGCATTGAGCGCAACCTCGCCGGAGCGCCGGCCGGACTGCTGTTGGGCGTACTCTTGGGAGAGAAGCGGCGAATTCCCGAGGAGGTGCGCGCTGCGTTTCGCAGCACCGGGTTGGCACACGCGCTCGTAGTCAGCGGACTTCACGTCGGAATGGTAGGCGGGTTCTTCTTTTTCGGGTTCCGGCTCCTGCGACTCGCCGACCGGCCAAGTTCCGCAGCCACTATCGCCGCGCTGGTGCTCTATGCCCTCGCAACCGGGGCGCAGGTGCCAGTAGTGCGGGCGGTGGTGATGGGAGCGGTAGTGCTATTGGGGCGGGTGCTCAGGCGGCAGGGCGACATCTACAATACCCTTGGGCTAGCAGCGCTAGCGATCTTGGTGATATGGCCGGAGAGCCCGTGGAGCCTGAGCTTCCAGCTCTCCTTTGGCGCGACGTGGGCCATCGTCGCCTTGCACGGACCGCTCGCCTCGCTTTTCCCCGCAGCCTATCAACGCGCTGATAGCCGAGTCGGCCGCTGGGTCGTCAGCCCGCTGTGTGCCTCGCTAGCGGCTCAGCTCGGTACCGGGCCTTTGATCGCCTATTCCTTTCAGCAGCTAGCACTGGGGGCCGTGGTGGCCAATATAGTGGTCGTGCCGCTGTTGGCGCTCGCCGTGGGCTTGGGCCTGCTAGCCGCGTTGACCGGTTGGATTTTGCCCTCGGTCGCCACCCTGTTCAACGCCGCCAATTACTTGGTCCTCATAGGGCTGATCGAACTGGTCTCGTGGTGGGCTTCGCTGCCCTTTGCGTCCGTGGCCGTGCCGCGACCGGGAGTGCTCTTCGTCGCAGTAGTTGCCGCCCTCTGCCTACTCGGCCCGCTTCTGCCCCATAGGGCGTGGGCGCGCAAGGCTGCCATTTTTGCAGCCCTCATCTGGCTCAATGTCGCGGTGTGGTCCTATGCGCTCCGCTCCCGCGACTTGGAGGTCGTCTTTTTGGACGTGGGCCAAGGAGACTCGGCGTTTGTGCGCTTCCCCGACGGCAAAACCATGATCGTCGATGGCGGCCAGCGCAGCGAATACTTCGACTGCGGCGAACAGGTGCTGCTGCCTTTCTTGCGCTACATGGGCGTCCGGCAGGTCGATGTCGTCGTGGCCTCTCATCCGCACAACGACCACATCGGCGGACTGGTAGCCCTGCTGGAGCAAATGGAAGTCGGCCACTTTCTCGACAGCGGGCAAGTCTATGACTCGTGGACGGCGCGGCGTTTGCAAGAACTCATCGCCGAGCGGGGTGTTCACTACCACCGAGTCGCGGCGGGGGACAGCTTGGCAGGCTTGGGCGGGGTCGCAGGACTGGTCCTACATCCAACTGCCGCCTTTGTCGATGCAGATGGCAACACCCCTTTCGGCACCAACAACGGCTCAGTGGCCTTTTTCTTACAGCACGGAACCGTGCGGGTGCTCTTCACCGGCGACGTAGAGCAAGAGACCGACCCGGTGATTCTCGCTTGGGGGGAGCGACTACAGGCGCAATTGCTCAAGGTGGCCCACCACGGCTCGCGCACCTCGTCGCAGCCGCTTTTTGTCGAAGCAGTCGCGCCCGCAGTGGCGGTGATGTCGCTGGGGGAGGGCAACAAGTTCAAGCACCCGGCCCCAGAAGTCGTCGCGCGCTACGCAGCGCATGGCGCACGGGTGCTGCGCACCGATCACACCGGCGCGGTACAAGTGCGGATTGACGGCGCACGCATGACCGTGCAGACGATGCTGGAGTGAGGGCTATTTTTTGGGGAATCCAACCTTCTTCTTAATTTGACAAGGCGAGAGGCCCGTTAGTAATATTTGGTAACGTAGGTGCATGAGACTTTTGGCAGGAGAAGACAAAATGGTAAAGATCGGCGATGGAGATCTGTTGGAATACTACACGCTTCTCATTCCAGAGGACTCGACGGTTCGTATTCCAGTCGACGTCAAGGGATGGAAGTTCGATCTGGACATCAAGTTCGATAATACATCGGAAGAGCGAGGTGTGGATATTACCAAGACTGACGATGGAGCAACACTTGTATTCCGCAAATGGGACAATTCGCTGGGTACGGCTTTGCTCAAACCACATATATTGGCAACTCTGCAAGACGGGCAAAAACTCGCCTTCATGGCCAGTAATTATGCGATTGGAGGCACCAACAAACTCGATCTGCAACTTCTCTTGCAAGGGGTGTAGTGGAATGCAGAAAAGAGATGGGGATATTAACGCAAGTAATGTACCAGTTGAGAGCATACATAAGAATATCAGTCAAGTAGTTATTATCACCACAGAAGACAAGCTGAAAAACATCCTCAACAAATACACCTATACTCAACAGGACAGTAAATCTTGGATAGCTCCTTTGGGCATTTTTTTTACGCTTGTAGGTACTCTTACCACAAGTACGCCGAATGATTTTCTGCTGCCAAAGGAATTTTGGCAGCAAGTCTATGGAGGAACAGCAGTAGCGGCATTCATCTGGCTCCTCGTTTCAGGCCGTAAGGCTTGGCGGGCGAGGAAGTCGATGTCCGTCGAGGATGTAATAAAACGAATCAAAAACAATTCGTAACTGAAGCCCCCTACTCCCCTAACCACAACTCCGGTCGCTCGACAAAGGCCCGCATCTGCCCCAAAAAGCGAGCCGCTAGACCGCTGTCTATCGCTTGGTCGTCGAAGGTCAGGTTCAGGGCCATAAGCGCCCGCGGCACGACTTGCCCCTGATAGACGGCCGGCTTAGCCGCAATCCGACCCACTCCCAAAATCGCTCTTTGCGTCTGATAGGTCATCGGCACAAAAGCGTCGATTCCATATAGACCCAAGTTGGCGATAGCAAAGGTTGCGCTCTCGGTCACGGCTGATGGCAAGGTGCGGCGACGTGCTTGGAAGGTTAGGTCACGGGCTTCGGCGGCGAGCTGCGAGAGGCTCTTGGAATCCGCATCGCGAATGACCGGGACCACCAAGCCATCGGGGGTATCCACGACTAAGCCGATATGTACGGCCCGGCCCGGCCCGAGAGGATGGCGGATCAGAGCGACGGCCGTCATCTTGGCGAGTAGATGGTTGTACGTGGGTGCGGTCGTGCCTCGGGCTGCCTTGAATCGAGCACGTAGAGCAACCAGTTCGGTCGCGTCTGCTTCGGTTGTCAGGGTCGCCCGCGCTAGGGGTTGGGGCCGCGCAGCAGCCGCACGAACATCGCGCTCGACGATCCGGCCCGTGCGTCCGCTGCCGGTGAGCGCGCGCCATTCCACCCCAAGCTCCGAGGCCACGCGCCGAGCGCGGGGGCTAATGGTCGGCCCCGCGGAGCGAGTCCGCGTAGGCGTTGGAACCGGCTCTGATTTTGCTACGGGTGCGGGTGGAACTGGCTCTGCGGTAGGAATTGGAGGCGGCGCAGTCGGCATTTCCTCGTCGGGCTGCAACAGATAGCCCAGCAGGGTACCCACCGGCACGGTATCGCCGGGTCGGGGTGCGTCCGGGGGGATCCGCAGGATGCCGCCGGAGAAGGTTTCGATCTCGTTGAGGGCCTTGTCGCTTTCCACCGTAAAGAGGATTTCGCCCACCTCGACCGCGTCGCCATCGGCTTTGAGCCACTCGACAAGGGTGCCCTCCTCCATGGTCCACCCCAAGCGGGGCATCGCGATTGGCTCGGCCATGCGCTTGCTCCTACTCGGCCATCAAGTCGCGGATGGCCCGTTCTACGTCCTTCCCATTGGGCGCGACCGCGGCCTCTAAAGGGGCGCTATACGGCGTGGGCACGTGCGCGCCGTTGAGGCGGCGCACTGGCGCGTCGAGGTCGTCGAAGGCCCGGTCAACCACGGCCGCGGCGATCTCCGCGCCCATGCCGCAGGGAGCAAAGGTCTCATCGGCGATCAATAGGCGGCCTGTCCGATGCACGGATTCGAGCACCGTGTCGATATCGAGGGGGGACGTAGTGCGGGGGTCGATGACTTCGACCGAGATGCCCTCGCCGGATAGGGCCTCGGCGACTTGCAGCGTCTCGGGCACCATAGTAGTAAAAGCCACGACAGTCAGGTGTTCACCGCGACGACACACGGCCGCTTGGCCAAAGGGAATGGCGTACTCCTCTTCCGGCACTTCGCCGCGGGTGTTGAGCAAGGACTTGTGTTCGAGGAAAAGCACTGGGTCGTCGCCGCGCAGGGCCGTCTTGAGCAGACCCTTGGCGTCGTACGGGTTGGACGGCACCGCGACCTTGAAGCCGGGCAGATGCGTAAATATCGGATAATAATTACCCGAGTGATGCGTGGCAGCCGCGCCGCCGACGCCAATGCAGCCGCGCAGGACGATGGGCATTTTCAGGCGGCCGCTGCTCATGTACTGCATCTTGGCGATCTGGTTGACCAATTCGCCGAACGCATCGAGGATGAAGTCCAAGAACATGAAATCTACAACCGGCCGCGTCCCGGTCATGGCCGCGCCAGCGCACAAACCGACAAAGCCGCGCTCGCATATCGGGGTGTCGCGCAGGCGCTCCGGGCCGTACAGGTCGAAGAGGCCGGTAGTGGTGTTGAAATTGCCGCCGCGCGGCCCAATGCCCTCGCCAACGACGAAAATGGTCTCGTCGCGCGCCATCTCTTCGGCTAGGGCTTGGCGTGCCGCTTCTACATACGTGAGTTCGGGCATTACGCGCCGCCCCTTTGGCTAAAGACGTGGTCGGCCACGGTGGCCGGGTTGGGCCACGGGCTGTCGTGGGCAAATTGCAGGGCCTCGGCGATCAGTGCGGTGACGTCCGCGGTGATCGCGTCGAGTTCTTCTTGGCGGGCGTGGCCTGCCTCTAGCAGCCGGTGGGCAAAAGCCGGGATGGGGTCGCGCTCTTTCCACTCGTCAATTTCCTCGGTGGAGCGATAGCCTCCGTCGCGCATTCCCTCGGCGTGGGGCCGAGTGCGATAGGTCTTGCACTCGATTAGGGTCGGGCCGCCGCCTTGGCGTGCGCGCGTTATCGCTTCGCCAGCTACCGCGTACACTTCAGCTACGTCATTACCATCGACGGCAATGCCGGGCAGTCCATAGGCTGCGGCGCGGTTGGCCACCTGCGGATTGCGAGTGGTATCGACAAAGGCCACTTCCGTGGCGTAGAGGTTGTTTTCGCAGACGAAGAGCACCGGCAACTGCCAGTTGGTCGCCAGGTTGATGCCTTCGTGGAAGGCTCCGTTGGCTACCGCCCCATCGCCAAAGAACGCCACGCCGACCTTGGGGACGCCCAAGAGCTTAAAGGAGTAACCAGCGCCAGCGGCTTGGAGGATGCAGGGGCCGACGATGCCGCTGGTTCCCATCATCCCGACTTGCGGCGAGAAAAGGTGCATGGAGCCACCGCGCCCCTGCGAGCAACCCGTGGCTTTGCCGAAAAGTTCGGCGATCAGCTCCTTAGGTGGGACGCCTTTGGCGAGGGCGTGGCCGTGGCCGCGATGCGTGCTAAAAACCGCGTCGTCGTCGTTGAGGTGGGCGCAAACGCCAGTGGCGATGGCTTCCTCGCCGACGTACGTGTGGCAGGCACCGGGAATCAAGCCGACTTGGTAAGACCGGGCGAGCTGCTCTTCGCAGCGGCGGATGACCAGCATCTGGCGATAGAGCGCCAGACAGGTATCCTTGTCGGGCAGAACTGCTTCGGTTGAGGTTGGCATGGCGGCGAATATAGCGATTTTTTGGTCTTTGAAAAACTACCCGCGCGGCTCGCGGCCATTGTCGGCTTCTTCATCGATTCTGTCAAGGAGCGCTGGGGGTTGGTATCGAGGGCGAGCTTCACGGCCAGAGGTCGGGATCTACTTGGTCCATGGCTTCGATGGCCCGGTCAAAGGCTGGATCTTCCACCCAAGTGCCGGCCAAATCGTCTAGGTCGTGATGGCGCACTTCTTGGTCGGACAAGCCCAAGCCGCGCTCGAGTGCCCACAGTGCTATTTCGTTGAGGCTCTTGTGCTCTTCGCCGGCCCGTCTTCTGAGTTCCCGGTCTAGTCGCGCCGGCACTTTCCTAATGGTGTATTGCGTCTGTTTCTCTGCCATGCCTACAATAATAGACGGTGTGTGCAGGCAGGACAATCGGCCAACTACTACGCCCCTAGGCGGCAGGCACAACGGGCTGCTCGACGTATTCGACGTAGAGGCGCTCCAAGTCGGTTTCTTGGAATTCGTCGCGGGTGAGCGTCTTGACGAGGTGGCCCTCAACCATGATGCCGAGCCGGTCGGCGATCACGCGAGCGCGGAACACGTCGTGCGTGGTCATCCAGATGGCCTTGCCCTCGTTGCGCAGCTCGTCCAACAGCTCCAAAAACTCGGCCCCGGACTTGGGATCGAGGCCCGACGTAGGCTCGTCGAGCAGCACGATGCGGGCGTCCTTAGCGATGGCAATGGCAATTCCTAGCTTCTGCCGCATCCCCTTGGAAAACTCCTTAACCCGCCGGCCAAACGCCTCCGATTGCAAGCCCACCCGCGCCATGATCGCGTCGTAGTGCTCGGCGTCTTGGGGCGGCTGGCCGCTCAAGCGGGTGAAGAAGTCCAAGTTCTGCCGGGCGCTAAAGTTGCCGTAGAGCATGACGTTTTCCGAGACGTATGCCACGTGCTTTTTGGCCTCTAAGGGCTGCTCGGTGATGTCGATGCCGCACAGCTTGACCGTCCCTTTCGTGGGTTCGGTAAAGCCCAATGCGACCATCAAGGTGGTGGTCTTGCCGGCGCCGTTGGCCCCGAGCATGGTGAAGATCTCGCCGCCTTCGATGGTCAGGTTGAGGTCGGTGACTGCTTTGACGTCACCGTAGTGCTTGGAAAGTCCGATGATCTCCAACATGATGCGTTCCTTTCGGTTGAGTGGTTAGTGGTTAGTGGTCCGTGATTAGCCCCCCGAAGGGGTTGGGACTGATCACCGGCCACTGGTCACGGACCACTAGTTTTATAAAACTCGCTGTTGAGCGCGCGGCCCAGTACCCGCCGCAGCTCTTCCGCCGCGAGGATGTAGGCCAAGCGCTCGGTGAAATAGCTCTGCTCGGCGAAGGTGACGGCCGTCCGCTGGCGGCGGATGTCGTCGAAGTTCAAGTTGCCCATCGCGTTCTCAAACAGCTCTTCGACGGTGTCCAAACGCTGGCGGGCTACATCGGCGCGGCGGCGCAGAATCTGCGTGTTTTCCCGCCGGCTTTGCAAGGCGTAAAACGCCTCGACCACTTCGAGTTCAATCAAGTTGCGGGTCTCGTCGCGGTCTTGGCGCAGTTCGTGGAGCCGCGCCCGCTCCTCGGCTCCCTGTGCCAACCGCCGACCGCCTTGGAACAGGGGGAGCGACACGTTGGCCATCACGCGCCAGCCCTCGCCCATGTCCAGCGCGGGATCTAAGCCTTGGCTGGCGAGCGACCGGCGACCGGATCCCACTAGCTTCCAAGTTTGGCCGTTGCCGCTCCAGTTCAAGCCGAGGTCGGTGTCTTGGACCTCCTTGGTCAGTTGTAGGCCGACGTGGGGTAGCCACTGCCAGAACACACTGCGCGCTTGGTGCTGCTGTTCGCCTATTTGCCAGACGAGTTCGGCGAGGTGGGGCCGGTTGGCGTGGGCTTCCTCGATGAGGGTGGGCAAGTCCGCTTCGCTGGGGTCGAGGAGCTGTAGTTGCTCATAGGGCGGGCCGACGATCTCGATGGCGCGGAGCGAACGTTTGCCCACGAGGCCGATCTCGGTGAACAGCTTCAGATGCAGGGCGCGCAACGCGCGCTGGAGGTTATTGATCCGCGTCTGCTCCTCCAACACCTCTAGCTCGGCCTCGTGCAGTTCTACGGGCCGCGCCAAGCCAGCGTCGAGGCGCGTTTGCACCCGGTCCATTTTAGCGCGGAAGTAGGCGAGCAACTCGTCGCGGCTGGCGATCTCGTCGCGCGTCAGCAGCAGGCGATAATAGGCTTGGCGCACCTTGCTATCGACGTTGATGATGGCCTCGCGGTAGCGCGCCTTTTCCGCCTGCTCTTGGTGCTTGGCGGCAAAGCGCGAGGGGGTGGTGGCTCCGTAGCGCACGATCTCTTGCTGGGCTTGCAAGAAAAGCTCGCGTTGGTCGGTCTCGGGCGCGTCGGCGAATTCGCTGCGTGCGTAATCGGCGTTCAGGCCGATGGTCGGGAGTTGCTCGGCGTAGTCGAAGCGGGTGCGCGCCGCCATTTGGTTCCAGCGGGCGCGCGCCGCTCCGAGCACCGGGCTGTGGTGGCCGGCTTCGCGCTGGCAAGTCGTTAGGTTCCACTCCTCTGCGTGGGCGACGCTCGCCAAGCAGCAGAGGGCTGCCAAGGCCGCTCGATAAGCAGTCATCGCTTGCTCCATTGCACGGTGAAGACGGCGATGCCCAGTACGATGCTCACCAGCAAGATCACCAACCCGGTGATGCCCCAAAACGAGCCGTCGCTCTTGATGTTTATGTTGACGGTGCGCTCAACCGATTCGACCCACTGTCCCTTGTGCTGGGTGCTGGCGCTGGTCTTGACTTCGTAGCGGCCTATATCGGCGCTGTTGATGGGCCGCACGGTCAGCACGGCCTCTATTTCCTCACGCGGTGAGATCTGGGCGATTTCCGGCGGCTCAAAGGAGACCTGCCAGCCCGGCGGCGACAGGGCTTGCAGGCGGATGTCGAGCAATTCAACCGTGCCGAGGTTGCGCACATGCCAAACGGACTGGGACTCGCCGTCGCCATTGACCGAGAGATCGAGGTTGAGGGTGGTCAGTTCCAACTCGGCCCGGCCCGTGGGCACTAGTTGCAGTTGCTCGTAGCCAATGCCCATGGCTTGCAAGCGCTCTGGATCGGCCGCGGCCAACACCTCGGCATCTACCGCATTTGGCTCGTAGGCCAGCACCGAGAACAGGATCGGCTGATCCACCGTGAAACTCTCGTCCTGTTCGGGGACGTACACGTTGAGCGTGAGCGAGTCGTTGGAGTGGTCGCGGGAAAAACGCAGCCGCGACAGGTTGCGGCCCCCGCTCTCGAACTCATAGCGGAAGTCGGCCGGCAGGCCGTGTGCCATGAGCTGGAAGATCTTTTCGTCTTCGGCCAGCCGCTCTAGCTGGAGCTCGTACGCCACCGAGTTGCCCAAAGGGCCTTCTTGGGAAAACTGCGTGGCGTACACGCGTACTACGTCGCGGGCCGAAGCCTTTTCTAAGTGAATGACGTGGTCGTCCGTGCGGTTGAGGTATTGGAGTTGCACCGTGAGATCTTCGACCTCGGGACGCTGCAAGCCGACTTCGACTTCGACTTCCTCGCCGAGGGCCAGCACCGGGATGTGGACTTGGTAGGGCTGGCCGACCATGACGTTGTCGGCGAGGATGGTGACGAAGATGTTGTTCACCTGCAACAGGGACGCGGCGTCTTGGTCGAGGCCGTTTATGGCGTAGCGGCGGCGGGCCTGATCGACCATTTGCGCCAAGTGGAGGTCCGAGTCGTTGCGCAAGGTGAGCCGCACGCGCACCTTGTCGCCCTCGACGCCGTACTTCTGGCCGTTGACGACCGTCAGGTGGGTGGCGTCGGCCAGCGAGTGGAGGAAGGCGCGCTGGAGGTTTAAGTCGGCTCGTTGCCGCTCTTGGCGGGCGCGCTCGAACCGCTCGCGGGCAATGCGCAACTCTTGGCCGGTGACCACGCCGCGCTCCTTGAGGCCGATCATCTGCTCGTGCTCGATTTCGACTTCGGCCTCGCGCGCTTTGACCTGCTCTAGAATTAAGTGGGCCTCTTGGAGGTCGAGCAGGATGCGCTGCTGTTCCTTGGTCAAGTTTTCAGCGTGGGCCGCGAGGGCGCACAGCAGCAGTCCGAAGATATAGAAGATTGAAGACATGGTGGCACTCCTTTCGGTAGCAACTCAGTTGTCCTTTACATTCGGCCGCTCGTCCTCAGCAGTTCTTCTACGAACTCAACCTTGTCGTCTATCTGGAGTCCGCGGTATAATTCCAATGCTTGCCGCCACTGAAGTAAGGCATCATAAGGGGCCTGATTCGACGCATAGACTCCCCCTAAGCTAACTCTAACGTCGGCTACGGCCTTCAAGTCCGATACTTTCTCAAACAGTTGCACGGCCTGCCGATACACCGCCTCTGCCGCATGAAAGTTTTCAACCTTCACGTAAGCATTACCCAAAATGGCCGCTTGTACCGCCCCACCTTTGTCGTCTCCAATCACGTCAAATAGCACCCTAGACTGCTGGAACAACTCCGCAGCTTCTCGCGTGTCACCTTTCTCCAATAACACCTGCCCCAGACCGCCCAAGGCGCGAGCCTCAAACTGTTTATGGCCTAATTTTCGTTGGATGGCCAGCGTCCGACGATACATTTCTTCCGCCTCAGCAAATCGACCCGTCTGGCTATATACGCCCCCCAAGACGCCGTAGTGATGCGCCACCGTGTCGCGCTGGAGCCGCTCCTCAATCGCAATGCCTTTTTTTAGAATGTCCTCGGCCTCGGCCAAACGCTGCTGTTGGAGATAGACCATACCCAAGCCCTGATAGTGGCCAGAAATACCCGGCAGATCGCCGAGTTCTTCGCACACGTTCAGTCCCTGCTGGAAGTAGGCCTCGGCCTCCTCTAGTTTGTTTTGCTGGAGTGCCAACAGCCCCAAGTTGCCGCATTCTTCCGCCCAATAGGCCCTATTGCCCGACGCCTCGTGGAGTTGCTGAGCGCGGGTGTGCAGGTCTCGCGCCTCGGCGATTTTTCCTTGGAGATGGGAGACAAAGCCTCTGTTGCTATAGTTGACGGCCAGACGCTCCTCATCATGGCGTTCACTATTGATCGCAAAGGCTTTATTGAGATAGTCAACCGCCTCATCCATCCGTCCCTTGACTTGGTACATAAGCCCCAAGCCGCTACACGCATCGGCTTCCATCTCCCGGTCCTGCCACTGCCGTGCTTTCGCAAGGGCTCTTCGGTAAAGCCCTTCGGCCTTGTCGAGTTCACCTTGTTCCTTGTAATAGCGACCCAAAAGGAGACAAGCCTTTGCTTGGGTGCGTACATCTCGATTTTGTGCGACCCGCGCCCGCTGTATCGCTACGTCGCGTTCGGGAATTAGCGGAATGATCTCCATGTGTTCGAAATACCTTTCTTGTTTAATGCACCCGCCGAATTGACCCACTTTAGCTCGGTCGGTCCATAGGTCAGGCTGTCGAGGTCGTGGATCGAGAACAGGTCAATGGAGTTGAAGCTCAATCTCGGCAAGCTATCTTCGTCAGACTCAGCCCAAAGCCCACTGATTCGGACGATGGTCCAACAGGAATTGGTACTGCTGCCAGTCCACATCCGTGAGGGTCCGGTAGCGTTGGTCGAACTCGACTAAGTCCTCTACTAGGGATTCTTCGAGCAGGAACGGGTCTGGCCACAGGTGAGCGAACCAAAAGTAGAGCAAGCGGATGCGCGGCTGTTGAAATTTGTCAGCCATATACTCGATGGCCCGATGGCGCACCGCCGTCTCCGCGGCGTTGAAGTCGTGGTGGTGATAAAGATGGTACGTGTCTGCCGGTACTCCATAGAGCCGACACCCGTATTGCTGGCACCGGTATGCCAACTCCCATCCCTCGCAAAAAGGAATATTGATGTCGAATCCCCCGATAGATCGCAGTACCTCGCGGGGTAGGGCACTGTTGTGGGGCGTTAGGCCCAGCCAAGCCACAGCAGCGTCCGGGCACCGGCGAAAGAGATCGATTTGTTCGTCTTGCATCTGTTCCAGTTCAGGGAACGGATAGCCGCCGGGGAGGGCACGCTCGCGGATTGCCGCGAAATCGTGGCGAACCATCGCTTCGGTCAGGATCAACTCCGCCCGGTGGCTCTCTAGGTAGTCTTTCTGGACGCTGGGGATGGCGACATTAGCGAGCGACCCACGTTGGGGGTCTTGGAAAAACTCCAACTCGGCCAGTGAGTATAGCTGGCCGCACAATACACTATCCGGCCCGTGTTTCTCAAAGGCGTCTAAATACGTTTGTAGCAGGTCAGGGGCCGGCAGAGCGTCTCCGTCGAGCAACACGACGAGATCGCCCGCGGCTTGGTCAATCCCTCGGTTCCGCGCCGAGCAGCGCCCTTCGTTCGGATAGAGTCTGATCGGCTTCATGTTGTCGATGTACAACGCATCGAGCATCTCTGTCGTGCCATCAGTCGAGCCGTCATCAATCACCAAGACTTCAAAGCACTCGGGTGAAAGAGTCTGGCCCTCCAAGCCGCTCAAAACCAAGCGGAGCCGTTCCCGTTGGTTGTACGTAGGTATGACGACACTAATTTCCATGGTATCCCTCGGTTCAGCCTTCGTCGAGAATCTCAATCTGCAAGTGGCACTCGTACGACAATTCGGTCTGCAAGTCCCACCGATTGGGGTCGTTGGCCTGAGCGTTTGGCCGCTCTACGAGGCATTGCGGGATATTTTTGACGGAATTGGAACACCGGATGCGTTGGGTGTCCAAATGACCAAAGTAGTAGGCCCAATACGGATTGGTATTCTCCTTGATTAAGTGGCGCAGTGATGGGTCGGCGACATTGTGATCCGTCAGGGCGGTCTGCCCGATGACAATGCCGTGGAATTCGACGGGCATCCAGCCCTTTTCCGCCAAATAGACCTCAAGCCAAGTATGGCCGAAGATAGGCTCTCTATATGTGTCAATAGCAAAGCTATCGTCCCCGTTAGGATACCCGATCAAGGCACCGGCGACCTCGCGCACAGGGATTCCATCTAGACGGCACAGGGCCATAAACGCTCGGGAAAGCGTGATACAATGACCGCCGGTATCGCCCAAGATGGCTTGGGCACTGTACCCGATACTTTGGCTGGGGTCTTTGGTTTTCTTGAACCTTTTGGTGTGCATCAGTGCCTCGTATAGAGCACGGGCACGACACTCGTCGCTGCGCCCTTCCCTAGGGCCTAGTTCCTGCCGGAAGACCTCGACTTCGGGACAATTCGCCAGAGCGGGGTCTAGGCTCAAATACCGTTTCCGCTCAATGGGACTTAGAGGAATCGGCTGAGACCCATTAGCTAGCGGGAATTCTTCCACGGTCAACTCGCAGACATAGCTCAGCTCCCAAGGCTCGCTCTCAGCGGAACCTTTGGTCATCTCGTAGTTGTAGAAAAAGCCCATCGCCGGCACCAACGCGGCTTCCATATCAGCAGGCTCGCAGGTGATGTATTGGATATCTCGTTGACCGCCCCCTTCGATGGGATAAGGCAGGAAGATTTGGGTGTGCTGACCGGGTTGAAGTGGTGCTGGATCGATCCGTAGTTGGTAGGTCATTCGATATCGCTGCCATTTCTTGCGACCCCGGACGCCCTTGTCATCTCGGATGAAAAATCGGTTGCGCTTCTGCTCCAATGCTCGATAATCGGCCTCAAAAAACCGAGGCTCGTGGTCGTAGAGCCAATTCCACGAATCGATGCGGTCGTAATACAACGCCCCGTGAACTTTGTGGTGTGGCAATTCCCGGCCCGTGCCTTCGTGCAGAATCACCTCTATGTCCTCGGTTGAAAGCGGAGTACTGGCGACCAGATAGCGGATGAATTCCCGTTTTTCCATAGCATAAAGGGGGGCGAGTTGATGCGGTTTTTCTTGGGCGAGGAAGAAGCCATCTATTAGGTCGGCAGCGACTTGGCCTCCGTGCCATTGGGGCACCGTTTTGGCAAAAGCACGGCACGATGACGCGAACTGGGAATCATCTCCCAGCACTCGATACAGGGCCGTCAATATCTCGTCGGCCCGAAATGCCTTCCGGTCGAGCTTTATGCCCAATCCGAGTTGCTCAACTCGATTCAAGTGGTATTCCTGATCCAAGTCCTCGGGGGCTCCGATGATAGGCACCCCGCACCGCAGGGCCTGATAAATAGTGTCAATGCCGACGATACCCACTAACGCCCGTGCCTGCTGCAAGACCCACTCGCCGGGGAGAAAGTCGGTCACCCGGACATTGCTATAACAGCTTGTTCCATCCCAGCGGCCAGCCGTGGTGACGAGCAAACGGATGGGTTCGTGCGCCACAGCCTCAATCAGCCCCTCCAAGTAGTTGGGAGGCCGACCGCTGCTGCCACAGGGCACATAGACCAGCGGCCAAGACAAATCCCATCCTTGGTCAAGAATCGCAACCGTACTTTTTACCTGCGGGTCGTCGAGCAAAGGACCTACGTAGTGATACCCCGGAGCCGTCTGGTCTGGAGGCGGATGGAATTCGGGGATGTCCGCCAGCAGGTACAGTTTTTTCTGGGGCTTCACCTCGTATGCCTTATTCTTGAGATACGTACCAAACGGCCCCAGTTCGGTGCTGAACGACTCCATCAGCCGTATGGGAAACGGATAGCCCGGCTGGTTATACGCTTGGCTTATGATGGCCTCGTCAATTCCTTCGAGTTGAGCCGCTATGGAGAGGGTCGGCTTCATATCTTGGATTACTAAGGCCGGTTTGATGGCTTGAATCAAGTTCCGTTCCGACTGAACGCAGCGGTCGATCCACTCTAGGTCGTAATAGCCGTACTCGCCGCGGGCCACATATTCGTCCATCCGTTCTTGTGGCAAGGTTTCGACATCGTGTACGGGGAACTCTTCATCGGTGATTCGCTCAATATGGGGGCCGCGTCCGGCGCACTCGACCGGATACCCTCGATCCCGCAATACGCGAGCGAGCACGAGCGGGCGGATGGTGTGCGCCAAGCTGTACCCATGAAAAAAGACGAGGATTTTTCGTTGGTCTTGCGTCAGTTGGTCCAGTTCCATCCATCGACGGAGCCAACGATCCCAAAGCAGCAATCGCTCAGCAAGTTTAGCTGTGATGGAATGTAGCATAGAGCCTCGATCTATTAAGTGCCTACCGCGTCAAGGCGAATATGGGAATCGCTACCGGGTTATCCCCAATATGGACGATAATGTCGCAATCGGTCTGGCCGATCGGGAAGTCACTCTCGTTGCGTACTTCGACGACTAGC
The DNA here is from genome assembly GCA_965208845.1 of Candidatus Latescibacterota bacterium. Taxonomy (GTDB): domain Bacteria; phylum Latescibacterota; class UBA2968; order UBA8231; family UBA8231. Next base: position 2,886,689 of record OZ242361.1, on the reverse strand, counting down.
CGCCGATCTGTTTCCCAATGCCAATCGAAAGCGAATGTGGGGGTTGGACACTTCGATTGCACCCGGACAGATGCCCGTGCCGCATCGGGTGTAACACGCACCGCGGCCGTTTTCATTTGCCTTCGGTGAGGCTTGCCCATGCCAAAAGAAAGAGCGGATGGATCTACTTGGAACCGGTCTAGGACCTTTCCTTCGACATGCACGGTCTGAAGCAGTGTCCGGTCACTCCCTGCCAAATGGACTTCGACTAGGGCGTCGATTCGGCTGCCCCAAGTCAACGCCTCGTCTGTCCGAAGCAACAACCCTGTACCCTCATAGGTAGGATATGCCACGATGCCTTCGCCCTGCACTGCCACCGAGTCGATCGCTAGCGGCTGGTTGGCAATCTGGGCAAGTGATAAGTGGCGCTCTAAGGGCAAGGTAATGAAGTCTATTTCTCCGAAATCTATTTCGGCGGGAAAGGGTGGCACGGCTTGTCCTTGGAGATTCAGAGCCCACAGTGAATCCTTGCCGGCGATCTTGACTGCGACTTGGCTCTTAAAGGAACCGGCGATATCCGCTGTATTTACATCAACCTTCAAATGGTATTCTTCACCGGCTTTCAGCACACCCGTGGGGAATTCGACTCCGGTGCAGCCGCAGCCCGTCCGCACGTTTTCTATCTCTATATCGGTGGTGGGTTTGAACGCAATTGAGTGTATGCTGTTTTGGCCGCTATACACCGAATCTAGGACCACCTCTGAGGGCAACTGGGCACCTATCGGGTGGGCGGCCAATAGAAGTATGAGCAGGAACATAACCAAAGCCTTTCAGGTAAAGCGTCTTTAAGACGCATGACAAGTCCTAACCGACAATAGACGAACGCAACCAGACCAAGTACGCGGCCAGATAGGTGAACACCGCAAAGAAGCCGAGTAGAGCTAAATCGACAACGGCCGTGCTAGCTAACGCCGCCGCGGAGAGGTCTTCGGAAAACACCGGTATCTGCTCCAGCTTTACCTTTTGCGTGGACAGTCCGTTTTTGACGAGTGGAATATGCAGACTGCGCGAGTCTGTCCTATCTATGGTGAGAAGATTCTCCTCAAAACGCTGTGCATAACTTCGGGCTTGATCGATGAAATGACGATACCGCGGTAGGCCAGTACCTGCCATGGCCTCCATCGCGTATTGATAGGCTCCCATGGGAGAGACTCGGACGATGTTCTGGGCTAAATTGACCTGTTGTACCCGATGTCGCAGCAGGGCATTTTCTAATTCTTGGTGGTGCGTACGTTCTGACCTCAATGCGCTCGAAAATTTTTGGATGAATGTAGGATCGAGTCGATTATTATTCTCCATTGCCAAGCCGAAAGCATGCCCCCGAATGGGATGCCAAATGAAAGTGCCGTCGCCATGCTCGTACACATGCTTGGTGTGTTCTAACTCATGCGCCTCTTCGTGGAATAGCTCGGCTATAGTCTTCCCGGTCTGCGGCCACAGTAAAACCATACTCACCCAGACGAGGAGCACTGTAGTCAGGCTAACCCGCCTAGTGGAACTATGGGCTGATATGAGCAACCCCAGCGAGGTACAACCCGCTAGATAGACCACCGAGATTAAAACCATGACCGCGATGCGCACGGCGTGCGAGAAATCTAGCGACAGTTCGGCGAGCACCAAGACGATCAATAGGTTGAGCACCACGCTGAGGATCAAGACCCCGATCAAGACCAGCAGCGCACCCCAAAATTTGCCCCACAGCAGCGTATGGCGTGGCAGACTGTTGGCCATGACTAGCTTGAGGGTGCCGCTCTCCTTTTCGCCGACAATGGCGTCGTGTGTAAACAGAAAGGCGGCCAAGCTCAGCAAGACGCCGATGACAAAAACCCAGTCAATGGTGATAAAAGTAGAAAGAAGGGGAGCATCCTTTAATTCGGTCGGAAAGGATAGAATCCACGGCCAATAAAAACTTTTATCAATGCTCCTGCCCCCGCTATATATCGCCATATAGATCAATTCTGATTCAGCACCTACTTTGTCTGGTAATTTGTTGTCGGCAAAACCAGCACAAAACGCCAATTTACTCGGTTCCTTATAAAACACCCCAGGACCTTCGAGCAGTAGCTGTCGCAGACCCGCGGCACCATTATCACGCAGCTTCTGGTGTTGCTGCGTGATGTTTTCTCTATATACATCTCGCTCGAATTGATAGGTACTATGGACGAGGACAAGCGCATTGAGCACCATCAAGCCAACGCACAGCATCAGCGCTAGGCTAAACCGCAGACTTTGGAGATGCGCGATGAATTCCCGTTTGATAATAGTCGTCAGCATGATCTGTTCACCGCATAATATCGTAGCGAGAAAAAAGCCTTATTACGGCAAGCCAAGTTAGGCCCGCATAGATAAACAGAGACAGAAGGCCCGGCGCAATTCTACTCAGCCGTTGCGAGAGAGGCTCGCGGCGCTCGGCAAAGACAGGAAGATCGCTGAGGTCGAGTGTCGCTCTTTTAGCCGTTCTTTCTTCAGATGTGAAACTTGGTGTACCGATAAATTCTAGGCTCCCGAACGCGTCGTGTGCCCTTAGATACTCCAAGAGTTGCTCTCGGTACTGACGAGCCTGATGGATAAAATCGTAAAAAACCCCGGCATCCGTACCAGCCAAGCCGCCAGTAACCTCTAGGTAGGCTCCCGCCGGCGTTATCCTCTGCAATTGGGCGTTTAGGCGGATGAGCGACCGGGGCTGGCCTTCCCAAAGAGGACCGCAAGCATGCCAAACTTTTTGGGCATACTGGAGGCGTAGATTCTCCCCGGCCCTCAGAATGTCTAAGAAGTCGGCTATACGGGCATCCTTCCGAATCGCTCCGATCGAGATGCCCGGCGTGCTCCCTCCGTCATACCCATACGCATAACTGATTAAGTATGTCGGAGGATAGGTATCACCCACCCCCGCCGTACGCACCAAACTGTTAGCCTGTTTTTGGTGCTTGCTCCATAGCTCGTCTTCCATAGCCTCGGCTTGCTGGACATCCGCCTGTCGGTGAAATTGCTGATTGACTAAAAATGTAATACTGCTCGGCAGGACAATCACCAAAAAGGTCCAGATGAATAGGCTGTATATCAGACTCGTCGAAGTGTTATATGTGTAGCACGAAATGGCCATGCCAATCAAGTAGAATATGGCTGTGTAAAACAAGGAGGTCGTCCAAATTCCGATGAGACCTACCCAGTCGGCCTCTGTAAGCTGGACATGCTCAGAAGCAATAAAAAAAATTGCGAGACCGAGAAAGCCCAAGAAGATAGGTATATTAAGGAGCGTAATACCGCCCAAGAATTTGCCTATCACGACCTGCATTCGGGAGACGTTCGTCGTCAGCATCAGGGCTAGGGTGCCATCTTCTTTTTCTCCTGAAATAGACTCGCAGGCAAAGAGAATGGCAAACAACGCTAAAAAGATTTGGATGACGTGAACGACATCAAATTCACCTATTATGGCGAGTAAAGGATTGCCAGTGGTCGCTAGGGTATGCTTATCGGCAAGGTAGGGTATCTCGTATATCTCAATGGGCACTACAGAGCTCTTTTGCTCGGTGACGCCCCGGTCAAAGACCTCCAGCGGACTCGGCGTGCGGACGATCTCGGTACGCAATTTGTGGTAGCTATCTATCTTGCGGAGTTCGTCGGCCGTTGCTGCGACTATTCGATCCTTCTCTGTCTGTGCTCTTTCGTGACTTGCTATTCGCAGCAGTCCAATGCCCCATATAAGCGATACTATAATCAGGGTACAGTAGATAAAGCGCCGACTAGTTAGCTGTTCTAGTAACTCTTTTTTCCAGATGATTTTTATCATTTTCTAAGTCGGCTATTCTCGATAGACTAAGCTGCTAACTGAAGTCCACGGCTTGGCGAATATAATTACATGCGTTATAAGACAGAGAGCAGGTAAGCGAATATTGAGCTTGCCTACCTGCTCTCTGTCTTTGCTATATGATGCGCTATGTGCTATCCACAGCTAGTTTTAATGGAAACATTACCATTGCTGAAAGTAACGTCCGATACGCACATATCGGCAGAAGGGCATGACCACGTTACTGTGTGGCCACCTGCCGTTACGCTGCAGTTATCCTCGGCCATTGCTTGGTTCGGTAAGAGCCAAGTTGCCATGCCGACGAGGGAGATGCCTGCTCGTGCGAATGTCCGCTTCATTGTGAATTCCTTCTGTAAATGTGTGTGGGAATCCATCTTCAACAAAAAGAAGATGGCGACGAGGGTGATACCCACTTACACGAATTTACTCCATAGCGAATTTCTCCTGTTTTACAATAAGTTAAAGAAGTAGGTCTCTCCTACTCCAGGGCTATAGAATACTTCCAAATGACGCCATAGCTTCTTGTCTTGGTCCCACATCAAACGAAAAAACGATGATGTGCGCTTGGGGATCGGATCAGATGTAAACTCTAGCGATTTCTCTACAATGAATAATATATCCGCACAGATGATCTTCTTCTCGACCTCTAAAAGTGCTGGGAGTTTACTATTTAGCTCTGTCGAATAATGTCTATGTCCTATAGGCAACATTCCTTGCTCAGATGCTAAGCGTAAGAACGTCGGCTCCTCTTTCCCCAACTCAAATACCCTAAAGCTACTGTCGTGGAACGATACGTTTTCTATAATATATTCCCCGTGGTTGCTTAGTGCATTTTTGTACATTGAACGAAACAGAGGTAGTGCTCCTTCCTGTGAAGCGGTCTCAGCCCTCGCTCTGACATCATCAATGAACTTTTTAACTACCTTCTCTATCTCTTCTTCGCTGGTTAGTATAGTACCGTCTGGCCCTCTGATGGTGATGCTTGGATTTTGGGCATTTCCCCGGGCGAAATCAGCCCATCCCATACTTTGGTCTATATATCTTTTCTTGTTAAACCCCTCCCTCAGATAGAAAACCGCCGCCAAGCTATCGTTGCCCGACTCGGAAAAAGCAATGAGATACTGACGCAACCAATCTCTCAAGCCACGCTCTTGCTCCAAGCCTATGGCTGTTTTCAAGTTAATGGGTATAGCGTCAATCGCTTGGTTCAATTCCTCACCTTCTTGAACCTTAAGCATCTCAAGGCCGTTTATGTAGTCGTTAAACTCCTGTATATTTTCTTGAGTAAAGCCGCCATACCCCCCTTCTCGCGCTTGGCTCGGCGAAGATACCGAACTTAGGCCGATAATAAGCGCACTACAAAATATCATTAGCGTTTTCATAGCAAACCTCTCTGCATGTCATGTTCTGTTGTGGTCTTCTATTAATGAGACGGATGTCAGCAGAGAAAAGTTTTACAGGGAGAGTAAAAAATTAAGGCTCATTATGGATTGCAGGGAGCTATTCCCAGAATGCCTTTAATGAGGCTTTCTAGGAGCGCTTTGCCCCTTTTTCTCATGTTATGAACGAATTGAAAGAAGCCCAGATAGAGTGGGAGTTTTTCCTGCGAGATCCCTCGGTGGGGTCTCAACCAAGAGCGTAACAAAGACCAGAATCCTTCTATGGTATTGACATGCACTTCACAAAAGCCATCTTGATCGTCATCCCGGGCGAATTCACCCTGGCCATGATGAACCACGGCATGGGCATAGCCCCAGGCTTCCAGCCGCCCGTAGATGTTGTACTCGTCGGTATAAATGAGCGTGTCCGGGATAACAGCCTTTTTAATCAGCGGCTCAATGGTTTTTTGCTGGACATTCTCCAACATCTGAATGCACACATCCCCCCCGCGTTGAATCATGCCTAAGATCGGCGGTTTTTCCCCAGCTAAGGTGCCCCGTCCTCGACGGCCTTTGAGTCGATTGCGTCGTCCTGTTCGGCCTTTTTTTTCACCGCCGTAGGATGCCCTTTATGACCGGCCACAAGATAGACTTCATCGCACTCGACTACCCCATCAAGCCAAGCGGGCTCCTGCTGGGCAACCAAGCCTTGCCGCAGGTGCGTGGTCATGTGCTGCGCATCATCTTTATTCAATCCCAGTTCCTGGGCAATTTGCCGGTTGGACCGATGTAAGCCCATGAAATACAGACACAAAATCCAAACCCGTAACGGTTGGTGGTGACCGGCTAACACGGTGCCGGTCAAATCATCAAAGTCCCGAGCACAGCCGGGGCATCGGTAGCGTTGGCGATGCGGCTGCGTGTCATCAAAACCCCGCTTGATAAGCCGAGTCGAACCACAGTGCGGACAGAAAATACCATCGGACCAGCGGAGCGCGCGAACCGTTTCAAAGCATTTGGCATCATCGATGAGATGTTGGATATTGACCATGGTGAAAAGCCAGATTGGAAGACAAGGAAAAAGGGCCCACAGCACCAAGATAAGCCGGTGGGATTACCCCTTCAAGACAACTCCCCGGAATCCATAATGAGCCAAAATTAAAAACGGGGCAGATTGCGGAGCACGAAAGAAATTGAAGACATAGATCAATTTACTCCAAAAAGGCGTGGAGGCGTCTTCGTCCACGGCAGAGACATACTTTAGCCAGGGGATCTTTAGCTTCCGACCTAAGTACACGACAGTAAAGTAGGTTGATGTTGTCGGGCGATTTTAGGTTGGTCTCGTGCTTGGTGTATGATTTGTATGAGTTGGTCTAATCTTCGTCAAAACAGGCTTATGGCAGGTCATCCATTTTTTCAATGGCGATGGGTTTTCTTTGTGGCAGTTTTTCGCCTACCAGCAGTGCCCATAGCAGCGTCCATGCCAGCAACCCCAGAGGCAGATGCAAGGCGACAGCCCGCTGCCAAAAAAAGCTGCAAACGGCGATAGTGGGCTATACCCGACAGACTACAGGCGAGTTTTTTTATTTACCAGTTTTCCACACCGCCTTTTTGCTAAAAGCATCGAGGTCCAAGTCGCCACGGGCGTAGGCGTCAATGGTGGATTTAGGGATCTGCAGAAGGTAAGCCTGATCTGGATGATATTTGACGATTTCGGGTTCATGACCCTGCAGAAGATGAGTCGTCCGACCAGTGCGATATTCGACGATGATGTGCTCGTCGGGTTGGACTTGGCTGAGGGTCGCGCTGTAATCGGCAACGGCTTCGATAATGTTGGCCTTGACGTCGTCAAGGGATAGGGGTCTGAAGCGGAACACCGAATCGCTAATAAGAAAAAGAACACCTAACTCTGGTTGATACATCCCCAGAGTGCGTTGGCCACCAATCAAGGGATGATGCTCTTGGCCCGAGACTTGGTCGAGGATGCCGGCCATGATGTCGATTTTTTTCGAGTCAGCGTGTCCAGAAAAAGTGATGCGCTGGCGAAAAGCAGCCGAGTCTATACGCCCTGCGCGAAAGGCGTCAATGGCAGATTTTTTGGCGGTGGCGGTTATTGTAGTTATTAGAGAGGCAGCAGCGATAGTGCGGCGGTGCCGGGGAGTAAGACCGTGGATGCGAGCGACTATGGATCCGGGGGAAGGCGCATCGGCCTCCGCAACGTCAGCCAACAGAGAGTCTCTTACCCCCACGACTATCCCCTTGACTTCTAATTCGCCCTCCGTGGGTAATTCTTCTAAGTGCTTCCTCAATCTGGTTATCGCCGCGACTTGTTTGTCCGTGTCGAAGAAAGACACAGAATCCCCAAAGGTCAGGACTAACTTTTCAAAGTCGAAGGCTCCCACCCTATCCATAGCCATAGGCATAATAGCTTCTATTTGCTTGGTAAGGTCGAAAGATACGGTATCGGTTTCAGTTTGTACACTGAATGTAAAGCCATCGGTAATACGATGTTCTAGGACATTTGTTAGGTCGCTTGGAGGATGACGCTGGTGGCAGACCGTAATCCGGTCGTCTGAGTCGAGTTGGCCGATAATGCCGGCGTAGTTGCCCAAAAATTCGGCGAGTAGGTCGTGGATTTCTGCCAGCGATTTCTCGTACGATGCGGGATCACTCGATTTCAACTCAAGAAACTTGACGCCCTTTTCGTCCCATGAGGCCGATATACCGGGATTCGCCTGCCTGGGCCATGATCCTTCGGTGAGAAAGAGGACCCCGTAGCCGTCGAGGTACAAACCCCGAGAGGAGGACTCGGTCGGATCAGGCGCGTCGAGATATAGATTGTCGAGCACCCCCTCCATGATGCGGATGTCGCGCTGCATGCGCTGGGGGTCCATGTCGGCGAGGCTGGCAGTAGCTAAGAGGCCAGCGACTAGGATGGTGCGGTAGAGCGTAGTCATGGCAATCTCCTATGGGTTGGTATAGCGCATTGCCGGGATCACTTCCATCACGGGTGCTTCGTCGCGGCGCAAGTGGATGTAGATCTCGCGGTCGAACTGTTCGAACTGGCGGTTGATGAGCTGCAAGTCTTGGTAGCGCTGGGCTTGGATACCGGTCAGCAAATGGTCGAAGACGCGCTGCTGGCGCACCTCAGAAGCCCGCAGAAGCTGGTTCATTAACGCGATGGTGCCCTCCTGTGTGGCCAGTACTTCCGCCCGAGTCAGAGGTTCGTCCGCCAGCGCCTCTCCCCACTTGAGGTCGAGTTCGCCAGCGCGGTAGCTGAGTTCAAACTCCGGCCACGCGAAAAAGAGGACCACAGCGGCGGCAGCAGCAGCGGCCAAGCCCGCCATCAGCCGGAAACGCCGACGCGGCACCTCGGCCTCGACAAACGTCAGGTCGAGGCGCGGGGTCTCGTCCGGCCAAGCCCGCAGCAAGGCCTGCGTGCTGGCGAGCGCGTCGAGTTCGTGGCGACACGTCGTACAGGTGGCCACGTGTTCTTTCATGCGCTCCTGTTCACCTTTTTCGCATTCTCCGTAAAAAAAGGTGAGTAGGTCTTCTTTTTTTACGTTACAGTCCATCTCGGTCAATGTCCCACTGGTTAAAGGTTTTTCGCAGGGCCTTAAGGCCGTAGTAAAGACGCGATTTGATCGTGTTGATCGAGGCGTCGAGCACTTCGGCGATTTCCCGAAATTTCAACCCTTCGTATTCCTTGAGCACCACGACGACGCGCTGTTCTTCGGGCAAGGTCTGCAAGGCGCGGTTGAGCAGATCGCGTAGCTCGACCTTGTCCATATCGGCAGCTTGGCACAGCGCCGGATGAGGCCGGGCGTTTGCTTCCTCGTACGCGTCGAGCGAAACATGCTCCACTCGCTGGCGCAGATGGTCGCGGCACAGATTGGCGGCAATCTGGTAGAGCCACGTAGAAAAGCGCTCGGGGTCGCGCAGCCGATGCAACTGGCGATAGGCGCGGATAAAGCTCTGCTGACAGAGGTCTCGCGCTTCTTCGACATCGCCGCTGTAGCGGAGCGCGAAGCGGTAGAGACGGCTCTGCCAGCGCCATACCAAGAGATTGAACGCTTGGTGCTGGCCAGCCCTGAAGCGCAGGATGAGATCGGCGTCGCTCATGTTCCTTATAAGACGAGAGACGAGCACAAAAAGTTTTACGCGAGGAGAATATTAGCGAAAAAAGTAGCGGGAAGTTTAGAGCCGCTTACGTCATTTACAAGGTGATCCGCAGATGGACGCAGATGGACGCAGATGGACGCAGAATAGGATGCATAAGACGATTCATCGCTAATCATTCCACCTTGCTATCGCGTCCCAGCCGCTCCACCACGTGTACCCCAATCGCGTCAGCGGCCTCGTCCCAGAAGGGGGCCAGCTCGCGGGAGGTAGCCGAGCCGTGCTGTTCGCTGCAGAAGGAGAACGATTCCTCCACTAAGCGGACTTGGGATTCCCACTGCGTCACTGCGAGAGTGGTTTCAATACAGGGCTTGAGGTCGAGATTGGAGCCAACGAAGCGAAACTCGTCGATTCCGACCCGAAGTTGATAGTCGGGGATCACGAGGGCGTTAGACTCGCGTTCGCGCACGGCCCAGCCAATGGCGTCCAATTCGGGCAGCCGCCGGACCAATGCCGGCACGAGGAATCGCTGAACCTCGCGGACCTGTTCGCGTACAAACGCTTCGTCCTCGGTGTCAAAAAACAGGAACAGGGGATCGAGCGCGACCTCAAATGGGTTGGTATGGCCGACGACCAAAAAGTGTAAAGACTGCTTTCCCTCCTCTTGGGAGGCACTGCTGGCAACCGCCCATGCGAAGGATCTGAGGATGTAGGCACGGCTCTGGAAAAAGGGCACCTTAGCCTTGCGCGCCGCCTTTTTGATCCTCTTTTCGAGTAGGACGTTGTTTTCGTTGGCGAGCACACTGCGGCTCTCCTTGGCCAAATAGGCGATTAGCTTGTCGGCGCGCTCGGGTGCGATGTCTGGCCCGCCCTGTAAAAGCAACATTTCCCAAGCATCTGTCTCGGCTTCGCGCTGGGCCATCAGTGCGTCGAGCAGGGTCTGGAGTCGGGGACGCCACTCTTCTACGGGGACGCCACTTTCTTGTGCAATCCTATTTAGGAGGTCGTGCGAATAGCTGGCCTGTTGCGCGAGTTGCTCTTGCAGGGTGGCATAGAGTATGCGACGCAGTGCCGCGTCCCCTTGGTCCTCTATGGCCAAGCCGGCGGTGGGCAGCAAGAAGACAATGGCTAAGACAATCATAAGAGCATTTCCTTTGGAACCTCGTAATTCCCAATTCCTAATTCCTAATTCCCAATTCCTAATTCCCATCACAGGTCAATCCAGTAGCGCAACTTTTCAATGAGCGGCGCGGGTTTGCGGCCCTCGGCGCGAAATGCTTGGCTGGGCATGACCATCGAGCTTTCGAATTGGCCGCCATTGTGCTCGATGATCTTGCGCGAGCCAATGTTGTCCGAGTCGCAGGTGACCAACACGCGGTGCAACCCGATTTCCCGAAATACCTCCAGCGTCAAGGCGAGGATGACCTTGCCGTAACCGCGACACCGCCGCGAGGGCCGGATACTGTAGCCAATGTGCCCGCCGTAGGTAAGCAGATACGGAGTGCTGAGTTCGGGTCTTATAGAGGTTTGGCCGATGTACTCGCCGTCGTGTACGAGCCAGAGTACCCGATCTGGGTACCGCACCCGCAAACCTGTCTCATCGGCAAGCGCCTTGAGGTCGCGCACAAATTGTGGGAACTGGTCGGCGAGGGCGTCGCTGTCGTAGCCGAGGGATCGGGCGTACGTCGAGTCGAAACGGCCTTCGGCCAAGAACTCGGCCGCGCCCTCTAGGAAGCTATCCCGGTACAGGACGGAGGGGGGGGCGAGGGATTGCATGATGGACGAGGATGAGCAGGATTGGATAGGATGAACAGGATTTGTTGGAGTGGGAGCAAAGTAGGGAGTGGGAGATAGAGCGTCAACTTGGCGGCGCACTGGCCCATTCGCAAGCGTATGTCTTATTATAGCTACTGCAAAACAAATCCTGAATTTTGATTCTTTATAAAATGTGAGAATCTGTTTTGCGGTCGCTATAATTGCCTAATTTATAAATACGCCTCCCTTGAGAGGACCGGCAGGTCAACGGGCTTCCACGGCCGTCAAGCAAGCCGGACCAGCGTGAAGAATTTGCCACATAACAAAACCACTCATTACCCAGAAGGAGAACTCAATGGAAATCGCGGCACAAAAGACTGCCGACCTAGACTACAAGGTCGCCGACCTAGCGCTGGCTGAATGGGGTCGGCAGGAAATCATTCTCGCCGAGCAAGAGATGCCCGGGCTGATGGCCCTGCGCGAAGAGTACGGAGCCGCCCAACCACTCGCGGGCGCGCGGATCGCCGGCTCTTTGCACGCGACGATCCAGACCGCCGTGCTCATCGAGACGCTCACCGCGCTCGGGGCACAAGTGCGCTGGTGCTCGTGCAACATCTTCTCGACCCAAGACCACGCGGCCGCAGCCCTCGCCGCCACCGGCATCCCGATCTTCGCCTGGAAGGGCGAGACCGAGGAAGAGTATTGGTGGTGTACCGAGCAAACCCTGCGCTGGCCCGACGGCGCTGGCCCGAACCTGATTCTCGACGATGGCGGCGACCTGACCAAATGGATCCACGAGAAGCACCCAGAGCTTTTGCCGGGTCTCCGTGGCATCTCCGAGGAGACAACCACTGGCGTCCACCACCTCTACCAGATGCTCGAAGCCGGGACGCTCGCCGTGCCAGCCATCAACGTCAACGACAGCGTCACCAAGAGCAAATTTGACAACCTCTACGGCTGTCGCGAGTCGCTGGCCGACGGCATCAAGCGCGCTACCGACATAATGATCGCCGGTAAGGTCGTAGTGGTAGCCGGCTACGGCGATGTCGGCAAAGGGTGCGCCGACGCCATGCGGGGCTTGGGGGCACGGGTAATCGTCTCCGAAATCGATCCGATCTGCGCGTTGCAAGCGGCCATGGAAGGCTACGAGGTCAAGAAGATGGACGACGCCATCGCCGAGGGCGATATATTCGTTACGGCAACGGGGTGCCGCGACATCATTCGCATCGACCATATCGAGCGGATGAAGGACGGAGCCATCATCTGCAACATTGGCCACTTCGACATCGAAATCCAAGTCGCCGAACTAGTGGGCTATCGCGGAATCGAGCGCGTTGAGATCAAACCGCAAGTCGATAAGTTCACTTTCCCTGATGGACGCAGCATCATCCTGTTGGCCGAGGGACGCCTAGTCAATCTCGGCTGCGCCACCGGGCATCCTTCTTTTGTCATGTCCAACTCGTTTACCAACCAAGTCTTGGCGCAGATTGAGTTGCACACCCGTCACGAGCAGTATCCAGTCGGCGTGTACATGTTGCCCAAGCACCTCGACGAGAAGGTGGCGCGTCTCCACCTGCAAAAGTTAGGCGTCGAAATCGACGAACTAGACGACGGCCAAGCCGCGTATTTGGGTATCCCAGTGGAAGGCCCCTACAAGCCGGAGCACTACCGCTACTAGCATCCCATGAACGTCGCCGTCCTGCTCTCCGGCGGGGTCGATAGCTCGTTGGCCCTCGCACTGCTCCAGCGCGAAAAGCGGCTCGCCCTCAAAGCCTACTACCTCAAGATCTGGCTAGAGGACGAGTTGTTTTCGCTCGGCGACTGCCCGTGGGAAACGGATTTGACCTATGCCCGCGCCACTTGCGAGCAACTCGGGGTGCCGCTCGAAGTCGTGCCATTGCAAAGCGAGTACCGCACCCGCATCGTCGAGTACGCGTTGGCCGAGTTGCGCTTGGGGCACACGCCCAGCCCGGACATCTGGTGCAACCAGCGCGTCAAGTTTGGAGCTTTTTATCAGCGGGTGGCCAACGAGTGCGAGCAAATTGCCTCCGGGCACTACGCCCGCGTCGAGGAGACCGCGGGCAGCTATCGGCTCCGGCGCGCCGCCGATCCGGTCAAGGACCAGACCTATTTCCTCTCCAATCTGAGCCAAGCGCAACTCGCTCGGCTCTGCTTGCCCATCGGCCACTTGCACAAGCACCAAGTGCGCGCACTCGCCGCAGAATTCGACCTGCCGGCCAAGGACCGTCCCGACAGCCAAGGCATGTGCTTCTTGGGCAAGATCAACTACCGGGACTTCGTCCGCTTCCACTTGGGAGAGGTCCAAGGCGACATCGTCGAGCAGGCGAGCGGGCAAAAGAAGGGCGAGCACCCCGGCTATTGGTTCTACACCATTGGCCAGCGGCACGGCCTGCAACTCGGCGGCGGTCCCTGGTATGTGACAGGCAAAGATGTCGCCAACAACATCGTGTACATCGCCCACGGCAGCGCACCGCCGCGAACCGGACGCCGCGAACTAATCGCCGAACAAATCCATTGGATCGCCGGAGCACCGGAGCAGACCGTGCTCCACGTCAAGCTCCGGCATGGGCCAGCCCTAGTACCTTGTCAGGTGCAAATGCTCGCGCCAGATCGCGCCCACGTCGCCTTATCCACGCCCGACCCCGGCATTGCTCCAGGCCAACACGCCGTGTTCTACGACGGTGAAGTCTGCCTCGGCGGCGGCGTCATTGCCTAGATTAGCACCCCTATAAACGTCTTCCCGTACTAAGCGCATCATTATTTTCTTGATGCGCGCCCAATAATACCGTATCTCTCTACATTATCCATCCGAACTATTGGTGCGGCGCTGCATGGTTCGGCTATTCCTATACCAAGTTAACCAAGCTGCACCAAGCTACAGATTCGATCCCGGCGGAACGACATATAGGCATATAATCGATTTTTTCCGAGACAGTTTTTTCCCCACTGGCGGTGTGGTTCCCGCGGCCGCGTTATACCTTCGGTGACCGTCACGGGAGGTTGAGGGCGCTGGTCGTTATCAACTTACTCTAGGAGGGAGAAATGGCAGTCAGGATTATCGTTGGCCTGATAGCCCTTGTGGCTATCATTCAGGGCTTGGCAGGAGACCCGATCGCAGGGGGCATCCTGACGCTCGCGCTAGTCGTTCTGGGCCTGATATACGGGGCGATAGCGATCGACGCCGAGGACGCGACAGCCTACTTGGCGGTCACCATTGCGGTTGGTGCTGCAGCAGGTGCGGATGCGGGCATGATGATGGATGCGAGCATGATGGGTGTGTTGAATCACATCCCAGCGATTGGCGGTCACCTCGACGCCATCGTCGATCAGGTCAGCATCGCTCTATACGCCAGCGTCATAACCATCCTCGTCAGAAGGGCGATCAACCGGCTCAAGGGTTAACAGTGACAGGCGGATGAGTGGCTACAAGCGAAAGTCCGCCTCGATACCCGAAGCCATGCACGACGCGCGTTGCATCTGCGCGAGTAGGTGCAACGCGGCGTGCATTAAGTTTGAATTAGGAATTCCCAACCCCCAATTCTTAATTCCTAATTCCTAATTCCTAATTCCTAATTCCCAATCGACATCGCAGCCGACGATCATCCACATCCCTCGCCATCTCAACCATCACTTTAAGCGCCTCTTGCGAACTCGCCTCGCGTTCGTCGGGCTTCTGTTTCAGTCCCCATGATGACCCCATGATCTTGTCGCAGAAGGCACCCGCAAACATCCGCTCCTCGTTTTCCCCCAGTACATCGCTGAAAATTGTCACTGCCTCAAGCAAGATCTCTCGCTTCTCCGCCGCGGTCTCGCCGAATCCCATCGCATTGTTGATAAACCGGCCGACATCCAGACACGAGGCCCCGATCACGCCTTTCGGATCAATCGCCATCCAGCCGCGATCTGCGTCGGACAGGATGTTCCAGTGATGGAGGTCGCCGTGCAGCAGTATCTGGGGTTCATCCGTCTCCATCAGGATTCCCATCATAGACTCCACACGCGGAATCTGCTCGATATAGCCCCGCGCTCGCGCGGAATCTTTGCAGTTTCTAGCGTCCGCAAATGCACCGCACATCCAATCCATAAAGTGCGGCAGTGTGTGGTTCGACGGCGGCGGGGTCGCGTGTAACTCCTGAAGGATACGCGCCGCAATCTCACTTTGCTCGTGCGCGTTCCCAACAGAATTTAGCATCTTGCCAGGACGCAGTCGTTCGAGCAGCATGGCGTTGAGCGCTTTGTCGCAGTCGATGAGCCGGTTTATCCCACGGCCCTCGTAGATCGCCAACGCTTCCATCTCCGCGCTGAAATCGCCGTGCGGGACGCCCACCTTGAGCACGGCCTCTTCTCCATTGCCCATCTCGACGTAGGCGATATAGTTGACCTTGATTTCTTCAGTCGGCCGACCGAGTGTCAGACCCCACCTATCACAGCACCGCGCGAGAATGGACGGCAGTTCCGCAAGCCACGCCTCGCCTTCTTTGCCAAATTCTCGGGTCGCGTATCGCAGGAACCGCTCGGGGAACTGCGGTGCGTCGGTCGGCATCTGTTGTTCTCTTGCCAATGCGCTACTTGAGAAACATCTCGCCGGTGAAGGGCAAAGGTTTGTTTGGACGCTCGTAGTGAATCTGTTTGGGCGTCTTTTCGAGCGCGACAGCCCACTGGTCGCGCCAGTCTTCATAGACAGTCTCCAAGGTGGGGTCGCGCCGGCTGCGAGCGACGAGACTGGGCCACTCCGGCCGCGGTGAAGGCTCACCCGTCTTCTGATAGCGCAGATCCATGCTCCAGCGCACGGCGTTGGTGTTGTTCGGGCCTGATCCGTGGGGCGTCAGTTTGTGGACGAACAGAACGTCCCCCTTCTGCATGGGCAGACTAACCCGCTCGGTCTGGGGCAGGTCCTGCCCGTACCGCCAATAGACCATGCGCCGCTGGTGGACCCGGGGCTGGACCTGCAAGCAGCCGTTCTCTTCGGTTGACTCGACGAGGGGAATCCAAACGGTCACTTGGAGGATTCCTTTTGCTTCTTGC
The DNA here is from genome assembly GCA_965208845.1 of Candidatus Latescibacterota bacterium. Lineage (GTDB taxonomy): Bacteria > Latescibacterota > UBA2968 > UBA8231 > UBA8231. The sequence goes on along the minus strand of OZ242361.1, from coordinate 2,870,543 downwards.
GTGGTAAACACGGCATCCTGATGAAAGATGACGTCTGTTGACGGCATCTTGGGCCGGACGTGCGATACGGCATTGCAGGTAATTTCTGCACCGATGAACGGCTCAATCAGATCGACGAGGTTCTGATTGCGCAAAAACTCAAAGGTGCCGCGTCGGCGAGTTTCCCCGATGTCGGGACAGCCATCGACCTCGTCGCACTCTTCGGCCAGACACGCCAAGCGGCGCGCAAAAGGCTCGTTTTCGTAGAGGTTGGCGATCTTGCCCTGTGCGTGTAGATCGCGGGCGATTTCATCGACGATGATATTGTGATCCTCGATGAGCGGCGCGAGATCGTCGTCAGTAAGCCCTCCTTTGATAATGACGTACCCTTCTTCCGCAAAAAAGTCGAGCTGTTGGCTGGTTACTTCCACGGTTGGTCTCCTTTTGTTTAATTTTCTTCCCTGCCTCCAAGTCCTAACTACACGACAGTAGGGTTTTACCCGGGAGCGCGGGCGTCTCGCCCGCCTGCGGGCCAGAGGCCCGCGTTCCCAGGGCAACACAGAAAATGTGCACTCAGGTTAGGTGTCGTGTACGTAAGCTCCAAGTCCTTTAATAACGACTCGACCGACGGGAAACAGACCCGTCGGCCTGCTTACCTCGACTTGTAAAGGTCTTGGCTTGCCTCTACAATAAAAGCCGCACTTCCTCTCAAAAAAAGACCATGGCATGTTTGCGCTGATTTTTCTAGCGCTGCTCGGCTCGATTTACGGCTATTCGGGCTGGCGGCTCATCCCCTATCTCCCTCCACCCGCCCAGGTCGGGGCCGCACTGGCGCTGGTGTTCCTACTATTGACGCCCTTGTTGCTCTTTCGCCTGCGCTCCCGTCCACATCTGGCCTGGCTGACGGATCCCCTCGCTTGGGTGGCCTATCTCGGCATGGGCTTTTTTACCGTCTGCTCGACGCTGCTGCTCCTGCGTGATATAGGAGGACTACTCTTGGGTCTGGTTTATCCCATCGACGCGGCACTCAACGCCAGCATCGACTTGGCGACCTTTGCCCTAGCCTTGGTCGCGGCGAGCTACGGCTACTACCAAGCCCGCCGTACGCCAGCGGTCCGCCAAGTCGATGTCCCTATCGCAAATCTCCCGTCCGGGCTAGTTGGGCTGCGCATCGTCCAGATCAGCGATCTCCACATCGGCCCGACCATCAAGGCCCCTTTTGTGGAGCGCGTTGTCGCCCGCGTCAACGAATTGCAACCCGACCTAATCGCCTTCACCGGCGACCTCGCCGACGGGCCGGTCGAACGACTCGCCCCGCACACAGCCGCCTTAGCCGAACTCACCGCGCCGCTCGGAGTTTATTTTTGCACCGGCAACCACGAATACTACTCGGGCGTGGAACGCTGGACTGAGCAGGCGCGCCGCCTCGGCTTCGACGTCCTGATCAACGAGCTACGCCAGATTGACTGCGGCGGCGGTCGGATCGCCTTGGCCGGCACGACCGACTTCAGCGCCGGCGAGCTAGTCCCCGACCACGCATCGGACCCGGCCAAGGCCCTTGCTGCGAGCGACGGAGCCGATGTGCGCATCCTGCTCGCGCACCAGCCGCGCAGCATAGAGGCCGCCAGCCAAGCCGACTGCCACCTGCAACTGTCAGGCCACACGCACGGCGGTCAGTTCGTGCCGTGGAAGTACGCCATTCCTCTGCAACAGCCCTATGTCGCGGGCTTGCACAAATTTCGCGACACTTGGATCTACGTCCACCGAGGTACCGGCTACTGGGGGCCGCCACTGAGGCTCGGTGCCCCTTCCGAAATCGCGCTTCTTACCCTGCGTCGGGCCGCGTCCGCGTGAAGCCGCTCACTCTTCCGACGACAATTATCCCCTTGACACACGGATGACACTTCTTATCTACACTATACATCCGCGCCCATCCCTAGAGAGATAATCCATGACTGCCAATGCCAGCTCCGTCCCAGCCACAAACGGCCACCGTCTCATCGACTGCGACGTCCATCACACCCTGCCCAACGACAAAGCCCTCTTTCCCTACTTGCCGCGCCACTATGTCGAGCGCATTGAGGACTTCGGCTCCATGATGCCGCAGTTGGGCCATACCAATATGCCCAAACACGGCAACCGCCAAGAATTGTGGGAGGACCAAGAGACCAATCCAGCGGCCAATGTCGAAGTAGCGCGCCAGAGACATCTCGACGAGTACGATATCGACGTGGCCGTGTTGACGGGTGGGCCGTACAGCGCGGCCGTGCATTCGGATTGCGATTATGCAGCGGCCTATTGTCGGGCCTTCAACGATTGGACCTTAGAGCACTGGGTGGGTGCGGACTCGCGCTTTAGATCCTCCATCCACATCGCCCCCCAAGACCCGCAGCTAGCCGTGGAGGAAATAGACCGTCTAGGCCCCAAGCCCGAATGTGTCCAAGTGATGATGCCGGCTGGTTCGCGCCAACCGTTTGGCCACCGCTTTTATCACCCCATCTACGAGGCCTGCCAGCGCCACGGCCTGCCGCTGAGCATCCACTTTGGGGCCGAGGGAGCCGGCATTGCCGCGCCACCCACGGCCGCGGGGTATCCCTCGCACTATCTGGAAATGCGCATGGCCCGGCCGCAGGTCGCCATGGCGCATACGGTCAGCCTCATCTGCGAAGGCGTCTTTGAAAAATTTCCCGATTTTCGCGTCCTCTTCGTCGAGCACGATGTGTTCTGGGTTCCGGGGTTGATGTGGCACATGGATTCCGACTGGAAGGGCCTGCGCGATTACACGCCGTGGGTCAAACGCCTGCCCAGCGAGTACTTGCGGCAGCACATCCGCTTTGGCACCCAGCCCATGATCCAGCCGCCCACGCGCGACGACATGAAGCGCTTCTTGGAGTGGCTGCACGCCGATGAGGTCCTCGTTTTCGCCAGCGACTACCCGCACTGGGACTGGGACGAGCCAACGGGTTTCCTCGCCGATTTTGACGCGGACTACCGCCACCGCATCATGGCACAAAACGCCGCGGAACTCTATGGCTTCTAAGCGCTATGTGGTCGCCCGAGCTGAGGAACTGCCCGCTGGAGCGCGCAAGATCGTCAACGTGGATAACCGAGAGATCGGCGTCTTCAACATCGGAGGCCGCTACTACGCCCTGCGCAATAGCTGTCCGCACAAAAACGGCCCCTTGTGCCGGGGTCGATTGCGGCCCTTGGTCGTGTCGCCGGGCGTGTACCAGATCGACTATCGGCAAGAGGGCTTGGTCCTCAAATGCCCTTGGCACCAGTGGGAATTCGACTTGGCCACCGGGCAGGCGCTGTACGACGAAACCATGCGGGTGAAGACGTACGCGGCAGGGCGCGAAGGAGAGGAAGTGGTAGTGTACGTGGAGTGAGGCTGGCTGGGGAACGGTCTATTAGCAATCCTACATCATTACAAGGTGATCCGCAGATAGACGCAGATAGACGCAGATAGACGCAGATAGACGCAGAATAGGATGCACAAGACGATCCACATCTAGAATCGTTCAAATCATGCCGCATTACTAATTAGCCAGTTGTGATCTGTCGCTGCCCTTGTTAATTTGCACGCCTCACCAGGAGGATAAACATGACCACAGCCCCATCCGCTACCCAACTCCACAAAGCACTGGACCAAAAGCAAATCGACCTATTCCGCCGCCGCGGCTACATCATCATCGGCAAGCTATTAGACGACGACCTCGTCGCCTTGCTGCGCGATGAATACGACCGGCTCTTTGCCGAGGCGCGCCAGAACGGACGCTTCCGCAACCTGTCCATCAGCGACACCAACGATCTTGATAAAAAGAACAGTGCCGACGAGCAGATGTTGCAGATCATGCAAATGTGCGAGCGCAGCATCCTCTTCCGGCAACTGCTCTACGACACCCGCATCCTCGACATTGCCGAAGACCTCATCGGCCCGAACATCCAACTCTTCCACGACCAAGCCCTGTACAAACCCGCCCACCACGGCGGCCCCGTCTTCTGGCACCAAGACAACGCCTACTGGAAATGTATGCCAGCCAACTTGGTTAGCTGCTGGATGACACTCGACGACGTCGATGTGACCAACGGGGCCATGCACCTGCTGCCCGAATCGCACCTGACGCCCGTCGGACACGAGCGCTCAGAACAGACCAGTGCCTTGCTCGACTACGGCGACCAAGTCGATGCAGCCCAAGCCGCCGTCATCGATCTACCCGCAGGCGGCGCACTCTTCCACCACTGCCAAACCCTCCACTACACCCCACCCAACCAAACCGATCGCCAGCGCCGCGCCTTTGTCATCCACTTCATGCCTCCCGGCACGCGCTCGGCGCACACCGGGCAATTTCTCGAAGTGTCGTTTGGCCGCCCCATGCTGCGGATGCGAGTTTGAGCGTTTCTGCGGGCCGACAATGGTCGCACGGTTTCGTTGACTAAGACACAGACGATTCCGAAATTAAGGATGTGCACGACGAGGGCATAAGCGGGCCACTCGGCATACGCTACCGCGCCTTGGAGACCACCATGACTGTCATCCATACAACCGACGATCTGATCCGCCTGCTGAACGAAAACGACGAGTTCCGCCAAGCCGTCCGCCGCCACGTCCTGAGCGACGAACTGATTCAGCTACCCGAGCGGCTTGCCAAGTTCGAAACGCATGTCGAGGGCTTTATTGACGAGCAGCAGCAGTTCAATAAAGAGCAGCAGCAGTTCAATAAAGAGCAGCGGCAGTTCAATAAAGAGCAGCGGCAGTTCAATCAGCGAATGGAGAGTTCCATCGGCGAACTGCGCGACACCGTAGCCCAGCAGGGAGATGCCATCAGCCGACAGGGAGATGCCATCAGCCGACAGGGAGATGCCATCGGCGAATTGCGCGGCAACACAGCGCGGCAAGTGGTCAGTACGCACTTCATAGAGATTGCCGAGGGTATGGGATTCCGGTGCAAAGGCATTCTAATGAGAGCGGACCTCGTTCAAATGCTCACCCATAGCGAGAGGGATGACATACCTCATGGCGACCGACAGAGCTTCTTCCGCGCCGATCTGGTCGTCGAGGCCACGGACTCTGATGGCGCTATGCACTACATCGCCGTAGAGGCTTCCTACACCGCTGACCAACGCGATACGAGCCGCGCCCAGCGCAACGCCGCCCTACTCACTCGGTTCACTGGGCACCCAGCCCACGCCGCCATTGCCAGCGTCCGCAACGTCCACGAAATCCAGTCCCTGATTGACGACGGCACGGTGTACTGGCACGCTCTCGAACCCGACGACTTCACACCTGATTAGTCCCGTTCCCGCCGCACCTTCCCTAGAGCCGCTTGTCTAGAAGGCGGAGCTACGTCTAGACGGCAGCCAGCGTCAGGCCAAATAGCGCTCGGGATCTGCCACGACCTCGGCCAGCAAGGTATCGACATAGGTGTCTATGGCAAAAAGTCGGCACGGAGACGCGCCGACGACACCTCGTGTCAGTGGACCGGTAGCATCCCAAAAGGCCCCCAGACGCGGGCGGTCCAAAGCCGGATAGACCACTTGGGGATCGGTTCGGCGCAAGTGATGCCAGTAGAGCACTTCGACCAGATGGATGTAGGTAGAAGTCTGGTAATCGACGCCCAGCATGAGAATTTTGCCGCCGCGTCGATAGGCGCGGAACATGGGCGAGTGAGTGCCATAGGTCCGTCCCCAAGGAGCCAGATCCCAAGGCGACGTATAGCCCTCCTGACGTAAGTGATCCGCGACAAAATCCGCCGCTCCGTGCCCTCGGGCCGCTACCGAGTGGGAGTAGTGATCCGAACGATAGGTGTCGGGTAAGCAGCGAAAGAACTCGGTCAGCCAGCCCACGGTCGAAGGAGTAGTCGCCCAGTCCCAACGCCGCGCTCGTTCACCCCGCTCAATCAGGTGAAACGAGGGCATCAGGATAAGCCCGTCGGGGCCGACCGCCGCTTGGAGCGCATCAATCACAGTCTGCGCTCCGCCAGCGACAGGCCCCAGGCTTTTGAACGAGGAATGGATAAAGAGTATATCCCCCGCTTCGACGCCGAGGGCTTCTAAATGGCGTTGTAGGTCGGCTTGGGTGTAGGCGGCCATCGCACTGTGCGGTTAGGCTTTGTCCAGACGTATTTGGATCAGCATGTTGATAGCCACTGCGGGTCACGAGTGGCCTACTATCGGGCGGCGTCTAGGTCTTCCAAGACAAATTGGCGGTCGCCTTCCGAGTAGGCCACGATCATATCCGCGTCCTCGGGGCCGAGGCTAATGCCGTTGTGGAAGACGCCGGCTGGGATGGCGAGCGTATCGCCAGCTTCTAGCGTGAAAGACTCGTCGCCCAAGGTGTGCTCTACGCGACCGGCGAGTAAATAGAGTACTTCTTCGCAATTGGGGTGAGCGTGGCGCGGGTTGGCTTGGCCGGCTTTGAGGACGACGCGGCCCAAGGTGAGGCCCTCGACATTGCCCTGCGGACGGCCCGCCAACCAAGTCAGATGCCCCCACGATTCATCTACGCGGTTCTGGCGGCTCTCGGCGGCGCTGAGAAGAGGATTCGACATTTTGTTTAGGCTCCGGTTAGAGGTGGAAAACGATAATGTGAAAAAGGCAGCGAGCCGTCCAGAAGACACCTCTGATCGGGAGCTTTTCCTCTGCCCTATAATCGGCGCGCCGAACTCACCTGAGTATTTGATGATCGATTTCTTTGACGGCCCCCCAGCCGTTGGACATATTACCCGCCCATGACTCCCATAGACCCCCAAGCCCTGTCGGCGCTTGCCGCTCTTCTCGGCTCGCGCCTGAATGAAACCTCTGAGGTGCGCCGCGCCCACGCTGCCGACGCCTCGTACCACGCGCCGCAACCGCCACAGGCCGTAGCCTTTCCCGAAAATGTCGATGAAGTAGCCCAGATCGCCCGGATCTGCACCGCGCACCAAGTGCCGATCGTGCCCTTTGGCACCGGCACGGCCGTCGAAGGCGGCATCGTTGCCGTGCGCGGCGGCCTATGCGTTGATCTCTCGCGCATGAACCGCATCCTCCGCGTCAGCGCCGCCGACATGGACGCCACGGTCGAAGCTGGCGTCACCCGCCAACAACTCAACGAACACCTCCGAGCACAAGATACCGGCCTGCACTTTCCGGTCGATCCCGGAGCCGACGCTTCCTTGGGCGGCATGGCCGCCACCCGCGCTTCTGGTAGCGCGGCGGTCGGCTATGGCACCATGCGCGACAACGTCTTGGGCCTCAAGGCCGTCTTTGCTGACGGCACCGTCGTCGAAGCGGGCGGACGCGCGCGCAAATCCTCGGCGGGCTACGACCTGACCGCCCTGCTCGTTGGCACCGAAGGCACGCTGGCCCTTATCACCGAAGTAACCCTGCGCCTAGCCAAGCTGCCAGCAGCCATCTCCGCAGCCGTCTGCCCCTTCGCCGACCTCGACACCGCCGTCGCCGCGGCCATCGACGTCCTAAGCGCGGGAATCCCCGTCGCGCGGCTCGAATTGCTCGACGAAGTGCAAATGCGGGCCTGCAACCAATACGCCGGCCTTGATTACGAAGTGGCACCAACGCTCTTTTTTGAATTTCACGGCACAGACCAGGGAGTCATCGAACAAGCTGAAACCGCTGGCGAGTACGTAGCTCAGCGAGGCGGCGGTCCCTTCCGCTGGGCCACGGCCGCCGGTGAGCGCGACCGCTTGTGGCAGGCGCGCTACGATGCCTATTACGCCTCGCGTGCGCTCCGCCCCGGCTCAGTCGGCTACGTAACCGATGTCTGCGTACCGATTACGGCCCTCGCCCGCTGCATCCACCAGACGAGAACCGCGCTGGCCAACCTCGACTTTCCCGCGCCGCTCTTCGGCCACGTCGGCGACGGCAACTTCCACGTCGTCTGCCTCATCGAGCCGGGTAACGCCGAGGAACTCGCGCAGGTTCAGCGGCTGGGCGAGCAGATCGTCGAGTGGGCACTCCAAGCTGGGGGAACCTGCACCGGCGAACACGGCATCGGCCTGGGCAAAATCGACGCACTTGAAGCCGAGTGCGGCCCAGGCGTCGAGGTCATGCGCCGCATCAAAAAAGCACTCGACCCAGACAACCTGATGAATCCCGGCAAAGTCCTGCATGGCTTGTAGTCTCCAAATATGAGAGTTTATCTGGACACTTGCAGTCTTCAGCGCCCACTTGACGACAAATCGCAACTTCGCAATCGTCTTGAGGCTGAAGCAATTTTGAGCATTCTCGACCTTGTTAGAACCGGTCGCATTGAGCTTATGTCGTCCGATGTGCTTACTTTTGAAATTATGCGCAATCCGCACCCAGTACGTCGGGCATTTGCCTTGGAAACTATTTGGGCTGCATCAATCTGTGTTCAGCACGCGAAAACTGTAGCAAGGCGCGCCAAAGAGCTACACCAAACAGGGATTGCGGCCTTGGATAGCCTACATCTTGCATCGGCGGAAGCTGGCGAGGCAGACCTTTTCTGCACTTGCGATGATTTATTTTTGCGGAAAGCAAAGCGAGCGGTCAAAGGTAAAACCAAAGCAGTTTCACCATTAGAACTTGCGGAGGAAATAGAAAAATGGCAGTCCCAGCTAGGCCATTAAGCGAAATTAACGAGCAGGCTATTAGGCTCTTAGTGCGGGAAATGGGGCCAGCAGATGCAGTGCGTTTCTGTAGCCAATTCACAACAGGCTATGGTGACTACACTAAAGAGCGCAAGGAGCTTTTTAAGGATTTGACCATCGAGGATATTGAGGCGGCAATTGAAGCGGCCCGGAAAGAGCATCCCTCTCGCTGAGGAATCATCTTCTTAACTATTGCATGGGAGCACATCCATGAAAATCACCAACGTCGAATTTTTCCACCTCAATCCGCGCCTTTGCGACCGCTATCAAGGTCACGAGGTCCGCTTCTCCGGCATCGACACTCAGACCGTCTTCCGCGTCACCCTCGACAACGGCGTCGTCGGCTACGGCGACGAGCGCGGCCACACCTCGCTGTCCGAGGGGCAAATCGCGGGCATGATCGACCAATCGCCGTTCAACTACGTCGCGGGTGCGCTCAGCACCGGCCTGATGGGCGCGCTGTACGACGCTATGGGCAAGGCCATCGAAGAGCCGGCGTACAAACTCTTGGGCCAAAAGGTGCGCGACCGCGTGCCCGTAGCAGCGTGGACCCGACCGGCGGCCCCCGAGGACTTTGCCAGCGAAATCCAGCGCGCCGCTCAAGAGGGCTACACCATCTTCAAGATGCACTCGGCCGAACAGCACGACGTGATCGAGCAGACGCGCGCCGCCCAAGAAGTCGCGCCGGAGGGCTTTAAGGTCCACTGGGACTTTAACCATAATCGACCTTCTACCGCCGTGCTGCGCATCGTCGATGAGTTGGAAAAATTTCCGGTCGTCGGCTTCTTGGAAGATCCGCTCTATCCCTACGACATCGAGGGCTGGCGTCTGTTGCGCTCCAAGACCTCTCTGCCACTCTTGATGCACGTGCCGCAGCTCGGGGGTGGCCCGGAAATTCAGCGGGATGTGGCCGACCTCTACATGATCGGCGAAATGGGCATTGGCCAATCCATCCGCCGGGGCTTGGCCGCAGCGGCCGCCGGCCTTTCGACCGTGGTCCAACTCACCGGCGGCACCCTGTGCAAAGCCATGGCCATGCACTTGGGCACGGTCATTCCCAATGTCTCGCATTCGACCAACTTAGACGACCAATACGCCGAAGATGTGACCGGCGGCCGCCTCGAAGTGAGTGAAGGCAGCACGCCAGTACCCGAAGGACCGGGGCTAGGTGTGGAAGTCGATGAGCAGATATTGGCAGAGCTAGCCGCGCGGCCCAAGAGCGAACTGCCGCGCCACGTCGGCGTCTTGCACCTGCCCGGCGGCACCACGTACTACACCCCGAGCACCCCAGCGGTCGAGCGGCTGACCGGCTTTGTCGAAGGCAATGTGCGCGGCGTGCGCACCGAGGTCTGGAACGACGACGGGTCTGAAGAATTCGCGCGGATTTACGAACAGGTGCAGAAAGCCGGGAAAGTCAAAGCCTAAAATTTTACATCTGCGCCCATCTGCGGATAACTCACCAATACACGTACATTCAGGAGAACGCCATGCTCGACCAACTCGCCAATATCCTCGACGCCCAAACCGGGCGCGCCTCGTCCTGGGACGAAACCGGCCGCAACAGCGACGCCTGGTGGATCGAACCCGGCGAGAGCGCAGTCCTCGCCGACATCAAAGGCCCCGGCCGCATCACCCACCTCTGGCTGACCCAGGCCAACCACTACCGAGAGTGCTTGCTCAAGATCACTTGGGATGACGCAGATTTCCCCAGCGTGGTGTGCCCGTTGGGCGATTTCTTCGGCCTCGGCCACGGCATCGTCAACTCCTATCAGTCCCTGCTCTTTTCGGCCTCGACGCGCAGCAACAATGTTTTTAACACCGGCTGCGCCCTCAACGCGTACGCGCAAATGCCCTTCCGCCAGCGCGCCGTCGTCGAACTGGTCAACGAGGGCAGCGAACGGCACCGCCAGTACTTCTACGTCGATTACGAGACCGGTGACGTGCCGAGCGAGGCCGGGTATTTCCACGCGGAGTTCCGCCGCGAAAACCCCTTTGGCGGCTGGGGCCACGAGATCCGCGTCAACTCGCCAGAGGCCAACATCGTCAACAAGGAACAAACGGCTTGGGACAACAACTACGTCATCTTAGAGACCCAAGGCCGCGGTCACTACATCGGCTGCAACATCAGCGTCACCAACTTCCAGGGCACTTGGTGGGGCGAGGGCGACGACATGATCTGGGTCGATGGTTACAAATGGCCCCCCGAGCTGCACGGCACCGGCAGCGAAGACTACCTCAACCAAGCGTGGGGTATGCAGGACAACGCCTTTTTGCGCAACGGCTCCTCCATCCACGAAAACAACACCAACGGCTACCAAACTTCGTACGTCCACCACCTCGAAAACCCCGTCCATTTCCAGCGGGAAATCAAGGCCACCATCGAACACGGCCACGGCAATCACCTCTGCAACGAGATGAGCAGCGTCGCCTACTGGTACGCCGCCGAATCCACCCGCGTGGCCGAACCCCCGGCGGTCGCCCAGCGCATGCCCGTCCTGCGCGACGACCAAGGCCAGTGGTTGTACGATTCGGAGAATCAAATCACCAGTAGAAAAATTCGCCCCAATGCGGAAATGGAGCAGATGAAAACTCAATGGGCGGAAAGTAGCGAATCGTCCTAGCAGTACGGACACCCATGTAGGGGCAACCATTATGGTTGCCCTAACACCAGTTCAACATACGAGAATCACCTCTACGGCATAACTGGATTCCCGCTTACGCGGGAATGACGGACTAGTTGCCCTGACACCAGAGGTTCAACATACAAAGGCCCCGTGTAGGAGGTAGGTTGCTAACAACTACGGCCAAAGTTCAGATCGTCCTCGACGTACTCCAGCGGCTCTATCCAGATCCCTCGGTGCCGCTCAAGCGTCGAGACCCCTACACGCATCTGATTGCCGTATTGCTTTCGGCGCAGTGTACGGATGTGCGCGTCAACCAAGTAACGCCCGCGCTCTTTGCCCGCGCCGACCGGCCCGAGCGCATGATCAAGCTGGCCGTGGCAGAGATCGAGCAGATCATTCGCCCCTGCGGACTGGCCCCGCGCAAGTCCAAGGCCATCTGGGAGCTGTCGCAAATCCTGCTCGCCGAACACGGCGGCCAAGTCCCGCCTGATCTGGCCGCGCTCGAACGCCTGCCTGGGGTGGGGCACAAAACCGCGCAGGTTGTGCTCGCGCAGAACTTCGGCGTGCCGACCTTCCCCGTGGACACCCACATCCATCGGCTGATCTACCGCTGGGGATTGTCCAACGGCAAGAGCGTCGAGCAGACGGAACGGGACTGCAAGCGTCTTTTCCCCCAAGAGCGCTGGAATGACCTGCACCTGCAAATCATCTACTTTGGCCGCGAGCACTGTCCAGCGTGCGGACACCAGCCGGCTGAGTGCTCGTTGTGCAGCAGGATAGGCCGCAAGAGTCTGTTCAAGTGAGGATGGAAGCAAAGACCAACGTTTTCGCTGGTGAGGTCGCGCCATAGATTGAAGTAAGTGATGTTACGTACAGGCCCGGGTATGAGATGCTTCGCTCCGCTCAGCATGACAGAGGCTGGCGTTCTCCTTCTTTGTCATGCTGAGCGCAAGCGAAGCATCCTAGACCTAAGAAGCCCGTGCGTAACATCTGTGAAGTAAAAGAGATCGTCATGCCTGAATCGAACTACAAACAAAACTACCTGCCAACGAAAAACGGAGCGCGTGCGGACGAATTGGCACACTTGGACCGAATCACCTCGCGGCGGCACTTCCTAGCGACCGTAGGCAAGGGAGCGGCGTTAGCGGGCCTCGGCGTCTTTGGCGCTGGCCCAAGCTGTAGCGAGGGACCCGTTCAGCCAGCGGCCGATGGGATTGACCCAACCGTGATTGGGCTGCCGAAGCCAGACATGATCGTCCACTCGCAATACCCATTCAACGGCGAGTTTCCCCCGCATCTGCTCGCCGCGGACGTCACGCCGACTGCGCGCCATTTCGTGCGCAACAACGGCAGCATTCCCGAGCGCGCCATGCGCCGTGATGCCCAAGGCTGGAGCCTGACCATTGACGGCGAGGTCCGCAACCAACGCGCCTTTTCACTAGACGATTTGCACGGCCTGCCGCAAGTCACTCTACAGGTAGTGTTGGAATGCGCGGGAAACGGTCGTAGCGCATTCGCGCCCACGGTGGGCGGTACGCAGTGGATTCGTGGGGCCGTGGCCTGTAGCGAGTGGACGGGCGTGCGCTTGCGCGATGTGTTGCAAGCGGCCGAAGTAACCGAGAAGGCCGTGTACCTCGCCAACTACGGCGAGGACGCCCCTCCGTTTTCGCGGGGCATTCCCATCGAGAAAGCCATGGACGAGCACACCTTAATCGCGCTTAATAATGAATGGCGAGCCGCTGCCGGCAGCCCACGGATTCCCAGCGCGGTTGCTCGTTCCAGGTTGGATTGGCAGCTCCATGCAGAAGTGGCTCAACCGCATCTGGGTGTGCGACACCGTCCACGATTCCGCGCAAATGAGCGGCTATTCGTACCGCGTCCCATCCTATCCAATCGCCCCCGGCGACCAGCCACCGGAAGCCGACATGGTCATTGCCACCTCGTGGGTCGTCAAGTCGCTCATCACCGCGCCACAAGCCAACGCGACCGTCCAAGCGGGCGTTCCGCTCAGCGCTAGCGGACACGCTTGGGCCGGCGAGCGCAGCGTGGCCAAGGTACTCGTCTCCACCGACCTCGGCATCCAGTGGCAAGAGGCCCAATTAACTCCGCCAGCCAATAAATACGCTTGGTATGGTTGGAGCGCCGAGCTAACCTTTGCCAGCAAGGGCTACTACGAAATCTGGGCGCGGGCGTTTGACGATGCGGGCAACGCCCAGCCTTTCCGCCAGCCTTGGAACCCCAAAGGCTACCTCGGCAACGTCATTCACCGAGTACCGATCGCGGTCTCGGCATGAGTGCAGACAAAACGCGAAAGGAACCAAACATGAGCGATACTCTGCGGCTGTTGTCCATCGGCGCACATCCAGCCGACATCTTCGACCAATCGGGCGGCACCATGGCCCATCACGTCGCTCGCGGCGACTGGGTCGGCTGCGTGGTGCTCACGCACGGAGCGAGGGTCCACGACAAGGTGATCAGCGACGAAATGTTCCACCGGGCAGAAGTCCCGCAAGCCGACCAACTAACGGAGCTAATGGCCGAGCGCGCCGACGTCAAAGCCGATGAGGTGCGACGGGCCTGTGCCCTGCTCGGCGTCGAGGAAATCCACTTTTTCGGAGCCGACGACGCCGTGCTGCGAGTTACCGAGGAGGCCGTGCGCCGCCTGGCGCGGCTGGTGCGCCAACTGCGGCCGGATGTAGTGTTGACCCACTTTCCCAAGGAAGGCGACGGACTGACCAACGCCCATGCCATCTGCGGTCAAATCGTCCTCCACGCGCTCGCGCTGGCCAATGGAGTAGATCCCGGCGACAGCCACCCACCGCATCGGGTCGCCCAAGTTTTCTATTTCGGCACCGGAGCTGCGTCAATTCCGCGCAGTGTCTGGGATTCAGAGGGCGGCTACTACAACGACGTCTTTATCGACATTACCGACGTGGTCACCAAGAAGCTGGCGGCGCTGGATTGCCTAGAGAGCCAGGGCTACGGCGGGGCGTATGCGCGCAAGCGAATCGAGACCAGTGACGGGGCCTTTGGCACAGCCGCCGGGTGCGCGTACGCCGAGGGCTTTATCAAAGCCAATGCCGAGACCCATTACTACCTGCCGCTGACCGAGCACGCCCTAAAGCAAGCGCGAATGTCGGATCACGAGCATATCGAGGTACAGTCGTTCAAGATCCAGACGGATTGATCCTTACTGCATCCCACCCAGCCGCTCCGTCAAGTCCTCCTGCGTCGTCACAATGTTGAGCGAGCTAATGTCCCGCCCGTCTAAGCGGCTGGCTAATTCGCTGAAATTAGCGTCCGTCGTCGGCTTAGCCGCTACACCCGCTTGGTCGAGCAATTCGTGAATTTTGTCAGCGCGAATGCCGAAGCCGAGGGAGCCTTGTCCGATGCGGGGCAAATCTCCGTCTATACCCATACCACTGAAATCCGCCTCCATGCTCGCGTTGTTGATGGCTACCACTTGGCCCGAGGCGTCGAAAATGGGGCTGCCGCTGGTGCCGCCGGTGACGTCGAAATTGTGCTGGACGATGTAGGTGTCCAACGTGGTGTACGGCTCATCTCGGAAGGGCGGACGCAAAGCACTGATTGCGCCATTCTTGAAGGTGGCAATTGGAAAAAGGTCGGACAACTCGCCGCCTTGGAGTTCGCCGGGAAATCCCAACGTCGCTATCGGAGCACCGACTCTCAAGCGGCGAGCCACGCTGCTCGTTGCCAAGGAGACGCGTCGCGAAATATATCCCTCATATATCTCCAGCGTACCTATATCGGGCGACCTAGTATCACCGTCCCATTCAGGGTGTTGCAAGTAGTATTCTATATAAAAGAGATTCGATCCAGCGTTGAGGGAAGTCGTCAGGTTTTGCACCACTGCCCACGAACTATTCCATTCAGTTCCATTTGTCCGATTGAAGTCCTCTATATAATTGCTATAGTCAATCAATCCATCTATGACGTGCCCATTGGTGACTAGCGTCTCGCTGTCCACGGCAAAGCCTGTGCCCATGAACACAAAAAAATCATCGTCGCTGTATGATTCGTGCCATACGTTAGCAAGCACGGCATACACGGAGTACTGCAAAGAATGGACGATCCCACTCCAATCCCCAATCTGGCCTTCCAACTCGTCCACGCGCTCTTGCAGGTCCTCAAATTCTCGCCGCGTAATAGTCGTCTGGTTCAGCTTGGCGCGGACTTGGCCAATCTCTTCAGCATTGTCCGCCGTCACCGCAAGGGCATCAAGCCGCACCAACAGGCTCAGCCGGTCCTCCTCTTGGGCGGCTTCAACTTCGTCGAGCCGCTGCTCTAATTCATCCACTCGCTCGGCGAGCGGATTATCCGCGCAGGCGAAAAAGACCGCGCTTAGCAGGGTAAAGAAAAACAGACGCATAGAATATCCTTTCGGGATTGACGCATTGATTGCAGATGCGCCTAAACGTAGTTTGTCAACACAACGCGCCGTGCGATAATGCCCAATTCTATTCCTATAAACAAGGCCCTGTACCCATCCATGCACTCCTCCTTATATAGCAATCCTACATCACTTACAAGATAATCCGCAGATGGACGCAGATGGACGCAGAATAGTAGAAACAAGACGATCCGCAGCTCGAATCGTTCAAGTCATTCAGGATTGCTATATCCCCCAATTCCCAATTCCTAATTCCTAATTCCTAATTCCTAATGCCTAATGCCTAATGCCATTAGTCCTTGCGCTCCTCCTCGCCCTTTCGTCCTGTAGCCCTGAGCCGCGCCAAGACACCACCATCACCCTCGAGTTCTGGACCATTGCCCTCGGCGATGCATTTGCCGACTACATCTTGGGCATGATCGCCGAGTACGAGCAGGCGCATCCCGGCGTAAAAGTCAAATGGGTCGATGTCAGCGGCGGCGAAGTGGCCGAGAAATTCCTCGCCGCCTTAGTCGGCGACGCGCCCCCAGACTTGGCCAACATCTACGACCTGCCCCGCTTCCTGCAATACGACATCCTCGTCAACATGGACGAAGCGGTCGCGCCAGCCGAAAAGGCCAAACGGCTCGAAAACTTCTGGCGCGGCGTCGGCTACTTCCAAGGCAGCAACTACGCCATCCCTTGGTACGTCGGTGTCTCCATGCTCTGGTACAACAAGGACCTCTTCGCCCAAGCCGGCCTCGACCCCGAGCGCCCCCCCGCCACCATCGACGAAATGCTCGCCATGGGCCGCCAAATCCGCGAGCGCACCGGCAAATACGGCGTCTCTTGGCGGCTGCATCCCTCGCTCATAGCTCCACCTTGGGCCCTGTTGCGCCTAGACGGGTTCTGGCCGCTGTTCGTTCCCAACGCCCGCCGCACCCGCATCAACCACCCCGAGGCCAAGGCGATCTTTCAGCAGTGGATTGATGCCTATCAGCAGGAGATCGTGCCGCCCGAGGCCCTCGCCGCCTCCCACCGCGACGAGGTCAATTGGTTCATCGAGGGCCGCGCCGCCATGCTGCCCTTTTCTGGCGGCTGGATCACCCGCTACTTCGACGACTCCTTTGCCAAAAAGGCAGTACCAGCGCCCATGCCGCGCGGCCGCCTCGGCCAAGTGCCGGCCACCAGCCAAGTCTTGGTCGTGCCCAAAGCCTCGCCCCACGTAGAGCAAGCCGTTGACTTCGGGCTGTTTGTCACCAACGACGCCAACCAACTCGAATTCTGCCGCCGCGTCGCCATCTTGCCCTCGACCGTCCAAGCCGCCGCCGACCCCTACTTCCGCCGCCCACCCACCACGCTGGCCGACGCCGCCAACCAGCTTTCCGCGGCCGATATCGCCCACTCCTTTGTCATGGCTCCGCCCGACGTCAAAAGCTGGAGCCGGATGGAGGACATTCTCCACGAGGAATTCGCCAAGGCACTGGCCGGCCAGCAGAGCGCGGACGCAGCCCTGAGCCGCATCGAATCCAAGTGGAACCACCTGTCGCGCTTTGTCGGTGGTCAGTGATCGGTGACCCGTGACCAGTTCCCCACAACTCCCTAAGTCGAATGGAACCCAACCACTGACCACTGACCACTGACCACTGACCACTGACCACTGACCACTAACCACTAACCACTAACCACTAACCATGCACAGACACTACGCACCTTATTTTTTCGTCGCCCCCGGGCTATTGCTGCTAGTCATGTTCTTCGCCTATCCCTTGCTCGACACGCTCTATCTCAGCCTGCACCGCTACAACATCTTCTCGCCGGCCACCTTCGTCGGCCTCGACAATTTTCGCCGCGCTTGGGGCGACGAGTTGTTTTGGCGGGTCTTGGCCAACACCCTGCTCTACGCGATCATCGTCGTACCCGCGCTCGTCGTGCTGTCGTTTTTCATGGCGCTCCTGCTCGACAACTCGCTGCGGCTGATCAAGGTGTTTCGCACCCTGTACTACATTCCAGTCGTCACCTCCATCGTCGTCGCCGGCATCGTCTGGAAATGGCTGTACAATGCCGACGGCCTGCTCAACGCCTTCCTCAAGGGGCTGGGCGTCAGCGGCCCGTCGTGGCTGGCCGATGTGCGCGGCGTCCCCGAGGCGTTCTTGGGCCTGTTGGGCGTGGAAACCCAAGCCGCGTGGCTGACCGAGCCGGCGATTGCCCTGTTTGCCGTGGCCATGGTCACCGTGTGGAAGGCCGCGCCGTACTACATGATCATCTATCTGGCCGGCTTGCAGGGCATTCCAGCCCAACTCAAAGAAGCCGCCCGCGTCGATGGCGCTGGTTGGTGGCAGGTCGTGCGCCACGTCATCATCCCAACGATCAAGCCCTACACACTCGTGGTCTCCATCATCGCCACCATTGCCGCCTTGCGCACCTTCGGCGAAGTGTACGTGATGACCGGCGGCGGCCCCTTCCACCGCACCAACCTATTGGCCTATTACATCTACACGCTTGGGTTCAAATACCTCGAAGTAGGATACGCCGCGGCCGTTTCGCTGTGCCTGCTGGTCGTCATATTGATCTTTGCCCTGCTCAACTTTCGCATCGCCGGGGGCGACAATACCGGAGGCGGGGTGTAATGGTCCAGCGCATCCTGCTCTACGCGATCCTGTGCGCGGTCGGCGCGGTCTTGCTGGCTCCTTTCGCCTGGCTGCTATCCACCGCGCTCAAAGCCGAGTCGGCCGATCTGTTCGCCCATCCGCCGCAGTGGATTCCCGACCCCATCGTCTGGGGCAACTTCGCCAAGGCTTGGAACATCCTCCCGTTCATGCGCTACCTCTTCAATACCTTCTACATTGCCATCGCCACCGTCCTGCTCAACTTGACGTGCTGTTCGCTGGCCGGCTACGCCCTCGCCCGCATGAATTTCCGTGGACGCCAAGCCATTTTCTACTGCATATTGGCCACGACCATGGTGCCGTTCCAAGTCCTCTTAATCCCGCTCTTCATCGTCACCTTGAAGCTCGGCCTCGTGGATTCGTACGCCGGCGTCATCCTGCCGGTGGCTGTCAACGCCTTTGGCATCTTCCTCCTGCGCCAAGCCTTCACCACCATTCCCACCGACTTAGAAGACGCCGCCCGCATCGACGGCTGCGGCCCGTGGACCATCTATGTGCGCATTATGATGCCTCTCGTCAAACCAGCCCTCGCCGCGCAGGCAGCGTTTACGTTCGTGGCCCAGTGGAACGACTTCCTGTGGCCGCTGGTGGTACTCAAAAGCCGCGAGCTGTACACCCTGCAATTGGGACTGGCCAGCCTCCAAGGCGTCTTCGGCGTCAATTGGCGCTACATTTCAGCGGCCTCGATCATCGCCTTGGTGCCGACGGTGCTGTTCTTCCTTTTCACCCAGCGATTTTTCACGCAGGGGCTGACGGCTGGTGCGGTGAAGGAATAGCGGCGGTGTCATCTTAGGCATTTGAGGAGATAGCAAGGTCTATAGCAATCCTAACGATAATCCGCAGATGAACGCAGATAGACGCATAATAGTAGAAATAAGACGATCCACCTCTCGAATCGTTTAAGTCCTATATGTCATCCGATTTGCCCATGGACTTCTCTGCCGACCCCGTTGCCGAGGCGCATCGTCTCGCCTACGGCCACCTTTTTAATTCCGCATTCGCCGCAGAAACCTCGCTAATTGACCCACTCCCACATCATCGCCTCGCCGAACTGCGAGCCGAACCAGATCTCATTCAGGCCGGTGAGATCGAGTTCCTCGTTCACGCCCTCGTGGTACCGACCTAAGATGCCGAGGAAGCTGAGCGCTACGATGCCGATGTCGAAGCCATTGCCGTGGAGGTGGCTACCGATTATGAGAAGCGCTTCGGTGCCGAGGTACAGGATGTTTCGCGGCCCGAACTGGCGCGGTGCGCTGGGCTAACCGACTGGCCGGGCTTTGATCTGCTTTCTCGCCGTGCCGAAGGGGAACGACGCGCCATAGAAGTCAAGGGACGGGCCGGCACCGGCGGCATTGAAATGAGTGATAATGAATGGGCCAAGGCTTGCAATCTCCGCGACGAATACTGGCTCTACGTCGTCTTTGACTGCGCCACGTCTCACCCGCGTTTGATGCGGGTGAGAGACCCGTTTGCCAAGCTGCTCGTCAGGAGCCGCGAGTCTATCGCCTACATTATCAACCCAAGGGATGTTATAGAGGCAGCCGAGTAACGCGGATGAGATAAAAACATATACTAGTAGAGTTATTATCTTTTAAGTTTTTTGAGTTGGTGGACAACTCGATAATTCTTGCTAACGAGTAACGGAAAGGCCAGAACTTATGAAGATTTTTTATAGTTATACCCACAAAGACGAAGATCTACTGGACGAGCTAGCAAAGCACCTTGCCCCTCTGAAAGAGGATTTTTGTATCGAAGAGTGGGAGGACAGAAAAATCCAAGCAGGTCAAGACCTCCACAAAGAAATAGATAAGCACTTGGAGACGGCAGACCTAAGTAGTTGCCAAAAAGTTTGTTTACACAAGGTTTATGACTTCAGCCAGAAATTATCAGCGTAGACGCCGGCTTTTTGCACTCGCTCCTTTGGGCTCCGTTGCCAGATATACTGGCATGCCCTATCGGCGGACTCATCGATGGAGGCGGTGGGTTGGTTGGCCAACCCGCGTCTTCGGTGAGAATGACTTCATCCAGCATGAGGATTACGGTGCGTTCCCGCGTCGCCAGCCCCTTTTTAAGCCGCCTTTGGCTTGCCGCCAAGTCGGCGAGCGCAACGACAAGGTATGCCGAGGCCGTTTCCATTTAATCTCTAATCGAACCAGCGCTTGGCGGATACTGGACACCCAAACGCAGAGGGTATGCTCTGCGTGTAGATACTGCGCCAATAACGACGCGATCCATACCGTTGAATTGAGGCCGAAAAGACGAGGATCGTGATCGATGACTTCGTCTTATAGTCTATAGATGACCAAGCACGGCCTGCTAGGCCGCGATGTGGCCATAATAACGAGTAAAGATGTTTTCGAGGTTTTCCACGAGCTGGGAAGCCGATAGCTCGCGTGCCACCATGAACTGATTCCACTCGTTCCAGTATTGGCGATACAAGAACGGGTGCGCTCCTTCTAGACCAAAGGAAAATGAGTAGAACTGCTCGGTCTCGGCGAGGATCTGATCTAAGCCTTGTTGGATGCCGGGTAGCGGCATACCGACAAGCGGGCTGATCATCTGGGCCTGTTGTACCATCTGCTCTTGGAACCAGCGGCTGTTGACCAAGCGCAGAAATTCTGCTGCCCGCTCGGGCTGGCGGGCCAGAGCAGGGATGCTCTGGGTGTTGACCGTGCCGATCAAGTCGCGCGGATTCCCGCGCCCGCCCCGGACTGCGGGAAAGCGAAAGGCGTACAAAGGAAAGTCCTTCCCAATTACTGCGGTCCGACCGCTGGTAAACCAACTGCCGACAAATACAGTCGCCGCTCGTCCCTGCCAGAACAAAAGCTCGGACTCGATGTGATTGAGGCCGGCAAACCCCTCCGCGAAATACTCCCGATCTAGCATCTGTTCGACCATGCGGGCGGCCTGGAGAAACCCGGGTTCGGTCCATGGGGTCCGGCGCTGGGGATCGCGGAAGGCTTGGCGCACCTTGTCGGCACCGAGGATGCGCTGGGCTAAGTGGTCGAACCACCAACTCGTGTACCAGTGGATGCCGTCTTGGGTAATGGGGACTATACCGGCGCGTTTGAGTCGTTCGCAGTTGTCGAGAAAGTGGTCCCAGGTCTGCGGGTTGAGATCGGCACCGGCGCGTTGGTATAGCTCGGCGTTGCAATACACTTGGAGGGATATCACGTTTTGAGGGATGGCGTAATAGCGGCCTTTGTACGTCAGCGGCCCTCGGTAGAGCGGGTCGAGGGTCTCCAGCCAAGTTTTGCCCGGCGTATCCCAAGAAGGCCGCTGGAGGTACTCCGTCATATCGAGGACGTGCCCCTGCTCGACGTAAGCATAAGTCAGGCCAGTCTCGGCTGTGGCAAAGGACATGATGTCCGGCGGGTGTCCCTCCATGACGCGGATCATCAATTCTTGGTAGCCACCACCGCCGCCGCTGGCTGGCTCAACTTGGACATCTGGGTACGCCTCGCGAAAGCGCTCCACGGCCCGCCACATGACCTGATTGATCGGCACTTGGGCGGCAGGTGGCTGGAGGTTGGCGATCTCCAGCACGTTTTCTCCGGGCAAGTAGCGGCCGCATCCACCGGCGAAAGCGGCAGCAAGGTATTTGAGAACATCTCGGCGTTTCATAATCAATTTAGGAATTAAGAATTGGGGTGGGGTAATTCCTAATTCTCAATTATCCTTTCAACGCGCCGACGGTTAGGCCCTCTGTTATGCGGTTCTGCAACAGGATGAACACCACGATCAGAGGTAGCATAACGATCACCAGACCGGCAAATAACTCGGTCCAGCGCGATTCGGTTGACATGTTCCAGAACAGGGTTTGCAGGCCGCGCGCCAGCGTGTAGAGCTTGCCGGTGCGGAGGAGGATGAGCGACCAGAAAAACTCGTTCCAGTAGTTGATGCAGTTGAAGATGGAAACCGCGATTAGCCCAGGCTTGGCAAGGGGCAGCGCAATCGTCCAAAAGGTCCGCCACGGCGAGGCCCCGTCGATCAGCGCGGCCTCTTCCATTTCGGTCGGCAGGGTGCGGAAAAAACCCGTCAGGACAAAGATCGAAAAGGGCAGCCCGGTGGCGATGTAGAGCACGATCAACCCAAAGTGGCTGTTGGTCAGGTGCAAGTGCCGCATCTGCACAAAGAGCGGGAAGAGGTACAGCATGGGCGGCACCATCATGGCCGACAGGAAGAGATAGAAGGTGAAGCGACTGAACCGGAAGGGCACCCGCGATAGGACGTACGCCGCCATGGCCGAAGCCAATAAGGTGCCACTGGTGGCGAGCGCGGTGATATAGGCGGTATTAAAAAAGTAGCGGCCAATTTCGGCGTTGTCCCACGCGTACGCGTAATTGCGCCAGCGCAATTCGGCTGGCAAGGACCAGGTGCTGGCAAAGAACTCGGGATTCGTCTTAAAGGAGGTATAAGTCACCCAGAAGAGGGCGATTAGGGAACTCAGGCAATAGCCCCCCATGAACAGAATGGCCAGCAGCTTGGGCAAGCGGCGCATCTTTAGTATTCCACGCTTTCGCGGCGCATCAGCCGATTGACCGCGAGGCTAAACGCCAGTACGAAGAAGAACATGACGACCCCCATAGCCGAGGCATAGCCGATGCTCTGCCCCTGAAAGCCGGCCCAATAGATGTAGGTCCCCAGCACCTCGATGACGTTGGGATAGCCGCGCGTGATGACGAAGATGAGGGCAAAAGCCTGAAAGGCGCCGATGATCCAGAAAATCACTAGAATCTGCACGACGTCCCACAGCAGCGGCAGAGTCACGTGCCAAAATTGCTGCCAGGCATTGGCCCCATCCAGCTCGGCGGACTCGTAAAAACTGAGCGGGATCTTTTGCAAGCCGGCCAAAAATAGGATCACATAGGTGCCCAGTCCCTGCCAGATCATGGCGACGGCAATGGCCGGCAGGGCGTT
The DNA here is from genome assembly GCA_965208845.1 of Candidatus Latescibacterota bacterium. Classification (GTDB taxonomy): domain Bacteria; phylum Latescibacterota; class UBA2968; order UBA8231; family UBA8231. The sequence continues at coordinate 2,847,352 of OZ242361.1, read as the reverse complement.
GTGGCGGCTGCCCAGCCAAGGCCGGGTGAGCGCGTCTAGCCCGACGCTGCGCAGGGTTTCGTTGAGCAGGCCGATGACCGGGTTGTAGATGCTGCCCCACAGCACGGCGGTGACCACGACCGAGAGCAGGGTGGGGGCAAAGACGACGAATTTGAGAAAGCCGGCAAAGGGCGGCTTCTTGGAGAGAATCACCGCGAACAGCAGACTCAGCGGAAAGACGATTAAGAATCCGAGGATGCCAAACAAAAAGACGTTCTCTAGGGCCGTGAGAAAGGTGTGATCGCCAAAGGCGCGCACGAAATTGGCGAAGCCAATGTACTCCTTTTCCGGCGATACGCCCGACCAAGAAGTCAGCGAATAGTAGAAGGCGTTGCACACCGGCAGCACAAAGAACGCGATGTGCAGCACGAGCGCTGGCCCAAGCAGGGGCACAATTAGCTTGCGGAGTTCGCGTTGGATCACGGCGCGTCCTGCCCCAGTGCTTCGATGTTGTCGTCGAAGAAAACCACTTCATCTGCGGCGTCGGCGCGCAACGCTTGCAGCCACTGCCCGAACAATTCGTTCTCGCGGTTGCGCCGCAGGGTGTGCTCGATGCGCTTTTGCACTTCCGCAAAGGGCTGCCGCCCTGATTCGGCGCGTCCCACGATTTTGGCGATCGAGTACAGGCCGTGGTGTTCTACCGGGCCGATGAGTGCGCCGACTTCGGCCTCCATAGCCACTTTGACCAGGGGTCCAAAGCTCGGCGTCTCGTGCCAATAGAGCTGGTAGAGGCCCGCGACCTCGCGGCTGCCGTGGCGCACGCTGTGGACGGCCGCGAGTTGGCGCGCGATGTAAATCTCGGCGAGGTCTGCTGGCTCGGTCGCGTTCGCAATTTCCTCGGCGACTTGCGCCGCACCTAACGGGTCGCTGAGACGCTGCTTGAGCCAGCCAGATACCGCGAGTTCATCGTTGAGTTCATGCAACGCGCCTACCTCGCGGCCATTCTTTTTTATTTCGGCGAGGAAGGCGATTAGCGGCGCGGCCCGCTGTCGGTCGGCGCGCATCTGGGATAGCAATTCTCGCGCTTGGGCCTCTTCTTCGACCTGTATTTCCACGACCTCTACCATGGACGAAGTCTGGTAACTCTGTGGATGGGCATCGTAGTGAGCGCGCATCTCTTGCTCGGTCACCGGCTTCTGGTTCGCCGTGGCGCGACGCCGCATTTCGCGGATGAGGATTTCTTCCTTTTTGCGCGCGAACCAGTCGGCGATCGCCGGCTCCTGATCGATCCCCAAGGCGCGGCCCTGCAGCAGGAGAAGTTGCGGTACCTTCACGTCGCGTTCCAAGTAGGATGCCACCTTCAGGCTGTCTTCTACATACCGACCTTGGCGGATGAACTGCGAGCGGTTCACCGCTTCTCCCAAGCTGATTGCGCCGCCTTGGTACGTGTACAGCGCAGCCGCAGCGTCTGCCTCTGAGAGGTGGAATACCTTCTTGTCGCCTTCTTGCGCGCCGCTGTGCAATATGCGCGTGAGCCGGTCCATGCTCTCTGCGACCTTCTGCCATTGGAACTGCTCGGCGAGCGAATCGATGTACGCTCGTCGCCGCGCCTGCAACCGCTCTCTCATAACGGCCTTGAGGACTTGCGGCCGCATTTGCTCATAGGAAGCCGTGCGCTCGTCGAGAATCTTGAAAATCTCGTACCCCTTGGGAACGGGGAGGATGCCGGATATTGCGCCCTTGGGCAAGCTGAACAAGGAATCGCGCACGGCCGGGATGGCATTGATGCGGCTGTAATAGTAAGGCTTTTCCCCGCCGTGCGCTGCAGTGGTGCGGTTTTGCGAAAATTCGTGTGCCACTTCTGCAAAGGCTCGACCCGCTTGCAGGGCGGCTAGGGCGGCCTCGGCTCGCGCCGGCGTCCGCGCGAAAATGTGGGCGATCTTGAGTTGCCGCTCCCATCCCCGCGCGGCGAATTCGCGCCGCAATTCTGCTTCGCTGACTGAGACGACGGGTCGGATGTAGCGCTGCTCCATCGCCTGTCCCACTTTCAGCCGCAGTGCTACTTCCATGTTTTTTTGCACGGCCGGGTTTTGCTCCACCTCCTGTACCCGCGCTGTGCGCAAGATGAGGGCGCGATCGACGAGGGATTGCAGGTAGTCGCGCACTTGGTCGCTGCCCTCGGCCGCGCTTTTGGTCCATTCGGGCAGGTCGGCGACAAAACTGCGATAGTCTTGCTCGGTGATTAGCTCAGTGCCGACTTGGGCCAGCGGCCTGTCATTAGGCTCTTGCGTTCCACAGGCAAAGACGAGGAGAGGGCAGAGTGGAAAGCGCAGAAACGACAACGGCGCAACCGGCAAAACGCGAGCGTGATAGCCTAGAAATCGCCTAAATTTTCGCATATTTATTTAACGGGTAAGGTTTTTATTTTTTTGAAAATGAGAAATAAATTCCGTACAATGTAAGGCCATAGCAAAAGTACATGCAGAAGAAGTTATAGGTTTTTCAACCTCTTTCCAATGGAGTAAAGCAATGAAGAAACTTGCTCTGATTTTCGCTGTCTCGCTCGCGGCTACCCCCGGCTGGGCACACCTGCCCGTAGATGTGGTGTTTGTAGCCGTGCAATTCCCAGACGCCAACATTCCCACTGTTGACGGCAACCTCGTCGAGTGGGACGTCATTCCCGATGCCTACTGGATCAACCACGAGCAGCTAACCGAGACCGTGAGAGGCGTAGGCACCGCGTGGGACGCCACTGACCTAGCGTTGCGGGCCATCGTCGGCTGGAACCCCAACACCAACAAGCTCTACGTCATGGAGGATCGGTTCGACGACGCCATCTGGGTCGTCACCGGCTGGGAGCCTATGGAGATGGTGTTCGACGCGGACCACAGCGGCGGTATGTTCAACGTATGGCCCGACGTGGAAGACCAAGATCAAAAGGATCTGCTGCACGGTGCCCACGCCCAGAACTATGGGTTCAACCAAGGTGGCCCGGGCCTCAACCACTGGGGCAAAGCCCAGTGGATTACTGAGCCGCCCTATGGGCAGTTCGCTAACACCCAGACCGCCGATGAAGGCGGGGAGGGCTTCTTCCGGGCCGAGTACATGCTGACCCCCTTCGACAACCTGAACTGGAACGGGATCGATCAGAGCACCATCGGCTCCTTGGTCGAGGGCAATATCACGGGCTTCCACTTCACGATCATCGACGACGACGATCTGGAGATAGCTGGCTACGAGGGCTATTGGACCCTGAGCGGGGCCACGGATAGCTACTTCCAAGGCGATTTGCTGTCCGACTTTCTGCTGGCTCCCATCGATCCGGATATCGATTGGGCTTCTCAAGCCACGGCCGCACCCACGGCCGTAGAGGAAATTGGCTGGGGCCGACTCAAATCCACGTTTGCCGAGTAGTTATAGCGACCGCAAAACGGATTCTTACATTGTTATAGGAGTCAAAAACTCAGGATTTGTTTTGCGGTCGCTATATTTACGTGACTGATGTTACGCAGTTTCCCAGAAAATTCTCAATTTCGCCCCAATATCTTGGGTCAGCAGGCTTTAATAAACCACAAGATAGCGAGCCACTGCGTAACGTCAGTTACGTGATAGGTTCGGATGGGAGCAACGCCCGCCGCCTGACGGACCACTCGGCCGACTACAGGTCTCCATCTTGGTCTCCAGATGGTCGGTACATCGCCTTCAAGTCCAACCGCGATGGCGACTGGGGGATTTACGTGATGGACATCGCGTCTTATACCGGCGGGGAGCCGACGGCTGCGGCCGAGACCTCGTGGGGACGGATCAAAACGCTGCTTTCAACCCCATGACATACATCTAACCTTCTCATTCGTCTTTCTGAAAGGAGCCGCGTTATGAACTATCGAGCCATATTTGTCGTCTGCTTGGCAACGCTGGGGCTAGCTGTCGCAGGCTGGGGGCAAGCTGACGGTAAAATTGCATTTATCTCCGACCGCGAGGGATACGAGGACGTGTGGATTATGAATGCGGATGGGAGCGATCCTGTAAACCTAACCCAAGGACAGCATTGCACTACCCCGGCTTGGTCCCCGGATGGCACGAAGATCGCCTATATCTACCTCGACGACTATCCCCACGGTCGGTACGGTGGAGAGATTTGGTTGATGGATGCCGACGGCGGAAATCCACAGCAGCTAACAGACGATTCCGTCGATAAAACATCGCTTTCGTGGTCTGCAGACGGGAGTGGCATTTACTATGTCGTCAGGTGGACTGCGGAGATGACTAAGGAGGCGGAGGCGGGTCAGAGGGATGGCCCTGATGCGTTCGTTATGGTGCTGGACGGCAGTGGCTCTTCGCCCGTGGACTGGAGAGAAGTGCCCCACTTCCGCCAATCCAGTCTTTCCCCGGACGGAACCAAAGAGGCCATCGTCGTGTTGCGGGAAAAAGGAGACGCAGAGAATCTCGCCCGCCTCTATGTCCGCGATACCAGTGAAGACGAGTACTTTATCGCCCGGTCCACTGGCAAGTATTCGGGTATTCCCCTGCTTGGCTTACCCCGGAACGCGACCGTGAGCGACCAGACATGGGTAACTAAGCCTACTTGGTCACCCGACAGCATGAGAATGGCCTTCACTTCTCTCACGCACCCTGGGCTCATTTGGGCCGTTGATCTAGACGGGGGCAACTTGGTCGAGTTGACCAACGGCTTAGGTGGACGCGGGCCCGCTTGGCAACCGGCGATCCCTGCTACGAGCGTCGAAGCCCAGTCGTGGGGACGGATCAAATCGCTGCTTTCTCATTAAAATCGCGCCTCGTGCGTAGGGGCGGTGCGGAGCGCAAGCCACCCCTACGTGCCCTTAACCTCAGGAGGTAAACTATGCACCGCTTTATCGTAGCTATAGCGACCGCAAAACGGATTCTTACATTTTATAGGAGTCAAAAACTCAGGATTTGTTTTGCGGTCGCTATAGTTGCTTTAGGCGCGTAGATCGAGTGCCGCCATGCCGGGCTTTCGACCTGGCATGGCGGTTTTTTATTTGCTAAGGTTACGTACCAACTCTGCTACTTTGACACCCCGGTGCGTATCGCGGAACGTTGGTAGGTATGGCCGATTTTGATAGCGTTTCCAAGTATCTGATTCACCACTACCCCGACGACTTCGCCCGCTTCACCCTCGGACGCGACGACGTCGAGGTCGTAGAAGTGATTGACCCGGAGCAACCCACCGTGGAGACGCGCCAGACCGATAGCCTGCTGCGCGTCCGACTCGGTGGCACGGAGGGGTTGGTTCACACCGAATTTCAAACCACTGACAGTACTCATCCGCCGATGCCGCAGCGGATGGCCGGCTATATCGGGCGCGCCCTTGAGCAGCACGGCCGGCCGGTATTTTCTAGCGTCATCTATTTGCGGCTGGGAGCCGGCCGACGCGATCCGGGCTACTATTTCCAAGAGCACCCCGGTCACCGCATTCTGATTGAGTACAAGGTGCTCCGGCTAAGCGAGTTGGACGGCCAACCTATCTTGGCGTCTGGACCTTTGGGGCTGCTTCCGTTGACCCCGTTGATGCAGCCGCCTACCGGGCAGCTTGGAGAGGAGTGGCTGCGTGAGTGTGTGCAGGCGGTTTTGACCCGGCCGCTGGCCGAGTCGGTGCGGGGTAATCTAGTCGGTGGTCTATCGGTGTTCAGTGGGTTGGTGTACGCGCCCGAAACCATTGCAGCTATTCTTTCTCAGGAGGGAATCATGGATCTCATCCGCGAATCATCGTTTGCCCAATACTTGACCCAACAAGCCCGCGAGCAAGGCATTGAGCAAGGCATTGAGCAAGGCATTGAACGAGGGGGCCGAGAACGCGCCATTGAAGATCTGCTCGATGTGCTGGAGATTCGCTTTGCGCTCGGCGCGACGGATCCGTTGGCCGCTCGCATACGGGGCATTGAGGATTTGCAGCGTCTCAAACAGTTGCATCGGACCGCTATACAGGTGCCCAGCCTCGAAGCCTTTAGAGACCTGTTGGCCGCCGCCGAGTAGGGGCCGCTTTAGTAGCCGCAAACTCGTATGTTGAACATCCCTCCTGTGGAAGTTAGGGCAACCCTCAGGGTTGCCCCTACCCGTTTGTTTGCTCGCGCATTCGTAGGGGCAACTCTTGTGGGGTTGCTCGCTATGGCGGCCCTAGCGACGGAAAACATCGTAGTCGGAGGCGACGGCAGCGGCACAACTTGGCAGGAGGCGGCTGCAGCCGCACCGGTCATTGACTTCAACACCCGCGCCGGCTGGATCCAGCCCCGCAGCGTGGCGGAAAACACCAATATCGCTGCGGGGATCCTCGAACGCGGGGGCCGGGTGACTTCGCCCAACGCCCAAGCTGTTTTGCGCCTGACCTCAGACTTGCTCAAAGAACGCCTGTACAGCATGGTGGATGGCGATCCAAACACGGCTTTTGAGGCCAAGGACGTAGTGGCCACCGGAATCCTCCTAGTCGTCGATTTAGGCGCTCGGTTTGGCGTCAATCACATTCGCTTCTTTCCCCGCCAAGCCTTCAAAAGCGACTTTATGAAAGGCTACGTGCTCTCCATCAACGATGGCGCATTCGGCGCAGACATCATAGCCGCCTCAGTCGATAAGCTGCCGGACAAGACCTTGGTAACGGTCATGGCCCAAGACGGCAGCAATAGCCGCGACACCATCGATGTGCGCTTCCCCTTGCAATACGTGCGCTATCTCCGTTTGGAATCCACGCAGCGATTCAACTGGGAAATCGACGAACTGGAAATTTTTGGCAGCGGGTTCGTGCCCGAGGCGGATTACCTGTCCGAGGTCTTCGACATGGAACAAGATGCACTGTGGGGTCGGCTGCAATGGGCCACCGAGCAAGTGGGCTTGCCGCAGCGGTCGCGGCTCATCGTGCGCACCCGCAGCGGCAGCAGTCCCTCGCCGGACGACGAGCCTGCTAGCTGGAGCCCTTGGTCCACGCCCTATCGGAACAGCGGCGATCCGATCCTCTCGCCGGCACCGCGCCGCTATTTCCAGTTCAGCATGGCGTTTGAGAGCGAAGGACTCGAAGATGGCATTGCCGTGGATTCACTCGCTTTCGAGGTCTTTCGCCCGGCCTTGGCGCAGGCGATCGTCGGCGAGATATGGCCACAGGAGGTTCCCGTAGGCGTGGATACGAGCTTCGTCTATACCATCGAAGTGACGGACGCCCAAGGATTCGACCGCTTGGAAATCGACACCCCGGCTCCGGTCCGCGCCTTGCGCGAGTTGCGCGTAGATGACCAAGCGATCGAGTTCAGCGAGGAATTAGGGGCCAAGGGACTGCGAGTTAGCTTTGTGCGCCAGACCGGCAATCGCGCCTTGCAAGTGGTTTTCGACACGGCTGTGCTGCGCTATGAGACCGTGTTTACCGGACGCCTGCTCGACACCACGCGGGAGGGCGCGATACCCCAAGTAATCCAGAGCGGCAACGCCGCCCCCCGCTTTGCGGGAGACGATCTGAGCGTGCGGGTACCCTTGAAGGGCCAGCGCTTGGTGCATCGGGTATCCGCAACGCCAGCGATGTTCACGCCCAACGGCGACGGAATCAACGATTACACGACGATCACTTACGATCTGCTCTATCTGACGGACCGAGTGCCAGTTGCGCTGCGGATATACGACTTGGCCAGCAATCAGGTCGCAGAGTTGCCAGCCGCTGGCAGCGAGAGCGGGCGATTCCAGCGCCTCTGGGATGGCCGAGATGCACAAGGCGAGCTACTGCTGCCAGGGGTTTACATCTTGCAAGTCGAAGTGGAGACCGACAGCGGCACCGAGCGCCGCAGTAGTGTGGTGACTATTGCCTATTGACGCGGGAATAAATAAAGGATGCGTACAGTGCCCAGACGGAAATTGCTTTTACTCACAGCCCTGATTGCCACGGCGACGGGCGGCGATATTGGTGCGCAGGGAAGGGAAGATTACGGCAGTAGGTTGGGCGTGCAGCGGGGCGGCGAGGTCTCGTATGAACCTATCGGGCCGGGGGTGCTTTTCGACGCCTTAGATCCGGCCGTGCGGCGTTGGTACGTGCCCCAAGAGCTATATCAGTTCTACGGCTGGAAGCAATGGGAATACACCAACTACGCCCGCGACCTGTACCAGCGCTACGTCTCCAGCGACATAGAGGGCGATTATTTTTACGACCTCTATGGGTCTTTTATCAACCGCGGCTGGCTCATCTACGACTGGAGCCAGAATCAGCCCCAGCAGTTTGGTAGCACGATTTTCAAGACCTCTAGGTTTAGCGCGTGGTTTAACCAACTCGTCATTGCTTCCGACCAAAAGGGGCAAAACAACTTGGCCCTGACGATCGGCAGCAGGATCCGCACCACGCTGACGCCGATGACGTTTTCCAAGCCGGCCTTCGACGGCATCCAGGCCGACTTTCAGTCCGACAAGTACAGTCTGACCGTCTTGATGTCGCGGATTAGCTCCCCGGGGCTGGCGCGGAACGTGTCTGTTGAAACCACCAATAGTACCAACTTGTTGGGCTTCTACGGCACGACGCAGATCGGCGACTTTGTCGAGGTAGGCGGCCTCTATATCAATGCCCACAACTCGCAAACCCTGTTGGAGAGCTTTGAGGGCAACCCGTGGACCGGCTCGTTGACGGTTGGGCAAAATCTAGAGCACGTCGGGCAGATCTTCATCCGCCTGAGCGATGATTCGCCCGAAGACCGCGAGGGCGGAGCAGCCCTCTTCTCGTGGGACATCATCATTGAATCCGAGACCGAAGTGGCGCGCGAAACAGAAGCCGGCGAGCGCGTCGTCGAGGTGGAGAAAGAGACGGTGCGGGGCAGCCAAATCGGCTTTGAGCCGATCATCGACGGCGGCTTGCAACGCCTTGGATTCCTCGCGGCCGATGGTGCCGAGCGCATCGAAATGACCTACGACTTCCGCTCCCCGTCGTACACTGGCCCAGAGCTTTCCACCATTCGCCGTGCACAGATCGAGTTGGTGGTGGCCAACGACTACCACATCGAGATGAGCTCGGACCGCCAACTCAACATACCCGAAGGCCAGCCCGTTTTTCTGACGGTGCAGCGGGCGGCTGGCAACGTCCAAGACGGCTCCAACTTGGGGCTGTTGCGCCTCGACTACGGTTTGCCTACGGGCAACGACATCTACGGGTTTACCTTGGAGGTGCAGGGGGTGCTAGGTTTTGATCTGTACGCGGAATTCGACCGCAGTCGGCACTATCGCAAATACCCGAACCGCGCGTTTTCGACCCATCACACGGCTGGGGATCAAGCCAATGCCTATATGGTCAATCTGTCGAAGAAGAGCTATCCCTATTTCCTCTTTGCCGAGACCTATAGCATGGATTACAACTACGGCACCACCAGCCTGATTGCCTCGGCCTCGGGCGACATTGACTACACCGATCCAACGACCAATTACTACGAGTGGGTTGACGACAACGACGACCAAGATCGCATCCCTGATTGGCTGCGCCTCAACCAGTTCGGGCCGGATTTGCGGATTTTCCCCGGGTGGGACGAAAACCTCGACTTCATCTCTGATTTTAACCAAAACGACAACGAGTTCCGGCCGAACTTCGTCCCCGACTACGAGGAGCCTTTCCTGCGCTACCACGTAGATCGCCCGGAGTTTTTGTTTGGCATGGACATGAACAACAACTTCTGGATCGACCGCTTTGAAAACGACGAAGACCCGGATTATCCATACGACCGCAATCGCCGCGGCTACAATGCGTATGTCGGGATGCACCTCACGCCCGAGCTGCGACTGACCGCCGGCTACAAACAGGAGCGCATGCTCTCGGCCAAGAAGCGCGAACAAACCGCGTACGGGATTGTTACGTGGGACAAGGACATCGCCGGCGTGGGTCGGGTCCGCGTCTTCGACATGTTCAAGCGAGTCGAAGACGAGATCGCCGACAACGTCGTCCAGTGGGTGCAGCCGACCGGTGCCCCAGGCGCGTTGCAGCGGATAGAAGACCCCTTGGCCGCTCCCAACACCTATATCAATTCCGCATTCGCCAGTTTCGATTACACCAGCATCCCCGGCCTTACTGTCACCAACAAGTTGAAATACGACATCTGGCACCAAAACGAAGTGCAGCCGGACATGCGCGAAAACTTCCAGTTCTTCGGTCTGATCAACAAGGCCGAGTACCGGCGCGAGGTCGGCCGCGTGGTGCTGGCCCCCAAGATCAAGAACGAACACCGCCGCGAAGCGCCGCTGCTGAGCAACGATCCCGTGCGCAAGGAAAACGCCCTACTCTTGTTCTTGATCGGCGAGGTCGCAATTTTGACTCGCTCCGAACTGAGAGCCGGGTTGGAGTACACCATATTCAGCCAGCTCGAAGACGAGGAAAAAGTGCGGGCCCTGGGTTTGTCGCCAGACTACCGAGAGACGGTGCTCGCCATCCAGTACTCCAATACAGGCGCGTATTTAGGGTACAGTTTGACCACCCAGATGGGCCTGCGAGTCAGCCGCATCGACCGCAAGGGAGAGGATGCTTTTACTGGTGCATCCCAGTTTGTGACGGTCTATGCCGGGCTGGATTGAGAATTAGGAATTAGGCTAAGTACACGACAGTAGAGCGGTATGAGATGCTTCGCTTCGCTCAGCATGACAGCATGGGGCGTCATCACCTGTCATGCTGAGCGGAGCGAAGCGGAGTCGAAGCATCTCAAATCTCCCATGCCTAAGTCCATTGGCTTACTGTCGTGTACTTAGGAATTAGGAATTAATTCGTAATTCCTAATTTGTAGAGGTGGATGATATAGCAATGCGGAATGATTTGAACGATCCGAGCGGTGGATCGTCTTGCAGGTAGGGGCGAGCGATCGCTCGCCCCTACAATTCGACGTCTGTCTGCGTCCATCGGCGATTATCTCGCGAATGATTTAGGATGGCTATATGAGAAAAGGGACGCTACTGGCTCTCGTACTCGCCGCGCTTGCGCTGGGAAGGGGCGGGGCCGTGGAGATTTACCGCATCGGCGGCGAGGACTTGCCCCGCCCGAGCGAGGCTGGAGTGAATTTCCATCAATTGTCTTGGAGCGACTTTGAGGAGGAGCAAAGCCTCGACGCAGAGGCCCTCGCCGCTGGAACGCTGCGGCCGATCTTTTTGACGCCGGCGACCAACATTGCCCTCACCAGTGCTGAGCGGAACGGGGGGCCTTACGTGCGGGTGAGCGGGGTCGCGAGCTATTCCATCACCGATCTCTCCAAGAACATGATCGACGCTGATCCGACGACGTTCTGGGAATGGGTGGGAGGTATTCAGAGCCGGTTCACGGGCCAGCGCTACTTGGAGTCGCGGCGCGTTACCATGGACCTTGGCGGCCTGTTTTTTGTCAACAGGGTGCGGATCGTCGCCGCGGAGAGCGGCCTGTATCCCGACGGGTTGTACGTGAGTGCCGACTTAGGCGTGCAGAAAAAAGACAACGTATCGGGGTATGGCGCTGCCCGCGTCGGCGGCCAGCTCGTCTTTGAGCTACCCGAAAACGTGCAGGACACCATAGATGTGAGCTTTCCCCCGGCCCTCGCTCGCAGCGTGGGGCTGTTGCTCCTCCGCGCGTCGCCCAAGGCCCTGCACATCGGCGAAGTGGAGGTCTATGGCGTAGGCTACGCGCACCAAGCATCGTACGTCAGCCCGTTTATCGACCTCGGCGAACCAGCCGTGTGGGGCGACATCCGCTGGCGCGGCCGCGAGGATCCCCGCGCCCGGGTCTGGATCCAATCGCGGGCCGGCAAGGATCTCGATCCAAACGTGTATTGGCGCTTCACCGGCCGGGGCGATGAAGTAACGTCGCTCGACGACGAAGGCCAGCCTCTCGATGCTACGGACTATCTCTTTCTCAAACCGGGCGAGGCCGGCGAAATTACCTATGACATTGACAACTGGAGCTTTTGGTCGTCGCCCTATGCGTTCGCTGACAGCAGCGGCACTTCCATAGCCTCGCCCGGTCCTAATTCGGTATTGCAACTGCGGGTCGATTTTTTGCCCGTAGGTAGTGAAGGCGGTGAGCTAGAGTTCATCGAATTCTCGGCGACCAAGCCGCCACTTGCCGAGCAGGTACTGGGTGAAATATATCCCCCCGAGGTTCCCTTGGGCGAAATCGCGTCGTTCAGGTATGCCATTCAGCCCATCATCCGCGCGCAGCACTCTGGTTTTGACGGAGTGGAAATCGACGCGCCCTTTGGCGTGGCTGGCGTGGATTCGGTCCAGGCCACTGGCTTGGACAGCTTCGCCGTGCACATCGCGCCGGATTCGCTGCGCTTTTCAGTGGCCTTGTTTCCACCGCGCACATCCGGGGATTCCGGCGGGGTGATTGAGGTATTCTTCCGCGCTCCGGTGCTGCGCTACGGCACGACTTTTCGCGGCTGGGTGAGAGACTCGCAGCGCCCCTTGGAGCTGGCGCAACCCATCAATCGCGGCAATGCGGCCAGCGAGATAGTGAGCGAGGTGCTCACGGTCCGCACCTCGATTTCCCGTCGCCTACTGGACGATATAGTGGTGCAGCCGAAAATTGCCACCCCCAACGGCGATGGGATAAACGAGCAGATTAACTTTTCTTTTAAGCTGTTACAGGTAACTCAAGAAGTGCCCTTGAGTCTCGCAGTTTTCGACCTGTCTGGCCGCTCGCTGCGGGTAATCCACGACGGGCAGCAGCACAGCGGCGGCCTGCGCTTTTCTTGGAATGGCCGGGACGAGAACGGCGAGTTGGTGCCCCCGGGCCTGTACGTTTATCGCATATCGGTGGAGTCGGAAAAAGGCGGCGATCAGCTAGCGGGAACTGTCGCCGTGGTCTATTAATTGAGAATTACGAACTGACGTTACGCAGAAACTTCTTGGGTAGGAGATGCTTCGCTTCGCTCAGCATGACAGGGGGCTGGTGCCCTGCTTCTCGGTGTCATGCTGAGCGCAGCGCAGCGGAGTCGAAGCATCCCATACCTAGGTGCCGTGCGTAACGTCAGTTACGAATTACGAATTAGGAATTGGGGGAGGTGGGATAATTCGTAATTCGTAATTCCTAATTGCCAAGGAGGCCCCTATGGCCAACATCCAAATTCCCATTCGCTATTACAAGGATTATCCCGGCGGGTACGATTACGGGTACGAGACCCTGGCCCTGAAGTTCGCCGAGTGCGCCTTTCTGTTGGTAGATGTCGATGGTCGCTCGCCCAATCCAACGACCAAGAACTTCATTGCGCCGGCTTTGCAAGCCGCCCGCGATAGCGGGATGCTGGTGAACTACGTCCACAACGATCTGCGCCTAGTGGCCGACCCCGGCAACATCGTGGGCGAGATCTGGGGCAAGACCAAAGGTGGCGGCGGCAACGGCATTGCAAGCTGGGCGCGGCAAGAATACAAACCCGAGTACCTCGATTACGTGGCTCCCCGCGAGGGCGAGCGCAATTTCCCCAAGTGGATCTGGAGCGGCTTCCACGACACCTTTTTGGACCAGCACTTGCGCAGCTATGGCATTAGGACGCTGTTCGTGGTTGGCTACAGCCGCCGGGCCTGCTTGCACTACACTTGCGCCGAAGCCGTGGGGAGGAATTACCGCGTCATTCTGTTGCGCGATTGTTCAAATGCGCCGGGAACGATCGAGATGCCAGACACGCTAGACGACAGCCTGCCGGAAGGCGGTTGGATCAACCGGATCACGCTGCGCAACTTTGAACATCTGATCGGCTATACTACCACGGCCGAGGAATTTATCGCGGCGTGTCAGGAGGTATAATCCGCAGATGGACGCAGATGGATGCAGAATAGGATGGACAAGACGAATAGAGGAGGGGAGACTCGCGTGCTTAGGTTGTGGCTCATTGCTTGCGCCCTGCTGATCGCCGCGGCGGCGTGGCCCGAGGGATTCCGCCTCGAAGCGGACCGGGTCGCCGTTGACGAGGGGGACTGGGCGGAATGGGAGATAGCCGCGGGCACGGTGCAATTCGGCGCGGAAGGGGTGCGGCCGCACCGCATTCGCGAGCAAATAAACGCCGTGCTAGACGCCCCGAACTTTGTGTCCGACGAAGACGTGCCGGGCGGGGTCCGGGCGGCGGGCACTAACTTGGCTGAGGCCGCGAATGTCATAGACGGCCAAGAGGATACCTTCTGGGAGCCGGATGTAGAAGCGCCTCTCCGCGATTGGTGGGTCGAGGTCGATTTGGGTCGCTTAGTGTGGGCGCGTAAGATCGTGGTGAAATTCGCGCCGGAAGGCATGGGCGACCCTTTCTTGCAGTTCAAGGTGCTCACGTCTAACGGCCTCCCGGCTTTCTCTCAGAGCAAGGCGATCCGCTTCGCGCAGGCTGGCCGCAGCGAAGGTTTGAACAAAACCCAGCGCGTCTTCGAGTTTGATCTGAAGCCCTCGCAGGAAGCGGACGCGGATTTTATCGGCGACATGTTCCAGTTCGTCCAGATCGTGGCCACGGCCAGTGCGCACGGCCAAGGGCACGAAGTTAGCGAGACCCGCTGGAACAGCTTGCCAGAGGAAGATCGCGGCGACGTAATATACTTCTTGCGCGAGTCCTCGGGCGTTTTGCGACAGATCGACCAAGACCAACACGCAGCACTGAGCGAGTCGCGCGCTGGCCCGATTGAGTACTATCGCCGGGAGCGGCCGCGGCTGGCCGAGGTGGAGGTGTGGACCGAGGGCGACAACATCAGCTTGGGCGCGCTGAGCCGGGGCGGGTTAATCGGGGGCACGAGCAATACCGGGACGGAGCGCTTGGCCATTGACGGCGACTACAAGACCGTGTGGACCGAGCAAGTGGGCGTCAGCGGCGTCGAGCACATCGACGTGGAGTTTGACCGCGAACTCCTCTTCGATTTGGGGACTTGGTTTTGGATCAGCCGAGTGGTCATCGGCTTTGACCGCGAAAACATCGCCCACGGCTTTACCGGCGCGTTTCCCAACTACGCCATCAACCTCTCGAATGGTCAGCGCAACCCAGACGGCAGCTTGGCATACATTGCGCTGACTACGCGAGAAACCGCCGAAGTAGAGCCGGGCCGCTTCAGTGGGCTATTCCCCCACATTTTTTATCAGGACAATGCCTTTCCGCTGACTAGGGCGCGCTACCTCAAGATGGATTACCGGGTGCTCATCGTCCCGAATTGGGCCAACTCCGGCATTCGCGAACTCCAGCTCTACGGCCGCGGGTTCCTGCCGCAGGTGACGCTGCAATCGATACCTATGGAGTTGGGCAGCGATCCCCGCATCCTGTCTTCCATTCACTGGGCAGCCGACGCCCCTCCGGGCACCCAAGTGCAATTTCGCACGCGCACTGGCAACCAGCTCGACGAGGAGATCCACTACTTCACCAAGGCTGGGAAAGAGGTGACCGAGGCCAGATATCGCAAGCTGCTCAGCTTTCAGCGGGGCGATTCGACTATCTCGGTGGTTCCCGGTGCCGACTGGAGTTCTTGGAGTCCGTACTACACGGCTACGGGCGCGCCGATTGCCTCGCCAAGCCCGCGCCGCTACGCCATAATAGAGGCCACCTTGCGCTCGGACGACCCCGACCAAGGGGCCTTGTTGCGCCGGATGCACATCGCGTTGGATTGGCCCTTAGCCAGCCAAGTTGTAGGCGAAGTGCAGCCGCGACAGACGCAGCAGCGCGGGGAGCGCACGACCTTTACGCTGTCTTTGCAGCCGCAGTTCCAAGCCGACAATCGCGGCTTCGACCAAGTGCTAGTGGTGTTGCCGTCGGGGGCGGCGGTCGATTTAGAGGAAGTGGTTGTGGGCCCGGAACGCGTGCGCTATGGGACGGAAGAAGTGACGCGGGTGAAGACCGGGACCGATTCGCTGTGGGTGCGGCTACCCGCGCCTGTGGCGGAGGGAGAGGGGTTTGTCGCGCTGCGATTTTCGGGTGTGCTCTACCTTGCGAGTAATGCTTTTGCCGTGCAGGTGGGGTTGGGCGAAGGCGACGAGCGGGTGTGGCAGCGGGTGGATGCCGATGCTGGCCGCAGCTTGCAGGTGTTGACCCCATTTAGCGGCGGGTTGTTGGGCGAGGTGATCGCGTCGTCAAACCCGTTTACGCCCAATGGGGACGGGATCAACGATGTGGTGGAATTGGTGTTTCCGGTGTTTGCGATACAGGGAGCCAAGGCGTTGGTACTAGAGGTGTATGGCTTAGACGGCCAGCGCGTGCGGCAGATGGCCCCGGTGGTGGCACACGCCGCCGGAGTGCAGCGCTTGACTTGGAACGGGCGGGACGATCAGGGCCATTTGACGCCTCCAGGCCTGTATTTGTGCCGGGTCGGCATGGAGGTCGATGCCGAAGGCGAGCAAACGACGATTACCAAACTCGTCGCTAGCGTGTACTGATTCGCACGGCTTCTGCGAAAGCACGATTGCGCGTCGGGCACATCGGTGACATTAATGAACAGACGCCATAGGAAAACACTCAATGACCTATTTGCACAGCCTATATCGGGCAATATCAAATGGCGTGATGTCGAAGCATTGTTGCAAGCCTTGGGAGCCGTCTTGAGCGAACGGGCAGGCTCGAGAGTTGCCGTATCACTACACGATAGCGTTGCTGTATTTCATCGTCCACATCCGCGTCCAAATATGGACAAGGGCGCAGTAAGAGATCTGCGGAAATTTCTCGAAAATGCAGGAGTTATGCCATGATCGAATACAAAGGATATCTGGGCGTTGTTTCGTTTGATCCGGAAATTGACAGATTTCACGGAACGGTGATCAATACAAATGACGTGATCTCGTTTTACGGATCGTCGGTAGCAGAACTTAAAAAAGAGATGCAGCGGTCCATTGAGGAGTACCTTGCATTTTGCCGAGAACAGGAAAAGGAGCCAGAAGAACCTTTCTCTGGCAAAATCGTGATTCAAGCAAGCCCCGAACTGCATCGTCGCATGGCTTTGAACGCTGCTCGTCGTCACCTCGAATTGAATGGCTACATTCGAGAAGTCTTGGAAAAGGCGGTCGCAGCCGAGTAGCAAGAGAGAGGGCGTGCTGGAGGAATCGGTACTGATTTGAACCATGATCGAGGTAAACGGCATTGAAAAAACAGATTCCTCCAGCATACCTCAAATGGGTGAACGAGGAGGAAGGGCCGGAGGGTGTCGCCGGCATCCCCGCGCGTGGCATCCTGATCGGCGCGGTGCTCGCCTTGCTGCTCAATGGTTTAGACGCGTACGCGACGACGATCATTCGCGGCTCGTACCTGACCTTAAACTTTAGTACGCCGGCCGCTCTCTTCTTCTTCTTTTTTTTAGTTCCTGCCAGCGGCCTCGTGTACTGCTTGCGCCGCACCTTGGCCCTGACCCAATCCGAGCTGATTACCATCTACATCATGTTGGTGGTCGCCTGCTGCATTCCTGGGATGGGGTTTACCCAATTTATCATCCCCTGTCTGGTCGGCTCTACGTACTACGCGACGCCGGAGAATAACTGGGACTTTTTGTACAACCAGTACATTCCCACGTGGATGATCCCGCGCGGCGAAAACGTGGCGCGCTACTTCTTTGAAGGGTTGCCGGAAGGGGCCGCCATTCCCTGGGGAGCGTGGGTGCTGCCGCTGACCTATTGGTACGGCTTCTTCTTGGCGCTCAGTGCAGCGATGATTTGCACGATGGTCATCCTGCGCAAGCAATGGGTTGATCGGGAGAAGCTGGCGTATCCGTTGGTGCAGGTGCCGATGGAGATGATTCAGCGCGAGCAAGGGCGGGCGATTGGGCGGGCGTTTTTTGCCAATAAGGCAATGTGGTTGGGGTTTGCTTTTTCATTCGTCTTGCTCAGCGTCAATGGACTGCACGCCTATTTCCCGGAGGTGCCTGGGATTACGCGGACCGCGTCGCTTCCTTTGTTCCGCGATACCGTGCGCTTAGACTTGTGGTTCAGCCCGCCTTGGATCGGCTTTTTTTACTTTGTCAACTTGGATATTTCCGCGTCTATCTGGGTATTCTACATCCTGACCACAATGCAACGGGGCGTCTTCAACGTCCTCGGGATGCAAAGCACGGAGCGGATGGATCTGTACTCGCGGGAGCCGTACCTGGCCCATCAGGGCATGGGGGCGATGATCGTCTTCGTGCTGATTGGGCTGTGGGTGTCGCGTGGGCACTTGCGGGTCGTGTGGCGCAAAGCGTGGTACGGCGATCCAGATGTCGAAGATGCCGACGAGATCATGTCGTACCGGCAGGCCACTTTCGGCTTGCTGGCGTCGCTCGGCTTGGTGGGGTTGGGTCTGTGGATGGCTGGGCTGCCGCCGTTGGGCGTGGCGATGTTTATATTTGGGGCGATGGTGCTGTTTTTGGGCCTGACGCGGGTGGTCGCCGAAGGGGGCATTCCGGCGATGCGCCCTCCCATTATGACCTCGACCTTTGTGATTTCCGGTGCCGGTGCTTCCAGTATAGGGGCGTCTGGTTTGGTGGCCTTGGGGTTTTCGTATGGCTGGCACTCGGAGATCCGCTCGTTTGTAATGTCGTCGGTCGCCAATGGCCTGAAGATGAGCGAGGTGATTAAGGGCGGGAAGCGGCGACTGTTTTGGGCGGTGATCATCGCCATTGTGGTCAGCTTGATTGGCTCTTCGTACGTTACTATGGCGTTGGCGTACAAATACGGCGGTATCAATCTCAACGGCTTGTTTTTTGGCTGGGGGGCTGCCACGTACGGCCCCAAGGATATGGCTCCGCGCATTGCGGCGGAATTGACCGGCCCAAGACTCGACGCTTGGCTGTTCATGGGGGTCGGCGGCGGGGTGATGGCTGCGCTGATGTGGGTGCGGCACCATTTGCTGTGGTGGCCTCTCAATCCGCTCGGCTACGCCATCAGCGCGAACTGGAAGACCGGCCACATTTTTGCCAGTGCGCTCATCGCTTGGCTGCTCAAGCTGGTGATTCTCAAGTATGGGGGCCCGCGGCTATACCGGAACCTGCGTCCGTTCTTCCTGGGGCTGATCCTCGGGGAAGTGGTCGCGGCCGGCGTGTGGCTGGTGGCCGATTACATCACCGGGCATACGGGCAGCTTTCTGACGCAGATTTGACGAGAGGATATACGGATGAATAACACGTGGTGTCGCATTGTGGTTTGCGTCTTGTTCTGCATGGCAGCGAGTACTTTCGCCGCTACTGCACAAGAGGCGGATTTTGCGCTCGTGGCTTTGGAGCAGTTGCGCGACCGCATGGAGCGGGACGACAAGGGAACGTTGGACGAGTTCGTCGCGGATGTCAGTGCCGCGTCTGGATTGTCGGCGGCTGTGAGTCGGGATTCTTTGGTCTCGCTGTTGCGGGATCTAAAGACGCATTGCAAGAAATCTACGGCCCTTGGCGAACAGCTCTTTGCGCTACACGGAGAGCATTTTTCCGAGCGCGAGGCCAAGGCGTATTTGGTGCGGGTCGTGGATATGGCCGGCGACCTATTAAAGAAAGAAGAGAACGTTGGGCTGGAGCCGCTGATTGCGAGGGCGGCGAGCAAAAGCAAGCTGCTCAAGTTTCAAGCGTTGGATTATACCGCGGCGCTGCTGGTTCCATTCGTGGGGTCGCCGGTGGCGGAAGAATCGGTCGAGGAGGAGGGGGCGGTAAACGCTCCAACTGGGATCTTTAAGGTGTTGGTGAAGACGAGCAACAGTGAGGACTTGTCTGACGGGGTTAATCGCCTAGTTGATGCATACGGAGACCTAGGAGATATAGATGATGAAATCTCTGTAGAGGATGCCGCCATCTTTTTTAGGATATTTAAGGTCTTCCCGCAAAAAAGAATGCAGGCTAAGAGAAAGCTGCTGGCCCTGCATGAGTCAGTTCGACCGGCTCTTTTGGACGAACTCAAACGGTTCAGCCGCGTCCGCGTCACCACAGATCCTGCGGTCAAGGACGCCCGCTATACTTTGGATTACATTGTAAATTCGTACTGGGTTGGCGGACGTTATGATGTCGAACGGCATACGCTACAAAGCCGCGTGCATTTGGTGGTACAGGATGTGTTCAAGGACGAAGCGGTGCTGGAGCAGGAACTCATCATTGGGAAGCATTTCATGGCGGAGCTCAAGTCGGAAGATGATTCCATTCTCGATGATTTTTATCAAGAAGCAGCTCGCACTGTGGCACAAGAAGTGTCGCCGCTATTTGATTGAAAACGCTCATATCCGTCGCTGAGTGCGAAAAGAGATTGATATGCACCGGTCCTCAACCGAAACCAAGAGACTGGCCGTCTGCCTATTCCTCTCGGCCCTCCTGCATTTGGCTGTGGTCTTGTTGACTCCTACCACACCTGACCCGCAACCGGCCCTTCAGGTGGTTTTTCGTCCGCCGCCGCACACACTAGAAATGAGGGCCTTCGATCCGACGAGGCCCGCTTTGCAAGAGCGGCAAATGCAACGCTTGGTCGTCGAGGCTGCGCCATCGCAGCTTGCTCAGGAACTCGCCGAAGCCGCTCCTCTTGGCGAGGTTGCGGAGCAGTTGCCGGCCGAGGCCCGCTCCGCCATGGCGCACTTGGAAAAGAGGATGCAGATCGAGCGGTCTGACTATGTGAATATCGACTCTTTGCTCTTAGCGCACATGGCTGCCGAGGAGGACTTTCGCGAGGACTACGTGCGCTTTCCCCTAGCCAAGATGGGCGCAGACCGCGACCGAGCTTTGGAGGTGATCGAGCGGGCGATTGAAGCTATGGGCGGTAGGAAGCGCCTACTCGCAATAAAAGAAATGAGCGCGATGGTGTGGATAGAGGTCAACCTAAAGGAGCTAAGAATGCCTTCTTGGCAAGGAGGTGTTCCTCTATCGGTGATTTCAGTGAACCCATATTTGTACCCGGTGGCGACTTGGCACTACAAAGGCTGGGGGGATCACGCGGTAGCTAAAAAAGAAAAATACAAGGTAGAGGTTTCGTTCGACCCGGCGGTCCCCAACCCGTCTTATGTGAGCAAAGATCCCAAGCGACAACCGAGAATATTCGAGGAACTCTTTAATGATCGCTGGAGGCGGTATGGAAGCAACCTTCCTCCTAGTTTAGCCGCCATGCGCCACCGGGGTGAAGAGGTTCGTTGGCATTTTATCGATCGCTTTCTGGGCGAGGGTGTGGCCTTGGATTACTTGGGGCAAGAGCGCAGTCGGGACGGGACTTGCTTTGAGGTCGTGCTGGTAGATGACCGGAAGTACGGGCATTATTTTGAGGCGCTCTTTGACTGTCGCACGGCGCTCTTGGCCATGACCAGAGAAAAGCTGACGCCTCAAGAAGAGCAATGGTTTAGGCAAGCCAATTCTAGGGTCAATCCGCCGACTTGGATCACGGTTTACGATCGCTATCAAGAAGTGCAGGGCGTGTTGACGCCCCATCGCTGGGAACGGGCACAGGGGAGGGATGCCATCTCTGTATATTTGCAATGGGCGTATAACGGCGCGGAGCCGTCAACGGCAGAACCTGTCCGCTGATACAGCAATCCTACATCATTCACAAGAGAATCCGCAGATGGACGCAGATGGACGCAGAATAGTAGAAACAAGACGATCTAAATCATTCCGAATTGCTATAGGAGTCCCCTCACAGTGCAAAAGTAAGGTTAGTGCGATAAAAATGCGCGATAATGTGAGCGGCGTCCCCGGTATTATCGTATATCTACTTTTGTGTACTTAGCAAGGAGGTCGATGAGTGAATAATACATGGTGCTGCATTGCGGTTTGTGTCTTTTTCTGCATGTCATCGAGTGCTTTCGCCGCTTCTGTACAAGAGGCGGATTTTGTGCTCGTGGCCTTGGAGCAGTTGCGCGACCGCATGGAGCGGGACGACAAGGGTACGTTGGACGAGTTCGTCGCGGATGTCAGCACGGCGTCTGGATTGTCGGCTGCTGCGAGCCGGGATTCTTTGGTCTCACTGTTGCGGGACTTAAAGACTCATTGCAAGAAGTCCACGGCCCTCGGCGAACAGCTCTTTGCGCTGCACGGGGAGCATTTTTCCGAGCGCGAGGCCAAGGCGTATTTGGTACGGGTCGTGGATATGGCTGGCGACCTGTTAAAGAAAGAAGAGAACGTTGGGCTGGAGCCGCTGATTGCGAGGGCGGCGAGCAAAAGTAAGTTGCTCAAGTTTCAAGCGTTGGATTATACAGCGGCTCTGCTAGTTCCGTTTGTTGGGTCGCCGGTGGTGGAAGAGCCGGTTGAGGAGGAGGGCGCGGTAAACGTCCCAACTGGGACCTTTAAGGTATTGGTGAGGACGAGTAATAGTGGGGACTTGCAGGCCGTTCTCGACCAAGGTCTTATATTGTCTGGCCGATCTGGCCACCATCGAATAGATATAGACGATATAATAAACAATATGGTCTTTTCTAAGATATTTAAGGCCGCTTCGTCTCAGACTACAAAAAAGAAAATTCTCCTTGCAATGCATGAGTCCATTCGACCAGTCCTCTTGGACGAACTCAAAAAGTTCGACCGCGTCCATTGGACCACGGATATCGCATCTGTCAAGGACGCCCGTTATACTTTGGATTACTTGGCAGACTGGTACTCATTCGGCAAGAATGACCAGCAACAATTCAGGCTACAAACCTCCATGCAGTTAGTAATGAAGGATGTGCTTGAGGACAAAGAGTTACTGAATAAGTGGCTCGTCGTTAATGCGGCTTTTGAGATGGACAAGGCACTTATTCTCGATGATTTTTACCAAGAAGTAGCTAGCACTGTGGCGCAAGAAGTGTTCGACTGTTTGCTTGAAAACGGTCGTCTGCGTCGCTGAGTACGGAAGGAGATTGCTATGCAGTGGTCCACAACCGAAACCAAGAGAGTAGCTGTCTGCCTATTCCTCTCGGCCCTCCTGCATTTGGCCGTGGTCTTGTTGACTCCTACCATGCCTGACTCGCAACCGGCCCTGCAGGTGGTTTTTCGTCCGCCGCCGCATACACTGGAAACGAGGGTCTTCGATCCTACGAAACCAGCTTTGCACGAGCGGCAAATGCAGCGGTTGGTCGTCGAGGCTGCGCCACTGCAGCTTGCTCGGGAATCCGTCGAATCCGTTCCTCTTGACGAGATTGCGGAGCAATTGCCGCCCGAGTTCCGCGACGTCATGGCTCACCTCGAAAAGAGGATACGGATAGAGCGGTCTGGCGATGTGAATATCGACTCCTTGCTCTTGGCGTTCGTGGCCGCCGAAGGAAACTTTCGCGAGGACTACGCGCGCTTTCCCCTGGCCAAGATGGGTGCAGACCGCGACCGGGCCCTAGAGGTGGTCGAGCGGGCGATTGAGGCTATGGGCGGTAGGCAGCGTCTGCTTGAGATACGAGCAATGAGCGCGATGGTGTGGATGGAGGCCAGCTTAAGAGAGATAGAAGAGGGGGCTTCTTGCCAAAATGGCGTTTGCCTAAAGTGGACTTCAGAGTCCCCCTATCTGTATCCGGTGGCGACTTGGCACTACGAAGGCTGGGGCGATCGCGCTGTTGCCACCAAAGAGAGATACAAGGTAGAGGTTTCGTTCGATCCAGCGGTCTCCAACCCGTCTTACGTGAGCAAAGACCCGCGGCTGGAACGGGCATTTTTCGAGTCGCTCTTTGACAATCGTTGGGCGCGGTATAGAGGTATTCTGCCTCCTGATTTGGCCGCAAAGCGCCATCGGGGTGAAGAGGTCCGCTGGCATTTCATCGATCGCTTTATGGGCGAGGGCGTGGCCTTGGATTATCTCGAGCAAGAGCGCCATAAGGACGGGACTTGCCATGATGTTTTGCTGGTAGATGACCAGAAGTTCGGGCACTATTTTGAGGCGCTTTTTGACTGTCGCACGGCGCTCTTGGCCGAGACCAGAGAAAAGCTAACGCCCAAGGAAGGGCAGTGGTTCAAGCAAGCCAACCCCGACTTTCTGCCGCCGACTTGGATCACTACTTACAATAGCTACCAAGAAGTGCAAGGCGTGTTGACGCCCCATTGCTGGGAACGGACGCTGGATATGCCGGGGGGGCGTACCGGCCAAAGATTCTCGACTAGCCATATACACTTGCAATGGGCGTATAATGGCGCGGAGTTGTCAACAGCCGAACCCACCCTCTGATAGGAAAAACCCTTAGCAGTGCAAAAGGTAGATGCGATGAAAATACGCGATATTGATACCATTCTGATCGACTCGCCGGGCCGCAAATGGACGATTGTACGGGTTTTTACGGACGAGGGTCTAGTGGGCTTGGGCGAGGCCACGTATTCCCAAAAGGAGCCGGTGGTCGTAGCCGCGGTCGAGCACCTCAAACGGGAATTGATTGGCGAAGACCCGGCGCGCATCGAGTACTTGTGGCACAAACTCTATCTGCGCTCTTCGCTGAGCGGCATCTGGCGCATGGCAGGTCCGGTGTGGATGAGCGCCATGAGCGGCATTGACCAAGCGCTGTGGGACATCAAGGGCAAAGTGGCGAACCTGCCGGTGGTCGAACTGTTGGGCGGCAAGTTCCGCGACCGGGTCGAGGTCTATACGCACTTTGGCGGTGCCACGCCCGAGGATTCGGCGAACATGGCGCGGGAAAAGGCGGACGAGGGGTACACCGCGCTCAAGGGCGGCGCGCGTTCGCGGAGTAGGTCCGACTTCGGCCAATACGCGGACGACGGCCATCCCACAGAGACGGCAGAGCACTTCGCCGCAGTGCGGGAAGCGGTGGGGCCGGATGTCAAGCTGCTGATCGATTGCCACGGCCGCTTCACGGTGGCCCAGTGCATCCGCTTGGCCCGCGCCATAGAGTCGTCCGATCTATACGTGTTTGAAGATCCCGTGCCGCCGGAAGACCTGAACGCCTATCCCAAGGTGCGGCGGGAAATCTCCATTCCGGTCATGGGCAGCGAGCGGCTCAACACCAAGAGCCACTACCGCCAACTGTTGGAGCTAGACGGCATCGACGTGGCGCAGCCCGACCTGATGTACGCTGGCGGAATCACCGAGGTGCGCAAAATCGCGGCCATTGCCGACACCTTTCACGTTCCCATCTCGCCGCACAACACCAAAGGCCCAGTCGGCATCATCGCGGCCGCGCATTTGATGGCCTCTATACCGAATGTGGCCCCCATGGAATTCGTCACCGGTATTGAGTGGCGGGACGAGATCATCACCGAGCCGTTGCGAGTGGAGGACAGTTGCATCGTGCTGCCGGAAGGCCCGGGTTTGGGGATTGAGCTGGACATGGAGGGGGTGGAAAAGCACCGCTGGCGCGTGGGCGATCCACATTGATGCTGCTATGAAAAGCGCTGCGATTGTGGGCATGGCTCTGTTGATGGCGTCCCCAGCGTGGAGTCAGGCGTACCAACTCGACGAGAGAGGGTTGAACGTCGCCCCAGAGCACTGGCCGGAGTGGAACTTTCCGCCGGGCAGCTTGGACTTTAGCGACGAAGGCGTCCGGCCCGTATTTGTCCGCGAGCAGGTCAACGCCGTCTTGGACGCCAGCGCTTTCACTTATGGGGATGGGGTGCAGGGCGGTATCCGCAATGCTGGAACCGACCTCGTGGGGGCGACCAACATCCTAGATGGCCGGGAGGATACCTTTTGGGAACCGGACTTGGCGGACCCGCTCGACAAGTGGTGGGTCGAAATCGACTTGGGCCGGTTGGTGTGGGCGCAGAAGGTGGTGGTGAAATTCGCCGTTGAGGGCCAAGGCGATCCATTCCTCCAGTTCAAGGTGCTTACCGCCAACGGCGACCCCGCCTTCCTGCAAAGCAAGTCCTTCAGCTACCTGCCCGCCGGCCACAGCGAGGGATTAAACAAATCGCAGCGCGTCTATGAGTTCGAGTTGCAGCCTACCCGCAAAGTGGACCCAGGGCTTACCGGTCGTCTGATTCAGTTTCTCCAGGTGGTGGCGACGGCCAGCGACTTGGGCCAAGCCGAGCAAATCAGTGCCGTGCGCTGGAACAGTCTGCCGGAGGAAGAGCGCGGCGATGTGCTGTACTTTCGCCGCGAGTCGAACGGCATTTTGCGGCCGATAGACCAAGCGGCATACGAGGCTACTGAAGCGGAATGGCAAGGCCCGGTCGAATACTATCGCCGGGAGAGGCCGCGGCTGACCGAAGTCGAGGTGTGGACCATGGGCGACAACATTAGCCTCGGCGCACTGGACCGCGGCGGCGAGATTATCGGCTACGGCAACTTGGGCGCGGAAAAGCTAACCGTGGATGGCGAGTGGGGGTCCTTCTGGAGCGTGGAAGTGGGCTTTAGCGGCAACGATCCGGCGGTTGTATTTCAGGATCCGCATCGCAATATCTATTTCGACTTGGGAACTTGGTACTGGGTCAACCGCGCCGCCATCGTCTTTGGCGATAGGTATAGCCAAGCGTTTCCCAATTACGGGATCGCGCTTTCCGACGGCCGCCGCGCACCAGACGGTAGCTTGAGCTATGTCGCATTGACGGCGCGCGGCTTGGAGGGTGGAGAAGGAACCGCGCATCGCAGTATTCTCTTTCAGGACAATGTATTTCCGCTGACTAAGGCGCGTTACTTCAGAATGAATTATACCTTGGTCAAGGGATCGGCCCGCCCGGCCATTCGCGAAATACAGCTATACGGACGCGGCTTTCTCCCCGAGGTATCGCTTACGTCTGAGCCGATTGAATTGGGGCGCGCCGCCCGCATTCTGTCGTCCATGCAGTGGACGGCCAACGCGCCGCCCGGCACCCAAGTGCGCGTCCGCACTCGCAGCGGGAACCAACTCGACCAGCACATCCGCTACTTTTCGAGCACGGGTCAGGAAGTGACCGAGGCCAAGTACCGCAAACTGCTCAGCTTTCAGCGCGGCGATTCGACCATTACCATCATCCCCGGTGAGGATTGGAGCCCTTGGAGTTTGCCTTATACGACCACGGGCGCACCCATTACTTCGCCGAGTCCGCGCCGCTACGTGATGATCGAGGCGACCCTGCGCTCGGACGATCCAGACGCGGCCGCGTTGCTGCGCTCACTGCGCCTCGCGCTGGACGCGCCTCTTGCCAGCCAAATTCTCGGCGAGATCGCTCCCAACAAAACGGCCCAGCGCGGGCAGCCGCAGACTTTGACCTTGCTCTTGCGGCCCGCGTTCCAAGACGGCAACAGCGGTTTCGATCAAGTGCTGGTGGAACTGCCGCCGGGCGCGGAGATGGACCTGATCGACGGGGCTGTGGGTGAAGAGCAGTATGGACGCGATCAGCTAGAGCGGGTGCCGACTGGCCCGGATTCGCTGTGGGTGCGACTGCCCGCGTCGGTTGTGCAGGGACAGGATGTCGTGTCGCTGCGCTTTTCCGGTGCGCTCTACTTGGTGAGCAATGCCTTTGAGGTGCAGGTTGGGCGCGGCCCAGTGTGGCAGCGGGTGGATGGCGGAGTCAACGGGGGCCGCGGCCTGACTGTGTTTACGCCCTTTACCAAGGCCGTTTTGGGCGAGGTGGCCGCGTCGGCCAATCCGTTTACGCCCAATGGGGACGGGATCAACGACGTGGTGGAGTTGGTCTTTCCGGTGTTCCAAGTGCAGGGAGCCAAGGCGTTGATTCTGGAGGTCTATGGCCTAGACGGCCAATCGGTGCAGCGTATTGAGCAGGCGGCTGCGATCGCCGCCGGGGTCCAAAGGCTGACTTGGGATGGGCGGGATCGCACGGGCCGACTGCTGCCGCCGGGACTGTATTTGTGTCGCGTCGGCGTGGAAGTAGATGCCGAGGGCGAGCAAACTACGAGCACCAAACTCGTCGCTAGCGTGTACTGACGGATGACTTATATAGCAAGCCTAAATCATTTACAAGAGAATCCGCAGATGGACGCAGATGGACGCAGAATTGTATGATTAGACGATCCACATATCGAATCGTTCAAATCGTTTAGGACTGCTATATGTCGGCCCGTTCCTCGACGCGGAGGATATGTACAGCGGCTTGCTCAGCTCGTTCTTGGTCTTGTGCGTGGATGCGATAGCCGACAACCACAGCGAGGGCCTCTTGTTGGAAGACCGCACTCAGGGCGTCGGCCGACTCGCGCACCCGCTCAATGTCGCGCTGCCCGATTTGATTGGACATCTCCACCGCCACCCACACTGCCACAAGGTCCTTCTTGCGCTGGGCGCGAATAATCGGGTCTGTAGCGCTGATCCGAGATTCTTGGGCGTCCGTGATAATCTCGGCGTCAAACGCCTTCTCTACCGCATCAAAAAAATCCACTCTGGGGTCCTGCAAGCTGCCTTGCATTATTCGCGCCCGACGTAGGTTGAACCGCTGGCTGAGTAACGGACGAATCCGCCGGTAGAGTTTCACTTCTAAACCGTCTCCCTTAAGTTGGGCGACATCGGTTTTGAGTTGGGCGACATCGGTTTTGAGTTGGGCGACATCGGTTTTGAGCACTGAGACGTCAACTTTGAGTTGGGCGACATCGGCTTCTACGCGCTTGAAGCGTATGGGCATACCGAGAAATTCGTCGGTGAGCAAGGCCCGCAGCAATAGGGCCTGAGCGTCGGGGTTGGCCCGCAACTCTTCAATGATGCGACCCACGAGGGATTCAGGGTCGTTCTGGGTCAATGTCGTAGTCATATACCTAGGATATACTGATGAGCTTGGATCGCGGCAAGTGGAAATTAGCCAGTGGCCTCTGCGTCCTGTGGACGTGCTGCGCCGCAGCTGAGCCGCTTGCGCCCTTTGTCGATGTGGCCGCTGAATTCGGCCTGACCCGCGTCCACACGAGCGGCAGCTTAGAAAAGGGCTATATCCCCGAGGCCAAAGGCGGCGGCACGGCCGCGCTCGATTTTGACCGCGACGGCGATCAGGATCTGTACTGGGTCAATGGCCAAGGCGGCGGTCACGCGCTTTTTCGCAACGATGGCGATCATTTTGCCGAGGTGGGCGAGGCGGTTGGGGTCGCGGGCCGTGGCTGGGGCATGGGCGCGACTAGCGCTGACTTTGACAACGATGGGGACCAAGACCTGTACGCGACCCAATTGCGGGAGAATCTGCTCTTTCGCAACGACGGCGATCGCTTTGTCGATGTGGCCGCAGCGGCTGGCGTGGCCACGTCCCATTGGAGCACGGGTGCGGCTTGGGCCGACTACGACCGCGACGGCGACCTCGACCTGTACGTGGCGAGCTATGCGGTATTCGATTCGACTGAGGTTGAACGCTTGGGGGCGCAGTGGAAGGGGGTGGACGTCTTCGTCGGTCCGAGGGGATTGATGGGGGCTGCGGATGTGTTCTATCGCAATGACGGCGACGAGTTTGCCGACATCACTGCTTGGGCGCTCCTCAACCACCCTTCCCCGGGCTACGGGTTGGGCGTACTGTTTGCGGATATGGACGCCGACGGCTGGCCCGACTTATTCGTGGCCAACGACTCCAGCCCGAATTTTTTTTATCGCAATCGCGGCGATGGCCGCTTTACCGACCGCTCTCTTCCGGCCCGCTTGGCTTACGGTCGCAGCGGACAAATCCAAGCGAGCATGGGGATAGCTTGGGGCGATTACGACAACGACGGCCGCCCCGATTTGCTCGCCACGCATTTTGCAGACGAGTACAATACTCTCTATCGCAACGAAGGCGATGGCATCTTTGCGGATGTCAGCGCGGAGGCCGCCTTGGGGCGCGCAGGGTGGGCGTACGTGGGTTTTGGCGCGGGTTTTTTCGATTTTGACCACGATGGCGACCTCGATTTGTTAGTAGCAAACGGCCACGTGTATCCGCAGATCGACCGCGCCGGCAGCGGCAGTGCGTACGCTCAGCCCAATCACCTTTTTGCCAATGTTGGCGATGGAACGTTTACGCAGGTCGCGCTCGGCTCTGAGGTGTCCCGCGTCAGCCGTGGAGCCAACGTGCTCGATTTTGACAACGACGGCGACTTGGACATTTTCGTGGCCAATCTCGACGATCGGCCCTCGTTGTTGCGGAACGATGTGGGCAATCGGCAGAACTGGCTGGGCCTGCGTTTGGTCGGTACGCGCGGCAACCGCGATGGCATTGGCGTGCGTGCGCGACTCGTCGCTGGCAAGCGGACGCAGGTCCGCGATCTCATCTGCGGCAGCAGTTTCCTCTCCAGCGAGGACCGTCGCCTCCACTTCGGGCTAGGGCGCGTCGAGCGGGTCGATACGCTAGAGGTGCGCTGGCCCGATCAACACCGCGAAATTTTTACCGACCTGCCGGTCAATCGGTACTTGACGATAAAGGAGAGAAGTGGCGATCAGTAGGGGCGACTCTAAGAGTCGCCCCTACATAAATAATTTCTAACCACAGGGATAAAGAAAATGCGCTTCTTAAATGTTTGCCCATTAATCGCGGTGCTGTTGGCTGCTGGTCCAGCGACCGCCGAACTATCGCTTCACCAGCTCAGCGACGCGGTGTATGTGTTGCAAGGCGGTGGTGGCAATGTCGGGGTTTGCGTCGGCGACGATGGCATTCTTTTGGTGGATGACAAATTGGCGTCGCAGACCGATGCGGTGCGCGCCGCGCTAGCCCGTTTTGACGGCCAGCCCGAGTACATCTTCAACACGCATTTCCACGGCGACCACACCGGCGGCAACCGAGCCTTTGGCCAGCACGCGACGATTTTGGCCCACGTCAATGTCCGCAAACGCCTGGCGACGGGTGGTGAATTTGGCAAGCGGCACATTGAGCCTGAGCCGGCGGTAGCCTTGCCACAGATTGCGTTTGAGCAGTCGGCGTCTGTGTTCTTCAACGGCGAGGAAATCCGCGCCGTTCACTTTCCCCACGGCCATACCGACGGGGACATCGCCGTATTCTTCGTCAACGCCCAGATCGCCCATCTCGGCGACCTGTTCTTCAACGGCATCTTCCCCTTTGTCGATCTAGAGTACGGCGGCGATGTCGAGACCCTGACGCAACACATTGCTGCGCTTATCGACCAGCTTCCCGCGGACGCGAAAATCATCCCTGGACACGGTCCGGTCGCCACGCTCGACGATTTGAAGACCTATCACCGCATGTTGGTGGAAACTACGGATAGCGTGCGCACGCGCCGGAGCAAAGGCATGTCGCTCGACCAGATCAGCGCCGAGGGACTCGACTCGCAATGGGCGTCGTGGGCGTGGTCTTTCATGCCAGCGCAACGATGGATCGAAACGGTCTATTGGAGCTTGGAAGCGGGGGGAGGGAGCGATTGATGCGAAGCTGTGGATGCGCTCTACGCCGAGGGTTTCTCCGAGAAAAATCCAGCTATCCGACCTCTTTTGCCGCTCTTGACAGCGGAGGTGGGGCGTTCCATAATTAGGCGCGAACTCAGCGATCACTACTTAGAAGCTGTCTGCAAACCCCTGGTGGCCTTCGCGCGGCTGCCGGCGTTGGGCAAAGCCACCCATATTTCGTCCATATGGGCGGCTTTACCCGCCTTGTCCGCCCCGCTTTCGCTCGCGCTCGGGGCACACCCGGAATTTCCAGACAGCTTCTTACAAGCGAGGAGGTTTTTCCTTGAAAGATTTTGCATACTGCGCCCCCAGCACATTGCGCGAGGCCGTAGCCCTCAAGGCCGAGAAGGGCGAGGCCGCCCGCGTCCTTGCTGGCGGCACCGATTTGATCGTCCAGTTGCGCGGGAAGCGATTTGCGCCCGACTGCATCATCGACATCAAGAACGTCCCCGAGGCCAATGAGCTTTCCTACGGCCCCCGCCGGGGTTTGGTCATTGGCGCGGGCGTGTCCTGCTGGCGCATCTACAATGACCCCGAAATCGTCGTGCGCTACCCAGGGCTCGTCGATTCGGCCGCCATTATCGGCGGGATCCAAATACAGGGCCGCGCCACCTTTGGCGGCAATTTGTGCAACGCCTCTCCGAGTGCGGACACGATTCCCAGCTTGATTACTCACTCGGCCGTGTGCCACATCGCCGGGCCGGACGGCAAGCGCCAAGTCGCGGTAGAGGATTTTTGCACCGCCCCGGGCCGCAGCGTGCTCGCGCCCGGCGAGATCTTGGTTTCTCTCCAGATTCCGATTGCGAGGAAGAACACGGGCTCTCACTACCAGCGCTTCATTCCGCGCAACGAGATGGACATCGCCGTCGTCGGGGTGTCTTCCCATGTCACCTT
The DNA here is from genome assembly GCA_965208845.1 of Candidatus Latescibacterota bacterium. Lineage (GTDB taxonomy): Bacteria > Latescibacterota > UBA2968 > UBA8231 > UBA8231. Next base: position 2,815,439 of record OZ242361.1, on the reverse strand, counting down.
GGCCAATCGCGGCAAGGAGTTTAAGGCTGCGCGCATTGCACTCGCCGCGGTCGGCCCGACGCCGATTTTCGCCCGTGAGGCCGGCGACAGCCTAGCGGGCCAAGCCGTTTCAGACGAGGCTATTGCCGCGGCCGCAGCCGCAGCCCAGAGCGCGGCCAGTCCGATTTCCGACATGCGCGGCCCAGCCGAGTTCCGCACTCACCTCGTCGGAGTGCTGGTCAAGCGCACCCTCTCGGGTGCTATCGCGCGGGCTCGCGGCCAGTTCGTCGCCAACGCCGTGCAGGAAGCGGCTGGCTAGCGTTAGAAGTGCACCGACCATGCGGTCGGCGATAGAAGATTCTCACTAGCCGCAACAAGCGGCCCAAATTCGGAGTAAAGTACATGAGCAAAATACACGTCCAAACCACGATCAATGGGGAGCCGACCGAGTTTCTCTGCGAGCCGCGCCAAAGCCTGCTTGAAGTATTGCGCGAGACGCTCGGTTTCACCGGCACCAAGGAAGGCTGCAACGACGGCAACTGCGGCGCGTGTTCCATCGTCGTTGACGGCGTCCTCATCGATTCTTGTCTAATGCTGGCCGTCGAAGCCGATGGCAAACAGATCGGCACGGTCGAGGGCCTTGCCAGCCCGGATAGCCTGCATCCGGTGCAGCAGAAGTTCCTCGAACACGCCGCGCTGCAATGCGGCATCTGCACCCCGGGTTTTTTGGTAGCCTCCAAGGCCCTGCTCGATCACAATCCCAATCCTTCCGAGCACGAAGTGCGGCACTGGCTGGCTGGCAACTTGTGCCGCTGCACGGGCTACGACAAGATCGTCCGTGCCGTTCTCGACGCCGCTGAGGAAGTGCGCCAAAGCGCCTGAACCCAACGAGGAGGAACGCCATGCCTGCCAAAAACGGCTACAAAGTCATCGGCACCCGTCCCATCCGCCACGACGGCGTTGACAAGGTCACTGGGCGCGCCATTTACGGTGCCGACACCCAGTTGGCCGGCTTGCTCTACGGACAGGTCCTGCGCTCGCCCCACGCCCATGCGCGCATCAAGTCCATAGACACTTCTAAAGCCTCTGCTCTGCCCGGGGTCAAGGCCGTCCTTACGGGTACTGATCTACCCGATGCCGGAGATCAAATGGTTGATCTCGGCGAAGGCCCGGCCCGGCTCAAATACCTGCGCGACAACGTGCTGGCCACGGATAAGGCCCTGTACAGCGGGCATCCCGTCGCCGCGGTTGCCGCCACTAGCGTCCACATTGCCGAAGAGGCTCTCGACCTGATCGAAGTCGAGTACGAGGAACTAGAGGCCGTGCTCGATGTGCGCGAGGCTATGCAGGACGGCGCCCCCCAACTCCACGACGACATGACCACCCAAGAGTTTGGGGAAGACACCGGCCGCAAGAGCAACCTCGCCACTCACTTTGAGCATCGGCTCGGTGATGCAGACAAAGCCTTTGCCGAGGCCGACGTGGTTGTGGAGCGCGAGTTTCAGACCGCCACTGTTCATCAAGGATACATCGAGCCGCACAACGCCACGGCGAGCTGGAACGCCGATGGCCAACTGACGATCTGGACCAGCACCCAAGGTTCGTTCACCGCGCGCGCCCAAGTCGGCGCAGTCCTGGACATGCCCATTTCCAAGATCAAGGTCGTGCCCCAGGAAATCGGCGGCGGCTTTGGCGGCAAAATCCCGATCTACTTGGAGCCGGTTGCCGCGCTGCTCTCCAAGGCGAGCGGCCAACCCGTCAAGATGATTATGACCCGGCCAGCCGTCTTTGAGAGCACCGGCCCGACGCCTGGGTCGTACATCAAGATCAAGATGGGTGCTGACAACAGCGGCAAGATCGTGGCGGCCGACGCCTATATCGCCTTTGAGTCCGGGGCGTATCCCGGCGGCTTGGTCGGCGCGGCCGCGATGTGCGTGTTCTCGTGCTACGACATCCCCGATGGCCGGATCGACTGCTATGACGTGGTGGTCAACAAGCCGCGGAGTTTTGCGTATCGCGCCCCCGGTTCGACGCAGGTGGCCTTCGCCACTGAGCACGTGGTCGATTTGCTGGCCGCTGAATTGGGGATGGAGCCGTTGGAGATCCGGCTCAAAAATAGCGCAACGACCGGCACTCGCCGCATTGACGGGGTGGTGTATCCGAAGATGGGCTGCAAGGAGGTGTTGGAGGCCATCCGCGACTCAGAGCACTACCAGAGTCCGGCACCCGCTGGCCCCAACGGCGGGCGCGGCATCTCGGTCGGCTATTGGTTCAACGTCGGGCTCAAGTCTTCCTGCACGGCTAGCGTCAATTCAGACGGCACGGTCAGCTTAGTCGAGGGTTCGACCGACATTGGCGGCACGCGCACATCGGTCGCCATGCAGTTTGCCGAGACCTTGGGTCTGCGGGCCGAAGACGTCAAGCCGCAGGTGGCCGACACGGACTCGATTGGCCACACGGACGTAACCGGCGGCAGCCGCGTGACGTACGCCACTGGCTGGGCCGCGTACAAGGCCGCCCTCGACGTGCAGGACCAGCTCTGCGAGCGCGCGGCCCAGCTTTGGGAGGTCGAAGTAAGCCAAGTCGAGTTTGACGACGGCGTCTTCCGTTCCGGCGATAACGAGCTGACCTTTAAGGAACTGGCTGGCCGACTCGAAGAGACCGGCGGCCCCGTCATTGGCCGCGCCTCCGTGGATCCAGACTCGGGCGTCGGCGGCTCCTTTGCAGCCAATATCGCCGATGTCGAGGTCGATCCCGAGACCGGCAAGGTCGAGATTGTGCGCTTCACGGTCGTCCAAGACGCGGGCCGGGCGATTCACCCGGCGTACGTCGAGGGCCAGATGCAAGGCGGCTCAGTGCAAGGCATTGGTTGGGCGCTCAACGAGGAGTACTTCTACAGTGGAGACGGCCACCTCGACAACTCCAGCTTTCTCGACTACCGAATCCCCACCAGCCTCGACCTGCCGATGATTGAGACCATCATCGTCGAAGTTCCCAACCCGGGCCATCCCTACGGCGTGCGCGGCGTTGGCGAAGCCAACATCGCCCCGCCGCCCGCGGCCATCGCCGCGGCCATTGAGAATGCGGTTGGCGTGCGGCCGCAGGAATTGCCCATGAAGCCGGACCGCATTGTCGCTGCGTTGGCCGGGAGTAGCTAAAGCCGTGCCCGTAGCTTGGATTCCCTCGCTGATGCAGAAGCTGACCGCTGGCCAGCAGCAAGTAGAAGTAGAGGGCGCGACCGTGCGCGAGGTCGTTGCCGCGCTCGACGCCCGCTACCCTGGCTTCAAGGAGCGGGTTCTCGATGGCGACCGCATCAAGACCGAGATTGCCGTCGCGGTAGATGGCGAAGTAGTCGCCGCTGGGCTGAGGGCTAAGGTAGGGCCGCAAAGCGAGGTCCACTTCCTGCCGGCTATATCGGGGGGCGCGAGTTAGTCAGCCGCAACGGATGCAACGCAAAGGGCCGGTGTTCCAAAAGGAGCACCGGCCTCTTTCTTTTTGCCCCTGCTTTTGAATAACTAACGTTACGCACAGACCCATAGGGATGAGATGCTTCGACTCCGCTGCGCTGCGCTCAGCATGACAAGGAAAGAAAGCACCGGCCACCGGCCACTGTCATGCTGAGCGTAGCGAAGCATCTCCTGCCTAAGAGGCTTCCTGTGCGTAACATCAGTGAATAATTTCAGTGCGCCCCGGTCGAGCCAAAGCCGCCGCTGCCGCGCTCCGTTTCAGCGAGTTGCTCGACCTCGACCCACTCGCCGCGCGTCACCGGCGCGAAAATGAGCTGGGCGATGCGCTCACCCGGGCCGATGTGCTGCTCCTCAGCCGAAAGGTTGATCATGATGACGCCGACTTCGCCTCGGTAGTCGGCGTCGATAGTGCCTGGGGCGTTGAGCAGCGTTAGGCCGCGCTTGAGGGCCAAGCCACTGCGCGGCCTGACCTGCGCCTCGTACCCCGGGGGAATTTCGAGGAACAGGCCCGTGGGAATGAGGCCGCGCTCGCCGGGTGCTAACACCACTGCCTCTGATAACGCGGCGCGCAAGTCGAGGCCCGCGCTGTGCTCCGTTTCATACGTGGGCAGTGGTTGGCCCCCCTTGTTGATCACCTTTACTTGAATAGTCATATAGCAATCCTAAATGATTTCTTGTTTATACTGTTCTGCGTCTATCTGCGTCCATCTGCGGATCATCTGGTGAGTGATTTAGGAGCTGACGTTACGCAGAAACTTCTTGGGTAGGAGATGCTTCGCTTCGCTCAGCATGACAGGGCTGGTGCCCTGCTTCTCGGTGTCATGCTGAGCGGAGCGAAGCGGAGTCGAAGCATCCCATACCTAGGTGCCGTGCGTAACATCACTTAGGAGTACTATAGAACTTCAGACGTCGTCTGGTGCCGCTCGCGCCAGCGCTGTTGTAGGTCCCGCATGTACACCGCCCCCAGCACATAGGAGACTGAGGCGATGAGGCTGAGTAAGCCGGCGAGAAATACGATCAGCTCGCGCTGGGGCTTGGCCTTGATTTCGGGTGGTGTGGCTGGGTCGAGTATCTGCACGGTCGAAGTGGCGTCCTTGGCCTCGATCAGGGCTTGGGCCTCCTGTTGTAGCAGGACCAGCATAAGGGATGTCTGCACGAGCACATCCTTTTCGAGGTTTGCGTACTCTTGGGCCACGCCTGGGATCTGATTCAGCGGTAGGAAGAGGTTTTCGTCGCCTAGCTGTAGTTGCAGCGCTTTGTTTTGCAGCATGGTGTTGTCGGCAGGATTGAGGCCGTCGCGCAAGAAAGCTATGGTCCCCTGCCGCAGTAGGATTTCGCGCTCGAGCTGTTTGACCTTGTCGTGGTTGGGACCTAGCCCCGATAGAATGAGCCGCTGGCGCTCAATTGCGAGTTCCATTGCGGCGGTGCGCATCGAGGTGGCAGTCAGAATCGCCGCGCGGGCTTGGTCGTCGATCGAGATGGCGTTGTGCTCGGACTGGAACTCCTCCAGCAGCTTCATCTTGTCATCGAGCCTTTTATCTTCTTCTTGCAAAATCCCGCGGATAAAGTCCAAGCGGTCGGAGGCCGTCTTGTGCGAGAACCTCTTGTTGGTGCTATCGAGCAGGACGATGTAGTAATTGGCCATGTCGGCGGCCATTTGCGGGTCTTTGTCTAGAACTGAGACTCCAAGCATGCCCTCTTCGGTCATGGCGGCCGTGGTTTTGTCGGTGAGGGTCTCGAGCGCGTCGGTCAGGGTGCGAACCTCGTAGCGCTGTATCAAAGCGAATTTCTCGACCATCCGCTGCCGCGTCGTCATGCTCTTGATGGTGGCGAGAGAAATGTCAGATGGCGTGCCCCGCTCCCCGAGGCGCAAGGCAGGTATGGGTAAGGACGAGAGCATGCTGGAAAAACCAAAACTCTCCTTCTTCTCGCGGGGGGGCAGAATATGCACGGTGGCCTCGTATTCCTTTGGCAAGAGGAAGCTGAGGCCACCGGCCAAGACGCAGATGGCCAAGGTGCCACCGATGATCAACCGTCGGCCCGCGTGCAGTGCCGTTAGCAGATCGATGATGTCGATTTCTTTTTTTTGGGTATTCATTAATAGTGCTCCTTGGGATTCCTATGCTAGAAAAAAGCCCCCTTCAACAAGGCCGCGAGGGTGAGGATATTGAAGACGGTGGGAATAGTCTCTTGGGTGAGTGCCCAGTAATCGATGCGCTCCTTCTGGGGCACCCATATTTCGTCGCCGACCTCGACTAGCAGGTTGTCTTTGAGTTTCTCGCGGACGCCCGTGCGCGCTCGGACTAGGCGGGCATGGCGTTTGTCGGCGTCGTACAAGTACCCGCCGGCCTTGGTTATGTAGTAGCGCACTTTGCGGCCTGGCTCGTAGTCGATCAGCCCGGCTCGCTGCACTTGACCACTGACGTTGATGGTGTGCCGCTGCATGGGGAAAAAGATCACATCGCCGCTGGCGAGCAAGATGTTTTGCCCCTCGTCTCCATCCATAAACAACCGCTCGAAATCGACTGCGATCCGCCCCTTTTCTTCGCGGGTTTTGGTCTTGAGATAAGCCCGATCCTCGATGTTCATGTAGGTGAGGCCCGCCACCTCGCTCTGTCTCTTTAGCTGCTCTAGCTGCGGATCGCTTTCGGCCCGGACCCTCGTGCGGATTACTCGGGCACCGATGAGAGACGCCTGATCGGTTAGGCCGCCGGCCGCGGCCACCACGTCCTTGATGCGGGTAATGCCGGGTTCGATGCGGTAGGGGCCTTGGAACCTGACCTCGCCAGAGATCACGACCGTGTGGGTTGACTGCCACAGCGATTGCGCGCGGATAAAGACTGCGTCGTTGGGGCGCAGCTCAATGTGGCGGATGGTCTCGTAGTTCAGTTCCTCCAGCGTCTCTTTGGCGCTGCCTAGCTCAATGACTTCGGCCTGCTCGGTGCCCTCTTGAAAGCGCCAGAGTTCGGCGCTGATCAGCGGTTTGGAGCGGTTCAAGCCCTTGGCCAATGTCACGAGGTCGCCGAGGGTATCCCCGGGTAGGAACTCGTATTCGCCCTCTTCATTGACCGCGCCGAAGATGGACACCGAATGCTTGCGAAATGAGACGTGGACCACGTCGCCCATGCGCACGTAGGGATTGTGCGCGAGGTCGCCGGTGGCGAGGAACATATCGAGATCCACGCGCTCGCTGGTGCCGTCGCGGTGGATTAGCTGGATAGAGCGCCGGCCTGTGTTGCGGTTAGTGGCTCCACCGGCATCTTGATCCTGCAACGCGATCCGTTGCAATCGGCTCTCAAAGCCGCCAGCCTGTTTGATTATATCTAAAACCCGCGTAGTAGGATGGATAGTGAAGCTGCCCTCGTTCAGCACTGCGCCGGTGACGTACGCGGTGAAGAAGCGCATACTCACGAGGGAGATGCTGATGCCGACGTTAGGATATTTGTTTTGGACTGCGGTCGAGAGGCGCTCTTTGGCCGCGGTCAGCGATAGGCCCGAAATGTGAAACGAGCCGACAGTGGGGATGAGGACATTGCCCTCTGGGTTGACCTGCAAGGTGTAGGGCTGGTCAAATTCGCCCCAGATGTAAAGCTGAAGTACGTCGTTAGGGCCGACGATGTACGCGTCTGGGTCTATATCGCGATCCTGACCGATGCGCGTCTTATCCGCGCCTAAGCTGCCGGGCAGGCGCGCCTTATCGGAGATCAAATCCTGATTTAGGGCCGGTAGGTCGGACGCGGAAAGGGCCTGTGGTTTGACTTCTTTTTCGCCTCGCTTGATCAGACTTTCTAAGCTGCCTAGTTGGGCGCTTGCTGGCCCTGCTAGCCCGCCAAAGACGAGGGCGAAAGCAAGGACAAAAATGCTCGTTGGCATGGTTCCTCCTGTTTGATTAGTGGCCAGTAGCCAGTGGCCAGTGGCTAGTCCCCCCGCCCTTCTCAAGGGGGTCGGGACTGGTCCCTGGTCCCTGACCACCGTTTTCATAGCCGCTTGCCCAAATAGCGCACCCAATTGGCCGCAGCCTCCTCCTCGGTGAACCCGATGAGTTCAGCTAGTTTTGCGGCGACGGCTGCCACTCGCGCTGGATGGCCTGCGGCTCCGCCGATGGGCACGGGCGCGTCCGTTTCCAACAGCAGCAACTCGCGGTCGATCTGGGCGACCACGGCTTGGGTCTGCGGGTCGCAGAGGACGGACGGGCCAACGGACACGTAGATCCGCTCCGCACGGCAGATTCGCACGAGTTTTTTGGACTGGGTGAACCAGTGTAGCTGGGCGTTGAGCTTGGTGTGGCGGCGAAACTCCACGGCCCGCTCCAAGGTCTGCCGCTGGGCGCGGCGCGAGTGCAGGTTGATCGGCTTGCCGCACTGAGCCGCTAGGTCGAGTTGCTGAGCGAGGATGTCTTGCTGTTGGGCTTGCTGCTCTGGGCTGGTCGCCCATTTGTAGTCGAGGCCGACCTCGCCGAGGACATCGGCTTCAGGCAGATGCGCGGCCAGATAGGCGAGCCCTTCGGCGAGTTCTGCGTCCGTGGCTTGGGTGATCCATGCCGGATGCAAGCCCAGCCCGGCCAGCACCTGATCTGGATACCGCCGCTTGAGTGCGAGGACTGCTCTCATTGACTCCGCACTCTCACTAACGGCGACGACCTGCCCCACCCCGACTTGGGCGGCTGCCGCGAGTACGGCGTCGGCATCGGCGAATTGGTCGAGATGACAGTGGCTATCGACGAGCATCTAGCGCAGCTCTGCGGTTTCGTCGCAGCCGAGCATCAAGTTGAGGCACTGCACAGCATTGCCCGACGCTCCTTTGCCGAGGTTGTCGAGCCGCCCGACCAAAATCAACCCTTGCTCTGGGTCGCCCCAGACCGATAGCTCGACGAAGTTGGTGTGGCTCAGTCCCGTTAGGTCGAGGAATTTGTCGTCGCGCAGTACAGCGTCTTGGGGTGCGACCACCTTTACAAAGGGGCAGTCCGCGTAGTACGCGCGCCAGACTTCGTACACTGATTCGCGATTGACGTGGGGACGGGCGAAAAATTCCGTGGGCACCGGCGTGCTTACTACCATGCCGCAGAACGAGTGATCGACGGACGGCACAAAGAGCGGCTGCTTTTCGCACCCGCTGAATTTCCAGATCTCGGGCAAGTGCTTGTGCGCGCCGTCGAGGCCGTACAGGCAGAAAGGCTTGTGGTCGCCTTCCCCCTCGTATTCGGCGATCATTGACCGCCCTCCACCGGAGTAGCCGGACGCCGCATTGATGGTCAGCGGTGCGGTTGGCAGGAGCAGCTCCTGCAAGATGAGGGGCCGCACGGCGAGGATGAAGCCGACGGGATAACAACCGCAATTGGCGACTCGCTGCGCGCGGCGAATCTGCTCTTTGTGCGCGGGTGAAATCTCGGGCAGCCCATAGACCCATTCGGGGTGGACCCGATGCGCCGTGCTGGTGTCGATGACCTTGGTCTGTGGATTTTCGAGCAAGGCGAGGGCCTCGGTTGCCGCGTCGTCGGGTAGGCAGAGTACGCACAAGTCCGCGCGGTTGAGAAACTCGGCCCGCGCGCGCCGGTCCCGACGATGCTCCGGTGGAATGAGCAACACCTCCACATCCTCGTGCCCGGCTAGCATCTGGCGAATGCGCAGCCCGGTCGTCCCCTCTTGGCCGTCTATGTAAATAGCAGGTTTTTTCATGTGCAATTATTTTTTGCCCGTGTCGCGCAATTCCAATTTCTTGACCCGCTGCAGCGCATCTTCGAGCAAATCCCTATTGGTGGCGATCAAATCGGCTATGACGCCGGTGAGAAACATCTGAAACCCGGCCAACAGCAGGATCGCCGCCAAGATAAGCGACTGCACGTGCAGCATTCCTTCGTCAGTAAAAAATAAGAAGTAGAGAAAGCGCACGCCGAGGCCAAAACCCGCGACAAAGGTCAAAATACCGCAGAGGGAAAATATCTTGAGCGCAGCGTAGCGCGCGTAGGTGCGCAAACTGATCTCCCCAGACTTGAAGACGAACTTGCCAATGTTGGAAAAGAGGCGCGATTCGCGCGTCTTGGGATTGGTGCGGACCGCGACAGAAGTCACGGCCAAGTTCCGGTATCCGGCTTCGATTACGTGCTCGGCGGTGTGGTCGAAATTGGTAAAGGTCGAAAGCTGGAGCGCGCACTCGCGGCTAAAGGCGCGAAAGCCGCTGGCCACATCCGGCACCTGTAAGCCGGCGAGGCGGCTAATCACCCGGCTGCCCAAGCTTTGTAGGTAGCGCTTGAGGGCGGAGAAATGGGCAATGGCCTGCGTCTGCCGGTCGCCGATGACCATGTCGGCTCGGCCGTCGAGGATGGGCGCGACTAACTTGTCGATGTCGCCGCCGTAGTACTGGTTGTCGCCGTCGGTGTTGACGATGATATCGGCCCCCAGCCGCAGGCACTCGTCAAAACCAGCCTTAAAGGCTTGGCCCAGCCCTCGGTTGCGCGGGAAGCGGATTACGTGATCCGCGCCGCACTCGCGTGCCACCGCGCTGGTGAGGTCGCTGGAGCCGTCGTCGATGACCAAAATTTCGACTTGATCGATGCCGGGCACTTGGCGCGGGATGTCGCGGATTACAGCGGGCAGGGTCTGCTCTTCGTCAAAGCAGGGAATCTGCACGATCAACTTCATTCATTCATCCCCAGCTTTCCTGCCGGATCTGCTTTTTGTCCAGCCCGTGCTCCTGCAAGAGCGCGACCATGTTTTCGACGAAACGCGGCTCTGGGACCTCGCCTTTGGCTCTAGCCGCCCGGCGCTCGTAAGGCGTGATGCCCGGGCCGCAGCTATAGGCCATCACTTTGGAGGGGTCGGGTGAGACTTCGCGCAAGAGTTCCCCAGAGATGCGCCCTTGGCGGGCACCGCGGATGCCGCTTGGGTCCTCGCGAGTGATGCAGTGGATCACGTCGAGCTGGTCGGGATACTGCGCCCGCAACTCCTCAAATTCCTCGAAGTAAATGACGTCGCCGCGCGTCTTGTTGCTAAACAGCAAGGTGTGCCGAAGCGGGTCGCTGCGGTGCAGGCTTTCCTTGATCAAGCTCCTGTTGGGCACGATGCCGCTGCCAGCGCATACGTGGACAATGTGATCAGTGCGCTCGCAGACATCGGCGGGAAAGGTGTACGCCCCGGTAAAACCGCTGATGACCAGCCGCCGACCCTCTTGGATGTAGTACGTCAGGAGCGGCGACAGCAGCGGTGGGTACGGCGTCTCGCCGCTCTCGTAGCGCTCCTCTTTGATCGTGATGGCGAGGTGCTCTTCGTGCGGAGCAGAGGCCATAGAATAGGCCCGCGGCTTTTCCCGCTGCCCCTTTTGATCTTCTAAATAAGCGGTGAAGTGCTCCAATTCGCCGAACTGATGGGGATCAATGGTGCAGAAGTGGCCGGCTTCGTATTCAGTCGGCTCGTCGCCAGCGGACATAAAGAGCGTAGTGGTGTCTGGGGTGTCGCGGCGCACGTGGACGACCTCCACCTCCATCTCCCGCACTCTCCGCCTTGGTGTGCGCGTTGTTTGTGCTGAGGTACTCATGCTAGCGCTTTCTGTCCAAGTGCGCTTTCATCTTTTCGATCAGGGCATCGTCGTCTGCGGACGAGGCTACCATCTCCTCGAATGCTGCGGCTGTCAACTCCACTTCCTCCAGGAAGTGCTTGTCGGCCGGTCAGGGAAATACGTAGTCGCCGATGCGTTGCTGCTGGTGCGCCCGCGCCTTGTCGGCTATGCGCGCCAGCCAGGGAATATCGCCGATGATCATTCCTCGGGCCCGGGGCTTAAAGTCGAGCGTGTTCCACTCGCTCATAGGGTACCTCCGCGTGGTGATAGACAAAATTGCAACCGGCTTCTGAACTCGGCTGCACTTGAGTCTGTGCTCAGGCCCTCGGCCAGCATGGCCGCGCATTGCCGCAGCCGCGCATGGGGCCTTTTCCAGTGTTGGCGCAGGGCCAGCGCATACGGCTCGCCGTCGAGGGCTGCGCCCAACAGGGCCGCGCTGTTTAAAAGAAAAAAGATGCGGTGATAATCGAGTGCCCGCGCACCGTCGCTGCGCCCGGACGCCTCGGCGTACAAACGCGCTGCGGATGCGTCCAGCAGCGAGCGCATGCGCCCATCCTGCCGCCCGCTACCCATACTTGAAGTATACTGCGTCAAGCGCCTTTCCGTCCAGTCCCAACCAATTTTGGCAAATTCGAGAAAGTAAACGCACGTTCCCTCTGGTTCGACAACTGCGTTGTGCGCGTTGTAATCTACGCTGCCCAGCGCGGGCGGTCGCGCTGCTAGCCAATCGTGCATGGCTTCGAGTAGTGGCTGTATGCCAGCGTCTAAGGGCTGATGGAGACGGCGGCATAGCTGTTCGATGCCAGCGTGCGCCCGCGTCCCCGCCTCGTCCCAAGCGGTGGCGAGGGCTGCGCGGTTGGCGCTCGGCACTACCCTCGGTTCTAATAGGTCGGCGCGTTGGGCGCACGTGCGCCCAATGGCGCACAGCCCGCGTATAGCTTGGATTGTCGCCGCACGATCCCCGTCCTGAATGGCGTCGTCGAGGGTGCGATCGCCGACCCATTGCAAGAAGATGCAGTGGGCGTCTGGGTCTATGCCAAGGACAGCGGGCACCGGACACCCGGCTGCGTGCAGAAAGCCGAGCACATCGCGTTCGACCTCCAACAGGCTGTAAGCCGTGCCCTGCGTCAGCCGGCCGAAGAGCTGATGCTTGACCACGACCTTGCGGCCGTCTGCGTCGTCGATGCGCCAGACCCCTTCGGCGAGCGGAGCGATCTCGCGGATAGGTGAATGCCCAGCGCGCACATAGGCTGCGGTCGCCGTGCGGTCGGCAAGGCTCATGGTTGGCGAAAGACGATGATTTGGGCGACGATTTTGCCGGCTTGGTTGTTGAAGTTCGGGTTTTCGTTCATGGCCAAATGCAGGATGCCCGCGCGGTCGGCGATAAAGTCGCAGCGGCTACCCACGGCAAAGATCGGCCCGTCGTCGCCAATGCGCGCCACGAGTGCGCCGACATTGGCCCCTGGCAGTAAGTACTCCGAGTCTGCGGGCAGGTTGTACAAACCATCGGCACCACACCAGGCGATTTGGTTGCGCATGTCCGGCGACCAAGTTTCCTCGGCGTCGATGACGACCCGCTGGCCGCTCTCTATTCGGATCAAGCTGTCTTGCCATTGCGGACTAGGCCGCACCGTACGCATAATTGTTACAGCCACAGCACCTTCTCGCTATCAATTAGGAATTAGGAATTATCAGTAATTTAATTAAAGTGCGTATTGCGATTTCATGGCGCTAAAGAAATCCTCCGGCCCCAAAGAGTCAAGCGCGGCCCTGCACCAGCGGCGCATTGCCCTGCTCGGACTCGGCGTGGAAAACCGCGCACTGGCTCGCTTTCTCCACACGCGCCAGATTCCCTTTGCCGTGTGCGACGCCCGCGACCCGGCCACTCCGGTGGAGGGCGTGCAACAATGGCGCATCGGCGAAGGCTACCTCGACGACCTGACCGACTTCGACTTGCTGTTCCGCACACCGGGCCTGCCGACTCTGGACCCGCGCTTGTGTGCGGCGCGGCGTTGCGGCGTCGAAGTATCGAGCCAGACGCGCCTTTTTTTGCAACTGTGTCCGGCTCCAGTGCTCGGCATTACCGGCACCAAGGGCAAGGGCACTACGACCGCACTGTTGCACGCCTTGCTGGCAACCGATCCGTCGGCACGGGTGTTTAGCGGCGGCAACATCGGTCGGCCGCCGCTCGAATTCCTTGACGAGTTGCAAGCGACCGACCGGGTCGTCCTAGAGCTGTCTAGTTTCCAATTGCAAGACCTAGACCAAAGCCCGCATATCGCCGTGGTCCTTTCCGTCACTGAAGACCATCTCGACTATCACGCCGACCGCGCCGAATACGTCGCCGCCAAAAAGCCCGTGTGCCGTCATCAGACTCCCGGCGATATTCTCATTGTCAATCGGGACTGTCCTACGGCCCGGGACTTTGCCGCAGACAGTCCAGCTACTCTTTGGTCCTTTAGCACAGCCGCACCGAGCATTCCGGGCGCGTGGATTGCCGACGGCCAGTTGTGGGCCTGCTGCTCTAGGGCGCAGCCGACCGCCATTTGTCCGGCAGAAGACATTCCTCTGCGGGGACGGCACAATTGGAGCAATGTCGCTGCGGCCGTAGCTGGTGCATTGGCCTTTGGTGCGCCAGCGACCCATTTCGCCGAGGCCATTCGCTCCTTTGCGGGCCTTCCCCACCGCCTCGAATGCGTTGCCGAGCGCGACGGCGTCACCTATTACAACGATTCACTAGCCACGACCGTCGATGCTGCCTGTGCTGCCCTCCGCGCCTTTGACGCGCCCCTGCTGCTGATCGCAGGTGGCGCTTCCAAAGGGGCCGACTTCAGCGTTTTGGGCACTGCTATTGCCGAGGCCAATGTCCGCGCCGTGCTACTCATCGGCCAAGAGGCTCCGCGCATTGCCGCTGTCGTACAGCAAGCGGGCGCGGGCGAGACCGTCCACTGCTGCCGCGACCTAGCGCAAGCCTTGGACACTGCCCGCTGCTTGGCGCAAACTGGCGACGTGGTGCTACTTTCGCCAGCCTGCGCTAGCTTCGATCAGTTTGTCAGTTACGCCGAGCGCGGCGACCTGTTCAAGCGGCTGGTCCTTGCCGCTCGTAGCCAAGAGAATTAGTATGAACGCACCAACGAAGGCCATCCCCAGCAACTAGTAGCTGACCGAGGACACGCCGACGCTTGGGCCGAAGCTCGGGCGAGCGCAAAAACACCCTAACGAATGGAATAAAATCATGAGCGACCGACCCAATTTGTTGTTCATCATGCCCGACCAGATGCGCCACGACTTTCTCAGTTGTTACGGTGCCCCCCACATTTCCACGCCCAACATCGACCGCATTGCCGCCGAGGGTACCCGATACGATCAAGCCTATAGCTTGCATCCGGTCTGCGTACCGGCGCGTTGTTCGCTGCTGACTGGCCTCAACGCCTGGCGCAATCACGTGCTGACCAACGGCAACCACCTGCGCCCAGACCACGCTGCGTGCGGCATCCGCACTTGGGCGGAGATGTTGACCGATCACGGCTACCTCACCTCGGCCATTGGCAAGATGCACTTCTACCCGTGGGAAGCCTCTTTTGGCTTCCAACATCGCATCGCCTGCGAGGACAAGGTGTGGGTCAACATCCAAGACGACTACTGGCACTATCTGCAACAGCGCGGCCATCGCAAGTACATGGGCAAGGAGCACGAAGGATATGACGAAAATCGCGGCGCTTGCGTATCGCTTTTGCCTTGGGATTGCTACTGGGATTACTTCGTTGGCGAGGAGGCAGCGCGCTTCATCCGCGAGTACGACGACGAGCGGCCCTTCGCCTGCATGGTGGGTTTCCCCGGCCCGCACGATCCCTATGACCCCACGCCGGAATTTCTGGAAAAAGTAGATGTCGATAAAATTCCCGATCCCGCCCCCGGCGACCCCATCCACCGCGATGTCCGCGAGGGCATCCACCCCCGACCTCGGCCCGGCGCGCCGATCTGGACTCCAGAGACCGAAGGCCCCTACACCGAGGAGCAGAAGCGCAAGGTGCGCGCCCACTATTCGGCCCTCATCGTGCAGATAGACCACGAGGTCGGCCAAATCCTCGCGGCCTTGGAGGAAAGTGGCCGTCTCGACAACACCGTCGTCATCTTCGCCTCAGACCACGGCGACTTGGTTGGGGATCACGGCGTAAACGCCAAGGGCAACTTCTACGAAGGTAGCTGCCATGTGCCCATGCTGGTGCGCCAGCCGGGCGGTGCTGCCGGTGAGGTGCGCGATGATTTGGTTTGCCTCACGGACGTCACCGCTACCCTGCTAGCCGCGTCTGGCCACGGCGTGCCGGAGTACATGGACGCTAGGCCGCTGCCCGGCTTGGGCTTGGCTGGCGATGCGCCGCGCGACATGCTCATCGGCGGCTTGCAATCCGGCTGGATGGCTTACGACGGGCGGCACAAGTTGGTGAAGTACGGCAACGGCGCGGCCGGACTGTTCGATTTGCAGGAAGATCCCCAAGAAGGGCGCAATCTCGCCGAATCCGCAGCGCACGCGGCTGAATACCGCCACTTGGACGCTGCGCTGTGGCGCGAGGTCATGCGCTCCGTGCAGGCTTCGCACTCCTACAATTTGGTGGACGCCTCTGAAAGTGGCCCTCTGTGGGCCGACAAGGTGTTTGGTGCGACGGGGTGGGAGCGGGTCTATCCGCACAGTTCAGTTAAGAGCTAACGTTACGCAGCTTTTGTTTCTATCTCCTCCCTCCCTGTATCCTTTCGGCGACACTCCCGCGCCTTATAGCCCCCTCTTCCCTCTGATCCACCGCCTTGGCATGGTTATTGCTTCTTGCGGATACATCCGCCCCACCCGAACTCATAGCCCATGATTTGGCCGATCTTGCCCTTTTGAGTGGGTTGGTGTATATATTCAGAAGCTATGCCGACGAAGGACGGTATAGCGTCCGTCCCCCTAAGCAACCACCGCTTGGCGGGTACGCGATAGTTGAAAGTTGAAAGGATCGGTTATGAGCGAACCTGTAACGCAAGCGCAAGACCACGACCGCCGTATTGGCCGCCTTGAAGGCATTGCCGAGCAGACCGCCCCTCGGCTCGACAGGATAGAGCGCGCCATCCAAGAGCAGGGCCGGCAGCTTGAGGAACGCATCGCCGAGCAGGGCCGGCAACTTAACGTCCGTTTGGAGGCGCTCAACAACCGCATTTTGTGGGCGATAGGAACGCAGATTGCGCTGATGGGCTTGCTGTTTGCCGCCTTGAAGCTGACCTAAGCAACCACCGCCCCGGAAGGTACGCGATAGTCGCTGTAGGGGCGACCGGCCGGTTGCCCCTACAGTGCGTAACGTCAGTGCCTGATATCAACCGACACGTCAACGGAACCGACGATCACATCGTTCGGTACGTCAATACGTCCGACAACGGCCTGTGTCTTGTCATTGTCTGTGAGGATACAGTTTGTTGTTTGAAAAAGAGAAATCGGATCACTGAACAGTGCAACACCGTCATCTACCTCCTTTTTCGTGCAACAGTTATTGTCTTCGTCGATAGGGCCACATTTTTTATTCGGGACATTTGGACACTCCTAGGTATAACTTGCTCTTGATCCATGGTAACAAGTGTGTGGACGCTTGTTTCTATTTACAGCATCAAGAGTATTAGTATCGCCTTTAAACACACACCCATTTATCCTTGTCGTGCTGCACTTATAGGGACCGATCACTTCTGTTGTCGACGCCACACAGGAAACTTTTGTTCTGTCACGACCGACACGACCGAGAGGGTCATATTCACAATTATTTTCATGTTTACAATTCCAAGTATAAATTTTCGCATTAAGTTTTGACGGTGCTGGACAGGAGAAACTTTTATTGCTGTCTTTTTTAAGCTTTCCACCATTTGTGCAAGTATTTAGATCTTTGCCACATGTTTCAAATTCCGGAGGAATCGTGCACGTACCTTCTGTTTTACGACACTCAAAAGATGTGTCACACAACTCCCCAGAAAGTAGTTTCCCCTCACATCGCCACACATGTGTCGTCAATTCTCCACTGCCCAGAACACAATTATTGATAAGCGGACCTACCTCACTGCCTTCAATTTTGGAAGTATTCAATTTACATTTATTTTTTTGATCAGTACAACAAGAGACTACTTGGCGCTCACAAAATGGTTTTCTACAAACAGCACCCTCCTTACACCCATCCTTCACACAAGATAACGTACCGGTTCCACTTGTACCTATTGGACAATTTTCGATTCTAAGGGTTATTTTTCAATAGGTTTGAGACCAAATTCGTCCTCAACGGACTCCCAGAGAGATTGAAATAATTCATCACCGTCTGGGGAACTCCCGGTGTGTACGCCAGTAATGTAGACGTTTCCATTTGTGTCAGGTTCTGTGTAGACGGGACCGCCACTATCACCTCGTGTAGTGCCAGAACCAGGGGAGGGTGAGGTAGAGTACTCATACGAATAGTGATTCCCCCATCCAGGAACATAACTGGCTACAAAGGAGATGCCGATTGCGGTAAGTTTGACAGGTTGTCCAGTTACGGAACCAAATACCCAAAGAGATTCTCCTTTTACTGGCGTTTTGGATCCGATGACGGTGTAGACAGCATCACCAGCACCTCGTACTTTGAGTGGTTCAAGTTGTTCGAGATAAGTGTCAGTTGCAGTATCTTTCGGATACGCACCAAAGGCAGAATCGGTTGATAAGATACGTTTGTTGTTCTCATCATCATAGAACGATGGCAGTTTAAAGACGGTGCCTAAGCCTAAGAGATTTTTTGGTCGGCCAAACCAGAGACTGTGTGCAACCACCGAGCCGATTTGAGAATTGTTTAAACTATGGCCAGCGGCGATGAAACCTCGAACGCCGTCAATGTCTTCTACACCACCGAGGGTGATGGTACCAACACAATAAAGGTATTGTGCATCACCCCTTATAGCAGATAGCGAGTCACCACCCATAGGGTTAATGCGTTCTGGTACATGATTGCAACTTACATACGGAGGACCGGGATACTTTTTTTGGATATCAACACGTATTGGTTCAGAGCAGGAAGTGTCAATGCAGGCATAGTATCTTACCAAAGAACGATCGCTGACTCCTGTTGGTGCTATGTGCGTACTGGTGATAGTGGCGGACTGGTTTGGTTCAAGGGTAAGTACTTTCGTGTTTGGTTCCTTGAAGCGTTTGCCCAATAAGTCAGCATCTGTCACCGGTGTAATGGTGTAATAGAAAGAAATGGTTGCTTCACCTGCAGCTGTTCCTGTGTTGGTGATGGTTGCAGTAATTGTGACAGGCTCATTTTCGAAGACAATGGGTGGTGTAGCACCGACATCAGATATGGTGAAAGAAGGAGTTCCATTTTCAGATTCTGACGATGTGGGAGTCTCTCCCGGATCTTCGACAGGTTCTGGTATCTCTGGTTCTGTCGTCTCTTCTCCCTGCACTGTTACCGTGGTTGATGCACAGTTGTTGTCTGTGTCTTCTTCAGACAACTCTTGAATGCAAGCAGAGTAGTGGTAGGTGCCGGGGACTGTTTGGACGGTGGTGACTATTGATATGGTGCGGGTAGTATCTGTCTCCATCGTTACCGTTCTACTTGTCAGGGGGACACCTCCTTGTGTTGGGTTGTCAGTTGCCTGGTCGTGTCGGTAGAAGGAGACGCGGTATGCAGCAGTTGGTGCATCGGTGTTTGCTGCGGTTGCACGGAGCAAGACCCTTCTTCCGGGCATGACGACTGTTGGTCGTGCTGTTAGTGCGGTCACCGCAAGGTCTGCTGGTGTTTCTGTTGGTTCTGATTCCGGAACCGGTTCCACGATTACCGATCCTGCTGCTGCAGTGATCATGACATTGTCGATTGCAATATTCGTGAAGTCATTGGTAGTGACGCCGAAGAATCGTATGGAAAATGCATCACCAATGTGATCACCGGATAGGGTGAATGTTTCCCGACGCCACTCGCTGTCAGCATCTTGACCGCTCCAGTTTTTTAGGCGGTGGTATGAACCATTGTTACCAACATCGATGCCGAAGAACTCAGAGGATCCCATCCCATGGCTCAGGTATCGATCAAAGGAAAGGATAACTTCTTCATGTGCGGAGAGGTCAATAGGGGGTGTGAGGGTGAGGAAGCAGATACCGCACTTGCCTCCTTGTGTCCTTGCAACAACATTCCCGGGACCTTCGTCAGGAACACCATCAAAGGCGGTCGCTTCCCACTTTGGCCCACTCCATGCGTCAAGTCCTTCTTGGAAGGTTTCGAGGAAGAGACTGACGGGATTTTCCGTCTCTGGCACATCCTGTGCCGGGGTAATGGTCAGTTCCCACGCCTGGAACATACCCGCGTCCGCCCGCTCGTAGTCGCCAACGCGGAGTTGCCACACCCCCTGCGCCGCCTGTCCCTGCAGCGCGGTCGTGGCCGGCAGGACCTCGATGAGGTTGGCCGCCGCCGCCGGGAAGAACCCGGCTTGAACTCCGTCGTACAGTGTCGTGGCAACCCCACTCGGCGCGACCAAATCAATTTTTAAGTCGCCCGGCGACGGGTGAATGATCTCCACCCCCACCGAGACCGTGCCCACCCGCACGTCATCCGGCACCTCAATACGACCAACCACGGTCTGGGTCTTGCCGTTATCTGCGATAGCCGTACCAATGGCCTGAGAAAAGGAGATCGGGTCCCCGAACAGGGTAACCGGCTTCACCGTTCGAATAGCAGTACTTGGCAGACCGCTGCTGCCAAAAGATTGCCGATTTACACCAGACGACGGTTTAACGTGAATGGGCGTGACCGGGAAGCGCTGCTTCAAGGCTTGGTAGATATGTTTGCCGCCGTGTTGGGCCCAATAGGCGCGGCCGATGCCGAGGGAGATGTGATCCTGTCCGTCGGCATCAGGTTTGACACCCGATATGAGCACCGGCACCTCGTTGAGGAGCTGCGCCACGGTGGGGTCTTGTTGCTCATTGCCGAGAATCGAACCCCACACCACCTCCATAACCGGATCGAGCGAATACCCGCTCCGTTGACCAATCCGCCGCGACGAGACAGACGCATCCGACGGATTGGCCACAAAGGTGCCAATCAGCCCGGCGTCCGCAAACTCAACGCGACCGTTGCAGTTGACATCGCCGAGCCCGATTGCGCCGTGGTTGGGCAGCGAAAGGGAGGGATCAACCCGGTACATGGCTACTAACAGGCCATCGTCCAGATCCACGCGGCCATCGGCATTCACATCGCCGAGCATCCCCTCCAGCGGCACCACCACCTTCCCCGCCCGGTGTGGCCTCATCGCCCTATCAAGCACCACCGACCCCATACCCGCCGCCCCGTCAAAGTCCGAGTCCACATACGCAGCCAGCCCGGCCCCCGAAACCACCAGCCCATACCGCCCCGGTGCGCCCGCCTCCGCCTTCACCGCCTCCACTCGCGCACCCCCAGCGAGCGGCACCCCGGCCTGCCCATCCACCAGCACCATCTTCCCCGTCCAATGCGCGCCAGCCACGGTCAAGCGGTAGAAGTACACCCCGGCGGCGGCGGCCCGACCCGCCGCATCCGTGCCGTCCCAGTGCGCCCGGTACACCCCGGCCTCTTGCTCACCATCCACCAGCGTCGCCACCCGCTGGCCGAGGATGTTGAACACCTCCAACCGCACCAGCGAAGGGGCCGGCAGTTGGTAGGGAATGAGCGTCGAAGGATTGAACGGATTGGGATAATTTGCTCCCAGCGCAATCTCCTGCGGCAGGACCAAAGCCCGGCCCGCCGTCGGCCGCGGCAGCGCAAACTGGCCCTCCTCGTCCGTGGTGGCGTGCCCCACCGGCCCTCGGCGCAGATCGGCTAGGTCAAACAACGCCACTTGGGCGCCCGCCACCGGCGACCCGACCGCCAGCCGCACCTGACCGGCAATCATCGGCGGCGACACCGGGCTCGCCTGAACGGAAACCAACAAGCCAACCAAACAAATCAGTAGAAAGTGCATAAATCCTAGTACTCCTTTGCGAATAGAGGAACCGCTGATATTGTAAACTGAAAACTGATGTTCCGCACGGCTTCTTGGGTATGGGATGCTTCGCTGCGCTCAGCCCAACGCCGTCGGCAGCAGCGCCTGATTATAGCCGACGATTAGGCGCGTGCCGCAGCGAAATGCGGGTGCCCGGAGCTTGCCAGAACGTCCCAGCAGGAGCTGAAGCAATTCTTCGTCTGAGGGTCGTTGCGCCACTAAGTCGAAGCGGAGGACGCGCTGCCCTTGGGCGACGAATAGCTCGGTCGCGTCTTCTAACAGGGCGAGGGCGGCCGTGCCCGCGACCGGTTCTTTAGTCGCGCTCTGCACCATGCCGTCGGCAATGTTGTTCTGCACAAGAAACTCTTGTGCGCGCTTACAGCTCGTTCAGCCGGGGCGGTGATAGCGCCATTCCAAGGCGTGGGCCATTGCTCAGGTTCCTTCAGATGTTGTAGTGCAGCCCGCACTCTTTGTGGTCGTCTGCGACGTCGGCTTGTTCGTTAAACCAACGCCAGCGACCGTTGCGCTTGGGTTCGTCGGGCCGGATCGGGGTGGAGCAGATGATGCAGCCAAAGCTCGGGTAGCCTTGGCCGTAGAGCGGATGCACCGGCAAGTCGTTGGCCCGCGTAAACTCCATTAGCTCCTCTTCGCTCCAATCGACCAATGGATTGAGCTTGATTATTTTGCGCCGGGTGCTGTACTCGTCGATCAAGGCCGCCTTCTTGGCCGTCTGCTGGCGATGCTCGGACTGGTCCCAGCGCTGTCCCGAAATCCAGCAGTCCGCGGTCTGCAACAGCGCGTTGTTGGGCCATTCCTTCCGCACTTGGCAGCAGTGTTCTTGTTTTTCCTTGGAGTCGAAAAACAAGTACTCGCCGTGACGCGCGACCATCCGCTCGACATCGCCGCGCTTGGGTTGGATGACCTCAAAGTGGCAGCCGTAGCGCACTTTGACTTCCTCCATAAAGGCGTACGTCTCGGGATGGAGTCGGAGGGTGTCGATGGTGGCAAAGCGCAAGTCCAGCCCCATGGACGTTGCCATGTGGATCATCGCCACGCCGGTGTACTGGAAGCTGGTGTTGAGTACGGCCCGGCCGGGAAAGGTCTCGCTGGCCCAGCGCAAGAGATCCTCGGCGGGCATCTGCTCCAAGGCTAGGTCGCGGAGGTAGTGCGCTAGCTGCTGGTCGCGCTCGGCGCAGGACGAGGACACCAGCGTTTTTGGGTCTGCGGTCGTAGCGGTCATAGACTCTATAATGTAAGGATAAGAGCAGATTGGAAAAATAGATCGCCGAAGTCCGCATCGCGTGCAAGACTGGATGGCCCGCCCGCGCCTAGTTTGCCCTTGCCATTGTTTCAATGCCAAGAGAGTTTTTTACGAATTAGGAATTACGAATTGGGCGGGGAATTCCTAATTCCTAATTCTTAATTCCTAATTGTTTACGTAAGGCATGAGGGTGCAAAAACTGCTAGAATCAGCCGACGCGACCACGACCGCGCGAATTGCTGCCGTCCTGCCCGCTGAGGAGGAGGTGCTCATCCGCGCCTCGACGGATTTGGCCGCGGACGGGCGCTTTGGCCAACAGTGGCTGGTAGCCACTCGGCACCGGGTCCTCGTCGTGCCCACTCAGGGCGAGATCGTCGATATCCCACTCGCCGCGCTGGCTGAGGTGCGCACTGACGCGCTCGTCGGCGGTGGCCAGTTGGAGATTGAGCGCGTGGATGCGCCGGCCTTGTCGCTGAGCTACACCAGCTCGGAGGCCGAAAAGATGTCCGAGGTGGCGCGGGGTTTGGAGCAGTTGCGTCAGGGGCAGCCGTTTGTCGTCAATGGGCACTTGGACCGGACCCGCTGCGAGCGCTGCGACCGGCTCTTGCCGGAGAAAAACGGCATCTGTCCGGCGTGTATCAAAAAACTGGCGACCCTCAAGCGCATTGCCAGCTATCTCGGTCCGTACAAGCTCAAAGCGGGCGTCTTGGCCTTTGCCTCCATCGCTACCACGGCTGCGGAGTTGGCCCCACCGCTTATTACCAAGCGCATCGTCGATGAGGTGTTGGTCCCGGTGGAGGGCCAAGCCACGGGGTTTGACGAGCGCATCCACCTCTTGGGCCTGTTCGTCATGGCCTTGGTCGGCGTCCGCTTCGCGGCGTGGGTCGCCGAATGGGCCCACGGCTGGATTGCGACTTGGCTCGGCGCGCAACTCACCGCAGATATTCGCTCGAACCTCTATCGCCGGCTGGAAATGCTGTCCTTGCAGTTTTACGACAAGCGCAAGGTCGGCTCCCTCATCTCGCGGGCCACCCGCGACGCCGGCATGTTGCAGGACTTCCTCGTCGATGGCCTGCCCTATATCGTCATCAACGGCCTGATGGTTTTCGGCATCCTCGGGTTTTTGTTTTGGATGAGCTGGTCGTTGAGCCTGTACGTGTTGATACCCGTGCCGCTGATCATGCTGTGGGGGGTGGTCTTTTGGCGGCGGCTGCGCGGGTTTTTCGTCAAGTGGGGCCAGGTTTGGTCTGGCCTGACCGAGCGCACGGTAGAGACGCTTTCCGGCATCCGCGTGGTCAAGGCGTTTGCCCAAGAGGACCGGGAAATAGCGTCCTTTGCCAAGCCCAACGGCCGGCTGCGCGAAGTCGCCGAAAAGACTGCGGTAAATCGCGGCGTGTTTTTCGCTACCATCACGTTCTTGACGGGTTTGGGGGTTTTGGTAGTATGGCTGCTCGGCGGGCTGCAAGTCCTCGGCGGAAAAATGACCTTGGGCACGCTGCTGGCCTTTTACTCGTATATGTGGCTGTTTTACGGCCCCTTGGAGTGGTTCGGCCAAGTCAATTCTTGGATGTCGCGGGCTTTTGCCGGAGCCGAGCGCATATTCGAGGTCATCGACACCCAACCCGAGGCGTACGAGGATCCGACTGCGAAGCGGATGCCGCGCATGAAAGGGGGCATTCGCTTTGAGGGCGTCACCTTTGGCTACGACAAAAGCAAGCCCGTGCTGAAGGATTTTGACTTGGACATCCAGCCGGGCGAGATGATCGGCTTGGTGGGCAAATCCGGGGTCGGCAAGACGACGACCGTCAACCTCATCGCCCGCTTCTACGACATCGATTACGGGTCCATTGCGATCGACGGAATCGACATCCGCAAAATCCACCTGCGCGACTTGCGCTCGCAGATCGGTATTGTGCTGCAGGAGCCGGTGCTCTTTTCCGGCACCATTGCCGAAAACATCGGCTACGGCCGGCCTGGCTCCTCCTTTGCGGATATCATGGCGGCCGCTCGCGCAGCCAACGCCCACAACTTCATCATGGCCAAGCCCGATGGCTATGAGACCCAAGTTGGGGAGAAAGGGGCGGGGCTTTCGGGCGGGGAGCGCCAGCGTGTCTCCATCGCTCGCGCGATCCTCCACAACCCGCGCATCCTGATCCTCGACGAAGCCACGGCCTCGGTCGATGTGGAGACCGAGTTGCAGATCCAGGAGGCGATTCAGCGGCTCATCGAAGGGCGCACCACCGTGGCCATTGCCCACCGGCTTTCGACGTTGCGCAACGCCGACCGGCTGATGGTCCTCGACGACGGCCGCATTGTCGAGTCGGGAACGCACGCAGAGCTTATGGCGAAGCAGGGGACCTTTTGCGAGTTGGTCAATTTGCAAAGAGAGGTGGCGGAGATTATCGCCATTAAGGACTAGACCATGTCCACCTTTTTGGAAAATCTGCCGCATGCCGTCGAAGCCAAAGTCGAATCGCGCAAGGACCGCGAGGAAAAGGTACTGATCCAGGTTGCTACGGACATGGCTGGCGAGGACCGCTTCGAGCAGCGCTGGTTGGTCGTAACGTCGAAGCGCCTGATGGTCCTCAATCCCAACGGCGCGAGCGGCGACGTGGAGTTTTCGCTGCAAGCGGTCAAGTCCGCCCGCATCGAGGCGCTCGTCGGTGGCGGGCGCTTAGAAGTGGAACGAGAAGAAGGCGCACCGACGCATCTGTACTACTCCAATTCACTGGCGGCCAAATTCTCCGAGGTGGCCGAGGGCATCGAACAGCTCAAAGAAGGCGAGGACCTCAACCTGCCCCACGAGCTGGACCGCACGCACTGCGAACAATGCGGGCGTCGCCTGCCCGAGATAGGCGGGATATGCCCGGTCTGCATCGCCAAATTCGATACCTTTAAGCGCTTGATCGGCTACATGCTGCCCTATCGGCTCCAGCTAGCCTTGTTGCTGGGCCTGACTGTGGCATCCTCGCTGCTGGAGTTGGCACCGCCCTATATCGTCAAGCATCTCATCGACGACGTGCTCGTCCCCGGTACCGCCGCTGACATGCTCTACTGGCTGGTCGGCGCTCTTTTCGTGATTGGAGTCGTCGAGTGGTGCATCGGCGTAGTGCGCCGCTGGCTCAACGTCCGGGTCGGCTTCCGCGCCATTGAGCATTTGCGCACGGACTTGTTCAGGGCGCTTCAGTATTTGCCGCTGCGCTTTTACGACAAGCGCAAGGTCGGCGCGTTGATCTCGCGCATGAACAACGACTCGGAAATGGTCGAAGACTTCCTGCTCTTTGACATGCCCTACATCGTCTCCAATGCCGCGATGATCGTCGGTATCTTGGGGCTGCTGTTCTACATGAGCTGGGAGCTGACCCTGTACGTGCTGGCTCCGGTGCCGCCGATTATCATTGGCTCAAGCCTGATCTGGAATCGCCTGCAGCGCTTCTGGGGCCGTTGGTCGGCGCGCTGGTCGCGGCTTACTACGCATCTCAACGAGTCAATCTCCGGCATCCGCGTGGTCAAGGCTTTTGCGCAAGAGCACCGCGAGTCCGAGCGCTTTGATCAGCGCAACCACGCCCTGCGCCAAATCAGCGTCAGCGCGGAGCGCTCGTGGTTGGTTTTCTTTATGGTGACCAACTTCTTCATGAGTTTTGGCGGATTCTTCGTGTGGTATTTCGGCGGTCAGCAGATCGTTGGCGGCGACCTGTCGCTGGGGGAGCTGATGGCCTTTATCGCCTATTTGTGGATGCTCTACCACCCGCTCAAATGGTTTGGCGATTTCTACAGCTTCATGGTGCGGGCCTTTGCCGGGGCCGAGCGCATCTTTGAAATTGTCGATGCGCCCTCTGAGCCGTTTGACCATCCCGGAGCCGAGCGCATTCCCGCGCTCAAGGGCCAAGTCGAATTTGAGGGCGCGGCCTTTGGCTACGATCCGGGCAAGATCGTCCTGCGCGACGTCGATTTGGTGGTGCAGCCGGGTGAGATGATCGGCTTGGTGGGTAAGTCCGGCGCGGGCAAGAGTACGCTGATCAACCTAATCACGCGCTTTTACGATGTCTCGCATGGCCGCCTCACCATTGACGGGGTCGATATCCGCAAAATTCGCCTGCGCGACCTGCGCTCGCAGATCGGCATGGTGGCCCAGCAGTCGTTTTTGTTCAACGGCACGATTGCCGAAAACATCGCCTACGGCAAGCCCGGCGCTACGTTCGACGAGATTTTACGTGCGGCCCGCGCAGCCAACGCCCACGAGTTCATCGTCAAAAAGCCGGACGGGTACGACATGGTAGTTGGGGAACAGGGGGACAAGCTCGCCGCCGGCGAAAAGCAGCGCATCTCCATTGCGCGGGCCATTCTCCACGACCCGCGGATCCTGATCTTGGACGAGGCTACTTCGTCGCTCGACACGCCGACTGAGAAGAAGATCCAGGAGGCCATTCAACGGCTGGTCAAAGGCCGCACGACTTTTGCCATTGCTCACCGGCTCTCGACCTTGCGCAGCGCCGATCGCCTCGTGGTGCTCGACGCGGGCAAAATCGCCGAAATAGGCACGCACGAAGAATTGATGGCGCGCGAGGGCATTTTCTACAATCTGGTAAACACCCAACGCGAGACATCCGCGGTCATGGCCACCAGCGGATGAGCACAAAGGATCACAAAATAGCAATATGTAGGGGCAACCCTTGTAGTTGCCCTCGCTCCCGGAACGCAGAGGACATACCATGAGCAATAGCCGACTAGCGATCACCCCGATTTCCGTGACCCACCCCGAGCACGTGGAAATCGCCAATCTGCGCCTCTTTCGCGAGCCAGCGTGGATCTTGCGCTTGACCATCGACGGCGACCGCTCGTACCTGAAGGTAAAGGTAGTTCGCGCTGCGCCGCTGTCCCACCCGAACCGCTATATCTGCCTCCTCGACGCCAAAGACGAGGAGATCTATATGATCGACGATCTCACCCAGCTCGACTTAGAGGCGCGTGCCTTGATTGAGGAGGAGCTGGACCGCCGCTACTTGACGGCGGCGATTCAGCGGGTCAATGCGGTGCGCAACGAATACGGCACCTCTTATTGGGACGTGCAGACCAACCGCGGCCCGCGCGAGTTCGTCGTCCAGAACGTCGCGGAAAACGCCCAATGGCTCGGCGACCACCGGCTGCTGATCACCGACGTGGATGGCAACCGCTTTGAAATTCCGCGCCTCGACGAACTGGATAAGAAGAGTTTGGCCGCGGTTGAACAGGTCGTCTGACTAGCACTCGCCGTTGCAGTATGCCGACTAGCCCCTTTGCGGGGTTGATTTTTTCATTCAGCACAAAACAAGTTGGCCTTATTGCCAGCGGCCATCTCCCCCTATCTTCAGACTAACCGATTGAGGATACCGTGAAAAAAGTACGTCGCCCTGTAGGTCTATACCGAGTCGAGGGGCATCCTATGTTGTTCGCCTCTGGGGAGACTATTATGGCCGCGCTCCAATACTACAGCCCCCAGCTCGCCGACGAGCGAGCGTACTACGGGGCCTTGATGAGCTGGTCGTTCTTTTTCGACGCCGAAGAGAGAATGCCGGTCGGCCTACCCGCCGACGAGTTGCTCCACCGCAACCTGTACTATCTCTACGGAATTGAGCGTCGCGAGGTGCGCCGCGACAATTTTACCGACCTGTGGCAGGCGATTGAAGAGTTGATCGCCACAGATCGAGTGCTGCTCGCTTGGGTGGATGCCCGCGATGTGAGCGCTGCGGCCTTTCAATACAATCGCACACCCGGCGCGAGCGAAGCCATGCTCATTTACGGGTACGATCAAGCGGCGGATATGTTGACGATTTTGGTTAATCCACAGGGCTTTGTGGGGCAGGTGCCGCTTTCGCGTCTGCCCGAGATGTTGCCCGAATTGGTGGTGTACGACTACGCGGTGCCCGAGGGTCTCGATCCTTATCCAGTTGAAAAAATGGAACAGGTGCTCTTGGAGGATGTGCGGGAGATGCTCGCGGGCAACAAGGTCGGTCGGGTAGAGACGGGCCTGCCGGCCGCGCAGCGCTTTGTCGAGGAGATGGAGCGTCAGATTGAGCAGGACGAAGAGAGCCTGCGCGTTTGGATGCAGGAGGTGTTCTGTCAGATGGCTCTACTCGGCCCGCAGCGCCAGCGACTGGACGACAATTTGCGTCGGCTGGCGGCGGCAACCGGCTTGGGTGCTCTGTCGGCTGCGGCCGATACTTTCGGGGACATAGGCCGGCGTTGGGAAGCGACGCGCAACTTGTTCTTCAAGGGGGCGTGCAACGATCCGGCGGCTATGCTGAAGCGCATCCGCGAGTACGTCGAGAGCCTGCTGAGCCTAGAGGAGGCGCAGGCTCGGTTCCTGTTGCAGTGGCTGTAGCAGCCCGTTGAGGCTTTGTTTGGAACTGTGCTAGGCAATCGTTAGTTTGCTTCTAGGGCCGGAACAAAACCTTCACCCCCACAAAGGAAGCCGCCTTGGAAGCTTCCCAAGCAGAAACCAGCGTCGTCGGCCGCATGTTGCGCGTCTTCTACGCTCCATCCGAGACCTTTGAGGCCGTAGCCGAGCAGCGCAGTGCGGCCGACTGGCTGGTACCCACTGCTGTAACCGCGTTGGGAGTCTGCTTCGTCGCGGAAGCCAAGATAGATCAGCAGGTACCCGGTGAGATATTCGCCGTCGTGCCTATTCTGACGTTCATTGTACTCTTTATTAACGCTGTACTCTACTTAGTGGCAGGCAAAGTGCTCGGCGGCCTGCTCGACTATGGCCAGTGCTTGACCATAACTGCGTACGCGTCGCTAATCATCATTCCTCAGCAGATTGCGTCTATGCTGTTGGCCAAGGAGACGACAAATTTGCAACTGGCGTTGGGAGTGTTCCCTTTTGCCGTTTGGTGGAGCACCGTCTTCGGCCTTGGGCTGTCTATTGTCGGGCAGATAGAGCGCAGCCGCGCCTATATGGCTACTGCGGCCCTCTCGTTGATCTTCTTTACCCTCGGACGATTTGCATTATTCCATTGGCATTGGCCCTGATGGATGCCCTCTGAGGCTTTGCTTGGAACTGTGATAAGCAATCGTTAGTTTGCTTCTATGACGGAGCATTCGCCGCTAGCGGCGAAAAACCTTCACCCCCACAAAGGAACCGCCATGGAAGCTCCCCAAGCAGAAATGAGCGTCGTCGGTCGCATATTGCGCGTCTTCTACGCTCCATCCGAGACCTTTGAGGCCGTAAGCGAGCAGCGGAGTGCTGCCGACTGGCTGGTGCCGACTATTATAGTCGCGTTGGCGATTTTCTTCTCCACGTATTTAACCTCGCCTATCTACGTGGCCGAGGCGATGGAGCGGATACAGGAACAGACGCCCGCAGAACAGCCCAGTGTGGAGGGCACTGGAGACGCCATACGGATCAGTGGGCTGATTGCCGCGCCGGTTATGACGTTTGTCATGCTCTTTATTGGCGCGGCGATCTACCTGTTGATAGGTAAATTGCTCGGCGGCCTGCTCGGCTATGGCCAGTGCTTGGCCCTCGTCGCGTACACATCGCTGATTGCCATTCTCCAGCACATTGTCAAGACGCCGCTGGTCTTGGCCAATGAGACGATGGATGTGCAAATAGGGCTGGGGATGTTCCTCGCCGAGGAAGCGCGGAAAACTTTCGGGGGCGCTTTATTGAGCTCCATCGATCCCTTTGTCGTCTGGATGATCGTCATCGCCGGCCTTGGGTTGTCTATCCTCGGGCAAATTGAGCGCAGCCGCGCCTATGCGGGCGTTGCGGCTATCACGCTGATCTTCCTCTCCATTGGTGCATTCTTCGGCACCCTCAACCCCGGAGGTTGAGGTGGCAACCAAGAAGCGCGGCCTTTTGAAGCTCCTCGTCTTCTTGCTCTTGGCCGGTTCGGTTGGGGCTGCGGTCTATTTCAACTTGCGGCAAGAAAAGGCCGAAGAGACCTATCCCACTGCGCTCGTCGAGCGGGGTGCGGTCGTCGATAAGCTAGCTGAAACGGGCCGCATCGAGTTGGTGCGCACCGTAGAGGTCAAATCGACGATTGCCGGCGAAATCCGCGATTTGCCCATCGAGGCCGGCGCGTGGGTGGAGACGGGTGAGCTGATGGCCGTCATCGAGCCAGATCCCAATCAATCGCTGCAATTGTATCAGAAGCGCTCGGGCGTGGAGCAGGGCAAGATCGATCTAGCGGAGCAGGAACGCAACTTTGAGCGTCAGAAGTCTCTCTTCGACAGCAAGATGATACCGGCCAAGCAGTTTGAGGAAGCCGAGGTGCGCCTGACGCGTGCGCGTACCAGCCTGCGCTTGGCCCAGCTCGAACTCGACATGCTCGAAGCCAAGGCCAACCTGCAGCACGACCAACTCTCAGAAGACCAAGTCGCGCTCGACGAAATGCGCGTTCTCGCCCCGATCGACGGCATTGTCATCCGCCGCGACGTAGAGGTAGGCGAGGTGGTGGCCTCTGGGCTTTCGTCGTATTCCGGCGGAACTGTGCTTTTTGAGATTGGCGACCCCAGTCAGATGATCGTGCGCGGCGACATCGCGGAAATCGACATTGGCCGGGTGGAGGTCGGCCAAGACGTGAACATGGTCGTCGATGCGTATCCCGACACCACGTATCGCGGCCGGGTGCGCTGGATTGCGCCGGTGGGCCAGCAGAAGCAGGGCAGCACCATCGTCACCTTTGACACCGAGATCGAGATTACCGACCACGCGCCGCGCCTGCGCCAGGGCATGTCCTGCGACATCGACATTCTCTTTGCGCGCCGCGACAGCGCGTTATACTTGCCGGTCGAGCGGGCGCTGGAGGTATTTGACGAGGAGGACGGAGAAGACGAGCGCGAGGTCACGCGCAGCCGCTTTGTCGCGTATATCGCCCAGTCGCCGGATTCGCTAGTTGCCGCTCCAGACAGCACGCACTCGGACAGTACGCGCTCGGACAGCACGCTGCAACTGCCCCTCAGCGCCTTCGCCGAGGTGGAACTAGCCATTGGCATTGAGACCTCGACCCGCCTCGAAATCCTCTCCGGCCTCGCCGAAGGCGACCGCGTCGCTGAAGACCCGAGCGTCATTCGCAGCAAACTGGAGGAGGACGCGGAGAAGGACGGGGATGAGGAGAAGGATGAGGAACGCTAATGACCGCTCTATCGTATCCTCTCATCGTCGAGTGGTCGGAAGAAGATCAAGTCTTTATTGGTTCGTGTCCGGGAATTACAGGGCCTTGTTGCCACGGATCAGACCGCAGAGATGTACTCCGCCAGCTAGTTCTAATCGTGAGTGATTGGCTGGAAGAGGAGGAGGAGACCGAGGTCGCGGTTGGCTGAAAGGGATGACGTTGCTTAGTCCATAACTGGAATTTTAAGTCCGCGCCCTAAATACACGACAGTAGAGCGGTATGGGATGCTTCGCTTCGCTCAGCATGACACCATAGGCGTCAGCACCTGTCATGCTGAGCGGAGCAAAGTGGAGTCGAAGCATCTCAGGTCCCCTTGCCTAATGTCCATTGGATTACTGTCGCGTACTTAGGGCCGTTCCTCTATGTCTAGACGCAACAGGGTCTGGGGCAGGAACTCGACGGGAATATCTCCTATGCTCTCCGGGGTACTCCGGCGAGCGAGAATGCGGCTGTTGGCGTACTTGCTTATCTGTTTGAGAGTCTTGGGCCGCAACTGGCTCGTCCACTTGATTTCCACGGGCCAAAAACGACCGTCTTTTACATAGGCGATATCCACTTCGCCTTCGCCTTTGATATAGTAGGTGGGATAGCGACGGCTATAATGGGCAACGGCGCAGGCTTCTACTAAGGGGCCGGTGCGCTCAGGGTCGGTGAGGAGGGGACGCACTTGGGCGGCGAAAGGGTCTTGCGCCGCGTGTAGCCAGCTTTGCACGGCGTGGAAAATGAAGGGATCGCAAAAACTGATTTTGCGCGCCTTTTTCGGCGCACAGGTCAGCTTGTCCTCGCGCAAGGCCGGCTGGACGCGGAGGACATCCATAGAGGTGAGCAGGGCAATATAGTCGCTCACGGTAGCAGGATGGTCGATGCTGAGGGTGCGGGCCAAGGCGTTATACGTGGTCTGGGTGCCGCCGCAGCGGACAATGGCGGCTAGCACTTCACTCAAATAGTGCTCCTGCTTGCCGCGTTTGAGCACATCGCCGCGTATCCAGTCGCTGTACGTGGCGAATGTGGCCGGAAGGATGCAGTCGTGGCGAGCCATATCGTTAATGGCGGTGAGAAAGCCGCCGTGGACTAGGTAGGCGAGAAATTCCTCGAGTAGAACTTGCTCTGTTTCTGCGGGTAGCGGCGATTTAGGCTGTGCTAATTGTAGCAGCTCTTGGTTGCTCAGCGAGCGCTTTAGACCCACGGCCGCGGCAAAGCTCAGGGGATGGAGGTGAAAGTCAACGGCCGCGGCTTTTCCTCTGCGACCGGGAAAACGCATGCGGGCCTCTTGAATGACCGCCATGTCCGAGCCGGTCGCAATCAGGACGACGCCTTCGAGCAAGCCGGCGTCGGCGAGGTACTTGATTCCCTTGTCCCAACCGGCGATATAGGTCACTTCGTCGAGCAGGATATAGCGCCGGCCCTCGGTGGGCATTTCTCGCTGTAGGGACGATACCAAGCGCACTAGCGCGTGGTGGTCGTCGATGAGTTCGCCGGTAAAAAAGCGCAGGCGAGTTGGGTCAATGCCGGTTGCAAGCAGATCGGCCATCCACTGTTTGAGCAGGGTAGTTTTGCCAATCTGGCGGCCCCCGCCCACCGTGTAAATGCCCGGCTGGTTGCGCGGCAGGCGGTCGAGGAGGGGAAAGCGGTAGATTAGGGGCTGATCGCGCAGGCGTCTGAGGTGCGGGTCGAGATCGGAAAAGGCACCTTCGAGATGGCTATTGTGAATCTGAAATTCTTCTAAATTCATTGATATATTATAGTTACGTTTATTATAAAAATTTAGTCAATAGATAATGAATAAATTTAGTCAATGCGAATTGGTGGTGCAAATTAACAGCAGCGGAACTCTCGGTGCCGTTTGGATTGTGATTCATCTGGCTTATCTTTGACGCCTTAGTACACGACAGTAACGTTATATATGGATATTGAGGTCTAAGATGCTTCGACTCCGCTTTGCTCCGCTCAGCATGACACGCTGAAGCAGAGCACTCACTTGTCATGCTGAGCGAAGCAAAGCATCTCAGACCTACTTAGCTTCAACGCTTTAATTGCTGCGTCTTCAACCCAAAGAACGAAAAACGCCAATGACCGTTCTCGAACCCCTCTTTGCCGGTTTAGGCCAACTCCGGGCGCACAAGTTGCGTTCGCTGCTGACGCTGTTAGGCATTGTCATTGGCGTGGCGGCCATTATTGCCGTGGTGTCGCTTGGGGAGGGATTGCGCCGCCAAGTGATCTCGCAGTTCGTCTTCAGCGGCGGGGTGGGCATGATCGAGGTGGAGCCGCCGCGCCAGTGGGTGCGCAAGGATGGCCGCTGGGTGCGCCGTCCTTGGCAGGAGCATTTGACCGCGGCCGACATGGCGGCTATGCAGCAGGAAATCGACGGTCTGCACGCCCTCGTGCCTAGCGTCGAGGGCAGTGCCTCCCTACAGCGCGGCAAAACCACGGTGGATGCGAGCTATACGGGCACTTCCGCTGCGTTCAACGAGGGCTTCAACTGGCCTGTGCTCGGCGGCCGGCCCCTGAACGCGGACGATTTGCGCTTTGCCCGCAAGGTCTGCCTGCTCGGCGACGATGTGTATGGAACTCTCTTTCAGGGGGCCAATCCGCTGGGCAAAGAGATCCTGCTCAACGGCGATCGCTACGTGGTCATTGGCGTGCTCGACGAGCGCGTTCGCTTTGGCAGCAGTGAGGGCAATATAGTGTTGGTTCCGTACACCACGGCTCAAAAGCGGCTGCGCGGCGAGGATCACTTCTCGCAACTCACGCTCTTCGTCGAGGATTTGGATGCGGTCGAGCGGGTCGTCGCGGCGGTGCGCCGCGTCCTCCGGCGGCACCACGAGCACGGCGACGAGTTTGAGGTGGAAACCAGCGAGGAGCAGATAGACGATGCCAATGAGTTCTTCCGCGTCTTGCAGCAAGTGGGCGGTGGGATTGCGGGGATTTCGCTGTTGGTCGGGGGCATTGGCATTATGAACATCTTGCTGGTGTCGGTGGCCGAGCGCACCCGCGAGATTGGCATCCGCAAGGCCCTCGGCGCCAAGCCGCGCCACATCCTCGGCCAGTTTCTCGCCGAGTCCGTGGTCTTGAGCATGGTCGGCGGCCTGTTGGGCATCCTCACTGGCTTCGGTTTCGGCTTGGGGGCGGCCTTCGTCATTCAGCAACTCGCACCCGGCGCGCCTTTTACCAGCATTGTCTCGGCTGAGTCCGTGCTCTGGGCCGTTGGTTTTTCATCGGCGGTCGGCATCTTCTTCGGCGTCTATCCCGCCTTTCGCGCTGCCCGGCTCGATCCGGTAGAAGCGCTGCGCCGCACGTGATTTTTCTCGAATCCATCCGCATTGCCCTCGGGCAAATATGGGTCAACAAGCTGCGCACGGCCCTGACCTTGCTGGGCATGATGATTGGGGTCGGCGCGGTCGTCGGCATTGTGTCCATTGGCGAGGGGATGCGGCAGTTCGTCATCGACGAGTTCGGCAAGTTAGGTGGGGCGCAGTTCGTGATGATCTCGCCGCAATTCATGCAGCTCAAGGACGGCCGCTGGGTGCCCAATCCCCGCTCTAAGCCCTTGACTATGGACGACCTGTCCGTGGTCGAGCAATCCTCTGACCGCTTGGCCGCGGTTCTGCCTTCTATGAACAGTGGAGCCAATCTGCGCTATCGCAAGGCCAGCTACCAGAGCAGGGCGGCCGGGACCTTGCCCGAGTTTTCCGAGGTGTACAATTGGGAGGTGGCCGAGGGCCGCTTCCTGCTCAACGCCGACTTGGACAAGCTGCGCCGGGTCTGCGTGATTGGGAAAAAGGTGCGCGAGGAGGTGTTTGGCTTGGCCCCCTTCTTGGGCCGCGAACTCAAGCTCAACGGCCAGCGCTTTACGGTGGTCGGCCTCATGGAAGATCGCCAGATCTTTGGCGAGGACTGGGGGGATCAAGTGCTGGTACCGGTGACGACGGCCCAGCGCCGCCTCGCCGGCAACAAGTACATCCAAGCCATGGTAGCCCACGCCAAGGAGCAAGAAGACGTTCCCGACATTACTGTTGCCATTGAAAAGGCGCTCAAAAAGCGCCACGGCCCGGAAGCGAGCTATCAGATCGTCAGCGGCCGCAGTATCCTAGAGCAGGTCGAGCAGACCATTTTGCTGTTGAAGTTGGTCGTGGGTGGGATTGCGGGGATTTCGCTGTTGGTCGGCGGCATTGGCATTATGAACATCTTGCTGGTGTCGGTGGCCGAGCGCACCCGCGAGATTGGCATCCGCAAGGCCCTCGGCGCTAAGCCGGTGACGCTGTTGTGGCAGTTCGTGATCGAGGCGATGGCCCTGAGCTTGACGGGGGGAGCGCTCGGGGTGGCGGCGGGCTATGGGTTGGGCGAGGGCATTGCGCGCGTCATTTCCCATTACAGCGAACTGGAGTTTCCCAGTATTGTTTCGCCAGAGGCCACGCTGTTCGTGCTGGCCTTGTCTATTGCGATTGGTCTTTTCTTTGGCATCTATCCGGCGGCCCGCGCTGCCCGGCTCGATCCGGTGGATGCGTTGCGCTCGGAGTGATCTCGTGCTGATCGAACTGAATGGCATTAGCAAGGTATATGTGCGCGGCACCGAAGAGGTACACGCCCTGCGCTCGGTGGATTTGGCAATTGAGGACAACGAATACGTCGCGCTGATGGGGCCTTCTGGCTCGGGCAAATCCACGCTGATGAACATCCTCGGCTGCTTGGACTCGCCGACGGATGGAACGTACCGCTTGGCCGGTACGGATGTGTCGGGCATGAATGCCAACGAGCTGGCCGAAGTGCGCAACAGTCGCATTGGCTTCATCTTCCAGACCTTCAACTTGCTGCCGCGCGCGTCGGCTTTGCAAAACGTCGAGTTGCCGCTGATTTACAACGGCCAACGCCGCAAGGTGCGCCGTGAACGGGCGATTCATGCGCTGGAGCGGGTTGGTTTGGCCGACCGCATGACGCACCGCCCGACCGAGCTGTCCGGCGGCCAATGTCAGCGGGTGGCCATTGCCCGCGCCTTAGCCAACGGGCCTTCGCTGCTGTTGGCCGACGAGCCGACCGGCAACCTCGACTCCAGCACCGGCGAGGAGATCATGATTCTCTTCGATACCTTGCACGCGGAGGGCAACACCGTGCTCTTGGTGACCCACGATCCGGTTATTGCCCTACAGGCCGAGCGGATGATCCGCATCCACGACGGTCGGATTGCTTCCGACGAGCAACTGGCGTAGTTGGGTTTTGTATCCGCAGATGGACGCAGATGGACGCAGAATAGTAGAAGCAAGACGATCCGCTTACCGAATCGTTCGAGTACTATAGCACGGTCCGATGCCCGTGAAATTGACACAATTTCCGCGTTTCCACTATTCTTGTGTGATAGAAATCATCGCGGACCGTCCTTCGTCTTTTGGCACCTATATTCTGCGGATACTGAAGGCCCAGTATGAAGAACATCACCATCACTCTACCTGAGGATGTCGCCCAGTGGCTGCAGGTCAAGGCCGCTGAAAACGGGCTCAGCGTCTCCAAATGGCTGGCCGAACTGTTAGAAAGTATGCAGTGTCAGGAAGATGATTACGAGGCTGCAATGAAACGCTTTTTAGCACGGAAACCCCGAAAAATCGAATGGATTGACGGGCGCAAGCCGACGCGGGAGGAACTGTATGACCGGCCCGGTCTTCGTTGATACCATGGAACGGGCGCGTGATGATATGCGGCGTATCTGTATCTACTTCACCGTGTGTGAGGAAATCTGATGAACCGGCACGAGCGCGAGACGGACGCCCGCATCGCGATCGACGAATTGTTACAGCAGTCGGGTTGGAACCCGGCTGACAAGTCGATGGTTGGGACCGAGGTCCCAACCACGAGTTCGCAGTCTGCCGTCGGACTCGTTGACCGCTCGCAGGCGCGTGCTTTCCAGGTACACGCTCCGGTTTATGACCTCTTGGCTGCTGCTGGTAACTTCGGCCCGGACCGTACTGTTGGATTTGACTCTGAGGAACTCGGGTGGATGCCGGTACCCAACCACGTACGGCTTACCCGAGATCACTTCGTGGCCCGCGTCGAGGGACATTCAATGGAGCCCACCATTCCTGACGGCTCCTACTGTCTCTTCCGAGCCGAACGCGGCGGGACTAGGGAGGGCAAGCTGGTCCTCGTTTGGCACCGAGGCTGCACCGATCCCGCGCTCGGTGGCGAGTTCTCCGTCAAAAAGTACACCAGCACGAAGACAGAGGTGCCGGACGACGGCAGTTGGAGTCATCGCGAGATCCGGCTACAGCCGCTCAATCCCGATCCGGCTTACAGCGACCTCGTCTTTGACCCCAGCGCCGAGGGCGACCTGCGAGTCGTAGGCGAATTCGTTTGCGTACTCGAAGCAATCGAAGAAGACGAGCCTACGTACGGTCGCGCCGACTATGTCCTCTACGACCAACGCGGTCGGCCACTCGCCGTGATTGAGGCCAAGAGGAACGCCATCAACCCATATACCGCCAAGCAGCAGGCACTGCCCTATGCCAAGGCGCTCGGCGCACCGTTCATTTTTCTGGCTAACGGTGAACTGACCTACTTCTGGGACTACCAAAACGACGACGCTCGACAGATCGCTGGCTTCTTCTCTCGACGCGATCTGGAACGCATGGTGCAGATGCGCGATAGCCGCCAAGTGCTGGCAACCGTGGAAATTCCCGAGCATTACATCCGCCAAGGCGAGACGCGCACCGTGCGGCCGTATCAGGCCGAGGCGATGCAGGCGCTCGATCACGCGCTGGAACTAGGTAGAAGACGTTTCCTGATTGAGCTGCCGACCGGAACTGGTAAGACCGATCTTATCTGCCTATATCTCAAGCGTCTCTTCCAAGCCGGCTGGGCTGAGCGCGTGCTCTTCTTAGTGGATCGCGAGCAACTCGCGAAGCAGGCGCTGGAAGCTATCCAAGACGTTCTGAATGTGTATTCGAGTTACTGGCTGCGACCCGGTATAGCGCGCCAGGAGCAGCAAATCACAGTGGCTCTCCTCCAGACCATGATCGGTCGCATCGACGAATACACCGCCGGATACTTCGACATCGTCATTGCCGACGAGTGCCATCGTTCTATTTACGGTGCTTGGCAGGGGGCACTCACCCGTTTTGACGCCCTCCACATCGGCCTCACCGCTACTCCGGCTAGCTACATCGAGCGGAATACCTACGACTTCTACAAATGCGACTTGGGCAAACCCGATGTCTCCTATTCAATAAAGGATGCCTTCCGCGACAAATACTTGGTGCCCTACCGCTTCGCTACGGGTATCACCGAGATCCTCGCTGAGGGTGCCGAAGTTGACGACCAGCACTACGACCCCGTCGAGTTTGAACGCCGCTGGACCAATGAGAAGTCAAATCGGCTTATGATGGAAGAGTTCGACCACCTCGCTTGGGAGAGCTATCGCGAACTCGCTCCGGGCCAAGACTTAGGTCCCGGCAAGGCAATCGTCTTTGCCATCACTAAGCACCACGCGGCACGACTGACGCAGTATCTGAACGAGCTGCACCCCGAACACAAGGGGCGCTACGCCGAGGTTATCACTTCTGACGTGGCCGACCCGGATGCCCTAATTCGGAAGTTTAAGACCGAGACTTACCCCATGATCGCGGTAAGCGTCGGTATGCTTGATACTGGTTTCGATTGTCGAGAGGTGCTTCATTTGGTGCTCTGTCGGCGGGTGCGCAGCCCGATCCTCTACCAGCAAATGCGGGGTCGTGGCACGCGCACCGCACCCCATATCCAGAAGCAGAAATTCGTCATCTACGATTTCTTCAGGAATCACCAACACTTCGACGACAGCGACAGCGACGTCTTCACTGGCACGACGGGTGATCAAACAACAAGCGATAGCTCGGTCCCGCCGACGCGGGAGCTCGTCGAGTTGGGCCTCGAAGACGAGTGGCTCGAAGTGGTCTCCTACGTCGAGGTCGGCCCCGAAGGCGAGCGTATCGACAAGGCGGAATACGTCACCCACTGGGAAGAAACAATTCGCACCCAGACGGTCGATGATCCGCTCCTGCGGAAGGTGCGCGACGATGAGCTACTCGAACCGGACGAGGAGGAGGAACTTGCCCGTCGCCTGAATCGGCCCGACCACTACTTCAATGAGGACAACCTGCGCCGAGCTTATCGCAACCCAGGCGGCAATCTCGTCGATTTCATCCGCGCCGCTCTTGGGAAGCTGCATATCAAGAATCGTGAGGAGAAACTTGAGGAATCCTTCCGGGCTTGGCTCGTGTCGCGCTCGCTCACCCCGCAGCAGGCCGAGTACCTCTCTCTGATTAAGAATCGCGGCATCGCCACTGGCCGCGTGCGCATTGAGGATCTATTCGAGCCGCCGCTTTCGATTCTCGACGTCGTCGGCAAGGGAGTCGAGTTGTTCGGTGAAGAGGGGCTTAGGCAGGTGGTTGAGCAACTCGACGAAGACGTTTTCAGAGATGCGATTTAGAATGTGTATAGTCCAAAACCTACCGCAAAAGGAGTAAGAGTTATGATGCAGTCGAAGGGGCCTCTTACAAAGGCTACAAAAAAGGCAATGGAAAAAGCGTACCGCCAAGCGTTGAAAGATGAAGCGAAAAAGACAAACGACGAGAGAGAAATAAGACGAAGAGCAGCCGATAAAGCATATCAGGTTGGAATAGAAAAACACAAGATGGATTGCCAAGAAATTGACGAGTACATTGACAACTTGGGAACGGTATAGAATGGACCAAGGACTACGCCGTAAGTTCGACAGGATCACTGATATCCTCTGGGCCGGAGGAGTCACGAACCCTGTCACGTATATCGAGCAGATTTCCTATCTCATCTACCTGAAGCTCCTCGACGAGGAGGAATCCACCCACGAACTCCAAGGCCGACTCGGTGCTGGGGATGGTGTGCGGCTCTTCCCCGCCCAAGCCGAGCGTTTCCGCTGGTCCAAGTGGCGTTTCAAAAGCGGCAACGAACTGCGCGACTTTGTTCGCGACGAGGTCTTCCCGTACATGGCGTCGCTGGTCAAGGACGAGCCGCAGGTGGCCGATTACTTTCGCAACGCCGTGCTTGAGATCGTCGATCCAAACGTGCTGAAGCAGGTGGTTGACGAACTTGACTCAATCGACTTCCGCCAACTCGGCCCCGACATCAAGGGCGACATCTTTGAATATCTGCTCACTCACCTTGGCCAATCGGCGTTGAACGGCCAGTTTCGGACACCGCGCCAGATTCGCGCCTTTATGGTCGAGATGGTTGATCCCGATCTCGGCGACACTGTGTACGATCCCGCTTGTGGGACGGCGGGGTTTCTCATCGACGTGGTAGATCACATCCTCGCCCGCTACAGCGAGGAACCCGAGGAGGTGCCGATCTACGGCGAGGTCTGGCTCGAAAAGCGCGGGCAGACACTTGATAAGGCCAAGGAGGAGATCCCTAAGCTCCAGACGTACAAGAAGGGTCCCGGCGAGAAGATTCCCGACTGGAACCTGCTCGAAGCCTCGATCTACGGCACTGATGTATCGCGCCAGATGATGCGGATTTCCATGATGAACCTCGTCCTTCACGGCATCCGCTGCGCTCGCCTCAAACTCGGCAACGTCCTCTCCGAGATGAGCGGCCTCACTGAAGACGACCTGAACCGACGCTATCGGGTGATCCTGTCGAATCCACCTTTCGCTGGCCAGATTCCTAGGGAGTCTATCCGCCAGGACTTGCCCTCAAAGTCCAAGAAGAGCGAACTCTTGTTCCTTGCCCTCATGCTGCGCTCGCTAGCGCCGGGCGGGCGTTGCGCCGTGGTCGTGCCCGAGGGTGCACTTTTTGGCTCGACGGGGGCGCACAAGGACCTACGCGAGAAGCTGCTGCGAGAATATGAGCTTCAGGCCGTGGTGTCGTTGCCGGCGGGCGTGTTCAAACCTTATGCTGGCGTTAAAACTTCTGTCCTCGTCTTGCGTCGTCCTGCAACGGAGCCGGGGGAGGGTGAGGCCGCGACGCAACAGGTGTGGTTCTACGAGATTCGCAACGACGGCTATGACCCAGAGAAAATACAAGGGGGTGGTCGCCCGGAGACGCCGGATGAAAACGACATCCCCGACTTGCTCTCAGCGTGGGCTGATTACAAAGCCTCGCGCTTTGAGAAGCCTCCGGGTGCTGAGGCTGGGGCCGTGCTTGAACCGGGCAGAGACGAACCTCACTGCTGGTGGGCGACCTTCGAGACCATCGCCGAAAACGACTACAACCTCGCTGCGTCGCGCTACAAGCCGCACGTGGCAGAGCCGGTTCCCGACGAAGATCCGGCGGAACTGATCCGCGAGGTCTTGGTGATTGAGCGCGAGATCACGGTGGGGCTGGAGAAGCTGCTGAGTGAGGTGGAGCAATGATCCGCGTCGCCGACGCGCTACTCGACCAGTTGGCGGTGAGGGGAGCGTGATGGAGTGGCCTCGCGTTCGGCTCGGCGATGTTGCTCAAGAGTTCATCAGCGGCGGGACTCCCAGCACCAGAGTCGAACACTACTGGACAGGTGATATTCCCTGGATTACAGGAGCCGATGTCATTGATGACGTTGTCGTGGCGGGACGTAAGTGGATTACGCAGGAGGCTATCGAGAACAGTGCAACCCATGTAGTGCCCAAAGGAGCGATTCTACTTGTAACGCGCACGGGTGTTGGCAAGGTTGCCAAAGCAGGAGCAGACATCGCCATAAGCCAAGATTTGACGGGCATCGTATTGAAAGAGGGAACGAATGCTGATTTCGTAGCCGCTGCGATTCGGCAGAAGACGAGGAATCTCTTAGACATTCAACAGGGTGCTATAATCAAAGGTGTCCTGCGCAAAGACGTGGAAAAACTCGAAATCCCTCTTCCGCCGCTCTCCGAGCAACGCCGCATCGTCGAGATCCTTGACCAAGCCGACCTCCTCCGTCGCCTCCGGGCCGACGCTGACGCCAAAGCCGAGCGTATCTTGCCGGCACTCTTCATCAAAATGTTTGGCGATCCTAGGACGAATCCGATGGGCTGGCCTAAGCGCTCCATAAGCGAATTGGCAACAGTCATCACAGGAAATACTCCCTCTCGTAAGAGGCAGGATTACTTCGGGGACTACATTGAGTGGGTCAAATCAGACAACCTCAACACACCATCACACTATATCACGCCCACGTCCGAATGTCTTTCAGAAGAGGGAGCAAAAGTCGGTAGGAAAGTACTGCCGGGCTCTGCGCTTGTGACGTGTATCGCGGGTAGCCCAACCGCTATTGGCAATGTAGCACTCGCTGACCGAGAGGTCGCCTTTAATCAACAAATCAATGCCGCCGTCCCACGCAGAGGCGTAGATTGCTATTATCTTTACGGACATTTCGTGGTCGGGAAACGTCTCGTCCAAGCGGCTTCAACGGGTGGGATGAAAGGGATAGTGACTAAGAATCGTTTTTGTGAAATCGAATTCTTAGCACCTCCAAGTGATTTGCAGGAACATTTTGGCTACCGTTGCAAGCAAATTTGTGAACAAACCGAGGCCCGACTCAAACAAGTAGGTCGATTTGATAG
Source organism: Candidatus Latescibacterota bacterium (assembly GCA_965208845.1). Taxonomy (GTDB): domain Bacteria; phylum Latescibacterota; class UBA2968; order UBA8231; family UBA8231. The sequence goes on along the minus strand of OZ242361.1, from coordinate 2,772,511 downwards.
GCTGTTCTCGCTCCTGCTCTACCGTGCTTTTTCCGGAGACCTCACTGCCTCTTGGCGCGAGGGGCATAAGAAGGAACTGCTTCAAGAGATGGAGTAGTAGGAGACGCCTTTGGAAGAGAAAAATTATCGTGGAATCCAGAAGTAGAGAACCAACAGACCGGGTTCCAAGTCTCGCTGCTGCTTGGTGGAGCGGGCACATTCTTTGAGCGGCATGCTGACGCTTATTGGCTTGCCCTGCTCGCCGAGAAGAGTTCGTCTGCCGCCTTCCGGATGCGGGACGATTTCGTGACGCCGGCTTCATTACCTGAGTCCGCGCAAGTCGAAACGTCCGCCGACGTATCGAAGTAAATCAGGTTATCAGCTAGGGTGCTGCTTGACGCCCCGGCAGGAGTACTTACTGCAATGACACTCACCGCTTTTAGCATCGCCAATTTCAAGGCATTCGCCGACACCCAACGAGTGCCGTTGCGGCCAATCACGCTGATATACGGAGCGAATAGTGCTGGCAAATCGAGCGTGATACATGCCCTAGCACTCGCACACCACGCCATCGAAACCGGAGACCTCGACGCGCAGCGGACCCAGATTGGCGGGGAGTCCATTGATCTCGGGGGGTTCCGCCAGTATGTACATCGACGCGATAAGGCCCTCCAAGTCGAGTTGGGTTTCGAGCTTGATCCTAGACGCCTCTCCGGGCGCGTGGCAAAACTTCTGCACTCAGCGCGTGAGATCGTGGTGGAGTTGGCAATTGGGGAGGGCAGAGCGAGCGAGCGCGAGGATGGGATACGAGTGGAGCGCTTTGAGATGAAAGTAGATGGCGAGCCATTGCTCTCTATGATCGAGCGGGCAGACGGACTTCTGATGCTAAGTCAGCTTCACCACAGCCATCCAGTATTTCGCGAGCTATTGATGCTGACGATGGCCGCTCATGACATCCGCGAGAAGCACTTCAAAATGCTTGATGCGCTGGTCCCCGGCATCACCACTAGGAGCCATGGCCTCTTCCCCCGATTCGAAGACAAGTCCGAAAGTAGCGAGGCGGAGGAAGAAGGCTCGGAAGATTTCGTGCGGGTAGCCCTGCTCAGGGCGTTGCGTGAGTTGATGGGAGGTCTCGGCACAGCGTTGGAGGATGAGATACGGCGACTTCGCTACCTCGGGCCGCTTCGGTCTTACCCTCCCCGCCATTTGGCCTTTTCGCAGCATCACGATCCCAACTGGTTCGCCGGTGGTGGCTACGCTTGGGATGTGGTACGCACCAACGAGGATGTCCGACAACGTGTGAACGCATGGCTCGGGGACGCAAACCGCCTGAAGACGCCTTACGAACTCAAAGTGCGCGACCTGCTACCCGCAGAAGTGATGTCTGAGAAGCTGCCTGCCAATCTTCACAAGGTGCTGTACGATTTCGCGGCGTCGCTTCTCAAAATGGATGAGGACAAAATGAGTGACTTGTCGTTGCCGGCTAATCAGGTCTCCGAGCGAATCGCCAAGTTTGACTCCGACAATCCGGCCGCCACCATCCCCGAGATCGAGGCACTCGTGGCCGCGGCGAGCGACGCGGATACCCTGTCCAAACGCTGGGTAAAGGAACTGGTCAAGGCACGGTCCGAAGTTCTTCAAGATCTTGTTCTCATCGACAATCGAACGAAGACTCCTGTAAGCCATCGCGACATCGGCATCGGCGTCAGCCAAGTGCTTCCGGTGCTGGTGTCGGCCTATGCGTCGGAGAACGAACTGCTGGCAATTGAGCAGCCCGAGATTCACCTCCACCCGGCCCTTCAGGCGGAGCTAGGCGATGTGTTTCTCGAATCGGCCCTCGGCGGTGCCGGCAATACCTTCCTAATCGAGACCCACAGCGAGCACCTTTTGCTGCGTATCCTGCGCCGGATTCGGGAAACCACCGATGGCGAGCTTCCGCAAGGCGTCCCCGATGTCCACCCGGAGCATGTCGCTGTCCTCTACGTCCAGCCCGGACGTGAGGATACGGAGGTTCTGCATATCCCAGTGACAGCCGATGGCGAGTTTGAGCGTGCGTGGCCCAATGGCTTCTTCGCCGAACGTGCAGAGGAACTCTTCTAAGAATGATCCACGAATACGCCCTTGAACCTGAACTGGTAGCGACCTGGACCGACCGTCGCACTTGTCTCTACTTCAAGGAGAGCTTCGGGCTAGGTCAGGGAAGACTCGTCTCGCGGTACCCCAAATGTTGGAAAGAGCTGGTATGGGAAGTCTTTGATAGTACCGACGACTTTGATCAAAAGCGTCTCGAAGTGCTGCTGCTGCACCTATCCGAACAAATGGTTCGGCGGAGCGATGATCAGTGGGACGGAGAGTCAACGAGTTGGCTCGAAAACGCTGAGCGCGAGCACGAGAAACGACCTTTTCATGCTATCGTTGCCCGAGCCAACCCTAAGAGTCGCGCTCACGTACTGACGGAATGTGAGATTGATGACTCCGCACTCTGGAAGGTGGAACATGGGCGTCATGTCAAGAGAAACGCTGTAGAAATGGCAGAAGTCGTGGCACCTATGCTTGAGTGCAGCTCGGATGTGATCTTCGTTGACCCCTACTTTCGTCCCGGACTCCAGAGATGCCGACGCCCCTTCAAGGCTTTCCTTGAGCGAATGGTTCGCCAGCGTCCCGACGAGATGCCAACGCGCATTGAGGTACACACCTCGGATAAGTTTAAGGATACTAAGACGGATAAGTTTTTTCAAAGAAAGTGCGATGCGAAGCTTCATAAGTGTGTGCCCAAAGGGATGAAAGTCTTGGTACGCCGACTGAAAAAGAAACAGGACGGCGAGCAGCTCCATAATCGCTACATCCTCACCGATCTGGGCGGCGTCGCTTTCGGAACCGGTCTTGATGAAGGCAACGAGGGTGAAACTGACGACATCACGCTAATGGACCGTGACCAATACCAACTTCGCTGGTCACAATATGGTGGAAATCCACCGGCAGGCTTCGATCAGGAAGAAACACCTGTCGAGGTGGTAGGAACAAGAAAATTGCCCAAGCTGTCGTAGCCACTCTTACACACCTTCCTCGACCGGCACTATAGGCACTGAAGGCGAATAACAGTGCCTGACGATCAATTGACACACTTTCCGCGTTCCACTATTCTTGCGCGCTAGAGACCATTGCAGACTATCCCCGGTCTCCTAGTGGCGTGGAGAAATCAATGAAAATCGTCGGGTACAGCGACCGTTTCAGCGTGCGGCCCGGGCAGACCATACGCTTTATGGTCAGTAGCGAAGCGCCCGCGTACCGCGCCCAACTCGTGCGCCTGCGGCATACGGATACCAATCCCGAAGGTCCCGGCTGCAAAATCGAAGCGCTCGCATCTTCGATCAACGGCGAGTACCCGGGTCGGTATCAAGCCATCCACAGCGGCTCGTACGCGGCCGTGCCACACCACCCTTTGTTGAATTGCCCCAATGGATTTACCCTGCGAGCGTGGATTTACCCCACCACGCCGCAAAAGGGCCTGCAAGGGCTGTTGACCAAGTTGTCCGGCCAATCGGGCTATGGCCTCTTTATCGATGAGGACGGGTCGTTGGCCCTGTGGATCGGCGATGGGACGCGGCTGGAAAAGGTGAGTACCGGCGTGCCCCTGCACACAGCGCAATGGCACTGTATCGCCGCTAGCTACGACGCGGCCACGGGCGCAGTTTGCCTCCACCAAGAGTTGCAGTCCAACTGGCCGGTGGCCCATGCCCGAGCAAGGGTCTGCAAAACCATCCGTCCTTTGGTTGTGGGAGAAAACGAGGCGGATTTGCTGATGGCCGCTGCCTCGGGACCGGTGGCCACCCACCACTTCAATGGCAAGATCGACAATCCGCGGCTCTACGACCGCGCACTCTCTAGAGCGGAAGCCGACGCCGACACCCCGATCGCCAACTGGGACTTTTCCCTCGATATCGGCGCGGAAACAGTGCGCGACACCGAGGACAACCAACTCCACGGTCGCACAATCAACCTGCCGACCCGGGCCGTAACCGGGCACAACTGGACCGGCGACGAGTCAGATTTCAAAGTCGCCCCCAGCCAGTACGGGGCCATTCACTTCCACGACGACGATCTCGAAGACGCCCAGTGGGATGTCGCCTTTGAGTGGACCGTGCCCGCAGACTGGCCGAGCGGCGTGTACGCGGCCCATTTGACCAGCGCTGACGCCGAGGATTATCTGCCCTTTATCGTCGTCCCCGCAAAGGCTCAAGCCCGCATCGCCTTTCTGGTGCCGACCCTCACGTACCTGGTCTATGCCAACCAGCGCTTTAACGATCCAATCCGCGCCATGCTGGACCTGCGCGAAAGCAGCGATGCCGCCCCGCAAGACCAGTACATGCAGGACCAGCGGCTCTTGAGCTGTTACGACCTGCACAGCGACGGCACGGGGGTCTGCTATTCATCGCGCTGGCGGCCGATCCTCAATTTTCGTCCCCTGTACCGCATGCCCTCCCGCTCCTTGGCCGCGGACTGGCCCCGCCTGCTCAACGCCGATCTCCATCTGCTCGACTGGCTGGACACCAAGGGCTTTGCCTACGATGTGATCACCGACGACGAGTTGCACTGCGAAGGCGGCGAGTTGTTGGAGCCGTACCAGGTGATCCTCACCGGCACGCATCCAGAGTACTGGACGGCATCCATGCTCAAAGGGCTGGAGGCGTACCAGGCAGAGGGTGGTCGCCTGATGTACCTGGGCGGCAACGGCTTCTACTGGATTGCTTCCTTCGACCCCCAGCGTCCGCACATCGTCGAAGTCAGGCGCTGGCGGGGCTCGCGCGTCTGGGAGGCCGCCCCCGGCGAGTGCTTTCACAGTACGACTGGCGAGATGGGTGGTCTCTGGCGCTTTCGCAACCGGGCACCGCAAAAAATGGTCGGCGTTGGTTTTACCTCTCAGGGCGGCGGCCGCAACCGCCCCTATAAACGGCAGCCGGACAGTTTGGACCCGAGGGCGGCCTTTATCTTTGAGGGCCTAGATCCCGAGGAATTAATCGGCGACTTTCCCGCCCTAGTCTTGGAACACGGTGCCAGCGGCTTTGAGATCGACCGGCTCGACCACGGCCAGGGCACGCCCGACCACGCCCTCTTGCTCGCTTCGGCCGAGGGCTTCACCGATCTGTACCAGGTGGCCATTGAGGACCAGTTGGTCTCGGCCCCCAATACCGGCGGCAGCCAGAATCCCCTAGTGCGGTCCGACATGGTGTACTTTGAAGGCCCCAAGGGCGGCGCAGTATTTTCGGTAGGCTCTATTAGCTGGTGCAGTTGCCTTTCGCACAACCACGGCGACAACAATGTCTCCCGCATTACCGAGAACGTGTTGCGCCGCTTTGCAGGAATGGATTGATATACAGCGAATACGACCTGCTCCGCGACGGCGCGGTGCGGGCTTTTTCCATGTACCGAGAGGATGCAGATGACCACTAAAATCACGGTTGGGATCACCCGGGATTTCTTCGACGCGGAGGGGAATTTCGACTTGCCCGGGCCTGGGCTGGAACTGTTCGATGAAATGCCCGAGGTCCAGTACCGGATATTGGCCGAGCGGAGCGCGGAAATAGCCCCCGAGCAAGTGCGCGGCTGCGACGCGGTCATCTCGGCCGGGTCCTGCTGGAGCGAGCGCTCCTTGGTTGGCAACGACCAGCTCGTGGCTGTGCTCTTCACCGGCGTTGGGTACGACCACATCGATGTCGAGGCTCTGACCCAGGCCGATGTAATGCTCTGCACGGCCCCCGACGCTGTGCGCCGGCCCATGGCCTGCACCATCATCACCTTTATTCTGGCCTTGGCCACGCGCCTGATCAACAAGGATCGGATCACCCGCGAGGGGCGCTGGGCCGACCAGCGCCTCTACCGCGGCGAAGGGCTGACCGGCAAGACGCTTGGTTCCATTGGCGTGGGCAATATCGGGCACGAGATGTTCCTGCTGGCTAGGCCCTTTGGCATGCGGCATTTGGGCTGCGATCCCAAGCTGAGCGAGGAGGATGTGGCCGATGTAGGTGTGGAACTGGTCGCTATGGATACCCTACTAACCGAGTCCGACTTCGTCAGCATCAGCGTCCCGCTCAGCGAGCAGACGCGCCACCTGATCGGCGAGCGGGAATTGAACTTGATGAAGCCGACGGCGTACCTAATCAATACTTCGCGCGGCCCCGTAGTCGATGAGCAAGCCCTGATTCGAATCCTGCAGAGCGGGCGCATTCGCGGCGCTGGGCTAGATGTATTTGAGCAGGAGCCCGTCAATGCGGACAATCCCCTCCTCCAAATGGACAATGTCGTGGTCGCGCCGCACTCCCTGTGCCACACCGACGAGTACTACATGCAGGCTTGGAGGGGCAGACTTCAGCAGGCGGCGCGCATTGGGCGCGGCGAAATTCCCGAGCACGTGGTCAACAGGGAAGTACTGGAAAAGCCCGAACTGCAGGCCAAACTCGAGCGGTTGAAAGGCGGTGATTGTGATGGACAAAATTAAAATGGGCGTAATTGGCTGCCGAGTTGGCAGGACTTGGGTGGCCGGTGCCCGAGCCGGCGCAGATACCATCGCTTGGGCGGTCGCCGATCTGAATCGAGATTTGGCGCGACAGGTTGCCGAGGACAACGAGGTCCCCAGAGTCTATGGCGACTATCGAGAGCTGCTCGCCGATGAAGAGGTTGAAGCCGTTGGAGTTGCCACCGCACCCGATGTGCGGAAGCCGATGGTCATTGAGGCGTTGGAGGCGGGAAAGCACGTGTTGGTGCAGAAGCCGCACGGTCGCCATGCCGCAGACGTTGAGGAGATCAACGCCGTTGCCGCAAGCACGGGGAAAACGCTCGTGTACTCCTACTTCATGCGGCACCAGGCGGAGAACAAAGAGAGCCGGCAAATGATCGCCGCTGGCAGGATTGGGCGCGCGTACCACGCACGCGTCCACTACCACCATCGCGAGCACGGAGCCAATTACGAGCCGCCGCCGGGCCGGAGCTGGCTATATCGGTGGGGTTTTAAGGGCGGTGCCTTGGGCCAACACGGCTCGCACTACCTCGATCAGGCTTGGTTTTTACTGGGTTGTCCGCAACCCGAATGGGCCTTTGCCGTCAGCCATAGCGCGTTTCCGACGACCATAGAAGTAGAGCGTCATTCCGAGGATTATATGAGTTTTCTGGTGGGGTGCGCCGGCGGTGTGACAATTCAGATGGATACTTCCTCGGTCATTTCCACTTGGGCAGATCGGGCGTGGGACTTGCGCTTGCGCGTCTTGGGTACGAATGGCACCATTGAGGTGGAATCCACTTCGTTGCCCGAGGGCAAGAGACGTTCGGGGACGCGCCGGTTGCTGGGTGCCATCTACGCGGAAGGCGATGATTCTGCTGGTGAATTTGTGGAACACGGCGACGGCGACTTCAACGCGGAGATCCGCGATTTTGCCGGCGCGATTCGCGGTGTTCAGCCGCCCAATGTCTCTCCCGCCGAGGCGCTGACCTTCATGAAGTTGCTGGACGCGATTTACGCGAGCGCGGAAACGGGCGAGAAGGTGCAGATTGACGATTGACGAAAGGTGTAGAGGGGATATAGCCGTCCTAAATCATTCACGAGACGATCCGCAGATAGACGCAGAATAGTAGGAACAAGACGATCCGCAGCTCGAATCGTTCAAGTCATTCAGGCTTGGTATATAACCTCAACCGAGGAGAGTCTGTCATGCAAAAAGCCACCATCGACGACCGCGACTGGTCCGCCCTCACGCTGGGCGAGCGCATCCGCCACGTCGAGCTCGAAGGCTATCTGGTCATTCCCGACCTGCTCAGCCCCGAGCACATCGCCCGTCTCAAGGCCCAGGCCGAAACTTGGGAGACCACGCCGCGCGACTACAGTCCGCACCAGCGCGGCAAGTCCCAGATCCAGTTTGAAGGGGGGGCTGTGACCGATCTCATCGCCCATGCGCCGACCGTTGATTTTTTGCGCCAGGTCTTCGGCGACGAGATCGTCTTTCTCAGCTACGGGTACGACCGCTCCGAGCCTGGCACGCCCGGTATCAGCCTGCACACGGACGGGCAGCCTTACGGCTCGCAGATCTTCGGGTACAACGGCAGTTGTCCCTTCACCATCCGCGTGCTCTACTACCTCGATGACCTGACGCTCGAGGTGTCGCCTTTTCGCGTCATTCCGCGTTCCCATTTGTGCATGCACGCCGACGCCAATCCATACCTGCGCTACGAGCGCCATCCCGAGGAGGTGGTGGTGCCGTGCAAGGCCGGCTCGGCGGTTTTTCTCAACCACCGCGCTTTTCACGGGACCTGGCCCAACAGGGGCGAGCACACGCGCTCGGTGCTAGCTATTGCGTATCGTCCGTCCTGGGCTGGCCCTATTGACGAGGTCGAGAACTGGGACGAGGAGGATCTGGCCGGGCTACCCGAGTCGGTGCGTCCTTTTTTTGCCGATCCCAATACGCGGCACTGGGACTTTGACGTGCCCAACAAGCCCGATAATATGGCGAGCGAGGCACCGGGCGTGAATCCCAGCCGCTGGCAGCGGGCCTGAGAAGCCGTGAGCGATTTTCTGCCTCAGCTCAGAGGTAGGCAATGACCCCGGTCACCGACGCACTCCTCGACCAGATGGTTCAGGCCATCGTCGCCGAAGTTGATCCCGAACAAGTAATCCTCTTCGGCTCCCGCGCTCGCGGCGACGCACGAGAAGAGTCGGATGTCGATCTGATCGTCGTAGAATGCGAGCCCTTCGGGCCGGAGCGAAGTCGCCACAAAGAAATGGTCCGGATCTACCACGCGCTGGCGGGATTTCTCGTCCCTGCCGACGTCTTGGTCTATTCCCATGAAGACGTCGCCTACTGGCGCGACTCCCTCAACCACGTTCTGGCGCGGGCGCTGCGGGAAGGAAAGGTTCTCTATGAGCGACGTTAAGTGCGCGAGGGCCATGCTGCAAGCGGCCGAGCGCGACCTCCTCACGCTCCGGGGCATGACGGCTGGTGTGCCGGAAGAGTCGTTTGGATTTCACGTGCAGCAAGCGGCGGAAAAGTCCTTCAAGGCTTGGCTCGCACTACTGGGCGAGACGTACCCTCTCACCCACAATCTCGAGGCGTTGCTGAATCTGCTCGCCGCTCAGGGGATCGATAAGAAGCCTTTCCGCAAGCTGACCGGGTACACGCCGTACGCCGTCGAATTTCGCTATGAGGGTGTTGATTCGAGTACTGAGCCGATCGATCGCAAGGGTGCGCTCGCGCTCGTCGAAGCGTTGCTTGGACAGGTTCGACGGGAGTTGGCAAAGGTGGAAGGGACGTGATGGAGTGGACTCGCGTTCGATTTGGCGAAATCGCTGAGATCGTCATGGGCAATCGCCACTGATTTAATTGCACAGTTCTATACTCTCATCACCAGAAGGGATACCATCATGTTCGTCGTCCGTGCATTAGCATCAATCGTCTTTGTCTTCCTCCCTCTCTCTGCTACAGCCCAGGTTACCCTTTCTCCCGACGATTTTCGCCTGTCTTTGGGCATGACTTGGGAACAAGAAATCGCCACAGTCCTTAGCAGCCTAGCGGACACTGGCTTCGACGTCGGCTCTGCCGGTGCTGATCAGTCCTTCGACCTCACCGGATCCATCACCAACAGCACACTTACCTTCGTCCGCAGTTCAGTCATCCCGCTGGAGCAGGCCTCCGGTGCTGCTAACTTTCCCGAAGCCGATTACGCTATCTATTCCATTGGTCCTGTGCCTAACGCGACTGGCGGAACGGACGAGATTGAAACGTACGGATATTTCCAGCGCAGTGCCGCAGGCGATGTCCTCATCGGTTCCGAAGGGCTGTCCCGCCAAGTAACCTACCCGCTCCTGCTTGTCGATACGGGAACGCCTTGGCCGCTGGAATTCGGCAAAAGCTGGACGGTCGAAAACTTCTCTTTAGACCAGACCCTAGCCCCAGGGATCACAAGCTCCAGCCTGTTTGACTATCAGAACGAGGTTGATGCGTGGGGTGAGATTCGGCTACCGGCGGGCACCTTTGAGTGCCTGCGCGTCCACCGGACCGGCACCAGCGTCGTTACCTTCACGGGCAACGATGAGCTTCTGGGTCTGGGCGAAGCGACCATCGAGTTTGACTCCTATACTTGGTATGCCCGTGGGGTTGGGGTCGTTGCCGTAGTAGTAGAGGCTAAGCAGGCTTTCGCCAGCGGCATCCGCCCGCCGACGACCACCAGCATCAATCGCCTCACCGAAATATCCAGCCCGGCCAGCGCGGTAGCCGCCACGAGTTGGGGAGCACTCAAGGGCAAGTTCGCCGAATAGACTGATTTACTATTGCCACTTTGTTTGCACGTGTGGATAGGCGCGCAGCCGTTGGTCGGCGCTGATTAGCACCAGGCTGTGCACTCGCGCCGTGGCGACGATCATTTGGTCGGCTGGGTCTTTGTGGAAGGGTGCAGGCAAATGCGCCGATTCGAGGGCTATATCCACTGAAAAGGGCAGAAGCTCTATAAACGGGGCTTGGGTGGCGTGCGCTACCCACTGGCGCACAGGCATAGATAATTGCAAAAGCCCCTTGGACTCTTTTTTCGCCATTTCCCAAGGGCTGATCGCCGCTAACCCAAAGGGCAGGTGATCCGGCTCCAGCAGCATCTTCCTTATAGGATCGGGCAGTTTTTCCGGTGCCTCCAAAGCCCAGATCCACGCATGGGTGTCGAGCAAGTACTTCACTGGCAGGCTTCCCAATCATCCTCGCCGAGCGGCTCATCCCAACCAGGCTGGTACGCGACAGTACCGCGGAGCGAGCCGAAGAAGGATTGGGGATCGGGTTTAGTCTCTGGCTTAGGAGGGACGACTTGCGCGACGACCTTGCCTCGGTTGGTCAACTCCACGGTTTGGTATTTGGTGCCGACTTCGCGCACGACTTGGGTGCATTTGGCTTTGAATTCGCTGATGGACATCTGCATGGTCTCAACTCCTGACTATATAGTCATTTTATATGACCATGTTAAAGTACACGCCTCTTCTTGTCAATGGAGTCGTATTCAGTAGGGGGATAAGTTCAGGGAATGGGTTGAAACGACCCAGCGTCGTCTAGTGCTCGGCAGCTTCTGACGGCACCCCCGGCGGCGCGGGCCCGCCCGTCGCCCAATCCAACAGCTCGACGGTGTGGACGACCGGGACCTCGGCGCGGGCCGCGATTTGTTCCATGCAGCCGATGTTGCCCGCCGCCACGATCTGCGGCGCAACGCTGGCGATGTGTTCTACTTTGCGCGCTTGTAGCTGTTGCGCCAAGTCGGGGCGCAGCATGTTGTACGTGCCCGCGCTGCCGCAGCAGATATGACCCTCGGGCACTTCGACGACCTCAAAGCCCGCGGCCTGCAGCAGTTGCCTCGGTGGCTCGATGACGTGCTGGCCGTGTTGGAGCGAACAGGCGTCGTGATACGCCACCTTCAGGGCCGGCGCGTTGTTGGCCGCGCCCAATCCCAACTGCGCCACCACCTCGGAAACGTCCCGCACTCGCCCCACTACCGCCTTGGCCTTGTCGGCCCACTGTGGGTCGTGGCGGAAGATGTGATCGTATTCTTTGATGGCCGTGCCGCACCCCGATGTGTTGAGCACAATCGCGTCCAAGCCCGCTTCCAACTCGCGATGCCAAACCTCAATGGCGTGCTGCATCAGCTTGAGGCTGTGCTTGCGCTCGCCCATGTGGAAAGTCAGCGCACCGCAACAGCCCATATCCGGTGGAATGACCACCTCAGCCCCCAACCGAGTCAGCAGCCGCACGGTCGCATCGTTGATCTGCGGCCCCAACACCTGTTGGACGCACCCGGTGAGCAGAGCCACGCGCATCCGACGCGTGCCCTCGGCGGGCACGACGCCGGGCCGAGCTACAGCAGCCGGTCGCGGCAATCGCTTGGGTGCCATAGCCAACAGGGGCCGCATGACGCGGGGCATCAGGAAGGAGAACGCGCGGCCTACCTTAGACATTTTGAGCGCCAAGCGCGTGCGGCCGGGGTAGGGCAGCATCCGCGTCAGCAGGGCGCGCAGCAGGCGGTCGGCCAATGGCCGCTTGACGAGCTGATCTAGCCGTGGCCGGGCCGTTTCCAAGAGGAGCGAATAATCCACGCCGCTCGGGCAGGTGGTCTCGCACGCGAGGCAGCCGAGGCAGTTGTCGATGTGCTCGACCGTTTGGCGGGTTGGGGGGACGTCCTCTTCGAGAACGCTTTTGATGAGGTAAATGCGGCCGCGCGGGCCTTCGAGTTCGTTGCCGGTGAGCAGGTAGGTGGGGCAGGTGGCATTGCAAAAGCCGCAGTGGACGCAGGCGCGCAAGACCTTTTCGGACGCTTCGACTTCTGGGTCTTGGAGCAGATGGGGGGGAATGGTCGTGCGCATTATGTCAGCTCCGTTCGTCTCGCAGCCAGCGCGCTAGGGCCTTGTCGGGTGCGCTAATTTCCGCGAGCGATGTGTAGTAGTAGGCTTCCCAGCCGTCTTCTGGCAGGCCGGTGAACAGCATCAGGTTCAGGGGGTAATTCTCGGAATCTGTGCAGCGGCGGAAGTCGTCGCGGAAGAGAAAGGTCGGCTTGCCGAGGGCAATGGCCGCGCCCAACTCGACCATCACCCCCTCGTCCGGCGGCGTGCCGTTGACAATGGCGAAGATCGCGTCGGCTTCGACCACGTCGCGCAAGTCAGCTTGGCCGACTTGGTAGGCCCAGCCCGGCGCGGAAAAATCGACTTGGTTGTTGCGGGCAAAAGGCTCCCAGACCTCAGCTCCCAATGCCTCTAAGGCCGAGACGAACTGCGGCAGGAGCCGCTCCTTCCATTGGGCCGAGAATCCATACGGGCTGGCGAGATACAGGGTCTTTTTCATGTGTTCAGTCCTCCAATGGGCACAAAAGGCCACGGTAGGGGCGGTTTCAAACCGCCCCTACTTGGGCCATAATTTAATGAACTGTCTGCACCGAGGGGCGCCCATGCGACACCGCGTATGCCGCCAGCGGGCTCCGACGAGGGCAACCACGAGGGTTGCCCCTACAATGCGTAACGTCAGTTATTCTCTGACGTTACGCAGAAACTTCTTGGGTAGGAGATGCTTCGCTTCGCTCAGCATGACAGGGGGCTGGTGCCCTGCTTCTCGGTGTCATGCTGAGCGCAGCGCAGCGGAGTCGAAGCATCCCATACCTAGGTGCCGTGCGTAACGTCAGTTATTCTGTAATATAGATAGTGCAACGCAAATGTTCATATACGCAAAGCTAGGCATCCCTCATGCAAAAGCCGTCCTACATCCTCCGCGAGAACATCCCACTCGCTCCGCTCACCACTATGGGCCTCGGCGGCCCGGCGCGCTACTTGGCCGAGTGTACTTCCTTAGATGAGATGCGCGCCTGCTTGACATGGGCGGCGACTGAGGGCCTGTCCGTGCAAGTGCTCGGCGGCGGCAGCAACGTGCTTTTTGCCGACGCGGGATACAGCGGCGTGGTGCTCAAAGTGGGACTCAGCGGCGTGGTGTTCAATGGCGCGACTGTCGAGGTAGCGGCTGGCGAGGATTGGGATGGCTTTGTGCAGCGCTGTGTGGAGCGCGGCTTGGCCGGTGTGGAGTGTCTGTCGGGCATCCCTGGGTCGGTGGGTGCGACGCCGATCCAAAACGTGGGCGCGTATGGCCAAGAAGTAAAAGACACCATTGTGGAAGTGCGGGCGCTCGACCGGCAGACCTTGGCGGAAATCGCATTTGCCCCCGCTGAATGCGGCTTTGCCTACCGTCAGAGCCGCTTTAAGGGAGCTGACCGCGACCGCTTTATTGTGACCTCGGTGACGTATCGCTTGGATGTTAGCGGCCAGCCGCAAATCCGCTACCCGGAACTGCGCCGGCACGTGGATGACGAGCGCCCGACTTTGGCCGCTGTGCGCGACGCGGTGCTTGGGCTCCGTCGCGGCAAGTCCATGGTCATCGACCCGCAAGACCCCAACTCCCGCTCGGTCGGTTCCTTCTTCTTGAATCCAGTCATCGACGCGGAGGCTTTTGCCGCACTAAAGGACCGCTATCCCAATGTCCCGAGCTTTCCCGATTCGGCTGGCGTCAAGGTGCCGGCTGCTTGGCTGGTCGAGCAAGCCGGATTTCACAAGGGGCTGCAAAGGGGCGGCGCTGGCATCTCGGAGCGACACGCGCTGGCTTTGGTCAATCGCGGTGGGACGACCCGCGAAGTTCTCGCTTTGGCTGGTGAGATTCGGGAGGGGGTGGAGCAGACCTTTGGGATTCGTTTGGAGCGGGAGCCGGTGTTGGTGGAGGGTGGAGGATGAGCGAGGCGGCTGCTCGGCATAAAATCGACCAGTTGCTCGAAAACGCTAATTGGCGATTCTTCGACGACGACAATGGACCGGCCAATATCCGCTTGGAGGCGCATGTCGCTCTCAAACGCGACGACCTCGATAGCTTAGGCGACGATTTTGAGCGTTCCGGTCGAGGATTTGTCGATTTCCTGCTCATCGACGACCGGGGTTTTCCATTGGTCGTGTTGGAAGCCAAGTCCGAGGACAAGAACCCACTGGTCGGCAAGGAGCAGGCCCGCCGCTACGCCCGCTCGCTGAACTGCCGCTTCGTCATCCTCTCCAACGGCAATCTGCACTACTTCTGGGACCTAGAGCGCGGCAATCCGCATATCATCACGGCGTTCCCGTCGCCGGACTCGGTGGAGGGATACAAACAGGTCGCGCCTAACCCGCAGCGTCTGATTGATGAACGGGTTGGCGACGACTACATCGCGCTCACGCAGCGACCCAACTATGCGGCCGAGGCCGGGTGGCGCAACGAGGCTGAGCGTTCCGGCTACATTCAGACGCACGGCCTGCGCTTTTTGCGCGATTACCAGCTACGAGCGATCCGCGGTTTGCAGCGGGCAGTCCGAGATGGAAGCGACCGATTTCTGTTCGAGATGGCCACTGGCACCGGCAAGACGCTAGTGGCCGCTGCTGTTATCAAGCTGTTTCTCCGCACCGGCAATGCCCGCCGCGTCCTCTTCTTGGTGGACCGGCTGGAGTTGGAAGACCAAGCGGCGAACAAGTCGTTTGTCCCGTACTTGGCGAACGACTTTGACACGGTCATATACAAGGAAAAACGCGACGACTGGCGGCGGGCGCATATTGTGGTCACGACTGTTCAGTCGCTGCTGTTCAACAACAAGTACCAGTCGCTGTTCTCGCCGACGGACTTTGACTTGGTGATTTCGGACGAGGCGCACCGGTCCATCAGCGGCAATGCCCGTGCGGTGTTCGATTACTTCGTCGGCTACAAGCTGGGGCTGACCGCGACGCCCCGCGACTATCTCAGAGGCACCCATGCGAGCGGCCCGTATATGCGCGATCCGCGCGAGGTGGAGCGCCGGTTGTTGCTCGACACGTACCGCACCTTCGGCTGCGAGAGTGGCGAGCCGACGTTTCGCTACTCGTTGCTCGACGGGGTGCGCGGCGGGTATCTGATCAATCCTCGGGTCGTTGACGCACGAACCGAGGTGACCACCCAGCTTCTCGCCGACGAGGGTTTTGTGGTGTCTTTCACTGATGACGAAGGAGAGCAGCAGGAGGAGGCGTTCAAAAAGCGCGATTTTGAGCGGGAGTTTTTCTCGGAGGCCACCAACGCGGTCTTCTGCCGGACTTTCTTGGAGAATGCGCTCCGCGATCCGATCAGCGGGGAGATTGGGAAGTCCATCGTCTTTGCGGTGAGCCAGGAGCACGCGGCCAAGCTAACGCAGTTCTTCAACGAGATTGCCGACCGCATGTTTCCGGGCAAGTACCAGTCGGACTTTGCTGTTCAGGTTACGTCGCATGTGATGGATGCCCAGCAATTCACGGTCAACTTTGCCAACAACAACCTCCGGGGGTCTGGCAACTTTATGCGTGAATATCGGACGAGTAAGGCGCGGGTATGCGTAACTGTCGGCATGATGACCACTGGCTACGACTGCACTGACATTCTCAACTTGGGCTTGTTCAGGCCGATATTCTCGCCGACGGATTTCGTCCAGATCAAGGGGCGCGGCACCAGAAAGCACAACTTCCTCGACCAGATGATAGGGGGCCGTCCTACGGACGTTGTCACCGAGCCGGAGAAGACGACTTTCAAGTTGTTCGACTTCTTTGGCAACTGCCGATACTTCGAGAATGAGTTCAACTACGACGAGGTATTGGAACTGCCTCGGCTGCGAGATAAAAGAGATAGGGAGGGGGACGATCCAAGGCCGGTTGTATATACCGGCACGTACGAGCACTTGGGAAGCGACTTTCTCTCGACGATCGAGCAAGAGCAGATCGGCTCCGAGGGGATGAGGATTGATCGGATGTTCTTCGACCGTTTTGCCGACGAGGTGCGCGAAAACGACTTCATTGCCCAAGCTATCGAGGCGGGCCAATGGGATCGCGCCATCGACTATGTGAATCAGGAAGTTTTCGACAAACCAGAGGAGTACTACACCCTCGCCAAGTTGCGCCAAGCCGCTGCGGTGGATCGTCGCGTAACCTTGCGCGAGATATTGGAGAAAGTTTTTGACCTCATCCCGCGTTTTAAGTCCAGGGACGAGCTGCTTGAAGAGGAGTTCGCCAAATTCGTCGCCGATCACAAGCCCGACGAGGCCGAGTCCATTGCGGCGATCAGGGCGTACTTCAAGGCGTACCTGACCAGCGGACAGACCCGAGACATTATTGAGAATCGGCGCTTTGCCGCATTGGCGACTAATCCGGCTTTTTCCTCCAGCGACTTTCGCGCGGTGCCGGAGCCGTATCGCAGGCTTGTTCCCGAGTATGTCAAGGATTACGTCTCCTTGAACCAGTTTGCCGCCTAGGAAGCCCCGCGATTAACGCATTCATCCAAAAAAACCGTGAATGGTACCTATTTTTACTGGTTCATTCACGGATATTTGACGATATAGCGTGAATGGCACCCATTTTTATCGGTTCATTCACTCATATTTGACGATATAGCGTGAATGGCACCCATTTTTACTGGTTCATTCACTCATATTTGACGATATAGCGTGAATGTGATACAATAACGACATGGCGACCACAGAGCCGATAAAAAGCCGCATCCAAGACTTGAAGCGAGCGTACGATACCTTGCGCCAAGGCAAGGTATCGCTGCTGTCGATGATCGACGAAGTGGAAGTCCCCGAGAGTGTGTATAACTCAAACGCGATTGAGAATTCAACGCTCACGCTTGAGGAGACAGAGCGAATTCTGTTGGAGCAGATGTTGTCCCGCAATGTGTCTGTACGGGAAGTCTTTGAGGCGAAAAATCTAGCTCGCGTCACGGAATACAAACGCGCCAAAGCTAAAGACAGTGAGCTGAGCAAAGACCTGATACTACTCTTGCATCAGATGCTCATCGGCGGCATTAATGATGCCATCGCCGGACGCTTTCGCGAGCAGGGGGAATACGTGCGGGTGGGGACTCATATCGCGCCGGCACCCGAGCATGTGGAGCGCATGATAGATGAGATCCTCGTCGAGTATTCCAGCGATCTCGGCTCCTACTTCCTCGATAAAATTGCCCGATTTCACTTGGATTTTGAGACCATCCATCCCTTTTGCGACGGCAATGGCCGCTTGGGGCGGGTTCTCATCAATTTTCAACTTATCCAACTCGGACTGCCGCGCCTTATTATTCGCAACTCGGAGAAGGAGCGGTATTATCAGGCGTTCAGGGACTATGGGGACCGCCAAACGACTAGGACGATGGAAGATATTCTGGCGTTGGCGCTCGTAGAGTCGCTGCACAAGAGGCTGAGCTATTTACAGGGGGAGGCCATTATCCGGCTGTCGGATTATATCAAGCAGCATGGGCTCTCGGCACCCGCGGTTACCAATGCCGCCCGTCGCCAGACCATTCCCGCTTTTCGCGAGAAGGGGGTTTGGAAGATCGGGGAGGGATTTGTTTACCGGAGCTAATATGCTCGATACCGCTACCAAACGCCGCATTGACACGGCCCGCGACATCCTCGTCGGCAAGGTGCCCGATCCGAAGAGCCAAGTAGAGCAGATTACTATCGCCCTGATCTACAAGTTTATGGACGACATTGACGCTGATAGCGAGGAGATGGGCGGGCAGCGCACGTTTTTTGCCGGCGACTTTGCCCGCTATGGCTGGCCTCAACTGGTGCGCGCTGGCTTGGGCGGCCACGAGACTTTGAATCTGTACGCTGAGGCGATCACCCGGATGCCGGAAAATCCGGGCATTCCGCCGCTGTTCCGCGACATCTTCAACAACGCCTATTTGCCCTACCGCGACCCGGAGACTTTGCGCGCCTTTCTCAAGGTTATCGACGAGTTTACGTACGATCACAGCGAGCGGCTGGGCGATGCTTTTGAATATCTGCTATCGGTCCTTGGCTCGCAGGGGGACGCCGGGCAGTTCCGCACTCCGCGCCATATCATCGACTTCATTGTCGCTGTCGTTGACCCGAAGAAAGACGAAACTGTGCTCGACCCGGCCTGTGGTACTGCCGGGTTTCTGATTTCGTCGTATAAGCACATTCTCAAGGCCAATGCCGACGATGAGGGCAACAGTACGCTCACGCCCGACGAAAAAGGGGCACTCGCGGCTAACTTCAGAGGCTATGACATTTCGCCTGATATGGTGCGGCTGTCGCTGGTGAATCTGTATTTGCACGGCTTTGTCGAGCCGCATATTGCCGAGTACGACACCCTGACCAGCGAGGAGCGCTGGAACGAGTATGCTGACGTAATTTTGGCCAATCCGCCGTTTATGTCGCCGAAGGGCGGCATCCGTCCGCATCACCGCTTTTCAGTGCAGTCCAAACGCAGCGAGGTGCTGTTTGTCGATTACATAGCCGAGCATCTGACGCCTACGGGACGCGCCGGTATCATTGTGCCGGAGGGCATTATCTTTCAGAGCCAGACTGCCCATAAGCAGCTACGCAAGATGCTGGTGGAGAATTATCTGGTGGCTGTTATTTCGCTGCCGGCGGGCGTGTTCCAGCCTTATTCGGGGGTTAAGACGTCCATTTTGCTGCTGGACAAGGCGCTGGCGCAAAAGGCGGATCGCGTTGCCTTTTTCAAGGTGGAAAACGATGGGTTTGATTTGGGGGCGCAGCGGCGGGAGATTGCGGAGAATGACTTGCCGAAGGTGAGAGAGGAGCTTGGGGAGTATCTGGGACGGCTGCGGGCAGGGGAGTCGGTGGAGGGCGATGGGGTGGCGGAACCTGGGGTGGAGTACACAACTACGTTTGGGCTGATTGCTGAGAAGGAGAAGATTGCGGGGGGTGGGGAGTATAATTTGAGTGGGGAAAGGTATCGGGAGAATACAAGAATTAGTACTGCGTCCCCGTTTTTTCCAATAGGAGATATCTGCACTGTCAACCCTCGTAAATCCGAACTTTCCGAGTTCCTAGCGGATACCGAGGTCTCCTTCGTACCGATGGCTGATCTAAACGAGAACCAAATCTCGTTCGTTGCTAAAGAGCACAGAGTACTGGGTGAGGTGGGAGCGAGCTATACTTACTTTGCAGACGGCGACGTGTTGCTGGCCAAAGTGACACCGTGTTTTGAAAACGGTAAGGCCGGTATTGCGAGAAATCTGAAAAATGGTATTGGATTTGGTTCCAGCGAGTTTTATGTGCTTCGCAGGTCTGAAAGAGTGCTCCCGGAATGGATTTATTTTTGCGTTACCCATCCGCTATTTCGCCAATCTGGTATCAGTAACATGACGGGCACTGGTGGACTTCAGCGTGTGCCACGAAAGTTCATTGAAGAGTACGAAGTCCCTCTGCCGCCGCTGGAAGTGCAGCGGGAAATTGTGGCAGAGATAGAGGGGTATCAGCGGGTGATAGACGGGGCACGGGCGGTGATTGACAACTATCGGCCGCAGATTGTGGTTGATCCTGAGTGGCCGATGGTGGCGATTGCAGAACTCACGAAACCAGAATATGGCTTTACCGAAAAGGCAGAAGATCAAGGAGATACTAGATTTATTCGCATTACAGACATCTCTGAAGATGGAATGCTTCGATCAGAGGAGCCTAAGTTCATTACGTTGACAAGAGAGGCGCAAGAATCAGTACTTGAGAAGGGGGATATTCTCGTCGCTCGAACCGGAGCGACCTACGGCAAGACAATGATATTCGAGGAAGACTATCAGGCAGTCTTCGCCTCTTATCTAATCCGACTTCGATTCCCATTAGAGTGTGTTCACCCGTACTACTATTGGGTATTTGCCCAAGGCGATGCCTATTGGAATCAGGCAAAAGCTTTGATGACTGGCGGAGGACAACCACAGTTCAACGGCAACGCGATCAAGCAAATTAAATTCCCTCTCCCACCCATCGAAACCCAGCAAGCCATCGTCGCCGAAATCGAAGTCGAGCAGTCTCTTGTTGCCGCTAATCGGGAGTTAGTGGAGCGGATGGAGGGGAAGGTTCGGGCGGCGATTGGGCGAGTGTGGGGTAAAGACGCGACTAAAGCATCATCTTAACTTGGAGACAAGAGAAATGGCTCAAGAGTTTTACCAGAGGCTACAAGAATACTTTTCTAAGGTTGGAGAGGTTCTTAAAGGAGAAGCGGATTCAGCCTCTATTTTCCCTAATACTACAGATGTCGGCATATCTAGGGAAAGGATATACTCAGAAGTTTTGAAACAGCATTTGCCTTCTTCTTGCAACGTTTATTATGGTGGTTTTGTATTCGATTTAGATGGTAATGAATCAAAGCAAATAGATTTGATTGTCAGTAATGATAAATCTCTACGGTTTAATTTTCACAATCAAGATGGATCTGGCAAATCGTTTGCCTGTATTGATGGCTGTGTTGCTGTTGCCTCAATAAAGTCTAATTTAGATAGCTATCAATTGGTAGATTCATTAAACAATATAGCAAGCCTACCGAATAAGACACCTATAGATGGCAGACACAATCCACTAATTCGTATAAAAAATTACGATAACTGGCCTTTTAAAATAGTCTATGCTTCAGATGGCGTTTCAAAGGAGACTATATCTAAAAAAATCGAACAGTTTTATCTAGATAATCCAAATATCCCAATCCATAAACGTCCAGACCTAATCCATGTAGCTGGTAAGTACGTATTTATCCGAGTTGAAAAAGGGACAACCACACGAGATGGGACTAGGTTAGAGCCAAATACGTTTCATTGCCAAGACCAGCATCCTGATGAATTTGGAATACCATGCGCCGTGATTAAGATTCAGGTGATTTCTGCTGCATCTGACCACTTGTTGCACAGATATGGTGTAATAATTGATAAGTTGCCATTGATATAGAATGACTTAACCTAAAATCCTGTTCATTCATGTGAGTAAATCAAACTCAGAAGAAGGGAGTTAGTGATGACCAGACAGTGGACAGCAATTATCGAACGAGAAGGCGATGGCCACGTCGCCCTCTGTCCTGAGTTGGACATCGCTAGTCAGGGCGCAACCGTGACTGAGGCTCGGGAAAATTTGCAGGAGGCATTGGAGTTGTTTTTTGAGACGGCTTCAGCCACCGAGATTGAGCATCGGCTGCACGAGGAAGTGAATCGTGGGTGACGGTTGGGACCTTGTAAACGACTGGTACATCCGCTTGCCACTTATCGGCGACACATTAGAAGGAGAAGCAAATGAATAACCGCAAGGAGATCATTATGAGGTACAAAATTGCCCTTCACCAATTTGACGAGGGCTGTAGTGTGTCGATCCCTAACTTTCCAGGTTGTTGGTCTGAGGGGAGAACAGAGGAAGAAGCTCTCGTTAGTATCGAAGTCGCCATCCGAGAATATCTCAGCGTCGTAGAAGACCTTTTGGAGAATGTCGAAGTCCGAGAAATCGAACTGGCTGTATAAACATGCTTTGAGGAGCTAATCATGCGAGAACATTATTTGGAAATTACCTACCGTAAAGGGAAGCCGTTAGCTGCATACCTATACTTATCGAGTGCTTCGGGTGTGAAAAGTGTACGAACAGAGCCGAGAGACGCAGGTTTATTAGTGGATTTTGGCCCTGAAGGTCAACCTATTGGTTTAGAAATCACAGCACCAGAGCAGATGACGGCGGCGCAGATCAACGAGGTTTTACGCAGCCTTGATCTTTCTCCTATAGCAGTCCGAAATCATTTATGAAATGATCCGCAGATGACACAGATAGCTATCGTAGCGTGTTCACCAGAGAGGGCGAAGCGCATATCTCTCAAGTCATTTAGGACTGCTATATGAAAGAGGAGGACTTATCGCCGCTTGAGGCCGTGTGATATTTTATGATCCGCAGATGGACGGAGAATAGTACAAACAAGACGATCCGCATCTCGAATCGTTCAATCATCAGGATTGCTATATAAGCGAGGAGTGAAAACCATGTTGAAACGCTTGCAGATACGGAATTTTCGCGGCTTCAACGCGCTTGAAATCGACCAACTGAGTGGTATTAACCTCATTGCTGGCAGAAATAATTCCGGCAAAACCAGTTTACTTGAGGCAATTTTCCTGCTGTCTGGAGGTGGAAACGCGCAACTGGCCGTAAATGCTAATATTATTCGCGGTCTGGAATCAAGCTTCGTTCCAGTGAGTGATCCCTTCTGGAAGCAGCTCTTCTTCAATCTCAATATGGAACGGTTCATTGAGATTGAGGGAGAGCACATGTCGCATGGTCAATTGGCTTTGGAAATCGCATCGGAGCAACAGCCTACCACTGAGATTCCTCTTGATCGTACGGACGGAATTTCAGCGACGAATCTTTTTGACGAACGTTCTCTCATATTCCAGTATAGCGGTCCTTTAGGTGAACAAGTTAAAAGCCACATACGTAAAAGCCATATACGGAAGGGGCGGGGGTTTGAGGGGCACCAACCTGCTACAAATGTCCCATTCCCTGCGGCAATTGTCTTATCCCGGACTAGGAATACCCGTGAAGATGCTACGAGGCTGGGACAATTGAGAAGACAGAAGCGGGGGGATCTACTCTTAAAAGCACTACAGGTTATAGAGCCGAAGCTTCAAAGCATTGAGGACAATTCCTCTAGTGGCACACCCATGATCTGGGGAGATATCGGACTGTCGGAACTGGTACCGTTATCTGTAATGGGCGAAGGCATGACCCAAATTGCCCGACTCGTTTTAGCCATAGCTGTCGTACCAGATGGCGTCATTTTGATCGATGAGGTTGAAAACGGCATTCACCATTCGGTACTGCCCGATGTCTGGCGGGCCATTGACGAAGCAGCCAAGCAGTTCCACACGCAGATTTTTGCGACCACGCATAGTTTTGAATGTATAGAAGCGGCGCATGACGCCCTTGGCTCTGACGGATTCCTCCTACACCGGCTTGAAGTCAGCGATACAGAGAATCGCTGTGTTACCTACGAACCGAATGCAATCGATGCCGCTCTCCGACACAATCTTGAGGTTCGATAGGTATGCCAAGAGCAGAAGAAATCAAATCGGCAATCCAGCTTCTCGTCGAGGGCAATGATCCGCGTAATTTCTTTGAAGCGTTTGTCGAGCATCTATCGCTTGCAAATATCCAGATTCAGAACTTCGGCGGCGTGAGTGAGCTGAGTGGTTTTCTGGGTGCGCTTGTGAACGCGCCAGGTTTTCAGACTGTTCAGAGTCTCGGCATTATTCGGGATGCGGAAACGTCCGCTGAGAGGGCGTTCCAAAGTGTTCAGTCGTCGTTGGAGAGAGCCAAGCTGCCCGTGCCGGACATCCTCGCAGAACGCACTAACACCAGTCCGGCAGTGACGGTGCTGATACTGCCCGGCGACAATCGCCAAGGGATGCTTGAAACGCTACTTTGCGAGAGTTTTGCGGATGATCCGGTAGAGGACTGCATCGATGACTTTTTCAAGTGTGTCGAATCGTTGCCGGACGTGTCCATCGAGAGAGCCGACAAGGCCCGCGTCCGTGCCTATCTGACCACAAAGCCCAACCCTCATTTTTCCGTAGGTGTAGCAGCAAAGAATGACTACTGGGATTTGGATCACAGTGTCTTCAACACGGTCCGCGATTTTCTACAAACGATAGCTGCAACTGCTCCGTGAACGGCCATAGGAGGGATAGAATTGGCCGGAAGCTCCGCTGAACGATCAAGGGATCAAGGGCTTAAAATCCTCGCCCCTCATTGGTTCGTGCTTACTCCAGCGGCCACGCATCTCAATCAATACGCGCTGCTTCGGATGGTTAATCCGTACCACTTTCGCCCCGTATCTACCAGACCCTTCGGCCATCGTCGCAACCAAAGCTTCCACCAAGTAACGCGGTGTCCATCCGATCATACAGTAGTCCATCGTCTGAATTTGCACGGTCAACTCGGTCACAGGATTGGTCAATTCCAGTGTGACATACAGTTCTTCTTCCTGCTTTAAGCGGTCAATTCGACCTTTAGCCGCTTTATCGATATGTCGCCAGCCACTCAGGCAGAACCGGCAAGAGAAGCTCCCGGTGTCGTCTTTCTCGATCTTTGGGAAAACCTCGTAAGAGTCCGTTACGCGGTGGCCTCCATTGGTGGACAAAATCTCAATGGGGTCGGCTTCCTCGGTTAGATCAAGGCTGTGAAGGTAGTCGGTAAAATCCGGCCTTGCCGGATTCATAACCCGGTTTTGGAATAGTGGGAACAACTCCGCGGACTGATAATCTTTATCCAAATCGGGAAAATCAATCAACGGAAGGAATCCCACCTCCTCTTGTGCTCGCTTTGCGCCGCCGATGTAGCGAAAGCGATAGAAG
Source organism: Candidatus Latescibacterota bacterium (assembly GCA_965208845.1). Lineage (GTDB taxonomy): Bacteria > Latescibacterota > UBA2968 > UBA8231 > UBA8231. Next base: position 2,747,837 of record OZ242361.1, on the reverse strand, counting down.
GAACGTTCGACATTAGCATCCAGCCGGCCCACCGGAAACCATGCCTTGCTAGAAGCGGTTTCATAACTTGATAGGGGGTTGTGTTTTTTCTTTTTTGCTTCTACTCGTTTTGCTTCGCCCCAAGGAGTCCCGATTATGTCGCGCCATACGTCTGAATTGACCGATGCCCAATGGGCGCATATAGCGCCGTTGTTACCTGCACCCAAAGCGTCGCCCAAAGGCGGTCCCAAACCCATTGCCAACCGTCCGGTGTTTGAGGGTATTTTATGGGTGTTACGCAGTGGTGCGCGGTGGAAAGACCTGCCCGAACGATACCCCTCGCCGAGTACCTGCTGGCGTCGGCTACGCCGTTGGGAAGAGCAAGACATCTGGCTGAAGGCATGGCGAGCGTTGTTAGGCCAACTGGATGAGCAAGGCCAACTCGACTGGGCCGAGACGTTTGCCGATGGTAGTTTTGCCCCGGCCAAAAAAGGGGGGCCTGTGTCGGGCCGACCAAACGCGGAAAGGGTACGAAGTGGATGGTGGTGGCAGACGGCCAAGGGCTGCCTTTGGGAAACTACCTGGACTCGGCGTCCCCAGCCGAAGTCGGGTTGATCGAGCCGACGCTGGAGCGGGTGGCCGTGCCGCGCCCCGGCCGGGGCCGGCCGCGGAAAAATCCGACGCGCTTGATCTACGACAAGGCCGCCGATTCTGACCCGCTGCGCGCTCGATTGGCACGACGGGGCATTGAGTTGATCTGTCCGCATCGCAAAAACCGGAAGAAACCGCCCACCCAAGATGGACGCCCCTTGCGCCGCTACAAGAGGCGATGGAAGGTCGAACGCACCTTGGCATGGTGGGGCAATTTTCGACGGCTGGTCGTGCGATGGGAATATCATATCCAAATGTATCAAGCCTTTGTCAATGTCGCCTGTCTGATGATTACACTCAGACGGTTATAAAACCACTTCTAATCACAGTAGAGGAATTATGATCAAATTGGCGACTATGAGCAGCGCGTGTCCAGACTGGACCTTGGACGAAGTAGTAGCTGGCATGAAGCGGCACGGCTATCAGGGGTTTGAGCCGCGAGTTGAATGGGATCACGCCTGCGGCATTGAGGCTGCGCTTGCGGCCCAAGAGCGGCGGGACATTCGCCAGCGGATGGAGGACGAGGGGCTGGAAATTTGCTGTATTGCTACGGGTGCGCGGATGGCTGCGCCCGACGCGGCGGAGCGGGCCAGGCACGTGGAGGACGTAAAAAAGTACATCGACTTAGCGGCAGATTTGGGCTGTGGCTTGGTGCGGGTTTTCGGCGGCCAGCGCGACCGGAGCCGCGAGTGGACTGCGGTCGTCGATTACGTGGTGGAGGGGTTTGCGCAGGTGTTGCCCGCGGCGGCTGAACGCGGCGTGACGTTGTTGCTGGAAACGCACGACGATTGGTGCTGCTCGGCACCGGTGCGCGCGGTCATCGAGCGGGCCGGGCACCCGAATTTGCAGGTGCTGTGGGATTTTATGCACACGCAGCGGGTGCTGGAAGAGCCAGCCGAGAGTTTCCGGCTGCTGGGCGCACACACGCGCCACGTCCACGCCCACGACGGGATGATCGTCGATGGCAGGTTGCAGGTCAGCGACGTGCTGGGCGCGGGCGTATTCGATCACGCCGAGCCGATGCGTTTGCTCGCTGAGGCTGGATTTGCTGGGTATTGCTCGGTGGAAGTGATCTATAAGCGCGGCAGCGGCGAGCGGGCCGATGCGATGCTTGGGCAATATGCCGAGGAGTTGCGGGGGATTGTGGCTGGTTTTTGAGTGGGAATGATATACGTGAGTGCCCAAAGGTGGTATTAATCACCAATTCCGAATAATTAGCGGAACGGAACTAACGATTCGGCCAGTGCTTAGAGAATATCAGCAAAGCGGCGCCGACAACCTCTAGGATGACCCAGTCCTTGAGCATAGGCCCTCCTTGTGTTAGGGGAGAAAAAGTGCCTTGCTGGGCAAGCAAGGCCCGGGTTGGGGAGTATATACTTCGCTTAGAAGGTTATACCACAAAAGGGTATAAAACGCATAAATTGGGGAGAAATAGACAGAAAAAAGCCCCTGGCCGCTTGGGTCTAGTGGCTAGGGGCTAGGAGATGGATAACTACTTGGACTCCTTGGATTCTATGGCGGCTCTTAGATCCTTTAGCTCTCTTAAAATCAATTCTTCTGTCGAGGAAGGGCAGAGAGCTACATTTATATCTTGAGCCAAGGCCAAAAGAGTGGAGCGAGTTGTTCGGAAGAGAAGATTTTTCTCCCTCCCTTGAGAGTCCACAGGGATCGGCAAAAGGATGTGTAAAGACTCTTCTTGAGATTCCGTTTCCGTAAGAATCAGCGATATTTTTTTGGATTTTTCAAACCGTACGTCAGGACCTAACGTTGTTCTTATTAAATGTTGAACTTCGTCTTCGCTTGCTTCTTCGGGGCGTAGGTCAAGATTACTTATAAACTTCAACGACATCGTCTGTCTCCTTTAATAGGTGAGTTGTTGATTTGAACTTACGGCCCCTGCCTACTGCGTCAAGGACATAGCAGCCTCCAAGAGCCGCACCTTCTTCTCAAGGCGCTCGTTTTCGTCCTTCAAAAACAAGCAATACTCCCAAAGATTATTAAAAGGTCAAGAAAGTATTAACGATAACTCATTGTTTATGTTCTACTTACGACCAATCATTAGCCGAATGGAGGTTATCGCTGATGAATGAATATCTGTGTTTTTTGACGAGGCCCGAAAACGTCTGCACGATGGGTCTGATACTAGATATTGCAGGAGTCATCTTGTTGTTTAAGTTCGGCTTGCCGGATGAAGTTAGTAAAGATGGAACCGGCGCTATATTGCTTGAATCAGTAGATGCAGATGAAATAAAAAAATGGCACCACTATCGTTTCATATCTAAAATCGCCCTGCTCTTGCTCGTAATCGGGTTTGCTTTGCAGGCAATAAGCAATTATTTGTAAATAACTATTCAAAAGCTAAGAAAGGCATAAGCAATTATTAATCAATCACTTGCGCCTTTCTTGGCACTCACGTATATAATTCCCATTGTTTTTTTACGGCATGGATGCCGCTGTATGCGCGAGTGAGTCACCGATTCGGTCAACTGCAACCTTGTTGCGGAAGTAAAACAGATCATCCGCCGTTATGCCCGCTAGTTTCATCCCGATTTCCAGCATGTGGGGACGTAGCTTGCTGCTTAGATAGACGGATAGACCAGCACCCGTTATCGCCCCTAATATGTTCCCAAAACCTGGTACAATAGAGCCTGCTGCGCCTCCGGCTGTCGTCAAAACGGCAGATATACCAAACCGCTGAAAGAGGACCAGTGCCTTCATTGCGTTGATGCGCGCCTTGTCTTCAATCTCCACCGCTTCAAAATCGCGTTCCGTCTTTACAATGTCGTACAGGAGACGGATGCCGAGGACGATCTCCGTCACGTAGGGTAGAAAGCCGCTTACCTTGTCAGGTACGTCAATGCCAGAATTCTCGGCTAAAAGCCCCATACCTTCTTCAACTTCGGAGACGAACTCGTAATTGGAGAGATTGGTGTCGATAAATTGGCTGGATAGCTCGGGGCGCTCGGCCAATTCCGCTCGGATTTCATTGCTAACAGCGAATAACACATCCGGGTCTTCCTGCATTCGGGCAGCGACCCCATCGGCGTAATTCTCACCTCCGATCTTCACTTGAATCGGCACTGCTACTGTCCCGTCGGAGCTTGTGCCGACAATATCCCACACCGGCTGGTTCTGGTTGGGAGTAATCTCAAACGAATAGTCGGGGAACTCCTGCTCCAAGTGCTCTTTTACGCGCAGTTCGCCCAATTTCCCCTTGAGGTTACTAATGAATCCCTCGACGCTCTCTTGCCCACGCTCTCTCATCTCTAAGTACCGCTCATGTAGCGAATGATCTGCTGCTACGCCCGGCGACGCGAGGCGATATGCCTCGAATAAGTCGTCAGGTACATTACGTGCGTCAAACAGTGCGGAACATGAGTCCTCAACACCCGCTGCAACTTCGATAGCGAAGAGGTCATTTCGCATCAATCCCGATAGTTCAACCACGTCTTCATAGGTGTAGCGACCATGCCCGCCGCGGAGCGGCATTTGTTCCAATTCAGAAAGTAGCTGGATAGACTGCATGGCTATGCAAACCACTGGTAGATGCTGAGGCCCAACGCGAGAACAGACAGAACTAGCGCGATAAGAGAAACACAGCCTCCATTTTCCTGCTCTTGACCATCTTGGCGCTTCACTTGTTTGTTCTGCCCCTGAATCTTTTGTATCTGGCTTTGCACCTGTTTGAACCGCTGTTCGTTCTGCTCTTGTACTTTTTGGAGGACACGTGCCTCGGCTTCGGCGATTTGGCTGCTAATGTTGGCGGTCCGTTTATGGAGGTCGGTCACAATCTCATGCAGCTCTTTCACGCGGGGAATGAGTGCCTGATTGATTTTGTCTTGCTCCTCCCAAAAGCGAACTTTTTCTGCGATATTCGGTCTCTCTGTATTCGCGTCTGTGGAGTCGTGCGAGTTCATTTTTGTCTTCTTCGTAGCAGCCTTCTTGGTCGCAGGTTTCTTCTTCACAGTGGTCTTTTTGGTAGTGGCTTTCTTGGCCGCAGGTTTCTTCTTAGCCATGCAAAGATCTCCTCTATCTAATAGGAATAAAAACTCAATATCAAGAGTGGTTTGCGAAGTTGGTGAATGCAATTGCGTCCTAATAACAGCAATAGCGCGAGGCTATGCCAATGCAATCTAAAATCGGGCCGCAGACCGCCCATGCTCCCGCGCACTGCCGGCATCTTCGGCCTAAGTTCCTATCTTAAAGCCGCTTTTGCGGGCGTCTTGCTCGCGTCCCCAGACGACAAAATGCCGAAGGGCTGCGGGGGATTGTGGCTGGTTTTTGAAGGAGTGGACTGTAAGTAGCGGATCGTGGCGTACCGGCACCTTCGCATCAGTTATAGCGACCGCAAAACAAATCCTGAGTTTTTGACTCCTATAAAATGTGAGAATCCGTTTTGCGGTCGCTATAATAACTGCCGTTACGCAGATATCCTACTCGGCTTCTTCTAACAGGAGCCTGAAGGCTTCGAGGCTGGCGACCTGTATGGCCGCCCGATGCAACTGCTTGAGCTGCTGCACATCGTTGATGGCTCCAAGGTGGGCGGCTAACGGGTCGGACGCGGCCAGTCCAAAGCGAATCTCCAGGACGTCGAGCAGATCTTCGATGGCGCACTCTCGGCCGCCTTGCTCAATGCCTCGCTGGCGAAAAGATTCGAGCAGTGGAAAACGGTTCATAATGTCCTCCGAAATAAGAGAATAGATGATAGAATCATCGCACACCAACGAACTCAGCACCCCCATGTGCCCCATGTAGCTGGCCATCCGACGCGGCATGGCCAGCTCCGTACTATCGGTCGTTTGCAATTCGCAATGCACTAACACCTCCCGACCGCCCACCTGCACCCGCAGCAAATTGTCCATGATCTGCGTCTTGGGCTGCTCCGGGTTGAGTATCTCTACCACCGTCGCGCTGGGTTGGCCTAACAAGAAGGCTAAGAACCCGTCGGGATAGGTGCGGATCAGGGATTTGGAAATAGTATCAAATTTGGCCATGGCAATCAATTGGGAATGCCGTCCGAACCGGCGGGACGGTTGGGGCCATTCGCCATTCCTAAAACTGCAAAAATCGTGCCACAGCGGCTCAGAGAAGAGATGGGGATGGGCGGGGCGGGAGTGTAACGGAAAGGGTACAGGGATGGGAAGCTAAAAAAGATGCGTAACGTCAGTAAAGATCATAAACGGATATTACGTATCTTCCCGGCATCAATCGGAGCCAAGGGATCTTTCGATCCGCTCACGGCCTTTCGCATCTTCGGCCTGAGTCCCTATCTTAAGGCCGCTTTTACGGGCGTATTGCCCGCGTCCCCAGACGACAAAACGGAGTGCATTTATGGATAACGCGCAAAGCAGTATCCGCGAGGCCCCGACTCGTTTTAGCGGCCTCTTACGCAATATCGGCCCCGGCGTCGTTGTCTCGGGGTCGGTGGTCGGCTCGGGCGAGTTATTGGTGACGACGCGGATGGGGGCCGAGGTCGGTTTTGTCTTTCTCTGGGGCGTGATCTTGGCCTGTTTGGTCAAGTTTGTGATTCAGCTCGAATTGGGCCGACAGTGCTTGTTGCGCAAGAGCAGTACCGTGCAAATCCTCGACCAAGTGCCGGGCGCGCGCTGGCGCGGCACCTCGTGGATTGCGTGGCTCTGCGTAGTCGGCTACTTCTCGGTGACGGTGGCCGTCATCGGCATCTTGGGGTCAGTGGCTGGGCTGATGGTCACGATTTTTCCCTTTGCGTCCGAACAGGTGTGGGCGGTAGTCATTTTCCTCGCTATGTCGGTTTTGCTGTGGCGAGGGCTATACGGCGACTTGGAGAAAATGGTCTCCGCGCTGGTGGCGACCTTCAGCTTGGTCGTCATCGGCTCGGTACTCGCCCTGCAAGGCACTAGCTACGCAATCAGCAGCGCGCAAATCGCCTCGGGCTTCCGCTTTGCCATGCCAGCTGAAGGCGCGTTTGTGGCTTTGGCGGTGATGGGATCGGTCGGCGCGACCGCGGTCGAGCTTTTCATGTATCCCTATTGGATCGTAGAAAAAGGCTACCCGGATTTCGTCGGGCCAAAAGACGATAGCCCGGAATGGCAGGCGCGGTACCGGGGTTGGATGCGGGTCTTGGTCACAGATGCGGGCGTGTGTACGGGCATCGCGCTGGTGGTCACTTGCGCGTATTACCTGCTGGGCGCGTCAGTGCTCAATCAGCTACAAGTCTTGCCCGAAGGGATGAAGGTAGTAGAGCAAGTCTCGTTGATTTTTACCGAGAGCCTCGGCGGCGGGGCGTACTATCTCTTTATGTTCGGGGGATTTTGCACGCTCTTTTCCACGCTGCTGGTATTTGCTGCTTCTTCGGGGCGGATCGGCGCTGACTTTCTGCGACAACTAAAGGTGAGCGCGTTGGTCGGAGAAGAGGGCTACCGCCGCTGGGTCCGCATTTTCCAGATCGTCTTCCCGTTTGGCTGGCTGCTGTTCATATTGTTTGATCCGCGCACCCTCGACTTTGTGCTCAAAGGGGCCAATGCCAACAATCTGTTGCTGATCCCGATGGCCTACGCGGTGCTGCATCTGGCGATGCGGGTACCCAAAGACGAGCGAATGTCGCTGTGGACCGAGTTGGCACTGCTGTTTACGATTTGGGCCATCATCAATTTTACGGCGGTCAATCTGTTTAAGCTGTCGGGGCACTAGCGGCCTTCTTTTAATATGCCCGGCCAGCTATTCACTCACTATTTCCTCACCGACGGCATAAAGACCACGCCCGAGTGGCAAGCGTCTGTTGACCAGCCGGAAGCGTTTGCTGCGTTTAGGAACGGCGTTGCTCGACATCACAGCGCCCTCAGCCGTTCCCGAAATCCCAACGAAGCTCGCACGGAGGAAGAGCTTATTCGTCCGGTTCTGGAGCTATTGGGATGGACCGAGTACGTGCCTCAGCCAAGCGCCGCTGGCCATGAGGACATTCCCGATCATTTGCTTTTTGCTGACGCCGACTCCAAGGCGCGGGCTGAGAATCCCTTCCAGTACGCGACAGTAGTTGAAGAGAGTAAGCGCTTTGGGCTCTCGCTCGATAGCCGCGACCGGAATGATCGGGCGCAGCGTGGGACGCCGCACGGTCAGATTCTTCGATACTTGGCGACGGCTGAGATCGAGTCGGAGGGGCACATTCGCTGGGGCATTCTGAGCAATGGCAGTGTATGGCGGCTGTACGACTACCGCGCTCGACCGCGTGCTAGCGGCTACTTTGAAGCCGATCTGGCAGAATTGCTCAAGCCCGGCAAGGAAGATGAACTCCGCGTCTTTCATCTGTTGTTCCGTCGCGAGTCTTTCACGCTGCGGGACGGGGCCACGACTACGTTCCTTGAAGAGGCGCTAGCTGAGGGTCGTCGCTATGAGGAACAGGTCGCACAAGACCTGTCGGGGGTGGTGTTTGAGCGGGTGTTTCCCAACCTCGTCAATGCGCTTGTGCAGAAGTCGGAGGAAAGCCTCGTCGCGAGCCGGGATGCGGCGTTGATCTTTCTCTATCGGCTGCTGTTTGTGCTCTATGCCGAGGATCGGGGGCTGCTGCCGGTCAATGATGAGCGATACGACGACTATGGTTTGCGAAAGTCCGTCCGCGACGAGATTGCGCGCAGGATGGCGGCTGACGATACGTACTCGGCGATTGCCACCAATTATTACGATCACCTGACGACGTTATTTAAGCTCATCGACAAGGGCGACGAGTCCATTGGTCTGCCGCCGTACAATGGCGGGCTGTTTGCGATGGAAGCTGCTCCATTGTTGGAAACGGTCCGTCTGGCCGACAAAGAAATCGCGCCGATCATCTACGGTCTGAGCCACGCCAAGGATTCACAGGGCGTGCGGCGTTTCGTCAACTACCGCGATATGTCCGTGCAGCAGCTTGGTTCGATCTACGAGCGGCTACTGGAGCGCGAGCCGGTGCGCGATGACGAGGGCAAAATTTCCATTCGGCCCAATCCGTATGCCCGCAAGGACAGCGGCAGTTTCTATACCTCTCAGGAACTCGTCGATCTGATTGTCGAGCGGACTTTGCAGCCGCTGGCCGAAGAGCGGCTGCAAGCCTTTGAGGACAAGGCCGCTGCGCTTAAAAGCGACCGTCGATCCAAGCAAGAACGGCGGGAGGAACTTGAGCAGCTTGATCCGGCAGAGGCTGTACTAGACCTCAAAGTTTTGGACCCGGCGATGGGTAGCGGGCACTTCCTCGTCACGGCCGTGGATTTTTTGTCGGATTACATCGCCGAGTTGATCGAGCTCGTCCCCTCGGTGCCGGAGTGGCTGGATGGCGAGTACGCGTCGCCGCTGGTGGGGCGCGTGGCGACGATTCGGGAGGACATTCGCAAACGGGCCAACGAATCAAACTGGGTCTTGGACGAGGCGCAGCTTACCGATCAAGCCATTATCCGCCGCATGGTGCTCAAACGCTGCATTTACGGGGTGGATAAGAATCGGCTGACGGTCGAGTTGGCCAAGGTGTCGCTGTGGCTGCACAGCTTTACGGTGGGTGCGCCGCTGTCTTTCCTCGATCACCATTTGCGTTGCGGCGACTCGCTAGTCGGTCTGCGGGTGCGGGACGCTACGGATGAGTTGCACCGGCTCGGCGGGATGTTTGCCGGTAGCGCCATTGCCGGGGCAGAGACGGCTACCGACGGGATGCAGCGGATTGAGGAGATGTCCGACGCGGATGTTGCGGAGGTGCAGGAATCGGCGGTGCTGTTCGACGGGGTGGAGGAGACGACTGCTGATCTGCGCGGCTTGCTCGACTTTTTGTGCGGTTGGCGTTGGCTGACGGCGGGCATGAAGAAGAAAGAACGCGATGAATTTGCGGGGCCGCTGGTTACGACGCTCGGCTACCATGCGGCGAATGCTTACGAACTTTTGGCACAAGGGCCAGCGGAGAACGTTTCCGACTTTGCCGAGCTATGGCACAAGGCCACGTCTATTGCCAACCGCGAGGGCTTCTTGCATTGGGAGGTGGCTTTTCCGGGGGTGTGGCATCGGTGGCAAGAAAGCCGTCCGCAAGGTGGATTTGACGCGGTTATTGGCAACCCGCCGTGGGATCGGATCAAGCTGCAAGAAGTCGAGTGGTTTGCAACTCGTGACCTAGAACTCGCTCTGGCACCGACGGCGGCTGCGCGACGAAAGGGCATTCAGCAGTTGCGCAAACAGGGAGCGTCTCTTGCGGCTGAATTCGACGCGGCCAAAGCGCAGGCCGAGAGCCTAAGCCAAATGGTCCGCTCCGGTGGCGACTATCCGTTGCTCAGCGGCGGCGACATCAACTTGTATTCGCTGTTTGTCGAGCGGTCCATGAGCCTGATTAAGCCGGATGGTTTTGTCGGCTTGCTGACGCCATCGGGCATTTATGCGGACAAGACGGCGGCCAAGTTCTTCCAGTCCGTTTCGACTAGCGGACGGATAGGCGGCCTGTTCGATTTTGAGAACAAGAAAATTTTCTTCAAGGACATTCACGCTTCTTTTAAATTCTGCGCCCTCATCTTGGGCGGAGAGGAGCGACGATTCGATCAGGCCGAATGCGCCTTTTTTCTGCACGACACGAAAACCGTCCACGACGAAGACCGTTGTTTTCCATTGTCGCCGGAAGACTTCGCCCGCGTGAATCCGAATACTGGCACTGCGCCCGTGTTTCGCAGTCGGAAAGACGCGGAGATTACGCGGCGCATCTACGAGCAGCATCCGGTGTTGGTGGATCGCTCCGGGGGTGGGGAATGCAAGACATGGCCGGTGAAGTACATGACGATGTTCCACATGACCAACGACTCAAATCTTTTCAGGACGGCTGAACAACTCGATGCGGAAGGTTTCTATCCGGTCGATGGTAATCGCTGGAAGAAAGGAGAGGAGCTATACCTGCCGCTGTACCAGGGGCGGATGATTCACCAGTTCGACCATCGGGCCAATTCTGTTCGATTCAACCCAGAGAGTACGCACAATCCGTACCTTAGTGAAGAAGTAACCGAGGCGCAGCACGCAGATCCTGATTTCCTTCCTCAGACACAGTATTGGGTGCCAGCCCACAATGTAGAGGAGACTTTGCCCCAAAGTCGCGGATATACGTTGGGCTTCCGCGACATCGCTAGGTCGACGGATGCGAGAACAGTAATCTCCTCCATGATTCCTTGGGCGGGTGTTGGGAATACTATTCCTCTACTTGTCAGCGCCGACGCCTTGGCCACAGCGTACCTCATGGCGAATCTCAATGCCATGTGTGTGGACTTCGTTACAAGACAAAAGGCTCAAGGCACTCATCTGAATTGGTACATCGTCGAACAACTCCCCGTCATCGCCTCCGCAGAATACGACCGCTCCTTCGGCACGACAACCGCCCGCGATCTCATCCGCAACCACGTGCTCCGCCTCACGTACACCGCCCATGACATGGCCCCCTTCGCCCGCGAGCTCGGCTACGACGGCGAGCCCTTCATCTGGGACGAAGAGGAACGCCGCCACCTCCGCGCCCGCCTCGACGCCCTCTACTTCCATCTCTACGGGCTGTCGCGGGACGCCGCTGCATACATCCTCGACACCTTCCCCATCGTCCGCCGCGAAGACGAAGCCGCCTTCGGAACATACCGCACCCGCGATATGACGCTGGCGTATATGAATGCACTGGCCGCGGGGGATACGGAGACGAGGGTGGCGGTGTAGATTGGCGGCAGCGGCGTTGCTTGACAGAGTTCGGGCGAGCCAAGACGTTAAACGTAAAAGGCTTTTGGGACGGGGCAGTATCCATCAACAGCTTCACTGAATAGTGAATGCGGATTCCTGCAACAATGCCTATAATTACCCACACTACATGGAGTCCGTAGCATGGATATTGGATTTATATGGGATGAAGACAAATACCAAGAAGTTCAAGAGAAGCACCGAGTCCAGTTTTATGAAGCCGTTTCCGCATTTGACGATCCAGACGGATACGAAGCCGCGGATCCAGTGGGGCATGAGGATCGGTGGATTCGGATAGGAGCAACCTCCAGTGGTCGAGTATTAGCCATAGTTTGCTCCGAAGAAAATTTACCCCTCTACCGTTTTATCACTGCATTTGATGCAGAAGGAAGATGGCTCGATGAATACTACACAAGAGACAGAATTTGATTATCAAACGCATATAAAAGAAAGCGCACGAGGGCCGAGCGAAGTTAATCGTGGGACGAAGGCGCGTGAAAAGCGACGCGAGGCTGCCAAGGCGCGGCTTTCTCAAAACGACCAGTTCCATAGAGTTTTGAAAAAAATCCAAGAGATAGCGGAAAAATCAGCCGACGGCGACTACATCTACCGTGGAGAACCAGAGCACTATGAGAAAGTGTCTTCAAGTCTTTATCGAGAATACTCAGAATATGAGGCCGAGTATTTTGATATAGAGGTCGTACAGAAAGAAATGATAGAGACCGCTAAAGGATATACTAGCGAAACTAATGACTTTGAAATACTAACCGAACTCCAACACTACGGCGGCGCAACTAACCTAATCGACTTTACTACTGATTATCTTATAGCTCTCTTCTTCGCCTGCGAAGGATCTGACTTTCTGAATAAAGATGGCAGAGTCATTTTGTTGAAAAAAACCAAAGAACAGATTGAAAGTCCTCAGAATCCAAGAAACCGTGTCATAGCCCAGAAGAGTATATTCGTTCGTCCGCCTTATGGCTTTATTCAGCCAGATCGTATAATCAATATTCCCAAAAACCTTAAACAGTCCATATTAGATTACTTACGAAAGTGTCATGGTATATCTATAGAGACAATATACAACGACCTCCATGGCTTTATTAGATACCAGAAGGTTACTCAACGAGCTCATGCGGAGCTTTATATTGGTCGTACTGACCAAAGTCATGCGGAGCTTTATGTTAGTAGTACTGACCAAAGTGAAAAGAGAGATCAACAAGCCATTGAACACTACACCAAAGCCATTGAACACTACACTAAAGCCATTGAACTCAATCCGCAAATGGCTCGTGCCTACTACAATCGCGCAAATGCTAATTCTGATCTGAAAAATTACGAAGAGGCGTTTAAGGACTACAGCAAAGCGATTCAACTAGATCCGGAGTATTCAGATTCCTTTTTCAACCGTGCTAATGCTAATGCGGACCTATGCAGGTTTCAGGAAGCTGTAGCCGACTACGACGAGGCAATTAGTCTTGGATCGGATAATGCTCTCTTCAATAAGGGAAACGTGCTCGTATTGCTTGGGCGTTTTGACGAAGCACTTCAGTGTTACAAAGAGTCAGACCTAAACGGAATGGATGGCGTCGGAGCTTTAGAAAACCAGAGAGCAGTAGAGAAAGTTATAGATATAATTGGCGACCGGGAGTACACTACCAAAAAATCTAAACTAGAAGTAACTGATAGAATGGGGTACACTACTAAAAAATATAAAGAACCCCGTTATGTGTGGGTGCTGTCAGTACTGATTGCTGGATATGAAGAAAAAAAAGAATATATATCCTTTCAGGGTAGGGTGGGAAATACTGGAAATTTCCCTAGTGGGGAGGGATTTGTCGTCATAGTAGAGCCCAAGAACATGTGAGCTATCTCGGTTTGCCCTACTGTCGGATGAGGTAGTCATCACCCATGATGTGACGCTGACGTATACGAATGCACTGGCAGCGAGGGATACGGAGACGAGAGTGCCGTGTAGGAATACAAAGAAGCTACTTAAATATGGAGGACGAAAACCCCTAAACCACCCACTCGCTCGGGCACCGCTTTTTACAGACAATTTTGGACTTGACCCGTGGGCATTGGGCTATTGAAAACTCATTACATTGGGTCTTAGATGTCGTCTTTAACGAAGACCACTGCCGCATACGCCGCGGACACGGCCCCGAAAACATGGCCGTCTTACGCCACATCGAACTCAATCTACTCCAGCAAGACAAAACAACCAAAGCCGGCATTCAAACCAAACGGCTCAAGGCCGGTTGGGATAACAAATATCTGGCTAACCTGTTGGCGAAGGGACACTTATAATGCGATTGCCCTGGATTCTTGTTCTAGATGCCATGGGAGTTATATATCAGAGCTGTGATGACGTAGAAGAATTACTGGTGCCATTTATTAGGGAGAAAGAATCAGATATAGGTAAGAAAACCATCGAAGATCTTTATATACGAGCGAGCCTAGGCGAATTTTCTTCTGAAGAATTTTGGGCTAAAGTAGGCGTCGATTACAATCTTGAAGACGAGTACCTCGATAGGCATCAACTATCTGTTGGTCTATTAGATTTTTTAGCTGTCTTCAAGAATAAAGTTAGAGCACCTATTTACTGTTTGTCTAATGATGTATCAGAATGGTCAATTAAATTGCGAAGAAAATTTCAGTTAGATCAATATATAGAGCGATGGTTTATAAGCGGCGATCTAAAAATTAGAAAACCTTCTCCTAACATCTATGATGTCCTGATTAGAGACGCAAATGTAAAGCCAACACAGATGCTGTTTGTTGACGATAGAGAGAAAAATATAGCAGCCGCGAATGCGTTCGGCATACAAACTGTACTTTGCAAAATAAATAACAGTACAGAAGAGTATAATGATGAAGGTGAGAGTAAGGTGATCTACAGCTTTAGTGAACTACTCGATCACTTCAGTAAATCCTAGCATTGGCCAGCGCGGTCGATCCACTTATAGGCGGCTTTGGCGTTGCGCCAGAAGTATTTCTCCGTCGCCTCTTTGCCACGCGCAGTAAAGTAAGTCATCACCAAGCGCTGTATGTCCGCGTACTCGCGGCCACTGCGGTCGGATACCGGCCAGTCGCTGCCGTAAATCAGCCGGTCCTCCCCGAATAAATCCCATAGTGCATCGAGCACCGGAGCGTAAAAGTCCACATCCGTCGGCGCTGGCTTGACTTGACTACGCAAATCCATCAGCCCCGACACCTTGCAATAGACCTGCGGATGGGCCGCGGCTTGGCGCATCAATTCCAGCCGCGCCGGATCAGGCGGACCGCCGTCGATGGGGATGCCGCCGATGTGGTTTACGACGATGCGCAACTCGGGGAAGCGCTCTGCTAACGCGGGTACGCCCTCGTGTAAACCCGTGTCCAGCTCCAGATCATGGGCTGCTAGCATCTCAGCAGCAGCTAAGCCGTGACTTTCCGCTACATCTACGCGGGCGCGGATGCCGACGAAGACCGGATCGGCGGCAAAGCGCTCCAAGTGAGCGGCAAAGTCCGGGTCGTCGGGCTCGAGGTGGCCGACCAATCCCACGATGAATGGGTCGGTGGCAGCCAAGTCGAGCACCCATTGGTTGTCCTCGACCCAAGGGCTGCACTCGACCATGACCGTGCCCGTTACGCCCTCGGGCACAGCTAGGGCCTTGTAGTCTTCGGGCAGCGCGCGCCGATAGAGAATCTCGTCGTCTTTTTCCGGCCAAGGGACGCCTTGGGACCTGAACGGATCGTAGAAATGGGTATGGGTATCAATAATCATCGGAAATCACTCCTTTTTTAAGTATGCCGTGCAGCTCATTTACCGTCCGCAGAGGACGGTTGCACCGCGTCCTGCTCCGTAGGCATACGCCAGTTTTGCGCCTCATCTAAAGTAATGGTGTGAAAATCGGGCATCCGGTCGGCGTTGCGATCCTGATGCTGATGGCCGCCGAGGATGTACATCGAATGCTTGCGCCCCAACCCCGGCCGGTCGGCGTCGAGCAGCCGGAATCCCATGTGCAGCGTCTGCCCCGGCGCGAAAACGTGCCGCTTGCTCTCCTCCGGGCTGGACCCTAGCACATCCCACAGGGCCGCTTTCCACTCGAAGGTATATTCGACGTGCAAAGTGCCATTGGCCGCGTCGGGCGGGCGCATCGTCCAAGCGATGTCGAAGTGGGGTTTGTGCATCGCCCACAGGAACTCCGCCAAGAAAGGGTCGTGGTGCTGGTCGAGAAAGCCGGCCTGACCGTGGGGCAGGCGCGGGTGCTTCAACGGCAACACCCGGGCGTAGTAGCGTTGGCCGTTGACCAGTTCCTCGCGGGTGAACCCGTAGATACTGCCGCCGGAGTGGTCGGAATCCACGGTAATCGACAGCGTATCGTCCTGCCACCACTTGAGTGGGTCTTCATTTTCGATCTTGAGGGTATCGTCGGTGATTCGGGCGAAGCAGTACCAGCTATTGTCGGGGGGCGGACTCCAAGCAGTGTACATGGTGAAGTCGAAATCGGCCGCATCGACGTGATCCGATTCGCGGTCGAAGAATCCCTCTCGGTCCAACGCGAAACGGGAGTCGAAAAAGGCCCAGTCGCCGTCGTCGCCATCTATGGTTATCGCCGCGGGATCGGGTACCTCGACGAAGGGGACCGTGACACCTACATGGGCAGACGCGATACTGGTTATGGGAACGGTCAGGACTAGGCTCAAGAAGAATGCCCTGAATAGACCGCAGCAATGCGCGTACATGTCGCTAGCCATCGTCATATCTTTCCTCGCGTTAAATCAGTACCATCAGTACCATTTTCAATGCGTTGGACGACCTCGTGAAAGAAATCCCGCGACCAAATGTCGATAGTGCGCGGGTCGCGCACGAACCGCATCACATCGTCCCGCGCACGGTCAACATCGAGTTGATCAATCGCTTGGCGCAAGAGTTCCATGAGGCGATCCCGCGTCAAAGGCGTCTCGTCCCGATAATCGCCCGACTGCCTCATGCGCGCCTCCAGATGGCTCAGACGCACCTGTGGATGACGGCCAGCGTACCAGACTAGATCGTACCAATCCCGGCCTTTGACGCGCGTCTGCCACTTCCGACACAGGATGGCGTGTAGCTTGCCGGCGAACAGATCGGGTAGGCTATAAACGCGCACAGCAAACGGAATAGGTTGCAGCAAATAACGGCTCTCAGCCTCAAAGCCGCCGGGTGGATCAGTGTCCACCTCAAGTTTGATCCTCAGGACCGACCCGGGACGCAGGCCGGGGAGCCGTTCGGCGTCTGCTTCGATGACGAGCAACTGTTTGAGCGTATGGGCCTTGAGAAAGGCCGATTCGATGGCCGTCTGCTGGGTCTTCGCTTTTTGCTCAAACTCGACGCGAAAACCAAAACTGTCGATCTCGCGCAAGAGTGCCTCGCCATATTGCCCAAGTGAAAACCCCGGATCGGGTGCCAAAAGCGAGAAGTCGATATCCTCGGAATAGCGATCTAGACCGTAGAGTACGCGCAGGGCCGTGCCTCCGTAGAAGGCGGCATGCTCAAAAAACTTGCTGCGCCAGAGGCCGAGCAATGCCAACTCCTGCAGTATCTCCCGCAGCGCATTGACGTAATCGTCGTGCGTTTGGGGAGCGTATCGGTCAAGCATGGAGCGAATGGCCTCATGCATGGCTTTGCTCCCTTAGTATCTGTAGATAGCGCATAAGCCTATAGAGCTTCCGCGAATCGTAGGCTTTCGCTATTGCATCAAGGCGGTCGCTATCGAGGACGGCCAATCGGGCGGGCTCCAGCCGCAGGTCGTCCAACAAATACGATCCGTAGCTCGACAAGCGAGTTCCGGCGAAGCGCTTGTCGGCCCAGACCTTGTCCGCCAGCGCCTTTTCTGGGGAAGCAATCAGGAAGGACAGATCGCCGTTCTCTTCTAGAACGCCCCCAACGGCGTAGCGATTCTGGCTCAAGCGGCGATAGGAGAAGGTTCCAAAGGGCGTAGTGAAGGTGCGCGATCGTCCCAATGTCACCGAGGTAACCATCTCGACGCGTTCTGGTATGAGCCCGTGGTAGCTCAGTGCATAGTCTAGACTGATATAAGAAGGCCCGTAGATCAGATTGGCCAGTAATTCCCGGCTGATGGGTGTTCTCCGGCGGGGCTCGCCAAAGGCGTACAAGCCCTTCCTAATGCGCACGATTTCTCCAGCGGCCAACAACCTGCGGATTTTATCGCGCGGTTTGCTAAATTGGGACAAACAGGCTACCAACTGCTGGTAATCGAAAACATCCCGATCAATCTGCTGTCGCAATGGGGTCGTTCCAAGCATCCTATATCACAATAATGTACATCAATGTCCACAATTAATGGACATAGTATGCTAAAAATGTGGAGGCCTGTCCAATCCACAGGCACGTCGCAGCCTAGTAAGCCACGCTGATAATGCGGTGCTGGCTCGCGGCCCCAGCTTGGGCTTCCACCTCCACCCGGCACAGGTACGAACCCGGAGGAACTACGCGCTCGTCTTGGTCTTGGCCGGCCCAAGTGTAGAGGTAGGACTGGTCGGGCTGGCGCTGCCCCTCAAGGGTGCGGACGAGTCGGCCATCGAGGGTGTAAATCCGCACTTGGGCCGGCGCGTCCGTCTTCAATACGTGGAAGCGGATTTCCGCCGCGTCGCCGATCCCATCCCCATTGGGGCTGATGAACGATTGCACCGAAAAATTGGCGATCAACTGGTCAGTGCCCGGGACGCTGGGCAAATAGACGGTCGTGGCGGCGCGGCGCATCGGATCGACCGGCTGCCATACCTCTAGCTGCCCCTCGTGGCCGATGAAGGCCCGAAAGAGCGTGGCGTTGCGCTCTACGACCGTACTAAATGTCAGCGCAACTTCCTCGCGCCGCACTGTGCGCGGCAGTTCCACCAGCAGCGAATCGCCAGCGACGCGCACCGCGGCTGGCTCGGCTTCGGCACCGCCTATGGTGAGAGCGAGCGAGTCGAGGTTGGCTGGCGACGGAGTTTGCAGCAGGATGCGGTTAAACCCGGGGTTACGCGACGCAAACTCCGGCGTTATGTGGAACGAAAAAAGCTGGGACCTGCCCGCCTCGGCCGTGCGCGGCAGCACCTCGCCGGTGACTCCGGCGAGAAAGGCGTCGGTAAATTCAATCTCCAAAGCGTGTACAGTCGGCGCAGTAGTTGGGCGGTCTGAGCTGAGGATGAGCTGGACTTGGACGAAGCGGCGCGGGCTGGGAGACAGAAACTGCTCGCCGGATCGCTGATAAAAGTTGCTCCACTCGCTCCAGTCCTCGCCAATGCCGATGGTGCTCAGGGTTTCACCCCGCAGCGCCTTCGGCATCTGGTCAAACTGCTCGGCCGTTACTTCGGTGCCATCCTTGCGGAAGTAGCGAAAGTTTTCTTGCAACTCGTTGCCCGAGCGAGTGCGCGCCTGAATGCGCGCGCCCGGTGGCAGGTCGGCTTCCCAGCGCAGGGATTTGATCACCTTCGCCCGGTTGTCGCCGGCGATTTGCCCCAAGTCGATGAAGTCCGAATTCATCTCCACTTGGGCCACATGACCCACCGCAAACACGAGCGTCTCGATCAAAAAGCCGCTCTGGTACTGGAAGCTGGACTGCGAGCCGCCGCCACCGACCCATTCGGCCGCGATAAAGCGCACGGGACGCGGCTCAAAAAGATACGTCAATTGGCCGGGGAACTCGGTCGAGGACGCGAGCAAGGCATCTGTATCGCCGACGAAGAGTTGGTCGAAATCAACCTCGCCCGTCAGCGTGCGGCGACCGTTGGAAACACTCAAGCTGTGGGTGCGAATCTGGGGCAGGTTGGAGCCGTACGTCAGCGTGCGGAGGAGAAAATCCGAAGTGCGCATCACGATCCGATCCACCCAGAACAGCGCACCCAAGTCCCAGTCCCAAGCGATGGGATCTTGACCGCGCTCCCGCCGTGCTCCCCAATCGGTATTGGCGTTGCCGTCGGCCATCTTGAAGGGAAAGCCCCGGCCCGAGCGCTCCTGAATCGCGCCGCCGCGCTCTAGGGTCTGCAAGGCAATGTTTTCCCCGAGCGTGTACACTTCTACCTCGGCAAGCGCAGCGTCCGGCGTCTTGGCATCTACCAAAATCCTGATGAATTGCAGCAGGTCATGGGTAGTGTCCGCAGTGCCCTCCTCGCGTGCGCCCCGCATCCGCGTCACCTCCCTTACTAGCGGCTTCACATCGTAGGTCACCTCCGTTTCGTCAATGGGCTTGGTGGTGCCGCCTATCAGGTGAAAAGAGAATATGTCTTGGCGCGTCACGCGGCGGCCCTCAGAGCCAAAGACGCGAAATTCGCGGAAGGGCCGCGCGCCCTCTTGATCGGGGAAAACGAGGCGAATCTCCGACACGAGTACGGCCCTTCCTAGGTTGATCTCGATCCACCAGTCTTCTAAGGGCGCGTCCGGGTCGGGTTGCCAAAAGGTCTGGGCGCGGCCGTCTATCGCCCGACCGGCTGTTGCGAGGTTGGTGCCGGCCTTCCACGCACCACCGCGCATCTCTTGGCCGCTCACCAGTTCGTGGGTGAATTCGTCGGCATTGACCGCGGCGTTGTGTACGCCCTTGAATTCGGCGGGAGTCACTGAGCCGGTTGGGGAAATTGCGAGCGTACCGGCCGGAAAGGTCCATTGCTGCCACTCGGCTCGACGATCCACCCGGTACACTTCCAGATCGGCGCTCCCCGTCTGGGCGTACGCCACCAACGCGAGGGCCGCCAAACTCAAACCCGCGAATAGGAGGAACGGAATGCGCTGCATGGCCTCTCCTTTTTTAGTAGGCAACGCCCACGGCACCGAGGCGCGTGAAACGCTCGCGCTCGGCGTCGGCCGTCAC
This sequence comes from Candidatus Latescibacterota bacterium, assembly GCA_965208845.1. GTDB lineage: Bacteria > Latescibacterota > UBA2968 > UBA8231 > UBA8231. Next base: position 2,727,693 of record OZ242361.1, on the reverse strand, counting down.
CTCGGCGAGGTAGATCCCCACGGGAACCGGGTTGCCGCTGTCGTCGAGGCCATCCCATTCCCAAACGAAAGAGCCGCTGCTGCGCGCGCCGGCAAACAAGGTGCGCACCTGCTGGCCGCCAAGCGAAAAAACCCGCACGGTCAACTGCACGGGTTGCTGGAGCTGGACCAGAGTACCGGAAATGCGCACGCGCTCGTTGATCCCGTCGCCATTGGGCGTTACCACGGCCGGCTGCACGGCAAAAAATGGCAGCAGGTTGCGCGCCGAAGCGGCCGTGGTCAGCACGCGCAAGTCATTGGTCAGGACCGTGGGATTGGCGTCTCCGGGCAGGACCTGCTGCGGGGCTTCATCGCTTTGCGTGTCGAAGACTCGGGCGCGAAAGAACGTGGATTGAACGAAAACTTCGGCGTCGAAGACGACGCGCAACGCACTCGGCGATTGGTGCGTCAGCCGTTGGCTGGGAAAGAATAGCTTCAGGCTCTTCTCGCCCTCGACGACGCTGTCGGGCGCGGTGGCGACGGGCGGATCGCCAATGAACATTTCCTTAAACTGCGGCCTAGCGGGCGTGAGGATCTCCATCGCGTCAAAGCCCACATCCGTCTCGCTGATGTCGGCGCGGATGTCGTAGGCAAACGTCGAGAGTTCACCGGCCGGCACTCGGGGCTTGTTGCCCAAGGGACGGGGGGTTTCCAGCGCGGAGATTTCCCCTATTAGCTGCTGGGCCAATGGCGGGATGGAGTGCTCGACCACCAGCGAGTTGACCCGGATGCCGTCGAGGATGGAGTGGCTGGTGAGGGCGATTTCGAGTTGGAAGAAACGACGCGGGCTAGGCAGCTCAATTTGCTGACCAGACTCGGCAAAGGGCGGCGACCACTCGCTCCAGTTGACCTGGTCGTCTTCGACCGGGCCGCGCACGTTCAGACCCAGCCTACCGTAGTCGCTCTCTGAGACTTCCTGCACATCGCCGGTGAAGACATTGACGATTTCGTAAAACACTTGCGGTGTATCGTCGCGGCCCGTGCGCATGCGAATGGAAACATCCGCATCGGCCATTGGCTCGACGTCGATGCGGCCTTCTTGCTGGCGCAAGGTCTCGGTCGTCCACAGCAGGCGGCTGAAGTTGGCCACTTCGCCTAAGTCGATGATCTTGGACCGATAGCGCCCCTCCGGCGGAAAGCCCGCCCCGTACACCTCGAATTCGGCGATCTCAAAGGGATTGGTCGAAGTCACGTTGAGCTGGATGTAGCGGACGAATTGCAATGGGAAGGGAATTTGCGCCACGCTTTCCGTGGTGAAATCCACTTGGGTCAGCAGGTTGTACACTGGCAGATTCCCCGGCGTGAAGCTCACGCCGTCGCTGACCTGAATTTTATAGCCGCGGATGAAGTCGTCGGCAAAGGGCCGCCCGCGGCTGTTGGCCCCTTCTGGGCGCGGGAAAAACGAGATGCGGTTGATGGGGAGGCGCGTGCCCAAGTCAAAGAAAAAGGCTCGCCCCGCTTGCAGCACCCCGAAATCCTTGAAGCGATTTTCGCTGGAGGTCTGCACATCGCCATCGACGAGCGGGATATTGGTCTGCTTGAAGGGCACGTTGTCCCACACCCGCGCCTCGGCCACCTCACTGACGAAATCCAAGGGGAAGCCCTCGGTCCATCTTAGCTGCCGGACGATGTTGTCGTTGGGATTAAAACCCACCAACTGAATGGCTCCGGCGACATCAAAGCTGATGGCCGTGGAATTTAGCTCGTCGTCCTGCCAAGAGCGGCCCGCACCGCCCAATTCCCACTGCCGTACCTCACCTACCGCCGCCGTGGCCAACCACGCGACCCCGACCAGCGCTTTAGAAGTAGCGAATAGCGATTTGAACGCGCGCAAAACAATTCCCTCACTTTACTGCGAAATATAGCCCGTTTTCACCCACAACCTCAACCCCAGAAAATCACGTTGCCAACCATGCCGGTAAAGTGATCGACGAACAGAAAAATGCCCCCCGGTACGATGTGCCCGGCGATCATGCCCATGAAAAAAGGGCGCGTCTTGCGGTAGAGCGCCACACCGCCGTAGCGCAGTACCGACACCTTAATCAGCCACGCCAAAAACATATCGAACCACAGATGGTCCATAATCCCGGTCGGGCCAATGGGGTAGCCGAGGGGATGGAGGGGCCACCAGACATAGTACCAGCGCGCCAGCATCAAGAGCAGCATCACGCCGGCCCCAATCCCGGTGTTGATCCAACCCCACAGATGCGGCTCACTCGGCGTGCGAATCAAGCCAGCAGCATAGTCGTAGAACCCGTGCTGTCCCCCGGGTATTTTCAGGTTGAGCGCCCCGTACGAATAGCCCAGCTCCATAACCACCCACATCGACGAGACTAGCCCGACGGCCATGGCTAAGATCATCGTCCAAAACAGCGGGCGTTTGGAACCGCCGAACCCCTCACCTAACTTGAGACTGTTAGCGGCTGACGTCATGGCGAAACTGCGGCCAGTCGTCCAGAAATAGGTCGTCGCCAGCACGACCAAGCCTTGGGCACCAATAGCCGACGAGCCAACAGCGGAGACGATGATGGCGGCCGAGCCGACCGGTACCGAACCGTCCGAAAGCCCCCCTTCGGCGATCAGGCGCGTAAATCCCACAAAAAGCGCGAAAGCGGTAAAGAGAAACGCTAGCGCAACCCAGACGGGCAGACCCGCCAGCGAGAGCCACGCGACCATCACCACGCTGCTGCCCACCAAGATGAGCACAGCCGTCCGATAGGAGAGAATTTCGCCGGAATCATCCACCGTTGAGTCACCCCACACGGCCTTGCGGCAGACTGCCCACAGGTGCTTGCGGGCCGCGAATAGGCCAAATAGAAACAGCACCAACATGCCGCCCATCGACTGGTGGACGAGAATCGGATCGATGATCGAATGCCCACCTCCCAGCATCTCCGAACTGGTGACGCCTAGTACTGCGAATGTGGTGCGCAGGGCGTTGGCGAAGAGATTGAAAAACCACAGACTGAAGGCGATTTCGGTCTTGAGAAAATAAAAAAAGCCCAAAATGTTGAAGCGGAATTTGAATTGCAGCTCGGACAGATTGTCGAAGATGGGCAGGATGAAGTGGATGGGATCGACATTGGTGGCAATGGGCACGGTCTCCGGGAAGTAGTTGTGTAGCCCGTGCAGGGTGCCCCAGATGGCTGGCACGGCAAAGCCGGTCCACATCACCGGGTTTTTGAAGAATGGGGCAATGCGGTCCCCCCCGGCGTCCTGTTCGGAGAGAGCCATCGGCACCTGGACCAGCGGATAGGTCAACCGCTCGTAGTCGTTCCACTGCTTGCGCAGAATCGCCATCGCGGCAATCATCGCCAAGAACAAGGCCCACACAAGCGGTGCCCAGCGCAAGAACATCGGCAGCCAGCCAGCCCACGGGATGGACTGGCCCTGCTCCAAGCCCTCGTAAAAAGGCCACATGATCGCTAGGTCGCGCGGCTCCAACCAGTCCGCTATATGGGGTTGGATGAGCGTGTGCCAGTCGTTTTCCGGCGTGGCAAAGTAAAAGGGAGTGAGGATCGTGCCGATGAACCGGCCGGCAAAAAACACCGGCAGGGGCGAGGCCATGACCATCATTATGTAGATGAGTAAGAGCTCGCCGCGGTTTAGCCCCGCTCGCGGATGGACCAGCTTGAGCAGCGGGTTGATTAAGCCAGCGAGAAAGAACAGCAAGAACAGGGCGCCGACCGTGCTGGTCCCGAGCGTCATGTACGAGCCGCGCAGAAAGAAGACCCCATACGAGTCGCCCGCGGCCACGAAAAACGTGAACAGGCAGCCGAGGATCAGCGCTTTAGGCGTGAAAACTCGGGCCGCTGGGGGTTGCAAGGACTATACCCCGCCGGTGGCAGCAAAGATGCGGACGAAGACGATTGATTGCTTCTGGGTTTGCTCGGCGAAGAATTGGCGCTCCAGCAGGAAGCCCGCGTTCATGGTCAGCTCGTACCCCTGATAGGACGACACATTGGTCAGCAGGGCCGAAAACACGAGGCTGCGGAAGTCATCGACATAGCTCGGCGACGCCTCGGCTGGACGCTCGATCAGATTCTCGAAAAGGCTGAATTCAACGCCGAAGTCCAAAAGCGTCTTCGGCAGGAGCACGTACTGGCCCAAAAAGAAAAAGCTCTCCGTCAGTTCGTTGGATTCCAAACCGACCAGCGCGGTGGGCGTTTCTCGCTCGTACATGCTCTTCCACTTGGGATAGAGAGTGAGCCGGTCGCTGGGGCGGATGGCGTAGTCGGCCTTGTTGATCAGGCCCAAAAACGAGCGGTCGCGCTTGAGGCTGGCCTGCTCACCAAGCTGGTTGAAGCGCTCGTACTTCAGCTTGCCCTCGACGTTCAGGTTGCGGATGCGAAAGTAGCGGGCCTGTAAGTACAGGGCGTTGACAAAGGTATCTTGGTTGTCGAGCGGATCGGCAAAATCCGTCAGGCCGACGGGGTCGCGCCAGACGATGCGGTCTTCGGGCAAGTTGTCGGCCACTAGCTTGGCGTGTTCAAAAAGGGATATGTCTAGCCCGGGATAGGATTTTTCCACGGTCAGCAGCCCGTAAAACGAGCGGCTCTCGCGGTCGCTGCTTAGTTGGTGCTCGGCGAGCCGACCAACGGTCAGCCGGGAGCTCTCGGTGATTTTCAATCCCCCGTACGCGTTGTACCCGCGATGGTCGCGCTCGTAGGGATAGTCGGGCAGGCGGTCGTCCTCAAAGCGGTCGATGATCGTGTTGTTGTTCATGTCCATGCCAAAGAGAAACTCCGGCGGATCGACCTGATAGCGCAGGAAAGGCTCGACGTAATCTGGGCGACTGTTCTGGTTTTGGTTGAAGTCAGAGATAAAATCGTTGTTCTCGTCTAGCCCGGGAAAAATCTCAGTATCGCGGCCCTGCGAGCCGCCCTGGCCGCCGAACCCTTGGCTCTGGCGATAGCGCTGCCAGTCGGTGTAGCGGTCTTGGTCGTCGTTGTCATCGACAAACTCAAAGAGGTTTTGGGTCTCGCTGGCGTAGTCGATGACCCCGCCCGGGTCGGCGATAAAGGCCGTGGTGCTGTAATCGGGATCTATGGTGAACACCTCACCGTACGCAAAGAAGGGGTAGCGCTGGTACGAGGCCGTCACGTACCCGGCTTCGGCCGTTTCCTTGTACGCGGGCAGCTTGCGAAAATTCTGGTTGGGAAAGCGGCGGAAGCGGCGATTGAGAGCCCATTCGGCCCGCAAGTCGAAGTGGGCGAGGTTGATCAGTTCCAGATCCATGCCGATCACCTCGTGCCCGGTCGGCAAGCCGTAGGCAAAGCGCACAAAGGTCTGGTTGGAGCCATCGGTGATCTCGTCGCGGGCCTGGGCCACCGGCAAGAAGACCTGCTCGCCCCGGGCATTGGTCTGAAGGTTGGAGGCGATCTCTATGCGGTAGTCGTTGGACACCACCAGCTCGAATTCGAGCTTCTTGGCCTCGCGGAAGGTGCCCACTTTTTCGGTTGGACTAAAATCGTTGCGAATGTCGTAGATAAGCTCAATCACGTCCGAGCCGCTCACTTCCAAAATGCCCTCGCGCCGCACGCCGCCGCGCACCAAGGGTACGATTTCCGGGTGCAGCTCGCCGTCGATGATCACCTGATCGACGAAAAACGAGGCCCCGCTTTCCTCGGATTCGGGCGAGTCGTCTGCAATGCGAATGATGACCCGTTCGACATTGCCCGTGTTCTGCGGGCCGGTCAGCAGGCCCTTGAGCGAGTTGTCGCCGAGGCTCAGCTCGCTGCTGGTATTGGACACATTGACCCACGTCAGCCCCAGCTTGGCGAAATCGCCCACTTGGGCCACGCCGCGCGCCCCGAGCAGGCGGGTCGTGTTTTCGATCGCCGAAGCTCCCCCCGCTTCATTGAGCGCAGTAAACCCCGGCGCGTTGAGCCGCGAGCCGAGCAGGGTTAGGGCATATTTGTCGGCGAGAAAATCCCACTGCAACCCGTTGAACGTGGGCTTGGAAAAAGTCAAGGGGGTGAGCGTCGTGCGGATAGCATCGCCCACCGTCAAGGAGGTGTGGAACTGACCGTGGCTGGCCGACGAGATGACGAGGCTGTCGAACCATCGGCCAAAGCGGGTACCCTTCAAGAGGGCGCTGCCCTGGCGCAGGGGACTGGTTTCAGTCCAATCGTAGATGACCCAGCCGCGATTGATGTACTGGCCGAAGAGGTTGTAGTTGCGAGTGCCTTCGAGCAGGATGTTGACGTAGCGCGCGTAGTTGTCGCGCGCGTAGTTGCTGTACTCCCAGCCGCGCCACTGATATTCGTAGTACAGGTTCTGCGGCAAGTACCACTTGCGCCGGTTGGGTGCCAAGGCACCGGGATGGATGCGCACCCCGCGAATCCCGGGTTCCTCAACTGGCCGAAAGCCCGTCGATAGCTGGGCGAAAGCCTTCGACTCCGCGAGTGCAAAAACGCACCACAACAGCAAGATCGGCCCTCTGCTACAAAGGGTTGTCAGCCTCATGATCCGTCTCCTATGAGAATTGAGAATTACGAATTGAGAATTACGAATTGCCCGTCCCCCTCCCAATTCGTAATTCCTAATTCGTAATTCGGCCAAATATACGCCCCGCTTCCACTGCCTGCCAAGTCAGCACCGTGCTGTCGCGCCCGCAGAATTTGTTTTGTATTGTCTTTGTTTTTTTATTAATGTAAAGCCTCCCTAGCAAACGCATTAATCCGAAAGGAGGTTGCACAGCTTGCTGAACGACACTTCCCATATTCCTTTTCCTTCTTTCATTTCTTCTAATCAAGGAGCGTATAGCATGAGAAAGTTCGGCTTTTTCGCCTTGTCTTTTGGGCTGGCGTGCCTGTTGAGTACGGCTGCTTTTGCCCACGTAGGCGTGACCGTGTTTTATCCCCAGGTGCCCGATCCGGCTGCCATCACCATCGACGGCAGCGACGACGACTGGGGTTGGTACGACCCGGCTCTCGCCCTCAATCAGCCCGATTTCTTCGACCGAGCCAGTGATTTCGTCGAGTTGTCGGACTACGATTTTACCATCCTCAATGCTTGGTCGGCGGAGCCAGACAACAAGTGGTACGGCTTTGCGCGCTTTGTCGATGACACCCTCAAGTACGATTCGCCCGTCAAGGAGTGGTGGAAAGACGACTGCTTGCAGATCACCGTTGACGCCGATCACCTCGGCGGCAACATCCTCGGTTCCGACCTCGAGCAGATCGCCAATGGCCAGCGCTGGCACGTGCGCATCTTCCCGCCGGCTGGCGAGTCCCTGTTGCCCAACCAGACCTGCTTCTTCTACAGCCAGCTAGAGTTCATCGACTCGCAAGAGCTGCTGTGGGGAGTAGAGCCGGAGTTTTTCGAGGCTGCGTGGACCGTCCTTCCAGCAGGTGCCGAGAACCTGACGGTTGGCCCGGTTACGTACACCTATGAGTGGCGGGGTGCCCTGTGGGACATCTGGGGCCTGAGCGAATCCGAGAGCACGCGGCACACGTTCGCCGAGGATGACGTGATTCACCTCGGCTATCGCCCGCTCGACGCCGACCGCCCCGGCGGTGGACGCAAGCATTCCATGTACATCAACGACGGCAGCCAGTCGCAGGACGTCGACGCTTCGCAAATGCCCGACTTCTGGGCACTGGCGGCAACCGAGACTAACGTGGAAAACGACACTTGGGGCCACATCAAAAATAGCATGTCCCAACGCCTCAAGTAGCAGTTCGCGGTGCAACCACGAGGGAGGGGGGCAAAAGGCCCTTCTCCCTCGTTTCACGTTCTATGAAATAGTTGCTAATTACCTACTCCCAAGTAACCACAATGCGCTTTTTCACCACGGCTGGTCCGGTCAAGCCCGCAAAGCACTACTGCATCCCGCCCTTGGAGCGGCTGAACTTGGCCGAGGTGCTCGCGTTGGTGCGGGACGAAAAGTACTTCGTGCTACACGCGCCGCGTCAGACCGGCAAGACCTCTTCGCTGCTGGCTCTGTGCGACCTGCTCAATGCCGGAGGGGCCTATCGCTGTGTGTACGCCAATGTCGAAGTCGGGCAGGCGGGTCGGGAAGATACCCCGCGCGCCATGCAGGCGATCCTCGGCGAATTAGCCTTGCGCGCCCGGCAGGCCCTGCAAGACGAGTTCGTCGAGGAAATCTGGTTCGATGCGTTGCAGCGCTACGGTCCCGATGGAGCCCTACGGCAGGTGCTCAGCCGCTGGGCAGCCGCCAATCCGACGCCGTTGGTGCTGCTAATCGATGAGATTGACTCGCTAGTCGGCGACACCCTCGTATCGGTGCTGCGGCAGTTGCGCACTGGCTACGATTTGCGGCCAGAGGGTTTTCCGCAGAGCATGGTCCTGTGCGGGGTGCGCGATGTGCGCGACTATCGGATCCAATCAACCGCCGAAAACGCCGTCATCACCGGCGGCAGCGCATTCAACATCAAAGCCGCGTCGCTGCGGTTAGGCGATTTTTCTCGGTCGGAGGTGCTGGCGTTGTTGGGGCAGCATACCGAAGCGACCGGCCAAGTGTTTACGACAGAGGCGCTAGACGCAATTGGGGAACTGACCCAAGGGCAGCCGTGGCTGGTCAACGCTTTGGCTTATGAAGCCTGTTTTAAGAACGAGGCGGGGCGAGATCGGAGCCGTTCCATTGACGTCGCGGCGATCTGGGCGGCGCGGGAGCAGCTCATCCGGCGGCGCGAGACGCATCTGGATCAGTTGGCCGACAAGCTCAAGGAGGAGCGGGTGCGCCGGGTGGTCGAGCCGCTGTTGAGCGGTGGCGAACAACGCCACTTTGCCGACCGCGACGTAGAGTATGTGCGCGATCTGGGACTGGTCGCTCACGACCCACCGTATCGCATCGCCAATCCGATCTACGCCGAGGTGGTGCCGCGCGAACTGACGTGGGTGGTGCAAGAGGAATTTGTGCAAGAAACCGCATGGTATGTGGATGCCGAGGGCGGGTTAGATGTCGGTAAGCTGCTGTCGGCGTTCCAAGCATTTTTCCGCGAGCATTCCGAGCACTGGGTGGAGCGGTTCGAGTACAAGGAAGCGGGTCCGCAGTTATTGTTGCAGGCATTTTTGCAGCGAATTGTCAACAGCGGCGGTCGGATCGAGCGCAAATACGGCCTCGGGCGGGGTCGGACGGATTTGCTGATCGCGTGGCCGCAGGGCGAGCAGACGCTCAAGGTTGTGATCGAGTGCAAAATTCTGCACAAGAACTTGGAGCAGACTATCGCCGAGGGATTGGAGCAGACGGCAACCTACATGGATCGCTGCGGAGCAGAAGCGGGGCATCTGGTGATATTCGACCGACGAGAAGGGAGGCGATGGGATGACAAGGTGTTTCACTGTCGTCGGATGTCCGACCAAGGAGTCGAGATCGACGTTTGGGGGATGTGATTTATTTGGACATCGGTCCTTTCCGCAGAACATCGAGAACCGTCAAAAATGGTCGAAATTAAAAAATGTGATAAAACATTAGCCGGAGAAGAAGGAGAAAGCCGCTTCTTCTCCCCCTTTCCCTGTAAAAAAGAAGGCCGGGTGATATGGGTGATGTTAGCTTGTGCCGCGCTGATGTGCAGCCCTGGGGCGGCGCAAGAGTGGTGGCAACTCGGCGGGCAGGGCGGCGTCGCGCCAGCGGATGTGGCGGATTTCAGCCTGATGATAGACGACGTAGCCGCTTCCCACGCCCTCCAGCCCTTTGAACTCGATCCGCACGAAAACATCTTGCCCCAGCTCGGCCCTTGGCAGCGCTGGCGCTTTCCCACCGACCCACAATTCCGCCCCGGCCATCCGCGCTTCTGGACGGACATCAATCACAACGTCCTATACCAAGCCACGGAAAGTTTTCTCTTCGTCGATGGGGACCCAACCACATACATAGAGCGGCGGGACCTAGATGGCATCTTCTATACCATAGACTTGGGCACCCAAGTGCCCGTAGAGCGCTTTGTCTTTTTTCCTCCCGAAGGCGTCAGCCCCGAAAGCGACGAGCCTTTCAGGCCCAATTACATCCTCAAGTCCTATAGTCTGACGGCCGCCAAAGCCGAGACCGGCATTATGCAAGAGGAACTGGAGCGCGGGTTCGTCTGGCGGGGCGACGGGCCGTGCTGTCCGCTGGCCATCCCCCTCGGCTACGAGGAGCGCAATGCCGACGCGGTGACCGAAATCGCGTTTCCCGCGCAATACCTCCGCTTCTTCCGCCTAATCGCCATTCCCGACGGCTTTACCCTGTACGGCGATCCCATTGTCACGCGCTCGGCCTTTGCCGAGATGGAAATCTATGGCCGGGGTTTCGCTCCGCAGGCGACCTATGAGTCGCAGGTCATAGACTTGGGCCGGGAAGTCAATTTCGGGCAAGTGCGCTTAGCGGTGAGCAAATGGCGCAAGGACGGGGAGCAACTATTGCCGGCCGATGGCTCAACCCGCGCCCAAGTGGAAATCCGCACCGGGCGCGACGACAGTCCAACAGCCTATTTCGGCTTTGACGATCTGGGTGCCCACGTAGAGGTGACCAAGAGGCAGTGGGATCGACTGATACCGCTAGAGACACGCGGCGCAACCATAGCGGTCGGCTTTCGCGGTCCAGTGGCCGAGGATCTGGAAAACTGGAGCTTCTGGTCGCTGCCGTTGGAGGACTCGGGTCAGCATCCGCGCCTGCCGTGGGGCCGGTACTTCCAATTGCGCGTACAGCTAGCAACAGACGGGCTGTGGGAATTTGCCCGCCTCGATTCCCTGCAAATCGAGATCGCGCCCCTGCTGGCCGACCGGGTCGTCGGCGAGATCGTCCTCGCGGAGGAACCCCACCCCCAAGGTGGACAAGTACGCGTACCTGCGGGCGCAAAAACCCCATTCACGTACGACCTAGGCGTGGAATTTGCCAGCGCGGACCGCGTCGGCTGCGATGCCGTGCGCATCTCGGCACCGGCGGAAGCGACATTTCGCTATTTGGAGATGGGCGACCCGCTCAGCGCCGTAGAGCCGGATAGCCTGATCGGCGAAGAAAGCGGCTTTGTCGTATTCTTGCCTCGCCCCTTGCACCCGAGCGGCGATCAGCGGCTGCGCATCGGCCTCGAAGCCGTGCTCTACGGCGAGGCCGGCGAATTTGGCGGCGAGGTCTTCAACCGCCACGAGCCGAGCTTGTTGCAGCGCGTCGAAGGAGGCGACGTCAGCGCGGAGTTAGGCTCCAACCAGTTGCTCGTCGTAGCGTCTGCCGCTTCTACGGGCGGAGTGTTAGGAGACGTCGAGGCCGGCAGCGGCGCGTTTACCCCCCAAGGCGACGGCGTAAACGACCTGTTGTCCATACAATACACCCTTTTCCGGGTGCGGGAATCGTCCCAAGTGCAAGTCGGTCTCTACGCCCTCGACGGGCGGCCGGTGTGGCAAGCGCCGCCAAGTGTGCAGGGCGCAGGACGCCATGCGGTCCACTGGGATGGTCGGGACGCGGCCGGGCAATTGGTCCGCCCAGGCGTGTACCTAGCGCGCGTAGAAGTGGAAACGGACCAGGGGAGAGCGGTGCGGTTGCAGCCGGTGGCCGTAGCGTATTAGAACGCAGTGTGCATTCTCCAGCATGGAGCGGCTCAATCATTGCATGTATTTCGCAATGGTGCGAAACTAAAATAACCTGAGCATATAAAGGAGGACGATATGCCAATACCACCGATTTTTACACAGGTAGCTACTGCATTCGCCACTGCTGCTAGCGCACGCTTCATGGATTGGACCAAGGAGACAGCAGAACCATCTGATGAAGAAGTCAACAATCGTTGGCATCAATTTCTCGACGAACTTTGTCGAGAAATCGAAGATACGAAGAGGCAAAACAAAATTCTAAAAGTAGGAGTAGGAGTGTTATGCCTCATTATAATTGGCCTTAACCCTATCACTTGGAACGCTATCCAACCCAGCCAGCCTAGTGAACAGATAATCTCACTTGAAGAACTCGAGCAGTACGAAAAAGCACGGGATGCTGGACTCCAAGCCCTAGAAGATTACGTCATTCAAAATCCTAACAGTCCGTATATTGACCAAGCAAAAGATCTAATTCGGACTTACAAAAGTGAGGAATAGATCATGTCTATACTTTTCAGTATTCTCACTCTGGCATCTTGTCTAATTCTGACCGCCTGTAGCGACGAGGACGAGAAGGCACGGCTCTTAGAGGGGATAGTAACAAGATCAGCACTGAACGACTCTCTAAAGAAAAAGATAATCCAATCCGAATTTGACAAAGCTGCCTTAGAGGCTATGAGCGATAGTCTGAGTAAATTTGGGGATATTCTTTTAGAAAACAATAATCAGCTTAGCAAGGAATTGGAGAAAACTAAGCAAGAAGCTGACAAATACCGCCGCAATAATGAGCGCTTACAGGCGGAGATCGGCCAACTACAGGCGGAGATTGACCGGATACAGGAGGACAATCGCACCAGTGAGCGGGAAATCCGCCGGCTAGCTGTTGAGATCGATAGTATTTCTATGGATCGGGACCGCCTAATAGGCGTCAACCAAGACTTAAAGGATAGATTGAACGAGATTAAAGAGGCTCTCGATGAGGTTCGCAGAATTCAGAAATCGGTACGCCTTCTAGTAGGTACGGAGAGTCTGCTCAAAAGCAACGGCTTTCTCGAGACGAGTCGCAGTAGGCTGCTCAAGCAGTACAAGCTGGTCAAAAAAATCGAAGGCAGTGATTCCCGAGTCAAAATTGTACCCCTCAATCAGCAATTGGATTTGACGCTAGACTCCTTTTCAGGTGCCCTAGTTGACCGTTCGGGTCGGCTTGAACTAAAAGACCTGGTTGACCGCCACGGCAAGCTCAAAGAAGACCGCGATTACAAAGTCAAGAAAAGTAAAGGTACTACAACCATTACTTTTATAAATCGCGTTTTAGAAGGGACGGATGTGTTGGCCGTGGTCGAGTTCAAGGATTGAGGGTTATGTCTATTGGCGGGGTAGAACGTAGAAATTTGCGTTCCCTTATCCGTTCAGCAGGAATTACGGCTGAGGAGTTTATTCTGGCAAACAAATAATTTGTAGCTTAAACACACAATTTAGTACCCACCCCGTCACAAACAACATCTTATAAAGAAAGCCAAACTATGCTTACATCACCTCACCGCGTATTCGCTGTGCTGTGCGCCGCGCTACTCGCCGGAGGCTGCGGGCACAAGCTGGGCTATCGCCACTTTGCCGGCCCCATATTGCCGGTCACTAATTTGGCGGGAGCAGATTTTGTCGTCCGCGACGACCACAGTATTACCTTCGTCAAAAACCGCTTGGAAGTGAGCTTGTTGCCGCTGACTGTGGCCATGCTCAATCGGCAGCTAGGCAGCCACTCGCAGCAACCGGAGGGCTTTCACGATCCCAACCCCTATCTCGCACCAGTCAATCCCTATACCTATGGCGATTGGAAGCCGGGCTGGGAAGAGGAGCATCCCACCCGCTTTACGGTCTTTCTGCTCAAGGTCAAGAACTACGCCTACCCCAAAGTGTGGCTCAATCCCTACGCCATAGAGATCGCCAGCGCCAATGGCCGGCGCTACCAAGCCTTCACCCGACTGGCGCTAGACGAGTATTTTGCCCCGTATGCCATAGGCTATTCGGGCAATACCTTCCTCCCGTTCCGCGAGCGGCGCGATTTGCTGACCCGCACCATGTATCCAGAAGACGAGATGATCTTCAGCGGCCAAGAGCGCGAAGGCTTCATCGCCTTTGCCCCGCTAGCTAGCGATGTCGAAGCGTTTGAAGTGCGGATCCCGGCGATGGTACTGCGCTTCGACTACCGCGATCAGCCAGTGGAAACCATCGACATCGCCTACCCATTTACGCGCGAAGTGTACTTGGCCAAGCAACGCCGCGCCGAGGAACTCTAAAGATGTTCATGGGAGCCGTTGTGGGAGTCGTACTCGCGTCGCTGTGGTGGAGTGGCTGTGGGCCGCAAGTGGATGACGATGTGGTCGCCAAGGTAGGCGACGAAGAAATCGAACTCGCAGACCTGCGCCAGTTCCGCGAAGAATCCACCGCCAACTACCGCGACCCCGAAGCGGGATCGTGGCGCTTCTACTTGCAGACGATGATCGACATGAAGCTGATGCTCTTCGCCGCGCAGGAGCGGCGGCTGGATCAGAACGCGGAGTTCGTGCGCCAATGGGAGCGGGAACGGCGCAAGAAACTGGTCGATGAGTACGCCGTGCGGACCATCCTCGCGGATGTAGATCTCGCAGTAGAAGGTATGCGTCAGAATTTTGCGACGAACAAGTGGAATCGGATGTTGCGCTTGGCCCATATCCGCACCGCCAGCGCGGCAGAAGCCCAAAAGGCCATGCGCGACTTGGAGCAGGGACGGGATTTTGCCGAGGTGGCCCGCAAGCGTTCTATCGCGCCGACAGCCGCCCACGGCGGGGTACTCGACGCTTGGTACGGGCGCGGCAACTTGGAGGAGATGGGCCTACCCATAGAAGTAGGAGAGCAGATATTCGACCTACAGGTTGGAGACTTGAGCCAGCCCTTACTCGTGGGGGAACACTACGAGATTTTCAAGGTGCTGTCCCAAGGCCCGGCACCTACGCACTACCGAGCGGCCTTCTTGCGCGAGCAGTACTGGAACGAGTTCCGCACCCGCTGGAATGAGCTGATCGCACAGCTCAAAGACCGACTAAACGCCCAGCTAGATGGCGAGGCGATCCGGTTGCTGGTCGATAGGATGGCCGAATCCGACGGTCGCGGGATGCTGTTGGGTCCCGAAGAACAGGAAGTGATCCTCTGCCGCTTTAAGGGCGGGCAGGTAACGCTGCTGGATTTTGCCGAAACCTACAACGCCTATTGGTTCATCCGCTCGGTTTCCTTCGACAGCAGCGGGATTGCCGAGTTCATCCACCGAGACCTCTTGCCGCGCACCCTCGTCTATCAAGCGGCTTTGCAGGAAGGCTTGGACCAAGATTCGACCATAGCGGCTTGGTTGCAGGACAAAAAAAAATCACTGCTGCTCGAAGCCCTCCGCAGAGAGGAAGTCGTAGAGCAGACCGAAGTCGATAGCGTCATGGCTCGCCAGTACTACGACGACCATCCGCAACAGTTCATGGAACTGGAAGAGATTCAGGTGGCGGAAGTGCTGGTAGCGACCCGCGCCGAGGCGGAACAACTCTTGCAGCGGGTCCGCGCTGGCGAGCCTCTAGAAAAGCTGGCCGCCCGCCACACGCTCCGCGCGGATGCCGAGGGCGGACACGGGCAATACCACATCCACAACCACCCTTCCGAGCGGCGGGTTTTCGGTGCCCTCTACGACTCGGTGGTCGCCGCGCCGGTGGGAGTGCTCACCGGCCCGGTGGCCCTCGACGAGGGCTATTCGATCTTCGAGGTGCGGGAGCGCATTCCTCCGCGTCCCACGCCTTTTGCACAGGCGGCTTCGCGGGCGCGGTGGTGGGTGCAAAAGCAGCAAGAAAAGACTCTCTTCGATTCCTTATTCATCCGGCTCAGGAATCAATACGCCGATAGGGTTGTGGTGTTTGAGGAGCAGTTGGGCAGACTAGACGCCAGCCCCACTAGCCCATGACATCACCCCTTGTATGTTGGGCAACTATAAAGGTTGCCCCTACCTGTTTGTTTGCCAGCGCATTCGTAGGGGCAACCCTCGTGGTTGCCCATGCTCACCCCAACGCTCCCGCTTAGCCCGTGGCCACGGTTTTCTCTTTGTGGATTCTGCTCGTCGTGGGCAACGCGGGATGCGGACCAACAGACCAAGAGATCGGACCAGCATTTGTAGAAGTGGCACAAGAGGCGGGCATTGAATTCCACCATCAGAATGGAGCGAGCGGGCGCTACTACTACGTGGAAACCTATGGGTCGGGCGCGGCCTTCCTCGACTACGACAACGACGGCGACCAAGACCTCTATGCGGTCAACAGCGCGCCGCTGCCGGGTTTTGTCGCCGAAGACGTCCCCACCAATGCGTTCTATCGCAACCGAGGCGACGGCACTTTTGCCGATGCGACGGCGCAAACGGGCACTGGCCATCCGGGCTATGGCATGGGTGCCTGCGTCGGAGACATCGACAACGACGGGCACGTGGATCTATATGTGACCAACTTCGGCCCCAACGTTCTGTATCATAATCGGGGCGACGGCACCTTTGCCGACCAGACCGCCGAGGCCGAGGTCGGCGACCCCCGCCTGAGTACCAGCGCGGCATTTGCCGACATCGACAACGACGGCGACCTAGACCTTTATGTTGCCAACAACGTCTTCGTTGACCTAGCCCATGACGAAGGATGTCGCCAAGGAGCGATCCCGGTCTATTGCGCCCCCACCCAGTACAAAGGAGAGTCCGGCACCCTCTTTCGCAACGATCTGGGTGGAAAGTTCGCCGATATTACCCGGCCAGCCGGCGTGTACAGCGAAGCTGGCCGCCAGTTGGGCGTCGTCTTTGGCGACTACGACGGGGACGGCGACGCGGACCTATATGTGGCCAACGACATGAAGGCTAATTTCCTCTTCCGCAACGACGGCGCAACGCGATTCGCCGAAGTAGGATTGAGCGCGGGGGTGGCGCTCAGCGAGAGCGCTCGCCCCGAGGCCGGCATGGGTACGGACTTTGGCGACTGCGACCGGGATGGCGACTTGGATATCGTGGTCTGCAACTTCCAGTGGGAAAGCTGCCGTCTCTATCGCAACGACAGCGACGGCACATTTGCCGACCTGAGCTTTCCGTCGGGGTTGGGCGAGCCTACGCTTTCGACCTTGACTTTTGGCACGGATTTTTTCGACTACGATAACGACGGCGACTTAGACCTTTACCTAGCCAATGGTCACGTCCATCCAGAAGTGCAGGCGTTCGACCAAGCCGCATCCTATCCACAGCCGGACCAACTCTTTGCCAACGACGGAACTGGGCGGTTTGCGCTGGTACCAGCTACGACCTTACGCGGAGTCGGCCGGGGCGCGGCCTTTGCCGACTACGACAACGACGGCGATCTGGATGCTTTTGTCTCCAACAACAACCAGCGGGCATTTTTGCTGCGCAACGACAGCGGCCAGCGCAACCACTGGATCGCCTTTAAGACCGTCGGCCGGGTCAGCAATCGGGACGGGATCGGGGCGGTGATCCGGGTGGTAAGCGGAGATTTGGTGCAGGTCGAGGAGGTGCGCAGCGGCAGCAGCTATCTCTCGCAAAACGATCTGCGGGTGTACTTCGGCTTGGGCCAGCGCAAACAGGTGGATCGCGTCCAAATCCGCTGGCCCAGTGGGATCGTGCAGACGCTCGTGGAAATGCCCATCAACCAGATCCACCAAGTGGAAGAACCTCCCTCCTCCGGCTAGCTTATGCGACCATCTGCGACCATCTGCGGATTATTTTATGAAAGAGGTAGGATTGTATAGCATGAGCAACCGGTGGAAAAGAACCAGAGTGCGCCGCTGGGCTATTATCTGCCTTCTAGCCCTGCTCTACGGATGCATACCCGCCGAGGAAAGCCTAGGCGAGCGGGAGGCTCGCTATCAGCGCCAGATCGCGGAAGACCCGACGGACGCCGAGGCCCATTACGCGCTCGGCCAGGTGTACCACGAACAGGCACGCTACCCCGAGGCCCTACAGTCCTTTCGCCGAGCTTTGGCGTTGGATTCCTCCCACACCGGAGCGCAGGTGGGGATCGGCAACATCCTGTTTAAGCGAGGAGAATTAGATCGAGCCGCCCAAGCATACCAACGAGTCGCGCAGGGCTGTGCCGATTGTGCGGATGCACACCGGGGGCTGGGGGCCGTCTATCTGCGGCAGCGGCGCTTTGCGGAAGCCCGTCAAGCCTACCAGCAGGCGCTTTCAAGCGAGCCGAACCACGCTCCCTCGCACTACAATATCGGCGCGGCCTTCGGCCAAGAAGGTGCGTACCAAGAGGCAGCAGCGGCGTTGGAACAGGCCATTGCCAGCGACTCTAAATACATTCTAGCATACACCACGTTGGGCGATGTGTACTGCCTCAAGCTAGGGCAGTGCGAAAAGGCCGCCACGCTCCTTGAACAGGCCGTAAATTTGCAACCGACGGCGGTCGCCCCTCGGGTCGGCTTGGGGCGGGCACACCTTCGTCTAGGGAGGTACGAAGAGGCCGCGGCGAGCTTTGAGGCGGCCATTGCCGCGGATTCGACGGCCGCGGCGGCATTTAACTGGCTCGGGGTTGCCCGCACCAAACTGGGGCAATACGAGCCAGCGGCCCAAGCTCTGCGTCGCGCCATTCACCTCGACATGCTCTCCCCCCAAGCCTATTACAACCTATCCCAGACCTACCAGAAACAAGGCAAGGCCGAGGAAAGCAACGCGGCCCTGCGCGCCTTCAACCGCATTGACGCGCACTCTGGGGACATTCTTCGGTGGAAAACAGTACTGGACGGCAACCCGCACGATGCGATGGCGCTCTTTGAACTGGGCCGGGTCTATGCTCGACTGGGCGTAGCAAGCGAAGCGGCCCCAGCCTTCCAGCGTGCGCTGACGATCAACCCCACCCATGCGCCGGCTTGGCACAATCTAGGCAATGCCTACGCCCGCCTCGACCGCTTGGACGAGGCCATCGCCGCCTTCCGCCAAGCGCTGGCGCTAGACGAAGAGTACGCTCTCGCTTGGTATAACCTCGGCAACGCTCATTTTGCCAAGGGAGAATTGGCGCAAGCACGCAAGGCATTCACTGCGGCGCTCGATCACCGGGAAGGATACGCAGACGCCTATCACGGCCTTGGGGGAGTGGCGCTGCGCGAAGGGGCAGCCGAGGAGGCATTGGTCCACTTTCGCACGGTCCTAGCAGCGGACTCAAGCTATGCCCGCGCCCATTACGGCTTGGCCTTGGCCTACCGGGCACTCGGCGACTCGCTGCGCACCGCGCAGGCACTGGCGCACTTTAAGCGACTGCGCGAAGGGCCGTAACATGCGATCCATACTGGGCGTGGCTCTCGTCGCACTGTCTTGCGCCCCAGAGCCGCCAGTGCCCTACCAGGCCTCTGGTACGAAGCTCATGGCCGCTCGCTTGGCGGAGATCGCGCAGAATTTGAACCCCGCCATTAACTCCTATATCAATGCGGCGCGCGTAGAGTACCTCAAGACCTTGCCGCAGTCGCCCGATACCGCCAGCCGCCTGCGCGCTAGTGCCTATCTGGCGCGGGAGCTGTTGCGCGCCGGCCAGAGCCAAACCGCCATTGACGAGTTCGAAAAGCTTCAGCCGCAGCTCCAACAAGTCGATCTCAGACTAACCCCAGACGTGCGCGTCCTGCTGGGGCTATCCTATATGCGCCTCGGGGAGCAGGAAAACTGTCTCGCGCGACACGCAACGGCCTCGTGTCTTTTGCCGATTAGCGGCGACGGAATCCACACCATTGAGCGGGGGTCGCGGGCGGCCCTGGCGGAATTCACCGCGTATTTGGCAGATCACCCAGACGACCTCACCGTCCGCTGGCTTTTGAACATTGCCTATATGACCTTGGGCATGTATCCCGAACAGGTGCCAGCGCAATGGCTCGTCCCGCCCGAGGTTTTTGTCCCCGACTACGATATCAAGCACTTTGCCGATGTGGCACCGGCGCTGGGCCTGGATTTGGTCTCCATGGCCGGCGGCAGCATCATGGACGACTTCGACGGCGATGGCCATCTGGATATCATGGCTTCGTCTTGGGGGTTAGACGACCAACTCCGCTATTTTGCCAACCTCGGCGATGGGACCTTTGCGGAACGGACCGCAGCGGCCGGCCTGACCGGGATCGTCGGCGGCTTGCAAATTGTCCACGCCGATTACGACAACAACGGCTATGCAGACGTATTGGTTTTGCGCGGGGGCTGGTGGGAAGACGACGGCCTGCATCCCAACTCGCTATTGCACAACAACGGCAATGGAACCTTTGCCGACATCACCGAGCAGGTCGGCCTGCTCACCTTCCACCCAACGCAGACAGCCGCTTGGGCGACTACGACAACGACGGCTGGCTGGACCTTTTTGTTGGCAACGAGTCGTATGGAGGCCGGATCCACCGGTGTGAACTTTTTCACAGCAACGGGCGGGCAGAGGATTTGCAGTTTTCCGAGGTGGCCGAGGCAACCGGGGTCGCCGTCGTTGGCTATGTAAAGGGGGCCGCCTGGGGCGATTACGACAACGACGGCTTAATTGATCTGTACGTCTCGCGGCTCACTGGCACCAATTTCCTCTTCGCCAATGACGGTGCCAACGAGTTCGGCGGGTGGACCTTCACCGACAAGAGCAAGGAAGCAGGCGTGACCGAGCCGCTAGGCAGCTTTCCGGTTTGGTTCTGGGACTACGACAACGACGGCTGGCTGGATATTTTCGTCTCGGGGTACCATTACGAGGCCAGCGCTGGCGATGTAGCCGCCGACTATCTGGGGCTGGCGACCGCGGCCGAGCGTCCCCGCCTGTACCGCAACAATGGCGACGGGACCTTTGCCGAGCGCAGCGCGGAAGCGGGCGTTGACAAGGTGCTCTATACGATGAGTTGCGATTTCGGCGACCTCGACAACGACGGTTGGCTGGATTTTTACGTTGGCACGGGGTCGCCTTCGCTCCGCTCGGTCATGCCCAACCGCATGTTCCGTAATGCTGGCGGGCGCTTCTTCGAGGACGTTACCACCTCCGGCGGCTTCGGCCATCTGCAAAAGGGGCACGGCGTGGCCTTTGGCGACCTCGACAACGACGGCGACCAAGACATCTATGCGGTTATGGGTGGAGCCTATACCGGGGACGTATTCCAGAATGTTCTCTTTGAAAATCCCGGGCACGGCAACCACTGGATCACGCTCTTGTTGGAAGGGGTACAATCCAATCGCGCCGCCTTGGGAGCACGCATCAGGATAGAGGTCGCAACTGCTGAGGGAACGAGGAACATCTACGCCACCGTCGGCACAGGGGCCAGCTTCGGCGGCTCAAGTCTGCAACAGGAAATCGGTCTGGGACAGGCCACGGCCATCGAAGCCGCCGAAGTTACTTGGCCAGCCACGGGCGCACGGCAACTGTTTACCGACCTCGAAATGGATCAGTATTACCGCATCCGCGAAGGCGACCGCACGCCGGTCCGGCTCGACCGCCGCTAGCTATAGCTATCCTAC
The DNA here is from genome assembly GCA_965208845.1 of Candidatus Latescibacterota bacterium. Taxonomy (GTDB): domain Bacteria; phylum Latescibacterota; class UBA2968; order UBA8231; family UBA8231. The sequence continues at coordinate 2,706,615 of OZ242361.1, read as the reverse complement.
GTCATATAGCAACCCTGAACGACTCGAACACTTCGAGCTGCGGAATCGTCTTGTTCTACTCTTCTGCGTCTATCTGCGTCCATCTGCGGATCACCTAGCTATATCTGGGCCGCCGAAGAATTTCACCGCCTCCAGCCCTTCTCCAACCGGCTCGCCTGTTTCTTCGACAGCCCACCCAACGCCTTCATGGCGTCCAACAGCCGCATCCGCGTCAATTCTGGCCCCAAGAGCGCGGCGGATTCAAACAGTGGCGGCCCCACCCGCTCGCCAGTCAGTGCGACAATAAGCGGTACGGTCACGTCGCGAACTGGCCACTCCCAATGCGCGGCCACCCGGCGCACGGTCTCGGCCACGCCATCTTTGTCCCACTCCGCCACCTCGTCCAAAGCCCACACGGCTGTTTGCAACATCCGCGCCACCTCGGCAGCCTCCCGCTTCTTCGGCACCAAATCCTCGGCCTCTGGCTCCACTTGCCGGGCGAAGAAAAACGCCACGCGCGGCATAAAATCTCCCAAGGTCTCTAGCCGCTGCTGCATAAACGGCAGCATCTGTCCCACGTATTCGTCGTTGAGCAGCCAGCCCTTTAGGTCCGCCAACAGGGCTTCCGGCGTCCGATCTTCGCGCAGGTAGCGTCCGTTGAGCCAGCCCAGTTTGTCTATATCAAAGATAGAGCCGCCCAAATTGATCTTCGCCGGGTCGAAATGCTCTGCTAGTTGCGCCAAGGAGAACTTTTCGTCCTCGATCGGCGGATAGGCCATCAGCGCCAAGTAGTTGAGCAGGGCCTGCGGCACGTAGCCAGCGCGGCGATAGTACTCCACCGAGGTCGGGTTCCGCCGCTTCGACATCTTAGAGCCGTCGGGATTGAGCAGCAACGGCAGGTGCATGTACGTCGGCGGTGTCCAGCCAAAAGCCTCGTACAGCCTGAGGTGTTTGGGCGTCGAGGTGATCCACTCCTCTCCCCGAATCACGTGGCTGATCCGCATCAAGTGATCATCTACCACCACGGCCAAATGGTAGGTCGGAAAGCCGTCGGACTTCATCAGCACTTGGTCGTCCATCTTCCCCCATTCCAGGGAAATCGGCTCCCGGAGCATGTCCTCGACTATACATGCTCCCTCCTTCGGCATCTCCAGCCGAATCACGTGCGCACATCCCGCCTGTATCTTGGCTTCCACCTCTTCGGCAGCCAGCCCCCGGCAATGTCCATCGTAGCCGACATGCTCCTTGCGCTCCTGCTGCTCCGCCCGCAGCGCGGCCAGCCGCTCGCTTGTGCAAAAGCAGTGATAGGCGTGCCCGCTGGCCACTAACTTCGCGGCGTACTCCGCGTAGATGGACAAGCGCTCGCTCTGCCGATACGGGCCGTAGGGGCCGCCCATATCGGGGCCTTCATCCCACACCAGCCCCAGCCACCGCAGCGACTGCATGAGCTGATCTTCGTATTTTTTTTCCGACCGCGCTTGGTCCGTATCCTCAATGCGCAGCACAAACTGCCCTTCGTTTTGCCGCGCCCACACCCAGTCGAATAGCGCTTGATACGCGGTCCCTACGTGCATGGGGCCGGTCGGCGAAGGGGCAATGCGCACCCGCACATCTGTCATTTTTATCTCCTTGTCTTTATGAGCTACAAATTAAGCCCCAGCCGCTTCCGCGCAACGCGGTCTATTGCACATTTAGCTTTTTTCCCTAAGTTTATAACTTATAATGATTAACGCGCATTCGCTAGCGTCCCGCCACACACATTCCCCTCCCTTTCAACCCAATAGACAGGATTTATGCAGTTTACCGAGCTCGATCTAGCACCCTACATCCTCAGAGCACTCGACGAGATGGGCTACGAGGACATGACGCCCATCCAAGAACAAACCATTCCCCACATTATCGCCGGCAAAGACGTCATGGGCCTAGCCGAAACCGGTTCAGGCAAGACCGGCGCCTGCGCCATTCCCCTAATCCAAGCCACTGACGATTCGCTCAACGCCATCCAAGCACTCATCTTGGTCCCCACCCGCGAGTTGGCGCTCCAATACGTCCAAGAGGTAGATGAAATCGCCAAGCACTCAGGCGTGGTGCCGTTTGCCATCTACGGTGGCTTTGACATGGACATCCAAAAGGCCAAGATCAACCACGGCGTCCACGTACTCGTGGCCACTCCCGGTCGCCTCATCGACTTTATATGGAATCACAGCCTCGACCTGACCCACGTCAAAACCGTGGTCCTCGACGAGGCCGATGAGATGCTTAAGATGGGATTTATCGAGGATGTGGACTTTATCTTGGCCTGCATCATGCAGGAACACCAAACCCTGCTTTTTTCAGCTACCATGCCCTCGGAGATAGAGCGACTGACCCAACAATACCTCAAGTCGCCCGAGCGCGTCCATCTCAACCGCGACCAGCGGGCACCCCAATCGCTCGCCCATCACTTTCTCCACGTCTCCCGCCGTCGCAGTGACGCGCTCATCGCTTACATCGAGGGCCAAGAGATCCAACAGGGCATCATATTCTGCAACTCGCGCGACAAAGCATCCGACTTGTTCCGCGACCTACAAAGGCGCGTCCGCTCGGTTGATATCATCCACGGTGGACTAGACCAAGAGCGGCGCACCTCCATCTTCCGCCGCTTCCGCCAGAAGAAAATCCGCTTTATGGTCGCCACGGACGTGGCCGGGCGCGGCTTGGATTTTTCGCACGTCACCCACGTCATCAACTACGATTTCCCCTTTAACGCCGACATCTACACCCACCGCACGGGCCGGGCCGGACGCATGGGCCGGGAGGGCAAGGCCCTGACCTTGGTCAGAGACCACGACCTCCGCGACCTCAAGCGCCTGCTCAACGCCAACCCCATCCACGCGCACTGGGAAGGCACTGCGCCCGATTTGGACGACATCCGCGCCAAACGCAATGGCCAAGGCCGCGGGCGCGGCCGGGGACGGCCCCGAGGCGGCAGATCCTCTTCCAAAACCCGCTAGGCGCTCCTCGCAACTCAGCCCAGCTAGCTGGCGGTCGTTTGCTCACGGCGCATCCGGTGAATTGGCTTTTTCCAACTCGGGCAGCAGGAAGTCCTTGACCCAACCAAAATCTGGATCGACTTCAAGTGCCTTTTCAAAAGCCGCTCGCGCCGACTCCAGCTCACCTTGGCCTTGGTACGCGATGCCGAGCCAAGCATAGGCTTCGCTGTGCCCCCATACTGGCCGGATGGGATCGGTCGGCTCTTCTTGGGCAAAGAGTTCGGCGGCGCGTTGGAACCCTTGCAGGCCCTTTTCTTTGCTTCCACCAAACATTTTGGGGGTATTAAAATCGCTGATGGCCGCGCTCAGTACTACGCGCGGATTGTCGGGGGCGAGCTGCTGGGCTTTTTGGATGGCCTTGCCAAGTTTGGGTCCGATGAACATGCTCTTCATCGGACTCATGCCCACCTGTCGTCCATACACGCTCGACAGCAAGGCATAGGCTTCGGCTGCTTGCGGGTCAATTTTGGTAGCCTTCTGCAAGTGCTTGACCGCGGTTTTGAGGTGCTCGGCAGCCTGCTCTTTACTTTCTTCTCTCAATAGGTTGGCAATGCGGAAATCGGCCAAAGCGAGGTAGTAGTGGCTCCACGCAGCCAGACCTGCGTCGGCTAGGGTGCGCTCGAATGTCGCTCTGGCTGCATACATAGCGTCGAGATCGCTCGCACTTTCACCGACTTGCAGCATCTGTCTTCCACTGATGATAAGACTGTCGGCTGTTTGAGCGAGGATGGGATGGGCGATTGCGATAAGGCAAACGAGTGAGCGCAGAAAGTGTAGCATAAATAGCCTCTTCTAGTGAAAGTGAAGGTTAATAGGTCAAGGAGACACTGGCACCAAAGTAAATGGATCGGCGAAAGAGGGAGGTGCGTGGCTGGCGCTGAGTATAGTCGATGCTGTACTCATAGCCGAACACGTTGGCGCGGTTGAGCAGATTGTTGACCGCCAAGTAGAAGGTCGCTTGGTGCCCAGAGCCAAAGAAATGCACATAGCTCAACTGCCCATTTATCTGTTGAAAGGACGGCAACCGTTCTGAGCCGACGGGTCCTTCCACGGGCAAGTAGTAGCTTTTGTCTGCCACGGGGACGCCACTGACGATTGGCGTGATGGGTCGGCCGGTGGCGTATTTCAGCGTCAGACTACCGCTGAGATTACTAACGATCTGCATTTTTGTGACCAAGGTCAGATTGTGCGTTATATCAAACGGCGCAGGGGCTTCTTCGCGGAGCATTTCAAATCCTAGATGGCGCACCTGCAATCGGCGCGAGTGCAGCAGACTGTAGGCCAGCCACCCGCTCAAGCGCGTATCGAGAAAACCACCGTATTTAAGAAATAGGTCAACTCCAGAAGCTCGGCCTCTGCCCGCATTTACAAGATTCAGGTCCGGGTCATCTAGGACGAGGTTGTGATAGGGTTTGTAGTACGCCTCCAGCCGCACTAGGAACTGGGCTCGTTCGTGGTGCAGGCCGCCTATCCAGTGTTGGGCGCGTTGAGGCCCCAAGTTGGGGTTGCCGCTGGCGGGGTTGTAATCAAATGGAGGGGGGAATTGGTGATAGAGGCCCCAAGCAAGTCGAGCGTTTGTGCTTGCTGAGAACTGGTATTGCGCAGACAGGCGCGGATCTAGGACAAAATCGTCGCTCAAGCTATGATGGTCGGCGCGCATACCGACGTTGGCGACGATGCGGCGCCGGGGTTTGAAATCGACTTCAAAGTAGGCACCCGGACGCCGGGCGTTGTAGGAGACGTCAAGCTCAAAAACCTCGGCCTCGGGGTCGAAAATATCGCCTTGAGGAATGCGGCCCACATATCGGTTGTTGGCATGCTCTATTTCAGCACCGAGGCGCAAAACCCCGAACGTACCGAGGACGCGCTCCCAGTCCGTGCGCACTTTGCCGGTCCAGTCGCGGGGAATCAGATCTAGGTTGCCCAGTTGCCGCCGGGTCTTGTACTGGTTGAGCGAGACACTGGTCTGGGCAGACCAATCGGCCCACACATCCGTCCATTGAACATTGTACAAGGCTCTATCGCTGCGGTTTCGATAGAGGCCGTCAAACGAAGGCTCTGCAACCTGTACGCCCACCTCGTCGCCCGCATTGAAGATGAAGAATTTAAGGCGTCCGGTAGGTGAGTATTGGTAGATCAAGTTGAGGTTTTCGTCGTGCCCGCGTGGAGTGATAATGAATCTGTCGCGATGACCATTGATGCGGAACACGAGATCGGTAAAGCTGCGATTGCCCGTGAAGCGCAGGCCGAGCTTATCCTCAACAAGAGGCAAGGCGACCCCCACAGAGCCGGCCGCGAGGCCCAAGCCAAGCGTATAGCGCCGTTGCACGGGCAGGTCGCGGCTCTCCATGGCTAGCACCGCAGAAAGCGCGTTGCCGTAGCGGGCGGAGAATCCACCGGTGGAAAAGGCCGTACCTTGCACCATAAACGGCGGAATCGTGCCGAATACTCCGCCGGTGGGCGATTCGTATTTGTAGGGATGCACTACCGTAGCTTGATCGAGCAAGATAACGGTCTCCCCCACATCGCCACCACGGACAAAAAGACCGGCACCACCATCTACGTTTGCCACGCCGGGGAAAGTTTTGAGCGTGAGGAAAATATCGGCGGCAGTTCCTGCCGTTGTAACTACCTCTAGGGGGGTAAGGGTAACGGTCTCATCCTCCCCAGTGGTATAGGTGCTAACGGTGACCACGGTTTCGCCGAGTTCTATGAGGATGCGCCGCAGCACCAAGTGTACTGTTGTGGTATCGCCCGCCGTCAAATGCAGGGGCTGCCGGGTGGGTTCAAAGCCGATGAAGGAGGCACTCAAATCGTGTGGGCCAAGGTGCCGAGTGGAAAAGGCAAAGCGGCCGTCGCGACCTGTTACTGCGCCGTCGGTGGTGTCGATGATTTGTACGTTGACGAAGGCCATCGGTTGTTCTGTTTCATCGACGACCTGTCCTTGGACGAAAGCCCGATTTTGGGCAAAAACCTGCCCAGCGAGTAGGGAAATACAGAACAGGACTATTTCGGCCTCTGATGCGATGCGTCTTTTATTCATTAGGTCCTAACGGTCTAATCCCGGCAGTAAGTGCTTTTCCACCCAGCCGTTGTTGGGGTTCACTTCAAGTGCTTTGACAAAGGCTTCCCTTGCCCCTTCAATGTCTCCGGCCTCTTGACGCATGATGCCCAAGTGAGCGCAGGCTTCGTCGTAGCCCCAAGAGGGTTGAAAGGGATCGCGGATTTCCTCTTTGGCGAACAGCTCAAGGGCATGCTCCATCTTAGAGGTAGCCCGCTGCTTGTCGCCGCCGAACATAGCAGGAGTGTAATAGTCGCTCATGCCATCTATTAAGACGACGCGAGGATTGTTGCCATCGAGCCGCTTAGATTTTTCAAGTACTGTTTTGGTTTCAGGGCCTAGCGCCATGCCCAAGTGGGGCTTCAGGCCTAGTTTCTGACCATAGGCACTAGCTAAGAGAGCATAGGCGTCGCTGAAGTTGTCTTCCAACTCAATGGCCTCTTTGAGATACCCTATGGCTTGGTTGATGCATCGTGCCTTTTCGTCGGGAACGGCCGCAAAGAGCGTGGCGATACGATATTCACACAAAGCCAAGTAATACAGAGAAAATATCTCGTAATTACCGTTTTGGCGAGCCTGTTCAAACAGTTTCTGTGCCTCATATAATTGGTCGGGATTGGAGGAATCAATTGCTTGCTGAAGTCGCTCTTTACCTTCGACGAAAAGAGCATCAAATTTGGTATTCTGATTCTCTATTGAACCGTTGTGCTGATAGCGCATATATCGTCTTCCCGTAGCAAATAGGTACACATCTTCAAGATCGGCAGTCTTTATAGAAAACTTGTATATGCCTAAACTATTAAGGCGATCTATAATTGCGTCCTTAAATACCTCATCCTTTCCATATATACATGTGCCTTGAGAATTTACATCAATGTGCGTTATGCCAGTACAATCTGCCAAAGCATCATAATCGACTTCGGTTTCTATCTCTACTTTGAGGTTTAGCTGAAATTTTTCGAGTAGTTGCGGTGTCGAGTCAGAGGCGATGATTTGCCCCTTATTTATCACGCATACTACATCGCTATACTGCTGGGCCTCCTTCATGTTGTGAGTAGTCATGACAATGGTTAGTCCTTGATTTCGGTAGTGGTTCAGCACCTCCCATAGTTGACGGCGTAAGTGCGGATCCAAATTGCTCGACGGCTCATCGAGGATTAGCAGTGCCGGTTTGCCCACTAAGGCAATGGCAATGAGCAGTCTGCGCTTTTCTCCACCAGACAGATTTTTATAGGGCGTTTTCTGTTGTCGTTGTAAGTCAAAAATGTCGATTAACTCGTCAGCATCAACAGGATTATGGTACATTTTCGCATAAAGGCATAACGCTTCTCTAACTCGAATATCATTGTAGAGAGAATCTTCTTGAAATTGGACTCCAATTCGGCTGCGTATATCCTTGCGTCGGCGCAGATTGGAGATACTTTCACCAAGCAAGTGAATGTCTCCAGAGTCAGGCTTTTTTAAGCCCAAAATACAATCTATGATAGATGTTTTACCTGTTCCGTTAGGTCCTACTAGACAAAAGACTTGTTGCGGATATACGGTAAAACTGACATTTTGCACGACTATAATCTTTTCATAACTTTTACATAAGTTACTTACCTTTATAATAGGCGTTTGATCGTGGTCCACACTGGCCAGAGGCGAGACATGTGAAATTGAAGTCATGATTTCCATTCAATCCGTATCTTGAAAACCATAAGGTTAAAGACCTGATGGCATAGTATCGATGGCAAAAGGCTTTCAAAGGCGAGATACATGATACTTAAAATTACACCAAACAATGTTTTTGAGATCACATTGGCTAAACCATAAGATAGATGATTCATTCCAAATGCAAAAGACGCGATAATGATCGAGTATTGTACCGGTATGTTTAATATATCAGTTGCATAAGAAACCAAATAACCTCTCCACAGTATCTCCTCTAGAACGACTTCACTAAAGATGCAGACCAATAACAGACCTATAGGCAATTTTTGTCCCTGCCGGACAATGCGTTTAGTCTCTCCAAACATCCAGTGTTTTACTATTGGCTTGTTTCCCATCCGCAGATTCAACCAAGCTCGTGCTGCAATGATCTCCGTATAATAGAAAGACACACCTACAACTATACTAATAATAGTTGCAAAGCCCAGCGATACGTACGTTGGCAGACCAGTCCACATAGGCCATGCAAAGGCCGCTCTCAATATGCGGCTTGCTGGATTGCATAAACTCAGAATTAGAATCAAAGCACAGAGCAAAGATACCAAAGGTACGACAAAATCGCAGCGGTCCAAAGCCTCATCTATCGTTTTTTTGGACAGTACCCAGCTACCCAGCAAGTATAAACCTGTATATACTATATAGAGGGTGCTAGGATATACTAGAAGAAAAATAAAACAGAACATATCTCTTAACAATGATTAGATAAAGGGGACGGGTCCTGATTTGAGTTCTACGAATGTAAGAGGCTTTTCCGTCAAACCCATTTTCATGGGAAATTCGTAAATTCGTGGATGCCCCAAGTACGGATATGCACTTATATGGTGCTGTACTAACTCTGGAATGAATACTTTGACTACCTTCATTTGCGTCATCTGTCCATGAGTGCAGTCAATGACGATAGGATCTATATCGTATTTTTGGAGAATTCCCTTGAGGTATTCCAGTTGCTCTTCCGAATGGTTGAACTTTGCTGTTGGCAATTGCGACAGATTTATGGTGTCTTCGCTGCAAAAGAAGTCCTTAAGGCGGTCGGCATGTTCCGCATGCCCATAATAGCCGATTGCTTCTAAAAATGTACGCATCTCGGCTAGCGGCTTGTCTGGTGGGACATCAAACACGGACTCAATACTCTTCATAAATCGCCGTTGGGGTGCCAACATAGCACATTTCAATTGAAGTTCGGATTGCCCATACTCCAGCAAGGCTTGGCATAAGGCTTCTTCTCCATTTAACCCTGCTGCTGCTCCAGTCTGATAGGCAAATTTCTTGTAGTAAGGCACTCGCTGGGTTGCCGATATAGAGGGCAATTCGGGAAAACCAACATCGTGTAGCCAAAAATTTACCTCACCAGAAAGAGACTTAATATGTGCGAAGGCTCTGTTGGCTTTTTTAGAAGAAAATGGTCTATCAACTTCTACTCGACGCAGCGGGATATTTGCGTACCAAGATAGCATTAAGGCATCGCGTTCGATGATTTCCATTATTCCAGCAACGATGGCCAAGGCTTCATCTATATGCGATGCCATACCAGAAGAAGACGAATAGCCGATGCGGGCCTCTTCGACAGATGGTATATAAAATAAGAGCATGAGTTGTAGAGGAATCCAGATGTCTTCTTGACTAATGAGGCGGCGTCCTTTAACCCAATTAAATTCAGTATCTCCAGTGAAGGGCTGAAAAAAGAAATCAGCGGCGGCGTATTGCTCGTCTGCAAATAGGGGAAGTGCTTCTGGTGCAATAGCATTTTGACCAGCTTGCTGTAGAGAATTATATGAGCCAGCACAGGTCTCTAAGTCTTCTTTGAAGAAAGCGAATGCCCCAGACATCCTTTCGACGCTTTCTCCTAAGCTGGACAAAAAAGAAGATACAGGCTCAAAGCCTTTGCCTCCTGCAAGCACCGAAGAGTTCAATGCCAAATTCAGAGAAGGTAGGCCTATTACTTGGCGCACAACTTGGTCAATATCCCAATAGTTGTTATTGGCGACGACGGTTTGGGAAGTTCCAGCTCCTCCATTATAAATAGTCGAATATCGAATGGGACCATTAGGAGAATACCACGATAGCATTTCTTCAATTGCTTTCCCTTCTTTATCACTCACCATATTAGGCAGAATTTCTTGATAAGGATTGATATAAGTTGAACTCAACTTCATAGAAGTCATGATAGTTTTTACACCTCCCATTTGAATATTCTAATAGCTATTAAGTATGACAATATGGTTATGATTATAAGAAACAGCAACGAGTTTATATATTGACTTATCGGATCTCCAAGCCACACGCCAGAAAAGGTCGATACTACATGTGTCAAAGGCGAACCTAAGCTCAAGACCTGTAGCCAATCTGGAAACATTTGCCGTGGAAATGTAGCTCCCGATATGAAAAACATGACGAGAAACAAAAACTGACCTAGTGCTCGGACATCTCTTAACGATTTGGAAAGTCCACTCACTAAAAAGCCCAAGGCAAAAAAACAAGTAATACATATCATCCCCACTAATAGAACAATTGCCCAGTGCCCACGGAAATGGAGATCGAAAACGTTTTCTGCAATAATGAATAAGATAGCGGCAGAAATAATAAATATAACAACCTGCATTGCGATGTGGACACAGAGATAAAATCCAAGCGAGAGTGGGCTGATGATATAGCGTTTGAGAATGCCGATTAGACGATATTCAGTCAAGAAATTAATGAGACTTGTCAAGCCAGCTTGGCCGATGTATGCCGACATGAGTGCTGGAGCGTAATAATCGATGTAGCGTACATCAGGGCGGTTCCACATCGGAGCTTCTCCAAATATAGAACCAAATAAAAGAAAGACTAAGACCGGGAATATAAATGTAAAGAAAGCGGCAGCCGGCTGACGCACGAACAACTTACACTCGATAACCCAGAGTGCAATGAAGCTTTGAAGCCAGATTATTTGGTTTGTAAAGGCCATATCATATAGCTCCTTAACTACTTTTTAACGGTAGATTTCTGCCGAAGCGATTTTTTGTTACCAATGGCAATCAATAGGACTGTAAATTCTTGGAGTCCATCCAGCCCTAATAAAGAGTCTATACGTTCGTCATCAAAGCCAAATACCATACATGAACCTAATTCAAGAGCCGTAGCAACAAGATGTACATTCTGACTTGCAACACCCGTTTCGAGATGTGCTAAGCGATATGACCTATAGGCACCGTATTTCCACGCAAGTCGTGATATGTCAGAAGCAATAAGAATGATGACATTTGCTTCGGCTAACCATTCGTGTTGAGGACAGCATTTGGTTATACGCCAACGAAAATTTCCCTTCTCAATAAGTTCTAGACAATTTTGTATCGAACTGTAATGATATAAACCTTGAGAGATGTCTTTTACTCCATTGATTACGAGATAAAACTCAGTGCATTGTAGTCCACCAGGAGTTGGAAAATTGCGTAGCGTAATGTCGCGGCGATTATATGCCGATATAGTGCCTCGTACACCGCAGGAATAATTTAATAATGCGCTCAATTTTTCAAGCGGTAGATCCGTTCCCTTGAAGTCTCGGATCGAGGTCCGGCTTCTGAGCACCTCTGATATAGGATCGGCGATAGGAGGGAATGTTGTCTTCAGTTGAATCTTCTCTGTGCCGATGAATTCTTTGTGTAGCTCGGGCGCGATTTTTTCATTCATCTTTCGGAAAGATAGCCATTCACCCTTCGTCTGATACTCCTTTAGCCCGTTTACTACGACAGTCAATTCATCTATATGCTCACTAACTGATCTATTCCTTTTGACACGCTTCAGAAATTCGCATAAAACTTGCTGCTCCTGAGACGCTAACTCTTCCAGTTCTTGTAGCAGTACTGGATCTATATCATTCATCGGCTCTGAATGAGGTAAGGATTCTGGTGTTTCTACCGTAGCGGATTTTTCTTCTTTAATCGTCATTGTTCATTCATCCGTGTTAATGGGTGAGAAAGTAAGAAGGGCATAAACAGACCGTTCTACACCATCGGCTTGCACAAATTGATCTGCTTTTATATCGAGAAAGTCCTGATGAACGGTAGCTAAATGTCCATTGAATTTGCACTGATATTGAAAGTATCCTAGCAGTCGCCCAATGTCGAGCAAAGTGTGGCGGTAGCCCCGGGGACCGTAGAGAATCATGTATCGCCAAGGACAGGCAACAATGATTAACATAGTCGAACATTCTTCAAGGCACACCGGCAGAGATCGCCAAAACAGGCTAGGCATAAGAGCCATTTGATCTTTTACTTCATGTTCGATCCATAGGTAATCAGATTCTGGAACTATGCGGAAGAGTATTCCATCATGTAGCACGATCAAATCGGTGGCATAGAGTAAGTCAGTCAGTAAACCCGGTTTGGAAAAAAGGTTTAATGGACTTTGCAGCCATTCAGGAAGTTGGTCATAGGAGATCCTCAGTCCAGAGCCGTTGGCAACTAATATTTCTTCATCAACACAATAAGCCGTATCAAAAAACCATCGACGAACCTGTTCAAGAGTTGAGGTGTCAGCGGGAATCTGGAGAGTTGAGTGAGGGTTTAGTTTTGAGTTTTCGTGGTACAATTCGGCCAGATGTGGCTTTGGTCTAACCTGTCGATAAAGGCAATCCGAAGCCGCCGAGTGACTTAAATCAATACTATGAGGAGAAGGTATAATCGGCGATTCCAAAAATGTCTGAATATGCTCCAAAAGGGGATCTGGATCGACATGGGAAAATTCGGTGGTCATTTTACACTCCGTTCAGGTTCGTAAGATGTTTAGAGGAATATCTGTCTATAACTGTTGCGTGTATCAATAGATACAGGAGATCTAGGCAGCTTCAGGATCTCTTCGTAATCCACATAAGGTTTTTCAAAATTGATACGAAAGCAGCGACCGACTAAGGAAGATTTTCCCGATAAAAGAAAAGACGAAGTAGTGCCTACTACGAAGCCGGCGGCTATGCTAGCGTAGGGTGGAAATGCAAATTGATGACAGTAAAGGCCGTTCTTGCTCATTTCTTCTTTATAAGTATAGTATTCGCTACGCTGAATAGATAATGTAGCTTCTGATTGGATTTCAAACTCGTTGTAGCAACATGTTTCTCCAGGCACATAAATGGGCCCAATACAGGATTCACTTCCATCCATAAATGCGGATATCCACGGCTTTCCAGCAGAAAGTGCTGTGATATCCACGGTGTGAAAGAGATGGGAAGAGAATACTTCGGAAGTGGCGACGACGAAGTTTGAATCACTAAATAGGTCTTCTAAGGCACCTTGATTATGGTAGGGTTCTTTGATCGTCTTGATTTGATCGTAACCTCGGTCCGACAGATGTAATCTCAAGCACTCGACATACGGTTTTCCTTTCTCTATATAGGTAGGGGAAAAGTTAAACTGAGCCCGATCAATCGCTACCTTTTCGATGCATCGGTCATCCAGAATTTGCATCTGGCCTACTCCAATCTTTGCGAGTTCTTCCGCCACGCGGCTACCGAAGTAGCCGGCACCTACAATGCCAATGCAGATGTTATCGAGGTCTTGGTTTTCGCTCACAATAGCATTCAAATAACTTATGATAGGACTTTCGTTTTCCTGCGAGAGAAATCCTTGGGATTCCAGAGCTGTGAGGAGCTCTCCCGTATCTTCAAGCTCTTCTTCCTCAATCACTTTTTGCTCTTGTAGGTCTTGCAGAGAAGTTGGCGATCTCAAACGACGGAGCACTCGCCCTAAAAGATGAGTTCGGCCTTCATCTCTGATCGTCTGGTTGAATTTGGATCTCATGCCGTGCAGTACTAAAATTTCATCTTCGCCGCAAAAGATGAACTTGAGCGAGGGATTGAGCACGAAACGGCAATCATTAATGGATTTGTGCTGGGTCTCCATGGACATTTACCCTTTTGGTTATTGTGGCTTACCTGAAAATAGCTGATCGAGAACTATTAATGCCGCAGACACAACTGACGGCAGATCATCAAGTGTTAAGACCTGCCCGTAGCAATCTATAGGGACTGCTACGGACAGGGTAATATCGAACAACCAAGTGCCGTTTGAGGTCAAAATATCCTCAGCCGTAAAAGAGCGTCACCAAAATGACCTGATCTAACGACGTTTAGTTGATCTCGATAGTTGCACAGCAGCAGCAGCAGCAGCAGCAAGCTGCCGCTGTATTGTTAGAGATTTCATCTTTTATACTATCAGTAATAGAATCACCCTCTGCTGCTGGCGACATATAGCCATTAAAAGGCTTCGATACGATCCTGAGCTTCATCTCGCTTTCCTCCTTGGTTAGCGGTTAGGTTAGCCATCCTGACGGCATTTAGAAATCCAAAGGATTTATTACTACATCACAACAACTGCTACAACTACAACTACAGCAGCTAGGTGCCACCTTAGGCTTCTCAGTGTCCGTAGAGTCTGTATCAGCAGACTCTGCTGCTGGCGACATATAGCCATTAAAAGGCTTCGATACGATCCTGAGCTTCATAGGCGTTCCTCCTTGGCTAGCGGTTAAGTCAGCCATTCACTTTATAGCCGGTTGAGATCAGCAGCAGTGACAGCAACAGCGGACCTGTTTGCTCTCATGCTTTATATGCTGATGACTGGGTGAAATTATCTAATGGCCTTTGGTTAAGATGAAATTAGCTGCCGCTCTAATACACAGTTATGGCGCAGCAGCAGCAGCAGCAGCAGCAGTTCGCTGGCGCATTAGACTTCTCAGTGTCCGTAGAGTCTGTATCAGCAGACTCTGCTGCTGGCGACATATAGCCATTAAAAGGCTTCGATACGATCCTGAGTTTCATAGGCGTTCCTCCTTGGCTCGATCAGCCATTCGTTTGATAGCCGGTTGAGATGCGACACAGCAGCAATGGCAGCAGCAGCCGGCCTTCTGTTTGCTTCCATTTGTAAATACTGCCGATAGGGTGAAACACGGCTGAGGCTTCAGCGGGAACAAAAGCGAAAAACGTGCCAAGAAGCGCGTCAGATAAAACTGATTCGCCGTTGATATTCGTTAAGTCTTTGTAATTAGATACGTTAGCTAATATAGATTACTTTTGACCTCAGTCTCCGCGCCAATCGACCGATGCGCTTGGGCGTATCGCCTGCGCAACACAACCGTTGCCCAATAGATACAGCAAAAGCAGCCACGGCCCCGCAGTTCCCCGCACCCGCATCTGATTGACAACTGCATATATGTTCACTATATTAAACAGGTGGAGAATTTCTTAAATTAGTAGCCGCACCAAGGAGAGCGTCTCCCCTTCCTCCTCCCTTTGATGCTTCTGCTCTCTCCTGCATTTTAAGTCTCCCATTGTCCGCCGGTCGCGTCCCTTCCCTAGGATCGCGGCTCGTTCTACTACAAACCTCTTATGGAAGCAATGGCCAAGACTCTGACCAACGGCCGCGCCAACGGCAAGGCCACGTACGACGAAAGCAAGATCAAAACCCTCTCTTCACTTGAGCACATCCGCCTGCGAACCGGCATGTACATTGGCCGCCTCGGCTCGGGAGCCGATCCCGACGACGGCATCTACGTATTGCTCAAGGAGGTCATCGACAATGCCGTCGATGAGTTCATCATGGGCTGTGGCAAGCAGATCGACGTCGAGATCGACCAAGGGCGAGTCCAAGTCCGCGACTACGGCCGCGGCATTCCCCTCGGCAAGGTTGTAGAGTGCGTCTCGGTCATCAACACCGGTGCCAAATACAACGACGACGTCTTCCAGTTCAGCGTGGGGCTCAACGGTGTCGGCACCAAGGCCGTCAACGCGCTTTCGGCCCACTTCGTCGTCCGCTCCTACCGAGACGGCCGGTGCGCCGAAGTGCTCTTTGAGCGCGGCGAACTGAAAAAGCAAAAGAAGAGCCGAGCGCCCAACGAGCCCGACGGCACGTACGTCGAGTTTTTGCCCGATGCAGACATCTTTGGCGAATACGACTTCAACCACGAGTTCGTCGAGCGCCGGCTGTGGAACTACGCCTGCCTCAACCGAGGTCTGCGCCTGTACTGCAACCGCCAAAAATTCGAGTCCAAAAAGGGTCTGCTCGACCTCCTCAACAGCGAGGCCGGCGGTTCGGTTCTCTATCCGCCCGCTTACCACAAGGGCCAGTACCTCGAATTTGCCTTCACGCACGTCGATAGCTACGGCGAGTCCTACCGCTCCTTTGTCAACGGCCAGTACACGGCCGACGGCGGCACTCACCAGAGCGCGTTCCGCGAGGGCGTGCTCAAAGGCGTCAACGAGTTTTACAAGAAATCCTTCAACGGCGTCGATGTGCGCGATGGGGCCTTTGGCGTCGTCGCCGTCAAGGTCAAAGAGCCGGTTTTTGAGTCGCAAACCAAAAACAAGCTGGGCAACACCGACATCCGCGGCTGGATCGTCAACGAGACCCGCGAAGCCATCGTCGATTTCCTCCACAAGAATCGCGAGACTGCGCAAAAGCTCGAAGCGCGCATCACTTACAACGAAAAGCTGCGCAAGGAGCTAAACGCGGTTAAAAAGGAAGCCAAGGAGGCAGCGCGGCGCATCGAGATCAAAATCCCCCAGCTCAAGGATTGCAAGTACCACAAAGGCGACAAGAAGCGCGGCGAAGAATCGACGATCTTCCTCGCCGAAGGGCAGTCGGCCGCTGGCTCGATCGTCTCTTCGCGCGATCCCGAGACCCAAGCCATCTTCACCCTCCGGGGCATGCCGCAAAACCTTTATGGCAAAACCCGCGCCTCCATCTACAAAAACGAAGAACTCTACAATATGATGATGGCCCTCGGGATCGAAGAAGACATCGGCAACCTGCGCTACAACCAAGTCGTCATGGCTACTGACGCGGATGTGGACGGCTTCCACATCCGCAATATCCTGATGACCTTTTTCCTCACCTATTTCGAAGAGCTAGTCACCTCGGGTCACGTCTATATCCTCGAAACGCCGCTCTTTCGGGTCCGCAACAAACAAGAGACCCACTACTGCTACGATGAGCGCGAGCGCCAACGCGCCGCCAAGAAGCTCAAGGGCACCGCGGAAGTCACCCGCTTCAAGGGCCTTGGCGAGATTTCCCCCAAGGAGTTTGGACAGTTTATCAACGGCGAAATGCGGTTGGTCAAAGTCGGCGTCCGCTCGCTCGACACCGTCCCCGAGACCCTCTCCTTCTACATGGGCAAGAACACCCCCAACCGCCGCGACTACATTATGGAGCATCTAGTCTAATGTCCTATATCGACAATCTCTACGACAACTACTTCCTCGAATACGCCTCCTACTCCATCAGGGACCGTGCAATTCCGCACATCAACGACGGGCTCAAACCCGTCCAGCGCCGCATCCTCCACGCGCTACACAAGATCGACGACGGCAAATTCCACAAGGTCGCCAATGTCGTAGGACAGACCATGCAGTACCACCCGCACGGCGACCAGTCGATCTACGGCGCGCTCGTGTTGTTGGCCAACAAGGACCTCTTCATCGAAAAACAGGGTAATTTCGGCAACATCTACACCGGGGACGAAGCCGCCGCCGCCCGCTATATCGAGTGCCGGCTCACGCCACTGGCCAAACAGGTGCTCTTCAACAAGGCACTGACCGACTACGTCGATTCCTACGACGGTCGCAATCAGGAGCCGGTGGTTTTCCCCGCCAAAATCCCGGTACTATTGGCCCAAGGAGCCGAAGGCATTGCCGTCGGCATGGCGACCAAGATATTGCCGCACAATCTCATCGAACTGTTAGAAGCCCAAATCGCCTATTTGCAAGATCGCCCCTTCCAGCTCCGTCCCGATTTCCCCACCAGCGGTCTAGCCGATTTTTCCGCTTACAACGACGGCAATGGCAAAGTCTTAGTCCGCGCCCGGCTCGACACCTCCGACCCCAAGCGCATCGTCATCCGCGATCTCCCCTTCGGCACCACCACCGAACAACTCATCGCCTCCATCGAAGACGCTGCGCGCAAGAACAAAATCAAGATCGGCACCATCTCCGACTACACCGCTGAAAACGTCGAAATCGAGATCAAGCTGCCGCGCGGGACCTATACCGAGGAAATCGTGGATGCGCTCTACGCCTTCACCGATTGCGAGCTGTCGATTTCAGCTAACCTGATGCTGATCAACGATCAGAATCGACCCCAGGTCCTGAGCGCCACTGAAGTCTTGCAGCACAACGTCGATCGCCTCGTCGACATCCTCAAGGCCGAGCTCCGTCTCGAAGCCGAGCAACTCAACGACAGGCTTCACGCCAAGACCCTCGAACAAATTTTTATCGAAAACCGCATCTATCAGGCCATTGAGGAGCAGACCACCACGGCCGAAGTCGCCTTAGCCGTGCGCACCGGGCTTTGGCCTTTTGCCCCTCAGATCAAGCGCGATATTACCGACGACGATATCGAGACCCTGCTCAAGATTCCGATCCGCCGCATCTCGCGCTACGACATCAATCGCGCCCAAAAAGAGATGAAGGAGATCCGCGCCCGCCTGCGCCAGATCGAGAAGCATTTGGATGGTATTATCCCCTACACCATCACCTTTATCCAAGATCTCATCGACAAATACCGCAGCCAATTTCCGCGCCGCACCGAAATCGTCGAAATCAAAAGAGTCGATGCGCGCTCGGCTGCCAATCGCAACCTCAAGCTCCGCTACGACAAAAAGACCGGCTATCTCGGCCACCAAATCAGCGGCACCACCCTCTGCGAGGTGTCGCTCTACGACGCTGTGCTCGCCATCCGCAAGGACGGCACCTACTCGGTCGTCCACGCGCCGGACAAGCTATTCGTCGGCAAGGGCATGCTCTACTGCGGCTTGATCGACAAAGACCTGATTTTCACCATCATCTATAGAGACAAGGCCGGGGCCTCCTACATCAAGCGCTGCACAATCGACAAGTTCATCTTAGGCCGCAGCTATGATCTCGTGCCCGCCGATTGCAAGGTGCTCAAGCTGACCACCGACTCCGACAAACAGATCGCCCTCGACTACAAGCCCAAACCGCGCCTCCGCAAGCTCAACGAGGTCTTCCCCATCAGCGAATATCCAGTGCGCGGGCTCCGCGCCGGCGGCATCCGCCTGAGCACCAAAGAACTGGAAGGCTGCAAGCTGCTGTGATCGCTATCCGAGCTTGGCCAGCCACTCGCGCATCGCGCCTGGATCCTCTTTGAACATCAGCGAGCCAGGGACGATATAGTCGGCACCAGCCCGCGCAATTTGCGGCACAGTATGGCGGCGAATCCCGCCATCGGCCTCCACCACTGTCGCCAAGCCGCGTCGGTCGATCTCGTCCCTAGCTCGGCGGATCCTAGCGAGTGCCTGCGGGTCCATATCGGCACCCTTGATCCCAGCAGCCGTGTTCAGCAGCGTCAACACATCCAATAGTGGCCAATAGGGATCGAGTAAGTCGAGATCCTCTTCCAGCAAGAGCGAGACTCCGGCCTGAAGTCCCCTTGCCTTAATCGCCTCCAGCACGGCCCCTGGGTCAGCAGCCGAGTCAAAGCAGATGATAATGGCGTCGGCACCCGCCTCGGCAAAGGGGTCAATCCACGCGGCCGGATCGGTAGTCATCAGGTGCATTTCAAAGGGCCGCTCCGTATGCGGCCGCAGTGCCGCCACCAGATCTGGGAAAAACAGCATCGTCGGCGCATAATGACCATCGGCCACGTCGAGATGGAAGCGCTCCGAATAGGGTGCGACGCGCCGGATATCAGCCGCGAGATTGGCCAAATCGGCCGACCACAGGGAAGTTGCGCACTTGAGCATCGTGGACCTCTGCGAATAAGCGGACGGGATGGAAGTGCCAATATAGGAAAGCCACCGTTTAGCGACCAATTTGCCTTTGTGGCAGAGGGCGCTGTTATTTTTACCCAGCATCTACAGCATCCTATAGCAATGACGACTATTCTGCGTCCATCTGCGTCCATCTGCGGATAACTTTTAGGATTTATATCACAGCAAGGAAAACGCCCCATGACCACTACTCCAACAGTCATGGACTGGGACCTGACGAGCTATTTCGCTGAATTTGATGGCCCGGCCATGCAGCAATTCAAGGACGAATTGCAAAGAGATCTTGCGGCGGCACGTCAGCAAGCCGCCGCCCTAGCACCGCTCGCTGAGGACAATGCCGACGCCTGGGAGGCCATATTCCTCCTGACGGAGGGCCTGATTGACCGCCTCTCCCATCTGGGTTCCTACCTCGGCTGCCTCACCGCGGCGGACGCCCGCAACGAAGACTATGCCCGCGAGGAGGCCGCCTTTGCCCTGCTGGCGGCCGAGAGCGAAAAGCTCGATGTCGAACTCCTGCGCGCACTCAAGGACGCCTCGGACGAAATTTTTACCAAGTTCGCCCAGCGGTCCGCCTTGGCCGACTCCGGCCACTTCCTCCGCCGCCAGCGCGAAGACGCGCAGCGCACCATGAGCCCGGAAAAGGAGATACTCTCGGCCGACCTCGGCGTTGACGGTCTCCACGCTTGGGGCCGCCTTTACGACTCGATCTCCGGCAAGCTCGAATTTGACATGGATTTTCCCGACGGCCGCACCGAGCGCCGCCCTATGTCGCAGCGCCGCGCCCTAATGGAAGACCCCGACCGCCGAGTGCGCCAAGCCGCCTTTGATGGCGGCAACCGGGCCTGGGAGAGCATGGAAGACGTTGCCGCTGCCGCGCTCAACGCCATCTCGGGGACGCGGCTGACCCTCAACCAGCATCGCGGCGTGGACCACTTTCTCGATGTCGCTCGCTTTCAAGCGTCAATCTCGCCCAAGACCCTCGATGCGATGTTTGCGGCTATCGCCGAGCAAATCGAACTGCCCCGACGCATTCTCGCCCTCAAGTCGCAGCTCATGGGCATCGAGGGCGTCGCTTGGTACGATCTGGGCGCGCCGCTGCCGCTGCCCGACCAAGGGCAGCTCTCTTGGGAAGAGGGCACGGACCTCGTCGCCCGCTCCTTTGCGGCAGCCTACCCACACCTAGGCGAGTTCCTCAGCCAAGTCTATGAACGCCAATGGGTCGAACACGCGCCCCGCCCCGGCAAGCGGCCCGGAGCCTTTTGCACCGGCTCGCTGTTGACCCGCGAGTCCCGCGTCTATATGACCTACAACGACACCCTCGGCGATGTGCTCACGCTCGCCCACGAGATCGGCCACGCCTTCCACAGCTACATCATGCGCGACGTGCGCACCTACGCCCACTTCTACCCGATGACGCTGGCTGAATCAGCCTCCACCTTCGGCGAAATGATCCTCACCGAAGGCATCCTCGCCGACCCTTCCTTCAGCCCGGCCCAAAAGGCCAGCGCCCTCAACCAAGAGATTGGCCACGGCGCGATCTTCCTGCTCGACATCCCCGTGCGCTATCAGTTCGAGAAAAAGCTCTACGAGGAACGCGCCGACGGCGAACTCACAGTCAGCCGCCTCAAAGAGCTGATGGTCGAAACCCAGCGCGAAGTATTTGGTGATGCGCTTGCACAGGGAGGCGAAGATCCCTACTTCTGGGCCTCGAAACTCCATTTTTACATCACCGGAGTGACCTTCTACAACTTTCCTTATACTTTCGGCTTCCTGCTCAGCCGTGGCCTATATTCAATGTTTAAACAAGAGGGACCCGACTTTCTTCCCCGCTACGAGGAATTCCTCCGCCTCACCGGCAGCGACACGGCCGAAGGCGTAGCCCGCCGGGCCTTAGGCCGCGACCTCGAAGACACTCAGTTCTGGACCGAGGCCATCCAGACTTTGGAGGCCCCGTTGGCCGAGTTAGAGAAATTACTACCCGAGGTTCTACCTGATCATTTGTAAGAAGTCGGCAGACTCTTCGCGCTCCAGCCACCCACAACCGCAAGGATTCCCATGTTGCGCTTACTCCTAGTTTTCTTCTTTTGCATCGGCCTAGCCTACGCCGCCGACAATCCCGCGGCCCCCGGCTTCAACGCCGCCGATTCCGACCCCAAGGCCATCGCCCTAGCCGACGAAGTTATGGCTGCGATGGGTGGCCGCGCCAACTGGGACACCACGCGCTACATCACATGGCGCTTTTTTGGGTTCCGCTTGCACGTGTGGGACAAGTGGACGGGGGACATTCGCTTCGAGCAAGACGATCTGACGGTGCTGATGAACATCCACAGCAAAGAGGGCCGCGCCTTCGCCGCTGGTGAGGAAATCAGCGACCCCGACACGCTCGCGGCCAAACTCGACCACGGCTACCGCGCCTGGATCAACGACTCGTACTGGCTGGTCATGCCCTACAAGCTCAAAGACACCGGCGTTACCCTGAGCTATCGGGGCCTAGAAGCCACCGAGGACGGCCGACCAGCCGAAGTGTTGGAACTCACGTTCAAAGACGTCGGCGTCACCCCGCAGAACAAATACGCGGTCTGGATCGATCAAGAATCGCGGTTAGTGACCCAATGGGCGTTCTACCGCGAGGCCGCCGACGCTGAACCGCGTTTTACCGGCCCCTGGACCAACTGGCAGCGCCATGGATCTATTTTGCTCTCCGACGGTCGCGGCGAGCGCCAGCATACCGATGTGGCGGTCTTAGACAAATTGTCGCGTAAGGTTTTCACTAGTCCAGACCCGCTGGATTGCTCTTGCCTTCTGAAGGAGTAAGCCACTGCACCGCTAAGCCGACACAGTCAACACGAAAAAAGCCGACCCAGCTATTGGGTCGGCTTTTGCTTTTGCATGGGGCGCGTTCAGTTCACGCTGCCCGCAGCTCATTATCGGGCGCGTTCTCCAACCGCGACAGCCAGTAGGACACGTCGTAGTTTTCGTCGCCGGTCAAGAAACGCCACAGCTTGATGCGGTTGACGACCTCTAAGCGCACCTCGTTGCCGTACCAGCGGTGATTGGCGTTGAGCAGCGCGGGGATCTCCGCATCGTCGATATCGTCGGTGTTCCACAGCTTCTTTTGCCGCACCGTGGGGTTGAGCCGCAGCTTGAACATGTAGCGCTTGCGGCCGGTTAGGTTGGGCTGGGCGCAGTGCCAGATGCCGTGGTGGGCCACGGCCACCGTACCGGCCTTGCAGACCATCGGCATCTGCCCGAGGAAGTTTTGATAGCGAGCGATATCCGACTCGCTTATACGGCGATAGATACTGCCGGGGAGGAACATGGTACCGCCCATCTCCCTCGGCGTATCGTGGGCAAAGTAAAAGAGCTGGATGTCAAAGTGCAGCCGGGTGTCGATAATCGCGTCGGCATGCCAGATCTGCCCGTGTTCGTGATGGGCATCAACCGTATGCACGGCGTGGTGATCGTAGAGCGGGTCGGG
Source organism: Candidatus Latescibacterota bacterium (assembly GCA_965208845.1). Classification (GTDB taxonomy): domain Bacteria; phylum Latescibacterota; class UBA2968; order UBA8231; family UBA8231. Next base: position 2,683,604 of record OZ242361.1, on the reverse strand, counting down.
GCCGACCAGACTGTGGATAATCCCCTGGATCTGGGGCAGGCGCACGACTTGACCGACCGCCGCATCGGTCCACAACTCGGCGAGCGGCGCGCCGGCGCGGCCCCGTGGGACCCCGGCTTCCATCTCCGCACACGCGGCGCGGTTGAGCTCGTGGGGCACTAATTCGTCAAAGCGCAAAAAGCCGTCGGCGACAAACTGCGCCATCTGCTTGGTAGTAAGGAGATATTGCTCATCGACCATCGACTGCCTCCATTTTTTCGAGGATGTACTCGTATTTCAGGTAGGATGTGTTGTATTCCATGCCTGGATAGGCCGGGTACTGCTGGGGAAACTGCACCACCCGCCACCCGTCTCGCATGGCCGCCACCACCGAAGGATAGGGCGGTTCCTCGCTATCGCCGCTGCTGGACCGCTCCGCGCCCGTGCCGTCGTAAAGCGACCAAGCCACAGTTTGGCTGTGCAAATCGGGAGAATGGGCGTAGAGCACCAATAATTTCTGTCGCAGCGGGGCCATAGCGTCCTCTCGTTAAGGATATTCAATAATAGGACGCGGCGCAGCCCCCGGCAATGAGCCGCTCACCCGCTCAGTTGCTCGAAAACTCGACTAGCTGCCCGCCGCACTCGTCTTTCATTTTTTCCAGCGCCCTGTTCCGCAACTGCCGCACGCGCTCGCGGGTGACGCCCAAGGATTCGCCGATTTCCTCCAAGGTCTTGGGCGCGCTGTCGTCAAGGCCAAAATAAGCGCGGACGATGTGGGACTCGCGGGCGTCGAGCACCTTCAGACAATTGGCTACAGCCGCGCACATTTCCCCCTCGACAAAATGTTCGTGCGAGCTAGGCTCAGCCGAGACAAAAGTCTGCGCAAAAGTCACCTCGCTGTCGGCAAAAGCCGGGGCGTCCAAGGGCAGATCCGGCTGCCCCATCTCGAAGGCATTGCGAATGCGCTCTGCCGAGAAATCGACGCAATCGGCGATTTCCTCAGCAGTCGGGGCGCGGCCTAGCGCTTGAGCGAGGACATCGGCTTCCTTTTCGACCTTCTGCCGGTCGCTGACCCTGCTCAGCGGCGGGCGAGCAATTTTGCCGTGTTCAGCTAGGGCGCGGAGGATGGCTTGGCGAATCCACCACACCGCATAGGTGATGAACTTAAAACCGCGCGTCTCATCGAAGCGCCGGACCGCCTCCAGCAACCCGAGATTGCCCTCGGAAATCAGCTCGATCAACGAGAGACCAGACTCGTGGTACTCGCGGGCAACGCGAACCACGAAGCGCAAATTGGCCCGCACCAGCGCCTGACGCGCCTCTTCGTCCCCTGCTTTAGCGCGCTTGAAGAGGGCAACTTCTTCCTCGCGACTGAGCGGCTCGGCATCTTTTATGTCGCGCCAGTAGAGATCGGTCGCCGAGTACATTGTTTCTCTATTTTGTGCTTTCATTTTAGTCCTCAACATTTTCAGAGAAAAACTTTTACGTTCACGTTAAGGTTTAAGATAGAACGCCAAGTGAACATGCGCAAATACTATCTTTCTTTTGACGCACCAATAGGGCCAAACGTTCAATCCAAAGGCGTTTGGCGATTCTTTTTTTTCTTGGAATGACGCCGCTTGCTGTCGAGGCGACGCGCTTGGGCGGCGCGGCTGGGTTTGGTTTTTTTGCGTTTGGGCTGTGTCTTGAGCGCCTCGGCAAGCAGGGCGGCCAGCTTGTCGAGGCAGTCGGAGCGATTGCGCCCCTGCGTGCGAAATCGCTCCGATTGGATCGACAGCGCGCCTGTGCTATTCAGGCGCGTGGCGAGCTTTTCAGCAATCCGCTGGCGCTGCTCGTCGCTGAGCACCGCACTGTGGACAAAGTCGTACTGTAGCTCGACGGAGGTATTGAGCTTGTTGACGTTTTGTCCCCCTGGCCCAGAACTGCGGTGGAACTTGAAGCGCAGTTCGGAAAGCGGAATGGAGAGAGTGGGCAAAACGTATAGGGTTTCCATGGTTGATGGTCGCTCCCAAGCCTACAGACTCGGTTGGTACGGCCTGCGGACTTGAAGATAACCTAATGCCTATCCTTTATTATGACACCCGCTATCACGTTTTCGCCAAGGAGATATCCTCTATGAAACGCTATACCGCGGCAATCGTCGGCTGTGGATCCATCGGCAACGCCCACATGGAAGGCTACAATCTCGTGGACGAGGTCGAGGTGATCGCCGTCGCCGACCCGGTCCCCATGGCCCGCAAAACCTACGTGGACGCATACGGCATCCCGCAGGAATTTGCAACAGTCGAAGAGATGATGGAAAAGGCCAGACCCGACATCGTCAGCGTCTGTACTTGGCACCTTTTGCATCCGGCACCCACCATTGCCGCAGCCGCAGGCGGTGCCCGCGCCGTCATCTGCGAAAAGCCCATGGCCATCGGCATGGCCGCAGCCGACTCCATGGTCGATGCCTGCGAAGCGCACGGCACCCAACTGGTCATTAGCCATCAGCGCCGCTTTACCCCGGGTTGGGAAAAGGCCAAGGCGCTCGTCGAAGAGGGCGCGATTGGCGAGCCGATCTTCGTCACCAACAAGGTCGCCGACGGCCTGACCAACTGGGGCACGCACTCCATCGACGGCTCGCGCTTCGTGCTCGGCGACCCCCGCGCCCAATGGGTCATGGGTGCCGTCGAGCGCCACACCGATCGCTACGAGCGCGACACCATGATCGAAGACGCCTGCATGGGCTTGGTCCACTTTAACGGCGGTCTCCAGCTTTTCATTCAGTCCGACCTCATGCGCGAGGGGGCTGGTGCCGGCTGCTTTGAAATCCGTGGCAGCGAAGGGATCTTATCAGTGAGCGAAACCCGACTCCAGATTATGAATGCCTCATCGGGCGGCTGGCGGGAAGTCGATCTCGCGCTCGCCGAAGGCACCAAGGCCATTGGCGGCAACACCAACGCCGCTCAAGTCCGCGAACTCATCGCCTGTCTCGAAGGCCACAAGGCCGAGCACCGCAACGCCGGCACCACGGCCCGCGACACCGTAGAAATTATGATGGCCCTCTACGAATCGGCGCGCCGCAACCGCGTGATCCACTTGCCGCTGCAAGAAAAGGGCTATCCCCTCCAGCTCATGGTCGAAGAGGGCGGCCTACCTGTAGAAGTCGAGGGCCGCTACGACATCCGCGGCTTTCTCAAGCGCGAGGGCATCGACGAAGCCAAGTACAAAAAGCTATCGGACGAGGGCATGGGGCACCACCAAATCATGCGCCAGCTCCACGACGAAATGAATCCGCGTTGAACGGGATCGGAGCCGGGGGATATATTGACATTCCCCGGCCCCTCCAGTACTTTTTGTCCTTTTGAACTTGTGCATCCGCACCAAGCGGTTGCCTTAACAAGGAGCATCGTCATCAACAAGTTTCGCAGCTCGCGCCGAGAGGCCGTCGCCAAGCTCAAATCCGAAGACATCGACTACAAGCGCCTCGATGTCCTAGTCAAGTTTATCACGCCGACCGGCAAGATCGAATCGGCCCGGCGCACCGGTGCCACGCGCAAGCAACAGACGCGCGTCGTCCGCGCCATCAAGCGCGCCCGCTTTTTAGCCCTCGTCCCCCATACCCTCAACGACACTCGTTGACCCGAGCCATGCGCGACCAATGGCTGCCATAGGGCTGATTGAGACCCGCGGTCTCGTCGGCGTCATCGAAGCATCCGACGCAGCCGTAAAATCTGCTCCAGTCGAACTCCTCGGCATCAAGCCCATCGGCGGCGGGCTGGTTTCAACGCACTTTAGAGGTGAGGTTGCCGCTGTCCAAGTGGCGGTGCAAGCCGGCGTCGAAGCCGCGCTCAAGGTCAGCCAAGTGATTAGCCATCGCGTCATTCCCGCCCCCCACCTCGACATAGAAAACCTGCTCCTGAACCAACCCCAAGCAGCGACCCCGCCGCCAGCGCAGCCACCTCCCGACGAGCTAGAGGGGTTGCCAGTCGCTCGCCTGCGCCAACTCGTGCGCCAGCTACCCGCCGCTCAGCTCAAGGGCCGCCAAGTTTCGCGGGCCAACAAAGAAACGCTCCTCCGCGAACTGCGCCGCGCCTCGGCACCAGACACTTAAACCATACGAGGTCTCAGTGGACAACCTGTGGAACAATCTCGTGAAAGGGCTGCAAGAAGGCGCTGCCGCCGCTGCCGACAAGGCCAGCGACCTAACCCGTCTAGCGCGTGCCCGGCTCGATATCGCCGCGGCCAAAAACCAACTCCACCGCACCCAAGCGGACCTCGGAGCGCGGGTCCACCAGCTTCTCGAAGCCGGTTCCGACCCCGTGACCGACGATCAAGTACAAGCGCTGAACCAACAGATCAAAGAGCAGAATGCCGCGCTCGCCGACTGCGAGGCGGCCTATGAAGCGCTGCAGAGCGCGGTGCGCGCGGAAGAGCGCAACGCCGATTAGAAATATCTCCTAACCCTGCATACGTCGCTAGTATGAGATGTAGGGGCACTCCTTGTGGGTGCCCTTTTTTTGACGATGGACGGATCAAGGGCGAGCTGGCATATACTAACAGCCTATCGGCAGCAGCATCTGCGGGGCTTCGCCGACCGTGCGCTCGGCGGATAAAAACTCACCGATCAGGCCGTTCGGTTTCTCGCTGTACTGAGCTACCAGCGTCGTGCCGTCACCATCGCCGACAATTCCGGTAACTTCGTTTAACAACAAGTCCTGTTCCTGAGCCGTCATTACCGGAAATCCGTAGTGGCGGCTCTTGTATTTCAACGGACCTTTCTCTGCCGTGCGCGCGGCAGCCCACTCCGCGTGCCGAGCTAGCCGGGCGCGATTGTACTCGTTGGCGGCAGGAGGTGTGGAGCACAGCAGGTTCTGCGCGACCGGCACCAACGTCTTGTCGATCTCTACGCCGACCGAATTCCTTCCCGCTGTTAGAGCGGCTGCTAGCGTCGTTCCAGTCCCCGCAAACGGATCGAGCACCCAGTTTTCTTTGACGGAAAACATGCAGATGAGCCGGTAGGCCAATTCAAATGGAAAGGCCGCGCTGCGCTCGCGGGTCGGCGCATCGACCAGCCCTTGCGAAGTCCCCTTTACATCGAGCCACACGTCTGAGAACCAGACGTTGCGCTCCTCCCAAAAGAAGGCGCTCTCGCGGCGCTTGGCCTTCTCCGCGGCCGTTGTGAATGTTCGCCGCCGCCCTTTTCTAAGCACGAGGATATACTCGTGCTCATAGGTCACATACGCCCCTACAGGCAGCATCCCAGACCCCATAAACTTGTTGGGGGCGTTGGTCTGTTTGCGCCAGAGTATATCGGGCAAAGCCGCAAAACCCTGGCCGAGAAAGCTACTGAGGATACGAGAGTGATTGGAGTATAACTGGAAGTCGCCATCCAAGGTGCGGGTGGCGTCACCGATGTTGATGCAGGCAATGGCCCCCGGCTTCATGACGCGGCTGCACTCCAGCCAAACCGCATCGAGCAATTCGTGCATGAGCGCGAAAGCGGCCTGTCCGTTGTTGCGCGACAGTTGCTCCCCAATGCGATCGTCTTGGAGCGCAAAAATCTCATCCCACATTTCCACCATTGGATAGGGCGGCGAGGTGACGATCAAATCAACCGACTCATCCGGGATTCCCACCATGGACTGGGCAGGGCCGCATATCAGCTTAGCGGTGGTTTGCACTATTTTTATCCTCTAAATGTTGTGAGTACCCTATTTTGACACTTAGAAATCGAACGAGAAGGTAATTCCGTTTTTCGTTTTTTCGTAAATTACCAGTTTCCCTTGGAGCTCCTCGACAAGCATATCCTTAGTAGAGTAAGTCGATGGCTTGATCGAGACTGCTATATCGCCGATGAAGCCGTCTATCCCTTGCGATTCCTCGGCCGGGGTTGATAGCCGGTACGTAGCTCCTTTGTATTGTGCGATCTTGGACAGAATAGCCTCCTCAAAGCACAATCCGATAAATGTTTTCGCCACGACGAGGTCCTCGACCCACTCGCGTACCATAGCTTTGTCAATCTGCTGAATAGCTAACTGAAGTTTTTCTACCATCGCATAGACCTTATCGGTCGCGTCATCCAAGGCCTCCGGCTTTTTGCTTCGATACCAAGCGTCCCATTCGCTAAAGGAGTTCCCCCCAAATTCGCGGAATAGTTCGGTCATCTGTCCGACGACCTTGGGCCTTGTACCCTGTGCATTCCCATTGGCGAGGTTCATGATCTGAGTGGTGTACTTAGGAAACTCAGGCGACTTTCCCGACACTGCTGACGCAAGTTCTGCATTGCTGAGTTTAAATTTAGGCATTGTGTCGCTCCTCAAAGTTTTTAACTCGTTCTGTATGCCTGTACCGACTAGCTGTCCTCGGCAAAGTAGTTCTCTTCCAGTTTTTTTATATCACATGTAATCTCGGAAACCACGCCGCTGCCGTTGATTGCGGCTACTCAATGCCGTATCCTTTCCGACAGCACCCCTGCACAAGGAGGACAACCATGGCACCCCGCATTGACGACCGCGACTGGTCGGCCCTCACCACCGGCCAGCGCATCCGCCAACTCGAAGTCGAAGGCTACCTCGTCCTGCCCGACCTGCTCGACGCCGACCACATCGCCCGCCTCAAAGCCATCACCGCGACCTTCGAGACCACGGCCGTCGATTACAGCGAACGCCAGCGTGGCCGCAGCAACATCCAATTCGACGGCGGCGAAATCACCGCCCTACTCGGCCACCCGCCGACGCTCGCGTTCCTGCGCGAACTGTTGGGCGACGAAGTGATCTTCATGCACTACGGCTATGCGCGCTCCGAACCCGGCCATCCCGGCATCAGCCTCCACGCCGATGGCCAACCCTACGGCTCCAAAATTTTCGGCTTTGAAGGCTCTTGCCCGGTTTTGATACGGGTGCTCTACTATCTCGACGACCTCATCCCAGAAGTCTCGCCTTTCCGCGTGGTGCCGCGCTCACACCTGTGCCTGCACGCCGACGCCAACCCCTATACGCGCTACAAATCCCACCCCGAAGAAGTCATGGTTCCTTGCAAGGCCGGTTCTGCCGTGCTCATCCACCACCGCGTCTTCCACGGCAACTTCCCCAACGTCGGCACCTATCCGCGCGAAATGCTGGCCATCGCCTACCGACCCGCTTGGGCCGGGCCAGTTGACGAAATTAGCCCCTGGAGCGAGGAAGACCTCCAGACCTTACCCGACGAAATCCGCCCGCTCTTCGCCGACCGCAACACGCGCCACTGGGACTACCACGGCGGCAACAAGCCCCCGAACATGGTCTCCGAGGCTCCGGGCATGGACCCCAGCCGTTGGGAGCGCGCCTAACGCTACCGAGTGAACACCGTCCCCCGCACGTAAGACCCTTCCTCGGAAGCCAAAAACGCCAAAATCCGCGCTATCCCCATCGGATCCCCCAGCACGGCGTTCCTCTTTGCTTCCTCTGGATCGCGGCCTGCGGCCTCGGCCCCCTGCGCTATATTCTCCAGCTTCAGCGGCGTTGCAATCCCCCCAGGGCAAATCACGTGCAAGCGCACCCCTTTAGGCCCTAACTCACCTTCCAGCTTGTAGTGCAACCCGTGCTGCCCAGCCTTGCTCGCTGCATAAGCATAAGACGAGGAACCGCCCCGTACACCCGCGCCCGAGGCGATGATTAGCAGCACGGATTGGCCGGCTGCTGCCAAGAGCGGCGTCGCGTATTTGGCCGACAGAAAGGTGCCCTTCAGGTTGGTGTCGAGCGTCGCGTCCCAATCCTCCTCCGACAGCTCCTCAATCGTCTTGAACGCCCCCGTCAAGACCCCGGCCGCGAAAACCGCCACATCGAGGCGAGCGGTGTGCTCTCTGATCTGTGCAACCGACGCGGCCACGCTCTCTTCCAAGCGCACGTCCGTGGCGTAGAAATGCGCTTGGCCTCCTGCGGCCTCGATCTGCGCCACCGCGGCTCGGCCCTCCGCTTCGTTGTAGTCAATGATGTGGACGCGTGCCCCTTCTTGGGCGAAAAGTTCGGCAGCAGCCCGGCCGATGCCAGTGGCCCCGCCGGTTACTAACGCATCTTTGTTTGCTAGCTTCACATGTACCTCCTTTTAGCGCGTGCGGCGACGCGGCAAAAGTTGCCAATATATCGCCAGGGAATACTTTCTACGAGAGATTTGTTCAAACTCCGCCACATGACCACCAATCGCCAACTCGCCATCTGGCTTCTTGCTGTCTCGGCCCTCATCGTCGTCCTCGTAGTGTACGGGGGCTGGGTGCGCCTGACCCGCTCGGGCCTATCCATCGTCGAGTGGAATGTCGTCACCGGTGTCGTTCCGCCGCTGAGTGATGCGGCCTGGGAAAGCGAATTCGCCAAGTACCGGCAGACGCCCGAATACCAGCTCGTCAACTATGGCATGGAACTGGACGCATTCAAATTTATCTACTACATGGAGTTCGGCCACCGCTTGCTCGGCCGACTGGCCGGGCTGCTCTTTGTGGTGCCCCTGCTCTATTTCCTCTGCCGCCGAGCCATTCCCCGCGCCCACATACCCACCTATCTGGGCATTGGCCTGCTCTTCGCCCTCCAAGGTTTGGTGGGATGGCTGATGGTCAAGAGCGGCTTAGACGACCGGCCCCAAGTAAGTCACCTGCGCTTGACCTTGCACCTTTGTTGCGCTCTGGCCCTTTTGGCCGCTTGCCTCTGGCAGGCCCTCGGCTATCTGTCGTCTGCGGCAGCGGCTCAGTCGGTGCACCGCACCGCACGCCGCCTTTGCATTTGGCTATTTGCCGCCGTCTGCCTCCAGATCGCCGCTGGTGGCCTCGTCGCCGGGCTCAAGGCCGGACACCTGTCGGACACCTTCCCCAAAATGTTCGGGGTTTGGGTTCCGGCCGGCTTGTGGTCTATGCAGCCGCTGCTCGTAAACCTGCTCGATAACCCCACTACCGTCCACTTCCAACACCGCTTCTTCGCCTTTGCGGTCCTCGGGCTGGCACTAGCTCTTTGGGTAGCTGCCCGCCGCACGGCCCTAAAAGCTGGGGCTGGCCTAATCCTCTGCTTGGTAGTGGTGCAGATCGGCTTGGGAATCGGCACGATCGTCGCGCACGTGCCTTTGGCCTTGGCATCGCTGCATCAGGCAGTGGCCGTGGCCCTGTTCGCTGCCGCGCTTTTTCTTTGCCACCGCGCGTACAGAGGCTAGACCGCCTCATAGCGGTTGATGATCTCGGTTTCGACCGCGCCATCAGCCGAGATTCGGCGCACTGCAAGCGCGATCCGATGCTCGGGGTTTAGGGCTTCCCAGAGGTGGGCGGGCGCGTCGGCGAGAGGCAACAGATAGGGAACTCCAGAAAACGAAGGCAGCGGGTCGCCATCTGAGTCGTACGTGGTAATGGCGTAACCGTAGCCTGGCTCGACGCAGTCGAAGCGGAAGAAGTGGCGTTCGCTGCGCTCGGGGTCAAAGGGACTGGCCTTGAGTATGGCAAGCCAAGCTTCATCGGCTTCCAGATCGACATAGCCCGCTATGCGCGGCGTGTAGTTGGGCGGATCCGGCTCGTGGAACCAGCCAGCCAAGCTCTCGGCAAAGCTGCGACCGGCGGCAAAACCCTCGTGTATGGCGTCGGTATGGACCCCATTGGAGACAATACTGCGCCGAGCGCAAACGCGCATGGCATTGTAAATGATAAGCGTGGGGTCGCTCAACTTAGCGGGATCGGCGGCTTTGGTCCGCAACACGTCGTCCTCGGCGACGAAGATGCGGTTGCGGCTGTTGGCACTGCGTCCCGAGATCCAGTAAACCTGCATCCAAGTCCCCTGCGCGGTCCGACCGATGACAATGCCGCGACCTACGTAGGGATTTTCGATCAACCGGTGCTGCAAGTTGGCCGTAGCCTGTTCTCTTACCGTTTTTGATACCATGCCACATAGTATAGGACAACGCTACACTCGATAAAAGCGCGACAGCACCACCTTTGGGCGCAAAAAAGGCCGGTGCCTTTTCTCGACGGGGAATATCGAGAAAAGGCACCGGCCTGAACGAGGCTCGGCCAAGGCAGCCTACTTAGCTGCGCTTTAGTACCGGCAGACCGTTTTTGCTCTCAGACACCTGATAGCCAGCCGGCACCGCGTCGAGAGCTCCTTCCTTCTCGGTTTTAGCAAAGAAATAAATTGTCTGCGAGTTCCCGTTTTTGAGGGTCGTGGTCCGGGAATGCAGAATATACGTGACCCCCTTGGAATTCGTATGCGAAAAGGCCATAGCATCTCCTTTATGTGAACAATAAGAGGAAGTATGGAAGTCGAACGGCAAAGCACGACTTCTCTCTGAATAGGGGAGTCTTCTTAAAAAAAAGACCATTTAGGCAAAATCGCAACTACTTTAATAGCTCTCGCCTCGTGTCAGCACGGTCGCCGAGATGGCTCTTGACTAAGAGCAAGCCATAGCGTAGAATATATTTTTTCTTACGCAGGAACTTAACAGTTAAAGGTCAGGAGCAGTACATGAGCAATTTCAGCGTCGAGGTTCGATCGGACGAACCCTTTGAAAAAGCGCTGCGGCGCTTTACGTCCAAAACGCGCAAAGCCGGCTTATTGCGCGACTTGAAGAAGCGGCGTTTTTATACTAAACCCTCGGTCCAGAAGAAGATCAACCGCCAAAAGAGCATCCGCCGGCAGCAGAAGGCCATTCGCATGGCCGAGGTTGGCTTCGTCCGCGGTGCCGGTGGACGCGGTACCGGTGGACGCGGTACCGGTGGACGCGGTACCGGTGGACGCGGTACCGGTGGACGCGGTGCCGGTGGACGCAGTGCCGGTGGACGCAGCCCGCGCTAGGGTCTTTTTTTGGTCAATCCTGCTCTAAGCCCGGCTTGGAACGCTTAGTTCAACGCCATTACGAAGGGAGGTAACCTTCATCATGTCCGAACGTCAAAGTGGATCCGTCAAATGGTTCGATAGTTCCAAGGGGTTTGGTTTTATCCAGCGCGAAGGACAAGACGACGTCTTCGTCCATTACAGCGCAATTCGCGGTGATGGTTTCCGCTCCCTAGAAGAAGGTCAGAAGGTGGAATTTGAAACGGTCGCTAGCCCCAAGGGCCTCCAAGCCCGAGACGTGATCGTCATCGGCGCGGCCCCCGAAACCGAAACCCCTCAATAATATCCCTACAGACAAACACGAAAAGCGCGGGGCCTTTGGGCACCCGCGCTTTTTTTATACCAATTCAGTCTAGTGAGTCTGGAAAAACTCCACGACTTCGCCGTTGGGGCCTTTGAAAAAGGCAATCGTCACGTTCAGCCTGTCCAGCGTCAGATCCTTGGGTTCGACCGTGATCTCGCATCCGGCCGCTCGCACTCGCTCAGTGGCGGCGCGCGCGTCTGTAACCGCCAAGGCAAAATGCGTCACCGGATCGTTGGGACTTTCGGCCCCAGGTGCGGGCGACTCGGCCGTAGGAGCGAAGAGTTCAAGGTGGCTTCCGTCGCCTGCATCCAAGAGCGCGATCTTGCGCTCAGGAGAGCCAAATTCGGCGACCACCTCCATCCCCAGCACATCTCGGTAAAAGCTCAGCGACGTTTCCCAATCGCGCGTCTGCACGGCTACGTGATGCATTCCACAACCGGCGATTATAGCGTTTTTGTCTCCTACGGGCATTGACGTTCTTCCTTTCCTTGCTTTGAGACCACTAAGCGCGCGAAACGCGTGATCGTCTCCTCCAAGTCAAATCCGTACACGGCCTTGTTTCCCGCGATGACCTGCCCGACCACGTCTGCTGGCAGCGCATTGTCGCCGCAACAAGCCCCTACTAGCACCCCGGTGATCCCAGCATAGCAGTCGATATCCGCGTAGCGGCTCCAGTGCCCCTCCTCGTCGAGATCGCCTTGATTGGCCGCCACTTGCAGCGCGAGGGACGGGTCGTCGGGGTGGGACAAGAGCGCGGCAAAGGCAATGGCCAACGCCCGGAAGGGGTCAAAGACGCTAAAATGGCGCAGATCCCACGAAAGGAACTCGGCCAATTCGGTGGCTCTCTTACCTGCGGCTCTCGCCAGTAGCGGCGGCAGCTTCTGCCGGATGAAAGTGTCCCCGAAATACCCTCCCAAGCACAGGGGATCCAGCGCCAATACGGCATCGACCAATGCCGGCGGCGACATATCGGCCAATGCCGCACCCTGCGCCGCCGCCAATAGCGCAGTGGCCTCGCGTGCGTAGCCAATCGCAAAAAAATCCGCCTCATAAGCAGCGCGATAGGCTCCTGCGGGATCGCCGGGAAAGAGCAGACCCGCCGATGGCAGCACCAACAGCCCGGCCAACGTCGGATAGTTAAGCCCAATGCTCCGCGTGGCGAGCACCGCTGGCGGCACTCCTCGATAGCGCGGCGACTCCTCGCCCAGACAACCGCGGCTAACCCCTTCCCATACCTCGAACTGCTCGCGCGCTAGCTCAGCATTGCTGGGGAAAAAATCCCCGGGCCGCTCATACACGTCCAACAATCGCCGCGCCACCTCCCGATCCGCCGGCATCCTCCCCAGTTCGACGGCCAGTTCCATAAAAAGATAATTGTAGCGCACGTCGTCGGTACCCGTGCCCGCCGGTGCTTGATCAGCCCATATTCCATGCGGCCCTTTTTTCCCGGCGAATGAATGGAGCCGCCCCAACCACGGCTCGCCCGTGCGCTTTTCAACGGCGTCTGGCGGCGCAAATTCAAACGGGGCACCAAGCGCGTCTCCCCAAGCTTGGGCGAGCACCGAGCCGCGGATGCGCGATTGCAGCGTCGGCTTCATTGCATCTATCGGGACCGACGTTTAAAGCAGATAAAAGAGGATGTAAGCCGCCAGCCCAGTGCCAACTATGGCACCGCCGTAGCAGAAATAGTGAATGGGAAGGATCAACTTCCGCACCCCAAATTCGTGGAGCATGAAGCGGATGCGGTGCGCCGCGTGGTAGAGCGGTAGGACGGCCACGACGAAAAAGAACACTTTGACCAGCGGGAGGCTGAGCAACTTGCTCATGGCCTCGTATCCGCTCACTTCCGCGCCGATCAAGCCAAGCGGCTCGGCCAACCCGACGAAGTAGATCAACACGGGGATCAGCATGGCGGCTACCACGCCGCCAGCGGAAAACAGGCCCCACCAGAAAGGTTCGGTTTTGTCTTGTTTGTAGTTCATGGCTATAGCGCGTACAGGAAAATGTAGCCAACGGCCACCGACACGAGGAAAAACCCGACGAAGGCACCAGCCGTTACCAATTTAGGCGGCACGGTGAACGCGCCCATCCGCACGACTTGGACCCGGCCCATTACTCCCAGCCAAGTGATCGTGTGGTAGAACGCAAAGACAAAGGCAACCGCGTAAAAAACCACAAATCCCGGCGTCGTCAGTGCGGAGCGGCAAGCCGCATACGCTTCCGGCCCCTTGGCCAGTGCAAAAAGCTGGTACAGAAAGAGAACGACGAAGGCGGCGACGAAGACGCTGCTCAATTCGCGCATCATAAACAGGAAGTAATTGCGGCTTTTCAGCCACCAAGTCGGCGATAGCTTTGGCTTGTAGGTTTCGTACGACTGGCTCATTTGTTCCCCCAAGGCATGAGAAAGGATTTGAACCAATTGGTCGTGGTCTCGAGCTTGGTGCGCTGGATGGCGGCGGCCGGGTCCACGTCCTTGGGGCAGACCACCGAGCATTCACCGATAAAGGTGCATTCCCAGATGCCCTCGCTGCTAGCGGCTACTACCGTGCGCTGGGCGTAGCCTTCATCGCGCGAATCGAGGTTGTAGCGGTAGGACAACGCGAGGGCCGCTGGACCGACGAAGACGTCTTCCAGCCCATAGACGGGACAAGCCGCGTAGCACAGCAGGCAGTTGATGCACTGGCTAAACTGCTTGAACTCCTTTAGCTCTGCGGGCGACTGCAAATACTCGCCTTCGGCGACTGGCTTTTCTTCCTCGCGGATGATCCACGGCTGAACCGCCTTGAGCTTGTCCATGAAATCGTCTATATCGACGACCAAGTCGCGGACAATTGGGAAGTGGGCGAGGGGCTGGACCACCAACTCATTCGGATAGTAGTCCTTGAGAAAGGCCGCGCAGGTCAACTTGGGCTCGCCGTTGACCATCATGCCGCAAGAGCCGCACACGCCCATGCGGCACGACCAGCGGTACGAGAGGGTGCCGTCGATGTGGTCTTTGATGTAGTTGAGCGCGTCGAGGACGACCCAGTCCTCCTGATAGGGAACCTCGTAAACCTGCTCGGTGGGGGCGTCCTCCTGCTCGGGTCGGAAGCGGGTCACCCGGATGCCAATGGTCTTGTCGCTCATAGCTCCTCGTCAATCAGTAAGTGCGCTCTTGGGGCTGCCAGCGGGTGATGACGACGTCTTGATATTCGATGCGCGGCGCGTCCTCAGTGCGATACGCCAAGGAGTGGCAGAGGAAGTTTTCGTCGTCGCGCTCCTCGTAGTCCATGCGCGAATGCGAGCCGCGCGACTCCCGGCGCAACAGTGCCGAATGAGCCACGGTCTCGGCCACGTCGAGCAACGAACCCAGTTCCAAAGCGGCAGTCAGCTCGGTGTTGAAGACCGATGAGCTGTCGTCAACCTGGACGCGAGTGTAGCGCTCCTTGAGCTTGGGCAGCTCGGCGCAGGTCGCTTCTAGGCTCTCCTGTTCGCGATAGATACCCGCTCCTTGCTCCATCGTCTTCTGCAGATCCGTGCGAATGTCGGCGATTCGCTCGCTACCTTCGTTTTTGAAAAACGCCTGTTCAATCCGCTGCCACTCGTCAGCAGCCATCTTCTCCAAGCTGTCGTACGATGGTGAGTTGACCTCCGCGGCGTACTCGGCAGCATACTGGCCGGCCCGCGCGCCGAAGACCAAAAGCTCGGACAGCGAGTTGGAGCCGAGGCGATTGGCTCCGTTGATGGTGACACAGGCCGTTTCCCCGGCCGCGTACAAGCCCGGAATCGGCGTCGCCGTAGTAATGTCGGTGTGAATGCCGCCCATCATGTAGTGGACCACTGGGCGCACGGGCACCGGCTCGTACACGGGATCAATGCCCACGTAGTTTTTGGTCAGCTCGCGCACGAAGGGGATGCGCTCGTCGATTTTCTTTTCGCCCAAGTGCCGCAAATCGAGATGGACGTACGTGCCGTAGGGGCCGGAAAAGGCCCGACCGGCCCGCTCCTCGTGGACAAACGCCCGCGAAACCATATCTCGCGGACCTAATTCCATCTTGTCGGGCAGATACTCGCTCAGGTAGCGGTCGCCCTTGTTGTTGATCAGGTAGCCGCCCTCGCCGCGCGATGCCTCGGTCATCAGAATGCCCGTGCCCGGCAACCCGGTGGGATGGTACTGGACAAATTCCATGTCCTTGAGTGGGCAGCCCGCTCGATAGGCCATAGACATGCCATCGCCGGTCTTGATGGCGGCATTAGTCGTAAAGGGAAAAATGCGCCCGCCGCCGCCCGTGCAGATGATCACGGCCTTAGCGGGAATCGCCTGCATGGCACCGGAGCGCACGTTGATCGCTGCCACGCCGCAGGCCGCGCCGTTGTCGTCGAGCAGCAGTCGCGTCCCAAACCACTCGTCGTAGCGATGGATGCGATCGTATTTGAGCGAGGTCTGGAACAGGGCGTGCAGCATGTGGAAGCCGGTCTTGTCGGCCGCGTACAGGGTGCGCTTGACCGACATGCCGCCGAAAGCGCGCACGCTAATCCGACCGTCGTCGTCGCGGCTCCAAGGGCAGCCCCAATGCTCCAATTGAATCAGCTCGTCGCGGGCTTCCTCGACGAAGACCTCTACTACGTCTTGGTCGGCGAGAAAGTCGCTGCCCTTGATGGTATCGAAGGCGTGGGAGTCAAAGCTGTCGTCGTCGCGTATCACCGCCGCGGACCCGCCCTCGGCTGACACCGTGTGGCTGCGCATCGGATACACTTTGGACACCAAGCCGACGCTGAGGTTCGGATCGAGCTCGACGGCGGCAATCGCCGCCCGCAGACCCGCACCACCGCCGCCTACGATCAGTATGTCATGGTTAGGTACATTCACGTTTGTTTCAATCCACACCCCCGCACGGGGGTGATCTTTTGGTGATGGGGAGGTTTCAATTCACGCCCATCACAGGGGCGATTCTTGCCTTCTCAACCGGCATAAAAAGAAGGCCTCTACACCCAAGTGAAAGGGACTAAAAATTAAACCATATCGCCGATGGGAGCAACTACCCAAGCACAGCGAGATTAGGCCGGGGCATATAGTGCCCGCAGCCGAGCCACTTCGCGCGGGGTGGCGCACCAAACCGGGCCGGATTCGTGGCGCAGGGCATAGCCGAGTGGCGTGAGTTCCTCGACCTCGGGGAAAAAGTGGTCCTGCCCCTTGTGAACGCAGTCCATCACCTTGTCGTCAGCCGCCGGGTTGCGCTGGATACGTGCTCTAACCGTCAAGTCCGCTCCTCTGTCCAACAGGTATTCGAAGGTCTCCCAGCCCGTTCCCTGGTTGGCACCAATGGCGTGGAAGAGGGGCGTCTGACCGCCCACGCCGTTGCGGCCGATCTCGGCGCGGGCATCCAAATCAGCACCGCGCCTCAGCAGCAGGCGCACGGCATCCAGTTCGTGATATTCGACCGCCACGTGCAGGAGGGTGACACCCCGCAGCGTGAGATGGTCGCCATAGTCGAGCCAGAAGCGCGCCTCGACTAAATCTGGGCAGCGGTCGAGGCGCTGCTCTAACTGGTCGAGTTGGCCTCGGTGGATATCCATCGTCGGCCCGTCCTCAAAGGTGGCCCCCGCTTCGACGAGCGCTTCGACGCAGGCGTGCAGGTGAGCGGGAGGCGAGCGGTGATACGTCTGCAAAAGCCCGTAGAGGACGCGACAGTCCCAGCCTTCGTTGTACGCGTTGTCGGGGTGGACGCCCAGTTTTAGCAGACGCTGTATGTGGTCTAAATCATGATTTTCGCAGCACCCAAAGAGCGCTTCGTTCAATTCGCGCAGATCGGCACCGAATTCGACCAACAGACGCATGGCGTCCAAGCTAGCGGCGATACGGTCGGCGTATTGCAGGAGGGTATAGCTCTGTCCGTTCGCGCATTCGACGCAGTGATGCACCAGATGCGGGTGCTGGCGCAACCGGGTCGCCAAGGCGTCTAAATCGCACTCGTCGAGGGCATTTTGCAAGTCCGTGCTATTCATATCCGTACTTTCTAACGGCGTCTTCGTCAAAGCCCATAAAGTGCGCTAGTTCGTGTACCAAGGTGGTCTCCACCTCCCGCGCCAGCTCGCCTTGATCGGGGAAATCCTCCTCCAAAGGCCCCTGATAGAGCGCGATTACCGGCGGCAGGTCGCCGCTGTCTTCGAGGCGGCGCTCGGGCAGGGGTATCCCCGTGAAAAGCCCGTAGAGCACTTCTTCTGGATCGCCGGTTATCTCCTCGACCATCTCGGGGTCGGGCCAGTCCTCGACGACGATGGCTAGGTTGTCCAGCGCTTGGCGGAACTCCTCCGGCAGGCGCTGGAGGGCCTTTTCCACTAGCTGTTCAAACGCACGGCGGCGCACGGCAATGCTACCAACCCGCGACGCTGCTGTCGTTTTCGTAGTAGAGCGCATTGGGTGCATGATTCCTCGGTCGTCTCCCGTTCGATGGCGCGCTACTTGAGCAATAGCATCTTCTTGATTTGGCGGAACTGACCGCCGGCCTGCAGCCGATAGAAATAGATTCCCGACGACAAGCGGTGCCCACTGTCGTCGGTCGCGTCCCACTCCACGACGTAGCCACCGGCGCTCTGGTGCTCAGCGACCAGTGTCCGCACCCGCTGACCTACTACATTATACGGTACGGTCAACTCCACGTCGGTCGCCTGCGGCAACGCATACTGAATCGTCGTCGCCGGGTTGAACGGGTTGGGGAAGTTATTCGCCAGTGCAAAGGCGGCTGGCCGCATCTGTAACGAGCGCGATGCACTCGCACCGTTGGCGTCCGTAACCGTGTACGTATATGCGGTTTCGTCGGCTGCCGTAGGCGTACCCACAATCGTCCGCGTAGCCGAGTCAAACGTCAGGCCTGCTGGAAGAGCCGGCGACAGGCTATAGGTCAGCGTGGCCGTGCCGCCTGATGCAGCCGACAGCGTGAGACCTTCCACGGGCTAGCCAACGACGAATGCGCTGATTTAATTGTGCGAACCCGTCGGAACGATCTTACCAGCACCGAACAAATCGCCAAAACTCAACCCCGGGTTGACTGTGATAGAGAAGGTCAGCACCATGGCGGTCCCGGCCTCGTCAGTCGCCGTGTACGCGACGGTGACTGCGCCGTCGGTCGCTGCCGTTGGGGTGCCCGAGATCGTCCGCGTGGCCGGGTCAAATACCAAGCCGGCGGGCAGAGTCGAGACGCTGTAGGTCAACTCGCCAGTGCCACCCGATGCCGCTGGCAGCACAAGCGGGTCAATTGGCGTCCCTGCCGTGTACTCTTGATCCGCGATCGCGGTGTCGTCGGCGAAAGTGAGGGGTGAATCATCCGGCTCCTCCGGCGGCACCGCTTGTTCGTCCTCCTCCGGCACCGCTTGTTCGCTCAGGGTGATTTCTGCCTCGTCGCCCATCAATCCGTTAATCACACCGATCAGCTTGATGGTCTCGTCGCCCTCGGCCTCGCTGTCGGCGACCGGCTGGATCTCAAGCTGGGTGGACCCCATTGTCGAGCCGGAGGGTATCTGAATCTGTGGATCAAACACCACATTGTAGTCGATATCGCGCGACGCTGTGGACGCCGGGTCGATGGACAGGGTCACGATTGCATTCTCTGACAGCGGTGCGCCGTCTAGGGCGGCCGTCACCTCAATGTTCACTAGGCCGTCTTGCTCGCTTATTTCAGCGGGATTGACCGAGAGCGCGATGGATGTACTCGGCCCTTCGTCGTCGGTGATCGCGATGTCTGTCTGCGCCGAGCTACCGGCAATGGACGCCTGCATCCCCAAGGACCGATCCCCATCCGCCTCGTTGTTGTCAATGGGGGTCAGCGTCAGCGTCGTCGTGGCCTCGGTAGCACCGGCGGCAAGGGGGACGACCGCTGCCAAAGTGGCGGTGTAATCCGTATCGCGGATGGCCGCCGGCCCGGTGGTAGGCGCGACCAGCGCGAAGCGGATGGTCGCGTCGGCGGTTGAAGCGGCCGTCAAGGTCGCCGTCAGCGTGATGGCCGTTGCCCCCGCGTCCTCGCGCAGCGACGCAGGCGTCGCGACCAGACCGGCGATCTCAACGGTGGACGCCGGTGCCTCAGCAACCGCAATGGTGAAGGTCTGGGCTGCGCTTTCGGGGTTTTCCGCGTCGCCGTCAATCACCGTGTAGGTAACGGTGGTGGTACCGGCTGCTGTCGGTGTGCCCGAAAGGGTCCGCGTGGCTGGATCAAACGACAGGCCCGCCGGTAGGGTCGAGACGGCGTATGTCATGGGGTCATTGCCCGTAGCGGCTGGCAACGCGATAGGGGCAATCGGCGCACCCACCGTAGCCGACAGGTCGGCGACAGTACCTGCAAAGGTCGGGGTTGTGTCGCTTGGTGGCGGCGGCTCCACATGCTCGCCGGTATCTTTCAGGGTGATTGTCGCGGCCTCTATCGCAATGGGATCGCCCTCTTCGTTTGTCAGCGCAGTCTCCGAGGTCAGGATGATCTGCTCGGCACCGTCCGCTACCCCGTCGTCGGTTGGGGTGATGGAGATCGTCGTCATGCCCTGTTCTTTGCCGGCCGGAATCGTCAGCCGCCCAAGGATGGCTGTGTAGTCTAAATCGCGCGTGGCCGTAGCATTGGAGGCTAAGACCAACTGCAAGGTCACGTCCTCGGCCAATACATTGCCGTCTAAGGTTGCGGTTACCCTAACTTCAGTCGCCCCGGCGTCCTCGCGTATCTCAGTAGGGGCCACCGTCAGGGCGATGGACGTACTCGGCCCTTCGTCGTCGGAGATTTTGATGTCTGTCTGCGCTGAGCTACCGGCAATGGACGCCTGCACCCCCAAAAACCGATCCCCATCCGCCTCGTTGTTGTCGATGGGGGTCAGCGTCAGCGTCGTCGTGGCCTCGGTAGCACCGGCGGCAAGGGGGACCGTCGCTCCCAAGGTGGCGGCGTAATCCGTATTGCGGATGGCCGCCGGCCCGGTGGTAGGCGCGACCAGCGCGAAGCGGATGGTATCAGCGGTCGCCGAAGCGGCTGCCAAGGTCGCCGTCAGCGTGATGGTCGTCGCCCCGCGTCCTCGGGCAGCGACGCAGGCGTCGAGACCAGACGGGCGATCTCAACGGTGGGGGCCGACACCGCCGCACCGCAGAAGAGCAGACCCAGTTGGGATAGGTCATGACTCGACACAGCCTGTAGCCCGTCCGGGATACAGCCGCTTAGCTGATTATTGGCCAGAGCCAACGTCGTCAGGTTCGACAGCGTGCCCAACTCAGCCGGGATCGTGCCACTCAATTGATTGTTGTCGAGCGATAGCTCGATCAGGTTCGACAGCGTGCCCAACGCAGCCGGGATCGAGCCGCTCAATTGATTGTTGTGGAGCGATAGCTCGATCAGGTCAGACAGGTCGCCCAACGCAGCCGGGATCGTGCCACTCAACTCGTTGAAGCCCAGCGACAGCTTCGTCGCTCGACCCTCGTCGTTGGTCGAGACGCCATACCATTGGCCGATCGGCTTGTCGCTGAGCCAGTTCGTGTTGTCCGTCCACTTGGCTCCATCAGTCGCATTATACAGCGCCACCAACGCCAAGCTGTCCGGCGAGGCCGACACCGCCGCACCGCAGAAGAGCAGACCCAGTTGGGATAGGTCATGACTCGACACAGCCTGTAGCCCGTCCGGGATACAGCCGCTTAGCTGATTATTGGCCAGAGCCAACGTCGTCAGGTTCGACAGCGTGCCCAACTCAGCCGGGATCGTGCCACTCAATTGATTGTTGTCGAGCGATAGCTCGATCAGGTTCGACAGGTCGCCCAACTCAGCCGGGATCGCGCCGCTCAATTGATTGTTGTGGAGCGATAGCTCGATCAGGTCAGACAGGTCGCCCAACGCAGCCGGGATCGTGCCACTCAACTCGTTGAAGCCCAGCGACAGCTTCGTCGCTCGACCCTCGTCGTTGGTCGAGACGCCATACCATTGGCCGATCGGCTTGTCGCTGAGCCAGTTCGTGTTGTCCGTCCACTTGGCTCCATCAGTCGCATTATACAGCGCCACCAACGCCAAGCTGTCCGGCGAGGCCGACACCGCCGCACCGCAAAAAGGCAGGTCGAGTTGTGCAACGTCCCGCAACACACCCTGCAGCCCGTCAGGAACGCAGCCGCTTAGCTGGTTGTCGCTGAGAACCAGCCTCGTCAGGTTCGACAGAGTGGCCAACTCAGACGGAATCGAGCCGCTAAGCTGGTTGCCCCTGAGAACCAGCGTCGTCAGATTAGCTAGATTGCCCAACGCCGACGGGATCATACCGCTTAGCTGGTTACTCTGGAGCCACAGCACCTCTAGGTTGGCCAAGTTGGCCAATTCGGCTGGTATCGCTCCGCTAAGCTGGTTTTGGGAGAGTCGCAGCGTCGTCAGATTCGACAGATTGCCCAATTCAGCCGGGATTGATCCGCTAAGCTGGTTGTTAATGAGCGCCAGCGTCGCCACCCGGCCGTTCTCGTCCGTTGTGACGCCATGCCATTCACCGATCGGCTTGCCGCTGAGCCAGTTCGTGTTGTCCGTCCACTTGGCTCCATCAGTCGCATTATACAGCGCCACCAGCGCCAGACTGTCCGGCCAAGCCGACACCGCCGCCGTGACGGCTTGGCCGATCCCTTGGGGCAACGCAGGATCGGACGGATTGACAAGGTACGCCGCAAGGAGCAAGGCATCGGCGCGATCGACCGTGCCATCGCCGTTTACATCGCCGAGGGAAATATCGCCATTGTTGGGAAGCACAATAGACGGGTCCTCGCTGTACAGGGCGACATACGCCACATCAAAGGCATCCACTTGCCCATCGTTGTTCACATCCCCCAAGATCCCGCCTGCCGCCCGCTTCATCCGCGCCCAGCCGCCGTGCTTTTCAACTACAATATCCGCCTCGTCAACCCCCGCCCGAAAAGCCGGGTCCACATACGCGACCAAGCCCGCGCCCGCAACGGTCAACCCATAGACCGAGCCATCCGCACGCAGCGATAGGGCGAAATACCCGGCCTCATCGGTCTTGGTGCCGACCGCCTCGCGCAAATCGGTCCAATCAAACAGCCGCACGTGTACGCCGGCGACCGGCTCCCCAGACGACAGCCGGACGCGACCCTCAAGGAGCGATTCTGCGCCGACGCTGACGCTCAATACCAAGCCAATGAGACTGCCGATTAATGACTTCATAGGTTGTATTCTCCTTTTTGAGGGCTACCAGTCTGCGACGCTGCCGTCGTTTTCGTAGTAGAGTTCGCCACCTAGTTCCTCTGAGTATTCCATCGTCTTTTCCACCTCGGACTCGATCAGGTCAAACCCCAATCCCGGCTTGGTCGGCAACTCGACGTGGCCGTCAATCACCTGCCACGGCTCAACGAGCAGCCCCTCGCCCAGCCCCACATCAATCTGTTCCTGTACAAGGAAATTGGGTACCACTGCATCGACCTGCATACAAGCGGAAAAGGCCACTGGGCCGATGGCGCAGTGCGGCATGATATGAATGTAATAGACCTCGGCCATATTGGCGATCTTTTTCAACTCGGTGATCCCGCCCGCGTGCGAGCCGTCGGGTTGGATGTAGGAGACGGCCTGCTTTTCAAAAATCTCGCGGAACTCCCAGCGCGAGAGCAGGCGCTCGCCCGTGGCAATGGGGAACGGCACGTGGTCGGAGACTTCCTTCAGCGCATCGACGTTCTCCTGCGGAATCGGCTCTTCGACAAACATCGGCCGCATCCCCGCAAGCTGACCACACACCTCAATCGCCAGCCCCGGCGTCATCTTGCCGTGGAAGTCAAAGCACAGCTCTACCTCGTCGCCGACCCATTCGCGCATGGTGTAGGCGTCTTTGACAAAGGCGTCGATTCGCGATGGTGGCTCGTGGGCGCGCCACGTACCCCCTGGCCCAGTCTTAAAGGCCGTGTAGCCTTTGGCCAACAGCATGTCGAGCCGCGCCCGCGCCGCTGTCAGCGCCTCGTCGGTCTGGCCGTGGACGCCCCAGTGCGCGTACACGCGAATCCGATCGCGCACCGCACCGCCCAAGAGCATATAGGCGGGGACATTGTAGTGCTTGCCGGCAATGTCCCACAGCGCCTGATCAATACCCGACAGCGCACTCATCAGCACATTGCCGCCGCGGAAAAAGGCCGAGCGATAGACGTGTTGCCAGTGGTGCTCAATGCGGAGCGGGTCCTTGCCGATGAAGTAATCGGCCAACTCTTCCACCGCCGCCCAAGTGCTCTTGGGTTTGCCCTCCAGCGTGGTTTCTCCCCAGCCGACGATACCATTGTCCGTGGTAACTTTGACCAAGCGCATGCGCTGGCGCGGGAAAAACTGTTCAATCTTGGCAATCTTCACTGTCTAGTCCTTTCGCTAAAAAGCCGTCTGAAAATTCTTAGCGGTCAGTGGCAATGGCTGAAGACCAGTCTCGACCCGCCCTTGGGACTGACCACTAACCACTGACCACTGGCCACTGTCTAGTGGGCCTCGCGCGTTACAACGGCACTCGACTTGCCGACCAAGAAGTCGAAATCAACTCCTTTGTCGGCCTGCATCACGTGGTCGATATAGAGGCTGACGTAGCCCCGGGTATCGTGGGGGGCGGGGGGCTGCCAAGCCGCCCGGCGGCGCGCCAGTTCCTCGTCCGACACATCTAGGTGCAGTCGCCGGCCCGCCACGTCGAGCTCGATCATGTCGCCATCGCGCACCAGCGCTAGCGAGCCGCCAATAGCCGCCTCGGGGGCCACGTGCAGGATCACGGTGCCATAGGCCGTGCCGCTCATGCGACCATCGGAAATGCGCACCATGTCCCGGACGCCCTTTTCCAGCAGCTTTTTCGGCAAACCCATATTGCCGACCTCAGCCATGCCTGGATAGCCGACCGGCCCGACATTTTGCAGCACCAATACGCTCGACTCGTCCACGTCCAAATCGGGGCTGTCGATCCGTTCGTGATAGTCCTCAATCGTCTCAAAGACCACCGCTCGACCTCGATGCTGCATCAACTCGGGCGAGGCGGCCGACGGCTTGATGATCGCCCCATCCGCGCAAACATTGCCCCGCAGCACGGCCAAGCCCGCGGCCTCGATCAGCGGCGCGTCCAGCGGCGCGATCACATCGCGATTGTAACAGACCGCCCCTTCGACATTCGCGCCGAGCGACTTGCCCGTCGCCGTCAAAGCATCCAGATGTAGAGAATTTCTCAATTCCTGTATCACCACCGGCAAACCACCGGCGTAATAAAAATCCTCCATCAAATACTTGCCCGCGGGCATCAAATTGACCAATAGCGGCAACTCGCTGCCGAGGCGGTCAAAATCGTCCAAGGACAACTCGACGCCGACGCGCCCGGCGAGGGCCAGCAAGTGGACGACGCAGTTGGTCGAACCGCCGATGGCCGCGTTGACTTTGATGGCATTCTTAAAGGACGCACGCCCGAGGATATGGGACATCTTGAGATCTTCGCGCACCATCTCGACGATGCGCGACCCCGCTAAGTGTGCCAACACCTTGCGCCGCGAGTCCGGGGCCGGGACCGCCGCACCGCCGGGCAGGGTCATGCCGAGCGCCTCGACCATACAGGCCATCGTCGATGCCGTGCCCATCGTCATGCAGTGCCCATCCGAGCGCGTCATGCCGTCCTCGGCCAGCCCAAATTCCGCGCGCGTCATCTTCCCGGCGCGAAAATCCTCACTGAACTTCCATACGTCCGTTCCCGAACCAATATCGCTGCCGCGGTACTTGCCGTTGAGCATGGGGCCACCGGGCACGACAATCGTCGGCAAATCGACGCTAGCCGCCCCCATCAAACACGCTGGCGTGGTCTTGTCGCATCCGGTCAGCAGCACCACGCCGTCAACCGGGTTGGCGCGAATGCACTCCTCCACGTCCATGCTCGCCAAGTTGCGGAAGAGCATGGTAGTAGGGCGCATGATAGGCTCGCCCAGCGAAGTGACCGGGAATTCCACGGGCAGGCCTCCGGCTTCGTACACGCCGCGCTTGACGGCTTCGGCCAAGTCGCGGAAGTGGATATTGCACGGCGTCAGTTCGGACCACGTATTGCAAATGCCGATGACCGGGCGGCCGTCGAATTCGTGCTCGGGCAGGCCGCGCTTCATCCAACTGCGGTGAATGAACCCGCCTTTGTCCTCGCGTCCAAACCAGTCGGTGCTCCTCAGTTTCCCACGATCTGCTGCCATTGATTCTCCTTTGATTTTATTTTTGTCCTAGCGGTGGAGCAATCAATCTAGGCGATCTCTTGGCTCCCGCAATATATTAGTAGGGGGCGGTTTGCAAACCGCCCCCTACTGTTGCGATTATTGGATAACATGCTAAATCTCAAACGCATCGCCGTCATTGGGGCCGGCACTATGGGGAGCGGCATTGCCCAAGTGTTGGCCCAATCCAGCAGGGAAGTCCTGCTCTACGACGCAGACCCCTGCGCCCGCGACCAGGGATTGGCCAGCATCGCCGCACGCCTGCGCCAACAAGCCGCCAAAGGTCGATTAGAACCGGCCGCCAGCGAAGCGGCCATCGCCGCGCTGCGGGGTATCGACCAACTCGCCGCCGTCGGCACCGCTGACATGATCGTCGAAGCCGTACCAGAACGCCTAGACCTCAAGCTCGCGGTATTCGCCCAACTTGGACAATGTGCTGGGCCAGCGGCCATCCTCGCCAGCAATACCTCGGGCTTGGACATCGACGCGCTCGCCGCTGCGTCCGAGCGGCCCGACAAGGTAATCGGCATGCACTTCTTCAACCCGCCCCCGACCATGCCCTTAGTTGAAGTAGTGCGCGCAACCGAGACCTCGGACGAGACCTTTGGCGCGGTCATGGCCTTGGCCCAAGACCTAGGCAAGACGCCCGTCGCGGTCGCCAACAGCCCCGGTTTTGCAGTCAACCGCATCCTCTTCCCCATGATCAATGAGGCCATCTACGCCCTCGCCGAAGGCGTGGCTAGCGCCGAAGACATCGACCGGGTGATGGTGTTAGGAGCGAGCCATCCCATAGGGCCGCTGGCCTTGGCCGACTACGTCGGACTCGACGTGACCTTGGACATCCTCGAATCGTTTGCGCAGCACATAGACAGCGACAAATACTGCCCTTGTCCCTTGCTGCGCGAGATGGTCGCGCAGGGCGCATTGGGCCGCAAGACGGGGCGGGGCTTTTTCTCCTACCCGCGATAACGGGCCGCCGATGCTGCACTTCCTTATCCTCTTGTGCCTCCTCGCCACCTGTAGCTGCTCAATCCGCTCGGCCCCGCGTTATACGGCCGACTCCACATTGGCGCGCGAATCTGAAGAGCGTCGCCGCCTCGCTCGCGTCGTCGAAGGCTATCTCGGCATACCCTACAAGTGGGGCGGCACCACCCGCACTGGTATGGACTGCTCGGCCTTTGTGCGCACCATTTTCCGCAAGACTTATGGCATCGAACTGCCGCGCACCGTCAAGCAGATGTACGGCCTCGATCTCACCATCGTCCAACGACAGGACCTCAAATCAGGTGATTTGATCTTCTTCAGGAATACCTTTTACGGGCCGGGCGTCTCCCACATCGGGATTTACCTCGGCAAGAAGCGCTTCGCCCATGTGGGCGTGAGCACCGGCGGCACCATTACCTCGCTCGACCATCCTTATTTCCACCGCCGCTATGTCGGCGCTCGCCGCGTCGAGCGATAAGGTGCAATTCCGCCTACTCTTCTTGGCCTGCGTCATAGAGGTCTGTTGCTGCTACTTGGTTTTCCTCGGCAATCTCCAACGCCACATACCACAGATGTGGACCGGTGTCTTTCCCGCTTTTCTCTGCTACGCACTCGCCGCGTATCTCGTCCTGCGCTCAGGCGCACATCTCGGACAACCGCACCTGATTCTCGGAGCCGCTCTCGTCTTCCGCCTGACGCTGTGGTGGAGTCCGGC
The DNA here is from genome assembly GCA_965208845.1 of Candidatus Latescibacterota bacterium. Classification (GTDB taxonomy): domain Bacteria; phylum Latescibacterota; class UBA2968; order UBA8231; family UBA8231. The sequence goes on along the minus strand of OZ242361.1, from coordinate 2,656,635 downwards.
GACGCTCTCGGACGACATTTTCCGTTACGTCTGGGATGGCCGCGTCCAGCTAGCCGGCATCAACCCGTACCTCTACGCGCCCTCGACACCCGAGGTGGCACACCTGCGCGACGCGCTCTATCACAGCATCAACCACGCCGCCATCCCCACAATCTACCCGCCGCTGGCGCAGCTTTTCTTTCGCGCGATTTGCGTGCTCAGCGCGACGCCGGCTGCGTTCAAATTGGCCCTGCTACTGTGCGATTGGGGCCTTTGCTTGCTCTTGGCACACAGCCTCGTCCGCCGCGGCCAAGACCCGCGTCGCGTCGTACTCTACGCTTGGAATCCCTTACCCTTAATAGAAGTCGCCGGCAGCGGCCACGTTGACGCGCTAGGCGTCCTGCTCCTCTTTGCGGCTCTGTACGCACTCCACAGCCAGCGCTGGACCGCAGCCGTCTGCGCCCTCGCCGGGGCCTTTCTCGTCAAACTAGTGCCCCTCGCACTGTTGCCCACTTTTTGGCGTCGCCCTCGCACCTCTTGGTTCAACTTCCGTCAGCGGAGTGCCCTGCTTCTGTTTCCAGCGCTAGGGCTATTGGCTTTTTGGCCCTTTGCCGACGCCGGGGGAAAACTCGCGACGGGTTTGCTAACCTACGTGCAACACTGGCACTTCAACGCAGCGGCCTACTCGCTCTTTCACTTTGCCCTACAGCCGTGGGACGGCCATGCCTCCGCACACGCTCGCTGGCTCTGCACCGCCCTTTTCGCACTGATAGCCCTCGGCGTCCAACTCCGCTACTGCGATCCCTACCGAGCCGCCTTCGCAACCCTCGGTGCTTACGTCTTGCTCTCGCCGACCGTACATCCCTGGTACTTGCTTTGGGTCCTCCCATTCCTCGCCTTTTTCCCCAGTCCCGCTTGGCTGCTCCTCAGCGGCTTGATTTTCCTCGCTTACGAGGTGCAAATCGGCTATGGCAGCGAAGGCGTGTGGCGCGAAAAGCCGTGGGTTCTGTGGGCGCAATACGCGCCTTTTTACTTGCTCCTCAGCATCACGGCCTATTATAGGTACGTCAACCGACTCGACGATTAGCGATCCCTGTCCCGCCGCGGCCAGGCAAAGGGCAGGTGCATCAGAGCGAAAACGGTGAGAAAGATGGCGGAGACAGCCACTAGGAAGAGCCAGTGCGGGTAGGCGTGGATAAAGGCGAGCTGTTTCGGTGCCGAGAGCGTGAAAAAATAATTAGTCCCGAGATACAGGTTGAGCGGAGTAATGAGCAAGGCGTAGAGATGGACGGCGATATAGCTGCGCAGGATCGCCCGGGCCGGCGGGCAGTAGCGGCACCCAAAGGTGAAATAGAACCCTGCGCCAACCAAGGCGACATGGGTCAGGAAATAGCGGATCTCGGCGATGAGGCGGATTGACCCGGTTTCCGAGATAGCCGGGAAACACACCGCCAGCAGGGCACCGACCACCCCCGCGTAATACGCCAACTCGGACCACAGCCTCCCACCTGTTACCAGCCCGGCGAACAGGACGAATACCGACAGGTCGCACAGGTGCAGGGGCAGGTTGTCGGCGAGGGGGATGCCAGCGGCAAAGTGCCGATAGATGAACCAGCCGAGTTCGTTGACCAGCACCAAGGCGAAAAGCGCGACCCGAAAGGCCGCATGAACCCGCCCATCCAGCGGCCACCGCCTCATATTGACGCAGCCTACAGCAAAGAGCGCGGCCACCCCGATCCAGAACAGGTGGCGCAGCGAAAAAAGTTCCATGCCGCCCCGAGAATCCTCAGAAAACCTGTGAAAAGGTGATGTAGATTGCCCTGCGGCCACCCGAGGTGCCGTAATCGGCCCGCACGATCGTGCTCTGCCAGTGGCAACGCAGCCCCAAGCCACCACCACGGCGCCATCCGTCGCTCATCGGCAGCGCATCGCGGGCGAAGATCTGCCCGATGTCGCCAAAGGCCACTAGCCCCAGATACAGGTGCTGCCGGCGCCATACCGGCAACCCGCGCCAGCGCAACTCGCCATTGAACACGATCCGCGCCTCGCCCCGATCCCTAGCGCTGGCCAAGCCGCGCACCGTGCCGCTGCCCCCCATGTCCAGTTCCTCGTAGAAGGGCAGGTCCCCGATGGTCCAGTTGACGCGCAGGCGATTGGCGGCCACCAGCCCGTACCCCAAGGCATGGAAGTGTCGGTGGTCGAAACCGAGCGTCGCCCCCCGATATTCTCCGCCGCCGCCAACTCCGAAGTCCACCAGCAACTCCTCCAGCACGCCCGAGGTCGCGTTGTTGTAGTTGTCGCGCGTGTCGTAGCGCAGCGAGCCGACAAACTGGGCGAACGCGCCTCCGTCCGCACCGAGGGGGTCGAGCGCGGAGAGGATGCTCTCGGCGGCGTTCGGCTCAATATCGTTGTGGCTCAAACGCCCCCCGATGCGCAGACGCCAAGGGAAGCGCAAGGTCCGGATCCACTTGACCTTGAACTCCGGGAAGGCATGCCGGAACGTCCTCTGATTCCGCGAATACCCGGCGATATCCTCGTCGCTGAGGCCGCCGTAGTAATTGGCAAAATCCTCCTTCTCGTAAACCAGTTCGACCTCGAGCCGCCGGCCGGGCCGGAATTCGGGCGTATCGACGAGCAAGCGGTGTACCCACTTGCCCTTAGTTGAGATAAATACTTGGGCGCTGTATTTGCGGCGATAGGGTACGCTTTGACCGTCGTATTCAAAGAGATTGGCCCGCAGCCCGTATCCAGTGCCGTCGTCCGAGCTGAAATTCAACAGCGGCACCGCAGTCGGGCGCCAGCCGACGGTCTCGTGTACCTGCTGGGCACCGCTTGGACACGCCCCCGCGAACGCCAAAATCGCCGCAATATTAAGGACCCGATTCAGCATAGACCTATCCTCACTAAAGTGGTTTTATGCGCTATGTAGCCGTCCGCATTGCCCGCATTAGTATGGTCAATCAGCAAATGGAGTGCTACCAATCCGCGCAGCTTGTATTGGCCCTCCAATGGACCGTGATAAGATAAAAGGAACGAATCGCCTCCTTGCTATGTCTATACTATAAAGCTCCGCCATTTTATGCGGTAAAAGGAATGAATCGTCCTTTTCGCTGTCTATACTTATAACCAAGCCCTGCCACAACACGCCTTTTTACCTATTTATAGGACATCGAACTAGCTCGTCGCCGGATGGGAACAGGTGGCCCGTAAAGGCAGAAGTGCGGAAAATAGTTCAAAGTGCTTCTGTTTGTTATATTCCTAACTTACGACAACGGCGCAAGGCGTTAATGGCCGCGCGCCTAGAAAAAATTGCGTGTGAATCACTCTGTGAAAAACACCTTACGCCTCGTGGCCTTTGGCTTGGGTGTGCTGTGTCTGCACGGTTGTCTGGAATTGGTGCGCAGGCCGCCAGCGGGCGAACCCATCGGCTACGAGTACGCCCCAGCCGCCGACACCACAGCCACGAGCCCAGCTACCGTCCAACCCGCGCCGGTACTAGTTGTCATAGACCGCCCCAAGCGCTCGCGCCAGCAGTTGCAAAACATCGAGCAGGTCAACGAATACGCGCTCTGGTGCATTGAGAACGCCATGTGGAATGAGGCGCAATCGCATCTGGAACGCGCCCTAGCGCAAGACAGCTTATCGGCCAGCTTGCACAACAACTTAGGGGTCATCTACGAGCGGCTCGGCATGACCGACAAAGCCGCTCAATTCTACGAGCGGGCGCGGGACCTCAACCCCACCCGCGAAGTCTATGCCGCCAATTTGCGCCACCTGCAACAATACCAGCAAGCCGGCCTCGACTCTACAGACTCACTTGATATATTCAAAGGAGACGATGGCCGGCCGCCGCGGACCAGACGCCCGGACTATTCACCTGCATCCAAGGGAGAGTGAACGTGCAGGCTATAACGAGATTTCGCAGCCTCGCTTGCGTCGCCCTGCTCGTTTGGGGCGCCGCAGACCTCGGCGCCCAAGACATTCTCACCTTGCAATTGCAGCAAGGGTTCGGGAAAAACAAGGTCCGCTACCGAGACTTCCAGTGGGAAATCCTCGAAAGCGAGCACATAGAGCTTCACTTTGAGTCTGAATTCCAGAATCTGGCCGTGCAGGCGATCGAGTACCTTGAAGAAGGCTACGATCACATCAGCCAAATTTTGCACCACGACCTTTCGCACCGGCCGCCGGTCGTCATCTATCAGTCGCACTACCAGTTCCAGCAGACCAATATCTTCCCCGACTTTCTGCCGCCCGGTGTGGCTGGCTTTGCCGAGCCGCTGCGCTTCCGCATGGTGGTCCCCTTTGCCGGCGATCTCGACGAGTTCCGCAATGTCCTCGTCCACGAGCTGACCCACATTTTTCAGTACGACATCGTTCACAAAGGCCCCATTCGCCGCATCACCAGCCCGATCGCCCAGCCGCCCACTTGGCTGATGGAGGGTATGGCCGAATACACCACCCCAGGCCGCAATACCATCGATGAGATGGTCCTCCGCGACGCCGTCCTCACCGATGGCCTCATCCCCCTCGAAACCATGAATCAGGTTTGGGGCCAAGGCAACGTATTCCTCGCATACAAGCAAAGCCACGCGCTCATGGAATACATTGCCCAGCAGTACGGCCCCGAAAAAATTAGCCGCATCCTCCGCCTGTGGGACAGCCAGCACGACACCGACAAGCTCATGGATCGCCTGATCGGCATGGATTTGAAAACCCTCGACGAGCGCTGGTCGGCCCAGATGCGCAAAACCTACTGGCCCCTCTTGCAGACGCGCGACTACACCTCTGAATTCGCCGAGGAAATAGGCGACGACGAGAATATCCACAGTTTCTCCAGCGCCTGCTGGTCGCTCAGCGGCGACATGCTCGCCGTCTATTCCTCAGATGGGATCGAACAGCATGTGGACATCATCCGCCTGAGCGATGCCTCGCTCGTCGAGCGCGTCACCGCGAGCATGCGCGCCGCCGACTACGATCACCTCAGCATCGGCAGCGGCACCGTGGCTTGGGCACAAGACGGCCAGACCATCGCCTTCGTCGCCAAAGAAGGTCCTCGCGACCGCATCATGCTGTGGAACCTCTACGACAAGAAGCTCGTGCAGACCCTGACCATGCCCGATTTGGATCTCATCGAGAGCCTAACCTGGTCCCCCGACAGCCGCCACCTCGCCTTTATCGGCACGGGGCAGGGCCAAAGCGATCTCTACATCATTGATGTGCAGACCGGCGAGCGGCGTCAGCTCACGGGCACGCCCGAGCGCGAAGATTATCCGAATTGGTCGCCCGACGGCCAGCGCATCGCCTTTAGCAGCAAGTACCGCAACCAGTTCGACATCAAAATTTACGATCTAGCCGAGGGCACAGCGCACGCGGCCATCTCCAGCTCCACCGACGATTTGTGGCCTCAGTGGCTGCCCGAAGGCAACAAGCTGCTCTTCGTCTCCACCCGCGACAAGATCAACGACCTTTTCGTCTATCACCTCGACGAAGGCCGCGAATTCCGCCTGACCCGCAGCCTCAGCGGTATTATGAATCCCGCCCTTTCGCCCGACGGGCGGCAGATCGTGTTCAACACCTACTTCAAGGGCCGCAGTCATCTCTACCGGATGGCCATGCCCGAATGGCCCGAGGTCAAGCGCAAAGACGCTCAGCTACTGGCCCGCGTGGACAAAGTAGCACCGCAAGTCCAAGTAGCACCACCAGACGAAGCAGAGCCGCTAACTGAAGCAGAAGCACCAGCCACCGAGGCCCTAGCCGTAGAGATGCCCTCGGTGCGGCCCTCGGTAGAGGGCGACGCCGCGCTTTCCGACCAAGGCGGCATCCCAAACCTAGGACAAGTCTCGGCCCTGAAGGATCAAGATCTCCCAGACGACGCCGTGCTGCTAGCCGGAGCCAGCGGCTTGTTGTCGCCCACCGAATCTCAAGAGCCGCAAGCCACCGTCCAACTCGATGCTGACGACGACGAACTAGAACTGCGCCGTCGCCGCTACACTCCCAAGCTCGAATTCGATGGCATCTCCGTGCAGATGGGCTATTTCGATGGGTTCTTATCGTCGATTGCCCAACTGAGCATGAGCGATCTTTTGGGCAATCACTCGCTGGTCTTGGCCACGGATTACGTAGCCGCGCAGGACATAAGCAATGACTTCAACTTTGCCGCTAGCTACAGCTACTACGGCAAGCGACCCACGTACCACGTATCCATTTTCAATTGGAACCAGTACTTCATCAACAATCGCAACTTTCTCGTCCAAGGCCGCTCACCGGCTCGGGGCATTAGCCGCCTCCAGCAGCGAGGGGCGTTGGCCAACGCCAGCTACCCGCTCGATCTCTACCGCCGCCTCGACCTGAGCTATACCTATGTCGGCGAACAAGAAGAACAGGTCAGTCCTTTCTACGAGCCAGATTCTACTGCTACCAGTACTCATCTGTTCAAGACCGCATACGTCCACGACTCCATTACTTACGGTCTTTTGGGTGCCACCGCTGGTAAGCGCTACTTTCTCTCGGTGGGGCGCACGCTCAGCCTTGGCTCAACCACGCGCTCGTTCTCGCACCTCGAATTCGACTATCGCCACTACTCGCGGTTGGGGCGTTGGTCGGTGCTGGGCCTGCGAGCCTATAGTGTGGGGTCTTTGGGCCGCGACGCCCTTGAATACAACCTAGGAGGGCCGACTTGGTTCCTGCCCTTCTATACAGGCTTCAACCTCAATACTGGCCCGCTACGCGGTTACCAGTTCTCGGCCTTTACCGGCAGCCGGGTCCTGCTGACCAATGTCGAGTTACGCGTCCCCTTTGTGCGCGGCATCCTCTTTGGCTGGCCCGGCACCTTCCTGATTCCGGCGGTTGATGGCAGCCTGTTTATGGATATGGGCATGGCTTGGAACAAGGGCGACGAAATCGATTTGTGGCCTTTCCACAACCCACACGCCGCACCCACATCCGATCCACGGCAGGTACGCGCCAGCGTCGGTTTCGGCCTCTTAATGTATTTCTTGCTGCCGATGAACTTTGAATTCGCCAGGCAGCTGGACCTGCAAGGCAACTTCTCGGACTTTAAGTTTCACTTCAGCTTTGGACAGAGCTTTTGATTGCTGCTCTCGTATTGCTCATTGGCCTAGCGGGCTGCGGCGGCCGCAGCGCTTTTACGCGCGTCGAGTTTCGCGCCCCAGCGCAACCCGATCCGGTCTTGCGCCCCTACCTCGCGGAGGTCAATCACCTCGGCGTCGTTTGCGCGACCAACATCGAACCCTTTCGGGAACTGGACATCGAGAAGGTCATGGCGCGTCTGTCCAATGCCGTGGTCCGCAGCCTCGGCAACATGCCCAAAACCGAAGTGATGAACCAAGACGAAATCACCTACCAGCTCAAGGGGATTCGACTCGACTCGACGAGCGTTCACCAAGACTCAGTACAGGCCGTTCTCAAGGAAGAACTCGAGCTCGACGCTTTAGTCTTGATCGAGTTGAGGCATTTACAGGCGCGGATGATGCCCATGTCGCCTACGCCCTACGGCATGTCGCCCAGCCCCGGCATCGACCTGACCATAGATCTCAAGGTCAGCCTGATCAATCTCAACACCAATCAAGTCTGGCAGCAGGGGGGTACGCAGCGCAATTACCAACCGGTGCAACTACAGCTTTTCGGTGGCAATAAACAAGGCGAGCGCCAACTGCTCATGGCCCTCGCCCGCCCACTACAACGCTTCCTCTTCCGCATCGCCCCACCACCCAAACCACAGACCCGCCACTTCGATCTAAGCGGCGATTAGACACAAAAAAGCGGAGGGCCTTTTGTGGTCTCCGCTGGTACTACCTCTGCTGAGAGCGCTCATGGGCATTCGTCAAGTCGGTCTGCCCATATTCTCAGAAACTCCTCAGGCGTCGCAATACTCACTCCTAGCAGTGGGAAGTCGTTCGGATTGCGCGTGATCAGAACATGGGCTCCAACTCGAACGGCAGAATGGAACTGGATGGCATCCTCGAAATCGTCGCAGGCTGAGTCGATAGCCTGATTGATAATTTTGGTATCAGGAACCACAGAATCGAATGTATCCCGCAACAGTTTCAATACCTTTTCGGCCTTTGTTTTGCTTTCGGCTTTTCGCACGATGTAGTAAATGTTGTTGAAGCTGATGGCAGAAATAAACGCCGTAATGTCCCCGCGCTCGGCCAGCGTCCAAACGCGTGCAGAAGCTCGATAGTGGGGTTCACGGCGTATGAGGACATCCAGTAGAACATTGGTATCTACCAGCGCGATCATTATCGCACCCCATATTTTTCCTCAAGCGCGTTTTCGAGCAACTCGCTCTCCGTTTGATCCGCTGGCAACTTCACGATTCCGGATGCACTGAGCGCAATCGGGCCTAAGGTGTCTTTAGGATCGCATTCTTGGTCAATAGTGCGAAAAAGCCGGACGAAAAGTGCCGAAACGCTGGTTTTCTTTTTCGCCGCGATCCGCTTAGTTTCCGCGATGACTTCCTCTGGTGCACTCAGGGTCAGCTTTTTAACGGCCATCTTAGCCTCCTATTAGGATGCCTCTATACGTATTATTTTTTTGAAAAGTTACGTAACTCTAGACTCAAGTGTCAAGCATATCAAAAGCCGAAGGAGATCGAAAAGGATAGGATCACGCCGACGCGGCCTCTTAGGCATGAAAAAAGCGGAGGGCCTTTAGTGGCCCTCCGCTTTTTCTGTATCTCTAGCAAAAAGTCAACGCCGTCGCTTCTTGGGCTTGGCCGATTTCTTTGTCGTGGACGATTTGGAGGCCGGTGCCGATGTGGCTGCGGGCGCTTTCGTCGCCGACGTACTCGGCGGCGAACTGACCGAAGATCGCGATGTAGGCGTAGGCGCATTGCTGGCCGAGGATCGCGGCGTAGGTGTAGGAGCACTGCGCACCCGAGGCTCTACCCGCCGCTGCCACACATTTTCTTCGCGGCGCTGTACTTCGGTAGCCCTTGCCGGATCGGCAATCGCCGGCGTCGCATTCAGCCGACTCGCCGCACGCAAATCGTCGAGCTGGCGCGTGCTGACGAGTTCATAACCGGGAGGCACGTAGTAACCACTCGAACTCCGATAGTACGGATCGTAGCCGTAACTATAAGGGCCATAGCCGCCATAATAGGAGGGGTAGCCGCCGTAGTAGGAGGGATAGTAGCCAGAGGTAGGATAATAGCCACCATAGCCGCCGTAGTAGCCGCCATAGCCGCCATAGCCGCCATAGCCACCATAGCCACCATAGCCACCACGCACACCCGGATAGCGGTAGAGATCGTCCATGTAGTCGCGGTCGTCGAACTGGCCAACCGTGGGAGCCTCGACATCGCGGCTCGTGGCGCGAGCTAGATCTTCGTCGTGCAGGTCGACGGCCTCATAGGGGCTACTGAGCACTGTGTAGCAGCCGCTGGCCATCAGCGCAGTTAGCGGCAGGGCCGAATACAAAATAAAAGCCTTCATTTTCATAAATTAACCTCCTCCTTAAGGAGCGTTAAACTCATCTTTCAGCCTGAATATACATAAACCAACAACCGAAGCAAAAAAGAATCCTAAAAGTTGTAGCCCACGCCAACGACGAGGCGATTGATCGCGTAGTCCTCGCTAAGGATATTGTCCGAGTATTCTTCTACTTGCTTGAACGCACCTCTCACCCAAGCTATATCTATTTGCATGGCCTCATCGATCAATATCCCGGCCCCGAGGGTAATAAAGCGCCGGTCTTCCTCTAGGTGGATGGGCGGATCGTCGGAGCTGGGGTCGCGTGGGCCGATAAAGGGAACCGGGTCCACGAAGTAGCCGGCCCGCAGATCCAACGCGACAACCGGCACCCGGTACTCGGCACCTAAGTGGTAGCGCAAAACATCTCTGTACTGCGTTTCAAACGAGGTATCGGCGCGCAAGCCGTAGTCATCGGCTCCCTTGTACTCGCTCTGCGACCATTCGGCCAAATGCAGGCTGCCCGCCAGCGTCAGGCCCGGCAGAGCCTCGGCCGAAGCACCCACGCCAAACTCGAAAGGTAGCGTGAGTTCGTACGTGCTGCGCCCGACCTCGTCCGGGAAATTCTCTACGGTCCCGTCGTCGCACTCAACGGAGCTGTAATTACCTGCAAGGGGCGAGTCTGGAGCACCTTCTGGGAGTAAGTGTTGGCAAGGGTTTGGTTTGTCATAAGATGAGGGACCGCGGAAGACATAGCGGATTTCGTGCGTCCCTCCAGTAGCAAACGTCGCGCCCAATCTGTAGCGAGGCTTGTCGCGTGGCGTGCGCAGCATCGCGCCCAAGACAGCATACGGAGTCCACTTATATTCGTCTGTAAAGGTGTCGCGCACGAGAAAGCGTTGCTCATAGAATTCGTCCTGCGGATCGGCCCAGTCAAATTCACTGACGGCCTCGTCTTCGCCGCTGACTAAACCAAAGGTAGCGCCCAGTGAAACAGCCGGCGATACGTCGATGGCTGCAGACACACCCGCCAGCGCCATCTCGCCCTCGTGCTGAAAGGTGTGGTCCGCAGCAAGGCCCTCGGCGTCCCCCTTTTGATTGAGACTCCAGTCGAAGTCCTTGATGCGGGTAAAGCCAGCCGCCAAGACCAAGCTGCCGCGATAAACCGGATAGGGATAGACAAAGCCCAGCGAGCCAAAGCGCGTATTGGTCAGTTCGCTGCTCCCCGGAGTGCCGTTAAAAATCGAGTCGTTGGCGCGGCTATTGCGCAGCAACGAAACCTGCACCTCGCGCTGCTGCATCTGAGCCAAGCCCGCCGGATTCCAATACATGGCCGTAAAATCGTCGGCTACCCCAACAAAGGCACCTCCCATGCCCATAGCCCGCACCCCAACTCCAGCAAAGTTGTCGATGGCCCGCTCCTCTTGGGCCACCGCACCGCGGACCCACACGCAAAGCAAAGCAATAGCCAGTATCTTCATCGGAATTCCCTCCTGTAAGTGACTGACAACTCCCGAATGGACTGGGAGCCGAAGTGATCGCTTTTCAACGCGTTTTTAAGATAATACGCGACCCTTAGCTGCGGCGCTACGGTCCAGGCCACTCCGATGTTCAAATAGCCTGCTGCCACGCCCTGATCTTGTAGGCCGTTGTTGCGGCCCAAGTCGTATTCGGCGAATAGAGCCATGAATCGCAAGCTCTTGTCGATACCCAACCACGCCGACCAGTCGTCGTCGTCGGCATCTTCACGTGACACATTGACGCCTGCATGGACGCCGAGTTCCCCTAGCATTGAGGTGTAATTCTTGCTCAGTGCCAGATAGATGCCTTTGGATTTGACTTGGTAGCGCTGATCTCTATACGGCCCGATGCCTTGGGAATCGAAGCCCAACAGCAGCGCCGGCCACGTGTGGCCCTCTTCGATGATTCGGCACCGAGCAGCCACTGCCACGCGCGGGTACCAATCGACCGCACCCGTACCAATGAGTTGCTCGCCGCCAAAAGATACGCCCACGCTCAGCCGCTTGAGCACGCCAACATGCAAGCGGCCGACAGCTCCCCCATCGACAAACAGGCGAACATTCACCGCATAGTGCCCCTTATTGACCAATCCGGCCGTCGGGCTATCGACCAAGCTCGTCAACTCGGCCCTGTCAGCCGCAGCCGGACCAACGGCAATGCAAAGACACAGTATTAGCCGCTGCAAAGTCCCCTCCCTGTAGCCAATTTCTCAGAACTCTATTTCTTCTACCCCATCCCCTTGCAAGGTAATTCGTCGCTCGCAAGCCTCCCCGTGCTCTAGCCACACATGGCAGCACCTATCGGGCAGCGAGCCATCGGCGCGCTCGGCCCACTCGACCAAGCAGACGCCGTGGCCGTAAAAGTACTCTTCGGCTCCTAAATCCTCAAGCTCTTCAACTCCCCCTAGCCTATAAAGATCGAAGTGATAGACGGGTAAATCGAGGCCTCTACATTGCCCCGCATATTCGTTGATCAGGATAAAGGTCGGACTAGTGACGTAATCGGCCACTTGCAAAGCCTCGCACACGCCTTGAATCATACAGGTCTTGCCGCTGCCCAAGTCGCCGCGGAAGGCGACCACATCGCCCGGTGCCAAGCGGCGGCCTAGCGCAGCGCCCAGTGCGTGGGTCTGGGCCGCCGAGTGGGTGGTGAAAACCTTTTTCACGTTCCTTACTTGGGTTCCAGAATCGCCACGGGCAAAATCATTTCTTCCAAGGAAATACCGCCGTGCTGGAAGCTGCCCTTGTAGCGGCGTTGGTACTTATTGAACTGGGTCGGATAGACGAAGTAGAAGTCCTCGCGGGCGATGACGAAGCTATGACCGAGGCCCGCCGCAGGCAGCCCGTAGGCCTGTGGATCGGCGATCATCAGCGCATCCTTTTCCTCGCAGCGGAGGTTCTGACCGTACTTGTAGCGCAGACTCGAAGACGTGCTGCGGTCTCCGTACACCACCGAAGCGCGCATACCGCGCATGGATCCGTGGTCGGTCGTCAGTACTACCGCCGCATCGGTGCGGGCAATGCCTTTGAGGGTTTCAAAGAGCGACGCATTGCCAAACCACGTCTGCACCAAGGCGCGAAAGGCCGCTTCGTTAGGTGCCATCTCCTTGAGCAGATCCGACTGCGCTTGGCTATGCACTAGCATGTCGAGAAAATTGTACACCACCGACACAAGGGGCCACTTGCCTAGCGACGGTACCCTGCGGGTCAATTTCCGGGCCTCGCTAGTGTCTAGCACTTTGACGTAGTGCGAACCCGGTTTGAGCGCGACTCCCATGTCGCGAACCAAATCGTCGATGAATTGGTGCTCGTGCCGGTTGAGGCTGTATTCGTTGTCTTGGGCCTCGTGCCATAGGGTGCGGTACTTATCGGCGATCTCTTTGGGAAAAAGCCCGCTGAAGATCGCGTTGCGCGCAAAGGGCGTGGCCGTCGGCAAAATCGAATAGTGGTAGGAGCGCTTGATGTTGAAGTACTCGGCCAATTGCGGCTCCATTACCATCCAGTGATCCAAGCGCAGGCAATCGACCACGATAAAGAATACCTGTCGGCCCTGTTCGAGATAGGGCACCACGAACTCGGGCACCACATCCACCGACAAGGGCGGTGAATCCTCCTCGTCTGCTACCCAGCGCGTGTAATGCCGCTCGACAAAGCGCCCAAACTCGCGGTTGCACTCGCGCCGTTGATCTCCAATCATCTGGCCGAGACCCGCGTCGCCCAAGCGCGCCACTTCGATGTCCCACTCGCAGAGCTGCCGATGTACATCAATCCACGTCTGCCAAGTCGCGCCCGCAATCTGTTCGCGAATCTGGCCAGCCCGCGAGACGTAGTGCTGCCCAGCTTGGCTTTGGCGAATATGCCGCGCGTCGAGCAACTGTTTGCAAGCCATGAAAATCTGGCTGGGATTGACCGGCTTTGTCAGGTAGTTGTCGATGCGGCGGCCAATCGCCTCGTCCATCAGGTGCTCTTCTTCGTTCTTGGTGATCATAATCACCGGCACGTTGGGATCGGCCATCTTGATCTGCTCCAAGGTCGAAAGCCCGTCCAACCCCGGCATCATCTCGTCGAGCAGCACGATGTCAAAGGGCGCTTGGGCAATCAGAGCGATGGCGTCCTTGCCGTTGCTGACCGGCGTGACCGCGTAGCCCCTTTCATCGAGAAAGCGCCGATGAGCGCGCAATAGGTCGATCTCGTCATCAGCCCAGAGTATCTTTCGCTTGTCGCTTTCCATGAGTTGCCTTTAGCTATAGAATTTCATCCCTAAATATAAAATAACGTTTTATGCCCGAGTCTGTTCCTCAACCCAAGGGCAAAATCACCGCAAAGGTCGTACCCTCACCCGGCGCACTATGCACCAAGCTGATCTTGCCCCTGTGGTATTCTTCGACGATGCGCTTGACAAACACCAGCCCTAATCCCCAGCCGCGCTTCTTGGTGCTAAACCCCGGCTCAAAGATGCGCTTGACGTGCTCGGGTTCAATGCCCCGCCCGTCGTCCTCAAACGCGATCTGCACGGCGCGGCTTGCGGGCAAAAGTTCCATGCGGATGTGCAAGCTACCCGCCTGACCGTCCATGGCGTCCATGGCGTTCTTGCACAGATTCTCAAACGCCCAGCTCATCAATTCGGCGTTGATCGGCACCGGCGGCAACTCGCCTAGGCATTCCAGTTTGATTTCCTGCCACCCAAACTGCGAGACGCGTCTCCGGCAGTACTCTATCGTCTCCTCCAGCACGGCTGCTAGATCCTTTTCTTTTAGTTCGGGTACCGAGCCGATCTGGCTGAAACGCAAGGCTATTTGGTCGAGGCGGCGCTTGTCCTGCTGCATCTCTCCAATCATCTGATCAACGCGCTCCCAACGCTCGTCTCGGTTCGACCTCGGAGTGGCGACCTCGCCGCGCAGCAACTCCAGCCACCCAGACAGCGAGGAGAGAGGGGTCCCGAGTTGGTGGGCTGTCTCCTTGGCCATGCCCACCCAGAGCGAGCGCTGTTGGTTGCGCTTAATGTTGCGGTAGCCGATATAGCCAACGAGCAGAAAGAGGAACAATACGCCGATCTGCACGAAAGGGGCGAGGGAAATACGGCTGATTAAGCTCGTATCGCCGTAGTGAATATAATTCTCAGCCGGTATCCTGAACCTCAGGGGCAGGCGCTGGTTCGTCGCGCTATCGGCAAAGGTCCGTAGTTGACCTTGGACCGCTTCGCTGGGATCATCGCTGGCCGGCGGCAGCCCAGTCCCCACCCAAGCCCTAAATCGGCCCTCGGCGTCTTCGACGATCGCGTTAGTCCCGTCCCAATGCAGATAACTGAAGCTCGCGGCCGGCACGCTGAAGGACAGCGATTCTCCGGCCACCATCTCCCGCAACGCTCGTTGCACCTCGGCAAGAGCCGCCGCCGAGGTGTCGCTGCTCGCGGGCAGATCGGTCCCCTGCCAAGCCGCGACGGCCCCTTGCGTATCTGCTATGATGACGCGGCCTCCCTCGCAGTAGAGCAATCCCAAGGTCTCTGGCGACCAATAGAAGGGAATGGGCGGATTCTGGAGATCCATTTCCTCGATCAGCTCGTGTAGCTGAGCAGCCGAAGCGACCGGCGCGTTCGCCGCTTCGCTGCGCCAAAAGGCCCAGTTGTCCAACAAGCCCGACGTATCGATGTCCTCGGCCTGGATGATCTCGCCGCGGTGATTGGTGATAATGCGCGGGAAATCGACCTTGGTAATAACTTCGGTAAAGAGGGTGGGAATTTGGCCTTCTGATGCCTGTGGCGTGAACGAGATCAGGTGCGCATAGAGATCGACCCGATTCTTTTCGTGTTCGCGCAATTCGGCGATGATCGACTCGTTGTAGAGCAGGAAGGCCAAAATAGCGGCAATGCTGCCGAGGAAGATGTACGCGCGAAAAACCGGCGACGCGCCCAAGCTGGCTAGGGCACCGCGCCGCCAGCGCCGCCAGCCGCGTACGGGCGACGCACCTTTTGCCGGCCGCGGCTGAGCATCCTCAGGTACCGCGATCTCCTCTATTGGAACCGAGCAGCGGTGACGGCGGCGCTTGGACCCAGTATGGTCGCGTTGGCTCATCGATAAAAAGAAAAAATCCATCGGCAGCGCGGTGCAGATGGATTTTCCACGCAAAAACGAGGTGGGAAAGCGCTATTTCTTTTGAACTTGGGGTTTAGGCGCGGCCGGGAAGGGCTTTGCTGCTGCGCCATCTGGGGCACCTGTTGCCGACGACTGACTCTTCTTCTCGTGATTTTCCATCGAACAAGAGCCGTGAAAAATCGAGCCCTCGGCGACCGTGAACGAGTCGGTGTACACTTCACCAGTAAAGCGCGACTGCGTATCCAGCCGCACCTTATCGGCGCGCACAGTGCCATTCACAACACCGTCGATGTACGCGTCTTTGCATTGAATCAAAGTAGCATTGGCCTCGCCCGATTGGCTGATCGTCAGCTCCCCCGTACAGACCAGTTCGCCCTTGAATACACCGTCTATCCTAACGCTGTTATCCACCGTCAGCTTGCCTTCAAAGCTGCTACCGCGACCAATAATCGTATTGAGTGCCTGTCCGCTAGCGGTGGAAGAACCCTTCTTTTTGTTGCTCAGCATTTCTATCCCTAACTGTTACATGTTTTCACGGCTCCTTAATCCGGTTTTTGGAATATACAATACAAGCCCGTATTGGGCGAAT
Organism: Candidatus Latescibacterota bacterium; assembly: GCA_965208845.1. GTDB lineage: Bacteria > Latescibacterota > UBA2968 > UBA8231 > UBA8231. The sequence continues at coordinate 2,640,524 of OZ242361.1, read as the reverse complement.
CAATACGCGGCGTAGCGCGTCAGTTGGCCGCGCGCTTTTTGCGGGAGGAGCTCAGGGCCTTGCGGATTTCCTCTTGCTCCTGGAGCTGCTCGCTGATCACCATGGCGACCTCGCTCGTCAGGCTCTCGACCGAGGTCGTGGCAATCACCGGAATGCCGTGAGCAGCACTCGTTTCAATGAGATAGTCCTGAATTTTGAGGATCTCTTCCAAGTGCTCCATATAGCGATGGGCCGAGCGCGACGGAGCCTCGCTGGCGCGCTGGGCAAAGCGATCCTCAAAGGCGTCGCGGCCAGAAAGCCCCAAACAGATCGGCGTGATAAAGGCATCGCCAGCATACCGTTCTAGATCTAGCATGTCGCTGATTAGATGTACGCCGTCGATGATGACGCTGGTGTTTTCCTCAATGCAGCGGCTGATGATAGCCTTAACCCCAACGCAGACGCTGCGCGCCTGCTCGCGAAACCCGGCGACTACTACGTCGAGATGACCAGTCGCAGGAACGGCCTTCCAGGCGGTGTACGAGGAGGTGTGCAGGGCCGGCACCAGCTCCTGTGCAAGCGTCAGGCGCATGACTTGGCGCAAATCGTCGGTAGCTACCACCCGGGGAATGTCGAGCAAATTGGCCAGCGCAATTGCCAACGTAGTCTTGCCGACCCCGCTGGCACCGCCGATGAGGATGATCAGGGGTTTATCTACATCACCCCAAGCGCGCCACAAGCGGTAGCGCTCAGCAAAGGACTTGTCAAAGGACTTTTCGATCAACTCGGCCGCCAGATCCTCCAACTCCCAGTGCGCGATGTGCTGGCGGCGCTGGTCAATCAAGCGGGCTTCAATCGTCTGCGCAATCTCGTAGCTCTGGTCTGGAGCTAGCCCAGACGCCTGAATGGAATCCGACAACAATTCCTTGGAGAAAGGCCGCGACCCGCTCTTGCGCTTGACGATGATGGTAGTAGGCTGGCGCTCCCAGAAAATCAGGTCGCCAACCTCGTACGTGCCGAATCCCTTGCGAATGGCATTGTTTACGAGTTGCACCATATCCTTCTTGCGCACGAATTCTACCTTGCCCAAAGATGTGCGCACTGCATTGGCCACAGCGCGAGCGTCTTCGTAGCTGAAACCGCGCTCGATTAGGTAATGCACCAGCATCCCGCGCATAAAGGGAATGCGTTTTTTGCCATCGACTATGGTTGCCACGATAGGCGATCTCTTTTATTGGCTCGCGGCGTTGGAGTCTCCCCACGCCTCAATCGTCCGTTCTAACCCTTCGGCAAACCCAACCTTCGGCTCGTAACCCAACTCGGTCCGGGCGCGCGATATATCGGCTGACGAAAAGCGGATGTCACCCGCCCGAGGCGGGGCGAACATCGGCACCAACTCGGTCCCTAAGATTTGATTGATCGCAGCGATCAATTCCAGCAGCGACGCGCTGCGGCCGCAACCGATATTGTACATCCGCCCGGCGACTCCCGGAGTAGTAGAGGCCCTCATATTGGCCTCTACCACATCGCCGACATAGACAAAATCGCGCGATTGGTGACCGTCGCCGCAAACGGTTGGCGACTCGCCCGCCCGCATCCGCGCGACAAAAATCGAGATGACGCCCGAGTACGGGGAAGACGGCACCTGCCGAGGGCCAAAGACATTGAAGTAGCGCAAGCCAACCACCTCCAAGCCGTAGAGCTGGCTATATACGCGAGCGTAGTACTCGGCCATGACCTTGGAAACCGCGTAGGGCGACTCAGGTTCGGGCTGCATGTCTTCGCGCTTGGGCATTTGAAGGTTGTTGCCATACACCGAGGCCGAACTAGCAAAAACCACGCGGCCCACCCCGGCCTGCCGCGCCGCTTCCAACAGCCGCAGCGTTCCCACGGCGTTGACTTGCTGCTCGACGAGGGGCTGCTCGACCGAAGCGGGCACCGAGACGATGGCTGCGTGGTGCAGGACGCAATCGACCTGCTGCATCACCTCGGCGAGTAAGGCCGCGTCGCGAATATCGCCCTCGACGAACTCTATTTCGCTTAGGATGTCGGCCAAGTTTTCGCGCCGCCCCGTGCTCAAATTGTCTAGCACCCGCACTGTGTGTCCTTCTGCACACAAGCGCTGACACAGATGAGAGCCAATAAATCCCGCTCCGCCCGTGACTAAATATCGACCCATATTTTCTCGCTTCAAAGTTGGTTGCGCTAATATAGCAACGCCAAGGAGACCGCGCACAACGCCTTGGGCGGCACAATCGGCTTGTTGATTTGCGCCCACGCTTGTATATTTGCAAAACTCACACGAGGCGGTGTGGGAGGCCATGGCGGACGCTGTGGCCTTTTTTATTTAATAGCTCTATTACACTATGCTCCAACAACGCATCCCCGACCCCTGTGCGCTCGTCATTTTTGGTGCCTCGGGCGACCTGACCCGGCGCAAACTGGTGCCAGCCATCTGGCACTTGCAGCACCAAGGCCGCCTGCCCCAAGCCTTTCACCTAGTGGGCGTAGCCCGCCGTGAATGGGACGATGACCTCTTCCGCCAAAAGATGCGCGAATCCCTAGCCGAATTCGTCGGCCCGCTCGACGACAGCGCGCGGGATGCCTTCCTCGCCAAGTTCCATTACGTGCGCGGCAATCCGGGCGACCCAGCGACCTACGCCGCGCTCAAAGCACGGCTCGAAGCGCTTGACAGCGAATGCGGCACTGAGGGCAATCGCTGCTTTTATTGCTCGGTACCGCCGCAGATATACCGCGACATCGTCGAGCAGCTAGGGCGCGCCGGCCTCAGCGACCAACACCGAGACTGCCATGGCTGGTGCCGGATCATCGTCGAAAAACCCTTTGGCCAAGACTACGACTCGGCCCGCGAACTCAACCAAGCCCTGCACTCGGTCTTTGCCGAAGAGCAGATTTACCGCATCGACCACTACCTCGGCAAGGAGACCGTGCAGAACATCCTCGTCTTTCGCCTCGGCAATTCAATTTTTGAGCCGCTGTGGAACAGGCGCTACGTCGATCACGTGCAGATCACCGCGGCCGAGCGCGTCGGCGTGGAGCACCGCGCCGGCTACTACGACCAATCGGGTGCCTTGCGCGACATGATCCAAAATCACCTCTTGCAGGTTCTCTGCGTCATTGCCATGGAGCCGCCTTCCTCGTTTGACGCCGAGAGCGTGCGCCTCGAAAAACTCAAGGTGCTCAAGGCGATCCGCCCCATCCGCATCGGCCAAGTTGACCGCTATGCGGTGCGCGGCCAGTACGGACCCGGTGAAAATGCACTGGGCTACTTACAGGAAGAAGACGTGCCCCCAAACTCGCGCACCGAGACTTTCGCCGCCCTCGAATTCACCGTAGATAACTGGCGCTGGCAAGGGGTGCCGTTCTACGTGCGCACGGGCAAGCGCATGGCCAAGCGCACCAGCACGGTCACCCTGCAATTCCACCAGCCCCCACACCTAATTTTCGCCCAAGCTGACGCCCTATCCCCTAGCACCCTTACCATCCGCATTCAGCCCGAAGAGGGCATCTCGCTTTCCTTCAACGGCAAGATCCCCGGTCCCGATGTCCACTTAGGCACCGTCAACATGGACTTTAGCTACGCCGATTCGTTCGGCGGACGCACGCCCGAAGCCTACGAGACCCTGATCCTCGACTGCCTGCTCGGCGACGCGACGCTCTACTCAGACAGCGATTGGATCGAAAAGTCTTGGCAGCTCCTAACGCCCATCCTCGACGCTTGGCAAGCACCTTCATCGGGCGAGGTGCCTTCCTATCCGGTCGGGGCCGCCGGCCCCGAGGAAGCCAACGACCTGCTCGGGGAGGCTTGGAGAAAGTGGGCACCCCTGTGATCATCGCCGGTGATGTCGGCGGCACCAAAACGTACCTCGCCGCCTTCGACCCAGCCGCCCAAGGCTTTGACCCGCTCGTCGAGCAGCGCTACCAAACTGCGTCCTACCCTAGCGCCGGTGCGCTGCTCAAAGCCTTCGCCGACGAGACGCAGATCGACCCTAGCCGCACGGTCTTAGGCGTACCCGGCCCCGTCCATCAGCTTCCCGTCCGCGCCGTCAATCTGCCCTGGCTCATCGACCCCAGCGAAATTTCAGCAGTACTCAACAACACCGACGTCCACCTGCTCAACGACCTGCAAGCGACTTCCTACGGCACCTTGGTGTTGGAGCCAGACGACCTGTGCCAGCTCAACGAAGGACAGCGCGACCCAAAGGGCAACATCGCCGTCATTGCCGCTGGCACCGGGCTGGGTGAGGGGGGATTGTGCTGGACCGAGGGCCGCTATGCAGCAATCGCCTCTGAGGGAGGACACGCGACCTTCGGGCCAAGTTCCGCGCTCGAAGCCGAGCTTTGGCATTTCCTCAACGAGCGCTACGGCCACGTTAGCTGGGAACGGGTGGTCTCGGGCCAAGGCTTGGCCGCTATCTACGACTTCCTGTGCGAACGGCATCCCGACCGCGCCGACGCCTCTCTGGCCCCCGAGGCAGAGCAGTCCGACCGCGCCGACGCCATCGCTCGCGCCAGCCTCGAAGGGCACTCCGAGCTAGCCGTAACAGCCCTCGACCTCTTCGCGCTTCTCTACGGCCGCGAAGCGGGAAACTTGGCGCTCAAGCTGATGTCTTCGGGGGGAGTCTTCGTCGGCGGCGGCATTGCGCCCAAGATCCTCGCCAAGCTGCGCGACGGCCGCTTTATGGAGGGCTTTGTGGACAAAGGCCGCATGGGCGAGCCGCTCGCGGCCATTCCCGTCCACGTCGTCCTCAACGACAAGACCGCACTGCTGGGTGCCGCCTATTGGGGGGCGCAGTTTTAGCCTGCTAGCCGAGCAACTCCCTGAGCCGGCGGGCGATCAGTTCAGGCTCGCCCTTCTTGAGGCACATCGGCCCAAAAATCACCGCACCCTCGTGCACATATGTCGGGTTGGCGGCGATCTGCGGCCGGCCTTCCTGTAAGGCCCTGACTAGGTCTAGCGCTGTCATGCCTGCGGCGTCCTCGTCGAGCACCAGCCGTGCCGTCGGAATCTCGACGCGCTTGCGATCGGCGACCACCGCGATCTCGGCGTGTCTCAGCTCTCCACATGCGGCGACCAGTTCCTCCATCAGCGCAGACCAGCGCTCCCGCCGCGCCGCCGGATCCTCAGCCACAAAAAGGCGCAGCGCCTTCACCAAACCCGCAATTTCCTCCTTGCCGACCTTGCAGGGCCGCCCAATGCCATGCTGCGGGGCACCGGGTAGCTGCGACTTGTCGATCAAACTCGCTGGCGGCTCCCACAGCTCGGGCATCACGTCGAGGTCCTGGTGTTGCAGCGCGGCCGCGGCGATCAAATCCCGCCGCCCGCACAAAATCCCCGAAGCCTGCGGCCCGCCGATGGCCTTGCCGCCGCTAAAGGCGACCAAATCAGCTCCGGCGGCAATGAAGCGCTGCAAGTTGCTTGCTGGCGGAAGCTGACCGGCCGCATCTACAATCACCGGCACCCCGCCTTTGCGCGCCGCAACCACCACCTCTTCCAGCGACGGCTGCGTGTGCGCGTACGCTACGTACACAATCGCCGCCGTCCGCTCGGTAATCGCCGCCTCGATCTCCCACCCTTCCGCATCGCGTATTCCCGCCCCGGAAAAGCGGTCGGCAATCCCCACCTCCACTAGCTCAATCCCCACCGAGCGCACTGCGTGGTCGTAGAAGTTCCGATGACTGCGCGCCATGATCACTTCGTTCTTCATCCCGGATGTATCCGGCAAGCGGTTCATCTTCCCCGGATCCAATCCGGTCACACAAGCAGCCGTCCCCAGCAACAAGCCCGCTGCCGCCCCACTCGTCACATACCCGGCCTCCGCGCCAGTAATCTCGGCGATAATCTCCCCGGCCCGCGCCTGCATCTGCGCTATATCCACGCAGCGCTCCGAAGCCTGCCGCATGGCCTCGGCTACCTCTGGGTGCATGATCGACCCACTCAATCGCGTCGCCGGTCCCACGGCGTTGATGATCGGCTCGACGCCTAGTTCGTCGTATATATTCATTTTTTGATTCTTATCGGCCTTTTTCCTTGTAGGGGCAACCTTTATGGTTGCCCTCTCTCCGAGGGTTAAATCGGCCTTCCCCCGCCGTCGTAGAGTAAGCCAGGTGCCGGAAAGCGAGCGCAGAGTGCCCGCACTTTAGCCGCGATCTCGGCGTATTCCGCTTTCCGGTCGTCGAGTTCCAGCGCTTTATTGGCCCGGACCTGAGCTACCCGGTCCATCCACCCGGCCAACTGCCTCATCTCCTCGGCACCAAATCCCCGGCTGGTAACCGCCGGCGTGCCGATGCGGATGCCGCTGGGCTTGCGCGCTGGCCGCGGATCAAAGGGTACGCGATTGAAGTTGCAGACAATGCCCGATGCGTCCAGCGCCTTGGCCATCGCATAACCAGTAATGCCCTTATTGGTCATGTCCATGAGGATCAGGTGATTGTCGGTGCCGCCCGAGCTGAGGGCAAAACCGCGCGCCGATAGAGCGGCGGCCAAAGTCTGAGCGTTGGCGACGATCTGCTGGGCATACAGCTCAAACTCCTCGCTCATTGCCTCCTTGAGCGCCACGGCAATCGCCGCGGTGGTACTGTTGTGCGGTCCGCCCTGCAAGCCTGGGAACACCGCCTTATCGAGGGCCTCGGCGTACTGCGCCCGGCACAAGATCATCCCGCCGCGCGGCCCCCGCAGCGACTTGTGCGTAGTAGTAGTTACCACATCTACGTGCGGCACGGGGCTGGGATGTACCCCGGCGGCCACCAACCCGGCAATATGCGCGATATCGGCGACCACGATGGCCCCCACCGAATGCCCGATCTCGGCAAAACGCGCAAAGTCAACGATGCGTGGATAGGCCGTGCCTCCGCAAAAGAGCAGCTTGGGCCGGTTCTCTTTAGCCAGTGCTTCGACTTGGTCGAAGTCGATTTCGCCCGAGTCTCGACACACCCCATATTGCACAGACTTGTAGTGCATTCCCGAGATGCTAACGCGATCGCCGTGCGTCAGGTGACCTCCGTGCGCCAGCGCCAAGCCCATGACCGTATCGCCCGGCGCGCACAGGCCGACGTACACGGCCTGATTGGCCGGCGAGCCCGAATAGGGCTGCACATTGACGTGCTCGGCATCGAAAACCTCCTTGGCGCGCTCGACGCACAGCCGCTCGATCTTGTCGATTTCTCGCTGGCCCTCGTAGTAGCGCACGCCTGCGTACCCTTCGGAGTACTTATTCGTCAGGATGGAGCCACTGGCTTCGAGTACGGCTTGACTGGCGTAATTTTCAGATGGGATCAGGCGAATTTTGTTGTGCTGACGCCTGTTTTCAGCGCGAATGATAGCCTCGACTTCCGGGTCCACGGTCGCCAGCGTCCCCGCAATTTCGGGCTGCACCGCCACTGCCTCCATTGGTTTTGTCCTCCCCAGCGCATTTGTTAATTTTGGTGTGGATAGCTCACAAAAATTACGGCGGGGTATTTCTATGAGCAAGTATCTGGGCATCGACGCTAGCACCCAATCCATCACCGGCCTACTCATCGACACAGAGCAGCGCACTATCGTCGCCGAAGCGTCCATCAACTTCGACGATCACTTCAAAGCCACGTATGGAGTCGTCAACGGCGTCCTCGACCTCGGTGAGGGCGTTGTCCACAGTGCGCCTCTGATGTGGGCCGAAGCGCTGGACCTGCTCCTGCAAACGCTCGCCGACCAAGGCCACGATCTCGGTGCCGTGCGAGCCATCGCCGGCAGCGGCCAGCAGCACGGCACCGTCTATCTCAACGCCAGCGCCGGCCCAGCCCTAGCGCGTCTGTCGCCTAGCCAGCCACTCAAAGACCAACTCGCCGCCATCTTCGCCCGCCCAACTTCTCCCATTTGGATGGACACTTCCACGGCCTCGCAATGCGCCGAGATCGAAGCGGGCGTCGGTGGGCGCGATGCACTCCTCGCGCTCACGGGCAACGCGGCCTTTGAGCGCTTCAGCGGCCCGCAGATCCGCAAGTTTTACCAGACCGAACCCGACGCTTACGCCAACACCACGTACATCGGCTTGGTCAGCTCTTACGTCGCCAGCCTGCTCGCTGGACGGCTCGTCGCCGTTGATCCGGGCGACGGCAGCGGCACCAACATGATGGACATTGCCGCGCGCCAGTGGAGTGCGCGTGCGCTCGACGCTACCGCTCCCGACCTAGCCGCCAAACTCCTGCCAATCGCTCCCTCCGGCCAGCCCGTCGGCTCCATCAGCCCTTATTACGTAGGTCGCTACGGCTTTGCCGACGACTGCCTCGTGTTGCCTTTTTCCGGCGACAATCCGTGCAGCCTCATCGGTCTCGGCCTCGTCGCTCCAGGGCAAGTCGCCCTGAGCTTGGGCACTTCGGACACCCTGTTTGCCTGCATGGATCAGCCACGCACCTCTAAAGAAGGCGAGGGCGCAGTCTTTGCCTCGCCCGACGGCACGCACTACATGGCCCTGACTTGCTATCTCAACGGCAGCTTGGCCCGCGAGGCTGTGCGTGACCAATACGGCATGAACTGGCAGCAGTTTACCCAAGCCTTGCACACCACGCCGCCGGGCAACAACGGCGCACTCATGCTCCCTTACTTTGCACCGGAAATCGTCCCCAAAGTCCCCCGGCCCAACGTCGTCCGCTCCAACCTCGACCCCACCGACGCGCCAGCCAATGTCCGCGCCGTCATCGAGGCCCAAGCCCTTTCCTCGCGCATCCACGCGCGCTGGATGGGAGTAGAAATTTCCTCGCTCTACGTCACCGGCGGCGCGTCAGCCAACGCCGAAATCCTGCGCGTCTTCGCCAACGTCCACAACTGTTCGGTCCACCGCTTCGAGACGACCAATTCAGCAGCCTTAGGCGCTGCCTTGCGCGCCTCCCACGCCCACCAATCCACAGCCAGCTACGCGCCTTCGTGGGCGGAAGTCGTCGAGCCATTTGCACAACCGGTCGCCGGATCGACCATCGAACCGGAACCAAGGGCTATAGCCGCGTACGACGAACTCATCGGCGAGTATGCCGCTTTAGAGCAAGCGCACACTTAGGGTGCAGTACAACATAAAAAAGATCTAGTTAGGCCCGTTGACATCTAAAATGGGTACTGGAAATGCAATGTTGACCGAATGGATTTGTTATTAACACACATAGCATACAAGGTAACAACTCGACCCAATGGCTCGATATGGAAGAACGCCGCTTGACACAGGGCCTTTTTTCAACTACTCATGCTTTTTACCTTCGATGTCGCAAACCCTGTATAAGACGGATATTCACAAGGTTGTAATACTGCTTTATGAGCATTGGATTGGCTGCGACAAAAAGAGCGCAGGTTTGCGCTGGACAGATGGCTACCTACTGGGCCGTGACGGCGATTGTCGGGCTGATGGCCGTTGACTCATGGGCTGTGAATTCAGCCGTGCTGGCCAGAGTCGGGAGCGAGGTCATTATGATAGATGACTTGCTCCGCGCCGAGCGCAATATGCGCCGGTTTGCCGCGGGTAATGCCCGGGAAATGCTACAGCCTTTCATCGATCGCAAGCTGATGGTCTTAGAGGCCAAGGCAAAGGGTTTGGATCAGCACCCCGACGTAGTCGCAAGCGTGCAACAGGTGCGCGCCCGGAAGCTAATCGAGCGTCTGTACGGGGAAGTCACGGGAGACGTTTCCATATCGGAAGAGGAACTCCGGTCGCATTTCCACCAGAGCGGATTGCACAAAAAGCGGGAAGTGCGGGCGAGTCACATTCAAGTAGGCAGTCTCGAAGAAGCCCGGGCCGTGCAAGAGCAACTGCGGCAAGGTGCCGATTTTGCGGTGCTGGCGCGTGAGCAGTCCCTTGATCGCACATCGGCAGCCAAAGGTGGAGACATGGGTTTCTGGCAGGAGGAAGAAGCACAGCACAGCGAGTTTGTAGCCGAGCTTTTTCGCCTACAGGTCGGTCAAGTGTCCGAACCGTACCGCAACCCGCAGGGAACTTACCATCTGATCAGAGCCAATGAAGAGCGCTACGTAAGTTTTGAGCGCCAAAAGAAGATGCTGCGCCAAACGCTGGAAAAGCAGCAAAAAAAAGATCGCTGGTCCAAATACTTAGCCGACCAGAAAACGCACTTTGGTTTTTCAGTAGATGCACAGGTATTGGGTGTATTGCTGCAGCGGGGGCGATTAGCTGAAGGCGGTGTACCCGTACTAGAAGCAGGAGACCACGCGCGTATCCTGCTGCGCTATAGTGGAGGGAGTATCGACCTGAACGCGTATATGGCTTTGGTAGAGGAGGCCGAGCCCAAGCACCGTCCCCACGCCATAGATAGCACCGCCGTGGTCGACTTTGCCCAAGACGAAGCACTGCGCAAAATCCTGCTGCCTCTGCTGGCCCAACAACGAGGATTGGATCGCGAGGAAGCCGTGGTCCAGTTCGTGCGGGATAAGCGCGAAGAGGCCATGGTCGAGATGCTGCGGCGAACAGAAGTAGAATCGCGCTTTGTCACAGAGGAACAGCGGCGCACTCTATATCAGGACCTAGCAGGGGAATTCACCCTGCCGGTGCGCACGTTTTTTGCCGGTGCACTGGTCGATTCGGAAACAGCTTCGCGCGCTATCGCCCAGCGCGTGCGCACCGGCGAGGATATGGCTCAGATCATGCGCGAGTATCCGGCATTTAAAGGACGCGTGCGTCAGTTCGACATATTTAACTTCACGCTAGCTGACACAGCGACGGCCCAGGGCGCTATGGCTACCATGATCCAAGCCGTGCGGGGCCTGCCGGTTGGCGGCATCAAGGGACCACTCCCCATCCAGTTGAGCGGCGATATGACGGGATATCTCGTACTCGAAGTACTGGCGATGCGCCCGGAAAAAACCCTCTCTTTTTCTACACCCAAGGTGCAGTCTAGAATATGGCGTCAATTGTCCTACGCCCATCGGCACGCAATTGAAGAAGACTTTGATAGCTTGTTAGATGAGTTGAGGCATAAATATAGGACTGAGATAGTTGTCGATGAACAGGCCCTGTCTAACCTAGAAAAGTAGCGGCTCTGCGTTTCTACCTCATAGACGAGCCTAGATCTCTTTACTCTAAATGCGGAAGGAGGTGAATGGATACAGCGTTCGCAACTGCAGGAGCAGAAAGAGCAATATCTCTAACTCTATCCATAAGGAGAAAAGTATGCGCAAAAACGCACTCATAGCAGCAGTGTTGTCCGTGGCACTGGCGAGCTTCGCTTGGGGCCAGTCCAATGCCAACGGCATTGGCTACTTCGCCTTAGAGGTGCCTGCTGATGTCACCATCACCATTGATGGCGAAGATGGTGACTGGGCATGGTTCGACCCCATTTTCACCGTTGGTCCCGACGAGATGTACGAAATCCAGAAGGCCGAAGTGTTGGACAAGAGCGACCTCGACGTGGCCATTATGACGGCGTGGACGGGCACGGACCGCGACAACAAGCTCTACGGATTTGTGCGCGCCACCGACGACACGCTAGTCGTCACCTCCGACGTCTTTGACGATGGCTGGCGCGACGATGATCTCGAGATCATCACTGATGCCAACGCCAGCGGCGGTCCGCACGACGGCGACGGCGAATCGGGCACGCGTGCTGAGGGGCAGCAGTTTACCATGCACCTGCCGGTCCCCGGCATATATGAAACGCCCTATGGCGGCGACGGCTCGTGGTGGTTGCGCTGGCAGGTGGTCGAGGAAATCCACTGGATGGACGAGTTCGCCGAGTCCAGAGTGACGACTAATCCTCCGGGAGCGACCACGGGTTCGACCAACGTCACGGTCAACTACGAGTACAGCATTCCCCTCTGGGATTACGCGTCGTTGGACGGTGCGGATAACAGCATCCGCCACGACAACGAGGCCGGGCAGATCATCCGCCTGACCTATCAGTTGAACGAAGCGGATAATCCCGAAGACCGCCGCACGCACCAACTAGCAACAACCGGTGAGGACGGCGCTTCCGGCAACTGCGATGTCTGCTCGGAATACACGCTGCTCGGCGCGGACGAGTACGATCGCGCCGATGGCGGGGGCACCGCAGTGGAATCCGAGAGTTGGGCAAAAATCAAAGCGACCTTCAGCGACTAACCGAACGGTCCTTTGACCACCTATTGGGCGGCGGCAGATGCCGCCGCCCAATAACCGCCAGTACCCAGTACAATGTACACTTCCCGAGGTTAATGCGATGGTACGGTTCGGTGCGTGGCTTTGTTCCCTAGGGATGTTGGCAGGATGTGGACGTTATTTCGACGGGCCAATTCAGCCAGCTCCGCAGGGACAGCAGGAGGCCGATATGGTGATTCAAGACGATGGCTTGATCACCTATTCGTTCGAGCGTCTAGAGATCGGTCTGCGCCCCATGACCGACGCTGAATTGAACCGCAAATTCTCACAGCAGTCCACGCAGGGACCCGTATCGACCAATCCTTATACTTTCGGCAACTGGAAGCGCATGGGCGAAGAGTGGACGCCGCCCAAACACAGCGTATGGCTGCTAAAAGTTAAAAACTACGCCTATCCCAAAGTCGGCGTTGATCCCCTCAAGATCGAGCTGACTTCAAAGGATGGGTATCGCAAGTACGCGCCTTTAGAACCGCTGCAGATCCTAGAATACTATTATTCGTTCATTCAGGGATATGCCGGCAACGAATACCGGCGCTTTAACGAACGCGAAGACGTACTTGAGCGCACTATGTTTCAGGAACAGATCGTCTTCAGCGGCCAAGAGGCAGAGGGTTTTGTCGTTTTTCCGAGCCTTGCACCCGACGTGACGGAGTTTTCTATCCACGTCAGGGACATTGCATTGCGATACGATTACCGCAACGAGCCTGTGGAGACCAAGAATCTGACCTTTCACTTTCAGCGCGAGGTGTTTAAGGGGCTTCAGCCACCGCCCGAATTGGTGAATAAGCAATGATGTCTTCCTTTCGGCGAACTGCTTCGGTCGGGCTGGTCCTGTCGTTCTGTATTAAACCAGCGGAACTACAGGCCGATGTCTGGGGAGTCGGCTTGGGTGGGCAAGCCTGGGAAGAGCCAGCGCAGACTATGGCGGGGGTAGTCGTAGGCGAAGGACGGGCCTTGGGACCGGCCAGCTTTTCACTCGATCAAAATATAACTCAGTTCATCGTCTGGGGAGTCGGCACACCTAGCAGTTTTATCGCCGAGGGCAACGGACGGGTGTGGAACAATTCGGCGCGGGGTATTGAGGGGTCTGAGGTCCTAGTGGACGGGGATGGCACGACCAGCACGGAAAATCGCTTTAAGGAAGTGGGGGTCAATCAGCGCGGACGCATTTTTTTTATGGATCTCGGGGCTTCGTTCCCAGTTAGCCAGATTGTTTTTTACCCCCGTGCAGGAGAGGATGAGTTCGTCGCCGGCTACGAGATATCACTCAATGACGGGCGCACTTTCGACGCCAATGACTCGCCCGTTTACGAGGCCGTTCGCCAAGCGACGATCAACCGCGACCCAAGAGTGGATGTGCGCTTCCCGACACAACTGGTGCGCTTTATTCAGCTCAGAGTACTTTCACCGAACCCCTTTGAACTGGCAGAAATCGAGGTCCACGGCGAAGGCTTTGTGCCGCGTGGGCTCTACGAAACACAGCTCATCCAGTTTGCCCAGCCTGTCAACTACGGCGCATTGACTTTTCGCGCGCACAAAGTTTCGCTGTCTGAGGAAGGCGAAAGCAGCGCGGGCGCCGACGAGCAAGTGCGGATTATCGTGCAGATGCGCAACGGCGTTGACGAAACGCCTCTCGACTACTACCAAATCGCCGACGTAGAGACCCGGTCGGAAGTGCTGGTCAGCAAAGAGGAGTACGAAGAACTGCCGTTGGTCCTCAAGGGCAGCATTCGCCCGGATGCCACGCACTGGTCGTCTTGGACGGAGCCGCTCATCGCCGACTCCAGCGGTGCGTACTCCATTCCGCTGGATCTGCCGGGACCGCGCGATTTTTTCCAAGTGCGCCTGCGCTTTGAGGGCAATACCTCCGCCAGCATGCAGGTCGATAGCCTAGCCATCGTGCATACGCCGCCGCTAGCCGAGTTGGCATTGAGCGAAGTAGCCCTATTGGACGATCCCTTTCCGGCCGGTGGGCGCGCAGCCGTTCCGGCTGGTCGGGATACGGTTTTTACCTACGACATAAAGGCCGACTTGGGTGAGGGAACCGGCTTTGACGGCGTGCGCATCTCGACGCTGATACAGCCCGAGTTTCTCAAACTGGAAATGGGGGATGAGCTGGCGGAGATACAGCCGGATAGCGTGCAGGTGGACGATACGGGCTTGCGCGTTTATTTCCCATCCCAGCGCATTGGCACAGGAGAAGATGTGCGTCTGCGGATTACGTTTCGCTCGCAGGCGCTGCTCTTTTCCACCCAGTTTATAGGACAGCTTCTGGATACGACGGGCAGCCTTCCCCAGCGCATTGCCGAGGGCGACGCGACGCGGGAAGTGGGCACGGATTCACAGGAGGTAATTTTCCTCGCCAGCGGCGAAAGCGTGCTGCAGTCCTTTGCCGTTTCTCCGCCGGTTATAACGCCCAACGGCGATGGCATAAACGATTCGTCCGCCTTTTCTTTTGTGCTCATCCATTTGGTGCAGCCCGCCGCGGCGGAACTGCTCGTATATGATCTTTCGGGTCGCTTAATAAAAAACGTGCTCTCCGATGCGCTGACCGCCGGACGTTATACTCAGTGGCATTGGGACGGAACGAACAATGCCGGCGACCTAGTGCCACCGGGGACCTATATCGCAAGAGCCTCGATAGAGGCGGCTGCCGATGAAGTCAACCACATGCGACTGATCCACGTGGCCTATTAATGCCCACTTAAACGCGGAAAACTGAGCATGACGTACAAAGTGGCGCTAGCTTTTTTGCTTTTGGCCCCTTGTTTTGCAGAGGCACAGGTAGAGCGATTGGTGCTAGGTACAGGAGATAACGGCTGGGAAGAACTAGCCGAGTTGATGGGCGGCATGTGGGTCGTGGACGGCGGTCTGCAGCCCTACGAATTGGACCCAGCAGTCAATATCGCGCTGGGTGAGAAGAAGGGCAGCTCGCGCTACGATGTCTTCGGCAACCCCTGGGGAGGAGAGCGGGCCGGGCCGCAGGCCGCACGCCTCATTCCCGGCCAGCCCGAGGTTCTCGGAGATAACGGCTTTGTCTATACAATAGACGGTGACACGACTCGGTCAGTAGCCATTGTCTCCGGCTATTATTACTACAACCTAGGTTGGGAATTGCCCATCAATCGCATCCGCTTTTTTTCTCCAGCGGAAGGACGCACCCAGACCGACGACCGCAAGCGAATCACACCGGGCTTACCGCTCAAAAACGCCTACCCCAAGCTGTATGAAGTTTGGGCTGCAATTGATGGAGAGCGCTTTAAGCAAGGGCAGTTTGACCTCTTACTAGAGCAGAATCTCAACCAGACCACGCGCATCGCTAATGCTCGTTTTCCCACCCAATCCTTGCAGTTCATTTTCATAAACTTCCCGGAATTGGGCGTCATTGCCGAGGTAGAGTTTTACGGCGAGGGTTTTGTGCAAAAATCGCAATACCTCTCCAAGGTGATCGACATCGGTGAGCCGGTCAATTTCGGGCGGGTTATACCTTATTTCAACGGGTTTGCCAAAGAGAGCATAGACAGCGAAGCCGAGCTTTTGGCAGAAAATCCCATCTCCTTTTCGCTGGAAACGCAGACCGGCCGGGACGATACGCCACAGGTTTACACTATATATACCGAGTTGAGGACCGAACGCGAAGTGAGTTTTGCCGAATGGGACAAAGCGCCGCGCGACGATTATGTGCGCCCTAGAGCTCGGGGGCCGGAGCGGCCCGACGTGGACAACTGGAGCTTCTGGTCGGTGCCACAAGAAGCGTCCGCGGGCGAAGGCATAGAGATCCTTTCGCCAGATAATCGGCAATATCTCAAAATCAACTTCACTATGAAGAGCGAGGACTTGTTCACCTATGGCCGGATGGATTCGCTAGTCGTAGAATACTCGCCTTTGCTGGTCGATGCGGTCGTCGGAGAGGTCGCATTACAGGACGAACCACAGCCGCTTGGGCGCAAGACGGAAGTGCCCTTGGGCGAGGAGCGCATCTTCACTTTTGACGTGCGGGCCGACTTTGAGTCGGAGACCAAGGCGGGTTTTGACGCCTTAAGGCTGCAAACCCCGGGCCGCGTCCAGTTTATCGGACTGGAAATGGGCGACCCCTTAGCCGCGGTGGAACCCGATAGCATCGCGGAAAAACAGGGTGAGTTGATCGTCTATTTTCCGTCCAACCGCATCGCGGCCGCAGACAACAGACCGTTGCGGCTGTTGTTCAAAACGGGCGTCTTCAGTTTTAACGCCTTGTTTCAGGGCGAGATATTTGTCGTAGGGGGAGAAGGACAGCCCCAATCCATCGATCCCGGAGATGCCAATGCGGAGGTATCGACCAATTCCATCGAGGTGCTAGCCCTGAGCGAGAACTTAGATGTGCTGAGCGCATTAGACGTGAGATCGACCGTAGTAACGCCGAATGGCGACGGGCGCAACGACACGCTTGAACTGGCCTATTCACTACTGGGCGTACAGACCAGCCAAGTGGTCTTTGAAATCTACGATTTGCGCGGACGCAAAGTCCGAACCCTATCGGCTGGTTCCAGAAGCGAAGGGCGTTATGTCGAAGAGTGGGATGGACGGGGAGCGGGGACGAGGCCCGTGGCTCCGGGCCTATACCTAGCCCGACTTTCCGTCGAGACGGATGCGGGAGACTTCACGCGCACGCGCATTATTGCAGTGGCCTACTAAACGGGTTGCACATACCACGAGGATGTACCATGCAAAAATTTGCTGCGATTCGCATTTTGCTCGTCGCCACTCTGTGTGTGTCAGGTGCCTATGCCAACGAACTGCGCCTGAGTAGCCAGGCGGACTGGCAGACGTGGGCCATTCCCAAGGGCACACTCGAAATTGCCGACGACGGTAGTATCAGCCTAGCGTGGATGCGCCGCAATATAAACGCCGTGGCCAATGCCGTAGAGTTTTCCCATAGCGAGGGCAAGAAACAGGTTTTTGGTGGCATCCGCCAAGTCAATTCAAACCCCCAAGACGCGGCTAATATTATTGACCAAGACCCATCGACCTGGTGGCAGCCGTCCGCCGACGATCCGCTAGATGATTGGTGGATCGAAATCGACCTCGGCCGACCGGTATTGGCGCGCAAGTTGCGCTTTGTCTTTCCGGACACACCCGACGCCAAGCCCTTTCGCAATTTCACGACTTACATAAGTAACGGTGTAGATACGCGTTATGGCGTGACCTACCACCCGGTAGCCGTCACCACCACACCCAATGTAGAGCGCGTTTTTGAGGTCGATCTGAAACGAATTGAGTTGGGTCTGGCCAGCGGAGAACATCTCATAGAGCAAGATACGCTGGATTTTAACCTCGTCCACCACGTGCGTCTAGTGCCCACGGAAAAGAATCCAGGCGCAGCACTAGCTGAGATCGAAGTGGATGCACTGGGAGATAATCTCGCCATAGGTACAGTGGAACGGGGCGGAGCGGTGCGAGCCGGGCGGAGCGGAGATAAGATCGGTACGATCTTCGATGGGGATGTCAATACCAACTGGCGAGCTGCCGTCGGTGGCGACCAAGCCAAGGAGGGCAATCTCAGGACCTATGTCGAAGACGGTGATTGGTTCGAATGGGATCTGGGTGCCACGTTCTGGGTAGACCACCTTTCCCACCTAGACCTAACTGTCGGAGATGGAGAGGGGTCTCGTGGCTCCTACGGGCACGGGGCCAAGCTATTTATCCTCACCACCTCGGACGGCACGCCAGCCAGCGGCCTGACCAGCGACCGCATTCGCAGCAATTTCGACTACCAAGAACTCAGCGACGTATTCAACGATAGGTTCCCCAACCAACAGTCGTATCACTTTGCATTCCCGCTGCGGAAAATTCGCCATATCTTCTACCACCGCAGCGGCATTCCGACGCGCCTGCAGATCCGCCAATCGATTTTTGAGTACATCCTCTACGGCGAGGGGCACGTGGCGGCGACGGAAATGGTGTCGGACTTCATCGACCTAGGATCCATGAAGAGCGTACGCAAGCTGTCGTGGGACGCCGACTTACCCGTCGGCACGCGGATTGAAATTCGCTCACAGACGGGCAATACCTTTGAGCTGCAAAAGAAGTATTACCACAAGAACGGCACGGAATTGGATTCGGCCCGTTTTGGCAAGCTGCCTAAGAGCGTGCGCGGGCGCATCGACACCCTCAAGCTCAAAGGACCGGATTGGAGCGGCTGGAGCCAGCCCTATGATTTTCCCGAGGAGGCATTCCTCTCACCTACGCCCAGACAATTTCTGCAACTGCAGATTCAACTGGCCAACGACGATCCACAACTGACGCCGGTACTGCGTTCCCTGACCCTAGCATTCGACGACCCACTCGTCAGCGGCGGCATTGCCGCGCGCATATTGCCGCGCGAGGTCGGCTTGGATTCGTTGCAGCGCTTTACGTATTTGCTGCAACCGACCTCTGCGCGCAACGACCAAGGCTTTGACGAGGTTCTTATCCAAGTGCCAGGCGCTGTGCAAGAGGTTGGCGTACGAGTTGGCGGACAGAGCGTACAGCCGAAGGAAGTTGAACTGGCGGACGGGCTGCTAAGAGTCGGACTGCCAGAGCGGGTGCGGGAGGATTCGGTGGAAGTGCTGTTTACCGCGCAAGTAACGACCAATGCCACGCTCTTTGAGGCCTGGGCCGGGGACAGCCAGCAGAATGTGCGTCAAGGCGTCGAACCCTTAGAGCCACGTGCAATGATCGTTTTTGTGCCCGACGTGTCCGGCGGGAATTTGCTGCGCAACGTGCAGGTGACTCCGGTCGTTACGCCCAACGGCGATGGAGTAAACGACGAAGCGCAAATCAACTTTATCGTGGTCCAGGTCGAGGGCAATCCCAACGTGGATATCTACGACCTAACTGGATCTCACCTGCGGACGCTCGACCTAGACGCTGCGGGTTTCGCGTGGGATGGCCGGGACGCTGCGGGAGTGGTTTTGCCGCCGGGTGTGTATATCTGCCGCATCCAGATGGAAGCCGACTCTGGAGACCAGTCGGTATATCGCACCATTAGTTTGGCCTATTAATAACCAGCGTGTTGCACAGCAGTAAAAAAGGGAGGGACAAATGGGCCGGAAGTTTTTCGGTGCTCTGCTAACGGGTTGCCTTTTGGCAGGTGGAGTATTAGCCGAAGGCCTGCAATCGGGCTTTCTCAACCCCTACGTCGCCAGTGGTGTGCGGATATCGCCCCAGACCATCACGCCGACTATGCGGAAATGGTATCTGCCCCAGACGCTCTACGATATCTACGGATGGAAAAACTGGGAGTACACCAACTACGCCAGGGATCGCTACGAGCGCTATACCGACATCGTGCTACAGGGCCAGCGCTTTTACGATATCTACGGCAATTACATCACGCGCGGTTGGAAGATCTACGAGTGGGCGCAGCAGCATCCCACGGAAACAGGTAGCGCGATCGACAAGTCCGTGGAGTTCAACAACTGGTTCAACAATCTAGTCATTTCAACGGCGTCTGAGGGCCAATACCACATGGCGTTGACCGTGGGCGAACAGCTAAGGACCACGCTGACGCCGATGACTTTTTCTAAACCGCTGTTCAATGGCGTGCAGTGGGATTTTCTCTCCGATAAATACGCCCTGACGCTAATCGCCTCGCGCACGGATAACCCCGCTCTGGCGGCCACGGCGACCAACCGCAATCAAGGAGCCACGGTGCGCACGCTTTTCACCAATCTGGTCGGTCTGCGCGGCACGGCCCAAGTCGGCGACTTTATCAAGCTGGGCACCACCTACGTCAACGCCGGCCACTGGAATAGCTCGGAGAGCTTCGGCAACAACTCTCTCAAGGGCACGCTCGGCGGCAACCTGCAGGCGGGCAACGTGCAGCGCCTCCTAGTGCGTCTGTCCGACGATTCGCCCGAGGACGGCGAAGGGGGGGCGTTGCTCTTTTTGCACCGCGTGTACATAAATGGCGTCGAGCATCCCGAAATTTCCGACCGGGCGCTAGTAGATGGCGGTATCCGGCGGCAGGGACGTTGGGAGGCTAGTGGCGGCAACAACATCATCATAACCTACGACATCGAGCGCGACTTTACGCCCATTCCCGACGAAGACGAGATCATCGACTTCAAGGAAATCAAAAAGATCGAGATCGAATTGGTCCTAGCCAATGACTATGCTGTTGAAGTCACTTCCAATATGCAGGTCAACAACACGGGCGAGCCCGTATTTTTACCCGTCACCCGCGCGAAGAAAAACATCAAGGACGGCTCCAACCAGCGCGTGGTGCGCTTTAGCTACGGCTTGCCGACGGCCAACGAAGTCGCCGGTCTGACCATGGAAATCGACGATCTCTTCGGCGGGTTTAACTTGCGCGCCGAATACAATATCAACCGCAAATACCGCCGCTTCCCCAACCAGAATTTCACCTACAATCAGGCGCTGGGGAAAGAGAGCGCGGAGGGCTACTATGCAACGGCGTCGCACAATGTGTACCCGTGGTTTGCCTATGGCGAAATTTTTAGCATGGACCCGGGCTATCAAACATTTATGTTCGTGCCCGACAGCAACGGGCGCATTAACTACGAAAGTGCTGTAAACAACGTTTACGAATTCGTGGACGACAACGACGATCAAGACCGCTTTCCCGACTGGCGTCGGCGCACCTTCAGCAGTTCCTCGTCGGAGCGCCTGCTGATCCAGCGGGCTGACGTGGCCGTCTTTCCTGGCTACGACGAAAACAACGACCTAGTGTCGGACTTCAACCAGAACGACAACAGCGTGCCGGACTACTTGGAGCCCTTCGTGCGCTACGATGTCGATCCGCTGGAGTTTCTCTACGGCATTGACATGAACAACAATACGGTGATCGACCGCTTTGAAAACGACGAGGAAGCGGACTACCCGTATCCGCGCGACCACCGCGGCTACAACTTCTACGGTGGTGCCGAACTCAAGCCAGGTAGCCGCATAATGATCGGTCGCATGCGCGAGTGGCTGCTGAGCAGCAATCGCCGCAGCAAGTCGCTCTACGGTCTGCTAACACTGACGCACGAAGTACCTCGCCACGGTTTGCAGATGCAGCTCTACAACGGCATTCGCAGCGTCAAGGACAATATCCCCGAAGACATCATCCTGTGGGTGCAGAGTCCGCGCACGCGGGGGGATATGCGCCCCTTCGTCGATCCCATGATTGCCCAGAATGCGCTGATCAACACCACCTTTTTGAGTGCGCGCACGCGCAAATACGCTCCGCTCAATCTGGAGACCAAGCTGAAGTACGAGATCTATCACCAGCGGGGAGACCAGCAACCGGCAAACTGGCAGGACGAGAAGCTCCTCGCGCTGATCACCAAGGCGGACCTGCCCATTCCGGTGGGTAAACACGTGCTGTGGCCTAGGTGGAAACAGCTCTACAAGCGGCGCTCGCCCACAAATAAAAACGAGTTGGAGAATAACGAGCTAGCGGAAATTTTCTTTTTCGTGTGGCAGCAGGAGCTGATCAGCACGATGCGCCTCGAGTCCGGCATCGAGTACGAGATTTTCCGGAATATGGTCGAACGCACTGATCCACTGCCCGCCGGATATGTGGACGATTTTGAACAGTTCGTGATTGCTGCACAGCTATCCAATCGCTCGGACTATCTGGGTTATCGCCTGATGACCAACATCGGCGGGCGCTGGGAGCGGCGCGATTTCCGCGACGAGACGACGACGGATCTGGTGCTGTTTCTGAGCATGTTCGCCGGATTGCAGTAACGCCTGACAAATCTGCCCTTGTGCGGTCTGATGTCTGCGCCGATTAATGGACTGCATACTTCCCGCGATATATGCCCTTTCTATATGCCCATCGTTGCGGTTCTCTTTAGCTGGGGTATGGCGCTGATCGTGGGGTGCTCAAATGAAACTCCCGCTCCATCGACAGCAGCCATTACACCCAAGTCCAAATTGGCTAGAAGCGCACTGCCGAAATTCGTCGATGCCACCGCCGCTGCCGGCATCCACTTTGCTCATGCCAACGGCGGCAGCGGTCGTTTCTACTACGTGGAGACCTATGGGTCGGGAGCGGCTTTTGTCGATTACGACAGCGACGGCGACGAAGACCTATATCTAGTTAATGGGGCCATATTGCCGGGCTTTTTGGAGCGGCGCGTACCGCAAAACGTCCTGTATCGAAACAAGGGCAATGGGAAGTTCGAGGAAACAACTGCGCAGGCAGGTGTCGGCGATGCAGGGTATGGCATGGGTGTCTGCGCGGGAGATTACGACAACGACGGCCATGTGGATCTCTACGTCACGAACTTCGGTGCCAATGTGCTGTATCGCAATGGCGGCGACGGTTCATTTGTCGATGCGACAGAGACCGCCGACATTGGCGACGAGCGCTTGAGCATGAGCGCGGCCTTTGCCGACATCGACAACGATGGCGATCTCGACCTCTACGTTTCCAACAACACCGATTTTACCCTCGAAAACCATAAAGAATGCAGGCACGGTTCCATACGCGTCTATTGCGGTCCCGGTCAGTACGGGGGCGCGTCGGGGATTATGTACCGCAACGAAGGAGATGGAACTTTTGCCGACGTGACGGAAGAAATGGGCGTTTACAACGACCGCTGTCGTCAACTCGGCGTGGTATTTGGCGATTACGACGAAGACGGCGATGCGGATCTGTTTGTCGCCAACGATATGACCCCTAACTTCCTCTTTCGCAACGAGGGGGGGACGCGGTTTTCCAATATTGGGCTAAATTCTGGCGTCGCCTTCAGCCCGGACGGCAAACCCGAGGCGGGCATGGGCACAGACTTTGGCGACTACGACCGGGACGGACTCCTCGACATAGTCGTCTGCAACTTCCAGTGGGAGCACTGTCGTCTGTTGAAAAACGAGCGGGGCGATGTATTTAAAGACCGGATACACGAGTCCAAACTGGACGAACCGACCTTCTCGACATTGACCTTTGGCACGGACTTTCTCGATTACGACAACGACGGCTATCTCGACCTGTTCCTAGCCAACGGACACGTCGAACCAAATATAGAAATTATCGACCGCGCCGGGCCTTCCTACGCGCAGCAAGATCAGCTATTCCACAACAACGGCGACGGCACCTTTACCGACGTCAGCACCGACTCGCCTGGGCTGGCCACCACCTGGGTCGGACGCGGATCGGCGACCGCCGACTACGACAACGACGGCGACTTAGATCTGTTCGTCAGCAACAACAACCAGCGGGGCCTGCTGCTGCGCAACGACGGTGGCAACCGCCAACACTGGCTGTCAGTGCTCACCATAGGCACCCAAAGCAACCGCGACGGCATCGGCGCGCGGATTCGGGTAGTCGCCGGCGACCTAGACCAAGTCGAAGAAGTGCGGTCGGGCAGTTCGTACCTGTCACAGAATGCGCTGCGGGTACACTTTGGCCTAGGGACCCACACGCGGGTGGATCGGGTGGAGATCCGCTGGCCAAGTGGGGTTGAGCAGGTGTTGGAAGACGTGGCTGTCGATCAGTTCCTCACGGTCCAAGAGCCAAAAAAACTATAGGATCATCGTGCCAGAAGTCCGCGAAAGTGCAAGGCGAACGTGAAGTGGTTTAATGGCGTGCTATGGCTGGCGTGGATAGCGGCTTTGGGCTGCGGTGGTACGCGAGAAGAAGCGCCTGTCGTAGAGGAAGAGGAAGACCCGCGCACGACAGAACTGAGTTATTTGGATCGCATTCGCGCCGATTCCAGCGACGTAGCCGCGCACTACGAACTGGGGGCGTTCTATTTAAAACACGCCGTGTATGGGGAAGCGCTGCGATATTTCAGCGAGACCTTCCGCATCGACTCACTGCACGTACCTGCGTTGCTGGGAGCCGGTGAAGTCATGACCCGGCAGGGCGAGTTGGAACGGGCGTTGGCTGTATATCGCAAGGCCATTGCGCTCGCGCCCGACAGCGCCGCGACCTATCGCCAACTCGGTCAGCTCTACTTGCGTACAGACGACGATGATAGGGCGCGAAAGACGTTTGCAAAAGCGCTGCAATTGGCACCCGATCATGCTCCAGACTACTACAATCTAGGTGTGGCACATGCCCGAGATCACGACTACGAGACCGCCGCCCAGCACATGCAGCGAGCGCTGGAAATAGACCCAGAGTACGCGCTGGTGTACTACAGTCTAGCGGATATGTACTGTGCCAAAATGGGGCAATGCGAACGAGCCGAGGATATGGCGAGCAAAGCCGTCAAAATAGAGCCTAGGCGCGCCCGCTACCGCACGGCATTAGGGCGCGTCTATATGCGGTTGAATCGCCACGCAGAAGCGGAGGCGGCCTTTCGCGCGGCCATCGAGCGCGATTCGGCTTACGTAGAGGCGCTCAATGGGCTGGGAATGGTGCTCGCCCGCCAGGGCAAAGGGGTTGAAGCGGCCGCTGTACTCGAGCAAAGCATCGCACTCGACCCGGCCTATCCAGAAGCACACTTGACCCTGTCCAAAGTGTATATGAAGCAGGGAAAGGCAGAGGAAGGGCAGAGACATATCGAGATGTTCAAGCGACTTGATCCGCATTTCGATACCATTCGCGATCAGCGTTTGCGCCTCAAAGGCCACGCCGACGATGCCGTAGCCCGCTATAACTTGGGCGTGATATACGCGAAGTTAGGTTTTGCTGAAATGGCTGCTCAAGAGTACAAAGCCTCGCTGAAGATCAATCCCGCCCAGATACAGGCCTGGCAGAATTTGGGCACGGCCTATATGCGGCTACAGCGGGTTGACGATGCCATCACGGCCTATCGCCAAGCCCTAACTTTAGACGAGGACTATGCGCTGGCGTGGTTTAATCTCGGCAACGCCTATCTGCTGAAAGACTATCCGGTGCAGGCGCACTCGGCCTATGAGCGCGCTTTGGCAATAAAGGAAAACTACATCGACGCGATAAACGGCCTTGGTAATGCCAAACTGCGCGAGGGCCATGCCCGGGAAGCCATCGACGATTTTAAAGCGGTTTTGCGAGCCGATTCTACCTATGTCGGTGCCCATTATAGTTTGGCTGTGGCCTACCGAGAAGTGGGAGACTCACTCGCGGCTCAGCAGCAGATACGCCTTTTCGCGCGCAAGCAAAAAGAGCGCACCCAGTGAACTGGATGCATTAAGGAAAACGCTAAGTGCATGACAGTAGAGGTGGTCTGAGATGCTTCGCTTCGCTCAGCATGACACGGTGAAGCAGCGCACCCACTTGTCATGCTGAGCGGAGCGAAGCGGAGTCGAAGCATCTGATACCCCGATGGCCATGTATAACGTTACTGTCGTGTGTACTAAGGGAAAACGCGAAATTGCCGCCATGGAGGTGCTTATGAAACGCTGGAATTTTGTGGGCTGTGCAGTCATGGCCCTGCTGTGGATTAGCTGTGCGACACTCTCTCAGCTCGAGGCAAAGCGCATCGATATCAATTCGGCCTCGCGCGCACAGTTGGAAACGCTACCCGGGATAGGGCCGGCAACGGCTCAGAGGATAATCGAGGGCCGCCCCTATCACAATGTAAAAGGCTTGCTCAACATAAAGGGCATTGATATGCAGCGCCTAAAGGCCATCGAACCCTATATAACTGTTGGGGACAAGTAACCACACGAAAGGATGAACAATGACGCGCTTTGACGACATGAAGGGGGTCTTTGGCCTGCTGCCGACGCCGTACAGGGACGACCTCGAAATCCACATCGACGACCTGAAGAAGGTGGCCAATTTCTGCTGCGAGAGCGGCCAGCACGGCATCGTCTGGCCGGTGATGGTCGGGGAGTTTTGGTTTTTGGGTGAAGAGGAGCGAATCCGGGGGCTGGACGCGGTGTTAGAGGAAGTCAACGGCCGCCTGCCCGTGGTCTTCGGCTGTTCCGGGATCTCGGTGCCGCAAGTGCTGCTCTACGCGCGGGCGGCGCAAAAAGCCGGCGCGGATTCGATTATCGCCATGACGCCGGCGCGCACCGACGCTGCCACGGCGATGAACATGTACCGGCGCTTGGCTGGGGTGTTCGACGGGCCGATCATGGTGCAAAACGCCGACATGTACGCGCCGTTGCGCGGCGAGCAAGTGGCGCAACTGGTCGATGAGATCCCGCAGGTCGAATACGTCAAGGAGGAGCGGCAGCCCGGTCCTAAGCACATCGCCGAGGTGGCCGAGATGGTCGGCGACCGGGTCAAGTGCATCTTCGGCGGGGCGGCGGGCAAGTTTTTACCCGATGAAATGCGCCGTGGTGCCAACGGCAATATGCCCGCCTGCGAACTGGCCGATGTGCTGGCCAAGATCACCGAGCTGTGGTGGGCCGGACAGGAGGAAGATGCGCGCGCGATGCACCGTCGCCTATTGCCGCTGCTCATTCTCGAAAACCACCCCTTTATGCGCTATATCCTCAAGCGCCGAGGGGTGTTCAGCACGCTGGTGGAACGGGCACCGGCAGGCAAGCTAACGCTGGACGAGGGCGACAAACGGGAGATCGAGACCCTGCTGGAGACCGTCGCGGGGGATATCGAGTCTTTTCCGGTATTACCGGAGCACTAAGTCATGTATAAAATTATCCGCAGATGGACGCAGATGGGCGCAGAATAGTGTTCACAAGACGATCCGCATCTCGAATCGTTCATGTCATTCAGAATTGTTAGATGATGAATTATGGACCGCACTATTCTGTTTTATAGCCTTTGCATACTCGGCATTGTAGGCCTGCTCAGCGTGCCCGCAGCGCGCTCCTTACTACTGGGCCTCGACACGTCCGCACAAAAGGAGAGCGGACGCACGGAGATCGTCTTGGCTGGCTGGGGCAATACGCAGGAAGTGGCCATGCTCAATCAGCTCATGGCCGACTTTGAAGCGGGCAATCCAGATATAAAGGTCAAGTTCATTCACATCCAGCAGAATTTCAATACCGTGTTGCTGACCATGATGGCTGGGGGACGCTCGCCCGACATCTTTTATGTGGCACCGACCACTTTGGGCAGCATGTTGTCCAAAGGGGTGCTCCTCGACTTGGAACCCTATCTGGAAAAGAGCCACGTAGTTGGCGTTGAGGACTTTTTTCCGCAAACGGTCGAGCCATACCGCTGGGATGGCAAGCGCTTTGGCCAAGGGCCGATCTACGGGCTGTGCAAAGACTGGTCGCCTGACTTTTTGATTTTCTACAACAAGAGCCTGTTTGACGAGGCGGGTATTCCCTATCCAGACGGCAGTTGGACGCGCGACGAGTTTGTAGAAATTGCCCGGCGCTTGACCAAGCGCGATGAGCAGGGGCGCATCATCCAGTTTGGCGTGTACAACAACGCCAGTCCAGAGCAGTGGATCTGGCAGTCGGGCGGGCGCGTCTTCTCCGCCGATCGGACGCGCGTGTTGCTCGAAAGCCCAGAAGTGATCGAGGCGCTGCAGTTTGCCGCCGATCTTTCTACTCGCTGGCACGTGGCACCGGGCTACGCCGAACAGGCGCAGAGTCCGGTAAACGTGATGTTCGAGACAGGGCGCGTGGCCATGTGCTTTTACGGCCAGTGGTTTGTGCCCCAGTTTCGCAAAAATATCAAGAGCTTTGCGTGGGGAGTCGCGACGCCTCCGCGCCACAAAGTAGATATTTATCTGTCCGGCGGCATGGTCGGTTATGGCATATACGCCCATACCAAACACCCACAAGAGGCGTGGCGCTTTATGGAATATCTGGTTGGGCCCCAAGGCCAAGAGGCCATTGCCAAAATTGGCTGGAACATTCCCGGCCGCCGGGAAACCGCATACAGCCCTATTTTCGTAGAAAATCCCAACCTAAATGCGGAGATCACCCAAACTTTTCTCAAGGCTGCGGAGCGCACCGAATTATTTCATCGCAGCCCCTATATCAATCCCGCCGAATACAATCTGCTCTTTAATCCAGAGTGGGAACTGGTCATGCTGGGTGAAAAGAGCGTACCCGAGGCCCTAACAGATGCCGCCAAAAAAATCAACCAAGCCATTCGCGACAATATGGCTCTGCAGAAGACCGAGGCGGACGGATGAAACTAAACCTGCGAGAGAACCTAGAAGGGTATCTCTTCATATCGCCGTGGATCTTGGGCATGGTGCTCTTTGCCCTCGGGCCGATACTGGCCAGCTTTGGTCTGGCGTTCACGCGCTGGAACCTCTTTACGGAGCCGGAGTACGTGGGATGGGCCAATTTTCAGAAGCTGGCGCACGACCCGCTCTTTTACAAATCGGTGTTTAATACGATCTACTACACGGTTTTTGCCGTACCGCTGGGGCTCGTGCTGGCGCTGGGACTGGCCATGCTGGTCAACCACCGCCTGCGCGGGGTCAACTTTTTTCGCACGGCTTTTTTTCTGCCCAATGTCGTGGCCGGCATCGCGATGCTACTGCTGTGGAAATGGCTCTTCGATCCCAATTTTGGCTTGATTAACCTGTTCCTCGACTGGACCGGCTTGATGGTGGTGTTCGAGTGGATCGGCATTGGCCGGCCCCAGTGGATCTCATCGCGGGCGGGTGCCATGCCGGGCATGATCTTTATGAGCATCTGGGGATTGGGCGGATCGATGATGATCTTTCTGGCTGGTCTGCAGAATATTCCCCGCGAGTTGATCGAAGCGGCGGAGCTAGACGGCGCCGGGCCGTGGAAGCGCTTTAGATACGTCACCTTACCGCTGCTGACCCCGACGATTTTTTTCTTGATGATGGTCGGCGTGATTGGCTCGCTGCAGATCTTTAACCAAGCCTATGTCATGACCCAAGGCGGGCCAGCGCACGCGACCCTGTTCTACGTCCTGTATCTCTTTCAAACGGCCTTCGAGCGCTTCCAGATGGGCTATGCCTGCGCCATGGCCTTGGTCCTCTTTATCATCACGCTGATCGTCTCGCTGATCCAACTGGCGATGGGCAAAAAATGGGTACACTACCAATGAGCAGCGCTTCTGGGGACACCTTGTCGCTGCGACGCCAGCTCATCCTCTACGCCGCACTGTCCTTTCTGGCGTTTTGGTTTCTAGTGCCTTTTGCCTGGATGCTCATTACCTCGGTCAAGACGCCGGACGAGGTCTTTTCCCGTCTCCTGCCCTCGGTGCTGCGGCTGGCCAACTTCGTCGAGATCTTCAATCAGCCGACGTTGCCCTTCGGGCGCTATTTCCTCAACAGCACAATCATCACGGTTTTTGGCACGGGGGCGAGTCTTTTTGCTTCCTCTATTGTGGCCTATGCCTTTGCCCGATTGAATTTTTTTGGCCGCGACGTGCTGTTCGTCGCTGTGCTATCGACCATGATGCTGCCCGCGGCGGTGACCATGATCCCGACGTTTGTGCTCTTCCAGAAGCTGGGCTGGGTCGATACCTTTCTCCCCTTTTTGGTGCCGGCCTGTACGGGCAACGCCTTCCAGATATTCTTTTTGCGCCAGTTTTTTAAGACCCTGCCGATAGATTTGATCGACGCCGCGCGCATAGACGGGTGCTCGAATTTGCGCATCTGTCTGTCGATTGCCATGCCACTGGCCAAGCCGACGCTGGCGACGCTGGCCATTCTCAGCTTTCTCAGTCTCTGGAACGACTTTATGGGGCCGCTCATCTACCTGCACAGCAATGAGAAGCGCACGCTGGCGCTGGGACTGAATGCTTTTGCCGGCATGTACGGCACGCAGTGGCATCTGCTCATGGCCGCTTCCGTAGTAGCGACCGTGCCCATTCTGGTAGTCTTTTTTATGGGGCAGCGCTACTTCGAGCGCGGGCTGGTGATGACGGGGATGAAGGGGTAACGCGACTCATTAGGCGGATTGACTTCAAGGTCAGGAGATAGGACGATGCCTGAAGACGGAGCATGGAAAGAGACGTTGATTGATCGGATAGATGAAATAAGTTGGGTTTTGTCAATCATGATCATTCCGCGTTTTTAAGCTGCTCCAGCACGTCCATCCCCACGCGCCGACTCCACGCCTCCAGCACCCTATGGAACAGCGGACCGGGCTTGCCGTCGCCAATCGGCGCATTGTTGATGCGCGTACACGGCGCTAGACAATAGGGCGTGCTAGTCAACCAAGCCTCGTCGGCATTGACCGCGTCGTAGGGCTGCAAATCCTTTTCGACCCAGCCCAGCCCCAACTGGGGTGCCAATTCCCGCAGCGTCACCAAACTCACCCCCTCCAAGATATTGCGACTAGTGGGCGTAAAGATCGTATGGTTCTCCACCACCACGAAGTTGGCCCCCGAGCACTCGGTGAGGTTGCCGTCCAAATCGAGCAGCAGCGAGGTAGCCGCGGGATCAACCGCCTGCGATTGCTTGTCGGCCAGCCAATAGTGCAAGCGCGAGCGGTTTTTGGTCTTGGGGTCAACGCATTGGGGCGGCACGTGGCGGATAGAGGGCGTGACCGCGTGGACGCCCTGCTCAAAATAGGATCGCCACACGGCAAAGGGCAGCGGGAAGGAGTGGATGCACAACGTGGGCGTCAGGCGCACCGACTTCCCAGCGCTGCCCGCGTAGATCTGGTTTTCCCCCGGCGTTACAAAGTGGACAACGCCTAAATCCTGCTCGGGACCGATCAGCTTGCTATTGGTCTCGATCAAGGTCCGCGTGCATTCGACCAGTCCATCGTGGTCCAGTGCCAGCTCGATACCAGCGTATTTACACGACCGCAAAAGCCGCCGCACGTGCTCCTCCAAGCGGAACGGCTCGTGTCTGAACGTGCGGGTCATTTCGGTCAGGGTGGCACCCAGTACAATCCCCAAATCGTAGATATTGATATGGGCTTGGGAAGCTGGGACGAAGCCATCGTTGAGATAGACGACTGGTTCACTCATAGTGCGTTGCTCTCCTGTGAGTCCAAGGCGGCGCAGGCAGCGTAAAAATCTGTCGTCGAGGTGGAAAAACCATGCACTTGTTCGACCTCGCGCACGGCCAATTCCGTGGCCCATCGCGCCTTTAGTGTATCGGGGAATTCCACTCCTTCGGTGGCGTCCCGCACCAAAATGGTGTTATAGCCCCGCCCGCGCATGGCGCGAACCCCGTAGTCGCGGCCCAATATACACCAGTTGGTCGCAAAGCCAGCGAAAAGCAAATGCAGAATGCCGCGCTCTTGGCACAAATCGTGCAGTTGCTGACCCGTGCCCACGACAAAGTCCCCTTCCTCCACGGCGATATAGGGCGAAAGATCAAGTTGCCCGGTTAGGCTCTCCCAATAGGGACCAATGCCCGGCTCTTGGTCGCGCGGCCCTCGAAAACAGGCATACGCTCCTTGCCGGTTGCGGAACTCAGCCGGCGGCCAATTCGGGGCTGGTCCTGGTTCAGGCTCCGGTGTACAGCCTTGGTACACTTCGTACTTATCCGGGAAATTGGCCAGCACTCCGGGACTGGGGGCTTGCACAATGGTTAGGCCGCATTCCCGCGCCCGCCCGATGAGCGGCGCAATCACTTCCTTGGTCACGGCCTCGGCGCGCTCGATCCAACTATCTATGTGATGCACGTTCCACAGGTCGATCAGCACTAGCGCCGTCTGCCCGACCGGCAGGGCGAAGTCCAGTTCCCGCACGACGAAATTTTCCTCGCGGCAAGGCACTTCCTTAGGTGTACTGTCTTGGAAGTACTGCACTTTCAGTTGTAAAGTCGCCATTACTTCTCCTCTTATAGCAATCCTGAATGACTTGAACGATTCGAGATGCGGATCGTCATTCTGCGTCCATCTGCGTCCATCTGCGGATCTTCTTGTGAATGATGTAGGATTGCTATATCACAACTCCGCAATCATGTCGTAATTATTGGTGCCCCCGGCCTCAAAATCGCCCACGCGCCGAAAACCGAATTTGGTGTAAAAGTGAACGGCGCGGGGATTGTCCGCGCGCACGCCGCCCCACAGCAGCATGCGCTGCCGCCCTAGCCGTGGCAATAGCCCTAACAGATGCTGCATCATCAAACTGCCCAGCCCCTCGCTCTGGTACGCGTCAGCCACGGAAGGGGCCAAGGTGCAATCGGTCTCGTCGTGCAAGGTCAAGCCCAATGCTTCGTAGCGCCGACGATCCCCGGCCCGCACGCCTAGCTCGACGACGAAATACGCCACAATGCGCTCGATCCCTTCCTCCTCGACCCAAGCCAGCATACGCAGCGTGTGAGCGCTGTCCAACGCAGCGCAAAAACCATCGGCCGTCTCCTGATCAAACGGGTGCGGTCCGTACACCCGACGAGTGGCTTGCGACAAGCCGGTGAAGTACGCGCCTAACTCCGCGGCCTGATCGGCGCGCAACGGGCGGAAGTAAACCCGTTGACCCGAAGCCAACTCCGCGCTGGACGAAACCAGATCGGGGTGTGCGTCTATGGTGCTGGGATCAATCTGCATGAGGACGCCATCAGTTACTTTGCCCAAGCAACGCCTGATACGCTACCAATGCCCCGGCCACGTGCACATTCATCGACGGCCCCTTGCCGTACATGGGGATATAGACCGCGCCATCGCACAGCGCCAAGGTCTGTCGATAGACGCCTTTGGACTCGTTGCCGAGCACCAAACACACTTTGTCGGGGAAGTCGTATTCCAAATAGCACACGGCCCCTTGCACCATTTCCAACGCCACCAAGTGATATCCCTCGTCCCGCAGTGCGTTGGCCGCCTCGTCCATGCGCCCAATCCGCCGCCAAGCCACCCGCCGCTCGTGGCCCCGCGCCGTGCGCTCAATATCCTCGTGCGGCGGCGCGGGCGTCACACCTGTAAAAACCAACTCCCGCGCCCCACACGCATCGGCAATGCGAAACATCGAGCCGACATTGAGCGGGTCTTCAACGCTCTGCAACAGAAAGGCTAGCTCCACCTTGGGCGGATAGCTCTTCGCCGTGTCCGCAAAGAGCCGCTTCACCTCAACCTTGCGCAAGGGGCGCATCGTCAAAAGCGGATGGCCTTGTACTTCTTCACGTGCTCGGTAATGGCCACCTCCACCGGCAACCGCTCCATGCTCGACGCGCCGTAGAAGCCATCGACGCCCTTCGTGTTTTGCAACACGTACTCGGCGTCCTCCGGCTCTGAAATCGGCCCCCCGTGGCACAGCACAATCACCTCTTCGGACACCCCGCGCGCCGCGTCGCATATCGCCTGCACAAACCCCACCGATTCCGCCAAAGTCAGTGCGGTCGTCGCGCCAATCGCGCCCTTGGTAGTAAGCCCAGCGTGCGCCACCACAATGTCGGCACCGGCCGCCGCCATCTGCTCGCCCTCTTCGGGATTAAACGCATAAGGCGTCGTCAACAATCCCATCTCGTGCGCCGTGCGGATCATCTCCACCTCCTCCCCATACCCCATCCCGGTTTCCTCCAAGTTCTGCCGATACAACCCGTCAATTAGGCCCACGGTCGGAAAATTCTGCACGCCGGAAAACCCGATGGCCGCAACCTCGCGCAAGAAAACATCCATCTGCCGGAACGGATCCGTCCCGCACACGCCAGCTAACACCGGCGTATCCTCCACCACCGTCAACACCTCCCCGGCCATATCCATCACAATCGCATTGGCGTCCCCATACGGCATGGTCCCAGCCAGCGATCCCCGGCCCGCCATGCGAAATCGCCCGGAATTGTAAATCACAATCAAATCAACCCCACCGGCCTCCTCGAACTTGGCGCTGATCCCAGTCCCGGCTCCCGCACCGATAATGGGCAGCCCATCGGCGATGTTCTGCCGCAGTCTCGCGAGCACTTCTTCTCTAGTAAAAGCCATGGCCGCCTATCCGTTCAACGCCTTTTCTATCCGCACCCCCTCCATCTTCCGCAACTCGGCCTCCGGCCCAAACGGCGCGTATATGGCGATCAATTTCATTGGGCCGTCCCCATTATTGACCGTCGAGTGATACACGGCCGTCGGAATGTGGACCAATTCCCCCGGGCCGATCTCCTTTTCCAACATGCCCGATTCCAACTCCACCGTCTGAATCCCAGTGCCCTCTATCACATAGAGAATCTCCTCGCTATACGGATGGTTGTGGCGCTCGTGGCCCTTGCCCGGAGCCAGTTCCACCACGCCGCAGCTAAAGTGCTCGGCCGCAGTCACCAGCGGCTCGGAAAGCCAGTTTAGCCGGCCCCAGTCAAAGACTTGGGTCTCCACATCGGCGCATTGTACGAATGTCTTTTTATCGCTCATAATTCCTCTCCTGCTTTCTCGGCAATTAGCTCCAGTAGCAGCGCGGTCGCCGCGGCTGCAAACGCTGGATCGTTGATGTTGTGATCGACTTCGCGGACGAGAATGCCTTCGTCCAGATTGGCTTTGAGGGCGTCGCTAAAGGCGCGGTCGGCTGCGCGGTCGCAAAACAGCTCGCCATCGCCGTCGAGGATCGACACGCCTCTGAGCGGAATGAGCACGGCGACCGGGCCTTGGGCGGCATTGAGCTTTTCAGCAAATATCCGGCCCATCTGCGCATTCTCCTCGGCATTGGTGCGCATCAAAGTCACCTCTGGGTTCCACTCGTAAAAGAGCCGCGTGCCGTCCTTGTACTGTTGCGGCACCGTATCCATGCCGCCAAAATTGGCCATATCTACGCAGCCGGGGACCACTAGCTGGGGCAAACCCGCCCGGCCCGCCGCGCTCAAGCGCTCTGGCCCCGCGCTGAAGACACCGCCGCACACTTCGTCGGCCCACTCGGTGGTGGTGATGTCCAGCACCGCATCCACTAAGCCCTCGTCGATGAGCGACTCCATGGTGCGGCCGCCAGTACCAGTGGCGTGAAAGACCAAGACCTCGTACCCGCTCGCCGACAGAGTCTCGCTGCACGCATTTACGCATTCCGTGGTGTTGCCAAACATCGACGCCACGACGATCGGCTTGTCGTCACCAGCCGGCGCTGGCTCGGCTTCGACCATGCCGCAGATCGCGCCAGCGGCTCGCGTGAAAATTACTCGCGAAATCCGATTAACTCCGGCCACATCGACAATCGACGGAATAAGCACCACGTCCTTGCTGCCCACGTATGCTCCCGTGTCGCCGGCCGCCACAGTCGAAACGCACACCTTGGGCACGCCCACCGGCAGGGCGCGCATGGCCGCGGTCACCACGCTACTGCCGCCGGACCCGCCCATGCCGACGATGCCGTCAAACCGGCCCTCGGCGTACCCTTGCGCCGCCACCTTGGCCGCGCCCTCACCCATAGCCTTCATGGCGGCACCGCGATCGCCAGCCGCGCGCAGCGACTCCAGCGACGCGCCAGCAGCCGCGGCCACCGCGCTGGCTTCCACATCCACGGCAAAGGCTTCGCACTCGCCCATAACGCCCGTGTTCACCGATAGGACTTCGTGGCCGCGAGCCAAAATCTGCTCGCGCAAAAAGGCGTATTCCACGCCCTTCGTGTCAAACGCCCCAACCATCATAATCGTAGCCATAACGCTCTCCTAAGATAGTGGTCAGTGGTCAGTGGTCAGTGGTCAGTGGTCAGTGGTCAGTGGTCAGTGGTCAGCAATCAGGCCCCGGGGAGGGTTGGGACAGGTCACTGGCCACTGGCCACTAACCACCAATCAGCGGCTTCAGCTAAAGCGCCGCAACCGGAGCGCATTCATCACCACCGACACCGACGAAAAGGCCATCGCGAGGCTCGCCAGCATTGGATTGAGCAGCGGGCCGCCGAACAAGTAAAGCGCACCCGCGGCCACCGGAATGCCCGCGGCGTTGTAAAAAAACGCCCAGAACAAATTCTGCTTTACGGTCCGCACCACCGCTCGGCTCAGCTCAATGGCCCGCGCCACATCCGCCAACCGGCTGTGCATGAGCACCACCGGAGCAGATGCAGCCGCCACATCCGTCCCGGCGGCAAAGGCCATGCCCACATCGGCGGTGGCCAGCGCTGGCGCGTCGTTGATCCCGTCGCCGACCATGGCCACGCAGCGGCCCTCAGTCTGCAATGCCTGCACGACCGCGGCCTTGTCTGCGGGCAAGACCTCGGCGCGCACAGTCTCAATCCCCACCTGACGCGCCACGGCTTCAGCAGCCGGACGGCTGTCGCCCGTGAGCATCACCACCTCCAAGCCGCCTTGGCGCAACCGCGCCACATCGTCCTTGCTCTGCGGACGGGGACGGTCGGCCAAAGACACGCGGCCGACCAATGCGCCCGCCACCGCGACCCAC
This sequence comes from Candidatus Latescibacterota bacterium, assembly GCA_965208845.1. Lineage (GTDB taxonomy): Bacteria > Latescibacterota > UBA2968 > UBA8231 > UBA8231. The sequence goes on along the minus strand of OZ242361.1, from coordinate 2,604,390 downwards.
GCGACAGTAGCACCGTCCGCCGAGCCACTGTCCTCATCTACGCGAACTCCCACCGCCGCCATCATGGCGCGATTGCCCACCACCACTTTCTCGCTTCCCACCACAGCCTGCGCGCCTTTGCCCGGACTCGCCACGACTCCGCTAGCCTCCGGCACGGCAAGGCCCTGCTCTGTTGCGGCGGCCACAATCGCCGCGGCCAGCGGATGCTCCGAGCCGCGCTCCACGGCCGCGGCCAAGCTCAGCACTTCGTCGGCGCGGCGTCCATTTAACGGCTCTACCGCCACGACCTGCGGTCTCCCCTCGGTAATCGTGCCGGTTTTGTCCAGCACCACAGCATCTACTTTGTGCGCCGTTTCCAGCACTTCTGGGCTTTTGAACAGGATGCCTAAATGTGCGCCGCGGCCCGTGCCGACCATGATAGCAGCTGGCGTGGCCAAACCCAAGCTACACGGGCAGGCGATGATCAACACGGCCACAAAGACCTGCAACGCAAAGCTCAAACCCTCTCCAGCCCACAGCCAACCCACCGCGGCCACCACGCCTATGGCCAGTACGGCCGGCACGAAATACCCAGCGACGACATCGGCTAGGCGGGCAATCGGCGCTTTGCCCGCCTGCGCGGCCTCGACTAAGCGCACCATTTGCATCAGCAGCGCATCCCCGGCCACGCGTGTTGCCCGCACTATGAGCGCACCCGCGCCGTTGAGGCTGCCGCCAGTCACCCCATCGCCCGATCCCTTGGCCACGGGCAGCGACTCGCCGGTCAGCAGCGACTCATCCACCGTAGAACTTCCTTCTATGACCTCGCCATCGGCTGGAATGCGCTCTCCCGGGCGCACTCGCAAGCAGTCACCCACCTCAATGGCATCGGCCGCGATTTCCCGCTCTCCATCGTCAGTCACCAGCGCGGCCTTGTCGGGCCTGAGTTGTAGTAGGGCACCTATGGCCTCCTCGGCCCGCAACCGCGAGCGCGCTTCGAGATAGCGGCCCATCAGCATCAGGGTGATGATCGTCGCAACTGTCGGGAAATAGGAGTCAAACGCCGCAACCGCACCCACGGCGACAGACCCCAAACCCCAAGCGCTGTAGAGCCAAGCCGCAGCCGTACCAATGGCGATGAGCGAAAACATGTTGGGGCGGCCCCGCCACAGAGCCTGCCCACCCTCGGCGTAGATCTGGCGACCAATCCACATCACCGGCAGCACCAGCAGTAGGTGCAAAACGCCCACTCGCAGCGGATGCTGGGCCAAAGACAGCGCCGGCGCAACGGGTGCAGCCATCTGCTCGGCCATCTCCACCGCAAAGAGCGGCAGCCAAAACGCAACAGCCCAGCGAAACGCACCCGCTTGCTCGGCGAGTTCGGCCCGCTTGCGCTCCTGTCGCCTAGCAGCACCTTCGGCTTCGGGCGCTTGCACCCGCGCCCGGAATCCCGCTTCTGCCACGGCCGCAGCAATGCTTTCCGCATCCACAGCCGCCGGATCAAAGCGCACAGCCATCTGCTCGGTCGCCAAGTTTACGTCAGCCACTTCAACGCCAGCCAAGCCGGACACCTGCTGCTCGACCTGCCGCACGCAGCCAGCGCAGTGCATGCCTTCAATGGCGAAATGTTGTTCTCTATTGTTTGCTGTCATTGATCGGTTCGTGCCTGTTTGTCGTCATTGGTACCTTATACAATAATAGACCTGTTCAATTGTAGCGACAATCAGGTGCTAGTGCGTGAGCGTGATCAGGGGGCCTTTTTTGCGCTTGCGCCGCCTTTGGCGGTGAAACTATATTTGACAACTGACGTTACGCAGCTTAGAAGGGTGTTGGCATGAGATTATTGGACATATTGCTATCGGCGGTTCGGAGCGTGTGGCATCCTCGCCCAAACCTGCAACTTCTGTACCCCCCCCCCGCAAAATCAGCATAAACAGTATGTTAGGCCCATCCAATGGGCCACCTCACTAAACCGTTTTCTTTGCCGTCTTTTAGGGGAAACCGACCGAGCTCCCTTACTGACGGCGTAACTTTTCCTACAACACAGGAAGGAATAATAATGCGTTTTACCGAATTATTGCCGGGCTCCGCGCTTGCCGCACGGCCCCGCCGCGAGAACATCTTGCACACTCACACGAGATTCGCGCTCATCACTTGCACTTTCGCTTTGCTGACATGGGCATTGCCCACATTCGGACACGATACCCCGAGCATCCGCAGTGGAGTAGAAAAGCATGTTTCTCCAGCGGAAGTGCAACAGATAGTAAACGAGCCGCGAAGTAGTCTCTCGGATTATACCAACGACCATTGGCACCAATACGTGAGTGGACCTTATGAGGGACAGATAGGCGGTACGCCCAACTGTATCGCCGACAGCTACGATCCAGAGACGGATGAGTACGGTCGTTGGGATGAAGAGACACATTCGTGGGACTTATCTGGGTGCGCGGGCCAATCTTCAAGTTCATCGCAATCGGACGGCGGTACATCCTCTATCAGTGCGGAAGAATCTTCAAGTTCATCGCAATCGGACGGCGGTACATCCTCTATCAGTGCGGAAGAATCTTCAAGTTCATCGCAATCGGACGGCGGTACATCCTCTATCAGTGCGGAAGAATCTTCAAGTTCGTCGCAATCAGACGACGGTTTCGCGACTGATGAACAGGGTGCTGGTGGCACCGCACAGCAACCGGAGTCGGATGGTGCGCCTGAAATTGGGAACGCCGCCGTTGAGGGGCTTAAATCCGGGACCTTTACCGCCTCAGCGACTGAGCAAACCAGCGATAGCCAAGAAAACCCGGAATCTGACCCCTTAGCGTCGCTGTCCACAACGATCGACGACGTTACCAGCGCGGCCGAGCACGGCCAAATGACCTTCACCGTGCGGTTGGAGCCAACTCCTACGGCCCCGACCGCCGTGAAATACGCCACGGCGTCTAGGACGGCCAGAGCCGGCGTGGACTACGAGGTGGCGTCTGGCACGCTGGACTTTGAGGCCGGTCAAAGCACGGCCACGTTCACCGTCCTGATCCACCACGACGAGCAAGACGAGCCGGATGAGACCTTCACGGTGAGAATCGTACATCCGTCCACCGGCGCACTCCTCGCCGAGGCAACGGGTACGATTACGGACGACGATGGGGCGACACCACCAGAGGCCAATTCTGACGGCGACGACGAGAGAGCCTTTGCTTTCGCCGGGGTGGTCGAAGCCCAAGCATACACTGCTGGAACGGCGATTACCACGCTGGTACTGCCGGAAGCTACGGGTGGTGCTGGCGAGATAACCTATCGCGTGTCGGGGCTCCCTGCGGGTCTGTCGTTTGACGCGGCCACGCGGACGATTTCGGGTACACCCACAGCCGCCACCGATGGGGCCGTCGAGGTCGCCTACTTGGCAGAAGACAGCACAGGAGCCACCACCGCGTTGATCTTCTCCATCACAGTCAACCCGCCGCTGAGTTTCGGCGACTTGTTCGGCCTGTTAAATGACGGTGCTAGCGACGCAGAGGCCGCAAATAGCTAGTGCCACGCCTGCCAATCCGCTTGTCGCGGCGGCAAAACCCAATCCCGTGTCGGCATTAAAAACCACCGCGACAAGCCATTCGATCCGCCTTAGTCGAGCGCGTCAATTAGCTTCTTGATCTGCCCCCAAGTCGTTTCCTCAACCGCCGTGTCTGGCGATGGCAGTGGCGGGGTGCTCTCGGGATCGCCGGGATGAAACGCTTCGCCTTCTGGATTGGCCTCGCCCGCCATCCAAGCACCGTCCGGGTCGCCCAGTTCCGCGCCATTATTCGCTCCGTCGCCATCGGAGTCCAAGGCCGCTAACTCTGGTCCCCAAATCACGTCACCGGGTGGGCCGGCTGCGGTGAGGAAATTGGTTACAATCTCTATGCCAAACGGATTGAGCGGCGAACCGCCGCCAGCCGTGTGGCAGGTGTTGCAGCTAGCTGCAGAACCGTTGGGAACCTGCCGTACGCGCTTGCTGCGCGCGTTGGCCTCATCGGCAACTACGCCTCCTAAAAAAAGCACAGCTACCAGCAAAACTCTCAAAGTCATAGAAAATCTCCTTCCCTTGTTATGCGCCACGAGATACCTCTCTTCTCAGAACATGCTCACGCGCAGCACTACAAGTCAACACAAACCCTCGCCCCACACCGCCAAATCGCACATATTATCGACTCCATTCCACAGGAGGCAACGCTCATGTCCACCGCTCAACGTCTCGACCTCAGCGAAGTGCGACCGCAAATTGATGTCGATCCAGCGGCCTGCGTCTATCACCGGCTCGCACCGGCCAGCGAATTTGCCGACGGCGAAGGCCGGCCTTTTACCATTGACGGCATTCACCTCGCAGTCTTTTTCTACGAAGGATCCTTCCACGCCGTTGACAATCGCTGCCCGCACATGGGCTATCCCATGTCCAAAGGCAGCATCCGCGACGGAGTGCTGATCTGCCACTGGCACCACTGGGAATTCGACCTAAAGACCGGCGGCTGCCTGCTGACTTCGGGCGACGACCTAAAAGCCTTCCCCGTCGAAGTCCGCGACGATGGCTACGCATGGGTCGGCATCCCGCCCGGCGAGAAGGAAGAAGCCCGCCTGCGGCTCGTGGCCCGAGGCAAGCGCGCGCTCGAACAAGGGCTTAAAGACCGCAGTTCCTTTCTCATCGCCAAAGCGGTCGCCGCACTCCGCCAAACAGGTGCCACCCCACAAGAAATCATCCAACAGGGCCTTTACTACGGCGCGCACAAAACCAGCGAAGGCTGGTCATCGGGCGTCGCCATCCTAACCCTCGCGGCGAACATGTGGGACGACATCGCCGAGGCCGATCAAAATCTCTTCCTCGTCCACGGCTTGACCCAGATTTCGCGGCGCACCTCGGGCTCGTCGCGTCGTCAGCGCTTCCCCTTTCCCCGCGCCAATAACGACCAAGATTTGGCCACCCTCAAGCGCTGGTTCCGCACCTTTGTCGATCAGCGGCACCACGGCGCGGCCGAGCGCATCTTGCTGACCCTGCACGACCGCGACTGCGGCAAGGAAACCCTCGCGGATTTCGTCTTCACCGCAGCCACGGATTTCTACTTCACCGGCGACGGGCACGCCCTCGACTTTGCCAACAAAATGTTCGAGGCCCTCGACTACGTGGAATGGGTCGGCGCGCACGAGATCCTCCGCCCGATCACCGTCGATTTGGTGAGCCGCACCCGCCACGAAGAGACCTCGCGCTGGGCCGACAGCCTGCCGGTCTTGGAAAGCATCTTCGCGCGCCTAGACGAGATCTGGGAGGACAATCAGCGCAACGAAGCCACCATCGACGTCTCCGAGTTCACCCAAGTCATGCTCGGCGACGACTTTGAACCCATCCTCACCCGCGTCGAAGCGGCGTTGCGCGCTGGCGTTCCGCCGACCCAACTTTGCCGCGCCATGACCTATGCCAGCGCGTTGCGCACCCTGCGCTTCCACCTCAAAAACGAGGGCGACTGGCACGACGTAGCTAACATTTATTCCTACGCCCACGCCCTCTACTGCACCTTCCACTACGCCGCCAGCAAAGAGCTGTTGCGCGCCATCTTCCACGGCGCGGTCTTCCTCACTTACCTGCGCTGGCTCAACATGCCCTCCGCCCGCGTCCCACGGCACGGACAGAAGCTCGACGGGCACTTCGCCTCCAGCGAGGACATGCTCAAGCACCTCGGCGAATTGGCCGATTTCCAAAAGGTCTTCGAGGCCGAAGTCCTCGTCAGCCAGTACCTCGAAGAAGGGCGCGATATCGCCAAGCTCCGCCACGCCTTGGCCCACATCATGCTCCGCGAAGACGCCGAACTGCACATGTTCCAAGTGCTCGAAGCCGCCTTCCGGCACTACGACTTGAGCGACGACCCCGAGGAAAAGCGCGTCCACCTGTTGGCGGCGACCCGCTATATCACCGCGCAAAAGGTGATGAAAAACATCCTCTGGGCCACGGAAAACGCCGAGCGGCTCCAGCGCGGCGAACTGCTCAGCGAGCGCGAAGACGACGATTGAGGTGGTGGTACAGAGTACATGATTGCCGAGAATCGCCGCGACGAAATCTATTGACCCGTGCCCATAGACGAACTCCGGGATGTGCTTCAACCATGAAAATCGGTTATTGCACCGTCGATTTTCATTATATTTCTACTTATGATTCCTCGCCCACAGCCCATTGATCGGTTGCATACAGCCCTCTCCAGAAGCCCGTTGGTGCTGCTCGTCGGCCCGCGCCAATGCGGCAAAACCACACTCGCCCGCGAGTTCGTGCGGGAGGATTCGGCGAACTACTTCGATTTGGAGGATCCGGTCAGCCTCGCTCGGCTCGATCAGCCAATGACCGCGCTAGAGACACTGCGCGGCCTTGTCGTCATAGACGAAGTGCAGCGGCGACCCGACTTGTTCCCAATTCTGCGGGTGCTAGCGGACCGCCGCGACGCACCGGCCCAATTCCTCATCTTAGGAAGCGCATCCGGCGACTTATTGCGCCAGTCTTCGGAGAGTCTGGCCGGACGGGTTGAGCACCTTACCCTCGGCGGCTTTCAGCTAAGCGAGGTGGGCACCAATCAAGCCGGTACTCTGTGGCTGCGCGGCGGTCTGCCGCGGTCGTACCTTTCGTCCAGCGACGCTGCAAGCCACCAATGGCGCAAGGACTTCATACAGACCCTGCTGGAGCGCGACATGCCCCAATGGGGTGCGCGGATCCCGGCCGTTGCTCTGCATCGCTTCTGGACCATGCTCGCCCACTATCATGGGCAGACTTGGAACGCCGCCGCGCCGGCCCGCGCCTTGGACGTGAGCGCATCTACCACGCGGCACTATCTCGATCTGCTGACAGATGCGTTCATGATTCGCCAATTGCAGCCCTACTACGCCAACATCGCCAAGCGGCAAGTCAAAGCTCCCAAAATTTACCTGCGAGACAGCGGCCTATTGCACCAATTGCTCGCCATTCGGACGGAGGGCGAACTGATGAATCATCCCAATCTCGGCGCGTCGTGGGAGGGTTTTGTCATCGAGCAGTTGCTCACCTATCTGCAGCCGGAGGAGGCATTTTTCTGGAGCACACATCAAGGGGCTGAAATAGACCTCGTGCTACGCCTGAACGGTCGCTGGTTAGGCGTCGAATGCAAGCGCACGGACGCGCCGCGCCTGACGCGCTCCATCCGCATTGCCCTCGACGATCTAAAGCTCGAACGGATCATTATCGTGTACCCCGGCCAGAAGCCGTATGCCCTCGACGCGCAGGTCGATGTCGTGCCATTGCGCTTACTCGGCTCGGCTCAGGATGCAGTCGCGCAATTTTGCAGCTAGCTATGTAAACGAAGAAGTGCCCCGACAAAAACCGTCGGGGCACCCTTCAGACTCTGAACCGCGCTTAAACAGTTCGGCTCAAATGGAACAGATCAGGGAATCGGCGGTCTGTAAGCGCGACTCTGTGCGGGAGGACGGCAATCAAAGTCCAAACGGAGAATTCCCCTCCGAGAGTCCAAGTGCCTCCAACTGCGGTGGACATGTAAAGCCGCATTGAGCTTCTTGGCCAGCTTGGGTGCCAGAGTTGATTTGCCCGTAGCATCAAGTCCTCCGATGACAATGAATCTACCAGTCATACAGCCCACCTCTCTGGAGAAACTGTTCGGAGTTGATTGATACATCCTTCAAGGCTTTCTCAACTCCAACCTGCAAGATGGGGTGGCTGTAAGTATAGGTACCTTGAGCGTTATCAAAAAAGCGTCCCGCAGGGTCAATCATGACGTAACTCTTGGTCATCAGATCATTATTCTCCGGGACGACGCTAGTTCCGTCATCTTCGACAATGCGATTGCGTTGGACGTACATCTCAAATTGCTCTGTCGCTATCTCACAATCGGCGATATGGTCGTCATTTTGGCCCTTGACAGGGAGAACTTGAAGCATCTTCCAACGTTCTGGCCTTGCCAATCTGATGAAACTGGTAAAGTCCTCCTGCCAAGTCTCGGAAGTTACGACAGTGTTGATTTTTAAACGTATCCCACGTCGCTTTATCTCACTGACGATACGCAGATATTCTTCCTCGGTTATGGGGCTGGTGCCACGGAGTGCACGCCCCAGTCGTCTCTGTTTTCCCGGATCGACAGTGTCGATGCTTAGCGCGATCCAATCTAGGCTTCCATTTACGTCGTCCAGCCAGCGATCGGTGATTCTCGACCCATTAGTGACAATAGAGGTCGTCGCCCCACGTTCTTTTACCCGTCTAATCAGGTCTGGCAACCACGAGCAGAGGGTGGGTTCACCACCAGCAAAATTGATTTTCCCAAAGCCCGCTTCAGCAAGCCGATCCACAACCGATATAGCATCTTCCTTTGGCAAGTGCCCTTTGGGTAAAATACTTTGCTTGACATCTTGGAATGCGGCAAAACAGAACTTGCAACGCATGTTGCATGGCTCCCAGAGATGGAAGTTGACCGATGGAACTTTCTTAGAAAATTGGTTGCTTTGCATTTTGAAATCCTTTCGCAATTGAGAATAAAGGGACGATGTTGCTATCCCAGTGGTCTGAAAGGATGCGTGGATGCACGATCCCAAAAGGATCAAAGTGCGGCTATTGAGAGCCGCGAAGTGCGACGCATCTGATAAAACGAAATGTTGGGGCAGGGATTGACCGGATGAAAGCGTCAGTGCCAGTCAACGGCCAACCCCTGCCGGTGCATCATTTGCCCTTACCCTTGCCGGGCGGGGCATTGCCACGTCCACGCCCGGAAGTCCGGCGATACTGCTATTTCTTGGCCGCTGCTCTCTGAGCGCGCGCCGCAAAGCTGCCCTTGGCAACCTTGCCGCCACCATCCTTGGCAGCCGCCTTCTGGATACGTGCCGCGTCCTTCGGGGTCATGCGGTTACCGCCTTTCCTACTGCCTTTGCTGCCGGTTGATTTGGCCATGTCATCACCTCCTTTCTTATCGAAATATGTCGCTCTCACGGGGACACTATGCTTCCCAATCGAAGAACGGCTTGCTTCCCGTCATAAGTAATCCCGTTCATTGACCTCTCACTATACAACACCTAAGCGATGAAAAAGTGTTCCTCTTATTCGCCATTTATACTTCCCAATGGAGGCGGTCATCTTTCTCCCGCGTACGATGCAGTTCTTTGCGGCGCGTCCGCATGGCCCCGGATTCATCGATCTCTTTTCCAAGCGTCAAAAGATGCGCTTGGCGGAGCCACCAAAAGGCTTCAAAGAGAGGGCGGCGAGGTGAGGCACCGTCGTCTAAGTTGGATTTTTTGCGATCTAAGTGCCGAATTCTCTTGTGCGCTTTCTTGGCAAGGCTGCGGACCGTTGAGTCTGGGTCGTTGTTGAGCAGCCAAAATACAGTTCGGTGCGCCCGGCCGCCGGGATTGACGCGCAAGGCCGCCAAGGCTTGGACATAGCCCTGACGCCACAGCGGTCGAGGCTCTATGAAATCGGCGTTGGTATAGTCATCTGTTTGTTTCTTCGCTTTTGTCTTGAGACGCCCGAGACAAAATGTGGCGAAATCCTCCCGTAAATCCTGTAAGTACGGATCTCTTTTCAGTTCATCTTGGAGGTTCTGGGGATACATTGCGATTTCGATCCACAGAGGTATTTCACTATATGGATGCGGTGGAGGATCTCTATCTGGTTCGGGCCAAGGGCGCAGATCTGAGGCAATGGCGGGTACGGTCATTTCGGTAAAAACTAGGAGTAAAGGCTTTAGCCGCTTCCACGGGTCGGCGAAAATGCACAGCACGAGGAATGCCTCGTCGTAAAAATCGGCAATCGCGCCGGTTGAGTCCTTGCCTGCGAAATGTTCAGGAGTTTCTCGCAAGACCTTACGCAGAAATCCGATGTGCTTGGCGGCGCTTTCGACGAGTTGGGTCCTCAGTTCAGCCGAAAGCTCTGCTTCTAGACCGCCCTTGCTGCGGCCATAGATTTTTGCGGATAGCTGCCACCATGCCTTGAGCAAGGGCGAACGTTCTCGCTCCAAGTCAGGTTGTTTATCATGCAAGAGTTTCAAGAACGGTATTAGCTCATGGGCGACGACGCGCCACCCTCGATTCAAGTGATTCAAGCCGACTGAATACAAGGCATTCGCCACATTTAGGGCATAGCCAATGGCATTTAAGAGGCCGAGAATTCTTTCGCCTAAAACATCTGCTGGAAGATCGGCAAAAGCTGGCAACAGTGTGTGCAGGCTGACTGTGCGGCAATGTTCTGCATTGTTGCGAAAGCGCCAGATTAGCCAAAATTCAAGTTGTTGGGGATCTCTAAAATCACTGTTAGACCATCCTCCTCGTTGAATGGGATTCAGAGCGTTGAGATCGACGACCTGAGTTAAAGGCAAGTCTTTGGGAAAGAGCAATGGAATCAGGTCGGCGAATAGGAAGGAAGAGGAATCCTTCATTTCGTTAAGCTTGTGCCAATCCAAGGTCTTTGCACAAAATGCGGCGTGCTGCCGAAATTCGTGAACCCAAGGGCCATTGACACGGGGCCGCAGCTCTTCATTGTAATAAACCGGGCCGCAGTTGAGTATAAAGCCAAAAAGAAGGGCCAAGCGAGTTTGGCGATCTTTTGCGTCTATGCTTCCTACAATGCGGGGAAGGACACCCTCGAAGGAATCTACGAAATGGTCTTTGAATACCGCGTCGCTTGCAGAACTGCCAAAACAGTCTGGACGCTCAAAGACGCGCAGCAGCCACGCTTGGTCATCAGGAGAGAAACCTGCATCGTGCAGACACTCCTTGATGTGGACTACTTCTACGTGTTTTGAATCTTCTGGGAGATCAATAAGGCTGGAACGACTTTCTTTAGCTTTGCCCATATTTGTTTCCTTACTAGGCGAAAACTACATCCTGTGTGAAACGATTGACGCAGGCGTTGGAAAACCCGTGTCAGATTGTGAACCCGTAGGATTCCCGCCTGAAGAAGGGTCGGGATCGGAAGAGATGCAGAAGGCATCCAAGCACGAGGTTCAGTTAAAAAACAACTTCCCATGTATGACGAACTATGTCAAGGCCATCTTATAAATATCTGAGGCATTAGGATCATTCCGGCATCGTCCCTCCCAAGTTCGCCCGCGGCTATACCTTCGTGCCACCGCCTGTACTGCATGTCTAACACCCCCACCAGCAAAAAGTGTCACCTCTCACCGGCGAAATAGCTCGAAAAACGCAGCTTCCACTCCTCGACCGCGCAGTAGAGCACTGGTACAATCGGCGCGGTCAGCACCACCGCCATCATGCCGCCGAAGGTGGGAATGGCCATCGGCAGCATGAGGTCTGCGCCACGGCCACTCGCCGTCAGCACGGGGATCAGCGCCAAGATCGTGGTGGCCGCTGTCATCAGGCAGGGACGGATCCGCCGCACCCCAGCGGCGAGCGCAGCGCGGCGCATCGCCTCAACGGTCGCGGGCTTTTGCTCGCGGAAGAGCTGGCGCAAATACGTCGCCACGATCACGCCGTTGTCCGAGGCAATGCCAAACAGCGCCAGAAAACCCACCCACACCGCCACGCTCAAGTTCAGCGGACGGACGTGAAAGAGGTCGCGCATCTGTGTGCCGAAGACGGAGAAATCCAAAAACCATTCCTGCCCGTAGAGCCACAGCATGGCAAAGCCACCAGCCCAAGCCACCGCAACCCCGGAAAAGACCATCAGGGCCGTGGCGGCGTTGCCAAACTGGAAATAGAGAATGAGGAAAATAATCGCCAGCGCGAGCGGCAGCAGCACGTTGAGCTTCTTCTGCGCTCGCAGTTGGTTTTCGTAACTGCCGGCGAAGGTGTAGCTGACGCCGGTATCTAGCACGAGATCGCCATTGGCCCTTTTACTAGCCAAGTAATATCGACACGCTTCCACCACATCGACTTCCGCATACCCCGGCTTCTTGTCGAAGAGCACATAGCCTAGCAAAAACGTATCCTCGCTCTTGATGACCTGGGGGCCGCGCACGTAGCGAATCTCGGCCAACTCGCCCAAGGGAATCTGCGCCCCGTCCGGCGCTGGCACCAGAATGCGAACCACCTCCTCGACGCTGTCGCGCAATTCGCGCATGTAGCGCACCCGCACGGGATAGCGCTCGCGGCCTTCCACCGTGGTCGTAACCAGCTTACCCCCGATGGCGATCTCAATTACATCCTGCACCTTCTGCAGGGCGATGCCGTGGCGAGCAATGGCCTCGCGGTCGATGTGGATCTCCAAGTAAGGCTTGCCGACGATGCGGTCGGCGTTGACGGTCGCCGCCTCGACCATAGGCACTTTCTTGAGCAAACGCTCTAGCTGTAAACCGGCGCGCTCAATAGCCTCCAAGCTAGGGCCTTTGATCTCAATGCCCATGGGCGCACGCATCCCACTCTGCAACATGACGAGCCGCGCGGCAATCGGCTGTAACTTCGGCGCAGATGTAGAGCCGGGGATCTGGCCAGCCCGAGCGATCTCCGCCCATACATCGTCGGCCCCCTGTATCCCCGACCAAGCGGCGCGCCCCGGATTGAACGCGGGATCCAAGGGCGGACGCCACAAGCGAAAAGGCTGGCCATTCGCGTCGGGCACGAGGCGACCGGTATCGTCGCGCAGATAGCGGCCCTGTACCTTGTAGGGCTCGCCATCAGGGGCGAACGCGAGCGTGCCATCGGACGCACGGAACAGGTCCGTGGCATGCTCGTCAAAAGCGAACAATTGGCGGCGGCCATCCTCGTCGGTCAGGTACTCCGCACGATAATTGATCACGGTCTCAATCATGGAAATTGGCGCGGGGTCCAGCGGCGACTCCGCCCGTCCCAGCTTTCCCACCGCAGATTCAACTTCTGGTATCTGCGCAATAGCCGCGTTTTGCTTCTGCAGGACGTCGAGCACCTCGCCGATGGAAGCGTGCGGCATGGTCGTCGGCATCCACAGGAACGAACCTTCGTCGAGGGGCGGCATAAACTCCTTGCCCAATCCGGGCAGGGCCTCGGCGAGGGCCGCAAAAGGCGCTGAATGGTGCAGGGCGGGCGGCACAAAGCCGAAGACGCGAGCAAAACCCAGCCACGCGGACGCGCCTGCCAGCGTCAGCAACAAGGGGAACAGCAGGGCCAACCCCTTGTGATCCAGACACCACCGGAGCACGCGGGGGAATACATGTTGCAAGGCGCGAAAAAGCGCCAACAGGCCGCCGATCAATCCAGCGGCGAAGAAAAAATTGCGCCAGCCGCCCTTTTCCGGGCCAAGGGGCAACCAGTGTTCCGCTAGCACGACGACGACCCCGATAGCCGCAGCGGCTATAACACCCCGCGCCACCCACAAGCGCACCCGCTCCGGTACGCGAGCGGCGAACAGGTGATATGCTCCAATAGCTATCAGCAGCAGACCAACCCACCACGACAGCGCGAGTCCCACCCCAAGACCACAGACCGCCCAAAAACCGGGAGCCCAACGCCCCAGTCGCGTACCAAACACGCAGTGTGCCAAGGCCGGCAAGGCCGTCAGCGACAGCCACACCGCGGCCAACAGCGCGAAGGTCTTGGTAAAGGCCAACGGCGCAAAGAGCTTGCCCTCGGCCCCTTGCATGGCGAAGACCGGCAAAAAGCCCACCACCGTAGTGAGCACGGCCGTCAGCACGGCACCGCCGACCTCGCGCGTGGCGCGGAAAATTACTTCCAAGCGGTCTTCCTCTGCGTCTGCATCCTCTAAGTGCTTGAGAATGTTCTCGCTAATGACGATGCCCATATCGACCATGGTGCCGATGGCAATGGCAATGCCAGAGAGGGCGACTATGTTGGCGTCAATCCCAAAGACCTTCATCGCGGCGAAACAGGCGAGCACGGCCAGCGGCAACAGCCCGGAGACCAGCATGGCCCCGCGCAGATTCATCACCAGCGCCAGCACCACGATCACCGTTACCAGCACCTCCTCGCTCAAGGCGCGCTCCAGCGTACCCAGCGTCTCCTCAATCAACCCAGATCGGTCGTAAAACGGGATCACCTGCACTTGGCTGACTCGCCCGTCGGGCAGAGTTTTTTTGGGCAGGCTCGGGGCAATCTCCGCGATTTTGGCCTTGACGCTTTCAATGGCTGCTAGGGGATTGGCACCGTAGCGCGCCACCACCACGCCGCCGACCACCTCCGCACCTTCCTTGTCCAACGCACCGCGCCGCAGTGCCGGTCCCAGCGCGACCCGTGCGACGTTTTTGACGTAGATCGGGACGTTGTCCCGCGCCTTAATCACGGCGTTTTCGAGGTCGGCCAAGCCTTTGACAAAGCCAATGCCGCGGATGACATACTCAGCTCGATTCAACTCTACAGTGCGCGCACCCACGTCTCGGTTGGACATGCGCACCGCGTGGAAAACTTCGTCGAGCCGCACCCCGTAGGCGCGCATCGCGTCTGGGTTGACATCGATTTGGTATTCCTGCACAAATCCGCCTACGGAGGCCACCTCGCTGACGCCGTCGGCCGCCAGCAGAGCATAGCGCACTTGCCAGTCCTGAATGCCACGCAGCTCGTGCAGGTCCCAGCCGCCCGTGGGAGCGCCCTGTTCGTCGCGACCTTCCAATGTGTACCAGAACACCTGCCCCAAGGCTGTTGCATCCGGTCCCAAGGCCGGCTGGACGCCTTCGGGCAGCAGACCGGCAGGCAGGCTATTGAGCTTTTCGAGAATGCGGGAGCGCGACCAGTAGAAATCGACTTCTTCGGCAAAAATCACATAGATGCTCGAAAAGCCAAACATCGAAGAACTGCGGATCGTCTCGACGCCCGGTACGCCCAAAAGCGCCGTGGTCAGCGGATAGGTCACCTGATCTTCCACGTCTTGCGGCGAACGACCCGGCCACTCGCTGAAGACGATCTGTTGGTTCTCGCCGATATCTGGGATCGCATCTACGGGGATTGGATCGCGCGGCAGCCACTCCAACTCCCACGCAAAAGGGGCGACGGCAAGGCCCCAACCCACGAGGCCGACCAGCATGAGCACGACGACCAGCTTGCGCGTGAGAAAGAAGCGCACCAAGCGGGCGAGCAGCGAATTTTGTCCTTCCATCAGTGGCCTCCGTGGCTGTGCTCATGCGTGGATGTGCCGCCTGAGTCCATAGAGGGTGCGGACGCGCTACTCCCACCGTGATCGCGCCCAGATGCTGGCGCGCCGCCTGCTGGGTACATCGCACTCGGCTGGGCGCGGATTTGGAGGGCACTGTCGATTTTGAACGCGCCGTTGACCACCACTTCCTCTCCCTCGCGCAGACCCTCGCGGACCAAGTAGTAATCCCCAGCCCGCGGACCAAGCACGACCTCGCGGCCCTCGTACAGGCCTTCCCCGAGCGCTACGTACACCACGGCGCGTTTGCCCGTCAGCAACGGTGCCGAAGCTGGCACCACTAGCGGCATCTCGCGCTCCGCCTCATCGTCAGTGTTATACAGCTCTTCGGCGCGCACTAGGGCCATACCGCAAATGTCGCAGGCACCGGGCGCGTCGCGGACGATCTCTGGGTGCATCGGGCTGATCCACTTGCCCTTGAGCGCGGGCGACATGGCGCGCCCGTGAACTCCCACCTCGGCTTGGGCCACAGCCCACACCAGCATCCCCGGCTTCAGCCGACCTTGCTCGTTGGCCACGTTGACCCGCACGCGCACCGTGCGCGTCCGTTCGTCCAACACGGGATCGACGAAGGATATTTGGCCGCTGAACACCTCGCCCGGATAGGCTTCGGTCGAGAATTCAACGGCTTGGCCGTAGTGGATCCAAGACAGGTCCGACTCGTAGGCGCGGAGTTCCAGCCACAGCCGCGACAAGTCCGCGATGGTGTAAATCGGCGTCCCAGTCTGCACGTACGCGCCCTCGCTGAGGTGCTTTTCTATCACCACGCCGCCGGTTGGCGCGTAGATCGTCAGGTGGTCGGAGGCGCGGCGCTCGCGCTCGATGCGTTCGATTTGCTCCTCCTTCAGCCCGAGCAGGCGCAGCTTTTCGCGCGCAGCCTCGACCGTCGCCTGCGCGGTCTGCCCAACGGACGTACCGCTGTCAACCAATCGCTCGCGGGCGCGCCGGGCTTGGATCAGTTCCTCTTGGGCGGTCAATAACTCGGGGCTGTAGAGATAGGCTATGTGGTCGCCCTTTTCGACTCGCACGCCCGTGTAGTCCACGTACAGCCGATCAATCCGGCCCGCTACCCAAGCGGTGATGGAGCGGACTTGCGTCTCATCTACCGCGATCTTGCCAACCATCCGCGTCTCGACCGGCGCGAAGCGGCGCTCGACCGGCGCGGTCTGAATGCTGGCAAGCTCCTGCGCAGCGGGCGAGAGGCGCAACTGGCGCGGGGCCAAAGTGTCTCCCGCAGCGGGCGCAGCCACCGGAATTAGATCCATCGCGCACAGTGGGCACTGGCCCGGCTTAGGCTGGCGAATTTGCGGGTGCATCGAGCAAGTCCACGTTTCGCCCTGCTCGTCAACCGCGGCGGGTGCATGTCCGTTGGGTGTATCCGAACCGCCCAAACCCCAACCCACGGCCAAGCCGACGATCCCCGCCACGATGCCGGTAGCTATTATTTGCTTTGTTGCTTTCATCGTTGAATTTCCTCTGAGGTTGCGGGTTCGCCGACCAGCTTTTCAATCTCGGCCCAATGCAGGGCTTGGTCAGTGCGCGCCCGTTCGTACGCTAGCTGGAACTCCAGCAGAGTGCGTTGGGCGTCGATGATCGCGAGAAAATCGCTGCGGTCGGCGGCAAAGGCGCGCTGCGTTACGTTGAGCACTTGTTCGGCCTTGGGCAGCAGGCTGTCTCGGTAGAGGGCACTGCGGCTTTGGGCGTCGCGCTGCTTGTACAAGGCCAGTTCCAACTCGGCAGCGAGCCTATTCTTCTCGTCTGCAACGCCCTGCAAGGCGGCCTGATGGCTCAGCTTGGCTGCGCGTTTTTCGGCCTTATAGGACGAGCGCCACAAGGGCAAATTGATCGTAGCCATAGCCATCAGCGGATTTTCGCCCCGGTCGCCGATGTGGATGTAATCGAGGCTCAGGGTCAGGTCCGGGTAGAATTGCTTACCGGCCAGTTCGACCCCCAAGGACTGGGCTTGCGCTTGCGTGTGCCGTATTTGCAGCCTTGGGTTCGCAGCTTGCAAGCGCTCCTTTAGCACCTCTTCGTCTAAGTCCAACGCAGCCATAGGCAGCGAATCGGGCACAGCTATCGGAGCGGTCGCCACGCGACCGAGCGCTGCATTTAACCGGGCCGCGGCCGGACGCCGCTGCTGACGCAAGCTGCGCAGTTGATCCTCTAAGCGGCCCAATTCCACCTGCGCTTTGAGAACTGGGGCGTGCTCGCCGGTGCCACTGCGATAGCGGGTGCGGCCCACTTCTTCTAGGTGGGCTAACAGCCGCAAATTTTCCTCGGTGACGGCAATGGCCCGTTCCAAAAAGTAGCAGTCGTAGTACGCGGCCTTGACCTCGAAAATCAGCGACCGCCGCACAGCCTCATAGCGCTGACCTTCGACTTCGGCCTCTTGCTGGGCGATCCGCCCCTTGAGATCCAATTTGCCCTTCCACGGGAAGGTTTGCGCCGCACTAAAGCGCATCTCCTGCGGACCGGTGCGCGTCTCCACCGGGCGCACGAAATAGCCGTAGGTCAGGCGGGGATCGACCCAAGCGCTCGCCGAGGGCACCTTTGCTAGGGCGGCTTGGTAGCGCGTCAAAGCCTGCTTGAGCTTAGGGTTGTGTTGTTCGGCGTAGCGCGCGTACTCCGCGAGTTCGGCGCGAGGGTCGAGCGCTGCTTCTTCCTGCGACCAAACCGGCCCTGCGAACAGACCTGCTAGCAGCAGGGCCGTTTTATTTTTGTACATGCAATTACTCCTCGCCGCGCGGAGTCGCGTACAGACCCCCGCAAATTGAGTGGAGTGTGAGACTTATTTAGTGGCCGGTGGTCAGTGGTCAGTGGTCAGTGGTCAGCCCCCCCACCGCCACTCCCTAGGGGACGGGTTGGGACTGGTCACCGGCCACTGGCCACTAACCACTGAACTGCGGCGAGAATCAGATCAGGAAGGAGCAGTAGAGCTGGAAAAGCGGAGGATGTGGTTGGGGAATGCGGTTGGGCAGCGACCGCAGCGCAGCCGAACGAGGCGGCAGCAAAGTGGTCGCCACTATTCCGACCACGGGCGTTGATACGGACGGCTGCTCGGCTGGAGGGACGAACGGAGGAGACGCGCTGTTGGATTCGGTGCGCAGACAGCAACAACCCGCTTGCATGCCCTCCTCGCCGCAGGCATTGGCGACGTGACAGGGCATAGGGGCGGCCTCTGCGACACACGGGGCACAGAGAACCTGCAAGCCGCTACAGGCGCAAGCCAGCAGCAGAACTAGAGACGTAGTTATGGGACGCAGGTTTTTCATTAGCTGTTACGCATTGTAGGGGCAACCCTCAGGGTTGCCCTTTTCGGATCCCACCGACTGCGTGCGCCAGATAGCGTGGCCCCTCCCAAGGGACGCCCCTACGACGGATCGAGTTTCAACAGAATTAGCGCAAGGACAAAATTCGCTACTTGGGCACCATTTTGCGCACGCCGCGCTCGTACACCACTTCGTATTCTCCCTCCGGCACATCCATATTCCGCACGGCCAATTCGCCCATCGTCACCAGCGGCTCAGACTTCAAGAGCAACTCGTCGAACGATTCCTCGGGCGTCTTGCCAGTGGTATCTAAGACGATGGTGCGGTTCTGGTGGGTAAACAGCGACGCGGCGATTTCTTCCTCAAAGCGCGCTTTGACCTCGGCAATGTGTTCCTGGCGCACGACCGGATATTCGTGTGGGCTGTCCTGCATCCGCCGTGCGATTTCCTCGTCCGAGGCCGTTACGTGGAATAGCACCACATCGGGCAGATGGGCCTCTAATACCAACGTTTCGTAGAGCCGCTGAAAGCCGTAGTGGAAGTTAGGGTAGTAAAAGCTGTTCGGGTTGTCGCCGTAAAAGCTAGTGTACACGGCCTCCTCTAAATGCCAACCGACGATCAGCGGACAGGCGTACTTTTTGATAATGTCCACGTGGTAGTGAATCTGCATCCGCTGTCCGCGCTCCTTAATGTCGTTGGGCAGACCGACCAAGATCTTGCGCGACTCCGGGCTGAGCGAGGCGTCGGGGAGGGTGAAGTGATCATCGCCGTGGATGGGGACTCGACGGTGCCGGTAGTACTCCCCGAGCATGGTGGCCAGCGTGCTTTTCCCTGCGTATTCAATGCCTGCGAAAATGCTGCGCATTTCTACTCTCCTTTGGGCTTTTCAAGACCGCGTTCTCGGATATATAGCAATCGGAATGATTGAACGATTCGAGCGGTGGATCGTCGTGCATATTATTCTGCGTCTATCTGCGTCCATCTGCGTCCATCTGCGGATCACCTTGTAAATGATGTAGGATTGCTATATTCTCAAAAGTAAGTCGCCTCACACCCTCCAGCAAACGACCGCTTATGCCCGCTAGCTCATCCAAAATTGGCGTCCTCGTCGCCCAGCTCGGCACGCCGCAAGCGCCGACCGACCGCGCCCTGCGGCCCTATCTGCGCCAATTTCTCTCCGACCCGCGCGTCATAGACCTCCACCCGCTCAGGTGGTATCCCATTCTCTACCTCTTTGTCCTCACCCGCCGGCCCGCGCGCTCGGCTGCCCTGTACGCCAATATCTGGACCGATGAAGGCTCGCCTCTCATGGTCCATTCCCAAGCCCAGACTCGCGGCTTACAAGAGCGGTTGGGCACGGCGTATCGGGTCGTGCTCGGCATGCGCTACGGCGAGCCGAGCATCGAGCGCGCCATACAGTCCTTAGAAAGTGAAGGCATCGAGCGCATCCTCGTCTTTCCGATGTTCCCGCAGTTTTCCTGCGCCACCACCGGCTCGATCTACGACGCGGTCAACCGCGCGGCCTTGGGCCGGCGCTGCCCTTGGTTTTTCGACCGCAAACGCCAGATGCCGGCGCTGCGCTTCGTCCCGCCCTACGCAGATCATCCCGCGTACATCGACGCGCTCAAACAGTCGGTCGCCGAAGCGGTCGCCCGCCTCAGTTGGATGCCCGACCGCTACCTAATCACCTTCCACGGCATTCCCCAGCGCTACGTCGATGAAGGCGACCCCTATCGCCGCCAGTGCGAGGAAACCGCGCGCCAGCTAGCCACGGCGCTTGGCCTCGCAGACGATGAGTGGATCAGCGGTTTCCAGTCGCGCTTCGGCAAAGAGCCTTGGCTAGAGCCTTATACCGAGGAAGTCCTAGCGCACCTCGGGGGGCAGGGCGTGCGCCGCTTAGTCGCCATCTGCCCCGGCTTCACCGCCGACTGCCTTGAGACGCTCGACGAGATCGGCCGCGAAGGGGCCGAGCAATTTGCCCACGGGGGCGGCGAGCAGTTCCACTTAGCGCCCTGCCTCAACGACCACCCGGCTTGGCTCGACGCCATGGCAGCCATTGCCCGCCAAGAACTAGCCGGCTGGAATGCCTGACGGCAATGTGTCATTTACTTGACACTTCTGTTACTTTTTCGTCATACTTAGCGCGACTGCTATGGACAAGCTACCCCCCGCGCTTGAACGCAAACTCATCCGCCTCGGCACTCGTCTCATCGACCAAAAACGCGGCCGACGCCTCGTCGAGCCGACCAAGGACCGCGATGGTTTCTGGTTTGGCGGTGGCAATTCGGTCCGCGATCCCCGCGATGGTAGCCTCTATCTCATCGGCCGCTACCGCGACGCTGGCGACAGCCGCACCGGGCTGACCTCCGGCCCCCGAGGCCGCGCCCTGACCATCTTTCGCTCGACAGACAACGGACGGAGCTTTGCCGAGGTTCGCACTTGGGACAAATCCGACCTCTACTGCGGCTCGGCCGTGCTCAGCATTGAAGGCAGCGCTTTGCGCCTCAACAAGCGCCGCGTTCAAGTGCTGGTCTCCACTGAGAAAGTTCGCCTCTATCCACGGTCCGTCGCCGCTTTTCAGAAGCCGGGCACCGGCGTCTGGAGCATCGACGCCTTCTCCGCCTCCTCCATCAACCGACTCGACCCACAGGAGTCGATTGCCCCGCTGCTGACCAGTGACGATCCAGCTTATCTACACCTCAAAGACCCCAATTTTTCGGCCAAGATGGGCCGGCAGCCCCTACTGCTCTATTGCTCACATCCCTACACTTGGGCTGCGAGCACTTCGGGCTACGGCGTGCTCGCGGCTGATTCGTGCGAGAGCCACAATCACGACTTCTTTCCCCGTGGCTCAACTTGGGATGTGGCTGCCTTGCGCGTCACCTGCCGCTTGCCCGTGCCCAAGATGGGCGCGTTCGCTCATTTGCCCTCGCTCTCGCTCTATTTTTTCGACGGGGCCGAATCCATGCACCCGCTCAAAGCCCATACAAGGGGAGTTGTCCGGCCGCGCGGCTACTCCTGTGAGGAATTGGGAGGCTTAGCGTATGGCTTCGATCGCCAATTTCCGCGCCTCCACCGCCTCAGCCACCTTCAGCCGCTCTTCGTCTCGCCGGAAGGCACGGGTTGCTCGCGCTATGTGTCCGTGCTGACGGAAGCGGACGGGGGGCTGTTCGCCACTTGGCAGCGCTCGACCCAAACCCGCTCGCAGCCACTTTGCGGCCACCGGCTCACGCCAGCGCGGGTCAAGTCTCTGCTTTCCTGAATTTTTTAGGGAGTGTCCAGCCGCGTCCGCAGCCAAGCGTCCAAGTCCTCTAAGCACGGCTGGGCAATCGCGTGGGGCATATCGTATTCTTTGTACCGCAAGTCCAATCCGAGGGGCGCAAGCAAGTCCCTAGAGGCGCGGGCTTGGGCAATCGGGATGACTGGATCAAAGCGCCCGTGCGACATAAAAACCTTTAGGCCCTGCACCGACGCCGCATCCTCCGGCAACATCTCTGGACAGCACAGCCCGCTCAATGCAATGGCCCCGGCAAAGTCCCTAGGCCGCTTTAGCGCGGCCGTCAGCGCCATGCTCGCCCCTTGGCTGAACCCTGCGATGAAGACGCGGGTTGTCCGATGCGTTAGCCGCAGCGCGTCCACCAAGGCCAAGATCTGCGCTAGCGGTTCTTCGGCCTCGGCAAAAGCAAAGCGCACCCCCTCCGCGCCGATTTCGATATTAAACCATGCAAAACCGCCGAAATCGAGCGCGTAAGGCGCGCGGGCACTGACGCAAACAAGCCGCGCATCCAAGTGCGGTGCCAAGCCCAGCAGATCCTCCTCATTGGCGCCATAGCCGTGCAAAAGCAGGAGCAGCGGCGCACCCTCGGGAGGAGCGTCGGGCGACTTGTGGACGATGTGGTAGAGGGACGCTGTAGTCATGTCGCAATCCTAGATGACTTGAACGATTTGAGCTGCGGATCGTCTTGTTTCTACTATTCTGCGTCCATCTGCGTCCATCTGCGGATTCTCTTAGGAATGAGGTAGGATTGCTATATCGCCGCTACGCTACCGACACTTCGTACTGCCCGGCCCGCCGCAACACCATCACCACCCGCTCCTCTTCGCTGATCAGCTCCTGCACGTGGAAATTGGGATGGGCCTTCTCGTTGCGCCACACCGTCTCGCCGTTGATCTCGATTTGGGGGAAGCGCTTGTCGCAGCGGGGTACGGATAGGTGCGTCTCGCCGTCGTGCGGCACGGCAAGGCGTGCGGAAAAGCCGCCGCCATACGCTCCCCAAGCGACCTCGACATCCCCGTGTGGCGTGGGCACGATGCCCTCGGCGCGTTCGAGCCCGGACAACTGCGGCCGAATCCCCAAGATCCCCTCGGCCTTCGGCATAACCCCGAGCACATGCGCCGCCAACAAGCTCTCCGGTCCAGGTTGCGCGGCCAACGCCCCGGCCTTCTCACCCCACGTCCGGCCCGGGCGCGCCAGCAAGCGGCCCCATTTTTTTTGGACGTAAGCTAAGGCTGCCGCGTCTGCGCCCGCCCGCCACAGCGCTCCGGCGACAAAAAACGCCTGCCATAAATCGTCTGACGCCGAGTCGCCGGATAGATGCTGCGCCACGCGTACCTGTTGTCTGGGATTGGCCAAAGCAAAGTAGAGCACCAAAGCATTCGTCCAGCGGCTGCAATCAGCGGCCCCGGTGGCATCGGCAAAAAGCCCTTGCTCTTCGCTCCAAGCGGCTTGCAATTCCTTGCGCGCCCGGTGATAGGCGCGCTCGCAGTGGACGGCTTGCTGGCGGTCCCTCGTGCGCCGACACAAGGCCACGACCGCTTGCCAAGCCCCAGCCTGCAAAGCGACAGTAGCGGTCGCCGACGCACCCTCAGCCTCGGCCGTTTGCAAGCTATTCACTAGGTCCACTAGCCGCTCGGCAGTCAATCGGTCGCCGCTGTAGCGCTGGGCTAGTTCGACGAACAGCGCGTGGAAACAAGCCTGTTCCCCGCCAATAGGTGTCTCGCTACCGGCCAGCACGCCGCGGGCCGTATCCACGCTGCCAGTCACATACAAATCATTCATAGCCCAAACGTAGAGCTGATCCCAGTTGAGCCGTTCCTCACCGAGAGCGTATCCCTCTTGGCGGCTATCAGCTAAGGTTTGCTCCCCAGTCCGCCACAGCCGCTCCCAGTCTTCGCCCACAGTTGTAAAGCGCCCGCGTGGCTCGACAACTACGCGCCGCTCCACCAGCGCGACACTGTCTATTTCCATGTCTTCTGGACACGATCCGATCCGCACCACTAGGTAGCGGCACATCGCCAATTGCGGCGCGGTCCACTCCTGCGACCCCTCGCGGCACACGTAGCGCAAGCGCGATTCCACTGCGCCCGCCGCTCGCGCAAAGCCTAGGTCAATCACCGCGCCGGCCCGGCCCCGCAGCCGCAGATGGGGAAATCCGCGGAGCAATCGCCCGAAGTCCAAAACCAAGTACGCGGCTCTGCCTTCGTCTGTTGCCTGCACCAAGGAGTGGGTTTTGCCGCCTATCAGGAACGCTTCTCGCCGCACGCATTTGGCAGTCTGCATAGTCTCGGGGAAAGCGACCCATTCGAGCGCACCCTCGCTAGCCACCTCGCCAAAAGTCGCCACCTCCCGCGCCCACACCATGCGTTCCTCTGCGGGCAACGGCGACCATTCCCTCGGCACATCTCCGTCCACCACTGCGGCTTCCCGCCATCCCGCAAATCGACCTTTGGCCCATTCAGCCGGTGCCAGCACGGCTACATAGCTAGCCGGACCCCAAGCATCGGCCGGCTGCACCTGCCAAGGCGCGCCGGTGTACAGCACCTGCTCGGCACCATCACTGCGCTCGATCTTTCCCTCGGCGCTGAACCAGTCTGCTGCGCCGCAGCCGATGGCAAAGATCAACAGCACATTTTCGCCCTCCCGCAGCGCAGCATCCAACGCAAACTGCTCCCACATGGCCACTTCGGCCAACGCTGGCCCCAATCCCCGGCCCACGCGCTCGCCGTTCAAGTACACCTCGTACGGCCCACTCGCAGCACAGCGCAGCAACCCGTTGGCTGCTGCGCTGCTCAGGTGGAATTCGAAACGGATGTACACGGCCAGCGCGGCCGGATGCCATATAGCTTGCGAGCGCATACTCAATTTGCTGACATCCGCATCCCTATCAGCCGCGTCCCTCGTTGCCCCAACACCCGCATCATAAACGCCTCCCCCGGCTCAATTTCTTCTAGCGCAACCTCATAATCTTCCACAGTTTCCACCTGTTCATCGTTGATCTCCTGAATGAGCATCCCTCGGCGCAAACCCCGCTTCGCCGCCTCACTGCCTCTGGCCACTCGCACGATCACCACCCCAGATTCGTCTTCGTAACCCAAGCGTTCCGCCCACTCGTCCTTTAGGTTCTCCACCCTGATCCCCAACGGCCCCCGCGCCTCGTTGGAATCGCGGGCACCGGCTGACGTAGCCAATGCCTCTTCAGTCAGGGACTCCAACTCGACCTTGATGCGCTTCCTCTCGCCATCGCGCAACACCAGCAACTCGACCTCCACGCCGGGGGCTGTGCGTCCAATCTGACTCCTCAGATCAACTGCGTTATGTACGGGCTGGCCATCGACTTCCAGCACGATGTCGTCTCTTTTGACACCTGCCTTATCCGCCGCTTGGCCGGACCTCACTTGGTCAATTAACACACCCTGAGTATTGTCCAGTCCCATGGCTTCGGCCAACAGCGGCTCCAAGTCCCTGATATGTACGCCGAGTAGGCCGCGCCGCACCTCGCCGTGTTCAATAAGCTGCTCGGCCACGTGCTTGACCAAGTTGATCGGAATGGCAAAGCCAATGCCTATATTGCCGCCGTCGTTGCTGGTAATGGCGGTGTTGATGCCCACGAGTTCCCCGCGCAAGTTGACTAGGGCACCGCCGCTATTGCCCTTATTGAGGGCCGCGTCGGTCTGGATGAAAGAGCCGTACTCAGGCCCGAAACGATCCCGCCTCAATGCGCTAACCGTGCCCATCGTCACGGAGTGGGCAAAGCCCAAGGGATTGCCTATGGCCATCACCCACTCGCCCTCGCGTAGCTGGTCTGAGTCGCCCAATGTCAAGGTGGGTAGGTCCTCAGCATCGATCTTCAGTACGGCGACATCGCTCAACGAATCGCGACCGACCACTTCGGCTGCGAAGAAACGCGAATCCGTCCCTTCTACGCGGATGTCTTCGGCGTGGCTAATCACGTGGTTGTTGGTGATGATGTACTGCTGACCGTCAAATTCAGCGATCACGCCCGAGCCTTGGCCCCGGCGCTCTTGGTCGGGGACGCGGAAGGGCCTTCCCCACGGAAGGTTCAACACGCGACTCTCCTCGGTGCCTTCTGTGGTGATTGTTACGACTCCAGGCTTGACCTGAGCGGCGAGTTCGGCGAAGCCATCGCTCATCTGGCGCAGGAGCTGCAAGTTCTCGCTGGCTCGGGCACTGCTAGCCACGGCGAGGCTTAAAATGAACAGGGAAAAGTACAACTTCCGCATGGTATTTCCTCTCTGAAAAGGGGTGTGAAAATACGGATATTTCTCAATGTCCACAAAAAGAGACGACAATCGCTAAATCTCGGTTCCCGCTTCTAGCGGCTGGTGCCGCACGGCCAATTGGCCTTCTTCGAGCATCACCTCGACTCGCGACCCCTCGGGCATGTCGCCGGCCACCAGCAAGCGGGCGATCTGCGTTTCGAGCTCGCGCTGCAAAAATCGCTTGAGCGGTCGAGCGCCATAGACCGGATCGAAACCTGCGTGGGCAATGTGCCGACGCGCTGGTGCGGCTACTTCTAGCTCAATGCGCTTTGCCACCAGCCGCTGGCGCAACTCGGCGATCAGCAGCTCGACGATCTCCTCAATCTCCGCCAAGGTCAGCGGCTTGAAGAGCACCACGTCGTCGATTCGGTTGAGAAACTCCGGGCGGAAATACGCCCGCAGCTCGCCCATGACCTGCTCGCGCACGGACTCGGCGACCTCCCCTTTCGGCGTCAGGCCCTCGACCAAGTGCGGCGAGCCAATGTTGGAAGTCATAATCACCACGACGTTCTTAAAATCAATACGGTTTAGTTAAGGATGACGATAGCTTCTTGAAAGGGCTTTTTGGGCTGCGGCTTTTGTTGATGTTGTCGTCGTTTTCGGGGAAACTTAGACATTTTTCGTTTGACCACGCGGGGATTGGAGCGCCGGTCGCGTGGCGGCAAGCGATAGTGCCGGATGTCGGCCAACAGCCGTTGATACAACGCCTCATGCTGCTGGGGATCCGTCATTTGGAATTCGGGGACGGCCTCACAGATCAGGTGTAAGGCTTGGGTGAAACTTAACCGATCCGGGTCCATCGTCTCCTGCTGGGCGGCGTCAGCCATGACTTTGCGCACGGCATAATGGGCGATCAACAGGCCGTATAACTCTTGGATGACCCCCACTGGTTTTTTGCTGCGCAGCGGGGTGCCCGCGCGCCGTTGATGGGTATCCATTTCGTCTATCGCCGATTCGATTTCCCAGCGTTGATGATACGTGGCAATCAACGAGGGGGCCGGGGCTTGCTGTTCATCCAACAACGAGGTGATCACCCGATGGGGTTGCCCATAGCCGGGCCGATTCGGGTCGGTGAGCGTATAGTCAATCACCCGCACCGCGATCCGTTGGCCGCTCCGTCGGCGCTGGGCATCCGACGGTCGCAGCCACGCCCGATACGAGCCATCGGCCAACGACTGCACCGGCTTGAGTTGGAGCCGATTCGACACCCGCGAGAGGAAATGGGCGTGGCGTTGCCGCACCCTATGCACCAGATCAAAGCTATGCAAGCCGCGATCCCACAGCACCAACATGTCCGCCCGCACCGAGCGCAGCAGGCGGTGCGCTCCGAAGTGTTCACTGACCGCATGCGGCCAAAAGCCGGCATCTACGACGCCATGACTGCCCACTTCCATCAGATAGACTCCGCGCACCAAGGCAAAGGCACTCTGCCCGCGTCCTCCCACATACCGGCCAAACACGCGCACATTGGCCGGGGTATCGGCGACCTCTTCAAGGGTGCTATCCAACGCCATTAGCCGCAGCCCATAGGCAAACGCCCCCGGCGTCTGCGGCGACGTCATCGGCGTGCAGACTTGATGAAACAGGTCGACGACCGGTGGGGCTCCCAAGTGGTCGCGTAAGTGACTCAAAGCGCCTTTGCTGGCCGGTGCAGCCAAGCCGACCGGCCAGATGAACCGAAAGCCCCGCAGCAGTTTGAACAAAACCTGAGAAAGCGAATGGCACGCCCATAAATTCATCGCCACCACTAGCAACAAACCCAGTTCCGCACTCAATTTACGCCGCCGTTGACGGGCCAATCGGTGCGTGGCCACGATCGTTTCCACCCGAACATAAGGCAGGACCTGTTCCAGTACAGCTAAGAGCGATTGATCCGACAGCTTGGCATCGGTCGTCAGCAGTCGTAGGTTGAAAGGCATGCGATGGCTCCTTGAGCTTTGAGTGATCGGATAATCCTCAAAGATGGCCAAAAAGGTCCGGGGAGTCATCGCTTTTTTGGCTTAACTAAACCGTATTGGTCTTAAAATCCACCACTCGACCCTGCGCGTCGGTGAGCCGCCCGTCGTCCAAAAGCTGCAACAGCGCGTTAAAAACGTCCGGGTGCGCCTTTTCGATCTCGTCAAAGAGCACCACTGAGTACGGCTTGCGGCGCACGGCCTCGGTTAGCTGACCCCCCTCCTCGTAGCCCACATACCCGGGAGGAGCGCCCAACAGCTTGGATACCGAGTGCTTTTCCATGTACTCGCTCATGTCTAAGCGCACCATGTTCTCCTCGGCGTCGAAGAGAGCTTGCGCCAGAGCCTTGGCCAGCTCGGTCTTGCCCACGCCCGTCGGTCCTAAGAACACGAAGGAGCCGATCGGCTTTTGCTCATCTTTAATGCCAGCGCGTGCCCGCATCACAGCATCGGCCACCAAGCTCACGGCCTCGTCCTGGCCCACGACCCGCTGGTGCAAGGTCTGGTCGAGGCGCGCCAGCTTCTCGCGTTCGCCCTCGGTCAACCTTTGTAGCGGGATGCCGGTCCAACGCGAGACAATGGCAGCAACCTCCTCTTGGGTGACTTCCTCGCGCAGCAGTCGCGGACCACTGTCCTCTACCGCTTGCTGCGCCGTAGCTAGCTCCCGCTCCAGTTCCGGCAATTTTCCGTGTTTTAGCTCGGCGGCGCGGTTCAGGTCGTATTGGCGCTCGGCCTCTTCGATGTGATGTCGCACCTGCTCGATTTCCTCGCGCAATGACCGCTCGCCCACGAGAGACGCTCGCTCCTCCTCCCACTGGGCGCGCAGAGCACCGGCCTGTGCCTTGAGGTCGGCCAGTTCTTTGCGCAGGCTTTCGAGGCGCTCCTCGCTGGTTTTGTCCTGCTCCTTTTTTAGCGCGGCTTCCTCAATCTCTAACTGCATGACCCGGCGCTCCACCTGGTCCAGCTCAGTTGGCACCGAGTCAATCTCCGTGCGCACGGTGGCGCATGCCTCGTCGATCAGATCGATGGCCTTGTCCGGCAAGAAGCGGTCCGAGATGTAGCGGTTGGACAGCACTACTGCATCTACCAAGGCATTGTCTTGAATGCGCACGCCGTGGTGGACCTCGAATCGCTCGCGCAAGCCCCGCAGGATCGAGATCGAATCCTCTACTGTGGGGGCGTCTATCAGCACCGGCTGGAAGCGCCGCTCTAGCGCGGCGTCCTTCTCGATGTGTCGGCGGTGTTCGTCGAGCGTGGTTGCGCCAATGCAGTGCAACTCGCCGCGAGCCAGCATAGGCTTGAGCATATTGCCCGCGTCGGTCGATCCCTCGGTCTTGCCAGCGCCGACGATGGTGTGTAGCTCGTCGATAAAGAGCAAGATGCGGCCCTCGCTGGCGCGGATTTCGTCGAGCACGGCCCTGAGCCGCTCCTCAAACTCGCCCCGGTACTTGGCCCCGGCCATCAGCGCACCCATGTCCAGCGCAAAGATCGTCTGATTCTGCATCCACTCGGGGACATCGCCGCGCACGATGCGCTGCGCCAAACCCTCGACGATCGCGGTCTTGCCCACGCCTGGCTCGCCGATGAGCACTGGGTTGTTCTTGGTCTTGCGCGAGAGGATGCGGATGGTGCGGCGTATCTCTTCGTCGCGCCCGATCACCGGGTCGAGCCGACCAGCGCACGCCTGCGCTACCAAGTCGATACCATAGCGCTCAAGGGCCTCATAGCTGGTATTCATGTCGATTCCCTCTCAGAAGTCGGTTTTGCCTGTCCAAATGATTGCAAATACCGTACCAGCACCGATATGACTCTTTTTGACACATTTTGCCCATCGAATGGGACATTGTGGCACTCAACGGAATTAGGAATTAAGAATTAGGGCTGGAGTCGGGAATTCCTAATTCTTAATTGGAGTCAGACGCGACTCAAGCGAAAGAACAGCACGGAAATGGCAGTGCCTTTAGCTATTCCCAGTAAGAGGTCGCCGCGCATGGCCAAGCTGGTCTCCAAGAAGCTCAAATCCACCTTTGTCGGTGAAATTCAATCTTCGTCCAGACCGATGGGCAAAGACCGAATGCGTATGCGGTCTTCCTCTAATACCACAATACTGCCCTGTAACAGTGCTTCCGCAAAACGGTCCAGATTGCTCAGCAGAAGCCGGAGTTGCAGTTCCGGCCGGCGGGTCGTATTCCGTCTAAACAAGATGATAGAAGGTTGGACTGCATGGCGGGTAGCTATCGGTATCCGCCGAGATCACGACCAGACCCTCCCGAGCTGCACAGTCGAAGATGACTACATCGGCAGCGTCTTTTAGGCCCCGGTCGCGGACGTGCTCAGCTAGATAGCCGGCTTGCCGCAACCCCTCTGCTAGCATAGGTGATAGGGCGTTATCCACTAAAAATTTCATCCCGTGCCGGTCAAGGGCAACACCTGTTCGCGCACTGCTTCGGCCGCATAATTCAGGGCTTGGCGAATATCATCCGGTTCGAGGTCGGGATAGGCTTGGAGAATTTCTTGTTGGCTCATATTCTCGGCGACCATCCCCACGACGGTCGCCACCGGGATACGCAGTCCCCGAATACAGGGGATGCCTCCCATTTGAGCCGGGTTTACTGTGATGCGCGTATATCTCATAGTCATAAGGCTCCTAGGCTGATTGATCGCTAGAACTTCCAAGACTACGCCCTAAGCGTCAACATCACCCTCTTGACATCGGCTTATTGAGATTCACCAAACTCGATTTATAACGTTCCCGTACTGGCGTTGGGGAGCTTAACCCCTAACCACAGTCTAGCCGAGACTCAAGCGAAAGAACATCACGGAAATGGCGGTGCCCTTCGCTATTCCCGGTAAGAGGCCGCCGCGCATGGCGAGGCTGGTCTCCAACAAGCGGATATGCATGGACGACAGCACAAACGGGCCGAAGGCAAAGCCGACCGCTGAACTGCTGCTCCGCCCGCCCAGCGACAGGCCAATGCGGGCCGGCAACCAGTCCGCCAGCCAGTACTCGAGTCCGCCGGCTAGCCGCGGTCGAACCCGCATCCCAAACTTGGAGCTAAACGCCTGGTCCCAATTGCCAACCACCGTTAGCTCAGGTCTGGCCTGATACGCCACCCCGAGCCGCAGCATGGCCGGTAGCGAGCGCGAGAACGGTTCTTGGCCAATCTGCTTGGTGAATTCTGGATCGCCGTCGCCGTCGAAATCCGGGTTGTCGAACACTTCCTCAATGGACCGCGAGTCCGCGTCCAAAAAGCGGGAGATGCGCAATTCGTTGGTCGAGAGGAAAATGGAATCTTGACGCACCCCCTCATTCCAAAAGAAGGTGTCGAGCAAGTTGAGCGCACTGAAGCTGAAGGTCGTCTTGCGATTTTTGGCTCGGCCAGCAATGCCAATGTCGATGCCAACGCCGACGCCCCTTTTGGCGTACTGAGTAATCAGCCAAGCATCCGCCTCAGCACCGCCGACATGGGCTACCAGTCCGGTGCCGCCGGATTCGATAATCTCTCCGTAGCTACCCATCGAGAGCTTGAGCGTACTGCCGACTGTGAACTCGCTTAGATAGGGCGCGAGACGAGCAGGCATCGCGGGTTTCGCAACGGCAACATTGAGCGTGCCCACGGCCCACCCCGACCCATTCCAGTCGCTGATGTCGTATCCTTCGCTCTTGCCGGCTGCCAAGCGGTCCTCCGCAAACTCGTTGCCAAAAAAGAACAACTCCAACACATCCTTGGGGATTTCGCTCTCGACCCCGCTGGTAAACCCCACGGCAATGGCCGAGCGCACATCTCCGATGGCAAAGGCCACGCCCCCGTTGAGCGGGAGGCCGGCGACGAGCGTCGGCTCGATATCCCCGTTCATGCGCAGACCCGCGTCCGGGATGTCGGCGAGCAGCTTTTTTTTCTCTACCGGGCTGATGTAGTACGGGCTGCCGTTGGGAGACACCTTCTCATTGGCGGCCGTGAAGTGGGCGTTGTACGTGGCGACCGAAAAACTGTTGTTTTCGGCAACCAAGCAAAGGCCCACGCCGAGCAAGTCCCAAGAAAACTTGCGGCTGCCCGACAGAGCTAAATTCGCCGGATTCCAGAAAACGGCTTCCGGCCCTTGGGCCAAGGCCGTATAAGCTTGGCCCAGCGCCAGCGCCCGCGGGCTAGCGTCGCCGGGAACGGCAGCCACTTGTCTGTAGGCCCCGGCGACGAGCAGGGCCGCTAGAACGATCAATCCCTTGCCTTGCACTGGTGCCCTACTTGACCAAATCCTCGTTGAATTCCATGAAAATCACCGCCCCAGCTTCCACGGCGACGAAATCACTCGCCCGCATCACCACCTCGCTCGACGTCTTGTCCAATTCGACCAGTATGCCCGTATAGACGCCCTCCTCCCGCAGAAAGACCTCCACATCTTCGTCTGTGAGCGCGATCCGTTGGTGGCTGAATGCACTGGCCACAACCTGCCCTTCGGGACCGACCTCGCCCGCATCCACCGCAATGGAACCCTCCTTGGGAATCCGCAGATAGCCGTTGGCCTCGTTGTCGGTGAATAGGTCTTCGCTGCCGTACACATCCTCGGCTATCGATGAGACCCACAAGCTGACGCGGATGGCGGTGGGCAGGTGATTTTCAATCGCAGTAACTACGACGGCACTATCGAGGCTGGCTTGGATGCGGCGGCGGGCATCGTCGTCCTGGAAGCGACGAAAGATCGGATCGAACTCGATGCGGGTATCTTCTTCTATTTGAAAATGACCCTGTGAGGCAAAGCGCACGTGGTCAATCTGCACCCAATGACTAGCGTCGATGACCTCCACGGACTCTCCATCGCCGATGCGCACGATCGGCGCGACCACAACCTCGGTCGGTAGCAGGCTGAGAAACTCAGTTAGCTCTGCGGAGGTCCGCGACAAGGAGAGCGATACCGGGGAGTCTATATCACCACGCTGGAACGCTTCGGAAATCATCAGGGAACCCTGCTCGCCTTGGCTGTTGGTGCCCTCAATGTGGAGGTCAATGCGGCTGCGGAAGCCAACGCCCGACGTCAAGCCGACTTCTAAGGCAGCCGAACTGAAGGCGATCTGATCTAAACCTGCGGGAAAATCGACTGCGCGAGTGACCGGGGAGACCGGCAGGATGACCTCGTTGAGCACACCCTCGACGCGGCTGAGGAGCAAGTTTTCGGTCTCGACTTCTAGCAGCAGCTCGTCGGTGGCGCTGGCCTCTGCAAATTCGCCCTGCACCCGGTATGAGAACCGCATTTCAAGGGGATTCTGCGGGGTAAATTCACTACCGACCAAGTCAAAGGACACTATCTTGATCTCGCCAAGGTCAAGCTCGTCGATGAGGATGGCGTGCGGCGTACCGTCCGGCCTTTTGACATCGTCCAAGACCAGCTCGACCCGCAAGGGGATCGTGGTTCGGTTGGTCGCCTTGAAAGTCAGGCTGCCCTCGGCGATGACCGCGTGCGCGATTTGGATGCGGTCGTCGGCAAAGGCGAGAGCCTCGGTATTGGCAATCGCACCGTCAGTCGGCCCAATCGGCACTGCAAAGGCAGCAGAGACGGGCACGACGCGAAGGCGGTCGCCGATTTCCTCGCGGCGGTTGAAATCCACTGTAAAATCTACCGCGAGCAGGCCCTCGTCGTCGATTTTCAGGAAGCCGGTGCGCTCGTCGGCCAAGTCCTGAACCGTCGTCCGGTCGTCGGCAACCGGGATGCTGATCTGGAAATTGGTGCTGGGAATTTGGGGCGGATTCACTCCGCAGCCCGTCAACACGCCGGCCGCGAGGAGTGTACCCAGCCAGCTATACTTAATGGCCCCTCTCACCGCGTCTATGGTCAGTCTTCCTTTTTGAACGAAGCCGCGAACAGATGGCATTCCTGCTCATTGAACTTTTTGCCTGCATCGCATCCGGTCATTTGTCCTGTTCTGCTACCTTGATGCTATCGACCGCTGTCGCGCCTCCAGAAGAGGAAAAATTGGTCCATGACAAGATAATCATATCTGAAAGACCACGTAACGCTTGTGATTATTTTAAGGCGGGGGTGTACGTCAGACTGAGTTGCTGTTGTCTGCCGCCGCGTTTGTCCTTGCTAGGCTCACCGGCGACAGCGAAAGTAGAACGCACATGTAGCGGGATAATCTGGACAACCGAGTAGCGCAAACTCCAAGTGGAGAATTGGTATTCAACTTGGACATCGAGATCTAGGGCCTTAGCCCCGAGAGTGCCTGCGGTCCGATTCTCTTCGGGAAAGAACCAACTGCCAAAATTGAATTTGTTGCGCTCCCGCGAGGTCGTGGACAGGCTACCGTGCAAATAGAAAAGACGGGCTGCCGTTTCCAACTGCCAGCGGGTATGGCGGCGGCGGAGACGAAAATCGGTGCCGTAGAGGCGCAAGTCCGCATCGCCCCAGAATGACCAGTCCTTGCCGCCCAGAACCGAGGCGAAACTGTTGATGAAGGGCCAACTCTCCAAGCGGCCTTGACGTGTCTCTATCTCGCCGCGATTGGCGAAAATACCCCATACCATTTCCCGGTCCCGTTGCGAGACGTAGTGCAGCGAAAGAAATCCAGCCAGATCGTGCGCCTCGGCGCGGCTGCGCATGAAACGCCGGTCCTGCAAATAGCCTTCGGGCCGACCAGAGAATTGCCGATAGCGCCCCCTAGAATGCAGGGATAAGGCGGGGGTAATGGAGAAGGTAGCTACCCCTTCGTAGGTACCCCAGTCGGCTTGCGGTGCCAGAGCATAGCCCTCCTCCCGAGAACCTGCAGACAGATCGCCCCAGTCCCAACGCAAGTCCACTGATATTTTGTCAAAAACGCCGCCCTGTAATGTCAATCCGCCGGCACTGCGATAACCCAAAATGTCTGCATCAACGCGATCGGATTTGAAGTCGAGAGCAATCTGCTGATCTACTGCATAACGGCTAAAATGGACTGCGGCGTTCCAGTTAGCCGGGAATTTCACACAGAGCCCGATGGCCCCTTCAAGATCTACAGCAGCGGGTCGCAATCGCGCCTTAAAACCCATATCTAGGTAGTTGAAGGGCAGACCATAACTCAGGTCAAAGAGCTTGGGATTGTGCTGTCGAGTAGATAAACGAACCGTGCCCGACGAAAGGCGGGCCGCCGTATTCGCATGGCGAAATTCCAAGCCTAAGACGCCCCGGAATAGAGGCATATCTTGGCGGCCGGACAGACCCCAAGTGGAGCTTTCGCGGCTGCGGGAGCGAATCAACAGATGGTGACTGAGTTCGAGCTTTGTCTGAGCGGTTCGCGTCCGGGCCATATAGGCAAGATGGGACCAAGGTTCGCTGTGGGAGGTCCACAGGGTGGCCAGCACATCCAGCGGAGCGGCATTACTGGAAATCGTGTTATAGGCCAGCAACAGCCACAAGAGCCAAGAGCGGAAGGGAGCAAAAGAACTAGCGGGTCGTACGCCCATAAAGGAATACGACCCGCGTAAAATTAGCCAAGGTGAGGCACTCAGATTGGGTACGTGCTTTCTCCTTTCTGCAAGTAGCTATATGACTCCCTGACCTATAACCGAGAAAGCTTCCCAAAAGAGCACTTGCACCCAACTTCAAACTTCAAGGCAATTCAAGGATATAGGACTCGTACACATCCCAAGGCGGGTAGTATTTCTTCGGCACATCAATATGGTCAAGTAGTCGTCGTAAATGGTGATGTACATATTTCCGTCGCTCCAAAACTCATAGTCGAAGGTGTATCTGCCGTCTTCCTGAATGTTTAGCCTAATCCAGCTACCGCCCGTGAACGGCCGGCCAAATTCACTGCGCACTACGTCCAGACCCTCAGTTCCTTGCCCCACGGTCACGCTGTGGAACGACAGCCTCGTATTTCCCACCAATTCGCCGGAGTACTTCACCTCGATAGCGGCGGTGGCTTTATTGGTAACGACGATGCCTCCGTCGCGCCAGCGAACCAAGCCAAGTTCGTAGAGTAAGTCCTTCCGATTGTGGTTTTCGTCGTTTATGCCGAAGAGGTCGAGGAGTTGCTCGTTGGTGCTGATATTGCTGAAAACGC
The DNA here is from genome assembly GCA_965208845.1 of Candidatus Latescibacterota bacterium. GTDB lineage: Bacteria > Latescibacterota > UBA2968 > UBA8231 > UBA8231. The sequence continues at coordinate 2,568,525 of OZ242361.1, read as the reverse complement.
CGCCAAAGGACGGGTCGGGAAAGACCAACGGTGGAGAGTCCTCCAAAGCGTTGCCCTCAGCGTCGGTCAATACCAACTCGTCGGCGAAGTTGCGATTTTGCAGCAGGTCGAGGTGCCAAGTGTGGTAAGGCAGTAAGGTGCGCAAGTCCTCGATCGGATTGTCGAAGAATTGGCCGACGTCGAAAATCACAGTCTGTTTGGGCGTGTACGAGTCGCCGTCGAAGTCGGCTTCAATTTCGACTGTGCCTTCAAGTATTTCGCGAGCCTTGCGCAAGGCGGTGTTGACGGTGCGGATTTCGCGGAAAAAGGCAGGAACATCATCGCCTTGGTCCGAAAGGTCAATTTCGTCGTCTAAGTCATCGAGGTCTTCAGCGAGAATGATATCATCGTCTTGGTCGTCGGTCTCGAGGCGGATGGCTCCCAAACCCTCCTCAATTTTGTCAATAGCCACCAAAATTGAAGTTTTGGCATCGCGCATGGCATCGGGTGTTCGCAGGGTCATAAAAGGGACTGTCTTGTCTAGACGCTCCATTTGCCGCAAGATATTCTCATCGCTGTCGTCGTCGAAAGATGCGTAGCTACCGTTGTCATCGAAGTCGAAATTATAGGCGATGGCCACCTGAAAGACTGCTTTGAGTAAGCGGAGCTGGGCGTCAATCATATAGGCTTCGCCCAAGTCAATTTCGCGCGTCTCCTCGTATTCGTCCCCTTGCATTTTCGGCGTTAATTCAAAGGTAAAATCCAGATCGCCCTCGACGATCTGGAGGCGTTCCAAGGAGTAGTCGATAGCGGGAATGATTTCCTCACTGATCGTCTGCTGAAGGTCGCTGACCTTGAAAGGGTTCGCTATGGCGTCTTGAGTCATTTCAGCGGTCATCAGTGGCAGCCTGCCAGCGACTTCTGTGGTGGAGACAAGGTCTAGAGAGCCGAGGAATATCTCGCCGCCCTCGTTGCCCATGTAGGCATTAAGCGAATCTTGGGCGGCACGCACATCCTCGTTGATGGCAAGGACCAGCAGGCTAGTAATCGCTGCACCGAACTGGGCTTCAGTATTACTCGGGTCGGCCTCAATGGCCTCACGGTAGAGCCGGTCGGCTTCGGAGAAGTCAATGCGGTCGAGGGCAACTTCATCGGCATCGTAAATGTCCGATAGCACACGCTCCAGTTCTGCTTGGGCGCGAGCGGCTTTCCTCTCGGAAGTCGGGTCTTGCGCACCAGATTTAGACAGCTTCGCGGAACTTATCGGACCCGTAGGCGAACCATCGTCGGAGCTTTCGCAAGAATAGACGAAGAGGGTGAGAGCGGCACCGAAAAAGACAGCGATAAACCAATTCCGAACTTTCATGATCTCTCCTATTTAGAGGCCCTAACCAAACGTGGGGCTGCTCCTGATAAGAGCCGGCCCGAGGAAGTGCGTCTGGCCGGCCAGCGGGCGAGACGCCCGCGTTCCCAGCGAGCTCCCAACCATCGGTACGGCAGGCATCGGCTAGCTGCTCAAGGCTCTACTTGATCCCCACGGCCTGGCGCAGCGGCTCGGCCTTGTCGGTCCGTTCCCAAATGAATTCCGGCTCTTCGCGGCCAAAGTGGCCGTAGTTGGTGGTTTTCCGATAGATGGGCCGCCTCAGTTGTAGGGCCTCAATGATGCTCTTGGGGGTTAGGTTGAAGACCTCTTCTACGGCCGCGGCAATCTCCTCGTCGGGCGCGACGCCCGTGCCAAAGGTATCGACCCGCACAGATACGGGCGCGGCCACGCCAATGGCATAGGCCAGTTGTACTTGGCAGCGGGCAGCCAAGCGGGCAGCTACCACATTCTTGGCCACGTAGCGCGCCATGTAGTGAGCACTGCGGTCCACCTTGCTGGGGTCCTTGCCGGAAAATGCACCGCCGCCGTGGGGGCACGCGCCTCCGTAGGTATCGACGATGATCTTGCGACCGGTCAATCCGCAGTCGCCGTGCGGCCCCCCGACGACGAAGCGGCCCGTGGGGTTGACGTGGTATTGGGTATTTCCGTCGAGCAGGTGGGCGGGAATTACCTCTTGTACGACCTGTTCGATCATGTCTTTTTTAATCTGCGCGTGACTGGCCTCGGGGGCGTGTTGGGTCGAGAGGACCACGGCTCCTACCCGCACGGGCTGGCCGTCTTCGTACTCGACGCTGACCTGAGACTTGGCATCCGGGCGCAGATAGGGAATCTTCTCGTCCTTGCGCAACTGCGTCAGGTGCTGCATCAGCTCATGCGCTAGAGTGATGGGCAGCGGCATGAGCTGGGGGGTTTCGCGGCAGGCATAGCCAAACATCATGCCTTGGTCGCCAGCGCCCTCTTCCTTGTGCAGCCCTTCGCCCGCGTTGACGCCTTGGGCTATATCGGGCGATTGCTGGTCCAAGGCCACCAGAATAGCGCACGAGCGAAAGTCAAAGCCCTGCGCGGGGTCGCAGTAGCCAATATCGGCGATGACCTGCCTGACGAGGGCCTCGATGTCTAGGCGGGCCTCGCTTTTAACCTCGCCAGCTACTACTACTTGGTCGGTGGTAACGAGGGTCTCGCAGGCCACTCGTGCGTTGAGGTCCGCAGCGAGCATGGCATCGAGCACGGCGTCGGAAATCTGGTCGGCGACCTTGTCGGGGTGCCCTTCGGACACGGATTCGGAAGTGAACATGTATTTGGACATAGTGTATTCTCAAGCTCCTTCAGTGATACCTCTGACGCCAGAAGGGTACGTATTCGCCGACGGCATCTCCCAAGTACTCGCGCACCTCAGTTCCAGTGTCCATGGCCAAGCATTCGTCGGCGATCTCCCGCGCCTTTTCCGCGTGAATAGCGCGAATGACCTCCTTGACCTCCGGGATGAGACCAGGGCTTAAGCTCAGACAATCCAACCCGAGCCCGAGTAAGAGCGTCGTGGCCAAGGGGTCACCGGCCATCTCGCCGCAGATGCTCACGGGCGTGTTGGTGCGCTGGCCGCTGTCGGCGACCATCTTGATCAAGCGCAAGACCGCCGGGTGAAACGGATCGTAGAGCCAAGCCACTTTGCTCATGCCGCGATCCACGGCCAATGCATACTGGGTTAGGTCGTTGGTGCCGAGGCTGAAAAAATCTACTTCGCCGGCAAAGTGATCGGCCATCAAGGCCACGGACGGCACCTCGACCATGATGCCTAGCTTGCAATGCTCGGCAAAGAGATGCCCCGCCGTCCGCAACTCGTCTTTGGTTTCCTCCAGTAACACCCGGATGCGCCGCAGCTCGTTCAGACTAGATATCATCGGCAACAAGATCTGCGCCTCGCCGTGTACTCCGGCCCTGAGTAGAGCGCGTAGCTGCGTCTTGAACAGGTCTGGGGTATCGAGGCAAATGCGGATGCCGCGCCACCCCAAGAAGGGATTGGCCTCGGGCGGCACCTCCAAGACGTGGGACAGCTTATCGCCCCCCAAGTCCATGGTGCGGATCACCACCGGATGCGGGGCCAGCGATTCGACGAGAGCAGAATAGACCTTGAGCTGCTCCTCCTCGGAGGGCAAGCGGTAGTTGAGATACAGGAACTCGGTGCGGTACATGCCCACGCCGCGAGCGCCGTGGTCGAGCGCCATCTGCACTTCAGTATGCACATCGACATTGGCCATCAATGCGATTTCCCGCCCGTCTCGGGTAACGGCGGGCAAACTGCGCCGCCGCTCTAGGTTGCGCTCGCGCCGCAGTTGACGCCGGCGACGCGCCCGATAGCGTCGCTCACCGAGGGCATCGGGGCGCAGGTGGACCTGGCCTTCGTCGCCATCGACGACCACCAAGTCGCCGTCTGCCACTTGCCGCGAACAGTCGCCGGTGCCAACGACCGTGGGTAGCTGCAACGAGCGAGCGATGATAGCCGCGTGCGAAGCCGCGCCACCGGCATCGAGCACCACGCCTTTGATCCGGCGGCGCTCTAGGCGCACCATCTCGGAGGGCAGCAAATCGTGGGCTAGGACAATCGTGTTGGCGCGGAGCGAATCGAGCGCTTTGACCTCGCCCCCCGCTAAACGCATCAACACCTGATTTTCGATATCCGCGACATCGCTTATCCGCGCCCGCAGGTATTCATTTTCAATGTTGCCGAAGGCCTCTTTAACTCTCTCCAGCTCTTGGGCGTATGCCCGCTCGGCCGAATAGTGCTTTTCGCGAATCAATGCCTCAGTGCGCTCTTTTATAGATGGGTCCTCTAGCATGGCTAGCTGGGCGTCGAATATCTGCGCCAGTTCCTCTCCCTGCTCACCGGCCACCCAGCGACGAATGCGGCGAATTTCGTCCCCAGCTTGGTGGAGTATATTGCGAAAGCGCTCTATCTCCTCCCCAACTAGGTGCTGCGCCACGCGCCGGCGGGTGATGACTGGGGCCCGCTTGTGGTATGCGAAAGCCCGACCAATGCCAATGCCGGGGGAGACGCATATGCCATCGAAAACCCTATGTGCGCTGGTCGTGGTCAAGTTTGCCCCTCGAATGTGCTCTCCAGCAGTGAGACCATAGCCTCGATGGCCACATCCTCGTCCTCGCCCTCGGCCCGAACGGCGACTTGAGCACCTTGCTCGGCGGCCAGCATCATCACGCCCATGATGCTCTTGCCGTTGACCCCATCGACGTCGCCTTTGGAAAGGTAAATGTCGGCCTTGAATTGTGCCGCCGTCTGCACCAAGAGCGCGGCTGGACGAGCGTGAATACCCAGCGGATTATTAATCGTGGCCGTCTTCTCAACCATGGACTATTGCTACTCCTATAATTCTTTTGCGTGTACTGCTTGGCTCAGGGCGCACAAGCGCTGTTGATCGTCTTCGACGACGCTACCCGTGACGACAAAACCTGCACCGGCCTCCACCTTGGCTCGCGCCACCCCCGGGTCGCGGATGCCGCCGCCAACGACGACCGGCACCGAGACGCAATCGGCTACCGCGTTCACCATTTCGTCGGGCACAGAAGCGCACGCGCCGCTGCCGGTTTCTAGGTAAATGAGCCGCATCCCCAAGTACTCGGCCGCCAAGGCGTGGGCCATGGCGATGTCGATCTTGTCGCGCGGAATAGGCCGAGTATCGCTCATAAATTCCACGGAGGTCAGGGTCCCAGACTCGACTAGCATATAGCCGGTGGGGATGGTCTCAATGCCGTACTCGCGAATCAAGGGAGCGGCCTTGACGTGCTCGCCGATCAAGAGCTCGGGGTTGCGCCCGCTGACCAGCGACAGGAAGAGGATCGCATCGGCCGTCGGCACCACCTGACCCGAACTCCCGGGAAAGCTAATCACCGGCACATCGACCTTGGCCCGGACGCGCTCAAAACAAACCGCGTTGCGAGACGAGAACATCAGGCTCGTGCCGATGAGGATGGCATCGGCTCCGGCCGCAACGCAGAGCTGGGCACGAGCCTCTAATTCGTCAGGGGCCAACCGATCTGGATCCAGCAAGGGCAGGTAGCCAGCACCTCGGCGGTGGCGGATGTCTAGTAGTTGTTGCAGTACACTGCTAGTCACGAATCAACTCGTCTATTTTAGCTGCTGCTCGACGATGCCCGCCACTTGCGCTAGCGCCTCGTCGAGTTTGCCCAGGTCGCGTCCACCGGCCTGGGCCAAGTGCGCCTTGCCGCCACCCGAACCGCCGGCTAGCTGCGCCACGCCGCGCACAATGTCGCCGGCTTTGAGCCCTCGCGCCTTGATTAGGTCGTCAGTAACAACGGCGATAAAGGAAACCTTGCCGCTGATATTCGCTCCCAAGACGCCGACTCCCGAGCCCAAGCTCTCGCGCAGTCCGTCGGCCATCGCTCGCAGGCTGGGCACGTCCTCTGCCTCGGTGCGCCGCGCTACGACCGTGACCCCTTCTACTTCTCGCGCTCCATTCGACAGATCGCTCGTCTCTAGCGCCGCAACCCGACGCCGCAATTCGTCGAGGGACCGCTCCAACTGGCGGTTGCGCCCCAAGAGCGCCTCGATTTTGTCCGCTAACTCTTCGGGCGCGGCATTGAGCCGAGTGCCCAACTCCGCCAACACCTGCCGCCGCTGACGTGCGGCCCGCTCGGCTCCCTCACCGGTCAACGCCTCGCTGCGCCGGACGCCAGCGGCAATGCCGCTTTCGGACAGCAAATCGAACGCGCCGATCTCGCCAGTCGAGCGCACGTGGGTACCACCACACAGCTCTAAGCTGAAGTCACCGATCCGCACCACGCGAACTCGGTCGTCGTATTTCTCGCCGAAGAGCGCCTGCGCCCCCATCGCCTTGGCTTTTGCCAATTCCTCTTGAAAGGCACTCACTTCCAGATCGGCGCGAATCTGCTCGTTGACCCGCTCCTCGATTTCGCGCAACTGCTCGGGTTCTACCGCGGCAAAATGCGAAAAGTCAAAGCGCAAGCGATCCGGCGCTACCAGCGAACCCATCTGCCCTACGTGATCGCCGAGGGTCTGCCGCAGCGACTCGTGCAACAGATGAGTCGCCGTGTGGTTGCGCTCGGCGTCCATGCGGAACTGTCGATCGACGCGGGCGACGACTGCACCGGTCAACGCTTCGGTCTCACCTTCCACTAAGCGACCTCTATGGACGATGCCACCGCGCGCTTTCTGTACGTCTTCGACTTCGACGACAAAATCATTGCCTTCAATTCGACCTCGGTCCCCGACCTGTCCCCCCGCTTCAGCGTAGAAAGGGGTCCGATCCAGTACGAGCCACACTCGGCTATCTTCGCCTCCTTCGGCCTGTATCACCCGAGCGTCTATTTCCAACTCGTCGTAACCGACGAAGCGCGAATGCGTTCCCTCTAAGGCATCGCCGATACCTTCGGTGGCGCTAAACTGTGCGCGGGTAGCCTGACGTGCCCGCTGCCGCTGAGCTTCAAGCGCATGGTCGAATTCCTCTCTTTCAACGAGGGGAATCCCCTGCTCGCGGGCCATTAACTCCGTCAGGTCCAGCGGAAAGCCGTAGGTGTCGTAGAGCTGGAAAGCATCGCCGCCGGTGATCTGCCCCTTGGCGGCAAACCGCGCGAAGATATCTAAGCCACGGTCGAGAGTCTTGCCAAAGCTCTCCTCCTCAGAATGAATAACTCGGGCGATGTGATCCTTCCTAGCCGCGACCTCCGGAAAGACATGGCCCATAGTTTCGCCCAACGAGCCAACTAACTGATGAATAACAGGATCGTGCTGATCGAGCTGGCGAGCGTAGCGCGCAGCGCGGCGCAGGACGCGACGCAGGACATAGCCACGGCCCTCGTTGGAGGGCATCGCGCCATCGGCCATGGTGAAGCTGAGCGCGCGGACGTGGTCGGCAATGACCTGCATGGGGACGCGGTGCTCGCCGCCGTACTCTTTGCCCGTCAATTCGGCAATGCGGCCGATGAGCGGCTGAAAGACATCGGTCTCGTAGTTATTCTCGGCCCCCTGTAAAAGGCTGCACATCCGCTCAAAGCCCATGCCGGTATCCACGTGCTTCTCAGGCAGCGGTTGCAGTGCCCCGGTCTCGTCGCGGTTGTACTGGATGAAGACTAAGTTCCAGATCTCGACCAAATCGCCCGTGTCGTCGATGAGCATACGACTATCCTGCGCGGCCAGATCGTCGCCCAAGTAGTAATGAATTTCAGAGCAGGGGCCGCAGGGACCGGTCGCGCCCATTTCCCAGAAGTTTTCCTTGGCTGGCAGACGCACGACGCGGCCCGGCAGCAGGTCGGTGCATTCATACCAGAACGCTTCGGCCTCCATGTCGGCTTCTACCGCGTCGTCGCCCTCAAAGACGGTGGCCCAGAGCCGCTCCTTGTCCAAGCCAAAGTGCTCGGTAATTAACTCCCAACCCCACTCGACGGCCTCTTTTTTGAAGTAGTCGCCAAAGGACCAGTTGCCCAGCATCTCAAAGAAGGTATGGTGCCAAGGGCTGTAGCCGACTTCGTCGAGGTCGTTGTGCTTGCCCGAGACCCGCATGACCTTCTGCGTATCAACCGCTCGGGTGTAGTCTCGCCGGCCCAAGCCCAAGAAGACATCCTTGAACTGATTCATACCGGCGTTGGTGAAATAGAGCGTGGGGTCGTCTTGCGGCACGACCGGCGCGCTCGGCACGCGCACGTGGCCCTTGCCTTCAAAAAAACGGAGGAACGCCTCCCTAATCTCCTTCGACTTCATTGGCTAACTCCTGCCATACCTGTTCGACCGCTGCTCTGGCCATTTCCGCATCGCAACCGCGCCGGGCCAAAAAGCCCAACATCCGGCGCTTGGCCGTGTCCGGAGCCAATCCCCGGTAGCGCCAAGCCTGCTTGCTCAGCAACGCGACCGTCCGTTCGCTCGAATCGAGCACTGGCGCGTACTCGGCGAGGACCTCGTCAACGACGCCAGCGGCCACGCCTTTGTGCCTGAGATCCTGGGCTAGTCTGCGCGCACCATAAGCCCGCGGCAACCGCGCCTCGACCCAGCGCCGAGCAAACTCGCGGTCGTCGAGGAGCTTCTGGCGCTGCAAGTCGGCGACGACCTCGGCGACGACCTCGGCGGCAAAGTCCTTCTCCGTTAGCTTGCCGCGCACCTCCGCTACGGACCGCGCCCGATAGCTGAGATAGCGATAGGCGGCGTCCTTGGCCTTTTGCAGTTGGTCGTCCACTTATTCGTCGGCCGCGCCGGCCTCGTCTTGTCCTACTACAACCTCCAAGCCCAACTCGACGCGCAGCTTGTGCTCTATCTCCGTGGCGACTGTTGCATTTTCGCGCAGAAAGGTGCGGGCGTTGTCTCGCCCCTGCCCCAATCGCTCACCATTGTAGGAAAACCACGCCCCGCTCTTGTCAACAAGCCCTTTGGCGACGCCGATATCAATCAGGTCGCCTTCCCAAGAAATGCCGATCTGGTCGCCGTGAAAGATCAGGTCGAATTCGGCTTCGCGAAAGGGGGGGGCCACTTTGTTTTTGACGACTTTGACCCGAGTGCGATTGCCGATATCGAGGTCTCCATCTTTGACGCGGGCGATGCGGCGGATGTCGATGCGCACCGAGGAGTAGAAGGGCAGAGCGCGCCCGCCGGTGGTGGTCTCCGGGTTGCCAAACATCACGCCGATCTTCATGCGCAACTGGTTGAGAAAAATCAGACAGGTGTTCGAGCGGTTGATGGAGCCGGCCAACTTGCGCAGGGCCTGGGACATCAGCCGCGCGTGCAACCCCATGTGCGAATCGCCCATGTCGCCTTCCAACTCGGCCTGCGGCACCAGCGCAGCCACCGAATCGACGACGATGATATCGAAGGCACCGCTGCGCACCAAGGTATCGACGATTTCAAGGGCCTGCTCGCCCGAATCCGGCTGCGATATGATTAGGTTCTCCACATCGACGCCAATGCGCCGCGCGAAGCTGACATCGAGAGCGTGTTCGGCGTCGATAAAGGCCGCGGTGCCGCCGCGCTTTTGCGATTCGCGGATGGCGTGCAGCGAGAGCATGGTCTTACCCGCTCCCTCTGGACCGGATATTTCGACGATCCGCCCCTTGGGCAAGCCGCCGATGCCTAGCGCCGCATCTACAGCCAACGATCCAGTAGAGATCGCCTCCACTTCTTGCACCCCACCCTCATCGCCGAGGCGCATAATTGACCCTTTGCCGTACTGCTTTTCTATCTGTGACATCGCCAGTTCCAGTGCTTTGGCCTTGTTGCCGTCGGCGCTACGTCCGTTCGCTTTCGCCATGAGAATCCCCTCAATTAAAGTGTGGTATCGGTCTAGCCCGCCCACTCGACCAAATAGAACGACGAACGAATGACCACGTTGCTGTACAGGCCGGCGACTATGTCGTCGGCCACAATGCCCCACCCCCTTGGCAGAGCTTCTAGCTGCCGCGCTGGAGGCGGCTTGATAATATCGAAGGCGCGGAAGACAAAGAAGCTCGCAATGATCGTTCCTGCACCCGGAGGCAAAAATGCCACCGCAAAGAGAAAGCCCACCCCCTCGTCAACGACGACCTGCCTCGGGTCCTTACCCCATTCCGGGGCCGCCCTACCCGCGCTGTACACCCCTATGGCCGAGGCGACTAAAAGCACTCCGAACCATTCCAGCACTCCCAAAGCGGGAACAAACAGCCAGTACAACAGGGCGACGAACGCGGTACCAGCCGTACCGGATGCCCACGGAGCATAGCCGACAAAAAAGAGCGTGGCGATCAGTCGGTTCAGAAGAAACGCGTTCCTCTACGCCGCGCTCAGGGTTCCTTGTAGGAAGAGGTCGCGCGGAACAGGTAGTGAAAACCCGACAGCAGCGTCAGTAACAGCACCCCCGCCAACAATGCGTTGGCTAAAAGCTGGATTAGCTGGTCGTCGAGAAAGAAGAGATGACCTGCGGCAAAGCGCCCCATCGCCTCCTCGAGGCCAATGACAAAAAGTATGAAGATAACCGTAAAAAGCTGGACTGCGGTCTTCCACTTGGCCAAGCGCGAGGTGACCATCGGGCGCCCCCGGTATATCCCGTAGAGGCGCATGCCCGTAATCAGGATGTCGCGCCCGACAATGGGCAAGACCAGCCAAAAATTGACCATTCTATTCAACGCTAGGGCAATGAGTGCCGACGTTACCAATATCTTGTCGGCCAACGGATCCAAGAAGCGGCCCAGCGGCGTTACTTGGTTGCCAGCGCGCGCTAGTTTACCATCGTAGAAATCGGTCAGCGAGGCCGCGCTGAAGACGAAGAAGGCAAGGCTTTTCAAATACCAAGTATCGGTGAACAGCAGCAGCAAAAACAGCGGCGTCAAACCGATCCTGAGCGCGGTCAGTCCATTGGGCAAGTTAAAGATATCGCGCCGATTCATTTCTACCTCACAGCGAAGATCGGCCGGCGAAGGCCAGCGAGAGCGTGACGCTGTCGGCCAAGTCCAAGTCCGCGCCCACCGGCAGACCGCGCGCCAGCCTCGACACCTTGGTCAGCGGCATGAGTTGCTGGGCGATGAAGTGAGCGGTGGCATCGCCCTCGGCATTGGCGTTGAGCGCGAGCATTACCTCTTGGACGCCCTGCTGGCGCACGCGCTCGACCAAGGAGTCGATGTGCAAATTCTCGGGCAGCACTCCGTCTTGCGGGGAGAGCACCCCGCCGAGCACGTGATACGCCCCAGAGTAAAACTGACTCATCTCAAAGGCCAACACATCGCTGGCTTCGGCCACCACGCAGAGGAACTGCTGGTCGCGCCGAGTATTTCGGCAGACTTCGCATAGGGGCTCGCCCTTTTGGGTGAAGTTGTAGCAGGTGGCGCAGTGTTCGATTTGGTCTTTGGCGGCAATAAGTGCCTTGGCGAGCAGCTCGGCTTCCTCGCGCGGCCTCTTGACCACATAGAGCGCCAAGCGCTGCGCCGTCTTGCGGCCGATGCCGGGCAGCTTGGCAAATGCGACGATCAAATCTTCGAGGGCCAGAGGTTCCATGCGATTTCTCAGACTAACTCGCCGTCAAAAGCGTCGAGCACCGAACGGAGGGTGGGGTCGGATTCCGGCTGGCTTTCCGCCTGTGGGGCCGGTTGTTCTCCTTTCTTTGCGACGACATCCAAGCGCAGCCGCCACCCGTATTTCGCCTCGGCCATCTCTTCTATGATTTTTCGGTCTTTGAGCACTTGGGTCATGGCAAAGCGCTGGTCGGCACCAAAGCTCAGCTTGAGTACATGGCCTTCTAGACTGTCTAAGGTCGCCACCTTGAGAAAAGAGGCCAGCGATCGCTTGGCGGTGCCCACTGCATTAACTAGCTCGTCCCAATTAGTGCCCACCTGATCAAAGCTCGGTGCGGCAGCACTAGCAGCATTGCTTGACTCAGCCGGGGCGCGGGGCGCGGTCACATCCTGTTCATTGGGACTGGTGGGGACTGGTGGGGACGTAGGCTGTTCGCTACGACCTCTTGGCAGGGCTTGCTTAGTGGGATTGCTTGGCGCTGGCGGCGCGGCCTGTTCACTGCGGTCCCTTGGAGGTAGGGGTGCGGTCGAACGCGGCGCGGCACCTTCGAGTGACTGCAAGCGGCGCAGCAGTTCGCCCACATCGACAGACCGGCCCATCAGCGCCAGATGCACCAAGGCGATTTCTAGACGGAAGCGCGGCTGTAGCGAACGCTTTAGATCCGCTTCTAAATCCAACAGCGACTGCATCATGCGCAGCAGATCTTCGACCGCCATAGCGGCGGCAAGCTCGCCACAGCGGCGGCGGGCGTCTTCGGCCATGTCCAACTCGTCGGTCCCCCCCTGTATCTTGGCGAAGAGTAAGTGGCGCAAAAGCTCGACTAGGCCATAGACGAACTCCTCAATATCGGCCCCTTCGTCAACGGCTTGGGCAACGACATCCAAGACCCGTGCGGGGGTCGCTTCGCGTATGGCGTCGAGCAATTCAAAGTAGAGGTCGCGGTCAACGAGACCCAATACCTGCACCACGGCTTGCTGCGACACTTCTTCACCCAATGAGACCACTTGATCGAGTAGGCTTTCAGCGTCGCGCAAGGCACCATCCGCACGGCTAGCCAACAGATGGAGTGCCCCCTCTTCGACCGCGATGCCCTCGGCTTGGGCAATGGTGCCCAGATGAGCGGCGATTTGCCCGGCGGAGATGCGGCGAAAATTGAAGCGCTGACAACGCGAGAGAATGGTGTCGGGGACCGACTGCACTTCTGTGGTGGCGAAGATGAAAACCACGTGCTCCGGCGGCTCCTCCAGCGTCTTCAACAGCGCATTGAACGCCGCGGTCGAAAGCATGTGAACTTCGTCGATGATGTAGATCTTATAAACGCCTTCAGTCGCGGCGTAGCGCACGACTTCGCGCAACTCGCGGACGTCATCGACGCTATTATTGGAGGCCCCGTCGATCTCCAGCACGTTCATGCTGGTGGAAGCGGCGATGCTCTGGCAGGAATCGCACGCCTCGCAGGGGTTGCCGTCGCGGAGGTCGGCACAGTTGAGGACCTTGGCGAGAATTCGCGCGGTCGTGGTCTTGCCCACGCCGCGAGGGCCGCAAAAAAGATAGCACTGCGCGATGCGCCCGGAATGGACGGCATTCTTTAAGGTGGCAGTGATATGCTCCTGCCCGACAACTTCGTCGAATTGACGCGGACGCCACTTGCGCGCTGTTACCTGATAGGCCATTTGCGTTGCTCGATACAGCCAAGCTGAAGGGAATAAACAAAAAATTAAAAGGCCGTGCACCCATCTTCGATCCCGCCCCCAAGTCTGCCCAGAGCCAGTTAGCTCCAACCGGACAACTCTGCGGCACACCAAGAGACATTCCTACCGCTGCTACCTTCCGGTCCTGACGGGGTTTAGAAGTTCTTGATTGCGCAGAATCCGGTCTTCAGCGCCACTTTACTCCGGTCGAACAAGAGGTGCGAAAACCTCTGGATGGGAATTCAATCCCGCTATAGCGGATTGCGGGTACAGGGCACCGCTATCTCCCCATCTAGCACGACCTAAAACACTGCATTTCACAGCGGGTATCCGAAAAATATGGTGGAGCAGATGGGGATCGAACCCACGACCTCCAGATTGCGAACCTGGCGCTCTCCCAGCTGAGCTACTGCCCCGTCCGGATCAATTATGGCGGAGAGAGTGGGATTCGAACCCACGGTAGGGGGTTACCCTACACACGATTTCCAGTCGTGCACCTTCGACCACTCGGCCATCTCTCCGCAAAAGCATTGTACTTTAAAATGGCGGAGAGGGTGGGATTCGAACCCACGGTGACCATACAGCCACACCGGTTTTCGAGACCGGCCCGTTCGACCACTCCGGCACCTCTCCTCAATCTACTTGGCCGCTCGCAGAGCCGCAAAAAACCCCTTGAGCAACTCAGCACATTCTTGCTCTAGCACTCCGCCGCGGACCTGACAGCGATGATTGAGCCGAGGATCCTCCGCAATGTTGCGCAACGAGCCGCAAGCACCGGATTTAGGATCGGCGGCCCCAAAGATCAACCGTGGCACCCGGGCCAAGACCGCAGCCCCAGCACACATAGCGCAAGGTTCCAAAGTGACGTAGAGCGTCGTTGCCAACAAGCGCCGCGTCCCCAGTGCCGCTGCGGCTTGGCGCAAGGCCAGCATCTCCGCGTGGGCCGTGGGATCCTGCGTCGCTTCAATGGCGTTGCCGGCCCGGCCCAAAACTTGTCCGGCTCCGACGACGACAGCACCGACGGGTACCTCGCCGCGACGGCCGGCGCACTCGGCCTCGCGCAGGGCCTCGCGCATCCAATGGCTGTCTTCGGCGAATGAGCTAACTTCTTCCGTAGAATTCATTTGAGGCCGTTTTAAGGGGCCTCCCAAGAGGTGTAAATATAACGGCTGCCTAAAACAAGAGCAAGGCTTAGTGAGGCTTCAAAAGCGCTTGCTATAATGGTCGCGGGGAAACAGAGAAGAGGCCCGACTCTGCCAGTAACTTTCCGCGTCGGGAGCGATTTTGCGGTCGAGCGGATCGCGTCCTAAAAGGCGCATGCCAAGCCCAATCAGCGTAAAAAGCGTGTAGAAAACCAGTGCCAAGAGCAGGTGGATATTGACAAAAGCCACGATTCTCGCCAGCCACATGTAGGGAAAGTAGATCGGCTTCAGCGCCACGGGGAGCGCCAATCCGACCCCGACCAATACCAGCGAGGCCGCGAATACCAATTGCCTCGCGCCGATGGCGTCTCGGTACCACAGATAGCAGCCTAGCAGCGCCAACAACACTGCCAGCACGAGTCCGAATCGGCGCAAATCGCCGCGCGAGGGAACCGCAACCCCCCAGTAGCTCTTGACTTCAGTCAAGCTCAAACTCCTCTTGCCAATCCAGCTCTTCCTGCCACTGCGGCTGGTCTTTCTTGTCCAAGATATAAGAGCCTAGGACCAAAAAATCCATCTCGGTCCGCATGAAGCAGCGATAGGCATCTTCTGGGCTTTGGACGATGGGTTCGCCGCGCACGTTGAAGGACGTGTTGACCACCACTGGATAGCCGGTCAGGCTCTGAAAGGCGCGAATCACGTCGTAGTAGCGAGGGTTATCTTGCCGGCGCAGCGTCTGCACCCGCGCCGAGTAATCGACGTGGGTGACGGCTGGCATATCCGAGCGCGGCACGTTTAGCTTGTCAATGCCGAATAGCCGCTGCTGGTCCTCGCTCATGGGGATCTGCCGTTCCGCTTTAACTGGAGCCACTTGCAGCATGTAAGGCGAGTCGGCATCCAACTCAAAGAACTCGTGTACGCATTCGCGCAGGACCGTCGGGGCAAAGGGGCGGAAGCTCTCGCGGAACTTGATCTTGAGGTTCATCACCGACTGCATCTGGGTGGAGCGCGGATCGCCTAAAATCGACCGGGCACCGAGCGCACGCGGCCCAAATTCCATCCGCCCCTGAAAAAAGCCTACTACCTTGCCCGCGGCCAACAGCTCGGCCACGCGCACCGGCAGTTCGTCCTCGGCGAGTTTGTGCGCCACCCCCGCCTGCTCCTCGATGCACTGGTAGATCTCTTCGTCCCCGTACTCAGGCCCCAACAGCGCCCCCCGCATCGCGTCGTTTTCGCCATCTACCGCCCGCTCGTGGCCCAAGTGGTGATACCACAGCGCCAGCGCAACCCCCAAAGCTCCACCAGCATCGCCCGCAGCCGGCTGAATCCAAATGTTTTCAAAGGGCCCTTCGCGCAGGATGCGACCGTTGCCGACGCAATTGAGTGCCACTCCACCGGCCAAGCACAAGTTTTTGAGCTTGGTTTCTCGGTGCACTGTACGGGCAATGCGCAACATGACTTCCTCGGTTACTACCTGACAGGAGCGCGCAATATCCATCTCGCGCTGAGTCAGCGGCGTCTCTGGCTGCCGGGGAGGCCCCCCGAAGAGCTTGTTCATGGCCCGACTGGTCATCGTCAAGCCGGATAGGTAGTTGAAATAGCGAGTGTTGAGCTTGAAGGAGCCGTCGTCCTTGAGGTCGATTATCTCGTCGAGCATTAGCTTGGCGTATTTCGGCTCGCCATAAGGAGCCAACCCCATCAACTTGTACTCGCCGGAGTTGACCTTGAAGCCCGTAAAATAGGTGAACGCCGAATAGAACAAACCCAGCGAGTGGGGAAACTTGAGGTCGGCCAGCGTGTGAATTTCCGCATCTCGGCCGTAGCCATAGCTGGTAGTGGTCCACTCGCCGACTCCATCCAAGGTCGCGATAGCCGCTTCTCGATACGGCGACGGATAGAAGGCCGACGCGGCGTGCGACTCGTGGTGGTCACTGAACAGCACCGGTATATCGCAGCCGAGTTGCTCTTGGATTAAATGCGGGATCCACAGCTTTTTTTCCAGCCATACCCTCATGCTCTTCCAGTAGAGGCGGAGACCCAGCGGCACCGTGCCGAGATGGGTCTCTAGCAGGCGTTCAAAAGTCAACAGGGGTTTGTCGTAAAACCCCACGCAGTGCAGGTCTTTGGCCTCAATACTGCCTTCCCGCAGACAGTATTCGACAGCGCGAGCGGGAAAATCTGGATCGTGTTTAACGCGCGTGAATCGCTCTTCCTGGGCCGCGGCAACGATTTCTCCGTCGCGGACCAAACAGGCCGCGCTATCGTGGTAGAACGCGGAAATGCCGAGAATGTAAGTGGCCATAAGGAGCTTGACAAAATGGGATGTAGCAGCGATACTAAAAAGTTTTCATAACCTACGGATTCTATTGAAAAATATCAAGTTAGGGTCATTTAATGGAACGGCTTTCACTCCTGTCTGAAGACCAAATTCGCGCCGTCCAGCGCCAGTTTGGCACGCCCACCTTTGTCTATGATCAAAAGGCGTTGGAATCCCAAGCCCAAAAGGCACTGGCCTTCCCCAATGCACACGGCCTGACGGTGCGCTACGCGGTGAAAGCCTGTCCGTCAGCCGGTGTGATCCGCATTCTCAATCGCGCTGGTCTGCACATCGACGCGAGCAGTGGCTACGAAGCGCTGCGGGCCATGCGCGCTGGCGTCCCTGCGGCCCAGATCCAGATCACGGCCCAACAACTACCCGACAATTTAGCAGACCTAGTGCGCCAAGGCGTCCTCTTCAACGCCTGTTCTCTGCATCAACTCGCAGCCTACGGCCGACTCTTTCCGGGCCGCGAAGTTTCCGTGCGCATCAACCCAGGCCTAGGCTCGGGACACAGTAACCGCACCAATACGGGCGGCCCTTCGTCGAGCTTCGGCATCTGGCACGAACACCTCGACCAAGTACTCGCAACAGCCGCCGAATACAACCTGCAACTCACTGGCTTGCACAGCCATATCGGCTCGGGCAGCGACCCAGAAGTGTGGCAGCACTGCGCCCGACTGACGCTCGGCGTGGCCGCCAAGCTGCCTGAGGTCCAGCGCGTGAGTATGGGCGGTGGTTTCAAAATTGGGCGCATGGCCGACGAAGTATCGACCGACTTGCACAAGGCCGGCCAACCTGTCGCCGACGAATTCAACCGCTTCGCCCGCGAGCACGGCCGCAAACTGCATCTGGAAATCGAACCCGGGACCTTCTTGGTGGGCAATGCCGGTGCCATCGTCTGTAGTGTCGTCGATGTAGTCGATACCGGCCGGCAGGGCTATTCCTTCATCAAGGTCGATAGCGGCATGACCGAAGTGCTGCGTCCCAGCATGTACGGAGCACAACATCCCATCGTCGTAGTCCCGGCCACACCAGAGGAGCGCGGCCAAGGCGAGTACCTAATCGCCGGCCATTGCTGTGAAAGTGGAGATATTCTCACGCCAGCATCCGGCAACCCCGAAGAACTGGAACCTCGCGTACTCACCGAGCCGCGCATCGGCGATGCGGTCTTTATCGGCGGCAGCGGAGCCTATTGCGCTGGCATGGCCGCCAAAAACTACAATTCCTTCCCGGAAGCAGGCGAAGTGCTGCTTGGCACAGACGGCGACTTCCATCTGCTGCGCCAGCGCCAAACCCTCGACCAAGTCCTAGCCAACGAGTCCCTACCCGCTTTCCTCAGCGTCTGAGCCGCGCAGCTTCGGGTCCAGCGCGTCGCGCAGCCCGTCGCCCAGCAGGTTGTACAGGGTCACGGTCGCAAAAATGGCCACGCCTGGCACGACCACCAGCCACCAAGCTGCCGCATTGCTGCGCGCCCCAGCCAGCAGGGCACCCCAAGTGATCACTTCTGCTGGAATCCCTACCCCTAAAAAGCTCAATCCCGACTCGGCGAGGATGGCACCTGCAACTCCGAAGGCCGCCGGAATCAGGATCGGGCCGACGGCGTTGGGCAGGATGTGGCGAAACATGATCCGCCCGTTTGAGTACCCGAGGCTACGCGCGGCGGCTACGTAATCGTAGCTGCGCACCTGCAAGAACTGCGAGCGCGTCAAGCGGGCGATACCGACCCAACTCGTAAGGCCGATAATGGCCATGACGAAGAACAGGCTCGGCGGAAAAAACGCCGCGACCGTCAATATTAAAAAGAAGCTAGGGATCGCGGCCCACAGCTCGAAAAGGCGCGAGAGTGCCAAGTCGATCCAGCCCCCGAAGTAACCGGCCAACGCTCCCAAGACCAAGCCAATGGCCAGCGATATGCCCACAGCCACTAGACCGATGGTCAAAGCGTAGCGCGTGCCGTGAATCAGCCCCGAGAGCACGTCGCGGCCCAAGCGGTCTGTGCCCAGCCAGTGCTCGGCTCCGGGGGGCTGGTACTTCTCCCGCAAGCGGATTTCGCCTGGGGCATAAGGCACTGGCGGGAAGATAGCCTCCTCTAGCTTGAGCTTTTTGAAGTTGCGGCGGCGCTTCAATTCCGCCGGCCACTCCGCTACTCCCAGATAGACTGCGTATTGGCGGAAGGCCGGAAAGTAGATCTCGCCCTTGTACTTCATGTAGTACGGCTTGTCGCCAGCCAGCAAGTCGGCGCTTACGGCCACAATTCCCAGCAAGACGATGCCCAAGAGACTGAGCAGAGCAGGCTTGTTTTTCTTGAATTGCTTCCAGACGACCTGTCCGTAGGACTGCCCTTGTGCAACGGCCCCTTTGCTCATCTACACACTCGCAAAGTCGATGCGCGGGTCCACGACCTTGAGTAAAATATCAGCCGCCAAGATCCCCGCCAGCGATAGGGCCGAACCAATGGTAAAGAGTGCCATAGCCACAGGGTAATCGCGCACGATGACCGACTGGAACGCCAAAAAGCCCATGCCTGGAATGGTAAAGATCGTCTCGATAAACACCGAACCCGCGATCATTCCCGGCAAAAGCCCAGCCAGCAGCGTCACAATGGGAATCAAGGAGTTGCGCAGCACGTGGCGCAGCACCACAACGCGGTAGCGCAAGCCCTTGGCTTGGGCGGTGCGCACGTAGTCCAGCCGCAGATTCTCCAGCATGCTGGTGCGCATATAGCGCGAGATGCCAGCGAAGCTGGCATAGGTCGAAGCCAATATCGGCAAAATCATGTGGTGGGCGTGGTCGGTCAGCAGCCGCCAGAATCCCCAGTCTTCCCCCGCGTCCAAGGACTGGATCCCGGAGGCCGGAAACCAGTGGAAGAATTCCTTGTTGCAGAAAAACAAGATCAACAGCATCCCGACCCAAAACGAAGGCATCGACCACAGCATGAAGGTTCCGGTGGTAACCAAGCGGTCGATAATAGTATTTTGCTTGACCGCGATCACTATGCCCAGCGGCACGCCGATTAGATAGGCAAAGACTAAGCTGATGAGGTTGATTTCCAGCGTGATGGGCAGCCGGTCGAAGATGTGGTCAATGACCGGCTCTTGGTCTTTGAAGGAGCGACCCAAATTAAGCGTCACCAAACGCCAGTCCCCCGCCTGCACCAATTCCAAGCCAGACCCGCCATACGCGTAGTTTTGGGTCGGCGAGAAAAGGCGGCTCTGCCAGAAAGGCGATTCAACGAGTTCGTCAACGCGCTCGGGGCGCAGGCGGCGAAAATGCGCCAAGAACCGCGCCTTGCGCTCCTCGCCCTCGAGCGAGGCCAACTCGGCCCACGCCGCGTCTGACAGTTCGTCGAGCACGGAGTCGGCCAACAAAGCCCCTCGGTCGAATGCGCCTAAGTCCTCCACGCGCAAGATCAAGTTGGAAAGCCAGTGCAAATACTGGAGGTGTAGCGGTTGGTCCAGCCCGAGTTGGCGGCGCAAATCCCGGCGCGTCTTCTCCATGTCCGCCTGGCGGTCGGTGGAGATCCCCTCGCCACCAGCGGCCCCGCCCAAGAACAGATCGACCGGGTCGCCGGGTGCCAAGCGCATAATCAGGAAAGTCAGTAGGGTGATGCCGAGAAGGGTTGGGATGGCCAGCAGAATGCGCTGGATGGTGTACTGCAGCATAGTGAGCGCGCGGGCGCTTTACTCCTCTAGTGCCTCGGCCCGCGCATACGCCGCCTCGCTCTTCTCAATCAATTCTTTATGGGCATAAACCGTCCCCAAGTGCATCCACACCAACGCATTGTCTGGCATTTGTTCGGCGAGTTGTTCCAAGATCGGCAACGCGCCATCGTAGTCCTCTGTGGCCAAGTGGACCATGGCGAGATTGTAGAGCGCGTCCCCGTCGTCAGGTTCGAGCTGTAGGACTTGCTCATAGGCACGCTTAGCCGCAGTGTACTTTTCTTGCTGCCAGTAGAGATTCCCCAAGTTGAAGTGGGGCCTGAAGTCATCGGGGTTCAGCTCTATGACCTTGCGATAATTGACCTCGGCTCCCTCGTAATCCTCGGCTTGGGCTTGGGCGATGGCGAGATTGGTCAGGCCATTGAGGTTTTCAGGATTGATCTTGACTACCTGTGACAAGGCGCGGATAGCCTCATCGAGGTTGCCATTTTCCAAGTAGAGCGACCCTAGGCTGAAAAAGGTACCCTCGTCTTCTGGAGCCGCCGACGCGATCTTCTGGTAGGTGGCAATGGCCGCATCCGTGCTGTCGATCTGGTAATAGACGTACGCGAGGTTGCGCCAAGCGTCGAGCGCACTTTCGTCGATGATGGTAGCGTTGTGAAACGAGTGCCGCGCCATGACGTAATTCGGGGCCTCGCCTTGGGCATGGGCGACGCCGGCATTGTACTCTCGCGTCCAAAATTGGCGGCGCGTTTGTTCAACCTCGCTTTGAAACTTGGGATTGCGCTCGGCGTGCGCTAGATGCTCGGCCATTTCGCCATAGCGACCCTCTTTGCCTAAGAGCCTGCCCATGAGCAAGTGAGCCTCGCTATTTTCTGGCTCGGTCTGCAAGACCAGGGCGAGTTGCTTTTTGGCCTCTTGCGGCTGTCCCTGTTTGATATAGAGCTTGGCCGCGGTCATGGTCGAACTTTGACATCCCAATCCAGCGACGGTGACGAACACCGCCAGCCAGCGCACGCACTTCATTGGCAATCTCCGATGAAAACTGCGCGGCGCACAGGACGTGCGCCGCGCCACGGTCGAACTCAGAACCCGAACTGAAAGGTAAAGGTGTTGAGCGCGTCGAAATACTCGACCGTAGTGTAGGCGTAATCAACGCGCAAATCTTTGATCGTCCCGGCATCTATATTCAGACCAAAGCCGAAGCTGGTGCCGTAGATGTAGTCGTCAGTCGAGTTGGGCGCGTAGTCGAAACCAGCGCGCAGGGCGAAGAATTTGTTCAGCACGTATTCAGCACCCAACCGGTACTGGTCGTAGGCGAAATTGTTGTGCCGGAAGACCGAGGACAGATTGACCGCACCCATCCCAGCGGGCTCGTAGCGGTAGCTCAGACCGAGTTCGAATATCGAGGGCAGATCGGCGGAACTGGCCTCGACATTGTAATCGGAGGGTCCGCGGCGCAACCCGTTGAGCTGGCCGCGACGCAATAGGCCGGAACCGCCAAACTGCATCCGCGTACCGATGTGCTTGAGCGCTACCCCCAGGTCCAAGCCGGCAATCCCACCCAGATTGGCGTATTGCAAACCGGCGCTAAACGAGGCCGCAGTGGCCTCGACGCGCTGGATGCGGTTGATGATGTAATGGCTGGTAATCCCAACGGCGATGCGATCGGTCAGTTCCTTCGCAAAGGTCAGGCCCAAGGTGAAGAAGGTCGGCGAAAAGGTCGCGCCAGTGCCGTCGGGGTTGGCCTCGGTCGTCACCGGGATTGCGCCGAAATCCAGCGCCTTGATGTTGAGGGCCAGCGAGCCGAGGCTCTTGAAGTTGGCACCGGTGGCCAGATAGTTGATGCGAGTATCTGCCAAGTAGGACATCGTCGAGAACATGATGCCCGCGTTGGATTCAGACTTGGACAAGCCTGCCGGGTTCCAGTGCAGAGCCTCCAGACCGGAACTGGTGGCGATTGAGGCACCGCCCAAGGCCATGTCGCGTGCGCCGACCGGAATCAGCAGTTCCGGAGCGGCGGCCGTACCAGCGCGGTCCTGGCCATCGGCAAAGGCCGTAGCCGAGGCAAAAACCAGCGCCAGCAGGATCGTCGAGATGCGAAAGCTATGTCGAAGCATGGAATAGTCTCCTGTTTCTCCCTTTGAGATCCTGTGCACCTTAGAAGCTCTCCAAGAACTGCTGCTCTTGGATGACGGCCAGCTTGAGAATCCGACTTTTGCCGTGATCCGGCAGCTCGATATGGGCGATATACATGCCGCTGGCCACCGGCAACTGGTTTTGGTTTTGCAGATCCCAGCGCGTGAACTGCGACGGGTCGTCCTTCTCAATGGTGCGCACCAGCGTGCCGCTCATGTCGAAGATGCGGATATTCGCCTTGGGCGGCAGGTGGCTGAAGGTCACAAAGTGGCTGTAACGGCTGGTCTCCGCCGAGTTGACGCCGAGGTAGGGATTGGGAAAGACGTTGATCTTCTCAATGTCCTCAGCTAGGTAGGCGTCGCTGCTTTCCGACCCCTGGACCGTAAATGAGAAGCGGTCGGCGGGGGTATTGACGTGATTGGCGACCAGCAAGAAGGAATCGCCGTCCGACGGGAAGTCCTCCTCGCGGCGGCGCTCGGAGAAGATGATCCACATGAAGGGCAGGTGTTCTTCTCCTTCTGTCCCATCGTAGATCAGACCGTTGTTTAGCAGGATATCGCTGTTCTCGCCTTGGTTGGGATCTGTGTAATCCAAGTCAAAGATGAACAGCCACTCGCGCGGACCAGAGCCGGCGACATTGCTCGCCACAGTGTACCAAGGCGGGCCATAGACGCCGTTGACCAAGCCGCCGGGCTGGTTGTTTTCGAGGAAGGCCACTTCCAAGCGGCGCGGCGGATCGCTTTCGATATCCCAGGCCGAGAGCGCGATCTGATTGCGCTCCTGATAGACGTAAACACCTGGGCCTTCGGTGTTGATAATGTACTTGCCGAAGTCCCAAGGATTCTGCGTCGTCGTCAGGTCCCCGGATGCTGGTGGCTCCCCTCCAGCACCGCGCAAATAGCGATAGGCCCACGACACGTTTTCGTTGTTGAGGTCCACCGGCTTGTACTGGTCTTCGCCATCCTCTTCAATGACGTCGGTGAAGCGCAGCTCCACCGTGCGCAGCCGGTCCGGCGTCACCGTCGTCGGCGCGAACCACTGATGATTGGGATCGCCGGTCATCGCGCCTTGGAAGCCTTCGGCACCCCAAGCGTTGGAACCGCCAGCCCAAGTGAACCAACGAGTGTCGCTAGCGTGATCGACGGCTTGGGCAAAGTCGGCGGCGTTGATCTGGCCATCGCCCGTCAAGTCGGCCGCCTCGGGCGAAGCCTTCCAAGCCTCGAATGGCATCGCCGGGCCAGCCCAACTCTTCATGCCAGCGGGCGGACCGGCGACAGCGACCTCAATGCCAGCGGAACCGACGTAGAAGGCCGTGCCAGCTTGGTCGGTCTGGTTTTCCAACAGAGTCTGACCATTGGTCTTATCAACCAGATTCCAGACCGTGTTGCCGTCGGCGTCAGCAGCGTATTCGACCGCGTATTCGTGACCGGTGGTACTCGTCGGATCAACCACCGAGACTGAGACCGTTCCGTCGCTGGCACCGGCGGCGTGCTGGGCGCTAATCACGTCTCCAGGCTCGCTCAGATAGCGAGTGCCCGGCGGCGGCTCCTGCGGCACGCAGATCAAGTTCTGCGGTGCGCTCTCCAGCGTGGTAGTAGCGGCTCCTGCGGCGGTGGCGCGGTTGTAAGCCGTCACCGCAAAGTAGTACCGCTGGCCGTTGACCAGCGGACCGCTGCGGACGTGGTCTTGAGTAATCTTGATATTGCGCTTGACCCCGAAGTCGGTGCCGATCTGCAAGGGCACATCGAGCACCACGCCCGACTCCTGGTCGAGATCGATACCTAGGATGGTAGTAACACCGTTTTCGATGTCGAAGGTCGCCACCTTGACCGCTTGGGAAAGCGTGGCTTCGGCCGAGGGCAACTGGTAGAGGTTGTAGCCTTCGAACTCAAAGCCAGCCGAACCCTCGCCTTCGGTGGCCTGAATCGACTCGTCGTCCCAACCCCAGTCCAGAATGATCGTCTGGTCGAGTTCGACTAGGCGAACATTGGGCTGGACCGGCGGCTTGGGCACCTCGAAGAAGCTGTTGTAGGCGTCCTGGACGAACTGGTCGGTGAATTTTAGCTGAGAGACGCTGCGCAAGCGGTCGGTAGAAATGCCGCCCAGCAGCGCGACCACCACTTCCTGGGTGTCGCCCAATGCCATTTCAAAAGGCCCGGTGGCCAACACGATGCGCCGGTCGCCAGCCGGCAGCGGCACGCCGTCGTTCCAGCCGGTGGCTCTGGTCGGATCGCCATCGAGCGTGAACTTGGTGTCGGCATTGGTCAGCGGATTGGTGTAGGGCACGGGGTTTTCAACATCGTCCTGCGGCTGGAAGCCGCGCAGCAGATTGTACCACTGCTGAGTACCCACGTATTCGCCCAGTTCTGGATCGGATATCGCACTGCCGGCGGCAAAGTACACGAAGGCCGTCATCGGCAAGTTCTTGTAGCCGGAGCGCAATCCCTCGTTGAAGATGGCCACCGAATTCTCGTCGAGCAGTTGGTTTCCATCTTCGTCAACTGCGATGTTGCCCTCTGCATCTAGCTGGTAAACCGGTACGATTGGGCCTTGCAAAAAGTCGTATCCGGCAGCCGGTGGGGCCAACCCGAACGTGACGTAATGCGAATCGTCATCGATCGAGTTGTACACATAACCCAAGCTCAGGCCGACATCGGCACCGGCAAAGTCGTCGCCGAAGTCGCCCAAATCTGGATCGGACCACTGGGCGAAATACATGTCCTCAATCACGGCATCGTCCGCAGCCTCTGCGGTGCCTTTGTAGATGATCTTGTACTTCTTGAAGATCACGTCGCCCAAGGCGTCGGTGCGCGCATAGCCCCAGAGCGTGACCTGAGTCTCCAAGCCGATGGGCAACGAGCCGTAGAGATTGGTTGTGGCACCCTGGTCCAGATCGTTAATGGCAAACCAGATTACCTGGTCCGCGTTGGCCAAACCTGGCTCGTCAACCGAGGGGTCGTACTGCCCATCTCCGTCGTTGTCGTAAAAGGGCGCACCCAACTCGGCCGGCCACTCCATCCAATCGCGCTCGTACTGGGCGCGTACCGCCGCCTCCTCGGCATCGGTGATCTGGCTCAAACCGATGTTGAGGACCTCAGAGGCGTCTAGCCGCAAATCCGCGGTCGCCCAATCGCGGCGAATCCGGTAGAGTCGGGCCGTGTCGCGGTCTTGGGCCACGCCCTTGGACTCGATGACGCCAGGAACCGTACCAATCTCGTACGTCTGACCGCCGACGCGCAGGTCTTGGTCATTGCCGTCCTTGACCCGTCCTCCCCAGATGATGCCGTCTTGGAAGATGACTTGGTCGGTCGAGCGCGGGTAGGTCACGCCCGAATTACCACTGAGCGGGTCTCGGGCCGACCAGCCATCACTCTGTATCCACATGGCCATATTGTTGATGTTGAGCTGGGTCCGTTCGGTGGACACCTCGACATCGTCTTGGGCCAGTTTGGCGGCCGGTGCGCCCCACTCTTCGCGGGCTTGGACAGTGCCGACTAGGAGCAAGAGCATCGCCGCTGCAAATAGATAAACAAACTTTCTCATAGCTTCCTCTCTTTCCTAGAAATCGAACTGCAGACCGAAGCGAATCTGGCGCGGCGCGTCGTAAATATCGCCGCCCTCGTTGGACCAGTAGGCCTGACGGTTGAGCAAGTTGATCGCCTCGTAGAGTTGCACGTACTGTTGCCCGCCGCTGGCCTCGACGATCTGTTGGCTCAGTTCCGGATTGGTCAAGAACCCGTCGTCCTTGTCGGAGCCGGTGCGGTTGTACACGTTGAGCACGTTCTTGCGATTGAAGAGGTTGATGATGCGGCTATAGACCTTGGCATTGAGACCAAACAGCGAGAAGCCCTTGTCGATGCGCAAGTTGGTCTCGAAGGTCCACGGCGTCGTCGAGCGGTTGATCGACTCGAGCGGCTTGCGCGAGCGCGGGTCAAAGCTGTCGAGTACGCCGGCGTTTTCTGGACCGCGCTGACCGATCGAGCCGGTGACCAAGGTAAAGCTGTGCCCGCTCGTGAAGCTCATCAGCAGGTTGGCCCCCAGACCTCGCAGAATTGGGTTGGGCTCGTTGTCGGGATAGCGGTAGTCTAGGAAAATCGAACCGCGGTGCGTCTCATTAAAATCGAGCGGCGAGATGATCGTCGGCAGGTTGGTCTCGTTTTCAACCCCGGAAATGGCCGAGCCAGTATATGAACCCGTGCCGCGTGCATCGGACAGGGTGTAATTCAGTTCGGTCCGTAGGTTATTGACGCGCCTGAGCTTGAACTGGAACTCGATGCCCTTGGTCGTGGCGAAGTCGCCGTTCTGCAGATAGACGTACGCACCGGCTTCTTCCGCGCTGGCCGAGACCTGCTGCTTGCGCAACTGCACCTGCCCTTTGATGTCGCGGTAGAAGCCCGTGACATCGAAGGAGGCGAATTCGGAGAACTGACGCTCGAAGCCAATTTCGTACTGGGTAGTACGCATCGGCTCGATGTCGTAGGCGGTCGGATAGCGGATGTAGTTTTGGCCGCCCAACTCTAGAGCAAGGCGCGCGCCGCCGGCAAACATGGAGCGCATCGCCGGCATTTGCGAGAAGCGACCGTATTGCACGTGAAAAACCGTCAAATCCGACACCGGGAACGACATCCCCAAACGCGGGCTGATATCAGTGTACGTGGGAGTCTTTTCCATCGACGCGAGGTCAATAGTGTAGTTTTCCGAGTCGCGCACCGGCGCTGCCGGATCCTTGAAACGCCAGCTATCCGCGTCGAAGTAGTCGATGCGCAGACCGGCGTTGATGATCAGGTCATTATACTCGACCTTGTCTTGGAGAAAGGCAGCGGCTACCGTCGGCTGGCGCGGGGCCTCTAGCCCTTCGCCGTCGGCCTCGCGACCGAACTCGTCGAAGCCGAAGAAATCGCTGGCACTAGTCGAGCGCAGCAATCGAATCAGATCCTGCTTGCTACCCTTGCCATCTTCAAGACTCTCGGCCTTCGCGATCAGCTCGTCGAGGATTTGATCTTCGCTGATCTCATCGTTGTAGTAGCGGTCGTACACCGCGTCCAACTCGGGATAGGTATTGGCTATCCCCGAGCGGATCGAACGCAACGAGATCCCATAGCGCCGCGCGGTCCAATTCTGATAGTCGAAACCAGCCTTGAGCTGATGCATGTCGGTCTGTTTGGTCCAGCTACCGGCCAGCCCCCAATAGCCATCCGTCGAGGTGCCGTAGGAGGTCGTACGCGAACCCGGGCGGTTGAAGGGAAAGCCAGCCAGATCGTAGGGTCTAGGCCCCGAACCCTGCTGGGTATAGGGAGTGTACTCACCCGTGCTCTCGAGGGCGCGCTGTACGGCCACGCTGTCGTTGTACACCCACCACCGATCCTTGAAAAGCGGGTCGTAGGACTCGGCAGACTGCTTGTAGAGGCTCACGTTGAGCTCGTAGAACATGCTCTTGTCGAGCAGGTGGGTGAGCTTGGCGTTGACTAGGTTGGAGGACGATTCCGACTCGACCAAACGCCGGGTGTTAAAAGCATTGCGGATGGGCGCATAGTTGCTTTCAGCACTCCCGTCCGAGTACAGATTCGTGAGGCGGAGTTGGACGGGGTAGTAGTCGAACAGCAAGGTCCCATTAAAAATGTTCGCTTCACTGCTCGTGTGCGGAATGTTGCCGGGCTTGATTTCGAGCTGCTCGATCTGGTCGGGAACGAGATTGCCCTCTTCGTCCTCGCTCCAGTGCCGGCGTCCACCGCGGAGGCCGGTATCTTCGAGATCCTCGAAGGTAAAACCCGACCAGTAGGTCGGCCAGGAACCGATGCCGCGGCGCTGGCCAGCCAAGAAGGCGCGAATCTTCTGGCTTCCCGCAACCGGACCACCGGCGGTGATCACCTGATTGAAGTAGCCGTAGGAATACGTGCCGAAGCGCTGCTCGTAGTCGGAGATAAAATTGTCCGACTCAGACATGATCTCGAAGTCCCAGTCGCTGCCGCCGGTGCGCAACTCTTGCAGGATAATGCCGGCGTTGGCACCGCCGTACTCGGCATTGAAGCCGCCGGC
Source organism: Candidatus Latescibacterota bacterium (assembly GCA_965208845.1). Lineage (GTDB taxonomy): Bacteria > Latescibacterota > UBA2968 > UBA8231 > UBA8231. Next base: position 2,540,160 of record OZ242361.1, on the reverse strand, counting down.
CTGGAGTTGGATTTCCTCCAACGCCTCGTCGATCAGGCCCACCGCGCTGCCGCCAGTGACCACATTGCGGACGCTGGCCCCCTCGACGTAGTAGCCGATCTCGTCGCTGCGCGAGCCGCGGATATGCAGCGACCCCTCGTCCTCAACCACGCCGGTCTGCAAAGCTATGACTGAGCTGACGCCTCGGAGCGGCAGAATATCGAGATCCTCGGCATCGATAATGCGCACCGCATTGGTGGCGGTTTTGTCGATAATTGGCCGCTCGGCCCGGATTACTACTTCCTCGACTTGGATATCCGAAGAAGTCAGGTCAACGGCGATATTCGTAGTCAGGTCGGCGGAGACCCGCACATCCTCGACAGTATAATCCGCGTAGCCGATATACGTAGCCTTGAGGGTATAGGTACCCGCCGGCACGTTGAGAATAAAAAAGCGGCCCTTTTCGTCCGCTGTGGCCCCTAACTTGGTATCTACCACCACGATATTGGCATGGGGTAGCCCATCCCCGGTGGCGGCATCCTTGACGACACCGGCGATCTTGCCGCCCGTACTGGCCTCGGCCGGAGCCAAGCTCAGCGCGAGCAGGACGCCCAGTGCGGTCAGAACGCGAAAAACGCTCGCAAATTTAGTCATATGTCCCTCCTTTACAGGGTACTCAATACCCCTTCACATCAGGTGCAACCAGTCGTCTAAGAGAAAAGTCACACGCCCGATCAACAGCGAGACCCTCGCCATAATAGTGTAACCAAAAGAAGCTCCAAACGAGACCATCAAAAACCATATCCCCACCTTGGAGATGTGGCCCGCCGTGCCGGTGTGCTCGACGGAAAAAAAGAAGTAAACCAACACCCCGATGACCCCCACCAAGACGATCAGCAAATTGAGCCCCTCCAAGCTCCAAGTTAGTGGTTGTAATGTAGGTTCTATTTGGGCTAAAATAAAGGAAGAAATATAGCGGGGAATCGTCAGACCGGCCCCGAGCCCGACAAAGAATGCAAAAGCATAGCGGCTGAGCCAACCAAAGCGTAGCGAAAAGCGCGTCAACATCAACAGCCCGAGCACCGTCGGAGCCAAAAGCCACCAGTTGGGCATCTCCCCTTTTCCTGAGTCGGTCCATTCGGCGATGAGCTCACCGTAGATCGTCGGGTACCAAGTCTGGCCGAATACATAAGCCGCCGCCACGCCGACGAAAACGTGCTCGGCGAATTTGAACAGTGGATTGTCCTTGTAGAGGAAGCTATAGAGCGCCAAGGTCAGGCCCGCCGCGACAATGATGCCCAAACCCGTCCAGTCCGCCGCCAATATCCCGCTAGCCATCAAGCCGATATTGACCGCGGCAAACAGCAGGATCAAGCCCAAAAAGACATACGTATCGCGCATATCAGCTCCTCTGCTCGGATGAAGTTCGCCGAGCGACGAAGTACGCGATATTGCCGATAATCACCAAGAGCGCGATGACCAAATGAGTCATCGACTGGGCGCTCATACCCATGCTAGCACTGCCGCGACGATCAATCAGGGTCTCGTATTCGGCTGCGCCGGCTAGACCGCCGAGCAGGCCGCCGAGTTGTCCTGAGTCGAGGAAGGGATAGAGATCGGGAGCCATCACCGCGGTGCAGCCAGCGACAAAGGTAAAGCCGTACTTCTCCTGCCCGTAGGGGATCCACCAAAACTCAATCGAATCCCCGGCCGCCAAGTCTAAGACGAGGTCAAAATCGCGCAGCGAGCGCAAACCGCGCGTCAAATCCAAATCGCCGGTCTCCGCGCCCCATTGGTCTTGCGGGAAGGCACTGCGGAAGTCTTGGCCCATATTGAGGATGACACTGAAATTGCCCGGCTTGTAGCCCATAAAGGCGTAATCCACCCCGTACTCCAAATCGAATTCAGCCGTCATCTCCTCCAGCACCTGTTGGGCCAGCCCCGGTGCCTCGGGCCATAGACAAATGGCCACCACCTTGAGATCGCGGCGGAAGGCGTGGCGCAACATGGCGCGCGACATCGGCAGCATTTCAGGTTGCGTGCTGGCACCGTAAGAGAAGGAAACTAGCACAATATCCCCCGCGTCGAGTTTCTCGAACTGGTCGTATGCGTCTTGTACTTCGTCCGTCGGCGTGATCGGCAGGGAAATTCCAGCCAGCAATGGCCCAGCCACGCTGATAAACACTAGGACGAAAATGATGCGACGGTCGATAGCGAGCAGTTTGTGCATCACTCGGCTCCTCCGCCCAAATACGAGCGCTCAATCCCAAAAATGATCCGCAGCGAGGTGGCAATAGCTCCCAGCGACACGCCGAGCAAGATGCCGCGCTTGGCCGCCAAGTTGGGCACATTCAACAGCCAGTCGGTCGCCAACGGAAAAAAATCGGAAAGCTCTCTCCCAATGGGCACGCGACCCAACATGACGATGACCGCCGCGATCAGCAGCACAGCCGCCTCGGGCGTGCGGGCGCGGAAGGTCCGGTACGCCGCCGAGGCGATGAAGAAGGCTAAGATCGAAAACATGGTCGAGGCGCAAGGCACGTGAATATTGTCGAAGAGCCACTTGTAGCCCCCGGCCTCAGCCTGCGCGGTGAAAGGGCCTAAACCATCGTTGTACACGACGAAGACCATCATCACCGCGAAGCTTAAAATGGCGATCAAGCTATAGGCCCAGCCGGCGACGCGCTGGCGAATCCGCTGCCAGTGCAGGTTGAGCAGGCTGTATAGTCCGAGCAAAAAGGAAAACGCGAAGACGATGCGCACCCACAACGCCATCTCCCGTTCCAAACTCTGCGCGTCGCCGTGGGGTATGTAGTAGATGACAATGCCGAGCATACCGAAGGCGAAGGCAACAACCAGCGGTAGCGTTCGACTAAAAAAAATCATCGCGCTCTCCTAGGGGCTAAAAAGGTGCGTAAACTGCGGCCACCACTCCAAGGTCGCCAGCAGCGTACCCAGCACTAAGACAGCCAGCAGAATGGCCTTACCGGCATCTTGGCCTTTGAGACTGCCCAGCATCCGCGGTTCGCCCGATAGATAAGCGCTGGCTGCGTAAAGCTCTTCGCCGAGCAGGGTATAGTCGCAGGTAGTGATAAAGAACGGCAACTGGGTGAAAGCATCGGTGCCGGCGATCTGAATCGCCCCGGTCGTCGCCCCGGTCTCGGCCAACAGCAGCGACTCGGCGTAGAAATAGCCCATCATAATGTGAGCCGCCGGGCGGTCGCGGACCATGATGCCCTCGACTGCCGCCGCATAGCTGAACTGCTCGGTGCTAGCGACGAAGACGTGGTCGGGATTGAAGGCGTCGGGCCGTCCCGCCTCCACATACGAGGCTTTCACCGTCTCCTGACTCACAGACATAACCACCGGGTCTGGAGCCACCACCCGCAGCGCGGTGTCGTAATCGGCTGTCCGCCGCGCAACCCGTCCCAAGATATTGACCGCGGCAATGGTTGGTATCTGGCTCATGTCGCGCAGACCGTGGATGAAAAGCACCGGCTTGCCCATCTCGGTCGCCCGCCCCAGCGCCTCGTCGAGTGCCTCTAGCCCGGCGATGCGGCGAATCTTGAGCTCGCGCCGCCGCGCAATGCCAATGTAGCCCATGATAAGCCCTGAAAACACGAGGCACAACACCAGATTGTTAACCTTGGAGCGATTAAAAAAATTGCCTTTGGACTCGGCGTTGACGATCACTTTGCCGCGGATTGCGCCGCCGGCCGACCGCACATCAATGTGGAAGTAATACGTCTTGCCGTCTTCTAATGGCGTCTTGCCACCCGCGCCAGCGAATTCTTCGACGTTGACATAGTGGTAATTCTCCAGATCGGCCCCGTGCCCAAAGAGTGCTGGCGCTCCAGACATCAAATTCCCTGTGGCCGCAACCTCGTCCACGACGCGAAAAGGCCCACTGGGTGAGTCGGCGATGGCGACCTGATACATCGCGTTTTCGCTGATCTGACGGTCTCGCGGCCAAGTCAGCGTAATGCTGCCCCCGTCGTCGTTGGGCGTGTCAAAGGCTTGTACCTCGATCGGCGGTTCAGGATGTGCCAGTAACTCGCCGAGCCCCGGGTCTTCGATCGACAGCACAGGGTCTACCAGCAAAGTGTCGATCCCCTGTTCCGCATTCTCCGCCGTGCTCGCCAACGGCCAAGCCAAGACCAATGCAGATAGCCAGTTTTTTATTCTCATGCCTTCACTCCTCAATCAGCTCCACATTCGCCCGTGGCACTACCGCCTGTTCCCCATCTTCAAACTCCACTGACAATACCCGCACCCGCGCCCCGGACTCCACCGCGCACAACTCGGTCGGCAAGTCATTGACGCGCCCAATCCGCCCAAAATAGGGCATCCGAATCACCCGCAACAAATCGCCCACCTGCAATCCTTCCGCACCCGCCCGCACCTCTTCTTCCTCTTTGTCAGCGGCTGTGGGGACGATAATCTCCGGTCGCAACACGCCAGCGCGGATCTGAGTCGCGCCGGCCATAGACGCATCCATGCCAGCGCACGCGTGCAAAATATCAAAAGTCTTGCGGGCCATGGCGACGCGGCCAAAGCCCTCGGTCGCTACCACGGTCAGGCCGATTTGCTCGGTCCCGGTGATAGCCACGCCCAAATCGCGGCCGAGCAAGTCGCGCAAGTCGCTGTCGCGCAGGCCGCCACCGATCAACCCCACGGCACCTGCCTGCCGGGCCTGTTCCACGGTCTCCGCGCTAATCAGGCTGCCAACCACTACAATTTTGCCCGCAACTTCTGGACCCAGCGACTCGGCTGTGGCGTCCGGGGCATCAACCGCCAAGTGTAGCGCACCCCAGCACTCGCCCCCCACGCCGAAAATGCCCTGGATATAAGCACCTCGCGCTGCGACGCGCACGCCCTCCTCGGCAAAAACTTCCTCGACGACCCCATCGACGTACGCCAGTACTTCGACCGGCTTAGGGGCTTGGCGCAGTATCACCTGCCCAGTTACCGGCGAAATGCTCTCGACGGTGCCGCTAACCGGGGATTCAATCGTGGTCTTGAACCATCGAATAAATGGCTTGGTCTCGGCAAGCGGCTCGCCGGCTTCTACTCGGTCGCCCTCTTTTTTGAGCATATAGCCGACTAGCTCTTGCGGCGAGATGCCCAAGCGGTTGACCAAGTTGAGAGTCGCCACATCGCCAGGCAGTTCGGTGCGGGCCACGACTTGGTCGCGGCGCACCGCTTGGCCGCGCTCAACGACAACTTCGCCTTTGAGGGGCAAGCGCCGCTCTTTGTACACGACTGCGTGTTGCGTCACGCGCAGTCCAGGGGTATAGGCGTGAGCCATGAGCTACTCGTATAGGTTTAACGCCTGCTGCCAGTCGCTTATCTGACGCCGACGGTCTTGGTCAGCCGCCATCTGGATGGGTCGGCCGCGACCGTCTAGCACTAGTCCTACGACCCCGCCGCGCACCCGCGCATTTAGGGCTTGCCCCGGGCCAGCACCCACATCCCAACGCCGCGCCGGCTGAAGCGAGACTTCGACCTCCTCGCCGTCAGCCAAGGACATCCACTGTAGCTGACCGACCTGCAACTGGCCGGTTTGCCGCCCATCGGGCAGGTCTATTTCGTATTGGAGGCAGACCTCGCCGTCCTTACCCTCGCCGACAGGGGCCACACAAGTGCCCAAGTAGATCAGGCAATCGCGCTCGAAAACTTCGGTAGCGGCCCGTTCGTCAACAGTCGAGAGCACCCCTAAGTGAGGCATCATAAAGATGCTATCGACCGCCAAGCGGGTGACGCCTTCGGGCTGGAAGGCATCTATGAGCATGGCGCAGCTCTGCTCGCGGCGCGGCGCGTGCGAGAGTACGCCACCGCTACCGACTAGCATGTCCAGCGCCATCATCTCGACTAAACTTTCGCCGGTGGCACCCTGCTCAAAGACATCGGCCAGCGTACGCTTGCTCTGCACCCCCTTCAATCCCACCGCCAACGCTCGGTGCTGGTCAAAGGCCAAGCGCAGAGCCTCGCGGGCAATGGCTTGCTCGACTTGCAGTTCCTGCATGAGCTGCGGGATGGTAGTAGGGCGGATCATCTTGTTCTTGATCCGGTCGCGGAGATCGGCCTCCTCAATGTCAAAAGGAACCCAGCGCATGATCTGGTCGAGGCCGGCCTCGGCTAGCACGTTGGAGACGCTATAGGACATGCCTAAATTGGCACTGACCGTGCGGTTGAACACGCCGTCGAAAACACTGAACACATCGGTCGTCGCCCCGCCGATATCCACGCCAACGACGTTGATCTCCTGCTGGCGGGCAATGGTCTGCATAATCTCGCCCACCGCCCCGGGCGTCGGCATAATCGGCGCGCTGGTCCAGTCCATCAGCTTGCGGTAGCCCGGTGCCTGCGCCATGACGTGTTCGAGAAAGAGGTCGTGAATGACGTGCCGCGCCGGGTCCAGATTTTCTTCTTCGAGCACTGGGCGGATATTCTCGGTAACAGTCAGGGCCATCTTCCCCCCCAGCGCCTTTTCAACTTCCCCCCGCACGTCCTCATTGCCCGCAAAAATAACTGGTAACTTGAAGCCTGCACCAAAGCGGGGCTTGGGATCGGCCGCGCTGATGAATTCGGCCAACTCGACCACGTGGCTGACAGTGCCACCATCCGTGCCGCCCGACAGCAGCACCATATCGGGGCGCAATTGGCGGATGCGCTCTATTTTTTCGTGGGGCAAGCGCCCGTCGTTGGCAGCGAGTGAATCCATGACGATCGCCCCAGCACCTAGAGCACAGCGCTGCGCGCTCTCGCCGGTCATCGCCAGCACCACGCCGGCCACCACCATCTGCAACCCACCGCCCGCACTGCTCGTCGAGATGTAGATATCGACCCCAACATCGCCGTCTGACGGTGTGATAATTCGCTCGCCATCGAGGATCTGCCGTCCGGAAAGTTCCTCGACCTCTTGAATGGCGTTGAGCACCCCCCGGGTGACGTCCTCAAAAGGGGCCTCGACGGTGGTGGGGGCCTCGCCGCGAAAAGTCTGGCGATACCCTTCGTCCTTCTTTTCGATCAGGATCGCCTTGGTCGTCGTACTGCCGCAGTCCGTGGCGATAACTACATTGAGGTCATCCATGCTTTTGGCTTTCGCGCTGGGCAATGGCCTCCGCGAGCAAGTCTATGCTCTGGCGTCGCTCCAACATGCGCGTGAAGCGCTGGTACTCATCGCGCGAAAAAACCAGCGTGGCAAACGGGGCCAAAAAGGTCAGGGCCTGACTGCCCAAAAAGTTGAGGGGACGGCAGGCCTCCAATGCCATGGACGCGGCTGCACCCATGCGGCGAGCTACGACAAACTCGGCCAGCCGCTCGGCCAGCGCGCGCTCTTCCTCAGACCAACCTGCCTCTGGGTCTTCAAGGGCGAAAGCGTGCCGCCACTGCGTTTTTAAGCTATTGACTTGGAACATGGCACCGGACGAAGCGCGCGACTTCTTCGCGGTTTTGATCGAACCGCAAAAAGACGCCGCGAAAAGAGTCCAGCCGACCCGGGCGGGCGGACGGACGCAAAAAAATGCCGTCCCGATGCTCGTCTGCTCGACGGAATTCCGCCCAAGAACGACGCTGTTTAAGGCCGAGATGTTCGCTGCTGATCCCTTCGCCGTCGAGCGCGTAGCGCGTAGCAAAGAAATAGCGCGACAGCGAGGCGGTCAAGGCTCCTAGGGAAAACACCCCATAAAACCAATGCTCAAAACCAAAAGCGGCGGCGGCTGAGGAAGCGACGATGAGCGCGACCAATAGCACTGATTTGGCCGGTTTCTCCCGGCGCAGAGGATGGCTCTCCCAGCGGAGGGCGTCTGCGGAGGACACAGACGTGCCCTTAGTACATCTGCGCTTCCTGCGCGACCCACCAGTCTTGCAAGCGGACGCCGGGGGGATACCAAGTGACGCCACTGAAGCGCCGACTATAGGCTCGGGCAGTGCGCGGCTTCCACAGGAAGGTATAGGGCTGTTCCTCGTGCAGGATTTCTTGGAAGCGCTGGTAGAGTGCGATGCGCCTTTCCATATCGAACTCGCGGCGGTAGTCCTCCAAAATTTGATCAACCTCGGCGTTGATGAAGCTTATCGCGTTGGAGCCGTTTTCTACGGTCTGGGAGGAATGCCAGATCTGGTAACCGTCGGGCGGGAACTGCACATTGCCGGTCCAGCCCAGCACCATGGCGTCAAAATTCTTGCCGCGGACCTTTTGCAAAAAAATCGACCAGTCTAACTCGCGCACTTGGCAGTCAATGCCAATATCCTGCAACTCGTATTGCAAAGTTAGGGTGATGTCTTTGCGGGTCTGGTTGCCCGAATTGATCAAAATCTCAAAGCGGAATGGCACTAGCTCCCCGTCGATGGTCTTGTCGAGGATGCCGTCCTCGTCGGCGTCCTCCCAGCCAGCTTCCGCCAGCAGATCGAGGGCGCGGTCGGGATCATAGGTGTACGACGCGAGATCGTGGTTGTATTCGGGGCGAAACTTGTGGATCGGCCCCTCCACCGTCTCGGCTAGGCCGAACATGATGTTTTCGACCATGCCCTCGCGGTCGGTCAAATGGGTCATGGCTTGTCGCACCTGCTTGTCGCCAAAAATTGGATGGTTGTTGTTCCAGCCGATATACATATATCCACCGGCGTAGCTAACGCCTTTGAGGAAGCGGCGGTTGAAGTCTTCTGACCAACTCTTTTCCTTAAATTCCAATGGGCGCAGAGCGTGGTAGTCGAGGTTGCCGTTGGTCAACTCGATGAATGCCGCGTCGGTATTGTTGATGATGTTAAAGACGATCTTATCGACAAAGCCAGGCGGCAGCAGACCTTCCACATCCCGACCCCAGTAGTTTTCATTCCGCGTCAGCACGACTTTCTGCTGGGTGACCAAGTCGCGCTCTGGATCTTCGATTATATATGGCCCCGAGCCTAGTACCTTGCGATTGAAATTTTGATTGAATTGTTCGGCAAAGCGCTCGACTCGCTCTTTGTGCGGCCCCTCCTCCCAAGAGCCGTCCACCAAACTCTTGACCTCGACCGGATCCAGCAAACCCTCTGGATCGTAAAAATGCTTAGGTAGAATACTGAGTCCACCCAACATCAAATCGTTGCGAAAATAGGGCTTGTCGCACAGGAAGCTAACCTTGTTCGCCTCTACCTGTTGTACCGCTTCGACCGCGGCGTAGTAGTTGCGCAGATGCGGTGCTAGCACGCGGGGATTGTGGATGACCTTCATGCTGAAGACGACGTCCGCAGCCATCAGCGGCTTGCCGTCTGAGAAGTAAACTCCGTCGCGCAACTCAAACGTATAAATGAGTTTGTCCGCGGAAATCTCCGGATAGCCTTTGGCGACTAGTCCTCGCAACGCGTAGGGCGGATCATGGTCGGCTTCGAGCAGGCTTTCAAATACGTAACTCAAGACCGTACTAGCACCGGCATCGCTGGAGGTGTACGGATTGAGTTTCTCGGGGTCGGATAGCAGGTGGCGCACCATCCAGTCGCCGTGGGTCGGTTCTTCTCCTCCCTCGTAGCGCAGCGACACCTTCTCGGTGCCGTCGAGTACGACGATATCCTTGGTACTCAGGAGAATTTCCTGCACTACTTCCCACGCTTCTTCAGCGGCGGCATGACCGACAATGCAGATCCCCAACCAAGCGGCTGCCACGGACATTCTGATTTTCGACATATTCTCCCCTTTGTACTAAAGCTATATCAAAGCCATCACACGAAGGTCAACCATCCGTGCTGATCCTCGACTCCGACGCGCACCACGGCGAAAAAGGCATCTTGTATCTGCGCGGTGATCGGGCCGCATTTCCCACAGCCGATCTGCACTTGGTCTATGGCGCGGATTGGCGTGATTTCGGCGGCTGTGCCGGTGAAAAACACTTCGTCGGCGATGTAGAGGAATTCGCGCGGAATACCGCGCTGCTCGACCCGCATCCCCAGATCGCGTATCAGGGTAATGGCGGTGTGGCGGGTGATGCCCGGCAGGATGGCAAAACACGACTCAGGCGTGTAGATCGAGCCGTTCTTGATGACAAAGATATTCTCGCCGCTGCCTTCGCTCACCAACCCATCCGTGCCCAAGACAATGCCCTCGTCGTAGCCGTTGGCATTGGCTTCGATTCGCACGAGCTGCGAGTTGAGGTAGTTGCCGCCGGCCTTGGCCAAGGCGGGAAACGTATTCGGGGCCATGCGGTTCCACGACGAGGTGCAGACCGAAACGCCGTTTTTGAGCGCGGCCTCGCCGAGGTACTCGCCCCATTCCCACACGGCGATCACTACGTCAACCGGGCACCCCATCGGATCAACGCCCAAGTTCTCATAGCCGCGGAAGACGACCGGGCGAATATAGCAGGCCGCGAGTTGATTGACGCGGATCGTCTCGAGGATGGCCTCTTTGATTTGCTCGTGCGTATAGGGAATGTCCATGCGGTAGATTTTGGCGGAATCAAATAACCTGTTGACGTGCTCGTCGAGGCGGAATACGGCCGAGCCTTTCGCGGTCTTGTAACAGCGAATGCCTTCAAAGACGCTCGAACCGTAGTGTACTACGTGGGAGAGCACGTGAATTTTGGCGTCGTCCCAATCTACCAATTGGCCATTGAACCAGATTTTATCGCATTTAGGCAGGGGCATGTAGAAAATCTCCTTGGACAAGTATGCGAATAATTAAGGTAACACCACGGCGAAACCGTTACCAGTGTTGAGCGATTACAACGTTCGCGTATAGGTAACGTTCAAGCTGTTAAACGTGCCGCTGCGCTGGCGATTGCGGCTGCCGCGCAAGCTGAGCTTGTTGTCGCTGCCGGCCGGATTGTAGTTAAAGTTCGCCGCCAGAGTCCGGTGTTTGTTGCGGCGGTTGAGGGAACGCGACTGATCAAGCGTGGAGTATTCGTAATCCCACTGGCGGTCGAGCTTGTAGGTGTAGGTTGTGCCGAACGAGTAGTCAGTACTGGGCGAGTAGGTCATGCCGAATTGAAGAGTGTATCTGGCGTTTTCCTCTTCGACAATCTGGGCACCGTTTTCCAAAATCAAGGTGCCGTCATCGTTCGCCGAATAGTTGTAGCGCACATTGAGCGCAAGGTCGTCGAGTACCTTGCGCCGCAGCGAGTGCGCCATGCTCCAGCCGCGGCGGATATTGCTTTTGCGCGACGACTCGCGGCGATTGACTTGGCGATCAAAATCGTAAATGATGCGCCTCGCAGAGACGCTGAATCGGTGCGAAAAGGACGCGCCCAAGCGCTCGTAATTGGTGCCGATATTGAGCGAAATGTCGCGGTTGCGCGAGTTATCTACGGCGCGGGTGGCGTGCAGGTTCACGCGATGCAAAAAGCTGTTTTTGAGGTCAACGCTGAGCTTGGCTCCCGAGCGCAGGGTGCCGTCATAGCTGAGGCTCACACTGTTGTTGAAGGTGTCGCGGTCCTGCTTGCGATCCCCTGGATTTTCCGAGCGTTTGATCTCGCCAAAGGTCGCCAACCGCAGCGAGTGCCCTTCGGTTAGGGGCCAGTTGAGAGAGCCGTTGAGAAAAAAATTGCGATTGATCTCGTCGGAGCTTGGATCGCGGCACGTTCCGTCTGCCGAACGCGTGAAGTGGCTATCGCAAAGGCTGGTATCGGGCACTCGCACCGCCAGCCGACGCACGTCGCTGCCTTTGAAGCGGACGCTGGTGTTGAGAACCAGCTTCTCGACCAGCTTGCCCGAAAGGGACGCGTCCCAGCTAAAGTTCTCGCCGAGGCGATCCTTGCCAAAGAAGCGGTTGTCTAAATCCTGGATCGCGTTGGCGGTGTTGGTGTGCTCGTTCTGACTGTACGAGGCGCGGTTTTTTATTTTAAAGCGCCCTAGATCAAACTCCACGTTGGAGGAAAGGCTAGTGCCGCGCGTTTCCGCCAACTCGGCGCTGACCACTGTGTCGCGCATCACAGCCTCGCCGACGGTAGCCTCGCTGATGGCGCGGCGCGAGAGGCCCCTTTGAGAGCGGTTTTCAGACATACTCAGGCCGACGCGCACATCGCCGGGAAAAGTATAGCTCACATTGCCGCTCAACCGCTCGCTGCGATCCTTGTTGTGCTCGAGCGTATCGTCTGTTTTGCTCAGCGAAATCGAGTTATTCAGCTTCTTGTCCGCAATCTCAATGTCGGGCGAGACCCGCAGCGAAGCATTATAGCGGATCCCGGTCTCCTTGATGGTACTGTCGAGACTGGCGCGGCTAGCGCGGGTGGCCGTGATTAGGCTCGGAGTCAGGTTGGCACTCAGGCTCCTAAATGGACCGCTGCTCAACGGCTTGGACCTAAATCCAAAGTTAAAGGACTGACTGCGCGTCTTCTGCTTGTGCAGCGTTACGTTGCGCGTGCTCATGCTGGCACCGAGGCTGATGGTGGCCTTTGGGCCGAGAATGGGATAGTTGACCGAAGATCGACCCGAGGCATTATCCTGCCAGCTCTTGCCGGTACTGCGATCGTCGAGGCTAAACCCCATTCTCGCGTTTGCGTTAATCGTCAGCTTGGAGGTCGAGTCCCCCACCGCCGAGAACCGCACGGGCGTCGAGTAACTCCAGCTAGGAAACGAATGATTCCAAGAGGTTCGGGAACTGGAACGGCTGAAGCTGAGCGTGTACTGCGCATCGGCCGCCGTCCATGCGACCAACACCAGCCAACCCGCGTACCACAAGACCGGCTTCACGGCCTATCCCTTCCCAAATGCGAGCAGGCGTCGCTCAGCCGGATAAATTCCTCTAGCGACAATTCCTCTGGGCGGCGCGTTAGTTCGATCCCCGCCTGCTGGCCCAGCGTTTCTAGCCAAGGCCGCCCGCCCGCGGGATTGAGACCGAGGAGCGAATTGCGCAGCATCTTGCGCCGCTGACCAAAGGCTCGACGCACCAAGCGGTTGAAGCAGTCCACGTCCTGTACTGCGTAGCGGGGCTTGGGAGCAAAGCGCAGCTCGACTACGGACGAATCCACGGCCGGCACGGGCCGGAAGCAATCGCGTTCCACCTGCAAACGCATCTCCACTTCGGCGCGCATGGCCACCAGCACGGACAACAAGCTGTAATCCTTTGAGCCGGGGCTGGCGACCAAGCGCCGAGCTACTTCGCGTTGGACCATGACGATGGCACGACTGATACAATCGGCGTGAGCGAGCAGGTGAAAAATTAGCGGAGCGGTGATGTTGTAGGGAAGATTGCCGACGACCAGCAGGCGGCACCCGCCTGCTTCCCGCAGGACCTCCCCGAGATCGACTTGCAGAATATCTCCTTCGATCAAGCGCAACTTGCGCGCATCTTGGCGTGCGCGCAGTAAGGCCACCAAGTCGCGGTCAATTTCCACAGCCACTAGGCGATCCACAGCAGCGAGCAGCACTTCAGTCAACGCGCCCCGGCCTGGGCCAATCTCTACTACCACCTCACCAGCGGCCGGGCGCACTAGCCCAGCAATGGCCTCTATGACACCTCGGGCGACGAGGAAATGCTGGGCAAAGCGCAACCGCGGTCGGTGGGCGTTTATCACCGCCGCGCCCTCACCAAGCTGGGATCGGGTGGGGGCATCCGTGCTGTTCCCCCTCGGCGCAAGCTACGCCACAGGTCGGTCAGCACCAACTGCGGATTGGCATTGTGCCCTAGGGCCTCGGCCGCCCGGTCGATTTCCAAGGCGACTCGGGCAGCGTCTATTTTCTCTAGCAGGTTTTCCAAATAAAGACGCCGATCTACTTGGACGACGGACGCGCCTTGGCCGTGCGCCAACAGGAAAAGATCCCGCAGATACAGGCCGCAGACTTGCAAAAAACGCTCTAATTGCCCCCGATCCCCCCCCAATTCCGCGAGGACGCTCCAATAGACCTCGTCCCGCTGCTCCGAGCCACCTGAGAGAAACGACTCAACCAACTGCCGCGTTCCGTCAAACGCTCCGTCAGCCACCTCTTTGGCCTGCTGCAACGAGCCAGCCCCCATGCGCACGGCCAGTTCCAAACGCTCCCCAGCCACGCCCTCTTGTTCGAGCTGCGCCCGCAAGGTCGCTGCATCTAAGGGACTCAAAATCATGCGCTGGCAGCGCGAGAGCACGGTGGGCAAAAGACGCTCTGGTGCAGCCGAAACCAGCGCGACGACAGCCCGGGGCGGTGGTTCTTCCAAGAGCTTGAGTAGCGAATTGGCACCTGCTGGGTGCATCCGCTCGGCGGCGAAGATCAGGCCGACTTTGCGCTGGGATTCCGTCGGCGCAAACGCCAACTCCCTTTGCAACTGGCGCAGGTGCTCCACCGCGATATTGGCATTGCCGGGGATAGCTGCGCCCGCGTCGTGAACGTACTCCACTACGGACTCGCGCAAGTCCGCCAGCACAAGCCGCTGCTTGCCTCGGCGAGGAGGTAGCGGCAATGCGGTGTGGAGGTCGGGATGTATGAACGAAGCGACCTTGCGACAGCTCGGGCAACGATTGCAGGGGGAAGGGCCGCTGCCCATGCACAACAGAGCCTGCGCCCACGCGAGCGCAAAGCGTCGTTTGCCGGTTCCCTCGGCCCCGCAGATGAGAACTGCATGGGGGATTCGGCCCGATTCAAGCCAAGCCGCGGCCACAGCCCCAGCCCGATCTCGACGAGCCAGATCGTTGAACTCCCCGGAGTGCGGGGTGCCGCCCGTGCTGTACAAGCCAGTTCCTATTTCTGCAACAGGCTCTCTTGGTTGTCCAGAGCAAAAAAGTGGGCTTTGTCGATCTCGACGACCAACCGCACCGTTTGGTCAACTTGCGGCATGTGTAGCGGATCAACGCGGGCGACAAAAGCGGTCTTGCCGGTGGTCAGATTGAGAAAGACCTCGTTGCCCATCGGTTCGACCACTTCGACCTTGGCCGCAATTTCGACGGTCTCGACATTGCGGCCAATAGTATCCGGATCGTGGATGTCTTCCGGACGGATGCCCAGCGTCACTTCCTGCCCCACGTAGCTGCCTAGCTGGTCGCCGTGGCCAGCGGGTAGGGAGAGTTGCACATTGCCTTCGTTGAAGACTATGCCGCTGCCGTTGGAGGTCAGCGTACCGCGGATGAAGTTCATGGAGGGGCTGCCGATAAAACCAGCGACGAACTGATTGACAGGTTTGTTGTAGAGGTGGAGAGGTTTGTCGATCTGCTGGATTAGGCCATCGCGCATGACCACGATGCGGTCTCCCATAGTCATGGCCTCGACTTGGTCGTGCGTTACGTACACCATGGTGGCCCCTAGGCGGGTGTGCAACTTGCTGATCTCGGTGCGCATCTGCACCCTCAGCTTGGCGTCAAGGTTGGAGAGCGGTTCGTCAAAGAGGAATACCTTGGGCTTGCGGACGATGGCGCGCCCCACCGCCACGCGCTGGCGCTGACCGCCCGAAAGCGCTTTGGGCTTGCGCTCTAGCAATTCTTGGATGCCGAGTATATCGGCTGCTTCTTGCACCCGCGCCTCAATCTCGTCTTTGGGATATTTCCGCAGCTTAAGCCCAAAGGCCATGTTTTGATAGACGCTCATGTGCGGATAGAGCGCGTAATTCTGGAAGACCATGGCGATGTCGCGGTCCTTGGGGGGCACGTCGTTGACAATCGTCCCATCTATCGAAATCTCGCCGCCGGTGATTTCCTCAAGCCCGGCGATCATTCGCAGCGTCGTGGACTTGCCGCAGCCCGAAGGCCCGACGAGTACCACGAATTCTTTGTCCTTGATCTCGATATTGGCGTCGTCCACCGCTACCACTTCTTTGTCGTACACTTTGCGGATATTCTTCAGAATTACTTCAGCCATCGCGTCCCTCTTCTGCTGTTATGGGCTTCGGCAGTTATCGTGCTAGAAAGGGTTAGAGTATAATAAATAAATTACAAAATCTCTATGTTGCGTTCCATCAAAACGGCGGCGTCCGGGGGATCGCTGTAGTACGCCACCCGCCGCCCTACGATCCGAAACCCCGCCTTGCAGTAGAGCGCTCGCGCGGCCCGATTTGCCGAGCGCACTTCGAGCGCACAACAACTAGCGCCTTGCTCTGCGGCCAAGCGCAATATCCGCAACAACAACTGCCCACCCCACCCCCGGTTCCGACATACCGGATCCACCGCGAGGTTGGCGAGGTGAAAATCGCCACCGGCAAAATAACCCAGCGCGTAGCCGATCAGTTCGCCGCGGTGCAAAAGCCCCAAACACGAGGCATCTCTATCTGCAAGTAAATAGCAAAAATCGGCCGCGCTCCACGGATTGGCGAAAGAGCCGCGCTCAATTTCCATCAAGCGAGGTAGGTGGATCGGCCCTAGTGGAACGAAGCGACTCTCGCCACTCATGCCCGCGCTAGGGGACGAGCATCGGGCGAGCGCAAGTATTCAGGTTCCACTGAATCCAAGTCCGCAGTCTGGCCCTTCTCCAGCTTGGACAGCGCCAGCCAGCCAATAGTCCCGGCGTCGGGACGGGCGCAGGGCAGGGGAGCAAATTGCGCGGCAGAGTTGTCCGCCAATAGTTCGCGATAGGCCGTGGCTCCATCCCCAGTGAAAATCGTCGGCGCGTTGGCTCGCTCTTCGGCCAACTGCGCTGGCGCGATGGCCCGGGGCGGTGCTAGTTCTACCGGAACGCCCGTCTTCGTGTCGTAGAGAGCGGCATAGACCTCGCGCTTGCGTGCGTCGAGGACAGTACAAACAGGCACGTGGGCAAAGGGCAAACGGGCAGCCAGTGTTTCCAGTGTTGAAACAGTCACTAGATCCTTGACTGCGGCCAAACACAAGCCCTTAGCTGCGCTTAGCCCGATCCGCAGGCCAGTAAACGACCCCGGCCCAATCGCGACGGCTACAGCCCGTACTTCCCCGACATCCATGTCTGCGGCCTCTAGTGCTGCCTCCACTTCGCTGAATAGTCGCTGTGAATGCTGCAATCCCACATCGAAATAACGGCTGACGACGATCCCTTCTGCCGTGCAGAGCGCCACGCTACCGACCGGAGTAGCCGTGTCCAACGCCAGAATCACGTCGCGGCCGTGTGCGCTCATAGAAGCTCCAATTGCTCTCCGGGGCTTGGCGGTGGCTCAAAGCCAAGGCGCTCCCAAGCTCGCGGCATGGCCATGCGGCCCTTGGGAGTGCGCTTGATAAACCCTTCCTTGATCAAGTACGGCTCAACCACTTCCTCAAGTGTCTCGGCCTCCTCGCCGATTATAGCAGCCAGATTGCTCACACCGACCGGGCCGCCGTTGAATTTTTCAATGATGGCCCGCAGCAACGCGATATCCATCTCGTCGAGGCCCATCTCGTCGACGCTGTGGATGACAAGTGCCTTTTGTACCACCTCAGCATCTATCTCGCCTTCGCCTTCCACTTGGGCAAAATCGCGTGCTCGACGCAGCCAGCGCTTGGCAATCCGCGCCGTGCCACGAGAGCGACGGGCAAGTTCTATCGCGCCCGATTCTGAGACTAATAAATTAAGCAGGCGAGCATCGCGCTTGACGATCTCGGCGAGTTCGGCGACCGAATAGTAGTCGAGGTGAGCATTAAGCCCAAAGCGCGCGCGCATCGGCGAGGTCAACAAGCCTTGGCGCGTCGTGGCCCCGATTAAGGTAAAAGGCTCCAACGGTACGCTGACCGAGCGGGCCGCCGGGCCTTGGTCAATGATGATGTCAATTTTGAAGTCCTCCATCGCCGAGTACAGGTATTCCTCGACCACGCGGTTGACGCGGTGAATCTCATCAATGAAGAGTACGTCTCGTGGCTCCATGGTCGTGAGCATGCCAGCTAAATCGCTCGGACGCTCGAGCAACGGTCCTGAAGTGGGATAGATTTCGACGCCTAGCTCTTTGGCGATCACATACGCAAGCGTCGTCTTGCCCAGACCGGGCGGACCGTATAGCAGCACGTGATCCATGGCTTCGCCGCGCTGCCGAGCGGCTTCAATGGCAATGCCGAGCTGCTGCTTGGTCTTCTCTTGACCCAGCATCTCGGCAAGGGACTGAGGACGCAGTGTATTGTCGAATTGAAGGTCGTCGTCTCCGCCGCTAGGATCTATGGGTCGATGGTCCATAGCCGAGCCTTTAGCGTTCCTTGAGAGCCAGTTTGATTAGCTGTTGCACACTTAGGTCGGGGCCGTGCTTTTCGACGGCCTTGCGCACCGCTTGACGCGCGGCAGGCGCTGCGTATCCCAACGTCATCAATGCCTTTGCTGCCTCCTCACTCGCGCCAGGTTTGGCCTCAGAGGCCGCTTCGCCGACTGGGACACTCGCGTGGATCTTGTCCTTTAGATCGAGCACTAAGCGTTCCGCAGTCTTGCGACCAATGCCCTTGATCCCCGTCAGTTCGGCTACGCGCTCTTGCAAGATAGCCTCCTGCAAATCGCGCAGGGTCATGCCCGACAGCACGGTCAGCGCCGAATGAGGGCCGATGCCCGAAACGCCAATCAGCAACTCGAAGATCTCACGCTCTTCCTCATCGGCAAAGCCGAAAAGCTCCATGCGATCTTCGCGCACGTAGAGATAAGTAGACAAATGGACCGCCTCGGAAGCTGGGGGCAGTTGGTCGAACGTTATCAGGGATATGGCTAAACCATAACCTACACCCCCGACGTCGACGACGGCATAGGTAGGTGATTTGGACAGAAGTGTACCGCGTAGATGTGTTATCACGGATAGACCTTAACGCCGGACCATGCGACTGAGCAAGGCCTCTACCTCGGGCTTGCGCTGCCCTCGGGCTTCGCATAAAACCCGGCCGGACTGCTGAGTGTGGCATAGCGCGATAGCCAAGGCGTCTGATGCATCGAGGGACTTGGGCCGTTCCTTCAGACCCAGACTGCGGGCTACCATGAATTGTACCTGCTGCTTGGTGGCTTGGCCATTTCCGGTCACTGATTTTTTAACCGTCGTCGGCGTATAGTGGGCAATGGACAAGCCGGCTTTGCGCATGGCGATGATCAGGCAACCTCGCGCTTGGCCCAGCTTGGCCGCCGCTGTGGCGTCCTTGCCGAAGAACGTGGTTTCGATCGCGCCCTCGTCTGGGGCGTATTCGCCGATGAGCCGCGTCATCTCATCGAATATGAAAACCAGCCGATCCTCAAACTCATCTTCCTTAGGGCGAATACAGCCGCAGTCAACGTAGCGTGCCTTGCGCTTGCTGTATTCGACGAAGCCGTAGCCAGTGCTCGTGCTGCTAGGATCTACTCCAAGAACAAGCAAAGCGAAGACCCACTAGGCCTGAGCCATGAGTTTTTCGAGTTCGTCTTCTCGGAGATCGAAATTGGAAAAAACCTTCTGTACATCGTCTAGATCCTCCAATGCCTCGAGGAGGCGGATAATTTTCTCGGCCTCCTCGCCTTGTACTTCGAGCATGTTTTCGCGTTTGGGCATCCAAGCCAACGTCGCTTGGGCGAAGGCAATGCCGTTGTTCTCCAGTGCTTTTTTAACCGGCTCCAAATCGGCAACTGGAGTCGTTACTTCGTGGACTTGGTCGCCATCTTGGATATCCTCACCTCCGGCATCTACGATCGCCAATAGGAGGTCGTCTTCGGAAACATTGGCCTTGTCCACTTCAATGACGCCCTTGTGTTCAAACATCCAAGCTACCGTCCCACTCTCTGCGAGGTTGCCGCTGTATTTAGTAAATACGTGGCGGATTTCGGAAACCGTGCGGTTGCGGTTGTCCGATAGGGTTTCGACGATGATGGCCACCCCACCGAGGCCATAGCCTTCAAAGAGTCCTTCCTCGTATATCGCCCCCGGCTCATCGCCAGTGCCGCGGCGTATGGCGCGCTCAATGGTTGCCGCGGGCATATTGGCCGCTTTGGCATTCTGGACTGCCGTGCGCAGACTTGGATTGGCCCCCTCATCACCTCCGCTGCGGGCCGCCACTGAAATCTCACGGATCAACTTCGTAAAAATTTTGCCGCGCTTGGCGTCGTTGGCACCTTTTTTGCGCTTGATTGTACTCCATTTGGAGTGGCCAGACATCGGCTGTACCTCCTTACCAATCCCCGCCCGTGCTCTCACTACTCAAAGCAGAAGCACCATTCGGAGAAAATCGACTGTTTTCTATGACGGTATTAAGATAAAAAAACCCGCGCAATACAAAAAGCAAAGGGCCGCCGACCGCTTTGGCCGACCGCCCTTCACAACGGGTAAAAGCAAGTCGCTCAGGCCGCTTCTTTGCCCTTATTTTTTTGCGAGTTCTCGACGACTTTAGCCATGATATCCCCGGGAACTTCCTCGTAGCGGTCGAATCGCTGTGCATGGAATCCCTTGCCCTGCGTCATGGAGCGCAGCAACGTGGCGTAACGGTCTATTTCGGCTAAGGGGGCCTCGGCGTGGATGACCTGGAAATGTCCATCTGCGTCCATGCCGCTGATCCGACCTCGCCGCGACGAGAGGTCACCCATTACGTCGCCCATAAATTCCTCGGGCACCGTAATCTCCAACTGATAGATAGGCTCTAGCAGGATCGGTTTGGCTTTGAGGAAGGCATCCTTGAAAGCGTGGGAACTGGCCAACTTAAAAGAAACTTCGTCTGAGTCTACTGCGTGGTGCTTACCGTCGTACACAGTAACAGCCACATCAATGACTTGGTAACCGGCCACTGGCCCCTCGCTCAGCGTCTCGACGACGCCCTTTTCCACCGCGGGGATAAAGTTGCCCGGGATATTGCCGCCGACGACCGCGTTGAGAAACTCAAAACCTTCACCGCGACCTTTAGGAGCAATGCGTATAAACACCTCGCCGAACTGCCCCCGTCCACCCGACTGCTTCTTGTGCCGATATTGCGCATCGGCGTTGCCGCGAATCGTTTCTCGATAGGGAATCCGCGGCACCTCCATATCGATCTCCACACCAAATCGCTCTTTCAGGCGGCTAACGATAATTTCCAGATGCAACTCTCCTTGGGTGAGCAGGATCGTTTGGCGGACCTCACCGTCGTATTTCATAATGAAGCTCGGATCTTCCTCGTGCAACTGAGCAATCCCCGTGGAGACGCGATCCTCGCCGCCCTGCTCCTTGGCGTGAATAGCCACGCGAATTAGCGGCTCTGGAAATGCAATGCCCGGAAGTTGTAGCGACGCGCCCTTGGCGCAAAGCGTATCGGTCGTATGGGTGTTCTTGAGCTTGACTAAGGCGACGATATCGCCAGCCTCGGCACTTGCGACTTCGGTCCGCTTATTGCCGTTGAGGTGATAGATCTGGCCAATGCGCTCGGCGGCGCGCTTGCTTGAGTTGGCCACTTCGTCGCCGGGCTTGATCGCTCCAGAGAAAAGGCGCAGCAGAGAAAGCTCACCTACGTGCTGCTCGGCCAAGGTCTTGAACACCAGAGCAGCCAAGGGCGCAGTAGCGGTACCTTCAAGCTCAACTTCCTGTTCCTCGCCATCCTGGAATCTGAGTCCTGCCGCTTCGGCCGGCGACGGCCCATACTGCACCAAGGCGTCCAGCAGCCGATCAATGCCGACATTGTTGTAAGCATCTCCAAAAAAGACTGGAAAAATTTCGCGCCCTAACACGGCCTGACGCAAACCAGCAACTATATCTTCTGTGGTCAGTTCGCCCTCGCTGAAATACTTCTCCATCAGTTCTTCGTCGGTCTCGGCGATGGATTCTACCAATTGCTCGCGCAACTCTTCGGCGCGGCTTTGGACCTCGTCAGGTATGTCTCCTTCTGTGGCTTTACCATCTTGGTACGCATAGGCTTTCATGGCGACCAAATCGACGATCTGATTGAACCCCTCACCGGGATTTACCGCCATTTGCAAAGGCACGACTTGGCGTCCGAAACGCTCTTGAAGCATTTCTAAGACCTGATCGGCGTCGGCATCGGCGCGGTCCATCTTGTTGATGAATAGTACCCGGGACAAATTGTAATCGGCAGCGAAATTCCAAGTCCGCTCAGTGCCGATCTCTATCCCGGTAACCGAATCGATGACAGCGATCATCGCGTCGGACACGCGCAGTGCCGCCTTGGCCTCAGAGATAAAATCTGCATACCCCGGCGTATCAATTATATTGAGGTGATGATCCTGCCACTGGCCATTCAGCAAAGAGACCTTGAGCGAAATCTGACGCTCAACCTCGGCCGAATCATAATCCGATGTCGTCGTCCCGTCATCAATGCGTCCCAAGCGATTTACGACGCCCATGTTGAATAACATGGCCTCAGATAGCGCTGTTTTACCTGCGCCGCTATGGCCACACAGAGAAAAATTCCTCGTTTGTTCGCTCAATTTGACTCCTCCTGAATTAAGAGAAGTGCTTAATTAATTGGCCTACCTTGGCGTTGTCAAGGTATTTTCCACAGACGCAAAAAAGCCCACCCCCAAAGGGATGGGCTTTTAAAAAATCCGGCAGCGTCCTACTCTCCCACTAGGCGACCCTAGCAGTACCATCGGCGCAAGAGGGCTTAACGGCTCTGTTCGGAATGGGAAGAGGTGTTTCCCCTCCGCTATGACCACCGGAAAACTCAAATTCTCTTCAACAACCGAATACAGGCCCACACCAAAAGCAATGCAAAACTCCAGTATTGCTGCGACAATAAATTGGTCAAGCCGCACGGCCAATTAGTATTGTTCGGCTTCACGCATTGCTGCGCTTCCACCTGCAACCTATCAACCTCGTAGTCTACGAGGGGCCTTTAGGTAGGTTAACCCTACGGGATATCTAGTTTTGGAGTGGGCTTGACGCTTAGATGCTTTCAGCGTTTATCCCTTCCGAACGTAGCTACCCAGCGGTGCTCCTGGCGGAACAACTGGTAGACCAGAGGTCCGTCCAACCCGGTCCTCTCGTACTAGGGTCAGATCTCCTCAAATATCCTACACCCACGGCGGATAGGGACCGAACTGTCTCACGACGTTCTGAACCCAGCTCGCGTAGCGTTTTAATTGGCGAACAGCCAAACCCTTGGGACCTTCTCCAGCCCCAGGATACGCTGAGCCGACATCGAGGTGCCAAACTGCCCCGTCGCTATGGGCGCTTGGGGGCAATAAGCCTGTTATCCCCGGAGTACCTTTTATCCGTTGAGCTTCGGCGCTTCCACACGCAACCGTCGGATCACTAAGCCCTGCTTTCGCACCTGCTCGACTTGTAGGTCTTGCAGTTAAGCTCCCTGTATGCCTTTACACTCTACGCGCGATTACCGACCGCGCTGAGGGAACCATTGGGCGCCTCCGTTACTCTTTAGGAGGCAACCGCCCCAGTTAAACTACCCACTTGGCACTGTCTCCGATCCTGATCAAAGGATCAAGGTTAGAACTTTAACAAGGCAAGGGTGGTATTTCAAGGTCGGCTCCACGGAAACTAGCGCTCCCGCTTCATAGCCTCCCACCTATCCTACACGTGCAGTGCCAAAATCCAATACCAAGCTGTAGTAAAGGTTCACGGGGTCTTTCTGTCCTGCCGCGGGTATCCGGCATCTTCACCGGAACTACAATTTCACCGAGTCCCTCGTTGAGACAGTGGCCAAGTCGTTACACGATTCGTGCAGGTCGGTTTTTAGCCGACGAGGAATTTCGCTACCTTAGGATCGTTATAGTTACGACCGCCGTTTACTGGAGCTTCGATTCAAAGCTTCGCTCCCGAAGGAGCTAACTAATTCTCTTAACTTACCAGCACCGGGCACGTGTCAGTCCCTATACATAGCCTTGCGGCTTAGCAGAGACCTGTGTTTTTGGTAAACAGTCGCCCAGCCCGTTTCTCTGCGGCCCCTTTGGGCTCCACCCGCGAGGGGCTTCACCTACTGAGGGCATCCCATCTTCCGAAGTTACGGGATCATTTTGCCGAATTCCTTAACGAGGGTTCACTCGCGCACCTTTGGATACTCTCCTCATCTACCTGTGTTGGTTTGCGGTACGGGCACCTACAGAACTCACATAGAGGTTTTTCTAGGCAGCATGATTAGGGTCAGTTTATGCCGTTAGACGGCTCCCCATCGCTTCTCGGGGTTAGCGGCCATCCGGATTTACCTAGATAGCCCCCCTACGAGCTTAGACCAGCATTTCCAGTCGCTGGCTGACCTTTCACTTCTGCGTCACCCCATAGCTCGAACGCTCTGTAAGTGGTACAGGAATATTTAGCCTGTTTTCCATCGCCTACGCCTTTCGGCCTCAGCTTAGGTCCCGACTAACCCCAGGAGGACGAGCCTAGCCCAGGAAACCTTAGATTTTCGGTGAGCGGGATTCTCACCCGCTTTATCGCTACTCATGCCGACATAATCACTTCCATCTCGTCCAGCGAACCTTGCGGTTCACCTTCTGCCTACTATGGAACGCTCCCCTACCAATCCGCACTTCGCGAACGAAGTGCGAAGTCCGCAGCTTCGGTGGTAAGCTTAGCCCCGGTACATTGTCGGCGCGAGATCACTTGACTAGTGAACTGTTACGTACTCTTTAAATGGTGGCTGTTTCTAAGCCAACATCCTAGCTGTCTCAGCAATCTCACATCCTTTTGATCACTTAGCTTACACTTAGGGACCTTAGCTGGCGATCTGGGTTGTTTCCCTCTCGCGTACGGAGTTTATCCCTCGCACGCTGACTCCCTTGGAACAAGTCAATGGCATTCGGAGTTTGGTTCGGTTTGGTAAGCGGGTAAGCCCCCTAGCCGATCCAGTGCTCTACCTCCACGACTCTTTTACAAGAGGCTAGCCCTAAAGCTATTTCGGGGAGAACCAGCTATCTCCAGGTTTGATTGGCCTTTCACCCCTACCCACAGCTCATCCGAGAACTTTTCAACGTTCGGCGGTTCGGACCTCCACGAGATTTTACTCCCGTTTCATCCTGGCCATGGGTAGATCACCTGGCTTCGGGTCTACTGCATGCAACTGAACGCCCTATTCAGACTCGCTTTCGCTATGGCTCCTTCACTAAGTGAATTAACCTCGCTGCATACAAGTAACTCGTCGGCTCATTATGCAAAAGGCACGCCGTCAGGGGACAAGCCCCCTCCGACTGCTTGTAAGCGTACGGTTTCAGGTACTATTTCACTCTCCTTCTCGGAGTACTTTTCACCTTTCCCTCACCGGTACTAGTGCGCTATCGGTCACGAGAGAGTATTTAGCCTTGGAGAGTGGTCTCCCCAGCTTCCCACAGGGTTTCCCGTGCCCCGTGGTACTCGGGAACGTCATGGGGAAGTCGACTACCATTTCGCCTACAGGACTATCACCTTCTGTGGTAGAACTTTCCAGAACACTTCGACTATGGTGTCGATTGGTAACTTCCCGACAAGTCAGCACCCTTGTCGAATGACGCCCCACAACCCCGCCTGTACAACGCGTGCAGGCTTTAACATACAGGCAGTTTGGGCTGTTCCCCGTTCGTTCGCCACTACTAGGGGAATCGCGGTTGCTTTCTATTCCTAGGGGTACTTAGATGGTTCAGTTCCCCCCGTTTGCTCCACTCGGACTATGTGTTCATCCGAGGGTAGTGCAGCATGACTTGCACTAGGTTGCCCCATTCGGAAATCCCCGGATCAAAAGTTATTTGCACCTCCCCGAGGCTTATCGCAGCTTATCACGTCCTTCATCGCCTTCTCGTGCCAAGGCATCCACCGTACGCCCTTTGTAGCTTGACCAAAAATCACTGTCACAACACTACTAGAGGTAATGCATCGCGGTGTCTCGAGTAGTAAGCACATAACGCACTTCCACTCGGTAAACCTTAGATTTTACTGATGTGAACCTGTATTCGATTGTCAAAGAGCAAAAGCCTGAATGGTGGGGGTAGGTGGAATTGAACCACCGACCTCACGCTTATCAGGCGTGCGCTCTAACCACCTGAGCTATACCCCCGAAAATCGAATAACGCACATGAGGACAGGTCGAAAAGTAAAACATTGACCTAGGCGGATAATGTCGGGAATCTAAAACTCCCGATAATCCCCTTAGAAAGGAGGTGATCCAGCCGCACCTTCCGGTACGGCTACCTTGTTACGACTTAGCTCGAATCGACAGCTCCACCTTCGGCACTTCCCTCCTTGCGGTTAGGATCGCGACTTCAGGTGTTTCCGTCTTTCCTAGCTTGACGGGCGGTGTGTACAAGACCCGGGAACGTATTCACCGCGGCATGCTGATCCGCGATTACTAGCAATTCCACCTTCATGGAGTCGAGTTGCAGACTCCAATCCGAACTGAGACTGGTTTTTTGGGATTGGCTCCACCTCGCGGTATCGCAACCCTTTGTACCAGCCATTGTAGCACGTTTGCAGCCCAGGACGTAAGAGCCATGATGACTTGACGTCATCCCCACCTTCCTCCTGCTTATCACAGGCTGTCTCCTTAGAGTTCCCAGCATTACCTGATGGCAACTAAGGACAGGGGTTGCGCTCGTTGCGGGACTTAACCCAACATCTCACGACACGAGCTGACGACAGCCATGCAGCACCTGTCTCGAGGTTCCCGAAGGCACCCTCCTGTTTCCAAGAAGTTCCTCGGATGTCAAGCCCTGGTAAGGTTCTTCGCGTTGCATCGAATTGAGCAACATGCTCCACTGCTTGTGCGGGTCCCCGTCAATTCCTTTGAGTTTCAGCCTTGCGGCCGTACTCCCCAGGCGGGGTACTTAATGCGTTAGCTACGGCACTGAGGGGGTCAATGTCCCCCAACACCTAGTACCCATCGTTTACGGCTAAGACTACCAGGGTATCTAATCCTGTTCGCTCCCTTAGCTTTCGCACCTCAGCGTCAGTACCAGCCCAGGAATCCGCCTTCGCCACTGATGTTCTCCCAGATATCTACGCATTTCACCGCTACACCTGGGATTCCGATTCCCTCTGCTGGACTCAAGGTGTGCAGTTTCGGCTGCAGTTCTCTGGTTGAGCCAGAGGATTTCACAACCGACTTGCATACCCGCCTACATGCCCTTTACGCCCAGTAAATCCGAACAACGCTCGCTCCCTACGTATTACCGCGGCTGCTGGCACGTAGTTAGCCGGAGCTTCCTCTGAAGGTACCGTCAAGCAACGAGCGGTATTAACGCCCGCGCCTTCTTCCCTTCTGACAGGAGTTTACACCCCGAGGGGCTTCATCCTCCACGTGGTGTCGCTGCATCCGCCTTTCGGCGATTGTGCAAATTTCTAGACTGCTGGCTCCCGTAGGAGACTGGCCCTTATCTCAGTGCCAGTGTGGCCGTTCACCCTCTCAGGCCGGCTACGCATCGTCGCCTTGGTAGGCCATTACCCTACCAACAAGCTAATACGACGCGGGCCCATCCATAGGCGGCAGCTTACAAGTAGAGGCCACCTTTAAAAACGAGTCATCAACTCGCCTTGTCATTCGGTATTAGCACCTCGTTGGAAGTGTTATCCCCAACCTAGGGGCAGATTGCCCACGTGTTACTCACCCGTTCGCCACTTTACTCGTCACCCGAAGGTGACTTTCTCGTTCGACTCGCATGACTAAGACACACCACAAGCGTTAGTTCTGAGCCAGGATCAAACTCTCCGTGAGAAAAATTTGATGTACTACTTTTTGCAAATCCAAGCTCTTCGACGCTGGACCCTCATGTACGTTATTCGATTTTCAAAGATCAATATCGCTCAAGTCACAGTATCGAGCGGCCTTATAATATGATACACAACTATCTTTTTGTCAACTTTTTGCCAAGAAAAAATAGCGGCACTAACAATAGAACCGATACAACGCCCACACATCAACCCCAGCTAGCAGCACCCTTCAATTCGCCCTGCCTTTCTATGGCGATGCGCTCGAAATAACCGCTGCGACGATAGGCATCTAGAGGATTAGCCTCGGCCCCCAGTTCTTGGCGCACAATCGCCAACAGGGACCGCACATCCGTGTCATAGGCATTGCGCAAGATTTCTTCGCACGCCACTACGTCGTCCTCCGCTTGGGCCTCAGCTAGTGCCGTGCGGTCAACCAGCAATGCACGGGCATAAGCCATCTGGATATTGAGCACAGACTGGATCATCGCCTCGACTTTAGGCTTGATAATATGGCTTTGGTCGATCATGTAGGCGATATTCGCTGCTGCGGCACCACGCCGCTCAGCATTGAGGATCTCGTGGTAAATCAGGAAGACCTCGTAGAGGTTTACCGACCCGGTGGTCACATCGTCATCGGCGTATTTGCGGTTGTTGAAGTGAAAACCACCCATCCGCCCCTCGTCGAGGAGCAAGGCCACGATGTGCTCAATGTTGGTGGAAAGAGGATGGTGCCCTAGATCGACCAACACTTCGGCCTTCGGCCCAGCCTTAATGGCGAAATTTAGCGCCATACCCCAGTCGGCAATGTCAGTATGATAAAATGCCGGTTCGAAGAATTTGTATTCAATGAGCATCCGCACCCCTTCGGGCAGCATTGCATGAGTCTCACTTAGACATTCTTCAAAGCGCCGCTTGCGTGCAATGATATCGTCTTGGCCTGGGTAGTTCGTGCCGTCGGCAAACCAAAGGCTCAACACTGTGGACCCGGCCTGCTGCATGATATCCACACACTCGTGCATGTGATCGAGCACTTTGCGACGCACGGCCGGATCCCGGTGGCCGAAACTGCCCAATTTGTATTCAGGCTCTTGGAAGACATTGGGATTGATTGCCCCAATGCACACGCCCAATTCCGCCGCTTCTTGCCCCAGAGCGCCGTAGTCATCCACTTTATCCCACGGAATGTGCAAAGCCACGCCGGGACAGACACCCGTCACCTTGTGCACCTGGGCCGCATCGGCAAGCCGCTCGTGGACATCGCGAGCGGCACCGGGCTGTTTGAAAACGCCAAAGCGCGTCCCAGAATTGCCATATCCCCAAGAAGGCGTCTCGATCTCTTGGGCTTTGAGCTTGGCTTTGATTTCTTCGACCTCGATACCTTGGCCTGAGAGCATTTCGGCTAAAGCTGCGAATTCCTCCTCTATATTATGCTGTGGGATTCCCATTCTACCTCTCCTTTAATTATTGGGCTTAGCAGGTCAAGTCGGTACATCGGGACGATAGTTATACGCAACCGCTGCGGCCTGCTCCCGTCTCACCCTTAGGCGTTCTGCAGAACTTGTAGCTGGAGTTCGAGGTTGCGCAACCCGACTTCGCCGGATACGAGCGGCGTTAGTTTAGGCTGTATTGCCGCTTCGGTAAACCGGGCGATGAGTAGCGACATAAAATCATCTCCGACCAGCTCTGATTCACCCGTGCTGAGCACTGAACAATAAGTCCCGTCGGGCGCAGGTCGCCCCGTGCAATCGACCAAAAAGCCATTGACGCCGAATCGCCGCAGGGGTTGGCCCTCGTGTAGATCGCGGACGATGATTTCGCAACGACAATTGCCCGTCGAGCCGACAAAACTGAAACAGGCCCGCACTTCCCCGCTCCCGGACACCACTTGCAGCGACTCGGGCTCAATGATCCCCTCGGGCATCCAAGCCAAGAGCATACTCAAAGGATGAGGTGCCATATCGATCCACACCTCTGCGGCGCTGCGGCGACGCCCCCGCGCTAAGGTCTCCATTTCCGCGTAAAAGGATTCTACGGTTGTGAGCGCCCCACGGGCCTCCTCGTATAGCTGCCGGTAGTAGGGTAGCGAAGCAGCGTATTGAGTACAGACCCCCAAGTGCAGATTGGTTTGCCTCGCCAAATCAACCAAGGCCCGCGCCTGCATCTGCGTCTGCGCCGGCCCATCTGGATGCCAGACTAAAGGCTTTTCGCAGAGGACGTGACAACCCCGTTCAAGAGCGCATTTGACACAGTCGAAATGGGCCTCATTCGGCAGACAGACATCAATCACATCGGGGGCTTCTTCGCTCAGCAGCCGGGCCAAATCCCAATAGCCTTGGCCCGAAAAAGGAAAAATATCGCGTAGAACGCGCCCTGTAGCAGCAGCACTTTCCCGACTGCGGCCCAAAAAGCCAACGACTTGTGCATCGGCGTGGTGGAACCACTTGGCGTGATGCTTGCCAATGCCGCTGGCACCGGCGATGGCGACGCGCAGGGCCCTTTCCATTTCTCCTCCAATATAAAAAGAGCCGACAGCCAATCTGTCGGCTCTCCTAAGCAAGGCCGGTAGGCCTCCTACTTTAGCTATCTACTTCTTCCTCGGTGACAGCTTGGCCTCCTGAGCGCGTCGCTTCAAGCGCTTTTTGCGCCGCTGCCGCCGACTCCTCAATTCCTTATCTCTCATTCTGCCTTTACTCGAACCCATCTGTGTATCCTCCTAAGAATAAGAAGCGGTTGTCGGCAATATATCCGGCAGCACCACTGAGATCAAGCGAGGATCATCCGCAAAAGAGCCATGCGCACGTACAGCCCATTGTGGGCTTG
The DNA here is from genome assembly GCA_965208845.1 of Candidatus Latescibacterota bacterium. Taxonomy (GTDB): domain Bacteria; phylum Latescibacterota; class UBA2968; order UBA8231; family UBA8231. The sequence continues at coordinate 2,510,006 of OZ242361.1, read as the reverse complement.
ACGAAAATAGGCCGCCCGCGGGTCTGCGTCCACTTCCGGGTCAATCTCATCGACGCGCGGCAACGGGTGCATGACAACAGCGTGTTCCTGCATACAGTCCATCACCGAGCGATCGACAATGTACTTGCCTCGCGCCTGCTCGTATTCTCCCGTGCGGTCGCCAAAACGCTCCTTTTGGATGCGCGTCTGATAGACGACATCGGCCTGCCTCGCCACTTCATGGAGGTCGTCCACCTCGTCGAAAGGGACCTGGTGCCGATATAAATAATCCTTTATGTCGTCCTTCATCCTCACCGTCTCAGGCGCGACGAAGTACATCTTAACGCCCTCGTACTTGGCCAGCAGATAGCACAGCGAACGCACTGTCCGTCCGTTGGCCAAATCCCCCACCAGAGCAATGGTAATTTTTTCGAGGCGACCGATCTCGCGCTGAATAGTAAAGAGGTCCAAGAGGGCTTGGGTTGGATGCTGCCCGGCCCCGTCGCCGGCGTTGATCACCGGGATACCGGCGACAGCAGCAGCTCGGTTGCTAGCCCCGCTTTCGTAGTGGCGCAACACAATCACGTCCGAATACCCAGCGACGACGCGAATGGTGTCCTCAAGGGTCTCGCCCTTAGCGGCCGAAGAAAATTCCTGGGCGCTCTCGGTCGTAATAACGGCCCCGCCCAACCGCGTCATCGCCGATTCAAAGGAGAGCCGCGTGCGCGTACTGGGTTCGTAGAACAGCGTCGCCATGACCCGGCGATTGAGGATATTGGATCCGTAGTGCTGAACTACTTGCTCCATCTCTTGGGCCGTAGAGAAAATGGCTTCTATCAAGTCTAGGTCGAATTGCTGCGCTTCGAGGACGTGATAAAGGCGATCCATCAGATGCTCCTCAACGGTCCTCCCGCTCCCCCAATACAGCCAAGATCTCCGTCTCTGCGGCCACTTCCTCCCCCACCATTGCTCGTCCCTGCAACTTACAGGACGCGCCCCGCTGCCTGAGTACCTTTAGCTCTAGCCGCAATTGATCCCCTGGCACGACCGGGCGGCGAAATTTGCAGCGATCAATCCCAGCAAAAAAAGGCACCTTGGATCCGGGATTCTCCACGCCACTCAACATCATTGCGCAACCCGCTTGCGCCAGTGCCTCGACGATCAGCACTCCGGGCATGACCGGATAACCGGGAAAATGTCCTTGGAAAAACGATTCGTTGGCCGTCACATTCTTCAAGGCCACGACGCGTTCTCCTGGTTCCAATTCGAGGATGCGGTCAATGAGCAGCAGCGGATAGCGGTGCGGCAACAGGTCGAGAATCTCCGTTGAATTCACTCCTGCTCCTCTTCTTTTTCCTTCTCCATCAGTTCCAGAAGCTGCTCAGTTAGATCATACTCTTCCTTGGCAAAAACCAGCCCGCTCGAAGGGGCGGCGGCGTCGAAAATAAAGTCGTAGCCCTTTTCCTCGGCCATGCCCTGAATGGCGTCGTTGATCTTTTGGAAGATCGGCTCGGACAGCTCGATATTCTTGCGCATCAGCTCTCCTTCGGGGCCGAACTTCTCTTGGGTAAATTGCTGGAGTTGCTGCATTTTGGTCTCGAACTCAGCCTGTAGTTCCGCCTTTTTCGCTTCGCTCAACAGCAACTCCTGCCGCCGAAAATCCTCTTGTAGCTTAAGTAGATTGGCCTCGCGGTCCTTAGCTTGGTTCTCGTAGTCTTGGCGTAGCTGGTCCAACGTACGCTGCGCATCCCGGAATTCGGGCAGGCGCTCTTTGAGCACTTCCGAATCAATGTAGCCTATTTTCAACTGAGCCGAGGCACTTGTGGCGCAACAGGCCACGACGAGGGTGAACAATAGGGCACGTTTCATATCTACTCCTCTTTATGGACGAGAATCAATGGGATTGAAGTTGCGTTCATTTTTTAATTCAACTGCGCTACTCTCGCTGCAACGGGTGTCAGACTACTATTTGATCTGCATCTTGATCTTGGATCGCTTGCGCCGCCTCAACGAGAGACCACCAAAGCCGCTGATAACGGCAATGTAAAACCCAACATCGTACCACCAGCCTGTGTTTTGCGGTTCATAGAGGCGGATGTCCGAGTTAAATAAGCCCCAGATGAGCGATATGGGAGCAATCCAACCGTGCCAGATTCCCCAGAAAAATCCGGCGGGATTCGCTTCAGTGTGTTTTCCGTCGCCAGGGGCACACCCGGCAAGAGCAATCAGAACGATCAAGCCAAGTATGCAGATCAACTTTTTAGCCATAGCAAGTCCTGCATCGATCCGTTCTTCTGTCACCCCAAGCTGAATTGTATAAGATACGACTTGGCAGAATTTTGTGAAACAGCGGACACAACAAGGCCCAAGATGCTAGGCGACATCTTGGGCTTCGTCTTTTACCCCTGCGATCGGGGAACTAGTAAAACTGCGGTCCAAACTGGAAGTGGGTCTTCCAGCCTCTAGGCTGCGCATTCCCATCTTTATCTTTCTCGGGGTCAAAACCATAGCCAAAGTCGAAGCCGATCATCCCCAGCATCGGCGTCTGGACGCGAAAACCAAAGCCCAGCGAGCGCCTGAGATCTAAGGGATTGAGGTCGGGAATCGTCCGCCAAGCGTTGCCCGCGTCGGCAAAGAGGATGCCGTACACTTGCTGCTCTGCTATCGGAAAACGGTACTCTAGGTTCAACACCATCATCGAGCGGCCGCCGAGGGGAATCCCGCTGTCGCTCTTCGGGCCCAAGGAGTAATCCTGATAGCCCCGGACCTGTCCGTCCCAGTAATCAATACCGCCTGGAGTAAACAGATCATAGTACGAAATGAGGCCGTCGTCCTCGTCGGAAAAACCATCTATAACCGCGACTTTGGTCTCCAAACTCCAGACGAACTTCCACCAACTCGGCCGGTAATAGTTGAAATTCACTTCGTGGTTGTGGAAGTCCACATCGCCAGCCACGATCGAAGTCGCAACCGATGGAGTGTAGCTAAAAACCGTCCCCTTGGTCGGAAACTCGGCCCGGTCGCGCGTATCGCGCGTATAGATCAACTCAAAGCGGCTCGTAAGCCGATCTTGGTATCGGGGGTCGTTCTCAGCCCCCGTAAAGCTGTCGCTGAAGTCGGAATAGCCTTGGCTATAAAGGCGATAGCCAAGCGAAAGGCTGGAATTGGCTGGCTTCTTCAACCGCCGACCCACGCGCACATTGATCGACTTGCGATTGGATTTCCAGAGGATCGAATCGTACCTGCCTGACCGGTAGTCGTAGTAATGGAGGTTTTGCGTATAAGCGCGCGCCGACAAACTAGTCGGGGTGTCAAAAAGCCACGGCTCGGTAAAACCGACGAGGAACTGCTCGCGCCGGGTGCCGAACTCCCAGTTAAAGTCCAGACTCTGACCCATGCCGCGGAAGTTGGGAATCTGCAGGCCGATTTGGCCTACCATCTTGTCGCGGTCCGAATACCCCGCCCCCATAGACGCTTGCCCCGTCTGCCGCTCGTCAACGTGAAACACCATATCCACCAGCCGCTCGTCCTCGCCGGTGCTGTATTGGGGCTGGATTTGCACATCTTTGAAAAAGTTCAACAGCATTATGCGCCGCTGACTTTCTTGAACGAGATTTTGCTGATAAATATCGCCCGGACGCAATTCGATCTCGCGCCGGATCACCTTCTCTCGCGTCTTAGTATTGCCGGCGACCTCGACCTTGCGAATCGTCCACGGCTGCCCTTCAAACACCTGAAACGACACGTCAATCGAGTCGTTGCGAATCGTCTCCTGCGGCACCACGCGCGTGTCCAAGTAGCCCTTCTCGTAATAGACAAAGCGCGCCAAATCGGCTAGTTCTGGCCCCGAGCGCCCATATACCATCCCCTCCTGCAACTCCAGCTTCTCCACCAACTCGTCGGTGCCGAAAAGCTCGTTGCCTTCCCAAGCAACTTCGCCCAACCGGTACTGTAGCCCTTCGTCGATTTCCACGTTGATGAACAAGTGCCGCCGCGTCGAGTCGTAATAGACGCTGTCGCGCACTATGGCCGCCTGCTGAAAACCCAAGCTGCGATAATACACCAGTAGCTTCTGCTTGTCCTCCTCGTACGTATCGCCGTTGAACTCGCCCTTGCGCCACCAGCGCTTCTCCTCGGTTTCCATCAATGACACCAACCGGCGCGGCTCCGGACCTTGGCCATCCCATTTTTGCGGCCGCCGAGGACTGCGCGCCGGCAGCTCTCGGCTGTCGATCACCGTGCCGTCGGCGCGGTGTTGGATCAAGCGGATCTGCTTGATCTGCACTTTGGACCCCTCGTTGATATCGTATTGGAGGAAGACCTCACCTTCTTCCGCGCCGGCAAAGGTCTGGCCTTTGACCTCGGCGCGCAGATAGCCCTTCTCGCGATAGAGGTCGAGGATTTTCTGCTCGCCCCGCACCACATCTCTCGGCGCGATAACCTGACCGGTGATCAAGCTCAGCGCCTCCTTGAGGTCTTTCTCCTTGAGGTTTTTCTGCCCCTTGAACTGCAAACCCTCTAAGGCTGGGTATTCTTCAACCATGATGATCAGGTTGATTCCTTCGGAGACGGGGTCGCCCCATATCTGGATATCCTCAAAGACGTTGAGTCCTTGGAGATCGCGCACTGCCTGCTGCACGTTCTCTTGCGACAGCTCAACTCCAGGCTCTAAGCCCACCGTGGTCAGGATCAGCGACTTGGCCACCTTGCGCAGCTTACCCTGCACCTCGATCGAGACAACCTTTTGGGCCTCGACCGCGTTCCCCATCAACCCCACAGAGACGATAGCAAAAAGTATAGTGCGGAAATTCTTCTTCATATCAACTCGCGGTCTCGCGTTTCTTCTTCACCCCTTCGCTCGTATCCACTCGACGCTCCTCGTCAAAGACTAGTTCCTCACCCCTTTTGGTGACGCGGATGCGACTGCCCTCGCCAAAGCGGCCTTGGAGAATCTCCTCGGCCAACGAATCTTCGAGCATCTTCTGTATGGACCGCTCCAAATAGCGCGCACCATACGCCTGATCAAAACCCTTGTCGGCAAGCAAGGCTTTCGCTCCAGGCGTAACTCGTACTTGGATATCCTGCAATGCTAACCGCGCTTTGAATTCCTCTAAGCGAATATCTATTATCGCGGCGATGTGCTCTTTGTCGAGCGCGTGGAAAATGATGATGTCATCAACGCGATTGAGGAATTCGGGATTGAAGGTCTTTTTTAAGGCATCGTTGATTTTGCCCTCCATCAGCGCGTACATCGAGTCGGAATCGGACTTCTGGAAGCCCAATACACCGCCCGTGCCCACATCCCGACTGCCCGCGTTAGAGGTCATAATCAGCACGGTGTTGCAAAAATCTACTTTGCGGCCCGTGCTGTCGGTGAGCCGTCCCTCGTCGAGAATCTGCAACAAGATATTGAAAACATCGGGATGGGCTTTCTCGACCTCGTCTAGCAGAACCACTGAATAGGGGCGGCGGCGGACTCGCTCGGTAAGCTGCCCCCCCTCGTCAAAACCCACGTAGCCCGGAGGGGCACCAATCAGGCGCGACACCGCGAATTTCTCCATGTACTCAGACATATCGACCGAAATCAACGCATCGGCGTCGTCGAAGAGGAATTCGGCTAGCCGCTTGGCCAACTCGGTCTTGCCCACGCCTGTCGGACCGAGAAAGATAAACGAGCCGATGGGCCGCTTGGGATCCTGGAGGCCCGCACGACTGCGGCGGATGGCCCGCGCAATCGCGGTGACCGCCTGTTGCTGACCGACGATGGTCTTTGTGAGCTCCGCTTCCATAGCCAGCAGGCGCTCGGTTTCGGTCTTGGCCAGCCGCGAGATCGGGATGCCGGTCATACTGGCGATGACCTCGGCAATGTCGTCTGTGGTCACTTCGACCACTTCGTCGCGGACCGCTTCCTCCCACGCTTGGCGTTTATTTTGCAACTGTTCATTCAACTGGAGTGCTTTGTCGCGCAGCACGGCGGCATCCTCGAAGTCTTGGCGCTCGGACGCTTCGTTTTTTTGGCGATTGATTTCCTGTATCTCGGCCTCAATGCGGCCGATCTCTTCCGGCGGACTGAGCCGCGCCAGATGCACGCGCGAGCCCGTCTCGTCAATCACATCAATGGCCTTGTCGGGCAAGTAGCGGTCGCTTATGTAGCGATCGGACTGGCGCACCGCATAGGCAACGACATCGTCGGCAAATTCCACGTGATGGTGGCTCTCGTAGCTAGAGCGCAGCCCCTTGACGATCTCAACGGTGTCCTCGACCGAGGGTGGATCGACCATGATGCTCTGAAAGCGCCGCTCAAGGGCTCCGTCCTTTTCGATGTGTTTGCGGTACTCGTCGAGCGTGGTGGCCCCGATGCACTGCAATTCGCCACGTGCCAAAGCGGGCTTGAACATATTGGAAGCATCCAACGTGCCCTCGGCACTGCCGGCCCCGACAATGGTGTGCAACTCGTCGATGAAAATGATGACTTCAGAATTTTGCTGCAGTTCGTTCATCACCGCCTTGATGCGCTCTTCAAACTGGCCCCGGTATTTGGTGCCAGCAACCACGCCGCCCATGTCGAGGGTGACCAAGCGCTTGTCGAGGAGGATCTGCGGCACGCGCTTTTCAATGATTCGCTGGGCCAGCCCTTCGACAATAGCCGTCTTGCCGACGCCTGGGTCGCCGATGAGGATGGGATTGTTCTTCTTGCGGCGGCTGAGCACTTGCGTGACGCGCTCAATCTCCTTCTGGCGACCGATCACTGGGTCTAGCTTGCCCTCGCGCGCCAACTGAGTCAGGTCGCGGCCAAAGTGGTCGAGAAAGGGTGTCTTGCTCTTCTTGCCCTTTTCCTTGCGCCCGGTCGTCTTGCCTTCGAGCACGGCCAAGGTCTCTTCTAGGGCCGTTTTGTAATCGACGCCAAAGGCAGCCAGAATCTGCGCGGCAACCCCCTCCTTGTCCTTGAGCAGAGCCAAAAGCAGGTGTTCGACGTCGATGAACTGCGTCTTCATCTCCTTGGCCTCGTTGGCTGCCACTTCGAGAATCTGTTTGGCGCGGGGAGTATAGGGCACCTCGCCAATGGTCATGGTGCCGCCCGAAGTCGTCACGTAGTCTTCTACTGACTGCTTGACCGTCTCCAAGCTCAATCCCAAGTTCGTCAACACGGCCACGGCCTTGCCCTTGCCGTCCTTGATAATGCCCAACAGCAAATGCTCAGTGCCGATGTAGTTGTGACCTAAGCGCGCCGATTCCTCGCGCGCTAGCTTCATTACCTGTTTTACGTTTTCAGTGAACATGTTGTTCATCTAGTCGTCCTCCACAATCAGCCTATGGTCTATGTCATAAGGAAGCTTGATTCTCGACAATTCGGAGAGCGCGAATTGAATATCGAGCATTGCAAACTTTGCTGGATAAAGCTCAATTTTGAACCTACCAAATGGGCCGATTGTTGTCAAGATAACCCCCTCTGTTCGGCCCAGCGCCGTCTCACTAGTTCGGCGCGGCGCACATCGCGGTCTGCCGACGAGAGATCCGCTCTGGCTTCGGCCTGCAAATGCGAGGGCTGAGTAACGATCATTAACTGGTTGATAAAGCCGAGGGGTAAGCCGTCAATAAGCCCTAAGCTACATCCTAAACGCACGGCCGATAACAAGTTCATAAAATCCTGCCCACTCAATACCCGCGCGTGTTGCAAAATCCCATACGCTCGCCAAACCTTGTCCTCCACTTGGGCCGATGCGTCTGCCAGCAGGGTGGCCTGCGCCTCTTTTTCATGGCCTATGATCTGTTGGGTTATCTCCGAGAGCTTCTCGACGATCTCCCCTTCAGTTACGCCCAAGGTGGCTTGGTTGGATATCTGAAATAGGTTGCCGACCACATTGGTACCTTCTCCGTAAAACCCGCGCACTGCGAAAGCCATGCTAGTCAACCCGCGCATCACTCGTTCCATATCCTCGGTCAGGACCAAAGCCGGCAGATGGATGAGCACCGATATCCGCAAGCCTGTCCCCGTATTGGTCGGGCAGGCCGTCAAGAAGCCCCAGCGCTCCGACTGCGCCCAGTCCAACTCGCTCCTGAGCGCATCGTCGAGCGCATCAACCCGCTGCCATGCCGCGTGCGTTTGCAAACCCGGGAGGATGGCCTGCAAGCGGAGGTGATCCTCCTCGTTAATCATCACGCCAAGCGACTCATCTGCATTAAAGAGCACGCCGCGCTGGCCCTTGCTTTTGGCCAAAGCCGGGCTAATCAAGTGGCGCTCCACCAGCAACTGGCGCTGGTTGGCCTGTAGGGAGTTCATGTGGAAAAAGGCCGCATCGCACATAGGGCGGCACTTTTGGGCGGCACTCAGAACCTGTTCAATGATTTTTTTTTGATCTTCAAGCGTGGTCTTTGGCGCAAAAGCCCACCCTGCAAGATTGCGGGCCAAGCGGGCGCGACAACTAACGACCATGCCGTCGGCATCCCCTTCTCCGCTGAGCCAGCTAGCCGCATTGTAAACGAGATCCTCAATATTCACGGCTATTTTCCTTCGAGGACGCGGATGCGGTCCCTGAGTTGAGCGGCCTCTTCAAAGGCCTCTTCCGCTACCGCTTGGGCCAGCTCTTCGCGCAATCGCTCCAACTCGTCGGCCGCGCCAGTACTTTGTGCCGCTTCCAGCGGCCCTTTGCCCCGATGCCGGTCGTCGCCGTGGATGCGTTTGAGCAGGCGCTCTAGCTGTGAGGCGAAGGCATCGTAACAATGCGGACAGCCGAGGCGACCAATCTTCTTGAACTCCTCGTAGCTCATCGCGCAAGTCGAACAGCGCACCCCCCCGTCGCCTTCGGCTCCGGCCAACTTGGCCAACTCTATCTTGATTTCCTTCACCAGCACGGGGGCCTCTTTGGCCTGTGCAGTCGGGACGACCAGCACCTTGATGTTTTTTTCGTTAGCGCACTGATGACAGAGCAAGAGCGTCTGTTTTACGTCGTCAACGATATGGTTATAGGCCACTATGGCCTCGCGCTTGTTGCATACTCCGCATTTTTTCATGTCGCATCGTCTTCCATCTGCAACACACCCGCTTCTATGCGTCCCCGGCGATCCATGCTCTGGGCCAATGTGCGGTCGTGGGTCATCACCACAAAAGCCTGTCCGCGCTCTCGGGCCAACTCGGCGAGCAGTTGGTGCAGAGACGCACTCGTCGCCTCGTCGAGATTGCCCGACGGCTCGTCGGCCAGCACGACCAACGGCTCGTTGACCAGCGCTCGCACCATGGCCACCCGCTGGCATTCGCCGCCCGACAGTGCCCCAGGCCGGTGGTGCAAGCGGTCCGCTAGTCCGACGGAATCCATCAACTCAAGAGCCTCCTTGCGGCGATCGACGCCAGCGACCCGCGCCGGCAGCAAGACGTTTTCCAACGCGGTAAATTCCGGCAGCAGGTAGTGAAATTGGAATACGAAGCCAATATGCCGATTGCGAAAGCGCGAAAGCGCCTGATCGCCGAGGTTGAGCACGTCAATGCCAGCGATCCGCAATTGGCCAGCCGTCGGCAGGTCGAGCGTACCCAACAGGTGCAGCAAGGTGCTTTTGCCAACGCCAGACTCGCCCATGACCGCGACTAGCTCGCCCGCCCGCACTGCTAAGTCCACGCCTTTGAGCACTTCCAAGCCCGCGCCGCCGGTGTTGAACACCTTGCGCAAACCGCGCGCTTCAAGGATGATGTCGGCCCGTTCCACCATCTTACATTATATACCGAATGGCTTCTACGGGCATCAATCCCGCGGCCTTGCGCGCCGGATAAATCGACGTCGCCAAGCAGATGACCATGCTAATAGCCGCCACCATTACAAAGTCCACGACACTCATATCCACGGGCAACGAACTGATGAAATACATATCCCCGGGAATGGAAATCAGGGCAAAGCTCTGTTGGGCCCAACAGAGCGCAAAGCCGATCAAGCAGCCCAAGACGGTGCCGATGCCGCCAATGACCAAGCCCTGATAGATGAAGATGCGATAAATCTCGCCCACGGTGCAACCGATCGTCCGCAAGATGCCGATCTCGGGCGTCTTAATCAGTACCGACATGACCAAGATCGACATGATGTTAAAGGCAGCGACCAACACGATGAGGCTCAGCGCGAGAAAGATCGCCCATTTTTCCAACTCGATCCAGCGGAAGAACTCGGGAAAAAGCTGAGTCCAATCGCGCACTTGATAGGGATAGCCCAACTCCTCGGCTAGGTGCTCGCGGATCGCAGGAGCTTGGTAGATGTCTGCGACGTGGATGTGGATATCGGTAATCGCATCGCCCAATTCGAGCATGCGCTGGGCGTCTTCTATATGAATAAAAGCATAGTTGTCGTCGTACTGGTACATGCCGCTTTCAAAGTGATCGGTCACGAAAAAGGACCACGGGCGTGGCGAGAAACCATCCATCACGGCTGCTTCCACATCGAGATTTTGCACCGTCATCAGCAACACCTCAGAACCCGGCCCCACGTGCAAGCGCCGCGCCAAGTACTCGCCGAGAACAATCCCCCGCTTATTTAACTCTGAGAGCAAGCCGAGGCGCAGGTGCCCCTCTGGATCGGCGTAGCGCAGGTGTTCGGTCAGGTCGGAAACCGCAGGAAATGTCGCCGGATCAACGCCCCACACGGGAATGCCATCGACCCGGCCCAAATCGAGTTGGGAGGCAATAATGACCTTGGAATCCACGACCGGTGCTGCGCCCACGACTCCGGCAGCGCCTTTCGCCCGCTCCAGCAGCGCATCCCAATCCGCGATGGGGCCGCCATCGAAGCGGCGAATGTTGACATGGGCGTTCATGCCGATCAGCCGGTTTTTGACTTCGCCGGCAAAGCCATTCGTCACCGAGAGGATGATCACCAAAGCCGCTACTCCCAAGATCACTCCACCGACGGCCATATAGGCGATGACCGAAAAGAAGCCTTCGCGTTGCTTGGAGCGCAGGTAGCGGCCGGCGACAAACAAAGCAATGCTCACGCTTGTCCCTCAGTCAAATAGGCTCGGATGAAGCGGTCGATGTCGCCGTCCATTACCGCTTGGACATTGGCCGTTTCGCAAGCGGTGCGGTGGTCTTTGACTATGGTGTATGGATGGAGCACGTAGGAGCGGATCTGCGACCCGAAGTCAATGCTCTTCTTGGTGCTCTCCACCGCGAGTTGTTTCTGCTTCTGTTCGTCCTTGAGATGCTGGTACAGGCGCGCCTTGAGCACCTTAAACGCAGTGGCCTTGTTCTTGAACTGCGAGCGCTCGTTTTGGCATTGGACGACAATGCCGGTGGGCAGATGCGTGAGCCGCACGGCTGAGGCGGTCTTGTTCACATGTTGGCCACCTGCGCCGCCGGAGCGGTAGGTTTCGACCTTCACGTCCTCGTCGTTGATATCCACTTCGATATCGTCTTCGACTTCTGGATAGACAAACACCGAAGCAAACGAAGTGTGCCGGCGACGACTCGTGTCAAACGGCGAGAGCCGCACCAAGCGATGGACGCCGGCCTCGGCCTTGAGGTAGCCATACGCATAATCCCCCCTAACCTCAATGGTTGCGCCCTTGATGCCAGCTTCCTCGGCCTGCTGCAGATCCACGACCGTGCATTCCATGCCGTGGCGCTCGGTCCAGCGCGTGTACAGGCGCATCAACATCGACGCCCATTCGGCGGCGTCCGTGCCGCCCGCGCCCGAGTGAATGACGAGAATCGCGTTTTTGGGATCGGCCTCGTCGTTGAGCATCGTGCGAAACTCCAATTCGCCAATGCCCTGCACGGCGCTTTCGACCTCGGCCTCGACCTCGGCCAGCGCCTCTGTATCGCCCTCTTCGGCCGCCATCTGCCGCAGTTGGTCCAAGTCCTCCAACTGCACATCCAAGGTTTCCCAATCCGCGATGATGTCCTTGAGAATGTGCGCTGTCTTGCCGACGGATTCGGCCTGCCGCCGATCGCTCCAAAAGTCCGCGGTCGCCATGCGCTTTTCTAGCGCGGCCAGCTCTTCCTTCTTGCCGCTTATGTCAAAGATACCCTCGCAGTCGCTCTAGCTGCTGCCGCCCGCTTGTCAACTGTTCCTCAATCGTGGCCATTGTCATCTTCCTCGGTTTCGTGGTAGCGATCAAAAAGGAGGCTTTCGTGCTTGCGTTCAGAGGGTATTTCAAAAAGTAGCTGCCCCTCGTACACCTCGCCCTTCGTCCCCTTGAGCTGGTCGGTGTGTGTAATGAAGAACGGTGATCGCGACAGCGGATAATAGCGCCGCCCACCATCGTCAACTAGCTGAAAACACTTCGGTACAATCACCCAAGCAAGCTGCAAATTCACCTGCAACCGCACGTTGATGAGCACGAACTTGTGTCCCTCGTCAGGCGGACCGTGAAAAAAGTGCATGTAGCGCACCCCGTCCACGGGTACCGTCAGGGCAACTTGGTTGTTGATGTTGGCGAACAGGTTGGTCAAGTTTTCCAGCTTGTCCGCCGATCCGCTCGTCAAGCTCACCCCAATGTAGATCGGCACAAAGAGGGTCACGCCGCCCAAGGCGAGGCGGTTGAGCATCCGCAGGCGTTTGTTCAACTGCTTCTTGCGCTCGCTTGCTTTGATTATCATGGCTTCCTCAAGGGGCGCGCACAAGGGCAATTTTGCCCAAGCGGCTGCGGCTAGGCAACCGCAGTTGATAGAAGTACATCCCGTTGGCCACGGCCCGGCTCGGCGTCCAGCGCGGGGCGCGGCCCGGCCGGTCGTGGCTCCCCGGCCACAGGTCCCAACGCTCGGTAAATACCAATCGACCAGCTACGTCAAAAACGCTCAACTCGACGAGGCCGCGCTCAGCTAGCTGCACTGGGAAATGCACCACCCCATCCCGCGCTGGATTGGGAAAGGGTACCAACAAGCGATCCTCCTCCGGCGGCACCTCGTCGAGGCCACTGGCCGCCAATGCGTTTATCTGACCCCAGCCATACACCGTATCGGGACCGGCGGTTCCCAAGTCCAGCGCGGTCGAGCGCAAAGCCTCCAGTACTTGGGCCGGCGTCCATTCGGGATTTTTTTGCAACAACAGGGCGCAAACCCCGCTCACCAAGGGTGCCGCAAAGGAAGTGCCGCCCCTGCGCACATAGCCACCGCGCCGCAGATCCGCGACCACCACGCCGCTACCGGGCGCGACCACATCCGGCTTGATGCGGCCATCGGCCGTTGGCCCCCGCGAGCTAAAGGAGGCAATCTGCGGCATGCGCTCGCCGCTGCCGGGCACATCTACCGCCCCCACCGCAATCGCGCCATCGGCGTCCGCCGGTATCGTTATGTAGTGCCAATCCCCGTTGGCCTCATTGCCCGCGGCCACCACCACTACGATGCCGCGCCGCACCGCCAGCGCCGCCGCCACGCTCGTCAGCGCGGTTTCTCCGTCCAGATCCGCTGGCGAGTAACCCGTACCGTCGTCCCACCGATTGTAGCCCAACGAGCTGTTGACCACCTGCGCCCCCAAGCTGTCGGCCCATTCCAAACCGGCGACCCAGCGATCCTCCTCCGAAGGCATTTCGGGCATGTTGTCGTCTAGTTCGGTCTTGGCCAAGATGTACTCGGCGTCGGGTGCCACGCCGATAAAGTGATCGGGGTGGTAGCCCGCCAGTAGAGAAAGCACTTGGGCACCGTGCAAGTTTTGGCTGCCGCTCCTTTCGTCGCCCGTGATGGGTTGATCAACCTCGTCGGCGACGATCTCGTCGTCATTGACAAAGTCGCGCTGGGCCACCACGCGAATGGAGGCGAAGGCCGCGTGTTCGGCGTAGTGGAAACCATTGTCGAGCAAGGCCACGCGCACCCCAGCACCCGTCAGACCTTGGTCGTGTAGGGGGGGAACGGCGATTTGGGCCAACTGCTCAAAGGCGGGGCCATAACGGCTTTGCAGCAACTTGGGGCTGGCAAGCGGCACCGGCCGCGGTGGGCTAGGCCGCTGCAAGCGCTGCACGAGACGAGTTGCGACGACAAAGTCCGCGGCCTGCACTCGGCGCTGTACCTCGGGCGCAACCCGCGCGCTAACCGCGTTGAGCCAACGCGAGGAGAAGCGCACCGCCACTCCCATCTCCCGCAGCCGCTCGATATAGCGTTGGCTGACGGGCAGGTCCAGTTCCGCGTCTGTATGACCAGCCCCCAAATCCACCCAAGCGATGCGCCGTCCTTCGGCATCCGTTTTGTCGCGCAACAGAATCCAGATACTCTGATCCGCTGCAACCGCCAAGGCCCCCGCGTGTACCAGCAGGGCTGCGCACCACCACCGCCCCCCCTTACTCAACAGGGGGTTCCCTCGTGTCCAGCACCTCCACCCCTTCTGGCACCTCAAAAGAAAAGACCTCGTCGGCTATCCTTCTATTGGCGCGGTGATCCATAAGGACGTACGCAGTGCGATTGCCATTGGCCTCGCGCTGCTCGACTTGCAGCAGAAACCACCCTCTAGGATCTACCCAGATCCGCATCTGTTCGACCACAGAGGCTTTGTTTTCCGGTGCCATGATCAGCAAATAGCAGGGCCGTCCACCCAACGCGCTTTCCTCCACCGCAATGGGCACATAGCGCTCGGTATAGTCGAAAAATACTTCCCACGGGGTCTTTATTTCCGCTTCGTAGGGGCTGATCACCACTTGGCCGTTGTGCACGACGTACGACCAAACGGCCTTGCCATCGGCCACTACCACATCGCCGCCTTCCAGTTCGATGCGAAAGCGGTTCGGACGGCGCAAATAAATCCGGCCCTCGCGGCTGCGGTACTTGTCCAGCACGGCCCAGTAGAACTGCTTTTCAAAGCGGGCTGAAAACGTCTTGTAGCTAGCAAGGCGCTTTTGCACCCTAGCGATGATTTCTTCGCCGCTCTGTCCAAAAGCCGTGCTCGCAGCTAAGCCCACACAGAGCACAACCCACAACCACAGTCTCATTCTTCCGCATCCTCCTCTTCCGCGCTCTCGACGAGAATCTCGCGCGGCTTTGCCCCAACGATCGGCCCGACGATACCGGCGGCCTCCAGCTCGTCCATCAACCGCGCGGCGCGGGAATAACCCACTTTCAAGCGCCGCTGCAAAAACGAGGTGGAGGCCTGCTGGTGTTCGCAGACTAAGCGCACGGCATCGTCGAAAAGGTCGTCGCGCGCATCGGCAGCCGCGTTAATATCCGGCTGCTCGGAAAACACCGCAACTTCCTCGGCCTCGTACTGGCTCTCTTTTAATGCCGCGACCAAGCGCTCGGTTTCCTCGCCAGAAATAAAGGCCCCGTGGACGCGGAGCGGCTCGCCTTGGCCGCTCGGCAGAAAGAGCATATCACCCATCCCCAACAGTCGCTCGGCCCCGTTGAGATCGAGAATCGTGCGCGAGTCCGTCTTTGACGCTACCTGGAAGGCAATGCGCGATGGAAAGTTGGCCTTGATTACCCCGGTAATCACGTTCACCGAGGGCCGCTGTGTCGCCAAAATGATGTGAATGCCCACGGCGCGCGACTTCTGCGCCAAACCCATCAGCGAGGTCTCCACCTCAGCGGGGGCCGTCAGCATCAAATCGGCAAATTCGTCGATTACTATCACGATGTACGCCAGCGGCTTCTCAGGCTCAACGCCGTCTTCAGCAGCCTCGGCTTGGACGCTCACCAGCTTGGCGTTGTAGTCGGACAGATTGCGAACCCCCAGCTTGGCCAGTTTCTGGTAGCGAGCTTCCATTTCGGCTACCGCCCACTTCAGGGCCTCGGCGGCCCTTTTCGGCTCGGTGATAACCGGCACCAGCAAGTGCGGTATATCGTTGTACATCGTCAATTCTACTACCTTGGGATCGACCATGATAAAGCGCACTTCGTCCGGCGTGGCCTTGAGGAGGATGCTGCAAATTAGGCTGTTCAGGCATACGCTCTTGCCAGCCCCGGTGGCACCGGCGACCAATAGATGAGGCATTTTAGCTAAATCTGCGGCACACGGCTCGCCCGAAATAGTCTTGCCCAGCGCCATGACCAGCTTGGAATCCGACCGACTGAACACCTCGTCTTCGATGATCTCGCGCAAGTAAACGGTCTCCCGCTCCTGATTGGCAATCTCTACCCCCACCACGGATTTGCCCGGCACCGGCGCTTGAATGCGAATGCCTTTGGCGCTCATCACGCGCGCGAGATCGTCCGAAAGCGCGGCAATGCGATTGACCTTAACCCCAGGGGCCGGCTCTACCTCGTAGCGCGTCACTACCGGCCCGGGACTCACCTCTACGACCTTGCTGGCCACGTCGAAATTGTCCAACGCACTCTCCAGCAGCTTGGCGTTTTCCAGCAAAGCCTCCTTAGAGACGCGGCTATGGCTGGCCGGAACTTCGTCTAGCAACGCAGGACTCGGGATTTCATAGCGACCCCCGGTAGGCTTACGGGCTGGCTCTGCCTTCTCTTTTTTGCGCTCCGGCGCGGGAGCCGCCGCGTCTGCAACCGTGGGTTTCTTTTTCTTTTCGCGCTCGCGCCGCTCAACGCGCGTTAGTTCCTGCACCCGAGGCTCCACTGCGTCAACCTCTTCAACCATTGGCTTCCAAGATGCCCCTGCCGCCTCAACCCGAGGCTCCGCGCCGGTCTCCGGCCATGTCGCTCCCGCCACCTTGTCCTTCTCCCACTTTGCCGCTTTGCTTTTCACAGCAGGGCGGAATCGCCGCAAACGCCCGAGCCACTGCCAAACCACCGCCAAACCAGAGCCCAGCCACGCCAACAGTCGCCAGTTCAGACCGGGGGTCAAAATCACCGCAACCACAAAGAGCGCGCCCAGCAAAACCGCCGACCCTAGCCTCCCTAGGTACGGTATGAGAAAATCCAAACTGACCTGGGTTCCCAGCACGCCGCCCAGCGCATAGGCCGTGTGCGGCGAATAGTCGGGCAGACCGGTAGCGATGCTGATGAAGACCGCCATGAGCAAAAGGCCCACACTACGCTGCACCGCAAGAGCCACCGGCCGGCAACGCACCCTATTCCAACCCCACAACAACAAGAGCATGGGCCAGACATACGCCGCCAGTCCCATGCCCGCAAAGGCCCCATACGACGCATACGCACCGATCCACCCCCCCCAATTCAAACTCTCCGCCACCGAGCGGCTCGAATTAGGGGGATCCAGCGGCGAATGGGATATCAAGCAGACAAGTAAAAACGCGCCGAGGCCGAGGAGGAGCACCCCTAGCGCTTGGGGTTTCTTCTCGCCTTTGGGCGTATGCAAAAACTCGGACATAGAGCCGCAGACTCCGCTAGTACCTAGGCTGGGAAGCAATCAGATGGGAAAGGGGATTGACAAAAAATAAACAAAAACGCGGCTTTTTGCACCTTGCGGCGCGTCAGATCATGCCGCTGCGCTTGCGTCCAAACCACTCGACAGCCAACAGGGCAATCGCTAAAAGCGCGGGCCACAGCGGCCCCCACAGTGGCAAAACCTCGGCCTTTTCGACCCAACCCTTGCGCGGCGCAAGCTGTTTTAGCATGTCCTCCCAGTCCGCGAGCGAATAGGCGCGGCCGCCACTAGCGCGGGCCAGCGCGCCCAAGAGCAATGGGTCGGCGCGCAAATCCCCAAGCTCAATGCTGTACTCTTCGACGACAAAGCGGCCCGTAGCCGCACCTACAGCGGCTTGGTCCACTGCAGCTCGGACCTCGTATTCATACGTGCCGGGGGCCAGCCCACTAGCGACGCCTCGGTAGTGCCCGGCTCCTTGTGATTGCAGGTCGAACGCTTCTCGCCCGGCTAGCGCAATCTGTACCGTCGCCCCCGGCTGCGGCTTCAGTAATTCGTCAAAAACCTGCACCGCGAAAACCACTTCTTCTCCCGCCCGGTACACGGGTCGCTCCGTTGAGGCTCGGACCCGCCCGCCCGGAGCGTCGAGCGCGAGCCACTTGGCGGCATCGCGCCAGAACGTGCGAATGGTCTGCGGCTGGCTATCGACGCCGCTGCTCATCAGGTCGAGCCGCCAAAAAGACGCGGATAGAGCCGCGAGGACCTTGCCCTCACCATAAGCCCCCGCAACTATGATAGGCTCGCCACCAGCACTCTCGACCAGCACAGTGGTGCCTGGCCGCTGCTGCGCCGTGCGAAAGTATCCTGGCAGCGGCGGCAACCGAAGCCACGGGTCGTCTGCCCCCGCGGGCTGGCGCACGACCGGATGGTACCGCCCGCCCGCGCTGAGTCGCAACAAGACCTCGTCCGGCACAAAGGGCACAGGGCCAGCTACCTGAAGCGGCATGAGCGCAGCCAGTGGCGAGTCGGCGCGCCAAGCTCGCGCCATCTTGGGACCGCCGACGACGAGCAAACCGGCACCGGCATACACGTGCTGGACCAACGCAGCGGCGGGCGGGCCGTTGAGCAGCCATGCGCCCGGATTCACCAGTAGCACCACATCCCGGCCCTGCAAAACAGCCGGACTCCACGCACCGCCGTAGAACGCGTCCGGCTCCCGCTGAATCATGGTCTCTACTACCCAACTCGAATCTGCGCTTAAACTGCGGCGCAAAAAGGCCAAATCCTCGCTGGGGCCTCCAGCTAGCAACAGAACCCGCGTGCGCCCGGCGAGAATGTGGGTAAACGCGAGGGCCTCGTTGTCTGCGGTCGCAAATTCCCCGGCCACAGGCGCAATAGCCACGCGAAAAATGCGCACCCCAGCCTGCTGGGGCGTCACTGCAAAGGAAACGCGCTGCACCTGTCCATCGCCGGCCAACAGCAGCGATTGTCTCTGGAGCAATCGCTTTCCCTCATAGAACTGGACCTCCACGTGCTGTCCCTCGTATCCCCAACTCCGCACCTCGGCGTCAATTGGCTGGCTCTGACCGACGTATCCGGTTTCGGCTGTGCGCACATCTACAAGCTGGACATCGACGGGTACCTCCGCGCCCCCCACGCCAAGCGCGTACACAGGTACGCCCAATTCCGCGCCCAGTTGCACCGGGTTGCGGCCCAAGTTGTGGCCCCCGTCGGAGAATAGGACCATACCTTGCACGCGCTCCCGCTCGGTGACCGCCTCCAAGCTGGTGGCGAGGGCACGGCCTATGTTGGTCGCCTGGCCGCGAGTAATTGCGGTCGCGACCGTGTCAAGCGCGAGCGGATACGCTGACTCGGCAAATCCCCAAGCGCGGACTTCGGCCTGCTGCAAGCGCGCTGACCAACCCTCGTCTCCCAGCACGGCCACAGCCTGTTGTAGTCGCGTGACAGACCCGTCGGCTACCCTCATGCTCGGGCTCGTATCGACCAACACCAACACCAGCGGTCGGATGACCTGCTGGTGCCACCACGTCAAAACCGGCTCGCACAACACTATAGTTAGCAAGGCCACAGCCACAGCACGCAACGCCACGAGCACCATGCGGCGCTTGGAATCAATTTGCGGATACGTCCGCTGATATACCCAATAAACGAATGCGAGTAGGAAGGGCAGCAGGACGAGGAATACGCGTGGTCCCGCTAGCTGGAGGTGGCTATCCGACCACTCAGACACGCCAGCCCAAGCGGGGAGCGGCGTCCACATTGAGACTGTCGCAGACGCCGCGACTGAGGTAAAAGGCTCCAACAGCCCCTACCATAGCGGCGTTATCTGTACACAAATCGTACGCCGGACAATGGAAGGCTAGGCCGCGGCGCTCGACCGCGACGCGCAGCCGCTGGCGCAGCCGCTGGTTGGCGGCAACGCCGCCCGCAAGGCATACGGTCGCCACGTCTGCTCGCTCCAAGGCCAACAGGGTCTTAGCGACCAAGGCATCCACTACGGCTTCTTGAAAACTAGCGGCAATATGGGCGAGTTGCTGCGTACGCGCTTGCGGGGTAAGAGAGCGGACGTAGTGTAAGACCGAGGTTTTGAGGCCACTGAAGCTGAAGTCCATCTCGTCCACGAGGGCGCGTGGGAAGTCAATGGCCTTGGGATCGCCATCCTCGGCCAACTCGGCGATGAGCCGACCACCGGCCACCACCCCTTCCCCGGGCAGCAGGCCCAGCAGCTTGGCGACCTTGTCAAATGCCTCGCCAGCCGCGTCGTCGCGCGTGCGGCCCAGCACTTCGTATGAACCGAGTTCGCGTACCAAGATCAACTCGGTATGTCCGCCCGACACCAGCAGTGTTAGGAAGGGAACCTCGACCTGCGCGGCGACCAAGTTGGAAAACACGTGGGCCTCTAGATGATGGACGCCTACCAGCGGCTTGTTGCGCGCCAACGCCAACCCCTTGGCCAGTGATAGACCCACGATCAACGACCCCACCAAGCCAGGCCCTCGCGTCGCTGCCACCCCATCCACTTCTTCCCACCCAACGCCGGCGGTCGCTAGAGCCTGTCGCACGACCGGCACCAAAGCACGCATATGGGCGCGCGAAGCCAACTCGGGCACCACGCCCCCGTATGGCGCGTGATCTTGTTGCGAGAAGATGATATTGGAATGCACAGCGTACGACTCATCAACGACTGCCGCGGCCGTCTCATCGCAGGAGGTCTCCAGCCCCAGTACCAACATGCTAGTAGCTCACCAAATCGACGTATGCCGGCGCAATCTGGCGCACCTCGAAAAGTGATGTCTCCGCGCTGTACACTGGCAGTGCATTCCCCTGATATTCGGTATAATCTACGTACAGCTCTATGTCGCGGGCCGGGTCGAGTTGGGTGATCACGCCAACCCCGCCGCGCACCTTGATTTGGGCAGTGGCCGGCTCGGGACGCAGGCGCGCCTCGCCGGCATGACGCACAGCAATCGGCACTCCGATTAAATCGTCCTCGGCCAACATCTGCACGGTGGCGTACACGCGTACAGCCTCGGGCACGAACGCGAGTTGCGTGTGCTCGGGATGTCGCAAGGACCACTTCACATCCACATCTTCCCGGATCTCCTGCAAAACCAGCGAATCCGTATCCACATAACGCAATGCTGCGACCTGCTGCTGCGGGCCGATCACCCGGACGAGCGCGGGATCGGCTTGCACCGGCGTCACCTGTACGTGGGCTGCGGCCACTTCTATACTTGCTTGCACCCGCACGGGCACATCCCGTTCCATCCTCGGCGCTAGGGCAATTGCAATTTCTTTTGGTTCGAGAATTTCCTTGACTTCGACATCCACGTCGGCCTCCCGCTTGGTGATTTGGGAAGGAGTCAAGCGGTGGATCCGATTCTTGCCTTCGGCCCGCAACCTCAGAACAAAGGAATCGTCGTCCAAGTCAAACAGCAGATCCTTGCCCCCGCCAGTGACCAAGACGCGAACCGTGGAAGGCACTTCACTGGCCAGCACCATATCTCCGTCCACACCTTCGCCCGGCGAAGGGACTTCGATCCAGAGACGCACTGCAATTTCCTTATCGTAGTACTTCTCTGTAACTGCATGAAGCCACATCGCAAAAGATAAGACCAAGGCACCTGCCCTGATTCCCCAACTGCTTACACTGATGTTGGCCAACAACAGACCCCATAAGAAGAAGAGGCTCCACAAAAGGGGGCCTCTTCTCGTGATCTACTACTTTTACCGCGTGCCAAAGGCGAAGACGGAACCGCTTACTTAAACGATTTCTTGAGTTCCTCGCCGATACTCAACTCGCCGTTGTCAATTCTCATATGGTATCCACAACTTGGATTCGTGCAGGCCCACGCTTTGTAGTGAATAGCCGCGCCGTCTCTTCCATAGTCGGAAAGCGGAATCAAAACGCCTTCTCTACACTTTAAACACTCGGGAAAATCAACCTTTTCCATCCGACCCTCTCCTCCGGTTTTAGCGTGTAGCCACTTCGGAGCCACACTTTTATTCAATGTACTGGTGCCGCCTCACTATGTCAATTGCCCAAGATGCACGGCGTATTCATATACGGCCCGTTCTTGGGCGGCTGTTTCCACCGAGCCGGGGCGCAGGTTCCGCACCTGCTTCAGGGCGTCCGCCGCACTGCTACCTATTCTCACCAAATAACTCGCCAACATCGTGCCCGTGCGCCCCAATCCCGCACTGCAATGGACCATCACCGGCCGTCCTTGCTCGATGGCCTCGTCAACGAATTGAACAAACGCCCGTATATCTCCGAGTGAAGGCGACTGCATATCCTGTATGGGCAAGTGCAAGTACGCCATATCGCGCGCTGCCACCTCGCCTACCGGCAGGGCATTCGCGGTCAGCGACACAATCGCCTTTACGCCCTGCGCCGCCAGCAAATCGAGATCACCCTCCAGCCGCTCGTCCCCCTCCCAACCACCAACCTGCCCGGCACCTGCCAACCGGCCCTCTAATAGCCAACCAAAGTTGAACACCATACTTAGCGGCCTTCATAGGCTGCCTGTGGCCCTTCAACCCAGCTTTCACCCTCGACCCCCACTTCCTTCTTCCATATCGGCACGATCTGCTTGAGCCGATCAATCGCGTACTGACACGCGGCCAGCGCCTCGGCTCGATGAGGGCTAGCGATGGCAATTAACACGCTGATCTCCCCGATTTCGAGCTTCCCTACGCGGTGAATCATCCCGACGTCCACGACGCCCCACCGCGCCTTCAGTTCTTTGCCAATCTCCGCCATCTTCTTCTCGGCCATAGCCGGATACGCTTCGTACACTAAGTACTCGGTTTGCTTGTCCCCGGAGTGATTGCGCACCACGCCGGCAAACGTGGCCACCGCGCCATTTTCATCGCGCACCACGTCGGCAAACAAATCGCTGGGTTCAATTGGGTCTTCGGTAATTTTGAACACGTCAGCCCCCACTTACAGGCGGGATAAAGGCTACCTCGTCGCCCGCTTTTAACGCGGTATGGCTCCCTGCGTACTCGGAATTGACCGCAATCGACAACACCTGCTGCACCGCGGCCAGTTGCGGATATGCGGCCACGAGTTCGCGCTGTAAGTCCGCGACTCGGCAACCTTCGGCGATCTCCCACTCACAGCTTCTATGGCCGACGGCATCGCGGCAGGAAGCAAAAAATAGAACCTTGATTTTCATAGCCAAGCGCAAATAACGCCGCAGTCTTACCCAACAATCTACGGCTAAAAAAGGAAATGGGACCCCTCACTGAGGCCCCATTTCACTCACTGATTGCTGCTGTTGTCCCGCTGAGAAAACTACCTCAGCAGCACCATCTTGCGCTTAGCTACAAAGTCGCCGGCGCGGAGCAAGTAAAAATACATGCCGCTGGCGACGCTAGCGCCGCTTTCGCTCCGGCCATCCCACACGGCTTGGTACTGACCTGCGGCCAGCGCCTCGCCGTCAACTAACTTGCGCACGACCTGACCCGCGATGTTGTAAATCGTCAGGGAGACGATCGCATCGCTGCTCAGATCGTAGGGAATGGTGGTTTCCGGATTGAAAGGGTTGGGATAGTTCTGACTCAGCGCGTTAGCCAACGGCAAGGCGGCTAGCGGCTTAGCAGCAGCCCAAGCCGCGCTAAAGTCAATCGGCCCCAAGTTGAGGGCCTTGCCGGCCGAATTCTCCGTGTCGGTACTCGCCGTAATGCTGAGGAAAGACACGACATCGGCGTCAACCTCAATCGACGAATTGCCATCGGCATCGGTCGTATTGCGCACAAACGCGCTACCATGAGGGGGAATCGTGCCAATACCGAGCACGGACACCCACTCTGCGCTCAGGTTGTGCACGTCCCACAAGATGAGTTGACCCTCGCCCGGCTCACCCCAGAGATTGGTGAAATTGACCGAGTACTCGATCTTGCTGAGCTCGTCAGAAATCGACTTGTTGCCGACCGGCCACGTGTCGCCATCCTCATTCAGCGGCGCGGTAGCCACCAGCACTGGATCCGGCCGGTTGAGGTGCATGCTGCGACTCAACAACTCGGTGTCCAAGTAATCGCGCACGCCAGAGGACGGGCCAAGAGACACGCTGTGGACCACAATATCCGCCTCCATCCCCTCGGTAAAGTTGTCCGAGGTGACGAGGGTGAAGGTGCCCAGATCTTCATCACCATCTACGGCATCGCTGAGAACGACTGCGCCGCCTCGCACCTGATTGCCGGAGACTTCCACGCCCGGTGCCGACAGGATAAACGCAGAGGAACCCGAAAACGTAGTAGCCTCCAGATCAAAGGCATCCGCGGGCGACACTGTCACGATGACCTCCACTTGCTTCACGCCGGCTAGCCCGGCCGCCGACAGCTTAACTGTGACTTCTTCACCCGGACCCTTAACTAGCTCGTTGTCGGCCTTGTCATCGTCATTCAGGGAAACCTGCGAGACGAACATCAACTGATCGGGATCTGGCACCGCCCATGTGGCACCGAAATCAACCGCCAAATCAATGGTGTCACCGGCCGGATTTACAGCAGTCGTGCGCGCCCGAACGTCGAGCGAAGTCGCAGCCGCCTTTAAGTTGCCTTCGGCATCAAACTGTACTGCCGCATTGCCATCCTCATCGGTCACATTCCGCAGGCATACGTACACGCCCGAGGGAACCTCACCGATGCCGAGCAGATAGACCGACCGCGAGCCGGTATTAGTGATGTCCCAAGCAATGGTCTGGCCCTTGGCGGGGGCACCATCATCGGTGAAATTGACCGAGAACTCGATCTCGCCGGGGCTGCCATCCTCGGCCGCCCCTGTGCCGACCGAGGAATAGGCCGGGTTAAAGGAAAGCTCTGAGGTCGCCAACATATTCGGCGGGGGCACGGCCCAATTGACGATAAACAATCCCTCGGCACCAAGGACATCCCGGTCCACAGACGACGACCCAAGGGACACGCTACTCACCACAATCTCGGCTGGGGAATCCCTGCTAAAACTACTCGACATCGTGAGGGTAAAAACACCCAACGCACCATCGCCATCTATCGCCTCGCCGAGAGCGGCCGCACCACTTTTGACCTGCCCATCCCCTAACAATTCTACGCTAAGCGGTTCGCCATCATTAGGGGTAAAAAAATCAAAATCAAGGTCTCTAGAGGTAAACGTCGTCGCCGCTAGATCAAAGGCATCCGCGGGCAATACCGTCAGGGTAACTTCAAACTGCTTTACCCCGACCATTCCAGCGGCCGACACTGCCACCTGTACTTGCTCACCAGCACCGGCGGCGGCATGTTCCCCATCCAGCGAAATGACGACGTTCGCGTTATCCCCGGCGACAGCAGCACCACAGAGTGCGAGCAACAGGGCGATGGCAAGAGAAAACGTCTTGCGCACGCTGTTCTGCATAGTTGCTTCTCCTTCTATTTATGAACCTGTTTTACATAGTGAAATGGGACCCCAATTTGAGGCTTGAGGTCCCATTTCACTAACTCGCTGTGCAGTGGGTGCTTACTTGAGTAGCAGCATCTTCTTGACTTCGCGGTCACCGCCCGCCTGCAAGCGGTAGAAATACATCCCCGAAGACAAGCTGTGTCCGCTGTCGTTCGTCGCGTCCCACTCCACGACGTAGCGACCCGCATTCTGATGCTCGGCAACCAGCGTCCGAACCGGCTGACCAAGTACGTTATACACGGTCAGTTCCACGTCCACCGCCTGCGGCAACGCATACTTGATCGTCGTCGCCGGGTTGAACGGGTTCGGGAAGTTGTCCGCCAGCGCGAATGCGGCCGGCAGCGTCTGCAACAACAGCGCTGAACTCGCGCCGTTGGCGTCCGTGACCGTGTACGTATATACGGTCTCGCTCGCCGCTCTCGGCGTACCCGCAATCGTCCGCGTGACCGCGTCAAACGTCAGGCCCGCCGGCAGGGCCGGCGACAGGCTGTACGTCAACGGTGCCGTGCCGCCTGTGCCCTCCGGCAGCGTGAGGCCCTCCACGCGCTGGCCAATGACGAATTCGCGGATTTCAGTCAAACCATGCGAATCCGTCGGAACGATCTTACCAGCGGCATCGCCAAACAAGTCGCCGAAGCTCAGCGCCGCGTTGACCGTGATGTTGAAGGTCAACGTGGTGGCGGTGTTTGTGGTGTCCTGCGCCAAGACGGTGACTTCGACAGCCCCATTGGTGGCGGCTTCGGGCGTGCCCGAAATCGTCCGCGTGGAGTCGTCAAACGCCAAGCCAGCAGGCAGGCCGAAGACCTTGTACGTTACATCGCCTTCACCGTGCTCAGCTGCCGGCAGGACCAAGTCAGTGATCGCCGTACCAGCGGTGTACGCCTGGTCTACGACCTCCCCGGCGAAAGCAAAGGACGTCATCATGTCTTCGCCGTCGTCCATGTCGCCGTCGTCCAGGTCGCCGCCGTCCATGTCGCCGCCGTCGTCCATGTCGCCGCCGTCCTCCATCGCCTCGCCGTCTGCCAGCGTAATGGCTGCCGAACCAGCGGCCAAGTCGTCAGCGGAACCGACTAGGATAATGGTCTCGTCGCCTTCTTCCGCGTCGGTGTCGGCAGCAGCGTTGATGCTCACGGATGTCGAGCCTGACACATCGCCCGCCGCAATCGTGATCTGCGCCTGCGGATCGAAATCTGCGCTGTAATCCACATCGCGGGTAGCGGACGACTCCGAAGAGATGCCAATGCTTACCGTCACATCGGCTGCGGCGGCTTTACCGTCCAAGGAAGCGGTTACTGTGACCGAAGTCGTAGCACCTTCGCTTACCTCTTCAGGATCTACCGACAGGACGATGCCTGCGCTGTCCGACTCGTTATCGGAGATACCGATATCGACCTGAGCTGAGTGACCACTCGACGAAGTAGCCTGCACACCGAAAGCCTTGTGGCCATCGGCTGTCGTGTTGTCCTTGGGCGTCAGGGTAAGCTGTGCTGTCCCTGATCTCGAGCCTTCGGCAATGGTGATGGCTCCGTCCAGTGAGGCGTCGAAGTCCGTATCGCGCTGGGCCGCCTTACCTTCTGTTGGCGTGGTAATGCCGAGGGAGACCTTCTCACCACCAGACCCAGCGGCTTTCGCCAACGTCACGGTCAGCGTGATGTTCGTCGCCTGACCGTCGTTCTCGCGGACCGAAGTATGACTTGAGGTTATACCCTCAAGATTAACCTCGGGCGTCGGCGCAGCCGCGATGGTGATGGTGTAGGTCAAGGTCGCGGCGTTGGTACCATCCGTGGCGTAGTAAGTAACCTCGGCTTCTCCAGCCGCCGTCGGCGTACCTGAAATCGTCCGCGTATCCGCGTCAAACGACAGGCCAGCGGGAAGATCGCCGGAGAGGAGATACGTCACTTCGGCATCTTCGTCCTCAGTGGTCGCTGCCGGCAGTTCCTCCTCCAACTCCTCGCCAACCGTGCCCGAGATGGCGGTATCGTCGTCAGCTAACGATACGGGAGGTACTTCCTCCGGTGCCTCCGCCGCCGGCGTCTTTTCGTCTTTCAGCGTTATCTCCGCATGGTGGACCGCGATCTTCTTATCGCCGACTTTGATGATTCTGTCGGTACCATCATTTGCCGTTATATCATCCACCAGAGTCGTTCCCACTAAGATGTTCTCATCCGCCGCCTTACCATCCCCGTCATCCTTCTCGTCTGCTACTGGGGTAATAGTGATAGCCTGTACGCCCAGTATCTCGCCGCTAGGAATCGTCAGAGTACGATAGGATGCTCTGTAGTCAATCTCCCGGGTCGCACTACCACCAGCCGTAGTCAAGGGTATCTCCATGGCTGAGGAGGATGCTTTGCCGATCACATGCGCGGTGATCATAACAGTTTGTTCACCGCCGACCTCTGACACCTCCAGAGGAGCCGCCGTCATTTCGATCCTAGCGATATCTCCCTCGTCGTCAACGATGGAGATTGTATCGAACTTATCCTCGGTCACGTCTCCAGTATTGACGTGAACTTCGAACTGCCAATCATTCTTGGCATCGTTATCTTCGGGGGAAACAAAAATAGTCGCTACCCCCATTTTCTCGCCTTCTGGAATCTCCAACCTACTGTCATCTACCTCCGCCTCGTATTCCGTATCGCGCGTCCCCTTACCGGCCACCTGTTGAATCGTGATAGATACAACCGTCCCCCCAGCTGGAGCAGGATCCTTCAAGGTAATTCTCACCTTGGCTTCTTGATTGTCCCCACCATCCTCGTAAATCGGAGAAGAGATCTCTGCCACCGAATCCACTCTAGGCAACCCTTCGTCCGTTATCTTGATGAAGCCGGGGACAACATTTATCCCCTCTAATGTAGATTCTGAGCCTAGCGCGATCCAAGTGTCCGTTTTGCCTAGTCGCTCTTTGTCCACATTTATAGGATCAATGTGAATCGTCTTTGACGCCGACATCTTATCTTTGGCGATGACTATATCGCCAAAGTCACTCCCACGATAAAACGCATCACGAGAAGCGACCTTGGTTGAGTCGTTCAGAGTTCCGAGGGCAGCCCAGCCTTCGTCATCCACAGTAGAAGCAGCAGGAGAAGCAGGGCGACCATCGGCAACGTCCTTAAAAGAAAACGTCAGAGCCGTGGTTGTGGCCATTGCATCCAAGGATGCGATCACGTTGATCGCCGTCCGATCACTTTCTTTGCTTACAGCGACCCTATCAAACGTGAAAGTGATCGCCGCGTTGGCCCGGTCATTGTCGCGTAGCACAAAATACGCCGGGCGAACTAGGCTTGTATTTTCACCATCGTTGGGATTGTCATCGCCTGTAATCCAGATCCGAAGATCGTCACCGGTCCCAACACCTCGCCCACTGTCGATTTCATCGGCTCCCATGGCTCCATCGTCATTGGGATAGAAGTGGACTGTTACTTCTGCTTTTGCCTTATCCTTCGGAATCACGAGCATAGGCATATCTATAATGTAACGAGCTTCTTTCGTAGAGGTCCCGGAGACGTCCCAAGTTGCATCTGGTGCATCCGCGCTTAGGGCAGTAGGCCGCGTCAGCCTAGTAGGAGTATTCTCCGCAGTCCGATCAGTAATATCTGCGACCCCACCGTCAGCGGGATTAGCCGCCAAGGAGATACGCGTCAGCACCCCAGCCGCTTTCGCTTCGTCGTCAGTCATCGCCGTCACACCATCAGCCTTAAGACGTGTGACTGTAACTTTGATCGGGACCGATGCTTGATCTTTATGCGAACCACCCGCACCTAACGCACCCTCGTTTACTTCCACCACGTCCAACTCCAGTTTAAACCTGTCAGCAGTGGCGACATCCACCCCAAGCTGACCTCCCTGACCTACAGCCAGCGCCTGAGCCTCTCCGGCCCATACTAATGCAAAGCAGGCGGCCAGCAGCCAAGGGACGCAATCCAAACGCCGGATTAACGACTTCATGTGTACCATTACGAAACCTCCCCAGGGATCGCGTCCCTGATTATGAAAGTGATATAAGAAGATGGATTTACTTCAAACCCACTAAGAAATTGCGTTTTTGCGTGTTTCATATGCCCCCTTTCGCGGCTTTCTCGTCCATAACGCATACGCGTTCTCCCTCTACAATAGAGCTAATTATACCGAGAAAAAATAGAAGTGTCAAGTGTAAATTCCCTATCAGAATAGTTAATAAAAAAAACCCTATCCCCCCTGTAAAGCCTTTATTTAAAAAAGCACCAAGACTGGCCAAAGGCAAGCGGGAGCTTGTGCAAATAGGTTGAAATTCCATTTGCGGGTCCGCTGCCGTTCAGCCCTCTGGCTCGTACGATTCGGCATCTTCCGCCACGCGGTCGCCCGCATCTGCCCGCTCCACCCGATACGAAAGCCCAGCCCGTATCGTCTCCAACATCCCATTCATCCGCGCCTGCTCCTGCTCCAACCGCCCCAGCCGCTCGGGCAGCGTCTCCAGCACCCCATTCATCCGCGCCTGTTCCTGCTCCTGCCGACCCAACCGCTCAGCCAGACGCTCCAACTTCGCGTCCTGCTCATCTATCCGCTTATCCAACCGATCTGAAAGCGCCCGTATATCGGCGCGAATATCCCGCATATCGGCGCGCAACTCCCGTGCGGTGACGCGAGAGTCCCGTATAGCTGCCAGTATCAGCCCCGCCAGCGCAATACCAACGCTTATAACAGTCCAATTTATCGCACCACTATCCATAGCAAACGCCCTTCAAGGCTATCGTCGGCAAATATCACCGACCCCCAACCATTTGTCAACCATCCCGCCGCCGCTGCCGCCAAGCCGCCGCCACCAACCCCACAACCACCACCAACCCCACCAACCCCGCCCCCCGTGCCCAAGCCAACACCGGCGAAAAATAGCGCAACTCCACCTCGTGTTCCCCAGCCGACAACGCCACCCCTTTCCATATATAATGCACCCGCAACATCTCGGCCTCCTCCCCATCCACCCACACCGACCAATTCGACTGATAATTCTCCGACACCACCAACACCCGCGCCCCCGCACTCTGCGTCCGCACGCGAATCAACCCCTCCTTTGGATCATAAGCCAGCCGCTCCACCCGATCCCCCGCCCGATCCCCCGCCCCATCGAGCCGCACCCCCGGCACCTGCTCCAACAAAGCCACCCCCTGCGGATCCACCCGCCCACTCAACAGCCGCGCCAACACGGCCTCGCCGCTATCCAACACCTCGGCTTCCGGCACAAGGTAAAACCACGGCAACGCCTGCGGATTTTCGTATAGCCGATAGCGCGCGCCCTCAAAGCGCAGCGGATACGCCGCCATATCCAATTCTAGCAGCTTAGGCACCGCCAAGTACTTCCCATTGAGCAAATTCAACAGCGATTGAAACCCGGCCGACGGCACCCCCGAACGCAAAAACTGCTGCACCAACGGCTCAAACTCCTTTAGCATCCGGTCGTAGCGCCCCACCGTCAAATCGTGAAAACCCGTAATGGACCAAACCCCTTGTAGGTGATACCCCGGCTCCTCCAACACCCGAAAGTTAGGCAAGGGCAACACGCGAAAAAGCGACTCATCCTTTTGCAAAAACTGCACCGCGCGCGGATTCTCCCGGCGAATATCCGCATAGTGCCCCGGATCCCGATAGTGCAAATAAACCCGATCAACCCGCCACGTATCAAACAGCGTCACCGCGCACAAGCCCCCCACCAACACCGTCGCCGAAAGCTGCCCCCCCAGCCGCAGCAAGAGCAACGCCAACCCCACACCCAAAGCCACCACCACGTACCAACCCCCGCGCGCAATCCAATCGTAACTCCCAGCCAACACCGCCCGCTTCTGCGGCGCAATATCTCCATAAAACAAATTTATCCACGCCTCAGTCGTGCCCTTGGGAAAAAGCGCCACCAGCAAAGCCAACGCCGCGAGGACGCCGCCGACATACGCCAAGCGGCCCCGCAACAACGCCCGCTCATCCGCGTCGGCATCCAACACCCGCTGCAACCCCAACCCCGCCATCGCACACCCGGCAAACGCAAACACAAACGACCCCATGCCAATGGCGCGCTGCACATCGGCCCCCGGCAGCAAGTGAAACGCCAGCCAATGCACGGGCGTGTGCTCGCCCAACACGTACGCCAACGCCAGCACAAACACGCCGCCCAACAGCGCCACCTGCGGTCGTCGCCGACTCTCCGGCACCATCAGCAAGGCCAACAGCACAGCCAACGCGCCAAAGTACTCGGAGTTGATCTTAAACGCATTGCGGCCCCAATAGCGCGAGCCACCCTGCACCAGCACATCGTCGTACCCCCCGAACTCCGGCACCACCAGCGACGCCACTTCCTCGGGATGCAGCGACCAACTCCGCGCATACGCAAGCTGTTCCTCCGCCGTCTTGCCCCCCACCTCGTCGCCCGTAGCCCGTTTGGACTCAGC
Organism: Candidatus Latescibacterota bacterium; assembly: GCA_965208845.1. GTDB lineage: Bacteria > Latescibacterota > UBA2968 > UBA8231 > UBA8231. The sequence goes on along the minus strand of OZ242361.1, from coordinate 2,478,486 downwards.
GCGAGTGTACATCATCACCGGGAAAGCCCCCTCGGCCCCCAACGCCAACCCCAGCACCACCGCACCTATAAAATGAATAAAGCGCCGAACGATGGCCCGCTCGCGGCGCAACTGGTACAACTTGAACAGGAAATAGACGCCGAGGCCCAACAGCGCGAAGTACGTCATCGGCGGATGAGAGTAAATACACGCCCCAATCAACACCCCGACCGCCGCCCAATAAATCAGCCGACGCTGCGCCAAGGCTCGTTCCAACGCCCAGATGATCCACGGGAACAGGGCGATGACGCCCATCTTGGCATAGTGCCCAGCCAACGGAAACGCCAAAAAGGTCGGCGCGGACATAAACGCCACCCCACCCCACAGCGCGGCGCGCCCCCCCACGTGGATTTGCCGCAAGTACGCGTACATCCCCAATCCAGCCACAAACATCGTCAGAATGTAGCGCCAGCCAATATACCGCTGAAAGCTCGTAAAAAAATACAAGACGTAGGCCGGAAAGTACTGAGGGCGAATCGCCTCGGACTGGGGGAAGCCGCCCATCTTGGGATCCCACATCGGCTGGTCCACAGTCTGCACCTTATCCCAGAAGCTCAGGTCCGCGCCCTTGTGGTAATCCGTCCCCACATCCATGCCAAAGACGATCTTGTCCGACAGCGGGAACTCGTAGAAGTACAACAAGCTCAAGGCGAGAAAAAAGACCAGCGGAAAAAATCGGTGATTCCACAAGGGCGGCCTATCGGCCTTTGCCGGTGCTTGGGTTTTGGCGCGTCTATTCTTTTTGACCATTAAAATATCTCCCTAGGGCATAGGCCCCCCGCCTCCAATTCCCAATTCCCAATTCCCAATTCTCAATTCCTAATTCCTAATTCCATTTCCTCAACCGCCCGCAAATACACCCCCTCCAAATCCTCGGCCAACCGATCCCAACTAAACTGCCCGGCCCACGCCCGGCCCGCCGATCCCAATGCCCTCCGCCTTACATCGTCAGCAATCAGCGCCCGCATCCCGTCCGCCAAAGCCCCCACATCCTCGGGCGGCACCAACACTCCCGTCTCGTCGTGGCGCACGGCATCCCGCAGACCGTCAATGTCCGTACCCAACACAGCTTTCCCAGCGGCCGCAGCTTCCACCGCCACCATGCACCAACCCTCGTAGCGGGACGGGACGCAGACCACGAGCGCGCGGCGCAAAAGCTCGCCTTGTCGTTCCTCTCCTACATTCCCGATAACCTCCACCCGGCCTTCCAATCCCGCCCGCCGCGCCAAGTCGCGTACTTTAGTGAGTTGCTTCGGAGTGCCGCGCCCAGCCAACTTGAGGTGAATATCCGGGTGCCCAGCGGCAATCTCGGCAAACGCGGCAATCAACAGATCGATCCCCTTGGTGTGAATATCCATCCGCCCAAAGTAGAGCAAGTACGGCGCTTCCTCAGACGCCAGCGCAAAAAAGCGCCGATTGACGCCACTGTACACCAGATCAACCTCCGCGTCGCGGGCGTGTAGCTGAATGCGCGCTTGCACACTAGGAGCAATCGTCAAAATCCGGTCATAAGTCCGCAGAGCGCGCCGCTCGCACAGCCACGCCACGCCCCCCACCAGCGGATGCTTGGCAAGGGCGTGCCATCCCATGAAGTGATAAAACAAAAGCAGACCCTGCCGCCGCAGCGCAACCGGAACGCGCAAGGGCGCAAACGCCGAAAACTCGTTGATCCACAAATCCCACTCTAGCCGCTGCAACTGCGCCACGGCTTCGCGGCAATAGCCCACCCGGCTCAGGGCATAGCTGCGGGCCGAGCCAACGCGCAAAAGGCGCAGGCCATGCCGTTCGGTTTCTAACTCGGCTCCGGGAAACAGGCCACTGACGATGGTGATCTCGTGGCGGCTGGCCAAGTGGCGGTAGAGCTCCATCGCCCGCACCGCGCCGCCGCCGCCCAACCACGGGTTGGCCACGTCGTCGTACATCAAGTGGCAAATCTTCATGGGCGAGTACCCGCGTCTTAGAGCACGCCCTTGGTGGAAGGGATGCCCTGGACCCGCTCGCTCTGCTGCGCGGCCATGAGCAGGGCGCGGGCGAACGCCTTGAAGAGCGCCTCAATGCCGTGGTGGGCATTGTGGCCGCGTATGAGGTCGAGATGCAGATTCATCCGGCCTTGATCGGCCACCGCGTAGAAAAACTCCCGCACCAAAGACACATCTAGCGCGCCGACCCGCGCTTCGCTAAAAGCGGCAGCAAAGACCAAATAGGCCCGACCCGACAAATCCACCACCGCCCGCGCCAGCGCTTCGTCCATGGGCACGTAGCTGTGGCCGTAGCGCTGAATACCGGCCTTGTCTCCGAGGGCTTGAGCAATGGCTTGGCCAAGGCAAATGCCCACGTCTTCTACCGTGTGATGAGCATCCACGTGCAAATCGCCACGGCATTGTACCTCTAAGTCGAATAGGCCGTGCCGAGCAAAAGCGTGCAGCATGTGATCGAAGAAGCCCAGGCCGGTGTCGGCGCGGCACTGGCCGCTGCCGTCGAGGCACAACCGCAACTCGATCTCGGTCTCAGTCGTCCGACGCACAATCTGCGCCGTGCGTTGATCTGCGCTCATGATGTGGGCCCCTGTTGGCGGATGCGGACGGCTTGCGCGTGGGCCTCCAATCCCTCGGCTTGCGCCATGCGGGCGATGTGCTCGGCCGTGTGGGCCAAGCGCTCGGGGGTGTACGCGATGATGCTCGTCGTCTTGACGAAATCGGCCCATCCCAACGACGAAGCGTAGCGGGCCGCGCCTTGCGTCGGCAGTACGTGGTTGGTGCCAGCGAAGTAATCGCCGACCGGCTCGCTGGCCGCCGCGCCGAGGAACAGCGCGCCGCAATGGCGAACGGAATCGACCCAGCGCCACGGGTCGGCCACCTGCAATTCGGCGTGTTCCGGCGCTAAGCGGTTGAGCAACTCGATCCCCATTTCGAGACTAGGCACCACGACAATCGCGCCGTATTCTTCTAAAGCACTATCAATAATTGAATAGCGCGGAAGGGCCGCTCGTTGCGCTTCGAGCTCCTCTTGCACGCGGCGCGCCAAGGCCGCGCAATCCGTGATGCACACGCACGCCACCCCCCAGCCGTGCTCAGCCTGTGAAAGCAAATCCGCGGCCACCAAGCGCGGGTCGGCTCCCGCGTCGGCGAGCACCACAATTTCCGACGGGCCGGGCAACAGCGCGATGCCCACTGTGCCGAAGACCTGCCGCTGCGCCGCCACCGTATAGGGGGAACCCGGGCCGACGATTTTGTGTACCGGCGGAATGCTCTCCGTGCCATACGCCAGCGCCCCTACGGCCTGCGCTCCACCCACGGCGTACACCTCGTCAATACCCAACAAGCTTGCGGCCGCCGCAATCACGGGGGCCGGGCAGCCAGCCGCTACTGGCGGCGTGACCACGCAGAGCTGGTCAACGCCAGCCACCTGCGCGGGAACGGCTGTCATCAGCAAGCTCGAAAACAGCGGCACCTCACCAGCCGGCACGCACAATCCCACCCGCTCGATGGACGTAATTTTCTTGCCCAGCATCACCCCGTCGCCGTCTTCGACAAACCAAGAGTTGAGCTTTTGTCGCTCGTGGAAGGCGCGGATATTGGCTATCGCCGCCTCCATAGAAGCGCGCAGGTTCAGGTCGAGCGCGGCCTCGGCCTCGGCGAGCACAGACGCTGATACCCGCACCTGCTTAGGGCACACCTCCACGCCATCGAAGCGCTGAGTCAGCGCACACAGTGCAGCATCGCCTTCTTTTCGCACCTGCCGCAGAATGTCCCGCACTGCGTCCTCGACTTCGGGGTCTAATTCGGGACGGCGCGCCAGCAGGGCCGCGAGCGGGGCGGCCAGCGGCTCAGAGGGATAGGACGCAATGGGTACCATCAATACACGACCTTGCTGAGCGGATATTCGATAATGCCTTCGGCCCCGAGCCGCTTGAGCGGGGGGATCAACTCGCGCACCACGCGCTCGTCAGCGACAATTTCCAGCGCCACCCATTCGTCGTCCATCTGGCTGGAGACCGTAGGCGTGTGCAGGGCTGGCAGCCGGGCGATGACGCGGTCGAGCTGGGCGCGCGGCACGTTCATCTTGAGGCCAACCTTGTGCTCGGCTTCGAGTGCGCCCTTGAGCAGCATCAACAAGTTCTCGGCCTTCTCCCGCTTCCAGCCATCGGCCCACGCGGCCTGGTTGGCGATCAAGCGCGGCGTCGATTCGCAGACTGTATCGACGATGCGCAGCCGATTGGCCTTGAGCGATGTGCCCGTCTCGGTCGCCTCGACGACGGCATCCACTAGCCCGGGAATGCCGGCCTTGACCTCGGTTGTGCCCCACGAAAACTCCACCTCGGCCTCCACCCCGCGGTCCTGCAAAAAACGGCGCGTCACGCCAATCAACTCGCTGGCAATGCGGCGGCCCGCGAGGTCTTCAACGCATTGGATGGGAGAATCCTCGGGCACGGCGATGACCCAGCGCAAGGGCCGCGCCGTGCTCTTGCTATAGGTCAGCTCGCCAATTTCGATCACCTCGGCCTCGCTTTCGAGGATCCAGTCTCGGCCCGTCAGGCCCACATCGACCACGCCGCGCGCCACGTACTGGGCGATTTCCTGCGCTCGGAACATCAGGCCCGCAAGCTGGGGATCGTCGATGTCGGGCACGTACGAGCGCGGCGCGAGCCGCACGCGATAGCCAGCGCGAACAAACAGGTCAAACGTGGACTCCTGCAAGCTCCCGGACGGAAAGCCGATCTTCAATTCCTTCAATTCCTTCATTTCTCTCCTGACTCAGTTCGTCTCATTGCTTCTACTACTTCGGGGCTTAGCTTGTACAGGGCCAGCCGCGCCGCGGTTTGGTCTTCTTCCGTGCCCTCGCGCATTAGCTGCTGCAAGTGCGGCACGGCCCGTGCATCACCCATCTCGGCAAGGGCGTGCATGGACTTGCTGCGGATGCTCTGCAACTCGTCGGCGTCGAGGGCGACCAGTAGGGCCTCGTAGATGGCGTTGCGGGCGGGCCGACGGAGCGCGGCGCTGCCGATCTGGCCGAGGGCCTGCACCGCGACATAGCGCACCTCGTTTGAGGGGTCCACTGACATGCGAATGACTTCTTCCACTGCGTCGCGGTACCCGTAGGAGCGCAGGCTCTGTAGGGCGGCGACCCGCCACTTGGGCTTGGAGGCACGCAAGGCGCGGCGCACCACGCGGAAAGCCGAGTCGCTCAAAGCCGGCTCGGCTTCGTACGAATGGCACGGCCCGAGCGCACCGAGCACGTATTGGCGCACTTCCATCGTGGGATCGCGCGCGTACTTGAGCAGCGGGGCGAGCGCCACGGGCGCGCCGATCTGACCCAACGCCCATGCCGCGGCCGCCGCCACCCGCGGCGACTTGTCTTTTAGGGCCGCGATCAACGTCGGCACGGCGCGCTCGTCCTTAAAGCGGCCCAACAGTTGTATTACCTCAAACCGCACGCGAATGTACTCGGAGTCGGCTTCCTCAATCAGCAGGGGAACGACCTCGTCGGCGTCAAAGCGGATGAGCTGGTTGGCGGCTTTGACGCGCTCGGCTTTTTGCCGACTTTTGAACTGCTGAATATACTCTTCCGGCGCAGCCCCCCCACACGCGATGCCCAAGCCCGCGCCCACTAGCAAGGCCCCAAGGACGAGTCGCGCACTGCCACATTTTTGCTTGTCGAACAAAGTGCCTGCCATACCGCGTTTTCTATCGATGAGGTGATATTGGTGGAAACGTCTAAGGAGCTTGCGGAGGCTGATTTTTATTTAATTATGTATGGTAAAGATAAGGGCCGTCTATAACCTCGTCCACTGCACCCACTTGCCGTTTTTGACAACTCGCCTAGGGACTTTTATACTTTTCCAACCCCTATTCCACAGGAGGTTCCCCGTGAACTTGGAACTCATTTACTGCTCTGCTTGAGGCTACGAAACCAGAGCCGCCAGTTTGGCGGAACAGCTACTCGTCGCCTACAAGACCGACATCGCTGCCTTCTCGTTGGTGCCCTCAGATCGAGGGCGGTTCGAAGTCAGTCTCAATGGCGAACTGATCTTTTCCAAGCTGCAAGAAGGCCGCTTTCCCGACGACGGCGAAGTCAAGGCTCGGCTCGACACCCACCGCTAAGCCCACTCACGCCTTTTACCATTTTGTCTAGGAGGATCCGCTTTGCAGTACTGCCGCTTGCTCAGTCTCGCTCTCGCGCTTTTGAGCGCACCTGCTCTCGCCCAGTCGCCCGAAGCCCTCAACTACTTCCGCACGGGATACGACTTGGTCAAAAAGGGCAACTACCGCAACGCCGCCATCGAACTAGGAAAGGCCGTGGAGGCCGATCCCTCCTACGGAAACGCCCATTATGTCCTCGGCATTTCCTACAAGGCCCTCAATGAGTACGACAAAGCCATCGCCAGTTTTACCGCAGCCCATGCTCTCGGCACCAAGCCGGAGCAGGCCGCTAAGGCCCTAGGCCAGCTCTATCAAAAGGCCGCCCTCAACAGCTTTCGCCAAAAGAAATACCGCGAGGTTATCGACTATTTTACCAAAGCGCGCGACTACGGCCCGCAAAGTGCCCAATCGCTCTACGTCATGGGCCTCGCCCACAGTGGCCTGCACGAGAAAGACAAGGCCAAAGTGGCCTTTGCCGAGTCCATCGCGGCCGATCCCACCGACGCCAGACCCTACAACGCCCTCGGCGACATCCAGCGCCTCAACCGCGACTACGGCAAATCCGTCGTCACCTACCAGCGTTCCATAGAAGCCGACCCCACGTACATGGAATCGTACGGCGACTTAGCCCGGGTGAAGTTCGATACCGAAGATATAGAGAGCGTCGTGCCGCTTTTGCAAAAGGCCCTAAAGATCGACGACACGTACGCCGAAGGGCATCGCTTGCTCGGCATTGCGCTCAACCAACTCGGCCGTTTCCACGAGGCCATTGCCCCGCTAAACAAGGCAGCCGATCTAGACGATGGCTACTGCGAGACGCATTACCGGCTCAGCGAGGCTCACTACGGCATGGGCAACTTCCGCCAAGCCATCGAGTTCGGCCGGCGCGCCACCAGTTGCCAAGACGACTACCCAGCCGCTGAAGCACTGTTGGGCGACGCGCATTTTCAGCTCGGCCAACGACAGGAGGCGCGGCGCTGGTACAATCAAGCGATCAAAGATAGCCGTTTCAAAGACTACGCAGCGAGCAAACTGGCAGAGATCAACGAGCAGCCCCAATAGCCGCAATGGCGCTGCTTCTGGCCTCGAACAACGCCGGCAAGCTGCGCGAAGTCCGCGCCCTACTCGCCGATATCGAGGTCGTCGCGCCGGCCGCGCTGGGTCTTGAACTCGACGTCGAGGAAAGCGGCCATACCTTTGCCGCCAACGCCCAACTCAAGGCCCGCGCCTATGCCGCGGCCAGCGGCCAGATCGCCCTTGCCGACGACTCTGGGCTCGAGGTCGATGCCCTCGGCGGCGCACCCGGGATCTACTCGGCTCGCTATGGCGGCTCCGCCCTCGACGATGCCGGCCGCTGTCAGCTCTTACTCACCGAGCTTGCGCCTTATCCCGAGCCAGCACAGCGCCGTGCCCGGTTCCGCTGCGTCCTCTGCGCCGTAAGTCCCGATGGCCGCCAGTGCCGTGCCGAAGGCACGTGTGAAGGGCTGATCGCTCCGGCCCCAGTCGGCACCAACGGCTTTGGTTACGATCCGGTCTTTTTGGTCCCCGCCTATGGCAAAACCATGGCCCAGCTCGACCCGCAGCTAAAAAACCGCCTCAGTCACCGCGCCGAGGCGCTGGCAGCCATGCGCCCGCTGCTGGCCAGCACCTTTCCCGAGCTAGCCCTCGCCAGCTAATGTTTGGTCCGTTTTCCCAATACGTCCGTCCCTATCGGGGGCACATCCTGCTCGGTGCGCTCTGCATTGGGCTGGGGCAGGCGGCGACCGTGCGCATCCCGCTGTTGGTGGGCGATGCCGTCGATGCCGTCTCCGCGCCGGATACGGCCTCCGGGGAAATCGCGACCTACGTCTTGTACATCCTCGCCTGCGCCTTGGGCGTAGCCCTGTGCGGCTACGCCATGCGGATGTTCTTAGGCCGCGCCGCCAACCGCATCGAATACGACATCCGCATCGCGTACTTTGCCCACCTACTCAAGCTGCCGCTGTCGTACTACCAGCAGCGCCGCACAGGTGACCTCATGGCGCGTGCTACCAACGATCTGCACTCTGTGCATCTTTTTTGGGTCTATGGCATTCGCGGCATCGTCGATACCGCCTTGGGTCTGACCTTCACCCTCGCCTGTATGTGCTTGCTCGACTGGAAGCTGGCTTTGCTGGTGCTGTTGCCCATGCCGCTTTTTAGCGTCGTGATGATCCGCATCGCCGCGGTCATCAACACCCGCTACAAGGCCATCCAAGATTACTTCGGCCGCATCAGCACCTTCATCCAAGAAAACCTCTCCGGCATCCGCGTGGTCAAGGCGTACACCCAAGAGCCCGCGCAAAACGCCGCGTTCGACCAGCTCAACTTGGCGTACCTCGAAAAAAACCGCGCCTACATCCTCACCCGCGCCAACTACCGACCGCTGTCCTACGTCATCGCCTCGCTCTGCTTGGGGCTAAATTTGTGGCTGGGCGGGCGCGCGGTCATCGACGGCGAACTCAGCTTGGGGGCCTTCGTGGCCTTCAACGCCTACCTGACCCAGCTCATCCGCCCGATCATGTACATTGGCTGGGTCATCGACCGCGCCCAGCGCGCCCTCGTGTCCATGCAGCGCATCAACGAAATCCTCGCTGTCGAGCCGGAGATCCAAGACCGCGCCTTGCCACCGGCGAATCCGCGCCCAATCGCCGGGCACATTGCCTTTCGCAAGCTCAATTTCTCCTACGGCGAAGAGCAAGTTCTGCATCAGATTGATCTCGAAATTCCCCAGGGCACGACCCTCGGCATCATCGGCCGAGTCGGCTCGGGCAAGACCACCTTGGCGCGCCTCGTACCGCGCTTGATCCAAGCCGAGCCAGGCCAACTCCTCATCGACGGGGTGCCAATCGAGGAATGGCCCCTAGCGACTTTGCGCGACGCCATCGGCTACGTCCCGCAAAATCCCTTTTTGTTTTCTAATACTCTCAGTGCCAATCTCACCTACGGCGTGGACGCGGCTGAGGAGGCCCAGATCCACGCCGTGGCCGAAGAGGCCCAACTCAAAAAGGACATCGACCAATTCGACGAGGGCTTCGACACCCTCATCGGCGAACGCGGCGTCACCCTGTCCGGCGGCCAAAAACAGCGCGCGACCTTGGCCCGCGCGCTCATTCGCCGTCCGCAGATCCTCATCCTCGACGATGCGCTCTCCGCGGTAGATACCCACACCGAAGAAGCGATCCTCGACCATTTACACGCCCTCATGCAGGGCCGCACCACCCTCATCATCGCCCACCGCATCTCGACCCTGCGCCACGCTGATCGCATCGCCGTGCTCGAAGACGGTTGCATCGCCGAACTGGGCACCCACGCCGAGTTGGTCAACAGCGGCGGCTTCTACGCCGAGTTGTACCAGCACCAGCAGCTTAGCGCCGAGCTAGAAACGCTGTGAGTACCGAACTCAACAAAGAAGAAGAAATCCAACAACGCGCCTTCAATTTGGGGCTGACGCTGCAACTGTTGGGGTATCTCAAGCCCCATCGCGGGCGCGTGATCCTCGCCTTTGGCACCATTGCCCTCGCCGCAGGCTTCGGCCAGGTCGGTCCCTATATCACGCAGGTAGCGGTTGACGACTACATCGCCGTCGGCGACTGGGCGGGGCTGCGGTGGATGATCGCGGCCTTCTTTGGCAGCGTCGCCGTGCAGTACGGCGCTCAATACGCCCAAACCTTGGTCACCGGCATGATCGGTCAGCGCGTCATGTACGATATGCGCCGCGACCTGTTTGCCCACCTGCAAAAGCTGCCGCTGCGCTACTTCGATCGCACGCCGCTGGGCCGTATTATGACCCGCGCCACCAACGACATCGACGCCCTCAACGAATTTTTCAGCGAGGGCGTCGTCTCGGTTTTTATGGATTTTTTCACTTTGCTGGCCATCGTCGGCTTCATGGCCTATATCGACTTTGAGCTGGCCTTGATCTGCTGCACAGTGGTCCCGGTGCTCGCCGTCTCGACCTTCTACCTGCAGGGCCTCGCCATGCACGCCTATCGCGAGTTGCGCACGCGCTTGGCGCGGCTCAATGCCTATTTGCAGGAGAACATCACTGGCCTAGAGGTGGTGCAGCTTTTCAACCGCCAGCAACGCAATTTGCGCGACTTCGACGCCGAGCACCTGCCCTATCGCCGCGCCGAAGACCGCGAAATCCACTGCTTTGCTATCTTCTTCCCCTTCACCGAATTACTCGGCACGGTCGGCATGGCACTGGTGTTGTGGTACGGGACCTCGGACGTGATCGACAACCGCATCGAACTGGGGGTGTTGGTGGCCTTTCTCCAGTACATCCGCCGCTTCTTCCGCCCGATCATGGACATCGCCGACCGCTATGCCCTGCTGCAGAGCGCCATGGCCGCGTCCGAGCGCATCTTCGAGATGTTGGCCGTCCCCAGCGAACCCATCGGCGGACCGCGGCGCAAGCTGCCTGCGGCCAGCCGCGGCGGCGCGATTGAATTCCGCAACGTGTTCTTCAAGTACGATCCAGCAGCCGAAGACTGGATTCTCAAGGATGTCTCGTTTGAACTACAGGCCGGGCAGAGTATGGCGCTGGTCGGAGCAACCGGCTCGGGCAAGACTACCATCGTCAGCCTCCTCTGCCGCTTCTACGACATCCAACGCGGGGAAATCCTCGTGGATGGCCGCGACGTGCGCCAGTGGCACGCGGCCGAATTGCGCCGCCGCATCAGCATCGTCCAGCAGGAGGTCTTCCTTTTTTCCGGGAATGTCAGCGGCAATATCCGCCTCGGCGACGACGCCATCGACGACGCCCAAGTCGAGCGCGCAGCCCGCTACGTCAACGCCGCGCCCTTTATCGAACGCCTCCCCCAAGGCTACACCCACGCCGTGGCTGAAGGCGGCTCAACTCTATCGGCCGGCCAGCGCCAGTTGTTGGCCTTTGCCCGCGCCCTAGCCTTCGACCCGGAAATCCTCGTCCTCGACGAAGCCACCTCTAGCATCGACACCGAGACCGAATTGCTCATCCAAGACGCCATCGCCAAGCTGATGAGCGAGCGCACCTCCATCGTCATCGCCCACCGCCTCTCCACCATCCGCAGCGCCGACCAGATCTTGGTGATGCACCGCGGCGAGGTGCGCGAGCGAGGCCGCCATGAAGAACTGTTGCTCCAAGACGGCATCTACGCGCGCCTCTACCGCCTCAACTACGGCCGCTCTTAGGCCGCCTCTTCTTCCTGTGGGGCCTTCTTTTCGAACCGCGCCGTCACCCCATTCACGGCCTTCACCACCTGATCGCGCGTCTCTTCAGCTTGGTCCTTGATCAAGCGCCGGGTATCCTCGCCCTTTTTCGGGGCCAGTAACACGCCCACGGCTGCGCCGACCGCAACGCCAGCCACAAAGCCGGCCAAGAGACACGTCATGCCGTCGGTCGAATGGTTGTTCCTGGGGTAAATTTTTTCGTAGAACATAGCAAAGCTCCTTTAGCTTATGGGTGTGATTGCTATCTATCAAAGAAAATAAAGTGTGTTGAATAAAACCAATGCAATTTTTATACTCTAAGGCTAAATCCTTCCCTCTTCCCCCCGCCAACGCTGAGAGGACTTCCATGGCCCAAGTCCTGAGCACCCCTTCCCACAGCCTCAAAGAATTTCGCCTTCTGCCCGGGTACACGCCCACCGACGGCAGTGCCCCTAACACATCGCTCAAAACCCGGCTCTGCCGCAAGGGGGACGACTTTCTCTACCTGCACGTTCCCTTTCTCAGCGCCGCTATGCAGGCCGTGACCGGCGGCGAGATGGCCATTGCCTTGGCCCAGTTAGGCGGCATCGGCATCCTGCCCGTCAGCCAGCCCACTGACGAGCAGTGCGCCAAGGTCGGCCAAGTCAAGCGCTTCAAGGCCGGTTTTCAGACCGATATTCTCACCTTGGCCCCTGAGCAGCCCATCGCCGAAGTAGTAGAGATCATCCACCGCACCGGCTACACGACCTTCCCGGTCACCACCAGCGGCGAGTTCCACGATCAACTCCTCGGCATCTTCACCGACAAGGACTTCGACGAGCGCCGCGACCTCGACTGCCAGGTCGCCTCCCGCATGAAAACCGACGTGCAGGCCGGTCGCGAAATAAGCGACCTCAAGGCCGCCAACGAGCTGATGATCCGCTACGGTCGCGGCTTCCTGCCCATCCTGTCCAAGGGGGGTGTGCTACAAGCGGTGGTCTTCAAAAAGGACCTCGACAAGCACCTGCGGCACCCCAACGAATCCATCGACGAAAAGAAGCGCCTGCTCGTCGGCGCAGCCGTCTCGACCCACCCGGAGGACCGCGAGCGCGCCGAAGCCCTCATCGCGCAAGAAGTAGATGTGCTGGTTATCGACGCCTCCGACGGCCACACCGAGTACCAGCGGCAGATGATCCAATTCCTCAAGGAGCGCACCGACGCCCCGGTCATCGGCGGCAACGTCGTCACGGCCGAGGGGTTTCGCTTCTTGGCCGAGGCCGGTGCCGACGCCGTCAAAGTCGGTATGGGGATCGGCTCGGGCTGCATTACGCAGGAAGTCAAGGCCACGGGTCGCGGTCAAGGCACGGCCTTGATGGAAATCAACGCGGCGCGCAACCAGTGGCAGCAGGATTGCAACGCCTACTTGCCCATCATCGCCGACGGCGGCATTTCAGGCCCGGCCGAGATCGCCGTGGCCGTGGCCTTGGGTGCCAACGCCGTGATGATGGGGAGTTTCTTCGCCGGCTACACCGAAAGCCAGGGCAACCTCGTGCGCACCGCGGCCGGCGACATCGTCAAAGAGTACTGGATGGAAGGTTCGCTGCGCGCCCACAACATGCGGCGTTATGCACAGACGCAAGAGAACTTCTTTGAGGAGGGCATTTCTGGCTACGTGCCCCACATCGGCTCAATCCACGACAAACTGCCGATCCGCATCCAGATGCTGCGCGCCACTCTCGCCACGGCCGGTTGCCGCACCATCGACGAGCTGCACGAAAAGGCCGTGCTCGAAATGCAGTCGCCCACTGCGCTAATGGACAGCCAGATCCACGACATCGTCCCCACCCAAACCGACCAACAGGTACTCTAAGGCTATGCGTGTACTCATTACCAACGCCGCGACCTCGCTCGGCCAAGCCCTAGCCGCTGGCCTCGGCGACACACACCAAGTGCGCTTGACCGACCCCGAGCCTAGATTCGGGATCCAGTGCGATCTGGGACACGACTCAGAGACCGATGCGCTCGTCAAAGACATCGACATCGTCGTCCACCTCGCCTATGCGCCGCGGGCGGGCGACGGTGAGATCACCTGGCTGGACCGCAATACGCGCGGCACGTACAATCTGCTCTGGGCCGCGGCCGCCGCAGAGGTCGAACACGTCATCCTCTTGAGCACCCTCGACCTTTTCGCCCCGTACGAAGAAGACCTCACCGTTGACGAGACTTGGAAGCCGCTGCCCTCCTGCGCACCAGCCGTTCTCGGCGCGCACCTAGCCGAGTTTACGGCCCGCGAATTTGCCCACAGCCACGAACTCCGCATCACTATTGCCCGCCTCGGCCACCTCGTCCGCGCCGAAGAAGTCGCCGACCAGCCCTACGATCCCATGTGGCTCGACGAGCGCGACGCCGCCCAAGCCGTGGGCCAGCTTGTGCAAAAGGGACCCGCCGGCCAGTACAGCGCCATCCACATCCAGTCTGCGGCGGCACGCGCTCGCTTCTCCGTCGAGCGCGCCAAGGGCCACCTATCGTTTGATCCCCAATACAATTTTGAGGCCAACCCATGAAAGTTTTGCTGCTAGGCGGCAATGGTATGCTCGGGCCACACGTGGTCGCACAGCTCCAAGACACCTACGAGCTACGCATCACCGACATCATGCCCTTCGACAGCCCGCACGAGACCATGCAGGTAGATGTCTCCGACCTCGATCAAGTGCGCCGCGCCACCGAGGGCACCGATGTCACCATCAACTGCTCGGTGCTGCGCCCCGACCGCAAGATCGCCTTTGACGTCAATACCACCGGCACGTACAACGGCATCCTCGCCGCGGTCGAAAACGGCCACTCCCGCTTCGTCAACACCGGGCCCCACTTCACCCAAGCCGGCCCCTCGTACGAGCACTACGACTTCGATATCAGCGAAGAAGTCCCCCTTCATTCAGGCGTCGGCCTCTACGCCCACACCAAATCGCTCGGCCAAGAGATTTGCCGCGTCTTCGCCGCCAACCACCCCATCCACGTACTCACCACCCTCTTTTTGAGCTTTCGCGACGCCGAGCCGTCAGCCGAGCAGCTCGGCCGCGGCACGAATCCCTTTTCCGTCACCTTTCCCGACGCCGCTCGCGCCCTGCAAAAGTGCCTAGAGGTAGATTTGGCGTCCCTGCCTTCGCGCTGCGAGATCTTCCACATCACCACGGACACACCCCACGGCCGCTACAGCAACGCCAAGGCCCGACGCCTGCTGGGCTGGACACCGCAAGACCTGCTCGAAGGCTACTGGCGCAAGCCGCAAGGCTAGCCATGCCCACGGCCTCCGCACAGGTATTCGACGGCCCAGGCCATCCGCTCCGCAGCGAAAACCTGCCTCTGCCCGACTCACTCGCGCCCGGTGAAGTGCTCGTCGAGATCGGCCTAGCCACGATCTGCGGCTCCGACCTCCACACGCTGTCCGGCCTGCGCACGGAGCCTGTGCCCCTGATCCTCGGCCACGAGGCCGTCGGCCGCGTCGTCGCCGCGCAGCGCCCCGCCTTCGCGCCGGGCGACCGCGTAAGCTGGAGCATCGCCGACAGTTGCGGTTCTTGTCTGGCCTGCACCGAACATCGCCTGCCGGAAAAATGTGCCGCGCTCTTTAAGTACGGCCACGCCACGACCACCGACGGCAGCGGCCTCAACGGCTGTTACGCCACGCATCTGCTCATTAGACCCGGCACCCACATCGCCAAAGTAGCAGACCGCTTACCCGACTCCGTAGTCGCCCCAGCCAACTGCGCCTTGGCCACCGCAGTCAACGCCATCGCAGTGCTGCCCACCCCCTGCGACAAGGTTCTGGTCCAGGGTGCTGGTCTGATCGGCCTCAATACGTGCGCCCTGCTCGCCGAGCACGGCATTGAGCAAATCTACTGTACCGACATCGACGCAGACCGCCTCGCGCTGTCCAGCGAATTCGGCGCGATACCTGTGACCGATCCGCCACCGGAAGGACTCGACGCTGTTTTTGAAGTCGCCGGCAACGCGGACTTGATTCCCTCGGGAGTCGCGGCCCTGCGTCCAGGCGGCAGCTACGTCTTCGTCGGCATGGTCCACCCCAACACCCGGCTAGAGCTGACCGGCGAGCAGGTCATCCGCAAGTGCCTGACCATCCGCGGCGTCCACAACTACAACCCGCACCATCTCGACGAGGCGCTCGCCTTTCTCGCCCGCACTGCCGACCGCTATCCGTACCCATCGCTGGTCAGCAAACCCTTTGCCCTCGCCGAGCTAGCGCAAGCCATCGCCTTAGCCGAAACCCGCCAGCACATCCGCGTCGCCGTTGCCCCCAACGCATGATTCAAGTCAATGACCGGGGCTATCGCCCGCGCGAAAAAGCCGTCGTCGGCATCTGCCTCGACGGCTGCTCCCAAGCCTACCTCGACGAAGCCGCCGCTCAGATGCCCAATCTCCGTGCGATCATCGAGCGCGGCGTCCACGGCCAAGTAAACACCGTCATTCCCTCTTTCACCAACCCCAACAACGTCGCCATCATCACCGGTGCGCCGCCGGCCATAAACGGCATCCCCGGCAACTTCTACTACGACCTAGACGCCGAGGAGGAAGTGATGATGAACGACCCTCGCTTCCTGCGCGCCCCGACGATCCTCGCCGCCTTCTATCAAGCCGGCCAACAAGTCGCTGCCATCACCACCAAAGACAAGCTGCGCCTGCTGTTGGCCCACGGCTGGCACGGCATCAATTTCTCCGTCGAAAAAGCGCACGAAGCCGCATTGGCCACCCACGGCATCGCCGCCGTCCTCGGCCTAGTTGGGCGGGAAAACCCCGGCATCTACGATCCCGAAGCCAGCGTGTACTGCATCGAGGCCGGCGCGCGGCTGCTCGAGCGCCACGACCTCGACCTGCTCTACCTTTCGACCACCGATTTCGTCCAACACAAGTGGGCACCCGGCGAGCCGGCGGCCAACGCCTTCTACGCTCGCCTCGACCGCTTTATCGGCGCGCTCGACGCCCAAGACATTATCTTGGGCATTACCGCCGATCACGGCATGAACGCCAAAACCAACGCCGACGGTGCCCCCAAGGTGCAGTTTATCGAGACCCAACTCGTCGCCGCCGGCATCGCCGAAGCGAGGGTCATCCTGCCCATCACCGACCCCTATGTCGTCCACCACGGCGCGCTGGGCTCCTACGCTACCGTCTATCTCGACGACGCGCACACCGCACGAGCCACCGCCATCCTCCGCGCCATTCCCGGCGTCGAACAGGTACTCAGCCGCGAGCAAGCGGTCGCCACCTACCAACTCCCCGCCGACCGCATCGGCGAACTAGTCGTCCTCGCCGACCAAGATACCGTCCTCGGCCGCACCCCCGACTGGCACGAACTCGCCAACGTCGCCGAGGGCCTGCGCTCGCACGGCGGTCTGCACGAAGGCGTGGTGCCCATGATCTGCAATAGGCCGCTAACCGACCAATACGCCGAGCGATTGGCCTCGGGCCAGGCGCGCAACTGGGATCTTTTTGACTTTCTCTGCAATGGAACCGTAGCCTGATGCCTCCCCTTCGCGCCTTGCACACCTACCCCCAGCTCTGCGGAATGATTAGCGGTAGATCGTCTTATGCATCCTATTCTGCGTCTATCTGCGTCCATCTGCGGATTATCTTGTACATGATGTAGGATTGCTATATGCCCGACCTCAAAGCAGATATCGCCGTAATCGGCGCTGGCATCGTCGGCTTAGCCCACGCCCTTGCCGCGGCCAAGCGCGGCCACCGCGTCGTCCTCTTCGAGCGCACGCCCCAAGCCCAAGGGGCCTCTATCCGCAACTTCGGCATGATCTGGCCCATCGGCCAAACCCCCGGCCCTATTCACCAACGCGCCCTCCGCACTCGCCAAACTTGGCTCGATCTCGCCCCCAAAGCCGATATCTGGTTAGCTCAAACCGGCTCGCTGCACTTGGCCTACGCCAATGACGAATTCGCCGTACTCACCGAATTCGCTGCCCTCGCTCCCGAACTCGGCTACTCGGTTGAACTGCTCGACCGGGACGCTGTCCTCGCTCGCAGCCACGCTGTGCAGCCCGCTGGACTCAAAGGCGGCCTCTGGAGCGCGACCGAACTCTGCGTCGATCCCCGCGAAGCCATTGCCGCGCTGCCAGATTACCTAGCGCGCGAGTGCGGCGTGACCCTCCGCTTCTCCACCCCAGTCCACCACATCGACCTGCCCCAGATCTACACGCCAGCGGAAACCTGGTCCGTTGACCGCGCCATCGTCTGCAGCGGCACCGACTTTGAATCGCTCTACCCCCAACTATTTGCTACCAGCGGACTCACTCGCTGCAAGTTGCAGATGATGCGCACCGCGCCCCAGCCCGGCAACTGGCGTCTCGGGCCGATGCTCGCCGCCGGGTTGACCTTGCGCCACTACGCCGCCTTCAAGCAGTGCCAGACGCTGGCCGCCTACACCCAGCGCATCGCCGCCGAGCGCCCCGAATTCGACCAGTGGGGCATCCACGTCATGGCCTCGCAAAACGGCCGCGGCGAAATCGTCATCGGCGACTCGCACGAATACGGCTGGGTAATAGATCCCTTCGACAAACCCGCAATCGACCAGCTAATCCTCAACTATCTCCAGACCTTCCTCGCCGCTCCAGCCCTACACATCGCCCAGCGCTGGCACGGCATCTACGCCAAACACCCCGACCAAGCCGACTTTATCGCCAACCCCGCACCCGGCGTAACAATCGTCAATGGCGTCAGCGGTGCCGGCATGACCACCGCTTTCGGGTTGGCCGAGGAGGTCTTCGCAAAGTGGGAGTAAGCCAATGAGCCTCAAAGAGCGCGTCTATCGCTTCATCGAGCCAGACGTTGAACCGGGGCGCTTCGTCGATGTGGCCATTATCGTCCTGATCTTGCTCAACATCGTCGCCTTGATCCTCGAAACCGTCGAGCCGATCTACAACCTCAATCGCGCCGCGTTTGAACTTTTTGAGGATTTCTCACTGACCGTGTTCGCGGTCGAGTATCTAGTGCGCCTATGGGTCATTACCGCCAACCCTCGGTTTTCGCAGCCCGTAACCGGGCGCATTCGCTTTGTCCTCACGCCTATGGCCATCATTGACCTCATAGCCATCCTCCCCTTGTTCCTGCCGCCCATGAGCGTAGATGCGCGCTTTGTCCGCGTGATACGCGTCCTGCGGATCTTCCGCGTCCTCAAGCTAGTGCGCTACTTCCGCGCCCTGCGCTTGCTCGGCCACGTCATTGCCGACCGCAAAGAAGAGCTTGTCAGCATCTTCCTAGTGCTGCTGATCCTGTTGTCCCTCTCCTCGTCGCTGATGTATTTCGTCGAGCACGAGGACCAGCCCGAAGTCTTTACCAGCATCCCGGCCACCATGTGGTGGAGCATCGTTACCTTGACCACGGTCGGCTACGGCGACACCTATCCGATCACTGCCCTCGGCCAGACCATTGCCGCGGTCATCGCCATCTTGGGGATCGGCATGTTCGCGCTGCCGGCCGGCCTGCTCGGCGCGGGATTTGTCGATGCCCTAGCGGCTCACCGGTCAGAAGACCCAGAGCGCCGTTGCCCGCACTGCGGCGAGCGGATCGACGAATAAAAAAGCGGCCGAGGCAAAAGCCCCAGCCGCTTCCGCATGTGCCGCCGCGCAAATCTTATACGACGGGATCCTCCGCGAACGCTGGCGTTTCCAATTCGACAATCACGCCCAAGGCGTTGCACACCTTGAGAAACGTCGCAACATTGCAATTGGCTCCATGCTCCAGCTTGGATAACTGCTGCTGTGTAATGTTTGCTTTTTTTGCGACCTCCTGCTGAGACAAACCAAGGTGCTGCCGGACCTGAAGAATTTGCATCGAAAGCTGGGCCAACTGCTTTTCTTCTGAAAACAACCTGCGAAAGCGGTCGTGCCGCAGCTTGCCTTCGAGGTGCCCTTTAAGCGTCTTCATCGTAAGCCTCCCTAATCGAGTTGTCATCATATCGAGCGAAGAAATCAGCTCTACAGCGCTGAGCGCGGCGAATTTCAGGACGCGGAACTCGCTGAACTCGACGAATGAAAAAGCGGCCGAGGAAAAAGCCCCAGCCGCTTCTCGTTAGCTATAATCAGGCGTTACCAGCGCATCGTCCTGAATTTTAGAAAAACGCGATTTTGACTAACAGCGCCAAGACGACGGGACCGTATCCAAACTTGAGCAACGCCAAATCGCGCTCAATTTTGGCAAAGCGCTCGTTAAAGCTAGCTTTTAACTCGTTAAAGCTGGCTTTCAGTGCGTCCGAGTCCTCTTTGGTGGCCGCTTTCAACTCGTCCAAGTCCTCTTTGGTGGCTAGCCGCTCGGCGAGAGGAATCGCCCCCGCAGCCGCCTTGGCCTTTTCTTCAGACGTTCCCGCCTCGATCAGCGCATCATAGACTTCAGCAACAATCAAACTCATCGCTTCTCTCCTCGGTTGTTGGGTCAAAAGCGATCAATCGAGCGGCAATTCCACCCGCCGCCCTTCGGCCATGCTGATCTGCACAGCCTCGGTAAACTCCATGTACCTAACCCCGTCGGCAAAGCTGGTGTGCGTAACGGCCCTGCCGTCGCGGATGGCATCGACAAAGTCCTCTTCCACCTGCCAGCCGTCGCGCGGATGCTCGGGGATGTCGAAAGACTGGTACTCGTCGTCGCCCTCGCCGGCTACCCATATCCCACTCTCGTCCATCTTAAACGAGCCTTTGGTGCCGTAAAAGGCAAAGCCAAAGGCAGGGCCTAAGCGCGCGACGCTGCTCAAGTGATAGACCGCGGTCGCGCCGCTTTCCAGCTCGGCGACAATGCCCAAGCTCTCCGGCACATCGGCCGGGGCGTTCTGCCCGGTCTCCTCGTCGAGCCGCTCGGTCGTAAATGTCTTGCCGTAGGCTATCACGACCTTTTCGTGCCCGGCATAGCGCCGCACGGTCTCGTTGCCAATGCCCATCGCCATGATGTTGTTGCCCGACAGATCGCGGCGCTGCCGCCAGTGCAGTGGCGCGTCCGGGTCGTAGCCGCCGGAGAGGCCGGTGAAGTGAATTTCCAACAAGTCGCCGAAAAAGCCACTGTGCAGCTTGTCGAGCAATAGCGGCTCGGCCGACAAATAGAAGGGGGCTGGCACGATCATTGCCACCTTGTCCGTTTGCTGCGAGGCGGCGTACATCTGCCGCGCCTCGGCCAAATTCATGCACATCCGCGCCTCGGTCAGCACGTGTTTGCCCGCTTCAAGCCCAGCCAGCGTCATCGGGCAGTGCATATAGGGCCACGTGCCGATGCAGATCGCATCGACATCCTCGCTTGCGACCAACGCCCGCCAGTCCTCAAAGACCTGTGGAATGCCGTACTCGTCGGCGATCCGTTGGCCCGATTCGCGCGAGCGATTGCAGACCGCGGTTATTTCGACTCCGTCAATACCTTGAAAACCGGGAATGTGCTGCAAGCGGGTATTAGCCCCCGCGCCTATTAGTCCTATGCGAAGTGTCACAGCCGTTTTCCTCCTGTGTGTTTGTAGTCTGAATTGGCTGGCCTAAGCTAGCCGCCCTTCTCAAACCTGTCAACGCCACTCATAGAGCGACTTCCGCGCTAGCCGGTACTCATCGGCGGGCCGGTTAATCGCTGTCGCTCCGCCCGAGGCCACTTCGATTAGGCGACCACATACCGGTTCATACGCCGCTCTAGGCGCCACCGCGCCCTTGGCCACCAAGATCCGCTGGTGCTCGGGCTGGATCCCCGCACAAGTAATCTGGTGGATGCTGTTGGGACAGGCGCGCTTGCTGTTGAGCAAGAGCAATCCTTTGCTCCCGGCCTGCTCGACTTGCACAACCGCGGTCGGCCCCTGATTAAAATAGCGGCCCCCACCATGCCGACGCTCGCGCTCTTCGTACGACCCGTCGTGCAGCGTCCGTACTCGACCGGCGATTTCCAAGGTCGGCCCGTGCATGTCGTCGGTCTTGCCGCCCACGCGAAGCTGTACCTGCCCACCAACGCCAGCCGCAAAGCACGCCTGCGCGCTTTCGACATCCCAGACCGACACAACCCAACCGTCCGCTTCCTGCGCGAGCAATTGCTCCAACACAAACGTCGAATCCCCAGACGAGCCGCCGCCGATGTTGTCGCCCATGTCGAGCAGACACACGGGCGTCTCCTCGCTCGCCACCGCCAACCGCACAGCCTCGGCCGGATCGGGCACCGCAGGCTTTAACTGGTCACGACTGGCCCACATCTGCTCACCCAATCGCTCGGCCTCGCGCAGCGCTGTCTCTTCGTCCCCATCGGCAATCACCACCACCGACGGCCCCATATAGGGCACGTCTGCGTACTGGTAGCCCCCGGCGATGCTGCATCCGAGAATCCCCGCTTGGGACTCCAACTCAATCGCCGCCTGCATCAGCGGCTGCATGGGCGCGACGCTCGTGTTGTGAAAATAAATGTTGAAGAGCACTTCCGGCTTGACCAACGCCATCTTGGGCTGGATCTCACCCCGAATCTGCCGCGTCAGAATGGATGCGGCCTGCAAGCCTCGTTCCCGCTGGTCGATGTGGGGATTGGTCTTGTAGATGATCAAAGAATCGGCCGCAGCCACCAGCTCTGGGGGCACATTGGCGTGGTAGTCGTGGGTCACGGCGATGGGCAAGTCGCCCACCAGCGCGCGCACCCGCCGCACGGTCTCGCCATCGGCTTGGGGGAATCCCTCGGCGACCATAGCCCCGTGCAGTGCCAATAGCACCCCGTCGAGCTTGGGAGCCGCCTCCAATCCGCTGAGGATGCGCCCAACAAAGTGCTCGTACGTGTCCGCGGTCACCGGACCGCCCGGCATCGCCGCAGTGGCTAGCAGCGGATACAGTTCATAGCCAAACTCCTCGGCCCCGGCGATATAGCCGGCAATCTCGTGGAACGTTCCCGCGTACTGGCTAATCACATCCGCGCCTTCGCAGCCCCCGAAATCCTCCAATTGCGTCGGCTGCGAATAGAACGAATTCGACTCGTGGGAAAAACCTGCTGTTGCAATGCGCATTCGGTATCACCTTTCTAGCGAACGAATCGCTTTGTTATCTCGCTTGCCGTAGAATATAATGCTATCTTCTCTAACTATCTGATGTTGCGCATAGACCCGTAGGGTTGAGACGCTTCGACTCCGCTTCGCTGCGCTCAGCATGACAAGGAAAGAAAGCACCATCCACTGTCATGCTGAGCGCAGCGAAGCATCTCCTACCCAAGAGGCTTCCTGTGCGTAACGTCAATAAATATGAACCGCTGGCAAAAGATATTCACGTATAAAAAGACCAAGCGCCTAACGCAAATGGTCGCCTGCGGCGGCTGAGCTTCCAAGCTGCGCCCCGACCAGTTGCGGCGCGCCCTGGCAGGTCTGCCAGAAAACACTGATCCCAACCTGCTCGTCGGCTTCAACCTCGCCGACGACGCCGGCGTCTATCGCCTCAACGAGCGCGAGGCTTTGGTACAGACCGTCGATTTCTTCACCCCCATCGTCGACGATCCCTATACCTTTGGAGCCATCGCCGCGGCCAACTCGCTTAGCGACGTGTACGCCATGGGCGGCAAGCCCCTCACCGCGCTCAACATCGCGGGTTTTCCCGCCGGTGATCTCGACCCCGAAGTGTTCAACGAGATTCTGCGCGGCGGCCAAGCCAAAGCAGCCGAAGCCGGCTGCACCCTCGTCGGCGGCCACACCGTCCAAGACCCCGAACTAAAATACGGCCTCGCCGTCACCGGCCTCGTCCATCCCGACCGCATCTACACCAACGCCGGTGCCCAGCCCGGCGACCGCCTCATCCTCAGCAAGAAACTGGGCACCGGGCTGATCGCCAACGCCTTCAAGGCAGGTCACCTCGCCGAAGCCGACCTCGCCGAAGCCGTGGAATCCATGCTCGCACTCAACAAGGCCGGTGCCGAAATCTTACCGGATTTCGCCGTCCACGCCGTCACCGACGTCACCGGCTTCGGCCTTTTGGGGCACGCCGCGGAAATGGCCGAGGGCAGCCAAGTGGGAATGATTTTTTCCGCGGCCCAAGTTCCGGCCCTAGCCCACAGCTTAGCGCTAGCCGCCAAGGGACTCGAAGGCGGCTCCCGCGACAACCAGCGTTTCTTGGAATCTAAAGTCACCGTCGCAGAAGGCGTCGATCTGGCCCGCGCCAATCTCCTCTTCGACGCCCAGACCTCCGGCGGCCTGCTCATCTCCGTAGCCGCAGCCGAGGCCGAGGCTCTCCTCCACGCTCTCCAACTAGACGCTGCCGCGCTCGTCGGCGAAGTAACCAAAGAAAATCCCGGCCGCATCTTAGTCGAGCCGTGACCGCACCTGTGCCAAACCATCCTCCCCGCATCCTCTTCCTCGCCCGCCGCTACCCGCCCACTATCGGCGGCATCCAGACCCACTGTCACGCGCTCTATACCCGGCTGGTCAACCAAGCCCAAGTCCGCCTCGTCGCGCTGGGCCGCCAGTCGCTTTTGCACCTGACTTGGTTCCTACCCTATTGCTTTGTGGTCGCCTTGTGGGCCGTGCTCTTTCGCCGCGTCGATGCCGTGTACTTCGCCGACGGGGTCACCGCCTCGTTGGCTTCACTCTTGCGCCCTTTAGGTCCAGCGCGGTTTATCACCACCGTCTATGGCCTCGAAATGACCTACAAAAATCCCCTCGCGCGCGCGCTAATGCACTGGGGAGTCCGCGCCTGCGACAAGGTCGTCGTCATCAGCGAACACAGCCACCGCATTACCGCTGCCAGCGGCGTCCCCGAGGCCAAGTTGGAGATCATCTATCTAGGCGTTGAACCGCTGGAGTTGACACCAGACGCGCTGGAGACGGTCAGAGCGCGTTTCGAGGAAGAACACGGGCTGCGCTTTGGCCAAGACCGCATCCTGCTGCTTTTCGGTCGCCAAGTCCCCCGCAAGGGCATGGTCGAATTTTTGGCAAAAGGTATGCCCCTGCTCGACGCGGATATTCGCCTCTTGATCTGCGGCCCTCCTGCAAGCGAAACCGCGCGCTTGGAGGAGTGCTGTCAATCGAACGACCTAAAGGACCGCGTCGTCCTGCTCGGGCCAGTCCCCGACGACGTGCTGGCCATGCTGCGCACCAGTTGCGATCTTTTTCTTATGCCCAACATCCACATACCCGGCGATGTCGAAGGCTTCGGCCAGACCCAACTCGAATGTATGTACGCCGGCACTCCGGCCGTGGCCTTTGCCGTCGATGCCCTGACCGAGAGCGTGCGCGAAGGCGGATTCCTCGTTGGCCCAGAGGACTACCCAGCCTTCGTCGAACAAATCCACCGCTTCTTCGCGCTCAGCCCAACGGAACGCGCCGATCTAGGCCGCCAGTGCCGCACCTACGTCCAACGCGAATACGCTCAGAAAAAAATCGCCAGCCAATACATGGACCTTTTTACCGGAAAGGCCTAAACGCCATGCACTTTACCGAACTCGACACCCCCGCCCTCTGCGTCGATCTCGACGTGCTAGAAAAAAATATCCGCGACTTGCAAAGCGCTTGCGACCAGCTCGAAATCGGCCTGCGCGTCCACACCAAGACCCACAAGACGCCGGCCATTGCGCGCATGCAAATCGCCGCCGGGGCCATTGGCATCGTCAGCCAGAAGTTAGGCGAGGCCGAGGCTATGGCCGACGGCGGCATCCAAGACATCCTGATTCCCTACAACATCGTCGGCCAGCCCAAGCTAGCCCGCCTGACGCGCCTGATCCAAAGCGGCAAAAGTACCATAACAGTCGCCTCGGACTCCGCCGCTACTGTTGACGGGCTTTCACAAGCAGCCACAACCGCCGGTTGCCGTATCCGCGCAATCATCGAGATGGACACCGGCGGCGGCCGCGTCGGCACCCAATCGCCCGCCGACACCCTCGCGCTGGCCCAGCACATCGACCAGCTACCGGGGCTGGACTTTACCGGCGTGATGACCTATCCCAGCAGCGAACGCGC
Organism: Candidatus Latescibacterota bacterium; assembly: GCA_965208845.1. GTDB lineage: Bacteria > Latescibacterota > UBA2968 > UBA8231 > UBA8231. Next base: position 2,453,166 of record OZ242361.1, on the reverse strand, counting down.
CCGCCCCTTCCTCGACGAAGTACGCGAAGGAGCGCACAAAAGCGGCCTGCCGCTGCACATCATCAGCGGCGGCGGCACCGGCAGCGAAGCTATCTCCAAATCCCTCGGCTGCACCGAGACCCGCATCGGCTCGTACGCCTATGAGGGCATGACCCGCGTGGGCAAGCGCGAAGACCTCGACCCGGCCCGCTGTCCGCTGCGCTTGGTCGTCACCGTGGTCAGCACCTCTCGTCCAGGACAAGCCATAGTCGATGCTGGTCAGAAGGCCTTCACCAGCTACCCGCCGACCCCTTATGGCTACTGCCTTGAGCAGCCAGAGCTTTTTATCAAAGGCATGTCCGTCGAGCACGGCCACGTCGATACCACCGCCGCAGACCGTCTCGTCAACGTCGGCGATATCCTCTCTTTCATCCCCCTGCACGGCGGAATGACCACCAACCTCCACGACCGCCTCTTCGCCCTCCGCAACGGCGAGGTCGTCGAAGAATGGGCAGTCGCCGGCCGCGGACGCGGCCAGTAGCCACCCAACGAAAACAGACCTGTACTCGAAAGGACGCCATGGAAATCCAACCCCAACCGCAGATATTCGACGTCGATGAGCAAAACTTTGAAGAGTTGGTACTTCAAGGCTCGCAGGAGCGCGTCATCGTCGTCGATTTTTGGGCCCCTTGGTGCGGCCCCTGCAAAACCTTAGGCCCCATTCTCGAAGACGTCGTTACATCGCTCGGCCCCGGCGTGGCCCTAGCCAAGGTCAACGTCGATGAAAACCAGCAGCTCGCCATGGCCTTTCGGGTCCAAGGCATCCCCGCGGTCAAAATCGTCAAAAACGGCCAGCTCGCTCAGGAATTCACCGGCGCGCTGCCCAGAGAGCAGATCGAAGCCATTCTCCGTCCCTTGGTTTCCGATGCCCCCATCCCCGAAGCCCAAGTGGTTGACCAAGCTGACGACTTAGCGGCCACCGGCGACCTCGACGCGGCCGCGCACCAGTACGAGCAGGTGCTTGAGGAAAATCCTACCGACGGCCCCGCCCTCCTCGGCCTAGCGAAAATCCACCTGCAACAGGGCCGCCTTGATACCGTGCAAGAACTGGTCAATCTCGTCGAAGCCGACACCCCCGAACACCCGCAAGCCCAAGCGCTGCTCACCCAGATCGAGTTTGCCCACCAGTGCCAGCAGGCTGGGGGCCGCGCCGCCTGCGCCCAGCGAGTACTCGCTCAGCCAGACGACCAAGAGGCTCGCTACCTATTGGCCTGCTGCGCCGCCTCTGAGGGAGACTACGAAACCGCGTTGCAAGAATGGCTACGCGTCGTGGGGAAGGGATCGAACGGCGACCAAGCCGCCAAGGACGCCATGGTCGCCGTCTTCCACCTACTCGGCCGCGACAATCCGCTGGTGGCCTCCTACCAGCGCAAACTCTACCAAGCCCTGTACTAAACGCCATGCAGATTACCCGCCTCGAACGCACCGTCTGTTGCGTGCCCTTTCTCCCAGGCATCCTCCCCCCACCCGAGTACGACGAGCCCGCGCCCGGCTATCCCGAGCCGCTCTCGGCCCGGCGTCAAGACGTCCTCAGGATCCACACCGACCAAGGACTAACCGGCCTCGGCATGAGCGGACCGTACTACGGCGACCGCGCAGAGCAACCACCCGACCTAATCGGCAAAGACCCCAGCACCTTTGAGCCACGCACCTTGCGCGGCGGTGGCTGGAACATCGCCCTCCTCGACCTGATCGGCAAAATGATCGGCTGGCCACTGTGCCGCATTTTCGGCGGCAAATTACAGGACAGGGTGCTAGTTGACTACTGGATCAGTCGGATGAGTGCCGCGGATTCCGCCCGCGCGGCCCAACGCGCCGCCGAGCTGGGTTTTCACGGCATCAAGATGAAGTGCAAGTGGGAAGATGCCAACATGGAGGACCGGGTCCGCGCTACCCTCGAAGTCGCGCCGCACCTGCGGGTAGTCCTAGACCCTAACGAGCGCTTCTACAACCTCGAAAACGCCCTCGACCTAGCCCGCCGCCTCGACGGACTCGACGTAGTCTTCGAAGATCCCTTCCCCAAAACCGATCTCAACGAATACCGCCGCCTCAAGGAAGAAACCAGCGTCCTCGTCGCCCCGCACTTCCAAAACCCCCGCCAGATCATCGACGCAGTGTACCTCGAAGCGGTTGACGCCTTCAACGTCGCCCCCTCGGATTGGGATTTTCTCGACATGGCGCGCATCGCCGCAAGCGCGGACATCCCCGTGTGGCAAGCCTCCAATGTCGATCTGGGAATTTTCGACGCCTTCCGTCTCCACGCCTCGGCCGCCACGCCCAACTGCACCTTTGGCTCCGACCTCTGCGGCAACTTCGTCCACGAGCACAGCCTGCTCAAAGAGCCGCTAGTCCAAGACGGCTACGCCATCGTGCCCACCGGACCGGGTTTGGGCGTGGAATTGGACGAGGACGCCGTCGCCCGCTACGCCATCTCCGCGCAGCAGTGGCCCGGCTAGGCCGGAACCAGCGCCTCTGCGCCAAAGATCATTGGATAGCCGTCGCCCGTGCGCACGGAACGCGCGGCTCCGTCCATATAGGCAATGCTAAAGGCGCGGCGCGACTGACCCGTCGGGTTGATTCCCGAGCGGTGCAGCAGCAGGTTGTTGAGCAAAATCGCCTCGCCCGCCTCGGCTTCAAGGTCGATTTCCGCGCCTGGCGGAGCGTATTCGGCCAATTGCTCTGCCGAAGGAAAGTGCCCTTCGGTAATCACCCCATGCTTGTGGCTGCCGGGCACGATCTGCATACAGCCGTTTGCCACCATCGCCGGATCGAGCGCGGTCCACACCGTGGTCGTCGGATTGTAACCCACGCCCCAGCCCACGCCCACGTCTTGATGCCAAGGCAGTATCGTGCCTTTTTCCGCCGGCTTGTTCATAAACATCGCCCGGAAAATCGACACGTCCTCGCCGATATAGCGCCGAGTGATCTGGCGGAAGAGCGGGTGCTGCATGTAGGCGAGATAGACGGGGTCCTGCTCCAAGCCCATGATCTTGCGGTACTGAAGCGTAGTGCCCTTGTGGCCGGTAGAGACGGTGGGCATCTTCGCGTAGTCGGCGTCCTCCCCGTCGAGTTGAAAGTCCATCTCCGGGTAGGGGATCCCGCCGAGCATGATCTCGTCGATGCGCTGCTGTAGTGCAGCCAATCCCTCGTCGTCGAGTACTTTGCCGAGCCGCACGTACCCGTGCTCCTCAAAGTGGGCGTGGTGTTCGTCGCTGTATTGCATTCTCTACTTCCCTCCGTTTCCCTAGAAATGGGCAATGTTCTCCCCTGTGTCAAATTTCCCTACCTTTCTCCCGGCTCGTCCGGCCTTTCTCAAACGAGGAATTTCACATGCGATACAGAAGCCAAACGCAAATTTGGTGCTCTTGGTTTTGTTGCGCTCTGCTCCTAGCGTGCGGTGGCACCGAAGACCAAGCCGAACAACAGCCGAGTGTGCAACAAGTCCCGCGCGACCGGACGCTGATCCTCGGGCTGACCCAGATGCTGGACTACGACGCCTTCAACCCCTTTATCCCCGGCACGGTCTCTTCGACAGGTTCCAATTTCCTCTTCGAGCCGCTCTATTACTACAATGCCTATAGTGAAGAAAATAACCTCATCCCCTGGATCGCGGAGAGCCACCAATACAACGAAGATTACACCGAAGTCACCATCAAAATCCGCGACGGCGTCCAGTGGAGCGACGGCATGCCGTGGACGGCGCGCGACTTGGTCTTCACCATCAATATGCTCAAAGCCCATGCGCCGGAACTGCTGCTTTCTACCGATATGCAAACCTGGGTTGCCGAGGCGGTGGCCGTGGACGAGTTGACGGCGCGCATCACCCTGCGGGCATCCAATCCAAGATTTCTGTTTTCGTACTTCACCGATTGTTTCGGCAATGGGGTCCGCATCGTCCCCGAGCACATCTGGAAAGACCAAGACGCCAATACCTTCAAAAACCTCGATCTAGCCAAAGGCTGGCCGGTGGTCAGCGGGCCTTATCGCCTAGCGATTACCGCGCCCGAACAGCGCGTTTGGGATCTGCGGCCGGACTGGTGGGCGGTTGAATTGGGGTTCCAGCAACTGCCCAAGGTGGAGCGCATCATCTACCTGCCCTTCGGCAATGAAGCCAAGTGGGCCCAGCAACTTTTGGCCAACGAGATCGATTCGAGCGTGGACTTGCGCCCCGTCAATATCAAGACCGTTCTCGAACAAAACCCCAATATCTCCACTTGGACGGGTAGAGAAGCGCCCTACGGCTATCTGGACTGGTGGCCGCTATCCCTCGGCTTCAACAATCTCGAAGAGCCTTTCAGCGACCCGGAGATTCGCTGGGCCATCAACTACGCGATCAATCGCGCCCAAGTAGTGGACGTCGGTTGGCAGGGGGCGGGCACGTTCACGCTCTATCCCTATCCCGAATTTCCCCCACTGATGCACTATATCGACCAGATCCAAGATCTTCTCGCGCAATATCAGCTAAATACCTACGACCCGACCCGCACGGCGGAGATCATGGAGCGCAAGGGATGGCACAAGGACGAGGACGGATTTTGGAGCAAGGACGGAGCGCGCTTCAAGATAGTGGTCGATGTCTTCCCCAACCTCTTCCAAGACTTCACGCCGGTGCTGATCGAACAATTGCGTCAAGCCGGTTTTGACGCCAGCTTCCGCGCCACCAACGACGCCTATACCCGCATGACCCAAGGCACGGCCCGGGCCTTTGTGATCGGACACGCAGCCTCGGTGCGAGATCCTTATTTCACCTTGCGCCTCTATCACAGCCGCTTCGTACAGCCGACCGGGACAGCAGCCGAGTACTTCTGGCGTTGGAAAAATGAGGAATTCGACGCGATTGTCGATCGCATGGCCGAGGTCGCGCCGGACGACCCGGAGCTAGTCGCGCTCTTCCGCAGGGCGATGGATATCTGGTTCCGCGAGCTGCCTTCGATCCCGCTAATCCAGTGGTATCACCGAATTCCCCACAACGAAACCTACTGGAAAAACTGGCCCACGGCTGAAAACCCTTACGTCAACAGCGCCTACTGGCACCGCACCTGGCTGCTTGTCTTACTCAATTTGGAACCCACATAATAGAGGATCGCAAATTCGACGCCACACCAACGAAAGGAATCACCCATGAAGACATCCGATCCATTTGAACAAGGTCTCGCAGCCGGTGAGGCCGCGGCTTCTGCCGCCGGAGGCGCATCACAATCATCGGCCAACGGCGGGCGCATGTATGTGCGCACCCAGAGTTTTGGGTCAACCGATGCCGAGTTGCGCTTTTTGCAGCGCTGTGGCGTGCGCCACAAGGCCGCTAACTTTCCTTTCCACCCCGACCGTGGCTGGGATCTCGATGAGTTGATCCAAGAAAGAGAGCACCACGAGGCATTCGGGCTGACATTGGATATGAGCCTGCTACCCATATATCAGGAATTTCCCAACATCATCTATTTTGGCAAAAGCCCAGAGCGCGACCGGGAAATCGACCTCGTATGCGAAATGATCCGCACCGCTGCGCGCGCCGGCATCGATTCTCTGCGCTATAACACGTGCATCCTGCCCATCGACCGCACCGAACAAGAAGAAGGGCGTGGCGGCTACGTCCACACGGCCTTTCGCCTCGACAAAGTCCCGGCAGAAGAACAGGCCAAGCTGACCGAGGCCGGGCGCGTCACTGCAGACATGCACTGGGAGCGAATTGAGTATCTGCTCGAACGCATGATTCCAGTGGCAGAGGAATTCAATGTTCGAATGGGCAATTCTCAGGAAGACCCTGCCACACCCCCCGGTTATAAGGGCGTTGACAAAGTTCTCAATGACTTTGAGGGCATGCAGCGTTTCATCGAGATTCAGCGCAGTCCGTATCACGGCTGGAACTTCTGCGTCGGCTCCATCGCCGAAGGGCTCGAAGATTCGGCCAATGAAATCTACCCCATCATAGAATACTTTGGCAGCCGCAATACGATCTTCCTCGTTCACTATCGCAACCTCCTCGGGGGGCGCTACAGCTTCCGCGAGGCGCTGCCCGACGAAGGAGATATGGACTTCCACCGGGTATTAAAGGCCCTCAAGGACACAGGCTACTGCTACGGCATTGATCCCGACCACGTCCCGCGCACCGACGACGATCCCAAGGGCTACTATCAGTCCTATGCTTACTGCTTCGGCTACATCAATGCCATGATTCAGGCGATTTACGGTTAATCCATATGTAGGTGATAATGGTTCAGGTCCGATTTTCTTCTCACACGTAGGCGCGTTAGTATCGTCTTGGATTGCAAATGCGACTCCATCTGTTTACATTATTTACAATATAAACTTAATTTGTAAACTATCGATGGGAGTACGCCGTCCATGCTAGGACAAAGACTCAAACTCGCTCGCTCTGCCGCCGGCCTATCTCTTCGCGGCTTAGAGGAACGCATTGGAAATCGCGTAACGGCGCAGGCGATCGGCAAGTATGAGCGCGACGAATCCGTGCCAAGCTCGGGCGTCCTTATTGCGCTCGCCGATGCCCTCTCAGTCTCCGTGGACTACTTGGCCGGGGACCAAGAGATGGCGCTGGAGAGCCTCGAGTTTCGTAAGAAAAGTCTCACAAGCAAGCGCGAAGAGATGCAGGTCGAAGCCAAAGTCCTACATTTGCTAGAACGCTACCTCATGGTCGAGGAGTTTCTCGGCTTGCCGAGCCTCGACTGGGATAAGCCCCGCGAAGCTCCCTACCCCGTCGTCAGCGATCCCTCGGAAGCCGACCGAGCCGCCTATAGTCTTCGCCTTCACTGGGGTTTAGGGCTTGACCCTATTACCAATCTAGTCGAACTGCTGGAAGAACGCGGCATTAAGGTACTCTCTTGTACGCTTGGAAGTATCGACGGCCTCATGGCGCGAGTGCGCCGCGTCGGCAAGAGCACCGTGCCCGTCCTCGTCGTCAACGAAAGCCATTGGGGAGAGCGACAGCGTCTTACAATGGCTCACGAGTTGGGACACATGGTCTTGGACGTTGGCGCAAAGGTAGATGACGAGACGGCTGCCTTCCGTTTCGCCGGGGCGTTCCTCATGCCCGCTGAGGTGCTATGGGCCGCGATGGGCAAGCACCGCACCTCCATCGGATGGAGCGAACTTTTTGCCCTCAAGAAGCTATTCGGCGTAAGCGTTCAGGCCCTGACCTATCGCTGCAAGGATCTCGGTATCTTCGGCCCAACCCTGTTCCGGCGACTATTTAACGAATTTTCCCGTTTAGGATGGCGCAAACCGCCCTATCAGGAGCCTTACGCTATGCCGGGTGAGGAGCCTCAGCGTTTCGAGCGCCTGTGCTTCCGCGCCTTGGCCGAGGACGCGATCTCCGAGGCCAAAGCCGCCGAGCTACTAGAAACCTCGGTCCACGAGTTGAACCAGCGCATGGAGGAGCCGCCAGACCTGGAGTATGATGAAGCCAATGAAGGGGCTGGTCTCCGACACGTCCGTCCTGATTGATCTCGAGCGCGGGACATTGCTGGAGACCTGTTTCCGCCTCCCGTTCCAGTTTGCCGTCCCGGACCTTTTGTACGAACGAGAACTGAAAAACCACGGGGGCGATAATCTGCTCAGGCTCGGCCTACGGATCGAGGAACTAGATAGTACCGGCGTCGATTGTGCCCTTCGCTACCGGATAGCTTCGCTCTCGCCCTTGCGGCAAGGAACACCTGGACCTTACTCACGGGTGATGGTGCACTGCGTGGGTTAGCCAATGAAGAGCGCGTCGATTGTCACGGTGTTTTGTGGCTGCTAGACCAGATGTTCGAGATTTCCGCTGCCAGCGCAAATGAGCTATACGCGGGTCTTACAGCAATTAGCGCTCACCCTCGGTGCAGGCTGCCCAAGGCGGAAATCCGCAAGCGTCTCGGGCGCTGGCAACAGGACTCGCACTGAAGGCTATATACATTATGAATCGACCCAACATCATCTTCATTCGGATGTGGGAGTAAGGCCCGAATGTTCAAAATTATGACAGTATGTGTCGCGTCGATTGTGCTAGGTGTACTATCCTGTGGGAAAGAAAAAATGGCCGACGCAAAAACGGGAGTAACTCGCGCCGATATTATCGCGACTCTCTACGAACCCGACGCAAGCATCTTTCCCAACCCCGAACGAGGATTTTACATATATACTAATTTGCACAAACTTGATCCCGCGATTGGCAAGAGGCGTGCCGAGGGGCATACGTTACTCCGGGGACGGATCTTCATGGAGGACTATCGCGAGGTCCCGTTCTTGCCGGAGTCGTTCCTCGCCGCAGTAGAAAACGGGTTCGCCATCGCCCGGGACCAAGGAATGAAAGTCATCGTTCGAGGATCTTACGGTTTCAAAGGTCCAGACGGCGACTACAGATCGTACGAGGACCCGCCAAAGCCGAACGTCAAAAACCACATCGCGCAGCTATCTCCCATTTTCGCCGCCAACGAGGATGTCATCGCCCTCTTCGAGGCGGGGTTTGTCGGCCCGTGGGGAGAATGGCACACGACAGAGATCGCAAAAGACTACGATCAGGGCCGGGAGATGCTCTTCCACATCCTCGACCATACCCCCACCGATCGCTTAGTCTTGATCCGCTATCCCTACCTGAAACAGCAGATTTTCAAAATATCTGACGGCGGCTTCGCCACCGTGGATGCCAATAATGCCTATAGCGGCGAGCATGTCGCCCGCGTCGGCCATCACAACGACTGTTTCCTCTCCTCACCGGTCGACGTCGGCACGTACGAGCGGGGAGAAATGACACGCGAGGAGGAAGTGGCCTATCTTGCAAACGAGACCCTCTACACCGCGTTCGGCGGAGAGACCTGCCGAACGCATGTACTCAACGATTGCGAGCGGACCATTACCGAACTGGAAACCCTCAAAGGCAGCTATCTCAATAGCAACTATCACCCCGAGGTACTCGACAAGTGGGCCGCACAGGGTTGTTTCGACGAGGTGCAGAGGAGGCTGGGAGCGCGGTTTGTCTTGACTCAGAGCCGCATTGCGGCCACTGCCACTCCCGGTGGGCAACTCGCAGTGGAAATCGACCTAGACAATCGCGGTTTCGCCCCGCTTTACAATCGGCGCGGTGTGGAGATCGTCTTAGAAAACGAGGCGAGCGGAGCGGTCCAAGCCTTTGTCGTCGATGTCGATCCGCGCACTTGGAAACCGGGAGCATCCCATGTAGTTTCCGCCGTGGTTCCACTATCCTCCACTATGGCACCGGGCGAATATACCGCGTACTTGCACTTGCCCGATCCCAGTCCCAGGCTTGTTGGCGATCCACGCTACGCATATCGGATCGCCAACGAGGGGGTTTGGGACGAGGAGCGCGGCTATAACGAACTGGCCAGAGGCATTGTCATCCAAGCTACGGAATGAGGAAAACGGCCGCGCCTACGCGTTAGGCCGGTAGGCGAACATTGAAAAGACCCCGCGACCAGCAAACACCAACCTTAGTTTAGGAATAGGCCAGTCAATGAATCGACCCAACATCGTCTTCATCCTCAGCGACGACCAAGGCCCTTGGGCAGCCGGCTGCTACGGCAACGCAGAAATCCGCACCCCCGCGATCGACCGCATCGCCCAAACCGGCATGCGCTTTGACAATTTCTTCGTCGCAACGCCAGTCTGCTCTCCCAGCCGCGCAACCTTTTTGACTGGGCGGATTCCCTCGCAGCACGGGGTCCACGACTGGATCAGAGGGGGCAACGTCGGCGACTCCGCAGCCGCTTATCTCGCCGGCGAGATGGCTTACACCGACATCCTCGCTGACAATGGCTGGGTCTGCGGCCTGAGCGGCAAGTGGCACCTCGGGCACAGCCAACTCGCCCAGCACGGCTTTGCGCATTGGTACGTGCATCAGCAGGGCGGCGGGCCGTACAACGACGCGCCCATGATCCGCGACGGCGAGCTGATCACCGAGCCGGGCTACGTGACCACGGCGATCACCAACGACGCGCTAGCATTTATCGATCGGCACGCCGACGGCGACGCACCCTTTTACCTAGGCGTCCACTACACCGCGCCGCACAGTCCGTGGACTGGCCACCCACAGGAGATCGTCGATTCCTACGACAACTGCGCGTTCGACTCCTGTCCGCAGGAAGCGATCCATCCCTGGGCAGTGGGACACTCGCTGAGCGAGACCTGTCTGGGCAACCGCGAGATGCTCAAGGGCTATTTCGCCGCGGTGACGGCCATGGACCGCGACATCGGGCGGATCCTCGACAAGCTGGAGGAAAAGGGTCTGCGCGAAAACACGCTAGTGGTCTTCACCAGCGACAATGGCTTTAGCTGCGGCCACCACGGTTTCTGGGGCAAGGGCAACGGCACCTATCCGCCGAACATGTACGAGAATTCGATCAAGGTGCCCTTCGTCGTCAGCCACCCCGGCCGCATACCTGCGGAGAGCGTCCAAGACGGCATGGTCAGCGCCTACGACTTTATGCCGACCTTGCTCGACTATCTAGAACTGCCGCTGCCCGAGGACCTCGACCTGCCCGGACAAAGCGCACTACCCCTGTTGTTGGGAGCAGACGACACCGGTCGGCAGGAAGTAGTCATCTACGACGAGTACGGGGCGACGCGGATGATGCGCACCGAGGAATGGAAATACGTCCATCGCTATCCAGATGGGCCGCACGAACTCTACGACCTAGCCAACGACCCGGACGAGCGCGCCAATCTGGCGGACGATCCCAACCAAGCCGAGCGGATCAACGACCTGAAGCGACGACTGGAGGCGTGGTACGAACGCTACGTAGTGCCCGAACGCGACGGTCGCAACTTCGCGGTAACGGGCAAAGGGCAGCTCAGGCCCGTGGGCGGCCAGTGGGAAGACGGTGCCATTCAGCGTCCCCAACCGTTCGCTCAGAAGTAGGGGCGACCGATCGGTCGCCCCTACTCGTCCCGGTCAGCCGACGCCGGTCGAAAGCTTGATTTAGGGCAACACACTCCGCGCCGGCACAAATCCCAACTCCGCTTTAATCCGCGCAATATCGTACACCGGATCCCGCTCGTGTCCCGCCCGCTCATAGTGCGCCATGTCGATCTTCTCCGCATCCGCCCCATACCAAACCCGCATCAACTCCGGCACCGTACAGGCCACACAGGCCTGCGTCCCCACCGCGTTCAAAATCCGCACCCCCGCCTTGTGCTCGCTCTCCGCCGCCAGCCGGAAGCACCGCACCGCATCGCTCAAATACATACACGAAATCGCCCCCATCCCCCACGGTCCCACCGGCCCCGGCTGCCGTGGCGCAGGGGCCCGATCCTCGGGCCAAATCGAAGCTAGCCTAATGTTGATGAAGTCTAAGTCCTCCCGCTGCCGCGCCAGATAGCGGGTCGTCTCCTCCATCATGTATTTGGAAAAACCGTAGCCGTCGCGGTCCAGACACGGATGCTCATCCGACATCGGCAGTTCGAGCGGCCGAAAATGCACCGATTGCATCCCGACCGCGGCAATCGACGAGGCCAACGCGAATTTGCTGCAACCCCGATCAATCAGATAGCGCAACAAGCCATAGGTTCCCATGACATTGGCCCGCATGAGATCCGCTTCGGTACCCGCGCCCGTCACCGCCCCTAGATGGACCAGCGCGTCAAAGTCCCACCGATCCAACCGGTGCAGATCCTCCACCCGCGTAAAATCCCCAACCACCACCGCCACCCCCGCGACCTCCGTCGGCTGGCGCGACAGACAGACCACCTCGTGGTCCGCCGCCATATCCGCGGCCAACGCCCGGCCAATAAAACCGCTAGTTCCCGTAATCAATACGCGCATCTCAACCTCCCGGCGGAGCAATCCGCTCCCGCTCTAAACCTTCAGGCCGCACAAAGTCCTTGTAGCGGAGCAGAATTTCCGCCCCGTTAATGCTGCGGGCAAAACCCGCCCGCGCCTCCAGCTTCTTCACCTCGATCTCGACCCGATTGGCCCCGCGCCTTACTTCCTCCGGTGCCAAGCGAAAGCGGAACCAGTGCGCTGAAAAACCCAACGGAGCTTGCACCGCCATACTGCCGGCGAGCTGAACGGGAATGGTCAACGCGCGCTCGTCGCTGATTTCAGCCTCGGCGCGAGACAGAACCCGGCCATTAAAGCGCATTTCGATGTCGTCCTCAATGCAGAAAAAGGAAAAGCGCAGCGTCAAAATGGCCGGGCGCATCTCGCCGTCGTTGCGGGCGCTCTCCACATCGTCAGCCACCCAAACGTCGAGCGCGACCGTCTCGCCCTCTAAGAGCTGTTCCGGCACTTGGCGCTCCGGCGTACAAGTCTCTTCCCCGATGACTCCCTCGCGCGGCTGTAACAAGTAGCGCTTGTCGCGCCGGGCGTGTACCTGAGGATAGGCGACTTCGCGCAGGATCTGGTACTCGCGCTCAGCCAAGGGCCAAGGCATGTAGCCCAAATACATCCCAGCGTAGCCCTGCCAAGCGAGGGTCTGGCTGAGGGCACGGTACATCTCAATACTCGGCAACCCCACCCGCTCGTCGTAGATCCGGCGCGGCGGCCGATAATACGCAGCAGCACCCGCATTCTCGGCCACCTCGGCCAGCCACGGTGCCTGAATGCCTGGATCAACCAGCGCGTTTTCATCCTGACCGACGACCCAGTCGAGACTGCCAGCCCGCAGCCAAGCCTCCACATCCAGCCCCACCGCGAGGTTGTCTTCCTCGCGCAGATGCACCCGCGCCATCAGCGGAATGTTGCGGCCCTGCCGTGCGCCAATTTCCTCGGCCAACGCCCGCACCTTGGCCACGAACTCGGTCATCAGTGGCGCGTTTTCCTGGATCTCATCCTTTTTGAAATAGAAGTTGTCAAAGCAAAAATCCAGTTCCAACCCATCGGCTCGGTAGCCCTCTAACACTTCGCCGATGATGGCCAACTTGTTCTCCTGCACGGCCTCTTGCGCGTAGTCGTAACACCACTCGGCCCGACCGGCGTCGCCAATGCACACTGCGGCTCCGTACTGTTCCTTGAGCCGCCCCGAGCGCTCGTGTCCCGGCCGGGCAGAGTCCTGGAGCTTTAGACTGGGAAACACCTGCATCCCCGTCTCCCGACCGCGCTCAATGACGGCCCGCAGTTGGTCGGTGCCCAATTCCTTAGCCACCTCGACCATCCGCATGATCCGCCAGTCGATGTAATTTTCCCACACCTCCTTGCCCTGCCCCACCACGCGGCCGACCTCGCTTTGGTGGAAGAAGACGTCGCTATAACCCAATCCCAAAACCAGCAGATCCACGCCCGTGCCCAACACCTCATCTACCGGCCAGTTCAGGAGGTGGCGGCTGGCCGGTGGTTCGAGCCGCTTGGCGTGGAAGTGGTGCGCGTCGTTGTAGTGAATCAAACGGGGTCGGTCCATGGCTAAGCTCCTATTTCGCGGCCCATCGGCCTCATATAGTCAGAGCTAAATACACGACAGTAATCCACTGGACATTAGGCATGGGCGATCTGAGATGCTTCGACTCCGCTTTGCTCCGCTCAGCATGACAGGTGATGACGCCCCATGCTGTCATGCTGAGCGAAGCGAAGCATCTCATACCGCTCTACTGTCGTGTACTTAGAGTCAGAGTCAAGATACAGCTTGTCTTGTCAATACCATTCTGCGTCCATCTGCGTCCATCTGCGTCCATCTGCGGATACGTTTTTTTTACAGCACTTAGTCCTTCTTATGAGACAAAACCTGATCCATGTACTTTTCGTGGCCTAAGATCGGCTTCTTGTTGTACATCCGCGAGGGATTGGGAATGAGGCGCAAACTCCGGTCGGCCAGCGGCAGCATCACAGGCACACAACCCCGCCGGTGCGACTCGCGCACCGCAATGGCCATTTCGAGAACCTTGACGCCGTTCTCGCCGCTGCCGGGCGGATCCTCGCCTCGCTCCAGCGCGTCGATAATGGCCTTGCAACTAGCCTTGTTGCGGTCCCCAGGCCAGCGCCAGCCCTCGGCGTCGTACCCGCGCTCTCCGCCGTAGATCGGCCCTTCCGGCAAGACGCCCTCAATTTTTTCCAACTTCTCCCAACTCGCCCCGTCGCCTTCGACGTAGCGGTATAAGCCTACCAGATTGTCGTCTGAGTAGAAAACTCCACCCTCACAGGCCACCTCGTAGCCGCGGCCCCGCGCATCCTTGTCGCGGTAGGTAAACGCCTCGATTCCATTGGCAAAACGCACGTACCCAGCCCCGCCTTGGTCGTGTTCGCTCAGGGGATCGTCGCTGACCCAGCCCGACATCCACGCCACCTCGGCACAGCCAGCAAAGTGGCGCATCAGCGTAAAGCGCTGGCAGCCGCCACCCGACATCTCCGTGCCCGACCCGCCGAGCAATGTGATGCGCTTAACCGCCCCCAACTCGCCCGCGCCAATGAATTCCAGGGCCTTTTGATAAGCCGGCAAATTGACATCCAAGTCGCCCGCACCAAAGCGAATGCGCCGACGCTTGCACTCGGCGACCATGCGATCGGCTTCTTCCAATGAGGCCGCGATCGGCTTTTCGCAGAGAATGGCCTTGACCCCGGCTTGCGCGCAGGCGATAACGACCTCCGGGTTGACGCCAACCGGCAAAATCGGCGCGGCAATGTCGAGCGCCTCTTTCTCCAGCATCTGGCGATAGTCGGCATAACCGGGCACGCCTGTGCGCTTTTGAAACAGCGCCAAATTCTCCGGGTCTCCATCGGCCACAGCCACCAACTCCGTGCGTTCGTCGAGCATATAGGCACGCGCGTGCTGCGTGCCTTTGCGCCCAGCCCCGATCAACCCCACGCGATATTTAGCCATCGTCGAAACCCTCCTTGGGTATGGTCCATTTTCTTGGCACTCACCGTGGAGTGCCCCTCACTTGAGATGGAGTACGCGGCGCATCTGCTTCCCGCCCGGATAGTGCAAGCACGTCAAATAGATGCCTGCCGCCACGGCAACGCCCCGCTGGTCGCGGGCATCCCACGCAACCTGATATACGCCAGCGGCTTGGACTCGGTCAACCAGTGTGCGGACAGGCTGACCTAAAACCGTGTAGATCGTCAGCCGCACCGGACCGGGTGTAGCCAAGCGGTAGGGGATTTGAGTGGTACTGTTAAAGGGATTGGGGAAACTGGGATCTAGACCGCTGGTGGTCGGCATCGTCGGCTGCGGTGTTCCGGCTACCGCCGTGGCAGTGGGATCGAATGGATAGCCGGGGTTGCCGGACAGATTGAGCCGTTGCAGCGACGGCAATTCGCTAAACGCATCCGCCGGCAAGGTCTCAAGAGCGTTGAAGCGAAGGTCGAGCCGTTGCAGGGACCGCAGACCAAGAAATATATCGGCAGACAACGACCTAAGTGTATTGGCGGATAGATCGAGCCGTTGCAGGGACCGCAGATCGGAAAACACACCGGGCGACAAGGACTCAAGAGCGTTGTCCCACAGAGTGAGCGTTTCCAGCGACTTCAGATCGGAAAACACACCGACAGGCAACGACCCAAGAGCGTTGCCGCCCAGAGAGAGCGTTTCCAGCGACCACAGCCCGGAAAACACACCGGGCGGCAAGGTCTCAAGAGCGTTGTCCCACAGAGTGAGCACTTTCAGGGACGACAGACCGGCAAACACCTCGGCCGGCAACGATGCAAGAGCGTTGTTGTACAAATTGAGCCTTTGCAGGGAGGTCAGACCGGCAAATACGTCGGCCGGTAACGACGCAAGGGCGTTCTCGGACAGATCGAGCCTTTGTAGCACCGGCAGTCCGGCGAACACCTCCGCCGGCAACGTCTCAAGCGCGTTGTTGTGCAGATCGAGCGATTCCAACGCCGACAGTCCGGCGAACACCTCCGCCGGCAACGTCTCAAGAGTATTATTGTACAACTTAAGCGTATGCAGTGAGGTCAGATCGGAAAACACACCCGCCGGCAACGTCTCAAGGGCATTGTCGTGCAGATCGAGCCTTGGCAATAACGTCAGCCCGGAAAACACATCGGGCGGCAACGTCTCAAGCGCGTTGCCAGACAGAGTGAGCACTTGCAGTAACGGCAGATCGGCGAACACACCGGGCGGCAAGGTCTCAAGCGCGTTGCCAGACAGAGTGAGAGATTCCAGCGACGACAGACCACTAAACACACCAGCAGGTAACGACCCAAGCGCGTTGCCAGACAGCCAGAGATCTTGCAGCGACGACAGACCACTAAACACACCAGCAGGTAACGACCCAAGCGCGTTGTTCCGCAGCCTGAGCCTTTGCAGCGACGACAGACCGCTAAACACATCAGCAGGCAACGACTCAAGACTGTTGTTGCTTAGAAAGAGCCTTCGCAGGGACGACAGACCGCTAAACACCTCCGCAGGCAACGACTCAAGACTGTTGTAGGACAGACTGAGCGCTTGTAGCGACGACAGACCGCTAAACACCTCCGCAGGCAACGACTCAAGCGCGTTGCTGGACAGCCAGAGATCTTGCAGGGACGAAAGACCGCTAAACGCACCAGCAGGCAACGACTCAAGACTGTTGTAGGACAGATCGAGCGATTGCAGTGAGGTCAGACCGGAAAATACTTCGGGCGGCAACGACTCAAGCGCGTTCTCGTACAGAATGAGCGTTTCCAGCGACGACAGACCGCTAAACACCTCCGCAGGCAACGACTCAAGCGCGTTGCTGCGCAGAGTGAGCGTTTCCAGCGACGACAAACCGGCGAAATCGCCCGCCTGTAGGCTCGAAATTCCTTTATGCCTGAGGAACAGTTCGCCGGTAATCGCGGCAAGTTTCTCTTCGGTCACTCCCGCACAACCGCCGACGCGGGAAGTCCGCTTGAGAATGGCCTGTTGTACCTGCGGAGTGCGGTCGCAGATGCCGCCGGAGGCCGTCTGCGCCCAAGCGACCCCGCTAAAGGTCTGGACGGCGAGGACGAAAAGGCAAAGCGCACCCGCTACCGTAGCTTTATTGGCGGAGGTCTCCATTTTATCCGTCTCAGCAGTTAACCAGTACATCCGTTGCCTGCTTAGAAGCGGTTGAGCTATAAAAGTGAGGAGCCGACACAAACTTTGAGAATCCTCAAGGAATAGCCAGACAGACTGCTCGACAACCAACTAAAAGCCTAAGCGCTCCGGCCCGCCCGCGCCCACAGCAGCCCCAGCACCACCGCCACCCCTACCAAAAAGGGCACCGCCAAGTGATTGAGCCGGTCCCAGCCCAACATACCCTCCAAAGGTGCCGCCCCAAAACTGGTCAACACCATCAGGCCAAAAATTAGAAAGTCATTGCACGATTGCACCCGCGCCTTTTCCTCGGGCCGATGCGTCATCGCCAACAGCGACGTTGACCCGACAAAAAGAAAATTCCACCCCACGCCCAATAGCGCCAACCCAACCGTGTAGTGATAGAGCCCAATACCGCTCAAATTGACCGCAATGGAGCACCCGAGCAACGCAATGCCGACGAACATGATCCGGTGCTCGCCCCAACGTGCAATTAGGTGTCCAGTAAAAAAAGACGGCACGTACATGCCCAACACATGCCACTGAATCACCCAAGCCGTATCGGCGAAGGAATGCAAATGCCGCTTCATCGCCAGCGGCGTGGCATTCATCAACAGCGACATCAGCCCCCAAGCGGCCACCGACCCAATCACCGCTAGCGCGAAATCCGCCTGCCGCGCGATCTCCCGGAGCGAACGCCCACCCGCCCGCTGCTCCGCGACGCTGGGCGCGGGAAAAGAGACAAAGTAGAGCACCGGCAAAACCAGCGCATGAACGACGGCAATCCCCAAAAAAGAGCCAGCGAACAAATAATCGGGGAACCACTCTCGCGACCACGCCGCCAGATTGGATCCCGATACCGCGGCCACAACGCCTCCGGCCATCACCAGCGAAATGGCGCGACTGCGAAAATCCTCGGCCACCACCTCGCCAGCCGCAAAGCGATAATAGGTAGCAAAGCCGTTGACCGCACCAATGCCCAACCCACCCAAACAAAGCAGCGCAAAATTGCCCTGATACACGGCCAAGCACCCCACCGCACCTCCGAGGATGCCCAACGCCGCACCCAAAGCAAAACCTATCTTGCGGCCCCGCCGCTGCATTAGCTGCGCCGCAGGCACCGTCATTATCATCGTGGCCACCGGTGCCAGTGCCAGCGGCAGGGTAGCAAGCGCGGGATTGGGCGTCAACCGCTGGCCGATGAGCGCCATGCTCGACAGCATGACGAGACTGGCGGTGCGCGAGAGGGCCTCGCACAAAAAGAGCAGCGAAAGATTTTTCAAATTAGCCCGGCCAGTCGGCCCCGCCGTTTACTATTTTTGTCGCCGCGTCTCCACCGCTGCGGCCAATTCCTCCAACACCTCAACCGTATCCTCCCACCCAATACAGGCATCGGTAATGCTCTGCCCGTAAACCAACTCACTACCCGCCTGCTGTTTCTGATTGCCCTCGATTAAGTGGCTTTCCAGCATCACCCCGAAAACATCCTGCGTCCCTCCCGCCACCTGTGCGGCAACCGCACTTGCAACAGCCGGCTGGCGCTTGTGATCCTTGGCGCTGTTGCCGTGGCTGCAATCGATCATCACGCGGTGCGGCAAGCCCGCTTCTTTCAGCCGGGCTGCGGCCGCGTCAACGCTGGCGTGATCGTAGTTGGTCCCATCGCTGCCGCCGCGCAAAATCAGATGGCAGCTCGCATTGCCCGAAGTCCCGACAATCGCCGCAATGCCCTGCTTGGTCACCGAGAGAAAGTGATGCGGATGCCGGGCGGCACCGATGGCGTCGAGGGCGATCTGCACATTGCCCGCAGTCCCGTTCTTGAAGCCAACGGGCATCGACAGGCCCGAAGCCAATTCGCGGTGAACCTGACTTTCCGTGGTGCGAGCACCAATAGCGCCCCAAGCAATCAAGTCGGCGATAAACTGCGGCGTGATGGTATCGAGGAATTCGGAACCGGTCGGCAAGCCCATATCCCCCAATTGCACCAACAAGCCGCGCGCGGCGCGCAAGCCGCTGTTGATCTCGAAGCTGTCGTCCAAATGCGGGTCGTTGATCAACCCCTTCCAGCCGACGGTCGTGCGCGGCTTCTCAAAATACACGCGCATCACCACATATAACGCGTCGCTTAGGGCCGCAGCCTTTTCCTTTAGCCGTTCTGCATATTCGAGCGCGGCTTGGGGGTCGTGAATCGAACATGGGCCGACCACCACCACCAGCCGGTCGTCCTCTCCGGCCAGTATAGCGTCTAATGCGCGCCGGGCCGCAGCCACGGTGTGGGAAGCCGCTTCCGAAATAGGCAACTCTTCCATCAGAATCGCCGGTGGGATCAAGGGTTTAAGTTGGTCAATGCGTAGATCGTCAGTTGATTCGAACAAGTCTTTCTACTCCTTTACTAGTAGCTGTTATAAAATGACGTTACTCATCGTTCAGGCATTGGTTTTCCTTGAACGTCTTGTCGGTATGAGATGCTTCGCCTCCACTGCGTTGCGGCTCAGCATGACAGGCCGGACGGTGCCAGTTCCTGTCATGCTGAGCGGAGCGAAGTATCTCATACCTAGGTGTCGCCACTCGCCACCCTAACCACCCGGCACCCAACCCAAAGCCGCAAAATTCTTGCCGGTGAGACTCCGCGTAAAGCGCGCCCGCGCGCGCGCTTCCTCTAGCTCTTCGCGCAAATCCTCCGGCCGATGTGTCCGGCCCCGACGCACGGTCAATACCGGCTCGATTTTGCGATCGCCCTGCTCGCGCCGGCCGCGCACATCCTGAAACTCGAACGTCCCTTCCAGCACCTCAAACGCCGCCAGATCCGCCACCGTCCCCTCCCGCAAGGTACCCAACTCCTCGCCGCGCCCGATAGCGTCGGCCGCCGCGGCCGTGCTCTGCTGTACGACGCGCTCAAGCGGCACTCCTAGGTTGAGCAACTTCGACGCGGTCTCCGGCATACTCTCGATCGGGCTGTCCCAGCTATGCGCGTGCAAATCCGTGCTAATCACATCGGCGACAAAGCCGTCGGCCAGCGCCTGTATTGCGATCCCGTAGTCAAAACTGCCGCCGCCGTGCCCCACGTCGAAAAGCACACCCCGCTCCCGCGCTTCCCACACCTGCGGCACCACCGTCCCCAACTCGTCAACCACGCAGTCCCCCGTGCCTTGATAACAATGGGTCACCACATCACCGGGCCGCAGCAGAGCAAGCACATCCACAATCGGCACCCCCCGGGCAATGTGTACCATCACCGGCACCCCCGCCCACTCGGCCGCCTGTACCGCCAACTGCAAGGGTTTAGTCCCATTCTCGCCAACTTGGAACCCGCCCTGCCGCACCTTGACGCCGACGCAGTGCTCCTGCCAGTGATGGGCCACAAACGCCGTGCGCTCTGGATCGCCGTACTGCAAATCGATCATCTCCCCCACCGGCCCACAAGTCAAGCCAATCGCCGAAATATGCACGTACCCCAAAACTTGGGTCCGCGCCGGTTCAATCACATAATCGACAAATCCCTGAAAGTTGGCCCACCCCGCGCTTCCAGCATCGACGATTGTCGTCACGCCCGTGGCCAAGCACAGTGCATCGCCGCGAATGCCCCAAGTCGAGCATCCCGCGTAGAGGTGCGCGTGGATATCGATCCACCCCGGCGTCAGGATTTTGCCGGACAGATCTATCGTCTCCGCCGCCGGAGCCGTTATCTCCTCAGCCACTGCGGCGATCTGCTCCCCGACGATCCCCACGTCGCGGATCCCATCCACGCCCTGCGCCGGGTCCATCACCCGTGCCCCTTTTAACAACAGATCGTAGGCCATTTCCCTTCCTCCGTGCTCGTGTAGCAATCCGGCATAATTTGAACGATCCTAGTTGTGCATCCTATTCAGCGTCTATCTGCGTCTATCTGCGTCTATCTGCGTCTATCTGCGGATCATTAAAACCCTCCGCGGCCGCTTGACACGCCTAGGCCCAACCCCGTATATAATTCGCTTTTTTACTCCAACCGGAGAGCCATCATGGGAAACACTCCACCTGCCGAAGGGATCCGCGTCCCAGCCGCTGCTTTGCGCCAACTTGCCGCCGACTTCTTCCAAAAAGCCGGTACCAACTCAGCAGACGCCCAGTTCCTCGCCGACCTCTTGACGGCCACCGACCTGCGCGGCGTCAATAGTCACGGTACCTGGCAACTTCCCGGGTACGTACACATGATGCTCGAAGGCCGCGTCAATCCCCGCCCTAATATAAAGGTGACCAGTTCAACCACCACTGCCCGCGTCTATGACGGCGATGGCGGCATGGGGCACTTTCCCTGCCACCAAGCCATGACTTGGGTAGCTGAGACGGCCGCAGAGTACGGCACGGCCGCGGCGACCACCCGCAACCACTTCCACTTTGGCAGCGCCGGCAAGTACTCGCGGATAGCCGCCGCGGCTGGCTGCGTGGGGATCGCCATCTCCTCGCACCGCTACGACCTGCCGTCGGAATCCCTAGTCAAAGGCGTCAACGCCACCTCGCCGATCAGCGTCGCCTTCCCCAACGGGAAGCAACCGCCCCTCGTTCTCGACATGGGTGCCTCAATGCTGCCCTGGAGCGAGGAACTCTTCGCGCAGATCCCCTTCGCCTTCTTCAAGGAACTGGGCATCGGCGCAGTCAACCGGGCGCTAGGCGGCGTGCTGGCCGGGATTTACTTGCCGCAATTTATCCCGCCGACATCGCCGTGGGAATCCAACCAAGGATCCTTCCTCGCCGTCTTTGACGTGCGCACGTTTATGCCTTTAGCAGAATTCCAAGCGCAGATGGACGCGTTCGTCGCCGCCGCCCGCAACATGCGGCCCTTCCCCGGCCTCGACCGCGCCGAGCTGCCCGGGAATTTGGAGTGGCAACGGGAGCGCGAATACGCCCGCGACGGCGTGCCCATCAGCCCCCAACATCAGCAGCACCTTCAGAAACTAGCCGACGAGCTGGGAGTGACCACTCCCTTCGCCGCCTACGAACACACCCGCTTTACTGCTGAATAAGTGATGTTATGCACTCGTCAACGGTGGGGAGCGGACGGGAACTAACCACTAACCACTAACCACTAACCACTAACATAGAGGAACAGATGACTCAATCCCGCATCCTGTCCAGCGTCGAGATCGAGTTTCAAGGCCAAAGCCAAGCCCGCGAGCTTGTTGAGCACGCCGGCTTCGCCATCGAAGTCCGGCACCCCCAACCCGGCTGGCCCGACGAGGAAACGCGCTCCAAGCTGGACGGCTTCGACGCCCTGCTGGCCGGCGGCGAAAACCTCAACGCCGCCACCATAGACCAAGCAGCACAGCTCAAGATCATCGCCCGCAACGGCGTCGGCTTCGATAAGGTTGACCTAGATTACTGCACCCAGCGCGGCATCGTCGTCACCAATACCCCCGGTGCCATGGCCGACGCAGTGGCCGATCTGACCTTCGCCCTGCTTCTCGGAATGGTGCGCTCGCTCAGGTTAGGCGACCATCGGGTCAAATCGGCAGACATCTACGACGTCCCCGTCGGCGAAGACCTCTGCGCCATGACCTTGGGATTGGTCGGCTGTGGCCGCATCGGTGCCGAAGTCGTGCGCCGCGCCCGCGGCTTTAAGATGCGAGTCCTCGTCCACGATCCTTGGATTGACGACGCGCAAATCCGCGCCCTCGGTGCCGAGCCTGCCGACCGCGCCACCCTGCTGTCCCAAGCCGACGCCGTTACCTTGCACCTGCCGCTAACCGAGGAAAACCGCCAACTCGTCAATGCCGAATTCCTCAGCCTTATGAAAAAGGGAGCCTACCTGATTAACACCGCGCGCGGCGGCTTAGTTGACGAAGCCGCCCTGATCGCCACGCTCGACAGCGGCCACTTAGGCGGTGCCGGCCTCGACTGCCAAGCCACCGAACCGCCGCAAGGCCAATCCCTCGAACTAGTCCGCCGCGACAAGGTGCTGGCCCTGCCCCACACCGGCTCCAGAACCCTAACCGCCCGCAAGCGCATGGCCCTCGTCGCCGCGCAGAGCATCGTCGCGCTATTGCAGGGCAAAGTCCCCGATCACGTGGTCAACAGAGAAGTATTGGATAGGTTGGACTTGGCGGGGTAATGGGGAATGGCGAGGGCGAGGGTGTGGGAATATTGTCACACCATTCTCCTCGGCCAGATTGACAATATACCATTTAATGGTATATTTTTTAACCATGTCATGGACAGTTTACCTGACTCGAAGAGCGTATAAGCAACTGGCGAAGCTACCGCAGGGGATCTGGGACTTGGCCGACCTTGCAATGGCTGACATGGAAGAACAGGGCATTAATCCACAAGGCTGGAATACTCTGAAAACTGGCGATAACGAGTATCGCTTGCGTCTAAACTATCGCTATAGAATGCGCTATCGCGTCACGGATAGGCAGACCTTGGAAATTGAAGTGTTCTACATTGGGCACCGACGGGAGGCATACAGATGAACCAAGCATTGGAAATCCATCACGACCTAGCTGACGTAATCGTCAAGCCCAGTGTCACAGTGAACCAAAAACGGCTCAAAAAGATGATCTGTTCAACCCTAGATCAATATCTGGACGAAGACCGTGTACCGGCAAAGGAAATCCATGATAAAGTCAGAGAACGCCACGGTGAGTACTATCTAAGCACCGGTTATTACCTCCGTCTGTATCGCCAGCGTGCGGAACTGACTCAAGCGACTCTTGCCAAGCGGAGCGGCATCCGCCAGCACCATCTATCTGAAATGGAAAACAATAAACGGGTGTTGGGAAAAGTGAACGCCAAGAAGTTGGCGGAGATACTAGACTGTGATTATCGGAAACTGCTCTAGCGTCTGACTGAATTAGGTGCTCTCTACGGTCGGCACCCGCGCCAACCCCCCTACGAATCCAGCCCCACCCCCGGCGGCATAAAAAACTCATACTGATCCGGCGTGCCGTAGCCTTCCATCTCCGTCAGCCGCACTCCCGTGCTGTTGAGCGCCGCCTCGACGATCCGCTT
The DNA here is from genome assembly GCA_965208845.1 of Candidatus Latescibacterota bacterium. GTDB lineage: Bacteria > Latescibacterota > UBA2968 > UBA8231 > UBA8231. Next base: position 2,429,230 of record OZ242361.1, on the reverse strand, counting down.
GTTGAAGGCGCTGACGTTTTTATCGGCCAGATAGTCGGCCACCGGCATCCACAGACACTCGGCGATCTCGTCTTCTTGGATGCTAATCTCGGTGCTCAGCGGGCGCAGGCGGCAGACGAAGTAAATATCCGACTTGCCGAAGCGGTAGCCGTGCCAGTGGCGGAAGCAGACCAGCGCGTCGAACTCAGTCTCGACTCCGGTCTCTTCGGAGACTTCGCGCACCACAGCTTCGGCCAAATGCTCGCCCGCGTGTAGCGCGCCGCCGGGCAACTTGTAGCGCGGCGGGCCGGGCGCGCGCCGATGGTACTTTTCGCTAACCACCAACAACTCCCGCGCCTCGTTGAGCACGACCCCGCCCGCGCCGATATAGTGCGAAGCGTGGGCCGGCACATAAGCACCTTCTTCCAGTTGCAAGGTCATCATTAGATAGCCGTCGCCGCTGTGGTGGAATGTAAACCCGGATTCTACCGCTACAGGGACCAACGCCGCCTTGGCAATCGGTACTTCCAGCCAGACGACCCGGTAGCCTTCGTCCTGCCAAGCCGCCAGCGAAACGCGCAGCCGCTCGGCAAACTCCGCCGGGTCTGGATCGAGAGCCTTTGGTTTAGGAATGATGCCACCGAATGGATTAGTCGTTGCTGCAATAGGTTCCATATCCCGCCTCCCTCAATGGCCGCTAGTGATAGCAAACCCCACTTGGCCTGTCAACCCGTCCAACTTGGCCCACTGCCAAGCCGTACCCTATACTATCGCCCAACGCAAAAATACGAGGACTCCCCCATGCAACGCTCCCTGCACAGAAAGCTCATCGGCCCCAAGGCCCATCGCCAACTCCTCGCCTTCCTCGGCGAGCACCTACCCCACTTCACACCCCCCACGTCGGCTGCGGTCTGGCGCAAACAAATCCCAGCTCTGCGCGCCCAAGTCCTCGACCTATTCTTCCGCGGCCATCCCGCCGGTCTCCTCGCGGAACAACCGCAAGTCCACTGGGGCGACCGCATCGAAACCGGGGCCGGCTACACCATCCGCAAGTTGCGCTACGAGGGCTACCCCGGCCTCTGGGTCCCGGCCCTGCTCTACGAGCCAGATCAGCTTGAGGAAAAAGTCCCCGCCGTCCTCAACCCCAACGGCCACCATGCCGGCGGCAAGGCCATGGACTACAAACAGGCCCGCTGCATCAACCTCGCCAAGCGTGGGATGCTGGCGCTCAACACCGAATTCCTCGGGATGGGCGAACTACGCGCCGACATGGAACACAACCGCATCGCCCACCTCGACCTATGCGGCATCGCCGGCATTGGCGTGTTCTATCTCTTAATGAAGCGCGGCCTCGACGTGCTGCTCGCTCACCCCAAGGCCGACCCCGAGCGCACGGCCATGACCGGCCTGTCGGGCGGCGGCTGGCAAACGGCCCTGCTAGCAGCCCTCGACGAGCGAGTCAAAGTCATCGTCCCGGTCGCCGGTCATTCGGCCGTCTGGCAGCGCCGGGGCTGCATCGAAGACATTGGCGACCAAGAGCAATGCCCGGCCGATCTCTGCACAATCGCCGACTACGACACACTCTCCGCGCTCTTTGCGCCGCGACCGACCTTGCTCATGTACAACCGCCACGACGACTGCTGCTTCCAGACGCGGCGGACGCGCAAATCCATCTACGAACCCATCCGACCGGTCTTCGCGCTCCTAGATGCCCGCGACAACGTCGCCCTCCACGACAACACCGACCCCGGCACCCACAACTACGAGCGCGACAACCGCCGCCAGCTCTACAAATTTCTCAACCAACATTGGGGATTAAAAACATCCGACGACGACCTGCCCTATCGCGACGAATTGCAAACCGAAGAAGTCCTCGCCGTCGGCCTACCCCCGGACAACGCCACCCTGATCTCCATCGCGCAGGCCGCTCTTGGCAAGATCAGAACTCGCAAAAGAAAAGCGCAGCCTCCAGCGACCGCGCGCAAAACACTCGCCTCATTGCTCAAGCTACCGCAGTGGAAGAATCGATCCCTGCAAGCAGTCGGCGCCGCGCAAAAGCGCAAAGACGCTACTATCCAACACTACCTATTGCACCTCGACAATACCTGGACCCTGCCGCTGACCGAATACGCGCCGCCGCGCCCCCGAGGCATTGAACTGCTCATCGCCGATGGCGGTCGCAGCGCGCTCGCCGGTCCGCTAGCCACCGCCCTCGCGCAAGGTCGCCGAGTGCTCGTCGCCGACATCTTTGCTACCGGCGAACTCCACACCGACCCGCGCCACCAAATGCTGGTCGCCACCGCTGGCCAGCGTCCGCTCGGCATCCAAGTCGGCCAACTGCTCGCGCTGCTGGCGACAGCAAGCCAAAAGAGCCGGACGCTACACCTGACGGCCCACGGCCGCATCTGCCCAGTCGTCGCGCTAATCGCTGCCGTGCTCAAACCCCAAGCCCTCGCCTCACTAACGACCAACGCCCTCATTGACTCCCTCGGTCGCCTCATCGACTGGCCGCTGTCCTACGACGCCGTCCCATCTCTCTACTGCTTTGGCCTGCTGGCCGAATTCGACATCCCCGACCTGATCGCACTCTCAGCACCCGTGCCGCTCGCCGATCCCCATCGCGGACCGCTGCGCCGCTGAGGGCACCGCTACCATCCGCTGCCGTGGCGATATGTTCGATGCTTGTCATGGGCTGTCGCTATCACCCCTTTCGGCCTCGGTCTCAGTGGCTAGCCAATCCATTGGGTCTAGGCGCTCAATACCTTCAATCACATCAAAGTCACGATCCGCCGACAGAATAGCACCAATGCCGTTGTTTTTCATCACGGCTGCATGTAGGAGATCCCTAGGCGGGACCTGCGGATACTGCTCCATCAGGGCATGGGCTAAAAAAACGTCTGTAGCACACACCGACAACACGGTATCCATGATAGTGCGAAAATCTGCAAAAATGCGGCGGCCTAGAGCCTGCTCTCCTATATAGTAGTAGCGATAGAGTATTTCTTGGAACACTTCGACATCGGTCACCCCGTCCAGCGTCCCGAAAGCAATCCGCGTCAGAATCTCTTTGCACGGCTCTTTGTAGGGGCTGCTTTTACCGGCGGCATACATAGGTATATTCGCGTCTATAAGAACCTTCACGCCTGCGCTCCCGCGATGATTTCGCGCTCCATAAGGGACCACTCTCCAATCGGGGATTCAAGAGCGTACAAACGCTCCACTGCGGCCAGCTTCTCGTCGCTAGAGGTGATGTCGTACTTCTCCCGCACGGCTTTGCGGATCAAAGTACCCACCGAAGCGCGTTCACGCTCGGCGACTTCTTTCAGATAAACGGCCATCTCTTCCGAGAACAACACTTCAACACGCCGGGTCAATTGGGGCATAAAATCCTCCGGATACACCTGTGGATACGGAACTATATACGGAACATACTTATCGCCTTTTACCGCCGCAACCCTTATCCGTACTTTTCCCGCAGGAACTGCGCCGCCGCCACCTCGTTTTTGAGCTTGCTATAAACCTCGTCAATATCGACTTTCGCCGCCGATCCGGGAGCGAATCCGCAGTCCGGGTTGAGCACCACCCGCTCGGGCGCCAAGTACTCCAACGCCTGTTCCACCCGCCCGACGATCGTCTCCGGCTCATCGACCTCGCCCGGATGCACCCCCACGCAACCCAAGCCGATCTCCAAATCTTCGCGCAGCGCCTTAAACACCTCCGCATCCCCTGTGCCCGGACTGGTAAATTCCATAGTCAGATGATGAACCTTCAGGCGATTGAGATAGGGGATGATCGGGCCATAGTCGCCGGTGTGACATGCCTCGCCCCGGACCCGGGCACCCGCACGGCGGCACAAATGCACGGCCAAGCGCACCCCTGTGACTCCCTCCACCACCGCATTGGTCATCGCCACCGCAAAGTCGGCCTCGGCCTCGGGGTCGTCATATCCGGCTCGCACCTCGTCATCGACGAGCAGGCATAGATGCGGATCGTCGATCTGCACGATATCGGCACCGGCCTCGCACAACAGCGCCAACTCGCGGCGCAGGATCGGCACACAAGCCTCGACAAATTCATTGCGGGTCGGATAGGCTCCGTGCGATTGTTCCGCATCCCACATCCGCTCGCCCAATAGCGCCGGTGCCGGCAAGGTGGCCTTGATTTTGCGCGAGCTAACCTGCTTGAGAAATTCTATTTCCCGCGCAATAAACCCTTCGTCTTTCGGAGCCAACTCGCCTGTGACAATGGTCCACGGCCTGCCGTCCGCATTCCGTCCCACCTCAAAGCCATGCGCCAATTCGGCGATCACGCCGATGTACGAGGCGCGCCGCCATTCGCCATCGGTGATCACGTCCAACCCCGCCTCCTCCTGCAATGCCACCGCATAGGCCACGGCCGCGTCCATCACCTGCCCCAGCCGTTTGGCGTCCATTGGCCGCTCACCCATCACCGCCTCGCGCACAAAATCCGGTCGCGGCAGCGAGCCGACCACGGCCGCCGGAAAGAGCGTCCCGTAGTATTGACGTGTTGACATATAGCAATCCTAATCGTCTTGTGAATTATATCTGCGTTATATCTGCGTCCATCTGCGGATTATCTTGTAAGTGATGCAGGATTGCCACCACCGTACTCGTCTGCCCAACGCGCATTGGCCAGCGCGAAGTCCTCTTCCGTGTCAATTTCCATGTACTCGCCGTCAGTGGTCACCATGTGCAAGGCCGATCCTGCGTCCAGCATTTCCTCGAAAAGATGAATCAGATACGCCTTTTCGAATGGCATGTCGTACTTCCAAGTTTGCCCGGCGTATTTTGCCTTCACCCGCTGATAATGCGCCCGCAAAGACCGCGCCCCCGCCGCATCGAACCGCGCCACGCCAATATACTCGCCGCTGGCCGCTGATCCAGGCATAGCGCGGTTGATCGCCACGACCCGATCGCCCTCGGCCACGACCTTTTCGGCATCGTCTTCGGGATGCTGGCTGCGATCTACATAGCGCGTACGCCAATCCGTATCAACGCAGAGCGCGATATCACCCTCGTGCTCCAGCGCGCGGCGCACGACTGCGGGACGATAGAGAATATCGGAATAGGAACAGACAAAACCATCGGCCATATACTCCTCGGCGCAAAAGAGCGAGGCCAAGATATTGTTGTGCTGCCAGTTGGCGTTATGACAATAAATCAGATGCGGGTAGTCGGCCTGGATCTGCTCGATGCGATAGCCGCCGACAAAGACCGGCGTTTCCAACCCGGCCGCAGCCAGCGTCTCGAGTATCCAGTCGAGGATCCGCCGCCCGCCGACGCGTATATAGCATTTGGGCTGCCCGTCGGTCAGGGCGTTGAGCCGGCTGCCGCGACCGGCACCGATGATGATGGGACGCACTAGCTCTCCTTTCGTTTTCCGGTACGCACAAAACGGCCTGCTGATTTCCAGCAGGCCGCTACGCATTTCTTACTTACTGACGTTACGCACAGGGCCTAGGTATGGGATGCTTCGCTTCACTCAGCATGACTAGCTCAGAAATCCGCTTCCTTGTCATGCTGAGCGGAGCGAAGCGGAGTCGAAGCATCTGTTACCTAAGATGCCCATGCGTAACATCAGTTACTTACAGCACTAAGCGAATAATGCCGCGACCGCGACCTTCCATCCCGGCACCACCTCCCCACCCTCCAACACATCGCCTTCTCGCAATACATCCACAGCACCGTCAGCGCGATGCACCGCCACCGTCCGCTGCTGCGGCTCGACGACGACCACCATCTGCGTCCCTGCCGCCAACCAATCGGCTACTTTTTCTGCGACTTCTCCGTAGCGATCCCCCGGCGAAACCACCTCCACCACCAAATCGGGCGCTCCCGGCCAATAGCCCGCCACTGCGCCGACCGCATCCAGCCGCGCTTGGCACACGAAAGCCGCATCCGGTGCCCGCACCGTATCCGGGTCCGACGCCAGCCGGAACCCCGTTTCCGCCGCATATACTGCTCCCAAACCATTAGCTTCCACGTGTTGAGCCAAGCGCCAAGCAACGCTCATCGCAATTTTTCCGTGTTCATTCCCCGCAGGCGTCATCTTGCGCACCTCCCCGCGCACTAGCTCGTAGCGAAACCCGTCGTCCGGCAGTCGCTCTAGGTCCGCCGCTGTGGCAATATGTTCGACAATTGTCATGGGCTATCGTCCTCGCCCCTTCGGCTTCAGATGCGAAATACTATACGGAATATACCTGCCGCCTTTTACTGCCACAACCTCAAGTGGAGAGCATCGCCCTAGCACCTTATATTGAGACATTAGTACACAGAAAGGATAGACATGTCCGAAAAACTGCCCCTCGCCATCGTCGGTTGCGGCGGCATGGGCCATCGCCACCTCTACGGCCTTGCCGAGTTGCAAAGCGCCGGCCTGTCGCCCTTTAAACTGGTGGGTGCCTGCGACCCTAACCTCGACAACGCCAACTCACTCGCCGACCAAGCCGAAGCGCGGCTAGGCACGCGACCCCAACCCGTCAAAGACCTCGCCGAACTGGCTTCCGTCGCCCCGGTCCAAGCTGTCGATATCACCACTCTACCGGCCCATCATCACACCGTGGCCATCGAGGCCATGGAGCGCGGCTGGCACGCCATGTGCGAAAAACCCATGGGGCTTACGGCCCGCGCCTGCAAGCAGATGATCGCCAAGGCCCAAGAGACCGGCTGCGTCCTCTCCGTGGCCGAAAACTATCGCCGCGACCCAGTAAACCGCCTCGCCAAGGCACTCATCGACGCCGGCGTCATTGGGCGTCCGCGCCTGATGCAGCAAATTGCCATAGGCGGCGGCGACGGCATGCTCATTTCCGTGTGGCGGCACCAGAAAAACGCCAGCGGCGTCCTCCTCGATGTGGGCGTTCACTTTGCCGACATCATGGAGTACTTCCTCGGCGAGGCCGACACGGCCTACGCGCAGACGCGCCTGCACGAGCCGATCCGCAAAAACCCCGTAGCCGGCCGCGCAGACGCCAGCAGCGGCTCGCCGGGCGGGGTGTACGAACGCTGGCAAAAAGACATGCCAGCCGAGTTTGAGGCCACCGCGGACGACGCAGCCTACGCCACCATCCTCTTCAAAAGCGGCGCGGTCGCCCAGTACATCGAAGACCACGCAGCCCACGGCCAAAACCTGCAGCAGCGCTCCATCCACGGCAGCCTCGGCTCGCTGGACCTGCCCGGCGATCGCTCGGGCGACCGCCTCACACTCCACCTCGACGGCACAGACCCCATAGACGATCAAGCTCTCCTCGATCTCGTGCCCGATCACTGCCTCGACGACGTCACGGCCGCGCTCTTTGGGGGCGACCGGCTTTTCGAGTACCACCTTCCCTTTCCCGAGACCGACCGCAAGCTAATCGCCGTCGAATACCACGAGCTTGGCACCTGCATCCAACAGAGGAAACAGCCCGAAGTCGATGCCCAGCAAGGCGCGCGCTCCGTGGGCCTGTCCTACAGCCTGATGGAGTCGCAAGTCGCCGGCCGCGTGCTCTCCGTCGATGCGGTCTGCGACGACCAGATCAACGCCTACCAAGCCGAGATCAACGAACATCTGGGGCTATAGAACGATGGCCGCTATCCTCTGTCCTCGCTGCCACAAAATCGTCAGTGCCGAAGCCGAAACCTGCCCCCATTGCGGCCAGCGCAAACCCGGGCTGTGGGGCGCGACAGCCACCATCCGCAAGCTCGGCCTACAGCTAAATTTCCCGCACTTAATCACCGTGTTCTGCGGCGTGCTCTACCTGCTCGCGTTGGCCTTGGATCCATCGGCGATTTTCCAGACGCAGGGCCTGATGCAGATTCTCTCGCCCAGCATCCAAGCCAGCTTCAAACTCGGCGTTACCGGAACCATCCCCATCTTCTCCTATGAATTCTGGTGGACGCCGATCACCGCCATCTACCTGCACGGCGGCCTGTTGCATATCTTCTTCAACATGATGTGGGTGCGCCAGCTTGGTCCGGTCGTAGAAGAGCTTTTCGGCCCCTTTCGCCTCTTTGCAATTTTCACGATCGCTGGCATCACCGGCTTTATAGCCTCAACCCTAGCGGGCCACGAACTCACACTCGGTGCCTCCGGCTCGATCTTCGGCCTCTTGGCCGCAGCCATCGCCTACGGTCGGCGCGCCGGTTCCCAGCTCTTTACCCGACAATTTCTCCAGTGGGCGGTCTTGCTTTTCGTCATGGGCTTTATCATGCCCGGCGTCGATAACTGGGCACACGGCGGCGGCTTCGTCGGCGGCTATGCGGCAGCGTATGTGTTCAGCCGCAGTTCCGAGCGCGAGGGGTTGGGAGCCTATCTGGCCGGTGGTTTGTGCTTGCTGGCCACGGTCGGCGCGTTCGTCTTGCAATTTATCGCCGTGTTTTTGTAGCCTGCTCCATGCCCGACGAACTCATCGCGCTCTTCGATGAGCAAGGCCGTCCCATAGGTGGCAAAAGTCGCGCGGCTGCGTATGGCGACGGCGACCGCGTCGGCTTGGTCTTCGTCTGGGCGGCTTGGCGCACGTCCTCCGGCGTCCCCCGCACCCTCTTGCAGACCCGCTCGCGCCCCGGCGATCCCTATCTCGGCAGCCTTGACGCGCCAGCCGGCGGTCACATCCGTGCCGGAGAAACGCCCACCGCAGCGGCGCACCGCGAATTCGCCGAAGAAGTCGGCATCGCACTGACACCTGCCGAATTGGTCTTCCTCGGACAGCAACCCCTCCAAGACACCGGGCGCTCCGCCATGCAATTTTTTTACCTCTGCACGCGGCCTATCTCACTGGGAAAAACTGTATTCAACGAAGAGGTAGGGGCCTTTGTCGAAGTCGGGCTCGACGATTTCGCCGCCTTAGTCTGCGGACGAACTGCGTCGATCCAAGGCCAAGCCCGCTACAGGGAATCACCAAACGAAACAAGGCCACGGGAAATTACCCCCGCAGCCTTCGCCGCCTATTCCGAGCCGATCATGGACGCCATCCGCCGTTCGGCTAGCGCGATCCGCGCCTATCTCGACACCGGTCAGACCGACGCGACGATTTGGTCTGCCCCCGATGCCGTAGGGGCGACTCTAAGAGTCGCCCCTACACCGTCAATTCCTAATTCCTAATCGCACGACCGGCTGATGTAGCGCTCCAGATGCGCCAACGCCCGGCCGCTATCCATCGCCTCCCGCGCCTCGGCCAACCCCTCTTCAGCACTCGCACTCAGACCCAGATAGTAGTCGGTCAAACCGGCGTTGAGTACTATGCGGTCGTAAACAGGTCCCTGTTCGCCCTTGAGTGCCGCCAACCCTATATCGGCAAAAGCCTGCGCACTCACCTCCACAGGACGCGGGCTTTGCTCGTAGCAAAAGCCGTATTCCTCTGGGTCCACGTCGCAGGCAACCGTCGTCAGTGCATCACCGACGCGGCTGAATCCCTGCACGTAATTGATGGCCTTGCGCCGAGCGTCCGAAGGCTTGCCCAAGCGCAACCCGTAGTGGCTGCTCCCCTCTTCGCCCTTGATCACCAGCCCCGCGTCCAAGCCGCGCGCCTGCATCAATCCCAACAGCTTGTCCTCGTAACCAGCGTGGTAAAAGCCCGCGATCATGCCGTTCCAAGCTGCGCCAGCAAATAACTGCTGGGCCTTCTCGGTAGTGGCCCACGGCGGACGTTTGGCGATGTGAGTGCGCAAATGGCGCAACGCGTATGCGCGAGGAGCGTACTCGCGCTGACTCACGTACGCGAACCCAACGGCCGGATCTTCGATGCAGTGGGCCGCCAGTTCTAGCGACAGATCGACTCGCGCACCCAAGGCCGCTAGCACCCCTTCCTCGGTCACTCCGCGCTTGGGCGGCATCTCGGCGACGCCGTGCAGCACAGTCGCCCGGCCCAAGGCCGCGCGCACGGCAGCGACGAACAGCATCGGGCGGAAATAGCGCGCCGCGCCGTCAAAAGGCTGGCCAAAATGCGTCAGCGCCTCCACTTGCAGCGCGGACACCTGCTCTGCGGGAAGCACGGCGTCGAGATGAGCGCGAACTTCTTCTTCATTTTCGATGTTCATCCGCTGACCAATCAAAAACGCGGCCATCAGCGAGGGACGCACTTCGCCCGCTAACATGGCTCCAAGCGCACCGCGCACTTCCTCGTAGCGCAAGTGCCCGCCCTGCAAAACCGGGCGCAGTGCTTCAACCGTCCGCGCTTCACCCGCGTCGCTACCGACAAAATCCGGTGCCATTCCCAGCAAGAAGCGCAAATCTTCGGGCATCTTGCCGAGCGCGTCCTCATAGCGGTCAAACGCCTCGATCTCGGCCGCGCTCCAACCGGTCTGCACACCAAAGGTGCGGCGGATGGACATCGCCGCGAAAAACGCGCCCATCTGGGCTGGAGAAACCTGCTCTGCGCGAGGCAAGTCCCCCTTGAGCGAGGCAAAAATCAGCTCCAGAATCCGCTTAGGGTCTGGGTCGCCCTCTTTTTTGCCCAGCGGACGGCTCTGGTGCGGCCCGGTACAGACGCGCGCTTGCGCTTCCAGCACTTCCTCATTGGGGCCGGGATAGGGGTCGGGCATGGGTTTCCTAGGCTCCTGTCCGAGTCGAAAGAAGAGAGAAACTGTCGCACTTCAACACAAGCATTCGGGAATGGCAAGGACCATGTGTTCGGGCATCAAGGTTGACATATTCGGCAATTTTGGAAATTATTCCATACTATTCGGTATATAGCGGTCTTGGAAATTATTCCATATATTTTTTCAAAGAAAGCCTGCCATACGGGCGATTAGCATCCTGTCTATAAGCACGTTTACCGCAAAGACAAAATTTTTCTTTTTTTAAAAAAGAGAGCCCCCCATGAGTCTTATGCGATTTATCCGGTTAGCATTGCATAGTCCCAAGGTTACAACTCGTACCGAGGAGGACAGCCGTCTAGCCGACAGGCGCATCGTTAGTCGCCTATCGAGTGGCAACATTCGCTTGCAGCGCGGCGAGTATGTCACGCGAGAAGACATCGAGGAACAATATGAGCGCGTCAAGTCCTTCAACTTCGACGGAGAATGATGATCCTTATCGCATTAGCGACCTTCGCGCTCTATACGATACCGCAGATAAATTCGCACGCGAGGTCGCCGAGTTTCGATCCGAGATACCGATTCCCGCCTACAACCAGCTTCGATACGCAGGCTACCATCTTCTCCAAGCGCTAGACGACAGTGGATCTATTTCCAGCAACGAGCAATTACGTAGAGCGGTTTCTCATTGTGAACGAGCGATGTACGAAGCCGCAGAGGCAGGAATAATCTCGGTGCTATATTCGATAGATCAATTCCGAAAGGACTACAAGGATATCGTCGTCAAAGATGTCGTCGATGACTATACCAGTATCGTCGTGCAAGCTCGAAAGGCGCAAGACCTACTCGCTCGTGGGCGGTCAGATCAAATGTCGTCGTCAGAACGAGCTTCCTGTTACATGGAAACGTTTCGACAATTGCGCGACGCCAGCGAAATGCTCGAAGCTAGTCTCGACGACCTTAACGCCAAGCTATCCGAACAAGTAAGAGACAGAAGGCGATTCATTGTTCGCTGCCTGCTGATTCTGCTCGGAGCTATCGTTGCGGCAGCGGGTATAATGATCAGCATGTAAATGGTCGTGAAGCCCGTGTTCTGAAACCGGCCGGTGGCCAACTCCCATCTCAAGAATCTACTCCCTCCTTACCCTAGGAATCCCCAATGCGCTATCTATCTTTTCTGTTTCCCATCGCAATCGCTGCTTGTGGTTCGTCCGACCCGGCCCCTCCAGCGCTGCTCCACTACGTCGCGGCCCAAGAAGCCTTGGCCTCCGACGACCTAGACCAAGCGCACCAAGCACTGCAAGACTTGGTGCAAAGCGCCAGCCCAACGCTCAAGCCGCTGGCGGAAAAAGCTGCAAGCGGTGCCGATATTGCTGCGGTGCGCGTTGCGTTCAAGCCGCTGTCCGAGGAAGTGCGGAAGGGCCAAATCCCCGAGGGCTACGTCGTCGCGTACTGCCCAATGGCCGACGGCGACAAGGGGGCGCACTGGGTGCAGAAAGATCAGCCCCAAATCGCCAATCCCTACTTCGGCGCTTCCATGCTCCGCTGCGGCGTCTTCAAGGAGTAGCCCCACCCGCACATGATCCGCGTAGAATCCGTCACCCGCCGCTACGGCGTTTTGACCGCAGTTGACGAGGTCAGCTTTGCCGTTGACCAAGGCGAGATCGTCGGCTTTGTCGGCCCCAATGGCGCAGGCAAGAGCACCATGCTCAAGATGCTCTCCACCTTTATCCACCCCACGGCCGGCACCATCTCCATCGACGGGCTCGACGTGGTGGAACATCCGCTCGCCGTGCGCCGCCGCATTGGCTACCTGTCGGGCGACACCCCGCTCTACCAAGAGATGCGCGTCGATAAATTCCTCCGCTTCATCGCCCGAGCCCGCGGCCTCGAAGGCGACGCCTTGCAGCAGGGCCTAGCGCGCGCGGTCGAACTCTGCGGGCTTGAAGACGTACTCACCCAACGCGTCAAGGAGTGCTCCACCGGATTCCGCCAGCGCATCGGCCTAGCTACCGCCATGGTCCACGATCCGCCGGTCTTGCTCCTCGACGAGCCAACGCACGGCTTCGACCCCTTGCAGGTCCTAACCTTCCGCGACACCTTACGCGCCCTCAGCCCTGACCGAGCGATCCTCTTTAGCACCCACATTATCGGCGATGTCGAGGCCATTGCCGACCGCGTGTTGATCATCCACCAAGGGCGCTTGCTCGGCGATGGCCGCGTCGAACAGTTGGCCGCAGACGCCGGTATCCCCGGGGCTGGCCTCGAAGCCGTTTTCGCCCACCTAGTCCGCACCACGACTCGACTGAGCGGTTCGGCTGAGCACACCGTCGAAGCCTCGCCGAAGTCAACTCCTGACCATGTCTGACGCGCAACGCCTTTCTACTGCCGAGTGCCTGCGCGGCGCGCGCATTGTCTTCGACCGCGAGCTAGAGTCGTACTTCGACTCGCCCATTGCCTATGCGTACGCCGCGGTCTTCTTAGTGCTTTCCTGCACCACCTTTATGAACTCCTTCTTTCTCGACGGAGTAGTAGATATGGGGCCGTACTTTACCGCCCTGCCCTTCCTGCTGATCCCCTTCGTCCCAGCCATTACCATGCGGGCCTGGGCCGAAGAACGCGCCCAGCACACCTTTGAACTGCTGATGACCCTGCCGCTGCACTCCTTGCAGGTCGTGCTAGGCAAGTATCTCGCGGCCCTCTGCTTCTACGCGATCGTCCTCGCCGGCAGCCTGCCCATCGTGCTGATGCTTTTCTTCCTCGGCGATCCCGATCTCGGGCGCATCTGCGCCAGCTATCTCGGCGCACTGCTGTTGGGTGCTTTCTTCCTGTCCTTCGGTCTCTTTGCTTCCGGCCTGACCCGCGACCAGATCGTCGCCTTTGTGCTCGCCGCACTCTTCGGCTTCTTATTCGTGTTCAGCGGGCACGAGAAAGTAGTAGAGGTCCTCGACGGACTCGCGCCGGCCTATCAGCCGGGCACGTGGCTGTACGAGACCATCTCAGTCCTGCCCCACTACGAGGCTTTTGGCCACGGCGTAATCGCCCTCGCCGACCTGCTGTACTTCGCGTTGATGTGCGGCTTTTTCGTCGCGATGAACTATCTCAGCCTCCAGAGATCCAAGTATTGAAGCGGCACTTCCTTCTCCAAATCGCGCTGGCTTTCGCGCTGCTGTTGGGCATCGTCGCGTACGCCAGCCGCCTCCTGAACCTGACGGGCAGTTGGACTCTAGACCTTGCGGGAGACGACATCGCCACGCTCGCGCCAGCGACCAAGCGCTATCTCCGCTCCTTAGAAACCCCGCTTTCCATCACCTACTTTGCCACCGCCCGCGAAAACATGCCGGCGCACCTCAAAGAACTCGAACCCCAAGTCCGCCAGCTCCTGTCGGCTCTACGCGACCAAGCGCCCGACCGCATCGACTATCGAGTCATCGACCCAGACCAGAGCGGACGCGCTGGCATCGGCTATGCCGCTAGCAAAAGAGCTTCCTCCTTCAGCGTGCGGCGGGTGTTGCACGACGAGCATTCCGAGCAAAAAATCTGGTCCTCGCTGGTAATCGCGCGCGCCGACGCGCCCGAAGTGCTCGTCCAAAGCATCGAGCCAGAACACCTACCTTATTTAGAAGAGTACCTCATAGCCCAACTACAGGCCGGACGTGCGCCGCCGCAACCGACCTTTGGCGTCTCGGCACCGCCGCCCTTCCAGCTTTTGGCGGCCTTTCTCAACGAGGCCGGGCCGGTCGTCGAGCTAGACCTCAATAGCAATCCCACCATCCCCCCGGAAATCGACGTGCTGTTCTGGATCCAGCCCGAAGTCGCCACGCCCGAGCACGTGCGGCAGTTGCTTGCCTTCCTAGCATCCGGTCGCAGTGCAGTCCTCGCCGGCAGCGCTTACCAGATCGGCTACGCCCCAGCAGAGGACGCGATTTCCTATTGGGTACACCACGCACCGCCTGCTTGGGCGCAACTGCTCCAGCCCTTTGGCATCCGGCCGGTGCCGGACCTGCTCGTCGATAAAAATACCGGGCCGGTCGTCCTCGACATGGGTGAGGTCGTCGCGCCTTTTCACCTCCGGGTGCTGCCCGCTTTTTACAACCTGAAGAGCTTTGCCGCGCCAGGTCGCGGCGGGCTTAATTTCGTCGCCGCTAGCGCACTCGAAGTCGATCCGCAGGCCGTCCAAGCCAAGGGCTTCCACGCAGAAATCGTCGGCACCACCACCGAAAGCCCCCGCGTCCTGCCCCTGCCCGCAGACCCCTTCACCGACGCCGACCTAACCGGCGGCTTGCCCGTGCCCAAGCAAAATTTGCTGGTCCTGCTCAAGCCGGACGATCCTTGGCAGGGGCAGCTATTCGTCTTAGCCAGCGCGTCGCCCTTCCAAGACGGCATCATCAACCAGCCCGGCTACGCCCACCGCGTCTTCCTGCAAAACCTCATCCGCACCTATGGACAACCAGAGCGCGTATTGCGGGGGCGCGTGGAAAAGGGCGGGCCGCAACGGCTCGTCCCACCCAGCGCACTCGCCCGTTTCTTCTGGCGGTTTTTTGCGGTCTTTTTGGTGCCGCTGGCGTTTGTGGGTCTCGGCGTGAGACACTATCTGCGCTACAGCCGACCGAGCTGGCCAGCCGGTCGTTGGGGACGATCACTCGGCCTCGCCTGCTTGGTGCTCCTCGTCGGTGCGCTCGTCTGGCGCGGGCGCGGCCCCTATCTCGATCTGACAGCCGACCAGATCAACACGCCCTCGCCGCTCTTGGGCCGCTTGTTGCAGGGCACGTCCCTAGCCGCCGAGCTGATCGCCACCCACCGGGCCTCCATGCCTCGGCAGCTCAAAGACGCCGAAGACCGCATCCGCACCTTGCTCGCCGACTGCAACATTCCCTTGCGCGTGATCCGGCCCGACGCGCTGACCCCCGACCAGCGGCAGGCATTCGCCGCCGAGGGACTGGCACCCTTTCCAGTCGAACGGGTTCTCCATGACACGCTCGCCACCCAATACGTATGGAGCGGCCTGCGGCTGCTAAGCGATGAGCGCAGCATGGCCGTGTCGCGCCTCGACCAACACTCCCACCTCGAATTCCTCCTAGCCGCAGCCGCCCACAACCTGCAACAAGGGCGCAAAATCCGCGTGGCCGTCATCTCCGACTTGCCGCGCCTCTCGCCAGCCGAAGCCCTCGAAGACTACCAGAAGAAGGGCCTCATCGCCCCGGGCGGCACCGACGTGTACAGCGACTTAAAATCCTTGCTCGCCGACTATCTCTACGACGTCCACTACATCAACCCCCGCACGCCGAGCATACCCGCAGACGTAGATGTCTTGTTGTGGATGCAGCCGCGCCGCGACTCGGGGCCGATCCTGCTGCTGCTGAGCCAACACCTCGCGCAGGGGGGCAAGGCCATTGTCGCCATGCAGCACTTCAACATCCAGCAGCGCCAGTACCGCGGCTCGGGGTTTCAGACGGTGTACTGGCCTCAGCCCCAATTCCAAGACTTCGACCGCTATCTGAAGCTCTTTGGCGTCGAACAGGTCCGCGAAGTACTCTTCGACCGCACCCAGTCGCACCTCGACCTAGAGACCCAAGTCAACCGCACGGCCGTGCGCGAGTACGACCCGCAACAGGTCGCCTTGCCTTTTTTAATCCGCGCCGTCGGCCAGCACTACGACCTCACCTCGCCGATCACCCGGCATCTCGGCGACCTGCTCTTTATTTGGGGAAATCGCTTTGCTCTGCGCTCGTCAGAGCTAAGCAGTGCGGGAATAACAGCCCAAACCCTGATCTCCACCTCGCCCCAAGCCTGGGCGTACCCATGGCAGGGCGGTTGGCTGCCGCCCGAGGTCTTCGCCCCACAGACGTACCTGCCCGGCCTCCAACCTCTCGTCGCGTTGCTTACCGGGCCTTTTCCCGAGGTCGCTTTTACTGAAAGCGAGGATGGCCGCGCCACGCTTCAGCGCGTGGGCGAGCGCCCACCGCAAGCAGGAACCCTACTCTTGATCGGCTCTTCGGAAATGTTCAAAAACGAGCATTTGCTGACCCCGGGTTTTCAGCACGATCAATTCTTGCTCAATGCCGTGGCGTACAACGCTTATGGCGAGGAGCTAGCCGCCTTACAAGCACGGCGGCCGACTTCGCGCGGCTTCCCCTTCCAAAGCGCCGAGTCCAAGCGTCTGTGGCGGGTGTTCGTAGTAGGTGCGGGACCGCTGCTGTTTTTGGGCTATGCCCTCTATCGCCGCACGAGGCGAACGTGATCCGCTTGCTCTGCGCGTTGGGGGCCTTGCTGGTCCTGTTCGTCCTCGGGGAGAGCTTCCTGCGCGAGCACCAGCGCGACGTGCGCCGCACCGCCGGAGCCTTGCGCCTCTTGACGCCCGAACCGGCCTCAGCCGTCGATCAGATTGAGGTCCACGCCGCCGGACGCCGTTGGCACTACGTCCGGCGCGGGAACACTTGGTATTTTCCCGCGTATCACCGCGCCTTTGTCCTCAACCGCCGCGTCGAGCACCTACTTCAGAGTTTGCTCGCGACCCCGGCGACCTTCGTCTCGACCGAGCCTGGGGACTTGGCCCGCTATGGCCTCGGCCCGGGTAGCGTCCGCATCCACCTGCTCGACCCACAGGGGCGTCCCTTGCTCGAAGTGCGCCAAGGGCGCGGTGCCCCCGGAGCACGTGCGGGAGAATCCTATGTCCAGCGCGTTGGTGCCGACAGCATCTTCCACCTCCACGCCCACCCCGTCCACGCCCTCGACACCGCACCGCCCGCTCCCATGCTCGACCGCCGCGTCCTGTCCCAAGCCCTACAGCGCAAGGGTCTCCGGCAAATCGCCTTCGCCGGCGACCCCTCCTACCCAGTGCAATCCCTCAGCCGCCAGTTAAAAGCCATGACAGCACCGGGCCCTATGATGCCGACCTACGAATGGATCGCTTCGTCTGCAACCGGTGCGGAGACCTGCCTCTCCGCGAGTGCAGAAGCCTACACCGACTTTCTCAAACGCCTGACGTGGTCGGCCTTGCACGATCCAGGCCGCACCGATGTCTTTGCCCAAGCTCGCTATCTCTATCTCGAAGATGAAGACGGCGCAATAGACACCCTCGCCATCGGCGCAGCCGACGACCGCGGCCGCTACCTCCGCCTCCACACCACGGGCCACGTCTTCTCCATAACGCCCGAAAGAGCCGCTCTCCTCTTCCCCACTCGCTCCGCCCTCCTCGACACGCTCCCCCAACCCTCGCCCTATCACTAAGCTGAGCCGTTCTAGGCCCACTAGCCATGCCCTACCGCAATCTGCTGCGCCACCAGTGGAAGGAATTCATCCGCAACCCCTCTTGGAGTAGCTAGAGCGCTACTTCGCCATCGAGGAAACGTAAAAGGTGCAGGCGCACCACTTTGCCTATAACACAAAATGGGACCTCGATTTGAGGTCCCATTTTGCTGACTCACTATGCAGCGGCTACTACTTGAGCAGCAGCATCTTCTTGACTTTGAGGAACTCTCCGCCCGCCTGCAAGCGGTACAAATACATCCCCGACGACAAGCTGCGCCCGCTGTCGTTGGTCGCATCCCACTCCACTGCGTAGCGACCGGCGCTCTGGTATTCGGCCACCAGCGTCCGCACTGGCTGACCAACTACGTTATACACGGTCAACTCTACGTCCGCCGCCTGCGGCAGTGCATACCTGATCGTCGTCGTCGGATTGAACGGATTCGGGAAGTTGTTCGCCAAGGAGAAGGCCTCGGGCCGCGTTTGAACTGCCGCCTTCGCCGCCGCTCCGGGGTCGCTTATCGCGATCTCTACCGCGTCCCTCTCCAGCCCGTCAATCGTCCCGATCAGCCTGATGATCTCGTCGCCTTCTTCCAAGTTGTCGGCGACTGGATCGACGTAAAAATTCATCGTCCCTGTTATCGAGCCGGCTGGAATCTCAAGCATAGGAGTAAATAGCGCAGCGTAGTCCAAATCGCGCGTCGCCGTGGACGCCCCGTCAATGGTCACGCTCACGGTCGCGTCCTCTGCCAACGCTTTCCCGTCCAACGTCGCGGTCACCGTAACAACGGTCAAAGCGTCATTCTCGCTCAACGTGCTCGGATCCGCCGACAGCGCGATGGACGTACTCGGCGTTTCGTCATCTCTGAGCTCAATGTCCGTCAATAGGGTCTCGCCCGTTGATACGAGCGTAGCCCGCACACCCAAAGCCTTTAGGCCCTCTTCATCATCATCGTCGATGGGAGTAAGGGTCAGCGTCGTCGTCCCCTCGGTAGCGCCAGCCGGAATGATGATAATCGCATTTAGTCTCGCCGTATAGTCCACATCGCGTGCCGCCGCCGTCCCCTCGCTTGGATCCACAATCGCAAACAGCACAATCTCGTCAGCCGCCGAGGCAGCCCCCAAGGTAAACGTCAGCGAGACTTCCGTCGCCGCGGCGTCCTCGCGGACCACCGCCGGCTCCGCCGTTAACCCAGCAGGCGCAACCCTAGGCGCAGGATTGACTGTGATGGCGAAGGTCAGCGTGGCCGTGGCGCTGTTAGCGTCAGTTGCGGTGTAGGTGACGGCAACCGCACCGTCGGTCGATTCCGTAGGCGTGCCCCCAAGCGTCCGCGTGGCCGCGTCAAACTCCAAACCCGCCGGCAAAGTCGAAACACTATACGTCAGCGCGCCGTCGCCGCCCGAAGCCTCCGGCAGCACCCAATCGGTAATCGTCGTCCCAGCCGTGTACGTCTGGTCGTTGATCGAAGCATCTGCTGCGAAGGCCGGCACCGTTCCTTCCTCGGGAATCGCAATGGTGAAGGTCAACGTGGCGGTGTCGTCGTCGTTGTCAGCCGCGGTGTAGGTGACGGCAACCGCACCGTCGGTCGATTCCGTAGGCGTGCCCCCAAGCGTCCGCGTGGCCGCGTCAAACTCCAAACCCGCCGGCAAAGTCGAAACACTATACGTCAGCGCACCGTCGCCGCCCGAAGCCTCCGGCAGCACCCAATCGGCAATCGCCCTCCCGACCACGTACGTCTGGGCGTCGATAGCAACGTCCGCAAACGAAGGCACGCCGCCTGCGCCGGTGTCTTTCAGCGTTATGTCCGCGGTGCCGACCGTCAGTTCGACATCGGCCCCATCAGCATATTGGGCGGTGATTTGATTGTTGGCGTACGGCACGGTCACCCTGATTATCTCGTCGCCCTCCGCGCTCTTGTCGTCATCAGGGGTAATGGTGATCGTCGTCGTCCCCGACACCGAGCCGGCCGGAATCGTCAGCGGACGCATTCTTGCCAAGTAGTCTATGTCGCGCGTCGCCTCGACAACATCCACGACATTGCCGTTATCGTCCGTATCCTTGGGATCGGAGTCAATGGTCAAGATCAGGAACACATTAGCGTCGAAAACCTTCCCGTCCAACGTTCCGGTCACCACAACATCGGTCGCACCGTCACCTTCGCTTATCGTAGCCGGATTTACCGTCAGCGCAATGTTCATGCTATTCGCGTCGTCGTCGGCGATTACTATCGTTCTAGTCGCCAATACAGCGCCGACTGTAACCTGTATATATATCGGCCCTCGCTGAACCACATCGGTGTCATTCGTGGGGGTAATGGTGAACGTCGTCGTCCCCTCGGTAGCACCAGCCGGAATGATGAATGGCGGGCCAAAGACCAGCTTGTAGTCCACATCGCGCATCGGAGTGTTCGTCACAGTATCGCCAGACGGCAAAACAGCGCCGGTCGGCAAAACAGTGAGTCTCACTGTCTCGTCCTCAACCAAGGCCTCCGTCAAGGAGACTTTCAGCTCGATCGCCGTTTCACCGGCATCCTCGCGAATACGCTCTTGACTGAGCGTAATGGCAGCGGCCGTGGCAGCGATCTCTTTCTTGATTTTTATATCCACAGGATTGAGCGTTAGCCCATCATCTTCAATCTGTATCCCCGGGGCGTCCGCGTCCGTATCATTATCAGGAGATCCCACCCGAATCGTGCCAGGCAATCGGCTTTGGGGAATGATGGTAATCGTCGCCGTCCCCGATATCGCATTGCTCGGAATCGTCAGCGTCGGCAGCGTCGCCGTGTAGTCCAAGTCGCGCTCCGCCTCGCGATTGTCCTTCGTCGCATCAGCATCGTCGATATCGCCGTCGCCATCGGTATCGGCGTTGGGCTCATCCGTCAAGTCGGGATGATCGCCAATAGTCAAGGCAAAGCTCGTCTCCTCGTTCAAAACTTTTCCGTCCAAGGTTGCCGTCACTGTGATTTCGGTCGCACCATCGAACCGGTTCAGCTCGACAATATCCGCCGACAGGCTGATGTTTCTGCTCTCCTTGTCGTCGTCAATCAGCGCAATCGTCGCCGGTTCAACCTCTTTACCTCCACCAGCATTGCCGCTGATCACAATGGGAAGATCTTCGTCAGCGATATCGTCATTAATGGGGATGAAGGTGAGGGTCTCTGTGGCCTTTTTCTCGCCAGCCAGAATCATGAGCGTAGTTAGTCCTATGTAGAAGCGACTATTAAGCCCCTCAGTGGAGATACTCAAGAGCACATACGTATCCACATCCACCGCGGTATCATCAGTAACTTCGACTGTCACCTCGATTTCGGTCTCACCGGCGTCCTCGCGTACATTATTAGGATTTACCGACAGCAGATAATCCACCTGTGCCGCAGCCTCTCCGCTCCATCCCAATACTAAACCAGCGGCCAGCAGCCAAGGCACACACGCCGCCAGACGCTGTAGTAAAAACTTTGTCTGTCTCATTACTCTGCCTCCCCAAGAGATCGTCTTCTATGTAAAATAATTGCTTGTCGATTTAATAGATAAAAAGGGGGTCTCAAATTGTAGTTTGAGACCCCCTTTTATTAACGCGTAGTGTAGTGGTTGCTACTTAATCAACAGCATCTTCTTGACCTCGTGGAACTCACCGCCCGCCTGCAAGCGGTAGAAATACATCCCCGATGACAAGCTGTGACCACTGTCGTTGGTCGCGTCCCACTCCACCTTGTAGCGACCCGCGCTCTGGTGCTCGGCAACCAGTGTCCGAACCGGCTGACCAAGCACGTTATACACGGTCAGTTCCACGTCCGCCGCCGCCGGCAACGCATACTGGATCGTCGTCGCCGGGTTGAACGGGTTCGGGAAGTTGTCCGCCAGCGCGAATGCGGCCGGCAGCGTCTGCAACGCCAGCGACGCTGTTGCGCCGTTGGCGTCCGTAACCGTGTACGTATATACGGCTTCGCTCGCCGCTCTCGGCGTACCCGCAATCGTCCGCGTGACCGCGTCAAACGTCAGGCCCGCCGGCAGGGCCGGCGACAGGCTGTACGTCAACGGTGCCGTGCCGCCTGTGCCCTCCGGCAGCGTGAGGCCCTCCACGCGCTGACCAACGACGAATTCGCGGATTTTAGCCAAACCATGCGAATCCGTCGGAACGATCTTACCAGCGCCAAACAAGTCGCCGAAGCTCAGCGGCGCGTTGACCGTGATGCTGAAGGTCAAAAAGGCGATGGACCCGCCCTCGTCAGTCACTATGTAGGAGATTTCGACCGCCCCGTTAGTGGCAGCCGAAGGCTTACCCGAAAGCGTCCGCGTAGCCCCGTCAAACGACAAGCCCGCCGGCAGACCCACGAGCCTATACGTCAGGGCACCCGTGCCGCCCGAAGCAGCCGGAAGCACGAGAGGGGCAATCGCTGTCCCAGCCGTGTACGACAGATCGGCGATCACGGTGTTATCGGCGAAGCCAAAGGACGTACTCATCCCGCCGTTGACCGTGATGGAGAAGGTCAAAAAGGCGATGGATCCGCCCTCGTCAGTTACTAGGTAGGTAGCTACGACCGCGCCATCAGCCGCTGTCGTAGGTGTACCCGAAAGCGTCCGCGTAGCCCCGTCAAACACCAAACCCGCTGGCAGACCCACGAGCCTATATGTCAGGGCACCCGTGCCGCCTGAAGCAGCCGGAAGCATGAGAGGATTTATCGCTGTCCCAACCGCGTACGACTGGTCGGCGATATCGGCGTCAGAAGCGAAGGCAAGGGACCCATCCATCGGCCCCTCCGGTTCCTCCGGCTCCTCCGGCTCCACTGCTGGGTCGCTCAGCACGATCTCTGCTTCATCTCCTACTAGCCCGCTAATCATCCCGACCAGCTTGATGATCTCGTCGCCTTCCGCTCTAGCGTCGTCGATTGGACGGAGCGTCAACAGCGTCACTCCTATTGTCGAGCCAGCCGGAATCTCAATCAGCGGAGTAAATTCCACATTATAGTCCACATCGCGCATCGCCGTGGACGCGTTACTAATGGACAAGCTCACGGTCGCGTCCTCTGCCAACGCCTGCCCGTCTAACGTGGCGGTGACCGAAACATCGGTCGTACCGGCGTCCTCGCTTACCGAGTGCGGATTCACCGACAACGCGATAGAGGTACTAGACGTTTCGTCGTCGGAGATCTCAATGTCCGTCAATAGCATCGCACCGGATGAGAACGTAGCTTGCACACCTATCGCTCTCAGACCATCCACCCTAGTGTTGTTCCTAGGCGTGAGCGTGAGGGTCGATGTCCCAACGGTAGCACCGGCCGGAATAGTGATGACCGCCCCTAGCGTCGCATCGTAGTCCACATCGCGCACGGCCGGCTTACCTTCCGTGCCTTCGCTTGGAGCTACAATCGTGAGTGTTATTCTCTCGTCCGTGTCTTGGGCAGCCGCCAACGACACGGTCAACGAGACTTGCGTCTGCCCGGCGTCCTCGCGGATCAGCGAAGGAGTCGCCATTATCTCAGCGTCGGCAGTCGGGGGCGGCACCTCAGCCGCGTTGACCGTGATGGAGAAGGTCAACGGAATGCCGGGGTCCCCGTCGCTGTCAACTACCGTGTAGATGACGGATACTGGGCCGTCGGTCGCGGCCGAGGGTGTGCCCGAAAGCGTCCGCGTGGCCGAGTCAAACACCAAACCCGTAGGCATACCCAACGAGAAGATGTTGTACAGAAACGGCGTGTCAGCACCCGTAGCTTCTGGCAGTACGATAGGATCTATCGCCGTCCCAACGGTGTACACCTGGTCGGCGATCGCATCGTCGGCGGAGAAGGTCGGGCGCGTCGGATCCTGCGGATCTGTCGGCGGCGGCTGAGTGTCGTCCATAGCTTCGGAATCTTTCAGCGTTACATCCACATGACTGACCGTCAGCTTTACGGGGATCCCATCTTCATCTAAGGCTTCGAGTCCCGCCAGACTCTTCAAGCGGATCTTTTCGTCGCCTTCCTTTGCGTTGGCGTCTGTGGCGGGGGTGATGGAGAACGTCGTCATCCCCGACACTGAGCCGGCTGCAATCGTCAGCGGACGCGGTGTTGTCGAGTAGTCTAAATCGCGCGTCGCCTCAACAACATCCACGGTGAGATCGCCATTGCTGTCTGGATCTTTGGGATCCATGTCAATGATTAAGGGCACGACTATGTCAGCGTCGAACTCTTTGCCGTGCAAGGTGCCCGTCACCGTAACGGTGGTCGGACCCGCGTCCTCGCTTATCTCGGTCGGACTCACTTCTAGCGAGATCAAACCGCTCGCCGTATCGTCGTCGGTGATCAGGATTCCCGTGTCGTATGTGGATCCGCCAATCGTCGCCGTCACCGTGAAAGCCCGCGAATCGTTTAGGTCTTCGTCGTTGGAGACGGTGACGGTCATCGTCGTCGAACCTTTGGTTTCGCCCTTCTGGATGGTGAGTGGCTGCACCCTCACATCGTAATGCGTATCGCGTTCCGCCGGATCCGCTTCCTCGAAATCCGAACCTAGCCGCTCTTCGAGAGCCTGACTGACACCGTCCTCAAAATTGAACTGCACTCTCTCGTCAGTCGCCAAGGCGTTCTGCAAGACAACTTCCAGCGTGACCTCCTTCGACAATGCGTCCTCGCGGATCGAGAAAGGCGCTGCTGTCAGCCCCGTAATTGCTCTGCCGGGATCGCCCGTTATACCGATGAGCGCCCCATTAACCGTTATCGTCCGGTCATCGGTAGTTGGAGTGGTAGCCAGACCTATTCTCGGGTTAGCAGAAGCAATCACCTTAAAAGAGCGAGTGGTGGTTATGTCTTCTAGGTTCATGGGGCGGATGTTAATCGTCGCCCTCCCCTCTATCGCGCCCCGGCGAATAAGTACCGTGGCCATCCTCGCATTGTAGTGCTTGTCGCGCTCCGCCGCGAGGGTTGGATTATTATTCTCATACTCCTTATCAATGGTCAGGACAAAGCGCAGGTTTTCATCTAGCGGCTTTCCATCGAGGGTGGCCGTCACTACGATATCGGTTGCAGGATCCCTTTTGTTTAGCTCGGCATCAGAGAACGAGAGATTGACATAGTAGCTCTCTTTGTCCACGTCAACCAGCCGAATATCTGCTGACCCGTCAACAGAGGCCCCCTTCGTCCTAATCGTGACGAGCAGATCGTCCTCTGGGCCTGTTTTATCTCTTATGGGGGTGAATCTGATCGTTCCCGTCGCCTCTTTCTTACCCTCTGGAATCGTGAGCGTGGGATACGATGCTACGCTGAAGCGATCAAGCCCCATCTGATGGGTAGCGAGTTGCAAGGCCACAGGCGTATTTTTATCTACCGCGGCGCTAGCGCTGACTTTCACCGTGATATCAGTCGCTTTGGCGTCCTCGCGCACACTAGTAGGACTCACCGACAGCATATAGTCCGGCTTCACCGCTATCTGCTTAGCGAAAAGCTCCGTCTGATCTCCACTACCCTCATCCACATCGGCGATGTTCACTACCATCCTTACCCAATAGAATCCCAGTCCCGCCGTCTCAATGTCGGCCACAAGGGTGTCGGCGTGGACACCAACGGCTTCGCCTGTACGCTCTGTTCCAGCATCAGTAGCAGTAATACCCGAAATACCAGCGTCAGTAATACTAGCAGGAATCTCCCCCGGGTACAAAGTCACCGTGTAGCTTGTGGCGGCAGCCCCATTTGTCCCGTGGAAATTCTTTGCATAAGACGTACTCCAATTCACAAAAACCGTATCACTGTCTGCTGGACCCAACTTATAGGATACGCGCAGATAGGGATCGGTAGCATGCGAATGACTACCCACCCCACTGTGATTGGCTTCACTACCATCCGTCTCTCGCGCATCAGCCGCCGCTTCTCCGCTCCATCCCAGCACCAGGCCAACAGCTAACAGCCAAGGCACACAGGCCAAACGGCGCAGCAATAACTTTCTGTGTAGCATTACTCTACCTCCCCAAGTTAAGAGTAATTGTTGTTTGTTAAATATAGCAGATAGGGCCTCAAAATAGCAAATAGGACCTCAAAATAAATTTGAGGCCCTATTTTGCGAACGCGCTGTACAGTGAGTGCTACTCGACGAGGATCACAATTCCTCAATTCGATATACATGCCGCTGGCCAATAAGCGACACAACGCTTGTTGAACGATCGACAATTACTGCAAATATTCGCCATCGATGCGCATAAATGCGCGCTACCTTGTCTTTTGGTATATACTGGACGAAACGGCCTTTATCCTCAGGATGTGCAGCTATCGCCAGTGCAAGGGCTTCCTTAGCCGTAGCAGCTTCAAAGAGTTCCTCGCCGGCAATGCATATACACCGGCCTCGATACTTAGCATATACCTCTGAAGCATGGACCTGTAGCCAAGCTGCATTGCGGTCGAATTGTTCGCGCTGCGCCTCGGCTTCCGCAAGCTCGGTCGAATCCGTTATCTCCTCAATGACGATCGGAGGAACCTGTTCGCTCATGGTCTCGGTCTCCAGAAAAAGAAAAGCCCCGGCTAGCACGCTAGCCGGGGCCAAAGAAAAAACTCAACCTTTCAACAGGTCAGTGACCGCTTACTTGAGCAGCAGCATCTTCTTGGTTTCGAGGAACTCTCCTCCCGCCTGCAAGCGGTAGAAATACATCCCCGAAGACAAGCTGTGCCCGCTGTCGTTCGTCGCGTTCCACTCCACGACGTAGCGACCCGCATTCTGATGCTCGGCAACCAGCGTCCGCACCGGCTGACCTATTACATTATATACGGTCAGCTCCACGTCCGCCGCCTGCGGCAACGCATACTTGATCGTCGTCGCCGGGTTGAACGGGTTCGGATAGTTGTTGGCCAACCCGAACGCCTCAGGCCGCGTCTGCAACTGCACCGGAGCCGGCAACGCCAGACGGTTGAAGCCAAACTCGCTGTCGTACGTCTGGTTGTCGATGATCTCAATGACCGTGTCCTCGATCTCCGTCGTCGGACGGAACACCAAGCTCAGTGCCACCTCGCCGTCGGAGACCAAGTCTCCGTGGGCGGCCACCGTCAAAACACCGGCTTGGTCAGCCAGCACCTGCGGCGTGGCAAGCTCGCTGCCACCCAGCGGCTGATCGGTCAGCACCTCGACGAACTCCAGCTTGTCGGCCTCATACTGCACCTGCAAGCCGTAGCCCTTGATCGCGGCAAAGTCCGCCAACCGCACGTCGAGGACAAAATCCTCACCCACGATGGGCATGGCCGTCCGCGCATCCAGATACATCCGCGCATCGGCGTTGAGGCCAGCGAGCATGGGCACGCGCTTACCCGCGCCAGCCGCGCTGCGGCCGAAGTTATCGGCAAAGACGAAGAAGTCGTCGAAGTCGATCATCGCGCTCGGCGCGAGGTCGAACGCCGGATCAAACCCAGCGTCTTCCGCCGTCAAACCAAAGAGATCAGCTAGAATGAAGAAGTCGTCGAAGCCAACGCTATTATCAGCACCGAACAAACCTACGATTGCGCGACCCTCGCTATCGACCACGACGTTGCGCACGGCCATCGCCGTCTGCTCTGCGTCAGAAGCCGTCTCGTTGTCCAAGTCGAAGGGACGCACCTGATAGGTGTAGCGCACGCCGTTGAGCGCCGTCTCATCGACAAAGGACGTAACACCAGCTTCCACCTGCCCGACCTTGGCGAACTCGTCTTCGCCCGCGGCGCGGCGATAGATGCTGTAGCCATACACGCCAACGACCGGCTCAAGCGTGGTCGGACCAATGGCCCCGGCAATGACATCCTGCAAGATCTGATCCGAAGGC
This sequence comes from Candidatus Latescibacterota bacterium, assembly GCA_965208845.1. Lineage (GTDB taxonomy): Bacteria > Latescibacterota > UBA2968 > UBA8231 > UBA8231. The sequence continues at coordinate 2,401,726 of OZ242361.1, read as the reverse complement.
GACAGCGTCCACGTCAGGACGATGCGGCTACCCTGATCGTTGGGCGCATCCAAGACGCTGAACGACGGAACGGCCAACGGCGCGATGTTGTCGATAGCGCGCACCGGCTCTTCCGTAACGGTTATGGCCGAGGATATCACGCCTGCGACCACGTTCAGCTTCGGCGCCACGCCTTGAGCGTAGGCGAGAGCTTCCGGCAGCAGCGAGGCGAACACCGGTGCGTCACCGGCTTGCGCCGCTTCCCTGCTGGCCATCAGCGTCTCTGCCATCTGCGCGTAGAGATCGCTTCCAGCACCGACGAACACGGCCTTAGCAGCACCGTGCGTGGTCTGGCCGCCGCGCTCGGCGGCAATGCCCCAGTTGGTGGCGACATTGTCGAGCGTGGCGACGATGGCGCGGCCAACGCTGACACCCGGAACGGCATCTACCATGGCCCAAGGAACCATCTCATTGTCCAGCACGGGCAGGGCGCGGAAGATGCGATAGCCGTCGATCTCGTCGTGGTGCTCGGACAGGTCCCAAGTCAGCAGGACAAAGCCGCCTTGGTCGCCTTGGCCGTCAGCACCGCTGTAGTCTTCGGCGACCAGATTGTCGGGCGCATCCAAAAGAGGCGGCACCACTTCAATGCTGAACGAATACGAACCCTTGGCACCAGCGGCATCTTCCGCGGTGAGGGTGTACACTGTGGCAGCAGTTACCGCCGTCGGCGTGCCCGAAATCGTCACCGCATCCGGGTCAAACGTCAAACCAGCAGGCAAATCCGGCACCAGAGAATACGTAAATGGCGGAGTGCCGCGGCCTTCCGGAACCTTCAGTAACGCCTTCTCAAAAGCCGTGCCAACTGCAACCGTGTCAGCTCTGGACAGTTCGATAGCCGGCGCTGCCTGCACCTCGATGATGCGCGGCTCCGGCCACGGCGAGCTAGCACCGGCTGCGTCTGTGATTGTGATTGTGTACTCTGTGACCGGGGAAACCGCCGCCGGCGTACCCGAAATCGTCCCCGTGGCCGAGTCAATCGTCAAACCAGCAGGCAAATCCGGCGACACAGAATACGTAAACGGCGGAGTGCCTATGCCTGGCGGAATCTCTGGCCCTGCCAGTGGCGCAATCGCCTCGCCAGCCGTCGCGGTGATCTCGTGGTTATCAGCCGAGGCAGTCTGTACGTCGACAAAGAGACCGCTTGCTCCCAAAAAGGCTAGCAAGGCAACTGTCAACAACATTCGCTGCATGATTATCTCCTTTCAAGGTGATTTAGCGGACTTGCTCGCCAAAGAACACCAGTAAGCAACTGGCTCCTGACGACTGCCGCAGGATGTCCTTCTCTTTACTGAATTAGCACAAAGATATAGTAATAAACTCTTTTTTGCAAAACAATAATTGCAAAGTAATAATTGTTTCGCAGTTTCGCAATCTGGCAGCCGCATGATTATCGACGTCCACAGCCACGCTTCGCAGTACAGCCTCGACATTTTAGGGCTTTAAGAAAAATTTGCGTCAGAGCGCTTTTCCCCGTTTAATCCTGACTAGTAATCCCCACACCCACCTCTTCCCAAGGAGTCGCTCTTATGAAGCGTCTACTTTTCAGTGCGTTGTCCCTCTTCCTCGTCGGCGCACCCGTGATGGCTGATGACGAAGCGGATGAAGCGGACATCTATGAAATGGGCGAGATGATCATCACCGGCTCCAAGTTGCCGCAGACGCCGGGAAATGTCACGCAGAAAATCTCCATTATCACCGCCGATGAGCTGGGCTCTTTAGTCCTCGGCAACGGCAATCTAGCGGAGATTCTCTCCTACGCCCCGGGCAACTTCGCCAACGTCCTCTCCCGCAACGACGCCAACTGGGGGTCGTCCGGCGGTTTGGCGCACACCTACAAGGGGTACATGCTCGACGGCCTGCCAATCGACTCCTTCGTCGATCTTCAGAGCCTCGATTCGTGGGCCTTCCAGCGGGTCGAAGACCAGCGCGGCTCGGCCTCGGTGCTCTATCCGACCTATTTGGCCATGGACTTTGCCGGCAATCAGTCGCCGCTGGCGGGAACGGCCAACTTCATCCTCAAGGAGCGCGTCGGCAGCACCCGCACCAGTGCCTCGGCCTATTACGGCTCCTACAACACCATCGGCGGGCGCTTCTTCCACCAGCGCGCCGCCGGCAATCTGCACCTCTTCTTCGGAGGACACCACGAAGACTCGGACTATACCTACTACGGAACCTTCGACGACGACGGCAACAGGAACTCCTGGCTGAATATGGATGACGACCCCGAGTACGAGAAAACCAAAATGTACATGCGAGGAACCTACTTCCTCGACGACAGCGGCCAGCGGGCCTCTCTCTACGCCCACCGCACTTGGCACACCGGCGACGCCGGACGCATCAATCGGGACTTCGGCCACATCTACACCACCCTGAACGCCGGATACACGAACCCAATCTCCGACAAGGCCACCCTCCAAGCTAAGGTCGGCTACCGCGACTACGTGCGCCGCTGGGAGGAGGATGGCATCTGGGAGGATCCCCCTAGCCGCGAACTACGCTCGGAGGACGGGGTTGACCAGTCCGTCATGCCGGCTGATCTCTCCCTCTCCATCATAACCCGAGAAGCAGACGTGCTCACCGTGGGTGCCGACTACCAACTCGCCTCGTACGCGACCTCACGCGAGATCGGCGAGATAAGTCCCGGCAACGACGCCACCGCCACCGCCGTGGGATTCTACGCCCAAGAAGAGTTCCGCTTGGATGCACTCATCCTGCGGGCCGGGGCGCGCTACAACATCATATCGCACGACATCGACCTGTTGCAGGGTGCTCCCCCGAACGAGACCAGCAACTCTTGGAACAAGGTCCTGTACAGCGCCGGAGCGCGCTACAACCAGAGCGACGACCTTTCGGTGTTCGCCAACATCGGCACCAGCTTCAAAGCTCCCTCCCTCAAATCGGTGGGCGGCACCGTGCCCCCAGACGGCAAGGGCGGCCATCTCCCGAATCCAGACATCAAGCCGGAATCCGGGACCAGCATTGACGCGGGCGTGAACTTCCGGCCGACAGAAGGAGTACAGATCGGCCTGCGCGGCTTCAACATTGTGATCGACGACCAGATCGTACAGCGGGTGGTGCCCGTGGAAGAGGACGATCCCGCGCAGTCGCAGGACATCAACGCCGGCAACACCGCGACCTCCGGCGTCGAGCTAGAGGTCTCCCACCGCCTCGACGAGACGGTGGAGTGGTTCGCCAACTACACCTACACCAATGCCGAAGTGAAGGAGCACCTCGACGAGAACCAAGTCGGTGCCAAGATCAACTTCGTACCGGAAAGCGCGATTGGTGCCGGGGTTCACCTCACCTTCTCGCAGGGCTTGCGGGCGACGGTCACCGTGCAGTCCTACAGCGGCATTTACCAAGATATCAACACGAACGCCGAACCCCTCGACGGGTACATACTGGTGAACGCTCGCCTTGAGCAGCGCGTCCGCACCCAAGACGGGTACGACCTGAGTCTCTATCTCGAACCGTACAATATCACCAACCAGGCCTTCGAGATGCCGTGGCAGTTTGCGGATCCCGGCTTCTCGGTCAACGGCGGCCTAATGGTCTCCTTCTAGCGCCGCGACCACCGCAGGGGCGTCTCTTGTGGACGCCCCTGTGGCACGGCCCCAACTAATGACTATATCTCTTTTCCTGCTTCTCGCTCTCCTGCTCGCCGGTACTCCGGCTTTCGCAGAAGGCGTGGCGGTCACCGACTTCCGCGGTCGCCGCATCGAGCTAGATAAGCCGGCCGAGCGCATCGTCTGCCTGCTCGAAAGCGCCCTCAGTGGTCTGTACATGCTCGGGGCTGAATCGCGTCTCGTGGGCGTTTCGACCAATATCTACCAAGAGAGCGTCTTCCCGTACTACGCGGCCATGGACGAACGCATCCGCGAGCGCACCCTGCCGACGCCGGGGAACTGGGATTTCGTCAACATCGAGAGCATGGTGGCGCTGCGACCGGATCTGGTCATCCTCTGGTCGGGCCAAGAGGAGTCCATCGCCGCCCTCGAAGAAAAGGGGATTCCGGTCTTCGGGGTTTTCGTCGAGCGCTTTGCGGATATTCACCGCGAAATTACCGCTCTCGGCGAACTGACCGGCACCCAAGAGCGAGCGGCCGAGTTGCTCGCCATTGCCCAGGAGGAGTTGGAAGCGGTGCAGCGCAAGATCGCCCTCGCCGAAGGGCAAGCCAAGCCGCGCATCTACTTCATGTGGGACCAAGGGCCACTGGAAACAGCCGGCCGCAACAGCACCGTGCAGGAGCTAATTAATCTGGCCGGGGGAACCAACGTGGCGGGCGACAGCGAGCTAGAGCACCTCGTCGTCAATCTCGAAAACGTCCTCGTCTGGAATCCAGAGCTAATCGTCATGTGGTGCAACGACCGGCTCGATGCCGAGGACCTAGGTGAGCTTTCCGGCTGGCGCTCGCTTGCGGCCGTGCGCAATGGGCGAGTGCGCGAACTGCCCGATCCCTTCTCATGCGACTTCTGGACCCTCAAGTACATCTTCACCGTTGAGCTGGTCGCTCGCTGGTGCCATCCAGACCGCTTTTCCGCCAGCGACCTCGAAGAGTTGCGGGCCAGCCTGCTGAACAAGCTGTACGGAGAGCGACTCGGAGAGCTACCGTCTCTTTCTTTAGAGCAGGAGACGGTCCGTGAATAGCGCGTTTCGCCGCCGCCTTATTTACGCCCTACCGCTGCCGGTCCTCCTCGGCTCCTTGCTGCTCGGTCCTTCGGCCAGCGCCGAGGCCGGGGAAATTCTCGCTTGGCTCTACGGTTTGCTCTTGCGCGGGGCCGCTGGGGGCGAAGAGTCGCTGGTGGGGACCATCGTGTGGGAGGTGCGCCTGCCGCGCATCCTCCTCACCTTTCTGGTGGGCGGTGCCTTGGCCGCATCCGGCAACGCCTTGCAGGCGATGTTTCGCAATCCCCTCGTGGCCCCCTACATCCTCGGGCTTTCCTCTGGTGCCGCTTTTGGCGCCGCCATCGCGCTGGTCTTGCCGTTCCTGCCGCTCCAGCCGACGGCCTTCGGTTTTGGCCTACTCGCCGTGGGCTTGGCTTATTTCTTGGCTCGCACCCGCAAGACCGTGTCGGTCGTCTCCCTCATTCTCTCGGGAGTGATCGTCACCGGGATTTTCACCGCGCTGCTGACCATCGTCCAGTTCCTCACCGACCCGTACAAGCTCCAGACCATCGTCCATTGGACTATGGGCAACCTGCACAATTCGAGCTGGGCCAAGCTGCACTCGGCCGCTCCGGGAATCGGCATTGGCGTGATCTGGCTCTTCCTGTTTCGCTGGCGCATGAACGTGCTGGCCCAAGGCGACGACGAAGCACGCGCCGTCGGCCTAAACCCAGAGCGAGAACGAGTGCTGATCCTCATTCCAGCGACCTTGGCCGCTTCGGCGGCGATTGCCGTGGCCGGCGTCATCGGCATGATTGGGCTTGCCATGCCGCACATGGTGCGCATGATGCTAGGCCCGGACAACCGCCACACCCTGCCGGCCTCCTTTGCCTTTGGCGGAGCCTTTCTGCTGCTGGTCGATACCTGCTCGCGCACGTTGGCCTCCTTTGAGATCCCGGTCGGGGTCTTCACCACCCTGCTCGGCGGGCCGTTCTTCATCTTCCTCCTCAAAAAGGCGCAGATCGGATGGGAGAACTAACACCAGCGATTCAAGTCGAAAAGCTCTCTTTTGCCTACGAAGATAGGGCGATCCTCAACGAGATTTCGCTGGAGATCCCGGCCGGGCAATTCACCGTCCTGCTCGGCAAAAACGGCAGCGGCAAATCGACCCTCATGCGCATCTTAGGCGGTTTCCTCGAGTTTGAGCGCGGCGCAGTGCAGATCATGGGGGAAGAAATCCGCTCCTTCTCGTCCCGGCGGCGGGCCCGCGTCCTCGGCTACCTACCCCAGCACCACCGACCCGTTTTCCCTTTTTCCGTGCAGGATGTGGTCCTGACTGGCCGCGCCAGCTACGTCGCCTATGTTCCCAAGCGAGAGGACGTGGAAATCGGCATCGCGGCGCTGGAGCGGGTCGGCGTTATCCACCTGAAAGACCGCCCCTATACCGAGCTATCGGGAGGGGAACAACAGCTCGTCCGCATCGCCCGGGTTCTAGCCCAACAACCCCGCCTTATCCTCCTCGACGAGCCCAGCTCGCACCTCGACTTCCTCAATCAAGCGCACCTGCTGCGCCTAATCCGCGAGTTGGTCGATGCCGACCTGACGGTTCTCGCCGTCCTGCACGACCCCAACAGTGCCTTCCTCTACGGAGACCACTTCATTTTTCTCAAGGATGGTGCAGTGGAGCGACTACCAGCGGCCGAGCGGCCGTGGGACCGCGATTTTCTGGAGCGAATCTACGACACTAAAATGGATTCGATTCCCTACGGCGACCGCGCCTTCGTGGTGCCGGAGGGGTAAGCGACCTCAGCCGCTGTGCAGCACTATCTCGCGGTCGTCGCCGCGCAGAGGCAGCTCAACCCAAGCACCTCCAGCGCGGTGGGAGGCGTGAAAGGCAATAATCGCCTCTAGTGTGCGCACGGCTTCCCGTGCGTCGTAGGAGAAGGGTCCCTCCCCGTCGAGCCAATTGACAATCTCGGCCACGGCCCGGTCCATGCCGCTGTCAGGGGAATCATCGGGCAGGAACTCGCGGTCGTCGCCGCGCACGATCTCAATGTCGCGGTTGCGGCAGATGGCGTAGCCCTCGGTGCCGTGGAAGCGGTGGCGCGGTGGCGCGGTGCCGTAGTCTGCCGCGTCAACCGTGCAGATTAAGTCGCCCTGCGGCGCACCATCGGCTGCGGGCAAATCGCGGCCGAGGCGGAGCAAGCCCCAGCCGCCGGGATCGGTGAAGGCACCGCCACGGCAGTCGGGTTTCCCCGACAGGTCGAGAGTGCCAGAGACCGCGTTCACCGGCAGGCCGGTGGCCATCTGCACGGCGTCGATCATGTGCGTGCCGACGTTGCCGAGGCGGCCAGAGGTCCACTGGAGCGAGGCCGAGGTCAGCGTGCCGAGCGCACCAGCAGCGATGCGGTCGCGCAGCCCCCGATAGCCGGGGTGGAAGCGCAGGTTGTGGTTGATGACGAGCAGGGCACCGGCTTCGTTGCAGACGGATAGCATACCCTCGGCTTCGGCGACCGTAGCCGCAATGGGCTTTTCGCAGTAGATGGCGCGGACACCGGCTTCTATTGCCGCTTGGGTGATCTCGGCGTGGACCGGGGTGTACGTGGCGACCGAGACGATGTCGAGAGGCGCGGCTGCGCGGAGCATCTCGCCCCAGTCGGCGAACACAGGCACGCCATAGCGCGCGTGGAAGCGCTCGCGCCGCCCGTCTTCGCGGCTGCTACCGGCGACTAAATCGACCCGGTCGTGATTGCTCAGTGCCCCCACGTGCGTGCCGTCGAGGTCCTCGACCAACTGGCCAAGGGCGTCGCCCGAGACCTGGTCCGCACCCCCGATAAAACCCAATCCCACAATCGCTGCACGGTATCTCGTTTCTCCTGTCATGGTATTCCTCACTAGGCATTAAATTCCCAATTCCTAATTCCTAATTCCTAATTCTCAACCCGAGTACACGCGCGCAGGTCCCGCCCATGATCGCCGCCAGATCCTCGGCAGAGAGGAACTCGCAGTAGTCCTCAATCCAGCGGCGCGACTGGCGATAGGTGCAAAAACGGTTCTGGAAGGGCATGTCAGTGCCCCATAGCAGCCGCTCAGCGCCAATGCGCTCGACCATCTGCTCAAGCGTCGGCCACAGATCGCGGTACGGGTAGTCGAACAAGTCGTCGAGGCGCACCGGGAAGCAGACCTCCAAGCTCAGGTTCGGATTGTCAAAGGGAGCCCATATCTCATCGGGAAGTTCAATCCGACTGGGAGAACCGGCGGGATCGTCGTCGAGGAAGAGACGCCACGGGAAGCCGTGCGTGAGGCTGCACAGCACGTCCGGGTAGCGCGCCATCCAGCGCGCCAAGATGTCGAGCTCTGCTAGGTAGCCGCGTCGCCGACTCTCCACCGTCTGCAACACCGACGCTTCGCCCGGCCCAGTGCCAAGCGTAAAAAACACGGGCACGCCGAGCGCGGCCACCGCCTCCCAAAACGGACGCAGGTGCTCCCCGTCCCACGGGTCGGAGCGGTAATAGTAGGCGTGGGGCGGGTTAAACTTGATGGCGTGCAGGCCGTACTGCTCGACAGCGGCGACGGTCTCGGCGATGACGGCATCGAGTTCGCCGGCCAAGCGCCACTCATCGACGGGGGCCATCGAACAAATGCGCGCTGGATCGACGGCGACCGACTCCGCTTGGAAGGCGGGATCGCGGCCCAGCATGGCATCGACGTGCAACAGAACCGTATCGACCCCAGCGTAGTCCATCTCGGCCAGTAGATTGTGGGGCGTGTACTCCAAGTGGGGCAAGTTGGGTGGATAGAACTGCTTGGTGAAATCCTCGCCATCAATCGTCCACACCACCCGTCCCTTGTCGTGATCAACGCGGAAGTTGACGTCGGGTAAGTTATCGAAGTCCATGGCCCCACCGGGAGCGGCCAGCACATCGGAAGACGCCGGCGCGCGGTCGCGGATGCGCCAAGCAGGCTGGTGGTGAGAGGCCTGACCGCCCTGCACCCAGCGCAGGTGATCATCAGCGGTGGGATGTCCGGCGGGAGAGTCGGCGGGGGGGAAGCAGTAAGCATGGGAGTCGATAATCATGGGCAGTACCTTAGCAGCAGCGACTATAAGGTCGAAGGAAGAGTATATCTCTTAGAAAAGGATGTCAACGAAAGGGATTAAGTGCGCCGAATTCAAGGATCGAGCGCAGCTTGACCCACCATCAGAAACGCCGTTTATTCGGTCCTATCCACTGTCGCCTCCAACCTTGCGCAACCGGCTTCCATCATCCTAAGACACTCCAGAGTGCCGAAGGAGCGCCTACCGTGGAGAAAACCCATGTGCATAGAACGAGCGGTACAGCGAATACTATTAGCCCTAGTAGTGATGGCGATTGCAACCTCGGCTTGGGGGGATGAGATTGGCGAAGCGGCACGGTTACCCGTCGGGACAGTAGCTGCTGAAGGCGAAGAAACGGACGCCCTCAGCGATATGCTACGCTCTGAAGAGCTGAGCCTAGGCCTGATCGTAGGGGCGTTGGCGCTGGCCCTCTTCCTCGGCGCAGCCCACGGCCTAGAGCCGGGGCACGGCAAAACCATCGTCGCCGCCTATCTCGTCGGCGCACGCGGCACCGTGGGCAATGCCCTTTTCCTCGGTGGGGTAGTAGCCCTCACGCATACCTCTAGCGTCATTTTGTTGGGCCTAGTAGCGCTCTTTGCTTCCCAGTACATCCTGCCGGAACAGATCTTCCCTTGGCTCGGCACGGCGTCCGGTCTCCTGATCATGGGACTAGGTACATGGCTTTTGGTCAATCATCTCAGAGGCCGCGGCCCCGGTCACAGCCACGCCCATGGAGAACATCATCACGAACACGGCCATACCCACCAAGCGGAACATCACCTCGGACATGGCCATACCCATGAAGAAGGGCACCACGACCACCACGATCACCCTCATGGGGAACATCATCACGGCCACGACCATAGCCATGAAATACCGGACAAAGTGACCCTCGGCAGTTTGCTAACGCTGGGAATTTCCGGCGGGATCGTGCCTTGTACGGGGGCCTTGGTGATCCTGTTGCTAGCAGTAGCCTTGCATCGCGTCGCCTTTGGTCTGCTGCTTTTGGTGGCCTTCAGCGTCGGACTAGCCGCAGTCCTCATCGCCGTCGGCGTGCTCATCGTCAAGGCGCGACCGCTCGTGGAGCGCTTCTCGGGCGACGGCCGCTGGATTCAGCGGCTGCCCATTGCAAGTGCAGCAGTCATCATCGTCGTCGGCTTCGTCATAACTCTCAAAACGCTGATGCACTCGGGGATTATGTAGGGATAGAACAATCTGTCCCTCCTGCACCATCACGGCGGCTCTTTGATATCTTCCAACGTATAAAGGCTTTCTTCTTTTTCCATCCTCCGCATAGCAGAAGCTAGCGACAATTCGGCCCAGACGGCATTTTCTTCGCGGCTTCGCGACTTGATGAATTCAACAAAATCTAGTACTTCCAACCGTCTTGTCTCGGAAAGTGACTGCAAATGATGAACAATTCGCTCCGTTGTCGTCATATAGCAATCCTATATCATTCACGAGATGATCCGCAGATGGACGCAGATAGACGCAGAACAGTAGAAACAAGACGATCCGCAGCTCGAATCGTTCAAGTCATTTAGGGTTGCTAAAGCAACCCTCCCATGAAATAAGAGTTTTCGTACAACCTGCCGCCGCTCAAGGTAGCTGCGTGCTGCCCATCAGATAGCGATCCACCTCACGGGCGGCACCCCGCCCCTCGTTGATCGCCCACACGACCAAGCTCTGGCCGCGCCGCATATCGCCAGCGGCGAAAACGCCTTCGATACTAGTGTCGTATTTCTCGTATTCAGCGCGGGCGTTGGAACGCTCATCGCGCTCGACGCCTAGCTGTTCGATCATGGCGTCCTCTGGCCCGCGAAATCCCATCGCCAATAGCACCAAGTCGGCCGGCCAGACCTTCTCAGTGCCCGCGATTGGCACGGGCGTGAAGCGGCCATTTTCATCCTTATCCCACTCGATATTGACCGTGTGTAGCTCCTTGACGTGGCCCTCGCCGTTGCCGACAAACCGCTGGGTCATAATCAGATACGTGCGCGGATCGTCGCCGAAGCGGGCTTTGGCCTCCTCTTGGCCGTAGTCGAGCTTATAGACATTGGGCCACTGCGGCCAGGGGTTGTTGGGCGCGCGCTCGTCCGGCGGCCGCGGCATGATCTCAAATTGCGAGAGCGTCTTGCATTCGTGGCGCATCGACGTGCCAACGCAGTCAGTGCCGGTGTCACCGCCGCCGATGACGATCACGTGCTTGTCCTTGGCCGAGATGTAGTTGCCGTCCGCGTGATTGGAGTCGAGCAGGCTCTTGGTATTGGCGTGCAAAAAGTCCATCGCAAAGTAGATACCCTGCAAATTCCGCCCCTCAATCGGCAGATCGTTGGGCTTGGTGGCCCCGCCGCAGAGCACTAGCGCGTCGTTTCCTTCCACTAGCTGCGTCGCCGGCAGATCCGCGCCGATCTCAGTGCGGGTGACGAACTTGACGCCCTCGGCCTCCATCAGATCGACGCGGCGCTGCACTACCTTTTTCTTGTCGAGCTTCATGTTGGGTATCCCGTACATCAACAGGCCGCCGATGCGATCGGCTCGCTCGTACACAGTCACCCAGTGGCCAGCGCGATTGAGCTGAGCAGCGCAAGCCAAGCCCGCAGGGCCGGAGCCGACGACGGCGACCTTCTTGCCGGTGCGCTTGTCGGGCGGCTCGGGCACAATCCAGCCCATCTCAAAGCCCTTATCGACAATGGCGCACTCGACGCTCTTGATCGTCACCGGCGGAGCGTTGATCCCCACCACGCAGGCCCCCTCGCAGGGTGCTGGACAGACTCGGCCAGTAAACTCCGGGAAGTTGTTGGTCTTGTGCAGCCGCTCCAGCGCTTCCTGCCACAACCCGCGATAGACCAAGTCGTTCCATTCGGGGATTAGGTTGTTGATCGGGCAGCCAGAGCCTTTGTCGCCCTGACTGACGACATCGCCCAAGTGGCAGAAGGGGATGCCGCAGTCCATGCAGCGCGCGCCCTGATCGCGCAGGCGACCGTCGGGAAAGTGCTCGTGGAACTCGTCCCAGTCCGCGACGCGCTCTACAGGGTCGCGGTCTTGCGGCAACTCGCGTGCAAATTCGATGAATCCAGTGGGTTTACCCATTATTTTTTTCCTGTTCAATATCCTATCAGGACGCTTCGGCCATGGCCTCGCGGAAGGCGACTAGCGCGGCCTCGTCGCCGGTCAGCCCGCGTTCTTCGACGCGCTTGAAGGCATTGAGCATCTTGCGGTAGTCGCGCGGCATGACCTTGACGAACCGGGGCAGCACCGCGTCCCATTGGTCCAAGACCCGCTGGCCCAGTGCGCTATTGGTGTGCTGCACGTGGCGCTCGATCATGGTCCGCAGCTCGGCGATGTCCTCGGCGTCCTCTACCGGCCCCATATCGGCCATCTCGTCGTTGAAACGGATCGCAAAGTCGCCCTCTTCGTCGAGCACGTAGGCAATGCCGCCCGACATCCCAGCGCCAAAATTGCGCCCGGTGCGGCCCAGCACCACGACCCGCCCACCGGTCATGTACTCGCAGCCGTGGTCGCCGACACCTTCTACTACGGCGTGAACCCCGCTGTTGCGCACGCAGAAGCGCTCTCCGGCAATACCGTGGATATAGGCCTCGCCGGAGGTAGCACCATAGAAGGCGACGTTGCCGCAGATGATGTTCTCCCACGGCACGAAGGTAGAGCCTTCGGGCGGATAGAGCACCAGCTTGGCACCCGAAAGCCCTTTGCCAAAGTAGTCGTTGGCATCGCCTTCGACTTCCATGGTCAGGCCCTTAGGAGTAAAGGCGGCAAAGCTCTGGCCAGCGGCACCCGCGAACTTGAGGCGGATAGTGTCCTCGGGCAGGCCCTCGGGGCCGTAGCGCCGCGTCACCTCGCTGCCGAGGATAGTGCCTACGACTCGGTTGGTATTCTCGATCGGCAACGCCTCCTCGACCGGCTCTCCGTTTTCAAGGGCCGGTTTGCACAGCTCCAGCAAGGTGGTGTTGTCGAGCGCCTCGTCCAGCCCGTGATCCTGCGGGATCTGGCAGTAGCGCCCGACCTGGGGACCGACCTCGGGCTGGTGCAAGATCGGCGTCAGATCGATGCCAGCCGTCTTCCACAGCGCAATGGCCTTCTTGGGCTCGAGTCGGTCGGTGCGGCCAATCATCTCATTGACGGTGCGGAAGCCGAGTTTCGCCATGATTTCGCGCATGTCCTCGGCGACAAAGCGCAGGAAGTTGACCACGTGATCGGGGGTACCCACGAACTTGTCGCGCAGTTCCGGGTTTTGGGTCGCCACGCCCACCGGACAGGTGTCGAGGTGGCAAACCCGCATCATAATGCAGCCCATCGCCACCAGCGCCGTGGTCGCGAAACCGAATTCCTCAGCCCCCAGCAACGCGGCGATAACCACGTCGCGCCCGGTCTTGAGCTGGCCGTCGGTCTCGACGACGATGCGGCTGCGCAGGTCGTTGAGCACCAGCGTCTGATGCGTTTCAGCCAGCCCCAGCTCCCAAGGCAGGCCAGCGTGCTTGATCGAGGTCTGCGGCGAGGCTCCGGTACCGCCATCGTGGCCCGAAATCAGCACCACGTCCGAGTGGCCCTTGGCCACCCCCGCAGCGACGGTGCCGACCCCGAACTCGGAGACCAGCTTGACGTTGATCCGCGCATCGACATTTGAATTTTTGAGGTCGTGGATTAGCTGCGCCAAGTCCTCAATCGAGTAGATGTCGTGATGCGGCGGCGGCGAGATCAGCTCCACGCCTGGGGTCGAGTGGCGCACCTTGGCAATCCAAGGATAGACCTTGGGGCCGGGCAACTCGCCGCCCTCGCCCGGCTTGGCACCCTGAGCCATTTTGATTTGCAGCTCTTTGGCTTGAGTCAAATAGTGACTCGTCACGCCAAAGCGCCCGGAGGCCACCTGCTTGATGGCGCTGTTTTTGGAGTCGCCGTTAGGCTCGATCACGTAGCGGGCCGGGTCTTCGCCGCCCTCGCCGGTATTGCTCTTGCCGCCGAGGCGGTTCATGGCGATGGCCAAGCCCTCGTGTGCCTCTTTACTAATCGAGCCGTAGGACATCGCCCCGCTCTTGAAGCGGCGGGTGATCTCCTCGACTGGCTCGACTTCCTCGATGGGTATCGGCTCGACCTCGCCCTTGAACTCCAGCAGGCTTCGCAAGGTCGCCAGGCGCTCGGACTGGTCGTTGATCAACTCGGCGTATTGCTTGTACACCGCGTAGTCGTTGGCGCGCGACGCCCGCTGCAGCAGGTGGATCGTCTTGGGGTTGAAGAGGTGATGCTCGCCGCCCTTGCGCCATTGGTAGTGACCACCCACATCAAGGGTGCGGCCATTAGTCGGGATCTGAGGAAAAGCCGCCTCGTGGCGCACTAGGGCCTCGCGGGCAATGTCCTCAATGCCCATGCCCTTCACTTGAGTCGTGGTCCAAGTGAAGTACTGATCAACCACTTCTTGGTTCAGCCCCACGGTCTCGAAAATCTGCGCTCCCCGATACGACTTGATCGTCGAGATGCCCATCTTGGCCATCACTTTGACCGTGCCCTTGATCGCCGCGTAGATGTAACGCTCCTCGGCCTCCGCATAGGTATAGCCTTCGAGCATGTTTTCGCGGATCATGTCGTTGAGACTCTCAAACGCCATGTAGGGGTTGATCGCCTGCGCACCGTAGCCCAACAGCAGGCAGAAGTGATGCACCTCGCGCGGCTCGCCCGACTCAAGCGCCAAGCCGACGCGAGTGCGCGTCTCCAGCCGCACCAAGTGGTGATGCACCCCGGACACGGCCAACAGCGCCGGGATCGGCACGTGATCGGCATCTGCTTCTCGGTCTGAGAGGATGATCAAGTTGTGGCCCTCGGCAATGGCTGCATCGACCTTGGCGCACAGCGCGTCCATAGCCTTGGCGAGGCCAGCCTCGCCAGCCTCGCGCTTAAACAGGATCGGAATCGTCGCCGCCTTGTGACCGAAGAGATCGACCTGCCGGAGCTTTTCCAACTCGTCGTTTTTGAGAATCGGCCGCTGCAAGGTGATCTGGCGGCAGCTTGCCGGCTCGGGTTCCAGTAAATTGCGCTCGGGGCCGATTTTGGTCTCGGCCGAGGTAATCAATTCCTCGCGCAACGGGTCGAGCGGGGGATTGGTAACTTGGGCGAAGTGCTGCTTGAAGTAGTTGTAGAGAAGCTGCGGCCGCTCCGACAGCGCCGCCAGCGCCGCGTCGTTGCCCATAGAGCCGACCGGGTCCTTGAGCACCTGGACCATCGGCTTGAGGAAGACGCGCAAATCCTCAAACGTATAGCCGAAGGCCTGCTGCCAGTGGAGCACTTCCTCGTGGCTGTCCAACAGAGGCGCACCTCGGACTTCGGGCAGGTCCTCGAGCGCGACTAAGTTGGCGTCGAGCCACGCCCGATAGGGATGCTCCGTGGCGATCTGGTGCTTGATCTCCTCGTCGCTGATGATCCGGCCCTCCTCCGTATCGATCAAGAGCATCCGACCCGGTTGCAGCCGACCTTTGAAGACCACGTCTTCCGGCGGAATACTCAGCACACCCGTCTCCGAGGAGAGCACCAAGGTATCGTCTTTGGCAATGTAGTAGCGCGAGGGCCTGAAGCCGTTGCGGTCGAGCATGCCGCCGACGACGGTGCCGTCGGTAAAGGCCACCGAGGCCGGCCCGTCCCACGGCTCCATCAGACAGCTATGATACTCGTAAAAGGCCCGTTTCTCGGCACTCATGGTCTCGTGGTTTTCCCACGGCTCGGGAATCATCATCATCACCGCGTGCGCCAATGAGCGCCCACCCAAGGTCAGTAGTTCGAGCGCATTGTCGAACTTGGCCGAATCAGAGCCGTCTTCGTGGATGATGGGGAAGAGCTTGTCAATATCATCGCCGAAGTACTCAGACGCCAGCATTCCCTCGCGTGCGTGCATCCAGTTGCCGTTGCCGCGCACGGTGTTTATCTCGCCGTTGTGGATGATGTAGCGATAGGGATGCGCCCGCTCCCAACTCGGGAAGGTGTTGGTGCTAAAGCGCGAATGCACCAACGCAATAGCCGCCTCGAAGCGCTCGTCGCTCAAGTCGGGAAAATAGTCCACGACTTGGTCGGAAATCAGCATGCCCTTATAGACGATTGTGCGGGAAGAAAGGCTGGCCGGATAGAAAAAGTCCCCACCGACGACTTCGCCGCTGTAGCGAATCGCGTTTTCAGCGCGCTTACAGATAACGTAGAGTTTGCGCTCAAAGGCCAGCGCATCGTCGCCCTGCACCTCGCCGCGGCCGATGAAGACCTGGCGCTGAAACGGCTCGCGCAGCTTGGCGGTGTGGCCCAAGGCCGCGTTGTGGGTGGGCACGTCCCGCCAGCCAAGCAGGCGCTGGCCCTCTTCCTCGACGATGCGGGCGAAGAGTTCCTCGCAAACTTGGCGTTGGGCCGGGTCGGGCGGCAAAAACAACATGCCCACGCCGTACTCGCCCGGCGCGGGCAACGCAAAGTCGCAGATGGCGCTAAAGAACTTGTGGGGCAACTGCACCAACATGCCGGCACCATCGCCCGTGTTGGCCTCACAACCGCAGGCACCCCGATGCTTGAGATGCTCCAAGACCTCCAAGGATTGGCGCACCAATTTGTGCGACTTGTGGCCCTTGATATTTACGACAAAGCCGATCCCGCAGGCGTCGCTTTCGCGGGCTGGATCGTAAAGACCCTGTTTTTGCGGGTATCCGGGTATTCGGGTCATCTTAATTTCCCTTGCTCTATCTTCTGAAAAAGAAGGATTAATATATGAACTACGGCTATGTTGTCAAACGCCCTTACGCAAATTTCCACAACTTTCTTGAAACATCCCTTGACAGCATTACCGTATATGGCCTAAATTGCGCCAACCTTCACTTTTTAATGGACAATTCAGGCCATGAGATGTTTTGACGAACAAGAGCGGCAGATCGTCCGCACCCTCATCCGCAACCCCCGCTGCTCGGACAACCGCATCAGCACCTTGACTGGCGTGCCGGTGCGCACCGTCAGCCGCAAGCGCGCCCGCCTCGAACAGGAAGGCATCCTCTTCTACTACGCCGCGGTCGATATGCAGGCCCAAGGCACGGGCCGCTTCGCGACCCAGCACATGCTCACCATCAAGTTCAAATTGGGCATCACCCGCAGCCAGATCGTACAGGAAATCCGCTCCGAACCCAATGTCGCCAATGTATTCAGCGAGCTAATCCGCGACAGCTATATCGCCGAAGCAGATGGCCACATCGCGCTGGTGATGGTCGTCGAAGGCGAGTCTGACAGCGATGTGGCCGAAAGTGTCCAAGGCAAGATCATTCCCTCGTTGCAGAAAAATCACGGCGAGGACTCGATCCAAGAGATGCAAACCATCCGCCTGTTGGACCCCATCAGGCGGCTGCACAACTATTTGCCCATGGTAAATACGCAGGCGGGTTTCATCGTGGAATCTTGGCCCGACGACGCTATTTTCGTCGAGTAATAGCCCTATCCACTCTCCTTTACCGCGGCCACCAAATCCAACACCGCCTCTTTGGCGCTGCCGAAAAACATCAGTGCATTTTCCGCGGCAAAAAGCGGATTGGGCAGCCCAGCAAACCCCGGGCTCAGACTCCGCTTAATCACCACCACCGTGCGCGCATGATCCACGTCGAGGATCGGCATTCCGGCAATCGGCCCGGAATCCGCGTCGCGGGCGAGGGGGTTGACTACATCGTTGGCACCGATGATCAGCGCCACATCGGTCTGCTGAAAGGTCGGGTTGATCCGATCCATCTCCACTAGCTTGTCGTAGGGCACTTCGGCCTCGGCCAATAGCACGTTCATGTGGCCCGGCATCCGACCCGCCACCGGATGGATGGCGTATTCGACCGCGACGCCGCGCTCTTCGAGCAAATTGGCCAAATCCCGCACGGCGTGTTGTGCTTGGGCCACGGCCATGCCATAGCCGGGGACTACCACCACGCGCCGGGCCGTGTCGAACAGCAGCGCGACTTCCTCGGCCGAGGTTGACTTGATTTTGCCGGCATAGACCTCGTCGTCGCTGGTGCCGCTGGCGACCTCGGCACCAACGCCGCCGAAGAACACATTGCCCAGCGAGCGGTTCATGGCTCGGCACATGATTTGCGTCAAAATCAGCCCCGAGGCCCCCACCAGGGACCCCGCGATAATCAGCACGTTGTTGTCGAGCACAAAGCCAGTAGCAGCCGCCGCCAGACCCGAGCACGAATTGAGCAAGGCAATCACCACCGGCATATCGGCTCCACCGATGGGCAATACGAGCAACAAGCCCAACAGCGAAGCCACGCCCACCATGGCCCAGAAGGCGTCCGGCTCGCCCAGCACCAGCCAAGCACCCAAGCCCACACTGCCGAGGGATAGCAATCCGTTGCAAAACTGCTGGCCGGGAAACCGCACCAAGCCCTTGAGCACTTCCATCAGCTTGAGAAAGGCCACGATGCTACCCCAGAAGGTCACCGCGCCGATGGTCCCAGAGGCGGCCGTAGCGGCCGTGAATTGGTAGGAAGGAGCCTGCGCCTCAATCAGCGCCGCACCAGCCACCAACGCGGAGGCACCGCCGCCCAAGCCGTTAAAAACCGCCACCAACTCGGGCATGGAGGTCAGGGGAATTTTTACCGCGAGGATCATGCCAATCAGCGCGCCTACTACGGCACCGAGCAAAATGTATTCGCCGGAGAGAATCCGCTGGTCTAGCAGGGTGACGACGACGGCCAACAACATCCCCAAGGCACCCAGCAAGTTGCCACGCACAGCCGTGCGCGGGTGCGTCAGCCCCTTGAGGCCGAGAATGAAAAGGACCGAAGCGACCAAGTAGGCGAAGTTGATCAGGGTCGCGCTCATGCGCTAGTCTCGCCTCCTAAACATTCCCAACATGCGGTGCGTCACCATGAACCCACCCACCACGTTGATCATGGCGAAGATGACAGCCGCCAACCCCAAATAGGTCGCCAAGGCCGAGTGCTCGGAACCAGCCGAGAGCAGCGCACCGATCAGGGTGATGCCGGAGATAGCGTTGGACCCGGACATCAGCGGCGTGTGCAGGGTCGGCGGGATCTTGGTGATGATTTCAAAGCCGACGAAGACGGCGAGTGCAAACACCGTCAGCGCGGCTACTAGGACGTCCACTATGAGCTTCCTTTGCGAATGCGCGGATGGACGATCTCACCGCCGCGCACCACCAAGGTCTCGCGCGTGATTTCGTCTTCCATGTCGAATTGCAACTCTCCCTCGCCCGCCAAATGCCGGAAGAAGGTCGCGATATTGTGCGAGTACATTTGGCTGGCGTGGTGCGGCACGGTCGCTGGTAGATTGAGCGGCCCCATGATCTGCACTCCGTCCTCCACGACCGTCTCCCCAGGGCGCGTCAGCTCGCAGTTGCCACCGCGCTCAGCGGCCAAATCGACGATGACCGATCCCGGTCCCATGCTCTGCACGGCTGCGGCCGTAATCAACAAAGGGGCTGGCTGCCCTGGTATGGCGGCCGTGGTGATGATCACATCGCTTTGGCCGGCGACTTTGGCCAACTCCTCGCGCTGGCGGCGGTAGAACACCTCGTCCTGCGCCCGCGCGTACCCGCCGGCGTCCTCGGAGTCGCCGGCGTCGATGTCCAATTCCACGAACTCGGCCCCAAGGCTCTCGACCTGTTCTTTGACCGCTGGCCGCACATCGTACGCCCGGATGACCGCTCCTAGGCGGCGGGCGGTGGCAATGGCCTGGAGACCAGCGACCCCAGCGCCGACGACCAGTACCCGAGACGGGGTCAACGTGCCAGCGGCTGTCATCAAGAGCGGAAACATGCGCGGCAGGGCCGCAGCAGCCAAAAGCACCGCTTTGTAGCCGGCGATCGTAGCCATAGAAGAGAGCACATCCATGCTCTGGGCGCGGGTAATGCGCGGCATCAGTTCCATGGCGAACAGAGTCGCGCCGACATCCGCCAGCGAACACAACTCCGAGCCAGCGGTCAGCGGGTCCGAGGCCCCGATGAGAACTTGCCCAGAGCGGATCCGGGCCAAGTCGGCGCGACCGGCCTCCGGGTTCGCGCCGAGCGTGCGCACCTGAAGCACCACCTCGGCGCGGGCGAACACTTCGTCGCGGTCGGCGGCGATTTCTGCGCCGCGCTCGGCATAGGCCGCATCGGCATAGCCAGCGGCAGCACCCGCGCCCGACTCTATTAGGATGTCCGCATTGCAGGCCGCCAACCCGGACACAGCCTCCGGGACCAAAGCGACCCGCTGCTCACCAGGGAAAGTCTCTCGTGCGATACCAACAATCATTTATCAGTGGTGGGACACCAGCTTGTCGTGGTGCTTTTTGAGCTGACTCTCGATCTTGGATTCGGCTTCGGCGAGGGCCTTGTAGAGATTGTCCGCCGACCCGGTGGCCGCAAACGTGCGCTGCGGCACCTTGACGATAATTTCCACTTTGTCGTCGTGTTTTTCCTTGTCGAGGACTACTTCGCAATCCACGATGCGGTCGAAGTAGTGTTCGAGTTTAGTACAAGAATCGGCAATGTGTGCTTTGGTTTCTTCCGAGATCTTGCCGTGGCGCATACTGATTCTAGGCTGCATCTCCTAATCCTTTCTGTTGACAAAATTTAATCGCTGGCCCGCATTTAGGGCCGCTCCGCGAGCGGCTGATAGGTCCGCTGCACCGAGCCGGTGTAAATCTGGCGTGGACGGCTGATTTTGGTGGCCTTGCTCTCCTCGTACCAATGCGCGATCCAGCCCGGCATGCGGCCGATGGCGAAGATCACAGTGAACATTTCCTTGGGAATGCCGAGGGCGCGGAGAATGACGCCGCTGTAGAAATCCACGTTGGGATAGAGCTTGCGTTGAATGAAATACTCGTCCTCCAGCGCCACGGCCTCCAGTTCTTTAGCTATATCGAGCAGGGGGTCGTTGATGTGGAGCTTGGCCAACACTTTCTCGCAGCTCTTTTTGATGATCTTGGCGCGCGGGTCAAAGTTCTTGTACACTCGATGCCCGAACCCCATCAAGCGGATCCCGGCTTTTTTGTCCTTGACCTGCGCCACATAGTCGCTAACCGAGGTGTTTTCGTCGCGAAATTTCTCTAGCATGTTCACCACTGCCACATTGGCCCCGCCGTGCAGCGGCCCCCACAGGGCGGAGACGCCCGCCGCTACCGAGGCGAAGAGATTGGCCTCGCTGCTGCCGACCATCCGCACCGTAGAGGTGCTGCAATTTTGCTCGTGGTCGGCGTGGAGGAGAAAGATCAAATCCAGCGCGTCAACCAGCACCGGGTCTGCCTCAAACTCGTTGTACGGCTGGCTGAACATCATGTGCAGGAAATTCTCCGCATACCGCTTCCTCGGGTGCGGGTACTCAATGTGGTGGCCCAATTGCTGGCGGTGGGAATAGGCGGCAATGGTGCGGACCTTGGACATGATGCGTGCGGTCGCTTCGGTGAAGGTCTCCTCGTCTTGAATTTCCAACAGCTCGGGATAGTAGCAGCTCAAAGCGTTGAGCACCGAGGACAAGATGGCCATCGGCGGCGAGTTGGGCGGAAAGAGGCTGAAGTGTTGCTTGAGCTCCTCGCGCAGCATCTGGTGCTTAGTCAGCAGCGCACTGAACTCGTCTAGCTGCGCGGCGTTGGGCAACTCGCCCCAGATCAGCAAATAGGCGACCTCGATGAAGCGGCTGTACTCGGCCAAATCCTCGATCGCGTAGCCCCGGTAGCGCAGGATGCCTGCATCGCCGTCGATAAAGGTGATATCACTCTGGCAAGAGCCCGTATTGCCGTAACCAGGGTCTAGGGCGATATATCCAGTCTCGGTGCGCAATTTGGCAATATCGACCGCCTTTTCGCCCTCGCTACCGACGACGATGGGTAGTTCGACGCTCTGGTCCCCGGCCTGCAAGCGGGCAGTTTCCGCCATGTTTCGTTCTCCTGTAACTCGGTCGCTAGGTGCGCTGAATTACGCCCAAGCGCGATGGACATGCTGTTTTTATCAGATAGTAGGCCCTACTATTTGCACTGTCAATTGTCGCCGATACTCGCTGGCAGGTGCTTAATACCCGTGAGAATTGAACGGCGACCAACCGCTATCTACTGGTGCGGAATAACCGGCAAGAGTACGTGGGACGGATGCGTCCTAGAGTGTTGCACCGTCTGTTGCGCGCTGCGCATCTCGGTGTCCGTGCCGAGGTCGTTGCCGGTGTTGTGGTTTCTGTCGAAGCGCGGAAAATTGGATGAGGACACTTCGACTCTAATCCTGTGCCCCTTCTTGAAGACATTGCCGGTGACGGCGAGATCGATCTCGTACTGGTACGTTTGCCCCGGCTGGAGCAACTTGGGCGCGACAAAGCCCTCGCGGTAGCGCGCCCGGACGATGCCATCGCAGAGATTCTTGGCGTACCCACTAATTGACACATCTACCAGCTTGGCGGTCCAGTCGGTATCCAGCCCGTCTGTACCCGCATATAAAACGACCTTTATCGGCCCCGTCACCTCGAGGTCAGTTTCCAAAGGCTCGCTGGTGTAACAGAGCACGTCGCCCCTCATCTCCACATCGCGCTGGTCGTACGGCCCCCAAGGCACAATGTGGGGCGAGCAACAGTTGTTGCCGCCCACGGTCTGCACGGGGAAATCGGGATCGTACACAAAGTGATCCGCCGGCTCGTCGCCCGGCTCAACCGGCGACAGGCCACCGTCGCCCAACAGCGAGTTGGCGTTGCCAGCAGAGTGCAGATACCACTTTTGCCAGTCGGTCCTAGCCAGCGGCCATTCGTGCTCGTCTCTCCATTCATTGACGCCCATTATGAAAAGCCGCAGCGGAGCCTCGCCGACGATGCCGTTGTCGATGCCCTTCATCCAATAATCAAACCAACGCAACTCCAACACCTCCAAGTCGTACATCGAGTTCGCACCGAAGTCGATGTCGCCGGTCTTGGTAGAAACACTGAGCGCGTGCGGCCAGGGACCGACGATGAGCTGACTTTGCCTAGCTTCGGGCGTCCGCCCGTGCAGCCTTAGACCGTTGAAGTTGATAAAGGTGTTGTGGGAGTACAGGTCGTACCAGCCTCCCATGATTAGGGCGGGGGCCGCGATTTCGCCCCACTTGTTTTCGACGTTGACCGAGTCCCAGTAGGAGTCGTATTCGGTGTGCGTCACCCAATCCCGCCAAAACTGTAGCGTGCGGCCCGCTTGTTGATCCATGTCGATGAGGGGGAGCGAGCGAAAGGCCTCCGTCCAGTTGTGGTACTCAATGCTCTGAGCGGTGCGGCCATTGGTCCGCATCCCCCACGTAAGGGCGACGTTGAGCTGGAACGCCCCGCCGGGGTGTATTAGGCCCGAATACAGATCGCCGCACATCACCCTTGGCGCTATGCACGTCAGGTACTGGCTGCGATGCGGCGCGCTCTGCCACTGCACCCATCCGAGGTACGAGCCTCCGGCCATGCCAATCTTGCCGTCGCTCCACGCCTGCTGGCCAATCCATTCCTGCGTATCAAAACCGTCCGGGCCGTGGCCGAACAGCGCGTAATGCACGCCATCGGAGTCCCAGCGCCCCCGCACGTCTTGGATGACGCAGGCATAGCCGTTATTGGCCAGCCGCATGGCCTTCTCGATCATGAGCGATGTGTTGTTGTCATACGGCGTGCGCATCAGCACGGTCGGAAACTTACCCGCTGCCTGCGGCAGATAGATGTCGGAAGAAAGATCGACACCGTCCCGCATAGGCGTTCGGATGTTCAACCTCATATCGACTGCGTAGTTTGGCTGCATAGTTGGTAGCCGCGCCCTATTGGTTGCGAATCGCTTCGATTTTGGCGTCGCGCTCGGCAAAAAGCTCGTTGCGGACTTTGCTCATTTGCTCCTGCACTTGGCGGCGCGCTTCGACGAGGGCCTGCGGATCTGCACCCGTGGCCTGCTCTATCTGCCCCTTGAGCGCGATCTCCTGCTCGGCCCATTTGGCCTCGTACTGCTTGCGCACTTGGTCTATAGCCTCTTTCTGCTCATCTGTCAGCTTAACCCCCTCTGCGCCCCCGACTGCCTCGTTGGCCTTTTCCATGGCCAGCTCAAGTGCAGATTTCATGGCAAACTCTCCTGTGTTGACATCGCCTGACTACGGGCTTAACATCGCAAAAAAGATAGAGGCTGGCCGCAATCGCGACAAATTGCGTCATCCGCCCTCTACCATCCCACTCACTACCCCAAAAGGAACCCCATGTCCAAACAGTGGAAGGTCTATCTATCCGGCGAGATTCACAGCGACTGGCGCGAGCGCATCGTCCAAGCGGCCAGCGACCTGCCGGTCGAGTTCACCGCTCCAGTCACTGATCACGCGGCCAGCGACAACTGCGGCACCGATATTCTCGGGCCGGAGGAAAGCAGCTTTTGGAAGGATCGCAAAGGCGCACAGCTCAACGCCATCCGCACCCGCACCCTAATCCGCGACGCCGACGTGGTGGTGGTGCGCTTCGGCGATCAGTACCGCCAGTGGAACGCGGCTTTTGACGCGGGGTTTGCCGCCGCCGGCAACAAGCCGCTGATCGTCCTCCACCCACCCGAGTTGCAACACGCGCTCAAGGAGGTGGATGCGGCCGCGCTCGCCGTGGCCCATGCGCCCGAACAGGTCGCGGACATACTGCGCTACGTCATCGAAAAGTAGAATGTAGGGGCGACCCTTGTGGTCGCCCTTATTTGACAGACGCAAGGGCTGATTCTATGGAATCGATGGCATCTATAGCAAGCCTAAATCATTTACAAGAGAATCCGCAGATGGACGCAGATGGACGCAGAATTGTATGATTAGACGATCCACATATCGAATCGTTCAAATCGTTTAGGAATGCTATATGAGATGGTTTCTAGTCAGCGCAGCAGAATCATCTTGTGCTGCGCGCGGTAAGAATCGGCTTTGAGCGCGTAGAAGTAGAGGCCGCTGCGGTAGCCGGACGCGTCCCATTCCACTTCGTGCCGACCCGGCGGCATCCGCCTCTCCACCAGCCGCGCGACTTCCTGCCCCAAGACGTTGTACACCGTTAGTTGTACCAAGCTGGCAACGGGCAAATCGAAGCGGATTTTGGTCATCAGGTTGAACGGGTTGGGCGCGTTGGGATGCAGGGCGTAGCGCTCGGGACGCGGCTGCGCTCCTTTTTGCGCTTCGACGCGCTGGTCAGACCCCAATTCCAAGGTCCCCTCGCCCGCTAGCTCCAACACGAGCAGGTCGCCTTCTACGGCCGTGCCCCACCATTCGCCACCGAGGAAACGAGCCGCAGTCCACTCGTTCCCCAAATGGGGCATCTTTAACTGATAACCCGCGTCGGGCCCGCGCACAAAACCCGCATAGTCGTCTCGTTCCATACTCACGTCTATCGTTTCGCTAGCGCGGAACACCGTCTCTCCGTCGGCCAAAAGATAGGTCGCGTCTTGCGCTGCAAAGCGAGTGAGTTGCCCATCGACATAGCGGACATAGCCAAAGCGGGCGTCGCTAACCAAGTGTGCATCCGGCCCGGATACAGCGGCCTCAGACGCATTGCCGTTGCGGAGCCAAGCCAAATCCCGCACCCCGGCCAACGCCACCAAAGCCGCCTCGGCCCCTTGCGCGGATACAGTCTCAAACGCCGGCTCGGCCTCCCCAATCGCCCGCGGATACAACACCGCCAAATAGCGTCCATCGACACCCTCTTGCTGCACCCGCAACACCGCGTGGGTCTGCTCTTGGCGATAGTCAAAGGAGTGAATCGCCTCGCTCTCCAGCGCAACTCGGCCGGGCTGATCGGGCAAAAACGCCAGCAACTCGGCCTTGTCCCGCGTCCAACGCGCCAAGTTGCCAGCGCGAGCATACGTTCCCCCACTAGTGCCGCCGCCATTGCCGTGCAGCCGCCACTCATAGGCGTGACGACGGCCCGGATCGTCGATTTCGTCGGCCACGAAGAAGTACCTGTGATCGGCAAAAAAGACCCGCCGCCTCAACTCAACACCCCGATAGGCAGCGCGGACTTCCGCGTAGTCGCCAGCGGCACTTGTGAAGAATCCCTCGATAAAAGCGTCGCTGCGATCGCCAATAGTCCCCACCACGGGCAAGATCCGGCGCGGCGGCCCCTTGCCATCAACCAGTACCACGTTGTGATTGCGGCCTTTGTTGACCTTGTCGTGGTTGTCAAAATTGATGTAACCCGCATCTAGGGCCAGCATCTCGCCACCGGCGTAAATCACAAAGCTAGTCCCGTCGGGGTGCTCGTGCGCGAACCCGTGCTCGCGAGCGATGCCGTTTTCGCCGCGCAAGAGCATATAGGTGGCCGCAGCCGACCAGTCGCTGCGGAAGACGGCGTCGCCAGCCCCCGGCATAAAAACCGACGGGCCGTGCGTCGGCTCTTGCGCGGGCACGCTGTCGTCGTACAAGGCGATAGCGTCCATCTCGGAAAACTGGCGCACGTACAGGCCGCGCTCGTTGTTTTCCCAATCCCAGCGATGGACTCCGCCGTTGGTTTGCACGGCCGCTAGGTAATGCCCGTAGAAATCGTCTAAGTGACCGTCGTCGATGTTGGGCCGCCGGCCATTGGGCAGCCGCAGGTTTAGGGACCACTCGTGCATCTTCTCAATCTTGGGATCGGCAAACAGATCCAAGCCGGTGCGGTTTTTGAGCGCGAACAAGTAAGGTAAATAGACATCTGCGGCGTAGCGGCTGTAAAACGGCCCCTCCGCGTATCCCCCGTCCCTTCCTTCAATCTGGAAGTCGAGGCTGCTGGTGACCATTTCCAAAGCGCGATCCGCCCATTCCTGCGGTGTACCTTCGCCGCTGGTGTACTCGCTCAAGGCCATAGCCGCCAACCCAAGGCCGCCGTACGCGCGGATGTGCCAGTTGTCGAGATGCGGAGTCTCGTGCAAGCGAATTTTGACCGGGAACAGCCCAAACCCCACCTCGCCAATCACGATCCCCTTCCACAGGCGGTCGGCTTCCTCGCCGAGAATCGACCGCATCTCCTGCAGGGCCTGGGGATCGTTGGCCGCAGCATAGGAATGCAGGATGTCGTACGCCACCGCGTACTGGGCCACGACCTCGCCCTCGTTGTGCGGCTCGCCCAAATCGCCGCCCCGCGGCGGGAACGCGACCCCCTGCATCACTGCCAACGCGCGCTCGGCAAACGCGGCATTATCGGTCATCAGCCAAGCGAAGGCGAGGAATTTGGCGTAGCGTACCTCGGCGCGCTCGTCAACAAAGGTCGCCGGGGCGTTCCGCGCCCGCTGCAACACAATCTGCCACCACGTGGCATACGGTTCGCGCTGGATGCGCTCTTTGAGTAGGGGAATATCTTCAGCAGAAAAAAGCAGGCCCGGATGTACTTCAGCGGACAGCGTCTGCGCGGCAGCACCCACAGGCGCGAGAGCCAAGGCGGCGCAAAGGGCCAAGGCGATCATACGGCAATCCTGAATGACTTGAACGATTCGAGAAGCGGATAATCTCTACTATTCTGCGTCCATCTGCGTCTATCTGCGGATCATTTAGAAGCTGTTGAGTTAAAGTTATTTTGTCTGTTATTTTGTCGTAACCGCTTTTTTCGTCTAGGGTTTAGGAGGGTTGTATTATGCTTGGGTATCCCAGTGACGTAACCGATGCAGAATGGGCTTTGCTGGCTCCTTTTTTTGCCCGCCCCGATCCGCGGGGCAACCCGGGCAAGTATGCCAAACGGGATGTGGTCAATGCTATTTTCTATGTGGTCAAAGGCGGCATCCCCTGGCGGATGCTTCCGTTGGATTTTCCGCCGTGGGACACCGTATATAACCATTACCGGCGCTGGAATCAGCGCGAGGTGTGGGAACAAGCCTTGGATGCGCTGAACGAGCGCGCACGACACAAGCAGGGCAAACACAAGCATCCGACCTACGCCTTGGTCGATTCGCAATCGGTTAAGACCCAATATGCCAGTCAGGATCGAGGCATCGACGGGGGAAAAAAAGATCAAAGGTCGTAAACGCCACATCGCCACCGATACGCTAGGTAATATGCTAACAGTCCAAGTCCATGCGGCCAATCTCGCCGATACCAGCCAAGGATGGGATGTCTGCGACCAAGTCGCCGAAAAGTACGATTCGATACAAGCGTTCTGCGGCGACCAAGGATACCGAGGCACCACCGTCGAATTCGTCGAAAACCTGTTGGGATTGCGGCTGGATATAACCGATAAGCCAACCCAAGGGTTCCAGGTGGTGCCCAAACGCTGGATCATCGAACGAACCTTTGCTTGGTTGGGGGGATTTCGGCGCTTGGCCAAGGACTTTGAAATACGCACTCGATCCGCCGAAAACATGATTCGTATCGCCATGATAAACATTACCGTCGCTAAATGTGTCTGAATAACTCAACAGCTTCTTAAGCCCTCTAAAAGACGCGGCGCAAATCAAAGCCCCACAGCAGCCCCAAGGTGACGTAGCCTTTGCCGACTAGGATCTTGAAGCCGCCGACGGTGCGGCCTGGCGCATCAAAAAACATCCCCAAGGTGCCATACGCCGTCGCTGGGTCTAGGTGGCGGTAGCCTCCCCCGGCGAACAGCTTGCCCGGTCGGCCGGCAATCCACACCTCGTCGAGGACAATATAGGCCAGATCCGCACTGAGCGAGCGCAGCCAATCCGTGCCGCCCGAGCAGCGGTAGTCCGCCACGCGGTATCCAGTCCGCGCATCGAAGCAGTAGGTACGGGTGGGATAGGGCCGGAAGTAACGCGGGTCGTAGTCGTTGCCTTCGTGAAAGCTCACATCGAGCACATTGGCCGAGCAGATGAGGCGCAAGCGATTGAATACCGCCCTAAACCCCAAGGGGACGCGCACGCCCGCGCCGCGATGATCCAAGTTGATGAAACCCAAGCCTACCGCAGCATAATAGCCGTCGCGCTGCCGCTTGGGCACCTCTTCGGGCACGACATCTTGGATGCGCACGGCCTCGGCCCCGCTCGCCAACAGCAAGCCGATCCAGATCCAGATGAGGTGTATGTATGCGCGCTGTATCACCCGTTTGTCCTCTATCTATACAATCTATATTTCCCGGCAAAAATGCCAATGGCCGGGGAGATTGTCTTTAATGCGGATTGGGCGCGGCTATTTATAGGTCAGCTCGAACACGGCGTCCGTCAGCCAGCGCTTGAAGCCCTCGTCGTCTGCGAATTTTCTGAACAACTGAGTATCGTCGTTGATCATGGAGTTCATCACGCGCGACACGGCTTTGTCCAGCTCAATGCGTGCGTTCTGCCGGTCGGAGTTTTCCCGCGCGTTGCGGTACTTCTCATCGGCCCCCACGCGCGCTGGAATATCTTCAGTGATGAGGCGATGTACCCGGTCGGCATCCTCCCAAGGGATGTTCCCGAACCGCTCGTTGAATGCCTTGACGATGTTGGAAAGCCGCTCTAACTCTGGATCGGACTTGCCGCCACTACCGGCGACCGGCACCGGCTCGATCCCACCGTCGTCATCGGGCAGTTGGATGCTCATCGTCAACTGTTTCTCCACTCGGTAGCTGTCCATGTCGATAGCTTCGAGAATACCCCTCGACATATCTTCCTCCCTCGGAGCGGGCAGCTTCGGCACCAGCAGGTTGAGAAAGATCGCGCGCTTCTCCCACTCCGCATTGGCGTACGGCAGCACCATCGAGAGGAATCCATAGGTGCGGATGAAGGCTTTGGCCTTGCCCTTGAAATCGACCTGACCGCTCTCATCCAACTCTTCCCGGTACACCTCCACGCACGTGTCGAGAATCGGGTCTAGGCGATCGCGCTGCTCGCCTTGTAGATAGCGGTTCACCAAGTCATCTACATGCTCTGGTGCATAGACCTGATAGTCGTCGAGATCCGTTTGCAGGTCGTGCAGTTTATTGGGGTCGGTTTCGTCGGCGAGGATTGTGGTGCGGTAGTACGGCTCGAATGCCTCTCGGATCGTGTCGGCGTCGTTGGCAAAGTCGAGGATGAAGACATCGTACTTCTTCGGGTGCGCTCGGTTGAGGCGCGACAGCGTCTGCACCGCCTTGATGCCGGAGAGCATCTTATCCACGTACATCGCGTGCAGGAGCGGCTCGTCGTAGCCGGTCTGGAATTTGTCGGCACAGACCAAGAACCGATAGGGATCCTCGCGTATCTTCTCGGCGATTTGCGACGGCGGAAAGCCGTTCAACGACGCTTCGCTCACCTGGGCACCGCCGTACTCGCGCTCGCCCGAGAAGGCGATGATCGCGCGATGCGGACTTTTGCGCTCCGCCAGATAGCTTTTGATCGCCTCGTAGTACTGGATTGCGCGTTCAACACCGCTGGTCACCACCATTGCCCGCGCCTGCCCGCCGACCTTGCCGGGCGTCAGCACCTGCTCGTGAAAGTGGTCCACCATGATCTCGGCCTTGAGCCGGATCGCGTAATCGTGGCTCTCGACGTAGCGGCGCAGCTTTTTCTGCGCCTTGTTCGCGTCGAATTCGGGGTCGTCTGCCACCGTCTTGGCGAGGTGATAGTAGCTCTGCACCGGCGTATAACTGGCCAGCACGTCGAGGATAAAGCCCTCCTCAATCGCCTGCTTCATGGTATAGGTGTGGAACGGGAGATGCGTTACCGCGCCATCCGCTTGGGGCACTGCTGCCCCGAAAATCTCCAGCGTCTTGTTTTTGGGCGTAGCGGTGAAGGCGAAGTAGCTGGCGTTAGGCAGCAACCTGCGCTCCTCCATCAGCCGGTTGATCTTATCCTCAAAGGTGTCGTCGTCGTCCCCAGCTTCCAAGAGCGCCTTTGACATGGCCGTAGTGGTCTTGCCGCCCTGACTGGAATGCGCCTCGTCAATGATGATCGCAAACTGCCGGCTGCGCTGCTCATTGCCGATCTCGTCGAGAATGAATGGGAACTTCTGCACGGTGGAGATGACGATCTTCTTGCCGCTCTCAATGAACTGGCGCAAATCGCCGGAACGCTCGGCGTGGCCAACCGTTGCCCCAACTTGGGCGAACTGCCGGATGGTGTCGCGGATCTGCCGGTCGAGAATGCGCCGGTCAGTGACCACAATCACCGAATCGAACACGGGTTTGCCGTCTTTAGCGAGGCCGATCAACTGGTGGGCGAGCCAAGCGATGGAGTTGGACTTGCCGCTCCCCGCTGAATGCTGGATCAGGTAGCGCTGGCCAGCGCCGTGGCGGCGCGCGTCCGCGAGGAGCTTGCGCACTACGGCGAGTTGGTGGTAGCGCGGCCATATCTGCCTCTTGGTCTTGCGGCTGGTGTTCTCGTCCTTCGTGGCGAGGAACTGCGCGTAGTTTTCCAAGATGTCGGTCAGGCTGTCGCGGGTCAGCACCTGCCGCCAGAGATAGTCGGTCTTGAGTCCATTGGGATTCGTCGGATTGCCCGCGCCGTCTTTGTCTCCGCGATTAAACGGCAAAAACTGCGATGCCTTGCCCTGTAGGTGCGTGCAGAACTTCACCTCGTGTTCATCTACTGCGAAGTGGGCCACACACCGGCCCGGTTTGAAGAGGTTCTCGCGTGGGTCGCGGTCGCGGCGGTACTGCTGGACTGCATCATCTACCGTCTGCTTGGTGAGACTGTTCTTGAGTTCGAAGGTCGCCACCGGCAGCCCATTGATGAACAAGGCGAGGTCGAGCGCGAGCCCCGCCCGCTCCCGGCTGTAGCGCAACTGCCGCGTCACTGAAAAACGATTCGCGCTGTAGAGTGCCTTTGCCCGCTTGTTGCCGGCCGAGGGCGTTCCAAAGAAAAGATCGATGGCGTGCGCTCCGTGCTTGACGCCGTTGCGCAGCACATCGACGGTGCCGCGCTTGTTAATCTCGCCTTGCAGACGCGCAAGGAACTTGCGCCGCGCCGGGCTGTCCGCAGCCAAGTCGAGCGTCTCGGCCACATCGGGCTGGGTGGCCCGCAGAAACAGCGCGAGTTGCGCCAAATCCACGCAGTATTCGCGGTCGTAAGCGGCTGGATCGCCGCAGGTCCAGCCGGTGCCGTAGGCGGCCGGGCGCTCGTAGGTCTCGCCGGCTGGTGCAACGTCCGGGTCGCAGGACGAGCCGGTTAGGGTGGTGCAGATGAGGGCTTCTAGGCCGTGTTCAGTGGTGTCGGTGGGCATGGGCATCCGACGGGCTTAGATTCTCGATCCAGCCTTTTCGCGACAGCACCTCAACGGCGATCTTGAGTTGTCGTCTAGAAAACTGCTTCTTTCGCTCATTCCAAGCGTACGTGCGATCCACTTCAACGGCTCGCCTGCGATCTGCGTGAAGTACATGAGCTTTTGCCCCTCAAGCAGCGTCACGAACGGGTCCAACAAGGCGCGAAGATAACAGGCCATCAATTCCACCATCACGGCACGTCCCGGCGTCATAAGCGATCTCCTTCTACTGTGATAGCTTCGTCCTTGACGAAACGAAGGGATTTATCACGCGCAAACCGTCGTAATCCTGCTCGGCATTGACGTTCAACAGCAACGCACGTTTTCCTAGTTCACTATATCATAATATCATAAAAAATTATGACTTATTGCGGTTATAAGCAATAAATGTTGGTATAAATGACTAAACATAAAGGTATAAGAAACAGATACTTATAAAATCAATTGCGTCTAACTTATGCCAAACTTATGCTTTTTGGCCGATTATTCATTGTTTTGGCATAAGTTCAGATGGAGGTCCCCCTGGATACCAGCGAGCGGCGCTAGTGTTCCCTACTTTGTGGATCTGTCCCTTAATCCGTAACTCTTGAAGTAATTTCTGAACTTGGATGTAGGAGAGGGCTGGCAACACCTGAACGAGTTCCCGCAACTGGCTCCCTTCCTTCCGGTTATCTTGAATGTGCTTCAGCAGCAATTCCTTGTTCGTCTCGCGGTCCAACCCACGCTTGCGCGTATAGACCCCTGCCTTGCCGATGTGCCGGTAGAACTGCCGGGACAGCAGCAGCCGCACGCCCCGCCCTCGTCCCACGCGCTCAATGATCCCCTGTTCCAGCAGATGCCCAATTGTCGGTTTAAGGTAGTCGGAAATAGGCTGCTCGCGGTGGACGAGATCGACCACCAGCAAATCGTCAAGGGCAAAGGCGGCCACTTGTTCCCGACCAATTTCCTCCAGAAAACGCAAGAATTCCGGGTCTTGAATATCGCCGTGCAGCGTGAGCCATACGGAGTGGGCATCCGTGTGGGCAAAGTCGGGCAACGGCTTACTCTGCTGAATGCACTCGCGGAAGATGCGATCAAACCCCTGCCCGGCCCGTTCGACCAAGCCGCATTTGCCGAGGACTTCGGCGATACGGCGATTGCGCGGATTTTGTTGTCGAAGGACGTTCTCAGGGGTAATGCCGGCTGGGAATCCACCAGGGCTGACGATCTCGATGCGTCGAGGATACTGGCGCACGAAGATGGAGCCTCCGTGGCGATAATCGCGGTGACTGACTGCGTTCAAGACGGCCTCGCGAACCACGCGCTCGTTGAACGTGGGCACATCCCAAATAAAGAATCCCTGCTGAAAGTGTTGCAGGTCATTGCGCTGGTTGATAAGTCGCCAGATCTCGTCGAGCACAGGAAGAAAGCCCTGTCTGAATTCACATCGTTCGGCCGCCGGTCCCGGCACTTCATTGGAACGGTATTCAAAAATAAGCTCCGCTTGGGCGAGGTATTTGCCTAGGGCTTTGCGCGTGCCCAGCAAGATCAGCGCCGCGTACGTCACCTCGCCATCGACGAGCAATTCCGCATCTGCTAGGAGTTGCTCTACGGAGCGGGTCGAGATGTCTTGGTCTGGTGACTTCCGCTGCCAGAGTTGACGCAGAACATCTACGGCGGCTGGATCGAGGTCGTCTAACTGAGCAGACGTACAAATCTCAGACGAGAAGTCGGGGCTGGCTTCGGCAAAAATGCGCTGGAGTTGATCCGGCGTCATGGGAACAAGGGCCTCTCCACCACGCATCCAATACGCGCCTTCATACAAGTCTGGAGTTCATCCATGGAAACGCTCATACGACCTCTTGGTAGGCTTATACTGCGATAACTTCGTCTCTGAGAAGAATGCGGTCAGGCCGTCCCCTTTTCAAACCTCTCGTTCAACGCGGAAAACAGCAACGCTGCATCATCGAGAACTTCGTCTGCAAGCGTAGTTCCTTTTTCTGCCCATGACGCCACAAGGTGTAAGGCGACTGAAGCCTTCCAACCCTCCGGTAGGTCAATCTCCTGACGTTTAGCAGCAGCCTTAATCTGACTCGGCAGGCTTCCGGCCGAGCGGTCTCTCTGATCGAGTTGCAAAGCCTTATCCAAGACTGCCTCAAGTCCAGGAATGATAAGGGACTCGCCTAAGATATCCTCTATCTCGACCTCCTGCCCAAGTTGGTTCAGTACGTCATCCAGCATAAGAATCCCGGAGTTATGATCGGCATAAAGCTCTTTCATCAGCGCGTTTCGACGAGCCCGTCCAGCCTCGTCTCCATCAAGAAGGACCAAAGGCCGGACTTTCTCACTCAGGAACAGCGAGGCAATCCACCCAACATTCTTTGTTCCGCCACAGAACACGATATAAATATCGTCTGGTAACGACGGCCGACCTGATTTCGCGCACTGCTGCGACAGCGCTTGCAGGTAGTAGAAATCGGTTATTCCCTCTACCAATACGTTCTTGCGATGCTGAAAAAGCCCGCCAATCATCGCGTATCCGGCGGCGGCCTGAAGCGGGAAAATCGTCTCGCGATCCTCCGGCCATGTCTCAGCCGTGATGCGCGAATGGCCGGTGTCGTCCTCCTTGACTGGCCTGATCCGATGCAGATGTTCACCGTCGATCAGGAAGGGCGAGTGGGTTGTATAGGCAAGCTGGTTCGTTTCGGAGAGTTTCTCGAAAAACGCGATTAACTCCTGCTGAGCGGTAGGATGGAGGTGTAATCCCGGCTCGTCGAGGAGGAGAATTGTATCCTTATGCCCACCTTCGGATTCGACAAGAAAGACAAGGTAGAACGAGAAGAACCACTGGAATCCCTTGCTGCGGGCTTCAAGCTCGATTTCCACGTCTGGACGGCGGTCGTCGGCAATCCAGATTCGGAAGTAGTCGCCGTCGGCTTGATAGCGAATCTTGTGGCGACGCTGAGACCACCATTCGGAAAATTTGTCGCTGATGTCGATAGAGGCGGAGCTCAGGAGAATGGAGCGTTTGTCCTTGCGCTGCTGATCAGCGGCGACCTGCTCCGGCGTCGGCGGATAGCCCTGTTCCTGCATTCGCCTCACTTCTCTGTCGCCAAGCGCCGTAATTTCCTCGGGATCGAGCCCGACATGCTTGAACATCGCATTGATTGTACGGACACGAGAATCGTTCGGATCGCGATTCAGGTCTTCTATAAAGCGCGGCAGCCAGATGGCGCTATCGAGGATGCCGTAATTCTCAAAGTAGATCAGAACGGGGAGATTGTGTTTGATTTCTTCGTCAATCTGGTCAATGACTGGGCCTTTCCTAGCAATGTCCAAAACTGGTTCAACCGCTTGCTGAAGTGCTTCTACCATATCGGCGGTTTGCGGGTCACTCCAGTTTTCCACCTCCCTGCGCAGCTCGGTAAGCAGATTCGCTCCCTCATCGCCACGGAGATCGACTATGGCCTTCAACTCGTCCTTCCATCCGATCGCCCAATTAGCCAACTCAGTGCGCTGCTCTGCCGTGTATTCCTCCTGACTTGGGTCTGGTGCCTCAAGCCGACGGGCGCTCGACGCGAACGCCTCAAGCGCGTTGAGCACTGGTTCCGGTGCGAGTGGTTTCTCCTCTATTGTGGACGCATACTCAAACTTGAGGGAGCCATCGTAGCAGCGGGTCGCAGTGACTTTCTCGGGAGATTCTCCATCTTCCTCAAGTAGTTCGCCAATTTCAAGCCGAAGTTCCTCTGGAATCTCGAACTCGACCGAGCAAACGGGCCAGTCTTCGCCATTCGATCCGTTGGCAACGTAATCGCGTGTGTAGCGGTCACGAGGGAATTCGCGCTGCGCATCATAGGGTTCCGGCGTGGCAGGATTGAATTTGTGCAGCGCCTTAAGTAGCGAGGTCTTACCCGACTCGTTGCGGCCAACAAAGGCCGTGA
The DNA here is from genome assembly GCA_965208845.1 of Candidatus Latescibacterota bacterium. Classification (GTDB taxonomy): domain Bacteria; phylum Latescibacterota; class UBA2968; order UBA8231; family UBA8231. The sequence goes on along the minus strand of OZ242361.1, from coordinate 2,365,989 downwards.
CTTTCTCCAGTGTTATCCAGTCGCTGTCATCGATATTGCGGAAATTCTGAACGCGAAAGCGAATGGCTTTCATACATGATCTCCTCTGCGTGGCTCTTCCACTGTTTCTGGTGGCTCTGACGCGTTCACCGGGTCGGGCAGATTAGCTGCCGACCCGCGCACGTCCAGTTTGCCGGTGACTACATCGGCAATCAGGCGGGTGCGGTATTCTTGGATCAGCTCGATTTGACGGCGGGTGCGGCTGATGGCGGTGTCGATGTCGGCGGTTGCCTTGTCGAGATATCGGACGATGGCGGTTTGTTCGGGGAAGGGCGGGAGGGCAACAGGAAAGTTCTGCAACATTGGAAGTCTCAAGGAGTCTACCGTAGATTTTGCGGTTCCTTGCAACACTTCAAAGCGAAGCAGTGCCCTAAAGTAATGAAAAAAGAACTTTCCGAAAACGGCGCTAAAATCGCTGAGCTTGTATACGCGCTGATGATAATCGAACTTCCCGTTGACGTAATGGAAGACCTTCCCGACACCTACTCCATCTCCGGCTGTCAAAACCGCTTCACCGTCGAAAGACCAAGTGTCTATTCTCTCAACCGTCTGAGACCGAACAAAAAAAGGATACTTGCCATCGTCTTGTTGGTTGACTGTGTCTTGTCCACCGGTTGTGATGTTGGCAAGTAACCGTAACCTCCGCATCTCCCAATGCACCGGCACATCGCCGAGCCACTCGACACCAGAAGGCTTGAGGCGGACGTTGGGATCGAGGCCGCGAGTGATGGCGCGATGGATGACGGCCTGCTTCTCTTCCTCCAGCAGCCGGATGAGCTTTTGCTTGCCGCTGATGTAGCAGCGGATGCGTTCGTCGGCGTGGTCGAGATAGCGGACGATGGCTGATGTAGCAGCGGATGCGTTCGTCGGCGTGGTCGAGATAGCGGACGATGGCGATTTGTTCGGGGAGAGGCGGGAGTGGTTGCTCCATGTCGCCGATAAAATTCCAGTCTGCGCGCGGCATTTTGGCTCCGAAGGTAGAACCATTGATAGCATCAATAATAGGCTTTGATCGAAGTACCTGCTCCAAATATGATGATGACAACGCGACATCACGGGGACGTAATATCAGAAATTCACCGACACACAAGCCGTCGTAATCGGGACGCGCCACCTTTGCCAAATAAGGGCGCAATTTTCCAAACAACACATCTCCAGCCTGAAACCGTTTTACTTGGCTATCAAGGCTCACATCTAGGCCAGGGTCCCTAACCTTGCCCGTCCAACTTTCGACGTGTTCCAAGGCGATACATACTTCATCTTGGCGTCGTCCGTTACTTTGGTCAATTATATCCGCGACATGCACCTTCAACCGCCGCACTTCCCAATGCGAAGGAACGTCGCCAAGCCACTCGACGCCGGAGGACTTGTAGGAGGGGTAAGGATTGAGATTAGCAGTCAAGCTATTCCTTTTTGTATAACCGGATTTTATCAATCAGATGCTGTAGCTTACCTACCGACTCGGACGCCTCAATGAATTTAGAGTACGCCGAGAAGGCATTGTCAATCAGTTCATCGTATGTGATGATTTTGATGGAATATACTCTCAAGGATTCCTCATCCCGCTTTCTGGTATCCAAATCTTCCCATCCTCGAGGTAATTTACCGACGATGCAGATTGATTCAATAGGATATTGACTCTCTTTAGCGTTCTTCTTCAACTCATTTTCAAGTGCTTCAATGTACTGCCGAACTTGTGATTCGATGTCTGTCTTGTTTAATATCCTTGAATATCTTTTCAGTTCAATAATAACATGTGCGGCAGCAACTCTACGATATCTAATATCGAGTCTGACGGTATTCTCCTTTGAAGCAACGCCATCTACAACTGCTTGAAGACGTTCTTCCATGTGAGCATAACGGGTTGCACGGTCCCAAGCAGGGTCGAGAAGCCACAAATGGTCAAATATGTACTTTTGTAATACCTTTTCCTTCGCGTTCTCTTCAACTTTATCACGGAATTGACTGATTACTTCAAATCTCTCTTTAACTATCTCGTGATAGTGTGCCGCCTCTATAGCATCGACATCAGATAGATAGCTAAGAAACTCTTCTATGTTGGACACGTCGATGGTTTCCAATTTCTCTAGAGCGTGGTTCATTTTTAGTGTTTCAAACGCCAAGATTCCATTAGCATATAATTCATGTTTATGCGCTTCATCAACGCCTGCTTGATCAATAACAGCAAAAATTTTCTTTGCCGATTCTTGCAAGGGACGTGGTCGCAATTCGTCATACCATTCTTTAACATAAGGGTTAGAAGAAAGTGCCATATCCAACCCCTTCTTCTCTTTGAGTTTATTGGTTTCTGTCCAAATATGCCGGAGTTCCCTGTCAATGAACGACTTGACTGCATGATAGCGCGGATCGTCTTCAGAAATCCTTTGGCGGCTGGAAGTGGCGATGTCTTGCTTGTTATCATCGTCGAGGAAGTCGGCATGAATTTCGCCATAGATGAACTTGGTAATCATTCCACCGAGGCGATATTCCTGTAGAATGTCCTCTTGAGCAACTTTACCCCGCACGACAATTGTGATTTTGTTCAAATTGTCGTCTTGTTCGTTGTCCCCTTGTCCCCTGTCGTCCAGATCATTAGACCGGTGAGCGATGGCAATCCAGCCACTGATCTCGTGTTCGCCGTCCTTAGTGGCTTTACCGTCCAAATTAAAGCGACAGTCGCGTTTATAACACAACTTCTCACCGTTATCTTTGTCTATGTCCAAATTATTACAGTGTTGGGCGTAATCGTAATTCCCGTATTGGAAAAGGAATCGAGCTTTGTGAAAATAATCTCGGTCTGCAAGAGTCACTTCATTGCCATTAATACAGATGCGAAAATCGTCGCGATCTTTAATAATACTAAATCTCCGAGCGATTCTTTTCTTGAGGCCATTTATTGAGCCTTGCGTTAGCCGAAGTTTCTTTAATTCCGTAATTTTTATGATGGTCCCATGTAACGGAATATCCATATTAAACTCAACAGGTTCCGGGTCATATTCCTGCGAGGATGATGGATATTCACTTTGTATCGCTTCCTTGATTTTGTCGGCATCCATTAAAAAAGATTCTTTCTCACCACCTTCTTTTTTACTATAGACAAAGATCTTGTTCGCGATAGAGAACAAGGACAGTTTCCCAATGCCTTTTCTACCCATCGGTCTTCTGCCGCCAGGTGTGTGAAAGTCGGGCTTATTCCTTTTTTGATATCCGACAAGCAGATACTTTTTATTGATATCATCTATATTCATACCACAACCATCATCGGAAACTGTAATCGTCTTCTCTTCAAGATTAAAATCAACCTTCACCTCGGTTGCGTCGGCATCCCAAGCATTGGCAATCACTTCGGCGAGAACTGCCGGAGTATTGCTGTATAGATTTAACCCCAGGTGGTTGAGGACATTCAGACTGAGGCTCATTTTGTACCTACTATCGGACATTTGCTCTCTCCATAATGGATTTGCCAATCGCTTCAGCAAGTTTGACCGGCACGGCGTTGCCAATGTGCCGCGCCATTTCACGAATGACAAGTGGTTTTCCATCCTCGGTGAGTTTATATTTGCTAGGAAACGTTTGTAGCAGCGCAGCTTCTCGGACCGATATCGTCCGATTTTGTTTCGGATGCCCGAACCGTCCGGTACTATAATAGCAAAATTGTGTAGTGATAGTAGGGGCCAAGGCATTCCAACGCATTCGGCCATAGGATGCCGGATAATATGCTTTCTGGTGGCATTTATTGATTATGTCCTTGTCCCAATCCTTCCAAGATCCACCCGGTTTTGACTGAAGAATCCGCTGACGATTTTTTTGAGACAAAGGGAGTGTAGCATGAGCGGTATCATCGGGTGAGATCTGTCCATCTTCAAGGGCGGGCAAACTTCGGATAAAGTCAGCGACGGTTGTTTTCTCCCCCGTTGCACATGGAAGATAAATCTCGCCCAATCTGGATGCTAGTAATACAAGGCGCTTCCTATTTTGCGGAACACCGTAATTTGCGCAAGACAAAATATCGTGCTTGTACTTATAATTCAAGATGTCCAGTGTTGCAATCATTTCCTCAAATGCCTCGTGTTTGGCGAGGTCAGGGACATTCTCCATCGAAATTATGTCGGGAGTCCCTTCTTTGATAAGGCGGGCGAACTCTCCGACTAACGAGTAATTGTCTGCTTGGGGTTTTTTCGTTCTTCTAGTATGTGCTGAGAACGGCTGGCAAGGGGCACAACCGACCATCACCGTAACGTCTGCGTCCTTGTAATATGGCGCAATGTCACAGAAGTGAATGCTGCGAACATCGGCGGCAACAAATTTGGATTCGCCGTTGTTCGCTTCGTATGCATACTGACACGACGTATCACTGTCAAAACCAGCTTTGACGTCTATGCCAGATAAACTGAGTCCATGAGTCAACCCGCCGATCCCGCAAAAAAGATCTACGGCGTGGACTCTCCGCACGTCGTTGTTTTCTTTAAGCATTCAGTTCTCTCCTTTACCAGCCAATTACCTAATATATATACCTTTCACAAACCTCCGCTACCGATGATTCTAGAGCACAAGGACTTCGTCGCGGACGAAGTGAAGGCGAATCAATCCCGGACGCTTCATTGTTGCATCTTTTTGTCTCCACTGTAATTCGATGCCCAGCAATGCGAGGCTTCCCGCCGGATATGCTAGGGGTAATCTCAATATGATGCTCTAAAGTTTTCATTGCCAACTCCCCTGTATCCGCATCTAACTCCCTTGTATCTGCGCCCAACTCCCCTATATCCGCGCCTAACTCCCCTGTATCCGTCGGTCAAATCCGCTGACAGTGTGTAGTAGCTATTGGCTCCGTGGGAATGAAGGGCCAACAGATGGCGGCCACGCGGTTCTTTGGTCCCTCTCGCTCCTTCAAACAGCGACTTGCGGTCGAAGTGTTGACCTTCGTCTTGGTCCAGAAACGGCGCGATGTCGAATTGTGATTCCGTCATTCGCCTCCGTCCCCAATAATCTCCGCCAACAACCCCTCGGTCTCCCGCTCCACCGCCAAAATATCCGCCCGAATCTCGTCCAGCGTCCGCATCGGCTGCGGCTTGTAAAAGTAGCGCGTGAAGCTGATCTCGTAGCCGACCTTGACGTTCGCCGGGTCGTACCAAGCATCGAGCGCATAGGGCAGCACCTCGCGGCGCAGGAAGCCCTCAATGCCGCCCTCGTCGAGCAGTGGCACCTGCTCGGTGTCGCGCAACTCGCTATCTGGCTCGTATTCGACGACGCGACGCCGGCCATCCACAGCAGCTTCGACCAGCCCGCGAATCGGGTTCGGCCCCGCGCCCAGCTTGTGGATCTTCTTGACAACGGGCGCGGCAGCCTCGTCGCGAGACGCCAGCGCCGTCCGCAACAGATTCTTCCGCTTGGCCGTCAGCCTGACACCGCGCTCAGAGGCGTCCTCATCAACAGCTTCCATGAATCGGTTAAAGTCGGAGAGAGGCCCGGCACCTAACACAGTCGCCACTCGGTCGATGACGTTGGCAAGCGGCTCTTCCTTGGCGTCGCGGCAGACGGCCCGGAAACGCTGACACTGGTCCGACGACAGATCGACAGTAAGCCGCAGCGGTCGTTCGACAATGACCTTCCAGTAGCCAAACGCCTCATTGGGGAAAACCTTCGACTGCTCGGTCTCCTCAAAGGCCAAGAAGGCGTCACAGATGCGCTGGATGTCGTCCTCCGACAATTCGCAGTTCTTCTTGCCCAAGTTCTTGCGCAGCGGCTTGAACCACTCGCTGGCGTCGATGAACTGCACCTTGCCGCGCCGATGCTCGGGCTTGCGATTGCTAAGCACCCAGATATAGGTGGCAATGCCGGTGTTGTAAAACATGTTGAGCGGCAGCGCGACAATGCCCTCCAGATAGTCGTTCTCAATGATCCAGCGGCGGATATTGCTCTCGCCTTGGCCAGCGTCGCCAGTGAACAAGGAGCTGCCGTTGTGAACCTCGGCGATGCGGCTGCCGAGCGGCGTGTGCTGCTTCATCTTGCTCAGCATGTTGGCGAGGAACAGCATCTGGCCGTCGCTGGAGCGGGTGATCAGCGAGTATTCGGGATCGCCCCCATGCTCGATGAGAAAGCGCGGGTCGCGCAGGTCGCTCTTGCCGCCCAAGCGGTCGAGGTCGCTCTTCCAGCTCTTGCCGTACGGAGGATTAGAGAGCATGAAGTCGAACTCGTGGGCTGGAAAGGCGTCGCTGGATAGCGTCGAGTGGGCTGGGCCACCGACGATGTTATCAGCCGCGTCGCCTTCGCCCTTGAGCAGCAAATCGGCCTTGCAGATGGCGTAGGTCTCGGCGTTGATCTCCTGTCCGTAGAGATGCGTTGCCACCTGCTTGCCGCGCTCGCGGGCGATCTCTTGCAGTGTCTCTTCGGCGACCGTCAACATGCCGCCGGTGCCGCATGCGCCATCGTAGAGCAGGTAGGTGCTAGACTCGATCTGGTCGGCGACCGGCAGGAAAATGAGCTTGGCCATCAGCTTGACGGCATCGCGCGGCGTCCAGTGCTCGCCCGCCTCCTCGTTGTTTTCCTCGTTGAAGCGCCTCACCAGTTCCTCAAAAACCGTGCCCATGCCGTGGTTGTCGAGGCCGGGCAGTCTCACCGAGCCGTCGGCGTTTTTGACCGGGTGCGGGCTTAGGTTGATGTCGGGCGACGTCAGCTTCTCGATCAGCGTGCCGAGCGCATCGGCACTAGAGAGACGCGAGATCTGGTTGCGAAACTCAAAGCAGTCGAGGATGTCCTGCACGTTGGACGAGAACCCGTCGAGGTACGCCTCAAAATCAGCGCGGAGCTGCTGCTGATTGGCGCGGGCTCTCAGATCCCGCAGGGTAAACGGGGAAGTGTTGTAGAAGGCCTGCCCGGCCGCGTCGCGCAGCGGCCCCTCCTGCTCCACCACACCCGCTTTGTCGAGTAGGTCCCGCCGCTCCAGAACGTCCGCCTTACTGTCTTCAAGCACTGCATCTAAGCGGCGCAGCACGGTCATTGGCAGAATCACGTCGCGGTACTTGCCGCGTACGTATAGGTCTCGTAATACGTCGTCGGCAATGCCCCAGATGTAGTTGGCGATCCAGTTGAGTTCGCCGTGCTGCATAGTTTTCCTCCTCGATTTCGCTGTGTAATTCTAACAGACGCCCCGCACCTCGACAAGCAAGCCGTCCCCTACCTTGCTCTCTCTACCGCGCCCCGTATTTTACCCTACATGATCCGCAAGATACAGTCCACTGCTATCGCCCTGCTCTTGGCGACTAATGCCAGTTGTCAGGCCCCGTCTGACGACGATGCTAAACCCGCTGTCTTCCAGCCGCAAAAGCCCGCTGAGATTCCCACGTATTCCTACCGAGTCATCTGCGCCTTCCCTCACGACCCCACAGCCTTCACCCAAGGGCTGCTCTACGACAACGGCTTTCTCTACGAAAGCACCGGCCAGTACGGCCAGTCGTCCCTGCGCAAGGTCGAACTCGAAACAGGGACCGTCGTGCAACTCCACCAGCTAGACGACCGCTTCTTCGCCGAGGGACTCGCCCTCTTTGGCAATCGCCTCCTCCAGCTAACCTGGCGGGCCAACAAGGGCTTTGCCTATCGTCTCGATTCGTTTGAGCCGCTAGCGGAGTTCACCTATCCCACCGAGGGCTGGGGGCTGACGTACGACGGCGAACTACTCGTTATGAGCGACGGCAGCGCGACCCTGTACTTCCGCGACCCGTTTACCTTTGCCGAGGTCAGCCGCATCACCGTTGCGGCCCACGACAGACCCGTATCCCAGCTCAACGAACTCGAATGGGTCGCCGGCGAGGTCTTTGCCAATATCTGGCAGACCGACACCATCGCCCGCATCAACCCAGCGACCGGCCAAGTCTCAGGATGGATCGACCTGACCGGACTGTTGAGCGACGCAGACCGCCGTGGCTCGAACGCCGAGGTACTCAATGGCATTGCCTACGACCCCGAGGGCGAGCGGCTCTTCGTCACCGGCAAGTGGTGGCCCAAGCTCTACCAGATCGAACTCATACCCCCTTCACCGAGAGGTACACCATGACCCAAGACCGCGTCCCCGTGTGCATCGCCGTGCTCACGGTCTCCGACACCCGCGACGAAGCAACCGACAAATCCGGCAAGCTGCTGGCCGAGCGCCTCGAAGCGGCCGGCCACGTCCTGCACGAAAAGCAAATCCTGCCCGACGACATCTATCAGCTTCGCGCCCAAGTCTCGCAGTGGATCGCCGAGCCCTGCGTCCAAGCCATCGTCACCACTGGCGGCACCGGCCTCACGGGCCGCGACGGCACGCCCGAGGCCGTCAGCGTGCTCTTTGACAAGGAAATCGAGGGCTTTGGCGAGGTCTTTCGCGTGCTTTCCTACGATGAGATCGGCACTGCGACCTTGCAGTCGCGCTGCGTGGCCGGCGTCGCCAACAGCACCTACATCTTCTGCTTGCCTGGCTCCTCGGGGGCTTGCGCCACCGGCTGGGACAAGCTCATCGGGCCGCAGCTAGATTCCACCAACCAGCCCTGTAACCTCGTCGATCTGATGCCGAGATTGTCTGAATGAATAGTGGCCAGTGGTCAGTCGTCAGTGATTAGTCCCCACCACTCCCAAGGGGCAAGTTCGGACTGGCCACTGACCACTGGCCACCAGCCACTGGAAATGGCTTCTCAGTTCAAGTAATTCTTGAGGAATTGCCCGGTGTACGACTCGCTCACCTCGGCGAGTTCCTCCGGGGTGCCCTGCCCGACGATCTGACCGCCGTTGTGGCCGCCCTCGGGACCTAAGTCGATGATGTAGTCCGCGGTCTTGATGACGTCGAGGTGGTGCTCGATGACCAAGACCGTATGACCGGCCTCGACCAAGCGGTTGAGGCTGTCGAGCAGGCGCTGAATATCTGCTAGGTGCAGCCCGGTGGTCGGCTCGTCGAGCAGGTAGAGGTTGCTCTTGCCGCGCTTGAGCTTGCCCAGCTCGTCGGCCAGCTTGACGCGCTGGGCCTCGCCGCCCGACAGCAGAGGGGCCGGGTGGCCAATTTGCAAATAGCCCAGCCCCAAATCGTTGAGTACGCCTAACTTGTGGGCGATGAGCCGCTGGTCGGCGAAGAAATCTACCCCATCCTCTATGGTCATCGCCAAGACCTCGGCGATGTTCTTGTCCTGATAGGTAACGTCGAGCGTGTCCTGATTGTAGCGCGCGCCCTTGCAGGTGGGGCAGGGCACCTCCACGTCGGCCATCAGGTGCAACTTGGTGGTGACCGTACCCTCGCCGCCACATTCCTCGCAGCGGCCTCCCTTGACGTTGAAGCTAAAGCGCGAGGCCGTATAGCGGCGCTTCTTGGCCTCGCGCGTCTCGGCGAACAGGCGGCGGATGTTGTCGTAGAAACCGATGTACGTGGCTGGGTTGGAGCGGGGCGAGCGGCCGATGGGGGATTGGTCGATGTTGATCACATCGCTTACGTGCTCGATCCCGTCGAGGCGGTCGTGCGCGCCCGACAGCACGCGGCTGTCGTGGAAGATGGAGTAGAGCTTCTTGTAGAGAATGTCGTGGACGAGCGTGCTCTTGCCCGAGCCAGAAGCCCCACTGACGCAGACGAAGACCCCCAAGGGGATTTTGACGTCGAGGTCGTCGAGGTTGTTGGCGCGGGCACCTCGAACATGCAGATTGCAGCCGTTGAGCGGGCGGCGCTCGACCGGCATGTCAATGCGCTGGCGTCCCGTGAGAAACTGGCCGGTCAGAGAATCCGGGTTTTTCAATATCTGGCGAATGGTGCCCTCGGCAGCGATGCGGCCGCCGTGTACGCCCGGGCCGGGGCCGAGCTCAATGACGTGATCGGCCGCCCGAATGGTCTCTTCGTCGTGCTCCACCACAATGACCGTGTTGCCGACATCGCGCAGGCGGCGCAGCGTCTCAATCATCTTGATGTTGTCTTTGGGATGGAGGCCAATGGAAGGCTCGTCGAGCACGTAGAGCATGCCCATCAGGCCAGAGCCGATTTGCGTAGAAAGGCGGATGCGCTGGGCCTCGCCGCCGGACAGGGTCCCCGCCCGGCGCGTGAGGCTGAGGTAATCCAAGCCAATGCCCATGATGAGGTCGAGCCGCAGCGCAAGCTCGCGCACGATCTGCTCCCCGGCCTGCTTCCGCTGCACGGGCATGGGCACGTCGCTGAAAAAGTCGCGCAGTTCCTGCAGGTGCATCTCGCACAGATCGTGGATGGTGCGACCGGCCACAGTGACCAGCATGCGCGTGGCCTTGAGCCGCGTGCCGCCGCAGTCCGGGCAGTCGTACTCGACCATGACTTTGCGCAGGTAGTCCTCCATACCCGAATGCGCCACCCCTTGGCGGCGATAGCGGCGATAGCGGCGCTCGATTTGGTTGATGACCCCATCGAAAGCAACCTTGCGCCCTTTGTAGCGCCGACCCTCGGTCGCGCCCGGCGGCAGCACAATAGTGAAGCGCTTGCCTTTGGTGCCGTAGAACAGCACGTCAACGATGTGGTCGGACAGCTCGGCAAAGGGCGTGTCCAAGTCGAAGCCGTAGTGCTGGGCCAAGCTGTAGAAGATGCGGCCGCCCCACCCATTGCGGTCGCAGTTAATCGCCTCGCGCACAAAGGCACCGTCGAGAATGCTCCGGCTCTTGTCGGGCACCAGCAGATCGGGATGGACCTGGAGGTAGGTGCCCAAGCCCGAACAGGTGACGCAGGCCGAGAGCGGCTCGTTGAAGGTGAAGTAGCCCTGGGTCAACTCGGCCATGCTGAGGCGGTGCTCGGGGCAGCCAAAGCCTTCGTAGAAAGCCTCCACCTCCTGGTCGGAAGCGATTTCAGGGTTTAGCAAGTGGAAGCTGAGAAAGTTCTCGCCCACCACTAGGCCGTGCTCAATGGAGGCGAGGAGTTGCTTTTGCAGGTCGCCGCCGATGACGAAACGGTCGATGACCGCCTCGATATGGAAATCCTCGTTCTCGTCGAGCTCAAGCTCCTCGCTCAGGTCGCATAGCTCGCCCTCGATGCGCACCCGCCGGTAGCCTTTGGTGCGAATGTCGTCAAACAGAAATGCGTAGTCCTCGCCGTAGATCTTAAACACCGGCGCGCGGATTTCCACCTCAGCCCCGTCCGGCAGAGACAACAAGTGCTCGGCCATCTGGTAGGGCGTGCGGTAGGTGATGGGGCTGCGGCAATAGGGGCAGTGAGCTTGGCCCACCGTGGAGTAGAGCATGCGCAGATATTCGTATAAGTCGGTCATGGTGCCGACGGTCGAGCGCGGATTGTTGAAGATGGTCTTCTGCTCAATGGAAATGACCGGCGAAAGCCCGGTGACGAAATCGACATCGGGCTTCTTCATCTGCTCGACGAAGCGCTTGGCGTATGTGGACATGGACTCCATAAAGCGCCGCTGGCCCTCGGCGTACACCGTGTCAAAGGCCAGCGAGGATTTGCCCGAGCCGCTAATGCCGGTAATGACGACCAGTTTATCGCGCGGAATGCTGACGTCGATGTTTTGCAGGTTGTTCTCGCGTGCGCCCTTAATGGCGATTGAGTCTCGTATAGCCATAGTGTGTCCTGTTGTGCTAGTGCAGCCCCCAATCGGACCCGTCGTCGTAGTAATAGGCCGCTTCCTGCATCTCTACGCGGCTCTTTTCAGTGAGGCGTAGCGGTGCCGACATCTTTTCCAGCAAGCCCTTTTCAACCAACCACTCGCAGGCGAAGTCCGCACCCTCCATCTTGAAGTGCTCCTCTATCTCCGACACCGTGCGCATGGACTCGGCCTCCTCCAAATAGTCGAGTAGGGGGCGGAACATGTCGTAGAGGTGGTCGTCGAGGTAGGTCTCTACGCGCTGGAGGGCCGCCTTGAGGGTGCGGGCGTTTTTGGGAGCGGCGATGAGATCCGTGTAGATGGCGTTGAAGAACTCGGGATTGAAGGCGATAGCTTGGTGAATGACCTCGCGGCCGGGGGCTTGGCCATTGAGGATGCACTCGACGCTGGCGAGCTGGTCGGCCACGTTGAGCAGCCACAGGAAGCTGTAGTTGTAGTCCTTCTTCACCTGGTACCACTTCTGGGCTTTGGCCAAGGTGGCCAACAGCGGCAGGGCGCGCCGCAGCAACTGGTAGTCGCGGTCGCGCGCGCCAATGCGCTCGGCGTCTTGGTACCACGCGGCAATGGACTCGTCCTTGGAGAACAGAAGGGTGCTGTGGGCGAAGGTAAAATCGAGCCAACCGCCTTGGCGCGAGCCTTCTATGTTCAACTGGAAGCGCTTGCGCGGGATGAGATTGGCGTGGATGATGACGCCTTCTTCAGTGAGGCAGTGGTCTTCGTAGCGCCGCACCTTGGGATCGTCGGCCATGACGATCCACAAGTCGATGTCGGACTTCTCCCAAACTTGATCGTACGAATAGGAGCCATAGACGATGGCGGCCAAGACCGTGCGGTCTTGCTGGAGCTTTTGGGTCAAGGCGTCGAGCGCCCGGCGATAGCGCTCTTGGACGGCTTGCTGAGACCGAGACATGGCAGTTCCTGACGAGGAGATCTAACGTGCGAACGGCACAAAATATACTGAACATACGTATATGATGTCAAGCTGCCGTATGGGCTAACTGTGTGGCGTTTTCCGAAGACTTCCGGCCCGGCGGCGCTAGCGCCTGTTGCGCTGCCGACGAGCATCAACAAAGTGCATCGCATTTCTTTGCAAGGGTTGGCCCTGTATCCTATCTTGTCGGCTATAGGCCCCAGATGTTCCCGGCACTCTACCCATTCGCCGGGATGTGGAGTAAGACCCATGCTAAAGAAGGACCCCGAAGCGGGGCAGACGGCCAAGCGCAAACTGCCCATCGGCATTCAGACCTTTCGCCAGATTCGCGAAGAACTCTACTACTACGTCGATAAGACCGCCTACATAAGGCGGCTGGTCGCCGAAGGCAAACACTACTTCCTGTCGCGCCCACGCCGCTTTGGCAAGAGCCTGTTTCTCGATACGCTCAAGGAACTGTTCGAGGGCAACGAGCCTTTGTTTAAGGGGCTGGCCATTTACGACCAGTGGGATTGGTCGGTGCGCCATCCCGTGCTGCGGCTGAGCTTTGGCAGCGGCAACTTCAAGGAGCCGGGCAATCTGCACAAGGAGACGATGGCCCAATTGGGCACCATAGAGAAAGTTGACGGCTGCGACACTGCACCGGCTTACTTCCGGCATTTGCTGCGGACGCTGCATCAACGGACCGGCCAGCCAGTGGCGGTGCTAATTGACGAATACGACAAGCCGATTCTCGACGCGCTGGAGGTGCCGGAGATCGCCCGCGCCAACCGCGACTATTTGCGCGGCTTGTACGCGACGATCAAGGACAGCGACGCGCATATCGCGTTCTCCTTCCTCACCGGGGTCAGCAAGTTCTCCAAGGTCAGCCTGTTCTCCGGCCTCAACAACCTCATCGACATCACCTTGGACCCGCACTATTCCGCCATTTGCGGCTATACCGAGACGGACTTGGACGCGGTGTTCGCTCCGGAATTGCCTGGGTTGGACCGAGAGGAAATCCGGCGCTGGTACAACGGCTACAGCTGGCTGGGCGAAGAAGCCGTGTACAACCCCTTCGACGTGTTGTTGCTGTTCTTCAACCGTCGGTTCGGGGCCTACTGGTTTGAGACGGGTACGCCGACGTTTCTGCTCGAGATGTTGGTAGAGCGCGAGGTCAGTTCTTTGGCCTTGGACGACCTGCTCGGCAGCGAGGAATTGCTGTCGGCCTTTGACGTGGATCACATTGCGACCGAGGCGCTGCTGTTCCAGACTGGCTACCTGACCATTCGCCGCACCGAGTCGCGCGGCGGGGAGCTATACTACCGGCTGGGCTACCCGAACCGGGAGGTGCAGCAAAGCCTGAACAAGAGCCTGCTGAATCACCTGACGGGCAACCCGTCGCGCCAAGTCGAGCACAACACCCGGCTGTACGACCTGCTACTGGTCAACGACTTCGACAGCTTGAAAACGCTGTTCGAGGCGTTCTTTGCCAGCATCCCCTACCAATGGCATACCAACAACGAGATTGCCAACTACGAGGGCTACTACGCCAGCGTGTTCTACTCGTACTTCGCGTCGCTGGGGCTAGCGATCACAGTAGAGGACAGCAGCAGGGAGGGTCGCCTCGACATGGCAGTCATGTTCAATGGGAATGTGTATCTGTTCGAGTTCAAGGTAGTGGAACGAGTGTCGGCGGGGGCAGCGATCAGGCAGCTAAAGGAGAGGGACTACGCGGCTAAGTATCGCGGTCGCGGCGAGCCGATTTACCTGATAGGAGTGGAGTTCAGCCGAGAGACCCGCACCTTGGCGGGTTTTGAAGTGGAGCGTATGTGAATATTGTTCGGATCGTCTTGTTCCTACTATTCTGCGTCCATCTGCGCCCATCTGCGGATTATCAGTACCCGTTGCGCTGCCGCCTCTAAGCACTTATCGTAGCCACCCATGTCCAACACACCTACTATCCAAACCACGACCGTCGGCTCCTATCCCATCCCGGACTGGCTCCAAGCCCTCCCCTCCGAGCAGGCCCTCGTCGATGCCACCCGCGTAGTATTCGACACCCAGCGCCAAGCCGGCATCGACCTACCCACTGACGGCGAGCTATACCGCTTCGACATCAACCACCCAGACACCAACGGCATGATCGAGTACTTCGTCCGGCCCATGGGCGGCACCCGCGCGGAATTTGGCCGCCGCGAAGCCGAGGAGTTCGCCGCCAAACAAAGCATGGGCTTCCGGGCCAAGCCCGCGGCCGTGGTAGAAACCGAACTCGGCGCGGGCAGCCTCGACCTGCTCGCCGACTGCGCCCGCGCCGCCGCCGTGGCCGGAGGCCCCTTCAAGTTCACCTTAACCAGCCCCTACATGCTGGCTCGCACCCTGCTCGATCATCACTACGGCGACTTTGAGGCCCTGCTGATGGCCGTTGCCCACGTCCTCGCCGACCAAGTCCGCGGCCTGCCCTGCGCCTGCGTCCAAATCGACGAGGCCAACATCCCCGGCAACCCAGCCGACGGCCCCCTCGCAGCCCGCGCCATCAACGCCGTACTCGACAGCATCGACACAGGCACCCAAAAGGCCGTTCACTTCTGCTTTGGCAACTACGGCGGCCAGACCATCCAACAGGGCGAGTGGCGCACCCTACTCGACTTTCTCAACGAGCTGCGCGCCGATCACTTAGTGCTCGAACTCGCCCACCGCCCGGCGAGCGACTTGAGCGCCTTGCAACAAATTGACCCGCGCATCGGCCTCGGCCTCGGCGTGATCGACATCAAGGTCAACCACATCGAGACAGCCGAAGAGATCGCCCGCCGCATAGAAGCTGCGGTCGCCGCTGCCGGCCCCGACCGCATCCGCTTCATCCACCCAGACTGCGGCTTTTGGATGCTCAAACGCTCCATCGCCGACCGCAAGATCGCGGCACTGGTCGAAGGACGAGATCTGTACTTGGGGCTTTAGAAGCTGCGGCTCAGTTAGCACTCGGCGCTGACTTAAGGACAAATGATCTTCCTCATCCGAAGGCACAGCCCGCCTTTGGCTTCCTTGCAACCGATGCTTCAAAAAATAGCCTTCATTTTTTATATGGCCTGGAGCCTGTCGGCCTGCGATCTAGGCTCTAAGGCAGTGCAATTCGTGGATGTCACGGCACAATCCGGGATTTCCTTTACTCATACCAATGGCGCTGCCGGGGAGTATTTTCTGATAGAAACGACCGGAGCGGGCGGAGCCTTCTTCGACTATGACAACGATGGCGACTTAGATGTTTACTTGGTGGATGGATTCGACTTGCAAGGCATCCGCTCGGTTCCCATCAACCTCGTGTACCAGCAGGGCGACCACTACTGGGTGAGGGAACCGAACCAAGACAAAGGAGTGCGTTCAAATAACGCGGCACATTACGCGGTCGCTCTTGCGCCTTGGCCCGACTCTGCCGATGTCCCGCCCCGTAATGTGCTGTACCGGAACAATGGGGACGGCACTTTTACTAATACCGGCCAAGAGTCCAACACAGGCGATACGGGCTATGGCATGGGATGCGCGGTAGCCGACTACGACAACGACGGAGATCAGGATCTCTACGTGACTAACTACGGGCCGAATGTGCTGTACCAGAACAATGGCGACGGCACCTTTGCCAATGCTACGGAGCAAGCGGCCGTGGACGCATCCCAGTGGAGTACAAGCGTCGCTTTCCTAGACTACGACAACGACGGAGAGCTCGATTTCTACGTGACTAACTACGTGGATTTCACCGTCGAGACCAACAAAGTATGCGGCGGATATGTGAGGACGAATTCCCAAGGCCACCGGGCCATCGTCGAGGCTACCCGTTCGTATTGCGCGCCGCTGGAGTACGGAGGGGTGCCAGATGTATTGTATCACAACAACGGGGATGGGACCTTTGCCGATGTCTCGGTCGCGGCCGGGATCAATGATCCATCCGGCAAGGGATTGGGCGTGGTCGCCTTGGACTACGATAGCGACGGGGATCAGGATTTGTTCGTCGCCAACGATGGGACGCCGAACTTTCTCTACCAGAACTTAGGGAATGGAAAGTTTGGCAACGCGGCTTTAGCAAAAGGTGTGGCCCTCAACGGGATCGGCGAGTCAGAGGCCGGCATGGGAGTGGATTTCGGGGATTACGACAACGACGGCGATTTTGATCTCTTTGTCACCAATTTTTCCTACGAGACCAATACCCTCTACCGCAATGAAGGGGTTTTCTTCAAGGACGTGACGGCGGTGGCTGGGCTGGCCGATCCGAGCCACCGCTTCCTCGGCTTTGGGACGAACTTCCTCGACTACGACAACGACGGCGATCTCGATCTGTACGTGGCCAACGGTCATGTGCTGGACAAGATCGCCCTGTTCCAGTCAGGGGTCGAGTACATGCAGGAACACCAACTCTTCCGCAACAACGGCGGTGATAGTTATACAGAAACCTCTTCGATCTCGGGTGAGTGGTTTTTGCACAAGCAGATCAGCCGTGGTGCCGCCTTCGGAGATTACGACGGAGACGGGGATGTGGATGTTCTAGTGACCAACTGCGGAGGGGAAGCCAAACTGGTCCGCAACGACGGCGGTAATCGAGAGAATTGGCTGATGGTGCAGACCGTAGGAACCCAGAGCAACCGGGACGGGGTAGGAGCTAGGGTGCGGGTGGTGGCGGAAGGGCTGGAACAGATCCGTCAGGTGCGGAGCGGTTCTAGTTACCTAACGGCGAGCGATCCACGGCTCCACTTTGGTCTGGGCTCTAGGACAAAGGTCGATCTAGTAGAGGTGCGATGGCCCAGTGGTCTGGTACAGAGATTGGAACAGATCCCAGTAAATGAAGTGCTAATCATCGAGGAAAAGGCCGGTTCGCAATAAGGTTAGTACCTCAATACACGACACTGAATTTACGTTGCCGTACAGCTCGGCGTTAGGTTTATTGGTATTGCAAAAATCTCCCCGCTGATTGCACCCAAACGACCCATGCCCATATCTATTCCCGAACATTACTTAGCTCCCAAATCCGCTCCTCGCGAATCCTCCTCCGGTTTTACGATCAGAGCATTCATTATCGGAACCGCGCTCGCGTTTTTTATTGGTGTGGCAGCTCCGTACGGCAATATGATCATCCGCGGATCGTATATGGCGCTGAATATCAGCACCCCTATCGCTTTTTTCATTTTCTTCGTGCTGGTGGGGGGCGTAAATGTGGTGCTGCGCCTGCTGCGGGTGAGCTGGGCGCTACAGCCGGCCGAACTGGTGCTGATCTACATCATGATGATCATCGCCGCTACAGTCCCTACAAAGGGCTTTACCGAAGCCTGGCTGCCCAAGATCACGGGTCCTTACTACTACGCTACGCCCGAGAACGATTGGGCCACGCTGGCCCATCCGCATATCAAAGACTGGCTGACCCCCCGCGATCCGGAGATGATCAAGTATTTCTTTGAAGGGCTTCCCGAAGGCATGGGAATCCCCTGGGGGGTTTGGCTCGAACCTCTTTTTCACTGGAGCCTGTTTTTCCTAGTCCTCTGCTTTGTGATGATCTGCATATCGGTCATTCTGCATCGACAATGGGCCAACAATGAACGACTGGTTTACCCCCTGATCCAAGTCCCCTTGGACATGATCAAAGAGGGTCCAAAAGGTTCTCTGGTGAATCCCTTTTTTAAGAACGCGGTGATGTGGGTGGGGTTTGCCATTCCCTTCTTCATCACTAGCGTAAATGGTTTTCACAACTATTATGAAACTCTCCCCTCAATTGAGCTGGCCACCACTTTTAGCGCCTTTCGCGAGACGATGTCGATACCCATCCACCTGAGCTTTTCCATGATTGGGTTTTCGTATCTCATCAGTCTGGATATCGCCTTCGGAATCTGGTTGTTCTACCTGCTGGGCACACTGGAACAGGGGATATTCAACATCTTGGGAATCGCCAGTACGGAGAAGCTAGATATATTCGCTACGACTTCGCCCATTATTGCGCATCAGGGCATGGGAGCCTTCATCGTCTTGGTGCTGGCGAGTCTGTGGGGAGCTCGAAGGCATCTGAAGGATGTATTTAACAAGGCTTTCGGGCGGAATTCGACCGTCGATGATTCCCAGGAGTTGCTGTCGTACCGCACCGCAGTGCTCGGCTTGATCGCCGGCTTGGGATTCATGGGGGTCTGGCTGTACAAAGGCGGCCTAGCCGCTTGGCTGGTACCTGTATTTCTCTTTGCCGTTTTCGTCCTCTTTATCGCGCTGACCCGAGTGGTTGCCGAGGCCGGCTTGGCCGCCGTGCGGGCTCCCCTAACCCCCGTCTCATTTCTGATCTCTGGAGTCGGTTCATCGGCCATCGGTCCAGCCGGTCTGGTCTTCTTGGGACTCAGCTTTTCTTGGGCAGTCAACTTCAGAACATTTGTGCTGGCCTCTGCCGCCAACGGGATGAAGCTGAGCGACGAAGTCGGCGTGGGGCAGCGGAAAAAACCGCTGTTCTGGGCCATGATGCTGGCCGTAGTGGTCAGTCTGGTGGGTTCGACCTGGATCATACTCGCCATGTGCTATAAGTATGGGGGCATCAATCTGGACCAGTGGTTTTTCGTCGGCGGGGCCTCAAGTCCCTTTAATTTCGTGGTTCCGTATTTGACCACACCTGTCGAGGCCAATCTAAGCGGCTGGTTGTGGACGGGCGTAGGGGGAGGGATCATGAATATATTGATCGTCATCCGCCAAAAATTACTCTGGTGGCCGTTTCATCCACTCGGCTTCTTGATCAGCACCACGTGGATGGCGCAGTTCGTCTGGTTCAATGTATTTCTGGCTTGGCTCGTAAAACTCTTGGTCCTGCGCTACGGAGGGGCGCGGTTGTACCAAGCTAGCCGGCCGTTTTTCTTAGGTTTGATCCTGGGGCACTTTACGGTTGCGGGCGTGTGGCTGATCGTGGATCATTTTACCGGCATGACGGACAATCAACTGATGTGGTTGTAAATGAGGTCGCGGATGAAAGCCATAAGCGTCCACTACCAGCAGCGAGCAGAGAAACTTGACATCTCTGCTCTTATTCATTATTAGGTATCCAACTCACATAAACAACATATTTTTTGTAATTTACTGTTTTCTATGAACTTACAAAATTCACAATCAGAAGGATACATAACCCATTAATTTTTAGCAACTTAGGAAAGTAGCATTCCCCAACTTAGGCCAAAATCGCAAAAAACGTCCGAACTATTGATTATGAAAGCCACACTTTTGCAGCTTGTGACGAAAAGAAGATTACGGCGGTTACCCGTCCTAGCCGTAGGCCTTTTATCTGTCAGTCTTTGCGCTGCGTGCGGGTACAGGTACTACGCCGGTCCCTTGCAACCCCTCCCCGACGCCCAGCAACATACCGGCATGCAAGTTAGCGATGATGGGACAGTGCTGTTCGTTCAGGAGAGATTTGAGGTCGGAGTGCGGCCCCAGACTGACGCAGAACTGAACCGGTTGTATCCTATGTACTCCAAGGGCGGTATAGAGTCTATAAATCCCTATACCTACGGCGACTGGAAAGATCCCGAAACCGGCGCGACGCCACAGCGCTTCACGATCTTCCTTTTAAAGGTTAAAAATTACAGCTATCCCAAAGTGCAAATCGACCCTTTGAAGATTTCGCTCATCGCTGCAAACGGCCGCGAATACCCGGCTCTAGATCCGCTCAAGTTCGACGAGTATTATCGTCCGTACGCTACTGCTTATTCCGGCAATCTGTACGACCGCTACGAAGAGCGCAAAGACCTGTTCGCCTCTTCTAGATATGCATCCGAACCTGTATTCAGCGGTCAGGAAGCCCAAGGATTCCTAGTTTTTCCCGCCCTACACCCAGACGTGCAGGAACTGCGCCTCAAGCTCGAGGATGTGGCGATCAGATTCGACTTTCGCGGCGATCCAATAGAAGTGCTCAACCTCGAGTATCTTTTTTTTCGGGAAACCGGCCGGATTTATCCCGATGGAACGACGAGATTGTCTTCGGGGTAATCGGGCTATCTATCCTGCAAAACCGATGCGTTAGGTAGTAGGCGTTTTTTGCGAAAATAGCTCAACTATAATTTACAGAAAGGAGGTGGTTGAATGAGGTGAATCTTTTCCCGGGCAGGTGTGGACAGGATGATCGATTTTTTTCGACTCTACAGCGGGAATCGATAGGTCCTGTTAGTTTTGCAACTTTGTTCCATCTCGTCATTCCGAATTGAGGAGTCTATTCAATGAAACGATTAGCAATGCCTTTCATGGCTTTGGCCCTAGTAGCCATGCTGTCGAGCAGTTCTTGGGGTCATAAGCCCGATGGCGTAGAGTTCTTCGCGCCCCACATTCCGGATGAATTGATCCCGGATATAGATGGAAATTCCGCTGACTGGATGAACTGGTTCCCGTCGGATCTGGTCATTACCCACGATATGCTGCTGTCGCGTGCCGGCAATGACCCGCGGGACATCTCAGACGTCGACGTGAGTATGATGGTCGCTTGGAACGAGACCACCCAGAAACTCTACCTCGGTCTCGAAGCCTTCGACAATTTTATCCACCGCGATTCAGAGAACCAGGTGGATATATATACAGAGGATGGCTGGACCATCAGCACTGATCCCGATCACAGCGGTGGTTTCTTTCACGCCGGAGATCTGGAGCAGAACGAGATGGGTACCCAAGGTCAACAGTGGGTAGTCCATCCTCCCGCCCAAGGACCGGCGACTATGTGGGTTTTCAATTTCGGTGAGAACTTCTTTGAGAAAATCGAGACCCGCGAGTGGGACGCGATGTGGTTCGGCCATCCGCCGTGGGGCCATCTCGGCGTAGGTCCCCCAGAGGCCGTGCCGGTCAATGAAGGGGATACCAACGTCACCTTGTTCTATGAGATAGCTTGGTCCCTGTTCGATCACCTAGACTACGGCGGCCCCGACTCCAGTGTGCCCCATGTATTCGAAGAAGAGCAGATCATCCACCTGAACATCCACTACCAAGACCACGACGAAAACGGCGATGACTGGGATTCACAATGGGGCCTGAACGACGAAACCCACGCCACCCGGGACGGGTCCGCAGCACCCGACTGGGTGATGGTGAAGGTTCCCATCGAAGCCACCACGAGCGTAGAGGGAGAAACCTGGGGGAGGATCAAAGCCTCTTTCCGCTAAAGACCTGGAGCTTTTTAGACTAGTCTTCAGCTAGATTGAAGGGATGGGATTTTTCTCATCCCTTCAATCTATACAATGGGAGAACAGCCGTGAAGATCTACGCACTTGCCATTGCGGCGTTGACGAGCATCTGCGCTTTAGTCGCCTGCGAAGAGGTCGATCTTTCTACCGGACCTTCGGGATCCACTGGCAGGACTGAACTAGTCAAATTCGACAACAAATCGAATTTCGATCTCCAGATTACCATTGGTGCGTGCTTTCAGGATTTCGTCTTGGACGCTGGGCGCGAACGGACCATCGAATGCAATCCGGCAGATGGCACAGCAAGCTTTGACGTCGGCATCGTTCGAACAGATAAAGAAGACGCCAACTGGGCCGGCTCCGTTGCAAAGGGGCAGTCCCTCCTCATCCTCACCAATCCCTGGCACGGCGGATTCTTCACCGTAGAAGTTGAAGAATAAGCTAAGCGAGCGGATTCTCCGCACCGCGGGAATGCAAAGCATGGAGCCGATTGGGCGAAAAGTCCTGCTGGCATCCTCTTGGGTCTTGCTGGCACTGATCTTTGCCAAAAACACCTCGGGCGTGGAAGTTTTGGTCATCGGCAACGAGCAAACCCCCTGGGAAGCTATGGGTACCATGGAGAGCATTGATACCACCACGGATCCAGGGTGGATTCAGCCCCGACGCACCGAAGCCACGGAAAATCTGAGCCTTGGTGCCCAAGGGAGAGGGGGCGGTATGTCCACGCCCCAGCCATCTGTGCGCCAGGCTGGCAACCTGAACAACATGATAGACGGGGATGCAAACACGGTTTTTGACGGGAGCAGGGCCCGGCAAGTCGGGGGCAGGATGGATCTGGATCTGGGCTCGATTTTCGGCGGAGTCGAGAGGATTCGCTTCTACCCCAGCCCGACCTTCAGCGACAAGTTTCTGAAGGGATACGAGGTGTACATCAACGATGGCAGCGCGGAAATGCAAGTTGGCGGAGTGCTGCAGTGGGCTCTGGTAGAAAAGGTCGAGAAAAATACCGACAGTACCGTACAGGTGCGAATTCCGTCCCAGTACGTGCGCCATGTCAGGATTGTGTTCACCACGCCGCTGCCTTGGGAAATTGCCGAGTTGGAGGTGTACAGCCGCGGCTTTGTACCCCGAGCAAACTATACTTCAGAGGTGATAGACCTAGGTGAACTGGCTAATTTTGGCCAGTTGCAGTGGGCCGCAGAACAGCAACCTCGAGCCTCGGTGCAGATCTTTACCCGCACCGGAGCCACGCCCGATCCCCTTAAGTATTACCAACTAAAAGAAAAAGGGCTCGAGACCGAACAGATCGAGGTGTCCGCAGATGATTACAACAGCCTGAAAGAAGCCGAGCGTGAAAAGGGTTTGGATGCTGAAAATTGGAGTCCCTGGTCTCCAGTGTACACCCGCGCATCTGGAGAACAGGTGGCCTTCGCCGAACCTCGTCGCTACTTCCAGTTTAAGTGTGATTTTGCCAGTGATTTTTTCACCCAAGGAGCGCGGCTCGACTCACTGGCGTTCGAGTTTTCCACCCCTCCGGTAGCGCGATTCGTCTGGGGCGAAGTCGGGCCGCTGGAAGTCAACGCCGGAGAACCCACCCTGTTTACCTATGTAGTGCGGGCCAAAGTCGAGGAAAGCGATACGGGATTCGACGCCTTGGAGATTGCTACTCCTTCTCGGGCCACAATTGAGGAACTGAAAATCGGTGGCGCATCGGTGGTGGATTTCACCGAGGAAATCGCAGACGACCGCATGGTGGTCCGCTTCCCCAATCATCGGGTCGTGGATACCACTCCGGTGGAGCTAAGTTTTAAAGGGGCGGTCCTGGTGTACGGGACGCGTTTTACCGGCAAGGTCTTCGATACCCAGACAGCAGAATTGCCGCAACCCATTACCGCCGGGGATACGTCCCCGGATTTGCCCAACAACGACTTGGCAGTGGCCGTATCGCTCGGAAAGACCATTGTCGCGGGCGGGCGCGTTGTCCCCAATCCGTTCACCCCCAACGGCGACGGCGTAAACGATCTGGCCTCCATCCACTACCAGATTCTCAAGTTGACCAAGGAGGTCCCGGTCACCGTGTCAATCTACGATCTTTCGGGCCGGCTGGTCCGCGATTTGTACTCGGGCACGGAGGTGAGCGGAATTTATGCCTTGGATTGGAATGGGCTGGATAATAGTGGGCAATTGGTAGCTCCGGGATTGTACATCAGCCGCATATCAGTCGACGCCGATAGGGGCGAAGGAGACATGGTTGCACTCATAGCGGTGATCTACTGATCGCCTAACCGATTGAGGTGAGAGATATGATGCGATCGCATATATGGGCGAGTCTCGTAGCAATTGTCGGCCTTTCGACCGGCATGGCCCAAGCCGACACTATAGCATTCGGGTCCAAAGCCGACTGGGAGAAGTGGGTCTTTCCCGTCGGGACGCTGGAACTGTCGGACGACGGCCTTGTAAAGCCCAAATTCATCCAAAAGAATATCAATGCAAGTCTCAATGCCGGTGAGTTCGTCGTTGAGCGCGAGGGAAATAAACCGACCAAATGGGGGGGAATATCTGGTGTCGGCTCCAATCCCGCCCGAGCGGCCAACATCTTTGACGGCGAGGTGGACACTTGGTGGGCACCCGATCCAGACGACGATATGGATACCTGGTGGGTTGAACTCGACTTGGGTCGATTGGTTTCTGCTACCAAGATCGTGTTGAAATTTTCACCTCAGGGTGAGCCGTTCAGGATGTTCAAGGTCTATACCTCCACCGGCGAGGAGGCACTCTACTCTGGGTCGGGCAAAAAAGAGTACTTGATCGTCGGACAGACTACCCAGCCGAACTTTGCCTACGAACTGGAATATCCCTTGGGCCAGCTTGGCACGGCTCGCAGCACGGCAGAAGACCCTAGACAACTGGTCGGCTTTGTGCTGATCCAAGTCACAGCCCCGTTCGGCGATGCGCGTCTGGGCGAAGTTGAAGTCCACACCCTCGGCGACAACGTGGTACTGGGAACGGTGGAGCGCGGCGGTCTGGCCATTCAGGCGAGTCCCGGCGGCGATCGCCGCATATTGACTAATAACGAGGTTCTGGACGGGCGCTTTGACACCTACTGGAACTCAAGTGCCGGATTTCTCGACTGGACCGAGAAAGGCTGGGTCAACATGAATCTGGGGGCGCTGTTCTGGGTGGACACCATTCGGATTGTATCGGCCCGAGTACACCAAGGTTCCAGAGTAGACCCGCTGTTTGGCTACAAGCTATTCATCTCCGACGGCACCCTAGGGCCAACGGCCCAACTCGGCACGGAAAATGTCATGGGGAGTTTTGTGTGGGAAGAGGTGGGATCTCTCGATGATAACTCCGTGGGATTTCTCACGTTTGAAGATACTTTTTTTCCCCGCCCAGTACAACACATCTTCTTTTCACACAGAAACAACGTCAGGGACACGGGCACCTATGGACGCTTCAAAACCCTAGAGATTCAGGCCTATGGCGAAGGATATATTCCAGGCGTGTCCATGACTTCGGGCTTGCTCAACCTCGGTCGCTCCAAAAACATGTTGTCGATCGCGTGGGAAGCGGATATCCCGCAGGGGACTAAGCTGGAGATCAGCACCCGAACGGGCGATCAATTGGGCGAGAAATTGCACTACTTCGACAAAAAGGGTAATGAACTTACCAAAGAAAAGTGGGAGAGTCTGCCCAATTTCCGCAAAGAAGCCGATCCCGTAGTGGAGTTAGTTCCCGACCCCCAAACCTGGAGCCCGTGGAGCAAACCCTATGTCCATTCTGGTGACCCCTTTGCCTCTCCTAGTCCGCGCCAGTACCTAGAGATACGGGCCAGACTTTTGAGCACGCTACCGGATCAGACCGTTAGCTTGGACCGGATAGTGCTTTCTTTCGATGACCCACTAGCCCGAACCCTGACCGCCGAGGTCTGGCCGGATACAGCCATCGCGGCAAAGTCCCAAGAATTCAAATACTTCATCCGCCCTTCGTTCGCGGCCGGCGACCTCGGTTTTGATCAGGTGCTCATCAGGACTCCTGCCCAAGCTGAATTGATAGGGGTAAAAGTCGCCTCTGACCCGCTGGCGCTGGAGGACCTGTCCGTATATTCGACGGCAGATTCTCTGCTAATCCAGCTTCCCTCGACGATCAAGTCTCCGCGGCTGGTAGAGGTCGAGTTCAAAAGCCAAGTCTTTTTGAACAACACAGTATTCGAGGGATTGGTCGGTAATTCTTCCAAAAAGCTGTGGCAGACCGTAGATCCCGGGGACGCCGCCTCAGAGGCCATGAGCAATGTTCTAGTCGTGACCGTACCAGTCCAAGACCGACTAGTTGGCGACGTGCAGATTGCTCCGGCGATTATCACGCCCAATGGGGATGGTCTAAACGATCAGATGAACATTGACTTTTTGATATTCCAGATCGACCGCGCTCAGCCCATCACAGTAAAAATGCACGATCTGTCTGGCAGAATTGTCAGGGAAGTGATGGCCCAGCGCGGTATCAGCGGCGCACACCGGGCCGTCTGGGATGGCACGGATGAAGCCGGAGTCCTTGTTCCACCCGGTCTCTACATATGTCGGGTCGAGGTAGAAGCTAGCCAAGACGCCGCGGCCATTGTCCAGACCGTCGGGGTCGCCTTTTGACATACATATCGATAATCTGCCTATCTGAAGTCTTGGCAGGGAGTTCACGATGACTATTCGATGCAGAGGTGTGTGGGGCTTGGTCCTCCTCTTCACTTGTCTGAGCACATCCACGGGAGACGCTCAGCGGTCGGTCCCGTCTAGTCCGGAGCCAGTAGTCGAAGCGCTGGATCCGACCTTGATGAAATGGTACCAGCGCCAGGAACTTTACTATCAGTATAGATGGTCGTGGTGGAAGTACAGCAATTACGCAAGAGAGCCGTACAAGCGTTACGTGGATGTGGGCTTAGAGGGTACTAGGTGGTACGATCTGTACGGGAAATACCTCACCAAAGGCTGGAAGATCTACGAATGGACCCAAGAAGTCCCCACCTCGTTCGGCAGCAATATTTTCAAAAGCAGCAGGTACGCCAATTGGTTCAACAATGTCGTGATTGGGCGCACCTCCCAAGGTCAGTACAACTTGGCGGTCACGCTAGGCGATGAGATCAGAACGACCCTGACGCCCATGACGTTCTCGAAACCAGCTTTTAACGGTATCCAGGCGGATTTTCGCTCCGACAAATACGCACTCACCTTCCTGAGTTCCAGAGTCAACTTTCCGACGCGGGGACAAAATGTAGATGTTCCCGAGACCCGGATGACGGACTTTAACAACCTCTTCGGCTTCAGGGGCACAGTCCAAGTCGGCGATTTCGTAAACCTAGGGGCCACCTACGTGAACTCCCATTTCAGCCGCACCTCTACAGACCTGCCGCTCAGCGGCTTTCAGGAAGGCCAGCTCACTTCGGTGCAAAACCAAGATGTCATCCGCTGGATCGCCATCCGCATCACCGATGATTCGCCCGAAGACGGACAGGGAGGCGGAGTACTGTTCTCCGAACAGATATTCATCAATAGGGGCAATGAAATGGAACCCGCGGCCATTGAACCCCGTATAGAGGGGGGATTGCCGGTGAGAGGAGCTTTGGCTGCGGATGGGGTCGAAGCCATCACCCTGACCTATGTGATTCCCGACCCCGAGTTAAAAAGAAAAATAGGATTTGAACTAGTGCTGGCCAACGATTACCGCGTTGAGACCACCTCGAACCTGCAGACTAATGCCCTCGGCGAGCCAGTTTTTTTGCCGGTTGTGCGGGCGGACGGGAATGTCGACGATGGCTCGAACCAGAGGGTCGTCAAATTCGATTACGGCCTGCCCACCGGAAACGAGATCATCGGATTTACACTAGAAGTGCACGACCTGATGGGATTCACCGTGTGGGGCGAATTCGATATCAACAACCGCTGGCGGCGGTTCCCCAATATCAACTTTGAGCGTCACGCTCACGCTGCTACTCGTTCGGAGGCTTTTTTTCTTGCCGCGCGCAAAGTCGCCTATCCCTGGTTCGGCTTTGGCGAAGTATTCAGTATCGACGAAGGATATTCCACCTCTATGTTCATCCTAGACCGGACCGGCGAGATCGACTATTCAAATGCGGAACGCAATCGCTACGAGTTCGTCGATGACAACGACGACCAAGACCGGTGGCCGGACTGGCAGCGAGCCAACCAGCCACTCGAAGGCGAGGGCTTGGCTCGGGGCGGCCCCCCTGCCGGAGGCATCTTTCCCGGACTGGACGAAAACAACGATTTCATCTCGGATTTCAACCAGAACAACAATCTGCGGCCCGACTACGATGAACCCTTTTGGCGCTATGAGGTGGATCCCCCGGAGTTTCTATTTGGGATGGACCTAGACCACAACACCATTATTGATCGCTTTGAAGACGATGACGAGCCGGATTATCCCTACCAGCGGGACCACCGTGGGTACAATGGCTATGTGGGGCGGCGTCTCACCCCCGAAGCAAAAGTCCTGATCGGCTATGCCAAGGAATGGTTGTGGTCCGATGAACGAGAAAGCAACGATCTTTATGGCTTGGTGACCTTTGACAAAGATTATGCCAAGCTAGGCCGGTTGCAGATATTCGATAACCTGCGAATCGTCAAAGACAATCTCATCGACGACCAGCTTATCTGGACGCACCCGCCCGGTACATTTGGAGGAATACAAACCTTTCAGGATCGCCTAGTGGCGCAGGATGTGGTGATCAACACGGCCTTTCTGCGCTTCGACTACAAGGGGCTGCCCAATTTCAACGTAATCAATAAGGTCAAGTACGAGATTTACAATCAGCAGGGCGAGAGCTTCGCCAGGCCGCTCAGAACCGGAGGCGTGCTCGAGGAGTTGAAGGATTCCTACTTCCTCGGGATTGTCAATAAATGCGACTATGCCTTCTGGATCGGCGATTTCAAAATTCACCCCAAATTTAGGAGCTTGTACCGCCGCAGTACGGCCTTCATCAAAGGCGACGCAGACGTCCACAATCTAACTGAAATGGGTATCTTGACGGTCAGGACC
Source organism: Candidatus Latescibacterota bacterium (assembly GCA_965208845.1). Classification (GTDB taxonomy): domain Bacteria; phylum Latescibacterota; class UBA2968; order UBA8231; family UBA8231. The sequence continues at coordinate 2,337,244 of OZ242361.1, read as the reverse complement.
CAACCCATGCCAAAGCTCTGGATCGAAGTAGGTACCGAGTTGGCCCAGTTCTACGACCTCGAGGAAGCACTGGGTAGCACAGGAGACTTTTTCGGCAGCGTCGTCACGTCGCAGGTTTCTATCAATAACAACTACCTCGGCTATGAGGTCATCATGAACATCGGGCACCAGTGGGAGAGAAGGAAGTTTGAAAACAGAGATTCTCCAGAAACCATCACCAGTGCTTTCATTGTGGTGTTTGCCGGGCTCGGCTCCAGTTAGGCGCAAGAGATGAACGTGAACAGGCGAAAATATAGCCTGTTGCTGCCGCTGGGCTGTGCCTTACTGCTCTTTGCAGAATCAGCTCTCGGAGCGGATAGATGGACGGTTGGAACCGCGGACCGCCCGTGGAGCGCTGCAGGTAGTTTTGACGGGCTGGACGACACCGCAGAGGAGGGTTGGCTGCAACCCATCTTCGTGTCGAACCAAAATTTGTCCCTCAGTTCCACCGACAGGGGAGGGTGGATAAACTCCGATTTCCGCATAGGGGTGGAATTGTTACCCAAGATCATCAACGGCGACCACAGTGCGGCATTCCCAGATCTTTCCGACAGGAACGTGGAGCGCCGAGTAAACAAAGCGGATCTCCCCGTAACTCTGATCTTGGACCTAGGTGGGCCTTTCGGCGTGGACAGCCTCAGCTTCTATCCCCGAGAAGGGTTAGAACAGGCCTTTATGAGAGGATATCAGGTCTGGGTCCACGATGGGGTCGGTCTCGATGAACTCAAACTACCCCTGCGAGGACACTGGTTCAGTGTCGTAAAAGACTGGAAGCTAATAGCGGAAAAAGCCCAGACGGACAACCCCTTCGCCCGCATAAAGCTCCCCTTGCAAGTGGTGCGCTACGTGGCCATCTCAGACACCATCAGTTTGCCCGATCCCACCTTGTGGGAGATTGACGAACTCGAGGTCTGGGGCAATGGCTACGCCCTCGTGGGCCACTATGAGTCAGACGTGATCGATCTGGGCGACCGGGCCAGTCTCGGAAACTTGACGTGGTCGGCCTTGAGTGATTCGGGCAGTGCTCTGCTAATCCGCACGCGCACCGGGCAGACGGAAGATCCTTTTGTATATAATCGTCTGACTGGCCTGGGGCTGGAAGGAGAAGAACGAGTAACGCAAGCCCAGTACAAAAAACTCAGACCGACGGAAAAGGGATCCATTCAGCCCGATACCGAGAATTGGAGTGGCTGGTCGGCTCCCTATCCTTCCACCGGGAAGAAACCCTTCATCGCTTTGGCTCCGGCACAGTACATTCAGTTCAGAATTGATTTTCAATCCTTCTCTCCGCTGTTCAGGAGCCGGATTGACTCTCTATCAGTGGGATTTTCCACGCCTCTGTTCGGCAGGGAATTCATCGCCGAGTTGACTCCCCAACAAGTCGCTCCCGGAAAAAAGACGGCCTTCACCTATGCGGTGCGCGCAATCTTGGAACCCGAGGATGGCGGCATTGACGGTCTGCAAGTAGCTACGCCTTTGCCGGCGGAAGTCAAGGAAGTCAGGATCAATGGCAATCCAGTCGAATACTCCGAGGACATGGGGGCAGATGGTTTTGCGGTCTCGTTTCCAGAGAACCGGATAAGTGAACACGCAACCTTGCTCGAAGTGGACTTTGAAACCGAAGTACTGGTGTACGGCACGCGCTTCACCGGCAGGGTGTTCGATACCGAGAGGGAGGGAGATATACCGCAGATCATCGTGCCGGGAGATGCCACGCCGGACATTGATACAGATGACCTGCTGGTCAAATGGGATCTGGACAGATCCCTGCTTGCATCCGTGGATATTTCGCAGCGCCATCTGACACCCAACGGCGATGGCGTGAACGATGCAGTGGAGATATCCTACCGTCTGCTGCAAGTCATCCGCTCCATTCAGGTATCTGTTGAGATCTTTGATCTTTCCGGCCAGCGGATTTGGCACCGGTCCGCAGAACAGGCCAACGGGCAATACGCTGTATCCTGGCAGGGCCTTGACGACACCGGACAAGTGGTACCTCCGGGCCTATACGTTTACCAACTAGTCGCCGATGCCGACCAAGGAAGCAATGTGTACGTGGGAACCCTAGCGGTTGTGTATTAATTAATGTCTCAAAGGAACATGAGAAGACGCAGGACGGGAAGTGGGTGGGGTCAGCTCTCTCGCCTTTTTCTACTTGGCCTATTCACCTCGTGTACTACAACATCCGAGGAGCCTCCCCAAGCCGCGCCCGGCGTGGTGGCGCGAATTGGAGATACGGTACTCCAAGCCGGCGAGTTGCGCGACTTTGCCATTTCCACCCCTCGGAATCTGCGTTCCAAGCAGGAAGGGGCGGCCGCGCGAGAGGACTATCTGCGCAGTTTGCTGGTCAAACACCTGCTCTACCTAGAGGCCCAAGTTTGGGAATTGCAGGAGTCGATGGAGGTCCAGGAGCGGGTTGCAGCGAGCTGGCACCAACACCTCATCGAGGTTTATCGCAACGAGCAGCCACCCATCCAGGTAGAAGTTGACGAGGCAGATATCCGCAGGTATTTCGCGGAAAACGATCTAGGGCGTCAGCGCCAACTGGCCGGCATCCTAGTCGAGGAAGAATCCCAAGCCCAAGAGGTGCTCGCAAAGCTCGCCGCTGGCGAAATTTTCGCGGATTTGGCCAGACAATACTCCGTCCACAAAGGGTCGGCCGCCCGGGGTGGGGTATGGGGGTACATCTCGCGGCAGCAAGCCCGCCGCTTAAAAATTCCAGCTGAGGTATTCCGCGAATTGCCGGTGGGTGTCGTGTCCGATATCCTCCCCATCAATAAACGCTACTTGGTAATGCGTTTTCTCCAAGACCGGCCCGGAAGCCTAGATGAACACCGATCCCGCATTCACTCCGTACTCCATGCAGGCAAGCTCAAAGAGGCCAAAAGAGAACAGGTCCGTTTTCTGGCCCGAGAGTTTGGCTGGAAGATCGAATCCGCAGGGTTAGACCTGCTTCTAAAAAAAGCGGCTGCGTACCCTGCCGTGCATCGCCAGCATTTTTCGCCTAGGGAGGCGATCCAGCCCCTCTTCACCTACCAAGGCGGTCAGGTGACCGTGGGAGAATACGTGGATGCGCTGTGGGAAGATGCTGGACGGGCGCGCGCTGGCTGGGGAATGAAGGACAGCACCGCAGTGGTTGCAGCCGCTGAATCCACAGTCATGGAATCAGCTATTCTGCTGGCGGCGGCAAAGAGAGCGGGCATTCCCGAGCGACCAGCAGAACAAAATTGGCTAGAGCAAACGCGCTGGGAGTTCATGGTTCGGCAAGTCCGCAAGGAAGAAGTGGAGGACAAGGCCGCAGTCAGCGAAGAGGAGGCCAAGAAGTTCTATCAGTCGCACGAGGATTTGTTTCGCAAATCCGACCAGTTTGATCTGATAGAAGTACTGGTCGAAACCCAAGAAAAGGCACAGACTCTTCTCGCAACATTGGAGCGAGGGGACGCAAGCCTTATCGACCTAGCCCGGGAACACACCATCCGCTCCGAGTCGCAAGAAGAGCCAGGACAGGTGCACCTCCACGGCCGCGACCGCTATGTCAACCCGCAGATCTACGAGGCCGTGGAGGCAGCCGAAATAGGGGAGATCGTTGGACCCGTTCAGGTCAAGGGTGGGTACAGCCTATTCAAAGTACTCCGCCGCGTAGAAGGAGAGCTCCCTCCGTTTTCCAAAGTGGCACGACGGGCGCATTCACTGCTGAGTCGGCAGAAAGAAGACCAGCTCTTCGAGGAACTAGTCGCCGAGTTGCTGGAGAAGTACCAAGATCGCATCACAGTGTACCAAGGCGAACTGGCAGCGGCTTTGCCCGATACCTTGATACAACGGCTGGCGGCTGCTGAAGGGGGCTGAGGAATCCATACAAAAGTCTCATTGGGGACGCAAACTATCTGTTCGCACAATTGTCGGGATTCTCCTCGCAATTTGACCGCTTTACCAATCGCCCTTTTTCCCACACATCCTGCCTTACCTTATTGCCTTGGACATCAAAGACTACAAAAATTCCATCGGGATTTCCGTCTGTGTAGGAGCCCTCCCATTTTTTTTGCCCGTTTTCGTAGTAGGAGACAAGGGGCCCGTTTGTCTTTTCTTTTGATTCGTCGTAATGGGTCCAGACCCCGCTCTCGCGGCCGTTTGTATAGAACCCTTCCAGCCATTTGTTCCCGTTGCTGTAGTAACTAATATAAGGGCCGTGCCATTGACCATCTTTAAAGACTATGGATAATTCTATTTGCCCGTTTGCATAGTACTTGGTATAGGCTCCGTGGAACTGCCCCGCTTTATAGGTTCCTTCCGAACGTTTGGTTCCATCCTCATAATAGTCTGTAAAGGGACCTTGGAGTTTACCTGCGCTATAAGTCTCTGCCGATTTTCTGGTCCCATCTTCAAAGTAATAGACAATTTTTCCATCTTTCTCGTTGTCCTTGTACATGCCCTGTGCCTGCATATTGCCGCTTGTATAATACGCTGTATAGGGGCCGTGTTTGATTAACTCGTTTGCTTCATTTTTGTAGTACTGGTATTGAACTTTGACCTGTCCATTGGGATATGTTTCAGTTTTAACCTTTGGTCCACAGCCCCAATACAGTGCGATTGCCGCACCGATAACAATCGGCATCCATTTCACGATTGAAATCCCTCGCTAGAGGTTAGACGCCTTTACGGGCTAGTCCTGCGCATGATGCTGAGAATCTGGCCGGTCATGCCGCTGGCTGGGGGTTGTGCGGCGAGGAAAAGCGCCGAGGCAACGACCTGTTCTGGTTCCTTCCACGGCTCGCTTGCCGCACGGAAGCTGCTAGCCTTTTGCCAAGCAGGTTTTGACAGCTCCGTCTTAACCGGACCGGGTATGAGCACGTTGGCGATGATGCCCTCGCTCCACACTTCTTCTGCAATGGCTTGGGTCAACCCGTGCAAGGCCGCTTTAGACGCGCAATAGACGCTCTGATCCGCGTGGCCGACCTGACCCATGCCGGAACCGACGTTGATGATGTTCCCGCTGCCTTGTTGCTGCATAATGGGCAATACCGCGCGGCAACAGCGGACGACGCCCATGACGTTAATTTGCCACGCCTGCTCCCACTCTTCATCCGTCGCGTCTAAAAACAGCCCGCGCGGATTGACGCCGGCATTGTTGACGAGAATATCGATCCGACCGAACCGCGCTACTGTTTTCTGCACGAGGCGTTCCACCTCTGCGCTTACCCGCAAATCGGTCGGCACAGCGAGAACCTCTCCGCCCTGCGCGATAATCGCCGCGACTACTTCGTCGAGCTGCTCTGTGCTGCGCGCGGCAATGGCGACCTGCGCGCCCTCGACAGCGTAGCCCATAGCAATAGCGCGGCCAATGCCGCGGCCCCCGCCCGTGACGAGGGCGACTTTGTCTTTGAGTTGCATGGTTGGGGTTCTTTTTAACACTGGCGGGATTTCTGCGCCGTGCGGCGTCAGCTAGACACCTCATTGGCTTTGTACTCTTCGCCCGACTCAAGTAGCTTCATTTGTTCGGGTTCACGAGTCCGTTGCGGATAAAGAGTTTCAACGGACTTTTCAAAGTCTCTGATCGCATTCTCGTGATTGCTCAAGAACCAACGCCGATGATTTTCTAGGTACTCTTGCCTAGCTGATTCGTTGCGCAAATCAAATGGAACCCGTTTCATCCTCGGGTCAACACTATCAAAGCCAGAGAACTCGTGTTGCAAGCGTTCCTTCGACATTTGCACATACTCGGGATTCAGTTCAATGCCGGTGCCGAATCTGTTGAGCTGTTGACACACCTGAAGGGTAGTTCCACTACCAGAGAACGGATCGAGAACAAGTGCTCCTTCATTACTTGAAGCTAAGACCATTCGCTCGATCAACCCTTCTGGTTTTTGAGTCGGGTGGTTCCATCGGTTTTCGTTGCAATAGTGAACGTGAGAAAACTCCCAAACGTCGCCGGGATTGGCTCCCCTCATGTTGTTCCGATTTCGATAGTACTTCTGAGGCACCCGCACATCGTCGAGGTTGAAGACAAAATCCCTAGATTTAGTGAACATCAAAATATCGTCGTGGCGAGGCGAGAAACCCTTAGTCTTGCCCATTCCTTGTGTGTAATGCCATACAATCCAACTATTAAAGAACATTCCCAATTCGCGCTCCAGAATACCGTAGAGATAGGAAATGAACCTGAAGCCCATAAACACGTAAATTGTGCCTTGAGGCTTCAACAGACGATGCGCTTCCTCAAGCCAACTTCGGGAAAATTCTAGGTAGTCGTCGAATTCTCTGGCGTCTCGATTGTTCCCGTAATTCTTCCCAAGATTGTAAGGAGGATCTGCGATGATTAGGTCAAACGTTTCCGATGTTAATTTGGGAAGCTCTAAAAGCGTATCGCCCAGTGTGATTCTTTGCTCAGTCATCTTTTTTGATCCATCCGTTTCCGTTTGCAAGTGTGAGCCATTGCGCGAACGACCGGTGTGCAGATTGCAAGTACTTGCGATCGAGCAACTGGCAGAATTCCCACGTCGTTCGATCTTCAAGCTTGACGTAGTGAATGTCGCGAACCTGAATCTGACCCGTTCCCAAGGCAGGGTTGTAGTTGATATCTTTCGCGGAGAGATACTTGAGGTCGTATGCGTTGTATGCAACAACTTCCATAATTCCGTCCATGAGACCTGTATTTTTGTTACGCGACGAATACACGCGATGCTTTAGCGAAAGAATGACAAAAATATAATCAGGATCCTCGATGTAGGCCGTACGGATTCGAGCGTAAGAAGTGATATTTGGAGATTTTCCGCTTGATTCAATATCTTCTGCTGTTGCTTTTACATCCACCTCGGCAGTTACTCCGCTATCGACCTTTCGTTCTTTTTTAAACTGAAGGATGACATCAGCCATGTGAAGCCGCTGTACGGCCTCAACATTGATCAATGAGTATTTATTTCCACCGTCTTCAAGAACAGCGTAGAATGTTTGCGCAGCCCATGCCTCGACAAATGGACCAGCGATTTTATTAATGTTTTCCATCGGTAGCCCGAGCTTCAGATTCGTGTTTATGAAAATTTTGTTGTCTCCCCGATCAATTGCCTCCTCGACGATTGCTTCAATAGCCGTAGTAGCGAAGCGGGAACATTCAGCGTAGTCGGCTGATTGGACTGGAATCTTAAAGTCTTGGGCGTCGTATGTCATAGCATTAGCCTAAGTACCCGGCAACCTCTTTGGCGAAATAAGTCAAGATCATATCCGCGCCAGCCCGCTTAATCCCAGTCAACACCTCCATAATGGCCTGCTCGCGCTGGACCCACCCCCGCTCCACAGCCGCCATAATCATCCCGTACTCGCCGGAGACATTGTACGCGGCAATCGGCACGTCAAAGGCTTGGCGGGCCGCGGCGATTACGTCGAGATAGGCCAGCGCCGGCTTGACCATCACCACGTCGGCCCCTTCCTCAATGTCGAGCGCGATCTCCACGAGCGCCTCGCGGCCATTGGCCGGATCCATCTGATAGGTCTTTTTGTCGCCCTTCTTGGGTGCCGACTGGAGCGCGTCGCGAAACGGGCCGTAAAAGCACGAGGCATATTTAGCCGAATACGCCAAGATGCCGACGTTTTTATGACCAGCCGCGTCGAGTGCCTGGCGAATGCCGCCGACGCGACCATCCATCATGTCTGAGGGCGCGACCCAATCGACGCCTGCTTCGGCGTGCGACAGCGCCATCTTGCACAGTACCTCTATGGTCTCGTCGTTTACTACTTCGCCATCTACTACCAAGCCATCGTGGCCGTGATGGGTATAGGGGTCGAGGGCCACATCGGTCTGCACGCATAGTTCGGGCACCGCAGCTTTGAGGCTGCGGATCGCTCGTTGGATCAAGCCCTGCGGGTCGTAGGACTGGGTGGCCTGATCGTCCTTTTCAGTCGAGTAGCCGAAGAGATTGACCGCCGGGATGCCCAGCTCCCATAGCTCGCGGCACTCCTCGACCAGCTCGTCAACCGAGAAGCGATATTGGCCGGGCATGTCGTCGATGGGCGCGCGCGTTTTTTCGCCTTCAGCGACAAACAGCGGATGGATCAGATCATCGACGCGCAAATAGGTCTCGCGCACCAAGCTGCGCACCGCTTCCGAGCGCCTGAGTCGTCGGGGCCTTTTGGTCAATTCCACAGCAGTCTCCTAGTCAAATTTCTCTTCGATTGAGGTAGATCGGGGTTATCACACAGATCTAAGTACACGACAGTAGACGGGTATGTGATGCTTCGCTTCGCTCAGCATGACAGATGCCGACGCCTCAGGCTGTCATGCTGAGCGGAGCGAAGCGGAGTCGAAGCATCTTGTACCTCAATGCCCATACATAAAGACTAATGTTAAAAAATCACCTAGCGGATGGAAAATCCAGCGCTGATCGACCGCGCTCACATGCAAAATTTCAAAAACTCATCCTCTGTCTTTTCGCACCATGCTCGCAGGCGACGGCGATGGTCGTCGAGTTCGTCCTTGAACCGCGCGTTGACGGCGAGGTTGACCATTTCGCCCGGGTCTGCTTGCAAATCGACGAGCTGTTCGCGGTAGCGGCCCATGGGGTAGGCGCTGTATTTGTAGCGGTCGGTGAGCACGGCGCGCGAAGCTCCGCCACCACCTGGCCCCGCGCCAATGTCCATGATGGTTTCAACGACGAGTTCCCTGCGCCACTCATCGGGCGCGTTGCCCTCGGCAAGCGGTCGCAAGCTCAGCCCTTCGAGGCCATCGGGAACGCTCGCACCGCCGACATCACACAACGTGGACAGCAGATCGAGGCCGAGGGAGACCAGATGGGTGTTGTCAACGCTACCAGCCCGCGTGATCCCTTTGTGACTGATGATAAAAGGAACGTTGATGACTTCCTCGTAGAGGCTGGTTTTTTGATTCCAGTTGTGCGCGCCGTGCCCATCGCCGTGATCTGAGGTGAAGATGATATAGGTCTCTTCTTCGCGGCCGAGGTCGCGCAGGCCATTGAGCAGCACGCCGATTTCAGCATCGACTTTTTCGCACAGGCGATAGTAGTAAAATCGGAGCCGTCGCCAGTCGTCTTCCGTGTATTCGATGGTGGAATAGACGCGGCGGTTGGCCTGCCGCAGCATCTGCAGGATATCGGGTGCATAGGGTGGAATGGCGAAGTTTGCCGGCAGATTTGGGCATTCTTCTACCGTGGCCGGTTCCGGCACCGGGCCTTGCGGCAGTGGCTGATTGCGGGCGACTTGGCAGATGTCGTGGGGATTGAGGAATGACGCGAAGAGGAAGAAGGGATTGTCGCGGTCGCGCTGCATGAATTCGATGGCGCGCAGCGGCACCTCGTCGTCGCGACTGCCGCAGATGACTTCGAGGCCACTTTCTTCGGGCGTGGTGCCGGGGACGTGCCATTTTCCCGACAGGGCACAGTCATATCCCGCGTTGGCGAGGAGGTTGCCGAGCGTTCGGCCTTTGTATTCGGGCTTGATGGGTGTGTTATTGCTGATCGCGCCATTTTGATGGGAAAAGAGACCGGTCATAAAGCTGGCGCGCTGGGGGCCGCATAACGGAAATGTGCAATAGGCGCGGGTGAATCGCACCCCCGTTGCGGCGAGGCTGTCCATATTGGGAGTGTACACGTCGGGGTTGCCGGCACAGGACATGGCCCCGGCGTATTGCTGGTCCGTGATGATGAAGAGAATATTGGGACGACGTTTTGGCATACTTGATCTTTGCTCCTATCTAGTCTTCAGTTGGAAGGCGAAAATACGAATCAGCCGATGGAACGTCCAACGCCGAAGTAACAAATTCCTCTCGACATCGTTCTATAAGCGTGTGCACACGAGAATTGTTCAACACCTGACATCATGGAGATGCAATGCACGCAGAACAGGCGATTGAAAGATACGGTCCGCTGGTCATGAGTCTGATCTGGCGGATCAACGGAAACCACGACGAGACAGCCGACCTCTACCAAGAAGTGTTCGTGAAGTTCCACGAGACCACGAGCGAGCGCGGCCCGCTGCAACACCCCAAGGCGTGGTTGTGCCGCACGGCGATCAATGCCGCCCTCGATTTCAACCGCCAGCGAGCGCGATTTGTCTCTTGGACAGAATCGGCGGAGCAACCTCACAACTGGGAGGCGAACGATGCACTCGACAATGGCCTTATGGTCGAAAAAATTCGCCGTCTCACGGTGGATTTGCCCGAGCGCCGCAGAGAAGTCTTCGTCCTCCGCTACTTCCAGGGTTGTTCCTTCGCGCAGATCGCCCGGCTGCTAAATTGCTCTCCAGGAGCAGCGCGAGCCGCAGCGTTTCAAGCTTCAAAACAGATTCGTGCGTGGCTCACCTGCGACCGTCCATCCGCAACGACATCAAACCCCAAGGAAGCTAACCGATGATTACGACTGAGCAGTTTGAACACAAACTCATCGAATACCTCGACGGCGAACTGTCCGACGCCGAGAAGCGGGAAGTAGAGGAGTACCTACAGGCCCATCCCGAAGCCATCGAGCTCAAAGGCGATTTCTCCCTGCTGTGCGCGGCCGGGAAATCGATCCGCGAGTCCACCTTTCCCGCAGATTTGCTCTTGGAGGCCAATCGCAAGCTCGCCGCTCGTCTGGCCGATTCGCGCCGCGAGAATGTGGCTCCCATCTCCGTCGCGTCCAGCAACGGATCGCCGGAGACCGTCCCCAACCGGACCTTGCTGTCGAACTGGAGACGGCGGTTCCGTCCGCCCGTGCTCGCCGCCGTACTCGCTGCGCTGGCGATCCTCCTAGTAGGTGCTGTTACTCAGAGGGCAGCCCTCGCCGACATTGCCAGCAGCCTACTACATCGAATCGTGGTGACCTTCAATGACGAGTCCCTGTCCGATAGCCAACAGCAGACGTTCGACGAACACGTTGAGATCACGGAAACCTTGGATGAGAATGGCGATCAGGTCGTCACCCTCAACGTGGAGTCCGATCAGCTATCCGAGGAGCTCGGAGACGGTCTCTTGAAAGTGAGGGTCATCGGCGATCAAATCAGTGACGCTGAAGTAGAAAACACCAACGCCTTTCTCGATTCGTTTGAAACCGCGCTTACAACCGCGATGGGCATAGATAAGGGCGTTATGATCGACGTAGTAGGGGTACCCCGTGTGGTTCATGGAGGAAGCTCCGATTTAAAGATTGGAAAGGCTATTTTTCTCGGCGACATCACCCAGCTAAACCTCAATTCGCTAAACCTCGATTCGCTACAAACCGTGTCTGACTCACTAATCGCCGCAGGTGCCGCGAAGATCGGCTCCCAGTCTCCGAGCGTCGCCGAGGGTAAGAGCTGGGGCGACATCAAGAGAGCCGTCGGTTCCACCACGGACGACTCTCCCTAATCAAGCAGTATCGACGAAGACGCTCACCTGCGATAGACCTCCTGCAGGTGGAGGTCGTGTTGCACGGCTCCATCGCCGCCGCCGGAGCGAAATTGGCCGGCCACCGAGATCGCACGTTCAATGCGTTCGTCATCAGTCACGGCTGTCTCCGCCGACCGCAGCAGGAGATCGACTCCTTGGCGAATCACCGTCGCCATCGAAACCTGCCGCTCGGCAGCGATCCGTTTGACGCACCGCGCTTGTTCGTCGGTCAACTGAATCTGTGTGCGAATCATTCGACTAGCCCCATGTTATCATATTATACCATAATGATAACAAATCACTCGGCGAAATCAATCCGACGCTTACCGCTTACTTGCTTGCAGGGATTCAAGCGTTGCGACTATTTCTTCGAGTGTACGGCGCTGTTGTTCGGTGCGATCGATTGTCGCATGACCATCGAGGAACTGATGTCCGTAGTAACCAAACTGCGAGTGGTTGCCGCCGACGATTTCGATCCATTGCGTGTGTTCTGGAAGATTGCGCTTCGTCGATTCGATCATTTCCACCGTTGCAACACCGTCATTGCTGGCGAAGACCTTCTTTACTGGAATCACAATGTTGGATAGATCGAAGTCCTTTGGATGCGAAGTACCGATCAAAATGAGTGCGCTTGCCAATGATCGACCCGCGTGGACAAGTTCGGCCGCTATTTTGCCGCCTTTGGAATGTCCAGCAACAACCCACTTATCCACGGTTTCCGTTTGAGCAACGATCTGTTGCGCCCGGCTAATCGCCTCGCGTCTGTGGGATTTGAGCGGAGCAACGCGATAGGGCAGCTTCACGATTACCGCAATGAAGCCGTTTTCCGCAACAGCACGAATGAGAGGTGCGTAGGCCCTAGGCTCAACACCACCACCGTGAAAGAACAATAAACCCATCGGACCCTTCGGCTCTGTAGGTGTAAACACAATCGCCTCGTCAGTGTCGGCGACCGTAATTTGGGCATTGCTTTGGAGTGTTTTCTCATCGACGCCTCTTGCGCGGAATGAATCGTATAACCAAAGTGTGAATGCAATACCGGCGGAGACCCAGACAATCCGAAAGATCCTCCAGATTCGCCGTCCAAGTCGCTTCGGAGGCTTAGCGGGAGTTTCAGATTCAGTGCGATTCATAGCAGCACCATGTAATGTTTTGATTTTCCTTGACGGGTTTAGGTCTTTCCTCTACTGGAAAGATTAGGAAATCACGAAAAAAGTCCGCACAAAAGACAATGAGCCACTCCGTCCGCCGCCATCTGCGCGTTGAAATCGAAGCGTACGATAAGATGATCCGCGCTTTCATTCCCGTGTACGAGGAAATGCTGGCGCGAGCCGCAGATGCCGTTGCCGAAACTAAGCCGAAAAAAGTAATCGACCTCGGCGCTGGCACAGGTGCGTTGGCACAGGCCGTATTGCAGCGATGCGAGGGAGCCACGGTCGAACTGATCGACGCCGACGCCGAGATGCTCGATCAGGCCCGCGAGCGGCTCGCACCCTTTGCCTCCCGAGTGCAGTACACCGTGCGAGCATTTCAAGGCCCGCTACCTGCCTGCGACGCGGCGGTCACCTCCCTCGCGCTGCACCACGTGCCCACCCTAGCCGAAAAACGGACGATCTTCAGCGCAATTCACGCTGCGTTGCGCCCGGGCGGCGTGTTCGTCAACGCGGATGCGACCATGCCCGCCGACCCGTCCGCTCGCCAAGCCGAATACGAAACTTGGACGTCCCACCTCGTCTCCTGCGGCATCGCCAAGGAACGCGCCTATAGCCATTTCGCAGAATGGGCCGATGAAGACACTTACTTTCCAGTGGAAGACGAACTCGCCGCGCTGACGGATGCCGGTTTTGATGCAACTTGCCTATGGCGCGTTGTACCTGGCACCGTCATAAAAGCGGCTAAACCCGCAGCACCTAGTGAGTGACAAGTCACGGCAGGGGACCACCCGTAGCGGCCCCAACCGATCACCGGTCAGGAAGCATTGGCGAGCCTCAGATGCCGAGGCTACAACAGCCTGGGCAGCAGCAGGGCAAGGGCGACACTGACGACGAGGCCAGCGAGAATCTTCGCGAAGTCGGAAAGTACCAGCCGGGACACCTCCTGACGGCTGCGGTGCTTCTCGTTCCAGGCGATGGCAATCTCGCGTCCGGCCAGCAGACCGACGAAGACCCAAGTCGTGCTCATCGGGATGTGGCTGAGTTCCTTGAACACAAACAGCACGATCCCGTAGATCAGATCCACAAACGTCGCCGAGCGGATGTCAGTGGTGTTGGTCTTCGTCAGCACTACCTTCTGGATGGCACCGCCATGATTGTAAAAGATGAAGGCCAGCAAGCCCAGTATAACGGCGATGCTGACTATGAACCAGCCAACAGCTAGGTCTGGCGTCCGACTAACCGGGTCGCGCGGCAGGAAAACGTAGATATTGGCCAAGTCCTGTATCAGCCACTGGCTCCAGAGGAAACCAGTCGAGCACCACTGAGCCATAATCCACCAAGGGCTCGTCGGCCCCTCCGTCCGGTTAAAGCGAGACTCTAGGCCTCGGGTGACCAACTTGTACACGATAATGGCGACCACAAAAGCCGTCGCATATCCCAACAACGACTTGAGCAACATGCTCTCCAGCGCCTTCGGCGCGAAGATCGTCAGGGTCAGGAAGGTAGTGCTGACCGGGATGCCCCAGCGGGTCAGCAAGAGCAGGACGAAGGGAGGGACGCAGTAAATCCAACTAAAGTGATCCGGCACCGGAATCGCCTCCAACCTGCCATAAGAGACATCCCCACTATGTGCCACCCACCCATACACTAGGACGACCGTTATAATGCTGCCAGCAAAGAGCCAAAGCGCCCACCACGGACGGTGGTCGTTGGAACTAAGAAAGGTCCCCAAAGTCTGAATTGCATCGTTGCCGACGATCGAATACGCGCCGAGTACGAATCCGAACGAGCCGAGCACGAACCCGACGATCATCAGTACTTCTTGACTCATTTTTTAATACTCCTCGGAAGATTTCGCTAATGGGCTAGAAAAAATCGGCCACCTCGGCCATAGAACGTATCTACCTAACCGCAGCCGAGCAACGACCGAGCCTTGCTGTGTAGTGTGCTGAATGAGACGTTTTCAAGACATTTTCATTTTCTAGGCCAAGCCCCACCTTTTCTGCGCTCGGCAAAGCAATTTGGCCTCAGCCCATTGCGCCATTATTTTCTCAGGCCATCATTCACCTCAGCCCCGAGACTTTATGACCGCTAAAATTCTCGCCGTCCTCCTCCTCTTCGCCCTACCCATTCAAGCCAAAACCCGGATCGAAGCGGCCTTTGCAGCCGGCGAACTCGACTTAGAGACGGCCCTGATCTACCAAGTTCTCAGCGTGCGCGCTCCCGACCAACTGCCAGCCATCTACCGAGAAACCGGCGGGCTAGCGGTTTGCGGAACCCCACACCTAGTCCAAGCCATGAGCGCGGCTCCCAACCTGAGCGCCGACTACCAAGCGCGCTTGGGCAAGCTGGCGCAGCGCCGACCGGATGTCCAACATAACATCCTCTCGCCATCGGGGCGCTTTCGCGTCCACTACGATACTGAGGGACGCCACGCGGTTGCGCCTACGGACGACGACGCCAACGGCATCCCGGACTATATCGACCTCACTGTGGCCGTCCTCGACAGCGTTTGGGTCCTCGAAATCGATCAACTCGGCTACAATCCGCCTCCTTCGGACAAAGGCTTAGGCGGAGGGGACGAATACGACGCGTACGTTATCGAGCTAGACGGTGGATATTATGGGTTCGCCTATCCCGAATCGGCCGGCGCGGTCACCACCTCTAGCTATCTCGAAATCGACAACAACTTTACCGATTCAGGCTACAAGCAGACCCGCGGACTGGACGCCTTGCGCGTGACCATTGCCCACGAGTTCCACCACGCCATTCAGTTTGGCTACTACGCGACCTTCGACGGCAGTTGGTGGCAGGAGTCAACCTCGACGTGGATGGAGGAAGTGGCTTATCCGCACATTGACGATTACCTCCAGTATTTGACCTACTTCCTCGGCGAGCCCCAGCGCGCCCTCAATTCCGGCGTTTATCGTAGCCTCCACACCTACGGCTCCGCGATCTTTTCTCTCTTCCTCGATCAGCGCTACGGCCGCGAACTCAACCGCCTGATCTGGGAAGAAGTAGGCCAGCGCAAAAGCGTCCATCTCGATCACTTCGACCACGTCATCCGCCAAGTCGAGCCGGGCGGATTGGGCGTCGTAATGGGCGAATTTGCCGTATGGAACTATTTCACCAACAACCGCTACCGCGATCCATACTATGCCGAGGGGAACTTATACCCCACCGTCCCCACCCGCGACATCGCCATCGCCGCCGAAGCAGTCGTCCGCGACACCAGCCTAATCCATGCCACCGGCAGCGTCTATCTGCGCCTCGAGCCGCAACTGCGCGCGGGTGGAGTCGATTTGTTCTTCGACGCCAACCAAGGAGCATGGCGTCGCCATTTGCTCTTAGTCGGCCCGGACACCACCTCCGTGCAACTCGTTTCCGAGCCGACGGTCCGCATCACGAGCTGGGACCAGTTCGACGAAATCGTCCTCGTCGCTACCGCCGCCGAGCGCACCGGCTTGGCCTACCAGCACTTCTTCGCCGCGCAATTCGATCCCAATCTGACCGACCCCGACCGGCCCGCCGCCCTCGCCACCCTACTCAAGCCCAACTACCCCAACCCCTTCCGCCCCAGCCACCATCCACACACTCGGCTGGCGTTTGACCTAGCCTTCCCCAGCAGCAAAACGCGCCTCGCGCTCTTTACCGCCAACGGCTCACTCGTCTGGGAGCAAGACTTAGGCGAGCGTGCGGCGCGCCAAGACCACGCCGTGCTGTGGGACGGCCGCAATCTCGCTGGCAACCCCGTCGCCAGCGGCATCTATCACCTGCTGCTCGAAGCCGACGGCACAGCCGCCAAGCGCACCATAGCCGTGGTCCGCGATTGAAGGACTCAAACGGCGCAGCACGCCCGACCGCCGACGCCTAAAGGAGCTTTCTTTGTATGATTCTGATGCTGGCTATCGTAATACTGCTCTCTACAGTACATAGCAATCACGCAGAAACACCGACCCAGCACGCCCCGGCCGCACTGCGCTGCGGCACCCCTTATGTGCTCCAAGCCATGGCAGCTAGCACCGAGAACCAACGTCTAAAACTCGTGCAGCAACGACCTAGCACCCAACACAGTCTGCTAACACCTTCCGGTCTTTTCCGCGTCCACTACGACACCGAGGGTCGCAATGCGGTTAATCCCGACGACGACGATGGCAACGGCGTCCCGGACTACATTGACCTAGCAGTCACGGTCCTCGATAGCACTTGGATTTTGGAAGTCGAGCAACTCAGCTACAACCCGCCTCCTTCGGACAACGGCCTAGGCGGTGGCGACGAATACGATATTTACATCGTCGAATTAAGCGGAGCGTATTATGGGTTCACCCATCCCGATGCAACCACCGCGACCACCTCTAGCTACATCAGAATCGACAACAACTTTACCGACCTGCGCTACAAACAGACTCGCGGGCTAGAGGCCCTACGAGTAACTATCGCCCACGAGTTCCACCACGCCATCCAGTTTGGCTACTACGCAGGTAGAGACGGCAGTTGGTGGCAGGAGTCAACCTCGACGTGGATAGAGGAAGTAGCCTATCCGCATATTGACGACTACCTTCAATACTTAATCCACTTCCTCGGCGAACCCCAACGCGCCCTCAACTCCGGCCTTCCCGGCAAGAACCACACCTACGGCAGTGCGATCTTTTCTCTCTTCCTCGATCAGCGCTACGGCCGCGAACTCAACCGCTTGATCTGGGAAGAAGTAGGCCAGCGCAAAAGCGTCCATCTCGATCACTTCGACCGCGTCATCCGCCAAGTCGAGCCGGGCGGGCTAGGCGTCGTAATGGGCGAATTTGCCGTGTGGAACTATTTCACCGGCGGCCGCTACCACGGCAACTACTATGCCGAAGGGGACAAATACCCGTTCGTTCCCACCCGCGACATCACCGTCGCCGCCGAAGCAGTCGCCCGCGACACCAGCCTAGTCGATGCCACCGGCAGCGTCTATTTGCGCCTTGAACCACAGCTACGCCCGGGCGGAGTCGATCTGTTCTTCGACGCCAACCAAGGAGCATGGCGTCGCCACTTGCTCTTAGTCGGCCCAGACACCACCTCCGCGCAACTCGTCTCCGAGCCGACAGTCCGCATCACGAGCTGGGACCAGTTCGACGAAATCGTCCTCGTCGCTACCGCCGCCGAGCGCACCGGCTTGGCCTACCAGCACTTCTTTACCGCGCAATTTGATCCCAGCCTGACCGACCCCGACCGGCCCGCCGCCCTCGCCACCCTACTCAAACCCAACTACCCCAACCCCTTCCGCCCCAGCCACCATCCACACACTCGGCTGGCGTTCGATCTAGCCTTCCCCAGCAGCAAAACGCGCCTTGCGCTCTTTACCACCAACGGTGCGCTCATCTGGGAGCAAGACTTAGGCGAGCGTGCGGCGCGCCAAGACCACGCCGTGCTGTGGGACGGACGCAACCTCGCCGGCAACCCCGTAGCCAGCGGCCTCTATCACCTGCTCCTCGAAGCCGACGGCACAGCCGCCAAGCGCACAATAGCCGTGGTGCGCGATTGATAAGCCGTCTGCAAGTTCTAGCGTTGACAATCGCGCTGTGATGACGTATGATAATGACCAAATTATACGTCATCTGTGGAGACAACTGATGCAAACCAAGCTCACGCTGCGCCTAGAGGAGCAATTGATCGAACGCGCTAAGGCCCATGCCAAAAAGCGCGGCAAGTCCGTATCGCAGATGGTGGCTGACTATTTCTCGCTGCTGGACCGGGACGATCAGCCAGAGACGCTACCACCAATCACGCGTTCTTTGCGCGGTGCCTTGAAAGGTGCTGTGGTCGATGAAGATACATACCGCGAATATCTCGAGGAAAAATACCTGTGAAAGTGATGGTCGATACCAATGTCGTACTCGACTTGCTGCTGAGCCGGACGCCACATGTAGTAAACGCAACGCAGATTTTTTCTTTGATAGAGCGCAATGTCATCGCCGGCTGTCTCGGTGCCACCACTTTAACCACAGTACACTACTTGGCCACAAAAGCCATCGGAGAGCAAAAAGCACGGCGGGAAATTCGCAAATTACTTCGTCTTTTTGAAGTAGCCCCGGTCAACCGGGCGGTGCTAGAAGCGGCACTAGCGGCGGCAGGCTTCCGCGACTTTGAAGATGCTGTTCTCCACGAGGCGGCCCGCCAAGCCGACGCCGATGCTTTGGTAACGCGCAACGAAAGCGATTTCAAGACGGCCGCATTGCCAGTTTACGAACCGCGCGAATTGCTCAATATCGTCCAAGCCCGCCATACTCACCGCACCAAAGAAGTCCGGTTGGGAAGCTGCCTGATCGACAGCATTGACGATGTCTCTCAAGCACAGTCCACAGCAGAGGAAGAAGGCTCTCAGTGAGGCTGATCGATACTAACCTCTTGGTAGAGGTCTAAGCCTTGTCGCCACCCCCGCGCCGCGTCTCCCTCCGCGCCATCGCCATCGGGGCCATCGGCTGCCTCGCCATCGCCGTAGGCGAGCCTTTTGGCGTCTTGGTGATGCGCAGCTCGCCCATGGCCGCCGACTACTCGACCGGCGCGGCCCTGTTCTTGTTTTTTCTTTTTACCTTGCTCATCAACCCGCTCGCCAAATTGCTCACCGGCACCAGCCTGCACACCGGCGAGCTGGCCACCGTGTACATCATGATGATCGTGGGGGCCGCCATTCCCTCTTGGGGCCTGACCATGAACCTAATCCCGCTCCTCGGCGGGTTCTTTTACTACGCCACCCCGGAAAACGACTGGGCCAATACCATCCAGCCCTACATATCACATCTCTTCGTGCCGGAAGACAGCGCGGCCATCCAAAAGCTGTTCGAAGGTAATGCCCAAGGCGAACGCATCCCTTGGGGGGCTTGGGCGACGCCGCTGATGGCGTGGAGCCTGTTTGCCGTCAACATGTACTTCACCACGCTGTGCGTGCTCGTCGTGCTGCGCAAGCAGTGGGTCGAGCGCGAGCGGCTCAACTTCCCGCTGGCCACCTTGCCCATAGAAATGAGCACCCGCGCCAAGGACCAAGCCATCGCACCCTTTTACCGCAATTACCTGACTTGGGTCGGCTTTGCCATTCCCGCGCTCATCGGCTCCATCAACGCCCTGCACCGCTATTTCAACTTCGTCCCCTCGATTGACCTCAACCTCTGGGTGCCCTTTTTGCGCAACTCCATCTGGGTCAACTTTCGCCCGCACTTCGAGGTCGTCGGCCTCTCCTACTTGCTCAACCTCGACATCTCCATGGGTATATGGGTCTTTGCCCTGCTCAACATGTTGGCCATCGGCTTGTGCCGCATGACAGGGTGGAACATCGGCCCGGAGCAGCCCTATTCTTCGCCCTCCCCGCCCAGCATCGCCCACATCGCCCTCGGTGCGTTGTTCTTCTTAGTGCTGTCCAGCTTGTGGAGCGGGCGGCAGCACTTGCGGCAGGTCTGGCGCAAGGCCCTGCGCGGTGACGACTCCATCGACGACAGCGGGGAATTGCTCCCGTACCGAGTCGCAGTCTTTGGCTTTATCGCGAGCTTTTCTCTCGGCCTGTTCGCGCTCTACGCCACCAACATGAACTTGCCGACCGCCTTTGTCTTTCAGCTATCGGCTCTCGTGATCTTCGTTGGCTTGGCCCGCATCATCTCGCAGGCCGGGCTGGCCTACTGCCGCGCTCCAGTGGCCCCGGCCGTGTTTACCGTCAACACCCTCGGATCGTCGTCGGTGGGTGCCCCGGGCCTAACGGCGCTGGCGCTCAATTTCCCGTGGTCGGCCGACATCCGCACCTTCGTCATGGCCTCGGCCGCCACGGGCCTCAAGCTGGCGGAAGTGACGCGCCTAGAATATCGGCGCGTGTTCTGGGCCATTGCCGCGGCCATCGTGGTCACCCTCGCCGGTTCAATTACCGCGGTCATCTATCTCGCGTACACCTATGGGGGCATCAACCTGAGCAGTTGGCAATTCGGCTATATGACGACCTATACCGGCAACTGGATCACCAACAACCTCAACAACATGCAGCCCACCCACGTTTGGCATTTGTCCTTTGCCGGACTCGGCGCGCTGTTGATGGGCCTGTTGACCTTTGTTAAAAACCGCTTTGTCGGCTTTCCCATTCACCCCATCGGCTTGGCCATTGGGCTGCCGCACCCCGTGCAGCTAATCTGGCCGTCGGTCTTTTTCGCTTGGCTGCTCAAGGCGCTCATTCTCAAATACGGCGGTCCCCGGCTCTACACGCGCTTGCGCCCGTTCTTTTTAGGGCTAGTGCTAGGCGCGTTTGGCACCGCCGGGTTGTGGCTTCTCATTGACATCTGCACCGGTATGACGGGCAACCGGCTGATTAACATCGGCTAAAACAGCAGTGGTCGGTGGTCAGTGGCCAGTGGCCAGTGACCAGTCCCAGCCCCAGGAGTGATGGGGGCCTAACCACTGACCACCGGCCACCGGCCACTATCCATGGTCGATGCCGAGCTTGATCGAACGCTCGGGATGCTGATTGATCTCCATGTAGGCGTCAGCGGCCGCGGCAAAGGGCACAATCGGGTCAATGAGATCGTCGGCTTGCAAACGGCCTTCGACCAACAGAGCCAGCGACTCCGCGCGGATGCGGGCAAAATTCCAGCTCGCTTGCGGCAACGGCTCGCTGTTGGCGCGGCTGGAGATGACTTGAATGCGGTTGCGATGCCACTCGCCGGCCAAGCGCAAGCCCTGCTCCCCGTGGTAATACGCGGTCGAGACCAAGGTGCCGGCGTAGCAGGTCGCGCGCATGGCGTCTTCAAACGCGCGGTAGGAACCGCTCGTTTCAAAGGCGATGTCCGCGCCGATTTTGTCGGTGTGCTGCTTGATTTCCAAGCCAGCGTCCACGGCCACCGGATCCAGCGCCAAGTCAGCGTGGTGGCGCAGGGCCGCAGCGCGCCGCCGCTCGATGGGATCGACGACCGCCACCCAGCGCGCCCCGCACAGCCGCGCGGCCTGCGCGACCATCAGCCCGATGGCACCGAGTCCAAAGACGGCGACGCGATCCCCCAAGCGCACCGCGCCATCGCGCACCGCACCCACGGCAAAGTCAGCCGGGTCCCAATACATAATGGCTTGCGGCGAGATTCCGTCGGGGGCCTTTTGCACGCGCGCCGCTGCTACAGTATGCGTTTCGCGGATGGGCAAATGCGCGAACACCCGGTCGCCCTCGCACAGCGTGGAGACCTCACCACCCACTTCGACGACCGCGCCCAAGCACATGTTGCCAAGGCGGCGGGGGAAGCCAGTGTCCACCGATTCGCCGCGGCGGTGTAGGCGCAGTTCTCCATCCCAGCGGTCGGATGCATCGGGTGTGTCGGCGCGGAAACCGCGCAGTTCGGTGCCGTGCTTGACCGAGCTAAAGAGGCTTTGGACGCGGATTCCATCCGGGGCTAGGGGCGGCTCTTGGTACGAGCTGAGGACCGCGTGGCCGGGGCGGTCGGCAATCAATTCGAGTGGCATGGAATAAACTCCTATGAGAGAGGTTAAGAGGCGTTGACTAAAGTACACGACAGTAGGGTCTTACCTAGGATCGCGGGCATCCTGCCCGCCTGCGGGCCAGAGGCTCGCGCTCCCAGGGCAACACGAAAAAACGCCCACTCAGGTCAGGTGTCGTGTACTAGGGCATTGACATAAACGGGCGTTTGCAAGCATGGCACACTTCGACAAGCTCAGTGTGCGCTAGGTTCAGTGTGCGCTGAGCTTGTCGAAGCGCATGTAGGGGCATGCCCTAGTCGCAAAGGGCGTCGCCCCTACGGATGCACTGGGAAACGAATTCGTTGACACCGATGGCGTTTGCAACCCGCCCCTACAAATGCGTATCCTGATTATAGCAATGAACGCATACCAACGCTTCGTCCGCCCCCTCCTGTTCCGCTGCGATCCAGAGCGCATCCACGAGCAAACCCTCGCGCTTGGCGAGCAAGTCGGTTCTTCCGCGTTTGGCCGCCATCTGCTTTCCAGCCTCTTTGCCTTTGCGGACGCGCGGCTTTCTACCCAAGTGGGCGGCTTGCACTTTGCCAACCCACTGGGCATGGCCGCGGGGTTCGACAAAAATGGTCGGGTGATCCAAGCGCTGGCGGCCATGGGCTTTGGATTCGTGGAGGTGGGGTCGGTATCGGCGCATCCTTCGGCTGGGAATCCGCGGCCGCGCTTGTTCCGCTTGCCGTTGGACGAGGCCATTGTAGTCAACTATGGGGTGCCCAATGACGGGGCCGCGGTCGTGGCCGATCGCGTGTCCCAGCATCCGATGGCCGTGCCCTTGGGGATCAATCTCGTCGAAACCAATACCGGGCAGGCCATTGCGCCCGATGCGGTCGTGGCGGAGCTAGCCGCGGCCCTAGTGCCCTTTGTCGGGCGGGCCGATTACATCGCGTTTAACCTCAACTGTCCGAACACCACCGGCGGCGTCAGCCCATTCACCGGCGGGGATCACTTGCGCGATTTGCTGCGGGAATGCGCTGCCATCGACGACCTACCCCCGATCTTTCTCAAGCTCACGGCGCACACTGACCCGGCGCGGCTGGACTGGATGCTGGAAGCGGTCGATCCGTTTGCCTTCGTCAAGGGCTTCATCTTCAACCTGCCGCCGGGAACGAACTATCCTCTTAGGTCGCCAGCCCATCTCTTCGCCTCCCTGCCCGGAACCTTGTGCGGCCGGCCCGTTCAAGCCCTGATCGACGAAACCGTGCGCTTCTGGTACGGTCGCATCGACCGCCAGCGGCACGCGATCATCGGTGTGGGGGGAATCTCATCGGCCCGCGACGCCTACCGCAAAATTCGCCTCGGGGCTTCGCTGGTGCAGCTATACTCAGCGTTGGTTTTCAGGGGGCCGGGAGTAGTGCGGCAAATCAACGCGGGACTAGTGCGCCTATTGGAGCGCGATGAGTTCGCCCGGGTGGCAGACGCAGTCGGCATCGACAATCAAGCAAAGGCCGCGGTGTAGCCTACCTACCGAATGCGCGGATTAATCTGCAAATCCCACGCGCGCCAGTAGTACTTGAGCGGATCGTCCTCGTCCCACTTGGCGTAAATGTTCTCCCAATCCGTAAAGTGCATGTGCGGCTCCAGTGAGTCTTCGCGCACCGGGTGGCTCATGGGCTGGTAGCGATAGTCGAGCGAGATGCGCAGGCGGTCGCCACTTTGGTTGTCTTGGCCCTGATGCGCGGTGAGACTGTGGCATATAAGCACATCACCAGCGACAAAGTCTCCACCTGCCCACAGCGTGTCTTCGGGCAACTCGACGGCATGGCCACCCGCGCCAGTCGCCTTTGTAACTTCTAGCTTGCCCAGCTTGTGGCTGCCCGGCACCACCGCCAAGCTGCCCAACGTGGCCGGACAGTCACCGGCCGGGATCCAAGCAGTCCACGTCTCGTCCGTGCCGCCGATGTAGAAATTGTCTTGGTGCGGCGGGGTGGTGTGCGTTAAGGCGTTGGGAAAAATTACCCGGCAGATATTGCGGCTGTGGGGCAGGGCCTCCTCGCCGAAGAGCGTGGCAAACATCGCCATGATCGCCGGATGCAGCGCCAAGGCGTTGAAGGCGCGCAATCGCTGGACATCAATGTAAAAGGCAATCCACTCGGGCGCGTTCCCTTCGATGAAAAGCTCCCCGTCTCGCACGACTCCGTCCATCAAAGGCGCGTCCTCGTCGAGCCAGCCGTGCTGCTGACAAACTCCAAGGATCTGGCGGCGCAGGTCCAGCACCGACTCTGAATCTAACAGCGAGCGGAAGAACAAATAGCCCTGCTCAGCCGCGCGCTCGCGCAAGGCGTCGGGTGCGTTGAGCAGGGGGGTGGAATCGACGAAAGGTTCGAGGTTAACCATGGTTTGCTGGGCCATTAACTCACTCCTCTTCTCTGTCCCAAAAAGCGTGTAAGATAGCAATGTACTCGTCGGAAAGTCCGTGCTCAATCGCACCTTGAATGACGGCGTTGAGGTATTCCTCCGAAGGCAGGTAGTGGTGTCCGGCGTCGAGGCGGGGGAAATAAGTCCAAACTTCGCCGAGCTTAGGTATGGTTATCGTATCCCGCCGGTACTTGGTGCCCTCGCTTTCGTAGTGGTCGAGGCGTCTGAAGTCGTCCTCGGTCACTGCATAGATGACGCCTTCGACGTACGCGTCTTCGTTGGGCCGGATGCTGGCCACGCCCATGCCGCTGCGCGTAAAGGAGATCATCGGAAAGCACAGCTCATAGCCTTCCAAGCGCACCACAGAGTGGACGCGGGCACCTGGGCAGCGAGCCTGCATCTGACTCCAGAGCAAGTTGGACCCATAGGCAAAGTAGAGCATTTCAGCCATTACCCGATCTCCTGTGGATTTTGACAAAGAGTGCGGATATAGTACCATTCAGACTCGCCGCACGCAAACCCTCGTCTCCTCAGAGGAATCATGGCCCAACAACGCCTTCAGGCGTCCATGAACAAACGCAAACTGCCCAGCGGCATTCAAACCTTCCGCAAAATTCGCGCAGAGTCCTACTACTACGTCGATAAAACCACCTACATCCGGCGGCTGCTCGACGAGGGCACGCACTACTTCCTGTCGCGCCCCCGGCGCTTCGGCAAGAGCCTATTTCTGGATACGCTCAAGGAGGTGTTTGAAGGCAACGAGCCGCTGTTCGAGGGGCTTTACATCCACGACCGTTGGGATTGGTCGGTGCGCCATCCGGTCCTGCGGCTCAGCTTCGGCAGCGGCAACTTCAAGGAGCCCGGCTACGTGGAGACGAACCTGATGGCGCAATTGGACGCCGTCGAACGTCGAACCGGTGTGGCGTCGGACTACGCCACCGGAGCGGAGCGATTTGCTCACCTGCTGGAGGCACTGCACGACCACGCCGGGCAGCCGGTCGCCGTGCTGATCGACGAATACGACAAGCCGATTCTCGACGCGCTGGAAGTGCCGGACATCGCCCGCGCCAACCGCGACTTTCTGCGCGGCCTCTATGCGGTCATCAAGGACAGCGACGCGCACGTCCGCTTCACATTTATCACCGGGGTAAGCAAGTTTTCTAAAGTGCGCCTGTTTTCGGGCCTCAACAATCTCACCGACATCACTTTAGATCCGCGCTACTCAGCCATCTGCGGCTACACCGACGCGGACTTGGATACCGTGTTCGCGCCGGAACTCCCCGGCTTGGACCGGGACCAGATCCGCAACTGGTACAATGGCTACAGTTGGGCTTCGACGTTGAGCTCAGCCGAAACGCTCAGCGACGAGAAGGTGTACAATCCCTTCGACATCCTGCTGCTGTTCGACAAGCGCACCTTCGGGGCCTACTGGTTTGAGACCGGCACGCCGACGTTTCTGGTCGAAACGCTGTTCAAGCGCCGGGTGAGTTCCCTCGAACTCGACGCTATGATCGGCAGCGACGAGTTGCTCTCGACCTTTGACGTGGATGACATAGCGACCGAGGCCCTGCTATTCCAGACTGGCTACCTGACCATCAAGAACGCCGAAGATCTGGGGGGCAAGAGGCTCTATCAATTGGGCTATCCCAACCAAGAGGTGCTACAGAGTCTCAACGAGAGCCTGCTGCGCTACCTCGTGCAGGATTCGACTCAGCAGATGGCCAACAGCGTGCGGCTGTATCGGCTGCTGGAAGCCAACGACTTCGCCGGGTTGGAGACGCTGTTCCACGCGTTCTTCGCCAGCATTCCCTACGAGTGGTACACCAACAACGACATCGCTAATTACGAGGGCTACTACGCCAGCGTGTTCTACTCCTATTTCGCGGGGTTGGGGCTGAATATCGCGGTAGAGGACAGCAGCAGCCACGGCCGGCTGGATATGGCGGTTCTATTCAACGATCACGTCTATTTGTTCGAGTTCAAGGTGGTCGAGATGGCGTCAGCGGGAGCGGCGCTACGCGGACAAGTATCGCGCCTTGGGCCAGCCGATTTACCTAATTGGCGTCGAGTTCAGCAAGGATGAGCGCAACCTAGTGGCGTTTGAGCTGGAACGGGCCTGACAATTGAGCGAGCAACAGAAACCCACTCCGATCATGGATTATTTGGAGTAGTCGGCGATCACAAAAAACCTAAGCTCAAACCGCAGAGAGGATCATCATGGGCTTTGAACAAGCAGTAGCCAAAGTGCTGGACCACGAAGGCGGCTTTGTAGATGACCCCGCCGACCGGGGCGGCATGACCTTCATGGGCATTTCGCGCCGGTGGTTCCCCGACGAACCCCTTTGGGAGAAGATCGACTCCCTACTAAGCGAAGGTAGCAATCCCAATGAGGCGATGGACGAGCTACGTCCCGACGTGAAGGACTTTTACCGGCGCGAGTTTTGGGACAGGCACGGTTGCGAAACCTTGCCCGAAAGCATCAAGGAGCACCACTTTGATTTTACCATCAATGCCGGCGCGGGATCATCCACCAAGATCATCCAGATCCTTGGGAATGTCTTTTGCCAAGAGGAACTTGGGGGCGTCATCGACGAGGATGGCCTTACCGGCCCTGCCACCCGGCGAGCCATCGAGGCACTGGGCAATCTCGGCGAGGATATGCAAGAAGTTCTGCCGATTGCGTACCGCTCCCTGCAGGGCGTCCACTTCCTCGATATCTGCAAGGATGATCGCAGTCAAGTCCGATTCATTCGCGGCTGGCTACTCAATCGAGCCAGCTAGCGCCCACCCTGCTGTGGACCTCGCAAAACGCAAAGTTGTTCCCGTAATCTCTTGCAAGACAAGGAGAACTATGGCATACTTTTTGGACTAGGACCCGATCTGTAGAGCAAGGAGTCCATGACTAAACGCAAACTACCCATCGGCATTCAGACTTTCCGCACAATTCGGGAAGAGTCCTACTACTACGTCGATAAAACCGCCTATATCCGGCGTTTGCTCGACGAGGGTACGCACTATTTCCTGTCGCGCCCCCGGCGCTTCGGCAAGAGCCTGTTCTTGGACACGTGCAAGGAATTGTTCGAGAGCAACGAGCCGCTGTTTGCGGGGCTGTACATCCACGACCGTTGGGATTGGTCGGTGCGCCATCCCGTCCTGCGCCTCGACTTCAGCAGCGGCACCTACCAAGGGCCGGACGACTTGCAGGAGGAAATGGCGGCACAACTGAACGCCTTGGAGGAGGAAGCGGAGATCATCCCCCGCGCTGACGACACTGCTCCAGCCCGCTTCCGCCGCTTGATGAAGGTGCTGCACGAGCGTACCGGTCAGCGCGTTGCGGTGCTGATCGATGAGTACGACAAGCCGATCCTCGATGCCTTGGAGGTGTCGGAGGTCGCCCGCGCCAACCGCGACTACCTGTTCGGCCTCTACGCGACGATCAAGGACAGCGATGCCCACATCTGGTTCAGCCTTCTTACCGGGGTCCACAAGTTCACCATGGCCGGGCCGTTCTCCGGCCTCAACAA
This sequence comes from Candidatus Latescibacterota bacterium, assembly GCA_965208845.1. GTDB lineage: Bacteria > Latescibacterota > UBA2968 > UBA8231 > UBA8231. The sequence goes on along the minus strand of OZ242361.1, from coordinate 2,309,336 downwards.
CCTCATCGACATTACCCTAGACCCGCGTTACTCAGCCATCTGCGGCTATACCGAGGCGGACCTAAATAGCGTGTTCGCCCCGGAGCTTCCGGGCCTCGACCGGGACGAAATCGGCACCTGGTACAACGGCTACAACTGGCTCGGCGAGGAGAAGGTGTACAACCCCTTCGATGTGCTGCTGCTGTTCCGCAACCGCGAGTTTGGTGCCTACTGGTTTGAGACCGGCACACCGGCGTTCTTGGTCGAGACGCTGTTCAAACGCAAGGTGAGTTCTCTGACGCTGGATAACATGCTGGGCAGCGCCGATCTGTTGTCGACCTTCGACGTGGACGCCATCGCCACCGAAGCACTCTTGTTCCAGACCGGCTACCTCACCATTCACCGCACCGAGCGGCGCGGGAGCAGGACATACTATCGGCTCGGCTACCCCAACTTGGAGGTGCAGCAGAGCCTGAACGAGAGCTTGCTGAACCACCTGACGGGGGATGCCTCGTGCCGGGCAACGCACAGCGCCCAGCTCTACGACCTGCTGCTCGCCAACGACTTCGCCGGGCTCAAAATCCTGTTCCATGCCTTCTTCGCCAGCATCCCCTACGAGTGGTACACCAGCAACGACATAGCCAATTACGAGGGCTACTACGCCAGCGTCTTCTACTCCTATTTCGCGGCACTGGGGCTGGACATCACGGTGGAGGACAGCAGCAGCCACGGCCGCTTGGACATGGCGGTCCTGTTCGATGGGAACGTGTACCTCTTCGAGTTCAAGGTGGTCGAGATGACGCCGGAAGGCGCGGCTATGGCGCAGTTGAAAGCGAAGCGCTACGCAGATAAGTATCGCGGCCTAGGCCAGCCGATTTACCTCGTCGCCGTCGAGTTCAGCAAGGATGCCCGCAATATAGCAGCATTTGAGGCCGAACGCGTCTGACAGGCACTTCAGACCACAGTGCTGATCGAAAGATAGGAGATAGGAGAAAAACACCCGTGAAAGCCTGGCGTTTCTATGCCTTCGGCGACATGCGGCTCGACGACATTGAGCTAGCGGCCTGCCCACCCGACCACGTGCTAGTCGAGCCGCTGGTAGTACAACCCAGCGCCACCGAAGCCCAGCTCGCCTTTGGAATTCCAACCTTGGCGTACGACCACGTCAAGAGCCGACTAGAAACAGACGCGCCGCTCCAACTCTTCGGCCACGAGTTTTGTGCTCGGATCGTAGAAGTTGGCTCAGCCGTCACCGGCTACGCACCCGGCGACCGCGTAGCGGCCCGCGCCAAGCTGCCCTGCGGCGACTGCTCCCTATGCCACTCCCAGCACAGCGACGACTGCCGCCGCGGCCCAATCATCGGCTTCCAACTGCCCGGCTGCTTTGCCGAGCGCGCCCTGCTCCCGGCCATCGCGTTGGTCAAGGTCGATGACCGCATCTCCGACAGCGAGGCCGCTACCCTGCAATCGCTGAGCGACAGCATCGCTGGAGTCGAAACCGCGCAGATCCGGCCGGGTGATTCCGTCGCCGTCTTTGGCCAAGGCAGCATGGGCATCGAGAGTATGCAGGCCGCGCGCGCCTGCGGAGCGGGCCAGCTCATCACCGTGGATGTGCGGCCCGAAGCGTGCGAGATCTCGCTCGCGCTAGGGGCCGATCACGCCATCAACGCCAGCGGGGACGATCCAGTCGAGGCCATCCGCGACCTGACCGGCGGCGAGGGTGCCGACGTGGTATTCGAGTGCGCCGGTGGCAGCGTCAAGCTGGGACTAGCCGGCGACCGGGCACTCAAACAGGCCATGCACGCGGTGCGCTCCGGCGGCAAGTTAGTGGGCGTCTCTTGGTTTGGAGCACCCCTAGAGTTAGATGTGGACCTGATGAGAGAACGCAGCTTGCGCTACCTCTTCCCAGACATTAGTTCGCAGGCCCACCTGGAGTACACAGTGCGGCTAGTGGCTTCGGGACGCATCAGCATGAAACCCACCATCCGGCACGTATTAGAGGGGATTGACAAGGTGCCGGAGGCATTTGAAATCACCGCGCACAAAGCCCAGTACCAAGCCATCAATCCCGCCCAAGTCGTGATCGCCACCTAGAGCGGATCGTCTCGTGCATCCTATTCTGCGTCCATCTGCGGATTATCTTTAGATCGCTATATCTGGATAGTTCAACGGCATCCCCGTCTTGCCCAAATCGTATTGCGCTATGTGCCAACGCCCCAAGTTGGCGCTGAGAAAGAGCGACCGATCCGGGCCGCAGAAGGCGATATTGGTCGGGGCTGCCATGGCAGTGCCCTCGTAATCGTCGGCCAAAACGTCGAGTTGGCCATCGGCATACCGATATATGCGATCCGGGCGATAGCAGGAGCAGTACAGAGTGCCCTCGTCGTCGAAAGCAAGACCATCGGGAACGGTCTGCGGGAGTTCAAACACGGTCTCGGCGGCACCGGCGCGGCCGTCGGCTTCTATCTTAATGCGGGCCACGCGGGGATTGATACTCATGGCCACGTAAAGGTGCTCGCCCGTCGCATCCAGCGCCGTTCCATTGGGAAAATCTGCCAAGGCGCGGCTCCACACCTCGCCCTGTCCTCCCGGGGCGATCTTACAAATCCAACCGTCGTTTTTATGCCAGCCCCCGGAATTGGACACATACAGGTTGCCGGCCTCGTCAAAGACCGGGTAGTTGGCCACAGTCAGCGGCACCTCGCCCGCGCGGTCGCAATACGTGCTGACCGCGCCATCCGGCTCGACGCGCTTGACGTCGCCGTTACAGACGTACAGGCGGTGCTGGGCATCCTGACAGATGCCACCGACAAAACCATCGACTTGGGCGAACTCCTCGAACTCGCGCCGGGCCAAGTCAATGCGGTAGATCTGGCCCGCTTCGCCGCCGGCATAGGCATAGCCATCGCAGCCCCAAGCAATGCACTCGGGGTGGTCGAGGCCACTGCCAAAGTCGCCGATAATCGCTGAAATTTGGGTGTGGGTATCGAGAAGAGCCATAACGTTCCTTTCGCAATAAGGGTGTAGAGTCGGCCTCGACGGTACTTCAAAGTCGCCGCGCCAACAAGCCCCTTATTGACAGCCGCCTATGGGTGCGCTATGGTCTGCTCTCCCAACATTCACCCCGCGAGGTCCCGTGCAATTTTCACGACTAACGCCAGAACAACGCGACTTTTTCGACGCCAACGGCTATCTCATCATCCCCAACGCGCTCGATCAGGAGACCATTGCGCAAGTCGCCGCAGCCGCCGACCGCCTGATGGACGACTTCGCCTACGAGGGCTATTACCAGCACCGCCGCGACGGTATCGTCCAAGACCCCACCCTCGCCAAGCTGGCCACCGACTCAGCGCTCGTTCCACTCGTCATTCAGCTCCTCGGCACCCATATCCACATCACCAACACAGCCCTGATCTACAAACACCCCCAGCCTGCCGACGACCTCGGCGACTGCACTTGGCACCGCGATGTCGGCGTCCACCTCGACTTGGGCCACGTCCATCTCCCACGCGTCGGCCTCAAGGTCGGCTACTGCCTCACCGACATGGACGGGCCTCACACCGGAGCCACGCTCTTCGCGCCCGGCAGCAATCGCCTCGCCGAACCCCTCGTCATTCCCAAAGACCAGATCCACCCCGCAGAATACCTCGAACCCCGCCTCAAAGCCGGCGACGCCTTCTTCTTTGAAAGCCGCATCTACCACGGCGCAGCGATCAACAGCCAAGACCACATCGCCAAGGTAGCAATGTTCGGCTATCACTATAGCTGGATCCGCCCCGACTACTATCTGCGCTACTACGCCGGCGAGGTCCAGCCGAGCGCGGCCGTGGTCGCCAACCTCGACGACGTCGGCCGCCAACTCCTAGGGGCCACCGCCGACGCCCAAGGACGCGAAGACCCCAACGGCATCCACTGGTCCATCGCCGAATGGGCCGCCGAGCACGGCTTGTCTTTGGCAAGAGCACCGCAGCGAATCGACGCGGTGTGAGGTTAAACAGCACACTATGCGAATAGTAGAAGCGGTATGAGATGCTTCGCTTCGCTCAGCATGACAAGTGTGGCTGCTCTGCTTCCTAGCGTCATGCTGAGCGGAGCGAAGCGGAGTCGAAGCATCTCATACCTAGATGCCCATCGTAACGTCCAGTGGATTACTGTCGTATATTTAAGGAATAGAATTAACGCTCGCTCTCGTCCCCCGTAAAATCTAGATTAGCCACCCTAACGCCTCGCTGGTACTCATACGCCTCATCTACCGGCGCAATGACCCAGGCATTTTCCGGCTGCAAATCGCCGACCAACTCAAAGAATCCCCGCGACGGCTTAGGGGCTTTTGAGAACTTGCATTCAAAAACCACCGTCCGGCCCCCTCGTTCCATTACTATATCTATCTCCGCTCCGTTGCCCGTGCGGATAAACGACGGTCGCCAGCGAGGCCACGCAGCAATCAGATGCTCCAGCACCAAACCCTCCCATGAAGCGCCGACTATCGGGTGTCCGAGCAATTGGTCGTACCTTTCGATTTCGAGCAACGCATGCAAGATGCCGCTGTCCCTTACATACACTTTGTGAGAACTGACCAAGCGTTTCTTCAGATTCGCCTCGCAGGGAGGCAATAGGCGAATCATATACGTTTGCTCGAGAATAGCTAGGTACTTCTTTAGAGTCGGCACCGACACATCAACCGCGCCGGCCAGCTTGCTATAGTTGATCGTCTGGCCGTGGTAATGCGCCAGCATCTGCCATAGCCGCTGCACCACGGGCACCGGCAGACTCAGGCCGAGCGCGGGAATATCTCGCTCCAAAAAGGTCTGAATAAAATCCTGCCGCCAAGCAAAGCTATCCTCGGCATCCCCAACGAGCAGGCTATCGGGAAACCCTCCGCGCACCCACAGCATCTGCCAATCGGCAACGTGCCTTGTCTCCGAGCGCAAAAATGGCGTCAATTGCAGATAAGCGATCCGACCGGCCAGCGATTCGCTCGACTGCTGGATCAACTCCCGCGATGCCGATCCGAGAATCAAAAAGCGCCCCGGACGCCGGTCGCGATCAATTTCAGAGCGCAACACGGCAAAAAATTCCGGCAGGCGCTGAATCTCATCCAGACACACCAGTTCTTGGCGATGTTGTTCGAGAAAGAGTTCGGGTTCGGCGAGTCTGTTGAGATCAATGCGGTTCTGTAAATCCAGATAAGCCACTGACTGTCCTTTTAAAAATTCGCGGGCCAGTGTTGATTTACCACATTGACGAGGACCAAGGATGGCAACGGCGGGGGAACGTCCCAAGGCTCGTCTTAACTCAGATTCTGCCTTTCTCGGCAAGTATCCATGCAAAATGACAACTCCCTTTCACATTTTACATGGATAATAGCCAAATTGAGACGAATTTTCAAATAGGGCCGTTGTAAATTCTCTATTCTAGGTCGCTGCCGTCTCTTATATTTGGCCGCATCTTTTTTGACTGCACATTCCAATGTAGGGGGCGGTTTGCAAACCGCCCCCTACTCTCCAGAAAGTACCGCCATGAAAACCCGCGCTAGACACCTCTCGCCCTGCATCCTAACCACCCTCGTCACCAGCCTAGCCTCCATGACCCAAGCCCAAGCCAATCCCGACCGCATCCAGCCCTACGCCACCAATCCGCGCTACTGGCAGTACAACGGCCAACCCGTGCTCCTGCTGGGCGGCACGATCAAAGACTGCCTCTTCCAAATACCCGATCTCAAAGCCCATCTCGACCTGCTGCAATCAGTCGGCGGCAACTACGTGCGCAATACCATGAGCGACCGCCGCATCTACGGCTATGAGGTCCCAGCCTTCCACCAAGCTGCCGACGGCCAGTACGACCTCAACCGCTGGAATTCGACGTATTGGCAGCGCTTTGCCGATCTTCTGCGCTGGACCGCCGAGCGCGACATCATCGTCCAGATAGAAATGTGGGACCGCTTCGACCACAGCCAAAGTCATTGGGAAGAAAGTCCCCTCAATCCGGCCAACAACATCAACTATACCGTCGAAGAATCCGGCCTCGAAACAGACTATCCCGCCCACCCCGGCGGCAATTGGCAACCCTTTTTCTACACCGTCCCCACCTTGCGCGACAACCAAGTCGTGCTGCCCTATCAACAGGCCTTCGTCGATCAAGTCCTCAAGCACTCCCTCGCCTACGACCACGTGCTCTACTGCATGGACAACGAGACCAGCGGCGACCCGGCGTGGGGTACCTATTGGAACGACTATATCAAGAAGCGGGCGCAGCAGGCGGGCAAGACCGTTGAAACCACTGAAATGTGGGACGAGTGGGACGTGCGGGGGGAAACCCATCGCGCCACCTTCGACCACCCAGAGCAGTATTCTTTCATCGACATCTCGCAGAATAGCTGGCAGCGCGAGCAGACCAATTGGGATCGCGCCCAGTGGGTGTGGCAGTACATCGCCGCGCAGCCTCGGCCGATCAATTCGACCAAGATCTACGGTGCCCAGACGCACCGGGACCAAAGTCGCGGCATCGACGACCGCCACGCCACCCAATGCTTTTGGCGCAACCTCATCGGCGGCTTTGCCTCCAGCCGCTTTCACCGGCCGGATTCCGGCATCGGGCTAAGCCCCCAAGCCCAAGCCCACATCCGCAGCGGGCGCATGCTGTCCGAGGTCTTCGACTTTTTTAATGCCGAGCCGGATTCCGACAGCGCCCTGCTACGCGACCGAGCCGCCAACGAGGCCTATCTCAGCCGTGTCCCCGGCCACCAGTACGCGCTCTACTTTACCGATGGCGGCGCGGTAGGTCTTGATCTGACTGGGGCAGAAGGTACCTTCCAGGTCCAATGGCTCGACATCGCCGCCAGTACCTGGACTTCCACTGCCGACTTAAATGGCGAGACCATAGTGCAACTAGCGCCTCCCCGAGGCGGCCCTTGGGTCGCCCTACTGACGCGGCGCTAGCAGGAGAACAATTATATCAATCCTGCTTGAACGATTCGAGATACGGATCGTCTTGTGAATTATATCTGCGTTATATCTGCGTCCATCTGCGGATTATCTTATGAACGACATGACCACTAGCGACCGCGTCTTCTTCGGCCAGACCGATCTTCACGTCTCGCGCTTGTGCCAAGGCACTGCCTTCCGCCACCTGCCCCGCGCCGACAGCCCCCAATCCCTAGCCGTGCTCCACCACTGCTTGGACCAAGGCGTCAACTTCTTCGACACAGCGCAGGCCTACGGCTGGGGTGGAGCCGAGGAGGTGCTGGGGCGGGCAGTCGCTGGTCGCCGCGACGAGGTCGTTATCTGCACTAAGGTTCCCGCGTCGCTGGCCCCCACAAGCGACGGCGACCCCGGCGAGCGCGTCCGCTATACCCGCGCTCATCTCACCGACCGCCTCGAAGAAAGTCTCCGTCGCCTGCGCACCGACCGCGTCGATCTCTACCTTTTGCACCATCGCGACGCAGACACGCCGCCGGAGGCCATCGCCGAGGTCATGGAGGATTTGGTGCAAGCGGGCAAAACTCGCTACTGGGGCGTCTCCAACCACTCCGCCGCCGAAGTCGAAGCCTTCCTCGACCTAGCCCCCATTGCTGGCGTCGAGGACTACTACAATATCGCCGGCAGCCACTGCGACGAAACGGGACGCTCGCGAGTGGAGATTTACGAGGAGGAAATGCTGCCCCTGCTGCGACGCACCGGGCTAGGCTGCCTAGCCTTCAGCCCAATGGACACCGGCCTCCTAGCCCGCCCCAACGACCCCGCCCTCGCCGCTTTAGTCGCCGCCATCGACCAAGTCGCCGCTGACTTGGGCACCTCCCGCGCTGCCGTCTGCGTAGCTTGGGTCCTGCATCAGGGCATTACCTGTGTACTCGCCGGGGCCGAGAGCACCGCGCATGTCGATGCCAATCTCCAAGGCACCTGTCTCCAACTCCCCCCGGACGGGCTCGCCGCCCTCGATCAAGCGCGTCGAACCTACCGCGCCAGCCAACAGGAGCAACGCCCGTGAACATCGTCGATGCCCATATCCACGTCTGGTCCTCCGACTTCGACCGGTATCCGCTGGCCCCCGGCTTTACGCCCGCCGACCTGTGGTTGCCCTCTTTTACCCCCGACGATCACTTTGCTTATAGCCGCAAGGTCGGCAAGGTCCGCCTCAACCTAGTGCAGATGACCTGGTACGGCCTCGACCATAGCTACATCCTCGACCTAATCGCCTCGGATCCTGAGACCTACGCGGGCACCGGCATCGTCCCCGGAGTCGCCGACGTATCGCTGGCCGATCCGGGCAAGACCATGCTCGCCTTGGCCGAGGGGGGCATTCGCGCTTTCCGCGTACGCGGCGGCAGTACCGGTCGCCCAACCGTCTTTGGCCGTCAGGACCGCTGGCTCGACTACCCCGGCTACGAATCGATGTTCCGCACCGGAGCCGAGCACAATCTAGCCCTCAGCTTCCTCATGGGACTCGCAGACCTGCCCGGCCTAATCCGCCTCTGCCGCCGCTTCCCGGAAACCCCCGTGATTCTCGACCATCTCTGCGGGGTGCGCATCCGCGACGGCGTCTGGCCCGAAGGCGATATCCACACCCTCTGCAACATGGCCCGCTACCCGCGCGTCATGGTCAAGCTCGGCCCGTTCCAAGCCCTCGGCGACGGCGAGGTTCCTTACCTCGATCTCCTACCCCTCATCGAGCGCATCGTCGATGCCTTTGGCCCTGAGCGCGTCATGTGGGAAAGCGACAGCGGCGGTCCCGTCCGCATGAAAAATCCCGCCAATGACTTTGCCGCAGCAATCGCCCTAATCCGCGACCACGCCGATTTCCTCAGCCAAAGCGACAAGGAGCAAATCCTAGTCAAAACAGCCGAGGACTTCTTCTTCAATCGCTAGGAACCTTCACCAAAACATAGGACCGCCATGGAACTCACCGACGCCCATCTCGACGAATTAGACCAACGAGGTTTTATCATCCTGCCCGGCTTCCGCCACGACGAGGACCTAAAAGCAATGCAGCAAGCCCAGCGTCGCATCCTGCCATCATGGGATGAAGTAAAGGACGACCCGCCCCCCGGCCGCGCCACCCTCACCGAATTCCCACCCCCCGAAATGGCGCTGCTGCGCGGCATCGTCCACCATCAAGCCTGGGCCTTCGCCAGAAAGTGGTTTGGCAGCGAGCATATCCACTTCCGCGCCGGCTGCATGATCGCCCGCTATCCAGGTTTTACAGGCGGCGGTACCGGCTCGGACGCCTCCGCGCTGCATCTCGACAATGGCAACAACTCGCTGCTGCCGCCCTCCGACTCAGCCCGCGCCTTCGGCCAGCTCGTCTTCTGGCACCACCTCGAAGCAGTCGGCGAGGACCAGGCACCGCTGCGATTGATCCCCAAAGAACATGGCCGCGATATGAGCAAAGCCGAGCCGCTCGTCTGCGAAGCCGGCACCCTCTGCGTCTTCACCAATTACACCATGCACTCCGCCAGCGACTATCTGCGCGCCGACGGCCAGCGCTACACCTGGGGCTTTGGCCTCGGCCGCGCCGACCACTACTGGGAGGGTTTCCGCCATTACACCGACAAGGGCAAAAACCCGATCTTCCGCGAGTTCATCGGCACCCTCACCGCCGCCGAAAGGGAAGTCTTCCGCTTCCCGCCCGCCGGCCACGCTTATTACACACCGCAAACCCTCGCCGCCCTCGAAGAACAGTACCCCGGCTGGAACGCCCGCAATGAATACTAACGTGGATCGCCAGCAAACCCATCTTTCGTTCTAAACGCTACATGCCGATCGGTCTATTGCTGGCAGTGGGCGATGGTTCGGTTAGAGGGTCTGCCTGCGGGCATACCTTGATGCGCCCTCCCCCATTCCGTACACTCCCCCACAACTAGCCCACCTCACCGTCCCCAAAGGAGTTTCCATCGTGAAAATCGGCCTCTACGCCTCCATGTTCGGCAAAGACGATCCCCCCACTCTGCAAAGCATCGAAAGCTACATCGACCACGCCTACGACCTCCGCCTCGACTTAATCGACTTCCGCCGCGACCGAGGCTTTAGCTCCGAAGACGCCTCCTACCTCATCAAGACCAAACTCGCCTGCATCGAAAAGGGCCTTGCCATCGGCTATTTAGCTTCCGGAGGACACTTCGTCGGCAGTGATGAAGAACTCCGCGACAAGGTCGCCACCGCCAAGGCCGACATGGACATCGCGCTGATTTTGGGCGCGCCCATGATCCGCCTATTCTGCGGCCAGCCCCTCACCGACCCGGAGGAGCGCGCTCGCGAAATCCGCTGCTTTCAAGAAGTCGCCGACTATGGCCTCGAAATAGGCATCGCCATGGGCCTGCAAAACCACCCCTCCACCGGCGACGACGTCATACGCATCATCGAGGCAACTGACCGGCCCAACTTTAGCTTTCTGCTCGACACCGGCCAGTGGTGCGGCTCGCCAGCTCGCAACCGAGGCATTCCCGACCCAGACCACGACATCTACGCCTACATGCAGCAGACCGCCCATCTAGCCACCCACGTCCGCGCCAAATTCTACAAAATCGACAGCGGCAAAGAGGAGTGGATCGACTACGAGCGCATCGTCCCCATCCTCGCCGAGGCCGGATACAACGGGCCGCTCTCCGTCGTCTTTGAAGGCAAGGATATCAACGATTGCGACGACAAGGAAGTCATGCGTTTGGCGGCTGCACAACTGCGGGATTTGGTCTCTCGGCTTTAAGAAGCGCTCTTATAGCAATCCTACATCACTTACAAGATAATCCGCAGATGGACGCAGATGGACGCAGAATAGTAGAAACAAGACGATCCGCAGCTCGAATCGTTCAACTCATTCAGGGTTGCTATATGATATTAGTACAGTCTCCGTGCCGAGAGGAAACCACTGGACGCAAAAAAGGGGAATGGCCAATAGGACCATTCCCCTTCGCCGTCGCATCGCCGCCCAAATCAGAAAGCGTAGCTCAGCGCCACGCTGGGCGTCCCCGTCCGCGCTCCCGCTTGCAGTTTGAGTTGCTTGCCGTACTTAAACCGCACTCGGTCGCGCTTGGTCTCAATCACTTGGATGCCGTGCAAGAAGTCGTAGATCATACTGCCGGCGATGGTAAGCACCCCCAGCGCAACCAGCGGTCCGCCCACCCCGCCATCGCGCTGGAGCTCGCGCAGGCGGTACTTGGGCGTCTCGCCTTCTAGCGAAACGGGAATTTTCTCATAGCGTCTTTCTTTGCCGTTGTCCCCGGCATTGATTGCCAAGACGTCAAAATCCGTCTCCGCAAATTCGCCCTCTTCCCAGAGTGCCGCCCCAGCGATAATCGAAGCGACGCCCGCAAGGCTTGTAGCCAAAAGCCACTTTCCCGTCGTAGGTTCCCCCGCGTAAAAGTGCATCATGCCCGGCACCGGAATCGCGCTCCGCATCAATCCGGTGGAAATACGGCGGTTCATGTCCTGGTATTCCTCGTAGGTCATGTCCTGCGGTATAGGAATTAGCGGTGCCTCGTTCAGCACATCGCCCGTTCCCTGCGCCATAGTTGACGACGGTACGACAAGTGCCAGCGCAAGCGTCACTATCCCTAGCGCGTATTTTCTCATGGTCAATTCTCCTATTGTTAGATTGGCGGCTAAGTACACGACAGTGGAAGTAGTCTGAGATGCTTCGCTTCGCTCAGCATGACAAGTACTGGTGACTGCTTCCCAGTGTCATGCTGAGCGGAGCGCAGCGGAGTCGAAGCATCTCAGACCTTAACGTCCATCGGTTGTGACTTATAACACCTAAGCACGGCAATGGTGTTACCCCTATCGGCGGGCTAACTAGAAGCCGTCCCGCTCCTTGCCCTAGGACTGGGAGCGGCCTACTTTCCTTGAGTATCCGGCCAGACTCCTCCGCTGCGAAGCCGAGCGGGAATTGAACTTTTTTGACGCGGTCGGTCCAATATTTTTCTGTTGGGACCGGCCCCGTTGCACTGCAAATCCGTCAAACAATATCGCCTTCTTATCTTCCTAGGCAGGGTGCGTGGCCGCAACACCCATTTTTCACGCGGAGAAATTTCATGAAGATAGCACGCCTACTAGGAGTGGGTTGGACCTTGCTCGTCCTGCTCGCCTGCAACGGCCAAGGAGTCGGGACCAGCACCTCGGCCAAAGTGGAGACCGAAGAAGAAAAGATCCTCTACGCCTTGGGCTTAGCCATAGCACAAAACACCCTAGAGCCGTTCAAAGGTCAATTCAGCGACGCGGAAATAGCAGTGGTCATGCAGGGCTTTACCGACGCCGTCAAGGGCAACGAGGCCATCGTTCCCCTGCAGGAATTCGGCCCCAAGATCAACCCCATGTTGCAGGAGCGCTTGCAAAGAGTTCAGGCCCAAGCCGAGGCAGAGGGCAAGGCCTTCAGGGAAAAGGCCACCCAAGAAGAAGGTGCCATGCAAACGGCTTCCGGCCTCATCTTCAAAGAACTGACGGCTGGCACCGGAGTCTCGCCCCAAGCCACTGACCGAGTCAAAGTACACTACCACGGCTCGCTGATTGACGGCACGGTCTTCGACAGTTCAGTAGAGCGCGGCGAGCCCGTCACCTTCGCCCTCAACCAAGTGGTCGAAGGCTGGACTGAGGGACTGCAAATGATGAAAGTGGGCGGCAAGGCCAAGCTGACCATCCCGCCCGAGCTGGCCTACGGCCCAGGAGGCCGCGAAGGGATCCCGCCCAACGCTACCCTGATTTTTGAAGTCGAACTGCTGGGCATTGAGTGAGATTCAGGTCTCCCACTCCGCGTACATATCCGCGATCACCTCGTCGATCGGTGCTCGATGCGTCTCTGCGTCGAGCACCGATGCCTGCGCCGAGGCTTCGGCGAGCAGGGCCGGCAATTTAACCTGTTCCGCGTCAAAGACGTATTCGTGCCAGCCGGCCTCCGTCGTCAGGAGTTCGGCACGGCCCAAGTCAGGTGCCGCCTCCCCACTCGTCTGCAAGCGCAACCGCCGTCTGTCTCCGAAGTGATTGCGCAACTCGTCAAAGGGTCCGTCAAAGGCGATTCTTCCGCGGTCTATCATCACAATCCGACCAGCCAACTGTTCTAACTCGTCCATGTCGTGGCTAGTGATCATCACCGTTACGCCCTGCTCGCGGTTCAGATCCTTGATAAAGTCGAGAATATTGCGCCTAGCCAGCACATCGACGCCGATCGTCGGCTCGTCCAAGAAGAGAATCTCCGGCTCGTGCATGAGCATCAGCCCGAGGTCTGCCCGCATCTTCTGCCCTAGGCTCAACTGCCGCGCCAGACTATCCATGAACTCGTCGAGGCCCAGCAACTCGCGCACAAAGCCGAGCATCCGCTCATAGCGCTCCGGCGGAATATCCCACACGACCCGCTTCCACTCGAAACTCGCCGACACGGGCTGGTCCCACCACAGTTCGGTGCGCTGGCCAAAAACCACGCCAATGCGACTGACATAAGCTACCCGGTCTCTCATCGGGTCCATTCCCAAGGCCCGCACGCTCCCCGACGTCGGTGCCAGCACGCTCGACAGCAGCTTGACCGTCGTCGATTTGCCCGCACCATTGGGGCCAGCGTAGGCGACGATCTCGCCCCGGCGCACCACCAGATCCACATCCTGCAGGGCGCGAATCTCGCGCACCCGAGGCCGAAAGAGATTCTTGAACACATCGCGCATATATGCCGAGCGCTGGCGCTGGTAGAAGGTCTTGTTGACCCCCTGCAACTCAACTGCGATGTCCCCAGCGCAAGTAGCGCTGCGATCCAGTGCGTCCATAGTGATTCATTCCTTTCTTCATAGCTATCAGCGCCACAAGGCTCAGGGCGCAGGCGAATAGCGGTGTAGCCCACAGCGATCCGGCACCTTGGTCGATCCCGAGCAGCACCCGACACGGATACCAAGCGACAAAACCCACCGGCAGCGCACTCAACAGGCCATTGACCAAGAGCGGATGCAGCCCATCGAGCGGGAACGACTTCAACTGCCAAGCAAAACCAATCGCGCGGGAGCTGATCTCCTCGGCACCCACCGGCGACCAAAACGCCAGCGCGCTCCACAAATAGGAAAAGGCCAAGACCACTACACAAGAAGCCAGCAGGTTTACTCCATAGCACAGCCACCAGCCGGTTTCCACGGCCATATCCAGCCGCCCCCAAGACCAAACGCTGATCCCCAATCCGACGATGGCTCCCCAGCAGCCGGAGAAGGGTATAAAACCTTCCGTGAGCAGGGCCATCCACAAAGGCTGCGGCTGCACTAAGGTGTGGTCGAGCTGGCCACGGCCAATGCGGCGGCTAATGGCCAGCACGTTGTAGCGGAAGAACATTTCGAGCAGTCCCTGGACCAAGGCGGCGTAGCCGAGCATGAAGAGAATCTGGTCCCGGCTCCACGCCCCGATCCCGGCAAAGCGCTCGGCCAGCAAGAACACCGCCATTACCCCCGAGAGACTGAGGACCATGTCGGAGACGACGTTGATGAGGAAAAACTTGAAATCCCGGGTCATCCACATGAAGTCGAGATAGGCCTGCACTCGCCAGCGCCTGATGACCTGGACTACGGGGTTGCGCTTAGCCGCCATGAGACACCAGCCTTTCGCGATTGTGGCACCAGAGCGCGTGCGCACTCACCCACAGCACTACCGCCCAAGTTGCTTGCACAGGGATGAGGTCGGCTGGATTGCCCGTGCCGGTATAGATTCGCAGTGGTGCCGACGCCAGCGAGGCAAAGGGCAGCCACTCCAGATAGTCCCCGAGGCCCCAAGGCAAGAGCGCCAGCGGCACCAGCCGGCCCGACAACAGCACCGTCAATGTGGTGCGGATCCGTTGCAGCGCGTACACGCTGTGCTCCAAGAACACCATGCACGCAGCGAAGAACAGATCCAACGCCGTGCCCACCGCCACGCCCAGCGCCAAACTGAGCAGGAACCACAGCCCAGCCGTCCATGTCTCCGGGGAGGGGTCAACTCCGAGCAGCGGCGCAATGAGCAACAGCGGCAGCGCAAAGAACAGCAGGCCGGGGATCCAGCCGCCGACCATTTCGGCCAGCATCTGCCCGTAGATCCCCATCGGCCGCAAGAAGCGGTTGGCTATATTCCCGCTCCACAGATCGTCGTCGATCCGGGTGCGGCCCGATAGCTGGTCGGCAAAAATTGCCGCGACCATGGTATAGGTCAGCACCGCCTCCAAGCCCATCCCCGCAACGACGCCCTGACCCGCCATCACCGTGCGCCAGAGCGAGAGCAAAATCGCCACGTGAAATAGCCGCAGCGCGAAATCGCCAATCAGGCCCCAAAGCGCGTCGTTGAGCGACTGAGTCGCGACGATGGCGATAGTTTTCCCGTATTTGTGCAGCAGTGTTATCATCGGTTATCTCTAAAAAAAGACCGCAGACAATAAAGTAGGGGGCGGTTTGCAAACCGCCCCCTACCACAGAGGATTTTATTATATAGCAGTCCTAAACGATTTGAACGATTCGATATGTGGATCGTCTAATCATACAATTCTGCGTCCATCTGCGTCCATCTGCGGATTCTCTTGTAAATGATTTAGGCTTGCTATATCAAAGCAGCAAACAGTCTCATCCCAACCCCGTCGGTAGTGGATGGTACTTCACCTCGACTTCCACATCTGCGACTCTCAGCGGACTCACCAAATCGTCCGGCCGCTCCACCAGTGCAATCTCCAAGCGGTTCGCCCCCTGCTGCGGCCGCACCTCCTGCAAGTCGAAAATCAGCCACATGCCCTGATACGGGACGACCTCATAGCCGTACTCGCGGCGGCATATCTCCCCTTGCAGCGACTGGCCGTTGAGCGCGATCTCCAAGCGGTCGTCCGAGACCAGATCGACGATCCTGATCCGCAACAGCACCTGACTGACGCGGCCTTCTTGCGCGTCGTCGGCCAAGTAAAAGGGAATGGTATGTTGCGCCCGGTCGTCGGCCGCGATCTCCACCGGCAGTGCCACTGGGTACTGGTTTTCCTCATCCGCCGACCGCCGCGCCAGCACGTAGTGCTTGTCCTTCTCCTGTATCAGGTCTCGGTCGCCCAACTCGCTCAGCGCGCTGCGCTCCTGGTCTCCTAAGGGCCAGGGCATAAACCACGCGTATAGCCCGTCGCAGCCCCGGTCTAACAGACTCATCGCCGCCGCCCGCAGTTGGGCCGGAGTGGGGCAAACCCGCTCGGCCCCAACCGACTCATCAGATACGTAGGGCTGCAAGGTGCCATAGACCGCTGCGTCGGCCGCGTGCGCGGCCTCGACTAGCCAATCTATCGGCATATCTCCATCGAGGATCATATAACCGTAGCGGATCGGCACCAAGAAATCCACCAACCCGCGCTTTAGCCACGTCCGCACGTCTAGTCCCTGCGCCAAATTCATCTCCTCGGTGGGCAAAACCCGCGCTCCAACCACACCCGACCGCTGCCCGCGCACCCGCTCGGCGAGCTGCTCTACGTAATCGGTCAAAATAGGCGTCGTCGCCTCCACGTCCTCCTCCCGCAAAATGCGCGGCGCTCCGCCCGGCAGGGCAAAGTCCAACTCAACGCCATCGGTTTCGTACTCGGTCGCCAACTCCTCAACCACTTGCAATATGTGCGCCCGCACCTCCGCGTGCGCCAGCCCGCCACCGCCATCAGCCAGCCTGTAGGCCGGCTCCATATTCCCGTAGGCGGCCATCCGCAAGCTAGCCCAGAAGTCCATGTTGTGGTCGTGTGCCCGGTCGATGAGCACCGTCAGCGGGTCGAGTCCGCGCTCAATCAGGCTCTGCATATTGTGCCAAGTGCGCCAATAGGCGGCCTGCTCAAAGGGTTGAATATCCGCTCCGAACATCATCCCCACCCGCGATGGATAAAAAAGCCCGTCGCCGCGCTCGACCCCGTAGGCAAAAGTATCCACCCCCGTGCCTGCGACTTCGTCTATTGGCACCCAAGCGTCTTCGAGCGCCATCGGCGGCTCAAAGGCAAAAAGGTAGTAGTGCCGAGCGTCGTTAAAGTAGATGGTGCGCTGCTGTCGCATGGCGTATCCTCCTCATTTTAAAGGGAATTATATACCTGAGTGCCCAAAAACCATGTTCGCGGCTAATAAGCATTAATTATTAACTATTGACAATTGTGAGGAGTAAAAAGAAAAACTTGACGATGTGAAGGGGCTGTACGTTAATGAGAATGCACCTTACACTTCCCCAGCGGAGGTGGATCGCCTCCGTGGTTCTAGCACGCGAAGGAGTTCATTTTACTCTGGCCGCCTACCAGTGTGCAATCGATCACGGCTTTGATATTGAGACCGTAAACAGGAGAGAATAGTCTTGCGGCGGGAGATTTTGGAGGATGTCAGGAGCATCGAACCACTTGACGACTTGGAAGCGGAACATCAGCGCGATGCCATCGAATGGATTGAGAGTGGAGCAGAGCTATGCCGCCAAGTGAAGCCAGCAACACCTCCCAAGCATCTCGTATCCTATTTTGTGCTTACGGACGACGACCACTTCCTTCTCGTAGAACACAGAAACGCCGGCCTCTGGTTGCCGACAGGTGGACACGTTGAGTCTGATGAGCGTCCCAGTGAAACTGCGAGAAGAGAGGCGAAAGAGGAATTGGGGATCGAACCCCGGCTTTTCTCAGAAGAGCCGCTATTCATCACCTCAACGAAAACTGTTGGAAGGACAGAAAGACACACTGATATCTCCCTTTGGTACGTCGTGGTTCACCCGCGGACGGAGGAACTTCATTTCGACCAGACAGAATTTAAATCGATTAGATGGTTTCACAGGGACGAACTGCCCCTAGATCAGTGCGATCCGCACATGGGTAGATTCGTCCAGAAGCTAGGGAGTCTCGCCAACCACAGGTGACACGTCGGTGCATGGCTCAGGTCTGACGGGCTTCGACCCAACCTGCTTCGCAGGTTCATGCACTGCGAGAACGTTAGAGGAAATGCAAGCAAACACTGGTCTTTTCAGGACGTGATGTTGACAACCACGATGCTTCCACCGCAGGCAAGAACGGCCTTCCACCTGCTCAAACAATTTGAGCGACCTTGGTTTGTTGCAGGTGGTTGGGCACTAGACCTGTTCTTGGGTCGAATTACACGCGATCACAGTGACTTCGAAATTGCCCTCTTCCGGGAAGATCAATTGGAACTGCAGCGCGTCCTAACGGGGTGGAGACTTGAGCTAGCCACACGAGAGGGTCGAAGAATATGGATGCCCAACGAGTGGCTAGAGTTACCATTTCATGAGCTTCATACGTATGACAGCGAAAACAACCACGTAGAATTCTTACTCAATGAGAAGAGCAACTCAGACTGGGTTTTCCGAAGGAACAAGGCTATCAAACGGAAAATCTCCGCTTTGTCTATGTACACCGATGAAGGTATTCCCTTCCTCGGCCCAGAGATCGTCTTGCTCTACAAGGCTAAGGAAGGTCGTGATCATGACGAACTGGATATGAGGCAGGCAAGGGATCACTTGGGCGATTCTCGACGCCAATGGCTGTGTCACGCTTTAAAGGTTCATTTGCCGGACCACCCATGGATCTCTCAACTTCAGTGATGATTGTAGGAATTGGTACAATGTCTTCAGCCTCCGATACTCCGTGCGTTTATATAGGGGCCTATGGGTTTTGCCGTGATCCGTCAGGCCGGCTGCTCTTGGTTCGCATGGCTAGCGGACTAGACCAAGGGAAATGGACTATGCCAGGTGGCG
The DNA here is from genome assembly GCA_965208845.1 of Candidatus Latescibacterota bacterium. GTDB lineage: Bacteria > Latescibacterota > UBA2968 > UBA8231 > UBA8231. The sequence continues at coordinate 2,290,695 of OZ242361.1, read as the reverse complement.
GGATTGAGTGGGGAGAGCATCCAGAGGCTGCTCTGCTCCGCGAACTGGAAGAGGAAACGGGCATCGCTGAGGTTGAGGCAATTGGAATCACTGAGGTGTATTCACACACTTATCCCAGAAGCGTGGAGCGTCCGTACGACTCTGTTCACCACGTCGGTATCATCTACAAGCTTCCTCGACCTCAGATTCGAGCAAAACGGATCGACGGATCGTTGCGAGTGGTGCAACGAGCATCAAGCCCGGTCGCTGCCACTGACTGCGGTGGGAGCATTCGCAGTTGACTTGGCGTGGCCGGCGTCTTAGCCACGCGTTCTGTTGAGGTAGATAAATATAGGCAGCAAACGGTTTGCCTTTTCGGTATGTGATCTGTAAGGAAACGATTTTCATGGGCGCACCTCTACAGGATATGCAGTTACAATCCCCGCTCCTCCATGCGGACTTCCAGATGTACTGTAAAACCCAACTCCCATTTCCACCAACTTGGCCAGTTCATACAATCTTGCAGGAGCTCACAGACTCACCCCTCGACCAACCCCTGATGCACGTAGTGCCAGTCCTCCAAGTGATTGAGCAGCACCCCTGAAGTCCACGTCGGAGGACGCTGCAAGGTGGCGTGGATCTCGGCCTGCTTGGCGGCGATGTGCTCGCGTTCGAGCAGGCGCTGGTTGAAGGCCGCCACCGCCTCTTCCTCGATAGTACCTTCCTGCCGCACCCAGTCCTCAAATGCGAGATAGGTCGGCATCTCCTCGCGGAGAAACGCAAGGGCTGTGTCCTGATCCACCTGCAAGGTCTGCAAGCATCGCTGGTCGAGACTGCCTTCGGCGCAGTCGGGATAGTCGGGATGCAGCAGCCCCTTGGCGCGCAGGCAGGTCTTGAGCCAAGTGCGCGGCAGTTGGCAGATGCCCAGCGGGCCACGGTCGATGCTGCTGAGGGTAGGGGCTATGGGACCAGACAGGCCCGGGGCATCGGGGGCGAAGACGCGGCCGTGGAAAAGATGCCAGTCCTGTAGGCAGTTGAGCAACACGGCCGATACTTCGGTCGTCTCCTCCAACGACCAACCTATATCCCCATAGGTCTCGTCTATTTTGTCTGGCCTATAGTGGGTGCGCGGCACCAGCGACTTATTCCAGCGCGCGATGCGGTTGTCCTCGTGGGTGCCTTCGGCGGTCACCCACTCCTCGAACTGTAGGTAGCTAGGCCGCTGATCCCACAAAAAACGCAAGGCACTGTCTTGGTCGAGGCGCAGCACCTCCAGCACGTATTTGTCGAGGCCGCCGCTGCAAAAGGGATAGTCCTCGTCGAGCTGCCCGGCTTGGTGCAGGAGGTTTTTCCACCACAGACGCGGTAGCTGGGCCACACCCAGCGGCCCTTGACAGAGAGTGCTGACCAATGGAATCACAATCTGCTCCTTTCAGGTAGCTGCCAACTCAAACAGCGGTGTATTCTCCTCGGCGCGGCCCCGCAAGTCCTCCACTTCGGCATCCGTGAGCGGCGCGAGGCGGTCGGCCATGTCTAGGGCCATTTCAAAGAGGGATGCCTCGCCGGGCGGCAGGGCAGCCGTGATGGGCTGCGATAGGGCGAAGCGCAGGGCTAGTTCGGCTAGCTCCGGCTCGTCAATGGGATCGTACCAGCATTTGGCGTAGCGTTTGGGTGCCCCTTGGGGTAGGAGCGAGCGGGCCATGGCTTTGAGTGCTAGGCAGGCAGTGCCGCGCTCCTGTGCCTTGGCCACGACTTGGGGGCCGAAGTCGGCTCGGAAGTAATTGACCCAGTTTATGGGGAAGAGCACTGAGTCAAAGGGGAAATAGTCCAGCAGTTGCAAGGCGATTTCAGACGAGTGAGCTGAAAAACCTATGTAGCGCACCAAGCCTTGATCGCGGGCTTCTACAAACGCCGCCAAGGCTCCGTCGGGAGCAGTAGCCGCGGCAAAATCCTCATCCGTAGTCATGGCGTGCAATTGGTACAGATCGAAGTGGTCGGTGCGCATAATCTTGAGCGATTGGCGCAACTCAGCCGCGGCCCCGGCCCGCGTGCGCTGGGTCGTCTTGCAGGCCAAGAATACATCACTGCGATGCGGTTCCAAGGCCGGTCCCAGACGCTCCTCGGCATTGCCGTAGCTCGGGGCCACGTCAAAGTAATTGACGCCGCGCTCGACGGCCCGTCCCACCAAGCGGGCAGCCTCTCCCGCTTCCACTTGGCTGACGACGATGCCGCCAAAGCCGATTACAGAGAGATGTTCACCCGTGGTGCCATAGGGACGTCGCTGCATGGATATTCTCCTATTTTGATGTGGATCGTCTTGTGCATCCTATTCTGCGTCTATCTGCGTCCATCTGCGGATTATCTTGTCAAGTAATGCGTTATTGTCGGCAACCTACTCAAACACCGTTTCGCCGCGCTTGTGCCCTTCAATGTAATCCCAATCCATCTCCACGCCCAAACCCGGCCCCTGCGGCACGAGCACGTGGCCTTGAGCATCGACGTTTTCGGGCACTGGAGGGCCGAGGCATTCGCCGGTGACGCCAATGCTGGTGTGAATGCGCACCACGCAGGGCGTCAGCGACAGCGTTGAGCCCTTCTGGTAAACCTGGTTAAAACCGTTGTAGTCCGTGCCCATGTTTTCGATCTGATGGGCGAAGTAAATATTTTCGATCTTGGTGATTTGGGGATCGGGCATGGGCTTCCTCTCAAGTAATAACTGTAAAATTAGATAAATCCGTATTGGTTTTAAAATGTCGGTATCCTCAAATGAGCACGGCCCCGTCAATAGGCAACCGCCACAGTGCGCAGAACGGTCTTGTCCTCGACCTGAGCCCCCACCGTATTGGTACGGATGTGCAAACGCACGCAGTACAGACCCGGCGGCACTAAGTCTCCGCCCTCGTCCCGTCCATCCCAGCCGATTTCATACGAGCCGGCACTCAAGGCCCGCCGTTCGCCGAGGACCCGCACCCGGCGGCCATCAAGATGGTACACCGCCGCCTCCACCGGACTGTCGTCTTCCACTCTCACTACATTAAAAAGAAAAAAAGTCCGGTCGTTGATCCCGTCCCCGTTAGGCGAAAACACCACGGGGCGCACGGCCACATCCGTGAGCAGAGCTTGGGACTCAAAGGAACTAACCACCGTAGTGGTATTGCCGGGGATATGCGCCAGCACATCGCCTGGGTCAACCCGCTGCCAAGTACCCCCGTCGGCCGCATCGCTGTTGCGCAGGGCTGCCTGCAAGACGGCACCCGTGGTAAAGAGCGCGGCAGTAAAATCGAGCCGTAGAATCTCTATCGCGCTGTCGGGGCCAACGCGGGGAAAGCGCACTAGCAGCGAGTCCGGTGCGGTCGGCACCACTTCCACCTGTTCCAGCGCTGGCACCTCATCAACCTCCGCGTTGAACTCATCCACCCGCCCGCCAAAAACCCCACCTAGGCTCAGCGCCATGTTAGCCGGGGCCGTGAGGAGCAACTCGTCAAAGCCGGGGTCTAGGCGCTCGAAGTGGGGCTGTACATAGAGCGAAAAGACGCGCTCGACGCCGAGCCGCTCTACCTGAAAGGGCGCGACCTCCGCCTGCAAGCTCTGCGCCACGGGGTCGGCGAAGTGCAGCCGAATCGAGCGCAGGGTTGGCGTGAAATCCGGGTCGGCCGACAGCAAAGTCGCTCGAATTGTGAGGAATTCCCGTGGTGACGGCGAGGTAACAGGGCTGCCCTCGGCCCGGACATATGGCTCGCTCCAGTCGCCCCAGTCGCCCAGCGGCACTTCCTCGGCGACGATATCGCCCTTAAAGATCGACAGCAGCTTGCCGTACTGATCCTCGGTCACTTCCGTGCCATCGTCTTTGAAGTAGTGGAGTACTTGACCCAACTCGTCGCCAGTCCGAGTCTGAATCAGGACGCGCGTGCCCGGTGGCTCGTCGGCATCCCACTCAATAGAGTGCAGATTGCGGCTGCCACCCAGCCGGATCAGATCGGATTCTAGGCTCACTTCCGGCTGGAAACCCTCCCCGTATAGCTGCATCTCCGCCATGGTGGCGATTTGGGTCCCGATCCGCTCCATATTCCACTGAATGCGAGCGAAGCGCGCTTTGATCGGCTCGAATTGGGTGCCTTCAAGGCGGGCGTTCGGTGCCCGGCCGTAAACGGTTTGCCCCTGGTCCAAGGTGGCCCGGGTGATCCATTTGAGTTTGCCATCGGCGGCTAGGGAGCCGTCGGAAAAGTCGAGCCGATAGTTGCGAAAAGAACCGAAACGACCTCCCCCGAGGCCGCTATAAGCTATCCGATAGGTATCGATCCAGTAAAAAGCCCCTAGATCAAAGACCAGCTCCTTTACGGGATCGGGTACCGCGGATTCGACGCCGAAGTAGATGCCGCTGAAACTGTCCAAGTCGCCATCGACCAAACTCTTAAGGGCTAAGGTCTGCGCGGCCGTAGTGGCAATGGTACCGCCGCGGTCCAGCAGGCCGGCGACGAGCTCGTCCCCTTCGTTCCACACCTCTAATTCGGCTAGGCGGGGCCGCTCCCGGCGGAAGTAGCGGATGCGGCCCTGACGCTCCTCGTTAAGGAGCTCGTACACTCTTTGCGCGACGGGCATCTCGCGGCCGTCTAATTGCCGCTTGAAGTACTGGATGGCTCCCTGATCTGCGGTCAGTGCTTCGTACTCCGCACGGGTGATTTCCGTGCCCAATGGACCATCGGTACCCGTCACCAGAATCTGTACAAAGCGCACAGGAGCGGCTTCTATTGTGGGTTCCCGTTTAGTCAAGTCAACTTCAAAGACCCGCTGGCTCTTATTTTTGCTCAAGGTGCGCAGCACCGTCTCAAAGGCTCGCGCTCCGCTCCCCTTTACGCGACTCGGTTCACGGCCGTTAGAGACTAGAACATCAAAGAGGAGAAAGGGGTCGCCTAGACCCTCCTCGACAAAGCGCACGACGAGTTTATTGGCGAAGACTAAGCGGCCCAAATCGACGATAAACCACCACTGTAAGGCCAGATCAACCTCGTCGCTGGGGGGGGCAGGTTCCCAGTAGGTGGTCATATCGCCGTCGAATACCTTGGCTACGTCGGCGACATTAGAGCGACCCTCAATAGCGTCGGCTAAGGTGATTGTCTCGGGATCCTTGTCGCCTAGCGAAGGGGGAGGATTGAAGCGCAGGTAATCGACGATATCTAAAGCCGCATTGGTATTTTTTTCAATGCGCTGAGCCTGTACTTCTCCCTCGGGAGAGATGACCAAGGTTCCGTGGGGAAAGGTCCAGTTTTGCCAGTGGTTGCGACTGTTTACGACGACCTGATTGTCTCTGACTCGGTGGCCGGCGTTCTGGGCCCAGACCTCTTGGACATCGGGCAGTACTAGGACTAACCCGAGGAGGCTTGCGAACAGGAAGCGTCCAAATCCCGTCATGTGGATGCCTTTTGCAAAATACTAGTAAACCAACGAAACGATCCGGCTGACGCGATCCCTGCCCTTATCTGTCTCCACCGCTAAGCGCAGTAGGTAAATCCCCGGCGGCAACATCAAGCCGCTGTCGTCACGGCCGTCCCAAGCCACCGCAAAGCGGCCGCTCGAGTGAGCAGTCTGGTCAATGGCCCACAATTTTCGGCCGCTCAGATCGCACACGTCAATATACACCAGCGCCGCGCCGGACAGATTGAGCAAGTCGTATTCGAGGCGCACCCCGTCGTTGACTCCGTCGCTGTTGGGCGTGCAAATCGACGAGCCCAATTCTACCCGACCGATGGACTCAATGCCGACATCTGCTAGCGCCACCTGCAACGTCGCGCTATCATTTTGCACATCCACATCCCCTGCGACCACTGCTTGGGCCACCTCTTGGAGCCGGGTACTGTCGGAAACCCGCCCTGAGAAGACGGTGCCATACTGAAATACCTGAGCCTTGAAGTCGATTTCGATAAGATCTAGGGATCGCCGCACATCGATGTGGGGAATTTGCACGGCAAAGCCCGACTGATCCAGCCTAGCCACGGCAAAGGCCTCGTCGCGCCCGTCAATGCGCACGGCATCAACGCTCACAGCGCGCCCGGGCGTGTCGATCTCCACTTGGTCGAATCCCGGTTCATCGCCATCAAAACGGGGCAGCAGCTTGTAGGTAAAAGACGCGGTCTGACCGGGGCGGACCTGTGTCGGCTCAATCTCGGCAGCAATATGTGCCGCCCGGGGGTGAGAAGCGGCGAATTGCAGGTAGTTTAGGCGACCGCCAGATTCGGGCTGTGAGTGGAAATCGGCCCGCACCTGAGCAAAGCGCCGCGGCCGGTCCCCAATCGGATTCCCGGTCTCGGCAACCAAGGCGATGGGGGCACTCCAATCGCTCCAGTTGCGGGTATCGTAGGTCGTGCCTGCGCGTTCTCCCAATTGCAGGGTCGCGTACGTCTCCCGCGTCAGCAACTTACCTTGGCGGTCGAAAAGAGTCTTCTCGTCGCCGCGAAATGTGACCCGCCAATACAAGTTGGGATCGGGGTCGTCACCCAGTCGAGTCCGCACTTCAATGCTCGCTCCCAGGGGCTGGTCGCCAGCCCAGACCAAGGGACCCAGGACGAGGGACTGGCCCAAATCGATAATAGTGGATTCATAGCGGGCAAAGGCGCTGAAGCCGGTCCCGTACATTTCGACTTCGGCGATCTCCCAGAAACTGCGAATATTGCGGCGGAGCGCAAAAAAGAGTTGGCGCACCGGTTGTTGGGGTAATTCCAGTTCAACCACGGCGTTTGTGTTTTCGCGGACATTGTGAATCTGGTCGAAGTCCAATTCCTCGGTGACCTTGAGATCGCGCGTTCCGTCCTTGGAGGGATCCCCATCGCTGACGCCGACGATAAAACTTTCCGCAAAGCGCTCAAAGCGAAAGCGGTCCCTAGGATAGAAACGGATCTTCTGGATAGTGAAGCGTCCCCCGAGATCGAAAACCCAGTACTTGAAGGGCCTGTACGACCTATTTTCCCGGCGGTCGAAGATCCCTCCCCATGCAACCGACTCGTTTCCCTGGTAAGCAGTCTCAATGTCGCCATCCCAAGCCACCAACTCGCTCTCGCTGGGCGCAATCAAGCTATCGTAGCGGTTGGTGGTGAGAATCAAACCGCCGTTTTTGACAATAGACGGGGTGAGATTGACAGAGCCATCTAGCTGCTTGGGCTCGATATATTCCGCCTGCAATTGTAGGGATTGGGTCTGGCCGCTTGCGGTTGCGACAATTTCACTCCAAGGCACGGGCACGAATTCATAGGGCACGTCCAGCGTGGGCGGCGGTTGGTCAGCCCCACCAATGCGATAAATGGTCAGCCCCTGCACGGGCAGAGCTGGGCAGAGACCGAGCAGCAGGAGGAGGGAATACGATCTCGCCATTCTCCCTCATTTGGCGATTTTGGGATCGGGCATGGGGCTTCCTCTCAGGCAAAAACCGTCAGACGCGCGGGATTGGCAGGATTGACGGCCCATAGTTCCGCTGGATCATAAACGCGCACGGCCTTCGGAGGGTGCGCCGGTAGTGTCCACGCTGGATTGAAGCGCGTGATTAGCGCAGCGAGATTCTTGTAGGCGATGCGGTCTTTGAGGTCGTCGTCAACCCGGGCTTCCTCAATGACCTGCTGCAATACCCTATAGTCGTAATAGGGCAAATCGGCACCAAAAATCAGCCGCTCGCGGCCCACCTTGTCGGCCAACCACGCGAAATCCCACTCAGAGCCTGGCCCGTCCGGGTACTGGACGACCTCGAAAAACACATTGTCGTACTTAGCCAGATGCTCGGCGGCCCAAGTGCTGGCGTGGGCGATGAACGTGCAGTGCGGGAACATCGCGGCGATGCGGTCCATGAGCGGGTTGTGCATGTGCAGGTTGACCAAGCCCTCGCGAGCGGCCGCGGCCTCGACGAAGGGAATGCACCACTCGGCAATGGGCGGATGGCCGACGATGCCAACCAAGCCCAACTCACTCATGGCCCTTTCGGCCTCTTCAATGCCCAGCTTGCCAAAGCGCTCTTCAATCAAGGCCAAGCCAATGGGAAAGACACCGGGAAAATCGCGGCAGGCGCGGGCGATGACCTCGTTCTGATGGCGAATATCCACGATGCCGCGGGCAATCGGACTGCCGACGGCAGTGGGCATGGAGACCGCAGCGTGGATGTGGGTCTCGGCAAAGCGCGTGAGGCACATGGCCGTGTTTTGGCCGACCGGCGGCACGCGGTCGATGGTGCGGCCGATGTGATTGTGGCAGTCGATATAGGGACGCATTCAAAGCTCCGTTAGGTCAATGGCGCGGCGCGCTTGAGTGGCACGGCGCGCCGCCTCGATGATGCTGAGGTTGTGATAGGCTTCCGCGCCGGTGATCGGCGGAGGATCTCCTGCCGCTAGGGCGGCAAACGTGGCGGTGAGATAGTCGGCGTGGCCAGTGCGGTTGCGCTCCGTGACGTCGAGCGGAATCTCGGACCAAGCGCCCGTCTCCCGCGAGAAGCGATGCAGCGCCCGGCCGCGACCAACGACGCGCAAGCAGTCGCCGCGCGTATGCACTTCGCAGAGACCGCCTAGCTCGCCAGCCCCTCCGCCGACCATGCCCCACGAGGTCGAGACCGTGGAGATGGCTCCGTTTTCGTGTTCGAGGAGCAAGAGCGCCACATCATCGACATCGATGTCGAAAAAGCGCGTCTGCACCCTCGCCTCGACATAGCGTACTGGCGAGCACATCAAGGCTTCGAGCGAATAGATCTCGTGGTACGCCGTATCGCCGATACAGCCGCCGCCCGCTGCTTTGGAGGCCCGCCAAATTCTAGCCGGGCTAGCATGGTGATGAGCCTCGGTCATGGGGAAGAGCGATTTGGCGCGGCCGACTTGCGGTTCGGGCAGCTCGTCCCCGTGCAAGAGGGCGATAGCGTGGAGGGTGCCGGGGGTAAAGACGGCGTTGTGGACGACGGTATAAATGACATCGTGGTGCGCCACAGCGTCTAACACAGCCGCAGCTTCCTCCAGCGAGGTGGCCATCGGCTTTTCGCTGATGATGGTACAGCCAGCCGCGGCCGCGGCAATGACTTGCTCGGCGTGGAGGTGGTGCGGCGTAGCAATGAGAACGGCGTCGAGGGCGGCTTGGGCCAGCATGTCGCGGTAGTCGGCGTAGCGCTGGGCGGACGGGACGCCGGTCGTCGCGCCGACTTTAGCTAGATTGTCGTCGTCGAGGTCAGCTAGCGCGGCAATGCGTACCGTATCGAGCTCACACAACGTCGGCAGGTGCTGCAACTGGACGATGCCGCCGCAGCCGATTAATCCGAGGCGAATGGGGGTTTGCATAGGCGTTAGGTAGGGGGCGGTTTGAAACCGCCCCCTACTATTAATACGGCGTATCCTTGGTGGTGATGGGGCACCAGCGAGCGGCGAACAAATAGTCGAACAAAATTTCCGCCGCCTCTGGCGTGCCAATGCGCTCCAAGGTTTTGGCCGCTTTGGCGCTGACATAGCGGTTCGGATCGTCTAGGGCTGCTACCACCGCTGGCTGCACAGCCTCGGCAGCCGGACCCAGCCGCGCCAAGCCCAAGGCGGCATTGCGCCGCACCCATTCGTCGTCGTCGCCCAGAACTCCGGCTAGTTCCTCCAGTACTGCTGAGGGCAATGTTTCCATAGCCCCCAAGGCTTCGGCGGCGTGGCCTCGCACCTCGTCTGACGCATCGCCCAACGCCCGCTGCAATGCCGGCACCGCCGGGGCACCCGCCCGACCCATATCGCCCAAACTATCGACCGCAGCTAACCGCACAGCCGGGTCGTCGTCCGCGCAGGCTTGCGCTAGCGCCTCGACCGCAGCCGGACCGGCCGCGGCCAAACCATAGCCAGCGTTGCGCCGCACGTGTTCCGACCCCTGACGCAAACAGTCCACAAGCGGCCCTACGGCTGACTCCCCAGCGCGACCGAGGGCATAGGCCGCCGCTTGACTGGACGCCTCGGAATCGCCCATCAGCGCCTGTAGCAACGCCGACTGCTCACCGTCGCCAGCAAGACCCTCAGACTGGCCGCCGTACCATTCCCATATACTATGCCATAAGGGTGCCTCGGCATGACCATTCCCAGCCCAAGGCTCTCCGCTCGCATCCCAGCTAGGCCCGTCTGGCTCTTCGAGGCGGACAAAGAGGAATTTGACCATATAGCGAGCCTGCTCGGTGCTATTGGGCGTGGCTCGATGCCACAGATCGTAGTGGACAATGCCGACCGTCCCAGCCTCCCCCGCGAGCGCGACTTCTCGCTCCTCATCGCCTTGGTCGAGATGGTTGCGATAGTGGCTGCCGGGGACAACGCCAGTGGGGCCGCGCTCGACCGGCGTATCCTGCGGATAATAAAAGGCCATCGCCCAGCGCAGCCGGTGGTGCCGCCGACTCCAGCTATCCTTGTGCAGCCGCTGTCCCTCCGAACCCGGCTTGTTGAAATGGCAGAAGCGATGCGGATGCAAATAGTATCCCGGCCCCAAAATACTGGTCAGGGCTCCCGCCACCTCGGGTTGGTCAAACACCTGCTGCAAGTCGGGGATGCGGGGCAACAGGTTGTTACCCGGATTGCCCTCGGCAGCCAAGACCTCCTCTAGTTGCCCATAAATGGATTGGTGAAAATCCGCCGGCAAATCCGTTTTGACCACGGTATAGCCGTCGGCGATGAAAGACTGCATGCGGCTATCGTCCAGCAAGATCGAATCCATCTCAACCCTCCTCTTAGTGAGTGATGTTACGCCTTGTAGGGGCAACCCTTGGGGTTGCCCTTTTCGGATCCCACCGAACTGCGTGCGCCAGACATTCGGTATCCGTGCGTAACATCAGTTAATGCGTGAGCGCCTCGCCCGGCATCCGGTTCCAAGGCACGGGTTCGACGGCACCCTCATAGGTGGGCAAAAGATCGGCAACCCGTGCTCTATCTTCGTCGTCCCAACCAACCCATTCGCGGGGGCGGGCGATGGCAGCGCGGAGGCCGTCGGAGAGCAGGTCGAAATACGGGAAATACCACAGGGTAATGACGGTGCGGCGCTGGGCCGACTTGTTGGCGTGAGCCGAGTGCAACAACCGTGCGTCGCCGATGACCACATCGCCCGCCGCCACGGACACATCCACCTCTTCGGGAATCGACCGATAGGCCGGATGGTCGGGGTCGGCCACCCGGCGGAGTTCGTCGGTGTGGGCGTCGGGCACCTCGTCGTGCATGCGATGGCGCTGCAGATGCGAGCCGCGCAACAGGCGCAGGCAGCCGTTGTGAGGCGTGGTATCAACGAGGTAGTACATCAGAAAAAGCTGCTGGGGCAGGGGCGTATAACTCGAAGGATCGTCCCAGCCCCACCAGTCCTGATGCCAGAACAGCGCCGGGCTGTTGGGCGGTTTGCTGATGACGTAACCAGACATCCACCGAGGGCGCAGAAAGCCCAAGGTTTCGAGCGCGGCGCGGGCGGGCGGGTAGGCGACGAGTTCGGCGAAAATGGGATGGACGCCGACATCAATCATGCTGCCGGTGGAGCGCTGTTGGGCGCGGATTTCTTGGCTTTGGGCGTCGAGCAGTTGGTCGGTGACTCGGCGCAGGCGACAGAGCATATCATCGTCGAGGACGTCTTCTACCAAACAGTAGCCGTCGCGGATGAGTTGGTCGAAGTTTCTTTTGGCGTCTTGTTGAGACATCGGCGGCGTTCCTGTCGGTTGTCGATGTTAGAGGCAGGATTCCAAAACGAACTAAAAATGGAGCGTCAGTCTCGTCCCCAGATTTTTGTGAGAAACTACAGGATCGACACCAAGCGTAGCTCGGCTGCCGCGAAGCTCAATCAGATGCCCGTAGGAAGGTTGCTGGCTTTGCTGATTTATTGCGTCGGCAGAGATCGGTGCATCAACTATTGACCATATATGGAAACCGAAACCGAGTAAAGTCAAAATCCCTAAGTCATCTTTCCCAGAACAATCATGTATCCATCTACAATCTTTATAATGAAAGACAACTACGCCTAATTGAAACATCCCCTTATCGTGCTGCCCATTATAGAATTGTCCGGCTCCTGGAATTAGAAGCGATAGACCAAAAGCGAGCCAAGGATTTTTCTCTTTGGCCCCAATATGCCCTCGCATCCTCATTACAGGCTCCTTAGATATTTTAGCAATCTCATCCATCGTATAGACGAATATGTTCCCGTCCCGCGTCTGTATTTTCAGTGACTCGCTTGGAATTTGCTCAGTTATCGTTCCGCGAATGAGTCCACCATTCTTCAAGTGAACAACATCTTCCATTTGCTGGGCGAACGCTGGCAAGGTCATCACAAGAGTCGTTAGGCATGTAAGGAAAATAAAACGCTGCATGTTTTCTCCTATTTGGTGTAGAAAAATTTTCACCAAGATTTCTCTATAGCACCTATCAGCATTTTCTGCTGGTCATTAACAGTTGCTCGGACTTTCTGCACGGAAGGGCCGTTCTCCTTTACAAATACTGATCAACGAAGGATCGAGGTGTGAGCACTTTGAGTCGCTTATAGCCGGATACCCGCAGCAGAGCCTTGTCGCCGCTAACGATGATTGAAACTCTGCCGGCCAAGGCGCAGGCGAGGAATTTATCGTCGTCTGGATCAGTGCAGACCTGTTTTTCTAGGGGCGGTGCTTCTACTAAAGTTGACTTGACGGCGAGTAATTCCAGCCAAGGCTCCAGTTCAGCTTCGGGAAAGTTAGCTGTCAGCTCGGTACCAGTGTCGCGGTATTCAGTAAGAATTTCGGGTGCCACGACGATCTGAACTCTGCCGCGCCTCCAAGCATCGAGGATCTGGTGCGGTGGACCAGTAAAGAATACGCCCGATATAAAGACATTTGTGTCCACTACGACTTTCACTTCGTCGCTCGGACCCGGGAAACGGCGGCGGTAATATCTGATCGCTTCATCCCAGCTTGTTTAGCTTGACGGCGCGCTTTGGCAATCATGCGGTCAAAATCGCGCATGGAGGGCGTCTGGATGGTCTTAAGAATGATGACATCGTCTTCGCCCATGACGATGAACCGGGTACCCGACTCCAAGCCGAGCTGTTGACGCAGGGACTCGGGAATGACGACTTGCCCTTTGGAGGACATGCGGGTGGTGGCGACTGACTCCATAAAGTCTCCTTTTACTTAATCTTACTGGTAAGAAATAAAATTCTGCTCCGCCGTCAAACACTCTCGGCCACCATCTCCCCTTGGCGCGAGCGCTCCTGCAAGTCGTAGAGCGAGGAAATGGCGTCCTTGTACAGCGGGATGGGAAAAGTGCGGTCCTCGAAACGCGCTGTGTGCGCAAACCGGCCACGCACTAGACGCGCATTGGCCTCGGTCTTGTACGTCATCTCGCCGGTGTAAATCGGAAACGCATCGGCGGCGCGGTAGCTCAGGATCAGCGTGCGCCGCGGCTTGTCGGAGGCATTGGCGATGGAGGCATGGGGGGTCATCGCATGCATGAAGATGACCGTGCCCGCTCCACCGGGAATCGGCACGGCTAGGGACTGATCAACCGCTTCCGTAACCCGGCCTTGAAAAAAGCCGTCGGTGTTGTGCGATAGCAGGTCAGCCTGATGGCGGCGGGGAATGACTTGCAGGCAGCCGTTTTCAACAGCGGCGGTATCGAGATAAAAGAGGATACTCACCGAGCCGCGATGGGTCAGTGGGTAATAGGAAAGGTCTTGGTGCCACTCGACGGGCGAGCCAACGCCGGCCGGTTTCATATTGATCTTGCTGTAGTGAAAAACCAAGTCCGGGCCGAGTAGGGCCTCGACCGCGTCAAGGAGCCGCTCCGACTCGGAGAATTCCCGGAAGACCTCGTAGTGACTACAAGGCTCGTACAAGCGGCGCACCTGCGTGCCGTCGGGAGGCTGGCTCGGCTCCATCTCCATTCGGGTGACGTCGTGGCTGGCGAGCGTATTGCCGGCGCTGACCGCGTCCATCTCGCGCAGGAAGGCCGCGACCTCCTCGGCGCTGAGGAAGCCCGGGACAGCGACGTAGCCTTCGGTGTGGTAGTGTTCAACTTGTGTGGTGTTCAACATGGGTTGGTTCCTCCTTACCATTTTTCTATGGCACCCATCAGCATTTTCTGCTGGTCGGTACCCGTTGCGCGAATTTTCTGCGCAAAAGGGCCGTCGAAGGACTCGCGGGATTTCATCCAGGCGGTTTGGTAGCACATCAGGCAGACGCGGCGGCGTACCGCCGAACGGTTGGCCGCGCCTCGGTGATAGAGACAGCCATCGAACATCACCGCCTGACCCGGGCGGACGAAAACCCACTTCTCCTCCGGGAAGCGCGGATGACCTTCGGGCGGGCGAAAGGGGGCGCGGTGGCTGCCAGGGACAATGACGATGGCACCATTGTCCTCGTCCAATTCGTCCAAGTAGTAGCCGCAGTTTATCTGGCCGGGCAACGCGCCATAGGGCGTGCCGTCGGGATCGATGGGCCAGGGCACGTCGCGGTGCCAATTCTGGTTCTCCTGTCCCGGCGCGGTTACGCGGGCGGTGGCACTGTGAAGCTGGACGCAGGTGCCCAGAATGGCCTGCATCCTCTCCAGCACAGGCGGGTTGTCGAGCAGGAAAGCAAAGGCCGCGTCCTCTTCTAAGAGCTGATGGATAAACTGCTCGCCGCTCCCGCGTGCACAGGCCGCGTCGAGGGCCGTGCGCAGAGTCTCGATCTGCACCTCGGTGATGGCGTCTTCGACGACGAGATAGCCCCACTTGCGGAAGAAAGCTACGTCCTCGGCGACTTCAGGCGTCAGCTTGGGATTGAGGTGCTGCGGGTAGGGCGGTTGCGTCATGGTTTGGGCCGCGCTGTAAGGTGCATGCGAAAAACTTGCCGCCACTGAGACAGGTTCTTATATAAACGGAGTTAGCATCGTCCGCTGCAAGCCGAAAACAACCTCTTCTCAGCGAGATCGTATCAAGCTACACGGGACGGGATCATCGTATCGCGCCCAAGAAGAACGGAGCATTGCAAATGATTGTTTGGGGTCATATCAAAGATAATCAAATTCTCCTCGACGAAAATATCCAGCTTCCCGATGGAATTCGGGTCGAAGTTCGAGTTCCTGATGAAGCCGTAAAGCAAAGCTCTGGATTGTGCGGTATCTGGAAGGATTCCCGAGAGGCTAAAGAAATTGTCGAGGAAATCATTTCGTCGAGAACGCTTGGAAGGAATATAACGCTTTAATGTATTTGCTCGATACAGACACGCTCATTTTGTGGACATAATGATCGTTTCCATTGCATTCGCCAATAATTTCACATTGGTGACGAACAATCTGAAGCACTTTGCAAGAATTCGCGATCTAGTAGTTGAAAACTGGATTTGATTTTCGACAATCGCTTCGCTTACTGTGCAAAAAGGAGCCATCCATGAGCTATCTAAATCCTCGCGCCATCGCCATTGACACGCCCATGCCACCGCCCGCTTGGGCGCTGCTGGAGTGGGAACTGATTCGGGCGCAAACTAGGGGATGTACGGAATTTTTCGCCAAGTACTTCGATGAGCGGGGCTATTTGGAGTGCATCCCGCGCTGGGGCGGCAACGACGGGCCGGACGACGCCATCGAGAATTTGGTCCACTGGCCCGTGCTCTACGTGTTGGGCGGCGGAGCCCATCTGTACGATATGTGCCAGTTGGCATGGGAGGGGCATCTCAAGCAATACACCGAGGCCAAGACCACGGAAGTGCCCTTTACCCGGGACGGGATGTACTATCGCGAATTTCCGGTGATGTTCGACTGGGTACACAACGGGGAAGGGCTGACGACGTTCAACCTGCACGGGCTGATGAATCCACGCGAGCAGGCATTTGAGCAGCGGGTGCGGCGCTACGCTGGATTTTACATGGGCGACGACCCACAGGCACCCAACTACGACCCCGAACACAAAATCATCAAGAGTCTGTTCAACGGCAGCCGCGGACCGCTGCTACGCAAGGCCACGGCGCTCGACTGGGCCGGCGATCCGCTCGACGAAGTGCAGGAGCGCTTCATTCCCCTGCACGGAGAGCGCAACTTTGAGGAGATGCTGGCCCACTTCAAAGACTACACCGATGTCGTCGGCGATCATCCGCAGAACATGGTGGCGACGGCCTTGGGGCTGAACGCGTACGCACTGACGGGCGAAGACCAGTACAAGGACTGGGTGCTCGAATACGTCGAAGCCTGGCGTCAGCGCACGCTAGCCAACGATGGGATCATCCCGACCAACATCGGACTCGATGGGACTATTGGCGGCGAGTGCGACGGCAAGTGGTACGGAGGGTGTTACGGCTGGGCCTTTACCGTCGAGGTGCCCCAGACCGGGGCGATGTCCAGCCGCAACACGCACGGGCTGGGGATTTCGGGCTTTGGCAACGCGCTGTTGCTGTCGGGCGAGCAGCAATTCGTCGATGTGTGGCGGCAGATGATTGACAAAATCAATGCCAATGGGAAGGAAATCGACGGGCAGATGATGTACCCGCATATGCACGGGGACGAAGGCTGGTACGAGTTCCGGCCAGCAAAGTACGCGCACGGAGCGCAAGAGGTGTACTACTGGTCAATGGACCGGGCTGATCTGAGCCGACTAAACCCAGACAGCGGCTGGTTCGGCTTCTTGGAGGGACGCGACTCCACCTACCCGGAAGCGGCGCTACAGGCCGACTTTGCCCGCCTCCGCACGCAAATGGAGAAGGTGCGCCGCGACCCAACGACGCCGGACACCCGGCTGTCGGACAATCCCAACCCATTCAATCCGGCCATTCCGGGCGGACTGACCCAACTCATGTTGGGCGGGCTGACGCCGCGCCACGGCTCGCCGCTGCACTGCCGAGTGCGCTACTTCGATCCGCAGGCCGGGCGAGCGGGGATGCCCGAGGGCGTAGGGGCGCTGGTGGAGCGGCTCGGCGAGGACTCCATGACGCTGACGCTGGTAAATACAGACCCAGTAGCCGGACGCGCAGTAATTGTACAGGGCGGAGCCTATGCCGAGCACCAGTTTACGAGCGTGCGCGTGGGGGGGAAAGAAATCGCGATAGACGATTCGTCCTTTGCCGTGGAACTAGCGCCGGGAGCCGGCGAGACGTTGGAAATCGGGATGCGGCGGTATGCCAATGGGCCGACGTTTGCGTTTCCGTGGGATCGGTAGTGCTGCTTCAATAAGCGACCGCAACGGCGCGCTGAACGCTCTGCTGCCGGGCGTCTCCTTCGATCTGCAAGGCCGCGATATACGCGCCGGGCGCTACGCGTTTACCGGTATGGTCTCTCCCATCCCAAACCAGCACGAGCTCTCCAGCGCGGATTTCGCCGCAGTGCTCGTAGGCGATGCGGCCAGACAAATCGCCAAGGCGCAGGCACAAGGGACGAGGTTCGAGGACATTGACCACGTGGACCAAAAGGCGCAGTTCGTCGTTGATGCCGTCGCCGTTGGGCGTGACGACGGGTGTATTGAGCACCAAGTTTTTGAGCAAATCGCCACCAACGGCGAAGCGGACGACGTCGGAGTCGCTGGCGACGCGGTCGCTGGCGTTGCCGGGATCAACGCGCTGGCGGATTTCGCCGTCTTCGAGGAAGGCGGCAACGCGAGTCGCCTGCACGAAGACAGCGGTGGCAAAGCGCAACTCGACTAGTTGGCGGCTGCGGATCGGGGCGGAAAAATCAAGAGCGAGACGGCCCTCAGTCGAGTCCACAGCAACAGCAGCAGACTCGCCATCGACCAGCGCTTCGATAAAGCGCAACGCGCTGGGGGCTTCGAGGGCGATGCGATCAAAGCCGTGCGGGGCAGAGCGGGCTTGGAGAAAGTAGCTAAACTCGTGCTCAACCCCAGGCTCGACTTGGGCGGGGAAAATCTCGCCGAATAGACCTTCGGCCAGCGGGGGCGAGAATTCCAAGGTAATATGATCGAGCGCTGCGGCGACGAGCGGGTCGTCCGAGGTCAGGCGCAAGTCTAGTTCCAAGTAGCGGCGCGGCGAGGGCGAGAGAAAGGCCGCGCCCGAAGCACTGTAAATATTGCTCCACGGGCTCCAGTCTGCACTCGGGGAGAAGGTCGTGTCGATGCGGCCGCGGAACGAGGGGATGAGCTTCTGGTAGCGGGCAGCGGTGACGGACTTGCCGTTTTTGTCGTGATAGGCAACGTTGAGATCGAGCGAATTGCCCGAGCGCGAGCGGATCTCAATAGCTGTGCCCGGCGGCGCATCCGCATCCCAGCGCAGGGCGGTGACATTCTTGTCGTCGCCTAAGTCAATCAGCCCCGACCCGAACTGCACTTCGCGCGGGAAGCCCCGGCCATAGATCATCAGCTCTTCTAATATCCCCGAAGCCGCGCCGCAGTTGCCGCCGCAGTTGGCGTCCCAGATGAGCCAGTTGATGCGCAGGAAGCGGGTAGGAGTCGGCGGGAAGGCGTGATCGGCAAAGCCCTGCCGGTAGTTGGTGCCCGAGCGGCGGTCGAGGAACTTGCGCTCCCAAATAAAGCTGCCGTCGGGCGCGAGCGAGCCGTCCGAGGTCAGCACTTCATAGAGGTTGAGATCAAAGCGGCGGAGAGAAAGCGTTCGGTCGCCGATGTTGCCCGTCGCGGCTCCAGGCCGGTTGGTGGGCCGAGGTACGATGCCGCTGACCAAGCGAATCCAGTCAATCCAATAGATCGCCCCCAAATCTAAGGTAATCTCGCCCCAGACATCTTCTGGGCTGCGCACGGCGCGGCCATAGCGGAAGCGGGTAAAGAAGTCGCCGTCGGCTAGCTGGATGGCATTGCCCAAGGGCACGTCATCATCGGCATTCTCGCCGATTTTGATGTGGATGCTACCGCTGCGCTCTAGCAGGTTGAGCGCCAAGTTGTCGCCGAATTCTTCGACGCTGATTTCGGTCAGGCGCGCGCCTTCTACGGGCAGGAGGTTCTCGACGCGCACGTAGCGGATGGGCGTGTGGGTGGACTGGTCTAACTCAAAGACCACGCGGTGGCTGTCGTTTTCCTTAAAGCGATGTTGGGTGCGGAACACCAGTACATCGTTGAACGAGGTGTTGCTATGATCGATTTGCGGCTCGCCCGTGGACAACAGCAGGTCAATAAGCGAGAAGGGCGGGGCGTCGGTGGCAAAGTGGAGGACGACGCGGGTAGCGAAGACGCCGCGGCCGAGATCTAGATCGATAAACCAAGTGTCAGGGGGATCCTGCAGGTCCGGGTGCCAGCCGGTCGTCAAGTCGCCGTCAATGACCAAGGCAGCTTGAGATGCATTGGAACCAGCCTCGCGGATGCCACCGTCGAAAAGGGCGAGGTTGGCGACAGCATCTATGTTGCGGCGGACGGCCACCGGCTGCAGACGGCCATCGGGCGTGGCTGTGACGATTCCATGCGGCAGGGACCAAGTGGCCCAGTCGCGCGCCGAGTCGAAGCGGATCTCGTCGGCAAAGGCGAGCCGGAAGACCAACAACACCAACAGACTGGCGCAGTGGGATGGGCGGAGGAATTTGCGCATTTCACTCGGCATGAATGCGCCGAACCCTACGCAGATTGGGCGGCATTGTCAATTCGTCGTACTATTGTGGGCAAACAGCATAGAAAGCGACGCATGGACTTAGAACCCAAGGACGCGCCTCTTCGAAACGTGGGCATCTCGCAGCCATTCATGTCTTATGTGCTGCCCTTCCTGTTCGCGATTTCGGCCAGCCACGCTGCCTCGCTCTCCCAGCAGGAAAGCCATCAAAAAATGGTGGCTCTTTTAGCAGAGGTTCGCGCGCAAAATCTCGACGAGAATCCCTATCAAGGCGAAGCTCAGCTACGACAGCTAGAAGATCAGTTGCAGGCACTGCCCGATGCAGCCCCCGTCCAAGACCGAATTAGTCTCCATTTTCGCTTGGGGATCGCCGAACTTTTCTTGGGACGGGAACGCCGCGCCATAGATCATCTCACCGCAGCCGAAGAGATGCTCGCGGGCCAACACTCGGTCCCTGCTCAGGTAGTAAATGAGATACACTTTCGCCTAGGGCTGGCGTGGCTGCGCTTGGGGGAAACCCAAAACTGCGTCCTCAACCCCAACGCCGACCACTGCATCCTGCCCATTCGCCCCGACGGCTTCCATACCCTCCCCGAAGGGTCGCGCCAAGCCATCCCCTATTTTCAAGCCGTGCTCGATAATACCGCCGCAGAGGAGCGCTTGCACCTAAGTGCCCGCTGGCTGCTCAACATCGCCTATATGACCTTGGGGCAGTATCCCGAAGGGGTGCCGCCCGCTCACCGGATTCCTCCCGCAGCCTTTGAATCTCAAGCAGCGTTTCCGCGCTGGGTCAATGTGGCTCCTGCGCTCGGACTGGACACCTTCAGCCTTTCTGGCGGGGCCGTGGCCGACGACTTCGACGGCGATGGGTATCTCGATTTCTTCGTCTCGACATCGGATTTGGCCGGACAACTGCGCTTTTTCCGCAATGGGAGGGACGGCACCTTTGCAGACCGCACCGAGGAGGCCAACCTCAACGGGCTGTTGGGCGGCCTCAACTTGGTGCAAGCCGACTACGACAACGACGGCCATCTCGACCTGCTCGTCCTGCGCGGGGCTTGGTTCGGCGAACATGGCCAGCACCCCAATTCGCTGCTGCGCAATGCCGGCGATGGCACCTTTTTCGACGCGACCTTTGCCGCCGGCTTAGGGCAAGACCACTACCCAACCCAAACCGCCGCCTGGGCCGACTACGATCTCGACGGCGATCTCGACCTCTACAACGGCAATGAAACCACCGACACTTTTGTAGCCCCCGGCCAACTCTTTCGCAACCAAGGCGACGGCACCTTCGCCGATGTGGCCCCGGCGGCTGGCGTTGACCAATACGCCCACGCCAAAGCCGTCGTCTGGGGCGACTACGACGGGGACCGCTGGCCCGATCTATACGTGTCCAACCTCGGGCAGCCCAATCGGCTCTACCGCAATCAAGGCGACGGCACCTTCGCCGATGTGGCTCCCACTCTCGGCGTCGTCGCCCCTCGGGCCAGCTTCCCTACCTGGTTTTGGGACTTTGACAACGACGGCCACCTCGACCTATTCGTCGCCGCATACTCAGCCACCATCGCCGACATCGCCGCCGCGTATCTGGGCCACTCGGTGTCCGTGGAGCAGGCGCGGCTGTATCGCGGCGATGGCCAAGGCGGCTTTGCGGACGTGTCCCAAAAGAGCCATCTCGCGCAGCCAACCAAACCTATGGGGGCCAACTTTGGCGATTTAGACCACGATGGTTTTTTGGATTTCTACTTGGGCACCGGCGACACCGATTACGCCGAGTTGATGCCCAATGTGTTGTATTGGAACCAAGCGGGTCAGCGCTTTGTCGATGTGACTTTTGCCAGCGGGTTGGGGCATCTGCAGAAGGGACATGGGGTCGTATTTGCCGATTTAGACCACGATGGCGATGTGGATATATTCGAGCAGATGGGCGGGGCCTATCGCGGCGACGGGTTCGCCGATGTGCTATATGAAAATCCAGGGTTTGGTCACGGCTGGCTAGCGATTGAGGTGGTGGGAGTGGAGTCGAATCGCTCGGGGATCGGGACGCAACTGCGGGTCGATGTGGTGGAGGGCGGCCAAAGGCGATCTCTCTATCGGTGGGTCGGCAGCGGCGGCAGTTTTGGCGGCAATCCGCTGCGTCAGTACGTGGGGTTGGGTGCAGCGGAGCGAGTGGCGCAGCTAGTGGTTTTTTGGCCGAAAAGTGGCGAGGAGCAGGTGTTCGATGAGGTGCCATCGAACGCGATCATCCGGGTGACCGAGGGACGGGAACAACTGGAGATTTTAGCGTTGCCCGCTTTTAAGTTCGCGGTCGAACATTCAAAACGGGCCGAGCACCATCTGCACAAGTGATGTTACGCATGGGCATCGAGGAATACGATGCTTCGACTCCGCTTCGCTCCGCTCAGCATGACACAGGAAAGCAGTAAGCCAGCACTTGTCATGCTGAGCAAAGCGAAGCATCTCATACCTAGGGCCTGTGCTTAACATCAGTACATAAACAAAGGGAAGGCCCAACCGATCTAAGGCGTGCGCTCGACCTGCACCGCAATGATGTCTAAATCGTGGTATTTCTGGTGCCGCACCGCAGCCGCGTAGTGCCGCAACAGCCGGAACGAAATCTCGCGTTCGTCTATTATCTCGGGCTGTTCGCTCAGGAACGCCAGCCGGTCTTCGAGATTTTCTCCCGCGGCAGCCGCCAAAAACTCCAGCTCCACAGCCCCTTCGGCGGGTCGTGCGGTGAGGATCAAGTGCCGTCCGTTGGTCGCATCGTCCTCCGCTTGTTGGGTCAGAATCGCCAGGGTCTCTTCCCCGGCAGCGCACAGCCGCTCGGTCGCCGGATCGTCCCAGCCGACTTTCGCGGCAACAGCGCGGAGAAACTCGTCGATCCTGGGCAGCGAGGCGTCGGCTAATTCGACCTCTAGACGTCGGCGGCGCGGAGCCGTCAGCTCCATGAATGCGGTCAACACAATCGCCGTAACACAACCAGCGGTCATGCCGTTGCCGAGCAAGGTGCCCCACGTTCCGCCCAGCAAGTCGGCGAAGATTACCTGATTCTGGAAACCCACGCCAAGCCAGAACGACAACCCCACCACTGCGGCCTTGCGGTGATTGAGGCCGCTCTCAACGACCAACCTCATACCTTGGACGAAAAGCAGGCCTATTAGCAGGGTTACATAGGCCGCCCCCACGGGATTGGGAATGGCGATCAGGAGAGCCGTCACCTTGGGTGAGAAGGACAGCACCGCAAAAATGACCCCCACATACACCCCAACGCGGCGTGCGGCAACCCCGGTGAGTTCGGCGAGCGATATACTGGTTGAGTAGGTCGTATTGGGAGGCGTCCCAATAAGCCCGGACAACAGGTTGCCCATCCCATCGGCATTGAGAGCGCCCTGGACCAAGCGAAAATCGGTTGCCCGTGGCTCGCGCCGCGAGACCCGTTGGATGGCAACGCCGTCGCCAATGGTCTCAATCGCGCCTACCAGAGTAACGAGCACAAACGCCGGCAGTAGTGCCCAGAATTCTGCGCTGAACGTCAGGTCCAATCCCGGCCACGAGCCATCGGGAAAACCGATCCAAGGCGCTGCAATTACGGGCTGAATGTCGTACAGTCCGAAGGGAGCGGCCACCGCGCAGCCTACCACAATGCCGATGAGTGGTGCCCATAGTCGCCAAGTCACGGGAGCGCGCAGAGCCAATACCACAAGGACCACGAGCGTCGCACCGGCCGCAGTCGGAGCAGCAGCCGACGGCGTACCCTCGGGCACATCCGTCAGCAAGCCGAAAACGATCGGCATGACCGTGACGGCGATCAGCATGATCACCGTGCCCGAGACGACCGGTGTGAGGATTCGGCGCAATAGCGAAAGCCGCGCGGCGAGGGCAAACTGAAACAGCGACGCGACGACGATCAGGCTCGCCATCAGGGGCGGTCCGCCCTGCACCAGTGCCGTGATGCAGACCGCAATGAAGGCACCAGAAGTGCCCATGACGAGCACGTGCCCGGCCCCGATCCGCCCGACCCGCACCGCTTGCAGAATCGTGCTCACGCCACTGATCAGCAGCGCCGCAAAGGCGATCCAATTTAGATAACTCTCCGGCTGGTTGGCCGCCCGGCCAATAATGACCGCACTGAGCACCACCGGCGCGATGATGACCACCGCGGCCTGAAAACCAACCCCAGCGGCGACAGAGTGGGGAGGTCGCTCGTCCGGCTCGTAGCGGATGTTTTCATTTACTTGCGCCATTGCCAAATTCACCCTTTCACTCAGATTGCACTACAAAGTCATTGCCCGGGGGAATATGCAACGATTGTGCAACTCGCGCCAAAAGCCCCGTCATCTTCACAAACGCCATACCACCAGCAACTGGGCTGTACTCTCATCTTCGTCTGTTCCGAGCTTGTTGAGCCAGTACTGGTACTCAATGCCGACCATGAGCTGATTGGGCGCTCCGATCATTTTCCCCAGGTCCCAAGTAAACTGCGGCTGAGCGAGAATGGAACTCTTGACGTTTTCACCAAGTTCATTGGTGCGGCCACCCAAGTACTCGGCATGGCCGCCAATCGCCAGAGACTGATTGCCAACATTGAGAGGCAAAGCCCAATTGACGTCGAGTATGAAGCTGTTGTCGGTTGCAGGAGCACCGCCGCCCGCGACGCCGGTGTTGTCGTCGATATAGGCCGTTAGGTCCGTATTCAGAAACGCGAATCCCGGCAGGTCCCACGAGGCCCGCAGACCGGGCAGGTACTTCACGACGTTGGCGTCGCCGCCGACATTGACCCCGGCAATTAGGGCAAAATCCCGAATGGGGCCGACGCGCAATTCCCTGTTGGTCAGCTTGCCGAGACTTAGGGTTGGATACCATTCGCCATAGAAATCTCGGTCGTTGAAACCGTCGCGGGCGTCGTCATCGAGGTAGTCGATGAAGAAGAAGCTGTCGCCCAATTTCCATCCCGCAGCTTGTTGCACGGTAAAGACAAAGGTCTGTTGTGTGGCTATCGAGAATGGATTCTTGTGTTTGCCGTATTGCAGGTGAAACTCGGTTTGCGAGAACGCTGCCGCCTGAGTAGCCAACAGTGCGACCAAGAAAGTACCGGCGAATGCTGTGTTCATTACTTGTCCTCATTTCTTTGACCTGCTCTACTGGGAATCTGCCAGTCGTGCTAACGCCTCTTGGGCGGCTTGGGTTAGACGGGGATCGCCCCGCCACTGCGCGAGAAAATGCTTGTACGCGCGGATGGCTTGGCGGGGTTGCGCCGCCTCTTGGTAGAGAACGCCAAGTGCATAATGCGCTCTGGCGTAGGTAGAATCTGCACACAGCGCGGCTTGGTACTGGCGCTCGGCCTTAACACGGGCCTTCTGTTGGGCGTAGAGGTGGCCCAAGTTGTAGTGGGCCTCGGCAAAGTCGGGCGCTACTTCAAACGCCTGTTGATAGGCCGTCGCCGCCTGTTGAAGATCGTTTTTTTCTAGGTAGAGGTTGCCCAAATTGTTATAGGCTTGTGCATGGGTAGGCTCTAGCGCCAACGTGCGCTCTAAGGCGGCCTCGGCCTCCTCGATACGGCCCTGTGCGTGGTAGAGATGACCGAGCGTAAAGTAAATTTTATAGCGGGC
This sequence comes from Candidatus Latescibacterota bacterium, assembly GCA_965208845.1. Taxonomy (GTDB): domain Bacteria; phylum Latescibacterota; class UBA2968; order UBA8231; family UBA8231. Next base: position 2,265,663 of record OZ242361.1, on the reverse strand, counting down.
CGAGTCCGGGGGACTGTGCGCTAGGGCCTCTTCGCACACCCGCAGTGCCCTAGCGAGCTTGCCGTGCTGGGCGTAGAGGCCGCTTAGCTGGAGGCGCGCTTCCAAATGGGTGGGCACAACAGAAAGCAGCGACCGGTACTGGGCTTCGGCCTTTTCCCACTGCCGGAGCGCGAGATAAGCACGCGCCAGACGCAAGCGAGCTGCAACGTTGGCCGGAGTAGCGTCGAGGGTCTGCTGTAGCTGATTGATGTGGTCGTGGAGACGCCCGAGGCGTTCAAAGCGGTTTTGCAGGCGCTCGGCCTCAGTCGTTTGGCCAAGAGCGAGGAGAACGTTAGCTAAGTTGTACAGGGCTTCCGGATGTAAAGGATTAATGGCGAGAACTTGGCGCAGCATCTTGGCCGCTTCCTCAGAGCGATTCAAATCGCTGTAGAGCAGACCCAACTGACGCCAAGATTCGCCGTGCTGCGGATCCCTTTCCACGGCTTCTTTTAAGATAACTTCGGCTTTTTGGTACTGGGTTTGGCGGATGTAGAGCGCCCCTAGTTCGCTGCGGGCATCCATCAAGCTGGGGTCCGTTTCAATAGCTCGCAGCAGTGTTCTTTCGGCTTTGTCGTAAAAGCCCTGATTGACGTACAGTCGCGCCAAGAGCTGTAGGGCCGCCGTCTGGGTCGAATCTAGCGCGACGGCTTTTTCGGCTAAAGCCACTGCTTCGGGGATGCGCTGCTGGGTGGCATAGATAGCACCCAACTTGTAACGAGCTTCGGCGTTGTCCTTGTCCAACTCCAAGGCGCTTTCGTATTCTCGCACCGCCTCGTCCAATTTTTCAACGCGGGTATAGACATCGCCCAAGCGGATGTGGAGGTCGGCACTAGGCGCGATGCGAAGGGCCTCGCCATAGGCGGCCACCGCATCTTCAACGCGCAAATCTTCGGCGTACAGATGACCCAAGGCCGCGTGGACTTCCCGGGAAAATGGGTCGCGATCAACGGCCTGCAATAGGACGGCCACCGCTTGGTCAAATTCTCTCAGATCGCGCAGGGCGCGGGCGAGATTGATGTAGAACGCGATATCCTCTGGAGCTTGGCGCACGGCCGCTTGATACGCGGCGACGGCTTTTTCCAAGGCTCCATCCTGATAGTGGATATTGCCCAAATTATTGCTCGTCGCGGCCAAGGTGGAGTCGAGTTCAAGGGCTTTTTGAAAGTGAGCAGCAGCCTCGTCCAAGGCACCACGCCGCTGGGCCAAAAGCCCCAAGCCATCGTGGGCGAGGGCGTAGTTTGGATCGAGGTCGAGGGCTTTGGCATAGTTTTGCTGGGCTTCGTCGTAGCGGCCGGCTTGCGTATAGGCTACGGCCAAGTTGTAGTACGCGGGCGGTGCAGTGGGATTTTGGCGGGTGAGGCGGAGGTGCTTTTCTAAGGCGTCGTCATTGGGGTCTTGCGAGCAGGCCGTACCCAGAATTAGTAGCGCGAATAAGGGGGCGGTCATTTTCAGCTTGGAGGAGGGCATGACAAAACGGCCTTTCTCGGGGTTTTCCATAATTACCCGGCTTATCCGCAGATGGACGCAGATAGAGGCATCACATTATTCAGCATCTCAAATCGCTCAAGTCATTCAGAATGGCTATAGCAAGTTGGGGTTAGGGTTTAGATTGAATTATGTGTAAAATTTGATTGGCCGCCACCGCTTTTATTTTTTGCAACGCGCCGTCGGGCCAGCGAATTTCGACTGTGGCCTCGGTGGCCTCTCCTAGGCCAAAGTGGAGACGAGGATCGCTACTCGCAAGATAACTACCGCCCGACTGATGCTCCTTGACTTGGCGCTGCCCACCGGCGGTCACGGCGACGCGAGCGTGCTGCGCGGTGCCCGCCAATCGAATCGTCAACCAGTGTTGCCGGTTGCCCCCGTCGTTGCGCAGCAGGTTGGGAGCGGCGGCCACATTAGTCACTAGCAGGTCTAGGTCGCCATCGTTATCGTAATCGGCCGTGGCCGAAGCCCGGCTTACCGCGGCCACCGCGAGCGCGGGACCGAGCCTAGCAGAAACATCGACAAAGCGGGTCCCCCGCTGGTTGCAGAGCACCTGATTGGGCTGCGGGTAGGCATGGCCGGGGTGTACTTGGGTGATTTTGTCCATGACGTGGCCATTAGCGACAAAGAGATCTAAGTCGCCGTCGTTGTCGTAGTCGAAAAAATTGGTGCCAAAGCCCAGCGGTTTGTAACTGCACTCGGCCAAACCGGCGCGCAGGGTGATGTCGTAGAATTGTCCCTGCCCGTCGTTGCCGTACAAGGTATTGGTCTCTTGGGCGAAGTTGGTCACAAAAATATCTTGCAATCCGTCGTTGTCCCAATCCCCGAATTCCACTCCCATGCCAGCTTCGGCCAAGCCGTCCTCGTTGTAGCGTCCCCCGGCGTAGAGGCCGACCTCGGCAAAGCGGTTCCCTTGGTTTTGGTAGAGGAAGTTCATCGTGCCGTCGTTGGCCACGTACATGTCGGTATCGCCGTCGAGGTCGTAATCCGCAAAGGCCACGCCCAAGCCGCGCCCTTTGTGGATGATTCCCGTCTCCAACGTCACATCGCGGAATTGGCCGTCTTCGTTGCGGTAGAGTACATCGCCTACCGGCTCGTAGAACTTTGGCTCGCAATAGGAGCGAATGCCGCCCTCGGCACAGACGATATTGTTCTGCGGATCAAACTCCACGTAATTGGTCGCGTAGAGATCCACATCGCCGTCGAGGTCGTAGTCTAGGAAACCGCAACTAGTGCCCCACCGAGTATCGCCCCCACCCACGGCGGCAGTCACATCGACAAAGCGCCCAGCGCCCTCGTTGCGCAACAAGAGGTTGGGGCCAACGTTGGTCACGTAGAGATCCACGTCGCCATCGCCGTCGTAGTCAGCGGCGGCACCGCCCATGCCGTAGCCAGTGTGCCCGGTCCCCGAGGCAGCCGTCACATCGGTAAAGCTGCCAGCACCGGTGTTGTGGTACAGGCGATTGGTGGGCATTGGATCGGGGTGCTCGGCACTTAGGGGTGCGCCGTTGACCAGATAGAGATCGAGCCAGCCATCGCCGTCAACGTCGAGGAAAGCCGCCCCGGACCCGAAGGTCTCGACGTAGTAGTATTCGCCCGAAAAGCCGTTGTAATGCTCAAAATCGAGACCAGCCGCTTGGGTTATATCGACCAATTGAATGGAGTTGCAGTTCTGGGTGGTATCTGGAGGTGGAACCGGGCGGGCTGCGGCTTTGGGTTTCAGGTCGATGAGAGGAGCGGTCATATCGGCTAAGTCAGGAGCAACACTAAAGTAGGCACTGGGGCGGAAAGGCTGGGCAAAGGTCGCGCCGGCAAAGATCGCCTCCTGTTTGAAGCGACTATCAACGAAGAACGCTGACGTGCGAAAGTGAGCACCGACAAAGCGAGCCGGACCGGCAAAGACGATTCGGCGGAAGGAGGCCGTAGCGGAGAAATCGGCTCGCTCGAAATGGGCTGCGCTGCGAAAGTAGGCCGCAGTAAACGCAGCGGCTCCCGCAAAGCGGCTTTGCGCGAACAGGGCCTCCTCGCCAAAGCGAGCGCCGGCAAATGAAACGGTCGCTTGCCACGCTGCTTCTTTGAAGGAGGCCAAATCCGCAAAGGAAGCATCCTGAAAAGAGGTGGAACGGGCGAACACAGTCTGGTCGAAATAGGTCGCGTCCTCAAATTGAGCGCGCTCAAAGGTAGTTTCTCCGCTAAAGTTGCTCTGCTGAAAAAAGGCCGCACCGGAAAACTGGGTGGCCGAAAAATCTACTTCGTCGGCAAACACAGTCCGTTTGCAATTAGCCGTACCCACTATGCGGCAGTCGCGGCAGGAAAATCCACCTTCGAAGCGGGTTTCAAGCAGGGAAATACCCTGTTGGAAATGGGTGCGAACAAAGTGCATCGGTTGCAGCAAAACGGCGCGTTCTAATACTACGGGATTGGTAAAGCGCACATCCTCAAAGGCGAGTGCCGTGCGCAGGGTGTCGCCGGTCAATTCAAGTGGCCCCTGTACCACAATGCGGTTGTATTCGAGTGCGGTGTCGGCAGCGGCTTGTTGGATTGCTGCGACGAGGTCGCGGGCGAGGATGAGTTGGTAGGCTTTGCCTTCGATGGTCACTTCGTATTGGGCCATCGCGGGTAGAGGAACCATTAGGAATAGCAAGAGAAGACGATGGGCCGATGAGTAGAAGATCATGGTTTGCGCCAGCTTGGGGTTTTGGCTTTTTGCCGGAGTCCATAATATCCGACACAAGGGCGGGGCGGCAAGGCGCAATCGCTTGACATAAGGGGGACATGCTGCTTGTTTAACGCCCATCTTAACGCAAAATCACGCTCATATAGCAATCCTCAATCATTCACTGATGTTACACAGCGTCTTCAGTACCCGCTACCGGCCTTGCCCTTGACCCCGGATGGGACCGGGCCAGAAGCCAACCACCGGTCCCTGATACCAAGCCTAGTGCGTAACGTCCGTTAGGCTTTTTTGGCCAAAGGGGTTACGTTATGCCGCTAATCAGCGTGTTCAATCCGTGTGTTCAATCCGTTTCCAAACCAACAGAAAGTACCAATTGATGAAGGATGTTATTAGTAGCTGACGTTACGCAGCTTTTATCCCCCAACCTCCCATTCCTGTATCCTCTCCGCTACACTCCAGCACCTCATATCCCCCGCCTCCCCTCTGAGCTGCCGCGGTGGCACGATTCTTGCCCGTTGCAGGTACCCACCCGCAACCCAAGGCATCGCTCATGGCCGAATTCGATACCATCGCCAAGCACCTCATCCACACCTACCCCCACGACTTCGCCCGCTTCGCCCTCCACCAAGACGACCTTGAAGTGCTCGATGTCATTGACACCGAGCAACCCACCGTCGAAGCCCACCGCACCGACAGCCTCATCCGCGTGCGCCTCGGAGATGGCGAGGAGGCGTTGGTGCATCACGAGTTTCAAACTACAGACAGCAACCCGCCGATGCCGCAGCGCATGGCCGGCTATATCGGACGCGGCATCGAACAGCACGGCCTGCCGATCTACTCCAACGTCATCTATTTGCGCCCTGACGCCGGCCGGCGTGATCCGGGGTACTATCTCCAAGAGCGGCATGGCTTTCGCGTGTTGGTGCAATACAAGGTGATTCGGCTGAGCAAACTAGACGGCCAAGGCATCCTCGATGCGGGGCCTTCGGGCTTGCTTCCTTTTGCACCGTTGATGCAGCGACCGACGGGGATGGATGCCGAGGCGTGGTTGCGCCAGTGTGTCAACCGAGCGGAGCAGGTGCCGATGGACGAGTCCCTCAAGGCCAATTACTTGACCGATCTTGCCTTTTTGAGCGGATTGGTGTATAACTTAGCAACGATTACGACCATCATCGCGGAGGAGACCATGTACGAATCGTCGGTAGTGCAGTATTTCACGGAGAAGGGCATTGAGCAAGGCGGCCGAGAACGCTCCATCGAAGCTCTGCTCGACGTGCTGGAGATTCGCTTTGGGCTGGCCGCGTCGGATCCGTTTGCCGCTCGCCTTGGGGCCATCGACGATGTGCAGCGCCTCAAGCAGTTGTTTCGGGCGGCCCTACAGGTGCCCAGCCTCGAAGCCTTTACGGACCTATTAGACGCCGCCGAGTAGGAGCGCCGCGTAATGTCAGTTACCCACTATGAGTATCGCCAGCGCATTGATGAGGATGACGCGTCTTGGTCGCCCGACTGGACGACGATACCAAGCAGTGATGCCGAGACGACAAGCTATACCCTAGACGACCTGACCAATGGCACCGAATACACGTTTGCCGTCCGCGCCGTCAACGCGGTGGGCGCTGGCGAGGCCACCCGTACCAAGGCGACGCCGGTGGCCCCGAATCGTCCGCCGGCGTTAGACGGCCCCCGCACGGTATCGTTTGCCGAAAACAGCTCCGATGCCGTCGGCACCTACACCGCTACGGACCCCGATGGCGACAAACTGACGTGGTCGCTGTCCGGCGATGATGCCCGTGCCTTTGAGTTGCAAGGCAGCGGCCCGACGCGCACCCTCCACTTCCAGCCGCCGCCCGACTTTGAGACCGAGCCTGGAGGTGGTCGTCACAGACAGCTTGTTGTCGGCGACGGTGGCGGTGACCGTTACCGTTTCCAATGTCGATGAGCCGGGCACGGTGGCGCTCTCTACGACCCAGCCTCGGGTGGGTGAGCCGATCACGGCGACGCTTGCAGACCCCGATGGCCGCGTGACGAATGTTGGATGGACGTGGTCGGTGGGGGCCGGCACCGCGGAGGGGCTTTCTTCGACGTTTACGCCGACGCCAGCGCAGGCTGGGACGCCGTTGCAGGCGACAGCCCACTATGACGACGGGCACGGCCGGGGCAAATCGGCTCAGTCGGTTCAGACCGGGGCGGTCGTCGGCCCACCAGACCCGCCGGGGAGCTTTGGACCGCTCCGGTGAAGGCCGCGTCGGGCAAACCCGTCAGCCTCCAAGCCATGCCCGACTCCGTGCTCGCCGCCATCGCCGCCCCCAATCCGTTCAATCCAACCACGACGCTGCATATCCAGCTACCCGCCACAGGCCCGGTCTCCCTGACCATCTACAATATGGCCGGGCAAGGGGTGCGCTCCCTGTGGGACCACCACGTATTGAGAGCCGGCTATCACGCCATGGACTGGGACGGCCGCGATCAGCAGGGACACCCGGTCACCTCGGGGGTGTACCTGTATCAGCTACGAACCCGCAAGCAAGTCCTGATGAACAAAATGGTCCTGATTCGATGACCGTAGGATACGTACAAACTAGGCGTCCAAATGCAGGCCTATCCATGAGGTCGGGGTGTATTGGCCGCTAGAAAGGAGTTTCAAATGATGATTTTCACTTTACTCTTGTTGTTTCTTTCCGCTTGCGAGAAGGATCATGGCCTTCTCGATCCCGCTGGAAAAATACGTACTAACCAGGTTGACCCTCCCCGTTCCTTACGCCTTGAAGAAGGGGATGGGAATGCTGTCGATATAAGATGGTATGCCCCATCTTCCGATGCAGGTTTCAGTGGGCGTTATAACGTCGAATTTAAACGCCGCTCGAATGCAACCTACAATTTTTCTTATGAAACCGACGAGCGCACGTACAACGTCAATGTGATTCGAGATACCACGTATGATTATCGCGTGCGGTCTTTGGCTTCTGCAGGATGGGAGCCTTCGGATTGGGTCACCACTCAGTACACACTCACGCATGAAGTTGCAGTAGAAAGTATCGCTAGCGAGACGGAAGAGAACGACGAGGTGCTGGCAGACGAGGCGGATGAGACGGCGGCGGTGGCCATCCCGGATGAGACGGCGGTGGTGGCCATCCCGGATGCGACGCTGCGCCGATACATTGAGAGGGTGCTCAAGAAGGATCGCGGGGCCACGATCACCCACGCCGATATGAGGAAGATCGTAAACCTGCTAGAGGGACACACAACTTTTCAGGATCAGGATATAGAATACAGATTGGCCATTAAGAGCCTAGTCGGCTTAGAAGCGGCGACGAATCTGCAAAACGTAGCGATAGCGGGCAACAAGATTTCGGATGTGTCGCCGTTGGCTAACTTGCTCAAGCTGCGCTATCTAAATTTTAACGGCAATCAGATTTCGGATGTGTCGCCGTTGGTCAACTTACCCAATCTGCGCTATCTAAATCTTAACGGCAATCTTCCTTTAAATGATGTTTCTATCAACGAACATGTCCCTGCGCTGCAACGCCGTGGGGTCGAGGTCATCCTTTCGCCTTACGAGCGTACGTTTCCGGACAGTCCGTTCGATATTGAGTTAGTCTTTGTTGATGATTTTACAGAGGACGAACAGGAGATATTGCGCCGTGCGGCGAAACGTTGGGAAGCGGCGATCCAAGCAGACATTCCAGATTACACGTTTTCTAGGCCATCCGTTGTAGGATGCGGCGGTTTCTTTACCATACCTGCTGGCGACCGCGTAGATGACCTACGAATTTATCTGGTGAAATACTCCGCCGGGGGAGGAGCACCACGGGGCGTTATGTCTGTCGATTTAGTTCGTTCAAGCGGCCTTCCGCTTCTTGCTTGTGTTCAGATGAACGAACAAAAACTTTCAGATCGACCCGGTGAACTATGGCGTGTAGCACTCCATGAAATAGGACACGCTTTGGGAATCGGTGCCACTTGGCATTATGATGAATGGGACAAATCTAACAGTGTCGATGGTAATGGCTGGAAAGATTTCGGCCTGCTTCGCGATCCCTATAGTGCTAATGTTCATTTTGCCGGGCCGCAAGCGATTGCGGCTTTCGATCAAGCCGGAGGCACCCATTATCAAGGTGCAAAAGTTCCAGTAGACCGAGATATGTCCCATTGGCACTCTATTCTAGAGTATGAGATTATGGCAGAGGACGGTAGGCATAGATACCTTTCAGCCATAACGCTTGGCGCACTGAGCGATATGGGCTACACGGTTGATTTTTCCGCCGCCGATCCCTACGAGCTACCGCCCCTCGGCGCGGCCAAACCGGTCGCCGACGCGGTGCCCTTCTGCGGGGTTGGAATTCACCCGCCGGTCTATGTGGACGATTGAGCCTACCAAGAGCAACTAAACGCCAGCTATCACCTCCGTCCACTACTAACAGATGGTACGCAGCCTTTGTCATGTCGGCGCAAGGAGGCATCGAGAGTAGGGGCGGTGCGGCAGAAAGCCGCAGACCATAACGACTGCGTAACATCAGTCATTCACTAGAGAATCCGCAGATGGACGCAGAAGACGATCCGCAGCTCGAATCGTTCAATCATTCAGGATTGCTATAAACGCCAGAATACGTCGAAAAGTATAGACCATGCCGAACCGTCAAGCAGCTTTCCTCTTTGCACTGTGTATTTTTGCGTTCGCTCCCCTAAAAACCGCCCACGCTGAATCTGACACCTCAAGACCGGCAAAAATTCTCAAGCCCTTTCCCGAACCGGCCGCAATCATTGACCCGTCGTGGTTGGTGCCCCGCCAGCAAGCCCAATTGGAGGCGGCCCAGGCCTATGAGGTCTTTTGCGACTTCTCCTTTACCGACCAGCTCCAAGTTAGCGGTATTACATTTCGCAATCGGGTAGTGGAGGATTCAGCCAAGGACCACATCCCGGTCCACTACGACCATGGCAATGGGCTAGCCGTGGGAGACGTGGACGGCGACGGGCTCTACGACCTCTACTTTACGACCCAAGTGGGAAGCAATCAGCTATGGCGCAATCTCGGCGGAGCACGCTTTGAGGACTACACTACGCCGAGTTTGGAGTTGGCCGATAGGATCGGGGTGAGCGCGTCGTTTGGCGACATTGACAACGACGGCGATGTCGATCTGTACGCCACGGCCGTGCGGTTGGGCAACCGGCTCTTGGTCAACGACGGAACCGGCCGCTTTGAGGATATAACCGAGCATTCGGGCACGGGCTGGCAGGCGCACTCGTCGTCCGGTGAGTTCTTCGACTACAATAACGATGGCTTGCTGGATCTGTTTGTGACCAATGTGGGGATCTATACCAAAGATGAAACGGGGACGGCAGCGGTCGATCCAACGCGCCTAGAGGAAGGAGCAACCTATCAGTACTACCGAGGTTTCAAGGATGCCTTCTCCGGGCATTTGAAGCCCGAGCGCGCCGAGCGGAGTGCGTTGTTCAAGAATCTGGGACAGCGAGTTTTCGCCGACGTCGCGCACGAGGTGGGATTGTTGGATTCGAGCTGGTCGGGCGATGCCAGCCCGGTGGATTTCAACGGGGACGGCTGGCAGGACCTCTACGTGCTCAATATGCAGGGGCACGACTCCTACTACGAGAATGTGGCAGGGCAGCGTTTCGTTAAAAAGAGCCGCGCGGTCTTCCCCAAAACGCCGTGGGGTTCGATGGGGATCAAGGCTTTCGACTACGACAACGACGGCCGACTGGATCTCTTCGTCTCCGATATGCACTCCGATATGAGCCAGCCGGCAGGGCCTTGGGACGAAAAACTCAAGTCGTATATCCAATATCCAGACGATTTTTTACTAAGCGAGGGATTAAGTATCTTCGGCAATGCCTTTTACCACCACCTAGACGGGGGGCAGTTCGAAGAAATCTCCGACCTAATCGGTGCTGAAAATTATTGGCCGTGGGGGTTGAGCAGCGGCGATCTCAACGCCGATGGCTGGCAGGATGTGTTCGTGGCTTCAAGCATGAATTACCCCTTTCGCTATGGGATCAATACCGTCTTGCTCAACGACCAAGGGCGCGGCTTCCTCGACAGCGAGTTTGTGTTAGGGGTGGAGCCGCGACGCGACGGTCGGACCGTGCAGCCGTGGTTTGCCCTCGACTGCGACGAGGCGGATTTAAAGCACAAGCGCTGCGCAGGGCAGGAAGGGGGCTTGCTGGTGTACGGAGCCTTGGGGACGCGCTCGTCGGCGCTGTTCGATGTGGAGGGCGATGGCGATCTCGACATTTTGACCAATGAGTTCAATGGGGTGCCGCTGGTCTTGCTCAGCGACCTGAGTCAGCGTCGGGCAGGGTTGCGCTATGTGGAAGTGGTACTAGTGGGAAAATCGTCGAATCGGGATGGATTGGGCGCAATGGTCGCGGTGGAAGCCGGCGATCAGGTATATACCCAAGTGCAGGATGGGCAGTCGGGGTATCTGTCGCAGAGTGTTTATGGACTCTACTTTGGCTTGGGTGAGGCAGCGGCGGTGGATCGCCTAACGGTGCGCTGGCCCTCGGGTCAGGAGCAAACTTTGGACGGCCCCATCCAAACGAACCAGCGACTCACCCTAGAGGAACCTTAGATCAGTGGTCAGTCGTCAGTGACCAGTCCCAACCCGTGGTGGTAGGGGGCCTAACCACTGACCACTGACCACTAACCACTAAAAAAAGAGCATTCAGTGTGGAAGAACGCGATCGGGACCTAGAGCAGTCTGAACAAAAGGCGCTCTTGGTCCTGTTCTTTTTTTCGGGGGTCAGCAGCTTAGTCTATCAGGTCGTGTGGGCGCGGATGCTGACCGTGGTCTTCGGCACCACCCTGCTGGCTACTAGCACCGTGCTCAGCGCCTTCATGGCTGGCCTAGCCTTGGGTAGCTATGTTTTGGGGCGGCACATCGACCGCTGTAAGCACCCGCTGCGGGTTTTTGCCGCACTAGAAGTCGGCATCGGTCTTTTTGCCCTGTTCTTTCCCACTATTAGTGCAAATTTGGGCAATGCCTACGGTGCTTTGGCGGGATTGCAGGGGAACTTCTATCTCTTTTCTCTAACCCGCTTCGGCCTTTGCTTTGCCTTGCTCCTGATCCCCACGGCACTGATGGGGGGCACCCTACCCGTCGTGGCCAAGTTTGCGGTGCGGCGGCTGGGCAGGTTAGGCGGTCGGGTCGGACAACTCTACGCAGTCAACACGCTGGGCGCGGTCGTCGGGGTGTTGGCGGCGACCTTTGGACTGATGGAAGGGCTGGGTTTGCAGGGGACGACGCAAGCCATCGCTGTGGTGAATTTCTTGGTCGCGGGCGCGGCTTGGCTGTGGGGAAGGCAACGAGCTGTCGAGGTCGGAGAAGGAGCGGTAAACAAGACCTCGCATACTGATCGCGTCCTGTGGGGCGTGCTGGCCGGCTTTGCTATCTCCGGCTTTGCCGCCCTAGGCTACGAAGTGGCGTGGATGCGGCTGTTGATGGTGAGTTTCTCCTTCAATTCACACTACGAGTTCAGCATTGTCTTGGTGGCCTTTTTGAGTGGACTATCCTTGGGTGGATGGCTGGGTAGTCGGCTACTCACGCGGCGGACAGATTTGCTCCCAATTTTTATCTGGGTCCAGTTTTTGATCGGCGCGTGTGGTGCCCTGTCCGTGTTGGCCTTTGCCCATTTATCCGTCCTCGTGGAGCCGATCCAGCAGGCGGACTCGTGGTGGATGTCGCGGACCGGCGTGTTTTTTACGGCCGTCGCCATCATGTTGCTGCCGACCGTGGCGATGGGGGTTATCTTTCCGCTGGTCGGCCAAATCTACACGCGACAACTGGCGCGTCTAGGGCGCGGCATCGGGGACATCGGCGCGGTCAACAGCTTGGGCGCGGTTGGGGGGGCCTTTGTGACGGGGTTTGTGCTGATTCCGCTGCTGGGGACCGAGTGGAGCGTCAAGGTGCTGGCCGCCTTGAACGGCTTGGTTGGCCTGACCATCGCCTTGATTAGCGAGCAACGCAAGCGGCTGGTCTGGAGCGGGGCGGCGGGTTTGGCACTCCTGCTAGTCCTAGTACCCTCGGATGTGCTGCGGCGCATTGCGGAGCCGATGGCCGTCAACCGGGAACTAGTATTTTACCAAGAGGGAGCCGAAGGCGTCATCACTGTCGAACAACAAACCGATGGTTTCCGCAAAATGGCGCTCAATGGGGGCGGGCAGGTACCTACCGACTACAGCTCGCTGCAAATTTTCCGCCTCCTCGGCCATTTGCCCCTGCTCCTTCATCCCGATCCGCAAGAGGTATTGGTCGTCTCCTTGGGCGGTGGTATCGCCTTGGGCGGTGCGGCCCAATACGAGCCACGCCGCATCACTTGCGTCGAGTTGGTGCCGGAGGTGATAGACGCGGCCCGGTCGCACTTTGGCGAATTCAATCACCACGTGCTTGAGAATCCGACTGCGTGGAATATCGAATTAGTTATTGACGACGGCCGCAATTTTCTCCTCTCTAGCCGCGACACCTACCAAATCATCACCGGGGACGCCACCCATCCGACGAGCGCCGATAGTTGGGTGCTCTACACAAAGGAATTTTACGAACTGTGCCGGGCGCGCCTAAGTGCCGACGGGATCATGGCCCAATGGCTGCCCTTTCACGGCCTGCCGCCAGACGACTACCAGACCATTGTGCGGACCTTTCAGCACGTCTTTCCCCATACCACCTTGTGGCGCTCGAACAACTATTCGATCATGGTGGGGACCATGCAGCCATTGGCGATTGATTGGGAGCGGCTCAACGAGAAGATGGCACCGCCGCGAGTACATCGCAGTCTGGAGGGCATTGATCTGGGAAACGCATTTGCGCTCTTGAACAGCCTGGTTATGGACGAGGTCGCCCTGCGGCGCTATGTGGGGGAAGGCCCGCTCAACACCGACGACCATCCCCACATCAGCTTTGTCAGCCCGAAGGGCTACAGCAGCGGCTCGTGGGAGGTATTGGAACATTTGGCACCGCACCGCACCTCGGCTCTGTCGCTATTGACGACACCCTCCCCTACAGTGCGAGAAAAAATAGAGACATATTTCAGGGCTAGCGAGTACGCGCTAGAGGGAGATATCATGCGGCTGCAAAACCGCGACCGAGCCGCGGCAAGGGCTTATCAGCGTGCGCTACAGGCGAATCCCGCGGATAGACCGTCGGCCTATTTCCTCGACCTACTGGCCGAACAACTGTTGAGAATTAAAAATTAGGAATTAGGAATTAGGAATTGGGGGTTGGGAATTCTTAATTCTTAATTCCTAATTCCTAATTAATTATGGCCGCCAGCGACAAAGGATGGATGCCGTATCGGGCCCTGCTCGTCGGCGCTTTGATGGCCGTGGTGATCAACACGGTTTTTCCCTATGGCCTCTTGGTGATGGGGACCCTCGATTGGACCGGGGACTTCATCGCCCTGAGCGCGATTTTCCTCCTCTTCCTCCTCCTGTTAGTCAACATTCCGCTCAAATGGATCGGGCGTAAATGGAGCTTATCGGCCCGGGAGCTGGTGGTGATCTACGCCATGATGGTCACAGCTTCGGCGATTCCCTCCACCGGGGTCACGGCTCAATTGGTCCCCTTTTTGGCCGGAGTCTATTACTATGCCACGCCCGAAAACAACTGGGCCGAACTGCTCCATCCCCATATCCATCCGTGGCTAGCTCCGCAAGACCCGATGGCGGTCAAGTACTTCTACGAAGGGTTGCCCCAAGAGATGGCCATCCCTTGGGGAATATGGTTGGTGCCCCTGTTGGCGTGGGCTTCTTTTTTAGGGGCGCTCTATTTGATGATGATCGCCCTGTCGGCTCTACTCCACGAACAATGGGCCCGCAATGAGCGCTTGATCTTTCCCCTCGTCCAGTTGCCGCTGTACATGATCCACGAGGACGACAGACCCTCGGCGGTCAATCCCTTTCTGAAGGAACCGCTGATGTGGTTGGGGTTTGCCATTCCCTTCGTCCTCTTGGGAATCAATGCCCTGCACAAGTACTATCCCTTTATTCCCCCCATCCAGTTCTCAACCCAATTGGCCATCTTCCACGATATGCGGGGCGTCTTGTTCAACTTGGGGTTTATCGTCCTCGGCCTGACGTACTTCCTGAGCCTAGAGGTCTCCTTTAGTCTGTGGTTTTTCTACTTGCTCAACTTTTTCCAGTTGGGCCTTTTCAACACCCTCGGATTCAGTATTCCAGAGATCCGGCTGATGCACACCGAAGGGTCAATCGCCACCGCTCAGCAGGCTATTGGGGCGTTGATCGCCCTCGTGGCGGCCAGTTTGTGGACCGCTCGTCGGCACCTCAAAGAGATTGCCGTCGGAGCGTGGAAAAAAAAAGACCCGAAAGAGGACACAGGACAGATGCTCTCCTACCGCAAGGCCGTGTGGATCCTGATCGGGTCCTTCCTCTACGCGGTCTTATGGTTGAAAAGCGCAGGATTGCCCCTAGGGGCGGCGCTGCTGTTGCTCGTTATTGCCTTTGTGGTATTCGTCGGTTTGACGCGGATCGTCGCCGAAGGAGGCATGGGGTATGGCCGGACGCAGATGACGCCATCAGCCTTTGTGATCAATGCGCTGGGCACGGCACCCATTGGGCCGCGCGGGTTGATGGTGCTCGGGTTTGCCAATGGCTGGGCCGGAGATATCCGCACGACCGTTATGGCCGCGGCTTCCAACAGCACCCGGCTGGCCGAGGTTGTCGGGACGCGCCGACCGCCGCTCTTTTGGGCTTTGCTCATAGCCATCGCCGTGAGCTTGGTCGCCTCGGCCTGGACGGTACTTTCCATCGCCTACACCTACGGCGGAGTCAATCTCCACTACTGGTTTTACAGCATTATGGGCCGCTGGACGTTTAACGATATGGCGACGAATCAACTCAATCCGGTGGCCGCGTGGAACTTCTGGGGCCCGCGTGGCGCGTTCACCGGCTTGGGAGCCGGGCTGATGTTTCTGTTGCTGTACCTGCGCCACCGCTTCTTGTGGTGGCCCATCCACCCAATCGGCCTGCCGGTGGGGGGGACCTATGTGATGTTCTTCGCTTGGTCGAGTATGGCACTGGGCTGGCTGGCGAAATGGATCGTCTTGAAGTACGGCGGCGTTAGACTCTTTCGCCGGCTGCGGCCCTTTTTTCTCGGCATGGTATTGGGCCAAGTCAGCAGTGCAGGGTTGTGGATGGCGGTGGATTTGATTGCAGGGTTGGATGCCGTGGTGACGCGGTGGTAGCTCACTGCTATTACGCAGGCCTGGGCACGGCTCGTTGTAGTTTAGCCGGTAAATTTGATCCATAGCTGGAGAATAATTAATACAAAACCCAATACCGCTATACCCCCCTGCAATTGATTCAAACTCTTTCTGACTTCCTTTATTTGGTCCGTAAAATCCTTGTTCAACTCGGCTTTGAGGTTGGCAATATCGGCCTTAGTCGCTAGATGCTCATAGACTCCTTCAAGTCTGGATAGACGTTCTTCAGGGGTCAGGGGGGTATTAGTCATAGCAACTCTCCGTAATAATACGTGTATTTACTAAAAATAGGTTAGCAACCCCTTTGCCGCAAAATGCTTATGCGATAGAAAACAGCTATAGTTGACCCCTTACTTAGGGCTGCGTAACGCTCTTCCTAATCAGCCGGCTCGCGCACGGTCAGCACCTGATTGACTGCCACATCGCGTAGCGTCTGAACTGTGCCACTAGGCCAGTGGAGGACGACGCTTTCGACGCTGGAGGCAGAGCCCAAGCCAAAGTGTACCTTGAGATCGCTGTGGGAGAGAAAGCTGGTGCCGCTGCGCACCTCGGCGACCTGACGTTTACCTTGGGCGCTTATTTCGATGCGGGTGCCGATTCCGTCGCGGTTGCTGCGGGTGCCTACAGTGGCGATTTGCAAGTAGTTGCCCTCGTTGCCGCCCTCGTTGCGCAGGAGGTTGGGCGTGCTGTTGAGATTTAAGACGAAAATATCGATATCGCCGTCGCGATCGTAGTCGGCAAAGCTGGCACCTCGGCTCACCTCCACTAGGGCAAAGCCCGGGCCGGCGCGTGCGGATACTTCGGCAAAGGTGCCGTCGCCCAAGTTTTGATAGAGGAAGTTGGGCTCGGCATAGCTGCTGTTGGTGTGGGGCAAGTCGGCTTGGGGATAGGTGTGGCCATTGGCCGCAAAGAGGTCTTGATCGCCGTCGTTGTCAAAGTCGAAAAACCCCGTGCCCCATCCCACCTCGGGAATGCCCCGCGCCGCAACGCGGGATACGAAGGATACGTCGAGGAAAAATCCACCGCGCTGATTTTTATAGAGGGTATTGTACTCGCCTTCAAAATTGGTGACAAAAATATCGAAGTAGCCATCGTTGTCGTAATCTCCGACCGCCGCGCCCATGCACCCCTGCTCGGTGCCGTCGCCGCTATAGGCCACACCCGCGCTGAGGCCCTCGTCCGCAAAGGTGCCGTCGCCTTGGTTCTGGTACAGATTGTTGGGAGCCGAGTCGTTCGCGACGAAAATATCGGGCCAGCCATCGCGGTTCAAATCGCCGAAGACGACCCCGTACCCATAGTACTTTGCGCCGGCAATGCCCGCTTCCTCGCTGCGGTCGGCCAAGGTGCCGTCACCGTTGTTGCGGTAGAATACATCTTCAGCGGGTAGCAAGCCGCGCGGACCGCAAAAAATATCGACGTTTTTCCATACGCAGGGGACGGTAGAAATATAGTCCCGCGAAAAGTCGATATAGTTGGCCACGTACAGATCGACATCGCCGTCTAGATCGGCATCGCCGAAAGCACAGCCAACACCCCATCTTTCGTCTCCGCCGCCCGCTTTTTCCGTAACATCCTCAAACGTGCCCTCGCCCTGATTCTGGTAGAAGGTATTGCGACCGAAGTTGGTCACATACAGATCCAGATCACCATCGTTGTCGTAATCCGCGGCGGCGCAACCCATGGACCAACTCGTGTCGCCCACCCCAGCGACGGTAGTGACGTCGATGAAGCGATCCCCTTGGTTGCGATAGAGATGATTGGTCGGCTCCTGGCCCGGCGGAAAGCCTTCAAAGCGGGAGCCGTTGGCCACGTATAGATCTACGTCGCCGTCGCTGTCGTAGTCGAAAAAGGCCGTACCCCCCACAGCGGTTTCAACGATGTATTCTTGGGTGCTGCCCGAGACGTTCCGCGCCGTGATGCCGAGTGTGGCGGCTTGGTCGGTGAATTGAGTGAGTAGGGGTTGGGCTGACAAAAGAGCCGTACACAGGAGGATAAAGACCCCGCTTACCAGCGCGTGCATCGCTTTTGCTGCAAAACCAAAGACGAGGGCAGTGTAGCCGTCATATAGCAATCCTCAAAACTTGAACGATTCGAGCTGCGGCTCGTCTTGTCTCTACTATTCTGCGTCCATCTGCGTCCATCTGCGGATTATCTTGTAAGTGATGTAGGATTGCTATAGCTAGGGAGCGGAGACTTTTTCAGAAAAAAACTGGAGATCAAAGTAGTTCAAGGACCCATCATCTACTTCCACGGTGGGCTGCAGAGCACCGCCACGGTACTGAGTAAGAAAAATATAGGACTTGTACCCCCGGTCTGAAAGGCGTTGCAACAGGCGCTCGTAGTGTCCGGGGGTGGCGACGTAAAAGAAGGGCCTTCGGTAAAATTCGCTGCAGAGAGCGTGGGGAACCCAGCGCTGGTTGGTAATGACGACCTCTTCGCTGCGCTGGCGCATCTCGCTATTGAGGCGATGGGAGAAGGCTTTCTTCTCCGCGAGAATCGAAATTCCATACACTTGGGCGGCAAAGCTGAGCGCTATAACGGCACCCACCGCGAGGATGCCGACGTTGAAGTAGGACCGCTGGCGTTCTAGCCAGTCAATCAAGTTTCCGGCCGCCAAGACCGCAAAGAGTGGGTAGAGGAGCAGAAAGTAGCGGTTGCCCCAGTGGATGCCCATGGACCCCACCTTGGGCGCGGCCAAGGCGTAGAGCGCGGCAAAGCTCAAGGCGACCAACCAAATCCAGCGTCTAAAAGCAGGCGCGTCGGAATCGGCCGAACGCAAGAAGGCTAAGGCGACAAAAGGTGCCGAGGCAAAGAGGGCGTTGGACGATTTGAGCATGTAGTCGATGGGGCTCGCAGAAAAAAAATAGCCCCCAAGGGATAAACCAGCACTTATCAGAGCCACAGCACTGTACACAGGCACGGCCTTCTGCAAAGCCGGGGGCGCAAAGCGCGGGCTGAGTACAAAGACAATGACGAACGGCAGGGCGAGGACGAGAGACAGCGAGGGGATCGGGTTGGACGCAATGAAGAGGTTGTAGAACACCCGCGGCCGCGCCGCGAGATGATGGACCCAGTCGGCAGCAGTGGCTAGGTGCGTATTCAAATGGTATCCGAAGGGATGGCCGATGGCCAGCCATTGGAAGAGCCAGAGCGGCAGGAGGGAGACCAAGAGGATCAGGGCCGACGAGACGAGGATTTTTAATTTGCCGGCGCTGGCATAAAAGGCGGTACATAGGGCCAGCACTAGGCAAAGCAAATAGAACTCGTCTCTGAAATAGACCGATAGTCCGGCGGCAGCCATGCCCAAGCATAGGTACTTGGGAGCGGAGTCTATGAGAAACTGCAACAGATAGCGCACGCTCCAAATCCCCAAGCAAATCGCCGGGGTGTGTTCCCAGAAGACCAGACTGTAGAAGAATACCGGCGTACAGAGTCCAGCCGTGAGGACGGCGACATGCGCGGTCACAATTCGCGGAGATACTAAACGCGCCAGTTGGGCCAAGCCGGCCAGCATAGCCAGCGAGGAGAGCGCCGGCAACAGATAAAGACCCCAATGACCTAAAGAGGCAAAGAACAGGGCGGAGGTGAGGGCAAAGACCGGCGAGAAGACCGAATAGAGTTTGCCGGACTCGACGCGCGTAAAATAATAGGGTAGGGGATTATAGACGAAGTCTGGATCGACGATCTGCCCTGGCCAAGGGATGGAAAAGTCTGTGTAGCGGCTGTTAGCTAAGGCTTGGACTTGGAGAAATTTGTTGGCGTTATCGGTAATCCAAAAGCCGCGTTTTTCGAGGACGCAGAGGGCGGCGAAATAGCAGATTGCGATGGCGAGCAGAGAGCACAGGATCGATCTGCCGGGATGGAATCGGCGCAAGAGGACGACCATGTATGGAATGCAGCGGAATTTAGCGGTGCGACTTTACGGCGCACTAGCCGACAAATTGTCGAAGACGATGAACTGATGCTCAGCCAAGCCGAGTCGCTCGGCTAGTTCATAACCAGCGCTCATGGGCAAGGAGGGGTTCAGTTCCACAATCATCAAATCCTGCTCCCCAGTGCCGATCCGGCCCAACTTGGCCAGCCCATCCAAGTTGCTCAGCAGGACATTGCCGCCAATGTAGAGGCTTTTACCCACTTGCCTGAGATTATCCAACCCATCCAGATTTTGCAGGACTTGGTTGCGGTTTATGCTCAAAGCGCCTCCGACCTCCGCCAGAGCGTTCAATCCCTCCAAGCTCTCAAGGACGGGATGTTCATCAATGGCCAACCCACCCTTAATAGTCGCAATCCCGTTCAAACCCCGCAGGTCTTTGAGCGCACCATTGAGTATGAACAGCAAATCCCCCTCTACCACTGAGAGGCTACCCAACCCCTTTAGATCTCGCAGGGCCTTGTTATCCCTGATTTTGATGCTACTCCCTACGTGAGTCAGCCCACTCAGACCATCTATGTTAATCAACTCGGTCGTGGCATCGACGAAGAGATGGCCGCCGACGCGCCTGAGCGCTTTGAGCCCATCCAGATCCCGCAGCGAAAAATTGCAGCTAATCTCGAAATTTCCCCCCACGCGTTCTAGCTGTTCTAGCCCTTGCAGTGCAATCAGGCCATTGGCGAGAATATGGAAATTCCCCTCTACATAGCCGAGATTGTGCAGCCCCCTCAGGTCGGTCAGTGCCCCATTGTTGCGAATGACTAAATCGCCCTCTATTCCGACCAGATTGCGCAGCGGCTCCATACTGCTCAAGTACGCATCCTCTAATAAAAAATCCCCCTGCACCACAAAGGCTCTTTTCTGCGCCCCCGCCCAAGCCTCTAACTCCTCCTGAGACTCAATAACTATCGCCCCAAGCCCACCAACCGCCAGCGGCTCTTCAGCCCCCCCCTGACAGCCGATCCAAAGGGTGGCTCCCAAGACAGACGCTCCAAAACCCCATCTCCAACTAGCCATACTCATCCCCCCTGCACGTCTTCTTCCTCCTCTTGAATTTTCAACAAGTTATCCTCGAAAATTTCGACCGAGTACTTCTTGTGTAACCCACGCATATACTGCACGTACGCCTTTTGCGAACGTGCAATTTTCACATAAGCACGCGCACGCCGCTCCGAAAAAACATGGTAGGGCTTCTTAGGGGCCGGTTGCTTCTCCACTACCTTGAATACCGAATACCCCCCTCTTACCTGTAGGGGTCCCCCGACATCCCCCACCTGCAGATCTTTGGCTACTTTGTAGATATCTTGGTACAGCCCGATCGGACTCAAGACCAACCGCCCCTCGTGGTGCGCCCGCTCCTTGCGAATCGTATAGTCCTTAGCCAACTGCACCGCGTCGGCACCCCCCACTAACTCCTCTTTCAGACTGGTGGCTTGCTCCTTAAAGGCCACCAGAATCTCGGTCGTGACAATATTCTCAAAGCCCTGAAACTTCTCGGGATTTTGATCGTAAAAGGCGCGCGCCTCTTCATCGGTGATCGGTGGCAGCCGCTCCTCAATTTTTCGCTTTCTCAACGCGCTCACCAGCATATCGCTGCGCTTGTTGGCCACTACTGCGAGGATCGTCTGATGTTTATCCAGTTCCTTGCCGCGGGCCTCTTCCAAGAACATCCGACTAGGGATAGCCAAATCCTGTAGATAATCGACGACCCAGTCGCGCTCGTAATCGCGCTCATACCCCTCTTCCTTCTCCGGTACGCTCAGGACGAGATCGTCCATGGTAATCATGCCGCCTTTGTAGCGGCACAATACCTCTTCGCCCTCCTCGGGCGACGCTGCCCGTTCTCCAGGCGACAGCGCTAGACGCATCAGCATATCGTCAATCTTGTCGTAGTAAATTTGCGGCGCGTACTGGTCGCTGAGCGAATCGCGCAGGACTTGGGCGCGCTGCAGGCGCTTTTGGGCAAAGACCTCCTCCCTGACGAATTGGGCTACCTCTCGAAAGGTCACTGGAGCGTCGTCTAAAACTTTGACGATCACATAGCGCTGCGGATCGCCCCCCCACGGCAGCGGCTCGGAAACCTCGCCCACCTGCATGGAAAAGATACTCCGGAGCGGTGGGGCCGTATCGTCAATCGTATAGTACTTTTCCACATCCCCGCCTTGATCCCGCGTCGCCTCGTAGAGCGAGTACTCTCTGGCCAGTTGGTGGAAATCAGCACCAGCCTCTAGTTCGTCGAGCAAGTCGATGGCCTCGTCTCGGGTCGCTACCAAAATACCCGCATAGCGCAGTGCGCGATCTCGATGCGAATCCCGGTAGTGCTGCATCAACTCCTCTTCGACAATGGAAAGTCGTTGATCGATCTCGATACTTTTGTAGAGCTTGACGGTCTGCTCCTCGGCGAACTGCTCGACCTTGCGCTTAAACTCCAGTTCGTCGCCAATGCCAGCTCGTTCCGCTTCGGCGAGCAGTAGTTTTTTGTCGATCAGTCCACTGAGTAGAATCCGGTCTGCCTCGATACCGGTCTTACCCATCTGGTAGGCTTTGGGAATATTCGCGGCATAGGCTCTGAACTCGCCGACAGCGATGGGTTGGTCTGCTATCTGGGCGAGCACTATATCGTCTTGGGCTGCACAGGGAAGCGAGAGCCCTAGGATGCAAACGCCCAAATACGAGCGCACTATTCCATTATTCATAAATCTAAAACCATCGTTTATAGGGTTAATAAACCAGCCGGACGATCGCGACTTCGACATCCTTGGCCTTGTCCGAGTCCACTTCGAGACGCAAGAGATAGAGTCCAGGGGGTAGCAAGTTGCCCGCATCATCTACGCCCTCCCAAGTAGCCGAAAACCGGCCACTAGCCGCTGTACTATGAGCCACCTCGCATCGCTTCACTCCCGCCAGATCGTAGAGATCAATCGCGACGGGCACAGCACCGCTGAGGTTTACCAGATCGTATTCAATCTGTAGCACATCGTTGACGTCATCCCCGTTGGGGGTGAAAAGCCGCGGCGAAAGCCACAATGACTTGACCGCCGGATTGGCCACCGTACCCAACCCCACGCTCAGGGTATTGCTCTCGGCTAGATCGTCGGCGTTCCCCTCCGTGATGCGCTGGCGCACTTCATGGGGGTGCTGGCTATCGAAAACCCGGCCCGAAAACACCGTGCCTACCTGAAAGACCTCAGCCTGAAATTCGACCTCAACCAACTCGCCCGTGCGGTTGAGATCAATCCGCGGCACTTGTACCACAAAGCTCTTCGCGTCTCTTTCCGCGATAGTAAAACTCTGTTCTTCGCCGCCGATGTACACTGCATCAATGCTCGTGACTTCTATGGGAGTGTCGATCTCAATGCTGTCGAAACCGAGATCATTCTGCTCTAAGTTGGGCAGGATTTTGTAGGTGAATTGGACGACCTCGCCCACCTCGACTTGGTGCGGCACGATCTCGGCCAGCACTTGGCTGGCCACCGGCGGTTGGGAGACGCTAAACTGCAAGTACTCCATGCGGCCGGCCGCAAGCGCCCGCTCCGAGAGGAAGTCCGCCTTAAACTGCAAGTAGCGCCGAGGCCGTGAACCCACTAACTCGGAATGCCCTCTATCGAAATCGAGCGGCGGCGTCCAAAACTCCCAACTTTCGTTATCCGGGCTGATCCCGGCTTTCTCGCCTGCCTCCAGTCTGTTATAGCGATCTAGGGTGAGCGGTTCGCCGCTGACTGCAAAGCGGGAGCGCTCGTCGCCTCTGAACGTGAAGCGCCAATAGAAATTGGGATCCGTATCGTCGCCGCTGCGCATGCTCAGATTGACCGTTGCGCCCTGATCTCGACTGCCCGCCCAAGTCAATTCACCCAAGCTAGAAGCCATGCCCAAATCAATGACATTGGATACATAGCTGGCCTGCGAGGCAAAGCCATTCCCAAAAATTTCAAATTCGGCGATCTCCCAGTTGCCAACGGGTGCCTTAAAAAGGATTTCGGCAATGGGTCGCCCAGGCAGTTCCAAATCGAGAAAGGGCTCCAAATTATTGGCGACCGAGAACGCGACATCGTAATCGAGAAAGGCCCCGCGCCAATGGTATTGCCCTTCGCGAGTTCCCTTTTTGCGCGAATCGCCATCGTTGGTTCCTATCTCGAACACCTCGATGAAGCGCTGGTGAGCAAAGCGCTCCGTGGTGGAAATTTTGATGCGTCGGATGGGAAACAGTCCGTTCAACTCAAACCAGATGCCCTTCTTGCACGGCGAGCAGTCGGCCGACTGACTGCGACCACTACCCAAATAAGCAGTAGTCAGATCGCCGTCCATCAAGAAGTCTAAGAGGGCTTCCGATTGCCAACCGTAGGAATTGTTCGAACGTATGCCGCCGCCCCGCTCCCGAATCAGGGGCGTCAGATTGACGGTGGGGTCTAAGCGCTGAGGTTCGATAGAATGGGTCGCGACCTCCAAGAGGTCTATCCTGCCGAGCTGTTTTTCGTCCACATCAGCCCAAGACAACTGGACAAATTCAAAGTCCCCATCCACTTCCGGCGGCGGTAACTCCTCCCCACCAATGCGATACACGGTGAGCGCCTCGACCGCAGCTATCCCATAGCAAAAGCTCCCTACTAGCGCAGCCGACAAAAGTCGCAGCAAATTCCCGCTCATTATCTACCTCCTACACCGGTAGATGATCCAGATAGTAAATAAAAGAAGGGGAGGAATAGAATTCCCCCCCTTCTTTAATAAGGCGCTTATGCGGCGCAAGAAAGGCTTATTTGCCGAATGAAGCCTTGATCTGGCCCCACGTGTTGTCTTCGACGGCTGTGGGCGCAATACCTTCAAAGGCAGACTCGTCAACGCCCAGCAGCACGAAGTCGGCCAAGAAGTCAGCGTCGCCGAAGGATTCGACGTTGGGGCTGAGAGCCCAGCGCGAATGGCAGTTACAGTCGTCGGCCAGCTCGGCATCGGTATCGAAGAGATGCCCCGCAATGCCGATAATCTCGTCCTGCTGGAAGTCGTGGAGGACGCTCCCGGTGGGATCTTCCCAGTTGAAGTCGTCCCAATAGACGCTCCACCATTCGGCCCGTTGGCGCATCTCCTCAAAGGAATTGGGAGCTGTGCCGCTAAACCAATACGCATGGTCGGAATAGGGAGGCGTGTCGTACCAGTCGGCCTGGGTCATCCAAAACCAGTTCCACTCGCCTTCGCGGGCCTGGCCATTGTCGAACCAATAGTGGCTGACTTGAGCATGACGGCCGCGCTGGCGCGCCTTCTCCTCGTCGGTCTGACCTTCCAGATCCCAGAAGGAGCCACCCGAGTGATCGGCGTCTACGGCCATTTCGACCGACTCATTGCCCAACTGGTACTTGTCGTCGAAACGTTCGTAGGCCCAGTAGATGCGGTTGGTTTCCTCGTTCCAAGTGGGAATCCAGCGGAAGGAAATCGAGGACACGTCCAGATCGCCGGTGTAGATCCACGGCCGAGCCGTGCTCTGTACGACGCTCTGCTCGGTGATCCAAAATTCCTCGGGAATGATATCCCATTCGCTCAGATCGGCATCTAAGACCGGAAGGTGCGTCTCGGGCCATTGCCACACCGCGCCAATAAAATCGGGCGGATCGTGAGCTTGGACCTTAGTGCTTAGGCCGAGCAAAAGCACAGGGGTAAATAAAACAGACAAAACTTTCTTCAAAGCGAACCTCCTTCTTAGAGGTGTGAGGTTTTGGAGACAAGATACAGTGAAAGGATATTTAGCTGCTTATTTTCTACTTTTGTAATTAATAAAAATAGACTATAAGGTCAAGCAAAAATCACTTTAAGCCAGCGATAATCGACAGAAAACTCAAGCCCGAGGTTTCGATCTCTCGGCTCCGATCAACAACCTCTAACGAGCGGCGATCAAGGCGGATGCCCACCTGAGTGGTTAGCTGATAGCCTAGGTATTGGCTGATATTGGTGAGTTGCAATGCCAAAACCGAGCCGCGAAAATCCCCGGTGAACAGCCCCACCGCCAACTCGTCTTCTCTTTCGAGGTCGAAGAAGGAGCGCTGCTCCAAGCCGAACTCGAATTCGGTGGTCTCAAGCACGGGGATGCTGCCGACAAAGAAGAACAGGCCATCCCAAGAGCTCCGCTCGTCGAATGCTCGGCTAAAGGGCACCTCGCGCATAAATTCGCTCTTGAGTTTGGGCCTGAAACTCAGCGACCGCCAGTAAAAGACATATTCTATCTTATTGATCAGCCCGACAAAACCCGAGGTCCGTCGCCCGTTGCGCCCCTCGGGGCCTAGCGGGTCAAAGGCCACTCCAGGATCGCCAATCTCGTCCGGTGCGTCGCGCAAAAATTCGCGCTGCCGCCAAGTCTCCCATTTGAAGCGATGCAGGGTCTGCCACAAATGCGGGCTAGAGTACTCCCAATCGGCGTAAAAAGTATTGATCCAAGTGTTTTCCGCGGCTAGGGGATCCGATACCGGTACATTGCTGCCAGCCGACTCGGACGCCGCGCCGAACGTGCTCCTAGGGATGATCCATTGCACCAAGTGATCGGCGATCGCGTCTTCAGCTTTCTTAACCATGTCGAAAATCCGCAAACGACCCCACCGCGAGCCGCTCTGCTCCAAGATGAACATTCCATAGCTAGTCAGGTTGCGGCGGTCGCTCGCCAATCGTATTTGCCGCAACTGACCTACCCGGATTTGGATACCCGGTGCCACCTCGATCCCGCCGAAGAGATTGTAGCCCCAGTGGTCTCGCTTATAGGGATAGTCCGGCTCTTGG
Organism: Candidatus Latescibacterota bacterium; assembly: GCA_965208845.1. Lineage (GTDB taxonomy): Bacteria > Latescibacterota > UBA2968 > UBA8231 > UBA8231. Next base: position 2,239,549 of record OZ242361.1, on the reverse strand, counting down.
TCGTTCTCAAAGCGCTCCACCCACCCATTGTTGTTGAGATCAATGCCGAAGAGAAATTCCGGGCGATCCGCGGCATAGCGCAAAAACGGCTCGTCGTAGTCGGGGAAAAAATTTACCCGATCGATGGTGCTATTCTGGTTGAAATCCGATATGAAGTCGCGATTCTCGTCATAACCGGGGAAAACCGCCGGGTCGGCCACGCCACGGACCTCGATTTCGCTCCGGCGCTCAGTGGGGACAAAGCTGCCTTCGCCCACCCGCAGCCAGTCGGGTTGCCGGTCGTTGTCGTCATTGTCATCTACAAACTCGTAGTGCAGGTTGACGGCCTCGGGGGCGTAGTCCGACACCCCGTCTCGATTGACGGTCAGGACGCTGGTGCGGTATCCATCTTCCATACCAAACCCCTCACCCATAAAGCTCCAAGGCCCCTCCCGGAAGGCCAAATTGACCAACCAGCCTACTTCATGGCGATCCCCCTCAATGCCGTTGATCGCACGGTGGGAATCGCGCCCTATGCTGGGGTATTTTCGGTACTGGGTATTGAGGTTTATTTCCCCGTAAAAATCGAAGCCGTAAAAATCCCGTGCCTCGGCCGTCAGACCGATGATCTGGTCGGCTGTAGGCAACCCATAATCGAAGACGACCTCGCGTTGGTTCAGTTGGTTCTTGATATTGCCATCGGCCCGCGCCGCAGGTAAAAATTGAGGTGCGCCAAATTCGTCCGTCTGCCTATTGGAACTGACCTCGACGCGATAGTCGTTGGCTAGCACGAGGCGGAAGCGCACGTCTCGAATGGCACTAATCGCGGCTTCGGCCTCAGATAGGGTGAGATCTAGGTGTTGCTGGAAGAGCGCCCGCAAGGTTCCCTCTTCCCCCGTCGTCCCCCTAGGAGCCAAGTGATATTGCAAAATGATCTGGTCCGCGCCATCGGCTGTTAGAAACCCCCGGTCTCGCCTCCCTCCCGCAATGGTCGGTCTAAAGCCGATACTGCTGCTGAGGATGACGGTATCCCGCGCCACGTGGACTAGCTGGTCCCCAATCATCTCCTGACGGCTTAGGGTGGTACGGATCTCTATCTCCTCGCTAACCAAGACAGCACCGCCCTCGCCGTCTTCCGGCGAATCGTCCGAGAGCCGCACCAAAAGCTGGTCAACCCGCTGGGCTAGTTGCCCCGCCGTCAAGGCACCCTTGAACACATTCCCTTGGAAGCTCTCGTTGCTGCCGGTGTTGTTGTGGCTATTGACGAAGTTCATCCCCAACGTAAAAGAATCGCTCAAATCGGCTTCGACCCGACCCGCGGTGAGGTTCGTAGCGTACTGGAAGCGCGCGGTGCCCCCCGAAAGGAGCGGGAATGAAATCCGCGAAAAAAGCCCTGTGGCGCGAAAGCGATCGGCGGCAAAGTCAGCTACCACCCCGTTGAACCCCGCCTTGCGGAAAGTCATCGGCGTTAGGGTAGTCCATATCTCGTCGCCGACCATCACCGAATAGCGGTACTGGCCCTTGGAGTCCCCGGATACGACCAAGCGGCTAAACCAATTGTTGTACTGGGCACCTTTTCTGACGGAGGAACTCTCGGCGATCAGTGGTTTCGTCTGACGCCAGTCGTACACCAGCCAGCCCCGCGTAATGAGGCGACCGAAGGGATCGTAGAAGAGATCCCCCTCTGATGCGGGGTTGATATAGCGCTTGTGGGCTTGGCGAGCGTAGTTGGTGTACTCCCACTGATTGCGGCCGAATTCGCCAAACAGGGGAGCCGGCATGTACCAGCGCTGCACAGTCGGGTCCAGCGCCTCTATATAAGTAGAAACGCCGGGCACGTGGTAAATGACGCGGTCTCCCACCCGATCCCCCAGACGACCCCCATAGTCGATTTGAGCAGCAGCTACCCCCCACAGACTCAATCCGGCTAGAGCAGCCAATGTGATGTAACGCGCCTTCATCCTTACAATCCGGCGTAGATGGTGATGAAGCTAGTGGTTTCGGTCCGGCCTTTGATGCGCTTGTCGAAGATCCGAGGTTCTATCTCCCGCACCTCCTCGGTGAAGGTGCGGCCGATACGTAGGCCGAGTTGAGTCGTCAGCTTGTAACCCAAATAGTTCGAGTTGTTAGTTAGCTGCACCGCAAAAACCGCAGAGCGCAAATCCCCGGTCTCTTCGGCGATGCCCTGCTCGACCATATCCTCCTCCTGCTGTACCAGCTCGTTGAACTGGGCCAACTCCACCCCGAAGTCAATTACACTGCTGTTGAGGAGGGGCACTTGGGCCAAAAGCGAGACAATCCCAGTCCATTGTTTTAAGTCTTCTTCAGCCAGTACAAAGTTGTCTTGGCGGAAGTACTCACTTTTGAACCTAGGCTGTAGGATGAAGTGGCCTAGGTGCAGCTTGTACTCGAATTTGTTGATCAGGCCCAAGAGGGAAGGCGAACCAGCCAATACCCGGCCATCGATGTCACGGGCCTCGTCTTGGGCCTGATTGTAGCGCTCGTATTTGAGCTTGTTGACGATCTCGAAATTGGCAATAGCGGTGTAGTCCACCCCCAGCCACGCGGTGTTGATCCAAGTATCGGGGAAGAACAGCATATCCGACACCAGCGGCGGCGTGGGCGCGTCGAGAAAGGGCAGCGGTGCTCGCCGGTCATCGGGGATCGTGTCCGCGACCCGTTTGAGCATATCGAAAACCCGCACCCGTCCCAAACCAGGGTAGTCCTTATCGAGGGTGAACATGGCATACGAGGTTCGGTTGTCCCGATCATCCGAGAGCATGCGCTCGTCGAGCCGCCCTACCAGCAGACGCGCCTCGGGTAAGAGGTGAAAGCCGAAAAAGACGTTGTACCCGCGCCGGTCGGGTTTGTAGGGATAGTCGGCCAAGTCGTCGTCCTCAAAACGGTCGATCCAGCCGTTGTTGTTGAGGTCGATGCCAAAGAGGAGTTCGGGCCGATCGACGTGGTAGCGCAAAAACGGCTCTTCGTAGTCGGGAATGGAATTGGGCACCGAGCGGTTGTCGTTCTGGTTGAAATCCGAAATGAAGTCGAGGTTTTCATCCCAGCCGGGGAACACCTCCCGGTCATTGGCCTGCGAGCCTACTCGGGCCCAGTCGGGCTGGCGGTCTTGGTCGTCGTTGTCGGCGACAAATTCGTAAACCGAGCGGATGGGATCGTCGTAGTAAACGTCCCCTCCGGGCAGGGAGACAAAAGCCGAGGTCGAATAGTCGGCATCCACCGAGTAGGCTTCACCATAAGTAAAAAACGGGTAGGCATCTTTGGACAGGTTGAAGATGGTGGCTTGGCCGCTCTCCGAAGAGATCTCGTGCCCTTCATTGGCGCTGAACAGGGCGGCATTCGGGTACTGGAAATAGCGCAGGTTGTTGTTCCATTCGCCGTAGAAATCAAAGCCCCACACGTTCTTGCCTTCAATGGTGAATCCGGCGACCATATTGGCCGAGGGCAAGCCGTAGTTGAAAAGAACCCGCTGGGCGTTGGATATGTCCCTTATATTGCCGGAGGCCCGCCGTATGTCGATGAGCACTGGCTCGGCTTCGTCAATGACTTGGTTGGTCAGCGGCGGAGGCGGCACCGGGCGCGAGCCAGTCTGCAGATTGGACCACATCTCGACCTTGAAGTCATTGGCTAGCACATAGTCGAACTCCACTTCGACTATAGAAGTTAGATCCGGCCCCACATACGCCGGGTCCGTGAAGTCGTAATTGAGGATGATTCGCTCGGTGCCGTCGGCGGCCAAAAAGCCAGTGCGCGGAAAGCCGCCGAACACGGTCGGCCACTCCGCTCCTTCGCGCACCACCTCGTCCAACGTCAAGACCGTTTCTAGACCCGTTTCAAAATCGCGGCTCTTGATGCGTATATCGTGGCTGAAAAGGGCCGCGCCACCGGCCTCGTCCTCGGGGCTATCATCGCTGAGGACGATAGCTATGGCTGTAACCGGCGTACTGGTCTGGCCCGAGGTGAGGTTCCCCGCTAGGAGATTGCCTTCAAACATGTCCAAGGCGGTATTGGCGTTGTGGGCGTTGACCACGGTCCCGCCCACAGTAATAAAATCGCCCACCTGAGCGAGCGCTCGGCCACCGAACAAGGAGGTCGAATTGGATTGCCGTCTAGGATTGATAGTCACGCCCACCGCCGGATCATTGATCCGCGAGGCCAGCACAGTGGCGGCGTATTTGTCCGAGGCGAAGTCAATCTGGACTCCGTTGAAATTCGGCTTGGAAAAGGTCATCGGCGTAAGGGTGGTGCGGATCGCGTTGCCCACGGTAATGGCGTAGGAGTACTGGCCCTTGGAGTCGCCGCTTACGGTTACCGAACTGAAGAACTGCTCGAATTGGCGGCCCTTGAAGATACCACTGCCCAACTCTTGGGGCTGATCTTGGCGCCAGTCGTACACCAACCAGCCGCGGTTGATATAGTTGCCGAAAAAGTCGTAGAAGTAGTCGCCCTCTAAGTTGGTGTTGATATAGCGCTGGTACTGGTCGCGGGCGTAGTTGGAGTACTCCCATTGGCGCCACTTGAATTCGTAGTAGAGTTCTTGGGGAACGTACCACTTCTGGATGGCGGGATCGAGGGCTCCAAAGAGCACGCCTGGCCCCCGGGGCTCAAAACTGACTTCGCCGCCGCGCTGGATCCCTAGGCGAGTGCCGTAGTTTTGGGCGTGGAGCACGGTTTGGAACGCGACTAACAGTGCCAGCCCAATCGTTAAAATCGCTCCGCGGACATTCAAGGCCGCACCCTCCCAATTCTGCATGGTAAAAATCCATCGCGAGGGTTTCCCCTCGCCCGGTATCAATACGCTACTCCAACAACCCCCACCCGTTTCTCTTCTCCGGTCCCCGCATCCAAGGCAACAGAAAATATGTAGTGGCCCGGCGGGACCGCATTGTCTTCATCGTCGCGCCCGTCCCAAAAACGGGGGAATCGACCGCTCATATCCAAGCCCTCGTAGAGGTTGCGGATCAGCCGGCCACTCAAATCGTAGATCCCAAGCCGCACCCGAGTTGGGTGGGCTATATTGGTTATATCGTAGGTAATGGCCGCCCGCTCGTTGACCCCGTCGCCATTGGGGGTAAAAACGCTGGGGACGGCTGCCACATTCACTAGCAGTTCGTCGGTGATCGGCACGTTGACAAAGAGGTTTTCTGGATCGAGAGTACCCACGGCTTTGCGGTCGGGATCATCCATGCCTTCACGGCTCAAATCCGCGGCATTACCGGCCAACACCACTTGACCTAGCACCTCATTGTTAGCACTGAGCGCCCGGCCGGCAAAGCGAGTCCCCAAGCGCAGGACCGTATTCTCAAATTCTAAGGTCAAGAGTACTCCATTATCCTCAATCCGCGGAAAGGCCATAACAAAGCCGTCGTCGCGCACGGCCACCACGCTAAAGCCATTTTGCTCGACCGGGAGAGACGCGAGGGACAAGCCGGAAAAATCCGCCGTTGCTGCCGTGCCGTCGGGCCGGTGTATTTCCACTTGGCCAATCGATTCGGTGCGCAGCGGGGTGCTGATTTCAAAGCGGTCAAAGCCAGCATTCTGTGGTTTGGATTTGACCAAGATGCCATACGTGAAGCGGGTAGCTTGGCCTAAAATAGCGGTGCGGGGCAAAACCTCGGCGATGAGGGAATCGGCGAAGACGGGCTGGAAAACATCCCAAGCCACTCCGCCAATGCCAGTAGCCGCATCGACGTCGGCGTTGAAGAATTCGATCATAACTTGAAAATAGCGCCGCGGACTAGGCGATACGATCAGCGTCCCTGCTCCTTGCACCTGAAGCTGGTCTGGGGCGACAATGCCCTCGGGCGAATAGGGGGGAGACCAAGGGCTCCAATTGGTGAGGTCTTCGCGAATCACCGATTTTTGGTTGCTCGCTAACTTGTTGTAGTCCGCTTGGCCAAGAGTGATCTGGGCTCGCTGTTCAAAAGGCAACTGGCCAAAAGTCAAAAGCGCCTCGCGCCCGTCCATATCTTCGTTGTCGAGGACGTTGGCGACCAGGTTCTCGAGTTCGCTGTCTTCTACATCTTCGGCTCTCTTCCAAGGCGCGTCGATGGGGATATCGAAAACAGTATCGCCCCGCTGCTCAACTCGGCCAGAGGACTGCTTGCCGATCCGGGTAAACTCGACCGGCTGGGGATCGTCCCCACTGCGGGTGCGGACCTGCACCCTAGAGCGGGTTGGATCGCCCACCTGCTCTTCAACCCAGCGAAAACGGCCCAAAAGCGCCTGGTCGCCAAAGTCGAATACATTGGAAATGTACACGGCCTGCGGCACAAAACCCTCGCTGAACACTTGAAACTCGGCGATCTCAAAGTCTGCGGCCGTCAGGGATTTGAGCCGCAAAAAGCGCACGAAGCGGGTGGGAATCCGCACATCTACCACCGCTTCTTGGTTCTGCCCCTCAAAGGCGACCGTTTCCCAGATCAGACTGCCCTCGCGGCGCGATTCGGGTTGGCCGTCATTGACGAAAATTTCGTAGCCCTTCAAAAAGTCGGCTTGGGACTGGAAATCAGGGGCTGGAAAGGCCGGATCGGCGTTGCGCGGAAAAAACTTGAACCGATTGACGCCAAAGATGGCCCCTAAATCGAATTCGATGAGTAGGCCAAAGGCCCCGGTACCCCCCGTGCCCGAGGATTTCAGTACTAAAGCGGTGTTTCCGTCGTTGTCGAACATCTGCGGAAAGTCGGCTTCGAGAAAGCGGAAGGAAGGGATGGGCGTGATGACGCTGCCGCCGCGCTCCTTAGAGTTGACGCCGATCAATATGTTGTCCGTCGTATCGGCCTGCTGCGGAAAAATCCAATACTCGCGCTCAAAGGGAGCAAAGTCGATGACGCCGCCGGGCGCATTGGACTGATCGACAGTCGCCGCGTCGAGAATTACTAGAGCCGGAATCTCCCCACCACCACTCTCCCAAGGTAATCCGCCCTCACCTCCTAGTTGGACGACCTCCATTTGGGCACCAGCCGGTGACTGGGCACTCAATGCCCCGAGGGCTAAGAACAGAATAAGCACCCTAAGCGCGATTCGCCGCCTGTAGTCCTTTCGACCTGCCATGAATTGTAGCATGGTTGGCATATTTGTCTGACCCGACTTCTCTGGGCTAAGGCAGATAACTGTATGAAATGCGAAAGGATACGGCAACCAAAATCCGTCAGCGCAGCGCAGCTACGGTTGGTTGGCTTCAATCCAGATCTCGCCCGTAAACCCACCGGCGATCAACCGCTCCGCTAGGGCTTGAGCCGCGCTACTCGGCAGATTCCCATTGGCTCGAATCGCCAGCCGACCGCCTACTCTTTCGAGCCTTGCCAAGCCCGCTACACTCTGCAATTTCTCGTTAAATTGGATGAATAAATGGCCTTCAATAGTCCTGAGTTCGCGCAGCCCAATCAGATCCGTCAGGGCACTGTTGCCGAAAATGGATAGCATCCCCCTTATTCGGCTTAGGCGGTGTAGCCCTGCCAAACTGAGCAGTGCGCCATTATCGACGACCAGCAAATCGCCGCCGACGTAGTCTAGGCGACGCAGGCCCGCCAGACTTTGCAGCGCGCTATTGCCAATGATTAAGAGGAATCCGTCAATGCGGGCCAAGCCCGCCAAGCCTTCGAGATTGGGCAGGACGCTATTGGCCTGAATCAGCAAATCGCCGCCGATGCGCTCGCACTTGACCAAGCCCGCCAACGATACCAGCACATCGTTTTTCTCAACTCTCAGGCTACCCCCGATCTGACTCAGGCTACCCAACCCCACCAAGCGCTCCAGCCGGGCGTTGCCGATGACCAATACATTCCCAGCGACGCGCTCGAGTTGTTCTAGGCCCGCTAGCTCGACCAAGGCTCTATTTCTCTTGATCCGCAAAAAGTCGCCCACGTCCTCCAGCCGCCGCAGCCCCCCCAACGCTTGCAACGCCCGATTGCGCTCTATGGCCAGCCCGCCCTTTAGGCGCTTGATTCCCTCCAGACCAACCAAGCTTTTGAGCGATCCATTGCCGACGACGAGGACCTGCCCTTCTATCGCCTCCAACCGCTCCAGCCCCTCAATGCGGGCGAGGCGGCGATTGAACTGAATCCTGAGCGACCCACCCACGCGACTAATTCGACGCAACCCCTTCAGGCCGACCAAGATATCGTTGCGCTCGATGATTAAGCTACCCCCCAATTCCTCCAGAGACCGCAATCCCTCCAAATCCACGAGTTGGGGATTGCGCCGGATTCGCAGACTGCCCCCAATCCGCTTTACGTGATTTAGGCCCGCCAAACTTTGCAACGAATCACAATGCTCAATGCTCAGATCACCCCCTATGTACTCGAGCTTCTCCAATCCATGCAGCGTTTCCAGTTGGTCGCTCTGCACGAGCAAATGCCCTTCGACAGACCGGCCTGTCAAAGCGCCTAGGTCGGCTGCCGAATTGATGACAAACCCCTCTGCTGGTTTGTTCGACTCAGCCGCTTGTGCCGGGCCGACACTCCAACACAACACCCCAATCAGCGGTACGAGCAGGGTGCTATGAGCCATATAGCAACCCTGAATGACTTGAACGATTCGAGCGACGGATCGTCTTGTTTCTACTATTCTGCGTCCATCTGCGTCCATCTGCGTCCATCTGCGTCCATCTGCGTCCATCTGCGTCCATCTGCGTCCATCTGCGTCCATCTGCGGATTATCAAAGTCAGCGAGTAGGTTGTACTACCCGTACAATCTGATTGGCGTCAACAGCAGCCAACGTCTGGACTTGGCCGTCGGGCCAGCGAATCGCGATATCCGCCTTTGTCGCCCGACCGAGGCCAAAATGGAGGCGGGGATCGTGGCTGGATAGATAGCTTCCCCCGGACTGGCGCTCCCGCACCTGACGCGCACCACCAGCGGTAACAGTGACGCGGGCACCCAGCGCATCCCGCTGACCAGCGCCGACCAAGAGGAGTTCGATCCAGTGCTGGCGATTGCCCCCGTCGTTGCGCAACAGACGGGGCCGCCCGGCCACGGTGGTCGCCAGTAAATCCAGATCGCCGTCGTTGTCCCAATCGGCTGCCGCCGCGCCGCGAACTACGCTCTCAGCGACAAAGTCGGCACCCAACTGGTCGGAAACCTCCTCAAAATGGGCACCGCCTTGGTTGCGTAGCATAAGGTCGGGCTGGGCGTAGCGGAGGTCGGCGTCGAGTTGCTCGATATTATCCACCACGTGCCCATTGCCGACATATAAATCGAGGTCGCCGTCATTGTCGTAGTCCATAAATTTGGTGCCGAATCCCAAGGGCAGATAACTAGGTGCCCCCAAGCCGAAGTGGGCGGTAAAATCGGCAAAGCGCCCCCGGCCATCATTCCAGTAGAGGGTGTTGGTCTCGCGCGAGTAATTGGTCACGAAAAGATCGGCGTACCCGTCGTTGTCGAAATCGCCGAAGTCAACGCCCATACCGGCTTCGGCGTGCCCATCTTCGTTGTATTGCACTCCGGCTCGCAGGCCGATCTCGACAAAGCGCCTCCCTTGGTTTTCGTAGAGAAAATTCGGCGTGCCGTCGTTGGCCACGTAAATATCCGTATCGCCGTCCAAATCGCTGTCTGCAAAGGCCACGCCCAGTCCCCGGCCCACCGCACGGATGCCCATCCTCTTGGTCACATCGACAAAGCGCCTCCCCTCGTTGCGATAGAGCACATCCCCAATGGGTGCGTAGGTGCTCGGCTCGCAGTAAAAGCGAAGCGCGCCCCGCTGGCATTGGATATTGCCCTGCAAGCTGAAATGCACATAATTGGCCACAAAGAGGTCCAAATCCCCATCGTTGTCGAAATCCAAAAATCCGGTGCTGGTACCCCAGCGCCCGTCGCCCACGCCAGCTATTTGGGTAACGTCCGCAAAGCGCCCCTCACCGTCATTGCTCAACAGCACATTGGGGCCGAAGTTGGTCGCGTAGAGATCTTGATCTCCATCGTTGTCGAAATCGCCCGCCGCACATCCCATGCCGTAGCCCCGGTCGTCAGATCCAGACGCGACACTGCGGTCGGCAAAAGTCCCATCGCCAGCATTGCGATAGAGGCGATTGATAGGCGGGGTCGGGGGAAGGGGTCCCGCAAGATGGGCACCATTGATCAGGTATATGTCCTGCCAGCCGTCCCCATCGGCGTCAAAGAATGCCGCGCCTGCGCCAAAGGTCTCGACATAGTAGTATTCGCCTTGGGCACCGTTGTAGTGCTGGAAGTCAATCCCGGCTTCTTGGGTGACTTCCCGGTAGCGCACCTGTGCTTCTGCTGCGGCCACACAAGCGCACAAGATGGACAATAGTGCGTATCTTCTCATATACTAATTGCTCGGTTACTTTGACCGGCAATCTAACCGCATCGACAAACCGGAACCCTTGTGCAAATGCACCTAAAAAATGGGCGCTCAATGGCCTGCTTTCACCTGCCCTGCAAAAGGGTCTCGGCTTGGCTTGTAGCTGCCCTTTGTCTCCTCACCTGCGCCTGTGGACCCAAGGAGCGCGATCCCTTGGTCAGTGCCGGGATGTACGCCTTTGCTCAGGAGCGCTATAGCGAAGCCATCGTCGCCTTTCACAAGGCATTGGCCTCACGCGCAGACGATTACGAAGTCCACCACTATCTCGCTCGCTCCTACCTAGCACTGAGCAAATTCCCTCAAGCCCTGCGCGCGATCGAACACGCGATTGAACTAGCCCCCAAAAAAGACCAGACGCGCTCCGAGTTATACGAAGTCCTCGGCATCATCCACACAGCCCGCTACACCTCCAGAGCGTACAGCCAAAACCAGCACCGCGATGTCGAAGCAGCACGGGCCGCCTTTGCGCAATCGACTGCGCTCGATCCCCACCGAGCAACAGCGTACTACAACTTGGGCTTATTGCACGGCTATCGCAAAGAAGTAGATCAGGCCCAAGCAGCGTACACCGCGGCCCTAGCGGCAGATTCCACCTTGGCACCGGCCTACAAGAAATTGGGCAAAATCCAGCGGGAAAAAGGGTTCCCACCCGAGGCAGCTACGGCCTTCAAAAAAGCGGTGCGCTTCGACCCGCAGGATGCCGAAGCGCACTTTCTCTTGGGATTAGCCCATCGCGATATGGGCGATAATGAGGCGGCTTTGCAGGCTCTGCTCAAGGCCACCGAACTCAACCCCGGTTCGCCCAAGCTCCGCCTCAACCTCGGCAATGTCTATCTCCGCCTAGGCCGCCGCGAAGAGGGCAAGCGGGAAATGGCGCGTTCCGAAAGCCTGCGCCAACAGCACCAAGGTCTGCACTCCGAAATCTCCCCGCCGACGCACAAATCACTTCCCATCGGCTCGGCGCGGGATCACTACAATATGGGTTTGAAGCATCAGATGGTCGGCGCAACCGACCAAGCTTTGTTAGAGTTTCGGCGCGCAGTCGAAATCAAACCCGATCACAAAGACGCCCACATCGGCCTCGGCCTCCTCCTCGCCGAGCAAGGCCGGCACAAGCTGGCGGCCCAGTATTTCCAGCGGGCCATTGAGCTAGATCCAGAAAACCCCGTTTTGTACGTGCATCTAGGCAATGCTCTCTATCAGTCGGGATTCGTCGAAAGGGCGGCCCAAACCTTTGCCCAAGCGAGCCAACTCGACTCCTCCCTCGTCGAGCCTGCCTATTCGCTCGGTTTGATCGCCGCCCAGAAGCGCCAGTTCAAAGAAGCCGCGCGATTTTTTGCCCAAGCTACAGCCCTCGCCCCCCAATACGCCAAAGCCTACTTCAATCTAGGAGTAGCTCATGCCCAGCTCGGAGACTTCGCTGCGGCTCGGACTGCTTATCAGCGCTTTGTCGAGTTGGAGCCTGAAGATGGGCGTGGGCACCTCTACTTGGGCGATGCCTGCGAAGCGCTCGGCCTGCTCGAAGAGAGTCGCAAGCATCGAGCGCGAGGTCAGCAGCTTTTAGAACGAGACGAGAACTAAGAAGTGGTTAGTGGTTAGTGGTCAGTGGTTAGTGGCCAGTGGTCAGTCCCCGCACCACAAGGTCGAGGGGGATGGGACTGATCGCTAATAGGCCACGGCTAGCGTGCGGACCAATTTTTCCTGACCTAGCTCAGCGCCCGACGTATTGGCATCCAGCCGCAAATGCATTGCGTACACACCCGGCGGCACGAGCGTTCCCTTTTCGTTCCTTCCGTCCCATCTCATTTCGTAAATCCCCGAGGCAAAGTCCCGCTGCTCGGCTAGCTGGCGCACCAAGCGTCCCTGCAAATCGTAGATAGTCGCCTCAACCCGCTGCCTGCCCTCCACCAAAACCACTGAAAAGCGCAACGCCACCTCGTCGTTGACCCCATCCCCATTCGGCGTCAATACCGCTGGCTCGACCACCAAATCCGCAAAAATCGAGCGACTCTGCGGCTGCCCCACCACCAATAAGCGATTGCTGCCGACCATCTCCACAGCTTCCCCTGGATCGACGCGCTGCCAGATTCCCTCCCCATCTTCGCCTTGACGCAGTTGCACCTTTAGCGGCCCACCGCGAGAGAACAGACGCCCTGCAAAGTCTATTCGCAACACCGCTACTTCGCTCCCCGGCTCCATCGGGGCAAAGGACAAATGCACCTGATCTGCCGCAGCCGCCAGCACCTCCGCCGCCAGTGGTGAAAAATCCTCTCCATCCGCGCTTCCCAACAACCCCTCATACGTCAGTTCCATGCCCGCCGGTGCTTCCAGCAACAACTCGTTGAACCCCCCATCCCCTGCGCCAAACTCGGGTCGCACATACACCGAAAAAGGCACCTCGGCTCCCAACCGATCCACCTGACTAGGCACGACCTCCGCCAAGAGCCGCCGCGCCACCGGCTCGGCAAAGTTCAGCCGCAGCCCTGACAAACTCGCCGCCACATCCGGTGCTACCGAGCGCAACGTCGCCCGCACCTTGAGAAACTCCCTCGGCGACGGCGAAGTGATGGGACTGCCGGCTGGCTCGTCGTAGGGCACACTCCACGGCTCCCAGTCTGCACCAGCGACTTCCTCGGACACAGTCTCGCCGCGAAAAATGCTCAATAGCTTGTTGTAGGCCGCTTCGGAGATTTCGGTCCCATCCTTTTTGAAGTAGTGCACGATCTCGCCCAAGGTGTCGCCGGTGCGGGTTTGAAGCTGTACCTCGGTGCCGGGCGGCGTGTGCGCATCCCACTCGAGGGAGACCAAGTTGCGGCTACCCCCCAACCGGATCAGATCCGACTCGAGCTGCACCTCTGGCAGAAACCCCTCGCCAAAAAGTTGTATCTCGCTCAACCTAGTAGCGCTTCGGTTGGGCAGGCGCACGTGTTCTACTTCAAACACCAAGCGAAAAAAGCGCCCCTTTATCGGGTCGAAGTCATTGCCATCGACGGTGAGGGCCCCCGCGACGCCCCGCTTTACTTGCTCGCGCCGCACGGCAGTGATCCACTTGAGGCCCCCATCTACCTCCCGCGAACCGTCCGAAAATTCCAACCGATAGTTCCCAGGGGCGTACTCTACGAAACTCATCCTGTGGCTATGGATCCAGAAGAACGAGCCCAAGTCAATGAACAACTCGTCCTCTAACCGATTCTCGATGTTGAATAGGCCCAGCCCCTCTACGCTGGTCACATCGCCGTCGATCATCAATTGGGGATTGATGCTGCCGGGCACCGTAGTAGAAATGGAGCCATTGCGCCGCAAGGCCCCACTGGCCAAGTCGTCGCCTTGGGTCCAGACTTCGAGTTCGGCCAACCGGGGCCGCTCGCGCCGGAAGTAGCGTATCGCTCCCCGCCGCTCGGGATCGAGGGCCTCGTACACTTCCTGTTTGACCACGATCTCCCGCCCATCGACCTGACGCTTGCTATATTCGATGATCCCCCGGTCCTCGGCGGGTAATTGGTCGTATTCCTCTAGAGAGATTTCGCGACCGCGGCCAAAATCGCTGGCCTGCACCACCACTTGGACAAAGCGTCCCACAGCCCGGCGCTGGTCGAGCCCTACTGGGTCGAGTTCAACTTCAAAGGTTCGCTGGCTTTTGTTGGGCTTTAACGTCTGTAGCACCGGAAAAAACTCAATACTCGATCCGCCGATTGCCTGTACTGGCTTCTGTCCGTCCGACACCAGTATATCAAATAAAAGAAAAGGGTCGCCCATTCCCTCCTCGACGAATTTTAGCGCGATTTTATTGATGAAGACAACGCGGCCCATATCCACGGTAAACCACCACTGCGACGACAGATCTACATTCTCATCGACCGGATCGGGCTCCCAATACGTGGTCAAATCGCCGTCTAGGGCGGCAACGACTCCTCTGCGGTTGGAGCCACCCTGAATGGCGTCTAGCAGGACGATGTCTTCAGGCTCTTTCTTGGAGAGGTAATCTGGCGGGTTATAGCGCAAAAAATCGACGATATCCAGCGCGGCGTTGGTGTTTTTGCGGACGCGATTGGGCCGCACCTCTCCGAGCGGGGAAATCTGGATAGTACCGGACGCAAACTCCCAGTGGTCCCAGTGGTCAGATCCGACGACGACTTGGTTCGCACTGCGGTCGATCCGATGGCCTGCTTGAGCCAGCAAATCCTCGGCCCCATGCGACCAAAGCACGGCGCTGATCACCACAAAGCGCGCGAGGATTTTCGTGCGGATATTCATCGGCGGCACCTTTCAAAACCGTGAAAAATCCGAGTTTCAAGGGTACGTATGTGAGGAATCTAACGCCCCTTTGGTCGAGAAACAACATTTGTCTATCCTATGAGGATGTATAGAGAACTCGACAACTTTGAGAAAGGGACGCGATGGAACTGAATTGGCGAGAAATCGACCGCTGGATTTTTGGCGAGGCTTGGACTGGCTCGCAGATCGGCGCACACGTGGAGATGTTGTGCGAGCAGATCGGGCCGCGCTGGGCTTCTTCGGAGGGAGAGCACCAAGCGGTGGAGTACCTGCGAGAGCAGTTTGCCCAGGCGGGATTGGCCGATGCGGCGCTGGAGGAATTTGCGCTGAATACTTGGGCGTACAACCGGGCAGAGGCAACGGTGGAGGATATGGAAATCGACCTCTTGCCCTACAACCGCTGTCCGCCGTGCGACCTCGAAGCCCCGATCATCAATGCAGGATATGGCACGGAGCACGAAGTCGATAGAGTGCGCAGCCAGCTCAAAGGGAGCATCGCCGTCATGCACCTAGCCCTAGAGCCTTTTACTACACCCTCTCCGCCCAATGTGCGGCTCGCAGCATTAGGCGACGCTGGCGCGGTGGCGGTGGTGGCGATTGATCCAAAGGACGGACGGCGAGTGGAGTACCACAACGGTGGAGATTGGCGCGAGCCGGAGACCGCTGAGTTGCCCATTCCGGCGGTGACGACCTCGCGAGAACACGGGGCACTGTTGCAGAAATGGGCCAGCGAGGGCAAGCGGCTCAAGCTAACCGTTGAGAGCCGGTTTTACCAAGCACCAGCGCACAATGTGGTCGCCTCGATTTCCGGGGCGCGGTGGCCTGCGGAGCGACTGATGTTAGGCGGGCACCACGACACGGTGTACGGCGCACCGGGAGGCAACGACAATGCCTCGGGCACCATTGCCGTGCTGGAAACAGCACGAGTATTGGCCGGACTAAAATCGGCACTCGGGGTCGAGCCGGGGATGAGCCTGTGCTTTGCGACGTACAGCGCCGAAGAGCAGACGTTCCAAGGGTCAATCGAGTACGTGCGGCAACATTGCGTCGCCAAGCCGCGGCTGGCGATCAATCTCGACGAGCTATCGACCGGGCCGATCAAGGGGGTGGTGCTGGGGTTTGGGCATTTGCGCGACTTGGTGCAGGCCCAGTTCAATGCGATGGGCGACGGGCTAAAGTGCCACGTCATGTCCCAACTCGACGCAACTTCAGACCACTTCCCCTTTTTGCGCGCGGGCATTGACGCGGCGCATTTGTGGCGCTGGCGCTTTAGCGGCCGGCACGCCGATTCCAACTATCACCACGAACCAGCCGACACCGCCGACAAGCTCAATGTGCGGGAGTTAAAAGAATACGTCGGACAGCTAGCGCGACTGTTGCTGCGGCTATCGCACGTAGCGCCCGAGGAGTGGCCGGAGAATCCGCTGACCAAGGAGGCGGTCGAAAAACGGCTGGCAGCCGAGCGCGGAACAGTGGTGCGGGTGTTTTAGGCGGGTGTCGCCGTATGCTCTATGGGATAAGAGGGACCGTCGTTCACTGCCGGATGCGCCGGCTCCTCTGAGAGCACAATAGCTGCCGGCCGCGCCGATCCTCGTAGAATTCTACTTGATACTGTATAGCCTGCATACGAACCGGATCATCGTCAACAGCACCGGGCGATAATCAAGACCAGACGTAGATCTCGTCGTCGTCCGGGGACATGGCAAAGAAAATGGCCAGCACCGCTCGGGGCTGGTCGCCGACGACGGCGGGCACCTCGTGGATGTTTTCGCTAAAGAAAAAGTAGAGGTCGCCGGGTTCGAGCTGGACTTGCACGCGCTCAATGCCCTCGCGGGCGACGTAGGCAGCAAATTCCTCGCGCCCCAGATGCTCTGTCAGCTCGGGGCGAAAGGGACAGTTGTACAGGTACGGCTCCCCGGTACCGCCTTCCTTGGTGCTATTCTGAAAGCAAAGCACTCCAGCAAACTGGTGTTTGAAGCGCGAAATCTGGTAATCGAAAGCCTTAGTGCGCTTGGCGACGGAATCGTAGTGCGGGCCGTGGCCGGTTTCCCGGTGATAGACGCGGAAGATGGCCGGGCCGTAGAGGCGGCTGTCCGGCTCGCGCGCAGTCTTGACCTCCTTGCCGGGCGCGAGCTGGCCGAGGGCATCGTACATAGTGCGGACCGGATCGTCATAGCCGTCGAAAAGAGTCTCGAACAACGCCAGCGTCGCCGCGGAGTGGGCGTGGAATTGGTCGCGGTCGCCGCGGTGGTGGCCAAAACTAGTGCCAATATCGACGCGACGCGCTTGGCCCTCGCCGACCTCGTGGGGGTCGTAGAGCAGGCTGCGCTCGTAGAAGCGCCGCATCAGCGCCCGGCAATGGGCGGGGTTGTAGTGCTGGCGCAGCACGAAGGCCGGGACCTCGCCGCGCGCTAGGGCCATCAGCGGCTCGGGGTACTGGGCGAGAATTTGCTCAATGGAAGCTTCGAAAGGAATCCAAGTTTGGGACGTTGTCATGGCGGAAAATTTAATATGCGTCGCAAGCTGAGTCCACACGGACTATTCGCGCGATACAAAGACATGCTCAAAAAAGCGTTCACACTTCAGCCTGAGAATGGCGCGATTGCTTTACTGCGCAGATAATCGACGTTCATCTCAATTCCCAAGCCGGGACGGTTGGACAGATGTAGGCAGCCGTCTCTGACATCCAACGGATGGTCGATCAGCACATCATAAGCGTTGAGCTTGGCGCGACTGGTCTCTAATTTGTAGAAATTCGGGACTGTCATCATCGTATGCGCCCCAGCCAGCACATTGATGGGACCGCTTGCATCGTGTGGCGAGATCGGCACGTAGTACGCCTCCGCCTGCGTCGCAATTTTCTTCAACTCTGAAATACCACCCGCCCACGTCACATCTGGCATGATATAGTCCGCGAGTTCATTTTCAAGGACTGGCACGAACTCATAGCGGGTCTGGAGCCGCTCACCGACGCAGATTGGCACGCTGACGTTCTGTCTGACCTGCTTCAATGCGTGGTAGCTTTCAACGGGGACCGGCTCTTCAAACCATCCGATGTTGTAAGGTTCCAACCTTTTCGCGAGCCGAATCGCTGTTGCTACATCAAACCGACCGTGACAGTCGATGAGAATTTGAATGTCAGGTCCGACCGCCTCTCGAATTGCAGCGATCACATTTGCGCCCTGTTCCTCTCCTGCGGCATCCATCTGCCCACTCAAATAGCCGTTGGCTTCTTCCAGATGGTGAGGGAACGGATCGGTTTTCAACGCGGTATGACCTGTTTCTGCAATCGCTTTGCAATGCGCTGCTATGCTCTCTGGATCTTTCCCACCCCCTGGATGTGTGTAAAGAGATATCGAGTCCCGAACGGGTCCCCCGCCAACCAGTTCATAGATTGGTAATCCCAACTGCTTACCGCGAATATCCCACAACGCGATATCAATAGCACTGACGATATTTGAGGTGGCACCCCGTGTCCCCATGTAGGTGAACGCTCGGAAAACCTTGTTCCATATCGTCTCAATGCGTGTTGCATCATCGCCTTCAATTAGACTGCTGGTTTGTGCAAGCATGGCACAGACTGCTCTATTTGCTACTGGGCTGGTGCCGGTAATTTCGCCCCACCCTGTGATCCCTTCGTCTGTTGAGACTTGAACGAAGACATACTCTCGTTCTCTGTTGGGGCGGTCACCGGCGGTATCTAGGTAAGGCGCTGGTGATTTAACGAGCCACGGTGTGACTCCAGTTATCTTCATCGTTCAACTCCTGTTTTCTAGTAATCGCACTGACAGCTAAAGCAGCCAGCTTTACCCTACTGCCCTTCCGCCGCGGCAAGCGTACAGGAAAGCAGCGAGTATTCGCCCCGGATTACGGCGAGGCCCCAGCGGGCAAGGTTCCGCGCCGCATTCAAATCGGCATGGGAACAATGCTCACAATTCTTGCAGGAAAAGTCATCTTGACGACGAGTGCCCACATGCAAGCAGTTCGAGCAAGTCTTTGATGTGTAGCGCGGATCGACGTACACGACGCGGACGCCCATGCGACGCGCCTTGTACTCGACGAACTGCTGCAACTGGTAGAATGCCCACGAGTGGAAACATCGGCGTTGTCCCTTACGGAAGCGGCAGCGGTCCCGAATGCCCTTGAGGCATTCGAGGACAATAGTCATACCGTGCTTGTGGGCGAACCCGACAAGATGCTTGCTGATTTCGTGGTTGATTCGTTTCTGGTGGCGACGTTCCCGACCCGAAAGCCGTTTGAGCACCCGGCGACAAGCCTTTCTGGTTTGCTTGTTGCCGGTGTCTGCCTTCGCCTGCAAGCGGGCCCTCACATCGGCGCGGTACTGGCGATAGTCGGACAGGTCTTCACCTTGAAACTGATGTCCTGCGGAATCACAAGCGATAGAGCGGATACCCAAGTCAACGCCAAGCGTGTCTTCAGCGTCTTGGGCAGGTGGCGCGTCTTCTTTGACCTGAACATCCAAGTAATAGTTGCCCCGCTTGCGAGAGAGGGTAGCCGACGTAGGGTTTTGTCCGGCCAATCCTTCGCGCTGAAAGTCGCCCAACTGCATGGCGAGGATGCAGCGCCCATCGAGCAAGCGGATGGAAACGGTTTCGGTTTCAACGTTGAGCTTGAAAATGCGGGCGTCGTAGTCAATCGAGGTGGGCTTGAAGCGGCTGTGTCGCGTTTTGGCGTTGGCCAATCGGGGCGCGACCCGTGCAATGGCGCGGACGGCCAAGTTGGCGCTAAGGCCGAATTGCTCACGCACATCGCGGTAGCAGCCCTTGTGCAAGTCGTACTGACGATGGCACTTGTTGTCGTTACCCCAATCGGCGACGAGGTTGCAAGCATCGGCAAACGCCGTCATAGTCGCGTCGATGCGCTGAGCCACCAGAGGCGGAACGACAAGTTTACAAGAGAGAGTGCGTATCGTTTCCATGTCCTTGAATATAGTAAAGTGAAGTGAATTTCACTACACAAGGGCGTATTTTACTTGAATCGACTCAAGGGGCCAAAACGCCTTGTGCGTTTCGGCCCCATCGCCGATTCAATCCCTATCCCTCCGCCGACTAAAGATCGGCGGTCTCACGGGAGGTATTTATGACAAATTCGACGGACAATGGAGTTGCAAAAGAACCTATTAACAATCTGGGAATTATATACTTAGCACCACTAACTCCGTTCTGAGTCTTGTTCTAAGTCTCAATTAAAACAAAAACATAGAGATTTTAACACAGATTGGTGTTATGGGAATGGACTTATTGATTTATAATGCGACTCCCATGATATTTCCCACGATAGCATTTTGTTTTCCCTTTTCTTAGTAGGTTTTGATTGCCTTTGATTGTTTTGCAGAAAGAGCAGGGAAGCCTGAATTGCGCTCCCCGCTCTTTAGCGCTTATTATTGATTCATACTAAGCGTTGCTGTTTCTGGCTTCGGTTGCTGAGGTAGTACGATCTCAGCAGGAGCCGGTCTATCTTACTGATTTTCTAGCGGGACCGAAGTGATGGCTTGCCGCGCTGGATGAATAGGTGCTATTGGGCGCGGATCGATTTGAAGTTGCAGGGCAAGCTCAAGGATGATTCCCCGAGGGGGATCTGGGAGTTGAGTTGAACTGCTGAGAAATAGACAGGATGTATAAAATATGAGTGGTCCTAAAAACGATGAAAATATTACTTATGAACGTTTGGTTCGTGTAGAAGGCTCTTTAGAGCATTTGGCTACTAAGGCTGATATTATTAACAAAGTACATGAGGAACTCAAACCGTTTCAAGAACTGCGTGGAGAGTTCAAGGCATTAAAACGGGTTTTTTATATAGGGTTAGGTGTTGGTCTGATGTTGTTATGCAAGATGGCTTTTGCACCAACTCTCTTCACGCATATGAATAAAGGATGAGAACATGATTTATGCACTAATATCTCTCAGGGGCGAACAATATATAGGCCCACTTGCCAATCGTATCAATAAAATTGCCGGGAGTATTTATTATGGGCCGGGTTATTTTTTATTTGACTATCGAGGGGATTCTGTGGAGTTGTCAAAAACTCTTTTTGGTAGTCAAGGTACGGGCGAGGAATACCACGATCAGTTCTTGGTTCTTCCTTATTCTCGTAAAAATCCTACTGATCCTGCTGTCCTTGCTGATCCTTTTAAGTTGAATGAACTGTTCCCGACACCTATGGCCAGTGCTGGTAAAGAATTTTGGGACTGGCTAAAGGAGCGTGACGAAACAGAATAAGGAAGGCCCGAATCAGGAACAGTTCGGGCCTTCGTCTCAGAAGCCTTTTATTCTATTGGACTGCTACCGAGAATTTCGATCAACGATTCTCTTGATTCTCATTTTATTAGTCTCCATCCGTACATCGCTCGCAGTCATCCGTATTTCATTAGCCTGTTCTCTTATGGCACTATCCAAGTCGCGTCGTGCAGCATCTAATTCAGAGGAGCTTGTAAGGCCGGCCGATTTAAGCGACCGATTTTCCGATCTGAGCGAGGCATTTTCCTTTTCGAACTTCTTGTTTTTCTCGATTTCTTCTCCAAATCGGACGCGGAGTTCGTCGAGTTCGCTCTTGCTATCGGGCGGTTCATCCCATAAATTAGACCTTGGCATTGGAAATGCCACCCACTGCGCTAGGAGGTGTCCCATGCTGCGCGTTGTTGTGATCCTCGCTGTTTCTCTCTTTGCCTGTTCCAAAGACCAACCGGCTCCCGTAGCGCCAGCGGGCAAGGCCGCATCCATCCAAGCTATTCCCTCCGCACCTTCAAACCTCCGCGTCGAGGCCCTAACGGATACGTCGGCGCTTGTGGCTTGGGATGCTGTCGAGTCTGCTACGGACTACGACCTTAATTATAAGAAGATCGGCGGTAAGTGGAAAAACTGGCCGCACAAGGGCGCTGCCAAACAGCACAGCAGCCTCTACGGCCTAGAGCCTGATACGGAATACCGCTGGGCGGTTCGAGCGGAGAATACAGACGGACCGTCTCGGTGGGTATTTGGCGATAACTTCACAACACTTGATCCCGATTCAGGGGATGACCTAATCTCCGATTCTATCGAGCTAGAAATAGAACCGGAGGTAGTCGGTGATCCCTTCAATATTGACCTAGTTTTTACCGAGTCCTTTCGTCAGCATTTTTCTACCGAGGGCCTCAATCAAATACGATACGCCGCTTCAAGGTGGGAAGAGGTTTTAACCGACATACCCGATTGGGATTTTTTGCCCATTAAGTCGTCCTGTTACAGCGAACCCGTTAGGATTCCGTCCAATGTGGACGATCTCATTCTTTTCTTTGGTGTGCTTCCTCCCGGTCGAGTTAGTCCCTACGGCCAACCAGTACTTGGCACAGCCATAGGAGGTACTAGTCGCAATGATTTTGACCAGGGAGACCCAAACGCTCCATTTTCTTTTCCCGTATCTGGTTGTATTGAAATCACACCGGAAGAACAATTTAATGGGGATGGAGATCATCTAGCTGCGGTTGCAGCCCATGAAATAGGACATGCTCTAGGATTTGGGCCAACTTTGTACCAGTACCCACCCAACGGCTTGCGGGACATACTCACACGCGTCGAAGTCGGGGCTACTTGGCGAGATCACAAAACATTCTGGATTGGCCCCCAAGCACTATCAGTCTATCACCAAGCTGGTGGGAAAGGAGATATTCCGATGGACATAGGACATTGGAAACGGACCTCGTTAATGGCAAACACCCTTATGAACCCATCGGGTAATCGCCACAAGCCGTTTCAAATCTCGACCTTAGACCTTGCTGCAATAGCTGATTTAGGCTATCCGGTGCGGATGGACCAAGCGACGCCTTTAGAGTTGAGAAGAAGCAGCGGAAAGGCCATAGCACATCCATCTCAATGGTGTGGCGTCTGTCAGATAGGAGATAGGCAATGACCTCCCCAACGATTGAAGACCCACAAGACGAGGTACCGCCGGAAGAATAAGCAGTACAAACAAAAGCGGCCCTAGTCGCCACAACTAGGGCCGCTAAAGCCATCACCCTAAACCCGAGAAAGGAACGACGATGGCAAACTCTACGGGTAAATCTACCCAAAATTCCCGCACAAACCAAGAATCTTTGGGGTTTTTCTCAGTTATCGGAGTGGCGAGAGTTGAGAAAACCTTTAAGGATGACGAAGAAACAGAAGAAGTCATCCTATCGTTGCACAAACCCACCGATGGCTCAAGGCATACTATCTACTTGGAATTTGAGGATGCCGAAGAAGCCTCCGTCGCTTTGCGTTCAGTGGCCAGCCAATTTAACCGGGCGGGGGATTAGCCAATGGTAGAAAGTTGCGCGTTTCCGCAAATAAAAGAGGCTTTGTATTGGCTGGACTACGAGGAAGATCAAGTCAAAAAAGCCCTAAAGGAAATGTACCAAAACACGTTTGGACAATTCAAGGATGTAGATGAAGGTATTGCCGCTGCTATTGTGATACTTGAAAAAGAAGATTGACCAGTTATTCACACTTGCCGGTTTCGGCGCAACGACAAGTCCTAGCTGAAATGCTAGGTGGCTCCGTAGTCGCGGAACTAAGGATGAATGTATGTACTACTTGTCGTTGCGCCTCTTATAAGACACGAAACGGACCTAATTATTGCAACTGGAAGTTAATAGTAGAGGCGGTCCGTTTTGAACAGCGCAGCAGAGGCCCCCGATTGCCGGAACCGCTCTAATGGGTCGTCTAGTTCGGGGTATTCGCCCATGTATTCGGCTCTGTGCCGCAAACGCCAGTACAGACGCTTGAACCAAGGCCATGCTCGCCAAGGCTTGACAGTCCATAGCGCAGAGATTATCGTACACACCAATACGACGTATTCCATTCTTTCCTCGTAGGGTGGGAATGAGAAAGGCGCTAGGTGAGCAAACACCTAGCGCCTTTAATATAAGCCTTATCCTGCGGGTTTTGTCAAGTTATCTATATAATTCCCTTGGCATTGCTAAAATCCTTTCTGCCCGTTTGGGCGGTAAGTGGTTGATTGGGGGGCTGCTGATCCTACTCGGCAGCCCCTTCGCTTTGCTTATAAGGTTTTGAGAACCGGACCCTTTTGTTAAAAATCAAGTTCTTTTGGTGGAATTGTTTTTTCTGCGGCTGTGCCCTACACAAACAAGATTAAGCCGATTGAAAAAGACTACTTATAGAACCGCTTATTCTCTATCTGAAAAAGTAAATTCGGGATATGGCCCGCTACTTGTTGCACAAAAACGTCTATACAGGCGAGGTGCGCCGTGCATGGCGGCGAGATAGTCCCGACCATGTGCAAGTAGCATTCATTCGGGTCGCTATCGACTCCGACGAATTCCTGAAGGTAGGGCCTACGAGTTGGTCGATCTTAGCGGACGAAAGCGATGGCGGCGTGTTGACGGCCTTTCTTTGGTTTGGAGAACCCCAAAGTCCAGAGCCTCATGTCAAGATACAAGTTGTCCGGGGGTGGTGGCGACCTCGGTTAAACTCGTCTTATGAGCAGGGTATCGCATCGGTACCCGTTAGGGCCGTATTGGAAGTAGATGACCTGATGCGAGATATTGCGTGGGCATGGATTGAAGGCCAATCAACTACTCGCTGATGATGCTCGCCTCAATTGCCCCTTCCAACTTAACATTGTGTTGTGTAGTGGCGTTAAGTATATAATTCCCAACAATCTTGTACGGAACAACTCGCGAATGCGGTGAAGCGGACGTCAGTACGCCAGCCCGATCAGACGCACGGCATTGTCCTCACCGGTCTGAGCGCCCAGATCAATGCGGCAGAGGTAGATCCCCGGCGGCACGACCGCGCCCTGTATATCAACTCCATTCCACAGATAAGACAGTAAACTGCCCGTCGATGACGGGCTCAGCCGCGCCACCGGGTGCCCGCTCAGGTCGAAGATGTCCACTTGCGGTGCGGGCGCGGCGACCTTCAAGACGGCAAAGCGGATCGCGACCTGGTCGTTGATCCCGTCGCCATTAGGGGTGAAGATCGGTGGGTCTATCGCGAGGTCGTCGATGAGCCAGCGGCTGCCAGTCAGTTCGGGCAAGAGCACGATATTGGCGCGGCGGGACATGGCCTCCACCGATTGCCACAGACCCGGTCGCTCGTTGGTGCCGAGGTCGAGGGCGAAGAGGGCGGCGTTTTGCAGGAGGCGGGTAGTAAAGCTGACCTCAAGCGAGTCGGCGGCGATCACCTCTGGCAGGGCGATGAAGAGCGAGTCGCCCCGCGCTTCCACCGCCACGGGATCGATAGGAGTTGCTCCCGCGCTCACCTCGACGCCAGCTTCGAGGTCAACCGGCCCAGGCAGGATAAAGCGCAAGAGGTCGAAGCCGCTGTCTGCGGGCAGCACGCGCGTCGCCAAGGCGTAGGTGAAGCGGGTGGACTCGTTGGGGCGCGCCTCGCGCGGCTCGATGCGGCCCAGGGCCTCCTGCACCAAAGCCTCCTCAAACTCAATCGCTAGCGAGTGGACCGTCGGCGCAAACTCGGGGTCGTCGGTGGCGAAGATCAGTTCCAATTGCACAAAGCGGCGCGGACTCTCCGACTTGAAGGGGTCACCCGGGGACTGGTACTCGTTGCTCCACGCGCCCCAGTCCTCGCCCACCACCAAGGCGGTGTCGATGGGGCCTTTGAGAACCTTGGGAAGACTATTGTATTTCTCCTCGGTGACCTCGTCCCCCTTCTTGTCGTAGAAGGTGTATTGCTCGCTGAGCGCGTTGCCCGAGCGCGAGCGCAATTGGATGCGGGTGTTGGCGGGTAGCTCGGCGTCCCAGGAGAGTGCATTGATGACCTTGGGGCGGCCGTCTGCGGCACCCAGATCGATAAAGTCGGATCGCAGCACGACCTCGGCGGGATAGCCGGGTGAGAAGACCATGAATTCCCCCCACTTGGCTTGGCCCCAGCCGCTATCAGTGACGCCGTGCCAGAACAAATAGCGCATTTTGCGCGGTCTGAAGAGATAGCGGATATAGAGCAGGCGGTCGGTGCCGGGGTTGAGGTGGGTGAGCAGTTCGGCATAGTCGAAGGGCTCCGCCACCGGCAGGCCGCTGCTTAGGGCGCGGGTGCCGTCCGAAAAGAGGATGGTGTGGCCGGGACCGGTGCCGCCGACGCCAAAGCCCAGAGTACCCTCCTGCTGGCGCATCGAATAGATGAACATCTCGTCGACGAAAAACACTGCGCCCAAATCGACTCCGAACCACACGCCGTTGTCCTTCCAACCCAGTTCGCCGACGCCAGAGGAAATGGAGTTGTTAGTGTTGAGATTAGCATCGAACAGGTTGGCGGTGGCAGTGGCGCGGGCCCCGTCGGTGAAGGAGCCGCGCCGGTCGGTGCCGATGGCGATATTGTCGCCGATGCCAATGACCTCAATCTCGGCGAGGGCCCCGTCCGCGCTCTGTTCCTCGGCCATGATACTGATGTACTGAATGAGTTGGTAGTGCTCGCGGCGGTCCGGCTCTACCCGCAGGCCGGCGTCGATCACCAAGGTGCTGTCGTTGCCGGGAAATCCGAGGGGTATGGCGATGGAGGTCGCCTCATTAGGTCGGGTGGTGCGATAGACCGAGCGAAAAAGAAAGACGTCCCGGGTGGCGACGATGCGCACGCCGGTATTGACCAGCACGGTAAACTGCCTGAAGGGGCGGGCCCCTTCCCGGTCGGGAAAGGTCAGGCGGATTTCGCGTGCGAGTACGGCGCGCCCCAGGTCGATAGTGATAAACCAATCTTCGGGCGCCGCACCCGGATCGGGCTGCCAGAAGGTCTCGGGATCGCCGTCGATGGCCAGCGCGGCCGTCTCCGGGCTGGAGCCCACTTCCCAGATGCCACCGAAAACCGAGTCGCCGCGCTCTTTGGTCTCGTGCGCGAACAGGTGGGCGTCCCGCACCGCGTTGATATCCTTGCGGAATTTGACCAGTTGTAATTGTCCCTCAGTCCCGACCTGCGTTAGGCCGAAGGGCTTTTCCCAAGTCGCCCATTCTGCGGCGCTGTCGAAGACCAGTTGGTCGGCGCAGACCGGGACCGCGCACAGCAGTAAGGCACAGATGGCGAGGTGCTTGCTCGACATAGCCATTACCTCTTAGTAGGCGATACCCAGAGGGAGGATCTGTGCCGAGGTGGCAAATTCGGCATTAGGGGCGACGCTCAGGAGATAGAGGCCGGGCGGTAGCAGCTCACCGCGCTCGTCGCGTCCGTCCCATTCGGTTTCCTGCGGGCCAGCGGCCTGCCGCCCGGCGTCAATACGGGCCAATCTGCGGCCGTCGAGGGCGTAGATCTCCAACGCTACTGGCACCAATTCGGGTAGGCGAAAAAGCGTGTAGCGGATCTGCAGGCGATCGTGGACACCGTCGCCGTTGGGGGTCAGCACCGGGGTCGAGACGCTCAGTTCCTGGACCACGCTGGAGGCAGAGTCCGCCGTCCCCAGCACGTGTAGGCTATTGGTCGCTAGCGCTGGGCCGGCGTCACCACCGACGACCGGCTGTGGTAAGACCTCGCGCTCACTGTCGGAGACCTCGCCGGTGAACGTGGTGGCAAAGGAGAATAGCGCGGTTGAGAAGAACAGGCGCAGCGGCGGGTTGTCGGCGCGGGTGACGCGGGCGGGCAGGCGGACGAGCAGGCCGTCTTCCGACTCGATAATCTCGGCGGGTGCGACTGTTGCGAGCGGTTGGCCCATCTCCAAGCCGGCGAAACGGGTGCGGCTGCCAGTGCGGATGCGCAGCACGTCGAAGCCCGGAGCGTCAACCTGCGAAAAATCGGCCCGCAGGTCGTAAACGAAGTCGGTCTCCTGCCCCAAGGAGACCTCAGTGAAACCGCGCGCCGGTTGCGGGTCGGTGCGCAGGGCGACCTCGCCGATAATGTCGCCAGCCAAAAGCGGGGCGGTCTCGATCCACAGCGAGTCGAGGCGGACGAAATCGTCGAAGGACCGGCTTTCGAGCGCAATCCGCAATTGCAAATAAGAACCGCTGCGCAGATTGAGCGGCAGGCCCGGTTGGGTGAAGGGCACCGACCAGAAAGTCCAGTTCTCGTCGTCGTACCTAACGGAGGCGCGCAGGCCGGGGCGAGGTTCCAAGGTGACGATGGGTGCCTCGAGGTTGGGACGGAACTGGCGGGTGCGTAGCTGGTTTTCGTAGCGCTCGCGCGAGACGACGCGTTCAAAACCCGTCTCCATGTACTCGTGGTAAACGGCGGGGTCCCCGTCGCGGCCGGTGCGCACCTCGATCTTGACTTCGACCGCTGCATCGGGCGTCTCCACGGGCGTTCCGCCGACCATGCGCAAAGACGTGGTCCGCCAGAACAGCCGCCCGAAGTTCACCGACTGGCCGAGGTCGGTGATGCTGGTTTTGTAGATGGCCTTGCGGGGCACGCCCTCGGCGAAGAGCTCGAACTCGGCAACGGTGCCGGGTGGGGCATCCCGGTATTGGCCGCGGACGAAGGAGGCGAGAAAGTCCTCGTCGAGGACCGAAACCTGCCGCCGATAGCGGACGTAGCGCACGTAGCGGCGGGGGAAGGGGATCGCGACGCGCGGCTCGAAATTTTCATCGACATCGGCGATGATATGTGAGAGAGGCTCCAGCGTGCCCTCGACGACGGGCCGCTCAGATTCGCTGGCAATCGACACGTCGTAGCCGGGAATTGCGTCGGTTTTGAGAGGCGTGCCGTCGGAGCGGAAGCCCTGGCTGGGGGTGGTAAAGCCAAAGGAGATAGCTGGCACGGCGACGGCCAGATCCATCGTGTAAACTTCGCGTTCAAGTGGCACGGCGCGGGGCGGGTAATAGGTGGCGTCGTCGCCGTCGATAAGCAGGCTGCCACTGGGGGCAGCTAGGCCGTCGCTCCACTTCCAGGTGCGCGGGATCTCGCCATCGACATAGCCGAGGATGATATCGCTGGGATCGCGCCAGAAAACCCAGTTGTCGAGGTGGGAAAAAACCGTTTTTTCAGGCGTCAGGTAGATGGGCTGAATGGAGCCGGGCGCGCTGACGAAGTCGATGAACAGACGCGTGGTGTCGCTTTCGCTCCACGACAGGCCAGCGCCGCCCAGCTTCCACGCCGAGATCTGGGCGGGGGCCGGCTGCGCCATCAGCACCAGCGCGAATAACAATACGCGGCTGAATGAGGACTGCTTCAGAGCCATAAAATGCTCCTTCAATGCGCATAATATACGCATAATTAATTACTGACGTTACGCAGTTTTACGTCCCGAGCTTCCCATCCCTGTATCCTTTCCGCTACACTCCGCCGCCGCCAATCCCCGCCGCTCCTCTCAGCCACCGCCGTGGCACGATTTTTGCCTTGATTTGTGCGCCATGGCCGAAATCGATACCATCGCCAAACAGCTTATCCAAACCTACCCGGCCGACTTCGCCCGCTTCGCCCTCCAACGCGACGACGTCGAAGACGTCCGCGTACTCAACACCGAGCAAGCCCGCGTCCAAAGCCGACGCACCGACAGCCTCCTCCGCGTGAACCTCGACGGCCAACGGGTGCTGGTCCACCACGAGTTCCAAACCACCGATAGTACACCGCCGATGCCCCGAAGGATGGCCGGCTACCTCGGCTACCTGATCGAGCACTACGGCCTGCCGGTGTACGCCCACGTCCTCTACCTGCGTCCTACCGCCGGCCGACGCGATCCGGGTTTCTACCGACAAGCCCACCCCGATTATCCGGTCGTGATCCGCTATAAGGTGATCCGGCTGAGTCAACTCGACGGTCGAGCCGTCCTCGATGGTGCCTATCTGGGTTTGCTGCCGTTTGCGCCGCTGATGCAGCCGCCGGCCGGCTTGGCCGCCGACCAGTGGCTATACCGGTGCGTCGAGCAGGTTGAGACCGCACCGCTGACCAAGGAGGCCAAAGCCCAGTTCATGGTGGGGTTGACGATTTTGAGCGGATTAGTGTATGATTATCCAACCATTGAGACCATCGTCCCGGAGGAAGTTATGTACGAGTCATCGGTCGTGCAGCATTTTGCCGAGCGAGCCCTCAAGCAGGGCATCGAACAGGGCATCGAACAAACGTTGCGCGAAGACGTTCAAGAAGCGTTGGCGATTCGCTTTGAACTGGCCGCGTCGGATCCGTTGGCCGTTCGCATTGGGGCTATTGACGATGTGCCGCGGCTCAAGCAGTTGCACCGAGCCGCCATCCAGGTGCCCAGCCTCGACGCCTTTCGGCACCTGTTGGATGCTGCCGAGTAAGGTCGCCGCGTAACGTCAGTTATCATCCCGAAACATTACGCGGCGCAAAGCGAATCCTACTCGTCCTCTCCGTCCTCTATCGCCTCGATGTCAAAAGCCGCCGCGATCAACGCCCGCGTGTAGGGCTCTTTTAGCGCGGCGAAAACCTCCCGCGTCGGCCCCTGCTCAACGACCAACCCCTCCTTCATCACAATCAGCTCGCTCGCCAAGGCGCGGACCACCTTCAAATCGTGACTGATGAACAAATAGGCCAGGCCGTGGCGCTCTTGTAGTTGCAGCAGCAGCTCGACGATCTGGGCCTGCACCGTTTTGTCCAAAGCACTAGTCGGTTCGTCGAGGACCACGAAGCGCGGCTTGAGGGCCATGGCGCGGGCGATGGCGATGCGCTGGCGTTGGCCGCCGGAGAACTCGTGCGGGTAGCGGTCCATGGTCAACGGGTCCAAGTCAACTTCGGCCATGGTCTCGGCTACTAGCTGCCGGCGCTGATGGTAATTGCCGCCGATTGCGTGAATTAGCAGGCCCTCCTCGATAATCTGAAAGGCCGACAGCCGCGGACTCAGCGAAGCGAAGGGATCCTGAAAGACGATCTGCATCTGACGCCGCAGCGGACGGATCTCCTTCTGACGCCAGCCCTGGATATCGCGGCCGTCGAATTCGATGGGTCCTTCGCTGGCCATCAGCCGCAAGAGTGCCTGACCCAAGGTAGTCTTGCCCGAACCGGATTCGCCGACGATGCCGACGGTCTGCCCCGCGCGGATACTGAGCGAAATTCCATCGACTGCTTTTACATGGCCCACGGTGCGGCGCAGCAGACCGCGCTTGATGGGAAAGTGGACCTTGAGGTTGTCGGTGTGGATGACTTCGGGCGCAGTCTCGTCGATCGGAGCCGGTTCGCCTTGAGGCTCGGCAGCTAGGAGCGTGCGGGTATAGGGGTGTTGCGGAGCGGTGAAGAGAGACTCGGTGGTATTGTGCTCGACGATCTCGCCGTCGCTCATCACATAGACGCGGTCGGCCATGTGGCGGACGATGCCCAGATCGTGGGTGATTAGCAGAATCGCCATGCCCAACCGGGCCTGAAGGTCTTTGAGCAACGCGAGAATCTGCGCCTGGATGGTCACATCGAGCGCCGTGGTCGGCTCGTCGGCAATGAGCAGGTCTGGCTCGTTGGCCAAGGCCATGGCGATCATCACCCGCTGGCGCTGACCACCCGAAAGCTGATGCGGCCAAGCGTCTAAGCGCTCCTCGACATCGGGGAGGCCGACCAACCCTAACAGCTCCATAGCCCGGTCGCGCGCTTCCACGCGGCTCAGACCCCGATGCAGAATGAGCGTTTCACATAGCTGCTTTTCGATGGAATGCAGCGGGTTGAGCGAGGTCATCGGCTCTTGAAAAACCATCGCCACGCGGTCGCCGCGCAGTTCCTGCAACCGCGCCGACGCAGCGCCCAACAATTCTTCACCGTCGAAGCGGACGCTGCCGTGGGGGTGGCTGGCGCGCGGGTAGGGCAACAGTTGCAGCACCGAGAGCGCGGTCACCGACTTGCCCGAGCCGGATTCGCCGACCAGCGCCACGGTCTCGCCGCGTTCGATGTGCAGCGAAGCACTGCGCACGGCCTCGACAGCTTCTCCCTCGACGTGGAAGCGCACGCCTAAGTTTTCGATGGTCAACAGGCTCATGCGCCGTCCTCCCCGGCGTAGGTCTTGCGCGGATCAAACGCGTCGCGCACCGCTTCGCCGATAAAGACCAACAGCGACAACATGACCGCCAGCGCGAAAAAAGCCGTGAAACCCAGCCACGGCGCTTGGAGATTGCGCTTACCTTGGTTGAGCAGCTCGCCCAGCGACGGCGAGCCGGGCGGCAGGCCAAAGCCGAGGAAGTCGAGCGAGGTCAGCACCGCCACTGAGCCGGTGAGCACAAAGGGCAAAAAGGTCAGGGTAGAGACCATGGCGTTGGGCAGCACGTGTCGCCACATGATGCGGCGGTCGCCTTGGCCGAGGGCGCGGGCGGCTTTGACGAAGTCGAAATTGCGCGCGCGCAAAAATTCAGCGCGCACGACCCCGACCAAACCCATCCAGCGAAACAGCAGCAACAAGCCGAGCAACCACCAGAAATTCGGCTCCACCACGCTGGCGAGGATGATCAGCAAGTAGAGCAGCGGCAAGCCCTGCCAGATCTCGATAAAGCGCTGGAAGAGCAAGTCCACCCAGCCGCCGAAATACCCCTGCACCGCGCCCGCGGCAATACCGACCGCAGCGCTGAACAGTGTCAGCAGCAGGCCGAAGAGCACAGAGATGCGGTAGCCGTAGAGCACGCGCGCCACCACGTCGCGCGCTTGGTCGTCCGTGCCGAGCCAGTTTTCAGCATCGGGCGGGGAAGGAGCCGGCTGCTTGAGGTCGTAGTTGACCGTGTCGTAGCTATAGGACACCAGCGGCCACAAGATCCAGCCCTTTTCCTCGATTAGCTCCACGACGAAGGGGTCGCGGTATTCGGCCTCGGTCGCAAAATCGCCGCCAAAGGTCGTTTCGGGATACGTTGCGAGAACCGGGAAGTAATAGCTGCCGTCGAACCGGACGACCAGCGGACGGTCGTTGGCGATGAACTCGGCCGGCAGGCTCAGGGCGAAGAGGATCCAGAATATCCAGAAACTCCAAAAGCCGCGTCGATTGCGGCGAAAATTGGCCAACCGCCGTTGATTGAGCCGCGACAACTGCAAGCCCAAAAAGCGCGTCGGAGGGGGAGGCGGGGCGGATACAGCACTCATGACTCGCGGCTTTCAAAGTCGATGCGGCGATCGACCAGCGTATAGGTCAAATCGCCCACCAACTGCATCAGTAGGCCTAGCAAGGTGAAGAAATACAGCGTGGCAAACATCACCGGGTAATCGCGGCCAATCGCCGCCTCATAGCCCAGCAAACCCAACCCGTCCAACGAGAAGATGATTTCCGTCAGCAGCGCACCGGTGAAGAAGATATCGACAAAAGCGCTGGGGAAACCGGCGATGACGATCAGCATGGCGTTGCGAAAGACGTGGCCGTAGAGCACCCGGTTTTCGCTCAGGCCCTTGGCGCGGGCAGTGGTGACGTAGAGCTTGTTGATCTCGTCGAGGAAGGAGTTTTTGGTCAGCAAGGTCAGCCCGGCAAAGCCGCCAATGACCATCGCCGCAACCGGCAGTGCTAGGTGCCAGAAGTAGTCGGCGATCTTGGCAAAGAGGCTCAGCTCGTCCCAATTGGACGAGGTCAGGCCGCGCAGCGGAAACCAGTCGAGGTAATGCCCACCGGCAAAGACCACGATCAGCAGGATGGCAAAGAGGAAGCTGGGAATGGCGTAGCCGACGATGACCAGCCCCGAGGTCCAGACATCGAACCGCGATCCATCACGCACGGCCTTGGCGATCCCAAGGGGAATGGAGATGAAATAGACCAGCAGCGTAGTCCACAGCCCCAGTGAAATCGACACCGGCAGCTTCTCTTTGACCAGATCGACGACCCGTTGGTCGCGGTAAAAGCTCTCGCCAAAGTCGAAGCGCACGTATTGGCCGATCATCTGCAAGAAGCGCTCGTGTACCGGCTTGTCGAAACCGTACATGCGTTCGAGCTCGGCAATCAACTCGGGGTCGAGCCCTTGGGCACCGCGGTATTTGCTGCTGATCTCGCCGCCCGGCGTCGCGTCGGCATCGAGGGTCTCGCCCATGCCCGAGCCGCTGACCCGCTCGGTCGCGTCCGTGCCAAAACCCTGAATCACCGCGATGGTGCGCTCGACCGGGCCGCCCGGTGCCGCTTGGATGATGAGGAAGTTGATGGTCATGATGCCGAAGAGGGTCGGCACCATCAACAGCAGGCGGCGGAGGATATAAGTGCCCATAAAAGCGGGCTAACGGTCCTGTTCCAGCCGCGCCGCCTTCTCGGCGTCGTACCACCAAGTGTAGGGCATGACGAAGTAGGAGCCGGTGTAGGGGGCAGACAAGGCGGGTTTGCCGAATTTATCCCAGTGGACCACGCGGAAATTGTCGCTGTACCAGTGTGGAATGGTATAGTGTCCCCACAGCAATACCCGGTCCAGCGCCCGAGTCATCGCCACCAGTTCGTCGCGGCTAGGAGCTTGAATCAATCGTTCGACCAACTCATCGACGACCGGGTCTTTGATGCCAGCGACATTGCCGCTGCCCGGCTCGTCCGCGACAGCGCTGGTCCAGTAGTTGCGCTGCTCATTGCCCGGGCTGTGGCTCTGGCCTCGGACTAGGACGATGACGTCGTAGTCGAACGTCTGAACCCTGTTTTGATACTGGGTCCGATCGACAATGCGGATCGTCGCTTTGACGCCGAGGCGTTCGAGGTTGGGAAGCATCGGCGCAACAATGCGTTCCCACG
The DNA here is from genome assembly GCA_965208845.1 of Candidatus Latescibacterota bacterium. Lineage (GTDB taxonomy): Bacteria > Latescibacterota > UBA2968 > UBA8231 > UBA8231. The sequence goes on along the minus strand of OZ242361.1, from coordinate 2,205,422 downwards.
ACGAGCTGGAGAGCAAAAATTCGATTTCCATAGCCTCGCCGGTCTCACCGTGGGTCAGGACATCATCGACAACTACCCAGCCCGCTGCTTGCAACAGCTTTTGGGCAGCGCGCAGGTTTTGGCGGACCTGGCCCGAGCCGTCGGTGGTGGGTAGCTGAAACTCAGTGGTAAAGAGTTCGTCGGGGATGCGGCCCCGGTACTCTTCTAGGATTTCCAACTCCCGACCCGAGGGCAGCCCCGCAGATGCCAGTTCCGAATTGGCGAAGTAGCTGTTGCTGCGGGTGTAGAGGCCGTAGAACAGATTCTTGTTGGTCCACTCAAAGTCAAAGGCGTAGCCGAGGGCTTGCCGCACCCGGGGATCTGCAAATTTGGCGCGGCGCGTGTTGAACCAAAAAGCCTGCATACCGGCGGCGCGCTGATGGGGCAGTGGATCCTTGACCAGCTTGCCAGTAACTACGGCTTCTCCCTCGTAGGCGGTTGACCAGTCCTTGGACGAATTTTCGCGGCGATAGTCGAATTCACCAGCCTTGAGCGCTTCGATGGCCACGGTCTGGTCGCGGTAGTAGTCGAAGTGGATGCGGTCGAAATTGAAGCGGCCTTTGTTGACGGGCAGGTCGCGGCCCCAGTAGTCATCAACGCGCTCGTAGGTAATCGAGCGCCCGGCCTCGACCGCAGCGATTTTGTACGGGCCGCTGCCCAGCGGCGGGTCGAGCGTGGTTTCCTCAAAGTTGCGGCCTTCCCAGTAGTGTTTGGGCAGGATGGACATCTGGCCGGCGATCAGCGGCAGTTCTTTGTTGGTCTTCCCACTGAAGATCAACCGGACTTGGTGCGCTCCGACTTTTTCGGCTGTCTCGATGGCCGCAAAATAGTTGCGGAATCTGGGATGCCCTTTGGTCTTATAGGTCTCCAGCGAAAAAATAACGTCCTCGGGAGTTATGGGCTTGCCGTCGTGCCAGCGCACCTCCGGCCTCAAGGTATAGAGTACCCAAGAGTTGTCGGGAGGAACTTCAATGCGCTCGACGAGGCGTCCGTATTCGGAGAAAATTTCGTCGTCGGCGCGTTCGGTAAGAGTGTCGTAGAGTAGGCTACTCAGGGCCGGCGGCTCAATGCCCTTGAGGATATAGGGGTTGAGGCTGTCGAAGGTGCCGATCCAACCTAAGCGCAGCGTACCACCCTTCGGAGCATCCGGGTTAGTATATGCAAAATGGGTAAAGTCGGGATCGTATTTAAGTTCGCCGTAGAGGGAAATCCCGTGACCGACGTAGTTATCGGCACGGACGGGAAGCGCCGTCAGGACGGCGATTAGAAGGAGTGCGATGTGCATAGTCAACTTTCTGGTTAATTGGTAACTGACGTTACGCAGAAACTTCTTGGGTAGGAGATGCTTCGCTTCGCTCAGCATGACAGGGCTGGTGCCCTGCTTCTCGGTGTCATGCTGAGCGGAGCGAAGCGGAGTCGAAGCATCCCATACCTAGGTGCCGTGCGTAACATCAGTTGGTAATTGACAATCCAAGCCACGACGTTCATTTGGCTTCCAATCGCGCCGCTTTTTCCGCATCCCACCACCACGTGTCGGGAAAGCCCAGCCCATTGGGAGCTGGCTCTGGCATTCGCCCGAACTTGTTCCAGTACGCCAAGCGATAGGAGCGGCTGTGCGAGTCGGGGATTACGTAGTGGTTCCACAGCAAGATGCGGTCCAAGGCATGGGTTATCGCGACCTGCGTTGGACGGTCAGGAGCGGCAATCTGGCGCTCGATCAACTCGTCGATGACCGGGTCGGCGATGCCGACGTAATTGCGGCTGCCCGCAGATCGCGCCGCGGTACTAGACCAGAAGTTGCGCTGCTCATTGCCCGGGCTCAAGGTCTGACGCCACGAGGCGACGATGATGTCGAAATCAAAATCCTGGACGCGGTTCTGGTACTGCGCCGCGTCAACCGTGCGGATGGTCGCCTCAATACCGAGGCGTTCGAGGTTTTGCACAAAGGGGCTGAGGACGCGCTCGTACGACGAGGACCCGAGCAAAAATTCAAAGCGCATTACCTCGCCACTCTCCGCGTGGGTCAGCTTGCCATCGACCACGGTCCAACCAGCTTCGGTAAGCAGTTTTTTAGCCGTGCGAAGGTTTTGCCGAAGCTGTCCCGAGCCGTTGGTCGCCGGCGGCGCGTAAGCAGTAGTAAACACCTCGTCCGGTATCCGCCCCCGGTACGCCGCCAAAATTTCCAACTTCTGTCCCGAAGGCAGCCCCGACGACCCAAGGTCCGAGTTGCCCCAATAGCTGCGGTTGCGGGTCAGGAGACCGTAGAACAGATTCTTATTAGTCCATTCAAAATCGTACGCATAGGCGAGGGCCTGCCGCACCTTGGGATCTTTGAACTTGTCGCGCCGGGTATTAAACGCAAAGCCCGACATGCCGCGGATGAGCCGGTGCGGAATCTGCACCTTGATCATCCGTCCCTCGGCGATCGGCGCGAAATCCTCGTAGTCCGTAGCCCATTCCTTGGAATTGCTCAACAGGCGATAGTCGTACCTCCCCGTCTTGAAGGCCTCAATGGCCACGGTCTGGTCGCGGTAGTACTCGTAGCGGATGCGGTCGAAGTTGTGACGGCCCTTGTGCACGGGCAGGTCGCGCGCCCAGTAGTCTTCAACGCGCTCGTAGGTAATCGAGCGGCCCGGCTCGAACTCGACGATCTTGTACGGGCCGCTGCCCAGAGGCGGCTCAAGCGTGGTGGCAGCGAATTCGCGGCCCTCCCAATAGTGCTTGGGCAATACGCGCAACTGGCCGATGATCAGCGGCATTTCGCGGTTGGTGCCCTCCTTGAACTCGAACTTCACCTGGCGCTCGTCGAGGGCGAAGACCGTGTCAACATCGGCGTAAAAAGTGCGAAAAAACGGGATGCCCTTGGTGGTGAGGATCTCAAAGCTGAAGATCACGTCGGCCGCGGTCACCGGGACGCCATCGTGCCAGTGCGCTTCGGGGTGCAGTTCGAAGATGATCCAAGAGCGGTCCTCTGGCATCTGCATCTGTGCGGCGAGTTGGCCGTATTCGGTGAACGGCTCGTCCTTGGACTTGGTGCAAAGCCGGTTGTAGAGCATCAGCGAGCCGTAGGCGGCCACGCCCTTGAGAGTGAAGGGATTGAGGTTGTCGTACGTGCCGATGGCGGCGAGGCGGATTTCGCCGCCTTTGGGGGCGCTGGGATTGACGTAGTCGAAGTGGGTAAAATCAGGCCCGTACTTGGGGTCGCCGTAGAGCGTGAAGGCGTGGGCGCGGAGAACTGTACTGTCCGCGGCATGGGCCACCGAGGCGAGGATAAAGCAGAAAACTAGCGAGCGTATGGTCTGCATTGGGTTGGTATAAGTGGTTCGTGGTTGGTTTCCGGCTCCATCCCATCTGGGATCGAGGGCGACCCGGCAAAGCCGGTGGCGGGTACTGAGGACGCTGCGTAACATCGGAAATTAACCTGAAACGGCATTTACGGCCACCGACGCGGTTGGCCGCAGCGCGGCTCTTTCCTATCTTGCCGACCGATAATCCGCTACCCGAGGAGACCTGCCGATGCTGACGCCTAAACAAAAAGAGCACTTTGACGTCTTTGGCTTTCTCTGCCTGCGCCAAGCGTTTTCCCCGGACGAGATGGCCGAGATTACCCAGGCCGCCGACCAAGTCTGGCGCGAAGATCGGGGCGGCCAACCCGACGACGGCCAGCACCAGGGCCTTGCGCCTTTTGCCGAGCGCAACCCCCGGCTTTTAGACCTAGCTGAGGACGACCGCATTTTCGAGGTAGCTGCCGATCTCTTAGGACCCGATTTCCTGTGGTCGGGATCGGAGGGCAATAAGGAGGGACGTACCGAGAAGGGGGAGCACAACTGGCATGCGGATCGGCCAGGAGCCGCAGAAACCGAGTATCGACGGCTCAAGGTAATGATCTACCTGACGCCCACCACCAAAGAGCAGGGCGCACTGCGGGTGATTCCCGGTTCGCATCGCATGCCCTTCCACGAGTGGCTGTGGCCCTTACAGTCCCATCACTTTAAGGACGGCACGATCGGCGACAGCTTCGGGGCGAGGGGCGAGGACATTCCTTCCTGCGCGGTGGAGGTCATGCCCGGCGACGTGGTCTTTTTCCACCACAGCCTCTTTCACGCGGCCTACGGCAAATTTCCCGAGCGGCGCTACGTTGCCTTCAAGTTCGTCACCCGACCCGACACCGAGGCCAAGCTGCGCTCCATGCAGCACTACGCGGCCGGGGCCTTCGACGTCGATCCGGTGCTCCTAGCAAGACCCCGGCTGCGCTCCATTGCCGAGGATCTAATCGCCTTGGGCCAACAGGCGAAGGCTTTAACAGGTCGATAGGGGCATCTTAGGCGTTGACAGGGTTCTCCCGTTCCGCTAGCTTCAAATTTATCTTTTAAGTTTGTCCACTGCCAACGCAACCCAATGTGGCTCAGTCAATTAGGACACTGGGGGAATTGGCCTGCCCAACAAAGTGAAGCGAGAAAAAGCACATGAACGCGAGTCAGTCAGAGCTTGACTTTGGTAGGAGCAGCAGCAAAACACCATCTGGTCGGAAAAAACCAGATGGAAACGCCACGACAAATCTGGTCTTCTCCGCTCACATCGGAAATAACGCGGATGTATTCCCGGCTATTTTAAGACTGCACATTGAGAAAGGTGCCAAAATCGCCGATGTGACATTTGGCAAGGGCGTCTTCTGGCGCAACGTCGATACTGCAAAGTACGACTTGCATCCGTCAGATATCGCGGACGGCACAGACTGTCGCAATCTCCCGTATGAAAGTGAGTCATTCGATGCGCTCGTCCTCGACCCGCCTTATATGGAGGGGTTCTTCCGCAGCGGGAACGCGATCAAAGCAGGTGCGGGGACACACAACGCGTTCCGCGACCACTATTCCAACGGACATGAAGCACCAAGGCGCGGTGGCGGGAAGTGGCACGCTGCGGTTGTAGAACTCTATGAAGATAGCGGTCGCGAGGCCCACCGAGTGCTGCGCGATCGAGGCGTATTGATCGTAAAGTGTCAAGATGAGGTCAGCGCGAACCGCCAGAACTTGACCCACGTTGAGATCATCAACGCCTACGCCGAGCTTGGATTCTTCTGCAAAGATCTATTTGTTGTCGTCCGCCCAAACAAACCTGGGATGAGCCGCGTTCTCAAACAGGTTCACGCAAGAAAAAATCACTCCTACTTTCTTGTATTCGTGAAGATCCCAAAGGGCAAGACCGCGAATCAGATGCGCTCCTGAATAATCTCATTCATAAGCGTGAAAGGCTCGTCGCTGAATGGCGGTCTCGGGGGCCAAGAGACGGTTACAAGGGTCGCCAAAAGGTGCTGGCGCTGATATGGAGTGTACTTCTGATAGCTAGACGTGGGAAGGTCCGAGTTCTTGGCGAAGACAAATCGCCACTTCTCTTCAAATGCAAATACGTTAACGGCGAGAATATCGAACTCTCCCTTTTGCAGACATGTTGTCGTTACGCGGCTGTTGTCTGGAAGCTTTATCTCCCGGCGATCACTTGCATCGACTTGAGCCTTTCCTTTCCATCCTTCTTCTGTCTTCTCGATCATCGCGCTCTGTAGCGATTTCGATTCAAAGATAAACTCCCGTCCCTTGTACCGGATGACTCGGTCGCCTTTCTTCTTTCTATCGTGGTCATCGTGCTTGATAACCTCTGAAACGTTGTCGCCTGACAGCCAGAGTTTTTCGAGCTTGAGTTCTGCCAAATAACCTAGAATCATGCCGCGGAGACTAGGGTTTTGCTCTACTAGCTCCGTAAGCTCTTCCGGAGTCACATCCCATCTGTCGAGAATCGTTTCGGGCATATTGTCGCCCACGCTAGGCTAATGCCCTGCCGCGGCTATCGCTTTGCTCCGCAACGGGGATGTCGGGCATCGGCCGCACTTGGCCGGTAGCGTCTATATGGTTGTCCCGCAACAGGTCGGGCGTCATGTCGAGGATGACTTCCCTGAACTCGTCGAGCGTCGCGGCCTCAATAAACAGGCCCTCGACCTCGGTGTACGCAGTGTAAAAGACCTGCGCCTTCTCGTGCCAAGCAGGCTCCACGCGGAAGGTGCCTAGGTCGCTCGTTACTTGAAAGGCTCCGACCTTCTCGTCCCAAGCGACGGATACGTTTTGGTCGCTCGCGTCATATTCTAGTGTTCTGTTCATGTCGTCTCTCTCGGAAGGCATTTCCATAGTCGGTTTTCATATATGGAGAAGCAAGGGTACGGCCCTGAAATGCAGTTGTCAAAAACGCACCTTATCGTCGCCATCACGAGCGTTCTTGCATTCCCTATACCGACGGCAATTGCGGCACGACTTGGTTGGCGAGCAAGTCCATTGAGCGCTCCCACAGCGGCCGGTCGTCCCAGTCGTGGGCAATCATCAGCAGCGTGTCAAAGCCCCCGGTCGTCTCCCACAAACCCTCTAGCTGATCTACGCACGACTGCACGTCGCCTATGATGCACAGATTCCTGATCAGATACTCGGGCGTGACCTCTTCGTCGGGAACGTCCGGGTAGTGCTTCGTAATGTGGAGCATTTTGGCACCGCTGAGTACGGCGATCAGGTATTCAAAGGCGCGGCTGAAAGCACTCTTCTCGTCAAGGGCGTAGTCCCAAGCGCGCGCTGCTTCATCGGCGACGAGGATGCTGCGCGAGATGCGCCAGCGGGTGCGCTCGGGCGCGGGCAGACCGGCATCGGTGGCCCCGGCGCTGTAGGTCTGCCAGTGCTGGGTCAAGGTCGAATCAGCGACGAGGTTGGTGCTGATGGGCAGATAGCCCCGCTGACCGGCCATGGTCGCGGCCATGGAGTCGCCTCTTATCACGCTCATGCCAATGGGCGGGTGCGGCTGCTGGTAGGGCTTGAGCAGTTCGCCGATGCCGAGTTCGGGGTTCGCCTCCTCAATTTTGATGTGGTAGAAATCCCCTGCAAAGTCAAACGGGGCGTCCGCCTGCCAGAGCTTGAGGACCATGTCGATGCTCTCGACGGTCATCAGCCCTTGCGTCTTGGGATCGGGCAGGTCGAAAAGGCCCCAGTCGGTAGCGACGCCACCTTGGCCAAAACCGCAGTTAAAGCGACCCTTGGACAGGTGATCGAGATAGGCCAGCCGCACCGCGACATTGACCGGGTGGTGCTGCGGCATGATGGAGACGCCAGTGCCCAAGCGGATGTTTTGCGTCAGGGGCAGGACGTGGGCGATGAAGAGGTCGTTGGACGGGATCGGCTCCCAAGCGACAGTGTGGTGCTGGCCGACCCAAGCCTCGGTGAAGCCGAGCCGGTCGGCGCGGACGACGAACTCGACGTCCTCGGCAAAGCATTCGGTGCGATCTTTTTCCGGGGGATGCAAGGGCATCATAAAGGTGCCGAGTTTCATGGTATCCTCCTCTACGGCAATGTAGGTACGCAGTGTTTTTTCTAACTCAATATCCCAATTCCCGCTCCATGTCTCCAACCACCTCCGCGATCACCTGCGCGACTTCCTCGACTTGCTCTTCGCTAATGGTAAAGGGCGGGCTGATGGCAATGTGGTCGCCGCTGACCCCGTCGATCAACCCGGGCGAGCCGGGCATGATGAGCACGCCTTTGGCAAAGGCGCGGTTGACGACCGCGGCCGACACGCCTTGAGCGGGGTCAAAGGGCGTATGAGTCGCCTTGTCCTTGGCAAACTCCACGCCGGTAAGCAGGCCCTTGCCGCGCACCGCGCTGACTATGGGCGAATCCATTAGGGGCTGCATCTTCTCCAGCATCAGGTCGCCCATCTGCGCGCAGCGAGTGACCAAGTCGTGGTCTTGGATGTAGTTCTGCACGGCGAGGGCAATGGCGCAGGAGAGCGGATTGCCGCCGTAGGTGTGGCCGTGGACGTAGTGGTTTTGCTTTTTGTAAATCCCGTCGTAGATCTCGTCGCGCACCAGGGTGGCGGCAATGGGCGTGTACCCGCTGGCGAGGCCCTTGCCAGTGGCTATGATGTCTGGAACGGCGTCCCAGTGCTCAATGCCGAAATTGAGGCCCGTGCGTCCGTAGCCGGTGACCACTTCGTCGATGATCATCAGGATGTTGTAGCGGTCGCAGATCGCGCGGATGGTGGGGAAGTAGGAGGGCGGCGGCATCAGGCCGCAGCAAGAAGTGCCCGAGATCGGCTCGGCGATAAAGGCGGCAATGGACTCGCTGCCCTCCTGTTTGATGACTCTCTCCAGTTCTTCAGCGCAGGAGAGCGTACAGGCCGGTCGGTCTTGGCAGTACGGGCAGTGATCCGGGTGGGGGAAGGTGATGTGCGGAAAGTCGAGCAAATAGGGCACGTAGTCCTCGCGCCACGTGGAGCGACCCGACATGGAAAGCGCGCCGATGGTGTTGCCGTGCCAGCTCTGCCAGCGGGTGATGACCTTGTACTTCTTCGGGTTGCCGGTCTCGATGTGGTACTTACGGGCGATCTTGAGCGCGGACTCCGTGGCCTCGGACCCGCCGGAGATGAAGAAGACGCGATTGAGGTCGCCGGGGGCTATGGCGGCGATTTTGTCGGCGAGGTCGATTTGCGGCTGAGTGAGAAAGCGGGCGTAGGTAAAGCTGACCTTGTTCGCCTGCTCCCGCATGACTTCGGCTATCTCCGGGACGCCGTGGCCGATGGAAACCACGTGGACGCCAGCGCAGGCATCGAGGTACGCGCGGCCGTCTTCGGCGTAGAGGTAGCAGTCTTTGCCGTGGGAAATCTGCGGCCAGTTGTCGGTAATGACGCGGTGGAAAATGCGGTCGGTGGTCATGGAACCGTCCTTTGTGTGTAGTAATGGCAAGGCACTCAAGATACAAAGTCCCAAGAGGCAGGCATAGGGCGCAGCCGATTTTGGCGGCTATTGGGGTGCAACTTGCGCAATATGTCGATATGTTTCTCTACAAGCCATCTCATAACCCCTGAATAGCATTTATGGGACAAATTCCTAGACAGGCACAATTTGGTATGGGATGCTTCGCTGCGCTCAGCATGACACTGAGAAGCGAAGTGCTAGCACTTGTCATGCTGAGCGCAGCGGAGCGGAGTCGAAGCATCTCATACCTAGAGACCCATGCAAAACGTCAGTGAGATTACAAACAAGTGAGATTGCAAAAAAATTGTAGGCGAGTCCTAGCGGTATGTCTGCTATCGGCAGGCGCGGCCCAAGCGGCGACCCTGAGCGGCGTTGTCACCGATGCCGACAACGGCGAAGCTCTGACCCGCGCAGTTGTTGCAGTCCAAGGACTCCAACTCGGGGCGGCCAGCAACAACAGCGGCTACTACGCAGTCAGACAAGTACCGGCTGGCACGCACATAGTAAGCGCGTCGCACGCAGACTATCAGACCCAATGGGACACGCTGCACTTTGGCGCGGACGAGGCCGTGCTGCTCGACTTGGCACTGGTGCCCAAGCCGACGGACATGGGCGAAGAGGTCTCGGTGGAGGCCGAGCGCATCAGCCTTCGCGCCAAGCCAGTGCAGCAGTTGCCCGCCCTCGGCGAGGCCGATCTCTTCCGCAGCTTACAGCTACTGCCGGGCATCCAAGCGGTTGCGGATATCAGCAGCGGCTTGTACGTGCGCGGCGGCGACCCTAACCAGACGGCCATCCTCCTCGACGACATTCCCCTGTACAATCCCTCCCACCTCTTCGGCCTCTTCTCGACCTTCAACCCAGACGCCATCAAGGATGTCCAGCTATACAAAGGGGCCTACCCGGCCGCGTACGGCCGCACGCTCGGGGCAGTGCTCGATGTGAGCAACCGCGAGGGCAACCGCAAGCGGACTAGCGGGCGCGGCGGCGTGAGCCTGATCTCGGGCCGCTTGCTCACCGAGGGACCCGTCGGCCAAGGCTCGTGGATGCTGGCCGGTCGCCGCACCTACTTGGACGGCGTGTTCAGCGCCCTCCGCGCCCATGGGGAGGACATCCCGTTGAATTATTACTTCTACGATTTCAACGGCAACATCAACCAGCGGCGGGGCGACGACACCTTTACGGTGAGCACGTACTGGGGACAAGACGACCTGCGGCTTGACCTAGAAGAAGACGAAGAGTCTTTCGTCGATCTGCGCTGGGGCAACCGCGCCCTAACCGCGCGCTGGACACGCGCGTTCTCACCGGCCCTGTTCGGCCACTTCATGGCCACCGGCTCGTCGTACGAGAGCATCATCGCGCTCCGTTTTCTCGACGCGCCCGTCCGCATCGCCAACAGCATCCGCGACCTGTCGCTCAAAGGCGACGTGGATTACTTCGCCAACCGCCATCACACGCTTTCTTTAGGATTATTGGCCACCTTGTTCGAGTTTCACTTTGTCCGGTCTTTCAACGAGCGGACCCAGCTCGACTTGCGCCAAGAGCCAGTGCTGTTGGAAGGCTACGTGCAGGACGAGTGGCGGATCAGTTCGACCACGCGGGTGCAACTCGGGGGACGGGGGACGTACTTCAGCGCCGGGCACCGCTGGCACTTCACACCGAGGCTGTCCCTGAGCCAAGCGTTGAACGACAAAATCCGGGTCAAAGCCGCCGCCGGGGTGTATCGCCAACACCTGCAACTGATCACCACCGAAGCCTTCAGCGGCGGCGATTTCTGGGTGCCGCTCGACAGCACCGTTGAACCGGGGCGATCCTATCAGGCCATCACCGGCGTCGAGTGGACCCCTTCGCCGCGCTACCAGCTTTCCGTGGATGCCTATTACACAGACCTCGCCAACCTCGTAACCGTAGATACCGAACTGCCCGATGACAGCGAGGAAACGCACTCGGAAGCGGTGTTCAAAAGCAGCGGCACAGGCTGGGCGAGGGGGATCGAGGTCTTTTTGCAACGACGCAGCGGCGCACTCACCGGGTGGATCGGCTACGCGCTCGCTTGGACGCGGCGCACCTTCCCCGAACTCAATGATGGCCAGCCCTTTCCCCCCAAGCACGACCGCCGCCACGACCTGTCTTTTGTCGCCTCCTACGAGGTGGGCGCATGGCGGCTCGGCGCTAACCTAGCGTACGCCTCCGGGCAGGCGTTTACACCAGTCTCCGAGACCCCTATCCAGCGCAACAGCGCCCGCCTACAGCCCTATCACCGCCTTGATGTCAGCGCTAGCCGGTCGTTCGGACTGTGGAGAGCCGACAGCGAGTTCTACGTGCAGATATTCAATGTATATAGCCGCCGCAACGAGTGGTTTGTGCAGCTTGATTCGGTCGATCCCGAAGTCGATCCGCGCCAGATCAAACAATTGCCCATAATCCCCACGCTAGGCCTCAACTTCTCTTTTTAGCAGCGAGATCCAAAGTCGGCGAGAAAGGCCCTTTCGCGTCTCGCCGGATGCGTATCAGCCCACAATCCCATCGCACTAAAAGCCCCTGTATAACCTCGACATTAATATAGTGAATTAACCGATTGTCTAATTTTTGTCTAAAAATTTTAAGAAAATATCTTGACAAATAATAGACAAATAATTACACTCAATTAGACAATGGACGCCAAAAGCGGCTCCTCTTTATAATAGGAGGAAATTGTGGAAATGGGCAGAAATCGCTTGTTTGCTGTGCCATGGAACCGACGCCGGGACATTCTATCAAAGTAGTAGTGCGGCGGACCGGGCTTTCGGCCCATGTCATCCGCGTCTGGGAAAAGCGCTATCGAGCCGTAGTGCCAGCGCGGACGGCAACCAACAGACGGCTTTATTCGGACGAGGACATCGCGCGCCTACAGTGGTTGCAGCAGGCAGTGCAGGCCGGACAGAGCATTGGCCGCATCGCCCATCTCTCCACGCCCGAGCTGATGAAGCTGGTCCGCGCTGAGCAAGCAGCAGCGCCGTTGGCGCAGAGGCCGACCGATGGAGAGGGCGAGGAAAAAGACCCCGGCGAATTCCTCGCACGAGCCTTAGTCGCAGTGCAAGGGCTAGACGCAGTCTCGCTCGAAGAGCAATTGGTTCGCGCCTCCATAGCGTTGAGCCAACGGCATCTTTTTCAAGAAGTGGTGCAGCCGCTGATGGAGCGCATCGGCCAGATGTGGCACGAGGGCACCTTGCGGGTGGCCGACGAACACATGGCCTCGGCCGTGGTGCGCAGCTTTGTCGGCAACCTGCGCGCCAGTTTCCAAGTATCGGCGACCGCTCCCCACGTCGTCGCCACCACGCCAGCCGGGCAACTGCACGAGATCGGTGCCTTGCTCGCTTCAGTCGTGGCCACGTCAGAGGGTTGGAACTCAACTTTCCTTGGACCCAACCTACCGGCCGAGGAAATCGCCGGAGCCGCCGCGCAAAAGGGTGCCAAGGCCGTCCTCCTCAGCATCGTCTATCCGGGCGACGATCCCCACTTAGGCGGCGAGTTGGTCAAATTGCGCCGGCTGTTGGGCGACGACATTGCCCTACTAGTTGGCGGCCGAGCCGCCCAGCATTACCAGCGTTTTCTCAATCAGGCCGGGGCCGTTACCTTGGCCAACCTGAACGATTTGCGCGATTCCTTGAATGCTTTGCGCTCGTAGAGCGACCGGCCGGTCGCCCCTACGGGAATACCAAAAGACGCGTACTGGAGTGGGTGTCTTGTACTGAGGATCTGATCTTACGCACGGGTATGGGATGCTTCGACTCCGCTTCGCTGCGCTCAGCATGACAGGCAAAGGAAAGGGCCGGTCCTTGTCATACTGAGCGCAGCGAAGTAGCTCATACCTAGAGCCTGTGCGTAACATCACTGAGGATAAAACAATTGACAACTAGCAATCAAATGGAACATACAAACGTCGAGTCCAAAGCGCGGTCACTCGCAGGCTGGCGGCTGGCTTTCCTGCGTTGGTTTAAGGGCGATGACGCCGTGGTCACCGCAGTCGGCGAAGACGAGCGGCAAGTCGATTGGGTGCGCATGTTGCCTTTTGCGGCCCTGCACTTGAGTTGTCTCGGGGTGTTGTGGGTCGGCTGGAGTCCCGTCGCCGTGGGTGTGGCCGTAGTGGCTTACTGGGTGCGGATGTTTGCCATAACCGGGTTTTACCACCGCTACTTTTCGCACCGCACGTTCAAGACCTCGCGGGCCGTGCAGTTTTTCTTTGCCGTGCTGGGCAATACGGCCGTGCAGCGCGGGCCGTTGTGGTGGGCTGGGCACCACCGCCACCACCATCGCCACTCCGATGTCGCCAGCGACGTGCATTCGCCCACAGAGCACGGGTTTTGGTGGAGCCACGTCCTGTGGATCACCTCGCGGTCGAATTTTCCCACCCGTCTGTACAATGTGCGCGACCTAGCCCGTTTCCCCGAATTGCGCTTTCTCGACCGCTTCGATGCCATCGTGCCCGTCTTACTAGCAGCGGCGATGTACGCCTTGGGGGAGTATTGCGGCCGCCGCTTTCCCGCGTTGGAAACCAGCGGCTGGCAAATGCTCGTCTGGGGCTTCTCCATCTCCACCATCGTCCTGTTCCACGGCACCTGTACCATCAACTCGCTCTCCCATCTTTTTGGTCGCCGCCGCTTTGCCACCCAAGACCACAGCCGCAATAACATCTGGCTGGCCTTCATCACCATGGGCGAGGGCTGGCACAACAACCATCACTATTATCCGGGGGCGGCGCGGCAGGGTTTTTACTGGTGGGAGTTCGATCCAACCTATTATCTGCTCAAAGTGCTGTCTTGGATCGGGCTGGTGCGCGATCTCAGGCCGGTGCCCGAGCGGGTTTACGACCGAACCGTCAGCGGGCCATGAAACCAGCGCAGGGGCGGCGCATCGCCGTGGTGGGAGGCGGTATTTCCGGCCTAGTGGCGGCGTATCTGCTGCACCCAGATCACCACGTAACGCTATTTGAAGCCAACGATTATATCGGCGGCCATACCCATACCTTGGAAGTAGAGCAGGGAGGGCGCTCATACTCGGTGGATACGGGCTTTATCGTCTTCAACGAACCCAACTACCCGCAGTTCAATCGCCTGTTGCAGCGTTTGGGGGTAGCTTCTCAGCCGACCGAAATGGGGTTCAGCGTCAAGTGCGGCCGCACCGGTCTCGAATACGCCAGCACGCCGCTGAGCAGTCTGTTGGCCCAGCGGCGCAATGCGCTGCGGCCGTCGTTCTACCGCATGTTGGCCGATATCCTGCGCTTCAACCGCACAGCACCGAAATTATTGCTCGATCCCAATGACGCTACTACCCTCGGGGACTATCTGGCCGACAACGGCTACTCCGAGGCTTTTGTCCAACACCACATCATTCCATTGGGGTCGGCGCTGTGGTCGGCCTTGCCCGACCGCATGTACGAATTCCCAGCGCGCTACTTCGTCCAGTTTTTCGCCAACCACGCTTTTTTGCAAGTGCGCGGACGGACGCCTTGGCGCGTCATCAAAGGAGGCTCGCAGCGCTATGTCGAGGCGCTAATCCGTCCCTTTAGAGAGCGCATCCGCGTCAATTGCCCGGTAGCTTCGGTGCGGCGTTTGCACCAAGGGGTGGAAGTGCGGCCCCAAACTGGGGATCCCGAGCACTTCGACGAGGTTATCTTGGCCGTACACAGCGACCAAGCGCTGCGACTATTGGCCGAGCCTACCCCGGCCGAGCGCCAGGTTCTAGGAGCCATGCGGTACCAAGCCAACGATGTCGCTCTGCACACCGACGCGTCCGTGCTGCCCCAGCGTCGGCGCGCCTGGGCTAGCTGGAATTACTACATCCCACCCGACAAGGGATGCCCCGCTACCGTCACGTACAATATGAATATCCTCCAAAGTCTGGAGAGTCGCCGACCATTCTGCGTCAGCCTCAACCGCACCTCCGACATTGCGCCAGAGCGGATCATCGCCCGCATGACCTATCACCATCCGGTCTATTCGCCGGCCTCAGTGTCCGCGCAAAAGCAGCGGTCGCGCATCGACGGAGTCGATCGCATCCACTACTGCGGGGCCTATTGGGGTTTTGGTTTTCACGAGGACGGAGTCGTCAGTGCCCTAGAAGTGACGCGGCGTTTTGGCAAGGCGCTATAGCAATCCTACATCCTTCATACGATAATCCGCAGATGGACGCAGATAGACGCAGAATAGTAGAAACAAAGACGATCCGCAGTCATTCAGGATTGCTATATGAGCCGCCATAGCTGCATATACGAAGGGCGGGTGCGGCATCGCCGCTTTGCGCCGGTGGCCCACGCCTTTGAGTACCGGCTCTTTATGATGTACCTCGATTTAGCCGAATTGCCCAACGTATTCGACGGGCGTTGGCTGTGGTCGTCAGCGCGGCCCAATGTGGCCTATTTCCGCCGCGCCGACCACTTGGGTACACCGCAGCATCCCCTAGCGGACTGCGTGCGGCAGTTGGTCAAAGACGAGAGCGGACGCTATCCCAACGGGCCGATCCGCCTGCTGACCCACCTGCGCTACGGCGGCTACGGCTTCAATCCGGTCAGCTTTTACTACTGCTTCGACCGAGACGATAAGCACGTCGAAACGGTGGTAGGCGAGGTAAATAACACGCCTTGGGGCGAACAGCATTGCTACGTCCTGCACTCAGGTCTCGACCGCGGCCGCGGAGCGAGCAAGTGCTACCAATTCTCCAAGGCATTCCACGTTTCGCCCTTTATGGCCATGCAGCAGGACTACACTTGGTGCTTTACCACGCCGCGCCGCACGCTAGCAGTGCAGATGGACAATTGGCAGGACGGCAGCCATTTATTCGACGCGACCCTAGTGCTGCGGCGGCGGGAAATAAGCGCGGCGGCACTGGCGCGGGTGCTGGTGCAGTATCCGCTGATAACGACGAAAGTCATTGGTGCCATTCACTGGCAGGCGCTAAAACTGTGGCTCAAGCGCTGTCCGTTCTATCCACATCCAAAGGAAAAAGGCTATGTCGCAAGTGGCTCTCTCCCCCGCAGTTAAAAAACGGCCCATCGGGCACGGCGGCTGGCTGGACCGCGGGGCGCGGCGGTTGGTGTTGGGGCAATTGCAGCGCTTGCAGCGCGGGACAATTTGCCTAGTCGAAGGCGAACAGCGCCGCACCTTTGGGCGCGGCGAAGACGGTCCCGAAGTGGTTTTACAGGTCCACCATCCGCGCTTTTTCCGCGCCTTGGCCCTCGGGGGCACCATCGGCGCGGCAGAAGCCTACATGCAGGGGTGGTGGAGTTGCGACGATCTGCCGGCTGTATGCCGCTTGGCCGTGGCCAATATGGAGTGGATGCAGCAGCGCGAGCGGGGCTGGGCCCGGTTGGCCGCACCAGCCCGCGTGTTGGCCCACGCCCTCAAGCGCAATACGCTCCAGGGCAGTCGGCGCAACATCGCCGCCCACTACGATTTGAGCAACGACTTTTTCCGCCTCTTTCTCGACGACAACATGATGTATTCCAGCGCCGTATTCCCACGTTCAGATAGTTCGCTGGAAGAGGCCTCTCGCTACAAGGTGGATCGCATCTGCAAAAAGCTCGCCCTAGTGCCCGAGGACCACCTGTTGGAGATCGGTACGGGATGGGGCGGTTTCGCCCTGCACGCGGCCCGCGAATACGGCTGCCGAGTGACCACGGCGACCATTTCGCAGCAACAGTGCGAATTGGCTCGTCAACGAGTGCGCGCGGCCGGCTTAGATGGCCGGGTGGAGGTAGTGTTGGCCGACTACCGCGATCTACAGGGACAGTACGACAAACTAGTCTCCATAGAGATGATCGAAGCCGTGGGCCATCACTACTTCGACACCTATTTCGGCTGTTGCGCTCGCCTGCTCAAACCCGAAGGGCTGATGCTGTTGCAGGCCATCGTCATCGGCGATTGGGCCTACGAGCGGGCGCGCCGCTCAGTCGATTTCATCAAGGCGTACATCTTTCCGGGCAGTTGCATTCCGTCGGTGGCGACCATGAGCCGCTCGCTGGCAGAGGCCACCGACATGCGCTTGGTGCATCTAGAGGATATCGGCCCCCACTACGCTCGCACCTTACGGGCTTGGCGGATGCGTTTTTGGGACGCAGAAGAACAAGTGCGTCAGCTAGGCTTTACCGAGGAATTTATTCGCATGTGGGACTTCTATTTTGCGTATTGCATCGGCGGCTTTGAAGAGCGCTACATATCCGATGTGCAAATGCTCTTGGCTCGGCCAGCCAACCGGCGCTCGGCCTAGTTGCCCGAGATTGTCCACGGCGAGGTTTAGGGGCGCGGCGAATGACAGGGTATCCGCAGATGGACGCAGAGGCGGGTAGGGTGCAACGATCGTTGCCCCCTACGACACCATGTTGAACTTGTTAGCCTATAGTCTGCCGGTGGCCATGGCGGGTATGGCGGCGCTGTATTGGCTACAACGGCGTCGCCCCGACGCCGGCGTCGTTGACGTGGGCTGGGCCGGTGGCATTGGGTTGATGGCCGTGGTCGCGGCCTACAGCGGCGATGGATGGGAGTCGCGGCGTCTGTTGCTCGGTCTGCTGGGCGCGGCGTGGTCCTTCCGTCTGACCGCTTATTTGGTGATCGATAGGCTAATAAGGGCCGAAGAAGAGGACGGTCGCTACCAAATGCTGCGGACCCAATGGGGCACCAAGGCCCCGCGCTACTTTTTCTATTTATTTCAAGCGCAGGCCCTGCTGGTGGTTTTATTTAGTCTGCCTTTCGTCGCCGTGGCGGCCAAAGCTGATGTGGGCTGGACCGCTTGGGACATCGCCGGTCTGCTGGTATGGGTAGTGGCCGTACTCGGCGAATGGGTAGCGGATCGCCAATTAGCATCCTTCCGCAGCCAAGCTGCCAACCACGGGCGTACCTGCGACCGCGGCTTGTGGCGCTATTCGCGCCATCCCAACTACTTTTTTGAATGGATTCACTGGTGGGCTTACGGGGTCATGGCGGTCGGATCTGCAATCGGGTGGTTGGCTTGGATCGGGCCGGTGCTGATGTTGTTTCTGCTCTACCGAGTGACCGGCATTCCCTACACGGAGAAGCGGGCACTGGTCAGTCGCGGCGAGTCCTACCGCCGCTATCAGCGCACCACCAGTCCCTTTATTCCGTGGTTTCCCCGCCGAGAAAATGTTGAACGCGATTGATTGGGCCGAGCGGGGCCTGTTGCCGGATGTCCTTATCCGCTGGGGCATCCGCCGCTTCAATCGCGGGCGTTTGCGGCAAGAGCGAGGCACCGACTGCGAGGCCGAGCAGGCGGCCAAATGCCGCTTCATCGCCTCTATGGATCAAGCGCCCATCGCCCTGCATACGCAGAGCGCCAACGAGCAGCACTACGAACTGCCGCCCGAGTTTTTCCAACTGGTTCTGGGCCGCCATCTCAAGTACAGCGGCTGTTATTTCCCCGAAAAGACGGCCAGCCTAGACCAAGCCGAAGCGGCCATGCTAAAACTGACCTGTCAGCGCGCCGATCTACAAGACGGCCAAGACGTGCTGGAATTGGGTTGCGGCTGGGGGTCGCTGACCTTGTGGATGGCGCAACATTATCCCGAAAGCCGCATCACCGCGGTGTCCAATTCAACCTTGCAGCGCAACTTTATCGAAGAACGCTGCAAAGCCCTAAAGCTGGACAACGTCGAGGTGATCACTGCGGATATGAACCAGTTCGCGGCACCGAGACGCTACGACCGAGTGGTATCGGTGGAGATGTTCGAGCACATGCGCAATTACCGCGAGTTAATGCGGCGCATCGCCGGTTGGCTCAAACCGGCTGGCTCGCTATTCATTCACATCTTCGTCCATCGCCTCTACGCATACACCTTTGCCGCCGAGGGTGAAGAAAATTGGCTGGGGCGTTATTTTTTCACCGGCGGCATCATGCCCTCCGACGATCTGCTGCACTACTTCCAAGACGATCTAGTCCTAACGGCGCAGTGGCGAGTCGATGGCCGACATTACGCCCGCACGGCCGAGCATTGGCTGGCCAATCTCGACGCCCGGCGCTCAGAGGCCCTCGCCATTTTGGCACGCCAGTACGGCGCAGCCGCAAAGCGGCGATGGTTACAGCGTTGGCGTATGTTCTTTATGGCCTGCGCCGAATTGTGGGGCTACAACGGCGGGCAAGAGTGGTGGGTGGCGCACTATCGTTTTAAGCGGAGGGGTAGCGGCAGGGCGAGTTTAGGGGGTTAAAAGAAGGTGGTGAGTTTCGCATTACTGTTTTAGACGGAGAAAGAATGGCAATTTTTAGATATTGGATGGTGGCTCTGTTGGCGGCCATGCCCTTGGCAGCCCAAACCCCGGGAGTTACCCTGAGCGGCTTTGTGACCGACGCCGACAACGGCGAATCCCTGCCTCTGGCCTCCATTGTCCTGACGCAGGTACAGTTGGGCACAGCGAGCAATAGCAGCGGCTACTACGCCGTCAAAGAGGTCCCGGCGGGGACGTACGAGGTGGTGATTTCGTATATAGGCTACAAAAGCTGGCGCGATACTCTAGCGTTCAGCGACCAAGATGTGCGCTTGGATGTGGCCTTGCAGGTCGAGTCGGTTGACCTAGAGGAAATTGTGATCGAGGCCGAGCGCAGCGAAGAGCTAGAGCAGGCCACCCAGAGCAGTTTTATCGCCCTACAAGTCGAGCCATTGCAGCAAATGCCAGCCGTTGGCGAGGCCGATCTCCTCCGCAGCTTGCAACTGCTGCCGGGCATCCAGTCGGCTTCGGACATTAGCAGCGGCCTGTACGTGCGCGGCGGTGGCCCCGATCAAACGGCCATCCTCCTCGACCATATCCCCCTGTACAATCCCTCGCACCTATTCGGCTTCTTCTCGACCTTCAACCCAGACGCCATCAAGGACGTCCAGCTCTACAAAGGGGCCTACCCGGCGGCGTACGGTCGCACGCTCGGGGCGGTACTCGACGTGAACAACCGCGAGGGCAACCGCCAACGCTTCAGCGGCCGAGGCGGCATCAGCCTAATTGCGAGCCGCTTGCTGGCCGAAGGGCCGGTGGGTCAAGGCTCGTGGATGATGGCCGGCCGCCGCACGTACCTAGAACCCGTGCTCAGCGCCGTCCGCTCTTTCGATATAGACATCCCCTTGAACTATTACTTCTACGACTTCAACGGCAAAGTCAATCAGCGCTGGGGCGACGACACCTTTACCGTGAGCACGTACTGGGGCCAAGACGACCTGCGGGTGGACATAGAAGACGAGAATGAATCCTTCGTCGATATACGCTGGGGCAACCGCGCCATAACCGCGCGCTGGACGCGGGTGTTTTCGCCGACCCTGTTTGGGCACTTCATGGCCGCCGGCTCGTCGTACGAAAACATCCTCACGTTTAGTTTCTTCGACACGCCATTCGGCTTCACCAACAGCATCCGCGATTGGTCGCTCAAGGGCGACGTGGATTACTTCGCCAACCGCGACCACACCCTCACCCTCGGCTTTCTGACTACCCTGTTCGAGTTCGACTATTCCCAGTCCTTCAACCAGGAGGAGCAGTCCTTGTACCAGAAGTCGGTGTTGGCCTCGGCCTACGTCCAAGACGAGTGGCAGGCCGGGCCCACTACGCGGCTGCGGCTCGGGGGACGAGGCACGTATTTCAGTGTTGGGGATCGTCTGCACTTCGCGCCGAGGCTGTCCCTGAGCCGCGCCCTCAGCGAAAACATCCGCGTCAAGGCCGCCGCGGGGATGTACCGCCAGTACCTGCAATTGATCACCACCGAAACTTTCAGCGGCGGCGACTTCTGGGTGCCGCTCGACGACACCGTTGAGCCGGGCCGCTCGTATCAGGGGGTGGTAGGTACCGAGTGGAACCCGTCGCGGCGCTACCAGCTCTCGGTGGAGGCTTACTACACCGACTTGGCCAATCTGGTGGTGCTGGACAACGCGGTGGCCGTCGATAGCGAAAGTACGCGCTCGGATGACATATTCAAAAGCGGGGGCAGTGGTTGGGCTAGCGGGGTCGAGGTCTTTTTGCAGCGGCGCACCGGGGCGCTCACCGGCTGGGTGGGCTACACCCTAGGCTGGACGCGGCGCACTTTCTCCGAACTAAACCGTGGACGCGCCTTCCCCCCCAAGTACGACCGCCGCCACGATCTGTCTTTTGTCGTCTCGTACAACTTGGGCAAATGGCGGCTCGGCTCGAATCTCGTGTACGCCACCGGACAAGCCTTCACCCCGGCCTCGGCCCGCTATTCGCTGCGCGAGCCGACCACTGGGTCACTGCAAGACTACGTGCTACCAGCCAACCGCAACAGCGCCCGCCTGCTGCCCTATCACCGCCTTGATGCCAGCGCCAGCCGCAAGTTTGGGCTGTGGGGTCTTGATGTCGAGTTCTACTTGCAAATTTTCAATCTCTACAGCCGGCGCAACGAGTGGTTCGTACAGTTCGACACCAGCAATCCCGAGACCGAGCCGGATGTGATCAAGCAGTTACCCATCGTGCCGACGCTGGGTTTCAATTTTTCGTTTTGAGGAGGAAATCGTGCGCTACGTTTTTATTATCCTATGCCTGACAGCCTGCGCTGCCGAGCGCCAGCCAGGAGATCTCTTCGGCTCGGTAGAAGAAGGTAACGAGCTGGTGGTGGACGGGATTCTGCTAGTTGATCAAACCCTGCCCGAATTGTTCGTGCGGCGCACCTTGCCTCCCGGCCAATTCTACAGTCGGGATGCGGCGGGGGTGTCCGAGGCCCAAGTGCGCGTCTTCCAAGGGGATCAAATCTTCGAGTACGCACCCGACCCGGCTACGCCCGCCCGCTATCTGCCACCATCAGAGTCTCCTCAAGTGGAACCTCTGACCGAGTACCGGCTAGAAGTAGAAGTCGAGGGAAAAACGGTCCGGGCGAGCACCACCACGCCGAATCGAGTGCGGGTGCGCCAGGCGGTTTTATTGGACGAAGACACCCAAGAGATCATGCGGACTCTCAAGTCGTTTGCCGAGGTGGGGGACGAGGTGTACACGGCACCGGAAAATCAGCTTACTCATCTGGAGGGCATAATCGAACTTCACTTGGAAAAGGCGGGGGAAGCCTACCAAGCGGCACTCTTCACTTTGCAAGAGGACGCGCAGTTGCTCGACGAGGATTTCCCAGAGATATACGACCGGACCCCGGAGGACTTGCGCACCAACCAATCGCCGCCCTTCGCCGCCAGCGACGGAATCGTCCGCTGGCCGTGGTTTGCCGTGGTTTATACCGGGCGTTCTCTAATAAAGGTGTACGCAGTCGATCACAACTGGTTCGAGTACGCCCGCTCCAGCCCCGAACAGCAGGAACAGGGCGGCTTTGGCGGACAGGCCGGCGACTATTTCGAGCGGCCGTTTTTTCAGGTGGAGGGAGGCATCGGACTGTTCGGTTCGGCGTCGGTGGATTCGGTGGGGTTTGTCATCTTGCCGCGACAGGCCGAATCGTCTGATTGACTAGCGAGGTACATCTATGCAGACAGCGAAGCTATTCAACAACGGGCGCAGCCAAGCGGTGAGGCTGCCGAAGGAGTTTCGTTTCAGCGGAGACGATGTCTATATCAAGAAATACCAAGGCATCGTCATTCTCTTGCCCAAGGAATCTCCCTGGAACTCGCTCGTGGACAGCCTAGACCGCTTCTCCAGCGATTTTATGAACGAAAGAAGCCAGCCCAATCATCAGGAGAGCGCGTCTCTGTGATCGCGTAGAGTGCAGCGCTTTCACTGCTAACACCCTAACTAACGTTACGCAGCTTTTGTTTCTATCTCCTCCCTCCCTGTATCCTTTCGGCTACACTCCCGCGCCTTATAGCCCCCTCTTCCCTCTGAGCCACCGCCTTGGCATGGTTATTGCTTCTTGCGGATACATCCGCCCCACCCGAACTCATAGCCCATGATTTGGCCGATCTTGCCCTTTTGAGTGGGTTGGTGTATATATTCAGAAGCTATGCCGACGAAGGACGGTGTAGCATCCGTCCCCCCTAAGCAACCGCCGCTTGGCGGGTACGCGATAGTCGAAAATTGAAAGGATCGGTTTATGAGCGAACCTGTAACGCAAGCGCAAGACCACGACCGCCGTATTGGTCGCCTTGAAGGCATTGCCGAGCAGACCGTCCCTCGGCTCGACAGGATAGAGCGCACCATCCAAGAGCAGGGCCGGCAGCTTGAAAAGCGCATCCAAGAGCAGGGCCGGCAACTGCGGCAAGAAATCGCCGAACAGGGCCGGCAGCTTGGAGAGCGCATCGCCGAACAAGGCCGGCAGAGCACTGAACAGGGCCGGCAGCTTGGAGAGCGTATCGCCGAACAGGGCCGGCAACTTAACGTCCGTCTGGAGGCGCTCAACAATCGTATTTTGTGGGCGATAGGAACGCAGATTGCGCTG
The DNA here is from genome assembly GCA_965208845.1 of Candidatus Latescibacterota bacterium. GTDB lineage: Bacteria > Latescibacterota > UBA2968 > UBA8231 > UBA8231. The sequence goes on along the minus strand of OZ242361.1, from coordinate 2,182,261 downwards.
ATGGGCTTGCTGTTTGCCGCCTTGAAGCTGACCTAAACGGCGAAAGGATCGGTTATGAGCGAACCTGTAACGCAAGCGCAAGACCACGACCGACGCATTGGCCGCCTTGAAGGCATTGCCGAGCAGACCGCCCCTCGGCTCGACAGGATAGAGCGCACCATCCAAGAGCAGGGTCGGCAACTGCGGCAAGAAATCGCCGAACAGGGCCGGCAGCTTGGAGAGCGCATCGCCGAACAAGGCCGGCAGAGCACTGAACAGGGCCGGCAGCTTGGAGAGCGCATCGCCGAACAGGGCCGGCAACTTAACACCCGTTTGGAGGCGCTCAACAACCGCATTTTGTGGGCGATAGGAACGCAGATTGCGCTGATGGGCTTGCTGTTTGCCGCCTTGAAGCTGACCTAAGCAACCACCGCCCCTTGCTACCAGCGCTGATTGTACGGAATACTCCTGCATCGACACACAGCAGTCGCACCAGAACAGGTGGCCTTTTGAAAACCAGGTCTTGTACAAACATAGGTACCCTTCTCACATGACCTTGTGCACCCGTTACTACAGGCACCACCTGTGCACGTGCATACGTTGATTGGACAGGTGTGAGAATGCTCTTGTGCTACGTGAGTAGTGTTCTCTGCTTTGGGAGTGCAGGTGTATGAGGAAAATCTGTCAAAAAACTTTCTCTTGGCGACAGATCGATTGTCTTCCAGGACAAAACAAACAACACACCGATACCGGTGTGTTGTTTGTTTTCATCTGGTGCAAGTGACTGTTATTCAATAGGCTTGAGATCAAACTCGTCCTCAGTACTTTTCCATGAGGAATAAAGAGAGAGAGATTCTCTTATTTCACCCCTATAAATTTCAAACTTTCCACTATGAGTCCCAAGGATATAGACGTTTCCACTTTCGTCAGGGTCTGTATAAATCGGACTACCACTATCACCAAAAGTGGTGTCACTGTCGCCAGGCATTGCGGTGAAGGAGTAAGAAAGAGGTCCTCCGAATTCTTCTCTGGTTATCGAGGAAAGAGCAAAAGATTCTTTCGAAATGAATTCGATAGGTCTTCCAGATACAGCACCAGATGCCCAGATTGTTTCCCCCTCTCTTGGCTCTCGAGAACCAATGACGGTGTAGACGGTGTCACCCTCGCCCCGTATTTTCAATGGTGCGAGTGTTTCACGATAGGTGTTTGTTTTCGGGTCCTTTGGATATTCGACGAAGGCACTGTCGGTTGGCCCCTCGCCACGCCGATCGTGAATCCCAGCATTTTCGTCAAGAAAGACTGGTGGAATCTTGAACAGTGTGCCGAGGACTTGTAGCGGTGTCATTAATCCATAACCTCTATGTATACCATACCCAATCATCAAGGGGTTTTGAGGGTAACCAATAAGGAGGGCACTAGTAGAAGCAACATGAGCAGAGATGATGAATCCCTGAACACCGTCAGTGTCTTCCACGCCACCGAGGGTGATGGTACCGGTACATATACGGTACCTCCCCGAAGGTGCAGAAGAACTCATCGGATCACCGCCCATGATGGTCGTGCGGAGCGGATGCTCACAACCTCCGTATGGAGGACCCGTTGGTTTTCTTTTGGCTAGAACATCTACGGCAGTTTCCACAGTAGTTTTGCAAGAGGTATCAATACAAACGATATATCGTATGACTTCATCCCCAGAAACCTCAGGTATAGTGTGGGTACTGGTAATGGTAACAGACTGGTTTGGTGCAAGAGTGAGTGTTTTTGTGTTTGGTTCTTTCGTTCTTTCGAATTTGATTTGTCGTTCGAAAGAAATGGTTGTGTCACCGGTGGCTGTTCCGGTGTTGGTGATGGTTGCGGTGATGGTGACAGCATCTCCTGAATTACCGTAGGGTGGCATCACCGCAATATCAGCGATGGTGAAAGCGGGGGTGCCGTGCTCAGGTTCTGCCGGTGTCTCTTCCGGTTCCGGTACTTCAATTGTCTCTGGCTCTTCCCCTTGTACCGTTATCGTGGTTGACATACAGTTATTACCAGTATCTTCGGTGGCAATCTCTTGGATACATGCAGAGTAGCGGTAGGTGCCGGGGGTTGTGTGGGCAGTTACGAGGAGTGATGTGACGCGAGTCTTGTTCGTCTCGAGATTCACCTTTCTATTCGCAAAGGGGACATTGCCCTGGTCGTGTCTGAAGAAGGAGACGGTATAGGTATCGGTTGGTGCGTCGGTATTTGCGATGGTTGCCTGAAGGAGGATTCTTTTCCCTGGAAGCACGGTTGTTGGTCGTGCTGTTAGTGCGGTCACCGAAAGGTCTTCTGGTGTTTCTGTTGGTTCTGGTTCCGGAACCGGTTCCACGATCACTGATCCTGGTACTGCGGTGATCATAACGTTGTCAATTGCAATATTTGTGAAGTCGTTGTTGGTGACACCAAAGAATCGTATGGAAAACGCATCACCGATGTGATCACCGGATAGGGTGAATGTTTCTCGGTACCACTCGCCGTCAGCATCTTGACCACTCCAGTTTTTTAAGCGGTGGTATGTACCACCATTACCAACATCAATACCGAAGAATTCAGAAGATTTCATCCCATGGCTCAGATATCGATCAAAGGAAAGGATAACTTCTTCATGTGCAGAGAGGTCAGTGGGGGATTTGAGGGTGAGGAAGCAGATACCGCATGTGCTTCCTTGTGTTCTTGCAACGACGTTTCCTGGACCTTCGTCAGGAACACCCTCAAAAGCGACCGCTTCCCATTTTTGTCCAGTCCATGCATCGAGTCCTTCTTGGAAAGTCTCGAGGAAGAGGTTGACGGGCTCTTCTGTCTCTGGCTCATCCTGTGCAGGGGTGATGGTGAGGTTCCACTTGTTGAGAGTACCAGCATCTTCTTTCTCGTAGTCACCGACACGGAGTTGCCACACCCCCTGCGCGGCCTGCCCCTGCAGCGCGGCCGTGGTCGGCAGGACTTCGATGAGGTTGGCCGCCGGGCTCCCGGCTTGAACCCCGTCGTACAGCGTCGTGACAACCCCACTCGGCGCGACCAAATCAAGTTTTAGGTCGCGCCGCGACGGGTGAATGATCTCCACCCCCACCGAGACCGTGCCCACCCGCACGTCATCCGGCACCTCAATACGGCCCACCACGGTCTGGGTCTTGCCGTTATCTGCGATAGCCGTACCAATGGCCTGAGAAAAGGAAATCGGGTCCCCGAACAGGGTAACCGGCTTCACCGTTCGAATAGCCGTACTTGGCAGACCGCTGCGACCACCAGACTGTCGGTTCACACCAGCCGATGGTTCGACGTGAAAGGGCGTGACCGGGAAGCGAGCCTTCAAGGCTTGGTAGATATGTTTGCCGCCGTGTTGGGCCCAATAGGCGTGGCCGATGCCTAGATAGACCTGATCCTGTGGTAGGACACCCGATATCAGCACCGGCACCTCGTCGAGGAGCTGCGCCACGGTGGGGTCTTGTTGCTCATTGCCGAGGATCGAACCCCAGACCATCTCCATAACTGGATCGAGCGAATACCCGCCCCGTTGACCAATCCGCCGCGCCGAAACCGCCGCATCCGACGGATTGGCCACAAAGGTGCCAATCAGCCCGGCGTCCGCAAACTCAACGCGACCGTTGCAGTTGACATCGCCGAGCCCGATCGCGCCGTGGTTGGGCAGCGAAAGGGAGGGATCAACCCGGTACATGGCTACCAGCAACCCATCGTCCAGATCCACGCGGCCATCGGCATTCACATCGCCGAGCATCCCCTCCAGCGGCACCACCACCTTCCCCGCCCGGTGTGGCCTCATCGCCCTATCAAGCACCACCGACCCCATACCCGCCGCCCCGTCAAAGTCCGAGTCCACATACGCAGCCAGCCCGGCCCCCGAAACCACCAGCCCATACCGCCCCGGTGCGCCCGCCTCCGCCTTCACCGCCTCCACCCGCGCACCCCCAGCCAGCGGCACCCCGGCCTGCCCATCCGCCAGCACCATCTTCCCCGTCCAATGCGCGCCAGCCACGGTCAAGCGGTAGAAGTACACCCCGGCGGCGGCGGCCCGACCCGCCGCATCCGTGCCGTCCCAGTGCGCCCGGTACACCCCGGCCTCTTGCTCACCATCCACCAGCGTCGCCACCCGCTGGCCGAGGATGTTGAACACCTCCAACCGCACCAGCGAAGGGGCCGGCAGTTGGTAGGGAATGAGCGTCGAAGGGTTGAACGGATTGGGATAGTTTTGCCCCAAGCCAACCGCTCGCGGCAGCACCAAACCCCCGCCCGCCGTCGGCCACGGCAGCGCAAACTGCCCCTCCTCGTCCGTGGTGGCGTGCCCCACCGGCCCTCGGCGCAGATCGGCTAGGTCAAACAACGCCACTTGGGCACCCGCCACCGGCGACCCGACCGCCAGCCGCACCTGACCGGCCACCATCGGCGGCGATACCGAGCGCGCACTAACGGAAACCAACAAACCAAACAAACAAATCAGTAGAAACGGCATAAATCCTAGTACTCCTTTGCGAATAGAGGAACCGCTGATATTATAAAGTGATGTTACGCAGGCGATAGGGTTTGGTTTATCTTGTTTGTCATGGATAAAAAACTGTTAGACCTCTATAGCGATTATCTGTTGAGCTCTTTTGGCGCGACGACCGCCACCGGCCTTTCGTCTTTATTGGTCGCCGACTAAACGGGTCCGTACCCAAAGCAACCACGTCTTTATGGCCATCTATGCGGCCTTCTCGCTAGAGTGGCTACGCATCAAGCAGCGGATGAATCCGTTTGCCCTCCGATCAAAACTCTATCTCAAGGCCATTCGACACGCCTTTGACGAATTACAAAAGCTAAAGGCTGCGTAACATCACACCCTAATTCATCCCCTCGCCCTGCGGCCTCCTGCTCGCTAGGTCCCGATCCATCAGAAAAATTCCATCGCGGCTTTCGATAATCAGTTCCATATCGCTGACGATGTTGCGGACGATGGCCTCCTCCTCCACCTGCTCGTTGACAAACCACTGCATAAAGGTGTGCGTGGCGTGGTCGCGCTCGGCGAGGGCCTCATCTACTACCTCATAGATTCTCTCGCTCAGAGAACGCTCGCCTGCTAGGGCGAATTTGAAGGCGTCCAGCGGCGAGTCCCAATCCCCCTGTGGCGCGGCGAGGGCCTGCAAGCGCACGCGGCCATCGCGGTCATTGATGAAAGCGTAAATCCTCTCCGCGTGCATCAGCTCCTCTTGGTACTGGATCTTCATCCAGTGGGCGAAACCATTGAGTTCGAGGTCCTCGAAATAGGCCGCCAGCGACAGGTATGTATAGGCCGAGGAAAACTCCGAGTTGAGCTGATTGTTGAGAGCTTGTTGTATTTTTTCGCTAAGCATTATCTATTCCTTTTTTAACGGTTTGCGGCCACAATACTGTGGCCGGACTGCTCAGTCGCCTGTTTGAGCACCCGGCTGCGTTCGTAGAATTCGTCCAGATCCATTTCCTTGAGGAACACGAGGCCCCGCGTAGCGCGGATCAGAGGGCTGGGGTGTTCGTGGAACCACCTGTGGCCGAGGCAGGTCTTGATCTTCTGATACTGATCCACCTGCACCTGCTGCGCCAGTTCGGAGAAAGGGCCGTCGTGCTCGTAGCTGGGGAACGAGGCGTCGCGCTGGGAGATAAAGGTATTCATAAAGGCGCTGTGCATGACCGAAAACATATTGAGCGACACCGGCACGAAGATATTGGCCTCGCTGGGATCAAAGCGGTACCACACATTGCGATAGCCCCAAACCTTGATCTCGGAGCGGCCACTTTGCCGCTCGTAGCGGCGGAGTGCCTCGGTGATCACCTGTAGCACCTTGTAGTGGGTGTCCGGCCCGCTGGCCTCTGGGTCTAGGGCCACGCCGACCACGTCGGGAGCTACTTGGTCGAGGAGCGCGAGTACGGGCGGCACATCGTCTTCGAGCGTCGGCTCTTGAGTGAAGATGTCGCCGGTGTAAAAGCCGAGACTCAGGTGTTTGACGCTGGCGCAATCCCAACCAAAATACCCCCACAGACACTCGGCCTCCCACGCGCGGCATTTGCTCTTGAGCACCTGTACCTCCGGCGCGTCCTTCTGGCCCGGATAGCGGCTGGCGAAGTAGGTCTCCAACTCCGTCAACCGAACCTCAATGTCCTCTAGATCCTCAACGTCGTACAGCTCGACGAGGTTGCGCAAAAAGCGCCGTGCTGCCCCTTCGTCGCACAAGAGCGGATCTGCAGCAGCGACCCCGTCGAGGTACTGCCAAACATCGCGGTTGCGGCCGTTTTCGTAACTGGGGTCAAAGTAGCCCTGTTTCCACAGCACAGCGCACTCGGCGCTGGGCAAAAAGCGCCGCAGCCGTTCCAAGTGAGCCTCAATAAAGCGATTGGTCACCGCAGTGAAGCCGCCGGTAAAGCAGGCGAAATAATGCACGTTGGTGGCGTCGCGCACGTGGCGGACGATATAGGACAGGTAGCCCAGCATTAGGTCGTCGTGGTGCGGCTCCGTGTGCAGGAAGCGCGTCCCGGAAAGGGTCTGGGAGCCCCGCTCAATTTTGCTTATTAGCCGGTCGTGTACCATCTGCGTCAACGCGGCAATCCCCTCTGGGCGCTGCTGCAACAGCACGGCACCAAAGTCATCTCGGGCAAAGTCGCCCTCGGTCAACTCGACGATCCTTTTGCCCAAGCCGCAGGCTAAGTCAATGACGACTTTTTCCACCATCTCGTCGTCTATGGCTGCCCGCTGCTCCACGAGCACGAGCCGCCTAGCCCTGAGCGCCTTGGCCGCTCCTTGGGTAATGTAGAACCGCGCCATGGGCAGGCGATGCAGCGCCGTGGCCGGATAGCGCACGTCTGGCGCTTGCTCGACCGCGGCGGCGACAATACCGGCCTTGGTCTCGCCAGCGGCGATGATCAGGGCACAGCAGTCGAGATTGTCAACAATCGTGCCCAAGCCAATGGTGATGACCAGCCGCTTGCGCGCCACCTCAATGCCGCCCAAATCGCCAGCGGCCGCGGCCTGCGTTTCGTAGTTGATCCCCGTCAGCCTCGTCGTTGAAAAGTGGTCCGAGCCGCGCACGTTAAAGCCAATGTGCCCGTCCGGGCCAATGCCTCCCAAGAAAAAGCCAATGCCTCCGAGGGCGCGGATTTGCTCCTCGTACTCTTGGCACCACTGGTCGATCCTTTGCAGCGCGTCCTGCTGCACTCGCTCGAGCGAGGTGCGGGCGGTCCGATAGCGCAGCGAGAGATCCACAGTGCCGTCTGGCCACACCTCGCTCAAGGTCTGGCCGGCTTGCAAGCCGATCTCGGCGCAATTGATCCGCAGAGCCTTGGCCGGATCCAACCCAAAACCATCGATGTAGAAGCGGTTTACATACGCGTAGAAACTGTTGTCTTGCTGGGGGTCTATCGGGTAAAACTCGTCGATTTGCACAAAGTGCAGGCTGTGCAGATCCGGCTTGCGCCCTGGGTCAATGCCGGCCTCTTCGAGTTGGGCGCGGACATCCGCCTCGTCCCAATGCCGCAGCAGCCGCTCGACCCAGCGGATGAAGTGCTCGGGCGTCTTGCCCGTCGGCAGCGAGACCACACCGCCGGGATGGTCCTGGACCCATTCGACAAAGCGCATCGCCGCTAGCTTCCCCAGCGCTGGGAAGTGCTCAACTACAATGGTCTTAATGTGCTCGGTCGGAGAATATTGTGCCGCAAAGGGCGATTTTTCTACGGCCCTGCGCTCGACCTTGGTCAGCTCGCCAGTATCGCCCATCGCTTAGCTCCTCTCGCGGGTTGCAGTCAGGTGCGAGGCCGCTGCTTGATTGAGTAGGAATGTACAGTCGGGATGGTTTTGCAACAGGCTGGCCGGACAATCCGGCGCGCAAGACCCCTCCACGGCCCGCGCCACAGCCGCGGCCTTGTGAGCACCAGTAGCCAACAGCGCGATGCTCCGCCCGTCGAGAATGGTCGCCAAACCCACCGTCAGAGCTAGCTGAGGCACGTCCGACGGATCGGCAAAGTAGCGGCTATTGGCGGCGACGGTCTCTGGATGGGGCGCTACCACCCGCGAGCGGCTCTCTGGATTGCTGCCGGGTTCGTTAAAGGCGATATGGCCGTTGCCGCCGATGCCCAAAAGCCACAGGTCAACCCCACCCAAGGCGCGGATCTTGGCCTCAAAGGCCAAGCACTCTTGCTCGGGGTCTGACGCCGTGCCGTCGAAGAGGAACGTGTTATAGGGACGGACATCGACGCGATCGAATAAGTGCTGCTGCATAAAGAAGCGATAACTCTGCTCGTGGTCGCCAGCTAGGCCGAGGTACTCGTCTAGATTGAAGGTGTACGCTTGGGCAAAGCTAAGCCCCTCTTCGCGGTGCATCCGCACCAACTCGCTATACGTCGGCACGGGCGTCGAACCAGTCGCCAATCCCAGCACGGCATTGGGACGGCGGCGCAGCCACGCGGCGCACACACCAGCGGCCGCAGCAGCCACCGCCGTCTCGTCGGCGAGGACGCGCACCTCAATCCCACTCATGGCGGACTTAACCTGTGAAGAGTGAATAAGCGTAGCGTATAGAATAAGTTAGATAGCAGGGGGAATGCGGTAAAGAACGCCGGACAGCCCTACCACAGCACCACAAAAAGCAGCACGCTGGCCACCGCCAAATAGACCCCGATCCACACCCCCGGCCGCAAATACCACTTAGGGCCGTTCTCACCGACCGGGAAAGGATACTCCGGTCGGATGGGTGCTTCCGTCAGGGTCTTCTGCAACCAGGTGCCTTCCAGCACCGCGAGCCGCCGGGCCATTAGAGGGCGCAATGCAGCCGGGTCTTCGTGGCGGACGTAAATCAGCCCGCGCAATTCTTCGTCGCGCACCGGACCGCGCCGCCAGTCAATCAGCTTTGAAGCGACGAGCATACTCACCGCCGGCAGCACCAAGTTCCACAGATAGGTCCACCACGTGTTCTGGTACCACACCGGCAGCGGCCACTCGTTGAAATCAGCCAAGATCGCCGACATCCCATAGCCAAGCCCCACCAGCAAACCGACGATCCCGGTCTCGCGGTGTACTCGCGTGAAAACCCCCATCAAAATGACCGTCATCAGCGGCACGGCAATGGCCCCGGCCAGCCGCAGATAGAACATCAGCATACCCTTCTCGCCCAAAAAGGGCACATAGATAAAACCCAGCGCCAGAATGATCGGCACCGAGATCCGCCCCACCTTAGTGTAGTGCGCGTCCGTGCCGTTTTTGACGATAAAGCGCGCGTACACGTCGCGGACAAAGAGCGAGGAAATGCCAATGCCAATGGAGTCAAAAGTCGAGTACCCAGCCGCCACCAGCCCGGCGACCACCAACCCGACCAACCCGGCGGGCAGGTACGCCTCGATCATCAGCGGATAGGCCTGATCGACGATTTCCAAGCCGGGGAACTGCGCCCGCGCCATCGGCCCCAAACTGACGTTGAAGAATAGGCAGATCGCCGTGGCGATGCTGGCCACCAGCGCGGCCATTTTGAAGTCCCACTCCGAGCGCGCGCCTAAGAAGCGGATGGCCTCGTACTGGTTGATGACCGCGTACGTAGTCAACACCACCAAAAAGCCAAATATCACGATGAAGGGAGGCACACCGGGCGGCGAATAGCCTCCCACGTGCAGCAACGTATCCGCCAACCCTTCTTCCACCGCCTCCAGCCGTGCCGTCACCCCGTCCCAACCGCCCAAGCCCGAATAGACGAATCCCCACAGCACAAAAGAGGCCACGATCATCGTCGCGCTTTGCAGTGCGTCGGTCAGCACCCCAGCCCGCAAACCGCCGCGCACGATGTAGAGCACCGAGCTGAGTGCCACGCCCACCACCACCAACCAGCAAGTCGTCTCCTCAATTCCGGCGATGATATTGAGCACCAGAAACATGGAAAAGAAGATGTTGCCCAGCACATTGGTCCGCGATTGGACGTTGATCAAGACGGCTAGCAGGCGGGCCGCTGGCCCAAAGCGGAATTCCAGCCACTCGGCGTTGGTAAAAACCCCCGAGCGGTACATCGGCACAATGACGAAAAAGCTGAGCACGGTCCAACCCACGGCAATGCCCAACCACCACTGCGCCAACTGCGACAGCCCGAGGTTGTACGATCCGCCGACAATGCCGACGTAATCGCCGCTATCGACAGCCGTGCCAAACGCCGACAGCCCGATCACCCACCAGGGCATAGACTTGGCCGCGAGGTACCAATCGAAGCTCTCGCCCTTGTTGCGGAAGGCAATCAGGCTGTAGGCGACGATGCCGCCGTTGAGGACCAAGACGACGGCCCAGTCTAAAGCGGTCATCGCATCACGGGGCCGGCAGGTGGTATCCGTCCTTGCCGACTGTTATCTTGGCCAAGATGCCGGGGTTTTCCGGCGGTGCGCCCCCGCCGTAGGTGACGTAGAGCGTCTTGCTCTCCTCGCCGCGGCCAAACGCCACATTGGTCGGGACCACGGGCGTGGGGATATAGCCCAGTTCCTCACCACTGGGCGAATACACGACAATGCCCGGGCGCGTCACATCCCGCACTGCCACGTACAGGTTGCCTTCGGCATCGACGACTAGGCCGTCCGGCCCGTCTTCTGGGTAGTAATCGACCATCACTTCACGGAAGGTGGCCGTGCCGTCGGGATGCAAGTCGTACGCCAACAGCGCCATCCGGCCCTTGAGCGCGGGCATGTCTAGCAATTGGAATATCCCCGTATTGCCGTTGTCGTTGCTCACCACGTAGAGCGACTGCTGGTCCGGGGATACGCAGACGCCGTTGGGCTTGCCGGCGTCGGTGATGATCCGCTCAATGGTACCGTCCGGGTCAATTCGGTACACCGCCATCACCGGCTGGTCAATCGGCTCGTGGCCGAGGTAGCGCGGGTCGCTGAAGTAGATGCGGCCCTTCTCGTCGATAGAAATGTCGTTGGGAGCGTTAAAGGGGCGGCCCTCGTACAACCCGGCGATGATCTCGACCTTGCCAGTTGTAAGGTCGGTGCGCGTCACGCGCTGTCCCCCAAAATCCGCACCCTCCGCGGCAATCAGCCGACCCATAGCATCGAACTTGAGGCCGTTGGACATGCCGCTGGGCGAGCGAAAGATCGCGGTCTGGCCGGTCTTGGGATCGTAGCGCCAGATGTGCCCGGCCTGCATCCCCGATTCCATGGAAAAGGTAATGTCGCTGAAGTAAACCGAGCCATCGAAGGCCACAGCCGGCCCTTCGGAAAAGAACGCGCCGTCGAAGAGCACTTCGAGCTTGGCACCTGGGGGTATAATCGACGGATCGCCCGTCGGCTCTTGGGCGAAGGCCGTGCTGGCCACCAAGGCCAGCGCGATTGTGGCGAGACGTTGCATCATGGTATCTCTCCTTGGATTATGTGAACGTAGGGGCGGTTTGCAAACCGCCCCCTACACCTACCGATTCGGCGCAGATGCGTAACATCAGTTGGTCAACAAAACACCGCATCGTACAGCCGCCGGACGCCTTGGCAATGCCCCTCCAAGACAGCCTCCAGCGGCTCGTCCAGTTCCATCAGTTCCGTTAGGATTTGGCGGTCCTCTTCCTCTTCGGGCACCGCGTACACCGGCTGGGCCTCCTGAATTTGCAGCAAGTTCTCTAGCTGCCGCAAAAAGCGGTAGGCCTCCTTTAGGGTCTGGGCGTCCACCGGCGTGAGCAGTCCGGCCCGGCGCAGGCGCTCAATCGCCGTCAGAGTATTGTGAGAGCGGATTTGCGGATGGGTATGGCCGTTGAGTAGCTGCAAGCACTGGACGATGAACTCGATATCGCGGATGCCCCCAGGCTGCAGCTTGATATTGTTTTCGCCGGCTCTACTCGCTATTTCGGCTTCGATGCGCTGCTTGACGCGGGCAATCTCTTGGCGCGGGTCGTCCGTGAAGTGGCCCGGAAAGACAAAAGGGACCAGCATCTGGCGAAAGCGCTGCCACACTTGAGTTGAACCAGCGGCGCGGCGGGCCTTAATCAGCATCTGGCGCTCCCACAACTCGCCCCGTTCCTCGTAATAACTCAAGTAGCTGGCCAAGGGTCTAACTAAGGCTCCATCAATTCCGTCGGGCCGCAGCCGCATGTCAACGCGATAAAAAAATCCCTCCCCGGTCATCGCGGTCAACAACTGGATAAGCCGTTCGCCCAAGCGCCGAAAAAACTGGTCGTTATCTACTGAATAGCCGCCGCGTGGAGCGCGCGTTTCGCCTTCTTCGTCGTAGATGAACAACAAATCGATATCCGAACTGTAGTTGAGTTCTTGGCCGCCGTACTTGCCCAAGCCCACCACGCAAAACTTGGCCGGCCGGCCGCACTCGTCCAGCGGCCGGCCCCAGCGCGGCAGCAACTCTTCCCAAGCCCACTTTAGGGCCTGATCTACGATCCCGTCGGCCAAATCGGCCAGTTCGCGGCCGACCTGCCGCACGTCTTTCATCCCCAGCACTTGGGCTGTGCCCAACCGCAGCAACTCGCGCCGCTGGAATCGGTACAAGTCCGCGAGGGGATCGTCGCTATCCGTCTCTTGGATTAGGGCGCGGCGCAGGGCCGAGAGGGCCAACGGCTGGCTCAGGTAGGTCGTCTCGGCCAGCAGCCAATAGAGGTGCGCCGGGTCGCGCATCAATGCATCGGTTAAAAAGCCGCTGTAGCTCAAAATCTGCGCCAATTGCTGCCCCAAGATGGGGGTGTCGTTGGTCCGGTTATGTAGCGTCGTGATCCCGCCCGCTCTCTGCAAGAACCGCTCCAACCGCCGCAGGGCCTGGTCCGGCTGGACGGACTGGCTCACCGCCGCCAGCAGCGATACCGGAGGATCTAGGGCATAGACTGGTCCCGCCAAATCGACCAATAGGTCCAACCGCTGCAGCGCTTGATAGGGATGGTCAAAGCCCAGTTGAGCTAGGGTATGGCACGCCGGCCCACTCGCCTCTTCAAAGGTCCGGTGGGCTAGACGCAGAGTATCTTGGAGCGTAGGCATAGGGAACCTTCTTTGCCGGCGCAGCCGTGCGACGCCAACAGCGCGTTGTGTTCGGACCTCTTACTGTTCACGCGCTCGGCGGCCACGGATCTAGACAGGCTCCAATCGGCCGCGGTCCACTCGGTCGCCACCTGAACGCATCATACGACTGGTATTCCAAGTCCAACCACGGCGTCTCCAGCCGTTTGTACCCCTCGTAGCGCGACGTCAGCGCCGCTTCAAGAACGCCGCTGGTCAGCAGGGTGCGCTCGACCGGGTACTGGGCCTCACCGCTCAGGAACATCTCTTCGACGTTGAGCGACAGATAGCTGAAGTGCGCGTACGCCCCTTCCAGCCCGCCGTGCCCTTGGGCGTGGAACTCGCAGGCTTGCACCTGTCCGCCGACCCGCGCCGCGTACGCCAAGTCGTGGACATAGCCGTTGAGCATCAGCACGGCCCCCCGCAATCCGTCGCTGTATTCCACCGCAAAAAGCGCCGGATTTTCGCAGTGCTCCTCCATCGTCCCCTCGGGCTTATCGACAATGGTCGCGCAGGCAGCCTCTGCTAGTTCCCGCGACCACAATCCCTCATCGGCAGCCCGCCACACAGCCTCCCCCTCCAGACAAGTCACTGCCGCCACTCCTGTCTCTCCACCCTGTCGCCGTTCGACCATACACTGGAGCACTTCGAGGGTGTGGAACCCGTAGATATCCAACCCAGAAAATCCAATCGCCACCGCCTCCTCCACCGGAGCCTCCAACTCGTGCTCGACCCAAGGCTGTCGCCAACACACCGGTAGCGAAGACCCGCCCATAAACGCCGCACCCACCGCCTGCGCCCGTTGGTACATCCACAGCGCATCGGTCCAGCTATAGGACAAGTGCTTGTCGTTGAACACCGGCACCCCCCGCTTCGACGTCGCCATCACCCCGCAGATTTGCTCCATAAAGTAGCGCCGCGGATAGAGCTGCTGCTCCTTTTCGTTCCAAGCGTAATCCCCGTGCTCGCCAATGGACAACACCCCATCCACTGCTAGCTCCCGTCCCCCCAGACACAACGCCGCCGAGATGCTGTTAAAAATCGGCACCTCGTGCTCTTGGGCCATCGCCCGGCCCATGTCGTTTTCGGGAAACTGGTCGATGTACATAGACGCAATCTCGACCCTCGGCGCACACAAGCCCTCGTCCGTGGGGAAGCCCTTGAGGAACTTGGAGACGATCACGTCGGCGTGCGACCGAGGGCGGTATTCGGTGATGATCGCCGCGATTTTCTTTTTGCTTGTTGTCATATAGCAATCCTATATCATTTACAAGGTGATCCGCAGATGGACGCAGATGGACGCAGATGGACGCAGATGGACGCAGATGGACGCAGAATGGTATTAACAAGCAAACTGCATCTCGAATCGTTCAAATCATTATTACTATAGGAACCTCTTTGGTGAATCGCCGACTTTAGAAGCCGTCTCAAAATTCTAAGTGCGCTCCAGACATCATTTCACATCTGCGTTCATCTGCGGATCACTACTTAATCGCCGCCAACGCAGCAAACAACGCCTTGATGTACCCCACCGAGTACGCCAACCCCCGCGTCAGTGCCCCCTCGTCTCCTTCCAGCGCCGGAATGTGATCTGGATTAATGCACCCGTCGAAACCCACTCGGTCCAGTTCCAGCAGAATCTTAGCCATATTCATGTCGCCGTCGTCGAGCAGAGTTTCCTCAAACCCCCCGGCCGTGGCCAAGCTCCCGCGCACATTGCGCAAATGCACCATGAAGATCCGTCCCTTGCGCCCGTAATTGTGAACCTCGTCGAGCACCAACGGCAAACCCCCGGCCTCGGCGCGGGTGCCGCAGCAGTAGAGGTACCCGACTTGGCGGCTGGGAAAGGCGTCGATGACCTTGTGAAAACCCAAGCCGCCCAACGGCGTATCCGGCAGCGGCGAGTCCGAAGGATGGATCGCCAGCTTGATGTCGCGGTCTTCGGCAATGGGCACCAAGCGCTCGTACACCGTGCAAAATCGCGCCCACCAAGCATCGAGCTGTTCTAGCGAAGGCGGCCCCTCGTCGCTCTCAGCCAAGCTACGGCTCTCGGCCCGGTAGTGATAGCCGCCTCGCCGTGGCGAGTTCCAGCGGTGGAGCATCCAGGGGAATACGTCGCCGTGGAATCGCTGCCGCGCAATGGGCGCGCCGGCTTCGGCAAAAACCTCCAGCGCCGCAACCGTGTTTTCCAACTCCTTCTCGCCGTCGTCCTCTCCAGACATGAACTTTTCAGTTATGTCCGGCAAGGTCACGCGGTTGAAGTCCAGCCCCCAAGAACGGATTTTTTTTCTTATTTTTATCACGGCGTCCAAGTCGGGATAGCCCTGCTCTTTGACCCCGGGGAAGTAGTTGCCCGCGCCAAAGTCCAAGCAATCGACCCCGAGTTGGGTGACGTAGCGCAGGTACGATTCCGACAGATCGCCGTGCCAGACGGATATTTTGAACATCGTTTGCCCTCCTTTTGCGGGGCACAAAATAGCCAAGTCCCCTCAATCCAACAAGCAGCACTGCTCTTGCCCATAGGACAATAAAACATGCCAGCACAGCTTCCCGACTTCACGCTCACCCTAGACGTCCGCGACTACGAATGCGACTTACAGGGCATTGTCAACAACGCGATCTACCAACACTACCTCGAACACGCCCGCCACCAGTATCTGCAAAGCCTCGGCCTCAGCTTTGCCCGCTTCCACGAACAGGGCCACGACTTGGTCCTCACCCGCGCAGAAATCGACTACAAGGCTCCCCTCCGCAGCGGCGACCGCTTCACAGTCGAATTGCGCGTAGAACGGGAGAGCCGCCTGCGCTTTTGCTTTGTCCAAGACATCTTCAGAGAATCCGACGGCGCACACGTGCTGCACGGCCGCCTCATCGGCACCAGCCTCAACCGCGATGGGCAGCGCGGCTTTCCGCCTGAGATAGAGGAACTGTTGGCGAATCGCTGATTTTTTGTCGGATACGTCAGCACACGTGAGCGCGTTGCGCTTGTTTTGCCCAATCGTTACGCTCAGTCTTGTTCCTTCGCTTTAGGAGTCGTCATGCCCGCATCCTACCCCCGCATTCCCTACGGTTGGGCCGATTTCAAGGCCATTCGGTTAGAAAGCCGCCTCTACGTCGATAAGACCCGCTTTGTGCACGCGCTGGAAGAGGAGCGCTACGCCTTTTTTATTCGCCCCCGTCGCTTTGGCAAATCCTGTTGGGTGTCCCTGTTGGACAACTACTATGAACGCAACCGCGCCGATGCCTTTGAGGCCGTCTTCGGCGGTACGGACTTGGGGCGGCAACCGACCGAAAACCGCCACCGCTACGTCATCCTGCGCTTCAACTTTTCGGCGTTCAAAAACGCACTCGAAACCCTCGAATACCACTTTGAAGAGTATTGTCAACTGATAGTCCGGCACGCGCTGGAGCGCAATGCAGATTTGTTTCCCGAGGCGGCGCGGCAGCACATTCGCGCGCCGAGTTCGGTCAATGGCCAGCTCAACGAGTTATTCCTGTACGCCGGCGATTACGGCATTCCGCTGTACGTGCTCATCGACGAGTACGACAACTTTGCCAACACGATACTGGCCTATCACGGGACAGAGGCGTATCAGTCGTTCACCCACGGCGGCGGATTTTATCGCAACTTTTTCGCCACGCTCAAGGAAGGGGCCGGGCACAGCGATGGCGGTCTAGAGCGCATGTTCATCACCGGCGTATCGCCGATTACCATGGACGACGTCACCAGCGGCTTCAACATCGGCAAAAACCTCAGCTTGCGCCCGGAGTTCAACGACATGCTCGGCTTCACCGAGGAGGAGGTGTGCAATCTGCTGGAAATGTACCGCGACTACGGCGTGTTCAATCAGGATGTCGAAGCCGCGCTGGAAGTGATGCGGGAGTGGTACAACGGCTATCGGTTCGCCAAGAGTGCCCAAGGCGACCTCTACAACACCGACATGGTGCTCTATTTCCTCGATGAGTCCATACCGAACAGAGGGATGCCGGACGAACTGATCGACACCAATGTCCGCATCGACTACGGCAAGCTGCGCCACCTGCTAACGGTCAACCGACAACTCAACGGCAACTTCGACCTGCTCCGCCATATCATCGGCGAGGAGAGCACCGAAAGCAACATCCAACTCAGCTTCCCCCTAGACCGGCTGGACCGGCGCGAAAATTTTCTATCGCTACTGCATTACTTCGGCCTGCTCAGCATTCGGGACGTGTCACATGGCGTCCCCCGGTTGGGCATTCCCAATCAAACGGTCAAGCGGCTGATGTACGGCTACCTGCGCGATGCGTACGATGATGTGGGGGTGTTTTCCGTCGATGTGTACACCTTCTCCCGCTTGATGCGGCAGATGGCCTATGAGGGGGCTTGGCAACCCGTGTTGGAATTTTTGCGCGATGCCTTGGCCGAACAAACCGGCATCCGCGACTATATGGACGGCGAGAAAGTCATTCACGGCTTTGTCGCCGCCCACTTGAGCATGATCGATCAGTTTATGCTGCACTCGGAGCACGAATTGAACAAGGGCTTCGCGGATCTCTACCTAGAGCCATTCGTCGCCCAATACTCCGACATGCGGTACGGCTACGTACTCGAACTCAAGTACCTGAAACGAAGCGAGGCCCTCGACGAAGCCCTAGTGGCGGACAAGGTGCAAGAGGCCGTGCTCCAATTGCGCTCCTACTTAGCGGATCCGTTATTGTCGCGCCGCTACCCGTCGGTGCAGCACCTTGGCTTGGCGATGGTGTTTCACGGTTGGGAGCTGGTGGCTTACGAGGCGGTGGGCGACGCTGGGGGCTAACACGGAACCTTTTTTTACTATCCGAGGCTCTTTCGACTTGGTCGCCGCGGCGACCAACTGAATATTTGTATTTGTATCCCAATCGGATATATTCTCCACATCGCGTCAACTCTTAGCAGCAAGGCTCGGATGGCCGCTTTTGATAGTGTTTCCAAGTCCCTGATCAGCACCTATCCGCAAGACTTTCTGGCCTTTCTGCTAGGGCATTCGCAGGTACAGATACTGGATCAGCTCAACCCGGAGCAGCCCACCGTTGAGACGCAGGTGATGGACAGTCTGCTGCGGGTGCAGATCAACGGCGAGGAGGCGTTAGTTCACTGCGAGTTTCAGACCACCGACAGCACGGCCTTGTCCATGCCGCTACGGATGGCCCGGTACATGGGACGCTGTATTGCCGAACACGGCTTGCCCCTGTTTTCTCACGTAATCTACTTGCGCTCCAACGCGGGTCTCCACGACCCGGGGCAGTATGTCCAAGAGGATGCCGGCTATGAGGTAGTGCTGCGCTACAAGGTGATCCGTCTGACCGCGTTGGACGGGATGGCGCATTTGGCGGCAGGCAATGTGGGAGTCCTGCCGTTCACCCCGCTGATGGGTCGTCCTGAAGGCATGACGGTAAATGCTTGGTTGCGTCGGTGCGTGGAGACGACCGAGGGGTTGGCTGAACCCCGTTCGGTCAAAGAGAGTGTATTAGCCCACATGGGGGTGTTGAGTTCGTTGGTGTGTGAGGAATCGACCATTTTTTCTCTTATATCGGAGGAGATTATGAATGACTTTCCGCTGCTTGAGCATTTTCGCCAGCAAGGGATAGAGCAAGGGATAGAGCAAGGGATAGAGCAAGGGATAGAGCAAGGGATAGAGCAAGGGATAGAGCAAGGGCTTCGGCAAAGTATCCAAGAAGCCTTGGCGATTCGGTTTGATGCGGATTTAGCCCAAGCGTTGTCGGCTCGCTTGGCCGATATCGAAGCAGTCGAACAACTCCAAGCCTTGCTGCGTGCCGCCATACAGGTGTCGGACCTCGCCGAGTTCACGCGCTTAATGGATGAGATGACCGCCTAGTGAGGTGTTCATCAGATAGCTTACTACTTGAGCACCAATCCCGCTTCTCGCAGATAGCTCTCACACTCGTCCAGCGACTCGCCGACCAGCAACACGGTAGCGAAAGAACGAGCCTGCGCTGGATCAGTCGTAAAAAGCACCCCACCGCTCAACTGCTTGCCGTCAGGCATCATCCGGGCCGGATGCGCGGCCTCTAGCGCAGCGGCACATTCAGCCAAGCCAGCAAACCCAGCCGCTGTCACCTCGCGACGGCTAATCACCAACCACAGGGCCGTGCGCGCCGAATTAACCGCCTGTTGCAACTTGAGCGCCACCCGTCCCATCGTCGTGCGCGGATTGATCTCCACAATCGGCTTTAGTCGCAGTCGGTTACAGTCGCGGTACACCATAGTATCCATGCCGACCGGCCCCTGATAACCAGCAGCGCACAACGGCTCGGCAAGCCATTCGGCAAGCTGCTCTCCCAATTTCGCCAAGCGGCGGGCCTCGCGACCATCTCCATAGAGAAATCGCTTCACTTCCTCGTCGAGACCAGCGGTAAGCGAGCCGACGAACGAGCCGCGATACTGGCCGCGACCATCAGTGAGAAACCGCGTCCAGCCGACCACCGTCGCCATACCTTCAGCCCCCACGTCAAAATGCAGCGACAGATCTACCACCTTGTCGAGCCACGGCTCTACTACGACTTGGCCTTGCTGCCGCAAAATATTCTCCAACCTGCCGCGCTGCTCCGCGCGCAGTTGTCCTCCACGGCAATGAATTTGCCCACGGCCCGAAGAACCGTAGATGGCCTTGACGACCACCGCGTCAAAACCCGCCTCCACCAAGCGCCCTATCTCCGCCAAGACTTGTTCTGTCGTCGCGCAGCCCGTCCCGACCACATCCGTCCCGCAAAAATAATCCGCCTCCTGCGCCACGAGAAACTCGCCCAACCGCGCCGCGCTCCACGACTTGGCGTAGAGCGACCGGACCGCCGTGCTCCAGCAAGGCCCTTCCCCACCGCGAGGCAAGCCTGCGACTAAAGGCGCAAGCAACTCGGCGCTATCTGGACTCCAACCCCAGGGCCTAAGCGCGTTGACCTTGCGCGCGGCAAGCGCCGCGAGGCAAGCCGCGCTGCACTCGACAAACTCCGGGATCGCAAATCCCAACTCCTGTATCCGCCGCAGAAAGTCCGACGAAGGCTTCTCGCGCAAAAGCACCACATCGTCGCGGACGCACAGCAGCATGGGCAATGCTTGGAAGTCGGCCTCCAACTCAGCCACCCGCTGCGATGGCGTAAGACCCGGCCGCCCCAACGCCACCTGCTCCTCGCAGTTGGCATTGAACCAGTACACAGCCGGACAGCGCCCCCGCGACTGCGAGAACAGCTCCAGTTCGTCAATATAGTCCGCAGAAAGCCCCGCCTGGAGCCGACCCACGCGATTGAAACCAATGCCCTTGGCCCGCGCTGGCCCCAGCGGGAAGCGCAGTGCCTGACGATAGGCTTCCCATTCGTTCAGCCCGGCCTCCTGCCAGCGCCTAAACCACGTCAGCCCGTGTTTGACGTGACCGATTTCGTCGCGGTAGATTCGCTCCAGAATCGCCGCGGTCTCCGGGTCGTCCAATTGCCGATAGACCTCGGCGTAGTGCCGCGCGTAGTCGAGATTGGCTTGTTCGAGGGTCAGGCTCAAGCCCGTTACAAAATCCATCGGAGTCTCCATCGGCCCGATGGCCTTCCAGAAAAAGTCGCCGACCGGGATCTCGCCAAATTGCACCCCAATCTCCTGCATCCGCCGCTGGTAGAGCCGCACGTGCTCCTGCTCATCTTTGAGCGTCTGCACCAAACCCCGGCGAAATTTCTCCGGTGCCTGCGGAAATTTGAGCAGCGCCAGTGCCATCAGCTCCAAGGCGAGCAACTCGTGATTGGCAAAAAAGTGCAAGACCAGCCCGCGCTCTTTTTCGCTGTGAAAGTGGCGCACGTCGCGAAAGCGGAGCTTTTCCCTATGGTGCCACTCGTCCAGCCCCAAGCCGGCCGGACGGCCCGGCGCACTAGGGGTCGCAATCCCCGCACCGGGCGCGTGGTCCTCATAGCGATCGAGGACGACCAGCTTATCTTCCCAGCGCGTGCCGAAGAGCACCTGCTCGGCAAATTGGCGAATTTCCATGTATCCAATATAACTAACTGACGTTACGCACAGGCATCGAGGTATGGGATGCTTCGACTCCGCTTCGCTGCGCTCAGCATGACTAGGAAGTAGCTCGCCAGCACCTGTCATGCTGAGCGCAGCGAAGCATCTCATATCTCCCATGCGTCCATTCCCCTGCTTGACACCTAGCTTGCCCCGCCGTATCTAGCCCACCCCACCCCTTCCAAAAGGAGTCCCTCATGCAGGTCCAATCTGTCGAACTCATCCACTTAGACGTTCCGTTTACCGACCACACCAATCAGCACATGCAGTACTGGCTGCCGCACTGGCGCATTGTCCAACTCTGCAAGATCACCCTCGCCGACGGCACCATCGGCTGGGGCGAGACCATCCCCAACTACACGTGGGCCAAAGTCCCCGAAGACATCGAAGACCGCATCGTCGGCCGCGCCGTCGGCGATTTGCTGTGGGAAGATGCGCTGGGTGCTGGGGTCCAGCAGGCGCTTTTCGACGCCGTGGGCAAGGTCTTAGGTGCCCCGGCTTATCGCCTGTTGGGCACCAAGGTCCGCACGTGGTGTCCGCTGTCGTGGTGGGCGATGGACATGCCGGCCGCAGACTGGGCGCGCCAGTGCGCCGACGCCGTCGCGCAGGGCTATACCACCGCCAAGCTCAAGGCGCGAACATGGTACGACCTGCACGCCTGTATCCAAGCCATCATCGAGGCCGTCCCCCCGCAGTTCAAGCTCGACTTGGACTTCAACGGCACACTCGCCAACGCCGCCAGTGCGGTCGAATTTTTATCAACCTTGGAGCAATACCCGCAGGTAGCCATGATTGAGACGCCGATCC
This sequence comes from Candidatus Latescibacterota bacterium, assembly GCA_965208845.1. GTDB lineage: Bacteria > Latescibacterota > UBA2968 > UBA8231 > UBA8231. Next base: position 2,160,462 of record OZ242361.1, on the reverse strand, counting down.
CCCAATCCGATGTGGCCGGCAACGCCCAAATCCGCAACCACATCCGCCGCCCGCTGGCCATGCACTACGGTTCGCCGCCGATTCTCACCACCCTGCAAGAAGACGTCGCCGACGGCTTTGTAGTCTGCGCTGGGGCCCACGGCATCGCGCAGCAATCCGCGGTCGCCGACGTGGCCAACAAGCCCTTCTGGCTCCAGCTCGTCGGCACGGGCATCACCACCACGTGGGCCGCTCACTTAGGCGCGGTCTGCCTCCAGAGCAAGTGGCCGGCCATCACCTGCATGAACATCTGGGAGAGCCAACTGTTGGCCGACCCCATCCAACTGCGCGGCGGCTACTACCGAGTTCCAGAACAACCCGGCCTCGGCATCGAGATTGATCTCCAAGCCATAGAGCAATACCGCGTGGATTACAGTTGGGTTGATCCGCCGCGCCATGTCTATCGCTACGCCCGCGCCAACGGCGAAGTCACCTACTACGGCTGCTCCAAGCAAGCCCTCCACAACGAGTATCCCCGCGACGCCATGCCCGTCTGCGAAAGCGGCTCCGAATGTCTCCCCGTCGAAGACGACGGCAGCCGCGAATTCGCCCAGATTTACGAAGCTGTGCAGGATGGAGGGACGTTGAGAAGGGTGGAGCAGACCAACCTGTGAATAGGAGCGCTTGCCTGCGGCCGTATTTAGCAAGAACTCGACCGCTCCCGAAGCATCCAAGACCAGCAACGGTGCCTACTGCTCTCGCTCGTTGAGGTCCCCGTCGTCGCGAGCGTCCCGTTCCGCGCGAAGCACGTCGGCTGGCGATGCCCCAAGAACCAACTCGGGCTGTCGGCGGATGGCCTCAAGCAGTTCCCGCCGATCCCCAAGCACATTCCTGTAAGCGCCGTACGTCGCATCATCAAACAGGACGAAGCGCACCTCATCGAGACCGTCGTGTGCTTCAAGGAATTGCTTCACCGTATTGAGCGCGACAACCGCGGCCTGCGCGACCGGATAACCATAAACGCCGGTGCTAATGGATGGAAAGGCAATCGTCTTGATGCCGTGCTCCACTGCGAGTCGTAAGCTTTCCCGATAGCAGCTAGCAAGAAGTTCAGGTTCACCAGCGTCTCCACCTCGCCAAATCGGCCCCACGGTATGAATGACGTGCTTCGCGGGAAGATTGCCCCCCGTCGTGATCACGGCTTGACCTGTGGGACAACCGCCCTGCTTGGCGCGAATTGCGCTGCATTCCGCCGCAATGGCTGGTCCCCCAGCGCGGTGAATGGCACCATCGACGCCACCACCGCCCATGAGCTGCTCGTTGGCAGCGTTGGCAATCGCATCGACTCGTTCCCTTGTAATATCTCCTCGCACTAGCGCGAGGGACGTTTGGTTGATTTTTGTCTTCATAAAATCTCCTCACCGTCGCTTGCTCTTAGTCGGCCAGCACGACTTTCCGCGTCGCGTGGCTTCCGTTGACACGCATCGGCCCAGTGCGTTGCGGCGCATTCGCGGTCTTCGTTGCCAAGCGCACTTTGCGCACCCCTTGGGGCCGAATGTGCGGAAAGATCTGCCGGCTTCTAAGATGCGGAGACAGTTCCCCACTCGTCTCGCCGAGACCGCCGAGATAGATAATCCGCCCGACACCTGCTCGCCGCGCCTCTTGGCCAAAGTTGTGCGCGGCTCGGCGATCTTGTTCCTCGAAATCGCCCTTTGAACCCATGGAGTGGACCATGTAGTAGGCAATCTCGACCCCGTCCATCGTCCCCGTTAGACTCTCTTGGTCGAGGACGTTGCCGCTGACTACTTCCGTCGTTGTCGCGACGCAAGATTGGAATGTCTCGGGACGCCGAGTTACACAGCGCACCCGATGCCCCGCATTTTGCAACACGCGCAACAGCCGCCCACCGATGTAGCCGGTCGCGCCCGTCAGGAAAATGGGGGAAGGCGTTGGTACTGGTTCCTGTTTCACGAGGGTGCTTATGGCCACAGGGCATCAGCGGCCAACAGATTGGAAAATTGCGCAAAGGGCAAAATCTCAATGCCATCTGCCGTTTGTAACTCAGGCCCTGCGGGATAGACGACAATGCGTCGGCACAGCCCCTCTAAATCGGCCAACGCTCTCAATCCTTTGCACCAAGTTTCTGCAAAGGTGCCGCCGGACTTGACCTCAATGGCGACAAATTCTCCCTCGCGTTTGAGCAGGAAATCGACCTCAGTTTGGGTTTGCGCAACGGTTCCCCAGTAGAAGTATTCATCACACAGATTGCGATAGTCTGTGTACGATCGAATCAACTGTGCAATCAGCCCTTCAAATAGGACACCGCGTTCCTCTGGTGTTGGAGGCGTCGTGATCTTTTTCATGGCTCGCACAATACCAGGGTCGCACCAATACCATTTGGGCAATTTGCGCTCGCGCACGCGCAATCGGGTCTCATAGGCAGGAAGTTGAAAGCAGAGGAGCGTTTCCTCTAGGATCTCCAGATAACCCGTCACCGTCGTGCGGGCAACTTGGGCTTCTCTGGCAATGTTGGTCACGTTCATGGTCTGTCCGTGAAAGAGCGCCGCAACGGGTAGAAAGCGCGCGAATCCCGGCAGGTTGCGCACCAGAGCCTCGGCTTGAATCTCTTCTTTCAGATACATTTGCGTATAGGCAATGAGTGTCTCTGCTTTGTCCTCTGAATCCCATACAATGGGCAGCAAACCGTGTTGCAAAGCGTCGTCGAGCGCGAAATGTTGTCCTAATTCTTCGGGGATAAAGGGGTGCATCGCGCGATATAGGGCGCGCCCTGCGAGCAAGTTGACACCTGCCCGTTTGAGCTTTCTTGCGCTCGACCCGCACAGAACAAAGCGCAGCCCCTTTTCTTCGATAAAACGGTGTACTTCATTGAGCAGTTCCGGCAGTCTCTGCATTTCATCTAAAACCACCCAGCGGTCGCCGGGCACAGCCCGCAGTTCTGCAGCTAGGAGCCCTGGATTTGCAAGCAGGCGCTGGTACGTATCCTCGGCGAGCAAATTGATGACGTGCGCATCGGGAAAAGCGACTCGCAAATAGGTGCTTTTTCCAACGCCGCGCGGTCCTAAGAGAAAGAAGCTTTTTTTAGGAGCTTCAAATATACGCGGAATCGTCATTTGACTATATTGTCGTCATTTTTCACAATAATTTGACGACAACATATACACTTTTCACAGACTGTCAAGTCATTGACGTATTCATGGCAGATGGATTCAATGCGCAGAAGCCGTGGGGGTCGTGTTAGGCGACGGCTGGTTCGGGCTGTTTCCACCGTTGCGATAAAAGGGTTCAAATATCTCAGGTTTAGATGGTTTATTCGGGTTTTGCAAGACTTACGCCGGGACATACCGTCCAAAAGTACTCGGTGCTTTTATTTATTGAGTGTAGCATGTAGGGTACGCCGGGAGCCATTTTCGCCATCTGATTCGGAACCAGATTGATCACGAAAGCCTGAACGGTTCCATTGCCGTAGCTCAGAGTGCCCCTATAGTTGGGAGGGGTCACCTGGATATCCTCGTAGCCATCTGCCTTGAACACAAAATGCAGGCCGGCCTTATGGTAAAAATCATCTAGCTGGCTATAATCCCGCCATTCTATCCATTCGTCTATGAAGACGGCAAAGGCACTTTCGCCGTCCTGCTCGCCGACACCTTCGCGGACCCGTTCGGGGAACCGTTCATCACTTAGCCAGAGAACTCCCACGATATGCGCCTCGGTAATCTCACGATATTCGACAAAAGGGAAGCGATGAGGCTCAATAGTAACGTGCTGATCTCCCTCATTAGCTCGGAAGAAAGCCACTATATCCGCTAGCATCTCTGGTCTGATGCGGTGGGCTGTGCCGTCGTACGTGACCAACTGAGCGGACGGAGCCCACTCGGCTAGTAAGGCTTGACTGCGCTGCCAACGAGTAGGCATCATCTCCTCGCCGAAAAGTCGTGCGATTAGGGCGCGTTCGGAGTCGTTCCAAGCGTCGTCGTAGGGATACGTGTCGTTGCGGTCGAGATAGCCCATGTAGATGTACTGGGACACGCTTTCGTAGGCAGCTTGGTCAAAGGGAGTGCCGGTGAGTTCCTCTATATCGGCTACGCCGATGGGGTAGGGTAGTTCTGTTCCATCCAGTTCAGCCAGAGGGAAAATGGGCAAGCCGTTTACTGCACCTGCTGCCACGGCCCGCACTAACTGAGGGTGTAGGGCGGCGAAGCGGTTGACGAAGGTGCCCGAGGCCGAAAAGCCGTCCATGAGGATCCTGTCCTGCACTTGCAAGTCCCGTTCCATCAGCATGGCGCGGGCGTGGTCAATCATGGCTACTAATTGTAGGTCAATGCGCTCTAGGGAACCTTCTTCGATCAGCATAGCGTCGCGGTCCAAAGCGTGGGTATAGATCCGCTGCTGCCAAAGCCAAATGCCGTGTGGGCGAGGAAAAGCGGGGACCAGCAGCGGGACTCCCAACTCTTCGGCCAAATGCCGGCCTGGACTCCCCCGCCGTAGCTGATCTTTGGCCCGGCGGAGGTGGAATTGGAAATCGTCGTCGGCTCGGCCTGAGTTATTGGGCGCTACCAAGAGCCGGATTGATCTGTCTTTGGGGGTTTTTGATGGAATAAACAAAAAATATGGAAAGTTGAAGCCCTCCATAGGAAGAGCTTGGACGTAGATGAGTTGTTGAGGGGAAAAATCAAACGGGGCGGTCGGATCAAAGTTAGCGTTAGCGTCTTGGACATCGTGGAGATGATCATCATGGTCATGGTGAGGGGCCTCATCCCAAGAAGCCAAGGCGGATGAGGGGTCGCCACAAGCTCCCTCATCCGCAGATTCTTGGACGGATAAGGGGCTGCCGCAAGCCCCCAATGCCAATAGCAATGGGATTATCTGCTGCCAGATGCGGACTTTAATAGCTGCTGGCCTCATCATTCTACCGTTGCGATAAAAGGTCCAAATATCTCAGGGCTTCTCTAGCTCGCCGATCTGCCCTCGATACAGCACGGTCAGGCCAATCAAGGTCATCAAGAAAGGCACGCTGTCCTTCATGGGTTCGATCCGACCGTCTTTGGCACGCTGCACTAGGCCTGCTTCGATTAGGCCCTCCAAGACCCCATCGAGGACTTCCCTATCAATCGCGCACAACGTCACCAAGTCAGCTACTTGCTGTGGCCCCTTGACGAGCTGTCGAATAACACCGACGGCCGCCGGGTCGGTGAATAGAGAGGCGAAGCGGGCAATATCGGCGTCTTGAGCGCAATTTAGGTACTCGTCTATATCGTCGAAGGACCAAAAGGACAAGCGCCGCTTGTTGACCTTAGCCCCTAAGCGGTAGGCACCCGCCAAGCCCCAGATGACTGGGTTTTCCTGATCGGTGGGCAATTTGGTTATGGTTCGCCCCGCCGCACTGCGGGCTTGGTCGAGCCAGTGATTGTCCTCCCAGTTGATGACGGCGAGTTGGCGTTTTATCTGGGCGATATCGTCCTGCAGGCCTTGGGTCGCTGCGGCAATCGCTTCTTGCAGGGCCACTTGGTCTATATCGGCTTTAGCCATGTTTATTATTACCTCCTTTAGTTGTTTGCGGGCGCGGTACAGGCGGCCCTCTATCGTACTGAGGGACACGTCTAGGGCCGCGGCGATTTCTTCGTAGGATTTGCCCTCGAAGTAGTGCAGGGAAGTAACCGAGCGGTTTTTCTCTGACAGTTGACCGACGGCCACTTGAACCCAACGCGTTTCTTCTTGGTCAATCAGATTCTGGTCGGGAGCGGGAAACGGTTGGCCACCCCAATAGGATTCGTCCACTTGGATGTGAGTCGCCCCCTCCCTAGTCTCTTCTTCATACGACAAATGGCTACGTTGGCTGCGCAAATGCGAAAGGCATCGGTTGCGCACGATAGCGCGCAACCACGACGGGAACTGATCGTCATCGCGGAGCCGGTCGAGATGGTGAAAGGCTTGGCTGGCGGCCTCCTGCACCACATCTTCGATTTCGGCGGAACCCTTCAGATATAGACTGGCGGCATGGTGCATATCCTCCGAGTAGCGCTTCATCAAGGCGTCAAAGGCTCGCGGGTGCCCGTTGCGCACTTGCTCTATCAGTTCCTGATCGCTCAGTGTTTTTTTCATAGTCTGCCTAGAATAGACGCGACGAAGGCGATAAAACTGACGTAGGACCAAAAATAAAAGCTGTCGTAAAACCAATATGGGTTACAACAGCTTCAGAAGAAGAAGGGGCGGATGCACGGCTCGGCTCCTTTATTTCACGTCAATCTCTTCCAGCCGTGAGAGGCGCTGATCCATATTGTCGAGGAAGGGCTTGGGATCGTCGATGAACATCCGGGGAGAGTTCAACCGACGGCTCTGGATTTGGTGATGACGCTCTAAAGTCCTGAGACTCATCTCCAATTCTCGGAGGGTCCGATGCATCTCAAAGTGGAGTCGTCTGGGACGGCGTACCCGCAGACCTGGCTGGCCGGCACGCTTGTAAAGCTGGCGCAGTCGATCAGCTAGTTGCTCCAGCCGTTCGCGATTCTGTTCTTCGATTCCTGCGGAATACAGAGCTATGCCTATAGCTAATAAGAGTAAGCCATATGAGATGAGATAGATTGGTTCCATAACAAGCTCCTACAGTCAGGTCTCGTCCTTCCGTCGCAGCTACGATACGCCATCCTTCTCTTCGGCGCGAGGCACTTCCTCGCTGCGAATGAAACCATTGCAAAGGGTACAATGAATGACCCGCAGACCCGGTTCCTTCCCTTTGGGCGTGCGGCGTGGCGGCTCAAGAGCAACGCGCGTGTTGGTGACGCGGCGGCAGTGGGGGCAATAGGTAGTGGACATAAATAATCCTCCGCAAAAATTGCCAATATAACTACGTGTCGATAATTCGCCGACGCCCACCTTTCAATCGGCCCAGTACCTCCAGACACCGCGGCCGGCGTTTGTTCTCCTCCCGCAAGGAAGCCAAATACTCGTCCCATTCCTGCTTGCGACCGGCCCGCGTGAGCGCATTTTTCATTTTTCGCAGATAGGGTACTGATGCCTCGTACCCATTCGTACTTACCCGGGCGATATTGCTCTCCGCGGTTTCCTGCCATATAGCTATCGCCCGATCCGGGTAGGCCGACTTGATGGCCTCGGCCACCTCAGTGGCATCGACGAGGAAGTCCGACAACCTCGAACCACCCTTTTTGCGGCCAGCATAGTCGTACCACTTGAGCACCTCGTCTGGCTTCTTCTCGGCAATAGCCAACTCGATTAATATCCCGGTCATCGGTGCCTCAGTCGCCTCAGAATGAGTAGGTACCTCGACTTCAGGGGGCGGCAGGGGCCAAGCTACCTTCGGATCGCTCTTGCGTTTCCGACCAACACCGGGCCGCCGACCCGTTTCCAGATAGTGCCGCGCCCAAGCCTCGACACCCTTGCCGGCACGCGCCTTGCGGGCGGCTTTGCACAACTCCTGAAAACCGAACAGACCAGGCGTAGCAAAAAACTCCTCGGCCTGAATAGCCAACCCGGCGAGCGGATTGCCACTGCGTCGATTAATCGTCTGCAACCGCTTGTGTAGGGCCGTTTCAATGCCCGGATAGGTGGAGGCGACCGCCTCAATCCCCTGATAGCACCAGCGCCGAGCCTCTTCCCAGCGGCGTTTGGCCATTAGGCGATCCACCAAGCGTTCATAGCTCGAAGTGATGGAGGCTTCGCGCTCGCACAGCGGGATGATCTCGTCTTGACGCCCGGCCTTTTCCAAGGCGCGAATCAGCCAGTCGGCAATATTGCTCCGTTTGAAGTTAGGCAAAAAGGCGTCCTCTTCCGCATTGGGCTCAATGGCTTCGAGACGCTGGGCTAGCCGGTCGCACACCGCGGACCAATCGCTCTTGGTGTAGGGCCTTTTCCACAGTTGGGCCAAGCCAGTATGACACAGACTGTATTCGTCGGCCTGCTCCATATCTAGGGCCCATTCCATCTGGTCCGCTGGCGACAGGGAAGCCGTCTCTAGGGCCTGAAAAATCACCTCAAAGCAGTCGGCGAACGCTGCATCGAATTCGCCTTCGTGATCGTGCTCAAGTGCCCGGCTGCCCGCGTCCAGCAGCTCCGGCCCTAGTCGCACGGCCGCGTCGGCCTGTCCGGCTGCGACCAACCCTTTGAGCCACTCCTTGAGGCGACCCGCGTTGGCCGCAGGGTTTCGGTGGTCGTATTCGTCCCACAACGACTCTTCTAAGGCATGGATCTCGCGGCGGATCATCTGGAGAATTTTTTGCGTCTGTCCCGAGGCCAAAGTGCGGCGGTCAGCAAGCGATTGGCGCACTGCGTCGTGCGCGTCCGCGAGTTCAATCACCAGCGCTACGAGTTCGGCTTTTGTTTGCTCTTGGAGGTACGGACGCAGGGAAGCCGCTTTGGATTTCTTGGATTTTGACCGCCCGGAACGCGCCTTGACGTTTTCTTCTTCCTCGTCCTCGTCCTCTATCGCTTCTAGCTTTAACAAGCGCGGATCGTCCTCGTCAATTTCGCCAATAGCACTATCGGTCTTGAGGCGCTCCAAGTATTCCAGCACCACCGCCACTGCGTGTTTGCAGGTATCCCAATAGGGACAAGTGCAGGCGGATTCCAGACCGTTCCGCTCGGTAAGACGCACTCGGGTGGCATAGCGCCGCGTTCCTCTCACCCAAGCTGCCAACGTCCCACCCGCAGTGCGTCCCAAGTTTTCAACCGCTCCGTTTCTCTGATAGGGGCGTCCGCGCCCGACGATGACGGCCCCCGCCCATTCCTCTAGGTCTTCCCAAGTGAGTTTCGAGAATGGATCAGAAGGCTTTTGCTTCTCAGTGGTTTTCTTTTTTTGCCGCGCCATTTTCGTTTACTCCTCTACTCTTGGATGGCGATGTTGTGGCTTCTTATATCAATTGTCCTAATAAGGGCCATATGTGAGCAGCTTTGTCAGTTCGGGCAAGACATCCTCAGCAAGACCCTCGACAAACCAGTCCTGTGCATGCATGAAGTCCGGTCGCTCTGGAACCACAACGACGATTTGGAGGGCGTTGTCACGGGCATAGTCCAGCAGACCGTTATTTGCATCCATCGACACGCCTGCAACCAAAGCTACCTGACCTTCCTCAATCCAACCCCAGCCCTCGTCTGAGCCTTTAAAGTACTTGGGTTCGTTTATATGCACTTTTTGGCTACCGGCCCATTCGTGTAGCCCGTCAAAATTGCCCGTAATGATATGCTTCAGTATCCCGTGTTTCTCCAATTGTGCAAGAGCCGCATGGGCTTCGGTGGGACTGGCTGTCATAAAGCGGGTATAGAATGTTCCCAGTACCAGAGCCGTCTCACGAGGTCGGTGTATTACCCAATCGGCAACAGCACCGGGGAAACGGTACTTGTCGATGGGGAATTGCTCCTGCAGTCCACCTTTTCCGTCAAACGCGGGAATACCTGCCGCGGTCGATAAACCAGCGCCCGTAAACGCCACTAGTGGCTTGCCCTGAATGCGACGCGCAAGTTCCGCCACGTCAACAGCCTCAGCCTGTTCAGGGGATTGCTCCGGACTTACGGGGTAGTAACCCCGCGTATCTTGCAGTTCAGGCTTCTTGCGGGCACGGTCAGATCGCAGTTCAAAGTAATCATTGAAATAAGGCTCTCTAAAAATGGCGGGATTGTCGTGTGAGAGTAACAAATGAGTTGCGACCGTTCCATCGTGCGTTGGTGCGGAAAAAAACTCCAACTTAAACTCCTCCCAGACAGCTTCGAGTCGATTTTCTTGGCGCAATGTAGCAGACCACAGGCCATCCGTGATCGTCTGTCGCATAGCACTAATCTCGGCAATCATCTCCTCCTGCTCGTGTTCACAGGAGTGGACTACCAAGAGGTTTGCCAAGTCAACCTGACCTTCGCTGGAGATATCAAACTCTCCATAGAATCCAAAAAATCCCGATGGTCCTCCAAAATTGAAATCCATTCCATAGAAACCCCCAGTTTTTTCTTTGTACCACTCCAACTGCTCTGAGGTTATTTGAGTCAGCCTGATCATATAGCCGTCCTACATCATTCACAAGAGAATCCGCCGATGGACGCAGATAGACGCCGAATTGTAGGGGCGACTGTAGGGGCGACTCTTAGAGTCGCCCCTACCTGCAAGGCGATCCGCATATCTCTCAAGTCATTCAGGATTGCTATATTAATCAGTAGTCCCGCAGAGCACCGTCGGGTCCAATCACCGGCTCCCGTGTATACGGCTCAGGTGGGTAGTGCGGGAACGCTTCGTCGTTCAGTTCAATTCCAATGCCGGGAGTCTGCGGCACAATCAGGAAACCGCCCTCGCGGCACAGTGGGGTCTCGACCAGATCCCGTTTCGGGGCATCGCACTCATCCCTCGGGTACTCTTGAATGGCGACGTTGTGGATGGCGGCGTCGAGTTGCACGCACGCCGCGGTCAGGACGCAACTCAGCGGGTTGTGCGGGGCGACTCCCACGTAGCTTGCTTCGGCCAGCGCCGCGATCTTTTTGCAATTCGTAATTCCACCGGCGAGCGACAGGTCCGGTCGGATATACGAGGCCCCTTTGTGGGCTAGCAACTCGCGGAACTGGTAGGTAGTGTAGAGCCGCTCGCCCATGGCCACGGGCACCGGCATATTTGCCGCGACATGGCCCCACGCGTCCATGTTCTCAGGCTCGATGGGATCCTCGAAAAAAAACAGGCCATAGGGCTCAAGCGCCTTGGCCACCTCAATGGCCTCCGGCGGCGTGAGGCGGTTGACCACATCGACCATGAGATCGATCTCGTCACCCACGGCGTCGCGCACCGCCTGCAGGGTAGCCGCGGCGTGCTTAGCCATGCCGCGGAATGACAGTTGCTCTAGGCTTGTGCCCTCGCCAGACGCAAAGGCCCCAAACGGATAGAGGCGTAGGGCGGTGTAGCCAGCCTCGACCATGCGCCGGGCATCTTCGGCCAACTCTGCCGGGGAGTCGCCATGCAGATGGGAGTACACGCGTACGCGCTCCCGCGTAGGACCGCCCAGCAGCGAATGGACAGGTAACTCGGCTACCTTCCCCTTGATGTCCCACAGCGCAATGTCGATTGCCCCGATCGCGGCCATGGTGTCTGCGCCGCCGCGAAACACGCAGCGGCGGAACAGATGCTGCCAGTTGTGCTCAATGTGGAGGGGATCCTTGCCGATTAGGTACTCGGCGCAGTAATCCACCGCCGCAATGGGCGCAAACGGCGTACCGCTGGTACCGCTTGCGGGGTGCAACTCGCCGACACCCGATATGCCCTCGTCGGTATGCACCCGCACGTACATAAAGCGGCTGGCCCGCAGAGTCTCGACCTTCGCGACTTTCATATCCGTACTTCCTGAAAATCAGCTCGCTGCTGTAGCAACCCTGAATAATTTGAACGATTCGAGATGCGGATTGTCTTGTTTCTAACTATTCTGCGTCCGCGTCTATCTGCGGATTATCGTAGAATGATGTAGGATTGCTATGTCGCGGCACCATCAACCGCTACGCCCTCCTCGCATCCCCGCAACGCCCCACTCCCCACCATCGCAATCTCCAGCGCCCTCAGCCCATCGCAGTGATCAACGGCAAACGGCGCTCCAGCGCGGCACTGGTCAATATAGTGGGCTACCTCGGCCTTGTACGCCGGCCCGAAGCGCTCGATAAAAAACGGCACTTCCGCGCCGTAATCGCGCAGAGCAAATTCCCGCCGCTCGATTAAGCCCCGCCGCCCAAAGGCCTCCACTTCCACCAAGAGCGAGTCCTCACTAAAGGCCCCCACATGCACCAACCCCTCCGTCCCGTAAACCCAAGTCTCATTGCGATACCCGGCCACGTGGTTGCGGCTCACCGTCACTTGGCCGACCAGATTCTCGGGAAAGTACATCTGCAAAAGAGCATCGTCGAAATCCTCTTTGACGTCCGTGTGCTGCTGGTTGTAGAGCAGGCTGCCAAAACCCGCTAGCCGCTCGGGCTGCTGCCCGCCGAACCAGAGGATCTCGTCGATATTGTGTACCGCCATATCCGAGAGGATGCCGGAGCTATTGTACCCCTCGGGCGGCGGCACTGGATCTTCGAGGATCGAGACGATCTTGAACGGCGCGCCGATAGCACCGCGATCCAACAGGGCTTTGGCCCACAACAGCGGCGCGTCGAAGCGGCGCATAAAAGCCTGCATCAGCGCCGTGCGGCGAAAATCGTCGGCGTCTAGATAGGCGGCAAACTCACGCGCCGTGGCCAGCGAGTGCGTCAGCGGCTTTTCCATCAGGACGCGCCAGCCCGCGTCAATCAAGGTCTGAGCCTCGCGGTAGTGGTTTTCAGTGCGCGAGGCAATGAACGCTCCATCGGCCGCCTTAGCCGCGACTAGTTCCTCTACGTCTTTGAAGACGCCAATCGCCGTTTCCTGTCCAACTTGTAGCTGAGCCGCGACCTCGGCAGCCAAGTCGCCGTAGCCATCTACTACCGCTGTCAACGCGCAATCGTTCCGCTCGTTGGCCAGCTCCTGGACGTGGCGGGCGTGAAAGGCACCAATCCGGCCGACGCCTACAACCGCTATTCTAAAACGTTCCGCCATTATGCAAATCTCTGTGGTCAATCCTCAATGGTTACGGAAGAACCCGAAAATTTGACCGGCTTCTCATGCCGCCAGCGCCCGCAAATGGTCGCGGAAGCGAATGGTCTCCGCCAGCGTGTCGCAGCCTTCATAGCCCTCCCCCCAGCAGTACTCCAACTCGAGCCAGCCGCGATAACCGCTCGTGCGCATGACCTCCAATATGCGCCCGAAATCCAAGGTATTGCGCTCAAAGTTCGCTTGGCCGTTGCCCCGGCACGCCCCTCGGACGTGGAAGTGACTGGCGTGCTGAATCAAGACCTCCACCTCGGATTCGGGGATGCCGCGCGGAACGAAATGGCTGTAGTCCAAGGTCAAGGTCAAACCCGGAACGTCTCGCACCAACCTAGTCGCCGACTTAGGATGGGAAGCCAGCGAGCCGATGTGGGGTTCGATTCCGTAGATGATGCGGTGCTGGCGAGCCTGTTCCACCCGCCAGTTCAGTTCGTCCACTGCCCGGGCCCAAGAGTCGCCGCGCTTTTCGTCGCGGAAGTGTACCCCAGGCAGCCCGCTAACGTGCTTGGAACCGCACTCGAGGGCGTACTCTAAGGTTTTGAGAAACCAATCGCGCGCTTTGTTCCGACGCCTCTTTTGGGGGTTGTTGATGGCGTAGGACTCGAAGTCCAGTGCTGTCTGCATAAACACGTCGGCAGCAACTAGGCCCCTAGCCTCTAGTTTCTTTTTTAACCGTCGAGCCGAGCGCCGCACATTCTCGAATTCGCGCGATGGCTGCAAGTGAGAGCGATCTTCGAAAAGGCCGATATCCACCCCCTTGAGCTTCAACATTGCAATCAAGTCGAGGACGTGATCGTGGGGCAGAAGCGGAAAAGTGAAGTCGGCACAGGCCAATTTGAGTCTCATAATGCTTCCTCCTAAGGTTAGTCTGCATTTTCTAAAGTTCTCTTACCTCAACCAGCGAGTTGATTGCGATGGGGCCAGAGACAATCTGTTCCCTCCCGGACGGCCAGCGCACGGCGATCTGATCGACTACTTCGGCATCGCCCAGCCCGAAGTAAAGTGGATAGAGACTTTGGGAGAGATAGCCCGACTGTCCATCGTGGACTTTGGTATAAGTCTGGGTGCCAACTCGAACCTTCACCATGGCACCCAGCCCGCTGCGGTTCGACGCCGTGCCGATCAGCTCAACCTTGAGAAAAGACAGGTTCTGCTTTTTAGCACTCAGATTGCTGATCAGCACAGTAGGCTCGGAATTAAAATCGTTGGTGACGATATCCAAGTCGCCGTCGTCGTCCAGGTCGAAAATCGCCGAAGAACGGCTTCCTAGTGCGCCCCAGATCACCACAGTGCCGCTTCGTTCCTGACAGTGCCGGTGGTTGCGGTCTTTCCAAGCACAATCCAGTTCGAACCACGGTTGGGCCGTGCGTCCGCCGAGCCTAGGCTCTACACCCAGGATGAATTCGCTGTCCAAGAATCTTTCGCCTCGGTTGTTCAACAGGACAGAGTTGACCCCATATCGGAAAGGGTAATTCATGCTGGAGGCTATAAAAACGTCCTCGTACCCATCGGCGTTGAGGTCGCCGACGCTGAATCCCCAGGGCCAATAATTCTCAGCGCCGATTTGGTCCGAAATTTCTTCGAAATGTCCGTCCCCTCTGTTCCGGTAGAACGCATTGCCAAAGATGCTATTGCCGCCACTGCGCAGGAACTCTTCAGACCATTGCATGCGGGATTTGAGTTTTTCGCGCTCGACTCCGATGTTCTCACTCATGTCGGAATGCATGTCGGTGATATAGAGATCCATCTTGCCGTCGTTGTTGTAATCGAAAACTTTGACTCCCATCGACCCCCAGGGAGTTTTGGGAAAAACCTCGCGGCTCTTATCGACAAAATGTTTGCCCCCGACGTTTTCGTAGTACTGGTCGTGTCCCTGCATATTCAAAACGTATAGATCGGGCCAGCCGTCCTCGTTGACGTCGATGGGGCTGGCGGCACCCGACCAACTTTCGTCCTGCAAACCCACCTTTTCGCTGACATCAACAAAGCGATTATCACCCTCGTTTTTGAAGAGGATGCTCGTTTCGGTGCGTTCGGGCTTGAGGTGCCCGCTAAAGCCGTCGTTGAAGCCCGCATAGTACCTGTACGAGCTATTTTTTTTACTGCCGCTAGAACGAAGCTCGTCGGTAGTGTACTGGCCCACAGCAGTGAGGAACATATCCAACAACCCATCGCCGTTGTAGTCAAAGAAGACCGCGGCAGAGGGATGTCCCTTATAGTCGAGGCCGGAGTCCTTGGAAATATCTTTGAATGTGCCGGTACCGTCGTTTTCAAAGAGGATATTGCCCTGGCGCAGGACGGTCACGTAGAGGTCTGGATCGCCGTCGTTGTCGATATCGGCGAAAGAGGCCGATACCCCAACCGATTCGGCCGCCACCCCCGCCCTCTGGGTAATATCCTCAAATTTGCCGCCGCCTATATTTTTCCACAGTTCGTTGTCGCCAACCTGGGTGCCGAAATAGATATCGTAGAGGCCATCCCCGTCCACGTCGGCAATGGCGATCCCATTGCCGTGGTCGTAGTGATTCGGCCTGTAGTTCTTACCCGAATCGGGCGTGATCCTGTTGCGGAAGCGGATAGCACTGTCTTCGAGTTGATCGGAGAAGGCAAAGTCGCAAAATACATCGAATTGTCCAACGGTCTCGAGTTGAGCCTGTCTGCGACTTTCCAGCCAAGGAGAATCGATGATCTCCTCGGGAAAAGGCAACTGGAGTGGGTCGGTTTGCTCGGTGGAAGTCGAGGGCTGGTCATCGCTATGGGTGGAGGGCCTATCGCAAGATGCGATAAACAGCGATCCGATGGTCGCGAGGATGGTTAGACGGACGAGCCCTGCTTGCGTCGTTGTCTGCCGTGTCACAATCCGTGTCTCCTATCTAAATTTCTAATCCCATTTGGGCTGCATAACCGCCCCAGGTACAAAAGAATGCGGCGTCATTTTGAAGTCAAATAGACCGCTGGGCTCGCACTGGCCGGAGTATCATCACTCAGGCGCATTGCTCCCTTTGCGCAGCGCCTGCCGCAAATTCTGCCGCAGGCGCACCAGCGGGCGCACTTCCCCGTAGCGGCCGACGTACTCGTCCACCACCTGCAGGCCGCCACTGTAATTGCCTTCCACCCCCATGAGGGAAGCCAAGCGATGGTAGGCCTCCCATCTGCTGGGCTCGACCTCGATGATCTGGCGGTAGAACCCGGCGGACCATGCAGAGTCCCTGTACTTCTTTGTCAACTCGTCCAGCAAATCAATGAGATCGTCGTAGGTTGCGCCTCCACTAACGCGGTAGGTATCTAACAGTTTTTGCACGGCGCGCTCAGCGTATTCGAAGGCCAACTGATGCTGGCCCATCTGCTCGAGATAAGCAGAGGCGCTGTAATGCGCATGCCAGACGAAAGGGATGCGCTGGCTGGCCCACGCTAGCAGCTGGGCCAGCGCCTCATCCATGTCCTGTTGCCGATAGAAGTCGGCTAGCTGCATGACAGCGGCTTGGTAATTGAACAACAAGGGAGCGACTCCGGGATCGCTGGTCATCTCCCGTCCAAGGAGGTTGCGCCATTGAAAGACGCGATAGAAGTTGCGTTCCATCTCCTGCTGGTCGAGTCCCGGTTCGCGCTCCCTGACTAGTCGATACGCCAAGCCGTTTAAAGACAGGTAGGGCGTCAGGCCAACTTGGTTTTCGACCGGTACTGCGACAGAGAAAAAAATGGGCCTTTGCCAGTCGTTCCACTCGACGATTTTCAGCACCGCGATATCCTGAACGCGAAGCATGCGGTCCACTTCGATTTCTAGGCCCGCCAGTTCAATAGCTTTAGGCCCAGGCCAGTGGCGTAGGCCCAGATCAACGGTCAGCACCGAATCGATATAAGTATCAGTGTAGCGCATGTCGATGGGGTAGAGACGCTGGCGCAACTGTTTGATGTACCAGCCGGTATTCAAAAGTCCCAAATGGACGACGCCCACATCCGGGCGAATGCCCTCCACTTCCTGCAGAAACCACAGCGGAAAGGTGTCGTTATCGCCGTTGGTGAACAGAATGCTGTTGGGGGCGCATGACTGCAGTAGATTATACCCGTAATCGCGCCCCAGATAATCTCCCGTGCGGTCTAGTTGATTATATAGCTTGACGCCCATCCCCACCGGTAGGAGAACGCCGGCACTTGCTAGGGCCATCAGCCAGCGAGTAGAAAGGCGCAAGCGCCGCCCCAAGGTCTCGACCAAGCCACTCCAACCTAGGCCCATCCAGAGGGCAAAAGCGTAGAACATACCAACAAAGACGTAGTGGCGTTCCCGCGGTTGCGGATCGGACATGTTCAGATAGGCAGACAGCCCAAAGCCCATGGTCGCGAAGAGTGCGAGGACGACCAGAAAGCGCTGCCAGTCCCTGCGGGCCTGCCATAACAGGCCGCCCAGACCCAGCAGGTAGGGCAGGACCGAGATGGCTACTGATTGTCGGGAAGGATCGGTGGCCCGGCGGAATTCCACTGCGCTTTCCCCGAGGGGAAATTGAAACTGCGCGAAAAAGTACTTCATCTGGAGGTGCCAAAACTGGTAGAGGCGCGACGCCTTGGCCTCCAACATGCCTGCTAGCAGACTCTCCGTGCCGTATTGCTCGCGTCCAAGAAATTTGATAAGGGCGGCCCAGGTTTCTGGGTCGTTTTCATCGATAACCGGATTCAGCCCCGAGCGAATATAGAAGGTCGCATAGGTGGAATAACCTAGGCCGAAGAGCACCAGCGCGACTATCAGCAGCCCGCACGAACGCCTGTCGCGGCGGTAGAGATAATAGAGGCCGGCAGCTAGCACCAAAATCAGCGCCGCTCCGCCCGCCTTGCTCGGCCCCCATACCGCCGTCGCGATCAGACCGCTTCCACCTAGGACGAGTAGCACCCAAATCAGTCGCCGGAGGCCCGAGTCGGCGCACCCGATCAGGATCAGGATCGCCGGAATGGTCAGCAGGCAGAGAAGATGGACCCCGCCACTCAGACCGAATATATATGCGATGAACAAGAGCCATCTGTAATTGTGCTTATCGAGCGGCCCGACCGACCAGCGCAGCGCCAACCAAACGCTCAGACAGACAAAAAAAATGGAACAGGCATAAACTTCGGCCTCAGTGGCGTTGAACCAGAATGTGTGCGAACAAGCCAAAGACAGGGCGGCGACCACTCCCCCAGCTAAGGCCGCCAGCTGCTGGCTCTGGCTGGGAGACGGCGTCCCTTTGCTCTTGAGGGCACCTCGGGCAAGGAGAGTAGTAGTGGAGAAGACGCACCAGATGGCGGCGGCCGATACCAAGGGCGAGATGAACACCACGCGCTGCTCCACCAAGCCGATGGGCAAAAGCGCAAAAAGCCGGCCCCAAAGGATGTAGAGAGGGGCTCCAGGAGGATGGGGTATGCCCAGCGTGTAGGCACAGGCGATGAATTCGCCGCTGTCCCACAGAGAGATCGTGGGAGCCATGGTCTTCAGGTAGAGGCCCAAGGCAATGATGAAGACCCCCGCCCCGACTATATTTTGGTGTCGCATGTCGGAGTTGAAGCTAATGGCGCTGGATGGAATCCAAGCAATCTCTGCCAGCCGCTGCCAAGATCAACCCCAAAAAATAATGTTCCAAGTCATTCCTGTGAAGTGATCGACGATGAGGTAGAAGCCAGCCGGTGTGAAGTATCCCAAAATCATGCCCATAAAGAAGGGACGGGTTTTCCGATAGAGCCCCACTCCCCCGTACTTGAGAACGACAACCTTGATCAGCCAGGCCAAGAACATATTGAACCAAAGAGCGTCTATGATCCATATCGGCCCGATAGCATAACCTAAAGGATGTAACGGCCACCACACGTAAAGCCAGCGCGCCACCATCAGCAGGGTCATAATCGTCGCTCCGGTGGCGGTATTGATCCAGTTCCACACATGCGGCTCCATTGGTGTGCGGATCAATTTTTCCGCATAGCTGTACTCCCCCCCGCCCCATATCCACAAGTTGATGGCCCCGTACTGATGGCCCAAGGTCATAATCATCCAGATCGCCGCGCCTAGGGACACGGCTAGAGCCAGGAGAATCACCCAGAACAGCGCCCGCTTCCCGCCTCCCAACTCCTCGCCCAACCTGAGGCTGTTGGCGCACGATACCATGACGAAATTGCGCCCGGTGGTCCACAGGAATGTGGTTGCCAGCACGACTAGTCCTTGGGGCCCAATAACCGACGAACCCACCGCCGACACTAGGATGCCGGCCGGTACCACCGGCGGTTCGCCATCCGACAGGCCGCCTTCTGCCACAACCCGGGAGTATCCGAAGAGGACCACCATCCCTAAGAAGAGTATGGCCAATCCAAACACCATTGGCAGTCCTGCCAACCACAACCACCCCACCGCGATCACACTACTGGCCATCAGTACGATTACCGCCCCTCGGTAGGAGAGAATTTCCCCGGAATCATCCACACTAGGATCTCCTAAGAAGGCTTTGCGCAAGACTCCTCTCAAGTGCCTGCGCGCCGACCACAGACCCCCCAAAAACAACACTAGCATCGCTCCCATAGCCTGCTGAGCTAGGATTAGATTGTGCACCCCATGTCCGGCGGATTGTGTCTGCGGGCTAGTAATGCCCAGAATTCCGAAAATCCCCCGCACCGCATAGGCCAGTAAATTGAAAAACCACAGACTGAAGGCGATCTCGGTTTTGAGAAAGTAGAAAAAGCCAATAATGTTGAAACGCAGCAGCACGTACATATCGGCTACGCCGTGGAATATCGACAATCTCAGATGGAGCGGGTCTATCTCCTTGGCAATGGGTATAATCTCCGGGAAGTAGTTGTAGAGTCCGTGCAGCGTACCCCACAAGGCCGGGATGGCAAAGCCGGCCCACATCACCGGATTCTTAAAAAAAGGGCTGACGCGTTCGCCATAACGGCCTTGCTCGGTCATGGCCAAGGACACCTGCATCAGCGGATAGATCAGGCGCTCGTGTTCGACCCACTGCTTGCGCATAACGATCATGAGGGAAATCATCACCAAGAACAAGGCCCAAACGAAGGGCAGCCAAGCCAAAAACACCGGCCGCCAAGCCGCCCAGGGAATCGGCTCATTCCGGCCCCCACCCTCGTAGAACTTTTTGACGATATCAACATTATGTACCATCAGCCAGTCGGGAATGTAGGGATGGATGAGTTCCCGCCACTCGTTTTCGGGCGTGGCGTAATAATAGGGATAACTGATAGTGCTGAGGAATTTGCCGACGAAGAGCGTGGGAATCGGCGAGGCCATGACCATCATTACATAGACGACCAGTAATTCCCCTCGGTTGAGGCCCGCTCGGGGATGGATCAGCTTGAGCAGGGGGTTTAATATCAAAGTGAGGACGAACAACAAAAAGACGGCCCCAGGCATACTGGTCCCTAGCGCCATAAACGACCCGTGCAGGTACAAGGTCCCATACGCCGCCCCGGCCGAGACAGAGAAGGCACAAAAGCAGCCTACTGAGATCGCTCTGAATGTGAAAGGGGAAGGTGCTTTGGAGAACGAAGAGATCGCTGATCAGCCTAGCCGTGAAGGTGTGCACAAAGCTGCCGACGGTAGGGCTTATTCTCAGACGATTTCCACCCGTCACGTTTCCGTCGCCGACTGATAGCAAGCCCCCAGCAGGACTATTATCGTCAAGTATACTAGTCGCCTAACCTTGTGTGCAAGTATCACTGATTCGGTCGGCCTGCAGGGTATCAACTCCTAAGGACAAGTGCGTTAAAGGTGAAGGTGTACGCACCCCTACTTTTAAGAATACATAGTGCAATAATTTAGTTGACAGACCGTTCAGATTATCAGAACATGTAAACTCAATGTGGATGGGAGGATGGACCTAATCCTCTCACTTTTTTTGGGGGTTGACATGCGCAAAACAATGAAGCCCCAATCGACAAGGCCGGCTGTGATGGCGATCACGGCGATCTGGATTGCGGCCATGTCGGGGATTGGCTGGGGAGAGGTGAGGCAGTGGAAGGTGGGAGAAGGCGGCGAATCTTGGGCTTCACAGGAGTTGGCCTCGACGGCTCTCGACTTTTCCCAAGCGGGAACTATCAAGAGTTTGGGATTTGATCCCCAGAACAATATCACCCAGCAGCTAAGCTGGGTCAGCGCCCGCCCGATAGGGTTTCTCGCAGAGCGTGCCCAGGCCCACGTCTGGGACAATACCACCTTGAGAGAGTCGCAACTGGTGATCGTAGATGGACAAGATACTACATCCACCGGAGATCGCTTCAAGGAATTCGGAGTTCAACAGAGTGGGAGAAGATTTGAATTCGACCTCGGGACCCGGATTCCGATAAACAGAATCCTCTTTTTTCCACGTCCATTTGGCGTCGATGATCAAGGACGGCCTTATAGTGAGGATTTCATTCGGGGCTACAGTCTCTTCTCCAGCGACGGGCTAAGCTTTACCCAAGACAATAGACCGGATTACAGCCTCCTCCGGCAGGTGGAATTCACTCGTGAGGACACGGCAGAAGTCCTGTTCCCGCTGCAGTTTATTCGCTTTATCCGCCTGCATGTAAATTCGCCGAATCCATTCGAAATCGCCGAATTTCAGTTTTTTGGTACCGGCTTCGCTCCCCAAGCCAGTTATACCTCCAAGATCATTGACTTGGGGGAGGCGGCCAATTTCAGCCGACTCGAATGGACGGTCGAGGGACTGCGTCAGGAGGGCACCAATCAGGTCGTAGTGGAAGGCTCCGACACAGAAATAGCCATTCGGATGCGCACGGGGATGGACGACAATCCCCGGGTCTTTTTTCGGCTGGTAGATCGGTTTACCCGGGAGCGAGAGGTAGTAACAGAGGACGAATATAACAAATTAAGTCAAAACGAACGGGGCGGGTTTCAGGACGACCAAGTCAACTGGAGCCTCTGGTCATCGCCCTTTACCTCCTCCGGGCAGAGGATCGCCCTGCCCAGTCCGCGGCGCTACTTTCAGTTCGAGATAGCCATGAAGAGTCAGTCCATTTTAGACGGCATACAGGCCACTTCTCTGAGCGTGGAGCACTCTATTCCGCCGCTGGCCCAGCAATTAATCGGAGAGGTCTCTGTGCTGGACGACCCCCGTCCTCCGCGCAGTGTGGCCGTCGTGCCGGTCGGCCAGTTCGTCACCTTTGCCTACGATCTCATCGCCGATGTTGCGGGAACGGACATCGGCTTCGATGCCATCCGAATATTCACCCCCTCGTCGCAGCCAAAGTTTGGGGAACTCTCCATAGGAAACCCTCCTGAAAAGGTAGAACCCACCGAGATTATAGAGGAACTCGGCAGCCTGACCGTGCTCTTCCCCTCTTCCCATCGGATAACCGGCCGAGACGTCCTGCAGATCATTTTTGACGCCCAGGTGTTTGTCCAAGGGAGCTTCTTGAACGCCGAGGTCTTCGATACCCAAAGCGAAGAGGTCCCTCAGAGAGTTTTGTCGGGCGATGCCAACCCCGACGTGACGACCAATACGCTGCGAGTGCTGACGGCAGCCGAGTCCGCCAGAGAAATCCTGTCCTCTTTCGAGGTCACTCCGAGGGTGTTTTCACCCAATGGGGATGCGATCAACGAAGAGGCCTTGATCGCGCTCACCCTTTCACAACTGGTAGTACCAGTGGAGGTGGAGGTGGCAATCTTCGATCTGGCAGGTCGGAGAGTGCGGACCTTGGCTGGGGAGGAGCGGAGCGGAAATCACATAAGGGCATGGAACGGACGGGACGATAGCAAGCAACTGCTTCCAGTCGGCATTTACCTAGTCAAGGTTTCGGTTAACGCCGACCAAGAAAGCTTTGTTCAGGCGGAGACTGTGGGAATAGTGTACTGAGGAAAGGACGGTTCCGATGAAGAATCTGGTCAAGTTTTGCGCTTTTTCTTTCCTGCTAGTCCCGTTAATAGAAGAAGCCAGAGGGCAGGTGTTCCAAGTGAACCAGGAGTGGAATTTTCCCGCCGGAACCCTCAATTTTGCGGCCGATGGCTCCATCACCCCGATAAAGTTTGAGTCGTCCCTCAACGCCGCGCTCGACGCGGACCAATTTACCTATGAGACAAAAGAGCAGGGAGAAGTACAGGGAGGGGTGTGGAAAGTCGGATCGAACCCGGGCGCGGCCGCCAATATCATCGATGGCGATCCCGAGACCTTCTGGAAGCCCAATCCGAATGACCCGGTGGAGAATTGGTGGATCGAGATCAACTTGGGACGAGCGGTTCCGACTAACAAGATTCGCCTGCATTTTCCCGACCAAGAAGGGGCAAGGCCTCTGAGGGTGTTCCGCGTCCTCGGGTCGAATGGCGTTAGACAAGCACAAGGCCAAGATTTCTTTTTTTTCGACTTAATTGGCGGCACCAGTCAGCTAAATGAACAGACGCTGATCGAGTACCCGGTTCAGGCTTTCGGCAGGGTGTCTAATAACCGCTTGTTTGGTCCTGCCGCCCTAGCGGGCACAGATACCTCTACTACCTACGGACCAATCCAATTCGTGCGCATTGTCGTAGATGCCCAAACTGCGGATGCGGCTCTCGCCGAAGTGGAAGTCTTCACCTTTGGACAGAATATTGCCCTCACCACCTTTGATCGAGGCGGCACTATAACCGAGCCGACTGGTCGCGCCAGTGCCTTGGTCGATGGAGACCTCAGCACCACCTGGCAGGTGACCAGTGTAGATCCGACGGCCAAGTTCAGTTGGAGTTGGGATCTCGGGGCCCATTTCTGGGTAAACCGAATTCTCGAACTAGCGCCGCTGGACGAAGCTCAGGGGCAAGGAGCATACGCCCCCTCCACGGGCCACCAGAGAACCCAATTATTTATCTCGGACGGGTCCAGACGGAGTCTGGCCGGAGAGATAGAATTCGATCTGCTCTTCGATTTTCCCAATGCGATTGGCTGGAACACACCTCAGTGGCTGAACTATCTCATGTTTCCTCCTAAGTCCATCCGCCACCTTCTGCATATTTACATCGGCAACAGCAGCAGTATTCTCAACGATATCGCCATCTTCCCGATCGGGTACGTAGCCAAAGTAGCGATGACCTCGGGCTTTGAGGATTTGGGCGATCGGCCCAAAGTGCTTCGCTCGCTCAGTTGGGATGCAGACTTGCCCGCAGGTACCAGGGTGCAAGCCCAGACCCGCTCGGGCAATACCTTTGAAGAGCAGACCATTTACTACGATAAAAATGGCAACGAGGTTACCGAGGAACTCTACAACAAATTGCCCAAACCCCGGAGAGGTGCAAAAGAGGCCGTCCTAGTGGAAGGAGCAGACTGGAGCGGCTGGAGCGATCCCTATCGATTTTCCGGACAGGAGTTTCTTTCTCCAAGTCCGCGTCGGTACGTGCAATTTGCGGTCACCCTGATTTCGGACCGACCGGACACGGCGGCGACCTTGCGTTCGCTTTCTCTCGATTTCGACGATGCTTTTCTGATGGGGGCGGTGGGCGAGATCGAACCTAAAGAGGCCCGGCCGGGCGTTGCCCAGAAATTTATATACCACCTTCGTCCCCAGTTCGGCCCGGGAGATTTCGGCTTTGACCGCATCCGGGTGGAAACCCCTTCCCAAGCGGATGCCGACAGCTTCTCGGTCCAGATAGATGGCAGCCCAGTGGTGCTGGCGGCCGAGGCCGTGCAGTTTTTCCCGGATTCTGTCACAGTAGAGCTTCCTCAGCTAGTGGAGCAGCAGCCAGTAGCCATTGAGATGTATGTCAATGTAGTGCAGAGCCCGTATCATTTTAGGGCCTTTGTCGGTAACACTCAAAACCCCGAACTCTGGCAACCAGTCGATCCCGATGCCGATGTGCGCTTCTCGACCACGGTCTTCTTGCCCGATGTCGTTTCGAGTGACCGGCTTATTGCCAACTTTTCGGTCCAGCCTGTCTTTACCCCCAACGGCGATGGCGTAGGGGACGAGGCAAAGATCCGCTTTAATATTTTGAAAGTAGATATGCCGGCCCAGGTTCAGATCTACACCTTGGACGGTAGCTTGGTGCGGGAACTGGAAGGACAGCGTCAGACAGACGGGTTATGGCTCTTTACTTGGTCCGGTCAGGACCATAGCCAAACTCTGGTGCCGCCCGGGATTTATATATGCCGGATCAACCTAGCGGCGCAGACCAGTGATGAGGCCTTGGCCCAGACAATCAGCGTGGTCTATTAAAAAGTTCTCAGCAGGATAATGGGAGGTGATGTATGTCGCAGGCAATAAGCCATTTAAGACTGGTAATGTTGCTTTTTCTCAGCAGTATCATATTGGGAGAAATCCCAGCAAACGCTCAGTTATTTACCGGGTACCGCCCCGTCGAAGAGCCGGGGATCTACGGAGCACGAGTCCGCCCTGGTGCCTTGGCTCCCAACCGTCGGAAGTGGTATCTTCCCCAGAATCTCTACTATGAATACAGTTGGCGGGGGTGGGAATACAGTAACTATGCCCGGCAAAACTATCAGCGCTACGTGAACATTCTGCTCGAAGGAACCCGGCAATACGACCTCTTTGGTAATTATATCGCCCGGGGATGGAAGATATATGACTGGACCGAGAACAGTCCGGAGCGGCTCGGAAGCGAGATATTCAAAAACGCGTTTTACCAGAGTTGGTTTAACAATGTCATCGTGTCGTCTGCCCAGAAAGGCCAATTCCACACTTCCCTGACCATAGGCGATGCGCTCCGCACGACCTTGACGCCCCTCACCTTCTCCAAGCCGACCTTTAATGGTATCCAGTGGGACTTCCTCACCGACAAGTACGCTATGACCATCTTGGCGTCTCGACTTAGTGCGCCCGGCTTTTCGGCCCTCACGCAGACATCTGGCCCCAGCCGGTCCGAGAACACCTCGAGGCTTTTGGCCGGCAGAGGGGTTGGACAAGTAGGAGACTTTGCGCAACTGGGGCTGACCTGGGTCAACGTCGCCAACACAAGCAGTACCCTGACTCTAGGGGATAACTCCTTAAAAGGCGTGCTGACCGAGCCCCAGAACCAGGGCAGCGTGGAAACTGTGGTCGTCCGAATCTCGGACGATTCCCCGGAAACCCCGCAATCGGGGGCACTCCTCTTCTTCGACCAAGTGGTGATCAACGGGAAGCCGCATCCGGAAATCACCCCCTTGATACGAGGCGGGATTCGCAGTGAGGGCAACCTCGAAGCGCGCGGCACAGATGTGATCGAGCTGATCTACGATATCAGGAACGACTTCCGACCAACGGAAGAGGTGCCGACCTTGGGGGATATCTCCAAGCTGGAGTTCGAGTTGATCATAGCCAACGACTATCGGGTGCAGGTCTCTTCCAACAAACAGACAGATCGCCTCGGAGGTCAGGTCTTTTTGCCCGTTGCCCAGGCCGAAAAAGAGGTCATCGACGGGTCCAATCAGCGCTTTATTAGATTTGAGTACGGCCTGCCCACAGCCCACGAGGTGATTGGTCTGGATTTGGAGATAAACAACTTAGGAGGCCTAGACCTACGCGCCGAGTACGCAGTAAACCGGCGCTTCCGGCGCTTCCCCAACCAGAACTTTGGGGTCAACGACCTCGATCCAGAGAAGGACCGGGCCGACGCGGCCTATGTTACCGCCTCCTACAATAACTATCCCTATTTCGTCTACACAGAGGCCTTTGACATGGCTCCCGACTACAGCACCACGGCCTTCATCTCCAATTCACTGGGGGGCATCGACTACAGCGACGAGCAGAGGCACCTGTTTGAGTTCGTCGACGACAACGACGATCAGGACCGCTTTCCGGACTGGCAACGCATCAATCAGATCGGACTGGTCGGGGATGTGGGAGGGGCGGGAGCCGACAACAACGTCTTTCCCGGACTCGACGAGAACAACGACTTTGTCTCCGATTTCAACCAGAATAACAACGCTAGACCCGACTATGCCGAGCCCTTCCTGCGCTACGCAGTAGATCCTCCAGAGTTCCTCTTTGGAATGGACATGAACAACAACACACTCATCGACCGCTTCGAGGACGATCGGCAGCCGGACTTTCCCTACGAACGGGACCGCCGGGGATACAATATCTACGGAGGACTGATGCTCGCCAAGAGAGCGCAAATTACCATCGGCCGGCTGAACGAACGGATGCCCAGCAGCGCTAGGAAGAGTCGCGCTACTTACGGCCTGTTTACGGCAGAGGTGAATATGCCCGGGTGGAACATTGGTCTGGTCGAACATGCCAAGCTGGTAAAGGACAATATCCAGGACGACCGGCTGGTCTGGAAAGATCCCACGGGAACGGAGAACTTCAGCGATCCTCTAGAGAATCAGGACACCTTTGTCAACACCTTGTACCTCCAGGCCAGGTACAACCGGATTCGCGATCTGGATATTCAGGGCAAAATCAAGTACGAAACCTTCAACCAGCGAGGAGAACAGGCCGACGAGCTGCGCAATCGCTCGTTCTTTGGCATGATCAACAAGGCGGGGTACGCCATTCCAGTGGGGGAGGACTTGATATTCTGGCCTAGGTGGAAGAGCACATTTCGGCGCGAGACCCCTTCGGCAAAATCGAGTCTGAAATCCCGCGATCTTGAGGAAACTCTATTTCTAATCACCCGCTACTCGCTGCTGCCGGGAACATGGGTAGAAGGCGGGGTCGAATTTAGCTGGTTTGAAAACTTGGAGCAGCGACCAGAAGAGCCGCCGCCGGGCTTTGTCGATGACTTCCGCAGCCAAGTTTATTCGATCCTCATTTCCAACACTTCTGCCTACTTGGGCTACCAGATAACCTCGAACATAGGTCTGCAACTGCGGCGCGCCAAGTTCAAAGAAGAGGATACCAGAGATGAATCCATCGGTTTTGTGCGCGTATTTGCCAGCACAGGTACAGATTGATATACAGTACACAATGAAGATGGATTGAGCGCAATCTTCTAAGGAAAATATGTTATGAGAGGTGCTTTTTTTGCGCTGGTTGCCCTAGGGCTGCTAGTTAGCCCTCGCGAGTCGGCCACCCAGCTAATTGAGCTGCGCCTTGGCGGTGAAGACGGCCAGTCCTGGGCCGACCAGACCGCCTTGAACGTGATGGTAGATTTGACCTCTAGCCCAGGAGCGATCCAGCCCCTTTTCCTCGATCCCAACGTGAATGTGGTCACCCAGATCGGTCCTTGGTTCCGCTTCCGCGAGCCGGTCGAGTTCGACTATCGTCCCGGCATGCCCCATGTCTGGCGAGCTGTTGGCTCCATCCGCGAGGTCGGCCGAGTTGCCGATGCGCTGATATTCGTAGATGGGGACCGCGACACCTATTATGCCTCCTCGGGTTTTACCGCAGCCGGTGGCCAAGGGGGAGTGGAAGGCGAGTTTTATTCCATCGATCTGGGCACGCGAATCCCCGCCGAGCGCTTTGTAATGCTTCCACCGGAAGGCACCGAGCCGATCACCCAAGAACCCTACGACCCCAACTACTTCTTCCCCCGTTACGAATTGACCGCTAGCAACGATGAGGTGGCGATAAAGCTGCAAGACGGCACTTGGTGTACCAATCACTTTTGGTGTAACGGTTTCTACATTCCGCTGGACATTGTGCTGGCCTCGGTGGAAGGCAACCTTGAATCCACGATCGAGGTTACCTTTCCGCGCCAGTACATGCGCTTCTTTCGCCTGCGCTTTATTCCAGACTCGCAATGTTGTAGAGAAGGTCAAAATACCGCGTTCGCACGGTATGCGGTGTCCGAGTTGGAGGTGTACGGCCGCGGCGTCGTGCCCGAGGTCCGCTGGGAGTCCAAGGTCATAGACTTGGGCCAGATCGTCAACATCGGCCAGGTCCACTTCGGCGTCAGTGCTTGGCGCAAGGACGCGGTCGCGTCCGAGCCTCAACCCGATCCCGAAGCGCCCACTCAGGTCAGGGTGTCCGTGCGCACTGGCTTGGACGACGAACCGGTGGCCTACCACACCTACAATGACTTGCGCCAGCCTACCGAGGTGAGCGCCACCGATTACGCCCGCCTCAAACCGCGGCGCTGGCCCTTTGACCCACTGGCGGCCGGTTGGGCCGGACCGATCACTGAGGACCGGGACAACTGGAGCTTCTGGTCGCCCCCGCTCGAGCAGTCCGGCGAAAAGCCCCGGGTGCCGCGCGGCCGCTTTATCATGCTGCGGGTAGAAATGGACAGTGAGAGCCTAGAATCGTTTGCCCGCATCGACTCACTGATAGTGGAGACCTCGCCGCTGCTGGCCGAGCGGGTGCTGGGCGAAGTGGCCGTGGTGGACGATTTGCAGCCCGAAGGCAGAGTGGCCCTGCTGCCCGTCGGCGAGCCGACCGAGTTAGTCTACGAAATAGGTGCCGATTTCGTCGCCGGCCAAGCCGGTTTTGATGGGGTGCGGGTATTGGCACCCTCGGCCGCCGAGTTTTTGAGTCTGGAGATGGGTGATCCGCCGCAGCCAGAGACTGTGGACCTAGCCGATGTGGTACCTGAGGAGCAGGGGTTCACCGTGTACCTGCCACGTCCGCTCAGTCCAGACGGCGACCGGCGGTTGCGCCTGCGGCTGGAGACGGCATTGTACAGCGCCTCGGCTGCCCTGCGAGCTGAGGTATTTCACCGGGAACAAGCCGGGCTGCCGCAGGAAGTGGAGAGCGGAGATGTCAGCGACGAGATGGGCACTAACCAGTTGCGCATAGTCGCGGTCGAGTCGTCGCTGGGATCTGTTCTGCGCCAGTTAGAGGTGCAGCCATCGGTGTTTACACCTCAGGGGGATGGCATCAATGACGTAGTGTCGATCCGCTTTACTTTGTTCCAAGTGCTGGGGGGGACAGAGGTGGAAGTGGGCCTGTACAGCTTAGAGGGACAGCGGGTATGGCAGCAAGTGCTGGAGGTACAGAGAGCCGGCCCGCAGGAGGAGGTGGAATGGGATGGCCGGGACGAAGCCGGCGCATTGGTGCCGCCTGGAGTGTATGTGGCGCGGGTGCGGGTGGGTGCGGATCAAGGGGATTTCGATCAATTGCAGGTGGTGGGTGTGGCTTATTGAGTTTAGAAGCGTAGAAGCGTCGCAATATATCGCCAAGAGGTGATCAGGATGAGGACATTTGTACTCAGCGCAACCGCGTCAGTAGCCCTGCTGTTGAGTGGTTGCGGCTACAAATTGGGCTATCGGCACTTTCCCGGACCCATAGTGCCCGTTGCCGAGACCCAGCAGACCGAGGAATTTAACGTCGGTGATGACCGCAGCATCACCTTTGTCAAGGGCCGCTTGGAGGTCAGCCTGCAACCTATAACTGCCGAAATGTTGAACCGGCAGTTTGAAGTTCATTCGGCCTCTCCTGCGGGCTTTTACCGGGACAACCCGTACCAGGCTCCAGTCAATCCGTATACTTACGGCGACTGGAAGCCGTCGGGTGAGGAACAGGCACCGGCCCGTTTTGCAGTCTTTCTGCTAAAGATAAAGAACTACGCCTATCCAAAGGTGCGCGTGGACCCGGCCTCGATTGAGATTACAGCCCCCAACGGACGGCGCTATCAGTCGCTCAGCCGCACCGCCCTGATCGAATACTACTGGCCCTATGCTATCGCCTACGCGGGCAATACCTACCAGCCATTCAAGGAGCGAGAGGGCATTCTGCGGAAGACGCTCTTCAACGATGATATGATCTTCAGTGGTCAGGAAAAGGGAGGGTTTGTCGTTTTTCCTGCGCTGGACGACGATGTTGAGGATTTCGAGGTTCGGATCGAGAAAATGACCTTGCGCTTCGACTACCGGGACGAGCCAATAGAGACTGTCGATATTCCCTATCAGTTCACCCGGGAGGTCACCTATGCCCTCGAGCCGCCCGCCACGGGGCAGTAGGAGGGAAGAGTGTTGGCACTAGTCGCGTTTTTCCTGTGGCTGTTCGGCTGCGGTGACCCAGCGGACGACAACGTGGTAGCCCGGGTCGATACCGTGGAGATTACGGTCGAAGACTTGCTTCGGTTCAATATGGATATACCCGCTCTGCTCCGCTCTGAGGAGCAGGGCGTCCAGATGTGGCGCGAACACCTCGACAGCATGGTCGATATGGAGCTGATGTTGCTCGAGGCCCGGAAGCAGGGCATAGATCAGGATTCGGAGTTTCTGGCTAAATGGGAGCACGAGCGGCAGCAAAAACTGATCAGGGAGATCCTCCGTCGGGAAGTCAAAGACAAGAGCGCTTTTTCGTCAGCGGAGTTGCGACGTCGCTTTGAGCAGTCCAAGTGGAACCGGATGCTGAAACTAGCCCGCATCCAGGTGAAGACCGAGGAGGACGCCCGGAAGGTAGTGGAAGAGCTTGAGCAGGGAAAAGGGTTTGGGGAAGTGGCCAAACTTCTCTCTACCGATCGAGAGACCGCCTCCCAAGGTGGCCTGCTCGGTCCCCTCTACGGGCGTGGAAACGTAGAAGAGCAGGGGATGCCGGTGGAGGTTGCAGAGGAAGTTTTTGCGCTAGC
This sequence comes from Candidatus Latescibacterota bacterium, assembly GCA_965208845.1. Lineage (GTDB taxonomy): Bacteria > Latescibacterota > UBA2968 > UBA8231 > UBA8231. The sequence continues at coordinate 2,129,488 of OZ242361.1, read as the reverse complement.
GGTAGGAAAGATCAGCCGACCCTTTGAGATTGGGGGCGGATACGAGATTTTCCAAGTCGTGGCCGAGAGTCCGCCCCCCGCTAGTTACAGCTTGATTTATGCCCAGGTCCAGATTACCAAAGCCGCTTGGGGCCGCCGCGAAGAGTTGATGGAGGAATTGGCCACCGAGTTCGAGGTGGAGCTAGACCAGGAAGGCATTGATTTCCTGCTGGCAAAAGCTCCGAGCTCTGATGCGGATACTCTGGATCTAGCAGAGCCGGACCAAGAGGTGGTTCTGTGTCGTTTCGATGGCGGACAGTTGACCTTGAAAAATTTCGCCGACACCTACCAGAGAGTCAGCCGCTTCCGGTCGGTCAGATTTGATAGCAGCGGCATCGCCGAGTTCATCCATCGGGAACTCTTGCTGGGCACACTCCTGTCCAAAGCAGCCCTGAAGCAGGGAATTGATCAGGACTCGTCGGTAGTCGCTTCGCTGGAGGCCAAGAAAAAGACTATGCTGCTCGAAATTTTAAAAGAGCGGGAGGTGGATCAGCGGATCGACCTGAGCGACGAAGCGGTGCGCTCCTACTACGAAAGCCATCTACATCTTTTTAAAAAGCCCGAACAGATTACCGTCCAAGAGATTTTGTGTACAACTAGGGAAGAGGCCGAGGAGGTCTTGCAACGGATTCTGAATGGGGAAGATATGGAGAATCTGGCCGAGCAATACAGTATCAGAAGTGGGGTCGAGAAAACCAAAGGTTTGATTCATATGCACGCCTATGGACAAACCAATTACAGCGTCCTCTACGAGGAGGCGATGAAGGCGGAGATGGGTGAGCTAACAGGTCCCGTCCAGCTCGAGGAAGGCTATACAGTATTTAAGGTGCTGGAGAAGGCCGGTTTGCAGCCCGATCCCTTTGAGCAGGCGTCGTCGAGGGCGCGGTATTGGCTAAAAAAGGAAAAGGAAGAAGAGCTAATCATCGCCTTACTTCACAGTCTGAAAGAGAAGTACGCCTCAAAGATCGTCCTATTTGAGGACCGCTTGCAGAAAATGGATGCAGAAGCTGATATCTAAAGCCTGGTACTGCGCTCTTTTTACGGTCCTCATCTCCAGCGGCTGTGGCGACCAGCGGTCACAGGAGCAGGCCGAGGCCGCATACGCCGAGGCCAAGCGTCTGGCCGAGACCGGCAGCTATATCAAAGCTATCGCAGCTTGCCAGCAAGCCTTGGCAGTGGATCAGAACCATCTCGAGGCACTCCTGCTTGCCGGTTCCATCCTCCAGAAGCAGGGCAATTTTGAGCTGGCTATCCGGCACATCGCCCAAGCTGTGCAACTCTATCCAGACAATGTCGAGGCCCGTATTGCGCTGGGCGACCTGTACATGCGAAAGCGCCAGAACCACCTTTCGGCCTCGGCCTACGAGGCGGCGATTTCGCTGGCTCCCGACCGCCTTTCTCCCTATCGCAAGCTCGCCATAGTCCTTAGTGCTCAGGGCCGCTATGACAATGCGGTTGCAGCCTTGAGCAAGGCACTTCAGCTCGAACCGGAGAATGCCGCCACCCACTACAATCTGGGAGCGGTTTACGAGCAATTGGCCCACGCCGATTCTGCGATTGCGGCGTACGAGCAGACCGTGGCCCTCGATTCCTCTTATGTCGATGCGCACTATCACCTCGGACAGATCTATACCAAGTTAGGGCGCCTTGAAGAGGCTGAGGCGAGCTTCAGAACCGTTCTCCGCCACGATCCGGGATACGCCCGTGCTTATACCTTGCTGGGACAGGTGCTGCTGCAGCAAGGGCGGACTGCTGAAGCGGAGACTGCTCTGCGGAAAGCGCTTGCCGCCGATCCCTTTGAGAAAGAAGCCTATCACCGGCTTGGGACGCTTTACCTCAGACAGGCAAGGACTGAGGATGGCCAAAAGCTACTAGCTGCTTTCCAGCGTCTGCGGAAAGCGAGTGATGATATCGACCGCTACCAATATATCCTGACGCTCTACCCAGAGGACGCAGATGCCCGCTACAATCTCGGGGTGCTCTACGCCGGCCTAGGCCATTTCCCGGCGGCGGCGGCCGAGTACCAACAAACTCTGGCCATCAATCCCGCGGACCTAAGCGCCCGCAACAACCTAGCCAATATCTTTTTTCGGCAAGGGAAAATAGCCGCGGCAATCGGCCAATACGAGAAGATCCTAGAGCTCAACTCCCGCTATGTCCAAGCCTATTACAACCTCGGGAACGCCTACATGGCCATGGGCGATGTGCAGCGGGCGACCCAAGCTTTCCAGAAAACCATCAAAATAGAGCCCAATCACGCCGATGCGCACTACAGCTTGGGCATGATCTACCTCGGGCAAGACCGGAAGGCAGAGGGCGAGGCGGAACTGGAGATATACCGGCGTCTGACAGAATGATGTCAGAGGTGCTGGAAATAAGCCCGGGTTTTTTATGGTGATAATGAAGTATGTGTTTTTATGCAGAGGGTACTGTCTCGCAGCAGCGGTTCTACTCCAACTGCCGGCAAAGGCCGAGGTCCAGTTCGTCGATGTTACTGCTGTGGCTGGGATTGCCTTTCGCCACCAGAATGGGGCGACAGGGGAAAAGCATCTCCCGGAGACGCAGGGGTCGGGGGTGGCTTTCTTTGATCACGACGCCGATGGGTGGCTCGACCTATACTTTGTCAACATCGCCGGGTCGGGGGCTCTCTACCACAATCGGGGCGACGGGCGCTTTGAAGAGACCACGGCCACTGCCGGGGTGGCCGAATCGGGCCACGGGATGGGCTGTGTCGCAGCAGACTACGACCAAGACGGCGATCTAGACCTCTACATCACTTGCTACGGGCCCAATATCCTCTACCGCAACAATGGCGATGGGAGCTTTACAGATGTGACAAGCCACTCGGGGGTGGGCCATCCGGGTTGGAGTGCAGGAGCGGCTTTTGCAGACTACGACCAAGACGGTGATCCCGACCTCTATGTGGCCAATTACGTGGAGTACCCGCCGGAGGTAAACCCGCCCTGCATTCAAGCCAAAGGGCTACAGGTCTACTGCGGACCCGAGGCCTTCGACCCACAGGCGGATGTCTTCTTCCGCAACGAGGGAGGCGGAACCTTCGCAGACATTAGCGATGCAGTCGGTTTGCTGCCCCGGGCGGCCAAGGAACTGGGAGCTTTTTTTAGCGACTATGACCAGGACGGCGACTTGGATCTTTACGCAGCCGGAGATCGCACGCCCAATCTGCTCTACCGCAATGACGGGGACCGCTTCGCCGAAGTCGGTGTCCTAGCCGGGGTTGCTTTTAACGACGCTGGAGAGGCTCTATCCGGAATGGGGGTCGATTCGGGAGACTACGACAACGATGGGCTCTTCGACTTTTTCGTGACCAACTATCAGTGGGAGACCAACAATCTCTACCGGAACTTGGGCAACGGGTTTTTCGCCGATACCACCTTCGAATCGGGATTGGGCATGCCGAGCCTGAGATTTCTGGCTTGGGGAACGGTCTTCTTCGACTACGACAACGACGGAGACAGCGACCTCTTCGTGGCCAACGGTCACTTAGATGACAATGTGGAGCTATTCGACACTAGTGTAAACTATGCCCAGCAGAACCAACTTTTCAGGAACGACGGTCGGGGTAGATTTGCCGATGTGACTAATTCGGCGGGATCGGGCTTGGCACTGGTGCAGGTGAGCCGCGGAGCGGCGGTCGGAGACTACGATGAAGATGGAGATCTGGATCTAGTAGTCTCCAATAATAACCAGCCGGCTGCGCTCCTGCGCAACGACGGGGGGAACCAGAATCACTGGCTGGCTATCAAACTTGTCGGGAATTATGCCCCAGCCTCCTCTGGTCCTTCACAGGACCAACTCCGGGGCCCCTCCAGCAACCGGGACGGCATTGGGGCCTTGGTCAAGGTCGTGGCAGGTGGTCGCTTGCAGATCGACGAAGTCAGGAGTGGGTCGAGTTTTCTGTGTCAGGACGATCTGCGTCTCTATTTTGGTCTTGGTGCGATGAAAAAAGCAGAGCTGGTGGAGGTGCGCTGGCCTAGCGGCATCGTCGAACAACTCACGGACGTGGCGGCCAACCAGGTACTCACTCTGTACGAACCAGATACATCCGTGAAACCCAAGCATTAAAAGCAGGAGTAGAGGTGCATGGTCCGGGTTTTGTCGATTGCGGTGATCATTGCCGTGCTTGTTGGCTGCGGAGATGGCCCGATATCATCCATCAAGACCGATGACTGCTCTGAAGCAGAGATATATTGGGAAGGGGATTTTTCGATCTCCTCCCAAGAGGATATAGAGGCCCTAGCAGGTGATGGCAACAGTTGCTTCAGCGTCAGTGGCAAGTTGGTCATTGAGCGAACGACCCTGACCGGCCTGGAGGACTTGCGCAACCTCTATAGTATCGGTGGTTTGCGACTGCATTCCAATCTAGCCCTAACCAGCCTAGAGGGCTTGCGCAACCTCACCCGCATTGAAGGGGATCTGGAAATCGTCAACAATCGAGCGTTGACCAAGGTGGACGGCTTGCACAACCTCACCCGCATTGGGGGCAAGCTGGAAATTAGAGACAACGCGTCCCTGACCAGTCTGGAGGGCCTGCGCAACGTCACCCGCATTGATGGAGACTTGGGGATCTTCGGCAATGAACCTCTGGACTATGAGGAAAGGACACAAAGACATGCTCTCAGCCTGGGCGATGAGCAAGCAGCGCGTGAGTCCGAGGGAAGTATCTTCAGCGACGGGGAGGCCCTGTCCAATCTAGAGGGGCTGCGCAACCTGCAAAGCATCGGGGGATCGCTAAAGCTCGGCCTCCCTATTGTCGGCTATAACTTTGGTTTAACTACTCTGGAGGGACTGCGCAGCCTGCAAAGCGTTGAGGGCGATCTGCACATCCAGCACAATTTTGCGCTGACCAGCCTGAAAGGGCTGCACAACGTGCAAAGTGTCGGCGGCGAACTGCATATCCTGCACAACGACCTGCTGACCACGCTGGAGGGCTTGGACAACCTGCGAAGCATCGGGGACAATCTGAGTCTCTACCGCAATATCTCTCTGACCAGCTTGGAAGGGCTGCACAACGTGCAAAGCGTTGGCGATGAATTGATAATCCGCGACAATAGACTGCTGACCAGCCTAGAGGGCCTGCGCAGCCTCCAGAACGTCGGCCGGGCTGTGATGATCTGGGGTAGCGATGCCCTGCAGGACCTAAAGGGGCTGGACAAGCTCACTTGGATCGAGAATCTCCTAATCCACGAAAATGCTTCTCTAACCTCTCTCAAGGGCTTAGACAACCTGCAAAGCGTCGGAAACGTCCTACAGATAGATGGCAATAGGTCTTTGGCCAGTCTCGACGGTTTGGACAACCTGCAAAGCGTCGGGAAGCGCCTGTGGATTGAGGACAACCCCAACCTACCGGACGATCTGGTTCAGGAATTTGCCGCCAGAATGATTGAAGGTGGCTTTGGAGGCGAGATTACCATTATGGGTACCCAGCCATAGTGGAAGCCCGCCACCAGATACACCTCTCGTCCTGTATTCTAGAATTCGAGGTGCATCTAGCCGGTTCAAGGCACAAGTAGAAGAAATGGTGTTAGTGGATAGGGGTAAACCGACAGACCCCATCGAATGAAATCCGCAATCTGGGGGCGACTTCATAGGGCCAAGGGTTAAAACTGTAGGGGAGGTAGTGGCACGCTAAAACGTGGCGGAAAGAGTCTGGTTCCAGAATGGGGCCACCGCGATGAATCAATCTGCCGTGGAAGAGCACCGCGTCCCCCTTGGCCGCTTCGACCGCAATCTCCGGAAACCCGTTGCGCTCGAATAGGGCGTCGAACGCATCTTCGTGGTTCCAGCCGTACCAGGGTCCGGGCTTGCCGTCTTCATCCTCTCTGAAATCCTTCTTATCCAGTATCGGTCCTCTGTGGGATCCGAGTTGGACATGGATGCTGCCATTGCGTTCGTCGACATCCTGGAGGGCAATCCAGGCCGACATACATCCCGGCAGGTGAAAGGCATCTTGGTGTCGGCGCTGCTCCGACCCTTTATAAAAGTACATAGTCTGTATTGCTTCGGGCTCATCGTCGAGACAAGTGCGCAGCGGTTGGCGCAGCCGGGGATTCAACATCCAGTCCATGGCCATAGGATCGTACAGGTGCTGATTCCTCGTCCGACTCCAGTCATCGGCATTGCGGGGTGCCATGTTCACGACCCAAGCCGCAAACTGGAAACCGTCGATTCTCTCGCGCCCCGCATGCAGATCCATCATGTGATCGACGAACCGATCGCACTCATCTGGAGCGAACAAGCCTTTGAGTATGGTATAGCCATCCTGCTCATACTGAGCTTTTTGGGCCGATGTTAATTCTACTGGTTTCATCATAACCTCTTGTTCGGTTGATATCTCTATTGCCTGCCCCTAGGACTGAAACTCTGTGCCCCGGCGATTAGCCAATGAGCGGGGCGTCAGGTCGAAGAGGGTTTCGTGGCCGTGGAAGAAGCGGTCCAACTCGTCCACCATCAGCGTGAATAGACGGGGGTAGCTGGGGGCTGTGACCCCGGCGATGTGCGGACTGAGAAAGACATTGGGCAGATGAATAATCTCGCTGTCGGCCGGGATCGGCTCCGGGTCGAAAACGTCCAGTCCGGCGATGATGTCTCCCCGCTTCAGCCGTTCGATCAGCGCATCAGAGTCGACGATCGGACCGCGCGAAACATTCACGAACACGGCCTCCGATGGAATCAGATCCAATTCGCGCTGGCCGATCATGCCCTGAGTCTGGGGGGTCAGTGGTGCCAAACAGACAATGGCGTCGGACTGAGAGAGGATGTTGTCCAACGAGGTCTGGAGAAAACCCACGACGTCCGCCATTTCTCTGGGCAGATACGGATCGTACACCCAGATATCTGCCTCAAAGGGCCGCAGAAACTGAATTAACCGCCGGCCGATATGGCCGCAGCCGATCAACCCGACTCGCTTGCCGGTCAGATCGCCGCGCAAATAGCCGGGATCGTCAGCGCGGGAAAAGTTAGTATCGCCAGCGATGATGCGGCGGAAATAGGCACCGGCATTGCGCAGGGAAATAAGGATCAGAGCCAGGGCCCATTCGGCCACTGGATAGGAGGTGCCATTGGTGGTGTCCACCGTGCGGATGCCCCGCTCCCAGGCGGCTTCCACATCGATGCGTTCGGCGAATCGGTCGCCCGCTACCTCGCCGACGATCTTTAGCTCGGTTGCCCGGTCCATGACCTCGGCGTCGATCCGCGGAGCACCACAGCAGACGATGATCGCGTCGGCGTCCTCCACCTGATCGAGCAATCGGGTTTTCAACTCCGTGCTGGGGCTGGGACTGAAAAAGGGTACACCGTCCTCGCAGGCGAACCAGTGCCAGTCGGCAAAAACATTGAGTCGTTCCAGGTCCGGGGTTGTCAAGTAGTTGTCGCGAACTTGATGATCGCAGACCAGCATTACTTTTGGACGAGAAGTTGCCATAGAGCCAGATCTCCATTCGGGCTTGTCGAGCAGATATTACAGGACGATAACTTAAAAAAAATCTTGACTTCCCTAAACATTGTTATTTAACTAGCCTTTAGTGAAGGAGGTAAAGCATCCCTCGCGTAGAGTTCAGTTTTCCATTCCTTCCAATCCCTGAATTGTACTTTGTACAACTGGGAGACCCTCTATTAAGGAGGAGATCAGAAATGAAAAAATCTATTCTTTTGCTTTTGCCATGTGCATTGGCTGTGGCTTTTAGCGGGCCAGTTTTGGCACACACGGGCTTAGAGTTTTTTCTTCAAGAAGTGCCCGATCCTGACGCCATGACCATGGATGGAGATGACAGCGACTGGGGCTGGTTCGACAACGATCTCGCCTTGGACAGCAATTTAGATTTTTATGTGACATCAGGCGAAGTTGCTGACCCAGACGATTATTCTGCCACTTGGCGGATAGCCTATTCTCGTCCACCCGACAATCGGCTCTACTTCTTTCTCCGGATTCAGGACGACTCCCTGCGGCGGCAGGAGCCAGACTTGAAACGCATGTGGCACGATGATTTCACCCAGTTCAATCTCGACAACGACCACTCAGGCGGTCCCGGCCTGGGGGCCAACCTGGACGAGGCGAGCAACCACCAGCGCTATCATCTGCGCATCTTGCCGGGGCCGGATGGAGTAGCTGCCTTCAACAGCCAGATCGAGGTACTCGGCGACGAGAACTTGAGCTGGACTCAGGATGTAGATCTTTTTGGCAACGCCACGGACGTATGGGATCTTGCCTGGACGGTTACCCCGCCGGATGCCCAGCACGGTACTCTGGATATAGAAGTCACCTGGGAAGCCCGATTCAAAACCTACGACGCCGTTGGCCTGAGCGAGTCGGAGAGCGTAAGGCACGTGTATGAGGATGGTCAGGTCACCCACCTTGGGCCGCGGCTCACCGATAACGACGGCAGCCTGTTTCAGTACGATTTTTATCTGCAGGATAGATTTACCGGTACTCAAAACCCGGCCCAATATGGCACAGAAGGGGATCAGTTTCCCGACTGGTTTTTGATAGGATGCGAAGACTGCCCGAATGCCGGGGGCTCAGGGGCAACCGCGGTGGAGAGTGCCTCCTGGGGCCGAATCAAAAATCATCTGAGCAATCAGTCGCGCTGAGGAGTTTTTATTTTTAGATTTTTTCAGTAAACCCACCTTGGGCGATCCGGCCCAAGCCCATGTTGGCGCATACGTGCAGACTGGGAAATTATCCATAGGAGAGGAGTTCAAGCATGACAAGATTCGTAATTTTGCCTTTGGCATGCGCGTTGGCTTTGGCCTTTAGCGGGCCAGTTTTGGCACACACGGGCCTAGAGTTTTTCCTGCAAGAAGTGCCCGATCCTGACGCTATGACCATAGACGGAGATGACAGCGACTGGGGCTGGTTCGACAACGATCTCGCCCTGGACAGCGCTTTGGATTTTCACGAGAGAAATGACAACGCCCTTGAGCCAGACGATTATTCTGCCACGCTCCGGCTGGCCTACTCTCGTTCGCCAGACAACCGGCTCTACTTCTTTTTTCGGATTCAAGACGACTCCCTGCGGCGGCAGGAGCCAGACTTGAAACGCATGTGGCACGATGATTTCACCCAGTTCAACCTCGACAACGACCACTCGGGTGGTCCCGGCTTGGGGGCCAACCTCGACGAGGCGAGCAACCATCAGCGCTATCATATGCGCATCTTGCCGGGGCCGGATGGAGTAGCGGCCTTCAACAGCCAGATTGAGGTGCTCGGCGACGATAACTTGAGTTGGAATCAGGATGTAGATCTTTTTGGCAACACCACGGACATATGGGAACTTGCCTGGACGGTTACCCCGCCGGATGCCCAGCACGGCACTCTGGATGTAGAGGTCACTTGGGAAGCCCGGCTCAAAACCTACGACGCCGTTGGCCTGAGCGAGTCGGAGAGCGTAAGGCACGTGTATGAGGCTGGTCAGGTCACCCACATTGGGCCGCGGCTCGTCGATAGCGACGGCAGCTTGTATCAGCACGATATGTGGCTGAAGGATAGATTTACCGGCGCTGAAAACCCGCTTACCTATGACACACAGGGAGATGGGTTTCCCGACTGGATTTTACTGGAATGCGAAAACTGCCCGAATGCCGGGGGCTCAGGAGCAACCGCGGTGGAGAGCGCCTCTTGGGGCCGGATTAAAAGTCATCTGAGCAATCAGTCGCGCTGAGTATCTTTTAGATCTGATTTTTTTATTGGACATTGGGCAGAGAGTTTCTCTCTGCCCAATGTTCGTTCTATCCAAAGCCCACCTCCGTGGTCAATCCTCAATGAGTACTCAGTACACCAAACTACTGGCGTGCTAGCCGCGGCCACCGCCGTATATTTTTCTCGTCCAATTTACTCTCACCGTGGCCATGCTATTCGTCCTTTCGCCGCTTAATCCCAATACTTCCCGTAGAGCACCCGCAGCCGCTCCTGCGCCTCTAAGGGAATCACCGCTGGGTCGGTGATGATGGCGCGTTCGGCAGCGCGCAAACAAGGACAAGAGGATTCGCTCGGCAGACGCGTGGCTACCTCGGCGACGATTTGCACGGCCAAGGCACTGTTAGCCCGCAGCACCGCTAGCACTTGCTCGATGCTCACATCTTCCTCCTCCTCGTGCCAGCAGTCGTAGTCCGTGCCCGTCGCCAGCAGCGCGTAACACATTTCCGCTTCGCGCGCCAGCTTGGCCTCGGGCAGAGCAGTCATGCCGATCACGGCCGCGCCCACGGCGTTGCGGTAGAAATGCGACTCAGCGCGGGTGGAAAAGGCCGGCCCCTCCATGCAGAGGTACGTGCCGCCCGCGTGGACATTGGCATCCGCCGCCTGGGCCGCAGCAATGACCTCGCCCCGCAACGTCTCGCAGAACGGATCGGCAAACATCACGTGGCCGACGATTCCATCGCCGAAAAACGTCGAGGGGCGTTGGCCGCACGTGCGGTCGAAAATCTGGTCGGGCACGATCATGTCCCCAGGTCGAATATCCTCCTGCATGATGCCGCAGGCACTTATGGCCAAAACGTGGTTTACGCCCAGTTGCTTGAGTGCGTGGATATTGGCGCGAGCGGGCACTTCGGCTGGTAGCAGCCGGTGCCCCCGGCCATGTCGCGGCAGGAAATGCACTGTGCGCCCGCCGATGCGCGTCTCGACAATAGCGTCCGAAGGCGCACCAAAGGGCGTATCTAGCCGGTGCTCGGCGACCGTTTCGACCCCTTCTATGTGGTATAACCCCGACCCGCCAATGACACCCAAAATTACGGATTGACTCATCATTGTCTCCTGTGAGAATGCAAGTGCCTGATATAGTAATGCGGCATGATTTGAACGATTCGAGCGGTGGATCGTCTTGTGTATCCTATTCTGCGTCTATCTGCGTCCATCTGCGGATCACCTTGTACATGATGTAGGATTGCTATAGCGCCCCTATATTATACTACCATGCCCCCGCGCCTGCTAAAAACCTCGGTGCGCGAACTTGTCGGCTTCGTGCTGCGCTCCGGAGATCTAGTTTCCGGCGGCTTTTCCCGTCCCGACCGCTTAGTGGAAGGCACTCGCGGCCACCAGCAAGTCCAGCGCGCCCGCCCCGCCGACTATCAGGCGGAAGTGCCCATCTCCTACCTAGTCGAAACCGACGAGATCACCCTCGAAATAAGCGGCCGCATCGACGGCCTGCTCGTCGAAGACGACGCAGTGCTAGTCGAGGAGATCAAGACCACCGAGGCCGACCTTGACGAGGTTCCTGAAAATCCAGCACATTGGGCACAGGCCAAGCTCTACGCCTTTATGGTCGCCGAACAAAGTGGCCTCGACGCCATCGATGTCCAGCTAACCTATCTTCAGTTAGAAACCTACGAGCGCCACGAGGACCGCCGCACCTTTGCGTGCGACGAACTAGCGGCGTTTTGCGCCGATCTCATCGAGCGCTACCTGCATTGGGCGCGCATCTACCAACAGTGGTGTGCCGAACGCGATCTTGCGCTGGAGGCGCTCGCATTCCCCTTCGCCGAGTACCGGCCCGGCCAGCGCGATCTGGCCGTGGTCACTTACCGCACCATCGACGGCCGCGGTCGGGCTTTTGCCCAAGCACCCACTGGCATCGGCAAGACCATCTCGACCCTGTTCCCGGCCGCCAAGGCCCTCGGCTTGGGCCATGCCGAAAAAATCTTCTACCTGACGGCTAAGACCAGCGGACGCAGAGTCGCCGAAAAGGCCATCGACGACCTGCGCGGGGGAGGGGCGCGTCTCAAGAGCCTGACGCTAACAGCCCGCGACAAGATCTGCTTCAAACCCAACGGCGGCAGCACCTGCGACCCCGATCAATGCGAATTCGCCCGCGGCTATTACGACCGCATCAACGACGCGCTCGAAGACATCTTCACTCACGACGCCTTCACCCGCACCCTCATCGAGGAATGCGCGCAAAAGCACACCGTCTGCCCCTTTGAATTCTCGCTCGACCTCGCTCCGTGGTGCGACGTCATCATCTGCGATTACAACTACGTCTTTGATCCACGCGCTTTCCTCAAGCGCTTCTTCCAAGACACCAGCGGACAATACGCCTTCCTCATTGACGAGGCGCACAATCTCGTCGATCGGGCGCGCGAAATGTTCTCGGCCGATCTGTGCAAAACCGAGATCTCGGGACTAAAGCGCTTAGTCGGCAAGACGCATCCCGACTTGAGCCAACAGCTCGACGCCCTCAACCGCTACTTTGCCAAGCTAGGCAAAAAGGTCGAACAGGAAGGCGACGGCGAGTGCTGGATCAGCCCGCAGCTACCGACGGATTTAATGGCCCTAGCCCACAACGTCCTCCGCGCCGCCGAGAAGGTCCTAGAGCAGGGCGCGGCCTTGCCCTTTTGGGACGAATTAATCGAGTGCTACTTCCGGGTGCTGGGCTTTGAGCGCATCGGCGAGCTTTTCGACGAGCACTATACCACGTACACCGAAAAACAGGGGCGGGATATTCGCTTCCGGCTGTTCTGTCTCGACTCAGCGCCCAATATCCGCCAGGCCCTAGGGCGCGGCTGCGCGGCCGTGTTCTTCTCGGCCACGCTCTCGCCGCTGACGTACTTCCGCGACCTGCTCGGCGGCGAAGAGGGGGACACCTTGTTGAGTCTTGGTTCGCCTTTCCCGCCCGAGCACCTGCGCCTGCTGCTGGCCGACCACATTGAGACGACGTACAAAAAGCGCGGCGAGAGCTACGACGACATTGCCGAATCCATCGCCGCCCTCGTCAGCCAGCGCGCGGGCAATTACCTCGCCTTTTTCCCTTCGTACAAATACATGGAGGAGGTAGCCACGCGCTTTGCCGAGGCGCACCCGGACATCGACCTCCTCGTCCAAGAAAGCGGCATGTCCGACCGCCAGCGCGAGGCATTCCTCTCCGTCTTCGACGCGGAGCCATTGCAGGCCGAACAATACACAGTGGGTTTCGCGGTAATGGGCGGCGTCTTCGGCGAAGGGATCGATTTAGTTGGCGAGCGACTGGTCGGTGCAGTAGTAGTCGGCGTGGGCCTGCCGCAACTGTGCTTGGAGCGCGACCTGATCCGCCACTATTTCGACGAGCGCGAGATTCCCGGCTTTGCGTATGCTTACGTTTATCCGGGCATGAACCGCGTGTTGCAGGCCGCCGGTCGCGTCATCCGCACCGCCAGCGACCGCGGCGCGATCCTCCTCGTCGATCGCCGCTTTGCACAAAGCCGCTACCGCCAGCTCTTTCCCTCCTCTTGGCACCCGGTGCATTCCGTCCGCAATCCCACCCATATCGCCCAATCGCTGGCCGATTTCTGGCACCATGACCCCGCGCACACTTAGCATCTGATGTTTACGCAAAGGCCATTAGCTATGGGATGCTTCGCTTCGCTCAGCATGACAAGGAAGGAACGCGCCCACTGCTGTCATGCTGAGCCTTTCGGCTTCGCTCAAGATAAACTCCGCGAAGCGGAGTCGAAGCATCTAATACCTAGACGCCCGTGCGTAACGTCCGTTAGCATCGTACTGCTCTTGCTCTACCCTACGCTAGCAGCGGCCCAAAGCGTGTTCGCCGCCGCCAGCCTAAGCTCCGCACTCGCAGAGCTAGCCACCCACTACGAGGGGATGCGCCTGTCCGTTGCCAGCTCTTCGACCTTGGCCAAACAAATTGCCGCCGGTGCGCCAGCCGAGATTTACTTTTCCGCCAATGCCGAGTGGATGGACTATCTCCAAACGCGCCAGCACATTGAGCAAGATACCCGCGTCAATCTGCTCGGCAACGCCCTCGTAGTCATTGCACCCAAGGAAGAGCCTTTCGCCGTCCGCTGGGCACGGGACTTCGCCTTTGCCGGCGCTTTCGCTGGCCGCTTGGCCCTCGGCGACCCCGATCACGTCCCGGCCGGCCAGTACGCCCGCCAAGCCCTAGAAAAATTGGGCTGGTGGCCGGCACTCAAAAACCGCATCGCACCCGCGCCTGACGTCCGCGCCGCCTTGGTGTACGTCGAGCGCGGAGAGTGCGCCGCTGGTCTAGTGTACGCCACCGACGCGGTCCAAAGCGACCGCGTAATAACCCTGGCGACCGTACCAGATTCACTGCACCGCCCCATCGTCTATCCAGCGGCCATCGTCAAGGGCCGCGCCAGCGCGAACGTCCGCGACCTGCTGGAGTTTTTTAGCTCGGATACGGCCGCCGTCATCTTCCGCAAACACGGCTTTACCTTTTTGGGCGATCAACGTGTTCAACGCTGAGGAAGTGCAGGTTCTGCTGCTCTCGTTGCGCGTGGCCTTTTGCTGCGTGCTGCTTAGCCTGTTGCCGGCCGTGTTGCTGGGCTGGCTGCTGGCCCGGCGAGAATTTCCGCTCAAGATCGCGCTCGACGGCCTTTGTCACCTGCCGCTGGTCCTGCCGCCGGTGGTCACCGGCTATCTGCTCCTGTTGCTTTTTGGCCGCCGCGGTCTCTTCGGTCCGGTACTCGCAGCCTTCGACCTCCAGTTGGCCTTCGACTGGAAGGGCGCGGTGCTGGCCTCGGCCGTGGTCGGCTTTCCCCTGATGCTGCGCTCCGTGCGCCTCGGCATTGAAAGCGTGGACCCGCGCCTAGAGCGCGTCGCCCGCACCCTCGGAGCAGGTCCTATCCGCACCTTTCTGACCGTGACCTTGCGTCTCGCCGCTCCCGGCCTGTTGGTCGGTTCGCTGTTGAGCTTTGCCCGCTCCTTGGGCGAGTTCGGCGCGACCATCACTTTTGCGGCCAACATCGCCGGGCAGACCCGCACCATCCCTTCGGCCATTTACACGTACCTCAACCAACCGGACGGGGAAAGCCGCGTCGTCGGGCTAATCGCGATCTCAGTCGCACTCTCGCTCCTAGCTCTCGTGGCCAGCGAGTGGTCGGCCCGTCGCCTGCGCCCGAACTAGCAATGCTCAGCCTCCGCGCCCAACGCCAACTAGGCTCCTTCGCACTCGACATCGACATCGAGTGCCACCACGCCGTCACCGCCATCTACGGGCCGTCGGGCGCGGGCAAGACCTCGCTGCTCAACGTGGTCGCCGGGCTAGTGCGACCGGACGCCGGCGAAATATCCTTGGCCGGCCAAACCCTCTTCTCCTCGGCTCAGCGCATCGATTTGCCGCCCGAGCACCGCCGCATCGGCTACGTGTTTCAAGACGACTTGCTCTTTCCGCACCTGAGTACCGAGGAAAACCTGTGCTACGGTCGCGACCTGTTGCCAACGGCAGCGCGCCGCTTTGCCCTGGACCAGATCGTCGATTTGCTCGAAATCGGCCCCCTGCTCAAGCGGCGACCGAGGCACCTGTCCGGCGGCGAGCGCCAGCGCGTCGCCTTGGGCCGCGCCCTGCTCACTTCTCCGCGCCTCCTGCTAATGGACGAGCCGCTAGCCTCGCTCGATCAGGGCCTCAAAAACCGCATCATCCCCTACTTGTGCCACGTCCGCGACGCGCTCCAGATCCCCATTCTCTACGTCAGCCACTCGGTCGCCGAGATCCTCGAACTCACCAGCCAAGTAGTAGTCCTAGACCGCGGCCAAGTCGTCGCACACGGCGACTTTTTCACCATCGCCGCCCTCCCCCAAGTCCTGCCACTGGTCGAAGAACACGGTTTTGAAAACGTCCTCGACGTGGAAATCGCGGCAACCGACGCGGAGCGGGGCGTCTGCGAAGTCCTGTGCCACAGCCAGCAACTCAAAATTCCCTACTGTGAGCAACCTGTCGGCAGCCGCCTCTTCATCGGCATCCGCGCCGACGACATCGTCCTCGCGCGTCAGCGACCCGAAGGGCTGAGCGTGCGCAATGCATTGCAGGGGACCATCAGCGCAATTGCCGATGTGGGAGGGAAACAGCTCATCTACGTGGATGTCGGGCGGCGGCTGGCCGCCAAGACGACTCCAGAAGCCATTGAGGAAATGCAGCTCAGCATCGGCGATCCAATCTACTGCCTCGTCAAAACCCATTCCATCCGCTTGGGACCGCAGTTGGGCCGGTCGGAAAAGCGTTGACACGACAAATACCCGCCTTTTATACTCTTTATATAGCCTTGCAGGTAGGGGCGCTCGCTCGCTCGCCCCTACAATTCGGCGTCCATCGGCGTCCATCGGCGTCCATCGGCGGATTATCTCATGAATGATGTAGGATGGCTATATTGAGTACAAGCTGGTACCTGATCACTTCCAACCTAAGAGACTCGCCATGAATGTCATCACGGTTGCCCGTCAGCTCGGCAGCTTTGGCGACTGGATCGCCGAGCAGTTGGCCGCCAAGCTAGACTACGAATTCATCGACCGCCGCCTCGTCGAAGAGATCGCCAGCATTACCGATACTTCGGTCGAAGAGGTTGAGCGCTACGACGAAAAGGGGGAGGGCCGCCTCCGGTTCTTCCTCAAGAAATTGCTCGTGCCCGAAGTCGCCCCAGGGACTTTTCCCCTATCCGCGGGCGCGTACGCGCCCGAGTTTGGGCTTGAGTTTCCCCACATGCGCGAGCACGAGGTCAGCGAAGCGACGTACCTCGACCGCGGCACGTACCAGCTACTCATCACAACCCTCGTGCAGGATTTCGGCCAAAGCGGCAAGGCCGTCGTCGTCGGCCGGGCCAGCCAAGTCGTCCTCGCCGATTTCCCCAATGCCTGTCACGTCAAAATCATCGCCCCGCCCGAAACGCGAATCGAACGCTTGATGCAAAACCGCGACATGGATCGCGAACAAGCCCATAAACTCATCGAGCAACACGACCAGTGGCGTCAGAGCTACCTGCGCAACTTCCACAACGCCGACTGGAACGATCCCCTGCTCTACGACCTGACGATCAATACCGGCAAAATAGATCGAGAGGACGCCGTCGATCTTCTAGCCGGTTTCTTAGCCGAATCTTAGAGATCAAACGAACGCGGCACCTGCTGTGCCCGCGCCCCGTGTAAAAACGCGTCGTCCGGGCGCGGCCAGCGCATTGCGTACTGCCGGCTACGCTGGCGGCGGTAGCCCGCGTTATAGTACGTGCTCGCAGCGAGCCAGCGCAGCAGACGAGCCGTAAGCTCGTTTTGTAGTTCCTGATGCTCGGGTCGGCCCCAAAGGTTCCACAACTCGTGCGGATCCTGCTCCAAGTCGTATAGCTCGCCCTGATCTTGGCCGATGTAATAGACCATCTTGTGCCGCTGGCCGCGCATCATCACCTGATAGTTGTCCTCGCAGAACACCCACTCGCGCGGCGCGCAATCCGCGGCCCCCTCCAAGTACGGCCGCAGCGAGCGCCCTTCCAAGTAACTAGGCACCTCCACGCCCGCCGCTTCTAGAATCGTCGGCCCCAAATCCATCAGCGAGACCAAGTCGCCGACCGCATCGCCCTTTTGCGTCCGACGACTGTCGCGCACGATCAGCGGCACGTGTACTATCGGATCGTACATCAACCACTTATACGCCAGCCCGTGATCGCCCAACAGCTCGCCGTGATCAGAGCAGAAAATCAGCAGGCTATTGTCCAAAAAGCCTCGCGTCTGAAGCGCATCGAGAACCTCGCCCAACTTCTCATCCACCGTGGTGATCTTAGCGTAGTAGTGCCGCCGCATGTGGGCGATGTCCTCTTCGCTGGGCGAGTACATGTCTATCGCGGACTCGTGCTCGGTCTCAGCGTGCGTCTTTTTTTGCGCCGCGTGCTGAGGCGGCTTGTCCGCTAACTCCCCCTCGCGTAGTACGCGCGGAGGCATTGGACGCCCCGCGTACTGCTCTATATGCCTCGGCAGCGGGTCCCACGGCTCGTGCGGGCCGGTAAAACCTACTTGCAAGAAAAACGGTTGTTGGCCCTTGTAATCGCGGATCCAAGTAAGGGCCGAGTCGCCGATAAAAACATCCGAGTGAAAGCGCTCCTCCAAGTGCCAAGGGACGCCTTGGTATTTCTGGAGCCAATCGGGGTCGGTCTTGTTGCGGTCGTTGGGCCGCTCCAAGCCGTGAATCCGCAAATAGCGGCCCCAATCGTCGTCGGCCCCGCCCATGTCGAGGTTCTTGCTGGTGGGATTTTCCACCACGACCCGCTCGTGGAAACCCCCGGCAACATCGCGCGGAGCAAAGTGCATCTTGCCGATGTTGACGCAGTGATAACCCGCGTCGTTGAGGTCTTGCACCCAATTGCGGTGATCAGCCCAGTGATCGAAGCTGTACACACCGGTATTGTGCGGGTACATACCCGTGAAGATCGCCGCCCGCGAGGCAATGCAGGTCGCGCCCGGGCAAAAAGCATTGCGGAAGGAAAGCCCCTCCGCAGCCAAGCGGTCCATCGCCGGCGTAATCGCGTAGTCGTAGCCCCAAGCACCGATCGTGTCGAAGCGCTGTTGGTCGGTCATAATGAGAATGATATTAGGTCGTTCAGACATTCGGTATCTCCTGTTCAATTAGGAATTAGGAATTAGGAATTCCCGGCCCCAGCCCTAATTCTCAATTCCTAATTCATCACGTATTCGGTATTTCCTTTAGGCCGGCTTCTTTAAGTGCCCCCAGTAGCGACGGCACGCCAAAGAACACCAAACTCAACGCGGTCGGGTGCATAGCTACCGCACCCCGGTAATCCGGGCGGTCGCTCCAGTCCTGTTGGTCAATCAATTCGGCGAGCACCGCTCGCCCTACCTCCAGATAAGCCTGCTCCCCGGTCAGTCGCCAAGCGTACGCCAGCGAGCCGCAGAGCACGCCGTGGTAGCTTTGGGCGCAGGCAAACTCGGCGTCGAAGACGCCTTTGCCGCCGCAAAACCAATCGACGGCCCGCACGAAAACCTCGGCCACATCCGCGCGCCCAGTCATCCTGTGTAGCCGCTCCAGTCCAACCATCAAATAATGAGTCTGATAGCCCTTTTGCTCCTCATAGGGCAAAACCCGCTTTAACGAGCCAAAGCTCCCCCGCAACGCGAGGAATTCTTCGGCGCTAAACGGGACCGCCGCGCCCATCTCCACCGCGAGAGTCGTACCCTCAGTGGCCATGCCGTACGGCCCTTGGTCGGACAGCTTGCTCTCAGTAGATACCTGAAAGCGCTTGTGCCAGCTACCGTCCTCGTTTTGGCCGCGAGCCACTGCGTCGTACACCTCTTCGGCGCGGCGCATAAAGCGCGCTTCGCCGGTCAACTCGTATAGGTAGAGCAAGCCCCGCAACGCGTTGGCGATGGAGCGCAAGCTGAAGCTGTAGCGCGGGTCTTCGCTCCAGCGGTAGCGCAGGAAAAACTCCCCGGCCTCGCGCAAAACCTCCCGCGCCCGCTCATCGCCGCTCAAGTAGTAGTAATCCACCCAATTGTCGATGAAGGTGTGCGAAGCGCACGGCTCGTCGCCAAAATGGTCCATGCTGTGGCGGAAACAGCCGCCGACCATGTAGGGCCGAAACGGGTGATAGTGGCAAGTATCTACGTCCAGCGAATGCCGGGTCATGGCCTCGCCGAGCGCGTAGTAGCGCCCCTCGCCCGTGCGCAAGTACTGCAACCACACGGCGTGGCGTGGATCCCATTCGCTGTTGCACCAACCCCAGCGGCCCTTGAAGCGCCAGCCCCCCTCGCTCTCTTCCCAAGTGGCCATCACGTCGCCCCAATCGAAAAACCCCTTCCAGCGATAGCGCTCAATGTGCCCTTCCATCCAAGCGACAAAGCCCGTCAACATGCGGTCGGAGCGCGGAAACTCCGCGCCAGTCGCCAAGCCACCGACCGCCCCGCTCTGCATCACCCAATCCGGCGCAACATTCACCTGTGGCGGGTGCAAAAGGCCCTGCAACCGCTCGTTGTCGTTGGAACCGGCGCGAAAAAAATCGACGAAAAACTCGCTACTCTTCGCCGTGCCCGTGCCGTCGGCATAGACCCCTTCGCCCTCGTGCCAAGCCACCTCCTCGGCGTAGCGTTTGCAACTGAGCCGCTGGCCCTCCGGGTCGCGCCAAAAGAAGACGTCAATTCCTTGCGCACCTACGCCGAGGGCCTTGGGATACTCCTCGGCCATGTAGCGCAGCGCAACGCCGACGCCGACGCGACCGTTCTCAGCGCAAATCCAGCCAGCGGCGCGTTCGCCCTCGGCCCGCGCGGCGCGCTCAACGCCCTCGTACTCCTCCCAATAGAAGTGATTGTCCGACCGCTGCGAGAGCAATGCGTAGCGCTCGGGAACCCAAGCCCCCTCCATGACCCGTCCAGCCCCGACGCGCCAAGTTCCGCTGCCTGCGGGCAAGAGCGGGACGCGCAAGCCCAGTTCCTCCACCTCGGTCTCGCGCGGATTACAGGTAACGACCACCGTATGCACCACCCGCACCTGCGCCTTGCCGGAGTATGCGTAGATCCGCGTCGCAAAGCGCAGCGGGCGGTAGCCGACGTAGTGGTGCATGGGCGCGGTTGATTCGTAGGCCCCTCGGCAGCAAATCACCGCCCGCAAGGGCCCGGCCTCTTCGATCTCAACGGCGTATTCCTCCACGCCCTCTGACGCCAGACACGTGCCCCCCATCCCGTAGATCCGCCGCTGCGTTCCTCCGGCAAACTCCGACTCAGAGATCTTGGCCCAAGCGTCGCCGCCGCCCCGAGGTGCAACTTCCACCTCGGAGACAAACGACCCCTCATCTAGCTGCCCTAGTTCTACCCCATCAAAAAGCGCGAATGCCTTTTTGCCAATGCCAAATCGCAGGGGTCCGGTACAAACCTCAAAGCGATCTTCCCACTCGGCGATTTCCACGCCTTGGACGCCTGCTGCGGCTTTTTGGTCCGTGTATCGCAAGGTGTACACGGCCTCTTGCCCCGCTTCCACATCGGCCTGAAAATCCACCAAGACCCACTTCGCGCTCTCGTCCGGCCAGCGGCCCAAGACCCGTACCTGCACTGGAATATCTCGACCCTGTGCGTCCTGCAAAGACAGGTTTTCCACGCCTGTTACGGCACCTTGCGGTAGGGGGACGCCTCTAGTCAGGGGGAGCCTTCGGCGGTCAATGCCCTCGGTCTCTTCTACTCTTAAGGCAATGCCTTCATCGGGTATGCTCATGTGACCTCTCCTTGGCCTCGTCTGTGCGGCGAGGGAAAATAAGCAAGCGACCCACGCTCCACCAACCCGCATTGACCCACCTCCGCGCCCCTCCTATCTTCTCGCTGCCCAAGCCAAAGGAACCAGCCCGTGAAACCAGACCAAGACCTGAACACCCAAAAGCTCCTTCCAGCAATCCAGCGCTTTTTAGCCCTTACCGGCGCCAAGATTCTCGATCTCGACAGCACCTGGGACCCGGATCGCGGCACCCCAGTCTTCACCCAGCAGGGGCGTTACACCACCCGAGGCTGGACCGAGTGGACGCAAGGCTTCCAATACGGCTGCGCCATCCTCCAGTACGACATGACCGACGACGCGCACTTCCTCGCGCTCGGCCGCGACCGCACCATCGCGCACATGGCACCGCACGTCTCGCACGTCGGCGTCCACGACCACGGCTTCAACAACCTTTCCACCTATGGCAACTTGCGCCGCCTAATGCTCGAAGGCCGCATCCCGCACGATCAGCGAGAACTGGACTTCTACGAGTTGGCCATCAAGCTGTCGGGTGCCGTGCAAGCCGCGCGCTGGACCGAGACCGCGTACGGCACGGGCTTTATCCACTCCTTCAACGGCCCGCATTCGCTCTTTTCCGACACCATGCGCTCGCTGCGCATCTTGGGGACCGCACACCAGCTAGGCCACGCGCTAATGGGCGAGGGCGACAAGCGCATCAACCTGCTCGGCCGCTTAATCGAACACGCCCAGACCAACGCCCGTTTTAACGTGTACTACGGCGAGGGGCGCGACGCGTTTGACACACCCGGTCGCGTAGTACACGAGTCCATCTTCAACACCCGCGACGGCCAGTACCGCTGCCCCAGCACCCAACAGGGCTACACCCCGTTTTCGACATGGACTCGCGGTTTGTCGTGGGTGCTTACGGGCTACGCCGAGCAGCTAGAGTATTTCGCCGCCCTCAGCGAGACCGACGTCGAGCCGTTCGGCACCAAGGCCGACCTCGTGCAAATCATGGAAAAAGCCGCCCTAGCCACTGCTGAATTCCACATCGCCAACAGCTTTGCCGACGGCGTGCCGTTCTGGGACACCGGCGCACCTGGAGTCGCCTCCTTTGGCGCAATAACCGACCAGCCCTCCGACCCGTACAACGACGTCGAGCCGCTCGACAGCTCGGCTGCGGCTATCTGCGGCCAAGGGTACTTGCGCTTGGGCAACTACTATTTGTCCAAGGGGGACGAAGCGAAAGGGACGCGCTATCGCGCCGCAGCCTTCACCATTGCCCGCGCCCTGCTAGACGAACCGTATCTCGCCGTCGATCCCCAACACCAAGGCATCACCCTCCACGCAATCTACCATCGCCCCAACGGCTGGGATCACATCCCCCAAGGCCGCAAAATCCCCTGCGGCGAGGCCGCCATGTGGGGCGACTACCACACAATGGAACTGATGAGCCTAATCAAGCGCGAAGCAGAAAACGCCCCCTATCCACTCTTCTTCCACTAGCGAGACTACCGTGAAAATCACCGCCATCACCCCCATCATCGCCCGCTTCGGCAACCGCCCCCGCGTCTTGGTCAAAGTCGAGACCGACGAGGGCATCACCGGCTGGGGCGAGACCTACTCCATCGGCCCCGACCTAGCTGTCGGCCCCACCGTCGATTATTGCTTTGAGCTAATCAAGGGCATCGACCCTCGGCGAATCGAGTTCATCATGATGAAGCTGCACCAGCAGTTTCGCTTTCCACCGGGCGGGATCGGCCTGTCGGCTATCTCCGGCATCGACCACGCGCTGTGGGACATCGCCGGCAAAGCCGCGGGCGTCCCGGTCTATCAGCTTTTGGGCGGCCACGCCCGCGACCGGGTGCGCGTGTACCGCGGGATCGGCGGCCGCGACGGCAAAGAGGCCGCCGACCAAGCCCGGCGTCTGAACGAGGAATACGGCTTCACCGCCTTCAAAACCAGCCCCTATCAGCTCGACCCCGACGCCAACCGCTGGGGCCGAGTCTGCGCCGAGGCGACCAAGTACTTTGAAGAATTGCGCGTCAACTGCCCGGACGACTGGGAATTTGCCTTCGACCCGCACGCCAAGATCTTCGAGCCGATTCGCGCCTTACAGCTAGCCAACGCCCTCGCGCCGTACGATCCCTTCTTCTACGAAGAGCCTATGCGCCCCGAGCACATTCCGGCGTGGACCAGCCTCAAGTCGCAAATGCAGGTGCCATTGGCCACCGGCGAGAGCCTCTACGCCCGCTTCGAGTTTCTCAACCTGATAGCCAACCAAGGTGCCGACATCATCCAACCCGACATCTGCGTCTGCGGCGGCCTGCTCGAAATGCGCAAGATCAACGCCATTGCCGAAGCCCACTACATCAGCATCGCCCCGCACAATCCTATGGGGCCGTTGGCGACTGCGGTCAATCTGCATTTCTGCGCCTCGGCACCGAACTTCAAGATCCTCGAATACCTCCTGCCGACCGAATCCGAGTGGAACGACTGGGTTGACGAACCCTATCTGCCCAAAGACGGCTACTTGGAACTGCGACCAGACCGACCGGGGCTAGGCGTCGAAGTCAACGAAGAAGCCATCGCCGACAACGAATACATCCACTGGGAACGCTCCAGCCCCACACGTCCCGACGGCTCGACCGGGTACATCTAATGCTCAGCCGCGACCACACCGCGCTCGTCCTCATCGACATTCAGGGCAAGCTGGCCTCGCTGATGCACGAGCGCGAGGCACTCTACCGCCAGCTACAGATTCTCGTCCAAGGCGCACAGGTCCTAAGGTTGCCCATCCTATGGCTAGAGCAGTACCCCAAAGGACTTGGCCCCACCATTCCCGAGGTCGCCGACCTACTCTCCGACCAAGAACCACTGGCTAAAACCTGCTTTAGCGCCTGCGGCCTCAGCACTTTCCAAACCCAACTGCGCCAGAGCGGTCGACGCCAGATTCTCTTGGCCGGGATCGAAAGCCACATCTGCGTCTATCAGACGGCCCGCGACTTGCTGGACTCCGGCTACCACGTCGAAGTCGTCGCCGACGCGGTCTCTTCACGCACCGCCGAGAACAAGGCGCTGGGACTGCAAAAAATGGCGTCCGCTGGCGCGCAGATCACCGCGGTGGAAATGTGTCTATTTGAACTGCTGAAGGAGGCGGGGACGGCCGAGTTCAAGCAAATTGCCGCCTTGGTCAAGTGAGCGGTGCTGTTGCCTCTGAGAAACAGCGTTGTTCCCACAAAGCAACAGCACTACGCATACAGCACATAACGCTACCAGAGGAAACGGGTATCTGCCAAGCATGGCCTACCTTTTGCTTATAGGGGGGAGTGCTTACATTTACCCAAAGAGGACCTTCTCATGGCTGAGCAATCGTCCAAGCCCGCCCAACCCACTGAATCCACCCTCGCTCTGAGCTTCCTGCGCGAGGATATTCAGGACCTGCGTCAAGATGTGCGCCAAATACACGAGCGCATCGATCAGACCAACGGACGCATCGACGACCTGCGCACCGAAATGAGTGGCCGCATCGACGACCTGCGCACCGAAATAAGCGGATGCATCGGCCAAACCAACGGGCGCATCGACCAGACCAACGAGCGCATCAACGACTTAGCCAAACAGCTCGATTCGCGCTATGCGCGGCTAATGGCCATGCTCATCGCCTGCACCAGCATCCTCGTCACTACCATGGGCGCGGCCGTCGCCGTACTCAAGTAACGTCCTAAGCTCGCTCTGAAAACCGTTCCCGATACTCCCGATCAAATTCTTCACTGCCGTCGTCGAGCCGCACTTGGAGGTCCATCCCCGGAGCAAAGCCGGTGATTTTGCCAGCGGTGAAATCGCCCCGATACCCTCCGCCCGGAGTCCACAACTCCCGACCATCCGGCCAGCGCACAACGTGTATTTGGCGCACCGGCGCTTTCGCAAAGTCCGGCTCAACGCGCAGACGCTCCACAGCATCCCGGTCCAACTCGACCCCCAAGCCCGGAGCCTCCGGCACCCGCAGATGCCCGCCCTCCACGGCAAACTCCTGCACCAAAACGTGCGAATAGATGTTGACGCAGGGAATCGCCGGCCAGCGCGCTTGGTTTAGCACTGCCCCCAAGTGCGCCGCAAAGGTCGCCGTCAGGCCAGTACCCACCATCTGCAACCAGAACGGCATTTGCGCCCGCGCCGCCAAATTGCCGTCGCTCAAGACGCGGCTCACCCCACCGCCAATGACAAACCCGTCGCACACGCCCTCGCGGATTGCCGTCATGGGCGGCGGCTGGCCTATGTGCATGGCGATTGGACATTGGATCTTGCGCCGCAGGAGCTTGTTGCCCTCCACATCGTCCTGCGGAATCGGCGACTCGACGATCGCCAGACAAGCATTGTCTCGCTCTAAGCGCCCAATGAGCGGGGCGGCTTGGTCAACTCCCAGCAACATGGTGTTGAAGTCGGCATCCAGCTTAAAGTGCTGAGAAGTGGACGCATCCACGGCCTGCAACTGCGCTGCAATATCGTACCAAGGCCGCGCCTTGACCTTCATAGTGGTAAAGCCATGCGCCTCAGCCGCACGTGCCTCAGCCGCCCACGCTGCGGGCGGCATACTTTGCGCCCACCAAGAAACCGGGCAGGCGTCGCGGTGCTGCGGCCCCATCAGCCGGTGGCAGGGAACGTCTAAGTGCTTGCCGGCCGCGTCGAAAAGTGCCATCTGCAAGCCAGCCCCCAGCGAATCGTCCCACAGCACCTCGAAAACATTTCGACCGCGCACGCGGGCAAACTGCGCTTCGCGCGAGTGGCCCCACGTATATCCCTGAATCGTCTCGCCAATGCCGACAACGCCGCCCTTGGTCTCCACCTCGACCAACTCGACGATGGACCAACCCGACCCATAGACTTCCATGGTGTCGGCGCAGCGCTCGTGGAACGGCACGTGTAGCACGGTGCGTACGACGTCTTTAACAACACAAGAACTCATCGCATCCTCTCGTAGGCCCTACTCGGCCATCCGCCTGAGTACTGCATGTAGGATCCCCCCGTTGCGGTAGTAGTTGATCTCCACGGGGGTGTCTATCCGGCATAGCACCGCAAAGCGCTTCTCGCCCACAGCGCTTTTGGCCACTACCTCCAACACCTGCCCCGGCTGCAGGTCGTCTAGCCCCTCAATATCGTATATCTCCTCGCCGGTCAGCCCCAGCGAGTGACGGTCCTCGCCGGGAGAAAATTGCAGCGGCAAAATGCCCATTCCAATCAGGTTCGAGCGGTGGATGCGCTCGTAGCTCTCGGCGATTGCGGCCTTGACGCCCTGCAGGAAGGGACCTTTGGCTGCCCAGTCGCGGCTCGAACCCGACCCGTACTCCTTGCCCGCGATGATGATCGAAGGTACGCCTTCGTCGATGTAGCGCATCGCCGCGTCGTAGATAGTCATCTGCTCGCCCGAAGGCAAATGGCGCGTCAAGCCCCCCTCGACGCCGGACACCAGCTCGTTGCGGATGCGGATATTGGCAAACGTGCCCCGCATCATCACCTCGTGGTTGCCGCGCCTAGAGCCATAGCTGTTCCAATCCTTGCGCTCGACGCCGCGGGCAGTGAGATACTCGCCCCCCGGACTACCGGCAGCGATTGAACCAGCCGGTGAAATGTGGTCGGTCGTCACACTGTCGCCTAACTTGGCCAAGACCCGCGCGCCTTGGATCGGCTGGATCGGCTGAACCTCCTTAGTGAGGCCGTCGAAGAAATTCGGCTTGCGAATGTACGTGCTCTCCTCGGCCCAAGCGTAGCGCGTACCCTCGGGCACGGGAATGGCGTTCCAAGTCTCGTTCTGACTGAACGCATTGCCGTATTCTTCCTCGAACATCTTTGGCGTCAGCGAGCGGGCAACCGCGTCGCGGATCTGGTCCTGCGAGGGCCAAATGTCGCGCAAGAACACCTCTCCGCCCGCTTGGTCGCGGCCCAGTGGCTCGCGCTCGAAGTCGATCGTCGCCCGGCCCGCGAGAGCGTAGGCCACGACTAACGGCGGTGAGGCGAGGAAATTGGCCCTCGTCACCGCGTGAACCCGACCCTCGAAATTGCGGTTGCCGCTGAGCACGCTACACACCACCAAGTCGTTGTCGGCCACGGCCGTGGAGATTTCTTCGGGCAGAGGACCCGAGTTGCCGATACAGGTCGTGCAACCGTACCCAACTGTGTGGAAGCCAAGAGTCTCCAAGCTCTCGGTGAGGCCAGCCGCGTCGAGGTAGCGCGAGACCACCCGGCTGCCCGGTGCCAAGCTGGTCTTGACGTAGGCCGGGACCGAAAGGCCCCGCTCAGCCGCGTTGCGCGCCAACAGCCCCGCCCCCACCATCGCGCTCGGGTTGCTAGTATTCGTGCAAGAGGTAATGGCGGCGATGAGCACGGCACCGTGGTTCAACTCAACCGCGCCCTGCTCGCCCAAATCGACGGCGACCTTTTTGCCACTGTCCTCCACCTCAAAGCGGTCCGTTAGCGAATCGGCAAAGGCACTCGGCACGTCCTTGAGCGCGACCCGATCCTGCGGCCGCGTCGGGCCGGCCAAGCTCGGCTCGACCGTAGCCATATCCAGCGCCAAGTGCTCGCTGAAGATGGGATCGGGGGTTTCGGCGTGGTAGAACATGCCCTGCGCTTCCATGTACGCGCGCACCCGCTCGACCACCGCCTTCTTGCGCCCGGTGAGCGCCAAATACGCCAGCGTCTCCTCGTCAACCGGAAAAATGCCCATCGTCGCTCCGTATTCCGGGGCCATGTTGGCGAGGGTCGCCCGGTCGGCCAAACTCAGCTCGCTCAAGCCCGGGCCGTAAAATTCGACGAATTTTCCAACCACGCCGTGCGCACGGAGCATCTGCACCACCGTCAGCACCAAGTCCGTCGCCGTCGTCCCAGTGGGCAATGCGCCCGTCAATTTGACGCCGACCACTTCGGGCAAAAGCATGTAGATCGGCTGCCCCAACATCACGGCCTCGGCCTCAATGCCGCCCACGCCCCAGCCGAGGACGCCGAGGCCGTTGATCATCGTCGTGTGGCTGTCCGTGCCCACTAGGCTGTCGGGATAGAATTCGCCGTCCTGCTCCTGCACCACCTGCGCCAGATATTCCAAGTTGACCTGATGCACGATGCCAGTGGCCGGCGGCACCACGCGAAAATTGTCGAACGACTCCTGACCCCAGCGCAAAAACTCGTAGCGCTCGCGGTTGCGCTCGAATTCGCACGCGGCGTTCATGGCTAGCGCCTCGCGGATGCCGTAGTAATCAACCTGCACCGAGTGATCAATGACCAAATCAACCGGAATCAGGGGGTTGACCTTCTCCGGGTCGCCGCCCAAATCGGCCACGGCGTCGCGCATCACGGCCAAATCGACCACGGCTGGCACGCCGGTAAAATCCTGCATCACCACCCGCGCTGGCTTGAAGGGAATCTCTTCCTTGCCTGCGGTCTCGGGACTCCAGCGCGCAATGCGCTCGACGTCCTCGCGGGTAATCTCAAATCCGTCGCACTGCCTGAGCGCAGCTTCGAGCAAAATCTTGATCGAATAGGGCAGCCGGCTCACCTCGGCTACGCCATCTTCTTCTAACTTTTGAATGCGGTACAGGACGCCACTACCACCGCTGCATTGCAACTCGCAGCGTGCGCCAAATTCGTCGTTTCTCTTCGTCATGGAAAACCTCTCGTAAATAGGAATGTTCTAAAGTACACGACAGTAATCCAATGGATGTTAGGCATGGACACAGAGGAAAAAGATGCTTCGCTCCGCTCAGCATGACATTGGAAAGCAGCGGGCTAGCAGTTGTCATACTGAGCGAAGCGAAGTATCTCATACCACCTCTACTGTCGTGTACTTAAAGGGATGTTTTAGAAAGTCGCCTTTAATATATTCAAGACCAACCCTACCTTCCACCTGTCGCCCTAGGCCGCCATGCACAACCTGCGCCAATTTCTCGCTCTTCTGCGCCGCGAAGGCGAACTCGTCACCGTTGACGCTCCGGTCTCCTCTGATCTCGAAATCGCCGAGATCCATCGCCGCGTCCTTGCCGCCGCTGGTCCGGCCCTGCTCTTTACCCACGTCGAAGGCGCAGACTTCCCCTGCGTCACCAATCTCTTTGGCACCCCCCGGCGCGTCGATCTGGCCTTCGGCCCTAGGCCGGAGCAGTTTATCCAACAGCTAGTGCAACTCGCCCAAGACCTGCCCTCGCTCTCGCCGGGCAAGCTCTGGCCGCACAAAAACCTGATCCCCGCCGCGCTCAAGGTCGGGTTGAAAACCGTCGGCAAAGGCCCCATCGGCGAGTGCGTGCAGTCGCCGCCCGACCTTGGGCACCTGCCCCTGCTCAAAACCTGGCCCGAGGACGGCGGACACTTCATCACCCTGCCGCTGGTCTATACCGAACACCCCGATACCGGCCACCACAACCTCGGCATGTACCGCATCCAGCGCCACGATTCCCAGACCCTCGGCGTACACTGGCAAATCCAGAAAGGCGGCGGCTTTCACTACCACGTCGCCGAGCAGCGGGGCGCAGACCTGCCGCTGGTCATCTTCGTCGGCGGTCCACCGGCGCTGATCCTCTCGGCCATCGCGCCGTTGCCCGAGGACTTGCCCGAACTGGTGTTGGCCTCCCTGTTGCAGGGCGAGCGCCTGCGCCGCGTACAAGGCTCCACGCTGCCCCTGATAGCCGAAGCCGAATTCGCCATTGAGGGCGTGGTGCCGCCGCACGTGCGCGAGCCAGAAGGGCCGTTCGGCGATCACTACGGCTACTACTCGCTGCAACACGACTATCCAGTGCTCCAAGCCAAGCGCCTCTACCACCGCAAAGACGCCATCTTCCCGGCCACTGTAGTAGGCAAGCCGCCGCAGGAAGACATGTTCCTCGGCACCTACATCCAGCAGCTCATGGCACCCTTGAGTAAGCTGGTCATGCCCGCGATCAAGGCCATGTGGAGCTACGGCGAGACCGGCTATCACTCGCTGGCAGCCATCGTCGTCGAGGAGCGCTACCCGCGCGAGGCCATGAAATTCGCCTTTCGCATCTTGGGCGAGGACGGCGGCCAGCTCAACCTCACCAAGTTCTTGGTCGTCATAGATCGCCCCTTGGACTTGGGCGACTTCCGGCAGGTTTTAGCGTATGCTCTAGCGCGGGCGCAGCTCGCAACCGACCTTTTCGTCATCGCCAATCTCGCCATGGACACCCTCGACTACACGGGACCAGCCGTGAACCAAGGCAGCAAAGGAATCCTCATCGGCGTGGGCGATCCAGTCAACGAACTGCCCGGAGAATTCAGCGGCGACCTGCCCGGCGGGTCCCGCGCCGCCGAGGTCTATTGCCCTGGTGCCCTCGCAGTGCAAGGCCCGACGTACGCGGAAGATCCCGGCTACGCCCAACACCTCGCCGCAGACCGCGCCGTCGCAGCTTGGCCGCTGATATTTTTGGTTGACGACGCCAGTGCAGCCGCCAAGAACGTCACCTTTCTCTGGAGTACCTTTACCCGCTTTGAACCGGCTGCCGACACGTACGCCGCCGCCGTCCAGCTCCGCCGCCACCACCCCTGCTATACGCCGCCGATCGTCTTGGATTGCCGCATGAAACCCGGCTACCCGGACGAGCTGATAACAGACGAAGAAACGGCGCAAAAGGTCAGCCGACGCTGGCAGGAGTACTTTCCCCAAGGCGGCGTCGAAGGCGCAGAAGACCGACTTGGCTACACTGGATTTTCCCTGTTGGATTAACCCTGACCAGAGGTCGCCTCATGGATGACACCCTAGCGTTTGCCCCCATCGCCGAACTCGCCACCCTGATCCGCCGTGGCGAACTCTCCCCATTCGAACTCACCGAACTCTACCTAGAACGCATCGAGCAATACGATCCGGCGCTCAACGCCTATCTCGCCGTCACGGCCGAGCGGGCGCGCGCCCAAGCCCGCGCTGCCGAAGCGCAAATCGCGGCCGGCACCTACCTCGGCCCCTTGCACGGCATTCCCCTCGCCTTTAAGGATCTCGTGGATGTCGCGGGCCTGCCCACCACCGGCGGCTCGACCCTGCTGCGCGATAACGTCGCCGCAGCCGACGCCACAATTGCCCGCCGCCTCTTTGCCGCGGGAGCCGTGCTTTTGGGCAAGACCCACCTCGTGGAATTCGCTTTTGGCGGCACCGGCGTCAACCATCACTACGGGACCCCAGTCAACCCCTGGGATCCCGAAATCCACCGCCTGCCGGGCGGGTCGTCCTCTGGCTCGGGCGTGGCCGTGGCGGCTGGGCTGGCCCCGGCCGCCCTCGGCTCGGACACTGGCGGCTCGGTGCGGATTCCCGCGTCCTTTTGCGGCCTCACCGGTCTCAAGCCCACCTTTGGCCTGCTCCCTAACACCGGCGTCTTGCCCCTCGATCCCACCCTCGACAGCATCGGGCCTTTGTGCCGCACGGCGCAAGACTGCGCCCTGTTGTGCCAAGCCATGGCGGACCCCCTGCCCGGTGATTCGCTTGTGGATCACTTGGAAGGCGAGGTCGCCGGCCTCCGGCTCTGCTTCCCGCGCGAGTTTTTCTGGGACGATGTCGATGCCGAGGTCGAAGCGGCCGTGCGCGCCTCGGCGCGCGTGTTCGCCGACCTTGGCGTCTATGTCGATGAAATATCGCTTGATGTGCTCGACGACCTAGCCGGATGGCGCAGCGGGCCTAGCACCACGGCTGTCGAAGCCTATCTCTATCACCGGCGCAACCTCGAAGCGCACCTCGATCAGTTCGACCCCATTGTCTCGGTGCGCATACTCGACGGCCGCGACATTCTCGCCGCGGACTTCCTCCAGCAACTTAGAACACGCGACGAGCTGCGCCGCAAAGTCCGCATGGCCCTCGAAAACGTCGATTTTCTTATCACCCCAACTA
Source organism: Candidatus Latescibacterota bacterium (assembly GCA_965208845.1). GTDB lineage: Bacteria > Latescibacterota > UBA2968 > UBA8231 > UBA8231. The sequence continues at coordinate 2,097,640 of OZ242361.1, read as the reverse complement.
CGCCTTTTGCCGCCCCAATTCTCGACGAGATCGACCGCGACGACGTCTATTTCCCCATCAACGGCCTCTGCCTGCGCAACACCATCGCCGTCAATCTCCTCGATCTGTGTGCCGTCTCCCTACCCTGCGGGTTCACGCGCGATGGCTTGCCCATCGGCTTGCAACTCATCGGCCACCCCCGCGACGAGGCGCGGCTGCTCCGCCTCGCCCGCGCCTTTGAGCAAGCCACCGACTACAACCTACTCACGCCCGCACTCGACGCTTTCGCCTAGCAAAATGCGACCGGGTGGCTTGCCAATATACGGGGTCATTTCTATATTTTTTGCTTTGCGTGCTCCCATCGTCTAGCGGTCAGGACCCAGGGTTTTCAACCCTGTAACCGGAGTTCGACTCTCCGTGGGAGCACCATTTTTATGTACACTGAGGAGGAACTCATGTTCGACATCGGCATCTTCGCCCCCTTTGGGAACGACCACGATCGCAACATCGCCTATTGCCGCGACGCCGGCGCCACCCACATCGTCTTGAACACCGGCCAACTCTCTTCCGACGACGCACCCGCGGCCGAGGCGCTCAAGACACTAGCCGACCAATACGCCAGCGCCGAAGTGGTGCTGGCCGGGCTGACCCCGCCTCGCCTCAGCCTCGACGCCTGCGTTGACAGCGCGTCCCGCACCCGCGAAGTGGGGTACATGCGCCGCCTGATCGAAAACATGGGCCACGCGCAGATACCTTTAGTGCATTTCTACCTCAGCGCCGACGCGGCCCCCACCGACCCAGACGAGCGGCAGCAGCACTGGCAGGGCTTGGTGGAGGTCTTCCGTGAACTCGGCCAAATCGGTGAAGACGCCGGTGTGCGGATCTCCACCCACACGTTTCACGTACCCGACCGCCTGATCTGGAACCGAGAGACCTTTGGGAATCTAATGACTGCCACCGACTCGCCAGCCCACGGCCTGACCTTCTGCCAAGGCAAGTCGCAAATGGCTGGCGACAGCCTGCCCGAGGTCATCCGCCACTTCGGCGACAAGGTCTTTATGGTTCACGTGCGCGACATCGCCACCAAGGCCCAGGGGCCTTCTACCCCGGAAATCGAGCAGCGGCTGGCGGACTTGGGCTACCTCGAAGTGCCCTTTGGCGCGGGGGAAGTCGATATGGTCGGCACCATCCGCGCGCTCAAAGAGATCGACTACCAGGGTCAGATTTACCCCGAGCACTTTCCGTCCATCGCCGGTGACCGCGCCGCGGGGTTAGCGTGGACTCTTGGCTACATCCGCGCCTTAGACCAAGCGGTCGTCGTCTGAGGGTTCGGCCACAGCACTCCCTCCCATAATTTCTCGCAGAGTCTTTTCGCGCTGGCGGATCTCTGCCTCATGGGGAGGCTCGCCGCGGACGAATGGACACCTCCTTTTAGCCGCTCTATATTTGCCTTTTCAACCGCATTGGAAAGGTATTGCTATGCCTCATCTCACCTCCGCCGACAAGCGTTCCTTTAAGGAAAACGGCTGTCTCATCGTCCGCGGCGCACTCACGTCCGCGCAAATTCAAGCCGCTCAAGACGCCCTCTGGACCGGCATTGACGCCGACCGCGACGATCCTGCAACCTGGGTCGAGGCCGGGCCGCGCACCCCTGTGCCCGCCCATCACCCGGCCATCCGCGCCGCCGTCCACGAGTCGCCGCTCTTTGCGATGATGGAGGAAATGGTCGGCGAGGATCAGCTCAATTCCGGCAGCGCCGGTCCCGCGCTGGTGTACCCAGCCAAAGACAAGACTTGGTCCCTGCCCGCGCGCGGCCATCTCGACGGCTACTACACCCCTACCAACGGCGTGCCCGAAGGCACGGTCGGCTACATGACCATCAACGTCACGATCTACGTCGAGGACATCGACTCGCAGGGCGGCTGCTTCACCTATTGGCCCGGCAGCCACAACGTGGCGTACGAGTACTTCACGACGCACTCGCTGCTGTCGGTGCAGGGCGGCGTTTCCAGCGACGTATTTCCCGAGGGAACCTTCCCCCAAGGGTGCGAATTCGTCGGCCAAGCCGGCGATGCCATCTTTTGGCACGGCCAACTCTTTCACACGGGTTCCAAAAACGTCAATCGCAACATCCGCATGGCCCTCATCGGTCGCTTCTCGCGCAAAGACACCAACGATATCCGCTTTGAAACCTGCGACGATCAATGGGCGCATTGGGAGGGGATTAGCTGATGCACCTCGTCTTCAGCCCGACCCTCTGCCCAGACCTGCTCTTGCCCCAAGTACTCGACCTCGCCAAAGCGGCCGGCTTCTCCCACATCGAACTCTTCCGCGCGTACACCGAGAGCACTCCCGTCCACCGCGACTGGTCCGTGCCCATGGTCCGCACCGCCATTGTGGACGCCGGCCTAGCGCTTTCTGGCTTCAACATCCGCAACCTCACCGGCCGCAAAGCCGACTCCGACGAGCGCAACCTCGCCTACAACCTGCGCCAGCTCGAATGGGACATCCACTTGGGCCGCGCCCTTGGCATCAAAACCCTGAACACCAAGGGCGGTGCCCGCACGGATGAAGCGCTCGCCGACCTCATCGAAGGCGTCAACACGCTTCTCGACAACATCCCCGACATCGCCCTCAACTTGGGCAACCACAAAGGCAACCGCCTGCAAGGACTGGCCGACTATCAAGCGGTGATGGCCGAGCTACCCGAACGGGCGCGCGCGCTCTTGGACACCGGCCACTTGCTCTCAGTCGGCGAGCCGATCATGCCCTTTGCCGAGGCCCTCGCCGGGCGCATTGGTCTCGTCCACCTGCGCGACCAGCAGGGTGAAAAACCCGTGCCTTTCGGGGAAGGCGAATTGCCCTTTGCGGAGTTGTTTGAACTGTTAGCGAATAGCGGTTACGACGGCCCCCTCGTCGTCGAGCTTGAGGAGGTCGATTGGGACGAGCCGCTGTCGGCGGCCATTGCTGCACGCCAATACGTTGAGGGCCTTCTCGCCTGAGTTTGGGCGCGACACCCCGTAGAAGCTGTCAAGTTCTGAGCATTTTACCTGCGATATCTAAAAGGAATTTCCTATTTTCTAGGCTAAGGAGGAATTGACTATGCCCATGATAGCTGTGCCCGCCCATTTTGACGGGGAACGCATTTGCTTGGATGAGCCGTTTGACCTAGAACCGAATGCGAAACTGATTGTCACCATTCTACCAGGACGAGAATCTGACAGTGAGTATGCAGCTTGGTTGCATTTATCTGGTCAAAGACTAAAAGACGCCTACGGAGAGAACGAACCTGAGTATTCATCGGAGTTGCTCAAAGAGGTGAATCCCGACTATGAAGGAAGGTGACGTCGTTATTACACCAGTGCCTCAGGCCGATGGAGAGCTAAAGGACAGACCTGCCATTTTCCTACGAGAAATGCCGCCCTATCGCGATTTGCTCGTTTGCGGTGTAAGCACGCAGTTACATCAGCATGTCGGGAACTTTGACGAAACTATTTCTTCTGCCGACGAGGATTTCAAGTCGAGTGGTCTGCGATCAACATCTCTGATTCGACTTGGCTTTCTCGCTGTGTTACCTCGTCATAGCGTACTTGGCACTGTGGGTTTCATTTCGGCCGAGCGGCACAAACGTCTATTGAGAAAGCTGAGTGATTACCTTACTTACGCTCACTGATCTTTTGCGGCCCCAAGCTTGACGTAAATTTCGACTTGCATCCCCGCTCGCGTCAGCATATTAATCAGTTTATCCACACTAAAACGACTAATCTCCCCCTGCATTAAATTGCTAATGCGCGGTTGAGACTCACCAAAAAATGCCGCGGCTTGATGTTGGGTCCACCCTCTAGTTTCGATGTACTTTCTCAGGTCGAGCATTAAATCAGCCCGGACTTTTAGGCTCGCCGCTTCTTCCCGCTCGAAGCCGATATCCTCAAATACGTTATCGCTGCCTCGGGTCACTTCCATAGCATAGCCTCCTTATCATCCTTGTCTATGTTTTAGCAGAATCCGGTATCGTTGCTGGCCAAGTTGAATATCTTGCTTCGATGTGCGCTGCGTTTTTTTATGAAAAGCATGCAAGACATAGATACCTTCTTCAAATTTGGCCACGTAGAAGATGCGATAAGCATTGCCAATATTGATGCGAATCTCCATGACGCCTGGGCCAATTGAAGGCATAGGTTTACAATCGGTCGGTGTCTCTCCCCGCTGTAAGGCTTGCAACTCAAGACCCGCTTTGCGGCGGGCCGATGTGGGGAAATTGCGTAGGTCATCTCTTGAAGATGCGACCCAAGAAATTGACTTGTTTAACATACACTTAAATATACCTAATTCGGCATAAAAGCACAGGTACGTACTGCTATTGCTGGCCAAGGGGCGGCCTGCGGCGTCCCAACCATTCCAGTGCAACCGATGGTAGTCCCCTTGTTGTTCAAGCTGTTAGTGGATAGCAGTTACGACGGCCCCCTCGTCGTCGAGCTTGAGGAGGTCGATTGGGACGAGCCGCTGCCAGCGGCTATTGCCGCGCGTCAATACGTTGAGGGCCTTATTGCCTGAGTTTGGGCGCGGTGCCCCGTAGAAGCTGTTTTGAACTTTTGATTAAGCGGCTTTTGGCTTGACGTAAATTTCGACTTGCATCCCCGCCCGCGTCAGCATATTAATCAGTTTATCCACACTAAAACGACTAATTTCTCCCTGCATTAAATTGCTAATGCGCGGTTGGGACTCGCCAAAAAATGCTGCGGCTTGAGGTGCTGGCCAAGGGGCGGCCTCCGCTGGCCGATTCAGTAGCCAAACCGGCCAGCGGTCCCCTGTCGCGTCCCTAAGCCGCGACGATTACCCATACCCTTCTATGTTCACCTTAGCAGGGTAAACTTTTGGGTAAAACGGCCTTCCGGGGTGGTCAACCGATACAGATAAACGCCGCTGGCCAAAGCCGAGGCGTCCATAGATAGCGTGTGATAGCCCGCCGCTTGAAACCCTTCGTGCAGAACCGCCACTCGTTGGCCGCTCAGGGTAAAAACCTCCAGGCGAATATCAGAGGCGGTGGGCAACGTATAGGAAAGGACCGTCTCGCTGTTAAAGGGGTTGGGATAGCTCGGATTGAGCGCCGTCGTGGCGGCTACGCCGGTTCCTTCGACCTTGACCTCATACTGCTGCACGACCGCGCCGGTGTCATAGTCGATGAGCAGGATTTTTGTTTGTCCTGCTTGGCAGGCTTTTACATGCAGGCTCCAGCCGTCTCGGCGGCCTCTTGTCGGCCTATCGTTGCCTTCGGCCGGGCAGTAGTCTCTGGTGGGCACCTGTTGGCCACCGGCGACCTCTAGGGCCGGGTCGGAGCCGGACGGGTTGGCTCTGACCAGCACGCTGTCGAGGTTGGTATGTACGGTAAAGGTTTTCCACGCTGGATCGTCGGCAGAGAATTCGACCTCCGACGGATCGGGCGTCAGCCGTGCTTGGGGCTCGTCGGCCGCATCATTGTCGATGATTTTGATATTGATCAGCGCGGCGTGTCCACTCGACGAAGTAGCCTGCACCGCGAGGGCCTTATCGCCCTCCGCCGTCGTGTTGTCCTTGGGCGTCAGGACAAGCTGCGCCGTGCCCGCTCGCTGGCCTTTTGCAATGGTGAGGGTTTCGGCCAAGACCGCGTCGAAGTCCTCACCGCGCTGGGCCGTCTTGCCTACTAGTGGCGAAACCAAGGTGAGGGTGATCGTCTCGTCCGTCGTAGCAGCTTTGTCCAACGTCACGGTCAGCGTGATGGTCGTCGCCTGCCCATCGTTCTCGCGGACCGAATCATGGCTTGCGGAGATGCCATCGAGCTCGGTCGTGGGCGTTGGCTGCTCCTCGGACTCCTGTTGATCCTCGCCAGAGTCGTCCTGTGGCGGTGAGGTCTCAACTGTCGCGGTTCCGCTGATAGATTGCTGGTCGTCCTGTGGCGGTGAGGTCTCAACTGTCGCGGTTCCGCTGATAGATTGGCTACCGAGCGACGCTGTGACCGTGTAGGAGCCGGAGGAATTGCTCCCCGTACTTAACGTCGTCCGTGCTTTTCCATCGCTATCACTTGTTGCGCTTGTGGTACTCAGCGACACAGTCCCATCGTTTGGACTGACGCTAAATGTCACCGTTTGACCTTGCACTGGGCTAGCGTTTTTCTCGACTATGCAAGTAAACGTCATGCTCTCACCTGGGTTGATGGGCAAAGAGCTATATACCATGCTGATGATAAACTCTGATGGTGGTATTGACGAGTTGTAAACTGTAATACCGTGGCTCTTAGAAGTGCCATCGCCGAATGTGGCTGTGACCGTGTAATTACCGGACGCACTGCTACTAAGTGTCAGCGTCGTCCGTACCTCTCCATTGCTATCCGTTGTCCCGCTTGTAGTGCTTAACGATGCAGTCCCATCGTCTGGACTCAGGCTAAACGTCACGGTTTCACCGGATACGCCGCGCTTCGCGCCTTCCCTGACTTGTCTGACCGAGGCAAAAAAGGTAACCGTATCACCCGGATGGAAAGGAATCGACTCAACTCTATACAGAGTCCGAGTGGGCGGTTCTCCCTCTTCCGGCGGCAGCGGCGGGGTCTCAACTGTCGCAGTTCTACTCACTGAGACGCTACCCACCGACGCTGTGACCGTGTAGGAGCCGGACGCATCGTTTCCCAATACCAGCGTCTTAGCTGCCCGTCCGTTGTCACCGGTTGTGCCAGTGCTTGTACCACCGAGGAACGACAAAGTCCCATTGTCCGGACTGATACTAAACGTCACGGTTTGACCGGACACAGGACTACCGTCCTCCTGAACCTCAACAATAAACGTCAACGTATCACCAGGATCGCCAGAACCAGGACTATGTATCACAACTATCGATAAATCTTGTTGCGGTGGTGATGGTTCTATCTCTTCCGGTGGTGATGGTTCTCCCTCTTCCGGTGGTGATGGTTCTCCCTCTTCCGGTGGTGATGGTTCTCCCTCTTCCGGTGGTGATGGTTCTCCCTCTTCCGGTGGTGGCGATGGATTGTAAACTGTCCCAGTACCGTGGCTCTTAGAAGTGCCATCGCCGAATGTGGCTGTGACCGTGTAATTACCGGACGCACTGCTACTAAGTGTCAGCGTCGTCCGTACCTCTCCATTGCTATCCGTTGTCCCGCTTGTAGTGCTTAACGATGCAGTCCCATCGTCTGGACTCAGGCTAAACGTCACGGTTTCACCGGATACGCCGCGCTTCGCGCCTTCCCTGACTTGTCTGACCGAGGCAAAAAAGGTAACCGTATCACCCGGATGGAAAGGAATCGACTCAACTCTATACAGAGTCCGAGTGGGCGGTTCGTCCGGAGTTGCTACCAATGGCGTCAACACGCAAATCAAAATCGGCAAGATGAAACCAATTAGTTGCTTTTTCATTGTTCCAACTCTATCTCCCTGTGTAAGGTAGCGCCATCGGCCCCCGAAGGGCCGGGCAGTTGTCAACGACCACGCAGATTGGTGCGGGATAGTTCCTACATATTCGCCAAGGCCGGGTAGCTATTCCGTCCTTAGGATAATATGACCCACACGTGATCTTAAGAAAAGGATTCTTTGTGATTTCTACCCAAAAGGTATGATTAGCCTCGGCTGGCCTAGTGCGCCTCGAATCCCGCTGCCATAGCCAGCTATCGCAAGCGCCAAGTCGCCACCTAATTTGCCCCACCCTGTATCACCCCCTACATTCCCCGCCTAGACCCCCACTCAGGAGCCCACCATGAAAAAGATTACCACCACCGACTTCCGAGACTATCGCCGCGACCGCTTCATCGACGCCCAAACCACCCCCGCCGCCCGCCTCGCCCCCACCTATATGCTCACCAACGAAATGGGCGTCGATGGCGACATCTGCGAGGAACTCACGCCCGCTCTCTGCGCAAAAGTCGAATTCGACATCCCCTCGGCCAAGACCAAAGGAGCCGAACTGCTCTTTTACGTCAACGCCGACAAATCCACCGCCGACAAACCCATGCGGCTCCAAGTCAACGGCCACGTCCTCACCCATCGCCAAGACCGCGAGCGCATGCTCACCGGCGGTTGGGACCGCAAGAAAATCGCCGCCAAATACCTCAAAGAAGGCACCAACGAATTCGTCTTCTCGCACAGCGGCGTGTTGCACATTGACCCCTTCCCCGGCGGTCTAGCCGACGCGCCCTCAAGCCGTTCGAGCCGCAGCTTTGACGGCGGCAAGACTTGGCACCAAGGCACCTTGGGCGAAGCCCGCGCCATTGAAGGCGAATATCTGGTGCGGCTGCGCGTCAAGGGACATCCGCCCCAAGGGACGCTCTGCTCGCCGGTCATCGACCTTGCCGACGAAGAGGGCAACGGCCGCATCGCTCCGCGAATGGGGATCCGCCGCCTGCACCTGAAAGCGCGGATGCGCCAGCCGCAGGGAACCCAAATACACTTCGAGTTGCGCACGGGTTCGACGCCTTCCTTTGATCCGCGCACTTGGACGGCTTGGGAACGAGGCACAGCCTTGCAGTGGCCCGGACGCTTCGTGCAGTGGTGCGCCATCCTCGAAACCGACGCGGCCAACAAGACCCCGACGCTCCAGGCTGTCACGCTCGAAGCCGATATCGAGGAGGACGCCAAGAGCCTCGCCCCCTTCAAGCGGGCAGAGTTCGACCAGCCCGAACTCGTGTACAGCTCGTACCCCTTCGCCTATATGGGGCTGCACCCGCACCAAGAGCGGCTGCGCAAGCAGTACCGCCTCGACGAAGTCATCGCCGCAGGCAAAACCGAACTCGAACAACTAGCCCTTTTGCGCGACTGGGTCCACAGCCAATGGCTGGGCTGGCAATCCGACAAATATCCCCACTGCCCCTCTTGGAACCCGCTCGAAGTCCTCGACACCACCAAGGGCGACTGGGGCTTCGGCATGTGTACCCACTACGGAGCAGTGTTCGCCGGCTGCGCCTCGTCCCTAGGGTGGGTGGCCCGCTCAATCGTTGTCGATCACCACTGCTTGGCCGAGGTCTGGTGCGAGGAGTTGCAAAAGTGGATCCTCGAAGACGCCGGGCCAGCCCGCGAATTCGACGCCACCTATGAAATCGACGGTGTGCCCATCAACGCCTTGGAGCTACACGAGGCCGCGGCCGACGAACGGCGCGCAACGATCATGGCCAACAAGCTGCCGCAAAAGGTCGTCGAGCCCATGGCCAACTATATCGACGTCTTCTGCCGCTTCGGCATTCCGCTGCGCAACACGCACCTGATCTTCGCCGAGCCAGCCGAGCTGCGCCACGGTTCCGGTCAATACCACTGGGATGGCTATCTGTGGTGGTCGGACGACATCGATCCCCGCTATGCCGAATACTCCTTGCAGACCTCTCGCATCGGGGACTTCTACTGGTCGGTCAACCAGACGCGGCTCTACCTCCAAGTGGCGGAAAAGGCGCGTACGCTGCAAGTCGATCTAGAGCACACCGCGCCCAACTTCTCGCACTTTTTGGTGCGCCAAGACGGCGGCCCGTGGCGCGAGGAGCGCGAGGCCCGCTTTGAGTGGACGCTCGCCGAGGGCGAAAACCTGCTCGAAGCGCGGGCGGTCAACATCTTCGGCAAGCAGGGCCGCATCGCCAAAGCGCGCGTCGAAGCGTCGTGAGCATTCGGATCGTCTTGTGATCCTATTCTGCGTCCATCTGCGTCCATCTGCGGATTACTGGTCGCCATAGCCTGTGAGCGCCTCGCTCTCTCTGGCCACGCGCGCCCTGCGCGGTTTTCTCTGGAACGGCAGCGCTTCCGTTATCCAGCTCGGCGTCATGCTGGCGCTCTACAAGCTCTTGCCCCTCGACGATTTGGGCCGTTTTGAGTGGGTACTGGCACTGATAATGCTCCTATCGCTGGTCGGCGATTTAGGTCTGGGCGCGGCCTTGGTCCAGTTGCCAGACGCGAGCGAGGAACACTTCGACACGGCTTTCTGGACTTGTTTGAGTTGGGGACTGCTGATTACCGCTGCGGTGATCGCCGCGTCCTCTTGGCTGGCTCCTTTTCTGGGAGGTGACGACCCGCACACCTTCGACCGCGTCCTGCGCACGTTCTGCCTAGCCATCCCCTTCGCCTCATTGGCGGGCCTGTTGCGAGCCAGACTACAGCGCAACCTCGACTTCCGCGCCGTAGCTCTTTCCGAACTCGTTTCAGTCCTGACCTTCGGCCTTGCAGTGACGCTTTTGCTTTTCTGGCGACCCGAATTGGGCGTCCTAGTCCCGGTTATCGGATCAGTCGTGCGCGAACTAGGCCTTTTCAGCAGCCTCGCGCTCTCGGCCCGTTGGCTTCCGCGTCTGCGCTTCCGGCTCCAAGCACTGCGCCAGATCCTTCGCTTCGCCCTGAATCTTACGGGTTCGCGCGTGGTGGCCCTGCTCAATGGCAAGATCGCTTACCTCTTTATCTTCATACCGCTGGGGGCCACGGCCCAAGCCTATTACAGTTTGGCCGAACGATTGACCTTGCAGCCTTTGACCCGGCTGGCGACGACCATCCAGCGCGTCTCCTTCCCAACCTTTTCGACGATCGTAGAAGACAATTCGCTCCTGCGCCGTGGCTATTTGTCCTCGGTACAGGGCTTCGTGCTCGCGCTGGGTCCGGTCCTCGCGGGGATATTCGTCTTTGCGCCGGAGATTGCCGCCTTGCTCAACACCGAGCCGATGTGGATGGTGCTGCGCCTGTTGGCCGCGGCCACGCTTTTGAAAGTCGCCAGCACCCTAGTCGGCTCGATTTTTATGGCCAAAGGCAAAACCAACTGGTCTTTCTACTGGTCGCTCTTTAGCATGGGGGTGCTGATCCCGGCACTGTACTTCTATGGCCTGCCGCGCGGCGTCGAAGGCGTGGCCAGCGTCATCGCCGCCGCCGCCCTGCTGTTCTTGCTGCTGTCGCAGTATCTCGTCAACCGCTTGATCGGCCTGTCTTTTGCAACCTATCTCGCCGCGCTCGGCCGACCCGGTTTGGTGGTCGCCTGTGTCTTCACCGTTCTCCTGCTAACTCGCCCCCTACTGCCCTGGTCGCCGGTCGCCGTCCTCATTGTCGGTGCGATCCTTGCCAGTGTTGCGACCTCAGCGGCCCTCTTCCTCTTCGCTCGCGACCTTTGCCGCACCTACTGGCAAAGCCTGCGCGGCACCTAATTCTGCCCTAGGCAAAAATTGCGCAAGTGCCTATTTTGGAATATGTTTTTAAGGAACTGATCTAAAGGAGATTGCGCTATGAGCGAGATACAAAACGGCCAGACTGGCACCCTGCGCCTCAAGACCGGCCTCGCCGAAATGCTCAAGGGCGGCGTCATCATGGACGTCGTCGCCGCCGACCAAGCCAAGATCGCCGAAGACGCCGGGGCCACCTCGGTCATGGCGCTGGAAAGAGTGCCCGCCGACATCCGCGCCGAAGGCGGGGTGTCGCGCATGTCGAGCATTGAGAAGCTGCGCCAGATCATGGAGGCGACCTCCATTCCGGTCATGGCCAAATGCCGCATTGGTCACTTTGCCGAAGCGCAGATGCTCCAAGCCCTCGGGATCGACTACGTTGACGAAAGCGAGGTCCTGACTCCAGCCGACGAGCACTATCACGTCGATAAGTTCGCCTTTGAAGTGCCCTTCGTCTGCGGCTGCCGCAACCTCGGCGAAGCCCTGCGGCGGATTGGCGAGGGCGCGGCCATGATCCGCACCAAGGGCGAGGCTGGCTCGGGCAACATCGTCGAGGCCGTGCGCCACATGCGCTCGGTCACCGACGAAATCCGCCGGCTGACCGTGCTGCGTCCCGAGCAACTAATGACCGCGGCTAAAGACCTAGGCGCACCGTATGAACTGGTCTGCTGGGTCGCCGAGCACGGCAAGCTGCCGGTGCCCAATTTTGCCGCCGGCGGCGTCGCCACCCCAGCCGACGCCTCGCTGATGATGCAACTCGGCGCTGAGGCCGTTTTCGTCGGCTCCGGGATCTTTAAGTCCGGCGATCCGGCCATCCGCGCCAAAGCCATCGTCGAGGCCACCACCCACTACGACGATCCAGAGGTCCTGATCCGCGTCTCTGAAAACCTCGGCGAGGCCATGGTCGGCATCAACATCGACACCCTCGAAGAGAAGGACAAACTGCAAACTCGCGGCTGGTAAGCATCGCACAGAGACAAACGAAAATTACCCCGTCACTGCTCTGTCAGGGACGGGGTAATTTTATGAAGCGTCCCCCCCCTGCCTCTGCGTTCATCTGCGTTCATCTGCGGATACTTCCGCCGGGGATTGTCAAGGTATAAACAATGATTGGAATTTTGGGATTGCAGGGCGACTACGCGGCCCACGGCAAAATGCTCGACGCCTTGGCCGTCGAATCCCGCGTAATCAAAAAGCCGGAGCAATTGTCCGAAGTTGACGGCCTGATCTTCCCCGGCGGCGAGAGCACGACGCTAATCAAGCTCATGGACTCTTGGGAGTTCTGGACGCCGCTGCGGGACTTCGCCGCGGACGGCAACCCCATTTTTGGCACTTGCGCCGGAATGATCCTGTTGGCCAAAGGCGTCTCCAACCCACCGCAGAAGTCCCTCGGCCTGATCGACATCGACGTCGAACGCAATAGCTATGGCCGCCAAGTCGATAGCTTCGAAGGGACGGGCGTTTGGGCGGCGGATGAGCAGCCGCGATCACTGCCGATGATCTTTATCCGCGCACCCCGCATCGCGCGATTGGGCGACGGAGTCGCGGCGCTGGCGACCTGCGGCGACGATGTGGTCGTGGCGCGCCAAGGCCAAGTGCTCGTCGCCTCGTTCCATCCCGAACTGACCAGCGATTTGAGCATCCACCGCTATTTCGTCGAGATGGTTGGATCATAAAGAATAGTAGAGGCGGTGCGGAGCGCGCCCCGCCTCTACACCTATTCGGTACCCATCATCGTCGAGACTCACGCACCGCCCATCCATCCACACTCCAAAAGGGAGGCCCGCATGACACTGGACACCAGCGACCAAAACATATATCAAGCCATTGGCGTCGAACCCATCATCAACTGCCGTGGCACGTTTACCATCATCGGCGGCTCGGTCGAACTCCCCGAAGTTGTGGCGGCCATGGAAGCAGCCTCGGGCTACTTCGTCCAATACGACGAACTGGCCGAAGCCGTCGGCCAAAGACTAGCTGACATCACCGGAGCCGACTGGGGCCTGATTCCGGCGGGCTGCGCCGCTGGCCTCAAGCACATCACCGCAGCTTGCGTCACCGGCGGCAACCCCGAAAAGCTGATCCGCATCCCGGATTTGACCGGCCTAGACAAAACCCAAGTCATCATCCCCCGGTACTCGCGCAACGCCTACGACCACGCCCTGCGCAGCATCGGCGTCGAAATCGTCATGGTCGAGACCCAAGCCGAATTGGAACAAGCTATCAATCCCCGCACCGCCATGATCTACATAACCACGGGGGCTGGCTCTGCCACCGGCCAGCCGCTTTCCCTAGAAGTCATTGCCGACGTAGCCCGCCCGCACAACATCCCCATCCTCGCCGACTCCGCAGCCGAAAACCTCACCATTCCCAATGTCCACTTGCAAAGGGGTGCCACCGTCGTGGCCTACAGCGGCGGCAAAGCCCTGTGCGGACCCCAGTGCGCCGGCTTGGTGCTGGGTGACAAAGCCTTGCTACAGTCGGCGTGGCAATTCAGTTCGCCGCACCACGGGCCGGGCCGCGACGACAAAATCGGCAAGGAAGAAATCATGGGGATGCTGGCGGCGGTGGAGGCCTGGGTGCGCCGCGACCACGCCGCCGAATGGCAAACTTGGCTGTCCTATCTCGACCATATCGCCCAGCGGGTGCGCGACATCGACAGCGTATCAACCGAGGTCAACGAACCCACCGGCCTGTCCAACCGCGCCCCGGTCCTCACCATCAGTTGGGACCCAGCCGTCTTGCACATTACCGGCGCAGAGGTCGCCGAGGATTTCGCCCGCAACAAACCCCGCATTGCCGTGGCCAGCGGCGGTGCCAACGGCCGCACTTCCATCGGCATCACGCCCAACCAGATGCAGCCGGGCAACGACCAAGTGGTCGCCGACCGTATCCACCGCATCTTAACCGCGCAACGCAGTCCCCAATCAACCGAGCTAGCTCCTCCGGCAACCGATGTCAGCGGCTCTTGGGATCTCACCATCAACTATTCGAGCAGCAGCAGCCAGCACCAGCTATTCCTCGAACAGGAGGGGCATTGGATCGGCGGCACCCACATAAGCGATTTTTCCCAGCAGCAAATCGCCGGCGTCATCGAAGGCGATCAGATAAAGCTGCGCAGCCAAGTGAGCCGCCCGGGCGATTCCATCCCCTTCCTGTTTTCCGGTCGCGCTGAAGGAGACCGCATTGCGGGATCCATTCACCTAGGCGAATACCGCAACGCCGATTTCACCGCCTGCCGCTCCCAGTACGAAAAATCGCCGATCTCTATCGCCATACCCCGCGGAGCGCCGCTAGCGACCTAATTACAAACCAGCGGATCACGGTGAGTCCGGCGTGACCGTCTTCCAGCGCAAGGTCTGCGCCGCCAGCAGTTCGGCATCCGGCGTCGGCAGATCGCCGGTCGAGGGCTTGAAGACACAGCCCTCGGCGAGCTCTAGGGGCGGTTGCGACAGGTCGCGGCGATAGAAGCGGGAGGAGGGGAACAGGTCGCCCGGGTAGGTGAAGTTCTCCAGCGTCGCTAGCTCCACGCAGATTGATCCCCCCAGAGCGCTTTCGAGCATCCCCCCGACCCACACCGGCACACCGGCGTCCCTGGCCATGTCGTGCACGGCGAGGGCGTTGGTCAAGCCGCCGATCCTTCCCGGCTTGATGTTGATGTAGCGACAGGCACCGATGCGAAGCGCCTGCTCGGCGGTGCGTGGATCGACGATGCTCTCGTCGAGACAAATGGGCGTACCAATCTGTCGCGCGAGCTCGGCATGATCGAGCAGGTCGTTGTACGCAAGCGGCTGCTCGATGAAGGCGAGTCCCATGCCGTCGATGGCCTTGAAAAACGGCAGGTCGTCGAGGGTGTACCCGCAGTTGCAGTCGATGTGGAAAGTGGTGTCGGGGAAGGTGCTGGTGACGGTTTGCAGCATTTCTAGGTCCCAGCCCGGAGCCGCTTTCAGCTTGATGCGCGGGAATCCGGCGTCAACGGCCTGCTGGATGTTCCCGAGGAGCATGTCGTAGGAGTCTTGGATGCCGAAGTCAGCGCCAGCCACCACGTCGCGGGTCCGGCCGCCGAGAAGCCGATGCAGGGGGGTCCTGGTGATGCGGCTCTGCAGCGTCCACCAGCCGATCTCCACGGCCGCCTTGGCGAAGCTGTTGCCCTTGAAAATCGCCAGCCGCTGGTTTAGCTCCGCGGCCGTGTCGTACTCGCGCCCCACGACCCAAGGGCCCATCACTTCGGAGACGTGGTAGAACGCGGACCCGGCGCTCTCGTTGAGATAGGTGGGCGCGAAGAAGGGGGTGCTCTCCGACCAAGCTTCGTGCTCGCCGCTGGTCAGCTTGACGAGCACCGAGTGGATGTCGGCGTCTTCCCCATACGCCGTGCGCCAAGGATAGATGAGCGGCATAACCACGTAGTACACGTCGAGTCTGTCGATTCGCATCTATCGCCGCCCTCTATGCTGACTATCGAACGCGCATCCGGGTTTTATATACAATCTGTCAACGTGAACAAATATATAGTTCCTTCCGAAAACAATTAGTCGTCATTTCCATATTCTTGATTCATCCAGGTAATAAAATCAGTTTCGCACCTACTCCACAATACAAAATCTCCGGCCCATTTCTCGGAACATTCAAAGAAGTCGTCCGTATTAATACCAGTGGACGACTGTAAGCTACTGTAAAGTCCATGTTCCCTAAGTCTATATATTGCCAGAGCAGCACTGTGTTGTTTTACTAAGCATTTATATATACTATGGAAGTCAAAAAGCGGCTCAGCTTCGTCGTAAATATGGTCCTCGTAATTAATTAGATTCCTTCTTACGCAAATGGTTTCTATCTTATCCATATCGGAACCTTTTAAGTCATCCCGCTCAAGCCACAACTCCCACATTTTAATTCCCTTCAGTTGTCTATCAACGCAATCCTTAAAAATTATAGGATACGCTATTGAAGTATCCAGTCTGCTCCACTGGATAGAACACACCTCCGTTACATGATCTATAGTTTTCCCTTTGTAAAATAATCCCTCATATTCGATTTGGTCATCCGAAGAAAACGAATAAGACACGAACAAAATCAGGACAGCCAAAGATCGCAACATAATATCCTCCCTTGATAAGTGAATAAAAATCTACTTAGGCTATATTGTATATGGGGAGCGCAGCCGCTCCCCATATAGAAGAATAATTAGGAGCGGCACAATGAGACGTAGGCCAAAGAGCGTCTGGCTCCACGGAATAATACAAAGCATTGTGCGCCCTTATATTATCTTGAATTTAATCAATCTCCGTGGATAGGTTGACAGATTGTATATAGGACCCGCGCACCCCGGCTTGGAAAACCGCCCTGACGTCGCTGAAGGCGGCCACATCTGCCGTCGGATCGCCCGCAAAGGCGGCCAGGTCCGCAGCTTTGCCGACCTCGATCGTCCCCACCTCATTGGCAATGCCGAACGCCTCAGCCGAGATCCGAGTCGCCGCGACGAGGGCTTCGGCCGGGGTGAAGCCGCATTCGACCAGTAGCTGCAGGTCGTAGTCTAAGTGGCCGAATTCGAGGCTGCCCACGCCTGAGTCCGTGCCGGGTACCACGCGCTCCTTCAGGCAGTAGTCGAGCATCTTCCGCATCACATCCAGCCGCTTCTCCGCTCGTTGTTCGAGATGGGTGAGCGCTGCCTCCTCTTTGGCACCCATAGCTCCCTCGTCGCGCAGCTTGCGCAGGCGCACCATATCCGGGTAGTTGGTCCACGCCTGCAGCGTGGGGCTCAGCCAGATGCCGGATTCGGCCAACATCTCGGCGACTTGCGGGTCGAAGCGCATTACGTGGTCTGGTTCAAGAAACTCGACGTGCTCGATAAGGTCGATGCCGGCCTCGACGGCCCGCACCATCGACTGCGTGGCGCGGCAATGGGCGACAGTGAGGCGGTGAAACTGACGCGCCTCGCCCACCAGGGCCTGCAACTCTTCCGTCGAATAGGAGGCCAACCCCGGAATCGTGCCGCTCGTCCCGCCACCGGAGGCCATTACCTTGATGTAGTCGGCCCCCTCGTGCACGAGCCGACGCACGGATCGGCGGACCTCTTCCACTCCGTCGGCGATCTCGTTGCACATGTGGAAGTGGCCCTCCGTGCAGGTGATCGGGCGACCGCTGACGAGCAGCCGCGGCCCGGAGATGTATCCGCGCTTCAGCCCTTCCTTGAGAATGAACCCGACCCTGTTGCGGGCACCGTGCTCGCACAGGGTGGTAATACCGGCGCTCAGGTGCTTGCGCATGTTCATGGCCCCGATCAGCACCATCGTCTCGTCGCTTTCGAGGAAGGTCAGGTCGTAGCGGCGGCCATCTCCCGGCAGGCTGAGGTGGGTGTGGCCGTCGATGAGACCGGGCGTCAGGCAGCAGTCGTTCAAATCAATGGTCGAGGTATCGGGAGGCGTCTGCTGCTCCACCTGTGCTAATGGTCCGACCGCGGCGATCGCGCCATCTCGTACGAATACCGCCTGCCCGGCCTTGGCGCTGCCACCGAGGCCGTCGGCGAGCAGTCCCGGGCGAATCAGTACCGTCTGTGAATTCGATGCGGGCATAGCTAAGGTTCCCTCGATTTTGTGGAGAGTTATGAGCCTTCGGCTACAGTCCTCTTCGACAGCCGAAAGAGCGAACGGAAGGCCTTCGGAAAGTAATACAAAACCTCGTGGACGACGAGGAACTCGCAGGGGAATCTATGAGTATTGATCGTCCGTGGGGTCGTTGTTACGTTGTTTCAAGGTAACAAGTTGAGGAGGTAGTAATGCCTACAATCAGAGTGTCGGCGGAGACAATGCAACGGCTCAAGAGGTGGGCAGACCCCCTAGAGGACACGGCGGAATCAGCAATCTCCAAGGCGTTGGATGCGGGAAGAAGATCGAGTTCATGCGGCTGAAAGGGTTACCAAGGATCTGTCGGATATTGGGCTTGAATCTGCCGAGAAACCGCTCTCCAAGTCTTCCGAATCGTTCGTGGACCATTTGCTCGCCATTCCCAACGTCGGCAACGATGCTGATTTCGAGTGCGACCAAGCTATAGGCAAGGCCGCGAGAATGGTGGCCGCAGACATTGTTGGCCGCGTGCAATGAATACAAAACCCTCGTTTTTTACGCCCTATTTCTTCTCGACGGCTGCTGGCCGCTGGTCGCGGTGATCGCGGCTGCCGTCGTGAAATGGCAGGAGTTGACGGCCATGTCGCCGGCGTCGATCTTCGCGGTACATGGATGATTGAGAGGATGTTTGAACCATGACCGAATTAAGTGACCGCGTGTCGCGGCTAGAAGGTGCCTACGAACACCTAGCTACCAAAGGTGATATTGCCGAACTCAAAGGTGATATTGCCGAACTTAAAGGTGATATTGCCCATCAAGTAAACCGGGCTATCGTCGTTCTAATCGCCGCGATTGGCGCGGCGGTGGCACTTGTCAAATACCTCCCCGGCTAGAATCTCGGCGGTCGGCTGCTGGCTTCGGGTCGCATCAGGATTTAATTTCTTTCTACGGCTGAGGCGAAAGCCACCCACACAGACACAAAACAGCAAAAACCGAGATCGGGAGGGCCGATTGGGATATGCCCCCCTGCGATTTCCTGCCCACGGTCCCGCCTCCGCCCTGCTACCCAACCCACACCGACGCCCTACCGCCGCGCTCTTGGACTACTAACGCGATACCCCGCTGCTTGCGGCGGGTAATTCAATCGCCATCTCCTGCATTATTTCCAGGCCCCTTCTCCTGTGGGTCGGCACTATCCTCGCCCGCTTCGACAGTGGATTTGTTGGGGGTGGTTAAGGCGTCTTCCCAAGGGTTGATGACATCGACGTCTAGGTCTGCGAAGTCCCCGACGTTCCGCGTAGCAACAGAGAGACTGTGAACTTTGGCTGTCCCGGCGATCAGCGCATCCCCCAAGTCCAGCACGCGACCAGAGCGATGCGCCTGCGCCCGGAATTGGGCAGCCCGCTCTGCCCCGGTCCTCTCCAAGGGCAAGATGCGGTCCTCATACGTTGCAATGAACTCTGACAACACCGACCGCAACCCGTCGCGACGTTGTCCCGGCGGCAGCAGCTCCAAGCCGAACTCCAACTCATGCAACACTAGCGCGGATAACCACAAGTCGTCTTGTTCGGTCAGGAATGCTACAACCCGCGGATTGGGCGCGTCTTTTGTCAACTCCGAGACCACATTGGTGTCTAGCAGAAACCTGCTCACCCTGTGTCTCCAGACGCGAATGGGATTTCCCGCCGGGACTCTCTATTTCTGGTGGTCTCAAGGTTCGCGCCACGGGGCATGTTGGCGACGAGCCACTGGCCCATGGGTTGGCGCTGCGATTCTTTCTCGGCCCATACGTGGGCGGGAACTACGACGAAGGACTTCCGCCTGCCGATGTGTTGAGGCCCTTCCTCTTCGGCGCGACGCAGGACTTCAGACAAACGCGCCTTGGCCTCGGCGACAGTCCAAACTCGATGGGGTGCTGAGTATCGGGTGGTCATAGCTCCTCTAGCTGGGTTGCCGTTATAGTCCAATATAGACTATATGGCTGTCGCATCAATGCTTTGTTGCGGTCTGAGCGCTCAAGGAACAGCGGGCAGTTCAAAGTACCCAAGCTCGGCCATCCGCCGCAGCCAGCGTCCTCGCTTGGGGCTGCCGGAAGGGTTCCGCAGCCATTCGAGTGGGTACATAGACTGTTCCGCTCGTCCGAAGTGCGCGGGCGTCTCCTTTGAGCTGACGGCGCGTTCACGAGTGGCGGCCTCTTCGACTTCGCCCTTGGGGTTGTTGTAGTAAACACAGGTACACATGCGGCGGCCCGCAGCGCCGCCACTGCTAGCGTGCCAGCAGCGCATATCGAAGGCCACCACGTCGCCCGGCTCCGACCGGCAGACGTAGGCGGGGACATTGGCCACGTCGATCTCTAGAGAGTTCAGGTTGTCGTGCAACTGATCGTGGAACTCGCGCCGATGCGAACCGGGGATGACCCGCAGGGCACCGCTCTCGGCATCGACCGGGTCGAGGTAGAAGGCGAACTTGACGCCGAAGCAGTCCGCGGATGGATCGGCCCTGTGGTCGGGATGCCATCTCGTATCGCCGACATAGCGGTTGGCATCAGTGCCGATGCCGATGACGTCGTCGCCGTATAGCTGCTCGGCCACGCCGCAGAAGCGTTCGTCTTCGAGCAGGCTGGCGTACAGGGGGGTGCGCGGGTGCAGCATCATCGTCCAGTAGCGCGTCTCCCCCGTGAAGGGCTGATCGGCGTACACGTGATCGAGCTCGGACTCGTACTCCTCGCGCAGGATCTCGACCTCTTCCGGGGTGAACAGCTTGCGCAGGGTGACAAAGCCGAAGGTTCGGAAGTGTTGCAACTGCTGGTCGGTCAACATGGGATTCCTCCGATGCGGCCATTGGAAAGGGTTGTCGTATGCTTGGGCCAAATTAGAGCGCGTCCCCCGATTGGGCAACATCAGTCCTTGATCTTAGCAGACGGTGGCGTTTTGCATGGCCGCGAGCAGATCGGCCGGGCTCATCAGAACACCCAGAATGGAGTGCTCGCTACCCCGTGGTATTTCCAGCCCGGCGGCAGTAGCCGTTATGCCGTCAAAGTCGCGCGTGGGGTGTACGGGGATCTTGCGATTGGGTCGGTCGATGCTGAGATGGGCGTGCAGGGTGATCCCCAAGGGGCTTTCCAACATCACTTTACTAGGATCCAGATCGAGCCTAATCTTGCCCGTAGCTCCTGCCTCACTCGTCCTGAACCCGTCGAGGAAGAGGCCGATCGGATAGCCCAGTGGACCGTCGAAGAGGTAGCCTCGCGTGGCGCCGTCCGGGAGCAGAAAATGAGTCACCAACTCCGCTTTGCAAAGGAGGCGTTGGTCTGGCACCGTCATGTCAAAGTTGTCAAACGCCGGCGTCTTAAGACCGAGCTGGCGGCCGAGTGCAGTGCCGTAACTATAGACACATCCAGTAAACGACTCGCCCCACAACTCCAACTCAGTAATCTCGCAATCGAGCTGGTGCCCCTTGTCGGCTAGCTGCGACGAGAACGAGTCGGTCAAATCCTGCCTGTACTGCTCGGGGTCGATCCCGTCATACCACTCGGCGCGAGGCGCGAGAACACGATCGTCACCAAGTTGTTGCTTGGCGTAGGCGAGGATTTCCCGACCCCCGTCGAGCTGAGCATAAATCGCATCCGGCTCCAGTTGACGGACCGCCGCGCGCCAACGTCGTTCGCACAGCAACTCGCGCTCGAGATAGATCCCGGCGTTCGTGTTGCGCAGGGTTTTCGGATCCGTAGCGGCTAGGTCACTGTAGAGCATTGAGTGAATCAGATAGACGATCTTTCTCACCTTCATTGGCGTAACCTCACCTTCTTGACTCAATTATCGTTGACTACTTCTACCATGATTGACTTTTTCTACCTTTCTTTTCACCTTTCTAGCATGGACTTGACCTATTCTGGACGGTCCAATAGTAGCGGAGGGCATTTCATGAGCTTGAACATTAAGAATAAGGACGTCGAGCGGCTGATCAAGGAGGTCTCCCTTCTCACAGGCGAGAACAAAACGGAGGCAGTGCGCCGATCCTTGGAAGAGCGCCGCGACCGCTTGGCCTATCAAGGTGCCGCCAATGACCGTGGCGGACGGTTGCGTCGATTCCTAGAGACGGAGGTTTGGCCCTATGTGCCGTCTTCGGAGCTAGGTAGAAAACTGAGCCGGGATGAAGAGAAAGACATCTTAGGCTATGGCAAAGACGGCGTATGATCCTCGACTCCTCGGCGATCGTTGCCATCCTACTCCAAGAACCGGAGCACGAAGTCCTTCAGTCCAAGCTCGCCGCCGCGCCCAGCCTCGGTGTAGGCACACCTACTCTGCTCGAAGCCGCTATTGTGCTGTCGGCTCGCCTTGAACGCAATGCTCAGGGGATTCTCGCTCGCTTCATCCAGGAGACCGACACCGTCGCAATCCCATTCAGTCAGGCCCACTACTCCGCGGCCCATCAGGCTTGGCTGAGCTACGGCAAAGGACGCCATCCGGCGGCACTCAACTTTGGGGATTGCGCCGCCTACGCTACGGCCCAACTCGCTGGCGAACCGCTCCTCTGCACGGGGAACGACCTCTCGCAGACGGACCTCGAACTCGCCTAATGCTGTCGGGGTTGTCGGCATTGAGGAACGCGACAGTAGATCAACTGCTGGTTGAGCTTTTCCCCTAGGTCAGAGAAGCGGGCGCTCGTGGCTCCAGGGGGCGAGTTGTTCGAAGGCACGGGCGGCGCGCAACACGGTGAGGTCCTGACGCCAGCCGCCGATGATTTGCAGGCCCACGGGCAGGCCATCGACGCGGCCGCAGGGCACGCTGGCCGCGGGCAGGCCGGTGAGGTTCACCGGGTAGGTGAAGGCCGTCCAACTCAGGTAGGTAGTGTCGCGACCGGCGATCGAACCGGGGTGGTCGTTGCCGGCGGCAAAGGCGGGGACCGGTAGCGTCGGCGTCAGCAGCAAGTCGTAGTTCTCGTAGAATTCCCGCCATTGATGGTAGTACGCGTTGCGCTCTATGTAGGCATTGGCCACGTCCGTGCCGCGGAATTCGAACCCCTCTTCGACGACGGCGCGCAAGCCGGGATCGAGGCGATCGGCGATCTGGTCGAACTGGTCGTGGAAAGAGGCGGCAAAGGCCGTTGACCACAGGACGTGGACGAGACGCCACGGATCTTCGCCAGCCGGGTGCGCTTCCTCAATAGTGCAACCGAGATCCGCGAAGCGACGGGCTGCCGCTTGTGCGGTCTCGGCGACTTGAGCATCGACGGCCGCGTACCCTAAGTCGGGCGACCAAGCCACGCGTAGCCCATCCACGCCAGCTTCGATCTCATCAAGCCCCAACGGTTCGGCTGGCATCGAGGTGCGATCCCGCGCATCGGGACCGAGCATGACCTCAAGCATCTGCACGGCGTCGCCGACAGTGCGGGTAATCGGCCCAGCGTGGGACAGAGTCTCCACCACGCTGGCCGGGTACTGAGGCACTCGCCCCCAAGAGGGTTTGAAGCCAAAGGCACCCGAGAAGCCGGCCGGGATGCGGATCGAGCCGGCACCGTCCGTGCCCTGAGCCAGCACGCCCATGCCAGCGACCACGGCCGCCGCCGCTCCCCCGCTAGAACCGCCCGGCGTGCGTCCGTGCCGCCAGGGGTTGTGAGTTGGCCCGACGACGCGGTTGCCCGAATCTCCCTTCCAGCCAAGCTCCGGCGTATTCGTCTTGCCGAGCAGCACCATACCGGCGTCGCGCAACCGTTCGGCAAGGGGCGCGTCAAAGTCTGGGATCCAGTCAGCGGTCAGCAGCGACCCCCGGGTGGTGCGGATCCCGCGCGTCGCCGTCAGATCCTTCAGCGAGCCGGGGATGCCGGCCAAGGGAGGCGGTTTGTCGTCACCGGCAAAGGCAGCTTCGGCCGCGCGCGCCTCGGCCAAGGCCCGCTCCGGCGTGACCGTGACGAAGGCATTGAGCTTGGGGTCGAGCGCTTCGATTCGGCGCAGCACCGCCTCGGTAGCTTCCACCGGAGACAGCTCGCGGCGCTCGTACAGGCGGCGCAGTTCAACGCCGGAGAAATAGCACAGATCAGTATCATTCATGCTTCAAGCACCACTTCTCTGCCGAGGCGGGACGACTCCATGCACGCCGTCAGGACCGCTACCAGATGGCGGGCGTATGCGGTTGTCACCGGTGGCTCCGTTCCCGCGTCAATCGCCTCGACGAACTCGCCCAACTGCCGCGTCGTAGTGTGGTGGTCCTCACTCACCTCGACCTGTTCCCAGTCCCCGTCCCTGCCGATAAAAAGATCGTTCCTTCCCGATTCGATCCCCCTGCGCAGTTGAAGCATGCCGTCCGTGCAGACGAACTCCGTGCTGTAACGCCGCCCGCCCGTCTTCCACCACACGTGAATCAGCGTCGAGTACACGCCGTTTTCGAACTGCAAAAGCACCATGGCCACATCGTCCGCTGAGAACTCGAAGAACCGGCTGTCGATCAAAGCCTTGACGGCGACGACGCGACTGCCCGTCCACCAGCAGGAGCGGTCGATCAGGTGGATGCCGTTTTGATACCACAAACCCCCGTGCGTCGCCTTGTCGAGATACCAAGGCGACCTGTTAGGATTGAAAGGGCGGTAGGCCTCGTCGCAGAGACAGACCAAATCGCCCACGGCCTGCTCGCGCAATAGCTTCTTCACGGCTCGGTTCGTCGGCGAGAAGCGGTGCATGTGGCCGACGGAGAGTTGGTTGCCAGTCCGCTGCGCGGCCGCGATCATGGCGTCGCACTCCTCCACGTTGACAGCCATCGGTTTTTCCACCAGCACATGCTTGCCAGCCTCCAACGCGGCTACGGTCACTTCGCAGTGCAGGCCGTGGGGCAGGCAGACGATGACGAGGTCAACCCGCTCGTCCGCGAGCAAATCCTCATAGGAGGCGTAGCCCTCGCAGCCGTGCTCCGCGCAGACGCGAGCTAGGCGTTCCGCGTCCGTGTCGGCGACCGCCCGCAAGTGCGTAGATTCAAGGGCCGCCACCGCTCGCAGATGCCCCGTGGATACGCTGCCAGCACCGATGATTCCGACTCCGTGCATTTCATCCTCGCTTCGGAAGGATAGAAGTATAGGCTCATTATGGATTCCGGGGAGTTGTCTTGAAGGGGTAATCCCACCGGCTTATCTTGGTGCTGTGGGCCCTTTTTCCTTGCCTTCCAATCTGGCTTTTCACCATGGTCAATATCCAACATCTCATCGATGATGCCAAATGCTTTGAAACGGTTCGCGCCTTGCGCTGGTCCGATGGTATTTTCTGTCCGCACTGTGGTTCGACTCGGCTTATCAAGCGGGGTTTTGATGACACGCAGCCCGATCGCCAACGCTACCGATGCCCCGGCTGTGCTCGGGACTTTGATGATTTGACCGGCACCGTGTTAGCCGGTCACCACCAGCCGTTACGAGTTTGGATTCTGTGTCTGTATTTCATGGGCTTGAATCTATCCAACCGGCAAATTGCCCAGGAACTGGGGTTGAATAAAGATGATGTGCAGCACATGACTACGCATCTGCGGCAAGGGCTGGTTGACCAGCAGGAGCCCGCTTGTCTTGATGGGGTAGTCGAGTGCGATGAAGTCTATCTTGTGGCCGGTCATAAAGGGCATCCTACGGCGGTGAAAAAAAAGGACGAACAGGACGACGCAATCGACTCAAAGGCCGTCGAGGACGGGGCACCTTAGCTGGGGAAAAACCGCCGATCTTAGGTATGATTCAACGCGGGGGGGATGTGTGCATTCAGATGTTGGAGAATGTCCAGCAAAAAACCATTGAGCCGCTGATTAAAAAGGCGATTGCCCCGGGCACACTCATTTATACCGACGAGTACAACATCTACGGGCGGCTGGAAGCCTGGGGCTATGCCCATGCCGTGGTTCATCATGGCCAGGGTGAATTCGCCCGGGATGACGATCAAGATGGCTTTTGTGAAGTGCATGTCAATACCATAGAAGGATTCTGGTCTTTGTTACGCTCTTGGTTGAGACCCCACCGAGGGATCTCGCAGGAAAAACTCCCACTCTATCTGGGCTTTTTTCAATTCGTTCATAACATGAGAAAAAGGGGCAAAGCGCTCCTAGAAAGCCTCATTAAAGGCATTCTGGGAATAGCTCCCTGCAATCCATAATGAGCCGAAGTATAAATAGGCGCTTGAACCTTGGTCAACGTGCGTGGTATCCCAATGCTGGGGACGCCACGCACGTTTGTTACTACACCATCGCGCACTTCGGTTTGACGGCCAGCTTGCACGGGGCCGCGTCCATTCCCTTTTTCCTCACCTATAAAGTTATCTATTACCTCTAAGGAGACGAACGATGAATACGCACCCTACAACCCCACAAATTCTCTCGGTCGAGAAGATCTGGGACCGTGGCCCTCACAACGCCTTCACCGATCTGGTGCGTTTCGCCGATCAGTGGTGGTGTACCTTCCGCGAAGCCCAAGACCACGGGCCGAGCATCGGCACCGTGCGCGTCATTTGCTCAGACGATGGCCACTCTTGGGAGTCGGCAGCAGTCCTAGCAGAGCAGGAGATTGACCTGCGCGATCCCAAGCTGTCGATCGCCAGCGACGGACGCCTGATGCTGGTCGCCGGCGGCAGCCTGTACGCGGGCACCGAGTACGGCACCCGCTCGCCGCGCATTGCCTTCTCCGACGACGGCTACACCTATACTACGCCCCAGAAAGTACTGGCGGAAGACCACTGGCTGTGGCGCGTCACCTGGCACGAGGGAATCGCCTACAGCGTATCAAAGCTCGGCGAGAGCTCCCATCCGCGCCGGGGATTCCTCTACTCCAGCACCGACGGCCTCAACTGGCAGTGGATCACCGAGTTCTTCCTGCCCAACGACACGTGGACGGCCAGCGAGACCACCCTGCGTTTTATGCCCGACGGCACCATGATCGCCCTGGTGCGGCCCGACTGGATCGGCACCAGCCAAGCTCCGTACACAGACTGGCAGTGGACCCAGATCGACTACCCAATGGGAGGGCCTAATTTTATCCGCTGGTCGGATGGTGCGCTGTGGGCCAGTGCCCGCGGGCGGCATCCCGACGGCGGCGCGGCCACGGTCCTATCGCGGATGACGCCGACCAGTTACGAGCCAGTGCTATGGCTACCCAGCGGCGGCGACTGCAGCTACCCCGGCATGGTTGAGCACGAGGGCCTGCTGTGGATGAGTTACTATTCGTCGCACGAAGGCAAAACCAGTATTTATCTAGCGCAGATCGAAGTCTAGCGAGCGACATCTGTCATATATTACCCAACCGATGTGTTACGCATGGGCTTCTTCGGTATAGGATGCTTCGCTTGTGCTCAGCATGACAAAGAAGGAGAACGCCAGCCTCTGTCATGCTGAGCCAAGCGAAGCATCTCATACCCGGGCCTGTGTGTAACATCAGTTACCCAACCCATTAACCGCGAGAAGCCATGCCCGACCAGATCGACCCCATCCAATTCGAGGTCATTCGCAACGCCTTGCTCGAAGCCACCGAGGAGATGGCCATTGCTCTTCGGCGTAGTGCGTATTCGACCAACATCAAAACCCGCGCCGACTTCTCCTGCGCCTTTTTCGACCGCCAGTTGCGGCCCGTCGCCCAGGCCTTTACCCAGCCAGTACACCTCGGCTCGCTGACGATCCTCACGCCCCGCGCAGTCGCCGAATACGGCCCGGAGAACTTGCAGGCCGGAGACGCGATCCTCGTCAACGATCCCTATCGCGGCGGAGTTCACCTCAACGACATCACGCTGATTTCGCCCGTCTATTGCGGCGCGGAACTCTTTGGCTATGTAGCCAATCTCGCCCATCACGTCGATGTCGGCGGCGGTGCGCCGGCCAGCATTGGAGCCTTCCAGCAGGTGTATCAGGAGGGCATCATCATCCCGCCGGTAAAACTGGTGCGCGGCGGAGAAATCTCAGCAGACATCTTTGAGCTGGTCATCGCCCAGATCCGCTCCAAGCGCGAGACGCGCGGCGACTTTCGCGCCCAGGTAGCGGCTAATCACTCGGGGATTCGCCGACTCAACGGGCTCGCCGAGCAGGTGGGGTTGGCGCAGGCGTCTTTCTACATGGATCGGCTCATCGACTACACCCGAGAGCGGACGCTAGCCGAGTTGGCCAAGTTGCCCAAGGGGGAGTTTGCGGCCACCGGCGTCGTCGATAACGACGGCTTTACCGACGAGCCGGTGCGGCTCCAAGTCCGCGTCGCTATCGACGAAGAGGGAGTGCTATTCGACCTAACGGGATGCGATCCTCAGCGCCGAGCGCCGGTCAATTCCACCTATTCCCAGACCTTTGCGGCCTGCGCCTACGTACTCAAGTGCCTGATCGACCAAGACGTGCCGGTCAACGCCGGGTTTTACGAGCAAGTGCGGCTCGTAGCTCCCGAAGGAACGGTCGTCAACTGCACGGCACCCTCGCCGGTGGTCGGGGGCTGGGAGACCCAAGTGCGGCTCACTGATATCATTCTCAAAGCACTGCATCCGGCGCTACCCGACAAGATCCCGGCCGCGACCAAGGGGACGATGTGCCAAGTGGGCTTCGGCGGCACCGACCCGCGCACCGGGCAGCTTTATTCCTACTACGAGACCATGGCCGGTGGCTATGGAGGACGCAGTACCAAGGACGGGCCGGACGCCGTGCAGTGCCACGGTCAAAACACCGAAAACGCGCCGATTGAGGAAATCGAAATCAACTATCCGCTGCGGATTGACCGCTATGAGCTGATAGAGGATTCAGAGGGGGCTGGGCAGCATCGCGGCGGCTTGGGACTGCGGCGCGACTACCGATTTATCGATCACGAAGTGTCCTTTACCGTCCTGTCGGATCGGGATCGCTGGGGGCCGGAAGGGCTCGCTGGGGGCCAAGCGGGAGGCAAAGCGCGTTACATCCTCGACCCTAAAGGCCAGCACGTCGAATTGGGGTCCAAAACGACGATTGCACTCGCGGCCGATACGATCTTCAGCTATCGCACTTGCGGCGGCGGCGGCTATGGCCCTCCCCATCAGCGCGATCCCCAAGCGGTGGCCGAGGATGTGCGCGAGGGCAAGGTGAGCGCAGAGCGGGCGCGGGACGAGTATGGCGTGGTCATCGACAGCGCCACCGGGCAAGTCGATCAAGCGGCGACCGAGGCGCGGCGGCGGGAGATGGTAGCCAATGGCCTATAGACTCGGCGTCGATATCGGTGGCACCTTTACCGACATTGCGCTCATCGACGAAGCGACCGGGCAGATCTATACCGGCAAGGTCTCTTCGACTCCCCAAGACCCGTCCGGCGGGTTTATGGAAGCAGTGCAGCGGCTGCTCGCCAAGCAGCAGATCGCCGCCCAAGACGTGGCCTACATCGTCCACGGCACCACAGTCGCCACCAACGCCATCATCGAAGGCAAGGTCGCGCCGACCGGCTTTATCACCACCGAGGGCTTCCGCGACATGCTGGAAATCGCCCGCCAGATTCGCCCCACCCTCTACGACTTGCAGTTTGAAAAGCCCCGGCCACTCGTGCCGCGCCATCGCTGTTTTGGCGTGCCCGAGCGCCTCGATGCCAGCGGCGCAGAGCTTACACCGCTCGACGAAGACGCCCTGCGCCAAGTAGCCGGCAAGCTGCGCGACGAGGGCGTCGAGTCCATCGCCGTCTGCTTTCTACACGCCTACGCCAATCCCGTCCACGAGCGGCGGGCCGGAGAGATTATCGCCGAGGTCTTTCCCGAGGCCGTCGTCTCTCTATCCGCAGAAGTTGCACCTGAGTTCCGCGAGTACTTGCGGGCCAGCACGACCGTAATCAATAGCTGCATCCGCCCGGTGGTCGCGCGCTACTTGCAGCGGATCGAAGATCGGTTGGCACAGGCCGGTATCGCCGCTGAGTTGCTCGTAATGCAGAGCAGCGGCGGGGTGTACACCTTTGCAGCAGCGCGGCAAAAGCCGGTGTACATGGTCGAGTCCGGTCCGGCCGCCGGGGTGATTGCAGCGGCGCATCTGGGGCAGGCACGCGGCTACGACCAAGTGATTTCCTTCGACATGGGCGGGACGACCGCCAAAGCCGGGCTGATCCAAGGCGGTGCGCCCAGCGTGACCAAGGACTACGAGGTCGGAACGACAGCGCAGTCGGGCGTCGGGGCGACTCGCGGGGCCGGCTATCCAATTCGCACGCCAGTGATCGACCTCGTGGAAATCGGCGCGGGCGGCGGGTCCATCGCTTGGGTAGATCCGGGCGGTATCCTCCGGGTCGGTCCCCAAAGCGCCGGGGCCGATCCCGGGCCAGTCTGCTATGGCCAAGGCGGAACGCAACCCACGGTCACCGACGCCAACCTCGTCTTGGGACGGCTCAACCCTAACTATTTCCTCGGCGGCGAAATCGCCCTCGACCCAACGGCCGCGCAACGCGCCATCGAACAACACTGCGCCCAGCCGCTGGGCATGGATCTAGTCGAAGCGGCCCACGGCATCGTCGAGATCGCCAATACCGCCATGGTCAACGCGCTGCGGCTGGTCTCCGTCCAGCGAGGCTACGACCCGCGCGACTTCGCGCTGGTAGCCTTTGGCGGCGCAGGGCCGGCCCACGCCAA
This sequence comes from Candidatus Latescibacterota bacterium, assembly GCA_965208845.1. Lineage (GTDB taxonomy): Bacteria > Latescibacterota > UBA2968 > UBA8231 > UBA8231. The sequence goes on along the minus strand of OZ242361.1, from coordinate 2,067,396 downwards.
CCGCCTCGCCGCCCTGACCGATATTCCCGTGGCGATCATCCCCCAAAGCCCGGGTACAGCTTCAGCCTTGGGACTGTTGGTGACGGACTTAAAACACGATTACGCAACCACCCTCATCCAGCGGTTGGACCAAGTAGTTCCCCAAGCCTTGGAGCAGACCTTCCGCGAGTTAGAGACGCAGGGGCGGGAAACGCTTGGACGCGAGGGAATGACGGAAGCAGCAATGGACTTCAGACGCCAAGCGGATCTGCGCTACGTTGGGCAGAGCCACGAGCTGACGCTGCCGTTGACAACCGAAGCCTTAGGCCCAGCACAGCTAGAGCAGCTATTGGAACAGTTCCACCGCACGCACGATCGCGCCTATGGCTTTAGCGCACCGGGTGAAGACGTCGAGCTGGTCAGCGTGCGGCTCTCAGCCATCGGCCAGATCGCCAAACCCGCGCTGGCACCGCTGGCCAAGGCCACCGGAGAGGCAACGGCCAAAGGACAGCGACCGGTGTATTTCGCCGAGAGCGAGGGATTCGTCGATTGCCCGGTGTACGACCGCTATGCACTGGGGGCTGGCGCAGTAGTGCAAGGACCGGCCATCGTCGAGGAGATCGATTCAACCACCGTCGTCCATCCCCAGTACCAAGTGCGTGTTGACGATGTTGGGCAGATGGTGCTGACGGCAGTAGAAGCGCGTTAAAAATTCAACGAAAGATCTCAATAATGACTCAGGACAACACCACCGCCTTAGACGACCTGCTCGCCGGCTGGCGACAACAGGCCGCCACGGCCGAGTTCCACCGCGAGCGCGACAAGGGAACCGCATTCGAGAATCTTTGCATCGCCTACCTACAAAACGATCCGATCCAAGCTCGGCAATACGAACAGCCCATGCTCTATTCGGATTGGGCCCAAGCACCGGAGCGGCGCGACGACCGGGTAGCCGAGCCGCTGGGATTCTACGCCGAGCCGAAACGGTCGGCGCAAGACCTCGGTATCGACTTGGTCGCCAAGCTGCGAGACGAGGAGGGATGGTGTGCCATTCAGTGCAAATTCTATGCAACGGGCAGCCGCATTGCCAAGGCAGATATCGATTCGTTTTTGGCCGCTTCGGGTCATAAGGATTTCCGGCAGCGGCTGATCATCGATACGACCGGCCGCGAGTGGAGCCCCCAAGCGGAACAGATGCTACGAGGCCAAGCGGTACCGATCCGGCGGATCGGCCTACAGGAATTGCAGGCCAGCCCAATCCGTTGGCAGGATTTTGCGACTAGCAGCGAAATCCACCTCGCCGCCAAACGCACACTCCGTCCGCATCAGCGCAAGGCGTTCAAAGCGGTCACTGATGGACTAGCCGCCCCGGACAGTCGCGGCAAAATGATCATGGCCTGCGGCACCGGCAAAACACTTACATCCCTTCGTATCGCCGAAGAGCTCGCCGGTACCGGGGGGCGGGTTCTCTATCTCGTACCCAGCCTGGCGCTAATGGCGCAGACGGTGCGCGAGTGGGCGCAAGACGCCAACATTCCGCTGCGCTCGTTCGCGGTGTGCTCCGACTCGCAAGTCGGCAAGCGCCGGCGTCGCAGTGACGACCTCATCGACATGGACGCGCTAGACTTGGCGTTTCCGGCCAATACGGATGCGGCTCATCTCGCCACCGACGCGGCTCCGCCAGCGCCGGATGCCCTGACCGTCGTCTTTGCCACCTACCAGTCTAGCCCAGTAATCGAGGAGGCGCAGAAGGTACACGGGCTGCCCGACTTCGACCTCGCGATCTGCGATGAGGCGCACCGCACCACCGGGGCGCTGATCGAGGGCGAAGACCCGTCGCATTTCGTCCGCATCCACCAAGACGAGCACATCCGCTGCGATCGCCGGCTCTACATGACCGCGACACAAAAGATCTATGCCGCCAGCGCACGGACTCGAGCCGGTGAATTGGCGACGGCCCTCTGCTCCATGGAGGATGAACCCATCTACGGGTCGTTGCTCTACGAACTTACCTTCGGCGCGGCCGTGGAGCAGAGCCTGCTAGCAGATTACAAAGTGATCGTTCTGACGGTTCCGGAGGGTACCGCGGCCCAAGCCATTCAGCGCAGTCTTGCCGAGGACGGCGAATTGAAACTCGACGACGGGGCCAAACTGCTTGGCTGCTGGCGGGCCTTGGCCAAGGTGGATGACGACCAATTTCCAGAAAACGACCGCGAAGGTATGCGCCGCGCCATTGCCTTTTGCCGCGACATCAAATCCTCCCAGCAAGTGGAGCGGCTCTTTGCCCAAGTCGCTGAGGAATACCGCGAGCATGAGGGGGCGGATCTGACGGAATACCCGGTTTCGGCTCAACATGTCGATGGCACCTTCAACGCTACAAAGCGTTCGGCGGCACTGCATTGGTTGGACGGGGCCGACAGCGGCTGCCGAGTGCTCACCAACGCCCGCTGCCTTTCCGAGGGGGTAGATGTACCGTCATTGGACGCGATCCTCTTCATGCACCCACGCAAGAGTCAAATCGATGTGGTGCAGGCGGTGGGGCGGGTCATGCGCAAAGCTCCGGGCAAGCAGATGGGCTATGTCGTACTGCCAGTGGTCATTCCGTCGGGCACTCCACCAGAAGCCGCGCTCAACGACAACAAGGCGTTCGAGGTCGTCTGGCAGACGCTGAATGCGATCCGCAGCCACGACGAGCGGTTTGAGGGGATGATAAACCGGATTGAACTAGGCGAACCGGGCGACCGTATCGGTCTCATCACGCTAGCGGACTGGACGCCAGCCGCGACTCAGGCTGGGAACAGGCCAGGCATTGGGGGAAGGGCAGCGAGGGACCCGGACGCCACGAGCACCCGGCCGGAGGATCTTCAACCGACCTTGTTCGACGGACTGCCAGAGGCGATTCGGGCGAAAATCGTTGAGAAATGCGGCGACCGTAAGTACTGGGACGAATGGGCTGGCGATGTCGCAGATATTGCCCGTCGGCACATCGAGCGCATCACGGCCATCGTCAAATCTGGCGACGCCGAGCGGGAGATTTTCCAAGACTTCGTCACCGAGTTGCGCGACGATCTAAACGAGGGCATCACCGACGACGACGCGATTGAAATGCTGGCGCAGCATTCGGTGACCGGGCCGGTGTTCGACGCGTTGTTCGGCGAGACTGAGTTCGTTTCGCGCAATCCGGTTAGCCAGGGCATCCAAGATGTGTTGGATGTGCTCAGGCCAGCGAACATCGACGCGGAAGCGGCTAGTCTCGACGAATTTTACGCCAGCGTCCGGCGGAGGGTCGAGGGAGCGGCGACCGACGAGGCCAAGCAAAAGATCGTCGTCGAGCTATACGACAAATTTTTCCGCAACGCCTTTCCCAGCATGACACAGCGGCTAGGGATCGTCTATACGCCGGTGGAGATCGTTGATTTCATCATCCGCTCGGTGAACGATGTTTTGGAAGATGAATTCGGCACGACGTTGGGTTCCAAGGGCGTACATATTCTCGATCCATTCACCGGCACCGGCACATTTGTTACGCGGCTGTTGCAGTCGGGTTTGATTGCACCCGAGGATTTGCCGCGCAAATACGCGAACGAGATTCACGCTAATGAGATCGTCTTGCTGGCCTATTACATCGCGGCGGTAAATATCGAGACGGCCTATCACGATGTTACTGGCGGGGACTACAAACCGTTTGAAGGCATTTGCTTAGCGGACACCTTTGAAATGCAGGAAGGCGACGATTTGCTGGCGCAGATCATGCCGGATAATTCAGGGCGGCGAACTCGGCAGAAGGAGACAGATATTCGGGTAATTGTGGGGAATCCGCCGTGGTCGGCTGGGCAGCGAAGTGGGAACGATAATGCTCAAAATCAGCCGTATCCGGAATTGGACAAACGCATCCGCGAAAGCTACACAGAGCATTCTATCGCGGCCAACAAAAACGCCCTCTACGACAGCTACATCCGCGCTATCTGCTGGGCAAGTGACCGCATCGGCGACAGCGGCGTGCTTGGGTTCGTTACTAATGCCGGTTGGATCGACGGTAATGCAATGGATGGAATGCGGAAATGTCTGGTCGAGGGATTTTCAAGCCTATACGTGTTTCACCTGCGGGGGAATCAAAGAACGCAGGGAGAGACATCACGTCGGGAAGGAGGTAAGGTATTCGGCTCCGGCTCCCGTGCCCCGGTCGCCATTACCGTTTTTGTGAAAAACCCCAAGGCGACGGAACACGGACGCATTCTGTTCTACAACATTGGCGATTATCTGGACCGCGAAGCGAAACTTGAAGCAGTCCGGCAATTCGGTAGCATTCGCGGCATAACGAAGGCCGATGGCTGGACTCGGATAACGCCGGATGCGAAGCATGACTGGTTAGATCAGCGGAATACGGATTTCGATCGATTCTTGATGATTGGTAGCAAAGCAAAACAATACAGATTGAATGAGCGCATTTTCTGGAATTACTCGCGTGGGGTTGCCACCACTCGCGACGCTTGGTGCTGCAACTTTTCGGCAAGGATCCTCAAAGCGAACATCCGGTCAATGATCGGCTCTTATAATTCCGAAGTCGAACGGTTCCAATCCGAAAAACTTGGTAACGACAAGGATACCATTAACAGGTTCATCAACATCAATCCTGGAAAAATTAGCTGGTCAGAGAATCTCAAGGGTGATCTCGGCCGGGGGAAATTATTGGAGTTCGACGAAGGCCGGATCGCGCCATCCATCTACCGGCCATTCACTCGGCAATGGCTGCATTTCAGCCGGCGGCTGAATGAACGAGTATACCAAATGCCGCAAATCTTACCACATGCCGACGCGAAAAATCGCCTCATCTGTGTGCCGGGAGTGGGTGCTCAGGTCGACTTCTCGGTATTTATGGTTGATGTAATGCCAGATCTTGAAATCGTATCAAAAAGCCAATGCTTTCCCCTCCACTTATACGAAAAGTCCGACAGCGACGACGGCCTGTTCGGCCAGCAGTCCGACACAGCCGACGCCCACGGCTACACCCGCCGAGACGCCATCACCGACGACGCGCTCGCCAAATTTCGCACTGCTTACGGCAACACCGTCTCCAAACACGACATCTTCCACTACATTTACGGCCTACTCCACGTCCCAGCCTACCGTCAGCGATTCGCCAACAACCTCTCCAAAGAGCTACCGCGCATCCCGCTCGCTGCCGACCCCGATCACTTCACCGCCCTCGTCGCTGCCGGACGCGAGTTAGGCGATCTACACGTTGGCTTCGACCGCGTTGATCCGTATCCGCTCGAATTCGCCAACGGCGGTTGGGACGCGCCGGCCGGTACCGATCCGGCAACCTACTTCCGCGTCCAAAAGATGAAAATCGGTGGCACTCAAAAAGAACCCGACCTCACGACGATCATCTACAACAGCAACATTACCGTTACCGGCATTCCCGCCGCCGCTTGGGACTACGAAGTCAACGGCAAACCTGCCCTCAAATGGGTCATGGAGCGACAGGCCGTATCCACCCACAAAGACAGCGGCATCGTCAACGACGCCAACCACTACGCCACCGAAACCATCGGCGACCCATCCTATCCGCTAAAACTGCTCGCCTGCGTCATCCGCGTCAGCATGGAAACCAACCGCATCGTCGAAGGGCTGCCAGAACCTGCGTGGATTGAAGAGGGCACGGAAAACGAACCGGCCGCCTAAAAGTTATAATGGTAACAAAGGGGTAAACCTGACCCATGATAGACATACTCACCAAACCTGCCGACCAGTTGGGTATCGGTGATCTAAACGCATTGATTAACTCACGTGTTCAAGAGGACGAACGGATTGAATTCAAGAGAGACTTATCAGCAAAAAAAGGACAAAAAGATTCTTGGTACGATAACCAGAAGCTGGGCGACAAAGCGAGAAACGTGATTCTTGAGCAATCTGTCGCTTTTGCAAACGCTTTTGGCGGCGCTCTCATACTGGGTATAGAAGAGAGTAAGTCCAGAAATGGGCCGGGAGTCGCCAACGAAATTTCGCCTATTCCGCATTGTGCCAATCTAGCAGATCGCCTAACGTCGGTATTTGGCAGTTGCGTAGAACCGCACATTCCGGGTCTTGAAATCATTCCCATAATAACACAAGATGATGCCGGTGCCGTTGTCATCCGCGTTGGCCGTTCAAGGCTAGCTCCACACCGTGTCAAACCTGGCCTTGTTTGCCCTATTCGACGATTTGATCGATGCGAGGAAATGACCATGCGTGAAATCCAAGACCTTGTGCTCAATCTTGCAAGAGGAACAGAAAAACTCGATACGTTGCTTAATGAACGGTCGAAACGGTTTGAGGAGGAATTCCGTGGCATTAATGATTGGGATCAGAATGCAATAGGCATCAGGGCAACTGCTGTACCCTTGGGCGACGAAATATGGTTTGACCCTAGCCATGAAGCATTGAGGGATGAGTTGGCCTGGCACAGCGTTATAGCCAGCTCAGGCGATGATTGCAGCGAATTATCAGGTGACAGCATTAAGATTCCTTCCACGAACGACTGGCGGCCGATTTTACGCGGAGCAAGGATGGAAGGACATGAATATCACTATCGCAGTGTTAATGACCGCAACTTGATTAAAACTGACCGCAGTTTGATTAAAAAATTGTACCGGGAAATACACTGTAACGGACTAGTTGAACTAGGCCTGACTTCTTCCCGTTCAACAGACCAGCTATTCTTTCACCCAGAAGACCAATCCGGAGGTATCCTACCTGCCGAATGGCTAATTACCATGTTTGCCAACTTGTTGGTCTGGATTGATAGACTTAGGAATCATGCTGGAGCCCCGGTAGCCGAATACGCTTTGGAATTGGAAACACACATTTACGGAGATCCCTTGCCGAGTTTAACTGTGCCAGAGCAAATTGGAAATTTCCGAATCCATCGAGGAGATCAACATGAATTAATGCAAATCTGGTATAATAATTATTTCACACTTGGCATTCCGATGGATTCCACTCGATTTCCCAGATACTCGCTTGGTAGCAGCGACGAGATTATTCGCATCCTCAACTTGTTTGAACTCGATCTGTGGAATAACGTTGGCTTGCGCGATCAAGGACATGATGGACTGACGATAAAAGACTTCGGCCAATCCTGAAACATGACCTCGGGACGAACATACCTGTGGATCGCCATACTGATCTTCGCCGCTGCCGCTTCGGTGGTGGCCCGTCTCGTCGAAATCGGCGAAGCAAACCTGATAGACGGCAGCAATCCCATCTCCTTTTGCAACCTGCTTTTCGCCGGCAATCTCGTCGCGGCGATCACCCTGTTCGCCCTCTACCATCGGGAATGGCACCCCACCCGCCTGCGCGCCCTATCGCGTCGGCAATGGCTGATCCAGACGGCCTTGGCCCTTACCTCCGGCGCAATAGCCCCGGCCATGATGTTCACGGCCATCGCCCACACCTCGGTCACCAATATCGTCCTGATCGAGACCATAGAAATTCCCCTCGGCCTGTTGCTGGCTTGGCTGCTCTACCGAGAAAAGTCGAACTGGACTGCCGTACTGGGAGCCTTGTGCGCCCTCGGCGGCGTGGCCACGACCCTCATTCTGCAAATGGACGCGTCACCAGAGAGCATGGCCGCAGCGCGGATGCAGGGCGGAGTAGGCTACGGTGAATTCTTTGCCGCCGCCGCTACAGTACTCCTCGTCTGCGGTGCCGAGATCGGCCGCAAACAACTCCAGACCATCCCCTTGGGCATCTTCAGCGTCTTCCGCAACCTCGTCGGCGCGCTCTTCTTCCTCGGAATTGGCCTATACATTTTTGGCCTTGCACACTTCGCCGACATTTTTTCTCCGCTGCTGTGGGGCTGGATGCTGCTGTACGGAGGGATTGTAGTGGCTTGCGGTCAGTTGGCGTGGTTTGCCGGCATCAAGCGCGTGCGCCCCGCCGACATTGCCACGGCATCGTCCTTCTCGCCAGTGGCCGGTGTACTCTTCGCCGCTCTCATCCTAGGCGAGGTGCCCATGCCCGCCCAGCTCATCGGCGGCGGCATCATCCTCATAGGTATCGCCATTGCCCTGTGGGGCGAACTGCGCGCCGACCGCCCGACGCGGCCACCCAAGACCGACGACAAGGCCAAAGCTTTCACCGGTGTCTGATCCGCTACCAGAAACGAGCTATTCACTTATTTAATTGATGTTGCCACGGGTCCTAGGTATGAGATGCTTCGCTTCGCTCAGCATGACAGGTGCTGATGTCTTGCTACCCATGTCATGCTGAGCGGAGCAAAGCGGAGTCGAAGCATCTCTATACCTGAAGACCATCTCACTTGTCGAAGTAGGGATGCGCGGATACAGGCGCTTTGGGGATCTCGCCGCTCGGCGGCTTGAGCGTAATGTCCTCAAACAAGACCATGCGAGGCGTGACGATACTCACGAGGACTTCACCTCCCCGTCCGCGGTAAAAGGGCGAGGAATTGCCCTCCGAGCGAAAGGGAACGGTGTTGACCGCATGCGTCTTGGACACCTTCACAATGTCCTTGAAGGTATAGAGGCCGATGCCCGCAAATTCCGCGTTGCGCACCAGTTCCTCGCGGCCGTCGAGATAGACTTTATAGACGAAGATCGCGTTTGCCAACTTGTCCTCGTCGTCGGAGGAACCGCGGGAAAAGAAGATAACCTGGGAGTCGGAAGCCTTGTACGACGGGTTGGCAATGTGGGTGACGATGTAGCCGTACTGTTTTTTCTGCCTTTTGATCAGTTTGAAAAATTCCTTGCGGATATCCTTTTCGCTCGAGCCCTTCTCCGCCTCGACCAAGATATTGCTGGGGGCCACGCCCGGACCGCGGCGACTGCCGGTGCTCTGGTCAATGCCGCGCACGGGCGTGCGCGTCGTCAACAAGGTCTCCAACACGCCCTTCTGCACCAAGCGAACTGGGCGCGCCGGTACGCCTTCGTCGTCAACCCGGTAGCCACCGAGCAAGGGCAGCTTTTTATAGGCGTCCATCAGCGGCTCGGCGCGCACGCTGAGGAATTCGGGCAGGACGCGCACGCCAATCTTGTCGAGGAAAGGGGTTTCCTTCTTCTGCGGGTAGTAGCTTGCGTATTGCGGATTGTCGGACAGCGCCCGGCGCGTCGCTAATACGTAGGGCACAAACCCCTGATTGAACAACTCCGTAGCCGCCTGACCCGAGAAGATCACGGGGCCGGTATAGCGCTCGACCAGCGGTGCCTGGCGCAACTGCTTCAGACGCTCGCCCATGGCATTGATTTGCGCGGCCAACTCGTCATCGCTGGGCAGATCTTCCGGCGAACGGGCGTACACTGCGACGAAATCCTCCAGCGGCATGCCGTCAGGAGCTTGAGTGGCGGCGACCGCGGTGAAGGTCAATGATGAGCTCGTGCGGGAAAAGGTAGAACCTTCACTGTTTAGGTAGGAGACCGAGGTGTTGGACCCGTTGAAACGGACCCGCGACGTGTAGATGTCGGGCATCTCGCGAAACAGGTCCGAGAGCTGACGCACCCGCTGGTCTAGTTCGTCGAGATCCAAGACGGCGGGTGCCATCTCGTCCACTTCGGTGGCGGGCTCTTCCCTGCTGAAATCGGGAATCTCTTCGGTGCGAGTTTTGTTCTGCAAAGTGGCGCGCTTCCTGGCTATATCTTCGAGCGCCTTCTTGTAGGCACCGTCGGTAGCCAGCCAGATTTTGCGCCGCAATTCGTCGTAGTCGTCCTCAAGGGGCAATTGCATGCTACCCCCGTACATGCGCACCACGCCCGAACCGCCGAAGGAAAACGAGCGGAAGTTGGTGTTGTCGAGATCGTAGTCTCCGACCCGCACTTCGACAGTGAGTGCGCGCGAGTGTCCCTCGCCACTGCCGAGCAGACTGCCGAAGGTCGCCGAGCTGCCCTTGGACTTTACTTCGCTCACGAGATAGGAAATGAAGTAGGGCTGTTCTAGGTCTTCGAGCTGGAGTTGCTGCATCGAGCGCGCCAATTCATCGCGCAGGGCGCGCTGCAGAACGTCGTCTTCGGCGTGGACGGAAGAAAACGCTAGGAAAGTAGCCGTCGTCAAAACGTAGATAGAGAACCTTTTGCACATGGGATAGCTCCTGCCGGATGAGAACGGGATCAAAGGAGGTCGTCCGCTTCTTCTTCAGCGGACTCGGAGAAAGGTGCTTCGAGGATGGGGCGGCGCTCTTGGGACTTATCCTTCTTCTGCACTTCAATCTGCGAGATGAAAATGCCAGGAGAGACCGCAGATACGGGTACGCGTCCCGACTCAGCACCACAGATGCCGTTGAACACGTCGGGCTGATCGTCGGCCGCGGCGATCTGGCTGAAGGCAGTGAGCGGCGTGCCGATCAAGTCAACCCCGCGCACTAGCTCCTCGCGCCCATCGGTGTAAATGCGGTACACCATAATGGGAAGCACGTTGAAGGCGTTGGGTATAGTGCGGCCGGTGATGGTAAAGCCCCCCTGGATGTCCTCGAAGTAAAGACCAAATTCCTTGTCCTCCATGCGGCACTGTTCGATGAGCATTTCCTTGAGCTGGTCTCGGGTCAGCGGCTCCGAGGTCTCGACGATGAGGTTGGACTGGCGCGCCACCGGGGTGTAGCCCGGCTGCTTGCGTCCGTGACCGTTGGAGTTGGGAAAATTCTCAATCGGCGAGCGCGACATGAGGAAGCGGCGGAAAACCCCGTTCTCAACGACCGCCACCCGCTGCCCCTTGACGCCCTGATTGTCGTACGCGTAGGCCCCCACTAGATCCTTGCCGGCACTGCTCGTCTGAGTGGGATCGAAGTACACCGAGAAGGTCTCGGGCAGGACTTGCTCCCCTATTTTCTTCTTAAAGGTCTGGCCCTCGTCCTCGCGCTTTTGGCGGTGACCTTCAATGCGGTGCCCGAAAATCTCGTGGAACAGGACGCCACTGGCGCGGCCCGACAGAATCGCCGGACCCGTGTAGGGGGCTACCACCGGAGCGTCGCGCAGAGCTTGCAAGTCGGCGATCATGTCCTCCACTAGGGCGAGGACCTCCTCGTCGCTGGGCAGGCCCTCTGGGGCAAAGGCCGAGAAGGACTCGTAGCGCGGCAATTCCATGCCGTCGTCGGCCTTGGTGAAGGCGTAGATGAACAGGCGGTAGAGCACCTGCGAGGTCTGGATCTCGCTGCCCTCACTGTTGACGTATTGGCGAGTCGAGATATTGGCCGAGAGGGTGGCGTCGGCCTCGTAGATATCGCCGGATTGGGTGAAAGGGGCCGTGTATTTCTTGAGCTTGGCCTCCCATTCGTCGCGGGAAATGTCAAAGGAGGCGGGGGCTTCCACATAGCGCTCGACCGGCTCCTTGGAGAAATCGTCCGACTGGTCTTCCTCTTCGACCTTGACCTGGACGTTGGTCTTGACCGTGGTCAGTTGTTCGATGGCACGCTTGTATTTCTTGTCGGTGTGATACCACAGCACGCTGCGAATGGCGTCTGGATCGTCCTCAATGGGAATTTCGATCATCGAATAGCGGTCGGAGAAATTGCTAGGACCGCCGCGCACCTGATGCGTATTGTCGAAGGCGTAGTCCCCCACGCGCAGATCAATGTCGAGCTGGCGGCGGCGCGATTCGTTGCTGTAGGTCAGCGCGCCAAAGGAAGCTCCGACCCTGATCCCCTCCGTCTCCGTGATTTCGTAGCTGAGATAGTAGGGCGGGATCGGCTGCTCCTTGAGCAGACTGAAGGAGCGGGTCAATTCCTCCTGCATGGCCTGCAGCGTAGGACTGGGCGAGCTATCCACAATAGCACCCATACCTGGCGTAGGCAGCGTAGGCATATTCCGTTCGCCGGTCTCCCCATCGTCTGCTCTAAGCGGAGAAGAGGTCTCAGCCCAAACGCCGGTCGCAGTGAACGCGGCGCAGACGAGGCCAAGGCATAAAAGTCTGGAAAGCGATCTCATTGGCGTACCTTTCTTTGGTTTAGCGCAGAAATCTCTGCATGTCGGCAACTTAGCTAGTATAGGTAGATATCGGGAATCAGACGTCCCTTTGGGATGCGGGTTCCCTTCCCGCTCCCAGCCGCTTGATGACGTGATATGCGGGCGACCTGCTATACCCGCTCGGCCTGGGGTTCGGCCAATCCGTGGGTATGATCCCACAAATGCCCCCGCCGCTTCTGGCCTTCTAGCGTCGTTTCAAAGTACACCCCCCGCACTGGCTCATGCACCAACGGCATATCGTGATGATGCCCCATGCCCGTAGCCAGACAGTCTCCCGGCTTCATTTCGTACGTCTTGCCCTCGGAAACAGCGCGAGCCTGACCTTCCAAGATGATCCAATACTCGTCGCAGTCGTGAAAATGGCTATCGAAATTGGTCCATTTCTCGTACGGGACCGGATCGCCCTTGTCCTCGGGCTTAGAGCTATTGTCCATGTTGAAGATACCCGAGCCGCCCGTCTCCGCCCCCCAGCGTCCGCAAAAGCGCACCAGCGTAGCCGCCTCTTCTACCTCTAACACTTCAAACGAACCCGGACCAGTCAAATCTATATTGGCACCCGTGGCAGCTTCCACCTCCTCAGCACCTACCCGCAACCGGCAACGTCCCCCTCCCACAATCAGTTTCTCCACCTTGCCACGGCGCGCAAAGCAGTGTTCATCGCCTGCGTTGAGCCGCACGACCTCAAAGTGTTCCAACTCGCACCAATCGGGGAACTGGTCTTCACTTCTGAACATCGGCATAACTTTTCTCCCTTCTCTCGGTTTTTAAAAGGTTTTAGAATATTAGGACCCAGCAGATTTGCACAAATCAACTGACACTTAGGATGCACAAACCATGAACGTCAAAGAAACCCTTTTTCATCTGCTTCGGAATATGTGATGGGTCAACGGGATTACAATGCTGTTGTCAGGCGCGTGGAAGCGGTGTCTGGTATTGATGTGCAGATATTGGGCGAGGTTGAAGGTTTGCCGATTTTGTGTGCGTCTGCTGGTAGGGAAGACGCACCGGTTGTTTATATCAATGGGGGGACGCATGGGGATGAACCGGCTGGGGTGGAGGCCGCGCTCGCTTTTTTGCAGGGCAGATGGGAGCGCTGGGCGGATAGAGTGCGTTTTGAAGTTATTCCGTGTTTGTGTCCGTGGAACTATGCTCACAATGCCCGACTCAATGCACAGGATGTCGATGTGAATTGGGCGTTTTTGCGCGATGATGTCCCCGAGATTGAGATTTTGCAGGGTTTTTTGGCGGGAAGAGTTTTTGCGGGGGTGATCGATTTGCACGAGGATTGGGAGAGTCCGGGATTTTATCTGTACGAGATGTTTGGAGACCGGGGATCTCTGGGACGGGCGATGGTGAAGCGGGTGGCACGGGTTTGTCCGATTAACGAGAATGCCGAGATTGAGGGCGAGGTTGCGGTCAATGGGGTGATTCATCCCAATATGGAGGTGGCAAGGCGGAAGTACGGGGAAGGCATACCTATCGCTTTGTTCCAGAGAGGCCATACGGGGCATCTGGTGACGTCAGAAACCCCGACGGCGCAGCCGATGGATGTGCGCGTTGCGGCGCATCTGGCAGCTATTGAGGTGATGGTGGAGGCTAATGTTTAAATCAATTCACTACATATTCGTCAGCCAGCGTCCTTTTTCCGCAGTCAACGCATAAATCGCGCCCCATACCCCCGAGACAGAAACCTCGCCCAAAATCAACCCCAAAAAAAACGGCTTGGCATTCTGGAACAGGCGCACGCCGCCAAAGCGCAGGATGATCAGCTTCAACAGCCAAGCAATCAGCGCCGAGAACCATATCTGACTCGTCAGCCAACCCACGGCAATGGCAAAGCCGATCGGGTGAAAGGGCCACCAAAACCACCGGTGCTGTGCCCACATTAAAAAGCCCTCCACGGCCGCGCCGATCCCCTTGAAGAGCCAGCCGCGCATGTCGGCCTCGGGCATGTTGAGAATGGTCGGGCCGATATAAGGCCAGCCGTGGGCACCGGCCCAATTGATCAGCGACAGATTAATCGCTCCATGAGTGTAGGCCAGTTTCAAGGTCATGTAGGCCGCGGCCAACAGGCTGCACACCAGCGCCAGCATCAGGCCCCAAAACAGCCGCGTCTTAGGGCCGGGAATTAGCTCGGCGAGTTTGAGGCCGTTGGCACACGCAACCATCGGCGAAGTGCGCGATTCGCCCTGCCAAATAAAGGTAAAGTTGAGGGCGACCAAGCCCTTGGCCCCGAGGATCGAAGTGCCCAAACCCGAGATGATGAAGTACGCCGGCACAATGGGGCTGCGAGCGGTGGCCACGCCGCCGGTAGCTACCACGCGCGCGACCAAGATGAAGAACAGCAAGCTGACGACGAGCAGAACCGGAAGCACTGCAATCGGCACCCCTGAACGCCAGAGCCACACGGCGACGAAGAGCAGGCTGCCCAAAAAGCCGATCAAGGCCGTGCGGTAGCGGAGCAACTCCTCGCTGTCATCGACTCCACCGCACGGGTCCCAGAGCTTGCGCCAGACCTCTTTGAGATGAGGGCGGGCGGTCCACAATCCAAAGAGCACCAACACAATGACCGCGCCGGTGGCTTGGTGAGTCAGGTCAGCCGGCTGCGAGTACTCGTACGCGCTCAGACGCTCGGTGCTGGCGATGCCGAGCGTCTTGAAGACTCCTTCTTCCACCTTGGAGAACACGTAGAAGAACCAGATGCTGAACGTGATCTCGAGATTGACCAAGTAGAAGAAACCGACCCAAGCCAAGTTGAGTGCAACCGGCAGGTGCAAGGTATGGTTGAAGAAAGAAAAACGGCCGCGAGGGTTGTATTCGGGCACGATGGGGAAGTAGTGGTTGAGGGCGTTGAGGCTGAGCAAGATGCAGGGCACGGCAAACCCCAGCCACATCCGTTGGTTCTTAAAGAAAGGAGCCATGTACGCGTTGGCGTCCTTCTCAATCATGTTCTGCGGTAGCTGGACCATCGGATAGGTCAGCCGCTCGTGCTCCGACCACTGGCGGTGGAGGATGGCGCTCATGCAGATCAGCATGAAGCTCATGGCCACGATCAACGCCAGCCAATAGGCCATCGGCTCCACCCAGACGCCCCACGGGATGGACTCGCCCTGCGGCAGGCCCTCGTAGTAATTCTTGATAGCCTCGAAGTCCTGCGGCGCGATCCACGCGGGGATAAAGTCGTAGAACAGTTCGGCGTAGTTGTTTTCGGGGGTGGCGTAGTAGAAGGGATAGACGATGGTGCCAATGAGGAAGAACATCAGGCCCCATGTCGGCACCGTGACCGCCATCATCAACATGCAGTAAATCAGCACCAGGTCGGCTTTGGACAGAGCGAAGTGGCGGCCGAGCAGAGCCACAAATCCATTGACGGCAAAGGTCAGGACAAAAAAGAGAAAGAGCGCACCCGGCGAAGAAGGATTGAAGCCGACCCAGTAGTAATTGAACACGACCCCGTACGGCGCGAGCAGGCCCACCGCTAGGGAGAGGGCGATGCCGGTTAGCAGCCCCTTGATGCTGAAAAGCGATTTGGGCATGGGTGGGACGACGCGTTCCGTCGATGATCCTACTCAGCAGCCGAGGCGGCCAAAAGCCCCCCATCCACCGGCAAAGACGCCCCAGTGATGCAGCCGGCAGCCGGCGAGCAGAGAAAAACCACGGCCCGGCCAATGTCTTCGGGGGTTCCCGGACGGCGCAGGGGAACTATGTCACGGTGTCGGTCGCCAAGGATGCCCAACGCCGGAGGCGGTTCGTTGAAGACGTGATCGGTGTCCATGTATCCCGGCATGATGGCGTTGCAGCGGATGCCGTATTCGCCCAAGTCAACGGCCATGCTTTCGGTCAGGCGCAAGACACCGGCTTTGGCGGCCCCGTAGGCCGTGTCGTTTTTCCACGCCCGGCGTCCGTGTACCGAGGAGGTGCTGACGATAGCTCCTCCGTCGCCCTGCGCCACCATGGCGCGCGCCGCTTGCTGCGAGCAGAGGAAAAACCCCTTGAGGCCCACATCGAGGTTTTGGTCCCAATTCTCCTCGCTGAGTTCAAGGAAGGGCTCGCCCGTGCCGCCGTAGGGATTGTTGACCAAGATATCTATGCGGCCAAACCGTTCGAGAAAGGCCGCGAACATCGCCTCGACTTGAGTACTGTCGGAAATATCGCCAGCGAAGAACTCGGCCTCGCGGCCCATGGCGCGGATCAGGCCCAGAGTTTTGCCGGCATCGTCGTCCTCGTGCAGGTCGTTGATTCCCACGTCGCAGCCAGCTTCGGCCAAAGCCAAGGCAATGCCGCGACCGATGCGGCGCTTGCCGCCGGTGACGAAGGCTTTCTTTCCGCTTAGCATGTATGCGTCGGACATAATGTGCTCCTTATGGTCTAAGAGGTCTTATTGACAAGATAATCCGCAGATGGACGCAGATGGACGCAGATGGACGCAGGATAGGATGCACAAGACGATAGCACGAATCGTTCAAGTCCTAACCCCAAAACATCATCTCCCATCTGCGCTCATCTGCGCTCATCTGCGGATTCTAAACGATCTCGGGATGTTCGTGTATCGAAGGGGTGGCCATGATGCGCTTCTGTCGTTCGGTCAGCTCGCCGTACTCTTCTAGGTCGTAAAACTCCTTGGCCCACGTCGAGTACCCAGGACTGTACTTGTAGAGCAAGGTGCGGCGCTGGTGCTCGGAGCGCCACGGCATGGTGCCGTGAATGAGAGCCTCGGTAAAGAACAGCGCATCCCCGGCTTTAGCTGTCGGTTGGACCACGTAATGCGCGTCGCGATCAAAGCGCCTGACATCTTGCGGCAGGTTGCGGGGGTAATTGGTCTTGTGGCTGCCCGGCACACAGGCAAAGCCGCCGTCGCCCTCATTGGCATCGGCGAGAAAAAAGGTCACCACGCTCAGGCCATTGCGCATCTGGCCGTCGCGGTAGCTGAACCAGTGGTCGGTATCTTGGCTCGGGCCGCCGTGCAGACCGCCCCGGGCGTCGCCGCGATTCATAATAATGGCGTAGTCGTGGTCGATGCGGACCTTGGGGCCGATGAGTTCGACCAAGTAAGGCAAGATTTTGGGGTGGTCTATCAGATTTTTGGTAGCTTGACCCCAACTACTGACCTTGTTCAGGTCGTTGCGGGGGTGGTTGTCCCAGCCGGCGATGTACCGGTCCACCAGCGCGTTGAGATCGTCCAGTTCCTGCGGGCTAAGGACGTTTTTGATGACCAGATAGCCCTCTAAGTCAAAGACGAATTTTTCTTCTTCGTTCATGGCGTGCTCCTTTACGCGTAGATGTCCTGCATCTGATAGGCGTCGAGCGAGACCAGTTCGGCGCTCTGGCCCTGTGCGCGCAGCGAAACCCCGACGCTGTCGGCGCGGTCGGGATAGACGCGTGCGGCCACGCATTGCTGGCCGTTGGCAAAAACTTCGACGACGCTCTTATCGACGAAAACCCGCAGCTTGAGCGTCTCGCCCGGAGCGAGGATGACCGGGGCGGTCTCCGGGGCGCGGGAGAGCACGTCGGGCGCGACAGAAGAATACGAGGTGTCGAGCGAGATCAGGCTCTGGTGGTGGTCGCTGCCAAAGACGCGGTTGCTGAAGCCCCGGTTTTTGAAGAAGGCAATGCGCGTGTGCTCTTCTTTGCCGGGAGCGCGCAGGACATTGAGTTCGACCATGGGCGCGTCTTGCGGATCGATTTCAGCGACGATTTCCACGGCGTTGCCCCGGACTGTATCGAGGACGAGTTCTTCGTTGGCGGCGAGGGTGGTTTTGCCGACGTGCTGATGATCCCGCCTGAGCGACTCAAGGTCGCCTGCCGGCTCCATGGCCAAGTCGTCGCCGACGACGGTCAGCCGGCGGGGCAAGGTCATAATCTGGTTCCAGTTCTGGGTCGGTTTGCCGGGGTTCATGTTGAAAATGGTCAAGACGCCGCCTTGGCCATCGGGGGTCGCCGAAGGAGCGTGGACGCCAGAGGGCGCGGCCGCGCCAAAGTTGAACTTGGCACCGTAGGTCACGACAAACTTGTCGCGCTCAGTGTCGTAGTCGCCGAGCAGGTACTGGCCGCCGCTTCTATGGCTGAAGAAGAGGAGGATGTGGCGGTCGCCAATGGGCCAGAAATAGGGGCAGGCTCCGTCGTCACCGACTAGCGTGTACCCGTCGTCCTCCACGAAGGGGTGGAGATACTCCCAGTGTTCGAGATCGCTCGACCTGAAGAGGAAGTTGGCGCGCACGGGCTTGCCAGCCGGACCTTCGGGCTTGGTACCCGCCGACAGCGAGTAGTACGCGTCGCCCTGCTTCCAGATACAGGGATCGAAGACGCGGTAGGGCACGTCAGGGCGGATGGGGATCACGGCCTTGTTGGCGACCTTTTCCCAGTTGAGCAATAGCGGGTCCGAAGAAGTGGCCACCATGTTGCCGACCTCGGTGCCGTGGTACATGGCAATGACGCGGTCTTCCTCGACTAGCGCAGCTCCCGAAAAGCAGCAGCGCTCCGGGTTCGGATAAATGCAGTACGGCAGGTCGCGCCAGTGGACGAGATCGTCGCTTATGGCGTGGCCCCAGTGCTGGCGGGTATCTTCCGGTGGATAGGCTTGGTAGAAGAGATGGTAGCGGCCTTGCCAGAAGCACAGTCCGTTGGGGTCGTTGAGATTGGCTTCGGGGTTGATGTAGTGGTAGATGGGGCGGTGTGGATCGCCGGCGTACGAGCGGCGCGCTGCGAGCAGGCGCTGCATCAGCGGGTTGGTGGCCAGCGCCTCCTCCTGTTCGGCCAGCGTGTCGGGGAAGGTGTAGTAAGGGACTTTTGAAGTGTAGTCGGGCGCGGCAGTCATGGGATGAGCCTCCGGTTGGGTGAGTGGTCGTTAGGGCAGCGCCTAAGTACACGACAGTAGAGCGGTATGGGATGCTTCGCTGCGCTCAGCATGACACCATGGGCGTCAGCACCTGTCATGCTGAGCGGAGCAAAGCGGAGTCGAAGCATCTCAAATCTCCCATGCCGAACGTCCACTGGATTACTGTCGTGTACTTAGGGCAGCGCAAAGTATAGGTCTTGTGCAGGCGTCAATCCAGTCTCGGGCAGAGGCCAACACGCCAGTGTCGATGCAGGCGGATTGACAGCCGCCGTGCGAATATGCTCTATTTCCTTTAATTACATCCCAACAAGCCCATGTGCATAGACTGTCAGCCCCATATCTTTCCAAAGGAGCAAGCCCCTTATGGTCAAACCCGAAGTACTAGCAGCCTTTAAGGAATTCGACTCGCCGACAATTTTTAACGCCATCGTGTTAAAGTGCGGCCTGCCCAACGAAGAGTACACCGACCACCGAATCCACTATCTGCTGCCGGAATTGGGTCCGGTCATCGGCTATGCAGTGACCGCAGAAGTAACGACTAACGACCCGGACTCCGTAGCAGTCCCTTGGGACGGGTACTACGAAGCAATCGACGCCACCGAGGGACCGGTGTTCGCAGTGATGAAGGACGTGGACTCGCGTCCCGGACGCGGGGCCAGTTTTGGCGACGGCATGGCGCGGCTGCACCAGCGGCTAGGCGCGGTGGGAGCCGTTGTCGATGGAACGGTGCGCGACTTGGAGGGGATCCGCCGGGTCGGGCTGCCGATCTTCGCTTGGGGGACGGTGCCAGGGCACGGCGTATTCAACGCGACGCGAGTCAACGCACCAATTACCGTCGGGTCGGTGCGGATTCGGCCGGGGGACCTGATCTTCGGCGACGGCGACGGCTGCGTGCGCATTCCGCTGGAGCACGCCGAGGAAGTATTGGAATTAGCCGCAGAAGTGCGGGACAAGGAAGCGAAAATTTTCGCACTGTACGATTCAGCCGACTTTTCCCTCGCCAAGTGGCGAGAATCGCGCCGGTAGGGGCAACTCTTAGAGTTGCCCTCATCCCCGCCCAAAGGAGGACACTATGGAGACCACCACGGTAAAAATTGATCCCAAAGAAGAAATCGGCTTCATGACGGTCGATGAGACCAATTTCGCCGCTTTCTCCCTGAGCCAGCAGATCCGCCATCTCGAAATGGAAGGCTACGTGCTCATGCCAGACGTGCTCGACGCCGAGCACATTGCAGCGCTAAAGGCCGAGCTGAAAGACCTGCCGATGACGCACAAGGACTACAGCAAGGCCCAAACCGTCCACCACGAGCCCCAGTGCTCCAGCCGGTTGGTAGCCGAGCTGATCGGCCACCCGCCAATCGCGGAATTCCTCCAAGCGCTCATGGGGCCGGACATCGTCTTCACGCACGGGCTTTTTACCCGCACCCTCTCCGGCTCGCCGGGCATTTCAATGCACACCGACGGCCAGCCATTCGGCTCGTCGATCTTTGGCTTCGAAGGCTCTTCGCCGCGCCTTTTGCGAGTGCTCTACTACCTCGACGACCTGCCGCCCGAGCGCGCGCCCTTCCGGCTCATCCCGCGCTCCCATCTTTCGTTTCACGCCCAAGCCAACCCTTACGTGCGCTATGTCTCGCACCCGCAGGAAATCACGCTCTGCGCCAAGGCCGGTTCGGTAGTAATGATACCCGCCCTCCTCTTCCACGGCACCCATCCCAACAGGGACTTGGCCCCTCGGGAATTAATCCAGTTCGGCTATCGGCCAGCTTGGGCGGGGCCGGTTCAGCCGATGGACGATTGGGACCCAGAGTGGGTGGGAAACGCACCGGCCGTGGCCAAACCTTTTCTCCAAAGCCGCAACACGACCGGCAAGGAGTGGAAACAGGTCCACAAACCCCAAGGCATGGAGCACGACGCGCCGGGCATCAATCCAGACCGCTGGGGGAACTAAGAGGAATTAGGAATGGGGCTTGGCCTCGCGGGCGCGGTGCGGGGACAGGCCACTAATCACTGGAACCGCTAGGAGCACATCGTGAAACTAGCTGAACTCACTTGGCCCGACCTGGAGCAGGTCTCCAGAGACGACACGGTAGTAGTATATCCCATAGCGGCATTTGAGCAGCACGGGCCGCACCTGCCGTTTATAACGGACACGGCCGAGGTCGCCGCTATCGTCGATAGCCTCGACGCGGAGATTCCCGATCAGGTCCTCTGTCTGCCAGCGCAGTGGCTGGGCTATTCCCCGCACCACCTGCGGTTTAAGGGCACGATAACCGCTCAATCAGAGACCCACATCAACATGATCGTCGATACCGTCAGCAGCATGGTCCACGCCGACTTCGACAAGCTCCTCATCGTCAACGGCCACGGCGGCAATGTCCCCAATATGAACGTCTCCCTCCAGCGCCTGATGGAGAAGTGCCCCGACGCGAGAATCTATGGGACCTCTTGGTTTGCTTACGACGAGCTGGGCGAGATCAGGGAAGCGGGGCCTCATGGCTGGGGGCACGCGGGCGAGATGGAGACCTCGGTGATGATGGCCCTGCATCCCGAGTGGGTCAAAGCAGACCGCCGGCAAAAGGACGGCCACCCGCCGCAATCCGAGCGCGCCGGCCAAGTCGCCCGCTACCGCTGGATCCACCAATCGACCGACCAGGGCACCTACGGCGATCCCACCTATGGGTCCGCGGAAAAGGGGGAGCGCTTCATCCGCGCCGCAGTCGAGGTGTTGGTCCGCATCGTCGAGGACATAAGGAAAGGGCACTTGTAGCGCGGACTTGAGTTTTTTTGAATGATCCTTAGTACACGACAGTAGAGTGATATGAGATACTTCGCTTCGCTCAGTATGACACGGGCAAGCAGAACACCAGTGCTTGTCATGCTGAGCGGAGCGAAGCGGAGTCGAAGCATCTCATACCTAAAACTTGCCCAGCCAGCGCAAAATTGCGACCGTAAGACTAGCTTTTTCAGAGGAGGACTCGCCATGGAAATGACAAAAAACCAGCGCAAAATAAACTGGTATCGGTGTCCCTTGCCGCGCGAGACGCTCGCTGCGCTCAACCAGCGCAGCGACTTTTGGGGTCTCCTACAAACGCTGGGGCATTTGGGTTTGCTGGCGGCGACGGGCGCGGGGGCTTGGTACGCGGCCGAGCACTTAGCCCTGCCGTGGTTGCTGCTGATCCTCTTTTTCCACGGCACGTTCTACGCCTTTTTGCTCAACGGCTTCCACGAATTGTGTCACTCCACGGTCTTCAAGAGCAAGTTCCTCAACTACTTCTTCCTGCGCGTATTCAGCTTTCTCGGCGCGTACAACCACATCCATTTTTGGACCAGTCACACCGAGCACCACAAGTACACCCTGCACCCGCCCGACGATCTCGAAGTAGTCCTGCCGGCCCAATTGCGCTTCGTGGATTTTCTCAAGAGTGCCATTGTAAATCCGTGGGGCTTGTACGCCCGCTACAAGACGACTTGGCGGCGGGCACGCGGGAAATTAGAAGGCGAATGGGAACTGGCGATCTTCCCCGAGTCGGACCCAGACAAGCGGCGACGGCTCATCCGCTGGGATCGCTTCTTGCTAGTGGGGCACGCCCTAATCGTAGTGGTATCCTTGTACTTCGGCCTGTGGATGGTGCCAGTACTCATTACGCTGGCCCCGTTCTACGGCGGCTGGTTGCTGTTTCTGTGCAACAACACCCAGCACATCGGCTTGCAGGACGACGTGCCGGACTTTCGGCTCTGCACCCGCACGGTCATCTTGAATCCGTTTTTCCGCTTCCTCTACTGGCACATGAACTACCACATCGAACACCACATGTACGCCGGCGTGCCGTGCTACCGGCTCGGCAAGCTACACGCGGCCATCAAAAGCGATCTGCCTCACTGTCCGCAGGGGCTGTACGAGGCGTGGACGGAGATCGCTGACATCCTCGAGCGGCAAAAGGCCGAGCCAGACTACGAATACGTGCCGGAATTGCCGACGCCCGTCGCGGCTTGAGGCGGCAGAGGGCTTCTTGCTGACGCAGTTGGGATACTAAAAGACCTCCTCCTCGTACAGTCGGCGCAAAAACTCCTCCAACGGCCACACGTCCAAGCCGTCGTAGTGATAGACTCGCTCGCCATTATAGACGCCGATCATGCGCTCCACCTCAATGCCCTCTGTCTCGTGCAGGGAGCGCATGGACCGCTCCCAGCTCCGGTTCCACTTTTCTGCCAACTTGATTTCCAAACAGACAACGTGCGGCGGCGAGGAAGCCGTGCGCTTGCGCGTTTCAATGACAAAGTCGATTTCTGCGCCAGCGGGAGTGCGGTAAAAGGCGATGGGACGGTGTTTGTTGTACACGTGATTATAGACGCGCAATTCGTGATAGACCAAGGTCTCTAGGGCCGCGCCCAGCCACAGGCGATCGGGCGGATCATAGGCAAGGCCAGCGGCGGCCCGGGCCACTCCAGCATCGAACCAGTAGAATTTAGGACGAGCCTTTTCGCGCACTTTGAGCTGAGGACGGTAGGCAGGCAGGAAGTGGCCGAGCAAAGTGTCCTGAAGAATGGAGAAATACCCATCGACGCTGCTGCGCGGGATGGCGGCATCGCGAGCGATGTTTAGGCCGTTTACTACTTGGCCATTGAGCAGACCAGCGACTTCGAGAAAGCGGAGAAAAGGGGGTAGCCGACGCACCAAACCCTCTTCGCTGATTTCTTCCTTGATATACGTGTGGACGTAAGCCTGTAGCAGGTCGGCGGCATATCGTCGGTCCGCTTGCACGAGGGGTAGAAGGCCCCATTGCAGGGAGAACTCGGCGTCGAAGTCAGCACCCAACTCCCGCTGGGAAAACGGTGCCATAAAACGGGTCAGCGCACGTCCACCGAGCAGGTTGACGCCGCCGCGCCGCAAC
Organism: Candidatus Latescibacterota bacterium; assembly: GCA_965208845.1. Lineage (GTDB taxonomy): Bacteria > Latescibacterota > UBA2968 > UBA8231 > UBA8231. Next base: position 2,043,742 of record OZ242361.1, on the reverse strand, counting down.
GTACGCGCCGATGAGCCGCAGAGGGCAAAACGCCAGCGCCGCGTTTCTAGCAGGCGATGCACCTCGTCTAAGAGGGCGGGTACTTTCTGGATTTCGTCGAGCACGATCCACGAATCCGCCGCCCTATCGCCGACTAGTGCCTCTAGGTCGTGGGGGTTCTGGGATAGCTGCAGATAGAGGGCCGCGTCGAGCAGATCGAAGAAAGTAGCATTGGGCAAGGCTTGGCGCAGCCAAGTACTTTTGCCCACTCCACGCGGACCGAAGAGAGAAAAGGAGCGCTCGGGCAATTCGAGCAGACGCTGTATTGAGGAATTTTGCACATCGCAAATTTACGGAACAACCGTAAAAAAACAATGCAAACTTACAGGACAACTGTAAAAAAACAATGTAAACTTACCACTGCTGTCCCAGCGGCGTCAGCACCAGCTCATCGACATTGACCCCGCGCGACTGCGACAGCACAAAGCACACAGCGTCGGCAACCTCGTCGCGGCTCAAGCGACAACGCCGGCCGCCTTCGTCCAACGGCACCGGATCGGGGCTAGCCACCGCGCCTAGGGTGATTAAGCCGACGTGGACTCCCTGCTCCGCCACCTCCCAGCGCAAACTCTCGCACAGCCCGCGCACCGCGGACTCAACCGCCGCATAGAGCACCGGCTGCCGCGCGCGGATCAGCCCCTGCAAGCCGTTGATATGTACTATCCGCCCACCGCTTTGCATCAGCACCGGCAGGGCAGCGCGCGTGATTTGCAACGCGCCGCTTACATCCGTATCGACAAAAGTGCGCAGGTCCTCGTACCTGACCTCGGCAAGCGGCTCCTCCACCCAAGTCCCGGCCGCATTGACTAGCGCGTCGAGGCTCCTAAACGCTTCCACTGACTCCCGCACCGCAGCTTCGCAATCCGCAACAATCCCCACATCGCCCGGCACTGCTACCGCACCGTCCAACTCAGCGGCGATAGCCTGCACCCGCTCCACCCGCCGCGCCATCAGCGCAACTCGGTGCCCAGCCGCCGCCAGCCGCCGCGTGATAGTCTCGCCAATACCAGAACTGGCACCCGTAATAAGCGCGTTCATCGTGAGGTATCTCCTAGTTCAGATAAACCTAGACGTGATTTGCCCCACGAGCGCCTCGCCCCGCGCATAGCGGTCGAGATTGTCCGCGGCCAGACGCGCCCGCTTGCGCGAGGTGCCGTCGGTCGAACCCGCGGTGTGGGGCATGGCAAACACATTGGGCAATTGGAAAACAGGGGCCGTCGCGTCGGGCGGCTCCTGAGCGAAGACATCGAGCCCGGCCCCGCTCAAGCGCCCGTCCACTAGAGCCTCGTACAGGGCGTCCTCATCGACGAGCGCCCCTCGCGCCACGTTGATCAAGCAGGCGGTTTCCTTCATCAAGCCGATGCGCCGCACGTCAATAGTGTGCCGAGTCTCCGGCGTCAGATGCAGGTGCAGCGACAGGTAGTCGCTCTCGGCCACCACGCGATCGACTTCCTCGGGGCCGCCGAGAAATTCAGGTTGGATCTCGGCGAGGATTTCCTCTTCAATGGGGCGGATGTCGATGGCCAAGATCCGCAGGCCAAAGGGCTTGGCCCGGCGCGCCAAATCTTGGGCGCTCGCGCCAAAACCGATCAGGCCGAGCGTCAGACCCTCCAACTCGACGCCCGTAGGCACGTACATCTTGCCAGCGTCAAAATTCCGCCGCGCCTCTCCATAGCGGTGGGCGTGCATGAGGATGAACATCATCGCACTCTGGGCCAACGCCACGCTGCTGAGCTGCCCAGGGCAATGGGCGAGCAGCAGTCCAGTACTGAGAATCCCCTCGACATCGACGTGGTCGAGGCCAGTGGTCTGGACCTGGAGGAATTTGACGCCAGCGTCGGCCGCAGCAGCCAGCAGGTCTGGGGTAATATTGCCCCCCAAATCGACGATGGCTTCAATACCCGCCATTTGCGGCGCGACCGGCTGGGTGCGGTCGAAGATGCGGAGATTGTGGCGGGCACGTACGGCCTCGATCACGTCGGTCGTCCAAGGCGAAGCGATCGCAGCGACCGGGTGGGGCAGAAAAAGAACCTCAAGCTGTCGCATACGCTAGTACCCCAAGTCGGCGCGGACGCGTGCCATCTGTTGACAGCCAGCCGCGAGAAACGGCTCGTCGCCGCCAGCGAGAATCAGCGAGAAGCCGTCGTCTATGGCGCGTTGGATTGATTGCGGGTCGCTAGCCGGGCGATAGACTCCAATACCAGCGGGCTTGCCAGCGCGGCGAGCGGCCGCGGCCAGCTCGGCTTGGGCGTCTTGGAAGACCGACCCCTCGTAGTCGAAAGGCACCCCCAGCGAGATCGACAGATCGACCGGGCCGATGACGAACGTATCGACGCCCTCGACGGCGAGAATCTCGTCGATATTAGCCACCGCCTCGGCCGTCTCGATCAGCGCGATGAATATTACCAAGTCGTTTATCTCCGCGAAGTACTCGTCAGTGCGCAACCCGTACTGGGCCGCCCGATGCGGCCCGAAACCGCGAATGCCAACCGGAGGGTAGCGGCAGGCACGAGCGCCTTCTGCAGCTTGGGCAGCGGTGTTGACGAACGGGGCGAGGATGCCCAGCGCACCCATGTCGAGGTAGAGGCGGATCTGCTCCTCGTCGATGCGCGGCAGGCGGACGATGGGCGTGGCCGGAGTATTGCCGATGGCTTGCAATTGCGCCTGGATGCCAGTGGGGGTCTGCGGTGCGTGTTCCGAGTCGATGACGAGAAAGTCAAAGCCCGAGTGGCCGCAGAGTTCGGCAATAGCCGGAGAGCCAAAGCGGAGCTGGGTACCAAAAGCGGGCTTGCCCGCAGCGAATTGGTCTTTGATGCGATTGTGCATGTAATCTCCTAACAGACGTTACGCACCGTTCTTCTTGTGCGCTAGGCGCTCTCCTTCCTTGTCATGCTGAGCGAAGCGAAGCATCCCATACCTGTAACATCAATTCCTAATTCCTAATTCCTAATTCCTAATTCCATGGCAGGGCATACGAGGGCTTATTGACGAAGCGCTCCATTCCCAAGTCGAGCCGAATCGCCGCGCCAGCTTGGAGGCAGACGGTGAAGTGGCGGCCTTGTATGGCGACCGTTTTGTCCTCTAGCTGCTCCTGAACGTTCTGCTGATATTGAGTGGCGTGCGAGTGTCCAGCGCCAGCTTCCTCAGCCGAGATGGGCCGGCGCTGCTGGTAGGCAACGCGGGTAAAGCTGTGCTCGCCAAAAGCGCCAGCCTGTACCAAGACCTCGCGCTCTTCCGTGGGGTGCAAGTTGACCAAGTGCAGAACGGCCCGCTCATCTGCGAGCGATTCCACCAAGGCGGCCACGTCTAGCGGCAAGCCCGGTCGGCGGCGTTGCGGATCGAAGTAGCGCAGGCGGGCCATGAGCAGGCCGCCGTTGTACATGAAGAGCGGGGCACCCATCGTCAGTTGCACCAAGCCCTCGACGGTGATGGGGTTGCGCACTTGCAAATACGCGTCGCTGTACGTAGAAGGATCTTGCTGGTCGTCGCGCATGAAGGCCAAGCGCTGATATACCTGCGCGTGGTTGTGCCGCAGGATTTCTACCGGGTACTCCGGGTATTCACCTTCGAGATACGCGGTCCAAGCGGCTTCGTGGCCGCCGCCGTGCTTGGAAAAGTGCGAGCTTACCTGCCGCCAGTTGTCGCTGTCGTGGTTGCGCTGCTGTTGGAGCCGCGCCAGGTCCTCTTGCTGCATGCTCATGCACCAGAGGTGCGTCGTGGGATGGGCCTGCATGGGGCTATACCCGTCCCAACCCTTGTCGTGGTAGAAGTGCGGCGCGTATAGCGTCTGTCCCCTCATTTCCCCCTGCTGCATCAGCACATCGATTTGCGAGCGCGGAAAGTCCATGTAGCGCAAGTCGCCGGAGAGCAAGGCCGCGTTTTCCGCGGCCGCAATACAGGCATCGCTCAAATGGTGCCAGCCGTGCGGCCACGTCCAGCCGTAGTACCCGCCGTACCACTTGCCGTCGATGTATTCGCCAATCTGCCCCGACAGGCCGACGTTGTCGGGCAGGATACCGTTGTTTTGCCGGGTGCGCTCGATCCACGCGTTGGTGTATTCCTCGACCCAAGCTCGGTACTTGTCGTCGCCGCTGCACAGATAGGCGTTGGTCACCATGCTGGTAGCGGCGAGGTTGCAGGCCACATCGCCGCGGCTCATGCGCTCGATGAGGGTTTGGCCCATCTTCTCTTCCATGCCCGGCTTTTGCAAATCCTCGACCGTCTCAATGCCAAGAACGTCGTGAAAGGGCAAGGGCCAGGGTTTCCACTGGGCATAGCGATAGACCGTGTAGTGCTTTTCGAAATTGCGGTGCGCTGGCCCCATGCTGCCGTTGTGGGCGCAGCGGATGAGCTTGTTCTCCGCGTCGTAATTGGGGGCCTCGGGGTCTTCGTTGAGATAGAACCCCGCGTAGCGCTTGGCCCGCTCGACGTTCTTTGCGTGCGTTGGGTCGGCAAGGCACAGCAAATAAAAAAACAAATACCCCTCGCCTTGGTGCATCCAGTCGTACCCTTGCTCGTATTCTTTGACGACCATGGGGTGGCCGTGGCCGGTGTCGTAGCGGGTGAACTGCCGGGTGATGCCCTCCCAAGTGCGGTGAGAATATTCGAGCACGTGCTCGCCGCCGCCCATCAAGTAAAAGAGCGGCCAGTTGTGGAAGCTCTCGTACGCATCGTCGAGGCCATCGATGCTGCTGAAGTCCTCTGTGGGCGGCCACAGCACCGAGCCGTCCGGGCGCACGTAGCGCTCCATGAGCGGATGGACGGAGGCGTCCATCAGGTCGATTAGGCTGCGCTCGAGAACAGCCCATTGAGGCGGCTCGACAAACGGTATGTTCCCTTCGATTCTTACCACCTTAGCCTCCTCATGTGGCTAGGACAGTTCTGACGGCAAAGGTACTGACGCCGAACACGGGCATCAACATGCGCACATAGTTTCGTGCTAATTACGCTATTAAGTAAGTGATGTTACGCAGGCTTTAGGCTTTGGTTTATCTTGTTTGTCATGGATAAAAAACTGTTAGACCTGTATAGCGATTATCTGTTGAGCTCTTTTGGCGCGACGACGGCCACCGGCCTTTCGTCTTTGTTGGATGGCCAAATCAGCCACGACCAAGTAACGCGCTTTCTGTCCCAGGCCGAGTACACGTCGAAAGAGCTATGGCATCAAGTCAAGACCGTGGTACGCACCATCGAGCGGGAAGACGGGGTGCTCATTTTCGATGACACGATTCAGGAAAAGCCGCACACGGATGAAAATGAGTTGATCTGTTGGCACTTCGATCATAGTAAAAACCGCTCGGTCAAAGGCTTGAATCTGCTCAATTGCATCTATCAGGCCGGCGATGTTAGTGTGCCGGTGGCCTATGAGTTAGTGCGTAAACCGATTCGGTTTTGCGATCTCCAAACGCGTCGGGTCAAGCGCAAAAGCGCGGTGACCAAAAACCAATTGCTGCGGCCGATGCTACGCACCTGCCAACAGAATCGCTTACGCTACCGCTATGTGTTGGCCGATAGTTGGTTTTCGGCCAAGGAAAACCTGTTGTGTATCCGCCAAGACCTCAAGAAACACTTTATCGTCGCCCTCAAATCCAACCGGACGGTCGCCTTGAGCCTACAAGACAAAGCCCACGGCCGCTTCGTGCGCATCGATACGCTGGACTGGTCAGACCCCACGCCGGTAACCGCCTGGATCAAAGGACGGCCTTTTCCCGTCTTGCTGCATCGGCAAGTCTTTACAAACAAAGACGGCAGCACCGGCATGTTGTATCTGGCCTGTAGTGATCTCGACCCACACGGAGACGCCCTTGAGACGATCTATCAAAAACGGTGGAAAGTCGAAGTCTTTCACAAAACGCTCAAGTCCCATGCCGCGTTGGCCAAGTCGCCGACTAAACGAGTCCGTACCCAAAGTAACCACGTCTTTATGGCCATCTATGCGGCCTTCTCGCTAGAGTGGCTGCGCATCAAGCAGCGGATGAATCCGTTTGCCCTTCGATCAAAACTCTATCTCAAGGCCATTCGACACGCCTTTGACGAATTACAGAAGCTAAAGGCTGCGTAACATCACTGATTAAAAAGAAGCTCTCCTTAAATAGCATGAATATCGCCCAACGTGTGCATTGGTTAGCGGCGAGCATCATCGTTTCGCCAGGGGCGCACAATGAGATCCTAAGCGACGTACGGGATCGAAAGGGCCGGATTCATCACTTGGCTAAGTTTTTCTTCCCTGACGATCAAGTGCGACCTTCGCTCCCTGAACTGAGAGTTGAGGTCTTGGAACTCCTCATCCGCTTGGTTGGCAGCTATGTCGGCTCCGATAAGTGGAAGGAAGGAGGACTGGTTACGCCTGCGCAGCAAGCCGCTCGCCTTGTCAACGGCCTGATACAACGCCTCGCCGCTTCTCCCACCAAGGACGCGAGCCAAGCACTGGCCGCGCTTCTTGCAGACCCGGCGCTATCCCGCTGGCACGACGTGCTATCGCGGGTACAAGACGCCCAACGGGTGACTTGGCGCGACGCCAGCTATCGCCACCCCACTATCAAGCAGGTCTGCCAGACATTGAATGGCGGTACGCCCGCCAACCCCGGCGACCTCGCAGCTCTTTTGGTAGGTTGCTTTGATGAGGTCGCGGATCGAATCAGTACGAACAATGCCAATTATTGGCGTCCGTACTGGAACGAGGACAAAAACCAGAACCCTACAACTCCGAAGCACGAGAATTCCTGTCGAGATGCGCTGCTCCGTGATCTACGTCTATACTTCTCCAATGCCGAACCCGAGATGAAGTACGTCAACGACAAGCGAGCCGACATACGAGTTTCGTACGGGGATTTTCAGGTGCCAGTGGAGATCAAGAAGAATTCGCATCGAGAACTCTGGAGCTCAATGCGAAACCAATTAATCGCCCAGTACACGATTGATCCGAACACAGACAGCTACGGCATTTACTTGGTATTCTGGTTCGGCAAAGACCGCACGCAGCCACCACCTTCCGGCACCCGCCCCGCTAACGCCGAAGAGCTTAAAAAACGACTAGAAGCAACCCTATCGCCCGACGAAGCACGCAAAATCTCAGTCTGCGTGATCGACGTAAGCCGACCCAATTAATCGCAACAATCGCTATCCGGCGTTTTCAACCGGCTGGTGGAAGTAGTAACAAAGCCCGTCGGGGGCGACTACAAAGAAAACCTGATATCTCTTTCCATCGCGCTCTTCTACTCGCCAATTGCCCGTCTCGACGCCATTCGCCTCTAGCTCGTCGCGGGCCTTATGGATGTCATTCACCAAAATAGCCGCGCCCTCTTGGCTGGCGTCGCCGCCGTTGACCGCAAACCCAATCTGCACACCATCGCGTTCGAGAATGACCGTCGGCACGGGGTCGCCACGCCTTTCGACCTCAACGAGTCCAAAGGCCGAGCCGTACCACTTCGCGGTTTGGTCGAGGTCTTCCACCGGCAAGGCGAGGACGTCCTCGGCATACGGAAAAGCGGCTTCGTATAGCTTCTCTGTCACGTCTTGTTCCTCCGATCTAATGAAAGAGTAAAGATACCACGCTTACTCGTCGTGGATGCGCTGGTCGCGGTTAATCGCCCGTCGGCACCATCTCACCGCCGAACTCGGATTGCAGGGCCTGTTCTATGGAAGCGATCTCTTCGGCCGACAGATAGTCGAAGTGAGTTGCGCGTTTGCGTGCGGAAAGGCGGCCCTTGTTTTGCAGGCAGAAGCGAATGAAGAGATCGATTTGCCGGTCGGGCATGTCCACGATCTCTTGGATCGCTTTCTTGGTCTCGTCGTAGTTGGCCAAGAACGCCAATTCAGCGACAAGTTCCGTATCGATGGTCTGCTCGATGAAGCGAAAAAGCGCCTCGGCCTGCGGCGTCATGTCGATATAGCGGTACCATACAGCGGTATCGTTGTGCACGATTAAGCGACCCTCGGTATCGAGCGTGTGTTCTATCAGGGGCATCAGCTTGCGGGAAAATGCTTCCAAGGAAGCATCATAATTGGCAGAGTTCCTCAGCATGGTTGCCGAGATGGGGAACATGACGCCCTTGGGTGTAAAACCGCGTCGAGCGAGAATGTTGTGGAGCAGGAAGCGGTGGATTCGACCATTGCCGTCCTCAAAGGGGTGCAGAAAGACGAAACCATAGGCGACGGCTGCGGCCTGCATCACCGCGGGCACATGGCCTGCTTCCATGCGTTCGTGGGCCGCTAGCAGGCCCTCCATCAAGTCGGGTAAGTCGGCAGGTGCCGGGCTTACAAAGTGGATGTGTTCTTTTTGCCAAGCGACCGTCTCCCCGACGAAGTTCTGGGTCGCTCGGTAATCGGTCTCGCGAAACCGCGCATCGACAATGCGGTTTTGCACCTCGACCAACTGCGCTTTGCGACAAAAGTCCTCTTGCTCCGCCAGTTGCAGCAGCGCCACGAAACGCTCAGTTCGGGTCGAGGAGGGATTGATCTGTTCGATAGCAAACGACGATTTGGTTTCCTTGGTGTACAGGTAGCCAAGAGCGCGCTTGAGCAAGGCTGGATCATAGCGAGACACGATACGCTGACATCGTGCGGGTAAGTCGGCCGTTTCAAAGTCTCGCAGAATCGCGGTGCGGCGAATAGTTGGGCAGAACCGACGGTCGCCGAGCAGGTTGTCGTTGATCCGTTGACGGCGGATTGGGCGCGCAGAAGCGACTGTGTAGTACGCGTCCGGTTCAAGTAGATCGACGTAGTTGCCTCGCGTTAGATCGTCCAGCGGCAGGGTCTTGTCAGTCAGGAATTCGTAGAGAAACCACAATCTCCGGGCATACTTACCAGTCGGTTTGGACTGGACGTACTCGAGGAGTTCATCCGCTTCTATCTTCTGGAACAAGCTGGCGAGAATCGCGAGATTGGTCCCGTCGTACTTGAGCGCGAATTCAAGGTGATTGCCCAGCGTTTCCCCAGGCCAGTACTTGAGCGGATAGATTTCCTCGATGACATCTTCACGGGCATTGACCCGGTGGATTCCGCTGGTAGTCACCTTGGATTGGTGCCAGTTCGGGATGGCATCGAGATTGTGCCGCTCGATCAGGGCGGCATACCCGGCAGGCTTAGGTGTCGGTCTCTCTTGGGCGGTTTCAACCACGGGATTCTCCACTAAAATGATTATTCAATGAGAATTATTGTTACAATATGGGTTATGTCAAGAAAAATAGTTACGGGCAGATCTGTGGGCTGTCGTGCAATTCGGTTGATATGGATAAAACGAATCGCGGGCTATTCAACCTGCGGCGAGTGCTGGCTGACGATCGGAAAAACTCTTGACAGAAGCGTGGGAGGTCGAGATTGTTGGCTACCTAATGGTACAGTCGTCGAGCCGTGAGAAGGAAAGAAAAAGGACGATCCAGAGAAGATCCTCGTGTGCGGCGAGCGGGCCTACACCGGCCATCCTCATCCGTTCCCCAACCCAAAGAAAGGGAAGAATCAGTGACCACCTGGGAAGAAAACATCCAGCAAGCGAGAACTGTGGCGCTCGAAATCCTGCAACCGTCCGCGTCGCAGTTGGAGCACGGGTTGGCCTTGCACCGCGACGCCATCGTGTGCGAGTCGTACAGCCTCGGGTTGCTCGCGCCGATCGACGGCGAGGCCATGGCGCAGGCCGTGGAGGCGCGAGCCTCAGAGGTCGAGCTGCAGTACCTGTCGGAGCAGATGCGAATGACGCGCTGGGCCTATGACGACGGGCTAAAGGCCGAGTATTTGGGGGCCTGGGAGGCGTCCGGGGTGACGTGCGCCTTTCAAAACGCCGGCGAGGAGGGCAACGACCCCATGCGCATGTTGGGGCGGCTGGCGCACTATACGCATCTGACGGATTGCATGCGCGACCACGTGGCGCGCGCCGCCTTCCCCGCCGACATCGTCGCCGCAAAAGCCGCTGGGCGGCACTGCATCTACCAAACGTGTAACGGCGTGCCCCTCCCAGGCGAGCAAGCCACGGTCGAGCAGGAACTGCGTTTCATCAGCCAGTTCTTCGAGCTTGGCTGTCGCATGATGCACCTGACCTACAACCGCCGCAACCCAATCGGCGACGGCTGTGCCGAGCCAGCCAACGCCGGTCTGAGCGACTTTGGCCGTGCTGTGATCGCCGAGATGAACAAGGTCGGCGTGATTGCCGACGTGGCCCACTCCGGCTGGCAGACCTGCCTAGACGCGGCCGAAGCGTCGCAAAAACCGATCGTCGCCAGCCACTCGGCCTGCGCGGCCCTAAACCACCACCATCGCTGCAAGCCAGACGACGTGATGCGGGCAATCGCCGACAAGGGCGGAACCGTGGGCATCACCAATGTGCCGGCCTTTATCGGCGGCAGCGGCTGCATCGACGCCATGCTCGACCACATCGACCACGCGGTGCAGGTCATCGGCGTCGATCACGTGACGATTGGCACCGATCGGCCTTACATTAGCTGCCGCGCTCAGGAAGAGAGCGCCAAGGTGCCAGCGCGACCGGGCAGCCGCCCGCGCTGGGAGGCCCTGTGGGAGGTCAACGATCCCGTGCAACGCCCCGAGTGGCGTCAGGAGCGCATGTTCCAGAGCACGGCGTGGACGAACTTTCCGCTGTTCACGGTCGGCATGGTGCAGCGCGGTTATGCCGATGACGACATCCGCAAAATCCTCGGCGGCAACATCCTCCGAGTCGCCCGAGAAGTGTTGGGAGAGTAAATGGCCGGGACGGTCGGTTGGTCGTCTGCAAACGTCCATAGCCACTGCACTGGTAGCGCGTCGCCGACTTAGCCCCCGGTACTTCCCTTGAGACAGTCCAGTAGTTGCGTACCTCGGTCCATGAGCAGGTCGAGGTCCGACTTGAAGGTGAGGGCCTCAAAGCCTGCGGCTTTTTTGGCCGCGAAATCCTCGGGGGAATACGTGTTGCAACAGGGTTTTTTGCCGGCCGCAAGGGCTGTGGCGGCAATCCGCTCCATCGCCGCCTGATAGGCCGGGTCCTGCTCGTAGCTGGAGCGATGGCGCGACAAACCCATCGACAGCGCTAGGTCAACTGGCCCGACAAAGCAGCCATCGACGCCGGGCAGGGCCATGATTTCTTCGGCTTGCTCAACCGCGTCGATGTGTTCCATCTGCACCAGCAGCAAGGTCTCGTCATTGGCCTTTTCAAAATAGTCGTCGCCGTAGTGGAGATAGTGGTCGCCACCCAGCGAGCGCACCCCGGTGGGCGGGTATTTGGCGGCGCGGGCGACGGCTCGCACATCAGCGAGCGAGTTGACCATGGGCACTACTACCCCACCCGCTCCTAGGTCGAGGGCCTTTTCCACTTCGCCGGGATTTCCGACAGAGGTGCGGATCAGGGGACGGGCACCGGTTGGGCGAGCGGCGTAGATGCACTCATAGGCGGTCTCCCAAGTCATCGGGCCATGTTGGAGGTCGAGGACGATCCAGTCCCAGCCCATTAGCCCTAAGTAGCGAGAAATCGCCGGTTGGGGAATGGTTTGCCAGATGCCTATATCCATCGCCTAGAGACCAATCTGTTCGGCGGGCGCGTTGGGCATTCCCGGATGCGAGCCGCCAGCGTTTTTAGAGAGGTTGCCGCCGTCTAGGGGCAGCATCGCGCCGGTGATCCAAGCCGAGGCGTCCGAGGCGAGGAAAATCGCCGCGCCCTTGATGTCGTCGGAATCGCCGAGACGGCCCATGGGGAGGCCGCGCAAATAGGTTTCCCCTAGCGAGGGGTCCGCGGCAATGCGCTCCTTTAGGTCCGCGTTCATTAGCTGGGCACAGACAATGGCGTTGACGCGCACGCCTTTGGCGGCCCACTCCGTACTCAACTCGCGGGTCATCTGCGCGGCCGCCCCCATGCCCATGCTGTACGAGAGGTGACTGCGGCCGAGGGCGTTGATGCCGGCGATCGACACGAGGTTGATGATGCTGCCGCCGTGCCCCGAGGCCATCATGCGCCGGCCGGCCTCTTGGCAACAGACCAAGCGGCCGACGACGAGATTTTGCAGGGTAAACTCGACCTCCTCGGGCGTCAGGTCGAGCGGGGTATTGCGCCGCGCATTGCCAGCGACATTGCCGACGATGTCGATGCGGCCGTATTCTGCATCTACTAACTTAAACATGGTGCGGATCTGATCGGGTTGGGACATGTCGCACGTCGCCGGGAGGACGCGGCTACCCAAGGCTTCCATTTCGCGGGCCGTCGTGACCAAACCGTCGGCATTGATGTCGGCCAAGACGAGGTCGGCCCCTGCTTCGGCAAAGCCAGTGGCCATGGCTTTGCCGAGGCCGCTGGCTGCACCAGAGACCAAGGCGACGCGGTTGGATAGGTCGAAAAGCGGATGGGACATAAAAAGCCTCCTAATTTGTTTGGTTCAAAACATAGGGGCGCGGCTAGCAGCGGCCAAGCCCTGCCGAGCTTGCGGCGATTTGTTCGCCCGCTCTATATTTGCTGCCGCAGTTAGCTAACCACAAGGAGAGATTCGATGGTACACAAAATCCACAAAATCGCGGTCATAACCGACGACATCGAAGGAGCGGTAGAGTTCTACACGCAGAAACTAGGGCTGACCGTGGTGGAGCGCTTTCACAACGACGACGACGAGGACTATGTCTTCCTCGACGCGGGCGGAATCCTGCTGGAACTCATGCCGCAAAAGAGCATGGGGCTTCCTCCGGGCTTCCACCACATCTCATTTGACGTCGACAGCGTGGAAGACAGCGCACAGGAGTTGAAGGACAAGGGCGTCACCATCACCAAAGAGCCTTTTGACGTCGGCGGGGGGACCGGCATCACCTTGGGTTTTTTCGAGGGGCCAAACCAACTGAACCTGCAACTCTTCCACCGCGAGAAATGAGGCCGTCATGCGCATAGCGAGAGCCGACCGTGCGGATATGAAAGAACTGAGCGATGTCCACGGCGGTGCCGGGACGATCCTCTTCAACAGCCTGTGGGACCGCGCCGATTTCGAGTCGCCCTTTGCCTTCGTCCACTGCGCGATCCTCCTCCCCGGCGGCGGGATCGGCTACCACCGCCACGACGACAGCGAGGAGATTTTTATCGCCATTGACAACGCCTCGCAATTCACCCACAACGGGCGCACGGCCGTCGTCGAGGGCGGGGCCACAGTGCCGCTGCGCTCAGGCGAGATCCACGCCATCTACAACCACACCGACCGCGAGACCCGCTGGTTCAACGTCCACTGCGTGGTTCCCGGCGGCGATCCCAAATCGACCGATCTGGGCGACGACCGGGTCGGTGCTGAGCTGGAATCCACCGACCGCCTGCCGGTGGGGCGGCTGGACCGCGGTGCACTGAAATACGGTCAGGCACACGGCGGCAAGGGTGAAGTCGGCGGCCGGCTCATCTGGGGGCCGGAGGATTTCCGTAGTAATTTCTACTGTTTGGCCCACTGTCTGTTGCCGCCGGACACGTCGCTCGGCTACCACCGCCACCAAGGCGTCGAAGAGGTCTATATCATTATCGAAGGCAGCGGGCGGATGACAGTAGATGATGAGACGCAAGAGGTCGCGCAGTGGGATGCGATTCCCAGTCGGCTCGGGGGCAGCCACGGCCTCTATAACCACACGCAAGAAAATCTCGAATTGTTGGTCGTCGCCGTCTGCGCCGAGAAGGGGCAGTTCGACTCAACAGACCTCGGCGACGACCTAAGCCAACGCTAACAGAAAGGACTATTCCTATGGCATCCGTGAAGATCACCTTTATCGGCCACGCTTCTTTCCGCTTCGAGTCCGACAAAGGCTCAGTCACTTACTTCGACGCTTGGCTCGACGACAATCCCACCGCCAAGATGACGCTCAGCCAAGTAAAAAAAGCCGATATCGTCATCGCCAGCCACGGCCACAGCGACCACATCGGCGACTCGTACGAGATCTGCAAGCGCACCAAGGCCAAGTTCGTCGGCAACTACGAGCTTTGCTCGGTCGCCGAGGCCGTGCATGGGCTCAAGATGGGCTCGCGGGCACTGTCGATGAACCCCGGCGGCCAGGTCAAAGTCAAAGACGCCACGATCACCATGGTACAGGCCCATCACTCGCAGTCGCTATCGCCGCACGTACTCGGCGGTGAACTGCCGGAGGGGCTGCTCTTCCACCCCGACAGCGCGGTCAACGGTTTCATCGTTGCCTACAACAACGGCATCTCCATCTACGACACCTCCGACACCTGCCTGTTCAGTGACATGCAGCTCATCGGCCAGATGTACGGACCGCAGGTCGCGATTATGCCAGTGGGCGGGCAGTACACTATGGGGATCCGCGAGGCAGCGCGGGCGGCGAGCCTGATTCGCCCCGACATCGTCATTCCCTGCCACTACGGGCCGATTATGAATCAACCAGCCGACATCGGCGCGTTGAGCGAAGCGGTACAATTCCTCTCGCCGAATACGAAAGTGGTAGAGATGCAGCCTGGGCAGACGCTGACCTATACAGCGAGTAGCCATCGAGTTGGTCGCCAAGGTGCTCGGCGTAAGTAGTAGGCCACTGTCTAGAGGTTATCTCCTCAGTACCCAATAGTAGAAGCGGTCTGAGATACTTCGCTCCGCTCAGTATGACACTGAAGCAGAGCACCAGCACTTGTCATGCTGAGCGGAGCGAAGTGGAGTCGAAGCATCTCAGACCTAGATGCTCATGTGTAACGTCCATTGGATTACTGCCGTGTATTAAGCTGCCGCCCAGTTAATCGACACCAAGAGACCGCAATGACATTTGCAAACATGCTGAGGGCCGTCCACTATCAGGACGTGGATCCCGGAACTCAGTGGATCAAGGACGCCGCCGTCGCCATCAATTCCGACGGACCACTCGATGCAGACCGGACCCTCACTCCGAACGTGGTCAAAATGGACGGCGGATACCGCATGTACTATCACGGCCTCGGGCCGGAGCGTCCAAACGCGGCTTCAAAGGGGTACATCCTCAGTGCTTTCTCCACCGATGCCGAGCACTGGGAGAAGGAGCTAGGCGTCAGAATGGATGCGGGCGGAGAGGGTGCCGAGCACTACATCTGGAGCCCAGACGTCATTCCGCTAGCGGACGGCCGCTACCGCATGTATTACGAGGGGAAGACCGAGACGGGGGATGGCCAAGTCAAGGCCGCAATTGTGAGTGCTGTTTCCGCCGACGGTCTGGTCTGGGAACGAGAGCCGGGCCTGCGCCTAGCCGGAGAAAGCGTCTCCTATCTGGCACCTCGCTGTCTTCACCTCGACCCAGCCGCAGAAAAGGGCGGCCCCCGCTTTCGTCTCTACGCCAGTGCCTATCCCTATCCGGATGCTGCTGGCAACAACAAAAACATCGTCAGCGCCGTGTCAGAAGATGGTTTAGCGTTCGAGTTGGAGCCCGGCGTTTGCATATCCCAGGACCGAGATCTCGAATCCTATTCCGGAACCTCTGATCAAGTTGCATTTTTAAAAACCGGAAGATTCGGTTGAATTTTGGTTTTGTATCGACGCGTTAATCGTTGTTTTCCGGGGTGTATTTTCATCCTTTTTTTGTTCCGATCTGGGCTGTGGACGGATTGCTCCCTAGGTCGCCATCAATGCTCTACGCGCTAGGTATACATTGGCCAAGGCAAACAAGGTGAACACTTGGGCGGCATTCTTGGCCAAGCCGCGATAGCGCACTTTGCGATAGCCCCACAGGTGCTTGATGATGCCAAAGGGGTGTTCGACCCGGGCGCGGGTGCGGTTACTCTTTCGGTTAAATGAGTGATCGGCACAAGTGAGTTTCCTGCCGCGGGTGGCCTTGCGCAGGACGCGCCATTGGATCCCCTCGGCTTGGGCGTCCTGCTGGCGTTGGGCATCCACATAGGCTTTGTCGCCATAGATAACCTGTTCGTCGCCATGCAAACAGTCGTCCATTATCTGCGAATCATGCACCGACGCCGAGGTCACCACGACGGTGTGAACCCGTCCTTGCGGATCACTACCCACATGCGCTTTGAGACCAAAATGCCACGTATTGCCCTTCTTAGTCGAACCCATCTGCGGATCCCGGGCGCGATCCTGATTCTTGGTCGAAGTCGGGGCCGCCAAAATCGTCGCATCCACAATCGTCCCTTCACGGACGATCAAACCCCGCTCCGACAAATACTGACCCGTGCGCTCAAACAACACTTCAGTCAACCCATGCCGCTCCAAAAAATGACGAAATTTACAAATCGTCGTCTCATCCGGGATGCCATCCAACCCCACCCCCGCAAACCGACGCATCGACGCCACATCATACAGACTATCCTCCATACCCGGATCGGAAAGCCCATACCATTGTTGCATGAAATAGATGCGCAACATCGTCGCCGCAGGAATCGGACGACGCCCGCGACCCGGCTTGGGATACTTACGCAAGATCGGTTCAAGCAGGTCGTCCCAAGGCAACACAGCATCCATCTCGCAGAGAAAACGCTCTTTGCGCGTGGTTTTCTTTTTACACGTGTAGGCTTCCTCGGAAAAACTAAGTTGATGCATGGCGTCTCATCTCCTGTTGTCTTAAATATAACATCGCAAAAAAATGGCCAACAGACTTAATCAGAGATTCCTTCCGTCTATGCCCCGGAGGTTTTGCGCCTAGGCGAGGGCGGCTTTCGCATGTATTATGCAGGCTGGACGTCGGCTCCAGAGGTGCCCCGTGGATCAAAGTATCACGGCAGAATTTTCAGCGCATTTTCCGCGGACGGTTTGCAGTGGGTCAAGGATCCGGGAATCTGCATTGACAACGGGGGGCTATGGGACGCCGCCAAGGCATCAGAGCCGTGTGTGATTGACCTCGCCGACGGCCGCTTCCGCATGTTCTACGAAGCCTGCGATCTCCACGGACGCTGGCGCATTGCCAGCGCAACTTCGGTTGCATCTACTGCGCCGTAATAACCGTCTATATACAGCAATCCGAAATGGACTTGAACGATCCGAAATGCGGATCGTCTTGTGAATCCTATTCTGCGTTCATCTGCGGATTATCTTATGAATGACGTAGAATTGCTATAGTAAATGATCGCCCTATAACCAAACAGGAGTACCATCATGTCGAGCACAGAAGTTCCCATCAGTCCCAACGATGCCATTAAAGTCACCAAAATCGAGACGTTCGTTCTCAAAAACTCCTGGGTCTTCGTCAAGATCTCGACGGACGCGGGCATCACTGGTTGGGGCGAAATGCTCAAGGACGACGCCAAGGCCTGTGCCGCCGGCGCGCTCGAAGTCGCCGACTACCTAGTGGGCAAGGATCCCCGCCCAGTCACTCACCACTGGCAGGCCATCCATCGCGGTGCCTTCTATCGCGGCGGCCCAATCAAAACCGCGATTTCCTCCGGCATTGATATGGCCCTTTGGGACATCACCGGCAAGTGCTATGGCGTGCCCGTGTACAAGCTGCTCGGTGGCCCCACGCGCGAGCGGATTCGGGTTTACGGCGAAGTGAGCGAGAAGACCGGCGTCAACGCCATGAAGGTGGGGCCGGGTACATCGCGAGCCCCTTTCAAATACATCGAAGGTCAAAAATTCGTCGATGAGATCGTCGAGCGCTTCAAGGCGTTGCGCGAACAACACGGCTCCGGCGTCGATATCGCCGTTGACTTCCACGGCGCTGTACAGCCTTCTACCGCCATGCTGCTCATCAAAGCACTCGAACCGTATCATCCTTGGTTCTACGAGGAAATTGTCCAGGCCCTCAACGTCGATGTCATGGCCGAACTCGCCGAAAAGACCCACATCCCCATTGCCACGGGCGAGCGTATCTTTACCAAATGGGGGTTCAAGGAAATTCTCGAAAAGCGCGCCGCCCACATCCTCCAGCCAGATATTTGCTATGCCGGCGGCATCACCGAATTGAAGATCATCGCCGGCATGGCCGAGGCCTACTACTCGCCACTGGCCCCGCACAACCCCCAAGGGCCTTGTTCGCTTGCCGCGAGTCTGCAGATCGCCGCTTCCATCCCCAACTTTCTCATCCAAGAGCGCGGCGACAACGAATACGCAGACCTGCTCGCCAAACCTCTGCCACCAGTCGCCAACGGCCACCGACCCCTGCCCCCGGATCCCGGCCTCGGCATCACCATCGACGAAGACAAGCTCATGGCCCAAGTCGGCGAACCGAATCCCTATCGCGTTCGCCTTGATCCCGACGATGGGTCGGTTGTGGACTGGTAGGGCGTGGGAGAAAAGGAGCACCAATTTTACAGCATGGTCCCTAGCCAAAAAGGAGAACTGCAATGGAGCTTCACGAACTCGTCCTTGAGATGAAGCAGCTTGAACGGCGGCTCACGCTCTACGAAGAAAAATACGGCATTCTCAGCCAAGATTTTTACAACATTTTAACAGCGGGCAAGCTATCGCACTACGACGATTTTGACGAAACCCGAACGGATTTCAGCCGGTGGAAAGGCATTTACGAAACCTGGCAACGCCGCAAGACGGCCTATAGCGAACAAATCCAACAAAGCGATCCCGCCGATGCATTGCGAGTACAACCTGCTTATTGATATGGCAGAAAAGCCTCTTTTCGCTAGAAGCGGTTTCATAACTTGATAGGGGGTTGTGTTTTTTCTTTTTTGCTTCTACTCGTTTTGCTTCGCCCCAAGGAGTCCCGATTATGTCGCGCCATACGTCTGAATTGACCGATGCCCAATGGGCGCATATAGCGCCGTTGTTACCTGCACCCAAAGCGTCGCCCAAAGGCGGTCCCAAACCCATTGCCAACCGTCCGGTGTTTGAGGGTATTTTATGGGTGTTACGCAGTGGTGCGCGGTGGAAAGACCTGCCCGAACGATACCCCTCGCCGAGTACCTGCTGGCGTCGGCTACGCCGTTGGGAAGAGCAAGACATCTGGCTGAAGGCATGGCGAGCGTTGTTAGGCCAACTGGATGAGCAAGGCCAACTCGACTGGGCCGAGACGTTTGCCGATGGTAGTTTTGCCCCGGCCAAAAAAGGGGGCCTGTGTCGGGCCGACCAAACGCGGAAAGGGTACGAAGTGGATGGTGGTGGCAGACGGCCAAGGGCTGCCTTTGGGAAACTACCTGGACTCGGCGTCCCCAGCCGAAGTCGGGTTGATCGAGCCGACGCTGGAGCGGGTGGCCGTGCCGCGCCCCGGCCGGGGCCGGCCGCGGAAAAATCCGACGCGCTTGATCTACGACAAGGCCGCCGATTCTGACCCGCTGCGCGCTCGATTGGCACGACGGGGCATTGAGTTGATCTGTCCGCATCGCAAAAACCGGAAGAAACCGCCCACCCAAGATGGACGCCCCTTGCGCCGCTACAAGAGGCGATGGAAGGTCGAACGCACCTTGGCATGGTGGGGCAATTTTCGACGGCTGGTCGTGCGATGGGAATATCATATCCAAATGTATCAAGCCTTTGTCAATGTCGCCTGTCTGATGATTACACTCAGACGGTTATAAAACCACTTCTAGGAGGAACACTATGACACAAACAACCGAAAACGCAATACTCACAATTGAGAACGGCGTATTTCACAGCAAAGAGGGCTTTGTGAGCGGTACGCCCATTTTCGTGGGAACCCGCGTACCAATAAAGAACCTATTTGATTATCTGGCGGGTGGGCATAGTCTGGACGAATTTCTGGACGACTTCCCGAGCGTAAGCCGTGAGCAGGCAATAAAGACGATTGATATGGCTAGGGAAGTCTTGGAGAATATTGCTTATGAGACTGCTGCTCGATGAGTCAGTGCCAATACAGCTAAGAAGCCTGTTCGTTGAGCATGACGTTTCGACAGTAAGGCACATGGGATGGAGCAGCAAAAGCAATGGCGAACTCTTGGCATTGGCCCGAGACGAATTCGACGCCTTCATCACGCTCGACCGGAATCTGGAACATCAACAGAATATAACTGAACGGGATATTCCAATCATCGTACTCATCGCAAGAAGAAGTCGCATAGATTACCTAGAGCCTCTAGTTCCCCGGGTGCTGGAAGCCTTGCAGAACTTGAAACGCGGGCAGGTCATACGCATCGGAGCACCGTAGCACGACTATTACTGGGGGTCACAATGAACTGCATCCACTGTCATGGGCAGATGAGGCGCTCAAAAGCCCCCTTCCATGTTGACCGCAACGGCTATCACCTAGTACTCAACACAGTCCCGGCTTGGGTCTGTGCCCAATGCGGTGAGGCGTACTTTGAGGAGCGCGAAGTCGATGCACTTCAGAGCGCCATTAAAGGGCTCGACCAACAGGCTCAGCGGCTTGTTGCAGACATTTGATTATGAATGCCATCGAAACCCATATCGACAGCACCACGATCCAAGCCATAGCGCAACTAATTGTCGAACGCTTTGATCCTGAACAGATCATTCTCTTCGGCAGCCATGCTCGCGGAGAGGTTGGAGCGCACAGCGATGTGGATCTGCTAGTTGTGCTTCGTGCAGGCGCAGGACAGTCACAGCACGGCAATCCGATTCGTCGGGCGATTGCCGAGCGGTTCGTCCTGCCCGTTGATGTGGTTATCCGCTCGCCAGAAGTCCTCGCCGAGCAGCGCGATGATCCGTATTCCTTGATCCACAAGGTGCTGGAAGAGGGGAAAGTGCTGTATGAGCGACGTGTCGCCTGAACGGGTGTAGAGAATGCTTTCTCGATTTTGGACTTGGCTTTTTCGATCTCAGACCCTCCAGTTCCTTCTTATCGTCCTGCTCATTGTCTTGGCGGCAGTTTTTGTGGCCGTCCTAGCCTCCAAAAGCCTTGAGGCGTGTATTCTAAAATCTTTGGGGTTAGAAGAGGATGCAAAATATGAGGCTCTGAAATTTCTGGGAATCAGCATGGGCGGCGTATTAATTGCCCTGCAAGCCCTGATGTCCTACAAACGCGCCAAGGCGATGGAGAAGACCGCGAAGTCGCAGGCCGATGCTGTACTGAAAACCGAGCAAGGTCAGCGGCAGGATCGACTGAAAAACGCCATTGAACACTTGGGGCATGAATCGGACTCTGTACGTCTAGGCGGTGCCTATGAACTCTTCCATCTGGCGCAAGATACTGAAGATCTACGCCAGACAGTGCTGGACATTCTCTGCGCCCATATCCGCTGGACGACGAGCAAAAGTAAATACCGGGAAAAGCATAAGTCGAAACCCTCGGAAGAAGTTCAGAGCCTGTTGACGTTGCTGTTCGTACAGGAGCACGAGGTTTTCAAAGGTCGTCACATTAACTTGCAGGGAAGCTGGCTGAATGGCGTCAATCTCGCAGAAGCGTGTTTGAAAAAGGCCGTCCTGACCGAGGCGCATCTGCAAGAGGCTGATCTTAGCAGAGCGGACCTGCAAATGGCTTATCTTATCGAAGCCCGCCTGCAAGGGGCTGTTCTCGATGTAACAAACCTGCGAAGGGCTTTGCTTCGTGAGGCACAACTGCAAGGAGCTTTTCTTTTTTGGGCACAACTGCAAGAGGCTTTACTTCGTGGGGCGCAACTACAAGGGGCTACGCTTCGTGAGACACACCTACAAGGGGCTACGCTTGACATGGCACAACTGCAAGGAGCTTTTCTTCCCGAAGCACGCCTGCAAGGGGCTGATCTGGCCAGAGCGGACCTGCGAGGAGCCCAAAGTCAAATAACGGTTTCCCCTAAATTTTCACAACGCATGAGGGAGTTGATCGGCCAAGAAAGCGATCTGTCTGGAGCGATCTTTGAAGGTGGGCTGAGCCGAGAAGCCTTAGACTCTCTCGTCGAAGACTTATCTGACAAAAAAGCAAAAGAGTTGCGAGAAAAACTGGAATCCCACATCGACAAACCGACAAGCCATCAACTGCCGCAAGACAGCGGTGCCATTACTGGCTCCTACATTAAAGAAGACTCCGAAGAATGGATCGCCGAATACGAGAAAGCCATGTCAGAAGTGCCTATGGAAGACAGCTAAGCTAATGCCAACCCTGCACTAGCTGACACACGACCCCGGTCTCCACGCCGCCTGTATCCTCTATCGTCCTCTTGAAGAAGATGCCGCCCCCTTTCTTTTCGCCTGTGCCCCCAATGCCAGCAACACGCTGATCCAACGGTTCGTCACTAGAAGCTATCTCATAAACTGATGTTACGCAGCAGCTCTGTATCTTGTGGTTTATCAAAGCCTATTGACCCAAGATATTGGGGCGAAATCGAGGATTTTCTGGAAAACTGCGTAACGTCAGTCATAAAGTTGGGGACTAGCGTTCCGATCAAGGCTATGATTTCGGACGTTAGCTAACTCTTATCTCCCCGGCATGTTGCCCGTTCCGGTATTGCCGCCACTCTTTACTCCCGATAGGTCCAAAGCGAGGCTGGATGGATCCTCCAGTCCTGTGACGATGTCTTCAATATTGGAACCATCCAAGCTGGCACGCTGGATCCTACCCGCTCTCCGACCTGAGCCCTCGACTATCCAGTAGATCTTGCCTCCAGCCACATCCAAGGCGAGGCTGTTGGGCCACGGCCACTCCAATCCGGTGACGACGTCTTCGAGGTTGGAACCATCCAAGCTGGCACGCTGGATCCTACTTGGCCCGTCCGTCCAGTAAATCTTGCCTCCAGCCACATCCAAGGCGAGGCTGTTGGGAACGTGGTCCAATCCGGTGACGACGTCTTCGAGGTTGGAACCATCCAAGCTGGCACACTGGATCCTACCCGTCTCGACGAATGTCGTCCAGTACATCTTGCCTCCAGCCACATCCAAGGCGAGGTCAAAGAGAAAGTCCAATCCGATGATAAGATATTCAATGTTGGAACCGTCCAAGTTGGTACGCTGGATCCTACCTGGCCCGTCCGTCCAGTACATCTTGCCTCCAGCCACATCCAAGGCGAGGTCTCCTGCCCAGTCTAATCCGGTAACGAGGTCTTCGATGTTGGAACCGTCCAAGTTGGCGCGCTGGATCCTACCTGCGCTCGTCCAGTACATCTTGCCTCCAGCCACATCCAAGGCAGGGCCGCGGGGAGAGCCCAATCCGGTAACGAGGTCTTCGATGTTGGAACCGTCCAAGTTGGCGCGCTGGATCCTACCTGCGCTTGTCCAGTATATCTGCGGCATCTGTGACACGGTCACACGCACCGCATCAGAGCAGTTGTTATCGGTGTTGCTCTCGCCAACGACACTCTGCACACAGGCTCCGTAGTAGTAGGTACCCGCATCTTCCGGAGCTATCAAAGAAATCGACTCCGTACTAGCGTTTGAGGCAAAAAGAAGGCTCACGTCGTAGCTAACAACTTGCACGTCACTCGGAGAGATCGTCGCGTCGGTCGAGCGATAGTAGCTCAGCACGGTTGCGTCGCTTGGAAAGGCCCCTTGATTTCGCACTGTCACCTGTAGCGTGAACGGCTGACTAAACGCTAGAGTGCTATCACTTACCGAAGGCGACTCAATCACCAAATCCGAGAAACCGCCATCCACATGAAGCGTATAGTCTCCTATGGCCGAAGACTCGTAACCCCGTATTTCGATGTAGTAGGTATCTGAACTGACGGAAGCAACGACTAAAAAATTAGACCCCTCACCACCCTCGTCATCAATAGCTAGGACGGAGCCAGAGCCATCCAAAATAGAGCCATAGGTATCTGTGCTGCCCGTCGTATGGGCTACCAAGACACCCGAACTGCTCATCGTAACGCGAAAGTAATCTGTATCACCCGTTGATAGCGAGCCCGCAATCGAGTCCCCTAAAGACACCTGAGTCGCCTCAGAAAAGATGTCGCCATGATCATCGACGATATTATCGCCGATCCCCGGCGGCAACGTGGGATCGGACGGATTGACGATGTACGTACCAATCAGATAAGCATCGGTAAAGTCGATGTCGCCATCTGCGTCCACATCGCCGAGGAAAATGTTGGGGATATGGGCCGCAGGAACTGAGGAATCAACACTGTAGATTGCCACGATTAGAGCATCGACAATATCGACGCGGCCATCGCCGTTTACATCCCCTAAAACTCCGCTTATGGCGAGCTTCATGCTTGGGATGCCGTCATACGATTCGACCACGATAGCCGCCTCATCAACCCCTACCCGAAAAGCCGGGTCCACATGCGGAACCAACCCTTGACCCGAAACCGTCAACCCATAGACCGGCCCATCCATTTCCATCGAACCCTCAACCGCCGACCACACCGGCCCCGGAGCCGCCGCTCCCACCGCCGAAATTCCCGCCTGCCCATCCACTAGCACCATCCGCCGACTCTCCGTCATCCCGCCCCCACTCAGCCGATAGATGTACACCCCCGCTCCCACAGCCCGCCCCGCCACATCCGTTCCATCCCATTGTGCCGTATGCGCCCCCGCCGACCGTTCCGCATCCACTAACGTCGCCAACCGCTGC
The DNA here is from genome assembly GCA_965208845.1 of Candidatus Latescibacterota bacterium. Taxonomy (GTDB): domain Bacteria; phylum Latescibacterota; class UBA2968; order UBA8231; family UBA8231. Next base: position 2,019,433 of record OZ242361.1, on the reverse strand, counting down.
CCCAAGAGGTTGAACACCTCCAAGCGCACATGCGTGGACACCGGTATCTGATAAGGAATAATGGTCGAAGGATTGAACGGATTGGGATAGTTTTGCCCTAGCGCAAAGCTAGTCGGTAGAGCCGTGCCCTTGTCCGTAGCAAACGCTTGCAAAGATAGCGCGAAATACCCGGCCTCGTCCGTCGTCGTGCCGATGAACCGGCGCAGGTCGGTCCGGTCAAACAGCCGCACCTGCACGCCCACCGCTGGCTGCCCAGACGATAGCCGTACTTGTCCCTCAAGCAGCGGCTCCGCACCGACGCTGACGCTCAATATCAGCGCAATGAGACCGCCCATAAACAATTTCATAAGGTCAATTCCTTTACAGATTTTAATGATATAGGCCGTCCACAAAGAGACGCCTTACGGCGTGAGCGGGCATCTTCACTCTGAGGCAATCAGGCTCATGCAGCGAATTGGAGCCGAACCCCGCAAGCTCTGACAATTTTGTGAACGGTGTCAATCTTCGGAGTGTTCTGCGCCGAGAGCGCACGAGACAGGCCCGATGGGTTTAGGCCAGTTCGGCGCGCCAGTTCCGATACACCGCCGACGGCGTCAGCGACGTTGCGGAGCGCGATCATCAAGTCCTCGTGGTCGGTATCGGTGTCTTCGAACACGACATTTAGATAGGCCGCGATGGCCTCGGGCGTTTTCAGGTAATCGCTGGCCTTATGTTCTCTTACGGGCATTTCGTTTCTCCTGTTTATACGCTTTCCAGAGGGTTCGGGCTTGCTCAATATCGCGGTCTTGCCGCTTCTTCGTTCCGCCCGCAAGTAGGATCACGATGTTGTGTCCATCCCGGCCGTAATACACCCTGTATCCGGGGCCGTAGTCAATCCGAAGTTCTGAGAGGCCCGAATCAAGCCCCTTGTGATCTCCAAGGTTTCCGCGACTCATGCGGTCAATGCGCTGCTGGATGCGGGCAACGACATTGATATTTTGCTTCAAGAACCATTCACCGAAGGGGTCTCTGCCGTCTATAGTAGTGTAGTGAAAAACTTGAATCACAATACATATAATCTATCGGAAAAGGGCCGGTTTCTAAAGATGGCAGCGCCGAAAAGTCTTTCCAGAGCACATCTACAAGGAGCTTTTCTTAACCCCAAGCACACCTGCAAGGGGCCGCTCTCGACGAGGCACATCTACGCAAACCGCGCTTCCGAAACGATGGTGTCGTAGCGTTCGACGAACTCGGCGAACTTCTCCCGCTTGTGGTTATACGACCGCAGCCAATTCTCGATCCCTTTCGGTAGTACGGCGATTACGAACCTCGCGACGTGGAACACCTTCATGCCATCGACCAACGGTGGAACATCACGGTCAGGGTGAGTGAATTGGGGTAGGATCCTGTGCGTCTTTCCGGAACGCACCTTTCGTGAGTCGAGGTTCGTCATGTGGACCAGCGAGTTTCTCAGCTCCCACAGTTCATCCGACGTTACTCCCACCTTCCCGAGATCGCAGTAGTCGTCCAGCCACTTGGCAAAACAGTCATCGCGGTCGGGACCGTGCTCGACATACCCCAAGGTCTCAATCGCGGAGAATACCAGCTTCAAGCACGACACGTACTTTCTGTTTTTCCACAGCAGGTGGATCGCCTCGAAGTAGTCGTCCTGAATGAGCTGCGGAAAGTCGAATCCGTCCTCGGTGGAGTAGACCTGTAGGTAGTCGGGCACCACACCCCCGCTCGACACATCGCGGGCGCGGACCTCACCGTTCACGATGTGTGTGACGCAGTAAACGGGGTTCTCACCGACGACACCCGCATCGACGAGCGCGGCGGCGAACGGATTCAGGCGATCCATGGACTCAAAGTCACGCCACGGAATCGGGTCTTCCAGATCTTTGCGTGGTGCGCCCCGATGGTCGTGCTGCACCCTCGATTGCAGGAAGTTCGTTAGTTCTTCGTAGCTTCCGGCCTTCTCGTACAAGCGCCAACCGATGGCGTGGACGTGCGTTTCGTCTCCGTACACGAATATGTTGACCAGTGGTTCCTTCATTGCAAGGACCTCCTCCCTTTTCACGGACGGTTGGTTGCTGGGGTCGAATGTAGCTGATTTCCCCGATCTGATGGAACAACCGTCCGCCGATTACGCTGACCGGCATTGCAGCTTTAGACAAGGAAGTCCCTCCGACGGAGCTATAATCCCTCGTGCCGAGCGGCGCAGAAACTTTCGCTCAGATTTTCACCGTCCGCTGCCCCTTCCCAGCCCTCAACACAGCCGTCGCAACCTCCAAGGCGGCGATCCCATCTTCCCCAGTCACTAAGGGCTGCTCGCCATTGGCAAAGCACTTGACCACGTGTTTGTCCTGTTCGGCGAACATGTCCTTGAGCGGATAGGAGTACACCCGCTCGCGGCCTTCGCCCATCTTGAGCGTAAAAGCCCCGCTTCTTTCCGGGTTGAAGCGCGCCGGAGCCTTTTGCGCTGTCATGCCAAATTGCAGAGTGCCAGCCGGGCCAATCACATCGTTGAGGCTTGCTACGGGCACGCCAGCGGCCACGCCCCAAGACCAGACCAAGGAGTGCTGGTCGCCACTGGCGAAGTTGACGATGACGCTAGCGGTGTCAGCGCCGACGCTGGTGGGGTCGAATTGTAGGGAAGAGGCTTGCGCCGAGGCGGCTGGGCCGAAAATCTGCAAGGCGAAATCGTAGTTGTGCACGGCACCGTCCATCAGCGGGCCGCCACCTTTGTTCTCATCGCGGAACCACGGGCGGCCCGGGCGCCCCCCCCCAGCAAAGCGCCAGATGACCGGCGCGCCAACGGCACCGGATTGGACGATGTCCTTGAGCTTGCCCCACTGAGCGTCAAAGCGGCGCACAAAGCCAATGGTCAGCCGCACATCGGCTTGACGGCAAGCATTCGCCATGCGTCGCGCATCAGCCACTTTCAGCGCCATGGGCTTCTCGCAGAACACGTGCTTGCCGGCTTTGGCTGCGGCAATGACCGGGGCGGGGTGCTGGAAGGTGGGGGTGCAGACCCACACCGCGTCGATTTCGGGCAGATCGAGCAGCGCTCGGAAGTCCGCGAAGTGGTGTTCAGCTCCGAAGTCGCGAGCGAACGCTTCAGCCGCGTCGGCAACGACATCCGCAGCCGCGACAATGCGCGCACCCCGGATCTGGGATAGGCAACTGGCGTGATGGCGGGCAATGCCGCCGCAGCCTATAAAACCGATATTCAGCATGATCTTCTCCTATTGGGACGTAGGTGGTTGCGAGAACAAAGTTATCGCTTCAAGCGCGGCGTCTGTCAAGGGATCATCCGCAAAACCAAAAGAGACAACTCATTGTCAAACAAAATGTTACAACATCTCTCAACACTCGGCTTACCTTGACTTTTCCCTAGCTCAAGTATAGCTTCTCTAATTCTTTTCTCTATGGGAAAGGCAAGCAAAAGGTCGTGCAGACCTCATTTCGCATACTAGTTGTACTGGCGTCGTTGCTCTTGACTACTCCCGCGCTCCGCGCACAACCTTTCATGGAGCCAAGCGAGTTGCGCCGCGGTATGCGCGGCTTTGGGCTGACGACCTTCCAAGGCACCAAAATCGACACCTTCCAAGTCGAAATCTTGGGGGTGCTAAAAGGGGCCTTGGGGCCGCGCATGGACATGATCCTCGCCCGGCTGTCTGGCGGCCCGTTGGCGCACACGGGCTTAATAAGGGGCATGAGCGGCAGCCCGGTGTACATCGACGGGCGGCTCATCGGTGCCATCGCTTATGGCTGGTACTTTTCCAAGGAACCCATCGGCGGCATCACCCCCATCGCCCACATGCTCGACGTCTCCACGCGCGAACATCCCGCGCCAAGCCAGTACGGAAAAGTCTTAGAACCAGATGAAGAGACCACCCGCCTGCTCGGCGGCGAGGGCGTCAGCACCTTAGCACCGCTGGGGGTGCCCATAGCCGTTGCTGGCTTCAGTCCGAGGGGGCGGCAAGTGTTGCGCGACGCGCTCGACGCGCCGGGCATCCAGCTTTTGGACAGCCCGGCAGGGCAGGCGCTACCCGACCAAGAAGCGCCCTTCGTACCCGGAGCCCCGCTGGCCGTGCAGCTAATCCGCGGCGATTACAGCGCCGCAGGGATTGGCACCCTTACTTGGGTCGGCAACGGGCGTTTCGTCGGCTTTGGGCATCCGATGTTTTTGCTGGGGGCCACCAATCTGCCCGCCACCGGTGCTTACATCCACCAAGTCATTCCCATCCAGACCGCCTCCTTCAAACTGGGGACGCCGACCGGTGTAGTGGGGGCTGTGCGCCAAGACCGCCTGCCCGCGATCGCTGGGACGCTGGGCGCAGCGCCGGACATGCTGCCAGTGCGGGTTGCCCTGCGGTCAGCGGCTGGCGACCACGCCTTCCGCTGCGAGGTGCTGCGCCACCCCGAGCTTAGCGCGTCCTTGGTCCGCTCGGTTTTGTTCAACTCTCTCGAAACCACTGAAAAGCTCTTTGGCGACGCCACGCTGCGGATGCGCAGCCACATCGCACTAGCCGATGGCCGCACGGTTGAGCGCGAGCAAATATACAGCAGTGGAATCGCGTTGCTCAGAGCCGCGATAGACGCCGTGCAGCCGGTCGGCGTGTTGCTCAACAACCCATTCGCAGGTCTTACTTTAGACTCGCTGTACTTTGAGTTGGAAATCGGCGAAACCCTAGCCCAAGCCCGCATCACGGGCCTGCGGCTGTCGCCGCCCGAACCCAAGGCCGGACAGCGAGTCTCGCTGCAAGCGACGTTGCAACCGTATCGCGCCGAGCCGGTTACAGAGCACTTGGAACTGGATTTGCCCGCGCATCTCGAACCCGGCCCCTTCGTCGTGCGCGTCGGCAGCGGTGTGGCGAGCGCAAGTTGGGAAGCGGCGCGCCAGCCCGATGCGTTTGTGCCGCGCAATACCGCCGACTTGCTCGCATTGCTCGAGCGCACGGGTGCCGCCGACGAACTGGTCGTCGAGATCTTTCGCGCTGGGCCGGGCTTTACGGTGGACGGGCGCGAGTTGCCCGGGCTGCCGCCCTCGGCGTTGGCCGTGCTGAGCGCGGATCGCTCGGCTGGGCATATAGGGTCGGTCCAAGGCGAAGTCGTCCTCCGCCACACCCTCACCACCGACTACGTTCTCTTCGGCGAGCAAAGCCTCGACATGACATTGAGAAAGCCCTGATCTAATGATACGGACTACAACCCGAGCCCTGTTTTCGTTTTTCTTGGTACTGTTGGCGGTCAGCGCAACCGAAGCGGGGCGCGCCAAGGCTTGGCAACAGCACGCGTACGACGACTTTGCCAAAGGCGAGAGCGAAGGCATCTCCATTGCCGCGGATGGCGCGCTGGAACTAGCTCCCGCGCTCGTCGAGCTAGCGTCATTAGAAGCCGAGCGCATCTGGTCCATGGTGCCCAATCCCAAGGGAGGTCTCTACGTGGGCACTGGCGACTCGGGTCGGCTTTTTGCCGTCGATGACGAGGGGCAAGCCAAGTTGCTATTCGATTCGCCCGAACTCGTCCTCCACGCCCTGATCACCGGCCCCGATGGTCGGCTTTACGCTGGCTCGGCCCCCGACGGCCTAATCTACGAGATTGACGGCGAGGGGCAGGCAAAAACCTTGCTCCAGACCGGCAGCCACTACGTGTGGGACTTCGCCTTAGTCGATGGCCAACTCTACGCGGCCACGGGCGAACCCGGCCGAGTGCTCAAAATCGCCAAAGATGGGTCGCACGAAGTCTTCTTTGCGCCGGAAGATCGCCACGTTATAACCCTGCTCGCCCACAACGACCGCTTGTACGCTGGCACGTCCGGCAAGGGCCGCATCTACGAGATCGACGGCGAGGGCCGCGGGCGGCTGCTCTTTGAAAGCGAGCAAGAAGAAATCCACAACCTAGTGGTAGGGGTCAGCGGAGGGATTTTCGCCAGTGCGATTCCCGCGCCGAGCAACGGCGAGAATTCCCACCAGGTCCCAGCGGCCGTGTACCGCGTCGGAGCGGAGGGGGCGGTTTATCCCATCTGGGAGGATACCGAAGCTCAGCTCGTCAATCTCGTTGCGGCTGGTGAACACCTGCTGCTCAGCACCTCCGACCCGGCGCAGCTTTTGCGCCTCAGCGCCGATGGCCGCCGTGCGTTGGTCGTGCAGTTCGAGAGCTTCGTCCCCAGCCGCCTCTTGTTCGGGCCAGACAGCGCGCTACTCTTGGGCGGGGCGCAAAACGCCGCTGTCTCCATCCTGCCCGGACAGGGCCGCCGCAAGGGGCACTTTGAATCAGCGGTCGAGGACTTTGCCATCCACGCGCGGTGGGGCGCGCTCGAATGGCGCGGCACTCAACCCGCAGACACCCGCATAACCGTGCAGACGCGTACCGGCAACAGCGAAGAGCCGGACAAAACCTGGAGCGCGTGGTCCGAGCCGCTGACCGAGAGCGGCCAAACCATCGCCAGCCCCCCCGCTCGCTTTATCCAGTACCGGGTCGAGATGGAATCCACGCGCGACGGGGCCACACCCCAGCTCAACTCGATCGAAATCCGCGGCGTCCAAGTCAACCTCAAACCCCGCATCACCGAACTGCAAACCTTTCCCTTCCGGCCACAACAATCCGGCAATGGCGGCCAGCCCCAAGGCGCACCTCAAGCTGGCCAAGGACGGCGCAACAACCGGCCCCCCCAAGCGAAAAGTCTCCGTCTAGTGCGCTGGCACGCCCAAGACCCCAACGAGGACGAGCTGGTGTACGACCTCTATCTCAAGGGCGAGGATCAGCGAGCGTGGAAGTTAGTCGAAGAAAACATCGCGCAAACTTCGATTCTCTGGGACACCGCATCCATGCCCGAAGGCCAGACCCAGCTCAAGCTGGTAGCCTCCGATCGCATGGACAACCCAGCGGCCGAACGCCTGCGCGATGAGCGCGAAAGCGCGCCCTTTGCCATCGACAACAGCCCGCCAACCGTTGCACTCGACGCGCAGACCAGCGCCGATGGTGCAGTCGTCGAAGTGGCGATTAGCGACCGCATCTCAGCGGTGCAAAAAGCCTATTACACCATTGATTACGACAAGCAACAGCACCCCATCGCGCCGTTGGATGGGGTCTTCGACAGCCGCAGCGAAAAGGCGCGCTTTACCGTCGAAGAGCTGGCACCGGGCGAGCACGTCATTGTCGTGCGGGCCATCGACGCCCTCGACAACATCGGTGTGCGGCAAATCGTCATCCAAGTCAAGTGAACCAGCCCGCGCAATACATGCGCCGCGCCTTGCGGTTAGCGCAACGAGGACGCGGCAAAGTAAGCCCCAATCCCATGGTCGGCGCGGTGGTGGTGCGCGGGGACTGCATCGTCGGCGAAGGGGCTCACCTGAAGGTCGGCGGCCCCCATGCCGAGGTCCATGCCCTGGACCGGGCCGGCGACGCGGCGCGAGGGGCCGATCTCTATGTCACGCTGGAGCCTTGCTCCTTCCACGGCCGCACCCCACCCTGTACCGAAGCCGTGCTGCGCGCTGGCATTAAAAGGCTCTACTGCGCGATGGAAGATCCCGACGAGCGCGTGGCTGGGCGGGGAATCGCCGCGCTGCGAGAAAAGGGCATCGCCATTGACGTCGGACTTTGCGCTGAAGAGGCGCACCGCCTCAACGCGGCTTACATCAAACACCGCACCCAAAACTTGCCCTTGGTCCTGCTCAAGCTGGCGCAGACCCTTGACGGTCGCATTGCGGCGCGCAGCGGCGATGCGCGTTGGATCACCGGTGAGCGGGCGCGGCGCCACGTCCATCGCTGGCGCTCTTGGGTCGATGCTGTAGCCGTGGGCGCGGGCACGGTGCAAGCAGACGATCCCCTCCTGACGGTGCGCCACGTGCCCGGGCGCAACCCGCGGCCCATCGTCATAGACGGGCGCTTGCGCACTGTCCCCGAAGCCCGCGTCTATCAGCGGCCCGGTGCCGTGCTCGTCACGGCAGAGGACACACCCGCCGACAAGCACCGAGCTTACACGGCCAAAGGGGTCGAGGTTTGGACTTTTCCGGCGTCTGCCGGACGCATCGACTTGCGATTGCCCTTTGAACGCATGGCGCAAGAGGGCATGACCAGCGTCCTCATTGAAGGCGGTGGCCAGTTGGCCGCGGCCGCACTCGGCGATCGCGTCGTGGACCAATTGCTGCTCTACATCGCACCGCGACTGATGGGCGAGGGGGTCGCTGCCATTGGCGACTTGGGCGTCGAACGCGCGGCCGAGGCCATCCACCTCGCGTCCAGCCGCATCCAGCGGCTAGGCCCTGACCTGCTCTACACAGCTGAGGTACAATACACTTGTTCACCGGACTCATAGAGGAACTCGGAAGCGTGCGCGGCCGCGTGCGCCGAGGCGCATTCCAGCAGTTGGAGATCGCCGCCGAGCGCGTTCTCGCCGGCTTGCAGGTGGGGGACAGCGTCAATATCGACGGGGTTTGCCAGACTGTGGTGGCGATCGGAGAAAGCGGTTTTTCAGTCGAAACCGTCGCCGAAACGCTCTCCCGCACGACCTTGGGCACCCTCGGCATCGGGCAAGCGGTCAACCTAGAGCGCCCTCTCCGCGCCGACCAGCGGCTCGGCGGGCACCTCGTCTTGGGGCACGTCGATGGCATAGCCCGCATTCGCCGGCGCACGGAGCGCGACGGCGAGCATCGCTTCGAGGTCGAGCCACCGCCCGCACTCGCCCGCTACATCGCCACCAAAGGCTCGGTGGCCCTCGACGGCATCAGCCTGACGGTGGCCGAGGTCAGCGGCGATGCCTTTACGATTGCGGTCATTCCGCATACATTTGACAATACGACGCTTAGCCACCGGTGCGCCGGTGATTCTGTCAACCTTGAAGTCGATGTGATTGCCCGTTATGTCGAGCGTTTGCTCGGCGAACAACCCCAGCTCAGCTTTGAGGATTTGCGCGATATGGGATACTGAGCAATGCCCGATTTTAACACCATTGAAGAGGTAGTTGAGGATCTGCAAAACGGCCGCATGGTCGTGCTCGTTGACGAGTGCGAAGTGGTGGGCGAGGGCGTGCTGGTAATGCTCGCTGAGCGAGCCACTGCCACCTCGGTCAACTTCATGACCCGCTGCGCCAGCAGCCCGCCCGTGGTCGCCGCCTCCAGAAAGCACCTCAAAGCCCTCGAACTGCATCTGCAGGTCTCCAAGGCCCACGAGCCGATGGATGCCTCGATCATGGTCTCGGTCAATGCCCGCGCCATTGAGGGCACCGGCGTTTCGGCTCAGGATCGCGCCGCGACGATCCGCAAACTGGCCGACTCCGACAGTACGCCCGAAGACTTCGTCCAGCCCGGGCACGTCACGCCGCTCCAAGCCCAACCGGGCGGGGTGTTGCGCCGCGCCGGCCACACCGAAGCCGCAGTCGATCTGGCGCAGATGGCCGACGGCCAGCCCGTGGCCTTGATCGCCGCCATACTGGATGAAGCGGGTGCGCTAGCCGATGCGTCCTACCTGCTCAACTTCGCGCGCGAACACGGCTTCAAGATCACCACCATCCACGACCTGATTGCCCATCGCCGCCGCACCGAGAAACTGATTCATCTAGAAGCTCAGTCGCCCATGCCAACCCGCTACGGCGAATTCACGGCCTATGCGTACCGCAGCTTGGTTGACGACAACCCGTACCTCGCCCTCGTGTACGGCGAGGTCGCCGACGGCCGCGACACCTTGGTGCGCATGCACTCGGGTTGTCTGACCGGCGACGCGCTCGGCTCGCTGCTGTGCGACTGCGGTGAGCAGCTAGCGCAATCCATGCAGCTCATTGCCGCAGAGGGGCGCGGCGTCATCGTCTATATTCAGCACCACGAGGGGCGCGGCATCGGCATTTTGCACAAGCTCAAGGCTTACGAACTGCAACAGCAGCAGGGCCTCGACACCATCGAAGCCAACCACGCCCTCGGCCACCCCATGGACTCGCGCGACTATGGCATTGGTGCCCAAGTGCTCTACGATTTAGGATTGCGCCGAGTGCGCTTTTTGACCAACAATCCCAAGAAGCGGGTCGGCTTGGATGCCTACGGCCTAACCGTCGTCGAGCAAGTGCCCATTGAGGCCGCTCCCAACCCGCACAACATCCGCTATCTAACAACCAAGCGCGACAAGATGGGCCACGCCCTCTTGCTCAAGCGCGCAGTCGCCGAGGACGAAAACCATGCCCAAAGTGCATGAAGGACAGCTCGACGCCCGAGGCCGCAAGTTCGGCATTGCGGTCAGCCGCTTCAACGACTTGGTGACCACCCGGCTCCTCGACGGCGCGTTGGACTGCATCCAGCGACACGGTGGCGACGGCAGCGACATAGAAATCGCCTGGGTCCCCGGTGCCTTTGAATTGCCCATTGCCGCCAAAAAACTAGCCGGCACGGGTCGCTTTGACGTCATCATCTGCTTGGGGGCTATCGTCCGCAGCGATACGCCCCACTTCGATTACGTAGCTGGCGAGTCGGCCAAGGGTATTGCCCGCGTCGGTCTCGACAGCGGCATCCCGGTGATCTTTGGCGTCATCACGGCCGATACGGTCGAGCAGGCCGTGCAGCGCGCGGGTGTTAAGGCCGGCAATCGCGGCTGGGATGCCGCCCTCAACGCGGTTGAAATGGCCAGCCTGATGGCCGAGTTAGGATGAGCGGCGAAGACGATTTTTTTGGCGATGGGACCTCTGCCGATGAGGCACCTCCCAACAACCGCCACGGCGCCCGCCAAGTGGCCTTGCAGGCCCTATACTGGGAGCAGAGCGCGGAAACCGACTCACTCGGCGCTTTGGACCAGCTTTGTGCGCGCTTTGGCTTGGCGCAAGAGGTGCAATCCTTTGCGGCAGAACTCTTGCAGCGCACAGCCGAGCACGCGGACGAACTGGACGAACTGGCCGCGGCCCGGGTTCAACACTGGCGCTGGGAACGCATTGCCCGCATTGATCGCTTAATCCTGCGCTTGGCTTTGGCCGAAATGCTCTTTATTGAGGAAATTCCAGTCCGAGTCTCCATCTTTGAAGCTGTCGAACTAGCCAAGTCCTACAGCACCGATAAGTCCTATGCATTCGTCAATGGCGTTCTCGACGGCGTCGTGCGCCAGAAGGGACTCAGTGTCTGAGTTGACCATGTGCAGAGGCCCGCGACGCGGTACTAGTTAAGAGGATTTAGTATGCTCAACTCGCTCGTAAAAAAAATTCTTGGCTCGCAGGCGACGCGCCAGTTCAAGCGCACGCTGCCACAAGTGAGCCAGATCACTCAGCTCGCGGCTTCGTACCAATCTCTAAGCGACGCGCAGCTCCAAGCCAAAACCGCGACCTTCCGCCAAGACCTACAGGCGCGCAACGCGGACAGTCGCCAGCAGCTCGAAGCCATCGAAGAGCGCCTGCGCGGCGATCTAGAACCTGAAGAGCGCGAGCGGCTCAACGACCGGTACGGAGAGCTAGACAACGCCATCCGCGACGTGGAGGCGGCCTTCCTCGAAGAAATCATACCCGAAGCCTTCGCCATGGTCGTCGAGACCTGCCGCCGACTCTTGGGCCGCAAGTGGGACCGCGCCGGCGAATCCGTCGAGTGGGACATGGTGCCCTACGACGTGCAGATTTTCGGCGGTATCTCGCTACACCAAGGCAAGATCGCCGAAATGGCAACCGGTGAGGGCAAGACCCTAGTGGCGACCATGCCTCTCTTCCTCAACGCCATCCCCCAACGCGGCGTCCATCTAGTTACTCACAACGAATACCTCGCTCGGCGCGACGCCATGTGGATGGGGCCGATCTACAATTTCTTGGGGATGTCCGTGGGCATCATCCAAGACGTGTTTCAGACTGGGGCCGAGGCGTATATACTCCAAGCGCCCGAAGGCGTACCCGAGGAATTCAGTTGGGAGCGGACCGACCACAGGGCCGCGTACAATGCCGATATTGTGTACGCCAATCACAGCCAAGTTGGCTTTGATTACCTCCGCGACAACACAGCCGTTCTATTCGAAGATCTAATGCAGCGCGAATTCAACTACGCCATCGTCGATGAAGCCGACTCAATCCTCATCGACGAGGCGCGCACTCCGCTCATTCTCTCCGGCACCGTCCCCGACTCCACCAACCAATACAAAGAGATGCGCCCGCTCGTGGAACGGCTGATGAGAGCCCAGACCAACTTCGTCAACAAAATCATCGCCGGGGCCGAGCAGGCGGGCAAGGAATCGGGAGATTACGACTACGACACGGGGATTGCACTGCTCAAGGCCACCCGCGGCGCTCCGACCAATCGCCGGTTGGCCAAAATTCTGCAGGAGGAAGGCGTCAAGCGGCTGATCAACCGGATCGAGGCCGACTACATGCGCGACAAGCGCCTCAACGAGATTGATGAGGACCTCTACTTCGTCGTCGATGAAAAGGGCAACACCATCGACCTAACCGAAAAGGGGCGCGACTTGCTTTCACCCAATGAGCAGGCCCTCTTCGTGCTGCCCGACATCAGCATTGAGGTTGATGCGATCCGCAACGACCCGGACCTGAGCGCCGAGGACAAGGCCCGCAAGGAGGAGGAGGCACACCGCACGTACGCCGAGAAAAGTCAAGCGGTGCACAACATCAATCAACTGATGAAAGCCTATACGCTCTTCGAAAAGGACGTGCAGTACCTCGTCTCCGAAGATGGGCGGGTGATCATTGTCGATGAAGCCACGGGCCGACCGCAGCCCGGCCGGCGCTTTGCCGATGGCCTACACCAAGCGCTAGAGGCCAAAGAGGGAGTGAAGCTGGAGAAAGAAACCCGCACCGTCGCTTCCATAACCGTGCAGAATCTCTTCCGCATGTACCACAAGCTGGCTGGCATGACCGGCACGGCCGAGACCGAGGCCAGCGAACTGTGGGAGATCTACAAACTCGACGTATCCGTCATCCCCACCAACCGCCCGATTCGCCGCTTTGACCAAGAAGACCAGATATTCCGCACCAAGCGCGAGAAATACAACGCGATCATCGAGGAGATCGACCGCCTGCATCAACTCGGACTGCCGGTGCTGGTCGGCACCATCTCGGTCGAAGTCTCCGAACTGCTCAGCCGAATGCTCAGCCGGCGCGGCATCAAGCATCAGCTACTCAACGCCCGCCACAACGACAAAGAGGCTCAAATCGTCGCCGAAGCCGGCCAAGTCGGCGCGGTTACGATCGCCACCAATATGGCTGGGCGCGGCACGGACATTAAGCTGGCACCCAAGGTCGTCCACCTCGACCGTCAGACCGTCGAGTCCGAACTCACCCTCGACGACAAGCTGCCTTCCGGCCAAGGCTTGCGCCAGCATCTGCATGAAAACCCCAGTGGCCTACAGGTCATCGGCACCGAGCGCCACGAAGCGCGGCGCATCGATCGCCAGTTGCGCGGTCGCGCGGGACGTCAAGGCGACCCCGGTTCCTCGCGCTTCTATCTCTGTCTTGAAGACGACCTGATGCGGCTGTTCGGCTCGGAGCGCATCGCCTCTGTCATGGATAAGCTCGGGGCCGAAGAGGGCGAGGTCATCGAGGCTGGCATGGTCACGCGGTCAATTGAGCGGGCGCAAAAAAAGGTCGAGGCCCGCAACTTCGAAATGCGCAAGCACGTGCTGGAATACGACGACGTCATGAACCAGCAGCGCCAAGTCATCTACAACCGCCGCCGCGATCTGCTAGAGCAAGAAAGCGCCCGCGAGCAAATCGCGGAAATGATCGAAGAAAGCGTCGATGGCATCTTGGCCTTGCACGTCGATGCAGACGACCTAGCAGAGGAGTGGGATTGGGAGGGCCTGCAAACCGAATTTGGCAGCACCTTCTTTTTGGGCTATTCCATCTCCGAAGACGAGCGCGCCCACGCCAGCGTCGATAGTCTGCGCGAGCAGCTACTCACCACTGTGCGCGAAGCCTACCAGCGCCGCATTGACGTCGTTGGCGAGGAGATTTTCCGCGAAGTCGAAAAGGGCATCTCCCTGCGCACCATCGACACTTGCTGGCAGGAACACCTCCACGAGATCGACGAACTCAGGGATGGGATCGGCTTTGTCGGCGTCGGCGGGAAAAACCCCCTCATAGAATACAAGCGGGGGGCCTACGACATGTTTGAGAGCCTAATCGACCGCATTGCCCAAGAGACGCTGCGCAACCTCTTCCAGCTACGCATCGACATCGGGACCGAGGCGTTGGAGCCGGCGCGGCGACCAAGTCGCATCAACGCGGTTCACCAAGACGCTACCAACATGGGCTTTCGCGGCGTCGAGCCAGCCCCGACGGGCGTACCCGGCCAGCCCACGCAACTGCGCGGCTCAGGCGGCGGCAGCAGCGAGGGCCAAGCCGTGCGCCAGCCGGTCGTCCGCGCCCAGCCCAAGGTCGGGCGCAACGCCCCCTGTCCCTGCGGCAGCGGCAAGAAGTACAAGCGCTGCCACGGCAAGGCCTAAGCGTGGGAAGCGATATGAGCTTCTGGGAAGTACTCTGTCTGGTGTCGTACAGCATCATCATCGCCGTTCTGGGAGTTTACGGCCTCCACCGCTACCAGCTACTGCGCCTGTTTTATCGACACCACCCAATCCCAGTTCCCCAGCCTGACCGCTTTGCCGAGTTACCCTTCGTCACGATCCAGCTACCGCTCTACAATGAATATCACGTGGTCGAGCGCCTGCTAGAGGCCGTGGGCCAGATCGACTATCCCCGCGACCGCCTGCAAATCCAAGTCCTCGACGACTCGCAGGACGAAACCCGCGACAAGGCGCGAGAAGGGGTCGCGCGGCTGGCAGCCCAAGGGCTGGATATCGAGTACCTCGGCCGCACCAATCGCCACGGCTTTAAGGCCGGGGCCTTGGCTGCAGGGCTAGAGCGCGCCCAAGGCGAATTTGTGTTGGTGCTCGACGCCGATTTCGTGCCCACTCCCGACATCCTACAGCGAGCTATTCACTACTTTACCGACGATTCCATCGGCATGGTGCAGATGCGTTGGGGACACCTCAACCGCTCCTACTCGCTCCTGACGCGCATCCAGTCGATCTTCCTCGACGGTCACTTCGTCGTCGAGCACACGGCCCGCAACCGCTCGGGTCGCTTCTTCAACTTCAACGGCACTGGGGGGATCTGGCGCAAAAAGGCCATCTACGACGCCGGCGGCTGGCAGCACGACACGCTCACCGAAGACCTCGATTTGAGCTACCGCGCCCAGCTAGCGGGCTGGCAGTTTCTCTATCTGCCCGAAATTGAAGTGCCCGGCGAGATCCCCATCGAAATCAATGCCTTCAAGTCGCAGCAGCACCGCTGGACCAAGGGCGCAGTCCAGACGGCCAAGAAGGTGCTGCCGCGGATCTGGCGCTCTGCGCTACCAGCCAAAGTCAAGGTCGAGGCCACCTTCCATCTGACGGCCAACCTCTGCTACATCATGATGTTCTTGATGGCCCTGTTGACCATTCCGGTGCTTTCCATTCGCTCGCAACTCGGCTGGGAGCGGTTTTTTATTATCGACCTGCCGCTGTTTTCTTTTGCTACCATGGCCATTTCCGGCTTCTACATTACCTCCCAGCGCGTGCTCTATCCAGATTGGCGACGACAGATCAAGTACTTGCCTATGCTGATGGCCATTGGCATGAGTCTCTGCATCAACAACACCCGAGCGGTAATAGAGGGCCTCGTCGGCTATCAAACCGCTTTTCTCCGCACTCCCAAATACGGGCTTACCGGACGCCGAGCCGTCCAGCCTCAGCATCGGGGCCGTAAACAAGGCCAGCGGCGCAAGTACCTAAGCCGCTGGCCGCTGCTGTCTTTGGGCGAACTGGGCATGGCGCTCTACTTTGTCTTTGCCCTCTATCACGCCTATGCGACTGGCCTCTACTTGGGGATGCCCTTCCTGCTGCTGTTCCACGCCGGCTTTCTCTACACCGGTTTGCTCTCCAGCGGCCAGCGCTGGTTACACCGAGTGCTATAGAACGCAAAAAGCCCCCGGCCGCATGGCGGCTAAGGGCTTTTCTCGCACTGATATTATAGTCTAACTAGAGGGCCACGCGAGGGGATAGGGATCGGTGATCTTCCGCTGCAACCACAAGATGTCAACGGCTTTGTAATGCCGGATGGTCAGCTTCTCGATGTGGCGCACGCCGATATCCACGTTGCTCTTTTCGCGCCGCACCTCGCGGCCTTTGTCCCCGGACAGTGGAATCGCTTCCGATACCTTCGTGACATAGAGATTGTGGGCCAAGCGCAATTCTTTATAGTCCAGATTGTCTGGCACAAGCTCTTGCAACTCTGCGACGTAGTCGTTGATGAGTTGGCGCGCCCTGACTAAGTCCTGCTCAGAAATCTCAGAAAGCGGTTTTCTCAAATGCTCAATGGTCTCGACGATCTGCCTGTTTTTGCCGTCTAGTTTCTGCATCTGCTGGACGTATTCGAGCAGGATCTGTCTCTCGGCTTCCTCGCCACCGCAGGCGACCAGACCCACTGCTAGTGCCAACACAGCCAGTTTCCTCGACATATAGACCTCCCTTATAGGGGTGAGATTGTCTGTTTCGTCGGTCTCAAAATACGCCGCAGAGAGGCGAAAATCAAGCTCTCTCTCCGCCAGACCCTATTGACGGGGCTTATACGCGCTCATAATATCAATTTTTTCGCATCCTACTCTCTTACTTGAGGACATCTATTCTATGGTAACTCGCCAACAGATCCAATCCCAGCTCGACAACTGCCTGTTAGAGGCCAAATTCCCCCAGTGGGAGTCGCGCTATAAGCGCGGCAAGGTGCGCGATATGTACTTGCTCGAAAACCATCGCGTGCTGATCACTACGGATCGCCAGAGCGCGTTCGACCACGTGCTCGGCACCATTCCCCTCAAGGGCCAAGTGCTCAACCGCATTGCCCAGTACTGGTTTGAGCAGACCCAAGACATCGCCCCCAATCAAGTTCTCTCAGTGCCCGACGCCAACGTCACCGTCGCCCGCGAGCTGGACATCCTGCCCGTTGAGGTGGTAGTGCGCAAGTATCTGACGGGCAGTTCGGACACTGCTATCTGGACCCATTACAACAGCGGCGTGCGCCACTATTGCGGCCATACGTTGCCCGACGGCATGGTCAAAAACCAGCCCTTCGACGAGGCGATTATCACGCCAACTACCAAGGACGAAGTCCACGACGAGCTGATTTCGCGCGACGAGATCATCGCCCAAGACCTAGTGCCAGAGGACACTTGGAACCAAGTCGAGGATATCGCCTTCGCGCTCTTTGCGCGCGGCGAAGAGCTAGCGGCCAAGCAAGGGTTAATCCTCGTCGATACCAAATACGAAATGGGACTGGATGCAGACGGGCGCATCACGCTCGCCGACGAGATCCACACGCCCGACTCGTCGCGCTTCTGGATCAGTGACACCTACGCGGAACGCCATGCTCGCGGTGAGGAGCCCGAAAGCCTCGACAAGGAGTTTCTGCGCCTCTGGCTCCGCGACAAAGGCATTTCCGACGACAATATTCCCGAACTCGACGACGAGATCCGCATCCAAGTTGCCGAGCGCTATATCGACCTTTTCCAACGGGTTACAGGCACCGACTTCGACGCCGAACTCGGCGCAACGCCGGTTTTGCAGCGCATTGAAGAGCGGATTGCGGAGTACCTCAACTAATTAGAGAGCTATGGTCAAAAACTTGCTCCGCGCCTTTTTGGTCTTCCGTCTAGAGTTTCACCAGCCCTCCCTCAACTTTGAGACCATGTTGAGCTACTGGCGGCGTGCGCCCATCGTCCAATACGTGATTGAAGACGACGGCGAGCAGCGCAGCAGTGCGCTCAAGCGTCGGCTCGACGAGGTCTATCCCTTCTAATGCTGCATCGCCAGCTCAGAAACGCCTTGGAGGAAATTTTCGGCGTATCCTTTGTCGCCGAGGCACTCGCCAACGCACCCATTGCTCAGGTTGTCCTCTACGAGCGGCGCGAGGATTTCAAAAAGGCCGTCCTCGGCTTCCAGCGCATCAACTTTCGCGACGAACACACCGCGTATGCCGCGACTATGGAGCGCGAGTTGGGCATTGCCCTGATCTGCGCCCTGCTCGACAACGACACGCGCGAGCTGGTTTCCGAACTCGGTCTCAATTACCTATGAGCAAGCTGCTCGCCTTTGACCTAGGAGCCGAGAGCGGCCGCGCCATCGTCGGACATTTCGATGGCGAGCGCCTAGCACTAGAAGAACTGCACCGCTTTGCAAACGGTCCGGTGCAAGTCTTCGACCGTCTCTACTGGGACCCTTTGCGCCTATTCGCCGAGATGAAACAGGCTCTCGGCCTATTTGCCCGCGCACATGGCAAGGAACTAGATGCGATTGGCGTCGATACCTGGGGCGTCGATTTCGCCCTCCTCGGGCCTAGGGACGTGCTCTTAGACAATCCGCGCAACTACCGCGACCCGCGCACCGACGGCATGTTAGAGGAAGCCTTTGCCCGGGTGCCACGCGAGGAAATTTTTGCGCGCACCGGCGTGCAGTTTTTGCAGCTCAATACTTTGTATCAACTGCTTTCGCTGCGCGACTCGCCCTTGCTGGAATGGGCGCAGACCTTCCTGATGATGGCCGACCTGTTCAATTTTTACTTTACCGGCACCAAGACCTGCGAATTTTCCAACGCCACTACCACCCAGTTCTACGACCCGCGCCAAGGCACTTGGTCCGTCGAACTCCTAGAAGGATTGGGGCTACCGACCCATTTTCTGCCCCAGATCGTCCAGCCCGGAACTCGCATAGGCTCGCTCCTGCCTTCTATTGCTGCTGAAACAGGGCTTGGCTCAGTCCCGGTCGTCGCCCCAGCCACCCACGATACGGGCGCGGCCGTGGCCGCGGTGCCCGCCGAAGTTAGCGACTATGCCTATATCAGCTCGGGAACTTGGTCGCTGATGGGCGTCGAGCTCGACCAACCGCTCATAAACGATCAGGCATTCCAATACAATTTCACCAACGAAGGAGGCGTTGGGCCGACCTACCGCTTCCTCAAAAACATCATGGGGCTGTGGCTAATACAGGAGTGCCGGCGCGCCTGGCAGCGCGAGGGACGCGCCTTTTCCTACGACGAACTGACGGCCATGGCCCACAGCGCTGCACCCTTTACCGCTTTCGTCGATCCAGACGCCGAGTGCTTTCTCGCGCCGGGCGACATGCCCGCCAGAATCCGCACCTATTGCCAAGAGACGGGCCAAGCCATTCCCGCCGACGAGGGGCAAGTCGCACGCGTGGCCCTCGAAAGCCTAGCGTTCAAGTACCGCTACGTACTCGACGCACTAGAGACCATTCTCGGCCGCCGCCTCGAATGCATCCACATCGTCGGTGGCGGGATCCAAAACCGGCTGCTCTGCCAATTTACTGCCTCAGCTACCGGTCGTCCGGTCGTCGCCGGGCCGCTCGAGGCTACGGCTATCGGCAATTTAATGCTCCAGCTCATCGGCCTAGGCCAGATGAACTCGCTGGCCGAAATCCGCCAAGTCGTGCGCCACTCCTTCGCGCCCGTTGTGTACGAGCCGGAACAAGCCGCCGCTTGGGATGCGGCCTACGACCGCTTCCGCCCGTTGCTCTCCCCGGCCTGATCCCGGGCTGGAACCGCGCTCTTCCTCAGTCGTCCTACTTAAGAACCGGTATTTTCACTTTTCGATCGTTTTGGCTACTTATGGGCAAAAGCAGCCTCAATTCGCTAGATTTGGCCGAATCTTATTGGCGCGACATTCAGCACTTTCAGCCGCTGAGCCGCCAACGAGAAATCGAACTAGTGCACAGAGCGCGCACTGGCGACGAGCGCGCCATGCACCAGATGGTCGAAGCCAACTTGCGCTTTGTCGTCCGCATCGCGCGGGGATACCACGGGCGCGGGCTTTCCTTTATGGAGCTTATTTCCGAGGGCAACCTCGGGCTGATGGAAGCCGTCCAGCGCTTCGACGAGACGCGCGGCTTTAAGTTCATCACCTATGCGGTGTGGTGGATTCGCCAGGCCATTCTCCGTGCCCTAGCCGAACACGGCAAAATTGCCCGCCCACCGCTGAGCCGGGTCAATGACCTGCAAAAGGTCGAGCGGTGGACGGGTATCCTCGCCCAAAAACTGGGGCGCGATCCCACCCCCGAGGAAATCGCCAAAAGTGCCGAATTATCGCTGGAGAGGACGCACAACGCCCTTTACATGGCCCAACCCGATATCTCTATGGACACGCCAACCGTTCCCGATGAAAGGGAGCCACTAATAGCCACTTTCGCGGCTCGCACGCCCGATCCAGCCGATAGCTATGAGCGCACTGCGCTTTCTCAGACCTTGCATGCGTGCCTCGACCTGCTGGATCGGCGCGAGCGCCTAGTCGTCCGCGCCTATTTCGGCCTCGACGACCAAAAGCCCCAGACGCTAGAGCAAATCGGCATGCAGTTGGGCCTCACGCGCGAGCGAGTGCGCCAGCTCAGGGACCAAGCTCTCGATAAAGTGCGAATCCACGCTGGCGATCTGCTGCTCGAGCTTTCCAACAATCCTATGTAGCAAGACGCGTACTCGCTGTGCGAGATGGAGGCATAGGGCTTGATTGAGCACGGCAAAAGGCTTTCTTTTTTATATATACTTTGAATAGCATTCTCACAGGATAATGAGACCTTATGTCTTACAACTTAGCCGATCTCCACACCCATTCTCTGTGCTCCGACGGGTTGCGGACGCCGACCGAAGCGGTCGAAGAGGCCTGCGAAGCGGGCTTGCAAGCGATGAGTTTGACCGATCACGACACAGTCCAAGGCGTCCCCGAGGCCACGGCAGCCGGCGAGCGTATGCATATGGAAGTTGTGCCCGGCACTGAGTTGAGCGCCCACATACGGGACCGCGAAGTACACATTCTCGCCTACTGCATCGACTACCAAAACGACCAACTCGGCACGACCCTCGCACAGTCTTTTCAAGCCCGCTACCAGCGGGGAATTGCCATCGTCAAAGCGCTCAACAGCATGGGGCTGACCGTCAGCCTCGACGACGTACTCTCCCAAGCCAACGGTAGCCCCCTCGGACGGCCGCACATCGCCGCGGCCATGGTGGAAAACGGCCTAGTAGCCGACAAGGACGAAGCCTTCAGCCGCTACATCGGCGATCGCGGGCCAGCCTTTCAGCCTAAGCCCTACGCCGCAGCCCAAGACCTCATCGCCCTCATTCATCGCACGGGGGGCGTAACAGTACTCGCCCATCCCAGCATCAGTCTCCCCGAGTCCGTTATCGAGCAGTTAGTCGCCTACGGACTCGACGGCATTGAGGTCTTCCACCCATCCCACCAGCCAGCGCAAATGGAATACTACGACCAGATCGCCGACCGCTACGGCCTAATCAAGTCGGGAGGATCGGACAGCCACGGCGACAGCGAAGGCACCCGCATCGGCGACTACGGAGTCGGCTACGAAGTAATTGAGGCCATGCGCGAGCGGGCCGCTACCTATGCTTGAGTGGCCCAACCCTAGCCGCAGTAAAAATACTCGCTTGATGACCAATTTCTTTTTTCGCCAGACCCTTCTCTTTTCTTTTGCGCTACTCGTCCTCGCGCCCCATCTATCGCCCGGCCATGCGCTCCGGCCCCAGCGCTTCCACCAAGCAGCCGAGCCTATCCGCGGGCTTTTCGGCACGTCAATAGGCGACATTGTCTGGAGCGGGCGCTATCTATGGGTCGGCACTGAAAGTGGGGTGGCGCGGCTCGATCCGGCGCAAAGCAGCGGCCTCAACTCCACGGACTGGGTCACCTTTACCGAGCTCAACGGCCTCGGCCGCGGCGCGATCAGCGCCCTCGACGCGGTCGGCGATACCGTGTGGGTAGCGACCTTGGTCGATTCGGTCATCGCTGGACAGGGCGTGAACCAAGCGGGCACGGGGTTGAGTTTTTCTCACGACGGCGGCGACTCTTGGCACCACATTCCCAACGAGTTCATCTTCGACTCCACTAAGGCCGGTTTTGAGCGCAGCCCCGGCACAACCATCCTCAACGCTTGTTTTGACATCTCCATCGACGGAGAGGCCGTGTACGCCGCCTTTTTCGCTGGCTCCACCGTGCGTTCGCTCGACCAAGGCCGCACTTGGGAACCCTTCTTGCCCGGCGGCGCAGACGAGATTGTCTTTTTCGCCAGCGATACGGCTGCCGATAGCTTGCGAATGGTGGCCGATAGCCTCGCGAGCACAAACGCCGATCCAAGTAACATCGCCCAGTTGCACGCTGCCGCCGACAGCTTGGCCAGCCAATCATTCCTGCACCGCACTTTTGCGGTTATCGCTTACGGGGATACGGTGTGGATCGGCACTGCCAGTGGGATCTCCTTCACCTTTGACGGAGGCCAGCATTGGCAAAATGCCAAAGTGCGCCTCGACGAAGAGGGTACGCCCCTTCCAGGCCATCCGGCTGGCAACTGGGTTGTCGCACTCGAACGCCAAACCCTACCAGACGGCACTACGGCCTTTTGGGCGGGAACCAATACCACCTCCTCGGTCGGCCAAACCCAAGCCATCAGCGTCAGCCGCGACCTCGGCCAGACCTGGGGCCACACTGGGCCGACGTTTGCCTGGGACTTTGCTTTTACCCCCAATTTTGTTTGGGCAGGCACCGACCAAGGGCTGCTAGCCAGTCCAGACCCAACCCTGCCGACCGACTCCGAACGCGTCTGGAACCCCATAGACGTCGTCGATGGACAGCCGCTAACCGGCACCTTCGTCGGGCTTGCAGGAGTGGGCGATGTACTCTGGGCGGGGGCCGAACACGGCCTCGGGCGCTCCGAGGACGAAGGGAGCACTTGGCGCGTCATCCGCGACCTAGTCCGCACGCGTACGCTCGACGACAGGACCTTCGTCAGCACCGGAGGCGTGCCCGACAGCACGGCTCTCGCGTACGCAGCACCCAATCCTTTCGCCCCTTCGCGCGAAACCACGACCATTGTCTTTAGCCTGGCACGCGACGCAGAAGTCTCGGTGGCGATCTACGACTTTGCCAGCAGCCTAGTCCGCGACCTTGCAACGGACGCGCCCTTTGCCGGCGGCGTCGATCACCGCATCCTTTGGGACGGCCTCGATCAAGACGGCCAACTAGTGGCCAACGGGACGTACTTTTACCGCATTGCCTTAAACACCGGTCAACAGGCCTTTGGCAGAGTGGTGGTGCTCGATTGAAAACGCTCTTCGCGCTATTGCTCGCGGCCTCCGCCGCGCACGGGGCTGATTTTGCCGCCGCCTTTCTCAGAACAGGGCTGGGCGCCCGCGGCCTAGGAATGGGAGCCTTTATCGCCGCAGCCGACGATGCGTCGTCTTCCTACTGGAATCCGGCCGGCCTCGCTCGCTTGCGCGGCAAGACCCTAGAGACCTCCATTCAGTCGCTCTCGCTGGGACGGCGGCAAGGCAGTGCCGCTGTTGCGCTCAACGTTCGCGGTGATATGGGCTTTGGCTTTGCTTGGTCTCATGCCGCAGTCGGCGGGATCAAGGGCCGCACCGCTAGCGGCCAGTACACTGGGACGATTGAGGATCGAGCCAATGCTTTTATCTTCGGCATAGGCCGTTCCCTTGGGTCTCGCCTAGCGGTTGGTTTGGCTGTTAAAGTCCTCAGACAGAGCATTGATGTTCCCTCAACTCCCACGGCCACGGCCAACGGCAGCGGCTTCGACTTGGGGGTGCAGTTTCGCGCGGCCGAGCATACTTGGCTCGGGGCCGGCATATCCAATCTCGGCACCAACCTCGCCTGGAAGGTGCGCCACGCCGACCAGCGGTCGAATACCACCGAGAATGCCCTGCCGCGCATCCTCGTCTTTGGCGCATCACAGCGGTTTCTGGATGCCCTGCTGTTGGCCGCCGAGGTGCGCGACGACGGGGAACAGAGCGTCAATCTGGGGGCCGAGTGGCAGCCAAATGCGCTGCTCGTAATGCGCGGCGGTCTGCACCGCCTCGGTGCCGAGGACGGTGGCCAACTCTCGGCTGGGCTAACCTTGCAGCCGATGCACCGCGAGACTTTGCAATTCCAATACGCTTACTTAACCGATCCCCTCGGCGCTGGGGGGCGCACAACCGTGGGTCTGGCGCTGGCGTTCTGACAAGTGATGGCTCTCTTATTGATTGCGCTTTTAACGCTGCCCACGGCCCTCGCCGCCGTCGGCCTACCCGCGCTGCGCCAAGGCGGCGGGGCCCGCGCTGCGGGCTTAGCTGGCGCGGAGACTGCCCTGTTCGCCGCCCAAGCCCTCAATCCGGCAGCGCGGCAATCGCGTGGACGCAGCATCGCCTTTAACCACCAAGCCTCGATCCAGCAGATCCGCCAAAACCACTTGCACCTGACGCAGACCCGCGGCCGCGGCACTTGGGGGCTTTCCGCTCAATTGTGGCAGGCCAACGACCTAGAGCGTCGCACCGGCCCCTCGGCTGAGCCACTGGGGCACTTTGGCGTGTACGAGGGAGCGGTTGGCCTGAGCTACGCCCGTCAGATGGAGCAGACGCGCCTCGGCTTGCAGCTAAAATTCATCCACCAAGCCATTTTCACCCAAAACGCCAGCGGCTTAGCTGCCGACCTAGGGCTGATGCGCGACATCTCAGCCAGCCTGCGCTTGGGGGCTACGGTGCGCAACTTGGGCCGCATGAACCGCCTCGATCAGCGGGAGACGGACCTGCCTTTAGAAGCCCGTTTCGGCGCGGCCTACGTCGGTCGCGCAGACCTGCTCGTGGCCGTCGAAGCGCAAAAGGCGTGCGGCAGCGACCTCACGTTGCATCTAGGCGGCGAGTACCGGGCTGGCGAGCACCTGCGCCTACGGGCCGGCTACCAGACCACTGAAAACCGCAGCCTCTCAGCCGGAGTGGGTCTCGCGGCCAAGCAGTGGGTCATCAACTACGCCTATGTGCCTTTTGGCTCGGGCTTGGGCGACGCGCACTGGCTCAGTCTCCAGTTGGAAAGCGCAACCCCTTGAACTTCTGGCGCAAAACAGTGTCGCCGGTGGTGCCGCTAGCCCCACCAACTCCGCCAACCCCGACCTCACTTCCGGTCCCGGTACAGCACGCCAACTCCTCGCGCTTGTGGGTCCACCTACTGCTGTTTTTCTGTACCATTGCTTCGACTGCGACCGCTGGTGCCATGCAGCAAGGTGTTGATCCGCTGACCAGTCTCGCCGCCTTGGTTCACCTCGTCGAGGGCCTTCCTTTTGCCGCGACTCTGCTCTTTATTCTCACGGTCCACGAATTCGGCCATTACTTTGCAGCGCACCGCTGGGGAGTCAGGGCCTCGCTGCCCTATTTTCTTCCCCTACCTTATGTTTCCTTCCTCGGCACGTTGGGTGCAGTCATCAAAATTCGCTCCCCTATCCCCAACAAGCGCGCCCTCCTCGACATTGGTGCCGCTGGTCCTTTAGCGGGCTTTGTCGTCGCCCTCGCAGCCTGCTTCGCCGGGCTTTCGCGCTCGACCGTGGTCTCAGCCGATTACTTTCACGCTGCTCCTATCGAATTGGGGGCACCCTTGCTCTTTTCCGGCATCGCCGCGCTCGTCTTGCCCGCCATTGGGCCAGACCAAATGGTCCTCTTAGACCCGGTGGCTTTTGCCGGTTGGGTCGGGCTGTTTATCACGGCCTTTAATCTCTTTCCCATCGGCCAGCTCGATGGCGGCCATATCGCGTACGCGCTCTTTGGCCCCCGACATCGGCAGATCGCCCGCACGGCCTACGTCGCTTTGTTGGCCTTGGGGCTTTATGGAGTCCTAGCGCTGGTGTGGGGATGGCCCCAAGGATGGCCAGGGTGGCTAGCGCTGGCCTTTTTCCTCGCGCTTTTTGGCAAGGACCACCCGGCTCCCTACGATCCCTTTGTCGCGCTGGACCGCGGCCGGTACTTCGTCGGTTATCTCTGTTTGCTGGTCTTTGTAGTATGTTTCGCTCCCGTGCCTTTTGTCACCTACTGAGCCGTGCCATGATCTCGCTCCGACCATTTCTACTCGCGGTGCTGTTGGCTGGCTGCGCCATCGGCGATAGTGAACAAGTGGATTGTCGCTGCGCGCCCGACACGAGTATCGAGATCTTTCCCCACTGCGCCGACGCGGCCGAGGAGCGCCCCGACCCTAAGACCCCGCTATCAACCCAGATCCCCGACTGCCCCAGCGGACCACAACTCTTCCTGCGCGAGCGCACGCGCCCCGAAGCCGTGCTGGCCAATCTCACTTCTATCTTTCAGGCCCAACCCGAGTTCCGCAGCCCTCAACAGTACATGGAGCAGTTTACCGAGGACTTTGTCTTCATCCCCGACCCCGAGGATGTGCAGTTATATCCAGAAGTTTACGCTGTTGACCGCGATACCGTTTGGGGAGCGGCTGAAGAGCGCAATTTCGCCCGCATCGTGCTCTCGCCGGAGCGGATCCTCAGCGCGCAATTTACGCGTTGGTTCAGATCGTCCTTGGACGAGCGCATCCCGTCCGACGACGAACTGCGCGAGATATTCATTTTCCCCTATGAAGCCGAATTCGTCGAGGTAGTTGGCGCGGCCGAGGCCGACTCTGTGGAAACAATCGGCATCAAGGGCCTTGCGACAATCGAGTTGGTGACGCCTACGGTGGAAAATCCCGTGTGGTCCATCGCGGTTTGGCAAGACCAGCGCGACCGAGCTTCGGCGAAGTTCTCTCTGGGGGAGCTGCGGGCGCTCTTTTCGCAGTGAACGCTCGGCGCGTTTCTTTGATAATCGCCCTGCTGATTTGTATCTTTTAGCATAACTAATTGCTCGACACCGACCCGGAGGTACGACCGTGAAATCACTCGCCCTCTTGACTATTTGCGGCCTCTTCGCCTTGAGCGCCTGCAGCAACCCCTTTGCACCCAAGACCCAACCACCCTCTGAAATAGAGCCGCCCGCTCCACCCGCTCCACCGGCTACGACCCCCTTGCAACTCATGGACAACCTCGACCGCGCCATGAGCACGCGCGATAAGGATCTCTACGAGAGCTTGCTCGACAAAGACTTCTTGTTTACCGAGCCTGATTGTCTCGGCGAAATAGTGTATTTCAACAATAAGGAAGAAGAGTTGGAGATGATGGGCGGCAGTCGCGATGGTTCGCAGCTAGGTATATTCGACGCATTTCGCGATTTCACCTTCGACTTTGAGCTTACTCGCCGCTCTCAAGAACTTGGCTCCGAACACCCAGAATCTTTTCCCGGGGACCCTGACGGCCACCCAGATGAAGACTGGGAGGTCTTCTACGGCCGGGTCCAGATGCTCATGCTCGACGAGAATGGCGATGGCTTTCGCGTAGATCAGTTTATGACCTACAAGCTCCGCCTCGATCCAGAAGACGGCCTGTGGAAAATCGTCCGCTGGGAAAACGATGCCTTGGCAGGCCCCTGCGGCGGAGCCGGTAAGCGCTTGGCAAACGTCTTTAGCTGGGCGGCACTAAAGCAACAAGTCGCGCCCTGAGCCAGTGAGTAAACGCTTGGTCAAGCGCCAGCGCCACCCTAGCTGGCACTTGGCTCTTTCGGGTTTGTTGCTGGCTGGCGCGGCCACCTTCTTGCTCTACAGGCCCGCGGCAGAAGAACGAATCAGCGATCTGCCCGTCATCGCGCCAACCGACGCGCCCGTTCCCCACCAAGCAGCCAACGCCGACCAGCTAGCCGACGCGCTCTACGCGGGCATCGACAGTGCCTTGGCCGATTTGGGCATCTGGTCGGCACTCTATTCCAAGCGCCGCCAAGAGTACTTCGACCGCATTGAGGTCGGCGTACCCGCCGACTTGCCGCTCGCCGAGGCCAACTTGGGCATCTCGCGCTTTGTCCAGCGGCTCGGCGGCCAAGTCCTCAGCGCCAGCGAGCGGCGGGGCCAAGTCGAAATCCGCGGCGGCTTTGGCGAGGTGCAGACGACCATTTTTCTTTTAGCTCCGGTTGCTGAGCGCCGCCACACTGGCAACATTGCTATTGTTATCGACGACTTCACTGAGGACGACCCCATCGCCGCGCACTTCTGCGCCATACCGCAGCCCCTGACGTTCTCTATCTTGCCCAGAGCAAGCCAAGCACCCGCCCTCGCCGAGCGGGTGCTCGCCAACGGACACGAGGTGTTGGTCCACCTGCCGATGGAATCCCAAGGCGGGGCATCTCTCGGTGCGAATGCCATCCTCGTGGGCCTCGACGACGAGGAAATCCGCCGCCGCGTGCGCCGCGCCTTGCAAAACGTGCCCCACGCCCGCGGGGTCAACAACCACATGGGCTCCAAGGCCACCGCCAACGAACGAGTCATGCGTCTGGTGCTCTCTGAACTAAAGGACCGCAATCTGCTGTTTCTCGACAGCCGCACCACGGCCTCGTCCCTCGCCTATCAACTAGCGGTAGATATGGATATCAGGGCCATTAACCGCGACCTCTTTATCGACGAGATCGCCGATGCTCAAACCATTCAGGGAAAACTCTGGGAGCTCGCCGCGGTCGCGGCTGAGTCGGGCCAAGCCATCGGCGTGGGGCACAACCGCAGAGAGACGCTCATCGCCCTATTGACTGTATTGCCGCAGTTAGAGAAGCGCGGCTTTCGCTTCGTCCCCGTCTCCCAGCTACTGCCATGAGCGCCTTTCGCTTTGAGCTCGTCGCGCAAGACGCGGCAACCGGAGCGCGGGCCGGCATCCTCCACACGCCGCACGGCCCGGTGGAGACGCCAGTCTTCATGCCCGTCGGCACCCAAGCCACGGTTAAGACCCTCGACCAACAGGACCTAGCCGCGGCCCAAGCGCAGATCATCCTCGGCAATGCCTATCACCTCTACTTGCGGCCCGGCCACCAACTCATCGACCGGATGGGGGGACTCCACGCCTTTATGAATTGGCCCAAGCCGATCCTCACCGACAGCGGCGGCTTTCAGGTCTTCAGCCTCAGCGACCGCAACGAAGTCACCGCAGACGGCGTGCACTTCCAATCGCACTTGGACGGCTCGCATCATTTCTTTACCCCTGAAAAGGTCATGGAAATTGAGCACGGGCTTGGTGCCGACATCATCATGGCTTTCGACGAATGCACGCCCTATCCCTGTGAGCGCTACTACGCGCAAGAGTCCATGCAGCGAACATTGCGCTGGGCCGAGCGCTGCCTGAGCCGCCACCGGGAATTGGCGGCTGAGCGCGTCAACCGCCCCCCCCAAGCGCTCTTTGGCATTGTTCAAGGAAGCGTCTATCCAGATTTGCGTCGCGCCTGTGCCCAAGCCCTGATGCAGCTCGATCTGCCCGGCTATGCCATTGGTGGTTTAGCCGTAGGCGAACCGCGCGAGGACCTGTTCGCGGTCGTGCGCCAGACCACCACCTACCTGCCAACGGAAAAACCCCGCTACCTGATGGGCGTGGGCTTGCCGCACGACTTGGTCGAGGCCGTCGCGGCTGGCGTTGATATGTTCGACTGCGTGGTCCCCACCCGCAATGCGCGCAACGCCACGGCCTTTACCCGACGAGGACGCCTGCGCCTCAAAAACGCCAGCCACGCCGAAGACCCGCAACCGCTCGACGCGGATTGCGCTTGTGGCACTTGCCGCCACTACAGCCGGGCTTACTTGCGCCATCTTTTTCAGACCAACGAAATAGTCGGCCTGCGCCTAGCCACCTTTCACAATATCTTTTTCTTTCAGCAGCTAATGCGCGAGATGCGCGATGCCATCCTCGGGGGACACTTCGCGGCCTATCAGGCGGAATTTCTCGACTGCTACCAAAACCGCTAGAAGGCTTGGCTCAGGCTGCTTGATCGCAAGGCGCACAGACTAGGGCAAACCGCCGCGCACCGCCCACGTCGAGTTCGGTCGCGAAATCCTTCTTGACTGGCACGGACTGTGCGCCGCAGAAATCACACCTACCGCGCTCTGCGTACTCGGGAATCGCCGCTAGTTCAAATTCGACCTGTTTGCGCTTTTCGCGCCCTTGAGAAAACAGCCGCGCAAAATTGAGTACTTGCCGGTCCGTATCGCGCTCCAAGGTCCGCTCTATGATCTCGTCGAGCGCTGGGTCGTCGGGTTTGCCGCCGTCTTCGAGCGTGTGCCAAGCAGCGCGGCGCACCCGCGCATCTTGGTCTTCGAGCATCCGATAGAGTGCCTTCCAGACTTCGTCTATGCTCCGACGCACGTGGCAGGGGCACAAAAATGACGCCGCATGTAGGCGATCTTCTGGATCGGCACTGCGCGACATCTGCAACAGCTCTTGAATCTCTTCGCGTCCCACGCGCTGCTCGCCTTGGCGAAAAGCCGCCCGCTGATGCTTGTTCAGCCCTTGGTACCGCGCCTTGCGTCCTTTTCTGCTCATGGCCAATTCTCCTGTCTCAACCTTGTTATCACCATCTTAATGACGAGCCCGCTGCAATGTCAAAGGATTTGAAGTAGGGGCGAGCGACCGCTCGCCCCTACGATTCTGCGTCTATCTGCGCCCATCTGCGGATTATCTTACGCCGGTATTACTCAGCACGAGGATTTTTATTAAATTTCCTATGACTTTTAATCTACCGAAAGGAATTTGCCCGTGTTAGATCTCGTTTCCACAGCCTACGCCCTCGGCGGCGGGCCCTCCGACGGCCAGCCCAACCCCATCGCCTCGCTCCTGCCCTTTGCGCTGATGTTTCTAGTGCTCTACCTCTTGATCTTGCGACCGCAGATGAGGAAGCAGAGAAACCAACAGCGGATGATCGACGAACTCGAAAAAAACGATGAAATCGTCACCAGTGGCGGGATCCACGGCACCATTCTCAATATCAAAGACGACATCCTCGTGGTCAAAATCGCCGACAACGTCAAGATCGAAGTTTCGCGGGCGGCCGTTTCGCGGGTGAAGAATAAAGAAGACGACAAGGGGAAGTAGTGAGGCTTGTCTTTATGGGAACCCCGCGCTTTGCGGTTCCCTCCTTAAAAGCCCTCGCCCAGAGCCGCCACCAGCTCATCGCCGTCGTCACCAATCCCGACCGACCGCAGGGGCGGGGCCGCCAACTTGCCAGTCCGCCCGTCAAAGAACAAGCCCTAAAGTTAGGATTAGAAGTACTGCAACCGGCTGCGGTCAACGGCCCTGAGCTAGCCGCGGCGCTAGCTGCGCGCACGCCCGACCTCTTTGTCGTCGTCGCCTTTTCAATCCTGCCCCGGCACCTACTCGCCATTCCCCGTCTCGGCTCAATCAACCTGCATCCTTCGCTTTTGCCAGCCTATCGCGGCGCAGCTCCCATTATCTGGGCAGTGGCCAATGGCGAACAGGAAACGGGCATCACCACTTTCCAACTCAGCCCGCGCATCGACGCCGGGCACATCCTACTCCAGCGCCGCTTTGCCATCGGCTGTGACGAGACGGCCGGTGAGTTGGAAGACCGCTTGTGCGTGGAGGGTGCCAAGATGGTCGTGGAGACCGTCGATGGGCTGGAAGAAGGTCGCCTCACCGGACGGCCCCAAGGTACGGACGGCGTCAGTCGCGCCCCCAAGCTGACCAAAGAGGACGGCCAGATTGACTGGCACCAACCGGCTGAGCGGGTCCGCAACCTCGTCCGCAGCATGAATCCCGTCCCCGGGGCCTATACCCACTGGCAGGGCAAAACGCTCAAAGTACACCGGACGCAGCACGCTGCGAGCGGCGGCGCACCCGGCACCGTACTCTGCGCCGATGGCCGTCGAGGCTTAACCGTCGCCTGCGGCGAAGGTGCTCTACAACTGACCCAAGTACAACCGGCGGGCAAAGCTGTCATGGAGGGAACGGCCTTTGTGCGAGGCTATCCGATTGCGGCTGGTATGCGGCTGGGCTAGCCTGCTCCTCGTCCTGTTCGCAGAGCGACCGGCTTGCGCCGCAGAGGCAGAGGCCGATTCGACTCACACCGTGCCGTCCGGCTCCAGTACTGAGGCCGCCACCCTGCCTTCGCCGCATGATGCGCTCCTGCGCTCGGCCGTGTTGCCCGGCTGGGGCCAGTTCTACAACGGCCACCCTGTCAAGGGGCTATTCTTCGCTGCGGCAAGCACGACGGCCCTCACCTCGGTTGTGGTCGAGCATCGCCGCATCCGCTCTGCGCCCACGCCCGAGGAACACCAAGACCGCACCGCCCGCCGCAATAGTCGCCTGCTCTACTTCGCGCTTTCGGTCGCCTTGGCCGCCATCGACGCCTATGTCGATGCCCACCTCGCGGACTTTGGAGACGTGCCGTCCGGCCTCAGTACTGGGGCCGCGATGCAAGTGGAGATGCAGCGCGACCAAGCGTGGCTCAGGCTGAAAGCACCGCTGCCTTAGCGGCGCTGCTCAATTCGCTCGACGCGGCGTCTCAGCAGCTTGAGCCGGTCGAATGCGAACGGCATATACTGCCAAAAGTAGTGGTAGGTGGTTTGGATCCGGCGACGGCGCTCCAAGTAGGTGAGCTCGCGCTCGAGTTCGATGGAGAGCTGGTCGGAGAAAAACAACACCAGCGGATGGGCGTTGAGCAGACTGCCGAGCCGCGCAGTGCGACCACGGGCCAGCATCTGCACCCGGAAGGCGAGTTGCCGCAGACTGCGCAAGACGACTAGCCGCCCCAATATCGCATAGGCCGCATAGGCTAGGCAGATTAGGAAGACCCCGCAGGCTATATATGTGAAGTAGTATAACATATAGCAGTCCTGAATGACTTGAGAGATATGCGGATCGCCTTGCAGGTAGGGGCGACTCTAAGAGTCGCCCCTACAGTCGCCCCTACAATTCGGCGTCTGTCTGTGTCCATCGGCGGATTCTCTTGTGAATGATGTAGGACGGCTTCTACAGTTAAATATCTAACACGCGACTCGACGGCTCAAGCCCATTGCCTATGTGCTAACGGCGATAAAATGCTTGCTTACTTAGCCCCAAACAACCTATTTGAAGCGAACACCACCCTTAGCAGGCTGTCAAACGAAGACTGCCGATTCGAGGTTATCCCATGAAAATTCGCCACTGTGCCTTACTCCTTCTCGCCGCGTTGTTTGCTTCCTGTGGCACGGACTCGACCCAAAGCCCCAACGCCGATCCGCCGGTACTCTTAGCCCGGCTCGATGGCCGCTACGCGCAAAGCATTCGCATCGAGGAGAGCCAATTCGCGGCGACCGGTCCCGGTCAAGAAATCGTCCTCACCTTTGCGGCCCAAGGCATGGTAAACGTCAAACAGTTTGAGTTACGCCTAGAAATCGAACCGGCCAATGCCTTGGCTTTTGAAGGTTCTTCTTTTAGTGCGACCAATCCCTTTCTCACCCCGCCCTTCAGCATTGAGCTAACGGAAGAAGGGCTGTGGCGCACTGGCGGCGCGAGCATCACCGAAACCAAAAAGGGCGACGATATCCTAGGGACGCTCACGCTGAGGACCGGCGAGGGTTTCGACGCGGGAATGCAAGTGCAAGTGTACGTGGCCTTCTTCTCGCGGGGACCCAGTTTCTCCGACCGCGACTCCTACACAGCCGCCGACCTCAACATGGGCGTGGTGATCAACGGCGGCTGAACTCTACTCCTTGACGATGTAGCGGGGGATTGCTTATCTTTTTTGCTCTTGTGGGGCTGTAGCTCAGTTGGGAGAGCGCCTGAATGGCATTCAGGAGGTCAGGGGTTCGATTCCCCTCAGCTCCACCATGATAAGCTGTTAGGTAATAAAGGGTTTACGACATGCCGTCGCAGACCCTTTTTTTCGGATTTCCCGACCGTGAACATGCCCTTCCGGCTGTTTTCGCCGCACAAATTTCTCTAATAACACGTTGAGAACAGAATGGATTCAGCCCATTCACTCGACCACATCGTTCGCCTGACGTCCCAGACGGACCACTTCAAAGAGGTCGTCGCCCGGCTTGCCAGTGGACAGCAACACATCCTGTTCCACGGGCTGCCTACGGCCCTAGCCGCGTTTCTCGCCAGCCACATCCGCACAGCCCTCGAACGCCCCGTGCTCATCGTCGCGGCCGACGAGGACCGCGCCGAACAGTGGCGCGACGATCTCCAAATCATCGCCGGTGAGCAAATGGTCCATTACTTCCCCGCTTGGGACGTTGGAATCTACGACCGGCAGTCTCCGGACCCTGAGATTATCAGCTTGCGCGTGGCTACTGCCGCTCGGCTCATGCGCGGCGAACCAGCCATCGTCGTCGCCCCAGCCTCGGCTCTGCTCGATCCGCTAATTCCGCCCCATGCCCTCGAATTGGGCACGGAGATCCTCAAAGTAGGCGAGGAACGCGACCTCGACGCGCTCTGCTCGCACTGGGTCGCCTGCGGCTTTGACCGCGTGGCGGCCATCGACGGCATCGGGCAGTTCAGCCTGCGCGGCGGCATCCTCGACATATACCCTTTCGGCGTTGAGCATCCCTACCGCTGCGAGTTTTTCGGCGATGAGATCGAATCTATCCGCTGCTTCGACGTCAGCACCCAGCGTTCGCTGAGCACCTGCGAAGAGGCTTGGGTGCTGCCAGCGCACGAGGTGCTGCTCGATTCCCCCTTTTACGAAGATTACCTCCAGCGGATTGAGGCCGCTGGCGCGGCAGAAGCCCTCGCTCCGCTGAAAGATCAGCTAGAGCTAGGCGAATCGCTCGACGGCATTGAGTGCTATACCTCCCTGCTCTACGGCCGCGACGACGGGCTTTTTGAGTACCTCAAGAAGCCGGTGCTCTTTTTGGAGGAGCGCGAGGAAATCGCCGCAGCCCTCGACAAGGCCCTAGCCAAGCCACGCCAAGAGTACGAGCGGTCGCGGCACAAAGAAGCGCTGCTGCCCCCGTCGGCACTACTGCGCGACGGGGATTGGCTCATAGCACAGCTAGACAACCGCACCCGGCTCGAACCAGCGCCCTTGGGCCAGCTCGATAAGGCCGTCCGCTTTGAGGCCGCGGAGCCGCGCGTCGTTGCCGGCGAGCGCGCCCTCCTCCAGCAGGAAATCGACCGGCTCGCAACCGAGTCCTACGCCATCCACATCCGCTGCGAGACCAAGGGTCAGGCCAGCCGCTTACAAGAAATTTTCGCCGACTGTCCCGAGATCCACTTCGGGCTTGGCTCGCTGCACCAAGGCTTTACCTTTCCGCAAGCCCAGCTAGCCCTGCTCAACGACCACGAGATCTTCAGCCGCCAGAAGCCCCGCTACCGCTACCGCCGATTCCGCACGGCCAAATCCATCGCCAACTACGGAGCCTTGCAGCGCGGCGATTTCGTCGTCCACATCGACCACGGCATTGGCCGCTACTCGGGCATCCGCCGCCTGCGGATCGGCGGACGCGAGCACGATTGCCTCGTCGTGGCCTATCAGGACCAAGACCGCGTCTTCGTCCCGGTCGAACAACTCGATCGCCTGCGCAAGTACTCCAGCGCCGAAGGCGAGGTACCCCTGCTCAGCAAGCTAGGCAGCGCCGCTTGGGAAAAACTCAAGGAGCGCACGCGCGAAGAGATCTTCAAAATGGCCAGCGAGCTGGTACACCTCTACGCCGAGCGCAAGGCAAGGCCCGGCTTTGTGTTCTCAGCCGATGGCCCTCTGCACCGCGAGCTAGAGGCGGCCTTTCCCTTCCAAGAGACGCCCGATCAGTTGCACACCATGGAAGACGTCAAAAAGGACATGGAAGCGCCGCACCCGATGGATCGCCTAGTCTGCGGCGATGTCGGCTACGGCAAGACCGAAGTCGCCGTGCGCGCTGCCTTCAAGGCCGTCTGCGACCACAAGCAGACCGCCGTGCTGGTGCCCACCACCATTCTCGCCGAGCAGCACTACCAGACCTTCTCGGAACGCATGGAGCACACCCCAGCGCGCGTCGAGGTACTCAGCCGCTTCCGCTCCCCCAAGGAGCAGCAGCAGATCCTCCGAGACCTTAAAAACGGCCAAGTCGATGTACTCATTGGCACCCATCGCATCCTCTCCAAGGACATCCGCTTTCGCGACTTAGGGCTCTTGATCGTCGATGAGGAGCAGCGCTTTGGGGTCCGCCACAAGGAGCGGCTCAAGCAGATCAAGCGGCTCGTCGATGTGCTGACCCTGACGGCGACCCCGATCCCGCGCACCCTGCACATGTCGATGATGGGCTCCCGGGACATGTCGGTGATCAATACCCCGCCGCAGGATCGCCTGCCCATCCACACCGAGATTCTAGCTTTTGACGAGAGCCGCATTGCCG
The DNA here is from genome assembly GCA_965208845.1 of Candidatus Latescibacterota bacterium. GTDB lineage: Bacteria > Latescibacterota > UBA2968 > UBA8231 > UBA8231. Next base: position 1,983,452 of record OZ242361.1, on the reverse strand, counting down.
AGGCCATCCACCGCGAGGTCGAGCGCGGCGGTCAGGTTTACGTCGTCCACAACCGAGTGCAGTCGATTCAGCGGCTCACGGAATACCTGCAAGACCTCCTGCCGCAGGTGCGCTTTGGCGTTGCCCACGGGCAGATGCCGCCCAAGCAGCTAGAGAAGGTCATGGTCGATTTCTTGGAACGAAAGTACGACTGTTTAGTCTGCACTATGATCATTGAATCGGGTATCGACATCCCTACGGTCAACACCATTATCGTCAACCGCGCCGACGCGCTGGGCCTGAGCCAGCTCTACCAAATCAGAGGCCGGGTCGGCCGCTCCAACGAGCGCGCCTACGCCTATTTGCTGGTACCCAAGGGCAAGAAACTGACCAAGAAGAGCCGCATGCGCCTGCGCGCCATCGAGGAATTCGCCGATTTAGGGTCTGGGTTCAACATCGCCATGCGCGATCTAGAGATTCGCGGTGCTGGCAACCTAGTGGGGGCACAGCAACACGGATTTATCGCCGCCGTCGGCTTCGACCTCTACTGCCGCTTGCTCGACGAGGCCATGCGCGAGATCAAGGGCGAGTACTCGCCCGACAACCCCGAACCTGAGATAAAAATTGCGGTCTCGGCTTATATTCCAGATGAGTACCTACACGACCCAGACCAAAAGATGGAGTTCTACCAGCGCTTAGCCGACGCCGGTCGCATTGTCGAACTTTTGGATATCCGCGAAGAAATGCAGGATCGCTTTGGGCGCCTGCCCCAGCCAGCGCGTTCGCTAATGCACATCATGGAAATCAAGATCATGGCTCGCCAGCTCGGCCTCGAAAGCGTCCAGTTGGAGCAGACTCACTTTCGCCTCGCCTTTCCGCCAGATAGGCCGGTCTCACCAGCCGACATCCAGAAGATGGTGGAGCAGTGTTCTACCCAGCTAGACTTCGACTTGGGTGAGCAACTCAAGATCGAGGTCCGAGTGCCAGGCCGCGACGAGATAGAGCGCTTGGAAAAGGCGCGCGACCTCTTGGAGGAAATCCTCTGAAAAAACTGCTTACCATCGCGCTCGCGCTCAGCGCCCTGCCGGGGTGCGAATCGTCGGGTACCCGCGACATTGTCGCCCGCGTCGGAGACGCCGAACTCACCGAGAGCGAGTTTGCAAGCCAATTCGCGCCCGGCCTCGACGCTGATCTAGCCGAAAGCGAGCGGGCGCAACTCATCGAGGATTGGGTGCGCCAAGAACTGCTCTATCAGGAAGCACTCGCCCGCGGGCTCCACCAGCAGACGCGGCTTAAAACGCTCCTAGAGCAAATGCGACGAGACCTGCTGGTAGCAGCCCTGCTCGACGCCGAGTTCCAAGACCAAGAACTCTCCTTCAGCGAGGCCGCGATCCGCCACTACTACGATGCGCATCAAGACGATTTTCGCAGGCTTCGCCCCGAGATTAAGGCGCGGCACATTCTCCTGACTAGCCAGCGCGAGGCCAGTGCCCGGCGTCAAACTCTGCTGCAGCGCGGCGAGAGTTTTGCCGAAGTGGCTCGCAAGTACTCGCACGATGCCGCTACCCGCAACGAAGGAGGCGAGGTGGGCTATTTCTCCGAAGTAGAAAATCCCATCCTGTGGGACGCGTGCCAAGGACTACCGCTCAAGATCATTTCCGAGCCAGTGCCGACCGAGTACGGCTATCACCTCATTCAGGTCCTAGAGCACTGCGAGGCTGGCACAGTCCGCGACCTAATACAGGTGCGCTCCCAGATCGTCGAGGCGCTGGTGCGCAAGCATCATCAATCTCAGCTCGACCAACTCGTCGCCAAACTCAAAAAATCCACAGACTGGGCTATCGCAGCCCCCACCAATCCCTGATTATGCTACTGCATTCGCCAAATCGCCTGTTGTTAGTGCTCGGCCTCGCGCTGTGTATCGCGCCGCGGGCAGGGGCCTTGCCCGAACTCATCGACCGCATCGTCGCCACCGTTGACAATCACACGATCCTCTGGTCCGAACTCAACTACCGACTGCACTTTGAGGCCGAGCAGCGCGGGCTGTCAGTCTTTGTTGAATCCGAGCAAATCAAGGCGCTCCGCCGCGAGATCCTCGACGCCATGATCGACGAGCAAATCCTAGTTCTCAAGGCCAAGCAGGACAGCATCCAGATTGACCCATCCGAAGTCGAGGAAATGCTCGGCCAGCAATTCCAGATGGCCAAGAGCAGCATGGACGACGGGCAATTCGCGCAAATGCTAGAGCGCGTGGGCCTGAGCGAGCGCCAGCTCAAGGCCCGCTACCGCAAGGAAATCCGCCACCGCCTGCTCTCGCGCCAGATGCGCGCCTTCGTCTCATACCGGGTACACGTCAGCCACCGCGACGTAGAGGAGTTCCGCACCGCCCACCAAGATACCTTGCCCTCGCAAATCTCGCTCAGCCACATTCTGATCAAGGTCCAGCCCAGCGATGAAGTGCTAAAAGAAAAACGGGCGCGGATCGAAGAGATCCAAGCCCTGCTGACCGCTGGCGGCGACTTTGCCACCATAGCCCGCGCTCACTCTGAAGATCCCGGCAGTGCCTCTCTTGGCGGCGACTTGGGCTGTTTCTCTCCTGGGACCTTGGTGCCCGAGTTTGAAGAAGCGGCCTTTGCCCTCAAACCGGGCGAGACTAGCGAGCCGGTTTTGAGTCCTTACGGCTACCACTTAATACAGGTGCGCGAAAAGCGCGAAACCACCACCTGCGCCAGCCACATCCTCGTCTTGGCCACAACCTCGGAAGGCGACGAGTCCCGTGCGCGGGAAACGCTAGTGGACTTGCGCCGCCGCGCCCAGAACGGCGAGGAATTTTCCCAACTCGCCCGCCAGTATTCGGCCAACCCGCAGACGGCCATGCAGGGCGGCCTCTGGGGCACCTTCCCTAAGGAGCAGATTCCCGAATTTCTCCAGCCCTACCTCCGCCACCTCAAACTGGGCGACGTCAGCGAACCCTTCTTTTTTGACGATGGTGGCCACATCATCAAAGTTGACGACGACCAAGCCGTGCTCGAGGGCCTGATTCGCGAAAGCCGCACCGCCCAAGCCATGCGCCAATTAATCGACGAATACCGGCAGCAAATCCACATCGAGGTTCGGCTCGACGAGGAAAACTTGCGCCGACCAGTACAGAATGCGACTGGATATCTTTCTGAAGAACACGGGGCTGATCAAGCAGCGCAGTGAAGCCAAGCGGGCCTGCGACGCCGGGCGAGTCCAGATCGGCGGACAGCAGGCCAAGGCTTCGCACTCTGTGACCGTGGGCGAACAGATACACATTGCGACTCCTACCCGCCTGCTCGACATCGAGGTACTCGGCATCCCGGAGCGCCAGCCCGCTCGGCGAGACCGCCGTCGCTTTTATCGGATCCTCCGCGAAGAACACCGCGACCCGTACGAAGACCTGAGCTTTTAGGACGCGAGTTGTGGGCAGCGCAGCGCAATCGCCTTATCAAGGGCTAGCCCCCATTTACGACTATGTAATGGCCCACGTCGAGTACGACGAATGGGCCGCTTACATCCACGCGCTTTTCGCCCGCTTTGCTCCCGACACCACCCGCGTCGTGGACTTGGCCTGCGGCACCGGCAATGTGTCTTTTGCACTCCACCACCTCGGCTATGAGGTAACGGGCGTGGATCGCTCCGAGGCCATGCTGCAGGTCGCGCGCGAGAAGGCCGCCGGCACCGGCGTCGAATTCATCCAGCAAGACCTGCGCCAGCTAGGGGGCCTAGGGCCTTTTGACGCGGCCACTTGCCTGTACGACAGCATCAACTATCTGCTCGCACCAGCCGACATCGACGCGGCATTGCGCGGTGTGCAGGGCATTGTGCAGCCGAGTGGGCTTTTCGTCTTTGACATCTGCACCGAGCGCAATTCGCTGCGCTATTTCCGCAACATGCGCGACAGCGGGCGGGGGCCGGGTTTTTCCTACGAGCGGCACAGCATCTACGATCCAGCCAAGCGGCTACAGAGCAATCACTTCCGCATCCGCCGCAATGGGAGCGATGTCGCGTTAGAGGAAACCCATGTCCAGCGCATCTATTCGGTCGCCGCTGTCGCGGACCGCGTCGAGGCGAGTGCTTGGGAGTTGCTCGCGCTCTTCGACGGTTTCACATTTGACCAAGGGACTGAAGAATCGGACCGCGTTCACTTCATCCTCCGCGCTCCACCAGCGGAGAAATAACTTTGGACCTGAGGCTAAGAGCAACGCGCGCATTTATTGAGGCAGAAGACGACTTTCTGCTTACTACCCACGTCAACAGCGACGCCGACGGTATCGGTGCCTGCATGGCTTGGGCCCACCTGCTGAGGAGCCTCGGTAAACGCGCTGACATCGGCCTGCCCGAGCCACCGGCCGGCCAATGCTCCTTTCTCGCCGGTTGGGATGGCGTGCGCCACTTCGCCGACCTCGACTTGACCCGCTATCGCTGCGCCATTGTCGCCGACTGCCCCTCCCTCGACCGCATCGGCCCAGTGCGCCCGTGTCTCAGCGCCGATATTCGTCTCCTCAACATCGATCACCACCAAGACAATGAGTGCTTCGGCGCAGTGAATATCGTGGAGGAAGTCAGCTCTACCTGCGAACTCCTCTACCACCTCGCCAGCGGCCTCGGCTATGAAGTCGATGCCGTCGCCGCCGACCAGCTCTATGCGGGGATTCTCTTCGACACTGGCGGCTTCCGCTTCTCACTAACGACGGCCACCACCTTTGAAGTAGCGGCCGATCTAGTGCGGCGCGGCGCGCGTCTCGACGCCATCGCCCAAGACGTCTTCGGCAACAAGAGCTTCGGCTCGGTCAAACAGCGCGGCCAAGCCATTGAGAGCTTGGTGTTGCGCCTCGGGGGCCGAGTGGCGGTGCTCCATCTCGACCGCGAGGCCATGAGCGCGGGCGAGCCTGACGAGGTCGTCAACTACGGCCTGATGATCAGAGATGTCGAAGTGGCCGTGCTACTCAAGGAACGCGCACCCGGATGCTACCGCATCAGCCTGCGCTCCCGCGACAAGGTCGATGTCAGCCGAGTTGCCAGTACCTTTGGCGGCGGCGGGCACACCCGCGCCGCGGGGCTGGAGCTAACGGGTGCGCCCGAAGATATTGTTGAGAACGTATTGGCCGAAATCGACCACTATTTGAAATAGTAATAATTATTCTTGATTATAAATTTTTATTTATTATACTACTTCTTTTTTCTACCAAAGAAGGGTAAGGAAGAGTTCCATTGCATTTAATTACCTTAAAGGACTGGTCCCCAGCCGACGTGCAACAAGCGGTCGAACTCGGCCTCGCCGTCAAGGCTACCCCGCAGCACTACGCCGACGCCCTTGCTGGACGCACGGTGGTTCTGCTTTTCCAGAAGACTTCGACCCGCACCCGTTGCGCCGGCGAGATCGGCACCGCCCAGCTAGGCGGCCACGCCCTCTACTTGAACTGGCTGGACACGAACTTCGGCTTAGCCGACTTAGGCGACGAGTTCCGCGTACTCTCCGGCTACTCCGACTTCATCGTCGCCCGTCTGCTCGAACACGCCGATGTGCGCCGCGCCGCCGCCGCCTCGCAGGTGCCGCTGATAAACGGTTGCTGCAACCGCTACCACCCCTTACAGGCGTTGACCGACTTAATGACCCTACAGGAGGCTTTCGGGCGGCTCGAAGGAGTGCGGCTGACATACGTCGGGGTGCTCAACAACGTCGCCAACTCGCTCATTGCCGCCGGTGTCAAAGTGGGCATGCACGTCACTTGCGTCTGTCCCGAAGTCAACGCCGCCGCACGCGACGACGAGCTCTACGCCGAAGCCAAGCGCTTGGGACTCTACGAGCACACCGAGGAACTGCATCCGGCGCTAGCAAAGTCTGACGCCGTGTACACCGACACTTGGATCGACATGGAGTTTTTCACTGATCCCAAGTTCGCCCGCGAAAAGGAGCGCCGGGTCCAGACCTTTCAGCCCTATCAGCTCAGCCGCGAATTGCTCGCCGATCTAGACCTGAAAATCTTGCACTGCCTCCCCGCCCACCACGGCTATGAGATCGAAGGCGCGCTCTTGCACGATGAGCGTTCGCTGATTTTTACCCAAGCCGAAAACCGCCTGCACAGCCAAAAGGCCGTGCTGCTCAAGCTGGCAGAGGCCCTCGCCTGAGATGGGCTAGCACTCATCTATGGCACCCAATCCCTTTGACACTGGCACCTGTATAACGGACGGTACGCACTAATTGCCAGAGTGCATACCGTCCGTTTATAATTAGGCGACAGGCCCTTGTCATAGACGGCGCTTACTATCGCAATTTCCTAGCAGGGCTTAGCTATGCTACGTCGAAAGCTCGTCCTCTTCCTGCTGCTCCTGCTTTCCCCCTTCCAAGCCCCGGCTGAGATCAGGAGTTGGCGAGTGGGTGACCAAGACCATCCTTGGAACCTCGTGCCGGTTACTGGCCGCCTGACTTGGGGCCGCGGTTGGGCCGTCGAGATCCTGACCGATGATGACGGCGACGGACTCATCGACGAAGACCCCGTCGAGCTTGTCGATTCGGATGGCGACGGCCTTTTCAATGAAGACCCGCCCGATCCGCAGCTCGACTCGGACGGCGATGGGCAGCTCAACGAGGACCCCCCCAACAACCTCGACGACGACGGCGACGGACTCATCGACGAAGACCCCGTCGAGGCATTCGACAGCGACCTAGACGGGCGCATCGACGAGGACGGACCTGATCCACAGTTCGACTCAGATGGCGACGGACAGCTCAATGAAGACGGGCTGATGACCGACGGCGACGACGATTTAGACGGCCGCACCAACGAAGACCCATACAATGGCACTGACGACGACGGCGATGGACTCATCGACGAGGACGGGCCGCGGCTCCGCGACACCGACGGGGTCGAGACTTGGCTGCGGCCCATCAAACTCAACGAGCGCCGCAATCTAGCCATCCTCCTCAACGAGCGCTATCTACAAGGGGAATTCGGCGGCGTGGGACCGGACGGCAAATTGCTCAATCCCTTTTTGGAAATTCCCAGCGAATTTGGCCCACGCGTCGAGCGGGCCGATCCGATCTCGGGCGACTATTTCAAATCCGGGTCGGGCGGCGGCATCAACCGAATCGACTACGGCAAGATGGTTGACGGCGATCTCTTCACCGCCTTCGGTACGACCAGCACCGACTATCGCGTCGCCGGTATCTACGGCATCCACGGAGGGGGAGCCTCACTCAACCTGATGGGCTTTTACCACATCAATCGCCTCATCTTCCAACCGCGACCGACCCTTCCCGTCACGGCCATCGCCAACTACTTCGTGGTTTACGGCGATCCTACAACCGTCAATTCCGTATTGGCAACCCTCGAAGTGAAGAAGATCCTAGTCCCCGTGACGCGGGAACATACCGATCCAGTCAAGGATCTGCGCTTCGACCCACCCGTACTCCTAGGCCGGATAGATGTCGCTTCACTCGATTCTGATCTTGATTACAAGGAAACGGCAGAGGTCGGACTCTTCGGCGAGGGTTTCCCCAGCGACGCCTCCTTTACCTCCGAGATCATCGATATCGGCACCCCCACGCCTCGCGCTCGGCGCTACAGCCAACTGCTCGAACTCTTCGATGATGCCGGGGAGGTCGAGGCTGAGTTTCCCGACCGACCCGGCTCGACGGTCAACTGGGGCAAAGTCCGCTGGCGGGGGCGCAAAACGGGGTCCGCTGGCGATGTACGCATCCAGTTTCGCGCTGGCGATGCGCCCAACACGCACATCTACGCTCGCGACAGCGGTGCCAACGAGGTCGACACTCGTGACGAGGACGGCCGGCCACTCGACGCCTTTTCCTGGCTCAAGCTGCGCCAAGGCCGCATTCCCGAGGCCGAACTTCGCTACAATGAACTTGGTCCAGATTTGGGCAGCGACGGTCCGAGAGGCTGGAGTTTCTGGTCGGCCCCCTTCAGCTTTGAGGACGGGCTCATCGACGAAAGCCTTCCCGCAGAGCGCTGGGCCGAGGCGGGCGTGCCCCTGCCGCTACCCACTGGCACCCGCTATTTGCAGTTTCGCATCCTCTTCGACAGCACCATCGAGAGCGCCGTTGCGCTCGACTATCTCGAATTTGACTACGGCGAGCCGCTAATTTCGAGGGGCGTAGTCGCCGAGGTCTTTCCGCCGCGCGTCGCGCTAGGCGAAGAAGCGTCCTTGCGCTACTTCCTGCGGCCTTTCTTTGCCGATGGGGAAGAAGGGGAGTTCAATCGCATCGAATTGACCGTGCCCGACGCTTCAACCCGGATCGACACTTTTAAGTTCGATGGGCGCGCTTGGGAGGAAATCGCCGTGCCCACCGCGACCACCGCCGAAGACCCGCTGCTCCAAGTGGACCCGCTGCGTCTGGAACCAGAATCGGACAGTCCCTTCGTCATCGGCCAGTTCGCCCAGACCATCATCTCGGACCCCCGCACTGGCCAGACGCGGCTCTTGGTCAAGTTTCCGCTGCTAGGGGCCTCCGACTTCAAGGCTCGCCAAAGCATTGAACTCAGCTTGCGGACGCGACTCTTTCGCGGCTCGGCCCGCTTTGCAGGATCGGTGTGGAACGACCGCCTCGCCACGCGGAAGGCGACGATTCCCCAGCGAGTGCGCGATGGCGACGCAGTGCAGGAAGTGGCCACCGACGCAACGCTGGTCGTCGTCGATACTATCCAGACGCGCCACCTGCAAGTTCAGGCCACCCCCAACCCCTTTACGCCCAATGGCGATGGCATAAACGATGCGATTGAATTCGCCTTCGACCTCTTTTTAGTCTTGGACCAAATCGAAGTCGCAGTGGAAATCCTCGACCTGTCGGGACGCAGAGTACACCGCGTAGATCCGGTATCGCGCACGGCGGGTCAGACAAAACTCAAGTGGGACGGTCGCGACGCCGCAGGGCATCTTCTAGCGCCGGGTCTCTACCTCTACCGCCTGCAAGTTGCTGCCGACCAGACGTCCTCCGAGGCACTTGGCGTCCTCTCGCTGGTGTACTAATGACGCACCTGATCTTCGCCATCCTGATCCTCGCCACGGCCGCTTACGGCCAAGGCTACCGCCTGACTGCCAACGCCATCCGCGTCGATCGCGGCGAGCATTGGCGCGAGTGGATCTTCCAAAACGACGTAGTGCGCACCCTCAACGAGCGGGCCGACTCCACCGACCTGTTTTTGTTCTCGGACGACGCGGTGCAGCCCCGGCTCGTCGCGACAGTGGCCAACGCCGCGCTCGCCGCTGGGCAATTTAGCTACCTCGATGCCGTGCGCACCAACGGAGAGACCGTACAAGGGGGAGCCACCGCGCTGAGCAACGACCGAATCGCGGCGCGGCTTATCGATGGCGATCTAGACACCTTCTGGGAGCCTGCAACAGCGGATTTTTCCGCCGCAGGGCTGCGCAACTGGGAACTGCTAGTTGACCTCGGTCGCCTAGCCTTTATCGATAGTATCACCGTCTCCTTCCCCGCCGGGGACGCGCCCAAGGCTTTCTCGCTTTTCGTCTCCCTCGGAGAGCCGTTCCCCTTTCCCGACGGCAATAGTCTCAGCTTTTCACTGGTGGCCGAGACCAAATCGGCGGACCTGACCCCTCCCGGAGCCGATGGCCTAGTGCGGCAGTCCTACCCCATAGCACCTCTTTTGCTCGCCGACTTCAACCTCGACGGTCAGCCGGATCTGCAGGGATCTTTTCTTCAGTACATACGCCTGAAAATTACCGCGTCCAATCTCGAACGCCACCGCTTCGTCGGCGAGGGGGATGCCGGCCTCGATGCCTATCAGGCGTTATCTCCTGAGCGGCGCGGCGCGGTGGTCCATCAGCGTCTGACGGCGGGGGGCTTTCTCATCGAGATTGACGAGGACACCTATTTCAATGATGTGTCCGAAGCGCAACGGGGACCTATCCGCTACTTCGAGCGCGAAGTGCCGCGCGTCGCCGAAGTACAGGTCTGGACCAAGGGGGACAACCTAGCCCTCAACCCGCGAGAGCGCGCCGGCGACTCCTACGAAATAGGGGGCCGGGGTACGCCCAACCAAGCCACCGACGGACTCTACCAGACCGAGTGGACGGCCTGGGGCTACGATCCAACCATCGTCCGCGGCACCATGTGGCTGGACTTAGGCGCAACCTTCTGGGTCGATGGTCTCTACGCGGTGATGCGCCGCCAGCGCAGCGGTTCCGCCTTCGCCGGCCACGGCTTTCTAGTCTCCGACGGGACCCAACTTAAACCTGTGCAACTATATACCGCCGAGGATTTCGTCCAACTCGAAGAGGCTCTGCAGTGGCACGACATTATCAGCGCAGAGCGCTTCGACAACCGGCAGCCGAGAGTGCTGATGTTCGGCGAGGAATTCGCACCGCGCAAAATTCGCTTCGTGCAAATCCGCAACCTGCTCAGCCCCGGCAGCGGTGCCCGCCTCGCCGAAATGCAGCTCTACGGCGTTGGCTACCCAGTCGATGTCTCGCTGCACTCGCCGCCGATCCGCCTCACCAACGCCCGCGGCAACTTCATCCGCAAGACCCTGCCGCGTATCGCGTGGAGCGCCGACGCTGTCATACGAGCGGAAGACCCCCTCACCGGCCAGACCATCGAGCGCATCGAGCCGTTGGATCACCATCCCGAAATCCGCCTCGACATTCAGACCCGCACCTCGGATCAGACCGACACCAACTTCACGTACTATCAGGTCGTGACCGTTGGTGGCACCGAAGAGCGCGAGGAAGTGACGAAAGAAGTGTACGACGAGATTGCCTTGGAGTGGACGGCTTGGGAGATCTGGCAAACCCTACCCGTCAGCCAGCAACACGCCTCGCGCACGGACGACGATGGCGATGGTCTCACCGACGAGGATCGGATTGACCTGATCGACAACGATGGCGACGGTCGCATTGACGAGGATGGCAGAAAACTGCGCCGGGCACCGAGGTCGAGCTTTGACAAGGACGGCGAACTGGCCTTCGTCGGCTGGAGCGAGTGGAGCGAGAACTACCAACCCACCGACGGCCGCAACGAAGCCACCATCACTTCGCCGAGCCCGCGCAAATTCGTCCAGATTCGCTTCAAGATCTCTTCTGAGGATCCTTTCAAAACGGCGAGAATCCGCTCGTTCCACATCGATCTGGCACCGCCGCTGGCCCTAGAACTGGCTGGGGAACTGGCGCTTTTGAGTCCACAGGGCACGACGCGGCCCATCGACGACCTCAATACCGCGCACGGAGACTATGGTCCCCCGCGCGACATCAACCCACTGACCTCACAGCATTTTTCATATTTCGCGCGCCTCGCCTCGCCCGACCCCAACGACCCGACCGTGCGCGACGGCGTTGACGAGATATTGATCGTCGCTCCCCAAGCGACCGAGCTACTAGGTGTGCGCCTAGGCCGAGTCGAGGTCGAGCGGCAAGCATCAGGTCTCGATCCAGCGATTTTCTCGACCCGCGTCCTCAAGACCCATTTCGACCAAGCCTTCGCGCACGGACCCGACGGACGCTTACAAGACGCCGATGGCCAAGCCATAGCGATTCTGCCGACCGGCCCCGACTCGCTCTATTTGCGCTTTCCCGCCTCGCTCAACGCCGATCTGGCCCCAGACACCCACGCCCTAGTCGAGGTACAATTCGCCTCGCAAGCCTTCCGCGAGGGGGTCCTCTTCCCTGCCTTCGCCCGCTCTTCGACGAATCCTACGGGCTTTTTCCAGCGCGTCGATGCAGAAGCGCAGGACGCCACAGAACTAGTCGCCAGCGGCACGGCGCGCGTCTCGTTGCAATCGCTCGGTCGTCGGTTAATAAACGATGTGCAGGTAGCCCGCGTTTTTACCCCCAACGACGACGGGGTCAATGACTTGCTCCAAGGCAGCTTCGTGCTGTTGCGGATATTGGCCGAGCGGCGGCTGGACATCGCCTTCTACGACTTGGCAGGGGCGTTGCGCGGACGAGCCGGAAGCGACCTAGGGCAGGCCGGTCAGTGGAATTTCGCTTGGGATGGTCGCGATGAGCACGGACAGTTGGTGCCGCCGGGGATCTACCTGTGCCGGATCAAGATCTCAGCGGACCGGGGGGACGAAGAGGATATCTTTCCGGTCCACGTAGCTTATTGAGTCGAGCAATGGCGCGGTGATTTCGCCCGTCTTATCCCTCTCCCCGCACCCACGTCCCGCTCTGCCCTCCCCGCTTCTCCATCAGCCGCAACTCGGAAATCACCATTCCGCGATCGACGCCCTTGCACATGTCGTAAATGGTCAAAAGCGCCGTGCTCGCCGCCACCAAGGCCTCCATTTCCACGCCCGTGCGGTCGTCAATTTTGGCCTCGGCCTCCACTTCGACCCGATCCTCGCCGACGTGCAAATCTACGCTGACCGCCGTGAGGTTGAGCGGATGGCACAAGGGGATTAGCTCGCCCGTGCGCTTGGCGGCCATGATCCCGGCCAGCCGCGCCGCTTCCAAGACATTGCCCTTGGCAACTTTATTCTCAGCGATCAGCCGCGCCGTCGCGCGGTCCATGCGGATCTCGCCGCGCACCCGCGCCAGCCGCGCCGTCGGCTCCTTGCCGCCTATATCGACCATCTTGAGGCGGCCCTGCTCGTCGAGGTGGGTCAGCGCGTCGGCCACTACATGTTCTCGATAATTGCGGTGCCGAACTCCGAGCACTTGACCTCGGTTGGCTCGTCCATCAGCCGCGCAAAGTCGTAGGTAACTACCCGGCTCGCAATCGTCTGCTCTAGCCCCTTTACGATCAGGTCGGCCGCCTCGGTCCAGCCTAAGTGGCGGAGCATCATGTCGCCCGACAGGATCACCGAACCGGGGTTGACCTTGTCTTGGCCAGCGTATTTGGGCGCGGTGCCGTGGGTGGCCTCAAAGATGGCATGGCCCGTGGTGTAGTTGATGTTGCCGCCCGGCGCAATGCCAATGCCGCCAACGCAGGCAGCCAGCGCGTCGCTGATGTAATCGCCGTTGAGATTCATCGTGGCGATGACCGAGTACTCGGCCGGGCGCGTGAGGATCTGCTGCAAAAAGGCGTCGGCGATCGCGTCCTTGACGGTGATCTCGGTGCCGTCAACGACGATGCTAGTCCAAGGACCGCCGTCGATTTCTTCGCCGCCATAAGCCTTTTGCGCCACCTCGTAACCCCAATCGCGGAAGGCCCCTTCGGTGAACTTCATGATGTTGCCTTTGTGGACCAAGGTCACGCTGTCGCGGCCTTGAGCGGCGGCGTAGTCAATAGCGGCGCGGACCAGCCGCTCAGTGCCCTCTTGTGAGATCGGCTTGACGCCCAAGCCAGCGGTATCTGGAAAGCGAATTTTGCCGTAGCGATCGGCAAAGTGCTCTGCGAGCAGATTCTTAAAGCGCGCATTGTCGTCCGTGCCCTGCTCAAATTCGATGCCGGCGTAGATGTCCTCGGTATTCTCGCGGAAGATGACCATATCCACCAGCTCGGGTTGCCGCACCGGCGAGGGCACGCCGCTGAAGTAGCGCACGGGGCGCAGACACACGTAGAGATCGAGGATCTGGCGCAAAGCTACGTTAAGGCTGCGTATCCCACCGCCGACTGGCGTCGTCAGCGGTCCCTTGATCCCGACCAGATAGGTATCGAAGGTCTCCACTGTGGCGTCGGGCAGCCAGCTAGCGGTCTGCTTGAAGGACTTCTCACCGGCCAAAACCTCCATCCAAGCGATCTTTCGCTGACCGCCATACGCCTTCTCGACGGCTGCGTCGAAAACGCGCACGGCCGCCGCCCAGATATCCGGCCCGGTGCCGTCGCCTTCGATAAAGGGGATGATGGGCTGATCTGGAACACTGAGTTCGCCATCCACTAAAGTTATTTTTTCGCCGTTTGCGGGGACCTTGGGCTGCCAATCGGCCATAGTATAAAACTCCTCGTGTCTTTTGTTGGTTTTGGAATAATCGGCCCGGTTCGACTGCTGTGGTCGGGGGCCTATCTGTCGCAGCCTTTGAATTTAAGACTTTCGCTCGAGACGGCCAATGCAAGCCGCCAAGGCACTGCGCTCGATCTCGACCAGCTCGCAGGCGAATACGTCGGCATAGGCGTGCAGCAGTTCGGACTCGACTTCGCTTCGATCCAACGCGCGCCCCAAGAGCGCGGCCATCGTAGTTATCTCCTCGCTCCCCAAGCCGCAGGGCTTGATCGCCGCAAAGTGGCGCAGGTCGGTAGCCACATTCAGGGCCAAACCGTGCGTGGTGATCCAGTGCCGCACGTTCACGCCGATCGACGCCACCTTGGACGAGCCGACCCAAGCGCCCGTCAAGCCGCGCCGGGTCTCCCCCTCCAAGCCGTAGGCACCCAACGTGCGGATCAGCACGGCCTCCAAATCGCGCAGGTACTGGTGTACATCCCGACCGCGCTGGCGCAGATCGACAATCGGATAGGCCACAATCTGGCCCGGCCCGTGAAACGTCACGCTGCCCCCGCGGTCAATCTCGACCACATCTATCCCTTGGGCTAGGAGATGCTCGGGCAGCGTCGCCCGGCCGCCGGTATAGGTTGGCGGGTGTTCGACCAACATCAGCGTGTCCGGAATTTGCTCGGCGCGCCGCAATTGGCGCAGCGACTCTTGCCAAGCCCAAGCCCGGGCGAAATCGATCCGCCCGACTCGGCAAACGCGCGTTTCATTCATTGTCTGTAATACCTAGTAAAGCCACTTGCCCCAATCGCCTTTCACAATGTACCTTTTTCGCAAAGGAACCGCTCATGCCTACGCGCTCCTTGTGCCCGCCCCATCACGGAATGCCAAAAAAAGACGCACCCCTCAAATGATTCTGGATCGAGACCGAGAAGCTATCACCCGCCTCGCCGAGCACTATTCAATCACGCGCCTACTCCTCTTTGGCTCTAGCATTGACCCCACCCGCGAAGGCCGCGACATTGACTTGGCCGTAGAAGGCCTGCCCCCACAGGACTTTTTTCGCTTCTACGGCGATCTACTCTTCAGTGTCTCTAAGCCCGTTGACCTCATTGATCTTTCGCAAAACTCAAAGCTGACCCGCCAAATCCGCAAAGAAGGACTTCCTCTTTATGAGGCTGCTCAGAAAATACGTTGAAGCTGAGTTTGAACAGATCGAACGGGTCTTGACGGAATTTCCCCAGAATCGGTTGTACACCGATTTGTCCACCCTCGAACTGGCGGGTGTATCTACCCTCCTGCACAATTTTTACAACGGTATAGAAAACATCCTGAAACATGTTGTGCAGAATCGAGGATTGACTGTTCCAGACGGTCCTTCTTGGCACCGCGACCTAGTGAATCTCGCGGTTTCTGCCGACTTAATCGCGTCTTCTACTGCCGACGCATTGAAACCATACTTGGCGTTTCGACACTTCTTTGTCCATGCTTACGCCATGGATTTACAAGCTGAACGTCTGGGGCCTTTGAGTGAAAATGTACAGGAGGTATTCGATATATTCAAAAGGGATATGGAGAAGCTGACCATGGAAAACCACGCCTATCCCGAGTTGACGAATCTCAGTACCCGATTGCAGGAGCTGGAGGACCAAGGGTACACCGTGTTTCCCGAGTATCTCGACCGCGCCACTACGGCCGCAATTCGCGCTCATATCGACAGCCTCGTCGGCCCCGTTGTGTCCGGCGGTCACAACACCGCTAGGCACGGTCTGCGGCATCCCATTCGAGGGGCGATCATGCCCCGCTTAGTGAACAATCCGGCGACGCTCGAACTCGCTGCCACATTGATTGGGTCGCACGATCTTCGCCTGCGCGAGCAAGTCTTCATCCGCAGCGATCCCTCGCAGCCGCCATACCAAGCTCCGCAATGGCACATCGACGCGGCCTTTTGCCGCGCAGAGTTTGAAGCTAGGCCGCGGCAGGTCTATTACCAGATGCTGCATTGCTGTAGTACGGTTTCCACCGGAGGGGCCGCGTTTATGATCGTGCCCGGCTCGCACAAGTTGTCCCTCGCAGCCAGCGATAAAGTAGAGCGATCGGAGGGACGGGGACCCATCCAGAGTCACACCGCCTCAGTCCCCGAGGTCAATGACGACGACGGCATTGAAATTTGCGCCAACGATGGAGACCTCATCGTCTTCAATCCCCTGTGTTACCACGCCAGTTCTCCCAACCGAACGAATCAGCCCCGCTACGTATATTTCACCTCGTTCTATCACCCCTCAGCGGCTCGCCTAATAGACCTAGTGCGCCGAACCCAGTACCGCGACAACTTTCCCGACTCATTGCGCCAAGGATTGCCGCCCGAACTTCAGAGCTTGCTCGATTAGTATTCAGTACACCGTCTGAACCATCCCTGCTGTACCTTTGGGTATCGACAACAAGGAGTTAGAAGCTGTGAGCGCATGGAGACGGCAAGTTGTGAAACTGTTGACCAGAAGTCTCCTCGGGCTGGTGTTGCTGAGCGGGCGGAGCGGGGCGACAGAACCCGAGCCACGGCTTGAGGGCTGGGTGCGGCTGGCCTCCGGGCAGCCAGCAGCCGGAGTGCAGGTGCGGCTTTTCGACCTGACTGATCCGCGCCGCTCAGTCGGCACCACTGCAGATGAGGAAGGGTACTTTGCGCTAGCCGCTCCCCGCTTAGCCAATGCCCGCCCTCAAGGCTTTGAGCTACTACAGAACTATCCCAATCCGTTCAATCCTTCCACGATTATTCCCTACCAGCTACCAGCACCAGCCCACGTGCGGTTAGAAATCTTCAATGTGCTTGGGCAACACGTTGCGACCTTGGTAGATCGAGAGCAACCGGCCGGACGGCACACGGCGACTTGGCACGGCACAGATACAGCCGGTCGCGCTGTAGCGGCTGGACTTTATCTCTATCGCATCCGTGGGACCGGGACGAGTGAGACCCGGCGGATGGTGCTCGTCGATGGGTCAGTCGGTGCTCCGGGAGCGGCAATCGCCGCCGAGCCTCCGACGAGCTTGGCGGTCCCCGAGCCGACCTACGGGCTGACCGTCTCGGGCCGCGATGTGGCCACCCATGTGGACCCGAATTTCCAGGCCGGCGTCGGACCGGTAGAAATCGTGGTCGAAGCACGAGTCACCGACCCGGCCGCGATGAAGGTGACCACAGGGGACAGAATCTGGGGCGACGTCGATGCCAATGGCCAAGTTGACATCTACGACGCGCTACTAGTGGGGATGTACAGCCTCGATCCCTCGATTGCCATCCCCAACGATGGCGACATCTCCCTAGGCGATGTGAACCGCGATGGCCGCATTGACATCACCGACGCTTATCTCATCGCCACCTATAGCGTCAATCCGACCGACCCCTCCTTGCCAGCGAGGATCGGCACCCTAGCGATCGAAGGTAAGATGTACTGGGTGGACGCGAGTCGGTATGGGGCTAAAATTCAACGGGCCAATCTCGACGGATCACAAGTCGAAACCCTCGTCACCACTGGATTGAAGGAGCCGACGGACCTCGCCTTGGACCTAGGCGAAAGCAAGATGTACTGGGTGGATCAGGGTACGGGTACAATTCAACGCGCCAATCTCGACGGATCACAAATCGAAACCCTCCTCGCCGGGCTATCCAATATACGGAGCTTGGTCCTAGACGTCGCCGGAGACAAGATGTATTGGATAGACGCGGGCACGGACAAAATTCAGCGGGCAAACCTCGACGGGACCCGGATCGAAGCCCTCGTCATCTCTGGATTGCGCACTCCACGAGCTCTGGCTATAGACGTCGCCGGAAATAAGATGTATTGGACAGACGAGGTCATAGGAGGGCCTAAAATTCAGCGGGCAAACCTTGACGGGACCCGGATCGAAGCCCTCGTCATCTCTGGATTGGGACGTCCACGCCACCTTGCCTTGGACCTAAACAGGGGCAAGATGTACTGGATGGATTCATCTACGATTCAACGGGCCAATCTCGACGGATCACAAATCGAAACCCTCATCACCACCGGGTGGAACGCTGCAAGCGGCCTAGTGCTGGATGTCGTTGGGGGTAAGATATATTGGACCGATGTAGTAAAGGACAAAATTCAGCGGGCCAACCTCGACGGATCACAAATCGAAAACCTCGTCACCACCGGACTGCGAGTTCCATGGGATCTAGCTCTGGAGCTGGCCTACATGTCCTCCGAAGTCAGTGTGAATCGTCCGCCGGTATTGGACGGCATCCGCAAGCAGAGTATTTCAGAGGAAGAACTCCTTCACATCGACTTGGTCGCCCGCGATCCTGAAGGGGGTGAGGTCTCCTATGAAGCTCGGTCCAATGCCCCCGGCGTGGCGACGGTGAGCGTATCCGGCCGCCAGTTGACGATTAGCCCGGTAGCATTGGGCGTCGCCACGGTAACAGTGACGGCAAGTGATGCCAGCAGCGCGACCACCAAACAGACCTTTAAGGTGAACGTGACGGTACCCGTACCCGAAAGCCAAGGTAAGATGTACTGGACGGATGCGGGAACGGACAAGATTCAGCGGGCTAATCTCGACGGATCACAAATCGAAAACCTCGTCACCACCGGATTGGATTACCCAAGCGGCTTGGCTTTGGATGTGGCTGGGGGTAAGATGTACTGGATGGACGCGGGAACGGACAAGATTCAGCGAGCCAACCTCGACGGATCACAAATCGAAAACCTTGTCACCACCGGATTGAGCTCTCCACGGAGCTTGGCCTTGGACCTCGCTGGAGGCAAGATGTACTGGACAGACGAGTCTTGGAGCTCGAGCAAGATTCAGCGGGCTAATCTCGACGGATCACAAATCGAAAACCTCGTCACCACCGGATTGGATTACCCAAGCGGCTTGGCTTTGGATGTGGCTGGGGGTAAGATGTACTGGACAGACACCGGCCGCTCTCGCATAGTGCGGACCAACCTCGACGGATCACAAATCGAAAGCCTCGTCCCTCAACCGTTGAACGTTCCACGAGCCCTAGCCCTCGACCTAGCAAGAGGCAAGATGTACTGGATGGACCCAGGCACGATAAGGATTCAGCGCGCCAACCTCGACGGGACCCAGGTCGAAGACCTAGTCGTCATCGGCTTGGATTATCCAGATGGCCTAGCTCTCGATTTGACTGGGGGCAAGATGTACTGGACAGACTGGGGCACAAACAAGATTCAGCGAGCCAACCTCGACGGGACCCGGATCGAAGACCTCATCACCGGCTTGAGCGAACCGGTGGGCTTGGCCTTAGATATCGCCGTCCCAGACGCCCCAGATCTGGTAGCCGAGTCGCCTTCGGTGAACCCGCCCAATCCAGCCCCAAGTCAATCCTTCACTTTGTCGGTCGCAATCCACAACCGCGGTAATGCTCCGGCACCACCGACGACGGTGCGCTACTATCTCTCTACCGACTCGACGATCACCACCGACGACACCGAGGTGGACACGAGCACGGTGAGCGAATTAGCTGCCCCAAGCACTAAATTCAAGTTGATCCGATTGAAAGCCCCGTCGAGTCCAGGGACCTACTACTACGGTGCCTGTGTACAGCCCGTCAGCGGCGAGAGCGATATCCAGAACAATTGCTCTTCAGCTAGCGAGGTAGTCGTAGTTGCTCGATGACATAGCGCCACTTCTGTCCACATTCGCTTCGGCTACTGGACTCTGGTGACTGACAAGACGGATTACTTCTACTCCCAACAGGCCATCACACCCCACCGATCCTCGCCTGCGCCTTCGGCAAACACGCCTTTCATTCATACGCAGCCCAAGCAAAAAGCTATTCTTGCACAAAAACGACGTAATTTCTATATTTAGTTGCTCAGCTTTGTTTTTTGGCACTCTCTTTTTATGAGTGCCAACCTTTTATGCAAAAAATGCACTTTTTCATCCACCCACCACCAACATCAAGGAGACATGTGTTATGGCTGCCAAACAGCTAGAATTTGATAGAGCGGCGCGCGACGCGCTGCAGCGAGGCGTCGATCAGTTGGCCGATGCCGTCAAGGTAACGCTGGGGCCAAAAGGCCGTAACGTAGTGTTAGACAAGAAGTTCGGGTCGCCGACCATCACCAAAGACGGCGTCACCGTCGCCAAGGAAATCGAACTCAAAGACGCCTATGAAAACATGGGCGCGCAGATGGTCAAGGAAGTCGCTTCCAAAACCAGCGATGTCGCCGGCGACGGCACCACCACCGCCACGGTCTTTGCTCAGACCATCTTCCGCGAGGGCCTCAAAAACGTAACCGCCGGTGCCAACCCCATGGACCTCAAGCGCGGCATCGACAAAGCCGTTGCAGTCGTTGTGGACGAGATTCGCAAGTCCAGCAAGGAAGTCAAAGCGCGCGAGGAAATCGCCCAAGTCGGCACCATCTCAGCCAACAACGACTCAGCCATTGGCGAGTTGATCGCCGACGCTATGGAAAAGGTCGGCAAGGACGGCGTCATCACCGTCGAAGAAGCCAAGGGCACCGACACCAACTTGGATGTGGTCGAGGGCATGCAGTTCGACCGCGGTTACCTCTCGCCCTACTTCGTCACCGATCAGGAGTCAATGACCGCCGAACTCGAAGACAGCTACATCCTGATCCACGACAAGAAAATCTCCTCCATGCGCGACCTAGTCCCGGTCCTCGAAAAGACCGCCCAACTCAGCAAACCCCTGCTGATTATCGCCGAGGATGTCGAAGGCGAAGCCCTAGCGACGCTGGTTGTCAACAAAATTCGCGGCACCATCCGGGTCGCCGCAGTCAAGGCCCCGGGCTTCGGCGACCGCCGCACGGCCATGCTCGAAGACATCGCCGTCCTCACGGGCGGCCGGGTCATTTCCGAAGAAGCAGGGCTCAAGCTCGAAGGCGTCACCCTCGACGACTTGGGCCAAGCCAAGCGCGTCGTCCTCGACAAGGACAACACCACGATCGTCGAAGGCGCGGGTCAGGCTGCGGACATCCAAGGCCGCGTCGCCCAAATCCGCCGCCAGATCGAAGAAACGACCTCAGACTACGACCGCGAGAAGTTGCAGGAGCGGTTGGCCAAGCTCGCCGGCGGCGTCGCTGTGATCAATGTCGGCGCACCGACCGAGACCGAAATGAAGGAAAAGAAGGCCCGCGTCGAAGACGCGCTGCACGCCACCCGCGCCGCCGTTGAAGAAGGCGTCGTCGCCGGTGGGGGCGTCGTCTTCCTCCGGGCGCAAGCGGCACTCGACCAGACCGAAGCCGCAGGCGACGAAGCCGTGGGCGTCAGCATCATTCACCGTGCCCTCGAAGAGCCGCTGCGGATGATCTCCTCTAACGCGGGTACCGAAGGGGCCATTGTCGTCCGCAAGGTCGCCGATGAGAGTGGAGCCTTTGGCTTTAACGCCCGCACCGAGGAATACGAGGATCTCGTCGAAGCCGGTGTCGTGGACCCGGCCAAGGTCTCGCGTACCGCGCTCGAAAACGGCGCTAGCATCGCGTCGCTTTTGCTAACCACCGAAGCCCTGATCGCCGAGCTGCCCGAAAAGGCCGCTCCGGCCCCGGCCGGCCCTCCCGGCGGCGACATGTACGGCGGCGGGATGGGCATGTAACATCCCTCTGTAGCAAATAGAAAAGGCTCGCTGCTTCTTTGGCAGCGAGCCTTTTTTACATCCACAATCTATAGCGCGAAGGGTCGCGGAACTGCCCATCTTCTTGGACGGCATAGTGCAACCCCGGCCTCCGAGATCCGCGTCCCTCATCTAACAGCGCAATAGACTGCCCCTTGAGCACGTAATCCCCCACCTCGACGAACAGGCGAGTGTTGTATCCGTATTGGGTCAGCAGACCATTGCCGTGGTCGAGCGTCACCACGTAGCCTAGGTGTTCGTCGTAGCTCGCTTGCATCACTCGACCCGCGGCACTGGCCCTTACCAAGCTGCCCGCAGCCGCGGCAATAACAACCGAAGGGTGCTCCTCGCTAAAGGGCCTGATCACGGGGCCGCGCAGCGGCCACAAAGTGGGAACGGTGTGTACGTGGCCCCAACGCAGCCGCTGCATGGAGGAGATATAAGGGGAATCATCGCTGGGCGACGCTTCTTCTTCGTCTAACTCCTCTTGCCGACCTAAGATGGCGCGCAGTTGGTCGTTGCCGCGCTTGAGCCGGACCAGCATTTCTTCGAGCCGATTTATCTGGCCTACTTGCTCCTCAAGCAGGGACTTGTCCTGCTCGAACTGTGCTACCTTCTGTACTAGCGCACGCTTGTCGAAGTAGGAACTAAGTCCAAAGGGCAAGAGCACGAGTACGACGACGCAACACAACCCCAGCAACCACACTAGTGAGCTGGAGATCTTATACTCAAAGGTCTTGCGACCCTTTTCTGGAACGATGATAAAGGTAATGTTGCTGCGCTTGAACATCGATACTTTCACTAGCGACAAAACTTCGACTGTCTTCTCAAGTCAATATATCCTTCGGCAACCACAATACCAATCCGTATATTTTATCTTCAACGCTTAAGCTGCGTATTTCCCTTAAAAAAACGGATCGCCCGTGTCGCCCTTCTGTCTCTTGCCCTTAGCACTGTGCTTGCTCGTGCCATTCAGCAGCCCCATTCGCGCCGAGCGCCTCGTTATGACTTCGGCGGATATATGGGAAAACTGGGTCTATCCCCCCGGCGTCCTGCGCCTAGACGAAGCAGGCTCGTTGCGGCCGGTGCAGGTCGGCAAAGACATTGACCCGCTCTCTGAAGCTACGGTCCGCGGAGCCGGAGCGGCGCAATCTACTGCTCCCCGCGCCTTTGACGGCGATCTCACCACTAGCTGGAGTCCGCCACCGAGCACGGCCCCAAAGGACTGGTGGCTCGATATCGACTTAGGGCAGGTGTTCCCCGTCCAACAGGTTCGCCTGCGTTTTGCCGATAGTGCGCCGCCCTTGCCCTTTTTCAACCTCTCGCTCTCCAAGGGCGAGCGCTTTATCAACAGCGCCAACGTCGTCGTCGAAGGCACCCTCCTCTACAGCCACAGCGAGCGCTTTGCCTTCAACGAAGGGCGCGACGTGACGATCGACCTCGACGACGAACTCGTCCAAGTTCTCCGCATCGAGGCCACTCGCGAAATGACCGGTGCGCCGGCGCTCGCCGAAATTCAAATCAAGGCCTTTGGCGACAATATCGCCTTTGACCTGATTGCCAAAGGCGGCATCGTCGATGTCGAGGCGGCCATCGTCGCCGTGGCCGGCATCCCCTCCGTCATGTTCGACGGCGATCTCTCTACCATGTGGCGCGTCAACCCCCTCGCCAAAGGCTCCAGCGGCGGCAGTGAAACCTTCGGCGATTACCGCATCGATCTAGGGGCTACCTACTGGATTGATTCGATTTGGCTCTTGGGCGAGCCGCTGGGCATTCCGCCGCGGCTGCGGCAGTCCTACGCCAACTTCCTCTCCTACAAGCTACAGTACTCCGACGGATCGCTGGCACCCGATGGATCGTTGGCCTGGCAGGCGTTGGCCTCCATTCCTCCCGACCCCCGCAACTTCTTCGATGTGCGCAATTTTCGTCACGATGTTCCCCTAATCGCCGCCCGCTACCTGCGTTTGATTTACCCCACTAGCCAAGGCGGCAACATCATCGGCGGCGGCCTGTCGGGCAGCGCTTTTGACAGCACCGGCCGCTTGGACGGCTTAGGGCTAGTCAGCGAGTTCCAAGTGTACGGCGAAGGGTACCCGGCCCGCGTCACTCTGCGCTCACCTGTTATCGACCTTGGCTCCAATTGGAATATCACGGCGATTGAGTGGGCAATTGACGCACCGCTCGGGGCCCAATTCTCCTTGCGCAGCCGCACCGGCGACCACGTCGTCGAGGAAATGCGCTATTTCGACAAAAACGGCAAAGAAGTTACCAAACGGCGCTACGAAAAGCTGATCGCCTCGTTTCGCGGCCCCATCGAAACCACGCTCCAACCCGGCGATGGCTGGAGCGTGTGGAGTGAGGAATACCTCCGCACGGGCACCCGCTTCCGCTCGCCTTCGCCCCGGCGCTACGTCCAGCTCGAAGCCGAGCTACGCGCCGATGACCCGCAGGCCGGCATTGCCCTCGACGCGCTGACCTTGATTTACTCCCGTCCTTTGGCGCGCACCGCCGTTGGCGAAGTCCACCCCGCGCGCGTCGAACCGGGCGAGCAAACCGACTTCACGTACTTCCTCCGCCCAGAATTCGCCCGCGACAGCCAAGGCTTTGAAGCTATCGCCCTCGAAGCCTCGGTGCCCCTCGCGTTCCGCGCCCTGCAAATCGACGACGCGACAATCAATGCCGAAGCGGAAAAGACGAATACAGGCCTCCGCTTGCACTTGCCCGAGCGAGTCTCGGCCGCCGAGCGCGTCGAGCTAGGTTTTGCCGCCACCGTCTTCCAAAACAATACCCGCTTCCGCGCCTTTCTAGAGCGCAAAAGCGGGCTTGACACGCTGCGTCAGCAGGTCGATCCTGGCGATGCAATTCCCGATTTAGAGGGAGCAGGCGATGCGGTCTCGCTGCCTGTAGATGGCAGCTTACTCACGCGCCTAGACCTAGGTGCGGGGATTTTTACCCCCAACGGCGACGGCGTCAACGACGCGCTGGCCATCTCTTTCGACGTGCTCAAGGTCCTCGACGCCCGCCCCATTGAAGCCCGCGTCTATGACCTGCGCGGCCAGCTAGTCCGCACGCTGCGAGACGCCGCCGGCGTGGCCGGCCACTACCAGCTAATTTGGGACGGCCGCCGCGACTCCGGCGCGATGGCCCAGCCCGGCCTCTACCTCTTCCGCTTGCAGATCGCTGGCGACTCTGCCACCCGCACCTTGGTCCGCAGCATCGGCCTGAGCTACTAAGAGCGCCCGGCGTCGGCCCAAGCGCGAGCGAGCAAGGCCGTGGCCGACGCAGCCGCGCGACGCCAGCAGAGCATTGTGTTAGGGTCTCTATATGCCTAGCTCGCGCATCAGCGCCCCGTGCGAGCCTCCATGTAGTTCGGGCCGCATATAGACCTTGCGCACGTAGTCGAGCCCCCCGGACAAATGCTCAAACTGCTCCTCTAGGGCACCAAAGAGCCGAGCCTGCGACACAAAGCCGAGCTGGGCCAACTCGGCTGCCGCTCCATAAGCTCTTCTTCCCTGCTCCAAATAGTAGCCGCCAAGCCCCTGCCGCTCGACCCACGTGCGAAAAAGCCCGGTGGTAAAAAGCGCGTAGTCGCCTACGTGTCGGCGGATATCCATCTCGCGGTCGAAGGACCAACGCCGCTCTGGCTGCCGCTGCCGCCCGAGTTCCACCAGCATCTCGGCGATGGTTTCAAGCGGCTGGCCGCGCAGATCGCGAATGCGGTAGAGCTGATCGGTGCGCGCAAAGCTCACCAGCAGATCGACGACGTATTCGACCACTTCGCGGTCGGCAATGCCCAGCGAAGTAAATCCGGGGAAAACCAACCGCTGGAAGAAGGACCGCAGTCCAGACGGCGAGATCGGCTTTGTGATGCGACGCGGCATGTCGTATTAAAAAACACCCAGTTCAGAAGGTCGTGTTGGTCATAAGGTAAGCAAAGGTCATATCCCCGTTCCACTCCTCAATCGAATTCTTGTAGCGAGTAACGCGGGTCATGCTGTCGTCGGCTATCACCCTCGACACTCCGGCTACTACGGTAAAGCCGGGACGGTATTCGTACGTAAGCGTCAAATCGACTTCCTCGCCCAAATGACTCGACTCCAAGTCGCCCTTTTGCGCTGTGAGGAAAGAGTGCCCGTGGACTCCGAGGGATACCTGATCACTCAACGGCAACGCCGCCTTGAGGGCCAAGTCCTGCAGCCCTAGCCCGCCCGTGTGGACCGGGATATTGAGAAACAAATCGGCGTACCCATAGTACTTGTGGTTGGTCGCAAAGAGCGTGTCAAAGACCTTGGTCTTGTCATCGGCCAAATCGTCGTCGCCGGATAGGTAGTCGTACCACAGGGTGAGGTCTAGCCCACCTAAAGACCCGCCAATGCGCCCACCGAACATGAAGGCCGCTACATCTTGGGCGCTGCGCTGACCGGTCTGGAACGAACCCTCGAAACGGTAGGAATACGCCGTCTTTTTCCCCACTAAGCGCACCCCCATAGTGACCTGATCCGTGTCTTTGGCTCCGTCCTTGTTGTAGAGCGCGTAGAGATCCAAGCTGCCGGACGGCAGTTGGTCCAAGGTCGCGTACGCCCCCGTCAAATAGGCGTCGTCTGCAAACTGCCCCGAGGTCGAGTCCGACTCGGCCACCTGAATCGCCGTCAGGTTCACCTGCCCCCAAGAGGGTGCCAGCAGCAGTTGCAAACCGTCGAAAACCCGGCCTTGCTGAGTCCACTCGACCGCGCCGATCAGCCGCTGACCGCCAAGGGCTACCATCTGACGGCCAATTTTGAGGGAGTGGTCGCCGTCGCCCAGTTTCTTCAGGTGGACATAGCCCTGATGCAGGTCAAACTTATCGGCGCTGTAATCCGTCAGGGTATTCTTTTCCTCGCCCCACAAGCGCACGTCTTGAAGCTGGATCATCAGATCGACATCGCTCTCGAGCGAGGCCACCATCTGGGTTCGTACCCGCATGGAGGTGAAGGAGTCGTAGTTGTTTGCGAACGGATCGCGGAACTCGTAGCGCGGCCGAATCTGGCCACCCCAGACGATCTCCTTTTTAGCGTAACTAGCGCTGGATGCAACTACGCTCAAAAGAAATGCGGAATAGATTGCAAAACGCACGGCGTTCCTCCAACGTAAAGATGGCATGAATGTAGATAAGTTAAACCGTGAATCTCGGTCAAGCTACCTGCTTTGGGGCGGTTTCGTCTAGCGTTTCCCGTTCCTCATCCGGTGCTGCGCCCGGTTCGACCAACGTCGGGCCGTCGAGGAAACGCAGTAGGTGGCCGCGCAAATCGTAGAAGTGCTCGTGCTCACACACCGTGCGTCGATCCCTCGGCCGCGGGAATTCCACCGGCAGAACGTCGCCGACCTTGGCCTGCGGGCCGCTGGTCATCATCACTACCCGGTCGGAGAGAAACAGCGCCTCATCCACATCGTGAGTCACCATGATGGCGGTAATCCGATCTCGCCGCCAGACCTCCAACAGCACGTCTTGCAGCTCGGTGCGGGTCAGCGAATCGAGCATTCCAAATGGCTCGTCGAGCAGCAGCAGCTTGGGCTTGAGCGCAAAGGCGCGGGCAATACCCACGCGCTGGCGCATCCCCTGCGATAACTCGGCCGCGCGCTTGTCGAGCGCGTCAACCAAGCCCACTCGGTTGAGATAGTACTCGGCAATTTCCCACCGCTCGCGCTTGCTGCCGTGCGGAAAGACCTGTTCGACGCCCAGCAGCACATTCTCCATGGCCGTCATCCACGGCAACAGACTCGGCGACTGGAAAACCACCCCGCGGTCGGGTCCCGGGCCGGTAACCCGGCGTCCGTCTATGTAAATGGCCCCGTCGGAGATCTCGTTGAGGCCGGCGATCATCGACAGCACCGTTGACTTGCCGCAGCCCGAGTGGCCAATGATGGAGACGAATTCTCCTTGGTCAATCTGCAAATCAAAACCCTTCACCACGGCCACTGGCCCATCGACCGTTGGATAGACCTTGGCGAGATCCGCGAATTCAATATACGCATTCATTTAGACCACTCCATTGGTTCTATATTGGGTAAGGCGAGTTCCTTGAACTCAGCGTGTTGAGCCAACCCTTGGTCGGGCCGCACTTCGAGCAAATAACTGTTGATGGCATTGCGAACGACTTTGTAGCCGACATCGCTATTGAGTTCGGTGCGGTCGCGGGGCCGGTCCAGTTCCACCTGAAAATGAGGCCCCAGCGTCGCGGCTTGCGACGCGGCTCCTGGCCTGAGCGGGATGATGCGGTCGGCGAGGACCAGGCCCTCGTCAACGTCGTTGGTGATCAGCACTGCGGTCTTGCGCTCCTCGCGCCAGATCTTCTCAATCTCGGCCTGCAAGGTGCCCCGCGTCAGCGCATCGAGGGCACTGAGCGGCTCGTCCATCAGCAAAATCTCTGGGTCCATCGCCAAGGCGCGCGCAACGGCTACCCGCTGGCGCATGCCTCCTGAAAGCTCTACCGGCCGCTTTTGCAGTGCCGGCATCAGATGGACCATCTCGACGTAGCGCTCGACGTGGGCGCGGCGCTTTTTCGCCGGCCAAGCGGGGAAGAGGTGGTTGACCACCAAGGCCACGTTGCCATAGACGGTCAGCCACGGCAGCAGCGAATAGTTCTGGAAAATGACGCCGCGCTCGGGACCGGGGCCGACGATCCGCTTGCCGTCAATGAGGATTTCGCCCTCGTCAGGCTCGATCAGGCCGGCGATCAGCGAGATCAGCGTGGTCTTGCCGCTGCCCGAAAAACCGACGATCGCCACGAACTCGCCCTGCTCTATCTCCAAGCTAACGTTCGCGAGTACCTCGGTGCGCTCGGCACCTTCGCCATAGGCTTTGCTGACATTGCGCAATTCGAGAAAAGCCATGTCATGCCCTCAGGTGCCGACCGGCTCGTCGCCGAAGCTGACCAGCTTGTGCAGGATGACCATCGCCCGGTCGAGCATAAAGCCGATAAAGCCAATGGTTAGCACCGCCACCAAAATTCGCGCCAGCGAATGGCTGCTGCCGTTTTGGAACTCGTCCCATACGAACTTGCCCAAGCCCGGGTTTTGCGCCAACATCTCCGCGGCGATCAGCACCATCCAGCCGACGCCGAGCGAGATGCGCAGGCCGGTAAAGATGTAGGGCAGCGAGGCCGGTAAAACGATCTTAAAAATCCGGTCCTTGACTCCGAGGTTGAGCACCCGCGCCACATTGACGTAATCCTGACTCAGCGACGACACGCCCAAGGCGGTGTTGATCAGCGCGGGCCACAGCGAGCACAGCGACACAGTGACCGCCGAATTGATAAAGGACTTTGCAAAAAGCCCGTCGTTGGTCGTGTAGAGGGCACTGACCACCATCGTCACCAGCGGCAGCCAAGCCAGCGGCGACACGGGCTTGAATATCTGGATCAATGGATTAAAGGCGTTCATCATCGTGCGGCTCATGCCGCAAAATAGGCCGAGTGGCACGGCCACCAGCGAGGCCAGCGAAAAGCCGGCGAAAACCGTGTATAGGCTAGTGCCGATCTGGTCCAGATACGTCGGCTTGCCAGTGTATTGGCGAATCTTGACTTGGGCTTGTGGGTTTGCGGCTAGTTTCTCGGCGTTGCGCTTTTGCTGTCGCTCGTAGAACGCCTGCGCTTTTTCCCGCTCTCCCACGTGCTCTTCCCACAGCACGACCGCCTGCTGGTAGGCCTGCATCGGCCCGGGGATATTGCCCAAGCTGGTCTCGATTTGGGCGGCGGTCAGCGACCACAGCATCAGGAAGGCGACGAACGCGCTCACGGGCACGCCGATCAGGGCCCAGATGTCGCGGACCTGCTGGCCGGGGTTTTCCCCGGCGGCCAGTTTGACCACCGGCGTCAGCCAAGTCAGCCCGACGAAAATGAGGATTTTGTTCAGCTTATCGACTATCAATCTACCGCCTCCTATTTCATCGACGTTTTGGTGTAGTCGTCTTTGATACCCACGCGAAATTTGTGCAGATAGTCGTTGGGTTCGCGGCCATTGTACTCGACTCCATCTATAAAGTCGCTGGTCGGCTCCTTGTAGCCGTCGGTTTGGGGAATCTCGTCGGCTGTAAGGTAGCCATCCTCTACGAGCAGGGCCGCGGCCTCGCGCCAGATGTCGGGCCGATAGATTTCCTTAATCGTCGCATGATACCAAGAGTCGGGTTTGGGAGCATCGATCTGGCCCCAGCGCCGCATCTGGGTCAAGAACCAAATGCCGTCGCTGTAGAAAGGGTACGTGGCGTCGTAGCGGTAGAACACATTGAAGTCGGGCATGGCGCGCTTGTCGCCCTTTTCAAACTCAAAGGTGCCGGTCATGCTGTTGGCGATGACCTCAAAGTCAGCGCCGACATACTCCGAGCGGGAGAGGATCCGCGCCGCTGCAATGCGGTTTTTTGGCTCGCCATTTTCGCCTTCCTCGTCGAGCCACTTGCCAGCGCGAATTAGCGCCTTGACCACCGCTTTATGCGTGTTGGGGTGCTTGTCGGCCCAAGCCTTGCTCACGCCAAAGACCTTTTCCGGGTTGTTCTTCCACACGTCGTAGTTGGTCGTCACCGGCACGCCAATGCCCTTGAACACGGCTTGTTGGTTCCACGGCTCGCCCACGCAGTACCCGTAGATGGTGCCCGCTTCCAAGGTCGCCGGCATCTGCGGCGGCGGCGTCACCGACAGCAGCACGTCGGCATCGGTCATGCCGGTTATGTCCTCGCTAGTGTAATAACCCGGACTAATGCCAGCGGCGGCAAGCCAGTACCGCAACTCGTAGTTGTGCGTCGAAACCGGAAAGACCATGCCCATCTTGAACTGGCGACCCTCGTCTCGGTAGGCTTCCACAATCGGCTTGAGCGCATCGGCCTTGATCGGGTGGGCCGGCTTGCCGTCTGCGCGCTTGGGCACGTGGAGCTTCATTTGCTCCCAGACCTCGTTGGCGACTGTGATGCCATTGCCGTTGAGATCCATGCTGCAGGCGGTAATAATGTGGGCTTGGGTGCCAAAGCCAATGGTCGCGCCAATCGGCTGCCCGGCCAGCATGTGCGCCCCGTCGAGTTCGCCGTCGATGACGCGGTCGAGCAGCACCTTCCAATTGGCCTGCGCCTCCAAGGTGACGAAAAGCCCTTCGTCCTCAAAGAAGAACTGCTCTTTGGCAATGACCAAGGGCGCGCAGTCGGTCAGCTTGATGAAGCCGAACTTGAGTTCGTCTTTTTCCAGTTCTAGTTCCCTAGCACCGATTCCCTCGGCGCAGGACAAGACGGCCAAGGCAACGGCTGCGGCAATTGCTTTCATAATCTCCTCATTTAGCGGTGGTTTTTTCGACTCGTTCAATGCGCACGGCGCACTGCTTGTAGTTAGGCTCGCGCGACTTCGGGCAGAACGCCGGCAGGGTGAGCTGGTTGACGCACTGCTCGGCAAAGTGAAAGGGTACGAAGACTTGGTCGGGATGGATCGTCTCGGTAATCCGCAGCAGCAAGCCCTCGACGCGCCCGCGTCTGGAGACCAAAGAGACGCGGGTGCGCGGGCCGAGGCGGAAGCGCTGCGCGGTCTGCGGATGGATCTCGACCCAAGGCTCGGGCGAGAGCTTTTCTAGCATCGGCACGTCGCGGGTCTTGGTCCGCGTGTGCCAGTGCTCTACCGTGCGGCCGGTGTTGAGCAGAATGGGGTATTCGTCGTCCGGCGGCTCGGGCAGCGGCAGCGGTGCCGTGTACAACAACCGCGCCCGGCCGTCCTCGGTGGGGAAGCGACCGTCGGTGTACAGGCTGTCAACGCCCTCGGGATGCGCGTCGTTGCAGGGCCACTGGATCCCGCCCAAGGCGTCCATCTTCTCATAGCTCATGCCGCTGTAGTCGCAGAGCTGTCCCTTGGATATTCGGCGCATTTCCGCGAACGCATCGGCCGGGCCGCGCCATGTGGGAAAGAGTTCGTCGCGGACCCCGAGCACCCGGGCCAAATCCATGAAAATATCGAAATCGGCCTTGGCTTCCCCCGGCGGCGACACGGCTTGCCGCACCCGGCTAGCGCGGCGCTCGCTGTTGGTATAACTGCCGCTCTTCTCGCCCCACACAGCCGTCGGCAAGACCAAGTCGGCCAGCTCGGTAGTAGGCGTCGGGTGAAAACCGTCTTGCACTACGAGCAGATCGAGGCCAGCGAGCGTCTGGCGCAACCGCTCCTGATCGGGAAAGCTGGCCAGCGGATTGGTGGCAATCACCCACAGCGCCTTGATGCGGCCCGCTAGGATGGCGTCGATGATGTCGGGATAGGCCAAGCCGCGTTTTTTCGGCAGTCGTTCCGCGTCCAGTCCCCACAACGCCGCTAGTTCCTCGCGATCTACCCGGCTTGCAAATTTGCGGTAGCCCGGCAGCGATGAGGCAAAGCCAAACTCGCGGGTGCCCATGGCATTGCACTGGCCGGTGATGGACAATGGTGCCGCGCCTGTGCGGCCGATATTGCCGGTAATCAGCGCGAGGGTGTTGATCAAGCTGACGGTATCCGTCCCTTGCGTCGAGTGATTGACGCCCATGGTCCACGCGAAGAGGACGTTTTCGGCTTTGGCGATGGCCTCGAAGGCCGCCCAGATCGCTTCGGGGCTTAAACCCGTGCGCTCAGACACTATCTCGATGGGATAATGACTAGCGTGTTCGGCCAGCGCCTCAAAACCAGTGGTGTGGGCATTGACGAAGTCTCGATCGACATAGCCGTGCTTGATCACCAAGTTGATCAGGCCGTTGAGCAGATACACATCGCCGCGCGGTCGGATCGGCAGATAGAGGTCGGCAAACATCGCCGTCTTGGTCTTGCGCGGGTCGCAGACAATCAGTTTGTAATCTTCGTTTTGGTTGAGATGATGCCAGAGGATGGGGTGATTGTCGGCGATATTCGCACCGATCAAAAAGACCGTATCGGCCTCGCGCAAACCGCGATACGATCCCGGCGGGCCGTCCGAGCCAAAGCTCTGTTTGTAACCGGCTACCGCTGAGCTCATGCACAGCGTGGTATTGCCGTCGTAATTGCTCGTGCCAAAACCCAGTTGTACTAGTTTGCCTAGGGCGTAAAACTCCTCGGTGACGAGCTGGCCGGTTGACAACACGGCGAAACTCTCTTTGCCGTACTGCTCCTGAACTCGGCGCACCCGCCCCACCATCTCCTCGTAAGCCCGTTCCCAAGAGATGGGTTCGCCGCGCCACAGCGGGGCATGGGCGCGATTGGGGCTTTTCAGTGGCAAGTGCTCGCTCAAGCCTTTTGGACAGAGGCTGCCTGCGTTGACAGGGTGCTCCTCATCGCCGCGCACCGAGACGATTTCGCCTCCCTTGACGCCCACTACCATGCCGCAACCCACCGAGCAGTAGCCGCAGGTGGTCTTGACCCAGCGCTCGGGGATTTTCTTTTGCGACAGATATCCGTACTCAGGGTCGCGACCAAAGGCGTACTCGTCCGCCTTAATGTCAAAGCCAAGAGATTCCTTGATTTTCTGTACGAGTGTCATCGCTAGCCCTTTCGCGCTACCGAGCGGTGGGCTTCGACGATGAAATTGCCCGCGATATTGGTGCCGACGACCGTGGTGAAAAACAGGTAGCGCTGCAAGAATACATAGGCCACCAAGCCAGCGACGCCCACGGTCGCTGCCGCGATCGAGACCGCACCAACGCCCAAGGTCAAAAGTCCCATCAGCGCCAACAGGGCCGCACCATTTTTGTACATCCGCAAGCGGGCGAAGTGATCGCGGTAGAGTTTGGCGCTGGCTTTGAGTTCAAAAGTCTCGCTCTCCGCCAAGTGACAGACGAAGTTCGAGTGCAATTTCGCATAGGCTAGCAGCGCCAGCGCCCCAGCCAAAGCCGCGACCTGCACGCTCAATCCCGCTTCCCCACCCAATACCAGCGCCAGCGCCAGTACCGCCGGACCGACGATCCATGCTACGGCAAAGAAGTCGGCTGTGGTCTTGCGGAAATTCCACGCCGGACGGGCCGGCACCCGATAGAGCCGAGCGCTGGCGTAAATGCCGACGATGCCCGCCGTGACCGCTCCCGCCCCCAACGACAGCCGCGCACCGACTCCACCCAAGGCTTCCGCACTCACCCACCCCAAACCTTCGGTCGCCAACAAGAACGCCGCATAGGCAAAGGCGACTTTGGCAAAAAGCGTTAGCGCCAGCACTTCGCGCGACAGCCACGACGTGCGCCAGTTGCGAATCGCCCGGAAGGCAAAGGCCGGTCGCCCCAGATGCAAAGTCGATGCGGCGAGCGAAAGACCGATCAGCCCCATCAGCACGGCGGCCAGCGTACCGAGCGCAGTACCGGCTAACTGCACCGCGCCGCTGAGCGAACGCAGCAAATCCATCGCGTATATCGCCGCAAAGCCTCCCAAGCCGATCTGGGTCAGCACCGTCATAAAAATTAGCGGCGAATGCGGCTCCTCTGGCTCGACAAAGTCGCTGGTGACTGGGTGCAGACTGCTCGGATCAACGCCTTCGGGCAAGGTGATTTTCGTCGAAGGCATGGAGATTTCTGGCGCGGGCATTCCCGGGGCGGCACCAGCGTCCTCGTAGGTTGCCAATACCTCCTCAAGCGGCACAGTCTCAATCTCAATCGCCCCGGCCGGGCACGCCTGGGCGCAAGCGGGCTCGCGGCTTTCTTCGAGCCGATTGACGCACATGTCGCACTTGGAGACCACGCCGCGCTCGGGCTGGAAGCTCGGCACGCTATAAGGGCAGTTCCAAGTGCAGTACTGGCAGCCAATGCAGACATCAGCTTGGTGAATGACGATGCCGCGCTCGTCAATTTTGTAGGCATCAACCGGGCAGCCCTTGGCGCAAGGGGCATCCAAGCAGTGGTTGCAGCCGCTAGAAAGGAAAAAGCGCAATGTGTCGGGATACTCGCCGCCCTCGACCTCGCCGACGCGCCGCCACTGGGTATCTACGGGCAGGCCATTCTGTTCGCTACAGGCCACCTCGCAGGCGTGGCAGCCGACGCAAAGATCCATGTGGAAGTGGAAGCGCGTCTGGGTCGAGCGGTTGTCTGTGCGAAAACCGGGTAGGTCGGGCTTTTCTATTATATCCATTATCCATGGCATTTTGTTGGGACGCAAATGATTGAGCTACAGAAAGCAAGAGTAATGCCAAGAATGGTGAGGAAGGGAGTGTAATTACAGCCCAAATCATTGATAAAATTACACTTATAACATAAAAGAGATATTTTTTGCAAAGTGATTCGAACTTATAAAATCGTTCAAAAACTACAATTTTTGTACTATTTTAACACAGAAAAGAACAATTTTATGGTTTTCCAGATCCTTGAGTAGTAATTCCTTCCCAACCAAACCCCGACTTTGCCGACGCTGGGCTGGAGGCTGGGCTGGAGAATACATATTTGTGATGTTTACTGACATTTTTGTCGATTTTCTGCAAAAATGTGCGCTATACCCCATTGCCTCGCGATTGAGCAAAATACTTCCTAAATAGTTGATAAAATTATAAATACAGCGATTCATCGAACTCCTGTACTCGCAAGCTGGTCTGTGTTTTGCTTATTGGACTTAGGCTAGTGTTTACAGGAGAAAACCGATGATAGCACCCAATCGACCGCACTTAGTCGTCGTTGGCAATGGCATGGTGGGGCACCGCTTTTGCGAGGAAATGGTCGCGCGCGACGGCCAGCAGCAGTTTCGCATCCACGTCTTCTGCGAAGAGCCGCGCTTGGCCTACGACCGCGTCGGCCTCAGCAAATACTTCTCGGGCACCCCGGTCGCCGACCTGATGCTGGGTAACATTGAATGGTACCAAGAGCACGGGATTGAAACCCATATTGGCGACCGGGCCACGGCCATCCAGCGCCAGCAGGGCATCGTCACCTCCCAGCGCGGAGAGGCCATAGCGTACGACCGCCTCGTACTGGCCACGGGATCCGCCCCTTTCGTCCCACCCATCGACGGCGTCGCCAAAGAAGGCGTATTCGTCTATCGCACGATTGAAGATCTAGCAGCCATTGCTGCCTACGGCCAAAAGGCACGGCGCGCGCTCGTGCTAGGCGGTGGGCTGCTGGGCCTCGAAGCGGCCAAGGCCCTCGTCGATATGGGGCTGGAAACTACCGTCGTCGAATTCAACACCCGGCTGATGCCCCGCCAGATCGACGACGCGGCTTCATCGTTGCTGGTTAAGGAAATAGAGGCCCTCGGGGTCGAAGTCCTGCTCGGCAAAGGTGCGCAGCGCTTTCTCGGCGACGACAAAGTCACAGCCGTCTCCTTTGGTGGCGACGAGGAGCGGGCCTTCGACATGGTCGTCATCTCCACCGGCATCCGCCCGCGCGACGAGCTGGCGCGCGAGTGCGGGCTAGCAACCGGCGAGCGCGGCGGCGTGGTCGTGGACGACGCGCTCACCACCAGCGACCCACACATCTACGCCATTGGCGAAGTGGCCCTACATCGCGGCATTACCTATGGCTTAGTCGCCCCGGGCTACGACATGGCCGCCATTCTCGCCGAGCGCCTCTGCGGGCCAGAAAACCCCGTCTTTACCTCGGGCGACTTCTCGACCAAGCTCAAGCTCATGGGCGTCGATGTCGCCAATTTCGGCGACGCCTTCGGCCAAACGCCCGGCAGCCGGGTTATCTACTTCCACAGCGATGTCGCCCGCGTGTACAAACGTCTGACCGTTAGCGGGGAGCACCTGCTTGGCGGCATGCTGGTCGGCGACGCCTCGGAATACAACCACTTCTTGCAGATGGTCAAAAACAAGACCCCCTTGCCCGGCGACCCCCACGAACTACTGCTCGGCGCATCCAACGGCAAGGCGGTCGGCCTCAACCCGCACGACCTGCCCGACGACGCGCAGATCTGCTCGTGCAACAACGTCGCCAAGGGCGCACTCGTCCGCGCTGTAGCCGAAGGTTATACCCAACTCGGCCCGCTCAAGGACGCGACGCGCGCCGGCACGGGCTGCGGCGGCTGCATACCCTTAGTAACCGACATCCTCAACGCCGAACTCGCAGCCCAAGGCCTAGAAGTCAATACCTACCTCTGCGAGCACTTCGCCTATTCGCGGCAGGAGCTGTTCCAGATTGTCAAAATCAACCGCATCAAGCGCTACGACGACTTGCTGGCCCGCTATGGCCAAGGATACGGCTGCGAGATCTGCAAACCCGCCGTCGCCTCGATCTTAGCTAGCACCTGGAACGACCTCATCCTCGAACAGGAGGAGTTGCAGGACACCAACGACCGCTTCCTCGCCAACATTCAGCGCGGCGGCACGTATTCGGTCATCCCCCGGGTGCCCGGCGGCGAGATTACGCCCGCCAAGCTGATCGTCCTCGGCCAAGTCGCGCAAAAGTACGACCTCTACTGCAAAATCACCGGCGGCCAGCGCGTCGATTTGCTCGGCGCACGGGTCGATCAGCTACCCTTCATTTGGGAGGAGCTAATCGCCGCGGGCTTCGAGAGCGGGCACGCCTATGGCAAGGCCCTGCGCACGGTCAAAAGTTGCGTCGGCACTACTTGGTGTCGCTACGCCGTGCAGGACTCTACCGGCTTCGCCATCCGCATCGAAGAGCGCTACCGAGGCATCCGCGCACCCCACAAAGTCAAGGCCGCCTGCTCAGGCTGCGTGCGCGAGTGCGCCGAGGCCCAAGGCAAGGACTTTGGCTTAGTCGCCACTGAAAAGGGCTGGAATCTCTACGTTTGTGGCAACGGCGGTGCCAAACCTCAGCACGGGGTCCTGCTCGCCGCGGACCTCGACGAGGAGACCTGCATCCAATACATCGATCGCTTCCTCATGTATTACATCCACACCGCTGACAAGCTGACCCGCACCGCCACTTGGTTCAATCAGCTCGAAGGCGGCATCGAATATCTGCGCCGCGTAATCATCGACGATCACCTCGGGATCTGCGCGCAGTTAGAGGAGGATATGGCCCACTTAGTGGCAACCTATCAATGCGAGTGGAAGGCGGTCGTCGAAGACCCGGAGCGCCGCAAGCGCTTCCGCCATTTC
The DNA here is from genome assembly GCA_965208845.1 of Candidatus Latescibacterota bacterium. Classification (GTDB taxonomy): domain Bacteria; phylum Latescibacterota; class UBA2968; order UBA8231; family UBA8231. Next base: position 1,946,027 of record OZ242361.1, on the reverse strand, counting down.
GTCAACAGCGACGACGCGGACGACAATTTGCAGTGGACACACGAACGGGAGCAAAAGCGGCCCATCAACTGGGAGATAGTAGCATGAGCGAAGCCATAGCAGTAGAGCACTGGGTGCGAGTCGCCCGAGTCGAGGACTTCCCCAGCAATGCTGGAGCCTGCGTCAAGCTGGGAGACGAGCAGATCGCAGTATTCAATTTTGCCTCGCACCGCGATTGGTACGCCTGCCAGAACATGTGCCCCCACAAGCGCGACATGGTCCTCTCGCGCGGCTTGATCGGCGATCGAGAAGGCACACCCAAAGTCGCCTGCCCCCAACACAAGAAGACGTTCTCGCTGATCGACGGAAGCAATCTCGGCGGCGAGGAGTACAGCATCAATATCTATCCAGTAAAGGTAGAACAGGGCTTCGTCTATATCGGCGCGGACGCGGCCAGTAACTAAACTACTGCGCTCCTTCACTTAGCGCAGCAGCCGCTCGCTAAACAGCGTCCGTGCTAGGGCGCGTACATCCCGCTCACCAGCCAAATGGGTCTGCCCCACCGACACCAGCACCACCTCGACCTCCCCGAGCACCACCCGATAGACGATGCGGAACCAGCCGCCCGGCGGACGCAGACAGCGATAGTCCTTTAACTCGCCGACCAAGGGGCAACCCTGTTCCTCGGGATCAACTGCCAGCCCGGTGATGTATTGGTCCACTTGCTCGGCGATCCGCCGGTTGAGCAGACCTTGCCGCGCCTCTAAGGCGCGTTGCGCCAAGACGACGCGCAACGTCATTCCGCCTCCCAGACGGCGCGCTCGCCCGCCTCAATCTGGCGGATGCCTTCGCGCAGCGCGGCGCACTCGGCCTCGTCGCCGAGCACCTCTAAGGTTTCGACAATACCCTGGTAAAGCGACCACGGCATCAGGGCGAGCACCGGCTGGCCGCGGCGCGTTACGGCAAGGGCACTCGCTTCGAGTTCGGCGGCGAAGCGATCGGGCAATTGATTTAGGACTTTGCGGGCTTCGGCGATGGGCATGGATTGGAGCATATTTCCCTTCTTGTACTTTATATGGTACTAAATTAAGTACTCTTGGCGATGGTCTGGATGGCCCACAATTGTAGGATTTCTCCGTGAATCTGCAAGAGCGTAGAAATTGTCAATGAATAACCTATTGATAATACTCTATATATGAGATCCTTGAAAAAGACACGCAATTGTGCGTACATTTAACAGTACTAAAAAGAGTACTTTAATGCAAAGCTAAATTTTCAATCAGACGCGACGAGATACCGACTGCGATCTGCTTGGATACGAGTCGTTTTTTTCGACATAATTCTTGCCTAACGTCCGCAATGTAAGGTCGCGGTGGAGTACTGCGCTCAGCATGAAAGATGGTCGCGCCCTGCTGTCCAATGTCATGCTAAGCGGAGCGCAGCGGAGTCGAAACATCTCATACCTAGATAGCACTAACTCAGGCAATAACAGCGCATTTGCTTCCCCGTTGGCATTCCCTTTTCCCGCGCTTATATTTCGGCGCATGTCCGACGGCGAATTCATCCGGCCCTTCCCCGCGCTCACCCCGGCCCAGCGCTATCACCTCGAAGTCTATGGCTACGTGGTGGTCGAAAACGCGATTGAGCGAGACCTGACGGATCGCCTGCTAGAGGCCATGCTCCGGCTCAAACGCGACCTCCTGTCCGCCCCAGACCCGGCCAAGGCCCGCGTCCGCAATTGCCGTCTCTCCTCCTATCAGCCTCACCACCTGCACTTTGCCCACATCCTCGAAGCCGATCCCGCGATTTTCGAATACCTGACTCATCCGCGCTTAGTCGGCATGGCCGAGGAGCTAGTCGGCGGCACCGTGCGCCTCGAAGAATCCGAGGCCGTCGTCAACGAGCGCGACCCAGAGATTGACCTCGCTGCTGCGCCGCGCTACGGCTTCCACACCGGCACCACCCCAGATGTGGGCACGTACGTCGAAAACGGCCTCTTCCACTGCACCTTTGTCAAAACCCTGACCAACCTCACGGAACTGGGTCCAGACGACGGCGGCACCGTGGTCATCGCCGGCAGCCACAAGGTCAAATGCAACCGCGAGGCCATCATCGCGGCGGCGTACGAAGACCCCACGCTGATCCACCAAGTGATCGCGCCCGCCGGATCAACCCTGCTCTTTGGCGAGGCCCTGATCCACGCCACCGGCCAGATCCGCTCCGACCGCGAGCGCGTCATCGTCATCGGCGGCTACACCCCGCCGATGTTCCAAGCTTGGAACGGCCAAGAGCCGAGCGCTGAATTCATCGCCCAAACGCCCGAACGCCTCAAGCCGCTCATTGCCGGCAGCGACAAGTGGCAGTGGCAGCAGCGCCGTCGCCGCCTCGACATGCCGGTCGCCTCGTGAGTTGGCTGTGATCCAGCTCGCGCACCCATACCTATTGTTCCTCGGCGACGCTGCCGACCAGCTAGCCGCCAAAACGGCCGTTGGCGTCGCCCACTGGCGGCCCGAACAGTGCATTGGTCAGCTCCGCCTTCCCGACTGCCACGCCGACCTCGGACTGCCCGACCAAACCCTCGCCGCAGCCCGCGCCGCCGGTGCTCGCACCCTCATCATCGGCGTCGCCAATCGCGGCGGCACCATCTCCGACCTCTGGCGCGAGACCTTCCTGCAGGCCATCGACCTCGGCTACGACCTCGCCAGCGGCCTGCACACGCGCCTTGGCACCATCCCCGGCGTGGCCGACTGCGCCCGCACAAAGGGCACTCGCCTCGTGGATGCGCGCTTTCCCGACCGCGATTTTCCCATTGCAACCGGCGTCAAACGCCCGGGCAAACGCCTGCTCACCGTTGGCACCGACTGCTCGGTCGGCAAGATGTTTACCGCGCTGGCCATTGAGCGCGAGATGCAGGCGCGAGGCATGGCCTGCACCTTCCGCGCCACCGGCCAAACCGGCATCTTCATCGCCGGGACCGGCGTTGCCGTTGACGCCGTGGTGTCCGACTTCCTCGCTGGCTCCGTCGAGGTCCTAACCCCAGCCAACCACCCCGAGCACTGGGACCTAGTCGAAGGCCAAGGTTCGCTGTTTCACGCCTCCTATGCCGGCGTGTCGCTGGGCCTCATGCACGGTGCCCAGCCCGACGCGCTCGTCCTCTGCCACGATCCCAACCGGCCCCACATGCGCGGCCTACCCGAATACCAACTGCCCGATCTGCTCGACTGCATTCGCCTCAACGAGCAGTGCGGCCGACTGACCAATCCGGCCTGCCGCACCGTTGGCATTGCAGTCAACACCTCGCACTTGCCGGAAGACCGCGCCTCCGAACTGCTCAGTACTATAGAACGTCAAGCCGACCTACCCGCAGTCGATCCGCTGCGCCAAGGAGCCGCGCGCTTGGTCGATGCCCTGTGACCCGCTTCTCCATTCGCAGCGAGCGCTTCCCTCTCGCCCAGACTTTCACCATCTCGCGCGGTGCCAAAACCACCGCCGATGTCGTCGTCGTCGAGTTGAACCGCGACGGCTGCATTGGTCGAGGCGAATGTGTCCCTTACCCCCGCTACAACGAAAGCGTGGCCGGAACCATAGACGCGCTAGAATCGCTGCGCCCACAGGTAGAAGCCGACCTCGACCGAGCAGCATTGCAACGCGCTCTACCGCCCGGCGCGGCCCGCAACGCCTTGGATTGCGCGCTCTGGGATCTGGAAGCCAAACTCAGCGGTCGCCCCGTTTATGAACTAGCCGGGCTAGCGGCACCGCGTCCAGTAGCGACGGCCTACACCCTCTCGCTCGACGATCCAGAGACCATGGGCCGGGCCGCTGCCCAGCACGCCGACCGACCGCTGCTCAAAATCAAACTCGCCGGTCGCGACGATCTCGACCGCGTCGCCGCAATCCGCGCCAATGCCCCAGACTCAACCCTGATCGTCGATGCCAACGAAGGCTGGTCCGCCGACCAAGTCGAGCCGCTCTCGGCTGCACTAGCTCGCTTGGGCGTCGCACTCATCGAACAACCTTTACCCGCTGCCCAAGACGCCCTGCTCGCCGAGTTTGAACACCCGGTCCCCTTCTGCGCCGACGAATCCTGCCACACTGCCGCTGACCTCGCCGAACTTGCCTCCCGTTACGAATGCGTCAACCTCAAGCTCGACAAGACCGGTGGCTTCAGCGAGGGATTGCGCTTGGCAGCCGAGGCGCGCGCGTGCGGATTGGATTTGATGGTCGGCTGCATGATCGCCACCTCGCTGGCCATGGCACCGGCGGTCCTGCTGGCGCAACAAGCCCGCTTCGTCGATCTCGACGGCCCCCTGCTCCTGCAAAAAGATCGGGAACGCGGGCTGCGCTACGAAGGCAGCCTGCTCCATCCACCCCGTCCTCAACTCTGGGGATAGGCCAGCAAACTCTGCGGGCGTTACCTGCTGGACGTAGGTAGCGATTGAATGTATTCTTCCCCTAAGTACAGGACAGTAGAGCGGTATGGGATGCTTCGCTTCGCTCAGCATGACAACATCGGCGTCAGCACCTGTCATGCTGAGCGGAGCAAAGCGAAGTCGAAGCATCTCAGGTCCCCTTGCCTAACGTCCACTGGATTACTGCCGTGTACTTAGTTCTTCCCAAACGAACCTAATGAGCAACGCACTTCTATTGTTTGCCCAAGGACTAGACGAGGCCGCGCTGCAACGCGCCGTACCGCCACCCATCCAGCCAAAGCAGATCGAGCCGTTGGCATGGCGTGGCGACGAGTTCTCGTTCGACTTGCCACCCGCAGTGCTAGAAGGCGCGCTAGAAATCCTGCCGGGCCTCTCGGTCATCTACAGCGGCGCGTGGGGCTATCAGTTCGCGCTAGAATGCGAAACCAAAACTGGCCATAGCTGCCGGGCCGTCCTCGACCCGATCGGCTCGTTTGTCGGGGCCGAGGCGGGCGCGGCAAACGAAGCGGTCGCAGCGGAAATCGACCTCCTGCGCATCCGCACCCCCTTGCGAGCGGCCACCCTACACCTACGCGTCCAAGGTGTCGCTCCCACGGCTCTGGCCTTGCTCTCGGTCTCGGTGCGCCGCAAAGGCGCAGTGCCCGCTCCGACCGTCGCCAGCCGAGATACGGCTCTCGCAGTGCCGCCGCAAAGCCAGATGGTTCTGCGGCCCGAGTTAGCTTCCCACGTCTGCTCGCCGACCAGCGTCGCCATGCTCCTCGCGTACTACGGCCATAGCGCGGACATCTACGACGTGATCGCAGAAGTGCGCCACCAGCCCAGCGGGCTATACGGCGTGTGGCCGGCCAACATCCACGCCGCTGCTCGCCGGGGTCTCTTGGGCTATCTATTGCACTTTCCCTCTTGGGATGCGGCGCGTGCGCTGCTCGACGCGGGCTTTCCCATCGTTGCCTCTGTGCGCTACGAGGTGGGTGAGTTGAGCCGAGCAGCCATTGAGCGAACGTCTGGGCACTTACTAGTCGTCCGGGGCTGCGCGGGAGATACCGTGCTGGTCAACGACCCAGCCGCGAACGACGAGGTCGCACGGGCGTACGACCTAGCGGAATTCTGCAAAATCTGGTTAGAACGCAGCGCCGTCGGCTACGTGCTCTTTCCGCCGTTGTAACTGGCTTAATACATGGCAGTAATCCAATGGATTTTTTAGGTATTAAGATGCTTCGACTCCGCTTTGCTCCGCTCAGCATGACAGGTGCTGACACCCCGTGCTGTCATGCTGAGCGAAGCGAAGCATCTCATACCGCTCTACGATCGTGTACTTAGCACTATGGACAAAGCGAACTTCACTTCCATCGTCTTCGGTGAGATCCTCTACGACTGCTTCCCCGACCGCACCTGTTTGGGAGGTGCCTCCCTGAACTTCGCCTGGAACCTGCGCCAACTCGGCTTTCCCGTAGCCATGGTCAGCGCCGTAGGGCGGGACGAACTGGGGCAACAGGCGCGGGGCTTTCTCCAGCGCGCCGACATCGATCAGCAATGGGTCGCCGATCGGCCCGAACCTACGGGCACGGTCGATGTATTGCTCGACGATGGCCAGCCTTCCTACACAATCCGCGCCGGCGTGGCTTGGGACTATATCGAGACCAAGCCGACGTTAGACCAACCCCCTGACCTGATCTACTACGGCACAGCCGCACAGCGCAGCCCGGCCAATCGTCCGGGACTAGAACACTTGCTGGCGGCCAACCCCCGGCATCGGCTTTTCGACGTCAACCTGCGCAAGGACTGCTATACACCGCAGACCGTGCTCTTTGGCCTCGAAGCGGCGACCATGGTCAAGCTCAACGACGAGGAATGGGAGGCCGTGCAGGACATCGCCGCAGTCGCTGCGCCGGCCGACTTACTCGCCCGCTACGCGCTGGATTGCCTAGCGATTACCTTTGGCGGCGACGGTGCTCAACTCCATATTCCCGGAGCCTCGTTCGCCGCCCGGCCCGCGCCCGTCTCCGTCGTCGATGCGGTCGGGGCTGGCGACGCTTTTAGCGGGGTTCTGGCCGCCAGCGCCCTGCTCGGCACCGACCCGCAACAGGCCCTAGACCTAGCGTGCGCCGCCGGTGCCAGCGCGGTGCAGCATCCGGGTGCCCATTGTCCGCTGCCCGAAGCCGTGAAGGCGGCGTTTGCTTAAATGGGCGACCACAAGGGGCGCCCCTACATATCATCGAAAGGCTTTTCCCCATGCAGACTCCCATTCCCCTGTGCGACCCTCACTTCCACCTCTGGGACCTAGCCGAGCGTCCCAATCCCAACCTCGGCGATGTCATGCCAGCGTACCGAGCCACCGACTACGCCCAGGACATGAGCAAGTTGCCCCCTGAGTTGCAGCGGGTCAGCGGCGTCCACGTCGAAACCGTCGTCGGCCAAGTACCTAGCGGCATCCCCATCGATACGGTAGAAGAAACCCGCTGGGTCCGAGACCAGCTCGAACCGACCGAACAACCCTTCGGCATTGTCGCGTACGTGCATCTGGAGCGCGACATCGCCGCGGCCGAGCGCACCATTGAACAACACCTAGCGGCCGCTGGTGGCCGTCTGTGCGGCGTGCGCATGATCCTCAATCACCATCCCAACAATCCCGACCTGACCTGGCCGCAGATAGAAGACGGTGTGTTGCAGAGCAGCCGCTTTCGCGAGGGCTTGGCCCTCCTAGAACGCCACAACCTCGCCTTCGACCTCTCCTGCAATCCCCATCAAGTGGCCGATGCGGTCGCAGTGTTCCGCGATTTCCCCAACCTCCGCGTCGTCACCAACCACCTCGGCTTCCTCCACGACGGCGAAGACCAAGCGCACGAGGACCTCTGGCGCACAGGCATGGCTGCGCTGGCCGCATTGCCCAATGTCTATATGAAGCTGTCTATGGCGTGGTTTGCACGGGACGCCTTCCACGAAAATGCGGCCAAAGAGGCCAAAATCGCCGCAGTCGTCCAAGAGCTAATCGAACGTTTTGGCTCTAGCCGCTGCATGTTTGCCAGCAACTATCCCGTCGATAAACTGCGGGGCATTAGCATCGGCTACCTCTACGCCAAGTTCCTCGAGTGGAGCGCCGGCTTTTCAAACGACGAGCGCCGGGCGCTCTTCCACGACGCAGCTCTCAGCGCCTATGGGCCGCTTGCGCAATAGCCATGAAAGCAGAGGAATTCGACTATACCCAATGGCGCGACAGCACGGGCGCGCCGCTCGCGAAAATGCCCGACCGGCTCGGCGTGGCGGCCAATGGCTTTATCCGCGACAAGACCGGCAAAATCCTGCTGCAACAGCGCACGGACAACGGCTTTTGGGGCCTGCCCGGCGGCAATGTCGAACTCGGCGAATCCGTCGAGCAGACCGTGGTGCGCGAAATGTATGAGGAAACGGGCTTGGAAGTGCGCGTCGAGCGGCTGATCGGGATTTACTCCGAGCCGGAAAGCTACCCATTCATGCGCTATCCCGACGGCACCATCGTCCACTACGTCACCCATGTCTTTATCTGCGAACCCGTCGCCGGCGCATTGCTTCTCTCCTCTGAAAGCACAAACATCGGCTATTTTGCCGCCGATGCCCTGCCCGCACAGACCTTGCTCTCGCACCACATCCGCATCGCGGACGCCCTGACCGGCCTAGTGTACCCGTTTATTCGCTGAACCATGTTGACCGCACTTCATCCAACAGCAGATAGAGCCTTGGAAGTCCCATCTTGTGATCCTATTCTGCGTCCATCTGCGTCCATCTGCGTCCATCTGCGTCCATCTGCGGATCATCTTGCGAATGATTTAGATTCGCTATATTTCTTTTTCGCTCGTCCCAACCTTCACCTAGCCAACAAAAGGAACAATATGATCAAAATTGCCGAAGTCCTGCCCGATCATCCCACGCCGCTGTGGCGGATGGTCAAGCAATGCGGCGTTGACCACGTAGTCGGCGGCTTCTCCACCCAAGGCAACCCCGCCGACATCCACCCCGACCAACGGCCCTGGAGCTTCACCAACCTCGTGCGGATGAAAACCGCGTTTGACGACGGCGGCTTCTCCCTCGACGTCATCGAGGCCCGCCCGCCGCTCAACAAGGCCAAGCTCGGCCTGTCCGACCGCGACGAAGAAATCGAATACGCCTGTGAACTGATTCGCAACATGGGCAAGGTCGGCATTCCGGTCTGGTGCCCCGAGTGGATGCCCGTACTCAATTGGACCCGCACCTCAATGGCCGCGCCCGGACGCGGCGGTGCCATGGTCACCGGCTTTGACAACGAGCTGATGCAAAACGCGCCGCTAACCGACGCCGGCGTCGTCACCGAAGAGCAGCTTTGGGACAACCTGAAGTACTTCCTCGAAAAGGTCGTGCCGGTCGCCGAAGAATCCGGCGTCAAGCTCGCCATGCACCCCGACGACCCGCCGCTGTCGCCCCTGCGCGGCATGGGGCGGATCATGCGCAGCGTCGAAAACTACCAGAGGCTCATCGACTTAGTGCCCAGCCCGGCCAACGGCATCTGCCTGTGCCAAGGCAACTTCACCCTGATGACCGACGACTTGCCCGAGGTCATCCGTCACTTTGGCGACCGCATCTACTTCGTCCACTTCCGCGACGTGCGCGGCACGCCCGAAAAATTCGTCGAGACCTTCCACGACGAAGGCAAAACCGACATGCGTGCCTGCATGGAAGCCTACCGCGACATCGGCTTCGAGGGCGTCCTGCGCCCCGACCACGTGCCGACGATGGAGGGCGACAGAAACGACCAGCCGGGCTATTCGTCAATCGGGCGCTTGTTCGCCATCGGCTATATCAAGGGGCTGCGCGAGGCCGTGTACGCGAGTTAGAGCCTGCTGCTATAGCCGTCAAAAATGGGTAGGCGGTGACGCTATGTTCCTGTCATTCTGAGCGTAGCGGAGTCGAAGAATCTCCCACCGGCGAGGCTGGATAGGTAGGTTCAATGCTATGTGCGATCATTTAGCGGCAAAAATCCGCCCGTACTTGTCGATACTAGGTGCGCTCCTGTTCGCCGCCCAAGCCCTCGGAGCCGAGGAACTGCGCCTCGGCGGGCCGGGCGGCTGGAGCGAGTGGACGCTGCCCGGTGACGCGGTCGATGTCGCCGACGGCATACTCAAGCCTGCGTTCGTGCGCCAGAATATCGACGCGATGCAAAACGCCGCGACCTTTGGCGGCGGCATCCGCGCCGCGGGCACAGCGCTGAATCGTGCTCCCCTACTGATCGACGGAGACGTGGAGACGGCCTGGGCACCCGCCGCAGAAGCCCCGCTGGAGGACTGGTGGATAGAGGTCGATCTAGGCCGAGTCGTCTCGGCGCGCACAATACGCCTGCATTTTGCCGAGAGCGGCGAACCGCTCGAATTCTTCAAGGTTTTCACTTCTGACGGCGAGCCTTTCTTCACCAACGCCGGTGTGGCCATCGAAGGGACCCTGCGCTACAACAAGCGCCGCCTGTACAGCTTTAACCAAGATCGGGTCATCGAGATCGACTTTGGCCTCAAACCCCTGCAGCACATTCGCATCCAAGCCGACAAGAAGACGCTTGGTACCCAGCTTAGCGAGTTGTCGGTGGAGAGCGTGGGCGACAACCTGTCCTTGGGCGCGCAGGCGCGTGGCGGTCAGATCGACGTGCATAGCCTAGTTGGCTCGGGCCGAGACGAGCACTACGAGAATCCCTTGATCAGCCGCAACCTAATTGACGGGGATATCACCTCGTACTGGGGTCGCAAGGAGGGGCGCGGGGTGACGCCGATGGGGCTTTTTATTCTCGACTTGGGCGTGCTCTTTTGGGTGGACCGAGTGCGGTTGTTGGGTGATTTCACCGGGCTGCCGACGACCGGCGAGAGGGCCCGCACCCGCTTTGGGTCCATCAATTACCTGTGGTACAAGATGTCGGGGTCGGACGGCTCGCTGGCACCGGACGGCTCGCTGCGCTGGATCTCGCTGGGGGAACTGCCCGAATCGCTGCGCAACCGCCGCGATATCGTCCACTTTGAGGAGCGCTTCCCCTCGACCAAGTTGCGCTACATCCGGCTGCTCTTTGGCATGACCTCTGGCGCGCTCTCGGGTATGACAGCGGAGTTTCAAGTCTTTGGCGAAGGATTTCCCGCCGCCTTAACAGCGCTCTCGCCGATTTTCGACTTGGGTGGAAAAAAGACGATCTCGGCGCTCGATTGGCAATCCCAAGTGCCGCCTAATACTCGTCTAGAAATTCGCAGCCGCACCGGCAATTTACTCGACGAGGAGTACTCTTTCTACGACAAAAACGGCAAGGAAGTCTCCGCCAGAAAATACGACAAGCTCATTCCCTCTTTTCGCGGACGGATCGACACCGTGCGCACAATAGGTTCGGACTGGAGTAACTGGAGTCAGACCTACGAGGTTTCTGGCCAGGGGTTTTTGTCGCCGGGACCGCGACAGTTCGCCCAAATCGAGGTGCAGCTCTTGAGCGAAGATCCATTCAGCGCCCCAGCGCTCGAAACGCTAACCTTGCACTTCCACCCGCCGCTGGTGCAACAGACACTGGCGGAAATCTACCCGGCCGAGGTCGAGCCGGGCGCGCCGCAAAATTTCACCTATTTCCTCCGCTCTACCGCGACATCAGCCAACCGGGGATTCGACCAAATCCTGCTGAGTTCGTCGGCTGCGGTGCGCTTCAAGACCTTGCGCATCAACGGAGAAGAAGCCTCCGTCCAAATCGAGGAGCGGGACGACGGCACCCTGCTCCTCCTCGACCGCGCCGTGCGGCGCTCGGGGCTTTTGGAGATCGATTTCGAGAGTACGCTCTACCTCAATCAGACTCGTTTTGACGCTTTGCTCTTCAATAGCAATCTGGAAGGTCAGGTGCAGCAGGTTGACGCGGGGGATGCCAGCGAGGCCGTGGCGAGCGAGACGGTGTCCGTAGCCCTGCCCGCGGCCTCCGATCTGCTCGACGACCTGACAATATCAACCCAAATGCTAACTCCCAACGGCGACGGCGTTGGCGATCAGCTCGCCCTCGAATTCAACCTGCTCAAAGTGCTAGACCCACGCACCGTGCGAGTAGCTATTTTCGACCTAACCGGGCGGCGGGTACATCTTCTGAGCGAAGCAGAGAAGGTGGCCGGACGAGTGGCCTTGGAATGGGACGGACGCGACCACGCTGGCGATCTGGTGGCACCGGGAAACTACGTCTTGCGCGTCGAAGTCAGCGGAGACGCCCGCACCGATCAGGTCAGCCGAATCGTTTCCGTAGCTTACTGAAACCATCCACACCCACTTGGATCAGTCCCACACCCGCCGCGATCAATCTAGTCATGCTGAGCGGAGCGCAGCGAAGTCGAAGCATCATATACCTACGATGCCCGTGCGTAACATCAGTGTCTAATAATCAAATAGCGGCACTCGTCTCCATCACCCCCAACCCTTCCTCCAGTTCCTCGACGCTAGCAAAAGCCACCAAGGTGCAATGCACCCCCTCGGTCGCCAGCACCCACTGGATCGCCCGCTCAGTGCGCGGCACCAACTCGCCCGGCTCAGCCAACTCGTGCCACGGGCCCGAGACAATCGGATAGACCAGCGGCAACTCTCCGCTAATGCCTTCGCCCCTCGGCGATAGCTCCTCGACCTTCGACTCATCTACGGCCGACCAATCGGTCTGCGTCTTGTCGGCCCAGCTAACCCACTGGCCGCCTAATGCCTTCATAATCAGCACGCCTTTCCCAGCCTGCGCCGACGCCGCAATGCCCGGAGCCTGCCAGCGGCAGACGTAGTTGTAGATGACCAAATCGGCATCCGCCTCGGGTTCGGGACCGCGCGCAGCGTAGGCTTGTTGATCGGCCAGCATGTGCCGAATCAAGCACAAGGCGCGTACTTTGCCTTTGGCCTTGCACTCGGCGATGCGCTCGGCCAAGCCCTCGTTTTGCAGATAGGCATAGTGGTGTACCCGCAAAATATCGATGGCCTCGCGGCGCACATTGGCGAGGTGCTTGTCGATAGTTCCTTCCACCTCAGCGGCTGCGGGTGCCCCCACCTTGAGCGAGAAGAAGCGGTCGTCCCGAGGGCCTTTCAGCTCATCGGGAATGTGGACCTCGTCGCCGTAACCCATGTCGAAGAGGTTGACGCCCAACTCGGCGGCCCGCAGGTAAATCCGGCGCTTCTCCTCCGGCGGCGGATGGCCATTGATACCCTCGTAGCGGGCCAATAGCCCGCCCAAGCCAACGATGCTCAACTCCATGTCCGTCTGTCCAAAGCGACGATATTCCACAATAACCTCCTTGCGTCGTTGCGATGCGTTTACAGCTTGCTGCACCCAATATGGCGCGTTAGTTTCTCCGGCGCGCAAAATGTATCCCACCAGCCCACATCGTCCAAGGAAGAATGCAGTACCGTAATTCTTAATTCCTAATTCCTGACGCACAACAGGAGGCCATCACCGCGTGAAACTCTACTACAGCACCTATGGCATGAAGCAACTCGACGTCTTCGACGCCCTGCCGCGCCTCGCCGACATGGGCTACGAGGGCATGGAAATCGCCGTCACCCCCGGCTGGCCAACCGAGCCAGCCAACATGGACGCAGCCGCACGCAAAAGACTCGCCGACCTCTTCCGCCAACTCGGCTTCCCCTCGCCGGCACTCATGGCCCTGCTCTCGCCCTGCGTCGAAGGCGAGGGACGCGCCGCCGCACTCGCGCAGTTTAGGGCGACCTTTGAGCTGAGCCGCGCACTCCGGCTCGACGACCGCCCAATGGTCGTCAGCACCACCCTCGGCGGCAAACCCGCCTGGGAGACCGGCAAAGAGCGCATCGTCGAGCTAGTACTCGAACTGGGCGACATGGCCGCCGAATACGACGTCATCGTCGCCATCGAGCCGCATGCTGGCGACGACTTTGAGACACCGGAAAAGGCCGCTTGGCTCATGCAGCAAACCAATCACCCGAACCTCGGTCTCAACTTCGACTACAGCCACTTCTGGGTTGAGGGCATCGACTTGCAGCACTCGATCGACCTGAATCTCCAGTACTCAGTCCACAATCACATCAAGGACGGCTATCTCGACGAAGAGGGGCGGGTGCGCTATCTCCTGCCCGGCAGCGGTAAGCTGGACATGAAGGCCTACTACAAGGCCGTGCGAGACGCTGGCTGGGACCAGTACATCTGCCCAGAGGTCACCGGCCAGATCTGGAACGCGAATGGGTACGACGCCTGGAGCACGGCGCAGTTTTGCTACGACGTGCTAAGCGCGACGCGGCGGGCATCGAGTTGAGGCTCGGTTCTAAGAAACTCTAAGAAGCGCACAAAGAAGCGCCCGATGTCTCGTCGACATCGGGCGCTTCTGAGATTGAACCCAACGCCAAGAAAGTCTACGAATACGTCCTTGGACGCTCAACCTACACACCTGTTATTGGGAGGGGAATAGTGAGAAAATACCTTAACCTACAGCCTAAGAATGAAGTTAGGCTCTTTCCCTCCGTTCATTTTAGAAGCGATCAAGAAGCAGAACTCCGAGCTACAGCCTCACTACTTGCTGTGATTCGTGCGGTTTCCAAGTTTGGCCGGAGAATCGTGAGCCTATCGAACGGACCTGCAGGTCGAGTCTCCTGCTACACGGAGGTTCAGGCTAAGTTGGAAGAAACACGGGGCGAAGCACTGAAATCACTTCGCCTCGATGGAATTCTTACTGTAGAGCGGGGTAAGACGTCTTGGAGGGCATTCATAGAGGTCAAAGTAGGGAATGCAAAGCTTAATCAAGATCAGATCGACAAGTACCATCAGCTCGCTAAGCAGGAAGGTGCTGATGTCTTGATCACCGTGAGTAATCAGCCAGCGCGCAACGACGGTGATCCTCCTTTGACCTTTGATCGCCGGAGCAATATACCAGTCATGCATTTCTCTTGGGAGCGATTGCTCAGCGAGGCTCACGTCCTTAGCAAAAAGAAAGAGAAGGAGGTTTCAGATCGTGAGCAAAAATGGATGCTGGACGAGTGGATCCGCTATGTAGAAGATCCAAACTCGCGTATTATTGCCCCTCCTGACTTGGGTCCCCACTGGAGCGAAGTGCTAGACGCCGCAAGGAAAAACGCGCTCAAAGAATCAAGTTCTGAGCTTCTAGACGTTGCTCGACACTGGATAGGCTATCTTCAAACGGCGGCATTCAGGCTGCGGGCCAAGCTGGGGGTTGACGTGAAAGTACACATGTCTAGGGAGGAAAGAAAAAACAGCGACCTGCAAGCCCAGAATTCAGTGAATGGGGAAGGAATACTCAGTGGAACCTTCTGCATCCCGGATACCGCTGGTGATATCACAATGAGGGCGATCTTACCTAGCAGATCAGTTCAGTACGTCCTACAGGTGGCTGCTCCGACCGAGGGTCAAAGGAGAACTAAGATTCGCTGGCTGTCGAGACAGCTACGAGCAGAATATCTGCCAAGTGGTGACCTTGTAATAGTCACACACTGGACGGTACGTGGCCTAACGACTACCGTCCCAGTCCATGACTACCTTGAGGACATCACTAGGCTCTGCGCAGACAAAAACGGTGTTCAAGTTCCCCAAAACGCAAATCCGCGGTTCTTCCGGATCGTTTGGACTCGGTCTTTCAGCAACAGACGCGGCCGTGGCCGGCCGGGCGAGCACATCTTGGGGGGTATCTCACAGGGGCTTAAAGAGTTTTACTGCAACGTAGTTAAGGACATCAAGCTCTAGAGGCACCCCGGATTGCCGACACAAAACCTGAGTCAGATGAACCATTCGCTCCGCAAGGCGACCCTGATCTGAAGTGACCAGACGAAGCAGAGGTCTGATGACGCGCCCGCGCATAAGCGGACGCACGTTGGACTAACGATAATATTTATCGGTACTATCTCTTTGTGCAGGCGTCCCCCCCCGGCGCTCGAAGTGGGGAGCTTTGATTCAGCCCACCCAGCACGTCCCCAAGCAGCTCGCCAGCTCGCAGCCCCCTGCTGCCTGACGCTCCCCTTTCTCGCTCCCCTTCCCCATAGGCCCGTTACCGGGCCGTGCGCTTCGCGCATTGCTGGATAAGCCACCGAGAGCCGCGCCCTCGACGACCCGCAGGGAACGATTTCCCGTCTGGATTTCGGGCCGTCGTGGTCGCTCTGTTGGCTTGGTGTGCATGATGCTCGCTGCGCTCGATAGGTGAAAAGCATGGAGATCCCCCGCAACTGCCGAATCTGCCATAAGCCACTCAACGAAGGCCAGCGCTCCGCCGGCTGCTCGTGAACCAGGCGCGGATTATTCGGGAAGGTAGCGCCGGGTTAGTTCATCTATCCAGTCGTCGATATTTTGGGAATTCTCCTTTTGCCTTTTCACCCCCACCTCCCATGCAGCTTCTCCAGCCGCTCGCCGAATGCGCGTCTTGTCATCAGTCCGCTCCGATTCAGCCTCAAGAGCTGCTCGAAAGGCTTTCTCCATAAACCGCTTTGTGGCGTCGCTCAGTGGCGTCTTGTATTGCACGATACCCCCCCCTTTGATTGGATTGGTTCGGACAAGATAAAGCACGTCTGCGACGATCATGGCAAGCCCCGAAAGGGTTCACCTCGCAAGCGCGATCTGCGGCGGCGGCGTTCCCCCTCGGGGCGGCCACCCCTTCCGGGCCGCGCGCCCTAAATGCCGCGATTCGACCGGACCGAGGAAAACTCAGCCGCAGAGGCCATTAACCAGCTCCAAGATTAACTTGATCAGCCGATGAGCGAGAATAAGAATCCATATAGTGCGCCAGATCGCCGCGACCACCCGCTTCAACTTCTTCATGCCGCCTCACCTCCTTAGTGATTAAGGGTTCGGCGGCATACAACCCCATAGCGTAAAAGATCCAGCGTTATTTTATAGATACGCACTTGCGCCTTGTTATACTCCCTATAATTGGTTTACCCAATAATCGTTTTGACCTCATGGCCCATCACAGCGATGTGCCGGTCTCCTATCTTATTCGACGCTCCTTGCGCGAGTTTATCAAACATCGTAAACAAATGGTTAAACACGCGAACTGAGAGGACGTGTGGGATCCATGACGCAGAGCGCACTACAACAAGTAACCCAAGCCTCCTTCCCCGGCATGTGCCCCGTAGAGGACGCACTGACCAAGCTAGCGCAAGCCGGAATCGAGGAACGCGGCGCAATTTTTACAAAGCGCGAGGTCGTCGAGTTCATCCTCGACCTTGTCAACTATACCGCAGACCGGCCTTTGCATAAAATTCGCCTACTAGAGCCTTCTTTTGGCGGCGGCGATTTTCTTCTTATCGTGATCAAGCGCTTGCTCAAAGCGTGGGGCAGGCGAAAGAGTAACGCCGATCCGGGAGAAATGCTGGCCAATGCCATTCGGGCCGTCGAGTTGCACGACGATACATTTCAGGCGACGCGCGAGAAGGTCATCGCCGTGCTCAAGGCAGAAGGGCTTGAGACAAAGCCAGCCACCACACTTGCCGACACCTGGCTCATCAAGGGCGATTTTCTTCTCGCGCCGCTGCCGTTTGCGTTTGACTGCGTAGTTGGCAATCCACCTTATGTGCGGCAAGAGCTGATTCCCGCTGCGCTCATTGCCGAATACCGCAATCGCTATACGACCGTATTTGACCGCGCCGACCTTTACATCCCATTTATCGAGCGTTCGCTCAACCTACTGGAGCCGAGCGGTACGCTTGGATTTATCTGCGCTGATCGCTGGATGAAAAACCGTTATGGGGGTCCACTGCGTAAGTTGACTGCTGATAAATTTCATTTGAAAATGTATGTCGATATGGTCGATACACCGGCCTTCTACGCAGATGTTATTGCCTATCCGGCTATTACTATCATTGCCAATGAAAAGCCGGGCAAAACACGCGTCGCGCACCGTCCCGAGATTAAGCCGACAACGCTCAAGGCTTTAAGCAAGACCCTGCTATCCAAAGAAAAGCCAGCCTCAGAGAGTGGGGTCAAGGAAATGACCGGCGTTGCGGCAGGAGCCGAACCTTGGATATTGGCGTCGTCCGACCAGCTTGCCCTTATCCGGCGACTGGAGCGAGATTTCCCGCTAATCGAAGAGGTAGGATGTAAAATCGGCATCGGTGTGGCTACTGGTGCCGATCAAGCCTTTATCGGTCCCTATGACGAGCTAGATGTAGAGCCGGATCGCAAACTACCACTGGCGACGACCCGCGATATTATCACAGGCACCGTCAAATGGCGCGGCCTTGGCGTCGTCAATCCATTCGCCGATGAAGGGGGGCTTGTTAATCTAGCAAAATTCCCCAAACTCAAAACCTATCTGGAAGCTCGCAAGGACCAGATAGCAAAACGGCATATCGCCAAGAAATCACCTGCTAATTGGTATCGTACGATTGATCGCATCTATCCAGCCCTTGCCAGTAAGCCGAAGCTGCTAATCCCTGATATCAAGGGTCAGGCCCATATCGTCTATGAATGCGGCAAGCTTTACCCGCACCACAATCTCTACTTTATCACGAGCGATGAATGGGATTTGTACGCGCTGCAAGCGGTGCTGCTATCGGGTATCGCCCGCCTGTTTGTGTCGGTCTATTCGACCCGGATGCGCGGCGGCTACTTGCGATTTCAGGCGCAATATCTGCGCCGTATCCGGCTGCCTTACTGGCAGGACGTGGATGAAACGCTCAAAAATGCTCTGAGGGAAGCTGCTAATAGCCGCGACATTGACGCTTGCAATGCGGCTGTATTCGAGATATATGGATTATCACAGGACGAACGGGCTGCGCTCGGTGGCAATGGTGAATAAGAAAGAATTTTGATGGCGATTGATCTGGCAAATTACGAACAAAAAGCGCACGAGGCCGTCAAGATATTCTGGGAGAGTCGCGAACAGGCGCGGCAGAAACAGATCGGTTCTGGCAAGGCGGACCAAGGCGAGCGTGCCGGCGTTACTGCCGGAAAAAACATGGACGGGTTTTTAGCCTTGGTGATAGATATCGTCAAGGCCAATGGACTTGACGATGCCGAGATTCATCAAGAGCGCCGCGTACTCACGCTGCCGGGGTATTTTCGCCCGACCAAGCTCTGGGATCTGTTGGTGATGAATAAAGGCCACCTAGTCGCAGCTATTGAGTTCAAAAGCCAAGTCGGGCCGTCTTTTGGTAACAATGCCAACAACCGGGCAGAGGAAGCTATCGGCACGGCGCACGATTTTTGGACCGCCTACCGCGAGGGGGCTTTTGGCGAACAGCCACGGCCTTTTGCGGGATGGATGATACTTCTTGAAGATGCGCCCGAATCCCGTACACCGGTTACAGATGCGACGCCTCATTATTCCGTATTCAAGGAATTTGAAAAAGCGTCCTATGCGGATCGTTACAACATTTTGTGCCGTAAGCTAATGCAGGAACAGCTCTACACGGCAGCATCGGTCATTGTTTCGCCGCGTTCAGCCATTGATACCGGCGAATACTCCGAGATGAGCGATATGACCGGTCTAAGAACATTCCTAAGCGAACTGGCCGGGCATGTGGCGGCAGAGGCAGCGAGGGGTTGAGGAACCTGTTGACCGGGACCGCTAGTCTGTCCATTATCGTCGGTACTCAACGCACCTACTGCTCGTCGCTAACCTCGACCTCGCTGCCCTTCTCAAACGCCTGGGCCTTAAACTCCGCCAACGCCTTGTCGAGCAGGGCCTGTGCCTCCTCGGCCTCCTTGCCCCAAACAACGATATCCACTGGCAGCCGCTGACCATCGGCCGTGCGCTCCCTCAACGCGACGAAGGCCTTGAGGTAGGTATTGGGATATTGGCCCATCACGCTGTGCAGAATCGGGCCGCACTGCGATTCGGGCAGGTTGACGGCCACTCGCAACGAGAGCCGCACATCGTCGTATATCCCGGCCAAGGCATCCTCTACCGACTGGCGAAACAGCGCCTCGACCTCGCGCGGCGGGCCGGGTAGGCTGTAAATCGTGGTTGCGCCGACTTGCGACTCCACGCAGGGAGCCACGCCCGCCGGGTTGGGATGGGCCACAGAGCCCTCCGGTTTGGTCGCCATCTTGATCAGCCCTTCGCTGACATCGGCGCGCTTTTCAATACCGCGGCTTTCCATATAGCGCTTGACCAACGTTTCATCGACTTCCGTCCCTACCCCCGTGATCTTGGCGATGGCCTCAACCGTCATGTCGTCGGGCGTCGGCCCAAGTCCTCCAGTGGTAATCACTACCCGAGTTCCGCGCTGGCAGGCGTCTTTGAGCACGCCGGTCAACTCGTCCATATCGTCGTCGAGGATCGCAATCCGACGCACATAGCCGCCGAGCGCGGCGATCTGCTGCGCCATCCAGAAGGAATTGGTGTCTTGAATCTGTCCGTTTAAAAGCTCGGTGCCGATTGAGTAAATTTCGATGGCCGGTCGGTCGCTCATAGTCTCTTTCTCTTCTGTTGTTTAGAGGGGCATGAAAAGATAGGCAAGATAGACCGGCCATGCACCGGGCATTGAACGTAACTAGGCGAGTGGCAATATTAGAGTCTATCCAACCATCAAACTACAAGGAGAAAAACATGAGCAGCGTCCACGACTTCACAGCCCAAACCATCCACGGCCAAGACTCCGACCTAGCCGACTACGCCGGCAAGGCGCTCCTCGTCGTCAACGTGGCCAGCGAGTGCGGCCTGACTCCGCAGTACGCCGACCTAGAGGCACTGCATCGCCAATACGCCGACCAAGGCCTAGCGGTCCTCGGCTTTCCCTGCAACCAATTCAAGGGGCAAGAGCCTAACAATGAGGAACAGATCCTCGACTTCTGCCAGACCCGCTACGACGTGAGTTTCCCGCTCTTTAGCAAGATCGAGGTCAACGGCCCCAACCGTCATCCGCTCTACGCCTATCTCGCCGGCGAGGGTGCGGCCTTTCCCGGCGACATCTCTTGGAACTTCGAGAAATTCCTCATCGACAAGGACGGCCAACCACTGGCCCGTTTCGCGCCCCGAACCACCCCCAACGATCCGGCAGTCGTTATCGCCATCGAAGAGGCCCTCGCGTGACGCAGCCCAACATCGTCTTCATCCTCATCGACGATATGGGCTGGAAGGACCTCGTCTGCTACGGCAGTTCCTTCTACGAGACGCCCAACATCGACCGCCTTGCCCGCGAGGGCATGCGCTTTACCGACGCGTACGCGGCCTGCCCGGTCTGCTCGCCGACCCGCGCCAGCATCCTCACCGGCAAGTACCCAGCCACCGTCGGCATCACCGACTGGATCGACGTGCATGGGCGCATCCACCCAGCGCGTGGCCAGCTCGTCGATGTGCCGTATCTCAAGCAACTGCCGACGCGCGAGCACTCGCTGGCCCGCGCGCTCAACGAGGGTGGCTATCAGACGTGGCACGTAGGCAAGTGGCATTTGGGCGGCGACGGGCACCTGCCCGAAGACCACGGCTTTGAGGTCAACATTGGCGGCGCACACCAAGGCTCGCCGGGGCAGGGCGGGTACTTCAGCCCTTGGACCATTCCCCCGCTCGCCGACGCCGATGTCCCCGAAGGCACGTACCTAACCGACTACCTGACCGACCAAGTGCTCGAATTAATCCGCCACAAGGACGAGCGGCCCTTTTTCCTGAATCTCTGGTACTACACCGTCCACACGCCGATCCAAGCCAAACCAGAAAAAATCGCCAAGTACGAAGCCAAAGCCCGCGCCCTCGGCTTGGACCAAGTCGAGACCTTTGCCGAGGGGGAATACTTCCCCTGCGAGCACAAAAAGAACCAGCGCGTCAAACGGCGGCTCATCCAATCCGACCCGGTCTATGCGGCCATGATCGAGAGCCTCGACGAAAACTTGGGCCGCCTCTTCGCTTTGCTCGACGCGCTCGGCGAAACCGAAAACACCGCCGTATTTTTCACCTCGGACAACGGCGGCCTCGCCACCTCCGAAAGCTCGCCGACCTGCAACGCGCCGCTGGCCGAGGGCAAGGGCTGGATGTACGAAGGCGGCACCCGCGAACCCTTGCTGGTGCGCTGGCCCGGCCAAGTCGCAGCCGGCAGCACCTGTCCAGTCCCAGTGACCAGCCCCGACTTCTACCCGACGATCCTCGAACTGGCCGACTTAGACCCCATCCCCACGCAGCACTGCGACGGCACCAGCATCGCGCCGCTTATGCGCGGTGCCGAATCCATTGAGCGCGAAGCCATCTTTTGGCACTACCCGCACTACGGCAATCAGGGCGGCACCCCCGGCTCGTCCGTGCGCGCTGGCGATTACAAGCTGATCGAGTTTTTTGAAGAAGGACGGCTGGAGTTGTACAACCTGCGCGACGACATCGGCGAGGAGCGCAACCTAGCCGAGCAAGTGCCGCAAATTCGCGACCGGCTGCACGGGCTGCTACGGGAATGGCGCGAAAACGTGGAAGCCAAAATTCCCCAACCCAATCCCGATTGGCAGGGCTAAACCGGAATGATTTGCACGATTCGAGCAGTGGATCGTCTTGTGCATACTATTCTGCGTCTATCTGCGTCCATCTGCGGATCGTTTTGTAAGTGATGTAGGATTGCTATAGATTAAAAAGACGGAGATCGCGGTCTATGAATGCAATATCCCTACAACCCCATCTATGGACGCGGGAAGAATACGAGAAAATGGTGTCCGCCGGCGTTTTTCATCCAGAGGACCGACTTGAGCTGATCAACGGAGAAATCCTCGAAATGACACCACAAAGCAGGGCCCACGCTACAGCAGTCTGTCTAGTGGATGAAGTCCTGAGCGCAGTATATGTCCAAGGCTTTACCATGCGCGTCCAAGTCCCTATGGCCTTGGGAGAGTCGTCCGAGCCTGAACCCGATGTCGCCGTAGTCCGCGGCCAACCACGCGATTACCTCGCGTGCCATCCCACGGTCGCTGTGCTAGTCGTCGAAATCTCGGATTCCTCGCTGAGATACGATCGGGAACACAAGCAAAGATTGTACGCCGCTAGCGGTACTCCCGAGTACTGGATCCTCAATCTGATAGATTACTGCCTAGAGGTCTATAGAGACCCTGACCAAGACCAGGAAACCTATCGGTCTTGCACAGTACTTACTCCCAACGCCACGGTCTCCCCGCTCGGCCGTCCCGACGCCTCCATCTCCGTCGCCGACCTGCTGCCCTAGCCCGCCTTCGCGGCCCAGTCTCGCGGCTTGAGAAACACCTCGTAGAGCCGCGCCTCCTCCGATCCTTCCTCCGGCTGCCAATCGTACGCCCAACTCACCAAGGGCGGCAGCGAGACCAAGACCGACTCAATGCGCCCCTTTGATTGCAGGCCGAAGAGCGTGCCCCGATCGCAAACCAAGTTGAACTCCACGTAGCGACCCCGGCGGTAGAGCTGGAACTGCCGCTGCCGACGGCCGTACTCCCATCTCTTGCGCCGCTGCAAAATCGGCAGATACGCGGCTATATACCCATCGCCAACGCTACGAGCAAAGGCAAAGCAATCCTCAAAGCCCCCTTCGTCGAAATCGTCGAAGAACAGGCCGCCGATCCCTCTCGGCTCGTCGCGGTGCGGCAGGAAAAAGTACTCGTCGCACCACTGCTTGAATTTGGGGTAGAGTCCCTCGCCATAAGGATCGCACGCGGCTTTGGCCGTCCGATGCCAATGCACGGCATCCTCTTCAAAACCGTAATACGGCGTCAAATCGAACCCACCGCCAAACCACCACACAGGTTCCTCCCCTTCTTTCTCTGCCGTGAAAAACCGCACATTCAGGTGCGAAGTCGGCGCGTAAGGGTTGTGCGGATGAGCAATCGCCGAGACGCCCATCGCCTCAAAGCCTCGCCCCGCCAACTCGGGGCGGCGCGCCGTAGCCGTCGGCGGCAACTCATTGCCCCGCACATGCGAAAAGTTCACCCCAGCCCGCTCAATCACCGACCCCTCCAACACGCGCGTACGGCCACCACCCCCCTCTGGCCGCTCCCAGCTATCTTCGTGGAAAGTGCCTTCGTCCTCTGCTTCCAAGGCCGCGCAAATCGCATCCTGTAACCCGAGCAAATACGCTTTGACGGCCTCTTTGTCTATCTCTTCCACTTGTCCTCGTCTCTAAATTGTTTGGTTGTCAGGGTGATAAAGTATAGTCAAGTTACCGTATTGGGCGCGAGGAGGTACTAGACCAGCATCCCGGCACCCCTTGCCATCCAGCAATAGCTTGACATAATGTATGCCGCTATGGAAGATAACTATGGGGCTTATATTCTTATAAAGAAAGAGGCCGCAAGGTATGGCAATATGGACTTTGAAGACTACATTGAGATCCGACCCGGTGTTCGCAGTGGCAAGCCCTGTTTCAAAGGTACCCGAATTACCGTCTATGACGTGCTGGAATACTTAGAGGGAGGGATGACGGAGGTTGAGCTTTTAGCCGATTTTCCGGTGCTGACGCCGCAGCACATCCTCGCTGCACGGGAGTTTGATGCTGCCCATAGTATCCGGCTTGCGCCCGGTTCCACGGCGTGAAACTGCCAGAATGAAGACTCCCTTATCACCCTGGATTTAATTGCAAGAGAAGAGTGAGCGTCTGTAGTCTCTATCCGTCTTCTCGCTTCACACCTCGCGCGTTTTTCCACCCACTTTCTTTCCCATGTCCTTCCATCAAGCCGCTCCACCACCACCAACCCGCTACCGCAACCGCCAAACCGGGTCTATCGTCGTCGAACACGTTCCGGGACAATCGCTCCTCCGCTGGTTCTACGGCACGAGCACGGGGCATCTTGTTTTTCGCGCCGTCTTCAACCGGCCCCTTTTCTCCCGCCTCTACGGCTGGTGGAAGCAAAGCACTTGGACCCGGCGTCAAATCCGCCCTTTTGTCGAGCGCTACCGCATCGACCTCGACGAAATCGAATATCCCCTCAGCCACTATTCCAGCTTCAACGACTTCTTTATTCGCCGTCTCAAACCCGGAGCCAGACCCTGCGACCCCGACCCCAAGCGCCTCTGTTGCCCCGCCGATGGCAAGGTCCTCGTCTATCCGCAACTCGCAGCCGAGGACGTGCTGCCGGTCAAAAGAAACCAACTCTCGGCCCGCGAACTCCTAGCCGCAGCAATCGACCCCACCCCATACCACGGCGGTGCCGCCCTCGTCGTGCGCCTCGCCCCCTACGACTATCACCGCTTCCACTTCCCAGCCGACGGCCAAGTCGGTCCGACGCAGTGGATCGACGGCTCCTATCACTCAGTCAACCCCATCGCCCTCGCCCGCGTGCCCGACGTTTTCCACCGCAACCGGCGCTCCGTCTGCGAGCTGACCACGCCCGCCTTCGGCAAGATTGCCTACATCGAAGTCGGTGCCATCAACGTCGCCAGCATCGTCCAGACGTACTCGATAGGGCCTTGTGAGCGCGGCCAAGAAAAGGGCTTTTTCCAATTCGGCGGCTCGACCGTCGTGCTGCTCTTTGAGCCGGAGGCGATTGCCTTTGACAGCGATCTAGTCGCCGACTCTGCGGCCGGCCTAGAGGTACACGTCCCCACCGGGGCCGGCGTCGGCAGCCGCGCTTGACCTGCCCCGGCGGCTGCGGCAAATTTCCCGCTCTGCAACCCCTCACCTTTGGAGGCCACTTATGTCCCTGCAAATGCGCGTAGGTCTAGGCCAGTTCAACGAACTCACCGACGAAAAGCTCGCCTTTATCAAGCAAATGGGCTGCGACGACTTTTTGATGAATACACCCAAACTCCCCGGCGACAAGCAGTGGGAATACTCCGACTTGGCCGCCCTCAAAAAGCGGGCCGACGCCGCCGAACTGCGGCTGATGGCGCTGGAAAACGTGCCCACATCGTTTTACGACCAGATCATGCTCGGCCAACCCGGCCGCGAAGAACAACTCCAGCACATGATCACCACCGTGCGCAACATGGGCAAGGCCGGCATCCCAATCCTCGGCTACCACTGGATTCCCAACAGCGTCTGGCGCACGCCCGAGCCAGCGACCTTGCGCGGCGGTGCTCGCGCCACCCGCTTTGCTCTCGCCGAGCACGACCCCGAAGAACTGACCCACGGCCGCGTCTTCACCCACGAGGAAATGTGGGAAAACTACTGCTGGTATTTGGAGCGCATCCTGCCCGTAGCTGAGGAAGCTGACGTGCGCCTAGCCCTACACCCGGACGACCCACCCACCGGCACAACCCTCGGCGGCATAGCGCGGATATGCAGTTCCTTCGACGATTTCAAGCGCAACATGGACACCTTCGACAGCCCACATCACGGCCTCGACTTCTGCATGGGGTGCTGGTCGGAGATGGGCGGCCACGACAGCGTCATCCGCGCCGTCCGCCACTTCGGCGGGCAAAAGAAAATCATCTACATCCACTTCCGTGACGTCATCGGGCCAGTGGAGGACTTCCACGAGACCTTCATCGACTGCGGCCAAGTCGATACCTTCGAGGTAGTACAGACGCTCAAGGCGGTCGGTTTCGACGGCTTTATGATCACCGATCACGTGCCCCATATCGTCGATGACTCGCCCTGGGGACACCGGGGACGCGCCCATTGCGTAGGCTTTATGCAGGCCCTGATCCAAGTAGTCAACAAGTAGGGGGCGGTTTGCAAACCGCCCCCCTACCCAAGACCCGTCGCCACGGCGCGACCTTGGGATATAACATGGCCACCGTCCACCGTTTCATCCGCCGGCCGAGAGCAAGTCTCCTTCTTACACTCCTGCTCGCCACTCCAGCCCTAGCCCAAAACGAGCGCCCCCCTGTATCAATCCCCCAACCCAAACATCAGCGAGTGACGCCAGCACCGGGTACCCCCTTGGCCATCGTCCAAGTGAGCTACAAATACGCGGTCAAGGAGCGGGACTACCTCTCGCAGGCCGTGCAGGAACTGGTGAGTTTCACCCGCATATCTACCCAACTTGAAGTGCCATTGTACTTGCGCACCCTCACCCTCGACGATCCCCGCATCGCGGACGCGCTGATGCTCTACATGACCGGCTTCGACTGCGTCATGCAGATAAGCGACCGCGAAAAGAAGGGCCTCGCCCAATACCTGCGCCGCGGCGGCCTGCTCTTTGCCGAGGACATCCTGCCCCTAGATGCGAACCGACGCGGGGAAGCTGGCGTAGCGGGCACCCCCTTCGACCGGCAGTTCAAGGCCCTGCTCAAAGCCCCTCAAGTCCTCGGCAACGACGGAGCACGCTGGCGCAAATTACCCAAGAGCGACCCCCTGTACTCGACCTATTTCGACTTCCCCGATGGGCCGCCCTTAAGCGGTACGGACCGGGGCAACGTCTTCGCCTTGGAAGCCATAGAACTCAAAGGCCGGGTCGCCGTTATCTTCAGCGACCTCAACATTAGCTGGTTCTGGGGCAACCTCGACGCCGAAGGCCGCAATCGCAGCCTACAGTTCGGCACCAACCTATTGGTCTATGCGCTAGCGCAAAAATACGCGGGCCGACCACTGCCCTTTAGGCGCTGATATGAACACTGCGGCGACGCACTCCGCCCAAGTCCGCGCCGACCTCCTGCTTCTGCTCACAGCCCTTATCTGGGGCTTCGCCTTCGTCGCCCAACGCGCCGGCATGGAGCACGTCGGTCCCTTTTTCTTCAATGGCGTGCGCTTCGCCCTCGGCTGCTTGCCGCTTTTGCCTTTTGTCCTGCGCACCACCGCTACACCGCTCGCATCCCGCTTCCAACACAATCTCCCGGGCGGCCTGCTCGCCGGGCTTTTCCTCTTTACCGCCGCTTCCCTGCAACAAGTCGGCATCGTCTATACTACGGCCGGCAAGGCCGGGTTCATCACCGGGCTATACGTAATTCTGGTGCCGATCCTCGGTCTCTTGCTACGACATCGCAGTCGTCGCAGCACTTGGACCGGCGCTCTGGTGGCGACCAGTGGCCTGTACCTGCTGAGCGTGGAGCCGCCATTGGCCATTGCCCGCGGCGACGCGCTCGTGCTCGTGAGCGCATTCTTTTGGGCCGGGCACGTGCTGGTCATCGGCAGCCTCTCGCGTCAGCTCGATTGGGCGATGCTGGCTTTTTTGCAATTCTTCGTCTGCTCGCTGCTCAGTATGGCCGTCGCCATCGGCACCGAGCACATCGCCTTGCAACCGCTCGTCGATGCGGCCGTACCCTTGTTCTACGGAGGAGTATTGTCGGTGGGCGTGGCCTATACTCTGCAGGTAGTAGCTCAGCGGCGGACGGCTCCCGGCCACGCGGCCATCATCCTCAGTCTGGAGACGGTTTTCGCTGCGTTGGGGGGGTGGCTTTTGCTAAGCGAGGAAATGCCCTTGCGCGGGCTAGTCGGGTGTGGGCTGATGTTTGCGGGGATGCTGATCTCGCAGGTGGGATTGGGGCGGCGGCCTAAAACATAAGCACCATTGCTCCCCGAAGAGAGCCGCTCTATACTATGCCGTTCAAGCTGACCCGCGCTAAACTCCCCTCCCAGAGAAAGGACCAAAATGTCGGACAACGCACCCAAGGGCGCACTGACCAACCCATTTGCCCTCAGCACGGACGACGGCTACACCTGGCTCAAGGGCAATCTCCACTCGCACACGACCAACTCCGACGGCAAAGCCGCGCCCCAGGAGCGGCTCGACGGCTATGTCGGCCAAGGCTACGACTTCCTCTGCCTGTCCGACCACCACAAAATCACCTTTACCGATACCGTCCAAGCCCCGAGCGACTTCGTGCTCATCCAAGGAGCCGAACTGCACCCAGACAACCCC
This sequence comes from Candidatus Latescibacterota bacterium, assembly GCA_965208845.1. Taxonomy (GTDB): domain Bacteria; phylum Latescibacterota; class UBA2968; order UBA8231; family UBA8231. The sequence goes on along the minus strand of OZ242361.1, from coordinate 1,917,989 downwards.
TTCGGCGGTCAGCGGCACCACTTCGTCTGTATCAATATCCACGAGGACATGAACGCCGAGAAGATGCCGCCCCAGCACGTCATTGACGAGGTCCGCCGCCAAGGCGGTGCGGTCTGGCTGGCCCACCCCCATTGGAGTTCGGTCAATATCCTGCGCGACGCGGTGCCGCTTTCCGGGTTCGCCGGTATTGAGGTCTTCAACACCACCTGCCGCTGCGCCGGACGCGGCGAGTCGAGCGTGCATTGGGACGACTGGATGGATCTAGAGAATCGCCTCTACCCCGCGCTGGCCAACGACGATTCGCACGCCCTCGAAGCCGACCAGCGCGACACGTACCAAGGCTGGACCCATGTCCGCGTCAAAGAGCGCACCGCCGCCGCAGTCGTCGCCGCTCTAGTCGCGGGCGCGTCGTACGGCAGCACCGGTCCCGCAATCCACGACATCCAGCTCCGCCGCACCGACCGCGAGGGCGACGACCGCACCCAAGTCGAAGCCACGGTGTCCTGTTCGCCGACGCAACGCATCGCCGCGGTGTCCGATTCTTTCGGCACCGAGTACCACCAGCACGGCACCCTCTTCGAGACCGCGACCTTTGCGCTCAGGGCCAATGCCCGCTGGGTGCGCTTCGAGATCGTTGACGACCGAGGCCGCAAGGCGTGGTCCAATCCGTTTGATCTGACCGCACTCGAACGGGCCGAATAAGATCTACTTCTGCGTCGTGAAGAAAAATTGAGGGACGATTTATGAATCCGCGCGGCACGGATTCGCGTCGCTAGTTCTGTATGGGAAGGTGAGGGATTTCGACTCGAAGATCTCGCCGAGCACCTCAAGTGAGTTGATGTCCAAATCGCTTTTGTTCTCCGGCCATTCGTTTTACAGACCCTCACGTCAGCGGATCCCCTAGGGGGAGGCTGAAAATAGGAGAAGGAGATGATTGCCGAACAAGACCTCCAAGTCGGTTTGCTCTTGAAGAACCAGATTCTCACTGGAACAGGTCAATCCATACGCAAGATCATCCTATATGGATCGCGGGCGCAGGGAACTGCTCGCCCCGATAGTGATTTCGATGTGCTGGTAGTGGAAGCCGACCCGGTGGTTAAGCGCGACGAGCGGCGGAGACTGCGAGCGTCCTTAGCGGGCGTACCCTATGCAGTGGATGTGTGGGTCATGGGAGAGGTAGAGTTCGAGGAAACCAAAAACGTCATCGGGGGCTTGGCCTTTCCGGCGCATAAGTACGGGGTGGTTTTACATGAGACAGCCTGAGCAAGTGGTAGAAGATTTTGTGCAACAGTGGTTAAAAAAGGCCAACTCGGATCTTCAAGCGGCAAAGCTCCTTTGTACGGGCGAATTGGAAGACTATTTTACTGGTGGATTCCACGCCCAACAAGCGGCCGAGAAATATATTAAAGCGTTTCTGGTGCGCCATCAGGTTGAATTTCCCAAAACTCACGATATTGGACGATTGCGGCAATTAGTAGCGCGTCGAGATGGTGCGTTGGCGGAACGCTTGGAGAAGGCCGATGTCTTGACACCATACGGAGTGGACATGCGCTATCCTGAAGAGTTTGAGGTGGTTTCGCAAAAACGAGCGGAATGTGCAGTCGCCCTAGCCGAACGGGTCAAAGAGGAGATACTAACGAGTTTGAAGGGTATAACATAGGTTGTGTCGTCCCTCTATTTCTACGTCGGCACCGAGTACCATCAGCACGGCACCCTCTTCGAGACCGCGACCTTCGCGCTCAGGGCCAACGCCCGCTGGGTGCGCTTCGAGATCGTTGATGACCGAGGCCGCAAGGCGTGGTCCAATCCGTTTGACCTGACCGCACTCGAACGGGCCGAATAAGGTCTATTTCTGCGTCGGCACGCGGCGCGACCAATCTTGCTCGTCAACCCAGCGTTGCTGTTCAAGGGCCATTTGCTGGCCTTTTTCGTAATAGTGAGGATTGTTCGACAAGGGGGTGTTGGAGTGGATCGCTCCCTCGGGAAAGAGATACCAGTTCTCTCGGCCCACTACATAGCCGCGAATGTGGGCACGGGGCGCGTCGTCGGTGATGTAATTGACTACGTAGAGCGTCCCATCGGGTAGTTGCACCCAGCCCGAATAGCCGCTGTCGGCCGACAGGGCGCGGTCGTTGTCCAAAAAGGCGAAGCGGGCCTCAGTGTCGCCCTGAGATTGCTCTGGGTCGGCTGAAGCACCCGCCCGGGCAGGCGAGCCGCGCAAAGCCTCCGCCGCAGTCTCCACGTAGAGTCCCAAGGCCGTAGAAAGGCCGCTGGCGACCCGGTAGGTAATGGCCACCTCCCCCGAGCGCAGGCGGCCAACCGAGGGGCGGCCCAGACAGCGCATCATCTGAGTGCGCACCGGCGTTGACCACGTTCGGCCGCTGTCGCCAGAAAAGCTCTTCCAGCCGCTCAGGCCCTCGCCGTCTTCGCGCATGTAGAGCACCAAGGTGCCGTCGTCCATTTCGGCGAAATCTCCCTCGTTTAAGCGCCAAGGCCCCCCAGTGCAGGGCGCACCTTCGGGGTCGGGCACCTTGAAAGGACCTTCCCACGTCTGGCCCCGGTCGGCGGACAAATAGCACGTCTGCACTTCGACGAAATCCTCGGTCCCCCGCTGGCCGGGCCACTGTTCGGTGAGGCCGACGATCAGGTCGCCATTGGCCAACTCCTTGATGGAGGGGACGATGCCCTCGGTCATGCCGGTCTCCTCCGGCCCTTCCCACGTGGCTCCGTTGTCGTGGCTGCTCAACAGGAGGTTCATGCAGATGCCCGGCTCCAAGTATTCTGCAAAAGTATCCTTGAGCAGCAAGTCAACAATGAGCAGCAAAGTTCCGTCGCGGCAAGCGGCAATGCGCGAGCAATTGAGCCGTCCCAGCCCCTGGGCAGTTTCCTCCTCCGTGCGCTCCACCACCACTTGGCGCGGGGCCCACGTCAAGCCGCGATCAAAGCTGCGGCGCACGATTATGCGAGAAAAGGGGCGCGAACTGTGTCCCATGCTCTCGCGGTAAGTGCATACCAAGGTGCCATCAGCCGCTTGGGCCACATCGGCGAATGCCTCGTAGATCTCGTCGTTGCGCGATACAGTGATCATCTGCATGGTTGCCTCTCGGTTTAAAATGGTGCATGATTTACACGATTACCGTGAAATGGATAATTTGGAGACAATCATGCTGCCAGAAAACCGCATTCCCACGCATCCAGGTGAAATTCTCCTAGAAGAATTTCTGAAACCCTTGGGAGTAACCCAAGTGGCCTTTGCCAAACACATTGAAGTTTCTCTTCAGAGAATTAACGAGATCATACGTGGCAAGCGAGGAGTAACCCTTGAGACAGCTTGGTTATTTTCTCAAGCGCTGGGCACAACGCCTGAGTTATGGGTGAATCTTCAACGGAATTACGATTTGGCCAAGAACCGACCAAAGAAAAAAATTCCAAAACTTCAAGCGGTGGATGCGCTGAATCTCCACCCCCTGTCGAGGGACTAATATCATGGCCGACCGCCCCAAAATCGCCGGCATCGTCACTGAGTACCGCAAGTACTCCCACGCCCAGCACATCTGCGACCGCTTCCTCGAAGGCTACGGCTGGAACAGCCGACACCACCACCCGCCCATGGATCTGGTCTCGCTGTACGTGGACCAGCGTCCCGAAGGCGATCTGAGCCAAGACCGGGCGACCCGTTTCCCCCACATGGCGATCTACCCCACCGTCGCCGACGCCCTGACGCTGGGCGGGGCCGATTTGGCCGTGGACGGCGTCCTGCTCATCGCCGAACACGGCACCTACGAGCACAACGAAAAGGGCCAGCACCTCTACCCGCGCTACGAGCTTTTCAAACAGATCGCCTCGGTCTATCGCACGACCGGCAAGAGCGCACCCGTGTTCAACGACAAGCATCTTTCCTGGAACTGGGACTGGTGCCAAGAGATGTACGATATCTCGCAAGAGCTCGACTTCGCCTTTATGGCCGGATCATCGCTGCCCGTTACTTGGCGCACCCCTTCACTCGACATGCCCCTTGGTGCCGAGGTCGAAGAAGCGGTCTGCGTCTGCTATGGCGGCGTCGATAGCTACGACTTCCACGGCTTGGAGACCTTACAGTGCATGGTCGAGCGCAGAAAGGGCGGCGAAACCGGCGTCAAATGGCTCCGGGCCTACCGCGACGATGCCTTCTGGCAGGCACACGCCGACGGCGCGTGGTCGAGCGAGCTTTTCGAAGCCTGCCTCTGCCGCAGCCACACACTCACTCCGGCACGACCCGGGTTCAATAACCCCTTCCCCACCATCGACGAACTCAAGCACCTAGTCGAAAGCCCCGTCGCCTACCAGTACGAGCACGCCGACGGCCTCCTCTCGACCATGATGCTGATGAATGGGCTAGTCCAAGATTTTAACTTCGCCGCTCGGCTCACTGGACAGGACGAGCCGCTCTCGACTCAGATGTACTTGCCCATGCCCCCGGCCCGCACCACGCTGGCCAATTTCTTCAGCCCGCTGGTCAACAACATCGAGCAGATGTTCCTAACCGGCAAAGCCACCTATCCAGTCGAACGCACCCTACTCACCTCGGGTTTGGTCATCGCCGGCGTCGATAGCCTGCAGCAAGATCAGGCCCAAGTCGAGACGCCCCATCTAAACACCGCCTACCAAGCCACCAAAGAATCCACTTTCTGGAGGACGTAACATGGCTCGTCGGGAAAAACAGCAGTCCCACCAACGCATTGCCGTCATCGCTACCATCTATCGCTACCTCTCGCACGCCCAGCACTTTGCCGATCGCTTCGTAGTCGGCTATCCCTACGGCGGCCGCTGGCACCGCCCCGACTGCAAAATCGTCTCGCTCTACGTCGATCAGCAGCCCGAAGGCGACCAAAGCCAAGACCGGGCGCGCGAATTCGGCTTTGCCGTGTACCCCACCATCGCCGAGGCCCTGCGCTGCGGCGACGACGAACTGGCTTGCGACGCGGTACTGATCATCGGCGAGCACGGCGAGTACCCCAGAAACGACAAAGGACAGGTTCTGTACCCGCGCTACGAATTCTTCAAAGAATGCGTCCAAGTCTTTGAAGAAGACGGCCGTTCCGTACCAGTTTACAACGACAAGCACCTCTCCTACAGCTTTGACAAAGCGCAAGAAATGGTTGACGACGGCCACCGGCTCGGCTTCCCAATTTTAGCCGGTTCGTCACTGCCGGTCACTTGGCGTCTGCCCGATGTCGAGCTGCCCTTGGGCTGCCAGATCGAAGAGGCGCTGATGGTCGGCGTCGGCGGCTCCGACCCGATGGATTACCACGCGCTAGAGGCCATGCAGTGCATGATTGAGCGTCGCTCAGGCGGCGAGACCGGCGTCAAATCCGTGCAATTGATCGAAGGAGATGCCGTATGGAAGGCGGGTGAGAAGGGGCGCTATTCGCTAAGACTGCTCGAAGCCGCCCTCTCGCGCAGCGACTCCCCTTGCGGCAAAACCGACGAGGACGGCCGCACCCAAGACCTGCTCGGCAACGGCGAGTTGCCCCAGCTCGTCAAAGAGCCAGCCGCGTACTTCATTGAGCACAACGACGGCCTCAAGACGACCCTCCTGATGCTCAACGGTGCCATCCGCGACTACTGCTTTGCCTGCAAGCTCGCTGGCGAAGACGACCCCATCTCGACCCAATTTTTCTTGCCGCCTACCCCCAACGTCACGTACTCGGCCTGCCTAGTAGCCAAGATCTGGGAAATGATCGAGACCGGCCAAGCGCCCTTTCCCGCCGAGCGCACGCTAATCGTCAGCGGCGCACTCGAAAGCTGCCTGACCTCCAAGCTGGAGGGCCACAAGCTACTCGAAACACCCCACCTCAAGGTGGAGTACCAAGCACCAGCCGAATCGCATCACGGCCGCTTCTAGTCAATGAAGCTATATACAATGAAAAAATTACAAGTCCCTGAATTCAAAAACCGTGAAGAGGAAGCCGAATTTTGGGATAATCTAGATACTGCTGATTTCATGGAAGACGATGGGGAATGGTTTCGCTTTGATACGCCTCACAAGCGAGCGATTCGCGTTGCTATTCTCCCTGAAATAGCGGAAGAACTCATGCAGAATGCCCAAGCACAAGGCGTGTCGGTTGAAACCTTAGTCAATGTCCTTTTAGTCGAGCGCATACGTGACTCGGTTACGACAAACTGAGCCGGTATCCGGTATATCGTCTAGCTAGCCTTTACTAATGCTTTATTCGCCGACCGCACGGCCGATGCAAAGATATAACCGCAGCAACCTGCAAACGAAAGGAAGCATCCTATGTACACTATCCCCACGCGCGCGCTGCGTACCGGCGTCGAGCTAAGTACGCTCGGCTTTGGCGGCGCTCCTTTGGGCGAGCTGTTCGATCCAGTCAGCGAATCCCAAGCCCAAGACACCCTGCAAGCGGCTTGGGACGCTGGCATCCGCTACTACGACACCGCTCCGTTCTACGGCTACGGCAAAAGCGAACACCGCCTCGGCTACTTTCTCCGCCAGCAGGAGCGCAAAGACTTCGTGCTCTCGACCAAAGTCGGCCGAGTGCTCACGGCCACTCGCAACCTCGATTCTTTCGAAAAGGGGTTCTGGATCGGCGGCTTGCCCTTCGACTTCCGCTTCGACTACGGATACGACGGCATCATGCGCTCGTGGGAAGACAGCTTGCAGCGGCTGGGCCTCAATTCCATCGACCTGCTTCTAATCCACGACCTCGACAGCTTCTTCCACGACAGCGAGCAGCGCTTCTCCGCCCACGTCAACCACCTAATCACCAGCGGCTGGCGCGCCCTCGACGAACTGCGTTCCCAAGGGCTAGTCAAGGCCGTCGGCGCGGGTCTCAACCGCATGGGAGCCATGCCGCGCCTGCTCGACGCGGCCGACCTCGACTTCTGCATCGTCGCCATGCCCTACACGCTCTTGGACCAGGACTCCCTCGACGAGGAATTCCCGCTCTGCGAGGAGCGCAACGTGCGCATCGTCATTGGCTCGGTCTTCGCTTCCGGCATCCTCGCCTCCGGCCCGGTCGAAGGAGCCCGCTATGCCTATGACACCGCCTCGCCCGAAATCCTCGCAAAGACCCGCCGCATCCAAGCCGTCTGCCAGCGGCACGACGTGCCCTTGCCCGCCGCCGCCATGCAGTTCCCGCTCGGCAACCCCCTCGTCGCGGCGATTATCCCAGGGGCGCAGACACCGGCGCACATCGAGACCAACGCCCAGTGGTTTCAGCACGAAATACCAACGGACCTGTGGGCCGAGCTAAAGGCGGAAGGGTTGCTGCGGGCAGACGCGCCGACGCCGTGAAGGAATTAGGAACTGATGTTACGTACAGGCCCAATAGAATGCGCCTGTCATTCTGAGCGCAGCGCAGCGCAGTCGAAGAATCTTCTAACCTCAATCCCTTCCGGGGTAAAAGATGCTTCGTCAGCCTACGGCTTCCTCAGCATGACACAAACACAAGGCATGCGGAACATCAGTTAGGAATTAGGAATAATGAACCACACAGCCCCAAGCCAGAAGGCATTCGGTCACATCCTCGGACAGCAATACACGGTTTTCGACGGGCTGGCCGGGATGTACGTGGAAGACATCTATCAAGACCGCCACGGCCTCCTCTGGATTGGCACAACCGACGGCGGCGTAAGCCGATTCGACGGAGCGCATTTTGACACCTTTGGCCTGTCGGACGGGCTGCCCCATCTCACCGTAACAACTATTGTCGAAGACGCGGACGGACGGCTGCTATTCGGCACGTTCGGCGGCGGGCTAGCAGCCTACGACGGGCGTGGCTTTCAGGTGTACACCACCGAACACGGGCTGCCTTCCAACGACATATTCGGCCTGCAACCCCAAGCCGACGGCTCAGTGCGAGTGCTAACCACAGCGGGGGTGGGCCGGTTCGTCGAAGGACAATGCGTAGAGTGCATGACGGAACTAGCGGGTAAGCCCCTAGGAGTGGTGTACGACATGGCAACCGACGCGGCGGGTACGACGTGGCTGGCGACTCAGGGGCGTGGAGTCCTCAGCATGGATGGCCAGCGCATGAACACAGATTCAGGCGATGGACACGACGCGGTGCAGTTGCAGTGGCCTTGGAATTTCGCTCAAGACGCTGCTGGCAACCTGTGGATCGGTTTCCGCTACGTAGGCACAGAAGTGGTTGTCGGCCGCTACGATCCCGCGAGCCGACAATTCGAGATCATCCGCGTGGACGATGGGGCTGAGGGGGCGGAAGTCGTCCTGAATGGAACGCGCCATGTGCGCGTGGACGACCGCGATCGGCTCTGGCTGAGCCGCCGAGGCGTAATAGTGTACGACGGGGAGGAATGGCATCCTTTCTCAGCCAACTTGCCGGGTGTTCACTTTTCGGGTACGCGCCTGACCTACGAGGATAGCGAGGGAAATATATGGGTGGGGCTGTGGGGTGGCGGGCTGATCTTTTGCGATCCAATCAGCATTCAGCTATACGACAAAAAAGACGGCCTGCCCGACAGCGAGGTCCGGTGTCTGAGAGAAGACCAAAAGGGCCGGATCTGGATTGGCACGACCGGAGGGTTAGCCTGCTTAGAGGACAGCCGGATCCGTCCGGTGGAGGTCGGCTATACCGTCTTATCTATGGCAGTAGATCGACAAGGGCAGGTTTGGAGCAATGGCCCCGAGGGACAAGTATTCAAGTCGGTAGGTGGAGAAGCCCAAGCGGTCGCGGTGCCCGCAGAGGGTGTAGAAATCAAGATGTTATTCCAAGGCCGGGAAGGGCACTTAATCGCCTGCACTTCCGAGAGACAATTGGGACGAATCAAAGCAGACCGCTTTATTGCGATTGAGGATCTGTGGTCTGAAGATTTCAGAGTCGTGCTACAGGATCGACAAGGCTCCTTCTGGCTCGGCTGCTATGGAACGAGGCCGGCTCTATACACTTACAAGGACGGTCATCTCCGCGCGTGTGACATGGCCGGCATAGAGGCCGTCGCCTATGTGAATGCTTTGTGCGAGTACCAAGACGCGATTTGGGTGGGAACCGCTCACGGCCTTTTCGCCATTTCCTACCAAGCCAAGGAGATGCGCCAATTTACGGTTGACCAAGGCGATCTGTCCGCCAATGGCATTATGGCCTTGGTCGCCGACCCGCAGCAAGCATGTCTGTGGATCGGAACCAGCGGCGGCGGCGTGCTGAAGTACGATGGTCGGGGGTTTCAGAGCATCCGTCTCGGCAAGTCCGCTCTTGAGAATATCGTCGATGCCATTCTGCGCGATAGCCAAGGCCGGCTGTGGTTCGGGACGCGGGCTGGTCTCATTGCGTATCAGCCGGGGGAGACGCCGCCTCGCATCCGCATCCGCCAAGTCGTGGCCGGGCGGACTTTCGACGAGCCCCAAGCTGTATCCTGCCCAGATAGCACCCCCGAGATTCAGTTCTACTTTCAAGGCACCAGCTTCAGGAGCGGGGCCGAGCAGATGCGCTATAGCCATCGGCTCGTCGGCCACGGCCCGGCAGAAGAGTGGAGCGCGTTCACGCCCGCCAATCGGGTGACGTACCAAGACGTGCCGGCCGGCTTGTTCCACTTTGAGGTGCGGACCGTAGATCGGGATGGCTTGATGTCGGATATAGCTCACCTAGAGGTCCGAATAGTCCCCACTCACCTCCGACGCCTAGAGCAAATGCTGCGGGTCTCAAATCAAGGATTCCTCAGCCAGAGCCAAGCCATGGCACGGCTCCTCGATCAAGTCGAGTCAATGGCCGAGACGGATATGACGGTGCTGGTGCTGGGCGAGACCGGAGTCGGCAAAGGAGTGTTGGCGCGGCTACTCCACAACCTCAGCCCCCGCCAAGCAAATCCCTTTATATTGGTCAATTGCGGGGGCCTGTCTGCCAGCCTGATCGAAAGCGAACTGTTCGGCCACGAAAAGGGAGCCTTTACCAGCGCGAACGCCCAAAAGATCGGCTACTTCGAGCGAGCCGATGGCGGCACCTTGTTCCTCGACGAGGTAGGCGATTTGCCCTTAGAGTCCCAACGGGTCTTGCTCCACATCTTGGAGGAAGGCCATCTGACGCGCGTCGGCGGCGAAAAGTCTATCCCGGTGGATGTGCGGGTCGTTGCTGCGACCAACAAGGACCTCGAAGAAGCCATTCAGGCGGGGACGTTCCGCGAGGATCTGTTCTATCGGCTGAGCGTACTCTCGGTAGTGCTGCCGCCCCTGCGGGAGCGTCAGGAGGATATACCGCTCTTGGCGGCTCACTTTGCCAGCCGGTGCGCCGAACAGCTCGGGCGACCGACGCCGGTTCTGGGAGAAGAGGTGATGGCGCATTTGCAGCAATATGCGTGGCCGGGGAACGTGCGCGAGTTGGAGCATATAGTTCAGCAGGCGGTCGTGTTGGGCGGCAGGGACGTCATTCAGGTGGTAGATGTGCCGCTTCAGGCTGCCGAGGCAGAGCTTGCCCTGCCTGTTGAACAAGGCTTCGACGGGAACGCTGACGACGAGGAAGAAAAGCAGCGCATTTTAGCGGCCCTCCGAGCCACGAACTGGCGGGTCTATGGCCCCCGAGGAGCGGCTCGTTTGTTGGGCATGGGACCGGAGAAGCTGCGCTATCGAATGCGCAAGCACGGGTTGCAACGGCCAGAGAAGCCGTCGCCGTAAGAGCCTGTGCGGAGATCGCGGACTGACGCGTCCCTTCTCCTTGTCATGCTGAGCACAGCGAAGCATCCCATACCCAAGGGGTCCAAGCGCAACATCTATTTATGGATTAAAGAAGCCACAGCTAATCTGTAAAAGTCGTTCAGAGTCGTTCAAAAGTCGTTCAAAAGTCGTTCAAAAGTCGTTTATTTGAACGGAAAATCATAGATCAGCTTGCGACGCTATCTAATGCCCACCTCATAGCGCAACATTTTCCTGCTATTTAACCCCTATGTTTTTCAATCCTTTAGGGTAACTCCTAAAGGATTTTTTGTTCGTGCTCTGATTTATGGCACAAAATGTGCTTTACATCGATTCCAAGAATTGCAAAACAGTTCACGCATTTTGGACGAGTAGGCTCTTATAGAGCAACAAAACGTCCATCAACCTCCCCCGACCTTGTCGGGGGCACCTCAAAGGAGGCTTTAGATGAGTTCCTTTCGTTCGATGAAGTACCAAATCCTCGCAGCGGCAGCCCTGCTCCTCAGCGGCCCCGACATCGCCGCAGCCGCAGACCCGGCCGACCAAGCCCAGTGGAGCGAGTCCGTCCCCCTTGGCGACTCTCCTTGGAACGGTCCGGGCGAGCGTATAGAGGCATATATTGTCGATGGCTTGCTGCACGTCCGCCGCCTCGACCAAAACGACAGCCCCCTTTGGCACCTCATCCTCGCCGAAGCCGACCCGAACCAACCTCCTACCCTCGAACGACTCGGCTCTGGCACCGCCATCGAAGTGCGCCACGCTAACGGCGCGTACTTCGTCCGCGATACCTGGGGTTTCCCCTCAACCCTAGCGGCCCGTCGGCAACAACTGGCACCGGAGGCGTTTGCCAGCCTCGACACCACCGTCCGCGAGAACGGCATTGATCTGAGCAAGGGAAGTGTCCGTAGCGGTCCACCCACTCCGGCTAAGCTTCAAGAAATGCCGCTTGAGATGTTCGCTAATGCCGACTCCACCGCTCTAGCGGGTCTGGTCCAACAACTGGGGCCGGAAACGTTCGCCAGCCTTGATACCGCCACTTTGGCTTTGATTAAAAAACGCGTACCGGAGGCGTTCGCCAGTAGCATTGGCCAGAGTTCGCCCACTCGGATTTTGCAACGCGGCATCACCAAATGGGAGAAAGATGGACAACTCTGGGTAGCCTTGGGGCCGAATGCAGATCATTGGGACACGCTCATCCGCCTGACTCCAACGGTGTTTGTGCCGGAAAAACCGAACTTTGGCGCTTTCGTCGACGGGGGTCTTGTGCACTGGGACGACGCCCAACTCTGGGACAGTAGCGGAGTGCTGATAGCCAGCTATGTCTCCCCTTTTATAGCGGAGCTTAAGCAGCAAAAGCACAAGTTGGTCCGGGGTGCCTTACCTTTCAATATCGAGGCCCAGCGCTGGATCAACCCCATCGAGCACGGCGACCGCATAGGCTGGTTCCTAGGCAAAGTGGTACTGCTACATTTTTGGGCCACTTGGTCTCCTGAATCCGTCGAGCAACTCGCCCACTACGACGAGTTATACAAAAAACACAAAGACGACGGGCTCGTCGTCATCGCCATCCACAGCGCCGAAGAAGCCGACGATGTGGCCGCCTTCGTCGCCGAACGCGGCTATACATTGCCCATTGCAGTAGATGAAGGCGCGAGCGCCCAGCGCTACGGCGTCTGGAACTTCCCCCAATCCGTCCTCCTCGACCGCGACTGCCGGATAGCTTGGCTCAGCGCAGAGGGCGAAACGCCGAGCCAAGCCCAACTGAATTACCTGCTCGACGACACCGATAAGTTTCCGACCCACTAACCCCTAGCGAGAGGTTTTTACCATGACTTATGCTAAAATTCTCTGTACCGGCCTCGTCGCCGGATTGATCGTCGCCGCCGAGGCCGCCGCGACTCCTGCTTGGCGCGACTCGGTTGACCTGCCAACCTCAATCGGCGGTACCGTGCAGGCGCAACTGCGCCAAGGATGGCTGCACGCTTGGCGCGTGGATGCCGAGGGCCAGGAACTGTGGCATACCATTCTCGGCCGAGCGGATCAACCGGGCCGGGTTGAAAAGACCAACCCCTTTACCGTAATCGTCCACCATCCAGACGGTCAGTCGCACGTTCAGGACGATACGAACCGGAATCGCCTGTCGGGACACCGCCAAGCACTGATGGACGAGCCTTTCCCCGGCCTAGAAACCGAGGCCGGCGACTCGGAGATTCATGCCCAAACCACGTACCAATCTGCCGAAAAGCCGTCCACCCACTTGACCCGCTGGCAGCGCGACCATTGGGTCTGGGCCGGCTCCGGCCCCTCGGACGCCCTGCTACATACCGTCGTCCGCTTGGCCCCCATCCTGACGATTCCCCAGCGCAAAACCTTGGAAAAACCCACGGCTGATCAGGCGATCCTGCATTGGGACCGCGCCGAATTCACTGACGACGGCCAGACCTTTTCCGTCCGCTACATCAGTCCTAGAGAAAAGGAAGTCATGCACCAGCGGCACGCTGTGGAGAAGGGTGCCGTGCCCTTTGAAATTGACATTGAGCGCTGGCTACAGCCCGTCGCCGGTTACGAGGAGTCCCCCTTGAACAGCCTAGGGCAATTGCAGGGCAAGGTGGTGCTACTCGACTTTTGGGCTACGTGGTGCCAGCCCTGCGTAGCAAAAATGCCCTATGTCGCCGAGATGTACGAGCGCTATCGGGATCAAGGCTTTATCGTCATTGGCCTGCATACGGCGTATATGGCCGACAAGCTAGATGACTTTGTCCGCCAGCATGATTACGCGTTCCCCATTGCCCTCGACACGGGCGAGACCTACCGACGCTACGGTCTCGGTCCAGGCGGACCTATACCCCACTACATCCTGATTGACCGGGATAACCGCATCGCCCTTGTAAACGATCTACCTACTGAAGAGCAAATCAAGGCGCTGCTGCAGGCCGGTAGCTAAATTTTGCCATAACGTAGGGGCGATTCGCGAATCGCCCCTACCATTCTATTGTCGCCCAAGACTTGTCGTGCGTCTTAACGACACTTCGCCGAAAGGATTCGGCTATGCCCCTGATGACACTACCAGAGGCCGAAAAGCGGCAAATTTTGGCGGCCCTTGAAGTCACCAACTGGCGAATCTATGGCCCGAGGGGAGCGGCTCGGTTGTTGGGCATAGGCCCAGAAAAGCTGCGCTATCGAATGCGCAAGTACGGACTGAAACGACCAAAAGCTACTTCGTAAATGCCAGCCCGACCGCTTCGATCTCTTCGAGTCTGCGCGAACGATCTGTGGCCGCCAGAAACACGTTGGTGTAGTCGATCAGAATCTCACCTGCCGTCGTCATTGTAGATTTCGCTTCGAGACCATGTCGATGTGGCTCGACCGGTCTCCACTGTGATCCAAGATATCGCCTCCGGCTGCTCGGGCGGGGCGGTGCGAGCGGCCCGCTCCAGTATTGTATGCAGCTCTCCTTGGAGCGAGCGACGGTGGCTCTTGGCCAGCCGTTTCAGGGCCGCCAGAATGTTGGGATCCACATCTCTAATATGTAGTGATTTCATACTGTTATCAGAATGATATCATCACTCTCTGTCAAGGGCCGCGTAGGTTGCACAACGTCGCCAACCCCTGTTGTCCGCTGGCGAACACCTGCTGTCCGCTCGCGTACAGTAGTCAGCTCATCAAAACGGCGGATACTGCCAGTTTTTGAGAGACAGATAAAAATTATCTTCCTTTTAATAACGCATTATTTAACAAGGATTTAGATATAAAAAAATAGAGTAATCGGCGCGATTGGCGACGGCTGAGTTTCCCCATTGGCACGATAGTTGCAGTAGTGCTTACCGAAGCAACAACCCGCACTCTTCCACAAGGAGGGCATCATGCAACGCTTAGCCATTCGCATCCTATCTCTCGCGCTGATCACCGTCTCTAGCGCCGCGGCCGTCGAGACCAAATACCCATCCGGCGGCTTTGAGCCCCGCCTCGACAAGTTCCAAGGCTTGCTTGACTACGTCCATACCGCGAAGAAGGTCCAGGTCAAAGCCGGTCCCACGTTGTGGCAGGCCATCGAATCCATTCCCGTCGCGACGGGCGTCCCCATCACCCCCGAGCAAGAAGCCGACCTGCGCGACTGGCTCTACGACTTTCTCGTCGCCTTCTCCGCCTCCGGCAACGACAGCCTCGCCGCCCAGTTTTATCTCCGCGAGGGCGTCAACAACCCCACGGCCTTGCAGCACCTGCAAGAGACCTTGGAGAGTTGGGGCATCCCCAAAGGCGACACGCCCTTTGACCTCTTCCGCGCCATGCACCGCGCCGTCCTCGACGACCAAGGCTGTGGATACCGCTTTGGCAAGGCCTTCTTGCGCCACAGCACGTTCAAGGTGTTCGAGATGCAGGGCCAGTACGAGAGCTATCGGTCGCACCCGAGGAACGTTGTCAAGGCGAGGTTCAAATTGCAAAAAGAGGTTGAAGCGGCGCTGCGAGCAGGCGAGAAGCGCGTTTTCACCGACATCGCGTTTGTCACCGAAGAGCCGACCGAGTCCGCCGGGTCGGAAGGGCCTATCTGCACTCCCTTCTTTTGTCGGCTGGCCTGGGATCCGGAGCGGACGATGTGGCGCTTTGTCGAAGTCTTCCACACCTCCAAACGGCCGAATCCTTTCCTATTCTCGGCCATATAACTGGCCCTTTTCTCGCGCTTTCACGCCAACAAGGGCGACACATAAAGGAAAGGAGGGGCCATGCTCTTGGGTATGCTTATCACATTTAGTTCGTCCAACATCTCATAACCCGAAGGAGACTATCATGAAGACTATCGTTTTGCTGCTTGC
This sequence comes from Candidatus Latescibacterota bacterium, assembly GCA_965208845.1. Taxonomy (GTDB): domain Bacteria; phylum Latescibacterota; class UBA2968; order UBA8231; family UBA8231. The sequence goes on along the minus strand of OZ242361.1, from coordinate 1,902,533 downwards.
GCTGGCATCCGCCGCTTTCGCGGATGAATACACGCCCGTTGACTGGCTCGAAGTAACGGAAGATCCAGAAGTCGGGATCTACAGCACTGAAGATGGAGGGCGCAAAGTGAGGGTGGGCTCTTACTTCCTCACAGGGGGCGCAGGGTGCTTCGCGGGAGGCTTCACCATCAACGACGCGAGGTATTCTATCCGCACGAGCAAGTGGCAGATGCACAAAGGACAGGATTCCGCATGGAGCGACGTGTCGGGAACAGGGCACACCAACGGCGGAGTTTGCGGCCTGACCTCGGACATGCCACTGCCACCGGGTGAGTACCGGGTGGTGGCGGAGGTCAAAGTTGACGGCGTAATGGGGAAATACGCGAGTCGGAATACCATAGTAATAGCTGGCGCTCTTGGGACCGCGGTCGAAGCCGTCACTTGGGGAGCGCTCAAAGCGAGAACGACGCGCTGACCTAGTGGTGACTTTCATCAACGCCGGCACCCTCGCGGAAAAGGGTGCCGGCGTTTACTCACGACAAGAAGGCACTCCATGATCGAGATGCACGGCATGAGAAGACGCTCACTACGAAATGAAATTCGGTGTAGGATGAACGACCTTTGCCGGCTCATGTACGGTGGTTCGACGGTCCAAAGGGCCGCCGCCAACTTGAATTTCAAACGGCCACACTATCCTCAAAGGAGGCTTCAGATGCGTTCCTTTCGTTCGATAAAGTACCAAATCCTTGCAGCGGCAGCCCTGCTCTTCAGCGGCCTTCCTATCACCGTAGCCGCAGACCCGACCACCCAAGCCCAGTGGAACGAGTCCATCCCCCTTCCCGACTTTCCTCTGGTCGGTCCGGGCGAGCGCATAGAGGCATATATTGTCGATGGCCTGCTTCACACCCGCCGCCTAGACCAAAACGACACTCCCCTTTGGCACCTCATCGTCGCCGAAGCCGATCCGAACCAACCTCCTACCCTTGAATACGTCGGCGCTGCCGTCGAAGTGCGCCACGCCAACGGCGCGTACTTCGTCCGCGACACCTTTTCGGGCAGCACCCTAGCGGCCCACCGACAACAACTGCCGCCGGAGGCGTTCGCCAGTCTCGACCTCACCGTCCGCGAGAACGGCATTGACCAGCACGGGAGCCAAAACAGTCCTATGACTCCGGCTCAACTGCAAAAACGGGCACCGCAGATAATCGCCCAGCTCGACTCCACCTCTCTGGATCGGCTCCAAAGACTACCGCCGGAGGAACTCCCCTACCTCGACCCTATGAATCTGGCTATGCTCCAAGAACTGAGGCCGGAGGTTTTCGATCGGCTCCAAAAACTATCGCCGGAGGAGCTCTCCCACCTCAACCCTATGACTCTAGCTATGCTCCAAGAACTGAGGCCGGAGGCGTTCGCCAGCCTCGACTCCACCTCTCTGGCTCAGCTCCCAAAACCACCGCCGGAGACAGGTGAAGGTCGCGGCATCTATAAATGGGAGAAAGACCAGCAGCTCTGGGTGGCCCTAGGACCGAATATGGACCATTGGGATGCCCTCATCCGCCTGACTCCAACGGTGTTCGTGCCGGAAAAGCCGGCCTTTGGCACTACTTTTTTGCGCTGGGACGACGCCCAACTCCAAGAGAGCGGCGGCGTGCTAATCGCCCGCTATGTCTCCCCTGCTGAAGCGGACCGTAAGCAGCAAGGGCACAAGTTGGTCCGGGGTGCCATACCCTTCAATATCGAGGCCCAACGCTGGCTCAACCCCATTGAGCAAGGCGACCGCCTAGGCTGGTTCCTAGGCAAAGTGGTACTGCTGCATTTTTGGGCCACTTGGTCGCCCGAATCCATTGAGCAACTCGCCCACTATGACGAGTTATACAAAAAACACAAAGATCAAGGCCTAGTCGTCATCGCCATCCACAGCGCCGAAGGAGCCGACGATGTGGACACCTTCATCGCCGAACGCGGCTATACGTTGCCCATTGCAGTAGATGAAGGCGCAAGCGCACAGCGCTACGGCATCTGGAATTTCCCCCAATCCGTCCTCCTCGACCGCGACTGCCGACTGGCTTGGATCAGCAAGGACGGCGAAGCACCGAGTCCAGCCCAACTGAAACACTTGCTCGACGACATCGACACATTTCCGGCTCACTAACCCATAGTGAAAGGATTTTATCATGACTTGTGCTAAAATTTTCTGCGCCAGCCTCGTAGCCGGACTGATCGCCGCCTCAGAGGCCACCGCGACTCCCGCTTGGCGCGACTCGGTTGACCTGCCAACCTCGATCGGCGGTACCGTGCAGGCGCAACTGCGCCAAGGCTGGCTACACGCTTGGCGCGTAGATGCCGAGGGCCAAGAGCTGTGGCATACCATTCTCGGGCGGGCGGATCAAGCAGGCCGGATTGAAAAGACCAACCCCTTTACCGTAGTCGTCCACCACCCGGACAGTCAGTCGCATATTCGGGACGATCTCAACCGGAACCGTCTGTCGGGGCACCGCCAAGCACTAGTGGGAGAACCTTTCCCCGGCCTAGAAACCGAAGTCGGCGACCCGACAGTCCAAGCCCAATCCACGTACCAATCTGCCGAAAAGCCGTCCACCCACTTGACCCGCTGGCAGCGCGACCATTGGGTCTGGGCCGGCTCCGGCCCCTCGGACGCCCTGCTACACACCGTCGTCCGCCTCGCTCCCATCCTGACCATTCCCCAGCGCCAAACCTTGGAAAAACCCACAGCCGAACAGGCAATCCTACAGTGGGACCGCGCCGAATTCACTGACGACGGCCAGACCTTTGCCGTCCGCTATATCAGTCCTAGGGAAATGGAAGTCATGCACCAGCGGCACACTCTGGATCAGGGTACCGTGCCCTTTGAAATTGACATTGAGCGCTGGGTGGCACCCGTCGCCGGTTATGAAGAGTCCCCCTTGAACAGTCTGGCGCAGTTACAGGGCAAGGTGGTGCTACTCGACTTTTGGGCTACGTGGTGTTCGCCCTGCATAGAAAAACTGCCCTATGTCGCCGAGCTATACGAGCGCTATCGGGATCAGGGCTTTATCGTCATTGCCCTGCATTCGGCGGATCGAGCCGACAACCTAGATACTTTTGTCAGCCAGCATGATTATCCGTTCCCAATTGCTCTCGACACGGGCGAGACCTCCTATCGCTACGGCATCGTGGGCATACCCCACTACATCCTAATCGGCCGGGATAATCGCATCGTCCCTATAGAGGCGCTCGGCAATCAGCCGCCTACTGAAGAGCAAATCAAGGCACTGCTACAGACTGGTAGCTAAGTCGGATCCAACAGGTCAATCGTCTTAACGACACTTCGCCGAAAGGATTTAGTTATGCCCCTGATGACACTACCAGAGGCCGAAAAGCGGCAAATTTTGGCGGCCCTTGAAGTCACCAACTGGCGGATCTATGGCCCGAGAGGAGCGGCTCGGTTGTTGGGCATAGGCCCAGAGAAGCTGCGCTATCGAATGCGCAAGTACGGGTTGAAACGACCAGATAAACCGTCGGAGTAAGAGCCTGTGCAAAGATCGCGGATCAGAGATATGGCACAAAATGTGCGTTGCGCTGATTCCCTAGCCTTAGCAAAGGAGGCTTCAGATGCGTTTCTTTCGTTCGATGAAGTACCAAATCGTAGCGGCGGCAGCCCTGCTCCTCAGCGGCCCCTACATCACCTCAGCCGCAGACCCAGCCGACGAAATCCAGTGGAGCGAGTCCGTCCCTGTCGACGAAAAAAGATACCCAGGCGAGCGCGTAGAGGCATATATTGTCGATGGCTTGCTCCACGCCCGTCGCCTCGACCAAAACGACATCCCCCTTTGGCATCTCATCCTCGCCGAAGCCGATCCACAACAACCCCCAACCCTCGAGCACCTCGGCGCTGGCTCTGCCGTCGAAGTGCGCCACGCCAACGGCGCGTACTTTGTCCGCGATACCTGTGGTTTCCCCTCGACCCTACTAGCGGCCCACCGGCAACAACTGGCACCGGAGACGTTCGCTAGCCTCGACATCACCGTCCGCCAGAACGGCATTGACATGACCGGACTCAGCTACAGTAGCAGGCTGACTCCGGCTATGCTCCAACAACACCCACCAGAGGCGTTCGCCAGCTACGACTCCACCGCTCTGGCAGATCTGGTCCAAGAATTCGGGCCGGAGGCATTCGCCGGCTTTGATGCCGCCAGTCTCGCTGTGATCAAAAAACGGGTGCCGGAGGCGTTCGCCAGTCCCGACACCACCGTCCGCCAGAGTTTGCCCCCTCCGTCTTTTCAGCGCGGCATCACCAAATGGGAGAAAGGTGGGCAACTCTGGGTAGCCCTAGGGCCGAATGCGAACCATTGGGATGCGCTCATCCGCCTGACTCCGACGGTATTCGTGCCGCAAAAGCCGAGTGCTGGCGCTTTCGCCGACGGAGCCTTTTTGCACTGGGACGACGCCCAACTCTTGGATAGCGGCGGGGTGCTGACAGCCCGCTATATCGCCCCCACCGAAGCGGACCGTAAGCAGCAAGAGCACAAATTGGTCCGGGGTGCCATACCTTTCAATATCGAGGCCCAGCGCTGGATCAACCCCATCGAGCACGGCGACCGCCTAGGCAGGTTCAAGGGTAAAGTGGTATTGCTGCATTTTTGGGCCACTTGGTCTCCCGAATCCATTGAGCAACTCGCCCACTATGACGAGTTATACAAAAAACACAAAGACCAAGGCCTAGTCGTCATCGCCATTCACAACTCCCAAGGAGCCGACGATTTAGACGCCTTCATCGCCGAACAAGGCTACGCGTTGCCCATTGCAGTGGACGCCGGTGCAAGTGCGCAACGCTACGGCATCTGGAGTTGGCCCCAATCCGTCCTCCTCGACCGCGACTGCCGGCTAGCTTGGCTCAGCGAGGAGGGCGAAGTGCCGAGTCTAGCCCAACTGAAGTACTTGCTCGACGACGACGCGTTTCCGACCCGCTAGCCCCTAGCGAAAGGTTTTCACCATAGCTTGCGCTAAGCCACTCTTCACCGGCTTCGTAGCCGGACTGATTCTGTCAAGGGCCGCGTAGGTTGCGCAACATCGCCAACCCCTGTTGTCCGCTGGCGAACACCTGCTGTCCGCTGGCGCACAGTAGAAAGATCATCAAAACGGCGGATACTGACAGGGTTTGAGAGACAGATAAAAATTATCTTACTTTTTATAAAGTATTACTTAACAATAATTTATATAGATAAAATAGAGTAATCGGCGCGATTGGCGACGGCTGAGTTTCCCCATTGGCACGATAGTTGCAGTAGTGCTTACTGAAGCAACAACCCGCACTCTTCCACAAGGAGGGCATCATGCAACGCTTAGCCATTCGCATCCTATCTCTCGCGCTGATCGCCGTCTCCAGCGCCGCGGCCGTCGAGACCAAGTATCCGCACGGCGGCTTTGATCCCCGCCTCGACAAGCTCCAAGGCTTGCTCGACTATGTCCGCACCGCGAAGAAGGTCGAGATCAAGGCCGGTCCCACGTTGTGGCAGACCATTACGGCCATCCCGGTCGCGACGGGCGTCCCCATCACCTCCGAGCAAGAAGCCGACCTGCGCGACTGGCTCTACGACTTTCTCGTCGCCTTCTCCGCCTCCGGCAACGACAGCCTCGCCGCCCAGTTTTATCTCCGCGAGGGTGCCAACAACCCCACGGCCTTGCAGCACATGCAAGAAACCCTAAAAAGCTGGGACATCCCCCACAGCGGCACGCCCTTTGACCTTTTCCGTGCCATGCACCGAGCCATACTTGACCACCAAGGCGAATACTGCTTTGGCAACGCCTTCTTTCGCCACAGTACGTTCAAGGTGTTCGAGATGCAGGGCCAGTACGAGCGCTATGGGTCGTACCCGAGGAACGTTGTCAAAAGCAGATTCAAATTGCAAAAAGAGGTTGAAGCAGTGCTGCGAGCGGGCGAGAAGCGAGTTTTTACTGACATCGCGTTTGTCACCGAAGAGCCGGCGGAGGACACCGGGGCGGAAGGGCCGACATGCACTCCTTTCTTCTGTCGGCTGGTCTGGGATCCAGACCGGACGATGTGGCGCTTTGTCGAAGTCTTCTACACCTCCAAACGGCCGAATCCTTTCCTATTCTCGGCCATATAACTGGCCCGGGGGAGTGGTGGCCTCCGGCCCGGGCGGGCAAAAGCGGCGGACGGATTGGCCCAATGCCGTCTGCCGCAATTTTTTTGCGAATTTGAACGTAAAAGTGCCGATTCCTTATGTTTGAATAACAGAGCCTCAAATCATCAGAGTTCCCACGTCTGTCCAGCCTACTCGCGCATCGTCTCTAAGAAGAGCCGCCTCAAAACCCTTTCTAAAGGTATTTCCCTATGAAGTCTTTGATCGGCAGTCTCAGCGGATTGATGTTGAGCGTCTGCGTCTGCACCGCGAGCGAAACCGAGCAACCCTACTCGCCCCAAGAGCTAAAAGCGGCGAAAGCAAAACTGCGCGAGCACAATCGGCTGTGGACGTTCGAGACGGGAGCCATCCTCGGCCGGGAATGGACGAGCCGTGCACCGGAGGACGCCGAACTGCGGGCACTCTACGCGCGTCAGCTACATGGGCAGTTGTACGGGCACCGAGAGATCCAGGAGCAAGCCGACGCGATCTTGGAACGGGAGCCGGACAACCCATGGGGGCTCTACGCGCAAGCACTCGCGTTTCTGGGGGGAGACTGGCAGTATTCCGAGGGGGCGGCCGAGTCCAGCCTACGCGCCTGGATGCGGCAACCCCAGCCGGAGTTCGCCGCGACGCACCTTCTGTCGCTTCGGTTCAGAAACCCGGAAGCGGGGATGGCATTCCGGGACTCGCTGGATGCGGCGACGCTCCAGCATCCCGAGGTCCTCCATGCCCGGGCGGAACTCGAGTACTGGGCACATTACGCACTGGAGAACCCCGCCTATGCGGATACGAGCCTCGCTACCTTGGCCACACTCCGAGCGCGTTGGCCCGACCACGTCAGCGGCTACTTTAGCGCCGCGGAACAGCTACACCGGTCCAACAAGCCGCAGGAGGCGCTCCCGCTGATCGAAGAGGCCATCCGCCTCTCGCCGGGCTCTGCGCATGTGCGCTATTTGCATTGGCAGATTCTCAACGAGACGGATCAACTCCCCGCCGACGAGCAACGCGCTGCTATCGAGGCTAGCATCACCGCGTATCGGCAGGCCGTGCCGGAAACCGCACGCGGCCTAGCCCTGCTCACCACGGCTTATAGGAACGTACTCGGGGACGAAGAGCAGGCCGCGGCATTCGAGGCCAAGCTGCTGGCACTAGCTCCCGCAGGCCGACATGCGTCGCGGATCCACCAAGAGAAGTTCCAACAGGAGTACCGACGATTACAGTCCGAGTTGGAGCGCATCGGCCGCAAGGACGCGCCGGAGTACCAAACTCAGCTTCGCCTCATCTGCGACGCGGCCTATCGGTTCCTCGAAAAACCCCTCTACGACGATAGCTTCCGCGAGCGGCCGTACCGAGCGCTCCTTAGTGCCCTAAGCGCCATGAACCCGGTTCCAGCCGAGGAACTCGCCGAGGCGGTGCGCGGCTTGGTCCAGTACGAGGAGCAGCTCAACCCGTACCTAACGTGCAGCGCCCTTATCTTGATGGCCGACCACACGCCATACGCCGAGGAGGCGGCAGAAATCGCTCGGGGCCTCATACAAGCCGTACTCGATAAGGCCGAAGAGGAAGCGTGGGAGGAGCGGCCGGACTACTACTTGGGCTTCGTCCACGACGCCCTCGGGTGGGCTCTCTACAAAGCGGGTCGTATCGAGGAAGGCCGCAACGAGATCGAGCAGGCACTGGAGTTCTGGGAGAGAAACACCCGTGCTCACTATCACTTAGGCCAGATATTCGAGCAGATGGCGACCGAGGCCGAGGCAGCCGACACTTGGCTCGACAAGGCGGCGGACGCCTATCTCGCCGGCCTCGAGGTCCGAAGCTGGGGACCCAACCCCTGCCAAGCGGCCCTAGCTGCGCTGTACGAGCGCCGACACGGCTCGCGCGAAGGGTTCGACAAGTATCTCGCCACGGAGCGTGGTGAGGACTCTTCCAGTCAAATCCGCCTAACGCCCAAGATCGACCTCCACCTCGAACTAACGCCGATCGAAGGGCTTCCCGACCGCACGCTCAATCTCCCACCCGGCTTTAAGGTCAAACTCTTTTCCGACCAAGTAGATAAAGCCCGCTTCATGGCTTGGGACGACCAAGGCGTCTTGCACGTGGCGAATATGAAGCCTCGGAGGGGCAATACATGGAGCCCAGCCGCCGGCCGCCAAAGCACGGTGTTGGCCTTGCCCGACAAAGACGGCGACGGCCGCGCCGACACCGTGTACAAGGCCGCCGATGACCTGCGTTGGCCCCACAGCATCGCCTTCTACCAAGGAGCACTCTTCGTCGCTGATGACGATGCGATCTACCGCCTCGAAGACCGAGACGGGGACGGCTTTTACGAGGAGCGCACCGTCTTCGCTGAAGTACCCGGCATTATGGGCCGTGCCTATGAACACGTAACCCACACGCTGGTTTTCGACGAGTCCAACGACAAGCTCTACTTCCACGTTGGCGCAGGTTGCGACATCTGCCGCGAAGACGACCCAGAACGCTCCGCGATCATACAGATGAACACCGACGGCACGGGTCGGCGGATTTTTGCCTCTGGCCTGCGCAATGCCATCGGCCTCACTTTGCACCCGATCACCGGCGAACTGTGGGCTGCCAACACCGGGCACGACCGCGAGGGCCGAGCCTTGCCGCCAGAGTGGATCACCCCCCTCCGCGACGGCGGCTTCTATGGCTGGCCCTTGGCTTATGCCGACCGGGTCTGGACCGATTTCTCCATTCGCACCTACCGAAGGTCGATCTTTCCATTAACTCGCGCCGATTCGCTGTTGGTCGCCAACATGGAGCCTCCAGCCGTCCTCGTTCCCGCTCATTTGGCGCTCATGGCATTGCATTTCTACGAGCGCGACCAGTTTCCTCCCCAGTACAAACACGCCGCGTTTGTCGCCTGCCGCGCGGGCGCCTTGGGCAATGATCCCGGCTACAAGGTCATGGCGCTCTTTGCCGACCCGGACGGGTCCAACGCCCGTGTCGCCGACTTTTTAACCGGCTTCCGACTCGACTCCGACGAGGATACTGACCGGGGTCTGCTCTCCGGTTTTTTCTCTTTTTTTAATTCCGGTAACGTATGGGGTAAGCCTGTTGGGCTAACTACTGACGAGGCCGGACACCTCTACTTGACCAGCGACGAAGTCACTCAAGCCATCTTCCGCATTGAGGCCAGCCCCCAAAATCCTCAACCCTGAATTAATGACTGATGTTACGCATCACGTGGCCGGTGGTTGGTTTTCGGCCCGATTTCATCTGGGATCGCGGGCATCTTGCCCGCGTCGAGGGCGGGACGCCCGCGATCCGACAAGGCCGATGGCTGCTACTGAGAACGCGGCGTAACATCAGTTAATGAAACGCCTCTCACTCATCGCCCTGTGCTGTGTGTCGCTGCATTCCTGCGGCAAAAGCCTCGTTGACCCGAACGTTCAGTCTCCGTCCGCAGCAAGTCCCCAAATAATGGTCCACTACATGCCCTGGTACGCATCAAAGCCCATCAGCGGCGAATGGGGCTGGCACTGGACCATGAATCACTTTGATCCCGACGCAATCGCCGACGATGGCCGCCGCGAAATAGCCTCTCATTACTACCCATTGATCGGGCCGTACGATTCAAACGACCCACACGCCTTGGAATGTCACGTCCTGCTTATGAAATTCGCGGGCATCGACGGAGCAATCATCGACTGGTATGGCATCAAAGATCACTACGATTATGCCGCGATCCACCGCAATACCAAGCACCTAATCGCGTACATCAAAAAGGCCGGATTGAGCTTTGCAATATGTTACGAAGACCAAACGATAAAGCACCTCGTCAACGATGGAGTTCTCCGCGAGAGCGAGGCTCTTAGCCACGGCCAAGAGGTCTTGCGCTGGATGCAGGACCACTGGTTTGTCGCCGACGAATACGCCAAGGTCGCCGGTCGGCCCCTGCTCCTCGTCTTCGGCCCACAGTACTTCAAAGGGTCGTCGTGGAAGGAGCTGTTTTCGGGCTTGCCGCAAGCTCCGTACTTCTATACCCTGAACGCACTGCAAGAGGGAGCCGACGGGGTATTCGGCTGGCCTCCAGTACACGACGGCCGCGTCGTCTCTCCTGCCGCTTGGCGCACCTACCTGAGCCAGCTCTACGAGAAGGATGGCGTCGGCACGGCATTCCCCAAGTTCCACGACATCTACGAGGAAGCCAATGTGCGCGAAAGCTACGGCTACCTCGACGACCAAGAGGGAACGGTTTTTGGGGAGACGCTAGCACGCGCCGGGGAAAACGCGTCGCTGATCCAGATCGTCACTTGGAACGATTACGGCGAGGGCACCATAATCGAGCCGACGATGGAGTTCGGCTATCGCTATCTCGAAGCACTACAGAACTACCGCAAAAAGCACGCTGGCAAAACCTTTCCGTACAGCGCAGAAGACCTACGGCTACCCATCGCCCTATACCAGCTTCGCCAGCAAGCAGCGGCAGCCGGGCGGGCGGCCACACATCTCGACAGCGCAGCAGCATTTTTGTTCGCGTCGGAGAATGAGGCCGCGAGAAAAATACTGCTCCGGGACGCCATTGACTAGCGAGAACAGAGAAGATACCCTTTGACGACCCTTTCAACCTGGAGCGTGTCATGGGCCTAACCACAACCGAACGCCAACAGTTTCACGACCTCGGCTACGTAGTCAAAAAAGACATCTACTCCCAAGCCGACCTCCAACCCCTCAAAGACGGCCTCACCGCGGTCATTGACCAGACGTGTGCCGCCTTGCAAGAAGAAGGGCTACTCGGTGCAGAGACCTTTGCCGCCGAACCCTTTGAAACCCGGCTCGGTGCCCTCTTCAAAGCCGATGTCGCAGTCGGCGAGCGCGTGACCCGAGCGATCATGGGGCACGGCGGCGGCGGCTTCAAAGAACAGGCCATTCTCGACTTTTTGCGCCATCCGCCGCTCGTCTCCTGCATCGAAAGTCTCGTCGGCCCGGACATCATTGGCTCGTCCGTGTACCGCATCCGCCCCAAGGCCCCCGGCTACTCGCGCGGGGCCGTGCCTTGGCACCAAGACTCGGGCTACTTCATGCCTCACTGCGACGGAAGCCTGATCGTGACCTGCTGGATTCCCCTCGTCGATGCCACCATTGAAAACGGCTGCCTGTACGTCCTCCCTAAGACGCACCGCAGCGGCGTCTATCGCCACTACACCGGCGGGCAAGGCGGATATCTTGAAATCGCCAGCGAAGATCTACCAACTCCCGAACCTGTGGCCTGCCCAATGCGCGCCGGATCGGTGCTTCTTATGACCAATCTCACCCCGCATGCCTCCTTTGAGAACAACACCGACATCGTCCGCTGGAGCGTCGATCTCCGCTACCAAGACGCCGAGATTCCGAACAACATCGACGAAGACCCCGCAGACTTCCGCCCGGAACGCGATCCGGTCACCATGGCCTGCTGGCCTGGGGAGGGCGACTTTGTCATCAAAGACGCGCAAAATCCAGCGCGCGAAATAACCGACATCGCCGAATTCAAGGAAATCCGCACCCGCTACGAACAGACCCCCGTACGCAACCCCGGCCGCGGCTGGATCCCTTTTGCCGAGCGCCAGAAACCTTGAACGCTATTCCGCGCCCATCTGCGTCCATCTGCGGATTACTCTATGACCAACGACAAGCCCCTAAACTTCACCCACTGGATTTTCGATCTCGACAACACCCTAGCCGATAGCGCCATTGATTTCAATGCTATGCGCCAGGAATTGGGCCTGCCTTTGGGGAAAGGTATGCTCGAAGAAATTGACACTCGTCCCGCTGCCGAAGCATCCGTGCTCAGACATCGCCTTGCCGCACTCGAACGCGAGTACGCCCTCCGCGCCCAGCCCCTACCCGGCGTCCACGAACTGCTGACCTCACTGGTCGAACGCAGTGCTCGGCTCGGCATCCTCACCCGCAACAATCACGCCAATGCGTTGCAGACGCTCGCCGTCTGCGACCTCGCCGGATTCTTCGATCCCACCCACGTCTTAGGCCGCGATGAGGCCGCTCCCAAGCCCGATCCCGATGGCATCCGCAAGCTGCTCGCCGCTTGGGGTGCTGTGCCAGCAACCGCCGTGATGGTCGGCGATTTCCGCTATGACCTCGAAGCCGGCCGCCGCGCCGAGGTCACCACCATCTACTACGATGCTGAGGGGCAGGACCTCTGGACTGCTGAAGCCGACTTTCGCGTCCAAAGCCACGCCGAGTTGCTGGCCCTGTCGCGTCGGGCACACGACTGAGACCATTCCCGTCCAAGTCCCTGTTTGCCACCAACAGAGACGGTTGACCATGTCCGCTACATACTCCACCCAACACGGCTGGCTTCGCCGATCCGCTCTTTGCTCCTTTCTACTCTCGCTTGTAGCCGGGCCGTCGCTCGGCCAACCTGCATTCATCAACGAAATTCACTACGACAACACCGGCAAAGATACTGGCGAAGCCATCGAGGTCGCCGGGCCAGCCAATACCGAACAGGTCTTCGGTGAGGACGCGGCCTCTCCCCCGGTGCTCAAAATCTGCGAAATCCAAGGGGCAGGCCACACTTCGCCGCACAAGGACGAGCAGGTCTCGACGCGGGGCATTGTAACGGCGGTCGCTCGCAATGGGTTCTACTTCCAAGACCCAATCGGAGACGGCGATGAGCGCACATCCGATGGGATGTTCGTCTATGCCAAAAGCGCCCCAAAGGTCGCCATCGGCGACGAGGTACAGGTAACCGGCACCGTGATCGAATACATTCCCGGCGGCGCGACCACCAACAATCTGACCATAACCGAATTCTCGCAGCCCGACCGCATTCAGACCTTGTCAACCGGCAACCCCACGCCGGCTCCAGTGGTCCTTGGCGCGGCCGGCCGCCAGCCGCCGACAAGGGTGATCGACGACGACCGCTTCGCAGTTTTCGACCCAGCCGACGACGGCATTGACTTCTACGAGTCGCTAGAGGGAATGTTGGTGGAAGTGCCAGACGCGGTCGCCATTAGTCCGACCAACCGCTTTGGCGAAATTGTCGTCCTCGCCGATGCAGGTGCGGGGCAGCGGCTCAACTCGCGGGGCGGGTTGAATCTGACGCCGGACACCCTGCATCCGCAGCGCATCCAACTCGACGACAGCCTGCTACCCGGTCCCATGCCGGCCGCCCAGGTCGGCGATGCCCTCGGCACTGTGCGCGGCCCGGTTAGCTACCGCTTTGGCAACTTTGAGGTGCTCGTCTTGACCGAGCCGGTGGTCGAAAGCGCCGGCTTGGTGCCGGAAACAACCGCCCTCGTCGGCACGGCCACGCATCTGACGGTGGGCAGTTTCAACGTGTACAATCTCGATCCCAATGACCACGACGAAAGTGCAGACCTAGCGGACGGTCAATTCGCGGCCCTTGCCGACCAAATCGTCCATCGTCTGCGTGCGCCGGATGTGCTGGCCTTGCAGGAAGTGCAGGACAACAGTGGCGCGACCAACGACGGCACCACTTCAGCGGACCAGACGGCGCAAACGCTCATAGCCGCCATTGCTGCGGCCGGTGGCCCGAAGTATGAGTACGCGGATGTCGCGCCCCCAGATGGGGCCGATGGCGGCCAGCCGGGCGGCAATATCCGCGTTGCGTACCTCTACCAGCCCGCTCGGGTGGCCCTGATTGGTTCGGTAGAGCGCATTGAAGACGACGCCTTCCGCCGCAGCCGCAAACCGCTCAAGGCCGCGTTCGATTTCAAGGGAACCAAGCTGACGATGATCAACTGCCACTTCTCGTCCAAGTCTGGCAGCCCACCCCTCTTCGGTCGAATCCAGCCGCCGACCAATGGCGGGCTCGCCCAGCGCCTCGCCCAAGCCGCGTTCATCCACGGATTCGTCGCCGAACTGCTAGCCGCCGATCCCAACGCCAACATCGTCGTGCTCGGAGATCTCAACGAGAGCTCGTTTTCGCTCGCCCCAGTGCAACCGCCGCTAGGCGATGTCCTGCAAACGCTCGCCGGTACGCCGCCGATCTTGTTCAATCTCAGCGACGCGGTGGATGGAGATTCGGCCTATTCCTATAACTTTCAGGGAATTTCCCAGCAGCTCGATCACCTGCTGGTCAGCGCGGCCCTGCTCGCGCTCCAGCCCGAATTCGACTATGTCCACGTCAACACCGAGTTCCCCAACCAAGCCAGCGACCACGACCCCATCCTCGCGCGGTTGCTGCTTTACTAGGAACCCCGCCGTCCACTCCTTCGCATATTGCCCGCGGTGTGCTGGCCGCCTCGGGGTGAGAAAAAACTACTGCGCTGCTGGTCAGCGCGGTTGCCGCCCTTGCCCGACCCACGCCCGGCCTTATCCTTGCGCTCGTGCGCCTCGCTCAGGTGCAGCTTCTGCCCATCAAACTCCTTGTCGTTGAGATGGGCGATGGCCTCTTCGCCCTCGTGCCGGGTAGCCATCTCCACGTAGCCAAAGCCGCGCGATTCACCGCTCTTTTTGTCTCGGGCGATGGTGGCCGCCACGACCTTTCCGTACGGTTGAAAGAGCTGGACCAGCGCTTCCTTTTTGGTTGTCCTCGCCAAATTGCCGACGTGTATGTTCACAGTGTACTCCTTTCGCTAGCGCGGATTATTTTTTTCGAGTATCTGTCTTTCATCCCGCGATTGGGATGCCGGTCAGCACCCATATATCCTAATCGAGTCTCGCCAGTCGTTTGATTTCCCGCAACTCGGGATAATCTATCCAAACTATCGTCAATTCTCGGCTAGCGCTGCATCCGCGTCTTTCCGTACCAATCCATCATCCGCTCCACCATCGCGCCCCGCGCTCCCGCATGAGCCGGATCGTCGTACAAGTTGTACAACTCATCCGGGTCCTCTTCTAAATGGTACAACTCCCCGTAGGGTTCCCCAGGGTAAAAAACCAACTTCCACGCCTCGGTGCGCGCCATGATGCGCGGGCCGTACTCGGAAAACACAGTCTCGTGCAATGCGGTCTCTTCTCCGCGCAGCAGCGGCTCCAAAGAAAGTCCCGCCGCCCCGGCCAACGGCCCCAGTCCCGCCAGTTCCAACAGGGTCG
The DNA here is from genome assembly GCA_965208845.1 of Candidatus Latescibacterota bacterium. GTDB lineage: Bacteria > Latescibacterota > UBA2968 > UBA8231 > UBA8231. The sequence continues at coordinate 1,887,381 of OZ242361.1, read as the reverse complement.
GGCCTAGGTCAATCAGTTCTACTAACGGATCGCGCATCCCCAGCCGCTCGACTCCAAGACCGGCAAAAATTAGCGGCACCCGCGCCACCGAGTCGTAGTGGGACGAAAACTTATAGACTTGGTGATGGTCGCCGAGACAGTCGCCGTGATCCGAGGTAAACACAAAAACCGTGTTGTCCAGCTCGCCCCGCTCGTCCATGGCCGCGACCATCGCGCCGACCCAATCGTCAATGGCCGTGATGTTGGCGTAGTAGTGCCGACGCATGCGGCGAATGCGTTCCGGGGTCGCCCGGCTCCACCAGATCGCCGCGGGTGCGTGTTTGCCGTCCATGCCCTCCATGGCTTGGCGCTGTGGCGGCGGCTTGGTGTCCAGTTCGTTGGGGATCCCCACGGGGTCGGGAATTTCTACGCTCTCGTAGCGCGCCAGCGCGGACGCGGGTGCGTCAAAGGGGTCGTGCGGTCCGGCGAAGCCGCTCCACAAAAAGAGCGGCTGGGCAAAGTCGTGCGTGCGAATGGCCTCCACGCTCCAGCGCCCAATGCAGTTGTCGATAAACAACTCTTCGTCGTGCGGCCACACGGCCGCACCCAAGTAATCCGGCCAATTGGGCACGTCGCGGTAATAGGTCAGCGCCGGTCGCCGAAGTCCGAACTGCATTAAGTACAAGTCGTAGTCGTCTGGGTCCGGGCCGTGGTGGCCCTGGTGATAGTTTTTGTTCTCGACGACCGTGCGGTGGCGGAAACCGCACGGCAAGCGAATGGGCGCGGTGTGCATTTTGCCGATGTTGACCGTGTGGTAGCCGCCGTCCCTGAGTTGCTCGATCCAGTTGGGTTGTTCGGGCGTCAGCCACGCCTCGTTGCGGTCAATGCCGTGGGTGTGGACGTACTGGCCCGAGACAATGCTGTTGCGCGACGGGCCGCAGACGGCTCCTTGCACAAAGGCGCGACTGAACGCCACGCCGCGAGCAGCCAGCCGGTCAATGTGCGGGGTGATGACGTGGTCGGAGCCCAAGCAGCCGAGCGTATCCCAGCGCTGCTGGTCGGTGACGATCAGGACGATGTTGGGCGCGCTATTCTCTGTCTTGTTCATGCTTTTCAACGGCCTTTTCCAATTCGGGCAGCAGCACGTTTTTGACCCAACCAAAATCTGGATTGATCGCAAGCGCCTTTGCAAAGGCGGCTCGCGCCAGTGCTAGCTCGCCTCGGTCTTGGTGCGCGAGGCCGAGCCAAGCGTAGGTGCGGCTGTGTCCCCATGCGGGACGGATGGGATCGGGTGGTTCTTCTTGAGCGAAAAGTTTGGCGGCGCGCTGGAATCCTTGCAGCCCTTTTTCCGTGCTGCCACCAAACATTCCGGGGGTGTTAAAGTCGCGGATGGCCGTACACAGCACGACGCGCGGATTGTCGGGTGCAAGCTGCGCCGCTTTTTTGAGAGCCTTCTGTGCTCTGCGCCCCAAGACCATGCCCTTGATCGGGTTGAGGCCGATCTGCCGTCCGTACGCGCTCGCTAGCAGGGCATAGGCTTCGGCCGCTTGCGGGTCGATCTCAGTAGCCTTTTTCAAATGCTCGACCGTGGTTTTGAGGTGTTCAGAAGCCGCGCCTTTGTTTTCTTCGCCCGCGGCCAACAGGTGATCGGCGATGCGGTAATCGGCCAAGGCGATGTAGTAGTGGCCCCACGCAGCCACGCCGGTGTCGGCTAAGGCGCGCTCAAACGCAGCCTTAGCCGCGTACAGCGCGTCGAGGGAGCCGCCGTTTTCACCCAGCATCTGTCTGCCGCTGACGAGCAGACTATCGGCGGAGCTTCCCGTCGCCAGCATTGGCACCGCTTGTGCGCGGGCAAAAGCGGCGAGCGAAAAGGCGAAAGCAAGCGCAAGAAAAAAGCGCGACATAAATATCCTTCCGCCAGCCGCATGGTCGGTATGGGTCAATAAGTCCAAAGATCTAGAGGGCCCCAGCTAGCGAACGGTGCGCCGGTGGGCTATGTTCAGGAAGTCTCGCTCTCTCCGGCCCTAGCCGCCCCGCAACTCCAACAGTCCGTAAACGCCCCCGGGCACTCCTCGCCGCACGCGGCGCAGGTCCACGGTTCTTTGTCTTCCGCAGCCGTCGCAAACAGAGTGTCGATGTGCGACTTCGCGGCCGCAACCTGTTTATCGTCCAAGACCCACAACTCCGGCCAGCACTCAATCGGGGGCAATTCGCCCACCCCGCCGAGCAGGTGCTGGCGGCGCAAAACGCATTCAATACCCTGCGCGGCCAGCGAGTTTTTGAGATGACTGAGCATGGCTAAGTCCTGCGTAGTGTACACTCGTTCCATAGTCCGCTTTCTCCTTCGGCGTTACGCGCTGGTCGCAACCCGCTCCCGCAAGGCCGGCAGCAACCGCGCCACTTCATCCTCCAGCAACGCCAAGGCCTCCTCAGCGTCGGCAAACGCTTCCTCTCGCCCGATTTCCTCCAGCCGATGCGCGGCCTCGGCCGCCGCCGCCGCCCCGAAAACATGCGCCGACCCTTTGAGCGTATGCGCGGCTCGCCGCAACTCGGGGCCGTCCGCGCCGGCAATGTGCTCGCGAATTTGCTGCATCAGCTTGGGACACTCGGCAAAAAACATCTCCGCAAGCTCGCGCAACATGTCCTCGTCGCCGCCGACGCGCTCGAGCGCGGCATCCCACTCAAAGAACACATCCGCAGACGCGATTTCACTCCTCAAGGCGCTGTGAAGCCCCTCCACGGCCGCGTACAACTCGTGCGGGCGCACGGGCTTGGCGACATAACCGTCCATGCCTGCCGCCAAGAAGCACTCGCGGTCGCCTTTCATTGCGTGGGCCGTCATGGCAATGATCGGAACGTATCCGCCGGTCTGTGCCTCCGCTTGGCGAATGGCCGCCGTGGCCTCTATGCCGTCCATATCCGGCATTTGCACGTCCATCAGCACCACATCGAAGGGTTGCTCGGCTACTCGCTCCACGGCCGCGCGGCCATTGTTTACTACCTCTACCGAGTGGCCGCGCTCTTCGAGTAGCCGCACGGCCACTTGCTGGTTGATCACCCCATCCTCGGCCAAGAGGACGCGGCGCGCTGTCCAGCCCCAGTATTGGGGCCGCCTCTCGACCGCCACCGGCTCATCCATAGATGCTTCACCGCTCCGCGTCTCCACCGGCGGAGCGGCTTCGAGGGCCTCGCCAATGGCCTCTAGCAGGTCGGACTGCTTGACCGGCTTGATCAGGCTGCGGGCAATGCCCAAGGAACTCGACCACGCGCTGTACTCGGCTCGGTCGGCCGAGGAAAGCAACAGCACCGGCAATTGGACAAACGCTGCGTTCTCGCGGATCCTCGCTACCGTTTCTAGGCCATCCATCCCCGGCATCATCAGATCCATCAGCACTATGTCAAAGGGCTGCGGCGCGGCTTCCAACGCTGCTATGGCAGCAGAGCCGCTCTCCACGAGTTCGGCTTCCATCGCCCAGCTTTTCAAGATCTCTTCGAGGATCCGCCGGTTAGTTGCATGGTCGTCAACAACTAAGACCTTTAGCCCTTGCAGCGAGATCAGATCGGTGCGCTTAGTTTCCGGCGTCCCCAGCCCTAAGCGGACCGTCCAGTAAAAGGTGCTGCCTTTGCCCTCCTCGCTCTCGACCCAGATGCGGCCCCCCATCAGCTCGACTAGCTGCTGCGAAATGGCCAAGCCCAAGCCGCTGCCGCCAAAGCGCCGCGAGGTCGAGCTATCGACTTGGCTAAAAGAGTCGAAGATCCGCGCCTGTTTCTCCGGCGCAATGCCGATCCCGGTGTCGCGCACCCACAGGCGCAAGCGCACGGCGTCCGGCAAAGCCTCTTCCACGGCGATGTCAACTTCCACTTCGCCTTCTTCGGTAAACTTGACCGCATTGCCCACCAGATTGATCACCACTTGGCGCAAGCGGCGCGGGTCGCCGACCAAGCGGTCGGGAACGTCTGCGGGGATGTGGCACACGAGTTCTATGTTCTTGCTCGCCGCGTGCATAGCCAGCGTCTGCACGGCATTGCCCACCTCGTCGCGCAGGCCGAACTCGATGTCCTCCAAGGCCAAGCGGCCTGCTTCGACTTTGGAGAAATCGAGGATGTCGTTGAGTAGGGACAGCAGGGATTCGGCCGACTGCTGCACCAAGGTCAAGTAGTTGCGCTGCTGGGATTCGAGCCGGGTGCGCGCCAAGAGCTCGGTCATGCCAATGATACCGTTCATTGGAGTGCGGATCTCGTGGCTCATATTGGCCAAGAACGCGCTCTTGGCTTGGTTGGCTGCTTCGGCCTGCTCCTTGGCGTCGCGCAGGGCCTCCTGCGACTCTTCAAGAGCCAACAGGGCCTCGTGCTCGGACTGCGCGGTCGCCGCAGTTAGGCGGTATTGCTCTTGGAGCTGCTCTTCCGAGCGCCGCCTTTTTGCATCGACCCGCGAAAGCGACGCCGCGTTCCACCAAATGAGCAAAGCGAAGGCCAAGATATTGAGCATCGTAAAGAGTGAGAAGCCAAACTCGTAGCCATAGAGGCTCTCGACCTGAATACGCACCCAGTCGAGCAGGAGGGGAATGACAAAGGCGGCCGGCAAGAGGCGGCGCGCCACCGAGCCGCCCTCCGTAGTGCTGATGATGGTGGCGACCGGCTCGCGGCGCGGGCGAGCGCAGAGCAAGCCAAAGCAAAGGATGAGAAACTCAGTCGCCGTGTCCGGGACGACCGGCACATACCCGGCTATTCCGTAGAGCAGGAGCACGTTGTGGAAGTAGCTGCTCATCGACAAAAGCCCAATGGCCGTCGCCGCGAGCACGCAGGTCTGCGGCAGGTACGCGCGGCCCCTCACCCGCACGTCCATCAGTACCAGCGCCAAGCCGATCAGCAAAAAGGAAAAAGCCGCATTGGGCGACATCCGGTAGCCGCCCAGTTTGAAATAAAAAAGGTACGTATCGACGCCCCGCTCCCAGTTGTACTGATAGCCGATTAACTTGAGTACGGCGATCACCACTACGGTCGCCCCCAGCACCACGCCCGCATACCGCCGCCAGCGGCTCAGCGGCTCGGCTCGCAACAACAAAAGCGCCACGCCGGCCAAGATAAACTGCATCGCCACGAGCGGGTGCGTCGCCACCCAACTGACGTGCATGAAGCTTTTGAGATATTCGTCGTCGGTGTGCCAGCCCCACAGCACCAGCGCGCCCGCAAGCACAGTCGTGGAGGCTGCCAATCGCGCCAGCCAGCCGGTCCAGCGAAGAAAGCGGGGATCGCCCCCCATGGCTAACCTGCTACGGCCTCCCGGATGGACCGGGCCAAACTCTCGCCATCGATCTGCGTTTTGATTAGGTAATCGCGAGCACCGGCCGCTACGGCCTCTTCGGCAAGCACTTCGTCATCGAGGCCCGTCAGGACCAGTACGGGGATATCCGGGACGGTCGCTTTGACGCGCTCGAAGGTGGCCAATTCTTGGCTGTCGGGCAGTACTAGGTCGAGGAGGATTGCGTCGATGCCACCGGCTTCTAACCGCGCCAAACCGGCCGCCAAATGATCGACCGCTTCCACGGCAAATTCCGGTTTCAGCAAATTCTGCAACAGGCGAGCGTGAATGGGATTGTCTTCGAAGAGCAGGACGGATATGGGGGAATCAGCCATAGTGTATTATTCATCCATTCGGCAGAGGCCGTAATCCGGGTGTATGAGCTATAACAATCCTGCGATTCGAGCTACGGATCGTCTTGTAAATCATATCTGCGTCCATCTGCGTCCATCTGCGGATTGTCTTATGTATCTAGTCGTAATTGCTCGGCACGTGGTCCCCCAAAAGCCGCCGCTGCCGTGGCGTGGCCTGCGCTAACAGGGCCGCGTCGAATTGGAATTTGTTCAGATAGGGTGGGTACTTCTGGGTGATAATGCGCTGGGCGTAGTGTACTTGGAGCAGGTAGCGCGTCTGCTCGCTCGTATTGGCCGTGCCCCGGTGCCAGACTTCGCAGCGGAACAGCACGCAGTCGCCAGCCTTGCACAAGATGCTCTGCTCTTCGACGCCCTTAAAGCTGGTCTCACCCGCTCGGGGCCGCCGACCCGCGCGGTGGCTGCCCGGCACGAAGCGAGTCGGCCCCAGCTCCTCGGTCAAATCGTCGAGATAGTAATGGGCCGTAGTGATAAAAATCGGAATCTCTACCTCTGGGTGATCCATGACTTCTGCGGGCAGGGTCAGCGGCTGCCAGTCGGCGTGCAGGGTTTGGTCCGGGCGGCCTGGGCCGGTTATCCAAGCCGTCATGCCAATGCAGTGGCAATCGTCGCCGTGTACTGCCTCGACTAGGTCGATGATTTCGGGCCGGTCCAAGTACTGGGCGAAGATCGGCGCGCGGTTGAACGCATTGTTGACGCTCTTGTTGAGAAAGCCATGTTCGGCCGGATCGGTGTGGCGATCGTAGCTTTCCTCCAGCGCGGTCAGCTCGTCCATGGCTTGGCGCAGCTCGGCGATTTCTTGCTCGTTGAGTACCTCGGGAAAATAGGCGTACCCATCTTCCTTCATCGCCTGCACATAGCCCTCGAGATCGGGCCGCGCCACCAGCGGCAACGCCGTTGTCATAGAGCCTCTCCAGCAAGCAGTGGTCGGTGGTCAGTGGCCGGTGACCAGTCGCGAGGTGCGGAGTTGGGACTGACCACTGGCCACTGGCCACTGACCACTAATAGTACGGGTTTTCTCCCGCGGCGTGATCCGTCGCATCCTCTACGGCTTCCACCTCGGGCACCGCTTCCTTGATCATGCGAATGATGCCCTGTTTGAGCGTCACATCGGCTTGGCCACAGCCCTGACAGCCCCCGCCCATCTGCACAAATACCGTGTTGCCTTTGATATCTACCAAGGTCACCACACCGCCGTGCGAGGCCACGCCCGGGTTGATTTGGGTTTCGATGACGCGGTGGACAGCTTCGGCCACCGGGCCGCTCAGGTGCGCGGGCATCTTGCGCGGGCGCTCGATCTTAAAGCCCGAACCCATAAGCCCATCTACGTAATCCACCTTGGCTTCCGCCAGCAGGTCGGCACTTTCGGGATCTATGTACACGTCAAAGCCCTCAAAGTGGGCAACCTGATCGTCGCCGCCTACCTGCTGGTCGGATATGAATGCCAGCTTGTAGTCAACCTGCTTGGCAGGGTCGAGGCGGGCACCGATGCGCAGGCCCTTGACCTGCTTGTCGCTTGCGGCGACTAGATTGGCAATTTTCTGTTCTGCTGCTTCAGTAATGGTAATCATGGTCTGTCCTCCGTCGAGACGTAACTGTTTGATAATACCGAGACAGTGGGCGGCGGCGCAAGCGGCATAGTCAGTGATCAGTGATCAGTGATCAGGCCCCGGCCACCGGCCACCGTCTAAAATCTCGGGTCAACCGGCGCACTTTCCAACGCCAAAACCCCAAAGACGCATTCGTGTACTCGGTGCAAGGGCTGTCCGGCGACAAACCGCTCCAAGCCCTCCACCCCCAGCGCAAATTCCCGCAGGGCCAACGCCTGCTTGCCCTTGAGATTGCGGCGGCGCAACAGCTCTATGCGCTCCGCGTACTCAGGCCCGTAGATCAATCTCAGATACTCGCGTCCCCGGCACTTGAGCGCCGGCTGGACTAGGCCGCGTTCGCCTGTGCAGATGAAGTCCAAGGGCTTGGCGACGAAACCTTCGCTGCTGCCTGCGGTCAGTTCCTCCCACCACCGGATTACTTCGCTGCTACTGTCCATATCGTCCAAAACCACCCGCCGACGATCTATCGAGGACAGCAACTCTGGCTCAGCCGCGCAGAGCTTGTCCAAGGTCTCCAGATGCCACGCATGGGTCTGGTTGACGTGGACCTGCCCCTCCGTGGCCAAGAGGTGAAAAGGAGCCACTTTGAGATCCTTGAGCGCGCGCACCGGCCAGCAGTAGGGGCGATAGGCCGCGGCGTAGTGTGCCACGGACTCGGCCCGGCTGCGACAACGACTCAACAGTTCGCCTACGTCCACGCCCCGCGCCGCCGCCTGCTCCAGCGCGTTCACAGACGCTGCCAGCGACACCCGCGCTGCCGCGCCCACGGCTGCGTACTGGTCGTCGAGTAGCTGCTGCGCCTTGGCCGACCAAGGCATGATCTCGGCGTCGAGTATCGCCCAGTCCGTCGCCAGCGCATTCCACAGCTCGCTGCGCTCAAAGGCCCGGCGCACGTGATCCAAGATCCCCGCTTCCAAATCCGCATCCGTAAAGAAGCGGCGGCCCGTGCGCGTGTAGCAGATGCCCGCGCTGCCGTCCTCTACCCCAAAGCGCCGCTGCGCTGTCTCTGGGTCGCGGCAGACAATCAGCACGGCCCGCGAGCCCATCTGCTTTTCCTCGCAGACGAGCTCGCGCACGCCGCAGCGGCGGTAGTACGCCAAGACCTCGTCCGGGTGTTCGAGCAAGTCGGGACGGGTGCTGGTTTGGGGTGGGGCCATCGTCGGCGGCAGATAGACCAGCCACCTATGATCAACGGCAAAGCGGCTCATCACTTCCAGCGCTGCGGCCGCCCGCTCTGCTTGGACAGTAACCCGGCCCATCAACCGCGTCTCCACGCGCCGGCCCCCAGCCACATCCGCTAAGTCGAGCATATCGTCGCGCGTCTGTTGTGCCGCCAAGGGACGGACCGGCTCGGAGTACTGCGCCTTGGCCGGGACGGATACGAGTTCCAGCTCGGGATAGCGCAGCGCCGTCAGCGCGCCGCCAAACACGCAGCCAGTGTCGATGTTGATCGCGTTGTTGACCCACTCTGGCTGCGCCACAGGCGTGTGGCCATAGACGACGCGGGCGCGGCCCCGATACTCAGCCGCCCAATCGCGGCGCACCGGCAGGCCAAATTCGTCCGTCTCGCCCGTCGGATCCCCGTACAGGGCAAATGAGCGCACGGCCCCGGAGGCGCGACCGGCCATTTCCTCCTTCATGCCAGCGTGCGCTACCACCAGCGCGCCGCCGTCGAGGACGTAGTGGCTGACTAGGCCGCCGAGAAAGGTCTCGACTTTTTTCTTGAACTCCGCCGTCTCGCCAGTCAGTTGCGTCAGTGTCTCCGCCAAGCCGTGCGTGCGTTGGACCTTTCTGCCCTGCAAGGCTCGGACCAAGCGTGCGTCGTGATTGCCCGGCACGCACAGGGCCGCGCCCGACTCCACCATGCGCATAACTAGTGTGAGGACGCCGGGAGCGTCGGGACCGCGGTCCACCAAATCGCCGACAAAGACGGCCTTGCGCCCCGGCGGCGGCTCCACCTTTCCCCCTGCGATGAGATACCCTAGCTGGACGAGCAGGGCTTCGAGTTCGGCGCAACATCCGTGGACATCGCCGATGATGTCGAACGGACCGCGCTCCTCGCGGCGGTCCGGCCACAGCTTCTCCCGCACCGTTTCGACCCGCGCTACGTCGGCGGGCGAGCGCAGCGCAAAGGTGCGGCGAAAGCCCTCGCGCTTGAGGCCCTTGAGGCCGCGGCGTAGCTGACTGTGTTGCCGGGGGATTACGTGGGGGGGCAAGTCGCGGTCTGTGCGCGTGGCTGCGCGCTCCTCGCAGAGCGCCCGAGGCAGGTCGAAGACGATGGCCACCGGCTGGGCGTGAAAGCGCTTGGCCAGTTCCACCAGCGGCTTGCGCGCCTCGGGCTGGACGTTGGTCGCATCTACCACCGTCAACAGGCCCCGCGCCAAGCGGCGAGCAGCCACAAAGTGCAGGGCGGCGAACGCATCTTCCGTGGCCTCTAGGCTGTTTTCGTCGTCTGCTACTACTCCGCGAAAAAAGTCCGCAGACAGCACTTCGGTCGAAAGGAAGTGCTCGCGAGCAAAGGTCGATTTGCCTGAGCTAGAGACGCCGATTAGCACCACCAGCGAGAGGTCGGGTATCGAAAGGCGGATTTTCTCGTCAGCCACGAGTACCCTCCGCAGAGAAAATCGCCATTTGCGTCGGCGCACCTAGCTCGGAATCCTCCGGGCCGACGGGCGCGACGCGCGTGGCATATCTATAGCGTTTCCCCACCTCCTCGGCCCACGCCCCAAATTCCGCTCGCCGCCACTCAAAGCGGTGGTCGGGATGGCGAAATGCACCGGCCGACAGCGCGTCCCAATGGGCGTTGTATTCGGCGTTAGGGGTAGTTATCACCACCGTAGCCGGGCGGGCGAACTCAAACACGGCCCGCTCGCAGGCCCGTAGCTGCGGCGGGTCCAAATGCTCGACGACCTCCACCAGCGCCGCGGCATCGTACCCGCTCAACCGGGCGTCGCGATAGGCCAGCGACCCCTGAAAAACCGCAACCTGCTCGCCGCGCGGCAACCTCTCTAGCCGCCGGCGAGCACGCGACAGGACTTGCGGCGACACATCCATCCCCACCACTTCGGTGAACTGCACTTCCGCCGCCAACAGTGCCAGCAGCCGCCCCTCCCCACAGCCGAGGTCCAGCACCCGCCGGGCACCGCTCGCCTTGAGCGCCTCGAACACGGCGGCTAGGCGCTGCTGGTTCAAGCTCAACTCCGCCTCGAGGGTCTCTTCGCCCGCGTGATCTTCGGCCTCTCCTGCTTCCTCTACCAAAAGCCGCGACAGCGCAGCCTGCTTCAGACCCCGTTGGTGCTTTAGGTAGCGCTCGACTACTAGGTCGCGCAACGGGTGGCCAGCCAGCCATTCCCCGCCTCGCCGCATCAGCTTGTCGATCTCTTCCTCGCCCACGTAGTAGTGCTTCTCGTCGTCGAGCACCGGTATCAGCACGTACAGATGCGCCAGCACTTCCTTTAACGGCCGCACGCACTGTAGCTCCACCTCGTAATAGGGGCTGTTCCCCCACTCTGGAAAATGCTCGTCGAGCAAGAAGCCTCTAACCTCCACCGCATATCCCAACGGCTCAAAGAGGCCGCGCAACAAGTCCTCGCCTCCCCGGCAGGGCAGCGCACTAACGCCCACTCGAAGCGGCAGAGGCTCTTCCACTAGCTCGGCCCGTTCTCGGCACTGCCCATTCAAGGCCGAGGTAAACACGCGGGCAATGGCTACGCTAGTAAAAGAAGAGGCCGCGTACGGACGGTCGTTGACATAAGACGCCAGCGCGAAGTTGGGGGATGTCGAGCGCCGCTTGAGCGCGGTTGGATCTACGTCGAGGAGCAACGCAGCCGTGCATCGCTCAGCCGAGGCTTCTAAGTAGAATACGTGCGCCGTCCCAAAAGGCAGGTCAAAGGCTTGGGCGCGGCCTGGGTGCTTGTGCAGGAGATAGCCCAAGTCCGTGGCGGGCTGATGGACCGTACTTATGGTCAGGAGCACGAGGGCCGGGCCGAATATCTGGTTTTGGGTGTCTTAATGGACATTTTCAGGTGGAGGATTTACCTTCTAGGCTATCAATCTCCCCAACTCCATCAAAGGTAGGCAAAAATGTCCCAGCCCGTAAGGAGGCCCCCCATGATCCAGCTCCCTAAGTCCATCCTCGGCATCATCGTCGCCGTCTTCGTCCTATTCCTCGTCAGCCCGCGCTTCTACCAAAGCATCCCGGCCGGCCATGTCGCCGTCGCCACTCTCTTTGGCGAAGTCCAGTCCAAGCACTACCCCGAGGGCTTTCACATCGTCAACCCGCTCTACCAATGGCACTTATACGACGTGCGCCAGAAGACCCACTCCGAAACCTCCAACGTCCCCAGCCAAGACCAGCTACAGACCAAAATTGACGTCAGTGTCCAGTACCGCCTCGTCGCCGGCCAAACGCCGAGCATCCTAAAAGAGACCGGCAATATCACCGACGTCCTCGCCGTCCACATCGTCCCCAAGTTGCGCTCGCAGATCCGCGAACAGGGCAAGAGCATCAAACGCGCCGAGGATTTCTTTTTGGAGGAGACCCAGGCGACGTTGCAGATCGCCCTGCTCGAAGGCCTGAAAGATTATCTGGGCACCAAGGGGGTCGCAGTCGAGGCTGTGTTGATCCGCGACATCTCGCTGCCACCCTTTATCACCAAGGCCATTGAGGCCAAAAAAGAGCGCGAGCAGGAAGTTGAAAAGCAAAAGGCCGAGCTGGAGCGCTACAACACCGAACAGCAGCAGAAGATCGCCCTAGCCGAAGCCGAAAAGGACGCCGCCTCAGCCGAAGCCGAAAAGCGCCGCCTGCTCGCTGACGCCCGGGCCTACGAGATCACCAAGATCAACGATGCCATCGGCCGCAACCCCAACTACGTCAAGCTCCAGGCACTCGAAGCCCTGCAAGCCATCTCCAAGGACCCGGCTGCCAAGATCTACTTCCTCAACGGCGACAGCCCGGCCCCGCTGCCGCTGATGCATCTAGGCGACGCCAAGTAGGGGCAACCCTGAGGGTTGCCCAAAGTGGTTAGTGGTTAGTCCCATCCCTTTCCCACCAAGACGGAGGGGGAGGACTAACCACTAACCACTAACCACTAACCACTGACCACTAATCCAAGCCGAAAGGACCCCATGCCGGCTAAATATCGCGTTGGCGTCATCGCCTCCGGCCGCATTGCCCGCGAGCACGGCCGCGGCTGGGCCGAGTGCGAACACACTGAAATCGCTGCCATTGCCGACACGCATCCCGAAGCCTTGGCCAGCTACGCCGCGGATTTCAACGTCGAAAAACAGTACCTCTCCTACCGCGAGATGCTCGACGTGGAAAACCTCGACATCGTCAGCGTTTGCTCTTGGGACCCCCAGCACGCGGAAATGTCCATCGCCGCCTGTGCCCGCCGGCCCCAAGCCGTACTCTGCGAAAAGCCCATGGCCGTCTCCTTGGGCGAGGCCGAGGCCATGGTCATCGCCGCCGAGCGCAACAACGTCAAGCTCGCCATCGGCCACCAGCGCCGCTTTTACTCCTGCTGGCGCGAGGCGCGGCGCATGATCGCCGACGGAGCTATTGGCAAGCCGCAGCGGCTGTGGTCCGCGGTCAAGGCCGGGATGATGAACACCGGCACCCACTGTATCGACTTCCAACTCTACGCCCTCGGCGACCCACAGGCCCAGTGGGTCATGGGCTCGGTCGAGCGCCACACCGACCACTTTGTCTTCGGCCATCGAGTCGAAGACCGCTGCGTGGGGATCATCGGCTATCCCGAAGGGGTCGAGGGCGTGATCGAAAACGAGATGAACGATATTTATCAGGTGGGTGCGACCATCTACGGCGAAGACGGCATGATGGTCGTCAGCGACAACAGCCTGCGCTATATGACGACCACCTCCGGCGGCTGGCAGGACTTCGAACCCACCGACAAAAGCAGCGGCTACGGCAACGCCTTCGTCGATCAAGCCTACGGGATCTGCCGCTGGATCGAGGGCGATTTTGAGGACTACTACGGCAAGGCCGAGCACGGCAAAGCCGCCACTGAGATCATGATGGGCGTCTATGAGTCGGCTAGGCTGCACGAGCGCGTGGCCCTGCCGCTGCAAACCCGCGACAACCCGCTCGACGTCGCCGTCGAGGAGGGCCGTATGCCCGTCACCCGGCCCGGCCATTGGGACGAGCGCTCCTTTTTGGTGCGCGGCGAGGGCATGAGCTGGGTCAGGGACAAGTAGGCACCCATGCGGCCCCAATTCTGAGGCCGGACTGCACGGAGGACGGAAAGCTCATGCAAATCGGCCTCTTAGTTACCAATCGCCAACAGCTTGAAGAGTCCGCTGACTGGGACTTCGACTATCTCGAAGGCTCACCCGGTCTGCTCGGTATCGATGCCGACGACCCGCAAGCGACCGAGCGCGAGTTCTCAGCACTTCTGGAAAAGCACCCGCTCCAGATGAAGACGATGTGCGGCTTTATTGGCGACCCGCAGGGGCGCGGACTGATGGTCGTCGGTCCCGACGTCAGCTTGGACCGGTTGTGCGCTTTTGTCACGCGGGTCTTCGACCTGATGCAGCGGGCTGGAGTCGAAGTCATCGGCTACGGGAGCGGCGGCTCGCGCTGGGTGCCCGACGGCTTCGACCGCGACAAAGCGCGCCAACAGGTCGCCGATTTCTTGCATCTGTGCGCCGACCTCGGCGAGCCGCGCGGCGTCAAGGTCGCGCTCGAACCCTACAACCGCGACGACGCCAACCTGCTCAACACCGTCTCCGAAGCGACCGAGTTCATAGCGGACGTCAACCGCTCGCACGCCAAGCTGATGGCCGACTTTTTCCACATGAAGCTCAACGGCGAGTCCTTCGACGCGCTCAAAGAAGCCGGGCCGCACCTGATCCACGCCCACATTGCCGAGCCGGGCCGCGGCCGACCGCAAACCACGCCAGCCGACCACGCGCTTTTCCTCCACACCTTGCGCGCATCCGGCTACGATGGCCGCGTAACGCTGAGCGGCGCACTGCCGGTCTATGCCGACGACGGCGAGACCGCTATCGCCCTCAAGAAAGCCATCGCGTGAAGGTTCCCTCCTTCGCCTACAGCCGCATGGTGGACCTTTCGCGGACCATCACGCCGTCGGAAGGTCGCCTCATCCACTACCGCACGGCGTGCGTACCCGTCGATGACCCGCCGACCGACCGCTGGTATATCACCACCAGCATTGAAATGGGCGGTCACGCTGGCACTCATGTCGAAGGGCCTTTACACGCCGTCCAAGACGGCCCGGCCATCGCCGACCTCGATGTCGAGCGCTTTTTTGGCGAGGCCATCGTCTTCGACTTTAGCGACGCTCCACTGGGTGAGCCGCTCTCGCCAGAGCAATTCCAACGGGCCGCCGAACCGGGTGGCGGCATCCGCCCAGGAGACATTACACTCTTTCGCTTTGATTGGGATCAACGGGCTGCCGCAGGTTCCTATCCGCCTTACCCCACGACCGCAGCCTTGCGCTGGCTCGTCGAGGCAGGCGTCAAACTGCTCGGCATCGACACCCCCGGCCTAGATATTCCAGGCGACCGCAGCCTGCCCAACCACCACCTGCTCTTCGCGCACGGCATTCCCCTAATCGAGAGCTTGGACCGCTTGGGCGATCTGCGACAACCCCGCGTTTACCTTTTCGCCCAGCCGTTACCGGCGGCTGAAACCGACGCCATTCCGCTGCGCGTGCTCGCTTTTGAAGGGTAGAGCAAATACACGGTTTTCGTGACACGCGGATGCACTTTATACTTGCAGCTTGCAAAAGCGACGGCGATCCATCTTTGGCAGCCGACGAGTTAATCACTGATTGAAAAAGGAAGGAAATCATGCCTACCTATTGGCAAATAGCAGCGGGTTCTGAGCAGAGAGATTACTCAGATTTGTTCTTAAAACATGGGATAGCCTTTGCTGGTGGAGGACTGGAGAAGGTGAATGTTGGAGACGTTATGGTTCTTAAACGAGGAATAACAGCAATAAAGGCAGTTGGAACTGTTGTTGAAAGAGATGGCAGATGTGGGGGTTGTGGAGATAAAGATTGGCTATTAGATATTGATGGCTGGGAACCGCTTCAGTACCGTTACGTAAAATGGAGAAAACCCAATGAGCCAATAAGGGTTAGTGGTCTTGTTATGGGAACCCTAAAAGGATTACATATAAAGGAACTTACAGATGCTGCTGACAAGATATTGGACATTGAGCCTGTTGAGCCTGAGCCTGAACCACCCTCAACAGAGAAAATAAATGATGAAGATATTTTGAAATTCTTAGTAGAACAAGGGACAAGGCCGTCGTCGTCTGATGAGATAACAAGTACTATTTCTAAAATAAGATTGCTAGCGGATTATTACTATAACCAATATGGGTATCCATGGTCAGACATTGGAGAACATGAAATAAGGACATTTTTGGTCCTCCCTTTACTCTTAGCTCTTGGGTGGTCAGAGAAACAGACAAAAATAGAATTTACTTGTGGAGGTAGGAAAAGAGTAGACATTGCCTATTTCAGGAAGCCTTGCGAAAGGAAAAAAAAGGAAGAATTAAAGAAAGAATGTGTTGCAATCATTGAGACAAAGAGTTTTAGTGCTGGCCTAGATTACGCTCATGAACAAGCAAAGACATATTCTAAAGATTTTCCTAATTGCCAAGCGGTGATAACTACAAATGGTTACTGCTATAAGGTATATTTACGAGACCAATGTGATAAGTTTCAGGAAATGCCCTCTGCATATATCAACTTACTTAAGCCGCGGGATAAGTACCCTCTAGATCCAGAAATTGGAGGGGCATTGAAAGCTATTAAATGGTTATTACCAGATAAGCTGATTTCAACGTCATATCAAAATACATCACAAAGGCCATAATGAGTTACTGCGTCACCCTATATGTCAGCAGGCACTCGCCGTCAATCACTATGACTCCCAAGGAACGGATACATTGATCTCCGTAGCAATGCGCTGCAACATGTCGAGATGGTCTTCGGTCAGCGGGATCCCGCTATGCTCGCGTGTTTGTTCGCGCTGCCATTCCAAACTGCCGGGCACTTCGGCGCTTGCCAGTCCCGGCATGGGCTTCAGCGACCGGCTCTCGCGCAAGATGCGAGCAAGCTCCGCCTTATAAGCCTCCAAATCGCCCAACCGCGCCACATCAATCGCCACAATCGTAAACGCCCGCGTGGCACTCGAAAATTTTGGTCTGCTCGATTCAGGCGTCGCCGTGCCCGCTAAAATGCCCGCTAGGAACCACGACGTAAATCGCATTCCCAAACTCTTGAAAACAAAGTCTGGAAATGTCTGCAATGCTTCGGCGAGCTTGCTGCGGTCTTTCAACATGTTCGCATTCATATCCAGTACAAACGGCGGACCTTCTGCCGTTGGAATGCCAAAACACATCGGCGGGGCACCCATCGCATCCCACACAGTTGCATCGGGTTGCGTCGGCTTTTCCCAGACCGTACCCCCTGCCACGGAAAAGGTCGCCAAGTCGCGTGCCAGTGCCAGCCGTGCATAAATCCCTACGCTGCCCACATGCCCGTGATTGCGCGTACACACAACGGCAATGCCATTTGCTTGCGCCTTTTCAATAACTGATTCTGTCGCCTGCGTTGCCACCAAGTAACCCGCACCGCCATCGCCGTCAAAAATCGCCATTGAAGGGGCATCCATGACTTGGGCAATTTCGGGTCGTGGATTAATGCGTCCCTCGCGAAACTCAGCCACATACCGTTGCAACTGGCGCGTACCGTGGGAAACCACTCCGCGCAAATCCACATCCACCAGATAGCGCGCAATCAACGCAGCATCGCCGTCGGGCAAATCGACTTTACACAACACGTCGGTAGTAAAATCGCGCAACAGATCCGGCATGATGCGCCTAGCGTCTTCGGGAATACAAACAGGCATAAGAGCCTTTCATCTACAGCTATTTTCTATTGGGATTTTTCTCGTCTAAAAAACAACTGTTGCTATCTACTTCTGTTGCGAGTAGGTCAGTCAATGACGTGATAGATTATATAAATTTTATCGCGTAGGGGCGATTGGCCGGTCATCCCTACAATGGCGCACGGACGAGATGCTTCCCTTGTCTATCGGTCTAGGCGGCGGCATATTCTATTTATTCAAGCGTAAGGTGCGCCATGGCCAGACTAAAACTACCCATCGGCATTCAGACCTTCGGCAAGCTGCGCACAGATAACAGCTACTACGTCGATAAAACCGCCTATGTCTGTCGGCTGCTCGACGAGGGCACTCATTATTTTTTGTCGCGTCCACGACGCTTTGGCAAGAGCTTGTTCGTGGACACGCTCAAAGAACTGTTCGAGGGCAACGAAGTGCTGTTCAAGGGATTGTACATCCACGACCGCTGGGACTGGTCGGTGCGCCATCCAGTGGTACGACTGGACTTTAGCGGCGGCAACTTCAAAGAGCCCGGCTATGTGAAGGCTGCGCTGATGGCGCAGTTGGACGCCGTCGAGCGGCGCACCGGGGTGGCGTCGGACTACGCCACCGGACCGGAGCGATTCGCTCATCTGCTAGAGGCCCTGCACGACCACTCAGGGCAGCCGGTGGCAGTGCTGATCGACGAGTACGACAAGCCAATTTTGGACGCCCTAGAAGTGCCGGACGTCGCCCGTGCCAACCGCGACTTTCTGCGCGGCCTGTACGCAGTCATCAAAGCTAGCGACGCCCACGTTCGCTTCACCTTCATCACCGGAGTCAGCAAGTTTTCCAAAGTCAGCTTGTTTTCCGGCCTCAACAACCTCACCGATATTACGCTCGAACCGGAATACTCGGCTCTCTGTGGGTACACCGACGCCGATCTAGACACCGTGTTCGCGCCGGAGTTGCCGGGCCTCGACCGCGACCAGATCCGCGACTGGTACAACGGCTACAGTTGGCTCGGCGACGAGAAGGTGTACAATCCCTTCGACATCCTGCTGTTGTTTCGCCGCCGCCGCTTTGCCGCCTATTGGTTTGAGACTGGGACGCCGACGTTTCTGGTGGAAACCCTCTGCCAACGCCACATCCGTTCCTTGGACTTAGACGAGATGGAAGGCAGCGACGCCCTGCTCTCGACGTTTGATGTCGATGACATTGCCACCGAGGCGTTGCTGTTCCAGACCGGCTACCTGACGATTCTCGCCGCCGAGGATCTCGGCGGCGAGTTGC
This sequence comes from Candidatus Latescibacterota bacterium, assembly GCA_965208845.1. GTDB lineage: Bacteria > Latescibacterota > UBA2968 > UBA8231 > UBA8231. Next base: position 1,868,947 of record OZ242361.1, on the reverse strand, counting down.
TCTATCAGTTGGGCTATCCCAACCGCGAGGTGCGACAGAGCCTCAACCGCAGCCTGCTGAGTTACTTGGTGAAGGACGCCACGCGGCAGACGGCCAACAGCCGCCGCTTGTATCGGCTGTTGGAAGCGAATGACTTTGCCGGATTGGAGACCCTATTCCACGCCTTTTTCGCCAGCATCCCCTACGACTGGTATCGCAACAACGACATTGCACAGTACGAAGGCTACTACGCCAGCGTGTTCTATTCCTATTTCGCCGGATTGGGCTTGGATATTCGGGTAGAGGATAGCAGCAGCCACGGTCGGTTGGACATGGCAGTGCTGTTCAACGGCTGTGTCTATCTGTTTGAGTTCAAGGTGGTGGAGTTGGCGTCGACGGGGGCGGCGATGGCCCAGTTGCAGGAGCGACAATATGCCGACAAGTATCGCGGCTTGGAGCAGCCTATCTACCTGATCGGGGTGGAGTTCAGCAAGGACGAGCGCAATCTAACGGCGTTTGATGCGGAGCAGGCGTAAATTCTCGTCAGAAATCGTTCCGCACTTTCTCCGGCATCCCCGATCTAAGCGAATCCCAACACGCAAGTCCTGTGGCGACGACCCTAGCCCCCTCGCGGACGCCTACCCAGGGCTTTGCACCGCTCAGGACGCAATCGGTCATGTGCCGCAGCATGACGATCATCTCGCTGGCGTGACCTCGCTCCGATGAAAACTCGGCGGTGACCTTGCGCGAAGGCATGTCGCCAGTCGGATCGAGGCTCTTTGCGCCGTTGAGAATGGTGCCGCGGGTCCCGTAAACGGCCAGACTGTTCATCGGAATCTCATGCGGGTGTACGATTCCGAGGAAGTTCGCAATGCGTCCGATCTTGCCGGATGTAAACTTCACGTTGATGACGAAGTTGTCCTCTTGGGGATAGGCCGGTGCGACGCCGCTGCGCAGCCCGTAACAGTGGACTTCGTCAATATCGCCCATGAACCAGCGCAAAAGATCGATTGGATGGCAGGCCCCGCCCAAGATCAGGTCTTGCGGCATCTCGACCCGCCAAGGGGAGTAGGTATAGACCGGGCGGAGATCGTGAACGTAGTGGGACTCGGCCATGAAGAGTTCGCCGATCTCGCCAGCATCGCAGGCACGCTTCGCCTCGATGAAGTCATATCTCCCGCGCAGACTCTGCGTGACGAGCAGCACTTTGCCGGACCGGTCAACAGCTTCCACAACCTGTTCGACCTCTTCCATCGTGTACACCATCGACTTGGTGACCATCACGTGCTTGCCCGCGTCGAGCGCGGTCAGGATCTGTGGGGCGTGGAACGGGCCGGGCGTGTAGATGCCGATGATGTCGAGGTCGCTGCGCGCGACCAGTTCGTCGAAATCAGATGTCAGAGCGTCGATCCCAAATTCGCGGCCGAGCGCTTCGAGCTTGTCCTGCTGCTTATCGCACAGAGCGGTGACGCGGATCGGTAAGGCGCTGTTTTCCGGCTGATTGGCTCCAAGCAGCGTTCTACCGTGGCCAAGTCCGGCGACGCCGATGCTGAGTTGACTCATGTTCTTTTTTCTCTCGGTTGATATAGCAATCCTGAATAACTTGAACGATTCGATCTGCGGATCGTCTTGTTTCTACTTTTCTGCGTCCATCTGCGTCCATCTGCGTCCATCTGCGGATCACGTCGCCTTCCAACTGGCGATAAAGTCCGCCGTGCCGTAGTCCGCGGGCATCTCGTTGAAGTAGTGCTTCATCGGGGCGGCTTGGAATCCCGGCACAAAGTGTTCCTCGTCCGCTTGCAACAGATCCTCAAGCGGACTGAAGCGATCCCACAGCAAACGCGCCTCATCCGAGGTAAATCGATCGGCGAACTCCGGCCCCCAGTTGAGCGTAATGGGGTGCTTTCCGAGAACGCGACGTTGGAGATCTTCGGCGATTCCCTGCAGCGGCGGATCCTTGTGCAGCCGAATCGCCAGTGCGGCCTTGCAGAGGTAAACCATTGACAGAATCCGGCCTTTCTCGGCCCGCTCTGGGTGGAGGCTGTCCAAAGCGTTCAGATACGCGGCACCATCTCCCGCGACAACAGCCCGCAACGCCGATTCCGTATGCTGCTTCATCTTCTCGCCGCGGTCGTTCCAGCGCGTGAACGCCGCCCGTGCGTCTGCGGAGATGTGTTCGACAAATGACAGGTCGTCAATTGACGTAAAGGTCGAGAAACCACCGTGAACGGTTCGCCGCATCTTGGGGCTGTAGTTGCTGCCCCAGTGGAGGATCGGGAGGATATAGACGACGCCGTCACCGGCTTCAAGATGAGTCTGCACGCCACTGGGCAGCGGGCTGGCGGGATCTGCCAACATTACCTCGTTTTCTTCGGGCGTGTTCAGCCGCAAATGGCTACCCGGCACCACCCAAAGGACGCTGTCGTCGTAGAGCGGGATGTTCCATTGGACGTAGCGCGGACCTCCTTCGACGATGTCGTCGATGTAGCCCTGAAGCGGCGCAGTGTCGATGGGATGAAGATCGCGGTGCCATTTTGCCGGGCCGTGATCTCTGATGGGATTGCACATCATCATCATCTCTGTGACGGCCCCATCCGCTATGCCGAGAAGCTCTGTGCTGACCCCGTGGATGTTCTCCTCAAGCCACACCTCGATCGCTGGCGCGGTCTCCGGGTCGATCTGGTTGACAAGCGGCTCCCTTGACAGTTGCAGGCGAGGCTGCGCCCCAGCCTCCCAAACGCCCCCAGGCGGGTCGCCTTCCGCGCGCTCGGTCTTCCAATTCTCGCGCTGGCGGTTGACGAGCGTCTCATACGCCTGCCGGACGCTTTCAAGTTTGTCGCGCGGCACGGCTTCCTTGACGATGAGGTAGCCGGTCTCTAGAAATTCGTCGCGGTTGAGCTTCATGTTGGACTCCTCTTTTACTTTGCGTTAGACTGGGTGCATCTGGACTTCTCGCTCTAGTCTGTCCGCTAAGGCTTCAAGCGTCGTTTCGAGCTCATACCGCGTTTGAAGATTCATCCAGAATTGTGCTTCCATCCTAAAGAAACGACCCAATCGCAAAGCCGTATCTGCCGTGATCCCCCGCTTACCATGCACAATTTCATTGATGCGACGCGGTGGCACACCGATTGCCCGCGCCAAACGGTATTGACTGATCTGCATTGGCTTGAGAAAATCCTCGAATAGGATTTCGCCTGGATGGATTGGTGGAAAGTCGCGTTTGGTCATGGTTTCACCTCAATGATAATCAACGATCTCGACATCAAAGGCATTATCATTACGCCAGATAAAGCACACGCGCCACTGGTCGTTCACTCGAATGCTATGTTGCCCTTGCCGGTCATGGCTCAGTGCTTCGAGTCGGTTGCCGGGCGGTACGCGTAGGGTTTTAAGGATCGTAGCAGCGTTGAGTTGCTCAAGTTTGCGTGCAGCTATTCGTTGAATACTATGCGGCAGTTTGCGGGAAAATTGGCCGCGAAAAATTTTTTCGGTCTCCTTGTCCTTAAACGATTTTATCATATTTTGATCATAACGACTCTCGTTAGCAACATCAATGTTATTGACGAGATGATTCGAGTGCCGATTCAGCGTGGGCAAGCACTTTCCCAAGAGGTTCTGGTTCGCGTTGCCAACGAGCTTCTAGCCACAGCCACGCGATGACGCACCACACAGGAATCCGACCCATGCCCCAACTAACCCCATCCCAACTCGACCAATACCACGAGCACGGCTTCGTCCTCGTCGAAGACCTCCTCGATCCCACCACCGACCTCGATCCCGTCTTAGCCGAATACGACGAAGTCCTCGACGAGCTCGCCGACGAACTTTTCGCCGCAGGGCAGATCGCCTCCACCTACGCCGACCTCGGCTTTGACGAGCGCCTCTGCCAGATCTACAACGAAACCGGCCAAGTGTACGCCCAGCACTTCGACATCTCGCTGCCCCAAGGCGGCATTGGCCCAGACTCGCCCATTGCCGTTGGCCCCGCCGCCTTCGCCATGCTGCGCAACGAAAAGCTCCTCGACATCATCGAAAACCTCATCGGCCCAGAAATCTACTCCAATCCCGTCCAGCACATCCGCATCAAGCCACCCGAGCAATTCTTGCCCGGTGTCCCTAAGGACCACCACGGCCGCATCGCTGGCTTCGCCGTCGGTGCCACGCCTTGGCACCAAGACAACGGCGTGGTTCTGCCCGAGGCCGACGAGACCGACATGCTCACCGTGTGGGTGCCGCTGACCAATGCCTTTCGCGAGCACGGCTGCATCGAAGTCGTCGCCGGCAGCCACCGCGACGGGCTGTTGCACCACTGCCAGTTCAAAGGCGTCGGCCACTTTATCCGCGACCAAGACCTAGCCCTCGACCGCGTCGTCACCGCCGAACTGAAGCGCGGCGATGTGCTCTTCATGCACCGGCAGACCTGCCATTCGTCGCTGCCCAACGTCAGCGAGCAGGTGCGGATCAGCTTCGACCTCCGCTACAACCCCACCGGCCAGCCCACCGGCCGACCGCTCTTCCCCGGCTTCGTCGCCCGCAGCCGCAAAGACCCCCAAAGCGAACTGCGCGACCCAGCGGCTTGGGCGCAATCGTGGTACGACGCACGAGAAAGACTGACGGACAAAAACTTGCCCTCGTTCAATCGCTGGCCGTTCGAAGACCCCACCTGTGCCTGAATGCTATAGCAATGCGGCATGATTTGAACGATTCTAGATGTGGACCGTCTTGCGCATCCTATTCTGCGTCTATCTGCGTCCATCTGCGGATCACCTTGTAAACGATGTAGGATTGCTATATGGTCAAATTGGAATTGAGCGCGACCGAACACAGCGCGCGCAAGCTAAAACCGGAGCACCTGCAACAGGCCGTCGCCGCCTTGCACGACGATGGCTTCGTCGTCCTCCACCGCGCCATTGATCCCGCGCATATCGAAATGCTGCGCGAGCGCATGCTCGCCGACGTCGAAGAAATCCTCGCCCTCGCCGACGTCCCCTATCAGTTCAACAACGGCCACCTACAGCAAGACCCGCCGCCCTTTCCGCCGTACCTCTTCCGCGACGTGCTGGTCAACGACCTCGTCGTCGAAATAACGCACGCAGTGCTCGGTGAGGGCGTCAAAAACGCCTTCTACAGCGGCAACACCTGCCTGCCCAATACCACTCAGCAGCCCCTCCACGTTGACGCCGGTCAGCTCTGGCCCAATCTCGAGGTAGCGACGCCAGCCTACGGCATTGTCGTCAATGTGCCCGTCGTCGATGCCACGCCCGCAAACGGCAGCACCGAACTCTGGCCCGGCACCCACCTAGACACCACCCGCGCGATCAACGACGGCGACATCAAGCTGCCGCCCGCAGTCGAAGAGCGCCTCCGCGCCGAGTGCAAACCCCTACAGCCGAATGTGCCCGCTGGCAACGTGCTGATCCGCGACATGCGCCTCTGGCATCGCGGCATGCCCAACCTCACCGACCAGCCCCGCCCAATGATCGCCATGATCCACTGGGCGCACTGGTGGCACACCGGGAAGCCGCTGTTGTTTCCCAAGGGGACGGAAGAGTTGTTTGCAGATAGTGCGTTGGAAACGGTAGCAGAATTTGTCGATGGACCAATCGACTACATCGGTCGCAATCGAAAGTACGATTATTCCGAGTAACTGACGTTACGCACGGGCGATTCCAGTATGAGATACTTCGCTGCGCTCAGCATGACAGGTGCTGGCGCACTACTTCTCAATGTCATGCTGAGCGCAGCGCAGCGGAGTCGAAGCATCTCATACCCGGACCTGTGCGTAACATCAGTAGGTAAGTCCAAGAGCTCACGGCGCCAGCCGCCGACACTCCAAGTAGTAGCGCTTCTCCGCAGCCTCGCCCAGCGAGAACGTCTTGCGCGGCGTGGCCCCGTCAATGACGATCGTCTTGAACAAATCGCGCTTGTCCATCGCCGGCAGCAAGAAGCCGATGCTGTCCGGCTCCGCAGTCAGCTTCTCTAGCACGTCTTCGCCGTGGATATAATCGAGACGGGCGCGGGGATGCGAGTCGAGATAGCGGTCCAAAAAGGCCTGCAACGACGCTACTTCAAGCTGTAAGCTAGGCTCGGCGATACTCAACAGGCCGCGCTCTGTTCCGCTCATATAGGGAATGTGGTGCCCCGGGCCGACGGCCGCTTCGCGACAGGCAGCTTCCCACCCGTCCCGGTCCGCAAAGGCCCGACGACTAAATCCCCACTCTGTGGAGTGCGTCTCCATCGCCTGCAAGAGATCGGCCGCATCCACGCCAAAAACCACCCGATGGATTGGTGCAAACTCCAACCCCTCGTCGTGGACATTGACTAGTTCGGCCAAGGCGTAGCGCGCCGGGTGATTCATTATCTGGCGCTCGTCTTCCGCTTGCGCCTTGAGCCGCTCCCAGACGGCACGAGCCGTGGCGAAGGAGTGATTGCCGTCGCCCATCGCGTAGATCATCGGCGGTTCACCGCACGCGAGGCGGGCGATATGCCCGGCGATCTCGTCAATCAACACCCCATCGTCAATGTGCCAGCCTCTAAGTCTGCCGCCTCCTAGCATCAGCTCGAAGTCATAGGCTTGCTTCAGATTTTCTTCGCCAAGCGGCTCAATCACCGTCCGCTGCGGATCGTCGATCAGCACCATGATGTGCGGGGTTTCCAGCGGTGCTTTCTCCCGCACTTGGATCCTCGGAGGCAGCCGACTCTGGTCCGTGCCCTCGGTCGTGCGGATTAGCTTCTGCGCGCCATCTCGGTAGTCGTACTGCTCCAAGTCCAAGGCGACGACCAGCCCCTTGCGCGGCGCAGCGCGTCCCACCTCGCGCTCCACCAGCATAAGGCCGGGCCGCTGTTCCGCTAGTACGCCGCTTTTGAGATACGCCTGCATCCGCTGGTTAATGCCGGCAATGGTCTGTTCGCGGCAAGTCTCCCCGAGGTATGCTTCGGGAAAAATTAGCTGTAGCGTCGAAGGATCGTCCCCGACAAGCCGCCGCACTTGTTCCCAGTATTCGGGCTGCGAAGTGTACTGATCGCAGGCGATGACCGACCACGTTTCAAGGAGAATCTTCGACCTCGGCAAAAGCAAGGTCGGCACGTGCAGGGCGATCTCGGGATAGTGTAGCTGCATGGGCCGACTAACCGAGCAGCGGTCTCACCCAAGTCGGAAAAATCGGGAATATCTCCTCCGGCTCCGCTAGTTCGGGGTGCCAGCGCTTCTCGTGTTCGAACATGATCCAACCGTCGTACCCGTGTCCCTTGAGCAGAGCTATCGCCTCTTCTAAGGGCAACTGGCCCGCGCCCGGTGGCACGTAGCGCCAACCGTCCCTCATCGCCTGAGCGTGCTGGGGGTCATAGACGGCGTCTTTGACGTGGGTATAACCTATGCGCGGCCCCACCGCCTGATAGGTTTGCTCCGGCGACTCCTCGCCCACCCGCGCCGTATGGCCCATGTCCCAGAGCACGCCGAACGCCTCGTTCGGAATGCGGTCGAGCAGCAGCTTGCACTCCACCGCCTTGATCCACTCGTCGTGGGTCTCAAAAAACCACTTGAGCTCGCAGGCACCATCCAGTTGGAGGATTTGTTCCATCGTCTCCCGCCCGATGTCGGCTAGCTGCTCCTTGGAATAGGTGGAATCGCCACCGCCAAAAACCCGGATGGACCCGCAGCCCAACGCATTGGCCACTGGGATCGAGCGCCGCGCCTCCTCTACGTTCTCCGCTAACTTCTCCGGCACGCAGACCCGGATGCTGGAGCTAATTCCCGACACCTCCATGCCGGCGTCTGCTAGCTGGCGTCGGGTCTGGGCGGCCCCGCTGGTAAAGGCCGGCAATTGGGTGACATCCATCGTCTCCTGCAATCCGCGGAAATCGACGCCGTCGTAGCCGTATTCGCGGCCTCGGCGGCAAATGGTATCCAAGTCCCAATCTGGACAGCCCAACGTCGTAAAACTGATTTTCATGGCATCTCTCCGTATCCGTTTTCGTCCATGGCATCCCTAAAAAAGTCAAACATGTGCTGCTCCTGGTCCGTTTTCCACCGCCCCAGCGACTCCGGCCGCACCACAATCCGGCCCAACTCAAATCCCAAAAACGCCTCCAATTCCCGCAACACCTCCTCCTGCTTCAGCACAAAATCCTCAAACCGCACCAACATCCACTTCTTTGGTTTGGGCGTGGCCTTCATCAACTCGTATTGGTATTTCCACGAAATGGCCCGCCGCCGCCGGACGTCGTCCGTGCGCTCGTACTCGACGCCGAAATCCGCTAGATCATCGGTCTTGTGGGCACCGATAATGCTGTCGCGCGGGTCGCGGATCCAGTGAATGTAGTGGATGTCGGGAAACATCCGCACAATCCACGGGTAAATCAACGTCGTCTCGGGCAGCTTCCAACCCTTGTGCTCCGAGCGGTCGGCCGCAATGTCTTGCAGATATTCGCCGATCAAGTCCTCGAACTCCGGGTCGATTTTCGCGCTGTGCAAATCGTCGAAATCCCATTCCAAGCCACCCTTCCACTCGACGTATTTGGCCATAACCTTACAGGCATCGTAGAGCGCATGCGGCGGCACCTTGTCGCCCGAGCGATTGAGCGTACTGCCCATAAAAACGCCGCTGGCATAGAGCGTGTGTGCAATGGCGCGCGTGCCCGAGTGGCCGCGGCCAATGACGGTGATTATCGACATACCTGTTCCTAAGAGTAGGGCCTAGGTACCGACAGCCGAACAGGCCATACATGTGCTTGGGAATTTGCTAAGTACTCGAAACAACTAAGCTACGTGCCTTGGCAGCTCTATCTAAATCGTATGTTGACTGCATGTTCATCCAGAGCTTCGCCGATGTCCCGAGGGCCTCGGCAAGGTCGAGTGCTACATCGGCTGTTACGTCGCGTTCGCCTTGAATGAACGCATTGAGTCGAGTTTGGGACCAGCCGATTTTCTCCGCAAATGCCGTCAGATCCATATCCATGGGTTCGAGAAATTCCTCGAGAAGCATCTCGCCCGGGTGAAAGGGGTTCTCAGGTTGTCGCTCCATAGTTTTTACCTTGCCTCTCTCCCTTGAGCTTTTCCAATCTATTCCCCGGCGGTGTTCTCAGATCTCTCAAGTCTGTTGCATCGTGGAGGTAGAGCAGTTTCCGCCTAGCTGTCCGATGAAGCTGGGCAGAGAATGAACGAGTCGCTTTACTTTTCCTGTCATAGAACAAATCCTCCGCCAAGTCATGTCCAAATGTCTGAATCATTTCGATAATTCATTGTATGGAATCCACAAACTCAGTCAAGGTCGGCAAAGTCATTCTCCGAGCCCGGTGTTCATATCGGCTGGATAGTATCGCCAAAGACGTTAAAAAAGGAACGCACTATGGCAGAGCGAATCATCCAACAAGAGAAGCATCCGATGTATAAACTGTTGGCCTAAAAGGGCACCACAGGGGAAATTACCTTGTAAAAATACGTTTTAAGTGGAGAAATTACCTTGTAAAAATACATTGAACTGCTGTATCAGTCCTTCCCGAACAAAAGCTCGTTTTTTGCCTCTCTATACACTCTTTGGCCACAGCTAAGTCCTGCTGAGGGGTGATTATCGCCATCAACACCTCTGCTTAGCTAGAGAAAAACGCTTGCGGCGGTTATATCGGCCGGCTAGTATCGCCAGAAACTTCTCAAAGAAAGGAACGCACCATGGCCGAGCAAACGCCGACCGTGCAACAGTTGTGTGATGCCGCCCAAACAGGCGATCTAGCCCAAGTCGAGGAGATACTTGCCCAAAACGCCCTGCTCGCCCGCCAGCCCATCACCCAAAACGGCCAGTTGGCGATCCAGTTCGCCGCCCGCGAGGGGTACGCCGAGATAGTTGCCGCGCTCTTAGCTGCTGGGGCCGACCCCCAGCGCGGCGTGTACCCCAACCGCCGCGCCACCAGTGCCCTCGCCTACGCCCGCGCCCGCGGCTACTCCAAGATCGTGGCCCTGATCGAGGACTTCCTCGCTCGGCAACCAGCTACCGAGCCGGCCACCGGGCCGGGGCCAGCGCTTTTTGCGGCTGCCGCGGCCAACGACCTCGACCAAGCCCGCGCCCTGCTGGCCGCCGATCCAACCCTCGCCGATCACCCGTCTCATCCGCTCACCGTCGCCGCGGAAAAAGGCTTTGCCGAGATGGTAGCCCTACTCCTCGACCACGGGGCTGACCCAGATGCCCCCGAAGATCTCGACCTCGGCGACGAAGGCATCTATAACAACGCCGGCATCCCGCTGTGGCGAGCCGCCAAAGGTAATCACTACGAGGTCTGCCAGCGGCTCTTGGCCGCCGGGGCCGATCCCAACGCGTACGTCTTTGCCAGCGGTCCAGCCGCCGAACGTGCCATGGAAAACGACAACGACGAGATTCTCGACCTGATCTACAGCTATGGTGGCCACAGCTTTGCCGTCGCCGCCGCGCTCTGCGGACGCATGGCCGTGCCCGCCGAAGTCATGCACCTCAAGCCCGAGTTGGCCAGCGAAATCCTCTGGGGCGCGGCCCTCAGCGGCAACGTCGCCTTGGTGCGGTTGTGTTACCGCTACGATATGTCGGGCATGGATTCGTTCAGGACGCTTTATCAGCCGTTGCGCGGTCGGCGCGGACAGGCCATGTGCCGCTACGCTAATGGCCAAGGGGACGAACACGCCGACAAAGTCGAAATCCTGCGCCTGATGCTCGCCCAAGGGGCCGACCCCAAGGCCACAGACGCCAAGAACATGACGCTCCTACACCGCTTGGCCGGCGAGACTTCGCACTGGGCCGACGAAGAGAAGCTCCCGTTCGCCGAATTGCTCTTAGACTATGGTGCCGACTTGGAAACCCGCGACGACGAGCTCCAGTCCACGCCTCTGGGCCACGCCTGCCGCTACGGCTTGGCCAAGCTCGCTGCTTTGCTTTTGGAGCACGGGGCCTCGGTCGAGCCGCTGGCGGGTGCGCCATGGACGGCCCCGCTAACTTGGGCCGAGCAACAGGGCCACGCCGAAATCGCCGCGCTTTTGCAAAGCCGCGCCTGACGCTTAGCGCACCGGGAGGAGTTACCGGCCTATAACTACGACGGCCCCATCTAATAGTAAAAACTAATCTGCACCAACCCGCTCTTCGCCGCTCCACCGTACTCACTCTGCAATGTCCCATGTATCGGCCTCTCCCCATAAGGCCAGTACGCGCTAGCCGCTAGCGTCAGCGCGTCGGAGAAAATCCACGTCACCACGCCTGTTAGCACCCCGGAGCCATCTATTGGCGAGAAGAGCCAACCCAGCGTCCTCGGCACGGTGCCGGTAATTCCCTGCGATAGCTGCACGGCACCGGCGTGCCGCCCCAAGATCTGCGCGTCGCCTTGGATCAGCCGCGCTAGGTACGGAGCCGCAGCCAACTCGGCAATGTCGCTGACGCCAAAGCCCGAGAAGTGATATTCGCCCACGAGCAACAGGCCGCCCTGGGTGTCCCACGCGTACGAGCCGCCCCAAAGCGCCTTGAGTACCACTTCACCCCCTTCTGTAGCGGGCGTTTTGAACGACGCCAGTTCGCCGTGTATCTCAGCACCTTTGACCCGCATGGATGCGGCTGTGCCGACAAAGCGGTCGCCGCGGCGACGCCCCAGCAGCAATTCCCCATCGAGCGCGCCACTGTGGCCGTAGAGCCGCCCGACAAAGGCCGATTCGTCCACCGATGGACCACCAGCCGCTACCAAGTCCAGCGAAAAGCGATCCGCAAGCGGCACGGAAACGCGCAGCGCATCGATCCCGCGCCGCCATTCGCGATCTCTTTCCAAGGGATTAAACGGCGCGAAAATATCCACTGCGCCAAAGAGCACGCCGCGCCCCCACCCAATAGCTTGGCGGCCGATTTGCAACTCGCCACGCCCCAAGCGCCAAGCGACAAACGCGCGGTCTAGCTCGTGCCGATAGGTCGCGTTGTCGCCCACAGCCAGCGCATCATCGAGCTGTCTGAGCCGATACGGTGCGCGGCTTTCCGGCACCAAGATACCTGCACCCCCGCCAGCGCCCGCGCCCGTAGAAACCATCCGCACCCGTTGCTCGTAGGCCAAGCGCACGTGCAAATCCGTCGCTGCTTGGCCCCGCAGCGCCAGCCGCCCCCTCCCCAGCGCGACCGCACTCCAGCGCTTGGGGTACAGCAGCGGCGCATCGGGAGCGTGCGACGAAAGCGCACTCCACTTCAGCGCGGTATCCAGCGCCCAATAGCGGCTCCCGTCAGCACTCGACCACAAGCTGATGCCAAACGCGGGCTGCGCCGCCAAGAGAACCGCCAGCGTCAGCCGCATGTATCCTTGCGCTCGTCGCTCAGCACCTCGCCATCGCGCAAAGTAACCACCCGCGAGGCATACGAAATTACCAAGGGATCGTGCGTCGAAAAGACAAAGGTCATGCCCATCTCGTCGCGCAGCCGCCGCATCATCTGCAAGAGAGCCTGCGCGTTGTCGCTGTCGAGATTGGCCGTCGGCTCGTCGGCCAGCACCAAGCCCGGCCGCGAGGCCACGGCCCGCGCCACCGCCACCCGCTGCTGCTGGCCCCCCGACATCTGGCTGGGCCGCCGGTCAGCTAGCTCGCCTAGCCCCAGCTCAGTTAGTGTCTCCTCGGCTCGCGCCCGCCGCTTTTTGGGGTCCATGCCCTGCAACTCTAGCACGAACTCCACGTTCTCGCGCGCCGTCAACACCGGCACCAAGTTGTAGGCTTGGAACACAAAGCCCAAGGATCGGAGCCGTAGCTCGGCCCGCTCGCTGCGGCTGAGCTGCCCCAAGTCGCGGTCAAAGAGCGCAATGCTCCCGCCGGTGGGCACGTCGAGCGCGCCGATTAGGTTGAGCAGAGTCGTCTTGCCGCTGCCGCTCGGCCCGACGATGGCCATGAATTCCCCGCTGCCGATTTCGAGGTCTATGCCGCGCAGGGCCTCCACGGCAATATCGCCCGTCTGAAAAACCTTTTTCACGCCTAGAGCCGCTACCAGCACTTTATCCATATAGCAATCCAGAAAATTTGAACGATTCTAGAGGTGAATCGTCTTGTGCATCCCATTCTGCGTCCATCTGCGTCCATCTGCGGATCAATGTAGGATTCCCATCTCACGCATCCCGCTGGCTCAGAGCCGCCGCCGGATCCAAGCGCGTGGCAGACCAAGCTGGATAAAGCGCGGCCAACAGCGTCGCACAAAGCCCCAAGCCAAAGGCGTAGGGCAGCATCCACAGCCCCATGTCCGCGTAGATTATCGGATCGAAGAAAACGCCCATGACCGTCATATCGTCGCCCATCGCCGCGGAAAAATCAATCCCCGCTGTCGCCGTGTGCCAAACGAGCGGCAGCGCGAGCAACAGGCCCAAGAGCGCCCCGAGCGCGCCCATGAACACGGCCTCGAAAAGCACCAAACCCACCAGCTTGCGTTCTCCCAATCCCAGTGCCATCAGCACGGCAAATTCGCGCCTCCTTTCCAGCATGGCCGTCAGTTGGGCGCTCGTCACACCCAAAATTACCACCGCGGCCACGACCACAATGAAAAAGCTCGAAAAGGCCCGGTCAGCCGCCTCGTCGCCGCCCATCGCTGGCAGAACCTCGCGCCACGTGAGCACTTCGTCGCCCTGCACCCGCTGCGCCAACTCGGCCGAGAGCGCAGCCACCTGTTGCGGGTCCGCAAAGGCTACCGACACCTCGGCTACGCCCTTCAGGCCCGTCATTTTCTCGACATCGGCGAGCATCGCGTGGCAGATGGTCTCGTCAATCGTGCGGCTGCCGGTAGATACGATCCCGACGATCCGCAGCATCGCGTATTCCATCTCCCCGTCGGCGCGCGTTAGCGTCAACAACAAATCATCTCCTAACTCTACGTCCAAGCGCTCGACAAGGGCCTTGCCGACGACCACTGCGCCCTCGTCGCCTGCTTGCAAGTAACGCCCCTCGTCAATGGTGCGCACCAGCCTGTTGAGCTGCGGCTCGGCGGCTGGGTCCACGCCCAAAAGCTGGACGCCGGCCACCCGCGTGCCAAAGGCCAACAGGCCCTGCACCCGCACGTGGGCAGCCACTACAGCTACGCCTTCGAGGCTGCGCACGGCTGCAATCGCCGCCGCCGAGTCCTGCAAGCGCAGCTCGTCGCGCCGGCTCTGCTCCCAGCCTGCGGGCGCGATCCGCAGGTGGCCGTACCCGCTCTGGGAAATGGCTTGCACCCGCATGGTTTGGCCGCCGCGCATAAAGGCCGTGGCAAACAGTGCAATCGCGCATCCTAGCCCCACGCCCAAGACGGACAAGCCCGTCCGGCGGCGACTGCGCCCCAGCGAGCGCAAGGCGTATTGGAGCGACAGATTTCCACTCACGTCCGCATCGCCTCCACCGGCTCCAGCCGCGCCACGTGCAGCAGCGGCCAGACGCAGGCCGCGAGGGCCGTCACCAGCACGGCCGACACCCCGGCTAAGACGTCGGATCCACGCACCTCGGGATAGACCCGCGAGGCTATTTGCACGCCTTGGAACCCCATTTCAAACGACTCTTCTCCGCCCAATTCGGCGAGATCAAAGCCCGAGCCAGCCGTCAATGCCGCAAAACACGCGCCCAGCACCGTTCCCAACAACACCCCCAGCGCACCCAACAGCACAGCCTCGGTCGCCACCATCCGAAAGAGCCGGCCTGGATTCGCGCCCAGTGCCAGCAACATCCCCAACTCGCGGCGGCGCTCAAACGTGGACATCATCATGGTATTGGCAATGCCAGCGATGGACGCCAAGCAGACGATCCCCAAAACCACGAGCGAATACATGTCCATCATTTTGATAATCCCGGTTAGCTGCGGTATGACCTCGTGCCAACGCTTGATTTCCGTCCCTTGTAGTGCGGGCTGCGCGCCGAGCGAGTCTGCGGCCTGATCTATCTGCTCGGCCTCGTGCAGGCGGACGGTAATCTCGTGCGCTTCGTCATCCATTCTCAGGAGCACCCGCGCGTCTTGCAATCCGGCGACGATGCCCATGCTGTTGACCAGCTCGACCGGCGATTCGACAACCGCCGCCACTTCGTATAGCCCGCTGGCAATGGACCCGTCAATGTCCTGTCCCACTACAGCCAGTTCGGCACCGGCCTCAATGCCGTGCTGTTGCGCCAAGCCCTTCCCCACCAGTACTCGGCCGTCTCCCAAGAGACTGGCCAGCTTTTCGCTGCCCAACAGGCCGTCCGCAACCCCTTCTAGCGCCGGATCGGCACCAACTACCATCCCGACAAAACCTTCCTCTTTTAGCGCGGCCAACACCGGCGCGTAAATCCTCGGCACGGCCCGCGCCACTTGCGACTGCCCGCGAATCGCCGCTAGCATGGCCTCGACGTTGTCCAGCGTCTGATCAACGGCGCGCTCCTCGCGCCAGCCCGGTGCCACAATCTGCACGTGACCTACCAACGGGCCGGTCACCGAATCGAAGTAGTGATCGGCATAGCCGCGCATGATCCCGGCCGTGGCCAAGAAGGCAAACTGCCCCAGCCCAATCGCCGCTATCGCCAAGACCGAGCGCTTGCGGTTGCGGCCCAAGCCGCGCCAAGCTAGGCGGAGCGTGCTGTTTTCGGCCATCTAGCGCCTGCGCTCCAACTGCGCCAAGCTAAAGAGACTCTCGTCCAGCTCGACGTCGAATTCTACGTGTAAATAGGTCAGCACCGTGCGCCGACCCTCCTCGCGCTCGGGCACAATCACAATCCGGGTGGGGATTCGCCGCTCCCCCATCTTTTTGATCTCTTCAAGCTGCATCGTGCGCGAGAGCCGCCCCTTGCGGTCGTAGTAGCGCACGAGTACGGGCAACTGTTCGGCGCGAGCAAAGACAACCTCCACCCGCTCCCACAAACCCGGCACCTCGGGCTTGGCCGCGAGATCCACCTGCCAGCCGGGCGGCTCCTCGCTCGGGCCAACCCCTGCAACCGAGTAGTCGTGGGCGTATGACGACTCGCGCACCAAGTCGTCGTTGGTCAGGTCGCTGCCCATCCACGCGCCCATCATCAGCGCGGGAGGCACGCGGATCGTGCGCGAGATTTTAGGCAAGTAGTTCCACAGATTGCTGCCGACCCGGAGCGTGGCCGTGCCAGCGTCGCGGGCGGGTGCGTCAATGACAACTAGCGCCTTGTCTTCGCCTTGGCTCCAAGAGCGCATCTGCATCGTCCGCACCTTTTTCGGGCGCTCGACCTTAATCTCAATCCGCGCCGCCGTGCCCGCAGAGCGGTACAGCTCGTCGAACTGCTCCAATAGGGCTTGCGCCGCAGGCACGGTTTCTTGCGCTGCACTTGGGGCCGCGCACAGCACCGGCACGAGCAAAAGACTGATCCGACCTATATTCATAATATCTTCATATCTTCTCTAGCAGTGGTCAGGGACTGGTGATCAGTGGCCAGCCCCACACCGCACTTAGGGGAAGGGGAGGGGACTAACCACTGGCCACTAACATAACTGTTCCGCCGCAACAAGTCAGCCAAGCGGATCACTTGCGCCCAACCGCAGCGCTGACTCGGCCACTTCCGGCCGTGCTGCCACTTGTGCGACCGCCCCCGCGCCAGCGGGATTAGCCGCCCGCACTTCAAACGCATACTCTACGCCGTTTTCTAATCCTTCTACCCTATGATCCCGCGCTGCTGCACCTCCGGCTACCGGCTCCCACGCCGACCACGCGCCCCACACCGGACGACCACGCCATTCATACCGCGTGATCACCGGCCCCTCAGTCACCGCCGCCGACCACGTCAGCACCACCCACCCATCGCCCGCCACCGCCTGCAATCCGTCCGGCGCGAACAGACGCCCCGGCGTAGCCAAGCCCCACACCGCACCGCTGGCTCCTCCTTCATTGACCGCCCGCACGGCCACCGCATACGGCTGCCCATGCTGCAACCCGCCGACGGAAAACGAAGACGTCGCCGTCGGTGTAGCTATCCCCGCAGACGCCCAATCCAACAGCCGATTTTCTCCTTCGTAGAGTTGGTATTCATAGCCGGTTACAGCGGACGTTGGCTTGTCCACCGACACGTGCAGCCGCCCCGAAGTCTCCATTGCTGACAACGCGCCAGCATACACGGCCACCTCTGGCACGTCGGGTACGCGCACTGGCTCTGACGCTTTGGCATCGCGCTTGCTGGCGTTGAACACGTCGCGCAGGTGATGAAAAACGCCGCGCAGTGCCCAGCCGACTACATCCTTATAGAAGTGGACCACCGCTCGCACCATCCCACCGACCGACTCGGCTTGGGTGGAGGGAGTCTGTTCGGGCGCGGCCAGCACCGGCATGGAGTTGCCTTCTTTTACATCGACCACCTGCACGCGCACCGGGTAGGAAGTCGCCAAGGCGGGTGGACCGGGAGTGGTAGCGACCACACTCACCTGATAGTCGTTGTCGGTGGGGGGGACGTCGGCGGGCTGTTCGTAGTCGGGTATGGCTCGGAACATGAGGGTTATCGTCTGGTGCTCTTTATCGGTAGTGAAGGTGAAGGCTGCGGCATCGCGTCCGGCCAGCGACCATATACATATAATAGAATGGCCTAGGGCATGGCGGGCGGTGTAGGTGGCGACTGGAGCGGAGCTGTTTTCGGCCAACGAGACACGTTCAAGGCCGATGATGTTCGGCGGGTTCGTGGTGGTCGGGGCGTCGGGGGCAGGGGAGGCTCCGGCGGCGAGCAGGCTGGCTAGTGCCGTCAGGATCAGGCGCATTTTCCTCTTCATGTTCGGTTTTCCTTCTTGAGCAATGAAAGCAGTCGGTTCTATCGGCGGGCGGCCCGGTAGCGGGTTAGCCTTCGCAGTTGAAGGCTAACCCGCTGGGTGCAACGACTCTGGTCAGCTTGCGCTCTTAGGCCGTCGCACGGGCATACCGATGCGCCCGGCCATCGGGCCGATGACGAAACCGGA
Organism: Candidatus Latescibacterota bacterium; assembly: GCA_965208845.1. Taxonomy (GTDB): domain Bacteria; phylum Latescibacterota; class UBA2968; order UBA8231; family UBA8231. Next base: position 1,851,107 of record OZ242361.1, on the reverse strand, counting down.
TGCCGCCGAGGGAGCCGAAGGGGCTTCGGGTGCGATAGCCAGCCGCTTTTTCACGTTGATGGTCAGGCTTTCCGAATCAGTGCCGTACGCATTGCTCGCGTTGATCGACGCCGAAAAGGTGCCCGGACTGTTCGGCGCAGGGCCAGCAAAGCCGCGGCCCGAGGCCGTAGCCCACGACGGCGGCGAGACCTTGTAGGTGATCGGTTTCGTACCACTGGTCGCCGCCGGAAACGTAAACGAGCAATACTCGCCCACGTAACAAGTGATGCTGCTGACCGATGCCAACACCGGCGGATACACACGCTTTTCCACCTTGATCGTCAGGCTTTCCGAATCCATGCCGTAGGCGTTGCTGGCGTTGAGCGACGCCGAAAACGTACCCGGACTACTGGGCGCGGTACCAGCAAAGCTGCGGCCGGAGGCCGTAGCCCACGACGGCGGCGAGACCTTATAGGTGATCGGGGCCGTGCCGCTGGTCGCGGCCGGAAACGTAAACGAACAATACTCACCCGCGTAACAGGTGATGCTGCTGACCGACGGCAGCACCGGGGCGACCCCGGCGACCGGACGCCTTTTTATGTTAATAGTCAGGCTTTCCGAATCCATGCCGTAGGCATTGCTGGCATTCAGCGACGCCGACGCCGTGACCGGACTACTGGGTGCCGTGCCAGAAAAGCTGCGGCCGGAGGCCGTAGCCCACGACGGCGGCGACACCTTGTAGGTAATCGGGGCCGTACCCTTACGGGCCGCCGGAAACGTAAACGAACAATACTCATTCACGTAACAAGTGATGCTGCTAACTGACGGCAACACCGGAGCAACCCGGGCGACCGGACGCTTTTCTATCTTAATGGTCAGGCTTTCCGAATCCATGCCGTAGGCGTTGCTGGCATTCAGCGACGCCGACGCCGTGCCCGGACTACTGGGCGCAGTACCAGAAAAGCTGCGGCCCGAAGCAGTAGCCCACGATGGCGGCGACACCTTATAGGTAATCGGGGCCGTGCCTTTCTTGGCCACCGGAAACGTAAACGAGCAATACTCGCCCACGTAACAAGTGAGCGGACCCACCGGAGCCAACACCGGCGCGACCCCGGCGACCGAACGCCTTTTTATCTCAATGGTCAGGCTTTCCGAATCCATGCCGTAGGCATTGCTGGCATTCAGCGACGCCGACGCCGTGCCCGGACTACTGGGCGCAGTACCAGAAAAGCTGCGGCCGGAGGCCGTAGCCCACGACGGTGGCGACACCTTGTAGGTGATCGGTTTCGTGCCACGGGTCGCCACCGGAAACGTAAACGAGCAATACTCGCCCACGTAACAAGTGAGCGGACCCACCGGAGCCAACACCGGCGCGACCTTGATGACCGACCGCTTTTCTATCTTAATGGTCAGGCTTTCCGAATCGGTGCCGTAGGCGTTGCTGGCATTCAGCGACGCCGACGCGGTACCCGGACTACTGGGCGCGGTACCGGAAAAGCCGCGGCCAGAGGCCGTAGCCCACGACGGCGGCGACACCTTATAGGTGATCGGCTCCGTACCACGGGTCGCTACCGGAAACGTGAACGAACAATACTCATTCACGTAACAGGGGAGCGGACCCACCGGAGCCAGCACCGGCGCGACATCGTCCACATCGGTCACGCGCACGGCTACGGTCTTCGATGGCGACCACAACGCCCCATCATACGTCTTGAGCGTGGCCGTATAGACCGTGTTACCACTCTCGTAATCTGGCGCATTTTGGAAGCTCAGCGCACCGCCACTAATGACGAATGTATCCGATGGCGACACGGTCCAACCCAGCGCATCACCATCCGGATCAGCCGAGATATAAGTGCCTATCGCCGTCGTATTCTCGGCCACCGACACCACCCCCGGCCCCACCGGAGCCGATGGCGGGCGATTCACCCGCGACGGTGGGGCCGCCCGCACCGGCGCGGTGGTCGCGCTTTCGGCGCGCTGGTTAGAACCACCGCCGTCGGTATAGCGTACCGTCGCCCGCAATGGATAGCCGACATCGCCGGCCTGCGGTATGTAGATGGAAACCCACGGCTGCGGCTGCGACGACACCCCGGCCACGTTGATCCACGACGTCGGACCCGACTGCCGCTTCCACTGCCAACGCAGGTTGGTGATGCCGCTGGGGCCGGTCCACTCCGCCGTCAGTTGGGCACCCTCCTGCGGCGACAACGACGACAACGCTACCATGTTATCATTATCGTGTAGCGTCACCTCCACCGGCGGCGTCGCACTCGCCACGCCGGACATCTCAAACGACAGCATTACCGTCTCGTCGTCGCGATCGGCATCCTCGTTGGCAGTGATCGTAAACGACTCCAACGAATCGCCCTCAGCAAACGACAACCACACCGTGCCCTCGTTCAGCCCCGCCACCGTGTAATCGCCCGGTTCGGTGCCCTCATCGGCCGACACCACCACCGGAATGCTCACCGACCGCGAGGGCGGCGGTGATAGCTGGACCATCACCAATGCCGCAGCACCGCCTTCAAAGGCTTGATACGACTCCGATCCAAACGACACCGATATTGGCCCTGCAGCCTGCGGCGTGGCCTTAACAGACATCGCCGCCCCGTTGCCGACTTTGTTACGTGCCCACACCTCAAAGGTGTACTCCGTGCCGTTGGTTAAGTTGTCAATCGTGTGGTCGATATAGAAGGTCGTCTCATCGAGCTCCCCGCCTGTCTCGGACGGTTGCCATGTCGTGCCGTCGTCGGCACGATAGCGATAGGCATAACCCGTGATCGGTGTGCCCCCGTCCGAAGTAGGGGTCTCCCATGTTAGCCGTACAGCCTCGTCGGCTTCCTTCGCCATAAGATTTTCCGGCGGTCCTGGAAAGGCAAATATTTTGACTGACACGCTATCTGATGCGGCTCCGTCCCCACCCCTATTGTACCCTCTCACTTTATATTCGTACGTCGTTGCCATGGGTGGGTTGACTGGGGCACTCACATGTATAGCTATTTTGTTTTCCTCGCTATAGTCAATATCCTGCCAATCTATTTGCTGCCAACTACTCCACGTGCCCCCACTCTCTCGCCACTGATACTCCCATCTCCTAATGCTCGGATTATCGGGATCGTCCCAGCTTAGTTTTACGGTGAAGTTGTCGGACGAATCCTCTTCCCCATAATTCACTTCTGCACGTAGGTTGGTAGGCTTAGTCGGCGGGCCGTCAAAAAAGTAGATATCGTCCACCTCAATCCACCCATCATTATGCCAATCTCCATCGGACAGAACAAAATAAGCCCATGTATCATCATCATTGTGAGAGCTCAAATCGTGATCATACAATACAAATGAATCGGCACATGGCACATTCTTCTTAAAGATAACGGCATCATCGTGAGCACGTAACATGGAAACCTGATTGGCATATTTTGAGTCATTCGGAATACATGCTGTACCTCCGCCTTTCATGTCCTCATACTTAAAACCCGCAATACGAAAGCTCACATAATCTTTATTGATCCGAAACCGTTTGGAACGCATTTCGCCTATCGGGTCATCAAGATTATGTTTCGTCGTAGCCTTTCTGTTTCCATTCTGAACTCTCCAAGTCTGAAGAACCGATGATTTCAATCTATATCTGCTCCCCGAGTCCGCTGACCACTTGTAACGCCATTTATCTGACGAGAATGAGAAATGGCCATCGTCGGGAATGGTAGTTTCCCCCTCTTCTTGGAACACATCACCGAACCGCTCAAAGAATCTCCGGTATTTGTTGTCATGGTCCCAAACATTACCGACCCCATTGGTGTTGTCGTTGCCAGATTTATTGAAATTATAAGGCAAATTATACTTTTTCGTCGTATTGACGGGGACCTGCTTGTACGCTCCGTTCCACCTAGACGGATGGGCGAAGCTATTGTTCTCTACTACGGCCTCCACCCAAGGTACACCGCGCAGATACACGGCGGCTATGGGACCAAACCGACCAGCGTTTAGACTTTTCCGCTGAGCTAAGTCCATAGGCTTGTAGTTATTCGTCACCGAAGCCACCGTATTTTTGGTAATGTGGATTTTCTTGCCCCCGATCTGGTTGTCCGGCGGCTGGGTTGCTTTAGGCGATAACTGGTTTGAACGACCGAAGTGCCAGTGCCCCATCACGCGGGAAGACCCAGTGACATTGTAATTGAATCCTCCCTCTGCTACTGATTTGTTCGTCTGCTTGCAGTCCCAAGAATTGTTAATGTTGTTACTACAGCCTTCGATAAGGCCGTGCATGTCGAAAGGCGGATTATTGCTGGCGAGCACGACGTTGTGGCGGGCAGTGTATTCTTGGGTGGGATAGCCCGTACCGGCGACGCAGTGACGGTTGAAGGCGAAAAGATTTTCTTCAATGGAGACCTTCGCTTCCCCTTGGAGGCCGACTCCATAACCGGCCTTCCAACGCTGGTTATGGTGGATGTAGTTGTTGCGAACACAGGCAGAGCCCCCATGGCCTACATAGATAGCACTCTGGGGCCATTGGAAGAGCTCGCAATTATCGACCTCTAGATTCTCATGCCCGCTTGAGCCGAGGGATGAGTTTATAATACCTACCCGATCGTTCCCTTCACCCCAAGGATGTACTTCCCGTTGCGGACCGCGCAGACGCAAACCGGTAATGCGTACATTGTCGCCTTCTACAATTAGCAAACTGGGGAGGCCATTTGCCAAGTCGTCTATGTGTAGTAAGGCACCTAGCGCAAAACCATTAGAAATATGATTTCCTCTTACATTAGAGATAGCTTGGCCACGATTGCTAGCCAACGTGACGCCGGGCGGAATGACTAGCTTTTCCGTAATCAAGATGTCGGCAGTTCCCACTACAAAAATAGTGTCTCCTGCTGTGGCGGAGTGCAACTTGTCTCTTAACTGCGTAAGATTACTAGCTTTTTTATAGGTACTACTTTCCGACTGCTTTTCTGTAATAATTCGCTTCGCGTAATACTTGTCCCAACCTCCGATGGGCTTACTTAGATCAGCACCAGGACCACTGTATGTGTAGTCAGTTAGCTTTTTGGATATGATTCCATCGCGAACCATCCATTCCTCCGGAATCGCTGAACAGAGACTGCTGCTTTCAGCCATCCTCCCAGTGTCTTGGCCGTAGCTTGCATCAGCTACTGCCAGCCCCAGCAACAGAAAAAGCCAACCGGGCCAGATTTTCAAAGCACGGTTGAGTAAATAGGCCATCAGATAGCCCAATCGAATGTGAGTTTGCTGCTCTGAGGATCTGCTCTTATGAGAGTGAGTACGCATTGTACGGCTCCTTCTTCGTGATAGGTGACATGTTTTTAGAGGTTCCATTTTGAGACCTCTAAATTTTCGCTCGGCAGATCTTAGTATGGCATACACCATTTTGGATCAGCCTTACTCTCGCTGGATATACAGCACATTCCGTGCCAACTATCAGACCACGCACAAAAAAATCCTCTAGGGAGGCCCTAAAGGACTGAAAAATATGAAAGAAAAAATAATTATGTATGCTCTACACTTTATTAGACCATTCGTCGTTACCCATCATTTGCACAGTTTTCTATTCATGTTGCACAACTTTCTGTTCACTTGCACAATTTTCTGTTCAATAACGTGAGTGGCGTCTCCAATTCTAGGGCCGGACTGCTCGGTTTAAGGAGCCTTTAGTTGGGTTGGTTCATCAGTTTTTAGGGTCGGTTTTTTTGGGTTGGTGGCAATAAGCAATTAATCCTGCAATGAGATTGATTATAAAATTGACCGGGTCACGATTCACGTTATATTTGCTAGTGTCGGTCCGTCTCTCCGGTCGCCGGATCTCTTCCTTTAAACGGAGCATAACTACTAGATGAAAAATGTTTGGTTGTTCAATAGTGCCCTGTTGCTGTTCTGTGTTGTGTTCGTGCAAGACAGCCGTGCCCAAGACGATAACTTGTTTAATTTGCCCGAAGGGGCCCGCGCCCGTCTGGGCAAAGGCCGGCTCAGTATAGATGACCGATCAGTGGCCTATTCGCCCGATGGGACGCGGCTGGCGGTGGCCAGCAGCCTCGGTATTTGGCTCTACGATGCTCATACCTACACCGAAGTCGCCCTACTCACGGACCATACGCAGGAGGTTTTCTCGGTAGCGTTTTCGCCCGATGAAAAAATCCTCGCCAGTACCCATGAGGGGACAGTGCGTCTGTGGGATACCGACAGTGGTGCCCTCAAGGCTACCCTGAAAGGCTATAGGGATTACGTCTCTTGGGTGGCGTTTGCGCCCGATGGAAAAACCATCGCTATGACCAGCCAGTACGCAATTTTGTTGTGGGATATAGATAGCATCCTCGCCAGTGATAATACAGTGGTTAGTCTGGGGGATGAGGAAACCCTCAAGGTCGTCTTGGTCTCTGAAGGCAATTGGATGGGGCCATTGACGTTTGCGCCGGATGGAAAAATCCTCGCCAGTGGCGGCGATTTCGGAGGAATTTTGTTGTGGGATATAGATAGCATCCTCGCCAGAGACTATACAGTGATTCGTCAGAGGGATCTTGATATGGATATGGGCTGGGCCATCAAAGACACCCTAGTAGGGCCGCGGGTCTCTTCAGTGGCGTTTGCGCCGGATGGAAAAACTATCGCCGCCAGTGCTAAGTGGGACCAGACGGCTCGGTTGTGGGATACCGACAGTGGTGCGCTCAAAGCTCGCTTGGAGGGCCATATGGATCAGGTCTCTTCAGTGGCGTTTGCGCCGGATGGAAAAACTATTGCCTCGGCTAGTGACGACGGCACGGTTCGGTTGTGGGAGGCCGACAGTGGTGCCCCCAAGACCACCCTGAAAGGTCATACGGCTTTCGTCCGTTCGGTGGCGTTTGCGCCGGATGGAAAAACTATTGCCTCGGCTAGTCGGGACCAGACGGTTCGGTTGTGGGAGGCCGATAGTGGTGCCCCCATGACCACCCTGAAAGGTCATAAGCATGGGTTCTCTTCGGTGAGGTTTGCACCGGATGGAAAAACTATCGCCGCTGCCGCCATTGGGCACGAAACTTGGTTGTGGGAGGCCGACACAGTTGCCACCTTCGGGTACGAAATTTGGTTGTGGGAGGCCGACAGCGGCACCCGCAAAGCCATCCTAGAAGGACATACGGATGAGATCACTTCGATGAGGTTTTCGCCCGACGGAAAAACTATCGCCAGTGCTAGTCGGGACCAAACGGTTCGGTTATGGGAGGCCGACAGCGGAACCCGCAAAGCCATCCTAGAAGGACATAATAGAGGTTGGTTCTTTTCGGCGACATTTTCTCCGGATGGAAAAACTATCGCCACGACCAACAGAACTGACGTTTTTTTGTGGGATACCGATAGCGGAACCCGCAAGACCACCTTGGAGGGCCATATGGATCAGGTCTATTTGGTGGTATTTGCACCCGATGGAAAAACTATCGCCTCGGCCAGTAGCGACGGCACCGTGCGTCTGTGGGATGCCGACAGCGGCACCCTAAAAGCCACCCTAAAAGGACATACGGATGGGTTCTTTCCGGCGAGGTTTTCGCCCGACGGAAAAACTATCGCCAGCGCCGATAGCGCCCACGTTTTTCTGTGGGATACCGACAGCGGAACTCGCAAGATCACCTTGGAGGGCCATACGGATGATATCACTTCGGTGAGGTTTTCGCCCGATGGGAAAACTATCGCCAGCGCCAGTAAGGACGGCAGCATTCTTTTGTGGGATACCGATAGCGGCACCCTAAAAGCCACCCTAAAAGGACATACGGGTTGGATCTATTCGGTGGAATTTTCGCCCGACGGAAAAACTATTGCTACCGCCGATAGAGTCCGCGTCCTTTTGTGGGATGCCGATAGCGGCACCCGCAAAGCCGCCCCAGAGGGCCATACGGCCAGGATCTCTTCGGTGGCGTTTTCTCCGGATGGAAAAACACTCGTCTCGGCCAGTGACGACGGCAGCATTCTTTTGTGGGATGCCGACAGCGGAACCCGCAAAGCCATCCTAGAGGGCCATACGGATGAAGTCGATTGGGTGGCGTTTGCGCCCGATGGAAAAACTATCGCCAGCGCCAGTAAGGACGGCAGCATTCTGCTGTGGGATATGGTTCCCTATATCACTCCTTCGATACCGACGGCCGTGCAATCTTCTTCAACGATGCTACCGACGCAGACGGTGCTGCTAGCCAACTTCCCCAACCCCTTCAACCCAGACACCTATATCCCCTATCAACTCCACGCTCCCGCCCACGTGCGCCTGAAGATCTACGATGTCCGAGGGGCGTTGGTCCGAGAAATCGACTTGGGCTATCGCACGGCAGGTCAGTATTTGACGAGTACCAGTGCCGCCCATTGGGACGGCCGTGACCGTCGTGGCCAGCACGTGGCCAGCGGCGTGTATTTGTACCGCTTGCAGGCCGGACCAGTCGCTCAAGTGCGCAAGATGGTCGTCATTAAATAAGGCAACAGCGCACATTCACCTAGCTCAATTAGCAATCCTTGATAGACACGAGCCCCTCGCAGCGATTCGCCGTCCTCGTGAGCGCAATAGCCTTGGCGTTTATTACTCGCCGACGCGGTCATCGTCGCTCAGCACGGTGCGTTGGCATCCTTTTGTGGACTATATCTTGGGCCGTTGTATCCCATACTTGCGCATCCGATACCGCAGTGTCTGCACACTCATACCCAACAAACGAGCCGCCCCTCGATCCCCCGAGACCACCCCATTCGTCCGCTCCAGTGCCGCCACAATGCGCTGCTGCTCATCCAGTCCCTCCACAAGCGGCCACTGTTCATCTCGTCCAACCTCCTGTGCAACCGGCGACGCCGACAGCAACCGAGTCAACCCCATATTTTCTATCGCCAACACATCCGCCAACTCAATGCGCTCCCCTTCACACACGATCATCAGCCGCTCCATCCAATGGGCCAACTCCCTCACATTCCCCGGCCAATCATACCCCTGCAAGTACGCCAGTGTCTCGTCGCTCAAACTCAGCATCGACCGCCGCAACTGCTGAGCATGCACACACACAAAATGCGCCGCCAACAGCGGAATGTCTTCCCGCCGATCCCGCAACGGCGGCACCACCAACGGAAACACGTTCAAACGATAATACAGGTCCTCTCGGAACGTCCCCTCCCGAACCGACTGTTGCAAATCGCGATTGGTCGCCGCAATGACTCGCACATCCACCCGAATCGACGCCTTGCCGCCAAGGCGCGTCAGCCGATTCTCCGCCAAGACCTGTAGCAACGCCCGTTGCGCTTCCAACGGCAAGTCGCCGATCTCATCGAGGAACAGCGTACCGCCATGCGCCCGCTCAAACCAGCCGATGCGCCGTTCCACCGCGTTGGTAAAGGCTCCCTTCTCGTGGCCGAACAGTTCGCTTTCGACTAGCCCGGCTGGCAGCGCACCGCAATTGACGGCGATAAAGGCTTGTTCGCGGCGGCGGCTTTTGGTGTGGATGGTTTGGGCGATCAAGCCCTTGCCTACGCCGGTTTCACCTAACACTAACACCCTCGTATCCGTCGCGGCCACCTGCTCCACTTTTTTTAGGAGTCCAGCGAGGGGTACACTGTGGCCGAGTACGTCGGAAGTCTGCGACTTGGTTGGATCGTCGGTGACCACCCGCATCCTTAAACTGGCCTCCACTGACGCCCACTAGTCTTGCATTCGCACCTCAGAGGGGAAAGCTCCCCTCTGGCTCGGTCGGCGACCCAAAATAGCCACATCCCAATGCACAATTTGGCCTTGGCCCGTGAGTAATCCGGCCAGCATCGCCCCGTTAAGAGGGTGCCCACCAACCGCAGGATGGGCACGCGAAAAGTCGAGGTAGTACGGATCATAACTGCTCCTATTGATCGAATAGCATCGTACGGCTGGCCTGCCGACGCTCGGCGTCCACCCGCACGATATGCAGTCCACTACTGAAGTCTTGACCTTGCGCCCGTCCTCCCATTCTGAGGAACGGACGCCTTCATTGAGTGCGGCCTCCTTTTCCGCCTCGGTTTCGTATAGGCACATTTCGTGCCAATGATCCGACTACGCACAAAAAAATCCTTCAGGATTGCCCTAAAGGATTGAAAAATATGGTACTTAAAAATGATAAATACGTTTTCGACGATTCACAGATCAGCCATCGTTACTCCTTCTTTTGCACAATTTTTTGTTCATTTGAATAAATTTTTGTTCATGTTGCACAATTTTTTGTTCATCTCATAGGCATCTCTTTTCATTGCACGAGCAGCATCTTGCGGGTGGCCTGCTGTCCTGCGGCGTCCAGCCGCACGATATAGGCCCCACTGCTGACGGCTTGGCCTTGGGCATCGCGCCCATCCCAAGCGGCCTGATAGGTTCCCGCTGGCCGGGTGCCCTCGACCAAGGTGGCCACGAGTTGGCCGTGGGTGTTGAATACCTGTAGCGACACCGACGACGGCTGCTGGAGGGTAAAGCCGATGTGCGTGGTTTGATTGAAGGGATTGGGGTAGTTCTGTGCTAGATGAAACGAGCGCGGCTCACTGGGCATGGACGAAGATTCGATGGCCGTGGGCAGGTCGGGCTGGTGCCACCGATACAGGCCATCCCGCGAGGGGATCCACAGGTCTCCCCGGCTGTCGATGACCGGGGCACCAACGGCACGGAACTCCCCATACGAGAACCCGGTCCAAGTAGTCCCCTCCAACACACCCAAATAGTTCCCTTCCGCTATCCACAGTCGGCCCGCTGCGTCCTCCGTCATTTCGTAAACAGCCCAGCGTGTATAATCGCCGGTCCCCACCTCGTCGTAGCGCTTCCAAGTCGAACCGTCCTTGATACACACTCCTCCCTCACAACTCAGCCAGACGAGACCTTGGCGTTCCTCCAAAATTAAGAAGACGGCTTGGTCGTACTCCGTCCACTGCCTCCCATTGAAAGAGAGCGAGCGAAACCACCTCCTGTCCGAGGCCTTGGGGCCTACCAGTTTCGAAAACTCAAGCGTCGCCCAAAGTGTGCCGGAACGATCAAACGCGATTTCGATAGCGTCGACACGATGGAAGCTCTCTTCGCTTTCGACGATGCCTATATCGTCGTGATCGTAGGCCCACCTAGGGTCGCTATCGACGATGCCCATATCGTCGTGGTCGTAGGTCCACCAATCCTGCCCGTCGAACCGCGCCAGCAGGATGTCTCCGAAGCCGGTACACCACACATCTCCATTCGGCGCTACTGCGACCACGTTGCCCCGTAGTCCTTCAAATTGGTAGCGAGTCCAGCGCTGGCCATCGAAGTGAGAAAGCCCTTTCCCATACCTGCCTCCTGCCCACACCTGTCCCTGACCATCCACCGCCAGCGAGTAGATCTCGCCATCCACCAAGCCGTCCGCTTGGGTAAAGGTCGTCCACTGCTGGCCGTCAAATCGGCTCAGACCCGCCGTAGTCCCCACCCACACGTTGCCCGACGCATCGGCTACCAAGGTCGTAATAAATCCATCCGCATAGCTTACCGTCGTGTGCCCGCCCGCACTGTCGCTGACCACGACCTCTACGTCCGTCCGCCGCGTGCCCGTGCCCGTGCCCACCACCGCCGAGACCGGGGCCTCCATCGGACTGGGCAGCCCCACGTCCACTACCATCGGCACACTGAGCGTGCGCGGCTGCGCACCCTCCGGCGTGTACAGGGTCACCTGCCCTTCTTGCCCGGCCAGCCCAACAGGAAACAGCAGCAACACCAGACAAGCCAGCATAGGACGAAACCGAATAGGACAGGCGACACTGCAAACACCGATCATAACAGGACCTCCATTGAAGAGTGGATGGAATACATACGTCTATTCAATGCCCGTAGTATAGCGAGACTTTTTATTCATTGGAACAACGTTGCACTTACGCCTTCTTGGGCCGTTGGATACCATACTTGCGCATCCGATAGCGCAGCGTCTGCTCCGTCAAACTTATGCGGCTCAACTGCCGTGGCCGGTCATTTGCACAACTTTTTGTTCATGCTGCGCGAATTTTTATTTAGTTTGAACAACTTTCTGTTCATCTCATACCCCATATCTGTGCGTAACGTCAGTACTTAACCAAGGAACGCCCATGATAATCCAACCTAAAGTTCGCGGCTTCATCTGCACTACGGCCCATCCCGACGGCTGCGCTCGCGCCGTCCAAGACCAAATCGACTGGGTCAAACGCCAAGCTCCCTTCGACGGTCCCAAGAAAGTCCTCGTCGTCGGCGCTTCGACCGGCTACGGGCTGGCGTCGCGCATTGCCACCTGCTTTGGCGCAGGGGCAGCCACGCTCGGAGTCTTCTTCGAGCGGCCAGCAGCCGGTAAACGCACGGCAACGGCTGGGTGGTACAATAGCGCGGCCTTTCACGAGGCCGCGCACAACGCCGGTCACTACGCCCGCAGCATCAACGGCGATGCCTTCTCCGACGAGATCAAGGCCGAGACCATCGCCGCCATCCGCGAGGACCTGCAAGCAGTCGATTTGGTCGTTTACAGCCTAGCTTCGCCGCGGCGGATTCATCCGCGCACCGGCGAAAATTTTAGCTCCGTCCTCAAGCCCCTTGGCGGCACCTACACCAACAAGACTGTCCACGTCCAGACCGGCGAGGTTTCCGACATCGCCATCGACCCGGCGAACGAAGAAGAGATCGCCCACACCATTGCGGTCATGGGCGGGGAAGACTGGCAGATGTGGATCGAAGCGCTCGCCGAAGCGGGCGTGCTCGCCGACGGCGTTCGCACGATCGCTTATACCTACATCGGCCCTGAAATTACCCACCCGGTCTATCGCGACGGGACCATCGGCCACGCCAAGAATCATCTGGAACAAACGGCCAAGTCCCTCGACGAATATCTGCAAGCGAAAAGCGGCAGTGCCCACATCTCCGTTAACAAGGCCATGGTGACCCAATCGAGCGCTGCCATTCCCGTCGTGCCGCTCTATATCTCGCTGCTGTACAAGGTGATGAAGGAAAAGGGCTGCCACGAAAGCTGCATCGAGCAGATGCACCGCCTCTTCGCCGGTTGCCTCTATGCAGACGCCTCCACCGATGCCGAAGGGCGCATCCGCATTGACGACCGCGAAATGCGCGAAGACGTGCAGCGGGAAGTCGCTGCGCTGTGGGAGCAAGTCAATACCGACAACCTCGAAGCGCTGTCCGACATCGAGAGCTACCGCGCGGAATTTCTGGGGCTTTTCGGCTTTGGCTTTGCGGGCGTTGACTATGGGGTGGACGTCGATCCCGAGCGGGGGCTATAACAGATGCGCCGTTGGCAATGAAGCTTTATTGGCTCTTACTAGCGGCCCTAGTCTGGCTGGCGAATCCCCTGTGGGCGCAAGTCGATATCGAAAGCCTGCGCCGGGACGATCAAGCGGGTTTTTTCGGTTCCGTGGCGATTGACCTGACGTTGCGGGCTGGCAATGTCGAGTTATTCGAATGCGGTCCCGAGCTTTCCCTCAGTTACGGCCGCGCCGAGGACACGTTCATTTTTATCGGCTCAGGCGACCTCGGCTGGGAGGGTAAGGAGCGCTTTTCCAATGAAGCGCTGGCGCATCTGCGCTACGTCCGCGCCTTGGGCTCGCGGCTGCACGGCGAAGCCTTTGGACAAGTTAATTACGACCGATCCCGGCGCTTGGATTTTCGCGGCCTTGGCGGCGGCGGCATCCGCTTGGCTCTCATCTCTCCGGGCGAGTCGTCTTTTTGGCTCGGCTCGTCGTTGATGTTTGAGCACGAACAAAATGAGCTCACAGCGGCAGACAGCCATGCGGCTCAAACTTCTCTTGTCCGCTGGAGCAACTACTTGTCGGCGGATATTGAGCTCGGCGAAACGACTCAGCTAGCGGGAACGGCCTATGTGCAGCCTGCGGTGCGGCAATTCGACGACTATCGCGTTTTGTGGGACGTGGTCTTGAAAGTGTCGATCACCAAAGCGCTATCCTCGACTACGTCCGTGGCATTCCAGCGCGACAGCGATCCGCTCAAGGGAGTCGCTGGAAGCGATTTCAGCCTAACAACGGGTTTAGCACTCGATTGGAATTGAGAAACGAAGCGGTCCGTGACTCTTCAATAGGTGGCCCGACCGCCGCTCACGTCAAAGCACTGGCCCGTGGCAAAGGTCGATTCGTCCGATACTAGGAACAGAATGGTCGCCGCTACTTCTTCGGGGCGGCCCAAGCGGCCGAGGGGAATTTTGGCAGTCAAAAAATCGACGCGGTCCTGATCCATGCCCCGCAATATCGGCGTGTCAATCAGGGCCGGAGCTACGCAATTGACGCGGATGCCGCAGTCCAAAACCTCTTTGGCCAAGGTCTTGGTAAAGCAGATGACGCCAGCCTTGGACACGGAGTAGGGAGCCATATTGGCGTTGCCCTCTTTGCCGGAGATAGAGGCCAGCGAGCAGATGACCCCGCTCTGTTGCGGCAGCATGTAGTGCAAAGCCGCCCGCGAGCACAGAAAGGTTCCCTTGAGATTGATGTCGAGAACGCGGTCCCAGTCGTCTTCGGCTAAGTCTTTGACCGGTGTGTCCGTGCCGACAATGCCGGCGTTGTTGACCAAGATGTCGAGGCCACCCAACTGATCGGCCACTTGGGCAAAGGCCCGGTCAACCGAAGCGGCCTGGGCTACATCAGCAGCAAGGCCGATGGTCGAACCACCTATTTCAGCAGCCGTCCGTTGTGCGCCGTCGGCGTCGATATCTAAGATGGCCACCTGAGCACCCTCGGCGGCAAGGCGCTGGGCAATGGCGCGGCCTATGCCGCGCGCGGCCCCAGTGACAATGGCGTTTTTTCCCTTGAGGGGTTGCGGGTCCATTTGGTTTTCTATGCTCCCTGATTAGCGATAGATTAATCGACGCCAAAATTGGCGGACATGTCGTGATTGGGATGCTTCGCTTCGCTCAGCATGACAAGGACCAGCCCTTTCCTTTACCTGTCATGCTGAGCGGAGCGAAGCGGAGTCGAAGCATCCCATACCCGATACCCGTGCGTAACGTCAGTTCATAATTGTCGGTTTTATGGCTATACCGAGGAAAAATCAATGCCCAATGATAGGCTTTCCACAGGCAGTAGAGCAAATGCAGTGGCGGTGGTTTTGCTGCTGGCCTCAATCCTCACCAAAACGGCAGCCGAGACTCGATTCGTCGAGGTAGCATGGCAGTCGGGTATTGACTTTGCCAATATCTCTGGCACTCCCGAGAAGAAGTACATAATTGAGACCCAAGCTGCGGGTGTAACCACGTGGGACTACGATCTCGATGGGGACCCCGATTTGTACTTTACCATTGGTTCTCACCTCGAAGGAGAGGGAGCACCGGCAAACGCCCTATTTCGCAACGATGGCGGGCAGTTCGCCAACGCAACAGCAGGTAGCGGAGCGGGCTTGCAGGGATGGAGCATGGGGGCCACGCCGGCCGACTACGACCTCGACGGCGACGACGATCTATACGTCACGCGCTGGGGCCGCAACGCCTTGCTCCGCAACGACGGCGGGGGGCGCTTCACTGATGTCGCTGCGCTCGCCAAAGTCGATGACAATCGCTGGGGCATCGGCGCGGCATTCGGCGACTACGACCTCGACGGCGACCTCGATCTATACGTCGCAAACTACATCGAGTTCAAACTCAATGGGCCCCCGTTCTACGACAAGTGGTGTAACCACCGGGGAATAAAGGCCGCTTGCGGTCCGGCCGGCTTCAACGCAGAGAGAGATGTCTTATTCCGCAACGACGGCAACGGCAGCTTCAGTGACGTAAGCGCGGCTGCGGGGATTGACAACCCACCCCGTTATGGTATGCAAGTCGCCTGGGGCGATCTCGACGCGGATGGCGATCTCGACGCGTACGTGTCCAACGATGGACACGCCAATTCCCTCTTGCGCAACGACGGTCGCGAGAAATTCGCTGATATCGGCATATCGTCGGGCGCGGCCTTCAGCGGCGATGGCCGATCTCAAGCTGGGATGGGGGTGGCGCTTGGCGACGGCGACGGCGATGGCTTGTGCGACGTCTTTGTCACCAATTTCTCCCAAGACCACAACACGTACTACGAGAATACAGGCACTGGATTTTTCGCCGACATCAGTGGCCAAGCCGGGCTAGCCGGCAGTAGCCGTCCTTTTATGGGATGGGCCACCTTCTTTTTCGACTACGACAGCGATACTGACCTAGATCTGTTCGTCGCCAACGGCCACCTCATGCCTGCCATTGACTCTATCGGCAGTGGGCTGCGCTACGCGCAGACAAACCAGCTATACCGCAATGACGGGGGCAGCAGATTTACAGAAGTCAGCGGGCGCGCTGGCCCTGGGTTTGGCTTGGCGCGGGTGAGTCGCGGCGCAATCCACGGCGATCTGGACGGCGACGGCGACCTCGATATAGTAGTGGCCAATCTCGACGCGCCGCCAAGTTTACTGCGCAACGACGGCGATCGCATTTATCACTGGCTCGGACTGGACCTGCACGGTCCACTTGGAAATCGCCACGGGATTGGTGCCCATGTCCTGGTGCGCGCGGGTGGCCGCGAGCAGCATCGCCAAGTATTCAGCGGCGACGGGTTTATGGGGCAAAACGACCCGCGTCTCTTCATCGGACTGGGAACAGTGCGCCTGGTGGACCGCTTGGAGGTGCGCTGGCCTTCCGGGCTAGTGCAGCACTACCAGAACCTGACCGCCGATCGTCTCTATCTGATCCACTACCAAGACGGGCTTACAGTCCGAGGAGAGGGGGAGAGGATGGGTCCTGAATGAAGCGACGACAACCGCTAGGTACCTTGCTGTTACTCAAGGTGATTCTCGTTCTAGCTGCCCATATCAAAGGCTGCGGCCATCAAGAAAAACAGCCTGCATCTCAGATTGCAGAAAGCAGCGGTCGTTCTGAAGATAGAGTGCCGGCAGGTCTTGGATGCGATAGCGTCCAGGACGGTCGGCACCCTTTATTTTTCCAGTGCAAGCAATTGGAGTCGCGATGCGGATCACCAGAGTCAAGACGTACATCGTAGATGGCGGTTTCCGTCCCTGGACCTTCGTGAAGGTCGAGACCAGCGACCCGGGCCTCGTGGGGTGGGGGGACTGCACCGACTGGGGCTCGCCCGGCCCCGTGGCGGCGACCGTAGAGCGGTACGCTGAGCGGATTATCGGCAAGGACCCCATGGCGAGCGAGGCGATCTGGTGGGAACTATCCGCCTTCTCGGTTCGCCACACCGGAGGCATTGCCTACAAGGCGATGTCCGGCATTGACTCGGCCCTGTGGGACATCCGCGGCAAGGTTCTAAACGCGCCCGTGTGGCAACTGCTCGGCGGCCGCATGCGAGACCGGCTCCGGCTCTACTGGTCTCACTGCGGTACGACCCGGGCTGGACCGTGGACGCAGAAATTGGGGCTGCGGCCAGTGCGGACGATTGCCGACTTGGAGGAATTGGCTAGGGAGGTGCTGGAGCGCGGCTTCACGGCGATTAAGACGAACCTGATGCCCTTGGAGGACGATCCCGAGGGCACCGGGAGTGGCGTCGGCGATGCATCTCCCGCGGTCCTGCGTCGCGCAGAGCGAATAATCGGCACCTTCCGGGAGGCCCTCGGACCGGATGTGGGCATCGCGCTGGATGTGGGATTTCACTTCAAGTTGGGCGGCGCTGCGCGGCTTGCTAGAGCCTTGGAGCCGTACGACCTGATGTGGCTTGAGACGGAGACCCTCGACGCCGCGGCACTGCGGACCATCCGCGATTCCACGACCACGACGATCTGCACTGGCGAGAGCCTCTTTGGCACCACAGACTTTCGACCTTTCCTCGAACTCCACGCCCAAGACATCGTCATGCCCGACCTGGCCTGGAACGGGATCGCGATGGGCCGGCGGCTCGCCGACTTAGCTCACGCTTATGACGTGCTATTTGCTCCCCACAACTGCCACAGCCCGCTGACGACGCTGGTGTCGGCCAATGTCTGCGCTACTGTGCCCAATTTCTACATCTTGGAATTCGATGTGGACGACGCGCCGTGGCGAGACGACCTGATGAGTCATCCCTTTGAAGTGCAGGACGGACACCTGATTCTACCGGAACGGCCCGGTCTAGGATCGGACTTGATCGAATCCGAACTTGCCAAGCACCCCCCCGACCACTACCCCGACGCGCGCTGATGCTATGACTACGCAGGGGCAGCCGGATTTGTCGGCTGGTGGAGGGCGCGTGTTTACCGTGCGCGCCTTTCTCCTCGGTTGCCTGCTAACGGCGTTTCTTGGAACTGGCCCGCTCTATGTCCAGTTCGTCCATCACACGGCACCGCTCAACGCCGACTCCATCACGGCCGGTGCCGTGTTCCTGTTTTTCCTGCTCACCTTTGTAGTCAATACTGCACTGCGGAAAATCCATCCTCCTTGGGTGTTTACAACGGGCGAACTCGTCGTCATCTACACGATGATGATCGTGGCTTCCACGATTCCAACGAAGACGCTGATGGCGAATATGATCCCCGTGCTACCAGGAGCTACTTATTACGCCACGCCGGAGAATGAGTGGGCCGAACTGATCTTGCCCTTGATCCCGGATTGGATAGGCCCCCACGACCCGCTCGCCATAAAGTATTTCTACGAAGGGGCTCCCTCTCACGTCTCGGTCCCGTGGGGGGCGTGGCTAGTGCCCTTCGCGGCGTGGGGGATTTTTATCGCCTCCTTCTTTGCCGTGATGATCAGCAGCATGGTGATCGTCCGGCGTCAGTGGGTGGAACACGAGCGGCTCGTTTTCCCCTTGACCCAAGTGCCGCTGGAGATGCTCCAGTCTCCCCAAACAGGGCACGTCCTAGGATCCCTTTTCCGGCAACCGCTGCTGTGGGTGGGGATCGCGCTGCCTTGGATCGTCCTGAGCACACATGGGCTGCACGCTTACTTCAACTACATCCCTAGGATCGAGACGAACACCTACTTCGAGCTATTCAGAGATACCACCCCGTTCCGCGTTCTCCTGAGCTTTTCCGTTATCGGGTTTACCTACCTAGTGAACCTAGAAATCGGATTTAGCCTCTGGTTCTTCCACCTGCTGATGAAGCTACAGTCGGGCCTACTGAACATTATCGGCTACGACATCCCAGGGCGCGAAGAGGTCTTTGTCGGCGGAGGGGGAACGGTCGCGGTCGGCCACGAGGCGATGGGGGCTACCATTGCGCTGGTTTTGTTCGTCCTGTGGACGAGTCGTCGGCATCTAACCTCGGTCTTCGGCAAAGCCTTCGGCACGGCTCCACACGTGGATGACCGGGACGAAATCATGTCCTACCGGGCAGCGGTGATTACGCTACTGGTTGGGTTAGTCGGCATGGGTCTGTGGCTCAACGCTAGCGGGATGCCGCTGTGGCTTACGCCCTTCTTCGTGGGTACTGCCTTTGCCGCATTCTTCGCCCTGACTCGGATCATCGCCGAAGGAGGAGTCGGCTTTTCCCGGACCCAACTCGTCCCGGCCGTGTTCACGGTTTACACCTTTGGGACTGGGCTGGTGGGGCCGACGGGACTGACTAGCTTGGGGTTCACCTACACCTGGAGTTCCGAGATCCGCTCCCCACTGATGGCGTCGGTAATGCACGCGCTGAAAATGATGGACAGCATTGGCGTTCGCCGGCCGCGGCCCCTCTTAGGGGCCATTGTGCTGGCGGCGCTGATCGGCACGATCTGTTCGGGCCTGATGACCGTGTGGCTCGCCTATACATACGGGGGAATCAATCTGCAGCGCTGGGCTTTCTTAGGATTGCCCCAGACCGTCTTCGGGTTCGTGGGAGACAAGCTGCAAAACCCTCTCGGCAGCGACATCACCCTGCCGCGGATCGTCTTTGCGGGGTTGGGCGGCACCGTCATGGCTGGACTGATGTACGCCCGGCACCGGTTTATCAACTGGCCACTTCACTACCTAGGTTTTCCCATCGCCACGTCGTTGCCGATCAGCGTAGGTTGGTTCAGCATTATGATTGGGTGGCTGTTCAAGCTGTTTATCGTGCGCTATGGGGGAGTGCGTCTGTATCGCACCATACGGCCCTTCTTCATCGGCCTGATCGCGGGGCAGATTAGCTGCGGCGCGAGCTGGATGGCTATAGATTACTTGACGGGCATGGTGGGCAATTGGGTGAGCGTGGGAGTACCCTGACTTTTGCCACTCAGACGATAAAGAAAACTGTGAGGATATGGGCATCCAACATGAGTTGAACGATTCGAGCTACGGTTTGCTTGTCAATACCATTCTGCGTCCATCTGCGTCTATCTGCGGATCCTCTCGGGAATGATGTAGGATGGCTATATGAGACATCGTCAAAGGAGGATGTATGAAAAGATGGATAGCTATAACGCTAGCAATAACGGCCTTGCTCCCTAACCTGTGGACGCGGGAAGCAGGAGGCGCTGAGCGACCTATGGTTACTCTGCGCGGCGAGCAGGCGCATTTGTCCATCGATCTCGCGGGCGGCGGTATCGTCGATTTTCACCTGCTGTCCAACAGCATCAATCCGCTCAAGTGGGAGGGCGAAGGGGGCGAGCTGGAGCCGCGCAATCGCGGGCACTTCCTGTGTCTGGACCGCGTGGGTCGTCCGTCGGCCGCGGAGCAGGCCAATGGCATGCCCTTTCACGGCGAGGCGGCGAGCAGGATGTGGGAACTCCTCGGCGAGCCGGAGCAACAAGGCGACGCCGTAGTGGCGGAAATGAGCACTCACCTGCCCTTGGCGGGGATGCACGTGCGGCGCATTGTGAGGCTAGCAGGAGCATCCTTCAGTGTTCGCGAAGAGGTGACGAATAACAATGCGCTAGGGCGCATATACAACATAGTGCAGCATCCCACAATCGGGCCGCCTTTCCTCGACGAGAGCACACTGGTGGACGCCAATGCACGCAAGGGGTTCATGCTCAGCAGTCCCATGCCGAACCCGGAGGAGCCTGCCGTGTACTGGCCCCAGGCTCTCGACGCGGGGATGCCCGTCGATATGCGTCGGCTCGTGGACGACCAAGAACCGGCCGTGGTCGTCTATGTAATCGACGATGAATACGGCTGGACTACCGCCACCGCGCCGGGGCACGGCCTGCTCTTGGGCTACCTCTGGAAGGCCGCCGAGTACCCTTGGTTCAGAGCTTGGCGTCACATCCGCGACGGCCGTCCTTTCGCCCGAGGCATTGAGTTTGGTACTACAGGTCCGGGCACCCCCTTCGGCTTTCTCGTGGAAAAGGGACGCATCTTTGGCCGCACCCTCTTCGATTACATCGACGCCGGCGAGACAATTAGTCGATCGTATATCACTTTCCTCGTCGAAGTGCCAAGCGACTTTGCCGGCGTTGAGCAGATTGATTACGACGGTACGCACGTGGAGCTGAGAGAGTGGAAGGGGCAGCGACGCCTCTCGCTCGAGGTTGGAGGCCTGTAGCAAATTATGGCGATCAGACCGAAACTCCTTTTCATCGCCTCGAAAGCGGCGGTCCGGCTGTTTCTCACTTGCAGCATGGGATTGTTGGCCTGTGCGGAAGAGAGGCCGGGCAAGACAGGACAAGAGGGGACCCGATCCATTCCGCGAGAGCGCACGCTCGTCACCCACTGCTCGGACATAAACACCTGCGGCGGACAGATCGTCGATTACAATACCTTCAATCCTTTTCTCCTCGGTTCGTCCTCCCGCACCGGGGCGCACTTCCTGTACGAGCCGCTGTATTTCTACAGCGCCTATGACGAGGACGACCAGCTCATCCCGTGGATCGCCACCGGACACGAGTACAACCAAGATTTCACCCAGGTCACGGTTCACATCCGGCCGGGCGTAACGTGGAGTGACGGCACGCCGTGGACCGCCGCGGATTTGGCCTATACGGTCGCAGCCCTCAAAGAGAACGCCCCCGAACTGTTCCTATCTACCGACATGGAGACTTGGGTCGAGCGCGTGGAGGTAGAAGACGAGTTGACCGCGCGGTTCGTGCTCAAGCAGCCCAACCCGCGCTTTGTGTTCAACTACCTGACCAACTGCTTCTTCAACGGGATCGTAGTTGTTCCCAAGCACATCTGGGAGGGCGAAGACCCCAAGACCTTTGAGAATTGCTGCGGCGAGGGCCAACCGGTAGTCAGCGGCCCCTATCGCCTCAGTCTGTCGGTTCCGCAGCAGCGCATTCTCACTAGGAGAGAGGACTGGTGGGCGGCCGCAATCGGCTTCCATGCCTTGCCCGAAGTCGAGCAACTCATCTTTCTCCCCTACATGGACGAGGCCAAGCGCGTTCAGGCTCTAATCAGCAACGACATTGACCTCTCCCTGGATCTGCGTCCTCCCAATATCAAGACGGCCCTCGATGAGAATGCCAATATCGTGTCTTGGACGGGTGAAGCGCCGCCCTACGGGTACGTTGACTGGTGGCCGGTCAACCTCGGATTCAACAACCTAGAGGAACCCTTCCGCGATGCGCAGATTCGCCACGCCATCAATCACGCCATCAACCGCGAGGAACTGGTGGAAGTTGGCTGGCAGGGAGCTGGAAAAGCGAACTTTCTGCCCTTTCCCGAGTTCCCGGCACTGCGGCAGTACCTCGACGAGGTCGCGCCGCTGATAGAAAAGTACAGCGTGGCGACGTACGATACGGCTAGGACGGCTGCCATAATGCGGGCCAAGGGCTGGAGGCGGGATGAGGAAGGGTTCTGGGTGCAAGACGGTGCTCGCTTCAAGATCCCCATTGACATTGGCACCGTGCACCAAGACCTAGCACCGGTACTAGTGGCACAACTCAGGCGCGCCGGGTTCCATGCGAGTCATCGCATGACAGCCGATAGCATAACGCGCATGGCGCAGGGAACCGCAAGGGCTTTTATGATGGGAAGCGTCGGTTCAATTCGCGACCCCTACTTCACTCTCAACTTTTTTCACAGCCGCTACGTCCAACCCACCGGAACCCACTCCGAGCGCTATTGGCGCTGGCGCAATGCCGAGTTCGATCAACTAGTGGACCGCATGGGGCGCACGCCGCCAGACGACCCGCAACTAGTGGAACTATTTCGCTCGGCCATGGACATCTGGTTGCGCGAGTTGCCCGCTATCCCTCTGGTCCAGTGGTACCACCGAATTCCCCACAATCAGACCTATTGGACCAACTGGCCCTCGGAAGAAGACCCTTATATCAACAGCGCCTACTGGCACAAGACGTGGCTACTGGTTCTCTTGGGGATCAAAGCTGCGAGATGACTAAGTTTTTGCTACTGACGATGCTGGCAGGATGGGCGCACGGGCAAACGGGCGAGTGGCTGCAATTGCGCGGCGACCGCCACATGAGCGGCCGGGCCTCGGGGGTCGGCCAAATGCACGAGCTGCCGCAAGAGCGCTGGCGCTACGACATTGCCGCTTGGGAGGGCTATGTGCAGGTGGAGCAACAAGCGGGTGACGTCTCGGTGTCCTTGCCTTTTGCCACTCCGGTAAATCCCGGGTACATCGGCAGCCAAGGACGGGCTTGGGGGGTCGGACCGCAGATTTTCGACCTCGGCGGCAGCGAGGTGGTCATGCCGGTGGACAATGTCTTCAAAGTGGCCCAGATCCTGCCTGAAGTAGAGGGCTTACAGCGCTTTGAGATGGGCAATTCTTTCAGCGACGGCGGGGCCGAGCCCAAGCAAGGTCAGCTATACGCGTACGACGGCGGCGAGCCTCGGGTGGTGTGGGAGACCGAGTTCTTTACCAATACCTGGGATCCCAACGTCCTCGTAGTTGACGTCGATGTCGATGGCCAACTCGATCTCGTCGTGGCCACTCACTACCGCATCCTCGTCTTCGACGGGGCCACCGGGGAAACCAAGATGCAGTTGCAGTACCACGGGTATCGCAACTACGGCTGGTTCGGGGCCGCCAACATCGACGACGATCCGTATCCCGAATTCGGCGTGGTGGCCGATTTCAGCATGCACGCCGAGGTCATTGACAACGATGGCACAAAACTAACGCTGCGCTGGCTGCGCGACATTCAGCCCGATCCATCGCAATCGACCAAGGTGGTGCGGCCCAAACCGCAGGCCCTAGTCGATGTGGACGGCGATGGGCGCTTCGAGCTGGTGTACAGCATTTACAATGACCAAGGCGACGGCCAGTGGCACATCGTCGGCGTCGATGCACTCAGCGGCACGATCAGCTTTGATTTTCCCCAGCACCATTTACACGGTCTGGCCGATGTGGACGGCGACGGACGCTTGGAGTTGTTCGTCTCGGCCACCAGCGGCGAAGCCCTGCCGACCTACGCGCCGCTGGCGGTCTGGTCCTTGGAGGCGGGAGCGGCAACCGTGCGCTGGAGCCACGAGCGGGGGCGTTTCAGTACGGTATTGCTGAATCAATTGCCCTTGACGGTGAGCACTGGGGCCGCCGATGGCTTGCGCACGGTTTCGACTGGCGATGTGGATGGCGATGGACGGCGCGATTTCTTTGCGCTGGTGCCGGACGGAGCAGGCGAAATGCTGGTCGCCTTGGGCAGCGACGGCGCAGGACGCATCGGACCGCGCTGGTCGGTGCGCGGTCCGGCCGGGATGACCTTGGAAGCGGCCGCGGTGGCGGACGATGGAGCGGCCTTGCTGTATCTGAAGGGGAGTGGGCTTCCTAGTCAGGCGCTAATGCTGGAGCGGGCCTCGGGAGTGCTGCGCCAGTGGAGTCGTCAGGCATTTACCCCGGCCGGCACGCCAATCGTGGCCGATCTGGAAGGGGATGGCCGGGTGGAAGTGGTCGTGCAGACCGCGACTCGGGAAGTGCTGTGTCTGCAAGCTCCGGGCAAGGACGGGGAAGAACCCCGCCTGCGGTGGCAGGTACCGGGCTACGGCCAGACTAATAACGCGCCCTACCACTGGGGGCTGGTCGCCGCCGACGTGGATGGTGATGGCCGCCGGGAAGTGCTAGCGGCGCGCGAGGCGGCCAGCGGCAACGCCAGCTTGGTGGCGCTTGCGGCCGATGGCTCCGTCCGCTGGCAGACCGAGTTCGTCGGCTTTGACGGCAGTATGCCTATATGGAACTTCAGCGGCCTGTCCTACTGGAGCGTCGGGTATTTCCGCAGCAACGAGTACCTCGATGTATTCGCCAGCCTGCGGCGCGGCAAGTTGGGCAGTGAAGTAGGCTTTTTGCTCGACGGGCGCAGCGGCGAAATCGTCTGGGAATCCAAAGGTTTCATCCTGCCCGAGAACGGTAGCGGTCGCAGCCTAGGCGGGCATCCCAGCGCTGCAGGGGACGTGGACGGCGACGGCCTAGAGGAGATAGTGGTGATGTGGCCCGACCGGCTGCACATTGTCGATGGGGTCACGGGCACGGCGCAGGTGGTGCGTCAGGCTTATGGCGACGGGCTCAATCCGCTGTTTGAGAGCGACTCCTTTGTCGGCTATGCGTTTCCGGCGGTGGTCGATCTGTTCGGCGACAGCCGGCCGGAACTCCTCTGGGGGCACTGCAGCTATTTGAACGCCGTGCTAAGCGGCAATGGCCAGCGCATCTGGCAGACCTCGTACCGCAACAACACAGAAGTGCAATCGCTGATGGGGGTGGGCGACAGCGATGGCGATGGGACCGTGGAATTACTGGCTTCCACCGCCGAGGGCGTGCGCCTGTTCCAAGCGGCAGACGGCGCGATTTTGCTGGAGTTCGACGATGGGGTGCGGGCCCATACGGACGTGGTCTCCGGCGACATGGACGGCGATGGGCGCGACGAGTTCCTGTTTGGCAGCGGCACCAAGTTGATCTGTGTGGAACAGGAGGAAGACACCCTGCGCCGGGCCTGGACCCTCGAAGTGGAGGGTCGCAGCAGCGATATCGCTCTAGCCGATGCGGATAGAGACGGATTTTTGGATGCGGTGGTCACGACCACAGACGGCTATGTAAAGGCATATATGGGGGGGGTCGCTGCCACCGCGGTACAGGCTGTGGAAAGCACGCCGCAAAAAACGCACCTACAGCCGCCTTATCCCAACCCATTCAACAGCCGGGTGCATATCGATTTCAGCGTGGGTCAGGCCGGCAAAGTGCGGTTGGAGGTTTTCGGCCCGACTGGGCAGCGGGTGAAAACGCTGGTAGCGGCGTGGCGCAAAGTAGGGGCTTACCAAGTGCTATGGGACGCGGGCGAACTCGCCAGCGGGGTGTACCTTGTGCGCTTGCAAACGGGCGATGTTGTGCAGGAGCGCAAGGTGTCGTTGGTCAAGTGAACTAGGGCTTGAAGAAGCATCAAAATCCGTCTGCAACTACTTCAAACAGCCCTGCACGGCCGCCCGATAGCTCTCCAAGCCCGGCGTCTTTAGGTCCTTCTCCTTGGCCAAGTCGTCCCACTTGCGCAACTGCACGGCACTTTCCCAATGGGGATTCTGTTCAAAGACCGCTTTTTCTTTTCCCGACATGAAGCCGCCTTGCAACTCGAAACTCCGCTTGGACGCCCGCGACAAGGTCTGGTAATAGGCCCCGTCCACGGTGCAGATATAGCGCTTGGCCGGCACGTGCAGCCCGACCGGCTCGGTCACGGCGTCAATGAAAAAGGGCTCCAGATACTCGGCTCCCACTTTTTCGTGCAGGAAATCCTCGGTGAGGAAATCGGCCTCTTCGTTGTGCTCATCGACGAGGAAATGACCCAGATCGTGCAGCAGGGCCGCGGCCACTTGCACCGAATCAGCCCCGGCCTGTTGGGCTTGGTGGGCGCATTGCAGGGCGTGTTCGAGTTGGGTCACGACTTCGTCGTAAAAGGACTGGCCCCGCCGCTCCATGTACGCGAATAAAGTATCGACTTTCTGGGTCGGCGTGCCTTGGGCCAATTCTCTGGCTAGGGAGAGATCTACGAGTGTATTCATGGCGTTGCGGTCTTTCCTTAAGAAGCTGTTGAGCTATTCGCG
This sequence comes from Candidatus Latescibacterota bacterium, assembly GCA_965208845.1. Lineage (GTDB taxonomy): Bacteria > Latescibacterota > UBA2968 > UBA8231 > UBA8231. The sequence continues at coordinate 1,824,344 of OZ242361.1, read as the reverse complement.
GTAAGACCTACCCCCCTAGCCCCCCTTCCTAAGAGGAAGGGGGGAACCGGCTGTTCTCCCCCTTTCCGCGTCGGAAAGGGGGCCGGGGGGATAGGTGCTACGTAGAAACCGAAACCACCGCCGAATAACTCAACAGCTTCTAAAAGTGGTCTGTTTTGCTAATCAACTGTAACAGCCGATCCTTAACATTGTTACCAAAACTACCTTTATTTTCAGTTCGCTTACATCTATATCAAGCAGCGCACTGACAACCAGATGGAGGAATGTATGACCCGGCATCTTCTGAGTCTATCCCTAATCGTCGCGCTGCTAGACGCCGCCAGCGCCCAAAACCCTCCTGCCGCCGATGCCCCCTTCGCCTTCGCCCTAATCGCGGATATGCCATACTCTCCGACCGATAGCGTCCGCTTTGGTCGGCTCGTCGAGGAAATCAATCGGGCCGAGGGCTTGGAATGGGTCATCCACGTGGGCGATATCAAGGGCGGCAGCAGTCCCTGTAGCGATGGCCTGTTACAGAGCCGCTTCGAGTGGTTCCAGCAATTTGAGCGCCCCTTCATTCTGGCTCCGGGCGACAACGATTGGACCGATTGCCACCGGAGCGGGTACCAGCCGCTGGACCGGCTGGAGCGCGTGCGGGCGCTCTTTTTTCCGCGCCCGGGTTGGACTATAGGCCAACATCCCATGCGCGTCGGCACCCAAGGGGGCAACTTCCCCGAGCACGTGCGCTGGACCCACGGGCGGACGAGCTTTGCGGTGCTGCACATCGTCGGCAGTCACAACGCCACCGCCAAGTTTAAAGGCCGCACTAAGGCCAACAATGAGGAAGTCAAAAGCCGCACCGCCGCCGCCATTGCCTGGATGCGCGAAACATTCGCCGAGGCCACGGAACAAGACCATCGCGCCGTCTTTCTCATCATCCACGCCAACCCGCGCTTTGAGAAGCGCGCAGACGAGCCGGATGGGCCGTACGCGGCTTTTCTGCAGGCCCTAGAGCAAGAAGTCGTCCGCTTTGGCCGGCCAGTGGCCCTAGCCCACGGCGACTCCCACTACTTCCGCGTGGACAAGCCGCTGCGCCAAGCAGCCACGGGCCAGCGCTTGACGCGCTTCACACGCATCGAGCCTTTCGGCACGCCCGATATCCACTATCTGCGGGTGATCGTCGATCCGGCTGATAGCCATATTTTTCGGGTTCATGCCGAAATCGTCGAGGCGAATCTCGACTGAACCTAGGCAGCCGTACGCAGATAAACAGCCAAGCTATCGTTGAGGTGTTTCTCCAGTCTCACGAAGAATATCACGCAACGGTCGAGTTTCTCCGCTTCCCTCATGCGCTTCTTCCATTAACAGGGCATCAACCGCATCCTGCAGATGCAGAGGGAGCTTCTCCCAATCGGTTTCCCGAGCGATTTTTTGAAGTTCTGTCAAGATTTTACGCGATGTCGATACTTTCCAAGGGCATGGTGTAGCCACCGGGGACGGGAGCAGCGAGCCACTTCAGCAACGTAGTATAGCCAGCACTTCGACAAGGTCAGCTCTTGGCTGCCTCTGACAACCTCTCAGCAGCCCATTGATTGATGCTCTTGCCGCTGACTTCTGCTGCGGTAGCTACCGCAGCGTGTACTTCGGGGGCAACGCGCAACAGGAGTTTGCCCGAGTAAGGCTTGTTCGGCACCTCGCCCCTTTCGGCACTGGTCTCCAAGTAGAAATCCAGTGCCTCCTCAAACGCCTGCCGAACTTCATCAACGCTCCCGCCGTGGAACGTAAGTAGGTCGCGGATACCGGCCACGCGCCCAACGAAGCAGCCGTCTTCGTCGCTGTATTCAATCCGGGCCGAGTATCCCTTATAGCGCATAGGCTTCATGGTTCAATCTCTAATTGTCGCAGAAATTCGCGGACGGCACGCACCTGATAGGGTTTGGCCTCTTTATTTGAATGAGGCCGATGGAAATCAGCGAGAAGTGCACCGCTTTTGAAGGCCACCCGAGACCCGCTACATACGCCATTGTTAAAGAGCTTCTCCGGTCTCACGAAGAATATCGCGCAAAGGCCGGGCTTCGCCATTTTCCTCATTAGCTTCTTCCATTAACAGGACATCAACCGCATCCTGCAGATGCAGAGAGAGCGTCTCCCAATCGGTTTCCCGAGCGATTTTTTGAAGTTCTGTCAATTCTTACTCGATGTCGATAATCTCCGGAGGCGTAGCATAGCCACCAGGGATGTGAGCCGCGAGCCACTCCGGCGCATCGCGTCGCGGCAGCGACAGGACCGGCTCGCCTTTGCAACTCAAGCGGTACAGCAGCCGGGCATCGTCGAGCGAGTTGATATTCGACTTGAGCGGTGGCGAATTGTGCAGGGTCATGTAGTTGTCCCACAGCGTCACATCGCCCGGCGCGTGCGGGTGGTCGTAGCGGAACTGCGGCTGCAACACGTGTGCTTCGAGCTGGTCGAGAAACGCGCGCGATGCCTCCGCGGACATCCCTTCCACCTCGACCGCCGGCCGCACCCGTGGCCGCGACGCCCAGATCGGACTGTGCAGAGACTTGATCCCGGAGCGCGGGTTGGTGCGCACCAGCGGAGCGAGCCAACCCGCGTCACCTTTGTTCAACCGCCGCCGCAACTGAACTCGCTCCAGAGCTTCTTGCTCTGTCGGCGGCAGCGCCGCAAAGGCCGCCGCGGTGTCGGCAAAGGCCGTCTCGCCGTTCAACGGCAGACACTTGCGCCGCCGCATGAGTTCGCGATCCGAGCCTTCGTAGTACGGATGAGCCTTGCCGTCGTCAGGTGCCTGCACCCAATTTCCGCCCGGGGCATCGCGCGCTACCGGCGACTTGTGGGCGAGGAACATCGAGACGTAGATCGGCAAAGGCTCGTACTCAATGTCCGTATGCCACGAGCCGCCCCCGGTCACTCCGACGGGAGCCGCACTGCGCTCCCCCCGAAAGTTGGACACTACCAGCACCGCAGGCGACTCGTGCGGCAGGCATTGCAGTTGGCCGGGGAAGGCGGCGTTGACCGCGGCGGCCGTGCGGCGTTCGAAGGGAATCAACTCAAAAGGGCCTTCGCTGTCGCCATCTTGCTGGGCCGGTTTACCCCCGCGCATGAAGTTGTTGGGATGCGGCACCGGCGCGCCCCAGTGGTTGGCGAAGCGCTCGAAGTGGGCTAGGGAAAAGGCTGCCAAATCCTGCCCGGCAATGCTGACGATGCGAAACTGGCTCAGGGCGTCCAGCAGAAAGGAGACCTGCGCGGGGTTGAGCGGGCGGCACAGATCGATGCCGGTGAAGCGCCGCCCGGCACCACTAACGGCCAGCGGCCCCTCGCTGCGGGCGTCCGCGCCGAACAACTCGCGCAGCCTTTCGTCTAACGGTTCTGTCTTTTGGCCCATGATGCTTTATCGCGACCCCTCGCGGTTCCCCCGACGCCTCCGCGGAGGAGCGGTGCTGGAGTCTGAGACCGCCTGCCCAGAGGCGGCCTCAGAGTACTCTCTGAGTAGCTCGTCGAGAGCCTCGGAGGTATCCAAGTAGTTGGACAATTCATAAGGCGTGATTCTAAAGCGCCGCGCCCTCACCAGCGGGTCCGCCCCCCGTGCCAAGAGGAGGCGGGCCATCTCTAGTTGGTCGGCCATGACGGTTTTGTGCAAGGGCGCACTACCTCGGTCGTAACGGGTAAACCCACTGGCCAACCCGTTGATATCCACACCGCGATCCAGCAAAAACTCCGCTGCTTCTAACGCGCCGCTGTAGGCCGCAAAATTGAGCGCTTCTACCATAATCTGCTCGGCGGTAAGCACGGTATCCGGGTCGGGATGGAACAGATGGCCGATCCCTTCTTTTAGCTGGCCCTCGGAGTCGAAGAATTCGGCCATTAGATCGACGCGGTTGACCGCGGCGGCAAAGCGCAAATCCACGGCCGCCCCCTCGGCGACCAACATGCGTGCCAGATCTAGGTCCCTCTCTCTAAGTGCGTTCCATAAAATTTGGCCCCGGTTGCGGTTCACATCCACGCCGTTGGTCACTAGGAGTTGGATCATTGCGGGCTTGCTCTCGGCCCATTCGAGCTGATCGCTTTCTATGAACAGATCCAGCACGCTGATCGAGTCGTACGTGGCGGCGTTGGGGTCAGCGCCTGCTGAAATCAGAGCCGCGGCTAGTGCAACCGCGTTTTCGGGCAGCGGCACTCGTTGCGGCTCACCGGCGAGGTGGTGCAAGAGCGTGGCCCCGCGAAAGGACGGGTATTCGTAGTACTCGTCGAAATAGCCGCGCGCCGTCGCTAGCTCGGGGTATTCGCTGAGCAGTCGCTGGAGCGTCTCGCTGTCTCCGGCATCAAGGGCTTCTACGGCCTCGTAAAAGGCTTTGTGGTCGGTGTCGCCGCGGTCGCGGCCTTGGGGCGGCAATTGCTCGCCCTCGTGCGGAATAGCCAACGCCACTAACTCGGGCGGTCGCCCGGAGCTGCCCACTGGGACGACCACGTATTGGCGACCGTCGGCCGTATAGCTCATCGGCGCACCATAGGCATTGCTGGGCAATTCGACGCGGCCAATCTCCTCGCCCGATGCCAAATCGTACGCCCGCAGGTACGCATCGCGATCGACGAAGTAATCCTCACCGGCGTCAGCCAGACCATGCGGGTCTTCAGAAGTAGCCAACAGGAGATTCGGCGTGGCCAAGACGAAGGTGCGGTTATCCCAGCCCATATCCGGCAGGTCGAGGCCATCGAGCGCCGGGTGATCGACCGGCCCCTTGCCCACCGCAGTCCGCCACAGATGCTCGCCGCTGTTGAGGTCAATCGCCGTGATGCTGCCGTACGGAGGCTTGACCAGCGGCAGGCCCCGAGGACCGCGGATGTGCCGACCAGCGCGGGCCGAAAACGCCGAATAAGCATCTAGGTCGCGCACCGGCCGCAGCTCCACGTTGGTAATGATCATGTGCGACGGCACGTAGAGCACGCCCGTGCGCGGGTCGGCCGCGCCGCCCGCCCAGTCGGCACCACCGACTTGGCCGGGAACCGACAATACGCCCTTCTCCGTCGGCGGCGTGTACAGCGGGCCGTAGTCGTAGCGGGCGAGAATGGCCTTCGCTTCCTCGCGCAACTCAGGCGTGAAATCGATCAGATCGTCCTCGCTGATACCTTGGCGCTCAAAGGGAGCCGGCTTAGTCGGAAACGGCTGCGTCGGCGAGGTCTTTTCCCACACTACCTGCGACTGCGGCACCGGCTTTTCCTCGATTGGCCAGATCGGCTCGCCGGTTATGCGGTCAAAGACAAAGCAAAAAGCCTGTTTGGTAAGCTGGGCTACTACCTTGCGCGGTTGGCCATCAACTACCACGTCCAACAGCAGGGGAACGGCCGGCGGGTCGTAGTCCCACAGGCCGTGATGGACCAACTGGTAGTGCCAAACCCGCTCGCCGGTCTCGGCCTTTAGACACACGACCGACTCGCTGAACAGGTTGTCGCCGGGGCGCTCGCCGCCGTAGTAGTCGTGACTGGCGGTGCTCACCGGCAGGTAGAAGTTGCCCAACTCCTCGTCAGCCGTCATCGTCGCCCAGACATTGGCCGCGCCGTAGGTCTTCCACGCATCGTTTTCCCACGTCTCGTTGCCGAACTCGCCCTCCTGCGGAATGGTGTGGAATTCCCACACTTTTTCGCCGGTACGCGCGTCGAAGGCCTGCACATCGCCCGGGGGCATGTATTCGGGCGGCGGCCTGAAGCGCGCATCCATGATTGCCGAGCCAACGGCGACCACGTCGCGACAGACCACGGGCGGAGCCGTAACTCCGTAGCCCCGGCGCTCCTCTTCACTCAGCGGCCGGCGCAGCAAGGCCCCCAAATCGACGCGACCATCCTCGCCAAAGTTGGGGTCGGGCCGGCCGGTCTTGGCGTCGATGGAATACAGATGGGCGGTCGAAGTCGCCAGAAATACCCGCTCGACCTCGCCATCGGTCCAATAGCTCACTCCGCGCGAATTGCCCATGAAACCAGAACCGGCCCGCCAAGACTCCGGGTCAAACGCCCACAATTCCTCGCCGCTTTGGCCGTCAACAGCCGAGAGGACGTTGAATGGCGAACCGTAGTAGAGGACGCCATTGACGGCCAGCGGCGTCCCTCGATTGTTGTCGAACCGAGGACCACCGCGTCGCCGATCACCCCGGCCCCGACCCCGATCCCGATCCCGGCTTCGGTTAGCTCTCGCCGTCTCGTAGATCTGCTGGTCGCGGGGCCGATAGCGCCAGATCACACGTAGCTGATCGAAGTTGTCGCGATTGATCTGGTCCGCCGGGGTGTAGCGGGTGCCGCCCTGATCGGCGGCGTAGTACGGCCAATCGACATCGTTGGCAAACGCCGCGAACGCAAATGAAAACAACGCCAGCAAGACCCCACAGGCTCGTCTGTTCATGCTTTCTCCTCTATTGTTTTTTCATTTCCTTGGCCGCCGCGTCATGTGCGCCGATGGCCTTGTGCATGGCGTCGTTTTCGTAGTAGCCCGCCCAGTCGTAAGGTGTCTCACCCCAGCGCACATCTCCAATTGTCGTGTCTGCGCCCTTTTCTAGCAAATAGCGAATCAATTCGACGTCTTCGGTATCCACAGCCTTGTGCAGGGCCGTGCTTTTTCCTACCCGCGAAATTCATCTATACTTATGTCAGTTATTTAAATTAGAGAGTTTATCCGCGCATTCACCTAAAATTATTGCCAATGCCTAGTTCCTCCTATCCGCGCATTCCTTATGGAGAGGCCAATTTCAAGCGCATCCGCTCGAATGACTGGCTCTACGTCGATAAGACGCGCTTCGTCCACGCGCTGGAAGAGGAACGCTATGTCTTTCTGATCCGTCCGCGTCGCTTTGGCAAGTCCTGCTGGGTGTCGCTGCTGGACAGCTACTACGACCGCCGGGGAGCCGACGAATTCGAGGCCGTCTTCGGCGGTACCGACTTGGGGCGACAGCCGACCCAAAACCGCCATCGCTACGTCGTCCTGCGCTTCAACTTCTCGGCGTTCAAAAACGCCTTAGAGACCCTCGAATACCATTTTGAAGAGTATTGTCAACTGATAATCCGCAGTACGCTGGAGCGCAATGCGGATTTGTTTCCCGAGGCGGCGCGGCAGCACATCTGCGCCCCAAGCTCGATCAATGGCCAGCTCAATGAACTGTTCGTGTATGCCGGCGAGCACGGCATTCCGCTGTACGTGCTCATCGACGAGTACGACAACTTCGCCAACACGGTGCTGGCCCATCACGGCGAAGAGGCGTATCAGGCGTTCACCCACGGCGGCGGATTTTATCGCAACTTTTTCGCCACGCTCAAGGAGGGGGCCGGGCACAGCGAGGGCGGCTTGGAGCGGCTGTTCATCACCGGCGTGTCGCCGATTACCATGGACGACGTCACCAGTGGATTCAACATCGGCCGCAACATCAGCTTGCGCCCGGAATTCAACGACATGCTTGGTTTCACCGAGGAAGAGGTGCGAAACCTGCTAGAGATGTACCGCGACCACGGCGTGTTCAATCAGGAGGTCGAAGCCGCGCTGGATGTGATGCGGGAGTGGTACAATGGCTATCGGTTCGCCAAGAGCGCCGAGGGCGACCTCTACAACACCGACATGGTTCTCTATTTCCTCAATGAGTCCATACCGAACAGAGGGATGCCGGACGAATTGATCGACACCAATGTCCGCATCGACTACGGCAAGTTGCGCCACCTGCTGACCGTCAACCGGCAACTCAACGGCAACTTCGACCTGCTGCGCCACCTCATCGGTCAAGAACAGGTGAACACCCCCATCCAACTCAGCTTTCCCCTCAACCAGCTAGACCGACGCGAGAACTTCCTGTCGCTGCTGCATTACTTCGGCCTGCTCAGCATTCGCGCCGTGGAGCGCGGGATGCCCCGGCTGGGCATTCCCAATCAAACGGTCAAGCGGCTAATGTACGGCTACCTGCGCGATGCCTATGATGATGTGGGGGTATTCTCAGTCGATGTGTACACCTTTTTCCGCTTGGCTCAAGAAATGGCCTACGACGGCGCTTGGCAGCCAGTCTTGGATTTTTTGCGCGACGCCTTAGCCGAACAAACCGGCATCCGCGACTACATGGATGGCGAGAAGGTGGTGCATGGCTTTGTCGCCGCCCACTTGAGCCTATCCCAGTATTTTCTGCTGCACTCGGAATACGAACTCAACAAGGGGTATGCCGATTTGTACTTGGAGCCGTTCGTCGCCCAATACCCGGACATGCAGTTTGGCTACGTGCTCGAACTCAAGTATCTCAAGCGGAGCGAATCCCTCGGCGAATCCGTCGTGGCGGCCAAAGTGGGGGAGGCCGTAGAGCAGGTGCGCTCCTACTTGGCGGATTCGTCGTTGGCGCACCGCTATCCGTCGGTGCGACATATCGGCTTGGCGGTGGTGTTTCACGGCTGGGAGCTGGTCGCCTACCAAGCCATAGACGACATGGCGGAAGACTAAACTCCAAGTACATAGGCGTCGTCTTGGAGTCGGCGGCACAATTATCTTCGGCGACGCGGACGCCGAGCCGCTGCTGGGGGTGACGGCCCTCGAATCGGTGGGGGCAGATCAACCAAGACTTGAGATTGGCTACAACGCCTCGGCAAATTCAGCGGTACTGGTCCAAACTCCCCTTGTACTCCAAGCCCAACACCTCTCGGCCCCGCGCCGTATTGCAGGTAGCGTCGGCTTCGGGCGTGCCAACCACGTGCAATACGTCAAACTTCACCTCGTCCCTTTCCAAGGCCAGTCGGCAGGCTTCGGCCAAATCGTGGCGGCAGACCAAGCCGTTGCGGATGTTCAATGGTTCCCGATACTTGCCAATCCCCAAGCGCGAATCCACGATGTAGTCGGGCCGCAAGACCACGATCGGCAATCCAAAGGCTTCGTGCATCTGGCGGCACATTTCCTCCTGTAGTCGCTTGCACACCGCATATAAGCTGCCGTCGGGCCGCCGCACCTCCGAAGAGAAAAAAATGCCTTCGGGATGCACGGTCTGGCACGAGCCGATGTGTACTACTTTGCGAATGCCTTGCTCTTGGGCCGCTTGCAGGACGTTCCACAGGCCCTTGAGGTTGATGAGGAAGGGCTTGTCGTCGTTGGGGTCGCCGACGAAGTAAACCGCGGTGTGAATGACGCAATTCACACCGCTGATGGCTCGTTCCACCGCGTGGTAATCGGCTATATCGCCGTGGACCACTTCGCCTCCGTTCCAATCGCCGTCTAGGTCGCGATACGCCTCCCAAGCTTGGGGGCCGTAGTCAAAGGCGCGGATGTCGTGTTTGCCAGCCAGGTTTTGCAAGACGGCGCGGCCCAGCCAACCGGCGGCACCGAAGACCACTGTTTTCATGGGGAATTCCTTTCCTGAAATACGGCCATGTGCCGATGAGATCATGTGCCGATGAGATGAGGAAAAAAGTACTCAAGTAAGGAAAAAGTTGCCCAAATGAGCAAAAAGTTGCGCAAGAAACGAGCAACAAGGGCGAAGCGGCACACAACGCAGAAATCATCTCCTATATTTTAAGTCTCATGTTTTTCAATCCTTTAGGGCTTTCCTAAAGGATTTTTTTGTGCGCGGTCGCTCGTTGGCACGGAATGTGCATAGAACCGAAAGACCCACAAGCGCATATATCCCATCTCTTATCTAAACCATGGAGGGTCTCATTGAACATCGGTGTCAGCCATTCGGAGGGGTTCAGTTCACAGGTGGAGGAGGCCACCGATGATTCAAACGAGCAACCAACTATGGAGGTACGCAGCCAGAATCTGGACATGGATCGGCTGTTGCAACAGGCGGAGAAGATCGCTAAAACGGATAAGAGCGTGCTCTTGTTAGGCGAAACCGGCGTGGGCAAGGGCGTGCTAGCGCAAACGATCCATCATCACAGCCCACGCCGCCAGAAAAAGTTCATTAAGGTCAACTGCGCCGGCATGTCCTTGGGGCTGATTGGAAGCGAGTTATTTGGCCATGAGAAGGGCGCTTTCACCAACGCATTCGCGCGCCATCGCGGCCATTTTGAGCAGGCGCATGGCGGCACGCTGTTCCTCGATGAAATCGGCGACCTGCCGGTGTCAGCACAGGGGGTGTTGCTGCACATCTTGGAGGAGGATCAGCTGAGACGAGTAGGCGGCACGGGATCCGTTCCAGCGGATGTGCGCATCATTGCGGCGACCAACCGCGATCTGCACCGGGCGATTGGGGAAGGGACATTCCGCGAGGATTTATTCCAGCGGCTGAGTGTGTTTCCGTTGGCGGTGCCGCCGCTGCGCGAGCGGCGAGAGGAGATTCCAGCGTTAGCAACGCACTTCGTGCGTCTTCATACCCAAGAGCTGCAGCGACCCGTGCCGCCGTTGAGCGCCGCGGCGATGGCATACTTGCAGGCGTATGATTGGCCGGGCAATGTGCGAGAATTGGAGCATTGGGTGGAGCGGATGGCAGTCCTACACGAAGGAGAGCAGCTTGAGTTGGCCGATGTGTTGGAAGCCGAAAAGCTGGGACAGCCCTTATCGCCTTCGGCGGCGGCGCCAAAGGTGGAAGACCAAGAGCCACCGCTGGACGAGGACGAGGACGAACCGCAGCGCATTATCGCGGCTCTGCGTAAGACCAATTGGATCGTCGCCGGACCGCGGGGGGCCGCGCACTTGTTGGGCATGAGTGATAGGATGTTGCAATATCGGATGCGCAAGTATGGCATCCAACGGCCCAAGAAGGCGTAAGTGCAACATGGTTGCGCTGGGGAAAAAGGTACCCAACAGCGGAAAAAGTTGCCCAAATGAGCAAAAAGTTGCGCAAAAAACGGGCGACGACGGAGGGGATACGATGAGTAGAAAAAACAGTTCCTATATTTTTAAGTGTCATGTTTTTCAGTCTGTTAGGGCATCGCTGAACGGTTTTTTTAGGCGAAGCGAGATTCTTGGCACGGGATTTGCATTATGTATCAGCGAAGCCGAGGCGGAATAGGAGGCCGCACCCAATGGCGTCATTCGTTGCTCACAACCTGCATGCCTCGTGCTGGGCACCAAATCGGAGTGCCCAAAGAGACCTTGATACGATGCAGAGATTCGGAGACTATAGAAAGCCCCGGGACCGCGTCGTCCCGACCTATCACGCTATGCTATCTGAAGGAGGTAGAGTTATGCACCGCTTCTTGGGCTTTCTGAGTACGATGATTTTGCTCCTCGCCATGGTCAACCATGCACATGCCGATACGGGCCGTGAAGATGCCGAAGGGCTACGGACTGGGATGGTGGTCGCTAGTAGGGTAGGATCTCATTTCCTAAAATTGGCACATCAAGATAGTACGCAGGGCGACAGCGAGGTCGAGGTATTGGCAGAAAGGGCAGATAGCATCGAGACAATAAAACACAGTCATAGGAAGAAGCGTCGAGTGTTTATAGGTATTAGCCTAGAAAGTGGAGCCTCGACTCTGAGTGCCTCTAGGGACACCACTAACTATGACTATAATTATGGTCCTATAGTCGGATGGTCCCTTGAGATTGGAAGAGATCCCTTTGCTATCGAATTAGGCCAAGAGAAAATTTTTAATAGAACACCAACTAGGAAGATAGGCGTCTACTCACACCAAGGCCCGGACACAATAGGGAAGACTGGAATGTATATTAGTTTTGTTAGATTAAAAAGTCAGATAGTACGATTAAATAATTCATATATTTGGATAGGTATAGGAATAGACCGCTCAATAACAAAAGACCAATGGGATCATGACAAGGATTGGCTTCAATCCGATGAATTAGGCATCCATTTACAAGGTTCATTTTTGATAAAAAAGTGGAGAAATTCTGATATATCTATCAATATAAGGTATAGATCTGTCGGAACCATAGCAGTTTTTTATCCTCCTAGCTATTCTGCCCCTAGTCTTCACGAAACTAAATCGGTCTCAGTAAAGTGGACTTATCTCCTTTACGAGTCTTCGCGCTGACTTATGCTTTCACTGATTTCCGTTGACAAAATACGAGTACTTACTCCTGTATTTGGGCCGTTCTGGTCAGCTAATGAGTTTCCTCGTAAATCGTAAAAGCGTTTCCGCAAATGGTCGAGAAACGCACTCAATCAACCACTTAGGAGGTGAAAAGATGAAGTTGAATACCTTATTCTCAATGTATGTTTGGGCCATTTTGTCTACAATTTTGTTCAGTAGCCTGGATGCACAAGAAACTCTAGATTGTGAGCCAAGGACAATCCTCATTAAATTTAGCAAAGAGAACCTTCAACTGCCGACAGGAAACATAAAACTGACCGATATTAGTTCTACAAAAATCAGGAGTCTTCTTCAAAGTGCTGGCTTTGAGGAAGGGACTCGTATCTTTCCCAATTTTCTGCCGGGAGACACATTAAATATTACTCCAAATGGTCATCGAGTGAGTCTAATTGATCTTTCGCGTTACTTTAAGATCAAAGTAGGTGCAAAGACTGATCTCAATGCTCTTGTTGACTCGTTGAAGAAAGTTCCTAGCATGGACTATGTCGGTCTGAATTGGACTGTTCATCCAATGCAAGTGGAACTAACTGATCCCCTTTCACTAAGACAAAGCGGCTTTGAACCAATCAATGCGTTTAAGGCATGGTCTTTGAACACCGGAGGTGATGTAAAAGTCGCCATAATTGATGGAGGAGTCGATTATAACCATCAAGACCTCGATCCGGGGGATAGAACAAGAGTACTAGCGGGATGGGATTTTGGAAACAGGGATTCAAATCCTATGGACGACTTGGAGGTGGGCAAAGATAAATTTGGAAACCACGGGACGCTGACTGCGGGAGTGATAGGAGCTATCACCAATAATGCACTAGGAGTATCTGGAATGTGCTGGAAAGCCCAGATACTCCCTGTGAAAGTCATAGGACCTGGACCAAGGGAAACATCTCTTACAACTATTGCTCAAGGGGTAAATTATGCCCGTGAGCAGGGAGCGGATATTATTTCTATGGGTGTTTCTCGTGAGGGGCGTGATAATAGTCTTCCTCAACAAGATCCATTGGCAGTTGCATCCTATAATGCTTTTTTGAGTGGAATCATACTAATAGCCCCTTCGGGAAATGATTCTATAGAAGTAGCTGATATTCCTGCAAGGTATCCATCTACTTTGGCTGTAGGAGCAAGTAATAACTCTTATACACCTCAAAGGATATCCTTCTCTAATTATGGAAGTCATATAGATGTTGTAGCTCCAGGGAGGGGCCATCATTCAACAAGTCGAGGTAATCGATACGAAGAGTTTAGAGGAACTTCGCTATCGGCTCCCATTGTTTCCGGCGTTGCCGGTTTATTGGTCGCTGAAAACAAGGAGAGATCATTAGGTCTGACCAACGAAGACCTAATGCAAATAATCCGCATTTCTGCAGAAGACATCACCTCCGATCCAGTGGGAGGAGCCGGATTAGTTGGATGGGACAAATATACAGGATACGGAATGATAGATGCTCATCGTGCATTGCAATTCCTACAACCTACCTATAGCGTTATCAGCGGCAAGGCATCAGGTGGAACCTCTGTTTTGTTTCAGGGTAAACATCTACATAATTTCCTAAATAACAATGGTTTGAAAAGTGGTAGATACTTTGTAGAGATATATGAAGTCAAGAAGGAGGTTTCCTTTTCGGAACCATTTGCAAAAATTCCCGAAGTTTGGAGCAGGAGCATTGGTACTGTGGGTTGGAGTGCGGCCAATCCTAATGATGAGTTAAATTGGGCAGAAGTAGTACCCGGATCCATAACCAAAATGGGCTGTACATTAAGGACTTTTGTGTACCTTGTTAAAAGTAATATATCAGGGCAGACCATGAATGAATGGTGGCCGTGTAAGGCGAACGAAGTTCAGTTTGCCTATACCGCAATTGGGATAGGTCAATCAGATGTCTCTGGTGATTTGTACGAAGATGTGACTTGGAGTGGCCGTGTGAGGGTTAGTGGGGATATAACTGTTCCCCGCAACGTTACGCTCACTATTGATGAAGGAACAGAGATCCACTTTACAGCTAATACCGATGAGACCAGCGGTGGCAAGGATCAAACTCGCTCGGAGTTGATCATCAAGGGAACGCTCGACGCTGACGCGGGGGACATCACCTTCCGCTCGACTGATGATTCTGCGACCAATGCCGATTGGTATGGCATCCGCGTGGCCATCGGCGGTACTGCTGACCTGTCGGGGGCCACGGTCCAAGATGGGTCTCGCTGTGTGCAGAATGAAGGTGGCACCCTCACTGTTGACGCGAACACCACCTTGAGTAACTGTGGTGCGACAGTAACGCTGAATCCGACGCCTCCGTATGTGAATCGGGAGATAACGGCGAAGTTGGAAAACTCGGACATGAGCATGACAGCCCCAAAGTGGCAGTGGCAATGGCAGCGGTGGAGATCGACCGATGCGTGGGCGAACATTCCGTCGGCGAGGCTGGCGACCTACACGCCAACGACCAAAGATATCGGCTCGCAGCTCCGGGCGACGGTGCGCTACCAAGCGAAAACAAACGTGTATCCACACGCCCAGAGCGCGGCGACGGTGCCAGTGGCTGGGGTGCCGGGGGCACCGCAAAACCTCGTAGCAGAGGAAACCAACGAGGCCGTGCAGCTAACATGGGAGACCCCTACTTCGGACGGGGGTACACCGATCACAGGTTATGCCTATCGCTATAGTGCCGACGACGGCACGACATGGCAACCGTCCGAGACGGGCGGGCAGCTCGATGAGACGATCTTCTATATCGACCATACGATTGGCAACTTAATCAACGGCACGGAGTACACCTTTGAGGTGTGGGCGGTCAACAAAGTCGGCAACGGAGCGTCGGCGTCTGTTAAGGCTACGCCGCAGGCTTTGGCGTTGATGGCGGTGTCGTTTGGCGCGTCGTCGTATCAAGCCTTTGAAGGCGGCGATGCGGTGTCGGTGGTGGTCCAGCTATCACCGTCGCCATCGCTGCCGGTGCGCATTCCAGTGGTGGTATCGGCCGATCCGGGCACCGAAACGGCCGATTACACGGTGGCGGGGCTGCGCCAGGGAAAGGTGTGGTTGTCATTTGCCGCCGGGGTGTCGTCGCAGTCGTTTGCGCTCACCGCCAACGAGGATGCCGATCGCGACGATGAGACCGTGTCGCTGTCGTTTGAGACGTTTGGGACTTGGTCGGCCAGCGACGGCGCGGTGGGAGGGACGGGGCAGGCAAGGGTGACGCTACGCGATAACGATACGGACACCCAGCCGGTGTTTCCGCCGTCGGGCACCGCACAAGAGGCCCTTACAGGGCGCTATTTTAGCTTTACCCGGCCTTCAGCCAGTGGCGGCAACGCACCGTTGAGTTACTCGGTCAAAGGTTCGTGTCCAGGCTTGACGGTTACATCTTCGTCGGTCAGTGGCCAACCGAGCAAGGCCGGTCAGTGTGGGATTACATGGACGGTGCGCGACGACGACGGCGATACCGACACCTATGCGCTGCAAATTTCCGTCGCGGCCGACACCGCACCCTCATTTGCTTCCTCGGGCACATCTAAGTCGGCACTGGTGGGCCAGTATTTTAGCTTTACGCGCCCGGCGGCCAGTGGTGGCAATGGAACGCTGCGCTACTCAGTCAGCGGAACGTGTGCGGGCTTGACGGTGACGACCTCGTCGGTCAGCGGCCAGCCGAGCAAGGCCGGTCAGTGCGGGATTACGTGGACCGTGCGTGACACCGATGGCGATAGTGATACGTATGCGCTGCAAATTTCCGTCGGCACTGATACCGCACCCTCGTTTGCTTCGTCGGGCACATCCCGGTCGGCACTCGTCGGCCAGTATTTCAGCTTTACACGCCCGACAGCCAGCGGCGGCAACGGAGCGTTGCGCTACTCAGTCAGCGGAACGTGTGCGGGCTTGACGGTGACGTCCTCGTCAGCCAGTGGCGCACCGAGTTCGTCCGGTCAATGTGGGATTACGTGGACGGTGCGCGACACCGACGGCGATAGCGACACCTATGCGCTGCAAATTTCCGTCGCCGCCGACACCGCACCCTCGTTTGCCTCGTCGGGCACGTCCCGGTCGGCACTCGTCGGCCAGTATTTCAGCTTTACACGCCCGGCAGCCAGCGGTGGCAACGGCGCACTGCGCTACTCAGTCTCTGGTTCATGTTCGGGCTTGACGGTGACGACCTCGTCGGTCAGCGGCCAGCCGAGCAAGGCCGGTCAGTGCGGGATTACGTGGACCGTGCGTGACACCGATGGCGATAGTGATACGTATGCGCTGCAAATTTCCGTCGGCACTGATACCGCACCCTCGTTTGCCTCGTCGGGCACATCCCGGTCGGCACTCGTCGGCCAGTATTTCAGCTTTACACGCCCGGCAGCCAGCGGTGGCAACGGAGCGTTGCGCTACTCAGTCTCTGGTTCATGTCCGGGCTTGACGGTGACGACCTCGTCGATCAGTGGATCGCCGAGCAAGGCCGACCAATGTGGGATTACGTGGACGGTGCGCGACACCGACGGCGATAGTGATACGTATGCGCTGCAAATTTCCGTCGCCGCTGATACTACACCCTCGTTTGCCTCGTCGGGCACATCCCGGTCGGCACTCGTCGGCCAGTATTTCAGCTTTACACGCCCGGCAGCCAGCGGTGGCAACGGAGCGTTGCGCTACTCAGTCAGCGGAGCGTGTCCGGGCTTGACGATTACATCCTCGTCGGTCAGCGGCCGTCCCAGTTCCTCCGGCTCATGTAAAGTTACGTGGACGGTGCGCGACACCGACGGTGATACCGACACCTATGCGCTGCAAATTGCCGTCGCCGCCGACACCGCACCCTCGTTTGCCTCGTCGGGCACGTCCCGGTCGGCACTCGTCGGCCAGTACTTCAGCTTTACCCGCCCGGCGGCCAGCGGTGGCAACGGGTCGCTGCGCTACTCGGTTAGCGGCACCTGTGCGGGCTTGACGGTTACATCTTCGGCGGTCAGTGGATCGCCGAGCAAAGCCGGCCAGTGCGGGATTACGTGGACCGTGCGCGACACCGATGGCGATACCGACACCTATGCGCTACAAATCGCTGTCGCCGCCGACACCGCACCCTCGTTTGCTTCGTCGGGCACGTCCCGGTCGGCACTCGTCGGCCAGTATTTCAGCTTCACTCGTCCTTCGGCCAGCGGTGGCAACGGGTCGCTGCGCTACTCGGTTAGCGGCACCTGTGCGGGCTTGACGGTGACGGCCTCGTCAGCCAGTGGCGCACCGAGCAAGGCCGGTTCGTGTAAAGTTACGTGGACCGTGCGCGACACCGATGGCGACACCGATACCTACGTGCTACGAATCGCCGTCGCCGCCGACACCGCACCCTCGTTTGCCGCAACAGGCACCACCCGCTCGGCGACGGTGGGCCAGTATTTCAGCTTTACGCGGCCGGCGGCCAGTGGCGGCAACGGAGCGTTGACCTATTCGGTGCGCGGATCGTGTGCGGGCTTGACGGTTACATCCTCATCGGTCAGTGGCGCACCGAGCAAAGCCGGTTCGTGTAGGATCACGTGGACCGTGCGCGATAGCGACGGTGACACCGATACCTATTCACTACAACTGAGCGTCCGGCACCGGCGCACTTGAATCCCGTGGGCTAGCCTTCCACCGCGAAGGCTAGCCCGCTACCGAGATTGCTTTCATCGCCCTACAAGGAAAACCAAACATGAAAATTCTGCGTCCATCTGCGGATCATCTTGTAAAAATGGCGAAGTAAATCACCGCTGCTCATAGCGATCGGCGCGGCGGCGACCCAATAGCTTTGGACACAGGAGGCGAAAATCCTCGGGCATGCGCTCGTACGTCTCCGGCCACAGAGGTTGGTGGCCACCTTCAATCCAATTGTTAAACCAAGGCGGATAATACGCGATATTCAGCCCAATCCGCACGTCCTCACTCTGATTGGCCCTAGCTTGGTGAAAAAGCCCCCCGTGCCACAGCATCACCGAGCCAGCGCGGCCTTCTACAGGCTCGATCAACGGGCTATCAGCGCCCATGTCGGGTGGCGGGCTGGACCGCCGCGACCGGTGGCTCATGGGCACGACGCCAGTGGCTCCGTTGGCCGCGGTAAAATCCGTCAGCATCCAGATGGTGTTGATCATCCACGGCACGTCGGGCACTTGGGCAAACGAGCCCGCAGAATCCGCGTGTAAATGCTGGGCGGGAGCCCCGGGCCAAGTCGGCTTGGAGCATGCTTCAACGACCCGGCAGCGCGGCCCCAAAAAGTGCCGCGCAAGGGCCACGGTATCCGGGTGGAAGGCACAGGTCCAAACCTCGTCGTCTTGGTTGAGCATGCCGAACAAGGTCTGATAGTACTCGTCGCCCGCGATGTAGTCTTGGCAACGCGGGTCGCTGTGTAGCGCCAGACAACGCCGACCCAACGCCAAGGCGGCCTCGCGAGGTATGCGATCCTTTAGCACGCAGTACCCATACGCGTCCAAATGCTCGGCGGCGGCCTGCAATTCTTCGTTCATGTCTCTATCTCTACGTCGGCTTGGAATCGCCTCGTCATATAGCAACCCTGAATGAGTTGAACGTTGAGACGCGACTCCTCTCGTTTCTTATTCTGCGCCCATCTGCGCCCATCTGCGTCCATCTGCGGATCCCCTAGTAAACTCACTCCACAACAAAAGTCGCCCGGGTCTCTTGGCTCTCCTCGTATCCAATGCGAATCGCCTTGGCCCGCAAGGTGGTCGTCCCTGCTTCCATGCGCAACGGCTCGGTGTAGAGGTGCCAGCGCGGATCGTCGTCCACGGCATACGCCATAGAAGCACCCTGCGTGGCGCAGTGGAGCTGCACCAACAGCGGTCCCTGGAATGTACCGCCTTCCAGCACCGGTTCAGTCCCAAGGCTGTCGGCGCAAATGGGCACGCATACTGGCGAGGCCGTCTGCGGCTGTTGACCATCGGGATACCACTGCCGCACCATTTCGCTTTCCGCCATGCGGCCCATGTCGCCCACTCCGAGCAGCCATTCGTCCAAGGCTCCGCGCAGGCGATCCCGCTCCGGCTGATACCGGGGATTGGCCGCCAAGTTGTCGATCTCGTGCGGATCGGCTTCAGTGTCGTACAGCTCTTCGACCGGCCTCGGGTAGCGAAACATAGCCGATTGCGTCTCGTCCAGCTCGTCGGCCAAGTGCAAGCGCCACATCTCCTGCACAATGGGATGCCGATTGCGATAGGGAATCCACGCCAAGTAGGGGAGGTCTGGCCGATAGTTGCGGATGTACTTAAAGCGGCGGTCGCGCACGGCCCGCACCATGTCGTACGCCTCGTCGTGCCGGTCGCGGCTCGCGTATATGTACTCTCGCGGCGGTTGGGCTTGGTGGCCCAAAAACGCGCGGCCCTGCATGTGGGCAGGCACATCAATCCCCGCGAGCGAGAGCATCGTCGGGCCTAGATCGACGGTGCTTACCAAGTCCTCGCAGACCTGCTCTGCTTCTATGCCGGGGCCGCGGGCGATCAGGGGCACGTGAATGCCTGAGTCGTACGGCCAGCGCTTGCCACGCGGCAGCGGGCCGTGATCGCTCCAGTGAAAGACGTACGTATTCTCGGACAAGCCGTCTTCGTCGAGTTGTTGCAGAAGCTGGGCCAGCTCTTGGTCGCTGTGTGCAATATGCGTGTACATCCGCGCCATGGCTTGACGCACTACGGGGGTATCGGGGAAATAGGGCGGCAGCGGAATGGCGTCCGGGTCGAACTCCGGCTCGGGACACTTCTCCGGCCACATACCGCTTTCGTGGGTGCGCGTGGGGTTGAAGACCGCGAAAAACGGCTGGTCTGGGTCGGGACGGTCGCGCCAGTGGGCGTGCGAGCCGAGCGCGTCCCAAGCGGTTAGCGGGGGAGTAAACTGGTAGTCGGTCTTGGCGTTGTTGGAGCAGTAATACCCAGCCGCTCGCAGGTATTCCGTGAAGCACTTTGCGTAGTGCGGCACAACGGCCGAATACGGCGTGGGCATTTCCGGCGTAGCGCGATTGGCGTGCGTCGTGCGCATGTGGTGAGTGCCGATCGAGACCGCGTACATGCCGGTGATGATGGCCGAGCGAGCCGGGGCGCAGACGCCGGCCGTGGAGAAACAGCGCGTCCAGCGACAGCCCTCGGCGGCGAGCCGATCCAATGTAGGCGTGCGCGCCACCGGGTCGCCGTAGCAGCCATACCGGGGGTTGGTATCCTCAAATGAAATCCACAGGAAATTGGGTTTGCGATCCCTAGCCATAAACTCCTTGCCTTAGTTTTTGCTAACAAAGTGATGGAACCTCCCACGTCGCGCCGAAAATTGCAGCCGGACGCGGTGCTCTGTCAAGCGCGGGATTCATCTGCACCTCGACCGCTTGCTCACTGGCGCAGGGTTGTTTTCGGCCTACTCGTTGTGCATAATATGCGCTGCCAATTCTCACAAACAGACGACGCTAGAATAGAAGAAATCACCATGAGTGCCTATCGTCGCATAGAAGCACTGCTCAAAGAGGTCGATGTGCGCATCGGCGGAGATCGGCCTTGGGATCTAGAAGTCCACGACGACCGCTTTTTCGCGCACGTGCTAGCCCACGGATCGCTGGGTGCCGGCGAGTCGTACATGGAGGGGTGGTGGGACTCCCCTCAGCTAGACGAACTTTGTGCGCGGATCTTGCGCGCCCGATTGGGACTGAAGTTGCGCGGGCGGCATCTGCTTTTGCCCTCTCTGAAGGCGCGGCTGCTCAACCTGCAAACGCCTGCTCGGGCCTTCCAAGTCGGCCAACGCCACTACGATATAGGAAACGATCTGTACCAAGCTATGCTCGACCAGCGCATGATCTATAGCTGCGGGTACTGGCGCAATGCCGCCAACTTAGATGAAGCGCAAGAAGCCAAGCTCGACTTGTGCTGCCGCAAGCTAGGGCTGGAGCCGGGGATGAGCCTACTCGACATCGGCTGCGGCTGGGGCGGCACCCTGCGGTTTGCCGTCCAGCGCTACGGCGTCAAAGGAGTGGGCGTCACCGTCTCCAAGGAACAGGCAAAACTGGCTCAAGAGACGTGCCAAGGGCTGCCGGTGGAGATTCGCTTGCAGGATTACCGCGACCTAGACGAGCGCTTTGACCGCATCTTGTCGATCGGCATGTTCGAGCACGTGGGCGTCAAGAACTACCCGATCTTTATGCAAACGGTCAAACGCTGCCTCGCTCCAGACGGGCGCTTTTTATTGCACACCATCGGCCGCAGCACCTCGGCGATCAAAACCGATCCGTGGATTGAGCGCTACATCTTCCCCAACTCTCTGCTGCCTTCGGCCAAGCAGATAACCACGGCCGCTGAGGGGCACTTCGTCTTAGAGGACTGGCACGCCTTCGGCCAGCATTACGACCGGACGCTGATGGCTTGGCACGCCAACTTCAACGCGGCTTGGAACGAGCTCAAGGCCCGCTACGACGAGCGCTTCTACCGGATGTGGACGTTCTACTTGCTGTCCTCGGCCGGCTCCTTCCGCGCCCGGGCAAACCAGCTTTGGCAAGTGCTCTTCTCGTCCAATGGGATTGAAGGATCCTACGAAGTGCCGCGATAAAAAGTGATTTCGGAGACAACACATTCAGGAGGTCAATTTTGTCCGAAGTGAAACATCTGTCCATAGAAACGCTAACCGCCGGACTAGACGACATCCGTCAGTCGCCTAAAGCCACGGGCGTCTTGGAACTCATCGTGCGGCGGCCACAGACCGAGGCGCGGGAAGTCTTAGACGTGGGGGAACTCGATCTAGTCGAAGGGCTGGTGGGCGACAATTGGCAACAGCGCGGCAGCTCGCAGACCGCCGATGGATCAGCGCACCCAGACATGCAGCTCACGCTAACCAATGCCCGCTTGATGGCCCTAGTGGCCCAAGAAAAGCGGCATTGGCCCCTAGCCGGAGATCAGCTATATATCGACTTCGACCTAAGCGTGGATAACGTGCCGCCCGGGACTCGTCTGTCTATAGGCGCGGCCGAGATCCAAATCACCGAGCCGCCCCACACTGGCTGTAAAAAATATGCTGCGCGCTTTGGATTGGACGCCCTGAAATTCATCAGTTCTCCAGCAGGCAAACAGCGTCAACTGCGCGGCGTCAACGCCAAGGTCATTCGCCCGGGCGCGATACGGGTTGGAGACGTCGTGAAGAAGCTTTGAGCATCAGGACCTATTTGCTATATTCCCCTAAGAGGCCCTAACAAAACGTCCGGCGTCGGCCCAAGCGAGAGCGAGCAAGGCCACGGTCGGCGCAGCCGCACGACGCCAGCAGGGTGTTTTGTTAGGGCCTCTAAAGAGCAGCAGAGCAGCTTGGTCGTAAAAAGGAGGAACTGATCATGCTACGGACAACATTGTTCGTCGGTGCGCTCTTCGCCCTAGCCCTATCGGCTGCTCCGGCCCCGGCTCAACACTCGGTGGTACGCCAGTGGAACGAGATCCTCTTAGAGGCCATTCGCGACGACTTCGCTCGGCCCACGGTCCACGCCCGCAACCTCTTCCACACCAGCATAGCCCTGTACGACGCTTGGGCGGTGTACGGCGACGGCCCTGAGCAGACCTATTTGCTGGGCAAAACCGTAGGCGGCTTTACCTGCTCCTTTTCCGGCGTACCCCGTCCCGACGACGTGGAGGTCGCCCGCCGCGAAGCCATGAGCTATGCGGCCGCCCGCCTCCTGAGATTCCGCTTTCGCCCTTCGCCGGGCTGGACACAGTCATTCTCCCAAATCAACCGACTCATGGGGGAATTGGGTTACAGTACGACCTTTCACTCCACGGACTACGCCGACGGCAACCCCGCGGCCTTGGGCAACTACATCGCCCAATGCCTGATGGATTTTGGGATGCAGGACGGTGCCAACGAGCGCAGTGGCTACTACGGCAACTACGGCAACCGCTTCTACATGCCCTTCAATCCTCCCTTAGAGCCGATCCTGCCGGGCCACAGCGGCCTCCTCAACCCCAATTTCTGGCAACCCCTCAAACTTGAGGAGTTCATCGATCAAAGCGGCGATGTCTTGCCCGACGCGGCCCAGCCATTCCTCGGTCCGGAATGGGGCTTAGTAACGCCCTTTGCCCTCGGCCCAGAGGATTTGACCGTGTACCAGCGGGAGGGCCATGACTATCCCGTGTACCACGATCCCGGGCCGCCGCCCCATATCGATAGCCGACAACCCGATGCCACCGACCGCATCGGAGAACTGAAGCTGGCTTCTGAAGAATATCAATGGGGATTTGCTTTGGTCGCTGCTTGGTCGTCCCATCTCGATCCAGCCGATGGCGTCCTCTGGGATATTTCGCCCGGCAACATCGGCAACATCGCCGAATTGCCCCAGACCTCCGCCGAGTACCAAGAATTCTACAACCTGCTCGAAGGCGGCGACGCCAGCCGGGGCCACCCGCTCAATCCCCACACCGGCCAGCCTTACGAAGAACAGTGGGTGCCGCGCGGCGATTACACCCGAGTACTGGCCGAGTTCTGGGCGGATGGTCCAGACACCGAGACCCCACCGGGCCATTGGTTCACCATCCTCAACTACGTCAGCGACCACCCCCTCCTTGAAAAGTGCTTCAGGGGCGAGGGGCCGATCCTCGACGACCTCGAATGGGATGTCAAAGCCTACTTTGCTCTGGGGGGAGCCATGCACGACGCCGCGGTGACCGCTTGGAGCATTAAAGGCTGGTACGACTATGTGCGCCCCATTTCGGCCATTCGCTGGATGGCCGACCAAGGCCAGAGCAGCGATCCCGATCTGCCGAACTATGACCCGGCTGGTCTGCCGCTCATCGACGGCTATATCGAGTTGGTCCAAGCCGGAGATCCCCTCGCTGGCGGGGACGGAGAACACATTGGCAAGATCAAGTTGAAAGCCTGGCGCGGACCGACTTACATCGCCGATCCGACCACCGACTTGGCCGGTGTCGGCTGGATCTTGGCCGAGAACTGGTGGCCGTACCAACGGGCCGATTTTATCACCCCGCCCTTTGCTGGCTACATCTCAGGCCACTCGACTTTCTCGCGGGCTGCCGCCGAGGTGTTGACCCTACTCACCGGCGATCCCTTTTTCCCAGGAGGGCTAGGCGAATTCCGCGCCGATCGCAACCGCTTCCTCGCCTTTGAGGAAGGCCCCAGCGTCGATGTGGTGCTGCAATGGGCTACCTACCGCGACGCCGCGGACCAGACCAGCCTGTCGCGTATCTGGGGGGGCATCCACCCACCGGCTGACGATATTCCCGGTCGGACCATCGGCACCCGCATCGGCGTGGATGCTTTTGTGCTGGCCGAATCGTATTTCGGGCAACCTGCCACCGCCGTAGCCGAGGATTTCACCGCTGACAGGCCCACCGCGTTCGTCCTATCCCAAAATTATCCCAATCCCTTCAACAGCAGCACGGCCATTGCCTTTGACCTACCTCGCCAAGGGGCCGTGGAGTTGACCGTGTACACCATCGCCGGCCAACAGGTGGCGACCTTAGTCCGAGGAATTCGGGCCGCAGGACACTATCGGATAACTTGGGACGGCCGCAACGACGCAGGGGCCGCACTAGCCAGCGGCGTGTACCTGTACCGCTTGCGAATCGGGTCACAGGTGGAGACGCGGAAAATGCTGTTGTTGCGTTGAGAGTACTCTAAAACCCACCACCTTGCGGACCGTCTCCACCTCCTCGCGGCCCACCGCGCTGGCGCTGCTGCTGGCGTTGCGCCTGCTGCAGATGTGCTTTTAAGGCTTCGATTTGCTCGTCATCTAACGCCGTGGCGAGCGCAGCCATGATCTTGTCGCGCATCTTGGTCTGCTGCTCGCGCATTTTCTCGCGCAGAGCCCGAAAATCGGTCTCGCCGCCGCGGCCGCTGAACATTTCCGCCATCATCTGCCGTTGCTCGACGAATAGCGGCTTAAGCACCTCCCGCAGCGCGACTAGCTGCTTGTCGGTCACGTTGAACTTCTCATCAAAGGCTAGTAGGCTAAATATCTGCTCCGGTGCTATGCCGCCACCCATGCCACCACGCCTGCCTCCTGGCTGGGCTTCGAGCGCCACGGCGCTTGCTAAACAAATAGCGACAATCCATAAGGCCAGCTTGCGAATGCGCATCTCGATTCTCCTTGTAAAAGTTTTGCGGGACACTACGGCTAATTAGACATCCTACTGCCGCGATTCATTCCCGCGCTTTTGCGGCCGTTGATCCGATCGACCGGCGAGTCGGTGCCCGTTGCTGCTAGTCGCCGCAGTAAGAAATGAATTACCCCGCCGCAAGCAGCGGGGTATCGAGTTAGTATCCCAAGAACGCCGCAAGCGGCGGGGAATTAACCCGCAGAGATTAAAACTGAAGATGCGGCGCGTTGGTACCTTTGATAACGCCCCAACTCAGTACGTCCACTCCCGTGGCAGCGGCCGCTCGCGTTCTAGCAGCCGCTCTAGCAGCCACTTGCGCACCGCTTGCAACCGGTCGGCATATGCGCTTTCGCCCGCCACGTCCTCGTAGGCCAGCGGATCGCGTTCCAAGTCGAAGAGGGCCTCCGCTCCGCTGGCATCCACCACGTAGCGCAACCCCTCCACGCGCAGCGTTTTCCAGTTGGGTTGCGGTTTGGTCGGCGTCATTTCCGTGATAGCACAACCGGGGCCAGCGCCCTCCTCGCCGCGCAAATCGGCCAAGAGAGAACTGCCTTGCAACGCATCCGGCCGCTGAATGGCGGCGGCTTCCAGCAGCGTCGGCACCACGTCTAACGCCTCGACGATGCGGGAGCAGTGCCCTCCGGCCTTTGCTCCGGCGGGCCAGCGCATCAGCAGGGGGACGCGCGAGGCCGCGTCGTGCCCGGGGTAGCCCTTGCCGTAGCGCAGATGCTCCCCGAGCCACTCGCCGTGGTCGGACGTGAAGACGACGATGGTGTTGTCCGCAAGGCCGAGCCCGTCGAGCCGGTCGAGAATGCGGCCGACGTGGTGATCGACCTCGGAGACCATCGCGTAATAGCCGTGGCGCGCAGAGCGCAATTCGTCGTCGGAAAAGTGCTGTGGGCCTCGGCGGGCGTCGAGGGCCGGTGGGAAGGGCGGCAACGTCAGCTCGGCTGGATCGTAGAGATCGAGGAACTCTTGGGGAGCCACCCACGGATCGTGCGGCGAATAGAAGCCAGCGACGCAGAGAAAGGGGCCGTCCTTGTGGCGCGTCAAAAACTCCATGGTCTGCTCGGCGACAAACGCCGTGTGCGTCAGGTCGCTGCGGCAGCGGCTGGCCAAGGCGCGCTTGACAAAGCGCTCCTCGGGATGCGCGATCCCGTCGCGGACGTTCATAATCCGCTTCCACTCGATTGAACTAGGGGCCTCGCCGAGGCTGATGTGATCGAGCTGCTCAGGAGCCTGCGCCGCCACCCAAGCGCGGTACGCATCGTGGTACGAACCCGGCTCGTCCGAGATTTCCAAGTGGTCGAAGCCGTAGTCGGGGTGGGGCTCGCGGTGGTCGCGGTTGGCGTGCGGCAAAAAGTGCAGCTTGCCAATCTGGCCGCTGCAATAGCCGTAGTTGCGCAGCAAGCGCGGCAAGGTCGGCGCATCCTCGGGTACGGGCACGCCCATGTGCGAAAGCCCTAGCGTGGCTGGATACTGCCCGGTGAGAAAGCTCACGCGGCTGGGCATGCAGACCGGATTCTGCACAAAGCAATGGTCGAAATTTACCCCGGTGGCAGCGAGCCGGTCTAAGTGCGGCGTGCGGATTTCGGGATTGCCGTTGACGCCGAGGGCGTCCCACCGCTGCTGATCGGTGTAGAGTATGAGGATATTGGGTCGCTGCATGGCTGGCATGGATTCCTTGGAGATGCTGTGTGGATGAGGCTATGGACTGGTCTGTGGCGGCGTCCGCTTAGTACGCGTTAGTTTTCGCCAGCCCCTACGCAGCAAGGACTGCGGAAAATCCGGGCCGATGATCGGACTCAGCGGAAACCACAGCAGCGCGTGGACGACCTTGACTATTTTGTACAAGACGTTTTTCATGGCTTTTCTTTCTCGGCGAAGAGTTGCTCAGTTACTGCGGCCATCAGCTCTGGGCCGTCGCTCTGGCGGAAGAGGAATCGCACCTTGCCCTGCTGATCAATCAAGTAAGTATAGGTCGAGTGATCGACTAAGTAGGCTTCCTGCTCCTCGCCGAGGCTATAGTGAGCACCATACTGGCGCACCACTTGGTCGATTTCCTCCTTGTCGCCGCGCAGGCCAATCGCATCAATGGCGAAGTAATCGAGGTATTCCGCCAGCTTCTCCTGCGTATCGCGCTTGGGGTCCACGGTGACAAAGAGGGTCGTCAGATCCTGCTGATCCTCGTCTAAGAGCTGATAGACGCGGCCCATCTTCGACAGGGTCACCGGGCAAATGTCGGGGCAATAGGTATAGCCGAAGAAGAGCATGGCGGCCTGGCCGCGCAAACCTTGCAACTCAAAGGACGCGCCATGCTGATCCACAAGCGTGAAGTCTCCGCCAATGCCACCGTAATCCTGCAAAGGAGGCACCTCCACGGGGGCGGGGGTTTCGGGGACCGAATCCTTTTGGGCCTCTGGCTGCGCGCCGCAAGCTGCGAGCAGCGCAAAAACTGCGCAAAAAATCAGCGCGTCAATCGCTCTCATAAAGACCTTTCTTCTGTACCGGCATTTGTATGCGCCTTTCCGTTCCATCGCCAAAGCGCAGCACCAGCTCCACCTCGTCGCCGTCTCGTAGCGGCTGACGCAACTCCATCAGCATCAAGTGGGTACCGCCCGGCTTCAGCGCAACCTCTTCGCCCGCTGGAACCTGTAGCTCTGCGACTTGGCGCATCGTCATCCGGTCGTCTTTGTGTTCCATTACGTGTATCTCGGCTCGCTCGGCAGCCTCGGTTGCCACCGCGACCAATGCGACGGGTTCGTCGCCTCGGTTTTCAATGACCAAATAACCAGCGGCCGGGCTGCGCGGAGGCGGCTCCCGGATCCAAGCGTCGCGCACGACGATGGGGTCGCCGGTATGCTCTTGTCCGCATCCGACGACAAGGAACAACAGCGCAAAGAAGATTCTCACCAGAGCATTCCTTCTCACGCCGGCGGTAGGATCAAGTACTCGCCCTCGCGGATCCCATAGCTGTCGCCGAGTTCGGGGTAGTCAATCCCCGCCCGGCCATTCCAATCCCAGACCACTTCGCCGTCCTTGACCGTCAGCTCGCAGAACAGCCGCTGGTGGCCGTCCAACCGGCCGTCGAACGAATCGGCGTAGCCAAAATTCCCCTCCATCAGCTTCAAGGCCGCGACATCGGCCACAGCACCCACCGACAGATGCCCCAACTCGGGGTGGCCAATCTCCTGCGCCGGATTGATGGTTGAGGCGCGAATAACCTCGCCGAGCGGCATGCCCATCACCAGAAATTTCGACATAGTCGTCGCCATGTCGAGCATACCCATATTCATGCAGAGGACGTGCAAGTCGGTCGAGATCGAGTCTGGATAGAAGCCTTGGGCGATGGCAGGGACCGCGTTGCGAAAACAGAAACTGCCGCCACCGTGCCCTACGTCCAAGATGACGCCCTTTGCCCGCGCCTCGTGCAGGTAGGGCAGCACCTTGCCCACGGCGTCAAACCACGGCGTCGGTCCGCGGAAGATGTGGGTGCTTATGTCGCCCGGGCGCAGCTTTTCGCCCAAGAGTTGGTAGTAGGGCCGCTCCTTTCTGAAGTAGCCAAAGTCGATCATCACCCGCGTCGCGGCCTTTTCCGCGGCCTCAAGCGTGCGATCGACCGAAATCCACTCGGGGCCGATGTAGTGCGCCGTCTTGATGCCTACTACCACGTCCTCGTTTTCTCGCGCCACGCCCGCGGTCTTGTCGGGATCCATGTCGTACGGATTCTGCTCGTGGTCGATAGAGGTCATCCCGGTCCCGGCGATATTGACCAGCGCGAAGAGCCGCGTCTGGCAGCGGTCGATTACCCGATAGCGAAAGTCCTCAAAGTTGCGCCAGCCCGCGCTTCCGGTATCCACCAGCGTCGTCACGCCGGTGCGGAAGCTAAAGCCGTCGGGCAGAATGCTGTTGTCGCCGGCCCACGTGTCGCGGTGACCGGCCGTGGCATAGGCGTGGATGTGGATATCTACCAGCCCCGGCGTCACGTAGAGTCCGCTCACGTCGATGACCTGCCCAGCACCCTCCGTCGGCAAATCTGCATCTACAGCCGCGACCGCCTTCCCCTTGATGCCGATGTCCTTGGGTGCGTCAATGCCGTTTTGGGGGTCAATCAGATGACCGCCCTTGAGTACGAGATCAAACTGCATGGTGAATTTCTCCGAGAATTTGATGGAGGCTAAAAGCTAAGTACACGACAGTAGAGCGGTATGAGATGCTTCGCTTCGCTCAGCATGACAGCATGGGGCGTCATCACCTGTCATGCTGAGCGGAGCAAAGCGGAGTCGAAGCATCTCAGATCGCCCATGCCTAATGTCCAGTGGATTACTGTCGTGTATTTAGGCTAAAAGATAAAAAATGGCACTGTTGTCTGCTATGCGCCCAGCAGTCCGGCCTCAGCATTGGGGCCGCAACTTCAGGCCGCTGCTTCCACATGCGACGGCAGCTTGCGCGTAAATCGCGCAAACAGTGCTTTGAGCACCACGTCGCTGCGCGCCGCAAGGCTGGTCACGATCACGGTTGCCCACACGCTGCGCCGCGAAATTTTGACCTGCTGTCCACTGGTAAAGTCCGCGTGGGCGTGGATGCGGCGCAACGTCAGCACGGCCATGCCCAACGCCCAAAGACAGAACCGGCGAATGCCGGGCTCGCGCCCGGGGATGAGCAACGTGAACGCCAGCGCATTGCCGAGGTGCATCCGGGCCACGCCGATCAGTTCGCTCAGCGCCGTGCGGAACGCGGGATTCGTCCGGTCGGCTTCGAGTGAGTGCAAATCAAACCCGGATTGCTGGAATACGTCTCGCGGCAGCCAACACGCGCCGCGCGCCCGATCGTCCCAGATGTCTTTGAGGATGTTGGTCATCTGCAAGCCCTGGCCGAACGACACCGCGAACTGCAACAACTTCTTGCGATGGCGGTTGATTTCCGCCGAATAGTCGCAGAACAGCTCGGTGAGCATCTCGCCGACGACGCCGGCGACGTGATAGCAATAGCGGTCGAGGTGGGGGAGGTCGTCTAGACCTTTGAGACCCGGGCTTTGCTGGAACTCGGCCATGCCGCACGACATGATCCGCACGCAGCGCACGAGTGCGGTGCGCTGCCGCTCGGAAAACTCCTGCGTGATTCGCAGTACCCTTGGGGTATTGGCCACAAGCTGGCGCTCGGCCGGCAACATGCTGTCGGACAGGTGAGGTGCTAGCTGCTCGGCGAATGGAGCGGGCGGCTCCTCGCCCGCGACGACTCGGATGAATCGCTCGGAAAATTCGCGCTTTTCACTGGCCGACAGAGCTGGCTCATCCTCGATGGTGTCGGCGATGCGGCACAGCAGATACGCGTTGCCGACGACATCGCGCAGGCCCGACGGAAGCTGCGGAATGGTCAGCGCGAACGTCCGCGAAACCTCTTGTAGGATCGCGCCCTGCCATGCCAGATCAGCGGCATGTTCGTCAGTTGTCATGGGTAGTCAACCCTAAAGGGTCAGTGGAGTTCGACGTGTTTTCGTATAATGCTTCTACTATTTCAGCGAGCCTGTCAATCAGGTAAACCGGTATGTGGATCACTCTTAGAAGCTGTTGAGCTATTCGCGGTAAGACCTACCCCCCTAGCCCCCCTTCCTAAGAGGAAGGGGGGAACCGGCTGTTCTCCCCCTTTCCGCGTCGGAAAGGGGGCCGGGGGGATAGGTGCTACGTAGAAACCGAAACCACCGCCGAATAACTCAACAGCTTCTAAGACCTGTAGATGTCGTGAGTTTCCCCGGCATAGCGAGATTGACGAGAACGCCCAATTTGCTTCCATGCCGCGCAGCGTATTCCGCCAGACCCCCTGTATCCCGCGGTCTTGTAACAAGTGATGCTTTGCATTCAATGGGTATGGTATCGCCCATTGTCATGCGATAAATAACTGATGTTACGCAGTTTTCCAGAAAATCCTCAATTTCGCCCCAATATCTTGGGCCAATAGGCTTCAATAGACCACAAGATAGCGAGCCACTGCGTAACATCAGTAAATAAAATCGACTTCGGAACTATTGACGCCTTTTTTCCAACCCGTCAAACTCTGTCCCAAGGCCACGAGTTCGGTCGCCAGCACGTTCTCTACAATACCCCCAATGGGCGTGCGCTGAGCAGCGTCGAGACTTGAGAGGATATCGATACGCGGCAGCTTCGCTTTTCAACGAAAATTAGCTAAAAATTGTCATATTTTCAACGAAAATTAGCCAACCGAACTCCGCGACAACAAACATCCCCTTGTGTCGGTGTTCTCTTTGCGCTATGTCTTTTGATATGCACAACGTAATGGAAATAGATCTCAATCACCGCTTCAAAGACGTCAACTACATCGAATCGCCCAACCAAGGCGGCCTATTTGCCCCGGGGCTGCCGGACACCATCGTCATCCACTATACGGCCGGTGCCAACGCCGAGTCGGCCATCCACACCCTCTGTGACCGAGAGCGCAAGGTCTCGGCTCACTTGGTCGTCGGCCGCGACGGTGCCGTGACGCAGCTTTTGCCCTTTAACACCGTCGGCTGGCACGCCGGCCGCAGCCAGTGGCGAGAGCGCACTAGCTTCAACCAGTACTCCATCGGCATCGAGATCGACAACGCGGGCCAACTCTCGGAACGAGATGGCCGCTACGAGTCGTGGTTCGGGCAGACGTATCCGGCCGCAGAGGTCGTGCGCGGCGCACACCGCAACCAGAACCTGCCCGGTGCCCATCCGCAGATCCGTCAGCCTGTTTGCTATTGGCATCGCTATGCGCAAGTGCAACTCGAAGTCGTCGAGGCCATTTGCGCCGCGCTGATTGCGGCCTATGGAATACGCTATATCCTCGGTCACGAAGAGATCGCCCCCGACCGCAAGGTCGATCCCGGCCCGGCCTTTCCGCTCGACGAAATGCGCGATCGGCTCTGCGCTCGCTCCCTCGCCTAGGATTCGGGCATCTTCGGCAAGGGAGACGCGCCGCTAGCTGATTTTCCCTGTTAATCCTTTCGGTTATATTGCAATTCTGAATGACTTGAACGATTCGAGCTGCGGATCGTCTTGTTTCTACTCTTCTGCGCCCATCTGCGCCCATCTGCGGATCCCCTCTAACTCGGAGACGCGAAGCCCCTTGGCAGCACCCGCCATTGATGTCCGCGAATTGAGCAAGACCTATGAGGTTCCCGTGCGCGAAGGTGGCTTGGCCGCGGCGCTCAAGAGCCTCGTACAGCGCCAGACGCGCCAAGTCGAGGCGGTTAAGCAGATCAGCTTTGCGGTCGCTCCCGGCGAAATCGTCGGCTTTTTAGGCCAAATGGCGCGGGCAAGACCACCAGCCTCAAGATGCTTTCGGGCCTCCTGCACCCCTCCGGCGGGCAAGGGCGAGTGCTCGGTTTTGAGCCGTTCAAACGGCAGCGCGATTTCCTTCGCCAGATCACCTTGGTAATGGGCAATCGCAACCAGCTACTGTGGGACATCCCCGTAATCGACTCCTTTGAACGCAACCGGGCCATCTACCGCCTAGAGCGGAACGCGTACCAGCAAACGGTCGAAGAGTTGACCGCGCTGCTCGACCTAGGTGCGCTCCTCGACAAGCCCGTGCGCAACCTCTCCTTGGGCGAGCGCATGAAGTGCGAAATTGCCGCCGCGCTTTTGCACAAGCCGCAAGTCCTCTTCCTAGATGAGCCGACCATCGGCCTCGACGTGACCATGCAGCGGCGGATCCGCGCCTTTTTAACCGAATACAATCAGCGCTACGGCGCCACCGTGATCCTCACCAGTCACTACATGGCCGACGTCGAGGCGCTGTGTAAAAGGGTAGTAGTCATCCACCACGGACTGCTGCTCTTTGACGGCCAGCTCACCGAGCTCGTGCAGCGCTTCTCACCGCACAAGACGATCATCGTCGAACTGGAAAACGGGCACGGAGACCTCGGCAACTATGGAGAGATCGTCGCCCGTAGCGAGGGGCGCGTATCGCTGCGGATACCCAAGGCGGAAACCGCCCAGGTGACTGGACGGCTCCTCAGCGAGCAACCCGTTCTCGATCTGACGGTGGAGGATCCGCCGATTGAGGACGTGATCGAAGAGGTCTTCGAGCGCGCATGAGGGGTCTGACGGACATCTACTCCACGCTCTTTCGCACCGATCTGGCTGTGCAATTCCAGTACCGAGCGGCGATGGTGATCTGGCTGATCGGGCGCATCGTCGATACGCTGGTCTTCCTTTCGGTGTGGACCGCGGTGGCCCACTCTAGGGGAGGGCAGGTGGGGGACTTTTCCAGCGGGGATTTTGCCGCCTACTACATTATCATGATGATGATGGGGCACCTGACGTTTACTTGGTTCATGTTCGAGTTTGAATATCGGGTGCGGTCGGGGGCCTTCTCGCCGCTCCTGCTCCAACCCTTGCATCCGATCCACCGCGACATCGCCCAGAATATCTCCTACAAGTTCCTGACCCTAGCGGTCATGCTGCCAACGGTGGGGCTAATGGTCTGGATCTTCGATCCGGTCTTCGACCCGCCGACTTGGGCGATTTGGGCTGCGATACCCGTCGTCCTGCTGGCTTTCCTGATGCGCTTTTTCGTCGAATGGGCACTGGCTTTGGTGGCCCTGTGGACCACGCGCACGGCCGCGGCTAACCAGCTCTACTTCGCGGCCTTGCTTTTCTTTTCAGGTCAGATGGCACCGCTGTCGCTGTTGCCCGAGTGGCTCCAAGCGCTGGCCGCAATTTTGCCCTTCCGCTGGATACTGGCCTTTCCCACCGAACTCCTGCTCGGCCGCCTCACGCCCGCCGAAGTGCTCTGGGGCGCGGCCACGCAGGTGGCATGGCTGGGGCTGAGCTGGGGGATTTTGTCCGCGGTCTGGTCGCGCGGCGTGCGCAGATACTCGGCGGTCGGTTCATGAACTATTTGCGGCTACTGTGGATCTTCCTGCGCA
The DNA here is from genome assembly GCA_965208845.1 of Candidatus Latescibacterota bacterium. Lineage (GTDB taxonomy): Bacteria > Latescibacterota > UBA2968 > UBA8231 > UBA8231. Next base: position 1,790,371 of record OZ242361.1, on the reverse strand, counting down.
TTGGCGCGATGAACGAACTGGCGTACCGAGCCAACTTCTGGGTGCAGCTCTTGCAGAGCTTGCTCAATTTGGGCGTCGCGCTGGCGGGTTTGGCGGTGATTTTTTCGCACACCGAAGAACTGGGCGGTTGGCAGCCGGCCGAGTTGGTGGCTCTTTTGGGGGTGTTCTTCCTGATGAGCGGCCTGATTGGCGCGCTGATCCAGCCGTCAATGCAGCGCTTTATGGAGGATGTGCGCCTCGGCACGCTGGACTTCACCCTCACCAAGCCGGAGGATGCACAAGTACTAGTAAGCATCGGCGAGGTGCGAATCTGGAAGTTCTTGGACGTAGTGCAGGGAATGGCCCTGATTGCCGTGGCCCTCGTCGAAATCGGGATGCGGACGGGCCTTGCCCACGCCGCGGGATTTGCCCTGACGCTTGCGGCTGGCGCGGCAATCGTATACAGTTTTTGGCTGGTACTAGCAACGACTGCGTTTTGGTTTATCAGAGCGGAGAACATCCTCGTCATCTTCCAAGCCGTTTACAGCGCTGGCAAGTATCCGGTGGCTATATACCCGCACTGGCTCAAGCTGGCGATGACCTTTCTGGTGCCGGTGGCCTTTGCGGTGACCGTGCCTTCGGAAGCCTTGGTGGGGCGGTTGTCGTCGGAGGTGCTGTGGGGCGCGTTGGCGATGGCGGCAGGGATGTTGGTGGGAGCGCGGGCGTTTTGGTTGTGGGGGGTGCGGCACTATTCAGGAGCATCCGCGTAACGTAGGACAACTAAACCACTAGCGGTTGACCAGATTGGCGTAGGGGCAACCCTTGGGGTTGCCCACCTGCGGAATAACTGCAAAATCCAAAAGGAGCAACGGAAATGAGTGACGGACAAAGCAGCATGCACGTCGGAGTGCAGGGAATCGGCACCTCAAAGGTGGAGCTGGAGTTTCTGGTGCGACACGGGGTGACGCACATGGACGCCAGTGTTGAGGACAACGAGGTTGAGACCTTGGTGCGGCACAAGGAGGAGGCGGCTGAGTACGGGGTGAGTATGGAGGCGATCCACATCGGCGTACCCAAAAGCATCACGCTGGCGCAAGACCCGCAGCGAGACCGGGACCTCGACGAGGTTTGCCGCTGGATCGAAAATGCGGGCAAGGCCGGGCTGCGGGCATTGCTCTACAACTTCTGCATCCTGCCGCACCAGCGCACCGAGCCCACGCCTGGGCGCGGAGGCGTGACGTATAGCTCATTTGACCTAGCGAAATTCGACAATGAAACGCTGAGCGAAGCGGGCGTGGTCAGCCGCGAAGAGGCGTTTGAACGGACGGCTTATTGGCTCGAGCGCGTGATTCCGGTAGCCGAGGAAAACAAGGTGCAGATGGCCTGCCATCTCAACGATCCACCCGCTCCAGTCCTGCGCGGCGTCGAACGCTGGAACTGGCCAGTGATGGAGGGGCTCAAGCGCTTTTCCGAGCTGGTAGATAGCCCGTATCACGGCTTTAACTTTTGCTGCGGCGTGGCGTCTGAGGGCTTGGAGAATCCGGCCGACGAACTCTGCGACATCGTGCGCTACTTCGGCGAGCGCGGGAAGCTCTTCAACATCCACTACCGCAACATCAAGGGCGGGCTGCACAATTTTCAAGAGGTCTGGCCCGACGAAGGCGATGTGGACATGCACGAGGTGGCGCGTACCTTACGGGACGTAGGCTATGAATACATGCTGATGCCCGACCACGCGCCGTCCCATCCCGACGACAAGGCTCCCGAGGGTGTATCGGGCCGGGTGCGCCAAGCCTGGGCCTTTCAGTTCGGATACATCATCGCCATGATCCAAGCGGTGAACAAAGAGCGGTCCGGCCGCAGCATTGGGGCCGCAGCGCAAACTGCCTAGGGCTGAAACGGAAACTGCGGCATGTCGATTTATTGGCTGAGAGCAGTACTATTGCTGGTCCTGCTCAGCTCGTTTAGCGCAGCGCAGCCCCGAGCCGAACAGGCATCGAAGCAGGACCTGCAGGCGTTGAAGGGAGTCGTCTATATGGTGGGCTTGGCCAGTGGAGCGGCCCTGCTGGTCTCGCTGGGGCTACTCGTTGCGCGGTGGCGGATGGGGACGGTGCGGGCACGGCGCTTTGTCTTGCGCGGCGACGAGGGCCAACCAATCGCTCAATTGGTGCAAGGCCCTAATGGCGGCGGCGAGTTGGAGCTGAGGGATGCCGACGGTGAACTCACCGCGGTGTTGGGCAGCGGACTTAAGTTGTGCGACCGAGCAGGACGGGTGCGGGCCGACTTGCGGCTGGAGGGCGATAAGGCCCCGCTGCTGGAACTCTACGACGAGCGGGGCGAAGTGCGGGCGGGCTTTTCGCTGAGCGAGGACGGGGCCGGCAGCTTGGCCTTTTACGACGAGACCGGGCGGCCTCGCGCAGGTCTGGGAAGCGGCCACGCCGGCGCAATGCGGTTGAGTTTTTTCGATAAGCAAGGACGGATGCGGCTGCAAAGCGGCATCGAAGACGAAGAAGTGCCTTCGCTCAAGCTCTACGATGCCCAAGGCGAAGTGCGCGGTGCCTTGAGCGTGCGGGCCGATGGCATGACCTTGCTCGAAATGCGCGACCAAGACGGCCACACGCGCACCATCGTCGGCGTCCTAGAAGATGGAATTGCTTGGCTTGGGGTTCTCGATGAGGAACAGCGTTTCCGCGCGGGATTAGGTGCACCGACCGGCGGCAACCCAAGGCTGGACTTCTACGACGAAGGCGGGGAAACGCGGGCCTCTTTGCGCATCGACAACCAAGGCCGCTTTAAGACCGATCCAGACTCTTAAGGGAGAACGTTGTGGATATAGCGGGGAAACGTTTGGTTGCTCTCAGAGACCACTATCGGCATTACCTCTTTGAAGAGTACCTGCCCTTTTGGGACAAGTATGGTATCGACCACGAGTTGGGCGGGTTTATCTGCGCTCTAGATCACGACGGCACGCGCGTAGAAGACAGCAAAAACATCTGGTATCAGGGGCGCGGTCTGTGGACCTACTCGTACCTGTACCGGCACTTTGGCGGGGAGGAACACTTGCAGGTGGCGCGCAAGGCCCGCGACTTTCTCCTCGTGCACGGTCGAGACCAAGCCGGCGATTGGGTAACGGCATTGGATCGGAGCGGGCGGGTCATCTCGCCAGCGACGAAACGGGGCTACGAGGGCCTTTTCGTCGCCGAGGGACTACAGGCCTACGCCCGTGCGACCGGCGACGCAGAGGCCCTCGAAACCGCCATCGCTAGCCTCTGGCGCTCGGTTGCTCTTTTTGACGATCCCGAGCGCTCCGCAGAAGAAAGTTACATCCCGCACAACTATCCAGGGATGCGGGTACTGGGCAACCACATGGTTCTCGTGTTGGTTCTGACCCAGCTACTCGAACAGGTTGCCGACCCCAAGTTGGAAGCGCTCTCCGACCGCGTAGTCGATGCGATTGTCCAGCGCTTCTGGCATCCCGAGTACCGCCTGATGAACGAGGCACTAGACCACGATTACAGACGGCCCAACGACCCCAACGAGGATTTCATCTACTTAGGCCATGCAATCGAGACGCTGTGGATGCTCCTGCCCGAGGCGATGCGCCGCAGAGATCGCGCGCTTTTTGATCTGGCCGCCGCGCGTTTCCGCCGCCATCTCGAAGTGGCTTGGGATGACGTTTACGGCGGGCTTTTCCGCGCGCTGCATGTACACGGCACCTACACCTTCGACAAGGTGCTCTGGTTGCAGGAAGAGGCCCTGATCGGCTGTCTGATTCTGCTAGAACACGCAGGACTGGAGTGGGCCGGGGAGTGGTTTGGACGAGTTTTCAATTACGTAGAAGAGCGGTTTTCGCTCAGGCAGTACGGGTATCCATTGTATTTGTATGGCGGGGACCGCAAGGTGAATTATATCGACCACGTCTCCCGCAAAGAGCACTACCACCATCCGCGGTGCGTGATGCGGAACTTATTGGCGTTGGAGCGGATGATCGCGCGGGATGGTGCGGTGTCGGATTTCTGGGGCGCGGAGACTAACTAAAAAACCTTCACAGCTCGTCGTAACGCGGTACCTGATCGATGAAGCCGCGATTGGTGACATAGCAATAGTGGACCAGGCCATTGGTGACCAAAAGACAGCGGGCTTGGACCACGCGGTTGTACGCGGCAATTTGGTCGAAGGTCTGCTGGCTGATCGAAACGTCCGGCTCTTTGCACTCGGCCATTAGTACGGCACCGCCCGCGCGGTCGTGAACGACAACATCCGCGCGAAACCGCTTGCCGTGAAGGTCAATGCTCTTCTCAATGGCGATCAACCCGCGCGGGTAGCCCAAGTCCGATATTAGGTATTGCACCAAGTGCTGCCGCACCCACTCCTCGGGCGTCAATCGCACGTACTTGCGGCGTAAAGGGTCGAGTATCTCGCGCTTGCCTTCGACTTGACGGATATCAAAGGTCGCGGCCGGAAGGTTGAGGCGCTGCATGACTATTTGAGCAACAGCATCTTGTGGACTAATGAGACGCGGCCCTTCTGTAGGCGCGCTAGATAGACACCCGTGGCCACAGGTTTTCCGCTGGCGTCCAATCCATCCCATTCAACCTGGTAAACACCCGGTCCCGCATAGCCGTCGGTGAGCGTCTTCACCCTCTGACCTTGGATGTCGAAAATCTCCAAGCGCACCCGACCCGGCTCTGCGATGCGGTAGCGGATGGTGGTGGAGCTATTGAACGGGTTGGGATAGTTCGGGTCTAAGGCAAATTCTCGCGGCGCAGCGATTCGATCGTCCTCTTCCAGCACAGCCGTAACACCTCCAGAGTACGGGGCGGCGACCAAGCGGATTTCGTCGAGATAGAAAGTTCCGCGCAGGCTGCCGATTAAGCGCAGCGACTCAATGGGGCCGTCAAGGGCCAGTTCGTTCAAGGCGATCTCGACAGTCTGCCACTGGTCCAAGTCCAGATCAATTTGGTCAATGAGGCTCAGCGGGCGGGCAGTCTCGCCATTGACGACAAGGCCAAAGGAGGGCCGGAAGCCGCCGGTGGCGGTGCCCGGATGCAAGGCTAAGCGCAGCGCGGTATAGCCGACTTGGGCGACCGACGCACGAGGTAGGAACTCAATGGTAAAACCTCGGGCATCCACCCGCAGCGCTCGCTGGCCAGCGAACACGGTATCGGCATGGGTCGGGTCGAGTTGCGCGCTGTAAAGTGCGCCTTGCTCCCATGCAAGGTCGTCGGCAAAGAGGATTTGATCGGCTGTGGGCAACACGACGATAGAATGCACTAATTTGGTCACCTCGTCGCCTTGTGCGAGATGCACCACCAGTTTCTTGTGGCCATTGTGCTCTCCAGCCGAGAGATCGGCTTCAAGACGATAGGTCTGGTCGTCTATTCGTTGCAACGGCAACGCCTCTGGGCCGCCTAGAGCAGCCAGATTGGCCGTCAACTGAGCTGGCGCTGCGTCTGCCACCTGCCGCTGGAGGCGAATCGTCGAACGCAAAGGTAGCGCTGCTCCAGCGAGCAACGTGTCGGGGGGCGGATTTTCCCACATGCCTTGGAGGGGGCTTGCTTCAATGCGGAAGATCGCCTGCGTGAAGCGGTCGCTCGTCAGATAGAGAACGCCCTGTTTATCAGTGGTCAACCCGACCGGCGTCCCCCAGAAGGAATCGCGGTTGGGGTCGGGACGGAAGCCGGTGAGAAAATCGGCGACGCGAGCGTTGGACCCATCCGGCTCGGCAAAGAGCACCATGACCTTGTAGCCGAGGTCGTTGCCTAGGACACCTGCGCGGAAGGCGACAAACGCGGCGTGTTTGTACTGGGGCGGGAACTGGTCGTGCTTGTAGAAATGCAGACCCATCGGGGCCAAATGGGCGGGGACGAGAGCCGCCGGACGCTCCATGCTGGCAACCAATAGCGAGTCAGCATCGGTTAGCGGGAAGATCGCTCGACGGTAGGCACCAATGGAGAAATCGGTCCAGACCTGATAGGCGTACGCCAAGGGCCAGCCATAGAAGCCGCCATCGCGGAGGGGGGTGATCCACTCCGGCGGTAGGTCTCGACCCTCGCGGTCGTGCCCATTACCAGCGCCCCACAGTTCGCCGGTGACTGGGTGCAAGTCGAGGCCGATGGCATTGCGCAGCCCAGAGGCGTAGATCCGCCGACCGCTGCCGTCGGTGTTCATCTGTATGACCGTGGATCGTTCTGGGTCGTCTTCTCGGCACAGGTCGCAACCTGAGCCAATGTGGAAGTAGAGCTTGTCGTTGGACTCATCGAAAACCAGCGTATGCGTCACGTGTTCAGAGGAGCGGCCCATAAAGCCGGGCACCTCGGCGAAGACGGCGCGCTCCTCGTAAAAGCCGTCCGCGTCTTGGTCTTCGAGGCGGTAGATGGCATCGTCGTCAGCGACGAAGAGCGCTCCTTGATAGAAGGCGACGCTGTGAGGCCAGTGAAAGTCGTCAGCGGCCTTGTACACGGTATCGGCGCGGCCGTCGCCGTCTTGGTCGGGCAAGGCCAACACCGTGCTTTGGCGACCGGAGGCCGGACTCCATTGATTGCTTCCCCGAGTCTTCATGTTGGCCACGTGCAAGACGCCGTGGTCGTCCCATGCCATGAAGCGAGCTTTATCTACTTGGTCGGAGAAGAGTTTGACCTTAAAGCCGGGCGGGAGGTTGAGCGTGCGGTCGGGGAAACCTTCAACCGGCACTGGTTCGAGGTGAAGGTCGATCTTGGGCGTCAAGCGGATCTGACCGGGAGGGTACTCGGCGTAGAGGGCCGTGCTGGCGAGCAGGATACAGAACAGGTAGGCGTGCATGGAACCTTTCCTATGGACGGGTAAAACGGACATGAGAGCTTCCCGTCGCCAGTATTGGCGACGCAATTTCGGTGGTTTGAGGTCTAGCGATCGCGGCTGGCGTCTAAGAGGATTGCCGAAGTGAGAAAGTGCTTGGGGGCCGGTGGTCCTGGGGCCGGGCGGTCGCGGCTCTCGGCGATTATGCGCAGGCGCACAAAGCCTTGGGCATCGGCTGGGATCTCCAGCGTCCATTCGCAGCGCCCAGCGGGCCGGGACGCTAGGCACTCCAGCACGGCCGACGCGGCATTCGGCTGCCACCGGCCAATCAACTCAACCTTTTCAATCGCTTCGGTCGCTTCAAAGACAACGCGCAAAACGCCGGGGCCTCCCGTCCAAGTATCACCGATAAAATGGTCATCGACTGAAAAATCGCCGAGGTCGAGCCAGTGTCCTTGGGAGGCACACGTGCGCCCTCGCCGCAGGCCAGCGAAGATCGCCTCTGGGGTAGGTGGATGCCCCGCCTCCACGCCGACCCGGACGTGATTGAAGACGCCCAGCGGATAATCGGGCTGGTGCCATTGCTTGTGGACGTGGAAGTCGGAGTTCAACAGCAGGGAAAACGGCCGCTGGCCGGCGTACACTTGATCAACCAAGCCGCCGATAGCTCCCCCCGGATAGGCACACGGGTCCATCGCCGCGACTTTGGCGTGGGCTTGGTGTCCGTGCAAAGCTTCGATGCCGACGACAAGGGCCCCCGCTTCTACGCTCGCGCCATCAGCGGCGAGATAGCGATTGATGCTCTCCGTGGACCACTGGCCAGCAGCAGGGTGGTTGAAGAAGAGGACGGGACGTTCCACCGTCGGCAGCGCGTTCAAGTGATCTAAAGCCGCTTCTACGCTGCTAGAAGTCGTAGCCCCCAGCCGGTCGTGGGCGGCGGCAAAGGCATAGGCGTTTTCGGCCTCGCGCGCGCCGATCGGAAAGACGAGTCCTGCGTGGCCTCCCATCGGCGCGTTCCACTCTAGCCCGAAGAAGACGGGGAATCCCGGCAAAATGCGACGCGCTTGCTCAATCATGCGGTGTTGCTCAAAAAAGACGGGCTTTTGCGCGTGGTTGGTCAGCGCGATAAAATCGAGTGTGTCGCCTGCCCCAGCCAAGTGCTCGGCGACCAAGGCGTGATCTTCGCAGTGGTTGTGTATATCGCCGCGAAGCCACCTCAGCGGCCCGCGCGTTATTTTGTCGGCCATGGGCAAAACGGACGGTTGCGTATATTCTCTATGTCGCCTATCGGCTTGAGCTTGAGACACAAGCCTTATAGATTAAGCGAAAACTTGGACCGCGTAAAAGAGTCGCTGGCAACCTAGGCGACTGGCTCAGGAGTAAAACAGTGTACAAATGGTCAATCCTCATCGCGCTTGCGCTTTCTACCGCACCGACAGCAGCCCAAATTTCGCTGTGGAAAATGGGCGGCCAAGGCTTGGCTTGGAGCCAGAATGACAGCAGCGAAGTCTTTATCGACTTCCAGACCTTTCCCGGCTCAATAGCGCCGACCTACTTCGACGGCGAGGAAAACATCCTTTCCCAGCTTCCCTTTTGGTCGCCCTTTAAGTTTCCCACCGATTTGGGCTACGAAGACGGCCTCATTCCGCGAGTCTGGCGCGCAGCCAACGGCTTCTATTGGTTCACGGCCGGAACCCTTACTACCGAATGGGTCGATGGCGACAGCTCTTCTTACAGCCCGCCGGTGGCGCGCGGCATCAATTCGGAATGGTACACTTTCGACGTGGGGGTTCCAGTGCCCGCCAACGTGGTCGGGTTCTACACGCCGCCGCACGGTTTTCGCGCCGACGGTACGCTGCTGCGCGACGATATTTTTAAGGCATTTGAAGTCTCAATCGCCGAAGAGTTCGACCCGGTCCTCAACCTAGAGAATAACGACAACGACTATCACCGCCTAGAGACCTTGATCGCCGATGTGCCGCTCAATTTCGACGCCAATGTCCAGCTCGGATTTCCCAAGCAGTACGTGCGTTTCATCCGCCTGCGCCGCAACCCCTCCATCGACGACAAAACCTTTGCCTCGGGCCAAGCCAATGTCCAGCAGGGAACCATCGGCGAATTCGAACTCAAGGGCGAAGGGGTGCCCAAGCGGGTGTTTTATCTGTCTAAAATCATCTCCCTCGGGCGCACGGTGAATTTCGGGCGTCTATTCTGGGACGCCACACCCATGCGAATGGTCAAAGGGGTCCCTACTCCGGTTGACGATGCCCAAGCCCGACTTAGGATCTCCGTGCGCTCTGGCCGCGACGACGACCCCAACGTCTATCACGAGTTTACCGACACCGGTGCCGAGCGCACGGTCTCGCGCGCGCGCTTCGAGACCGAACTCAAGCAACCAGACCAAACTACTCAAGGCCAGATCCAAGAGGGCAAGCCTGGCCTTAGAGCCTCAATCATTTACGACCAAGACAACTGGACCTTTTGGTCTTTTCCCCTCGCTGAGTCTGGACAGCCCGCCCCACTGGAGCGCGGCAACCACATCCAAGTGAGACTCACCTTTGAGAGCAGTTCCTTCTTCGACTTCGTGCGGCTCGATTCGCTGTGGATTGAGATCGCACCGCCGTTGGCCTCGCAAGTCATCGGCGAGGTCGCCCGCTTCGACGCGCCATCGCCCGACGGTGGCCTAACCGAGGTGTACTTAGGTGAGATGACGGACTTTACCTACGATGTGCGTACCCAGTTCGACGCAGCGAGCCAGCAGGGCTTCAATACGGTCCGGATCCGCACAGGTAGCCGCCCCCAGTTCAAACGGCTAGAGATGGGCCAGCCACTCCAAGTCATAGAACCGACCGAGGTTATAGAGGCGGAGAGTGAATTAGTAGTGCGCTTGCCACAGTCGATCACGCGCAGCCGCAATGAACCCGTGCGGCTGGTCTTCGGCACCGAGGTCTTCATCTTTGCCAACACGTTCGCCGGCGAGGTGTTTGACACGAACGAGGAGAGCCTGCCGCAGCAGATTGAGGCCGGCAACGCCACCGACGAGGTCAGCACTAACAGCCTGCGGGTTTTGGGTAGCACGCAAGATGCCGGGGCACCCATCGAGAACCTAGCTTTTTCAAGCAAGGTATTGACCCCCAACGGCGACGGCACCAACGATGTGCTCGCCATCAGCTACACCTTGTTCCGCCTGCCCGGCCCGGTGCCCGTGGCCCTCAACATCTACGACTTGCGCGGTATCCGGGTCCGCACCCTCGACGTCGGAATGCAGGGGGCCGGGCCACAAACCGTGCATTGGGATGGCCGCGACGAGAGCGACGAGTTGTTGGTACCGGGTCTATATGTGATGGAGATCGCCCTCAAGGCGGAATTCAAAACCTTCCGCCACCAGCAGCCGCTAGGCTTGGCCTACTAGGCTCGACCGCGCTTGGTCCAAACGCGCCTATTCAATGCCTCCTATAGATATAAGCCGCTTGGGCGAAGACATTGTATTCGAAGAGAACCTCCGGGGGCGCACTTTTACTTTTCACTCCACTTGGGGTCTTTTCAATCCCAAACGCATTGACCCCGGTACACGACTGCTCATCGACCATATCAGAGCCGGGCCTACTGACTGCTGCCTCGACTTAGGGTGCGGATATGGTCCTATCGGCTTGGCATTGGGTCATCTCTGCCCCGAGGGTGAGGTCCATCTGATCGACAAGGACTTCGTCGCTGTTGACTACGCGGCACAAAACGCCGAACGCAACGAACTGACCAACTGTCGCGCCTATTTGAGCAACGCCTTCAGCCACGTGCCCGCCCACGTGCGTTTTGACACCATTGCCTCCAACTTGCCCGCGAAAACGGGCAACGAACTCCTGACGATCATCATGCACGACGCCTGTGCCCGCCTCAAGCCGGGCGGGCACTTGTGGGTCGTCACCATTGCCGGGCTAAAGAAGTACATCAAGCGCAACTTCAAGGAAGTTTTCGGCAATTACAAAAAGATCAAACAGCGAGGGACCTACCTGTTATCTGTGGCGGTTAAAGAGTAGAGGTTCTTTCTCCCCGCCTCTGCGTCCATCTGCGGATACGGATACCTAGAGCAGATCTTCGTTCACCCCGACGCCAAATCCCGGGCCTTCAGGCAGTACTAAGTGACCTTTCTGCGGTTGCGGCTCGCCTAACCACAGCTTATCGCGCTTCGCGCCACGCCGGCCCATGACCATCTCGGCCAAATTGTCGCCGTAGCCAGCCGCCAAAAAGTGCAGGCCCCAAATCTCGCCGCCGCGGTGAGGCACCAAGGGGACGCCGTGAGTTTGGGCGAGCTTGGCAATGCGTAGCGCCGCCGTCAAACCGCCGCACCAAGTGACATCCGGTTGCCACAAGTCCAGTGCCTGCACCTTGGCGATGTGACTGAAATCCCGCGCAGTGAATTCGTGTTCGCCGCCAGCCAACAAAACGGGGTGGATCTGCGGCCGCAACGCCGCCAAGCCGTCTAGGTCGTCGGGGAGTAGCACGTCTTCAAACCAGTATATCTTGAACGGCGCAAGTTGCTGCGCTACGGCCACGGCAAAGTCGGGCGACCACGACATGTACGCGTCGATCATCAAAAGCGCGTCTTCGCCCAAGGCCTGGCCCGCCCCTTCGGCCCACTCAAGTATCCGCGCCGCGTCTGCGGCTTGGCTACCTTGCCTCGTCTGCGAAGACTTATGGGCATTAAAGCCCAAGTCGCGATACCAAGCGCAATCTGGACCTGTGGCGTAGGCCCGCACCTCGTCCCGCCGCTGACCGCCCAACAAGTCGCATACGGACTTTCCTTCGGCCCGGCCCAAGACATCCCACAGCGCCAGATCTACGCCGCTGATGGCCATGACGGCGACCCCGCTGCGGCCGTAGGGCAGGCTGGCCTTGTATTGGTCGTCCCAGAGCCGGGCGATATCTTCAGTGCTGTTGATGCTGCGACCCACCAGCAACTCGCGCAGGTGGCGGTTGATCACCTCTACGGCGGCAATCCCGCCGCCACCCACTCCCCAGCCGCTGATGCCGACATCTGTATCTATCCGCACGACCATCTGCCAGAAGTGTTGGCGCCAAGCAGCGGGCGTGACGCAATAGCGGGGATAAACTGATTGCACTTCAGTTATTTTCATACGTAACCCCTTGTGTACATTTTATTTTTATCGCCTTCCGTTTTGGTAATCAGCCGCTTCGTGTCGTATTATTTATATATCAAACACCTTGTATTCTATATCCCCATTATAGGAACAGTCCATGTCCTTAGGACGCAACCTGAAAGAGCTGCGACAGAAACAATCGCTCAACCAGAAAGACCTCTCAGACCGCTCCGGCGTCTCCCAAGCCACCATCTCCCGCATTGAAACCGGCAGCGTGCGCCAACCAGGCTCGTCTGCCCTAAAAAATCTAGCTGACGCCCTCGGCGTCTCGACCGATTCCCTAATGGACGATACGGCGCACTTGGCCCGAGTCCACAAAGACCGTTTGCATCAAATCGCTGAGGCCCTCAACGCTTTTGTCATCCACGAAAACGGGCGTTTGCTCTTCATCAGCCAGACCTTGGCCGACCTATTGGGTTATCGCGGGGAAGAATTGCTAGCCAAAGACGGCATTGAACTACTGTTCGCTCCCCAGTCTCGTCCCACAGCCCGGCACATGGTCGCCAGCGGTTCGTCCAATGCCTATGAGACACTCATGGTGCTCAGTGACGGCAGCTTTCTTCCCGTCGAGATCACCAACGTCAATATCAGCGAAAAAGCGCACTTGGTCATTGCACGCGACAATACCGCCCACTGCTGTCAGCAAGGGGCCTTCCGCGTCTTGCAAGCTGGTTGCGAAGCCGAAACCGTGCGCGATCTAGGCAAGGTCGTGCGCATCCTCGGCGACGAGCTAGCGGCTATGGGCGTCCAATTCGAGGCGGTTGACCTACAGGTTATCGACGAACAGAGAAACCTCTTAGCTTGCTACCGCGCCTATTCTGAAGCGCGTGGTTATCGCTCCTTACAGAACGTAGTAAATCTCCGAGATTCGCTCGATCACTTCGCCTCTTTGCGGAGATTGGTTAGCTACTGGCACAGGGACAAGGCCTGGGAGCGCGAGGCCGACGAGGATTTTCGCCAGATGACCCAAGAAATTTTCTCGGACTCGATGTATCGCCCTGGACTGCTGATCGACATACCCTTTGCACAGGGGATGTTAGGTCTGGGGCTACCCATAGGCGGGCCTAGACGCACCGAACAGTTATCGACCGTATTGGGCGAGTTTGCCTGCTCTATCTCTTTGGTTGTCAAGCGGCTATTTGCGCTTCTATCGTTGCGCGAAAGGCTGGACTCTACCTAGGATCGCGCTTCCTCTGGGCTGACCTTCCGCTGGCCCGAGCGGCGCTGCTCGGCCTCTTTGATGTGAGGGCGAGCCTCTCCGGCTTCTTCCATGCGTCTCAAGAGCCGTTCCCGCATTACTCGGGCCACTTCTCGATGCGACTCGTGGCCGACTAGATTGTTCAGTTCGTAGGGGTCTGCCTGTAGATCGTAGAGATACTGCTCCTCGTAGAGATCGGCTCCTGCCACATCTCTTGCTTGCCCGGCTGGAGCATCCACCCCGTACTTCCATCGACGAGTGCGAACGGCCCGCCCCACTTGGGCCTCACTGATCTGCACAAAGACCTCTGCGGGCCAATCGGCTACTCCACCGCGCAAAAGCGGCATGAGCGAGCGGCCCTGCATCTGATCGGGGATTTCCAAGCCGGCCGCATCCAAAAGCGTTGGCGGCAGGTCGATTAAGCTAACCAACTCTTGCAATTGGCCGCTGCGAAAACCAGGTCCAGTCAAAACCGTCGGCACGCGGATCGAGCTTTCGTGACAAGAGCGCTTGTACTCGCTGTTGCGCGTCTTGAAGTGACAGCCGTGATCCGACGTAAAGAGTACGATAGTGTCGTCGGCTAGTGCCAAGCTCTTGAGCACGTCGTGCAGGCGGCCATAGGCTTCATCGAGCCGCTTGACCATCCCGTAATAGCCGCCTAAGTGCTGGTGCGTCGAGCCGCCCAATGCCGCGAGATCGGGCGGAATCCAGCCGCCGGAATAGGTTTCCCGGTAGCCATCGGGGGGTGGATAGTCGTCCAAGTGGTTCTGGTGATGGGGTTCAATATAGGAGACAAACAGGAAAAAGGGACGATCTTGGTGCGCATCTACGTAGCGGATTGCGGCATCCGTGACCGCATCTACGCGATAACCGGGTAGGCGGACGGGTTGTTCGTCATTGTCGTAGAGGACCGTGCTGTAAGCGTCGGAAGTAAACTCGAGCACATTCGACGCCAACCAGTACTGGTAGCCGAAGCGGTCCGCTGCCGGCACCGGGCCGGTGGTTCCTCGGTCGTGCAGATGCCACTTGCCGATATATCCCGTGGCGTAGCCTGCCGCGGCAAAGTAGTGGGCGAGGGTTTGGCTGTCCGCGGGCAGGGGAATGCCGTTGCGGTAACAGCCTGTGGTCGTGGCGTAGAGACCCGTTTGCAGACAGGAGCGCGCCGGGCCGCAGACGGGTTGGCACGTAAAGGAATGGGCCGCGTGGGTGTACTCGCGGGCTAAGCGATCGAGATTCGGCGTAAGGCCCAGCGGATTGCCGTGTAACCCCGTTGTATCCCACCGTTGTTGATCCGTGAAAAATACTATGACGTTTGGTTGTCTATTGTTTCCGACCATTATACACTTACTCTCCTTTTTTGCCTACGGCTCAAGCGTCCGATTTGCTGTGCGCTGTAACTCCTCTACTACCAGCTCGACGTCCTCGCCTTCAATCGCCTCTATCATCGCCTCTCGAATCAATCGCCGCACCCGTTCATATCCTGCCATCGTCGGCTCTGATTTTCCGTAGTCCAACATGCCAAACGCCGCTCCATAGTGCGGGTTTTCCTCAAAGTAGCTTGCTAGCTCGCGTGCCGTACTTTTGCGCACCGGAAAGTAGTTGCTCGCCCGCACCCACCGCGCTTGTTGCTCTGGGGCCGTAAACCACTTGAGGAAAAGCCAGGTCGCTAGCTGTTTTTCGGGCGGACCGGCACAGATCGACACGCTAGCTCCGTACACATCAACAACCGGCTGCGCGCCCGTCTGCGGCGGATGGGTCACACCCCACTCAAAGGCCAACCCAGAGTCCTCAATGCCGCTCTTGTAAAAGGGCAACCCAGAGGAAGAATCCTGCGAGAAGAGGATCTGACCAGTGACGAACTCGTTTAGCTCGACATCCTGTTCGCCGGCGATGTCTATTGCGTCGTCCCGCGCTAGTTCCTGCAACAGTGCTAGGACCGCTTTAACTTCGGGCGAGTCCAGCGCATAGGCAGCGCCGGTCGCATCTACTAGGTCTCCGCCGCGGCTAAAGACCATCGCGGCGAATCGGCTGGCGTCCACATCGAGCAAAAAACCCAAACTGCGCGCGGGGTTTTCGTTTTTGCTAAAGGGTTGCTCTTTGGCCCGACGGCACATCGCGGCAAAATCATCCCACGTCGTCGGTGGGGCGTCGTAACCCAGCTCGCGCAACCAATCAGCATTGTAGTAGAGCAGCTCCATCGAGCGATTCGGTGGGAAACCAACCTGCACTCCGCCGATATTGTCCTGCGCCAGAAACGCTTGGACGTAGTCGCTGCGCTCTTGGGGCGACAAGCCCCATTTGGGCGAATCCATATAGGGCGCTATATCCACTATGCCGTCGGCTTGGTAGTAGGCAAGGGCTTGATTTTGGTAGGCTACTACCAAGCTAGCGGCCAGCGAACCGCTCTGGAGACCCACGTTCATCTTGTTGTAGATGTCCCCATAGCGCCCCATGTACTCGCCGCGAACCTCAATTCCATAGCGATTGGTCTGGTTAAAGTCGGCAATCAGCTCTTGCAGTGCATCTTCGCGCTGGCCAGTGTGTTGGTACCAAAAGACGATTTGCTGGCCCTGTGGATCGAGGGCTTCGAGACTGGTCGGCTGCTCGTCAACAGCCTCTTGCTGGCCGCCACAGGCCCACAAAAAGGCACACCAAACCAACGTCATCGCACTTCTCGGTTTCATCGCGTTATCCTTTGAGTCCAGATATGGAAATGCCTTCGGTGAATTCTCGCTGAATGAGAAAATACGCCAAAAGTACGGGAGCCGTCGCAATGACAGCTCCGGCCATTTGCAGGTGGATCTCGGTCCCGGCCTCACTGGCAAACTGCTGCAAACCCACGGCAATCGGCCGCCAATCCGGCGTATTGGTCACAAGTAAGGGCCAAGCCAAGGCGTTCCATGAACCAATAAACGTAAACATACCGACCGTCAAAAGGGGTGCCCGGCACAAGGGAACCGCGATCTGAAACAAAAAGCGCACGTGGCCGGCTCCCTCAATCCGGGCTGCATCCCACAGTTCGTTGGGCAGGCCCCGCATAAACTGGCGCAAGAGAAAAATGCTAAAAGCACTGGCCATAAAGGGAATGGTCAGGGCCGGCCAACTATTGAGCCAAGCAAACGGCGTATTGTGGTGCAACCACGTCACGACGAGAAAATTCGGCACGATGGTCACGGCCTCGGGAATCATCAGCGTAGCCAAGACGCCGGTAAACACCACATCTCGTCCGCGGAACTGCATCCGCGCCAGCGGGTAAGCCGCCATCAGCGAGAAAAGCAAGGTTCCGCTAACTTGTAGGACGGCGATGATCAGCGAGTTCTCAAAGTAGAGACCAAAATCCGCCTCTTGCCATGCTTCGATATAATTGTCCCATTGGACGCGTTCGGGCAGCAAGACCCGCCGCAGCGATTCGCCGCGGCTCATAAAAGAGGCCAACAGCATCCACGCGAACGGAAAGCCCGCAGCCAGCCCCCCCAAGCTCAGGCCGCAGTAAATCAGCTTAGCTTGGCCGCTCCTAGTCGCCATAAAACACTCGCCTGCCGAGTACCCGGTTTTGCAGCAGCGTCAACGCCAAAATCGAGATGAAGAGCACAAAGGCCATCGCAGAGGCATAGCCCGCGTTGTGGTACTCAAAAACTTGGTCGAAAATGGCAATACTGAGCACATCGACCGAGTCGCGGGCACCCGGAGTCCGTAGGATATACACGTGATTAAAGGCTTTGAAGGTCCCAATAACGGCCACCATCGATAAAAAGAACAGGGTTGGTGAGACTAAGGGCAGGGTAATGTGGCGGAAGACTTGCCACTCGCCAGCGCCGTCCATCTCCGCGGCCTCGTAGTATTGCTTGGGGATGGCACTGAGGCCGGCCAGTAAAATCACCGTGTCGTAGCCGACATAAACCCAAATGTTGTAGAGGATGATCGAGGTCAGGGCTAGGCTCGGGAAGACGCTGTCCACCCACGCGGGGTACGAAGCAAAACCGGCCCCTTCTAGTAACAGGGCTACGACGGACTTGCTCTCGTAGAGCCAGCGCTGATTCTCCAGTCCCCAGAGGCTCCAGAAGCGGTTGGCCAGCGAGGAAGGGTGCGGGCTAAAGATGGTGCGAAAAACCACGGCTGAGGCGATGATCGGCGTGATATAAGGTAGAAAAAACAGCGTGCGAAACGCGCCTCTGGCCCGCGTGATCTTGAAGAGCAAATACGCCAGTCCGGTGGCCAAGCTCAATTGGAACGGGATCGTCCCGACTGCGTAGAAAAACGTGACCTTGAAGCCGTTATACAGCGCTGGATCGCCCGTCTCAACTAGGCCACTCAACCCCTGGACCAATCCCACCCAAAGTCCCAACAGTGCGACCGCGCCCCAAGCAATGCGGACATAAAGGAGACGCAGACTGCGCTCGGAGCTTCCCGTCGCCAGTATTGACGACGCTAACGTGGCCCGCAGGCGATAGGCCGCCCAGACGAGACCGATCCCGGCGACGAAGGGCAACAAATACTGCGGTTCCCCCAAGGCGCGGACATAGTGGTCGAATCCAACCACCGCTTCCCTCTTGATCCGCCACCTATGTAGGCTGACGTACAAGGCATAGCCAATAGGGAAGAGTCCAAACGCGCCCAGCACGACAAGGGCCGGCGCGAGGAGGCCCCAAGCAAGCTGTTGTTCTCTGATGCGGGTGCTCATTGGCGCGAAATAATGCTGAGGGAAAAGCTACATGCGGGGAGATTGTGGCTTCGTCCCGATTCTCGACAGGATTAGGCCAAAAGAAGAAGGCTCCTGAAGTGTTCCCTTCAGGAGCCGATCTTGGCTGCCCTCCTAGGGCTCGAACCTAGAACCTCCTGATCCAGAGTCAGGCGCACTTCCAATTGTGCTAGAGGGCAACTAACGAAAATAATGGCGGAGAGGGAGGGATTCGAACCCTCGGTACGGGTTACCCCGCACAACAGCTTAGCAGGCTGCCACCTTCGGCCACTCGGTCACCTCTCCGCGACCATTGCAAAATAAACTTTTGACGTGCTCCCACCGCTAAAAGAGATGGGATTGTGGCGGCATCAAATGGTAAATGGCGGAGGGTGAGGGACTCGAACCCTCAAGGGCGTGAGCCCGGCGGTTTTCAAGACCGCTGCCTTACCAATTAGGTCTAACCCTCCTTTTCCCGGAGGAGAAAAATATACATGAGGCACTATTTTAGGTCAACCCAAAGCCTTCTCTTCGGCCTTGCCGTTTTCCACGCTAGTCTCTCCTTCGTCCTCGTCCTCGCTGACGGGCAGTGGGGCCATGTCGATAACCCGATCTCCCTCGTCCAGATTGATCACCCGGACTCCTTGAGTATTGCGCCCAATGGTGGATATCCCTTGTACGGAAATGCGGATCATAATGCCGTTCTGGGTTACTAACATGACCTCCTCTTCGTCTTGGATCTCCCTACAGGCCACTACGGAGCCGTTGCGTGAGCTGGTCTTGATGTCGATGACGCCCCGGCCGCCCCGGTGCTTGCAGGGATACTCGACCTGACTAGTGCGCTTGCCATAGCCGTTTTCGCAGATGGTTAGCAAGGTGCTGCTTTCGCGCACTACGACCATGTCCACCACCTCATCCCCTTGGCGCAAGTTAATGCCCTTAACGCCCGTGGAAACTCGGCCCATAGCGCGAACCTCGCTTTCGCTGAAGCGCATGGCTTGGCCGTTGCGCGTCAACAGGGCAATATCCTGCTGACCATCGGTGATAGCCGCCCCAATCAGGTCGTCGTCATCTTGGATCTTCAGGGCAATGATCCCGTCGCGACGGATGTTCTGGTAGGCCGAGAGCTTGGTCTTCTTGACAATGCCCTTGCGCGTAGCCGTGAACAAGTACCGATCGTCGGAAAACTCTCGGACGGGTACGATGGCGCATATTTGGTCGTCTTGTTCGAGTGGCAACAGGTTGGCTATCGACCGCCCCTGAGCCGTGCGGTCGCCTTCGGGTATGCGAAACACCTTGAGCCAATAACACTTGCCCTTCGCAGTCAGGAACATGATATAGGAATGAGTCGAAGCCACGAAAAGGTGTTCGACAAAATCCTCTTCCTTGGTCTTCATACCCTTCACCCCGCGGCCACCGCGATTCTGCACTCGGTAGGCCCTAGGGGGTAGTCGCTTGATATAGCCACTGCGCGAGATGGTGACGACCATGTCCTCTTCGGCAATCAAATCCTCAATGTCGAATTCCTCGGCTGAATAGACGATCTCGGTGCGGCGCTCGTCGCCGAAGCGCTCGGCCAGATCATCAATCTCGTCCTTGATGATCTGCATCTGCCGCTCGCGGCTGGCGAGGATCCCCCTTTGGTCCTCAATCGTCGTCATCAACTCTTTGTATTCGCCCTCAATTTTGCCGCGCTCCAAGCCCGTCAAGCGCTGCAACGGCATGCTTAGGATGGCTTGAACCTGTCGCTCGCTCAACTCAAATTGCACGTCAGCATCTCTCGCAGGGCGGATGACAGCCAGCCGCTCTTGGGCATCGGCTGGACTCGACGAGCGGCGGATGATCTCAATCACTAGATCAATGTGGTCTAAGGCGATGCGCAGGCCCTCTAAGATGTGCGCCCGGGCTTCGGCCCGCTCCAAGTCGTATTGCGTGCGGCGCACGATCATATCGTGGCGGTGATCGATGTAGTGCTGCAGCATCTGCTTGAGATTGAGCGTCTCGGGACGGCCATTGACAATGGCCAACATCATCACCCCGTAGGTAGTCTGCAACATGCTATGGCTATAGAGCTGGTTGAGCACGACTTCGGCCTGGGCTTCCCGCTTGCACTCAAAGACAATGCGCATCCCTTTGCGGCCCGATTCGTCGCGAATATTGGCAAGTCCGTCGATGGTCTTGTCGCGCACCAAGTCAGCTATTTTCTCTAATAGGCTGGCCTTGTTTACCAAGAAGGGGATTTCGGTGACGACGATATTTTCGCGCCCGTTCTTAAGGGTCTCAATATCCGCCCGCGCTCTGATGTAGATAAGCCCCCTCCCTGTTGCGTAGGCCTGCTGTACCCCGTTCATGCCGTAGATGATTCCACCGGTGGGAAAGTCCGGGGCTTTGACGTGCTCAATCAGCTCGGCAATGGAAATATCGGGATCGTCAATTAGCGCCTTGAGGCCACTGGCGACTTCTCGCAGGTTGTGCGGCGGGATCTTGGTCGCCATGCCCACGGCAATGCCCATGGAGCCGTTGCAGATCAGGTTGGGGAACCTAGACGGCAACACCAAAGGCTCTTGCTGCGTCTCGTCGTAGTTGCTGGCGAATTCGACGGTGTTCTTGTCGAGATCCGCTAGCAACTCCATTGCCGGCCAACTCAGCCTCGCCTCCGTGTAGCGCATGGCCGCCGGAGGGTAGCCGTCAATAGAACCGAAGTTGCCTTGGCCTTGGACCAGCGGATAGCGCAAGCGAAAGCTCTGCGCCATATGCACTAGCGTCGGATAGACAATGTCTTCGCCGTGTGGGTGGTAGTTGCCAGAGGTGTCGCCGGCAATTTTGGCGCATTTGCGGTAGCCGCGGTTGGGAAAAAGGCTTAGGTCGTTCATCGCTACCAAGATGCGGCGCTGAGACGGCTTGAGACCGTCGCGGACATCGGGTAGGGCACGCGACCGTATGAAGCTCATGGAATAGTCGAGGAAGGAGGTTTTGAGCTCCTCCTCAATTTTGACCCGCAGGACCCGGCTTTCTTGCTGTTCGAGCATTAATTAAATCCTCAGCTTTTTAGTCTAATAGAACGCGTCCAGATTCTTTACATCTAGCGCGTACTTCTCGATAAATTCGCGGCGCGGCTCCACCTGCTCGCCCATGAGTAGGGTAAAAAGGTGATCCGCCTCAACGGCATAGTCGATAGCCACCTGCAACAGCGTGCGCCGCTCGGGATCCATCGTCGTCTCCCATAGCTGCTCAGGGTTCATTTCGCCCAACCCTTTGTAGCGCTGAATAACTATGCCTCGACCGTCGCCATTGCCGCCGAGTGCGGCGGTGTGTCGATCTCGTTCGGCCTGATCGAATGCGTACAGCTCCTGCTTGCCCTTCTTCACTTGAAAAAGGGGCGGCTGGGCCAGATAGAGCTTGCCTTTCTCAATCAGGTCGCGCATGTAGCGAAAGAAGAAGGTCATAATTAGCGTGCGGATGTGGCTGCCATCGACGTCGGCATCGGCCATGATAATAACCTTGCCGTAGCGCAGCTTCTCAAAGTTGTAGTCCTCGCCGAGGTTGGTACCCAGCGCCGTTATAAGCGGCAACAACTTGTCGTTGCCCAAGACGCGGTCAATCCGCGCTTTTTCCACGTTGAGCGGCTTGCCGAACATCGGCAGCACGGCTTGGAAGCTCTGGTCGCGGGCCATCGCCGCCGAGCCGCCGGCCGAGTCGCCCTCGACCAAGAAAATCTCGGTCTGCTCCGGGTCGCGGATGGAGCAATCGGCCAGCTTGCCGGGCAACGCTCCTCCGTCGAGAATCCCCTTGCGCCGGGTCAGCTCGCGAGCCTTGCGCGCTGCCTCGCGAGCGCGGCCGGCCTCCACGATCTTGTCGACGATCCGCTTGGCAATATCCGGGTTTTCTTCGAGATAGGTACTCAGTGCTTCGGAAACAAACGAGTCGACGATGCCTTTGACCTCGCTGTTGCCTAGCTTGCCCTTGGTCTGTCCCTCGAATTGCGGCTCGGGCACTTTGACGCTGACAACGGCGGCGATGCCCTCGCGCGTATCATCGCCCGAAATATTGAACTTGACGTTCTTGAGCAGATTATTGCGATTCGCGTAGTTGTTGATCGTCCGAGTCAGCGCCGAGCGGAAGCCCACGAGGTGAGTTCCGCCCTCGTCGGTCTTGATGTTGTTGGCGTAGGTAAAAAGAGTCTCTTGGTAGCTATCGTTATATTGCAGAGCCACCTCTACGACGACTTCGTCGCGCTCGCCCTGAAGGTAGATCGGATCTGGGTGTAACACGCTGCGGCCCTCATTGAGGAAGCGCACGAATTCTTGTACGCCGCCCTCGTAGAAATAGCGGTCGGCGTCTCCGCTGCGCTCGTCCCGCACATTGATCTCCACTCCCTTGGTCAGAAAAGCCAGTTCGCGCAGTCGTACGGCAATAAACTCAAAGCTGAATTCCACGGTTTCAAATATGTCGGCGTCTGGCTTGAATTCTATGACGGTGCCGGTCTGGTCCGTGTCGCCGATGACCTCCAAGCCCGTTTCCGCTACGCCACGAGCGTAGCGCTGCAAGTGGACTTTGCCCTTTTGCCAAACTTCGACCGTACACCACTCCGACAACGCGTTGACCACCGAAGCACCCACGCCATGTAGTCCACCAGAGACCTGATAGGCCTTCTTGTCGAATTTGCCGCCGGCGTGAAGCATGGTCATCACCACCTCGACGCCCGATTTATTTTCCTCGACGTGGAAGTCGGTCGGAATGCCCCTCCCGTTATCTTGGACGCGGGCAGTACCTTGGGTGGTGATTGTTACGTCAATGCGCGAACAGCGGTCGGCCATGGCCTCGTCAATGCTGTTGTTGACGATTTCTTTTACTAACTCGTGTAGGCCGTTTTCGCTCGTATCGCCAATGTACATAGCCGGGCGCTTGCGCACCCCTTCAAGCCCTTTGAGAACCTGTATGGCGTCGGCTGTATATTCCTCCTCCTGCGCTACTTCTGCTTCTTCCCTAGGAAAATTTCTGGCCGGTTCCGTCATCTACTCCTCCTTTTGGTCTCCACACTTTCAGACTGGTTTAGTAGTTTTAGCCCTTCGACGACCTTCTTGCCCAGCAAAGTGTTGATCCGCGTCGTGATGTCCCGCTGCATAAAGTTTAGTTGAGTTCGCCATACGGCAGATGGCACCGCTACTTCCAGAAATCCTTTGGACAGGCGCAATGGACGGGTGTGCTGGGCCAAGGCGGGACCTACTGCTTCTTCCCACGCCATCCGCGCCCGACATTCCACTAGCTTCTCATTGATCCCTAGCTCCTCGACTGCGGCGTCGAGCAATCCGTGCAAAACGGTGGGGGGACCAACACTGCGGCTCTTACTTCTGGAGGTCGATCGATTCAAAACGAGCTTCCTGTCTTGCGTTAGGCTCTTGAGGGGTCGTCGCGATGACCTGTTCAAATTCACCCACTATGTCCAATAGTTCTCCTATCCGACCTGAATCCAACTCTGAAAAAGCATCGTCTAAGAGCAGTACTGGCTGCTGACCCGTTTGCTCTTCCATGTAACGGGCCTCTGCTAGCTTCCACGATATGAGTACGGTTCTTAGTTGGCCCTCAGAGGCATAGAGTTCGGCTGGTTCTCCGTTCAATATGAACTTCAAATCATCGCGGTGTGGCCCACACAGCGTATAGCCTATTTGGGTCTCCTGCTCTCTGCGGCGACTGAGTGCCTCGCGCAACTCGGCTCTAAGGGCCTCCAAGTCTTGTTCCTTGGCACCTTGATAGATAATATCTGCCTCTTCACCAGCTAGGGCGAAGCGGCCGTAATAACCGAGAAAGGGCGCTCTCAATCTATTCAGCGCCTCTAGGCGATGTAGTCGAAGTTGGGCACCCAAATCCACTAGCTGTGCATCCCATGGTTCCACTGCCCGACTGTCGACAAGCCCATGCCCCGACTTCTTTGCGGTACGCAACAAGTGGTTTCGCTGGGCTAACACGCGGTAATAGCGCTGCATGTAGCGCAAGTACGCTGCGCTAGACTGAGCGATAAGTATGTCGAGGAGTCGCCTTCGCTGGGCCGGGAAGCGCAACACCAGCGATACGTCTTCAGGAGAGAAGTGAACGGTGCGGAAGGTACCCAGCAGTTCCGAGACTCGAGGCAAGGGAGTGGCATCGACAAATGCCTTCTTACCTTCCTTTTTACTGTAAAAGACGCGTACTTGCTGGTCGTGGCGACCATCACTACACAAAGCCCGGACATCAAAGAAGTCTTCGCCGTGCGGCACGACGTGTTGATCCTTGGCCCCGCGCACTGATTTACCGATAGATAAGTAGGAAATCGCTTCTAGAATATTGCTTTTACCGCGGCCGTTTGGGCCAAAAATCAGCATGTGCTCTGCTGCAAGGCCCAAGTGAATCGCGGCAAAATTGCGGAAGGGTCTCAGCGTTAATTCACGGATCCGCACTATTCCTGCTTACCTCATCCTGTTGGCCGCAAGGGCATTAGCAAGCAGAAGTAATCCTCACCTTCCTTTTGTTCTACCGGCCGCAACAAGGCTGCAGTGACGTGGTCGTTGAGCTGGAAACAGACCTCAGACGCGTCCATTCTGCGCAGGATCTCCATCAGATATTGAGCATTGTAGCCAACCTCTATCTCTTCAGAGGCGTATTGGGCCGGCACAACCTCTCTCGCTTCGCCACCGATTTCGGGGCTAGCCGCCGACATCTCCACCTGGCCACTATTTAGCTTAAAACGCACTTGGCGTGTATAAGAGCTGGAGAGGATAGATACTCGGCGTACGGCCGGCAGCAGATCTTCGCTAGCCATTCTTAGCTCTTTTTTGTTGTTTTGCGGAATGACTTGGGCATAGTTGACATAGGGGCCTTCGATCAGACGCGACAGCAAATGCGTATGTCCTACGTCAAACAGGACCTGTGTCTCGCCCAGCGTGACGTTGACTGGCTCTTTATGGCTACCCAGCAATTTGACGATCTGGTTCAACGCTTGGGGGGGGACGATGACCGCGGTCTCTTGGTCGTCTTGTACCTGATCCTGCAGATCTATGGCTTTTCTGTAACAAGCCAAGCGCGACCCGTCGGTAGCCACCATCTCCATTCCCTGTGCATCGATGCGCCAGAGCACCCCATTAAACACGGGACGCGTATCATCGCCCGAGACGGCAAAGACCGTCTTGTTGATCATGTCTGATAGAACATTGGTCTCGCCTTCGTCTCCTCCCAGACTCAGGCTCACGCCGTCAAGGGCTGTCGGCATAGGGGGAAACTCGTCGGCCTCTATTCCCGACAGGCTGTACGCTCCTTCACTGCTTTCGGCGTCCCCGAGCTGCCCTGAGAGCTTGAGTCGCTCGTCCTGCACCTCAATACTCACTTCCGCCTCGGGCCATTCTCGGGTGATTTCTGCCAGCTTGCGCGCCGAAACAGTCGTCCTCCCACTCTCCTCTACTATAGCAGGGACTTGAGTCCGGATGGACAAATCTAAATTCGTCGCCGATAGAGATAGGATTTTCTCATCGGCCTCAAGCAAGATATTAGCCAACACCGGTAGGGAGGGTTTTGACGACACGGCTTCTAAGACAGTATCAATGCCCCGCCATAATTCACTGCGATCTACTCTTAACTTCATAGCGTTTCTCGGAAAATCCTTCTAATAAAATCGCCCTTTTGATTACTAATATAAATTTAGCTTTTATGCCTACTTACGTCAAGTTCTATATATATAGTGTCCCATTTTTTAATATAAGTGAACACATGAGTATGTGTGTATAAAAATAGAAAAAGATGTGTGTAATCAAAAAGCACAATCCACATCCATACTTCTAATAGAACTACACTTTTTTGTGTTCTTTTACTTCTTTTAGTTTTAGTTATACTGTGGATATGTGGATAACTGTCTTAAAAAGTTATCTATAAACAACAAAATATATTGTTAATAAGATACTTATGTGATCAAGTTGATAACTTGGTAATAGAAGCTCGACTGTGGATTGTGGGGTGGAAAACTTTGGTTTTTCACACGCAAGAGGTCAAAAACGACGGTTTTCTTTTTTCGCCAGACTTATCCACACCCACATCAACACCTAGCGGGGATAGATGTTAATAGTTTTCCACTGCCAAATAGGCACTATAGTTGTGAAAAATACAGACAGAGAGGACTAAAGAGATGGGGGCTAGCGGCTTTGCCGACGGACGGTATCCGACAAATTCTCGACTAGTCTAGCAAAGGAGGGATCGTTTTTATACTTCCTATCAACAGTGTTTACAGCGTGGATGACCGTGCTGTGATCGCGGTTGCCGAAGTGCAAGCCGATGGTAGTGAAGTGACTGCCGATGAGATCCCTTATTAAGAACATGGCAATGTGCCGTGCCGTTGCCACGTCTTGCTTGCGTCCTTTTCCAATGAGTTGCTCGCGAGTCAAATTAAAGTGGTCGGCGACCTGCTGTTGGATCGCCTCAATGCTCACTTCCGACGGGCTGGGGCCCTGTTCTTGTATAATATGCTGGGCCGCCTCTAGGTCGAGTTCCTTCTTATGGATTGAGCAGTAGGCCATCAGGCTAATCAACGTCCCTTCGAGTTCGCGGACATTTGATCGGATGTGATTGCCCAGCAGAGCGGCCACATCATCGGAAATCCGCATGCCGTTGCGCTCGGCCTTTTTGTGCAGGATGGCAATCCGGGTCTCGAGCTCGGGGGCATCTATAGAGGTGGCCAGTCCCCAGATGAAGCGGGATTTCAGTCTTTCTTCTAATCCATCTAGATGGCCGGGAGGACTGTCGCTGGTCATGACAATCTGCTTATCGGACTGGTGTAAGGCATTAAAAGTGTGAAAGAACTCATTTTGGGTCTGTTCGCCGCGGATCAAAAACTGGATGTCGTCAACGAGGAGAATGTCCGCGCTACGATAGAAACTCTGAAATTCACCGATGGACTTGCGGTCTTGAAGCGATTGGACGAAATCCCTCATAAACTTTTCCGAGGGAACGTAAACGATCTTCTCGGCAAGGTTGTGGTTATAGGCGTGATGCCCAATCGCTTGCAGTAGATGCGTTTTACCCAATCCTACGCCCCCGTAGATCACCAAAGGATTGAACTCCGTCTTACCTGGGGAATTCGCTACGGCTAAGGCCGTTGCATGGGCAAATCGATTGCTGTCTCCAATGATGAATTCTTCAAAGGTATAGCGCTTGTTCAGCGATTGGGTAGGAGCTGCTTTTATTTCTTCTTGTTCATCTTCTGCGAGGTCTCCTTCGTTTGCAGGTACCCCTTGCTCAACAGGTACCCCTTGATCGCCAACAGATTGGGGGGCTTGTGCAACCGCAAAGGAGATATTGGGAGTCAGTGCCGTCTCTTCCCACACTACGGATTGGATCATCTGCAAGTAGTGCTCTTCTATCCAAGCGGCAGAAAATGCGCTGGGAACTTGGATGACCAATAAATCTTGGTCGAAGTGGCTTACTGAAGTCTGCTTAAACCAATTAGTAAAACTCTGGGGGCGAACTTGACGCTCTATGTTGAGCAGACATTGGGCCCAAAGTTCTTGGGGATCTTGTATTTCCAGCGCCATTTATTGAAGCGAAGATCGCAGTTTTTAAGGGGGATTTTCAACCTATGAAGAAGGCATACGTCAGTCAAGAGTACACCGCGAAGTTTCATTGAATTCGTTAGCGTTTAAAGACTTGAAAGTATTGACACTTAGTAGAATAGCCACTAAATTGGACCGTTTCTGCGTATGCTGCACATAAACCAACGCGAGGTGAGAATTTTATTTTGAAACGCACATTTCAGCCTAGCAACAGGCGCCGTCGCAATAAGCACGGTTTTCGCAAGCGCATGAGCACGCCGGCCGGTCGCAATATCATCAATCGTCGTCGGAGAAAGGGCCGCAAGCAGCTAGCCGTCTAGCGCTTGATGGCTTGGGTTAGAGGCCGCTGTTTTTGGATCCGCTGCGGTCGAGAAGATCGCGGTCAAATTTTTGTCGTCCGACGCAAACTGGGCAATGCTGTAAAGCGCAATCGGCTCAAGCGGCGCCTGCGCAGCATTTGCCGCAGTCGCCCGTACTTTCCTTGTGATCTAGTCGTTTTCTGCCAACCGTCAGCCATCGAAGCTCCCTTTGCTGACTTGGAAAGGGAACTGGACTCCTTGGTGGCCAAACTACCTGTTTTTCTTGGCCCACAATGAAGCAAATCGCCATTTTCGTCGTCCGCGCCTACCGTCTTCTCCTGTCTCCATATCTTCCCCCGTCCTGTCGTTATCTACCTACTTGTTCCCAATATGCCGAAGAAGCACTAGATAAGTACGGACCGTTCAAGGGCGGAATGCTTGCGCTAAAGCGGATTAGTCGATGCCATCCTTGGGGAGGGCATGGATGCGATCCTTTGCGCTAGATATGCTTATAACCCGTTGTTTATAAAAGGGTAAGTAAAACTATGGAAGATAAGCGGACTCTGTTGGCCTTTCTTTTCATCGGCCTGATTTTCCTCTTGCTTCCCTATTATAATGAATGGTTTGGGCTAAATCCCAAGCCCCGTCCTCCGTTGCAGGAAGCTGTGCCGCAAGAATCGGTGCCTGAAGCGGCCCCTGTTGCTGAAGAGCAAGCTGAGCCCGAACGCATACGCGATCTCGAACCCAAGGAACAGCTCAGGGAAGGGCCTGCACCCGTTAGGTCTCAGGTCGTTGACAGGGTCGAATCGGCCGAAGGTCATTCATTTATCCCGCAAGAAATTGTAGTACAAACGCCGCTTCAGAGCTTTGTCATCTCTACAAAGGGCGGTATTATTACATCGTGTAAACTATTAAAATACAGAGACATAGATGGAAGTGTTATCGAGCTATTGCCTCCCGCCGGCAGCGGCTTGGGAATTCATCTACAAAGAGCGAATGACAGGGAGGATATTTCCTCGGCGGAGTTTGTTGCCAATCAGTCGAGCCTGCAGATAGGACCCGGGGAAGAGCGTTCCTTAAGTATGGTGGCCGAGCTCGGGGGGGGCAGGAGGCTGGAAAAGGTCTTGACCTTTAATGGGGACCGCTATGGATTCGACCTCCAGGTACGCTACGAAGGGTTTGACGACGATACCGAAGCCATACTCACTTGGGAAAACGGCATAGCGTTTACCGAGCGTGAGCCGGAAATAGACCTACCTGAAATGCGGGTATTCGCCTATATAAATGAAGAACGGGTCGAACTCAAGGTGGATGATGGGGAATCGGACGAGTTAGAGGACAAAGGATTGCTAAAGTGGGCGGGTATTCGCAACAAGTACTTCTTGATTTCCTGCGTCCCCGCCGATAGGGAACAGCGTTCTCGCGTCGTCTTACAGGGCGATCACCAAGGGTCTCAATTGTGGCCCGAGTATTCTTTTCAGCTAGGTCGGCGACTCGAACAGTCTGGTTCTTGGCACAACACCATTTATCTCGGCCCACTCAACTACGACGAGCTCATCGGCTATGAGGCCGAACTAGAGCAGGCCATTGATTTCGGCTGGCCGATCGTAAGTCAGATAAGCCGCTTTCTACTCATTCTATTCATAGCAGCCCATCAATATATCCCCAACTATGGTTGGATCATCGTCCTTTTCGCCGTTGTCATCAAAATTATCGTCTATCCGCTCACGCACAAAACGTATGAGTCCGCGGCGAAAATGCAGGAACTTCAGCCGAAAATTACGGCGCTACGCGAGAAGTACAAAAACGACAACCAACGCCTGAGCCGAGAGACTATGAAGCTCTATAAGGAAGAAGGCGTCAATCCTCTTAGCGGGTGTCTGCCCCTCTTGTTGCAGATGCCCATTTTCATTGCGCTCTACAATCTTTTTGGCAAAACAATCGAGTTGCGCCAAGCCCCCTTTGTTCTCTGGATACAAGATCTTTCCCTTCCCGACGAGTTGCTTATCGGCGGTTTTGGGCTTCATGTTCTGCCCTTATTAATGGCGGTCTCTATGCTCATCCAACAGAAAATGACTATGAAGGATCCCAAGCAGGCTGTTCTGGTTTACATGATGCCAGCTGTGATGATCTTTATCTTTTGGAGCATGTCGTCGGGATTAGTGCTCTACTGGACTATCTTCAATGTCCTGACCATCGGCCAACAGCTATTGGTCAATCATTTTAAGAAGAAAGCCGCTCCTTCCAGCACTTGAAATTTTAGCCGGATCTCGATTCCTTGATACAGCCGGATACTGTTGTCGCTATCTCTACACCGCGAGGGGAGGGGGGGATCGGGATAGTGCGTTTGAGCGGGCCTGCCGCCCTATCGATTAGCCAGCAGATTTTTCGCTCCCGTCCACCGCTCGGCAAGCGAGTCCGATACGTCGAATACGGACGTATATGGGCTAATGGCCGAGCAATCGACACAGGCGTCGCTTGGGTCTTTGCTGCACCGCACTCTTATACTGGTGAAGATACCGTCGAGATTAGCTGCCACGGCAGCATGGTCGTATTAGAGTCAGTCGTTGAGGAAGCGCTTCGCTTGGGGGCCGTCGCCGCCGAACCAGGAGAGTTTACTCGTCGAGCTTTTCTCAATGGCCGATTGGACTTATTAGAAGCTGAGGCTGTAATCGACCTCATCCAAGCCAGTTCTAAAGCGCATCTCGACAATGCCTATGGCTTGGCCAGTGGCCGTCTGTCTAAGATGGTGAGAGAGCTTAAGAATCAGTTGGTCAAGATTCTATCACTGCTCGAGATCGGGCTCGATTTCTCCGACGAAGACATCGATAGTATTGGGCGTCAAGAAATACAGACCGCGCTGCGCGAAGTAGTTGAGTCCTCTTTGCGGCTCGCTGAAACATTCGAGGGAACGAGGCGTCGCCAAGAGGGATATTTAGTCGTGCTCATCGGGCGTCCCAACGTAGGTAAGTCCACGTTGCTCAACGTGTTGCTCGGCGAAGATCGGGCAATAGTTACTCCCTTACCAGGGACGACGCGAGACTTAGTAGAAGGTCGGACTACGTGGGCAGGAGAGACGATCCGGCTAGTCGATACGGCTGGGATTAGGCAGAGCCATAATCTGATCGAAAAAGAGGGAATTGAACGAGCATCGCAGGTGATTGGGGAAGCGGATGTAGTTTTAGCGGTGTTTGACAGTTCGACTGAGTCGCGTGATGACGATATGGCTGTGTTGGACCTGCTCCCGTCTGACGAGAAGTCAATTGGTGTCTTCAACAAAATTGATTTGCCGGGTGCTAGCACCCGATCTGCAATCGAAGCACGGGTCTCGGTATCTGTTGAAATATCAGCACTTAGGGAATTCGGTATTGAGAAATTAAAGAGAGAAGTGACGGCCCAGTTGCCCCGTAGGGCAGAAGTAGATGGGATCGGAATCACTCGCCAGCGCCATCAAGATTGTCTGCTGCGAGTAGCTAAATCTGGCGCTAGCGCAGAGGAGCTTCTGAAGTTCAGTCAACCCGATGAGTGCGTCGTTGCCGAACTTCAGGACGCCTTGAATGCCTTGGGTGAGATGCTGGGAGAGACCGTAGGAGAGGAAGTTCTCGATTCCATCTTTTCCCAATTTTGCATCGGCAAGTAATGTTCCACGTGAAACAATTGAGTTGGTTGTACGGCTTGGAAGAGTTGGTAAGAAGTTTAATGTTTCACGTGGAACATGTCTAGATATGATAATCGAACTGCCGTCTGAGATACGCGAGGATTTCGATCAGTTAAAAAGAGAAGGAATTATCTCTTGTTCTCTTGAGGCTATCTGGCCCAAGCTAGAGATATATCTGCATCTCCTGAGCCAGTGGTCGAGAAGAATCAATCTGGTCTCTCGGCGAGACCGGTCCGTCCTAGCAACTAAGCACTTGAGGCAGGCGTTGACTATGGTTCCGGTCGTAGCAAGTCTCCCGCATCGGCTAGTTATGGATCTGGGATCAGGAGCCGGATTTCCGGCGATTCCTCTGAAAATAGCTCTTCCCAATGCATATTTTATGCTCGTCGAAAGCAAGAGGAAGCGGGCGCACTTTCTCAAAGAAGTTGTGAGGTCGGTGGGGCTTGACCGAATAGAGGTCGTAAACGAGCGGATAGAGAGTTTGAGTCCAGTATGCGCGGATTTGGTGACGGCGAGAGCCGTGGCTTCGCCAGATAAACTGCTTGCTTTAGTACAAAGACATTTATCTCCTCATGGTTGGATTCTTTCAACGCTTGAAAAAGATGCCGCTCATTCGGAGTTGTTGGCATGGAGGGCTGATCGGGTGGGGAGTGCATTGGGGCTATTCTACTAATTGCTATTGTCGGGCTTCCGAGTGTAGTTTTACACATACTTATCCACACCCAAAAATTAAAAGAATTGTGAGATTTAAGCCTTTTGAGGAACGTATATGTCTAATTTTACCTAATAGATAGGCCATAAATTAGCGAAGTACTGAGTAGAGACGATGGGGTGTGATGTGGAAAACATGTTCTTAAGAGAGTGGAAAACTCTGCGGTAAATATTTTGGAAGAAAAGCAAAAAACAAGTATATTTTTAACGTAGTTTCAGAGGACAAGGGTTTTCAATGGCCACTCTCAAGCGTCTGCGAAATAGGTTCTTTTTTGCTAGATAAATATCTGAAAAAGTGGTGTCTGATCATCCTTAGGCCGTTGGCGCATTTATTTATTCGCTTGGGCTTCAGACCCGATTGGCTGACGCTGATGGGGCTAGTTATGAACGTGGGGGCAACTGCGGCGTTTGCCAAGGGTTATTTGCAATGGGGGGCTCTCATTATGATTGTGGCGGGCCTCTGCGATATTTTGGATGGACAAGTTGCAAGAGAGGGCCACAAGGAGACCAAGTTCGGAGCCTTATTGGATTCGACAACAGATCGCTACTCTGAGATATTTATTTATTTTGGAATCGGTGCCTATTTGATCGGCCGCGATGAGTGGATTCCCTCGGGAATCCTCTTTTTTGCAATTACTGGTTCGCTGATGGTTAGTTATGTAAGGGCTCGTGCAGAGGGGTTGGGCGAGGATTGCAAGGTGGGCTTCATGCAGCGCCCAGAACGTCTAACGGCCTTGGCCGTAGGGAGCCTGATAGGCCATCAAGGTTTGGTTTTCGTGCTGGTTCTATTGGCTGTTACGACCAACTATACGGTTGTTGAGCGCCTCGCTCATATTCGCAACAGGCTGAAATCAGGTCCCAATTCGCCCACCTCTGTCCAGCAGTCCTAATAAGCGTCTCCTTGCCGTCGTGTCTCGGGGTCATTTTATCGCATTTGAAGGAGTCGATGGCAGTGGAACTACAACCCAATCCCACCTGCTAGCCTCGCATTTAAGAGAAGCAGGTCTTCCGGTTACACTGACCAGAGAGCCAGGCGGGACGCCGGTCGCAGAGAAGATTCGCCAGCTTGTTCTCGATCCAAGCCTTGAGGGGGTATCCCCGACGGCGGAACTGTTTCTCTATGCAGCCAGTCGTTCACAGCACGTAGAAGAGGTGATCGCACCGTCGCTCAACCGGGGAGATGTGGTTATTTGCGACCGCTATATTGCCTCATCAATAGCGTATCAGGGGTATGGGCGCGGTTTGGATCTAGAAGTGATCGAAAAAGTCAATCAGCTAGCTGTGGGGGAGTATTTACCGGACGCGACAATATACCTGCTCTTGCCCGTAGAAGTGGCTTGGGCCCGCCTGAGACGGCGGGACGTCGCGGATCGGTTGGAGCAAACAGGAATGGCATTACAAGAGAAGGTTTCCCGAGGCTACCAACAGATGGCCCAAAAAGATCCAACAGGCTTGGTTTTTGACGCGCAACTCGAAATAGATCAACTAGCTGAAAGAATTCAGGACGCGCTGCTTCGGCAGTGGTCGTGGTTTCCCGAGGAGAAAAAGTAGTTATGCGACACCTCTTAATGGGATTGATTTTTTTATTTGCAAGTGCGAACGCAATCCAGGCTGCGCCTACGGAAGATCCGTATGCGGAGGTAAATGCCAGTTGGGAGCGTTTCGGAGCCGTGTATTCGCGCATTCTGGAAAATTACTACTCCAGTCTGGACCAAAGGGAAATCATGAGCGCGGCCATTGAGGGCATGCTCGGCCAACTGGATCCATATAGCGAGTACTACGATGAGAAAGGTTTGCGCCAGTTGCGCCAAGACACGACGGGAAAGTTCACGGGATTGGGAATTACGGTTGCCATAAAAGATCGCTTTCCCGTGGTAATTTCCCCTATTGAGGATACCCCTGCCTTTCGGGCGGGGCTGAGACCGGGCGACTTGATCGTCGCCATCGAGGGCAAAAGTACCTTGGACATGCAGCTTGAGTCTGTGGTCAATGAGCTGCAAGGCCCCCCTGGCACAAAGGTCACAATTTCGATCGCCACCCACTTGGGGGCCACGCCGCACGAAGTTGAAATTCAACGGGAAAATATCAGGATCAAGAGCGTTGTGCTGGTAGAAGAGCTCAAAGATAAAATCGGTTATATAAGCATGCGCCGGACGCGTTTTTCCGAGCATACCGCTAGTGAAGTGGAAGAGGCGATAAAAAGCCTCTCTCGGGTTGAAGGACTAATTTTAGATCTGCGAGGCAATCCAGGAGGCTTGTTTAGTCAAGCCACCCAAGTTGCAGATTTGTTTTTACCTCAAGGGGTGCCGATCGTTTCGGTCAAGGAACGCGAAGGGCGAAGAGAAGAAGTCAAGTATGCCCACCATCACTCTATTGCGCGCGATATACCCTTGGTTGTTATGATTGACGAAGGGAGCGCCAGTGCGTCCGAAATCGTTGCTGGTGCCATCCAAGACAACGACCGAGGCGTGATCGTCGGAGCAGCATCCTTTGGCAAAGGTTCGGTACAGACCATATTCGACCTACAGACCGCATTTGATTTGCGCGAAGAGACGGCTAGTGCTTTGAAACTGACGACGGCGCTCTACTACGCGCCCAGTGGGCGCAGTATTCACCGCGAACAGGACATCGCCAAGCCCGTACATAGCGTTCTGTTCGGGGATAGGGAATTGCCGCATCAGTTGGTGATGGACCTTATTTTGCGTTCAGAAAATAGGGCTAAGGCCCTTTCTGCACTCCAATCTCATTTTGATATGGATTCTGAGTCTGCAGAGAGCCTGCTCCTGATCCGTTTGGGCGATTTAGTGGGTAAGTCCAAGATGGGGGCGGCTGGATTGCCGGATAGTATGGCAAACCAAACCTATTATACCCAGCGAGGTCGCAAGGTCTTCGGCGGCGGCGGAATTAAGCCCGATATTATCATTGAGTCGGAACCATTCCCTCCCTATGTACAAGATTTAGTGCGTCGTCGGCTCTTTTTCGACTTTGTCATAGATTATGTCTCGGCCGACTCGTCTTGGGCCGAGGAACATCCAGGTCTGACCGTCAGCGATGAGATGGTCGAGGGCTTTATGGAGTTCGTCCGCACTAAGGACGTAAGTCTAGACCAAGGCCAAAAAGGCTTGGATCAAATAGCGGAACTTGAGGATTTGGCCGAGGAAATGGATTGGGGGATGGCTGCACAGGAGTCGATCCATCAGCTACGAGCAGCAGTGAAGCAGGAGTGGGAGCGTCGGTATAGCAGCGAGTTGGAACCTTATATAAAGGCTGCTTTACGCCGAGAACTTATCTTGCGCTTCAAGGGGAGGAAGGCCCAACTCCTCGCAGGATTGCAAGAGGATGTACAGCTAGCGAAGGCCATAGAGGTGCTCGCAGACCAAGACCGATATCTGGGGGTATTGGCCGCGGAAGAAGCCAAGTGAACGGCGATAAGCGAGGCTTTGAAATAGCCGATACTAATATTATGACTACTAAGCGTGAGGACAGATCGTGCAAACAGAAATTTTTATCAACCAAGGCATTCACGAATCCCGTATTGCCATCTTGGAAGATGGGCGTCTAGTTGAAGTCTGGATCGAAAGACCCGAGAATGAGCGGACGGTAGGAGACATATACAAAGGAGTTGTATCGGCCGTTCTGCCCGGGCTACAGGCTGCATTTGTCGAAATTGGCCAAGACCGCACCGCGTTCCTCCAGGTGCGCGATATGATGGAAGCAGACAGAGACGAGACCGATGGAGCGCGCAACGGACGCCGCTCTCGCCATCGCGGTTATCCTGCTATTCAAAACCTGATCAAGAAGGGCGAAGAGGTGTTGGTGCAGGTCGCCAAAGAGCCCATTGGCACTAAAGGTGCCCGTGTGACAACGCAGCTGTCGCTTCCGGGTCGTTTTATGGTGCTGGTTCCGGGCGGCAACTGGGTTGGCGTCTCCCGCAAGATCATCAGTCGGAACGAACGCAAGAGACTGAGAGATCTGGTATTCAAGATCAAGCCCGATGGCTACTCCGTAATCGTGCGCACCGAAGGACAGAATCAGAGCGACCGCGAGTTTAGGCGCGATATGAAGCAGCTAGTAAAAAACCACAGTCGTCTAATCAAGACGAGCAGGAAGGCCGAAGCACCAGCCTTAGTGTACAAGGAAATGGGCATGACCTCCAGCGTAATACGCGACCTGTTCACCGACAATGTGGGGCGGCTAGTCGTCGATAGCAAAGAGTTGTACAAGGAGATCACGGCTTATTTGCGCCAGGTTTCACCTGAATTGCGCCAACGGGTTGAGTTTTACCGGGATCGCCGGCCCATCTTTGATGCCTTCAACATTGAGGAAGATATCGAGAAGGCGACCAACCGCACGGTGTGGCTGCGGCGGGGCGGCGCCTTGGTCATCGACTACGCCGAGGCGGGGACCTTTATTGACGTAAACTCAGCCCGTTACATCGGCTCGGACGATCAGGAGGAGAACAACCTCAATACCAACCTGAAGGCCGCCCGCGAGATAGCCCGCCAGCTCAAGCTCCGCGACATTGGCGGCATTATCGTCATCGACTTTATCGATATGAACGAGGAGCGCAACCGCAAAAAGGTTGTTGACTGCTTGGTCGAGGAGTTCAAAAGGGATCGGGCGAAGGTCTCTATCACCCCGCACATCAGCGAGTTCGGCCTAGTCGAAATGACGCGCCAGCGCGTCCGTCCAAACCTTTTGCACACTCATAGCGAACCTTGCCCCATTTGCAGCGGCACGGGCCGGATTATGGGGCCAGACACCACCCTGACTTGGATTGAGCGTTGGCTTCAGCGTTCCTATGCTGCCACCCGAGAGCGGCGCTACGTGTTAAAGGTCCATCCCGATGTGGCCACCTATATGCTAGAAAACCGCGAGGAACGGCTTAAGTCGCTGCGCAAGGCGACCAAAGCTCGCCTCCAGATAGAGACTGATTCCACTTTGGGGCCCCAAGACTATCGCTTCTTCTCGACTAAGCGCAGCCTAGATGTGACGGCCGAGTTCAGGGTTTGACAGAAAAAATTCCGGCCCATATCTTTAAATGCTTCCTAATTGATTGCAAAGTAGTCTTAGCGTAGGAGTGCAATTCATGTATGCAGTTGTCAATATCGCCGGCCATCAAGTCAAAGTCGACAAGGGTCAGCGTCTGCGCGTGCCCCGGCTTCAGGCCGAAGAAGGTAGCACTCAGGAATTTACCGACGTACTGCTAGTTTCCGGCGACGACGAGACCAAGATTGGCAGTCCCACGGTCGAGGGAGCCAGTGTTTCGGCGACGGTCGTCGGCCATGGTCGCGGCGACAAGATTGTCGTTTTCAAGAAGAAACGGCGCAAGAAATACCGGCGGCGCACCGGCCACCGCCAGGATTACACCGAGATTCGGGTCGAGGACATCGTTCTTCCGAACTAAGTGCGAAAGGACCAGGTAATGGCTCATAAAAAGGGTGTCGGCAGTTCCAAAAACGGGCGCGATAGCAATGCGCAGCGCCTAGGCGTTAAGCGCTTTGGCGGAGAGAAGGTCAGCGCCGGCACGATTATCGTGCGGCAGCGCGGTACGCGCATTCATCCGGGCGTCAACGTCAAGAAGGGCGGGGACGATACGCTCTTCGCTACGATTGACGGGCAGGTGAAGTTTGAGGCCTTTGGCAGGAAGGGCAAGCGGGTGAGCGTTTACGCCGCCTAAGAAATGCGTTACTAAATCAAAACGCGAGTAGTCCAATAGTAATTGAAGCAGGCTCCACCGAACGGTTGAGCCTGTTTTTTTGACTTGTGCCTAGGTGGTCCCGTTCAGGAGTTTGCAGTCATTAGGAACATATTATCTGCGTGGGATTCTCACTCCTCCAGCATCAGATGCGATTTAGGCTCCCAGCCCAAAACAGCTCGTGCTTTGGCCATGTTCATCTCGCGGTGGTCGGCGTCGCCCGATATGAAGAAGACGTCGCAGCGGCCATGGCCTGTGCAAACGTAGTCCAGAGCGGCTAGATAGGCGTTGGCCAAATCTTCCTCATCGGTAAAGTAAAGACCGCCGGGAGGGTAGTGTGGTGGATTTTGGGCTTGTTCTAGGAATTGCGCCCGGGTGCGCGGACCGGTAATGCGAAGGACCGCCAAGTTCAGGTCAAATTGGCGGGCGAAATAGCGACAAATGCCCTCGGCTAGCCCCTTAGTGAAGCCGTACACACTAGGGCTATCAAGTGGTACTTCCTCCTCGGACGGATAATAGGAGCGGGCGCGATGGTGGCCGCTCATAGTGGAGGTGTGAACGCCTCTTTTGATACCTAGCCTCCAAGCTGTGTATAGGAGCAGGTGTAGTCCCAGACAGTTGACCGTGTAATTATCGACGATTTGGGTCTCGGTCTGGTGGTTGTCGAGGCCGCCTTGGCCGCTCTTCATGGTCATGTTGATGAAGGCATCCACTCCGTCTAGGGCGCGAGCAAGGGCCTCCGGGTCGGCAATAGAGCCTTCGATGTATTCTACCTTATGCCGAGGCTTGGCGATGTCCAACACGCGCAGGTCGTGGTGGCGTCTAAGGTAGGGGGTAGTACAGGTGCCGACATGGCCGGCCCCGCCGACTAACAAGATTTTCACGGGCTACCTCCTCGAAGTCTTTGGATGTACCTGAATATTACGGGACTTTCCCAACGATCAACAGCCCTAGTTTGGTGCTTGTGCTGGTCGTTTCTTAGGTCGCCTTGCTGGTAGGGGAAGGTTTTTATACTCTTTTGCGTTCATTTCACCTAATAGATAGATAACGCCCATGAAAATTCACGAATATCAAGCCAAAGAAATTTTGCGCCAGTACCAAGTCGCCGTACCGAGCGGCCACGTGGCCACGACAGCGGATCAAGCCGAAGGCATGGCCGCCGAATTGGGTGGAAAGGTCGTGATCAAGGCCCAAATCCACGCTGGAGGTCGCGGCAAGGGCGGAGGCGTCAAACTAGCCGCTAGCCCCGCAGAGGCTCACCAAGCGGCCAGCCAGATTCTCGGTATGCAGCTCGTCACCCACCAGACAGGCCCTGAAGGCCAAAAGGTCAAGCAAGTCCTCGTGGAGAAAGCCTCGGAGATAGAACGCGAGCTTTATCTGGGCATCACGCTCGACCGGGCCCAATGCAAGCCAGTGGTCATGGCCAGCCAAGAGGGCGGAATGGAGATCGAGGAGGTCGCCGCAGAGACCCCAGAAAAAATTCTCAAGGAATCGGTCGATCCCGCAGTGGGGCTACAGGCATTCCAAGCGACGCGCCTAGCCTTTGGGCTTGGCTTTGAGGGCAAGCAGGTGCGCCAAGCAGCCAGTTTTATCCTTAGCCTCTACAAAGCCTATGTCGATGCCGACTGCTCACTGGTCGAGGTCAATCCCTTGGTGGCGACCGCCGATGGGCAGCTTTTGGCGCTAGATGCCAAAATAGACCTCGACGACAACGCACTCTTCCGCCACCCCGACTTAGCGGCAATGCGCGACTTGGATGAAGAGGAAGAGCTAGAGGTCGAAGCCGCCAAATACGATCTGAACTACATCAAGCTCGACGGCAATATCGGCTGTATGGTCAACGGTGCCGGACTGGCGATGGCCACGATGGACATTATCAAGCTGTCCGGTGCAGAGCCAGCCAATTTTCTGGACGTAGGCGGGGGGGCCAGCGCTGAAACCGTGGAAAATGGCTTCCGCATTTTGCTTTCCGACCCAAACGTAAAGGCCATTCTCATCAACATCTTCGGCGGCATTGTGCGCTGCGACCGCGTGGCCGCTGGCGTGATTGAGGCGCGCAAAAACATTGAAGTCAACGTGCCGGTCGTCGTGCGGCTGGCTGGGACTAACGCAGATATGGCCGCCGAGATGCTGGAAAACTCCGACATGGACTTTGCTGTTGGGCACGGGCTGCAAGACGCCGCGGCAATGGTCAAAGCGACTATTCAGTAAGAGGAATACAGGGATGAGCGTTTTAATCGACGAAAACACCAAGGTCTTCGTACAGGCAATTACAGGGTCGGAGGGATCATTTCACACGCGACAAATGCTGGAGTACGGCACGAAAGTGGTCGGAGGGGCTACACCGGGCAAAGGCGGCCAAGAATTTGAAGGCATTCCGGTGTTTAACACGGTCGCCGAAGGCGTTGAGGCCTCTGGTGCCAATGCTTCAATCATCTTTGTACCAGCCCCCTTTGCCGCTGACGCCATCATGGAAGCGGCCGATGCCGGTATAGAGCTAGTCATCTGTATCACCGAGAACATCCCCGTGAGTGACATGGTTAAAGCCTACCATTATGTCCAAGCGCGCTCTACTCGGCTGATCGGGCCTAATTGCCCGGGCGTCATCTCGCCGGGGAAGTGCAAAATCGGCATTATGCCCCACTTTATTCACCAGCCAGGTCGCGTAGGGATTATCTCGCGCAGTGGAACGCTGACCTATGAAGCCGTGGGACAGCTTACTGAGCGGGGCCTAGGTCAGTCCACGGCCATCGGCATTGGCGGCGACCCAATCATCGGTACGCGCTTTTTGGACGCGCTAGCACTGTTTAAGGACGACCCCGAGACTGATGCGGTCGTGATAATCGGCGAGATCGGCGGCACGGCTGAAGAGGAAGCGGCCGCCTATATCAAAGAATGCTACGACAAGCCCGTCATTGGCTTTATCGCGGGGCGCACGGCACCTCCGGGGCGACGGATGGGACATGCAGGAGCTATTATTTCAGGCGGTAAGGGGACGGCCGAGGACAAAATGGCGGCGATGCGGGAAGCCGGGATTCACATCTGTGAGAGTCCGGCGGAAATTGGGGAAACGGTAGCGAAGGTACTGAGCTGATTTAATTGGGGAACATCCTTCTACGTAACTGCCTCTCCCCCAATAGTTCAGTTGTAATCGGGCGGAGCGTATTCCCTCCTAGCCAACAGCGGCATAATGGTGGGTTGGCGGCTGAGAAGCAGGAGGCCGGCAAGCAGGAGTAGGCCGGCGAGTAGGACCAAGGGCATGGGGAGATGTTGGGAGGGACCGAGGCCATCTAGGCCTAAGTAAGTGCGCAAGTTGATCCCAATTATCGAAGTCAAGTTGTTGATCGCGTGGGCGAGCATGGCAGGATAGATGCTGTGAGTCCAGTAAACTAAAGCGCCGAGGAAGAGCCCAAAGAGGAAGAGGGGGATCATTTGCCAAGGGTTGAAGTGAGAAATGGCAAACAGCAGGGCCGAACCGCCTAGCGCCCAGCGCGGCCCAAAGTGGGCGCAAAGACTCGTGAACACAAGTCCGCGGAAGAAGGGCTCTTCGCAAAGCACAGGTACTAGCACTAGTGTTATCAGTCCCTTCGGGATCTCCGCTAGTCCGCGGACAATCTGAATTTCCAGCAGGTTTTTCTGAAAAGACAGCGGCATGGACAGGTCTATCAGGCCGAGAAGATAGGCCAGATACAAGTCGAGTTCGGCGATTACGAGGCTACAGCAAATAGTCGCCGGGATTGTCAGCAACAGGGACGCAGTCGGTGTGGCGTTGAACAGAAGCAGGTCTTCGGCAATTAGGCGATGACGGCGAATATAAAGAGCCACAAACCACAAAAGGGTACATTCAGCGGCAATAATACCAGCATGTAGGGATAAGAGGCCGACGATGGGCCAAACGACGAAGTGGGCTAGCAGGAGAGCCGGTAGAGCGATGCGGAGGACTTGGGAGAAGCGGGGATAGTGCACATGCATAATATAAGTCGTTATTCTTTATTCGTTTAGAGCGCTCAGATAACCCCGCGTGCGGCTGGACCAGAACAAGTAGCTAAAAAACAGATCTGGGACATAGGTTTTCACAAGCCAGCGGGTCACCCAGCGAATTGGGTAGTGAATCGGCGACAACAGGGCTAGCTGGAGTGCGAGCCGCCGAGGCGAAAGTGCAGAGGCCCTGATAAAGTCCAGCCGGAGTACGGCGTCCAGTTCGGGGTGCTTGTTTAAAAGGATCGGGATTGACTTGCTGCCGTAGGTCTGCATCAGACGGCAAAGCGGCTCCAAGGAACGCAAGTGATAGTGGTAGGACAGGGCTTCAGGGGCATAGTAAAACGGAATACCCACCAAATGAAGGCGGTACCCTAGTTCTAGATCTTCGCCGCCATAAGCAGTGAGATCCTCGTCGAAAAAGCCCACGCGGAGCAGGGAAGACCGACGCACCGAGGAGTTGCCGGTGACAAAGCAGTTGAAAGGTATGGGCTTGTCTGTATTGACCCTGTGGACGCCCCTTCCTTCGAGGTAGCGGGTCAGAGAAGTGGGGGGAATTTCTCTGGCAAAGCGGATGTTCCCGACAAAAACGGCCTCCGCATGGTTTTGATGCCGTTGGGCATGGGCGCGGAGAAAATTCGCGCCCACAGTCATGTCGCTGTCGAGAAAGACGACGAGATCGCCGCTGGCGACCCGAAGGGCTGCGTTGCGCGCCCGAGCGCGTCCCTGATTCTGTTCGTTGTGCAGCAGCAGCAACTGTAAAGGCGCAATTGCCGCGTGCAACCGTTCGGCGTCTAGGTGGGGGGAGGCGTCGTCCACTACGATGATTTGCGTCGCCTCATGGGGGTAATCTTGCTGCGACAGGCTCTTAAGCGCCGCTTCGAGGCGCTCAGGCTCGTCATAGGTAGGTATTACAACGCTGAGCGTCAGTGGGGCACTCATGCTAAGGTTGCGTAAAGCTCGGTGAGCTGGACGGATTCCCGTTCCCAATTATAGTGCTGTGCCGCCTG
The DNA here is from genome assembly GCA_965208845.1 of Candidatus Latescibacterota bacterium. Taxonomy (GTDB): domain Bacteria; phylum Latescibacterota; class UBA2968; order UBA8231; family UBA8231. Next base: position 1,747,660 of record OZ242361.1, on the reverse strand, counting down.
CAAACTCGCCTCGGCACACGCCTCTCGCTGCTCTGCATTGTCCAAAAAATCGACGACCTGCTCTCGAATGGCTGCTATATTGGTTGGATCGACCGTAGTTCCGGTACGCGTTTCGCGGACGATGCGCTCCATTTCAGGGAAATTGCTGGCTAAGACCGGTAGTCCGGCCATCATATACTCGAACAGCTTGTTGGGCAGTGAGTAATAGAAGCTCTTGCCCGTGCCTTTGATCAGACACAGTCCCAAGTCAGCCGAGCAAGTATAATCGTGCAGTTGGTGAAAGGGCACTCGAGGAATAAAATAGATCTGGTCGTCTAGCCCCGCAGCGCGAACTTGGTTCCGCAGGGCCTGTTCGCTCGGTCCGTCCCCAATTAAAACGAAGGTCGCGTCCAGTCCCGCAGCGGCTTCAATTTGTTCGCGCAAGCCATTTTCGGTGAGGAATCCTCCTTGGTAGAGAACAATAGGGCGATCATTGGGCAGGTCCAGCGTTTCGCGTATCAGATTGCTTTGGATCTTATGGCGGAATAGCGGCAAATTGCGCAGAACGACGACCTCGTCAAGGCGGTAACGCTCCCTGAGCGATTGGGCGATAGACCCGCTAACGGTTATGACGCGATCTACCCGTCTTATCAGCCGCTGCTCCAGCAAACGCCAGCAAGACCGCATCAGCGGCCGGTTGACCAGTGAGGACTGCTCGGTCCAAAATTCGTGTGCGTCATAGACGATGGGCAGGTCTAGTCGCTGTGCCGCTCGCACTGCTGGCCACAGCGAGTCTAGGTCGTGGGCGTGATAAGCATCCGGCTGGGTCTCGACGAGCAGGGGATAGGCCTGTTGCCAAAATAAAGGGTAGAGGCGGCGCAGCGAGCGGCTCCGGTCTAGCGGAATCGGATAGATTTCAAAATCGTCCCATCCCTTGAGAGGGGCTGAGTTGAAAGAGGAGGCGACAATGACGACTTGGTGACCAGCGCGGCGTAGCGAGGTAGCCTCTCGGTAGATGCGGTAGTCGAAATTAAGGTCGGTGAAGGCGACCATACAGATACGCATAAGGAATAGGCGTAAAGGCTAAAAATAAAAAAGCAGCCCATCTAAAAATGGGCTGCTTATAAAATAAAGAGTGTGGCGGCCGGAAGGTGTGATCTTGAAACGCAAATGAGATCCTCAAACGAGGCGGTGTGGGGAGGTAGTTTTGAAGATCTCAACGGCCCGAAAAAGGGAAATTCGAGCTTCGCGTATCAAGACGTTAGCCACGCTAGCGGACCGCCACACTCTATTTAGAAACAAAAATACACACGCTAGATTGTGTTGTCAAGTAGAAAAGCACAGACATGGAAAATGATAACGGAGCCTTGCACACTTACAAGTGTGTGCGTATATTTTACAGAGGAGATGGATAAAAATAATTCAAAGGGATCGCAAATGCAGTTTGCAGAAATGATTAAGGAGGCCCGGCTTCAAGCCCACTTGAGCCAGCAGGGATTGGCCGAACAACTCGTGACGGCGCGAAAGCCCAAGGGCGTATGGGCAACCTATATAGGACAAATTGAGAAAGGGGAGAAGGTCCCTTCCGACGAAGTGTGTCTCAAGTTGGCCGAGGTTTTGGAACTCGACTCTAACACAGTGTTGATTGCTGCTTATGAGGCCAAGGCAAGCTCGGAGGAAGGACGTGCGCTCTATGGCAAGATGATGCGCTCGCTGTCGGACCCAGTCGTCAACAAGCTCCTGTCTAGCGAAGAGCCGTTGGACCCAGCCCTCTTGGGGATACTATCGAAGCCAGAAATTTTGGCTCTGCTCGGGGACCAACCGTGGCTAGAGGCCGTTGCTCGGGCGCACAAGAAACAGAGGGAGCGCGATGTGTTACGCCTGCTCGCTCTGGTAGAGGCGATGGACGACAAGCAGTGGGATATGATAATGGGCATTATAGGGACTTGGAACTTAGAGCCGCCTAGATGAGGAAAGAGTTAGAAGTCGGGCAGCTTGTACTCGCCGCGCTCAATGGCTTGCTCTAACTCTTGGTGGAAGGTGCTGTCTAGGTGGGAGGTAATTTTCCAACCATTGGAATCGCGAAGAAAATAAAAAAATGGCGATACGCGCTCATCGCCTAGCGTAGAGGAATCGAAGAGTAAGTAACCAATGCGCTCGTTGATGATACGCTCTTCGGAGATTTCTCGTCGCAGTTGAGCCTTGACCTCGGCTGGCGTCTTTTGCCGCCACCGCTCGACAAAGCTCTGACGATCTTCGCCCTCCACTTGCGAAGAACTGAAACATTCCCAAAGCAGGTCAAAGTCGCTGTTTTCTAGCGCGTACTTGTAGGTCTGGAAGGTCTGGGCCGGGTGTGAGAAGCGTTGATCTATGTCTTCGCTATTGCAGCCGAGGAGCAGGGCGAGACAAACAAATAGTTGTAGGGCCATTGTGTGCAGCGCACGGATTAGTGTCTTGGGCAACTTCAGCTACTTGGTAGGTGTTGCGTCTGCGTCCACCCGGATTGAGGTTCAACGCTTGGTTTTTTTAACTAGCGATTCGATGGCGTCGCGCAGACGAGCAGCTTCTTCGTATTCTTCGCATATGATGGCCTGCTGTAGCCGATGCTGAAGCTGGCTAAGTTCGTCTTTCTCTTCCTTAGGCGGGCGTTGAGCGTCGGCTTCTTCGGCGTTCCGCTTCGGTGAGCGGATCGTGGCCGAATCAGCTTCTCCATTGAGCGACGTGGAAATCTGCGCTTCAAACTCGTAGAAGCGGTTCAGGGTGTGTTCAACATCCAAGTCGGTTTCCAAAGGCTCCAAGCCCACCTCGTCGAGCAACGCAGGAGCAACGTAGATCGGCGAATCCGTGCGCAAGGCCAAAGCGATGGCATCGCTGGGACGTGCGTCGATGTCTTTTATCGTGTGATTCTTCTCAATAACGACTCTCGCGTAGTAAATGGAGCGGCGCACGTTGTGAATAACAACTTGGCGCACACGTATCGCCAAGGAGCTGACCATAGAAGCGAGCAAGTCGTAAGAGATTGGGCGTGCAGGTCCATCGTTTTCCAACCGCATCCGAATGGCGGCCGCTTCAAATTCGCCAATGGGAATGGGCAGGAGCCGAGGGAGGTTCCCGTTCTTTTCGCTCAACCATACCAAGGGCCTGTCCTCGCGCAAGTAGGGGCTAACCTTGACCACGGTCATCTCGACTAAAGAGGTAGTACTCATTAGTCATCCCCATTGAGGCGACTAATCTCGTCGCGAAGCCGCGCCGCCTCCTCGTAGATTTCTTCGGCAACCGCTTGGTGCATGCGTCTTTTGAGTTGTTCTAGCTGATTGACGGCTGATGTGGCGATGGTAGAGAGGTCTTCTCGCGGTGCGGCCACGGATTTGGTGATGGCATCAACTTCAACCGTAACCCATTCATCGTCGTCAGAACGAACGCATCCCACGTCTTTAAGTACCTTGACGGCAGCGTAGATCGGTGCGCCAAAGCGCAAAGCTAGGGCAATGGCATCGCTGGGACGTGCGTCGAAGGTATGAATTTTGCCCTCGTCGTCAACGAGGTGAATCTCAGCGTAGTACGTTCTTTCGCGTGAGTTAAAGTCCATAATTTCGACCCGTACTACTTGGGCGTCAACGTGGGCGAGAATCTGATGGGCTAGATCGTAGCTAATGGGGCGCGCGGGTTGCCGCTTGCTGTGGGCTGTGGAAATGGCTGCCGCCTCAAAGCGGCCGATGACAATGCGCAGATAATAGTTGCCTTCGACTTCTTTGAGTACTACTTCAGGATATAAAGATAGAGATTTGCTGCTTAAGACCCCCTTGACTTCCATCAGAACCATAGCGATACACTACAATTTAATAGGCGTTTGCCAATAGATGTGTGAAATATAATACGACGTAAAAGCGGGTGTCAACTAGCTCGCGTCTCTTACCCATCCGGCAAATCACCCTCTTTGTTTTTCAGCCTCAACTCAAGTTCTGCGAGCTGGCGACTCAGTTCCCCAGTGCGCCGATTTAGGTGCGTCAAATAGGCAAAAAGCACGATCCATACGGCCGCGAAGGCAGCAAATAAGTAGTGGAGATTGTCCATCGTCTCTTACGTTTCGTCAATTAGTTTTTGCCGCAGGAGCGCCACGGCTTTTTCAATGCGGGCTAGCTCCATGCGTTGCGCGATGAGGCGAAAGAGCAGCAGGAAGAAAGCCGCGTAGCAGATCCACTTGGTGTATTGCATCGTCGGCTCAAGTTCTACGTTGCGCGGCGGGTGTAGCTGTTGGTCGGCGGCCCATAGATCAACGGCATAGTACACCAAAGGAACGTTGGCGAAGGCGAGAATACCCAGTACAGCACTGATGCGCTGTACCGGAGTGGAGTTAGCCCCATATCCCCGCACCATTAGGTAGGCCACGTAGATGGTGAAGGTAATCAGCATGGAGGTCAGGCGCGGCTCCCATCGCCAGTAAACTCCCCAGATGGGTTTGGCCCACAAGGGCCCAGTGATCAGCACGATCAACGCAAAGATCACGCCCAATTCGGCGGAGCATAGCGCTAGGCGATCCCACTTGTCCTCGCGAGTGCGCAGATACTGTACACTGCCGACGAACACCAAAAAAAAGGCCAAGAACGAAGAAAACGCCGCCGGCACGTGAAAGTAGAAGATCCGCTGGACGATTCCCATTTCTTTTTCGGTGGGGACCCACAGAAAAATCGCACCCAAGGCGACGAGCATGACCACGAAAATCAAACAGGAGCATGGGCCCGAACGCATCATTCCTCGATTGCGTATTCAAAAAGCATTAGCGACAGCACTGTGAAAACCACCGCGTACACCCCCAACATTTGCAGGTGCGGGAAGAGTTTTTCGCAACAGTCATTGGCCAGCACTAGCCCCGTCGCCTCCACGCAGGAAATCAATGCCGGCAAGATCATGGGTAAGAGCAAAAGGGGCAGCATTAACTCGCGCAAGCACATGTTGTTCGACAATGCCGCAAAGAGCGTGCCCACCGACGCCATACAAGCTGATCCCAAGACGAAAACAGCCAGCAGGGGGAGCAAGAAAAAGCCTAGAGACAGGTTAAAAAAGAGCGCAAAAAAGGGCAAACTCAGAAGTTCGATTGCCAAAAGAAAAACAAAATTACCCAGCATTTTACCTAGGTAGATGGCACCGCGGTCCCCTGGCGCTAACAGCAGCGCGTCGAGCGCGTTGTTGTCGCGTTCGTCAGCAAAAGAGCGGCTCAGACTCAGTAGGCTGGCGAAGACATAGGACGACCACAGGGTCCCAGGCCCAATCTCGCGTAGAGCGGCCCCACCTAAGTCGAAGGAAAAGTTGAATACCAGCAACATCAATAGTATAAAGAACACCATCGGGCTGAGACGCGCTTTAGTGCGCCACTCGGCCTTCAGATCCTTGCTCAGTATCGCTAGCGCACGCCCGAAAAAGCTCATGGGTTGGCGTCGAGATAGGGTGCGCAGAGCGTGCGCAGTTGGTTAGAATCTTCTGTCAGGACTTGGTCCAAGTGCCATTGACCGCGTTCGATCACCAGCAGACGATCTACTAGGCCATCGGCCTCGTCGAGGCGATGCGTTACCAAGATGCAGGTACGCCCTTCTTGCCGAAAGCGGCGCAAGAGGCGGTGTAATGCAGCGCAGGCATTGGTGTCGAGGCCGGTAAACGGCTCGTCAAGCAAGAGAATAGAGGGGCCATGCAGGGTGGCACGGGCAATGGCCAGACGCTGCTTCATACCGCGGGAGAACGACCCCACGCGCAGGTCGAGCCGCTCATTCAGACCAACAGCCGTTAAGGCCGCAGCGAGCCGTTCGTCTAGGTTGTCCAAACCATAGAGCTGGGCGAAGAAGCGCAAGTTCTCTCGTGCCGTCAGTTCGTCGTAGAGCAAGGTCTGATGCGAGAGCAGGCCGACCTCCGCTCGCGCCTCGGGAATGCGTTGGGGATCGCGACCGTTGATTCTCACCTTTCCCGCCGAAGGTCGGCAGAGACCGGCCATCAGTCGCAACAAGGTACTCTTGCCCGCACCATTGGCACCAACGAGCAGCACCGCCTCGCCTCGCGGGATGACCAGATAGATGGGATGCAGGGCTGTGTGGGTACCGAAGCGCTTGGCAGCACCCGCTAGGACGATGGCGTCGTCTCCACCCATCACACATCAAGCGCTTGAGTCAGGGCAACCGCTTCGCGCATTAGGATCGCTCGCTGGTCCATGTAATGCGGATCTGCAGGCCGGTCGGCAAAAGAGTCGTCGAGCCGAGCTAGTTCCTCAATGAGATGCTGCCGCCGTTTTAGCGCATGTGCGCGATCGGTGCTTGGGTGTTGGCGGCTCAATGCCAGCGCGACGCCACCGATGAGGAATGCGCCAGCCAGTGCGACCCATTTGAGCGACCAACGCAGCGAGGGGGGGAAGGGTAAGGGAATCGCCACCTGCTGACTTGGCTGTAGGTTTTCCATAGCCACTTTCCGGTACTGGCGTCCGTGCTGTTCAACGATACCTAGATCGATAAAAGGCGGTTTGATCTCTGTGGAAGGTGGGTCGAGAAAAACCTCCAAGCGGTCAGTAGGATAGACCACCTGATGCACATAGGGGCTGGTGAAGTTGTGCGCGTCAAGATTAAAAGAAAAACTCCGCTGCGAGCGGCCTGGAGGCAGAGGCTGATTGTCGAAGAAACGACCTTCTCCGGCTTGGTGGAGCAGCCCCGAGTGGCTTTGGAGGTTGAAGATGCCCGTTGGCAAGACAAGTTCAGTCACTTGCCGCTCGCGTCCATCACCACGGCCGGCGTACGTGCGCTCGCGGGTGTTGTGAACTTGCAGGAGTTGGATGCACTCAATCGCGTTCTCGCGCATCGCGAAAAAAAGATGATGAGTACCGATGCGGATTCCGGAGGGGTCATCGGTTTTTTCGTACACTTCGAGGATGACCTGTTGTTGCGCACCGGCCTCAAGAGTCGAAGAAAAGTAGGGGATGTCGTCGTAGAAGGCCGCTAGCCCGAAGCGGAGTCCGCTTTGCAGGAAGGGGCCAGCAAAAGAGAACCGCCCCTCGGCGTCGGTTTCCTTGCGCAGCATCTCGAGAATCTCTCCGTCTTGGCGGACGTAGAAGGCTACGGGAATGCCCGGAATTCGCGCTTGAGTGAAAGGGTTGAGCACATAACCGTTGATCGCCGCGCCCCACAGATCGGAAGCGCAAAGGACGATTGCAGCGCAAAGCAAGCGCAGGACCATGGTTCAGCTAGATTCCACTAGAGAGGCCCCGCATTGCGGACAGAACAGATCGCCCTCGCGTTGCAGAGCCCCACAGCTATGGCAACGGGGAACTGCGGACTTTTGACGCAGAGCCGCGACCTCCTCCTCGATGCGTCGTTCGAGTTGAGAGCTGCTCGCGCCGTTGAGCCGATCCAACTCGCCGATAACCGCCAGCGTCTCGGCCTCCAACTCGGCAAAAAGGCGTTGAAAATCCTCTGCGGACACTTTCCCAAGCTCGCGGTCAAGCTCCAGTTCGACGATCTCGCCCAAAAGCTGCTCCTTGCGCTCAAAAAGCTGTCGCGTCGATCCACTCGCTGCGCCCGTCCGTCCGCTCACTAGGAGGGGATGTGCCAGATAGAGCAATAGCCCCAACAGCAGCGCGATAGAACATATTATGGGTAGAAGTTCTACCGCGTTCATTTATATAAGGTTCTCATAGGCCCGCGTCGGGTTGGCCGAACTAGCCATCGTCGTAGTGATCCAACTCGCGTCTCAAGCGATCCGCGTCTTGGCTGCGGTTGGTCGGCTGGGGCTTGGATTGTAGAGGCGCTTGGCCTTGGTCCTTCCAGCGAACTAGCAGGGTGCGTACTAGAGCAACGCCAAACAAAAGAGCCAAAAAGGGTGCCACCCAAGCGAGCAAGTTAAAGCCCTCGCGCGGCGGAGTGGCTAAGACCATCGGGCCAAAACGCGCGACATAGCTGTCGATGATCTGTTGCCGAGCTTGGCCTTGGTCTAGGGCTGAGCTAATCGCCTCGCGTTCGGGGACAGCGAAGTCAGTACAAAGACAGGTGGCTAGGGATTCTCGAGGGCAATTACCGCAGAGACAGACCAACTCTTCAGCCACGGCCTTGATTTCCGCCGTTGTTGCCGCCCCTACCGGCGAGAAGCCCAGTGCCAGTGCAGCAAGTACGGACACGTATGTACGAGGCCTCCGTGCGATGGCCGAGTCGATTGCGGTTTCGCGATCCATCCGCGCCAGCCGACGGTCTCGCGGCGTAGGCCACATCGCCCACAGGGCACCAATCACTAGGACGACCGCACCGAGCCACACGAAGTTGATTAGCGGGTTGATGTAGATTTGGAACTTGGCGCTTTGGTCCTCGGCAGACCCCACCAAAATCACATAGAAGTCCTCGCGCCAGGTCGAGTAAATGGAGACTTCCGTAGTTCCTTGGTCAAAAGCCGGATAGTAGCGGCGCTCTGGCAGCAGCGTGCCGAGGAATTGATCGCCGCGATGTAGGGCCAAGGCCGCGGCGGTAGTGCTGTGATTGGCGTTTTCGGCAAAGGCCAGCGACGCGAAGGTCATCCGGTATTCGCCGACTTGACTTGAAGCCCCTTGGTCAAGGACGACTTCGGCTTCTTGGGTAAAGGCTTTGCCAGTAAAGCCAGCAAAGAGCAATACTAGCCCTAAGTGGGTCAAATATCCGCCGTAACGCCGTCGGTTTTTGGCGCAGAGGCGATACAACGCCACCGGATAGGACTCGCCCGTACTGTGCCTCCGCGCCTGCGCCCCAGCGTGGAATTCGGAACCAAGCGCGACGAGTACGAAGACGCACAGCCCGAATGACAGCACCACATAGGGATCGCGTATGCCAAAAAGAAAAAAGACCCCGCAAGAAAGTGTGCCTGCCGTCACCGGGCGAATGAAGTTTTTGCGCAGACTCTCGCGGGAGGTGCGGTGCCAAGCGAAGAGCGGACCAGCCCCCGTCAACAACAGAAGCACTAGGCCGATGGGAATCGTGACTTGGTTGAAAAAGGGAGGGCCGACCGTGATTTGCTCGTCGGTCAAGGCCTCGGAAACCAGAGGAAAGACCGTGCCCCAGAACACGGCGAAGAGCATCCCCAAGAGAATCCAGTTGTTGAGCAAGAAAGCCGTCTCGCGCGAGGCAAAAGATTCCAAGCGGTTTTCGGCCTTGAGCAAGGGCAGCCGCAGCCACAAAAGCCCAAAAGAAAAAACCAGCGTCAGGACGAGAAACGTGCCAAAGAAAGGGCCGATATTGGATTGGGCAAAGGCGTGAACCGAGGATATGATGCCACTGCGGGTCATAAAGGTGCCGAAGATGCACAGCGCGTAGGTGAGGATCGCCAGCGCCACATTCCATACCTTGAGCATGCCCTTGCGCTCTTGAATCATAATCGAGTGCAAAAAAGCGGTGGCAATCAGCCAGGGCATCAGCGAGGAGTTCTCCACGGGATCCCACGCCCAATAACCACCCCACCCCAGTTCGACATAGGCCCATTTGCCGCCTAGCAGGAGGCCGAAGCCGAGAAAGGTCCAAGGAATGAGCATCCAGCGGCGCGCAGCGCGGAGCCAAGTAGCGTCCAACTTGCCGGTCAAGAGCGCGGCTATAGCAAAGGCAAAGGGTACGACCATGCCCACCATCCCCAAGTAAAGCATCGGCGGATGAATGGCCATAACGGGATGTTGTAGGATCGGATTGAGCCCGCGGCCGTCCTCTGGCGTGAAAGGTAGGCGCTGGAACGGGTCGGCAGCAAAGAGATGCACAATGCAAAAGAAGAAGCTAGTAAGGGATAGGGTCGCGACCACGTAGGGCATCAATTCGCGGTAACGCTGGCGATAGAGTGCCGCTAAGCCCGCCGAGTAGATGGATAGGATCCAGCCCCAAAACAACAGCGACCCGTTCTGCCCGCCCCACAGCGCCGTTATTAAATAGAACAAAGGCATGGCGCGGTTGCTGTTTTCTGCCACGTACTCGACTTGGAAGTCGTGGGAGAGGAGCGCGTGCCACAGCGCGAGAACCGCCAGCGTCAGCAGGGCACAGGTCGCCAAGACTCCGTTTTCGCCCGAGCGCACCAAACCCAAGTGGCCACGCCTCGCCCCGAGGGCCGACGCCAGCACTCCATAGCCGGACGCTAGGAGCGCTAGGCACAAGGCAAAATAGCCGATATCAACCATATAAATGTCGGGAAAAGCCAAAAGGTGCTGCGGGCTAGCCGCTTGGGCTATTCATCGCCTGCACGTGGCCTTCGTAGCTTTGTCCCTCGTATTTGGAGGGGCATTTGGCAAAGACGATCTCAGCGGCAAAGACCTGATCGGCTGCATCGTATTCGCCTTCGAGAACTACCAGTGCTTCGTCTTTGAAGGTATCAGGTAGCACGGCGTGTCCGACGTAGCGCACCCGCAGGGTGTGTTGCCCGTCGGTAATCACAAATTCGGGGCGCGAGCGATACCGGTCCCACTCAATCGAACCGGGCACCACAGTACTGCCGCCTAGCTGGATGCGCTGGCCGTCGTCTGTAGCTCCCCCCATCAGAGTTTGCAGCGTCATGTGGGTCGCCGTTGACTGTTGGACGCCAGCGACAAAAAGATAGATTAGACCCGCAGCAATGACTAGGGAGCCAAGGGTGAATTTGTGCCGTCTCATAAGAGTAAATCTGCTCAATTTCCCCTTTTTGTCAACGAGGACACCCGTTGGCAGAAAGGGCCGCGTTCACACTTCGAGCACTTTGGGTAGGCGGCATAGGTTCTCGTAGCCGTCTTTGCAAACGACGACCGTATCTTCGATCCGCACCCCCCCCAAGCCTCGGTAGTAGAGCCCTGGTTCCATCGTCACGACATGGCCGGACTCAAGCACGTCGCCGCGCGGACCGATCCTCGGCCCCTCGTGAATCTCCAGACCTAGCCCGTGCCCAGTACTGTGGATGTAGCCCTGCATATAGCCGTCTTTTTCTTCCGTCTCGTAGCCAGCGTCGCTGAAAAATCGTTGGATTGCTTCGTGAATAAGGTGGCCTTCGGCACTGGGACGGATGTGTTCCAAGCCCAATTGTTGAGCCTCAAGCACGGTTTCGTACAGGTGCTGCATCGACTTAGAGGCCGGGCCCTTACAGAAGGTCCGCGTCAGATCTCCGTAGTACCCGCTCGCCTCATCGCGCGGAAAAATGTCGATGATGATAGTTTCGCCAGCGCGCAAAGGCCCGAAGCCCACTTGGTGTGGGTCGCAGCCTTGGTCGCCGCCGCCGATGATGGTATGTTCGCCAATGCTGTCGCAGTCCATGAGCGTCTGATGCACCATGCGCCGCAGTCGCTCTGAAGTGAGTACATCGCCGTTGAGGAAGAGCACGCCGTCGCGCACGTCGGCTGCGTGCAGCCCTTCAATCGCCGTTTCCATGCCCGCCTCGGCGGCTCGCATCGCCCGGCGCACATTCTCGATCTCTGTGGCGTCCTTGATGTTGCGCTGGGGAAAGAGCGGCTCGGTCGCAATGGCCAGTTCGATGCCTTCCCCCCGCAGAAAATCGGCCGTACCAAGGGGAAAATCAGCGGGCACTTGCAGCTTCGCCAAGCCGAGGTCGCGCAAAAGTTCCAACAAGACAGCTTTGCTATTGGGTCGCTCTTGGCCCCTTTCCTTGGCCTGCTGCTCGTACTGGGTATAGGACAATACCCGATCGACGCTAGCTTGGTCGCGCGCGCGGTCGATCTCGAGATTGTTGGCGAGCATGATTTTTTCGTTGGGAGTCCACAGAAAGACGAAGGAGTCGGGGGCGCGAAAGCGGGTGGCGTAGAATAGATTGGCGCAGCGTTCGCTGCTGCCGATCATCAGCAGGGCATCGGCCCCTTTTAGGTCAGGCGTCATGGTTTTACTCTGGAATCCTCAGTGCCCGGACCTCAATTCCGGTATCGGGCCGCCAAAACCAGAAGAATGCAGACTGCCCCTCCTCCAGTTCGGAAACAAAGCGCACAAATTGTTCCAACGAGGTAACGCGTTCTTGATCCACCTCGGTAATCACATCGCGCTCTTGAATCCCTTTGTCTGCGGCCAGTCCCTCCGGATCTACTTCAACTACCACCACCGGCTCCTCGCCTTGTGCAAAACCTAGTTCAGCCGCCAACTCGCCGATAAAGCCCAACTCGGTGGCCAATTCGGCGGGCAAGGTTTCAACTGAAATCCCTAGCTTTGCTAGCCGCTGATGGCCTTGGGAAAGGAGCCGGTCCTCTTCGCGCTCGCCGAGCACCACGGCGACGTGGTGGATTTGATTCTGGCGCATGATTTGCAGGCTGACCGTTTCGCCTGGGTCGCGGCTGTAGATCAGCGTTTGCAGGTGGTTGAAGTGATCCACCTCGATACCATCGATCGCTAGGACGACGTCCCCTCCGCGCAGACCATCGCGCGCGGCCGGGCTGTTGGGCTGCACATCTCTGAGGTAAACGCCTCGTGGCCGTTCCATGCCGAGGCTGTGTTTGCGGATTAGCTCTGGGGTCATCTCAGATTCCATGGTCACGCCCAAGTAGCCGCGTACGATCCGCCCGTGGACCAGCAGATCATCCACCACCTCGCGCGCTAGATTGATCGGTACGGCCAGCCCATAGCCGATGTAGTAACCCGTACGCGTTGAAATGGCCGTATTGATTCCTACGACTCGGCCCTGTAGATCGAGTAAGGGGCCGCCGGAGTTGCCGGGGTTAATTACGGCATTGGTCTGGATGAAACTCTCGATGGCGTAGCGATTTTCTTCGTCGCTTCTGGGGTTGAAAATGCCTGCTTGACGCCCCAGAGCACTGACGATGCCGTGTGTCAGAGTGGTTCCCATGCCCAAGGGATGGCCAATGGCCAGCACCCAATCGCCGATTTGCAACTGATCGGAGTCGGCCAACTGCACAGTAGGCAGCCCCTGCGCCTCAACCTTGAGCAGGGCGATGTCAATCAGCGAATCGAAGCCGATGATCTTAGCCCGATAGGTGCGGCGGTCCGCGAGGGTGACTTGGATGGAGTCGGCATCGGCTATTACGTGGTAATTGCTCAGGATGTAACCGTCTTCACTGACGATAGTGCCGGAGCCTATGCCGCGAAAGTCTTCGGGAATTTCCGGGTGGAAGGGGGGCAATGTGCGCTTTTGCCGCGATCGGGTCGTCGCCGCGATTAAAACCACGGCTGGTTTCGCTTGTTCATAGGTGTGGCGGAAAGCCCTGCTGAGATCCGCTAGTGGTTGAGTGCCCCCTTCCGGCATTTGCGCCCCAGCCGAGTGCGTGCCCGCGAGCAATGCGGCAATAAGTGCGCTGCCCACCCACGGGCGACAAATGCTGAATAGGGTGGAGGGGTTGTCGCGCCTGACGGAGCGGTGAAGGCGCATCATTCGAGGTCGTATTCCTTCAACTTCCGGTAGAGCGTGCGAGTGCTGATGCCGAGGATAGTGGCGGCCTTCCGACGATTTCCGCCGACGCGGTTGAGGGCTTGTTCGATGGCTTCACGCTCGCGGTCTTTGAGCGTGGGCAAAGGCTCAATAGCTGCGTTTTCGGGGATGCGTATTGCCGCGGATTCTTGGGAGCCTGCGGGATGGTAAGGGGTGTCCTCAACCGGATAGATCGGTTCCTCGGGCCCAATCGGTTGAACGGCCCTTGGTGCTACGGGAGGCGTAGAGGACGGCATCACGGAGGCATCGCGCTCGACTGCGGCTCTTAGCTCGGCGACCTCGCGCTTGAGATCCAAGAGCGCAAAGTAGATCAACTCGCGCTCGGATTGGTCCGGCGTTTTGTTGGTTGGCACGGGCAAATGGCGCGTGGGTTGGATCCCGAGATGGGGCAAAAAGTCTTCGGGTTCGACGAGGGCACGCGGGGCGAGGAACACCAAGTGCTCGATTAGGTTGCGCAACTCGCGCACATTGCCAGGCCAAGCATAGTTTTGCAAAAGATCCAGCGCCGCTGCCGAGAACCCTTCTAGACGGCTCTTATTGTCTTGGGTCAACTCGCTGATGAAGTGCTCGATCAAGAGGGGAATGTCCTCGGCTCGGCGGCGCAGCGGCGGAATGTCGAGCTCGACGACCTTGAGTCGGTGGTATAGGTCGAGGCGAAACTCGCGCTGGTCAATCGCCTTTTGTAGATCGCGGTTGGTCGCGGCGATGACGCGAAGGTCCACCGAGACCGGCGCGCTGCCGCCGATGCGGACCACCTCGCGCTGCTCGAGGACCCGCAAGAGGCGCACTTGCGCCGCCAGCGACATCTCGCCGATTTCGTCTAGAAAGACCGTTCCGCCGTCCGCTTGTTCAAAGATGCCTTGGTACTGGGCACGAGCGTCGGTGAAGGCTCCCTTCTCGTGCCCGAAGAGTTCGTTCTCCAGCAGATTCTCCGGAATGGCACCGCAGTTGAGCGGACGAAAAGGACGTTCGCGTCGGCTGCTGTAGCGATGTAGAGCGTCGGCAACTAAGTCCTTGCCAGCGCCGCTTTCGCCCGTCAGGAGAATAGAGGAAACAGGCGTCGGTGCCACGATTAAGATGCGTTCGCGCAGTTGGCGCATTAAGGGCGACTGACCTACCAGTTCGGCCCCGTGCAAAAAGTCTCCTCGCTCTAGTAGCTGGTCCAGATGTTGACGCAGGACTGCGGCCTCAAAGGGTACGGCAGTTTGGTCTTTGAGAGGCGAACCCCACAAAAGTCGGTCCCAATTTTCATCGGCGTTACCCAAGCCCAGCATGGGCACATCGCGGTACTGGTCGAGCGCGGCGACGCCCTCTGCGAGGACGGCGGGCGCAAGTTCCAGATCAAAGGCGACCAGATCCACACCGCGCCGCAGTAGCCGCCCAAGCGCATCGCCGTTAGCCGCGCTGAGTACGCGTAGCCGCACGTCGTGAACTGCGGCCTTGAACTCCGCTTCCAACTCTGCTCGCTGGGTCAGGAGCAGAATGTGACGTTGAGTCGGGGCCATGATACTCTCTGCTGGCGTCCCTTCAGTTGAGGGTTTCTAGCTGGCGGCGCAGGGCATCGATCCGCTCGCGGGCTAGCTGTCCCTGTGGACTTTGGCCCCCTTCGCGACGTGTGATGCGCTCGTAGATGGTCATGGCCGTGGCGTGTTCACCCAGCGATTCGTGGCAGCGGGCGCGCTGGAAATCCGCCGAGGTGATCCACATGCTGAGTCCTTGGCTACCGTGGTAACTGACTTTGTAATAGGCTTGGATCGCCTTGCGGTACTCGCCCATGTTCTGATAGGATTCGCCGATGTAAAACCGGGCTTCTGAAGCACTGTTGCCATCGAGTAACTGTTGGGAGAGTAGTTCTTCTAGCTGTTCAATGGCTTGGGCGTATTGGCCCTTATTCTTGAGGATGATACCTAGTTCGAGCTGGACCTCGATGGCCTTGGGGTACTCGGGATACTGGCTCAGTAGCTGATCGGCCACTTGGTGAGCGGCCTCGTACTCGTGGGCACTTTGGTAGCTTTTGAGCAGTTTCCACGTCGCATCTTGGGCCTGATCACTACTGACTTCTGGCGCGTCCAAGGCGTGTCTGTAGGCTCCTGCCGCTTGCAGGAAGTTGTGCAGCGAAAAGTGGTAGTCCCCGAGGCGCAAGTAGGCGTCGGCTATCTGAGGACTCGTCGGATATTCTCGCACAAAGCGCGATATGGCCTCCAATGCGAACGCCGCCCCCTCCTCGCTGGGCGTCGCTTTGTTTCGCTTCCACAGCGTTATGGCCATCCAATAGGCTCCGTCGTCGGCCCACCTGCCTCCTTGCTTTTCCACCTCTTGAAACAACTCGTACGCCTTTTTGTAGTTGCCAGCCTGTAAGTAGTAATTCCCTTCTTCAACCCTGAAGTGTTGACGCCATTCCGTTTCTTCCTTGAACCGCTTGGTAAACTGCTTGGCTGCCTTGCGCCCTTCCTCTATGCGCTTGAGTCGGAACAAGGCGAGGACGGCTTGTCCGTGGATTAAGGCGTCCTCGCCTTGCTTCAGCAAGGGCTGATAGAGTTGGTAGGCTTGTTTGTATTGCCGGCGGGCAAAGGCGATGTGGCCGGCCCGCGCCGAGGCTTCGGTCGCCAATCCGCTGGAGGCAAATTCTCGGCTGACCTTGCGGAAGAGCCGAAAGGCGTCGTCTTCCTGAGCTAACCTCAGTTGTAGTACCGCTTGGGCGAAGTAGATGCTGTCTAGTCCAGCCGGGTTTGGCTCTTCGACGAGTATTTGCCGATAGGTCTCCATGGCCTCGCCATAGCGGTTGAGATGGTGGTAAGCGCGGCCAATTCGTCGAAGAATCGGTCCTCTATCGTCGGAGACTGTCGAGTTGGAGACTAGCGGTTGATACAGCTCGATGGCGGCGGCGTACTGGCCGAGCTGAAAATAGGTGTCGCCCAACAGTTTCTGGGCGGCGTGGCGTTGGGGAAAGGCCGGGTAGCCCCAGCGCAACTCTTGCAGTCGGGCAATGGCTTCTTGGGTCCGCTCCTGCGCTAAGCGGATATGGCCCAGTTCAAAGAGCACCGGTGCCGTCAGCGGACCATTGGGATAATCTCGCAGAACGCGCTCGAGCAAATCGGCCGCTGCTTTATGTTGGCCTTTTTGCACTAGGCAAAGACTTTTGCCGTATAGAGCGTGGGGTACGAGCGGACTGTTGGAAGAGAGTCGGCGAAGCTGGTCGTAGGCTGCAATGGCTCCGTCGAACCAAGTGGTATCGGTCGCCCCGAGTTGGCGGCGGGCATCGCCTAGCTGCAAAAGGGCTTGGCCTAGATGGTCTCCTCGCCCCTCGGAAAACTCGGCGACGAAAGCGGCAATCTCTTCTTCAAGCGTTAGTAACCGTAGTGAGTCGGGGCGGTCCTCGGCTTCGAGTTTAATGAGGCTGAGTCGTGCGCGCCG
This sequence comes from Candidatus Latescibacterota bacterium, assembly GCA_965208845.1. Lineage (GTDB taxonomy): Bacteria > Latescibacterota > UBA2968 > UBA8231 > UBA8231. The sequence goes on along the minus strand of OZ242361.1, from coordinate 1,730,890 downwards.
GGCCCATGTGCTGTCGGTGGGGGCTTGCGCGCCGAGAGTAGTACTGTCAGTGGGGGCTTGCGCGGTGAGAATGCTGTCGGCGGGGGCTTGCTCGGTGAGAATGCGGTATTCCAGTAGAGCAAGGGCCCGCAGTGAATCCGCGCTGGCAGGCTGCGCCTCTAGTTGGCGTTGGCGGGCGAGTCGAAGCAGACTTTCGGCCAGAAAGTACTGTGCCTCGTCGTTGTAGGGGTCGTCTGGATAGGCCGTGGCATAGTGTTTGAAAAATTGGGCGGCAGTTACAAAATCGTGGTGCGAGAACAGCACTCGGGCGACCGCTAGCTGCACTAGCTGACGCGACTTGCCGCTCAACTCATCGAGCCAAGCTTTTTGCAAAGCCCGGTTGAGGCCGGCCGGATCCAAGACGGTAAATTCGCGCAGATATTCGATTCGCTGGCGCACCTCCTCGCTCTGGCGGTCAGCGGGGAAGAGTTCGAGGAAGGCCACGTACTCGCGCAGTGCCGCACGCGGTTGTCCACTTTGCTCAAAGGTCTGAGCGAGGGCGAATTGCGCTTTGGTTGCTATCTCGTCTTGGCCCGAAGCTAGCTGGCGGTAGAGGGAGATGGCTTCTTGGTAGTAGCCGGTTGAAGCGTAGAGTGCGGCGAGTTCAAAGCGCACGGCGTTGGCATCGGCGGCCCCATCGGCTTCCCGTAGGTAGCGGCGGTACCAAGTTATCGCGCGGCTGTGGAAAGCGGCGGTCCCCTCTCCGAAAGTTGATAACCGCAGCGAATCGGGGCTGTCCTCGGCTCCGCTGTCGCCGCGCCGCTTGTAGAGGGCACCTAGTTCCCTTAGCGCACTAATGGCTTCGGGGCTGTCGCCGGTCTGGATCAATCCTTGAAAAAGGCCTACTGCGCGGGCGAATTGTCCGGCTTGGCCCAGAACGATGGCTCGGCCTAGCTGCGCCTTGAGGTAAGCGGGGTGGCCGGGTTGGAGCATGGCGCTCAGCTTGTCGTAATGGGCGATGGCTTCTCGCGTCTGATGACTCTGGCGGCGGGCGTCGGCCAGCCCTAGGAGTGCGCTTTCTTTGAGAGCGCGGTCACTGATTTTGTTAAAGGCCCGCTGATAGGCGTCCCCAGCTTGGCTAAAAAGGCGCGAGTTATAGAGATAGTCTGCGCGATCTAGATAGGCGCTATCGGTCTGCGCCGCCCTAGGAAAGCGCCGCTCCAGCGATTTGAACTGCTTCTCCGCGGTTTCCCTGTTGCCCGTAAAGAGCGCGATGCGCCCTCCGAGGAGCAGGGCGCTAGGAGCGAGGGAAGGCGGTGGTTTAGTGGCGGCGATTTGCCCGAGGAGCTGTTGGGCTTCTGCGGCCCGACCAGCGGCAAAGCGCAACTGAGCCAGCCGATAGCGCGCCAAATGCGCTTGATCGGACCTCGCGTAATCGGCCAGCAGACGTCCATAAGCAGCTTCGGCTTGCCGCAAATTTTCGGCGCGGGTATAATTAGCCGCTGCCTCAATCAAGGCACTGGCGGCGAAATCGCTGGCGCTGAAACGATGCTGCAACTCTTCGTATGATCGGGCCGCCAGCAGGTATTGACCTTGCTCGGCCAAACAAGCCGCTCGCTCGTGCCGTGCGTTGGCGGCGTTCAACAAGCGATCGGAATGTTCGAGATAAAACGTCTCGTAGGCTGGCACCGCTAGGTCGCAACGGCCGCTCTGGCGGTACGCACGCGCCAGCATCAGCCGGGCCTCGGCTAGCTGCGGACTATCGGGATAATTGCGAATAAACTCGGCGAATAGCCCGGCGGCCGTGGCATAGTCGCCGGCATCTCGGAAGAGATTGCGGGCCAGTTTAAAATCGTCCTCTGCGCTCGTTTGCGCCCAACTGTGTGCGTTTAGGCCGAGGAGAAGCACTAATATCAATTTTGGAAACATATCAACTCTCAAGAGTATGCCAATCTGACACGTAAGTAACAGGCTAGAGTGTAGAATATAGTAAAATGCAGTCAAGGTGTGCAGCGATGGAGAGTCTGCTGGTCGAAAAAGCATACGCAAAAATAAACTTGGGGATTAAAATTGTCGGTCGCCGCCCCGATGGCTACCACGAGATTCTCAGCGTGGCTCAATGCGTGGACTTAGCGGATGTCTTGGACTTTGAATTAGCTTCCTCCGATCAATTGACCTGTAGCCTCGATAGCCTATCGACGGGGCCAGACAACTTGGTGTGCCGCGCAGTTGATGCCTTTCATGCTCAGCTCGACCGCCCGGCCCAGTCGTTCCGCATCCACCTAAAAAAGAACATACCCATAGGCGCGGGCCTAGGCGGGGGCAGTGCCGACGCGGCCGCGGCTCTACGAGCGCTCAATCGCTTCTATGACCAGCCATTCTCGAACGCAGACCTCCGCCAGATCGCCGCCACCCTTGGCTCGGATATTCCCTTTCTAGTGGAAGGCGGCACCGCTCTAATGAGGGGCCGCGGCGAGATACTCGAAAGTCTGAGCTGGGAGGGCGCGGTCTTTTACGTGCTGGCGTACCCCGATGTCGAGATCAGCACGGCGTGGGCTTATGGCCAACTCGGCCCCAGCTTGACAGAAAATTCTCCCTATTTTAACTTTATTGTTTCCCTGAGCGGCGGGTGCGTTGACCACGACAGGTTATTTGAAGTGCTGGAGAACGACTTCACGCCCGCGGTAGAACGCACCTATCCCATCGTCGCAGAACTTCGTTCTCAACTGGACCGAGTTGGTGCCCGTGCCACGTTGATGTCGGGTAGCGGCTCCACGGTTTACGGTATCTTCGACGACCGGAAGACCGCCTCTCAGGCGCAGAGCGCACTGCAAAGGCAAGGTTGCCGGTCTTTTTTATGTCAGCCGGTCTAGCTCGGGGAAGTGCGAGGCATAGAAATAGGTAGCCCGGTCGTTCAATTGGTAGGACAACGGATTTTGGTTCCGTTTATCGAGGTTCGAGTCCTCGCCGGGCTGCCATTATGCCATTGATATTTGATTGAGTCTTTTGAGGAGAGGTCCGATGCCGCAAGTTCCACTACAGATCCAAGCGCGCGAGCAGGTTGCGCTCAAAGTTCAGCCCCGCCAGGAGCAGGGCAAGGGCCCGGTGGGCCAGATGCGTCGCCTACAGGGCCAGTTGCCCGGGGTGATCTACGGCCACAATCAGCCCGCTGAGTCCTTTAAGACAGATGCCCATAGCTTGGAGCTCATCCTGAGCAAGGGCGGGCAAAACGCGATCATCTTGATTGAGCACGAAGAGTCCGATAAAGCTCCTGAGCAAGCCCTGATCCGCGACATCCAATACCACAAGGTCCGCGGCGATGTTCTGCACTTAGACCTTTTGCGCATCGATCCGAGCGAGACGCTGCGCACCAATGTACCGCTCCTGACGGAGGGGGTGCCCGACGGCGTCCGCAACGAGGGCGGGGCCCTGCAGCAGGCGCTGACCGCCATCGAAATGGAATGCGTGGTCTCGGAAATGCCCTCTGCCATGGTAATCGACATCTCTGAGTTGGTCATCGGAGATAGCCTGCACGTAAGCGATCTCATCGAACAGGAGCCGCGCATTACCACCGATCCATCTCGCACGATTGTCAATGTTTTGGCCCCGCGCCTACTCACTGCTGAGGAAGAAGCCGAGGAGGCCGAAGGCGAGGAGGTCGAAGGCGAGGAGGTCGAAGGCGGCGAAGGCGAAGAAGGTGGCGAGGGCGGCGAAGCCGACGCAGGTGGCGAAGAGTAGGTTTGCAAGTAGCCTTGGGTTTGGGCAATCCCGGTGCGCGCTACGCGTCAACGCGGCACAACATAGGATTTATGGTGGTAGATCACCTAGCGGTGCGCTGTGGTGTTGACTGGCAGCATCAAGCGGATATACAGGGCCAAGTGGTCCAAGTGGCGCTGGGCGGTCGGGAAGTGCTTTTGGCCAAGCCCCAGACCTATATGAACCGTAGCGGTCGAACCGCAGCGGCCCTTTGCGCCCAATGGGAAGTGCCTCCCGAAGACGTCCTGGTCATCTTCGACGACTTCCTCCTCGACTTCGGGCGTCTGCGCTTTCGCCGCGGCGGGAGTGATGGCGGGCACAACGGTTTGGCTTCGGTTCTCGCGGCGCTCAATACGGAGGCTATACCGCGCCTGCGCCTAGGGATCGGTATTCCACCCGCAGGCGCGGACATCATCGACTACGTATTGGATCCGTTTTCCCCCGCAGACGAGGTAGAAGACTTGATTGAGCGCGGGAATGAGGCACTCGAAGTGTACTACGCCGAAGGCATCGAGGCGGCCATGAACAAGTTCAACAGTTAAAAAGCAACGTAGCCGAGGGAGGGTTACAAACGCATATGGAAATTTGGACAAGCGCAGCGCCATTCATTGGTCTGGGCGGTTTGCTTTGCTCGCTTCTGCTGTACTTTTACATCAAAAAGTTTCCGGCGGGCACTCCAGAGATGGTGGAAATCTCAGAGGCTATCCACGAGGGCGCTATGACCTTTCTCAAGCGCGAGTACACCATCCTCGCCGGGTTTATCGTCATCGTCTTCGCCCTCCTTTTTGCCTTCGTCGGAGCCCATACCGCGTACGCTTTCTTGGCGGGAGCCGTTTGCTCTATTTTGGCCGGTTACACCGGCATGAAGGCGGCCTGTCACGCCAATGTGCGCACCGCCCAAGCGGCCAACCAGCACGGCCAGGGGGCCGCGTTGAGTATTGCCTTTTCGGGCGGTGCCGTGATGGGGCTCGCGGTCGCCGGCTTGGGGCTTTTTGGCGTCGGGGCGCTGGCTAGTGCCTTTGGTATCTGGAACGATATAAGCCAAGCACCCACGATCAACGGCTTCGCTATGGGGGCCTCTTCGATTGCTCTTTTCGCGCGCGTTGGCGGCGGCATTTTCACCAAGACCGCCGATGTGGGTGCCGACTTGGTGGGCAAAGTGGAGGCGGGGATTCCCGAAGACGACCCTCGCAATCCGGCCGTTATTGCCGACAACGTCGGCGACAATGTCGGCGATGTCGCTGGCATGGGTGCCGACATCTTTGAATCGTACGTCGGGTCGGTCATCGCTACCATTGCCATTGCCGCCACCGCGTCCGCATCACTGCTGGCCACTCTCGCTCCCAGCATCTCCGATCCGACCGAGGCGAAACTTGCGGCAATGAGCTTCCCGCTGATCGTCATCACGATCGGTATAGTCGCGTCGCTTTTGGGCGTGTTGATGGTGCGGATACTGCAAAATTTTGATCCCGGTGCTGCCTTGCGCTACTCGACTTGGGTTGCAGCCGCACTAATGATTTTGGGTGCTTGGTGGGTCGCCGGGACAATCGGCTTATCCAATCAGCCGGTGTGGGCACTGTGCGCGGGCTGCCTAGCCGGGATCGCGATTGGCCTTTTTACCGAGTACTACACCGGCGGCAAACCCATTCGCACCATCGCTGAAACCTCCAAAACCGGCGTGGCGACCAATATTATTTCCGGTCTGGCTATAGGCATGGAGAGCGTCGTCCTGCCGACCTTGGGGATCGTCGTCGCCATTGGCTTGGCCTTCCACTTTGCCGGGCTTTTTGGGATTGGCATCGCCGCTGTCGGTATGCTGGCCACCGTGGGTATCACCATGTCGGTTGACGCCTATGGTCCCATCGCCGATAACGCCGGCGGCATTACCGAAATGGCGGGTTTGGGTGAAGACACGCGCAAGATCACCGATAGTCTCGACTCTCTCGGCAACACGACCGCGGCCATGGGCAAAGGATTTGCCATTGGTTCGGCGGCGTTGACGGCATTGGCGCTTTTTTCGGCCTATTCCTCCGCTATTGAGACTGCAACTGGTGAGCCGATCGTCATTGACGTGACTACGCCGATAGTCGTCGGCGGGCTTTTTATTGGCGCGATGATTCCCTACCTAGCGGCCTCCATTACCATGACCTCGGTCGGCAAGGCCGCCTTCAAGATGGTCGAGGAAGTCCGGCGTCAGTTCCGCGAGATCGACGGCCTGATGGAAGGCAAAGCCAAGCCCGATACCCGGCGCTGTGTGGAGATTAGCACGACGGCAGCCCTGCGCGAAATGATTCTACCGGGTCTGCTGGCGGTGTTGGCTCCGGTCGCTGTTGGGTTCGGTCTCGGCCCCATCGCCTTGGGCGGCATGCTCGCCGGGGCGACGGTCAGCGGCGTCCTGTTGGCACTGATGATGGCCAACAGCGGGGGGGCTTGGGACAACGCCAAAAAGTGGATCGAAGAGGGCCATTTGGGGGGCAAAGGATCTGACCCCCACAAAGCCGCGGTCGTCGGCGATACGGTCGGCGACCCATTCAAGGACACTTCGGGGCCGTCGCTAAACATACTCATCAAGCTGATGTCGGTGATATCTCTCGTCCTAGCACCGCTGTTCGTCTGAGGGATGTGCCCCAGACCAGAACCAAGAAAGCGCAATACAATGAAAAACTACGAACTCGTATGTATCTTGGATCCCCAAGCCGGCGAGGGCCAATACGATCAACTCGTCGAAAAGTACGAGGCTCTGCTCGAGGAAAATGGTGGACAAGTCGCCCGAATCGACAATTGGGGCCTGCGGCGGCTGGCCTATACTTCGGCTAGCCTGAAGAATCGTCATCAAGGCTACTACGTACTCTATCAGTTTTCCGCCGAGCCGACGGCGATTGAAGGGCTAGAGCAGACGCTCAAGCTCGACGAAGCGGTGCTGCGCTACCTCGTCACCGCAGTCGAAGGCGAATTTATCCACGTGCCCGAGCTAGCCGCCGACAATTTCCTCGAAGAAGCCTTTGCCCGACCGACCCGCGGCCCGAGGGACCGAGGCGGCCCACATCGGGACTCTCGGGGCCCAAGAGACCGCGACGACACCCGCCGCGCTACTGCCTCTGAGGGCAATAAGCCTAATAAGCCTAATGAGGAGGTGGAGGTAGAGGAGGCACCCGAAGAGGCCGTCGTCCAAGAGTCCGACGACTCTTAGAGTCGTCGTGTGCCGATGCTGATTCTGCTGGGTATAGCGCTGGCGGTCGCTTCGCTTTTGGCTAGTCTGCGCTACGGCTCGCGCGGAGCCCTGCCCTTGATCGGCCTGCTTTGCTTGGGCACCGTCATGCTGCTAGGTGCCATGTTGGGGCTAGTGCCCATTATGGGGTTGCTCGCCGTTTTGCAAATAGAGCGTCAGCAGACCTATGGTCGCGTCATGGCCATGGCCTGCACGCCGCCGGCCGGCTTGTGTTTCTGGCAGTTAATTCAGGCGCGCGATGGCGTACAGCGCCAAGAGCACGCCGCCGCCATCTTGGAGCAGTTTCAAGCCTTGGGGATGCCTGTAGAGGGAAGCGGCCAGACGCTAAGCGCGATGATCGACGCGGTCTTGCGAGTGCAGCCAGCCATCGAGATGGCGACCCTGCTTTTGGTTTTTGTCGTGGCGTATCGGTTGAGCGAGGGCTTGGCCTTGCGGCTGGGGCTGTCGCTGCCTGCTCCCCTGCCGCTGACTTTGTGGCGGCCTTGGGAAGAGTTGATTTGGGTATTGATCGCGGCCTTGGGTCTAAGTCTTTTGAGCGATGGATTGCTGGCCGATTTGGGCCTCAATTTGATCGTGTTGATGGGAATTATCTACGCAGTGCAAGGATTGGCCGTCTTGCGCTTTTTCGCCCAGCGCCAACGGGTGCCGCCTTTGGTCGAGTTGTTGTTTTACGTAGGGCTTTTCTTTGTCGCGGGCTTGGCGTTTCTGCTCTTGGCGGGCTTGGGGCTTTTGGATACGTGGTTCGATTGGCGGCGTCTGCGTCCAGCCCCCACAGAGGAAGAAGCGTAAGGCCCAAACAACATCGCCGTTTTCTACGAAGTGGAGGACAAGTCGTGAAAGTAATTCTATTAAAGGACATTGAATCCTTGGGTTCGGCTGGTGAGGTCGTGGAGGTAAAGAACGGGTATGGTCGCAACTTCCTGATCCCTCGCAATGAGGCCCTGATCGCCAGCGCCGCCAACATGGCTCAATTTGAGTCTAGGCGCAAACAGCAAGAGACCTTGGCCGAGCGCGATCGCCGCGCCGCCGAGGCCCTCGCCAAAAAGCTGGAAGCGGAGTCGATCACTGCGCAGGTCAAGGTCGGCGAGGAGGATCGCCTCTTCGGCTCGGTAACCGCCCAGCATATCGCCGAGTTGCTCGACGAAAAGGGCTACGAGATAGATCGCCGCGCCATCCATCTCGAAGACCCCATCCGCGAATTGGGTGTTTACAATGTCGAAGTGCGCCTCCACCCGGAGGTAGCAACAGCGGTCAAGCTCTGGGTCGTCAAGGAATAGCGCGAAGCGAGGCTCTCCCTCCTCAACGGAGGTAATTCATGCTAGGCAGGGTCTTGTTCCTTTGCTGGATGTGTGCGGCGGTCGCCGGCTGCGGCCCGGAACATTCGCAAGGCCCCTTTGCACGCGTCGAGCAGGAAGTATGGCGCACCGTAAATAGGAGCCTCCGAGGTGCCGACGGCGTCTTGGTGCAGGCAGCCTTGCATACCTTCGCCTACGAAATTGCCCACGCCTATGCGCGGGCTGAGCGCGAGGACTTGGGGCAAGAGCAGCTCGAATTTCGCATCAAACAGCTACTCTACTCCTACGTCGATGGCACCTATCCGACCGAAGACGGCACGGACATCAATAGCCTTTACTTTCAGTATCTTATCTACGTAAATCCGTCCTTTGATGCGCGCAATCCCCTGCAAAAACGCGCCTTCGACATCTGGAGGGCCGAATACATCCGCCGGGTCGTGGATGCTATCTACGACCCCAAGTTTCCCATCCTGCGCGACCGGTATGACGACCGTTGGGGCTTGACGCTCTACAGTCGTTTGGTCTTTACCGTTTATCTGTCGAGCGGAGAGTCTCAGCTCAAGCCCTATATTGCCGATATTGGTGCGCGCACGTTCTTGGTCAATCAGCAAGGTGTGCGCTTCCAACCTAGCGGGACGTTTAATTACTACCCCTACCAGAGCGACCGGCCCGAAGGAGAGGTGCTCGACGGCAAGACCTACTACCGGGTCTTCTTCCCCAATCGCAAAAGCGACGACAAGACGCCTATTGTCCAGCGCGACGACGAATATCTCGAGTTGCAGATTGAAAACTTGGGCGACGTCCCATTGCGAACTCTGCGCTGGGAGTTGCCGCTTGAGTATCCAGAAATGCCCGCGCGGCGCTTGCCGACAGAAGCCGAGGTGGCCGAGCGCAAGGCGGCCGAGCGGGCCGAGCGCAAGGCGCGGGCCGAGGCAGCGCAGACCCAGTAGCACCGTAGGTCTCGTTGGTGCTACTGGGATGTCATTCTATATTTTTGCGTATCTAAAAGAAAACTTTGCGGGAGCGGATGTGTGCCTGGTGGCTGCCGCGGACTTCAAATCCGTTGCGGCGTAGCGAAAGTTGCGCTGGGTGGGTTCGATTCCCACACGTTCCCGCCAGATTTTAAGTAGCTGTAAAGACAGCGAGAGCCAAGCGGTGAAATGGACTTTGGCAGCGGTGGCGTTATTGATGGTGGCACTGGCGTGGGCTCAGGACGCGGCGGTGGCGCTAAGTGCATCCGAGACAATTCCGACGGACCGTCCGAGCGAGAACATCGCGCTCGGGGCGACCTACACGATAGAGCCGGGGCCGAATTACGGGCTTTGCTCGGACCCCGGTGACGCTGAACAACTAACGGATGGGGTGTACACGGAGGGCTATTTCTGGGCACAGAAGTCGACCGTGGGCTGGCAGGAAAAGACGCCCTCGATCCTGACGCTGGACTTGGGTGCGGTGAAACCGATACGAGGGGTGTCGTTCCACACGGCGGCGGGTTTTGCGGACGTGAGGTGGCCGCTGACGATCCGCATCCTCGTGGCGGGTGAAGACAGGGAATTCCATGAAATCGGGGACCTGGTGCAGTTGAGCGCAGAACAACACGGCCCGCTCGTGCCGAAGAAGGCGAGCGATGCCATGTGGGCCCGGGAAGGCATGCGCTTCAACGATGCGGAGATATATGACCATTTCGACCGCCACCGGGACCGGTACCCGGGAAAGGAGGTCACCCCCGAACTGCGCGAGAGAATCCTCCGCGATCTCAACGAGCAGCGCGCTGCCCAGTACGGGACGTATCGGTACTGGACAGACCGGTTGCGGACGCACGGCCGCTATGTCAGCTTGGTCGTGTGGAACGAGCCGTACACGTTCGTGGACGAGATCGAGGTCTATGCGGGAGAGCCGGGGTGGGTGGATGAGCCGCTGCCGGGGCCAGCCATCCCCGACCTCAAGGCGTACGCAGGCCGGCTCGCCATCCAGAAGGGGATTCGGATGCGCCTCGTGCGGGACATCAAGGCCCTGAGAGAGGCGGCGGAAGAAGAGGGTGTCCCGGTCGAGACGCAGGGCGATGTGCTGGGCGAGCTGGCGTCTGTGGAAGGGGAGTTGGGGCCAGCCACGGCCTTCGGGGATGATTTTCAGGCGGTGCTGCCTCTGAACTCGTGGCACGAACGGGTGTTGCGCACGCAGGCGTGGCTCTGGCACGCCAGGGGGCTGGAGCCGCTCACATTCTGGCGCTCGAATCTGTGGGATCCGCTTCCCCTCATCGGCACGCCGGACACGACGCGGGAACTGGCTGTCGAGGTGCATCTGATGCGCAGGGAATACCGCGCCGCGGCGTTCAATGTGAGCAACAGCAGTGACGAGCCGATGGAGGTAGCGTTCCGCCTGAGCGGGCTGCCCGGCGGCGACAATCCGGCGTATGTGACCGTTCACGAAGTGGCTTGGACGGATACGCGGACCGGGGTGCCGGTGGCCGCGGCCCTGCCGGAGGTTGTTGCCGAGAACGATCTGTATGCGGTGACCGTGCCGTCGGGCATGACGCGGCAGGTGTGGCTGACCTTCCATCCGGTGGACGTGGTGCCGGGCGCGTATGAAGGCGAGGTCGTCGTGGAGTCGGTGCCCGGGAGCCAGCGGTTTCCGCTGCGCATGCATCTGTATCCTCTGGACTTCCCCGAAAAGCAGTCACTTCACCTAGGCGGATGGGACTACACGGACCGCGTCGGTCACTTCCCCCTGCTGACGGAGCAGAACAGGCCCGCGATCATCGAGCACCTGCGCGAACATCTCGTCGACTCGCCGTGGGCCCTCAAACTGGCGCTGCCGCGGGGCACGCACGATGCGCAGGGGGCGATGACGGCACCACCCTCCACCGACTACTTCGATGCTTGGATCGAGTTGTGGCCGGATGCGGCCCAGTACCTGGTGTTCGCAAAAGTGGGCGACCATTTCGAGTCGTGGCCCATGGGCACGCCAGAATTTACAATCGCGGTCAAGGCGTGGGTGACGTTCTGGGCGGAGCATATCGTGGCGAAGGGATTGCAGCCGGAACAGTTCGCGCTGCTTTTGGTGGATGAGCCTGACGAGCCGTGGATGGACGAGCGCATTCTGGCGTGGGCGAAGGCCATCCGCGCAGCGGACACGGGAATCCGTATCTGGGAGGATACGAACCACCGGGACATGGACCGGGCGAACCAGGAGATGATCGATGCGTGCCACGTGTTGTGCCCCAACTATGCAGCCTTCCTGAGACAGGGCCAGGACTATCGCGACTACTACGTGAAGAAGCGAAATCAGGGGATCGGATTGGAGTTCTACGCGGCGTGGACGGGCCGGGTCTTCGATCCGTACGCCGGCCGCCTTATGGCGTGGACAAGTTGGCGTTATGGAGCGACGGCCATCTACATGTGGTCGCTGACCGACACGGGAGGAGCGTCATCGTGGAACGAGTATCTCACCTTCAAGACTCCGTACTCGCCGCTGTTCATCGACGAGGACTCGGTGACGGCCGGGAAACACCTCGAGGCGGCGCGGGAAGGCGTGCAGGACTACGAGTACTTCGCCATGTTGGACCGGGCGATCCAGAAGGCGTCTGCCCAGGGGAGGACGGGCCCGGAAGTGGAGGAGGCCCGTCGGTTGCTGGAGGGCCTGCCGGCCCGCGTCTGTGATGCGGCGGGCCACGGAGACGCGATCGGTCCGGGCGGCTTTCACTGGCTGAACGAGAAGGTGGACCGCACGCTGGCGGACGAGGCGCGGATCCAGGTGTTGGAGACCTTGACGGCGCTGGTTGAGCACCACTGACCATAAATGGGCACGGCGCGGATGGGCAACGACGGATGAACCTATGAAGCGCGTTAAGGCTTGGGGCTTGGCCGTTGCGGTTGCCGCGGTCCCCGGCAGCAGAGGAGGGCCGGCACATCGTCAACCCAGCCAGCCTGAGTCGATCGCAACAGATCTCTTCCTGCGCCCTGTGCCATGCAGGGCAGGGCGTTCCGAAAACGCCGCCGCTGTCATTCCGTCCGGGAGACGAAATCTCAGAGCATCGCATATACACGAAAGCGGAGCAGAAGCAACTGTCGGTCCACGGGGGGCAGGTGCAGTTCCTCCAGGAAAGTCGCTGTTTTGCAGAGTCGGGCAGCATGACGTGCTCTACCTGCCACAATGTACACGAAGACGAGACGGACCAGACCGCGCTGTTTTCGCGGAAGTGCCTGACCTGTCACCTGAAGCGCCCGAACTAGCGCAGGGCGACCGCTGCACCGAATGCCACATGCCCGATCAGCAAGCGAGCAATTTACCAGTGTACCACGAGGGAGAGGAGTTGTTCCTGTCAATGGCCAATCACCGCATCGGGATCTTCAAGGATCCATAGCGCACCGTCTATCGCGTTAGAAAGGGGGAACACTTGATCAAGCAAGTATGTGGACTCGCAGCCGCCGCGCTGCTGAGTATCTCACCGTCTGAGGCCCTGCAGCGAACCGACAAGGAATTCAAGATCTTCCAGTTTCCCGCCAACATGATTCCCCGCATTGACGGCCAGACCGACGACTGGGCGATGGTACCCGACAGCTACGCATACGGAACCGACCAGCTTTCCGACACGGTCATGGGAAACTTCACCAACTATGACCGCGAAGATCTGGACGTTACCGTGCGCGTTGGTTGGGTTAGAGGCTTGAACCGGCTCTATTTCCTCTACGAGGCGTACGACGACTACTGGAACATGTATTACAGGCGGGGCGATCTGTTCGAGATTGCCATCGACGCGGACCGGTCCGGCGGGCCGAACATTGCCAACCCCCAGATCGACGACGAGTGGGAAAGCCACTTCCTGTTCAAGGGCGTGCACGCCCAGAACTACCACATCTTCACACCTCCTGGGGAAGGACGAGATTGGGTGTTCGTCTGGGGATGCCAGCCGTGGATCAGCAGGTTGCCGTACGCCAACCACGCGTACTCGTACGATTTCGAGGAAGGGGAGAGCGGCAAGCTCGTGCTGGAGTTCTGGATCACGCCCTTCGACTACGCTCCATACGATGGCCCGGAGCGGGCAGCCGTGTCGAAGCTGGAGGAGAACAGCCTGATCGCCTTGTCTTGGTCGGTCCTCGATTACGACGAAGACCACGCGGAATACGAGGGGTTTTGGAACCTTTCGCACGAGACGCGCATGGACAGCGACGCCTCGAACCTGTGTGCATTCCGATTGATGCCGCTGGAGCCGGAATACCTCAAGTCGCTCGAGGCGGAATACTCCTTTACTGTGGTCGACATGGATCGCCGGATGGTCGCCTTCACGGATCGGTCTCGCGGAGAGATCACATCGTGGTCGTGGGACTTCGGCGATGGCACGTCGTCCACCGAACAGCACCCGATTCACCAGTACGAGGGTCCGGGCGAGTTCGTGGTTGTGCTGAACGTCGAGGGCCCCAAGGGAAAGGCCCGGCGCGTCAAGGTGAACCAAGTGGTGGTAAAGTGAAGGGCGCGGATCACAGCCGCATGCTCAGGCCTTGTTACCGTCAATTGGCAGAGCACTAGTGGGCCGACCAGTTTAATCTCTTGGGGTTGAATTCCCCGCCGCTTGCGGCGTAGGCTGTTAAGTAGTTCCCGCGAATACCCCGCTGCTTGCGGCGGGGAAATTTATTTTGAGGGGTCGGGGTTTTTATTGTATCCTTGCATTCACAATCCGACGGGCGCTCGACATTGCGACGCCAATTTTGGCGTCGGACCGCTCAATGGTATCCGTTTCCTCCAAATTTTTCTGCCAAATGACGACGGGAATGTTCCTGCTTGTCTTAATTGCCCTCGCGCTCAATGCGCGCGACGCTTCGGGCGTGATTGTCTACCGCATCGGCGTGCCCTTTTCCGAGGCGGAAAGGGATAGCTTGGAGGGGATCGGCATCGACTTCAGGGAGCTCGACTGGTCGGAAAACTCGCAGTTGGAGGACGCCCTCGACCCGGACTCGCTACAGGCGGGCGTACTGCAGCCCAATTTCTTCGCCGAAGACGAGGATATCGCCGCAACGCTGTTGAGCAGAGACGGCTGGGTGGCCGTGCAGCGGGAAGCTGGTAGGGGCAACTTCGACCAGACGATCGGAAACCTGCTGGTCGATCAGGATCCGAGTACGGGGCACACATGGAAGGCCATAGATCAAGCGACCCTCGACTTTCGCGCCGCCTGTTGTAACGACCCCGGCGCATCGTTGAGAGTGCATTTCGATCTAGGCGGACGATTCCTCATCAGGGAGGTGAGACTGCGGCCTCTGGCGGACAGGTCGGATCACTTCCTGGAGCAATTCGTCATCGGTGTCAGCGACGAGAGATACGGTATAATTGGACACGTCCCGAATCTCCCAACTGTTGTGGAGGTAGAGGGCAATACTGAACCCGAAGTCAGCGTGATGCTCGATCGACCCGTGACGACCAACTTTGTGCAGTTGCGGATCCTTCGGCAAACGCCCAAGGAGATCGGGCTGGCCGCTTTCGAGTTGTACGGGGGGGGGTACGTGAGGAAGGCCTCATATGAATCCGACATCATCGAACTGGACGACATCGCCAGTCTAGGCGAGATCCGCTGGTTGGGACGGCAGGATCCCCACGCCCAGGTCGCGATCCGCACCCGGGCCGGTACCGACCCGCACCCGGTCATTTTCTGGGAGACCCGCCCCGAGCAGCAGGACATCGTCAGGTTTCTCCAAGGGGGCGGCGATCTGAGTCTGACGGAGTACAAGCGCCAGTATGACAAACTGGCTGATTTCCTCAAACCGGAAGACGAGCAGGACCAGGTGCGTCCCGACACGGAGCACTGGAGTTTCTATTCGAGTCCGTATGCGTTCGGGTATCCTGGGGTCCCTATTGCATCCCCCGGGCCGCGGAAATTCGTCCAGATCAGAGTGGATTTTGCCTCTACCACCGTCGCAGAGGGGGGCAAGATCGACTACATAGAGTTCAAGGCGTCGGTCCCGCCGTTGGTTCGCCGCTTGGTAGGGGAAATTCACCCAACCGAGACCGAGGTGGGCGAAGCGACGCAATTTACGTATTACATCAGCCCGACGATCCGGTCCATCGACAGCAGTTTTGACGGGGTGGAGATCGCGACGCCTTCAGGGGTGGTGTCGGTCGATTCGCTGCGCATAGCCGGCATTGATCAGCAGGATTTCTCGTGGACTATCCACGAAGACGGTCTGGGGTTTGAGGTTCTGCTCCCGCGCCGGCTGGAGCCGACGGACAGCGGTGCGCTAGTGGAGGTGGTGTTCACCGCTCCGATACTGAGAGAAGTGGGCACCCTGTTTGCAGGCAGGGTGTTCGACACGACCAAGCCGCACGAGGTGCGGCAACGGATCGTGCCGGGCAATGCTACCCATGAGATCGAAGGTGATCGTTTGTCGGTGAGAACGGCGCTGAGCGAATCGCTGGTGTTTTCGCCGCGGATTTCGCCGAATCCGTTCACGCCGAACGGCGATGGGGTGAATGAGGTGGTGAACATATCGTACAAGCTGCTGCGGTTGACCTCAGCGGTGCCGGTGTCGCTCGAAATCTACGATCTGTCGGGCCGGCTGGTGCGGCGGGTGTATGAGGGGGTGGATCCGGTGGGTGAGTACAGCCACGCGTGGGATGGCCGGGACGACTCAAGCGGGCTGGTGCCGCCGGGGCTGTATCTGTACCGGCTGGTGGTGGACGTGCAGTCAGAGAAGGAGACCAGCAGCGGCGTCGTTGCGGTGGCCCATTGACAATCGTTTCTTCCAGTATGACCAGCACTGAGTTGCGTCGCCCATGCTGTCGCCGCCGGAAGGCTCGCGGTGGCGGCCCCCATGCGGCCCCCATGCGGAGGCCCGGACTGCTCGTCGGCTGCGCGGCATTCGCCGTCTGCTTTCTGGTATGCCCCCATACGCTTCTCAGCCAAGAGTCCGACGGACTCTTGGCGTCGCCAATGTTGTCGCCGGAAAGCTCTCGACAGAGTGAACACCACTACAGACTCGGTCTGCGCCATGTGCAGAGCGGTGACTTCCAGAGCGCCGAGCGGGAATACAGGAAAGCGATCGAGATAGACTCGACTGACGTTCGCCCACGCGACGGCCTCGGCTTCATCTATGCGCTGCAGAACAGATTCCGCGAGGCAGAGGCAGAATTCGAAAAAGTACTGGAGATCGACCCCGACTATGCGCCGTCCCTCTACAAGCTGGGAAAGATCTTCCTGATCCGCCAAGATCGCGAAAAAGCGAAGGATGCCTACAAAAGAGTAATCGCATCCGAACCGACGTACTTCCCCGCTCATCACGGGCTCGGCATGATCTACTCGCAGGAGGGAAAACCGGCGGCGGCAGCGGAGCACTTCAAGACGGTGCTCCGGCTCAAGTCCGACTACGGCCCCGCTCGCTATCGACTTGGAGCCATCTATCTTCAGGAACAAGAATACGCCAAAGCGATAGAAGAACTGCAGCAGGCTGCAAAGCTAGTCGAGAATGAACCGTCGGTCCACTACGTCCTCGGAGATGCGTACATGGCCATCGGCAGACTGAGTGAAGCGGCAGACGCATTTGCCGCAACCCTGCGGCTCGACCCCCGTCGCGCAGATGCGCACGACAGGCTGGGGCTCGTGTACACCGAACAGTCACACGTGCCCTTGGGAGCGGCCATGGCAGACCAGGACAAACTCGCTGCCGCGGTGGAGGAACACCGCAAGGCAGTTGCGCTGGCCCCCGACAACGGCTGGTTCCAGCACAACCTAGGCATGGCCTATGAGCGGCAGCGCAACTACGAGGAAGCGGTGGCGCAGTACAGAAAGACCCTGACGGTGGATCCCGACCTTGCGTATCCGCGCTATCGCCTCGGTATGATTTACTCCAGAACCCGGAAATACGAGGAGGCTGTCGGCCAGTACAGGCAGGCAATCGAACGCGAACCGGACAACGCGCTCTTCCACTACGCCCTCGGAGCTGTGTATGCCCAGACCGGAAGGGCCGAAGAGGCGATAGCGGAGTATGAGAAGGCCATCGAACTCGACTACTTCAACACAGAAGCGCATTTCGGTCTCGCCAACGCCTATTTCAAGCAAGGGAATCGAGAAGAAGGCGAGAGGGCGATGCAGATATTCCGGAAGCAGCGCGAAGGCAACATCGCCGAACTCGAACGCAGCGTCGCCTTGGTCCCCGACAATCCGCAGTTTCACTTCGAGCTCGCTGTGCAGTATGCCAGACAGGGACGGGACATTAGCGCCATCAATGAGTACAAGCTCGCCATTGCTCTCGACCCGGCCAATGCCGAATACCATCGCCGTCTCGGCGACGCCTACCTGAAAACGGGCCGGTACCACGAAGCGGATGAGCAGTTCGCGATCGCCCGCCGACTGGAGCCGGCAGACGAGAACGGACCGTGAGCTGACACCGGATGGCTCGCCGCCTCTACACCTCTAGGCTCTTTTTTCTTATTTCGATTTCCCTTTGTGGCCCCTTGCAGGCCGACGGGCCCGTGCCCGGCCCCAGCGTGCAGTTTGTCGATGTCGCGGCAGAGGTCGGCGTCACTTTGATGAACGTCTCCGGTGATGGCGAACAGCAGTACGTGGTCGATGCCTTCATAGGGGGGTCGGCCTTCTTCGACTACGACCGGGACGGGGACCTGGATCTGTATGTGCTGAACGGGTCGAGAGTGGGAGGATTTCCCGGCCGGGATCGTCCGCGCAATGCCCTCTACCGCAACGAGGGCGCGACATTTTCGAACGCCACAGAACGATCGGGTCTCGGGGACACCGGTTGGGGAATGGGCTGCGCCGTCGCCGATTACGACAACGACGGGGATGCGGACCTCTACGTGACCAACTACGGCAGCAACGCGCTGTACGAAAATCGGGGAGATGGGGCCTTTGCCGATGTCGCGCAGCGCGCCGAAGTCTTCGGCGAGGAGGCATTCAGCACCGGATGTGCTTTCTTCGACTACGACCGCGATGGCGATCTCGACCTGTATGTGGCGAACTACGTCGATTTCGATCATTTCATGGAAACCACTCCCGACAGGAGGCACAAGTGGCGGGGGTTGACCGTCCATTTCGGCCCGCACGGAATGCGGGGGGAGGCAGACGTATTCTACCGCAACGAGGGCGAGGGCGTCTTTTCCGATGCGACTGCCGGAGCCGGTCTCGTGGATCGCGACATGCTGTACGGACTCGGTGTAGTTGCGGGAGACTACGACAATGACGGCGATTCGGATATTTACGTGGCCAACGATACGGGGCCCAACTATCTCTACGAGAACAGGGGCGACGGGACCTTTACCGATGTGGCCTGGATGAAGGGTGCGGCATACGGCGAGGGCGGCCAGTCACAGGGATGCATGGGCATCGCCTTCGGGGACTACGACAACGACGCGTATCCGGACATACTGGTCACCAACTTCTGGGAAGAGACGAACACCCTGTATCACAACGACGGAGGGCGGTTTTTCTCGGATCTCACTTTTGATGCGGGGGTGGGGTTGGAGAGCTTCCTGTTCCTCGCTTGGGGCACCGAGTTCTTCGATTACGACAACGACGGCGACAAGGATCTTTTCGTCGCCAACGGCCATGTCTATCCGCAGGTCGACAGGGCGAACCTCGGAGTCAGCTATGCCCAGACCAATCAGCTATTCGAGAATATGGGGGATGGCACCTTTGCCGAAGTGTCCCTGACCTCGGGCGCGGGACTACAGATCGAGAAGGTAAGTAGGGGCGCTTCTTTCGGGGATTACGATGAGGACGGCGACCTCGACATATTCGTCTTGGAGCTCAACGATCTCCCGACGCTGCTGCGCAACGACGGGGGGGATCGAAACAACTATCTGATAGTCCGAACGGAAGGCACCAAAAGCAACAGGGACGGCATCGGCGCACGGGTAAAACTCCGCTGCGGGGACGTGACGCAGGTCAATGAGGTGCGGAGCGGTTCGAGCTATCTATCGCAGAACGACACGAGGGTCCACTTCGGCTTGGGCGAATGCACTACAGTAAACCGGCTGGACGTATTCTGGCCGAGCGGTCTGGTCGAGAGCTTTGCAGGTCTGTCCTCCAACAGGGTACTGGTGATTCGCGAGGGAAGCGGAATCGTTCAGCCGAGCCAGTGACGGCGGGCCGGGTACGATCTGGCTTCGGGCGCGGGCATTGGGCGCTAGGAGCTCACAGTTTGCTCGAGGGCCATGCAAAAGGGCGCCGGCCGTCGTGCCCATACGTGAACAGCGCTGTCCGCCTCGGTGACTCAGCCTCCCAGCGGTACGCCCCGTGACAGACCGTCCCGCCTAAAAAGAAGAGAACAGACCCGCGACGCATTGGAATGTGGCGAATCGGCGCACGCTCGTTGCAGACCCGCACCGAATGCGGCAACGGGTAGCACGATTTGTGACTGCCCGGCACTACGACAAATCCGCCATCGTCGGGCCCGACGTCGGTGAGCTGCCAGGCGACGTTGATGCCCGACCTCGTGTGTACGCGCCCGTTTACTATCTCGTAGTGCTTGCCGATGCAGGTCGGGTTGGCGTTCCCCGAGTGCAGCATCTGCCCGCTCGAGCCTTTGACGTGGCACAGGGCCGTGTTCTGAGTTACCCTGTACCCGGGTCCAATCATCCAGTTCAGGCGCTGGATGACGGCCGGATGCGCCAACATTTTGAGGAAAGGCGCATTGTGCGGCGCCGGTAGCTGAAACAAGTCCTTCAGGTCCGGCCGGCCCGTGCCCGAGATCGTCGGTGCCCCAGGGATGTCGGCAAGCGTCACGTCCCCGTCAAGCTTTCCGCCTACGCCCCGGTACACTAGGCGGTCGAGGTTGGCGTCGATGCCCGCCACGGCCGCATCGACCCAATCTTTGTCCATGACGCCCTCGACCAACAGGAAGCCCTGGGTGTCAAACGCCCAGCGCTCGGCATGATCATCTCGGCGTTCGAACTCGAGGGCAGAGGAGGCCCTCTGCGCCGCGTCGGCATCGGCGGCGGAGGTGAGCCAGGTGGTAGTGCCGTCCGATAGGAGCAAGCGCCGCGAGCCACCGCCCGTCAGCACGGTTTGCTCGGCCTCGCCCAGCCCTTCCGCCCATGCGGGCAGGGGCTGCTTGTCCTGCTGGTCAGGTGGCCCCTGTGGCCGAGCCGTGCGCGAGATGAAATTTACCACCAGTAGCTCGCCCTCAGCACCCTGCGGGCAGACCCCGTGCAGCGTGCTGGCGGCGCACAGCACCACGTCGCCCGCGGCCAGCGCCGGGCGCTCGGCGAAGCGGCTGGAGGATGGAAGCGGTGGGGCCGGCAGTCCGCTCTTGTGCGAGGAGGGCACGACCACCAGCGGGCACTTGCCTTCTGCGGAGTCCGTGAGGGCGATGGCCACCACCAGCCCTTGGCACTGCCGGATGCGGACCTCTTCCCAAGCGCCGCCGGCCCGCGTGAGCGGAGTTCCGTCGGCGTTGCGGCCATTCCACCCCGCTAGGTTGATGTACGCCCGGTCCAGCGTGTGCGCCCCGCCTCTTAGTGGCAGCGAGGCTTCGTCGTACCCTCCTGCGGCGGCAGGGATGTGCCTCGCAGGGCCGTCTTGGCGAAAGCCGTCGCCGCACAGCTCGCGCACGTAGCGTCCGACAGTGCTGGCCTCGCTGCAGAGATCGCCCAGCCCATCGCCGTTGTCGCGGCACGCGGACAGTTCGGCTTGGCTGAGGAGTTGCGGTAGCACGACGAACCCGAGCGCGTCGAAGGTGAAGTTCTGCTCTATAGTAAGGATCGATGGCTCGTGTACGTGCGTCGCCTCGTTCCAGTGGTTTACGGTGTAGGTGTCAATGCCCATAGTTAGACCTCGATGGATTCTGGAGGGTGGACGGTGTTTTCTGGCATCTCTGTCCTACTCAACCCATTCAACACCCGCGGCTATGCCACCTGCCGAAAACACCGCTACGGCGGCAAACTAAACAAAGTTCGCGTATCTTACAACTACGGCTACTATTGAGCAAACTTCAGGAGAAAAATTGAAAAAGATCCGCTTCCGTAAAATCGCAATAGCGCTTATTCTGGGCTTTCCCCTACCGGGAGAACTGTACAGTTACGAGTCAACGACGAAGCTGAGCAAAGAGGAGATCATGTTCGAGCGGATCGGCAAAGGTATCAACGTGGATGTCTCCCATCTTGAAGGTGGTCCACCCGAAAAGGTATTGTACGATCCTGCCCAGTATGATGCCGTCAAGGCCGCGGGATTCCAAAGCATCCGCTTCTTCGTTGTCGCTGGGGAAGATCCTGCTATCTACAAAACTAGGATACAGGACGCGTTTAACCGAGACCTTGCTGTCGTGATTTGCTTGTGGGGGAGCGGTCAATGGGCATCGAAGCCGAAAGAGGGGATACAGGAGTTTGTCGCAATTTGGGATAGAATTGCGCAGTACTACAAGGACTACCCCAACAGCCTTGTCTTTGAACTTTGGAACGAACCGGCGGGGCTGATAGTGCAACCGGGAGGGATTCAGGGGATAAAGGACGGCAAAATCGTTATGGAATACCTCAACGCGGCGATCCCCATCATCAGGAAGACCAACCCAGACCGCATTCTCGGAATCGGCGGCCCTAACTTTAACGGGGGTCGTGAACTCGCGCAATTCGTCACACCGGAATACCTGACGTACAGGCTGGAAGACGGCTCAGGGTTTGAAGACGACGCCAATATCATCGGCATCTTCCACATGTATCAACCGCACAAGTTCACGCATGGAACCTCGGGGCTAGACGAGGTTCCTCGGTGGCAGGATGAAGTGAGAGAGCAGATGTCACACCCGGTGGCATGGTCGAAGAAATGGAGGAAGCCTCTGCTGCTGAGCGAATGGGGTGCCTGGGTGCCGCCCTGCCATACGGTTGAAGACTTCAAGACTTATGTTGGGTTTGTGGCCGACGAATGCAAGAAACACAACATCGGTTGGATGTATTATTGTGCAGGTTTCAACAACCAATGGGCCTTCAACATTCTCAATACCGAGGACGGTTGGAACCAAGACGCACTTGATATTCTCACGGAAGTCACGGCCCCCCCGCCCCCGCCGATGTCGCCACTCATCAATTCGGAGTTCAGCCGCGGAACCGATCACTGGACCAGCGCAGGGTCCGTGCAGATGTCCGTGGCGAGGGATGCAGGCCTGAGCGGCTTAACTGCACTCAAAGTGGAAAGCAAAAAATCGGACCGTGCCGCAATCTATCAGGAATCTCCCAAGAGAAAGTGGAGTCCTCCGGGTAGGTACCTAATCTCCCTGAGAAAGGGAAGGCTCTATAAGATATCCTTCTTGGCTAAGTCCGTGGGTGGGATGGGAACTCTCAAGGTGCGATTGGCCGACGTCTCTGGTTCAAGCGATGGGTTTTGGACATCCACGCCGGTAACAATCTCAAACGCAAAAAGGGAATATACGATTGAGTACAAGCATATCGGCAGGGATGTAAGAGATGTCCGGGTGGCGTTTTTGTTTGGCGACAAAGACCAGATTATCCTGCTGGATCGAATTGCACTGCACGGCTATCGGGAATGAGTCCCTATCAGATGATCCCTACCGCACGGTAAACGCCGCCTCGAGCCGGTCCTCGTGGATTGACACCTCTGACTCGTAGCGGCTGCGCAGTTCCTCCATGTACTCGTTGAACGCGTTCCGGTGTCTTTTGCGTCTGAGCTGAGATCGGACCATCATCTCAGCTTCGGCGAAGGTTTCGCGCTTGCGTTCCCGGGAGAGCACCTTGAAGATGGAGTAGCCCTCCTGCACCTTGACCGGTCCCGTGAGTTCGCCGATTGCGGCCTCAACCACCGCTTCCACGAAACCGCCGAACTGGGGCGATTCGTAACGGTGCACGTGGAATCGACCCTCGGCATCACGCACCTCGAGCGATCGAACCGAATGTCTCTTCGCCAAGTCGCCAAAAGCGGCGCCGTTCTCAATCATCCCTTTCAACCGCAGTGCCTCTATTTCCGTTCTTACGAGAATCTCCTGCACTTCGGTCTGTTCGGGATGCAGGAATCTCTCCGCGTTGACCTCGTAGTACTGGCGCAGGTCGTCTTCAGTGATAGTCACTTTCTCCGTTAACACCTTGGACCTGAGGACCCTTACCAATAGCTGCTTTCCCTGCTCTTCGAGCCATCGGACCACCGCCTCTTCGCGATCAATTCCTTGGCGCACAGCCGCCTCCTGAATCATCACATCTGGGACGATGTACTGCTCGGCAAAGGAAACCACCTGCTCGGCGTCGCGGAGTGTCTCCAGGACATTGCCCTTGCGGCTCTTGGCCTCGCCGATGAGGTCGGCAACTGTGATATCTCCACCGTCGTACTGGTAGAGTACAATCGCAGATGGGTCGTGGCCGATGTCCGCTGCGCCGGGGCGCAGTGCGGCAACGGCAGCGGCTATACCGTCTCGGACCGGCTCGAGGCGGTATTGGTCCCTCAATTCCGCCACCAGCTCAGCCTTCGCGATTCCGCGCTTCTTTCGTTCGAGTTCTTCAGCGATTCTCATCCGCTGCCGCGGATTGAGCTGAGCGGGCGTCTCATCGAGGATCTTGAAGATGGCGTATCGATCGCCGATTCGAATTGGATCCGACACCGAGCCTACCGCGAGCCCGAACAGCTTGTCGGCGAGGCCGGGAATCATCTCGTACCTAGTGGTGAACCGACCTGTGTCCCCGCCCCGGGCCGCGGTCTCTTTGTGCATCGACCGCTTCCTCGCGACGTCCGCAAAGCTCGTCCCTCCCTCGATCTCCCTCGCGGCCTTCTCTGCCGTCTCGCGGTCGGCGACTAGGATGTCGCCCAGTCTGATCGCGCGGTCGAATCCCTCCCGTTCTATGTACTCTTCTACTTCACCGTCTTCTACCGTTGCGTCGATCGTCCTTCGCTCGTACTCACTGACGAGCTTCGCCTTCCTGATCTGGATCACCCTAGTGAGGTAGGGGGAACTCCTCTCGAGGTCTTGGTTTCGGGCTTCCATCAGCAGCAGTTCCATGTCGATCATGGTCTGCAGATGGACCCTCAACGGCTCCTTCCCGGCTTCCTCGTCCTTGGCGTGCTCGGGCAGTTTGGCGAGGAAATCCCGCACATCCCGTACAGTGATCGTCCGGTCTCCAACCTCCGCGACCGTGGGATTTTCATCCCGCGGTCCGCAGCCTGTGCAAATTAAGAGGAGCACTAGGCTGCCTGCTTTCGCCACTGGTGCTCCGTAGGAGAGAAAAAAGTGCGCATCGTGCATCTCCACTCAAGCTCGCGTCTATGCCCTAATCTAGACCGGCGTACACCGTGGCAAAGGACACACTGCCAGTCTCGGTCTCGTCATCTATCGATCTTCTGGTCAATCTCATACCCATGTTCGTCAACAGCCGGTAACCGAGGTAGTTGGTGACGTTCGAGAACTGTACCGCTCCGACGATCTCGGTGAAATCGTTGAGCAGTCCCTCCTTGGCCGCGGTTTCCGATTTGCGCAGTTGGTTGAAGATCGTGTACTCCACACCGGCCTGCATGGTGGAAGAAGAGAACAGCGGCCACCGCGCCAGCAGGGAGAGTTGTAGCGTGTCTTCCCGGCGCTTGGGATCAGAGCTGAGCGCCGGAGCCTCCAGCCTGAGCTCGTTCTTTATTCTCGGCATGAGATCGACATAGGCGATCTTGCGCTCGAGGTCCACCTTGTTGATGAGACCGAAGAAGGTGTAGTCCTCGCGCAGATCGGGCTGTCGTTCGTTCTGGTGCCAGCGATCGTATTTGAACTTACTCACGAAATTCACATCCTCGATCTTGGTGTACTTGAAGCTCATGAACGTGGAGTTTATCCACGTGTCCTGAGCCGCTAGGGGATCGACGGTTGGAACGTTCCGCCGCTCGAACTCGTTCCACTGGCGAAGATCGTTCTCGATGTTGTCCTTCGCGATTCTGAAGTTCTCGTAGATCTTCAGTCTTCCAAGACCCGGATAGTCCCGTTCTAGGGTGAAGAGCACGTAGTTAGTCGTGTTCCTCCCGTCGCCTGCAATCAGTCTCTCATCCGTTCGTCCGACGGTCAGCCTGATGCCCGGAAGCAGGTCGCCGCCGCCGTAGATGTTGTATCCTTTGTGGTCCCTCGGGTAGGGAAAATCCGGCTCATCGTCGTTTTCGAACCGATCTACCCAAATGTTGTTGTTCATGTCTAACCCGAACAAGTACTCCGGCCTATCTGTTCCGTATCTCAAGAACGGCTCGTCGTAGTCCGGGACGAGATTGGGAAGGTCTTCGCTGTCGTTTTGGTTGAAATCGGATATGAAGTCGAGATTTTCGTCGTACCCGGGAAACACCTCGACGTCTATGTTTTGGGATATCCTCTGCCAGTCGGGGAATCTGTCCTGATCGTCGTTGTCATCGACGAGCTCGTAGAAGAACCTCCCCTCGTCCGAGTAGTCTATGTTGGTCTCGCCCCTGGCCAGTATGGCGCTGGTGTTGTAGTTGTGGGCCATGCTGTAGGCTTCGCTGAAGAAGAAGAACGGATGGGCGATCTTCGACAGATTCAACATCCAGCCATCGCCTTGGTCAGAGGCCCCTAGGTGCTTGGTGTGCGCCCTGTTGGGGTACTTCCTGTAACTCACGCTGCGGTCCCATTCTCCGTACAAGTCGAATCCCCAGAGGCGGGTCGCCTCCAGCGTAAATCCGAATATCTCGGTGGCCGTCGGCAGACCATACGGGATCTTCAGGACGGTCAGGTTGGAGCCATCCTTGACGTTATCATCGGCCCTAGCAGCTAGCAGGTAGACGTTGGCCAACTGCCTGTCGAACTGGCGGTCTGAGGTTGTCTCGATTCTGTAGTCGTTGGCGACAACCAGTTCGAATGTCACCATTCTTATCTCTGACGGATCCGGGCCTGTGTACGTCGCCACCGAGAAGTCGTAGATCAGTTCGATTTGCTCGGAGCCGTTCGCCTCCCAGAACCCCAGACTCTGAAAGCCGCCCTGGGGCTCGGGAATCAGCCCGACTTCGCTGGCCCGGACGGTCTTCCTTGCAAAACTCACATCCCCCGCTTCATCGATCGTTTCGACGTCGGCCTCTATGATCATGTCCCACGCGAACAGCGTGGCGCCGCCTTCGTGGTCCTCTGGCGAGTCGTCCGAGAGTCGCACGAAGACCCGGGTGACGTTCTCCGCGTTCTGACTGGAGGCGATCGAACCGCTTCGCGGGCTGCCCTCGAAGGCGTCGAGGAGTTGAGAGGAGTTGTGGGCGCTCACGTGGTTGACGCCGAGTTTGAGATAATCTCCAACTTGGGTCGTCGCGCGTCGGCCGGTCAGGGTCGTCGAGTTCGTCTGCTGGTTACTGGGGCTTCGCGGGCCGGCGGCACCCGGCGAGCTGATCCGCGAGAGGAGCGCCGTTACTTCGTACTTGTCGGACTGATAGTCGATCTGAATGCCGTCGAACGCCGGCTTGGAGAAGGTCATCGGGGTCAGGGTCGACCGGATCTCGTCGCCGATGGTGATGGCCAGATTGTGCTGCCCTTTCTGATCGGAGGCTATGACCAGATTGCTGAAGAAACTCTGGAACCGTCCGGTCTTGAACAGGTTGCTTCCCCCCTGCTGGGGCTGGGTCTGGCTCCAGTCGTAGATCAGCCATCCTCTGGTGATGTACGAACCGTAGATGTCGTAGAAGTAGTCCCCTTCGAGATTGGTCGATACATAGCGCTGGTAGTGATCTCTCGCATAGTTGCTGTACTCCCACTGCTTCCACTGATATTCGCGAAACAGCTCCTGTGGGACGTACCACTTTTTGACCGCGGGGTCTAGAGCGCCGAACAGGACGCCGGGCCCCGTCGGTTCAAACGTGAGCTCGCCGCCACGGCGAACCCCTTTTATCCGATCTCGCTCGGGACCCCGGGCTTCCGAGCGAGTACTGTGCAGCAGAATTGCCGAGACGATGGTGCACCATATGGCCAGCGCACCGACTAGGCGCATCGCGGCTCTGGCTGTATGACCGGTTACCATGTGACTCCCTCCTATCCTTCGCGAAAAATCAATAGACCAAAGGCGCGATCGCAGTCTTGCTCTCCTTACCTGTATCTGCAGCGACTTCCACGCGCACGAGGTAGATTCCCGGCGCTAGCATTTGTCCGTTGTCGTCTGCGCCGTCCCAGACTCTCTGATATCTTCCACCGATGTCGAGGTCGGAGTAGATCACCCTTCTGAGGCTGCCGGCGAGGTCATAGACTTGTACCGACACCGGAGAGCCACCCGTCAGGTTGACGATATCGTAGGTGACGATGGTCTGGTCGTTAACTCCATCGCCATTGGGCGTAAACGGAGCCGGGGCAACCTCGAGGAAGTGGATGCGGTTGTCGGCGACCCGGGTGGTGATCGACAGGTCGTCGCCTTCGGCGACGGGGTCAGCGTCCACGTCGCCCGGGACGAGCGTCTGCGGCAGGTTATGCGGTCTCTGGGTGTCGAAGATCCTGCCGATGAAGACGGTGTTGTAGTGCAGCGCGATGCTCTCGAACACGACGCGCAGCAGCCGGTCGTCACCGGTGATCCTCGGGAAGCTGATTCGGACGCCGACGATGTTGCCGCCGTCGTCTTCGGTGTCCTCCTTGTCCCACGCCACGTCGGCCCCGTCGATCTGGACCGATCGGATGACCTCCACCGGTGCCTGCGTCTTGATGTCGAGCTGGTCGAAGCCGCTGCTGTTGTAGCTGCGCACCCAGTAAGTCAGCTTGGTCGCCTGCCCGATCACGGCGTCCTGGGGCCACACCTCCCCCACCACGGAATCGGCCAGCGCTGGCGAGACCTCCACGGCGATCGAATCGACCGTCGCGGCCGAAAGGATGTCGCTGCTCTGGAACAGAACGCGAAACTGCCAGTACTGGCGAGGTGCAGGTGATGCGATCGGTGTACGGACTCCGGCCGGATAGGGAAGAGACCATCCGCTCCACTCTAGGCTATCGCTCGGGTCCGGCGTGTGGCCACTCCGGGTGGATACGGTAGCAGATACCTTGGCAGGCTCTCCTATCGTCTCCTTTGCCCACGTTATACCGCCGAAGACGGCGGGCCGATCCTCATCGAACACATTCGAAATGTACGCAGCAGCAGATGCGAAACCTTCGCCGAAGATCTCAAACTCGTCGATCTCCCATTCCCCGCGAACGAGTTGTTTCACTTCTATGAAACGCACGAACTGCAGCGGCACAGCTAGGTCGACGACCGGGTCGAGATTGCGCTCGACTGTCTTGAAGAGTCTGAGATCGGGATTTCCAGAAACGGTCTGCTGCTCCTCGCTGCCGTCGTTCAGCCTCACCAGATAACCCTTCAGGAAGAATTCCTCGAACCCTTCGCGGGGGAAAAATCTGATCCTGTTGACTCCGAAACGCTCGCCCAGATCAAATCTCAGTATGATCCCTGTGGCTGACGGGATCTTGATTTCGAAGGCCGTGTTCCTGCCGTCCACCATGTTGTCCAACAAGTCCTCAAATTCACCCTGGGTGACTTCGAGGACCGTGCGTGCATTTGGCGACGTTATTTGCCCCCCCCTTTCGATCAACTTCAGAGAAATATTGTCTTCAGGATCGTTCTGTAAAGGTTGAATGGAACCGGGATTGGTTTCGAAATCGATGACCGCTATCTCGGAATACTCCTGATCCCAGGCGCGGGAACCCGGGCCACCTCCGAAGACGATCGTCTCTCCATTGCCTGTCGCCGCAAGTCCGAGGAGAACGATGGATAAAACGGGCAGGGCCACTGCTCTATGAGGTGATGTCCCGATTGGCATTGCCAAGCACTGGCTCCTGTTAGTAGGCGACGTGCACCAATCGATGGACCGAAGTGTTCTTCTTGGATGTCGAATCCACATCTAGGTCAATGCGCATCAGATAGATCCCCGGTGGCACAATCGCTCCCGACTGATCAACTCCCGTCCACGCCACCGTATGACGACCCGCCGTTATGGTCTCCTCAGCTATCCGCGTCACCAGTCGGCCGCTCAGATCGTACACTGCCACCTGAACCGGCGCCGAACTGAGCACCCGCAGCAGCGAAAAACTGACCTCCAGCTCGTCGTTGACGCCGTCGCCATTGGGCGTAAAAACGCGATCGACCTGTAGATCCCCCAGCAACTCACCGCGCTCCAGCGCTAACACCACCGTCGTCTCGCTGTCCACAACCCCGTTGGCATCGCCGTCATCCACCCGCTGCCACGAGTTTTCGAACGCCGAGTTCCCCATGTAGCCGATGAAAAACGTGTTGAACCTGAATATGGTCGCCTCGAACTGAAGCTCCACCAGCGCTGATCCACTCGTCGTCTTGATTGCAGCTGGCAGACGCACCCACAGCGAATCCGTCTCCAGCACCACCTCAAACCCCTCGCTCTCCGCCGTAAACGTCACGGCGTCCTGCCCCGTCACGTTTACACTCACCTGTTTCAGCTTCATGCCGACGTCGTTGGGTGCCTCGATGAGGATCTCGTCGAACCCCCTGCTGCCCGACTCGAAGGTCGAACGGATGAAATACGACATTTGCTGCTTCGTGCCTATCTCCTCCAGCCGCGAGGGCAGCACCTCGCCCACGATCGCGCCAGCCACCGGCGTCACGAAGTTCAGTGCCACCGAACGCAGCGTGGCCGCCGCCTTGGGGTCTTCTGTCAGGAAGATCGCCCTGATGGCGACGAACCGTCTGGGACTGGGCGAGGTAATCTTCGCGCCTGAATCGAAGTAGGGCTGACTCCAGCCACTCCAGTCATCGCCCGGGAGCGTCTCGGTTATGACCGGGCCCACCGAAGCTTCCCCGAAGAACTTCTTGTCCGTCTCCCAGGCCTTGGCCGCCTCCTCTTCGGTGCCCGGGAATTCATCCCCGTTCTTCTTGTAGTAGCGGGTTATGCTCTCGACCGTATCGCCGGTCCGGGTTTGCAAAATTAGATTCGTACCCGGCGGCACATCGGCCTCCCACTCGATGGTAGCCAGATTCTGAGGGGTCCGCGCCACCTCTATGAACGGAGCCTCCCCGCCGAACTCAGACGAGACCTGCGACTCCGGCAGGAACCCTTCCCCGAAAAACTGGACCTCCGACACCCCGTGACTCCCTTGTCCGGGCTCGTACGTGGAGCGGTCGTGGAGCCTATAGGTAAAGGCAAAATGCTCGACCTTGGTGAGCGGGAACTTGAAGTCGTGGAAATTCTGCCCCCGCACGATGTCGCTGAGCGACCCCACCGTCTTCCAGGCCAGTTCGCCGCCGGCATTGGTGGAGCCGTCCGAGAGCTGAATGCGGTAGGCTCTGAACGGAGGTGGGTTGGGGAGGGCGTGGAGTATTCTGATATTGTCCACAAAGTAGGAGCCTCCGAGATCTATGAACATCGAGCGCTCCGCATCCCGCGGATCCGCAATCGGCAACCTGTTGGGATCGTAACTCCCGTTGGCAGACCAGAACACGATCTCGCCGAAGAGGTCCCCATCTACCACGGCCGCCCCCTTGTTGATATTCTCCCGGGCGGTCACCCTGCCGCCCCGCTCCAGTACGCCCGTGCCGATGTTGTCGCCGATGGTCCAGACCTCGATCTCGGCCAGCTTGGGTATTTCGCGGCGGTAGTAAACTACCGGCCCCTGCCGCTCCGTGCCTGCCAGAGCGTCCCAATCCTCTTTCCCATCCAGCAACCTCACCTCCTCCGATGCCTCTCGTCGGAAGTAGTCTATCTCTCCCTGTTGGTCGGCTGGCAGACTATCGTATTCGGGCTGGGAAACCTGCCTCGCCCTGCCGAAGTCGCTGTTCGTGATCCCCACCCCGACGTATTGGATGACGTCGCCGGTGAAGTCGCCCAGTGCATCGGGCCACTTCGTCGGTAGCTGTCCGGTCAGGTCGATCTCGAAAACCCGCTCGTTCTTGTTCGGTCCGTCCGTAGTGAAGCGCGTCCGGAAAAGGAGCTGACCGAGCGTTTTCTGTCCCTGTGAAGTGGTCACCTTGAACTGCAGAAAAGGGTCTCCCAGATCTTCACCGACAAACTTGAGGACGATCCTGGTAGCCGATACCGTCCGCCCCAGATCGATCTGCACCCACCAGTCCTGCAACAGGTCGGAGGGGTCCGGTTCCCAGAAGGTGTCCATCCTGCCATCCATGAGGTTGATGGCGCTCGCGCGATTGGACCCGGCATTCAACACACCGCCGCCGAAATCGGCGGCATTGAGGACGGCGTTGATGCCGGGAACCACGACTTCCTCGCCATCTATTTCCAGTCTCGTGTGCTTGCGGATGAAGGCGGGTTTCACTCCCTCATCGCTGATCTGGACCGTGTTGGCAGCGGAGTGCCAGCGTTCCCAATGCTCCCTGGAATCGACGACCACCCTGCCTGCCTGCAGCGAATACCCCTCCTGTCCCCAGCACGGACTTACCGCCGACAACGTCAACGCGGAACAGACGAATGCCGCGCGGAGGGAGTCCATTAGCCGTTGAGCGCCGACCCATCCCCGCTCGCGGCGCTCCCTACCTACGCCGACTCGGGTTCTTGTCGAGTTCAGCAATAGCGCCGATGAGCGCACTTCTTTCTCCTTATCTTGCTCCCGAGCTTGCACCCCGCTCATGTCGGAAACGCTGTTGAGCACCGAAAAAAGGGGGGCGAGGATCAACGATCTCGCCCCCCTTCAACAACAGCCATCCTAGGTCCTTACAGCCGACCTTTCCCCTATTTGGAGAAGCTCGCCTTAATGCGGCCCCAACTGTCGTCCTCGACCGCTGTTGGGGAGTCTTCTCCGGCCACCCAGATCTCCTCGTTAAAACCAAGTAGCACGTAGTCTACCAAGGAGTCGGCGTGGAAGTACATGTTGATGTCGCCAGTGGAGACCCAGTAGCCGTTGTACGAATCGCCTGGGCCATTGTCATCGTCCTGAATGGCCATGCCGATGCCCATGACTTGGCCTTCCTCTAGGTCATGGATAATCAGGTCGGGATCGTCGGGACCGGTCGAACTGGCAGGCAGGTCGTCGAAGGTGGTGAACCAACTTTCCTGAAAGAGGGTGGCGGGTCCACCAGCCTCGCCCTCGACGTTCCATCTGATGCCGGCGTAAGGCTCCACGGAAGCCCATACTCCGCCGCCCCATAACCACAGGTTGTTGTCCGCGTTATTGAGCGACTGCTGCCAGTCCTGTGCTTCGGCCCCGGCCCATCGCTCCGGATCTAGGTCGATAGATTCCACGCCTTGGAACTGCCCGCCGCTGTGGTTGGCATCGAGCACGAGCTCGAGTTTGTCGTTGGTGTCATCGAGGGTGCCGTACCAGAGGTCGTCGAACCTTTCCTCCATGACGTACACAAAGTTGGTCACTGGGCTCCAGCCGACGATGATGCGCTCGGCGAGATTGCCCGGATCCGGGTCACCCTGGGTGCCCGTGACGACCTCGATTAGGTCATCCTGGGTTACCCAGAAGATAGACGGTACGTTGTCCCAATCGCCGAGATCTCCGTCCATCACGACGTCCCTGATTCCATCGACGTCGATGGGCACCTGTACCGCTGCCCAGTTCCGGTCTGTCCGCTGGTGAGCCGAACTCGGAGTAAAGGAGGCGAGAACGAGGCCCAAAGCGGTAGCTATGATGATAATTTTCTTCACTGTTGCTTCTCCTTCCATCTGTAGAAAGATGACTACTGCTACTGCGTTGATTTGTGAAATCCGGGCTTTTCCCTTGAACACCTCCTTTCAGCGCACCATTCGCTCAGCGAACGAGAGCAAATGGGAACTGGTGATTTTGCGTGAATCTATGAATCTATTAGGCTCAATATGGGGAAATTTGCCCGGAAATCCAAGGAAAACTTCCAGCATGTTGATGCCCAACCTCGAGACCGACCTGGCGGGTGATGTCCTCGAAGCGTCCCCGTCCCTCGTTGCTGTAGAGCGTGTTGTCAGGAGGCATTACAAGCACTATCAGGGGTATCCATTTAACCGGACCTGGGGTATCTTAATCAGGAGCGCAGAACATGAGACGCGAATGCTCCATCTGGCATTGCTGGGTGGAGGACGAAGCCCAGTCGCTGCTGCCTCCTCACTGGGTAATTCTTTCACAAGGCGTAGATGATGCAGACACAAACGGGACAAACCATTCAATGGTCTAGAAAAACCATCATATTCATTGAAATCCTTTTGGTTTTTATCCCCTTTCTACTGCTTATAGGACTAGAGATATATTTGCGTCATACTAATTACGGCCTTGATGCCAGGCTATTTATCCCTCAAAGCTCTTCTTTTACTTACCAACTTAATCAGGAGTTGTACCGAAAATATTATTCAGTTAACAATCCAATGCTTAAAAATCTAATTCCCAAGATAAGCATGAAACAGCAGAAATCCGCAAAGGATTTTCGCATCTTTTGTCTTGGGGGTTCAACAACAAGAGGGCCGTTTCCCACGCTACTTAACGAATTATTAAAACGTTCCAACGAGGATAAAACGGTAGAAGTGGTTAACTTGGGAATAGATACCTTTAATAGTTATCAGGTTCTCGACATCGTGAAAGAACTTCCTCAGTATGATCCCGACCTTTTGATCATTTATATGGGACATAACGAAATTTATGGACCTCTTGGTGTTGCATCGAATGTGGCATTGGGCACGTCTCGCAAAGTAATCAATCTGATTTTACGATTACGCGAAATTAAGGTATTCCAGCTAGCAAACAACTTATACTCAAAATTAAGAGCACGTTCTAATGGATTTGAAAAGGAAGGATCGCCATATAAAATGATGGTAAACAGTTCTCTTGCCCCTCATCATCCTCTACGGGAGCAAGCCATTGAGAATTTCAGGGGAAATCTCCATGAGATTATCTCTATTGCAAAACGTCATCAAGTCCCGGTGATTTTAGGGACGATCGTTTCCAATCTTCGAGATTGGCACCCATTTGATTCAGAACCGCCGCCATCTTCCCTCGACGTTACCCAATGGCAACAGTTGTTAGAGAATGGTAAGGCTGCATTTGCACAAAATCATCTGGAAGAGGCGGAACGCGTCTACCAGACAGCAATTGAACTCTTCCCAAATCACGCCCAAACTCATTTTGATCTGGGGCATGTTTACCTTGCTCAGGGACATCAAGAAAAAGCTAAACGATTCTTCACCAGAGCAAGAGATTTGGATATTTTACCGATCAGAGCCCCATCAGAGGTAAACGAAACTATAAAAAGCGTTGCCAAGGAAACAGACATCATATTAGCAGATCTTGAAACCGTATTCCAGGATTGCGATCCCAAGAGTGTGATTGGCAAACCAATGATTGTTGAACACCTGCATCCTTCAAATGAAGGATATTATTTAATCGCAAGCTACCTGACCCACATCATTCTTAAAGAAGGGTTTTTGACGGCGAGTAAAAGATTGGATTTTGATGATCCATCGTTAAAAAGGGAACTGAATATAGGGGCGCTAGATGAAGGGGCCCTTGTTCGACTCAGACTTATGTTGAAGATATGGCCATTTAATATCAACAATGAAGGTTATCAGTATCCTTGAATATAAAAGAAAATTTCCGCTAGAGAGTTCTGAACGCCTGCGGCATCATGTTGGGGCATTAGATCGCCCCTTTCTCATACAGGCAGCGGCGTGAATTGTAGGCTGTACAGATCGGCGTCGCTGAGGGCGAAGCGCAGGCGCACCGATTTGCCGGCCAAGCCGCTGACGTCGGCTAGGCCCTTCCAGGTGACCATGCGGTCCAAGTAGTCGCCGTAAATCTCATCGCAGTCGCGCAGGGCGTACCCCTTCAGTGCCTTGCCGTCGCCGTCTTGGATCTCGACGCGCACCGAGCCGGCGGCGGATGTGGCCGCGTTCAGGCTCAGGGCCCCGCCCTCGAAGGTGAAGGGCCGCGTGATCAACTCGCCCCCCTTCAGCGGCGCGTTGGCGGACACAAAGCCGTCCAGGCGCAGCGTGAAGCGCCGCAGCCGGCAGGCGTCGCCGCGGTAGTAGCCCTCGGTGGTAAAGATCGACAGCTCCTTCGGCGCGGTCGGCAGGTCGTTGGCTGTCTCCAGAATGCCCCAGGCCGTCATGTTGTTGCGGTTCTCCCAGCGTTCCGGCTGCAGCCCGGGCCGCTGGAAGGCCTCGCTCCAGCGCTTGAAGTGCAGGCCGTCGCGGCTGGTCATGTACACCGCGTCCGAGACGCCGTGGGCCGTGTTGCCGGAAATGCCGCGGTCCGGAACAAAGCGCTTGGGGAAGCCCATGTAGATGTGCGGGGCCCGGTGGTAGGGGGTCACCGCGTTCGTGTAGAGGTGCTCGACTGGGGCGTCGCCGAAGTCGAGCCACTGCGGCTTTGTCCACCGGCGGAAGTCCTTTGAGGTGCAGGTCATGATGTTGCGCACGCGCACGCCGTCGGGGTAGATGGAGTCGCGGTGGTAGTCGACGTAGCAGCCGCGCAGCGGATCGAAGAAGGCGAGGTTCAGCGAGTCGAAGGCACCCACGGTGATCACCGGCTTTTCCGATAGCAGGTTCCAGTGCACGCCGTCCGCCGACTTGAAGGCGTAGAGGGCCTGCTCGTCGGCGGTGCGTGCGAGTGCGCTGCCCAGAGCCTTGTACTCCTCTCCCTCCCGGCAGTCGGGGTTGCGGTCGCGGAAGGGCGCGAAGTTGTGCGCGCCGATGCCGTCCCAGACGATGTTGTTGCGCGTCGAGCCTTGGTAGTTGACTAGGCCCAACTCCGGCCGGTACCACTCGATGCCGTCGCGGCTTTCGGCGTAGCATACGACCGGCCGGTAGTGGTTGCCTGACGGGTCGTAGTGCGAGCCGCGATAGTAGGCGCGGAACAGCTTGCCGTCTTGGAATACCGTGTGGTAGGCGCTGGTATTGCCCTCCCACGGCACGTCGTGGTCGATTGCCACGTTCCGCGGCACCGGCTTCTGCAGGCGCAACTCGACGTCGTGCAGCCGCTCGATCAGGTAGTAGTCGACGAACAACTCGCGCCGGCTGCCCAGCTCGATGACGCCCGCTGGGGTGCTGCTGGCGATCTTTCTCTTCTTCTTCGATCTCTTTCTTTTGGCCATCTCCGGTTCCTTTTCTGTATTGCGGATCACTCTGCCGACCATCTGCGCCGGCGCTAATCATAGCCAAAACGTCTCTCCGGGCAACGAGCCAGTTGCCCTGCGCTGCTTGGCCGGGGCGCGACACCTTCAGATCTGGGTCAGGAAGCTGCCCGTGGTGCCGGTGGCGTAGTCGATCACTAGGAATACCCCGGCCCCGACGATTTCGCCTAGGATCAGGCCTAGGAAGAAGGGTCGCAGGTTGCGGTAGAGGCGCACGCCGCCGTAGCGCAGGATCACCAGCTTCAGGAACCAAGCCAGTAGGGCACTGCAGAAGATGTGGCCCGTCTTCCAATTGGCGGCGATCGTGAACCCGAGCGGGTTGAGGGGCCACCACAGGAAGTGGTGGCGTGCCCACATGAGCGCCGCCATCACGCCCGCCCCGATGCCCATGAACTGATAGGCGTCCCAGCGCGGGCCTTCGGGTTCGGCGATGCGCGGGGCCATGTCCATGGGTCCGAAGTGGGTGGACTGCCAGGAGAAGAACAGGGGGTTGAGGTTGATGCCGCCGTGCTCGTACGCCATGACTAGGGTGACGTAGGAGGAGCCCGCTAGGCTGACTAAGATGGCGAGGACAATGGCCCAGAACAGCCGGCGCTTCTGGCCGCGGATCATTTCGCTCATCTTCAGCCCGTTGGCGACCGAGGCCATCACGAAGGAGCGGACCTCGGCGTGCCAGCCGTAGGAGAAGCCGAGCGCCACCAAGCCTTGGGTGCCGATGGAGGAGGTGCCGACCGCGGAGATCGCGAAGGTCGAAGTCATCAGGGGCGGACGCATGGCCGGGATGCCGCCCTCGGCGACCACCCGCGTCAGCGCCATGAACAGGATCATGGCGCCAAAGACGAACAGCAGCGCCACTGGGAAGGGCAGGCCGATCGTCCACAGCCAGACGGCGACGGTTAGCAGGCCGGCGAGTAGCCCGAAAAACGCCTGTCGGTAGGAGAGGATCTCGCCGCTGTCATTGACCTCCCGCAACCCACCGACGGCTTTCGCCACCACATCGCGCAGGTGCCGGCGTGCGACCCACAGCCCGACGACGACGAAAGCGATCATCGCCCCGAGACCTTGGTGGGCGAGGAAGGGATCTTCGGAGTAGAAGTCGATCCGCTGCGTGCTCTGCACGCCGAGCGTATTGAAGATGCCCCGCTGCAGCCTGACGAGGACGTAGAAGACCCAGATCGAGGCCGAGATGTCGAGGTTGACGAAATAGAAGAACCCGGTCCAGGGCGGGCTGAACCAGAAGCTGAGCCAGGTGTTGCCGAACAGGGGCACGCCCACGGCGCGCTCAAAGCGGGGAAACTCCGGAAAGTAGGAGTGCACGCCGTTGATGCTCAACAGCAGGAAGGATATGGCGAAGCCCAGCCACATGGTCTTGTTGGTGAAGAACGAGCGGCCCACGGTGCCGC
Source organism: Candidatus Latescibacterota bacterium (assembly GCA_965208845.1). GTDB lineage: Bacteria > Latescibacterota > UBA2968 > UBA8231 > UBA8231. Next base: position 1,693,283 of record OZ242361.1, on the reverse strand, counting down.
CGCCCTCCTGCCGCATCATCTCCATCGGCACTTGCACCAGCGCGTAGCTGAGCTTCTCGTTGTCGACCCACTGTTTGCGCATAATGACCATCGCGCAGATCATCGCGCAGGCGAGGGCGAGAAAGAAGCCGAACCACAGGCTCAGCGGCACGACCCAAGCGCCCCAGGGGATCGAGGCCCCCTCGGGCAGTCCCTCAAAGAAGTAGCGGGCCACGTTCTCGCCGCGCGGGATCATCCACTGGGGGATGTACTGATTGTAGAGGGAATCCCAGTTGTTCTCGGGCGTGGCGTAGTAGGTCGACCCGAGGAGGCAGGGGATCATGAACTGGGTGAAGCCCATGCCGGGGATGCAGCAGGCCACCACCAGCATGATGTAGATGGTGATCAGTTCCGCCCGGGTCAGCACCAGCCATCGGTGGAGGAGGCCGACCGCGGCGCTGGCTAACACGAGAAAGAAAAATAAGAAGAGGGCGGCCGGGGTGCTGAAGTTGAGGGTCAGGTAGGAGCCTTGGATCGCATTAGTCGCGTAGGTATCGCAGATGTTGAGTACCAGCGCCAGCACCGCCCCGATAAGGATGCCTCGCAGAGGGATTCCCAGCAGATCCCGCGCCTGCTGTTGGTCCCCCTGCGGAGGTGCCCTCATCATTGCGACCAAGTCTGAGGGTCTAGTCCGAGGCTGTGTGCGGCCTTGACGATGTGGCCCCACGTCGTGTCGTCGATGGGAATTCCTTCTTCTTGGCGCTGGCGTCCCGTGCGGTATTCGGGGTCGCCGGGTAGCAGGATTTCGCCGATGTGCGGATCGACGCGGCTGGTGGATACGTGGCGGATGAGGCTTTCGAGCTCGTCGAAGTAGTAGTCCATTTCGACGAAGTGGTCGATGTTGTACACCGTCAGGTGCAACCCGTTGCTCTGCATGACGGTCTCGCCGTTGGCACAGCCCTGACCGCTGAGGGCTCCGCCTAGAACCTCAACTATCATACTCAAGCAGTACCCCTTATAGGCCACCGGCCCACCGAAAGGCAGGATCGCGCCGGGCGGATCGCCGACAAATGCCTCTGGGTCGGTAGAGGGGTTGCCATCGTGGTCGATGATTCGCCCCTCGGGTAGCTGTTCTCCTCGGTTGTAGGCGACGCGGACCTTGCCCTCGGCGCAGACTGAGGTGGTCATATCGACTAAGAGCGGATCGTCATTGCGCCGAGGCACGGCGCAGGATATGGGATTGGTGCTGAGCTTGCCGTCGATCCCGCCGTAGGGAGCGATCTGCCGCCCGAGGTGACCGGCGTTGCAAAAGGCTAGGCCAATCATTCCTTGACGAGCGACCTGCAGCGGATAGGCTCCCACCCGGCCAACGTGTCCGCAGTTGCGCAGCGTGGCGGTAGCGACCCCGTATTGGGCGGCCTTGTCGATGGCTAGCTGGGTGGCGAACGTCCCGCCGATCTGGCCCATGGTTCCGCCGCCATCGACGACCACGGTGCAGGGTTTTTCGCTGACAATAGAAGGCTGGCCCTTGGGATCAAAGATGCCGTCTTGGATCTGTTCAACGTATTCGTAGAGGCGCAGGCTGCCGTGCGAGTCGTGCCCGTAGAGAGAGGACTCGACTAAGTGGTCGGTCACGGCGCGGGCGCTGGCAGGAGGACAGCCAGCCGTCTCGAAAAGCTGGTAGCCGATCTGGCGCAGGTCGTCGGGTTTGATGTGCGGCATTAGTTGGTTGCTCCCTCGAGGACGCGCTCGATTTCTCGTTCCCAAGTCCCTGCGACGCGCACGCCGTATTCGGCTTGGCCACCCGTGGCTTCTGGCCCCACCAAGATGGGCTGGCCGCGTCTTTCGCCGATGAGCTTGGCGCGATCGACACAGGCAGTGTGCAGGAAGTGGAAGGCAAGTCCGGCGCGCTCGCGATGGGTGGTATTTGCCTTGGTAGAGTGGGCCGTGCCGTAGCAGAAGAAAGCGACGCCACCGGCCTTTAGCTCAATGGGCACGGTGCGCTCCTCGGGTACTTGGCAGTGGATGTGGTGGTCGGAGTAGGGATCGCGGTCGTGCGGGTACTCCTCCTTGAAGGAGTCATGCACGACGTGGATGGTGCCGTTTTCAATGGTTGCGTCGTGAACGGCAACCCACATGGCAGTGCCTTTTAATGGGTCGTCTATTTTGAAATAGGCGTTGTCTTGATGCCAGTCCGTGCCGATGCCGTGCCCGGCCGGCTTGAGAAACATCTGGTCTAGATGCAAGATGAAGGGCGTGCCGATGAGCTGTGAGACGGCGACGGCGACTTTGTCGTCAAAAGGCAGGGCGCGGATGAGATCGCTTTTGTCGTACAGGGGAATCAATTGCAGGTTGACCTTAGTGGAGGAAGGGGTCTCGCCGTCGCCCTCGGTGGCGACGTTGCGGACCAAGCCCTCGCGTTTAAAGCGCTCGACTTCGGCTTGTATGGCTCGGACTTCGCGGGAGTCAAAAAAATCGGGAACCACAGTGTAGCCGTGGTTTTTGAAATGGGTTACTTGGGCGTAGGAGAGAGACACGGGTGGTTCCTCGTCTTGTGCAGGGTGGCAGGGCTAGGTTGCGCGCTGAGATGCTCGCGCCAACTCGCATAAGAGCGCGGCCGAAGTGCGGATGCCGCAGTGAAAGTCGCGCATGGAAAAGCGCTCGTCGTTTTCAATGGTTGCGTCGTGAACGGCAACCCACATGGCAGTGCCTTTTAATGGGTCGTCTATTTTGAAATAGGCGTTGTCTTGATGCCAGTCCGTGCCGATGCCGTGCCCGGCCGGCTTGAGAAACATCTGGTCTAGATGCAAGATGAAGGGCGTGCCGATGAGCTGTGAGACGGCGACGGCGACTTTGTCGTCAAAAGGCAGGGCGCGGATGAGATCGCTTTTGTCGTACAGGGGAATCAATTGCAGGTTGACCTTAGTGGAGGAAGGGGTCTCGCCGTCGCCCTCGGTGGCGACGTTGCGGACCAAGCCCTCGCGTTTAAAGCGCTCGACTTCGGCTTGTATGGCTCGGACTTCGCGGGAGTCAAAAAAATCGGGAACCACAGTGTAGCCGTGGTTTTTGAAATGGGTTACTTGGGCGTAGGAGAGAGACACGGGTGGTTCCTCGTCTTGTGCAGGGTGGCAGGGCTAGGTTGCGCGCTGAGATGCTCGCGCCAACTCGCATAAGAGCGCGGCCGAAGTGCGGATGCCGCAGTGAAAGTCGCGCATGGAAAAGCGCTCGTTAGGGCCGTGCCAATTGTCGGTGATTTGCCCTAGGCCGATGAGCAGTACCGGTGCCCCCGTCGCCGCGGCAAAATCGACGACGATAGGGATGGAGCCTCCCTCGCGGGTAAACACCGGCTCGATCCCGAATCCCTTGCGCATCGCCTCAAGTGTCGGCTCGACTAGTGGATGGTCTAGGTCCAAATAATAAGCCGGTGAGCAATGCTGGTTTTTGAACTCGACGCGGGTGTCTGCAGGCAGACGAGCGCGAATGTGTTCTTCGAGGGCGGCTTGGATGCGCTCGGGATTTTGGTCGGGCACTAATCGGCAGGAGATGGCCGCTCGGGCGACAGCCGGAATGACCGTGCGCGGACTGCCGCCGCTGAGGAGGTTGATGTCGAGCGTGGGACGAGTCCAGCGCCTTTCGAGGATGGAGTATTCCTGCTCTCCCACCAGCGAGGGCACGCCCAAGGTGCGGCAATAGGCACCCTCGTCCACCGCAAGGGCAGCATAGAGGCTTTTTTCGCGAGCCGAAAGCGGCTGCACTTCGTCGTAGAAACCGGGCACAGTGATATGCCCTTCGGCGTCGATGAGGCCGGCCAAGGCGTTGACGAGCAGTTGATTGGGATTGTGGACAATGCCGCCGAAAAGGCCGGAATGCACATCCTGCACCGGCCCCAAAACCTCAACCTCGGTATAGACAATGCCTCGCAAGCCTAAAGTCAGCGAGGGCTGGTCCGGCCCGTACATGCTGGTATCGGAAATCACCGTACAGAGCACCGGGGCAAATTCATCGAGCCCGCCCTCGGCCACAAACTGGCTCAATGCCGCGCTACCGCATTCCTCCTCGCCTTCGATCAGGAAGACCAGATTGAACGGAAGCGGATTCCCATTGGCGAGGACAACTTCGGCCGCCTTCAGATGCGCGAAGCAGGGACCCTTATTGTCGCTTGCCCCCCGGGCGATGAGGAAGCCGTCCCGTTCCTCGGCGGCAAAGGGATCCACCTCCCAAGCCGAGCGCGGATTGTCCACGCCTTGGACATCGTAATGGCCATAGATCAAGACAGTGGGTCGATCCGGCGAGAACGCGGGACTACGGGCGACGACTAGGGGATTGGTAGCGGCTTTCACTTGGATCTTCTCGACCCCAAACCCCATTTGGTCGAATTGGCCGACGAGGAAGTCGGCCGCTTGGGCGAGGGCGTCGCCTGTGTCCCCATCGGCACCAGTGCTGACGCTGGGGATGCGGATAAAGGATTTCAGTTGTTCGATATAGGTCCGCTGCTGCTCATCGATGCTCAGCAGCGCGTTCTCCAAGGCTATGCCTTCCTCGCGCATCGCTTCTCTGTTCTTTGATCGTCCGTTCCGCCCTTCAGCCTAGCCCACCAACGCACATCTCGGCCAGTGGTAGTGCTCTTGCTGAGGTTGGGTTTATTCGTTAGCTTTTTGCAACACAAAAATTGACAAAAATTGAGAATCAAGTCCGATTTGCCCGCCTTGCACGCTTCCCGCAACTGTGCAATATAAGTTTTTATATCGGGCTGTAAAGTTCCGTTCATCCGTTTGCTACCATATTCATTTGGATCGTCGCATGGCCCGCAGGGATGAGCGGCTGACTTTTCTCAGATCCCCAAATCTACTGCTATTTACAGGAAGGAATACACTGGAAAATGGGAGAGTTACCTGTTGCTATTAATGGCTTTGGTCGAATCGGTCGCTTGGTGTTCAGGGCGGCCGTCGAGCAAGGTGGCATCGAGATCAAAGCCATCAACGATCTAACCGACGCCCAAACACTCGCTCACCTACTCAAATACGACTCCACCCACGGCCGCTTCGCCGGCGAGATAGAGGTTGCTGGCGACGACTTGGTCGTCAATGGTCAAGCGATTCGCATCTTGGCCGAACGCGACCCGGCCAACCTGCCTTGGGGCGATTTCGGGGTCGAAGTGGTGCTGGAGTCAACGGGATTTTTCACCGAGGCTAGCAAGGCCCGTGCCCACATCGACGCTGGGGCCAACAAGGTCGTCATTTCTGCTCCGGCCAAAGGCGAAGACGTAACCGTGGTAATGGGCGTCAACGACGACGTCATCCGAGCCGACCACGCGATTATTTCCAATGCTTCGTGTACGACCAACTGTTTAGCCCCTATGGTCAAAGTCCTACACGAAAAATTTGGCATCGTCAAAGGCATGATGAATACGATTCACTCGTACACCGGCGACCAACGCCTGCTCGATGCTCCGCACAGCGACATGCGGCGGGCACGCTCGGCGGCGGCCTCGATGGTGCCCACAACTACGGGGGCCGCGGCCGCGGTCGGTAAGGTGCTACCCGAGCTCGACGGCAAGCTCGATGGCTTGGCCATCCGCGTGCCAACCCCCGACGGTTCGTTGACCGACCTCACCGCCGAACTCAAAAGCGCAGCGGATGCCGAAGCAATAAACGCGGCGTTCAAAGCCGCCGCGGCCAACTCGCTGGCTGGTATCCTCGAGTACTCTGAGGAACCTCTGGTCTTGGCCGACATCGTAGGCAACCCGCACTCGTGTGTCTTCGACGCGTTATCGACGAATGTGCTCGAAGGAAATATGGTCAAGGTCCTTGGGTGGTACGACAACGAATGGGGCTATTCCAATCGCTGTGTGGATTTGCTACGCAAGCTCGGCGGATGATTCAATACGAGGCCCTGCGACTTAGGCGGAGGCAGAAAGGCGAAACGCATGTTTGAGGAAGTCTGGAGAGCCTACGAAGAAAACGAACTAAGCCACAGCGCCGCGCACCACTTGATGGCAATCCACGAGCTGCGCGGGGAGTACGGCTACGCCCGCGTCTCGGATATCGCCAAGCACCTGAGCATTACCAAAGGTAGCGTCTCGACGGCCATGAAGCACCTCAAGGAGCGCGGCTATGTGCAAGAGGATCTCAACCGCTTCCTCGAACTTACCGAACAGGGCCTAAAGGTTGTGCAGGAAACCGAGGCCACGCGCCTAGTCGTGCAGCGTTTCCTCGGAGACGCCCTCGGCATGGATGAGGACGACGCAATGATCGACGCCTGCAAGGTTGAGCATCTAATCAGCAATGAGGCGCGGCAGCGGTTGGTTTGCTTTTTGCGCGTGTTGTTTTCAGAAAAACCCTCGGCCAACGAGTTTCTCCAGACGTTCCGCGATGGTGCCCTAGAGTGTCGCGATGGCGATGTGGAATCGTGTACTGTCTGCGAGGACATCTGTTACGGCTACCGCACCGTTGCCTTAGCGGAGAGCGAGTAGATTCCAAGAAGACACAGTGTTATCGGTCTGGCCGGGCGGCGTCCGGCCTTTTTTGTGAGCGGACCATGCTAGATTTTCTACAGCGGCAATTTCTGCCTGTAGGTCTGTTGGCTGTGGCCGTGGTGGGATTCTTCTTCCCCCGTCCGGGCCTCTACATGGCCGAGTTGCCCACGCAGTATGTCGCGGTCAGCATTATCTTTTTCCTTTCGGGGCTGATGCTGAAGACTGACGAAGTTCACGCCGCCCTCGCCGCGTGGAAGGCGACGTCTTGGGGGTGTGTTTCGATTCTCTTAGCCACGCCCTTGCTCGGTGCGGCGATCGCGTTCCAACTCCCGATGGAACCCGCCTTCCAATTCGGTCTGGCCCTATTCTGCTGTATGCCGACGACCCTGACTTCGGGCGTGGCGCTGACGGCGCAGGCCCGAGGCAACGTGGCTTTGGCCTTGCTTTTGACGGTGCTGACCAATATTGCCGGCATCTTTACGGTGCCTTTCGTGTTAGCGCATCTGCTGAGTTCCCTAGGCCAAGTCGAGCTTTCAGCCGGCGATCTGTTCGCCAAACTCTGTCTTTCGATCTTGCTGCCCTTGGGCGTCGGCAAGTACCTGCGGCGCTTCGCCGTCGATTGGCTCGACGCCCAGCGCTCGCGGTTGACGTTGGCCAGCAACGCGGCGCTAATCTCGATTCCGTGGATGAAATTCAGCGAGTCTGCTGGACGGCTGGCCCAGATAGAGCCGGCGAGCTTGTTGATTCTGGTGGTGTCTGGCTTGGCAATCCACGCGCTCTACCTGCTGCTCAACGGCGGCGCTTGCGTGCTTTTGCAGCTCGAGGTGGCAGCGCGCAAAGCCGTTGTGCTGATGGCCAGCCAGAAGACCTTGCCGGTGGCGATGACGGTACTGGCGTTTTTGCCGGATTCGGCGGTGTCGCCCGAGCAGAAGGGGCTGCTAGCAATACCTTGTATTGTGTTCCACCTCGGGCAGATTTTCATGGATGCCGTTATCGCGACGCGGTGGGGGAACCGTGCAGCAGGTTAGGTGTTCTCACAGTGCAGGCTATGGCTCTCTTTTAACGGAGAGGAAGACCATGCGATACTTGATTGCGGCGGCATGGATCGCCGTTTCCCTCCTTGCTTGTGGCGACTCGGACTCTGTTGTTGGAGACGACAATGGCGACCAGCGGACCGAGGAGGGCGACCGTGTACAGCTAGCGGAGATGCGACGGGAAATCGACGCGCTCATCGGCAACGCTGCGGGCGCGTCCATTGAGGACTGTCGCTACTCAGGCTTGGGCTCCAAGCCCTGCGGAGGTCCTTGGGAGTTCGTAATTTACTCCGCCTCATCAACCGATTCGACGGCACTAGCCGAGCGACTGACAGCGTATAACGCCTTTGAAGCCGAGATGAACGAACTCTATGGGTACGCTTCGGACTGCTCAGTGCCCAACGAGCCGGTGTTGGCGTATAGGGATGGGCGGTGCGTCGCCGAGTGACGCCTTGCCTTCAAGATTGTTGATCAACTCGGACGGCGCTGCTCAAATCTGTGAACGGTAGATCGCGTCGACCAATTCCATGGTCTTGGTCGCGTCGTCGAAATTCGTTTCGGGGTCTTTTCCCTTTAACATGCAGTCCACGAAGTGGCGGTTGATATCGTAAGGGCCGAAGGCTCGATAGTCCTCTGCGCTGCCGGCTAAGACGGAGGAGTCCAATTCGTCGATAGGCTCGATCTTGTTGTCGGCGTAAAGCTGGCCGCCTTCTTCGGGGTCGCCGAAGAAGGAGATGCCGGGGGCATGGATCTCGACGCTGAATATCCGTCGGCCAGCCATGAAGTTGTTGAGCAAGAGTCCGGTGGCCCCGCTGCTGAAACGGACTAGGGCTAAGTGGACATTCCAGTGGTCGGCGTCGAGGCGGCGCGAGTCGCTGGCAACGGATTCGACTTCGCCGCCGCATAGGTAGCGCAGGGTATCCACGGCATGGATGCCATCGCAGGTAAGCATGTCCAACGCTCCGCGATAGTAGGGAGCGCCGCCGACCCAATTTTTGTAGAAGCTGGCGTGGGCAGTGTGCACAGTGCCGCGCTTTTCGCACAGCGTTTTGCCGCAGCGAATGACGGGGGCAAAACGGCGTTGAAAGGCGACGCCAGTCAGGACTTTGTGGCGGCGGGCTAAAGCGGCGAGTTGGCGGATTTGCTCGGTGGTAACGGCAGGGGGTTTTTCGATGATGAGATGGCATCCGTGTTCGATAACGGTGGCGCAGATGTCAAAAAGGTGGTGCGGCGGCATGATGGCATAGACCGCGTCAGGTTTTTCGCGCTCGAGCATTTGGCGGTAGGCGCGGTAGCGACCTTTGATGTGGTAGAGGTCACAGGTTTTGTGCAGGCGTTGTTCGTCGAGTTCGGCGACGGCGACTAGCTGGGCTTCGGGAATGTCGCGTAGCGAGGGGTAGTGGGCCATTAGGGCGCGGCCACCAGCGCCGATGAAAGCGACGCGGAGTTTCTTGCGGGCGCGGCTTTTGTATTTGGCCATGTCAGGTCTCCGGATGCAGCTAAGCGTTGCCTGTCTGAATAGCTAAGAGATCGGCTTTTATTCCTATACATTATATAAGGTGATCCGCAGATGGGCGTAGAATAAGATGCACAAGACGATCGCCGCTCGAATCGTTCAAGTCATTCCCAATGGCTATAGTTACGCTTCCCGCTCCTTAAAATTTCCCGCCCGACGCAGCGCCTCGACGCCGGATTCGGCGAGTGAAACGGGGAAGTGAACGGGTCGGTTGCCCTCTAGCTGCGACTGATAGATGGCCATGACCATTTCCAACGAGCGGCGGCCCACAGCGCCGTCGCTGTGCAAGGTGCCGTGGCCTTCCAAAGCGTCGATCAACTCAGACAGTGCTGCGACGTACGTAGAAACTGGTACCGGCCGTTCGACCTCGACTTCTTCGAGGCTGCTCCACTCAAAGCCGCTGTCAGGCTCAGACAGCGCAACCTTGGACTGAAAGAGGCGGACCTGCTCAGCATCCATGCGGATCAGGCCGGTTGAGCCGCGCAGTTCGAAGGCGTTGTCGGTATATTGGGTCAGCTCGGCACCGCAGATCAGCCCGGTGACTCCCCCTTTGAATTTGAGCATCGCGGCCGAAAAATCCTCCACCGCCCACGGGCGCATGCGCTGCTCGGCCATGCCGCACAGCCACTCCACTTCGCCGGCGTAGAGATCCATCAAGTCGAAATAGTGGGTGAAATCGTGCAGCAAGGGGCCTTCGTTCTCGCTGCGCCACCAAGGGGCCGGTTTGCCACCATCCATGTAGCAGTAGATGTGATTGAACTCGCCGATCGCCCCTTCGTCGAGGAGCGTTTTGGCGAGAACCCACTCGGAGTGCCAGCGGCGGTTGTGGTTGATTTGCAAGAGCACGTCCTCCGCTTGGCAGGCCGCAATCATCTGGTCGCATTCTTCCAGCGAAAGGGCCATCGGCTTTTCGCAGATGATGGCTCGGGTCGAGGTGGCTTGGGCGCAACTGGTGACCATTTCAGCGTGGAGTTCGGGGTGAGTGGCGACTATGCAGATGTCGGGCTGGACCTCGGCGAGCATTTGCCGATAGTCGTGGTAGAGCGCCTCGACGCCGAAGCGCTCGCCAAAAGCGTCGAGCTTTTCGCGCCCCCGGTTGACGCCGGCGACCAACTCGCAGGAAGGGTATTGAGCGACAGCAGCGGCGTGGTTGTCGGGCAGGTCGGAGAAACTGAACTGATAGCCGACGCGACCCGTGCCGATGATAGCAATGCGATACGTGGACATGAGACCTCCAGCCTTAAAAGAGATCGAGTTGAGGGGAGCTTCCCGTCGCCAGCATTGGCGACGCAAGCGCACCTTCGAGGGCGAGCAACGCTTTTTTAATCGGCAGCCCTCCGGCGTAGCCGACCAGTGCGCCGTTGCTGCCAATGACGCGGTGACAAGGCACGACAATCGGCAGGGGGTTCCTGCCGTTGGCTAAACCGACGGCGCGGACCGAGTTTGGATTGCCGATGCGGCGAGCTAGCTCCAAATAGGAGATCGTCTCGCCGTAGGGAATCTCCGCGAGTGCGGCCCAGACTTTGCGCTGAAACGCCGTTCCTTGGGGATGGAGCGGCAGATCGAAGCTGTGCAGGTGCCCGGCGAAGTAGGAATCGAGCTGGTCGGCGACCGAGTAGGGCAAGGCCGCCACGGCCTGCCAATCCGGCGGCGGGGTAAAGTCGCCGCTCCCGAAATAGATGTGTCGCAAGCCCGTGGAGTCGCCGGCTAGGAGCAGTTCGCCGATGGAACTGGACACGGTAGTGTAGAGCAAGTTTTCAGTGGGCATAGGGTCCTTCTATTTTTATCCGCAGATAAACGCAGATGAGCGCAGATACGGGATGAGGGGCGGGGCATCTTACTGCGATTTCCCTAGCGCCTGAAAGTCCGCCCCCGTCGGCTCCTGAAAAACCCGCAGATCAAAGGCGGGCACAATGGCGAAGATGTGGTCGAAGATGTCGGCCTGAATCGCCTCGTAGTTAGCCCAGACTATATCCTTACAAAAGACATAGATTTCGAGGGGTAATCCCTTGGAGGTCGGCGCTAGCTGACGCACCAGAAAGGTCATCTCTTGGTTGATCTGCGGATGGTTTTTCAGATAGGCCTGCACATAGGCGCGAAAGGTGCCGATGTTGGTCATGCGCCGCCCATTTACCAGATGCGAAAGGTCCACTTGGTTGAGCTTGTTGTATTCGGCTAGCTCTTGCTTCTTGCGCTCAATGTGGGCAGTGATGTACTGGATTTTGGCAAAGCGGGCGAGCATTTCCTCGTCGCAAAATTTGATGGTGCTGACATCGAGATAGATCGCCCGCTTGATCCGCCGCCCGCCCGAGTCCTGCATCCCGCGCCAGTTTTTGAACGATTCGCCAATCAGCGCATAGGTGGGGATGGTCGTGATGGTCTTGTCCCAGTTCTGGACTTTGACCGTCGTCAGCGTGATGTCGATCACGTCGCCGTCGGCCCCGTACTGGGGCATTTCAATCCAGTCGCCGTAGGCGACCATGCGATTTACCGAGATCTGGATGCCAGCGACCAACCCGAGGATCGAGTCGCGGAAGACTAAAAGCAAAACCGCGGTCATCGCCGTCAGGCCACCGAGCAAGTAGAGCGGCGATTGGCCGATTAGGGTTGCGACGACGACGATGCTGCCGAGCAAAAAGAGGATGATCTTGAGGAATTGCACCAACCCCTTGATGGAGACCTCGTGCGAGGTCCTAGTGCTGTTGTAGATGCTAACGCCCGCGTTTATCAGCGCCTCAATGGCTAGTAAGCCAGAGAGCACCAGATAAATATGCGCCGCGGTCTGGATGATTTTGACGGAAACGGGATGGCCTTCTAAGGCCATTGGCCCTAGGTGGTAAAAGATGAGGCCGGGGACTAGATGAGCCAGCCGATGCAGGACCCGGCACTCGATTAGGACATCGTCATAGGGAAAATCGGTGCGGTGAATGATGGCGGCGAAGCCTCGGAGTAGCGGTCCTCTGGCCAGACGATGGGCGAGCAAGGCGACGAAGGCCACCACAGCCAAGGCGACCAGTGCGGCGAGGTCTTCGCTGAGGTCTTTCCCGAGGCCCCATTCGAGAAATTGGCTACGCAGTAAGTTGAGCATTCGTTGTCTATCTATCCAAGGGCGGACATCATCGACCGTTACCAGATTTCGCTGAGATTCAATACAAATCCCGGCAAGGTAGGAGCGGCAGACAGGGCATTGAGGTTTTCCCGTACTTCAACAGATCGTTGCGGACGGTAGATTGCTACAGTCTTTTGCTCTGGCGCAATCAACCAGCCGAGGTGCGTACCGTTTTCAATGTACGCTTCCATTTTTTGCTGCAACAAGGGCAGGTAGTCCGAGGGAGACTTAAGTTCGATAACGAATTCTGGACAAAGCGGCAAAAAGCGGTCCTTTTGCGCCTCCGTCAGGGCATCGTACCGCCAACGCGCAACCCACGCACCATCTGGCGAGCGGACGGAGCGGTCCGGTAGCACAAATCCGGTCGAGGAATCAAAGGTCACGCCGGTGCCATCTTGCTTGGCCCATAAGCGCAACTGCATGTTAAGCTCCGCGTTCCGATCGCCGGTTACTCCTCCCGTCGGTGGCATAACTAGGATTTCTCCTTTTGCATTGCGCTCGATGCGCACCGAGCGATTGAGTTGACAAAATTCAAAAAATTGATCTTCGGTCAGATCGATAACGGGCTGGAAATTCAGTACGGCTTCCATTGTTATACCCCTCTGGTTATAAGAGGCCCTAAGAAAAGGGAAGATAGCCTACCTCCGAAGCGAACTCAACTTTCTGTTTTGAGTGTTTTGAGATAGGTTCTAGTCAGTCTATGCCACGATCGCTACTTCACCGGCCCACCGGCCCGACCAAGGCGACAATTACTGGAGGAACTATGGAACCCAATCATTGGACTATTCCCGGGATTATCAAGAACGGTGTAGTTGTACCCCAGAACGATACCCCTTTGCCCAATGGCGTCCACGTAGAAATTCTCATTCGGTCGGTTGATATGACCCCGGAGCTAAAGTCCGAATTGAACCAATGGGACAAGGCCAGCGACGAGGCATGGGCACTGATTGATCAATGGGAAGCGGAAGAACAGTGAGTAGCGGCGACATTCATTGGGTTGATCTGCCCGTTGCGAACGGCCGCGAGCAACGCGGACGTCGCCCCGCAGTGGTTGTACAGGACGATCATTACGCAGGCAATCTGCCCGTTATCCTCGTGGTCCCTCTGACGACAGCGAGGAGCGCGACGCGTTTTGTCGGTACGACGTTCATTCGTCCCACACCGGAAAATGGACTGAGAGAGGAGTCGGTGGCCCTAGTGTTTCAACTACGGGCCATTGACCGCCGTCGTCTTCAGGAACGCATTGGGACTGTGAGTACACAGGTGTTGAACGCTATGTTTGAAGAACTTGGAAAACTCACGGGCCGCAGCATGTAGCTAAAACCCATTGACTTTCAAGAAGGTAGCTAAGGAGGCGCTCCGGTCGAGTGCGCGACTCGGCGACTCGGCGAGTGGTCCGGCTGAGCTCACCGTCGAAGCCTCAGTCGAGCCGCGACAAAATCAGCGTACCCAGCGCGATCAGGCTGGCAAGCTGCATCCCAACCAACCAGCGGGTTAGCGAGTCAAAGCGGGCGTTGGTCTGGCGGCCTTGCTCGGCTATGGCTTGCCGAAGTTCGCGGCCTTGCTCGGCTATGGCTTGCTCGATGCTACCTAGGCGGCACTCGATAGAGTCCAAGCGCGGCCCGATCTGCTCGGCAATTCCTTCCAGCCGCCCAATGCGGCGGTCGTGGTCTTGGGCTTGCGTTACAGGTTCGGACATGGGGTTTACTTTTCTAATGGAGTGCGCACGATTCATGCACGTGCGATCACTCTTTTTTTTTAGACGGCCTTATCTATAAGTACACGGGCTACCCGGCAAAGTTCCGGTCACACTTGGGGCTAGATCGGCTTGACTGATGCGGGGTACAGAAGGCGTCTGAATGGCCGGTGTTCTTGAATTCTTATTCTTGACAGCTTATAAATACCCGTTATTTTTGCACCATTTTTTTGGGACGGCTGAGAGGTATCCCCCAAGGTCCGTGCCAAATGCTGTGAATAGGTCGCGGCGTTTCTCACGAGCCATATTCCCAATAGAAAGGACCAATTTAGTACAAATGAGTACGCGAGTCTTGCTGGTGGAAGATCACGAAGTTACGCGCCAAGGAGTGCGTTCGCTGTGTGAAAAAGAAGGCATTGAGGTAGTTGCCGAGGCTGGGGACGGCCACACAGGCATCGCCTTGGTCTCCAAGCACCTACCCGATATTGTGGTTATGGACATTGGTCTGCCCAACTTGAATGGTATTGAGGCGACGCGGCAGATACGGGCTAGGGAGCCGAGCGTGAAAGTGGTGGCACTGTCGAGACTCTCGGACCAGCGTTCTATGGCCGCCATGATTCAGGCGGGGGCTTCGGGCTATGTGCTGAAAACAGTGGCCCGTGAGGTGGTGGAGGCGATTCGGGAGGTACAGGCTGGCCGCAAGTACGTGAGCCCACAATTGGTTGATCCCCTCATCGCCGATTACGCGCAACACCTCGCCGAGGGTGCCGAGCCGCCCTGCCTGACAGCCCGTGAGCGAGAGGTGCTGCAGCTTATCGCCGAGGGAAAATCGACCACGCAAATAGCCGGTCAGCTAAATATGAGCGAGAAAACCGTGGGCAACCATCGCCAGAATCTCAAGAAGAAGCTCGGCCTGAACGGGACAGCCGAATTGACCAAATACGCGATCCGAGAAGGAATTGCGTCGCTGGATTAGGGAGTCTCTGGGGACTCTTGCGTCGAAAAATCAGCTTTTTTAGAGGCGAAAATAGGGAGTTTTCCCATAGGAGGATATCGAATGATGGCTATCTTTAATCTGCGAAGGGTATTCCTGCCGATAGCGGTTGGGATACCGAGTATCTGTAACGTTGAGAAAGAGTCGGTTCTCGTGCCACTTAGTGCTTTCATCATATCTCGTTTCCAGCCGGAAGACGGTTTTAAGTGGCGGCCTGTGTGCCGTGTCGGACGCTTGGCTACTCTGCTGATTGCTAGTATGCTTGCCATCGGTAGTACCCCTGAACCGGGGGACGCCGGTCTATGGGACGATGTTAAGGAATGGTACGTCAGCTTCGAGTTGGGGGAGGTGGATGAGGCGAACATCCCTCAAACGCCGGTAGAGTACGTCGGTAAACTCGGCCTGACCTTTCTGGGCCAAGTCGAACTGGCCTTTGACGAGGACACGCCAGGGGTTGGTATGGTATTCTGGATGAACTTTTCCCCAGAGGGCACCTTGCTGATCACAGATGGAACCGTCGCCCAAGCTCTTGAATTCAGTCGTACGGACGGACAGTACATCCGCTCCTTTGGACGAAGAGGAAACGGCCCCGGCGAGTACGGCGGCTCCCCCAGAGCGATGGCCGTAGATCCCCAAGGCCGAGTGTATCTTCTCGATGTCCCTTTGGGCCAGATTCTCTGCTATGATCGGCAGGGGGATTACTTGGATCGAACGCGATCGCTCTCTAGTGTCCGAATTTTAACAGGTCTGGGTGAGGAGGTGTTCGTGGTGAGGACGAACCCGATGAAGATATTGGAGGTGCAGCGATTTGACCCCGAGACTTGGGAGATACTCTATCGCACGCCCGTTTCCACCGACAAACAGCGGTTCATCTCTTCTCGTATGAACGGCTATGCCCAAATGTGCTACAGCGCAACCCGGCATCGGCTGTATTATCTAGGTCCTAATGACTACTTAATCAAAGAGATCAACGCCGACACTGGAGCGATCATACGGCAGTTTGGTCAGCGCCCCGAGGGATTCATTGCCTTGCCCAAGCGCTACCATAGCCTCTGGGGAGGTTCCCTCGCAGATATGAATGAATTGGAGATGACCACCGTAAAAAGCATGACCCTGATAGATGAGCGGTATCTATTTGTCTCTTACTCTCACCGAACTTTAGAAGTGAAAGAAGGAGTATCCCCGCTAAGGTGGGTACTCTATGATCTTACTTTTTCGGATAGGATCGAGTCATACGACTTCAATGAAACGGCGGTAGAATACCTCGAATCGTTTACGAACATTATACCTTGGAACAGTGTCGCCGCTTGGCAAGATCGTCTGTATATCTGGAGAGCACCCTCGGAAAAGAGGGCGGAGACGTCCAATGGCACGGTGGAGATCTATGCACTGTCCTTTGATTCAACCTAAACCAATCCTGTCATGAACCAGTACTATAGGCCCTGGTTCTTTTATCCATCACCTTTTTACAAGGAGCAAACATTATGAAAAAGCTCATTAAGAAACCCTCTGATAGACGCAACTCCCTGCTTTTGGCCTATTGGCACGAAGCCCTCGACTGGTACGAGTGGTCTAATATCGATAAGAGGCCGTCGGGATGCTGGGTTAGGAAATATGATTGCCGATTACAAGATTGGGAGTTTTGGAATAGTTGCACTGCTGGTTCGACCAAAGAGGTTAAGATCTGCTGAGATCGGCCTCCCAACGTAACCCATCTCCAAATTCCCGATGAGCGGAAGTATGAGAGGCTACCTACTCTCATGCTTCCCTCCATAACACTCGCTAACTCCTAACACTAGGGTCTATATACTGGTCGTGCAGCGGCCCGGTCCCCATACATGGGAATCGGGCCGCTGAGATTATCTGGATGATCCCATGCAGACGAAGAACCTGCTCAAACTGTCTACCCTCATCAACTTGGTGCAACTCATCGCTCTCACCGTCGTCGTGGCTTGGTTAGGTCAGGTTCACCTCGTTGATTTGGGGAATTACCGCACCTATGCGATCAGCACCTTTAAGGCCAATGAGTGGGTCGGCCAGTCCTTCCCCGTGATTCCCCTGAAGACCGCCGCCGATACGCTGTACACTGATTTTGCCGGAACCCAAGGCGGTTTGGTGGTTTTATTCGATCCATCTTCCTGCCAGCCCTGCCTAGAACTGGTGTTAGAGGCTCTACAACATGTATATGACCATCTGGAAGACCCGGCTCAATTTCCTATATACGCGCTCTCCTCTACCCCGTCGGTAGCCGCGCAATTCGTGCGGGCTTTTAAGCCGAAATATCGGCTGGGGACGCTGCCACCGATTGAGGATGGAGCCTACAATGCGCTTCTCGAGCGGACCCCTGTGGTTTTTCTGGTAGATTCGCGCCAAACCATTCTCCAATGTCATTACCCGCTGTATGGTCGGGAGCAATTCACTCAACTCTTCTTTTGGAAACTGGTATCTATTCATCTGCCTGCTCTCGAAATAAATACCGCCCAATTCGCCGACTCGCCGTTGAAAAAGCTGGAGGGCCTGTCCGTTTCCGACGTTATCAAAGGCCGTCATATCCTAACCGATCTTTGATACCCTCAATGCTCAAGCCTGAAAAAGCACGATTCGTAATAGGCCGTTTTGCTAGATTTTTGGTTCCCTACTGGTTTCATGGCCTTCTTGTATTGCTCTGTGTGCTGTGCACCACGGCCGGTTCGCTGGCACCGCCGTATATCACGAAGATCATCGTTGATGATATACTGCCGACCAAACAATTTTATCCGCTGCTAATAGCCCTCGCCGTCATGCTGAGTATCATCGGCACCAGTCTAATCCTGTCTTTCGCATCCGATTACTTATATGCTTGGGCGAGCAATCGCATTGTTCGGAATATACGGGTTGACTTGTTCCAGCATCTTATGAACTTGCCCTTGGACTTTCACCATCGGCAGCAAACTGGAGAATTAGTGTTTCGATTGAACAACGACGTGGGGGTGGTCCAGTCCGTTTTAACGTCGAGTGTGCTGCGTTTTCTTCATAGCGTTCTGATCCTGATCGGTCTCGTGGCAGTGCTGTGCTATATGAATGTCACCTTGTTTCTGCTTTCCATTGTGGTCATCCCCTTATTTGTAGCAAATCTGCTGTACTTTCAGCCCAAGATCAGGAAGGTTGTCGAATCCCTCCAGCAACAGGGGGCTGGGCTATCTAGCTATGCCATTGAGCGGTTCAATCTCGTTTCGTTGATCCAACTCTCTAACAGCGATGGCCACGAAACGGGTCGTTTTCGCTCAGCCCTGAATGATTTGATCGCGTCCGTTATGCGTAATGTCCTTTACTCAACTTCCATGGGTACGATTTCCTCGGGGTTGGTCGCAGTAACGCCGGTATTCATCTTGGGTTGGGGAGGCTATAATGTGATGCAAGGTGCTATGACGCTTGGCACCCTAATCGCTTTTCTCCAGTACACCACGCGCTTGTTCAATCCGGTACAAAGTTTACACAATCTGTATATGGATCTGGTCCGGGGCATGGTCTCCATGCGCCGAGTGTTAGAATTCATGCAGCTCCCCACTCAAGAGGCGACACATACCGGGCGTCAGCCTTTTGTCTATAATCACACCATTGAACTCCAAGACGTTCACTTCCGCTTCGACGACCAGCCAGTCTTGCAAGGTGTCAATCTGAAGTTGGCCAAAGGCAAGACCTACGCCTTGGTCGGCGCGAGTGGCAGCGGCAAGACGACGTTGGCGAATCTGTTGTGTGCATTCTACACGTCCGATCAAGGCCGCGTCCTCATAGACGGTGTGCCGCTTGAGGACATTCAACTGCGCGAGTTGAGAACGCATATCGGCTTGGTCAGCCAGCAAGTTCATCTGTTCGACGACACGATATGGGACAACATCCGCTACGGCAATTTCGAGCGAGAGCCGACGGACATTGAAAGAGTGATTGAGCAGGTGGGACTGAACGGCCTAGATGTGCAGGAGAAAATCGGCGAACAAGGCGTACAACTCTCCGGTGGCCAAAAGCAGCGCATTGCCTTAGCGCGGACTCTGTTGCAGCCGGTAGAAATGCTCATCTTGGACGAAGCCACCGCGGCTTTAGACGCCGAGAGCGAAGCGGCCCTTTTTCACCGCATCCAACAGTTATACCGCGAGCAAACGATTCTGTTAATCAGCCACCGGCTTAGTGCTGTGCAAGGTGTAGATGAGGTCATCTACTTGGCCGACGGGTGCGTGGTAGAGCAGGGGCCGCCCGAAGTGCTGCGCCAGCAGCAGGGCTATTACACCCGGTTTGTCGAGCATCAGCAAGAGGCCGAACTGGAGCGAACCGAATGAAACGACGGCTGTTCACCACTGGTATTATCCTCTGGGTCGGCGGGTTAATGGGCGGCGGGTACGCCCTCTGGTCGTACGCAGACCGGCACTCGCCGCCAGTGCTATTCGCCGATGCGACGCTTGGCGGCGTTGAAGAATTCGCCGATATGCCGCTTGGTGACTTTGAAAGTTCGGCCATCCACCGACTCAATCCGACGGAGGCTAAACGGAATTTCGACCGTGGCGATGCCGTGTTTGTAGATGTGCGATCGGCCTTTGCTTACGAGGCTGGTCATATTCCCGGAGCCTTGCACCTGCCTTCCCATGTTTCTACGGCCCATTTGCGCGAAGTGCTGGCGTCTTATCCGGCTGACAGCCGAGTTATCGCCTACTGTTCGGGTAGCGGTTGCCAGAGCAGTAGTACGCTGGCGAAGCGGCTCGTCGAAGAATCCGTCCGCGATGCAGTCTATGTCCTGACCGGGGGCTGGCCCGCTTGGCAAGCGGCTGGCTTCCCGGTTGCCGAGGGCGAGGAGGCCGGCTCGTGAACTTTCCTTTTGCGGACCGAACCGGCCGCGGCGTCAAGGTTGCGGTAGTCGATAGCGGCATTGTCCCCGATCATCCCAAAGTAGGGTCAGTGGCTGGCGGGGTTGGCCTTGCTATGGGGCCAGACGGCACCATCTGCTACAGCGACGACTACGCTGATTGCGCTGGCCATGGCACGGCCTGCGCTGGCATCATTCACCGCAAAGCGCCGAAGGCCGATCTGTACAGTGTGTGCATCTTCGACGAATCGCTCCAAGCCGATAGCCGCTTGCTAGTCGCGGCCATCGAATGGGCCTTGGACCACGGCATGGACCTTATCAACCTGAGCTTGGGCACGACCGAGGTGACATACCGCGACGCTTTGGAGCGGATATGTCAGCAGGCTGCTGACCAAGGCGTCCTATTGGTTGCCGCCGAGCACGAAGAAGGCCGGGAGAGCTATCCAGCCCATTTGCCCCAAGTCATTGGCGTGGGATCGGGCAAGGTGCGGGGCCTCTATAAGTATCACTACCGCCAAGGGGAGGCCATTGAGTGCATTGCCCGGGGCGATGCCCAACGCCTGTGCTGGCTGGAACCGCCCGAGATTATGACCGCCGGCACCAGCTTTGCCGCGCCCCACATTACCGGCTTGGTCGCCCTAATCCGCGAGGCGCAGCCCAAGGCCGACTTGGAACAAGTGCGTCAACTCCTGCACCTTCACGCCCACCCCGAAGCTGCCCCTCGTTCCGTGCCTCAACCCGTTGCCCCACCCGAGGTCGAGGAGTCGTTCTCTTGGATTCAGAAAGCCGCGCTCTATCCCTACAACAAGGAAATGCACGCCCTAATGCGCGGGCGCGACCTGCTCAGCTTTGAGATTGTTGGCATCGGCGACCCCATCGGCAAGGGCTTGACCGGCAAAGACGCCGGCAAGGCCACTGGCCTGCCCCCGGTGGGCTTTCAGGTTGCGCCGCGTTTGGCCGCGGCCTTGCAAGGGGCCAATACGCTCATTTTGGGGTACGTAGATGAACTGGGTCGAATTCGCAAAAAGGATGTATTGCGCGAAGCCGTGCAGATGGCACTGGATCAGGGCGTTCACGTCTTCAGCCTGCTGGCACTGCCCCGCGAGCGATACGCCGATCTATACGAACAGGCCGAGGCCAAGGGACTGCGTCTGTACTATCCGGCGTTGTCGGCCAAAGACGCACAGCAAACCCTCGCCGCGGCTTCGCAGTATCCCCAAGTAGATGTGCCGGTTGTGGCGGTCTTGGGCACCAGTTCACAGCAAGGTAAGTTCACCCTGCAACTGGCCTTGCGCCGCCGCTTGCTGGAGTTGGGCTATCGAGTGGGACAAATCGGCACCGAGCACCACGCCGCGCTTTTCGGCATGGACTGCGCTTTCCCCATGGGCTATGCTGCGTCCGTCGAGATGCCACTGGATTATTACGCTCCCTACTTAGACGCCAAAATGAGGCAAATCAATCAACGCAAGCGTCCGCACCTAATGTTGGTCGGCAGTCAATCCGGCACAGTGCCCTACAACGTAAGCGAACCCGAAACCCATACCCTGTCCACCGTCGCCTTCTTAATGGGCGTCAAGCCAGACGCTTGCCTGCTGGTGGTCAACAGTATAGATACCGACGACTACATTCAGGACACCATAGACGGCATCCGAGCGCTGTGCCACGCCCCGACCCTGTTGTTGGCCATGAGCGATAAGGAAAAGCACGTGCGGGAAGCGTATGGACGCACGTCTATAAAACCCCGCCCCATGAGCGAGGAAGACAGCCGCCGCAAGCTGCGACACTTGGAACAAAAGTTTAAGCTGCCCGCCTTGTCCATTGCCTCTCAAGCCGATGTCCACAAGGCCGTCGAAGTGGTGATTGACTATTTCGCCGATAAGGAGAATAAGCTGCTTGGGAACGAAGGCGTCTCGGGTTCGAAAAAACCTCGCTCTGGGGCTGCTGGATAAGGCAGGAATCGGGGGTAGAGATGCTTCGACTCCGCTTTGCTCCGCTCAGCATGACAACAAACAGAGGGCTAGCACCTGTCATGCTGAGCGAAGCGAAGTATCCCATACTTAGGTGCCTATGCGTACCACCAATGAGGAAAAACAGAATGCACGATCCAATAACTCCCATAACCCGACGAGTGAAACAGGCCCTCGTCCAAGCCCTTGAGCTCGACGTCAATCCAGACGAAATAGACGACAATGAGCCTCTTTTCGGGGAGGGCTTGGGTGCAGACTCCATCGCCTCGTTGGAAATCGTCTTTGCCCTTGAAGAAGAGTTTGGCTTTGAGGTAGATGACGAAGATTTGCAGGTAGAACTCTTCGATTCAGTGCGGACGCTGAGCCAGTATATCGCTGAGAAGACAGTGGTCAGTGGTTAGTGGCCAGTGGTTAGTCCCCTCACCTCGGCCCCTGAGCCTGTCGAAGGGGCCAATATCCACCAGAGCAAATATAGCCATCCTAAATCATTCGCGAGATAATCGCCGATGGACGCAGACAGACGTCGAATTGTAGGGGCGAGCGATCGCTCGCCCCTACCTGCAAGACGATCCACCGCTCGGATCGTTCAAATCATTCCGCATTGCTATATGTCCCCCGATCACTCAGTCATCGTCGATCTCGCGCCCCACTGCAACAACGCCGGAATCGCCTCTTGTTGCGACCCGACCGTCGATGGGCTTGACGGGATGGGCACGATCTTCTGCGCTGAAAGTCTTCCGGCCTCGGGGGCAACCATCGCCTATAATGGAACGCGGTTTGTCTTTCCCGACAAAAGCGACGGAGTGCCCGACAATATCTCCTGTGAGGGGCAGGAAATTCCGCTGCCGGTAGGACATTATCGCGCCCTGCACGTTCTCGGGATGTGCGATTGGCGCGCCTTTGAAGAGCCCCTCCAGTTAAAGGCACCCGATGGCGCCTGCACAGAAACAAGCCTCGGGCTCAGCGACGCCTCACACTACCAAGGACTACAGTACGGAGAATGCGAGGCCCTAACGTGCCCGTTGGTCACCCCTGATAGCCTTATTCCCCACGTATTCCTCTTTGGCATCTCCCCGCCGGGCGCGGGCTATGAGATGACGGAGACGCATATTGAGGCCGGGATTTGGCATCAGGTGATTTCCTTGGAAACATCTCGACCGCTTGCGGGGATCGTGCTGCCGGACAATCCATCCATGCACCTGTTCGCCTTGACTTTAGAGACCTCTGTATGAAAAAACACATTGATGGCGTCCCCTTTTGCACTCACCGACGCTACAACTGCGTCTATGTGGTGTTGGACAGCCTGTTGCGCTTCTATGAATGCGAACCATCGGTGCCCTGTTTCTCCCATTGGGACTTTCTCTACTGCCGAGGGGAGGGCGAACGGTTCACCATCCAAGGACGGGTCGTGCCCCTGCCCGATACGCTCAAAGCCTTTGGCATTGCGCTGTTCAACCGCAGCTCGAACGATGGGCAAAGCGCGTGGGGTGAAGTGAAAAAGCTAATCGACGCCGATACCCCGCTGGCGATCAGTTTAGACGTGTTCCCACTGGCCCAAGCCGGCCTCTACCCTCGTCTGCGCCATTCAGACCACCAGTATATCGCCGCTGGGTACGACGATGAGGCCGCTACCGTTCACCTCATCGATCCTTCGCCATGGCAGCCTTCAGCGCGGAGTATCCCGCTCGAATTGTTCCTCGCCAGTTGGGACATGAACGCGATTCTCGGAGAGGGTCAGGACCCCTACAACTGGTTCTGGCTGGAGGTGCCAAGACGACGGCTTACCCTGCGGCCCGAAGGCACTCGTGCTCTCCTACAGCGCAACCTTCACAGCATGTCCGCGTCCAGCGACCAAGCGAATGTCGCTGTGGGACTAGAGGGCGTTGAGCAACTAACCGAAGATATCGGGGCTTGGGCAGAGTACGAAGAGCCATTCCTCAAAGAACGCTTAGGACGATGCGCTGAGTTGCTCTTGGAAATCGCCTTGCTCCGCGAAGGCCATGGCCGCTTTCTCCACCACGCCGCTCAGGTCTGCCAACTGCCGCGTCTAAATGATCTCAGCCGGGAATTTGAGTCCATTTCTCAGGGCTGGTTCGTGGTGAAGAATTTGTGCTTCAAAGGGACGGTCAAGGACGCGAAAAATGTACTGCCGCGCATTCAATCGCGGCTGCGTGCCCTCGCAGGACGGGAACAAAGGGCGCTAAGTAGGCTGGCCGAGATCGTCGATTGACGGCCCTCTTTAATGCTGCGACTTCTTACGCGGCGATAGGCTCTCGCCTTGACGTTTAGGGTGTGGAAACATATCCTGACTAGAGAGACCGTGTGCTATCCATAGTGTATAGAAGGAGACTTGCAATGCTCAACCGCGATTTGCATATAGACATGGAGTCAATCAATAGGTTGTGCCAGTACTACCAAGTGCGAGAACTCGCACTTTTCGGATCTGCTCTCGAGGATAGTTTTAACCCAGACAGCGATCTCGATTTTCTGGTGGAATT
This sequence comes from Candidatus Latescibacterota bacterium, assembly GCA_965208845.1. Lineage (GTDB taxonomy): Bacteria > Latescibacterota > UBA2968 > UBA8231 > UBA8231. The sequence continues at coordinate 1,669,181 of OZ242361.1, read as the reverse complement.
TGAATCAGAAACGCAAGTGGGTTTTATGAAGTTGGCCAAAATGCAGAGAGAATTCTCGGCTGTATTTAATCGCAAAGTAGATTTAGTACCCAAAGGGGGCCTGAAGCCAAAAATCCGCCAAGAAATACTTTCTAGCGCAGAAGTACTTTATGCGTCGTGAAGAATTATATCTTACCGACATAGTAGAAGCTGCGAATGCCATACGTCAATTTCTGCTTGGTGTCGAGCGCGATTCTTTCTTGTGCAACGATCTCTTACAGAGTGCGGTTCTGCAAAAGCTTACAATCATTGGTGAGGGCGCAGCGCGATTACTCAAGGAATTTCGCGAACGACATACTGAAATCGAATGGAGCGATATTATTGCATTTCGCAACATCGCTGTTCACGCCTATTTTTCAGTAGCGTGGCCTATAGTCTGGGTAACGGCAACTCAAGAAGCTCCAGAATTGAGGAGTAAAATTGCTCATATTCTTGCCGAAGAATACTCCGATGAAGAACCCTCATAGCAACGTTTGGTCCTTGCCCTTACTTCACCCCACCCCATGAAACGCATCCTCTACAGCGCCTTAACGTTTGGACTCGGTGCATTGGCGTATGCGATTGTGGGTGAATCCGCTCCATCTTCAACCGCCGACAGCCCATCCCTTACCACATTGCCCGAACTCGAACCGCCGGCCACGCCCGTGGCCACGCAAACGGTGCAGCAGCGCGACTTTGTGCAGCAGATTGCGGCCAGTGGCGTCTTTAAGGCGTGGGTTGAGACCGACCTCGTCGCCCAGGTATCCGGGCCGGTGAGCAGCCTTCATGCCGAGGAAGGCCGCTTCGTCAGCCAAGGCGACACCATTCTGCAAATCGATGCCGAATCCTACCAGCTTGCCTATTTACAGGCCAAGGACCAGATGACCCGCTCGCTGCGCGAATATGCTGCGATTGCCCTGTCGAGCAGCCAGATGAAGCGGGGACAGCTCTTGCGGAATGATGTCGAAGCTACCGTCGATACCTCCGACATAAACGACCGCGATGCCCTCGCCTTGTTTGCCGATCACTCGCCCAAGCAGTGGATCGCCAGTACCACTGGGCTGACTAGGAACCGGCTAGAGGTAAGAAAAGCGGAGTTAGACTTAGAACGCACGGTCATTAAGGCTCCGTTTGACGCCTATATCACGCAAGTAGAAGTCAGCCCGGGCGGCATGGTAGCGCAAGGCCGCACCTTGATGCGGTTGGTGGCGCTGGACCCGTTGCGGCTCGATGTCCCTATTTTGGAGAGCGAGCTACGGCTGGTGCAATTAGGTGCCCAAGTCGCCATCCAACCCCACGCCTTTCCCGACGAGCAGTTTACTGGCGTCATCAAGGCCATCAGCCCGGTGGTCGATGCCGAAAGCGGGACCTGTAGCATTCACATCGCAATCGACAACCCCGACCACCGCATCAAGCCGGGCATGTTCGCCCAAGTAGAAGTGGAAACCAGCGTTTTTCAGCAGCGGCTGCTTATCCCACGCGATGCTTTGCTCATCCGCGATGACCGGGCGCTGGTCTTCGTGCACGAAGCGGGTCAGGCCAAGTGGCGCTACGTGCGAACCGGCCTCGAAAACGACGACTTTATTGAGATCGAAGAAGGGCTGAGCGCAGGCGAAGAGTTGATTGTATCAGGCCATTTTAATCTAGCCCACGACGCCAAGGTCGTGGTCGTCCAGCGCTAGCCGTCCCGTGCGCCTCGTCCGCTTTGCCGTCCAGCGGCCCGTGGCGACCACCGTCTGCTTTCTGGCCGCGCTGTTTTTGGGGATATATTCGCTCTTCCGCCTGAGCGTGGATTTTCTGCCCGACATTGATGTTCCCCGGCTCGTGGTCCGCACGGATGCCCTCGGCCTGAACGCCCGCGATGTAGAAGAATACGTCACCCGTCCCATTGAAGCCGCCCTCAGCTCGGTCGGCAGCGTGCGCCGCCTGCGGTCGGTTTCGCAGGATGGGCTCTCGTTGGTAGAAGTCGAATTCCGCTGGGGCAGCGACATGGACTTGGGCTTCATTGAGGCCCGCAGCAGTCTCGACCGGGCCGGGCTGCCGCAAGCGGCCGGACGCCCCACCATTTTGCGCTTTGACCCTTCCTCAGCACCCGTAATGACCCTGATCGTCACCGGCGACCGGATTGAGCATCCCCAGTCCACCCGCGATTACCACCAAGCCCTGATGGAGCTAAAGGAGGTCGCCCAATCCGTCATCAAGCGCCGCCTCGAACAGATTGACGGCGTAGCCTACGTGCAGGTGGCCGGCGGGCTCGACCGCGAGATTCAAGTATTCCTCGATGTGGAGAAATGTCGGCGCTACAACATTGGCTTTGCCGCGGTGGAGCAGAGTCTCGCGCAGTTCAATGTTACGCACTCAGGCGGCACCATCCGCGACGGCGTGGCCCAGTTTCCGCTGCGCATCCAGGCCGAGTTTACCAACCTTGCCGAGATCGGCCGGATTCCGGTGCGACAAGAGCCCAAACAGATTCGCTTAGAGGAGGTTGCCCGGATCGAGGAAGGGTACGCCGAGCGGAGCGGGTACACCCTTCTGAACGGCCACGAGGTTATTACCTTGTACCTTTTTAAAGAAGCTGGGGCCAACACGGTAGAGACCGCTAAGAAGGTGTACGGCGATCTGTACCAGTTCTCGCGGGACTATCCCGATTTTACGGTGCGGCCGGTTTTTGACCAAGCCGAGTTTATCCAAGCGTCCATCGACAGTGTGATCGAGGCGCTCTACCTAGGCGGCCTATTCGCCTTTATCACCCTCATCTACTTCCTCAGAGACTTCAAAAATCCCCTCATCGTCGGTCTGTCCATACCCGTTTCCATCGTCACCACCTTCATCTGCATGTACTTCCTCGATATTCACTTCAATATCTTGTCCTTGGGCGGGCTGGCGCTGGGCATGGGGATTTTGGTCGATAACTCGATTGTGGTGCTGGAAAACATCTACCGGTATCGCGAGTTGGGCCATGCCCCCGGCGAAGCGGCAGTGCGCGGCACCGAGGAAGTAGGGCTGGCCATTACCGCCTCGACCTTGACCACCATGGCTGTGTTTCTGCCCTTGGTGTACATCAAAGGGATGGCCGGGGCGCTCTTTTACCAGCAGGCCGTTACCATCTCTTTGGCCTTAGCTGCTTCCCTGTTGGTGTCCATTACCCTGCTGCCCATGCTTTCTTCTAGAAGATGGAAGAGGCAACCGAGCCGTGTCCTCCATCGGCTGGCGGTCCCATTGGTTTGGACCATTGACCTTTTTCAGCGGGTGTTCGGCGCGTTCTTTGCCCTCTATGAACGGGTCTTGGCCGCGGCCTTGCGCCGTCGTTACGCGGTCGTGGTGGCCGCTTTTGCATTACTCGCCCTGAGCGGTTGGCTGGCCGTGCGGCTGGAGCGGGAACTCATGCCGGATGTGGATCGCGGGCACCTCGTCTTGCACGTGGAGTTGCCGGCAGAGGCGAGCTTGTCGGCCACCTCGGCGTCGGTTGCTCGGCTGGAGCACCGCCTGCGGCAAGAGGCTGGCGTCCACTCGGTGTTGGCGTCGGTGGGCATCGTCCGCGAGAGCGTAGCCGGGGGATATCGGCCCGGGCTGAATAAGGCGGTCCTCGAGCTCGAGCTCGCCGAGGGTGTGCCGAGTGCGGCGGTGGAGCGAACATTAGAAGCCGCCTTCGCGGCCTTTGGCGAGCTGACCCTGACGCTCGCCCAGCCAGCGTCGGTTTTTGAACAGTTGTTTCAGCGGCAACAGACCCTATTCGACGTGAAGATCGTCGGACCTCAGCTAGAGACCTTGGCGTCTCTGAGCGAGCAGATCGCCGACTTTATGCGGCAGACCGCCGGCTTTGCACACGTGGTTTCCGACCTGCGAACCGGCAAGCGGACCTTTGAGGTTGTCATTGACCGCGACGCCGCTATAAACTACGGCATTCGCATCGGAGAACTCACCGATTTCATCAACCGGCAGCTACAAGGTAGTACGCCTACTCAGTTCGTCGATTTTGTCGATCGCATCGACATCCGCGTGCGCGCTGAACACGCCGACGAGCTCGATCCGCAGCGCATCTTGAGCCTACAGTACCCGGTGCGGAGAAAAGACCGCACCATCCACGTTCCCCTTTCCCAACTCATCCGGCTAAAACCTAGCCGAGGCTACGAGGAAATTCACCGCGAGGGCCAAACCCGCACGGCGACGATAACGGCTACGCTGCAAGGCATGGAGCGCACCGAAGCCCAAGCCAAACTCACCGCGCTGTTGGATCGCCTAACTATTCCCAGCGGGCATTGGGTGGCCAGCGGAACCCACTACGCCCAGATGCAGGAGCAGTACCGGAACCTGTACGTACTGGTCGCCTTGGCGGTGATCTTGGTGTACTGCATCCTCGCCGCCCAGTTTGAATCGCTGGTCGTCCCCTTTGTGATTGTCGCGGCTGTGCCGCTGGCGTCTATGGGCGTGGTTTTCGCGTTGTGGGCGACTAATAATACTCTGAACATCATGTCCTTGTTGGGGTGTATTGTGCTGGTGGGTATTGTGGTGAATGACTCGATTGTCAAGGTCGATTTCATCCACAAGCGCTTCCGCGCCAGCGGCGACCTGCGGGGCGCTATTGTGGGAGCCGGACAAAAGCGCTTCCGGCCCATCTACATGACCACCCTGACCACGATGTGCGGCCTCCTACCCATGGCCTTGTCCAGCGGTAGTGGGGCCGAGTTGCGGCACCCGCTGGCCTGGGCCATTGTCGGCGGTCTATCCTTGGCGACCCTGCTAACCCTAATTGTCATTCCCATCCTCTACTCGGTGGTGATGCGCGAGAAAGCCTGAAGGTGGGGATAGCCGACAAGTTGTTGGACCGGCCCGTGGCCATAGGAGTCGCCAGTGCCGGCGTACTGGCCATCGGTCTGCTCTGCTTTCCCCTCATACCCATCGACACGACCGAAGAAGCCGATGCCCCCCAGCTAACGGTGAACCTTTCTTGGCCGGGGGCCTCGGCGGTCGTGATAGAATCGAGGCTCACTGCCCCGTTAGAATCGCTGGTGAGGGGGGTGCGAGACGTGGTCCAATTGCGCTCGGTCACCTCGGCTGGGAGGGCCTATATCACGGCCGAGTTTGCTCGCACGGTCGATTTGCAGCTAGCCGAATTGGAACTCAACGAGAAAATCCACTCGTTCTTCCGCCAGCGGCCCCCGGGCGTCTCTTATCCAGTGGTGCGACGCTTTGAGCCGGATCTGCTGCGCGACCTGCGCGGCTTTATCCGTTTTCAGGTGCTCGGGCGCGACGATCCGGCCGCGCTCCGCACCCTCGTAGAAGACAAGGTGCGGCTCCCGTTGCTATCCGTCTCCGGAGTCAGAGAGGTCTCGGTACAAGGAGGGAGAGAGCAAGGCATCCTCATCGAGTTGGACCGCGCCTTGGCCCAACGCTGGGGGATTGACTTGCGGGCACTGCGGGCGGTGTTGGCGGCGCAGGATATGCAGACCCGCTCCTTGGGGACGACCCAAGCGCACAGCACCCTGAGCCGGATCCAGCTACAAGGAGGCGTGGAACATCTCGACGCGCTCAGGCGAATTCCCCTCAAGCGGATGGCGGGCGGGCGCGTCCTTTACTTGGAGGATGTAGCGACCGTCCGCTATCAGTCTGGCGATCCGCAGGTCCTGTACCGGATCAACGGACGCAACGGGATTGCCGTACAGGTCGAAAAGACGGCCGGCAGCGACATGATCGGCACCTCCCGACGGGTGCGGACCGCGCTCGCCGCCATTGCCGCGCAGTTGCCGGCGGAGGTCGAGATCGCGGTGCTCAACGACGAGGGCGCTCGCATCGAGGACGACCTCCACTTCCTGCTGCGCCGATCTGCCTTCTCCATCCTGTGTATCGCGCTCGTGTTGGTCGGGGTGTTCAGACGGCTCTATACGCCAGTGTTGATCCTGTGCTCGGTCGCGCTTTCCACGTTGGGGGCGTTCAGCCTGTTTTTCCTCTTCGGCCTACCACTGAACCTAATTACCTTGGCCGGTTTTACCATCGGGTTTGGGATTATCATCGACAACGCCATCGTCGTCTATGACTACGTCCACCGCCGCGCCGAAGACTGCGGGCCGGAAGGGAATATAAAAGAAGCCGTAGCCGAGGGGCTGCGCGAGGTGATGTACCCCTTAGTGGTTTCCAACTTAACCACTTTGGGGGCTTTCTTGCCGGTATTTTTCCTTTCCCCCCAATTGCAGCGACATTTCACGCCCTTTGTCGTGTCGTTGGGCCTGACGCTCGTCTTGGCCCTCGCCTTCGCCCTCATCCTGATACCGACGTTTTTCTACCACAGCGTCCGCCGGGTTGCTCCATCCCCAGCAGCAGACCGCCGCCTATATGGGGCGTACCGCCGCGTTCTCACCTTTTGCGTCCGCCGCAAAGGGTGGGTGCTAGGGCTGATCGCGTGGATGGTAGGCGTTCCCCTATGGCTCTTGCCGGACGAAGTGGGAACGCGCCGGGGGTTGGTAGAAAAAGGGAGGCTCACCAGTGCAATTGAAACTCGTCAAGAGTACCAACAGTGGCTCGCCGATAGGGATAGTCTCGTGGCGCTGGGTACGTTCGGCAACAGAGTGTTGGTGTCTGAAAAGGAAGGGGGGTCCGGTTCCGCTTGGACACGGCTCTACGATGGGGGGACGCGGCTCTACAACGCGGTGTGGGGCAACCCGCTGCTGGGCGTGGTTAAACCGGCGCTCTTTAGCACGTTCGGCGGTGCGACCTACTTTCTGTTCCGCGACGTCGGCCACCGCATAGAAGAGTCGCCGTATAGACACCTCTTGCGGGAAATAACCGAAGGGTTTTCGCTGATCGTCTTTCTCGAAATGCCGCACAACGCGCACATCAGCCGATTGGACGGACTGTTGCAGGGCATTGAAAAGCAGGTGCGCTTGTTTGCTCCGTACGTCCGGGGGATCATCACCCAAACGCATGGCCGGTACGGGCTTGTGCAAGTGTTGATAGAGGAAGAGTACAAAAGGTCGAATGTGCCCTACGTGCTATACGACAATTTAGCGGCTTACGGGCACAACATCGGCGGCGTTGGCTTTCGGATCTGGGGCCAAGACCTAGAACCGGAGGGGAGAGGGCTGGGAGGTGGTTTGAGTGCGTCGAGACGGCTGGAAGTAAAGGGCTACAATTTCAGGCAGGTAGGCCAAATCGCCACCGGAATCGCCGAGCGGTTGCAGGATCGCCGCTCGCGGCGGATCAAGGATATTCACATTGACCGCGCCTATGGCCCGCCCCGCTACGAGGTGCTAGCCCAGATTGACCACGCCAAGACTGCCCCGCTGGGCCTTGACCACGCCGCGGTCGCCGATCAGATACAAACCCGGCTCGACGGTGGAGCCCCGGTCGCCAAGCTGTACGTGGACCGTCGGGAGTATATGGCGGCTGTTGCCGATACAGCGGCCCGCCGCACCGATCTGCGCCGTCTGAGTCAAGCCTTATTGGCGGAAGCAGGTGCCCACATCGGCGATGTCAGCCGCTTGCAAAAGCACTATGTGCGGCCCGAGATCAAGCGGGAGAATCAGCGTTACATTAAAGAGGTCGGGTTTACGATCTTGGGCGATTTTTCTTACGCCGAAATGGTGGTGCAGGATATAATGGACCACACACCTATACCCTATGGATACAGCCTGTCGCGGGGTTATATGATGTCGATTTTCAGTGCAGAGGAAGAGCGAGAGTTGGTCCTCATCGTGCTGCTCTCGGTCGTCTTAGTCTGGATGATCGCGGCGGCGCTCTTTGAGTCTTGGACTTGGCCGTTGCTGGTGTTGCTCGCCCTGCCGCTAGCCCTGATTGGGGTGGGTGCCGGGTTTTACTTGTCGGGTGCTTCTTTCGATCAAGGTGGATATGCTTCGCTATTGCTTTTGATGGGTATTTCCGTGAACAACTCCATCTTACTGGTACACCATATTGCCAAGGCGTTGCGAACGCAGCCGGCGTCTGTGCCGGACGCAGTTACTCGCGCTGCTTTCCAGCGGTTGCGCCCCATTTTCATCACCACGCTGACGACGATCGCCGGGTTTTTGCCGTTGTTGTTGCAAGGAGACCGGGGCGACATCTGGTACACCTTGGCCTTGGGCACATCGGGGGGGCTAATATCTTCATCGGTGCTGGTGGTGTTGGTCGTGCCGCTGTGTCTGATCGGGCGAGCTTCAGCCCGCTCGCGGCCAGCATGAAGTGCGCTTCACTCGGGGCAAGTGGCGATGCCGTAGAGGGCGTCGCCAATAAAATCGCGCCGCCACCCGCGCAGGAGGCGATGATCTGCGGGCGTAGCTGCGCCCCCGTCGAGGATGAGGTCGCGCACTTCGGCGCGGGGTGCGACAAAAGGCGCGTCAATCTGTGCTGCGTCGCTTTGCTGGCGCAAGTGGTCCATAGACCGGGCGAGCTTGCGTTCGACGGTCTCTTTGTCGAGTTGCGGTCGGCGAGGCCGGGGTGGGCACTCTGCGTCGGGGACGGCCAAGCCACGGCGAATCTGTTCGAGCAGGTAGCGGTCATAGCGGTGCTTGCCGAGTGCGCGGAGCCGACCCAGTTCCTCCATAGACTGAGGCTTGCGCCGGGCTAGTAACACGAGGACTTCGTCCATCAATACGTGATTGCGCGGCCGGTCGCTGCGCCGAGCTTCCTCTTCGCGCCAAGCGGTCAACTCGCGGAGGATGGCCAACTCGCGCCGGGAAGCGTTGCCCATGCCCTTGATCCGCGTGAATTGCTCGCGTGGGTCTCGCTCCTCGTATAGCTGCGGGTCGTCGTACGCAGCCATTTCCTCTGCCAGCCAAGTGCTGCGACCAATTTCCTCGACGCGCGCCTGCAACACATCACGCGTCTCGTGCAGATAGCGCACGTCCTCAATGGCGTACGCTAGCTGATCTTCAGAGAGCGGTCGGCGGACCCAGTTGGTGAGCGTCTCGGTCTTGTCGAGGACCACGCCGAGAGTCTGCTCCAAGAGCTCGGCCAGCGAAGTGGTAGAGCTCATATTGGCAAGCCCGGCTGCGCAGCGGGTGTCGAAGACGTTGCGCGGGAAAGCACCCGCGACCCGGCGCAGAATAGCCAAGTCCTGTTGGGCGTCGTGGAGAATCAGTTCGACCTCTGGGTGCTCTAACAGGGTTCCAAGAGGCGAGAGGTCCGCAATCGCCACTGGGTCGATTAGGTAGCAGTCTCCGTTGGCGAGAGCCAATTGGATCACACCTAGCTTGGGATAGTAGGTGCGGTTCCAAACGAATTCAGTGTCTAGGGCAACGCGCTCACAGTCTAGGGCGCGTTCGACAAGTTCGGCAAGGGCTTTTGCAGTGTGAATCATGCGTCCATGGGCATCTTGAAGTGAGGATTAAGCAACATACGACGGAGGCTCTAAGATGACAAGCGCAAGAAGCGACGCACGGGGGTTTGCTTCCGGTAACCGGCCAGCCGAGTACTGAGCAGCCAAGCCGCAACAAATGCGAGTTGAACCGCACATAAATAAAAAATCGGCCCCCGCGGACCTACTAACGCAGCGGACCATTGGAAACAGGCTCCACCCGCGATGCCGCCGACGATACCGCCTAGTGCCGAAGCGTACATTGCAAGGGAGAACCCCTCGGCTTGATACTCTTTGGAAACGGCGTCGATCATCGCCCGCGATTGCCCCATCTGATAGCCGCCGTCTAGCGTGCCCCAGAGCAAATAGACGACCCCTGCCCAGAGTGCGATCCACGGGAGTCCCGTAGGCAAGAAGAGCCAAGCGGGTGCCATGGCCGCTTGCAGCAACAGGGTGATGGTCAGCGGTCCTCGGCTGCCGTGCCGGTCCACCATCCGCCCCCAGCCATGCAGCCCGATCACATAGCCGAGGGCTTGTACTGGCGTCATCCAGACGAAGTAGCTAACGGGCAGCCCCCCATCCGTGAGCGCCACGACCCACAGCGGAAAAGTCGCCGCTAGCACGGCCGTGCGGGCCATAATGAAGAGCGCATAGGCGCGGATCTGGGGCGCGGCCAACGCTTGGCGCAAGCGACGAATTAGACCTTCGCCGGGAGGGGACAGCGGTTGCTCAGCTACGGCGCGCACCAAGAAGGCTCCACCGCAGGTGGAGAAAACCGCCAGGGCAAAGAGCGGACCGAAGTCGTCGGCCATGGGCTGCGAGCCGAGGTACCAGCCGATCAGGATGGGCAAGACGAGTTCGAGCAGGCGCTGCTGAAGGCGCATGCGCGTGAGAAAGGCACCGATTCCACCGCTAGCGGTGTTGTCTTGGACTAAGGGCCACCAGGCGGTGTTGCCTGCTTGTTGTATGAGACCACGGACGCTAAACAGGGCTAGTCCGATCCAAGCAGCCCAAACCCCGTTCGCGCCGTAGAACGCCAACAGCGCCAGCGCTAGCCCCGCCGGCACCGAGCAGAGTCGGCCCCAAAAGAAGAGCCCGGCCTTCCCGGTGCGCTGCATGAGCTGCAACCCGCCGACGCGCCCCATCTTTTGGAGGTACTCGCTGGTGGCGACTAAGCCGATGAGAAAGGGCGAAGCACCGAGAGAGAGGAGAAAGAGGGGGACGATGGAAGTGAGGAGGGCGTTGTTGATCGAGCCGCTAACCGCGACGCCGATCAGCCGCGACTGGCTGCGGAGACGAGTTGCTGGGGAAAGTCTGTGAGTGGGGTTTGCCGGGTTGCTTGGGGTGTCGGGCATGAAAAAAGAAAAGGCCGACGGTACGTCCGGGCAAATTGCGCCCAGTAGGGGCGACCGATCGGTCGCCCTTACCCGTGCGGCCTAAATGCGGCCTTTTCTCCGGGCGTCGGCGAATGGTCGAAGGCACCGCGTTGAATCACCGCAGCGGCCCCGCCCGCCGCTTCGATGGTTGCCCGCTGGCTGGCATGGGCCTGTTCGTCAACCGCTTCCGGGTCGAGCAAGGCGCGCAACTCCCTTTCGCAATCTCGCAACAATTCTTGGTACTCTGGCATACCCGACAAGTCGTTTAGTTCTAGTTCGTCGGGATCCTCTGCCAAGTCAAAAAGCTGCGGCGGTGCGCCGACGTAGTAATTGTACTTGTAGCGATTGCGGCGCAGCATATAGGTGCCGTGCTCGGTGCCTAGCGCGTGATACTCGCTGAAGACGGTGCGCTCTTGATCGTCCTCTTGCGCGATTTGCCACAGCGAGCGGCCGGGCAGGTCTTCGTCGATCAATGCAGCCCCAACGCATTCGAGCGCGGTTGGAAAGCAATCCACCAAAGAAACAGGCGTCTGCACCACCTTCCCCTCCGGCACGTCGGGGCCGGCCATAACCATCGGCACCGCCGCGGCTTCGTCGTAGAGCGTGAATTTGCCGAAGATGCCGCGGGCTCCCAAACATTCTCCGTGGTCGGAGGTATAGAGCACGCGGGTGGAATCCGTTAGGCCGAACTCGTCGAGCGCACTGAGTACGTGGCCGATCTGCTGGTCGAGATAAGTCGTGGTTCCGCAATACGCGGCTGTAACTCGCCGCACGGTTTCTTCGCTGTGTCCTTGGTCGAAGCGGAAGAAGCGGCGGAAGTAGTCTAGCGCCGGATGGTCGGGCCACGTGTCGGGCGTCCACTGCGGCGGCAGCGGCACGTCTGCATGCGGATATTGGGCGTAGATTTCCGGCGGGGCGATATAGGGTGGATGCGGGCAGACGAAATTGAGGAAAACCACCCAAGGCTTGGCATCGTCGCGGTGCTCGGCAAGCCAGCGCAAGGCGTGTTCGGTACAGCGGGCGTCGTACTGCAAGTAGGTCGAATCGCCCGCGCCCGCCCGCCCAAGCTCGCCGTGCTTGTCGCGCAAGGGCGGTTGATCGCGGATGCAGCCGAGGACATCGCCGACGCCATCGACTACGTGCAACGGCTCGATTTCCTCGCTAAACCCGTGGTCTGCGCCTTGCCCCTTGAAGTGTAGCTTGCCGATTGAGTCGCAGCAGAAGCCTTGGTCGCGCAGGCGCTGGTGCCAAGAGACAGGTGTGCCATCGTAGGGATGCCCGTTGTCCCAGTAGCCGATCTGATGCACGTAGCGGCCGGTGGCCAATGACGCGCGGGCGGGGACGCAGATCGGGCAGTTGGTGTAGGCATTCTGGAAACGGGTGCCGCGCGCGGCCAAGGAGTCCAGATGGGGCGTCTGCACCAGCGGATGGCCGTAGCAGCCGCTGACGAGCCGGTGGTGCTGGTCGGATAGGATGAAGAGGAAATTGGGCGACTTCACGGCGCACCCACGACTTGGTCGCCTCCGATCTGGGGCGGCTCGGGATAGTGCAGGCCGCGTTGACCGGAGAGGTTGCGGTTGGGACCGGGTGCCCATTGCTGGTCGGGTAAGCCGACGAGTTGATCGTCTTTGACATAGGCTTCGTCGCCGCCGTAGAGTTCGCCGATGAGTCGCTCGCTGAGCTGGGCTTGGATTGCGGCATGATCGGGTGAGCCGGCTAGGTCGTTCAGCTCGCTGGGATCGCTTGCGAGATCGAAGAGCTGGACGCGGTTGCCCACTGGATAGTAGATCAGCTTGTGCCGCCCTGCGTGGATCATGCGGGTGGCATTCGCCCCTTCGCCGCATTCGCCGTAGAGATAACTGCGCCGTTCCTCGCCGACCATGGATAGACCCTCGACTGTGTCGGGGATGTCGATGCCCGCTAGGTCGAGCAAAGTCGGCATGACGTCCTGCCAGCCGACGAGGCGATCATCAACAGTGTGATGCGGCACTCGTCCGTCCCGACCACCGAGCAAGATCATCGGCACGTTGGCCGACTGCTCATAGTAGAGCCGCTTGGCCCACAGCCCGTGGTTGCCGAGCATATCGCCGTGGTCCGCTGTAAAGCAAATGATGGTATTATCGAGCAGTCCCTCCTCGCGCAAGGTGCCGATGACCACGCGAAGCTGGTGGTCAATCTGAGTGCAGAGCGCGTAGAAGGCGCGGCGAATGCGCAGAACCTCCGGCCCCTTGAGGTGGGCATTGGCACCCTGAATGACTTTGAGCGCATAGGGCAGATCGTCGAAGGTGCGTGCCCAAGCGCCGTGGTGCGGCGCGTCGATCTCAATGTCGCGGTAGAGGTCGAGATAGCTTTGCAAGGGCACCAGTGGTGGGTGCGGATGGCGGAAGGACAGGTACCAGAAGCCGGGCTTGGCCGGGTTGCGCCGCTTAATCATCCGGCTCATCTGGCGCGCCGCCCAAGTGGTGGGGTGGCAGTCCTCGGGCAAGTGCCAAGGGCGGAAGGAGTATTCGTTATTGCTCATGCCGTGGGCAAAGCCCATGCCCGCATGGCCTTGGTCTGCGAGGAAGAGATCGTAGTCGTCAACAGCCCCCAAGTGCGGCCGGCCCTCTTCGTCGAGGAGCACGTCATCGAAACCGATGCGGTCGCGCTGGGGATAGACGTGGAGCTTGCCAACGGCATACGCTTGGTAGCCTGCGTCGCGGAAGGTCTGCGCTACGGTCGGCAGCTCGGGCATGGGCGCGGTCGTTTTGAAGACCCGGTCACCGTGGGTGCGCGGCGAAGTGCCCGTCATCAGGGTGCGACGAGCGGGGATGCAGACCGGACATTCGCTATAGGCGTTGACAAAGCGAGTGCCGCTGCGGGCTAAGGAGTCGAGGGTGGGGGTGAGAATGGCGGAATGGTTGGCCTCGCCCAAGAGGGAAGCGGACCAATGGTCGGTGCTAATTAGGAGAACGTGCGGTCTGTCGTTTGCCATTGGCATCTCTATTAGAAAAGACCAGACCCGTCAGATGCGCGGGGCAGCGGGCTTGGCCTAGGTGTTGATTTTTGTAACTGACGTTACGCACGAGCACCTAGGTATGGGATGCTTCGACTCCGCTTTGCTCCGCTCAGCATGACAGTAGAGGGCGTGTTCCTCCTTGTCATGCTGAGCGAAGCGAAGCATCTCATACCTAATGGCCTTTGCGTAACATCAGTTTGTAAATCCGCGCTTGGTGCTCAGGCCATCTCGTAGTCGCGCTCGGGCCGGGCCGGATTGCCCCAGTGCCCAACCGGGTCGGCGGCGTTGATCAGCACGCCTTCCTTCTCCCAAGAGTAGCCGGGAATCGCGCGCACGTCGGGGGTGCAATAGCGCAGCGTTAGCCCGCAGCGCCGCCGATCCGATTCGTTATAGTGCGAGCTGTGCAAAAGCAGGTCGGAGTGGATCGAGACTTCGCCGGCCTTGAGTTCGACATCGACGAGCTCGCCGTAGCGCTCGACATCATCTACCGTCTGATTGAGGACGTTGTTTTCCGCGGCGTCGCTCGGGCGGAATTCGAGTTGGCCGTGGAGATGCGAGCCGGCGACGAAGCGCATACAGCCATTGTCGATGTCGGCGTCGTCAATAGCTAGCCAGACGGTCACCGTCTTGGAGGGCGTCAGCGGCCAATAGCTGGCGTCTTGGTGCCAAGAGACGGTGGTGCCGTCTTGGGGCATCTTGCAGAAATAGTGCGAGGCCAAGCCGATCAACTCAGGGCCGAGGAGATCGTGGACGTAGGCGAGGATCTTGGGACGGTGCATGAGGTCATAGACCTTGGCGAATTTGAGATGCGCCGAGCTGAGGGTGAAGCTGCCATAGCCGGCGGCCATGACCTTTCGCAGTTGCTCGTCGAAAAAGGCGCGATGCTCAGCGATCTCGGCGGCGTCGAAAATGCGAAAGCCCTTGAGGTAGCCGTCGCGGTTGAAAGCGGCGACCTGTTCGGTAGTGAGGGTGGTGGGGTCATCGACCGTGCTGGGATAGAAGCGCAAGTCGCGGTCCATTTCGCGCAGTTCGTCGTGGGTCGGCGCGGCCTTGAAGGTATAGTCAATCTGGTTCGTCATGGCGTCATTCTCCTAACAGACAGGTTCGGAAATAAAACGCAATTTGCTCCTTGTCTCAAGGGCGGTGGGCTAGTCGGTGTAGAAGAACTTGCCGCCGACCTTGACGAGGTCTGTCGCTTTTATTGGCCCATCAGTTCCTCATAGACCCCACCCGTCTTGGCTTGGATGTTTTCGCCGCCAAAAGGATAGAGAAATCCCCAGAATAAAGCCCCGACCAACATCAATCCGAGGTAGAACAGCAAGATGCGGCGGCCCCAGACCGCCCCAAGCATGGTTAGGGTGGAAAACTTGGTGGCCGGCCCAGCAATGAAAAAGCCCAAGGCCGCCCCCGGACTCATCCCCATCTGCATCATGCTCTCGACAATGGGAATGCTGCCGCCACCGCAGGCATAGAGCGGTACCCCTAGAGCGACAGCCACGGGCACGGCCCAGACGCTACCGGGACCGACCAGCGCCAGCACTAGCTCTTGGGACAGGAAGGTCTTTACTAAGGCGGCGATGAAAATCCCTAGGCCGAAGAACTTGGCGATAAAGAGCAAATCGCCGCGAAAGCGCTGCGCCAGTATCCCGACTTCAGACTGCCCGTCCGTCTTGGCCGTAGAGGGCTCTGCCGGGACTGCTGTGCGGACGGCAAACGTTAGACGACGCAGAGCGGACTGGACTGCAAAACCGGCCAGCAGTCCCACGGTAGCGGCTGTGACCAGCCGGGCTATGGCCATTTCCATACTGATGGTGCCAGCGGTGTACACGAACAGGGCGGGGTTCATCAGCGGCGAGGCCACGACAAAGGCCACCAAGGGTGCGGCCGGTACGCCCATATTTATCAGGCGGCCAGCCACGGGAATAGCGGCAAAAGTACACAGTGGCGAGATCAGAGCCAGTAGGGTGGATGCCACAATGGAGCCGTTGGCCCGCTGCTGGAGCGTGCGGCGGATCCGAGTCTTAGGCAAGTAGCGCCAAGCTAAGGTGCTGAACAGGGCACCGAGTATCACAAAGTACCAGAGCTGGGCTGCCAGATCCCAGAAATTTGCCAAGACGCGCAGCGTGTAGGTATTCCGCAAGTAGTGCTCTGCCATGCTAGCGGCCTGCCAGAGCGGTTGCGTCAGGTCGTGGTACTCCACGCTCAACGGACCAGGGTCATAGGTCGGGTCTTGAGCAGATCGCGGGCCTTGAGGACGGCGAAGTACGTTCCGCTAGCTACGTTGAAGCCCGAGGCATTGCGTGCGTCCCACATTACCTCGTGATAGCCCGAGGCGACGTCTCCCTCGACCAAGGTGCAAATCCACTGGCCCGCCGCATTGTAGATATCCAGCTTGGCAGGACCTGCTTGGGGCAGGGCAAAGCGGATACGGGTGATGGGATTGAATGGATTCGGATAGTTTTCCAGCAGCGCCGGTGCTTCTGGTAAAGGCTGGCTGGCCGCGGACTCTTCTACGGCCGTGGGAATCTCGCCCGGCAGCAGGAATTCGATGCCGGGCAGGCGGTCTCCGTCTTGGTCCACTACGTGTGCGGCCAGCATAGTGTTCCCGGCCGAGTTGCCGATCTTGAAGAGCAGTTTGTTTTTCCCCTGTGCTAGACGAATCGGAACCTTCTGGTCGGCCAATTGGAAATTGCGCCGAGCGATGTTCTCATAGACCACATCGCCATTCAGCCAGACCTTGGCGTAGTCGCCGTAGCCGAGCCATAGAAAACCTCCCTGCGCCTGTGGTGCCTGCACCAAGGTGAAGGCGTAGTTGGCGATGTCCTGATCCTTTCCATTGAGGTCGCCCAGCGGCAAAATTTCAGCGGTGTAACCAAGGTGCTCCACCTGCGTCCACACCACATCGCCAGCCGGTTCGCCCTCTCGGGGATATAGCTGGGCTTCGTTGGGCAGAGGCTCGGAGCCGATATCGCTGCTGTTGGGAAACGGACCGGCGACGAGCCAGCGCCGGATGCCGCGCCCGTAGAACGCGCCACTGCGACCGCCACCACGGGATTTGACAAAGTTGCGCTGCACGCTAGCGGGCGCGCGTCCCTCCACTTGGATTCGGTCTATATCGAAAGTGCCAAAGCCCTTGGTCGCTGCTAGGTAGAGATGCTCTAAGTCGAGCGGATTGAATCCCATGACCACGTTGGTTACGGCTTCGGTAGCCAACGGATCGCCGCCAGCTACCACCACGTTGTGCTGGACGTTCTGCCCCCACTGCGGCCCGTCGCCTTCGGTGCCCCAGAATCCTTCGATGACGGTATAGGCCGCCGGGTTGTAGGAGAACAAGTCCACGTACCCGTGCTCGGGGTTGTTTTGGTAGTGCTGGCGCTTGGAGGTGCCATCGCCGTAGGCTCCCGAGGCTAGGGTGCCGACGTAGTTCTTGATGCCTAGGGTGGTACCGTAGATGGTCGTCTTCATGGCGGCGATGGAAATTACTTTATCGGCGTCTAAGATCGGTTCGGGCATGAAGTACCCGTCCTTGCGGAAGCTGCCGGTGCCCTCCACGTGGAAGCCGAACTGGGCACCTGGATACCGCAGGCGCGTCACCCCCAAGCGCTGAATGGGTCCCCCCGGAACTGGCTCACGACGGAAGGGGGCGTAGTTGAGATCGGAGGTGTCCACCACGGTGGAGACTCCCATAGCGGCGAACTCTTCTAGCATCTTGATGTACGAGAGATCGCCGAATTCGGGATAGGTTGCGGACCAGCCATCTTCTTCGGCATTGGTGGGAAAGCCAGGCTCGCCTTTGCGGGGAGATTCGGCCCCGCCCTCGGCAATGGTGATGCGCCGTGGCTCCACCTGCTCAATGAGGTAGTTAATCACGCTTTTCACCACTCGCAAATCCGTGATCTGGCCCGGGTGTTCAATGCCATTGTGGTAGTATGCCGAGGAGGGATTTCCTCTGTTGGTCACAATGTTGACTTTGACGACGACCCAGTCACTCGGCTCAATGACGGCGCGAATGGAGCGCTTCGATTGGTCTAGATCTAGGGCGCGGCGGACAATGGCATCTACTTGTGAGAAGTTCAAGGAGGTGTTTAGAGCGGCTGGTTCGGCCAGTTCCGAGTCGCTCGAAGTGGCAACCGCCACGGTCGGATGGCCCTCGCCCAAGGTGAGCGTGCCGGGGCGCAGGAGGGGCAAGCCTTCTACCTGCAAAGGCTCTTGGGCTTGCTGCACCGACCTTGCCGTCCCGACGAAAAAGGTCTGCGCTTGGTGGGCGTAGATGTCCCAGGCGATCAGTGCGCCGATCAGCAGAAGCAGGGTTAGGTTTGCAAATTTGCGTTTTGTCATTTGGGGCATGACCAACTCTCCTGTATTAATCCGCAGATGGACGCAGATGGGCGCAGATGGACGCAGAATAGTAGAGACAAGACGATCTGTATCTCGAATCGTTCAAGTTCTATATAGTTACGGTATTTGGTGCCGTATTGAAAGGAATCCTTGTTCTGCCTTGATTTTCCCCCAGCTCAACCGCTCGACTGTGGTAGCGTCTGGGCTACGCACGTAGATCTCCACTTCGTAGAAGACCGTAGGGCCTAGCGTCCATAGCTCAAGATTGTCAGCCGTAGTGTCTGGGGGAAAGTAAATCTCGATCCACTGGTTCACGGCCCGCGCATTCTCTTCGATCAGAGCGGTTTGCACTCCTTCGGGTTCGCGCAGGGTGCCGGTCTCGTCTAAGCGCCCGCCTAGATAGGCGCGGACTTGGTAGTTGTTGCCGATGGCGCCGACGTAGATCCGCAACTTTTCCAGTTGCAGCGGCTTCTCCCAAGCGAACACCAAGATCCCCTTGGTCTTCCAAATGAAAGGCAGGGCATCGGCATCTTGGGGAACCTTGCCGTCCCCCAAGACATCGGGGTCGCCCTCGTGGGAATTCCAGATCGTAGCCCGGGTCACGGCGTCGGGTGCGATGTTGCGGCTGGCGGCACCTAACAAAAAGAAGAGCGCAACGATTGCTGGTATGATTATTCTCATGCGGATAGCCTATTTCAAGGCGACCATTAGGATTCGACAATCTCCTATTCTACTCCTCTGATGAAGATGGCGCGGGACGGCGTGTAGTGAAAGCCTCTAGTTAGTGGCCGGTGGTCAGTGGTCAGTGGTCAGTGGTCAGTGGTCAGAGATCAGACTCCTCACTGTCGGGGGAGGGTTGGGCCCGGTCACTGGTCACCGACCACTAATCACTTAAATACAGGTGGGGTTGTGAGCGGGTAACTCTAAACATATCTTGGGCGCAAAAGGAGGGGGATTATGGAAGCAAACAAAACCATTTCGCCAGAAGTAGGGACGCAGTTGCTCTTTGAGAATGAGCGGGTGCGGGTTTGGGATCTGCGGTTGGCACCGGGCGAGAGCACGGGCCTGCATCGGCACGAGCACGACTACCTATACGTAGTTATTGGCGACGGCCGGTTGCAGGCGGCTGATGCAGAGGGAAATCGCGGGGAGGCTAGGGATATGCAGGATGGGGAGGTGCGGTTCAACGCGGTCGAAGGGGAGGCGGTCCACGAGGCGTTTAACGCAGGCGAAGGGCCGTGGCGGAATATTATCGTCGAATTGAAGGACTGAAATCGGCTAACCTAAGGATAAAATATGATCCTAAGAAAACTGTTGTTCGGCCCGCCGCCCTCGGTCGGCGTTGGCGGTTCACTGGGACTACTGCTGTTGAGGGTGTCCGTCGGCGCTATGATGTTGCTCGGCCACGGCTGGGGTAAATTGACCAGCTTTGCGGAGCGTTCCTCCTCGTTTCCCGACCCCTTGGGCATCGGCTCGTCGCTGAGCATGGCCTTGGCCACCGGTGCCGAAGCGTTCTGTGCCCTAGCGGTGATTTTTGGGTTCGCCACCCGCTGGGCTGCCGTGCCGCTCATGGTCACCATGCTAGTGGCCGCGCTTATCATACACGGGGACGACCCGTGGGCGAAAAAGGAATTTGCGCTATTGTACTTTTTCCCCTTCGCGACGTTGTTTCTAACAGGCGCGGGGCGCTACTCTTTCGACGCTTTCTTCCGGCGCGGCGCGCACTAAGTCCTACAAAATGTCGGGCGACTGCGGATCGATGCAGGCCCCGCTGGGCCGAGGCCCTTGTGGCCGCTGCGGCATCTGGTCGTAGGACTGGTACGCGATATCTAAGTACGGCGTTTCGACGCGGCGGTGCCCTTCGTGGCGCGAATTCATCGCCGCGTCGATAACCCCGGTCGTCAGCAAGGTGCGCTCGGGCGGGTACGGGGCCTGACCCGTTTTGAAAAACTCTTGGATGTTGCGGCACAGATAGCCGAAATGAGCAAACGGCCCCTCGTTCTGCAAGTAGAATTCCGTGGCCTGCACCTGTCCTCCTGTCCGCGCGGCATAGGCGAAGTCGCCGACATAGCCGTTGAGCATCAACGTCGCCGTGCGCAAGCCGTCGCCGTGTTCCATGAGGAAAACGGCTGGCTCTTTGGAATGCTCCTCCATGTGACCATCCGGCTTTTTAGCAATGGCCCCGCAAGCGGCCTCGGCTAGATCCCCAGACCATAGCCCCTCGTCGCGGGCGCGCCACACGTCGTCCCCTTCGAGGCACTGCACCCACACCACTCCCTGCTCGCCGCCGCTGCGCCGCTCGACCATGCACTGCAACGTCTCCAAGGCGTGGTACCCGTATGCCTCGATGCCGCCATAGCCGATGGATAGCGCTTCCTCAATGGGCGTCTCCTTGGGGTGTTCCAGCCAAGGCGAGCGCCAAGCCAAGGGCAGCGACGACCCAGCCATCAGCGGGATGGCCAACTCTTCTGCTCGATCCCACATCCACTGAGCGTCCCTAAAGTCATACGCGAAATGCTTATCTGAAAATACGGGTACCGAGCGGCCGCTCTCGGCAAAGACGCCGGCGATTTGCTCGAAGAAATAGCGGCGTGGGTACATGTGGCGGCCCCGCTCGTTCCAGGGGTAGTCGCCGTGCTCGCCGATGAGCAGCACCGCATCTACATCGAGCTTGTCGGCACCGGCGTGCAGGGCGCGGCGGATGCTGGGATAGATGGGCACGCCGTATTCTTGAGCCAAGCCCACGCCGATATCGTTTTCCAGCACGTGGTCGATATACAGGGATACTAGGTCCACTTCCGGGGGCATCAGTCCTTCGTCCGTGGACATGCCCTTCATAAACTTGGTGGCAATGACGTCGGCGTGCGACTTGGGATGGTAGATGGTGGCGATGGCGGCTACTCTCATGGTAAAGCTCCTATAGTGAAGATGGCATTTGCTGCTGTGCGTCGCAGACAGTGAAGGTGGTATTGTAATCTTGGATGACTTGAACAATTCGATAAGCGGATCGTCTTGTGAATACTCTTCTGCGCTCTTCTGCGTCCATCTGCGGATTACCTTATGAATTGCCATGCCTAGCCGAAAAATACCAGTTCAGGCCGTCCAGCATCCCTCCGTGTAAGGCTCGCGGAGAAAGAGTTTTTTGCGTTGGGGACTGGCGCGCGCAATCCACTCGGGCGGGATCTCCTGCGTATAGCGATGCGGCGGCCCGGCTTCTTTGAAGATGTCGATGTTGAAGATGCGATAGGGCTGGGGAGAGTCGGTGGGTTTGGCCTCGACGGCGTGGAAGATCCGCGCGTTGATATAGACCATGCTGCCCGGAGGCACAGCGAGTCGCAGCTCTTTTAGCTCGCGCCCGGCCTCTGCGTCGTATGCCCCGGCCAGCATGCGCTCCGGTGTGGCCTCTGCGGTTGGGGCGACGAGGTGGCTGCCGGGAATGACCTTGAGGTTGCGGTCGCCGAGTGTGAAGCCATTGGGATAGTAGAGAATTTGGACGTAGTATTTGTCGCGTTCGGCGAGGTTGACGGGGTTTTCGTGCTTCCAGTGGTGGTGATCTTGGTGATAGGGAACAGGACCTATGCCGCGCGGGGCAAGGTTGAGGGCGGAGTGGCAGAAGTGGTAGTTGGGGCCGATGGTGGCTTGCAGCAGCGCGGTGACAAAGGGATCGTCGATGAGGCGGTCGCCGCACGGGCCGCGGTCGTTCCAAGGGCGGACAAAATAGGACTGGGGCGCGGCGGATTTTTCGTCCAAGGCGTCGAGGTAGCCGTGCACCGAGTCGAGGCCGAGGATTTCGTTGGTCAGGCTGCTCCGAGCCTCGTCTTTGAGTACGTCTGGGTAGAAGATGTAGCCGTCTTGGTGGAAGGAGTCCAAATCGGCTGCGGAGGGTGCTTGGTGGCGAAATAGTGAGTTCATGGCGATTCCTTGGTTATTTAGCTGTCGAGTGCGACGCGGCGTTTCGCAACTTTTAGGGCCTTGACAGAGATATATTAGACAGCTATATAAGCTATATTAGCTAATATAACTAAATCAGGAGGCGTTTACTCTATGGAAACAAAAGTTATAGCTTCGACCAAGGCGCAAAATAACTTTGGTCAGGTAATAGACTCAGTCGTTCAGAATCGGACTAGATATATTGTCAAACGACGCAATGTATCTCAAGCAATCATAATGAGCTTAGCGGATTTTAATCAATTATTGGCAAACTCGTCTGAAAGACAGAAGATGAGTGATATGATCGGCGAATTGGCTCCCGTTTACAGTCTCGGCGAAACAATCGGCTCTTCTGTTGAAGACAAGGCTAAAGTCCAAGATTGAGAAAGGTAGAGAGATGGTATATGCAGTGCAAACAAAAGCTGGGGAAGAATTAAATCGAATTTACGAGGAAGATCTGCCTGTCCACGAATGGTATCGGTTTGTTCTTTCTTATCCGCCTCACTTGGTTCGCCGCTACATTGAAAGGTTTGGCTTGACAAAGCACCACTGGGTCTTGGATCCATTTTGTGGTACGGGAACAACCATAGTGGAATGCAAGAAGAATGGTATTCCCAGCGCCGGCTTAGAGGCCAATCCTGTGGTGCAGTTCTTCGCTCAAACTAAGGTAGCGTGGGATATAGATCCCGATGAGCTTGTTAGGCACGCTAGGGGTATTGCTAAAGAAGTAGAAGCAGAACTAGAAAAAGAAGGTATCGAAGACGATCCTATTTTCAAGCCCCATATTAACGGTAAAGAAATGAATCTAAAGCTCTTAGCTCCCCAATTAGAATCGTTGCTCATCAAAAACTCCATAAGCCCTAAACCACTCCATAAAGCTCTTACACTCATAAATAACCTAAATAAAAATACAGATGAATATCTAATTGCACATGAAAGGTTAGCGCTTGCTAAACAGCTAGTTTACAGCATCAGTAATTTGCGTTTTGGTCCAGAAGTTGGAGTTGGAAAGCCGAAAGAAGATGCTCCGGTTATTGCACCTTGGCTAAAGGGCATAAAAGACATGGCTAATGATTTATGCCATACTCAGATCAAGCGCTACAAAGATGTACCATCGCTAGTGAAACTTACGGACTCCCGCAGCGTAGATCCCTGCTTAGAGCCCTTGATGTTTGATGCTGTTATAACCTCGCCTCCATATCCCAATGAAAAAGATTATACGAGAACGACTCGTCTTGAATCTGTTTTACTTGGTTATATAAATAACCGTGCCGATCTGCGTCGGCAGAAGCAGAGATTGCTTCGATCCAATACTAGAGCGGTGTATAAAGCAGATACAGACGAGAGCTGGGTTGAGGATAATGAACGCATACAAGAGTTGGCGGATCGGATAGAGGCTCGTCGGATAGAGCTGGGAAAAACGTCGGGGTTTGAGAAACTCTATGCGCGAGTGGTGAGATTGTATTTTGGAGGGATGGTGCGCCACTTAGAAGAATTAAAACGAGTTTTAGCACCAGGTGCCCAGCTCGCTTATGTCGTCGGAGATCAGGCTTCTTTCTTCAGGATTTTAATTCGCACGGGAGAGCTTTTAGCAAGTATAGCGGAAGAACTTGGCTATGAAGTAACGGACATTGACTTATTTCGTACGCGATTTTCTACAGCGACGCAAGAGTATTTACGCGAAGAGGTTGTTCTGTTGCGATGGAACAGTTAGTTACCACTTCGGAGGCTTGGGGACCAATGTATATCGAGCTTTCTTCACAACCGAAGAGGCTACGAGTTTTGAGTTTAGCTGTAACATATCGTTTGAGTCGCACTTGGGAAATTCTGCGATAAATATATCCCCATTGTCTTCGAGTTTCACTCCTAATGGAATTGTAAAATCCATATCGTCTTCCATAAGTCGCTGCAGAGTTGCAGCAGCTATCCCCACGATCTGATTTAGAGTGAGTACATCGTTCCCTTTGGATTTTGCCTCACAGGGAATGGGTACTCGGCGATTTCCCTCTTTCATTATGAAAAAGCAATCTAGTTCATGGGGCTGAACTTTTACAGGAGCTTGGACGCGCGTTATTGTTCCTTTGGGAACGCCAAAAAAGTCGTCGAGAACTCCTCCATACTCTATAGCGGCTAACAGGCCGCCTTCATCGGGACGCAGAAGATCGAGTATATGAGAAGGGATTTCAATACGAATAGGTTCAGCTGCTAAATCTGGGGGACAAGCGATAGAGATTACCCCTGCGAAAGGACCACTGTCTTGAAAAAATATGCCCATTGAACCGCTATGAGTTCCTTCGCGCAAAAAATAATCTGCTTGCTTAGCAGCAGGGCTTCTCGCGTCTGAATTTCCCGACCGAGTAAGATCTTTCACAAAGTTGTTCAGATTCGATGGGACGTTCCCGCCTGTCTCAATGATCGCCTCTCTTACTTCATCGCGTGTAAACGGTATCTCCGGTTGCGGATTGTCGGAGTCGTATTTCTGGTTAAATATATATTCAAGTGCTTCAGGTTTATTGTAATCGATTCCCATGATTATAGATCACATCTCCTTCATACGGATGGTGGTTACTTCGCCGGTGGCTTTTCCGCTTGCCTAAAAGAAGGCAGCGCAAAGACGGCTCGCCAACCCAGTCGGTTTAGGCGCAAGTAATAAGAGGCCGTCAGTACTCCCCACAATGCATACGCGAGCGAGGTAGATAAGGCGGCACCGCGCAGCCCTAGCTTGGGGATCAACAACAGGTTCAGGGCCACATTAATCGCCAAAGCGATACTGGGTGCCCAGAGGGTCATAGAGGGGTAGCCCTCGCCCATTAGCTTGGCGTTGAACACGGCCCCGAAGCCCAGAAACAACATGCCGGGCAACAGCCAAACAAGAGGTTCGTAGGCATCTGGATACAAGGGAAAGAAAACGTTCAGCAGTAGGCGTCCGCCGAAGATCAAGACAACTGCCGAAAGCAGGGAAAAGACAAAGATACCTTGGCCCACTCCCAAGGAGAGCCGCGTGTCGTCTTGTCCGCGCACTATCTTGGCGAGCAGGATGACCGAGGCAATGTTGGCGACGCGCTGCACCATGTCCGTAAAGTTCGTCGCCACTCCATACACGCCGACCTCCTTCTCGCCCAAAAAGCGCTCGATCAAAAAGAGGTCGCTCTTGAGCAGTAAAAACATAAGCACCAAGCAGACCTCGCCACGCGAACCAATGCGCAGCATTTGCCCGAGCGCGCGTCGCCCTCCCCACTGAAAGCGGAATCCCCGGTACAAGAATAGGGCAAAAATCGCCAAGCCCGTTATCCCCACCGCTCCTACCCACACCCCCATCACCCGCTCCAACTCGAGATACCCTAGCTGGGAAAGGACTAGATTGCCGCCGAGATAGATGGCGATAAATACTACGGGCAGCAGTGCGTAGGGCTTGAGCCGATCTTCACCTAAAAAGACGGACAAACCCGCCCTTTGTAGCACGGTGAACGCAATCACGCAAACGCCCAAGACCCATTGGACCAAGGTAATACTGGGCACGAAGACCTTTGCGAGTGCCAAGCTAAACGGGGCCGTCAGCAACAGGAGGGCACCCAAGACGAGACAATACAACAAGGTGTGATTGATCGCGGCCTCCCGCTCTCGCTCTCGCCCCACCACGTAAATGTTCCCCTTGCTGAGCCATTCCCCTAATAACAGAACGCCTAGCATGACGAGCGCAGTCCATAGCTTCAGGGTGCCGTAGTGCTCCGGCCCTAGCTGATCGGCTAGCAGGACCGAGTTCACAAAGCCCAAAGAAAAGACCAGAAAGGAGCAGGTTGTGTTGAGCGAGAAGCCGCGAAAAAAGTTCATTGAAATGGGCGAAGGGCACTAAAGCGGCGACGGAGATGGCCGATGCTTATCAAGCGAAAACCTAGGGCATGGCGGCGAATCCGTCTTGGTGGAAAGATTCTAGGTCGGCCAGAGAGAGACATCAAGGCGGAATAGCAAATTCATGCGCACGGTCCTTCCGTTATCAAGGCAGACTCAGCGCCACCAGCTCGGCCGGCTGGTCGGCCCCGCCGGTGGGGATGGCGATGTATTGCTTGCCGCCGGCCATATAGGTGATGGGCTGGCCCGAGGTATTGCGCGGCAGCTCGACTTTGCCCATTAGCGCGCCGTCGTCCGGATCGAAGGCCCAGAGGTAGGGCGCATTGGGATTGATTTTGACCTCGACGGCGTTGCCTCGGGGCGAGTTGTTGACCACGTCCCACTGCGCCTGCGTCGCGGCGAAGAGCAAACTCTCGGTGATGATGGGAAAATTGCGCTGTGCCCAGCCCAAGGGCGGCAAGTCGAGATGGGCCAAGCTGGGGTGGTTGCGTGGCCCCTCGCCCACGGGGACCTGCCAGCGGTGTTCGCCGGTGTTGAGGTCAATGGCCGTGATCCGGCCGTAGGGCGGCTTGAGCAAGGGTAGGCCGCGCGGCCCGTCGGGACCGAATTCTACCCCGCCGGTATAGCGGAAAGGGGCGTTGGGGTCGGTGTCTTTGGTCAGGGTCAGCACGGCCGGAAATGTATAGGAAGGAATGTAGATCACGCCTTTGTGAGGATCGACGGCAGCACCGGCCCAACTCGCTCCGCCAATAATGCCGGGAACGAGGATCGTCCCCTTCTTATCCATGCTCTCCATAGTCTGCGCTACGTAGAGCGGGCCGTAGCTGTAGTCGTCGGCGATGGTCTTGGCCATCTGGTGCAGAGTTGGCGTAAAGTCGATCAGATCGTCCTCAGTCAGGCCTTGGCGCTCAAAGGCGGCCGGCTTGCTGGGAATAGGTTGGGTGGGCGAGGACTTTTCGCCGGGGATGTCGGATTGCGGTACGGGTTTTTCCTCGATGGGCCAGATTGGCTCGCCCGTTTGGCGGTCGAAGACAAAGCAGAAGCCTTGCTTGGTGACTTGGGCCACGGCCTTGATTTCCCGGCCTCCGACGTTGATATCGACGAGGTTGGGTGCCGCCGGCAAATCGTAGTCCCACATCCCGTGGTGGGTGGTCTGGAAGTGCCAGACGCGCTCGCCCGTAGCGGCGTCGAGGCAGACGAGGCTCTCGGCGAAGAGGTTGTCACCGGGACGGTGCCCGCCATAGTAATCGTTAGTCGGGGTGCTGACCGGCAAATAGACATAACCCAATTCGGGATCGGCGCTCATTAGGGTCCAGACGTTGGTGTTGCCGGTGTTTTTCCACGAACCACCTTCCCAAGTCTCGTTGCCGAAGGCACCTTCTTGGGGGATGGTTTCAAAGACCCACTTTTGGGCACCGGTGTGCACGTCGAAGCCGCGCACATCGCCTGGAGGCATGGTCTCGTCCGGCGGGCGACCAACGGCAAAGGCGTCGAGGACCACTGCGCCGACAACGGCTATGTCGCCGCAGATGACTGGCGGCGAGGTGACCGCGTAGAGTTTGCGTTCGATTGGTCGGCGCAGGCCCTTGGTCAAATCGACGCGGCCACTGTCGCCAAAGCTCTGGATGGGTTGGCCGGTGTCGGCGTTGAGGGCGATGAGATAGGCATCGCCGGTGCCAAAGAGGATGCGACGGTCGTCGCCGTCCTCCCAGTAGGAGACGCCTCGGTGGACTAGGCCGACGTTGGCTGGCGTACCCGATCTCCAGGTGCCCGGGTCGTAGGTCCAGATTGTCTTACCGCTTGCGGCGTCGAGTGCGACAACTAGGTTGAGCGAGGTGCTGACGTAGAGTCTGTCGCCGACTTGGAGGGGTGTGCCTTCAAAGACCATGGTCCAGATTTCTGGATGGGCGTCGAGAATGGGCTGGTCGGCCGAGGACCAGGTCCAAGCTATTTCTAGCTGGGCGAAGTTGGTGGCGTCGATTTGGTCGAACGGGGCGTATTTGGTGCTGGCCGCGGTCGCGCCGTACGAACGCCACTCGCCGGTGGAATCGGCCAGCAACGGCGCAGCGAGCAGCGCGAGGGCAAGGAGCAGAGTCATGGCGTATCTCCTCGTAGATGCTATTCAGCGGATGGCGATCGGTCGCCCCGGCGATCCCGTGCCGCCTTTGAAGCGGGTCGGCGTGAATATAAAGAGGAACTCGTACACTTCGTCAGCCAATACTTCTTCAAAGACCATGTTCTCTAAGTTGAAGATGCCGTTCTTGGTGATGAGTTCCTGGTGGACCGGGAAGACCAATTTGGGGTCGGGACCGGGCACGACTTCAGTGGTCCACTGGTCCGAGCCGATCATCGAGGGTTTCATGGAGATGATCCATTCGCTCGCCTCCATGCCGATGCCGGGCGGATTGGTGTTGTAGGTCTCCGGGTCCTTCCACAGCTTGGACCAGCCGTAGTTGAAGAGCAGGGCGTCGCCCTCTTGGATGCTGCTTTCGGCCATCCCCTGCCTTGCGAGCGCGCCGCGGATATCGGCGACGGTGACCTCGTAGCTGTGGTCGAGGTGTTCGACGCCCTTGTAGCCGGCAATGTCGATGAGCACGCCGCGAGTGATGAAGGAGCGCACGTGTTCGATGCCCAGCTTGGTCACCCCATAAGGAGTGGACATCTCGTCCGCGGTAACGCCATTGTAGAACACGTCTTGGGTCGAACCGTCGGCCATCTCCATGCGCGTGCCGATGTGGGCCAGCCCGTCAAACTGGGTGCCGACTTGGCCGATCTCGGCGCAGAGGAACTCGTCGAAATACATGAGCATGTTGTTCTCGCCGAAGGGGCCGCCGGTAGGCGAGCCGGGGATGATCATCGCATACGTGCGCTCGCCAAACAGCGGCATGCCGCGCTCGTATATCTGGCCCAATTCGTACACCTTGCCGGTCTTGACTAGCTGCACGGCCTTGAGGATGGTTTCGGCGGTGATGCGGTTGGATGCGCCGGCTTGGTCGTCGGCTCCCCACTGCGAGGGCCACCAAGGCCCTTGTTCGCGAGTCTGGGAAAAGCACGGCAGGGACAAGGCGAGCACGAGGACCGCCGAGGTAAGCGATTTCATGGGTTTCTCCTTGGTAAATGGGCTGTGGAAATTCACCGCGATGGTATAAGGAAATTGAAGCTCTGAATCAAGCAGGGAGCGCGCCGATTCCTCCCATCCTCAGATGAACTTGACCACAACTAGAATTACAATGGCGATCACCAAGACAGTGGGCACTTCATTGAGGCAGCGGAAAAATTGCTCGCTCTTTTGGTTCTCGCCGCGTTCAAAAGCCTTGCGGTAGGAGGAGAGCATGCCGTGGACGGCACCCATGGCAAGCACCAGCGCCAACTTGATGTGCATCCAGTAGCCGGTGCCGGGAGCGCCAGCCCCCGTGGCGAGAATGAGCAGGATGCCGGTAATAAACGAAACGATCATCGCCGGATTCATAATCACCCTCAGCAGCTTGCGCTCCATGACCTTGAATGTCTCGTCGGCTTCGGAGCCGGGGGTAACTTGGCAGTGATAGACATAGAGGCGCGGTAGATAGAACATGCCAACCATCCAAGCGATGACAAAGATGACGTGGATAGCTTTGAGCCACAGGTAGTATTCGCTTGCAAATGCACTCATAGGGAGAAACTCCTCTACGCGGAGATGCTGTAGGTACGCGTCGTTGCCAGCGCCGCTTCGTGGAGGGCGTTGATCGTTTCAGCGTCTAGGTCAATGTCGATGTTGGGAATGGACTTGGACCGGCCGATAAAGAGCGTCGCGTAAAACGCGCAAGCCGCCAGATAGGATCCGGCGAGGTTGGGATGGCTTTGGTCCTTGTCGTGCAGGATGATGTCGGGATGGGCGGCTAAGCAATCGCGCCAAGCTAGCCCTACGGGCACAATGGTCGCACCGATCTCGCGTCCTACTTCGGTATAAGTCTCGCTCAAGGCGGCTTGGGTTTCGGGAGCGTTTTGCCGCGCCCAAGTCATGTAGAGCACCGTCTGCGCCTTTGCCGCTTTAATTATGGCGTCGAACTCGCGGATATTTTCACCAGTGCGCTTGGGATTTTTCACCGGCAGGGTACTTTGTTCCTGTAACACGACGTAATCCCAGCCGGACGCCTGCAAGCGCTCGTGCGCTTCGCCTTTGTTCAAGTGCATTCGGAGCGAGGCCCCACCGGCGCTGATGAGTTCGCTTTCCAACTCGCCCTTGCCGCCGGCATGGACGAGTTGGGCGAGGAGGCCGGGCAGATCGTTGCGCGCGGTGAAGCTGTTGCCGATGAAAAGGATGCGGGTGATATTGGCCATAATAAGTCTTCAGTTTGGGTTGAGATGTGTCTAGCTCAACATAAACACCGCTTTGCCTCGCGCCAAGTTGCCATCCCAATGGTCTGGTATTCGACGCGCAGGACCTTGATGGCGGCAATTTTAATACGGGAGAACTTCAGATGGGACAAACGGTCGAGCAGTACGAACGAGACGGATATTGTATCGCGGATGAGCAGATCGCGCCGGACGATGTGTTGGCAAAGGCGTTGCAGGGGATGGTAGCGGTGCGCGATGGGAAGTTTGATCTGGGGATGCCGCCGACCGAGCATCCTAAGTATGATTCAGACGTGTTGTGCAAGATCAACAATCCGCATCGGTCGGATACGGGTCTCTATGGATTGGTGACCTGTCCACAAGTGGGACGCAAGGTCGCCGAGGTGACAGGTGCCAAGCGGGTGCAGGTGTGGGCGAGCCAGTTGCTGATCAAGCCGCCCGGGTCCGCGGCCGCCGGGCACGTCGGCTGGCACCAAGACCGGCAGTACTGGCGCATGTGGCAGCAAGACGAGGGGCTTTTTACGGCGTGGATCGCGCTGTGCGATGTGGGGGAGGAGTTGGGGCCGATGCGCTTTGTGCGCGGGTCGCACCGTTGGGGCTTTTTGGACCAAGGGAATTTCTTCGACAAGGACCAGCACAAGCTGCGGGAGGATATCGCGGTGCCGACAGGCGAGACTTGGGAGGAAGTGTCGGCGCTGATGCCCTTAGGCGGACTTAGCGTCCACCACTGCCTGACCTACCACGGTTCCAACGCCAATGTCTCGGATGCGGCGCGCTGGAGCTTGGCCGTGCATTTGCGCGACGAACGGGCCGTGCCGGTACCCGGCGACCAGAGCTACTACACCGCGCATTTGGACGATCCCCAGATTTGCCCGGTGATGTACGAGGCCTAGTCGCAAGCAAGGAAATCGGGGGCTATTTGACGGCACCGCACGCCCAACTTGAGGGAAAGGTACACTCATGCGCGTTTTGATTATCGGCGGCACCGGCATTATCAGCACCGGCATCACTCGGCTGCTCGTCGAGCGCGGCGACGAGGTCGTGCTCTACAACCGAGGGCGGCACGAGTCGCTGGTTGCAGGGGGCTACGAGGTTATCACTGGCGACCGCAGGGACTTTGCAACCTTTGAAAAACAAATAGCCTCAGCCGGGCATTTCGACAGCGTAATCGACATGTTCTGCTTCACACCAGCGGAACTGGAAAGCGCCATCCGCGCCTTCAAGGGCCGCACCGACCACTATGTTTTCTGCAGCACGGTTGATGTCTATACCAAACCGGCGGCCCGGTACCCAATCACCGAAGAGGCCGAGCGGCAGCCCAGTCCGGCGTTCGGCTACGCCTTCAACAAGGTGCGCTGCGAGGAGCGCTTGTTCCGGGCGCACGAGACGGGCGAGCTGGCCGTGACCAGTATCCGTCCAGGGCACACCTACGGCGAGGGCGGCAACAACTTGATCCACTCGCTGCCGGGCAACTTCTATGTGGACCGCATACGAAAGGGTCTGCCGATCATCGTCCACGGCGATGGCTCGTCCTTTTGGCCGACCTGCCATCGCGACGATGTAGCAGTGGCCTTTGTCGGGGCCTTGGGCAACGACAAGGCACTAGGGCGGGGCTATCACGTCGCGGGCGTAGGAGTGGATGACTTGGGAGCGTTACAACGAGGGGATCGCCGAGGCGCTAGGTGCGCCCGCGCCGGAGATGGTGCGGATTCCCACTGACTTGCTGTTGCGGATAGCCGGGCGGCGAGCCGAATGGACGGAGTGGAATTTCAAATACAACAATCTCTTCGACAACGCGGCGGCGCGCGCCGACCTGGGCTTCCGCGTCACCATACCTTGGGTCGAGGGCGTGCGGCGGACAATCAACTGGCTGGAGGCCAATGGGCAGCTGGAGGCGTGCGAGGACCATCCATATTACGACCGGATCATTGCCGCTTGGCAGGCAGCCGGCGACCGGCTAGAGGAGGAGTTCAAAGAATGAGCGTAGAACGATGGGGCGTATTCAAGGTGGAATTGCAAGGGCCAGCTTGCAGGCAGGTTTCCTTGGGACCGCACCGCCGCTGGCCAGTGTGGCACCTACCGCCTGATTTACTTCGGCGTTCTTCGGGCAAATCGGCTAACCGGCGGATCAGCGCGCGAACCAGCGAATCGGGTGGCGTCGCTTTCCATCGGCAAAGGCGAGCGAATAGGGGTCGCACTGCCGATAGACGACCGCCCCGTCGGTGCGTAGCACTAGCCAGCCAAAGTCCCAGCCCTTGCTCTGATAGCGCATCGGGATACTCGGCCGGACGCGGATGACCGGATGCGACCCGGCGATAAAGAGCTGCTGCTCGACATAGTAATAGCCTGAGCCGGTCTCGACGAACACCTCGTGGGCTAGATCATCCTCTTCTCCGGCTAGGTCCGCGCACAAACCGCCAATGCCGACCTTGATGGCCGCGCCGTCACCAAAGGCAGTGGCGAGGGCGTCGATGGAGCCGGAGAGGACGCGACCTTGAGCATCGTGGTGCAATACTTCTTCCCATGTGTCGGCGACGTAGAACTTATAAATGTCAAAGTCGTAAATGAAGTTGTGGCTGGGGGCGTTGGTCGCTGGGTCATGGCTGTCGAGCAAGTGGTACTTTGGCATGGGGTGCGGCCTCTCCTCGGGGGTAGATTCGGTTTGTTGCCCGTCGAGGTGGGGACGGCCAAGGGCTTGGTGGCCGTCTTGATTGTAGAGGAAAAACGACATCGAGGGCCGCGGCCCAAATCCGTCGGGCAAGGACACGGGCTGGCGCAGGCTCATCAGGCCGGCGGCCCAGCGATCTTCGACGAGATACGTCACGGCAAACTCGGCCACCTCGCGCACCTTCTCGTCGCTGAGGGAGCGCACGTCGATGTGCTCGTTGTGGCGAAATTCGGTGTAGATGCGCAGATCTGCGCCACGGCGGATGGCGCGAACTAAGGCGTCTTGGCTGCCGGCGACGACCTTGCGCGACGAATCTAGCTCTAAGGAGCAGGTCCAGGAGTGCATAGCGCTATCCACAATCCGCAGATGGACGCAGATGGACGCAGAGACAGGTCCAAGGGCGCATAGTGCTATCCTTTGCTGTCGGCGGTAAAGTTGTTGCCAATAAAAAAGGCACGGGTGATATTGGCCATAGTCAGTCCTCAACGTGGGTTGCAGTGCATCTTGCTCAACATATACACGGCTTCGCCCCGCGCCAAGTTGGAAATTGGCCTTGCACCCCGCACCTGCTCAGGGCATTTTGTCGATAAAGGCTCCTGTAACCAATCTTCCACCATTCCATCCCACGGAGAACAGCCATGATTGAACACGCCAACACCTCGCGCTCAATCACCGCAGAAACGGTGGAAATGTCCGCCGATGAGAAGTACCTCTTCGACCTGCTCGGATTTTTGATCGTGCGGGACGTGCTCAGCGAGGAACACCTGAAGCTGGCCAACGACGCCATCGACTCGATGGAACTCACACCGAGCCCGGAGTACTTTGGCGACTCCGTTGCTTTGAAGGGTGAGAACGCTTCGACACGGCTCGGCAACAGCGAGGGCCTGTTGGAATTGCCGCGGCCGTTGTGCGAGCCTTTTAGAGAAATGCTGGCGCATCCCAAAACCATCCCGCACCTCAACACGATCCTCGGGGAAGGCTGGCGGCTCGACCACGGTCCTGGTCTGATCGCGATGGACAAGGGATGTTCCGGCGGCATGTTGCACGGCAACTTCGACAACGCCCCCTATTTCTACCGCGAGGGTAAGATCTTCACCGGCCTCTGCGTCATCGAATACCTGCTCGCCGATGAAGGGCCCGGCGACGGCGGCATCAGCGTCATTGCCGGCAGCCACAAGGCCAACGTGACCTGTCCGGCCAAGATGCTCAGATGGGAACAGTACCAGGAATATGTGACCGAGATCAACGCCAAAGCGGGCGACGCCATCATCTTCAGCGAGGCGTGTACCCACGGCACCCTCCCGTGGAATGCCGACCACCAGCGCCGCGCCATCCTCTACAAGTACAACACCGGTCACATGGCATGGGGTGGCGGCGGCGTGCGCGGCCGGCGTCCGTCCTACTGGGACGAGCTCACCGCTCCCCAGCAGGCAGCCCTGCTCTTGCCCTCACACCATTCCCGCAGACCCAAGCCGAGCAACGGGTACGCAGGACTCGCCGAGGTGGCCGATTCGGTGTGAGGGGATAAAGAGGCGGTCTCAAAGTTCCGATCGGCTGTCTCTCGACGGCAAGGTATCCGCAGATGGACGCAGATGAACGCAGAGGTGAATGACGTTGAACAGAGCGCACTTAGAGTTTTGAGACGGCTGCTAAGGCAGGGCTTCGAGGAGGCGATCTATATCCTCGTGGTTGTTGTACACCGAAGGGGAGAGGCGCATCTTGTTGCCGAAGCGCATCGCCACATGAACATTGGCACTCCTGCAACTGGCTAGGGCCGCTTCGGGGTGTGGAGCTATGAAGGAGAGGATGGGGCTTTCGTTCCCCTGCGGTGTGATTGATTGATACCCCCGTTGCGGCAGCTCTTCCTGCAGACGATCGGTCAGGTCTCTCGCGTGGTTGCGGATGCTGTCAACTCCGAGGCGCAGGATGTATTGCAGGCTCTTTTGGGCGCACACGACTCCTTCGTACGAGGGATAACTGACCTCGTAGGCACCGACTCCGGTTGGGGGTGAAAACGATATTTCCTCACTGGCCGAATCGGGCTCTTCTGCCCAGGGAGGATAGTTGAGTGTCACACCACCCGTGGGTTGAGACGGTTTGAGTACGTCGAGTTGCAGATCGGAACGGACGTACAGAAACCCAAACCCCTTGACGCCCATCAGCCACTTGAACGTCGAACAAGCGGCAAAGTCGATGCCCATCGCCTTGACGTCGATCGGAACGCCGCCCGCCGCCTGCATGATGTCGGCATATAGATATGCGCCGTTGTCGTGAGCCAGCTTGCTCAGTGCCGCGACATCTGCGACATACCCGTTGACGTTTGACACCAATGCCACTGAAATCAGCCGGGTATTGCCATCGACCGCGTCTTCCATGGCGGCCATGTCGATTTGCCAGTTGCGGTGTGTCGCCAATACTGGCGACAGACTGCTCTTGACGATCCGCACGTCGAGACCTTGCTGCTCGCGAAACTTGTAGTTGGATATGCAGGGGCTGAAGTTCAGGTCCGATATCACCACATTGCCGCCCGTTAGATGATCCTGCAAGCCGTTGAGGATATTGCTCTCCGATTCCACCGTGCTGCGCGCAAAGGCGATTTCGCCGGGGTCGGCGTTGATGAGTTGGGCAAATAGGGCCTTGGCTTTATCGCGCGGCGGTGCCCAAGCCGGCCACCACGGCTCCCCCACCTCGTTGGCTACCCAATCGACATACCGGTGCAGGGCCGCGGCCGAATGCACACTGATCGGATGCGACGAGGCGTTGTCGAAGTACGCCATGGTCCGCGCACGCGGGAAGTCTTCGCGCACTCTCTCGAAAAGATCTGTCATACCCGGCTCTCCTCGTATAAAACCTGCATTATACTCAAATGTTGTTTTTGACCGCCAGCGTCTGCGACAGCTACAGATCCTTGTACCAGGTCAGTTGCACCTCGTCTAGGCCCTCGGTACGGTAGGCGTAGAGATGGATATGACCGAGCTTGGCACCCATGCGGGCGTAGAAGCGGCAGGCGGGGACGTTGATGTTTTGGGTCTCGATCTTGAGTTGGGTGCAACCCTGCTTCTTGGCGCAGGTCTCGGCGCGTTGGAATAGTGCCCTGCCCACGCCTCGTCCTTGATATTCGGGCCGCACGCGGATATCCCAGAGACCGGCTAGGTCTTCGCGCCCTTCGCAGTAGTCTAAGCCCTCGTCGTGAAAGGCGACAATGGCCCCGCCGATACGCTCTTGTTCCCTGTATGCGGCGAGGATAATCCACCGAGAGAGGTCCCACGTTCTCCGGGTCCAGCGCTCGGGACCGCCGGAGTGGTCGTAGTTTTTGATGTAGGGCGGATTGACGAGTTCTTCAACCAGCCGAATTCCCCCCAAGCCATTATCGACGAGTTCGACGCGAAAACGGCTTTTTACTTTAAGGGCGATGGGCACTTGGCCGTATTCGGACAGGGTGTCGGGGCTTTCTTCTTGGATGCGAAAAATCATCGGCGTTCCTCGCCGCTATGACGCGCTCTTACCCAAGGTACTACACATCGATCCGACGACCACCAGTATGGTACCGCCGATGGCGGGTTTGTTGAGGGGTTCCATGGGGACTAAGTTGGGGTCGAAGAGGGCGAGTAGGCCCATCACGGCCATCGTGACCAGAGGCGTCAGCGAGACCAGCGCGCCCATGCGCGAAGCCTCCATCCGCTTGAGCGATTCGGCGAAGCTGAGATAGGAGACGAGAGTGAAGACGACCGAGCAGGCCAAGAGCAAGAAGGGGATAGCCGGCAGGTCGAATATGCGGCTCGGCTGGGCCAAGGGCAGGAACATCAGCATCCCGAACCAATAGACCAAGGCCATGATCGAGGTCGAGGGTAGGTGCCGCAGCAGGGGTTTTTGCGCTAGCATGAAAACTCCCCAGAGGATAGCCGAGGCAAAGACGAGCCACACGCCAATGCCGTAATTTTCCAACACGAAGAGCAGTTCGGCAAAGCGCTGGTTAAAAAAGAGCCCCATCCCCACGATCAGTACGCCGAGGCCGATCCACTGCAAACGGCTAAAGGCTTCTTTGAAGAAGATCAGCCCGCCCAAGAGCACAATTATTGGCGAAAACTGCATTACGATCTGAGCCGAGCCAGGCGAGATGCGGCTCAGACCCATCAGATACGTCAGATAGTTGCCGCCGAGGCCGAGAACGCAAACCACCGCTAGAACCGAAACTGCGCCGCGAATCCGAAAAGGAGAAGCAAGACCGTAGCGAAAGTGGACGACGGGGACCAGCATGGCCCCCGCGAGCAGGAAGCGGTACCAAGTAACCGTAAAGGGGTCCAACGATTGCAACAGCAGCTTGAGCACCACGGGCAAGGCACCCCACAGCAGCAGGGTGGTAAAGGCAAGGGTTAGGCCTAGTGATCGACGCTCAATCTGGTTGCTCACAGTCGCTAAGACGCCTTCAGCCTCTCGACTACCCCTTCATCCACCTCAATCCCCAATCCCGGCCCAGTCGGCACGCGCACAAAGCTGTCCTCTTGGTCAAACGGCACCGCGCATAGCTCTTGGCGGATGGCACTCGGCGTGCGGTCGAATTCCATCGCCGGCTCCTGCATATAGGGCTGGGTGTTGCGCGCTGGCGGGCAGGGCGGCAAGGTGGCGGCAAGGTGCAAGGTGGCGGCGATCATAACGGGCGATCCCCAGACGTGGGGATTGACCTGAATGCCGCAGGCATTGGCCATGGCGCAGATGCGCTGCATTTCGGTGATGCCGCCGCAGTGCATGATGTCGGGCTGGACAATATCGTAGGCGCGGCGCGTCAGGTAGGGCTTGAATTCGTAGCGGGTGCGCAGGTTCTCGCCGCCGGCAATGGCCATGGGCAACGCGGCTTTGACTTCCAAATAGGCGTCCAAGTCTTGGGCGTTGACCGGCTCCTCAAACCACACTAGGTCTAACTCGGCCAGCTTCTGGCCGATGCGAATCGCCGTGGTGGCGTTGTAGGCTTCGTTGGCATCGACCATGAGGTGAATGTCCGGGCCGATGGCATCGCGTAGGGCGCGGACGCGCGCGACGTCCTCGGCGATGGACAGCCCTCCGACCTTGGTCTTCATTCCCTTGAAACCTGCGGCCACATAGCCCCGCGCCTCGTCGAGCAGGCGGTCGGGAAACTCGCCTTCGGCGTAGTAGAGGCCGGTGGCATAGACGGCGACTTTGTCGCGAACCTTGCCGCCGAGGAGGGCGCAGACCGGGAGGCCGGTGGCTTTGCCAGCGAGATCCCAAAGGGCAATGTCGAGCGCGGAAAGGGCGCTGCCGGCTAGGCCGACCGCGTTGTTGCCGTTGTAGAGCGCGTGAAACATGCGCTCCCATAGCCCCGCGCGGTCCATGGGGTCTTGGCCGATGAGCAGCGGGGCGAGCAAGCCGTCGATGAGACTGGCGGCCGCGCCTTCGCCCCAGCCGACGAGACCGTCGTCCGTGGTGACTTTGACGAGCGTGGTGCTGCGCTGGTCGAGCCAGCCTTGGGACCAGCCAAAGGGGCGCTCAAGGGGGCAGGTGAGGTCAAAGGTCTCGATGGCGGCGATTTTCATATAATTCCCTGAGGTTGACAGTTGTGGGGGGTGAATATAGGGTATGCAAGTTTGCCGATAAAGGAGGCGCACATGAAAATCACCTCAGTGAAATTGCTAGTGCTGGAAGACCCAAGCCGCAAAGGGAGCGTCGGTCACAGTATCGCGCAGGTAGAGGGACTGAGGAGGATACAATACACGCATAAGGGCAGGCCAAACCAGGAATTGCGCCCGGTGCGGCAGAGCTTTTTGGAAGTCCACACGGACGAGGGAATTGTGGGGCGCAGCGATACGTCGATGACGCCCTATCAGGCCGACATCGTGCGGTATCACGCGGTGGGGCGGAGCCCGTGGGAGCGCGAGGGGCTATTTCAGCAGTTTTGGAAAGGAACTCGATGGGTGTACCAGCCCCCAGGGTGGTTTGGGGCGTTTGACAACTGTCTGTGGGACATTTTGGGCAAGACTGCGGGGCTGCCGGTCTATGCGTTGGTGGGACGCGTGCGACCGCGACTGCCCGTCTATCTGACCGGCGGGGATACGGATATCGAGGGGTATCTCAAGGCCATAGAGACCGGCAAGGAAATGGGTATTGGGGCGTACAAGTTTCACACGTATAAAGGAGGAAAGGCCGACATCCCCATTTACAGGGCTGTGCGCGATGCCGTGGGGCCGGATTACGATTTGATCACCGATCCAGTGTGTTCCTATGACTTGCGCGAGGCCATTAAGGTGGGGCGCGTGCTGGAGGAACTGGATTTTGTGTGGTTGGAAGAGCCGATGCACGAGCAGAAGATGAATCAATATCAGGAGCTATGCAGAGCGTTGACCATTCCGGTGATGGGGACCGAGATGCTGATGCACGACATCGACTTGACGGCGCAATGGCTGATCCAAGGAGCGACCGATCGCCTGCGGGGCAATGCCCGGCACGGGACGACACAGGTGCTGAAGCTGGCGCATCTGGCCGAGCTGCACGGCGCGAATATCGAACTGAACGGCGGCGGGGCATTGGATGGGCTGGTCCACGCGCACTTGGGCTGCTGTATCGACAACACGGATTTCTACGAGTTTTTTGGTGCAACGGCCGACAGTTTGCGGCAGACCGGGGCGCAGTGGGGTTTGCTCAACGCGCCCTTGATTGAAGAAGGGCACATCGCGCCCCCGGATGGGCCGGGTTGGGGTGCGGAGTGGGACGAGGAGAAGTTTGGCTCGCTGGTAGTTGAAGAGCACTGATATAGCAATCCTACATCATGTACAAGGTAATCCGCAGATGGACGCAGATAGACGCAGAATAGGATGCACAAGACGACCGACCGCTCGAATCGTGCAAATCATTCCGAATTGCTATATGGAGGACGCATGAAAAGCTGGCAACCCACCCAAGATCAGGCCCAAGCTTGGGAGGAAAAGGGCTATTTCACAGTTCCTGGGATCGCGACCGCCGACCAAGCGGCGGAGATGCGGGGGGTGATTAAGAACATTCTGTACACGCCCGAGCCCGAGGACGTGCGCACGGACGCCGATCCCATGGACCCGATGGGCGATACGCCCGAAGCGCGGGCGCAGCGCTTTCGCAAGTTCAACCGCTGGTGTCACACCGCACCGCTAGTCTGGCACACGGTACACGCCGGGGCGATGGCACCGCTGGCGCGGTATTACTTGGGCGATGATATCCTGCTTAAGTTCAGCAGCGTCTTCGTCAAGCCAGCCAAGACCGGCGCCGCCACGCCTTGGCACCAAGACAACGGACTGTGGCGCGATGGCGAGACCGAGCCGTTCAACTTCTGGATGGCCCTCGACCCGGCCAAACGCGAAAATGGCTGCTTGCAGTTCATTCCGGGAAGCCACAAAACCGAGATCGTCGAGCACGTACTCTACGCCGACAGCATTCACGGCGAACTGCCGAGGGAGCGGGTTGCGGCCCTAAAGGACGAGCGCGGCGTCGAGCACATTGAGCTGGCACCAGGCGATGTCGTCTGCTGGCACAGCAGTATGTGGCACTACAGTCCGGTCAATGAGAGTTCGCAGAGCCGGATTGGCATTGCTGGCGTCTATACTACGCCGACGCTGGCCGATTGCTCGCCGCGCACTTGGGGCAATTTCCATTGGGTGATGCGCAAAGGCGCGTTGTGCCGGAATTTTCCGCCGGACGAGTACGAAGTACATGGAGAAGACAAGTCGTCGCCCCCGCCATTTTTAAAAGCCGACCTTAGTACACGACAGTAACGTTATACATGGACATTGAGGTCTAAGATGCTTCGACTCCGCTTCGCTGCGCTCAGCATGACAAGTGGATGCTCTGCTTCACCGTGTCATGCTGAGCGCAGCGAAGCATCTCAAACCACCTCTACTGTCGTGTACGTAGAAAGCCGACTAACGTTATTCACAAAGTAATCCGCAGATGGACGCAGATGGACGCAGATGGCGCAGAATAGTAGAAACAAAATGATCCGCATCTCGGATCGTTCAAGTCTTTCAGGATTGCTATAAAATCAAAAGGGGATGTACAAGATGAGCGAAGCATACGTCGTTGATAAGAACTTGGGGCAGCCGTTGCTGTTGGAAGAAGGCGACCTGCCGCAAAAAAACGCCGATGGCGAGCCGGTCGTCGCGCTGACCGACGAGCAGAAATACCTCTTCGATGTGCGCGGGTGGCTCTTGGTGCCCGGAGTATTGGCCGACGACGAGATTGAGGCCATGCGCGAGTACGCCTTGCGCGTGCAGCAGCACCCGGAGTCGCTGCCGGAACACGAGCGTTCTTTTGTCGCCGGGCCGCTGGAGAAGCTGACCGACCATCCGGTTGTAGTGGGTTTCCTCAACGAGTTTTTGGCGTTCCCGGGGCTGTCGAGCGCCGAGTGCTACGGGTTTCGGATGGAGGGCAGCGGCTTGCGCAACCCAGCGGCGACCCCCGAGCGAGAGGGCGTTTTCAAGCCGCACAACGGCAGCGGTTTCTTTCGCTTTGCCGTAGATTCGCACCACTACCAGAGCATTCCCGGCAAGTCCTTTAGCGGGTTGACGCGGGTGGTGTGGGAACTAGCTCCGGTCAAGATGCGGCAGGGCGGCACGCTCTTAGCCACGGGGAGCCACAAGGCCGCATACCCCTCACCCGCCGCCATTCAGGACCCGCATTCGGCGGTGTGGGAAACATACGAGTGCCCGGCTGGGTCGGTGTTATTTTTTACCGAGGCTCTAGCGCACAGTACCTCTCCGTGGACCAATGCCGACAACGAGCGGGTGGGCATCTTCAACCTCTACAACAGCGTTGGCTCGCGCTGGAGCCCGTGGTCGCCGCCGGCCGAACTCGTCGAGCAAATGCCGCCGATG
Source organism: Candidatus Latescibacterota bacterium (assembly GCA_965208845.1). Classification (GTDB taxonomy): domain Bacteria; phylum Latescibacterota; class UBA2968; order UBA8231; family UBA8231. The sequence continues at coordinate 1,627,531 of OZ242361.1, read as the reverse complement.
CGGCAGACCCTCTTTCGCGGCACGTATTGCGCCGACAACGTGCCGGGCTTCCGCTACGGCGGCCAGAACCTGCGCGATCGGCCGGTCGCTAAAGAAAGCGGCTGATGTATATCCAAGACCAAATTCCCATCGGCGAACTCGACGACGAGCATCTGAGCTTTTTTCGTGCGATCGGGGTGGACTCGATCCATCTGGAGTTGCGCGGGGGAGCGCCTGTCGCTGGGCGTCGGGGCGGTACAGGATCGGCAAATACGTCGCTGGCGCAGGATTTAAAGGCCGGCAAGGACTGCACCGACGCGTTGGCGCAGGCGCGGGAAAAGGTCGAGGCGCACGGCATGACGCTGAACAATATCTTCATGCCCGCTTGGGAGGAGATCACCTTGGCCGAGGAGGACATGGACGAGAAGATCGGCCACTGGTGCAAGATGCTGGAGAGCGTGGGCCAAGCTGGTATTCCCGGCGTGGGCTGGAACTTCAAACCCATGGGCAATTTTCGCACTCCTGCGGATACGGGTAGGGGCGGCGTGCAATACAGTACGTTTGACTACGCAGTTTTTGCTAAAAACCGGCCCGCACCGCACGAGCCTCCGGTAGATGAGGCGCAGATGTGGGCGCGGATGGAGCGATTCTTGGCGGCGGCGATCCCCGCGGCCGAAAGGGCGGGGGTGCGGATGGCCCTGCACCCGGACGACCCGCCGATTCCCGAGCCGCTAGGGGGCGTGGCGCAGATTTGTTCGACCCTAGAGCAGTTCCGCAAAATTTTCTTCGAGATCGCGCCGAGCGACAGCAATTGCATGCTCTTTTGCCAAGGGTGCATGACCGAGTTGCTGGGGCCAGAGAAGATCCACGACGCAATCGCCGAGATGGCTGCAAAGGGCAAAATCGCGTGGGTGCATTTCCGCAATGTGCGCGGGCAGTTGCCGCGATTTACCGAGGTGTTCTTGGACGAGGGAGAGGTGGATATGCGGCGAGCGATGGAAGTATATCGCGACAATGGGTTCAATGGGCCGTATATGATGGACCACACGCCGTCTTTTGCTCATGGGTACGGGCCGTTGTACGGGAAGGCGTATGCGATTGGGTATATTCGAGCATTGATCCAGATGGTGTACGAGTAAATAAAACACACCTTTAAGGAGCGATTCAATGAGTAAGAAAATCAACCGCGCCGTCGAACTCCTCGCCGAGGATCAGCCAATCTACTACACAGGTGCCCACGCCGGACACGTGCTGACCTACGAGCAGGGCAAAGAGGACGCTGGAACTTGGGCCGACTACATCAACGTCGGCATGGAACACGGTTCGTTCGATATGGCCGGGCTGGACGAGTACTTGCGCGGCTTGATCGCCGGTGGGCCAACCCGCAGCGGGCACCGGACTCCGGCGATCATCGTCGAGGCCCCGGTCGAGGGGCGGTCCGAGGAGATCGTGCGCTACAACGCTTGGCAGTTTCGGCAGATTTTGGGCCGAGGCGCGCACGGGATTTTGCTTTGCCAAGCTGAATCGGCCGGAGCCGTCCGGGCCTTTGTCGAGTCGTGCCGCTATCCGGTCAACACCATCGGCGTTGGTGCCGATTTGGGTCGGGGCACGCGTGGCGTCGGCTCAGAGGGGGTGTGTGCTGGCGTGTGGGGCGCGAGTCGCGACGAGTATCTAACCAAGGCCGATCCTTGGCCGCTCAACCCAGAAGGCGAGTTGCTGTTGGGGCTGAAGATCGAGTCGGTGGCAGCCCTGCCCCACATTGAGGAAATCTTGTCCGTACCGGGGATCGGCTTTGCCGAAATGGGCCCGGGCGACTTGAGCATTTCGCTGGGGTATCGGACGATGCCGCAGCCGTGGCCCGAAGAGATGCAGGAGACGCACGAGCGGGTCAAAGCTGCGTGTCGGCAAAACGGCGTGGCCTTTTTGGACGGGTCCACACCCGAAACGGTCGCAGCGAAAATTGACGCTGGGGCGCGCGTTTTCTCTGGGGGAAATGAGGAAACGGCCCGAGTGGGACGAGCGCACACTCAGCGCAAGATGCCGGTGTAGCGCAGCCATCCAATCCAACCTGCCGACGAGGGGCGAACGCAATCGTTCGCCCCTCGTCAATTTTGCGAGACAGATTCCAAGGAGATGCAGATGTACATTGGAAAAGTACCATGAGCGGCGACAAAAAAACATTGCGCAGTGCCGGGTGGTTTGGCGACGAGTGGCACCAAGGGTTTGTGTCCCGTGGCTGGACCAAAAATCAGGGCCATCCCGAGCAGATGTTCGACGGTCGGCCCGTGATCGGGATCTGCAACACGTGGTCGGACTTGAATCCTTGCAACGCCCATCTGCGGATCTTGGCCGAACAGGTCAAGCGCGGGGTGTACGAGGCCGGGGGCTTTCCGCTCGAATTTCCGGTTACCTCGCTCGGCGAGACCCTGATGAAGCCAACTACCATGCTCTACCGCAACTTGGCGAGCATGGATGTGGAGGAAAGCATCCGCGCCAATCCGCTCGACGGGGTGGTGTTGCTAACTAGCTGCGACAAAACGACGCCAGCCTGTCTGATGGGAGCGGCGAGCGTAGATTTGCCAACCATTGCGGTGACGGGCGGGCCGATGCTCAACGGCAAATTCCGCAATGAGAATATCGGCTCTGGCACGGATGTCTATCGCTTTACGACCGAGCTGCGAGCCGGGAGCATCTCGCGCTTGGACTACTTGGAGGCCGAGGCCGGGATTTCGCGCTCGGACGGCCACTGCATGACCATGGGCACGGCTTCGACGATGGCCTGTATGGTCGAGACTGTGGGGCTGACGCTGCCGAGCGGCGCGGCGATCCCCGGGCCGGATGCGCGGCGCAAGCGCTTGGGGCACTTAGCGGGCAATCGCATCGTCGAGATGGTGAGAGAAGACTTGCGCATGTCGCGCATTTTGACGCGGCCAGCCATAGAAAACGCCATCAAGGTCAACGCAGCTTTGGGCGGCTCGACCAATTTCGTGGTGCACCTGTTGGCCATTGCCGGGCGGCTCGGCGTCGAGTTGGAACTGGACGACTTCGACCGCTTGGGCAGCCGCATGCCGCACTTGGTCAACCTAATGCCCTCGGGCGAATATCTGATGGAGGACTTCTTCTACGCCGGGGGCTTGCCCGCCGTGATCCAAGAGCTGAAGGAACATCTGCACATGGATACCTTGACGGTGACGGGCAAGACGCTCGGAGAAAACACCTCGGGTGCCCAATGCTACAACCGGGAGGTCATCGCCGCGATCGACAAGCCGCTCAGAGAGGAAGCTGGAATCGCCGTGCTGCGGGGCAACCTCTGTCCGGATGGGGCGATTATCAAGCCGTCGGCCGCCTCGCCCGAGCTGATGCAGCATTGCGGACGAGCCGTAGTGTTCGAAAGCATAGAAGACTATAGGGCGCGGATTGACGATCCCAATCTCGACGTGGACAAAGACAGTGTACTAGTCTTGAAGGGCATCGGCCCCAAAGGGTTCCCCGGCATGCCCGAAGCCGGGAAGTTCGGATTGCCCAAGAAGCTGTTGCAACAGGGCGTGCGCGACATGGTTTGCATCTCGGACGGGCGGATGAGCGGCACGGCCTACGGCACGGTGATTCTGCACGTCGCGCCCGAAGCCGCCGTGGGCGGGCCGCTGGCCTTGGTGCAGGACGGCGACCGGATCGAGCTAGACGTGGAAAAGCGGGCGTTGAATATGGCCGTGCCCGACGAGGAGCTACAAAGCAGGCGGCAAGCGTGGACGCCGCCCGCACCAGTCGTCACGCGGGGTTATGCCGGCTTGTATGTCAAGCATGTGCTCCAAGCCGACAAGGGCGTTGACTTGGATATCTTGGTCGGCGGCTCTGGGCCAGATGTATATCGGGAGCCGAGGTAGTTAGCTACCGCTGCCGAGCACGGCTATGGCCTCGACCTCGACGAGCATTCCGGGCAGGACTAGATCGGCGACCGTCACGGTAGAGCTGGCGGGGACTTGGTTGGGAAAGGCCTCGGCGCGGGCGGCCGCATATTCGGCATAGCGGCCCGTGTCGGTGATAAACGAGGTGATCTTAACCACATCGTCCATGGTTGCACCGGCCTCGGCAAGCACGGCGCGGATGTTGGCAAACACTTGGCGCGACTGCGCGGCCATGTCGCCTTCGCCGACGAACTGCCCCTCCGAGTCGAGCGGCCCTTGGCCGGAGACATAGATCGTATCGCCTACCTGCACGGCCTGTGAGATGCGGAAATTCTCGGTCCAAGGCCAAGCGGGGTTGTGTGCTTTGCGTTGGGTCATGGTGGGTCTCTTTTTTGGTCGGGGATCAGAAAACGTTCACTGCGGCATGATCGTCGGGATCATTCGTCGGCTGCTTCTTCGATATAGGCTAAAGTCGCTGTCCAGCGTAAGTACGCAGTTGTCTGGATAAAGCTCACTCATCCTGACTAAACATGCATCGGCTAGAGACATGGGCACAGAGCGATACTTCTTGAGCAGTTTTTGCACAGGTCGGATTTGACCTTCAAGGCGAAAAGAGGGGACGACGATTTTGCGTTGTAGCAAATCCATAACTGGCTCACTTTCGCCATGCATACGACTCAATAAAAAACAAGCCTCAGAGAGTACTGCCTCGCAGGTCAGCATCGGCGGCGCAATCTGATCCCATTGTGCCATCGCCCATTCGTGGAACTCGTCCCGTCGGTTTAAGAAGGCAACGAGTGGCCCTGTGTCCAACAAGACGCCGCGTTTCACTCGCCATATCCTCTCAGATACTTCTTGTTATACGACAAATCTTCGGCTCCCTCAACGCATCCACTTAAATCTCTGGCTAGGTCCAAGCACGAGTTGGACGTGGGTGTTTCATCAGCTCCTAGGAGACGCTCAATGGCCGCACGAATCAGAGCCGATTTACTCTCATTCCGTTGTGCTGCAACGGCCCCTAATTTGACGTCTAACTCTTCAGGAACTTTAACGGTCAGAGTTTTCATCTTTTCTTCTCCTATTGCCAAAGCAGCTCCCCGTCCTCCAGCATACTCTGCAAAAACTCCTCGTTCAGCTCCACTCCCAGCCCTGGCTTCTCGCTCAGCACTACGTGCCCTTGCTGAATCACCGGCTCGTCGGCGAGCACCACGTCGTTCCAAGTCGAATCGTCGTAGCGATGGAATTCCAAGGCGAGAAAATTGGGTACGCTGGCGCAGACGTGGGCGTCGGCTACAGTACTCAAGGCGCTGGAATTGTTGTGCGGGGCAAAGGGGATGTAGTAGGTCTCGGCCATGTTGGCGATCTTGCGGCACTCGGATAGGCCGCCGCACTTGGAAATGTCGGGCATGATGATATCGACCGCCTGCTGTTCGAGCATGTCGCGGAAGCCGTAGCGCAGATAGGCGTTTTCACCGGCGCAGATCGGGGTGCGGGTCGAGTCGGTGATGCGCTTGAGGGCGTCGATATTCTCGGGCGGTACCGGCTCTTCGAGCCACATCAGATTTAGGCCCTCGAGCGCGTGGGCGAACTTCATCCCAGCGGTGGCGTCGTAGCGGCCGTGCAGGTCGATGGCCAAGTCCATGTGGGGGCCGACGGCCTCGCGGATCTGGTGCGCTTGATCGACTAAATCTTCCAGTTCAGCAGGGGCCACCGACCAGTTCCAAGGATCGAGCTTTTCCGGGTGGCCCGCGTCGTCGAGATCGAACTTTATCGCAGTAAAGCCCTTTGCGCGCGCATCCTCGGCGCGCTCTTTGTAGTCCGAATGGGCGCTATCGACGTAGAGGCGCACCCGGTCGCGGAACTTGCCGCCCAAGAGCCGATAGACGGGTACGCCTTGGGCTTTGCCAGCCAAATCCCAAAGCGCGACTTCAAGGCCGGTCAGCGCCGAAATCGCTAGCCCCGACATGCCGCCGCGGAAGATGTAGCTGCGGCGGATGCCTTCAAAAAGCGCATCGACATCACGCGGATCCTTGCCGATGAGTTGAGCGGCCATGGTCTGGGTGGAGCCGCGCCAGCCGCCATCGACGTGGCTGGCCTCGCCGGTGCCGTAGATGCCTTCGTCGGTGTGGATGCGGACGTAATGGTAGAGGTAGCGGTTTACGCGTGCTTCAGCGGTTTTGACTTCTGTAATCTTCAATGGAGACCCTTTCTTCTATAGGTGCAGTTGGCCGATTGCGCGCGTGGCAGCATCGCAGTACCAGAGCACGCCCTCGTGGATGGTCAGCCCGTGGACTTCGGTGGGGGCCTCGACGCGGATGACCTCCCAGATGCGCCCGTCTTCGGGGTCGAGGCGGTTGATGGTGCCAGCCGAGGTGTCGGCGACCCAGAGGGTGCCGTCGTCAGCCCAAGCGAGGCCGTGGACCCGAAGGCCGGGGACGCGAAAGGAATGGACTTCTTCCCAAGTGTCGGCGTCCATCACGTGAACGAACTGCGAAGGCGGCGAGGCCACGTACACCTTGCCGTCCTTCCACTCGAGGCCGTGGGCCCCAGTGACGCGGCCATTCTGCTGGTCGGCGACCCAAGCGACGACGCCATTGCCGGGCGAGTCTAGCTTGGCGATGGTCTGGCCTGTAGCCGGGTCGAGGCGGGCAATTTTAAGCTCAAAGGTCGAGGCGATCCACAGCGATCCGTCGCCGAGCGTAATGCCGCTGGAGTGCTCGGTGTCGGTCTGGGCTTCAAAGAGGACTTCGCCACTCTCGTAGTCGAATTTATAGACCTTGAGGTCCACTTGGTCGATGCACCAGAGGCCGTCGGGCGCGGCTTGTAGGCCGTTGGGCTGGGGTCCGGGACATTTGAAACGCTCTTCAACGCGGGCGATCTGAACGGTCATAGGATGCTTTCTTTGCTTAGGGGGTTGGGATTAGTAATCTGCAGATGGACGCAGATGGACGCAGATGGACGCAGATGGACGCAGATGGACGCAGGATAATAGCCATAGAATGCTTTCGGGATTAGGCCGATAGGCCCATGAGATAGTTCCAGTTCTGGCGGCGGATGGCGCGCTCTTTGTAGTGGTCGCTCTGGGAGACGCCTAACGGATTAGTGAAGTTGAGGATGTTGGTGACGTCCTCGGCCCGGTCGCGCTCATTCCAGTCGGCGGGTTTGTTGGCCGCCTCCGGGTCGTGGTTCCAAGTGGGTGCTGTATTGTCCTGCGTGCGGCGGAAGAGGAATTTGATCATGTGGCGCTTGTGCGGCGAGCGGTTGGCCGCGGTGCCGTGCCAGAGGTCGTAGTGGGTGAAGGCCACGGTGCCAGCTTTGACCACAAGCGGCACTTGGCCGCGGATGTTGGTGTACGTGGCCATGCGGTCCGTTGGCGCGTTGCGGAACTGGGTGCCGGGGACGATGATCGTCGGCCCCATGTCGGGCGTGACGTCGGTCGGGTAGTACAGCCCTAGGAAGCGGTTGAGCAGCACGTCGCGGTTGTTGAGGCCGTCTTGGTGCCAGTTCATGTGCGGGGAGTTCGGCTGTTTGCAGTGCCAGTGGCGATGCGGCTGCACCTCGTAGTCCGGGCCGAGCAGGCTGACGAGCGCACCTTTGACAGTCGGATGGTCGAGCACTTGCCAGAGCTCGGGCACCGCTTCGGTGATGGCGTCGCCGGGATTGGAGTCCAAAGCGTCGAGCTGGGCGGCGATGGACTCGTTGAGCCCGGCGGGCAATTCCGGCTCGACAAGGTGGTAGCCGGTGACGAGGAAACGGGCCACTTCGGCGTCGCTGAGCAGATGCTTATCCATCGGCGATAACCTCCATTTTCTGTAGGATAAATTCATAGCCTATCACGTCCAACTCCCTGTCGTCGAACGGGGCTTGTAGGTGGGGAAATTGGACGATTTGCCAACCATCTACTACGGCGTCGTGTACGGTTGCATAGGGCCAGTCGGGTGTTGATTCGGCGCAGATTTCGGGCGCAAAGCCTGAGACCGGTTCGATGAGCGTTAGACCGATGATGTTGGACATGACGCTAGGGGTGCGCGCCTGCAAGTAGAGCAGGCGTTGGCGGGGTACGTCCATTGGGGTTGAGTCTCTCCTGTAATGCAAATGTAGGGTGTGTACAGCGCGGCGCTTAATATAAAACGGGCGTGCGGTGCGGCCAATGACACCACTTGATAGCGGCTGCCCTCTTCCTTAGCTTGCCCTGCCGCACGGAATTTCACTAAAGGAGAATCGAAAGATGCAGTACAAAATTCTGGGCCGCACGGGCGTCAAAGTGTCTTCCCTGTGCTACGGTACTATGGCCTTTGGCGGCGATGCAGACGAGGCGACTTCTGGGCAGATGTACCGCTACTGCCGCGAGTTGGGGATCAATTTTTTTGACACGGCCAATGTCTATTCCAACGGGCGCTCCGAGGAGATCTTGGGCCGCTTGATCCAAGGCGAGCGCGACGAGTTGGTAATCACCTCGAAAGTCTGCGGCGCGATGGGCGACGGCCCCAACGACCGAGGCTTGTCGCGACGGCATATCGTGCAGGCCGTAGAGGCCAGTCTCAAGCGATTGCAGACGGACCGCCTCGACCTGTACTTCGTCCACAACTTCGACGAAGATACGCCGATGGAGGAGACCCTCGCCGCGCTCGACGACTTGGTGCGCGGCGGCAAAATCCTCTACCCAGCCGTGAGCAACTGGGCCGCTTGGCAAATTGCCAAAGCCCTCGGCCACTGCGCCCGCGAGGGGTTGGCACCCTTTGCCTGCATCCAGCCCATGTACAGCTTGGCCAAGCGGCAAGTAGAGGTAGAAATCCTGCCTCTGGCCCGCTCGGAGGGTTTGGGCGTGATTCCCTACAGCCCCTTAGGAGGAGGCTTGCTGACCGGCAAGTACGGAATCGACAAGCGGCCCGAACGGGGTCGTCTCTTGCAGCAGGACAACTACATCAAGCGCTACGCCAATCCTGTGTTCTACGAAGTCGCCGAGCGCTTCGTGCGCTATGCCGGGGACAAGGGCGTACATCCGGTGACCTTGGCAGTCGCTTGGGTTATGGGGAATCGAGACGTGACCGCGCCGATCGTCGGCGGGCGCGACCTAGACCAGCTAAAGCCATCGCTCGCCGCGCTCGACTTTGCCATGTCGGCTGAGATGCGCGCCGAGGTGTCGGCGTTTTCAATCACACCGCCGCCAGCTACTGACCGCGACGAGGAACTGTTTTAGAGGAGAAAAATCATGAGACCCAACAAGCTGCGCGAAAAACTCAACGCCGGCGAGCCCACGCTAGGCACCCACATCCACACCACTTGGCCTTCGATCGTCGAAGCCGTAGGGCATACGGGCGAGTACGACTACGTGGAATTTGTCGCCGAGTATGGCCCCTTTGACCTACACGACTTGGACAACCTCGCCCGGGCCGCCGAGCTGTGGGACTTGGGAACGATGATCAAGGTCGATGCCGAAAACCGCGCTTACGTGGCCCAACGGGCCATAGGATCGGGCTTCGGCAGCGTGCTCTTTGCCGATGTGCGCGACCCGGACGACGCGCGGGCTTGTGTGCGCTGTGTGCGAGCCGATGCGCCCGGAGACGAAGGCACCTATGGGGTAGCCATGCGGCGCTTCGCCTATATGAGCTATGGCGGCACCCCGGAATACGTCCAAGCGCTGCGCGACGTGGTCGTGGTGTTGATGATCGAAAAGGAGAGTGCCGTCGCCGACCTGGAGGCCATGCTCTCGGTAGAAGGAGTCGAGATGGTCCAATGGGGAGGAGCCGATTACTCCATGAGCGTCGGCAAGGCCGGCCAGCGCGGCGACCCGGAAATCGCCGCAGCCGAAGAAAAGGTCTTTAAGACGGCCTTGGCAATGGGCGTCCATCCGCGCGCCGAGATCAACATAGCCGACGACGCCAAGCGCTTTCTCGACATGGGGGTGCGGCACTTCTGCGTTGGCACGGATATAGCGGTGCTGTACGGGTATTGGCGCGATCAAGGCGAGGCCATGCGGCGGGCGCTGGAGGGTGAGTAGTAGGGGCGATTCGCGAATTGCTCTTCAGCCAGTGAGGCTGCATAGTCGAAGCAAGCGAGGATATCTTCCCACGTTAGAGAAGGATATTCTTGAAGTAGGTCTTCGATGGTATCCCCGTTGGCGAGCATCCGGAGGATTTGATGCACGGGAAGGCGCGTCCCCTTAATGCAGGCTTGGCCGTGATACACTTGAGGATCAATAGTAATTCGATTGTCCATACTCTCACCTCCTGATTTGTGTTGAGTGGGCTTAATCCAAACGGATAGCGTCTCTGCGATCACCGTCGCCAGACGCTCGTCCGCAGCCCTTCGATGCCTTCGGACAAGGCGCGGCGATAGAGCCACAAGTCGCCGCCATACGCTATGCAGCGGAAGCCTCGGCGCAGCATCTCTGTTCCTTCCTCAATGGTATTGACCAAGTAGCCGGCGGCCTTGCCGTGGCGCTCGCAGGCATCGACGACGCGGTCGAGGGCGGCGGTGAATTCGGGATGGTCAAACTGCGCGGGAATCCCCAAGAAGTTGCTCAAGTCGAAACCCCCTATCCACAGTATATCAATCCCCTCTACCGCGGCGATGCGATCGACGTTTTCGAGGCCGGGCCGGTTTTCGATCTGAGCGATTAGCAGGCCCTCGGTATTGGCGTGGTCGATCTTGCCGACGACGGAGCCTTCGGCGAAGTGGTCGTGGGCGATTTGAAAGGCTGCGCCGCGCTGACCAATGGGCGGGTACTTGCCCGACTGCACGATGACCTCGGTCTGCTGCGCGTCGCTAATCATTGGCACCATGACGCCTCGGGCCCCCACGTCGAGGACGCGGGCGATGAAGTGGTATTGGGTCGCCGGCACTCGGACAAAAGGCTCGATGTGGTCGGCGTTGGTGGTGGCGATCAAGTCGCGCACGGTCTCGACGCTCCAGCCAGTGTGCTCCATGTCGTACATAATGAATTCAGCGCCAGCCTCGGCAGAAAGGCGGGCAATGCCCGGAGTGCAAAATTCGAAGGTCATGGTGCCGATGGCTGTGCCGCCCTCTTTGAGGGTGCGTTTGACTTTGTTGGGTTTCATCCGATAGCTCGATAGCGGTTCAGTTTTTCTTTGAAATGGGGGTGCTCGGCCGCTTGGGGATTGACGAGGTACTGGGGCAAGCGGCCGGAGGCCACTTCGACGAGGCTGCGACAGGCGCTGCGGCCGATGAGGCGAAAGCACTCGTCGGTCCAGCAAAGCCCGTGCGGGGCGACGATGGTTTGGTCGGTGAGTGCTAGCACCGGCTCGTCCTGGGGCACAGGTTCTGTTTCAAAAACGTCGAGGCCAGCACCGGCGATTTGCCCCCGTTGCAGGGCGCGGGTGAGGGCCTGCTGATCGACGATGGGGCCGCGGGCCGTGTTGATGAGGTAGGCGCTTTCCTTCATCAGTGAAAACTCGCGCTCGCCAATGAGGTGATGGGTTTCCTCGGTGAGGGCGCAGCAGATACAGACGTAGTCGGCGCGTTGCAGCAACTGGTCGAGTTCGACCAGTTCGGCACCAGCGGCGTGAGCCTGTGCAGCATCGACAAAAGGGTCGGCGGCAATGCAGCGAATGCCGAAAGGCTTGGCCAAGGTGCAGATCTCGCAGCCGATATTGCCTAGGCCGACCAGCCCTAGCGTACGGCCAGTGACGCCCATGCCCATGTAGTCGAGGCGCTCGTGCCAGCGGCCCTCGCGCACCAAGCGGTCCTTGGCCAGCATCTTGTGACTGAGGGCCAAGAGATACGTCAGGGCCATGACCGCCACTGGCCGTCGCACGCCGTCGGGGGTAATCGTCAAGAGCACGCCCTGCTCGTTGCAAGCGGCCACGTCAACGCTGTCGTAGCCGACGCCAAAGCGGGCGACGATTGCCAGCTTATCTGCTCTCTGCAAGGTCTCGGCGCTGACTATCGAAGCGAGAACCAGCAGGCCGTCGTAGCCGCGGATCTGGTCGGGACGCAACTCGGTGGTGTTTTCCGTTAAAAACTCCCATTCGACCTTTGGGGCTTCGTCGAGCAGGTCGAGACCAATGTCGCCGAAGCCGAGGGTGCCGTCGGCCTTGAGAAAGTCGCGGGTGACGCCGATGCGAAAGGTTGTAGTCATGGCGACAAACAAGATAGGGCCTGACGGGCAGCTATCAAGGGGAGAGGCGACTGTATAGGACAGGGATCACATTGTCTGCGATTAGATACAGAAAGCGGCTGCACAACGGAGACCCCACCAGATAAAAAAGGTGGTTCGCATTTTGCTTATCTGCTCCTGTCACTTACTTTTCACCCTAACCGAGGAGCAAAACTGGGATGGCCCCTGAAACATCTGAGATAACCACCCGCGACGTGTTACAGCAGATCAACCGCCGCTTGGAGCTGATTGAAAGCGACGTGCGAGCGGTCAGCGAGAAGCTGGATGTGTCAGTTCAGACGCTGAATGATAAGATTGACACGTCGGCTCAGGATCTGGATGGGAAGCGGGATGCGTCAACTCAGGGTCTGAACGAAAAGATCGACACGTCAGTTCAGGTCCTGAATGATAAGATTGATGCGTCGGATAGGAAGCGGGATGCGTCGGTTCAGACGCTCCACAAGAAGATCGACACGTCGGTTCAGATGCTGCGCGATGAGAATGCTGCGTCGTATCGGAGTCTGAACGAAAAGATCGACACGTCGGATAGGAAGCGGGAGGTGTCGTTTCAGGTCCTGAATGATAAGATTGACACGTCGGTTCAAAAACTCCACGAGAAGATCGACACCTATTTCCGCTGGACCATCGGCATCGTACTCGCTAGCTGGCTGTCCACCATGGGCGCGATCCTGTTCAAAGGATCCTTGTAGCCTACCCTTCCTCCCAACTCCTGCGATCACCGGCATACCGCCTCGCTAGTCGTGCCGCAGATCCTCGCGCTCCATCCACAGGCGCAAGATGCGCGGTGATTGCCGCAGATAGTAGAGATAGGGCCGGTCCTGCCAATGCTTTTTGGCGGTGCGCTTGTTATCGTGGGGGTGCATGTTGTACTTCCCCCGATAATCAACGACGGTCTTCTTGTGGTTGTCGAGGGCAATGGTCAGAATGCACTGCGGCAGCTTGGCCGGGTACGTTAGCTGCATTGACCACACCGACCGCTCTCCCTCCGAGCAGCGCCGGGCATACGAGGCGGCGCAGTGGTGCATGATGCGCCCTTCGGCTAGCAGGTCGAGCGTGGTGCGCAGCTCGCGTATCGACCAAAGCACGCGCTCGCCCGAGAAAGCGTCTTCTTCCTCCCACTCGAATCCGCGAAAACCAGACCCTTCCCACGCATCTTCCTCATCGAGAGCGTAGTCGTCGGCGTTGAGGTCGCCGTGCCACTCATCGACCAAGCGCAGCAGCTTGGTGATGCTGCGGCCCTTCATCGAAAAGTTGGGCTGAGCTGGCGGCCCCTCAATGAACTGGCCGTTGGGGCCGGGCAATTGCTGGGGCACGAATTTCTGGTAGTGGATATAATCGACAATTGGGCCGATGTAGGTGGGCTCCAGCATGGGTTGATTGGCAAAAAAGAGCATCACTGTCTCCCAGAACGGCTCGTCTTGCTGGTAGTTCTTCAGTCGCGTGGATAAAACGGCCCAACTCGTGCCTCCACCCATACCGGCGAATTGCGCCCAGCGCAGGGCGCGCGAAACCGGCCACTGCCGATTGGCGGTGGGAAAAAGGTGCGCCATGCGCTTGGTCAGCCGCAGCGGTAGGTCGGCCTTGCGGATGTTCTGGCCGATGCCAATGTGCTTGAACCACTCCTGCTCGCGGTGTGCTGTCGGAAGGTCTCCTTGGAGGAAGGCGGTGTCCATAAAAGGCGGCACCTCGTAGCGGGCCAGCAGATGCCGGGTGAGGCTGCGGAGCTGCGCCCGAGGGCTGAGGCGGTCGGTGCGCCACTCCTCGACGGGCCGGAGCCAGTCGCCGTAGTGGCGGGCGAGTTGACCGAGGGCGTCCTCGTAGTTGTTGCCCTCTTCGCGCGTCCGATTGAGGAATCCCGTTTTGAGGCCGAGGAGGTCGGCGCGTCGCTCTACGTGCTTGAGCAGGCGATAGAGGGCTTGACGGCGCTGGGGGTCCTCAGCCGCGGCGAAGAGCGCGACGAGCTTTCGGCTGAGCGGATACATTTCATCTGGAGAGATCTCGCCGCGGAAGGCCCGGTCGATGAGGCGGGCGCGTCCCGGGGTGTGGCTGCGGCCGGGGTGCGGCGCGATTGGCCGCAAGGTGTCGGCGGCGAGTTGGCGCTCAATTGCGAGCTGGCTCTCGGTTTTGTCGCGCTGGATCGCTAGGCCGTTTTTGCGGCACCAGATGATATAGTTCGAAAGGGACGGGAAACCGAGCGTTGCCGCGTAGTGTCGAAGGGCGTCGTCAAATGCCGGCCGGGCCGATGCAGTCGTCATGAGCACTTTCCTGAGAAGGGCTAAAAGGTTAAAAGGCGCGGAAAGAGCATAATCATGTCAATGAGAAAATCTTGGAGCGGCCTCGTCCGTTTTGATTTTGCGGAAAGTACGTGCTACCAGAGCACTATGTGCCGATGCGCTCCAAAGCCACGGCCGCATTGGCGCGGGCGTAGCTATCCTCGTCGTCGATGTTTTTGCGCAGATCGGGCACAGCTTCGGCGGCGGCTGGGCCGATCTTGGCCAGCGAGAGTGCGGCGTTGTGGCGGATCCAGCTCTCGGAATCTTGTAGGCGACGGCTCAAGGCGGGCACGGCAGCGACGGCGGTCGGACCGATATTACCTAGAGCTTCAATTGCGTTGCGCCGGACCCACTCGGCTTCGTCGTCGAGGGCGCGGGTGAGATGGGGCACGGTGTCGGCCGCTATGGTGCCCAAGTCGCCGAGCACATCGGCGGCTGCGGCGCGGAGCCACCAGTCGTTTTCGTCGAGCAGTTCTACCATGTGGGGCACAGCGGCGCGGCCAACGGCGGAAAGGGCGAAGACCGCGTCGAGTTGGCTGGGGTTGGTGTGTTCGTTGGCTAGGTTGGTTTCGAGACGCGCAGCAGCCTCGCCGCGCAACGCGTTCAAAAGGACGGGCATTGCTTCCTCGCCGTGTGCAGCCAAGGCATATACGGCGCGCAGCCGTTCGGCTTCGGCGTCGGTGTCTAATGCCCGACGCAACTCGTCGAGCGCAGCCGCCGTAGGGGCTGTGGAACCATTGGTGCCGCGCATCCAGTCCCAGGCGCGGCGGCATAGCTCGGTGGGCGGGTCAGTGCCTGCGGATTGCCAAGTGCCGTCGCGATGGTCCCACGAGGGTGCCTGCGGCTCGCCCATGCGGGTGAAGAGGAACTTGACCATGAAGCGATCGCGGTCGCTGACGTTGGGCATGGCGCGGTGCCAGAGATCGTAGTGGACGATGGTCACCGTTCCAGCTTGGCCGCAGAGGGACATTTCTTCCCGCTCGTAGGCTTGTTCCGATGAATTGTAGTACTGAGTGGCCGGCAAAATCGCGGTCGGGCCCATGTCCAAGCTGACGTCCTGCGGATAATAGAAGGCCATGGTCCAGCGAGTGCGGTGGTGGCGGACGTTCTGGTCGTTTTCGTAGCTGTCTTGGTGCATACCTTGGCCTTCAGACCCGCTGGGATTGTGGTGGCAGTGGCGGTGCGGGTGGATGAGGTAGGAGGGGCCGAGGAGGCTCTGGAGGGCACCGTCAACGGTGGGATCGCGGAGGATTTGATATAGGTCCGGGACTTTGGGGAGGATGTCGTTGCCGGGATTGCCCTCGGTGGCGAAGAGGGTTTCGATTTGGCGGTGAATGCTTTGGTGGACCGCGGGCGGGTGAGCGGTTTGCACAGTGATATAGCCATTGGTCAGATAGGCTTGGACTTGGGAGTCAGTCAGGAGGATGGGTGCGGGCATGAGGCTGGCCTTTTTGCTGTAGAGAAGGATCGATACACTAGTCAAAAATAACGACAATTGGCTATAGAGATAGCAAGCGATGCTGTCCCAAGTCAGTTAGTACCACAACTTGACGCGGCGGTTTTAATTCTGCATAGAGAGCAGCACAAAAACTAGCTGCTTCCCGGACAAAGGAGGGATTTTGTCAGGTCTGGATTACGCACTGATGGCGCTTTACATGTTCTTTTTGGTGGGAATGGGACTGTACTACAGGAGATTCGCCCAGGAGAGCATGGAAAACTACTTCCTCGGTGGGCGCAAGATGAAGGGGTGGATGAGCGGCACCAGCTATGCGGTCACCTGCATGAACGCCGACGTAGCGCCGGCGTACTGCGGCATGACGGTCATCACCGGGACCTTTATCTGCTGGTGGTATTTGAGCCGCTTCGGGCTGGCGCTGATGATCGGTGGGCTGCTCTTCGCCGTATGCTGGCGGCGGTTGAAAATTTTTACCTCGCCGGAATTTTACGAGCTCCGCTTTGGCGGTGCGGCCGCGCCGACGATGCGCGCTTGGGTTTCGCTGCGCAGCGCCTTTATCGCAGTGGTAGCTTGGACCGGAGCCGGTCTTTTAGGGCTGACGAAAGTGTCCGAGGCGCTCCTCGGCTGGTCGCGCTTTGAGACTTTTTTGCTGGTCATTCCGATCATCTTGGTCTATGTAGTGCTCTCCGGCTACATGGGCGTGGTGATATCGGATTTGATCCAGACCGCGATCATGATCGGTTCTTCGCTGGTGCTGATGGGCTTGGTCTGGGCCGACTTCGGCGGGCCGACGGGGCTTTATCAGGCGCTGGTGACGCAGTTTGGGGAAGGGGTCGTTAGCTGGCATCCGCCGATGAGTCACGAACTTTTGGGGGTGGTGGGGATTATCGCGTGGACTATGGGGACCGCGATCGGCTATGGCGGTGACGTGGCCCCAATGGCCGGGGCGATGGAGGGCCAACGACTGCTCTCGTGCCGCAACAGCCGCGAGGCGACGCGGATGTACGTCTGGACCGAGATCGTGCTCTTCCTCATGCTGGCGGTGCTGACCCTGCCGGCGCTGGGGGCGATGGTCAAATGGCCGGGCCTGCACGACGGCAGCATGGACAAGGAATTGGCTTACGGTCTCTTGCTGGGCCACTACCTGCCCTCGGGTCTTTTGGGACTGGCGCTGGTGGCGATGTTCGCGTCGATCATGTCCACGGTGGATTCCAACATGAACTTCGGGGCTCAGGTCTTTATCAACGACGTGTATCGGCGCTTTATCAAACACGGCGCTGAGATGGCTCACTACATGAGCGTCGGTCGGGTGGTGATGCTGGCGATCATGGGCCTCTCGCTGGCGGTCGCGCTACAGGCCGAGAACGTCATCGATATCGCGGTCTTCATGCTCGGGCTTTCTTCGGCCGAACTGACGGCCAATTGGGGCCAGTGGTGGTGGTGGCGCTTTAACGGCAAGGCGCGGTTGGCCGCCTCGTTCGGCGGACCGATAGTCTTTCTCCTGAACAAGTACGTGGTTTTCGTCCATTTGATTGACGCGGGGCAGGATGCAGCGTATGTGGTGGTACTCTCGTCGATTGCCGCGACGTGCCTGCTCTGGATCGCGGTGGCACTTTGCACCAAGCCGGAGCCCGAGGAAAAGCTTTTGGCTTTCTACAAAGAGGCGCGGCCGATGGGATGGTGGGGGCCGATCGCACAGAAGGCGGGCGTTGAGACCGGTGGCGGTGCTCCGATCGCGCACGGCCTAGGTCTTGCCCTGCTCGGTGCGGTGGCCGTGGGAGGGGGCGTTATCGGCTTTTCGGGGTTTTACGTGGGGCGCTGGACGGTGGCGTTGGTCGGCGGGTTGGTGGCACTGGTGCTAGGGGTAGCGTTGCGAGGGGCGTACACTCGATACATGCGCCGAGTGGGTGCGGACGAGGGGTAAAGGTGCAAGCCAGCGTGGCATTGACGGGGTAGCTCTATGTATCTTAAGGTAAAAGACCTGCGGAAATCGGTCAGGTAAATTCAAAGCGACAAAGCTCGCTCTATAAAGGAACACAAAATGGCAGATTACTTATATATCGGGCATGGAGTCTATAGCGTGGCGGAAGCGGCCCGGCTGACGAGTGTTCCCGCTAGCACCATTCGGCGTTGGACACGGGGTTATAGCTACACCCGGAATGGATTTCGCCATAAGTTGCCGCCCGTGTTCGATTCAACAGAGGCGGGGGGAAGCCCTATCTTGCGCTTTGTCGATCTTATCGAAGTCCGAGCCTTGCGGAGTTTTCGCGAGAAGGGGGTACCGTGGTCTATCTTGCGCATTGCCTCGCACAAAGCAGTTCAGAGCATGGGCCATTCGCATCCATTTTCGCAGCGCCGCTTTCGCACAGATGGCCGCCGTATCCTCCAACAAGTGGAAGAGGCTGCACTGCACGACATCGTCACCGACGAACAGTACTTTAAGGACTTCGTCAGGACTGTTCTGCCTGATGACGAGCTAGATTTTTCGGAAACAGGTGCCCCGGTGTGTTGGCATCCTATGGGCCGGGAGAGCACGGTCATCATCGAACCTACTCGTAGTTTCGGAGCACCGATATGCAATCCCAGCGGTGTCCGCACTCGTCTCCTGAGCCGCACCTATCGAGCCGAGCAAGACATGGACCGGGTCGCTTGGTGGTACGATACTACTACTAAGGAAGTGCGCGATGCTGTCGCATATGAGGCGCAATTAGCAGCGTGAAGTTTTTCCTCGACAATAACATCTCTCATCGTCTAGCGGCAGCGTTGATTGCCCTAGATGACCGTGTAGAACGAGGGGACTGGACGGTAGAACATCTTAGAGTCCGTTTTGAGCAGCAGACTGAGGATGTCACTTGGCTTGAAGCATTAGGCCATGAAGGGGAGTGGATCGTGATCTCTGGCGATATTCGGATTTCTCGGAATCGGGCCGAGAGGGCTGCTTGGCGCGAGTCGGGCTTGACGGCCTTTTTTTTCGCTAGCCAATATCCAGAAAAGAATATTTGGACCCAAGTTATGCACTTCCTACGTTGGTGGCCGGAGATCACGCGCGAGGCCCGGGAACACAGGGAAGCGCCTGAAGGATCTGGATATGTGATCCCGATGCAGGGGAAGAAGTGGAGGATCATAACTCACGACTGACCTTACTGTGCCAAGTGGCTGCGTCCGGAATATAAAGGACACTTTCTCACTGCCAGACAGCAGAAGCCGCGACATCCACGTAGCTACGGTGCTTCCGGTGCTGGCCGTGCCGCTGGCGTTGCTGAGAATGCGTCCTCTCCCTCGCCCACGGTAATGGCGGAAAACTGCACGTATCCCCACATGTGGGGCTCGTGCATATTGATCACGCCCATCGGCGACCACACCCAATTGTCGCAGGGAACGCCTTCCTTCTTCAAATAACCGCCTTTGTAGTGCTCAAACTCCCACTCGACGCGGGAGAAGTTGACCCGCCAGCGGTCGCCGGGATTGGGAGGGCAGGCGGTGCCGGCGTATTTTTCCATGCTGCTCCAAGGGATGGCCACCTCCACCGACCAGCCCCGATCCACATCGTCCGAGCAATTGAGGGTGCCGTCGATCTGCACGGCGTGCTTGATGCCTTCAAAGTCGAAGCCCCAATCGGCCTCGCCGCCTCGGTTGTATTGCTTGGGCAGATAGAGATCCCAAGCCACGTTGAGCGGGTTGATCTCAAATTCCATATAGTGCTCGCCGTCATCGTCTGGGTCGATAAAGATCTCGAAGTCGTTGTCATTACAAATGACCGAGTCGCGCTTGGTCAGCGTGCCCCACACGTGCGGCTCTTCCATGTCGGCCCCAAAGTAGAAATAGTCGTCGTCCCACAGCATGGCGACTCGGGTGGCAAAGCGGGGCAGGGGCTTTTTGTCGCCTTCGATATCGACGAACAAAGGGGTGAGAGGCGCACGCTTCCAGGACGCTTCGGTGAGGTGGCCGTCGATGGTGAGCGCTTCTTTGGCTCGGTAGCATAGGTATTGTTCGGGAATGATCTGACTCATCGGTTATTTCCTTGGTTTTTGAGAATAGGGCGGGTGAGGTCTGAGAGGCGCAATTGCTGATTGCCTTGGTCGTCAAAATTGTCTGGGGCTAACCAAGTCAGGAAGGCTTGCTCTAGCCCCAGCCACTCCGCATCAATGGCTGCGTACCATGCGGTGTCTCGATTGCGCCCGTTATAGACCGTTGCTTGGCGAAAAATCCCCTCAAACGAAAATCCCAGACGTTGGGCGGCTGCCCGCGATGCTTGGTTCAGGCTGTCGCACTTCCACGAGTAGCGCCGATAGCCCAATTCGAATGCCTTCTTCATCATCAGGTACATGGCCTCGGTGGCCAAAGGCGTTCGCTGTAGTTGCGGGGAATAGTGGATGTGTCCCACCTCAATAGCGCCGCTTGCAGGTACAATGTTGAGATAGCTCGCGACACCGCAGGCTGCTTCAATACGCTTATCGACAATGGCAAAGAACAGTGGATCGTCTCCTAGACACTTCTCGTGCATCCAGTCCCGATAGCTGTCTTTGTCGGGGAATGGGCCGTATGCCAAGTAGGTCCAATTCTTGCCCTCCGCATCAGAGGCATTGACCTGATACAGATCGTCAAGATGGCTATCGATTTGCAGTGGTTCCAACCGACAGAGGCGACCTTCCATGCATTCTCTCGGCGGATTGGGTGGTGGCGTCCAATCAGGCAGAGAGAAGCCGATCGGCTGTCCGAGGTTATTGGTGCGTTTGCTCATGCGGTGGTTTTGAGGCGGTTCAATATACTGCATCGACAGACCCCGCTCGGGGTGCTAATCCGTTCCAGCCGTCCGCCACGGCGCTCGTCTGCTTAAAGAGTTGCAAAAGCGGTGCCCACATGGCCTCGCGTACGCGGCTGGCCGCTTCCATATCGCCGGCCATTAGGGCCTGCTTGAGTTCGCGGCCTTGTTCCTCTTGGATGCGCACGCTCTCCTGTGCTTGGGCTGCTAGGGCGCGCACTGCATCAATGTGGCTGTCGATCAACTCGGCGACCGGCGTGGTTGAATCCGTCGCGGTATCGTAATCGCTCGATGGCCTGAAGTGGGGCCGCTGACGCTCGCCCTTTTCGTCGTAGAACGTATGCGTCGGCTGGATATGCGGCGTCACCGAGAGGTACATATAGACCGGCTCGTCGCCGATAACTCGCACCGAGTGCGGCTCGTCGGTTAGGGCATAGCACATTTGCCCCGGTCCAACTTCTTTCACCTCGCCGTTGATTTTGAACTCCACCCGACCCGCCAAGATGATGAAGATCTCGTCGCCCAAGTCGTGCGTGTGCCAAGCGTCGAGCGAGCCTGTGCCTGGCTCCAAACGACAGAAGCGGGCGCGAATCTGCGGCCGCACCAGAATATTGCGGATATCCCGGCGACAATCGTACACTTCAAATCCCATGTTTTTCTCCTTGAAAGGCAAAGACAGATTCACTACCTTGCGCCGGCACAATCTAATGCCCGCCATGCGCTTAGCAAAGGCTCGCCGATGATGCAGTGCTACTTCTTGGATTTGATCGATTATTTAGACCTTGAGAGCGTCTTGGAAAATGCCTGATGGATAGATCCTTCGACCTCACCGACGAACAGCTCGCTCACTTCGAGCGCAATGGGTTCTTTCTGATCCCCAACCCCGTCGGTGCCGAGGGCATGCGCCAAATCGACTTCCGGCAGCAGGAGGTCGAGCCGGAGTGGGAGCGCACCGAGTTTTCCGAGGGCTACAATCGGCTGGCCTGCCAGTTCCTGATGATCGGCGAGCCGCTACTGCAGATGGTGGAGCACCCCAAGTTGGTCGAAGTGGCGCGGCGGATATTAGGTGCCGAAGAGGTGCACGTAGGTGCCTGCGGCATCGGCGATGCCGCGAAAATTGTCAGTGCCGATGGCCGACCGCAGCGGCAGGTCCACTGGCACGTGGACGGCGGGCCGGAGGTGAAGCAGGTCTCCTTCCGCACCGCCCTCGACCGCCACGACGCTAGCAATGCACCGCTGCGAGTGCTGCCCGGCAGCCAGCACCGTCTCCGCGAGGAGGTGGCGGCTGAATTGCTACAATTCGAACTAGCGACCGGTACCCACGACGAGGTGCCGACGCACTGCTTCGCCCATCATCCTAGCGAAGTCGAGGTCGTCCTCGACCCACGGTGGACTTTGGTGTGGACGCCCTCGTGCTGGCACGCCACCGGAGTAAAGACGGCCGCTGGTCCGCGACGCGCTATGGGATGGAACTACTTTCCACTGGGCGGGCGCAAACGCGACCTAGCGGCACTGAAGCACCTGCATCCAGACTGGCCGGACTGGCCCGAGGCGCGGCAGCGTCTCTGGGGTCTGGTCGATTGACGATCGTAGAAATTTTTAGCGGAGGAGTTTCCTATGGCGGATTCAATTCAATTGTTGAACGACGAAGAGGTGCAGCGGTTTATCGTGGATGGATGTCTGACGGTGCAGGCGGATTATCCACCCTCATTTCACGCTGGTATCCGCGATCAGATTGAGGCGGTTTTTGCAAAAGAAGGCAATCCCGGAAATAACATTTTGCCTCGGGTTCCGCAGCTCGGGCGCGTGTTTGAGCACCCCAATGTGCAGGGTGCTCTGACCAGTTTATTGGGGCCAGATTACATTTTGAACCCCCATAGACATTGCCACTTGAATCCGCCCGGGCGCAGCGGACAGCAATGGCACAAGGATTGTTATGTGTACGATCACAATTTGCGGCATCCGAGATTTTACTGGGTGCTCGCCTTTTATTTTCCCCAGGACACGACCGAGGATATGGGGCCGTCGGGGGTGTTGCCCGGGATGCAGATGTACAAAACCATTAGCGATGTGGATCCTGAAAAAACGCAGGAAGAAGCGCGGGCATTTTGCGGTCCGGCGGGGACGGTGGCGCTCATTCACTTTGATTCTTGGCATCGCGCAACAGAGAATGTCAGTACTAAAAATCGGTATATGCTGAAATTTCAGTTTGCGCGTACACGGGAGCCAGAGCAACCGACTTGGGATCATCAAAGTCGTGCGTGGTCGCCCGGCATGGAGGATCGGCATCCGGCCCTATCGCGCGATGTCTGGCACTGGTTGTGCGGGAAACCCGCAAAAAAACAGCAGCCCCCAAAAGGCGATCTGAAAAACTTGCTCTCGGTCTTAAAGTGCGGATCGGAGGGCGAGCGTTTGGATGCGGCGTATGGGCTGGCCGAGTTTGGCGCGCTGGCCGTGCCCGAACTCGTCGCCGCCATGCGGGAGGAAGCACTGGCCACGATCGAGGAGACCGAGGCCAAGACGCCGGACAATGCCCACGGAACCAATCCCACGAGCGGTTGTGCGGCGCTGGCCTTGGCGTCGATAGGCGCACCAGCCGCAGAGGCTTTGGCGGGGATGTTGTCCGATGAGCACTGGTGGGTGCGAGCGGTCGCCGCCCATGTGTTGGGACGCTTGGGCGCGAGCGCAATGGAGGCCGAACCCGCCCTGAGAAAGGCGATGCGCGATCGCCACTGGTGGGTGCGCCGCAATGCGCTTGAGGCTTTGAGCGCCATCGGCGTTTTTTCTGCTGAGCTGATTGCTGACCTGACAGACGCACTTGGCGATGAGGACTACCGCGTGCGCCGCAACGCCGCGCTAACATTGGCTAGGTGCGGCGAAGCGGGTTGTATTGCGCTTGAGGCGTTGCACGAGATGCTCGAGGACGAAAACCGCTACAACCGATTTTACGCCGCTTATGGGTTAAAACAAATTGACACGCCCGACGCACGGGATATTTTGCTCCGCGCACTGTTCAACGCGCGCTGGTGCTCCATTACGACAAAAGACGACCTCTATTGAGCATCCGATCACAAGCCAAAAGCCATGCGTAGGGCGATGGACTCAGGAACCCGCTGGCGGTCGCCAGAGAGCGGCGTCTAAGGCAAAAAAAAGGATACTTCCATGTCCGAACACATTACCATTCTCGGCGGCGGCAACACGGCATTTGCCACGGCTGCAAATCTGACCCTGAAAGGTTTTGCTATTACGCTTTGCGAATTGCCAGGATTTGGGCACACGCTCGATCCGGTGCGCGACCAAGGCGTGATTCATTTGGTGGGGGTCGAAGAGGTGGGGGCCGCAAAAATTCACGGCATGACCACGGATATTGAAGCGGCGCTGAATGCGTCTGACTTGATCCTGTTAATCGTGCCGGCGTATGCCCACAAACCATTTGCCATTGCCTGCGCCCCCCATCTTAGGCCCGAACATACGGTCGTGCTGATGCCGGGCACATTGGGCGCATTGGAATGGGCGACGCTATTGCGCGACCAAGGAGTAGCAGACATCGCGCTGGCGGAGGTGGATACCGCGCCTTATGTGTGTCGGAAAACAGCGCCGGATACCGCGACAATTTGGGGTGCTGTGACGGGCTTGGGCTTGGGGGTGTTGCCCGCGACAGCAACGGATCGCGTGTGCGCTCGTCTGTCGCCGCTGTTCCCGGGCATTCAGACCTATCCCACCGCGATGGCCTGTGGTTTGTCCGCGATGAATCCGGTCGTGCATCCTGCGGGTGTGTTGATGAACGCCGGACGAATCGAGTATGCGCACGGTGAGTTCTATTTCTACGAAGAAGGGGTATCTCCATCGGTGGCAAAGACGATCATGGCCGTGGATGCAGAGCGGAGGGCCATCGCAACAGCTTTGGGTTACGAGCTCGTAGCGGCCGATGAAGCGTTTTACCGCGCGGGTTTTGGCCCTCGGGGGGATTTGTGGGCAACGATTAATGGCAGCCTAATGCTCACGCAACTCAAAGCGCCCGGATCGCTCGAGAGCCGTTGGATCAGCGAGGATATTCCATACGGTCTTTCAGCTTGGCACGATGTGGGCGCGCAATACGGCGTGGACGCGCCTTTGATGCGCGGGTTGGTGGATATTGGGTCCGTGGTGATGGGGGCTGATGGGTGGGCCACGGGGCGGAGTGTGCGCGAACTGGGCATTGAGAGCATGGATTTGGATACCTTAAATGCGTTTTTGCAAACAGGTTTTGCACCGTGAAAATGGTCTGTGTCCACAAACGACCCCAGTGAAAGGTCCACCTATTGAAACGCAGGTCTCTGTTGCACATTGCCGTCTTGCAAGTTGGCATTCTGGTTCTGGCTTTGGTTCGCGTCGCAGCGCCAGCACCTCCAGAGCATCCCTCGCTTAGGGTTCAGCAGGGGCAGGCGATTGCGGTGACGGAGATCCCGGTCTGGGGAGACAGGGAGCCCCTTCTCAGAGGGCGAGTACATGGGGTCGAGCCCGCGGCCCACCGGGTGGCCGTCTATATCCACGTCGGCGGTGGCTGGTGGACCAAGCCGACGTTCGCCGAACCGGCAACCATCATTGAACCGGACGGCACTTGGACGTGCGATATCACAACCGGGGGACTCGACCGCGAGGCGACCCGCATCGTCGCGTTCCTGATCTCTGCGGCCGACGCTCCGCCCCTGATGCAAGGTGAAGGGGAGTTTCCCGCGGCGCTGTCTCAATCCGTTCTCGACGAGGTCCAGGTGGTGCGCATCTACCGGCGACGCATCGACTTTGCCGGTCTCCAATGGCACGTAAAGACCGGTTCCGCCCCCCTAGGCCCTGGTCCCAATTCTTTCACCGACGGAGACGATGCAGTTTGGGTCGATGGAGAGGGCCTTCACCTCACACTGGCGCAGCGCGAAGAGGGCTGGCAGGCGACCGAGGTCATCTCCGACAGGACCTTTGGCTACGGGACCTATCGCATTGCGCTACGCGCGGCCGCCGAGGATTTCGATCCCCGCGTAGTGTTTGGCTTCTTCACGTGGGACGACTTGGCGTCCGAACAGAGCTATCGCGAGATCGACATTGAGCTGTCCTACTGGGGAGTTGCCGGCGAGCCAAATGCTCAATTCGCCGTTCAGCCATACACGCTCCCGGGGCATCGCTATCGATTCGATGCCCACTACGGAGATCGCGAATCGATCCATACCTTCACTTGGGCACCAGACCGCATTGACTTCGCGAGCATCGCCCGTGGAACCGGCGAGCCTGTTGAGCAGCGCTGGTCTTTCCATGGAGATCGCGTTCCAGAGACCGGAGCCGAGCAAGTGCGGATGAATCTGTGGCTTCTGAATGGGGAAGCACCGGCCGATGGCCGCGACGTCGAGGTCGTCGTTACCTCTTTCAGCTTTGAACCACTGGCACTGGCGACAGCGATTGCCGGCGAGCGCGATGCCACTCCCACCGCGATCTCGCTGGAGAACTATCCCAACCCCTTCAACGCAGCCACCGCCCTGCGCTACAGCGTCCCAACCCCAGCGCACGTTCGTCTGAGCATCTACAATATTATGGGGCAGCGCGTGGCGACTCTGCTGGACGAGGGCCGATCAGCGGGAGCGTATCTGGTCCGCTGGTCAGGAGTCAATGACAGCGGAGTGCCCTTGGCGAGCGGGGCCTACGTAGCCCGCCTCTTGGTTGGCAAGAACGCGTTCGTTCGACGGATGCTGTTACTGCGGTAAGTTACTGTGCTGAAATGCAGCAGACGATAGACATTCACCGTACAGTGCGGGACTTGATTTCGACGATGTTGGCAAACGTTAAGCTACAGGGAGGATGAACGACCATGTGGAGCGAAAGACAATTGGCGACCTACCGCGAGCAGGGGTTTCTGGTACAGCGGGGGCTGATCCCGCCGGATCAGATCGAGCGATTGCGCTCGGCGGCCGACGAGATGATGTCCGAGCAGGCCGACAACCCGCCGGAGGTGCACGTGGTGCGCGAGAAGAGCGGTCCGGTGCGCTCGGTGTTCTGCATGCACCGCAATGTGCAGCCGTTCCGCGAGCTGTGCCGCTCGGAGCCGATCGCCGGGCCAGTCAAGCAGATCTTCGGGAGCGACGCCTACATCTTCCACAGCAAGCTGAACTACAAGGAGTCATTCGAGGGCACTGTGTGGCTCTGGCATCAGGACTACGGCTACTGGCGCTATGACGGCGTCGACGATCGGTTGGCCTCTGCGCTGGTCATGTTGGGTCCGAACACGCGCAACAATGGCAGTATCTCGCTGGTGCAGGGTTCACATCGCTGGGGCGTGCTGGATCACTACAGCGACGAGGTCACCACCAGCTACAAGCAGTGGTGCATCACGCCGGAGGCGCTGCGCGAGCACATCACCGATGAGTCGATGATCATTCCGATCGAGGGCGATGCTGGCGACGTCTGTTTCTTCGACTGCCGGATCGTGCACGGCTCGAACCACAACTTCTCGCCCGTGCAGCGCTACAGTCTGATCTACGCCTTCGCCGCCATCGACAACGTGCCGAACGGCGTTGAGAATCCCCGTCCCGATTGGGTGGTGGCGCGTCAGTTTGAGCCGGTTACCGCTGAGCTGCCGGAGTTGGCAGGTTCATTATAGGAGAGCAAGGCAAAGAGGAAATAGAATGGCGGAATTTTGGTTTAACAGGATGGCCGAGCACTGGATGGTGCCGCAGCGGCTAGATCTGGTCGAGCACGTGCGGCGAGGTCGGGTGCAACTGGTACAGATGGGGACGTACGGCCCTATGTTCTACGGTTTGGCCGACGATGCGGAGGTCGAGCGCAGTTGGGCGGGCATGCCCCGCATTGGCATTGAGGAGAATCTGGCCCTGGCCGGCGAGCTCATCCCGCGCGTCCAGGAGGCTGGAGCCAAGGTGGTGGGGCAGTTGAGCATGGGCTGGATCTATGGCGACCACGAGACGGGCAAGGGGCTGTTTGGCAACTGGGCGCGGATCTGGACCGAGGATTTATTGGGACCGCCCCCCTGCGATGAGGTGGCCGCGGCCCTGCAACGCACAGTCGGCGGAAAACTGCGCTGCTGGCCCATAGAGGGTCGGCCGTACCGGACGTATAGCGGGTGTATGTGCAATCCCCATTGGCTGGCTCTGTTGAAGCCCATGGTCAAAAAGGCCCTTGAACTGGGCATGGACGGCTTTAACGCGCACCACAATTTCGAGCAATTCTGCCAGTGCGCCCATTGCCGCCGCTATTTGCTGGAGCATTTGGCCCGGGAATTCAGCGACGATGAACTGCAGCGCGGGCTCGATCCAGCCGGGCCGCCAGCCACGGCCGAATACAGCGCTCCCCTAGCCGTGCGCGCTGCGGCACCGCGGGATTTGCGCCAGCGGATCGAGCGCTTGCTGGCTCAGTTGGTGTACCGGCGGCGCAAGGAATTCTTCGACGAGTTGTTCGTGGACTACGGCCGCGCCCTCAAGCCGGATTTGCTACTGGCCCAGTGGTACCACAAATACGATCTGTCGGCTTGGGACGAGCGCTGCCTGTTGCCGGATGAGGATTGGGCCCGGGGCGAGGATTATATCTGGTACAGTCAGGGTGGCAACAAGAACTTCAGCAATGTGGCCCAAGGGCACCTCGCCGATACGGGCTTGTCGGCGCGCTATGCGTACGCCATGAGCGGGGGCAAGCCCATGGTCCTCAACAAGTACGACGGCCACCGTTTGCGCCTGTCCATCGCCGAGGCGGGAGCCAACCACAGCGCGGCACTGGCCTTTCACTGGGGCCAGGACGCCAATAGCGATTACGCCTTGGACGATTACATGGGGCCGGTGTGTCGCTATCAGCGTTTTTTGGCCGACCACCAGGAATTGATCCATCCGGCCCGTCCCTGGTCGCAGGTGGGCTTGGTGTACCCGCGCCGGGCCGAGCTGGAGCAGGAGGCGGACTGCGTGGAGCCGCTCAAGCAATTGGGACGCTATATGGAGGATGGCCACGTGTTATTCGACATGCTCTTGGAGGCCCAATTGGTGGCCAAGGGCGATGGGTACGCCGCGCTGGTGCTGCCCGGAATCGAGCGCCTGACAGCGGCCGAGGGTGCTTTTTTGCGACGCTATGTGGCCGGCGGCGGCAAGGTGGTATTCGCCGGTGCGACCGGGGATTTGGATGTGGACGGGACGCCGCATGAAGAGGGCTTGTTGGCCGACTGGCGGAGCGAGGTGCCGGCAGGGGTGCAGTACCTGGGCAAACGGACATGGGGGCCGGAAAAAGTGGCGCTGCGCTCCGAGCAGGAGGTGCCGGTCTATCCGGTGGCCCAGCGAGACGCGCTGGGACGGCAATTCCTCAAGGGCTTGCAGGACTTGCTCGGGACGGCGTGGCTGGAGACGGATGCGCCGTGGTTCGTGCGGGTGCGGGCCTGGCAACCGGACGGAATCGGGGCCCTAGTCTTGCACTGGGTCAACTATCGTCAGGATGAGAGCAGCGATATTGAGGTGCCGCAGCCCATCGGGCCGCTGCAGGTGAGCTTAGCGGTGCCGGATGAGCAAAGGGTGGAGCGGGTTGAATGGCTCTATCCAGAGCGAGAGGAGGCCGTGGTTTTGCCGCACCACAGGCGCGCCGGACGAGTGGATTTTGAGGTGCCGAGTTTGATCGTCTATGGGCTGAGCGTGGTGTATTTGGACTGACTATTCCTTTTGTCTCCGAAGCCAACCCCAAAAGGATTGTCGCGTTGGTCGCTCGCGGCTAGGTATTCGGCTTTCATCTGGGGGCAAATTGCGAATCGCGGCAACAGGCCGGTCGGCGTCTGAGCAAGCCCTGCTCCCAGTACCAGTTGATCGTTCGCGTCAATCCTTCCTCTAGGTCTGTGTAGACTAGGCCCAACTCAGCGGTGGCACGGCTGCCGTCGGCGCGGAAACCGTGTGCGGTGAGGCGGTAGGTTTCCCACGACAGGACCGGCGGTCTGCGGGTCAGGCGCGACAGGGCTTCGCCGCCAAGCGCGTAGGGCGCGGCCAGTGGAGCGGGAATGGTCGGCGGCGACCAGCGCCCGGCCAAGCGACAGACCTGCTGGCCGAGTTCGGTCAATTTGCCGACCGTGCCCGCGAGTATATAGCGTTCCCCTACTTGGCCATTTTCAGCCGCCAGAATATGTCCCCGAGCCGCGTCGTCAATGTACACCAAGCTCATCCAGCTAGGAAAGAGCGCGGGCACCCGACCGTTGAGCAGGTTAATGATAAAGCGTCCGGTGGGTTTGCGATCGCCCGGACCGTAGATAGCAGCGGGCTGGACGCAGATGAGCGGCACTCCTTTTTCCACATAAGCGAACGCCACCTGCTCGGCTGCGTGTTTAGCCTTTTCATAACTTGAGAGGAAGTAGCCGCGATGGACCGTTGTCTCGGTGGCGACGTGGCCTTTGGCCTCGCCAATACAGGCGGCGGTACTGGTATAGACGACCTTGGCGACGCCGCCTGTCAACGCCGCCTCCATGGCGTTGCGGGTCCCCTCGGTTTCAGTGGCCAAGAGTTCGGCCTCGTCCAACCCCCACAAGTCGTAGAGCGCCGCAGCATGGAAGAGGGTATCGCAACCTGCGAGCGCGGCTTCGATGCTCGTGAGAACGAGGATGTCGCCGCGGACGATTTCGACGCCTAGGGCCTCCAGCGCCTCGGTCTGACTAGTGGGTCGCGCTAGCACCCGGACGTGAGCGCCGCTAGCGATGAGAGTGCGGACCAAGGCCCCGCCGACAAAGCCGGTGCCGCCGGTGACCAAAGCCCGCATTAGGCGGCGGCTTCGGCCCCGAGATGTTGGCGCAGAAAGACGCGCAGTGGAACGTCCTCATCCGTGGGCGAGGTGTAGCCGTAGCCGCCGGTCGGCGCATACCCCAGTAGCTGACGGCGGATCGGATCAGAGCGCTCAAAAAGGTGTTCGACGGTCTGGTCGTCGCGGGGGCGAAGCCAGCGATACGAGTACCCGTAGAAGAGTACCTTGCGGGCAACAGCGGAGACGTTGGAACTAGCCGAGTGCCAGATCCGGCGGTCAAAGAGCACCGCACCGCCCTGCGGCACCAGCACGGGGACGGCGTTGCGGGGCAAGGAGCCGTCGTCGGGGATGTCATACGCGTCCAGCAGATGGCTGCCGGGGACGACCCAAAAATTGGCGCGGCCTGCCGCCGAGCAGTCGCTGAGGAAATAGGCCATCTTGACCGAAATCCGCGGCCGAGGGCTAGACTCGATCTCGTGGTTGACGCGGTCTGAGTCTTGGTGCCAGCCCTGCATCTTGACTCGCTGGTTGCCAGGCGCGGCGGCCGGGCTGTAGGCGAGGACGGTGTGGTAGATTTGGATATTCCAGCCGAGTGTTCCCCAGATTTTGGGCAGTGCTTGGGGCCAATCGACCAAGTCTAGGTAGCGCTCGTCGCGCCAAACCATGTCGCGGACGGTCAGCCGGTCGTAGGGGCCGACGCCGCGCTTTTGGCGCTCCTCCGCGTCAATCCGGTCGGATACTTCCACGAGAGCGTCAACCACGTTGGGAGGCAGCATCTCGTCGAAGACGATATAGCCGCGCTGTGCAAACTCTAAGCGCTCAGCCTCGGTCAACGCGTACTGCAAGCAAGAAGCATCCATGGAAGCTCCCTAGTATGAGTGGCCAGTGGTCAGTGGTTAGTCCCCTTTCCCGGCCCATAGGGCGCGAACCACTGACCACTGACTACCGACCACTGACCACTAATCTACAGGTCGTATCCGACTTCGCCGTGCTCGTTCACGTCGAGTCCGCTGGCCTCGGTCTCTTCATCTACCCGCAGGCCGCTGACTAAGTCGATGACCTTGAGAATGATAAACGAGACGATTAGGGTGTAAACGGCTGCGCCGACTGCGGCGAAGGCTTGGATGCCAAACTGCTTGCCCATGTTGAGGCCCTCGACGGTGCCGCCCAAGGTGGTCGAGGCGAAGAAGGACACCAGCAAAACTCCAACTAAGCCGCCGAAGCCGTGAACGCCCACTACGTCGAGCGCGTCGTCGTACCCGCAGGTGCGCTTGAGCCAAGTGGCGGCCCAATAGGCAACGACACCGGAGCACAGGCCGATGGCAAAAGCGCCGAGCGGCCCCACCGTGCCCGAGGCCGGGGTAATGGCCGCCAGCCCGGCGATAGCGCCGGTGGCAAAACCGAGCGCACTGGGTTTGCCGTTTTTGATCCATTCGATAAAAATCCACGTTAGCGCCGCGACGCTGGGCGAGATTTGGGTGACCACGACCGCCATAGCCGCTTGCCCATTAGCCGCCAAAGCACTGCCACCGTTGAAGCCGAACCACCCCACCCACAGCATGGCCGTGCCGACGAGGTTCATGGTCATGTTGTGCGGGGGCATGGGCTGATCGGGATAGCCGGTGCGCTTGCCGACGAGGATCGCGGCAACCAACGCGGCCGCCCCGGCGGTGATGTGGACGACGATGCCGCCGGCAAAGTCAAAGACGCCCATGGCACCAAAGTAGCCGCCTTCTCCCCAGACCATGTGCGTGATGGGCAGATAAACCAAAACGCACCATAGCCCACTGAACCACAACACGGCCGAAAACTTCATGCGCTCGGCAAAGGCACCGACGAAAAGCCCAGGGGTGATGATGGCGAACGTCATCTGGAAGACGAAGAACAGCAATTCCGGGATGGTGCCCGAAAGACTCTCCACGGTGACGCCGCTGAGAAAGGACTTGGACAGGTTGCCGATAAAGGGGTTGTTGGCCGTAAAAGCCAAGCTATAGCCGAAAATAGTCCATAAGACCGTGATCAGGGCCGCAATCCCAAAGCAGTGCATAAAGACCGAGAGCACGTTGCGGGTGCGGACCAGACCGGCGTAAAACATGGCCAAGCCGGGGATCATCATAAAGAGGACCAAGCCGGTGGAAATCAGAATCCAAGCCGTATCGCCGGTGTCGAGCTTGTCTTGAGCGAAGGTAGCATTGGGAACTGCGAGAAAGATAAAAGCTAGCAGGGCGAGGAGGCCCCACTTTCCGCGAACCAGCATGTTGAACCCCCTTTTAGATGCGAGCTAGGTGGAATGCGTGCAAGAGCAAGTTTATATAAATAATAAAATTTAGGCTCTTGCCCAAGCGTTGATCGCAAAGTTGTCAGATTAAAACGACAAAAATGGGGGAAAGAGGTGTGATTTTGCAGCGAAGGGTACTGCGTTAGTGAAGCAATCGTTTGCGGATCGCCTGCTGCCGATAGGCAAAAATGCGTTTGAGTTGGCGTTTGACTAGGGCAAAACGATTGCGCTCAACGGATACAGCGGCAGGCGGTAGAGGATGTGGGGTTTAGACGGAGTGACCGTGAACGATTTGGTCCATGATCTGGCTAGTACGGGCGGCGCTTGCGCCGGTGCTGGGGCATTCACCTCGGTCCAACAGGGCATTGACTACCGTCTGAATCAGGGGCTGCTGGACGTGTTGGGGCGGGTCAATGGCGAAGGTTTGGGTTCCGGCGTTGGTAGTCAATTCGACCGGGGTGAAGGCGAACGTGGAAAAGGCAATCCGGCCCTTGTCGCCGACGATGTCGATTTGGTCGCAGCGCTGATCCGCGGCGAAGTTCCAGACACCTACACCGAGTGCGCCAGACTCGAAGGCAAAGCTGGCGGTAACGGCATCTTCGGCTTGGTAGAGCCCGGCTTGGTTGGTCGCGTGGCCCGAGGCCTGGGCGATGGGGCCGAGCAGAAAGTCGAGGAAGTCGAGCTGATGCGAGGCTAAGTCGAAGAAATAGCCGCCACCCGAGATCTCAGGGACGACGCGCCAGGGCAGGTGGTCGGGATCTTCTGACGCGGGTTGGCAGAGCGCGATGGAGGCGAAGCGCACTGCGCCGATGGCCCCTTCCTCGACTAGCGACTGGACCTTGAGGAAAGCGGGCAAGGCGCGGCGGTAGTAGGCGACGAAGAGCGGCACCCCGGCCCGGCGGCAAGCGTCGATCATCGCCACACACTCGCCGTGGTTGCGCGCCATTGGCTTTTCGACGTAAACAGGTTTGCCGGCTTGGGCGACTTGGGCGGTGTAGTGCGCGTGGGTGTCGGGGGGCGTAGCGATATAGACCGCATCGACGTCCGAGTCGCCGATGAGTGCGTCGGCTTGGTCGTACCATTTGGGCACGCCGTGGCGCGCGGCATAGTCGCGGGCCTTGTCCGCGTCGCGTCGCATGACCGCCACCAGTTCGGAATCGGGCGTCTTGTACAGAGCGGGGCCGCTCTTTACTTCGGTAACGTCGCCGCAGCCGATGATGCCCCAGCGAATTGTAGTCATAAAATGTTCTCCAAATGAGCGAGTTCGGCGGCCTGTTGGACGATAGCGAGCAGGCCGTCGCCGCAACCATTCGCGACCCGACGGCGACTCCCCTCAAAGTAGCAAAAATTTTTCTAACCGCGAAATTCTCCTATACTTATGTCAGTCATGTCCATAGCCCATGTTAAGAAAGTGCAGTTGACGTGCTAGGCGTCATCTTGGAATCGGCCTTGAACTGCAAGGCCAGCGGAGCGCATCGTGAATAGCAAGCTGGCTAGTCTCCCCGTCGTTTACTTGGAGACGACGGTGGTGAGTTACCTTGCGGCCAAGCCAAGCCGCGATGTAGTCATAGCCGGACATCAGCAATCGACCCAAGAATGGTGGGAGCATAGAAGACAGGACTTCAGAGTTGTCGCTTCGCAACTGGTGCTCCAAGAGGCAGGTGGAGGTGATGTGCAGGTAGCTCAGCGCAGACTGGATTTACTGAAAGGTGTGGAGTTACTTGAAATTACCCCAAACGCGACAGCTTTGGCTCATACGTTGGTAGAGAATGCAGCAATTCCTAAGACTTCTCTTGAGGATGCCTTGCACGTTGCGGTCGCCGTAGTCAACCGCTGTACATATCTGTTGACGTGGAACTATCGCCATTTAGCTGGCGCAAGCGCAAGGGCGCGAATTGAGGCATTCTGTCGAGATAAAGGATATGAGCCGGCGATCATCTGTACGCCGGAGGAACTTTTGGAGGATGCGCCATGAAAAATGATCCCATCGTCGCTGAAGTGCGGCGCATTAGACAGGAACACGCAGCACGGTTTGGTTACGACTTAGATTTGATCGTCGCGGACCTCAAAGCGCAAGAACAGGCCAGCGGCCGACAGTATATCAGATTGCCCTCCTGTCGTTTGGGGGACCAGCAGACGGAGCCGCCGGCGACCGCTTAGCTCGACTGTCGGCGGCACGATTATCTTCGGTGCCGCTGAGGGTAACGGCCCTCGGATCGGTCGGCATTGAAGTGAATCCGCTACGTCAAACTCCAGACGAGCGAGTTAGGCGGCCTGTTGGACGATGGCGAGCAGGCCGTCGCCGTATTTTTCGGCCTTGGCCGGACCGATGCCGTGCGCCAGCTTGAGCTCTTCGAGGTTGGCAGGCCGCAGCAGGACGATATCGCGGAGCGTGCGGTCGCTGGCGATGACGTAGGGTGGAACGCTTTCGTCGCGGGCCAGTGTCATGCGGTGATGGCGCAGGGCATCGAAGAGGGCTTGGGCGTTTTCGTCGAATTCCTCGCTGGGGTCGGGGGTGCTAGGACGGACGCGCGCGGTGCGGGTTGCTGGGAGCGGGGCCGACTTCAGCGGCAGCAGCAGGCGCGCCGGCCGCTCGGCGTGAATGACTTGGCGTCCTTCCTCGGTGAGGACCACGACCGGCCGCTCGCCACCGGAAAAATCGACCCAACCGGCCGTGACCAGCCGACGCAAAAGCTGCAAAATCCACCGTTCAGAATGTTCCTTGAGAATGCCAAAGGTCGGGGTCCGATCTAGGCCGTCGCGGGCAAGGCGGGCGTCCTCTGTGCCGCGCAGGAGCTTGGCCGCCATTTGGATGCCGTAGCGCCCGTGCAGGCGGGCGACCGCGCAGAGGGCTTTGCGCACGGTGGTGGTGACTTCTGTGGCGTCGCCGGCCTCGGCATGGGAGAGACTGCGGCAGACGTCGCAGCGGCCGCAGCCCGAGAGCGTTTCCTCCTCGTCGCCGAAGTAGCGCAGGATCGCGTCGTGGCGGCAGGACCCGCCCTCGCTCCAGCGCATCAATTCCAAAAAGAGGTTCCACTTGTGCTGGACCACCGCTTGGTCGGGAGCGCGGCCGTTGGCATCGCTCTCGATGAGGTGGCGTCGCAGCGGCATGTCGCCGGGGGAGACCAGCAGCAGGCAGTAGGCGTCTTGGCCGTCGCGCCCGGCGCGGCCTACTTCCTGATAGTACGCTTCAATTGAGCTGGGCGGGGCCAGATGGGCGATGGCGCGCACATCGGCGCGGTCGATGCCCATGCCAAAGGCATTGGTCGCGACGACAACCTGGACTTGGTCTTCGATGAAGGCGCGCTGAACCTCGTCGCGGTCCGGTCCGGCCATGCCGGCGTGATAGGCCAAGGCGCGCCAGTCGGCTCCTTGGAGGCGGGCGGCCTCTTCCTCGGTGCTCTTGCGGGTGGGGGCATAGACGATGGCGGTACCCGGCCTTTGGTCGGGCGCACCGAGGGCTTCGGCTAGCAGCGCATCAACCCGCTGGCGACGCTCGGCGGCGCTGTTGATTTCGGCGACTCGCAGCGAGAGATTGGGCCGGGCAAAGCCGTGTACTAGCTGTGGGGTGTCGCTCGGCAGCCCGAGGCGTTCGAGGATTTCGTCGCGCACCACCGGCGTGGCCGTGGCGGTACAGGCGAGAACCCGACAATCGGGCAGCTCGCGGACCAACTCGCCGATCTGCAAGTACTCGGGCCGGAAGTCGTGGCCCCACTCGCTGATGCAGTGGGCCTCGTCCACGGCAATAAGCGAGCACTTGATCTGGCTCAGGAGGGCGCGGAAGCCGGAGTAGGTCAGCCGCTCGGGCGCGGCATAGACCAGCTTGTACTGGCCTTGGGCTACCCCGCTCATGCGGCGGCGCAACTCGTCGCCATCGAGGGTCGAGGATAGGTACGTGGCGGCGAGGCCGCGTCGCTCTAATGCTTGGACTTGATCGTGCATCAGGGCGATGAGCGGCGAAACCACTAAGGCCGTGCCCGGCAAGAGGGCCGCGGGTAGCTGGTAGGTCAAGCTCTTGCCGCCGCCGGTGGGGGCGACCAAAAGCAGGCGACCGGTGGCGAGCAGGGTTTCGATGGCTTCGCGTTGGCCGGGCAGAAAGCGCTCAAAGCCGAGCCGACCCAGCGCGGCGTCGAGAATGGCTGGGGGCGGCTTGAGGGAGTCGGCGTCGCTGATACAGGGCTGGCTCATAACACCATGCTCAAAAACAGGTGGCTAGCCGCGCCCAATCGTCGGCGATGGGAAAGAGGACGTTTCTATGCTTGGTCATTCAAGTGGATTGGATCGGCGTGGTAGTACCTCACGGAGCAGAAAATATAAGGTAGGGGGCGGTTTGCAAACCGCCCCTTACCTCTTGCAATTGGCGTACCAGAGCTTTATCAGCCCAATCCTTCAGAGAAGACGAGCGCGTGATGCAAAAAGCGCTGTGCAGAATAGTACACAGCGCTGTATCGCCTGCCGGACTCGGGCGCGGAAAATTCTTATGGACTTGAAGAGCTAGCCGTCAGACCGCCGCTGATCCCAAGGGCCGTAGATGGCCAGCGTGGTGCCGGGATGCTGGATGTTGACGAAGAGCACTTGGCTGTCGGGCGAGAAGGTCGCGCCGGCGAATTCGGAATTGTTCATGCGGTTGTGACCGAAGCGGTAGATCTGGCCGTCGGGCGTTACGCCGACGAGGTTGTTTTCCCCGCTACCGTCTTCGCAGACGATCAAGTCGCCAAAGGGCGAGACCGTGAGATTGTCGGCATTATCGACTAAGTCGCCATCGTTCGGCTCGACGAACAATTCGAGCATCCCCGGAGCCTTGCCCTCATCGGCTGTGCCCTCGTGCGGGCTGGGCTGGTAGCGGAAGATCTGCCCCTTCTTTTTGCTGCCGCCGCTGGTGCAAGCAAAGTAAATCGCTTCGCGGCCGTACCACATGCCCTCGCCGCGGGCAAAGCGGGCACAGCCCTTGCCCTCAAACCCCTGAATGCGCAAGTCGTCGTCCGGCGACTCGACGTTTTCTATATCGACCCAGCGCACGGCGAGCGACTCGCCCGGACGCACCAGCGCTTTTTCCCAGTTGCGGGTGTCCAAGCTGGGATGGTCGATTACGGCCAAGGCTTGCAGCCGCCC
Source organism: Candidatus Latescibacterota bacterium (assembly GCA_965208845.1). Taxonomy (GTDB): domain Bacteria; phylum Latescibacterota; class UBA2968; order UBA8231; family UBA8231. Next base: position 1,589,897 of record OZ242361.1, on the reverse strand, counting down.
AGCTATTAATTTGCCCGGTGCATCGGGGATGTAGCGGTAGATCAAGCAGTCGCCGGTATCTTCGGTCTGATAGACGATGCCCGAGCGGGGATCGACGGCGATGGCTTCGTGCCTGAAGCGCCCCATGGCCTTGAGCGGCACGGGCGCAGCGCGGCGAATCTCTGCGGTAGCGGGAACCTCGAAGTTGTAGCCGTGGTCTCTTTCGATCGGCCCATCGATCCGCTGGGTATTCTCTTCGCAGCTAACCCAGCTACCCCACGGAGTCGGCCCTCCGGCGCAGTTGACCGCAGTGCCGGCTAGGCTGAGGAATTCCCGCTCCACTGCGCCGGTTTGCGCGTTGTACACGAGGGTTGTGGTGCCGCCCAAGCTTGGCATCTCGCCTCGGCCCCAGTCGTACAGATCTTCTTTGGGCAGTTTGCCCAGTTTCTCGTTGTCGTCGCCAAAGGCACCGGCCTCCTTCGCCCCGGGGCTCAGTTCGTGGTTGCGCACCAAAACGACGCGGCCCTCTGGCCCGGGGAAAGCGGCCATCCCGTCGGCTGCGCCCGGCAACCGTAGGCCGTCGTCCATGAGTTTACCCGCGCGCGCGAGAACTCGGTAGCTAAATCCCTCGGGTAGGTCGAGGATGCCTCCGGGGTCGGGCACGAGCGGCCCAAAGCTATTTTTTAGCGCTGGCTCGCCCCAAGCGAGGTGGCGATGGAGACCGGCAAAGCCGATGGAAACGGCCGCGGCGCTTTTGAGGAATTGGCGTCTAGAAACGGGCATGAGATTGTCTCCGATAGCTAAGAGGCATGAGAGCGGCTTGAAGGGGACTTGTACGAAAATACCAAGAGGAACATCTCATGGTCAAATGCGAGCTTTCCCGGCCCTTGGCCTTCGTCCATAGTATAGCAATGTACAAGGTGATCCGCAGATGGACGCAGATAGACGCAGAATAGGATGCACAAGACGATCCGCCGCTCGAATCGTTCAAAATTGCTATACTAAAACGATGAGATTTCAAAAACCCCAGTGGTACGACGAGTTGCCTTCGACTAATACGACCTTGGTCGAGTGGCTGCGCGCGGGCCAGGACCTGCCCGACGGCTTCGTGCTCGCCGCCCGTTCTCAGACCGCTGGCCGAGGCCGCTACGAGCGGCAGTGGCTCGCTCGGCCCGGTCGCAACCTGACCTTTTCCGCGCTATTGCAGACCGCTGCGTCGCCGTTGCAGTTTTTGTCGCTGCCGCAGGCCGCGGCCTTGGGCGTGGTGGCCTATTTGGAGGAGAATGGCTTGGTGGCGCAGACCAAGTGGCCCAATGACGTGCTAGTGGATGGTCGCAAGATCTGCGGCATTTTGGCCGAGCGCTGCAATGGGGTCGTCCTTGGAATCGGCCTCAACGTCAACATGGATGCCGACGAGGCGGCTTCCATCGGCCAGCCCGCTACCTCGCTGCGGATTGAGACGGGCACCGAGCGCAATGTCGAGCGGGCATTGGACGAGTTGCTGGCGCATTTGCAGGTGTGGATCGGGCGCTGGGAAAAAGACGGCTTTGCGGCGCTGAGTGCGGCGTGGGAATCGCACTGCGCCAACTTGGGCCACTACGTCGCAGTCGGCGAGTACACGGGTGTGGTGCTGGGCTTTGGCGCAGCCGGACAACTGCTGCTGCGCGAAGACGACGGGACGCGACGCGAGGTGTGGACCGGGGATGTGGCTTAGCTTATGCGCGCCAACACCTGTCCGTCGGACACTTGATCCCCGGCATGTACTAAAATATCGGCGACCGTGCCCCCGACGGGAGCTGTTACCGGCATTTCCATCTTCATGGCTTCGAGCACGATGATTCCGTCGCCCGCCTCCACGTGGTCGCCGGCTTGGACGAGGTGGCGGATTACTTTCCCAGGCATCTGGGCTGGCACCGGTGTGCCATCTCCGGTCTTGGGTGCTGGCGAGGAGGGAGCCGCCACATCGGTTGATTCTGTCGATTGCTCCAAGCTGACTTGGAAGCGGCGGCCATCCACGGTGGCCGTATCGCCGTCAATGGCTACGGCGTAGCGACGGCCATCGACGGTGATTGCATAGTGCGCTGGACCTTCAGCCGGGATCGCTTCTTTTTGCTCTTTTTCGACCTTGCGCACGCCGATTTCGCCTTCTCCCTTGAGGAAGGCGAGGCCCTTGTCTTGGCAGGCGGCGACGATAAAAATGTTTTCGTCCGTCTCTTCAAGGCCGGCTTCCCGCAGTTGTTTGCGGGCCGGTTCGACGCCCTTGTTTGGATCGGCGTCGTTGCGTTCGAGCGGCTTTTGGGTCGTTGGCTCTAGCTCGAGCTGTTGGGCGGCGATCTCGACGACTGAGGGGTCGGGCGCGACCGGCGTCTTGCCGAAGTAGCCCAAGACCATCTGGCCGTAGGGCGCGGCGATTCGCTCCCAAGGGCCGAACATGACGTTGTTGAAAGCCTGCTGAAAGTAGAATTGTGAGACCGGCGTCACCGAGGTGCCGAACCCGCCCTTTTCTACTACTTCGCGCATGGCCTTGATCATATCTGGGTACTTGTCCATGATGCCGTTGTCGCGCAGCATCTGGGTGTTGGCTGTCAGCGCGCCGCCGGGCATAGGGCTCCAGGGGATCATCGGCTCCACAGCCACGGCTTCGGGCGGCAGGAAGTAGTCGGCCATGCACTCCTTAAAGACTTCCTCGGCGTCGCGGATTTTGTCGATGTCGATGTCGAGATCGTAGTCGGAGCCGCGCAGCGCGTGCCACATGACGATGATGTCGGGCTGGCAGGTGCCGCCGGAGCAGGGTGCCATAGACAGGTCGATGGCGTCGGCCCCAGCGTCGAGGGCGGCCATGTTGGCACTGACGCCAATGCCGGCTGTTTCGTGCGTGTGGAAGTGGATGAAGGTGTCCTCGGGCAGCATGACACGCGCCTCAGAGATGGTCTCATAGACCTTAGAGGGCACGGCCGTGCCCGAGGCGTCCTTGAAGCAGACCGCGTCGTACGGGATGCCGGCGTCTAGTATCTGGCGCAAGGTCTTGGTGTAGAAGGCCGCGTCGTGGGCTCCGGCGCAGCCCGGCGGCAGTTCCATCAGCGTGACACAGACTTGGTGTTTGAGCCCGGCATCGACGATGCACTGCCCCGAGTAAATGAGGTTATCGACGTCGTTGAGCGCGTCGAAATTGCGGATGGTGGTGATGCCGTGCTTTTTGAAGAGTTCGGCGTGGAGCTTGATGATGTCGCTCGGCTGCGATTCGAGGCCGACCACGTTGACTCCCCGCGCCAAGGTCTGCAAGTCGGCGTCCGGGCCGACTGTGGCGCGAAAGGCGTCCATCGCAGCGAAAGCGTCTTCGCCGCAGTAGAAATAGAACGATTGGAAACAGGCCCCGCCGCCGGCTTCAAAATAGTCGATGCCAGCTTCCTTGGCCGCGGCGACGGCCGGCAAAAAATCGGACGTAAAAACGCGCGCGCCATAAACCGACTGGAAGCCGTCGCGGAAGGCGGTACACATGAAGCGAATTTTCTTCTTGTTCACGGTCGCATCCTCGTTGTCTATCCCACCAGCACGGACCACAAGACCCCGGCACCTACGGCCGAGCCGATGACCCCGGCGACATTGGGAGCCATCGCGTGCATCAGCAGGTAGTTATTGGGGTCTTCGCGCTGGCCCATCATCTGCACCACGCGGGCCGAGTCGGGCACGGCCGAGACCCCGGCAGCGCCGACGAGGGGGTTGATTTTGTCTTTGGTGAAGAGGTTCAAAAACTTGGCAAAAAGCACGCCGCTGGCCGTGGCGACGGCAAAGGACAAGGCGCCGAGGCTGAAGATGAGTACCGACTGCGGCGTGAGAAAGGTCTGGGCTTGGGTCGAGCAGCCGACCGAGAACCCGAGGAGAATGGTGACGATATCGACCATTGAGGTGCGGGCGGTCTGGGCCAAGCGCTCGGTGACGCCGCTTTCCTTGAGCAGATTGCCGAAGAACAGCATGCCGAGCAAGCCGATTGCACCCGGGGCGAGGAGCGCGCAGATGAGGAAAGCGACGATGGGAAAGATGATCTTTTCGCGCTGCGACACCTCCCTCGGGGGCTTCATGCGAATTAGCCGCTCTTTGCGGGTGGTCAAAAGTTTCATCACCGGCGGCTGGATGACCGGTACCAAGGCCATGTAGGAGTACGCGGCAATGGCGATAGCTCCAAGCAGATGCGGGGCCAGCTTGGCCGAGAGAAAGATCGCCGTTGGCCCGTCGGCCCCGCCGATAATGCCGATGGCCCCGGACTCGGCCGGAGTGAAGCCTAGGTAAAGCGCGCCGATCAAGGTCAGGAAAATGCCCGTCTGCGCCGCGGCCCCCAGCAGGACCAACCGGGGGCTGGAGAGCATGATCGAGAAGTCGGTCATCGCGCCGATGCCGAGAAAAATCAGCGGCGGGAAGATTCCTTGACTGACGCCAAAGTAGATGTAGTAGAGCACGCTGCCTTGGTCGTACACGCCGATGGCCATGCTGGCGATAGACGGGAGATTACCCACGATGCAGCCAAAGCCAATCGGCAACAGCAGCAGCGGCTCGTAGTCTTTGCGGATGGCAAGCGAGATGAAGACCGCGCCGATAACGAGCATCAGCAGATTGCCGCCCGACATGTTGGCCACGGCCGTGGTAGTGAGGAATTCGCGGAGAATCTCCATGGCCGATTAGTCGTTTTGGCGGCGCGCGTGCAGGGCGAAGCCGATAGCCGCGGCGATGGCGGCGTCATCGGATTCTTTGCTATGACTCTGCGTGTGCAGTTGGGCTGGGGGAATATAGGGGTGGATCGCGGCGAGGATCCTCGGCAAGATAGCGATAAAAACGCTGACCAAGACCAAGGCAGTGAAGACGATGCTCATGCCCACGAAGGCTAGGTCTAATCCCTGTGCGAGTGGGCTGTCGAGTGCGAGTTGCTTCATATCTAAGTGGCTGTGTAGAAAGTGAAAAACATTAAGGTATGGCGACGGGCCGATAAGTCAAAAGGCGTTAGAACGTCGGTACTGGGATAACTCTCTAAAAATCAAATCCTTGGCACGATTTCTTCCAAGGGGAATTTCATGGCGGACTAGGAAGGATCGCAGTAGTTTTTCTTCCACTTCCTTCTTCTGGCTTCGCCCCAAGTGGCCCCTTCAAAGCCCTCCTCGGCTTGCGCCGGGGGCACACTCCGCAAAATCCGCCACTCGGCCAGACGCCATAAGCCGTCCTCGTCTGGGCACGTCGTCATACAGGTTTGGTCGTTGATTAGGAGACCCACGTCGGCCGTGTGGTACAAGCGCATGAAGACCATTCCACACGCCTTTTGACATTCACCCTCCTTTCTGCGGGAGGAAATGTGGAAATCGAACTCTGCTCCACGGTAGTAGCACTGGAGACTATCGGCTAAGGCCCTTTCGTATGCTTGGTCTTGTGTGCTGATTCCGGTCGTCTCATCGACAAACTTGAAGTCTGGGGCCATCAATTCCTCGGAAAGAAAAAAGTAGAGCGGCTGGTTCATCGCCCAAGAAATAAGAGGGTATAATTGTTCCGGGCACACCGCGTCCGTAGGCGGCGAAAAAGGTTCGCATGAGAGCGCTACCTTCGTCGATCCACACGACTGCTTCGGCCAAGGCTTGGGCTCTCCGCAGTCATAACCCATCCCCGAATCGCCACAGGCGACCAAGGCCCAAGCGATCAGGCTAAAAGGTAGCGCTCTCATGGTGAAGCTTACCGGACTAAGCTGAGCTTGAATGGGAAGTTTCTCAGCTTCATGGCAGGCTATGATATCGGCAGCGGTTTTTCTCCCATTTTCTTCTTCTGGCTTCGCCCCAAGTAGCCCCTTCAAAGCCTTCCTCGGGTTGCGCCGGGGGCACACTTCGCAAAATCCGCCACTCGGTCAGCCGCCATAAGCCATCCTCGACTTGTGGGCACGCCGTCAGACAGGTTTGGTCGTTGACTATGAGCCCCACCTCGTGCGAGTGGTACAAGCGCATGAAGACTATGCCACACACCTTTTGACATTCACCCTCCTTTCTGCGGGAGGAAATGTGGAAATCGAACTCTACTCCACCACCAGGGTAGTAGCAAGCCAGAGAGCTATCGGCTACGGTTATTTCGTGCGCTTGGCCTTGGGTTTTTTCTCCGGCCGTCTCATCAATAAACGTGAAGTCCGGGGCCATCAAGCTCTTAGCAATAAAACGCCAGACCTGCTCGTTCATCGCCCAAGAAACAAGATGGAATAATATTTCCGGGCACGCCGTCTCCGGTATCGGCTCACGATCCACGCAAACGCTCGCTAACTTCGCCGACGCACAGGACCACTCCTTCGGCCAAGGCTCGGGCTCTGGGCAGTTAGGAGAAAGGACATCGCTGCAAGCGACTAGGGCCCATGCGATCAGGCTAAAAGTTAGCGAGCGCATTGGGGCTTGACCAGCGTCGATCCGCTGAACGCATCGACGACGACCTCGCGCGAATCAATGCCGTCATCCACAGACGCAAACCATCCTATCTTGTAGGTGATGGAGTTGTCGTCCACCTGGGGAAAGATCACCAGTTCCGGCTCGTCCACAATGGCGGCATCTTTGCTATCGCCGAGTAGATCCCGTATGACTTGGTCTTTTGATATGGTTGGAGAAACTTGCAAGTCCGGGTCCGGGTTGTCGCCTACGTTGCCGATGGCACCGATGGGTCCCGCACTTTCAATGTCTAGGTCGCTTTGCTGTACGGGGCTGGCGTGGTCTGTTACCGTGCCTTGGGAGGAGAACCCGGAGACCTCATAGAAATCGCCTCCGATCGACAAAACGGTATTGTTCCGTCCAATCGTTACCCCGTACCGGGCATTATAGACTTGTTTGCTCAACGGCCACCGGAAATGTCGAGGCGTCGCTTATTGTAGGTCTTGGGCCTGTTCGGCCGGGGCTACGCCTCGTCAATTAAGGTCTAAAAGAGGCATCAAAACGTCGGCCCGGACTGTTCGACGAGGTGCTTCAGATAGAGACAATACGCATTGTCTTGGGAATAATTGGCGATGCGGAGGAGTTGGTCTTCGCCAATGTAGCCCTTGCGGTACGCTATTTCCTCGACGCAGCCCACTTTGAGCCCCTGCCGGTGCTCGATGGTTTGGACGAAGTTGTTGGCCTCTAGGAGGCTCTCGTGCGTGCCGGTGTCGAACCAGGCAAAGCCCCGCCCTAGCACCTCGACCCCGAGCTGTTTGCGACGGAGGTACTCGATGTTGACATCCGTAATATCAAATTCGCCGCGGGCCGAGGGTTTGAGACCGCGGACGATGTCAACGACCTCCTCGTCGTAAAAATAAAGGCCGATGACCGCGTAGTTGGACTTGGGGTTTTGCGGCTTCTCTTCAATGCTGATGGCATTGCCCTCTCCGTCGAATTCGACGACTCCGTAGCGCGTGGGATCGCTTACGTAGTAGGCAAAGACCAATCCTCCCTCTTGTAGTTGGCTGGCGCGCTGTAGAATCGCCGTCAGGCCGTGTCCGTAGAGGAAGTTGTCGCCGAATATCAAAGCACAGGGCTCCCCAGCGGCAAAGTCAGCACCGACGATAAAAGCCTGGGCTTGGCCTTCAGGCCGGGGCTGGACCGCGTATTCGATATCCAGCCCTAACCTACTACCATCGCCAAAGAGCTGGCGATAGAGATTGACGTGCTCTGGACTGGAAATGATGAGGATCTCGCGGATATCGGCCAGCATGAGCACCGAGAGCGGGTAGTAGATCATCGGCTTGTCGAAAATCGGCAAGATCTGCTTGGAGACCGATACGGTCAAAGGATAGAGGCGCGTGCCTTGGCCACCGGCGAGAATGATGCCCTTCATAGATCTACTCAATGCCCTTTTTTTGCGGGCCTTGGGGACGGGGCCTCTGCGGCCAGACGATCTGTCGCCGCTCGGGCGTCAGGCGGGCCAACAACTCGTCCGAGGGATGGTAGCCGTGGCGGAAATTGCCCCAGGAGGGTCCGTAGCGATAGACGAAGATCCGGCGCGTGCCCTCGTTTTGGTGCCGGGCCGAGCCGTGCGAGAGGCCATCGACGAAAAGGAGGGCGTCGCCCTTGGCCATGTGGCATTCGATCGCGCCGGTGATGCCCTCGACAGTGGCGCCTTCGGGCTTCATGCGATGCTGGTCTAAGTCGGGATGCGTGAAGTTGGACTTGTGGCTGCCGGGGATCAGCATGGTGCCGCCGTCGCCCGGGCCGATGTCCGTGAGCGCGACGAGGATGTTGATTTGGCCGCACATGTAGCGTCCGCGGTGGTAGCGGAATTGGTTGCGCATGATGGGAGGATAGCCGCCCGAGTGCAGGCCGATGGCTTCCCCAGGCTGGCGGAAGTTGGCAAAGTTTTCGTCGATAAAGAGCGGCCCGTGTGCGTAATCGAACGTGCCCTCGCCGCCGACGAAGTGCTGCACTTTATCGATCCAAGCGGGATGGTCGATCATCCGCTCAAAAGGCTCGCCCGCCTCGTAGATTTGCTGCAAGTTGAGGCCGTCAATCGTGCCATAGGTATGGGCGTGAACGTGGCCGTACCAGTCGCCCGGCTCTAGCAGCGGGATGGCGTCGAGGCAATCGTTGAGATCTTTGACCTCATCGGCGGTAAGTGCTCCTTCTAGGTGCAGATAGCCGCGTAGGTCGAAGAGATAATTTTCGAGGTCGGTGACCATGAGTCTTCAGCGCTGGATGGGATTGCCCCAAGAGCCTTCGATGTACGGGAAGCGCACCTCGAGGTCGTCGGCCAGTTCGACGCCGAAGCCCGGAGCGTCGGGCAGCGTCAAGTGGCCGTCTTCGATCAGCGGCTTCTCGCGCAGAATCTCCCACTGCAAGGGCCCCTGTTTCATATTTAGCTCGACCAAGCGCGGGTCGGGCAGCGCCGCGACCATGTGGGCGTTGGCCATCGTCATCAGGCCATTGTGCCAGTTGTGCGGGATCAGGGGTATTTCGCCGTACTCGAAATGGGCCTTGTGGCCGACTTCCATGCAGAGGTCGATGCCGCAGACGCCAGCGTCGGGTTGGACGATGCCGAAGCCCCCCGCTTCCATGAATGGCTCGAACTGCGCCCACGTGGTAAAAGGCTCGCCGCCGGTGATGGGGATGGAGATGGCCTCGTTGAGCCGGGCGTAGTCCGCGGGCACGCGTTCAACCGGCTCCTCAAACCAAGCCCAGCCCATTTCGTCGAGCGCCTCGGCAATGGGCAGGGCCTCCTCCATCGAGAGGCGGCAATTGCCGTCGAGGGCTAAGTCCATGCGCGCACCCACGGCTTCGTGGACTTGGCGCGCTATTTTCAGAAAGCAATCGACGGTGACGCCCGACCACGCCCAATGAGTGCCTATGCGCATCTTGTAGGCGGTGAAGCCCTCTTCAGCATAGCCGATGGCCTCTTCGACGACGGACTCGGGGTGGTCGTCCCAGTCGTAGCGCACGCCCGAGGAAGCATAGAGGCGGAGGCGGCGCAGGGGTTTCTGTCCCGGTGTGCAGAGCAGATCGGCGGTGGGTTTGCCCGCGATCTTGCCGCGCAAATCCCACAGCGCGCAGTTGAGGCCGGCGTTGGCAATGTCGTTGGCGCGCTCTGCTTTGTTGTGCGGCGTCAGGGCCTCGTCGCGGGGGTCGCGGCCGATGAGACTGGGCTTGAGTTCGTCGATGCGAGCGGCGATTGCGGGCGGCCCGCCGTACGCGCAAGGCTCGGCGATGCCCTGCAAGCCTTCGTCGGTTTCGATGATGCAAATTGAGCAATCGGCCTTGGGGACGTGGAAGGTGGCGCTGTACCACTGAAGTTCAGGCTCGTGGGCGCGCGACAGCGAAAGCGTGCGGATATCGGTGATTTTCATCGGGAACCTATTCGATCATGGGTTTCTTCACGGGCCTGTATTAAAGGGCCACTTACTTTTCGCGTCAACACGGCCCCGGCGAGCCTTCCCTTGTCGCCCGCCGGGTGCTCCCGTATTTTGAGGCCGCTTCCCAACCGAGGAGAAACCAAATGATCGAACATCCCTATCAGAATTTGCACGGAGGCCGCTGGCTAGTCGGCAACCTGCACACGCACACGACTTCCAGCGACGGCGAGCGCGATCACCAAGCGGTAATCGACGATTACGCGGGCCGCGGCTACGGCTTCTTGGCGATCACCGATCACGACATCCATACATCCTTGGCAGACTACGAGCAATACGACGCCCAAGGGATGATATTGGTGCCGGGCAATGAGATCTCAGCCAACGGACCGCACGTTTTGCACGTAGGGGACGCAGCGTGGGTCGCGCCGCATGCGGACCGGCAGCAGGTAGTTGACGAGGTCAACGAATCGGGCGGTGGTTTTACTCTTTTCAACCACCCCAACTGGCACGGCAATTTCAACCACTGTCCGCAGGAGCTTTTGCAGGCCTGCGAGGGCTACGTGGGCTTGGAGATATACAACGGCGTGATCTGCCGCTTGGACGGCAGCCCCTACGCGACGAATCGCTGGGACATGCTGCTGAGCGCGGGAAGACGCCTGTGGGGGTTTGCCAACGACGACAGCCACGCGGCGAGCGGCGATGTAGGGTTGGGGTGGAATGTGGCCTATGTGGAGGAAGAGACGGCTAGCGGCGTGGTAAAGGCCCTGCGCGCCGGTCGCTTTTACGCCTCGACGGGCGTTGAGATCAGTCAGATCCAAGTCGAAGGAAACAAGATTTGGATCGAGACGGAGAATGCGGCGCGGATCGTGGCCTTGCGCGCTGGCGCGAAGCGGATAGCCGTGGCCGATGCACGGGAAATTGAGGTGGAAGTGCCGGAGCGGGCGGGATACGTGCGCTTTGAGTGTTGGGGCGCAGGAGAGGCGTTTGCTTGGACGCAGCCGTTTTTTTGCGAGGAGAGCGAATAACATGAGTGATCTGATCGTCGTTCATCCAGATTTTGACGGAGTTTGGCCCTTTGCCGCCGACCACTTCCGCACCTTGTGGCCCGAAGCGGACTTTGTGCGCTTAGCGCACGGAGACGAGCGGCCCTTGGGCGAGGTGGTCGAAGATCCGAGCCGCGTGACGCGGTTGGCTACGCTAGGGGTGCCAGTGAGCCTGACGTGTCTGCGACTTTTTACGGCCTTGCAGGAAGCGACCTTTCAGGGGTCTTATGGCCGGCGGCTAGGCGAGGGCTGTAGCGAGTATCTGGCCGAGGCCGGCGTCGTTGTGTACGACCATCCGAGCGAGGGATTTTGGTCGCAGACCGTGGCGGAATTTGGCTTGGCCTTGACGCTGTGCGGGCTGCGGCGAATCCCGCAGTTGCACCGAGAAATCATCCAGAGCCAAGCGCCTTGGGACTACGAGCCGCCTGGGGGTCAGGGCCGGCCCGGGGCGCGCGGGCACCAGTTTGGCGACGACCCGGCCTTTGCCAGCGGCACGCTGTGCGGCAAGCGGGTGCGAATCGTCGGGGCCGGCAATATCGCCAGCCGCTACGCCAGTTTCGCATCGATGCTGGGGGCTGATGTGGCGGCTTGGGATCCGTTTGCCACCGAGCCGTGCTTTCACCGGGCCGGGTCGCGCCGCGAGTACCATCTGGAGCAGCTAGTCACCGATGCCGAAGTGTTCGCGCCCATGGTGCCGCTGACGGAATCGACGCACGGCTTGGTCGAGGCTGGGCACATTGACGCGCTGCCCAAGGGCTGTCTGGTGGTGCTGGTGACCCGAGCCAGAATCTGCGATACCGACGCAATCCGGCGGCGGGTGATGGCCGATGAACTGAGCTTGGCGGCGGATGTGTGGGACCAAGAGCCGCTGCCCTTAGACGATCCGCTGTTAGGGCGGCACAACGTGGTGCATACGCCGCACAACGCCGGGCGCACGATCGACGCGAACAAGGCGTGGGCAAAGAAACTGGCCGTGCAGTTTAAGCCGCGTTAATTGCTCGCATTCAGTGCTAAGTTTATACTTTTACGGTTTTTTTATTCAACTGAAAATACCTAACTGACGTTACGCATCGGCGTCGGACCAGTAGGTGTAGGGGCGTCCCTTGTGGACGCCTACGCTACCCGGCGCATTCAGCCAGCGGGATCTGAAAAGGGCACCCACAAGGGGTGCCTCTACAATGCGTATCAGAATATCTAAGTGGGAGTTATACATGCGGGGGATCGAAGCGGCGCAAACGGGGCAACAGCAGCGCAACAAAGAGCTGTTGGGCGGAGTGCGCTACCTAAGCGAGAAAGTGCATTCTGAGGTCTTGCCGCTCACCGTGGATATCGGCAACCAACAGGCGCTGCACCAAGAGCAAATCGACGCCCTAGAGGGCTTGCAGATTGAAGCAGCCGCGACCGCGGTCCGCTCGCTGGCCTCGCTGGCCGAAATCGGCGAACTGGATCACCTCGGCGGCGGTCTAGAGCTGATCCCGTCGCTCTTGTTGACTTTGGCGATCACTGACTACGAACGCATCGAATACACCATCGAACACGCCCATACCTCCGTGGGCTACTACGCGGCACTGGCGGCGCTGGGTTTTATCGATCAAGAGATTGTCGTCGAGGGTTTTCGCCGCGGGCTCGACGCTCCTGGGCACGTGTCTTGGCTGCCGGGCGGCACCCAACTCAACGGCGGGCGCTTGGGGGTGATGATTCCGGTGGCTGTGGGCCAAGCCCTCGGCAAGCGGGCTAGGCGCGGCGAGGGTGGCTGGGTCCTCTGCCACTGTGGCGACGCTGGCTACATCTCGGGCCAAGCGCTCAACGGCTTCAACGGCGCAGCTGTCCACCGAGCGCCGATCACTTTCGTCATGCACCGCAACGGCATTCAGCTTTCGGGCGCGACCGAGGGCATTATGGATAAGGACCCGCGCCCGATCGTTGCGGCGATGGGCGTGGAAGTCATTGAGATCGAGACCTTGCACGATGCTGCGGTGCTCTACGAAACCTATGTCGAAGGCTACAAACTGGCGCAGCAGGGCCGGCCGACGCTGATCTATCCCACGGGAACGCACGAGCAACTCGGCGACTTTGGCGAGCGCTTGGGTATTGGTTCCGAGGTCGCCACGTTCGCCGCTGAGCACGGCGTCGAGCTGAATACTCGCATCTGGATCCCCGGCTCGCTGATGAGCTACCGCGACGTAGTGCCGATGCTCGAGTGCCTGTTCTTGGTCAACAAGCTCCCCGGCGGCGAAGGGCATCACGACGGTCACATGAAGGGCCGCGACGCCGCGCAAGTGCTGAGCAACTCGATGTTCCAAAAGACAGCGGCGGCGAGCCAAGCCCTAGCCGCGCTGCACCAAGACGAGAAGCGCCAAGTCGAAACCCGGGCGAGACCCGCTCCCGGCAGCCGCAACTTGGTTCTGCCCGAGGATGTGCGGGAAAAGGTCAGCTTGCCCGCGGTGGGCACAAGCGAAAGCCCCCGCGCTGGGTCCGAGGCTGCGTATGCAGCGGTGGCCGAACATTTTCCCGACGACGTGTTCGTCGTTAGCTGCGACCTCGACCCCTCGACCAAGCTGGCGAAGGCGCGCGGGTTCTTGGCCGCGGATCACCAATTCGAGATGAGCATTGAGGAGCAAGCCGCTTGTCTGATTACCGACGGATTGGCGATGAGTGGGCCGGGTCCACAGCTCAATGTGGTATCGACGTTTGCCGCCTTTTACGAGGGCATTGCCCGCGAGGGCTTTGACGTCTGGCGCTATCAGCGCAATCTCACCGGCGTCAACGAGGGCCTCAACGTCGCCTTCCACGTCTCGCACGTGGGGGCCTGCACGGGGCGCGATCACTTTTCGGGTTGGGGCTTGGAGTGGATCAACGTCGGCCTGAGTTATTTGCCCTATTTGCACCGCTTCTACGGGCCAGCCGATGCGCGGGCGGCGTTTTTGGCGGTCTGCGATATGGCGGCGCACTACGGAGGGCACATCATCGGCATCCCGCGCGACTCCCTGCCCATCCTCGCAAAGCAAGACGGCTCGGGGCCGCTGTGGGAGCCGGGCGATGCTTGGGAGCCGATGACGGCTTATCGCACTTACGCTGGAGCCGAGCAGGCGATCCTGGCTTTTGGCGCACCGGCTTTTCTGGCTGGAGAGGCGGCTGAGCAGCTCGAAGGTGGGGTGGATGTGCATGTAATCAACGGGCTGCCGTTGCCTGCCGCTGCCTTAGAAGAACTAGTGGGCCGTTATCCCAAGGGTGTAGCAACCATCGAAGACGGCCTAATCGGCGCAGCCAACACGGGCGTGCGCGGTTTCGCCGGGCTGGTGGCGGGCGTCGCCAGCGACTTTGGCATTCCGGCGGCGCACATCGGCATTACCGACCCGACGACAGCTCCGTCAGAAGGCCATTTAGAGACGTGGGTGCACTTCGGCATTACGACCGAGGCGCTCGTAGCAGCCGTGGGCGGGCTGTAGCGGCAATCAACAAACACATCAAGCAAAAAGGCATTAAAAATGAAGCGGATCACACTACTAATCATCGCACTTTGGGCTTTCGGCTGTGGAACCGGCGGTCAAGGTGGGGAAACAAGCAAGGAGATCTTAATGGATCCTACAGGCGAGGCCTTAAACGAGCAGGCACCCGACGAATTCTCAGTGCGCTTGGAGACCAGCGCCGGTCCTGTCGTCATCCAAGTGACGCGCGATTGGGCTCCGCTCGGTGCCGACCGCTTCTACAACTTGGTCAGCAATGGTTTCTACGATGGGCAGCGCTTCTTCCGAGTGATGCCGGGCTTTGTGGTGCAGTGGGGCCTGAGCGGCAATCCAGCGCTGAACCAGGTCTGGCATCGGGCCCATATCCTCGACGACCCCGTCAAGCAGAGCAATACGCGCGGACGGATCACGTACGCTAAAACCAACCAGCCCAATACGCGCACGACCCAGCTCTTTATCAACTTGGGAGACAACGCCAATCTCGACGGCATGGGGTTTGCGCCCTTCGGCGAAGTAGTAGAAGGCATGGAGGTGGTCGATGCGATCAACGCCGAGTACGGCCAGCAACCTTCCCAAGGGCAAATCCACGGGCGCGGCAACGCCTATCTCGAAGAAAACTTTCCCAACCTAGACTATATCGCCAAGGCCGAGATCATCGAGTAAATTGGCCGCCGAAATCCGCAATGAGGCCGTCGGACTAAAGGCCGGTACCCTAGCCGTTGTGACCGCCGTGCTGTGGGGCGGCAATCCGGTGGCGATCAAGGTGGGTCTCGACGGAGTGCCGCCGGCGGCGATGGCTGGTTTGCGCTTTGCACTAGGTGCTCTGACCGTATGGGTCGGGGCACTTTTTGCTGGTATTCAGTTGCGGATACCCCGTAGCGAATGGAAGGGGTTGGGCGGCTTGGCGCTGCTGTTCGCGCTGCAAATATGGCTTTTGAACGCTGGCACTCAATACACCACGGCCAGCCGCTCGGGGGTGGTGGTCAATATCTACCCCTTCTTCACGGCACTCTTCGCGCATTTGCTCGTCGGCGACCGCTTGGGCTGGGGGCAGTGGTTTGGCTTGCTCATTTCGTTTGCCGGCGTGGTGTTGCTGTTTTGGGAGTCGCTGGCGCTGGCCGAGACGCAATACCTGCTCGGCGACGCGATGGTGGCCGCTAGTGGTTTGTTGTTGGGTTTGCGGCAGGTGGTAATCAAGCGGCTGGTGCAGGGGCTTAATCCTTATCAGGTTCTATTTTGGCAGGCGATGCTGAGCCTGCCGCTGTTTGCCGCTTGGAGCGCGTTCTTAGAATCCGAGGCCGAATTTGTCCTGACCGGACCGGTCATCGCTGGCGTGCTCTACCAAGGCATCGTCGTCGCCGGGCTGTGTTTTATCATTCTAGTCTTTCTGCTCCAACACCACTCGC
Organism: Candidatus Latescibacterota bacterium; assembly: GCA_965208845.1. Lineage (GTDB taxonomy): Bacteria > Latescibacterota > UBA2968 > UBA8231 > UBA8231. The sequence goes on along the minus strand of OZ242361.1, from coordinate 1,574,182 downwards.
CAGGGCGATTGGGGGGCTTTGGCTTTGCTACGCCGGTGGTGGGCGTGCTGTTGAGTGCCGCGCTTTTGGACGAGGCTATATCGCCCTATCTGCTGGCCAGCATGGGATTGGTGGCTGTGGGCATTGTGGTTGCCAACTGGGTCGAGCGGGATTAGGGCAACCCCTACAAAGTCAACGGGGATCCAATATGCAATTTATAATCGACGTGCACTTGCACTCGCGTTTTGCGCGGGCGACGAGCCGCGAGCTCAATCCTTCCAACCTGCACAAGTGGTCGGCGCTCAAGGGCGTTGACGTGGTCGGCACGGGCGACTACACGCATCCCGAGTGGTTCGCCGAACTATCTGAGCAACTGGAACCAGTCGAAGAGGGGCTGTATCAGCTCGAACCCGGTCGTCGCGCTGTCGTGGATCAAGAGTTGCCCGAGCGCTGCCGCCGCGCCGTGCGCTTCATGCTCTCGGTGGAAATCAGCACCATCTACAAGAAGGGAGACAAGACTCGCAAAATCCACCACGTCGTCATCCTGCCCTCCCTCGAATCCGTCGCCCGACTCAACCGCCGCCTCGGTGCCATTGGCAACTTGAAGTCCGACGGCCGACCCATCTTGGGGCTGGATAGCCGCGACCTTTTAGAGATCTGTCTCGAAGCCGACGAAAACGTACTCTTTATCCCGGCCCATATATGGACGCCGCACTTTGCCGCGTTGGGGGCCTCGTCGGGCTTTGACTCGTTGGAGGAGTGCTACGAGGATTTGCTGCCGCACATCTTCGCGGTGGAGACCGGCTTGTCCTCGGATCCGCCGATGAACTGGCGGCTGTCGGCCTTGGACCGCTATGCGATCGTATCCAATTCCGACGCCCACTCGCCGCAAAAACTGGCCCGCGAGGCCACGTGCTTTGACGCGGAGTGCTCGTATCCGGGCATCTACTCTGCGCTCAAAGACCGCGACCCAGCGCGCTTTTTGGGCACCTTGGAGTTCTACCCCGAAGAAGGCAAGTACCACTACGACGGCCACCGCAAGTGCTCGGTATGCTACAAACCAGCGCAAACGCTAGCCGCTGAGGGGATCTGCCCGGTGTGCGGACGCAAGCTGACGGTGGGGGTTTTGCACCGGGTGGAGAAGCTAGCTGATCGCCCGGAGGGATTTCGCCCGGAGGTTGCTCCGCCCTACGAGTACTTGATCCCGCTCGACGAAGTAATTGGCGCAGCGGTTGGCGTCGGTCCGAAGAGCAAGAAAGTCCGCGCCGTGTACGACCGGCTCTTGGTCGAAGTAGGTACAGAACTCGAAGTATTGCGCCACGCTGGACTCGACGCGCTTGAAAGCTGCGCTGGGCCGTTAGTGGCCGAAGGCGTGCGCCGGATGCGCTGCGGCGAGGTGGATATCTACCCCGGCCACGATGGAGAGTACGGCGTAATCAGCGTATTCAGCGAGGAGGAGCGGGCGCGCTTGAAAGGACAGGGTGCGTTGTTCGACTTGGGACCGGCGGCCGCGAAGACGGCTGAGGAAGTCCACGTCCTAGCGGTGCAGTCACCGAGGCCCGATAGCACCGTACAAGCGGAACAACAGGACGCGGACGCGCTCGACGACACACAGCGGCAAATCGAAGAGACCGAAGGAGGGCCTTTGGTGGTCGTGGCCGGGCCGGGGTCGGGCAAGACACGGGTGCTGACGCGGCGCATTGCGCGGCTGGTCGCAAGCGGCGTGGACCCGGGACGGATCATGGCCATTACCTTTACCCAGCGGGCGGCTGGACAAATGCGGCAGCGGCTGAGCGCCTTGTTGGACGGTGAACTGGGCGCGATGCAGGTGGGGACCTTCCACCGCTTGGCGTTGTCGCTCTTGCGGGAGTTGGGCTGCGAGCCAAAGCTGGTGCTCGACGAGGTGGAAGCGCGTCGGTTGCTGGAAGGGGCGCTGGCGGATGCCGGTTTGTCGGGACCGATTGCCGCGGCCAGCCAAGCCATCTCGCTGGCCAAGGCCGCGGCGCAGGGGCCGGATGAGATCGTCGAAGAGTGGCGACCGCATTACGACGCCTATCAGGCAGCCCTCCACGCGTCTGGAGCCTGCGACTACGACGACATTCTCTTGGATTTGCTGCGCCTCTTAGAAGGGAATGCAGCCGTGCGGGAACAGGTGCGAGCGCGGTTCCCCTATCTGCTGATAGACGAGTTCCAAGACCTCAACGCCGCGCAGTATAGATTGGTCCTCCAGTTGGCGGGTGAAAGCGCGGGCCTGATGGCCATCGGCGACCCGGATCAAGCGATCTACAGCTTTCGCGGAGCTTCGCCCGACCACTTCGTTCACTTGCGCGACCGTTTCTCGGATACGCAACTCTTTCATCTAGGCGCGAATTACCGCTCGCAGGGGCATATTGTCGAGGCTGCCGCTGTCGTCGTCAGCCACAATCCGGGGCGGGAGGCCATTGAGCTCGCGCCTGTGCGTCCGGGAAAGGGACGAATTCGCCTAATCGAGGTGCAGAGCGAGACGGCCGAGGGCATTGCGGTGGTGCGGGAGATTGCCCGCATGGTCGGCGGCACTGATATGGTGCAGACCGATGCTGGCGCAGAGGGCACGCGCAGTTTCGCCGACTTTGCCGTGCTCTTCCGCACTGGCCGACAGGGCCAAGTGCTGGAGGAATGCTTCCGCAAGGAGGGCCTGCCATACCGACTCCTTGGCCAGAAGGGCTTTCTGCAAGCGCCGGCCGTGCGGGCCGCGTTGGCGTTTGCCCGCTACGCCGCGATCTCGCAAGAGGATGTGCGCCGCTGGCAGGCACTAGAGGCCATGGGCGCGGAGCCGCACATTTTGCGCCAAGTGCGGCGAGGGGAACTGTCGGCCGTAGCGCAGGACCGGGTCGAGGCGCTAGAGGCGCGGATAGCAGAGTACAGGCAATGGGCCGCGCAGGAGGGGGCGGGTGCTTGGGTGCGCCGCTGGCAGGCCGAGTTCGGTGACCCAGAGGACGAGGACTTGGAGCACTTAGCCCGAGTAGCGGACGCGGCCGGAACGCTCGCTCAGCTATTGGAGACCGTGCTCTTAGGCGCGGAGGCCGACTACGAGGAGCGGGGCGGCCCCCAAGGCCCGGAGGCCGTCGCGCTGATGACCTTGCACGCGGCCAAGGGCTTGGAATTTCCAGTGGTATTTATCTGCGGAGTGGAGGACGGACTGATCCCCTTCCGCGAGCGGGATGCTGACCTCGCCGAGGAACGGCGGCTCTTTTACGTGGGCATGACGCGAGCCGAGGAGGAGTTGGTGTTGCTGCGCGCCCGCAGCCGTCAGCGCTATGGCGAGCGGATGCAGTGCGCACTATCGCCGTTTGTGGAAGAGATCCCCGCTCGGTTGCTCGTGCGCGAGGATGCGGCCATGCCGCGTCGGCGGGAGGTCGAGCAAATGTCGCTTTTTTAGCTCGTTTAGTACGCACGTCCTGCCGCCAACAGGTGCGCAAATGGCATCCCATTAGTCCCACACGATGGTAGGGCAATCACAGGGAATTGTCCGTCCTATGTTCAGGAGGGAACCTGCGTCTTTTTGCCACCGTAGGCACTAGGCTTGACGTACCTTTTTCTTTTCTTCGGGTAATTCGAGGTTCGTCAGTGTTTGCGTGTGGGTGGGAACAAGAACTACCCGGTTTTTTATTTGCGTCGACAGACTCGACCAATCTAATGATTCCGATAGGTGATACGCTGAAGCTGCTGTACCACCAAGAAAAGTCGATTCTAGTCCGGAGTCTCGTGCGGTCTTCGTCATGCGATTTTCCTCCAACCCTCGAAATTTCGCTGGTCGCGAAAAGCAACCTGCTTGAGCGATGTCCCATCTTGGTTTTGCTGGATAATCTCTGTGACTTCGATCTCTCCAGCCGTAATGAAATGATGCGCTCCGTGATCCGCACTTTCGATTAAAGCACGCGTGAATTCATAGTTTCCCACACCACCATTCGCAGCTAATATATTAATATCGTAGGGTTCCCGCAGTAACATTTGTGTGGAAAAGCTGTTACGTAGTTGCCGAAGAATTACGTAAAGATCTTCGGAACATTTTTCTACTTTCAGCCCGAGTCTCTCGGCTTCTCGGCGGTTGATAGTATAGTCGTGGCTACCAGATTCAGAGCATAGGAAGTCAACTATTTGTTCTATCTGGTCTTGGTTGTCAGTATGTCTCCGCAATAGTCGTCCAGCAAGGTCTCTTATCTGCTGTCTGGACCGAAAAATCTGCCCAAGCACGAGAGGATGTACCTTGTTTGACAGATCGATAAGAGCTTGACCTTCAAAAAGTTCGCCGGCCTCATATTCACGGATTGCATCAAGGTAGCCTTTGACTGCTTCAACACTTACTCCAGCACGTGCTTCAGGGCTTGCCCCAGGAATAGAAGGACCAAGCGGGTGTTGTATACTTAGGATCAATAGGCCCCAGCGTTGCCTGTTTAGTCATGACAATACGGTCTGCGCCGAGCGATATAAGCGTTCCAGCACTCATGCATTTTCCTAGTGCTATGATTTCAAAATCATCACAAAACATATGAAAAAGATTAACCAGATTCCATGCCGCAGATGTATCACCGCCAGATGTGTAAAGAACGAGCGATATCTTTTTTACTGGCCCAATTTCGTCTAAGTGATCAACAAATAAATCTATGATATCTTGGCCAATCTGGGTCTCCAGTCCTTGACGGTCTCCCGTCACGTAGAGCACTGTCTTAGAGTTACGATCCGACCCAATCTGGCGAAGCAAATCTTTTCGTTTTTTGATTTCAGACATACTACAATGTATTCTCCTTTTCAGCAAGACTATGGAATCTTACAGGTTTGTACCGCCTTTAGTAGACCGCGTGTCCAACATGATAAGACATACTAAAAGTTGATAATACACTCTTGTACAAGAAGTTAGGGCATTTTAAGTGCAGAGTCAAGCCATGTCGCGATCGCTCTAAGCGTCAATCCGCGTCTTCTTACCACCGTGAACACTTGGCTCGGCGCACCATTGATCGCGCAAAATGGCGAGCGGTTCGAGAACTGCTTCGGGAAGCTGTAACAAGTCCACCAAGACAGCACGATCCAAGGCTTGGCGAGCGTCGTCCCGATACGCCTCGTTGGCCGGCAGGAACTCCTTCTCCTTGAAGCGCTCAAAGATGTCCTCGGCTTGGGCTAGCTGTTCTTTGCTGAGCGTGCGCGGATCCAAGACCGTCAGGCGGGGCAACTGAGTGATCGTGAGACACGCTCGGCCCTGCTGCTGTCGGGTGCCGACCCACCAGAACGCAAGGAGTCCTAGCGTCGTATTGGACCACAAGACGAGAGGTAATGTCCATTCATCCTGCTCTGGGATAAAATTGGGCCACGCCCGCCCGCCAATCGCCTTGGTCGGCGTAAGGCAAGCGGTAAGACTCTGCGAGTTGATGCGAAAATCGCGGTTGAAGTGCAGCCGTGAGGCCGTTGCGTTCCACACCTTAATAGCATGGGCGTCGCAGCCGGGGCGCACCTCGCCTTCGCTATCGGGTGGAACGATGAGGCTCCGTTCTCGTTTGGCATCGTGGCTCCACAAAACCGGATATTGCGGCACCCCCTGAATGGGAATGATTTCAAACGGCCCTCGCGGTGCTCCGTTGCTGGTCTTCCCGGCGATGTCGCGGTCGAGCAGTCCCTTCTTGCCAATGGCTTCAAGGCGAGTCGTGGAAAACGACGTGGCGTACCCTTGAGGCAACCGGAGCATCTCTTCCGCTAGCCCGAGGGCAGCGTCAGCGAGCGTGGTTTCGCGGAGAGACGCGCAACCGCCTTGGTTAAAAGGTCCCCGAATGTACGTGCCGATGGTCTCGTGGTCTCCCACGCAAAGCCGTCCTTGCCGAGCTTGAGGCAAAAGGCGACGCACCGACCGCGCTACTTCAAATGCTTCGATACTGCGTGGCCGGTGATGAAGATTGACGAACAGCGTTTTCCCGCATCCCTCTTGTCCGGCGCGGCACTTGGTGGCCACTACGAGTGCCTCGGCCATCCCCGTATCGGCTGAAAAGGCCAAGTCGGTATCACCATGCGCCGCAACGGTCAGCACGACCAAATTCTCGTATTCTCGTTCCAACAAGCGACGGACGTCCTCCCAGGAGCCACCGCTCACACACGAGGCTGGCAACACCAGCGCGAGGACGCCACCCGGCTTGGTCTTAACGTGGGCGAGATCAATGAAGTTGGACGCCAGCCCCGCGTTGCCATGACCGACTGGATTGGCTAACCGCCGACGTATTTCGGCTAGCCGCTTGGCCATAGCCTGTTGTTCGTCTTCGGTCTTGCTCAATCCAGCAAATGACGGTACAGGCACCTCGGCTTTCTCGTGGTTCGTCGGCCGCGTAAACGGAGGATTCATAATCACCAGATCAGCCGTTTCGCGGGGGAGAATCATGTCTTGGCTCCCCTCGGTTTCCACATTCGCGCCCGTGCCGTGAGCCACTGTGGCACCAGTCCCAAACAGCGACGGCGTAGCGTCGTCCTCAATCAGATCAAGTGCCCCCAACGCCATCGTATGTCGCTTCTCCTGACTCTGCTGTCCATAGGGCAACGTATGAACGCGGGTGCGGCCAAAAGTCGCCCCTGGATGGGCACTCGACAGCATGGACGCGGTAAGGTGCGTTGCCGCCGGCATGATGTCCGCAGCGATAAGGGCACGTTCCATCATCTGCTGATGCAGCGCCTGATCGTCGCCGCCGGTCTGCCGATAGCGCACCGCTAGGGCGCGATACGCCGCAGAGATCAGAGCACCCGTGCCACAGGCCAGATCGGCAACTCGGAGATTAGTGAGAGCGTCCGGGTCGGACCAATCCGTTTCCGCGTCCAAACGGGCCACCGCCAACTCGCCGAGCAGAGCCGCCGAGGTCGGCAGCGTGTAGAACGTGGCGAGGAATTTCCGGTCAGCGATGAGCCGCTGGAACATCCGCCCAGAGAGGTCATGGAGGGTGGTAGCCCCCAAGCCTGCCAAGTCGCTGGCTGCCTGAGCAAGACGGTTGAGTACCGCATTCGCCGTGCCATCGGGAATCGGCAAGAGCAAATCGGAGGCAATGCGGAAGATCGGATAGTAGTTGATGTTATCGAGGATATGCTGCCAGCATTCAAGCAAACGGCTCTTGCTAACGTCGTTGCGCCCCGGAATACGCAATTGGTCGATGGTGGGAATCTCGTGCGCTTCCACAATAGCGGTGTGAAAAACGAGCGCATTGGCGACGATGGCCATAGCCATGCGCGAAGTTTGCTCGCCGTCCTCTTGATGGAGGAACTGCGCCATTTTCTTTAGCGCGTGAGGGCCAGCCGTTTCGCGCAACTCGCCGCTGGCAGGCCGAGTTCGGCGACCCAGAGGACGAGGACTTGGAGCACTTAGCCCGAGTAGCGGACGCGGCTGGAACGCTCGCGCAGCTATTGGAGACCGTGCTCTTAGGCGCGGAGGCCGACTACGAGGAGCGGGGCGGCCCCCAAGGCCCGGAGGCCGTCGCGCTGATGACCTTGCACGCGGCCAAGGGCTTGGAATTTCCAGTGGTATTTATCTGTGGGGTGGAGGACGGACTGATCCCCTTCCGCGAGCGGGATGCTGACCTCGCCGAGGAACGGCGGCTCTTTTACGTGGGCATGACGCGAGCCGAGGAGGAGTTGGTGTTGCTGCGCGCCCGCAGCCGTCAGCGCTATGGCGAGCGGATGCAGTGCGCACTATCGCCGTTTGTGGAAGAGATCCCCGCTCGGTTGCTCGTGCGCGAGGATGCGGCCATGCCGCGTCGGCGGGAGTCAGAACAGCTATCGCTTTTTTAGTCTAACCCGGTTCAGGATTAAAAAGCCGCGCGATGTGTACGGCTTGGAAGAGCGTCGCTGGCTCTAGCTGCGTGCGCAGGGCGCGCTTGCGCGGCAGGAGCGTGGTTTCGCCGAGCATCGGAGGGCAAACCATCACTTCGACCCGGCCGCTGCCGATATTGAGGTTGCCTCGGGGACATTTGGGCCACAGCGAGTGCAGGCCGCGAAAAGCTAGCGGCACGATGATTACGTCGGGCGGCAGGTACGCAAAGAGCGCGTGCTGCATGGGCAGGCACTGATGCTCAAACGCGGCGGTGGTGCCCTCGCCATAGACGACGCCTGGCCGCTGTGCGAGGAGTTCGGCAAAGCGGCGCGTGGGATTTTTCGTGTCGGCCGAACGACTCATAATGACGTGCCCATCGACTTTCTCCATGATCTGATCGACTTCCTCGGTAGTAAAGCCAATCAGCGAAAAAGAGCGCCCACCAATGCGCAGGGATGCGGGTTCGGTCAGTCGAGCGCGGGCGAGGCTCACCGGCGCGGGGGGTTCGCGCCAGCCCATCAGTTCGAGGAAGCGGGGGTCGTGGAGCAGGGTACTCATCACCGGATGGTCGAAGAGGCTGCGGTGGGTGGGGAGGAAAAGGACCTTCTCCTGTTTGTTGGCTAGGTCGAGGTCGCGGGCGGTGGCGGCGAAGAGCGGGTCGGCGCTTACGGCCAGTTCAATGCCGAAAATGTCCAGCGATTTCCTCCCCCATTCGCTGCTTTGGACGCTGGCGGCTTTGAGGCACTCGGCTTCTGGGAGTTGAGCCGCTAGCAGGCTCATTTTTTTCTTTCCAGTGCGGTAGTAGAGAAAAGCCCACTGAAAGAGGCGCGCCCGACGGCTCCATGAGCCGAGGGTCTGGCGTCGCCCGACGTGCTGGTATTCGAGAAAGCGGCCCTTGGCCTTGCCATCGAGTAGTGGAGGTAGGACCACCAGATCGACTTCCCCACGCACTCGGCCCGCTAGTCGGTTGACGTAGCCGACTAAGCGGCGCGTCAGGTCGATCATGTCGCGGGTCAGGTAGCTGTACTCTTGGCCGTACCAAAATTCCCTCGGCTTGATTTGGGCGGGATCTTCGGAGTGGGCTTGGAGGAACTTGAGTAGCATGCCCTTACCCAGCAGGACCAGCTTGCACAGCTTTTGATGCCATTGGGCGCGCACCCGCCCCTCGATGCGAGCTAAGAGCAAGTCGGCGTCCGTGATGGCCTTCCACACCGAGATGCCTAAATAGATGAAGTTGCTATAGGTATTAAAGCGGATGGCGAGGTGCTCGCCAGCGGCGAGGTAATCAACGACGCGCTCGGCAACCTCGCTGAGCAGGTCGCGCAGCGTCCCGGCGTGGCGCACTCCGTCGATTTCGCAGGCGTAGTGCTCGGCCAAGCGCGGGTCGTCGGCCGAGTCGGTCGCGGGCTCTTTTTGCGCCGTCCCGGATTGTATCTTCTCGGCGACGGCATGGGCGTGAGACAGCGGCACGCGGGCGACCCGCAGCTTGACGAGGGCGGCCTCACCTTCGTCGAGGGTGTAGGGGTTGTCGCGGCCTAGGGCGTGTAGATAGACCGATTGGTAGAGCGCGTGGAAGTCGAGTGCGTCGCCGCGCCCGAGGCTAATAAAAAGCTGGCGCGTTGCCAGGTAGAGGCGGTTGGCTTGGTGGTAGGCGGGGGCGACGCGCTCGTAGTGGTTGTATGCCTCTTGCAGGCGCTTGTCGCGGAGCGGGGGGATGCCCTCGTGAATGGCTCCGATCAGTTCGGCGCGGCGCGTGAGCGCATCGAGGTCGCTGCCCACCGGCCAAGTGATTTCGCTTGGATCGCGATCGGCAAAGTGGCCGTCGCTGATGGCGACTTGCATCAGCTCCGTAGCCGCCTCGTCGTAGAGGCGCAGCATTTCGTCTAGATCCACGTCGCGCAGCAGTTTGTCTAGATCCACTTTGCACCTGTCTTTCGGTTCGGGTTGGCAGCCTAGAGTGAGTTAATGTAAACTGCCTGCTAGGTCAAGGTCGTGGGCGTCGATCCGAGGAGCCGACATTAAAAATTAACTCCTGCCGATGGCCGACAGTACCTACTGGTATGCAAACCTCCCCAGACAAACAGCCAGCAGCAAGTAAAGCCCATAGCGGCGCACCATTACCTAGGCCCCCGTGCAGAGAAGCTACAATTCACCCGGTCCCAGATCTGCATCGATCAAACCTCGATGGTAATTCTTCCCCATCAAGTACTTGATTTCCAGCTCTACATCGCGCAATACGACAGCCGGTAGCGCCTGCCCGTCCCGTTTGAGCAGTTCGACCTCCAGCACATTCCACCCCTGCACCGGCCTAAATTTTTCGGGCAAACGAAAGACATACCAATAGCCAAAAACCCGATAGCGCGGCGCATCCATCACGTACATCTGATTGATTTTGCGCAGCAGCGATTGCGGTAATTCTTTGCCGTTAAAAGCAAAGCGCAAGCGATCCCGCTCCGTCGTCTCCTGCACTCGCACCCGCAAAATTACCTCGTGGACCCGTTTGACCTTGTCCCATTTTTTTAGATCATCGCTCACCGCAAAACCCACCTGTAGCGCCTGCCCCTTTGCCAACTCAATGGGTAGCGGATTAGCGACATTCGGCGCAATCGCCTTTGGTGCCGGTGCGCTGCCCTCGCTGGGGACTCGATAGATCTTGTCCTTGGCCGCCATCGTCTCGGGGAAGGGCACCTCGCGCAGCTTCTGGTAGAAATCGGCCTTATACGGCCAACAGCCAAACCAATGCGCGATATAGAGGCCGTCGATTCCCTGCGCCCAGTAGTTGCAAGCCCCTGCCCGCACCATTTCGATCGTCCCCTCGCCGACCCGGTCGCTGTCGACCCGACTCTGTAACGCCGGCAAGACCCGACACGCCGTCCCGTGTGCCGCTTTGACGAAGGTGCTGAAATCCGCCGACGGATCCGCCGCTCCCGATGCCTCGGGCACGATCGCGTCGACAATGCCCCGGCGCATCCACTCCAATGGCTCCAGCCCCACCGCCCGGCAGCCATCCAGATTCGCCGGCACGCGCAGGACCAATTCTCGTGCCGGATCGCTCTTTTTTACAGCCGCGTAAACCCGCCCTATCCACTCGGTCATAATCCCCGTCCCCGCCGCAATCTCATCGGGGTGAAAATAATAGGGACAGTAATTGAGCTGTAGCTCAAAACCGTCAACGGGATAGCGCGCGAGCACCTCCTCGACAATCGCCAAATTCCGCTCGCGCACTGCATCACAAGCGTAATCCCACGCGCGATACCCCGGCCACTCCGCGTCCACACCGCCTTTGCTGCCGATCTCCAACGGCTGCGGGTCGCGCTGCTCGGTGGCGAAGCGCGGATTTTCCCAGCTTTTCAACATCAACTCCCGCGGCCCCTGCTGCGGCAATAGCATCGCGTAGAGCAGCAGGCTATTGGCATGGGCTTTGTCGCAGAGCACCTGGAGCGGATCGCATCCGGCTTTGATCAATTGGGTGAAATTCTGGTTGGCCCGCTTCCAGATCAGATGCGGCCACTTCTTTATATCCCGTCCCCACAACGCGCCCACCTGCGAATCGTAGAGCAGGCTCTGTGCATCGCCCAGGGTTAGCGACAGCGCCTCGACGGGCGTCCCCACCAACTCGTCTATCGCCGCCTCTAGCTCTTCTTTCTGCATCGGCGGCTCGTACATGTAGATCAGCGGGTGCCGACCGTCGTGGTCGAAAAAAATGCGTGGTTTGGCCATCGTCGTCCCCTTGCAATCGCTCAGCGCAGCCAGCCATTCGCCAAGCTGCGATCAAAAAATCAGTCTGGAAATTCCTAGCAAAGCCCCAAGCGCGAGCGAAAACGCACGGTTAGCGCCCTTCTATTCTCCGCGATGTGCGACAACGCCGCGAGGATTTTCAAAGGCGTCGATCCACAGGCGGCACCATTCCTCGTAGTCGGTCAGCTCACTGGACGGATCGCGGCGGGAGCGTGCGACAAAGTTGGGGTGGCCGGTGCGGCCGGTGTGCTGGCCGATGGGCTGGTAGCGCAGATCCAGCGACCAGCGGCATTGGTCGGAGTAATTGGGAGTGGAGCGATGGGGCGTAAAGCGGCTCATCAGCACTACATCGCCGCGCTTGCACTCCAAGGGAAAGGGTTCGATGTGGGGCATGGCCTCGGGGGCGATGGTGGTGCCGCCGGCCGCCAAATGCCGGAGATAGCCGGTTTCGACGAGGCCGGGCAAGACCTCCATGCAGCCGGTCTCGATCGTGGCTGCGGCCAAAGGCAGCCAGCAGGTGACGACGTCAGAGCCTTCGGCTTCCGGCATCATCACGCCGGCGTCTTGGTGCCAGGGCGCGTTGTGGAAAGAGGGGCCTTCGCGGTTTTCGTACGCCTGCGGCGGCTTGGCTCGCAGGTGCTGGATGGGGTTGCAGATCAGCTCGGGACCCAGCAGCGATTCGAGCAGGTCGAGCAAGTTTTCGTTGCGCAAAAACTCGAACATCGCCCGCCCGCGATAGTGCATGATGTCCATGCCGCGCCCGATCTCAGAGCACTGTTTGAACAGCAAGCCGTAGCGCGTGGCAAACGGGGCGTCCTCGTGCAGGTCTGCTATTTCGCCCTCCTCATGCAGCGTCCGCGCGCGGGCGTCGATCCACGCCGACAGCTCATCGATGACTGGCTGCAAGTCGTCGTGGGCAAGCGCTTCGCGGGCGATGATGACGCCGCGGGTGTTGAATTCTGCGATCTGTTCCGTCGTGAGTTTCATCGCGGTTTCTCCCCAATCCGTTGTTCGGGCAAATTAAAGAATTGGCAACTCAGCGCGGAGTCTCGATAGCGACACGGCCACCGATAGCGACTCGGACATGCAGGTCATACCCATCGAGTAAGGCCATTCCCACGAGGGGCGTCGTATCCACCGCTCCCGTCTCAATGTACCTCGGCTGGCCGTCCCACAGCACGGTAACACCGTAGATATCGAAGATGTCCTCGCTACCATTAGCTAATATGGCTCGACCACGCCTCCGGCGGGTCAGTCCGAGGGTCGTGATGAGACGTGGCGGCAATGTGAGAAAGCCGTTGAAGCCCGTATCAACGACGGCGTCGACTTCGCGTTCTTGTCCTGTTGGACCTTGTACTTCGAGACGGACAACCGCTTCGTAGTCCGCGCTGACGACGCCCGTGATCACGGATTTTTCTTTACGGGACGGCCGCCCATGTGGTACAGTGCCCGATGGCCGATACGGATGCACCAGATCTCAGCGTTAGGATGTTGGGTGAAGAGGCGTTCGGATGCAGCAAGGGCATTGTCGTCAACGACATAGCTGCCGCTATCAATGTCTATGGCGACGACTTTTCCATAGTGGGCCGTTTCCACTTGGCGGCGGATATCCCGCTCGTATAGTTCGTCGCCACGCCGCGCCGCCTCTTCGGCAGAATAGCGGGATTGCTGGAGTGACATAGTCGTTATCCTAAAAGGCGATAGTCAGGAGCTTCCATAAATGGTCCCTGATCTAAGTTGCAATGCAGCTTAGAAAGCGTCAATCCGCCTCAGATGGCTTGGGCGGCCTGCCCTTCAGCCCAAGTCCTCGGCGTGCTCTGCGATGTAGTGCTCGATGTCCGCCGCGCTCATCGCGCCGGTAAAGGTTCCGCCGGGTGGCATATAATAGAACGCCTCGGCGTAGTCCAAGCCATAAGGCTCGCCGATGCGCTGGTATTCACGCAAGCCAAAGAGGCGGATGTACTGGCGGTCGGCCTCGTCGTCGTCGTTGCCCAAGACGGGCAGGTGCTTGCCCTGACGCGCTAGCCGTTCCTTGAGGCGGCGGCCGTGGGCACCCGCTGGGCCTTGGGCCTTGTTGGCGCTCATGGCGGCGACCTTGGCGTCGAGATGAGGTGCTATATCGACGACGGTGTTGTAGGGCTGGCTTGGGCGGCAGGTCCAGTAGTAGAGGTCTTTGACTGAGTGAGGCTGCATACCGCAGGCTAGTTGTTCGGGATAATCCTTGCCCATGCCAGCCATCCAACGCGCCGCTTCGACGGCTTGGCCGGTGACGTAGTGATCGGGGTTTTCCTCCCAATGCCCCCACGGGCTGAAGGTGGTGATGGTGTCGATTTTGAGGGCGCGGATCAGAAACACCAGCCGCGCCCGCAGTTCGGTGGGGGCGGCTTCGTCGAGGAAGTGATTGCGGTAGCCGAGGTGGATGACCTGTTTGAAGCCCAATTCCCCGGCCAGCACTTCGACTTCGCGCTCGTTTTGGAGGATGGTTTCGCCCATCGTGCCCGGCCCACACTTCTCGTCGTTGGTGGTCTGGATCAAATAGGCGGTGTAGCCTTCGGCGATGAGCTTGGCAACGAGGCCGGCGCAAAAGAGGGGAATATCGTCCGCGTGAGCTTGGACGGCGGCTAGCACCTTGCCTTGGTGGGGTTTGTCTGGGGCGTGCTTTTCGACGGTTACCGGATTGACGGGGGTGTACCAGGGAATGCGCGGGTCGGGACTGGAGGCCATGGTCGGTTCCTTTTTAGTGGTGGATTCTCTACCTGCCACGCCCGCTAGCCGAACAGCTTTAAGGCTCCGATGAGGCCCCACGTCGCTACTTGCAGGGCAATGATCCACCGTAAAAGGCTGTCGATTTTGGTTTCGACGCGGCCCAGCCGGACATTGATTTGCTCGATAATACCTTCCAACCGGGCGATGAGTCCCTCGTGGTCTAATGGATAGGGTCGCTCGGGTGGCAGTGACTCACCCACGATGCTATCTCCTATTTGTTGCCATAAGATAGAGTTAAGAATCCGTTCATTCGTCAAGATTTTTTATCCAAACCTCGGCCCCTTGGTCCGCGTTAGCCGCCGCCACTAGGGCTACAGAAGGCCGCTGCGATCCAGTGCCCGATATTGTATGGCCTCGGCTAGGTGCTGCGACTGGATCGGAGCGTCGGCCAAGTCGGCTATGGTGCGGGCGACTTTGAGGATGCGGTCGTAGGCGCGGGCCGACAGGCCGAGGCGGGTCATAGCTTTTTCGAGCAGCGCCTGCCCGGCGGCGTCGAGCGGGCAATGGCGGCGGATGTGCCGCGTGTTCATCTGGGCGTTGCAGAATAGCTCGCCAGCAAAGCGGTCGAGTTGCCGCTGGCGAGCGGCGTTGACGCGCTGGAGGATTTGCGCTGAGTTTTCGCCGTTTTGCTTGTTGGCTAAGTCGTCGTAGGCGAGGGCTGGCACTTCGATGTGGATGTCGATGCGGTCGAGGAGCGGCCCGGAAACGCGGGCGCGATAGCGGCGGATTGCAGCCGGAGAGCAGGTGCAGGTGCGGCGGGCGTCCGAAAGATAGCCGCAAGGACAGGGATTCATCGCCGCGACGAGGGTAAAGTCCGCTGGATAGGCGAGCGAGATCTGCGCCCGGGTGATGGTGACGGTGTGGTCTTCGAGCGGCTGACGCAGAGCCTCGACGACATTGCGGCGAAACTCGGGCAGCTCGTCTAAAAAGAGCACGCCGTGATGGGAGAGCGACACCTCGCCTGGGCGGGGATACGCGCCGCCGCCGATGAGGCCCGCGTCCGAGACGGTGTGGTGTGGGGCGCGGAAGGGCCGGGTGGCGACGAGGGCTTGGCCTGGGGACAGGACGCCGGCGACGGAGTGGATCTTGGTGGTGGCGAGCGCTTCTCGCAGGGTTGGTGCCGGAAGGATCGTGGGCAGGCGGCGGGCGAGCATGGTCTTGCCCGAGCCGGGCGGCCCGACCATGAGCAAGTTGTGCCCCCCGCTGGCGGCGACTTCAAGGGCGCGCTTGGCGTGATCTTGGCCGCGCACGTCCGCAAAGTCAACCCCGTAGTTGGCGTTGCTGCGAAACACCTCCTCCACGTTCAATTCGTAGGGCTGTTGGTGCGCGTCGCCGGTCAAGATGGATAGGGCTTCGCTCAGCGAACTAACGCCATAGACGAGCGGTCCATTGGCAATGGCGGCTTCGCGGGCGTTTTGCGTTGGCACGATCATGCCGTAGAGACCCTGCTGGTGCAGGGATGTGGCCATGGACAGCATGCCGTGAACCGGGCGCACGTTGCCGTTGAGCGAGAGTTCGCCCAAAAGCGCAAACTCGGCGAGACACACGGGCTTGATCTGCCGGGAGGCCGCCAAGACGCCGACGGCGATGGGCAGGTCAAAAGCCGAGCCTTCCTTTTTGCGGTCGGCCGGCGCGAGATTGATGGTGACCTTGCGCCGCGGCCACTGATAGCCAGCGTTTTTGATGGCCGCTAAGACGCGCTCCTTGCTTTCGCGGACGGCGGAGTCGGGCAGGCCGACGACTGTGAAGGTCGGCAAGCTGCGGTCGGTATCGACTTCGACGTGGACCGGATATGCGTCAATCCCGAGCGTAGCGGCCGAGAGGACAGTAGAGGGCATGCGGTTCCTTTCCGTTGAGACAGGCAAGAGGAAACAAGAACCGTGCCAGCGGGGATGTGCTCTGAGGCGGGTAGGGATGTTGGAAGGCAGGATGGGAGCTAGGCGATACGGCGTTGGTACCTAAAGGGTACAGCAGACGGAACCCATCGACTGCGCCCCTAAGTACACGCCAGTAGAGTGGTATGGGATGCTTCGCTTTGCTCAGCATGACACCATGGGCGTCAACACTTGTCATGCTGAGCAGAGCGAAGCGGAGTCGAAGCATCTCAGCGCTCCCATGCCTAACGTCCAGTGGATTACTGTCGTGTACTTACCTGTGCCCTAGCCGCCGCGCCTGCTGCCAAGCCGCGTAAAATTCCTCCATAGAACTGTAGCGCTCCTCGCGCTCCTGGCGACAGGCGCGCCGCACGACCTCCCCCATCGCACCGCCGATGTCGTCGCCGAGGCATACGACTGCGGTGCGGCCCATGGTAAAGACGGTCGTGCGCTCGTCGATTAGCGCGCCGCGCTCAAATTCCTCTGGAGCCATAAAGCGCGTCGAACCGAACATCCGCCCCATCTGGTTGGTGAACACCCCCAAGTGATAGTTATCGAGATCCACGATGCGCACAGCTTGGCGCTCGAAGTCGTACATCAGACAGCCATCGTAGAAATCCACGGCAATCCACCCGCGCTGGACGAGCTGGATGTGCAAATCGTAGATCGCGTCGAGCACGGCGAGAATGGCGTCGGTGGGCAGGCGGCGAAATCGCTGATGCGCCGATTGTGGATCGTCGCGTCCACCGTGCAAGCACTCGCCGTCAACCCAGTCGTACACGAGTGCCGGGCCGTGTGAAGTTTCGAAAATGCGATGGAGCGCTGGCAAGGTCGGATGATCGCAACTGCGCCTGAATCGAGCTGCATTGTACAGGAGCGCCACGCGGGCGGCGTGGTCGCCGAATACCTTGGCCTCGGGGTCGGTGGTTTTGACGAAGAAGCGCTCGTCGTCAACCTGTACGCCATAGGAGACATTGCCAGAGTCCTGGGTGGCTGCGCCGAAAGTGGCGAAGACGGTGCCGATTGCTTCGAGATACGGGCCGGGCGGTCCGTCGATGCGCTCGATGTCGCGCAGAGGGTGGGCGGTGTTCATGGACACCTAGTGCGTCTGGCAATCATTTATACGATTATCCGCAGATGGACGCAGATGGTGAATACCGCCGGTACCTGTTTCCGGCAACTTGGCCTTGTCATGCTGGGGAAGCTGATGGCGTGACCTCCGCTGTGCTCAATTCTCGTCCATTACCGCTTGGATCATGGCTTGGATATAGCCGAACTCGTACGCCCAAGCTTGGCGCATACTGTGGGGATCCTTGTGCCCGGGCGCGTGATCGGGGACGCACATGTGCTGGTAGCCCACTTCTTTGAGCGCCTGCATATTGCGGTGCATGTTCATCACCCCTTCATCCGGCCAGACCTCTTGGAACTTGTTGCGCTTGCCGACGATATTGCGGAAGTGGCAGAGGAAAATTTTGTTGCGCGAGCCTAAATAGCGGATGATCTCGGGTACCTCGTTGAGCGGATCTTCGACGCTTTCGGCCATGCAGCCCAAGCAGAGATTGACGCCGTGATAGGGGCTGGGGCAGATCTCGATAAAGTGCTTGAAGCCGTCAAAGCCGCCCATCACGCGATCGACGCCCCTATAGCCGGGGGGCAGCCAGGGGTCGCAGGGGTGGCAGGCCATGCGGACCTTGCACTCGGTGGCGACCGGGATGACCCTTTCCAAGAAATACGTAATGCGACGCCAGTTTTCCTCTGCGGTGACCGGTTTGTCGTAGCGCGGCGTATCGGCGTCGGCCTTTTCGAGGTCCCAAGTGCTGTAGATGGAGCCGCCGCGGCCGGGGGGCGTGCTTTCGGTGCGCTGGTTTTCGAGGGCGCAGAGGTAGTACTTGATGGCTGGGATGCCGGCTTCGGCCGCCTGCCGCACCATGTTGATGACCAGCTCAATCTCCTTATCGCCCTCTTCGTAGTTGCCCATCATAAAGTTGGGCACGGCCTCGCCGTTGACATTGAACTGGGCCATGGGCAGGGCGACCATTTCCATATTGATGCCGAAGCGAGCGCACTTTTCCTTCTTGGCGACCAACTCTTCGACGTCCCAACCGTATTCGCGGTGGAACGCGATGAAGTTTTCGTTCTTGTTGAAGACTCCGTGGCGGGCCAGATATTCGAGGTCTTCGTCCGATGTATTGAACTGCTGGGTGCCGACGTGCATGAGAGGCTCCTTGGTGATTGGTGGTCGGTGGCCAGTGGTCGGTGGTCGGTGCTCGCTGCACCCCACCGGTGGGGAGGCAGGCCTCTGATCGCGGGCCACCGGCCACTTAGGGTAAAAGGGGCGGAAACAGTACGCAAGCCGCGCTAGTTTGACAATCCTTCAGGCCGAATCTGAAGGCGCAAGGAATGTCCGTCCTATGGGG
The DNA here is from genome assembly GCA_965208845.1 of Candidatus Latescibacterota bacterium. GTDB lineage: Bacteria > Latescibacterota > UBA2968 > UBA8231 > UBA8231. Next base: position 1,555,598 of record OZ242361.1, on the reverse strand, counting down.
CGTGAGTGTCTATCCCGCGTTGAGAATCTGACTGCGGCGGAAGCAGTCGAGTACGTGATCGTTGACCATGCCGGTAGCCTGCATGTGGGCGTAGATGACGATCGAGCCGATGAATTTGAAGCCGCGGTTTTTGAGGTCTTTGCTCAAGGCGTCGGATTCGCGGCTGGTGGCTGGTAAATCGGCGAGGGTGCGAAACTCGTTGACGATAGGCTCGCCACCGACAAAGCGCCAAATATAGGCGCTGAAGCTGCCGAATTCGTCCTGCACGGCGAGGAAGTGCCGGGCGTTTTCTACGGCCGCGCTGATCTTGCGGCGATTGCGAATCAGCCCGGGGTCTTGGAGCATTTGTTCGATCTTGGCGGCGCTGAAGCGAGAGACCTTGGCAGGATCGAATTCGGCGAAGGCTTGGCGGTAGTTGGCGCGCTTGCGAAGGACGGTGTACCAACTGAGGCCGGCTTGGGCGGATTCGAGGGTGAGAAACTCGAAGTGCTTGCGGTCGTCGTGGACTGGGACTCCCCACTCGCGGTCGTGGTACGCGACGTAATCGGGTTTGTCGAGGTCGAGCCAGGGGCAGCGTTGGAGGGGCATATAGAAATCCTAAATCGTTTATAGAATTATCCGCAGATGGACGCAGATGGACGCAGAATAGGAGGGACAAGACGATCCTCCGCAATCATTCGGGCTTGCCATATCAGCGTGCGCTAGCGGGAAAATCAAATGCGGCTTTGCACTCCGGCCCGAGCTTCAACCGCGCGTCGAATTTGCTGCCCTTTTTGCTTTTGAAGCCCTTGATCACGCCGGTTTTGCCTTTGGCGATCAAGGTGTGGATTTGCTTTTCGGTCAGCTTCTTGCCTGCCATTTCCTTCCATACCACGAAGTCGCACCCCTCGCGATAGCGATTGCAGCCAAAGCCGCGCTGGCCCTCGATGATTTGGCCCTGTTGGCACTTGGGGCAGGTGAGGGCGGCGGTGGATTGGGCGACTTCCGCTGGCGGCTTCTCTTGGGGTGAAGGGCGTCCCTCCGGCCTAGCGGAGCCATTTGGCGGCCGATCGTCAAATTCGAAGACGACCTTGAACTCGTCGTCGAATTTGAGCCGCGCCGCAAACTTCTTGCCGGCCTTGGAGACAAAGCCCTGCATCTTTTCAGTGCGGCCATTGGCGATCAACAACTGCGCCTGTTTTTCGGTCAGCTTCTTGCGCGCCACCGTCTTCCAGATAGTAAAGTTGCAACCCTCCCGGTAGCGGCTGCATCCATACGCTTTGGCGTTTTCTACTACTTGGCCCTCTTTGCACTTGGGACAAGGTCCTAACACCTTGCCTCGACTCTTACCTTTACTCCTCTTATTGCCTCGTGCCTGCGCCGCTTGCTCGGGGGAAAGTGCCGGTCCTTGCTGGACCTTGGGCACCAGCGTCCTCACCAAGTCGGCGATTCCTTCGTAGAACCCCGCCACTGGCCGCTGCCCTTCCTCGATTTCCTTGAGTTGCTGCTCCCACTCACCCGTCAGCTCTGGGCTGCGCAGCGATTCGGCCACCAAGCCTACGAGTGCTTTGCCCTTCTCCGTCGAGGTGATCGCCTTGCGGTCGCGGACTACATAGCCGGTGCGAATCAGCTTTTCGATGGTCTCGGCCCGCGTGGCCGGCGTGCCCAGCCCCAATTCCTTCATGGCCGCGGCTAACTCGTCGTCTTCGATTTCGCGGCCGGCGTTTTTCATGGCCGCTAGGAGCGTGGCGTCTGTGTAGGGTCGCGGCGGCTTGGTCTCCTTTTCGACCACATCCATGCTCGTTACGTGAACCTGCTGACCTTGTTGCAGCGGCGGGAGCGCCCGCTGGTCGTCGTCTTCCTTCTCTTTACTCTTTGCAGCGTTTGGAGGCCGTATGGCGGCTACCGTCCAGCCCGCCTCTAAGACGACAGATCCTTTGGCGACAAAGTCGGCACCGCCGATGTCGAGCAAGACGGTCGTTTCCTCGACCTGTTGATCGGGCAGGAAGATGCCGACAAAGCGCGCCACTACTAGGTCGTACACTTTCTGTAGGTCCGGTGCGAGATTGGGGGCGGGCTGTTGTCCGGTGGGAATAATGGCGTGGTGATCGGTCAGTTTGGTGCGATCGACGTACGCTCTGCTGAGCCGGTGCCCGCCGCGTAGGCGCTCTAGCGCGACTGATGCCTGCGGGTGCGCTAACTTTTCCAAGATGCCGGGCAGCTTGGGCACCATGTCCTCGGAGATGTGGCGGCTCTCGGTGCGCGGGTACGTGATGAGCTTGTGGGTTTCGTACAGGGCTTGGGCGCGTTCGAGGGTTTGCGCCGCAGTGAAGCCAAAGTAGCGGTTGGCATCGCGCTGGAGGTTGTTGAGATCGTAGAGGGGCGGTGGCCGGTTTCTTTTGACTTTCTGCTCAATTTTGCGGACGGTGCCGACCTTGTTGGGGCTGAGCTGCCGATGTAGGCGCTCGGCCTCCTCCTTCTTGTCAATGCGCGTCTGGCCATCCTTGCAGTACTTGGCGGCAAAGCCCTCTGCTAGCTGCGCTACCAACTCGTAGAAATACGCCTTTACAAAGCTGGCAATGGCCGCATCGCGCTTGACTACCATGGACAGGGTTGGCGTCTGCACGCGGCCGATGGTGCAGAGCGCCTTGTTGTGGACAGTGTAGGCGCGGGTCAGGTTCATGCCCATCAGCCAGTCAGCTTGGCCGCGCGCCCGCGCGGCCGCAGCGAGGTGATCGAAGGCTGCTCCCTCCTGCAAGGCGCGGAAGCCGCTCTGGATCGCCTCGTCGGTCAGGCTCGAAACCCACAGCCTGCTAAAGGGCTTTTTGCAGCGAGCGTGCTGGTAGATTAGGCGAAAGATGTGCTCGCCCTCGCGCCCGGCGTCTGTGGCGCAGATGACGCGCTCCGTCTGAGGACTGTTGAGCAATTTTTTGACGATTTGGTACTGGTCGGAGGTCGAGCGCGTCGTCTTGAGCTTCCACTGCTCGGGGATCATCGGTAGTTGGGCAAAGGACCAGCGGCTATTCCAAGGCGGGCCGTAATCGTCTGGCTCGGCGAATTGCACGAGGTGCCCGAGTGCCCAGGTGACGATATAGCCGTTGCCTTCGGCGTAGCCTTGGCCGCGTTTGTTGGCCCCTAGGACCCGGGCAATGTCGCGCGCCACGCTGGGCTTTTCGGTGAGGACGACGGTGGTCATGGATGAATGCTACTAATCGACTAGCTCCGGCGCAATGATTGACAAGTTGAAAATACCTCCCCGTTGACGTACATTTTCTTTGCTTCATCGGACGCGAGCTAAAACGGCTCTCGCAGGAAAGATATGACCACTATTCATACCATAGAAGACCTGCTTAGCGCACTGGACGAAAAGCCCGAATGGGTTGAAGCTTTGCGTGCTCGGCTGCTGACGCCGGAACTGCTCAATCTGCCCGAAAAATTTGCTCAGTTCTCTGCGGAGATGAACAAATTCGTCGCGGAGACGAAAAAGTTCTCTGCGGAGATGAATAAATTCGTCGCGGAGACGAAAAAGTTCATGGAGGAGATGAACAGCTTTGTCGCGGCCACGAATAGACGCTTTGATAGCCTCGAAAATAGAGTACAGTCCATCCAAGATGATGTAGGCACACTCAAAGGGGCTCACGCTAGGAGCGCCGCTCTCCGAGAGGCCCCTTTCATCGCTGGCGACATGGGGCTTCGGTGGGTCAAAGACCTCACTCCGGCCGACCTCTGGGCCCTGACCGATCGCGCCCCAGCAGATATTCCCGCCAACGAGTTGAACAGCTTCCGCCGGGCCGATTTGATTGTGGAGGCCACGGACTTGGACAGCGGCGAGCCTTGTTACATCGCCGTAGAAATCTCCTTCACGGCCAACGGCCGGGATACGACCCGCGCCCTGCGCAATGCCGCGTTCTTGACCCAGTTCACCGGTAAGCATTCGTACCCTGCTGTCGCCAGCCTGCGCCGCGATCACCGAATAGAGGATCTCATCGAATCCGGCGAGGTGTTCTGGTATCAACTGGATCGGGAAACTTTAGAAGCGGAATAATAGCGTGTCTCACCTCGGAACGCGGGCGTCCCGCCTCGTCTTGAAGCTCTTTGAACTTCGCCGCATATCCGCTGGCAAGGCGGCTGAAATGAGCGGGATGCAAAAGCCTGAATTTCTGCTGAAAGCGAGCCAACTAAACGTTGCAGTAGTTGATCTGGGCCAAGATCAGCTAGACGCCGAATTCAAGAATGCGTGAACGGCTCTTGGTCGCGGACAGCGGTCCGTTGATCGCCCTCGCCGGTATATCTCATCTCCACCTGCTGAGCGATGCGGTTATTCAATACGCCTGTCGGCAGACGGAAGAAGCGGTTCCAGTTTCTTGAACAAATCTCCGAAAATCGGATCGCGCCGCACTGTCCGGGCCACTCGCATGAAGTGCCGCGACGGATCGTGGCTCCAAGTCTTTTGATCGGTCAGCACCGGGCTATGCACCACGTCGGTCGTTACCCACGATGCGTCGAGTAGCCAAGCGACCGCTGACATGTCCCAGATCACCTTGGAAGCGGCGAAGTGATTTTGGGCATAGGCGGCGAATATATCGACCAGATAGTCGCCAATCGCCCCCCGTCCCTTGACGAAGCGCTCCAGCTCCGCCAGCGTCGTCTGCAGGTGTGAGGCCACGGGGTGGCATGGGATCTGGACGAAGGGTACGCCGCTGTTGAAGACTACCTGCGCTGCTACGAGATCGCCTTGGAGGTTGAATTCGTCAGCGGTCGGCCAGTAGAGCGCGTGGCCGCCGAGCCAGACCACGACGATTCGCTCGATGATGGAGGGGTCTTTCAGGATAGCCGAAGCTACGTTGGTGAGTGCGCCGATCGCTACCACGTAGAGCTGATCGGCGTTGTTGGCCTTGGCGATTAGGTCATCGACCGCCGCGCACTCCTGCGGTGCGTCGTCCCGCAGTATATCCGTTGCTCCCCGGAACACCAAGCCCTCCGGTGCAATATCCAATCGCTCCAATAGCCGCAGGATTTCCGCGTAGCTTTTCTCCATGCCGTCGCCCGGCCCGGACGAACGGATGTTGTAAAAAGGTGCCGCGTAAATCGCCTCGACCGCGAGTTGGTCGGGCGAGAGCAGTGCTTGGACCACTGCGAACTGGTCGTCTATCTCGTTGTACGTATCGGTGTCGAGTACTATTCGCACTTTGCCGGTCGGCGGCGTCAAGCGCTCCAAGCGCAGGGCTTCGTCGAGTTTGGGAAAATTCATAGATATTGCGACACGATCATTGAGCGCCGCTCCTCCTTTCAGCTATTCGCAAACGGCTCATATCGCGCTATATTCAAGCGCAAACCCACGGAGGAAAGCATATGCCATGCTTGACGGACGAACAACTCGCACACTTTGACGAAGAAGGCTACCTACTAGTGAGGGGGATGCTCGACGTAGAAGAGGTCATCCAGCCCATTATCGACGAATACCACGGCGTCCTCGATAACCTTGCTCGCGAACTCTACCAAAATGGCCAGATCGCATCCACGTATGACGACCTGCCTTTTGGCAAGCGCTTGACGCAAATCGTCGTCGAGAGCGGCCAGATCCACGCCCAGTACTTCGACTTCTCCCTGCCCCAGACAGGCATTGATGCCGATACCCCCTTCTGGGCCGGCCCGGCTGTCTTTCGCTGCATTACCAACCCCGACCTCCTCGACGCGGTCGAGTCGATAGTCGGCCCGGAGATCTGGTCCAACCCCGTCCAGCACGTGCGCCTCAAGCCGCCCGAGCGCCTAGTACCCAAAAACCACAACGGCCAAGCCCTAGTCAGCGCCACCAACTGGCACCAAGACAACGGTGTGGTCCTACCCGAAGCCGACGACTCGGAGGTCTTGACGGTGTGGTTTCCGCTCAATGAGGCGACGCTCGAAAATGGCTGTCTGCGGATTATGCCCCGCAGCCACCGCCAAGGACTGCAAACGCACTGTCCGGGGGGACCGGGGGGCCTGTGGATACCCGAGTTGTTTATGGACATGGACGCGGCGATGCCGGTGCCCATGCAGCCCGGCGACGTGCTTTTCCTCACTCAACACACCATCCACGGCTCGCTGGCCAACAACAGCGACGACGTGCGCTGGAGTTTTGACTTGCGCTACAATCCAATCGGCCAGCCCACGGGCCGCGACCTCTTCCCCGGTTTTGTCGCTCGCAGCAGGGCTAACCCAGAAAGCGTCCTGCGCGATCCAGCGGTGTGGGAAAAGCTCTGGCGCGATACTCGCGACCGGCTGGCGCAAGAGACGCACACTCCCTTCAACCGCTGGAGTGCCGACGCGGCCGTCTGCGCCTAACGTTGTCTTGGAGAGGGTGAAGAGACGACACTGGGAAATTCACGTTTTACCTGTAGTCCAATTTCCGGGAATCTGGCCATCCCAATAGGAAGGCAACTGCCAGTAGTGAGCCGCTTCCCGATTGCAGATTAATACAGGTCGAAAGCGCCTCTTCCCCAGAACGCACTCCCTCGCCGCATCAGCTACTACTGGATCGTCAAACTCATATGGAGTTTTGCAAACACCACTCTCATTATCTAGTCTGTAACTAAGTGGTGTCTGTCCGGTCACAAGAATCGGCTCCGTTCCTCGCCTAGGCTTCAACATCTCATTTAACCCTTCGATTTCCAACCCGATCCAGCCTGCCAGCGGCATTGGTAGATCAGTTGTCCCGGTCATTTGCAGACTCAGTAGGTAACGAGAGTCGTCGCTCTGCGACTGCAAGCATGAATTACCTGACAAATCGGACCAAAGGCGTCCGCGTATCAGCGCATCAACACTTGCATTTTGTATGGGAGCAATTTGCTCTAGTCCTAATTCACGTAAGTTCTTGTGGACAATCACTTGACCGTGTAGAAGAATCTCTGGAGTACGCTCGCTAGGAGCCGATTTCCAGTATTGACGCGCACGTTGCATCAGCGCCCCGACTGTTTCGCCATCGCGGATGTAACTGATCAAATTCATGTCGGCGGCCCAAATTCGACAAATTCTTTCCACCTCAACTTGGTACAGTCCGCGCTGTGAGCTTGTTTCGGAGTCGAAAATGCCCTGTCGGTAATGCCATGCCCGTGCTCTTACCTCATCTGGCCAAAGAAAGAGCGCATCGAATCGGCATGGCCGAGACGGGAATTCGCGCATGCGAACCAATTCCCACGCGATTTCCAGAATAGAACTATGATCGGTCACAACACCTTGCTCGACAGTATCTCTGAAGTGGCCGCCATTTAGACGAGTTCCAACCTCGATACCGGGTGCCGCTGTAATATATAGATGAGAACCAGCGTCGATTGATTCGAGAGAGAACTTGGGCATGGACCACCTTTCCACCGCAGCGAAAACCGCTGTTTACACGGCGGACTATTCCACACCCGTTTTCACGGTTACCACAATAGAACTTGTAGTATCATTATCTGTATTGGCCAAACCGCGTTAGTTCTCCGTCTCAACGAGAGACCAACGCTTGCCCATGCGCTCAAGTTCAGGAAGATGTTCAGGCCAATCATGTAAAGTGGCTGGATCAAAATCAGCCCCATTCGGCCATACCAGAGTATGGACCTCAGGATCAATCCGAACTTGATAAAATAAGGATACATCGCGAAGTGGACCGAATAATTCACCTTCCAATATGGCCTGGAAATCGATGATCTGTTCCGTATCATCGTCGAAACAAACTCGAAGTGTATAGGGTGCTTGTATTTCAAAAGATATCACTCGGTATATAGGATGACGCATATCGATCTCCTTTATTGAAGAGGGTCGATTTTGAAAGGTGCTTGACCTGATTGTAACCGTTCCCAATCTGCCAGTAATTCTTCATGGTGTAACTCCATCCAAGCCTCAACTAGACGCTGCTGTCGCCGGGGAAGTTGTCCCGCGATCAGTTCAATGGTATCAATGGCATATACACTAGCGTCCTCTTGGTAATAAGCGTGAAGGTGAGGCCGGTGATGAGGTGCATGAGGCTCAGCATACATGCGTATTATGATGCCGAAAAATCGGGAAATTTCAGGCATTTATCTCGTGGTCAGGTGACTTCGTTCAGCTTTCCGGTGGCGCAGTCATAGACGAATCCCCGCACGTCGTCCTTGTTCGGGATGAACGGGCTGGCCTGAATGCGGGCGATCGACTGCCGTACGTCCTCCGCGAGATCGCCGAACGCCTCTAGGGCGAAGGCCGGGCGGATGCCGGTATCGGCTGTGATCGCGTCCTTCACGTCGTCGTCGCGGAATGTCAGCATGCCGCAGTCCGTGTGGTGGATGAGCATGATCGAAGTCGTGCCCAGCAGCCGCTGCGAGATCGTCAGCGAACGAATCGCGTCGTCGGTTATCACGCCGCCCGCGTTCCGGATCACGTGCGCGTCCCCTTCCGCGATCCCCAGCAGGCTGTGCGTGTCGATGCGCGCGTCCATGCAGGCTACCACCGCTAGGTGCAGTTTTGGAGGCAGGGGAAGGTCGCCCTTGTCGAAGTTGTCGGCATAGTGGGCGTTGTTTGCGAGCAGTTCATTGATAATGGCCATGAGAAATCTCCTTTCGCCATCGGTTGCGTCTGCGTCAGCCCGCGTCCGGCGGGACGACGCAGATCGTTATGATATTTGTACAGTAAAATCAAGGCGATGAACGCCTGCAAGGGTAGGACAAGCTACCTGATCAGCATTTGCCGATCCTTGTTATTAAGCGGCTTGGGGCTATTCAGACCAGAGTCGCTCGAATATCAATCGTCCGTCGTCGCCTCCTTTGAGTACGAATACATCTGGATTCGATAGCGATTCCCATCCAGCATAGCCGAAATTAGGGTCCAGTGAGTTCAGGATCAGACTCAAGAGGTTTCCATGGGTTACTGCAATAGGGAACTGGTGACCACCGTCAAGTAGCTCGGTGATGGTGGCCCAGCCGCGGTCTAACACTTCGCGTGCGGATTCGCCGCCCGGTAGCCGCAACTCCAAGTCTTCAAATGAATCGCGGACCACCTCGCGCCAGTTGTCAATCGGACTCCCTGAAAGCGTCCGTTCAATTAGGCGGTGATCCAAGTGAATAGGCAATCCCACGTTAGCAGCGAACGGTTCAATGCTTTGCTGTGCTCGCGTGTAGGAGCTGGAGACGATCATGTCGATTGGGTAGTAGGACAAAAACTCAGCCAGTGCTTCCGCCTGTTTGCACCCAATCTCTGTCAACGCCGCATCCGGGTCTTGCCCTGATGACTGACAATGTCTAATCAGCAACATATAGCAACCCTACATCATTCAAGACTGGATTCCCGCTTTCGCGGGAAAGACTTATAGGGGAAAGACCGGGCTGATGAACGTTCCATGCTTTCAAATCATTTAGGATTCCTATAGGTAGATCACGACCACCTGGATTTCAGGTCCGCCTCAATTTCTTGCCAAGGGACTTGCAGTTTTGCGGCTGCGACCATCAACGCATATACGACGCCATTGAACTCTTCTGGAATCCCCGTTTCTTGCGTAAATGCCCTCACAAACTCAGCGGATTCCTCGCCGACTTTCTTGCAAATCTCATTGCTGTCGGCAAGGAGTTTTGACGTGCTGGAGTCGGTGGGCTTTTGCGCGACCGCGGAGATTCTCCGGTACTCCTCTTCCCAGGGATTGACGATTTCCCGGCCGATCAATGAGATGTCGCTGAAGCGGACGACCTCGGCGACCTTGAGGCCAGTCTTGGACATCGCGCTTGCGGGCGAGCGTTCCCCGCGATATACCACCTCGACGCACCAGTCGTGCGTGCCCTCTGCCACGGTGTTTTCCGTGTCTCCAGCGTAAGCAACGATACTGATCTGCAGTTTGCTGGATTGGAAGCGTTGCGACAGATACTGGCGAGAGGAAAGTTCGTATTTCTTGTTCACGGCAATGGACACCATTGCGGACGAATCTGGAATCCGCCCTTCGCGATTCAACAGACAAAGGGCTGGCCGATAGAACTGAGCACTTGGATCGAACCAATCGTAGGTGTTGAGGACCCCAAGAGGAGAGTCCCCAGCGCCCAGCATGTACTCGTCGAACAGATCGTCTCCAGTGAGGCCATACGCGACTTCTCCCCGTAGGAGGCAATCGTCAACTCTTTGGGGGACGTCTTCCCCGCGTGCCGAAATTATTTCGAGAGTTCCCACGCTCTCGTCAACTCGGGCAAACTCGCCTCCGTCGCTAACACCGATGTCACTCAGGAGATTGTTCACATACTCATGCAGACCACTGTTTTTGGGGATGTAGAGTTTGGCCTTTGGTTCGGGGATGAATAAACCGATTGCTTCGCGAAACATTTGTTACTCCTAGAAAAGACGATCATTGGGAAGGGTTGAGTTCCAAAACCGCGGCCAAGCTGTCGCCTTGATGGACGCGGTTGAAAACTCGCAGACACAGAATCAAACCCGCTTGGGTCGATACTACTTCCTCGCGCCGCTGCCCCAGATGATCGACCACTGTGCCGATCACATCGCCCGGTTGCACCGGCGCTTTCAGTGTTACCTGAGGCTCAAAGTAGCCGGCAAAGGGCGCTGGGTAATTGATCTGGATGTGCCCGGAGTTGTCGCGATCGTCCTCTATGGTGTACTCGGTGCGCAGGGGCGGCAGGGTGCGGTCGATCATGTCCAGTTCGGCCAAGACGTTCAAGCAGCCCTCGAAATAAGCATCTGCGCCTTGGGGGTCGCACGTGCCACCGCCCATCCACTCGGCGTAGATGGCTGGCACGTTGGCGTCGCGGGCCACCGAGAGCGTGCGTCCGTCGAGGCGGGCGGAGGTGCCCCAGATAATGGGCATATTCAAAGCGCGGGCCATGCGCCGTTGCACGTCGAGGATGGCTTTATCGGGATGTAAGGTGTACCCCACGGTAGGGTAGAATTCCATGACTATCCCACCGCTGTGCAGGTCGATGAGGTAGTCGGCCCGGCGGATTTCTTGGCTGACGGCGTGGGCAGTACGCTCGGTGATCGAGCCGTCGGGTCGGCCCGGACAGGTGCGGGCCAAGTCCAGTTCGTCCTCGGCCGTGCGCTGACCGCGCCAATAGGCGGCCTCATTGACTACGGGGATAGCGGTGAGGCGGCCCCGCAGGTCCGTTGGATCGAGGTGGTCCAGCAGGCGGCGGATGGCTGCCATAGACTCGAACTCGTCGCCGTGGACGCCGCCTAGGATTAGCAGGTTGGGACCTTTTTGGGTGCCTTCTATTACTTGTTGCCGCAGGGTGATTGTCGGAGTCATAGGGCAATCCTACATCATGTACAAGGTGATCCGCAGATGGACGCAGATGGACGCAGAATAGTACTCACAAGGCGATCCATTGCTCGAATCGTTCAAATCGTTCCGCATTGCTATAGTTGGCTGTCTTTCAACTGTCATCGCGATAAGGAGCGGTATCAATACCGGGCAGAGTATGCTCCAAAAGATCTAGCGTTTGGCTGGTGAAGTACGGGTGTCCGGGTTCGGGCCAGCCGAACAGGCCGCGCACTCGGGGCGTGGTGGCCGTGAAAAAGGGCAACATGTGCTCGCGTTCGCCGTAGATGAAGGGATTGGCGAATCGGGTCCAGCGATCGTTGTCGCGGCGACATAAGGACAAGGTCCAAAAGGCGCGTTGCGTGCGCTTATTGGCAAAGGGTTGGGCCGCGTGGACTAGGTACGACGAGTAGAGAAGAGCCGACCCCCGCCGGCCCGTGGCGGGAACCGGAACGGCTAGTTCGGTGGTTTGGCGCAGGTCTTTGAAGGACCCACCTGCGGCGTTGTCTTGGGCAAGCGCCCGCACAAAAGCGGGACCAGCTACTTTGTGCGAGCCGGGGATGACCAGCATGGGGGCACCGTCGTCTTCGACATCGTGCAGGTACACCCCCGAATTGACGTAGTCGAAATGGCCTGTTTGGTCGTGGGGCGGTAGCAGGCAATTGGTGTAGTGGTCAATGTGGTAGCCCTCCCAAGAGTTGTCGGGATGGCGCTTGTCGGTAGGTCCCGAGCGCATGAATAGATGGGCGTTGCAGTAGCTGGCTTTTGCGCCCAAGCATTGCTCAAAAATGTCGAGATAGGTTTCGTTTTCTATCAGCCGATCTAGAGCTGGCGCGCCCACGGGAAATTGCGAGCGGCCCTCGGAGTGGTCGTGCGTGGTGGTGAAGCCGTCCGAGACCCCGGAGGCGTCGCCTCGGTCGCAATCGGCCAACCATTGCTGGAAGGATTGGCCGTAGAAAATCTGTTCCATCGCCGCTAGGGCAGCGTCCATCTCGTCGGCAGAGAACAGGTCGGGGACGATGATATAGCCGTCGCGGTGGAATTGGTCGAGTTCGGCTGGCGTTAGGCTCATGGGGTCTCGATCTAGTATAGGTTGAGGTTGGTTTTCTGGCGGTGGGTGGTATAGCAAAACCATTCACAAGACGATCCGCAGATGGACGCAGACAGACGCAGAATAATATTCACAAGATGATCCGCCTATCGGACCGTTCAAGTCATTCAGGACTTCTGTAAGATACCATGCTCGACTAGTGGGTCAACTCAAGGAGGAAACCGGCCCTCAATGAGATTTCTGGACTTTTTCACCTTCGTCTTTGAACCTGTACTTTCCGGGCGGAGTCTTTATCTGCGGAGGGCTTCGATGCAGATACCGGATCCACAACTCATAGCGCAAATAAAAGAACGCGATGCATGCGCGTTCCAGCAGTTCTTTGAGCGCTATCGGGAGCAGATTTACCACCACGTGCGCTGTATCGTCCGCGATGATGCGAGTGCTAACGATGTAGTGCAAGAGGTTTTCTTGCGGGTGTGGAACCGGGCTGGTCAATGGAGCGGTCGAGGATCTGCGGCTGCTTGGCTGTTCCGCATTGCCACTCATCTCTCTCTGACTCACCTGCGCACCGTGCGAAGGCGGCGAGAGCAGCGGCTGGAGATGCTGTCTGAAACCGTGGAGCAGGAGACGCAGCAAGTGCCTGAATGGATGATTGAGGCGGCGTCCGAACGCCCCGACGCCCAAGTGGAACGGGCCGACCAGCAGCGCTGGTTGCGGCGACAGGTACAAGAGTTGTCCGAGGACAAGCGCGAAGTTTTCCACCTGATCTACGACGCCCAAGTCGAAGTGCGGGACGCCGCCGACCGCTTGGGCATTCCCGAAGGCACCGTAAAGTCGCGGCTGCACCACGGTCGCCGCCAGCTCTCACGGGTCTGGCAGGCTACCCATAACCCGGAGGAACATCAATGACATTGAATCTCGACGTACCTTGGCATAGGGAGTCCTTTGACCTTTTCATCTACCAGCGACTGCCCCGGCTTTTGGGTGAGCGCTTGCCGCTGGCCGACTATCAAGTCGAACAACAGGACTCCTATACTTTTTCCATTAAACTGAGCTTGGGACTCGGCGATGTCCCGGTCGAGGTTGAGTACCGGGATTTGCCTCGGCCCGACCGCGATGGCCTTTTCCACATTGAAGGCAACTACCGGGTCGTGGTCCCCTATCCCGACCAGCGCGAACTCGATCAAGCGCGGATTCTGTGCGTGGGCGAGCAGCTCTACGGCTTTATTGACCAAAGGTTGGAGGCGGCTCCCGAGCAGTTGGCCTGGGATGGCGACTTGGTGCGCAACTGGCTGCCGTTGGACGCTTGGATGCGCGACTTCCACTTGGAGGAAACTTCGCAGTATCTACAGGCGACCAACTGGCTTGACCGCTATACCCATCTGCGGCGGCTGACTTTGATCCCCGTCGTCGTCGAGCCGTTTGACGACCAAGATGTTTTCCCCTACAGCCAATACGGTCTAGTGTGCCCCTACTGCACCCCCGAGGGCCCCAATATCGGCCGAGTGCTGGACGTGGCCCGCGGTGCCCGCATCCGCGACGGTAAGCTCGAACGAATCGACCAAGCGCCCGACAGCATCTTGGGTTTTTCGGCTTCCATGGTGCCCTTCTTAGAACACGACGATACCAATCGCGCCCTGATGGGCATCAATATGATGCGCCAGTGGACGAGTGCCGCCGATACAACAGCACCGGTCCACGCCACGGGTTGGTTCCGCCAGCAGTACGACCAGCGCTTGGCCTCCAAGGGCAACAAACCCGAGCCGGCCCTAGTGCAGACGGGATACGAGCCCGAGGCCGCCGATTTTTGGGGTGGGTACAATCTGTTGACCGCCTTCATCATGTGGGACGGGGACACGTTTGAGGATGGCTTGGTCATTAGCGAGTCGGCTGCGGCGCGGATGGATTTTCCCGCCGCAGTGGGGGTAGGCGACAAACTAAGCAACCGCCACGGTGCCAAGGGAGTGGTGACGCGCATCCTGCCCGACGCCGACATGCCGCAGTTGCCCGATGGTACGCCGATAGAACTCATCTTCAGCCCCACCAGCATGGTCTCGCGGCTCAATTTCGGCCAGCAGCGCGAGGCAGTCATGGGTCGCCTCGCGCAAGCCGAAGGGACTCCGGCAGTGGTGCCGCCTTTTCAGGCACCCAGCGAAGAAGTGTTGAAAGCGCGTCTGGTTGAGGCGGGACTGCCCGAAGACGGCATGGAGCAACTGACCCTCAAAGGCGCAAAGCTGCCTTACCGCAGTACTGTGGGTTGGGTGTACTGGGGCCTTCTGGCGGCCCACACCGCAGCCGAGCGTTTGGAAACTGCGGTGGCAGGAGTCGGCGGACCAGAGCTCGACATGATGGCCTATGGAGCTTTGAGCGAGGCCGGGGCTGTAGCCAATATCCACGCTTTGTTCAACACGGCCGCGGCTGAGCGACCCGACGCCAATGGGCTAGGCCAGCGCCTAACCACCAGCCCGGTGTCCCCGTCCCCGCCTCCATCCCCGCGCTTTGCCTTGTTGCAGCAGTTGTTGGGGATGGCCGGGATACGGGCCGAGTTAGCGAGTGGGAAGTTGCGCTTTTCCTTTGCCGAGCCGGAGGGACTGACCTTGGCTCGCCCCGTGCCGCACCCGTGGGCACCGGGACGCCAAGTGGGGACGGTGGGAGATCCCGGCGCTTTGCCTGCGGGGATCGAGTTCGACCCGATTCGAGGCTACTACGAGGATTTGGTCGAAGCTAATACGCGTTTGCAGCGCATCGTCGATAGCGAGGCTCCTGAGGCTCTGACCGAGCCAGCAGTGGCTCAGGTGGCCCAACGGGTGGAGGATCTTTTTACCGCGCTGTTGCGCCCGGAGCACCTCCACTTCTGGGCTAGGCCGCTGTTTAGCGGCCGGGCCGCGCTCGCCTCGGAGTCTGAGTTGAATCTCGACCAAGTGGGCCTGCCCGAGGAAATGGCTTGGGATTTGTTCGGGCCTCAGGTGGAGCGGGAGATAGGTCATGCCGAAGCAGTGGCGCAGCGTTCGGCTCAAGCGGCTGAGGTTATGGACGCGATCATGGGGCGCTCGTGGGTGCTGCTGTACAGTGCCCAGCGGGTGCTGGTTGACGATGGCCCGGCGTCCACTGCGGTGGTGGCCTTTCGTCCGCGGCGTTTGGCCGGAGCTGCCGTGCGCGTCCATCCGCGCGTTTGCCGACTGATGGAACTAGATTTTGACGGCGATCAGATCGAGGTGTTTTTGCCCCTCACTGAGGAAGCCCAGGCCGAAGCCGAGACCGCGCTGTCGGTGGCCGGGCACATACAGCGCGATGCGGATATATGGCGCTACGTGGCCGACAACTACCACGGCATGATATGGGGCTTGGCGCAGTTGTGCCGCACGGAGGAAGGCCGCGCTGAAGTGGAGCGGCTGACCGGAGCGGCCGTAGATGGCAGTCGGCTATTTTCCAAGCACGACCTCAACCGCTCGCTAGC
This sequence comes from Candidatus Latescibacterota bacterium, assembly GCA_965208845.1. Classification (GTDB taxonomy): domain Bacteria; phylum Latescibacterota; class UBA2968; order UBA8231; family UBA8231. Next base: position 1,539,872 of record OZ242361.1, on the reverse strand, counting down.
GCAGGTGCTGCAGCACGAGGGTTTGGAGCGAGCGTTAGAGGTTCTCGACCAGTTGACGCGGCGCGGCTTTGAGGTCTGCAAGCAGTCGGGGGCCTCCTTCAACCCCTTCTTGGGTTCGAGCAAGGAGTGGCCTGAGCAGCCCAAAGAGGTCAATTGGGACGAGTGGCAGATGTATGGCGACGAGTTAGTGGCGGCTTTCTACCAGCAGGCCGATTTCGACGACAACGACTTGGGGCCCTTGGCCTTGTTGTCGCTGTCGGGCGCGCGGGGCAACCAACAGCAGTTGATTCAATACGTGGGCGGTGGGTTAATCTATCGGGAAGATGGCGGCCTATTCGCCCAGCGCGGTTGTTGGCGCGACGGCCTGTCGGTGGAGGAGGCCAAGGTGCGGGCACCGCGTGCCCTATGGGGGCTGGCTGCCACCAACGAGGGCTGGAGCACGGCGCGAGAAGCGGCTCAACAGCCCGTCCGGGCCGATTACCACGTTTTGGGCCGGGCCGCTAGAGCCGCGCAGCCGGGCGTAGTCTTTGCTAGGGCGGCCGAGCGCGGCGAGGTCGAGCCGCTGACCAGTCTATTCAGCCGGCTCTTTGTGGGACTGACAGCGGACTGAGTTTTATTGCACCACCGCTTCGTCACCCAAATGCTCGCGAATCCACGCTTTCAGCGGCACGTCTTCTTCTTGCGGCGAAGTATAGCCATGACCGCCGCTTGGACCGGCACCTAATAGCTGCTGGCGGATCGGATCGCAGCGGTCCATCAGGTGCTCCACCGTCATGTCGTCGCGCGGCCGCAACCAGCGGTAGCTATAGCCGTAGAACAGCGCCCTGCGCGCGTCGGGCGAAAAATTGTGACCGGCCGCGTGCCAGATGCGTCGGTCAAAAAATACCGCGTCACCCGCTGCCACTTGGATCGGCGTTGCGCCCACTGGATCTAAGTCCTCGTCTGCGGGCATTTTTAGCTTGTTTTTTAGGTGCGAGCCGGGTACCGCGTGGAAGTTGCCGCGATTGGTCTCGGTGCAATCTGTGAGAAAATACGCCACCTTGAGCGAAACCCTCGGCCGGGGCTCAGTCTCCATGTCGATGTTGAGCCGCCCGCTGTCTTGATGCCAGCCTAGCCGCTTGCGTTTGGGTGCGACGCCGTCTAAAGGCGGAGTGACGATCAAGTGCGAGTGGTAGAGCTGAATGTGCCAGCCCAAAATCCCAAATACCTTGGCGAACGTCTTTGGCCAGTCGAGCAATTCCAGAAAGAGTTCGTCTTTGCCGATAAAGTCGAAAAAGTTGTGCATCTGGTGCTTTTCCAGCCCCTTTTGCCGCCGGGACTCGGCGTCGAGGCGATCGACGATGGGGATGAGCTGTGCTACCAAATTTTGCGGCAGCACATCGCGGACGATGAAGAAGCCGTCTTCGTCAAATTGGCGACGCTCCTCCTCGGTCAACGCATATTGCAGGCAGGTTGCATCCATGGGAAACCTCCAAATTGTAGGCGGTTCAATAGTATTTCAATTAACTGACGTTACTCACAGGCTCCTAGGTATGGGATGCTTCGCTTCGCTCAGCATGACAAGTGCTGGTTTGCTGCTTCATCGGGTCATGCTGAGCGGAGCGAAGCGGAGTCGAAGCATCTATACCTCAATGCCCATGCGTAACATCGCTCAATAATGACCGGGCAGTCGCCGCACCGCCCTTGGCACCACCGGCTCGCCACGGTGAGCGCTGGCCACGGCTGCAAAGCACAGTGCCAAGCTGGCGAGATTGGTGCGGGCGCTGTTGCTAGGCTCGCGGCCCTCTTCGACGGCGCAGAGCAGTTCGGCCATGGTCCCGTGAAACCCCTGCTCAAACCACGTCCCCACAAGCTGTGGCCGAGCCACACCCGCTGCGGTGTACAAGACGACTTCCTGCGCCGTCAGATCCACGCCGCTCGCCCCTATGGTGCCCTCCGTGCCGACGAGATACGTGCGATCTTGTTGTCCTTGGCGAGTATTGCCGTTAAAGAAGATCGTCGCCTGTGCGCCCGCGCACTCAATCGCCGCTTGGGCCAAAAGCGGCGGTTTGGCGTCCTGACCGGCTGCGTGCCGAGCGGAAGCGTGGACCCGTTGCGGCGTCTCGCTGCCTAAGAGCACCACCGCCATATCGAACCAGTGCATTCCAAAGTCGTAGAGCACCAAATCTTCCACCGCGTCAAAGGCAGAACCAGCGATCCAGTTGTGGTCCCAATGCACGGCGAACTCGACGCTCTGCACTTGGCCGACCAAGTTAGCGGCCACAGCGTGGCGCATGTAGCTAAAATGCGGTGCCCAGCGGCCATTCTGATTGACGGCTAGTTGCACGCCGCGCCGCTCGGCCCGCGCAATAAGCGCCTCGCCCACATCCAAGTCGAGCACAAAAGGCTTCTGGCTGAGAACGTGTTTACCAGCGTCAATGGCTGCTTCGAGAATCGGCAGCCGCTCTTGCGGATGGGGCGTAACGTCCACCACTTCGATATCATCGCGGGCAAGCAGGTCCCGATAGTCGAGGTAGGTGTCGGCCTCGGGGTAGAACTCCCGCTGGCGCTGCTCGACGCGCCCCCGATCGCGGCTGCACAGGGCTGCGACCTTATAGCCGGCGTTTTTATAGGCCCGCAAGTGCATCTCGGAGATGCCGCCGCAGCCGATCAGGCCGATCTGCGGACGATAGGCCGCTGGATCGCGTGGCTGATAGGGCAAGTCCGGGGCTGGTACTTCGGCTTCTGACCCGGTTTTGCCTCGGCCGTAGCCGCTATCTTGGCTTTCTGCCATAGTTATTGAATCAGCGGTAACGTGCGCTTCTGCGCGGCGCTTTGGTAGGCCGTATCGACGATCTGTTGGCCGATGCGGCACAGTGCCGGCGAGAGCGGCCCCTCGATGGGTTGGTCCTCTTCAATGCAGTGAATCACGTACTGGACGGGATTCTGAAACGGGGGTTCGAGCACATCCACTGGCCGTTCCTCAGTTGCTGGCTGCGCCCGCGTCTGCACGCGGATCACCTCCTCGTAGTCGTAGGAACTGATCGTGCCCTCGCTGCCGACGATCGCGAAGCCGCACTTGGGCTGGGGTTGCAGGGTCCAGGGGTCGGTAAAGGTGCCCCAGCGCGTCTCAAATTTCGACAGGCCCCGCTCGTAGCGCGCCACTGCAATGCAGTGTTCATCTACTTCGAGCCCTTGGGGCTGATCTACGGTGGCCGTCACTTCGATAGGTGCCCGGCCGTCCATGTACCAGGTTCCCAATGTGGTGCCGTACCCTAGGTAGTCCAGCAGGGAGCCGCCGCCCGCGGCCTTTTTATAAAACCAACTCGTGGGCTTTTCCCGCTCGACGTCGGCGGCGGTGCGCTCCACTTTGTCGGCGAGGTGCCACAGCGGCCCTCGGTTGCCGTCGTAGTAGTGGACTTCGATCACCTCGCCGATCTCGCCTGCGGCGATGAGCCGTTGCGCCGTGCGGTGCGGCGGATACCAAGCCAACGGCCAGTTGATCGCCAACAATTTGCCCGTCCCCGCCATGGCTCGCTGCATCCGGTCCGCTTCGGCGAGGGTAGCGGCGAAGGGTTTTTCCATGATGATGTGCATGCCGAAGGGCGCGACCTTTTCGGTCCACTCCCCGTGTTCGGCGGTGGCCGGGCACAAAAGGACGATGTCCGGCTGGGTCTTTTCCAGACACGCCCGGTAGTCGGTGAAAACCCGGTCGGCGGGGATGGCGAAATCCGCGCACGCCTGCTTCATGCGCTCGGGCTGTTCGTCGCATAAGCCGACGATCTCGACGTCTGCGTGCTCAAAGGCCATGCGCAAATTGTCGCCCATGTGCAGATGGTCGAAATTGATCCCGGCGATTTTCCACTTGCTCATGGTGTTAGCTCGCAAGCTGTGCCCAAGCGGTTACATGGGGCGCTAGGTGGATTGGGCGTTTCGACGCGATCACTTCTTGCCGAACCCGCTCGGCTAGGGTATCCACGTCAAGCTCTTCCGCGGTGGTGATGCCGTATTGTTCGAGGAGTGGGAGTACGCTGCGCAAGCTGTTGGCCGCGTATGAATACCCAGCCCAACCATCCGGCCCACCGACCGGATACTCGCAGTGCATGTACGGCTCGGGCAGGCCCGCCTCGACGAAAGCGCGGTACAGGCCGAAGCCCATGTCAATATGCGCCCCAGAACGCTCGAATACTGCGAGGATCCAACCGATCAGCTCGTTTGCGAGGGGCGTATCTGGAGAATGAGGCATCTGCTGATAGGGGGTGAAATCAGCCTCCTGAAAGGCCACGATCCCCCCCGGACGCAGGCGAGTTGCGAGCTGCTTCAAGGCGTCGGCGGGATCGGCCATGTACATGAGGACCAGCCGGCCAGTTACAGCGTCGAAATCGTTCCCTATGTCTAGGGTCCGGGCGTCCCCGGCGACGAATTCGACATTGGTAAGCCCAGCCGCTTGCGCCCGTGCCTGCGCCGTTTCGAGAATCGCCGGATTTACATCTACGCCTACGACAGATCCTTCTGGCCCGACCAACTCGGCGGCTGTCAGGGCCACGTCTCCGGGGCCGCTGCCAATGTCGAGCACTTTCATCCCGCTGCTGATGCCCGCCTCTTTAAAAAAGCGCCGCGTCACAGCGTCGTACAGTTGCGACTGCTGAATCAGACGCTCCTCTTCTTCTTGGGTGCGTCCCATCGTATATGTTGCATCGCTCTTCGACTCGCTCATGGGATTTAATCCTCCTTTGCCGAGCTGGCTTTTTGGTGCGACAGTTCCTAAGTGTTGGGCAACCACGCAGGCGACCCATTGTCCGCAGAGCATCTTGGTGCGCTGAGGACAATCCGGTATTCAAGATATTTTTGTGCAGAAAGTCAAACGCCGCGATCCTATAAGCTGCCCACTCCACCCGGCTTGTCCCCGGCAATCAATCACCCAATATTAGGCCCAATTACAACAGAGGGTACAACTATGCGCTTGGGCGTGGCATTCTGGAGCGGCGTCAATCCCGACAACATCGACGGGACCTTGCAGCGCCTAGCCCGTATAGGCGTCAAAGGACTCGGCCATATCGCCGCGCACGATTGGCACCCGGAACAGTTGCAGCGGTGCCGAGACGCGGTCGAAGCACAGGGCTGCTTTGTCGGCGAAGTCACCCTGTACCACTGTGGCTGGCCCCTAGCCAGTCCCGATCCCGATATTCGCCGAGAAGCCAGCGAATCCTTGTCCCAAGGCTTGTACGCTGCCCGCGCCCTCAACGCCCACTGCGTCGGCGTCAGCGTTATTGCCAATGGTCCCGAAGAAGGCGACCTGTGGGCCGACGAGGTCTGGCACCGGCTGGTACAGGGCATCGCCGAAGTTGCGACCGAGGCCGAAAACCTAGGCGTCGATTTGGGCGTCCACCCCGGCAATCGCGGCCCGCTCGATGCACCTGCACAACTGCGCCGCCTGCTCGACGACGTGGCCTCGCCGAGGCTCAAAGTGATCCTCGACCCGGTCAACATGACCACCCACCGGACCTATTACAATACTACGGCCTTCCTCGACTACGCCTTCGATTTGCTGGGCACGGACATTATCGCAGCCCACGCCAAGGATGTGTCCTTGGATACTTCCCACTGGGTGACTAAGCTCGACGAGGTGCCCCTAGGGATGGGCCAGCTCGACTACGAGACCTATCTGAGACGCTTGGGTGAACTGGATGCGGACGTGCTGCTCACCATAGAGCACTACCGAGACGTCGGCGTTTCGGGCACGGTCGCCTCGCCGGTGTACGTCAACTACCCCGACACAGACTGGGAAAACACGCGGGCGCGTAATTACATTCACGAGCTGGCGCAAAAGGTAGGCGTGGATGTCCATTGAGGGGTTGCCCCCACTTTTTTGCAATGAAAAGGATCTCGCCATGAACCAACCCAAAATCATGTACTACCACGACGGCCGGCATCCCCACATCTACCGCTACGAGCCGCCCATGGCCCCCGAGGAATACATCGCCTTGGTCGATGAATTGGCTGGCACCACGGTCGAAGCCATCGCCTTCTGCTTGGGCGAGGGCCGCACCATGCTGCACGACACTCGGGCCAGCGAGTTGATGGGGCACAATGTCGAGGTCTGGGATCACTACGTCTTTCGCCGCGCTTGGCAAAACGCCAAGTCCCTCATCGACGCCGGCCACGACCCCTTGCGCTTGGTCTGCGACCGGGCCCACGAGTTGGGCATTCAGGTGTATCCCCTCCTGATCGTACAACGCGGCGGCGTTGATCACGCCTCGCCGCGCTGCTCCAATTTCCGCATTGAGAACCAGCACCTCGAAATTGGCGCGGCTGGCGATCTCGACCCGGACTACCCCGGCTTGGACGGCCTCGACTTCAAGCACCCGGAGGTCGGCGACGAGCGCTTTGCCATTGTCGAAGAAGTGATGGGCGAGTATCCATCCGACGGCTTTGAACTACAGCTCAACCAAATGCCCTATTTCTTCCACCCCGACGAAACCGACGCTGGCTGCTCCCTGATGACCGACTGGATCGGCCGCGTCCACGAAGCGGTCAAACGTAGCGGCCCCGACAAAGAGTTGGTGGTGCATATTCCCGACCGCTTGGACGATTGCGCCCGCGCTGGACTCGACCCAGAGGAATGGGTCAAACGGGGTCTAGTCGATGTGATCGTCGCGGAAAATTTCGGTGAGAATTACCGCCTGAAAATGCAGGCCGACTACGCGGAATTCCTCGGCCTCACCCAAGGGACGCCCTGCCGCCTATTGGCCCCCTTAAACGGCATGGTTTTTTCCGACCGCCTGCTCGACGCGCCCCTGTCTATGCTGCGGGCCGCGGCCTGTAATTCTACAACATGGACGGCCCGCGCTATCGGGTGATGGGCGGGTACTGGCACATTTTCAAATTGGCCACGGCGCACTGGCCGGTACGAGGCAAAAACCGCATTGAAGTGACGCTGTTGGAGCGCGACGCGGATTTGGCCGATCCCTACTGCACCCTGACCGATGTCGAGTTGGAAACTAAATACCTCAAGGGCAGGAATTTCCACCGTGCGTATGTCGATCCCGATCTGGGACCTTCCGAACGCAAGGTGTAATGAGTGAGGCCGCTGATCTGCCAATATGGTTAGTGGTCAGTAGTCGCCCCTACCGTCATACGGAACTTGGGGGCTCCAACACCGACCCTTCCTCCACCAATCGCGCCATCATCTGAGCAAATTCGGGCGTCCCGTCGTCATCCCAGTACTCGGTCTCAATGGGCGCGGCATAGCTGTGGGGCATCCCGCCCCGGGTCCAGTCGGGCCGGATCAGGAAATGGCGCGTCGTCAGGGGATCGTATCTATTGTACATCCGCGTCCCATTGGCGAATTGCGATTTGACGATCCACGGCTTGATGGGTGGCAATTCCCGGTTCGTTAGCCGTTCCAACTCGTCGCGATCCAACGTCAAACCCAATCCCGGCTTTTCCGGCACTCGAATGAGACCATTAATCGGCTCTAGGCGCTCGCTCACTACCTCGTCCTTGAGAATTTCGCTGCTGTCGATAAAGTGAAAGGTGGCGGAGGGAAAGGCCGCCATCATGTGGCAAACCATGGCCCGGGTGATCGTGCCGCCCACGTTTTGCAGCATGAACGGGATATTGCCAGCGGCGAACAGACCGGCGGCGCGGATCGCATCGCCAAATTTCTGATGGCCGCGCATGTACACATCTCCCGCTCCCATCAGTACCTCGTACGTGGCATCCAGCGGCGCTTGATGGCGCACGATGGGCAGGGGAATGCGTCGGCGCAAGTCAATCGACGCCAAGGTGTCGCCGGCATTGATCGAGTCTTCAAAGCAGCCGGCAATGGGATATTGAGCCAACTTGGCCAGCAGATCTGGCATGGAGTCATTGGTGCCGCCGCCGGTGAAATCGTAGTGGATCTTGAACCCGGGCGGAGCCACGGCCTGCATGGCCTCGGTCTGGTCGAAGACGTTCTCAAAGGGCGACAAGTGGAACTTGAGCCAAGTGTAACCTTGGGCGGCGTAGGTCTCCACGGCCTCGGCCATGTGGCTAGGGGCGCTCGACACGGTCCAACTGCCCACCGGCACCCAGGAGCGGTACTTCTGGCCGAAGAGCTTGTACACCGGTACACCCACGGCCTGGCCCATCAAATCGTACATGGCCGTGCCCAGCCCAATGGAGACTTCGTCGCCCATCCACTCGAAGGGATTGCTGCCCACATACTGGTCGATGACTTCCTGCGGCTCGGTGCGGCCCTCGCCTAGACCGATCAGGCCGGTATCGGTGTGGGCCACGTACACCGTGCGCCGGGTCACGCCTTGATAGTGGCTAACCGGATAGGCGATCCAGTCTTGGTACTCTAGGCTGATTTCGTGTACTTCTATCTCAGTGACTTTCACGACGCCTCCTATTGGTTGGTCGTTAAAAACCGCAGGTCAGTTTTTGACGGCAAAGAGAATTTTGTAGAGCACTGGCACGAACAGCAAGGTGATCACCGTGGCAAAAAGCAAGCCCACCATGATGGCCACCGCCATCGGCTCCCACATCAGCCCGCCGCCCAAATAGAGGGGAATAAGCCCCAGCGTCGTCGTGCAAGTGGTCAGCAAAATGGGGCGAAAACGCTGCTGCGCCGCGGCGATAATTGCCTCTATGGGTTTTTCCCCGGATTGGTCCAGTTCGATTTGTATGCGGTCTAGCAGTACGATCGCGTTGTTGATGACGATACCGGCCAGCGAGATCAAGCCAAGGAAGGCGAAAAAACCAAAGAACGAGCGGAAGACCAGCAGGCCGGCTATGACCCCAATTAGGCCGAGCGGAATGGTGCTCAACACGATAAAGGTCTTGCGGAAGGAGTTGAACTGAACAATCAACAGCGCCAGAATGACAAAGCCGGACAGCGGCAGCTTGGCGACGACCGCGCCCATAGACTCGGCGCTTTGTTCCGACTCGCCGCCGAACTCGTAGCGATAGCCCGATTTCCAAGATTCGCTGTCTTCTGCGAGCCAAGGGACGACCGCGTCGGTGATGTCCTGCGCCGTAAAACCGCTTTTGGCGTCGCAGGTCACGGTCAAGGTGCGGTACAGATCGCGCCGTTTGATCTTGGCAAATTGCCATTGGGGCACAATCTGCGCCACTTGCCCTAATGGCACGTTTTTGCCCGAACCTTGGGCGTAGATGTTGATGCTTTCTAGCTGGCGTACATCGACGTTTTGACTGCTTTCATGGCGCAGGACAATGGGGACACTTTGATCGCCCTCGCGGAAAGCTCCCGTGTTAAACCCCGTGAGTGCGCTCTGCAACGACAGGGCAATGTCTTGGTTGGTCAGGCCGGCGTTGCGGGTCTTGGCTTGATCGATGTCAACGGCGATTTTTTTGATTTTAGGCCCCCAGTCGTCGCCGATATTCTGCGTGCTGGACATTTTGTTGAGCTGTTGCTTGATGCGCTCGGCGAGGCCGAACAGCTCGTTGGGGTCCGGCCCGGTTATTCGCACTGCCACGTCGTTGCCGCCACCGCCGCCACCGGCCAACCGCGAAACTCGTATTTCGGCGTCTGGAAAAAAGCGAAAGCAAAAGGCGTTTAGACGGTCCATGACCCATTGGTTATCGTCGCCCGAACGGGTGTTGAGCAACATATGGGCGTACCCCGAATTGGCTTCACCCGGCTGATAACCGAGGTCGTAGGAGGGCGGCCCCTCGCCGATAAAGGTCGCCCAATCCGTTATTCCACGCTGGCGATTTTTGCTTACCAAAAGGCTATCGGCGATATACGCTTCGAGCCGTTCCACTCGCGCAGTCGTCGTCTCGATCTTGGTGCCCAAAGGCAAATTCATATCTACCGTCAACAGGTTGCGCTCGCTGTCGGGAAAAAAGATAAACGGCAAAAAACCAAAGCCGAAAAGCGACAATACAAACAAACCGGCGATGATCCCCATAAATGAATAGGGACGCGCAAGGGCCTTGAGAAGCAGTTCTTTATATTCGCCGTTGAGGCGATCGATAAAAGTGCTTTTCTCGGACTGGGATGCTTGCTGTTTCACCCGAATGAAAAACACTGCCAACAACGCGACCATGGTCAGGGAGAGTAACCAAGAAGAGAGCAGGGCTATGGTAATCACACTGAACAGCGGCCCCATCATCTCGCCCATGATGGACGCGGCCAGAAAGAAGGCCAAAAAGGCGGCTGAAGTGGTCAGCGAAGAGATGAGGAGCGGTACGGCTAGTTCACGAGCTGATTCGATGGCGGCCTCTTTGGCGGCGGTGCCCTTTTCCATTTTGACCACAATCGCTTCGGACACCACGATGGCATTATCTACCAACATGCCCAAGGCCATAATCAACGCCGCCAGCGACACCTGATTGAGACCGATATCGAGCAGGCCCATGATGAAAAGGGTCGCGACGATAGTCATGGGAATGAGGCTGGCTACCACCAAGCCGGTGCGCAGCCCCAAAAAGAGCAGCATGGACAACAGCACAATGGCGACGCTTTGCAGGAGATTGCCGGTGAAGTCGGCGACCGATTTTTTCACCTCAAAGTCTTGGGAAGCCACCCTGTTGAAGGTTATGCCCAGAGGCTGCCGGGCCTGATGGAGGGCTACGAGTCGGTCGATCTCCGCACCCAACTTGATGAGGTTGGCCCCTTCACTGAGCGCGACTGAAAGCGCCAGCCCTGGCTGACCGTTTATTTTGACTAGGCGCTGCTGGGGCGTCTCATAGGTCCGCACGATGCGGGTTACATCGCCGAGGTACACGCTCCCGTCCTTGCCCACTGCAATCAACGTCCTCCCCAGATCGTCTAGGTCGGCGTAACTGCCGGTCGGTTCGAGCACTAGGCGTTCATCCTCTAGGCTGACCTCGCCGCCGGAAAAAACGATGTTGGTACTGGCGATGCTGTTCTTGATCTTTTGCGCTGAAAGGCCCAATTCGGCCAGCCGGGCGTCGTTGAATTGCAGGTAGATCCGCTCCTCTTGGATGCCGCTTATTTTTACTTCGGCCGCGTCGGGCAGCTTGATCAGGTCGTCGCGCAGGTCTTTGGCGCAGGTCTCGAGTTCGGCAAAAGTGAACCCATCGCCGGTCAGGCCGATTACAATGCCGTACACCACCCCGATCCCGTCGTCCTTGACCTCCGGGCCAGAGATGCCTTCGGGTAGCGAGCGAATGGTGTCGATTTTGCGGCGCAGTCGGTCCCATACCGCTTGGAGTTCGTCCGGCGGAACTTCCTGTTTGAGTTCTACCGAAACTACCGACAGCCCGGTCCGCGATTCACTCGCGACGGTTTTCAGTTCGGGCAACTCTTGCGCGACCTCTTCGATCTTGCTGGTAATCAGGGCTTCGACCCGCTCGGGACCGGCACCGGAAAAGCCCGTCACCACCGAGGCGACGCGGACCGTGTACGGGGGCATACTGTCGCGTGGCATCGTCTGATAGCCGACCAAGCCCAACAGCACGACGACGAGCAAGACCGTGATGGTGACGCGGTTGTTTTCTAAGGCAATCTGGGTGAGGTTCATAATTTCTGCTCGGGCGAGTCTTACTCTTGCAAGAGGCGCACCTTCATCCCGTTCAAAAGCGATCTAAGACCTGCGGTGGCGACCAACTCCCGGTCGGCGAGCCCTTCTTCCACGACAAAACCGTCTGCCAACAGTTTGCCGATGCGAATGGGTCGGCGGTGGACCGCCCCCAAGCCCTTGTCAACTTCTTCTATGACAAAGACATATTGGCCGTTGGCGTCTTCCCCTACCGCTTTAATGGGTACCACGAGTGGGTCCTCCGATGGCTCGCCGCTGCCAAAGCGAAACTCCACCTCGCCGGCCATGCCGGGCCGGATAGACGGGGAAGGGTCGGCAAGGCGCACGATGACCGGATAGGTGCTGGAGGCGTCGAGCGCGTAGGCGATCTCGCGCACTTGCGCCGCAAAATCTAATCCGGGCAGAGCTGAAAAACGCACATTCACCGGCTGTCCAGTCTGGATTTGGGCGATATAGCCCTCGGGCACCCCTACCTCCATTTCGATGTCCTCGCCCGCGCTCAACTCCACCAAGGGCGCGCCAGCTTGGATCACTTCGTTGACCTCGTTGTGGACTGCGGTGACTATGCCGGCGACCGGGGCGTAGATCGCATTGTATCCTAGCTGGCGCTCCTGCAAGTCCAAACTCTTCTGGGCCGATTCGTAACTGGATGTGGCCGAGGCCAAGCCGTTTTTGGCCTGTTCGTACTCGGCGAGGGAGACATTGTTAGCTTGGTAGAGCTGCCGCACGCGAGTGAGCATGGACTGGGCATTGGCCTTTTGCACGCGGGCGTTTTCTAGCGCGGCTTTGGCCCGTTGATGTGCGAGGATCGCATCCCGGTTGTCGAGCGTGGCAAGGCGCTGACCGGCTGCGACGTGGTCGCCGACCTTTGCGCCGATTGATTCGATGAGTCCGCCCGTTCTGAAGCTGAGCTTGGCTTCAATGCCAGCTTTGGCCGTGCCGGCAAAACGCTGGCTCTGGACGGCACTGGCGGGACGGACTTCGGCGTATTTTACCGGGCGGATGGCAGGTTGGGCGGCTTCCGGTTCACCGCCGCATCCCGTCCACAGGCCCAGCGCCGCTAGAAAACCCCCGATAGCTGCGAAATTTCGCTTTGGCATGATACCTCGCTTCATGGCGCGTTTTTTCTCGTCGAGAAGAAGGCCGTCAAGCGCCCGGCAAAAGCCTCCTGCTCTTCTGAAGTCATGAGCATGGTGTAGGCTCCGATGCTGTTTTCTAGCTGCAAATAGCTGACCAAGTATTCATAAACGGCTCCGGCCTCGGCTTGGCGAGCAGCAAGGGCGGCGCGTTGGGCATCCACCAGTTGGGCGATTGCCAGTTGGCCCTTCTGGTAAGCGTCCTGTACCAGTTCAAAGTTCTTTTGTGCGCTTGCAGCCGCCACCTCGGCAAAGTGTATGTTGGTGCGCCTAGACACCAAGTTCGTCATCCGCACTTGGACGGCTTGGGAGAGTTGTTGACGCAAACTTTCCTCTTGGAGGCGGAGTTGCTGCTGCTGGATTGTGGTTTGGTCGATGGCGATCTGGCGCTGGTTGCCCTGAAAGAGGGGATAGGTGAAGTGGAGGGCCAAGTTCCAAGTGCTGTTGACAGGATCGGGGGAGGTCGGCGGCAGCCCCTTGCCGGTGCGCCAGAAGGTGTAGTCGGCCTGTCCGCGCAAAGCCACCGTAGGCAGGTAGTACAGCCGGCGGTTCATCTGCTGCTGGCGTTCGGCTGCCTTCATATTGGCCGCTAGCTGTTTGAGCGAAGGCATGTTTTGCAGGGCCTCTGCGACGAGAAAGTCGGTCAGAATCTCCACATCGCCAGCCCGGTCGATCAGAGGACCGATGCGGGTCGGGTCAAAGCGGCTAAAGAGTTCGTCGGAAAGCTGGGCGTCCTCCACCTCAAACTCCTCGCCGATATCCGCCCGGTTGAGCAAGCGGTTGAGTTGCACTTTGGCCAGATAGAGGGCGTTGAAAGCCTCAATGGAGGCTTGGGTGGCGCGGGCCACTTCGCTCTCCCAGCGGAATACATCGGCGACGCCAGCATAGCCAACGGCATTGCGGGTGCGGGCGATCTTCAGATTGCGGCGCGAAGCATCGAGATTTTCATCCTCGATGCGCCCCCCGGTCTTGGCCAGCAGGATGTCGAAATAAGCCGTTGACAAGTTCAGCACTACGTCGAGCGCGACCAGATCAGCGCGATGGTGGGCGGCCTCGGCCAAGTACTGCTGGATTTTGACGTTGGCCAAAACCGGCTCGGAAAACAGCACCTGCTGCACTGTCCCAGTGCCCACGCCGGTGCGCTCGGGTTGCTGGCCCATGGCGCGCTCGGCGGCATCTGGGTCAATCTGCAACAGAGTGGTCGAGGCTTCTACCGTGGGCAGCAGGGACGACTCGGCTTGGCGCATATCCTGACCGGCCAGCTCGACATTGCGCTTTTCAATGCGGAGGTCGAGGTTGCGCTGCAAGCCTTCGGCGATAATCTCCTGCAAGCTCAAGCGGCGATCAGTAGTGGGTTCGTCGGCTTTGAGGAAGCGGGCGGAAAACAGCGTTGCAAAGGAGAGGTCGAAATCGATTCGCCGGATGGTCGCGGCATTCAGCACCCATTGCTCGTCGAGATTGTGCTGCACGGGCATCGCCGCCAGCTCTTCGCCCAGCGCGACGCCCTCGACGATCAGGGCCAGCTTGCGGAAAATCTGGTCGCGGCCGCTTTCGTCGCCGACACAGGCCATTATTCCCGCATCCACATAAGACCGGCTCATGGCAAAGGAAGGCAGCTTGCGCTCGGCGAGGGCCTCAGCCAGCGCGGCAACCTCCTCCGGTGGACGCTCGAAGGCCATCGCCAAATAGACCGCATCAACCGCGTCGCCCAGCACCGGGAGCGGCTCTTCCGGTGCCCAAAAGACCAACTCCACTTGGCTGCCGTAAGGCGCGGCAAGGCGCTCAAAGAAATGCTCGTAATTTAGCTTGCCTTGCAGGTTTGCACTGAGAATGACGGCTAGATGGGAAAAAGGATGGATGCGGTAGAAGGCGGCCCACTCCTTTTGGATTGAGTGCGTACTGAGCAGGTAGGTAAAATTGTGCACCCCGGAGACGCCGGGTTCGACGAGGGGCATCTGCTGTAATTCTACGTCCAAGACGCCCACGGCGATCGTCGGTTTGGGCAGGTTGCTTTGGGTGGCCAGCATCGCGGCGCTGGCCGGCCCGGCGGCAATAATTAGATCGACTGCGGGGTCGTTGGCCAGAGATAGATAGTCGGCTGGCTCGGCGGCAAAACGCAGGTGCTCAGGGAGAAAATGGACCGACATATCGACCCCTAGCACTTTGTGAATCTCTTCCTGCAGGAGGACTAGGTTGCTATCGGCATTGGTTGCCTCAACCCTAAAATCGACCAATAGACCGATATAGAGGTCGCTCTTTTCAATTTGGGCGTACGCCGGTAGTACTAGGCACATGAACAGAACGGCGGATATAGCTATTCTCAGCATCGAGTGGTCCACTCCAATGGGTTCGTTCGATAGCCGTTGCGCGGCCTATGACGTGACGGATATGGCCTGTTTCCTGTAGGCTTCGTCGTTCACCTGCCTGACCAGAAAGTCCGCGAGGTCAGCGCGATTGATATGACCGACCGTTCCAGTGTTGCTAGCGATGTAATCTCCCGAGGCCGGTTCGTCTTTCAGAATGGCGGCGCGAACAATCGTCCAGTCGAGCGCGCTTGCTCTGACGACCGCTTCCTGCGCCTCGTGGTCAGCGTAGATGTTTCGCAGCAGCGTCCTAAACATCAGGCGTGCGAGCCACGAGATCTGCCCCCAGCTTTCCCCCACCCCCGCAGCGGATACCACGACGAGACGCCCGACGTGGTGTTGAGTCATGCCGTCCACGATGTGCCGCGTACCGGCGGTGAGGGTGGCCTTGTCGCCTAGGCCGTTGCTGCCCAAGGCGACAATCGCCGCGTCGTGGCTGGCGACCGCTGAGGCGACCGACTCGGCGTCCGTGATGTCGCCCTGAACGACGCGTACGCTGGAATCACCGCGGTCAATTTTGCCCACCGAGCGTACGAAGGCCGTGACGTCGTGACCCTGTTCGAGCGCCTGCCGCCAGACGTGCTGCCCGGTTTTTCCCGTCGCGCCAAAGACGATGAGCTTCACGACGATTCTCCTTCTCCTGCCAGTGTCTTCAGAGTCGATAGTTTCCCTTTTTTTATGTTTGCCATCATCCTTCCTCCCTTCCGCTTAGGACCAACCTTTCTCACCCGTAAACTCTTCAAATCGTACTCCGAACGAAGTTCGTTGTCCATTTCAGTCTTAACCTTCTTCATAATCTTCTCTTTCCCTTTTGGTTACTTCTCTTGCACTAATCTAAGACGTACTGCAAATAGATTTCCACGTGTTCGACCCGCAAGGGCACTCGCAACCGCTCGTCCCGCTCTAGCAGACGCAGGCGGACTTGGTGGATGCCACGCCTCACTTGTTCTGCGGTCAAGCGCCAGCAAAGCCAAGCGTTTTCCGACACATCGCCCGGATCGGCCGCATCTTCGGCCGCGGCATCGCGTACCACCGGCGCTGCCAACGCGACCCCGTCCAACATCACTTCGATCTGATCGGCGGGCGACCAGTGGGCCATTTCGATTTGCAACTCGGCGGCCACCAACGGATCCTCGCTTTCGATCTCGTCGGCGACGCGGACGTGAAAGACCGGCCCACTGTCCGTCAGCGTGGGATATAGCGCCACCGGCACCTCGCCGTACAGGCGGTCGTCGCGCTCGGCATCCACTCGGTTGCCGGTCTTGGGGCCAATACTGCGGTGCAGGGCGGTGTACACTTTGTCTAGGCCGGCCAGTGTTTCTGCCGACCCCATGGTAGTGAGCAAAGGTCGATGCGTCTGGGCGTGGCCGTGCCAGTTGAAGACGTACACGCCGTCCGCCCCGCGTGCTAGCTGGTCTTGCGCCAAGCCGCGGAACCAATCTACCCGCCACACCCCGTGGGGCCGCAAGCACCGCGTTTGTTGTCGCCCATCCGAGTCAAAGCCAGCGTAGAAGCGCACGCCGTGGGGACGGCACAACTCGACAAAACGCTCGACCTCGGACCCTGGATCAGTCCCCGAATTGCCGCCGCTGATAACCACATCGCACAAGCCATCCTGCACCCAAGTCTCGACATCGTAGCCAATGCGGCGACAGGCTTCAAAGGTTGTGGCCACTCGCACGGCCACGTGAAAGGGCCGCCCCCGTTGTTGGGCGATCTGGTCGGTCTGCGCCCGCACGGCCCGCATGAGATCAGTCAAAGCGTAGCGCAGGCGGTACGCATCGTCGGCTGGCAAGTGAAAGGCGTGCCGCTGCCAATCCAATTCAACGCCGTCCCAATCGGCCAAGCGGCAGGCTTCGACGACGCGCTGCAAGACGTACGCTCGCACTTCGGGGATGGCCATGTTCCACGAAGTCGAGGCCCAGCCCGGTGCCTGCTCCTCGCCCAAGAGCCACTCGGGGTGTTCCTGCCGCAGCGGCGTCAGCTCGGCCCGTTGCAAGCTGCCCAGATCGCCCGGGCGCAAATCCCAGAAGTGGTTGTCGTTCATGCGCAGCGACGGCAGCACTGCCATGCCCAGTTCGCGTCCGCGCTGCACCAGCGCTCCGTATAGATCGTCCCCCCGCTCGAAAAAGGCGCGAATGTTTTCGGTGTGGCGCATAGTCTGCACTGAATCGTAGCGCCGCTCGGTCGATGCGCCGACCACATCCAACTGCTGCGATGGCCAAGGCACTTCGTGGACGCCCACGCACCAGCACAAAGCTCCCACCTGAGTATCAGCTAGGGGCGCGTACACTTTGTCGAGGAACTGCGCCAGCGGTTGGGGGTACTCGCTGTACCCGTGTGGTGCACCGTCCCAGTTGTACATAATGCCATAGTTAGGCGCGGGCGTTCGCTCTGCCATAGTTTCCTCCAACGCGTTAAGTTGGTCCAGCAGACTGCGCTGCATAGTTTATCAGGACAATACCGGAAACCTAAAGAAGAGAGGGCTATCACACCATGAACTGCTACATCTACGTGCCGATCTCGACGGACAACCAATTGCTCGTCTTTTCCATGGATGCCGATTCGGGCCAGCTCCAGCCGATTTCTCGCACCAACGGTGCGAGTTTTTCTGAGCCCTCGCGGCTACAGGCGATCCCGTTCCTATTAGATTCCTGCAATCAGGCGTGAGCCGTGCTTGATTGTAGCGGTGGACTGGGGTATCTTGAGCGCCTATTTGTCGGCTGATCTCCTCAACCTCCACTCTGGGGGCCGCGATGAGTTCTTCCCGTTTTGTTTCCCCTGCTTCCGGTTTCGATCTCGGCGAGTTGGTCCGTCGCCAGCGCCGAGGCCTTCTCCTGTCCTTGGCGGTGGCCGTCGGTCTCATGTTAGTCTTCGTCGCCCTCAATCCCTTCCAGCAAGTCGAGATCAAAGCTCCTCGGCCTCTCAGCACCAAATTCATCAAGCGCGAGCCTCGCCTGACCAAACCCTTAGAACTGCGCAAAATCCCCAAGCCCAAGCGCCAACTAGCCCGCCGCCAAGTCCACTTGGCCGCCGCCCGCCTAGATCAAGTACAGGCCACGACCAACTTCAATGTCCGCTCGTTGATTTCCAGCCACGTCGGCAACTCGGGCATTAGCTTGTTCAAGCCGATTACCGATAACGCTACGAACAGCTTTGCACTTGAGCCCAAGCTCGTCTCCACCTCGGTGACCAGCACGCGGATGCCGGAGCACAAAATCGACATGGCCTTGGAAATGCTCGATGTCAACAGCATGGACACCGGCCGCTACCGGGCCATGGTAGTACAAGACATCGGCGATCCCCAGGCGATCAAGGGATTCATCAAAATAGCCCATGTGATTTCGGCTCGCGGCGTTACCGATCAACTGGATGGCTACAGCAATTTGAATCTGCGCTCAATCGAGGCCCTGTGTGACGTTATCAATGAATACACCGGGCTCGAAGCCGAGTTTATCGGCACGATTACCTACGACGACAGACGCCTACTCGAACTGCCCATTCTCATCCCCCAAGGGTCCCTCAACGAGGGCGAGATGGAAAACTATGCCCGCTATATGCTGTCTGGGGGCTTCATTATGGGAGGTTACCATCGCGAAGCCTTGGTAAAGTACGGCGGCCTAGTAGATGGGTATGATTTCTGGAAAGAACGCCTGCCCTTGGATCATCCCGTTTTCAACGCCTTTTTCACGCTGAAAGGCGGTACTGGGGGCTTGGTTGACTGGCGGGACATTGTCAACGGGTACTTCATCCGCGACCGGATGGTCGGCATCGACAACGTAGGCTGGGGCAGCAACCCGCGCTACAATCAGATGGCGGTCAACGTGGTCGTCTATGCCCTGACTCAAGAAGGCTCCATCACCCAACGCCTCATGCAGGGGGTCAACTGAGGCCGACTATCCCCCAATCTAAATCCACTAGAAAACGCTTCCTTGGAGATTTCCCATGGCCATGACCGAAGAAGAACGCTTCCGCTTTGACCTCACCGGCTTTTTGGTGCGCCCCGCCATCTTGACGCCCGATGAAGTCGCTGCCATCGTCGATCAGATCGATCGCATCAAACACGATCCCCAATCGCTGCCGCCCGAGCACCGCGACGTGCCCGGCGGCCCGGCCAGTGTGCTGATCGATCATCCCCAAGTGGTCGATGTGATTCGGGAAGTGATTGGTCCTGATATCCGGCTGGAAGGCTGTAGCTGCGTGTGGCGCAAAAAGGGCGAGGAGCACGGCGGGCTACACGGGGGCGGCCCTGGGCAAGCCGATCCCATTTTTGGCTACCGGGTGAAAAACGGGCGCATCCACGCTGGTATGGTGCGGGTTATTTTTGAATTGACCGATATCGCGCTAGAAGATCAGAGCACCCATTTCTTAATCGGCAGCCACAAGTCGGAATTTCCCATCCACGAGGACCACCTGTCGCTGGAAGAGGGCAAACGCAGTCCCTTCCTCACCACGTACGCCTGCCCGGCCGGCAGCGCGGTCTTTTTTACTGAGAACTTGTGCCACGCCGGACCGGTGTGGCGTCGCGATACCCCGCGAGTCACCGTATTAAACGCCTATTCGCATTTGGCTACCCATTGGCATCGGCTGAAGATCCCCCCGGTGGTGCTGCACAGCCTGCCGCGCGAAAAGCAGGCTTATTTCCGCCAGCCGTGGATCGCCGATTTCCGCACCAACCCGGCGACCCACAATACCGCCGAGCGCTTTCTGGATAACGACGAAGCGCCCATCGATACGGATCACAAGCCCTAGGGCGTCTAAGCTGATCGAAGCTGGTAGATGCAATCGAGGGTTATGGATTTCCAACTAGAATCGCGCTGCTGAGAGCGGCCCGGGATCGCGTCCGTCTAGGGCCAGTTCCACCATGCGCTCGGCGGCCAGCAGGCCAATGGAGTTGCCGTAACCGCTAAAACCAAGGGCAAAGACCGCGTCGGGCAGATCCGGGAGCGCGCCGACAGCTACCCGGCGATCCGGGGTGAAGCCGTGAATGCCAGCCCAGTAGCGCTCGACTTCAAAGGAGATGCCCGGGAACCAGTGGCGCAAATAGGCCTCGAGGTGCTGCAGCAGGTTCGGGGCGACCGCGTCCTCGGCGGTGTACTCCTGCTCCTCAAAAAAAGCCCGGGCACCGCCAATCATCAAACGCCCATCTTCGAGCTGGCGGAAGTAATCGTACTCAGTGATGCCAGCGACTTGAATCAGAGGTTCCACCGGGGTAGTGATGAGAATCTGGCCGCGCACTGGGCGTACGATGCGGCGCAAGTGCGGGTGCATATCGCAGCCGTACCCATTGGTGGCGATGTACACTTTGCGGCAGCGGATATGGGCGCGGCGCCCACGCACTATCAGGCCTTGGTCCTCTGGTTCGATGCTATAGACCTCATTGTGGTCGTAAAAGGTGGCTCCAGAGGCAGCGGCAATGGCCTCGGTGAGGTGCGCTGGCTGCACCATGAAATCGCCCTCCACCTGTAGCGATGCCGCGTACCCAGCGCCATAGGGATCGCTGTGGGCAAACTCGACCTCAACGCCGTCGGCGGCAAAGGCGCGGGCCCACTCTTCCAACTCGCGGGCGTCGGCTTGGGTTTCGGCGAGGTGGATGGCACCCTCTTCCCAGGGCACCTCGTACTGCTTGGCCAAGGCGTGCATGCGGGCGACATTGTCGAGCACCATGTCGAGGAGTTGGCGGGCGGCCGGGCGGCCCACCTGGGCGATGAGAGTGGGGTACGTTTCGCGCTGCGAGGTCAGCACAAAGCCGGCGTTGCGGCCCGAGGCACCGGAGGCCACAAAGCGGGCGTCGACTAGGGCGACGTCGCGGCCCCGCTGGTGCAGCAGGGTGGCCGCGTACGAGCCGACGATGCCAGCGCCAATCACCACATCGTCGTGTTCGGCCTGCAGCGGCTCGGATACTTCTTGCCATTTGGATACGGTCATAGGGCCTCCAAGGTAAGGTTGGCTACTCTGTTGCGCGGATCCGTCGGTGGATCACCCTCACCCGTCTTGCTTCTCCATATCGTCCCCACTCGCCACCATGCGTTCGGGAGCGCCATTCGCATCGGCTGCCAACGCTGCACACGGCGTGCCGAACTCGGGGCGGGCAAAGGGCAGATGGGTCCGCCCTCGTGCCAGAATATGCTTGTAATTAGCCGCCGGTCCCTCATAGGCCGCCCCGTGGTTCCACGGCACCCAAGAGCGGGCATTGCAGTAGTGACTGACAAAGGCCCGACGCCAGCGGTCGGGCGACTGATTGGGATGGGAGCGGTGCAGGAGATGCGGATGGAAGAACACCACATCGCCGGCTTCCACCACTACCGGCACTGCGTCACCGTAGCGCCGCGCCACTCCCGACAGCGTATTGACCTCGTCGTCGAGATGGCTAATCCCCTCTACGGTTTCAATCTCGTCAAAGGCCCCTTCGGCGTGGACTAGGTGCCCCCGGCCTTCATCTGGATAAATAGGCTCGTGGTTCGAGCCGGGCGCGACCCATAGACAGCCATTTTCCTCGTCGGCCCGTTCCAAGGCCAACCAAGCGCCGATGAGGGTATCTGGGTAGGTCGTGATATAGTAGGAATCTTGGTGCCAACCTTGGCCGCCCATGCCCGGCGCATTGAAAAACTGCATGGTCTGCAAAGCCAGCACATCCGGCCCGATGAGTGCCTCCAAAACGTCCAAGATGCGCGGGTGCAGCAAGAAGCGTTCGCAGGTGGCGTCCCAGCGGTGCAGTTGATGCACCCGCGTGAAGCGCTGCACCAACTCCTCCTCCATCGCCTCAGGGGGCGGAGGCTCCTGGCCGGGAACGTCGATTTGGCCCTTGAGCATGGCCATGACGTGCGCTTTGAGTTCTTCCACTTCTCCCAGATCGACCAAGCGCTCGACGACGAGAAAACCCTGTCTTTGATACTGGGCGTATTCCGCTGTGGAGACTTTGTAGCGATCGGGCCGTTGGTCGGCGACTGGTTTATAGCTCATTTTTCCCTCCGCGTTGGCAATCTTCTCACAGCTTCTCTCGCACGGCTCTCACCCCAGCCACCATGTTCGCCAGCTTCTGCTTTGCCGCCCAGCGCGCCGTTTGGCTCAGCCCGCAATCGGGCGCGAAAGAGAGCTTGTCGGCTGGGGCATGCTCCAAGCACGCTTCCACCCGCGCCGCGATATCCTCTACGGTTTCAATATAATAGCTCTTCACATCGACGATTCCCACGGCCACATCCATCTTCGCGGCGATCTGGCCGATGACTTCCAACTCGGCGAACTCGCGGCTGGCCATTTCGACGTGCATCTCATCGACCTGCATGTCCAAGAAGGCCGGAAACATAGGCGCGTAGCGGCGCAGCCCCACGGCGCGGCCCTTGAAGTTGCCAAAGCACAGATGGGTCGAGAGCCGACACTTGCCCGCGACGGATTCGACCGTGCGGTTGAAGATATCGACGAAGCGCGCTGGGTCTTCGCGGTGGGCATAGCAACTCATCGACGGCTCATCGACGGTCAGCTCGGTGCAACCCGCCGCACAGAGCGCCTCCAACTCGCTCCGCACAATCGGCAGCAGGGCCTCGGTTACGGCCCAGCGGTCCGGGTATTGGTCATTGGGCACGAGCCGTCCGCTCAACGTGTAGGGCCCCGGTACACTGGCCTTGAGCGTCGGCCCTGCTGGTGCCAGCCGCTTGAGCCGTGCAAACTCCTCCACCGCGCCCAAGCCGTGCGGCGCTTGCAACAGTCCAGTGATTGCGTGGCGTCCGCGCTGGTCGTGGGCGGGCGGGCCGAAGTGTCTGGGGGGTGCGGACTCTAGGTCGATGCCTTCGAGATAGCCGTAAAAGGAGAGGTTGAAGTCAAAGCGGGTCTGCTCGCCGTCGGTGACGACGTCCAACCCGGCGCGCATTTGGTCGCCGAGCGCGGCAACGACCGCGTCGTCCTGTATCTCGGCGATATCGTCTGGCCCGAAGGCGTCGAGGTGCTCAGCCGCGTGTTCGAGCCAGCTCGGGAAGGGGTAGGAGCCGATAACGGTGGTGCGCAGGGGTTGTTCTTTCACGGTTGAACTCCAGCGACTTTTTCCCAAGCGATTGCCGCGGTCCCCAAAACGCCGGCGTGGTCGCGCAACTTGGATAATACAATCGGCACGCCGGTGCCCGCGGGATGGCGGAATAAATGTTCGTTCACTTGCTTTTGCAGCGGTTCGAGAAAGTGCTCGGCCGCGTTGGTCGCCCCGCCGCTGAGGATGATCCGCTGGGGAGCGTACACGTGTACTGCGCTCACCAGCAGCCAGCCCAAGTTGCGGGTCCAGTGCTCTAGTTCGTCCATGCAGAGCCGGTCTTGGCGCTTGACACCGCGGATTATGGCCTTGAAATCAATCGAACTGGGGTCTTTGAAGTACTGGTCGCTCAAGACCGAGGGAATGCCGCGCGCCAGCCCGTCCCGCACCTGCTGAGTCAGCGCCGTGGCCGAGCACATCATCTCGGCCGTGCCCCGCGCGTTGGTCAGACACAGCCGCCCGCCGAGAGCCTGCATGACGATGTGGCTCATCTGCGTCCCGAACTGGAGATGCGGATCGCGCAAAATTTTGCCGTCGAGCAAGGCTCCGGAACCGACGCCTGTGCCGATGGTGATGGTCACTGCCCAGTCCAAATCCCGCGCTAGGCCGTAGTGCCGCTCGGCGTAGATGGAGACGCGGCCGTCGTTGTCGGCGACGACTGGAATTCCCGTGGCCTTGGCCAGCCGTTTGACAATGGGATAGCCTTCCAGCCCCTTGATCTTCCCCGGCATGTACACCACGCCGATCTCGGGATCCACAGCCCCGGGAAAGCCCAAGCCAATGGCCTGCGGCTTGCCGCCTAGCCGCTTGGAAATCCGCGCGACTTCATCCTTGAGCGTCTTGAGCAAATTGCCCATGCCCAGCGCAAACCCCGACGGATTGATGCCCGGTGCCA
Organism: Candidatus Latescibacterota bacterium; assembly: GCA_965208845.1. Lineage (GTDB taxonomy): Bacteria > Latescibacterota > UBA2968 > UBA8231 > UBA8231. Next base: position 1,515,969 of record OZ242361.1, on the reverse strand, counting down.
GCATCCGCCCGCCCCGCGTCACCGCGCCGCTTTTGGCTCGGGTGCCGCCCACGTCAAAGCCAATGACATATTCTCTCATGCGTCCTCCTTGCATCAACTAACGCACCAACCTGCATCCACGGTCACCACTGTTCCGGTAATCGCCCGCGCTCGATCCCCCAGCAAAAAGACCGCCATCCCCGCCACATCCGCCGCGCTCATCATCGCCCCGAGCGGCTGCTTGTCGCGCATAAACGCCATAATCTCTGCATTTTCTCCGGCCCGCTTGCTCATCGGCGTCTCCACCAGTGCCGGCGCAATGGCATTGACTCGAATTCCGTGCGGCGCGTAGTAGCTGGCCATGGCCTTGCTCAGCGACACAATCGCCCCCTTGCTGGCCGCATAGGCGTGCGAGGCAAAAAACTTCCGCTCCGGCGCAAAGGCCAACACACTGGCCATGTTGAGAATCGTCCCGCGCACTCCGTCTTCGCGCGGTTCTTGGGTCAACATCTGTTGTAGCACGGCGCGGCACACCAAAAACATGCTCTTGGCGTTGGCGTCCAGCGTCGCGTCCCACCCCTCTTCAGTGCATTCGTGTAGCGGCCCATCGCCAAAGCGCCGCCCGCTGATCCCCGCCACATTGAACAACCCGTCGATCCGCCCCCACTGCTCCACGCAGGCCTGCACGACCTCGGTGACCTGTTCCTGCTGCGTCAGGTCGGCTGCCCGATACGCCCCCTGTTTTCCCAGCTTCTCGGCCAAGGCCCGACAGTTTGCTTCCGTGCGCGAGGTGACGAATACATTGGCCCCCTCCTCGGCCGCGTGTAGAGCCGTGGCCTCGGCGATGCCGGTAGAGCCGGTAATCAGACAAACCTTGTTGTCGAGAGTGCCCACAGGTTAGTGGTTAGTGGTTAGTGGTTAGTGATTAGTGGTTAGACCCCGCCCCGCAGGGCACATAGAGAAAAAAGCCGAAACATTTATAATGGAGGGTTAAGGGGAATGTTGGGACTGGTCACTGGCCACTGACCACCGGCCACTAACTATACAAATGCTTGAGGCTCTTGCGGTAGCCTTCGTAGAACCGCTCTAGCTGTTCTTCTGCGCTTACATTGCCGACAAACTGATGACTCGGCAATAGCTCCGGCTTGACCCCCCGCGCCAACAACCGCTCGGCCACCTCGCAGCGCAGCATGTTCATCATCATCGCGCCAGTCACCGTCGATACCGGCCCAGTCCGCCACTCCAACCCCTCTAGTTCGATCACGCAGTCCCCCGGCGGACACTGGTTGTCGAGGACGACGTCGGCTAGATCCATCAGCTTCTGGCCCGACGAGTGCGCGGGCGGCGACTGGTCGCCGTGTGGCTTCGACAGCATGGCGATCACGGGCAAACCGCGCGCCTTAGCGCCCATGGCCATTTCGACGATCAGGGGCCGAATGCCGCTGGTCGAAATCAAGATAAAGGCATCGTGCGGCCCGAACTCGAAGCCTTGGAGAATCTCCTCGGCGTAGCCTTCGTACTTCTCCAGAAAGAGCGGCCCGCGCAATCCATTGGTACCGACGATTGACGCATGGGTCGATACCGCTAGCTCGACCAGCGCAAAAAAGCCCACGAAGCATCCCTGGCGCGGCGTCATCTCCTCGCACATCATGCGCGAGTGCCCAGCGCCAAAGAGAAAGACCAACCCGCCGTTGGCAATGCTCTCGGTGCAGATTGTGGCGGCCCGGTCGATAGAGTCCATTTGCGTATCGCGCAGACGTTGCAACAGCTCCATCGTCTGCGCGTAGTACTCTTCAGCAGCGCTCATGCCCCTCCTTTGAAGGTAATCGAGTTATAGGGTTCGGCGGGCGGAAAGTACGGAACACCCCCAAGGGGCGTCAAACCTAGAATCCCGCTGCGACAAAAGCGGCGATTGTTTCGTCGGAGACGACCGCCATGGCCGCTGCGACGTTTTTTTCTAGCTGCTCGACGTTCAGCGAGCCGATGGGGTTGCCGTGAATGCGTTCCTCGCGCAGGCAAAATTGCAACGTTAGCTCCAACATGTCGATGCCCTGCTCATTGCACCACAAGCGCATGGCCTCGGCCCGATGCTGATCTTCGCCCCACTTGTCGCGCGGTATAAAGCGCTCCACGGGCACGCCCGTCAGCCAGCCGCGCATGATCGACCAGCCGTTGAGTACTCCGAGGTCCGCGGCTGCGGCTGCTGGCAGGATAGCGTCGGCAGCGCTCTGCCGGAGCAAGTTGTAGTCGCTGAAGCACAGCATCGCGTCGGTGCGTCCCGACGCAATGTGCGCGAGGTGAAAGTCGTGGGGGTTCATGCCATAACCGATGAAATCTACGGCACCCCGCTGGCGCACCTGTTCCAGCCCTTCAAGCGCGCCGCCTGCCTCAAGGGTCGGTTCTATCTCGGGAGGGTCGTGGAGGAAGAGCACGTCGAACTTTTCGATTCCCAGAATTTCTAACTGGTCTTCGGCATCGGCCAAGACCCGCGCCGCCGAGTAGTCGGGCCGCCCCTCGCCGTAGCCGCCCCACGCAGCGGCACTGTGGCAGCATACGCGCCCGCTGATGATGATCTCGCTGCGGGCGATGACGCCTTCCTTGATCGCGCGGCCGAGCTTGCCCAGCGAGTCGCCGTAGCAGCGGGCGCAGTCGAAGTGATTGACGCCCAAATCGACGGCTCGGCGCATCAGGGCCATGGCCTCTTGGTCGTCAACCGGCCCGAAGTGGCCGCCAAAGCCTTGCGTCCCGAATGGGACTACTGGTATGGAAAGCTCGGTCTTGCCCCAGCGGCGGCGGGGACAGCAGTTTTTTTGTAGGCCCATGACGCTTCCTTTACAGGGCGTTTATTCGCGCTATGAAAGGGGGAGAAGTACTATGTGCCGCGCCGCATTCCGCCAAGCAGGCGGCCCCGTCCCCAGCCTCCTCCTAGTCAGCAAGGTATGCGACCGACAGCGCGACGGTTATATGTTTTTTCGTTGGAGACGACAGCGAGGGCAGGCCCACGAGGTAGATGGACTGTCGCTAGCGGCGAGCTTTAGACCTCGTCTAAGTCCGCACTCTCTTCCAGCAAGAGGGCGATGCGTCCCTCGGCAAAGTCCAGCATGGCACTGGCCGACGAATTGGGTTGTTCTTCTTCGGGAATTTCGCCTTCGGCTTCTTGCACTTTGCGCTCTATGTTAATGTCTCGCGCACGCTGCGACAGACTGCGACAGGCTTGAAAGGGATTGATTTCGCCTTCCAGCTTGACGGCGACTTCCCGAGAAAACATCGACTTGGCCATTGTAGCTCCCGAGGATGAAAGGTGAATGGGGGTAGATATAATGTTACAAAACCATAAAAATTATGCGATTTTGCCGAAACGGGCAAGTTTTGTGGAAGGCTGAGCGGCTCGACAGCAGGGCGTTCTAGATCGCCCAATACTTCCACAAATCCTCCGGTACATCATAGCGCATGGCTTCGCGTTCGGCGTAGTGCCAGCGGGCGAAAAGCCCCAGCCGCGGCTGGGAGCGGATGTTGGCCGAGCCGGTGTGACACAAAAAACAATGCCAGAAAATCACGTCCCCGGCCCGCGCCACAAATTGTTCCGGCCCGTGGGGTGAGCGGTCCGAAAACAATCCCCATTGGCGCGGTTCCCAATCTTCGCGGTCGCGGAAACTGCCGTCGATGTGATCGGGATGCTTGCGGAAATATGCGTGGGTCGGCAGATGGCTCTGCGGCCAATAAATAAAAGCCCCGCCATCTGCTTCCACATCGTCTAAGTAGGCAGTCGCTCCCAGCATAAAACCGCCGCTCCAGCCACCCGGCCCGTAGCCGTCGATATGCCCTTGAGCCGGCCAGTCCCACGCTCCCCCTAGGCGTGGCCACTGCACCAGCATGGACCCGCCGCCGCCGCTAAACTGCCCGCCGCCCATCGCCTCGACCACCGCCTGCATCTGCGGAAGCTGCCCAAAGGCCGGTTCGACTGCAAATCCGTCGATCACATAGCTATCCGGCCAACTCGCCGGGTCCTCTGGAGTGCCGCCCACGTGCTGCCAGAACTGCTCGCGCCAAACGGCCATCTGCTCTGGCGCGATGAAGTTTTCCAGAATCAAATAACCCTGCTGCTTAAAAAACTCGATCTGTTGCTCGCTCAGTGCCATGTCATCGCGCTCCTCCTCGCGCTTGTTGCACGGTTAGTTTCACCTTGTCTGGCTTGATGCTTTTGATCTCTAACTCGGTTGCATGGCGCACGGACTGGGCGGATACCTCAAAGGTCCTCCGCTGCAACCTGACGAGATCGGCGTCGATGACGATTTGGAAATCCGCATTGCTCGCCAAAAACATGGCCCGTCGCGGTCCGGCCACTGCGACCTCTACCTCTCGAGGTTTAAAGTCCTCTAGCACATATCCTTCGGGCATATTCTCCACGGCTACGGGCACTTGGAGCACCGCTTCTTCGAGCGTCGCGCCCGGCACGAAGACCAGCCACGCACCCAAGGCCAAGGCGAAAGAAAAAAGACCTTCCACCAGCCGTCGCCCCAACCAACTCCACTCGATCCGGCGCGTCTTCACCTCGGTCCCCGTATGCTGCAAGTGGTCTTGGATCCGGTCCAACAAATCGCCCGGATCTTCTAGAATCTCGAGTTGCCCCCGCGCTGCAATCCCAATGGTGCCGCGTTCCTCGGAGACTACCAGACACAGGGCATCGCTGCGTTCGGCAAGGCCCAACGCGGCCGCGTGCCGAGTACCGCCCCCCCTCATCTCGTCCCTATTCTCGGAAAGCGGCAAATGCACCCCAAAGTACGCGATCTTATTATTGTGCATTACCAGTGCGCCATCGTGCCCAGCCGAACCGGGGTCGAAAAGGCTGTCGAGGAGGTCTTCGCTGATCTCAGCGTCCAAAAAGATCCCACCCTGCAAATGCCGCTCTAGCGGCTCGCGCCCCGGCAGGACCACCAAGGCCCCACGTCTTTTCTTAGCCAACTGATGCATTCCCCTGATCAGCGCTCCCAAGCTGAAGCGGTCCGGGCGCGGAGCCTTGCGGCGCAGACCGATCGTGGCGATTTGCTCAAAGAGCCGGCGCAAATCATCTTGGAACACCACCACCAGCACCAGCACCAGCACTGCGAAAAAGCCTTGGAAAATCCAGACCGTTAGCTGCAACCTGAATTGCTGAGCTATCAAGTAGAAGACGCTTAAAAAAGCCAAGCCGAGCAGCGCCATCCGCGTATGCACTCGGCGGGTCCAAGCTATTAGACCCCAAAGCAGCAAACCGACGACTGCAATATCCACCAGATCAGTGGGTGCGATTTCCAACAGGGGTGTGTACAAAGTGGTATCTCTCCCCTAAAGGAAGGGAATGGGTCAAGCTCCGGGGAACGCCGCTAAATACACCTTGGTGCGCTCGTTCAAAACGCCGTAAAAAGCCCGCGTCTCCGCATCTGCGCTCTCTCGCCAAAACGCCGCTGGAATACTCGAATCGTTCGCCAGCGGTGCCCGGCTGCGATGACCGTAGTAAATCTGCACCGTCCGCCGCTCTGCCTGCGTGGGCCGCGTCGTCGCCGTGTGCAGCACGGCCACGTTAAACAATGCGCAGGTTCCGGCCGGACCGTGCAAGTGGTACTCTCCGCCCCGTTTGAGTTGCTCTTCCTTATCTTCGAGCACCGGCTGGCTTACTGCTTCCGGGGAGATCGAAAAACAATGCGTTCCCTCATCGACATCGGACAGATAGACCATGAGTTGGATGTAGTCCATGCGGAACGGATGCTCGTCCCAGTGCGGTCGGTCGCGGTGCCAACCCTGGTGCAATGGGCCGTCGTAGGCCCGCATCAGCCGCAGCCCGATCTCGCCAAAGCAGAGCGGCCCGCCCATCAGTTCCTCGATCGTCGGGTATATTTTCGGGTGGCGAATCAACTCGTCGAACTGCGGCGAGGTGATCAACGCCTCGTAGTTAGCGTTTTGGTGGTGGCCGTAGCGGTGCCAGAAGTAGGGATACTTTTCCATATCCCCATCGAACATGGCGCGGAAGTATTGCACGTCGTCGTTGTCGAGCACCTGCCCTAAATTGAGATAGCCGTTTGCGGCAAAGAAATCGCGGTCGGCTTGGTCCATTGCCCGGTCTCCTAATTTTGTTAGCGATATGGAATCTGCTCGCCGTGCCAAGGCAGGCGAAAGCTGGGCTGCTGGTTGTAGCGCTGCATGGCGAGCGACAATTCAATTTGGCTGGCCGGTGCCAGTTCGACTTGGAAATAAGTGCTATCCACGTCGATGATCTCGTCGTCGGCTTGCACCCGGCCAAAGCAGTGCTCGCCAAAGCTGCCAGCGCCGACTATTGCGTGCCGGGTGCGACTCGTGCTCAAGTTGACCAACGTCAGTTCCGCACTGTCAGCGCTGAGGCTAGTCACCAAGGCTGCTACATCTGGGGGTAAACCCGGCCGCTGCTGCTCGCCGTCAAAATAGCGCACCCGCCCTTGCGCCAACCCTCCCCAGTAGATGGTTTGCGGCGCGCCGGTCGTTAGCTGCACTAAGGCTTCGGTGACCACCGGATTAACTTGCTGCCACCAGTGTACGTCGAGTTGGGTCAGGTCTTGTTCGTCGTCTATGACCTTGGCGATGCGGTCACAGACCTCGCGGTAGTTAGCCTGCAAGATGCGTTCGGGGTAATCCGGGGATTCGCCGGCGAGAAAGCGGGTCCAGGCGCGGTCGTCGAGCGAACGCGGTCCGCGCTGGCCCACCTGCTTCCACTCGCCTTCGGCTCCCCGGCGTAGGATTTCCAGCCGCTGCCAGTCGCGCTCCTCCATGGACGCGGCCCACAGGTGGATCGGCGCATTGGGATTGATGGGGTTGAAGTCGGTCCAACCTTCGTCCGTGTGCTTGTAGGGCACGAGCAACCGCCCCCCTTCCTCGCGACCGTGCGCGACTAGCGCCTCCATGTGCAGGCGGAGCAGGTCCAAGTAGCGGGTCTCGCCCGTGACCAACAGCGCGGCTTCCGCCGCCGCGGTGATCGAGTGGGCCATCATGTTGTGTCCATAGCGCCCGGTCCAGCCGTACAGCCCGCCCCACCACTGCCCTTGGCGCATCTCGCCGACAATGCCGTTGGGCCCGATGTTGTCCGGGACGATGCCGCCGTTGGCTTCGGTGCGCTCTATCCAGGCCCCCACATATTCCTCTATCCACTCCCGATACCGCGCCTCGCCGGTGTGGAGAAATGCCGTCGCCACCAGCGCCACGACGCCCAAGTTGACGGTCACGTCGCCCTGCATGACCACTTGGTCAAATTGCTCCTCAACGCGGCGTTTGGTCTCGGGATCCTCCCACCAGTTGGCGGGCAAGTCAAAATCCGGCCCCAGCGTGGCGTGGTCGTGGGTGAGGTCGTAGTGGATTTCGCCGCGCCGCATTTGCAAGAGCGGCCCCTTGCTGCCGCTACAGGGCGAGCGCACGATGCGGTGTTCGGGGTCGTAGTTGGGCACGGCCGGGTCGTCGTTTAAGTACAATCCGGCAAAGCGCTGCGCCCGGCGGCGCGTCTCGGCGTTGGTCGGGTCGGCCATCCCTAGGTGATAGAAGTAGATGTAGTTTTCGGCGTTGTGGAACCAGTCGTCGTCGTTGATAAACTCTCGGGTGACGCGGCCGTAGTCGTGCTCTAGCTGCCGAGTAATGGCGTTCCACTCCTCTAGGGCCTTGACGCCCGTGTACTCGCTGCCGCCTAGGGCATAGTAGTGAGGCCAGTTGAAGAATGCCTCGTACAAGTCGTCGGCCCAGACCCCATCGCCGGGGTATTCTTCTTTCCATATCAGACTGCCACCGGGGCGGGTGTACTTGTCGAGGAAAATCGGTGCCGCTTCGTCGATAGCGTCGATCAGTCGCCGCTCCAAGACCGCCCATAGCGGCGGCGCGGTGCGGGTTTGGGTCTTTAGCGTTTGCACGGTCTCGTCCTCTCGCAAAGGGCTTCTATATATAGATACGCACTCGCGCCGATGGCAAGTTTGACAATGTGGACGCATCTTGTCGTATTTTATAAGACAGACGTCGCCACACAAAGAAAGCGAGCCATGCCATGACTACTGCCACGACGGCCCCTTTAGGGGACACGGCGCAGATTCTCGGGGTGCGCCATAGGCTGCACAACGGCTTCGACCTAATTGAGATGAGCAATCGAGGCATTGCGCGGTCAGAGTTGATAAAACTAGCGAAATACCTCGATATATCGCTGGGACAGCTCATTCGCCTACTGCCCATTAGCGAACGTACGGTACAGCGACACGGTGACGCCAAACCATTCAGTCGGGCCGTCTCCGAGCAGGTTCTCCAGATCGCTAGCGTCGCTGCCAGAGGGGTAGCTGTCTTTGAGGACCGCGATCATTTCCTGTATTGGCTCAAACAGCCCTGCGTGGCACTGGGCAACAAAGTGCCGCTCGAATTGCTCAACTCGCGTTTCGGCGCAGATATCGTTTTGGCTGAGCTGGGCCGGATGGAGCACGGGGTATTCGCCTGATGCGGCTTTTCCGCATCGCCAAGACCCGCTACATAAGCGATTTATCGGGGGCCGGTGCCCGCGCCAATGGCGGTCGGTGGAATCGCGTCGGGGTGGGCTTGCTTTACACCTCGCCTAGTCGGGCATTGGCCACGGTGGAATATCTAGTGCATGTGCCGTTGGGGCGGGTACCGAAAAATTTGAGCATCGCGGCCATTGCGGTTCCCGATGATGCGTCAGCAGAGACTATTACCGAGGAGATGTTGCCAAACAACTGGCGGCGCCATCCGGCCCCTGTCGAGCTAGAGGAGATCGGCACCCGTTGGGTGGAGGAAAGGCGGTCGTTGTTGCTGCGCGTACCCTCAGCAGTAGTCGAAGGCGACTACAATGTGCTGATCAATCCAGCACATTCAGATATGAAAGGGGTGGAAATTTTGGCGATTGAACCGTACTTGCTTGACGAGAGGCTGGTGCGATAGCCGCGAAATTTGACGGGAATCACGTTAGTCAGCGGGCGACCTCAGGCGGCAGAAGATGTACGCCGTTGGGACTGCAATCAGCAGAATGAGTCCCAGGCGGCAGAAGATGTACGCCGGAACTATAATCAGCAGGACGAGTACCGAGATGATGTCGAGGATGCGCCTTACTTCTGGAGATGGCACGGCGGTTTATCTCTTTTAGCTTGCAATGGTTATTAAAAAAATGGTGCCGGAGGTGGGACTCGAACCCACACACCCTTGCGGATACAGGATTTTGAATCCAGCGCGTCTACCAATTCCGCCACTCCGGCTACACCATTTACCACTCCTCTCGTTCGCTCTTCGGCTTGCCGAGAATTTCCATATAGACGATCGCGTCGCGCGCCGTCTGAGGGGTGAGGAACCAACGGCTCCGGCTGCGCCGAGGCCGCCGCTTCTCGCCTGCGTCCTCGGACTTGGTCTCCGTCATCCGCTCCATGGCCAGCTTCTCGGCCACCACGGCGCGCCGCTCGGCCTCTAGAGCCTGTCGCTCGGCTTCTAGCGCCTCCCGCTCAGCCTCGGCCGGATCGACCTCGGCGGGAACCGGCTCGTCAAAAGGATCGCCGTCAAAAGGCCACCCAAAGGACGGCTCTTCTTCCTTCTTCTCCTCGGCGACAACAGGCGTGGCCGGATTGATGTCGGCGTGCTGTTGTTCGATCTCGGCGTGCTGCTGTTGTGCCTCTTCAAGCCGTTTGCGGCGTTTGCGACGCTCCATCAGCGCCGAAAATATGCTGAACAGTATGGCGAGGGCAAAAAGTAGGAGTTCCATGGACTAGTTGTTATCGCGTTCCTCGCCGCTTTCGGAAATCGAGTCACGCATATCCGTGTCAGCTTGGATATTGCGCATGCGGTAGTAGTCCATAATGCCCAAGTTGCCCTCGCGGAAGGCTTCGGCCATTGCGCGCGGCACCTCAGCCTCGGCTTCCTTGACTCGCGATTCCATCTCCACGACTTGGGCGGTCATCTCCTGCTCGCGTGCTTGGGCCATGGCCCGGCGTTCCTCGGCCTTAGCTTGGGCGATTTTGAGGTCGGCATCCGCCTGATCGGTCTGTAGCTTAGCGCCGATATTCTCGCCCACATCGACATCGGCGATGTCGATGGAGAGGATTTCGAAAGCCGTACCCGAATCCAACCCCTTTTCCAGCACCGTCCTCGAAATGAGATCGGGATTCTCCAGCACCTCTTTGTGCGTCGCCGACGAGCCGATGGTGGTAACGATGCCCTCGCCGACGCGCGCGATGATCGTCTCCTCGCCGGCACCGCCAACCAGCCGGTCGATATTGGCGCGCACCGTCACCCGGCACAGGGCCTTGACTTGGATGCCGTCTTTGGCGACCGCCGCGACCAATGGGGTGTTGATCACTTTGGGATTGACGCTCAGCTTGACCGCTTCGAGCACGTCGCGACCGGCCAAGTCGATCGCCGTAGCCCGCTCGAAGCTCAGATCGATATTGGCCTTGTCGGCCGAGATCAGCGCTAGGATCACTAGATTGACATTGCCGCCGGCCAGAAAGTGAGCTTCCATGCGATCCAAGCCCACGTCGAGACCGGCTTTGGTCGCGCTGATTTTGGGGCCGACGATCTGGCGGGGCGGCACCTTGCGCAGCCGCATACCCACCAAGTCTCTGAAGATCGCCACCTTGACCCCGGCGAAATAAGCCGTGATCCACAGGCCAATCGGGACGAAATACGTAAAGAGCGACAAAAAGATGATGATACCAAAAAGTATCAAGACCAAAAACAGGACTTCCATTATAGGCTCCTTGAAGGGAGTGAGCTAACGCTTGGAAGGGACTAACTGCACAACTACTCTGTTGCCAGCCACTTTCAATACCTCGATCTGTTCACCACGCTCAATATAGCCACCTTCGCTGACTACGTCGACTACTCGTTCGCCGAACTGCGCCCGCCCCGCTGGTCTCAGCGTCGTCAGCACCTCGCCAGTCTGCCCGAGTAAATCCTCGCGGCCGGGCTTGACCGAATCGTAGCCGGCTTTGCGCGTCATGTCCTCGTTGAGCACCAAGCGGTTCCAAGCGCGGACCTTGAGCATCATTCTCACCAAGATGGCGATGCCCACAAGCCCCACGCCCGCCACGACTCCAGCCGCCAAGCCGCCCATATTCATATAGGCATAGCCAATGCCAGCGACCGCGGTCAGCAAACCAACGACGCCGAAGATATTGATCCCCGGAATTACGAAAATTTCCAACAGCACCAGCGCAAAGCCGAGCAATAGCAAGGCCAGCGAATAAACCCATTCCAACACCTCCCCCCCCAGAAAGCTCATAGTGGCTTCACCACCACTCGACTGCCGCAAGCTTCTACTACTTTAATGGGCCGCTGCGCCTCGATGAATTCGCCCTCGGCGATCACGGTGAGCCGCTTGCCCCCAAACAGGGCTATACCAGAGGGCCGCAGGTAGCTGACCGTGACCCCCTCCTTGCCCAACAACTCGTCGTCGGTCTTACGCGAGGAGGAAGTGTACCCGTCGGCGGCCTTGATTTCGTTGTGGAGTACGAGGCGATTGAAGGCGGCGAACTTGGGCAGGGAGCGCAAAACGATGAGCGAGAGTACAAACGCGCCAATCATCGAGCCAGCGAGCCGCCCGATCACCGAGACGATTTCCTCGAAACTCCACAATTGAAAATCGCCCAACTGGGTAATCACTACGCTCGCAATCATCGCCGCGATACCCAACATGCCCACAATGCCAAAGCCCGGAATGGCCACTAGTTCGACGACCAAAAGCGCTACGCCGACAGCAAAGAGCGCCAGCTCCTGCCACTCGGCCAAGTGGACGATCAAATGGCTGCCGAAGAAAAGCCCCAGTGCCACCAGTGCGAGCGTGCCGCCCAATCCCCAGCCAGGGGTGCGCACCTCGGCGATCAAGCCGAACATGGCCACCGCCAGCAAAATCGACGTGACGACCGGGTGGGTCAACATGCGCAAGATGTGTTCGGTCCAGTTGAGCTCGACTTCGACGATTTCAGCCTCGCCCAGATCGTAGATGCGCAATAGCTCAATCAGCGTCTCGGCCGTCTCGTCGGCCATCTGGTAGTTGAGCGCCTGCTCGGTGGTCAAGGTGGCCGGTCGGCCCGCTTCGGCGCTCAGACCCGGCACATCGACGCGCTCATCGACCATGGCCTCGGCGATCTTGACGTCGCGGCCGGTGCGCTCGGCTGTGGCGCGCATTTCGGCGCGCATATAGGAGGTTATTTTGTCGCTGGCCTTGTCGCCCGTGGCATCGACCGGGGTGGTCGCACCCATAGTCGATGCTTGCGTCATGACGATCTTGTCGCAGGCCAGCGAGATGAGTGCCCCGGCTGAAATCGCTCGCTTATTGATAAAGGCGATGGTTAGGGTTTCGGCGTCGAGGATGGCGTCGCGGATCACAGTGGCCGCATCGACGCGTCCGCCAAAGGTGTCGATCTCGAAGACGATTGCGTCGGCTTCGGTCTCGTCGGCCTCGGCGATCACGCGCTCGACAAAGGCCGCCACGCCTGGGTCGATCATCCCCTCTAGCTTGAGGTGGACGCGATAGACGGTCTGCGCTTGGGCGCTGCCGGCCGACAAAAGTAGAAGTGTGTAGATAAGGTTTCGCATTTACTATTGAATATACGTTATAATCCGATAATTGTACTCTAAGTATCTGACCATTGTCAACAATCTCATTTGACCCTGTTTTTGACCCAGCCTACTTTTTGATTCTCACTACAACATCCGAAACGAAAAACCATGCCCCGCAAGCTCGAAATGCTGCTCAAAGGTGGCCACGTAATTGACCCTGTCAACGACATCAACGGCGTCGCCGATGTCGGCGTTCTCGATGGCCGCATTGCCCGCGTCGAAGAGAACATTTCCCCGGCGGACGCCCATCGCGTCATCGACGTGGGCAATCTCGTCGTCGTGCCGGGCCTGCTCGACATCCACGTCCATACGTACCATACCCGCGCCCGCCAATCGGGCGGGTTGGTGGGCAGCCTCAACGCCGACGCCCACTTCCTCAAAGAGGGTGTAACCACCTGCGTCGATACGGGCACGGCCGGGGCCGAGGAGTTTGAGCACTTCCGCGAGACGGTGATCGACCACGCCAAGATCCGCATGTTCGCCTACGTCAACATCGCCGCTCCAGGCATGGGCCCTCCCGAACAAGTAGTAGCCAATCTCGATCCCCAGCGGGCGGCCCAGATGGCCGCGGCTCACGACGAGGTGTGCGTCGGCATCAAGACCGCCCACTATTGGACCACCAAGCCGTTTGACGACGAGCATCCGCCGTGGGCCTCGGTTGACGCGGCCGTCGAGGCCGGTGAGCGCTGTAAAATGCCGGTGATGGTTGACTTTTGGCCGCGCCCGCCCGAACGCTCCTACCCCGACCTCCTCCTCAAGCACCTGCGCCCCGGCGACATTCACACGCACGTCTTTGCTCGTCAGTTCCCCGTCGTCGATGAAGACGGCGCGGTGTACGACTACATGCGCGAGGCGCGCGAGAGGGGCATCCACTTCGACCTCGGGCACGGGGCGGCCAGCTTCTGGTACCGCGCCGCCATGCCGGCCATTGCCGACCGCTTCCCGCCCGACTCGATCAGCACCGACCTGCACATGGGCAATATCAACGGCCACGTCCACTCCATGCTCGACACCATGTCCAAGTGCTTGGCCATGAACATGTCCTTACAGGAAGTGATCTACCGCTCTACCGTCACGCCCGCCAGCGCCATCCGTCGGCCCGAGTTGGGGACTTTGACGCCCGGTTCTGAGGCCGACATCGCCGTGCTGGGCGTCTTGGAAGGCAACTTCTACTTTCGCGACTGTGGCTGGGCCTGCATCGAGGCCCGGCACCGCCTCGAATGCGCGCTGACCTTGCGCGCGGGTGAGGTGGTGTGGGATCGCCACGGCATGACCTGTCCGCACCTGCAAGAGGTCCCGCCCGAGGCCGAATACTGGCACCTGCCCGAGCAGCAAGCCACTAGTCCTGTACCGCGCCTCTGGCGCACGGACGCCTGAGTAGGCCGCGCTAACGGCGGTGATCATTCTTCGTCCCTGAGTTGGGCGACGATGTGGTCTGGCTCCGCGCCATCTTTGGTCGTTAGAAAGCCGACGTAGCGTTCAAAGACAGTGGTAGCCAATACTGGCTTGACTATCACCCGCTGATCGGATAGCAGTTCAAACTCTACTTGGTCGCCCGGTTTGACCCCCAACACATCACGGATGTTTTTGGGAATGGTCACCTGTCCTTTACTCGTCATTCGCGGCATCTCTTCATTCCCTTCGCAAAATGCAACCAGCGTATTAATTTTACAGAAAAGTAATACCCGCTCTCGTATTTGCCACCATGCGGCCCCTGCCGTACATTTTCCGTGCCAACAAAAACGCCGTAACTCCTTGAAGCGGTTTCATAACTTGATAGGGGGTTGTGTTTTTTCTTTTTTGCTTCTACTCGTTTTGCTTCGCCCCAAGGAGTCCCGATTATGTCGCGCCATACGTCTGAATTGACCGATGCCCAATGGGCGCATATAGCGCCGTTGTTACCTGCACCCAAAGCGTCGCCCAAAGGCGGTCCCAAACCCATTGCCAACCGTCCGGTGTTTGAGGGTATTTTATGGGTGTTACGCAGTGGTGCGCGGTGGAAAGACCTGCCCGAACGATACCCCTCGCCGAGTACCTGCTGGCGTCGGCTACGCCGTTGGGAAGAGCAAGACATCTGGCTGAAGGCATGGCGAGCGTTGTTAGGCCAACTGGATGAGCAAGGCCAACTCGACTGGGCCGAGACGTTTGCCGATGGTAGTTTTGCCCCGGCCAAAAAAGGGGGCCTGTGTCGGGCCGACCAAACGCGGAAAGGGTACGAAGTGGATGGTGGTGGCAGACGGCCAAGGGCTGCCTTTGGGAAACTACCTGGACTCGGCGTCCCCAGCCGAAGTCGGGTTGATCGAGCCGACGCTGGAGCGGGTGGCCGTGCCGCGCCCCGGCCGGGGCCGGCCGCGGAAAAATCCGACGCGCTTGATCTACGACAAGGCCGCCGATTCTGACCCGCTGCGCGCTCGATTGGCACGACGGGGCATTGAGTTGATCTGTCCGCATCGCAAAAACCGGAAGAAACCGCCCACCCAAGATGGACGCCCCTTGCGCCGCTACAAGAGGCGATGGAAGGTCGAACGCACCTTGGCATGGTGGGGCAATTTTCGACGGCTGGTCGTGCGATGGGAATATCATATCCAAATGTATCAAGCCTTTGTCAATGTCGCCTGTCTGATGATTACACTCAGACGGTTATAAAACCACTTCTTGTAAATTTTGAATCAATCGCCTACCAAACCCCACCCCATCGCTGCGCTTAAAACCCTCCTGCCTCAGTGCATGCTCCAAGATCGGGTGCGCATCGAACGGCGGCTGAGGCGTCGTGGTCGCCTCGATCCGAAAGAAGTCGAACGCCTCTTGGGCCAAGCGCGCAGTTCCGCCCGTCTGCGCCAACGTCGACGCAAAAACCGCCCAATCCCGACTTATCCACCCTCCCTGCCCATCAGCGACCGCAGGGACGAAATCCTCGCGGCGATCAAGGCGCACCCTGTCGTCGTCGTCGCGGGTGAGACTGGCTCGGGCAAGAGTACGCAATTGCCCAAAATCTGCCTAGAGGCTGGCCGGGGCGAGGCCGCTCGCATCGCCGTCACGCAGCCGCGTCGCGTGGCCGCTCTTTCCATTGCTCAGCGCGTGGCCGAAGAACTCAAGGTGACCTACGGCCGCGATGTGGGCTGCAAAATCCGCTTCCGCGACCAGACCGCGCCCGAGACCTGCATCAAGGTAATGACCGACGGCATGCTGCTGGCCGAGACCCAAACCGATCCCGACCTGCTCGAATACGACACCATTATCGTCGATGAGGCCCACGAGCGCAGCCTCAACATCGACTTTTTGCTCGGCTACCTGCGGCTTCTCTGTCGCAAGCGGCCCGATCTCAAGATCGTCATCACCTCGGCGACCATCGACACCGAAGCCTTCTCTAAGGCTTTCGACGACGCCCCAGTCATCGAAGTCTCGGGCCGGATGTTCCCGGTTGAGGTTCACTATTGGCCGCTCGATGAGATTCTGCAGGACCGCGGCGATTACACGTATTTGGATGCGACCGCCAGCGCGGTAGAAGAAATTTTGCGCATGTCGCGGGAGGGGGATCTGTTGGTCTTTCTGCCGTCCGAGCGCGATATCCGCGAGACCCGCGAACGGCTCGAAGGGCGCAAGTTGCGCGGCGTTGAGATCTTGCCGCTGTTTGGCCGCCTAACCGCCGGAGAGCAGCAGCGCGTATTCGCCCCGGGGGACCGCCGCCGCGTGGTGTTGGCCACCAATATCGCCGAAACGTCGCTGACCATTCCCCGCATTCGCTACGTCGTAGATACGGGCTTGGCGCGTCTGTCGCGCTACAACCCCCGCACGCACACCCAGCGCCTGCCGATCGAACCGATTTCGCAGAGCAGCGCCCGCCAACGGGAGGGTCGCTGTGGACGGGTCGCGGACGGCGTCTGTATTCGCCTCTACGCGGAGCAGGACTTTCTCTCGCGCCCCGAATACACCCAGCCCGAGATCCAGCGCGCCAATCTCGCCGAGGTCATCCTGCGGATGATCAACCTCAAGCTAGGGGACATTGAGGCGTTTCCCTTTATCGACCCCCCGGCAAAAGCCGCTATCGCCGGCGGGTTCCAACTCCTGAGCCAACTCAACGCCCTCGACGAAAACCGCGCACTCACTCCCATTGGCCGCGCCATGGCGCGCCTGCCCATCGACCCCACGGTCTCGCGGATGCTGCTCCAGGCCCGCGAGGAGCAAGCCCTGTCCGAAGTGCTCGTCATCGCCGCGGCCATCAGCATTCAGGATCCGCGTGAGCGTCCTCTCGAAGAGCAGGATGCGGCCGACCAAATGCACCGCCAGTTCCACGACAAAAACTCCGATTTCCTAGCTTATCTCAACATCTGGAACGCGTACCACGACAAAGTGGAAAGCGCCTCGCAGAACCAACTCCGCAAATTCTGCAAGGCGCACTACCTCTCCTACATGCGGATGCGCGAATGGCGCGATATCCACGCGCAGATCCGCGAGACACTGAACGAGATAAAAGGCTTTCGCTTCAACCGCGAACCCGCCGGGTACGACGCGATCCACCGCGCAGTGCTCACTGGCCTGCTTTCGAGTGTGGCGCGCCAAGAGGAGGGCAATATCTATCAGGCAGCGCGCAGCCGCGAGGTGATGATTTTTCCCGGCTCGGGACTCTTCCGCTCCAACAAGGGCAAGAAGCCAGTCGAGAGCGGCCCCTCCGGTTGGCTGGTCGCGGCCGAGATCGTCGAGACCTCGCGCCTGTTCGCCCGCACCGTCGCCCGCATCCAGCCCGAATGGCTCGCTGAGCTAGGCAGCCACTTGTGTCGCGCTTCGTACGACCAGCCTTACTTCAACCCGCGCTCGGGACGGGTACTGGTGCGCGAAAAGCTGATCCTCTACGGTCTCGAAGTGCTCAGTCGCCGCATTCCTTATAGCCGCATCAACGCCCGCGAGGCCACCGAGATATTCATCCGCGAGGCGTTGGTGCCTGGGACGGTGCATACTCCGCACAAGTTTCTCGCGCACAACATTCGCCTGTGTCAGAAGATCGAAACTTGGCAGACCCGTGCCCGCGGTTTGGCCGATGTCCACGTCGAAGAGGCCGCGGCCCGTTTTTACTCCCAGTATCTCGACGATGTTTCCTCGCTGCCCGACCTCAATCGGTTCCTCAAAGACAAAGCCGACGATTTCCTGATGATGGAGGAGGAAGACTTGCTCGGCACCACTCGCACCGACTTCGACCAGCAGACCTTCCCAGACGCACTCGATCTCGATGGCAATAAACTAGCCCTCAGCTACGCCTATCGCCCGGGGCAAGACGAGGACGGCGTCACCGTCAAGGTGCCCTACAAACTGGCCCACGCCGTTGATCCAGAAATACTCGAATGGCTGGTGCCGGGTCTGCTCGAAGATAAAATCACCGTCCTGCTGCGCTCGTTGCCCAAGTCCATTCGCAAGCAACTGGTGCCGATTCCGGCAAAGGCCAAGAGCATTGCGGCCGCGCTTAAGCCGACGCACCCCACCTTTTTGGAGTCCCTACAAGACCACATCCGCCGGCACTACCATATCCAAATCCAAGCGTCGGACTGGAACGCCGCCGCCCTGCCCGACCACCTCAAAATGCGCGTCGATATCCAAGGCACCAACGATCAATCCGTCGCGGCTGGACGCGATTTGCAGCAACTGGCTCAACGCCTCGAACAGCACGACACCCCCGTCGAACTCGACGCTTGGAAAAAGGCGGCCCAACAGTGGGAACGGGAAGGGATAACTACTTGGGATTTCGGCGATCTGCCCGAACGAGTAGAGGTGACTCAAGCGGGTGGGATACCGCTTTATGGATGGCCTGGCCTCGACCGCGACGAAGGCGGCGTGGCGCTGCGGCTCTACAAAAGTCGCGCCGAAGCCGAAGCCCGCTCGTGCGAGGGTTTCTTGGGCCTCTGCGCCTTGGCGTTGCGCGACGAGTTGGCGTGGCTCCGGCGCGAACTCCAGGAGCTGGCGCAATTCAAGGCTCGCTACCAAGGCAGTTCCCTAGAACTGCGCACCCAAGCATTTGAACATCTCGAGCGCTACCTCTTCCACCGCGAGCAAATTCTACCCCTGCGCCGACAAGATTTCGACGGCGTGCTGGTGCAGGCCAAGCAGCGGCTGCGCGGCTTGGCCGCGCGCTTCATCTCCACGGTCGATAGCTTGCTCGAAGCCCGCCGCGAAATTCTCCTCGCAGGCCGGTCCTATCGCGGGCTGGACGCGGACTTGGATCGGCTGCTACCAGACGACTTCCTCGCCCGCGTCCCCTTCCACCGTCTCAGTCACTTAATCCGCTACCTAAAAGCCATCGAGGTGCGCGCCGAGCGCGCTGCGACCAATCCGCGCAAGGATACACAGAAAGCCGAGTTGATCGAGATGTACCAGAGCCAGTTGGAAAAGCTCGCCGGGGAGACCAATTCGCCTGAACGAGCGGCCCAAATCGAGGAATTGCGCTGGATGCTGGAAGAATATCGCGTCTCGGTCTTCGCCCAAGAGCTAGGCACCGCCCACCCGATTTCCCCCAAGCGGCTCGACAAGAAGATTGAGCAGATTCGTCAAATGAAGTAAAGCCGTAGTAGGTGCGATAGCCCGCCTATTGCATCCGCGCCGACGCCCAATCCCCGTGCTCCTCCTTCACCTCAGTGTGGCGAAATGGAGCCATCCGCATGTGCAGATGCACACAGATGAAACAAGCAGAGCGCCGCCCCTACTCAGAGAGCGGCGTTGGCATGTAGATTGCTTTCCTGCCCTTGAGCCACCATATTACTGCCCTCAAGGAGTCCGCCATGACCGAGAGGTCCACCCCTCAACCTCGTCCCGCCCCCCAAGAGTTGCACTGGGGCATCAGCTATCTGCGCGAAGACATCCAAGACCTGCGCAACCAGATAGGAGCGGTTCACCACCGTATTGACGAAACCAACCGCCGCATTGACGAAACCAATCGTTCGCTGGGTGAACAAATCCAAGCGGTTCACCACCGCATTGACGAGACCAATCGCTCGTTGGGCGAACAGATTCAAGCGGTTCACCACCGCATTGACGAGACCAACAAGCGCATGGATGTCCATTTCAGGTGGACGATGACCACCTTGGTCGCCATCACCGGCATCCTCATCGCCGTCATCAAGCTCTGAGCACATCCTAAGCACCGCCCGACAGGCCGCCCGCCAGAAACAAAACGCAGGACCAATGCCAACCAGTCGCTCCGCAACAGCGGGTTTGGTTGGTTCAGACGTTTTCCACCAGCCACTGGTAGCACTTTTCGTATCCGACCTGTCCCTCGGTCTCCGGGCCTTCGTATTCAGCCGTCCAAGCTCCGTCGTAGCCGGCCGCCTTGAGGCACTGGACCGCGTGGTCGAGGTGGATTTCTCCCTCGCCCAATGCCGCCCCTTTGTAATTTTGCCGCGAGCCAGTTCCGTCTTTTATGTGGGTGTGAAAAACGTGCGGAGCCAGTATTTCATAGAAGTGATCGATTCGGTCCAGCTCGTGCCCGAACCAGCGGTAGTTCATGGTATCCAGATTGACGCCGAGTCGGTCCGAGCCAATGCGTTCGATCAGGCTTAATTGCCAGTCGCCGTCGTTGGTGGAAGTTCCGTGGTTGTCGAGGGCGATCCGCACGTTGTACTCTTCGAGAAAATCGGCGCAGCGCTTGAAGGCTTCGAGCAGCATGGCGTCCCACTGGTCCTCTGGGACGTCGCCATTGCGGTTCCAGCCGCCGTCCGAGCGCACGATGTCCGTGCCGGTTATGGGAATGATCTGGCAGACGTAGCGGTAGCGCTCGACTTGCGCGTCCAAGTCGCGGGGATTGGCTTGCAGGAAGTCGTTGCCGGCCGCTACTGCCGAGGCTTGCATCCCGTATTTGGCCAATAACTCGCGGGTGGCCGCGGCTGTCTGCTCGCCGTTTTTGGACTCGCCATCCCAGATATCGCCGATCTGCAACTCGCAGTACTGGTAGCCGATTTCGCTGGCCCGCCGGGCGAAGCCCTCTAAGTTGCAGCCGGGCCAGTTGTAGTGAATTGCGCCGATTTTTGCCATGATGGGGTCTCCTAGTTGAGGTTAAAAGCTGACGTTATGCACGGGCTTCTTGGGTGTGGGATGCTTCGCTGCGCTCAGCATGACAGGAGGTGGGACCCTCGGCCTGTCATGCTGAGCCACAACGCAGTGGAGGCGAAGCATCTCATACTCGCGTCATTAAAAATTAACGGTAAAGTCGCCACACCTGCGTCTGTAGCGGCATGAGGCTGATCTCCGAGACCTCGTTGTTGGCGGGTATGGCCTCGATCGCAAGGGCCTCGTACGTGTCGAAGCACTTTTGGCGCGATGTGGGCGGCTGTGGTAGATAATCGAAGCGGTAGGACGCCCGCCGCACGGTGCGCGGATCGAAGTTGTGCGCCACTAAAAGCGCGCTCCGCTCGGTATAGCGCACGTACGCCAGAATGCGGTCGTCTGAGTCGCCGCCCGAAAATTCGTTGCGGTGGAAGTAAATTTTTCCGTCGCAAAATTCCGGCCATTCCTTTTGCAGTGCGAAGAGGCGCTCGTAGGCCCTCACTAGGCTGGCGTGCGGCTCGCGCTCGGCTTGGTCGAAATGCAGGAGAGTTTCGTTTTCAAAGTCGGTGCGCGTTTCCTCGCCCCACTCGCTACCTAGCTCCAAACCCCGCGTCAGATTGCACTTAGAGGCCGAACCGGCTGAGCAGTCGATCAAGTCGGCCTGCAAATTCTTGAGCAGGGCCATCAGCAGCGCCCGGTCTTCCGCATCCGGCTGGATGGGACACGTAAAACCCTGCCAATAGGTCCGCGCCTGCTCGTCGCAGCGCAAGAGTTCCCGGAACCGCTCGTGCCACACTTGGGTGGCGCGCGGGCTGTCGTGATTTTCAAAGTAGGCCATGGCCACGGTGCCGGGCGCGAAGGTGTGATTCATCTCCTCTAGGAAATCGATGAGAGGCTGGGCGTGCTCGACGTCGCGGTGAAAGTCAACTAAGAGCGCGTAGATCGCATCTGCCGGGACGTCCACTGCTTCGGTCAGCGGGCACAGCGTCTCGCCCAGCACCAACGCCTCTGGCGCGGCAGCTTGAATGCGGTTCTTGAGCTTTTTGAGGAAGGGCCGGTCGATGGTCTGGCTGGCGTCGATGCGCACCCCGTCGAACCCGCATTGCTCAATCCAATACGGGGCAATCTCCAGTAGGTACTCTTGTAACGGCCGATTGTAAACCAAGTCGAAGAGCGCCACGTCCGAATAGACCAGCCAAGCGATCTGGTGGATTTGCGGCACGCCGCATTCGTCGCGCAGATACCACTCGGGATGCGTGGTGATCAGCGGGCAGTCTCGGCTGCTCTGCATCAGGACCAAGTCGAAGATGACCTTCTTGCCGAGGGCATGTGCCTTTCTAGTCAGTGCCCGCAACTCGGCGCGACCGACGAGCTGGACGAAGGCTTCGCGGCCGAGTGCCTTTTCCGCTTGAGCCGCCGATAGTTCGGCGAGATCTTCCATCTCGTTTGGGAGCACGAAACCTTCCGCCACCAGTGCCTCCCAATCCACTTCCTCGACCGGCGAAACCAGTTCGGGGTCAACCTGGAAAAAGTCCTGTACCGCATAGACGCTGCCGAGGGTCCCCTTGCGCACGTCCGCGCCGGTGTGCAGGTCCGCAAAACCCGGGCGGAAGAAGGGCAGCAAGTATATCACATCGGCCGGAATGGCGTCTAAGCGCCGCGTCAGGTCGGCGAGCCGGCCCGAGCGGAAGCGGTCCTTTTCGACCTCGGCACCGACCTTGCGTGCGCATACCTCATAGATCGTCGGTCCTTGTCGCACCCACTCAGGGCTGACGACGATGATCCCGTCGCGGTTTTCGGCCAGATCGTTGAGGCTGATCCACTCCTTGCGCCCGGCCTCGGCGTAGCTATCGGCGGAAAACTCCACCGCGTAGTTGAAGGCCCCCGTGCGTTCAAGCGCGAAAGCTGCTGACTCAAAGACGAGATTGTTGTCGGCGAGGACGGGTGTGCCTTCCTCATCGACGAGTAGCCGCATCTCCACATACGCGTTGGTTCCGCTGGCATCGGTCCACAGCCGCGCATCCACATCCCTTGGTTGGACTTGGTATGGGTCCACAGCCGCAACGAAAAGCTCGCAGCGCACTCGGGCGCGAGCCGCTGTTTTGCCGGGTTTGATATAAGCCCTAGCGAGGGGCGGCTCACAGACCTGACCGTCGATTGCAATGGTCAGGTTGCCGCCCCAGACCTGCCAGTTATCGAACTCGCGGCGCTGGTAGCGGCAGTGCAATTGTTCGTAGAACGCGGCGCGTGAACTGAAGACGGCCGTAACGGTCAAAGAATTCTCTCCAAAACAATTAAGAATTAGGAATTAGGAATTAGGAATTGGGGCGGTGGTGGGTAATTCGTAATTCGTAATTCTCAATTCCTAATTTATCTATGGTTCTGCCGATAGTGTCGCTTGAGCAGATCCTCGCCGAAATCGTTGTTCAGGTCGCGCCAGACCGCGTGGATGTGGTTGGCGTCGTTTTGGGTGTTGTCGTACTCGGCTAGGAAACCCGGCCCCTGCACCCGGTAGTAGTGCGGCCCCCCGCGTTCCTCTGCGCCGGCCCAAGCAAAGTGCGCCGCCCGGAAGTATGCTGCTCCGAGTCGCGCCCATTCGGCTTCGGCCACTGCTTCGGGCAAGCGCCGGACGTACACTTCGATCAAGGCGTCCAAGACCTGACGCTGTGCCGCGCTCATATCCGCGCTGCCCAACCCCTCCGGTTCGACTTCGCCGCGCACGTGGGGCACATTGGTCGTGAGAATGTCCCTTGGGGCTTCGGCACTGACGATGGCCACCGCTTTTTGCTCGCCATCCAACTCGTGCAAAAGCTGACGCCCCAGATCCTCTTCCTCCCGCAGAGCACGCAACCCAGCTTGCTCGCCGTGGCGTACCTCAGCGGGATTTGAGCCAAAAAACAACGGCGTCGATCCCAGTTGGCCTTCTACTACCGTGTGGTTGAGAGAGACGTGGTGGCCTTCAAAACGCCAGCCCCAGGGTGCGTCTCCATCTGGCTCGCCGAAAATGCTCACGTGGTACAGCTCGGGATCGCGCTGGAAGCGCCGCCCGGCTCCCTCTAACTCGGCCAGTATCGGTTCCAGCGAAATGATCGTCGAGACTTTTTCATACCCCGACGCACTGACTCCGGTCGCTACCAGCGCGTGGGCTAGCTCGCGCTGGCGCTCGTCCATTTCCTTGAGCGGCAATCCGGCGCGCTCCCTCGGCACGTAGTGCCAGTTTTTGCGCTCTGTGCTGTCGGCAAAGTCGATCACCGCCTTCTGCCGCTCGGCCGCATCTAAGGACGCGAGGAAGTTGCTGGCGGCCTCGGCCATGCGCTGGATGGTATCGGTTAGGTTCGTGCTTTTTGCTGCCATTGCATACGCCTCCTCTGGCGAGAAAGAGCTAGTTTGGCTCATGGCGCGTAATTAGGTGTTACCAGCCATGGCCTTCAGCGATTTGACCTTTACAGGCTCCCGGTTGGGCAGGCGAATGACGATGTCCATCTCGCCGCCCATGGCCTCCACATAGCCGCGCAGAGTGGAAAGGTACATGTCGGTCTGCTTTTCTATTTTGGAGACAGCGGGCTGGCTGATCCTTAGTGCCTCGGCCATCTTGGCTTGAGACAGTTTTGACAAGGACCTCAGTTCCTTGAGGGACTCTACTTCGTTGAGCAATTCCTCATATCGACGGTCAATCTCCGCACGCCGCTCGGGCGGTAAGGAGTCGAGAACTTCTTTGAGTGTGACGACCATGGCCATTCTCCCGTCCGTTGCAAGTGCGACTGCGGCCGGTAGTCTGATCTTCATTGCTTCTTTTCTTTCGTGCTCGTGCCTTCATGGGCGTAGGCCCACAAGCAGCCAAACCCTGTTAGTATGCCGAGGCCGAGACCGGCGTGGCCGGCCCACTCTGGTCCGCCAAGGCCCGACCAACCAAGCAGTGTCCATGCTACGCCCCAACCCCCGATGCCGATGCCCCAAGTTCGTTTTCTCATTGTTATATCCCCTTTCTTTTAATCCTTGAAAGTAATCACTTCGGTCACCGTGCCGACAAAATCGTCGTACACGTTACACGTCAATGGTGGTGTATGCCTGCCTCACGGCGATACGTACAAACTCCAGCTTTTCCGGCCCGGGATTGGAGAGGCTGTGTCTCTGCTCAATGCCCTGCCAAGTGACCGATCCCGGCCCCACCTCAAAAATCTCGTCCTCAATCTTCATCAATCCCCGTCCCTTGAGTACCACAAAGCTCTCCTCCAGCGCCTCGTGATGGTGATACCCTAACGACCCCTTCTCACCGAGGATCGCGTGGTCGAGAAAGGTCCAATCACTGTAGAAGTTCCTAGGTGGGATCACGTGCCGGGTAGCGATCTGCCCACAGCCGCCGTGTATTGCGTCGCGCCACTTTAGCTCTTGTGTGTCGAAGGTCCCCTTGAGAAGGGGTACGCCTTGCATCGCGTCCGATTTGACGCCCAGAAACTGTTCCCAAAACTGGTTGACGTGGCGTTGCTGCGTCTCTGCATCCACGTCCATCGCGACACGTACGCGCAGCACTTGCACAGGTATGTCGGTCAAGTTTTTCAGCTCGTGAGTACTCCCAGTAGATTCGACGATAAACCCAGGCCCTTCTCCGCTTTCTATTCGCTGCTGCCCCACGGTCAACTCCACCGGCCCGCCCGTAAACACATAGCCTTGTTCACAAGCTATTCCTATTCCTTCCACCGAGCTCTTTTCCCCCGGTGCCAATACCCAATAGTCGAATGCCTCCCACGGCGTCTGTCTCCGCAATCCCTCAAAGATCGGGCCACCTTTTGGGTCCAACTCATTGAGACGGACGTGTCGGATGTGTTTCATGCTTTTCTCCTTGCTATAGCAATCCTAAATGACTTGAGAGATATGCACTTCGTTCTCTCTGGTGAACACGCTACGATAGCTATCTGTGTCATCTGCGGATCATTTTGTAAATGATTTCGGACTGCTATATAAGCCGCTGTCGCCACGTAAACTACGCATCCCACCTCCCCTTTACAAACCCTTGACACCCCTCCGCTCAACCCGCAACATAAACGCCCATCTCTACACGGAGCCACCCAAATTGCCTACAGAAAAAGACCCTGTCCGCGTCGCCGTTCTCGGCCAAGGCCGCTCCGGCCTCGCCATCCACTGCCGCTACTTCAAGACCGCCCCGCATAAATACCAAATAGTCGCCGTCGCCGACCTCCTTGAGGACCGCCGCCAACGCGCCCAAAGCGAAATGGGCTGCGACGCGTACGCCGACTACCGCGACATTCTCGCGCGCGGCGATATCGACCTAGTCGTCAACGCCCTGCCCAGCCACCTCCACCCTCAAGCCACCATCGATTCCCTCAACACCGGCCACCACACCATCTGCGAAAAACCCCTCGCCTGGAGCGTGGCCGAACTCGACACCATGATCGCCGCCGCCCGCGAGGCCGATCGCCTGCTCCTGCCCTTCCAGCAGTCGCGCAACGCGCCCCAATTTCAAAAGCTGCTCCAAGTCATTGAATCGGGCGTCCTCGGCCGCATCGTCCAAATCTCGATCTCCTTCAGCGGTTTCGCCCGCCGCTGGGATTGGCAGACCCTGCAGGAATACCGGGGTGGCAACCTGCTCAATACCGGCCCGCACCCCATGGACCAAGCCATGCGCCTGCTCGACTTCAACATGCCGGATCAAATCCTCTGCGCCATGGATCGCGCGAACACCTGCGGCGACGCCGAGGACTACGTCAAAATTCTGCTGCGCACCAAAGACAAACCCGTCATTGACGTTGAAATCTCCTCCTGCACCGCCTTCCCGCAGCCCATGTACACCGTCCACGGCGAGCGCGGCGGCCTCTCCGGCGGCCCTGCGGGACTAACTTGGCGCTACTACGATCCGCAAAAGGCACCCGATCAATCGCTCATCCGCAGCCCACTGCCCGGTCCGAGCTATTGCCGCGAAGAGCTAAAAATGATCGAGCGGTCTTGGGCCCCGAACGAGGACGAGCAAGACGCATTTACCTATATGTCCAACGCCTATTACGACGGCGTATTCGCCGCGTTGCGGGAAGCAGCCCAACCCGAGATCACGCCGCAACAGGTGCGCGTGCAGATCGCCGTCATCGAAGAGTGCCACCGCCAAAACCGCCTCTCCCAACTGCCGCCCCAAGGTTGGCCAAAGGAATGCACGACATGAACGCCGCCAAAGCGAACGCCCTCACCGCAGCCATTGCCGAGCTACCCCGCGTCCAGCTAGCCTCCATCCGTCCCACCCCGCTAGAGCCGCTACCGCGCCTAACCGCCCACCTCGACAGCCCGGCGCTCTACATCAAGCGCGACGACCTGACCGGCTTGGCCTTTGGCGGCAACAAGACGCGGATGTTCGAGTTTGCCTTGGCCGACGCCTTGGCCAAAGGGGCCGACACCATCGTCTCGGGCGCGGCAGTGCAGTCCAATTACTGCCGCCAACTCGCCGCGGCCTGCGCCAAACTAGACTTGGAACTGCACCTGATCCTCCGGCCGGTGCGCACAATCGACCACACTGAATCGCAGGGTAACAACCTGCTACAGCACCTGCTCGGCGCACAGATCACCGTCCTAGCGGAAGGCGATAAGCACGGCCAGCAAGACGCTCTCCAAGCCAAGGTCGAGGAGCTTGCCGCACAGGGGAAAAACGCGTACTGGCCGCGCCGCGAAGATACTATTGACCTCGACGCCATCGCCTATGCCGAAGTGGGCGTGGAGATTGCCCGCCAATGCCAAGAACAAGGCATCAATCCGTCCTACCTCTACCTCTCCGCCCTCGACACTACCCAAGCCGGCTTAGCTTTGGGCCTAGCCTATATCGAATCGCCGATCCAAGTGCGCGGCTTTTGCCCTATCGCCAACGTCGAGAGCCGCCACGAGGACATGGCCGCCATTGCCAATCAAGCCGCCCGCCGCCTCGGTCTCGACATTGCCATGAGCGCCGCCGACTTTGACAACGATGGTTCCTTAGTCGGCGAGGGGTACGGCATCCCCACCCCCGCTGGCTTGGATGCCCTGCGCACCTTAGCGCGCAAGGAGGGCATTCTCCTCGATCCCGTGTACACCAGCAAGGCCCTCGCCGGCCTTTTTGCCCACGCACGCGACGGCAGACTCGATGGCGAGTCGATCTTCCTGCACACCGGCGGCAACCCGGCCCTGTTCGCCTATGCTAAAGAAGTGCTCGCCGACTGAATGGATCCCTTTTTCCTGATCGGCGTCTCCTTCCTGACCTCGACCTTCACCGCCATCATCGGCGTGGGCGGCGGTATCGCGCTGATCTCGGTCATGCCGGGCTTGCTGCCCGCCGCAGCCATCATCCCCGTCCACGGTGCCGTGCAGCTAGCCTCCAACGCCAGCCGCGTATTCTTTGGCCTGCGCCACATCGAGTGGCGCATCTTCTGGCCCTTCGCGGGCGGCGCACTCCTCGGCGCGCTCGTGGGGGTGCAGGTAGTAGGCGACTTTAGCTTCAACGATCTGCCCCTGTACCTGGGCGTCTTCATCCTTCTCGTCATCTGGGTTCCCGTGCCCAGCCGCGCTTTTCGCCTTCCCGGCCACTTTGCCATTTTCGGTGCCCTCCAGACCTTCCTCGCTCTCTTCGTCGGCGTCGCTGGTCCCCTGACCGGTGCCTTCTTGGCCAGCGCGGGTTTGCCCAAGGACCGCTTGGTCATTACCCACGGCACGGTAATGACCGTCACCCACCTGTGCAAAATCCTAGTCTTTGGCTTTGTCGGCTTCGCCTTCGCGCCCTATTTGCCTCTTATTGCCGGGATGATTGGCGCGGCGACGCTTGGCTCGTGGTGCGGGACGCGCTTGCGCGACCGGGTTTCCGAAAAACTCTTCCGCAAGGTCTTCAGAATCGCGATCACGCTCCTCTGTTTGCGCATGATCGCAGAGGTACTCTACTCATCTTAGAGGCCGTCTGAGAATTCCGGGTGTACTCCAAGCCACGTCATCCCACATCTGTGCTCATCTGCGTTCATCTGCGGATACTTCCCCTCGCGACAGCCGCCAAGGACATTCAGACCGCTTCTAAGAGGTAATCGGTTGCAGAAGCTAACTTTGCGAGCTTATTTTAGTAGCTCTTGCAAAGGAGATTTCCGTGAACGAACGCGAACAAGCCATCCAAGAAATCGAAATCTACGGCTTCACTCTGCTGGAAAGCGTCCTCGATTCCGACACGGCCGCGGCCATGCGCCAAGCCCTGATCCGCTGCGAACAAGAGCACGGTACCGAACACACCCATCGCGGCGCGGCCCGCCATGTGGCCAACCTCCCGGTCATGGATCGCATCTTCCACCAGTGTATCGACCATCCTCGCGTCTTGCCCATCCTCGAACACTTTCTCGAGCCCTCACTGATTTTGGGCAGCCTCAACTCGCGCATCGTTCGCCCCGGCGACGGCTACCAACACCTGCACAGCGACATCCCCGTCTATATGCTCAACATGGACACGCCGGTGATGATGAACACCGTGTGGATGCTCGACGACTTTAGCCCCGAAATCGGCGGCACCCGCGTGGTGCCCGGCTCGCACAAGAGCGGCCTCGCCGCGCCCCCGGAGGGATTTATGGTCCAGCACGAGGTGCAGCCGACAGCTCCGGCCGGGTCGGTGATTGTCTTCAACGGCCAGTGCTGGCACGGCGGCGGAGCCAATACCGGCGACCACAACCGCCACGCCCTCTTCGGCCACTATAGAAAGCACATGCTGGTCTTCCAACTCGACCCGCACGATGGCTTCCCGCCGGAATGGTACGATGGCTTGAGCCCGCGTCAGCGCCAGCTAATGAGGATGCAAAAAGGCCCGGGTGCTCTGCATGCCGCCGATGCGCATTTTCGCTAGGAGCTAGGACATGCTGAGAACCCGCAGCTTCGCGCTCACCGTTGCTATCGCGCTTCTGGCTCCGACCGCCCTACAAGCTGAGGTTACTACTTGGCAACTCGGCGGCAGCCAGCCTTGGGCCGGCCAAGACACGGTCAGCATTATGATTGACTTTGAGCGCGTCCCTGGTGCTATCCAGCCGGTGCGCGTCGAGCCGGGCGTCAACATCATTCCCCTGCTTGACAACTGGACGACCTTTCGCCAGCCCAAAGAATTAGGCTATATCGACGGCGAGCGCCCCCGCATCTGGAAGTGGAACGAAGGCAACGGCGACCCCACCGAAAACGGCGTCGCACTCATCGATGCCGACAGCACCACGTACAACTCCTCCAAGGCCGAGGGCATTGGCAAGCAGTTTTTCACCATCGACTTGGCCGTGCCCATGCCGGCGCACACCTTCGGCTTCCACGCCCCTTCGGGCGGTTTCCGCTCGGACGGCACGCCGCTGCGCACGGATTCGACGCCGGCCTTCCAAGTCTCGATCCAAGAGGAAAACAGCGAGATTTTCACCATCAAAGGCCCGCTACCCCTCGCAAGGATCGTCGCCGAGCCGACGCAAAATTTTGCACCGGACGTGCGCATTGGTTTCGACCAGCAATACGTGCGCTTCTTCCGCTGGGCCCGCAAATTCTCCATCATCGACGAGACGGCCTTGACCCGCGTTAGCGGCTCATCAGGTGGCCAAGGCAATCAAGCTCGCTCGCTCTTGGGCACCATCAGCGAGTTCGAGGTCTATGGCGAGGGCTTTCCCAAGCGGGCCACGTACCGCTCCAAAATCATCGACCTCGGGGCCGAGCAAAACTTTGGCCGCTTATTCTTTACCGCCACGCCGATGCGCTTTGTCGCTGGCGAGGCCGTTGAGGCACCCGATGCACGGGCCTTCGCCGAGGTCGAGGTTCGCACGGGCCGCGACGACGATCCGAACATCTATCACGAATACACGGTCACCGGCAAGGAAAAGGTCGTCTCCCGCGCCCGCTACGAGAACGACCTTCGCACTGGGTTTGGCCGCACGTGCGCCTCTTGTGACTTTGTCCAGCGCAGCCCCCGGCCTGGAATGCGGGCCGCAGTCACCTACGACCGCGATAACTGGACCTTCTGGTCAACGCCCACGACCCAATCGGGCCTGCCGCTCAACCTCGACAGCGGCTCCTTCATACAGGTGTTCATCACCTTGCACAGCACTCGCTTTGCAGATTTTGTGCGCTTGGATTCGCTGTGGGTCGAGCGGGCACCGCTATTGGCGGCGCGCGTCCTCGGCGAGGTGGCTCCGCTTGCCGACCCGCAGCCCGCGCATGGATTTGGCGAGGTGGCCTTGGGCGAAATGGTCGAATTCGCGTACGATCTGTCGGCCTCCTTCTCAGGCGGGGATCAGCGCGGCTTCGACCAAGTGCGTATTCAAACGGGTGCTCGACCCGCGTTCAAAGAGTTGCTTGTCGGCGGCCAAGCGACCGACCCAGCCGCCGTCCGCGAAGAGGACGATGGGCTAACAGTACTCCTACCTGAACGCGTCACCCGCGCCAACAACGCGCCGTTGCGCATCGTCTTTGCCGCGGAAGTGTTTGAACTGGCCACCACGTTCTTGGGCACAGTCACCGACTCAGAGGTCGAGACCTTGCCCCAACCCATCGTCTCTGGCGACGCCAGCGAATTGCTTTCCACCAATAGCCTACGCGTCCTTAGCGTTTCGGATCAACAACCTGCCTTGGTGCAAAACTTGCGCTTTTCAACGTCTGTGTTGACGCCCAATGGCGACGGCGTTCACGACGAGCTTCGCATGGCCTATTCCCTCTATGGCCTGCCGGAACAAGTGCCCGTCGAATTGGCGGTCTATGCGCTCGACGGACGCCATGTGGCGACCGTGTCCCAAGGCTTGCAAACTGCCGGCCCGCAAACGGCTCGCTGGGACGGACGCGACGCACAGGGCACTGTTCTGCCTCCGGGCGTGTACCTAATCTCCGTGGTCCTGCAATCCGAGCGCCGCGCTGCCGCTTTGCTCCGCCCCGTGGGCGTAGCGTACTGAGGGAGTGGGAACGATGCGATTTCTTTTACCGCTCGTCTGCGTCGCGGTTGTCGCCATGGCTGCCAGCAGCGAAACCCTGACCTTCCAAGGGCAAGATGCTTGGGCGACTTGGCAGGTGCCTCTCGGCCTAACTGAGGTGGGCGAGAATGGCCAGCTACAGCTCGTCAAGTTCCGCAAGGACATCAACGCGGTCGCTGATGCCCATCGCTTCTCCTACGAGAGCAAGAGTCGCGGACGAGTTGCGGGCGGCGTCTGGGAGGCAGCCTCCAATCCAGCCGATGCAGACAACATCATCGACGGAGATCTCCAGACCTTCTGGCGTCCAGATCCGGCCGACGCCGTCGAGGACTGGGCCATTGAGATAGATTTGGGCCGCGCTGTACTGGCCCGGGAAATACGCCTCGTCTTTCCCGACGAGGAGGGTGCGCGTCCCTTCCGCCAGTTTACCGTGTACGGCAGCACGGGGACCCGCATCTCGGTGCAAGACGACTTGGTGCTGCTGGATCCGCTCTTCCGCACGACCCGGCCCAACGCGGCCAGCGAACTCGTCATTCCCCTCGGGTTTACCGCCCGCGACAGTGTATTTCAGCTCGACGAGGGCTTGGCTATCGACCCGGTAGCCAAGAACAACTATCGGGTGATCCAGCGCATTCGCATTGAGGCCGAAGAGAAGACCGCAAGTGCGGCCTTGGCCGAGATCGAGGTTCGCGGCATTGGCGACAACATCAGCATTGGCACCATGCAGCGGGGCCGCTTTGTCAACGGAGTCAACTCAGTCGATCCGCAAAATCTCTTCGACGCCGACATGAACACCAACAACCTAATCGGCTCTTCGTATGGCAGCCTCGGCTGGAAGGAGGGTGGGGTGTGGTTTGGAGTGGATTTGGGGGCGGTGTTCTTCGTCGATGAATTCTTTCTCTATTCCTTTAGGCCCGACGAGGGCTTGGTGGGCTTCTCGATCAACGGCACCGGCCCGGGGCATACCGTGCTCTATTCAGACGGCACCCGTAGCCTCAGTTCCAATCTGCCCGTGCCCGATGCGTTTGACTACACAGAGCTCCTGACCCACATCAATCCCAACGCCGACCGCCTGCTCTACATTCGCTATATGTTCAAGCCGCGCAAGATGCGCTACTTCTTTTGGCACGGCATCAGAGACACCGGCTGGGGCATTGTCAAATGGGCCGAGTTCATGTTGTTCTCTCCGGGCTATCCCGCCGAAGTAGTATTGCACTCGGACTTCATCGACTTAGGACAAACCTCGGGCGACGGGCGGCCAAAAGTCATCAAAAACCTCTCTTGGGATACCGAGCTGGCCGCGGGCACCCGCCTGCAACTGCGCTCACGTTCGGGCAATTCGCTAGAACCGGTCTATACGTTTTACAACAAAATCGGCGAACAGGTCACCGAGGATAAGTGGAATAGTTCGCCCAAGGTGCTGCGCGGTCCGGTCGATACGACGCTCGTGGTGGGCGAGGACTGGGGAGAGTGGAGCAACGTCTATCAGTTCTCGGGCGAGGCATTCCAATCGGAAAGCCCGCGCCGCTTCATCCTGCTGGAGATGATCCTCTCCACCGATGACCCCAGCGTGGCGCCAGTGGTCCATTCGCTCTCGGTCGAGTTTGAGGACGCGCTGTTGCAGGGTGCGGTGGGCCGCATTGAGCCGCGCCAAGCCATCCCCAACGAGGACACCCGTTTCACCTATACGCTTTGGCCGCAGATGGAGGCTGAGGACTCGGGTTTCGACCTATTGCGCTTTACTGTGCCGGGCCGGATTGACGTCGAGGATCTCGAACTGCACATCGGCTCCGCGCCGGTCGAACCTGCCCACGTCGAGCAGCGGGGCGATTCGCTGTTGGTCTCCCTGCCGCACGTTGTGACCGAGGACTCGATTCGGGTGGGTTTCACGACGCGGGTTTTGCACAATGCCACGGTTTTTCCCCTTGATCTCGGGCTGAGTGAGCGCCCCGGCCTCTGGCAGTCGGTCGAGCCAGCCGAGCGCCGCTCTCAGGTAGTAATGCTCCCCAAACTAGCCGAGCACGGTCAACTCATCGACGCCTTGGAACTGGCTTCACCCGTGATCACGCCCAACGGCGACGGGGTCAACGACGCGCTCGACATGCGCTTTGTGGTCTTCAAGCTAGACGCGGCGACCCCCACGCTCGTGCTCTACGACCTAGCGGGCCGCCAAATCGCTGCGGTCGAGGCTACGCCGACTGCAACGGGACACCGCTTTACTTGGACGGCTCGCGACGAATCGGGGGCCTTGGTCGCACCGGGCATTTACCTCTACCGCCTCGATCTGGGGGCCGAGTCCGGGCCGGGGACGCACGCGGGTGCGATTTCGGTAGTATATTAGCCGCGCCCGCAGATGGACAGTCAGGCCGTCTTGCGGCGACTAAGGGCGGATGGTTGGGAAATAGACCGCATTCGCGGGTCGCATTACCATTTGAAACACCCCGCAAAGCGCGGTTTGGTGACCGTTCCGCATCCACGGCGCGACCTTCCAGCCGGTACGCTGCGGAGCATCGAAAGACAATCTGGGCTTAAATTGCGATAAGGAGATTCCATGGAGCGAACGTACATCGGCTTAATTCACAAGGAGCCGAGCAGCGACTACGGCGTGAGTTTCCCCGATTTTCCCGGCTGTATCACCGCTGGCGACACCTTGGAGAAAGCCCGAGCAATGGCTGCTGAGGCGCTAGCGCTTCATATTGAGGGCATGGCCTCTTCGGGCCTAGAGATTCCCAAGCCCAGTTCCGCCGACGCCGTGGTCGCGCACCCGGACGCTTGCGACGCCATTGCCTTAGTTGTTGTTAGAGCTTTACCGGAATACGCCGAGATTCAGGAGTCTCTCTGATGTCTTTTAAGCGGCCAATGCGACGTTTTATGAAATGGAATCTACTCGTTCTTCTTCTCATTCCTTCCATCGCCTTCACAACCCAAAGGAGTTCCACTATGATCGACTATCTCGTCTATATCGGCACCTATTCCAGCGGCGACGAGGACGGCATCCACGTCTATCGCCTCGACATGGCCACCGGGGCGCTCGCCTATCAAAGCAGCATTGGCGGCATTGACAATCCTTCCTTCCTCGACATTGCGCCCAACCGCCGCTTCCTCTACGCCATCGGCGAGACCAGCGAGGTCGGCGACCGGCCCGGCGGCGCGGTTGCGGCCTTTGCCATTGACCAGCAGAGCGGAGCCCTCACCCACATCAACACCGAATCGACCGTTGGCCCCGGCCCCTGCCACATCAGCATCGATCGCGCCGGTAAGTACGCGCTAGCCGCCAACTACGGCGGCGGCAGCGTCGCCATCCTGCCGATCCGCGAAGATGGCTCGCTCGGCGCGGCCACGGATTTCGTCCAACACGAGGGTTCTTCGGTCAACCCGGGCCGCCAAGAGGGGCCACACGCCCACTCGATTATGGTCGCTCCCAACAACAAACACGCCTTTGCTCCAGACTTGGGCATCGACAAGGTGCTCATCTATGCGATTGACCACGCAAATGGCAAGCTGGTCGCGCAGACGCCCGCGGAAATCGCTCCCGGTAGCGGCCCGCGCCACCTCGCCTTCCATCCCAACGGCCAACAGGCGTACGTCATCAACGAACTGAGCAACACCATCACGGCGTTCGACTACGACGCCGACGCTGGCACGCTCGCCACCATCCAGACCATCTCGACGCTGCCCGACGGCTATACAGAAGTCAGCCACACCGCCGACATCCACGTCCATCCCAACGGCCGCTTCCTCTACGGGTCCAATCGCGGCCACGACTCCATTGCCGTTTATGCAATTGACCAAGACACCGGCCAGCTCGCGCTCGTCGAGATCGTGCCGACCGGCGGTGCCGGCCCGCGCAACTTCGGCCTCGACCCCACGGGGACCTACCTAATCGCTGGCAACCACAGCAGCAATGACATCTTCACGTTCAAGGTGGATCAGGACACGGGGAAGCTGACGCCAACCGGGCACAAGGCGGAAGTCGTCTCGCCCGTGTGCCACAAGTTCATTCCGGTCTTTTAGGATATAGATGGTAGGCAACGTTGCCTCGACTGCTTAGAAGTCGGGCTATTCCGAAGCGTATGTTAATCACATGAATCGGGTAATATGGCAATGACAACTTCTGCCCGCTGGCTTATTCCGTTGATCCTAACGGCTAGTGCACTGCTCAATCCGTCTGAAACCGCAGCGGAACCCCCAGCGATTTTCACGCTCTCGATTCGTTTTGAAGAGTCACCTGACACGGCTCCGCGCTGGCGGCATCCAGAGGCCAATGCCCTCGAATCTGTGCGCCTAGACCTCATTCAGAGCGATGAAGTGCGCGCCTCTTTTTTCGCTGATATGCGGAGTAGGCGGAGGATGTCTTGGGAAGCCTCCCCCGACACGATAGCTCCCTTCTCTTTCGACATTGACCTATCGGACGCCTCCGGCATCCATACAGGTCCCTGCTCCGTCAGGGTGTCGCGTTGGGGTTTCCTCCCCCAAGAAACCGAGGTAAACCTATACTCGGGCGGCAGCGCCGAGTTGTCGGCGATACTAACTAGGGATCCGCTTTTTCCCACCATTGTGTCTCCTCGACTGACGAGTGCCGTGACCCGTCTCGCAGGAGACTCTCTCATTGTCGAGATCGACGCCGATCGCACCGTACAAGGCTGGTCATCCTCCCTAAGCACCGAACACTTCTCTCGTCCCCTGGAGGTACTGCGAGCGGAGTACGGACGTTGGATGATCCGGCACGAAGCAGAGCCGGGATGGCACCTCCTCGTCCAGATACCACCTGACACTCCTGAGGAGTTATACGACCTACATGTCTCCAACTCCCTAGGAACAGCCTCCCAACCGAACGCCGTTAACGTACTACTGGAATATCCCGACCCCATCTATTTGACCGGCAACTTCCACCATGCTCTCGACTCACACCGGCTCTCGGTGGATGGAGAGATCGCCTCTCTCTTCCGGGAGACGGTCAACATCATCCGCCCCGCCTTCTACGCCAATGTTGATGATATAGGTTACGAGGACGAGCGCGTCGTTGCCCGCATCGCCGACGCAGCCTCCCGACATCTGGACGTGCCTTACTTCGGAGGGCTCGGAAACCACGACCGCGGCGGCATTGTAGATTATGGGCACTACCCCCACGAGCCTTATCCCGACCAGCCAATGAGCATTGAGTATTACCGACATTACTTCGGTACGCGATACCAATCCCGCGACATCGGTCCGCTGCACATCGTCTTGCCCTACTGCCCGGACCAGTGGGAGACCCATGCGGTCCGCCCGGACCAAGACCGCTGGCTCAAAGAGGATCTGCTAGCTCATAAACGGAGCGGCTTGCGGCTCTTTATGTGTCACCACCTTACTTGGTGGCACCGCGATGGCGAGCCGTGGCAGATCACCGATCTCCTCGACGAACAGTACGGCTTGAATCTGGTCCTGCTTGAGCGAGCCCACCGAACCGATGACGGCACGATCCACCGCGGTCCGGTCCCTACCTATTACGGAGGGTTGGCCAAATCTCCTAAACTGGAGCTCATAGGTCTGCTGGAGATATCAAAGCTAGTGCCGGACGACCCTAGGCTGGGCAAAGGCATTATCGAATCGCAACCGCCGATCGGCAAGGTGGCGGTTGACTCGGCCCTAGCACAGACCAACTACAGCACGGCGGTCGAGAAGGAAGAGCGCCTGCCCACCTGCGATACTTACGTTGCTAATGGGTATTTGGTGCGCGATTGTACCCTACGGAAGTTCGAGGTAACGTACGGGGTACCGGGGACGGATAGGTCAGGCCCAAGCGCGGTACTCAACCAAGGGACGGAAACTGCGCTCAGCGCCACGATCAACAGGGACCCCGGTGACAACCCTATCGTGATCCAAGGTGGTCGCCTTAAGTTCGTCATGGCTAGCGGCATTTATGCCGTCGAGGGCGGCGAGATCATTCAGCAAGTTGACTCCGACGACCAAGCCCGGACCATCGTCTACGTTAAGACCGACATCGGCCATCCTAACACACAGGTGACGGTCCGCCCTGCGGATTGATGCCTAGCACCGAGTAGCAGGCGTATCGCACCGTATTGAGAAAGGGATTCGCACGGCAAGCTATGGCTCGGGCGATCATTTTTGACTTTGACCTTACACTAGCAGATTCAACAAAAGGCATCATTGAGTGTGTTAATTTTGCGCTGGAAAAGTTGAGTCTGCCCCGAGCCGATGATGAGCGGATCAAGCGAACTATCGGTATGTCTTTAGAGAACACCTTTATACGTTTGACTGGGCAAACCGACAATCAGAACGTCAGTTTGTTTATAAGCAACTTTGTCGAACGAGCCGATCAGATTATGGTAGATTTAACGTCCATGTTTGCTAGCGTTCCCGCGACAACGGAGCGGTTGATCGAAATGGGTTTTGCATTGGGGATCGTATCAACGAAGTTTCGCTATAGAATCGAGGAGATTTTAGCAAGAGAAGGGCTGTCCAATCGCTTTCGCGTCATCATCGGCGGAGAAGATGTTGCCGAACACAAGCCACATCCCGGAGGTTTGACAGCCGCTATAGCTAGAATGCAAATGGATGCCAATGACGTGCTTTACGTTGGCGACAGTACGATTGATGCATTAACGGCCGAACGGGCCAAGGTGCCCTTTATTGCGGTACTATCAGGCGCAACGAGCAAAAGTGAATTTGACGAAGTACCCAAAGTTGCGGTCATCGACGATATTTCAGCGTTGCCTCAACTGCTTGGTGCCTACGTCTAATAGGAAGGTACTTTGCCCGAAGTAGCAGATCGAGTACGACATTGGTATTGACCATCACTTTCACAGGTATTTTTCCTCGAAATGCTCGCGGTATGTATCCTCATCGACAGCAGTACCCCTCAAGGCACCGTGTAAAGAACGGGTGAGCGGTGCCAGTGTCTCCGGTCGATCTTCCCGGTCCAGCAGCGCGAAATAGTCGGCCACCATCTGCGATACGGACTTGCCCCGCTTTTTAGCATGGGCTTTAGCTCGTTCGATCAATTGCTCCTCTAGGCGTAGCGTGAGCTTGGTTTGCATGAGTCTTCTCCATACCCAAGTCATTCAGGCTTGGGAGTTGTCCTTGGCCCATCTGTTACCAATTCATATCTAATGTCGCTAAAGCGGTCCAGACGATGATCGTTGGTCAGAAATACGTCGCAACTCGACTCGACAGCAGCAGCAAGATGAATTGCATCAGGTGTTCTAAAGCCATGCTGCGCTCGAATCTCGGTCGCCCGATCCATAATTGGCCGCGATAGAACGACCACTTCTGATATCGCCCCATTAAAAAACTCATCGAAGTCTTTGAGCAGTTCGGTGTTACCTTCTCTCAGAGGTTTGACGCGACATTCCATTCTCGTCAGGTCACTGGTGATCAGAGTCACTTCTGACGATCCAATTCGTTCGTCAACGACTGTAGCAAAGCCCTCGACTTGTTCAACGGTATAGATAACAGGGGCCGCGTCTAGGTAAAGCCGCATAGATTACTGCTCCCAGCTTTCCCGCTCACTGTGCAGGGCCGCATCAACCTCTTCCCGAGTTGGGGGTTTATGGCCACGCACCTGCTGTCGAGCGCGTATATCTGCCATTAGCTCTCGATAGGAACGTGAAGCACCTAGCGAAGGGGAGGCTGCGCCAGCTAAGTACCGCTCCAACGCCTCTTTGACCACTTGGTTGAGGTTTGCGCCCTTCTCCTTGGCACATAGGGCTGCTTGGCGATGTAGTTCGCTGCCCATCCGCACGTTGAAACTGCCTTTGAACGGCTGTTCGGGCTGTCGTCCTTCCTGCCGGCATAGGTCGAGATAGTCGTCCACCGCTTCTTCAAAAGCGAAGCGCAGTGAATCCACATCCGCACCCTCGTAACGGACGAGATCGCGGATGAATTCGAGCTTGCCGTAGAAAATCCGGTCGTCGTCGTCATAGTGCGCCGAGCCGGTGTAGCCTTTATAAGTCATCATGTCTTTCATATCAGTCCCCCTGTTCAAGGGCTTTAAGCATCTAAGTGCGTTCCCTAAAAAGAATATATGTCGCCCTTCATAGAGCAGCAACTACATTTAGTTGCTACATCAAATCTACGGACTATTTTGGCAGAAGATTTCGAAATAGCCACTACCAGTTCGTATGCGACCCATCCCGCCGCCGCAAGTGAGGTGCTTCCCAAAACTTGAACTCCTGCTCCTTGGCCAGTTCTTCGTTGAACTCCACGCCCAGCCCCGGCCCCTCGGGCACCTTCAACATCGACCCCACCAATTCGCACTGCTCCGGAAACAAATCCTCGTCCATGAATTTCCCCGCTTCCGTTGGCGTCACGCGGTGTTCGAGCCACGCGAAGTTGGGCACGGCCGCCGCTAGATGCACGGTCGCGGCAGTGCAGATCGGCCCCAGCGGGTTGTGGGGCATCAGGTCGATGTAGTGGGATTCGGCCAAGCTCGCCACTTTCATCGACTCGGTCAGCCCGCCGACGTTACACACGTCGATCCGCGCAAACTGCGTGATTCCGCGTTCGAGATAGGGCAAAAACTGCCACTTGCTGGCAAATTCCTCGCCGATGGCAAAGGGCACGTCGGTCATAGTGCGGAGCGATTCGTAGGCTTCGGGGCACTCGTCGCGGATGGGTTCTTCGAGAAAGTCGAGCGTCCCCGGCGGCATCTTCTGGCAGAACGACGCGCTCTCGGCGACCGTCAGCCGATGGTGATAGTCAATGCCTAAGACCGGATCGGGACCAATCTCTTGGCGCACTTCTGTCAGCCAAGCCGCGGTGATGCCGATGCTATCGCGCGGTTCGAACAGCAGTTCCTCGTCGTACTGTTTGCCGTCGTACCGTATGCGCTGGGCCATGCCCGTGCGGATCACGTCCCAACCCTTGTCCAATAGCAATTTGCAGTTTTTGACCAAGGTTTCTAGATCCGGTGCTCCGGTCGTTGCAAAGCAGGGCACCCACTCGCGCTGCTTGCCGCCCAAAAGCTGATAGACCGGCACGCCGAGGGCCTTGCCTACCACGTCGTGTAAGGCGATGTCGATGGCCGAAATCGCCGCGGTCAACACCCGCCCGCCTTCAAAGTACTGGCCGCGGTACATCTCCTGCCAGAGCCGCCCGATTTCGCGCGGGTCGCGGCCGAGCAAAAACTCCCGGTAGTGCCGCACCGCGCCTACTACGGCCAGTTCGCGTCCCGATAGCCCCGACTCGCCCCAGCCGTGGATGCCTTCGTCGGTCTCGACCTTGACGATGAGCTGATTGCGGTGGCCGACCCAAGTTGGGTAGGCTTTGATGTCGCTGATTTTCATGGGATGTCGTCTCCTTGTTACTTAGTAATTACGCACGGACACCTTTGGTATAAGATGCTTCGACTCCGCTTCGCTCCGCTCAGCATGACTGGCAAACAAAACGCTAGCACCACTTGTCATGCTGAGCGAAGCGAAGCATCTCAGACCTAACGGACCCGTGCGTAAATCAGTTATTTAGCGCAACAGCGCGACCAATTGTTCGTAGATTCCCCGGCGCGGCGGCGACCAAGTCGCGGCCGTCTAATTCTTCCGGTAGCTCGCCTTCCACGGGCTGTAAGTGCCCGACGCGCCCGCCCGCTTCCCGCGCAATCAGGGCCGCGGCCGCCAAGTCCCAGGGCTTGAGCGACTCGTAAAAGCCGTCGAGCCGGCCCATCGCCACCCAGCAGAGATCAATGGCGGCCGAGCCGACGCGGCGGATGTCGCGGCACTGTCCGAGAACGCGGCGCAAGCGGTCCACCAGCGCCACTCTGCCCTCGGCGGCGTAGGGGAAGCCCGTGCCGATCAGGGCGCGGGATAGCTCGCTGCACTCGCTGGCCCGGATGGCGCGACCGTTGAGCCAAGCACCTGCACCGCGCCGGGCGGTAAAGGTCTCTTGTACAAACGGGCAGTGCACCACGCCGACCTGCACTTGGCCGCCTTCGGCAAAGGCAATGGACACGGCTACTTGCTGCTGGTTATAGGCGTAGTTGACGGTGCCGTCAATCGGGTCGATGACCCACAAGGGGCCGTGTAGTTGCGCCGGGTCTGTAAGGTGGGGCGAAGATTCTTCGGAGAGGATGTAGTGTTCGGGAAAGGTCTGTTCGATCTCGCTGCGGATGAGTTGGTCGGCCTGTAGATCGGCCGACGTCAACAGCTCAATCCCTTCCTTGTAGCTTAGATCCAGTGCCCGGTCCGCCCGCGCTTGGGCGATTAGCACACCAGCGCGCCGGGCGAGGTCTTCGGCAAATTCGAGCACCTCGCTCAACAGTGCGCCCCCAATTCCATTGGATACGGCGACAAGTTCTCCAAGCCGTCTTCGGTAATCAGGTACATGTTTTCCAGCCGCACCCCTGCCCGTGCCTCGGGGATATAGGCCCCCGGCTCGACCGAGACCACATTGCCCACGCGCAGGGTGCCGCCGCGCTCCTTGTTGAGATCGGGCATCTCGTGTGCCCGCAGGCCGATGTTGTGCCCGGCGTGGTGGATCAAGCCGACATCGGCCAGCTTGGGATGCTCGCGGATATAGGCGTCCATGGCCACTGCGCATTCGCTGCCGTCCTTGCCCGGCCGCAAGTATTCGCCGACGCGGTCGTGAAAACCCTTGACGTGCTCAAAGACGGAGTGCTGCACCTCGGTCGGCTCGCCCACGGCAAAGCTGCGGCACAAATCGGCCCAATAACCGCGGTACACCGACCAAGCGTCGATGACGTAGATTTCCCCGGCTTCGATTGGGCGATTGCGCGCAAAACCGCCCAGCTCGCCGCACTGGTAGTCGCCGTCGTGGAAAACCTTCTCACCGGCCGCAAGATGCGCTGCCCGCTGCGCTGCCGCTAGCACTTCCAGTTCGTTGACGCCCGGAGCCATCGCCGCTTCTGCCGCGGCGTATGCTGCCAGATCGACCTGCACTACCTTGTGCAACAGCTCTATTTCGTCGGGATCCTTGACCTCCTGCATGTCGGCGAGCAGGTCATCGATTGCGACATATCTGGACGTTTTGCCTAGCCCTTCTTCGATCGCCTGTCCCAAGCGACGCGGCAAAAACTCGCTCTGCCAGCCCAAGCGGCTAGCTGCTGGCTTTTTGGCCCGCAGTGTATCGACGATTAGCCCGCTTATCACCTCGCGCAAATCGGGCGTGACCGTGCCGCCGACGCTGAGGGAAAAGGTGAAACACTCGTCGGCGCACGGCTCGCCTTCGTCGGTATGCGCGATCAGCAAGGACTGCCCATCGGCCCCTAGCCAAAAGATCGCCGGCGGGCCGGGAAACTCTTCGGGGATGATGATCCCGGTGAAGTAGTAGATTTCCTTTGGGTGATTGATCACGGCCGCATCGATGTCGAGTTCGGCCATTCGCGCACACAGGCGCTGCTGCCGCGAGCGGCATCCTTCTTTGGTTAGCATTGAGTTTTCCTTACAGGTTACAGTTGAAATAATGGGCGACCACAAGGGTCGCCCCTACATGTGCGGTCCTTGGGACAACAAACTGGATTCCTGCTTGCGGAGCGCAGGAATGACATCATACGCTCTATACGCTCGTAGGGGCAACCTTTATGGTTGCCCTAACCCCCGGATGTTCAACATAACAAGAGTCGCCCCTACATAAGTACTCAATAATAGCCAACCGCATCGCCCCTGAAAAGCAATCGCGCCTTGAGCTACTCGCTAGCCGCTCCGTATATTCTCAGCCCATTTCCAAACGAAAGCGCAGCTATGATTCCGAACCGACTCATTCTCGCCGCCTGTCTGTTCCTCGTCCCAGTCTCAGCATCGAGCGAAGGTTTCCACGGCTTTGACCCGGCTTCTTTTGACGGTCTGCCGCTTCCGCCTGATTCTCTACAAGCCATGGCCGCCGAAGCCGCGCAAAACTCGCCCCCTAAAAACGGCGAAAACCTAGTCTTCGGCTTTGCCAACCTGCAGCGCGATATCAGCTTTGGCATCAAGGTCGAAAAGAGCATTGAGCGCAACGCCGAGGGCGCGGGCATCGAACTGCTGATCGCCGACAACCGGCTCGACGGGCCGACTGCTTTGGCCAACGCCGAGAGCTTTGCCCGGCGTCAAGTTGACTTCTGCATTGAATTCCAAACCGACGTCAATTTCGGTCCGGCGATCATGCAGCACTTCAACCGCAAGCAGATCGGCGTGGTCGCCATTGACATTCCCATGCCGGGTGCCACCTACTTCGGGGCCAACAACCCCCGCTCGGGTTTTATGGGCGGCTCCTATCTGGCGCAAGCGGCCAAAGCGCGCTTTGGCGAGCGGGCGCTCACCGAGGGCTATTTTGTCGTTGGCGAACTGCCGCAGTCGGGCGCGATCCCAGCCATGCGCACGGAGGGACAGATCGCCGGTTTCCTCGCCTCGCTGCCCGGCTTCCCACCCGAGCGCATCATCCGCATCGACACCAAGAACACGCTGCAGTACTCCTTCCAGCAGATGAGCAACGCGCTCGGCCGCATCCCCCAAGGTGCGCCGATTCTAATCACCGCGATCAACGACCAGTCGGTTTCCGGCATGTTGCGCGCCGTGCAGCAGCAGGGACGCGGCGCAGACGCGCTAGTCGTCGGCAAGGGGGCCGACGAGTTGGAGACGATGGTCGCCGAGGAGCACTTCATCGCCTCGGTCGCCTATTTTCCCGAGCGCTACGGCAACTATCTCATTCCGCTGAGCCTGATGCGTCTAGCTGGCCGCGACGTGCCACCGGCGGTCTCGGTCAACCACGTAATGGTCCACCCGGCCAACATCTGTCAATTCTACCCCGAATACGAATGCCAAGGTGAACCAAGCTTCGACTACGTCTTCCCACAGGAAGCCTTTGTCGAACACTTGGCCACCCTAAAGGACAAGCCCGAACTCGCCGGCTACGAGCAGTTGATCCCCGACCACTAGCATGAGCCATACCGCACCTCTGTTGCAGATGGCGGGCATCTGCAAATCCTTCGGCAGCGCCCAAGTCTTGCGCGAGGTCGATCTCCGCTTAGACGCCGGGGAGGTCTTAGCCCTGCTGGGTGCCAATGGGGCGGGTAAATCCACTTTAGTGAAAATTCTCTGCGGCGTGTACAGTCGCGACGCTGGCACCGTCCGCCTCGACGACCAAGTAGTGCGCTACGACCGGCCCGAAGAGGCCATTGCCCACGGCGTCCGCTTTTTGCCGCAGGAAGTGTCGGTCTTGCCCGACCTCACGGTCGCCGAAAACATCCTCATCGCCGACTTGCCGCTCAAA
Organism: Candidatus Latescibacterota bacterium; assembly: GCA_965208845.1. Classification (GTDB taxonomy): domain Bacteria; phylum Latescibacterota; class UBA2968; order UBA8231; family UBA8231. Next base: position 1,471,249 of record OZ242361.1, on the reverse strand, counting down.
CGCTCGTGGCTTGGCAAGCAGGTAGATCGCCCAGCGCTGCGCGCAAAAGCGCGGGCACTGCTCGACCGACTCGGCTGCGACCTCGATCCCGACGCGCCGGTACACCAGCTCTCTGCGCCACACAAGCGCCTAGTAGAAATCGCCCGCGCCCTCGCTGGCCAAGCGCAGGTCATCGTCATGGACGAGCCGACCGCCGCCCTTGCCGACCGCGAGGTGCAAGCGCTCTTCGCCGTGGTCGAGCGGCTCAAGGCGCAGCAGATCGGCATCATCTACATATCCCACTATCTCGACGAGGTCTTCGAGATCGCCGACCGCATCACCGTGCTCCGCGATGGGCTAAACGCCGGCGATTTCGCCACCGCCTCTGCTTCGCGGCGCGAGGTTCTCGACGCCATGCTCGGTACTACTGTTGATGAACTCTACCCTCCGCGAGGCGTAAACACCGGCGAGGTTGCGCTGGAGGTCGAAAATCTGGGTTTGCCCGGCGCACTCGACAGCGTGTCCTTCTCGATCCACCGCGGCGAGATTCTCGGCGTGTTTGGCCTGCTCGGCTCGGGGATTGACCAGCTCGGTCGGGCCATCTACGGTGCACTGGGTCCGCTGCCCGGCGCTCGCATTGCGCTCGGGGATACGCCCTATATCCCCACGGATCCGCGCCGGGGCCGCGACGCTGGCATTGGTTTCGTGGCTGCCGAACGCCAGCGCGAGGGCATCGTCCCCGACCTCGGCGTCCGTGCCAATATCACCCTGCCCTTTATCGACCGCTTTGTGCGCTTGTTCTCCGTGTCCAAGCCCCGCGAAGCAAGCCACGCGCAAAGCTGGATCGATCGCTTGGGCATTCGCGCCGCTCACCTCGATCAACCGCTGCGCTTGCTCTCGGGCGGCAATCAGCAAAAGGCCTGCCTAGCCCGCTGGCTGGTCGAAGATCTGGCAGTACTCATCCTCGAAGACCCGACCCGAGGCGTGGACTTGGGCGCTCGCCACGAGCTGTACTTGGCGCTGCGGCAGTGGACTCAACAGGGGCTTGCCGTACTCTTGATTTCCTCCGACGCCGAGGAAGTCGCCGGCGTCTGCGACCGTTCCATTGTGCTCGACCGAGGTCAGGTGTCCAGCCGCTTTGTCGGCGGCGCGGCTCCGGCCGACCTGCTCCATACTCCGACTGCGAAAGACCTTCCATGAGCATTGCCATCTTGTTGAACCGCCCCGGCGCTGGCGTCGCCTTGTTGTTGGTGTTCTACCTCTTGGTCGCTGTGCTCTTCAGCGTACTCTCGCCTTGGTTTTTGTCCTTCGACAATATGATGAGCATCGGTGCCAATATGGCTTTTATTGGCTTAATGTGCGCGTTGCAAACGCCGCTGATCATCGCTGGAGGACTCGATCTGTCGGTGGCGGCGGTCGCCGGGCTGGCTGGGGTCGTTGTCGCGCTGCTCCACGCTGCGGGCGTCGGCATTGTCGCGGCCTGTCTCGTCGCGCTGGCGCTGGGTGGGGGCATCGGGCTGCTCAACGGCCTGTTAGTCGTACGCCTCGGGCTCAATTCGCTGATTGCCACTCTGGGCACGATGAGCGTCATCGGCGGACTGGCCCTAGTCCTGACCGGCGGGCTGACCAAACCGCTGATGGAACCCGGTTTTAACTGGATCGGCAGCGGCCAGCTTTTGCGGCTGCCGGTACCGCTGGTGCTGATGCTGTTGGTTTATATCGCGCTCGGCTGGGTCCTAGCGCGGACCCGCTTTGGCCGCTTCGTCTATGCCGCAGGCAGCAACGCCGAAGCCAGCCGACTGGTCGGTGTCCCGGTCGCCCGCACTTTGATGATACTCTACATCCTCTCCGGCCTCAGCGGCGCAGTCAGCGGCCTCATTCTCGCGGCCATGCTCTACGCGGCAGCACCCGATGCAGCGGGACAGCATTTGTTGACGGTGATCGCCGCGGTGATCTTGGGCGGCACGAGTCTCTTTGGGGGGCGCGGCACGGTGTGGGGTACCTTGTTGGCAGTGCTGTTGCTCGGCACCCTCAACAACGGGCTGACGCTGATGGATGTGTCGAGCTTCTGGCAGGATGTAACGCGCGGCGCAGTGCTCCTGTTAGCCGTCGGCCTCGACCAAGTTCGCACCCGCGCCGCGGGCGCTTGAGCAGCTTATTCCGAGTCCTCGACCGTATCGCCCTGCTGGTACGAGCCCAAGATGCGGACGAATTCGGTGGTCTCCCGAAGGTGCTCCACGGCTTGGGCGCAAGCCGCCTGCCCCAAGTGGCCCTCCAAATCGAGATAGAAGACGTATTCCCAAGGCCGCTCGGGCATGGGCCGCGACTCGATTTTGAGCAGGTTGATGCCGCGCTCGGCAAAGGCCGCGAGGCTCCGGCACAGCGCACCCGGCAGGTGCTTTAGCCCAAAGACGAGCGTGGTCTTGGCTGGCTCGGCTGGCGCTGACGCGGCGCACCGGTTCACTACCAAAAAGCGCGTAAAATTGTGCGGGGCGTCCTCAATGCCGGGGACGAGGATCTCCATCCCGTACGCAGCGGCCGCTTGCGCGCCGGCTATGGCCCCTCGGTCGCGTGCGCCGCTAGCGGCCAGCTCTTTGACCGCGCCGGCCGTATCATCTGTCGCTACGGTCTGAGCGCCTGCTAACGAGTGGATGAAGCGAGTGCATTGGGCTAAGGCGGGTGGCTGGGACGCAATGTAGCGGATGTCTGCTAGCTGCACGCCTCGGTTGACGATGAGGTTGTGAACGATGCGCAGCTTGATTTCGCCGACGATGTGGACATCGCTCTGCAGCAACAGGTCGTAGTTCTCGTGAATGCTGCCCATCAGCGAGTTCTCAATGGGCACGACTCCGCAGGCACAAGAGCCGTCTTCTACCGAGGCGAAAAGCGCCTTGAAATCGGGCTGTGGTGCCAATTGAATCTCTGGGAAAAAATAGGCCCGCGCCGCCGCTTCGCTGAACGACCCGGCGTGTCCTTGGATGGCTACAGGTCCGCACGTCTCTGCTCGTTTCATATACTCAATTCTTCTTCACGGTCCGGTTTGGACATTTGCTTGATCGTACTCCTTTTTCCATTTCAGATAGCCAAAGACGATGATAACCAGATACGCGATAAACAACAAAGCGGTCAGGTAAAGCCCCCGGCTGTAGTACAGATAAACTGAGACGCTGTCGATGACAAACCAGTACCCCCAATTCTCCAAAATTTTCTTCGTCACCATATAGGTCGTCACCACTGCGTACCAAGTGGTGAAGGCATCGACATAAGGCAATGCCGCCGATGTGTTTTTGCTCAAAAGATACCCAGACGTCACCACAATGACCCCCGTCACAGCAATGACCACAACGTGCTTTTTGAGCGACCAAGTAGAAATGGGCAGCGTTACGGATTGATCGGTGGGCTGCCGCCATTGGTACCAGCCATAGACCGCCATGGCCAAGTAGTAAATCTGTAGGGCCGATTCTAGGAATAGATTGACATCGAAGAAGACGTAGATATAAATAGCGGTACTGGCAAAAGCCGCTCCCCAACACCAGATGTTTTCCCGCGCCGCCAAGACCAAGTAGAGAATGGCCAAGACGACCGCCGGCACCTCCCACCAAGAGGTCAGTTCCAGCGTTTGGAGAATTGTAGGAGTTTCCATTTTAGCTGCACCAGCGATCACTTGGGCCGTTGTGCTGTGCGGCGAGCATGTTGTTTCCTTTGGCGCGGTTGCGCGTATAGTGGGTTCTGCTCAGTATATCGTCCCCGTAGGGGCGGTTTGCAAACCGCCCCCTACTCAATTGCAATCGACGGAGCGATTCATGCACCAGATCACCGACGCCCAAAAGCAGCAATTCAAAGAAGAGGGCTATTTCATTCTCGAAAACGCCATCCCCGCCCACCACCTCGATCTCCTGCGCGGCGAGTGCCAAGCCTTCATCGACAAAGCCAACGCCCGGATGGATGCCGAGGGCACGGATACCTTGGGTCTTAATCACCGCAACAGTCGCTACTTTGTCTCCAACTGCTTCCGCGACCAGCCGCGCCTGCGCGAGTTCCTCTTCAGCTCCCTAATGGCCGACATCTGCCAAGCCACCTTAGGCGACGACGCCTACTTGTTCTGGGAGCAATACGTGGTCAAAGGTGCCGAGGCCGGCATGAAGTTCTCCTGGCACCAAGACTCGGGCTACATCGGCTACCCGGATCACAAGCCGTATCTAACCTGTTGGTGCGCCCTCGACGATATGTCCGAGGCCAATGGCACCGTCCACTTGCTGCCTTTTTCGCGCTCGGGCATTCGCACGTGGGTCAAGCACGTCCGCGAGGAGGGCAGCAACGATTTGATCGGCTATTTCGGCAGCGATCCCGGCGTCTCGGTCGTTGCTCCGGCCGGCAGCATTGCCGTCTTCACCAGCTACAACTTCCACTCCAGCGGCACCAACACCACCGACCAGATGCGCCGCGTGTACTTGGCCCAGTACTCCTGCGAGCCGCTGATGTCGGCCGATGGCAGCAAGCTCTGGGGGAATGCCGAGCCTTTTCTCAAGGCGGGTGAATTGGTCGAACCGCCGCCCGAGCTCACCAAGTCCGCTCCTTGAGCAACTCTTGGATGGCGGCACGCGGCACGGGCAACTCGTCGATATGGCTCTCTAGCCAGCGCGAGAAGTCCTCCTCAATGGGGTCGGACCAGCGGGTGTCGATCTGGCCGGGCGTGTATTTGCCCTCGGCTAGACGCTGCTTGCCAAAGCGGTCGCGGAGCGAGATTAGCTCAGAGGTCTTGACCACCTGCTCGGCTAGATGAGGCGGTATGAAGACGACGCCATCGTCGCGGCCGAGGACTACGTCGCCGGGCATGACCGTGGCACCGCCGATGCGCACGGGACAGTTGACCCCGGTCAACATAATGGTGGGCGAGGCAAAGGTGGGGTGATAGCCGCGCACGAAGCTGGTAAAATCGGGCAGTTCTTGGATGCCGTCGATATCGCGGACGGACGCGTCGTGGACCACTCCGTTGCCCGAATTGGCGTAGATGGCAGTGGCGAGGTTGTCGCCGATGACGGCGCCTTGGTCGATTTTGCCGAATACGTCGGCCACGTACACGTCGCCGGGCACCAGCATATCAATGGGCCACGAGATCTGGTCGCCGATGCAGCCGGCCCGCTCCCCTTTTTCTTCCATGACCTGACGCATGACGGGTCGTCGCGGCATGTACATAGCCGTCAGGGCGCGGCCCACCAGCACTTGGCCGGGATGCGTGCAAACCCAGCCGTCTTCGTACTGCCAGTTGTAGCCGGGGCCGCGTATGACGCCCCAAGCTTGAGTAATGCTGACGTTGCGCATGCGCTCGAGGATGTCGTCGGGCACCTTGGGGCGGCCGTCGGCAAAGCGCTCGCCCTCCCACTCCGGGGTGTACTCGATTAGCTCTTCTGGGGACATGTTCAAGGGAGCAAATTTTTCCATTCGATTATCTCACTTCCTATTGCGAATAACGGTGTGCGTTCAGTACGACCGTAGGGACGACCAGCCGGTCGCCCCTACTCGGCCTACTTTCCCTTCCACAGCGGCTTCCGCTTCTCGGCGAATGCCTTTGGTCCTTCGATAAAGTCCTCTGACTCGTACATGCGCTCGGCCAGCGGAAAACGCGTGTTGACTGCCTCCCACAGCGGCAACTCCAACCCCTGCACAGCCGCTTCTTTCCCCGCCTGCAAGGCCAAGGGCGCACACGCCAAAATCGCCTCCACCCACTGCTCTGCGGCCGCTTGCAGGCCCTCGGCTGGCACCACTTGGTTGACTAACCCAATCCGCCGCGCTTCCTCCGCCGAAATGAGTTCTCCGGTCAGTATGAGCTGCATGGCAGCGCTCCACGGCAGCCGCCGGACTAGCTTGTGGATGCCTCCAGCGTCGGCCAGCAACCCGCGCCGCGCCTCGGGCAATCCCAATTGCGCGTGCTCGGCCGCCACCACCAGATCGCACCCTAAGACCAGCTCTAACCCGCCGCCCACTGCATAGCCATTGACCACGGCCAACAGCGGCTTATAGCAGTCGCGCCCCCGCTGGAAACCCCGCGCCGCCCCACTGGCTTCGGCGCGGTTGTGGCTGCGCGCGGCCTCGCCTGCTTCAGCCCGCCATTTCAGGTCGGCACCAGCGCAAAACGCCCGTGCGCCGCTGCCGGTCAAAACACCGACCCAGATGCTGTCATCGTCGCGGATCCGCTCCCAGGCGTCGGCTAGTTCCTCGGCCATGGGAGGGTGGATGGCGTTGAGAACCTCGGGGCGGTTGAGGGTGACCGTGGCGACGTGGTTGCGTTGTTCGTAGAGGATAAATTCGTAGTCGGCCATTGCTCAAGACGGTACTTCGACTAGGCTTCCCGATTCGGCGGCCTGTTTCAATGCCTGTAGCGCGGCCACGTTTTTGAGACCGTCTGTGGGGGGAAATTCGGGAGCCTTGCCTTGGAGAATGCAGCTAGAGAACCGCTCTAGCTGCACCTGAAAGCGGTTCGGCCCGGAGAAGGTCTCCACGCGCTCGTCGTTGCCGATGGCGATGTACACCGTGGCCTGCTCGTCGAACATGTTGGGCACGCGGATCGCGCCGTGGCTGCCGACGACTTCCAACACGCAGCGGAACGGCTCTTCCATGCCGGCCGCAATATAGGCGACGTGATCGCCGGGGAAGCGCAACAGCCCGGCCAAGGTCGCATCCACGCCGTTGCGCACGTGCTGAAAAGCCTGTGCAGCGACCGGCTCGGCATTGAGCACAAAGCGCACTGCGCTGACGCAGTAGCACCCGGCGTCCAAGAGCGCGCCTCCGCCTAATTTTTTTTCGGCTCGGACGTCGGTGGCCCAATCGCGGATGCCAAAGGTCAGCTCGGCCCGCGCTAATTTCACTTCGCCGATCTCTCCCTGTTGCACCAGCCGGCGCGCGCACTGCAATTGCGGATTGAGGCGGTGGGTGAACGCCTCGACTAAGAGCACCCCGTTGGCTCGGGCTGCGTCGATCATCTGCCGCGCTTGCGCCACGGTCACGGCGAGCGGCTTTTCGCAGAGGATGTGCTTGCCGGCCTGCGCCGCCTTGACCGTCCACTCGCAGTGCATGCTGTTAGGCAAGGGATTGATGATCGCGTCAATTTCAGGATCGTCTAGCACGGCTTGGTACGAGCCGTATGCTTTGGCAATGCCGTATTGGGCCGCGCTTGCTGCGGCCTTGGCTTGGTCCCTGCTCGATATGGCCGCGATCTCGGCGTTGCCTATGGCCTGCGCGGCCGGCAGGTGGCGATTGAGGGCGATTTGGGCGGTGCTCAATAGTCCATAGCGCACGATGTCAGTCATGGGGGCTCCTGTAATTCAGAGAATGACGTCTTGTGCGCGCAACGCGCCGATCTCGTCGTCCGCGTACCCGGCCTTGCGCAGCACAGCCTCGGTGTGTTCCCCGGCTAGGGGGGCGGGTGCAGGGGTTGGGGCTGGCGTCCCCGCTAGCCGCAGGGGCGTGCCGACGTGCCTCATAGCACCCACCTGCGGATGTTGGACTTCGACAAGCATCTCGTTGACGGCGAGTTGAGGATCAGCTAGGGCCTCGGCTGTCGAGCGCACTGGTGCGACGAGGATGTCTTTGGCCTCCAGCAGCGGAATCCACTCGGCGTTCGTTTTCTCTGCGAAGATGGGTGCCAGCCGTTCTCGCAGGGCGTCGCGGTTATCTACGGCTGCGGCGAGCGTGGCAAAGCGCGGATCCCCGACCAGCCCTTCAATGGATAGGGCCTCCTGCAAATCGCGCAATAGTTGGTCAAAGGGGCGGAAAAGCGCGGTGACCATCAAGAAGCCGTCGGCTGTCTCGAACACGGCTCCATCGAGCGGGTTGCCGTGCGGATGCGTCGCGCCTCCCGAGCCATCGTCTTCCCCGTCGTCGCCTAAGTTGAGGATTTTGGTCGTCGCCCAAGCCTGCATACTCATCATGCCGTCGAGGAGCGAGGTTTCCACATATTGCCCAGTGCCGGTGCGCTCGCGGGCCAAGAGCGCGAGGAGAATGCCCTGCGCCAGCAACATGCCGCCGTTGAAGTCGGCGACCGTATAGGGCAGGCGCTGGGGCGTGCCGTGGGGGCCGACGAAGCGGGCCGCTACGCCGCTGAGCGCCTGGGCCATGGACTCGTGGCCGCCCTTGTTGCGCTCGCTGTACGGGCCTTGCGAACCGTAGCCTGAGCCAACGGCGTAGATGAGCCTTGGGTATGGCTCCCGCAGCGCCGCGTAGTCCAGCCCCAGCTTGGCCATGACGGAGTCGGAGCGGAAGTTGTGCACCAGCACGTCTGTGTTTGCTAGCAAGCGATGGACAACGCTCAACCCTTCGGGCTTTTTGAGGTCGAGGACCACGCTTTTCTTGGAGCGGTTGAAGCTGGCAAAAGGCAGGCTTTGCTCCTTTACCCACGGCCCGAAGGCGCGGGCTAGGTCGCCGCCGGGTCGCTCTATCTTGATGACTTCGGCACCGTGCTCAGCCAAAACTTGAGTGGCGGCTGGGCCGAAAATTACTTGGGTAAAGTCGAGGACGCGGATGCCGTCGAGTGCGGACATGGGTACTGAATTTAGTTTTTAGACTTAAGTTGTCGCCGCCAGTGCTTCTTGGGCGTTGCGAGGTAGTTCGACGAGGATGAAATAAGCTGCGGGATATAAGTAGTCTTCCCTCGATTCATCTACGACCCTCAAATACCCCTCTTGGGCCGCTTCTGCGTCAGGCAGAATCTGGTAGATTTTCCGCTTCTCCAAATCCTCGCACTCGCTGTTCTCGATACACAAAGCGAATTGAGATTCTAATGGATTCTCTTTCATGGTAGTCACTCCAGAAATCGTTTGATCTTCATCTTTCTTCGGCCAATTCCATGCGCCTCGTACCAATGAATCTCTGCTCGGCGAATGCTTCCATTGCTTAGGCGAACGCGGGCGATACCTTTGAGTTTCCGCCATCGGCCAACCCCATATTGCCTACGGAGCCGCATGATTTCACGGATGTGCCCGCCTACGGCAATTGTTTCGATAGCCTCAATCGCGCCTATAATTTCAAAGTGCATTGGATATTATATCCGTCCAAGCAGACAATCTCAAGTCTGCCCGATGAGAGAACACGCCTAGACCGAGAGCTTGCCGTCCGCAACAATTAGTATCTACATTGGAAGGCATGCACGCCATGACCCAACCCCTCGCCCAAGCCGTCCTTACCCCCGAAAATCAAGCATTTTTTGAACAGCAGGGCTATCTCCTCGTCGAAGACGCCCTACCGCCCGACGTGCTCGCCGAGCTCAACGCGGCCACGGACGCGCTCTACGCGCGATGCCGACGCCGACCGGCTCGAAAAGAGCGGCAAGCTCAACATGCGCAACTGCATCGTCGAGCACCCCGCCTTTCTCCAGCTTCTCGACTGGCCCGCCACGGTCCCGCTGGCGTGGCAGCTCCTCGGCTGGAATATCCAGATGCTGACCTCGCACTTGATCGTCCTGCCTTCGGGCGACGAGCCGGCCGAAGACGAGAAAAACAAGCTCGGCTGGCACCGCGATGGCGGCACCTCGCCCCGAGATATGAGCGAGCCGCACCCGCGGATTCTGCTCAAGATTGCCTATGCCCTCAGCGACCAGACCGCCCCGGCCTCGGGGGCCACTTGGATCGTGCCTGGGTCCAACCGTTTGCTCGGACGCCCGGCTACGGACCCCACGACTGGTCTGCCATACGGCGCACAGGCAATGAATATCCGCGCTGGCTCGGCCTTCCTGTTTGAGCAGCGCACCTATCACTCCATTGGCCACAACTGGGCGGGCTTCCCGCGCAAGACCGTGTTTTTTGGTTATGGTTATCGCTGGGTCAAACCCATGGACTATATCGCCATGCCCGACGAACTCGTCGCCCGCTGCAATTCGATCCAAAAACAGCTCATTGGCGTCGTCGGAGATCCCCTGAGCTACTACTTGCCCCAAGATGAAGACGTGCCGCTTAAGGCGCTCGTCGAAACGGAAGCGAACCAATAATGGATATCACACGCGTATTGGACGCCTTGGGCGCCCGCGAAGACCTACTGACCGAGCAGAACAGAACGATGTAGTAGGATTTATCTTGATTTTGTATGTCTTATAGATTATAGTGAACATATATACACCTGTTCTGTGAAAGACAATTACAAACTAATGGATCATTGCATCATTCAATCCTCCATCGTTATATTGGTGACAGCCTTAATATATAAGGAAACCGCTTATGGAACGGGCTGAATTTCAAGTCGAAATAGATATTTTACCAGCTGATACCCCCTTAGGAGTCTTAGCTGATATCCTAAGTTCTCTCGAAAGGTCTATCATAGATACTGCTGAAAGCCAAAATGCAGATATTCCTGATCTAGAAGAGGCTTTAGTTAGCGTCGTAGAGATTCAAGAGAGTAGCAATCGTTTAACTATCTCAGTATTAATGCCCTTAGTTTTAGCCGCTAGCACAATATCAAAATCTATTCAAACAGAAGATTTTTCTGGTCTACCTATCAAGGCTCATCGAGCGTTATACGATATCTCACAAAAAATAGTACAAAATAATTGGACCTTTAGTTTTAAAGAGAACAATAGCTTGAACATACCTCCTTCTCACATCTCTTCTGACCATCCTGTACCTGATCCGATTGTCCGTCGTGTCGGAGGAAATACAACAGTCTATGGACGTTGCATGCGCGTAGGTGGCGTGAAGCCTAGAGCTGAAATACGTCTGCAAAGCTCGGGAAAGATTCTCTATGTCGATATAACCGAAGAAATTGCTCGCAAACTTGCTCGCTGCCTGTACGATGAAGTAGCCTTGGAAGGAAAAGCGGTATGGGAGCCAGGCGATTGGGATATCAAGGGATTCGAAGCAAATAGACTTGTCGGGTATCGTCCTACAGGAGATCCACTATTAGCATTCAAAGAATTGGCCGAAGCCGCTGGTGATCGATGGGACGAGATTGACGCTGAAGAGTATGTGCGCGACCTCCGAACCACGAGTGGAGAGCATGGATGATTTGTCTCGACACATCCCCTGTCATTTGGGGCGTCCAGTCTACGGCGAACAAAAGCCAAACAGAGTTAATCAGCCGTATGGGTGCATATCTGCGCTATCTGAAAGAAGAGCGCATTCCTATCATGGTCCCAACCCCAGTAGTTTCCGAGTACCTAGTTCCTTTCAATAAAGAAAAGAAACCTATTCAAATAGAACTGATTGAAAGGTTATTCATTGTACCTTCATTTGACTTAGCTGCAGCTGCAATTGCAGCAGACCTAATAGGTAATAAAGCGCTGTTAAAAGATCTGCAAGATCAAGGTGCAAATAGACAAAAACTAAGGATTGATGCACAGATAGTCGCTATAGCCATAGTACAAAATGCAGAGAAAATCATTTCGCATGACTCAGATCTTAAGTCCATTGCCCAAGAAAAAATTACAGTAGATGAAATCCCCATAATCGAGGAACAAGGGCTTTTGTTTTCTCACGAGTGAATCCTACAGCTGTGAAAAGATTAAGAACTGATAGCAAAGGAGGTCGTGAATATAAATTATCACGGCCTCTTTTTATATCAACAGTTAGATATTTTATTACCCGCTGACGTTACGCAGTGGCTTGATATCTTGTGGTTTATTAAAGCCTGCTGACCCAAGATATTGAGGCGAAATTGAGGATTTTCTGGGAAACTGCGTAACGTCAGTTACCCGGATCTATATATGAAACTCTTATCGCTAGAGGATCACACCGTGAATGTTGCATCATCACTGGACGCACTAGACACCCACCACGACTTACTGACTGAACAAAATAAAGCCGATCTCGACGAGAAGGGCTACACCGTACTCCCGGGCATCATCGACGACGAGTGGCTCGCGGCACTGCGCACCCGCTTTGAGGAGTTGTGCGAGAAAGAAGGAGTCCACGCCGGTATCGAAGTCCATCAGGAGCAGGGCACTCGCCGTCTCTCCGATCTCTGCAACAAGGGGCCGATGTTCGACCGCGTCTATACTCATCCCAAGGTGCTGGCCGCTATCCACCACGTCATCGGCCGTCCCTTCAAGCTCTCCTCGCTCAACGCCCGCGACGCCCTGCCCGGCGAGGGATTACAGGGGCTGCATGCCGACTGGGGAGCAGACTACGACGGCCAGTTTCACGTCTGCAATTCGATCTGGCTGCTGGACGACTTCAGCGAGGAAAATGGCTGCACTCGGCTGGTGCCTGGCTCGCATAAAGGCCAGCACCCGCGCAATGTTTTGGAAGACGCGCAAGCACCCCACCCCGACGAAGAGCTGCTCATCGCCCCGGCCGGTACGGTCGCCATCTTCAACAGCCACACTTGGCACGGTGGCACCCGCAACCAGAGCAAGGATCTGCCGCGCCGCGCCATGCACTGCTACTTCACCGCCCGCGAGCACGGCCAGCAGCTCAACCAGCGCGAGTACCTGCGCTACGAGACCTGGAAGCGCATCTCGCCAGCGGCGCGCTATATCCTCGATGTGGATGTAGAGTAGTTTGCGGCTCACAGATCGATAAAGCGCCAATGGGCATCCTCGACCGCTTCTCCCTCCTCGACCGCAAGGCGTTAGTTACCGGCGGCGGTTCTGGCATTGGGCAGGCCCTCGCTGTCGCCCTCGCCGAAGCCGGTGCGGACGTGGCCATTGGCGACATTGACTCCGCTGGCGCTGCTGACACCTGTGCTCGGATTGAAAATCTCGGTCGCCAGACCCTAGCCATTGATGCGGATGTCACTGCCAAGGACCAAGTCGAAAACATGGTCGATACCGTCCTCGCCGATTGGGGTCGGCTGGACATCGGCGTCAATAGCGCTGGAATTGCTTTGCGCGGCCCCATCGAGGATATCAGCGAGGCCGACTGGGACCGGGTCCTCGACCTCGATCTCAAGGCCGTTTTCCTCTGCTGTCAGGCCGAGGGCCGAGCCATGCTAGAGCAAGGCTCCGGCTCGATCATCAACGTCGTCTCGATCTCGTCTCACGTCGTCAACCGCCCCCAACTGCACGGCCACTACAACGCCGCCAAGGCAGGTGCCTACCAGCTAACTAGAGTGTGCGCCGCAGAGTGGGCCGCGCGCGGCGTCCGCGTCAATTCCATCAGCCCCGGCCACACGCTCACCCCCATGACCGCTCACGCCGAAGATGACATGAAAAACGCTTGGCTCGCCAACACGCCGATGGGCCGTCTAGGCGTCCCTGCCGACTATCAGGGTGCCGTCGTCTTCCTCGCTTCGGACGCCTCTGCTTATGCGACCGGTCACGACTTGGTCGTCGATGGTGGGTACACGCTCTGGTGAGCTAGTCGTAGCCTTCCTCGCATTCCTAATTTGGGAAATCACGAAATAGGCGTGGATTTAACTTGCGCAGGTAATGTTACCTTACTAATATCCGCCTATGGCAAATCCAACATCCTCTGGAAGAATAGTGATCGAGATCGATCCAGAACAGAAGCGAGAGCTATATTCAGCGCTTGCGCTATCTGGCAGTACGCTCAAGGATTGGTTCATTAAGTCAGCGGCGGAATACTGCGCAGAAAGACGCCAACTCTCTCTCTTCAATCATAATAGTAGTGATACGGGTGCGCAGTACGAAGCCGCACCTGATCTAGAGCAAATTCCTAGACGTGGCTCTCATCTTCTTGACCGAATGCCTCAGCTTAGTCTGAAGAAATCTCTCACTGTAGTATCCATGTTCTCAGGTTGTGGAGGCATGGATCTTGGTTTCACTGGCGGCTTTGAGTTCATGGGCCGAAGCTACCCACAGCTTCCATTTTCGATAATCTGGTCCAACGACAACAACAAAGCCGCCTGCAAGACCTACACACACAACCTAGGGCACGACATCGCGTGTGGCGATGTATGGGATTTTATTGATAAACTGCCGGGTGAAGCAGATGTGCTGATTGGCGGCTTTCCTTGCCAAGATATTTCCATTAACGGCAAAAGGGCTGGCATTAATGGCCCCCGGACAGGTCTTTACCGAGCAATGGTGGAGGGAGTAAAGCGAACTAGGCCAAAGGTCTTCGTCGCGGAGAACGTCAAGGGCCTCCTCATAGGGGACAATCGAGAAGCGCTAGCCCAAGTACTCTCTGACTTCGGCAGTCTGGGCTACGCAGTTGGCTACAAGTTGTACCGGGTGGCCGACTATGGTGTACCTCAGATGCGCGAAAGAGTTATCATCGTAGGTACCTCCAGCGAGGTGAACCCTTTCTCGCCACCAGAACCTGAACGAAGTTCCTCCGAGTGGATAACTGCCGAGGAAGCAATTGGCGATCTGGAAACCGTCCAAGAGAATCGCGACTTGAACCACATATGGAGCCGGGCGAACCCTAGCCCAGAACAGGGAAATCGTAGGCTTACCGCCGCCAGACCGGGCCACACGATTCGCGCTGAATGTCACGGGAATATTCAGTTCCATTATTCGCTGCCGAGACGTATTTCCATGAGGGAGGCTGCACGGATACAATCGTTTCCCGATAGCTTTATCTTCCAGTCAGGTCTCAGGGAGACCGAACGACAAGTGGGCAATGCGGTGCCTCCTGTATTCGCTTGGCACGTCGCATGTAGTGTGCTCGGGTGCTTCCAGCGGAGCCCTGGAAAGCATGTCGCCCAAACAGATCAGCCCCTGAATAATTCTTTCGATGGAATCCAATCCTGAGCATAGCCATCGGCTAGCTCTAGCCATTTGCAAATTCTCTGCTCAGGCGCAACGACACATCCCCAGTACTCTTTGAACAAAGCCGGTTCGAGACTGGCGGCCGCAGTCCGCATCTCGCCTTCGATGTCCTTTAGGGCACGCAGCAAGTAATTGCCGCCTCGCTCGGAGTCACTCCGAAGAGCGACGCTACCTGCCGAGAACAGGTCTCTTGTCTGTGAGCACAGTACACCGTGGTAGGTCAGCAAATAGAGTGCTGCATCATTATACTTGTTCTTGGAACGTGGCGGTTTCACGATCTGTGGACATAGCAGCGCTGCCTCAGCCCTCAGTTGTCTCTTCTCGTCTTGAGCCAGATCCATGTATAGACGGACTTGGATAGGCAAGGAGTGCGCTGAATCAGGTCGGTCTTCTAGCCACCATAGCCGCTCGCCAGGACGCAGCCGACTTCGCGCATACTTGCGAATTTGAATCATCCGATCTTCGGTCGAAAGCGCACGGAATTCGGCATACGAGATCCCCATTGTCGCGAACAGAGATCGGTCGCTACCTATTTCGATCTCGAAACGCGGTACGTGAGATGTGCGGACATGGATGACGCACTCATCGTACTTTTCCCACTTCACTTCTGGTTGGCCGCCAAGCTTCCCGTACACCACATAGATGCTCGTTACCGAGGGATTACGAGTGCTTTCAAAGACGCTGTTAGCGACGCTTCGCCAGCTATCGCCTTTTGTGAACTTCACTTCTATGCCGTACGTGCCGAGTATTATATCCGGGAATTGGTGAGGATGGGGAGAGAAGTCTACTGACTCCGCCTCTAGTTGGGGCATTGACACAAGTTCACTTCTTACCCTCTCCTCAAAGTCGCTTGCTCCCTCATAAGTCGCGCCTTGTTGCGCCTCGGATGTTAGGCGCTGACATAGCTCTGATAGCATTTCCTCAAATACGAATGCATCCATGATCAACCCACCGATTGTAGCCCAAGCACCTAGTCGTAGTACTCCTGACCCAAGTGGGTAATTAGGTCTTCGCCCTGCAAGAAGCGCAGCGTGTTCTTGAGCTTCATTAGCTGGATAAAGAGGTCGTGCTCGGGGTAGAGGTCGGGCGCGGTCATCGGGCTTTTGAAGTAAAACGACAGCCACTCTTGGATCCCCGCCATCTGCGAGCGCTGCGCCAAGTCGGCAAACAGCACCAAGTCCAAGACCAGCGGTGCGGCGAGAATCGAATCGCGGCAGAGGAAATCGACCTTGATCTGCATGGGCATGCCCATCCAGCCGAAGATGTCGATGTTGTCCCAACCCTCCTTCTCGTCGCCGCGCGGAGGATAGTAGTTGATCCGCACCTTGTGATAAATATCGCCGTAGAGCTGGGGATAGAGGTTGGGCTGCAAGATGAACTCCAGCACGTCGAGCTTGCTGACTTCCTTGGTCTTGAACGAATCGGGATCGTCGAGCACCTCGCCGTCGCGGTTGCCCAAGATGTTGGTCGAAAACCAGCCCTGCACGCCGAGCATCCGCGCCTTGAGACCTGGGGCTAGCAGAGTCTTCATTAGGGTCTGGCCGGTCTTGAAGTCCTTGCCGCCGATGGGCACGCCCTTTTGCCGCGCTAATTCGACCATGGCCGGGACGTCCACGGTCAAGTTCGGCGCGCCGTTTAGGAAGGGCACGCCTTCCTGCAGCGCGGCGTACGCGTAGATCATGCTCGGGGGAATGGCCGGGTGGTTTTCCTCGATGGCTTTTTCGAGGCTCTCGATCTCGTTGTGTACTTCGTGGTGCTCCATGAAAATCTCGGTGCTGCCGCACCAGATCATCACTAGCCGTTCGACGCCGTTGTCGGCCTTAAAGCGCTGGATGTCTTCGCGCACTTCCAGCACGGCATCCCACTTGCTCTTGGCACTTTTGACGTTGGAGCCTTCGAGGCGGCGCACGTAGTTGCGGTCGAAAACCGCGGGCATCGGCTTGACGGCCTTGAGCGGATCCGCTAGCTGGTCGAGCAGCCTCTGGTCCAAGACCCCAGCGTGGATGGCCGAGTCATAGGCGTCCTCTGGGAAGACGTCCCAGCCGCCGAAGACGAGGCTGTCGATGTCGGCCAAAGGCACGAAGTCCTTGATGAGTGGCGAGCGTCCTTCGGTGCGCTTGCCTAGGCGGATGGTGCCCATCTGGGTCAGCGAGCCAATGGGCTGCCCAATGCCGGCTTTGATGGCTTCGACGCCGGCGATAACCGTGGTGGCCACAGCGCCCATGCCGGGAATTAGGACGCCGAGTTTGCCCGTGGCCGGGGCGATGGATGTGGGTTGGTTCACAGGAGTCTCCTTTTGTATGGAAGAGGTATGTCATTCGCCGCAGAATAAAGTAGAGCGTTCTATTCATTGAGCAAATTGATTATTACTATGTAATTAATAGAAAAAATTTATGAATCGTACATAGTTAAAACGGGACATGAGCGGAAGTTACAAAAGGATGGGAATCAGGCGGCGAGGCGTTCTGGATCGGTGTCGCGCAGTTCCGCGAGGCGATCCAGTAAGGGAACTAGCTCCTTGTAGCTGGCCATTTCGGCTCTGAGCTGCGCCGCGCCGCGCAGACCGCGAAAGTACCCGGCGTAGTGGCGTCTCAGGCCGATCAGCGCCCCTTGCGGGCCGTCGTGCTCAACGGCCAATCGCAGGTGTTTGAGGCACAGTTCGATGCGCTCCTGCCAGCTTGGTTCGGGCAAGAGCGCACCCGTCTTTAGGTAGTGTTGGGATTCGCGGAAAATCCACGGGTGGCGGATGGCGCCGCGGCCGATCATCACCCCGTCGCACCCCGTGCTGTCGAAGGCGTGTTCGACCATCTGCGGTGAGGTCACGTCGCCGTTGAGGATGATCGGTATTGAGACCGCGGCCTTGACCTTGGGAATCCACTCGTAGTCCACCGCGCCCTTGTGGCCTTGCGCACGGGTGCGGCAGTGAATGGCCAGCGCCTGCACGCCCAAATCTTCCAGCATCTGGGCTACCTCGACGATGCGGATGCTCTGCTGATCCCAGCCGAGGCGCGTCTTCACGGTCACCGGCAGGTGCGTCGCGCCAATGACGCGCGAGACGACCTCCTTCATCTGCGGCAAGTCGCGCAACAGCCCGGCCCCGGCCCCGCGCAGCGCCACATTGCTCACCCAGCAGCCGCAGTTGATGTCGATGAAGTCTGGATTTTGCGCACTGGCAATCTCAGCGGCTTTCTCCATAGACAGCGAGGCCGCGCCGTAGAGTTGGATCGCCAAGGGTCGCTCGGCTTCTGTAAAGCGCAGCTTGCGAAAAGCGCGGCGCGGCCCGTTGGGATCTTCGCGCAACAGCCCCTCGGCATTGACGAATTCGGTATAGACGATGTCGGCTCCCAGCTCCCGGCAAATCAGGCGGAACGGTAGCTCGGAGACATCCTCCATGGGCGCTAGCAGGATGCCGGGATCAGCGGTTATTGGGCCGATGCGGAACATTGTTTAGCGATCCTAGATCATTGGTAAAGTAATCCGCAGATGGACGCAGATGGACGCAGAATAGTATCACAAGACGATCCGAATCTCGAGTATTCCAAATCATTTAGGATTGCTATTTCAGCGTCGAATAGGGCAATGCCTTCATTACCCTTACCTCCCGCCGGCGGATTAGCGGCCGGATCTGATCGACGATCTTGGCCCATTCCGGGCTGCCGTAATAGGCTTCAATCGCCTTGTCGCGGGCCTTGGCGTTGGGGAAGGCGCGAATCCAGATGAACTCGTCGTCGCGGTCGGGATTTTCCCACGCGGCGACAAACGTCATGCCGTACTTGGACATAAAGCGGCGCGCCTTGGCAAAGCCGGCGCGGAATTTCTTTTTGTTATCGGCTCCCTTGTGGAAGCGGTAGATGCGCAATTCGTAGATCATGCAGTTCCTCCTTGGTAAATGGCGGTTTCGGCGACGACCAAGTCCACGGGTACATCGTGCGGCTCGCCGGGAATGCAGTCTAGGACTAGCGCGTTGTAGCACAGCCCTACTTTGACGGCTTGCACTTGCGCCAGAAAGCGGTCGTAGTAACCGCCGCCCCAGCCGATGCGCTGCCCGCGCCGGTCAAAGGCGAGGCCCGGTACTACGACCAAATCGATGCGAGCTTCTGCGGGCAGCCAAGTGGCTGCGGCGGGGTCGGGTTGCGCTAGCCCCCAAGGGCCGACGACGAGCTGGTCTAGGCCGTCGATTAGCGCGTGGGCCAGCGTCTTAGTGCCCGGCATCACCACTGGCACGGCCACGCGCTTGCCGTGCGCAAAGCAAGCGCCAATCAACGCGCGAGTATCGACCTCGTTTTCCTTGCTGGAGACATAGGTGTGGACGAGTTGGGCTTGGCGGTACGCTTCCAAGCCCAAGACCCTATCTAATATGGCCTGCCCGCTGACTTTTGCTCGGCCGCGATCCAAACCCATGCGCGCAGCTAGGACGCGCTTTCTGAGCCGTTCTTTGCAGACGCGCATCGCCTCCTTCTTCATAAGTACCATAATACTGGCACCTATAAAGGGCGTCAAGCGTGTGTGGCACCTAGGATTGCTTGACGAATATGAGCCTTTCCCCTAGATTGACCAAGATACGTGCGGCCTTGTTTTCTCAAGGCGAAACGCGCCCAAATCTATCGACAGTGGCCGTGGATGGCCACCACATAAACCCACCTAATCATCCTTACTACACTATGAGTGCTCAGGCTCTGCCGCTGGAAATTTCTCCCCGCGAATACCACCCAGTAAAACCCCTCCATCCCGAAGAGGACTTCCGCATCCAACAGCGCCTCAAGGACGAGGGGAACCTGCCGCAACACATCGCCATTATCATGGACGGCGACAGGCGCTGGGCGGTCGAGCGCAATCTGCCCAAGACCGAGGGGCATCGCTTTGGCCGCGAATCCGTGCGCGACATTGTCCGCGCCTGCGGCCAACTGCAAATTGAAGCGCTGACCCTGTACACCTTCTCAACGGAGAACTGGTCCCGGCCCGAAGCAGAAGTCGCAGAACTCATGCAGTGGCTGCACGAGTCGCTGCGCGACGAAGTGTCAGAACTCCACGAAAACAACGTATCCCTCAACGCCATCGGCCGCACCGACGCGCTATCTCCGACCATCCAATTGGCCCTGGAGCACGCGCTCGCTCAGACCAAAGACAACACCGGCCTCAAGCTCAACTTGGCGCTCAACTACGGGGGCCGTAGCGAGCTAGTTGACGCCTTCCGCAAGCTGGCCGCTGAAGTGGCGGCTGGCCGGCTCGACCCAGAAGACATCGACGAGGAACAAATCAGCAGTGCCCTCTATACAGCCAACTTGCCCGACCCGGATTTGCTAATCCGCACCAGCGGCGAAATGCGGCTGAGCAACTTCCTTCCTTGGCAAATGGTCTATACGGAGATTTGCTTTGTCGGCGATGTGCATTGGCCGGACTTTCGCCGCCAGCACTTGTACGAAGCCATTGCCGCCTATCAACAAAGACAGAGGCGCTTTGGCGGCTGACACCGCGGCAGCAGCCTCCGGCCTGCGGCAGCGCGCCCTCGCGGCTGTCGTATTCGTACCGGTGATCCTACTGCTGGTCGAAGGGGCTAGCTGGGGGATCTTCTTATTGGTATTGGCGGTGGCCGTGCGCTGCTCGTGGGAATATCACCATATTCTGGAGGAGGCCGGCTACCGACCCATCCGCCTACCGGGTAGCTTGTTGGTCTTGGGTCTGTGCAGCTACTTCTGGCGCCAGGGCACGGGCGACGATCTCACCGCGTTGCTGATGGCGGCCATCTTGCTGGTTGTGGTGTGGACCTTGTTTCAGGGCACGGAGCGCTATGCGGCCAACGCCTTTCTGACATTGGGCGGCGTGTTCTTCTTCGGCATCTTGGGCAGTGCGCCGCTGCTGCTTTTTCAGGCGGCTGGCGGCGGCGAGGAAGCTCACCATTTGGTAGCCGTGCTCTTCCTCTGCATCTGGCTTGCGGATTCCGGGGCGTACTTCAGCGGTCGGTTTTTGGGCCGGGCTAAGCTGGCACCGGCGATCAGCCCTAACAAGACGAGGGTCGGGTGCATCGGCGGCGTAGTCGGCAGCGCCCTGCCCCTGTCCTTGGGTTTTCTGCTGCCCTCCTTTTCTGCGGCATCGCTGCTGGGGCTTTTGCTCATCGCGGGCATCGGTGCCCAAGTGGGCGACTTGGTGGAATCGGCCTTCAAGCGCGACATGGGCATCAAGGACGCGCCGATGTTAATTCCAGGCCACGGAGGCTTGCTCGACCGCTTTGACTCCTATTTTTTGGCCTTTCCGCTGGCGTATCTCTACGTGGATATGCTGGCTGTTTTTTCCTGAGATGGATTAGAGTATGATCGATACCCTCACTACGATTGCCTCGTTTCTCATCGCCTTAGGCGTCCTGGTCTTCGTCCACGAGTTGGGCCACTTTCTGGTCGCCAAATGGGCGGGGATTCGCGTCGAGCGCTTCTCCTTGGGCTACCCGCCCAAAATGATTGGCTTTACCCGCGGCGAAACCGAGTACTGTATTTCTTGGATCCCCTTTGGCGGCTACGTCAAGGTAGCTGGCATGGCCGATGTAGGCACCGAGGAAACCACCGGCGCGCATTGGGAATTTCCCTCTAGGTCGGTGGGGATCCGCATGGCGGTCATCGCCGCTGGCCCAGCGATGAACTTCCTTTTCGCCTTCGCAGCCCTGATCTTCCTCTTCAGCGTTTATGGAATCGATTCCTTCGATAGTACCCGCGTCAGCCCTCAAGAGAATTCCCTAGCTGCCGAGGTTGGTCTGGTGCGCGGCGATCGCGTGCGCACCGTAGGAAGTACGCCCGTTGGCAATGCCTACGAACTGGCCAGCGCCTTGGACGAGATCTCAAACAGCGGTGCTAGGCTCGAAGTCGAACGCGACGGCATTCGCTTGGATTTCAGCCTGCCGCCCGCGGGAGACGAGGGCTACGGCGTGCAGCTAATGCGCCCCACGACGGTGGGGCACGTTGAGCCCGGGACGCCAGCCGACAGCCTCGGCTTGCAAGCGGGCGACATCATCCGCGCTGTCGGCCAAGCTCCGGTTGTGAGTTGGGCCGAGATGAGCGAGGAAATCCGTCGCTATCCGGGCGAGACGGTTCCGTTGGTTTGGGAGCGCGACGGCCAGCGCATGGAGCAGCTCATTACCCCAGCGGCCCACGCTGAGGGCGACGCGTTCGTGGGGCGCATTGGCATTGGTCCGCATACCTCGCGCCATACCGTCGGGTTGGGCCGAGCGGTGGTGCTGGGAGGGCTGGGCGTGTACAATTCCTCTTGGCTGATCCTCGACTTTTTGGGCGAGCTTTTCCAAGGGGACCGCTCGACCGAAGAATTGGGCGGCCCGTTGCGCATTGCTCAGCTAGCCGGACAGACCGCCGAGCAGGGCTTGCACTCCTTCATCAACTTCCTCGCCATACTCAGCGTCAACTTGGCGATTATCAACCTCCTGCCCATTCCCGTGCTCGACGGCGGCCACCTGACCTTCCTCACGCTAGAGGGCATCATGCGCCGACCGCTCTCGTTGCGCCAGCGCGAGGTCTTTCAGCAGATAGGCTTGGCCATCATGCTGTTCATCATGGTGTTTGTCACGTTCAACGACCTCAATCAGATGGTCTTTCGCCGCATTGCGGAGATGTTCTAATAGCTGCTTGCGCGGCCCGGCATGTCGCTGACCGAACAAATTCGCCACAAGGCCCGCGCCTTGGGCTTTACCTCGGTCGGTTTCGCCCCGGCCGACCCGCTAAAAGGGGCCGAGTTTTACGCCCGCTGGGTGGCCTTGGGCTACGCCGGTCAAATGGACTACCTCAAGCGCCACCTCGACAAGCGCGAGGATCCGCGCCGAATGGTCCCCGGTGCCCAGACCGCCATCTGCCTCGGCATGGATTACTACCAGCCCACGCCGCCGGCACCCGATCCCCTGCGCGGCCAGATCGCTTGTTACGCCCGCGGCGACGACTACCACGACATTGTCAAAAAGCGCTTGGCAGCACTGTGGGAATTCGTGCTGGCCGAGGCTGGGGAGCAGACCACAGGCCGCTATTTTGTGGATACGGCTCCAGTTTTAGAGCGCGAACTCGCCCAGCGGGCGGGCTTGGGTTGGTGGGGTAAGAACACCTGCCTGATCGACAAGCGCCGAGGCTCCTATTTCTTCTTGGCCGAAATCATCACCGACCTCGAACTCGACTACGACGAACCCGCCCCAGACCACTGCGGCACCTGCACGCGCTGCCTAGACGCCTGCCCCACCGACGCCTTCCCCGAGCCGTACGTGCTCGACGCCCAGCGCTGCATCTCCTATCTCAACATCGAACTCAAGGGGTCAATTCCCCGCGACCTGCGCCAAGGCATGGGCCAGTGGATTTTTGGCTGCGACATTTGTCAAGAGGTGTGTCCGTGGAACCGCAAGGCCGAGCCAGCCTTAGAGCCGGCGTACAAGAGCCGAGCTGGCCTCGATAGCCCGTCGCTTCTCGACCTGATCCAGCTCGACCGCGCAGCCTTCAACGCACTGTTTCGCCGCAATCCGATCAAGCGCCCTAAGCGCCGAGGTTTTTTGCGCAATGTCGCCGTAGCCTTGGGCAATTCGGGTATGCAGGCCGCGGTGCCGGCCCTGATCAGCGCGCTCGACGACGAAGAGCCGCTAGTACGCGGCCACGTGGCTTGGGCACTGGGTCAACTCGGCGGCGATGAGGCAAAAGGGGCGCTCCAACGGCGCTGGGAAATAGAAGAGGATGGGGAAGTGCGAGGGGAACTAGAAGACGCGCTAGACGAGCTATAGCAATCCTACATCATTCACCAGATGATCCGCAGATGGACGCAGATGGGCGCAGAATAGTAGAAACACATCGAATCGTTCAAGGCATTCAGGATTGCTACTCGGCGAACAACGCACGGGCGAATTCCGCCGCGTCAAACGGCTGTAAGTCGTCCACCCCCTCGCCCACCCCAATCAGCTTCACCGGCAGATCCATCTGCCGCCGCAGCGCGACGACGATCCCGCCCTTAGCCGTCCCGTCCAGCTTAGTTAGTACGAGTCCGGTCAATTCGGTGGCTAGGTTGAATGCGGTCGCCTGCGACAGGGCATTCTGGCCGCTGGTCCCGTCGAGGACCAGCAGGGTCTCGTGTGGGGCCGTTGGGTCTTGTTTGGCCAGCGAGCGGCGGATCTTTTTGAGTTCCTCCATCAAGTTGACCTTGTTGTGCAAGCGGCCAGCCGTATCGACCAGCAGCACATCGGCTCCGCGCGACTTGGCTGCGGCGAGCGCGTCAAAGGCCACGGCCGCCGGGTCGGCTCCTTGCTGCGTGCGTATCAGGTCGGCTCCGGCGCGCTCTGCCCAGATGGCGAGCTGGGGGATGGCCGCGGCCCGGAACGTGTCGCCGGCAGCGAGTACCACCTTTTTGCCGGCATCGGCGTAGCGCTTGGCCAGCTTGCCAGCCGTCGTCGTCTTGCCGGTGCCGTTGACACCGACGATCAGCACGACAAACGGCTTGCCCGGCAGCTCGCCGGCTAGCGGCAAGGCCGCGCCATTGCCGAGGGTCATCATCGCGGCTACTTGCTCCTCCAGCACCTGCATCACCCCGTCCGTCCCGTCCGCCATTTGCCCACTGCGGAGCCGCTCGCGCAGCTCATCGACTAGTTCAGTGGCGGTCTCCAGCCCCATGTCAGCGCCGATTAGCGCGGCCTCAATATCGTCGATGGCGTCGTCATCCAAGCGGGGGTTGCCAGCGATCACAGCGGTCATCGCCTGCCGCGTCTGCGCCAATCCCTGTTTTACTTTGTCGAAAAATTTGCCCAGCATGAACGTTTGTCTTTCGGTTTATTGCGCCCTAGGACGCAGCTTGATTGCAGGACCACCACAGTCCAAAATAGAATAGATTATACAATATGTAGTATAGAGATCAAATCTGAGAATAATATATTGACTAAATATAGGTCGTTGCGTAACATTTGTGTAATTTAGTATAACATTGGTACGACAGCATGTTGTCGTACCATACACAATCCACTTAACGGAGGGAATTTTTAATGAAAGAGTGCTTATCTGCTTTTGCGCTTGCCTTTGGCCTTGCGGCCTTGCTCTCGGTGGGTTTGGCCGTTGAGGCTGTAGCCCAAGACGAGATGGAAGAGAAAGAGACCGCAGCAAAAGAAATGGCTTCCGCCGAAGAGGAAATGCTCGAAGGTATTGTGGAGCTTGAAGAGCAGGTTGTGACCGGTGCACGTCAGCCTCGCTCGGTAACGGATTCGGCGGTGCCAGTTGACGTAATCCGCAGTGACGACTTCGTCAAGCAAGGCGGCACAGATCTGCCCGACCTCCTGCGCAATATCGCGCCTTCATTCAACGTCAACACTCAGCCGATCAGCGATGCCGCCACGGTCGTCCGACCAGCTAGCCTGCGCAACTTGGCACCCGACCACACCTTGGTACTAGTCAATGGCAAGCGCCGCCATCGCTCGGCGGTGATCTCTTGGCTGGGCAATGGGGTCGCCGATGGTGCCCAAGGGCCGGACATCTCTCCCATCCCGTCCATTGCCCTTAAGCGGGTGGAGGTGCTGCGCGACGGTGCTTCGGCTCAGTATGGCTCCGACGCCATTGCCGGGGTGATGAATTTCCAATTGAAAGACAGTTACCAAGGCGGGTCTATCGAAATCAAGCCCGGCATTTTCCAAGAAGGCGATGGATTTACCTATAGTGCTGCGGGCAATGTCGGCTTGGGCAGCGAAAAGGGCTGGGCTAACCTTAGCTTGGAATACGGCAACGCCGATGAGACCGTTCGCTCCTACCAGCGCCAAGATGCTACTGACCTGATCGCAGCGGGCAATACCCACGTGGCCGACCCGGCGCAGCGCTGGGGTCAGCCATTTGTGCGAAACGACGTGAAGTTCTTCGCCAATTACGGTGCTGGCCTGACCGAAGCCGTAAACTTGTACGGCCACGCCAACTACGCCAGCAAGGAAGTGGAAGGCGGGTTTTACTTTCGCAATCCCAATACCCGAGGATCCGTATTCAGCACAGACGGTGGCCAGACCTTACTCGTTGGCGATCTCGATGGTGTGGATTCCGGCGGAGAGTGCCCTACGGTGACGATAACCGATAACGTGCCAGACTCCGAGGCGTTGGACGCGGTTTTTAATGACGACAATTGCTTCACCTTCCAAGAAGCACAGGGGAATTTTCCGGGTCGGCCGGGTGGATTCACGCCTCGCTTTGGTGCTGACACGGTTGATCAGTCGCTGCTGCTTGGCATCAAGGGAACCCAAGATAACCCGACATTTACTTGGGATCTCAGTGCCTATTATGGCCGCCATCATGCGGACTTCTTCATTTTCAATACCGTGAACGCCTCGCTCGGCCCGGATTCGCCGACCTCCTTTGATCCGGGCGATTACATTCAGACGGATACTAATTTGAATCTCGATTTTACCTTCCCAGTTAACGACCAGTTGTTCCTCGCCGCGGGGGCCGAGTACCGCACAGAAACGTTTGAAATCGTGGCTGGCGACCGAGCGTCTTGGGAAATTGGCCCGTTGGCCTCGCAGGGATTTAGCTCGGGGTCTAATGGCTTTAGCGGATTCCCCGACATTGCCGCCGGTACGTGGGATCGTTCCAATTCTGCCTTCTATGTCGAAGCCGAGTACAACGCCGTTGAAAACTGGTTGCTGTCTGGTGCGGTGCGCTACGAAAACTTCGACGATTTCGGCAGCACGACCAATTACAAGCTGGCGACCAATTACGGCATCGACGACAATCTGAAGCTCCGCGGCAGTTACAGCACCGGCTTCCGGGCACCGACGCCGGGGCAGCAGAATGCCTTCAATGTATCGACGCAGTTCGATTTGGCGCTGAACGATCTAGTAAACAACGGCACCATCCCTTCGACCAATCCGGTCGCCGAGTTGGTGGGCGGCAAGCCGCTCGATGCTGAAAAGTCAACCAATATCACGGCGGGCATTGTCGCCGATCTCGCATCGGCAAAAGTAACCATTGACTTTTTCCAACTCCTGCTGAAAGATCGCCTCTCGCTCTCTCAGGACTTCAGCCTTACGGACAACTTGACGGAAGAGCAGATCGTGCTGCTCGAGCACGGCGAGGATGGAACGGGTGGCGATGGCGAAGTGCCTTACGTGCGCAACTTGGCGAATTTCCGCTACTTCACCAATGATTTCGAGACTACCACTAGGGGTGTGGATGTCGTGCTGACGGTTCCCGCCGGGTCCGGCAACCTAGTCGTTGCCTATAACTTCACCGACACCGAGGTCACCGATTACAATCCAGAAACCCTTAGCGCGGGCCGCGTGCTGGAACTGCAGGAAAGCCTGCCCAGAAACCGCGGCAGTGCAACCCTGACGCAACCGATAAGCGACGATTTGAGCGCACTCGGTCGCCTTAGTTACTACTCGGCTTGGTGGGACGACGACGATCAACACAAGTATGGCGGCAAAGTTGTGCTTGATCTAGAGGCGAGCTATTCGCTTGGCAATGGGTTAATGGCCAGCGTCGGCGGACGAAATGTCCTCAACACCTATTCGGATGAAAATCCGGCTGCCCCCGGAGGCACGGGCAATAAGTACAGCCAGTTTACCCCCTTTGGATATAGCGGTGCGTTCTGGTACGGGAAACTCGGCTACAGTTTTTAAGAGGCCGAGTTGTAGGGGAAGTCTCCCGAGCGGGACCGCAAACACCAGACCTGCATGAGGATACGTAACGCAGTTAATAAATCCATCCATCCAAGGAAGTCGAAATGATACCGCATATACTTTCACTGCGAAAGGTTGGCTTTAAGCCAATTGCCCTCGCCCTTGGCCTTGCTGTGCCGCTTTCTCTAGGCACTGTGTTCGAGGCCGCGGCGCAAGAAGAAGCGCAAGAAGATGAGGAAATGCTCGAAGGCATTGTGGAGGTTGAAGAGCTGGTAGTGACCGGTTCGCGTGCGCAGTCGCGCACCGTAACCGACTCTCCCGTGCCCATTGACGTCATTTCCGCCGACGAGTTCGCCAAGCAAGGCGGGGTAGATCTAGCAGACCTTGTGCGGAATGTCGTGCCCTCGTACAACGTCAATACCCAGCCGATTAGCGATGCAGGCACGGTCGTCCGGCCACCCAACATGCGGGGGCTGGCCCCCGACCACGCGCTGGTCTTAGTCAACGGCAAGCGCCGCCATCGCGCTGCGGTGATTCACTGGCTGGGCAATGGCGTCGCCGATGGCGCGCAGGGTCCCGATTTGGCACCCATACCGGCCATCGCGCTCAATCGAGTGGAAGTCCTGCGCGATGGTGCGTCGGCCCAGTACGGTTCGGACGCCATTGCCGGCGTGTTGAACTTCCGCCTCAAGGACCGTTCCGACGGGCTGTCGGTCGAGACCAAAGTCGGTAGCTTCCAAGACGGCGAAGGCATCCTCGGCGATGGCGAGTTGTTTTCCATCGCTGGCAATCTTGGCTTGGGCAACGAGAGTGCGTGGGCCAACCTCAGCTTGGAATACGGCAACTCGGGCGAAACCATCCGCTCGGTGCAGCGCAACGATGCCGCGGGCCTGATCGCCGCGGGCAATACGAATGTGGCCAATCCCGCCCAGATCTGGGGGCAACCTTTCATTAGAGACGATCTGAAGTTCTTCGCCAACTACGGTGCCAACCTCGGCGAGAACCTCGACTTTTATGGGCACGCCAACTACGCCAGCAAAGAGACGGAAGGCGGGTTCTACTTCCGCAATCCCCATACCCGCAGCGGCGTGTTTAAGGGGCCATTGCTCGATCTAGATGGCGATGGCGAAGCCGAGACTGCATCCCTGCTAGTGGGCGATTTGGATGGCGTGGGTACGGGCGGCGAATGTGCTCCGGTACCCATCATCGACAATAAGCCGGACCAAGATGCTTGGCTGCAGATTCGCGACGATCCCAATTGCTTCTCGTTCCTGAAAATGTTCCCCGGTGGCTTCACGCCCCGCTTCGGCGGTTTCACCACGGATGAATCCATTCTTCTGGGTCTGAAGGGATTTGCGGCCGAGACGTTGGGTTGGAGCCTGAGCGCATCTTATGGCCGCCACCACGCGGACTACTTCATCTTCAATACCGTGAATGCCTCGATGGGGCCTGATACGCCGACATTGTTCAACCCTGGAGACTACATCCAGACGGATGTCAACTTAAACTTCGACATCACGTACCCGGTCAGCGACCAGTTGTTTTTGGCCGCGGGAGCCGAACGTCGCAACGAAGCATTTGAGATCGTGGAGGGACAGATCGAGTCCTACCTGATTGGTCAGCCGTTGGCTAGCCAAGGATTCCAGCCTGCTACCAATGGTTTCTCGGGCTTTAGCAAGGTGGCCGCTGGCCGCTGGGATCGCACCAACACGGCCGTTTACGTGGAGGCGGATTTTGAGCCTATGGATCCGTTAGTGCTTTCCGTGGCACTGCGCTCGGAGGATTTCTCCGACTTTGGCAGCACGACCAACTACAAGGGAGCCGCCAATTTCGCCCTTACGGACGACCTGAAGCTGCGCGGTAGTTATAGCACTGGCTTCCGGGCACCGACGCCTGGCCAGCAAAATGCCTTCAACATAACGACCGAGTTCAACTTCGAGAAGAACGACTTGGTCAACAACGGCACCGTGCCTTCCACCAGCCGCGCAGTTGGGCTGGTCCTCGGTTTAGATGGCGGTGGGCCGGCGCTCAAACCTGAAAATTCGGTCAATCTCTCCGGGGGCGTCGTCGTCAAGATGGGTGCCGTTAGCGCGACGATCGACTACTTCAACATCAAGGTGGAGGATCGCCTGACGGTCTCGCAAGACTTCGCGCTGAGCGATGAGCAGAAACAGCAGCTAATCGACGAGGGTCTAACCAGCGCGGCCGGCTTGCAGGAATTCCGCTTCTTCACCAATGACTTCGACTCCGCCACCAACGGGATCGACCTCGTTGTCTCGGCGCCGGTGGGTTCGGGCCAGCTAAACCTCGCCTACAACTACACGAGCTCCGAAGTCACCGACCACAACCCGGACGTTCTAGACGCGCTCCGGCTGCGGGAATTGGAGGAGAATCTGCCCAAGCAGCGCGGGAATTTGACTCTGACCCAAGCCCTGAGCGAGCGTTGGAGCGGTCTAGGTCGCGCCAGCTACTACGGCGAATGGTACGACTCTGAAGACGATCAGACCTACAGCGGCAAGGTGTTGTTTGACCTTGAAACCAGCATCTCGTTTGATGATGGTATGTCTGCGATAGCCATTGGCGCGCAGAATATTCTCAACACCTATCCCGACGAACATGAACTAGCCGCTGATCGGACCGGCAACAAGTACAGCCAGTTCAGCCCCTTTGGCTTTGGCGGTGCGTTCTGGTACGTGAAATACAGCTACAGCCGCTAGGAACGCCGAACGGCATTCCTTAGTTATAACAAAAGGCCGGGTACCTGTTTGGGTACCCGGCCTTTTGCGTCTTAACCTGAAGTGAGCAGCAAATGACCGCATCGTACCGCGACGCCCTAGAACACATCCGCCGCGCCTTCCCCCAACCTGTGTCCGACCCCATTCACGATTCGTATTTCGTGCATTCCATCATGCGCGCCCTAGACCAAGTCGATGACCTGAAAATACAGTTGCCGACGCTTGGTCCGGTAGTTTCTGGCGACTTTGCCGAAGCGCAAAACGCCGAGCTACCCGCTGAGATGTCGTCGGTCGAGGCAGTTACCTCAGACCTCGTCAGCTACCTGCGCGGCATAACCATCTCCAGCCATCCCCACACCCAACAAAACGTCATCGCGCCCCCGACTATTCCCAGCCTTATCGGCGTCCTGCTCGCCTCGTTGCACAACCCCAACATCGCTTGGGATGAATACAGCCGCCTCGTCGCCTTGGCCGAAGTCGAAGCGGTCGGCATTACCGCGCGGATGGTCGGCTACGACCCACAACAAGCTGGCGGCACGTTTACCTTTGGCGGGACCGGCACCACACTTTATGGGGTAAAGATCGGCCTGGAAAAAGCCTGCCCGCAGGCCATGCAAAAGGGCGTATCCGACGATGTGGTCGTGCTCGTTTCCGATGCCGGGCACTATTGCGCCCACAACATCGTCGGCTGGCTCGGTATTGGCACCGACCAGTTGATCGTCATTCCGACCATAGCTGAGAACGAAATCGACCTCGCGCAGCTAGCGGATGCAGCGCTGGGACCGGCCCGCTGACCGCGCTGGCCAACTTTCGCTTTTTCGGCGAGCAGGGATTGCGCGTTGCACTCGGGCACATCGTCGAGATGACCCAGCTTTTGCGCGAGCACCTCGAAGGACACGAAGCCATCACCGTGCTCAACCGCGACAACTTTGGCACGGTAACGCTCTTCCGGGTGTATCCACCCGACGTGGATACTTTTGCGATCAAGCGCCAAGAATTCGAAGACCCGGCCTATCGGGAAACGCTGCTAGCCCACAACGACTACAACCGCAAAATTTTCTACTACGTGCATGCGGAAGCTATGGCCGGACGCGGGGTCGTCATTTCCTCGACCGACTGCTACCGGCACACCCAATACCAAGAACCGATTGTCGCGCTGAAGTCCTTTATTGTGTCGCCGTTTGTGGATGAAAAGGACGTAGAAGTCGTAGTGGCAAAAGTCTTGGAAGCTAGAGAAAAGTTAGTCTGAACCCGCTATTTCGCCTGCGTATTTACGGCGTCCCGGATTTCGCGAATGGTACCTTCGAGCCTGTCTAGACGCTCGTTGGTGTCTTTTATGTCTTCTTGAATTTTCGTTACGATCTCAACCTGTTCTTCTAGCTCCTCGACCTTCAAGGAATCCTCATCGCTTACGAGGATGCTCGTCAGCGTCGCCGTAAAAACACCCACCAGCACCATCCCCGTAATCACCAGAAAAACGGTGAGGATTTTGCCCGAAGCGGTCTCGGGATTGTGGATGTCGGCGTACCCGCCGGTGACCAGCGTCGTAAAGCTCCACCAAAGGCTCGCCCCGAATCCCGAACCAGACTCCATGCGCTCCAAGCCCATGAAAAAGAAGGCCCCAAACACGAGCGATAACAAGCCGTACAGCAGGGATCGCTTGAGGAGCCGCACGTCCAATGTGGTGCTCAAGTGATCCATGCCCCGCCAGAAAAACAGCGCAATGCGGAACAAGCGCAGCGCCCGTAAAATTCGCACGGCCCTGAGCAAACGCCCCAAGCGAACGATACCTAGGTCGCCGACCTGTGATGCGGCGATGACCTGTACCGGGGGCAGCGGAATAGACGTTATGAAGTCTATCCAGTTGTTTTTCCAGTACCACTTTTTGGAAGCGGCAAGCCGGTGCTCAAAGAAGAAGTTGGCCATGAAAAGGGTGCAGCATATTAAGTCGAGGATCCAGAATATCCACAACGTACCAACGGAAAAATGGGGTTCTATTTCCACAACGGGATTGGCGTAGTGCTCTCCGAGGTGGATGACGTCCACTTGTGTTAGTTTGCCCTCAACGACCTGTCCAGAAACAAGCGCACCTGACCCAACCGCATCCGCGATGTGAATGTTCACCCGCTCATACCCGTCTCCCCCGTTCAAAACGTTTATTCGGTGGACCCGGCCTTCTACTACTTCGGCTTTTGCCGTAGCACCACTACCTGTGGCCCCGATGCCGAGGAAGTCGATGCCGAGGATTGCGATCAGAAAAAGTATGAGAAAAAAGATGATCAGGTCTTTGACTTTCACCCTCGCGTCGCTGCCCAGTACTCGGGCCTGCTCGTCCATCAGGTGTTTCTTTTGCCGCGCCTGCTCAATGACTCGGACCTTGTCCTGCAATTTCTCTTTTTCGTCGTTCAATCTGGCGATCTGCGCTTCCGCTTTATCCAGACTCAGTTCGTACTGGCCGTGCCGTTTGACCAAACTGACCGTTTCGACCTTTTCGATCATTGCGCCGAGTTCTCGTTCTTGCTCGACTAGCTGACGGTCGATTCTATCGATCTCCTGCATTACCACATCTTTCATCTTGGTAATGCGTTCGAGCGAGCACGATTCTAGGTGCTTTGATAGTGACATGGTGCGTCGTCCTGTATAGTTTGCGGGCTCAGAACAACCCTTTGATTTGTCCTGCTTCGTCGAGATCAATCGACTCGGCTGAGGGTTTCTTAGGCAGGCCGGGCATCGTCATAATATCGCCCGTCAGCACTACCACAAACCCAGCCCCGGCCGAAACCTTGACGTCGCGGACCGGCACGTCAAAGCCGCGCGGCCGCCCCTTGAGCCCGGGATCGGTCGAGAGCGAGTACTGGGTCTTGGCGATGCAGACGGGCAGGTTGCCGTAGCCTTCGTCCTCCAGCCGCCTGAACTTGCCCCGCAGCAGCTTGTCCCCCATGATGTCGTCGGCACCGTAGATCGCTTGGGCGACGGTGCGCACCTTGTCCCACAGCCGCATGTCGTCGGGATAGAGCAGCCGGAAGTCGCTCTGCGTGTTTTCGGCCAACTGCACTACGGTGCGGGCGAGGTCTTCGGCTCCTGCGCCACCGCGGGCGTGGTGATGCGCGGGGACGATCTCAACGCCGAGGTGGGCGCACTTGTCGCGGATGCACTGGATCTCGGCGTCGGTATCCGTGGCAAAGGCGTTGACCGCGACGACGACGGGCAAGCCGAAGAGGCGGATGTTTTCGATGTGCTTCTTGAGGTTTTCAACGCCCCGTTCAACCGCTCCAACATTGGGTTTGGCGATGCTCTTGAGCGAAGCACCGCCGTGAAATTTGAGGGCGCGCACCGTGGCTACCAACACCACGAGGTCGGGTGTTAGACCGCTTTGGCGGCACTTGATGTTGGCGAATTTCTCCGCACCCAAATCCGCGCCAAAGCCAGCTTCGGTAATGGTGTATTCGGACAGGCGCGTGCTCAAGCGGGTGGCGGCGATGGAGTTGCAGCCGTGGGCGATATTGGCAAAAGGGCCGCCGTGGACTAACGCCGGGTTGCCCTCTAGAGTCTGCACCAAGTTGGGCTGGCAGGCGTCCTTGAGCAGCACTGCCATGGCACCGTGGACGGCTAGGTCCGCAGCGCGAACAGTCTCGCGGGCACGAGTCTGGGCGACGACGATCCGGCCAAGCCGCTCTTTGAGCTCGGCCTGCGATTCGGACAGACAGAGAATGGCCATGACCTCCGAGGCCACGGCAATGTCGAACCCAGATTGGCGTGGAAGGGAGTTGGCGGTCCCCCCTAGCCCGATGACGATGTCGCGCAGCGCCCGGTCGTTTATGTCGAGGACGCGGTTCCAGACGATGCGGCGGTGATCAATGCGGCGCACATTGCCGTGGTGGATGTAGTTGTCGAGGGCCGCGGCGAGTAGGTTGTGCGCGGCGGAGACCGCGTGGATGTCGCCAGTGAAGTGCAGGTTGATGTCCTCCATCGGCGCTACCTGAGCGTAGCCGCCACCAGCGCCGCCGCCCTTCATGCCAAAGCAGGGCCCCAGCGAAGGCTCCCGCAGGCAGACGGTGGCGCGCTTGCCAATGCGGTTGAGCGCGTCCCCGAGGCCGATGGTAGTGGTGGTTTTGCCCTCGCCCGCCGGGGTCGGGTTGATGGCCGAGACGAGAACCAGCTTGCCGGTAGTAGGTGAGTCTTCAAGCTGCTGGCAGAACTCCTGCGAGATCTTGGCCTTGACGCGGCCGTAGTGTTCGAGGTGTTCGGAGCCGATCCCGAGTTGGGCGGCCACGTCGTCGATGGGGCGGAGTGAGGTCTGGCGAGCGATTTCGATATCGGGTAGCAAAGTGAACTCCTGATTTATACGCCGCAAAACGCGGAAAAGCCGCCGTCGATGGGCACGATGGCACCGGTGACAAATGTGGCTACATCCGAAAAGAGCCACAGGGCCGCGCCTACCACTTCGTGCGGGTCGCCAAAGCGGGTCATGGGGACGTTTTTGAGAATGGTCTGGCCGCGATCGGTCAGCTCGCCGCTTGCTTCGTCGAGGAGCAGAAAGCGGTTTTGCGCAGTGATCATAAAGCCCGGGGCCACGGCATTGACGCGGATTTTGGGCGCGTAGGTCGTGGCCATGTGTACGGCTAGCCAGCGAGTGAAACTATCGGCCGCAGCCTTGCCATTGGAATACGCCAAGGCCCGCGACAGCGGCAGCCCTCCGCCGATTGAGGTGATGTTGACGACCGCTCCGCCGCCTTTAGCGGCGAAGACGCGGCCCACGGCCTGCGAGGGTAGGACGGCGCTTAGATAGTTGAGATCCATCACCATCCTGACCGCTGCTGGATCAATATCAAAGAATTCGAGTTCCGGGGAAGTGGTGGTATCCTTGTGGCTGCCGCCGGCCCCGTTGAGCAGAAAGTCGATGGTGCCAAAGTGCTCGATGGTCTCGGCGAGCGCGGCCTCGACGCTGTCTTTGTTGACGACGTTGCACTCGACGGGGAGGACCTTGTTGGGAAAGTCTTGGTTGATCTCGTCGGCTTTGGCGCGAGCCGCCTCTGGAGAAATGTCCCAGATCGCCACCTCTGCGCCGGCTTGGGCGAGGCCGCGGGCGATCTCGCCGCCAATGGCACCGCCAGCGCCGGTCGCCACGGCCTTTTTGCCGTGGAAGTCAAAAGTAGTCAAGGTGATGGTTCTCCTTCAGTTAAAATTCAGTCGCTGAGCCGTAGGGCCGGGGGATCGTCAATGCGGACAATGTCGAGGAACGGGTGGGAGGTACTCATCGTCGCCGCGCTGGAGAGCGGCTCTTGCTCAGCGCTGGTGCCAACGCCGCGTAGCCGACCGCGCAGGATTCGGCGAAATCCATGGTGACAAACGTCTCTATCGCTAGGGCTTCGGCAAAGCCGGTGTCTTGGAGCCCCTGCACGATGCGTGGATAGTCGAGGCTCCCTTGACCGGGGATTTTGTGGTCCCAGTCGGGATAGGTGCCGATGTGGTCCTTGAGGTGGGCGTGCATGATGCGCCCCTGCCACTGGTGGGCGACTGCGACCGGGTCCAAGCCGAGGAGCGTCAGATAGCACGGATCGAAATTGATGCCAAAGGACGCGCTGCCGACCTCGTCGTGCAGCTCCAAGAAGCGCTCGGGGGTGTCGGTGAGCCAACCGGCCCACACGCCATCGACTGCCAACTGCACGTTGCGGGGCACTGCGTAGGCAAGCGCGTCTTGGAGATAGGCGACCACTCGCCGCCAAGCTTCGTCTCGCTGGGCGTCGTCGTCCTTGGGACCGCCCATGTGGAAGACGACGAGTGGTGCGCCGACGTCCACGGCCAAATCGACCGATCCCTTGAGGTCGAGCGGTTCGTCGGTAAAAAGCGAATCGGCGAGATTGGCGTGGGTGATGACGGCTTCGATGGTGAGGCCCAGCCGCTCGGCAATGCTCCGCGTCTGCGCGCGCAACTCAGACGTCACTGAGCGCGGATCCGCCGACGGCCCGTGGGTCCCCGAAATGTCGATGCCGTCGTAGCCGGTAGCGGCGATTTTTTCCAGTGCCGGTTCGAGTGGCATTTCAAGCCGGTCGGTGTAGCTATAGGTGTAAAAGGCAAGGCGCATGGCTCAAATTAAATTGCTAAATATCGACGTACATGGGAGGCTTCCTCCTTGGTCGGAGGAAGCAAAGCGCACATCTTATTCTATTTAATCGGCCCCCTTTTTGCAATTTTACACAGAGGAGATACGACATGGCACAACCTTTGGGCGAGGCTTACAAACAGATCGCGGCGACGCAGCCGCGCGGAACGTATCGCGGCGCAGTGGTCGGCTGCGGGCGAATGGGCAGCACCATTGACGACGAGCACATCGGGATGCCGCACTATCCGTGGCCGTGGGCACATGCCCCGGCCATGATCGAAGCGCGGGGCATTGAGCTGATCGGCGCGGCCGACGTGGACCGAGCCAAGTTGGACGACTTTGCCCAGCGCTGGGGCGTAGAAGCCCTGTACGAAGACTACCGCGAGCTAGTCGCCCAAGAGCGGCCCGACGTGGTGGCGGTGACGACGCGGCCCGACGAGCGAGCCGAGGTGGTTATTGGCCTCGCCGAGGCCGGGGTGCGGGCGATTTTTGCCACCAAGCCGATGTGCCGCACCTTGGCCGAGGCCGACGCCGTGATCTCGGCGTGCAAGGCGAGTGGGACGATTTTTTCTATCGCCTGCCATCTCAACTGGTACAACTGGTACACCAATGCGCGGCAGGCCATAGCCGACGGAGCGATTGGCCGGTTGCGCTCCATGGTTTGTCATAGCCCGCACACTCTGTCGAATCTGCAAAGCCATACGCTGGCTTTGTTTCGGCTGTTTGCCGGAGCGCCGGCCGAGTGGGTGATGGGCGAGATGGACGACGACGCGCAGGCCGCGGCCGACCGGGATCTATCCGGCTCGGGCTACATTGCCTACGCCAATGGAGTGCGCGGCTTTTTGAACTCCCGCGCCGACCGCTCGGGGCATGGGTGGACCTTGGAATTTATCGGCGAGCGCGGGATGATCGTCTCGCGCAACGCCCACGCGCAATTCGAGCTGTGGGGCGCACACCCAGAGACCGGCGAGCCGATCCAGCGGCAGTTTCCCAATCCGTGGCACCCGCGCTCGTCCATGGTCGATGCGATTGAGGGCGTCTGTCGGGCGATTGAAGAGGGAGAAGAGCGGATTTGTCCGGGGGAATTTGGGCGCGAGGCCCTAGAAATCGCCATTGGCTTGCGCGAGTCGCATCGGCAGGGCAATGGGCGGGTGGATTTGCCGCTGGCGAATCGGGCGTTGCGGATGGGGTAGCAGGCGTCGTCAACACGTCTGGGCAAAAAACAAGGGGCTTATCGGTTCTTGAGTTGTTATTCACTACGTGAATGATTATCATTAAGCAAATGATCGACACTACGCTTCCTCGCCTCGTCGCACCGGGCCTTGACGACCGTCTCCGCGTTATGCCAGCAGTGGTCGTAACCGGTGCCCGCCAGACCGGAAAGAGCACCCTAGCGCAGAAGCTCACGACGGGAAAACGGCGCTTTCTCTCCCTCGACGACCTCGATGTAGTTGATGCAGCACACCGCGATTCCGAGGCCCTGCTCGGGGGTAGTCAGCCCATAACGCTCGACGAGGTGCAGCGCGAGCCACAGCTCTTGCACGCGGTAAAGCGCGTCATAGACCAAAATCGCCAGCCTGGGCAGTTCTTGCTCACCGGTTCGGCCAACCTACTCCTCATGCGTCAAGTCTCCGAGTCGCTCGCCGGGCGGGCGAGCTACCTCACGCTCTGGCCGATGACGCGACGAGAGAAGCAGGGCCTAGGACGCGGCGGCCTATGGGAGGGACTGCTCGATACCCGCGATGAAGAGTGGCTTGACCTAATCGCGGCACAGCCCGACGAGCCAGAGGACTGGCGCATGTTGGCACGGTGCGGCGGTTTCCCGCTACCTACTCTCCACCTTGCAACCGCTCAGGAGCGGGCGATCTGGTTTGATGGCTACGTCCGCACCTACTTAGAGCGCGACCTCCAAGCCCTTTCATCCATCGCGGCATTGCCCGACT
The DNA here is from genome assembly GCA_965208845.1 of Candidatus Latescibacterota bacterium. Classification (GTDB taxonomy): domain Bacteria; phylum Latescibacterota; class UBA2968; order UBA8231; family UBA8231. The sequence goes on along the minus strand of OZ242361.1, from coordinate 1,433,226 downwards.
TCCGTCGGTTGACGCGGGCGGCCTGTCTCCGCATGGGCCAACTCGTCAACCAAGCCGAACTTGGCCGCGACGTTGCACTGCCACAGCCAACGGTACACCGCTACCTCAACCTACTAGAAACATCGTATCTGCTCGTCCGACTTCCCGCCTACGCCGTAAATCGCACTAAACGGCTCATCAAATCGCCGAAGCTCTATTGGGGAGATACTGGGATGGCACTGCATTTGACCCAAGAGGCAAAACCCAGAGGCGCTCATCTTGAGAACTTGGTGCTTCACGATCTGTTGACTTGGCGCGACGCCCGGCTAGACCGAGCCGAGCTTTTCTACTGGCGTACAGCTATCGGCGAGGAGGTTGATTTTGTGATCGAAGCTGGGGACCGTCTGTTGCCCATTGAAGTCAAGGCAACGGGACAGCCGCGTCTCCGCGACCTAGCCCACTTACGCATCTTTCATACCGAGTACGGCAATCGGACCCGGCCCGGCCTGTTGTTGCATAGCGGAACCACCCTCGCATGGCTCACGTCCGATGTACTAGCCGCGCCGTGGTGGAAAGTGCTGTGAGTTGGGACTATGCAAAAAACAAAGGTCGTCCAAGCAGATAGGATTTACCTACGTGCGCTTGAAGAAGGCACGAAAGTTGTCGTCCTCATCAACCACCAAACTGAGCCCCAATAAAGCTTCATCCGCAAGGGGATCGTCACTTCCGCTGAGGTCATCGAACACGGCCTTGAACGAGTAGATGAGGGTGAGGTCATCGCTATCAACAAAATACTTAACTCGCTCCTCATCGCCATCTTCGTACGTCGTGATTAATACGTTGCCTTCCGTTCGCCATGTACCAATGTTACCACTGTTGTCAACATACGCTCCGTTTGCATTGAGCCGAAAGGTAAAGACTCGGGCAAACATGGAATCCTCCGAGAAGGCGGCACGCATCTCAGGGACAGCCGCATCTATCTCGCTTTGGCTATAACCCAAATCACGCATGAGATTCACAAAGTTCGAGATGAGGATGTCAACGATGTCGCTACTGTCAAATTGCCACGTGCCTACGAGATTCTCGTCCAGTATGACAGGATTGTCCTCAGATGCGACAGGATTGTCCCCATCGCCCCCACAAGCCGATAAGGCTAAGAGGAGAAGGAATGTAAGCATGATAGTGGCTCCTTAAAGGGTAGATGTTCTTCAGCAGGCGCGGGCCATACCCACTCGCTGCATTCTAAGAGCTTCTCTATCCCTTTCGTTTAGCCCGGACACGTACGCATAAAAGAGCAAGAACTTCTTGTAATGCATAGGGATGTCTGACTCATCAACATAATGTCTTTTCCAGTCTATTCTCTTTTGAAAGCCTAATGTGGGCCGACAGCATAGAGTTTTTGCAGCAGATCAAGGAGGCGAAGTCGATGAAACTAAAAAATTGGCGATGTATTGCTGATTACGACCTCAGGCATTTTGGCGGTCCTGTTCTAATTCCTCATGGGTCATATCAAAGATAGGCACACCGTAGTGACCCATATTTTGGAGAAATTGGATACGCGACATGCCAGCCAATTCAGCCGCACGCCCGGAAGACATCTTACCCATTTCATAGAGCTTGGCGGCGGCAGCCATGCGGACCTCTTGGGTAAATTCTTCGGGAGTCTCTTTTAAGGACAGAAAAATCTCTTCTGGGACTTCAATCTGAATCGTCTGCATTGTTATTCCTTTGGTATCAGTGGTCTAATGGGACGGGTGGGATGCGACGTCCCTTCAGCGCATGAGGTCGGCGATGCGCTCGCCAATGGCCATTGAGGTGATGTTGGTGTTGGCACGTACGCAGTCGGGCATGATGGCTGCGTCGGCAACGCGCAGGCTTTCGAGGCCGTGCACTCGGCCGTACTGATCGACGACGGCCATTGCGTCGCTCGCCGGTCCCATCTTACAAGTCGAGGAGACGTGGTGGCTGGTGCCCACTTCGCGCCGCATCCACTCGTCGAGAGCGGCGTCGGTGTCGAGTTCAGCGTCGGTGGGGCCGATGCGCTCGACGACGAGCCCGTTGAGTGCATCGTGGTTGAGCAGGTCGATAATGATGCGGATGGATTCGCGCAGGCGGCGGCAGTCTGAAGGCTCGGCCAAGTAGTTGTAGTCGAGCACGGGCTGCACGTGCGGGTCGGTGGAGGCCAGCTTGAGCTCGCCCTGCCCCTCGGCCAAATAGATGCAGCCGACTAAGTAAAAGCCCAAGGGTTTGGAATGCGACGAGGTGTAGTAGCCCTCGGTCGTGGCAAAGGAGGCCGGGATGATGAACATGTCGTTGCACAAATCCGATCCGGCGGCCGTGTAGCGCAGGCCGATTTGCAGCCGAGGCTCGGTGCCGTCGCCGAGGTACTCGTCCTTGGCCCGCAAAGTCGCGCTCACTTGCGGATGGTCGCGCAGATTCTGGCCGACGCCGGGCAGGTCGCACACCACCTCAACACCCATCGCCTCCAAGTGCGCGGCTGGCCCAACGCCCGACAGCAAGAGCAGGTGCGGCGAGCCAATCGCCCCGCCGCACAGCACGATTTCTCCGCCGTGGACCGTGGAGAGATCACCGTCGCGCTCGACGAGCAGACCGGTGGCGCGCTGGCCATCAAAGAGCACGCGGTGGACGTGGGTGTTGGCTTGAATGGTGAGGTTGGGGCGACCGCGAGCCGGGTTGAGATAGCCGATGTTGGTGCTCCAGCGGATGCTCTCGGCGTTGTTGAGGGCCAAGGGGCCGACGCCGGTGGAAGCAGGGTCGTTGTGGTCGGGGCAGTCGGGGTAGCCCGCGGCGAGCGCGGCCTCGTAGAAGGCGCGGTGCTCGGGGTTGAGTTCGTGATCTTTGAAGCGCCGCGCGCGGATGGGGCCGTCGGCACCGTGATAGGGGGCGTCGCCGTAGTCCGGGTCGGATTCGAGGCGGCACAAAAAGGGCAACAGGGCGTCGTGGCTCCACAGGTCGTTGCCCGCCTCCGCCCACGAGTCGTAGTCTTCGGGCACCCCGCGCAGAAAAATCTGCGCGTTGACCGCACTCGACCCGCCGATAATTTTGCCGCGCGGCACAAACATATCGGGGCGCAGGTCCGTAGCCCGGGCGCGATACTCCCAGCCAAATCGGGTGCCCAAGCCAAAGGCGCGATCCCAGATATTGCGGTCGCGCCCGTAGGCATAGCGAATCTCCTCGGGCAGGTCTTCAACCGCAGCAAAATCCGGCCCGGCCTCCAACAGCAAAACCGACCGACTCCGATCCTCGCTGAGCCGCGCCGCGAGCACCGCACCCGCCGCTCCAGCGCCAGCAATGACGACATCGTAAGACGCAGACATAAGCTCCCCTATGTTTGTTTTTTGTAGGGGCACCTCTTGGAGGTGCCCTAGTTCGTTAATATAGGATGCCCACAAGGGGCACCCCTACAACTGTTCCGCTAATTCCTCGGCCGGATAGGTGAGAATCTCCGCCAAGGTTGGATGATAATGGGGCATCCTCGCCAAATCCTGCACTGTCCCGCGAAAGTACATCACCGCGATTAACTCGTGGATCAGCTCGCCGGCCTCCGGCCCGACAATGTGGCCGCCGAGCACTTCGCCCGAGCGCGGGTCGCAGAGGATTTTTACGTGGCCGTAGGTTTCGCCCATGGTCAGCGACTTGCCGTGGTCGTCAAAAGGGTAGCTGGCGACCAAATAGGGTCGGTCCGCAGCGCGGCAGTCCCGCTCGCTGAGGCCGACGCTGGCCACCTGCGGGTCGGTGAACACGACCATTGCGTTGAGGCGGTCGTCGAAGCGGTGCTCGGGGCGGCTGGGATGCGTGGCATTGTACGCGGCGACCTCGCCTTGCTCAATGGCGATGTGGACGATTTCGTGCTCGCCGTTGACGTCGCCGACGGCGTAGATGTGGGGCTGGCTGGTGCGCATGGCCGCATCGACGACAATGCGCCCGCTGGCGACCTTGACGCCAGCTTGGTCTAGGCCCAACCCGTCGATGAGCGGGCGGCGGCCGAGGGCTTGGAGGACGAGGTCCGCGGAGGCTGTTTTTTCTGCGCCGCCGTGGGAAAAATGCGCCGTCTTGCGCCCGTTTTCCTCGGTGAATTGGCGCAACTGCGTGCCAGTGTACACCTCCATGCCCTCCTCGCGGAAGCGCGCTTCAACCGGCCGCGCCAAATCCTCGTCGCCAGTGGAGAGAATGTGACCGCTGCGCTGGATGAGTGTTACCTGCGTGCCAATGCGCTGAAAGAACTGGGCCAGCTCGACGGCGATGGGACCGCCGCCGAGGACGAGGAGGCTATCCGGCTGCTGGCATAGGTCGAGGGCCTCGTCGCTGGTGAGGTAGCCAACTTGGTCCAGCCCCGGGATCGGGACGTGGTGGGGTGTAGAGCCGGTGGCAATAATAAAATGCCTGGCCTCAATGATGTCGTCGCCGGCCTGGAGCTTCTGCGGCGAGAGGAAGCGGCCGCGCGCTTCGTAGAGCGCGAAGCGGCCGTCGCTTAGTTGCTCGCGGCGGTAGGCGGCAAAGTCGGCGACCAGCCGCGCCTTGCGCTCGACGATGGCAGCTAAATCAGCGCGGACTTCTACCGGCGCTAAGCCGAACTCGGCGGCGCGGTCTAGATGCGAGGCGATCTCGGCGGAGCGCAGGATCGCCTTGCTAGGCATACAGCCGCGCAGAATGCACAATCCCCCCCAAGGACCTTGGTCGATAACCGCGACATTCGCGCCGGCTGCATGGGCCGTGCGCGCCGCGGCGTACCCAGCCGAGCCGCCGCCGATAATCGCGATATCGCATTGTACAGTTGCCATAGTTGATTTTTGTCCTACTCTTGAACGGCTTGGTTTTTGTTTTACTCTAAGTACACGACAGTAATCCAGTGGACGTTAGGCATGGGAGCGCTGAGATGCTTCGACTCCGCTTTGCTCCGCTCAGCATGACCGGTGATGACGCCCATGTTGTCATGCTGAGCGGAGCAAAGCATCCCATACCGCTCTACTGTCGTGTACTTAGGTTTTACTGTTAGGCCATGAGGTCTGTTCCTTGAACGCACTGCATCCCATAGGCGCAGTTTTGCTCTGCTGCGCGTTGGCTTTGCCCGCTTGGAGCGAGGACTCGGCCTATACGATTCGCGGCTTTGATGCGCGCATCCAGCGGGGCATAGATCTGATCTACAATCTGCGCTTTGCGGAAGCCGAGCGCCACTTTCAGGACATCGTCGCGGCCGAGCCAGACAACCCGCTCGGCTACTTCTTTCGGGCGATGGTTTCTTGGTGGCGGATCCTCATCGACTTGGCCGACAAAACCCACGACGCCGAGTTCCACGCCCGGCTCAAGCAGTGCATTGAGGTCTGCGACCGGCGGCTAAAAAAAGACCCAATGGACTTTGACGCGATTCTCTTCAAGGGCGGTGCCATTGGTTTCCGCGGCCGCCTGTACGGCGACAGAGACCAATACGTAAAGGCGGCGCACGACGGATTGCGCAGTCTGCCCCTCCTGAAAAAGAGCCGTCAGTTCGAGCCGACCAACAAGGACATCCTCTTTGGCCAGGGCCTGTACCACTACTTCGCCGAGGTCATGCCCCAACGCCACCGAATTCTTCGTCCGATCATGGCCTTTTTGCCCGACGGCGATCGCGTGCTGGGCCTCCAGCAACTCAAGGAAGTCGCCCGCGAGGGAGCCTACGCCCGCACCGAAGCCGCCTACTTCCTCGGCCAAATCTACCGGATTTTTGAAAAGGACAACCGCAGAGCACTGCCCTATTTCGAGGAACTCTACGCGCGCTACCCTGACAACGCCGTCTTCCACCGCTACACCGCGCGGCTTATGGTCGAACTCGGCCGCTGGCGATCGGGTGTGGCTTTATACGAAGAATACGTGCGGCGCAGCTTGGCCGGCCAGACCGGCTATCACCGCCACGGCCGCTTGGAGGCGCATTACTACGCGGGCAAATACGCTTATTTCGAGCGGCGCTTCCCCGAGGCCACCGATCACTTGGCGGCAACCGACAGCCTCGCCGCCAATTCCGAGCGCAAGCGGGACTTAGCTTTTGCCGTGCTAGCCAACCTGCTGCTCGGTCAAGTACACGACTTAGCGGGCCGCCGCGAGGAAGCGGTGCTCCGCTACCAGCGAGTGCGGCGCTTGCCCGACCACGCGGACAGCCACCAACGGGCGAAACACTATCTGCACGCGCCCTATCGAGAAGGCGCAGAGGAGGTCAATCCTGTCCCTCTAACCGAATGACTTCCTCGTGGTACACTCGCATCAAATCTGAGTACATCAAATAGCCCCAAAACTCGCTTTCCCCTTCGTCTGTGGTGTCCATCACCGGCAGCTTGTCGTAGCCAGAATCCAGCAGTTTTTGCAGGGCTTCGTGCAGGTTGTCATCCGCGTCTATGGGCCGGACGTCATCGACGACCATGTCCTCAATGAGGACCAGATTGCGCAGCATCTCGTCTTCGGGCAGGTCGAGGTCTTCGAGGCTGATCATGCCGCGCAAGCCGTTGTTGTCATCGGTGACGACAAAGTGCAAATGGCCCAGCTTTTTGCTTAGAGCACTCAGGGAAAAGTAGGAAAGCCGATTGCTGACGATGGCCTCGGAGGTGTTTTTGAGGCGGGGAAATACTTCGCGGACTTGGAGATCGTGTAACACATTGACGGTTAGGTCTTTGATATGGGCCGGAGAGTGGAACTTGTTTTGGACTTGGTTTTGGTAGATGGAAAAGTTGCGCGCGAAGATCAGCGCGAGGGCACTTACTACCATCAGCGGCGGCAGCAGATGGTAGGAGCCGCTCATTTCAATGACGAGAATCAGGGCCGCTAGCGGCGTATTGGCCACCGCGCCGAAAAACGAGGCCATGCCGACCACGATGTAAGCGGCCGGTTGGTGGACGATGTCGGGAAAGTACTGTTGGCCGAGCAGGCCCACGGCACCGCCGAGCATCCCGCCGATAAAGAGCGAGGGGCCGAAGACGCCGCCCGAGCCGCCGCTGGAGATTGTGCAGCTAGAGGCGAGAATTTTAAGCAAGGCGAGGGCTAGCAAGGCGCGGATTGCGAGCTCGCCGTCGAGCCCCCGTTGAATGACGCCGAACCCATCGCCCAGCACTTGTGGGTCGATAAAGGCCACCAGCCCCACTAACAAGCCCCCGCAGCAGACGATCCAGTAGCGGGGCAGCGGCAGGCGGTCGAAGAGGGTGCGCGCAAAGCGCAGGGTCTTGACGTAAAAGATGCCGACCAAGGCGCAGAAAAACCCCAAGATTAAGTAGAAAACCAATTCGCGCACATCGGTGAATAGCAGGTCGGGCAGGGCGAAAATGTGCGAGAAGCCAAAGACGGCGATATAGAGCGCGTAGGCGACAAAGGAGCTGATGACGCAGGGAATGAGCGCGTCGCTTTCAAAGTCTTCGCGATAGAGCACTTCCACGCTGGCGATTGCAGCACCCAGCGGTGCGCGGAAAATTGCACCTAGTCCTCCGGCCGTGCCCGCCAGCAACAAAATCCGCCGCTGGGCCACCGAGAGCTTGAGCTTGTCGCCGACCCAAGAGCCCAAGCCCGCGCCAATATGCACCAAAGGACCTTGCTGACCGGCGGCACCTCCAGAGGCGAGCGTGACGATGGTCGCTAGGGCCTTGACCGGGGCGACGATGGGGCGGATGTGGCCGCGCTGGTTGTGGAAGGCGTCGATCATGGCGTCGGTGCCCGCACCTTGGGCTTCGGGCGCGAAGCGGTGCGTCAGGTAGCCGCTGAGCAGGCCGCCCAGCGCCGGCAGCAGCAGCAACAGCCACAAGTACTCTCCGTAGGTGGGTGCGTCGAGGAAGGAGAAGTCGAATAGCGCCCTGTTGTGGGGATGGATCTGGCGGAATCCAGCCAATTTCTCGACTAGCAGGAACTTGGCCAGTTCGAGGCCGTAGGTGAATAACACGGCACCCAAGCCGGCAATCAGGCCGATGAGTGCGCTGTAGAGATAGATGCGGGAGACGAACTCAAAACCGAGCCAGTCGCGGAGCAAGCGAGCGGCTAGCCCCCGAGTCTGCGGGGCGGCCTCAGGCATGGGCGGTGGGCTGGCAGGTGGGGCTCCCCAAGTCGCGCTGGATCTGGTCGCTGGCTAGCCCCACTAAATAGGCGTGGAAGCAGCGGCCAGCAAAGCCATTACTGATGACGACATTGGGTTTTTCCATGATTTTACCTGTGCGACGGGCGTTTTTGCGTCCGACAAATGGGCACTTATATATAAGCAAAGTTGGCTTTCATTGGAAATTAGACCGGAGGGCAGGAAATCCCCCACCTGCCCTAAGTCGTCTAGGGTGGTGATCACGCTGTAATGGGCAACGGGATTTGAGGCGCGATAGGCCCAGCCGGAGCGAATTACACCTTTGGGTCGCGTAGTAAGGTGCCTTCGTTTGAACTCTCTGTTCTGTGTTCCTATCTTCAAACCGTCCACTTTCTCGCACAGAAACCCGCATGTCGGGTCTTCTGTTGAATACAAGAACCGATACAAAACGGCAGGGGTTGCTCCTTGCCGTCGGTGAATAGGCAGAACGTTCCCGCATCATTCTGTGCGTGAAGGTGGACAAGGCCCGGCTCCCCAATACCGTGGGAGCCGCCTCCACCCTCTACATGCGGAGAGTGCTTATATGTGCAGTCTGTATTGGTCCCCAATCAATCGTTATAAAGTTATTATTGCCCTTTTCTTGGGCGTCCTCAGCAGCGTGTCCCTTTGGGGACGGGATATAAACTTCACGCCGGATAAACCCGACGGCCCGCCCAAGATACAGAGTGCGTTGTGGGAGTTGGCAACGCCGGGCGCGGCCAAGCCGACTCGCGATGTACAGGATACGGTCGTCGTCATTTTGGTTCCGCATCTTGGCCAAGCGTCGGCTTCGATTGATACGTCGTCGCTGGCGGCACTTGGCGGGCGGGTGCTGGCGCAGTCCAAGAGTCTGATGCGGGTTTCAATTCCGGCGGCGTCATTGCTGGCGGTTTCGGAACTACCGGGAGTTCGCTTTGTCCGCAGGCCGCATCGGCCGCACGCGCAACAGGAGACTTGGAGCGAAGGCGGGTGGTCCATCAAAGCGTATGATAACTACTTCGAGGGCGTGAGAGGACAAGGGGTCAAAGTGGCCATTATCGACGTAGAATTTAAGGGGGCGGACGAACTGCCTGGAGAAATGCCGGCGCGTTGGCGCTATCGCGACTATACAGGCGAGGGGATATATGCCGGCGAGGATTTGGATGTCCATGGTACGGCCTGTGCCGAGATTATCCACGACATGGCCCAAGAAGCCGAGCTCACACTTTTGAAGGTAGGGGACTTGCTTGACTTGGAGAATGCCAAGGATCTTTGCATTCGAGAGGGCATTGACATAATCAGTCATTCCGTCGGCTGGTTTGGAACCGGCATTGGCGACGGGCGAGGAACGGCCTGCGACATTGTAGATGACGCCGCGGATAAGGGTATTCTCTGGGTAAATTCAGCGGGCAATGACGCACAGAGCCATTACGACGGGTTCTGGTTTGATAGCGATGATGACAGTTGGCAAAATTTTAGTGGTGAAGACGAGGTGCTAGCGTTTGAAGCAGAAGAAGGGGAGGAAATAAGAGTTTTCTTAACTTGGAATGATTGGCCCGACTCTCGTGAGAATTACGACTTATACCTTGATTTTGTGAACTCCTCTGGCGATCTCGAATTGGTCGCCGAAAGTACCGACCGTCAAAATATTTTCGGCGGCGACCCTGTAGAATCTATCGAATACACGGTAGAAAGGGCGGGAGAGTACGGAATTTCTGTCCGCAGCGAGGATGCTCGGCCCAGAAGGCTGAAGATATGGTCGCTCAATCACGACTTTGAAGAGTATTCGGTCGCCGAGAACAGTATCGGGAGTCCCGCGGACGCCCGAGGGGCCATGAGCGTCGGGGCGGTCCATTATGACTACTATGATTTGGGCAGAATTGCAGATTACAGCTCGCGCGGCCCCACTACCGATGGCCGCTTCAAACCCGAACTCGTCGCGCCGAGTGGAGTATCGACGGTTTCTTATGGAGAATCGGAGGAGTTTTATGGCTATACCGGAACCTCTGCTGCGGCTCCCCATGTTGCTGGCGCAGCCGCCCTGATCAAGTCGGCCAATCCATCATACTCGCGCACTCAATTGTGGGATGCACTTATCGAGGCCACGGTTGACATAGGACCCCGGGGAAGGGACAACGATAGCGGATACGGCAAACTCGTGCTGCCGGTGATGCAAGCTAGCAGCATCCCGCAAATCACGTCGGTATCGCCCAGCCGAGCGCAGCCCAACCAAACCGTGACCATCATCGGCAGCAACTTCGGCTCGTCGCGGGGCAGCAGTTCGGTGTGGGTCGGCTCGGTAAGGGTACCTTCGTTCATGGCGTGGTCGAACACGATAATCCGGTTTCGCGTTCCTACGAACATGCGTTCGGGCAATGTCACCGTTCGCACTGCAGAAGGAACGAGCAACGCCGTCCGCTTGGAGATAACGAGCGGCCCCTACTTGAGCAGTATTTCGCCATCCAGAGTCAAACCCGGCGACCTACTGACGCTGACCGGGTCCAATTTCGGCCGTACTCGGAGCAGCAGTTACGTTTTGTTCACGCCCAACGTCTGGCCGACAGCTAGCAGCGATTACGTGACTTGGAGCGACACCCGAATCGTGGTCAAGGTTCCGGCCGGGGCGCAAAGCGGCAATGTGAAAGTCGTCGTAGGGTCGCAGTCTTCCGGGACCAAGCGCATTACTGTTGAAGGCGAAGTGGTGGAGTCGCTGCCGAGCAGAGGGCTGTTCGGCTATAGTCCGCCTGCGGTTACCAAAAATCCCAAAAGCGTCAAGTTCGGCTTTGATGAGAAAACCAATTCTAGTATCGCGTGTTATTTTTCGGTAAAGGAAATAAGCGACGGTGAAATCACCATCTTTTTTAACGAACAATCTTACAGTTCGCTCCCAGAGAGCGAGGATTGGACGCATTGGTATCTCGTCTTGGACAGATCATATCTGCGTTCTGGCACAAACATTATTGAGTTCCGCAATTTGTTCAACCAAAATCGCACATCCGGTTTTGCTCGTTGGCAGTTGAAGGATGTGTGGGTGGGAGAACCGCCCAGTGCCAAGCCCGTCGCCGGGATACAACTCTTGTCCAAGTTGTCGGATGGATTGGGCGATCCTTTTCCATCGCCGTTCAACGCGGAAGTGACCATTCCTTTTGCTCTGGCCGAGGCCGGTCCCGTGCGGCTTGCCGTCTATAATTTGCTGGGGCAGCAGGTGCGCGTGTTGGCCGATGGTGGGATGGCTGCTGGCGCGCATCGCGTGCGTTGGGACGGTCGCACGGCGGCGGGTGTAGAGGCGGCTTCGGGGGTCTATTGGGTTGTGTTGCAAGTTAGCGATGCGGTGCAAACAGCTAAGTTGGCGTTGATTCGCTGAGCGGAAGAATTCGGCCATGACGATCAATTAGGAATGGCCTGCATCCGTGCCAAGGCGTCGCCTCAGAGGGGCGGAGGGAATCTGCGAGGCGGGAGTGTAGCGGAAAGGATGCAGAAAAAGGAGAGATAGGAATGTCAAAGTTTGTTGTAAACCTGCTAGTTGCCGGTGCTGCACTCCTGGCCATGCTCCTGACCGGATGTTCCGACTCCGACGCGCCGACGGCAACGCCTAGTGTTGAGCCTCTGTTTATCGTATCTGGACATGTCCGCGACCCGAACGGTTCTCTGGCGGGCAGCAATGCGAGGGTTGTAGGGATTTGGATAGCGGACGCCGGCGAGGGGGACTACGCCTACGTCTTCGGGTCGGGTGAAATTGATCTGGAGGCAGGAACCTTCCGAATGGAGTTTAGAGAGGAACCTCCTTCAGAGGCGTTGTTGGGGAACCTGTTGGGGGTTGGTTTACTCGCAGTGGTCAATGACAGCAACCTAGAAGAAGGGATCCTTCCCGACGACGCCTTTGACGAGGTTCTGGGTGCGGCACCGAGGCATTCGATCGTTTTCAAGCGAGAGGACGAAGAGTTTATTGAGGCCCTCCATGAGGGGGTTCCTTGGCTGAAGGAATTTGGCTACGGGTACAGCGTCGGCAAGGGCATTGAGATACCGGATGATTCTGATGGATTCGAGCCGGTTGATCCCGGGTCGGTGGAAATCATCATTGACGATCTGGAGAACCTAAATTTAGTAAATTGGACTTGAGGAAAGAGCTTCAGGCATGGGCGGTGGGCTGGCAGGTGGGGCTGACGGTCTGCCATTGGCGCAGGACCTCAAAGACGAGGACGGCGCTGGCTGCGGCGACATTGAGGCTGTTTTTGTAGCCGTACATGGGAATCTCAACCAACTCGTCGCAACGTTCGAGTGCGTCGCAATCGACCCCGAGGGCTTCGTTGCCCACGATGAGGGCCAAGGGACGCGGATACTCTAGCTCGGTGTAGCAGCGGCTTTGCGATGTCGTCTCCAGCGCCCACACCGGCACATCGCGCTCGCGCAAGTGCTCAATGGCTTGTAGCGTGGTGGCGAAGTGGCGGGTCTCTATGTACGAGAGGGTGCCCAACGCCGTCTTGTCGAGCTTGGGATGGGGCGGATGGGCCGTGTAGCCGCAGGTGTAGATGCCGCTGAGGCGGCCCGCGTCGGCCGTGCGAAAGATCGAGCCAACATTAAAGGCGCTGCGCAAATTGTCGAGTACCAGATAGAGCGGGTGTTTGGGCAGGCGAGCGTATTCGTCGAGGGGCATCTCCGCGTCGAACGTGCGGACCTCAAAGCTGGTCTCCTTGCCGTAGTTGCCCGGCCGGAGTTTCACCCGACTTCCTCCGGGGACACAGGCCGCTGCTCGGCGGCGGAGAGCCGGGCGGCCTCAATGGCGACCATGGTCTGCCGCACGCTCTCGGCGGTGACGGCTAGTTCGGCGCGGCCGGCTAGCGCATCGGCGATGTTTTCGTAGTAGGAGCGCCAGCGGCCGGGTGCCGTCTCAATGATGGTTTCCTCCGGCGGTCGATAGAGGCGGGCGTAGTGTTCGGGCGCTTCTTCAGCCGCGTCGATGTCGCCGGCGATCATGGCTTTTTCCTGCGGGTCAACGCCCTCTTTGACCAGCGCACCTTCCGTGCCCAGCACGTACCAGCGCGGTTTGGCTTTGCCCGCCAGCGACGAGGTCTCCACGCGCGCTTCGACGCCGTTGGCAAAGTGGAGTACGGCCAGTGCATGGGACTCGACATCGATGCTGAGCGGGTCGCCGGAGTGGAAGGAGGCGTACACCTTTGTCAGCGGTGCGTCGATGAGTTGGAGGGTTTGATCGACCAGATGAGCGCCTAAATCGAAGAATTTGCCGCCGCCGTGCTGTGCGATGCTGCGCCAACCGCGCGGCGGGCCGTATTGGCCCCAGAACATCTCCAGCAAAAAGGGATCGCCGAGTAGCCCCTGAGCCAACGCGTCTTTAACGGCGAGGAAATCGCCGTCCCAGCGGCGATTCTGAAAGACGCTGAGCAAGCGGTCGTGCGCTTGGCTGGCGGCGATCATCTGGTCGGCCTCGGCCATGCTTAAGCACATGGGTTTGTCGGTGACGACGTGTTTACCCGCCGCTAGCGCTTGGGTCGCGTGCGGGGCGTGGAGGTCGTTGGGCGTGGCGAGGACGACGAGATCGACGGCTGGGTCGGCCAGCACCTCGTCGAAGTGGCGGAAGGTCTTTACCCCCAAGTCGCGCTGAATCTGGTCGCGGGCTTCCGACCGACTGGTGGCGATACCGTAGAGATTCAGGCCGCTGGCCAGCCCTACTAGATAGGCGTGGAAGCAGCGACCGGCAAAGCCGTAGCCGACGACGACGACATTGGGTTTTTCCATGATTTTACCTGCGAGACGGGCGTTTTTGCAGCGAATGAATGGGCACTTATATTAAGATAATTCAAAGGCTTGGGCAAGTTTTCAGGAGGATTGCAATGCGGATTCGGATTAGCTGGAAAAGCGGCGCAGTCGAAGCGATTTTGGACGCTACGCCGACGGCGGAAAAGGTCTGGGCAGCCCTACCTTGTACCGCGACGGCAAACACTTGGGGCGAGGAGGTGTACTTCCAGATCCCCGTGCAGGCCGAGCTAGAACCCGACGCGCGGCAAGTAGTAGAAAAAGGCGCGGTGTGCTTTTGGGTCGAGGGGCAATCGCTAGCCCTGCCCTACGGCCCGACCCCGATCTCCCAAGGCGACGAGTGCCGGTTGGTAAGCAAGGTCAATGTCCTTGGGCACATTGAAGGCGCGCCGCGGACGTTGGCGGCGGTGCGTGCCGGCGCGTCGATCCGAGTCGAACGAGTCGAATAAAAAGGGACACTTTTCTCGCGTTCAGGTGTTATATATGGCACACGGTCACTCGTGGATGTCGCCGGCGCGAGGACGATGGATGGAATCACTTATGCAGGGAAGCAGCCGATCGGTCATCGGTCTCAGCGTCGTCCTGCTGCTCTGGTTGAGCGGTTGCGGGGCCGCTTATTCGGGCTATGTGTCCCGTTCGCTCAACCAGCTAGAAAAGGGCAATTACGAAGCGGCCCTCGGCAAGCTGGAAAAGCCCTCCGGCAAAACCAACAAGCTGCTCTACCACCTCGAAAAGGGGCTAATTTTGCACTATCAGGGCCAATACGAAGCGTCCAACGTGGAGTTTGAACGGGCCGAGCGGCTCAGCGACCAGCTCTTCACCCGCTCGGTCTCGCGCGAAATCGCGGCCCTGCTGTCCAATGATTCGATTGTCGCCTACCGAGGCGAGGAGTTCGAGCTAGCCCTGATCCACTACTACCGCGCCATGAACTACGCCCGGCTGGGCGACCGACAAGCGGCGTTGGTCGAGTGCCGCAAGGCCAATCTGAAGCTCGAAAATTACGCGCAACAAGCTGAATATGAGCTTAGCTATAAAAACGACGCCTTTTTGCAGTACATGACGGGTCTCTTTTTTGAGGCCGAGGGCGAGTGGAACGACGCGTACATTTCCTACAAAGATGCCCTAAAGGGCTATCAAGCCTACGAAGCGGCCTTTGCTCTGCAAGCGCCGCGGATGCTGATAATCGACCTAGCGCGGCTGGCCCAGCGGCTGGGATACGAAGACGAGGTTGCGGAATACACCGAGCGCTACCAGCTTGAGTTAGAGGAGATTCAGCCGACTTCCGGTGGCGAGTTGGTAGTCTTCGTCGAGAGCGGCTTTGTGCCCCGCAAGCACCAAGTCGAGTTCAGCGTGCCGATTCTAAAGGACGAAGGGAAGTG
Source organism: Candidatus Latescibacterota bacterium (assembly GCA_965208845.1). Taxonomy (GTDB): domain Bacteria; phylum Latescibacterota; class UBA2968; order UBA8231; family UBA8231. The sequence goes on along the minus strand of OZ242361.1, from coordinate 1,418,037 downwards.
GGAGGTGTGGACGGCGTCGGAGCGGGCCGTCCATCGCTATCACCACCCGCACGTGTACAAGCGCCGGCACGTGGATTACTGGCTTAGGGTGGCATTGCCCGAATACCGGGAGGTGCCTTCGCAGGTGGCCGGGGTGCGGTTGCGCGCTGGCGATCAGAGTGCGTTGGCAGCCACCGCCGAGGATTTGGACGCGATTGCCCAGCGGACCTTTGCGCAGAAATTCGATACCATCCTGCTGCGCGCCGTCGCTCGCAACTTGGCCAAGTACCTAGCGTCCAAGAGCATTGAAAAAGCCTTTGAGGACGATGACGACGATGACGATGAGAATGACTGGGCCAAGGAGGGGTTGGGCAAAGCACTCGGAGGCTTGGTCAACCTCTTTGGCGTGGCGACCGAGGCGGCCGACACGCGCGGCTGGCTGGCACTGCCACACGCCATCCGCATCGCCCGGCTGGCGGTGACCCCAGGCACGGCCGCGCCGACCCTAGAATTACTCGACGACCGAGGACGGGTCCTATCTGTAGAGACGCTACCCGAGGTGGAGGTGGCGGACGGAGAAAAGGTCTTCCTAAACTTTCGCACTTTTCGCTGAGGAGCAAACAATCATGTACGGCAAATTATGGATAGCCGCGCTGGCGCTGGCACTGCCGGCCGCGGCACAGCAGAGCACGTCGGCTGCCGATCAGGTCACGGACCCGCTGGAGGAAGGGGCGATCATCAATATCGTCGATTGGGACGGCGGCCAGCTACCCAAGCGCTACTACGAGCGCTCGGACCAGCTACCGATGAGCCTCGACGATGTGCGCAAGCTCAGCGCCAACAAGTTCAACACCGATGCGATCGTCAAGATGATCGAGGAGCGGCGCTGCGTCTGCGACGCCTCGGTGGATGCCTTGGTGGAATTGAAGCAAGCCGGCGTCGCCGAGAAGGTAATCCAAGCGGTATCGCTCCACGCGCTGCCGCCCAACCGTTCGTTCGGGCTGACGATCGCTCTCGATTTTGAGGGCTTGGGCGGCGAGGCCACGGTATCGACGCAGGCGCGCAAGGGCTATCTCTACTTGATCGTGCCCGACGGCGACAAGGAGCGGGTCTTTATCGGCAAATTGCAGGCAATCCTCGCCGGCCGCTGGCAGCGCGACGCCCTGATCGACAACACCGGTCTGCTGCTGCCCAAAAAGGTGCGGCGCGTGACCTTTGCCTCCGAGGTGCCGCTCAAGACCTATGGCCGCAAAAAGGCCCTAGTTTTTACCTCGACCAAACCAGATATCTACACTTCAGCCGACATTCCCGAGGCGGACCGGGCCGGGGTGCAGGAGTTCGAGTTCGAGTATCCAGCCGCGTCGCTGGAGCGCCAATGCAGCCTCCAAGTGCTCTACCGGCAGGACGCGATGCTGGCCAACCGCTGGCACTTAGTGCGCACCCATTTCCAGTGCGAATGGGATTGAAAGGAGCTTACGATGAGACACTGCGTTTTTGCGGCAATCGCCTTGGCTGTGGGGCTTACAGCCTGTGGCGGCCCGAGGGCCTTTACCAAGGGCCAATACGGAGATCCAGAAGCGATCTCCATGCTCGACGACAAGTGGAACCAGAACGACATGCAGCTAGTCGCCAAGAAGATGATTGGCTCGATGGAGGTCTGGTCAGATGCCCGGGCGATGGCTGAGAAGCCGGTTGTCATCTTGGAGATGCCGCGCAACAAGACCACCGAACACATCGACATGCAGGCGCTGTACGACCACGTCAAGACCGCGCTCATTCAGAGCGGACAGTTCACGTTCCTCGACAAGGCCGCGCGGCAAGAGATCGCCCAAGAGTACGAGTACCAAGGCTCGGGTTACGTGCGCGAAGACGAGGCTCAGGGGCCGGGCAACCAGCGCGGCGCGCGCTTCTTGCTCGGCGGGGTCATCACCTCGACTATACAGCAGGTGGGCAAAGACAAGGTCATCTACTACAAGGCGACCTTTGAGCTGACCGACATCTCGACCACGGAGATCGTCTGGACCGACCAGAAGGAAATCACCAAGCACTTCCAGAAGAGGAGCATCGGCTTCTAGGGAAAGGAGCACGGAGCATGAGACGCATTGCACTGATCGTCCTGCTAGCGCTAGCCGTTGGGGCGCAGGCTGCGACGCCGGGGCGCACCGACGGTCCCGAAGGCAGCGAATATGGCAAGGGCGGCTATCACCACAAGGCCCAGTACGGCCGCTTCTACACCGAGGGCTTTTTTGGAGCGGCGATGATGGAGAGCAAAGACTCGGATACAGAGACCAACCTCATTACGGGGCTTAATGCAGGCTACATGGTCGAGGAATGGCTGGCCTTTCAGGTGGGATTCGCCCGCATCTTGGAGCAAAACATCAACCTCTATGCCGGCGGGGTGCGCTCGGCCTACGTTACTCGGCCGTTCAACTACTACTTTTCGCTCGACTCCGAGCTGTACTCGCCCGAGATCGGCGACACTCACTTCGGAATTGTCCCGGGCGTTGGGGCCGAGGTGATTCTCAGCGACCGTGTGCGGGCGGGCTTGCGCTTCCAGCGCGACTTTATCTTTGCCGACGATATGATCCACATCAACCGCTTTACGGCGAAGATACAGGTGGATTTTTAGGGAGTTTCGCGTTGGTATTACAAAAGGGCTGGCTTCCGCTGTGAAGCCGGCCCTTTTGCATCGTATAGCAATCCTAAATCATTCACGAGATGATCCGCAGATGGACGCAGATAGACGCAGAACAGTAGAAACAAGACGATCCGCAGCTCGAATCGTTCAAGTCATTTAGGGTTGCTATATAAAAGGGCTGGCTTCCGCTGTGAAGCCGGCCCTTTTGCATTGTAGATCACGTCAGATGCTCCGTCCGCAGTTGCCTAGACCAGTCGAAGTACTCGTCCAGTCTCACTAGCTCAAATTCATCGACAATATCGGCCGCGGTGCGCTCCTCGGTCTCACTGTAGATCACCGAAGTGCCCACTTCCCCGGTCGTGACAATGCGCACGGCCTCGCCGTATTGCCGGTGTATATCGTCGTATTTGGCCCGATTCTTGTCGAGATGCACCACCTCGTAGTCCAAGTTGATCCGCGCCGTGGCCCAGCTTTGGTAGTTATTGCTTTGGGCTAGCGTGGTGCCCTGTGGGTCGATAATGGTGCAGGGCGTCCCCTTGTACACCGAGCCGATGAAAAATGCCTGCACATCCAAAGCCCAGAAGTTCTGCACCAGCCCGCCGTGATACATGGAGCTGAAAAGCAGCAATTTCGGCTTGAGCTTTTTGTACTGGGCACGCAATTCCCCAAAGTTTAGATCAAAGCAGATCACCCCACCCACCGGCCCGAATTCGGTCTGTATCAGGGCCGCGCCCGGTCCTGGACGAGTGCCGTGGTCGAACTCTGGGTACACTGGAATATACTTGCGGTAGATACCGGCTAATTCGCCCTGACGATCGAGCAGCCCGAGGACATTGAAGACCGCCCCGCTCTTGCGCTCCTTTTGATGCACCGGCACGGTGATATAGCAGCTATACTCCCGGGCTAAGCCGGCTAATAGCTGGGTCGTCGGCCCCTCTGGCACTTCCTCGTCGCAGTTTCGGCAGATGGTCTCGGGCAGGACGATCAGATCGGGTCTCGTGGCGCGGGCGACGCGGCCCACTAAGTCCTTTAGGTCCTTGTGGGTTTGCTCCATCACCTCTTGGTCTGTCCCGCTGATCGGGGCGTAGGAAACGCTCGATACGACGATGTGATTGCTCATGGGATTTTTCCTTTTGAAAAGTGAACCCACGGTCCGCTCGACGTACTGTTGTCACCTGCATTTACTACTATGTTTATGCTGTGAAATCAAGACCTTATTCGCGTTTGCCCTCATCTTGGGAGCGTATCTGACCCTCGACGCCTCTCCTGACGACCTATAGCAATGCGGAATGATTTGAACGATCCGAGCGGTGGATCGTCTTGCAGGTAGGGGCGAGCGATCGCTCGCCCCTACAATTCGACGTCTGTCTGCGTCCATCGGCGATTATCTCGCGAATGATTTAGGATGGCTATATGAGCACTTCTCCAACTCCTTTGTGCGCCGTCGTCTTCGACATGGACGGCCTCATGCTCGACACCGAGCCTTTGTATCAGGCTGCTTGGCAACGAGCGGCCGAGGCGTTGGGCTATGCACTGGACGACGAGTTCTATCTGACCTTGATCGGCACTCCCACCAAAGACGCCTTGAAAAAGGTCGGTGCCTACTTTGGCCCTACCTTTCCCTTGCAGCGCTTTACTGAGTTGGGTGCAGACCAGTGGTACCGGCAAGTGGAGGAACACGGCATTGACACCAAGCCCGGCCTGCTGCCCCTGCTCGACCAACTTGAGGCGGCGGCCGTCCCGAGAGCGGTGGCTACTTCTTCCAGTGCCAAGCAGGCCGCGGAGACCTTGGAAGCGAGCGGTTTGGCGGATCGCTTTGCCCACATTGTCACTAGCGACCAAGTCGCCCTCGGCAAGCCAGCCCCTGACCTCTACTTGGAGGCAGCCCGCCGCTTGGGTTTGCCCCCGGCTGCTTGTATCGCGCTAGAGGATTCAGAAGCCGGGGTACAATCGGCCTCCACCGCGGGGATGACCGTGCTCATGGTACCCGACCTCAAGAAACCTTCGCCCCAAGCCGAGTCCCAAGCGTACAAAATCCTGCCCTCGCTGCACCAAGCAGCTCCTTTGATTGCCGACTTGCTGACGCGCTAATTCGATCTATTCTCTTCGAGCCAACCGACTGTAAAGTCCACAACGTCTCGTTGCGGCATGAGCTGGCAATCTGCAAGACCAACCCGGCCACGACGAACTACATGGCCCGCGTCCGATCGCAGAAAGTCATCGCCAATGCGATCAAAATCCGAACTGTCGATGTCAACATCTTCAAAGGTGGCCCATCTCCGCGAATCTGCCGTAGCGATTGGTGCGCCCTGCTGGATGACGCGTTTGGTTGGAAAAGTCGCCCGATGTTCCGCAAGGTGCATGGAGGTGTTATTTCCGTGATCCACACCGAGAAGAAGGATAAAGCCGTGCAGGTCGTAGATTCTCGCAAGCGGCGAATGCTCGCCCATACCAAAGGCCAACGCGTGATTATTGGTGATGCGTGACGCCTGGGGTCCACATGCACAGAACGAGACCTGTGGATGTGCGCTGCGGAGAACGTCTCGTTGCTTGCGGAATGTCTCCGCGATAATGCCCATGGAACGAGTGGGGGTAAGCTCTGGATCGTAGGCCGGCATGTGCTCGCGTATTACCGGCCACCACGACTCGGGGACGGGCGGACTTTCCCAGCCGCTCGGTTCGGTCAGGTCGGGCGAATGGGCGGGCATCACAAGCGTTCCAACGGAGCCTAATGCTTTCTGCAGGGCAACGACGACCGCCACAGCTCCTCCGCACACCCATCCCATTGCACTCAAGGACGAATGCACTAACACGACCATCCCCGGTTCGATGCCGAGCGCACGGAGGTCAGCCTGTAGCGATTCGACTGTGGCGGGGACTTCTGTTTTTTGGACGATCTTACCTTCACTCATTTCTTGCCTTCGTATAAAATTTCAAGAGGTGCGGAAGACTCAGCTTTGGCTTGTCACAATCCAAGATGCTTCGTCGATGGCTTACGAGCGATGACAATCATCTGACTGCTACCTCGATGGTACGGTTCGCAGCTCAACGAACCATAGACACTCTCCAAGATCCGCCGAGGCAAGCAGGGTTCGCATTTGCGACAGGGTGTAGAGGCGTTGAGATGATCGGCTTTCGTCCTCTGCAATCCCGTCAATCACACGTTGTCCCATGAGGCGCTCATCACGAGGATCCCACTTTGATCTAAAAAGCACACCGTGATTGACGCCCACAGGAATGAAATTTCGCAGTATTCGCTCGCGATTTAGTAGGTCGATCAGAAGGCGTCCACCTGGACGCAATGCACGGGCGAATCGCCTCACTATGTCGGCATTCTCGCTGTCGGAGAAATATCCAAAGCTGTTGAACCAGTTGTAAATCGCATGGAACTCATTCTCAAACTCGATCGAACGCAGGTCCATGATCCTGAGATCGGCTCGCACCTTGTCTCTGCTAAATCTTCGTTTAGCCCGGTTTATGAACGTCGATTGCAGGTCAATGCCGACTACTTCCACTCCGTGCTTCGCTAGATGGTAAGCGACGCGCCCTGCGCCACAAGGAGCATCTAGGACGCGCTGTCCTTTTCTAATGCGCAACATCCGACGAAGAGAAGTTGCCTCGTCTTCTCCACCTTCATCCGGGCGAAGCCATAAGCTGCCATGGAGCGTCTTGAACCAATCGCGATCGTCGTATTTAGCCTGTATATCCATGTCACCTAACGATTACGGCAGACCTCTTTAATTCTCTCCATCCGTCAATCAATCCGCACAATCTTCGCTGGGCACCAATTTCTTCTGCAGGAAAATCCGCCGATGCCCCACCGGTAAGTCCTTGAGCTCCCCCCAAATCTCATAGCCCCTCTTCAAATAGAAATCGGGTGCTTGGAAACTCAGAGAGTCGAGAAACGCGCTAATGCAGCCGCGCTTGAGGCCCTCTTCTTCCGCTAGTGCGAGAAGCCGTGTGCCAAGACCTTGTCCTCGATCGCTTTCGTTGACCCAGACAATACTGATGTGAAGCCATTGCCAGAACGTCTCCCCCAACAGGCCGCCGCGAATTGTGCCCGTATCGTCTCGGATGAAGATGGCAAGCGGTACATAGTTGTCTGGTCCGACAATGGTTGCATTGTGCTCATGGAGGCAGTTGCGAACGAAATCGCAATCCTCAGGACGAGGTTTATCTGCGATCGAGATGTGCATAATCTTATTTTGCTCAAGCATAGAATGACAGCGATAATCCGTCAAATGCTACTCTATAACCATGTGCTGAGGCATACTCGTCCAGTTCGTCGTGTTCTAGGCATCCCTCGTGTGAAATGTGAGTCGCGTAAGCCGTCGCATTGTCCTTGAGAAGGCCGTTGCGCCGAAATCGATCGACGTGGCCTATGACGTCAACGGATGCGAGGTGATCAGGCGGACTAGCGTCAAAGCCGATGCCGTACGTGTGATCGAGGACGAGCAAATCGAACTGCGTGCCTGCAAGCAGAAGGTGCTCCCATACCTGCTCTGATAGAACCGAGGTATCAGTACCGTAAAATATGGCGTGTTGGCCTTGCTCGATTGCGTAAAGCAGGCACCCCTTTTCGGTGCCGTGGTTTGCGGGATACCCCGTGAAGCGGTAATCACCGACGACTTGAGTTTTGAACGGCTCGACGATCAGCAGATTGATCTTCAGGGCGCGCTGTGTGTCTTGCGCGAAAATACTTCCGTACCCGCATCTGCTGCCCAAAACCTCGTCAATAGACCTCAGCGCATCGCTTGAACCTGCTAGCAGCATTTCTTGGGCGACGACCGTTGCGTATTCCTCGTGTCTCGACATGAAAAACTCGGGATCAAAGTGGTCCGCGTGGGCGTGTGTCAATAAGCAGATACTGATGTCCGTTAGAGAAACGTCGTGAGCAAATGACGCGGTCGCTATGTCTGGACCAATATCCACGAGCAGGTCATCGTTGATTGCGATGGACGACCGCTTGCGAAGGTTCTTGCCAGCGGCTCGCCTCGCGTCTGAGCACGCCTGACATACGCAGAAAGGTATTGGCATCGACGGCGCGGCTGATGTTCCGAGAAATGTCACTTGCAAAGCTTAGCCGGTCTCCGTCGTGGTGCAGAAGCAAAGCTGATGTCTAGAGTCCGGCCCAAAGGCGTCTCGGTCCCAGTTGCCGAACTTCTCGTTGATTCTTATCCCATTGTACTTTAGCAGGGCATCCAGTTCCTGTGGGAAATACATCCTGAGATTCAGACCGCCAACGATCTCATCAGAATCCCCTCTGTAGTGTACCATGCGCGCGATCTGGGTGTCTGCTTCATACCTGTATGACTGCGTTACTTGCACCTCTTGTCCAGTTTTATCGTCTGTGTAGCGAGCGAATGGATACCGTCTGCTGGGGTCGCGATTGAGGGTTTCCAGCCCAGGGACAAAGACGTCCAAAATGAAGTAACCACCCGGCGCGAGATGACGCTTAACGCAGCGAATGCACTCCTCGAAACCCGCTAGGTCGTGCAGGTGCCATAGCGCGTTGTGTAGTAGTAAGATCGACCCATATTGCCTACTGGTGTCAAAGCGGCGTATATCGTCGAGAATCCATTCGACCTTCACCTGTTTGCCCTCGGCCTTTGACCTAGCAAGGCTAAGCATCGGCTCTGAATAGTCGATCCCAGTGACCTCAAGGCCGTGCTCTGCCAAGAGGATCGCTATCCGGCCTGTTCCACAGGCCAGCTCAAGGACCTTCTCACGGGAGGCGAGCCCGGCCAGAAGCCAATCTGGAAGCGTAGCATACGCGCCGTAGTACTGGTCGTATTTGGCTGGGGCTAGGTAGTCTGTGTCGATGGATTCTTCTTTTTTCATTTTAGATATGGTTGTGCCGGTTTGCGAACCTACCCGTTCGGAAGCGACTAACCTATTAGATTTTTTCCAACAGCTCTCGGACTTTTTATAAGGTAGCCAAGTCGCGCCGGAAGCGGATTTGTCGCCCTTCATCTCGGACGCCACCATCGCGGCTCCACCCTGTGGCCTCGTAGAAAGCGATTCCGCGCTCGTAGCCTTCTACGGTCCACACTATCGCCTCATCGTAGCCGTCTGCAACCAGATGACGCAAAGCGACAGACATCAATGCCTTGCCAATCCCTGTGCGCCAGTGCGACGGATAGACAGCGATAGTATCAAGTTCGCCGAGGCGTGCATCCACCGGATCTCGGCTAGGGCCAATGCCGACGAATCCTGCAATCGAACCCATACGCTCAGCTACCCACCAACGATGTGGGGCCGGCTGAGCAAGATCATGGTGCCAGCGTTCAATAAGGGCTGGCGTCACAGTTCTATCGGCCTGCGATAGCAGTGCGCCAAATCCAGCGTTCCACGAATCGATGTAAATCCGCACTATAGTCTCGACGTCAGCGGGGGTAGCAGATCGGATCGTTGGTGACAATTCTCGCGTCCCGCTTGGTTTCATCTATGTGCCGCAGCCCCTTGGGAGCTGCCAATCAGTGCTAAATCCAGTCTGCTTTAGTATTTCGATCCCTTTCTCGAGATGTAATCCAACTCCCGCGACCCCATGTGAATCATCGCCTGGGACGCAAGGGACGCCAATATCTAGTGCCATTTCCAATATGGATTTGGATACGTAAGGTTCAGACCCGCCCTTTTCGAGGGCCCTGAGGTTGAAATCGAGAATCGACCCAAGGGCCTTGATCTTCTCGAGGTTCCTCCAGATTCTCTCTTTGATTTCGGGGATCTCTAAGCGCTGACGATAGTCCTTGTCGTGCATTCGAATGAGGTCGAAGTGGCCGACCACTTCGGGTTCTAATTCCTCTATAAGCTCGTATTGTTGGTCGAAGTATTCACAGAATAGCGCATCGATTCCTCCGGCCTCTTCTACGGCTTGGGCATACCACTCTGGCGGGCCATCGATACAGATGTCCCGCACGTGATGGACCGAGCCAACGATGTAGTCAGGTTGAAATCGATTCCGCAGCGTGTTTACGTGCGCTACGTAGCCCGTGTAACCCTCTGTTTCGAATCCGACTAAGATGCGAATGGAATCTCGATATTCCTTTTGGAGCTTGCGTGCAACCGAGAAGTATTCGGTGAACCGTTCCATCCTCGACTCAAGCGTCTGACCCTCCTCAATCTCCCAAGGAAACAGGAAGTCGGCTGAAGCTGGCGGGATATGCTCGGTAATGCCCACCCATTCGAAGCCCTTGTCAATGTAGGCGCGTACGACCTCCTCAAGCGTGGAATCATTTGCATCGCCGAATTCTCTGCTGTGTCCACCATGGACGGACACGCGTGCTGCCGAAGTGGTGTTTGGTGTCGTCACGTCAAACTCTCCTCATCTTTCTTTTATGGCATAGGCATATAGCAACCCTAAATGACTTGAACGATTCGAGCTGCGGATCGTCTTGTTTCTACTGTTCTGCGTCTATCTGCGTCCATCTGCGGATCATCTCGTGAATGATTTAGGATTGTTATAAGACCATCAATTTAGCAACTCCTTAATCGTCGATACGCTCGCCTCTACTGTTTGTTTGGCGGTATCCAGGGATATCCGCAACCCGCGACTCGACCCTGTTTCGGTGTTCATTTTCATCGCTGCAAACAATCTGAATCTCAACTAGGCGGATGGCTAGGCATTTTGTCAGGTTACGCCAGTAGTCTCGAGTCAGCTCAATTGGGTTGACTGCGTCCACGATGACGAGCTTGCCCTGCTTTAGGTTGTCCTCCGCCAAAGAGCAGGCTACCAAATATCCCTCGGGACCTGCCACTGTATGACCTGCGTTTCGCATGGTCTGCTCAATAGTGTCTATTCGCAGGTAAACAGCACCCATCTCCCGGGCCAGACGAACCGCTAATGTGGATTTCCCGGTGGCGGGAAGGCCACCAAATACGATGAGCAACTGCGTCCTCACACTAGATTGGTAGTATTACTCTAAGTTCGGTGTTGGGAAAACAGCCAGGGCAAAAGTTCGGGTTCCTTATAGGCGCGCAGAAGATCGCCGTGCGATGTACTCTCATATTCCGTATATCTGGGATTTCCTCCCGCACTCCTAATCGCAGCGATCATGTCTCTGGTGTATTTGACCTTCATCACGGGGTCGCCGTCCACGTGGAAAGCCCAGATCGATTTGCCGCCCACCCGGTCTGCCCATTCGGTACGCCCCCAACCTCCTATCGGAACTGCCGCCGCGAAGAGATCAGGGGCTCGCGTGATGAGATCCCAGACCCCGTGTGCTCCCATCGAATGCCCGATGACATAACAGCGGTCCGGGTCAATGGAGAAGCGCCACTGGAGGACGGGGATGAGTTCCAGTATAGCTATAATCGAGGCAGTCGGCTCAGCAGTGAACGTCACCCACCCTTCCTCGTGAGCCTGTGGGGCGATGGCATAGCAGGGAAAACGCCGTTGGTTCTTTCATACGTTTCAGGGACGAAATAACTATCAATATTCACGCCAGAGAATTCGTTATTCATATAGCATCCGATAGTGGGGTAACTCTCTTCCGTTAACGTTTTCGCCGTGCCCGAACTGCGAGGTGTCACCTGTACTGCAACAGGTAGCTGCGAAAAAAGACTATTGCCGACGCTTCAGTAGGAATATCATTTCGGGTGCCTCGGGCCCTATTGGTCGCCGATCAAATGATCCAAATTCTCCTACACTCTCAAGACCGGCAGCGCAGAAAAGCGCTTTGAGGTGAGGATAAGTATAGAAGCTCATCTTCAACGGCTGCGCTTCCTCATACAGAACTTTATCACCCTCACACAAGCGGAAGATAAACCTGCCCGAGAAATTCATATTGACCAGGTCAATCTCGTCCTTTACAAAGTACCGTCGGATCATTCGGCCAGTCCCATCTTGTGCCGGCCACTCCAGGTCCAAGTATTCTTTGCCGACACCCGATAGAATTTTGTCGAAACTAGGATTGAATACATCAAACGCGAGAATACCACCATCTGCTAAGTGTCTCCCGGCGTTTTTCAGGGCCGCTAGTTGATCTTCCGTAGTGTACATATGCTGCATGGGTCTGAACGGAATTACTACCAAGGAAAATTGATCCCCTAAATAATGGGTGCGAAAATCTCCTTCTATAACTCGCGTTCTCCGTCGTACGCTTTCGTGTTCTTTGGCGAGCTTTGCGCGCAAAACTTCCAGCATTGAATGAGAAGCATCCATCCCCGTGACATCAACACCTTGCCGCGCCAGCGGCACGGTGATTCTCCCAGTACCGCAGCCAAACTCGAGGACCGGTCCACCATACTCTTTGGCTAGATCGAGATAGAAGTCCCTGTCCACCAAATCCTCCTTGACGCTGTATGCCGCGTCGTAATGCTTCGCTCCCGAACCGTAGGAATCATCAATCATTGTGAGTTGCCTATCGTGTTGTTAGGGTTAATCCATAATCTGGTCGGTATTCAGCCGTTCGTTAAGTTCCCAGAGTGCGATTCGGTTACTTTCCCATGTGAGCAGTCTCGTAGCTTCCTTAAAAGACAACCAGCGAACCTTGTCATGTTCATGGGACAAATTAAGTTCTTGACCACTTACATCAACGGCAAATGAGTATTCAGGCACGACAAAGAGGTCTTGGGGCCAGTGGTCTATTGGTGAGAATGCCGTCTTGGGGACGGATGCATGAGAATCCAGCCGAAAGAAACGAGCCCCTTTTGGAATGCCTGCTTCCTCTTCCGCCTCGCGCCGCGCGGTTTGCTCTGCCGTCTCATCGTCTTCGGCACCCCCTGCGATGAACTGCCACATGGAGTCATCCGCCCGATGGAAGACGGCAAACTGGTATCCGAAATTATCACTCTCCCTGAACGGTATCACGATCACTTGTAGGGGTTGCCTTGCCATGCTAACTCTTTCTCAATAAACCATCGTCTATTTTTTTAGTTGAATTCGGTTCACCGCTGTGTTGAGCATTCAATAGTCGGATTCGCTGCACAATGTCATCTATGCTGGGTGAGTATTGCCCCTCTGTTGAGACATGAATTGTGGGCACGTTGAAATCCGGAGCTGTATAGTCGCCAGGAGGCGACATCTCACCTGTTTCCCGGTAGATTTCAACGCGCTTATCGCCGTGGTAGAACTCCCGATTCGGATCATCCAGACCCCGCTGGAGATGGCGCTTAGCCGCCACCATCCCGTCAACGGAGCATACGACAATGAAAGGAGTGCACAGTTCAAGGATCTTGGGCATTCTTGGTTCCCAAACCCGGTGCTGAAAGGCTGCCTCAATAACGACAGAGATCTTACCGGCGAGATACTGATTCACTATCTCGAAGAAAAAATTGGAGACTACTCCATTGGTGTCCGGCGGAAGTTGATCATGCTTGACGCCATGAGTATTGACATAGCCCTCCTTGATCTCGTCGCGACTGATAACCGGCATCCACAATCGCTCAGCGAGCCTCTTGGATAAACTCGTCTTCCCCGATCCCGGTCGGCCTGTGACGATAATGCATTTGGGTTTACTGCTCATCTCGGCTGAGGCACACCCGTTGCTGAGTGGCGATTTCCTTTTCATGGGTATAGTGCGCTGATTCGACTAACTCGCGAGTTTCGGGTGCCAGCCGCTCTTTGACCGCCTCTGGAATGGGGCCAGCCTGACGGTGGTGTGGCCGGTAGCGCAGCGTCAGCACCCGGCGTTGGCGGTCGGGGGCTCGCCAAGGCAGGACCCCGTGGGTTACGCATTCGGGCATGACCACCGCATCCCCGGCCGCGGGTGTGATATTGACGACCTCCGGCGGGACCTCCCCTTCGATGAGACCCTGATTAAATAGCTGTGGCGGCCGGTCGAACTCGCTTTTGTGCGATCCCGGCACCACTAGTAGCCCGCCATCACCGGGAAGCACATCGTCCAGATAGGGAAAGACCACAAAGTCGTCGCAGTAGATACGGCCCCGGCGCACCTCGTAACGGGCGCTCTCAAAGCCGTAGTCGTCGCGGGCGCAGTGCAGTTGCACCGCCTCGGTGTGTCCGTCGGGAGAATCGACCAGCATGGTACCGCTGGCGAGCATGGGTTTGCCGTTGGTCAGCTCCAACACGATGGGCCAGACGGCAGGCAGAAAGACCAGCTTTTCCAGCGCTCGGTCGAAGGCGAAGCCGTGGGCAAAGCCCTTGAGATTTTCTGATCGTCCGAAATGCGGCGGCAGGTCTTCCGGTGCGCTGTCGATGTAGCGACTAGCGGCATCCGAAGCCGCGTCCAGTTCCTCTGGGGTCAGGGCGTTCTGCAGGTGCAGAAAACCGCATAGATCAAAAAGATAGCGTTGTTCTTCGGTCATCATCGTCAGCCTTGCCTTTCGTCAGAGTAGCGAATTGGGCCACCGTTAGAATCAAAGAGTTTGCGTGGACAATCGCAACCAATTCCACAAGGTTGGAATATTCTGTGTAACTCCTTGCAGTAACTTGAGATATAGCAATTCTACATCACTTACAAGATAATCCGCAGATGAACGCAGATGGACGCAGAATAGTAGAAGCAAGACGATCCGCAGCTCGAATCGTTCAAGTCATTCAGGATTGCTATAGCACGATTCTTCTGAGATCTGGCGCACCTAGCACCGCAGCGCAAATTTCGCATCGCCTCAACAATACTTATTATGCTAAACGCATCCTCAGGATCCTAACTACGCACGGAATAAAACATGAGTACCGCAAACATTGAAACACTGCAATCTCCTTCGTACTTAGGCGGCGAAGCAATCGATTCGGTGGATACTTTGACCGTTCACTATCCCTACGATGGTTCGATTGCCGGTACGGTTAGCAAGGTCAACGGCGACCATCTCGACCCCGTGATCGACCGCACACTGTCTTTTGACGGACAATCGTCGCGCTTTGATCGGTCTCAAGTGCTGACCAGAGCGCGCGAGCTTCTACTTGAGCGGGCGGACGAGTTTGCCAACCTGATTCGCATGGAGTCCGGGCTGTGCATGCGGGAGACCAAGTACGAGGTGGGGCGCGCCTGTGACGTTTTTCAATTCGCCGCGGCCGAGGCATTAAAGGACGATGGCGAAATATTCTCCGGCGATGTGTCGCCTAAAGGTGAGCAGCGGAAGATCTTTACGGTTCGCGAACCGGTGCGGTTGGCACTTGCCATTACACCCTTCAATCACCCACTCAATCAAGTTGCGCATAAGGTTGTACCGGCAATCGCGGCGGGTGTGCCCATGCTCGTCAAGCCATCGGAGAAAACCCCGCTGACCGCCATTCGGCTTTGTGAGTTGCTCTATGAGGCCGGTCTGCCCAAGCAGATGCTCAGCGTCTTCGTCGGGGACATCGACACAGTTGTCGAGCCATTAATCGCGGACGAGCGGATTGAATTGGTCACGTTCACCGGCGGAACAGCCACCGGGAAACGCATTGCTCAGTTGGCGGGCTACAAGAAATTGTGCTTGGAGTTAGGTGGTAATAGTCCATTGATCATTCTGGACGATGCAGACCTCGAGCTGGCGGCGATGTTGGCGGCAGAAGGATGTTTTCGCAATTCGGGCCAACGTTGCACGGCTGTGAAGCGATTGCTCGTCCATCGGAAGATTAAGAATGGATTTATGGATAAGTTCCTCGTGCGCGCGGCCACGTATCGGGCTGGTGATCCGGCGGACCCGGATACCATCGTGGGTACGGTGATTGATGACGCGGCGGCGCAACTGCTTGAGCAACGCGTCCACAAAGCCGTGGATCAGGGTGCGAAAGTGCTACTGGGTGGAGGACGCAGCGGTGCGCTAGTAGAACCAACGGTAATTGACGAGGTCCCGCGCGACGCGGAAATGATTCGCAAGGAATCGTTTGGTCCGTTGGCCCCCATCATCGAGATCTCCGACATCGACGACGCCATCGCAGTCGCCAACGATTCCAAGTTTGGACTCTCTGCGGGCGTAGTAACCAATCACCTGCCCAGCGCACTCGAATGCGTCCGTCGCATTCGAACGGGGACAGTCAACATCAATCAAGTTCCTGGGTATCGCATTGAATGCTCTCCGTTTGGCGGCGTAAAAGACTCTGGCTTAGGGGTTAAGGAAGGCGTGATCGAGGCCATGAAGTTTATGACTAACGTAAAGACATTCTCGCTTCCGTGGTAATCGCCAGCCAAGCTGCTTGCAGAATCAGTCACATGGGTCAACCCGACGTGAAAAGGATAATACAAGAAGTGGTTTTATAACCGTCTGAGTGTAATCATCAGACAGGCGACATTGACAAAGGCTTGATACATTTGGATATGATATTCCCATCGCACGACCAGCCGTCGAAAATTGCCCCACCATGCCAAGGTGCGTTCGACCTTCCATCGCCTCTTGTAGCGGCGCAAGGGGCGTCCATCTTGGGTGGGCGGTTTCTTCCGGTTTTTGCGATGCGGACAGATCAACTCAATGCCCCGTCGTGCCAATCGAGCGCGCAGCGGGTCAGAATCGGCGGCCTTGTCGTAGATCAAGCGCGTCGGATTTTTCCGCGGCCGGCCCCGGCCGGGGCGCGGCACGGCCACCCGCTCCAGCGTCGGCTCGATCAACCCGACTTCGGCTGGGGACGCCGAGTCCAGGTAGTTTCCCAAAGGCAGCCCTTGGCCGTCTGCCACCACCATCCACTTCGTACCCTTTCCGCGTTTGGTCGGCCCGACACAGGCCCCCTTTTTTGGCCGGGGCAAAACTACCATCGGCAAACGTCTCGGCCCAGTCGAGTTGGCCTTGCTCATCCAGTTGGCCTAACAACGCTCGCCATGCCTTCAGCCAGATGTCTTGCTCTTCCCAACGGCGTAGCCGACGCCAGCAGGTACTCGGCGAGGGGTATCGTTCGGGCAGGTCTTTCCACCGCGCACCACTGCGTAACACCCATAAAATACCCTCAAACACCGGACGGTTGGCAATGGGTTTGGGACCGCCTTTGGGCGACGCTTTGGGTGCAGGTAACAACGGCGCTATATGCGCCCATTGGGCATCGGTCAATTCAGACGTATGGCGCGACATAATCGGGACTCCTTGGGGCGAAGCAAAACGAGTAGAAGCAAAAAAGAAAAAACACAACCCCCTATCAAGTTATGAAACCGCTTCTAATACGTGGACTTAGAAGTAATGCTCTAGTACGACCAACAATTTCTTGTTCTTGTTCTTGTTTAATAGTTATAGTTTGGTTTGCTATGATTTCGACGGTTTCTTCTGCTTGAGATTCCTTTCCAGTTTGAGGTTTAAGCCAACGTTTTAGGTGATCTATGGCTTGAAGAGGAGGTCCATTTTTGTGATCGTATACTGTAATGAGATTGAGTTCACCTCGCCTCAAGGTGTCCTTAGATCTGAATAATAGAACCAACTTTCGTTCCCAATCAATAAAACGAAGTCCATCGTTCTTCACGAGATGCATAAAGAGCGGCTCACCAAGTAATTTAATTAGTCTTGTGACCGCGGTGAACGGAGCATAAACAATGTCAAAACAAGTGAGACCAACTAGCAAATCATTTAGAGCAGTTGATTGTCGAGTAGCCAGTTCATCGCTCTTAAAGCCTAGTCCATTAATTACAGAAATTTCATCCCCAGAGCCAGAGGTCGCCTCCGCAGTAGATGAAGTACTCCAAGTTCCTGGAGGAAATATATCAAAGAGTAGGTGTGCGCTTATTAAATTTGAAGCTGTTTCTTGTGGTTTATTATCAGGATCTTGGCCTTTTCGTGCTGCAGCTAATTCCTCAATTATGGTTATTGAGGCTCGGTGATCTTTATGAGGTATCGGTTTATATTCGATTACCCTTACACTTGAAGGTAATTGAGTATTATGTTGAGGGAGTATTGCGAAGTGGGGGCCATCGCCAAGAAGACTACGGAGTTGATCTGACCGCTCAAGAAGCTCTACTACTGACTGGTCTTGCAAGCTGTACCCGACAAATACTAACGAAGACTCGACGACCACCTTAGAGAGGATATCAGGAACACAAGGATTGCACCAAAAAGCATCGTAATCAGACTTGGTAAAAATTACTGATTCAATATCTGAAACACTACCATGCAACTTGAGCAGGTATGATTTATCTGAAGAATTAAGATCTAAAATTTGCTCAATATCATCTCGTTGTACTGTCTGTACGCCTTCCAAACCTTTTTCCAGCATCTCATCAACATTTGTGGTAATAAGACTGATTGGTTGAATAGAAGAGATGGCTGATAAAAACCTACTATAAACAGGTGTAGGTTTCCGTATTGTAAATTGATCCTTGATTAGTCTATTGTATCTCTGAGGAGAAGCAGATTTTATTTTCTCAAAGAAAGTTGGATAATTACCAGTCTGGAGAAGCTTCAATCCATATTGGGCATCGTATCCCGATTCATAACGTGAGAAAGTTTTATGGGCTATCTCAGAGAGATCATTCCAAAGTGGATAACCAGCCCATGCACTTGCTCCTGCGCCAACCCAATAGACAAGTCTTCTATCAGAACGGGCTACTTCTTCAAGCAGTTCGCGAGCCGCTCGTACTGTTTTGATTTGATCCGTATTGATCATAGGTATTTCAAGACAGCGACATCGAGCCTAGTCCCGTGGCTAGATTGGGCGTGGACAGAGGGGACGTAAAATCAGCCTAACAAATCAGCGGCGGCCAATGCGATCTGGGGGATCGTCGGCGAGGTGAGAGTAGCGTCGGCTGTGATTTCGACGCGCTGTTGGTACACGCCGCCTTGGGGCCGGGCGTACGCTTCGACGCGGCCTGCTTGCAGGTCGATCAGCCACACTTCGGGAATACCGGCCTGAGCATACAGGGGCAGCTTGACCTCGCGGTCGTAGTCAGCCGACGTATTGGCAACTTCGATGGCCAGTAGCACATCGGCTGCCGCTGGATGGGCCTCTGCGTAGAAATCGGCGCGGGGACGGAGTAGCACTAGGTCGGGTTCGGGGGCCGAGTACGCGTCGAGGGCAATGGGGTCTTGGACGCCGATCAGCATGGAATCCCCGACCATTTTTCCCAGCAACAAATTGAGGCGTTTTACGCAAGCGGCGTGGCGGCTGCCAATGGGACTCATGGCGACGATCTGCCCGGCGATAAGCTCAACTCGGTCCTCCTCGGTGAGGATGTCAGTCTCGGCCATGCGGTAGTATTCGCCGACCGTGAAGGCGTGGTTTTGCGGCTGTGTGGTCATAGTCATCCCCCCAATACCTCGGCGACTGCCAGCTCTAGGCCGGTTACTGTTGGCGAGGTGAGAGTAGCGTCGGCTGTGCCTTCGACGCGCTGTTGGTACGCGCCGCTTCGGGGCCGGGCGAACACTTCGATGCGGTCTTTTTGCAGATCGATCAGCCACACTTCGGCAAGGCCAGCCTGAGCGTAGAGCGGCAGCTTGACCTCGCGGTCGTAGTCGGCCGACGTATCGGCAACTTCGACGGCCAGCAGCACATCGGACGCTGTGGGATGGGCATCGGCGTAGAAATCGGTACGGGGGCGGAGCAGTACTACATCCGGCTCCGGTTCGGAGTACGCGTCGAGGGCGATGGGGCTTTGCACTCGTACGATGAAGGATGCCCCCTGCTGACGATGCAATAAGCCGTTGAGTCGATCGACGCAAGCGGCGTGGCGGCTACCAATGGGACTCATGGCGACGATCTGCCCGGCGATAAGCTCAACGCGGTCCTCCTCAGTAAGGATATCTGCCTCGGCCATGCGGTAGTATTCGCCGACCGTGAAGGGACGTCTTCGAGCGGCGATAAGCTCAACGCGGTCCTCCTCGGTGAGGATGGCGGCTGCGACCATGCGGTCGCACTCATCGACCGTAAAGGCGCGGTTCTGTGGCTGTGTGGTCATAGTGTATTTCCCTCTAAAGTTGCGCCCACTCCTAGACAATATGGGACCGGGCGCAACCTACACAAGAACGCATGGCGCTACTACTATTTCTTTTTATCACCCGCCTGCAATCTATTTGCCGCACCCACCGAACCAATGTGCAGCGTGTCGTACGCCTGCTGTGAAGTCTCAAACGGCCCCTCGTGCGTCTTCGCGCCGTGCCATTGCAAATTGGTGTACATCGGGTTGGCCGCGTCCGTTTCCCGCTCGCGCTTGGCGATCCAAGCCTCCATTCGCTCCTTCAGGGCGGCAACGATCCCCGGCTCTTTTTTAGCCAAGTTTTTCAACTCCAGCGGATCGGCGACCAAGTTGTAGAGCTCGACTTCGGGCTTGAAGTGGAAGTCCGGCTCTAGCGCGACCATCAGCTTCCACTCCGGGGTGCGCCAGCCGTGCTTGCGCATCCAAGTGCATTCGGTGATGTAAAAGTCCGAGTAGTTGGAGGCGTTCTCGCCTGCGACCAGCGGCAGTAGCGACTGACCATCGAATGCGATGTCGGTGCGGATATTGAGGAGCTTAAGCACGGTCGGCACCAAGTCTTGGTGCAAGGTGGTACCAGAGACGCGCTCGCCAGCCGGCAACGCACCGGGTAGGCGGATAATCAGCGGCACGTACAGCGTGTTTTCGTACATGCCGTGGTGATCGTACCAGCACTCGTGCTCGTACAGGGTCTCGCCGTGATCGCCGTTGATGACGATCAGGGTATTGTCGCTCAAGCCTAGCTCTTCGACGCGAGTGAGGATGCGCTGAATGCAGGCGTCCATATAGGCGACGGCCCCGTCGTACTGGGCATCGACGTAGTGGCGGTCGCGCACCCCGGGCGGCATCCAGTCGGCAAAGAAGTCGCAGAAGGGTTTGAAGCTGAAAACCGGCTCCATGCTCTGATTTGTTGGGTCGAATTCGTCGCCGCTATAAAACATCCGCTCAAAGGGATCTGGCGGCAGATACGGGGCGTGCGGATCCATGTGGCGCAAGAAGAGGAAAAACGGCTGCTCGGCCTGCGCCAGCCGTTCCAGTTCGGGAATGGCAACTTGGTTGAGGTTTTCGGCCTTGGGGCTGCGGCCTTCGGCAAACGAACCCCAGCTAGCATAGTCGAAATAGCGGTCGAAGCCGCGCGAACTGGGATTACCGCTGAAGCCGACGCACGAGGTGTCGTAGCCGTTCTGGCGCAGGATTTCGGGGAGGGTGCGGATGCGCTCGGGCAAGCCGCCTTGGTGGCGCAGGGCAACGACGCTGGTGCCGAAGCAGTCGAGGCCGGTCAGCATAGAGGCGTAGGCCGAGGTGGTGGGTATGTGGGCCGAGTAGTTGCGCTCAAAGAGCACGGCGTCTTGGGCAAAGCGATCGATATGGGGCGTGGTCTGGCGGTGGTAGCCGTAACAGCTCATGTGATCGGCGCGCAGGCTGTCGATGCCTAAGAGAATGACGTTGGGCTTTTTGGCTGGCATTAGATCCTCTCGATTAGGGATAGGTATTGGCGTGTCGTCGGGTTATTTGAGGACCGCACCAGGCCATTGATCGTCGCTGGCCGTCACATCTACGGTAATGCCGTCTGGGTCTTCGACCTTGAAGGCTCCTTCTTCGATATTGTGGACATCGACCGGCTCTTTGCCGCCCAAGCCGTCGGAAAAAATCTCGTAACCCATGTCCAATAGGCGGCGACCGGTCTCTTCGAGGTCGGGCACCCGCACGCCGATGTGCAGATAGTCGAGCATCCCGCTGACGTGGGACGGACGGTCCGGGCCGTTGTACTGGAAGACCCGGAAGTTGTGGTGGCCATCGCTGAGGTCGTAGCAGCTTTCGTGGGTCGAGACCACGGGCAGGCCGAGGCCGTCGCGCCAAAAGCGGATGGTCTTTTCGAGGTCCGTGGCCCGGACGCCAATGTGAACGAGTACTGTACTCATGGCTTTTCTCCTTTCTCATAGGCTCGTAGCCGTTGTGCCATCAGTGCCCATAATCTAACAAACGAAGCACTGCACGGCACTACCGCGTTTGCAGACCATAATATCCCCTGTTTTATTGTCCTTTAATGGAAATTTATTAAGCTGAAAAAGTTTTTTTATATCAATAAGTTATTGTTTTTTGGTCAGATGGGAAAAACCCCGTAAAATGGGCGAAAAAAGGGGAGGGAATTTCTTGACTTATGCACAAATGTTTACTATCTTTTTGTGCAGGTAATCGAAGTGAAAAGGGCCTTTTTTGCGTTGGAAAACCAAGCACCACAGACCTCATCGCCAGGAGCAAAACCACATGCGACGCGAGATCATCAGCCAGGGCCTGATGTATGCCCTCGTCAGCCTCTTTGTATTCGCGGTAAAACCGCTTCTCAACTAATAGCCGCTGGCCACAGGAGAGCAGAGCAATGAACCCAATTTTTGCGTTTCACGCCTTACGCGAGTTGAGCAAAAACAAGCGCGCCCAGCGCCAAGTGGGCCGGCTGGGGTCGCTGTGCACAGGAGCGATCTTCGTCGTCTGGAGCTTTCCCGTTTTCCGCTATCTCACCTAATCTGGCACAAAAGGAGAAATTTATGCCGCCTATCGCCAAAGACCGCATCGAGCGCGCCGCGCGGATCTACGCCAGCAATCACGACGCCGGCTCGGCCTTGGGCATTGCCCCAGGCAGCTTCAGCCGCCTCTGTCGTCGCTACGGCATCGAGACGCCCCAAGCGCGCAAGCGCCGTCAGCGCAGTGATGTGAAATTAAAAATTAAAAATTAGGAATTATCCCCGGTCCCTTCCCATCGTTTGGGAGCGGTTGGGAAGTGTAATTCCTAATTCCCAATTCCCAATTCCCAATTCCCAATTCCCAATTCCCAAGGAGCAGTAATATGTCGAGTCTCAACAAAGTCTTACTCATCGGCAACTTGGGGTCTGATCCCGAGACCCGCTTTACCCCCAGCGGCGCTCAGGTCGCCAATTTCAGCTTGGCCACCAGCGAGTCGTGGAACGACAAGGACGGGCAGCGCCAAGAACGCACCGAGTGGCACCGCATCGTCTTGTGGAGGTGCCTCGCCGAAATCGCTGGTCAGTACCTAAAAAAGGGCAGCAAGGTCTATATCGAGGGCAAGTTGCAAACGCGCTCTTGGGAAGATCAGCAGGGTCAGAAGCGTCAGACCACCGAAATCGTTGCCAACACCATGAAAATGCTCGGCGCAGAGCGGGCTGCCGAAGCCGTCGAAGCCACTGAGAGCAACGGCCATGCACTCGCCGCAGCCCCGGCGGCCGGCCCCAACCACGACGATTTGCCCTTTTAGCTCCGTTCCTCCCTCCGCCGGGTTGACGCTCGGACGAGATGTATTAGCTTGGTCGCGGTCCGCAAAGGATGCGCGGCCATTTTTTTTTATCAAAGGAGCGACCATGGCGTTTGAACTCAACGCACCGAGCAAAATAAAGAGCATCACGAGCGCGTACACAGGCCCGCGCTTTCGCAATGGACGGCCCAAAGTCGATGACGATATTGTCGAGCGGATGAAGTGGGTGACCGTCGAGGAAGCCTGGGGCGTGCTGATGGGCAAGGGACATTCGTTTCAGTTCGAAGGCGACTGGATCAACCTGCATCCAAGCCGCGTGCTAGTCGGCCGCGCGGTAACGGCCCGCTATATCCCGCACCGGCCCGACTTCAACGACGTCGTGAATGCCGAAGGCGAGCGGCACGGGCGGATCGGCGGTCAAAATAGCTGGGTCATCGACACCTTGGTCGCCAACGACGTATTGGTCGTCGATCTGTTCGGCAAGGTGCTGCGCGGGACTTTTATCGGCGACAATCTCGGCACGGCAATCGCGGCCAACACCGATGGTACGGGCCTGGTCGTCGATGGCGGCATCCGCGACGATCATCGCGTGCGCCAGTTGCCGATCAACGTGCTCTGCAAGGGGCTGCATCCCTCGGCCATCGGCGAGGTGACCATGGCCGAGATCAACGGTCCGGTGCGGGTAGGTGAGGCGACTTGTATGCCGGGCGATATCGTGCTGGCGACCCCCACGGGCGTGATTTTCGTGCCGCCGGAATACGCCCGCGAGGTCGTGGAGTCCTCCGAAAACACCCGTCTGCGCGACTATTGGGGCAAGAAGAGCATTGCCGACGGCCGCTACACACCCGGGGAGGTGGATCGCAAGTGGTCGCCTAAGATGGACAAAGAATTCGCCAAGTGGAAGAAAACGGCTGACATAGAGGCCATTTTCGCCGAATTATAAAAAACGGGCCGAGGCAAATGCAGATGCCCCGGCCCGCTGTCGAACAACTTTTCTCGTTGTTAGCGCGCCAGCCAAGCGCTGAAGCGCTCGTTCATCTCATCCATGTTGTCGCTCCACCAGCGCCAGTCGTTGCGTAGCGCGCCCGCCGCGTTGGCTGGGTACGTCGGCATGTGCGGGGCCATTTCCTCGCCAGTCTCGGCGTGGACCGAGATCAGGTCCATGCCCGAGCGACGCGCTGGCGCATAGGAGATGTAGCGGCCCACGCCGGCCATGGACGCCGGCCGCGCCGCAAAGGCGAGGAATTCGCGCGCAGCCTCCAAATTCGGCGCACCTGCCGCAATGACGAGCTGGCCCGTGTCCAGCACCTGGCCGTCCCAGACGATGGTAAACGGCTGCTTTTCCAAAATCTGCGCGTTGAAGATGCGTCCGTTGTACGCGGTGGTCATCACCACTTCGCCATCGGCGAGCATCTGCGGCGGCTGCGCGCCGGCCTCCCACCAAACCACCTGATCCTTGATGGTGTCGAGTTTGCGGAATGCGCGACTGACCCCTTCGGGCGTGTCGAGCGTGGCGTACACCTCGTCCCGGGGCACTCCGTCGGCCATCAGGGCAAACTCCAAGTTTACGAGTGGTACGCGCCGCATCCCGCGCCGGCCCGGGAATGCCTCAAGGTCGAAAAAATCGGCGATGGTCTCTGGTTTGCGCTCCTTAAAATGGTCCGTGCGGTACGCATAGACAGTTGAGTAGAACAACGTGCCAATGCCGCATTCGCCCATAGCTTCCGGGTAGAAGTCGTCCTCGGGCGATTCGCCATTCGCCCCGGGAGGCAACTCAAAGTCTAGCACTTCGAGGAGACCTTCGTCGCAGCCGGTCATGGCATCGGCGAGCTCCATATCTATCACGTCCCAATGCACGGCCCCCGCATCCACTTGGGCGCGCAGTTGGGCGAGGCCGCCGTTGTAGTCTTCTAGGCGAACTTCAATGCCTGTCTCTTCCGTAAACGCCTCGTGATAGCCTTTTTCGCAGGCGCGCGCATACGAACCACCCCAAGATACCACAGTCAGGGATTCTGCGTTGGCCGCCGCGCACCACACCAGCACGGCCAGCGCACCCGCCCCAACCAGCCTAGTTAAATTCATATCGCTTACTTATTGGGCTGCGGCGTGACGCGCAGGTAGGGCTTAATCGCCGTGAAGCCTCGGGGAAATTTCTCAGTGGCTTCCTCGTCCGAGACAGCCGGGACCACGATGCAGTCGTCGCCGTCTTGCCAGTTGGCCGGGGTGGCGACCGAGTAATTGGCCGTCAGTTGCAGCGAGTCAATCACGCGCAAAATTTCGTCGAAATTGCGGCCGGTCGAAGCCGGGTACGTCAGCGTCAGCTTGACCTTTTTGTCCGAGCCAATGACGAACACCGAGCGCACGGTCATATTGTCGAGCGCATTGGGGTGAATCATGTCGTAGAGATCGGCGACCTTGCGGTCGGGATCGGCGATCAGCGGGAAGGCGAGATTGGCGTTTTGGGTCTCGTTGATGTCGGCGATCCAGCCTTCGTGATCGTCAACCGAGTTGACGCTCAAGGCGATGATCTTGACGCCGCGCTTTTTGAACTCCTCTTCGATGTTGGCCACGGCACCTAGCTCCGTGGTGCAGACCGGGGTGAAGTCGGCGGGGTGGGAGAAGAGCACTCCCCAAGAATCGCCGAGCCATTCGTGAAAATTGATCGGGCCCGCGGTGGTTTCCGCGCTGAAATCTGGGGCTTCGTCGCCGAGTCGGATAGCCATGATGGGTCTCCTTTTTCCTACTTGTGAAAGGGTTTGCGAACAAGCATTTAAATATCAAGATACGCCTAGCCGTCGTCAATTGGTCGCCAACAGCCGCTTGAGATAGTGGGCGCTTTCGCGGACTGCGGCTTCAGTGCCCAGTTCGGCCGAGGCCTGATGAACCGTTACATAGCCCTCGTAGCCGACCGCGCGCAGCGCGTCCATCAGCGGTGGGAAGCTAATGCCTCCTTTTTCCCACAAAGGGATCTGGCGGAACCGCACCTCGCCGCAGCACCACGTCTCAAGCGCATCTGGACCATCGGCGGTCAAGACGTGATTTTGCAGATACACATTGAAGAGGTGCGGCGCGAAGCGGCGGAGGGCATCCAGCCCATAAGGCTGGCCGCATAGCTCCAGGTTGGCCGGTTCGTAGATCAGGCCGAAATTGGCGCGGCCAATGCTCGCCAAAACTTGCAGCGAGCGGTCGATTTCCTCAAAGAGACTGCGGGTGTGGCACTGGTGTGCTAGGCGCAGATCGCGTTCGGCAGCTTCATCCGCGGCCCGGCGCGCCCAAGCGATATCTTCGTCCGTCTTTAGGCAGACGCGCAGCAGTGGAGCGCCGAGTTGTTCGGCGAGATCGAGATAGGGCGTTATATTGCGGAGGGCATCCGGCCCTTGGTCGGAGTTTTCGGGGATGGGGAAGTCGCCGGTGAGCATGGAGACGGTCAGTGAGTAGCGGTCGATAAGGGCGTGCGCAGCGGCAACTGTCTCTGGTGGGCTGTGGACGCCCACTTGCGAGGCGCGCATACACAGCCCGCGGTACCCGTGGCGGGTGGCGAGAGCGGCCAATTGCTCAAGCGTCATATTGGCTTCGCGCTTGGCGAGAAATTTTTCGGCCACGCGGACCGAGAGCGAGAGTTTCATGGAGATCCTCGCGATTGAGGGTTGTTGGACACTTGCATGTAATTTGCACAAAGAAAGGATAGCAAACCAATGAGAACAATCTGCGCAACATGGCTTACAGTCGTCTGCTTGGTGGCCGTTCCAGCTCATGCTTGGTGGGGGGATGGGCATGGAATTCTGACCGAGGGAGCCGTGCTGGCCCTGCCGGAGGAAATGCCGGCTTTCTTCCGCCAGGGGGGCAACATTGCCAGCCACGTGGTCTTCGATCCAGATCTGTTTAAGAATCGGGGCACCCCCTTGCTGAGCCATGCCGAGCACGGAGAGCACTATTTCGATCTAGAATACCTTGAGGGACGGGCGATCCCGCCGAAGCGCTTTGACTTTATCGCCCTGTGCCAAGAACTGGACCTGGATCCGACCAAGGTCGGACTGGCCCCTTACGCCATCGCCGAGTGGACCGGACGGCTAGCCGTGGCCTTTGCCGAGCATCGCCAGTGGCCGGAGAACGAGGCGATTCAGCAGAAGTGTCTCGTCTATGCAGGCATGCTCGCCCACTACGCCGAAGACGTTTGCCAGCCCCTGCACGCGACCCGGGACTTCGATGGCAAGAAGCAGGAGGACGGCACGGTCATAGGCAAGGGCATCCACGAAAAGGTGGATTCATCGGTGGAGCGGCTCGGCTTTGCGCCCGAAGATTTGGCAGCCGAGCAGGACGTTGCAGCCTTTGATTCGCTGATGAAGGCCATCACTGGCCAGATCAAAAAAAGCAACTGGCGGGTGGAAGAAGTGTACGCGCTGTGGGGCCACTGGGAAGACGAGAACGACGCCCGCGTGCGCGCCTTGACCTTAGATTTGGCCCGCACCTCGGTGCGCTTTACGGCCTCGCTCTACCTGACGGCTTGGCAGCAGTCTGCTGAAACTCGCTTGCCGAGGTGGTTGGAGCGCTGAGCGGGCAGGTGTCAGTTGTTTATGCCCGAAGTTCGCACGGACGAGCGAACTTGGCCTCCGTGTTCCGCCAGCCAAGAGCGGAAGAACTGCAACACGGCTTCGCCGTCTCCCTGCTGCCGTTGCTTCCGCTGAATGAGCCATAGCTCGATCTCGACGCCGCGCAGGTCCGGGTTGAGCCCTCGGGCTTGGGGGCTTTGGTGGAAGCGGTCGAAATCCGGCTCATTCTTGTAGAACGAAATCGCGTCGCTGTTTTGCAGCAGATCCGAAACGACGATGAGCCGTCGCGGCACATTGCGCCGCTGGGTACTCTGAAAATGCGTTATGGCAACCGATTGCACCGACTCCATGATCGGCGACGATTTGGCCTCTTTATTGGTGAGCAGCTTTCTAAGCTCCTCTTCTAAAGGAGCGCGAAATTTCTGCTGCCAGTTGCGCCGAATGATCGCTTCGGATTGCGTGAGGTGATCGACGTTTTTCGGGTCGCCGGGACTACAGACCTTGATGATCGGGTCGAGGCTACCGCCATGCTCAGGGTCCACCGCAAAAAGACTGATCTCGTGATTTTCCTCAATCTGGTCGAGCAGGTTCCAGATTCGCGTCTCCAGATCGGTCTTGGTAGTGGGCATGAACGAATCCGTGCGATCGAGCAGAATCGCCGTAATCGCCGAGGGGCCTTCCGACCGGCACAGGGTCTTTGGGTCGCGCTCGACCGAAGGCGGCTTTAGCCATACAAAAACGAGCAAGACGACGATGACCCCCGCGATCATCGCACCGCCGGCTATCGTTTTATTCGATAGCTTACCCGTGCTCATTAACTCTCTTCCTGGTCGTCCCTCGGGATCCGGCTATCCGCCTGCCTCCGATGCGGAGCCAACGGTCGCAATTCCTCGCTGCCCATATCGTACTGATTGTGTAGTTCTGCAACGCCTTTGTCAATTTTTATTTCTGCGGCACTAGTGATCTTCAAAATTTCCTCGCGCGTCAGCATAGCCTTTGGCAGGCTGGTGTCGATGGGCGTTTTCACGATGTGCCAAGGCTTCTTGAATCGCTCGGGCGCATCGCCGTCGCGCATCGCCCGGTTGGTATCCCGGTAGAGCTTGAGCAAGTGGTTGCCCGCGTGCTCTAGGTGGTCTAGATGGTCGTCGAACGATTTGATAAGGCGGCGATGGTCGTCGATGATAGAATCGTGTTGGCGTCCCGCGAGCAAAATGTTTTGCTTGATGTTCTCCAACGCTTGCACCGCTGCATCCGACGTTTCCTTCAATCCCTTTAGACAGGACTGATAGAATTCGTTGTATGCTTCGTCGGCCTCTGCGAATACGCGCGCACACTTGGCGTACCCCGGATAGCGATCGTCCCACAGGATGCCATCGATAAAGCTAATAATCGCAAAGAGGAATCCCATGAAGAACAGGATCCACGATTGGAAGTCCTCCAGCCCCAATGGATTGGCACCAAAAGCGGCGATGGCGAGTTTGCCCCCTTCGTCGAGCACCGTGCCCGTCGTTTCTCGGTAGTGGGCTACCATCAAGTTGAAAAACAGTGCAAAGGCCAGAAACACCACCGCAGTGAGAATGCCTACGGACTTTCTGACCCGATGAACGTGGTTGAAATTGGTGACGAGGATGCCGAGTAAAAAGGCGATCCCAAGGTTGACAAACGAGATGACAATCGCCTCGGTGTACGCGCCGAACAGCCCAAATTCGTTGCCCTTGGCCAAAAAGGAGGCATTGCCAAATGTCTCAATGAGAAAGAGCACGGCGATGATGCCGATGTTGAATATCTTATCGTCCCAACTGCGGGGCTGCGGCTCGCGGTGGAGGTCATTTTGTTCCTTAAACTGCTGCATGTCTTCTTTTTTGCGGCGCAGCCCCTGTTGCTCTCTGCTCAATTCCACGATGGCCTTATCGACGTGCTGATCGAATTCCGCTCGTTGCTTGGCCGTTTCGATGTCAATAGAGCTTAGCTGCTCCCGGAAATCTAGCGCGACGAGCCGCTCCCGATATGCTTTTAGCTCGCTCTCGCACGTCTGCTGTGCCTGTGATTGAGCGCTCTCAATTAGCCCGATAACCTTGCGTTCCGTGGGGTCGAGATCGTCTTCCGCACTGTCTAATGCCGGCCGCCCCCGCCTCGCGTTCCTTTGGCTATCTTCTACGATATGTAGATCTTCGGCGACCTGATTGGTGTCGATCTTCTCAAATGGGTTGGTGTGAAGATCGTCTGTCATCGCACACTCCTCCTCATTTACAGACTCCCTTAGGGCTGAAATAGACAACGACAGGGGATTGTGGGGATGGAGGGGATAGTATCAAAGATACGCATAACTGCGATTTTCGCCTCCCTATTCTTTGATTTTTAATGCTCACAGCACCACCTGAAACCCCTCTCGATCCTCCATGCCCTGGGCGAAGATGCGCGGCTCAATGTCGAGCCCTGCGCCGGGCGTGTCGGGTACGTGCAGAATGGAGTCGGCGAGTCGCCAGCCGTCGGTGATTAGCCCGGGCATGGCCGCCGGTGCGGCTTCGAGTAGGCAGAAGTTGGGGATGGAAGCGGCGAAATGGGCGTGGTGAAAGCGCTCGATGTACGACCCCCAGCAATGGGGGGCGCAGAGTGCGTTCCACTGCTCTAGCCGCGCTGATGTGCTCCGCCACCACGTCAGCCCCATGGCGCGAAAATCGTGCTGCACCACGTCGATAAATCCCTGTTCTACCAAATCAAAAAAGTACGGCGGCGGCGCAAATTCCCCGTCGGCCACCAGCGTGTCCCAGTCATTTTCGACGATGTGTTCCTTGAGTGCTCGGTTGAGCGGAGCGTCTTCGGCAAAAGGCTCCTCAAACCAATAGATGCCCACGTCCGCACAGGCATCCAACAGAGCTATAGCCGTGTTGAGCGTATTGCCCATGTTGGCGTCGATGAGCACCTTGGCCGGCGGGCCGGCGGCTTCGCGCACCGTGCGAATGACCAACTCGTCGCGCTTGAGACCCGCGTCCGTGGGCATCCAACGCGCGCCGCGGCCGACCTTGATCTTGAAGTGCAAATAGCCGTGCTCGTGGCCGGTGGCGACTTCGCCGCGAAAGATGTCTTTGACCTGTTCCTCATCGGTGGCGTCCAAATCGTCGATATAGACCGAGCCGTCGTACACTTCGACCTCGCGTTTGCCGCGGGCACCGAGCAGGCGGTACAGCGGCAAATCCATCATCCGCGCCACCAAATCCCACAGCGGTAGGTCGAGGTTGCGGCCCGCGGGCAGGCAGCCGTCGGGGAGTTGGAAGAGATCGCCGATCTCCTTACCAAGCAGCGCGTGCGCCTCGTCCTCGCCAATGCGGGACCAACCCAATCCCCACGCCCCGCCGTCTGTGCGGACCCGGACGACCGGGTCCGAGATCTGCGAGCCGTGCGCGGGAATGCGGGCGTTGAAGCCGATGTAGCGCGGCCGGGTGCCGCGCAGAACGCATTTTTCAATACAAGTAATTTTCCCTTTGGGGACTTCGTGCATAGCCAAGCTCCTTCTCAGGATTAGGGCGGCGGCAAGATGCCCTCGCCGTTCCACAAGTGGGTCTCCGGCCAGTAGGCCGACCAGCCAAACCACATCGAATTATAGGCTGGGATTTGCTCTAACTGCGCTCCCTTGAGCGGCCCGGCAAGGGCCTCGCCGCGCATGTTCCACTCGCTGCCGGTCTCCACGTCGGCAAAGGCCAACGGCAGGTCGCCGGTGCGGTCGAGTATGCGAAAGGTCAGAAGCTGATCGCCGACGACGCGGCTGTACGGAATGGCGGTGACAGTTGCTAAGTGGTAGAGCACGAGCACGGCGCGGTCACCAACGCGATCATTGATGACGGCCTTATTGGGCATTCTGGTAAAAGGATAGGCCTTAGTCTCGCCATCGGCTCGCAACCCCAAGACTATTTCCTTGGCCAGCAAGCGGTCGCTGGGCCGCGCAGTAGTGAGCGGAAAAATAATCCGGTGATCGCTGCGATAGTTTCCATAAGGATAGTGCCCGTACGAATCGAGCGGATACATTGCGCGGATATAGTCCGGGTAGCGGTCGAGACCGGTCGCCGCTTGGACGACCGTGGTGTGCGGATGCAGCGCGCGCCACAGGCCCCACGTCGTCTCGACTACGGGCAAGATCTGGAGGCGTCGCCCTCTGTATTCGCCGCTAATACCAACGTAGATCATCTGCGGGTACAGGGTCTTCTCGTCGCTCCGGTCGTACAGCACCAAGTTGCTGTTGAGCACCATGCCAGAGACACCGAATTCGATTTGTGCTGAGTCTGGGGTCGTAGCGTCAAAAACTAGTCCAGTGCTGGTCAGCGGACAGAACGTGACGCTGATGTACTGGCCGCCGAGTTGGTCGTTGATGACTTCGTGCTTCCAACCGAGACGATGCGGATAGGCTCGCGCTGCACCATTTGCGACCACGCCGAGGATTAGGTCTGTATCCGCGAGATAGTGCGCACCCTCCGGCGCAACGCTCTGGGGATTGGTCATGGCCGGGATGCCGTCGCGGGGCACCCC
The DNA here is from genome assembly GCA_965208845.1 of Candidatus Latescibacterota bacterium. Classification (GTDB taxonomy): domain Bacteria; phylum Latescibacterota; class UBA2968; order UBA8231; family UBA8231. The sequence goes on along the minus strand of OZ242361.1, from coordinate 1,386,312 downwards.
GCCCGAGCGCAGGTGATGAGTCAGCTCGCCGAGGCGATTGTAGATGTCGGCGCGGAGGGGAACGGCGATCAAGAGGGCAAGCAGGATGCGGGCCATGGCGTCGGACACTCGGAAAGCGATGCGGGAGGCTCAATTATACAAGGGAGCCGTTGGATGTCAAACGGCACTCCGGGCCGCCAGCTTGCGGATTGCTGCGGACCGCAAGAAGTTACGCTATCTTTTCAAATTCACTGAGGAGATTGCCATTGTGCCCCAAGCCTCCATTCCCTACGAGCGAGTGCCGTGAACGCCCGCCAGACAGTCGAGGCCTATTTCGCCGCGTTGACAACCGGCGATGCCGACCGACTCATCGACCTCATCTCCTCAGCCGATCACTTTGTCAAGATCGGCACAGAACCGGGAGAATACATCGAGGGCGGTGGACGCGCTGTCCAATACTACTACCATCACGTCGCCAGTACCCGAGATTTCACCATCGACATAGAGCACCTCGACGTGCAGGAGCGCGATTCGGTGGCTTGGTTTTACACCCGGCAGCAGTGGCGGCTCAAATGGCAAGGCCAGGACGAGGAACTAGCCTTGCGTTTGACGGGCGTATTGGAGCGGGAAGCGGGCGCATGGAAGTTCGCGCAGATCCACGCTTCCATTGGAGTGGCCTAGCGCGAGGAATTATTTGTTGTTAGACCCCTTGTGCCCGTCCTATATTGGATCATTGGCTCGGCTCAACCGGATACATCCCATGCGCAACGCCATCCTCGTCAGTGCCCTGCTGCTCGCCACGCCCCTTGCTGGCGACCAACTTCGCATCGCCACCTCCAACGACTGGCACCAATGGCAACTGCCTAGCGATGCCGTCGAAGTCGCGCGCGGTACGCTCAAACCCGCCTTTGTCCGCCGCGACATCAACGCTGTGGCCAACGCCTTTGACTTTGCCAGCGGCGGCATCCGCAAGGTAGGCTCCAACCCCGGCGACGCCCTCCATTTTATCGATGGCGATCCGGCGACCTATTGGGCACCCGATCCGAACGCCCGCGTCGAGGATTGGTGGATCGAAGTCGATCTGGGGCGCGTGGTATCGGCGCGCAAAATCGAGCTCCACTTCGCCGCCGACAGCACCCCGCTGGAGTTTTTCAAAGTTCTTACCTCCGATGGCGAACCTTTTTTCAGCAATGCCAACTCCATTCTCCCCGGCACACTGCGCTACAACAAACGCTGGCGCTATAGCTTTAACGAAGCCCACGTCATCGAGATTGACTATGAGCTTAAGCCGCTGAAGAATATCCGCATTGAGGCCGACCTGCCCACGGAGAATATCCGCCTGAGTGAAGTGGTGGTTGAGAGCATCGGCGACAACATTTCGCTGGGGATCTGGGGCCGAGGGGGCAGCGTCGAAATCATTTCTGAAGCCACCTCTAAGTTGGGCCGCACCCTCGTTGAGTCGAAGGGGATTAGCAATACCCTCGTCGATGGCGATATCACCACCTATTGGGGTACGGTGCATCGCGGCGGCTCGGGTACGCAACCCGAACAACAGATCGGTCAGTTCGAAATAGACTTAGGCGCACTGTACTGGGTGGATCGAGTGCGGATGCTGGGCGATGACAGCGGCGTCGCTCCAGGCAAAGGCTCGGGTCGCCACCGGGCCGGCGTCTTCAATTATCTGTGGTATCAGTTTTTTGTTTCCGACGGCTCCCGGGCACCGGACGGCTCGCTGAGTTGGGAGTTGTTGGGCGAATTGCCCTCGGATCGCCGCAACCTAACGCAAGTCCGCCACTTCCAAGAGCTCTTCCCATTGCGCAAAGTCCGCCACGTGCGGCTGATCTTCCCCATGTCCGAGGGCTTTGAAGCCTTTAACGGACGCATCGGCACCACGGCCGAGTGGCAGGTATTTGGCGAGGGCTACCCAGCCGAAGTCATGGCGCGTTCGCCGATTTACGACCTCGGCTCCATACAACACATTGCGGAAATCGGCTGGGATATCGACGCGCCGCCGGGGGCTCGCGTCGAAATTCGCAGCCGCACCGGCAACCTCCTCGACGATCAGCTTTTCTTTTACGACAAAAACGGCAAGCAAGTCACCGAGAGGAAATACGACAAGCTGATTCCCAGCTTCAGAGGAGCCATCGACACCATCCGCACGGCTGGAGCCGACTGGAGCAACTGGAGCCGGGCGTACGCGACCTCCGGCCAAGTCTTTCTCTCGCCCGGCCCTCGACGCTACGTGCAATTGGACATCCGCTTCCTCTCCGAAGATCCTTTCGCCGCCGCCACCCTAGACAATATCGTCCTCGAATTCGACAATCCGCTGGCTCAAGAGACGCGCGCCGAAGTTTTTCCCGTCGAGGTTGCCCCCGGCGAAATGAGTCAGTTTACCTACTATCTTCGCTCCGACTTTGTCTCGTCGAGCCGTGGCTTTGATCAGATCCAACTCGCCTCCACCGCCGGGGCCTCCTTCCGCGCGCTGCGCCTCGCCGGCGAGGCGGCTGCCCCCACGGTCGAAGAAACTGAAGATGGCTTCAAGCTCCTCCTCGCCGAGCCGGTGCGACGTTCAGCCCTAATCGAAATCGACTTCGAGAGCACCCTCTATCTCAACCAGACCCGCTTTGAAGCCTTTCTGTTCAACAGCGCTCTGTCAACTACTGCGCGTCAACAGGTCGATCCCGGCGACGCCGAGGAGACCATCGCTAGCGACCGCACCTTTGTCTCCCTGCCCACCGACGGGCGACTCTTTGCGGACCTGTCGCTATCGAATCGGGTATTAACGCCCAATGGCGACGGCATCTCAGATCAGTTGCGCATTGACCTCGACCTGTTCAAAGTGCTCGACCCCCGACCGGTCATCATCGGCGTCTATACCTTGACTGGCCACCGGGTGGCCCTCATCAGCGACGCGGCCACCACGGCCGGACACCAGACCTATGAATGGGACGGACGCGACAGCCAAGGCCGCACGGTCGCGCCGGGTATTTACATCCTCCGCGTCACCGCGGAAGGGGACGCGCTTACTCGCAGCGAGAATCGCCTGATCTCGGTGGCCTACTGATGGATAGGCTCCTGACCAACCGATCGGCCTTCTTGCTGTGGCTGGTCGCGTCGTGGGTCACCCCGGCAGAAGCTGACATTGCCTTGTGGCAGCTAGGCGGTAGCGGCTTGGAGTGGGCCGAACACGACTCGGTCGCCATTCTCATCGATGAGACTACCACGCCAGGAGCAATACAGCCCGTCTATATACAGCCCGACCGCTCCGTCTTCTCCTATCTGACCAATTGGGGCAGTTGGACTCCCCGCGAACTGGGCTACGTCGATGGCGAAAGACCGCGAGTGTCTGGCAATTTGCGCTTGGTCGATGGCGACAGCACGTCCTATCTCGCGCCCTCTTCGGGCGGCAGTCCCGACGGCCGCACCTTCACCTTCGACTTGGCCGTGCCAGTGCCGATCTTCTCCTTCGGGTTCTACACGCCCTCGCAGGGATATCGCTCGGACGGCAAGAGTTTGCGCGAAGATGTCGTGCCCGCATACGAGTTGTATGTCGCCACCCATAACACCAGCGAATGGCAGCAGATCGCCGACGTGCAGGAGAATTTCCGCTCCGTCGTCCAGCACCAGTTTCCCCGCCAGTACGTGCGCTTCGCCCGCTATATCCGCCGGCTCTCGCGCTCGCTCGAAGCCGCTCAGATCGAGGCCCTGCAAAGATCGTCTCAGGCAGTTTTTGCCAAGGGCCAAGCTCATCGGGGCACCATCGGCGATTTTGAACTCTTCGGCCAAGGGATCCCCCTGCGAGCGGTGTACAAAACCCGTATCTTCGACTTGGAGCAGACGGTCAACTTCGGCCGCTTCTTTTGGTCGGCGACAGCGCTGCGGATGGTGGATGGCGAGCCGGTGGAAGCCCTCGACGCTCCCGTCTCAATCCAAGTCGAGGCGCGCACCGGCATTGATCCCAAGCCGGACATCTACTACGAGTTCACCGACATGGGCACCCGCGTCCCAGTGTCGCAGCAACGCTACCAAGACGTACTCAAAAACCCGAGCGGGGCAGTCAACACCGCCGACGGCCAGGGCGGAACGCTGACGCTGACGACGCGCCCCAAGCCGGGGATTCGCGCCGGCATCGAATACGACCAAGACAACTGGACCTTCTGGTCAGTCCCAACGTTCGAGTCGGGCCAAACGCTCGGCCTGCGGTCCGGCTCCCATCTACAGCTAAAAATCTTGCTGAACAGCGAGGAATTCGACGCCTTCGTGCGGCTCGACTCCCTGTGGATCGAAACCTCGCCGACTCTGGCCACCTCGGTCATCGGCGAAGTGGCCCGCTCGGACGATCGGCAACCCCTGCGCGGCGTGGCCGAGGTGGAGATGGGCGCGATGACGGAGTTTGTCTATGATGTCAAAGCGGAAGTTTCCGCCGCTGACACGGGCTTCGACGCGCTGCGCATCCGCACGGGCGGACAGCCCGCGTTCAAGCACCTCGAAATGGGTATCCCTTTGCGACAGGTGGAAGCGAGCGAGATAGTCGAAAGCGCGGCCGGGTTGACAATACACTTGCCGGAGCGCCTGAGCGCCGGGCGCAACGAGTTGATCCGCGTCGTCTTCGCCGCCGAGGTCTTCGACTTTGCCTGGACCTTCGACGGCCAAGTACTCGACAGCCAGAGCCAGAGCCTGCCGCAGCCCGTACAGAGTGGCGATGTCGGCGATGACCTCGCTACCAGTACCCTGCGCGTCCTTGCCTCGACTTCCCAAGCCGAGAAAATCCGCGACCTGCGCCTCTCCACCGCCGTAATCACGCCCAACGACGACGGCGTCAACGACCTGCTGGAAATCGAGTATGCCCTCTTAGGGCTGCCTCGGACCGTGGCCACCCGGCTGAACATCCACGCACTCGACGGCCGCAAGGTCGCCATCCTAGCGGCAGGCAGCCAGAAGTCGGGCCTACAGCGCATTCGTTGGGACGGCCGCGACGCCAGCGGGGCACTTTTGCCAACGGGCCTTTACCTACTCGGACTAGAAATCGAAGGGGAGGCCACAGTGATCAAACGGCTCATCCCAGTGGGGTTGGCTTATTGATCATCCCTACCATGTCGCGGTTGACCCGCTACAAGAGCGGTCGTACTATTCTCCGACCAACCCGCATTCCGCACCATTCGCACGAAATAGCTAGGTGACTGAGCAATCATGTCGAGGAAGGGAAGCACTGTGTTCGAGCGGCCCGACTGGGACGAGTACTACATGCGCATCGCCATGGCCGTCCGGGCGCGCGCCAACTGCACGGGCAACCGCATCGGGGCCATCTTGGTGCAAAACGACCGGATCATTTCGACCGGCTACAACGGCACCCCGCACAACATGGTCAACTGTCTCGACGGCGGCTGCGACCGCTGTGCCCACCGCGACCTGTACGCTTCGGGCAAGGACTACGATTTGTGCATCTGCGTCCACGCCGAGCAAAACGCGCTGTTGTCGGCGGCCCGCTTTGGCATCGCCACCGAGGGAGCGGTGATGTACTCGACGATGCGGCCTTGTTTTGGCTGTGCCAAAGAAATCCTCCAAGCCAAGATACACGCGGTGTATTACCTACACGATTGGATTTATCCCGACGCCGAGCGTCAGGCCAGCTACGAGGAGCTGTTGTCGTTTGTACCGGGCGGCGTGCGTGCCGTGGCCATGGACGACCCAGACGCGGCTTGGGCCGTCTCCTCCTTGCGCCAAGACGAGTGAGGATGCGGCGCGCTACCTGGGCGGCGTGGGCGAGTCTAATAGCCGTGAAGGTCGTCGGCGCAGAGCCGGTCGCCGTAGTGCCGACGGCTGCCAAGCCAACGCTTGACGGCATACTGATCGAGTGGGGAGCACCTGAACGCATCGGCCTAGTCCCCGGAGGCGAGCGCGTGGGCGTGCGCGGGGCCTTTAGCGGCCCGGCAGATCACGAGGCCGACCTCTATCTGATGTGGGACGCCGACTACGTGTACGTGGCGGCCGCGGTAGTTGACGATATCGTAGATGCCCAACAGATTCCCCCTGACAAAAACGAATGGCGCGGCCCATCCGGGGAGCGCAAGGACGCGATGTTTTACTACGATCACCTGAAAATTTTCTTGCGTGGCCCCGAGCAGCCCTTGGGGCATACCATCTGGCTGAGTCCAGCCAACGGCACGCCCTATCTGTGGGGGGGCATGCAGCGCAGAAAGCCTACAGAGCGCATTCCCTTAAAAGCCGGCGCAGCGCAGCGCGAGCAGCTCTACACCTTTGAAGTGGGCATTCCCTGGCGCTGGTTGGGCCTCTATCCCCAACCCGACATGGTGCTCGACGCGCTCTTTCTGCTGCCGGATTCCGACCTGCCCAACGAGGAATTGCGCGATAAAGTGCGGCAGAGCAACAAGTGGATCTGGTGGCAGGGCAAGGTGCAGCTCAAGGGGCAGCCACCGGGGTTGCGCCTGCTGCCCCCCAAGCAGCAGGTCATCGCGGAGATCGCGGAGAAGACGCGGGAGATTAGTGTGCCGAAGGTGGACCGGGATGGACAGGATAAAAAGAAGCAGGATGGGCAGGATGAAAGGCTGGACCGGGATGGACCGGAGGAAAAGAGACAGGATGGGCAGGATTCGGTCGGAGTTGGGAAAAGTCCGGTCGCACAGCGGGAGGTTCCGGCTGAGGCGGCCAGCGAGGATTCTGGCACAGTAAGAGCACAAGCGGCCGTGCAACCTGCGTCGGTGCCCACGATTAGGTCGCGGCTGAACAGGTCGTTGTTGGCCAAGAGGCATCCAGCGCCGGATTGGGTGCGTGCGCTCAACGACGACGCGGAAGTGTCGCAGAGCCAAGTCGATTCGCTCTATTATAGATTGACTCATTCGCTGGCGCGCCTGACTGCGGACCGCATTAATGCCCGCACCGACGGAATTGTCATGGACATCGCCGAATACGCGGGGACTTGGCGGGCGCAGGCTCAGCACTTCTTGCAAAAACTACTGGCCAAGACGCTGGCCGATCTAGAGCAGGGGCAGCTACAATCGCAGATCGCCAGCGCGGCCGCCGAGGTTGGCGTGGATGACGGCCAAGCTATCCGCTTGGTGCAATCGCTCTGCCGCGAGGCCCTAAAGATATACACCGACGGCAAGGTCGGTAATTCCGAAACCCTAATCGACAAGGCGCGGCGGCGAGCCAAACTCTCCGAGGAGCAGGCGCAAGACCTGCTGGCCGTGCTGGCGGCATCTATTACTCGATAGCTCTATGCCCGTATTCTCCATTGAACACTTGCGCCAAGTCGGCGCAGCCATCTTCGCGGCCGCTGGTGCGCCGCCCGCGGCCGCCGATGTCGTCGCCAAGCTGCTGGCCGACGCCAATGCCGTGGGGCACGACTCGCACGGCGTCATCCGCATCCCCCAATACATAAGCACCATTGAAAAGGGAGAAATCGTCCCCCACGCCGAGGTCGAAATCGTGCGTCAGACGACTGCGGCGGCCGTGCTCGACGGACACTGGGGATTTGGCCAAGTGGTGATGAACCAAGCGGTGGAGATGGGCCTAGAACGCGCAGGCGACTGTGGAGTCGCAGCTATAACCGTCAAAAACGCCAACCACATCGGTCGCCTCGGCAGCTATGTGGAGCACATCGCCGAGGCGAACATGATCGGCCTGCTCTGCGCCAACTCGCACGGCGGCGGCGCCAGCGTGGCCCCTTGGGACGGCATTGCCGGGCGCTTGGCCACCAACCCGCTGGCGGGCGGCTGGCCCGACGGAGAAGGCGGAGCACTTGTATTGGACATCACGACTAGCGTGGTGGCCGAGGGCAAGGTGCGGGTCAAGCGCAACCGAGGCGAACCAGTCCCCGAAGGCTGGATCATCGACGCGGCTGGCCAGCCATCGACCGATCCCGCGGACTTTTACGACGAGCCGCGCGGCAGCCTCTTGCCCTTTGGCGGCGTCATGGGCTACAAGGGCTACGGACTCGGGGTCGTGGTGGAGCTGTTGGGCGGGGCGCTGAGCGGGGCGGGTTGTGCGCGGGGCCGGAAGGCGCGAATCGGCAACGGCTGCTTCTTGCTGGTCATCGACATTGGGCGCTTTCAGCCGCTAGCCGAGTACGCGGCCCAAGTGCGGGCATTCGCGGATTATTTGCGGTCTTCGCCCAAAGCCGAGGGCGTCGATGCCATCCTGCTGCCCGGAGAATTGGAAAAGCGCGAGCGACAGCGACGACAGGACGGCGTGGTCGTCGAGGAAGAAACCTGGCGGCAAATCCTAGATTGCGCGCGGCGGGTCGGAGCCGTCCTACCAAGCGTTTAGCACAAGGAGCACTATTTAATGAAAGCATCTGATCTCTTCGTCCGCGCCTTGGAGCACGAGGGCGTTGAATTCCTCTTCGGCATTCCGGGCGAGGAAAACCTCGACCTACTCGAATCACTGCGCGGGTCCGAGCAGATCCAATTGATCCTCAACCGCCACGAGCAGGCCGCCGGCTTCATGGCCGCCACGTACGGCCGCCTCACTGGCAAGACCGGCGTTTGCCTATCCACCCTAGGGCCGGGGGCGACCAACTTCGTCACCTCCGCCGCCTACGCCCAACTCGGCGCCATGCCCATGCTGATGATCACCGGCCAAAAGCCCATCAAGTCGAGCAAGCAGGGGCAGTTCCAAATCGTCGATATCGTCGAGATGATGCGGCCGCTAACCAAGTACACCCACCAGATTGTCAGCGGCGACAGCGTGCCCTCCCGCGTCCGCGAGGCGTTCCGCTTAGCCGAGGAAGAGCGGCCCGGAGCCGTGCATTTGGAACTGCCCGAAGACATCGCCTGCGAAGACACCGACACGCCGCTTTTTCCCAAGGACCGCGTGCGGCGACCCATCCCTGAAGAAAAGGCCATCGCCCAAGCCGCTGCCATGATCGAGGAGGCGCAAAGCCCCCTCTTGCTCATCGGGGCCGGGGCCAACCGCAAGCGCACCTCCAAAATGCTGTTCAACTTCATCCGCGACACCGGCATCCCGTTCTTCACCACCCAGATGGGCAAGGGCGTCGTCGATGAGCGCGATCCGCTCTTTTTGGGCAACGCCGCGCTGTCGGCCAACGACCCGTTGCACTGCGCCATCGACCGCGCCGACCTGATCATCAACGTCGGGCACGACGTGGTCGAGAAGCCGCCGTTTTTCATGGAGGCCGACGGCCTCCAGGTCATTCACGTCAACTTCTCTTCGGCCTCGGTCGATCCGGTCTATTTCCCCCAGCTAGAGGTCATCGGCGACATCGGCAACAGCATCTGGCAGTTGCTGCTGCGGATCAACCGGCAGCGAACTTGGGACTTCAGCTATTTCGCCAAGGTCAAAGAGTGGATCGACGAAATCCGCGCGGTCGGCAACGACGACCCGGGCTTCCCCATCGCACCCCAACGGCTCGTCGCCGACGTGCGCCGCGTCATGTCCGACGACGGCATTATATGCCTCGACAACGGCGTCTATAAGATCTGGTTCGCCCTCAACTACCGCGCCCACCAGCCCAATACGGTGCTGTTGGACAACGCCTTGGCGACCATGGGGGCGGGTCTGCCCTCGGCCATGGCGGCGCGGCTGGTAGAGCCGGACAAACAGGTCATGGCCATCTGCGGCGACGGCGGCTTTATGATGAATTCCCAAGAATTGGAGACCGCAGTGCGCCTCGGGATGAACCTCGTGGTCCTCATTCTGCGCGACGACGGTTACGGCATGATCAAGTGGAAGCAGGCCGACATGGGCTTTGCCGATTGGGGCCTCGACTACGACAACCCGGATTTCGTGCAATACGCCGCCAGCTATGGGGCCTACGGGCACCGCGTCGGCGCAGCCGACGACCTGCTGCCGACCATGCGCGAGTGCCTCGCCGCGCCGGGCGTCCATCTGATTGAGGTGCCGGTGAACTACGCGGTCAATCAAGACCTCCTCGAAAAGGAACTGGCCTGCCCAGAGTAAAAAAGCCCTCCTCAGTGGACAATCTGCATCAACCGCTTCAAGTCTCCTCAAGGGCTTCCAAGAACCGCTGAATTACGCGCTCGTTGATATGGAGCGGGTTCGACGCTTGGATCTGGCGGGCGACAGCCATGGCACGCCGCCGCGTGAGGGCACCGACAGCGACCAAATCTACCATGAGACCGAGGCCGAATCGCGTCGCCACGCCGTGGCGTTCGCAGAGTAGTCGAAGTGCGCCGTCGTTTGTAACACACGTCCAGCCTTCCTCGCGACACGCGACCAAACAGAGGCGATCATTGAAGGACACGCAGGACTCGACCTCCGTAGCCCGTACTAGCTGCTCTGTCTCGACCTCGACGACCTCAATGCCGAGTTGTGCGCATTGCGCCGGCGTTACGCCCTGCACCTCATCAAGCACGGGTGCTAAAACGACCACTCGCCCCATATGCTGCACCACGAGTTCTAGTATCTTGATCTCCGACTCGCGGTAGTCAATGAGCACATCTGCGTCGGTGAGAAGCACGGTCTGGGCCATCGCCATCTATCCCACCCACTCACGTGCCTGCCTCCTCATCTCCTCCCGGGGCAGCCCCAGAATCTCGGCGGCACGCCCGAGTGATATGTATTCCTGTTCGAGCGCCTGCCGTACGAGCCGCGAGAGGCGGTCCTCGACAAAGTCGTGCCGGGAGAGGCCCTCTGGCTCACCGGAGCGGCTCCAATTCCAAGCGAACTCGCTTCTTCTAAGAGCTTCAGGTTCTTCGGTCTTGCGAAGCGTCTTGCCGAAGTAACTGCGATGCTGGCGCTGAAATGCACGCCAGATATCCGAGCTTTCACGCTCCGACTCGACCAGCCGGTAGAGTACGGTTTTGTAACTCACTCGGAAGATGCGCTTAACCTTGAGGACGCGGACGAGGAGCAGGTGCCCCCGAGTCCTGTCCCACTCCGAAGCAAACGCGGCTTCTGGCATCAGGAAGTGGCTTGCAAAGGCGTCGGCCTCGCGCTCTGTCTGCACGGGGAGTTCGGTGGCGTCTCGCCGATATTCAGCAGGATGGAGCAACAAATGGCCGAGTTCGTGTGCCGCAGTGAAGATCCAGCGCTCCACCGAGATCCGCTCCCAAGTATTGACCACCACGGCAGGGCCGCCGTCCCCTGCACCGACGCTCAGCCCAAAGAAGGAATCGCTCTTCTTATCGAAGAGCAGGAGCTTTACTCCGTTGCTTTCGAGCAACCCGCAGATGTCGCGCACCGGCTCTTCCGGCCCAAGCCCGATGGCTTTGCGAGCGGCCTGTGCGGCCTTCACCGGATTCCCGTGCTGAGTGCGAACGGCCTTGAATCGGAAGGGGCACGACTGGCCGAGATCGGTTTCGACTTGGGTATAGGCGTCGATCCAGTTTGCGACCTCGGCTAGAATCTGCGCCCGAGCGTGGACCCGTGCCTGGACTCGGAACCGCACGGTCTCAAGGGGCCGAATAGGCGTCACGAGATCGCCGAGCGGAACGCCTAATGCTTTTCTTATAGCGGTAAGGGTCCGGGCACGGGGGACGACGATGCCTCGCTCGATCTTGCCGAGCGCTATCCGCGAGAGTCCCGCTTTTCGGGCGAGTTCCTCCTGGGTCAATTGCCGGTCCAGCCGCAGCCGGGCGATATTCGCGGCAATGTGCTCTTCACCAGCCATTGTTTCTCCTCGTGGGGTATTTGAGCCGCTCTTGACAAAGATAACATCCTTTCTGTTTTTTGAGAAATGATAATTTTGAGTAGCCTTGGCGCGAGTGACTATGCCGAGGCTGGTCTGAGCTTTACCGATAGGCAAACTCATCGCGTCGCTCTCGTCTTTCCCCTTTCACTGGGACCTATCATCGTATAGATGCATCTAGAGGAGATATTCATGCCACTGACCAACGCCCAACTTCGCTATTACGACAGCAACGTTCTTCGCCTCTCGGACGATAGGCGGAAGGAGTATCACAGGCAGGTCGATTTTCTCATTGATAAACTCAGTGAGGATCTCCGAGACGAAATCGACGTCAGGATCACTAAGACGGTGAAGGCAGGTTCCTTCGCCAAATTCACCATCCTTCGGAAAACATCCGAGGATCCGGTTGATGTCGATGTCGTCTTCTATATCTCCGATCGGAGTGTCAATCAAGAAACCTTGGAAAGTCTGAACGACTCAATCCACGACCTGCTGATCAGGCTCTACCCGAACAAGGATGTGGGAGACTTTGAGATCCAGCGGAAGGCGACCACCGTTTCATTCGTCGGCAGCGGACTCAGTGTCGATGTGGTTCCAGTGATCCAAGACGAAGATCGCCCCGACTACGGCTGGCAATTCGACTTGGAGGATGGCTCTACGGTGCAGACGTGCGCACCTTGCCAGATTCAGTTCGTTCGAGACCGCAAGGACAAGGACAAGCACTTCCGCACTTTGGTCCGTCTCGCCAAGAAATGGCGCAACCACGCCGCACTCAAACCGCTTAAATCGTTCACTATCGAACTCATCTTGGCCTACCTCCTAGATCAGGAGGGGTCGGAGGGATCAATTGAACAGCGTTTTCGGCGCTTCTTGCTCTACATGGCCCAGTCGGGACTGAAGGATGTCATCGAGTTTCCTGAGAACACCGGACCTATCGGCTGCTTCGACGACCCGGTCGTTATACTCGATCCAGTTCAAAGCGACAACAATGTCGCTGCCCGCATTACGGAGTCGGAACGACAGCAGATCGTCAACGCCGCATCGGAAGCTTGGGAGACAGCCCATTTTGCGTCCGTTGAGAACGACAACGCAGTTTGGAAGGAACTCTTCGGACCCCATTTCAAAATCGAGGATTAAGAATATGACCCATACAGCAACTGATACCTATTCCTACACAATCTCCGACATCGAAACGGTCGTGCGGCGCTTTACTGCCGACCTCGTGATGATCGCCCAGAGTTCCGGCGCGATAACCGAGGACAAGGCTCTCGATTACGCGCATGACGTCGAGGTGCTGGCGAAAGAGGGGTATCTGAAGATGGTTGACCTCACGCTTTTCTGCGGATCAACGGAGGTTCAAGCCGTGCAATATGTCGTCAACACCTCTGACGGCGACCTAGAGATGAGCCGCCCAGGTGGGGTACTGTGGCCTCGCGTTGAAAATCCCGGCTTCCGAATCATATTGAGCTACACTGACGCCTATGATGCCACTGCTAGAGTAGAGATGGAGAGCAGTCTCAAATGCAAATGGGTTCCGACCAGTGCCGATACCAGCCATTATAGCCTTGTTCAGTCAGGTGGGCGTACCTACGCAAGCAACGGGTGGGGAATGCAGCGAAAGGATTTCACCTCGTGAACAAGGCTGATATCTTCGAGAGCGAAATGGCCCTGCCCGACGCTGGGCTTGCGGCCAAGGAAAAGACCTTGCTGGGCTTCGAGGTTCGCTACAGCCGCGTCCGCAACCAACTGCGGCTGCTGTTGAATATCAGTGAACTCGCCGAGTGGAACCAAGAGTACCACGACGGGAGGCTCACCTTGTGCGATCTTGTAACGGAGCAATATCCGCTCGTGATCTTCCACGGCGACGTCGGAACTGGTAAGACCGTGATGGCCGAGTGCATTGCAAATCGTTTGATCAAAGAGAGTAAAACAGAGGACTCGGTCCTCTTCAAGCTAGGCAACCGCGTCCGTGGGTCTGGCAAGGTCGGCGAGATGGGAACATTGCTCATCGAAGCATTTGAACAAGTGGCCAAGTCAGCAGGCAAAGGTCGTCGCGCCGTTCTTATTATTGACGAGGGGGACTCGCTCGCCACGACTCGGTCACAGGATCATAGCCACCACGAGGATAAGGTCGCTGTGAATACTTTGATCCAGAGAGTTGACGATTTACGTCGCTTTGGCGGACGAGTTGTTGCCTTCCTCTGCACGAATCGTGTTTTGGCGCTGGACCCTGCCCTTCAGCGACGTGCTTCGGTCATCGAGGAGTTTACGCGTCCATCAGAGGAAGAACGGCGACAACTCTTCGCCATGGATCTTGCAGCACTCTCGCTGACCGAGGCACAGCTTGCAGATCTGGTTAAAATCACAGGTGCTCGGGACAAAGGCCAGCCAACCTGGACCTATTCTGACATTCGCACCCGGCTTTATCCGAACGCTTTGGCATCGGCATTCCCTGATCGTCCACTTTGTTTCGACGATCTTCAAACCGTTGCTGCCGACATGAGACCGTCGCCCGTCGTGGAAGATCTGTGATGCCTGCGTCCCCATTATTCGGACGCCGCATCCATATCGCGGGCAGCATCTCGTGCGACGAGTCAGTGGCGACCCGCGACGAAGTCCAGGCAGCACGTGAACTGGTGAAAGGATTGGTTCTCGACCTCATCAAGCGAGGTGCGACTTTTGTTGTGCCGGTCGATGCCGAGAAGCTTAGAGGAGACGACGACCTGCCGATTTGCTTCGATTGGCTGATCTGGCAGACGCTATACGATAACCTCGCTCGCCGACCTTCTGGTGCTCCCGACCCGCTCGCCATCGCCGTTCAGCATCACAAGAACGAGGAGCAAATACCGACAGAATTTGAGCGACTCTGGGAGGACCTGCGGGCGTCTGATCTCGTCCATATCGAAAACGTTTCCCACTGGAATATGAACAGCAAGCGGATGGAGGCGCAGGCTCGGTGGGGCGATATTCTCATCGCGCTCGGAGGTTCGGACGGAATCTTGTTCCTCGCCAATTTATACCATGACGCCGGCAAGCCTGTGGTGCCACTGAACGCCCGCATAACATCGCCCTATACTGGTGCGCTCCGCCTGTTTTCCTCTGGTTTAGACAGTACCCAAGCACAACGGTTGTTTCAGACTATTCACCACAGTGCCCATACCTGGATCAACCGCATCAACTTCACATCGCGTAAGCCGGTCAGCGAGCGTGTGAGCATGGTCATTGACCTTCTTGAAACGCTGGAAAAGCCTCGGGCTTTCGTCGTGCGGTTACTTAATCCCAAGTGTGAAGACTACGAGGATGTCGAAACCTTCTTCAAGACGGTCGTCCAACCGATCATCGAGGAGGAACTTGGCTATAAGATGACAGTGATCGACGGTTCACAGCCATACGAGCACTCTCGCATTGACCAAGAAATTTTCGCGAAGCTCCATCGTAGCAGCGTCGTGTTAGCTGACATCACGGGCATGCGGCCCAACTGCTTTATAGAACTCGGCTATGCGCTCGGGCGTGGTTTGCCAACGATGCTCATGGTTAAGGAAGGCAACCAACACCCATTCGACATTTCCACTCTAGGGGCGCTTCATTGGAAGACAGGTGAAACGATCGAAAATCGGCAACAGGCTTTCCGGGAGCATTGGGCCACAATCCAAAACCGACCTCCTCTCGTACCAGCGGAACCATTGATTCCATGACCAACCAACGCGAGATTTTCGTTTCCGTCGACATCGAAACGGCAGGGCCGATTCCTAGCGATTTCAGCCTGCTGTCAATTGGTGCCTGCGTCGTTGACGACAAAAGCCTGACATTCGCCTGTGAGCTCAAACCGCTCAATCGTAACGCCGATCCGATGGCCTTGAAGGTATCGGGGCTGTCTTTGGAAACCTTGGAACAGACAGGCTTGGCACCGGAAGAAGCTATGAAGCAATTTGCCGATTGGTTGAAAGGGCTGGTCTGCGGGGATGAGGTGCTGGTTTTCGTCGGCTTTAATGCACCGTTCGATTGGTCTTTTGTGAACTATTACTTCCATAAGTTTATTGGAGAGAATCCGTTCGGCTTCTCTGCGCTAGATATCAAAGCCTATTACATGGGTGCAACAGCTTGTCAATGGGCCGATACTCGGTCGAGCCGAATGGCTGCCGCATTACAACCGCGGCGGCAGCCGAATCACACGGCTCTGCATGATGCTGAGTACCAAGCGGAACTATTCCGGCTCATCCGGGCGCAAGTAATGGCCAAATAGCCGAATGTGCGAGTTTGGTGCTGCCCGCTCCTAGCTCTTTCTATTTAGCCGACTTCAGCTTCCCATCTTGATCTCCGCGTCCTCTTTCCCTAGATTGTCATTCGACAATTGGACGCTCTCATAATCGACAATTGGACGCTTCTCTAACTGACAAATGGACGCCAACTGTTCTCTGTTTCCCCGCTCGCTGACACCCGTCCTCCGAGAGGCTTTGGCCGACACGCCGGTGGTCTGTCTGCTCGGTCCGCGGCAAAGCGGGAAAACTACGCTCGCACAGCAACTCGCGCCTGACCGTGCGTTCGTCAGCTTAGACGAGCACAACTACTACCAGACTGCCGGGGCCGACCCAGACGGTTTCGTCGCCAGCCTGCCGGAGGCGGTGACCTTGGACGAAGTGCAACGGGTGCCGGCCCTGCTCTCGGCCATCAAACGCGCCGTGGATCAGGACCGCCGTCCCGGGCGTTTCCTCCTGACCGGCTCGGCCAATCTATTGCTGGTGCCGACCGTTACCGAATCCCTAGCGGGACGGATGGAAATGGCGCAGTTGCACTCATTGACCGAAGCGGAAAAAGAGCGCCAGCCTGGACGTTTCCTCAGCGACCTGCTGAACGGCGCTCTCAAACCGGGTATCGAGCCCAAGGCAGAGCCTGCCAGGCCGTCGCTGCCGGAACGACTAATAGCGGGCGGCTATCCCGAGCCGCTGACTCGCACGCCCAGCCGCGCCCGGCAATGGCATCGGCAGTATCTACGTAGCATCATCGAGCGGGATGTGCAAGATGTGGCGCGGGTTAAGGATGCCCAGGAATTGGCGCGCCTGCTGGAACTGTTGGCCCTGCGCAACGCCGAACTATTGAACACTTGCAATCTGGCCAACAGCCTCGGCTTGCACCGGGCGACAGTAGATCACTACATCGCCGTACTCGAACGACTCTTTCTGGTGCGCCGCCTGCCCGCGTGGCACCGCAACCCGGCCAAACGGCTCGTCAAAACGCCAAAGATCCATCTGCTCGACAACGGGCTGGCAGCGACCCTCGCCGACCTGACTGCGGCCGATTGGCTCAACCATCGAGACCGCATGGGGCATCTGCTGGAGTCTTTCGTGGTGCAGCAACTCATGGCCCAAGCCACCTGGACAGAGCCGGATTTGCGTTTTTGGCACTATCGCGACAAGGATCAGGTGGAGGTCGATGTAGTCCTTACTCGGGGCCAGAAGACTTGGGGTGTTGAGGTCAAAGCCGCCAGTGCGCTCACTTCCAAGGACGGGCAAGGGCTTGTGCGGCTGGCCGCTCGCTGCGGCGAGGATTTCGAGTTTGGGGTCCTGCTCTACGCCGGTCGCGACCGGCTTCCGTTGGCCGATGAGCGCATACTCGCTGTGCCGTTGAGCGAATTGTGGGAGCGGTAGGGCATATGCCGGGTGTGACAGCTTGACCAAAGAGGCTGTTGACCCGGATACATCCCTAGACGTAACTAAATACTATCGACTAATCAGATAGTGAATTGACCATGAGACCTCCAGTTCAAGCATTAAAGAAAAAAGGGACACTCCGGCTATACGTGCGCCAGCGGCAGCTTCTCGCACTGCTTGACGTACTTGGAGGCAATGCAGGCAGTCGAGACTTCCAGAAACTCCTGTTCCTCTACTGCAAGGAGCTATTCCCCGCTGACCAAACAAGTCCCTACGAGTTCGTGCCCTACCGATATGGAGCTTTCTCATTCACATGCTATGCAGACCGCCGCCGCCTCGTTGATTGCGGTCTGCTGATCGACGATCACCAGCATTGGATACTCACTGAGAAGGGCAAGCGCATCGCACGCGAAACCCAAGACGATTCGATGCACGTATTTGCGCAGCGCAACCGCAGGCTGCGAGGTGACGCGCTCATCGCAGAAACCTACCGCAAGTATCCTTATTACGCGATCCGCAGTGACATTGCCGAGCAGGTGCTCGAAAACGATGAAGCCGCACTCAGTCGGATCGAATCCGCCCGCCCAAAAGGAACCCCATCCCGGCTTTTGACTATCGGGTACGAGGGGAAAACTTTAGAGAGCTATCTCAATGCGTTACTCCAAGCAAGTGTGACCGTCCTTTGCGATGTTCGACGAAACGCCATTAGCCGCAAATACGGCTTTTCTAAAAACACACTTGCCAAGGCATGTGATGGAGTCGGTATTCGCTACGAACACCTGCCCGAACTCGGAATTGAATCACGGCAACGCCGGGGCTTAGAATCCCAAGCAGATTTCGACGCTCTTTTCAGGACATACGAGCGGAAAAGCCTTCCAAGACAGGGCGATGCTTTGGCAAAAACCCGCGCTTGGCTGCGATTGGGCGAGTCGGTCGCGCTTACCTGTTACGAGCGTGACTCCGACCAATGCCATCGGCACTGTGTCGCCGATGCACTCCGCCAGATACTTGACCAAGGAAGTCTGTTTGATCAAGCCGCACCGCACCATACTGCGGAGCAGGGTTGCACCGTGAGACATTTATGACAACCATCGAAAAGCAACGCATCCTCGTCACTGTAAAGACCTATCCGACTTTGTCTAGGAAATACGGCGAGACTGTACGCCGCTAGGACACGAAAATCATATGCAAAAACTCATTGCCAACGATCCAGAGACGCGCTCGGCGGACATTGTGGCCGAGAATATCGAACACCTGAAGGCCCTGTTCCCCGAAGCCTTCACCGAGGGTAAGATCGACTTTGAGGTGCTTAAGCAGCTTCTCGGCAACAAGGTGGACGAGCGCGAAGAGAAGTACGGCCTCAACTGGCACGGCAAGCGCCAAGCGCGGCAGCTTGCGCTGATGCCTTCGACCGGCACCTTGCGCCCCTGCCTGGAGGAAAGCGTCGATTGGGACACGACGCAAAACCTGATGATCGAGGGCGATAACCTGGAAGTGCTCAAGCTGTTGCAGAAGAGCCACGCCGGGAAGGTTAAGCTGATTTACATTGATCCGCCGTACAACACGGGGGAGGACTTCGTCTATTCCGACGACTTCCGGGACAACATCAGGAACTACCTAGAACTGACAGGTCAGATCGACGACGAGAAGCGGAAGCTCTCTTCGAATACGGAAGCCTCGGGGCGATTTCACACCGACTGGTTGAACATGATATATCCGCGGCTGAAGCTGGCGCGGAACCTGCTCATGTCGGACGGCTTATTATGTGTAAGCATAGATGACCATGAGGGGCACAATGTACGCTGCATTTGCGACGAGATTTTTGGAGAAGAGGCATTTGTTGGAACACTTACTTGGATCGCTACCACTCAGCCGGACAATATCGGGAGAGCACGTTTCGGTCTTCAGCAAAACGTGGAATATGTCTTCGTTTACTCAAAGTGTGCCCGTTCAGACCTTCCTCCATTTATTTTAGAATCAAGCGGGGAGAATCCACGTTATCCACATACGGGTAAATTTGGAGCTTGTCGCTTTGAGATTATCGAACGTGCATTTGAAGGAGCTTATGCCCGACCTACTATGCAATTCAAGATTCTCGGCCAGCTCCCACGCGAAGGAAAACAGTGGCAGATCGGCCAAAAAAAAGCACGAGAGTTAGAGGAGAATGGACGCGTCGAGATTGTCAACGGAATTGTGAAGAGAGCTGTATATCCCGAAGATGAAGATGGTGATCGGGGATTTGTACCTTTCTGGGCGCATTTGAAGAATGTTGGCACTAGCCAATCGGGCAAAGCGGAATTGACATCCCTTCTGCCCAGCCACGGAATTGATACCGTGAAGCCCGTATCCTTAGTGCAGGAAATTCTGCGACATTTTCCATCAGATTCGGTGGTCCTCGATTTCTTTGCCGGGTCTGGAACGACGGGACATGCCGTAATGGAGCAGAATGCAGTAGATGACGGTAGCCGACGTCATATTCTCGTTCAACTCCCGGAACCTCTCGATCCAAATAACAAAAATCAGAAGACGTCAGCCGACTGCTGCGACAAGCTCGGTAAACCCCGTACCATCGCCGAACTTACCAAGGAGCGCCTCCGCCGCGCCGCAAACAAAGTCAAGGAAGAGAATCCGCAATATACCGGCGACCTCGGCTTCCGCGTCTTCAAGCTCGACACGTCCAATATCCGCGTTTGGGAGCCGGACAGCGCCGACCTAGAACAGACGCTACTCGACAGCATCGACCACATCAAATCGGATCGAAGCCAAGACGACATCCTCTACGAGTTGCTGCTTAAGCTCGGCCTCGACTTGTGCGTGCCCATCGAGACCAAGATCATTGCAGGCAAGGCTGTGCACTCCATCGGTGCCGGGACGTTGCTCGCCTGCCTCGACAAGCATATTGACCGGGAGGAAGTCGATTCGCTGGCCTTCGGTATTGCCGAGTGGCACAAGCAACTCGAACCCACGGACGACGCCACGGTGATTTTCCGTGACAGCGCCTTTGAGGACGACTTGGCTAAGACGAATATGGTGGCCATTCTGGAGCAGTACGAGCTAGGCAACGTGCGGAGCTTGTAGGCCCGACGGCTTAGACGTAACTCAAGCATGAGCCGATACAATCAGCTTCTGCAAAAAATTCTCGGTGGTCGATCAGATGCGAACATCCGTTTCGGCGACTTATGTGGGCTGCTTCGGAATCTGGGGTTCGCCGAGCGAGTGCAAGGAAGCCACCATATATTCAGAAAGAGTGGCGTTGCGGATAGAATCAATCTACAGCGCGACGACGGCCATGCGAAGCCCTATCAGGTACAGCAGGTCCGCAAGGTGATCCTGAAGTACGAACTAGGAGAAGACTGATGTACAAGTACGAGATTATTCTCTATTGGAGCAATGACGACGACGCTTTCGTGGCTGAAGTGCCCGAACTTCCCGGATGCATGGCTCATGGGGACACGCAAGAAGCCGCTCTCAGACACGTCAATCAAGCGATGGCTCTCTGGATAGATACCGCGAAAGAGTTCGGCGATCCAATACCAGAACCCAAAGGTGAGCGGCTGATGCTGGCGTAACGAAGGTGTTCCGACTCAAGGGCACCTACGAATGGAAAGGTCTTCTGAGTTATCACATGAAACTCCACTTTGAACCCAACCTCGACTACCAACTCCAAGCCATCGAAGCGGTCTGCGACCTGTTTCGCGGCCAAGAGGTATGCCGCACTGAGTTCACGGTCACACACAATGTAGCGGATACTCAGGCTGGCCTCGGCTTTGCAGAAAGCGACCTCGGTACCGGTAACCAGCTAAGCCTGCCCGACGGGGAGATACTCGCAAACCTCAACGATGTCCAGCTTCGCAACGGCTTGCCCATTTCGGCCTCCTTGGACTCGGGCGATTTCACCGTCGAGATGGAAACTGGCACCGGCAAGACCTATGTGTACCTACGCACTATCTTCGAGCTAAACAAGCGCTACGGCTTCACCAAGTTCGTCATCGTTGTGCCGTCGGTCGCCATTAAGGAAGGCGTGTACAAATCGATCCAGATTACCGACGACCACTTCCGTGCGCTCTACTCGGGAACGCCCTTCGAGTACTTCCTCTACGACTCGGCCAAGCTCGGTCAGGTGCGAAACTTTGCCACCAGCCCGCAGATTCAAATCATGGTGGTAACGGTCGGCGCTATTAACAAAAAGGACGTCAACAATCTCTATAAGGACAGCGAAAAGACGGGCGGCGAAAAGCCGATTGATCTGATTCGGGCCACGCAGCCTATCCTCATTGTCGATGAGCCGCAAAGCGTGGATGGCGGTTTGCAGGGACGCGGCAAAGAAGCGCTCGGAGCCATGAATCCCCTCTGCACACTGCGCTACTCGGCGACACACGCAGACCAGCGCCACATGGTCTATCGGCTCGATGCAGTAGATGCTTACGAGCGCAAGCTAGTCAAGCAAATTGAGGTGGCATCGGCGACAATCGAGGACGCTCACAACAAGCCCTACGTCTGCTTGATGTCAACGCGTAACCAGCGCGGCACGATCAACGCCAAGATCGAACTCGACGTCGAAACGGCGGCTAGGGTCCGTCGGCGAGAGGTCACTGTCCAAGATGGCGACGACCTCGAACAAATCACCAAACGTGCGGTCTACCGGGACTGCCGCATTGGCGAAATCCGCGTCGAAAAGGGCAACGAATTCGTCGAGTTGCGCGTACCCGGCGGTGAGTACTTTCTCCGGTTGGATGAAGCCTACGGCGACGTGGATCATCTCGCTGTCCAGCGCCAAATGATTCGCCGCACCATCCGCGAGCACTTCGACAAGGAAAAGCGCCTGCGCCCACAGGGGATCAAAGTGCTCAGCCTGTTTTTCATCGATGCGGTGGATCGCTACCGGCACTACGATGAGGGCAATTCCGCCAAAGGGGAGTATGCCCGAATTTTTGAAGAAGAGTATCGGCACTTGGCTAATCATCCAGACTTTGGCGAAGTGGCTCTCGACGTGCCCGCAGAAGATGTCCACAACGGCTACTTCTCCATCGACAAAAAAGGCGGCTGGACAGATACCGCCGAGAACAACCAAGCCAACCGCGATAATGCCGAACGAGCCTACAACCTGATCATGCGGGAAAAAGAGAAGCTCCTGAGCCTAGAAACACCGCTCAAGTTCATTTTTTCGCACTCGGCTTTGCGCGAAGGCTGGGACAATCCCAACGTCTTTCAGATATGCACTTTGCGCGACATCCGCACCGAACGCGAGCGACGGCAGACCATTGGGCGTGGCCTGCGCCTGTGCGTCAATCAGGAGGGCCAGCGCCTGCACGGCTTCGAGGTCAACACGCTCACGGTTATTGCCACGGAGAGCTACGAAGAATTTGCCGAGAACCTCCAGCAGGAGATCGAGGCCGACACCGGCATCCGCTTCGGCGTCGTGGAAGAGCATCAATTCGCGGCCATTCCGGTCGCCGGCACAAACGGACAGACGACGGCTTTCGGTTCCGAAGCGTCGAAGAATCTGTGGGAACACCTGAAAGCAGAGGGATATATCGACGCAGCAGGGCGAGTCCAAGACACTCTCCGTGAGGCACTCAAGGACGATACCCTCAGCATACCCGAGGAATTCGCCGATCAGCATGAAGAGATCGTCAAGGTGCTACGCAAATTCGCCGGGCGTCTAACAATCAAAAACGCCGACGAGCGCCGCTCAATCCGCCCGCGCCGAGCCGTGCTCCAAAGCCCGGAGTTCAAGGCACTGTGGGACCGCATCAAGCACAAGACTACGTACCGCGTCGAGTTCGATAACAAAAACCTGCTCGCACAGTGCATCCAAGCACTTGACGATGCGCCGCCGATCCCTAGGCCCCGGCTCCAGTGGCGTAAAGCCGACATCGCCATTGGCCAAGGAGGAGTCGAGGCAACCGAACGCGAAGGGGCGGCAACCGTAGTGTTGGACGAGGCCGGTCTAGAGCTACCCGATGTGCTCACCGAGCTTCAGGACCGCACACAACTCACGCGCCGCAGCATCCACCGCATCCTCTCGGAGAGCGGACGCCTCGCCGATTTCAAGCGCAATCCGCAACAATTTATCGACCTCGCCGCGCAAGCTATCAATCGCTGTAAGCGTCTCGCTTTAGTAGATGGCGTCAAGTACCAACGCCTCGGAGACGAGTACTACTATGCACAGGAGTTATTCGGCCAAGAGGAACTAACCGGCTATCTGAAAAACATGATCTCGGACACGCAGAAGTCAGTGTACGATCAGGTGGTGTACGACTCCGACATTGAGAAATCCTTTGCCGACCAGATGGAGAATAGTACTGAGGTCAAGATGTACGCCAAACTGCCGGGATGGTTCACGGTGCCGACGCCGCTTGGCAGCTATAACCCGGACTGGGCTGTGCTAGTTGAGCGCGACGACGGCGAGCGGCTATATTTTGTAGTCGAAACCAAGGCCAGCCTGTTCGCCAGTGATCTCCGCAATGCCGAAAGCGCCAAGATTGAATGCAGCAAGGTGCACTTCGCCGCGCTCAAAGTGAGCGAATCACCGGCGCAGTACCGAACTGCCCGCTCTCTAGACGACGTACTCGCTCACAGCTAAGCCCTTTGACGAACAAGCCCACTACATTCCAGTGCTCAATAGTGATCCGGCAGTGCTCTCGCCAACCTGACTGCGGCCAATCGGCTCAACAACCATCGGCTGCTCGGCTCCCGTTGGCCGATGAGCGCATACTCGCTGTGCCGCTGAGCGAATTGTGGGAGCGGTAGGGTGCGACGGCTCGCCCAAGGAGACTGTTGACCGGGAGCCAGTCCCTAGGCTTAACTAAATACTATCGGCTGACGCTGGCGTGATATATATCTATGCTATATATTAATCGCCAAAAAAGGAGGGACCAATGGCTAAGACGGCAAAACTATTTTGGACCGGGCGCTCTCAGGCCGTTCGGCTGCCAAAGGAATTCCGCATGGACGGCGAGGAAGTGCGCATTCGCAAGCAAGGAGTGGCCGTAGTCCTCGAACCCGTTGTCACGGATTGGGCGTGGCTCGATTCTATCCAAGAGAAATTCTCGGAGGATTTCTTGGCCGCAGGCCGCAATCAGCCGCCGCATCAAATCCGGCCAGCCCTCGATACCGCCTTTGAGTAATGCGCTATCTACTCGATACCAACGCTTGCATTGCGCTACTGAACGGCCGGCCCCCCGCGCTTGCTAGTCGGGTGCGACGCCATACTCCTGCGGATTTTGGGTTGCCAGCTCTCGTGACCTACGAACTCTACTACGGAGCCTTTAAGAGTACACACAAGGATCGGAATCTCGGCTTGCTCGATCGCATCGCCTTTGAAGTCGTGCCCTTTGATGCGGCGGACGCTCGTGCAGCCGGCGCGGTTCGGGCAACTCTTGAAGCGATCGGACGCCCCATTGGACCGCTCGACACCCTGATTGCGGGTCAAGCACTGGCTCGCGGTCTGGTTCTAGTGACCGCCAACACCCGGGAATTCGGGCGGGTGGAAGGTCTTGATTGCGAAGACTGGTCCATCCCCACCGAAGCACCTGATGAAACTCCACTTTGAATCCAACCTCGACTACCAACTCCAAGCCATCGACGCTGTCTGCGACCTGTTTCGCGGTCAAGCGGTCTGCCGCACTGAGAAGCTGTCTGAAAACCCCTGATGGCCTTCGCGCGGCTGCAAGCACGGCGGCCGGCGTTGGGCAAAACCACCCATATTCCGACAATATGGGCGGCTTTGCCCGCCTTGTCCGCCGCGCTTTCGCTCGCGCTCGGGGCACACCCGGAATTTCCAGACAGCTTCTGAAGTCTGTTGACTAATGCGCCTAGAACAAAGGAACCCCCCATGACCGACCGCCCCAACATCCTCGTCATAATGACCGACCAACAGCGCGCCACGGCCAGCCATCTCTACGGCAACACCTTCTGCCAAACCCCGTCCATGGAACGCCTCGCTACCGACGGAGTGCTCTTTGAAAACGCAATCACCCCGCACCCGCTCTGCGTGCCAGCGCGCATCTCGTTTTGGACCTCGCAGTTTCCCCACTCGCACGGAGGCCGGCGCAACCAAACCTTAATGCCCGCCAATGCCACGCACGCTTGGCAGCTCTGGAAGGAGGCCGGCTACGCCACGGGCCTAATCGGCAAAAACCACTGCTTCCAGCGCGAGGAAGATTTGGCGCTCTTCGACGTGTGGAATGCCTTTACCCACGGCGGCGCAACGAAGGGCCACAGACGCGAGGCATGGACTGGTTCCGGCCGGAAGAAGGCCGCCGCAAAGTCGCCGCTGAGCACCGCCAACTCGCCCACCAGAACCCCCGCTTTAGCTACGGCACTTCCGAACTGCCGTTAGAGGATCACTCCACCGGCCTAATCGCCGGGCAGACGACGCGCTTTATCGAAAAGCACCAAGACCAGCCTTTTGCCCTGTGGGTCTCCTTTCCCGATCCACACGAGCCGTGGCTGTGCCCAGCCGAGTACGCATCCTTGTTCCCACCCACGGCCATTGACCTGCCCCCCTGGCGCGACGACGAATTCGACGACGAGCGTGCGCCCGAGCGCAACCGGGCGCTCTACCAAATGCTGGGAGTGCGCCGCGACTCGCCTGAAGACCTCTACGGCGTCATGGCCTCGTACTTTGGCATGGTGCGCTTTATCGACGACGCGCTCGGCCAGATCCTCGACAAGCTCGACGAACTGGGGCTGCGGGAGCAGACGATTGTGGTCTTTTGTTCGGACCACGGCGACTTCATGGGCGAACACGCCATGCAGTGCAAAGGCGGGGTCTTCTACGACAGCCTGACGCGCGTGCCGCTGATCGTCTCTTGGCCCGGGCAAGTCGCCACCGGAGTGCGCGACCAGAGCATGGCCAATCTAATCGACGTGGTACCGACGCTGTTGGACTTACAGGGGCTAGAGCAACCGCGCTCAATGCACGGAATTCCGCTGCCCACCGCGACCGACGCCGCGCCCCGGGACGCGACCTTTTCCGAATACGGCAGCGGAGGGCCACTCTTTACCATGGCCGATTTGGAAAAACTGCCTCAACCTTGGGGTCGCAAAACCCTGATCGACACCTTGCAGTGGCGCGAGGCGGCTGGCCGCTGCAAGATGGTCCGCACCCGCGAATGGAAGTACGTCCACGATCCCATGGGAGACCGCGACGAACTCTACGACCTCGTCGCCGACCCAAACGAGTTGGTCAATGTGATCGACGAAGAGCAACACCGCGACGCCCTCGCAGACATGCGCCTGCGGCTAGCCGACTGGAGCATCAACACCGAGGACGGCCAGCCAGTGCCCCTGCCCGACCACTCTCACTACGAGCTAGCTTAGCGGCTCTTGCACAATCAGACCTCTGCCGGTATCTTATACGCCATGATTTCTGCTATGCTTACAGTCGCTTCCGCACCGTGCCTCAGCGGTCTCCCGTCGGGGCCGACGGCTACCACTACGACTACCACTACGACTACGACCATGTGCGCCGGATAGCGACGGACTAAAAGTTCATTTTTTTGCAACCTCTCCCCGCTGTCGGCTACAATGACAGCGGGTTTTTTCATGCCAAGGAGCGCGTCATGCTGATTAAGGTCCCCCAAGGACAGGACATCGAATACCCCGGCGAGGGGACGCTCAAGGAAGTCCTCGTCCAAGAAAACAAGGAGCTGTTAAAGCAATACATTGCCGCCCGCACCGGCGACGAGCGCATCGATTTCCACACCCAGCTCACCAGCGAGGCAGAAGTCGAGCTTATCCCCTGGGATGCGGACGAGGCCGCTTGGATCTACCGCCACAGCATGTCGCACGTGTTGGCACAGGCCGTGCTGCGCCTCTTCCCGGACGCGCAACTGGCCATCGGCCCGGCCATTGACGACGGCTTCTACTACGACTTCGACGTGGCCGAGCCTTTTACGCCCTCCGACTTGCAAAAAATCGAGCGCGAGATGAAGCGGGTCGTCAAGCAAAACCACAAATTCGAGCGGATCGATGTTGCGCGCCAAGAAGCGGAAGAGATGGTCGCCAACGCCCCCTACAAACAGGAAATCCTCGCCGACTTGGAAGAGGGCCAGACCTTGTCCTTTTACCAAGACGGCGAGTTCATCGACTTGTGCCGGGGGCCGCACATGCTCGGCACCGGACAAGTCAAACACTTCAAGCTCCTGAGCGTGGCTGGAGCCTACTGGCGCGGCGATGAGAGCCGCAAGATGTTGCAGCGGATATACGGCACAGCCTTTGCCACCCGCGAGGCCCTCGACCACCATCTGGCGATGCTAGAGGAAGCCAAAAAGCGCGACCACCGCACGCTGGGCAAACAACTGGAGTTGTTCACCTTTGACGACGAAGTGGGGCCGGGGTTGCCTCTGTGGATGCCCAAGGGAGCGGTGCTCATCGACGAGCTGGAGGACTTGGCCCGCAAGACCGAGGGCGAGGCTGGCTATCAGCGCGTGCGCACGCCGCACATCTGCAAGGAGTCCATATATCTGCGCAGCGGCCACTTGCCGTACTATGCCGAGTCCATGTTTCCACCCATGGAGTTGGAGGGGGTCAAGTACTACCTCAAGCCCATGAACTGCCCCCCCCACCACAAAATTTTCGCCGCGGCCCCGCGCTCGTACCGCGACTTGCCTTTGCGCTTGGCCGAGTATGGCACGTGCTATCGCTACGAGCAGTCGGGCGAGTTGTTCGGCTTGATGCGGGTGCGCTCGTTGCAGATGAACGACGCGCACATCTACTGCACTCTCGACCAATTTGAGGAGGAATTCCTCGCTGTCTGTCAGATGTATTTGCGCTATTTCGAGTTGTTCGGCTTGGAGAATTACCTGATGCGCTTGAGCACTCACGCGCCCTCGGGCCTAGGGGCCAAGTACGTCGATGACTCCGAGCGGTGGCTCCGCACCGAGGACATGGTGCGCGGTGCCATGGCACGAGGTGGGATCAACTACGAAGAGGTGCCCGACGAGGCCGCCTTCTACGGACCCAAGATCGACGTCGAGGTTTGGAGTGCCATCGGGCGGCAGTTTACAATCGCCACCAACCAAGTCGATTTTGCCGTACCCGGCCGCTTCGGCTTGACGTACACCAACGCGGCAGGCGAAGAGGAGACGCCCATCTGCATCCACCGCGCGCCGCTGGGCACGCACGAGCGCTTTATCGGCTTCTTGATCGAACACTACGCCGGCGCCTTCCCAGTGTGGTTGGCACCCGTGCAAGCGGTCGTTTTACCCATTGCCGAGCGCCACGCCGAGTACGGAAGCCAACTCCACCAGCAGCTTCTCGCCGCCGGGATCCGGGCCGAACTCGACGCGGCCAGCGAGACCCTCAACAAGCGCATCCGCCAAGCGCAGACGCAGAAGGTGCCCTACATGCTGATCGCCGGGGACCGCGAAGTCGAAGAGGGCAAGGTGGCGATCCGGCAGCGATCCGGCGAACAACTCGATCCGCTCCCGCTAGCCGAGGCCGTCGCGCTGATCCGCGCTGAGATTAGTGACTAGCGGCCATGTTCAGCCGCATCCGCTACATCGCCGAGGTCTTCTGGCAATTTCGCTACTATCTCCTTTGCACGGGGCTGGCGCTGGTCTTTTGGGACACCGCGCTGATCAAGCCGTTCCGCTTCTTTGTGGTGCTGGTGCATGAGGTCAATCACGCGGCAGCGGCCCTAATCACCGGCGGCGAGGTCCTCGAAATCCGCACCCATTGGAACGAGTCCGGGCACACCCTGACGAAGGGGGGCTTCTTCCCGCTGATTAGCGCGGCAGGCTACGTGGGATCGGCGCTGTGGGGGGCGTTGCTGATGTACACCTCGCTTTATCCGCAGGCGCAGCGTTTGGTGTTGCTGTGCATTGGCGCGGCCTGCGCGGGGATGACCTTGATCTACACGCCGTGGGGGGGGATCGATTCCGTCTTGGGAATCGGCGGCGGGCTGGTCCTGTGCCTTATGGCCTGCAAGTCGAAGCGGCTGGCGAGCATCGGCGCAGTGTGGATGGGGGTGATGCTCTGCCTGTACAGTCTCTACGACTTCCGCACCGACTTGTGGTATTATACAGAGCGGACGGACGCTGGGATATTGTCGGCCTATTGGGGAATAGATCCGTTGCAGGTGCCCTATCTGGCGTATCTGATCGCCTTGATTTGGGTGTTGGTGTCGCTATCGTGCATGTATCGGGCGATGCGCGCGGTGGCTCTCAATCGGGGACTTTAAGCATAGAAACGACTCCCGGCGGGTTCCTTGCAATTGAGTGCAACGGCCCGATGGGCTACGTTACCAAATGAGTACACAGAATAAACAGAGAGGATTGTGAAATGCGAATGAGTCGGCTTTTCAGCCAGACCTTGCGCGAAGTCACTGCCGACGTGGAAGTCGCCAGCCACCAGCTCTTGCTGCGGGCCGGCTTTATCCGTCCACTGGCCAGCGGCATCTTCAGCTATTTACCCCTGGCGCAGCGGTCCATGCGCAAGATCGAGGACATTATCCGCCGCGAGATAGACGCCATCGGCGGCCAGGAGATCACCATGCCGGTGGTGCATCCGGCTGAACTCTGGCAGCGGACGGGGCGTTGGTACGCGGTCGGCACGGAGATGGGGCGCTTCCAAGACAAAAACGAGCGCGACATGGTGCTGGCCATGACCCATGAGGAAGTAGTAGCCGACCTAGTCAGCCGCGAGATCAAATCCTACAAGCAACTGCCCCAGCTAGTCTATCACATCCAGACCAAGTGGCGCGACGATCCCCGCCCCCGCTCGGGCCTCATCCGAGTGCGCGAGTTCACCATGAAGGATTCCTATAGCCTCGACGCCGACTGGGAGGGCCTCGAAAAGCAATACCGCGCCCATTACCAGCACTATTTCAACATCTTCCATCGCTGCGGCCTCGACGTGCTTGCGGTGCGCTCGGACACCGGGATGATGGGCGGCGAGCTAGCCCACGAATACATGTACCTGACGCCGATCGGCGAAGACACCCTGCTGTTGTGCGACGGCTGCGGGTACTCGGCCAACCGCCAAATCGCCACCTTCGCCAAACAGGCCAACCCGGAAGAAGAGCCCGCCGCGCCCGAGAAAATCGCCACGCCCAATACCACGACCATCGAGGAACTGACTGCGCTACTCGACATCCCCGCGAATAAGACCGCCAAGGCGCTTTTCCTGATGGCCACGGTCGGCGACGGTCGAGACAAGCAGGATGCGTTTGTGCTGGCAGTCATACGCGGCGACATGGACGTCAACGAGACCAAGCTGGCCAATGCGGTCGGTGCGCTCGAAATGTGGCCGGCGCGGGACGAGGAAATACGCGCCGTCGGCGCAGAACCGGGCTATGGATCGCCCCTCGGCGTCGAGGGAGCACTAGTCGTCGTCGATGACTCTGTGGCGTCCTCGCCCAATCTGGTGGCCGGTGCCAACGAGCTGGGCTATCACCTCGCCAATGTAAACCACGGCCGCGACTACACAGCCAACGTGGTCGCCGATATCGCCACCGCCCGGCAAGGCGACGGCTGCCCCAACTGCGGGGCAGCGCTGCGCGAATCTCGCGGGGTGGAAGTGGGCAACATCTTCCAGCTCGGCACCAAATTCACCGAGGCACTGGGCGGTGATTTCCTCGACGCCGAGGGCAAGGCGCAGCCAGTCGTCATGGGATCTTACGGGATCGGCGTGGGGCGGCTGCTGGCCTGTATTGCCGAGGAGTACCACGACGAAGACGGCTTGGTGTGGCCCATTGCCGTCGCGCCCTACCAGGTCCACATCGTCCTCCTCGCCAAGGGCGCAGGCGCAGCGCAAGACGCGGGCGAGCAGCTCTACGCGGACCTCGCGGAGCGCGGCATTGAAGTGCTCCTCGACGACCGCCGAGAAAATCCAGGAGTCAAGTTCAACGACGCCGATCTGATTGGAATACCGGTGCGAGTGACAGTGGGGGATCGCGGGTTGCAGAAGGGAATTGTTGAGGTCAAACTGCGGCGCGAAAAAGAGCGGCGTGAAACGCCGGTAGAGCAAGCGGTAGAGTACATAGTAGAACAAGTGGAAATGTTGCAACGCGAGCTAGACGAGCGAGTGGTAAAAGTGGAGTACAAGGGATAAAATTCGCCTTCGCAGCCTGTAGGGGCAACTCTTGTAGTTGCCCAACCACCAACCTAGCGGCACTCCCACCGCAAATCGGAGGTCATGGATAATGTTCGTTGAAGGCTACACCGACCAACTCAGCTACCAAGCCGGGGAGCAGGTGCGCTTTCACGTGGCGACCAGCGCGGACGAGTACGCGCTGGAAGTGACGCGCATAGGCGCCGAGCGCGAAGTCGTATGGCGGCAGGACCAACTCCCTGGATCGTCCCATCCAGTCCCCGAAGACGCTTCTTCCAACGGCTGCGGCTGGCCGGTTTCCCACTCCTTGGAGGTGCCGGACGACTGGCGCAGTGGGTATTACGAGTTTGCGCTGCGCGTCGAGGATCAAGGCGGCAAGTTCGTGCGGCGAGGACGGCGTACGGCCGAAAGCCGGGGGTTTTTCATCGTCCGACCCGCAGGCCCCACGGACGCTCGCATCCTCCTGCAATTAGCCACCAATACCTACAGCGCCTACAACAACTGGGGCGGCTACAGCTTATACAGCTATCACGGCCGCGGCGGCTTGCAAGGGCATCGCGTCTCCTTCGACCGTCCCATGGCCGGGCTGTTCGACCGCTGGGAACGCGACTTTGTCGAGTGGGCAGAGGGCGCTGGATACGCGCTCTCCTACTGCGCCAATTCCGATCTCGAATGGCATCCCGAACTGTTGGACAACTACCGGCTCGTACTGAGCGTGGGGCACGATGAATACTGGTCGGCTCCCATGCGCGATCACCTCGAAGCCTACATCGCCGCCGGAGGCAACGCTGCGTTTTTCAGCGGCAACTCGGTGTGCTGGCGGGTGCGCAGCGAGGACGAGGGCCGAGCGCTGGTGTGCTGGAAGCAACAGTTCAACATGGATCCGGCCTACGCCGCCGGAGATTACGCCGACCTTTCGACCTTGTGGAGCCACCACCTCGTGGGCCGGCCGGAAAACGAGCTGACCGGCGTCGGTTTCCTCTACGGGGGCTATCACCTAAGCCACGGGCAATACATGGACGGGTCGGGGGCATTTACAGTCCATCGCCCGGAACACTGGGTTTTTGCGGGAACGGGCTTGCAACGCGACGACACCTTCGGCGGCGAACACACCATCGTCGGCTATGAGTGCGACGGCTGCGAGTTCGCGTTGGAAGACGGGCTACCGGTACCCAAGGGGACCTATGGCACTCCAGCGGACTTCACCATCCTGTGTACCGCCCCAGCGCGGTGGCACCCAGACGACAGCGTGTGGTACGAGCGCTGGGAAAAGGGCCGGGAGGGCGCGGCGGTCATGGGCCTCTACACCCGCGGTGGCACAGTGTTCACAGCCGGGACAACCGACTGGTCGCACGGGCTAAAAGGAGATGCGACTGTCGCCCAGATCACCCGCAACGTCCTCGACCGACTGAGTCAGTAGGGTGTCTGGGGCCAACGAGCCGACATATCACAATAGCCAACGTGAAGATGACACTTACTTTTGATCTACGGAATTCGAGGGATTGTCTAGAAGACCTTCGGGGCACAATCTCAGATTTCAAAAAAGATCCTCTTAACCCACGAATAGCGAGGTATGGTGCCGTCGTTGCTTGGTCGATCTGTGACTGGGTTTTTGAAGAGCATGGTTCTCGCCTAGGATACAAAAAGCTGGCTGAGTTACAAAAAGACATAAGAAAAAAGTGTCCTGAGCTTGAATACCTTCAAAATTTGGCCGATTCTCTGAAGCATAAGACTATCACCAAGTACGCTCCCTCTCTTCGTAACGCTGACAAGCACACAGGAGACTTCTCACAGGAATTCAGTCGGGATTTTGATATAGACAGTTTGATGTTGACAGTTCAAGATGGACGTCAATTATGGTTTGAGGACGTGATTGAAGAAGCACTTTCCTTCTGGGATGGATATTTCAAAGACAAGGGAATATAAGTTCGGACGCCTCGCCTTACCGTTGGCTGTCAGTAGCGAAAGTCAATCAGCGACTCGTGGATTGCCCGCTAGGTGAAACGCAATATGTTATCTGCAGGGCAATAAAAATCGGGGTTACTTTTCCCATAAAGGCGATATATGAATGAGCGGTATTTGGTGACAGGGGCGCTCGGCTGCGTGGGTGCATGGGCGGTTCGTCGGCTGGTCCGCGAGGGGGTGCCGGTATATACCTACGACCTAGGCGGCGATCCCTATCGGTTGAGGATGATCATGACGGACGAAGAACTGGACCAAGTGCGACTGATCGAGGGCGACATCGCGGATCTGGACGAGTTCGAGCGAGTCGTGGTCGAATGCGGTATTACTCATATCCTGCACTTGGCAGCCATGCAGGTGCCCCTAGTTCGGGCCGATCCAGTGCGCGGGGCCAAGGTAAACGTCGTGGGGAGCACCGTCGTCTTCGAAACGGCCGCGCGTCATCGCGACCAGATCCAGAACCTGGTCTTTGCAAGCTCGTTTGGAGTGTACGGCGATCCGGAAGCGTACCCACCGGGGCCGATTGCCCACGACGCTCCATTGCTGCCGCCGACTCTCTACGGGGTATTCAAGCAGTGCAACGAAGGCACGGCTCAGGTCTATTGGCGGGAGCAGTCGGTGCACAGCATTGGTCTGCGCCCGTGCGTAGTGTACGGACCAGGTCGTGACCAGGGCTGGACCTCCACCCCGACCAAGGCCATGCTCGCCGCCGCGCTCGGCCGCGAGTACGAGATCACCTATGGCGGCACCCTCGTCTATCACCACGCCGATGATGTCGCTGCCGCCTTTATCGCCGCGGCCAGAACCAAGCTGGAAGGTGCCCCAGTGTACAATATAGGAGGCAGCACAGTCTCCATGGCCCAAATCGTCGCTGCAATCGAGGAGGTTATCCCCGAGTCGGCGGGCAAAATTGGATTCGACCCAACGCCGCTGCCGCATCCCTCAAGCGCCGATGACAGCGCCCTGAACCAAGCCCTCGGACCCCTTCAGTACCGATCGCTGGTCCAGGGAGTTCGGGATACGGTCGAAGTATTTCGCACCGCCCTAGAGGCCGGTCGCCTCGACCTCGAGCGGGCGCTGCGCACTTAGAAGCCGTCAGGGCAAATAACCTTCTTATAGGAGCGCATCTTACGTGAAAATCACCGGAATTAAATCCGTCATGATACAGAGCATTCCCTGGACGTGGACGCTGGTCAAGGTGGAAACGGATGAGGGAATCTGCGGCATTGGCGAAGCGCAGTTGCCCGTTGGTGTGCGGGACATCCTCACGCGCATGGAAGGACTGCTCGTCGGCGAGGACCCCCGCCACCCAGTCCGACTGGCGCAAAAAATCTACCGTGGACTGATCGGCGCGGGGTCCACGGGGGGAAGTATCGTACTGGCCTTGTCGGGGGTCGAACTAGCGCTGTGGGACCTACACGGCAAGATCACGGGCCTGCCCCTGTGGCAGCTACTCGGCGGCAAGTACCGAGACCGGGTGCGCATCTACGCCGACACGGCCCGGCCCGGCGACCACTCGCCCGCAGCCTATGCCGACGGGGTGCGCCAGCGGGTAGAAGCCGGGTACACCGTAGTCAAGGTCGATATCGACAACAGCGCTCCGGGGGAGTACCGCAAGGATCATCACAACCGCGCCCTATCTAGGGCCGAGGTCGAGTACATGAGCGCCGTCAGCCACGCAGCCTACGAGGCCCTGCCCGCCGATGTTGAGCTGTGCCTCGATATGCACTGGAGTTACCAACCAGCGGACGCGCTCAGAGTAGCCCGGCGGCTGGAGGACATCGACATCCTGTGGCTCGAAGATCCGACTCCGCCGGAAAATCTCGACGCCCTAAAGTACGTGACCGACCACACCTCCGTGCCCATTGCCTGCGGTGAAAATCACTGGATGAGTCACGGGCTTAGACCCATGATCGAAGACCGGGCCGCGGATATTATAACGCCCGACATCCCTCGTTTTGGCGGGGTGCAGGAAGGCAAGAAAGTGGCCGAATTGTGCGAGTTGCATTCGCTGGCCTTTGCCCCGCACAACATCTGCACGCCGGTGGGGACCGTGGCTTTGGCGCACGTGTGTGCCAACGCGCCGAATTTCCTAGCGCTGGAACACCACGGTCTCGACTGTCCTTGGTGGGACGATATCGCGCTAAATTGGGGTGGGCCTGTGGTCGATCGCGGGTACATTACCGTGCCCGACCGGCCGGGAATCGGGGTGGAGTTAAACGAAGAGCTGCTGCGCGCCCATCTGGTTCCTGGTGAAGTGTGGTGGGATTGAAGGCGCTAGCCGCTTGGCACTTCCCACTTTTCCCGTTCCCACTGCTTTTCCCCGATCCGCTCGACGTATTCCTTCCCCTTGTGCTCAGTCAGCCAGCCCTTGAGGGGCACGTCTTCGTCTGTCGGTTGCCACCACCCTTTAACATCCACCCCATCGCCGAGCAATTGTCGGCGTATTGGACTGCACTTGGCGAGGATTTCAGCGGGCATCAAGTTGTAGTCGAGGCCGCGCAGCCAGCGATAGCTATATCCCAAAAACAGTACTTTCCGAGTCGTCTCCGAGGTATTGATTCCGCGCGCGTGCCACATCCGGCGGTCGAACAGCACGGCCGTGCCCGCCTTCACCTGAACCTGCATGGCATCGGCAAAATCGGGCGGACGGTCCCCCTTGTGGCTTTCAGGGACAATTCGGATCCCCCCTCGCTCCGGCTCGCTAATGTCGGTCAGCCAAAATCCGACCTTTAGCGACAACCTCGGTTGGGGACGCTCCATTTCGGGGACCGGCCGGCCGCCGTCTTGGTGCCATCCTCCGGGCTTTAGATTGACGCTGCTCTTGGATTCGGGTGGGTAGTAGATCAAATGCGAGATATAGTGCTGGACGTTCCAGCCGAGAATGTCCCAAATCAGCGGGAACGTCTTGGGCCAATCGAGCAGTTCGAGAAAAACATCGTCCTCGACAATGGTCCTGAATTTCGACAGCAAGGCATTGGGTGCCAAGCCACGCACCGCCCTTTCCTCGGCATCGACGCGATCACCAGCTTCCAGCAGTCGGCCCAGCATGTCATCGTCGAGCGCATCCTCGACAACCAAGTATCCCTGCTGTTCAAAATGGTCGCGCTGTGCATCGGTCATGCAGTACTGCAAGCAACTTGGGTCCATGGGAATCTCCACTCTGAATAGTACAGCCGATTTCGTGCGGCATTTTGCGAATGAAGGTTGAGCAGTTCCGATAGGCCCCGGTCAGGTGTCGATATCATCGGGCAATCGCTGTGCCCCGTGGAATACCGCCAGCACATCCACTTGATCTTCCGACTTGATGCGATACGGAGCTTCAAGTACCTCCCGTATGTCCTGCTCTTGGTATTCAGGTACTTCACGGCCTGATTGCGGAAAGGCACCTATCTGCTGTGAACGGCGCGTGATCTTATCCACCATCCTAAGTGCATAAACCGGCGCGTCCGCTGCGATGTAGCGGTAGATGTTGTCCAAATGCGACAGCGCTTCATCCGTCCAATGGACCTTCATTTAGGCAATCCATACTTCCTACGAACCGCCTCCACATCGGTCACTCGGCCTGCTTCGCTATCGGCGAGCCCCGACTCAATGGCTTGTCATTCGTAAGCTTTGCGCATCACGTCATCCCATGTGGCATTGTCAGGAAGTGCGTCCACCAAGCGATGTGCAGCTTCCTTGAAGTTGGCTGCATTCATATTGGATCCCCTGTGTTTGTCGTATGGTTTAAAAAGACGTTGAGTGGTTAGCCATAAGAAGATACCCTATTTCTATCAGCGTCGCTATTACCTCCCCCACTCCTCCTCCGGCACCTCCGAATAATCCTGCGGCTCGTACCCAATCGCCCTTTTCCCGTGTTCGACGTCGTAGAGCGGCCAGTTGCTGCCCGACACCCCAAAGACGATTTCAAACTTTACGCCCGGATGAATCAGCGCCTGCTCAAAAAGTACTGTAAACAGCTTGGGTCCATGAGCACTACCTCTATGATTTTGTGCGCTACTTTTCCTTGTTATTTGGGGCTGACGACGACTGCTGTCGCACGAACTGCAAAATCTCTGAGTGGACGATATTCCATGTCTGCGAGGTGCCAGCGACCAATTGGGCCATACTATCCCAGACGAGATAATGCGCATACGCGTGACGGGTGCGGTGACGGAAGGCAAGGTAGTCGCGCAGACGCTGTCGGGAGTCCTCTGAGATTACAGCCGGCCGGCCCTCAGTCTGGCGAGCGACCTGATTTAGCAACTCGATATGCCACCGCTCGCCTTCAGGTTTCCTTGTGTCAACCTCTTTGGCGATGCGCTCAAAAATCCGCTCAAGGCCGGTGTAGAAAGAGTTGAGAACTGCCGACAGGGCAGCTATACGCTCAAAGGATGGCTCCGCATCGATCGGGGTCCCTAGCAATGGAGAGGACTTAGCAAGTAGAGCATCGACCTCTTCAAGTTCGCGGATGATGAGTCGTCTGAGGGCCTCATCCAACATGTACGAGTTGACCCTCTTGCTCTAGGAATTCAGCGACTCGGATTTCAGTATCTAGATCAACCAAGTCCACGGGATGGGTGAGTTCATCCATCAATCGACCTAGCAGGCGATAGAAGTGCTCGGGTGGACAGCCACGGACACCTATATCCAGATCGGACTGTGGCCGATGCCGTCCGGCTGCGACAGAGCCAAATATAAACACGTCTCGGCATCCCTCCGCTTTGCAGATGTCCACTGCCCGAGCTACATCAGCGCGGTACTCATCGGGAATTGCTGACGCCAATACTGGCATATCAGATATCCTCCTTTGTAGCTGCGCCACCTTGCTCTATACGAAACTCAATTGCCGCGAGGGGACTTGGATACCCCATCGGCTCGTGCTTGCTCTCGTACAACTCGACGAGATCAACCAAGACATCAAGTTCGTCACCTTCAGGGCTACCGAGTTCCGCATCCATGAGTTCGTCAATCCGGGCCAGCGCGGCCTCGTAGTCCTTCTCAGTCCGAATCGGCTTGACATTCGCCATCTCTAAATCTCCTTCGCATCCACGGCGTCATACGCGGCGTGTGTATCCACAAAGCGCATATAGACGACTCGGTACTCGTATCTGATTTCCACCAAGAGTCTGTATTCGTTGCCCTTGATACGAAATTACTTGCTTAATATATCGAATAATAATACTTTCTGCACATGAAAATGGAAATGGCCAAACCCCGAGCCAGGGATCTCATCACCGAGTTTGCCGCCAATGGCCGATACCACTTCACAACAGCAGAATTGCGTACAGCGCTTGGGGTATCCGCCGCCGCGACCAGGCTTGCCCTGCACCGATTGGCAAAAAAGGGAGTGGTCGCAAGCCCCGCTCGCGGCTTCTACGTCATCGTCCCTCCAGAATATCGACGCATCGGCTGCCTGCCTGCCGACCAGTTCATCCCAGCACTCATGGAGCGTCTGCAACGCCCGTACTACGTTGCTCTCCTGTCCGCCGCCCAATATCATGGCGCGGCACACCACCGCCCGCAGGCATTTCAAGTCGCTCTCGCCGGGAACCACCGGCCGATCTCCTGTGGCACCGTCGAAGTCTCCTTTATAGCACGTAAGCGCATTACCGACGTACCGGCTAAGAGTTTCAATACTCCGCGCGGAACGATCCTAGTCTCAAGCATTGAAGCAACGGCGGTCGATCTGGTCGGTTATGAAAAGCGTATCGGAGGGCTAGATCAAGCCGCGACCGTCCTCTCCGAACTCGCCGAGCGCATCGACCCAGATCTATTGGTAACAGCGGCGCGAACGGCTCCCATCCCTTGGGCACAGCGTCTTGGCTACCTTCTCGAACTCGTCGGCGCAGCGGACAAGACGTTGCCCTTGAAGACTCACGTGCGGCAGCGGGTACGCGACACTGCTCTGCTACTGCCAGCGGGTGCCAGCGACCACGGGACGCGTGCCAAAGACTGGCGGCTGCTCGTCAACGCCGAGATTGAGGTGGATGCGTGATTCCACGCGATTACGTCACGGCATGGCGGGCGCAGGTATCTTGGGTACAAGATTTTCAGGTCGAGCAGGATCTGATTATTAGCCGAGCACTGGTCGAAATATTTTCTCATCCGGTACTGACCAACGGAGTTGCGTTCCGCGGCGGCACGGCACTCTACAAGCTACATCTGAAGCCTCCCGCCCGCTATTCCGAAGACATTGATCTGGTGCAGGTCAGCCCCGGCCCCGCTGGCCCGATGCTAGACGCTTTACACGAAGTTCTCGACCCCTGGCTTGGCAAGCCCCAATGGAAGCAGACAACTGGCGGCATCACATTAGTTTACCGCTTCGAGTCCGAGGACACGCCGCCCATATGCCTGCGTCTGAAAATTGAGATTAACTCCCGCGAGCATTTTTCTGTATTCGGGTTCAAAAGGATTCCGTTTATAGTAGATTCGCGTTGGTTCAACGGGTCCTCCGAAGTCGTTACCTACGCACTCGACGAGCTTCTCGCCACAAAGCTGCGTGCGCTCTATCAGCGCAAGAAAGGTCGTGACTTATTCGACTTGGCGATAGCTATGGGAGGGACGGCAGCCGATCCTAGCCGCATTGTCGCAGCCTTTGCTACTTATATGGAACGGAGCGGCAATCATGTAACCCGTGCCCAGTTTGAACGCAATATGGCGTTCAAATTACGAGACCCACAGTTCGGAACTGACATTGGTCCCCTGCTCGCATACGGCCATCAGTGGGACATGGGAGAGGCGGCTGAGAAGGTTTCAGCGCGGCTTATTGCGCTTCTGCCTGGTGCACCGTGGAAGGGGAAAGATGAGCTATAGAATCTCACTTACGAAAGTATCGTACAAGCGATTCTGTGCGGCACACAGGGAAAAGCAAGCGTCTTGGGCATCGCTGGCTCACGGCATTGACGACGGTGGGCACTTTTGTCATCGGACTTTGAACTGGGCAGGGTCCTGTCCTACATGCTCAATGATGCGTCTCGCATACTTAACGATACTTGGATGGTTATCGTGTGTCTCAATATAGAGGGATTCTATTTTTTTGCGGGCCGAAAATGGCTTGCCATCCGAGTGGGTTGGAGCGGTAGATATGAGGTAGCGCTTGGCGCGCTTACTATCACCAACCTTAAAGGGACAATGGCTCACGTTCAATGTGTTTTTATTTATTAGCCAACGCACGACCTCGACTAGTATCGCTTTCGACGTTTTGAGAGGGACCTGCGAATTGTCTGGGAACAAAATTTTAGTTGGCTTTGGATCGCTTGGTTGGGGATAAAACTCTGATAGTGGCAGCCATTCCCGTTCATCTGAAACCGGCGGCGTTGAAGGATCGGGGGCTACTGGCTCATTATTCGATTCGGCGGTTTCAGCGAGTGCCGAGTGTTCATATACAAATTCGCGGAAAGCCCGTTTGGCAAAGCCGGTGAATTGTTCAACTCTTTTTTTAGTTTTTGATCCACCGTCAACTCTATCCATACAGAAACGCACAAACTCTTTGGTAGGGGCGTTGTATTCCCCAGCCAAGAGGTGTTTGATTTCCCGCGTATATTTGAGATCTTCAGCCCTACTGATGATGGTATCAGCATTAAAGTTGGCTTTGGTGAATTTTTGCAGTTCCTCGACGAGGGACTCTTGAATATTGGATAGATTGAACTCAAGGAAAGGCTTCTCATCCATTCGATTTTTATGGTCAAGATCGGTGTAAAATTGATACATCAAGCCATTAGTGAGAACGCCGAAACGCACCTTGGCAATAGCGGAAAAATAACGAAAAAGTTGGTTTCTGTGACTGCTGTCGAGAGCAACTCCTAATGCCTTGCATTCAAATAGAATGGCCGGGGAATCCTTTCTGAAAATAGCATAGTCAACCTTTTCGCCCTTTTTTGTGCCAACATCAGCAGTGTATTCGGGTCGAACTTCTTGCGGATCAAAGACATTATATCCCAATTCTTGGATAAATGGCATAATAAGTGCGTTCTTGGTCGCTTCTTCTGTGTCCAACAGGTCTTTTTGGCTACGTGCTTTTTCCGCCAAATTTTTTATGTTTCCAATAAAATCCATAGGTGTAATGTCTCCTCAATGTCGCAAGAAGCTGTCTGCAATAACCGTAGGAACGAAGGAGTCAAATTTACTCCCTGTTTGGCCCGTGAGCAAGCACATCGGATTGAACCTTGTTCAGCTTCTCTATTTCCAAATCTGTCATATCTTCACCTCCCCCACTCCTCCTCCGGTACCTCCGAATAATCCTGCGGCTCGTACCCAATCGCCCTTTTCCCGTGTTCGACATCGTAGAGCGGCCAGTTGCTACCCGACACCCCAAAGACGATTTCAAACTTTACGCCCGGATGAATCAGCGCCTGCTCAAAAACTCGCACGCAATCGCCGTGGCTGAGATGATGCGGATGTTCGGGTTGGTCGCGCTTGAGGTTGAAATTGCCGATGCGCACGCAGACAAATTCCATGTCGTGCTGATGGGCAAAAGAGTGGGCCAGGGCCTCGGCGAAGACCTTGCTAACCGTGTAGATGCCCACCGGGGTGGTAGTCATATCGACCGTGCGGCGGATGCTGCGCGGATAGAGCGTTAAGACCCCGGCGCGGCTGGCATAGGCGACGCGCTTGACGCCGTTTTGGCGGGCGGCCTCAAAGACGTTGTACGTGCCGATGAAGTTGCTTTGCAGCATGGGCTCCCACTCGTTGCCGCCGGGCAGGCCTCCAATGTGCGCGACAGCGTCCACGCCGCGCGTGGCTTCTAGCACAGAGTCAAAGTCGGTGAGGTCAGAGACGACGGTATCCGTGAGGTCGGGCATGGGCACGCGGTCGTGGCCGCGGACCTCGTGGCGGGCCTTGAGGCCGCGGGCGACGTTAGAGCCGACGCTGCCGGCCGCGCCGGTTACGAGTATGCGCATGGTAGTTTCCTTTCGCTAAGAGGCATTTTTAACACTCCTCGTGCTGTTCGGAACGAGGGCAACCACAAGAATTGCCCCTACGCTCGGTGCAGGGTGATGATCGGGGCCTCGGGCGGGCAGCCAAAGCGAAAGGGCAGCCAGTGCCCAACCCCGGCCGTAGTGTAGAGCTGAGTGGTTCCCTTTTCGTAGTGCCCCCAAATGTACCGCTCGGGAAAGAACGGCTCAAAAAAGCTGCGCCCGGCCATGCCTAGCTGAAAGCCATGCGTGTGGCCGGCCAGAATCAAGTCAGTGCCGCCGAGGGGCGCGGCGTAATCGAGGGCTTGCGAGCGGTGGCTCATTAGCACAGTGAGGGCATCGCTCGGCGACGCGCTTACGGCCTGTTCCACTGAGTTGCGGAGTTGCGCGTAGGACGCCGGGCTGCGCAGGAAACGCGGATCGTCAACCCCGCCGAGGTAGAGAGTCGCCGCGCCCACAGGCACCGACAGACCTTCATTCACCAACAAGGGAATCGCAGTCCGGTCAAAGTGCCGACGAATACGATGGATGCCGCGCATGTACTCGTGATTGCCCAAGCTGGCGTAGGCTCCAAGTCGAGTCGGCACGCTTTCGATCAGGCGCAGAGTTGCCAAGTAGTCCGGGTTGTGGTCGCATACATCGCCGGTGACCACAATTAGATCCGGTGCAGCTTGGACCGTGCGAGCGAGCAGGGCTTCGAGGTCGGCGAGTTGGACGTACGGCCCAATGTGCATGTCGCTGAGATGGAGGATCTTCAAGCCCTCTAACTCGACAGGCAGACCGGGATAGTGGAGCGGCACCACAGGCATCCGCGTGCGAGTGTAGGAAGTGTAGATACCGTGGCTGACACCCATCGCCCCAAGAGCGGGCACCACAGCGAGGCCGCGGCTGAGGAAGCGCCGCCGCTCAAACGAGCTAGGCTCCTCCATCCCCCCTTGCCGCACGCGGTCGTAGAGCAAGACGCCCAAGACAACCGGCGTCAGCAGCAGTATGGCGATGAAGAAGGCCCCGAGATAAAGAGTGAGGGCCGAGAACAAGCTCGTGCCGATAGCCCACAGCCAAGGCACATCGCGGTAGCGGCTCAGGACGCAGAACACCACGCCTAATAGCGTCAGGGGAAACTGCCAGTAGAACAGGCGGCGAAACCAAGTGACGCGCCACCAGTGCCGATGCACCCCAGCGACCAAGGCCAACGTTGTAAAATAGAGGATGACGTACGCCGCCGTGGCGAAGAGGAGGAAGCGCGGAATCCCCGCCACTAGGCGCTCGAACGATGCCCACAGCAGGGCGGCGTGGGAAATAAGCTCCATCACCCGCGCTCACTGCCCAAACGCCACCACAGGCAGAAAACCACCACAAGAGTCAGCAGCAACAGAATACCGGCTTGTAACTGATAAGCTGGAGCGGACAACGCGCCGAGGCTCTTGACCGCCGAGAGCACCGAGGCAAACCCCAGTAACACGTAGGCGAGGAGGTTGTTCCGCAAGATCAAGACGATTGCAGCGACGACGAAGCCAACGCTGGTGACAAATGTCAACAACTCAAAGAGGAACTCGTCGAAGTGGGCGGCGTTGCTGCCGGACATAACCAATCCCACCCCCAAGCCCGCCACGACTGCGTAGAGCCGCTTTTTTATTACGAAGCGGCTATAGTAGAGCACCAAGCCCG
This sequence comes from Candidatus Latescibacterota bacterium, assembly GCA_965208845.1. Classification (GTDB taxonomy): domain Bacteria; phylum Latescibacterota; class UBA2968; order UBA8231; family UBA8231. Next base: position 1,342,465 of record OZ242361.1, on the reverse strand, counting down.
CAATAATCGGGGCAAAGATAGCCCCCCTTACGCCGTCGAACAGGAAATTCCAAAAGGGCAGATACTGGTCCAATCCAGAGGGTAGCCCAAAGCCGAGGCTCGGGTCGGAGGCAATGAATCGGCTCTCTACGTAGCCGCGCAAGTGCTGCCACGCCTCGCTGGCGACGAGAATCAGCACGACTCCGATGACCGCGTCGCGGAATTCGGGCACGCGTCGCGCAACTCGCAGGCGCGCCAGCCAGTCTGGATAGAGACTAGTGGCCAAGCCGAGGGCCGCGAGAATCATCAAGCCAACCCCCAAGCTGCCCAAGATGAAACCGAGTATCTGAGTAATGGTAAAGATCGACAGCGTAAGGCGGGTATCGTAGGCGCGTTCGACAACCGACAGGCCATTGAGAAAGTCGAGTGAGAAGAAGGCCGCGGCGACTGCGGCGATTTTGATCAGCGGAGACCAAACTATGCCCTCGTTCCGCACGCGGCGCACGAGCAGCCACAAACCGTGGATCACCACCGCGGCGATCAAGACGACGAGCAGGCCGGAAAGCGCGGTTTTGAGCGTGGTGCCCTCTTGGCGCGCACGCCGCCAATCCTCGGGCACTTTGAGGTAGCGATAGATAGAAACCGGCTCGTCGCCGGCCACGTTGACCCGCACCCGATAGCGCAACTCATCGACGTTGCGCGCGTCGCCCTCGACAGCTTCGAAGACGAAGCGGTGATCGCGGCGGTTGGGGAGCTTTTCCGACGAGGATTCCTTCAGTTCGAGGAGATCGACTTCAAAACCGTAAGTGCGCAGGTGATCGACAGCTATTGCCTGAGCTTGTGCCTCTTCAAGGTCGGCACCCTCGGCCTCTTCGGCCAGCAGGTGGTTTATGCTGTAGAGGGAGCCGTCTTCTGGATGGACGGCAACGCTGTACTCCTCCTTTTCTCCGTAGCGGAAAAATCGCGTCACCCACAAGCTGGCCAACAGATCTTCTTGGTATAGGCGATTGACGACGGCCACCGAGTCGCGCTCTAAGATGTACCGGATCGCCATCGCATCCGGTTGGTTTTGATAGTAGGTGACCACCTCGTATGCCGAGGGATCCGCACCGGTCGCTTTTAGATGCTCAATGGCCTTGGCCTCGGCCTCCAGCCGCGTCAACTGAACATCGACAAAGTCGAGCGGCTTCTCGTAGTCGAGAGCAAAGAAGCCCAGCGAGATCACGACCACCGCAGCGGCCCAACCTAGGCGTCGCTTAGAGAGCGGGGTATAGGCAAACGTGGGGGCTGGGGCTGCGGGCTGTTGCGCTGTAGGCTCGTCCGCGGTGGCTTCCGAGGCGGGGGGAGCAGCGCTTTTGTTGAGCAAGGGTGTTGGATCGGCGAAGCGGCGCTGCCGCAAGTAAAGGACGAGGGCCACTGCTAAGGGCAGGAGCATCAGGCCCGCGGACAAGGCCGCTGAAACGACGAAGTAGCTGTTGGATGAGCGGAAAAGGATTAGGGACGTGTACAGGGCGTCAATCGTATAGTGCCATACGAGCGGGGCGAGAATCCCGAAGCGAAGAAAAATATAACCGACGACAATACCGGCGATGCCCACCTCAATGCCGCGAATGTAAAAGGGCTGCTGCGGATAGTTAGCATGAGCAAATCCCCATATAAGGCCCGCGATGACGACCGCAACCCAGCGGAATTTGAGGTATTTGTGCAGGAAGGGAATCGAAAACGCCCGGGAGATGAACTCCTCGGAGACCGCGGGCATAAAACCGATCAACAGCACCATGATCCACGGGATATAGGTATTGACCATCTCGCTGTAGGGAATGTCCGCCGGGCCCCAAGCGCCGAATTGCTCGGCCGTGATGTAAAAGAGGACTTGGTAGGCCAAGAAGGCGGGGGTCATGGCCAAGCCGAGGATGGTGCCGAGGAGAAAGCGCTTGGTGCGCAGGCCCGCTGGCGTAAACTGGCCCCCAATCTGGATTTGGTTCGCGTAGTACCGTCGGTACAAAGGCTCGGCCGCCGCGGTGAGAAAGAAGATGAGGATACCTTGGGCGGCGGCGGCAAACAGACTGTTGAGCAACTGGCGCGTCAGAAAAGACCCGTAGGTATCGGTCGTGTCGTAGTCAAACGAGGTCAGCGGCAGGTTGTTGAGTTCGGCCAGCAAGGTTAGGACTGCGGCAATGGCCCCGAAGATCGCCGCGGTCTTCCAGCGAATATCTCGGGCGCGGACGCCGCTAAAGAACGAAACCAGCATCGCCAATATGGTCAGGATGAGTAAGGTCCCGGCCACCAAGCCCGTAGTCTCGTTGCGCGACCGCAGCTCGGCGAAATCGCGCTCCCAAGCCTCGGGGATTTTGAGATACTCGCCAAAGCCGCCGATTTGATCGCCTTGCAGCCGCACGTAGAAGCGATAATAGGCATCGCCGACGGCAAAGTCGCGCAGCTTCCAGCTAAAGGTGTGGTCGATGCGGTTGGGTCGTTCCTGAGTCTGGACTTCTACGAATTCGAGCGCGACGAGGTCGCGGCCAAGCTCAGCGGTGAGAAAGGTCTCGGCCAAGCGGCGGGCTTCGGCTTCTGCGAGGCTCGCGCCGGGCGCTTCCTCCTCGATGAGGCGACTAAAACTGACGAGCTCGCCAGAAGTCGTAACCGTGGCTTGGAACTCCTCCTTTTCTAGCTCCCGCACCCAGCGGTTGCTCCAGCGCCACAACTGCACGGGATCGCCAATAACCTGCGTGGCCCCCTCTAGACCCAATTCGCGCTCGAGGAAGGTCTTGGTCTGGTCGTCGTAGAGGAAAATGGCACTGTGGCGGTAGTCGGCGAGGTCAAAGCCGCGAGCGGCGAGAAAATCGGCTGCCTGCACCTTGGCCTCGTCGCGGGTGACGCGGAAGTCAATAGAAGCTTCGGGAAAGGCCCGATAAAAGTAGTGAACTCCAACGGCCAAGCTAACGGCAGCGAGGAGTAAGCAGCCGCCGATGAAGGCGAGGTCTTTTCTCGTTAGTCTTGTTTCCATCTGTCGTATGGGATTTTAATTGTGGAGAGGACGATTTTGCTCCGTTCAACATATCAAAAGACTAGGACGCGGACAAACCAGCCACATTGAGGCACAACAGGGCACGGCGCAGCTATCGGTGGGCGGCTCGCAACGACAGCCGAGGCGTTGAGCAAATTGCCCGATAGCCCGCAATTGCAGCCGAACGCGCCCAATCCGTTCAACACCTAGACGGTAATCGCCTAATCCTGCCGGAACCTTCTTGACAATATCTAAAAATTCGGCTATGTAGTACTCGCTCGTGCCAAAAGAAAGGGTCTGTGAGATTCTTGAACTGACGTCAAAACAGATTGCACAATCTCGAGTGATCGCCAAAGGCAACCGCATCCGCGATGTTTGACGTTTAGTTCACACTTATGGTGGTCGCGCATCGCGATGGGTCAAAAAGAGCAGTCCCCGTTTTGAAATTGCCGGACATCAATACGAAATTCACTGGTATGAACATCCCGATATCGGTCGCATTGAGCTGAAGCAAAAACGAGTTAATCCGCCATGATTGTCCAATTTAGAGAACAGATTAGAGAACAGAATATCGCATATCCCGATCTCACGCCCAATCAACATTATGTTGTAATTGGGATAGAAGCCGATGACTTTAGAATATTGAACGACGCGGGCAGGCCCTTTCTCTATGATGATTCGTTGTTTGAGGTGGTCGATTCCACAGAACCTGACGATTGGATCACAGAGATTGGCGAAGACGGCGAGCGTTATGCCTATCCATTGCCGTTAAATAAAGTTGGTTTTTTTGAGGATTTTTTTGACGGAGAGAAAAAAGCGATTGTCGCGTTTTGGCAGGTTGTGAATCATCAACTTGCTGCTGCATCGGGAACTGCTTGAGATAAAGAGCGCGGGCCCCGGCCAGTGGTCGTCGAGCAAGCGGCCGCAGCCCCGGTACTTTGGTATTGGGGCTTTTTGTGTGCGCTCTGGAAAGCGAGGGCTTCTGAATCTGGCCAGCGGCTACGGATTCGGCCTAGGTCGCGGACAAACCCGCCGCATTGACGCGCACAGCGGCTTTTTGCAGATTCGCGGCCTAGAAGCCGTCTGAAAACCCCTGGTGGCCGTCGCGCGGCTGCAAGCACGGCGGTCGGCGTTGGGCAAAACCGCCCATATTCCAACAATATGGACGGTTTCACCCGCCTTGTCCGCCGCGCTTTCGCTCGCGCTTGGGGCTGCACCCGGGATTTCCAGACGGCTTCTTAAACCCTTAACAGAGGAGCACACGGTGGCAGCAAAAAAACAAGAGCACTTCCGCGTCGGTGTCATAGGCTACGGCGGCGCGTTCAATATGGGTCAGTTGCACTTGACCTCCATGGCCAAAAACGAGGGCGTAGAAGTGGCCGCTGTTTGCGAGCTAGATCCCGAGCGGCGTCAAGTAGCTGAAGAGGACTTCCCCGGCATCAAAACCTACGGCCGCGTCGGCACCATGCTGCGCAACGCAAACTTGGACTTGGTGACGATCATCACCCCGCACAACACGCACGCCAAGCTAGCAGTACAGTGCCTCGACGCTGGGGTCCACGTAGTCTGCGAAAAGCCCCTCGCCATCACCAGCGCCGAAGTCAAGCGCATGCAGGCGGCGGCTAAAAAGAACAAGGCCCTGATCTCGACGTTTCACAATCGGCGCTGGGACGGCGACTTTGTGGTGCTGTGCGATCTAATTCTCAAAGAGCAAATCATCGGTCCCGTCTTCCGCATTGAGGCCGGGTTTTACGGCTACGGCGAGCAGGGGACTTGGTGGCGCTCCAATCGCAAAATCTCCGGCGGAGCCATCTACGACTGGGGCGCGCATTTTACGGATTGGATTTTGAATATCGTCCCGGAAAAAATCACCTCGGTCAGCGGCTATCAAGTCAAAAATCCCGCGTGGAAAAAATACGACAACGAGGATCACTCCGAGTACACGCTGCGCTTCCAAAGCGGCTGCACCGTCACCCTAACAATGTCCAACCTGTCGATGAGTCCGCGGCCGCGCTGGCGGGTGCTGGGCACGAAGGGCATGATCGAGGATGTGGGCGGCAAGTACCTCGTCAAGACGATGATCAACGGCCGCCAAATGAGCACTGAGGTACCCTTTGCCGAGTCCAATTGGGACGCTTATTACGAAAATGTTTTCGCGCATTTGCAGGGCCGCGCCGACCTCGTCATTACCCCTGAATCCGCAGGCCGGGTCATCGGCGTCCTTGAAGCAGCCAACATTTCGGCGGCGCGCGGGTCGGTGCCCATCAAGCCAGCCTTTGTCTGAGCAAGACCTGCCCCACCTCAACCCAACTGCGCAACTGTCTGCGCTCTTGGGGATCGGTTGCCGCTCTGGGGCCACGGTCGTCGGCCTGTCGGCCGTGCGGCGCACCAAGGGGCTGGCTCTTGTATTTGCCAGCAGCGGCCTAGCAGAGCGGACGTTGCGCGAACTGGCTCGTTTAGAGCGCGGGGGTACGCTTGTATTTCAAGTACAGGCAATGGAGGTGCTGACTCAGGGTTTTGGCCGCCAAGACGCCCACGTGATTGGCGTTTTGCGCGGCGATTTGGCCCGTGGGTTAGCCAAGCACGTAGAGGAACAAGAACCGTGACGTCTTGGGAAATCGAGCGCAAGTACCTCGTCGCCGACCGCTCTTGCCTCGACCAGCTAGCGGGCGTCGCCTTCCGCCAAGGCTACATTCCCATCCAAGACGGCGGCGTGGTGCGCGTGCGCATTGAAGGCGAGCGAGCGGTGCTCACGCTCAAGGGGGCGACTAGCGGCATCGCGCGCCGCGAGTACGAATACGAAATCCCGCGCCAAGACGCCGAGAGCATCCTAGCGACCCTGTGCCAGCAGCCCCTCATCGAAAAGACGCGCTACACCTTGCCTTGGGCGAGCAAGGTCTGGACCATCGACGTATTTGCTGGAGAAAACGAAGGGTTAGTGCTCGCCGAGGTTGAGTTGAACAGCCAAGACGAGGCCGTGGAGAAGCCGCCCTGGGCCGGCGTCGAAGTATCGGACGATCCGCGCTATTACAACGCCAACCTCGTGCGCAATCCCTATTGTAAGTGGCGGGACGGCTAGGAGTGGTTCACGCTGCCTATTCTGCGTTTATCTGCGGATCATCTTGTAAGTAGGGGCGACTCTTAGAGTCGCCCCTACAGTCGCCCCTACAATTCGGCGTCTATCTGCGTTTATCTGCGGATTCTCTTGTGAATGATGTAGGACGGCTATATAACAGATCGGGACTGACTACTAACCATTTATCCGATCACTTTCTCTCAAAAAGCATACTCAGATCCAACGCCGGTGCCGAATGCGTCAGGGCACCGATCGAGACGAGGTCCACTCCGGCGGCCGCGGCATCCCGCACGGTCGCCAAGGTATAACCGCCAGTGGCCTCAATCTCAATAGCGGAATTGGCGGCGCGGATGAGCGCTACGGCCCGGCGCAGGGTCGGCGCGTCCATGTTGTCGAGCAGAATGCGGTCTGGGCCACCCGCTAGGGCCTCCTCAACCTCCCCTAAATTTTCGGCTTCCACATAGACCGGCGCTGCTTGGCCCCGTGCCGTGCGGATGGCAGCGCGGACACCGCCTGCGGCCGCGGCGTGGTTTTCCTTGATCAACACCGCGTCGTACAGGCCCATGCGGTGATTGACGCCGCCACCCAAGCGCACGGCCCACTTCTGCAAGTGCCGCCAGCCCGGCGTGGTTTTGCGAGTGTCAGTGATGCGCGTAGCCGTGCCAGCTAGGGCCCCCACATAGCGCCGGGTCAGGGTGGCCACGCCCGAAAGCTGTTGCAGAAAATTGAGCGCCGTGCGCTCGCCGGCCAAGAGAGAGCGTGCGCGGCCCTGCAATCGGACGAGAGTCTGGCCTTCTGGGACCTCGGCTCCATCGGCGACCTCAGCACACACAGAAACGTCCTGATCGAGGCGGGCGAAGACCGCACGGGCGATTTCGATGCCAGCGACGACGCCGGCTTGGCGGGCGATGATGTGGGCGCGAGCCTCGGCATCGCTCGCCACGGTCCAAGCAGCGGTCAAATCGGCTGCTACATCTACAGTGCCGAGGTCTTCCCGCAAAGCTAGGTCGATGAGTTGGTCATACGCGGCGGGGCGGAGGGGAAGGCTAGGGGGCATGGTTCCTCGTTGGAAAGTAGATTGTGGACGTGAGGACCTACCCCCCTAACCCCCCTTCCTGAGAGGAAGGGGGGAACGGCTGGCCCGTTAGTGAGTTCTACACCAATGGCCGGCCTCCTTACGACGCGGGAGAACTACTCATGCTCCCCCTTCCCTTGCAGGAAAGGAGGCCGGGGGGATAAGTCCTCATGCAAAAAACTAAGCAAAACATCGTCATCGGCCAGCGGGTAGCCCCCGATAAAGTCGCGCAGGCACAGCGACTGTGCCAGCAGATGACCCAAGAAGAAAAGCTGCTCTGGCGGAGACTGAAAGGCAACCGGCTGGCCGGCTGGCACTTTCGCCGACAGCAGGTTATTGACGGCTTCATTGTCGATTTCTACTGTCATGCCGTCGGCTTGGTGATTGAAGTTGATGGGTCGATACACGAGCGTCAAGCCGCTTACGACGCGGAAAGAGACCGCATCCTCCAAGCGCGCGGACTCCACCTCCTACGTATCCCCAATGCGGCTATCCGCGCCGATATAGAGAGCGTGGTGCAGAAAATCCGGGGGTATTTGGATCTAACCCCCTAACCCCTACCCCTACCGTTGGGCCTTCTTCGGTTGGCTCTATTCTCCCCCTTTCCTCGTAGGAAAGGGGGCCGGGGGGATAGGTCCAAATGGACAGACCTCCCCCGGCAATCTATGTTTTTTAGTATGGCTACGCTCGTCCACGTCACCCACGAAGCCGTGCAGCAAGCCGGTGGCATCGGCACGGTCCTGCGCGGCCTGCTCACGGCCCGCAGCTACCAAGCCCACTGCCAGCGCACGATCCTGCTTGGCCCCTTAACCGATCCAGATAGTGCCCAACCGCTCGGCCCGGACGGCGAGATCCTCTACGACGCCAGCCACAGCATCCGCGCCGCCGACGTCGCCGACCAACTCAGCGCGGTCGAGCGGAAATTTGGCGTGCGCTTGGTCTATGGCCGGCGCTTGCTGACCCAAGACGGACACCAAGCCTCGCCAGAGGTGCTGCTGGTGGATGTGAGCCGCCCGCCTCTGCGACTAAACGAATTCAAGCGCGACCTATTCCTCCACTTTGGCCTCGAATCGCACCGCTACGAACAGCACTGGGAATACGAGCAATACCTGCGCTTGGCCGAGCCGGGTTTCGCAGCCGTGTGCTCCCTAGTTGGGGACGCGCCCTTCTTGCTGTTGGCCCATGAATTCATGGGGCTAGGAACCGCCTTCAAGGCCCTGATGAGCGATACGGCGTGTAAAACCCTATTCTACGCGCACGAAGTGGCCACCGTGCGGCCCTTGGTGGAGGAGCGACCCGGGCGCGACATTGCCTTTTACAATGCGCTGCGCCAAGCGCGTGCAAACGGCCAGTACATCGACGAGCTATTTGGCCCACAAGATGGCTATTTCAAACACGCCCTCGTCAGCCAAGCCTATCGTCTCGACGCAGTCCTCGCCGTCGGCGATTGGGTGGCGGAGGAGTTGCGCTTTCTCGGGCCGGAATTCGCCACTCGTCCCATTGACCTCGTGTATAACGGAGTGCCGGCCATCGAGTTATCCGCAGCCGAACGCGAGGCAGCGCGGAAAAAAGTCCAGGCCAGCGGAGCCGCGCTCTTGGGTTGGACCCCAGATATGATCTTCACCCACGTCGCCCGCCTAGTCGAGAGCAAGGGCTTGTGGCGCGATTTGCTAGTGCTCGAACACCTCGATCACCACCTGTGGGAGCGAGGGCAACGAGCGCTGTTTATCGCATTGGCGACCGAGACCGGCCGTCGCGACCCCGAGGATGTCCAGCGCATGGCCGCGTACGGTTGGCCGCTAGTCCACCGCGAAGGGGGGAGCGACCTCAGCAGCGGCGAGCTAAAATTCGACCTTTTAGTCCGCGCCTTTAATGTGCGCACGCGCGCTGTCAAGGCGCTTTTCGTCAACCAATTCGGCTGGGATCAGCAAAGCTGCGGGGCGTTCCTACCGGCCAATGCGGAGTTTGCCGATTTGCGCCGAGGCAGCGACGTGGAGTTCGGGCAGTCGATTTACGAGCCTTTCGGCATCTCCCAAGTCGAGTGCTTGAGCGCTGGCACCATCAGCGTGGTCAGCGATGTGTGCGGCTGCCGCGGTTTTGTGCGCCAAGCGGCCGGTGAATCGGGATTGGACGGCTTTATCGAGGGAGCTTATACCCAACTGGCCGAGGCCGACCGCGCCGGCCAGCCGATTGGAGTGCGCGAACGCACCCAGGCCGAAACAGTGCAAAGTCAGGTGGTAGCCAGCGCCTTGGCCAGCCAGTTATCCGCGGGCGCGACTGGCCGCAAAAGACTGCTTGCCGAAGGCTATGCCGCGGCCCAGCAGATGAGTTGGGAGCGCGTGGCCGAGGATATGCTGTTGCCCGTTTTGCGGCGGCTGGAGCAGTGATATAGTAATGCGGAATGATTTGAACGATTCGAGATGCAGTTTGCTTGTTAATACCATTCTGCGTCCATCTGCGTCCATCTGCGGATCACCTTGTAAATGATATAGGATTACTATATGACTGGCTTGGTGATTGCACTCGCACTCTCGCTTGGCGGCTGCGTGCCCTTTATCGGCGGGCCGGACCAAAGGCGTCAACTGGCGGCTGCGGCTCAAGACCTAGTGGGGATCGTCGAGGCCCAAGAGGGCGAAGTTGACTGGCTGGGCTTGCGCGACCCCGCTGGCGTGCAGACCGAGGAGACCAAGGTGCTCGACGATTACGTGCTATCTGCGCTGATGAGAACCGAGGTCGCAGTGGGGCTGGTCGATACGACCGGCAAGCGTTGGCGCGGCGAGGAATTAGTCGGCCTCAAGCAAGGGGGACAAGCCGCGCTCGCATTGGGCGGGCGGCTCGAAGCAGACGATCCGTGGATGTACGTGCGAATGTTTTTAGTCGAGCGGAAAAGCGGCGAGCTCGTAGCGACTCGCACCACCCGCATCTTGGAACGGGATGTGCGCCAAGAACTTGCCTCGCGCCAGCTTGGAACCGGCGCGCGCGATGAGCCAATTGAAGTGGAACTACACCTGATTGCCAAACGCGAAGAAGGAGGCGTCGCCCAATTAGTAGAACTAGCGGAGGGTGCACAGTTGCAGCAAGGCGACCAGCTACAACTGCGCTTTAAGCTAAGCCGCGACGCCGAAGTCCACGCCTTTCTGTGCAGGTCTGACGGCGCGTTAGAGACCTTGTTTGACGAACAATTCGTCTATTCGGACATCGTCCAATACGCCCCCGGCGAGAACGATTGGATCGCCTTCAACGAACTCGATCAAGTCTATACCCTGTACTTCCTCGCCGGCCCGCAGCTTTTGGCCGAAAACGCCGGGCCGTTCTACGAACAATTCGCCACGCTTGTCCGCGATGGCCAGCTCAACCGCTTCGCCGGGCTAGACCAACTCGATAAGGCCCTAGTCGAATTTCTCCAGCGCCCCGAACCTCTCGAAGTTTTGCGCGGCGACGATGACATCGCTCTAGGACGGCCAGAGACCATGGTGTACGACGACGGCAACACCCTGTCGAGTCAAGCGGAAATCCTCACCGGCACCCCGGTGCTGGTGCGCGCCCTGAGTTTTTCCGTGCAGTAGGGGCCACCGATCGGTCGCCCCTACTGAACAGCGGCCACCGAGGCGCAGAAGTAATCGAGATTGTCCTCGGTCAGGCCGGCGACGTTGATGCGCCCTCCCGCGACGATGTAGATCGCGTACTGTTCCCGCAGCACCTCGACCTGCTCGGCGTTCAAGCCCGAAAAAGAGAACATCCCCCGCTGCCGCTCGATAAACGAAAAGTCGCGCTCCACGCCCTGCTCGCTGAGCCGCGCGACGAGCCGTTGGCGCACGCGATTGATCCGCTCGCGCATCTGCGCCAATTCGCCTTCCCATTGGCGGCGCAGCACCGCATCGCCGAGGATTTCGCAGACCATGGCCGCGCCGTGGGCCGGGGGATTGGAATAACTGGTGCGCGCGGCGATTTTGAGGTGGCTCAAGGCCCTTTCCGCAGCGTCCGCGTCCGCGGCGATCAAAGTCAGGGCACCGACGCGCTCGTTGTACAGGCCGAAGTTTTTGGAAAAGGAACTGGCTATCAATAATTCGCAGCCCGTGTCGCAGAGCGTCCGCAGGCCCGTCGCATCCTCTTGCAACCCGTCGCCGAACCCTTGGTAGGCAAAATCGACTAAGGGCAACAGGCCGCGCTCGGCAACGACCTCGGCAATCTGCCGCCAAGTGTCCGGGGTGGGGTCGCAGCCGGTGGGGTTGTGGCAACAGCCGTGTAGCAGCACCACGTGGCCGGAGGGGATTTGCCCGAGTGCGGCGAGCAAGGCGTCCGCGTCGATGCGGTTGGCACGGGCGTCGAAATAGGGGTAGGTCTCGACCTGTAGGCCAGCCGAGGCAAAAATTTTGGGGTGATTGGCCCAAGTTGGCTCGCTTATCCACACGGGCTGGTCGCCTAGGGTCTGGGCGAGGAAATCGCCGGCTAGGCGCAAGGCTCCAGTGCCGCCGGGGCTTTGCACGGTAATGGCGCGTTGGGCTGCCTCGTGCCCAACGCCCAAAATTAGCTCCCGCACGGCAGCGCCGTATTCCGCGCTGCCCTCAATGCTCAAATAGCTCTTGGTTTTTTCCGCGGCCAACACGCGCTCTTGCGCCGTTTGCACTGCTGCCAAAACCGGCGTCTGGCCGCTCGCATCCTGATAGACGCCGACGCTGAGGTTGATTTTGTTTGGATTCGCGTTGCTCTTGAACGCCGCGCTCAACCCCATGATGGGGTCGGCCGGCGCCATCGTTAATTGTTTAAACATGCGTTATACTACCATCTGTCTTTTAGGTCTCCCCAACTAATGGGGGCCACGGCTGTGGGACCGGAAACGCGGGTAAGCTCAAAAGTGTCAGCAGTGCTGTTTGGATGCGGGAAGACGAGATTGCCTCTGTCGCTTGAGAACTCAGCGGCGATAGTCCATCCCCGTTCAGGTGTACCGCCGAAATGGGAATTAATCGCTTCCACTAAATCGTCGGGGAGCTCGTCCGAGCCGAGTACCTCAGCAAAGAAGTTGATAAAGAACTCGCCAGCCTCCATATCGCCCAAATACAAAGCAGCTTCGTCAATATCTAACCGCACGCTATTGCCCTCGGTGCTATAGGTACCCATCCAGGCAAAAGTCATCGAATACCCCCCATGCGGACTCGCAAGTGCATCAACAGCTAGCTGACGCAAGGCATCTATGTCGATGGTCGAATCCGCTGTGTTGACGACGTCCTCCAAATGGGGGAATCCCTCTAGCGCGAAGAGCAATACCGCGAAGACATCGACGCCGACGAAACGCATCTCAGTGTCAAGTTGGCAGGAGTTGTCTTCTGCAAAGGTGGCCCGAAGAGTGGTTTCGCCCTCTATCGTTTCGATGCTGAGGGTGCCGCCTTCTGTGACGCCAGCCAACTCAATTCTGTCTTCAATACCTTCCCAGGTACCCAGCAGACCGTCTTGGCCAGCAGCAGGCAAGGCCCACAGGATTAGGACGTACAAAAAAGAAATACTGCGTTGCATGATGGTCGCCTCCTTTGATGAGGTAACTTAAAAAGGTGAATGTACACCGCCCGTCCTTGTAATCAAACCCCAAAGAACGGGCTTTATGCACATCCTCAGCGGCGGCGGTACGTCGCAAAGACCAACTCGCCTTCGCTGCGCCTTTCCACCACCTCCCATTCGCTTTCGTCCCACGCCGGAAAGTACGCGTCGCCCTCGACTTCGATGGGCAGATGCGTCAGAATCATTTCGTCGGCCAAGGGCAGGGCCTGTTCATAGATTTGGGCACCCCCGAGCACGAAGAGTTTTTCGCTGCCGTGGGCGCGGGCGCGCTGCAAAACCTCGGCCAAACTCGCGCAGACAACCACGCCCTCGGCGACCGCGTAGGCCGGATTGCGGGTGAGGACGAAGTTAAGGCGCTGTGGCAAGGGGCGCGTCTGAAAAGTCTCGTAGGTCTTGCGGCCAGCTACGACCGCGTGGCCCCGCGTGACGCGGCGGAAGTGCTTCATGTCGGCCGGGTAGTGCCACGGGATGGCGTTGTCGCGGCCAATGACCCTGTTCTCGCTCAGAGCGGCGATGATGATGGTTTTCATGCGGACGAATCGGACGGATGAAAGAAAGAACGGACGACCGGCTGCTCCGTGCGCTTGGCCTCGGCGGCCGTGCCGGTAAATGCCACTTGGCCTTGGTCCAGCATGATGAGACGGCCGTCGAGCCGCTCGATGCTGAGAAGTTCGTGAGTAATAATGGCGATGGTGATGCCCAACTCGCGGTTGAGTGTGAGGAGCAGCGCGTCGATCTCGGCCGCGGTGACCGGATCGAGGCCCGCGCCCGGCTCGTCGCAGAAGAGAATCTCCGGGTCCATGACCATGGCCCGCGCGAGGGCAGCGCGCTTGCGCATTCCACCCGACAGCTCACCGGGGAAGCGGTCGCAGGCGTGCCCTAAGCCCACCGAGGCGAGGCGGGTGCGCGCAATCTCCCCAATCAAGGATCGCTCTAGGTCCGTGTGCATTTCCAAGGGCAGGGCGACGTTTTGCTCCACCGTCAACGAGTTGAGCAACGCGCCGTATTGAAACATCACGCCCAGCCGCTTGCGCAGGACCGCCAGCTCCTCCTCGCCGAGAGCCGTCGCGTCTTGGCCGAGGATTTCAACGCGGCCCGAGGCGGGTTGCACCAAGCCGATAATCGCCTTGAGCAAGGTGCTCTTGCCGCAGCCGCTGCCACCGAGCACGACGGCGATTTCCCCCTCATCCACATGCGCGTCAATCCCGCGCAAGACGACCGTCTCACCATAGGACACGCAGAGATTTTGGATGTCGATCACGCGAGTTACCATTTGAGATAAAAGACAATGCCCCAGAAGGCATCGAGGAGGATGATGCCAAACAGCGACGACACGACCGCGGAAGTAGTAGCCCGACCGACGCCCTCGGCCCCACCGCTGAAATTGAGGCCGTGATGCGCCGAGATGATCGTGATAAGCCACGCAAAGGACGCGCTTTTGACTAGCCCGGTGAGCAAATCCTTGAGGAAGAGCGACGATGCGACTTGATTGAGAAACACCGTGGCCGGGATGTCCAGCGACACCAAGCCGATGAAGGTGCCGCCGAGGATGCCAACGAAATTGGCCATGATCGTCAAAAGCGGCATGCAGACGACCATGGCCCACAGCTTGGGCACCACCACAAAGCGCAGTGGGTCGATCCCCATAGTCTGCAGGGCGTCCAATTCCTCGGTGAACTTCATGGTGGCGATCTCGGCGGCTATGGCCGACCCGGAGCGGCCAGACACCATGATTGCGGTCATCAGCGGCCCCAATTCGCGGGTCAGGCCAATGCCCAGCAGGTTGGCGACGAAGATATCGGCCCCGAACTGGCGGAGCTGGGCTGCGGACTGGAGAGCCGACACCGCGCCGACGAGAAAGAGAATCAGCCCGACGATTTGCAGGGCCTGCGCGCCAATCGCGTACGCTTGCTCGCCAAAGCTGCCTCGGCGAATCTGCTCGCGGCGGAACAAGGCGCTAACCGAAAAAACGCTCAGGTCGGCCATTAGGTAGAGAAAATCAGCAGCGCGGACGCCCCAAGCGCGGACCCACGCGCCGAGGCGTTCAAGGACAACGCGGGGCGGCGCGGGCGGCGCAGGCGATGGCGCGGGCTTGGCAAAGTCGAAAACGGGCTGCAAATGGGCGGGCAGCCCGTCGAGGCGGAGTTCCTTGTCCAAGGAGCGGGCGAGGTCGGGCAAGCCGCGCAGGAAGACGGCCCCTGCGGTGTCGAGGTGTTCGACTTGGCGCAAGTCAGCGCGGAGCGCAGAGAGCGAGTGCTCGGCGATAAGATCGCGAGCTTGGGGGGTGAGTGCGCCGATGGTGTGTAGCGAAAGCGCACCCCCGAACGCGATCCCCTGTTCGTCGCTCTGCACCCACGTCATAGCAAATAGCTGAGGCGCAGCAGAACCTGTTGCCTAGATTGCAGCCGCTGGACCGGCGGCTTGCGCTCGAAGTCAAAGACGACGACCACGTTGGCGAAGTGACTAAGCGGCAAGCGCAAGCGGTTTTCCCACGTAAACTCCCAAGTGCCGGTGTCCGTCGCCGGGATGAGGATATCAAACTCCGAATCCAAGCTGGGAAGGCGCGAAAAACGCGACCGCAGGAGCAGCACGGCTTCCAAACCAGTGGCGGTCTTGTCCTGCAACTTGCGAGCGATGGTGCGGGAGGAGTTTAGGTCATAGGTATCGGTAACATAGTGCTGACGCGCCCCAAAACCAACGCGCATGTCGAGGTTCAAGGGAAAGCTGCTGATGACTTGGGCGTTGATGCCAATGCCTTGGCGCAGGTCTATGGGGTTGAAGGGCGGAGAGAGGGTAAATTCGCTAATGCCCATCTTAGACTCGACCTGATCGCCGTCGCGGACCAGAATATTCTGCGGCGGGTCGAAGTGCTCCTCTTCAGCGAATAGCCTAGTGTTGAACACCCCGCGCAGATAGGGGCCGATCCGCTTGGAAAGTCGATAGATATACGTAGCGCGAATCTCGAACTCGTCGACGGATTTGCGAAAGTTGTCACTATCCTCGCGGGTGAACCCCTCTTCAAAATCCAGCCGCAAATTGGCGTAGTGGCGCTCGGTGTTATAGACGCTGCTGCCGAAAATCTCGGCTGAAAGCGTCAGTACCGAACGATCGACACCGACAGTATTTTGCGAAGTAGAAAGCCGGGGCGAACCGCTCAGTTGCAGGGACGTCTTCCAGCCCGAATCCGCTACTTGGGTGAGGAGGCCATACTGAGCCGGGGGGTAGAAGCCGATAAAGGTATTGTCGCTAGTGTCCACCACTAGGTTGCGCTGGACCAACTCACCCGGCTCTAAGCGAACGCTGAACTTGCGGGTGGTAGATACGTTGTCGCCGACTCGCACGACCGAGTAAACGCCTGGGGGCAGGAGCCAAGTTTTGACCGCCTCGCCTCGCTCCTCCTCAACACCGAAACCGAGGCCGTAGTTTTCCTGCGAGGACTCCCGGTACAGTTCATAGGATTCGTTGATCGACGTGCGGTTCTCGGACATGACGTTGATGACTAGTCCGGCCCAGAAGGGCTTTACTAGCGTCGTCATGCCCTCTTGGACTGGCACGGTGCGGAGCATCATCTGGAGGTCCGTGCCCGAGCCGACTAACAATTTGTAGCTGCCGGGCGAGAGCAACACGCCAGTACCGGGGGCGGCTTCGCGGATCGGTTTACTGCCCTGTAAGACGAGAAAGCTCGGCTCGTTGAGGGAGCCGGTCATCGTCGGCACGAAGAGAAAGCCCTTGCCTTTGGGAATTAGCGTCGGATCCTGTTCGAGTTGACCGCGTCCGGGTGGGGCGATCCACGTATAGCTATCGCCTCGGGCTGGGCCGGCGAACAACGGCAGGGCGATTAGGATGTAGAGTAGCTTGTACATGCCAAGTCCTAGGGAGCCAGCTTTCCCGGTATGAGTTCGTAATAATCGGCTTGGGTTTGCAGCACCGTATCTCGGGTCGCTGGTGTGGTTTCTCCGTTGGACGCGACAGGAGCGGGCTGCTGCTTGTTGCTGAACTTGAAGTCGATATAATCGGCTTGGGTTTGCAGCACCGTATCTCGGGTCGCTGGTGTGGTTTCTCCGTTAGACGCGACAGGAGCGGGCTGCTGCTTGTTGCTGAACTTGAAGTCGATCTCCCCGATCGTCTTTTGCATCCGCTGGCCCAAAATTCTGCTCAACGCGGCCACCGTGTGTATCATGGCCGGGGAGAACACTTGTTTCTCCTCGTCGAAATCGTCCTGCCATATAATTTTGCCATCGGCTTGCCTTACCAGTTCCATCGTCATAACGAGATGAGCTGCCCACAGGTCGCCGCTGTCGAAGCGCTCGATGGCTTTCATCGAACCGCTGAGCACGTAATCCGGGCGGTGCTCAAAAAAATCGCGATCCCCGCCGACATAGGTAAAGAGGTCGGCTTGGCGCAAGTACTGCTTGACCGCGTCGGTAATCATGTCGCTGGGGCGCTCCATCCAGTAGTGGAGGTTGTCGCGCCGCAGTTCGTACTGGTCGCGACGGCGGATGACGTTGGTGCGGTCATACGCTCGCGGCACCTCAAAGCCTTTGACTTGCAAGCGGAAAGGATACGGGCGCTCGGAATTTTCCATGCTACCGCGCAAGGGTTCGATATGCAGCTTGAAATAGCGCCGTTGCGGCAGCTTAGCGTCGCCGCCTAGCAATTGGGCGCAGCCGGATAGAACTGCCGCCAAGACGAGGGCTTGGCCGCAGCGGCGCACTCGGCTATTGGGCCTCACCACTGCGACCTCGGATCAGTACCGCGGGATTCTCGCGGATGAGTTCGGTGGTTTCGCGGATATTCTGCAACGTTTCCTCCAATTCCTGCATGGCGCGCAGGAGATTCTGCCGGCTGGCCCCTACGGTCTGGTCAATACCCACAAAGGTCCGGTCGATGTGGCTTATCACGGTGTCCATCCGCGCGACGAGCAGGGGAACCGGGCCGTCCATTTGCTGGCGCAATTTGCGCATCGTCACTTGCAGGTCGTCAACCGTCTGTTGCAGCTGCGCGCCCACGAGCAAGACGTGCAGGGAATCGGCTGTCGTCGCCACCGTCGCGCTAGCTTGAGCGAGCGAGCGACTGGCGGCCATCATATTGGCCGCGATCTCGTCGAATGCGGCGCGGTTGTCCTCGACCATTGCGTTGACCGTGGCCAGCAGATTGCCCGCGTTGTTCAGCAGTTCGTTGAAGGTGCGCTGGTTTTCGCTGCTGAGCAGCGCGTTTAGGTTGTCGATGGTTTGTTCAACCTTGGCACTGAGTACTTCGGCGCGCTCCTGCATACTACTAAAAAAGGTCTCGTCCGCGACAATGGTGGATCTCGGGGGGAGGACCGGGGCGTCGTCGCTGCCGCCGAAAAGCTCGATGTACTTCAGGCCAGTGATTCCCAGCGAGGCCATACGCGCTTGCGTGTCGGTGCGGATGGCATTTTCGGCCAGCCGCCGCTCGACCGAAATCTCTACTATCACGGTAGCGAGATTATCCTGCGCGATCGCGATGGTCTCGACACGGCCAATGCTAAAGCCCAAGTACTTGACATCCGCGCCCTTGTTGAGGCCGCTGACGGGCGAGTTAGACTCGATGTAATAGGTATCGCGTTGGCTCAGAAGATGGCTGCCGGCGACGACAATGAAGAACAGCGCGAGGACGGCGAGCGAAACCAAGAAGAAGATGCCAAGGCGTATTTGCTGTGCTCTGGTAGCCATAAAGACGCTGTGGAATAAGCCGTGATTGAAATGCCGCCCCCTTGGGGCAATATCAGCAACGCACCCCCTGCGAGCAAGAACTCGGCACCACCACCCGCAGAGCGGCCGGGCTAATTTCCAGCACGAGCGGCGTCTGGTCTAGATAGTCGCCGTCCGCATATACGCGGTGCGGCGCGTCGGTGTGCAGCGCTAGGCGGGCCGTGCGCTTGATGCGCACGGCTGGATGGCGGACGTGTGTTCGCCAAAAGAGGCGAATCATCAGCGGCAGAATCGCCCGCCGCGACACCGCATCAACGACGACCACGTCGAAGAGACCATCGCCGAGGTCAGCATCTGGGGCAACGCGCAAATCGCCGCCATAGTTCCGCGCATTGGCAGTAGATACTAGCAGCACCTCTTGCTCAATCTCCCCGAAATCGCCGCAGAGGCGAACCCGGATTGGCTGGTAACTAAGGACGTGCCGCAATGCTTCCCAAATATAGCGAATCCGCCCAGATAGAGGCCCTTGGGCGCTTTCCATACGGTGGTTGACTTCGGCGTCAAAACCAAAGGCGGCGATCGTGGCGAAGAAGCGGTCGCCAGCCCGGCCCAAGTCTATGGCGCGCACCTCGCCACGCAGCAGATTGTCGATGGCCGCTTCCACGCGGAGCGGCACATCGAGGGCGCGGGCCAAGTCGTTGCACGTACCGCAGGGCAGCAATCCCAAGGCCGTGTGCGAACCCGCGAGGGGCGCGAGCGTCTCGCCAATGGTGCCGTCGCCGCCGCAGACCACGAGCCGCTCGGTGCCCTCGGCCACGGCCTGCTGCGCCAGTTCAGTTGCGTGGCCCTTGGCCCGCGTGTAGCGCAACTCAACCGCTTGACCGGCGGCTTGTATAGCCAAGGCGGCTTGCTCGGCGACGCGGCGGGCGCGGGCGTTACCCGCGGTTGGATTGGCTATCAAGACCCAGTGTTTGGCCATAGCTTGGGTTGTCCCATCAGCGGCCCTGCGCGTAGATTAACTATTAAAAAGATAACATCAAAACATGGCCAAGCGAAAACGCGACATTGATTGGACCGACCAGCGCCGCGAACTGGAAAAACAGGTCAAGCACCCCTATATCACCAAGCAAGGGCTAGACCGGAATCGGCGCGGCGGCAAGGGCCGCGATTCTAAGCGTCCGAAGCAGTGAGCCTCCTTGTGGCAGGGCGTCCCGCCTTCTATATTACAGCGTTTTCAGCCCTGTCCTGACGGGCCACTCGCTGCACGGGATGGGGTTTTTGTCAGCTTCCGCTATGATCAGAGAATTCTATCAGGACCGCACCGTGTTGCTGACCGGCGGCACCGGGTTTTACGGGCAGGGGCTGACGGCCAAGATCCTGCGCTATTTGCCCGGCGTGCGGCGCTTGTATCTCGTGTTGCGGCCCGGTCGAGGTCCTGACGGGGCCATGCTGCCGGTGGAGGAGCGGCTGGACGAGCTTTTCAAGTTGGTCGTCTTCGACCGCTTTCGCCAAGAGGAGCTAGCCGCCTTTGCCACGGCGCGACAGAAGGTTCGCGCCCTCGCCTGCGACATGCGGCAGCCAGGCCTCGGGCTAGACGAAGCATCCCGCGACGAGTTGTTAGCGGAAGTGGACCTCATCATCGGCAACGCAGCCAGCGTCACCTTCGACGAACCGCTCGACTCGGCGATCCAATTCAACACCTTGGCACCCCAAGAGCTTTTGCGGCTGGCCCGCGAAGGCCGCAAAAAACCCGCTTTAGTACACATATCAACTGCATACGTCAACGGCCGCCTCACCGGTGCCGTCCCCGAGCAAACGCTGCCGGTTGACCGCACGATCCAGCACTTAATTGACGGCAACACGCCGTCACAACCTTTCGTCCCCGCAGAAGAGATCGCCGAAGCGCAAGCCCGCTGCCGTGCAATCCGCGCCCAAGCGCAAAGCGACGAGCAACAGCAAGCATTCCGCCGCGAGATCGTCGAGCAGAGCCACAGGCGCACGCTCTCGGACAGCCGCTTGCAAAAGCTGATTGACGACCGCTGTCGCCGCTGGATCGAACGCGAGCTGGTCGAGGAGGGGATGCGGCGAGCGCGGCAGCACGGCTGGAATGACGTGTACACTTTTACCAAAGCCATGGGCGAACAGTTGCTCGTCAAGCACCGCGGCCAAGTGCCGCTGGCCATTGTGCGGCCCAGCGTCACCGAAGGCGCGCTCGAAGACCCGCATCCAGGCTGGATCCACGGGCTCAAAGTAACCGATCCACTGATAGTGGCCTACGGGCGGGGGATCGTCCCGGACTTCCCGGCCGCCATGGGCGCACCCATGGACTTGGTGCCCGTGGACATCGTCGTCAATACCGTGCTGGCCGCGGCCACGCAGGCTACGGCTTCCTCAGTGGAGGTCTTCCACGCGGCGACCAGCGGAGAAAACCCGCTGCCCAACACCCGGATGTTCAAGTATGTCAAAGGCTACTTTGAGGAACACCCCCTCCTCAACAAGGACGGCTCGCGGCCCGAGCTAGTGGATTGGACCTTCCCGACGGTGGCCCGCTTCCAGCGCGCCTTCAACTGGAAGTACCTCTATCCTCTAGAGTTAAAGCAAAAGCTCTACGAGTACCTGCCCGAGCGCTGGGCACCGGCCCCCAAAAAACGCCGCTTGGCCGCGCTCAAGACGCGACTCAAGCGCGTCCAGTACTTCACCGACCTGTTCAGCCCGTACACGACCCTCGACTGCCGCTATGAAACCAAGCGCATGTTGGCCCTCTACGAGTCGCTATCCCCCGAAGAGCAGCGGATATTCAACATGGACGTGCGGCGGATCGACTGGTATCAATACTATCAAAAGACTCACCTGCCCGGCCTCCGGCGCCACGAACTGGGCGGGTCCGACGATGACCAAGAGCCGTTGAGCGCGGTACCGAGCGAAGTGGGGGGCGAAGAACAGCGTTGGCGCATTGAGGAAAGCATCCGCACGATCCCGGATCTGTTGCGCTGGGCCGGCGGCCGCTACGCCGCCAAGACGGCCTTGCAAATCGAGCGCCAATCCGGCTGGACGCGGATCAGCTACGCCGAGCTGCTCACCCGCGCCGAGCGCGTGGCGCGCAATTGGCAAGCACAGGGCGTGGCGTCCGGTGCGCGGGTTCTGCTGTGCGGGGACAACGGGCCTGAGTGGGTCGTCGCCTATATGGCGGCCAGCCTGCTCGGGCTAGTCGTCGTGCCCATCAGCCCGCAGACGCGCGAAGAAGACATCTGGAGGCTGTGCGACTTTGTCCAAGCACGGGCACTAATTGCCGCGGAAAAGCGCTTTTCCCAGCTCTCGCCCGAGGGCGTGGCAGCCCACAAGGAAATGGCCTTTTTCAATGTAGATCGCGATGGGCTGCCGTTTGGGCACGCACCCGAGCCAGACGCGTCCGCCGAAAAAGGCCGTTGGAAGCGACCAAAGGTCAATCCAGACGCCACGGCGTCGATCATCTTTACCTCGGTCCTCGAGCCGCGCGGAGTGGTGTTGAGCCATCGCAACCTCATCTCCAACGTCCTCGCCCAAGGCGAGGTGCTGCGCATCTACGAATCCGACCGCATGCTCTCGACCCTGCCGCTGCACCAAGCCCTTGAATTCACCGGCGGCTTGCTGCTGCCGCTGCTCGGCGGGGCCACCATCACGTATTTAGAATCCGTCAACAGCCGCGAGATGCTCCGCGCCCTGCGCGATACGCGCACGACCGTGCTGTTGACCGCGCCGCGCCTGTTGCGCGTCTTGGCCGAGCGCGTCGAGCGCGTCGGGGTCGAGGCCACGGCTGCACTAGCCGCTCTGCGGCGGGTCGTCAGCGTTGGTGCGGCTCTGCCCGACGACCTCATCGTCACTTATGAGCGTCTCGGCGTGGCGATTTGCCAAGGCTATGGCCTGAGCGAAGCAGCTTCCGTCGTGGCCGTCAACACGCCCATGCAGCGCAAAACCCAGTCGGTAGGACAGGTGCTGCCCGGACAGCAAGTGCAAATCGCCGAGCCGGACGAACGCGGCGTCGGCGAGGTTTTGGTGCGAGGTGCCAACGTCATGGAAGGATACTTCTCCCAAGAGGAGCTGACTCAAGCGGTGTTGCGCGACGAGTGGCTACACACCGGCGACCTCGGCCGCCTCGACGACGACGGCTATCTCTTCGTCGAAGGGCGGAGCAAAGACCTGATTGTCAACGGAGCCGGCCACAACGTCTATCCCCGCGAAGTCGAATCGCTCTACCACAGCTTACCGCACGTGGCCGAACTGAGCGTGGTCGGCGTGCCTTCAACCCGCACTGGGGGCGAAGAAGTACACGGCGTGGCCGTGCTCAACTGCGAGGCCGAGGAGGCCGAGGACTTGCGCGAAGCCATCCAAGCGCGCTCATACGAGATTTCGCGCACCTTGCCCAGTCATCACCGAATCCAGCGCTTGCACTTTTGGACCCAACCGTTGCCGAGGCTGGACGACGGAGCCGTGGACCGCCAAGCCCTGTTGTCCGCCATCGAGCGCGAAGGTTGCCCGGACACTGCCCTGCCGGAATGGGAGCGGGTGATCCAGCGCCAAATCGGCCTGCTTGCGGGGCTGAGCACCGAGGAGGTAGCAGCGCACATAGATGCGCCGCTCGACACCTTGTTGGATTCGCTGATGGCAGTGGAGTTCGCCGCGTGGCTCGGCCAGCGGTTGGGGACCCAAGTCGATGGACTTTTGCAGCCACAGGACACGCTCCGCAGTGTCTTGGCGCGGCTAGAGGCTCATCTGCGCGACGGGATGGACTGGGAAGTGGAGCAGTCGCCCGCGTACTGGTCGGGCATCTTGCACGCCGAGCCGAGTGCCGAGCCAGAGAGCGAGGCTGGCAAAAATATGCTGCAAGAAATTCTGTGGGAGACCGGCGGCTCTTTGTTCCGCCGCTTTTTCGATTTCCGGGCCGGCGGCCTAGAGCACTTGCCCCAAGATCGGCCCTACCTGATTGCCGCCAATCACACCAGCCACCTCGACGGTGCCTGCGTGTACGCGGCCGTGTGCTCCCATGTCGATCACCTCAACATCGCCACCAGTGAGCACTACCTCGCCGACTCCGAGTTCCGCTGGTTTTTGTACACCTTTGTCAATGCCGTCCCCTTCGACGGCCAAGGCAACTTTGCCGCCGGCTTGGTGCGAGCGCGGCAATCAGTGGGGGTGCGCCGCCCGCTGCTGGTCTTTCCCGAAGGCACGCGCTCAGTCAACGGCCAGCTACAGCCATTTAAGGCGGGCGTAGGGCTTTTGGCCTACGAGCTAGATGCGCCCGTAGTGCCCCTGCACATTGCCGGGACCCGCGAAGCCTTGCCCAAGGGGACGCGCACGCCATCGCGCCACCCCTTGCGCCTGCTCTTTGGCCCTCCTCTAGAAACCACCTCTTTTAAGAAATCCGCCGAAGCGTTGAGTCCCTATGAGATTTACTACGAGATCGCCGCGGCGCTCAAGCGACAGGTCGAGGCACTGGGTCGCAAAAACATCTGATTATGTACCCCTACTTATTCGAGATCGGCCCCATTAGCATCGGCACGTTTGGCCTCATGGTCGCCCTCGGCTTCCTAGCGGCCCTGCACGTACTCAACCGCGAGTTCAAGCGCCAAGGCCTGCACAAAGATCTAGGCTCAACGATTGTCACCACCTGCATGATCGGCGGGATAGTCGGGGCCAAGCTCTACTTCGTGCTCTTTGAAACGTCGCCCGAGACTTGGGACGAGGTGTTCGACCTGCTGTTTTCCGGCTATGGCCTGACTTGGTACGGGGGATTTGTCGTCGCCACTGCCGGCGCGCTTTGGCAAATTCGCCGCCATAATGCGCCGCTGGGCCAAGTCGCCGACTCGTTGGGTATTGCCATTGCCGTGGGCTACGGGATCGGGCGGATCGGCTGCCAACTCGCCGGCGATGGCGACTACGGGGTGCCGACGGATCTTCCTTGGGGCATGGCCTATCCCAACGGGGTGGTGCCAACCCTTGAAAAGGTCCATCCCGCTCCCGTGTACGAAACCCTCTCCCACCTCGGGATCGCTGCCTTCCTGTGGAAAATGCGGACCCGCTTCGCAACGCCAGGCCTGTCGTTTAGCTTCTATCTCATCCTCGCCGGGCTGGCGCGGTTCTTGGTGGAGTTCATTCGGATCAACCCGCGCGCGCTGTGGGGACTGAGCCAAGCTCAGCTCCTCAGCATCGCCATGCTTGCCTTCGGTTTGGGGCTGATGCTGTATCTACAACGCCGGGAGACCTCTTGATGGCCAAGGCGCGCTATCCGCGCATTTCCAGCTTTAAGCAAGCAACCGACTTTCGCGCCCACCTAGCCCATTTGGGCGCAGAATTGCCCTGCGACGACCAAATCGAAACCGCTCCCACTTCCCCGCTGGCCCAATCGGCCCATAGCAGCGGCATCCACATTGGCAATCGCTTTGCCATTCAGCCGATGGAAGGGTGGGATGGGACCGAAGACGGCCAGCCGAGCGATTTGACGCGCCGGCGCTGGCAGAACTTCGGGCGCAGCGGGGCCAAGCTCATCTGGGGCGGCGAGGCGTTTGCCGTGGTGCCCGAGGGCCGCGCCAACCCAAACCAGCTCATGGCGCGCGAGGAAAACCGCGTCGGCATGGCCGAGCTCCGCGACATCCTCCTGTCGGCGCACGACGAGCGATTCGGCACCACCGACGACCTGCTCCTCGGCCTGCAACTGACGCATTCGGGACGGTTCTGTCGGCCTTGGCGTAAAGACCAATCCGCGCCGGCCATTCTCTATCACCACCCAATCTTGGATCGCAAATTCGGCCTTGACGCGGACTATCCGCTCCTGACGGACGCCTATATCGAGGAGTTGATCGACCACTACGTCACCGGCGCACAAATCGCCCATGAGCTGGGCTACCACTTCGTAGATATCAAACATTGCCACGGCTACCTAGGGCACGAATTCCTCAGCGCATTTACGCGACCCGGCTCCTTTGGCGGCTCCTTTGCCAATCGCACGCGCTTTGTCCGCTCCATCATCGAGGGGATCCGCAAGCGAGCACCCGGCCTCGGCATTGGCGTGCGGCTGAGCGCCTTCGACTTCGTGCCCTTCCAGCCCGATCCAGACGCAAGTATTGACGGCAAACCGGGACACGGGGTGCCCGAGCCGTACCAAAACTGCCTGCCCTACAAGTACGGCTTTGGGGTCGATCAGGGCGACCCTCGACAAATGGACTTAGGTGAGGCCGAGCAGTTCATCGCCTTGTTGGAGAGCTTGGGCGTGGACCTGATTAACTTGTCCTGCGGCAGCCCTTATTACAATCCGCACATCCAGCGCCCGGCGCTCTTTCCCCCTTCCGATGGCTACCTGCCGCCGGAAGACCCGCTGTGCGGGGTGGCGCGGCAAGTGGCGATGGTCGCTCGGCTCAAGGCGCACTTCCCGCACAGCCTGTTCGTCGGGTCGGGTTATTCCTATTTGCAGGAGTACCTGCCGCACGTGGGTCAGGCTCTCGTGCGGGCGGGCATGGTGGATTTTATCGGCTTGGGGCGGATGGTGCTGTCCTATCCCGACCTGCCCAGCGACGTGCTGCAAACCGGCCAAATGCAACGCCGCGTCATCTGCCGCACGTTTTCCGATTGCACGACTGCGCCGCGCAACGGCATGATTTCCGGCTGCTTTCCCCTCGACTCGTTTTACAAGCAGCGCGAGGAAGCTCAGCACTTGAAGACACTCAAAAAGGAAGCGGAATAATGGGTCAGTTTGTCGATAAAGTTGTGGTAGTAACCGGCGCAGGTACTGGAATCGGCGCGGGCATAGCGCGTGGTTTTGCCGACGCCGGAGCGCGGGTGGCGTTTGTCGGGCGACGCCCTGAGCCGCTCACCGCCGCCGCCGCTGGCCTCGATGCCGATCGGATCTTACTCCACTCCTGCGACGTATCCGACCGCGAAGCTGTCGAGGCCCTAGCGTCCGCCGTTGAAGCCAAGTGGGGTGCCGTCGATGTGCTAGTCAACAACGCCGGCATCAACACCAATCCGCGCGCGGTCGGCGACGTGGCACCCGAGGACTGGGATCAGACCATTGCCATCAATCTCACTGGGGTGTACAACATGGTGCGGGCGGTGTTGCCGGGAATGCGGCAAAAAAGCGACGGCCTCATCATCACCGTTTCGTCTATCGCCGGCCTGCGAGCCAGCAAGCTGGCCGGTGCTGCGTACTCGGCCTCCAAGCACGGGGCAGTGGCTCTGACGAATTCGATTAACGAAGAGGAAGTCGAGTTCGGCATCCGCGCCTGCGCGATTTGTCCCGGCGAGGTAGAGACGCCGATTTTGGCCCAGCGGCCCGAACCCGTCAGCGCCGAACGCCGGGCCGCCATGCTGCAACCCGAAGAGATGGCCCAAGCCGCGCTCTTCGTCGCCGCGCTGCCGCCCCGCGCCTGCGTGCCTCTCTTGGTGATCAAGCCGACGGTGCAGTTGTTTCAGTAGCAAGCCAGCGTAAAACCCATCATCATGCGCCTTTCATGGAACGAAATCCGCTCTCGCGCCGCCCAATTCGCCACAGAGTGGGCCAACGCGACCTATGAGAGCGGCGAGACTCAGAGCTTCTACAACGATTTCTTTGAGATCTTCGGCGTGCGTCGCCGCACGGTTGCGCGCTATGAGGAGCACGTCCGCCGTTTGGACAACTCGCACGGCTTTATTGACCTATTCTGGCCGGGCGTGTTGCTGGTCGAGCAAAAGAGTGCGGGCCGAGACCTTACCGTCGCGCGTAAACAGGCCGGGACCTATTTCGACGCACTGACCGAGCGCGACCGTCCCCGCTACCAACTGCTCTGCGACTTTAAGACCTTTGAACTGCTCGACCGGGACGAGCGCGAGGAGACGCGCTTTGCCCTCACCGACCTGCCGCAGCACGTCGAAAAGTTCGGTTTTATCATCGGGGTTCAGCGGCGCACATTCCGCGACCAAGACCCGGTCAACATCGAAGCGTCCGAGCGCATTGCTCGCCTGCACGATGCGCTCGCCGAGTCTGGATACGACGGCCACGACTTGGAACTTTTCCTCGTGCGCATGGTGTTTTGCTTGTTTGCCGACGACACCGGCATCTTCGAGCCACGCGACATCTTCTTGCAGTTCATTGAGGAGCGCACTTCACCCGACGGCAGCGACCTTGGTCCCTATCTAGCGCGGCTGTTTCAAGTCTTGAACACACCGGAGGAGCAGCGGCAAACCAAGTTAGACGAGGACTTGGCGCGCTTCCCGTATGTCAACGGCGAGTTGTTCGCCGAGCCGTTGCGCATCCCCGACTTCGACGCCGAAATGCGCCAGAGTCTGCTCAACGCTTGCTTGTTCGACTGGACCGCTATTTCCCCGGCCATCTTCGGCTCGCTGTTCCAATCGGTGATGGAGCCAGCCGAGCGCCGCGCTCAGGGTGCCCACTACACCACCGAGCAGAACATCCGCAAGGTGATCGAGCCGTTGTTTTTAGACGACCTGCGGGCCGAATTCGCACGTCTGAAAGCCCGGCGCGACAATCGCCGTATCCCCGATCTGTACACTTTTCAACAAAAGCTAGGTCAGTTGACGTTTCTCGACCCGGCGTGCGGCTGCGGCAACTTCCTCATCATCGCGTACCGCGAGTTGCGGCAGCTTGAGATCGAGGTGCTGCGCGAGTTGCACCCATCCGGCCAGCTCTCTGCATTCGCCGAGCTGCTCTCCGTGGTCAACGTTGATCAGTTCTATGGCATTGAGATTAGCGAGTTTCCGGCGCGTATCGCCGAGACCGCGCTGTGGATGATGGACCACATTATGAACAACCGACTGAGCTTGGAGTTCGGCCAGACCTATGCGCGCATTCCGCTGGAGAAGTCGCCGCACATCCGCAACGCAGACGCGCTAACAATGGACTGGGCTGAACTGCTGCCGCCGGAGGAATGTTCGTACGTGTTCGGGAATCCGCCGTTTGTAGGCTCAAAGTTCCAGTCCCCCGATCAGCGTAAACAGGTGCAACAGGTCGCTGCGCTTGGCGGCAGCGGCGGCACCCTTGATTACGTAGCGGCTTGGTTCATACGTGCTGGTGAGTACGCGCAGAAAGGCAATCCGCGCATTGGGTTCGTGGCGACCAATTCCATTACACAGGGCGAGCAGGTGGCGCAGCTTTGGCCGGTCTTGTTCAACCGCTGCCGCCTCGACATTGCCTTTGCTCACCGCACGTTTGCTTGGGGTTCAGATGCACGCGGCAAGGCGCATGTTCACGTGGTGATTATCGGGCTGGACAAACGGGAAGCGGCGCGTAAGGAAAAGCGGCTGTTTGCCTATCCCGACATCAATGGCGAGCCAGAAGAAACCAACCTCGCGGCGATCACGCCTTACCTGTTCGACGGCGGCGGGCTGACCAATCCGCATTTGGTCGTGGGCATGGAGAGTCAGCCAATCAATGGGCTGGCGAAGCTCATCATTGGGTCGAAGCCGATTGATGGCGGCCATTACATCTTGGATGCGGACGAGCGCGATGCGTTGTTAGCGGAGTGCCCAGAGGCTGCGCCTTATGTTCGCCCCTTTATTGGTGCTTGGGAATATCTCAACGGCGGCGAGCGTTGGATTTTGTGGCTCGGAGAGGCACCGCCCGACCTGCTGCGGCAAGCACCAGCCCTACACCAGCGCGTGCGGGCCGTACGCGCCTTTCGTCAGCAAAGCAAGAGCCCACCGACTCGCAAGCTGGCGGAAACACCGACGCTTTACCACGTCAACGTCGTTCCCGATGCCCCGTTTTTGGTCATCCCAAAGGTGAGTTCCGAACGGCGGAATTACATCCCGATTGGGTGGCTAGAGCCGCCAACTGTTCCAAGCGACCTCGTTTTCGTGCTGAGTGATGCAACTAAACCCCTATTCGCCCTGCTCACCTCGGCTATGCACATGGCGTGGATGCGACATTTCGGCGGGCGGCTCAAAAGCGACTACCGCTATTCCATCGGCGTCGTCTATAACACCTTCCCGCTTCCACTTGTCCCCGGGAAAAACCTACAACGCCTCACGCGCCACGCCGACGCGGTACTCGCTGCCCGCGCCAACCATCCGAACGCCACGCTCGCCGATCTCTACGACCCAGACGCGATGCCGCCCGATTTGCGCCGAGCGCACTCAGCCCTCGACCGCGCTGTGGATAAGCTCTACCGCCGTAGCACCTTCACCTCCGACCGCGAGCGCGTCGAACATCTATTTGGACTGTACGAAAAAATGCGGGTGCCGTTGGCGGCGGAAGCGGCAGGGAAGCAGAAGAAGCGGAGGGTGAAGAAGGATTAAAAAACTCGCGTCTGTGACGAACGCGCCTTAGAGGAAACAACAACATGAGTGAAACGGAAGCACCTCCTATTCCACTTCGTCTCCGTCCGTATCTAGACGAGATCGCGGAACGCCTATTTTCTGGCCATGCCGCTGTCATGGTTGGGGCCGGGTTCAGCAGAAATGCTAAGCCAAAAGACGACTCAGGGCCGAGCTTCCCTGACTGGTCTGAACTAGGAGATCGGTTCTACGAGAAACTTAATGGCAAGGAACCAGACTCTGACAGCAGGTATCTGAACGTGCTTAAGCTGGCAGACGAGGTCGAGGCCGCCTTTGGCCGACCAGCGTTAGATCAGACATTACGTGATACCATTCCAGACCTTGCCTACGAACCATCAAATCTACACGTAGATTTACTTAATCTCCCGTGGTCGGACGTATTCACGACAAACTACGATACACTACTGGAGAGGGCATGTAGGTCCGTTACCTCACAGAGGTATGACGTAGTCGTCAACAAAGAAGACTTGGTTTATTCTGAAAAACCGCGAATCGTTAAACTCCATGGAAGTTTCCCTTCAGACCGACCGTTTATCATCACCGAGGATGACTACCGACGCTATCCTGACGATTTTTCGCCCTTCGTAAATACTGTTCGTCAAGCACTCCTCGAAAATACACTTTGCCTAATTGGATTTTCTGGCGATGACCCTAACTTCTTGCAATGGATTGGGTGGATACGAGATAATCTAGGTCAAGAGAACTCTCCCAAGATATATCTCGTCGGCCTACTCGGACTGTCGGACTCACAGAAAAAACTTCTTGAACGACGTAACATCGTTTCGGTTGACATGTCTGAATACCGCGACATTGATGTAGATTACTATAAGGCGTTGAGGATTTTTCTTGCGCGGATTCAACTCGTAAGTGCAATTTCGTCATGTTTGGGTTGCACTTCTGTTTCCTTGCATAGGATTTCATGGGGCGTTTGAAATGCCAAGCCCCAGGGCGATTGCATTATAAGTTGATTTTTACCATGGGGTTATGTTACTTTTTCTCGTTCTATGGAGCTTCGGTTCCCGTCCTTCCATTTTCCTCTTGATTGGAGTGTTTGTTGATGCCCTCCTCCTCTTCGGGATTGCTGGATTATTTGGCCGACATCCCCGACCCCCGTATTGAGCGTTGTCGAGCGCATCGCTTGATTGATATTCTCATGATTGCGGTGTGCGGTGCGATCTGCGGAGCCGATAACTGGGTGGCGATGGCCGAATTTGGCCGGGCGAAAGCCGACTGGCTTAAGACGTTCTTGGCCCTGCCTAATGGCATTCCCTCGCATGATACCTTCGGGCGCGTATTTGCCCGTATTTCGCCTTGGTATTTCCAAGACTGTTTTACCGCTTGGGTGCAATCGCTGACGCCCCGATTGGCCGACGAAGGCGAGTTGGTGCCGCTGGATGGCAAAACGCTGCGTCGTTCCTACGATACCGGCTCGGGGCAAGCCGCCCTTCACATGGTGCATGCGTGGGCGGTCAACAATCGGCTGGTCTTGGGGCAATTCCATTGTGAAGAAGCCTTGGAAGAAATTGCGATCATCCCCGAATTATTACGCCTGTTAGACCTCAAAGGCTGCCTGATCACCACCGATGCGTTGGGGTGTCATAAAAGCACCGCCGAGCAGGTCGTCGAACAAGACGCCGACTACGTGCTGGCCGTCAAGGCCAATCAACCCAAACTCCACGCCCATCTCCAACAGCTTTTTGACCGCTCCGATGAGCAACTCCACGCCGATCCCACCGTAGATTATTGGGGTACTCAAGACCAAAACCACGGGCGGTGCGAAACGCGGCACTATTGGACCACCGACCAGATTGAGCCCGTTGCCGATCATGCCCTGTGGCCGGGCTTACGTCTGTTCGGTATGGTCGAAGCCATCCGACAAAGCGGCGATAGCGTTTCGGTTGAACGACGCTACTATATCTCCACGCTGGACAACGACGCCCAACGGTTGGGGCAGGCCGTGCGGGGGCATTGGGCTATTGAAAACTCATTACATTGGGTCTTAGATGTCGTCTTTAACGAAGATCAATGCCGCATACGCCGCGGACACGGCCCCGAAAACATGGCCGTCTTACGCCACATCGCACTCAATCTACTCCAGCAAGACAAAACAACCAAAGCCGGCATTCAAACCAAACGGCTCAAGGCCGGTTGGGATAACAAATATCTGGCTAACCTGTTGGCGAAGGGACACTTATAATGCGATTGCCCTGCTTTACCAGCTTCTTCAAACTTGGAAAACGCAGCGTCTTTCGTATCCAGGATGGGTAATTGTTCCCGAAGATCGTCGTTCCCAACTCTGGCTATATACCAAAAAATGGCTCTCTTATCTCTCCTCTGGAGACGAGCTTCCCAACTTCGTTGACCTCGAATTCGCCTTTGAGCTGAACTGGCGTATGGAGAAATGCTTGTGCCCAATTCATGCTGATCAACTTGCATCTATTGAGTCCATCCTGAATCGGTATATGCCTTTCGCGGACTTAAATACTCCCGTTGAATCACTTCCTGCTACCCTAGAAGAAATGAAGGAAAGAGGGTTGAATCGACACGATGTTAGGAACATGTGCCATTGCCTACTTATTTCGATGATGCGGTTTTACCGAGAAGCGGGACTTCTGGAAAAATGGAGAAACTTATGTGGAAGGATCCAAGATGATACGCAAAATCTATCCCCTGAACACAAAGAACGTTTTCATTATGAACTTGTACTTTTTGAACTGTTCGGATTGAATCTACAGGAAATTAAAAAAAGGATCACGGAATGGCAAGTTAATAAGTCTTTGCCATTCTGGGAAGCCAAGAAAGCAAGCCTACTTGCAGAAATCGGTCAGGTAAATGAAGCAAAAAGAATTCTTGAAAATTCACTAGCAACAATCCGAGACAAGATCAATCTCAACCCGATCACAATAGATTACTCTCTGGTTTCACAAGAATCTTTTATTATGTTCTTGCTTCAATATGCACAAATGTCGTTATCTTCCAGTACAGATAGATGGTCTAAATTTGAAAAATTACGCAATGAGTTTTCAAAGCACTGGCACACACTCCGTCAATATAAATGTGATCCGTGGGGTGAAAGAAAAATTTTCAGAAATGCCCTTGATCGCCCGCCGGTAGAAAAATCAGGAGTAAAAGAAAAATCAGGATTCGACATAGGGCGAATTACACGAACACACGATTTCGGAGATTCGCATTATGAAGACCTGCTAACTGCATACAATTTTCTTCGTTTTTGCGAAGATACGGGTATACCGTTTAGAATATCTGAAACTACCATAGAAAAAGACACTGCGGAGGGAGCATTAATCCGTGTTGCTGAATATGCTCCGTACTGGACAACGTCCTGTTTGGTACGGATCGGCGATGAAAAAGTTGTCGACCGTATTTTCAATCGTGCTTCATTATCCCGGATGAATCCTGCTTCCATTGGCGGTCTTATTGAACAGTACCTGAACATCCTTGATAATGCCATAGAAGATATACGATTGGGAGATCCTATTCGCTATTCTAATTTTGGCATTGTTCTGTCAAAAATCGTTCCAGAAATTTTGTCGAGAATGTGTTGTAAATGCTCAACTGATTCTAAAGAAAAACTTGTTGACTTTCTCCTTGAAGTCTATCAGTCAGATTACAAAAAAAGCTATGGTGGTATCCGAAATCTCACCGAGAGACTTCTGGATGCTTTTTCAGTTCGTCAGCGCTTCGATTTAATCCCTAAATTGATAGAAGTGGTTTTATAACCGTCTGAGTGTAATCATCAGACAGGCGACATTGACAAAGGCTTGATACATTTGGATATGATATTCCCATCGCACGACCAGCCGTCGAAAATTGCCCCACCATGCCAAGGTGCGTTCGACCTTCCATCGCCTCTTGTAGCGGCGCAAGGGGCGTCCATCTTGGGTGGGCGGTTTCTTCCGGTTTTTGCGATGCGGACAGATCAACTCAATGCCCCGTCGTGCCAATCGAGCGCGCAGCGGGTCAGAATCGGCGGCCTTGTCGTAGATCAAGCGCGTCGGATTTTTCCGCGGCCGGCCCCGGCCGGGGCGCGGCACGGCCACCCGCTCCAGCGTCGGCTCGATCAACCCGACTTCGGCTGGGGACGCCGAGTCCAGGTAGTTTCCCAAAGGCAGCCCTTGGCCGTCTGCCACCACCATCCACTTCGTACCCTTTCCGCGTTTGGTCGGCCCGACACAGGCCCCCCTTTTTTGGCCGGGGCAAAACTACCATCGGCAAACGTCTCGGCCCAGTCGAGTTGGCCTTGCTCATCCAGTTGGCCTAACAACGCTCGCCATGCCTTCAGCCAGATGTCTTGCTCTTCCCAACGGCGTAGCCGACGCCAGCAGGTACTCGGCGAGGGGTATCGTTCGGGCAGGTCTTTCCACCGCGCACCACTGCGTAACACCCATAAAATACCCTCAAACACCGGACGGTTGGCAATGGGTTTGGGACCGCCTTTGGGCGACGCTTTGGGTGCAGGTAACAACGGCGCTATATGCGCCCATTGGGCATCGGTCAATTCAGACGTATGGCGCGACATAATCGGGACTCCTTGGGGCGAAGCAAAACGAGTAGAAGCAAAAAAGAAAAAACACAACCCCCTATCAAGTTATGAAACCGCTTCTAGCTTCCATTGCTGGATCGCTTTCGAGAGTAGCCGGCGCACAGTAGTTGAGCGATCGGACTGCTCAACCTCCTCGATAAACGCCAATTCGCGGACTAACTCCGAAGGGAGCCTAGTGCCGACCATCTGTTCCTTCTTCATCTGTTTGCCTCCCGTGCAAGTCTCAATACTTCCGCTACGACGGCTGGGGAAACCCACAAGAGTGCGGTTACGTGAACCGTCTGTAGCCAGCCGGCTCCCAAGGCGGCCTCAAGCTGCTCTACACCTTGGGCACGGACCGTTTGACCAGTATCGATTGTCTCCGCCTTCACGACAGATCCGATCAGCACTTCGCCATAGAGGTCGTTTAAGAGCTTCAGACGCTGGAGCTTGGCGAGGACGATTAACGGGAAAGCGTCGGCTACGATCATCCGGTTTTGCTAAGGCTATCAGTTAGTATCGCAGAATTAAGTTAACGAAATGGGCTAATCTTATACGGTGTCTCTTCTTTCATCCTCGTTTATTCTTCGCCCTGCCAATTATTCACGGCCGTCAATCATCGAGGAGCTGGGTTGCCTCGACCTCGAGCGTCGCGCCACAGCCTGCTAACGCGCGTAGGGCCTCGAGCCTG
Source organism: Candidatus Latescibacterota bacterium (assembly GCA_965208845.1). Classification (GTDB taxonomy): domain Bacteria; phylum Latescibacterota; class UBA2968; order UBA8231; family UBA8231. Next base: position 1,307,568 of record OZ242361.1, on the reverse strand, counting down.
CGTCCTTCGACGGCGAACTGCGCTGGTGAGCGACCGAAGTTGTCTAGGTCGTCAAGCGGAACGCCCCGCCTGTGCAGATACTCGACCATTGCCGGGAGGTTTTCGTTTGCCGCAACGTGCATCCTTACTCATTCAATAAGCCGACAGCAATGAGGGCACGATGGTGCAGCGGTAGAAAAACGTCAGATTCAAACTCCGAAAGAAGGAGGAAACCAGGTGACGAGAACATCCTGTCCTCCCGTTTCTACCTGAAATGCTTCGTATTCGATAGCTGGTCTCGATGCCTCAGACATCCTGTGCCTCTCCTCAGAAAACCTTCCAGTAATCTTGTGCCCTACGGCACTTTAGCCTAAAAGCGCCTAGGGAACTGCTTGCGATTTCTGTAATTTGAGCCACTGGCTAAGCAAGTTAGGCAGGAACCCGCTCAGACGATGCATCACATCTTTGGGTGTGTTTACTTACGAGCGTTCATGGACTCTACCAGCAGGTCGATCTTGTCGTCGTAATTGGCAACAAGCTTGGGAAGTGCCTTGACATCGGCCCAAAAGAAATCGAATGGATGGATCACAGATCCGTCCTCCGCATGTTCTCCATGACGCCAAGTTTCTTCTGTTGGCCCTTGTACAGACAAATGAAAGAACCAGCGATATTGTAGTTCATCGCGCCCGCAATCCCGCATGTCTCGGGTATCCTGAGCCAGGAACTGCTCATATCTGAGTTCGGTTAAGCCGGTCTCCTCTTTTGCTTCTCGCATCACGGCATCCTGAGGATTCTCTCCGGGCTCAATCGTTCCGGCTGGGACTTGAATGCCAGCTTCCGGTGCCTCGGGGTGAATAAAGAGGAGCAGGCGGCTCCCGTTGGTGATATAGGCGTAAGCTCTGGGACGGGTTTTCATTGCAATTTGAGAAGCTCACTTAGCGAGTGGATCGTAAAGTCGGGGTTTCCCGTTTCGTCGTTGGGCATAAGATCGGCGAATTTCCCATTTTGGAACCAAACCGTTGTGGCTCCTGCTGCATTGCCCCACGCAATCCCTCGTATTATGTAGTCATCGACGACAACCACCTCGTTGGCTTTAAGATCGAGTTTTCTTAACAGGGCCTCATATTCCTTTGATTTGGCGTCGCCGCTTGCGGTGAAGACGATCTCCTCGAAATGGTCGAGAATACCCTGCTCTCGCAATGCCTCTATACGGGCCTCTTCCTCATCCGCAGGGGAGACCGATACGATACTAAGTCGGTACTGCTCAGCCAGCGTTTTTACGACGGAGATTGCGTCGGGGAAGAAATCGTCGGTTGCTCGATCATATAGGGTGCGGCCATAGTCAAAGATTATCATCTTAGCCACGGCAAAGTCTCCAGATTGGGTCTTTTCGAGAAGCCCAAAACTGACATGGGCCCTATTCATCCTTGAACCTCCACATTGGCATAGAAATTGACGATGTTCCTATCTGGATCACGAAACCAAACGGACCGGCGTCCCCACGGTTGGGTCGTAGGCGGTTTAACAATCTCAACAGTTTCCGTCCTCCAAATCAGAGGAGGGCTGCACTCGATACCAATACCGGTACGACTCGCTGAAACCATACTTGCGTTGCAGCGCCAGAGCTGGCTCGTTGTTCGCCATCACTTGCAGGTATGCCAGACGCGCCCCTTGCTCAAATCCCCAGTTGAGGCGTGCCTCAAGGAGCCCACGGCCGAAGCCCTGACCCCGATGCTCGGGATCGACCATCAAATCAAAGAGCCCCATGATTGATCCCGAAACAACGGCGCGAGCGCAGCCTACGGATTGGCCATCAGTCCGGGCGACAACATAGGCCGAAGGAGTGGAGATCGCGTTGAGCAAACTGCGAAATACCTCAGCGTGCTGACTGCGACCGGACAGACGTATCCAGGTTTCGAGCCACTCATCTGTTGCATCTTCGTATAGCGATATGGCAGGGGAATTAGCGGGACGGGCCTCAAGCCGCATGGTTTGAACCAGTGTATCGGCGTCTCTAGCGTACTGAAGTTGCGCCAAGGTCTCGTCCAAATTCTCAGGTTGACAGGCAGGAAAAATCTTAAAAAGACAAGGTAGCGATGCCCGCGCGTACGCCGCTTCACAATGAACCAACTTCTCCTGGAGCGGGGTTGTGGACTCATACAGCGGGACTACACAGTTGGCACGGCGACTGTATCCCTCAGACATTCGAACGATCCAGCCGTCGTAGAACGCTGTTTGCAGCGCGGGTAGCCCGTTCAGCGCCGCCTCTTCCAGCCTTGCTACAAGCTCTGAATTGTTCGTTGAATCAAGTACTGTCGTCATAGGTTTCGGTATGTCTATTTGGTGCTTCGCCTAGTGAATTGCAAACCGGCTTAGGACGCAGGTAGAGGATGAGTTTCTTCTGCTTCCACGAGTTCCTCCGCGTACTCAAGAGCGGCCCGTATATCTGCGTCGATAATGCCATATTCCTCACAGACTTCTTCTGGGGTCGCCCCACCTGCAAGGCTCCCAATAATTCGGTGCACTGGCACTCGGGTCTCCCGAATCACTGGCTTGCCATGACGGATTGAGGAATCGATTATGATTCGTTCATTCATCCTGTGACCTCCATGTCTTTACGAATATAAGCAACACAAATAACAAGTCATTTATCCTGACTCAACTTGACCAATTTTCGCTATGATCGAGCGCAAATCCGGCTCTGAGAACTGATCTGATTTCAACACTTTGCCGTCCTCCCTGAATATGGGCTTACCTTGCTCATCTAGCTTGCTCATGTTGCTGCGGTGGACTTCAGCAAAGAGCTCTTCGGCAATGTCCTGCAGACCATGCGCGACGAACGTACCCAGCAGTACGTAAAGCATGTCTGTAAGGGCGTCGGCGATCTCGACGATGTCGTGGTTATGTACGGCCGCTTGATACTCTTCTAGCTCCTCCAAAAACATCTGGATACGCCCTTGGCTTATCTCCGTCGGCACCTTTGCCGTAGGTGTGTGCTCCATGTATGCCTGGAACACCTCGTGGAAACATCTCACGCTATCGAGCTGATCTTTCACTTGGGATCTCCTGACAGCTCTGTAATACCTTCACAGATAGTTTATGGAGCTACGAACCTAACGGCTGGAGTATAAGCTGCATAATTCATGACCTCTCATATAGTTCATCTGGATCAGCCTTCTTCATAGATTTTCATTTCCTGACACTTCATTAAACATGCACAGATTATTTTCGTCTTTCCGACTCGTTGGATATGCGAGATGACTACCAAATTCCCCCCTCCTCCCGCCGCCAAGTCTCATACGGATTCTCCCGATTCGCCAGCGGCAAAGACACCCGCGTCCCCAACCGCTGCGACTCGTGTACCGCCATGATCATTTCCAGCGCCGCTCGCCCGTCCTCGCCGCTGGAACAGGCCCGCACCGGGCGATCCTCCTCAATGGCTTGGATCAATTCGCGCACAATGATCAAATTGCTCTGGTGCGTGCGCTCGCCCGCCGAATACTGTTCCCACTCGTCCAACAGCACCCGTTCCCAAGAGCCGTTTTCCTCGCCGGGGATCCATAAGCCCTGGCGATAGATGTACATCTCGCCGTTGGGCGAATTGCGCAGGGCGATGATGCCCTCACTGCCGTGCGCCTCAAAACCGAACCAACGGCTGTTGTGCCCTTTTGGATAGCCCGGTTGCGATTCAAAATGCGCGGTCACCCCATTCGCAAAAACGTAGTACGCCGCCACCCCGTTGCCGGCGATCAAGCCGATGCGCTCGTCCCCTTCCCGCACATCGTCCAACGCGACCTCGCGCCCATCCTGCGTGACGTGCCCGTGGGCCCAAACCACCTCGGCCCCGGCAAAGTAGCGCATGCTGTCCATCATGTGCGTGCCCAAGACCATCAGATCCTGAGACCCAGCCCGGTGGTCGGACTTGCCGTGGCTGCGCAGCACTTGTAGCTGGCCGATAACGCCCTCGTCAACCAGCTTTTTGCCGTACTGCTCGTAGGGATTGGCGCGCCGGTGCGCCACCGCAGTTTTGACGCCGTGCTCCTGACAGGCCGCCAAGAGGGCGTCGGCCTCGCGCAGAGTGGGCGTCAGCGGCTTCTCGATAAACACGCCGCGCACCCCGGCCTCGGCACAGGCGATGACCATGTCGGCGTGGCAGTCGGGCATCCGCGGACAGACGCTAACTAGGTCCAAATCCTCGTCGGCGAGCATCTGGCGAAAATCGGCGTAGAGCCGCTGGGCACCCGTGCGCTCGCCGGCTGCGGCGCGGCCCTCGGGATCGGAGTCGGCCACCGCGACCAAATCCACTTGCTCCAAGTCCCGGTAAACGGTTGCCAGCCCGTGGCCGTAGTCGCCGGCACCCGTGCGCCCGATGACACCAGTCTTATAGCGTTTGCTCATAATTCACACTCCTCGTTGTTTCGGTCTATTGATGTTACGTACGGGTCCTAGGTATGAGATGCTTCGACTCCGCTCCGCTTCGCTCAGCATGACAGCAAGCAGCGCACTAGCACTTGTCATGCTGAGCGAAGCGAAGCATCCCATACCTACCCAAGGAGCCATACAACATCAGTGATTTACTGAACTACCAAGATCACCGCCAGCACACCCACGCCCACGCCCAAAACGGCCGTCCGACTGATCGGCTCTTTCCACAATAGCGGTGCCGTCACATTGTCCAAAATGACAACGCCGCAGCCCACCAGCGGGAAAAACACCGTGCCCGGCACGTGCTTGAGCGAGATCAGCACGGCCATTAAGGCCAGCAGATTGTACACCCCAATGCCAGCTCCCACCGCCAAATCAAAGCGCCGAATGCGCTGCCGCGCCTCCCACAACAATACAGTGCCCCCAATAGTCCCAGCGGTAAAGCCGATGACCATGAGCACTTGTAAATACGCATCGTCCAAACCAGCGTAATGCACCCAGCGCAGACAGGAAGTGCTCATCCCTTGGATACTAAACACCAATATCAGCAGCCCGGTGGCGATCCAGCGCGAAACATTGGTCTGGTGCCCAGCGTGCCGCGACATCAACAAAACGGCCACCAACGCCAAGCCCAAGCCCACCAGTTGGAGGCCGCCCAACGGCTCGTTCCACAGGAGCACGCCCAGCCCCACCGGCACGACGATGGCGAGGCGGAAAGCGGTCAACACCGAGGCCACGCGAAAGGTCCGCAACAAGCGCGTCATCAACAGCATGGAGCTAATGAAGACGACGCCGGTGATCGCGCCGACCTTTATCACGTCGGCCGGTACTTGCAATTGCCCGGTGAATCCCAGATAGAGCAGCAGAATGGACGCTAGCACCCAGTAGTTGGTCGATACCACGGTCGGAGCGTAGCACCGGTGCTGCGAGGCCCATTTGAACACCTGCCCAAAGCCGAATTCCATCAGCAGCGGCAGCACTAACCAGAGGGGCGGTGCCCCTTCCATACTCATCCGCCAGTCCCCCAAAAAATTGACATGCGCTCCAAACTCCACGACCACCCCTGCGCTGTCAAGCCATCCGCTTGCTGCCGCCCCCGACAAAAACCTATCCTTTATACATAGATATAGATGTTACGCACGGGCACTTAGGTATTAGATGCTTCGACTCCGCTTCGCTCCGCTCAGCATGACAGCAGCGGGCGCGTTCCTTCCTTGTCATGCTGAGCAAAGCGAAGCATCCCATACCTAATGGCCTTTATATAGCAATCCTAAATGACTTGAGAGATATGCACTTCGTTCTCTCTGGTGAACACGCTACTATAGCTATCTGTGTCATCTGCGGATCATTTTGTAAATGATTTCGGACTGCTATATGTGACGTCAGTTATATATAGCCGATGACAGGGGGCAAGCTCATGCAACTAGAACGACTGCTGCTACACCTAAAACTAGACGGCTGGTGCGTGGTCGAAGACGTCATCCCAGCCGACCAAATCGAGCACGTGCGCCGCAGCGTCGAGACCACAGTCGCGGAACACCGCAATCCCGCAGCCCCATCCGGCATTGGCCACCTGCCGGGCATGATCAACTTCGACCAGTCCTTCGCGCCTTTTCTCGCGGATGAAAATCTCCTCGCCTTGGTCGGCGCGATGCTAGGCCATCATCCGCGCATCTCCTTCACCACCGGCACGATCAACCACCCGGGCAACGAGCGCGGCGGCTGGCACGCCGACTGGCCCTTCAACCAGAACAACGCCGGCCACATCCCCGCGCCGTATCCCGACGCGACAGTCCACTTGACCACCTTGTGGATGCTGGCCCCTTTTACCGAGGAAAACGGCGGCACTCTCCTCGTCCCCGGCAGCCACCGATCCCCGAACAACCCCACCGGCGACAATGGCGTCGATCCGCTGGCCCCTTATCCCACGGAAGTAAACGCCTGCGGCCCAGCCGGCAGCGTGCTCGTGCTCGATAGCCGCCTGTGGCACGCGACCGCGCCCAATCGATCGCACCAACCCCGCACCTCGGTAGTTGTGCGCTACGCCCCTTGGTGGCTCAATGTCGAGGTCTTGCGCCCCGGCTCGGACGAGCGCCGCCGCCTGTCCGAGGAAACCGGCCGCAAGGAAAACGCCGTGCCGTCGCTGCCCGCCAGCGTTTTCGCCGAACTGCCCGCCCCAGTCCAGCCCTTGTTCCGCCACTGGGTCGCCTAGGTAGAATAGGGCAACCTGACCTACCCCCCTAGCCCCCCTTCCTGAGAGGAAGGGGGGAACCGCTACTGCTCCCCCTTTCCGAAGCGGAAAGGGGGCCGGGGGGATAGGTCCTCCGCCGATACCCTCCGGCCGCGGTAGGCGGGTGTCGGTCCGCTTCCCGATTCCGAACGACTGTCCGAAAATGAACAGTGAGTGTTCAGAAGCGGACGAAAATGCCTTATCCCGAAAAATACAACTCAAGTAAAAACAATCACTTGTTAGTTTGGCACGGAATTTGTTATACAAATGATAAACGGAGGTATGAACCCGATGAATGCAATGGACCGCCCCATAGACCCCACCTTCCTGCGCCGCCAGCGCGGCAAGCGCATCGCCTATGCAGTAGCGGGATTAGCCGCACTTCTTTGGCTCTCTGTTTGGTTGCCCGGCTGGATCCGGCCGGCGCTGGATTCCGACCGCATCCGCACCGCGCAGGTGCAGTGGGGAGCGGTAGAAGAGACGATTACCGCTTCGGGCACGGTGGTACCTCAGTTTGAGCAGATCATCTTCAGCCCCATCCATACGCGGCTGGTACGCATCCTGCAAAAGCCGGGAGCCATGTTGCAGCAGGGACAGCCCATCGTCGAACTGGACTTGAACGCCGCGCGGCTCGACGTCGAAAAACGGGCCGAAGAGTTGGCCCTCAAGCAGAACCGCCGCACCCAACTCGAATTGGACGAACGCAAAAAGCTGAGCGACCTCGACACGCGCTGGCGGCTGAAAAACTTGGAATTTCAGCGCTTTAAGACCCGCACCGCCCAGCTCCGCGAGTTACAGGACATTGGCGCGGTCTCCCAAGAAGAGCTGAGCCAAGCGCACCTGCAAGAACAGCGCGCTGAGATTGAATTGCAACAACTCGAAGAAGACCGCCGCAACCTCGTCGAATCCACCCAAGCCCAGTTGGAAGCCCTGCAATTGGAGATGAATATCCTCGAACGCGAGGTCGAGGAGGCCCGTCGCCGCTTGGAGCGCGCCCACATCCGCGCCGACCGAGACGGCGTGCTCACCGCGATTGCGCCGGAAGTCGGCGCTTCCATCAGCCAAGGCCAAGAAATCGCCCGCATCGCCGACCTCAGCTCGTTCCGCGTCGATGTCACTGTTTCCGATATCCACGCCCGTCGGCTCCAGACCGGGCTGTGGGTGCGCTCGCGCATTAATGAGGAAGAATACGTAAAGGGCCACATCGCCCGCATCCTGCCCACGGTTGAAGGTGGGGTCATTCAGCTTGAGGTCGAATTAGAGGATTCAGCGCACGCGCTGCTGCGGCCCAACCAGCGGGTCGATGCCTATATCGTCACCGCGCGCAAGGACCGCGCCCTGCGCGTCAAGCGGGGGCCGTTCATCAGCGGGCGGGAGGGCCTGCACGAGGTCTTTGTGATACGCGGCCAAACCGCGGTGAAGACCGAGGTGCGCATCGGCATTGCCAATTTCGAGTACTACGAGGTGGAGGAGGGATTAATCGAAGGCGACGAGGTGATCATCTCGGATGTGAAAGACTACCTGCACTTGGACGAAGTCCAGATCAAATAAAGGAGACTGCCATGATTAAACTCGAAGGCATCGAAAAGGTGTACCGCACCGAGCAAGTCGAGACCTTGGCCTTGAGCAATATCAACTTCGCCGTTGACGAGGGGGAGTTCATCTCGGTGATGGGGCCGTCCGGCTCGGGTAAGAGTACGCTGCTCAACGTCATCGGCCTGCTCGACGAGCCAACCGCTGGCGAAATCGTCCTCAACGGGCAGGCCATCAATTCCTACGCCGACCGCTATTTGGCGCGCATCCGCAACGAGGAGGTCGGCTTCATCTTCCAGAGTTTCCACTTGATCGCCGATTTGAACGTGGTCGATAACGTGGAGATTCCCCTGCTCTATCGTCGAGGGCTGTCGGGCAAGGAGCGGCGGCAGATGGCGCTGATGGCGCTGGATCGGGTGGGGCTGAGTTCGCGGGTGAAGCACTTTCCGTCGCAACTGTCGGGCGGGCAGCAGCAGCGCGTGGCCGTGGCCCGAGCCATTGTCGCGCAGCCGCACATCCTGTTGGCCGACGAGCCGACCGGCAATTTGGACAGCCAGATGGGCGACGAAATCATGGGCATCATGCACCAGCTCAACGAAGAGGGCACCACCATCGTCATGGTGACGCACGACCAGCGCTTGGCCGACCGCACCGGGCGCACGGTGCGGCTCTTCGACGGGCGACAGGTTCAGTGAGAGGAGGAGGAAAATGCTAAAGAACTACATCAAAATGGCGCTCAAGGTCCTGTTGCGGCGCAAGGTTTTTACCTGCATCAGCCTCGTTACCATCAGCTTTACGCTCATGGTAATGATGGTGGCGACAGCCTTGTTCGACCACGTCTTTGGCTCCTTCCCGCCGGAGACGCGGGCGGATCGGACGCTTGTCATGAAAATTATCACAGGAGAGCATACAGAAGAAGCAGGCAAGAGGATCTCACCACCCAGTTACGCCTTTTTGAAGCGGTACGTGTCGCCGCTGATCCAAGCCGAAAAAGTGTCCATTTCCGCAGGTTTCTGGGCCTCGGAAGTAACGTATCGCAACGGCGTGAAAATCGAAACCGACTACCGGTACACGGACGGAGTGTTCTGGGAAATCCTCGAATTCGACTTCCTCGAAGGCCGCCCCTATACCGCAAAGGAGGTAGAGGAGGGCCAACGGGTGGTCGTGATCAACGAAGAGACGCGCCGGGTATTTTTCGGCGGGGAGCAGGCCGTGGGGAAGTATATCGAACTCAAGGGACGACCCTTCCGCGTGGTAGGGGTCGTGCCCAACGTACCGGCCTTCCGCGTGACGTCCTTTGCCGATATCTGGGTGCCTGTCAGTGCCCGCGAAACGGACGAGTACCTGCGGTACGATTCGGTGTTTGGCCACTCTCAGGCGCTGATCTTGGCGCGCAATGCGGCTGCCATACCCCTTATCAAAGAGGAATTCGCCGATGTGCTCACTCGGGTCGAATATCCCGACTCCGACAATGTCAACCTCCTCATCGGTGGCCCTGAGACGCTGTTAGAAGCGGCTGCGCGTATGATGTTCATATTCAGGAGTTTCGGTGGCACCGAAGCGATGATTCCACTGCTCAGCGGTCTGGGATTGCTCTTCATGCTCTTGCCGGTGGTCAGCCTGATCAACATCAACACCACCCGCATTTTGGAACGCGCCTCTGAGATTGGGGTGCGCAAGGCATTTGGTGGGTCTTCGCTCACCTTAGTGGGACAATTCGTGGTGGAGAACGTCATTCTCACGCTCTTGGGCGGTGCTTTAGGGCTGGTGCTCACTTTTCTCGTCCTACAAGTGCTCGGTGCCAGCGATGTTGTGCAGTATGCCGAATTCCACCTAAACCATCGCATCTTCCTCTACGGCTTGGTGATGACCCTAGTCTTCGGTCTGATTTCCGGCGCTTACCCGGCGTGGAAAATGTCGCGCCTGCACATCGTGGAGGCCCTCAAAAGGAGGAAGCAATGATACGCCATCTCTGCAAGCTAGTCTGGAACCGCAAAAGGGCGAACGCGCTAACCGCCTTCCAGATATTCATTTCTTTTTTGATCGTCTTTATCACGGCCTCCATCGCCGTGGACAAAACCGACAATTACCGGCGACCGCTCGGATTTTCATACGAAAATAGATGGATTGTGGGCTTCTGGCGGGATCGGGAACTGCCGGCGGACGGCGAGGTGGAAGCACCCAGCCGCAGACAGGTCTATCAGGCCCTAGAGTCATTCGACTGGATTGAGGCGGTCGCCGCGGCGAACAGCTCGGCAATCGCCTATAGTAGCTCTCGGCACGCTACCATGTTTGAGGAACAACCGGTTGATTTTGGTGCTTTTTCGGATGAGTTCCACGAGGTGTTCGATCTCGACCTGGTCAGCGGGCGGTGGTTCAGTGAGGAGGATGTGGCCCTAGACTGGGAGCCGCTCGTAATAACTCAGCCGCTCAGTGAAGCCCTCTTTGGCCGTGAAGACCCCATCGGCCAGCAGGTCGAATGGAACGAAGGCGACGCACGGGTCGTCGGGGTGGTCTCCGACTATCGTCGCAGAGGGGAGTTTTCCGATCCCGTTTTCTTCGTATTAACTCGCTTGGAAGACGATGCGTATGTCCATTTTTTCGTCAAAGTGCGTCCCGGTACGCCGTTGGCGGCCCAAGAGCAAATCGACAAGCGGCTCAAGGCCATGGCTCCGGGGTACCGAGTTGAAATCACGACCTTGGAGGAAGATCGCGCTTCGTCGTTCAAATTGAGTCTGATACCCCTGTTCGCCGCCGGGGTCGTCTCAATGTTGGTGATGGGCATGGTGGCGCTGTCGTTGAGCGGCGTGCTGTGGCAGCGGACGGCGCTGAGAATCGAGGAAATTGGCCTGAGAAGGGCCTTGGGTGGGTCGGCGGCTAGTATCTACGCGCAGTTGGCGGGCGAGATGCTGGTGGTCGCCAGCATCGGCGTAATCGCTGGCCTGCTGCTCGTCTTGCAATTCCCACTGCTGGAACTGCTCAATTACACCAGCGGGATCTATGCGATCAGTCTAGCCCTTGCAGCGTTGGTGATTTACGGCCTCGTGATCGTGTGCAGCCTGTATCCGGGACGGCTGGCCTGCCGGATACGGCCAGTCGAGGCGCTGCACCACGAATGAGTCGGAACGTACCTCACATATCCCATAGGAGGATGTCATGAAATCGATCAAATCTGTAATCACCATCATCGCTCTCGTCGCCACGGCGTTCAGTTGTGGAGTGGCTGGCGCAGAGAGTATCACGGTGAAAATGGAATCCGTGCGCCAAGATTCCGTAGAGAGTCTCTACCAGTATAAGCTATTGATCCTAAATGGCTCACGTTTTACGGAAGGATTGCCCGAGATCCAGTCGGTTGCCGGGCTAGACATTGATGCACCCCTGCACGCCCGCCTGTCGTTCGAAGACTCGCCGGCTGAACCGATTGTCATAGTGGGACAGGATGACGACGGACAAGACATCGCCTTCGTCGTGGCCGACGCCACCGCGCAGCCGCAGCAACTCCAGTTGACAAGAGTTCCTTCTTTTTTTGGTCAGGGTGACATCCTGCGAGCCGAATTGACTGTGCCCTCGGCTGGCCAAGCGCCTGAGTTCAAGATTGAACTATATGTCGACCGGGTAGAATGGTATGACATGAATTCCCACTGGAATTACGTGCATTACCGCCCTCTCGAACTGCGGCTAGGCGAGGCCGAGATTGGTGGTCAGCTCTATATCATAGCCTTAGTGAGGTCTCCGTTTTTTGGAACCTACTCCCTACCCGACGACTCGTTATCCGTTGACTCGTCGGAGTTCCCTAATCATAAACTCCTGATTGATCGCAATGGGAACGGTAAACTCGAAATTCTACCGACTGGCCCAGCCGGGGAGTTGGAGAAAGAGGGTTTCGGGATCAAAGATCCCTTCTTAATCAACAATCAACTGTACAAATTGGCGGATGTCTCGGCGACGGGAGATCGGTTAGTAATCGAGCGCAGCGAGCAAGAGGTCGCGCTCGCCGAGGGCTTTGAGATGCCGAACGTCGCCGTTACTCGGCTCGATGGCAGCACTATCGACCTGACAGCACTGCGCGGCAAGCCTGTAGTCATCAACTGGTGGCATACCACCTGTTCGCCCTGCATCGCGGAGATCCCCGAACTCAACAAACTGGTCGAGAAATACGAGGGTCGCGACGTCGAGTTCCTCGCTATCGCTAACAATAAAATGGCAGAGTTGACGCCGTTTCTGAAGAGGTATCCGTTTGCCTATAACATCGCCTTGGGAGACGAAGAGGCCATGCGCATTCTCGGCCAGATTTATCCGCGTCATGTGATTATCGACGGAGACGGCAAAGTCGTCCTAGATCTCAATGGTGGCAGTTCTGGCGTCATTGACCAGATCGACGTGGTTATCAGTTCGCTGTTGGTGAGTGAGCTTTGAGTGTTCCACTGATGTGCAGCATTCGCCTGAACAACCCCAAACGTACTTCACACATCCCCAAGGAGGATGCCATGAAGTCGATCAAATCTGTAATCATCCCAATCGCCACCGTCGCCACGGCGTTTATTTGCGGAGTGGCTGGCGCAGAGAATATCACGGTGAAAATGGAATCCGTGCGCGAGGATTCCGTAGAGCATCTCTTCCAGCCTTGGAATATGAGTCGCCCTCTGACAGGCTCTCTACTGGTGGAAGGACTGCCCGAGATCCAATCGGTTACTGGGTTAGAGATCCATGAGCCTCTGCACGCCCGCCTGTCGTTCAAAGATTCGCCGGCTGGGCCGATTGTCATAGTGGGACAGGATAGCGACGGACAGGACGTTGCCTTCGTCGTTGCCGATTCCACTGCACAGCCCCAGCAACTCCAACTCACTAGCGATTTTTTCGGTCGCATTCAAGATGAGGCTCTGTACACTGAGATGATCGTACCCCCGGCTGGCCAAGCACCTGAGTTTAAGGTCGAACTCTTGATCAACCGAGGGAAATATAATGCCGTGCTGCACCGCAATCTCGAACTGCGGCTAGGCGAGGCCGACATTGGCGGCCAGCGCTATGCTATAGCCTTAGTGAGGGATCCTAGTTTTGGGACCTACTCCCTTCCCGCCGACTCGCTGGGGCTTACTCATGAACTCATGATTGACCGCGACCGGGATGGCGTATTCCTGACTAGTCTATACGGCCAAACCGAGGTGCTGGAGGACGAGGTTTTCGAGGTCGCTCAGTCTTTCTTGATCGACGGTCAGACCTACAAACTAGCCCATGTGTCGGCGACGGGAGATCAGTTGGTGATTGAGCGCAGCGATCAAACGGTCGCCCTCGCCGTGGGCTTCGAGATGCCCAATGTCATCGTTACTCGGCTCGACAGTAGTGCTATAGAGTTGACGGCGCTACGCGGCAAGCCCGTGGTCATCAACTGGTGGACAACCTTCTGTCCGCCCTGTATCACGGAGATTCCCGAACTCAACGAACTGGTCGAGAAGTACGCGGACCGCGATGTCAAATTCCTCGCTATCGCCGATAATGAAATGGCGGAATTGACGCCGTTTCTGCAGAAGCATCCGTTTACCTTTGACATCGCTTTAGCGGACGACGAGGCCGTGCACGTTTTCGGCCAAGGTTATCCGCGTCATGTGATCATAGACGGCGACGGCAAAGTCGCCTACGATATCCATGGCTACAGTCCCGATACCGCTGACAGGCTTGATAGGGTTATCGGCTCGCTGCTGAGCGAGCTTTGAGCTTGCCATTGCTACGCATTCCACACATCCCCATAGGAGGATACCATGAAATCGATCAAATATGCCATCACCATCATCGCCCTCGTCGCCACGGCCTTCAGTTGTGGAATGGCCGGCGCAGAGAGTATCACGGTGAAAATGGAATCCGTGCGCGAGGATTCCGTAGAGCATCTCTTCCAGCCTTTTCTAATGCGCGGCCTGAACGGCTCGCAGCTAACGGAAGGACTGCCTGATATTCAAGCGATTGCCGAACTAAAAATCGATGAGCCCCTGCACGCACTCCTGTCGTTCGATGATTCGCCGGTTGAGTTGATTGTTGTACTGGGCCTGGACAGCGACGGACAGGACATCGCCTTCGCTGTCGTCGATTCCGCCGCGCAGCCGCAGCAACTTCAGTTGATAAAAGGTTCTTTCGACTACGTCCCGGCTGATGATGCCCTGCGGGCTGAGTTGACCGTGCCCTCGGCTGGCCAAGCGCCTGAGTCCGAGATCGAACTCTTTATCAGCCGCGGACGTAGCTCCGTGATGTACCGCCCCTTCGGACTGCGTTTGGGCGAAGCAGCTATCGGAGGAAGGCGCTATGCCTTGGCAATAATGAGGTCTCCGGGTTTCTTGGCCTATACCCTACCTGCTGACTCACTGGGGAGGACTTTACATCAGTTCATGATTGACCGCGATGGAGACGGCATATTCCTGACTTATCTGCTGGGCCAAACCGACGTGCTGGAAGACGAAGTTTTCGAGGTCTCCAAGCCCTTCTTAATCGACGATCAAGTTTATAAATTGGCCGATGTATCGGCGGCAGGGGATCAGCTAGTAATCGAGCCCAGCGATCAGACGGTCGCCCTCGCCGTGGGCTTTGAGATGCCCAACGTCACCGTTACTCGGCTCGACAGCAGTGCTATCGACCTGACGGCACTGCGCGGCAAGCCCGTGGTCATCAACTGGTGGCAAACTACCTGTGCACCCTGTATCGCGGAGATGCCCGAACTCAACGAATTGGTCGAGAAATACGAGGGTCGCGACGTCGAGTTCCTCGCCATCGCCAACAATGAAATAGCGGAGTTGCCGCCGTTCCTAAAGAAGCATCCGTTTACCTATGACATCGCCGTGGCGAATGACGAGGCCGTGCACATTTTCGGCCGAGGTTATCCGCGTCATGTAATTGTCAGCGGTGAAGGCAAAGTCGTCTTGGATCTCACCGGTCTCAGTCCTAGTACCGTTGACCAGATCGATACGGTTATCGGCTCGCTGTTGAGTGAGCTTTGAGCTTTCTATTGCGGTACAAGCATTTGCCCGAACAACCCCAAACACACTCTACACATCCACAAGGGGGATGGCAGTGAGAGCGATCAAAGCAGAGAGTATCGCGGTGGCCATGAAATCTGTGCGCGAGGATTCCGTAGAGCATCTCTTCCAGCCTGGTCTGAGGCGCGCTTTGGGAGGCCCGCAGTTGGTGGAAGGACTGCCCGAAATCCCATCGGTTGCCGAATTGGATATCCATGAGCCCCTGCACGCCAGCCTATCGTTCCGGGATTCGCCGGCTGAGCCGCTCATCTTAGTGGGACTGGATAACGACGGACAGGACATTGCCTTCGTCGTTGCCGATTCCACTGCACAGCCGCATCAGCTCCAGTTGACAAAAGGTCCTTTTGAATACGTTCCGGGTGATGACGCCCTGAGAGCCGAGTTGACCGTGCCCCCGGCTGGCCAAGCGCCTGAGTCCAAAATCGAACTCTTTATCCGCCGCGAACGGAATGACGTGTTGCACCGCCCATTCGGACTGCGTTTGGGCGAGGCAACCATCGGAGGAAGGCGCTATGCTTTGGCACTGATGAGGGCTCCAGGTTTCTTGACCTACACCCTACCCGACGACTCACAGGGGCTTACTTCATATCAGCTCATGATTGACCGCGACGGGGACGGCGTATTTCTGACCAGTCTATACGGCCAAACCGAGAAGCTGGAGGACGAGGCTTTCTGGGTCAACGAACCCTTCTTGATCGACGGTCAGGCCTACAAACTGGCCCATGTGTCGGCGACGGGGGATCAGCTAGTGATCGAGCCCAGCGATCAAACGGTCGCCCTCGCCGTGGGCTTCGAGATGCCGAACGTCACCGTTACTCGGCTCGACAGCAGTGCTATCGACCTGACGGCGCTGCGCGGCAAGCCCGTGGTCATTAACTGGTGGCAATCGTTCTGTCCGCCTTGCGCTGCGGAGATTCCCGAACTCAACGAATTGGTTGAAAAGTACGCGGATCGCGACATCGAATTCCTCGCCATCGCCGACAACGAAGGGCCGGAGTTAAAGCAGTTCTTAGAGGAGCATCCGTTTGCCTATGACATCGCTTTGGCGGACGACGAGGCCGTGCGCATTTTCGGCCAGGGTTATCCGCGCAATGTGATCCTCGACAGCGACGGCAAAGTCATCTACGATGTCCATGGTTTCAGTTCTGACAGCACCGCTAGGATCGATGCGGTTATCGGCTCGCTGTTGAGCGAGCTTTGAGCTTTCTACCTTAGTACACTTACAGTAATCCAATGATGGACCTCTAGGTATCAGATGCTTCGACTCCGCTGCGCTCCGCTCAGCATGACAGGTACTGTCGCTCACTTTCTTTGTCATGCTGAGCGCAAGCGAAGCATCCCATACCGATTCTACTGGCGTGTACTTAGGCTTTCTACAAGCATTCACCGGAACCACTAGTTTTGAAAATGGTTCTGCTATAAGCACTTCACCACGAATGAATTGGGATATTTATGGACTGCAAAAAAATTAACGCGAATTTGCTTTTGACGATGGCCATCTTGGCCGCCTTATGGATCGTCCCCGCAGTCCATGCCCAGCCGTGGTTGGTGCGCGGCACCGTCATCGACGCGGCCACCGGGCAGCCCCTGCCAGCGGCTACCGTACAGTTAGCCGGCACCTATCGCGGGACTATAGCTAACGACGAGGGCGAGTACTCGCTCAAGGTGCAGCAGCTACCGGCAACGTTGACAGTGAGTTACATCGGCTACGTCTCCCAAGAGCGCGTGTTGACGGCCCCTGCGGAGCAGATCGATTTCGCCTTGACGCCAGTGCCCCTTCTGTTCGATCCCATCGTGGTGACGGCCGAAACCTCCGCCGAGGGTATCATGCGCCAAGTCATTCGCCGCAAACAGGAGTGGCGGCCCAGCTTGGCCAGCTATCAGGCGCAAGCCTATGCCCGGCGCGTTTTGGAAAACGAAGAAGGCATCGTCTCGATCGGCGAAATGGCCTCGGAGATTTACTGGGAGCGGGAGCGGGGGCTGCGCGAAGTGGTCAAGTCGAGGCGCGTGACCCAAAATTTGGAGGCCCAAGAAGCATACATCTCGGCCTTTGCGGGGTTTGCGAATTTCTACGACGACGATATCCCCTTTATCGGCCACACCCTGATCGGGCCGACCCATCCCGATGCCCTCAAGCACTACCGCTTCCGCTTAATCGGCCAGCACTATTTGGACGATAAGGTGGTATTCGACATTTCGGTCGAGCCAAAAAATAAATTGCAAGCCGCTTTTGTCGGCCGCGTCGCAGTATTGGACGAGGATTTCGCCTTGCTCGAAGTAGAGCTAGCACCCAGCCGGGCGACCACGACCTCGGCCGTTCCCCTGCCCCTGATCGAGCACATGGATTTTGCCTACCAACAACAGTTCCGCGGCTTTGCCGGAGGGGTGTGGCTGCCGGTTGATTACCGGGCCTCTATGGCAGTAAAAATCAGCATGGTGGGGCTTCACTTCCCCGCAATCAAGTACAACGTGGTGACGCGGCTGAGCGATTACCAAGTCAATGTCGATATGCCCGACACACTCTACGCCAGCGAGGAAGTGCTGCGGGTCGATTCGCTGGCCGTGGCCCAAGACAGTTCCTTTGCCCGGCTGACCGACAAAGTGCCCCTGTCAGCGCGGGAACAAGCCGCTTATGCGACCATCGACAGCACCATGCAGTTCGAAAAGGCCTTCCAGCCGACGGGGTTTCTCGCCCGTTTGTTAGTGAGGGAGGAAGCGGGAGAGACGGAGGTGCGGACGGAACAGGCCAAGGAGCGAGCGAAATCGTCGCGCTGGGGATCGGTCAGTCTGAAGCCCGCTTTGCGATACGACCGGGTGGGTGGGGCGCATCTGGGGTTGGAGGGGAATCGGGGTCTGGGTGGCGGTCTGGAGGCTGGGGCCGCTGCTGGGTACAACCTCGGTCTGAAGCGCTGGTCTTATCGGGGCCGAGTCGGCTGGCAGCGGACAGCGGGTAAGGTGGCTCTGGAGTACGGGAAAGGGCCGGTGCCGCGCATTCCTTCGGACAGCTATTTTCCTTTGCTCAACAGCGGCCAGTTCCTGTTGGGATTAGACGACTATTTTGATTATTACTGGAACGAAAGGCTGCGAGCGCGGCTTCATTTCTCTCTGCCGAGTCAAGTTGGCTTGCAAGTGGGCTTTAACCACGAGGAACATTCTTCACTACAGGAGACGACCGCTTTTAGTCTGTTGAATCGGGACTGGAGGCCGCGACCTAATCCGGCGATTGAGGAAGGTCGGCTGCGCTCGGTGGAGGCGGGCTTCGAATGGGGTGGGTCATACCAGCCTTTTGGCGTGACGGCCAATCGGCGGGTCGCAGTGGGGGTGGAGTACAGCAGCGATGGGCTGGGCAGCGACTTTTCCTTCACTCGTTTGCGTCTAGCCTTGGACGGCCATTTCAAGACCTTCCTCAAGCGCCGCGTCACGCCCAATGCGCTCGATGTGCGGCTAGTGGCGGGGTACTCAATCGGCGATGTGCCCGTGCAGCGCTTTGGATCGTTGGAGGCCAGCATGGGTTTTTTCTCTCCGTTTGGCGCTTTCCGCACGATGCGCGGCCATCCTTATGAGGGGGAGCACTATGCGGCCCTGTACTGGGAGCATAACTTCAAGACCACGCCCTTTGAGCTATTGGGGCTGTGGGATTGGGCCATGCGGGGCGCGGGGCTGGTGATGCACGGGGCTTCGGGGCGGACGTGGATTGATGCGGAGCGGCGAGCCAAAATGGGGTACGATCCGCGCTACGAGGAGAGTTTTCGCCATGAGGTGGGGGTCTCGCTCATGCTGTACCATCTGCTGCGCCTCGATTTTACCCGGCGCTTGGATCGGCCCGGCTGGGGGGTGGGGGTGAGTTTGGTGCGTTTTGATTTTGGGGGTACTGTTACTGTGAAGTAAGGACGTTGACGGACAACATGTTGCTGCTAGCGATATTTCAGACGAATTTCACCGGACGCTTGAGCTGGCTGAAGCCTTTACCGCAAATGAGGAAGGAATCATGCGTTATCTCATGTTAGCCGTTTTTCTGTTTGCGCTGTCGGCGTATGCCTCGCCAGGTCTCCAAGAAGCCCCCGAGGGCAATTACGATTTGGTGGCCGTCGAACTCGTCCACATACCCGAGCAAGTAGTGGTCGGCGATGAAGTTGTGTTCGTTCAGCATCTGGCTAACCGAGGCACCGACGCCATTCCCTCCCGCACCTATCGGATCGATTTGTACGTTGACGGCGACCGCGTCAGCTACAATTACAGCACAAGACGTTTTAGGCCGGGCGGGACTAGTACCTACTCAAAGGCCGAAGGCTACTATCACTTCAAGCCGACGGAACCGGGGACGTACACATACCGCTGGGTACTGGACAAGGAAGGCAATCTGCCCGAGACGGACGAGACCAATAATGTCATCGAGGGGACCATTGTCGTGGCCGAGCGCTCGGCCGAGCACGACAGTCTCCAAGCGGCCCTGCTAGATCAGCTCGAACTCATAGGTAGAAATATGGTGGAAGGGCGCTATCCTCCCGAACTCGAACTTGGCCCGGATTCAACCCACAAAGAGTTGCAGTGGTTTACAGAGTTGTTCGACGAGTTCGGGATTAAAGTGTACTCGGGGGACCATTATATTAACTACCTGACATCTCCGGACTCCAATCCTCCGAAGGAAAAGGCCACTCACCGCTTGGCCTTCAGAAATATGAGTGAGAGCGAATGGCCAGCGTTGTTCGTCCAGTATTTCGACGGGCAGGAATGGGCCAAACAGGCCACCAGCGAGTTCTACCGGGACAATCAGGTTACTATGATCCTCAGGGTGGCTCACGATGAACAGATCGGTACTTTCCGTCTGCTAGATTTGTTTGGGAATGGGATGCGTTATCGCTCCCCGGATGAGAGGAGTTGGCTTGGCGTATGGTCGATCGAGGGCGAGGGTGGCACGGTCGTCCACCAAGTAGAGGACGGCAGTCCCGCGCAAGAGGCCGGCTTTGAGCAGGGCGACATTCTGCTCACCCTAGCAGGGAAACCCATAGCTTCCCCGTCCCAACTAGACTTTCTACTGGACCGTATGAAACCCGGCACTGAGGTTTCTTTCGGGCTCGTGCGCAATGGTGTCCGAATGGAGAAGACGGTACAGTTGGGAACTCAACCCGAATTCCGCTATGGGGACTGAGCGATGATTATAGTCGTCGATGACGATATTTCCGTGACCACGTCGCTGTCCTTGCTGCTCAAGCAGGCCGGCTACCAGACCGCGACGGCCTCGTCTCCGGCGGAAGCCCTCGAATGGCTGGAGCGCGGCGAGTGCGAACTAGTCTTGCAGGACATGAACTTCTCGCGCCAGACCAGCGGCGAGGAGGGCATGGAATTGTTGCGGGAGATCAAGCAGCGGTGGGCCAGTGTGCCGGTCATTTTGATGACGGCTTGGGGGTCCATTGAGTTGGCCGTGCAGGGCATCAAGGCCGGTGCCGCGGATTTTGTCACCAAACCCTGGACTAACAAACAGATCCTCCAGGCTGTGAAAACGGCGCTGGGCTTGGCCGCGGCAACGCAGGCTTCCGAGCGGTCTATCACGCGCGAGGAACTGGACCGCCAAGGCGATTTCGCCAACATCATCGGCGCAGACCCCCAACTGCTCAAGGTGCTCGAAGCAGTAAGCCGCGTCGCACCCACCGACGCCTCGGTGCTGATCACCGGCGAGAGCGGCACCGGCAAAGACGAAATCGCCCAAGCCCTTTTCAGCAACAGCAGCCGGCGCGATCAGCCCTTTGTCAAAGTGAACTTAGGCGGCATTTCCTCTACCCTGTTCGACAGCGAGATGTTCGGGCACGTGAAGGGGGCCTTCACCGACGCACGGCAAGATCGCACTGGCCGCTTTGCGTTGTCCGATGGCGGCACCATCTTCCTCGACGAGATCGGCGACCTAGCCCCGAGTTGCCAAGTCAAGCTCCTGCGCGTTTTGCAAGATCGCACCTATGAAGTGCTGGGGTCGAGCAAGACCCGTTCGGTGGATGTGCGGGTGATTTCGGCGACGAATCAGAACTTGCTGGAATTGGTCGAGTCAGGGGCCTTCCGCGAGGACTTGCTCTATCGCCTCAACCTCATCGTTTTGCACCTGCCGCCCCTGCGCCAACGGCCAGATGACATCCCGCTGCTAGCGCGCCACTTTGCGCTGGGTGCGGCTCAAGCCTACCGCCGCGACTTGGAAATCGACGACGCGGCCCTGAACTGGTTGCAAACTCTGCCGTGGCCGGGCAACATCCGCCAGTTGAAGCAACTGGTCGAACGGACCGCGTTGATGAGTCCCGGCCGTGTGTTGGGGGCTGACGACTTCTCCGCGGCTCTATCGATGCAGCCCGAGGAAAGCCAAAGCGGATCGGGCGACCTGCCCGCGCCGGGCACCATGACCCTCGACGAGTTGGAACGGTCGATGATCGTCCGCTGCATGGAGCGCTATCAGGGCAACATCAGCCGGGTGGCCCAGGCGTTGGGCTTGAGTCGGGCGGCGCTGTACCGCCGCTTTGAGAAATACGGAATCGACCCTTGAGCCTGCGCACCAAACTCATCCTCTACCTGATCGGTATCCACCTCGTCTTTGCGGGGCTTGCTGGGTACCTGCTGAGCGAGGAAAAGTTTTGGCTGTTGGGGGTCGAAGCATTCTTCGTCCTGTCTTTTGCCATTGGCGTGCGCTTGATCCAGCACTTTTGGGTGCCGCTCGATCTGATCCGCACGGGTGCCGAACTCATCGGCGAGCGCGATTTTACCAGCAAGTTCGTCGAAGTGGGCCAGCCGGAAATGGATCAGCTCGTGCGCGTGTACAACCGCATGATCGACCAATTGCGCGAAGAGCGCACGCGGCTGCAGGAACAGCACTACTTCATGGACAAGATCCTGACGGCCTCGCCGTCGGGCATTATAACTCTCGACTTCGATGGCAAAGTAGCACTAGTCAATCCCAGCGCCAGCCGCCTGTTGGGGCTGGCCGAAAGCGCGGCGCTCGGCCAGTCATTGGCTGAGTTGGGAACGTCATTTGCCCGCGCCCTGCACGACTTGGCCGTCGGCGAGTCGCAAGTGTTGCCGCTGCAAGGGCAGCGGGTGCGCTGTCACAAGGCGCAGTTTTTGGACCGGGGATTTCCGCGCAGCTTTATTCTGATGGAGGAATTGACCGAGGAGTTGCGCCTGTCGGAGAAGGCGGCCTACGAGAAAGTCATCCGCTTGCTGGCACACGAGGTGAACAATTCAACGGGAGCGGTCAATTCCCTGCTGCACTCCTGCCTCAACTACAAAGGACAATTGCGCGAGGCCGACCGCGGCGATTTTGAAAACGCCCTGCAAGTGGCCATCGACCGCATCGACCATCTCAGCGCCTTCATGCGCAGCTTTGCCGAGGTGGTCAAACTACCGGCACCGCACTTGCAGCCCGTGGACTTGGAAGCCCTGTTGCGCGACATCGCCCTGCTGATGCACGCTGAGTGCGAGCGCCGCAACATCGAGTGGGACTGGGATATTCAGGCGGACCTGAAACGCATTCCCATGGACGAAAACCAGATGGAGCAGGCGTTTGTCAATATCCTGAAGAATGCGCTGGAGGCCATTGGCGAGGATGGCAGGATAACCATTCGTCTGGGCAAGTTTCAAGACCGGCCCTTTGCCGTGGTCGAGGATACCGGCGCGGGGATCGCCCCAGAAGTGGCCGAGAGCCTGTTCACGCCGTTTTTTAGTACCAAGGAAAACCGGCGTGGCCTCGGCCTGACGTTGGTGCAGGAGATTTTGAGTCGGCACGGTTTTGCCTTTTCCCTCGAAAGCCCTCCCGACGAGCCGACCCGTTTTACCATCCGCTTTTGAGACTCTTACGGTTTCGGCTGTTAAAACCCGCCAAAATTAGTCGCGTTTGAACCTCTACTCACGGTTAATGGCCAGCACCTGAGCGCTGTAGTTGATCTGCCCGGGCACGAGCTAGGCGGGCCTGTTCCGTTCGCCCCATTTTCTCGTAGAGGACACCTAAATTGCGATGGGCCGTGATCGATTGGGCATCGTATTTGATGACTTGGAGTAGAGACCTTTCCGCTGCTTCGTACGAACCCTGTTGCATGTAGAGCACGCCCAAGTTCCGATGAGCAGGGACAAAGTCGGGTTTGAGCCGAACGGCTTGTTCGAGGGCGTGGATTTGTCCATCTGTTAGATTCAGATTGGCAAGGGCGTGGGAGAGACTGTAATAGGTCTGGGGAGTCTCTTTGTTGTGCAGCGCCTGTTCAAAGGCTTGGCGAGATTGTTGAAAGTCTTTTTGGAACAAGAAGACATAGCCTAGGTCGTGGTACGCCGGGTGGGCATTGGCTGGTCGGGGATCGTGTTTGAGGCTTTGCTCCAAGGCGTGCCGCGCTTGCTCCAGACGTCGTTGACTCAGGTAGAGTTTGCCCAAATTGAGCCAGGGTTTGGCGTGGCCTGGGACTAGCTCTACTGCGCGCAGGAAGGCCGCTTCGGCTTCGTCGGATTTGCCTTGATACTGGTAGGCTACGCCCAAGCTGTTGTAGAGGTCGGAGTCGTCGGGAAATTGCTCTAGGCCGCGTGTATAGGTCTGGACGGCTTGGTCGTACTGCTTGTTGCGCAATTGAGTATGGCCTAGCAGCCAAGGAGAGCGCAAATGGTCCACCTGCCGGGAATCCACCCCCGTATGCACTAGGGCGAAGGCAGCTACCAAAAGCAGCAGAAAAGCGCCGAGGCGTGAAGCGGCTCGGGCGGTCAGCAGTTCCTTCAAGCGCCAAACTCCGGCAGCGGCAAAGACCAGTAAAAAGGGCAGGGCGGGTAAACGGTAGCGAGCGCATACCGAGAATAAGAGCCCGGTGGATAAGTAGGATAGAATGAAGAGGAGCGGCAGGGTATAGGCGGAGGTCCAGCGCCAATGCCACAATATGCCGACTAGGGCAAAGGGCACCACTAGGCCAAAGTTGAGCAAGAAAAGTCGGTAGTGCGGAAAGTGGGTCTCGTAGTAGCGCAGGTCTGCACTTACTGGGATTTCAAAAGCGTTCCAGAAGAGCCGAAATTTGCGATAGAGCAGATGGAGATAGGCCAGAGGTTCGCGGTAAATAAATCGCAGGCCTTCGGCGGTGTAAAAGGCCCCTTTTGCCGCTGGCGTGTCAAATCCTTGTTGGAGAGGCATGAGTTCGAGACGTTGAAAATGGGCTCCTTGGCGCACGTAAGGGGTGCCGTCGGCTTCGGGGTTAGTGCCCAAATAGAAGCTGAAGCCACCCTGGAAGGGTATGGGCGTGCCTTGGACCTGATAGTTGCGCAGAAAAAAGGGAAAAAGAATGAGGCAGAAGGTCAGAGAAAAAGCTAGGACCAAGGTGACCCGGCGTTTGGGGAGGCCACGGGCGCTCTGATAGACCCATCCCAAGAGCAAGGGCAGCAGCAGCAAGGTGTTGCTGCGTCCCATGACCAGCAGGCCCAGCAGAATTCCGGCACCGATTGCACTGCCGTAGGTCAGATTGGGCGCATAGTGCAAGAGCAGGACCGCCAAGCCCAATCCGACGAGAATGACCAGTGTAGTGGCTAGAAGTTGGCCGTTGTAAAAGACGAAGGGCCAGTACCCGGCCGCCAGCAGGCCGGCGATCAAGGGGATGGGATGGGGAAAAAGGTAGCTGGCCACGCGGTGGATCAGGACGCAGATAAGCGCGCCTAGCACGGCTTGGAACAGGAGAATGCCTAAATGGTCGAAGCCGATTCCTTTGAGCAGGGCGAGTAGGTACGGGTAGAGGGGGCCATGCACGTACATGTTCTCTGTTAGGTCGAGAAGCCAGTTGCCCTGCAGGATTTGGGTGGCCAAGTGATCGTATTCAAAGGAGTCTATGACAAGCGTGTGGAAATAGGGGGCGTCGCGTATGGCAGCTAGATAGAATAGACGCAATACCAAAGCCAGCAAGAAAATGGATAGAACCTGGAATTTGGTGGAATGAATGATAGTTTGGAGCATTACGCCAAGAGTGAATCAATCTAGACAATAGATAACGTGGGTGGGTTGACGCATAAAAAAGCTCCTGTTTCCCACCCGTAAATGGCGCGAAACAGGAGCTTTAAGACCTAGGCAGCCTGCCCAGGAGACTTTGTAACGGCTAAACCGAGACTCTTAGCGGTCGAAACCGGCCTTGATGTGCCCCCAACTAGTCTGCTCAACAGCAGTAGCAGCAGACAGGTCTTCTAGTGCGGGCTCGACAGGTGCCATTACGAAGTCGTTGACGCCCTTACAGCAGCTTTCCGGCGACAAAGACCAGAAGCCATTGTAGGCATGGTTTGCCTGTTCGACGTCGATATCACCCATGGTTACAGACATATGGATGATTTCTTCCTCTT
Source organism: Candidatus Latescibacterota bacterium (assembly GCA_965208845.1). Classification (GTDB taxonomy): domain Bacteria; phylum Latescibacterota; class UBA2968; order UBA8231; family UBA8231. Next base: position 1,282,062 of record OZ242361.1, on the reverse strand, counting down.
CGAGGTCGTGGATGGACGAGTTGTCCGGGGTAGCGCCTTCCCGGGGGAGGGCATCGATCGGAATGAGACGAATCTCGTAGAAATAAGTCGATTCGCCGAATTGTTCACCGGTGAAAGACCAGCTCATGTCGACGAATTCGGTATCGTCCGACAACCAAGCCAAATCGCCGATGGGCTCAATCGACTGATAAACCCCATCTAGTGGTGGTACGACCCACTTGTAGCTGATGTTATTGACGGGATTCCCTTCGAGGTTCTGCTCTTCACTGGCAGAATGATCTGGGTTGATTTCTATTTCCCAGTTGTCATCAAGGCAGTGACAATCCCCAAAGGAGCGGTCAATGTTGTGGATGTTGTCGAAAATTTGGCTGGCGAGGTAGATCATGTTGGAATTCTCATTCCAGCCAAACCGGTGCCGGATATTGGCATCGGAGATATCGATTTCACCACGAGCCGCCTGCTGGAACTGGGCGGGGTCGAAAAGTCGATCGTTGAAGATCGAGTAAGGCGATTCGGGTAGTATGTCCCAATCACTGTGTTCCCCATCTATCGTAGGAACTAGGTTATCGGGAAACTGTGCAGCAAAAAATAACTCGCCTGGGGGCAAATGTGCGCTTGCCATCGAAATGGTCCCGAAGACGAGAAAGACGCTGCACCACAAGATGGCTATCTTCCTTTTCATCTTTATTATACGCCTTTCAGTTAGAGGTAGGACGATTCTTGATGAGATAGGGAAATAAAAAGAATCCCTATCAAACTCCATTCAAGCCCGATCCTTGTCCTAGTTCCCTCCTTTCTGTTTTCAAAGGACCATTGGAAAATGGTAGAAAGTTGTCACAATTAAATACTAAAGAGATAAAGTTGTCAAGATAATTTGCAGTTCAAGGGTCGCGAAGATTAACTAGCCAATGGTGCTAGTTAATTGACCTGGTCTAGGTAATTTCTACGCTGAGGTTTGCACGCCTAAAGGCGCGGTGAGGCTGCCCCTTTCAGCCTGGACCGCCTTCCTGTGGGCAGGTCCATCGCTAAGTTTGCCTATAAACCACTAGCACCATGCTTCTGATTTCAATAGGCGACGGCAAAGACGCCTCGTTGGGTGTATTGCTCCTCGGAGTCGAGCGTCAATTCGTAGATGTAGGTGCCGGGCTGAACCAAGGCGTCCTGCCCGTTGCGGCCATCCCACTCCTGGATGAAAGCCCCGCTGCGGACTTTGAACACGGGCAGGTGCGCCACTAGCCGACCGGCCAAGTCGTAGATGCGCACCTGCACCGGTCGGTCGGCGGTGACCTCGCGCAGCTTGTAGGCGATGGGCAAGGTCTCGTTGATCCCGTCGCCGTTGGGGGTGAACACCTCGGGCACCTGCACATCCACCAGCAGATCGCCGCCCACCGGCGTGTTGACCGCCAGCAAGTCGCCGGCAAAGCGGAACGTGGCGTTGCCCGGATCAATCCGCTGCCGGATCTGATCGGGATCCGTGCTGCTGAAGACCCAGCCGCTAAACTCGGTGCCAAACCGCAGCACCGGTACGTCAAAGTCAACCTCAACCTGCTTGAAGCTGTCGGCGGTTCCCGTCAGCGGCGGGAAGGACACGATGAGGCGATCATCGAGCAATTGCGGGACGAACTGATCTAAGTCCACGGGCTGGCCATCGATGCGCACCGAGCGCACCGCGTGAACCCGGACGTGGGTGAGGATTTCCAAGCGGTCAAAGCCGGTGTTGTCGTCGTTGAGGGTGGGCAGGACGACATACGTAAAGGGGGTGGGTTCAAAGGAGGCGACCTCAATCGGCCAGATCTCGCCGACGAGGGCTTGCGCCGACAGGGTCTCACTCAACTGCAAGGTGAGTTGGTCGAGACGGGGTGCCACATGGAAGTCGGCGAAGAGCTTGATGGCGAGTTGGATGTAGCGGCTGGGACCCGGCGACAGCAGCAGCATTCCGTCGTGCCAAGTGCTGGCGGGCTGGTTGGGGTCGCGTTGTCCGGCGGCAAACTCGTAGGGCGGCGACCAGAAGCTCCAGTGGTCGGCGTCGTAGATAGGCAGCAGTTGCGCAGCTTTGTCGATTTTGTCGTATTGGGCGCGGGTGATGGGTATGAGTTCGTCGTTGATATTGGGGGCGAAGTAGAGTTGCGGATCAGGGGTATGGCCGGTGCGGGTGCGAATTTCGATGCGGGTGCCGTCGGGCACGTCGCCTTCCCAGCGTATTTTGCCCCAGGTGACGGCTTGTCCGAAGTCGAGAATAGGGGTGAGGTAGATCGTCTCGTGGACGTAGCCGTCGCCATAGATTTCGAATTCGGCGATTTCATAGTCGCGCAAGGGGAAGGTGCGCAGGGTGAGCCAGCGGACCGTGCGCGTGGAAAAGCGCATATCGACGACGGGGTCGAGGTTTTCGCGGGTGGATTCCAGCACGGTCAGCAGGGGATCGCTATTGCGCACCCAGCGCAAGTCGCCCAAGACCGTGCGCCGTTTGCTCGTCGCCACACTGCCGGAAGCCCCTGCTCTACACTCGCTGCAGGTGAGACTGCCGCTACCGCTGCAGGGGTCTGGGGCAAAGACGACCGAGTTACCGCCGGTGCGGATTTCATACCAAGCGAGGAAGTTGGCCAAGAAGCTGTCTTCGCCAAAGGTCTCCACCTCCGGCGTGGGCACGTTCATGGTCTCGATCAACTGGTGATCCTCTCTCCGGCTCAGGCGGGGGAAGAAGCGAATGCGGTTGATTGGCACACCAGCACCAAAATCGAATACTACGGAATTAGTCCAGGTATAGCCCACGCCCGGCGGCGAGCCGACCCGCTGCACAAAGGTGCGGAAAGTGGCCGTGGTCGGATCGCCATCCAGCATTAGCTTGATCGAAGGCTGAAAATTGCCCCAAAAAATGCAGTGATCCGTGCTGAGGACCCTAGAGCCGGGGATATAGGGCAGGGGGATAGTGGTCTTCCCGGCATTGACATCGGCTCGGGCGATATTGACGGAGGGGTCAATGAGCCGAGGCTGGATTGAGGCACCGGAAAAGTCGATTAGGGTATCGGCTCCCGCGCCAAAGGGCGAAACTCCCACCGATACTTGACGCTCGACTTGGCCGTCGGTAGCAAAGATATGGTAGGCGCTTTCCCCGGCGAGGATGGCCTGCCAAGGATTGCCATCGGTCCCCCCTAAGCGGTATTCCGTCCCCCCCAACACGGGCGCAGCACCCAGCAAGACGCCGCAAAAACAGAGCAACATGATGCCTGCCATAACTCCCTCCTTGCTGCTGCACCAATACAAGGGTGCAGTTCAAAAATTGCGAAGATTAAGTATACACCTAAGCTCAGCGTTTTTGAAACAAAATTTCTTCCATGGTTCAATAGGCGACGGCAAAGACGCCTCGTTGGGTGTATTGCTCCTCGGAATCAAGGGTCAATTCGTAGATATAAGTGCCGGGTTGAACCAAGGCGTCCTGCCCGTCGCGGCCGTTCCACTCTTGGATGAAGGCTCCGCTGTGCGCCTTAATCACCGGCAGATGCGCCACCAGCCGACCCGCCAAATCGTAGATGTGCACCTGCACCGGCCGGTCGGCGGTGACCTCGCGCAGCTTGTAGGTGAGGGTCAACGTCTCGTTGATCCCATCGCCGTTAGGGGTAAATACTTGGGGTACCTGCACATCCACCAGCAGATCACCCCCTACCGGCGTGTTGACCGCCAGCAAGTCGCCGGCAAAGCGGTACGTGGCATTGCCTGGATCGATGCGCTGGCGGATCTGATCCGGATCCGTGCTGCTGAACACCCACCCGCTGAACTCGGTGCCAAAGCGCAACACCGGCACCTCAAAATCAACCTCAACCTGTTTGAAGTTGTCGGCGCTGCCCGTCAGCGGTGGGAAGGACACGATCAGGCGGTCGTCGAGCAGGTGCGGGACAAACTGGTCTATATCGACGGGCTGGCCATCAATGCGCACGGCGCGCACCGCGTGGGCTCGGACGTGGGTGAGGATTTCCAAGCGGTCAAAGCCGGCGTTGTCGTCGTTGAGGGTGGGCAAGACCACATAGGTAAAAGGAGTGGGCTCAAAGGAGTTGACCTCGATGGGCCAGACCTCACCGACGAGTGCTTGCGCCGACAGGGTTTCACTCAACTGCAAGGTGAGTTGGTCGAGACGCGGTGCCACATGGAAGTCGGCGAAGAGTTTGATGGCGATTTGGATGTATCGGCTGGGTCCGGGTGACAACAGCAGCATGCCGTCCTGCCAGGCGCTGGCCGGCTGGTCGGGGTTGCGCAGGCCGGCGGCAAACTCGTAGGGCGACGACCAGAAGCTCCAGTGGTCAGCATCGTAGATAGGCAGCAGTTGCGCGGCTTTGTCGATTTTGTCGTATTGGGAGCGGGTGATGGGTATGAGCTCGTCGTTGATATTGGGTGCGAAGTACAGCAGCGGATCGGGGGTGTGGCCGGTGCGAGTGCGAATTTCGATGCGGGTGCCGTCGGGCATGTCGCCCTCCCAGCGGATTTTGCCCCAGGTGACGGCTTGTCCGAAGTCGAGGATAGGGGTGAGGTAGGTCGTCTCGTGGACATAGCCATCGCCATAGATTTCGAATTCGGCGATTTCGTAGTCGCGCAGGGGGAAGGTGCGCAGCGTAAGCCAGCGGACCGTGCGCGTGGGAAAGCGCATATCGACGATGGGGTCGAGGTTTTCACGGGTGGATTCGAGCACCGTCAGCAGGGGGTCGCTATTGCGCACCCACCGCAAGTCGCCCAAGACCGTGCGCCGTTTGCTCGTCGCTACATCGCTGGAAATCCCCGCTCTACACACGCTGCAGGTGAGGCTACCGCTACCGCTGCAGGGGTCTGGGGCAAAGACGACCGAGTTACCGCCGGTGCGGATCTCATACCAAGCGAGGAAGTTGGCCAAGAAGCTGTCTTCGCCAAAGGTCTCCACTTCCGGCGCGGGTGTCTCCATAGTCTCGATCAACTGGTGATCCTCCCGCCGGCTCAGGCGGGGGAAGAAGCGGATGCGGTTGATCGGCACACCAGCACCAAAATCGAATACTACGGAATTGGTCCAGGTATAGCCCACCCCCGGCGGCGAGCCGACCCGCTGGACAAAGGTGCGGAAAGTGGCCGTGGTCGGATCGCCGTCCAGCATTAGCTTGATCGAAGGTTGAAAATTGCCCCAAGCAATACAGTGATCCGTGCTGAGGACCCTGGAGCCGGGGATATAGGGCAGGGGAATGGTGGTTCTGCCGGCGTCCACATCGGCTCGGGCGATATTGACGCTGGGGTCAATAAGCCGAGGTTGGATCGAGGTGCCGGAAAAGTCGATCAGCGTATCAGCCCCGGCCCCAAAGGGCGAAACCCCCACCGATACCTGACGTTCGACTTGGCCGTCAGCAGCAAAGATATGGTAGGCGCTTTCCCCGGCGAGGATGGCCTGCCAGGGATTGCCATCGGTTCCCCCTAAGCGGTATTCCGTCCCTCCCAACACAGGCGCAGTACCCAGCAAGACGCCGCAAAAACAGAGCAATATTATGCTTGCCATAACTCGCTCCTTGTTGGTTCGGAGTAGACAATTAATAGGTGAGACCGACGATGACCAACAAGATTTTGGGTTGATTAGTAGGCCACTCCCACAATGTGGGCCTTTTCCTCGACCTTGGCGTCTCCCTTGACTTTGATGTGCACGACATAGAGTCCCGGCGGCACTAGCTGCCCATGCTCATTGCGGCCGTCCCAGGTCTTATCCGTGTACTGCCCATTGGTCTCGGGGCCATCGTGGATGACCCGGATCTGGCGTCCGCTTAAATCGTATACCCCAATTGCCACGGGTCGGACGATACTCAGGGATAGTAGGTTGTAGCTCATCCCCATCACATCATTAGCTCCGTCTCCGTTGGGGCTAATGATATTGGGCTCGATAAATATCTGGTCGAGCAGTTGGGTCTTTTCGAGTACCGAGGGACTCAGCACTGTGGTACCGGATAAATCGGCCTCGTCCCCTTCACCCAACAAAACTGCATCACCCGGAATAATGGCCTGCGAGGCCCCTAGTTCGGTGGAGAGCTGGATCGAACCAGTGAAATTTGTGCTGTAGGTCAAAACTCCGATCTGGAAGCGAAGGAGAATCACAATATCATCTTCTTGCACCGGCGGCAGGCGCACCGAAAAACTGGTAGGGGATACCGAGACGATCTGGAAACCCCCCTCAGTAGACGAATCATCTAGACCAGAAAAAGTCCGCTCGGCGATGATCTGGCCGCTGGGATCCCTCATTTCTATGCTGTCGATGCTTTCTACTTGGCCGACTGTGGAAATCTCCACTGTATCAAAACCGAGCAGGCCGTCGGACTGAGCCACGGTGCGCAGGGCATAGGTGAAGGACGTACTCTGGGAAACGGGCACGTCCCGGGGGAAAATTTCGCCGATGACGGCATCGGCTAGAGGGGGTGCCAGCACGTCAAAACTCAAGTTCTTGAGCACTCGCCCTGCATCCAGATCGCTGCTATTGAAAAGTACTCGAAACTGAAAATAGCGCCGCGGCCCAGGTGAGGTAATGGGTGAGCCTGCCGTATCGTTGGCTGCACTGGCGGGAAACGGCGTGCTGAATGGACTCCAGTTGACGAGATCGTCCCGAACCGGTCCGTGCTCCCATCGGCGGCCCAATTCGTCGTCGAGCGGCAGTGATTTGTACTCTGCCAAATCCATTTCCTGTTCCGGGTTATTTATCGAGAGCGAAATTTCTGTGGGATTGCGCTGGCCGTAGAGCAGACGAGTAAAGACAAATGGGTTAGTATCCCTACCTGTGCGGGTGCGAATCTGGATATTGGAAAAGGCAGGATCGCCAATTGCTTCTTCCTGCCAGCGAAGTATGTTCCACACCGCAGGTTGGCCCGCATCGAAAATAGGTGAAATATACTCGGCGTTGGACAAAAAGCCCGTACCGAATACCTCGAACTCGTCGATTTCGTAGTTGACCGTGGTCGTCGCCCGCAAGCGCAGGGCTTTGACAGGGCGCGGTGGATCTATGACTACATCAACAACTGGATTCTCGTTATCGGGTTCTAGGAGCAGTGGCTCCCAGATGAGATTGCCTCCTTCGGTCTGGCTGCCGTCGTTGGTAAACAGTTCAAAGGCCCGCAAAAAATCGTTGTGGAATGGGGTGGTAGGCGATGGGAAAACCGTATTGCGGGGATAGAAGCGAACGCGATTTACCCCAAAGAGTCCGCCCAACTCGACGAATATTAGGGTCCCCAAGGCATTGAAATTCTTGCGTTCGAACGCTTTTATTTCGCCGCCATCCTTCGTTTCGATGAGTTCCTCCAAGGTGAGCCGTAGGTCGTTGGCGTCAAAAATGCCGGCGGCGAAGCCGCCCAAGTCAAAGACATTGGGTGCGGTTATACCACCCCCGCGATCTAGGGCGGTATTGGCAATATTCTCGCCATCTGGAATGCGCAGAGGATGGATACTACCGGGGAATTGGTCGCTCTCAAACTCGATCAAATTGCCGGGCGAGTTTCCCACATCCAGTTCCACGCCCGGCACGTTTTTGTCCTGGAAAAGAGATCGGTACTGAGGCTCGATAGTCTCCACCGGGGACGAACCTTCACCGCGCCAGTTAAGGGAGCCGTTCTCACCAAGACTCACCGTTTCCAGCGCCACTGCCCAACGGCAGAGGGACAGGATACCAATCCAAGTTAAAATGACCTGTCTCGAGGATACTGTATTTTTAAGCATGGCATCTCCTCAACGACATTTGGAACTGAGTGGCCTAGTGCTGAACTATGCGCGAAATAGTTTTGAATGTCAATGGGTCATTCCCCTAGGATTCTCGTCAATTGTTCTTTTATCGAGGTTTCGGCTTGTTGCTGCATTTTTTGTTGTCGTTCGGCAAGACTATAAAGACCGTAGTGTTCGTCGGCCTTTTTGAGGTCTCCAGCGCGCTTGTAGAGATTGCCTAGGTGCCTGTGGACCTCAAAGTCTGTAGGACTCAATAGCAGGATCTTTTCGAAGTGCTCGATTGCTTCGCTGTAGCGCTTCTGCCTAGCTAGGAGTAGCCCCAAGCTCCAACGGGTCTGGACGGAATTGGCATCCAAGCCAATGGCTTGGAGCAGAAGGTGTTCTGCTTCCAGCAATTGAGGAGACTGACTTAGCGGGTTTGCTCCTTTTTCAGCTCCTTCGCGTTTGATCAAGAGATTGGCCAGAAGGGTGTGGTACTGGGGATTTTCCGGTTCTTGGTCCAGCAGGATGCGACACTCTTTTTCGGCGGCATCTATCTCGTCGGTCTCTTGGTAGAACCGGGCCAATTGGTAGCGCACTAGGCTTGAATCAGGCTGGAGGTCAAGGGTTCGGCGATAGGCTTGGACGGCGCGCTGGGGCTGGCCAGCCATTAGATAGGCGTAGCCCAAGCGGCCGTGGAGGGCGGCCCATTGGGGTTGCAGCGGAACCAAATCGGAGTAGACGGCGATGGCCTCCTGATACAACTGGATACCGAGATAGGCATTGCCCAGCAGAAAACGAGTAGGAACGGTCTCGGGATAAAAGCGCAAATATTGATGGTAGAGTTCTATGGCATCGTCGTGTTGTGCTTTTGCGTTGTGGAGGTTGGCCAAGCTCAACAGGGCATTCCGGTGATCGGGCCGGGCCTCAATCACAGCGCGGTATTCCCGCATGGCGTTAGCGACCATGCCCTTTTTCTCATAGGCGTAGCCCATCCAGAAGCGCTGCTGAGTGTCCCCTGCCATATCCATTCGACCAGCCCCTAAGTTGGTCAGCACGGTGACCCCGACTACTCCCACTAGGACCCAAAGGAGATGAGATGTGTGCCAGAGCCTGGACAGACCAAAAGCGGCAAAGAGCAATAGGATAGGCACGGCAGGTAGGCGATAGCGAGCAGTCACGAAGAAGAGAATCACCGAGAGCATGTAGGCGAAAATAAAAAACAACAGCAGACGTCCTTCGGGGGTACGGCCTTCTTTGCTGCACCAGAAGAATGCCAGCCCGAGCAAGGCGAAAGGCCCCACCAGCCCAAAGGGAAAGGCCAGCCCGAACTTCCACAGTAAGACCTGGAGCAAGGTCGAATCGCGGCGGGCGAAATAGGGATCGAGATTCCGCCGGATTTCGTCCCCGTGCCAAAAAAGATAGAGTTTGCGCCCCATAAGTTTCAGGTAATCCAGAGGGGCATCAGTGATATACTCCCATGAGCGTGCAAAGAAAAAGCGGGACTTTGACGAAGGACGTTCAATACCTGCTTCTCTTTCGGGGCTTTCAATTAGGTCAATCCAATCTTGCCCTGGGCGAATATTGACCGTGTGATCGTAGTCGGGGTTGTTGCCGATGTAGAAATTGATGCCGGCATTATGGGAAATCAGCACTAGGTCGCCGCCAATTAGATAGTTACGCAGCGCAACGGGAGCGATAACAAGGCCACAGCCCAAAAGGAGGAGGACGCCCTGTTGCAGGATGCGAGGGAGGACAATATGTGCCCTTTTACTAGTGGACCACAGCCAGAAAAGCAGAAAGGGAAGGAACAAAAGAATATTGGCTACGGCCAAGGCACATATACCCAGCAAGAGTCCAGAGACCAGATAGGGCCAGCGAGCTGGGCTGGGCTGGCGGCTCAGATGTAACAGCAACAGCAGATTGAGGAAAATGGCCGGAATAGTGGGCAGCAACTCGCCGCCAAAGTAGATCAGCGGACCGTAAAAAGCAGCGACCAGTCCGGCCCCAAAAGCCACGGGAAAGGAGAAAACGCGGAGACCGAGAATGTAGATAAAGACGCATATACCTGCTCCGAGTAGAGCTTGGAATAGGCGCGGCAAGTAGAGGCTTTGCTCGAAAAACCAGAAGAAGAGGCTCAGGAGATAGGGATATAGCGGCGGCTGCCAGAAGGGCGTCGGTCGGCCGGTCCAAGACTGACTGCTTAGGTAAAGTCCATCCTCCACATAGGTCTTGGCATCTACAATCGGGATATTAAAGAATAAGCTGTCCCGAATTTGCTCCAAATAGACAAGGCGGAGGATTAGCGCCAGCAGGCCCAACAAAAGAGCAGGCCCCAGGCGATGCCAGCCGCCTGGGGCAAAAGGTGCAGTCATGCTTGGGTGCGATTACTGGATACCAGCATAGACAGTGAGGAAACTTTGGGTGATGATGCTCGCGCTCTTCCCTTTGGCTTTGCGGCGATCTATCTGCAAGCCCATCCGGGTAGTCAACTGGTAGCCTAGGTAAGCCGAATCATTGCTGAATTGCACCGCACTCACCACGCCATTGAAGTCATTGATATCGTTTTCGAAATCGTCGAAGCGGGAAAACTCCAGACCAGCCTGAACACTAGTATGGGATAGTAGGGGAAACCCCAAGATGAGGCCGCCCAACTCAGTGAGCTCTCGGCGTTTATCGGTGGAGGTTAGATCGATGCTCTGGTAGCGGAATTCGCTTTTCCAGCGCGGTTCGATCCACAGCCTACCCAAGTCGAGGCGGTAGCTGGCCTTGTTGATAACGCCAAAGAAGAAGTCTCGTTCGCGCAAACCTAGAGGAGAGCGCTCATTCTGGCTAAGCCGCTGGTGGTAGAAATCGTACTTTAGGTAGTTGCTGACCTTAAATCCGCTGAGTTTGTAGTCATTGCCTAGCCATAGGGAATTGATCCAAGTGTCGCGTCCGATGAGAGGATCCTCAATTTTGGTGGATTCGCCGGTGCGAATATTGGCGTTGGGCAGCCACTGCAGTAAATCGTCGGAAATATCGTCTTCCACTGACTTAAGCATATTGAAAAGACGCCAATGGCCCCATGTGGCCGTATCGCGGTCCAAGGTGAAGAGAGCGTACCTAGTCTGGTTCTTTTGGTTCGAGGAAATCAGAGTCTCGCGCAGGGATCCAAGGGTGATGCGAATCTCTGGGCTCAAATGGGTGCCAAAATAGATGTTGTAGCCTCGGTGATCCTTCTTGTAGGGGTAATCCGGCAATTCGTCGTTTTCAAAGCGGTCGATCCAGCCGTTGTTGTTCATATCGATCCCAAAGAGAAACTCGGGACGATCCACGTTGTGGCGCAGAAAAGGCTCATCGTAGTCGGGAATGGAGTTGGTCAGCGAGCGGTTGTCGTTTTGGTTGAAGTCAGATATAAAGTCGCTGTTCTCATCCCAACCCGGATAGACCTGTTGGTCGCCCGATCTCCAGTCTTTGCGGACCGTATCGGGAAACTGGTCCTGATCATCGTTATCCTCCACCAATTCTAGTACATGGGCGCGTTCGTCCTCATAATCGATAAAGCCGGAACTGAGGGTGGTGAAGGTCCTCGTGTTGTAGCGCGGATCCATGCTGTAGGCTTCGGCAAAGACGAACCAAGGGTAATCGGTGCGCGATAGGTTGATCATCCAAGCCGGAGCCGCTCGATCCCCTTCGATGCCCGACCAAGTGGAGTGGTCTTTCTCGGTGGCATCGATGCTGACGTTGGGGTACTTAGTATAGGAATAGCTCAGGTCGTATTCGCCGTAGAAATCGAAGCCCAAAACTTCATTTAACTCCAAGGTGCCTCCCCAAATTTGGGTAGCCGTAGGCAGGCCGTACTCGAAGCTTACTACCTGCAGGTTGGTATTGTCTTGGACATTGCCCTCAGCTTGGGCCTGCAAAATCAAAACCGAAACGTCCGATTGGTTCAATTGCCGATCCGAGGTCACCCACACCTGGTAATCGTTGCCCAGAACCAGACGGAATTTCACCTTTTTGATATCTTCCTTGGAGGCACTGGCGCGGCTGATAAAGGCCGGGCTATCAAAGTCGTAACGCAGGCGAATTTCCTCGGTGCCATCGGCTGAGAGGAAGCCTTCGCGGACAAAACCTCCTTCGATGACGGGCTCAAAGCGAATTTGTTTGCCCCGATCCACCGTACCGTCTAGGTAGGTGATGATAATATCGGAACCGGCCGGGAAGAAGGCGGCACCTCCCACTCCATCTTCAGGCGAGTCATCGCGCAGAACAATTTCAATGGCAGAAATGGTGTTGTTCTGGTCCAGAGTCAGTTCGCCGGTGATGGGATTGCCAGCGAATCCATCGATGATGGTATTGGCTTGGTGACTATTGACGCTGGTGAGACCAATGGTAGCAAAATCGCCGACTTGGGTGACAAAGCGCCCGCCAATGAGGGATGTGGTGTTGGTCGCCAGCAGCTCTTGATTAGTCGTAGAAGTGCCGCCGGGCTGGCTGATGCGGGAGTAGATTATAGTCCCCTGGTACTTGTCGGCGGCGTAGTCGAATTGGATTCCGTCCCAGCGAGGTTTGGAAAAGGTCATGGGGGTGAGAGTGGTGCGGAGGGCAGCACCCATGGTCAGGGCATAGTAGTTTTGGCCCTTGGCATCGGCCGAAATGAGGGCACCGCTGAACCAATCCTTAAACCTGCTGGATTTGAGGATGGAAGAGCCAAACTGTTGCGGCTGGGTTTGGGAGTTATTGAAGATAACCCAACCCCGAGTGATATAGTTGCCGTAGAGGTCGTAGAAAGAGTCGCCTTCCTGGACGATATCGACATAGCGCTGGAAATATTCCCGGGCATAGTTGGAGTACTCCCACTGGCGCCATCGGTACTCATTGAAGAGTTCTTGGGGCACATACCATTTCCTCTGGGCCGGGTCTAGGGCACCAAAAAGCACTCCTGGGCCCCTAGGAAGGAAGGATACTTCTCCCCCTCTTTGGACCGTGCCGAGACGGCTTCCGTACTCTTGAGCTAGGGCGGGAAATGGGCTCAAACTCAGACAGATTGCGCCCCAAACGAGGCAAAAAGCTGATCTTCGTGTAATCACCAACTGCCTCCTTTGTGTTGTCTCAGCTTCAGCGGGATCGTACGCTGATCCTATACTTGAGTCATTCGCGCGTAGAGATATACTAAGTTGGACGGCTTGTCAAGCTCTTTCCAAGCCATTGGTAGCGGACTATGAGCCTTGAGCCTTCCCATTAGTAGGCGACGGAAAGCAGACGGGTTTGGGTGGACCCGTCTGCTTGGTTGTCTACATCTAGTTCTAGCTGGCAGAGGTAGAGCCCAGGTGCCACTTTTTGGCCGTTGCGGTCTTCGCCAGACCAGCGAATTGAAACGTGGCCGCTATCGAGCATCTGCGTCGTCTCCCATACCGAGCGGCCATCCAACGTGAAAATCTTCACCGTCACTTGGCGGTTGGCAGTTATTTTAAAGATGGAGAAGCGAATCACCATCTCGTCGTTGATGCCATCCCCATTAGGGGTGAAGGGATTGGGGTCTAGACTAAATTTATCGATGGGCTTACTCTCTAACGGCACGTTGATAGAAAGGGAATTGCTCCCCACCAAAGAGGTCGCATCGCCGGCAGCGATGCTCTGCCATGGAGCATCAGCGCCACTGCTGGCATTGCGTACAGCTAGGCTCAGAGTAGTGCCATTGAGAAAAACCGGTGCCCTATAGCGCATCCGCACCAGCGGACCTCGGCCGACTATGTTGCCTTTTACCCTGCTGGAGAGGCGGTTGTAGGCAGCAGCATCGAGAGAATCGCCCACCTCGTCGAAGGGGAACTGAGCCCCAGCCCCGTTCAGCAGCCTCAAGAAGCGCACGGAGCCTTGCTCCACCTCTTCGAGGGCAAGGTAGGAGGCCTGATCAATGGAGTTGCCCTCTGCATCGAAATAGAGAATATCTCCCTTTTCCTCGTCTTCGAGCAGCCCGTAAGAATCCCCCGAAAGCAGCAAGCCGTCCCCTGTTACCGGGACTTGATCTCCTTCTGTGGTGATTTTGTTATAGATTTTGGGCAAGTCGGAGAGGCTATGGAGTGGGGTAGGTAGTTGCACCCAGATGGAGTCGGAGCCAGTAGTAGGACCTAGGAACCGGAGCAACCCTCCGTTTTCGTTGACGAAACTTCCCTCTTCAGTGGGAAGGAAAACTTGGTCTTCCCCATCGGTCTGGGGATCGGTGTCTAGGCCCACCTCGAGGAGTTCCATGCTTTGGGAAGCGGGCATGGTCAGCAGGATTTCATCGAACCCAGTGCTGCGCGATCTAGAGGGACTTTCGATAAAATTGGGTTGGATAAATACTTCAAAGGTATCGACGACGCCCGGAGTGGGAATATCGACGGGCCACACTTCGGCCAAAACGAGTTCGGCCACAGGGGTGGCCAACTCAATGCCAATGGATTGGATGGAGGCGGCAACATTGCGGTCGGTCGTGATCATTTTGACTTGGATCTGCATGAACTTCCGCAGCCCAGGGGAGGTCACTGGATCTCCCGGATTCTGGTAGGCCCGACTCCAGGGACTCCAACCTCTCGTCGGGATAAAGGTGGTATCTGCCGGACCTTTGAAGCTGCCGATGAGATTGCTCCAGGCATCGGCGGTAATTTCCGTACCACCTTTGTCGAAATAGCGGATTTCTTTGGCCAGCAGATCGCCAGTGCGGGTGCGCACCTCCAGGGTGGTCTCTGGCGGAGTCTCTGCTTCCCAAGTGATACCGCCAAAATTTCGCGTCCCCGGCAGTTCGATCAGATCCGAGACCAACTCTACTGCAGCCGGATAGCCACTTGAGAAGAGTTGGTATTCGGAAACATTCGGCCCGGCGGTATAACCGCCCCGGCGGCGGGGGTCATCGGAGACGATGATTACTTCTAGGAATCGCACTTTGGGAGGGGGCTGGTACACGTCCATCAGGTGCTCGAACCGGTCTGTCATGTTGTGTTCGCGGGCCGGGGCACTTATACGTCGCCATTTGATCTGGCCGCTAGAATCACGCGATCCGTCCGAGCCGCGAAGAATATAGCCATCGATCAAGAGTCGAGGCAGGGAGGAGGACATGCGGAAGGTATCCAACCAGAAAGTAGCCCCCATATCCACGAACAGAACCCCCCGGTCCACCGTCGGAGACCAGACTAGGTGGATAAAATTGGAGCCTCCATCCCCGTCAAATGCCGGGCCCGGAGAAAAGGAATCGTTGGCCCCATGGAAGGCGGCCGAGCCGCCCCCTGCTACGAGCCCCGGGCTGAGATTATCCCCAAATCCCCAGACTTGGATGTCGGCCAGTCGGGGCCGCTCGCGGATGTAGTGCTCTATTTTGCCTTGGCGTTCGGACGACAGGTCGTCGTAGACAGATTTTTCAACCGGTTCTTCGAATCCCTGCTGGTTTTTGATAAAATAGACAACATCTCCCCGGTCCGCCGAGTTCAGCGCAGACCATTCCTCCTCTGAAATCAATTTGCCCCGGCCGAACTTGGAATCAGTTACTACAATGCGGATTATCTGGACGGTTTCCCCAATCCAGTTGGGATCGGCTTGGAATTGGTCTAGCTGGAAAGAGAACACCCGCTGGTCCTCGTTGGAGCCTTTGGTACCGCCTTCGCGGCGAAAGGGGATTTCGTTCACCTCTTGGTTGATAATCTTTTGGAAAGGGGCACTCAATATTCTGAACTGGCGGAAGGGATCGCCCAACGACTCATCGACAAAATTTAAGACCAACTCGTCGACGGGCAGGCTCCGGCCGAGATCCACCTCGACCCACCAGTCCTCTATGGGGTCGTTGAAGTCGGGTTCCCAGAAGGTATTGGGATCGCCGTCCAGAATGTTGGCCGCCGCCCTAGGATTGGATCCGACGCGGCTGATACCTATGCGGGATAGGTAGGTGTAGAGGGGGTTGTCCTTGCGGTCGCGTATGACATTGCCGAAGACATCTAAGGTTTCGGTGCTGTCGATATTTAAGACGGCGGTCTGACCTTTCTTGCGCCTCAGTTCCGGCAAGCGACGAGTATAGGTTTCCAAGTCGTCTAGGACATTGAATCGGGAACGGGAGAAGTGAGGATGGACGCCGCCGGAGGGGAGTATGTTCACGGCATGTCCGGGCATGCTCCAACGCTCCCAGTGGGCTGGGGAGTTGACAACGATTTGGTTGCCGACGATCCGGTATCCCTGCTTCTGAGCTTCAGTAGGCTGGAGTGGGACGAGGTTCAGGCCGAGCAAAAAGATGAGGATCAGGGCAGGGCAGGGCGAGGGGTAACTCAGGTGTCTCATGGGAGCCTCCTATGCGCATATCAACCGCATCAACTGCGCAGGACCTGAAGCAGGTACCGACATGCTGTCAGAGCCGAGAATGTACGAGATACGAGATATATTAATAAATATGTGTTTGTAAACAAAATTTTTTAGAATCGGCGGGTGCTGGAAGGCGTGGCCTCCGCCATCGGCTTGAAGACGCTGTTGGGTAGCTATGGAGTTAGCCGGGTGCCTCGGTTTAGTTTTGGGCCAACAATAGGGAGTCGGGCACCGCTTCCTTGAGGCGGTCGGGGTAGATTTTGATCTGGTCGGCGTATTTCTCCCTCAGTTGCACCAGAAAGGCATTTAGCGCTTGGGTCTCTCGCTCTAGACGGACCAGTGCCCAGGCCTGCCGCTGAGCAGTCTCAAAAGGTTCGATGCTGCTTTCTTCCCGTTCTAGGACGCGGAATACAGAGTAGCCTCCCTTTACTTGCAAAGGACCTTCAAGTTGACCCTGCTGGGCTTGGAAGACAGCGGGTACAAGCACGGGATAGCGGGCTTTTCCCAGCATGTGGAAATGATATCGCCCGTTGTATTTTTTTGCGTCTGCCCTCAAGCTCTTATCGACGAATTGATCAAAGGATGCACCTGCTTCTATTTGGACTTTGACCTGCAAGGCGTCGGTCTGAGTGGGGAGCAGCACTTCCTCAACCCATATGGCCTCGCTGTGGCGGAAGGTCTCCAAATGGGTGTCGTAATAGTGGCGCACGTCTTCTTCGGAGAGGTCAACTAGGTCGGCTATGACGCTCTTTCTCACGGTTTCAAGAAGTTTTTCGTTCGTGGTGCGCTCGACAAACTTCTGAATCTCGGGCATTTGGTAAAAACCGCTTTCCCGGGCTGCTTCCTGGATCAGATGGGGCTCTAAAAAATACCGATTCAAGGTGACCGCAGCTTGGGCGCTGTCGGCAAGGCCAAAACTGATGTTCCTCTGACGCAAGAATTCCTGGACCTGTCCGAGGGTTACTTCGCCGCCTTTATAGGTATATAGAGCCGTTGAATTTCCTTCTATGCGCGTGGGTTGCTTTGCCTGATAGGCGTTGACCAATTTGCGCAGGCCGGACGGGTTTAGACGCACTTTGAAGGAATCGCGCAGTAGCTCCAAGTGCTCGGCCTCTACTTGGGCAAGGCGCTTTTGGTAGAGTAGGCTGGCAATTTTCGCTTGGTATTTCTCATAAGAGGCCGGCCGGTCTTCACTAAAGCGCAGAATGTGCCAAGCAGAACCGGCGGGCAGGGGTTCTGATAGTTGATCTTGAGGCAGGGTCTTGTAGACCTCCGGCGGGATGTGAAGTGCCTCGAGCTGATCTCGGCCGATAAAGCCCAACTCGCCACCCCGTTCAGCCGAGCGCTTGTCCAGAGAGCGCGCCCGAGCGACCTCCGCGAAGGAGCGGCCCGCCCTCAGTTCCTGGAGAACGGTGTCTATGGCAGCCCGGCTAGCTACTTTGATGGCATTGAGCAGGCGCTCTCGGTTGTAGCCTTCCTTTTCAAAATAGCGCTGTACAGCCTCATTTGATATTTTGACTTTAGAAGTTATCTCTTGGGCTTTATATACTGACCTGACCCGAGAATTGACGGCGTCCTGGACTGAATTTTGAAAGGTGTTAGTGGCAGCGAATCCTCGGGAACGGGCCTCTATCAGCAAAAGTCGGCGGTCTATCAGGGCTTGGAGGTAGTAGCGGAGGGCCTCATCGCCTGTTTTTTCGGTCCGTAGCCCGTCGGGTAGTTCCTCCACGTAGAGGCGCAACAGGCGTGCATTGATCTGGTACGGGCCAACTTCCGCCACGAGAGGTTGTTGAGGGGAGCTTTTGCAGCTAAGCGAAAGAACTAAATAGGCTAATAGGAGGTGTTTCATCTAATCTTTTTCTATAATTACGGAACCAAAAATTCCAATTGATCCAATTATGGGCTAAATAGTGCAAGGTGAACATAGAAGAATAGATAAAATATATCAAAATGGTCAAGGTGATGAGTTACCGTGTGAAGGCGAGCAGAGGTGTTTTTTGGGGACCCCTGATCGCTCTGCTGTTAAGCGTCCAAAGGACGATGGGGCAAGTGCCCGAGGTGGGCGATTTAGCGCCGGATTTCACTTTGCAGCAGCTAGAGGGCGACTATGTATCTCTGAACGACTTCCGCGGCAAGGTGGTCCTTATCAACTTCTTCGGTTTCATCTGAAGTCACTGTCTCGCGGAGGCCGCGAAAATAGAGCGGATTTGGCAAGATTTTAAGGGGGAGGAATTCGTCTTGATTGGCGTGGATGTAGCGGACGGCATCAGCCAACAGGTGGACTTGAGTTTTCGCCAGAGAACAGGAACGACCTACCCTCTTCTTCTCCAAGCTAGTACAGTAGGAGCCCTCTATGGTTTTACCCAGCATAACTATGCGGTGATCGACCACGAGGGGATTTTGCGCTATCGTTCAGTGGGCGCTGTTGCTCGTCGGTTCAACGAACAGGTTATCCGCCGGCACATCGAGCAGGCGCTAGATAACTTGGATGCGACGCTTGTGGCTAGAGATAAGGAATGGGAACAGCTAGCGGCGACTGCAAGACTGGAGGTGTCGGATGGGCCACCAAGAAATTTTGAGTTGGAGAGGAATTATCCCAATCCTTTTAACAGCGGCACGGTTATCCCTTTTAGCTTGTCCAGTGAAACAGAAGTGCATTTGCAGGTTTTCGATGTGCTGGGACGGCCTGTGGTCAATCTGGTGGTTGGGCGGTTGCAGGCCGGTCATTATAGGGTAAGTTGGGAAGGTCGGGACACCGGAGGACAGTCGGTATCCTCCGGCATCTACTTTTACCGTTTGAGTAGCGAGAATAGAGTAGAAAGCCGCAAGATGACGCTCGTGCGATAAAAAGAGAGTCCAGATTTACGGTGTAGGGCGCGATTTTTCCCTTCGCTGTAAGGCCGCTCGCACTTGGGCGAGGTTGCGTTTGGCATCGGCGAAGTCAGTTTTGAGTTGGAGTGCTTTTTCGAGGTAAAACAGGGCTTCTTTTAGCTTTCCTCGCTGGGCTAGCGCTCCGCCGAGATTGCTACAGGTTGCCGCCCGGTCAGGCTGTAGCCGCAGCGCAGCCTTGTAGTGGTGGATCGCTTCGTCGAGGCGTCCCAATTGGTGGAATGCCAAAGCCAAGCCGTCCAAGGCCTGGACATCTTGGGGGGCGATTTCTACGACTTGGGTGTAATGTGCCTTCGCTTCTTCAAAGCGGCCCAAGCGCATCAGTACATCCGCTATAGTGCGTCTAACCACTAGATGCTCGGGGAGTTGGTGTAGGGCACCTGCCAATAGCCGAGAGGCACCCAGATAGTCTCGGACGGCGATTAGGACTTTGGCTTGCTGTAGGGCGGCACTAGCGACAATTTCCCGCAGGTTTTTGGTCCGTATTTCCTCAATGGTCCTCTTTTCATCCGGTCCAACAGGCATCAAGGTGGCGAAGGGTTCCAAATGCTTTTGCAAAAGATCGAGCGTCGGGATTGCGTTCGTCCGATTTACAAAGGCGCGGGCGACTGCATAGTCGAGAACGGGCCGATCGTCCCTGTAGACCAGGGACTGATTCGCCAGTTTGGCTAAACCACCAGATCCCATCAGATAGCTACCCAAAAAGACCTGTGGTCGGTTGAGCCAGTAGAGGGGGCCTCCCCAGTGGCTGTACTCCAGATCGCGGCGAATTTTTTCGCTGGACAGACGTTCTTCGAGAACGGCCCGATCGATGGCGAAATCCTGTCCGCTACCGATGAGCAGCAGCTCTGAAGTATTGTACCACAACAGGCTATGGGGAAAAGCCTCTAGAAAGCTTCGCACAGTGCTACGAAAATGGTCGGCGGTTAAGAGAGACAGCGGGACAAATTGGACCAGAAAACCGCCAGCACGCAGCCGTTTTTGCACTTGGTTATAGAAGTCGACTGTGTAGAAAGACGCCACGCCAGGACGGGAAAGCTGGCCCAATTCGAGGGAAATCACATCGTAAGTCGAAGGGGTATGGCGCAAATAGTTGCGGCCGTCAGCGCCGATCAACTCGACTCTGGGATCTTCCATCCAACTGGCGTCGAAATGGGGACGGATAAAATCGAAGATGGTGGGTTCGATATCGACGCACTCTAGGTGATCAATAGAGTAAAGCAGAAAGCGAGCCGCGGTTTGGCCGGTGCCGACGCCGACCAAGAGGACCCGCTTGGGATCGGGATGCAACAACATAGGGACGTGGGCCGCCATTACTTGGTGTGTCTTGTGGTCTCTGCCCTGCCACCAGCGGTTGATCTCGAGTTGAAGTCCACGATCTTGGCGGATGACCGCCAAGTTGGAGCCGTAGCCTTCGCGGAAGTCGACAAGCTCTTCTCGCTCGCCCAGAAAATCGGCGGGAATACGGGTGCCCATCAGGTAGGGAGCTCCGAGCCATAGGCACAAGGAGAGCCCTATGAATGCTGCTTTAACGGCTAAGGTAGATGTGCGGTCGAGCCAGATCCACGCAGCGAACCCGACAGCCAAGCTCGTACCCGTGATGAAGAGGAGACTGCTCTCCAGACCGAATAATGGCAGGCCGACAAAGCCGATGGTCAACGACCCTGCAATTCCCCCCAATGTGTTGACGGCGGCGATTTTCCCCGTGCCACCACTCGCTGAGGATGCGGCCTCGACCACCATTCTCACCGCCAGCGGAAAAGATGCCCCTCCTAAAACAGCAGGAGGCAGCAGTAAAACTGCATAAATCCACCACTCCTCCCCCAGACGCCGCCAGATGTCAGACGGGAGCATCATTAGGAGGAGTACGACCAGCCCCAAAAGCACTTGGAGAACGCCGAAATACCGTGCTCTATGTATGGTCCTATCAAAAAACAGGGAAGCGAGCACGCTCCCCAACACTAAACCCACTAGCACTACGGCCAAGGTCAGCGTGTAAGTGTACACTGTATTGGCGATCAAGAGTCCCAAGTAGCGCGTCCACAGCACCTCGCCTCCCAGCGCGACAAAGCCAACGGCAAAAAACAGCGCAAATATGCCCCAATGACTTCTTCCTTCTGTCCCTATAAGCTGGGGCCGAGCCAGTCCGCTTCGGGCGATCGGCAGAGACCCGGCGACGATGCCCACGAGCATGTTCAGAACGGCCCCGAGTCGTACTGTCCATAGGAAGCCTAGCTCCGGCAAAAGGATGAATCCGGCGCAAACGCAACCTAGGGCTGCGCCCAAGGTGTTGATGCCGTAGAGCAAGCCGACGGAACGGGCAATTTTGGCATCACTGCGCACGAACTGACGACAGAAGAGGGGAAGGGTAGCGCCCATGAGAACCGTCGGCGGCAAGACCACGAATCCCACTAGGACAATCCGAGTCAGGAAGTGCAAAATAGCGTGCCCAGACAAGGATTGGTAGACCGTGCCGTAGAGGAAATCTACCAATTCGAAGGCATGTGGACTGGCTAGCACCAAAAGCCCTAGGCCGATTTCAACCAGAGCAAAAGCAAGTAGAGGCCGGCCGGTCCGCTGACCGTAGCGGCCGAAGAGGTACGAACCGCAGGCTAGGCCCAAGAAGAAAACCGCTAGGACCGTACTGAGGGCAAAGGTAGTGGAGCCGAATAGCAATGAAGCTTGGCGGATCCAGACCACCTCGTACACTAGGCCCGCAAATCCAGAAAGAAAAAAGCAGATGAGCGCAATCAGAAGCTGCACAGTACGAACGCCTGTAGCCATAATAGGTGAATTGCTGCTTTCCAGATCGGGGATTATATTGCCGTAACGCTATGTATGGTAAAAAGAAAAAAGGGACCGCGACAACTGGATTGAGTCCGCGATGTCTATTCACCGCTGCTGCAGCGCCTTTTGGGTTGTCCTACTCCTGTATGCTTGTAGCACTGATACCCATACCCCTCCCGAAAAGGCACACCCACCAGCACAGGATCCCGAAGGTGTGCGGTTGGTCAACCGAGGGGCTTTCTTTTTAAAACAGGGCCGGCCGCGCCAAGCTCTAACCGTTCTGCGCCAAGCTGCAAAACGGGTGCCCAAACTCCCCTCAGTCCACTTTAACTGGGGGCTAGCCCACGTTCGCCTAGGTGAATACGAGTTGGCTATTCCCCCTCTTCAACGGGCTGTGGAACTCGATTCGCTCAATGGTTCTTTTTCTTTTGTCTTGGGGGATGCTCTTAGCGCCGAACACCGCTATCCCGAGGCTATCCTCCATTATCAGCGCGCCATTGAGCTGGAACCAGAAAAGGCGCTCTATCGCTATCAACTCGGTAAATCTCTAAGAGCTACGGCAGATTTCGCAGGGGCCATTGCCGCCTTTGAAGCAGCACTGGATTTGGAGCCTGATTTTGTCGATGCCCTTTACCACCGCAGCGAATTGCTTGGGCGCAGCGATAGAGCCGCCGAAGCCGAGGCTGGATACAAAAAACTGTTGGTGCTGGCCCCCCAGCACGTAGCCGCCCTCATCGCCCTGGCCACCTTGCAAACCCAAGCGGGGAGACATGGAGAAGCCATATCTGCCCTCAAACGAGCCATCGCCCGAGAACCGCGCCACGCCCAGGCCCATTATTTGTATCACCAGGTTCTCAACCGGATGGCAAGAGCCGACGAAGCGGTCAAAGCACTGCAAATTTACCAGCGTCTGAGCATGGCCAAGCGCCACTATGACCAGGGACAAATCTACCTGCTCAAAGGTAAACAGCAGCAGGCAATCACCTCTTTCTCCGAGGCTATAGAGATTGATTCTTCTTTTGTTGACGCGTACCTCAGCTTGTGTATCGTGCATTTACAAGTAAATGACCCGCAGAGTGCTCGTCACCTCTTGGAGCGGATTCTCGGTTTAGCGCCCGAACATGTGGAAGCCCATTCGCTATTGGGGGAAACACACCTCCTCGAGAGGGATTTTGCTGCGGCCCAGAAATCATTTGCAGAGGCGCTTGCCCTCGACTCTACTTCGGTGCGTGCCGTTTTTGGCCTAGGCCGATCCTCGTTACTGAGCAAAAACTACCAGCAAGCCGATGTCGCGCTGCGCCGCACCCTAGAGTGGGCCCCGACACATCTTCCCATCTATGTTGAGGCCCATTATGCTCTGGGCCTAACCCAAATACAGCTTGAGAATTACGAAGAGGCCAAAACTTTATTCAAGAAGGTACTGGCACTAGATCCCGACTATCCCCAAGCCGAGACCAAACTGGCTTGGTTGGAAGCGTCTTTCTGACAAAGACAAACTCTTACACTATGTCCAATCGATTTATTAGTCGCCTCGGTATCTGCGTTGTTTTTCTTTTATTTTTTAGCTGTTCCGAGTCCCAAATGCCCAAGTCAGAGAGCGATCAGCTCTACGAGGAAGGGCTGCGCTACTTCTACACCGATCGTCTTGACCTAGCTGGTGAACGCTTCCAGAAAGTATTGGAACTGGCACCCGACAGCACCGTGGCGATAGTTCGCTTGAGCGAAATCAGCCTCAAGCAGGGGAGCAAGAGTCGGGCTCAGAACATCCTGTGGGAACTGTGTAGCCCAAGTGCAAGCCGCGATCTGAGCCAAGCCGGTCCCGTCCGTCTGACCCTTCTACAGCTTCCGCCCGATTTGCGTGGGCGGCCCGAGGCGCGAATCCTCCAAGCGCGGCTCATGGCTTTTGAGGGCCAGGCTTTGGAAGCCCGAGCCATAGCCACCGAGGTTTTGCGCGAGCACCCTCAGTCCTTGGATGCCCAGTTGCTATTAGCCGAATTAGCTTTGCAAGCGGCTTCTACTATGGATTTGGGCGAAGCCCGCGATCTGAGCCGCCAGATTCTGCGCCAAGTGCCCACTCATCGAGACGCGGGTTTGATGTTGCTCGAAGCGCAACTGCGACTGGGCGAATTTAATGAGGCGGTCGAAGTAGCGGGCTCGCTGCTCGAAGTGTACTCCGATGACGGTTACGTTGCGTTGCTGGCAGGCACAGCCGCGTTTTGGGGCGGTCATAGGGACGTTATCCCGTTGCTACGTCAGGCAGTGGACCAAAATCTGGATCACTATACCGAACGTCTCAAAAGTCTGTGGCTACTCAAATTGGCTTGGGAGCGGCGGGGCGGTTATCCGGCGGACTTGCCCGAGCGCTACCGCTTCAATCCCTTTGTCCAGATGGCGGCCAACCCAGCCGTGGTCTTTGTCGATATTGGTGCCCAGACTGGCGTCGATAAACGCGACCGAGGTCGGGGTAGTGCTTGGCTCGATTTTGACGGCGATGGCGATCTGGATCTTTTTAGCGTTGGCATCCAGAGTACCCACGCTCTCTATCGCAACGAAGGGCCGGGCCGGTTTGAGGATGTAGCCCCTCTTTGGGACCTGGACGACTCGCGCGGTGGTTGGGGGGGAACAGCCGCTGATTTCGATAACGATGGGGACGCCGATCTTTTTGTGACCCGAGACGCTTGGGAAGGCGCGGCAGCCAATTCCCTCTATCGCAACGAGAACGACCACTTTATAGATGTGGCGCAAAGAGCGGGCATAGACGAGGCTCAAGCCAGTTTTACTGCCGCTTGGGGCGATGTAGATCTCGACGGGTATTTGGACCTCTATGTAGCCAATGGGGTCATTGGCGATGGTGGACGCAATAATTTGTGGTACAACCAGCGAGATGGGACGTTTGCAGATATTGGTCAAGCATCGGGCACAGCGGATTCGAGCAAGACCATAGGCACGGCCTTTGGCGATTACGATGGAGATGGGTATTTAGATCTCTATGCCGTAAATATTGGTACGCCCAATCGGCTCTACCACAATGGGACAGATGGCACTTTTGTGGACAGAGCGGACCAAGCTGGGGTACTCTTCCCCTTGGAAGGCGGCTACGTAACCTTCTTTTTTGACTTTAATAACGACGGCCAACTCGACCTTTTCGCCTCGACTATGAGTGCTTTCGAGGACGTGCTCAATAGCTGGGTAGAGGGCCGCGCGATTGAACCCAATCGACCCTTTCTATACCTCAATAACGGCGACGGAACGTTCGCGGATATTGCAGTCCCGGCGGGTTTGGGCCGCTCGTTCGGCTCGATGGGTATTGGCCTAGGCGACATCGACAACAATGGTTTTCCAGACATTTACTTGGCCAATGGTGGCCCCGAGATGTACCGGCTCGAACCTAATGTCCTCTTTCTCAATCAGGGGGACGGTCGTTTTGTCGAAGCGACGGCCGCCGCCGGGGTCGGCAATTTGGGCAAGGGACACGGCGCTACCTTTGCCGATTTTGACGCCGATGGCGATCTAGATCTATACGCAGGCTTGGGCGGCCACTACGATGCCGATGTTTGGCCCAACAGTCTCTACCGCAACGACGGCCCCGTCGGTAATTATCTGGGGCTGCACTTGGTGGGTACAGCTAGTAATCGCGACGCTATTGGGGCGCGGGCCGTAGTTTATTGCGGTGCTCGACAAGTCCATGGCCAAGTGGCCAGCGGTTACGGTTTTGGTTCGAGCAATGCTCTGGCTCTGCACTTGGGGTTGGGGCAGGCTGACCAAGTGGAGCGGTTAGAGGTTCGCTGGCCTAGCGGCAAAGACCAAATTTGGGAAGGGGTGCCTGCTAACCGCCTCTTGCGCATTGTCGAGGGCGAGGCCAATTACGCCATAGTCGGGGAGTATTAATTGATTCCTTTGATCTCCCCTTATTAAGGTTTCTTCGTCGGACTCCGGCTCGTTGATTGTAGATACCATTGCAGCCGGTGGCAAAGTTGACGCTCCAGTTATCTACATCGGTGCTTGGTTTTCTTCCACAGCGCCAGGGAAGTACTAAGTGCTGATCTGCTCGTAGCGCCGGTCGGATGTGGAAGTAGAGAAAAGATAGCAGAGAAGGAAGTGATAGTGCGGTCGCTGGCCGGGACTTTTGGGTTCCTCCGTGGCAACATCCTCGTGCTTACCGCGTCGGGGAGCCTAGGGATGTTTTCTCGGGCCATGGTGTTTCCGTACGTTCCCCTCTACGTCTTGGCCCTCGGTGGCGAGTCAGAACAGATCGGGATCGTCTATGCCCTAGGGCCGCTCGGCGGGCTGCTCGCGTTTCCAATCGCTGGCTATCTCGCCGACCACATGAACCGGGCTTGGCTGATCGCCGCGGCTGGCTATTGCTCTGCGGCAGCCGTGCTGGTAAATGCCGTGGCCCCGAGTTGGGAGTGGGTAGCTGCAGCGATGTTGATGCGGGGATTTGCCGTGTTCCACTTCCCGGCCTCATCGGCACTTGTCGCCGACTCCCTGCCTGCTGGGAATCGAGGCCGCGGAATGGCGACGATGACCGCGCTGACCGGGGGCTTGGCGTTGTTTGCGCCGTTTGTGGCTGGCGTGGCGATCGACGCTTGGGGCGTCGAGGAGGGGATGCGGATTCTCTATTGGGTGATGGGCGCGGCCTACGCCGCAGGTGCGACGATCAACTTGATCTTCATCCGCGAGACCCGGAAGCCGCCAGCAGAAGCGGTCAGCGCCGCCAACCTCGGACAGACGCTGCGCCGTTCCTACACCGGCATCCCGGCGCTGCTGCGCGGGTTCCCGCGCTCGCTGCGGGCCGTGTCGGTGGTGATCATCCTGTGTTTTATCGCCAACGGCTTGGCCAGCCCCTTTTGGGTGGTGTACGCCAAGACCCACATCGGGCTGACGGCTTCGCAGTGGGGGCTGATTCTACTGGTGGAGTTCGGCCTGCGGAACTTGGCGACGATTCCGGCGGGGTTTCTCACGGACCGCTTTGGACGCACGCGGTTTATCGTCGCCGCGCTGCTGGTCACCGCGGCGACGCCGCTGTATCTGCTGGCTGGCTCCTTTGGATTCGTACTGGCGATTCGGTGCGTCATCGGCGTGGCCGCTGCCTTTTTCAGCCCGGCGATGGGTGCCCTACTGGCCGACATCGTGCCCAGCGCCATTCGCGGTCGCGTGATGGCCGCCATCGGCCGCGGGTCTGTGTCGGTCGGCAGTTCCTCCGGCGGGACGGGCGGCCCTGGAACGGGGTTCTTGACTACGCTGCCGCTGATGGTAGCCGCTCTTTTTGGCGGAGTGCTCTATGCTTGGAGCCCGGCGATCCCATTTCTTTGTGTGTTTGGCTTGACCGTCGTCGCCTTGGGCGTGTCGGTTGCGTTCGTGCGGGATCCAAAGAAGGCGGAAGAGTAAGGGGCGGTTTGCAAACCGCCCCCTACTGCCTTACCCTGTTTTCTATGACTTGGATTCTTGCGATATTGCGGCGGCTCGTCGATGCGCTGCGCGATTTGGCTCCCATCATCATTGTCATCGCGTTCTTCCAACTCGTGGTGTTGCAGCAGCCCTTTCCGAACTTAGGGCGCGTCGCCGTTGGCTTGGTCTGCGTGGTCGCCGGCCTGACGCTCTTCATCCAAGGACTTGAAAGCGGTCTCTTTCCCCTCGGCGAGGCCATTGCACAGGCCTTTGCGCGCAAGGGGAGCGCGACTGCGCTGTTGGCCTTTGCCTTTTGCCTGGGTTTTGGCACCACGGTCGCGGAACCGGCCCTGATCGCCATTGCTGCGGAGGCGGCTGAGGTCGCCGCGGAAGCCGGTGCCATTGCCGACGACGATGAAGTGCGCGCTGCGTACGCCTTTGAGTTGCGCATGGTGGTGGCGGTCTCGGTCGGCACGGCGATCGTGCTCGGCGTGCTGCGCATCCTCAAGGGCTGGCCGATCCACCGGCTGATCATCGGGGGCTATGTGCTGGTGACTGTAATGACCGCGTTTGCGCCGGCAGAGATCATTGGCGTGGCCTACGATTCCGGCGGCGTTACCACCAGCACAATCACGGTGCCGCTCGTCACCGCGTTGGGCGTTGGGCTCGCCACGTCAATCCGGGGGCGCAACCCAATGGTCGATGGTTTTGGGCTCATCGCGTTTGCCAGCCTGATGCCCATGATCTTTGTACTGGCCTATGGCATGGTGAACTGAGATGGAATTTCTGCGCACTTTTGCCGCCACCGCGCTTTCCACCGCGCTCGATGTGGCACCCATTGTCGGCATCCTCGTTCTGTTCCAAGTTGCCGTGCTGCGCCGCAATCTGCCGAACCTGCGCCGGATCGCGGCCGGGTTTGTCCTCGTCCTGTTGGGACTCACGCTCTTCCTCATTGGCCTGGAGGAGGCGCTCTTCCCCATCGGCGAGACCATGGCGCGCCAACTCACCGCGCCCGAGACCATCGGGGAAGCGAGTCTGGCCGACGGCGTTGACTGGTCCGATTACCTGCTGGTTTACGTCTTTGCCGCGGCAATCGGCTTTGCGACGACAGTGGCCGAGCCCTCGCTCATCGCGGTCGCGCTCAAGGCCGAGGAGATCTCGGGCGGCGCGATCGACGCTTGGGGCCTCAGATTCGCCGTGGCGGTTGGGGTGGCCGCGGGGGTGGCGCTGGGCTGCTTTCGCATTGTCACGGGTACGCCCCTGCCCTGGTACATCATTGCCGCATACTTAGTGGTGATCGCCCAGACCTTCCGGTCGAGCCGGACTATTGTGCCACTCGCCTACGACAGCGGCGGCGTCACCACATCGACCGTCACGGTGCCAGTGGTCGCCGCGCTGGGCTTGGGGCTCGCCGCCACGGTTCCTGGGCGCAGCCCACTGATCGACGGATTTGGCCTCATCGCGTTCGCTAGCGTCTTTCCCATCATGTCCGTTATGGGCTATGCTATGGTGGTGTCTTGGGTGAGTCGCCGGCGGAACGCCAACCATGCGGCCCCAATACTGAGGCCGGACAGCTCCGAGGAGACTTGAGCTATGAAACTGAAACTGATTGTCGCCTTGGTCAGCAACGACAAGACCGATACTGTGGTCGATGCTGCGCGCACTGGCGGGGCGACCGGCGCGACGATTATTACTAGCGTGCGCGGCGAAGGGCTAAAACCACAGAAGACCTTTTTCGGTCTCGACTTGGCGGCCCAACGGGATGTCGTCCTGTTTTTGGTGGTCGAGACGCGGGCGCGCGACATTTTGGAGCGCATCCGCGATGCCGGGCGCTTTGAGCAAGAGCCGGGCGCTGGCATTGCCTTTCAGATCCCGATTGAGGACGCCGTCGGTCTCACCACCCAACTTCCCACCATTCTAGAAGAAGTGGATGACGAAATATGAGCGAGAAACGCACCATCCGGGTCGGAGACGTCATGGGCTCCAAACTCTACACTATCGACAGGCTTGCGACCGTGGCCGAGGCCATGGCACTCATGAAGCAGTACGGGGTCAGTTCGCTCGCCGTCGATCGGCGCGACGACGACGACGAGTTCGGCTTGCTCGTGGTCGCGGACATCGCCCGCGAGGTGATCGCCCAAAACCGCGCGCCCGAGCGCGTCAACGTGTACGAAATTATGTCAAAACCGGTGTTGACCCTGCCGTCGGCCATGCTCGCCCGCTACGCAGTGCGCATGCTCGTGCGCTTTGAACTCTCCCGCGCCGTGGTCGTTGACTACGAGCGCAACCCGCTCGGCATGGTGACTTTGCGCGATCTCGTCCTGAGCCACGTGGCGGAGTGATGGGGCCGTCGGCCACTATCCGCTCCACGAGCTAATTTGGTTTCGCTTGCTTTCGGCCTGCATAGCTCCTTTCAGGACAATCCCTTGTATCGCCGCACATTGCGGGCCTTCCATTCGAGAAGCGGCTGGGCTTGGATGCGTTCCTGCAGAGATTTATTGGACGTCAAGATCGTCGCGTCGATTCTCCCTTTCTCCAGCAGCAGATCGAGGAATGCGCGCTCAGCGTCCTTGAAAGGCAACACCGCTGACAATCCTTGCCGGCATTCTTCGACGAGCATCTCTCCATAGGTCGTCGCCTCTTCAGGCCCTTGTATCGCACCGATATGGAGCGACGGCACAAGCTGGCTGGTCAGTTCTGCAATATCGAAACCGACATCTGCGACCGATACCGTGCGCCAGTCCTTCCGGGCCATCGCACCGTAGACAACGAAAGCGATTCGGAGCCGCTCGAGGTCGAGACCATTCATGGAAAAGATCAAACGGCTATCGAACAGATCTCTCGTCCTGCGGCGTGCCAACAAGGCCGCGAGTTTTCCTGCCGCGAGTTCATGAATATCCACCACGGGGATATTCTGGACGCGCCAACTTCCCAGTGAATGGGAATCAATAGTAGTAACGGGCCACAAGGGCACGCGGTACATAAAATTAACATCCACTTCGAGTCTGCCTCTCTGCCCAGACGCAGTTGGATAGTGCAGGAACCACTTTCCTCCGGCGTGTTCTTCGGGCATCCGCCTGACGGCAAAGTCCTCACGACGAAACACGGCCTGTATCGCACTTTCGATCTTGGGACGCTCTTTCAGCATGGTGTCCAGGCTCTGGGCACCCACGTAATTTAGGTCGATGTCAACCGATAGCCTCGGGACGTCGAAAACGAAGAGGTTCAAAGCCGTGCCGCCTTTGAGGACCAGCTTGTTCTTGAGAAAGGGGTGATTGCGAAGGGCATCGAGCGCTCCTAGCAACTGGACTGCCTTTTCCAGCACGTCGGCTCTAAATCCCGTCGCCTCGGCTTCGGCAGCTAGCTTCTCAAGAGAGATTTTCACAAGACCTCCCCCCACGACCGTTCAAGTATGTCTCTTGGAACCACTAGGTTCCAGTCTGGCTCGAGGCATCCGGGTTGTGGTCGGGTGCGGTCCAGATAATGGGGTTGCTGAGGACGCCGATCGCGAAGCGGCCTGAGATGGCGCTCCTCGACCATCAAGGCTTCGCGGTACTGCTCGAAGAAGAACCCCACCTTCGCGCTGGTGGTCGCATTGTCCAACAGGAGCGCGTACTCCACGACTTGGTCAATGTCGAAGAATTCGACCGATTCCAACGAGCGCCAGATTTCCTCCCAGCCTCCCGACAGATCCGGGCGATGCAGGACATCCACTAGCGTCCGCTCCAGATTCGTGACGCGCATGGCCACACCTGAGCGCTCTGAGTTCAGCACGCCAAAGTGCTCTGTCCCAGAGCGGAAAAGTGCCTTGGGAAACTTTGCTCCCCGGAAAACCTGAGAGCGGAACGTCAGCGATCCCACCGGACGGGATGCCGAGTAGATTAGGTGGTGCCAGACCGAGTAAGCCCGACCGTGAAACTCAAGCGCCGTGTGATGGGACAGGACCGCGTCCTGGGTCAGCTTGGCGGCGACCAAGTAGGGGTCGATCGGATAGGCATTGGGATTAGCTCCTGGTGGTACGACGGCGTACAGCCCGCGCCGCACCCGAACGACTCGGCGGGTCTTGGTGTAGTAGGCCAAAAGCGCTTCCTGCCCTCTTGCCCCAACCTCACCCCGAGAGGTGAGATACGCGGCCAATTCGTCTCCGGTGAAGACCGGATGGCGGCGAAAAAACGCCTCGTGTTTTACGACGGGCATACTTGAATTTCTATCGCGTTTTCCAGGATTTTGCTATGGGTTCACTGATCTATTATCCCAAAGTCCAGTCGGGAAATTGATGATAGCACACAAATCCCATAATTATAATATGGGTTATGTGTTTAATTATCAATAATCAGTCTGACGAACTGTTGTTGTCTGGAATTGCGATTCGCCACGGCATCGATGACATCCGCCGGATTGGGGCCGAGCGCGTATAGGAGCTTCGCTTAGTTGGATTCTTTCAGTGCTCATAAATCGTATTCTCCTTGCGCATTCCAGCCCGGGTACTGCTCTTCGAGGCGAGCCAGCGTCTCTTGGGTGTAGTATTCGTGGCCGGGGGGTGGAAAGCGGAAAAGTGCTCGTTCGCGCGCCGAAAGCCGGCCGATAAAGGTCCGGAAGTGATCGTCCCTCCCTCGGTTGGTAAAGCTGCTCACCCCCTCCCAGTAGTGGTCGGCGCGGCCGTAGATCCGGGTGGCGGAATAGCGCTGCCCCTCGCTGCCCTTGAACACGGTCGCCGAGTGCCAGAGATGGGTGTTGAAAATCATGATCGTGTCCGCCGGTACGGTTAGCAAAGCCCGCTTGCTCAGATCTTGGCCATAGGGCTTGGGCACGATCTGCATCGGCGCTTGGTTTTCGTCCACGGCTTCGGGGAAGTACCAGGTGCTGATCTGTCCGTAGCGCCGGTCGGCTGTGGGAGGCAGGAGTGAGTTGTTGCCATTGTCGATGTGCAGGCCCGGCTGCTCGGCTCCGGGGTCGGGGTAGCGCGCCCAGTTGTGGGCGTAGCGGAAGAAGATGTCCTCGGTGTCGAGTACCCGCTGGACGAACTTGATGAGGTCCCAATCGATGATGAATTCATTGAAGAGCATGTCGGCGTAGGGGAAGTCGTCCGTTAAGAGCCGCCTTGCGGGTGGATCGGCGGCGAGGTCTTCCCAAGGAGGAAGGGTCCGGCGGATGGCTGCGGCGATCTGGGCCCGGCGTTCCTCTGGATAGAAATTCTCTACGACCACAAAGCCCTGTTCTACAAAGGTCTGAAAATGATCGTCTGTTAGTTTCATGCTCCCTCCTCCGCGTTTTTGTTTTCGCTTGGATTATACAGTCAAAGCTGCTCCGTGCCTATTGCAGGCCGCCGTCCGTATTACCAATATACATTGGCATTTGCCCTCTAACCGCGAGGAATACCATGAACACTACCTATAATTACGAAGTCGTCGAACGCTGGGGCCTAGGCTCCCAAGGCCGCTCCATGGGCGGCGTCGTGCCCGGAGTGGCCGCCGATAGCCAAGGCCGGGTCTTTGTGGGCCGCCGTCACCCGCCCGCCCTGTTGGTGTACGACCGCGACGGGGTCTATATCGACACTTGGGGTGCCGATCTGCTAGGGAATCCCCACCTTCTGTGGGTTGACGGCGAGGATCAAGTGTACGTGGCCGACACTGACGAACACACCATCCGCTGCTTCAATCCGCAGAGGGAAGTGGTCCACACGTGGGGTACGCCGGGCGTGCCTGGCGCGCCCGATCAGCCCTTTAACCAGCCGACCAAAGCCATGCGCGGCCCTTCCGGGGATTTGTACGTGGCCGACGGGTACGGCCAATACCGCATCCACCGCATTTCGGATGCGGGAGAGTTGGTCCATTCGTGGGGATCTGCGGGCACAGGTCCGGGTCAATTCGCCCTGCCCCACAGCCTGTGGGTTGACCGCGACGAGCGCGTCTGGGCCGTTGACCGCGAAAACAACCGCATCCAGCGCTTTGACTCCGAGGGTCGCTACTTGGACGAGTGGACCGACTTGGTGATGCCCATGGATCTCTTCATTACCCCGGACAATACAGTGTATATAGTCGAGGCCCCGTCGCGCGTCAGTATCTTCGACATAGAGGGGCAGCTACTAGCCCGCTGGGGCGAGGATGGCACAGGTCCGGGTCAATTCGCCGACTCTCCGCACAGCATTTGGGTCGATGAGGAAGGCTCGCTGTACATCGGCGAAGTAGCCACTCTGCACGATAGGGTGCAGAAATTCCGCCGCGTTTAGAACTGCTAATTTTAATCGGGAAGATGATATGGAACTTGTGAGGTATCCTGACAGCCGCATTGAGGTGCTCGACGAACGCTTCGCCAAGTACAGGCTGGCCAATGCCGCCCTCGAAATGCTCTGGACCGGCGGGCGTTGGCTCGAAGGCCCGGTGTGGTTTGGCGACGGTCGCTATCTACTGTTCAGCGACATACCCAACAACCGCATTCTCAAGTGGGAAGAAGAGACCGGAGCTGTCTCGGTCTTCCGCAAGCCATCGAACAACACCAACGGCAACACGCGCGACCTCCAAGGGCGATTGCTGTCGTGCGAACACGACGCGCGCCGCGTCACGCGGACGGAATACGACGGTTCGATCACCGTGTTGATGGACCGGTTCGAGGGCAAGCGGTTGAACGCCCCCAACGACATCGTGGTGAAGTCGGATGGATCGATCTGGTTTACAGACCCCGGTTACGGCATTCTGATGGACTACGAGGGGCATCGGGATACGTTCGAGAATGCCGCCAATGTGTACCGTCTCGACCCGGACTTGGGGGAAGCAACGGTGGTAGCAGGAGATTTCCAGCGACCAAACGGCTTGTGCTTCAGCCCGGACGAGTCGCTGCTCTACATCGTCGATACCGGGCGCTCCGACGGCCCCGAATACCCCACTCACATCCGCGTTTTCGATGTCCACGGCGACCGTCTTGCGAACGGGCGCGTGTTCGCGGACATGGAGCCTGGCTCGTCGGATGGGGTCCGCACTGATGTGGATGGCAACCTGTGGTCGGGGGCCTGTTGGGGGGGCGAGGGCTACGACGGCCTACATTGTTTTGCTCCCGACGGCACCTTGATCGGCAAGATCCACCTGCCAGCGCCCTGTGCCAATCTCTGCTTCGGCGGTGCGAAAAAGAACCGG
The DNA here is from genome assembly GCA_965208845.1 of Candidatus Latescibacterota bacterium. GTDB lineage: Bacteria > Latescibacterota > UBA2968 > UBA8231 > UBA8231. The sequence goes on along the minus strand of OZ242361.1, from coordinate 1,247,884 downwards.
CTGTTCATAACCTGTTCGCAGTCGCTGTTTTCGGTGTACGTCGAGACGAACGGGGCGCAGAAGCCGTAATGCCCCCAACTGACGCCGTTCCCATTCTCATCGGCGAGCACTGGATAACGCCGGAAGTTGAGGCTCACACGCCGGTGTACCGTCCCGCCACTGGGGAAGTGATCGGACGAACACCGCAGTGCGGTCGCGTCGAAGTCGATCTAGCGGTGGAGGCCGCGAGCCGGGCCTTTGCGGGCTGGTCGGCGACGCCAGCGCCGGAACGGGCGCGGGTTTTGTTCCGCTACCGCGAGCTGCTGGAGGAGCAGTTTGAGCATCTGGCCGAGATCCTCTGCGGCGAGAACGGCAAGACCCGCGAGGAAGCGCGGGGCGATGTGCGCCGTGGCATTGAGGTCGTCGAACTGGCCTGTGGTATTGGTCAGATGGCCAAGGGCGAGGTGTTGCCGGAACTGGCCGCTGGTATTGATGGGGCCGCTACGCGCGAGCCGGTGGGAGTGTGCGCCGGCATCACGCCGTTCAACTTCCCGGCCATGGTGCCCATGTGGATGTACCCGCTGGCCATCGCCTGCGGGAATTGCTTCGTGCTGAAGCCGAGCGAGAAGGTGCCGTTTACGGCCAACCATTTGGCAGAGCTGTTCATTGAGGCGGGACTCCCGCCGGGGGTGCTGAACGTCGTGCACGGCGGCCGGGATGTGGTCGAAGCCCTTTGTCGGCACCCCCGGCATCGCGGCGATTTCCTTCGTTGGTTCGTCGCCGGTGGCGCGCCGGGTGTACGAGTTGACCGGGCAGACGGGCAAGCGCTGTCAGGCGGCGGGCGGAGCTAAAAACGTGCTGCTCGTCATGCCCGACGCGGTCGAGTCTGGCCTGTTCGGCGAGGTGGCTGCTGCGGATCCGACGCTCAACGCGGTTATGCACTCGGCCTTTGGCTGTGCTGGTCAGCGCTGCATGGCTGGCTCCTTGCTGATGGGCATCGGCGACGCTAGCGACGGCCTGCGCGACCAACTGGCCTCTGCCATGGATACGATGACGGTGGGGGACACGCTGAGCGACGATGTTGATATGGGTCCGGTCATTGACGATGCCGCTCGGCAGCGCCTCGTCGGCCACATCGCCGGTGCGGCCTCGGCGGACTTGGCTGTGGTGCGCGACGGGCGCGAAGGCGTGCCGGACACTGGCTTCTACGTCGGGCCGACCCTGCTCGACGGCGTAACTCCCGGTCATGGCTTGTTCGCGGAGGAGTTGTTTGGCCCGGTCTTGGGGCTGATGCGGCCCGAGACGCTGGACTAGGCGATCGACTGGATCAACCGCATCCCGTACGGCAACGCGGCGACCATTTTCACCCGCGATGGCGGTGCGGCGCGCACCTTTACGCGCGGCGTGGAGTGTGGCATGATCGGCGTGAACGTGGGCGTGCCGGCACCTATGGCCCTGTTCTCGTTTTCCGGCTGGGACCAGTCGTTTTTCGGCGACCTGCACGTACAGGGGACCGAGGGAATTCTATTCTACACGCGGCAGAAGACGGTGTTGTCGCGGTGGCTCTGAAGAGGTAGCAATGGAAAACAAAATCGAAGAAGTGATCGTCGCCGAGGTCGAGGCGCGGTCCGAGGCGTGGGAAAATTTGCTCGTGCTGGCCGATGATATCGGCATGCGCGTAGCTGGCAGCGAGGGGGAGGTCCGGGCGCGGGACTTCCTGCTGCAGACTTTTCAGCGCTATGGACTCGACCGCGTTCACTTGGAACCTTTCGAGTACCGCGCTTGGCGACCACAGCACGAGGAGTTGACCGTGGTGGCACCGGAGGCAGGACGCTCGATCCCATGCAGGTGCGGAGGGCTGTCGCCTTCGACCCCGGAGCAGGGGGTGGAAGGGGAGGTCGTGTTTCTCGAACGCTGCGACGCCGAGGAGCTAGAGCAGCGGGCTGACGAGGTGCGTGGCCGCATTGTGGTGGCACCCTACTATCCCTTTGCCCGCCAGTTGAAGACGCCCTTGGCCGCGCGCTTCGGCGCGGTGGCACTGCTTGAGCACCGCAACTACGCTGGTGCCCTACAGCCGGCCCGCACCTGTTGCTTCCAGCGGGTCGGCGATCTGCCGGTGGCCTCGATTAGTCTCGAAGACGCCGAGTACCTCAAGCGTCTGCAGCAGCGGCGTGGGCCGGTGAGGCTGCGGTTGGTGCTCGACAGCCGCATCGAGCCCAAGGAGTCGTGGAACGTGGTCGGCGAGTTGATCGGGGTTGAGCATCCGCAGGAGATCTTGGTCTGCGGCGGCCACTACGACACTTGGCACGTGGGACCTGGTGCGATTGACAATGCCGCAGGCGTGGTCGCCGTGGTCGAGGCGGCGCGCGCCCTCGCCGCGCACCGCGAGCACCTGCGGCGCACGGTGCGGTTCGTGGCCTTTGGGGTCGAGGAGTCGGGGCTGGTCGGGTCTTGGGCGTACACGCAGCGCCACGCCGGCGAACTCGACGACACTTGGCTGATGATAAACAACGATGTCGGCGGTCGGCCTTCGGGGCTGGGAATCGCCGGGGCCGAGGATCTGCTGCCGGTTTTGGAGGCGGTGGCGAGCCGCGTGCGCGTGGATGGTCTCGAAAAGCCTTTCGGCGCATCCTGCGGCACGACGAGTTGGGGCTCCGATCACTTCCCGTTCTTCGCCCACGGCGTGCCCACTGTGGGGCTGGGCACGGAGTCGGTGTGGCCCGAGGATCGCTTCTATGGCCACAGCCGGGCCGATACCGCGGACAAGGTCTATCCTCAGGGCCTGAGCGAGTGCGCGGCGATCAATGCGCAGGTGCTGTTCGAGGTGGCCAACCTAGACGAGCGTCCGGCGCGGCGGCGCACGCGAGAGGAGTTGGAGGCGTCCTTTGCCAGCACGCCGCTAGCGGAGGCTGTCGAGCTACTCGACCTGTGGCCGCCGGAGCGGGCGCTGGCGCGGTATTTCGCGGAGGAATGAAGCGGCTGCTCAGCCCAAGTCCAGATTGAAATCCGCGGGGTCGAGGTCGCTGTCTTCGGCCAGTCCCCGCAGGCTGATCAAGACATCCTCGGGCATGACAATACCCTCGGCTAGCGCTTGCTCCCGCTTGTTCCACTCGATCTCGCCCGGCAGGAAGATGGTCCCGCCTTTGGCTGGAGAAGCGCTCTTGATCTCTTTGCATAAAGTGTCCATGCGGGCGTGGAATTCCTCCAGCGGCATCATCGCGCCGACGTCAATGGCGACAAAGGCATGACCTTGGTTTGAAGGCTCGTCTGTGTCGGCGACCCAACTCTGGACGCTGCTCATCATTGCCGCTCCGCTAAGGGTCGCTGTTAGCAACTCTACCAGCACGGCCAATCCGTACCCTTTGTGCCCGGCCATGGGCAACTGCGCCCCTTTTTCCGGAAACTCGGTGGGATCGGTCGTTGGAATGCCCTCTTCATCTACCAGCCAAGTGTCGGGAATTTCGCGACCTTCGTTTTTGGCGGCGAATATTTTGGTGGCCGCAACCGCGCTGGTGGCAATGTCGAGCATGACGGTGCGGTCGGTGCCGGTGGGTGCGGCGTAGGCGATTGGGTTGGTTCCGAGAACTCGGCTCTTGCCACCGGGCACGGTCATACAGGGTTCCACATTACACATGGAAAGACCGATCATGTCGTTTTCGGCGATCATGTTGGCGTAAAACCCGGCGGCACCGTAGTGGCTGCTGCCCCGGATGCCGATGTAGCACATGCCGCTTTGGCGGGCTTTCGCGATGGCCAACTCAACGGCGCGGCAGGAGATGGCGGGCGGCATGCCGTCGCAGGCGTCGATAATGGCCCAGGATGGTCCATCAGCGATGATTTTCTCTTTTGCGGTCGCGACCAGACGGCCGCGCCGCGCATTCTGCATCAGGCCGCGGATCTGCCGGGTGCCGTGCGTAAAGGTGCCCCACGTGTCGGTGGTGACGAAGACGTGGGCGCTTAGTGCGGCGTCTTCTTGGCTGAGGCCGGCTTTGACCATGGCGGCGGTGCAAAAGGCCTTGAGGTCGTCCGGTTGGATGCTTTGGCGAGTAGATTCAGTCAATGGATTGGCTCCTTTTTAGTTGGTGCGTGATTTGTGTCTATGGCTAAGTACACGACACTTAACCAAAAGTGCGTGTCTAGTGCGGTCTTCCCGGGTGCGCGGGCCTCTGGCCCGCACGAGGGCGGAACGCCCTCGATTCGAGGCTAGACCCTACCGTCGTGTACTTAAGCTATGGATAAAGAGATTTTTCGCGGCCCAGTCAAGGAAGGGTGCTGTCTGTTGGAGCTGAGTCCCGCTCCTTGACTAGTACGCGAAAGGGCCTTTTAATGCCCTACATCAATGCGTTAGTTTGGCATCGCAGTTAGACTACATTTGAGCGCATCCGTAGGCAATCGACTCGCGGAGCGCACCAATCCTAAAAGGAGCTTTTCATGCGTCTGTTTTTCTTTGTCCTGCTAAGCGCGGTCTTTTTCGCCTGCTCGCCTGATAATCCGCTCGCCGAGCGCGTAGCGAATTTAGAGCAGGAGCTTTCCGAAGTGAAAGCGGCCCAAGAGGAGGACCGGCTGAACCTGTTGGCGCGTCTTGATGCGCTTGCGGTGACCGTGGACAACGCCGAGGAGATCGGCGCAGTGCGCGCCAAGCTAAACCAGACGAGTATTACCCGGTCGGAATTTACGCGACTAGCAAATCGCGTGACAGCACTTGAGAGCCAGATTGCGGATTGGAGCGGGGTGGTTAGTTCTTTGCAGCACTCCGTTTACGCTGTGCTTCACTGGACCTACGATGACGAAGATAGTTTTATAACATTCGTCGGAACGGGCTTTGCCGTAGATGGCATAACATTTGTTACCAATGCACATATTGTAGATGCATTGGTTGAATTTGACGACGATCTAGGGGCATTTAATCAGAAATATGGAACCGATTTCCAAAGTTGGTGGACAATGACACAAAACCTGACGGCCGACCTCTCATACGTCGCAAGTTTCTGGGACATTGAGTACTATTGGCTACACTCGGAATGGGATCCCGACAATCTATATTCGCCTGACGTAGGTTTGCTGCAAACCTCAGATATTGGCTTTGGCTCTATTGAGCGGCGTGCTACCTTGGCGACAAACAGCGAAGTTTATCGATTGAGAGTAGGTGCTCCGATAGCGACTTTGGGATTTCCCGGCGAGCTTCAAGGCGGTGAAACAGAAGACATTTCTCCGATTGCTACTTTTAAGAATGGCACTATCAGTGCCTTGCGCCCTCCCTATCAAGGCGAAACGTACACTTCGCGTGATACATATATCGTCCAGCACAACCTTGACCTTTCCGGCGGCACCAGCGGCAGTCCCATTTTCGACGCTAGAGGCCGGGTTGTGGCTATCAACAACGCAGGCATTGATGTGATTTTCGATATAGGTGGTAGGCAGGCTCGAGTCTCACAAGCTGCCTTGGGGTTTGGCATTCGCGCCGATAAGATACGCGAGTTGCTCAACCAAGCGAGTGTAGCGGCTAAGCGGACCGTTCCTGCTAAACCGGCCCATTTCGACGAATTGGTCAGCCGCTTGGAAGGACGAGACATTAGTTCGCTCAACATTGTGACGACGCGGGAGGAGTTTGCCGAGCGGTTGGAACGGATGCGGTGAATGGAGGGTTAGCACACCATGCGTTTCTTCAACACAGCCGGCCCCATTAAGCCGGAGATTAACTACTATATTCCGCCGTTGGGACGGATTGACCTCGACGAAGTCCTGCTGCTGATCGAGCAGCAGAGGTACTTTGTCATGCACGCACCTAGGCAGACGGGTAAGACGTCCGCGCTGCTGGCGCTAAGGGACGAGCTCAACGGCAGCGGACGGTATCGCTGCGCGTACGTAAATGTCGAGATCGGCCAGTCGGCGCGGGAGGATGTGGCCGCGGCCATTCGGGCTATTCTCGGTCAGATGGCCTTAGAGGCCGAGTTCGTTTTGAGCGACCTGACGCTAAGGGAGATAAGTCTCGACACTTTAGAAGCGTTTGGCCCGCACCAAGCACTCCAAGGGACGTTGAGCCGCTGGTCGGCGGCCGATGATAAGCCGCTGGTGCTGCTAATTGACGAGATCGACGCACTGATCGGCGACACGCTCTTAGCCGTGCTTAGGCAACTCCGCGCTGGCTATCCCGACCGGCCGCAGCACTCCCCGCAGACCGTCGTCCTGTGCGGCGTGCGCGACGTACGCGACTACCGCATCCAATCCACCGCCGAGAACGCCATCATCGCTGGCGGCAGCGCGTTCAACATCCGCGCCGAGTCCCTGCGCTTGGGCGATTTTTCACCGGACGAAGTGCAGGCGCTATTGGCGCAACACACCGAGACCACCGGGCAGGTGTTTGCCGAGGACGCGCAAAACGAGGTTTGGCGATTGACGCAGGGGCAGCCGTGGCTGGTGAATGCTTTGGCTTACGAAGCGTGCTTTAGGAACAAGGCCGGACAGGACCGCAGCCGTCCCATCACGGCCGAGGCGGTAAGAGATGCCCGCGAGCAACTCATTCTGCGGCGCGAGACCCACCTCGACCAACTCACGGACAAGCTGCAAGAGGAGCGCGTGCGGCGCGTGGTCGAGCCGCTACTGAGCGGTGCCGAACGCTCCGAGGCCATTCCCTTAGACGATGTGGAATACGTCCGCGATTTGGGCCTGATCGCCCGACGCGCTCCCATCGCCATTGCCAATCCGATCTACCAGGAGGTCATTCCCCGCGACTTGACCTAGACCACGCAGGAATACCTCGTTCAGGACCCGGTCTGGTACGTAGATGCAGACGGGCGGCTGCGCCTCGACGATTTGCTGACCGCGTTCCAAGCGTTCTTCCGCGAACATTCCGAACACTGGGTCGAGCGATTCCAGTACAAGGAAGCCGGTCCCCAATTGCTATTGCAGGCGTTCCTCCAGCGCATCGTCAACAGCGGCGGGCGGATTGAGCGCGAGTATGGCTTGGGTCGGATGCGCACGGATCTGCTGATTGTGTGGCCGGTGCCCGGCGACGCTCTGGTGCAACGAGTGGTGATCGAATGCAAACTGCTGTACAAGAGCTTAGAGCAGACCATCACTGCGGGTCTCGACCAGACCCGCGCCTATATGGATCGCTACGGTGTGGTCGAAGGCCACCTCGTAATCTTCGACCGCACCACTGGGGTGTCGTGGGACGATAAGATATTCCGCCGCGAGGAGAGCATGGGCGCGGCGAAAGTCACCGTGTGGGGCATGTGAAGGTGCGGCGGATAGATTTAAAAAAAGCCCAAAAGATAGACGTGCTTGATAAACTCTAGGAGACATAGCGTATGAACGGGAGTACGGGATTTGAGCAGTACGTAACGATGGAAGAATACCTCAAGGGTCGGCGCTGCATTATCACCGGCTCTAGTGGGACGATTGGCAAAATCTTTGCGACTTTTATTGCCTCGCGCGGCGGGATTCCCATTCTGGTGGATGTGGTGCCGCAAGAAGAGACTGAGGAGGCCGTCGCGTCCTACGGTGGCGAGTACAGCGCCCATCGCGTGGACCTCAGCGACGTCGCGCAGATCAAATCTTTCTACGCTGAAATCGCCGAACGGTACGACGGCCTCGATCTGCTCATCAATAACGCCGGACTGCTCAGCGAGGTAAAGTTGCTCGACATGACCGAGGACAACTGGGACCGCGTCCTCAATGTAAATGCAAAAGGCGCGGCCTTTATGAGCCAGGGAGCGGTCGGCCTGATGCAGCATGGCAGCGACGATCGGCAAATCATCAATATCGTGTCGCTGGCCGCCTTGGTGGGTGGGCTGTACGTGGGAGCGCCCTATGTTTGCAGCAAGGCGGCCCTGCTCGGTCTCAGCCGCAACTATACAGTGCAGGCAGGCAAGGAATTCGGCATCCGCGTCAATTCCATCAGCCCGGTCATTGTCAGCGGCCAGATGATTTCCAACACGCCGAGCGAAGCCATTGACGGGGTCAAAAACCTAATGAAGGTGTGGAATCAGGAAGTGCCCCCGGTGCATTTGCTCTACGTTTTTGAAATGCTGTGCAGAACTCCGTCGATGACGGGTAAAAACATCGTCCTCGACGGTGGCATTCTGCTGGAGTAGGGGCTGCCGCAATGATGCCGCGCTACCTGAGCAGCAGGAATAGGTAATAAGCGGCGTTTTTGCAAAGAAATCGGGAATTGACACCCCCCTATACTATCCAGTACTTTCGCTACGACGAAAGGAGAACAGCTATGACCAACCCACCCCTGACCCCGGAAGAGCGCCTGTCGCGGCTTGAAGGCGTCTATGAGCATCTTGCCACGAAAGCCGATATCGCCCGGCTCGAAGGCCAAAACACCCGACTGGAAGGCGAAATCAAGGCCGAAAGCACCCGGCTTGAAGGCGAAATCAAGGCCGCGATGGCCGAACTCAAAACCGAATTGCACAAGGGATTGAACCGCAACCTGTACATCACCATCGGTGCCGTTGTGGCGGTGGCGACGCTTATGAAATACCTGCCGTGAAGGGCTTAGACGGACGGACCCATGCACAGTTCAACACTCGGCGACAGCGATTTTGAGATACTTGCCAGCGGCCAACCGGTCGCGCTGGCAGAGTACTTTTGCGGCTTTACCAATACCAAGAGGCTGGGGGTGCTAGCGCCTAATCGCCTTGAGGGCATCGGGGCCGTTAGTTTGATCATGGCCCACGTAACGGCCTTTTACAATACCTACCGCGCCACGGGCGAGGATTTCTTCGCGTACCCCGATAACTTCACCTTCCAATCGCGCGAGCCCAAGGCGGCCTATGGGATGTTCGACATCTGGCCGGAGCACAAGGATGTGCTGGTTGGCACCGATGCGGTCGAGCGGCTCAATGCGATTACTGACCGCGGTGTCAACATCCTGCTCGTGCCGGACGGACCTCCGGCCCCTCACGAGTACCAACGGCAGCAGCTAGCCGCGGCCGAGCGGCTCATCGAAACCTGCTATGCGTATTCGGCCACCGGTGCGGTCGCCGACCCCGACTTGGTGATCCGCTGCCCGGCAGATCCGCTCGCCGCTTGGTGCCAAAGCGTCTGCGACTCCGTGCCCGACGGCGAAGGCGGGGAGGGCTGGCAGGGCCAAGGTCCCGTGCTCGAACAATCCTTCCGCCGCATCAGCCGGCAAGACGCGCTCGCTCGCCTCGCTTAAGAAAAGGAGCTTGCCATGACCGCTCTCCACGCCTCCGCGCTCAGTGCCGCCGAACTTGACCAATTTCACGATCAGGGCTACGTGCGCCTCGGCCACGTGGCTTCTCGCGAGGAAACCGACGGCCTCTGCCAGCGCATCGACCAGATCATGCTCGGCGAAGTGCGCTACGACAACATGCTCATGCAGCTATGCCCTTCGGCCGGCAATCCCGATCTTTCGCGGCAGACCAAGGAGTTTAAGGGTTCCTCGCTCAAGTACCGCAAAATTCAGGATCTGGAGCAGGATCCGCTGTTTTTGGATTATATTCAAAAGCCGCTCTTCCGCGACTTAACTGCTAAAATCGTCGCCGCGGAGGTCTCGATTTTTCGCGCCATGTTTTTCAACAAGCCCGCCGAGCAGGGCGTGATGATCAACTGGCACCAGGACGGCGCTGGCGGCTGGCAACTGAGCATTCCCCCCAAGGTCACGGTATGGACCGCGCTCGACGACACGTGCGTTGCCAACGGTTGCCTGCAAATCATCCCCAGCTCGCACCACACCATGATCCCCGAGACGGGCGACCAGCTCTCGGCGGACGAGCGCGCGCAGCACGCACCGGATGAGAAGCGGCTGTATTTGGAAATGGAAAAAGGCGAGGTGGTGCTTTTGCACAACTGGACCTTGCACCGCTCGGAGACGAATAGCACCAATCGCCCGCGCCGCGCGTTCAGCGTCTGCTACATTGACGCGGCTACCCGCCAAAAGACCTCGGGCCGCGCCTTTCCCCGCGTCTTCCCGACCTACCAGCCCATTAGTGATAATTGATAAAGGCGACCTTGTGCTCGGTGAAAAACTCGATTCCGGTGTCGCCCGATTCCGGGATCCCGTGCCCGGAAGCCTTCACCCCGCCGAATAAGAGCTGGGGCTCGCGGTAGGCCGTCATCATGTTGACGTGCGTCAGCCCCACGTCGGTTTCTTCTAAAAACTGGAAAGCTCGCCCAATGTCCCGCGTGAAGATGGATGAGGCTAGCCCAAACTCCACGCCATTGGCGATTTCTAGGGCCTCGGAGAAATCCTCTGCTACCATTAGGCACAACACCGGGCCGAAGATTTCTTCCTGAGCGATGCGCATCTGCGGCTGGACATTGGTAAAAACCGTCGGCGCAATAAAACACCCTTTGTCGAGTCCGTTGTCGGTCAGGCGCTCGCCGCCGTGCGCGATGCAGGCTCCTTCCGCTTTGCCGATCTCGATGTAGGCTTCGATCGTCTCAAGTTGGTCCGTGCCGCACACCGGCCCCATATCTACCCCATCCTCGGTCCCATTACCCACGCGAATTTGCTTGACGCGCTCTAATACCTTGTCGGTGAAGGCTGCGGCGACCTCGCGCTCGGCGATTGCCCGGCTCGTCGAAGTACACCACTGTCCGGCGCAGGCGTAGGCTGCCTTGACGACTGCATCCGCGGCCATGTCGAGGTCGGCGTCGGCCAAGATAACGGCGGGATTTTTGCCGCCCATCTCCAGTTGCGTGCGGATTAGCCCTTGGGCGGCGCGCTGCTGAATGCCCCGGCCCACCTGGGTCGAGCCGGTAAAGGAAATCGACTGCACCAACGGATGCGTGATCATGGTTTCACCGACGGTACTGCCCCCGCCGCAGACGAAGTTTAGCACGCCTGGGGGCAGCCCTGCCTCGGCAAAAATATCGACGAAGGCCCACCCGGCTCCGGGCGTCAGGCTCGCCGGTTTGAAGACGATGGTGTTGCCGCTGATCAGCGCTGGCGTACACTTGCGCCCCGGCACGTTGAACGGAAAGTTCCACGGGCTGATGATTGACGCCACCCCGAGGGGCCGCCGCACGCTGTAAGCAAACACCCCAGCTTGCGCCGAGGGCGCGGTTTGGCCGCATACGGAAATCCCTTGGGCAATCTGGAACTCCATCTCGCGCACCGCCGATCCCACCTCGGTGCGCGCTTCGTCGAGCGTCTTGCCGTTTTCTGCGGTGAGGATGGCGGCGATTTCTTCGGCCCGCCCCTTTAGCACGGCGACTGCCCGCGATAAGTACTCTGCCCGCTGGTACACGCCCATGTCGGCCCACGCTGGAAATGCCGCATGCGCCGCTTCAATGGCCTGTTCGGCGTCGGCGGAGGTGCCTTGGGGCCACTCCCCGGTTACGTGTTCTAGGTCGGCTGGATTGCGCTGGGCAAAGGTCTTTCCGTCCGAGGCTCCGACCCACTGGCCGTCGATGTAGTTTTGCGATTTCATAATGGCTCCTTGATAGTAACAGACGTTACGCATCGTAGGGGCAACCCTCGTGGTTGCCCTCGTAGGTCTGGTACCGGTTCGGCGCAGATGCGTAACGTCAGATAGCGATTCACGGATGCGCTGCGGCTCAGGACCACAGCGGCACCCCAGCGGGTAGCGCGGCGGCGATGGCTTCTTCGTCTAGATCGACGCCCAAGCCAGGGCCGTCGGGCACGGCGATATACCCTTGCTGAATGGGGTTCTTGATGTCGAGCATGGTGCCCCACAGCGGGATGTTGCGCGAGTGGTGCTCTAGGGCGAGAAAATTGGGCAGGGTGGCGCAGATATGCACCGCGGCTATGCCCGTAATTGCGCTCCGCATGTAGTGGGGGGCGACCGACATGTGGTACATCTCGGCCAGTTCGGCGATGCGGCGGATTTCAATGGCACCGCCGCTGTGGGGGATGTCCGGTTCCAGTAGGTCGCACGCTTGTTGTTCCATCAGCTCGCGGAACATCTTGGCTCCGTAAAAGATCTCGCCGGTGCAGACCGGCGTCTCGGTCTGCTGGCAGATCTTGGCCAAGGCGGCGACATTGCCCCATTCCCAGCGAATGGGATCCTCCAACCACAGCAGGTCGAGGTGCTCCACGTCTTTGCAGATGCGCAGGGCGTCGGCTAGGTTGAAGGAACCGTGCAAGTCAATGGATAAGTCGATGTAAGGGCCTATTGCCTGGCGCAGGCTTTCGATGGTGGTGACGATGTGATGGTGCTGCCGGCGGCTGATGGAGCGGTCGTACGCGTCGAGTTTCCAAGGGTTGGGCACGTCGAGATCGAACTTGATCGCGGTGTATCCTTCGGCCACCACCTCTTGGGCCATGGACACGTAGGCGCTGGTTTCGTACACCGGATCCAATTGTCCGCTGGCCCGCGTCTCCTGCCAGCGCCGTGCGTAGTCTTCCCGCGTCCAGTGTGCGCCCGAGTGGCAGTCGCAGTACACGCGGATGCGGTCGCGCAGTTTGCCGCCCAGCAGCTCGTGCATGGGCGCGTTTAGCTGCTTGCCGCGGATGTCCCACAGGGCGATTTCCACGCCGGCGCCGCGGCCCTGCATCTGCCACAGGTGGTCGTAGTGTAGCTGATTGATGTTGGTCGGGTCGCGGCCGATGAGCATTTGTTTGAGCTGCTCGGTGGGGCCCCCAGCCCACTCGCCGAGGCCGACAATGCCTTCATCGGTGAAGATTTTTAGCAAGGACCAGTGGCGATGTTCCGCGCCGAGGGAGGGCGTAACCTTAATGTCGGTGATCTTCATGGTCTCTCTTTCGCTAGCAAACATAAAAAGCGCGACTTCGGATGTGCAGAAGTCGCTGACGCCAATTTCCGCCTTCTATGGTCAAAATAGGCTCCGCTGAGGCATGGGGTCAAGGATGTCTGGATCGTTGTTCCAGACGCTGTTCACTCACCTTCATTCGTCCACGATTTCCAGTATAGAGCCGTCGGGCTGAATCCGCCGCCTTTCCGCCTCGACTTCCTCAAACCATGTCTCCAATGCCCCTAACATCCGGCTCGCGCGCTCCGACTCATCCGCCGCCATGTTGTTCTGTTCAAGCGGGTCGTCGTCAATATTATACAACTCCAAATCAGCCGGCGGCGGGACAATCAACTCGGGATCCGGCTCGCTCATCAGCTCCGTCACCTCGTCGGGATGGTATTTGTATTGGATATCAACTTCCACGTAGCGCTCCATCACGCGCTTATCCGCATCGGTCTTGGGCTTTTGCGCCAACTGGGGGCGGACCAGCTTCCACGGCCCCTCGCGCATCGCCGCGTTGATCCAGCCGACGGGCTGAAATTGGTTGAGCTGCCAAAATCGCGCCGGAGCGTCATCGCCGGCACCGCGCAACACCGCGGCCGCGTCGCGCCCGTCTAGGGCCCGCCCGCCGGGACGCTCGATACCGCACAACCCGGCCAAGGTCGGCAACCAGTCCATACCGTGCACCAACTCGTCGATCTGCCGCCCGCCCTCCAATCCGCCGCGCCAGCGCACGATCATCGGCACCCGGATGCCGCCCTCGTAAACCGACCCTTTCTGCCCGTTAAAGCCGCAATTGTAGCGCCGTAAATCCGTGCTCATCCCCTCGGGCACTTGGTCGGGTCGCGCTCCAAACGCCGGTCCGTTGTCGCTGGTGAACATCAGGATCGTATCGTCGGCCAGTCTCAATTCTGCCAATGTTTCCGCGATCCGCCCGACGCCCCGATCCATGATCTCGTTCATCGCGTAGGTAATCGCTACGCCCGGGCTCATCCCCGCGTCGAGATAGGGCTGCACCGCCTCGTCGGGGGCCTGCAACGGCGTATGCGGCGCATTGTACATCATGCAGAGCAAAAAGGGGTCCTGTCGGTGCCGCGTAATAAAATCTACCGCCTCGTCGGTGAACACATCGGTCAAATAGCGTCCGTCCGCGGTCTCTCGCCGCCCGTTGCGCTCGACCCACCAGTCGAAATAATCCATCCACCCGCCGCGAAAGCCCAAAAACTCATCGAAGCCGCGTGCGTTGGGATGATAGCGATCGTCAAGCGCGCCATTGTGCCACTTGCCGATCAACCCCGTCGCATACCCCGCGTGTTTGTACGCATCGCCGATGGTCACCTCGTCAAGCGCGATGCGGTCCATCCCGCGCACCTCCATCGGCGTCAACGCGCCGGTGCGGTGCGGGTAACGACCCGTAAGAAGCGCCGCCCGCGACGGCGAGCAGGCCGGCGACCCGGCGTAGTGTTGGGTCAGACAGACCCCCTCGCCAACCAGCGCGTCGAGATGGGGCGTTTTGGCCGGGCCGTCGTTAAAAACGCCGAAATCGCCATAGCCCATGTCGTCGGCGACGATAAGAATCACATTGGGTCGTTTTGGCATTACGATTATCCTAGTCGTAGAGAAATTTCAAGAGGGTCTCATGGCGAGAGGCGTTCGGCGGTCTCGGGGCGCAAGTGCTCGCGCTGGTTGGTTTGCTGGTCGAATTCGCGCGCTATAAAGGCGCAGTGCAACATGCGGCGGAGCTGGCCCGAGCGGTTGATGTATGAGCCGTGCCAGATGCTGCCGTTGAACACGGCGACGGAGCCGGCCGAACCCTGCAGATGGACTTGCTCACGTCGTTTATTTAGTAAACCTAGTAGACCACCGAAATGATTTCCTGCGCCTTCTCGTCGCCGGCATCGCCTTCGACCAAAATCTCGAGAATATAGAGGCCCGGCGCGACGCGAGCCCCCGCGCTGTCGCGACCGTCCCAGGTGAACTGATGCTGGTCGGCGCGGCCGTTCTCGCCGCGGTCGTAGACGGGGCGACCGGCCAGATCGTAGAGGCGCAACCGCAAGGGGCGCGATTCGAGCACGTTGATTAGGTCGACCGAGAGCTGCAATGCGTCGTTGACCCCGTCGCCATTGGGGGTGAGCACCGGCGAAGAGAGCACCACGTTGGCGAAGAGCTTGGGGCTGACGGGCAGGCTGACGACGTTGGTGTTGCTCTCGATTAGTTCGGAGGCGTTACCGGGGTCGACGCGCTGGCGCACGCTAGCGTCCTGACGGCCGTCCTGGAGAAAGACGTCGAAGCGGGTCGATTGCCGGAATACGGAAGATTCGAACTTCAACTCGATGAGCTGGTCGGTGCGGATGCGATTGGGCAAGTGGATCAGAAAGCCATTGGCGGTGGTGTCCATCTGCACGTCGAGGTCGGTGCCATTACGCGAAACGCTCATAAAATGCACCGGTGCGACCGACTCGACGGCGAGGCGGTCGAAGCCGCTGGTGTTTTCGGGTTTTAAGTAATAGGTGAATTCGGTCAGTATGCCCGGTTCGACCTGCTGGGGAAAGATCTCGCCGAGCACGCGGGCGGCCAGCGGCTCGGTGAAGTTGGCGGCGAGGAAGTCGAGGGTAGCAGCGTGGTCGGGCGAGTCGGAGACCATGCGCACGTCGATTTCCATGTAGCGGCGCGGCGAGGGCGAGAGAAAGTCCTCGCCAGAGAAGCTGTAGATCCGGCTCCAGACGCTCCAATCGCCGCCGGCGACGCGGGAGGTGTCGATGGGGCCTTTGAAGCTGGGGATCAGCTTGTTGTACTTCCTCTCGGTGACTTCCTTGCCGTTCTTGTCGTGGTAGGTCAAGATCTCGGTGACGTCGTTGCCGGTGCGGGTGCGGATTTCGATGAGAGTGCCCGGCGGTTGTTCGCCGCTCCATTCTATCGAGTTGAGATTCTTGCCCTCGCCCAGGTCGATCAGCGGCGATTGGAAACCGACGTCTTGGGGGAAGCCCTGGCCGAAGACCTGGATCTCGTCGGTGGCTCCGCCGGCGCTGCAGCCGGGCACTCTGAAGCTGCCGCCCCTCACGCCCAGGCTCTGGAAGGAGAAGCAGCTAGTGTCCCAGAATTTCCAGAAGATGCGCATGTAGCGGGTAGGCTGCAGGTCGAAATGGTGGTCTACCAGCCCTTTGGACCGCTGGTGGACGGGCGCTTCGCCCGAGAAGTGCTTGGTCCACAGGCGCGAGCCGTCGGGTGAGAGCGAGCCATCGGAGGTCATCAACTCGTAGAAGCGAAAGCCCCAGCGCCGCCGGGAGACAATGTGTCTGCTGGTGATGGCACCGCCAAAAAACGACTTCTCAACCACGCCGCCGATGACCCGGATCTGGTCGACCCAGTAGACAGCACCTAGGTCGAGGACCATGTGCGAGAGAATATCATTGAGGCCTCGCCCGGCGATGCCGGCTCTCCAGCCTAAGTAGAGGTCGCCATCGAAAAGGGCTCTGGCCTTGCCGAGGGGTTGCTGGTCAATCTGGGCGAGGTTGGTATTGATGTCGACGGCACCTCCCCGTTCCAGCAGACCGAGAGCGATATTGTCGCCGATGGTTTCGACTTCGACCTCGACTAGGCGGGCGTCGGGCACCATCAGCAAGGGCTCGAAGCGGATAAACTGCAGCGGCTCGGCGTCGATTTCCGCTATTTCGTAGGTCACCCGGTGGCGGGTGTTTTCCTTGAAGCGCTCCTTGGTGCGGTAGACGAGCGAGCCCTCGATAGGGGCGGCGATAACGTCGGTTTCGGGTTCGCCGGTCGAAATCAGCAGATCGAAGAGTTCGAAGGGCGGGGCCTCCGCGTCGAAGACCAGGGTCACGCTATTGGCCGAGACGGCGCGGCCGAGGTCGACTTCGAGAAACCAATTCTCGGGTTTGGCTTCCGGGTCGGGTGCCCAGCCGGTTGCCGGGTCGCCATCGATGGCGAAGCGGGCCAGGTTGAGGTTGGAGCCGGCGTTGCGGATGCCGCCGTCGAAGGCGTCCGAGTCGCGCACGGCGTCGGTCAGTCTTTCGATACGGGTGGGCTGGATCACGCCCAGCGCCGTCAGGTCCACTGCGCCCAGGGGCAACTCCCACTGCCGCCAGTCGCGCGCCGAGGCGTAGCGCAACTGCTCGGCCGACAGGGTGGACCCGCACCAGAGCGCCAGAGCGATGGTCGGGGCAAGTGCGGTGTAACGGATCGAGTTGAGGTGTTGTTTCATTGAAAGCCTCTCGAACTCTACGTCGCCAATTAGAGATAGAAAATATTATAAAGGGTCTCTTAGGGATGACACAACAATAACTTCATATTTCGCAATGTTTAATCCGCTGCCTACCGCGTCTCCAAGTCACCCATTCGGTGTCGTCCACCATGTCGATGAGGCGGAACAGCTTTGCCGAGTCTTGGATCTTGTTCTGGGCCTTGGTAAAGATCCGGCCTAGCATGTTCGTCTTGGTGCCAAGCGCGCGAAGCAAGGCTACGTAGTGGTTTTCGAGTTCCGCACCGTTCTTCGATTTTAGGCTCTGCCAGTTGAATTCGGCTGGGATGCCGACGTCGCGGCTGTACGGTGGTTTGGCGTATTCATCGGCCATCTTGAGGAAGATCAGATAGGTGAGCTGCTCTAGGTAGTCGCCATAGCTCACCCCGTCATCGCGTAGGGTGGTGCAGAAGCTCCAGACTTTGGAGACGATGGGGCGGTGTTCATCTGGGGGCATTCTTTCGTTTAATTTGTTCAGCGAGCGCCTCGCCTTGAGCGGTTCGGCGGTACTGCTGCTTTCGACTTTGCGGTTTGTCCGGGAGGGTCATTTCGATCAGACCGGCCTTGAGGGCGGGCTCAAGGTATGCAGAGCTAAAGTGGCTGCGATCCTGCAACTTCATTGCCTCCTGCAATTGGGAGCGGCTCATTTCTCCCGTGAGGAGCAGGATCAAGCGTTCAACATGTTCTGTATCATGTAGGGTATCATGTAGGGTATCATGTAGGGTATCATGTAGGGTATCTTGACCTTTCTTCTTATTTATCAATGACTTATCATGTACGGTATCATGGTCGGTATCTTGTTCGGTCGCGGCGAGTAATGCCCGTTCATGCACTGGTAGGCGCACTCGAAACCAAGTGCGGTCGTCGTCGCTCTCAAAAATTGGATCCGGTGAGCCGTTCTGCCGCATGGCCCGGAAAATTTTCGGCACGCCGGTTGAGCGCGCCTCGGCGAGGTCGAGTTCTTTCAGAAACTCACCAATACGCCGGTTCCGGTAGCGCCTGCTCACGGCCTGCCCCTTCTTGAAGTCATCCATACGGATGGAGCGGTCCGCACCGGGATAACTCAAGACCAGCAACTCTTCGCGGGTGATCCGAACTTCAACCGGCTCCCGCTCCTCGTATGAGCGATGGTAGATGGCGTTCACCAGCGCCTCTTCGATGGCACCAATCGGAAAATTCCAGAATCGCTCGGCCTCCGGCTTGTGGGGATGCTTGACGACGGTTTCCTTCAGGTAGTTCCGCTCAATGTAACTGATCGCCTCGCTGAGAATGATGGACAACGGCCCGCGGAACTCCTTCTCCTCAAACTGATCGCCGCCCGGCCCATCGGGAAACCACACGACATCGATCTGGGTGGCCGGAAAAAACCTGTCTGGCCGCTCATTGAAGAACAGCAGACCGACGTTCTTCGGAAACATCGCCTCGGGCGGGCCGCCGACGATATTCAGGCGCTTGCCCAAGTCCTCAACAGATAGGCCCTCTGCTTCCGCTGCTAGTTCGCTGCCGATTTCCCCTAAAAACTCACGGATCAGCCGATGGGACAGGTCATCAAGCGAAGCAGTCTGGCGATAGCGGTCGTCAAAAGGTACTGTGGCCGCCAGACTGAGCAGTTCACGCTCGTCCTGACCCTTGGCGCGAACCGTGCTGCTGTGTCTGCGAATGAAGTAAGCCCAATCGTTGCGCTCCGCGCTCAGATTTGTAGGGACGGGTTTCACCGCCGGGCACCCAGAGGACGAGGATGGTCTGGCCATCGACGTTATAGGTAGCGGTGAGGGGATGGTAATGCGGCTGTATGGCGGCATGACCCAGATTGAGTAGTTCCTTCTGTATCGCATCGATGGCATCGGGCCTGATGCCCTTGGGCGGCAAAATTGGGCGGCCATTTTGTTCCTCGATGCCCAAGACCACGTAACCGCCGCCTAGATTGTGGAAGTCGTTGGCGAAGGCGCAGATGGTGTGCAGCACGCCCTGCGGATTCCAACCAGCTTTGTACTCGATGCGTTCGCCTTCGATGGTGCGCTGGCGCAGCAGGTGGTCGATGTTGATGGGAAGTTTGCCGGTCATGCTGTTGCTGTTGTGCGTCTGCGTTTTGCCCGCGTGTTGTTTTGAGATCGTGCAGCTTTTTCGCCCTTGATGCGCTCAAGAAGGCTGGATGCAGGCTTGTCATCCGGGTCCTGCGGATGAATTGGCCGGAGAAGGCTTTTTTGAGCCTGAACTATCCAGCCCGCGTGGGATAGCTGTTCGTCGATTTTGTCTCGCGCCGCCTGTTCTGGCGTCTGATTGTCACTCGGCATCCTGCTCATCCGCCCTTTGCCTGTGGCCCGGAGCGCATGAGAGGATCATCAGTAAGGAACTCCCGGTGATTGCCGATATGTCCGTATGAGCTCAATGCACTTGGGAGGCAGGTGTACTCGTATAGAGATAGATTAAGGCGTATATAAGCAGCTTTTTGGCCCCTCTGTCAAGGTGCTGAGCGCATGCAAGGGTCAGGTAAAATTAGCTGCGGGAACGACGAGTGGATAGGGGGTGTGGGGGTGGGGAATGACCGTTATTGGAATCTCGTAAACAGCTTCTATTATTTCGGCTTGTAGCACTTGCTCAGGAGGGCCTGTGGCTACCTCGCAGCCCTCTTTCAGCAGCAGGACGCGGTTCGATTTTCCCTTGCACGCACTCTGTGGTGGGCGCTCAGAATTGTGTAGTTGAGATGTGTGTGGTGGTTGGTGATCTCTCAGGCTGATGCCCGATCAGGCAATCCATCTGACTGGGCCACCGGAAGGATATCAAGGAATCCACCGTCACAAAAATCTTGATGGTTCGATAGCGCTAGGAGTAGAACGGGACGCCAGTGATTGAGGTGGAAGCATGCTAACTCAGTCTCAGCCTGCTGTTCGAGGAATAATTTAACGCCCTCGGCTCCATTGCTATTGAAGCAGAGGCGAAGGGCAGTCACGTGGCTGATAAGATACGTGTTGATCTCGCGTGCATAACGTTCGTTTAGGCGCAGACTTTGAAGTTGATGCTCAAGCCGCTCGCGCAAAAGATTCGGCAGATCGGCACTAGGGTCAACATCAAACTCGACCACTAACCCACCTCTTTCGATTGAAACAGTTGCACGCAAGAATCGGATTGGAGGCAGAACCTCAAGATAAGCGTGTACATACCGATGCGCCGGCGTCTTCGGCACCGCTGGACCTTTGATCCGATTACACTCTCCACAGATTGGAACAAGATTGCAGACGTAGATGGAAAGAGGTTGAAAAACTGCCTTGGGAAGATAATGGTCTAACTCTCGCGGTGGATCTATGCTGCAAATCGGGCAACGCTTTATACCCTGCATGAGGTCAGCACGGATAGAAGATAACTTCCGGCCACGCTGCGTTAGGTTGTAGGCCTTCTGAATAGCTGCTCGAAGCTCTTTATCAAGGTTTGCGCCCTTGAGTAGTTCATTGGGGGCACCCCTCGCGGCATCATAAGCGTCATAAAGGGCCATAACTTCGTCGAGTTGTGCAGCGGTGGCAGTATATCCACGCGTACGTCCATTCGCTTTATGAACCGCAAGAGCAGTAGAGAGTTGATCGCGGGCCTGTTTTCGCGACGGACAAGGCAATGTTCGCATTACTGTTGGGCCTTTCGAGCTAGACCCTCCATGACATAGGCCAATGCTTGTCCACTAAGGCGAGGGGTGAAGAGTTTATTGATTTCGTCGATATCGGAAAGTGAGGCGATGAGATGGTCCAATATCTTGTGAAAGTCCGTGGACGCGGCTGTCAGACCAAAAGTGTCATAAGTCAAGACTCCAATGTTTTCGCCGAAGGTTTCCATGTCCGGTGTCAGAACTTCAAAATTTTGCCCGTTGCGACGAACAATGCGTACATGCCGAGCTAGGGTCTCCTGAAGGACAACAGGTGAATGTGTGGCGACTATCGCCAAGGCGTTCTTTTTTTCAAGGACAATCCTGAATGCATGCATCAGCGCGGCGATCAGCGGCGGATGCAAATGCATTTCCGGTTCATCGAACAGAATAAGCGACTTGCGTGTCGTATGAGCGACTAACGAGGCGATCACATGAAGTACGATCTTGTGGCCGGTGCTCCAACCGAGAAATTCTTCGCGAGGATCTGGACCCAAGAGTGCTGTGATCTCTCGATTTTCTACATCAGCGAACGAAGGATCGGCGAAGAGTGGCTTAAGTGCCGCATCGAGTAACTCATTGTCATCATTGTCATTGATCTGGTTGATCAAACGTTGGAATTCGTCAGCCAGTTGGACGAGCGATTTAAGCCGTGTCGTCGTACGCAAATCATCGGCGGCTAGCTGGGCAGACTCATTATCAGGAAGTTGACGGTCCTCCGCGGCGGCTAAATCATCGCGGACCTCGGCCACTATGTCGCGAAGGCCCGTATAAATGTAGCGCCCACCACCCTTCTCTATGTCGTCAGCCATCTGTCGAAGCTCACTCTCGTATAGTCCAGGGACGATAAAATTGTCAAAGGCACTATAAGAGATGGCAATAATCTTTATGAAGCCGACAGAGCCCGGCTCAAATGCCCCTAACTCTTGAATTTCCGGTCGCATTCGATCCGATGGAGAAGAGAAAGCGACGCGGGCAATGCGCGAGAGCAGTGTGCTCTTTCCCGAACCATTTCGGCCAATGACGGCAATGATTCGACGGGGCAGCGATCTCATGTCTTCGGTACTATAATCGCCCCAAAAAATTGGAAGCTCCGGCACATCAAACTCAAGCGTGAGATCTGTAGACCAGTTCGTGGGCCGAAAGGATATAGACCCCTCTATATCGGACAGTGCGGAGAAATTACCGGTCAAAATCGCACGGGCATCATCAAGAAAATCATCAGGGTTTGGATCGTCGCGAAAGAGAGAAGTTGACCAGCCGGGCTCATCGCGAAACTCGGCTTGAAGTTCAGGTTGAGCCACGACATCACGAAGAGTTGAGAGGATTTCATCCCTTTCATTCAGAGGAATCTCGTTCAGTCGCTGATAATAATCCAGCGACGCGCCGACTGAGCAGAAGTTCTCATCGAGGGATTCAAAGGGACGGTTGATCTGGATTTCATCTGACGCGGTCTGGCCGCGACGCAAGATCTTCACAGGGCCGATCATCGTTGGCGACGGGTTACTGGCAGTCTGTCGGTGATACAGGTGATAGAGTGTCTGAAAGTCGTAGTCGTTCCAATTGTCCTGCTGGAGTGCGAATGTTGTATCGAAGGGAGGGACGCCGCCTCGCCCTCGCCTAGGTGGAAAAATTTTTATGGTCATCTACTGTACTCCAATCCACGATCATGTTCTGCAGTTCGCCCACCCCACTACCCTACCTGCCGTAAACCTGAGAGCACCTCACGGAAGCTGTTGAGACCTGCCTCTAGGTTCTCGATGATCTCTTCGGCGAGGTCGTCGGGTTCGGGCAGATTGTCTAGGTCCGTCAGGCTTTCGTCCTTGAGCCAGAAGATGTCGAGACTGGTCTTGTCGCGGGCGCTGATTTCTTCGTAGCTGTAGCTGCGCCAACGGCCTTCCGGTGCGTCGTTTTCGTCCCAACTCGCCTTGCGCTGGTGTCGGTTCTGCGGGTTATAGCATTTGATGAAGTCCGACAGATCCTCGAAGCGCATCGGCTTCTTCTTCAGCGTATGGTGAATATTGGTGCGGTAGTCGTAGTACCAGACCTGCTTCGTCCAAGGGTTCGGGCTGGCTTCGTGGTTGTCGAAGAAGATTACATTGGCCTTGACGCCTTGCGCGTAGAACACGCCGGTCGGCAAGCGCAGGATGGTGTGCAGGTCGGTGTTGTCCAGCAGCTTCTTGCGGATCGTCTCACCGGCCCCGCCTTCAAACAGCACGTTGTCGGGAACGACGACGGCAGCGCGGCCAGTGGTTTTGAGCATTGTGCGGATGTGCTGGACGAAATTTAGTTGTTTGTTCGAGGTCGTGGCCCAGAAGTCTTGGCGGTTGTAGGTGAGGTCGTCTTTTTCTTGTTCGCCCTCCTCGTTTGTGAAGCTCATGGAGCTTTTCTTGCCGAAGGGCGGATTTGCGAGGACGTAATCAAAGCGCTCTCCGCTATCGGCCACGAGCGAATCGTTTGGCGATATGGGTACGCCACCGTCGATCTCGCCGATGTTGTGCAGGAACATGTTCATTAGGCACAGACGGCGTGTATTGGCGACGATCTCGTTGCCGTGAAACGCCTTGTATTTCAGGAACGCCTTCTGATTCTTGTCTAGGTTAAAGTTGGCCGGGTTGGTGATGAAGTCGTAGGCGGCGAGAAAGAAACCGCCTGTGCCGCAGGCCGGGTCGGCGATGAGCGTGCCTGGTTCGGGGCGGACGCATTCGACCATGGCACGGATGAGAGCACGCGGCGTGAAATACTGGCCCGCACCTGACTTGGTATCTTCGGCGTTCTTCTCCAGAAGTCCTTCGTAAATATCTCCTTTTACGTCGGCACCCATGGCCACCCATTCGGTGTCATCTACCATGTCGATGAGGCGGAATAGCTTTGCCGGGTCTTGGATTTTGTTTTGGGCCTTGGTAAAGATCTGGCCTAGCATGTCCGTCTTGGTACCAAGTGCGCGAAGCAAGGCTACGTAGTGGTTTTCGAGTTCCGCACCGTTCTTCGATTTTAGGCTCTGCCAGTTGAATTCGGCTGGGATGCCGACGTCGCGGTTGTACGGTGGTTTGGCGTACTCGTCGGCCATCTTGAGGAAGATCAGATAGGTGAGCTGCTCTAGGTAGTCGCCGTAGCTCACCCCGTCATCGCGTAGAGTGGTGCAGAAGCTCCAGACTTTGGAGATGATGGGAGCGGTATTCATGTAGGGGCGTTCTTCCGTTTGATTTTCATCTCTCGCAGCAGGTGGTCGATGTTGATGGGAAGTTTGCCGGTCATGCTGTTGCTGTCGTGCGTCTGCGTTTTGCCCGCGTATTGTTTTGAGATCGTGCAGCTTTTTCGGCTTTGATGCGCTCAAGAAGGCTGGATGCAGGCTCGTCATCTAGGTCTTGCGGGACGAGTTGGCCGGAGAAGGCTTTCTTGAGGATGGATTGGCGCAGCATCTCCGCCTGCTTCAAGGCCGAGTCGATCTCTCGCTCTTGCCACTCAATCGCCGCAAATCGCTCCTCCAGCAGGTGGACAATTTCTTGCTGTTCGGCTAGAGAGCAAAGAGGGAGCGCGATCTGAGCAAACTTGAATGCACTTAAGTGGTTGATTCCCACGCCGCCTGCAACTTGAGCAAATTTCCCGCTCACATAGAAGAAGCGATACAACCAGAGCAGATAAACCGCATAGGCACGACAATACGGTTGATGTCTGATAACGGTGTTTTGAAAGCAGCAGTTCGGGATCTGATTGTCCCAAATCGCGGGCTTTCCGACTTGCGCTGCGCTGCCGGATGCTTCAGACAGCACCAAATCACCCTTTTCCAAACGGTATGCGCTTAGTTCGTGAGGAAGGAAGTCCATGTCGAGAACGTCGTCCAAATCCAACCCCTGTTCCGTAATGTTCGCAGCTCGAATGTACTTCGTGGGGTAATCCTTAGACCTGTTCCTTGGAGAACGTTGTCGACCAAGTTGGACGATTCCTACAGACTCGGCGGTCAACTGTATCCAACCACTTGGCAGTGATTCTAGGTGGGCAATCTCCTCTTCTGCTATCGTTGAAACTAGCTTGGGCGTTCTTGACCGCGTCGGCCTCTTTCCTGACTTACCGCCTTTCTCCCATTTCTTGACGGCGGCTTTCCACTCCTTGAGTTCCCGCTCGTAGCGTGTCGCTCGCTCCTGTTTGATGCGAGCGAGTAATTGTTCGGGCGTCTCAAGGTTGTCTTTGTTCTCTTCGCGCCACTGGGCCGTGAGCTTGCCTTCGAAGGCGTGCTTGAGCACGGCTTGGCGGTAGATATTGAGATTCGCCCGCGCCGCCTTCAGACTCTCAACGCCCTTGTCCAGTTCGGAAAATAGTTCCTCGATCTTAGCGACGATGCGGCGTTGTTCGTTCTGTGGGGCAAGAGGAAGTTTACTCTTTTTGAGGAATGCGTAATGCCTTGAATATCCACGATCCGGCAGACGCAATGCCCTGCACGCATAGTACGCGAAACGTTCGTCGATAGTAATTGGCCTGAGCACCTTTACTCCGTCGGCACCAGGAGCGAATCGAAATCCGACTAGCTTGAAGCATTTTGTATGATCACCAAAAACTATCAGGGCACGATTCGGTCGGATGCTCCTTGATGCGTCATTTGTGAATCCTCCAATTAAGTTGGCTCCCTGGTCAACTATCGGAATCGTGCCGGAGGAAAGATACTCTTTTTGCGGAATCTTGAGATGCGAAAGAGAAATGTTTTCGAATGCGTCCTCAAAATCTATTTGTTCCCAATGCGGTGGGATATCCAGAGGCAGTGGTGTCCATTCATCTGTGTGGGAAGAAACATCACTCATGTTACGCCGCCAATGCCTCATTCAATTCGTCAATCACGCTATCCATCCATCCCTTTTCCTTCTACTTTCCGCCTTGATGAAATATCGACACCGGCTACGCGCTACGGCTCAGCCGTGTGCGGCAATTGCAACGCGGCGGCGTCAAACGTATAAACGGTGCCCACCCCATTGCCGAGAGTTGCCGTTTTCAGCGCCTTATATACGATCAGAGCATCGGCGAAGTCTGCACCTGTCTCACGATATGCCTGCAAGGCACTCCAGATTACTTCATCGTCCTCAAAGCGAACTTTGGGTTCTTGCAACAGTTTATCGACGACGGCGATCAGGTCGGACTTGGCCGCGTCATATCGGGGTCCCATCAACGTCCACAACGCCTCCGCCAACACAACATCCGTAATGAGAATATGCTCCGCACGTTCAAAAATACGACGCGCTCTTTCCGCTTGCGCCTCGTCGTCTCTCAAGAGATAGCGAAGCAGAACATTGGTGTCGATCGCAATCAAGGCGTATATCCCCGCTTCTGTTCAATCGCGCCTTGACGCGACTGCTCATCGGAGACCGTCTCGTTCGCTCGAAGATGAGCGAGACATCCCCAAGCGCTGCCAGGCTGCTGGCGGACTATGGTGATGCGACCATTGGCAACGAAACTTCGGCATTCGTCACCAGGCTCAATACCGGCTAATCTGCACTGATTGGCCGGTAACGTGAATTGGCGCTTGGCGCTGACTTTGGGCACTATGACTCCCCATACATTTTGCAGATTGACCAAGGAAAGGTATTTGTTTCTTTACTTAATTTCAATATGTAAAGAAAAATCTCGTCAGGGATGACTCACGCCGCCAATGCCTCGTTCAACTCATCAATCACGCTATCCATCCGGTCGCCAAAGAGCTTGTACATCTGCCCAAGGCCGCCCTTGCCATCGAACGGAGCCATATCCAGATCGTCGCGGCCCAGATGAAACGAGGTGATGATGTGGTCGCGGATCATGCGCAGCCAGTCCATCTGCTCCTCGTTGAACTTCTCTCCGCTGCCGCTGTGGTGCGTCATAATCCAATCCTGAAAATTGCGGCGCACGGTTTCCGAATAGGGAGACAGCGTCGCGTCGATACCGCAGACGCGGCGGATCAGCGCCACGAGCGCGGTCAGCTCACTGGCGGGTTGGCTACCCTTGTATTCATCCAGCAAGGAGTATGCCTGCCAGACCCGCAAAGGGGCTAGTCGAGGTTGGTCGCTCTTGAGCTTGTCGAAAACCTCGCGAATCATCTCGAATGTCAGCTCTCTGCGCCTGTGCGGTTGGGTGTAGAAGATGGTCAGGGCTTCGATCTTATCTCGATTCGCTTCCAAATAGTGGCGGAAGTCCTGTGCCATGGCTTCGGCATTCTCGTGCGCGTCGCCTTCCCATTCGGCGCGCTCCACGGTGTCTAAGCTGTCGTGGTCGATGGTTTGTTCCTTGTCGCGACGAATCGAGTCGATCAGTTCGATCAACTCGCCGTTGAACACGCTGGCCGCGTCACGGACTAGCTGCTCTTGCGCCGTTTCGCGTGCGGCCGGTGACGGCTCGGCATCGTCGGGCACGCGCTCGGTCTCACGGGCCTTCGCTTCGATCTGGTCTGGGTCGATGGCCTTCAGCAGATTGCCGACGATGTTGGTGAGTTCGATGCCGCCAGCCTTTTCGCGGATACGTTCCTGCTCAGCGTAGTCGAGTTGTTGGTTGAGTCGGGCGAGGCGGCCGGCAAGGGAGCTCACGGTATCTTCGTTGTACACGCCCATCATCACGCTCATGGCGAGGTCCTTGAGTGGCACGGAGGGTTCGGTGATGAGCGGTTGGCTGGCGGTCTTGAGCGATTTCGTCACGCCGACGGCGTCCACGATCACATAGTGGGTCTTCCCACTGGCAGCGGAAGGCGAGACTTTTTTGAGATCGTCGTGGTCGAGTGTGCGCGTACCACGTCCCTTCATCTGCTCGAAATAGTTGCGACTCCGCACGTCGCGCATGAAGAGCAGGCATTCGAGCGGTCTGACGTCAGTACCCGTGGCGATCATATCCACGGTCACAGCGATGCGCGGGTAGTAGTCGTTGCGGAACTGGGCGAGGATAGATTTCGGGTCTTCTGCGGTTTTGTAGGTGACCTTCTTGCAGAACTCGTTGCCTTCGGCGAATTCCTCGCGCACGGTCTGGATGATGTCGTCAGCGTGGCTGTCGGTCTTGGCAAAAATAAGTGTCTTGGGGATTTCGTCGCGGCCCGGAAATATCTCCGGCAGTTTGTTGAGGAAGGTACGGACGATCGTGCGGATCTGGTCGGGGTTGACGACGGAGTGGTCCAGTTCATTGGCGGTATAGGTGACGTCCTCGTCCTGAATTTCCCAGCGCTTTCGGCGCGTCAAGCGCTCGCGCTTTTCGACCTGCTGGCCAGTTTCGAGCCAGCCGCCGTGCTTCGTCCGTTTCGTATCGATGACGTAGATCTCGTTGCCGACATTGACGCCGTCGGCAACGGCTTGCTCATGGGTGTACTCGCTGACGATGTTCTTCTTGAAAAATCCGTAGGTGCGGTTGTCCGGCGTCGCGGTCAGGCCGATGAGATAGGCGTCGAAGTATTCGAGGACTTGACGCCAGAGGTTGTAAATTGAGCGATGGCATTCGTCGATGACGATGAAGTCGAAAAACTCGGGTGTGATCTTGTCGTTATAGACAACCGGCATCGGTTCTTTGCGCTTAACCATTTCCGCCGGATTGATCTCTTCGACGGCTTCGTCCAACTCCTCGCCCTTCAGGATCGAATACATGCGCTGGATGGTGCTGATGCAGACTTGGCTGTCCTTGGCGACGTAAGACGATTTGAGCCGCTGGACGTTGTAGAGTTCGGTGAATTTCCGGTTGTCGTCACTGGGCACGTAGGCCATACATTCCTGTTCGGCCTGTTCGCCCAGATGCTTGGTATCTACGAGAAAGAGAATGCGCTTGACGTCAGCGTGTTTGAGCAGCCGGTAGATCGAGGTGATGGCGGCGTAGGTCTTGCCCGAGCCAGTGGCCATCTGAATGAGGGCGCGTGGGCGGTCATCTTTGAAAGATACTTCGAGCTTCTCGATGGCGTTGACTTGACAGGCTCGCAATCCGGTAGGGTCTAAACTCGGGAGCCCTTGAAGCCGCTCGCGAAGCGAGGCCGACTGGGTGAGCCAGTCCTGTATTGTCTCTGGCCGAGGGAAGTTGAACACCTCCCGGGAGCGGGGTTTCGGATCGCGGCTGTTGGTGAAGCGCGTGAGCACGCCGGTCGTTTCATAGACGAATGGCAGGGGTTCTCGATTGTTCACCCACCTGAGGTTGGCAGCGGCATAAGCGGAGGATTGCTCCTCGACTGTCGTGATCTTATGGCCCCAATTCTCACGCTTGGCCTCGACAACTCCGGCCGGTTTCTTGTCGACAAGGAGAACGTAGTCGGCTGGGCCAATATCCGTCCGATACTCACGAGCGGCGATCCCGAGACCGGCGCTGAAGTCGATTTTCTTGTTGTCCTGAACTATCCAACCCGCATTGGATAGCTGCTGGTCGATTTTGTCTCGCGCCGCCTGTTCTGGCTTCTGATTGTCACTCGGCATTCAGTTCATCCGCCCTTCGCCTATGGCCCGGAGCGCATGAGAAGATCATCAGTAAGGAACTCATAGTGCACTTGGGAGGCAGGTGTACTCGTGTATAGATAGATAAGTCGGCGGCCCCTCGCGCAGGGTGGATACCCCAAAGGCCGTCGCCCTTTTACTAGAGATTTTCCAAGAAATCTTCTATTTCCACGTTCGCTTTTTTCAGATTGGTCTTCAATGTCCCTTTGGCCATCTCGTTGCCTTGAATAAGAATCATTGTATCTATCTGGTCAGTGTCGGGGTATGTTCTGGTCATCACTATATGACTTCCCCTTTGTCTCTTAAAAGTAAATCCTAAGCGTTGAAGGGCGTTTTGGGCTTTCTGCGACGAGATGCCAGAGGGAATTTTAGGATTAGGCAAGGTGCAGCTCCCTCTGATGATGGCTTTCTGTAACTTCTTCTAGGGTTAGGCAAGGTGCAACTCTCTCTGATGGCTTTCTGTAACTTCTTCTAGGTAGAGTGATACGGCTTCTTTGAGATTGTTAAAAGCCTCTTCCTCATTCTTGCCTTGGCTGGCTATTCCGATCTGAGGACAATGAGATACGTAGAGTCCTTTTTTTTCTTTATAGATTTCAGCCGTTAGGATTGTTCCTTGTTTCGGCACAAGCAACTCCTTTCAAGACACACGTCTCCCCGGAGAATCACCCCGGAGAGACGTGTTGTGTCTGGAAGAATGGTGGAGGCGGCGGGAATCGAACCCGCGTCCGAGACCGGTTCTACCTAAATATACTACGTGCGTAGTCGGCCTTAGTTATCTCGCCTGTTGCGCTGCCGGCCAACGGGCCTCGCAACGAGCCAGCCCGAAAGATCTCGCCTCATTCCCTCGGGCGAAGGTTTGAGACCAGCCTGCTAAGAGATGTCATTGGGGCCTGCCGCGCAGGCTCAACAGACCCCAATGGGCTGCGCTAAATTTAGGCAGCCAGAGCGTACGTGTTAGTTTCGTCGCTTAATTGTTTCCCGAGGATTTACGAGGTGTCGGGACCTCGGCACGCAATTTGGGCTTCTCCGACCCCGTCGAAGCCAAGTCGCCCCCTTGGAGCATAATAACCGAAAATCGCGCGCAATGTCAACGCTCAGTTCACCACGTTGATCGGCGCGTCGTCCAGAAAGGCCCGCACGTTCTCTGCCGTCATCTGCATCAGTCGCTTGCGCGCCTCTAGCGTGGCCCAAGCCATGTGCGGCGTGATGAGTAGATTCGGTGCCTGCAAGAGCGGGTTGCCGCTGGTGATCGGCTCGACGGAAGCCACGTCCGTTGCCGCCGCCCGAGGCTTGCCAGCGCGCAGGGCTTGCAAGAGGGCCTGTTCATCGATGAGTGCGCCGCGCGACGTGTTGATGAGGAGCGCCCCTTCCTTCATGGTCGCCAACAACTCGGCCTTGACAAAGCCGGTGTTGTCGGGCGTCTGTGGGCAGTGCAAGCTGACCACGTCGGCCCCGGCGAAAATCTCCGCCGTGCTCTTGAGGGCAAACGGCGCGTACCCCGGCGGGTCCTTTGGCGACGGCGCATACGCCCATACTTCCATGCCAAAAGCGTGGGCCAGCTCACCGACGCGTTGGCCGATGCGCCCGAAGCCCACGAGGCCGATAATTTTTCCGGCTAGCTCCGTAAGCGGCGTCTCCCAGAAACACCAATAGCCCGATTCGGCCCAGCCGCCGCGATGGACCGCAGCGTCGTGGCGACCGACGTGGTGGCACAGCTCCAGCAGCAGGGCCATGGTGTACTGGGCGACCGAGTCGGTGCCGTACACTGGAATGTTTGATACCGGGATGGCGCGCGCGCGCGCAGCTTCCACATCGACGACGTTGTACCCAGTGGCCGTAACCGACACGAAGCGCAGGTTGGGCAGTTGGGCAAACGTCTCGGCTGTCAGCGGCACCTTGTTGGTCAAAATCACGTCGGCGTCTGCGGCCCGCTCTAAGATCAGGTCGTCGGGAGTTTTGTCGTACACCGCAAAATCGCCTAGCGCCGAGACTGGATCCCAGGGATTGTCGCCGGGGTTTAGGGTGTGTCCGTCTAGTACTGTGATTTTCATGGGGTTCCTTTTGTGTGAAAGCTTAGTACACGCCAGTAGAGGTGGTCTGAGATGCTTCGCTTTGCTCAGCATGACAGCATGGAGCGTCAACACCTGTCATGCTGAGCAAAGCGAAGCGGAGTCGAAGCATCGCATACCTCGATGTCCATGTATAACGTTACTGTCGTGTACTAAGGTGTGAAAGTTATTTCTGTAGCTGACCCACGTCCCGCACGGCCCCGTGCGCCGCACTCGTCGTCAGTGCGGCATACGCCTGTAGCGATTGGGGGATGTGGCGCTGGCGGTTGCGGGGGCGGTAGGCGTTTATTTTCTGGCGACGTGAGGAGAGTTCGGCGTCCGTGATTAGCACGTCGATTTTGCGCTTGGGAATGTCGATGCGAATCCGGTCGCCGCTTTCCAACAGGGCCAGTGCTCCGCCCTCGGCTGCCTCTGGCGAAACGTGGCCGATCGACAGCCCGGAGGTGCCGCCGGAAAAGCGGCCGTCGGTCAGCAGCGCACAGGTCTTGCCCAGCCCCATGGACTTGATGTACGACGTTGGATAGAGCATTTCCTGCATCCCCGGCCCGCCCTTGGGCCCCTCATAGCGGATCACGACCACGTCGCCGTCGCCGACCTTGCCGCCGAGGATGCCCTCGCATGCTTCGTCCTGCGACTCGAAGATCCGGGCCGTGCCCTCAAACACCCAGATCGACTCATCGACGCCAGCTGTCTTCACGATGCAGCCTTCCTCGGCGATGTTGCCAAAAAGCACGGCCAGCCCGCCGTCCTGTGAATAGGCGTGCGCGACCGAGCGGATGCAGCCCGTTTGCTCGTCCGTGTCCGACTCAGCGTAAAAGTTGTT
Source organism: Candidatus Latescibacterota bacterium (assembly GCA_965208845.1). Taxonomy (GTDB): domain Bacteria; phylum Latescibacterota; class UBA2968; order UBA8231; family UBA8231. The sequence continues at coordinate 1,216,023 of OZ242361.1, read as the reverse complement.
CTGGGAAAAGGCGGTTTTGGTCCGCACGTTGCCCGGGGCTACCAACGCCCGCTGCTCGGCCATTGCGTCCACCGGACCTGACCCGCGAATGTCGTTGGCGGCGATCAGTTCGCCCAGCGACGGCCCGGCAACGGTCTGCGGCTCGGGGTGGATTTTGCCGCCGCGCAACAGCTCGCCTAAGATGCTCATAATGCCGCCAGCGCGCGCCACGTCCTCTATGTGAAACTCCTGCGTGGCCGGTGCCACTTTGCAGACACAGGGGACTTGCCGCGACAGCCGGTCGATGTCGGCCATAGTGAAATTGACTTCGGCCTCGCGGGCCATGGCCAACAGGTGCAGGACCGTATTGGTGGAGCCGCCCATGGCAATGTCTAAGGTCATGGCGTTTTCAAAGGCCGCGAAGTTCGCAATGCTGCGCGGCAGTACCGACGTGTCGCCCTCTAAGTAAAATGCCTTGGCCATTTCGACGATCCGCTTGCCGGCCGCGGCAAAAAGCTCCCAGCGCAGCGCGTGCGTGGCGAGGATGGTGCCGTTGCCCGGCAGGGCTAGGCCGATAGCCTCGTTGAGGCAGTTCATGGAGTTGGCGGTGAACATGCCCGAGCACGAGCCGCAAGTCGGGCAGGCTTGTTCCTCCATCTTGGCTACGTCTTCGTCGCTCAAGTTGGGGTCGGCCGCGGCGACCATGGAGTCGACCAAATCGAGCTTGGCGCGGCCCGTTGACAGTTCGGTTTTGCCGGCTTCCATTGGCCCGCCCGAGACGAAGATCGCCGGGATGTTGAGCCTGAGCGCAGCCAGCAACATGCCCGGAGTGATCTTGTCGCAATTGGAGATGCAGACGAGGGCATCGGCCTTGTGGGCCTGGACCATGTACTCGACGCTGTCGGCGATTAGCTCGCGGCTCGGCAGGGAGTAGAGCATGCCGTCGTGCCCCATGGCAATGCCGTCATCTACGGCAATGGTGTTGAACTCCACGCCGTAGCCGCCGTGCTGGTCGATCACTTCCTTGACCTTCTGGCCAATGGGGTGCAGATGCACGTGACCAGGCACGAACTGGGTAAAGGAATTGGCGATGGCGACGATGGGCTTTTGGAAGTCCTCGGTTTTCATGCCGGTGGCGCGCCACAAGGCACGTGCGCCAGCCATGCGCCGCCCCTGCGTGGTGGTACTGCTGCGAAATGATTGCATGATAGCTCTTTCAAAAAGCTGCCGTCTAGCAGCGGGTTTTAGTTAGCGAACTGACGTTACGTAGCGTCCTGACCGTACGCTAGGCGTTGGCAGGTATGAGATGCTTCGACTCCGCTCCGCTGCGCTCAGCATGACAAGTGCTAGCACTCCGCTTCTCAGTGTCATGCTGAGCGCAGCGAAGCATCTCATACCCAAGAAGCCGTGCGTAACATCAGTTAGCGAAGTCAATTTCTAGCGCATCTCCCAAGGGTACGTAGCCGATTTTCGCATAGATGCTGTTGGAGGTTGGGTTGGATTGATCGGCAAATAGGCTGCAAAACGAATAGCGCTCGGAGAGCAGTTTTTTGGTCAACGACGCGACGCACGAAGTGGCATATCCTTTGTTGCGCTGTTCGGGCGGCGTGTACACCGCGGTGACGGATACACCGTTTCGCATCGGGCGCGTCGTTTTGGCAATGGAGACCGGCCCATTGCAATCCCAAATGTACAGTTGCTTGTCGGCGATGAACCGCTCGGCGCTTTTCTTGGCCTTGTCGCGATCGGCTGGCTCCCCTAATGCTTCTTGCGAAAAGGCGTCTATCCACTGCGCCATGAGCGGAAGGTCGTCCATGCTGGCCAAGCGCAGCACCCCCGCCGCAGGAGGCACGTCGGCGACCGTGCGGGCCTCAAATACGCGCATCCGCATGGTCTCCAGCAATGCGCTGGGCACGGCCTCTGCCCAACAGTCGGCAAAGGCTTGCGCTGCGGACGCCGGCCCGACGACGCCGGGGATGGATGCATCCGTTTCGAGCAGGTAGCGCACGAGATGGGCGATAGCCCCATTCGCAACGAACTTGCTGAGGATGATTCTCCTCGGCGGCGTCATTACGGCTGCGCCAATTGCGCTGCCTTGCTCTAAGACGCTCAATAATAACGGCAGCTCGGACCCGTAGCGCAGGGGATCTTCGGCAAGCGCGTATGCGAGGCCGAGCAGCAGGTTATTTTCGCTCTCATGCGCTTCGAGGCAAGCACCTGCAAGCGCAATCAGTTCGCTGGCGTCGGCGTGGTGTATTATTTCGACCATTCAGAAAGCCTGACCAATAGAGAAGTACAAGCGATATCCGTCGTTGAACGCTACGTCGAGCCGGAGGGGAAAGCCCAAAGCGTAGCGCAGCCCCAACCCATAGCCATCGACCATGCTCCACAAGGTAGCTTGGCTTGGCTTGCGCCAGACCTGCGCCCGATCCCAAAAGCCAACGAGGCCGAAGTTGTTGCGCTGATAGCGCAATTCCCCGCGCATATTCAGGCCGAGGCGTCCGCCGCCTGGCACGTGTATGGCTTCGTACTCAACGCCGCGCACGGATCCCTCGCCCCCGTACGCCTTCCAATACTTTTGCGGCAGCCGCCGTCCCTCGCGCAGCGAAGCCGCCCCTCCCCCTTGCAGGGCTAGGGCCAACATCAGGCCGCGCTTGAGCGGCTGGTAATATATGAATTCGGCCTCGCCGTCGATCACATAGGTCTGATGCTGCCCCAGAATGAACGAGGAGGCGTAGAGTCCGGTCAACTGCAAGAGCGCGCCGCGCGTGGGGGCAAAGGGATCGTCGCGTGAATCGCGCAAAAACTCGGTCCTCAATTCGACCGACCGAGTGCGCTCGGTCAGAATCCGTAGCCAATTCGCATTCACGGGGATCTTGCCGTCGCTGTAGTCTATGAACCCGTCTTGGGCGAGGAAATTGCCTTTGCCGGAGAAATCGAAGTCGGCGTCGCCAAATAGATCGTCCGCGTCGGTTGTCTCATCGCTTTCGGTTGTTTCATCGCCGTCGGTCCCTCCCGCGTTTATGGGCCTTGGTGAGTAAGCGATGCGCTCGCTCGGATCGGGCCGGGTGCGCGAGTCTTCCCCGCTAAGAGATACTTGGGCTCGGTAGATCTCGCGCCAGTCCTTGGTGAGCGTTGCTTCAGCTTTCCACAAGTGTTCGACCGAAAGGTAGTCGAAGGTGGCCGTACGTATGTACTCCTGTATTATTGCTTCCCCGCCGAAGGGAAAGGACAAAAAGCCCTCGAGTACCGAATCATTGGCCGTCAAAAGCGCGACTTGTCGCTGGTCGTTCGGGTTGCCTTGCTGCTCGGTCTGCTGCCACTCGTCGGTGACTCCTGCCGATAGAACCAAGTCGGCACCCATGCCCAGCAAGTTGCGCTCGGTAAAGGACGCGGTGACGCCCTGCTCCGGCTTCCCCCAACCGGCGTCGAGGCTTAGCCGAGCGCCGCGACCCAGCCAGTTGTTGTGCTGCACGACCCCGGTCACGCGCGGCTCTTTGTTGCTAAATAGGGCTTCGGTACGTAGGGAAATGCGCTTTCTTTCTTTTAGGCGAACCACGACTGGCTGCAAGCTGTCGCCCGTCTCGGGGGTGAGCAAAAAGACCGAGCGGAACAGGCCGGTCCTCGCTAGTTGCGCGCGGCTTTCGGCTAGTTGTTCGGGATTGTACAAATCTGCCTGCTCAAAGCGCAGATAGTGCTCGATTAGCTCCTTGCGCGTGTATAGCTGGTCGAGGTTTTCGATCTCGACGGCACCGAAGTACATCTTGCGCCCGGGATCGATGTGGAAGACGACTTCGGTGCTGCGGTTAGTGCGGTCGTCCCCCATCCACTCATTGCGCACTGCGGCGTGAGGGTAGCCGCGCTGATTGAGGAAGACCTGTAGCTGGCGCTCTCCTTCGAGCACTTTGCCGTAGTTGAGGGGTGCGCCAGCGCGCAAGCCGACCTGAGCGCGCAGGGTGTCGGCTGCAAAGGGTGCGCCTCCTACGAGCGTTAGGGCGCGCACCGTCCACAACGCGCCGCTGTTGATTTCAATGTGAATGTGGACCCGGTTTTTGGCATCCAAGCGAAGGTATTTGCGGACGATCTCGGCGTCGCGATAGCCCTTGCTGTGGTAGAGGTTGACCAGTCCGCTTAGGTCGTTTTTGAAGAAGCGGCGGTGGAAGCGCTTCCCTTCTTGGGTCAGCATGGCCGAGCGCAAGACATCGCCCTTGATGCGCTTTGCGCCTCGGTGAACGAAGCGTATCTGGGACACTTTGTGACCATCGGCTTCGCGGGCCGATATTTCGCGTAGATCCTCTTGGGCCAAGGCCGTCCCGGCGAGGGCCAGACAGAGCACGACGGCGAGCGCGCTCATCGGAACTCTCGCTTCAGGCCGATGCCCAGCCCATAGTGATCGTGCTTGCTTTGCGCCGAGCCGACGATGGTTAGAAAAGACTTGATTGTGTGTTCGACCCGCACCTCTCCCTCAGCCATTTTTTCTAGCATAGCCTCGTATCGCACCCAGAGGGGCAGGGGCAACCCACCGAGGTACTTGCCGGCGCGGACGACGGGATCCCCAGGCGAAGCACCGACAATCGCGCTCGATGGCACGACCGTGAATTCATTAAGACCCACTTTCTCGACCTGCCGGCCCAAGAGCAGGCCGGCGGCCGTGCCAAAGGCTGTGGCGGCTGTATTAAAGGCCTCGCCAGTTGATCCAAAGGCCCCGGCGTAGTCGAAGTTGGCCGTTCTAAAGGCTAGTAGGTTGACGGTCTGAAAATCTTCTAGCGTCTCCAAGTCTGGGTTCTTCGGGTCCGCTGAAAAATCCGGCACGACCTTCTGGGCGGGCCCTCGCAACGTCAAAGTTGCGATGTACTCCTCATTATCGTTAATGTCATTGATTTCCTTGGTCTTAGCCTCTAAATCGAGTATGGGATTTAATTCGAGCGGATCGTACATCACGTCGAGGATCGATTTAGTCGGCGCTAGGCGGTTGAAGACGACGCTCCCCTGTGTGATATCGAATTCGTAATTGAATACGAAGACCTGCCCTTCGTCTATTGTTATGTCGCCTTGGAAGAGCGGCTTGTAGAAGGTGCCGCCGACCTCGACCGCGCCCGATGCTTCGACCTCGGCTAGCTCGCTGTCGAGGGCGAGGCCGCGGATATCGACCTCGACAGCGAGGGCCATGTTTTCTAAAAAATCGTCGCGCAGCGCCGGTGGTGGTGGTGGCACGGGAAGTGCGAGTACTACGAGGCTCGCCTCGGACTTCGGCTGGTCAAGGCGGACGCGCCCCGCCAACTTGGACGCGCTGAGCGAGCCGGCGAAAGATAGATCTAAGTCGATGTCGTTTGCTCTAAACGACTGCCCAACGGCCTCGTAGTAGGAAGTCATCCGCTCGGCTTGGAGCCGCAAGTCAAAGCTAGGGTCGTCGAGCCGCGATAGGTCGAGCTGCCCGGTGATCGACGCGCTGCGAAACCCCCGCTTAGGTTCTCTCTCGACGGAGAAACCCACTAGCTCGATCTGCCGGCCATTGAATTGCAACTGCCCGTCGGGCAGCGCGTAGATCGGCTCTAAGTCGAGCAGGGCAAACTCGAGGCCCTCGACCCCTATTTGACCTTGTAATGAGAGCGTTGAGTCCAATCCCTCGGCCCGGAGATCTGCGCTAATCCGACCGTCGAGATGGTCCAGTTCGGCTATTAGGTTGTTGCTAAGGAAGAGGAGTCCGATGCCGTCGGAACGCGCTTCGAGCCAGCCCTCGTCTAAGGAGAGGGCACCGGCCTGTAAATCCCAGGGCACTCGACCGGTCACGATGAGGCTGTCGTCGAGCGAGGTCGTCCAGTTCAAATGCCAATCGCCGCCGTCCCGGTCGCCGACGAGTTGGCCGCGCAGCTTGCCCAAGTCCGCGGATTCCACGGCTAGATCGGCGGTAACTTGAGGAGCAGATGCCGTTCCGCTGACCTCGGCGTCGAGTTGAACTAGCCCTTTGGGGCCGCCGAAAAAAGCCAAGTCCACGTCTTCGAGGTCCAGTTCAATCTTCGAGGGCTTGGTGTCCACTAGTTGGCCCGCCAGCCGCAGAGTGCCCGCCGGCTGCAGGGCGAGGCGGTCGCGGTCGTAGCGCTGCAAGCCAATCGCCACTGAGTCCAAGACCACGCGGCCCTCTCCGAACGCGAATTGGCCTCCAGACAGGAGGTCCAGCCGCAACGAGTCGGCTGAAGCTCGGCTCTCGATGGCCAAACCGTGCACGTCGATATGCCCAGACAAGTCCCGCCAGCCCGGCATGGAATCCCCCAAGGCCGCTGCCAAGTGCCCGTCGAGATCGAGCCGCCCGTACAGTGGGCGTCCCAAAGCATAGCTGAGCACTGGGCCCAAGTCGGCCGCCTTTGCCTCGATTGCGAGCTGGGCGGGGGCTGCCCCCGGTCCGAAGAGCGGCGCGGCTGGGCAGGTCAGCACGAGGCGCACGCCGGCATCGGCGGTGAACTCGGCCGTGAGTGTATCCGCCAGCGCGAGGCGCAGCCTAGCATTGCCGAGAGCGAGGGTGTCGAGGCGCATCTCCTCCAGCGTCACTACGCCTTGCGCCTCTGGCTTCGCTAGGGTGCCGCCGATTCGCAGATGGCCGCCGCCCGTCGCGCTGAGGTCGGATGCGAGGTTGGATAGGTCAAGGGCGGATAACTCCGCTGCAACGGAGAGCGAATCCCGCCCGACCCAACCCGAAAGATCCACTAGGCCGACTGACGTTTGCAGGTGTACCGCGGTGAGGTCCATGCGCCCGTCGCCATAGTCGGCTTGGAGAGGACCGTGGTTTTGCAGCGCCCATTCCCCTTGCCGCAGCAAGAGCGAGTCGAGGGCGAGGTTCGCTTGGACTGCGTCTAGGTCCTCCAGTGGTCCCTCCCAGCGCAAAGCACCGCTCAATGCGGCCGCTGCGCCATCTATCCCCCGCAACAAGGTATCGGCAAAATCCGCTTGAGCCGTTAAGTGCCTGTCCACGTCCAGTTTCGCTAGCACGCTCACGCCCGGCCCCCCGCCGGATACCCGCGCCGCGCCTTGGTCCCAGTCCACGTCCAGCGCGAGCTCGCTGGTCTGCCATCCAGCGTACTCCAGCGACGTGGTCGCAATGCGTCCACCCAGCCGCAGCGCGTCGAGCGACAGTCCGCCCGCCCCGCGAAAATCCGCATCGAGACGCCCGCTTAACCCAGGCATGATCCGCTCTACTGCCAGTCCGTCCACATCTGCCACCAGCGTATCGATCTCGCTGTGCTCTAGGTCGATGTCTGCCCGCGCTACTAGGAGATCGCGTTCTAAACGCAGATCGGCCGCGAGATAGCGGTTGGCGGACAGGTGTAGATCGGCCGCGAGTGGCCCGAATTCCTCGCCCAGTTTACCGGGGAGATGGCTACTGGTCAGCCGCAACGCTAGCGTATCGGGCTTGGCCTGCCCGGCGATGACTATGGGCGCTGCGCCGCGTAAAAAAGACGCCGCCTGCAATGCGCCTTTTAGCGCGAGATCGTAGTCTCCCTCTAAGTCGGAAGAGCCGGTGGCTGTCAACTCCAGCAGGGGCGATTGCAGGTCGAGACGAGTTTCCCCATCGGGCCGGTGCCAACCCGTTATCTCGGCGTCGAACCGCTGATCGGGAATTAGGTCCACATCGCGCAGGAGGGCGGCAAAATCCGCCGCATAGCGCCGGTGTTGCAAATGCACTCCAGCCGCTAGATCGAATTCCGCCCGTCCCGCAAAGGGGGCCGCGAGCGCGAGGTCAAATCCCTCGCCTCGTAGTTGGGTCTGCAAGCTGTCGCGGGTAAAGAAATAAGTCACCTCGCCCGTCAGGGTGCCGTCGAACAAGGAGACGAGCAGAGAATCCACCACTAGGCGCGCGCTGTTGGCGCGCATGTCCCCTCGCAGATCCACAGCCGAGACTATCGGCGCGCTTCCCTCGCCCTTGAGCGTCCCACGCAGTTGCAGGGGAGTCACCGCCCCATCTATCTCCGCTGCTAGGGAACCCCGCGCGGAATCGGTCTCTACCGTCGCCGTGGCATTTACCTGCAAAGGCCGCGGCAACTTCAGCCCCAAGGCAAACGAGGCGTGTAGATTGGACCTTAGACTGTCGCTAGTGCCCACGGCCCGTATCTCTCCGCGGTCAATGCGGTGCGGACTGAGCGCGAGATCCAGCGTTAGCGAGCGCAGCGGCACGCCCTGCAAGTCGGACAAGGTTAGCTTTAAGTGCGCCGAGGTGTCTTCTACTGCGCGATATGCGCCGTGCCAGTCCTGTGCCACGATCCGCGTTTCGCCCAACTGCCAATCGAGCGCACCGGCTGTCGCGTTGAGGTTGGGGAGGAAGGCGAGGGGTAGCTTGATGTCCGTGGCTGCGGTAGTTGAATCGACCGAAGTGCGCGGCTCGACCCGCACCTTGGGTGCCTGTATATCGACTTCCCAAGACCACGGCCACGCGGCGATGTACTCGGCCTTGACGGTCACCCCTAGCGCGGGGTTTTTGCAGTACACGTCGGAAAAGGAAAACGCGTAGAGCAAGCCTCCCCGGCGACTGCCGATGGAGATCTGCCATCCCCCAACTCCGCGCTCTAGCAGGTGCGCGAGTGCGGCCGGCCCTATGGGCGTGACCGCAACGAGGACGGCAGCCAAAACGGCCGCCGCCCCGAGCAGCTTCCTTTTCATTCGGATTTGAGGCGGGTCAGGGCCTTAGACACGTGGAAAAGCGAGTCGGGTAGCGGCGCGTACGCCATGGTTTTGATCTTGCGGTCTAAGCGGAATATTTGGCTCGGCTTCTCTTTTCCGGGGAGCTTGACTGCGGCCGTCAAGGTCGCGCGCAGGGCGAAGCCTTTGAGTTCCTCGGCGTTCTCTAGCTCCTCGCTTAGCGCTTCGTGGTCGTCCAGTCCCTCCAGCCCTCCGCCGATTAGCGATGGATAGGACGTGCTAGCGTCCTGCAAGGCCATAAACGCGGTGATCTCCTGAAAGCCGGGAAAATCCTTGGCAATGCAGGCATCGTACGTATAGCGGTTTTCGCGTCGCAGCTCTTGGGTTTTGGGGTCGAGGTAGCGGGTGCGCATCTGCGCGACGACCCGCCGACAGGGAATGCCAGCGATGCGCGCTGTGTCCCCCGGCACCTTGACCGCAAGGGCTCTCTGCGGCCCGCCGGGAGCGGCTTCCGGCTTGGCAACGGCCTTGCGCGCCGGAGGGGCCTTCTGCTGGACAAAGGTCTGGGCCGTCAGGTCGATTTCGTACACTTGCGCTTGGTCCAGCCGCAAAATGGTGCTGGTATTGAGGGACTGGCCCTGTCGCCGGAGGGCCTTTGCCGTTTTCGCGTCGGCCTCAATCTGCTGCTCGACCCGCTGGCTCTTGCCCTTGATGTAGATTTTGTTGGTCGTTTTGCGCGCTCCAGTTTTGTCTTTGCCAAAGCCTCGATTGACGACCTCTTCCTCGAAATACACATCGGCACCAACGCTCGCCGCGCTGACGAGCAATGCACATAAGAGCAAAATCATGCGCGCACTCTCCTGTGGTAGGTAGGATGGAAGACGTGTGCCATATATAGCAATCCTAAACGATTTGAACGATTCGATATGTGGATCGTCTAATCATACAATTCTGCGTCCATCTGCGTCCATCTGCGGATTCTCTTGTAAATGATTTAGGCTTGCTATATAACACCATAGGGGATGGAAAGAGTCCCCTTTTATTCAACGACAATAGAAGCATAATATAGCGAAACGCAGTTGCTAGCCCATAAACAAAAAAGGCCCCCGCCTGCAAGGGCGAGGGGCCTCGGAGCTTCTTGCCGCGTCTGCTGTTACTCGTCTCCGCGCATGAGCAACAGACCCACTAGATTTAGCACGGCGGTCGCGGCGGCTGCCACGTAGGTCATGGCTGCGGCATTGAGCACTCGCCGAGCCGAGCGCACCTCGTCGTTGGCTAGGTAGCCCTGCGAGAGGATGGCCATGGCCCGCGAGCTGGCGTTGAACTCCACCGGCAGGGTGACGAGTTGGAATAGGACCGCACCGGCGAAAAACATAATGCCGATATTCATCAGGCCGGTGGCCCCGAAGAACATCCCCGCCAGAATGAGGGGGAAGCCCAACGTCGAGCCCAAGTTGGCGACGGGCAGGATCGCGTGCCGAAAGTTGAGCGGCACGTAGCCGTGGGCGTGTTGGATCGCGTGGCCGACCTCGTGCGCTGCCACGGCCAAGCCGGCTAGATGGTGGCCGTGGAAGTTGTCCGAAGAAAGGCGCACGGCTTTGGCGCGAGGATCGTAGTGATCGGAAAGCATCCCGCCCGTCTCCTCGACCGACACGTCGTAGATGCGTTGCTGGTGCAGGATGCGCCGTGCGGTCTCAGCGCCCGAAAGCTGTGCGGCCGAAGCCACTTGGCTGTACTTCTTGAAGGCGCTGCGGACCCGCATCTGGGCCCAAGCGACCAAGATCATCGGCAGGATGAAAAACGGGTTGAAAAGAAACGAAAACATCTCCTCATCTCCTCAATAAGCGAAGGGCTTCTATTAGGACGCTAAATGAACGCTCCAAGTTTCTAGCAGAATAACGAAAGCACCTGAAAATCGCAAGATCGGGGAATTAGATCTTCTCTTCAGCTTCAGCAGGAAGGGAAAGGGCCGGAGGCACAGCGACGCCAGCCGAAACGATCATTTTTAGGGCCTCTTCAACGCGGAGGTCGGTGGGACGCAATTGTTCGGGCGGCACGATGAGCATAAAGCCGGTCGTGGGATTGGGAGCTGTGGGCACGAAGATGCTGTGCGCCGGCGCTGCTTCGTCCTCGCGGGGAACGTTGCCGGCCAAAAAGCCCAAAGTCCACATCCCGATGCGCGGGTATTCGACGAGCACGACTTTCTCGAAGCCGGCCTTGCCCGGAGAGGTCAGCGATTCCATCAGTTGCTGGATGGGCGCGTAGATCGTGCGCACCAACGGCAGGCCCTCTAGCGTTTCGCGCGCGAATTGCCACAGGCTGCGGCCGACCACGTTGGTGGCTAGTGCGCCGACGACCCACAGAATGATGAAGGTCAGCACAAAGCCCAAGCCGGGGATGTGGAAGTCGGGATCGTCAAACAGCTTGGCCATTTGGCTAATCAACGGCGCGGAGAAGCCGTCGGCCCAGTCGAACAGGAACTTGAGCACCCAGCCAGTAAGCCACAGGGGCACGATGATCGTCAGGCCGGCCATTATCGTGCGCCGAAGCCGCTGTAGCCGAGTGGGGCTTTTGCGCGGAGGCATATCACTCATAGCGTAAATACCTTAATAAAATTGACATTTTTTGAATATCCAACTGAGTCAAAATACTGTCAATACAAGGTTAGTGGTTAGTGGTTAGTGGTTAGTGGTTAGTGGTGTGGGGGCTGGTCACCGGTCACTGACCACTGACCACTAATTTACGTTTTTTGCGTGGTGGCCTATTTTATCCCTTATGACGGCAATTTTACTCAGCGGCGGTATGGACTCGACCACCTTGCTCTGGTGGCTGAAAATGCGGCAACAAGACCCCATCCACGCCATCAGCATTGACTACGGCCAGCGCCACCGCATCGAGCTGGAATGCGCCGCTCGCCTCGCCCGCCTCGCCGAGGTCGCGGCTCACCAGACGCTGGCGTTGGATTTGGCGGCCTTAGGAGGCAACCCACTGACTGATCCCGCGCTGGACGTGCCCACCGCTGAGTCCAAGCGCCAACGCGACACCGTCGTCCCCTTCCGCAACATGCTCTTTGCGACGCTGGCGGCGGCGTATTGCGCAACAAAGGGCATTACCGATCTGTATATGGCCCCGGTCAAAGACGACTACGCGGCCTATCGAGACTGCCGTCGTCCCTTTTACGACAGCCTCGAACAAAGTCTGCGCTTGGGGGCTGCCCACGATGCGCCGTGGGCGATCCATACTCCCTTTGTCGAGCTGTGGAAGCGGGACATCGTGGCCCTCGGGCTCAAACTCGGCGTTCCCTACGGGGAAACCCACACCTGCTATGAGGGCTTGCGGCCGGCTTGCGGCTTGTGCGACGCCTGCTGCGAGCGGCTCGCGGCCTTTGCGGCGAACCGAGCCTGTGACCCTCTGGCGTATGCCGCAGGTGAGCAGACACCGTGACCGCCCAGATGCCAGCCGAAGAGCGCACCGAGCGCCTGCCGGTGTGGAACGACTCGGGGCGCGTCCTGCAGATCAACGAGATTTTCTACTCGATTGAGGGCGAGGGCCTGCGCGTCGGCGAGCCTACTACCTTTGTGCGCTTGGCGCGCTGCAATCTGCGCTGCCCGTTCTGCGACACCGAGTTCGACCGCTTCACGCCCATGGACATCGAGGACATTGCCGCTGAGGTGGCGCGCCACCCGGCCGAATGGGTGTGCTTGACTGGCGGCGAGCCTTTGGGTCAAAATCTCGCGGCGCTGGTTGGCCGGCTCAAGGAAGCGGGCTACAAGCTCCACATTGAGACCAACGGCACGATCGCACCCGATCCGGTGCTGTTCGAGTTGATTGACCATTGGACTGTGTCGCCGAAATGCTACCCGGTCGTTGCTGGTTTTGCGCGCATTACCGAGCTCAAATACGTCGTTGGCAAGGCGTTTCGCGAGGAGCGCGTCGAGGAGCACCTTGCCGACTACGTCTATTTGCAGCCCGAATCTTCTGAGCCGCGCTACATGCAGAAGGCCCTTGAGATACTCAAGCGCCATCCGCGCTGGCGGCTCTCCACTCGTATTCACAAGACGCTCGGCCTGCCTTGAGCAAACGCGATCCGCAGATGGACGCAGATGGACGCAGAATACATAGTGCGAGTTTTTCAAGTCATTCACGATTGCTAATAAAGGAGATCCCATGCCCGACGTAGCTGAGATTTACAAGTTCGACGAGCTTACTTGGCCCGAAGTGAACCAAGCCGTGGCCATGGGCAAAATTCCCATCATACCCACCGGCTCGGTTGAACAGCACGGCCACCACCTGCCGCTCAAGGTGGATCACCTGTGCGCCAATGCGGTGGCGACGGAAGCCGCACGCCTAAAGCCCGAGCTCGCCCTGGTCCTGCCGCCGGTGAGCTATGGCTATGTCCACCACGTGATGGACTTTCCGGGTTCGCTCAACATTCACTACGAGCACTTCATCCAATACGTGCTCGACATCACTAAGAGCTTGGCCTATCACGGCTTCAAGAAGATGATCCTCGTCAATGGCCACGGCTCCAACCACAACCTCGTGGATATGGTCGCGCGGCGCACGATTGTTGAGACTGACGCGAGTTGCACGTTTTGCTCGTGGTGGCATTTGCTGCGGGTCCATCCCGACTTCGACAAAGAATGGCGCGAGAGCGTGTTCCCGGGCGGTTGCTCGCACGCGTGCGAGTTGGAGACTTCGATGCTGCTGTATCTCGCGCCGGAGAGCGTGCGCAAGGACAAGATCAAGAGCGAGATCGCCAAGACGAACAAGCTCGGCTCCAAGTTCTTGTACACCGATTTGTTTTCACACGGGCCGATGGGCTTAATCGAGTGGACGAGTCAGTATTCGGATAGCGGGGTGATGGGCGAGGCGGAGAAGGCCACGGCCGAGAAGGGCAAAATCGTCTTTGAGGAGGCGAGCCGGAACTTGGCCGAATTTGTCGAGGAATACCACGCGATGAAAATTGAGCCGCGTACTCGCCATCAGGACCAAGAGCCGACGTTTCCGCTGTCGTTTCCGACGGATTAGGGGAATGAAACAGGAATATGATTTTTCTAAGGCTATGAGAGGAAAATTCTTTCGCAAGGGGGCCGAGCTACAGCTACCAATCGAATCTCTACGGCACCTGCGCCGCATCGAAGACGATGTACAGAGCTGGAAGTCAACGGATCTGCAAGGTCGCTCCGGGATCGGCCAAAGTCCACTTGATCGCGGCGATTAACCAACCTGACGCGCACTCGGCGACAGGAGTAAGCGCCGACATTTCCGTTGTCTTTTCCGATGGATTAGGGCAGAGGGCGGGGGTTATTGGGGGGAGGGGAAAGGGTCTGTCATTGCACGTTTGAGCAGCGGTTTTACTTGAGCGGCGACATCTTTTATAGGGGCGTCTATAGGGGCGTCGTAAGGAAGCTCATCGGATAGATCGAGTAGATATCGAGTGCCTTCTTCTTCCCAATCATCCTCTTGCGTCTCTAACCAGAGTTTTACTCGTTGGGAATTCCTTTTTGCTCTAGCGAAGACTGCAACTTTCCACTATATTACTGTAAACATTTTCCAGATGGGGGTAGCCTGATAGTTCCAAGGTGGTAGGGGTGCGTAGGGGCGTTGGAGGCAACTTCTTAAATTCGTCAAGTAATGTCTTAAATTGCTCTATCGTCGCAGTCATTGCTGAGTGATCCTTCGAGTAAATCTGGCCTTAAACGGCACGCGTCCCGCAGGGCTGTCAAGGATTGGTCGCAGCCTGCCCGCTTCCTCCTCGTAGCCCACGCACCTATTGCGCCTCTTTTGGTCCTTCGGTAGCAGTGAGAATTTCTTTCCGTAGCTCCCAAGCCCAGTGGGGAGCGTCTGGTTGGAGTGTAAGGCCCCCGCGCTCCTTACTGCCTACTGCTCTCGGTTTTGCCTGACTGTTGTCGAGTACCAAGGCGTCATCTAGATCGTTCCAAGTTCGTGCAAGATTGCGCTGGCAAGCATACCAGCGCCGTTTGATTTCTTCTTCGGGGACGTGGTGCCCAACCCGGCTCGCTACCCGCTTGGCGACCCGTTCAATGTTGATCTCTACATCGTGGGTGCCGATAAAAATCGCAGAGGTCCGATACCCGAGCGTTTTCGCCTTACGGACGATGGCAGGTCTCGACGCTCCCGAGTAGGTGCTCTCAAAGCCGAAGTCCTCTCTACGATCTAAGTGGGTCTGGATTCGCTCGTCAACCAGAGCCCGGGCTGCACGCTGCAACTCCGGGTCGTTATAGCTTCCAAGCCCTTGGGCGATGCTGTCCGCATCGTAGAAGTATCGTGGCAACGTTTGGGCATATAGGCGACACCAAGTCGATTTTCCGGCCCCATTCGCCCCGATTACAAGGGTCAATTCAGCCATCGTCCTCTTCTATATCAGTCGGTTGGAACGGCTTTTTTTCGATTCGGCCGTCGGGCCATTCGGTTACTATGAATTGCTCGTCGTCGCTAAGATAGACGAACGCCTTGCCCTGTTCGAGCACCATGCGTCGGGTCGCTCCGGGGTCGGCCAAAGTCCGCTTGATCGCGGCGATTAATGGATGTTCGCGGTTATTCATCGTCTTGATTACCTCCATGAAAAGCCTTTTAAGGCTCGCGTTGGTCTCTATTATTTTACCGATAGACCCGTCGGCCTGCCTCAACTCAGCGGTCGCAACCGTCCCGCTTCTTCCTCGTAGCTCGCGCCGCACTCCGCACAAACCAGATCACCGCTCAGCGTGATGCCGCAGCGGCAGGCCCAGCCCGTCTGCCGCCCGGGCACGCCGGTTATCAGCGCATAGGCTGGCACGTCGCGGGTTACGACTGCTCCGGCACCAATGAGGGCGTACTCGCCGATTTCGACGCCGCAGACAATGGTCGAATTGGCCCCCAGTGAAGCCCCCTTGCGCACTCGCGTCTCTTGGAACTCGCGGCGGCGGTCAACAAAAGCGCGGGGATTGACGACGTTGGTGAATACCATTGACGGGCCGCAGAAGACCCCATCTTCGAGGGTAACTCCCTTGTAGATCGAGACGTTGTTCTGTATTTTGCAGCCGTCGCCGATCACCACGCCGCGATCGACATAGACATTCTGGCCGAGATTGCAGTTTTGGCCGATCTGTGCGTCGGGCATCAGGTGGCAGAAATGCCAGATATGGGTCCCCGCGCCAATGGCGACCGGCTCATCGACGCAAGTGCTGGGATGGATGAAATAGTCTTTTGCCATGACGACCGAATATAAATTGTCCCTCTCCATTTACCAATGCACCGACTGAATGGTCGGCGCAGAAACCCTTTGCATACGGAGGAAATTGTGAAACTAGCCACGTACTCTGCCGCTGGCGAACAGCGCGTGGGCGCAGTAGTTGGCGACGACAATATCGTCGTGGATCTCGCTGCGGCCGACCGCGTCTTGGCCCGCAAGGAAAAGCGCAAAACGCATCCCTTTTTTACCGACATGCTGGCCCTGCTCTCGGCAGGTGCCAAGGGCCTGCGCGCCGCCAAACAGGCCGCGGCGTACGCTGCGGATAAAGAACCCAACGGCAAGACCATCCACGCCCTCAGCAAGGTCCGCCTCCGCGCTCCCATGCCCAACCCGCGCAAGGTGTTCTGCTTGGCCGGCAATTACCAAGACCACATCGAAGAGGGCGGCGGCAAAATGGATGCCCAAGACAAGGAAACCCCGCGCGTCTTTATGAAGCCGCCGACGACCACCGTCGTTGGCCCTGGGGACCGCATCCTCATTCCCCCGATCGCCAACAGCATCGACTGGGAAGGCGAGTTGGCGGTGGTCATTGGCCGCAAGACCAAGGGCGTCAAAGCCAAGGACGCGCTCAGATACGTGGCCGGTTACACCGTTATGAACGATGTCTCCGAGCGCGAGTTGGTCATCAAGAAGCGCACCGACAGCCGCCCGCGCGACGAGTGGTTCGACTGGCTCAACGGCAAATGGCTCGACACCTTTGCTCCGCAGGGGCCTTGGATCGTCACCTCGGACGAGATCAAGGATCCCCAAGTCCTCGACATCAGCACGTACATCAACGGCGAGCGCAAGCAGCACAACAACACCGGCCAGATGCTCTATCCGGTTAATAAGATCATCGAGTACATCTCGGCGATTATCACCCTAGAACCGGGCGACCTGATCAGCACCGGCACCATATCGGGCGTCGGCGCGACTACCGGCACCTTCATGCAGCCCGGCGATAAGGTCGAAATCGAGATCTCTGGGATCGGCGTACTCAAAAACTCGGTCGCTGCCAGCAAGAAATAACCCTTGGACTCAACATCCGCGACCACGGGCCAGGACGGCGGGCTGCTCAGCCGCGCCTTCCTGGCCCTTTGTTTGATTTACTTTTTCGAGAGCTTCCTCGTCGCCCCCTTCCAAGCCCTCTTCCCCGTCTATATCGAAGCCGACTTGGCTCGGCCGCCGTGGTTTACTGGATACTTGCGTGGGATCATGCTGCTCCTTGGCGGCATATTTGCCGTGGTCGCCGGCCGGCTCTGCGACCGCTTTGGCCGCAAGACGACCCTGATGATTGGCCTCGTCGGCGGAGCACTCACCGGCTTGGTCTTCCGCACCGCAGACCCGTGGGGGCTGTCGTGCCTGCTGTTGGCGATGGGCGCGGCCAGCGGTCCTTGGTCCACGGCCGGGCAGAGCATCCTCATCACCGCGGTCACTCCTGCGCGTCTCGGCCTAGGCGGTGCCCTGTACTTTCTCAGCAATACACTCGGCAACGCGCTCGGCAGCTTTTGCACCGGCTTGGTCAAAACCGCCTATTCCTTCGCCCAGATCGGCGCTGTTATGAGCATCGGCATGGTCGCGGTAGTCGCCCTAGCTTTTGCGCTGTTGCCCGGCGACGCGCCTAGCCCGACCACTGCACAGACGGCGCGCCTCAGTACGTGGACGGCCTACCGCCCGCTTTTGGGCCGCCGCAATGTACACCTGCTGCTCAGCCTGCGCCTGACCATCACCACCTTCTGGGGCATGGCGACGCTGGCGTTGCCCCTGTTGATCTATCGAGTCAGCGAAAGCGAGGCCCTGCCCGCGTTCTTTGCCTCCCTCTCACTGGTCGCTGCGGCCTGCTGCCAGCTCAGCGTCGGCTATCTCAACGACCGCTTTGGCCGCACCGCACCGCTCCTCGGCTCTGCGTCCGGCGTCTTCCTCAGCGCCTTGGGGCTGGCTCTGTGGCACGATTCCCTCGTCGGCCTGTTTGTCTGCGGCACCGCTCTCACCGCTACGGCGTGGGCCGTCTCGACACTGATTCCCCGGCTCATCAACGACGTCGCCGCTCCCGAAGAAAAAAACCGCCTCGTCGGCTTGGGCCACTTCGCTTGGAGCGGCTCAATGGTGGTCGGCAGCCTGCTCGGCGGCTACCTGATCGAGATAAATGCCGCCCTGCCCTTCTATCTCGGCACGGCCCTCACGGCGCTCGGCGCACTCGGTGCCTTTGGCCTCTGCCGCCGTCTGGACGGCGCAGGGGTTACGGTTTAGACTAGGCGAATGCAAAAACTCCGCTTGTTCGTCATCACGATCTCGCACTTTTGCGTCGATAGCTACGCCACAATGCTGGCCCCGCTCTTGCCCCTGCTGAAGGTCAACTTGGGGCTGAGCTTGGCGCAAGTTGGGTTTTTGGGTTCCATCGTTTCAATATGCAATATCAGCCAGCCGCTCATGGGCTTGTGGGCCGACCGCATGGCCTGGCGCTGGCTGATCGTTGGTGGCTTGGCCTTGGCGACCATTTTCTCTCCGCTCATGGGGCTGGCGTCCAATTACCTGACGCTCGTCGGCATCCTGACGCTGGGTGGGCTCGGGGTCGCCGCTTTCCATCCCCAAGTCTTTTCGCTGGCCGGCGAACTCAGCGGTCCGCGCCGCTCCTTCGGCCTGGCGCTCTTTATCTTTGGCGGGACGCTGGGGCTGGGTCTAACGCCGCTGTGGGCCCCGGCGTACACCAACTCCTTCGGTCTCGCCGCCCTGCCCTATCTGTCCATTCCCGGCCTGTTGTTCCTCCTGCTCATGTATCGCGCGGTGCCGCTGGGCAACCCCAACTTTTCCCACGGCAGAAGCACGGCCCAGTGGCGCAGTCTCGGCGACCAAGCCGGTCCCCTCGTGCTGATCACCGCGATCGTCGTTTTGCGCTCGGTGTCGGGACTGGGTTTTGGCACGTTTCTGACGCTCATGGCCCAGGAGCGCGGCCTCGGTCTCGTCGCGGGCGGCATTCCCTTGGGAATCTACAATATCGCTGGCGTGGTCGGCGCGCTCGTTGTTGGCTACCTAGCAGACCGCATCGATCCTAAACCGCTGGTCTGGGGATCGCTACTGTGTTCGGTGCCGCCGCTCTACGCCTTTATCTATGTCGAGGGAATGCTGGCCAGCTACAGCCTGCTTTTTGTGGGCGGCGGCCTGCTGCTGTCTTCCAATTCGATTATGGTCGCCTTGGCCCAAGAGTTCTCGCCGGAAAATACCGGCTTGGTCTCCAGCCTGCCGCTGGGCTTTAGCTGGGGTTTGGCCAGCCTCGCGCTGCCGCTGATCGGCCATTTCGGCGACCAGATCGGCGTGGCTGAGACCTTGAAATACCTAGCCCTGCTGCCGATATTGCCCGCCGGCTTGGCCTTCTTCTTGCCCAGCCGCCCAACCGCAAAGGACGCTGCATTATGAGCTTGCTCATTTTAGATCCCGAGCAGAAGCAGTTCTTCGACGACAACGGCTATCTGCTGCTCAAAGGCTTCTATGGCCCGGCGGAGATGGAGCAGATGCGCTGCGAGTTGCACCGCTTGGTGACCGAGATTGAAAATCGGCCCAAGAACGTCAAATACTCTTTCATGGACGCGCCGGAAGGCTACGCGCCCGATCCCTTCAATCCGCGCAATGTAGTTGGCATGATGGATCAGACGTTGGCTGGCGACTACTGGTTTGACCAGTTCACCGAGCCGCGCATTGTCTCGGTCATGGTCGATCTGTTAGGCCCCGACCTCGATTTTCACAACGGCAAGATCCGCAACAAACCCCCCGGCTTTGTCTGCACCCAAAGCTGGCACCAAGACTGGCCGTACGAGCGCCATACCGAGCCAGATTTGGCCGCGGCCATTACGTATCTTGATCCGAGTGGATTTGAAGCGGGGGCCACCGAGGTTCTGCCCGGCAGCCATCTCAAGGGCGAGTACCCCACTTTAGAAAAAAGCCACACGATCCCCGACGAGTACGTCCCTGCCAGTGAGCAGGTCGTCTTGGAGGCTGAGCCGGGAGACGTGGCGATCATCCACGTCCTCGTCGTCCACCGCGCCGGCCACAACTACACGCCGCGCACTCGCCACGCCATCATCAACGAGTACAAAACCGCGGCCACTATCGACCAATGGGGCAACTCCTGCGCTTTTGCTGGCTTGCCTCTGGCCCGCAATGGCCAACTCCTGATGCCGCGCGTTTACAGTGGTCCTTGATATTATTGTACCCTACCTGTAAATACTTGATACGCAATGCTCGATTTCTGTTCGGTGCGCTTCAATGTCGGCACTTGGGCAACCACAAGGGTTGCCCCTACGGTGGATGGACGGGAGCGCGGTTATCGGGATTGCAGGCAACTCGCAGGGACGAATCTACGTGTTCGCCCTCGGGATTAACCCCGGAGGCCCCATGAGCAAAGCATTCTACGTCACCACACCCATCTACTATGTCAACGACGTGCCCCACATTGGCCACGCCTATACCACCGTGATAGCCGATTTTCTCGCGCGCTTCCACCGCCTCGACGGATTCGATACCTACTTCCTGACCGGCACCGACGAGCACGGGGAAAAAATTTATCAGGCCGCCGCCGAGGCTGGCATTGACCCGCAGCAATTTTGCGACCGCATCAGCCAGCGCTTCCGCGACGCTTGGCAGGTGCTCGACATTTCCCACGACGATTTTATCCGCACCACTGAGGAGCGGCACAAGGCGGTCGTGCTCCGGCTACTGGAGGCGATTCACGCGGCTGGGGACATTTACTACGACGAGTACGAGGGGCTGTACTGCGTCGGCTGCGAGCGCTTTCTCACCGATAAGGAGTTGGTCAACGGCCAGTGCCCCGATCACCTGCGCGCACCAGAAAGCCGCCGCGAGGGCAACTACTTCTTTCGCATGGAAAAGTACCGCGACTGGCTGCGTTCCTACATCCGCGACCACCCGGATTTCATCCGCCCCGCCGGGTACAAAAACGAGGTGCTATCTCTGCTCGGCGAGCCGATTGGCGATCTGTCGATTTCGCGGCCCAAAGGCCGGGTGCCTTGGGGCATTGAGCTGCCGTGGGATGCCGATCACGTGGCGTACGTGTGGGTCGATGCCCTGATCAACTACACTTCCGCACTCGGCTTCCCCGACGGCGCACACTACCACACGTATTGGCCGGTGGCCCAGCACCTAGTCGGCAAGGACATTCTCAAGCCCCACGCGGTGTTTTGGCCGACCGTACTCAAAGCGGCTGGGGTGCCGCTGTACCAACACCTCAATGTCGGCGGCTTCTTGATGGGGCACGACGACGAGCAGAAGATGAGCAAGAGCTTGGGCAACGTCATTGATCCCTTTGAAATGGCGGAAAAATACGGTTCCGACGCCGTGCGCTACTACTTATTGAAGGATACAGTGTACGGCCAAGACTCTTCCATTGGGGAACAATTCTTGGTCGAGCGCTACAACGCGGATTTGGCCAATGACTTGGGCAACTTGCTGTCCCGCGTCCGCGCCTTGCTCACGCGGCATACCGACGGCGTCTTGCCCGCGCCGTCGCAGCAGGAAGCCGACGAGGAGGTGATCGCGGCGGGCACTGCGCTGGTGGGGCAGGTGCGGTCTTTGGTGGGCCGGTTGCGGATGTTCGAGGCGCTGGAGACGGTGATGCAGTTCGTGCGGCAACTCAATCGCTACTTCAACGACGAGGCTCCGTGGAAGTTGGCCAAAGCCGCCGATGGGCGCGAGCGATTGGGAACAGTGCTCTACAATATCGCGGAGGGGCTGCGCATTGTCTCGGTGCTGTTGGAGCCAGCCATGCCGAGCAAGGCGCGGCAGGTGCGGACAGATCTGGGGTTGGGAGACTATGCGTTCGCTGACCTAGATACTTGGGGGCAGGCCGCGCCTGGGACGAAAATACCGGAAAAAGCGGATATCCTGTTCCCCAAGTCGGAGACCGGAAAGCCCAAGCGACAACCGCCACCAAAGAAAGAGGCCCCACAAGTGGAACAGATTTCGATCGAAGAGTTTTCCAAGGTGCAATTGCGCGTAGCCGAGGTCAAAGCCGCCGAGAAGGTCGAAGGCGCTGACAGACTCCTCAAACTGACGCTCGACCTAGGCGACGAGACGCGCACTGTAGTCAGCGGCATCGCCCAGTGGTACCACCCCGAGGACCTGCCGGGCCGCAAGGTGGTTTTAGTCTCCAACCTCAAACCGGCCAAGCTGCGGGGCATTGTCTCGGAAGGGATGATTTTGGCAGCCGAAGACGGCGATGGGAACCTCGTGTTAGTCGGGCCGGAGCAGGACATCGCAACGGGAGCCGAGGTGCACTAATCACCGGCGACCTCTTCAACCAAATAGAAAAGAGAGGAAGATGGACAAAATTCGCGTGGGATTTATCGGCTGCGGTGGAAATGCCAGCGGGCACATAGGAAGGGTGCTCGACATCCCCGAGGCCGAAGTGGTGGCTTTGTGCGATGTGGATCAGGCCAGCTTGCAGCGAGCCAAAGAGCGCAACTCGCAGGCCGCAGAGTTGCCGGAGTTTACCCACTATCAAGAGATGCTAGAGCAAGTCGAACTGGACGCGGTGGAGATTTCCACGCCCCACACATTGCACTTTGAGCAGATTATGGCTGCGCTGGACAAGGGGCTGCACGTGCTGACCGAAAAGCCGATGGTCTGTACTGTCGATCACGCGCGCCAAGTTATCGCCAAAACAGAGGAGACCAGCAAGGTCCTGATGATCTCCTATCAGCGGCACTTGCAGGCGCAGTACCGCTATGTGCGCAACCAGATCGCGGCTGGGGAATTGGGGGATATCCAGTTTATATCGGCGCTCCAAGACCAGAAGTGGTATCAGGGGACGATTGGACTGTGGCGGCAGCAAATGGCGCTGTCGGGTGGCGGGCAGCTCAACGACTCGGGCAGCCACCTACTGGACATTGTGTTGTGGATGACCGGGCTGGAGGTGGCCGAGGTGCAGGCCTACATGGAACATTTCGACTCCGAGGTGGATATCAACTCGGCGCTGTCGTTGCGCTTTGGCAACGGCGCGCTGGGGACGATTGCGGTGGTGGGCAACTCGCCGACCGGCGGGATGTGGGAGGACATCACCATCTGGGGGACCAAGGCGGTGGTCTATATCCGTCAAGGACAGGTCTTTTACAAGACGCAGCACAGCAACGAGGTGTACCAGGTCAATAACTTGCCCGGCTCGGCGACGCCCGACCAGAATTTCATCGACGCGATTCTCGGCCGCGACCAAGTGCAGGTGCCCCCCGAATGCGGCCTGCGGGTCATTGAGCTGACCGAAGCAGCATGGGCCTCGGCCGCGAGCGGACAGCCGGTCAAAGTCGAGCGAAAATAGACGATTGACCCGGTTCACTAGCTCTTGTATATTACAAATTAAGTTGAGTTCGGGGGCCACAAACCCCTGTTGCCGCCACGCTGAGGCTCGAGGCTACGCGAGCGAGCCAACCCGACTTTGCAACTGGCCGCAACGACGCGCAGAGTTGGAGTATGGATTATGAGGCGCGCACTAGCGAAAGGAGGTGGTCCATTGAGTAATTGTACCGCAGGGAGGTTGATCACTTGATCAACTCCAGGTGATCGACTACCTGGTCAGAAGCACAGTCGCTTCGGCGACATAGCTTCTGAGAAGTACAGCCGGGCGCACCCCACCTTAGTGGGTGCGCCCGGTTTTTTTATGTCCGGGCTGCACTAGGTTGGTTGCCACGCGGTATTTTTGCCATATTGTCCGCGAGGAGGCCGTCTATGAAACGCATCGCCAAGCCCGCAGGGGCTTATAACATCGTGGTGGAAGAGGTCGAGACCCCGGCTATTGCCCCGACCGAGATTTTGATTCGCGCCGAATGTTCGCTAATCAGCCGTGGCTCGGAGATTTGGCGGCGCTACGTGCGCGAAGAGGCAATCGATCACCGCTCCATGGGCTACTCGCTGGTGGGTCGAGTCGCGGAGGTAGGCGCAGAGGTTGAAGAGCTCAAAACCGGCGATCTGGTCGCGGCTCTCGCGCCGCACGCCGAATACGTGGTGGTCGAAGTCGCAGCCAGCCAGCATAAGCCTGCGGCCGTGCGCCTGCCAGCGGGCCTGTCGCCCGAAGCAGGCACCTTCTGGCCGCTGGGAACCAGTTCGGTTCTGTGGATGTGGGAGACTGGGGCCGGGCCGGACGATGTCATGGTCATCCAGGGGCAGGGCTTGGTCGGCAGCGGTTGTATGCAGGCGGCCAAGGCACAGGGCGCGGGGCGCGTCATTGGGATTGATACCTTGCCCTTGCGCTGCGAACTAGCGCATGAGTTAGGGGCCAACGCGGTGATCGACGCCAGCGCCGGCGACTCTGTCGCACAGGTCTTGGAGCTGACGGACGGGAAGGGTGCCGACATCGTAGTAGAAGCTGTGGGCGGCCGGGCTGGCGCACAGGCGTTTGCCGAGGCGCAGGACATGCTCAAGCGCGGCGGTCTCTTGCAGGTGCTGGGCCTATACGAAAACGAACCCCTGCCGCTCTACTCGGAAAAAATCATGGGCAAGCGCCTCATAGGCAGCTATCTCGACGCCAGTCGGCGGCCCGCAGGATCGGCCCGGACGCTAGAGCTGCTGGCTACGAACCAAATCCAATTCGCCAAGATGATCACCCACCGCTTCCCCTACACCGAAGCGGCAGCGGCCTTCGATCTGCTCTACAATCGGTTGGGCGAGACGATGGCGGTATTGTTGGTGTGGGATAACTGACTCAGGAGATGACGATGAGTACGACCATAGAGAAGCTCTTCCGCGCCCCCTACGGGGTGCCCAATGCGCTGCAAGTAGTAGAAGAAGGACTGTGGATTACCGACCAAATTACCGACCGAGTGGCGCTGATCGAAATCGCCGAGCCGTCTGAATACGGCGTCACCCGCCTGATCCGCGATATCCCCAGCGAGTCGTCCAATACCAGCGGCATGGCTTGGGGTGGCGGCTCGCTGTGGTTGGCAGCCAACGGGGCGGGTACGCTCTGGCGGCCCGCACGACCGACGGACGCTGAGCAAGGCGCGGGCGAGATTTTCGAGGTTGATCCGGCTACCGGCGCGACCCGCAATCGCTATCCGGTGCCCGGCGGAGGCGGGGTTCACGGGATGGAGTACGACCCGTTTGAAGAGGGCTATGTGTGGATCACCACCCTCAAGAGCCAGACGTTGAGCAAAGTCAAGATCGCCGGCTGGTCGGTCGAGCACGTGCTGGATCTGCCCTACGGGCGGGCGCACGGCGTGGTGCGGGTCGCCGACGGCATCTGGGTGGTACATACAGCCGACCGGGTGATCGTCAAGCTCGATGTGGAGAGTGGGGCCGAGTTGGATCGAGTTGTGGTGCCCGACAGCGACCCTGAGCCGCACGGGCTGTCGATTTTTGGCGAGGATTTGATCTATTGTGACGCCACCTCTGGATGGGTCACTAAAATTAGCCTGTGAGGATGGTGTGATGACGCGCATAGCAACGTCGTCTTGGAGCTTGCACAGGACGTTGGGGGCGTCGATGTACCAGTGGCCCGACCCCAAGGGCGAGCCGGTGCTGGAAGGGGCCGGGCAGGGAGACCTCATCTTGTTAGAGCTACCGGCGCAGCTTGCCGCACGCGGCATCGGCCTGTTGGAGATTTGCCACTTCCACTTCCCGCGGCTCGACGATGGCTACATCAGCCAGTTGCGTCAGACCCTTGCCGACAGCAGCGTCGAGCTTTTCAGCGTGCTAATTGACGCTGGGGACATTGCGCATCCCGATGAGGCCCGACGGGTAAAAGAAGTGGCTTGGGTACGCGAGTGGATGGAGATTGCCGCCCGCTGTGGCGCACAGTGCGTGCGGGTGATCGCTGGGGGGGCAGACGACGACGAAGCCGTGCAGGTAAGCGCGGCGAATCTGCGTGCGCTCGCCAGCTTTGGTCGCACCTTGGGTATTGGGGTGCTGACGGAGAACTTCCGAGCGCTGGGCACGTCTGTCGGGGCGCTCAACGCGGTCCTCGACTTGTGCGAGGGCGAGGTCGGTCTATGCGCTGATTTCGGCAACTTCGAGGGGCCGGACAAGTACCGCGATCTGGCGGCGATTCTGCCGAGGGCGACCTCCGTGCACGCCAAGGCCGACTTCTCCGCAGAGGGGCAGATGGACCGCGAGGATTTTGCGCGCTGTCTCCAGTTGGCCAGCTATGCAGGATTCGCCGGGCCGTACTCGCTGATTTTTTCTAGCCGAGGCGACGAGTGGGAGGGCATAACAAGGACGCGGGAAGTGGTCGAGGAATGGCTGTGAGCAAGCGGGGGAAAGGAAAGTACTGGCTCGTCAAGTGCGAATTCGACGAGTGCTCCTTTGACGAGTTGAAGCAGCGTCCGCAAAGCACGGGCTACTGGCGGGGTGTGCGCAACTACCAAGCGCGCAATCTCATCCGCGACGACATGGGAGAGGGGGACTTGGCGTTCTTTTATCACTCCAACTGCGACGAGCCGGGGATCGCTGGAATCGCGACGATTACAAGAGCGGGGTACCCCGATCCTAGTCAGTTCGACGATAATCACCGCTACTACGATGAAAAATCCACCGAGGATGAGCCGCGCTGGTTTTCTTTCGATGTGAAGTGGAAGCGCAAATTCAAACGGTTTGTCCATCTCGCCGACCTCAAAGCCAACGACAAGCTCGCCGATATGCGGGTGGTGCAGCGGGGCCAGCGGCTGTCGATCCAGCCGGTCGCCGAGCAGGAGTGGAAGGAAGTCTGTAAAATGGGAGGCGTCAGTCCGACGTGATGCTTTATGAATAATTTGCCCCTCGTCGTCCTAATCGGCGATTCGATCCGCATGGGTTATCAGGACCATGTCGTCAGCCAGTTGGCGGGCCGTGCCGAGGTCTGGGCGCCCGAACCGAACGGCGGCGACAGCCGCAATGTTCTCGCGCATCTGGACCAGTGGGTTCTTGTGCGCCAGCCGGCTCTGGTCCACGTCAATTGTGGACTGCACGATTTGAAGAGGGCCTTTGGCGCAGAATCCGCAGTGCCCTTGGCCGAAATTTGCCCCTCGTCGTCCTAATCGGCGATTCGATCCGCATGGGTTATCAGGACCATGTCGTCAGCCAGTTGGCGGGCCGTGCCGAGGTCTGGGTGCCCGAACCGAACGGCGGCGACAGCCGCAATGTTCTCGCGCATCTGGACCAGTGGGTTCTTGTGCGCCAGCCGGCTCTGGTCCACGTCAATTGTGGACTGCACGATTTGAAGAGGGCCTTTGGCGCAGAATCCGCAGTGCCCTTGGCCGAATACGAGCGCAATGTGCGCCAGATACTGCAAAGGCTGCAACGCGAGTTGAACGGAGCCGTCATCTGGGCCGCCACCACGCCGGTGGACGAGACTTGGCACCACCAGAATAAGGGCTTTAACCGCTTGGAGGCCGATGTAGAAGCCTACAATGCGGCTGCCAGTGCTGTGGCAGCGGACCTAGGGGTGCCGATTGACGACCTTTTTGCCGTTGTTGAAGGCGAGGGAAAAGCGCGGCTTTTGACTCAAGACGGGGTGCATTTTACCGCGGAGGGATCGCAGCTATTGGGACGTGTGGTGGCCGAGTGCGTTTGGGGGCATCTGGCGGACCGCTAACCATGGAAGCGACCGTAGCGCGATTAGCACAGACGCGGCAGGAGCGGGCGCGGCAAATCGCCGCAGCCGGGGATCTTGGGGTGCTGGGCCGCCGCATCGACACCACGGTATCAGAGGCGCTCGTCCTCGGGCTTTGGTTGCAAGGCGTCAGGACCTTCTTTTGCGTCTTTGGCCACGGCTCGACTGAGATCGGCGAGGTCTTGCGGGTTTATCAGGAAGCAGGGCTGGTACGCGTCTGTGGAGTGCGCAGCGAAATCGAGGCGTCACACGCGGCTGCGGCTCTGCGCTGGGTGCGCGGCGAAAAGGCCGCGGTCGTCACCTCGATTGGCCCAGGCGCATTGCAAGCGTTGGCGGCTTCCATTGTCCCGCGCTCGGACGGGTTGGGCGTCTGGTATCTGCTCGGGGATGAGACGACCCAAGACGAAGGCCCGAACATGCAGCAGATCCCCGGGACCGAACAAAACGCCTTCCTGCGGCTGTTTGGCACCATGAGCCGGGCGTACTCGCTGCACACGCCGCTGGCGCTTGCCACTGCACTGAGGCGCGGACTCAACGCGGTGGATCATCCGCATCAGGCCGAGCCGTTTTTCTTGCTCTTGCCGCTCAACGTGCAACCGGCGGAACTGGCGCAGTTCAATTTGGACGAGCTGCCCGTGGGCGCACCGCCGCCGTTGGGTGTGGCTGCGGATGAGGGACGCTACGCAGAGACGGCAGCCGCCATTGCCGCGGCCGAGCGCGTCGTCGTCAAGGTTGGCGGCGGTGCGCGTGGGGCTGGGCCGGAGTTGGCTGAGTTGTTGGAACTGGCCGACGCAGTGGCCGTGACTAGCCCCTTAGTTTCCGGTGTCTTGCCGTACGACCATCCGCGCAACATGACCGTCGGCGGCAGCAAAGGGTCGATTTGCGGTAACTATGCGATGGAGGAAGCCGATTTCTTGATCGCGGTTGGCTCGCGATTTGTCTGCCAGTCGGATTCGTCGCGCACGGGCTATCCGCGCGTGCAGGGCGTCGTCAATATCAACGCCGATCCAGAAACTGCTACTCACTACGGCAAGACTATGGCCTTGGTCGGCGATGCCGCGCGGACGCTGCGAGAATTGAATCGCACACTCAGCGCTAGCCGCGTGCAAAACGGCTCTCCTTCGGCTTGGTTGCAAGCCTGTAGCGACAAGAAGCGGGAGTGGGCGGCGTTTAAGGCCGTGCGCTATCAAAAATCGGTGCTGTACGACGAGATGTGGGATGCGGAGGTTATGACGCAGCCGACGGCCATTAAGGTGGCCACGGACTGGGCACGCGCGCACGACGGGGTGTGTTTTTTTGACGCCGGCGACGTACAGGCCAACGGCTTCCAAGTGGTAGAGGATGATCGCTTGGGGCGCACCTTTACCGAGACCGGGGCCAGCTATATGGGTTTTGCAGTCTCGGCGCTGTTGGCCACCGCGGTAGCGACTGAGCCGTTCTACGGGTTGGCCATTAGCGGCGATGGGTCTTTCACCATGAATCCGCAGGTGCTCATCGACGGCGTAGAGCACGGCGCGACTGGATGCATCCTGCTATTGGACAACCGGCGGATGGGCGCCATCTCGGGTTTGCAACTGGCCCAGTACGGAGTTGACTGTGGCACTTGGGACCGCGTGGCCGTTGACTACGTGGCTTGGGCGAGTGCGGTGGAGGGCGTGGTCGCGTTGCGCGGCGGGTATTCGCCCGAGTCGTTGGAAAGGGCATTGGACCAAGCGCGGGCGCACGACGGCTTGTCGCTGATACACGTCCCCGTTTATTTCGGACCAGACGAGCGCGGGGCCTTAGGGGCCTTTGGCCGCTGGAACGTCGGCAACTGGTGCGCGGATACGGAGGCGCTGCGCCACGAGATTGGACTTTGAATCCGCAGATGGACGCAGATGAGCGCAGATGCGAATCTTCTTGTAAATACTATATCTGCGTCATATCTGCGTTATCTGCGGATTATCTAATGGAGGAAATCGCATGAAAATTGCCATGTTGCACGGTCCGCGCGATTTGCGGATTGAAGATCTGACGCTGGACACGGAGAACTTGGAGGACGACCAAATTTGGGTGGAGACGGAGATCACGGGATTTAAGATCGGCACCGACCGCGGCAACTACGAAGGGGCCGAACAGGTGCCTGGGGCACCGGATTTTCCGCGCTGGGTGGGCGACAGCAACCTAGGCGTGGTGCGAGGGGTCGGCAGCAAGGTAGCCAAGTTCGCGGTGGGGGATCGTGTGGTGTCGCGGCATCCCCATCAGTCGGCGTACGTGGCGCGGGACAGCGAGAGCATCGTGCATGTGCCGGACGGGGTGGCGGCCGAAGACGCGGTGTTCGCCCATTTGTACGCCTTGAGCATGCATTGCTACACTAAAGCTTTTTTCGCGCCCGGCGAGACCGTGGCCGTGGTGGGATTGGGCGTCTTGGGACTGGGGGCGGTGGCGCTAGGCCCGCTTTTTGGCGCGCGGGTCGTGGGGCTGGGCAACAGCTCGGTGCGCTTGGACATGGCGCGCGAGATGGGGGCGCACGAGGCTCTGTTGTCGGATGACCCCGAGTTGGAGGCTAAGCTGGACGAATTCACTCACGGGCAGGGGATCGACTTGGTGATCCTGACGGCCAACCCTTGGCCAGCGTATCGCACGGCGATGGAAGTAGTGCGAACCAACGGACGGGTGTCCGTCGTCAGCTTGCCCGGGCGGGGTGAAGAGCCGCTAAGTTTTAACCCGCTGGACATGCGCTGGTTTTACTTCAAGGGCGTTTCGCTCTGCGCGGTCAACGACCGGGCGGGGTCGCTGTTTCCGCCGCCGGAAGGAGACCACTTTGACAACGACGGCCGCTGCGTCCACGTGCTCTCGCTGATGCAGGATGGCAAGCTCCAGCCGAGCCGCTTGGTCACCCACCGGCTGCACTACTCGGACATGGTGCAAGCCTACGAAATGGCGTACCACCGCGAGAAAAACATGCTCAACGTGGTATTCAACTGGAAGGACTGAAGCATGGACCTGCTGCCGACGACCAATGCCGACGGGCGGGACGTCGTCCCGATGACCGAGGCCCAGAAGTACCTTTTTGACCTCAAGGGGTTTATCCTCTTGCCCTCGCTGTTGAGCGAAGAAGAGCTGGTGGCGATCCGCGCTCACCAGATGAAATTTCTCTACGAGCGCGAGTCCCTGCCGCCGGACGAGAGCGACAATCACGGCGGCCCGGCGCAGATTTTGCTCGACCACCCGGCGGTAGTAGGCGTGCTCAACGAGGTACTCTCGCATCAGGCGCTGGCCAGCGAAGAGTGCTACGGCTTCCGCTACGACCACACCTATACCAGCCATCGCCAAGCCGGACACGACAACTTCGGCCCGCACGGCGGCGGTGGGTACTTCAACTTTCGCGGCAACTCGCACATCTACCAGATGCAGCAGGGTAAGGTGCATTCCGGGCTAACGCGGGTGGTGTGGGAGCTCAACGAAGTCGGCGCGGACGACGGAGGCACGCTCTTTCTGCCAGGCAGCCACAAGGCCGCCTTCCCTCGGCCCGACGAGTTGAGCGAGCGCGACAGTGCGCTGTGGGAGAGCTATACCTGTCCGGCCGGTTCGGCGGTGATTTTCACCGAAGCCCTGTGCCATTCGGGCACGCGCTGGACCAACGAGCAGCGCGACCGGCTGAGCTTGTTTACCTGCTACGACACCGTCAATTCCAAGTGGGGCAAGGGCTGTCCGTCCGCCGAAGTGATCGCCTCGTTTCCAGAGAAGCGCCGCACCCTCTTCCGGGGCGTGTGGCACGGGATGAGCGACGTGCCCGGCATCAACAAGTACTACGAAGCAGCCAACCAAGCCGTTTGACGCGACGAAAGAATTCTGCATGAGCGAAAAAGTTCTCTTCCTGCTCGATGGTATGGCCCTCGTCTATCGGGGCCACTTCGCGATGATCCGCAATCCGCGCATGACCTCAAAGGGCATGAACACGTCGGCCGTTTTTGCCTTTGCCAACACCTTGCTTTCCATCATTGAAAAGGGCGAGCCGACGCATATCGCCGTCGTTTTCGACACGCCTGAGCCCACGCACCGGCACCACAAGTACGAAGAGTACAAAGCCCAGCGCGAGGCCATGCCCGAGGATCTGAGCCAAGCACTGCCGTACGTATTCCGGCTCTGCGAGGCGTTTAACATCCCGGTTTTGCGCGAGCCGGGGTGGGAGGCCGACGACGTGATCGGCACGTTGGCCAAAAAGGCCGAGGTCGAGGGATTTGCGACGTACATGGTCACGCCCGACAAGGACTACGGCCAGCTCGTTTCCGAGCGGAGCTTTATGTACAAGCCAGGGCGCGGCGGCGACGAGGCCGAGGTTTTGGGAGTGCCGGAAATTCTCGCACAATGGCAGATCGAGCGGATCGACCAAGTGGTAGATGTGCTGGGGCTGATGGGCGATTCGTCGGACAATGTGCCCGGCGTACCGGGGATCGGGCCCAAGACGGCGCAAAAGCTCATCGCCGAGTACGGCAGCGTCGAAGAGTTGCTAGCGCACACCGACCAACTCAAGGGCAAACAAAAGCAGAACGTAGAGGAACACCGGGAACAGGCTCTGCTCTCCAAGGAGTTGGTCACCATTGAGTGCGACGTGCCATTGGACGTGGGACTGGCGGATTTGACGAAAAAGGAATGGGACCGCCCGAAGCTGGAGACCCTCTTCACCGAGCTCGAATTCAATACGCTGGGCCGGCGGCTGCTCGGCGACGAGTTTAGCGTTGAAAAGGAGCAGACCCACGGCCCGCTCAAAGGGGTGGCGGATGTGGAGCACGACTATCAGCTCGTTGATACGCCCGACAAGCGGCAGGTGTTGATCGCGGCACTGTTGGAGCAGCCCGCATTTTGCTTTGACTGCGAGACCAACGGCCTCGACGTCCGTCAATGCAACTTGATTGGCTTGGCCTTTTCGTGGGCTCCGGGTACGGGCCACTACGTGCCGCTGCCTAGCGAGCGGGCCGAGGTGCTGGCCGTTTTGGAGGAATTTCGCCCGGTCTTTGAAAGTGGAGCGAGTGAAAAGATCGGCCACAACCTCAAGTACGATCTCGGCGTCCTCCGTTGGCACGGCATGCGGGTGGAGGGACCTTTCTTCGACACCATGCTGGCGGCGACCTTGGCCGAGCCAGAGTTGAGACGCAGCATGGACGAGCTGGCCAAGAGCCTGCTCTCCTACTCGCCTAAGCCCATATCCGAACTGATCGGCGAGCGCGGTGGTGAGCAGCTAACGCTCTTGCAGGTGCCGATGGAGCAAGTGGCTGAATACGCCTGCGAGGACGCGGACATTACCTTCCAACTCGCCGAGGCGCTGCGGCCGAAAATCGACGACATGGATCAGCAACGCGTTTTTTACGAGATCGAGGCCCCGCTCCTGCCGGTGCTGGTGGATATGGAATACGAGGGCATCCGCATGGAAAGCTCGGCTTTGGCCGCGCTCTCGCGACAGTTTGAGGAGGCCATCGAACAGGCTGCCGAGCGCGTCTTTGAGCTGGCCGGGGAGCGCTTCAACCTCAATTCGGGCAACCAGCTAGGCACCATTCTCTTTGATAAGATGGAGCTGGATTCCAATGCGCGGCGGACGCAAAAGACCGGCCAGTACCAAACCAGCGAACAGATTTTGCGCCGGCTGGCCAATCGCCACGAGATCGCGCGGCAGGTACTCTCCTACCGATTGCACACCAAGCTCAAGTCAACGTATGTCGATCAGCTCCCCGGCGCGGTCTATAAGGCCACCGGGCGCATCCACACCAACTACGATCAGCTAATGACCGCGACCGGGCGCATGAAGTCCGACCGCCCGAATTTGCAGAACATCCCCATCCGCAGCGAGCAGGGGCGGGAAATCCGCCGCGCCTTTGTGCCGCGCAGCAGCGAGTACCTGCTCTTCTCGGCCGACTATTCGCAGATCGAGTTGCGGATTGCCGCTGCGCTCAGCCACGACGAAGGGATGCTGGACACCTTCAACAGCGGCGGCGACATCCACATGGCTACGGCCGCAAAGATCTACCAAGTCGCAGAAGACCAAGCGACCCCAGAGATGCGCCGCCAGGCCAAGACGGTGAACTTCGGCATCATCTACGGGATCTCGCCCTTTGGCTTGGCCGAGCGGCTCGACATTCCGCGCTGGCAGGCCGCCGAGCTGATCGATCAGTATTTCGCCCAGTATCCAGGGGTGCGGCGCTATCTCGACGAGACTGTGGAGTTCGCCCGCGACAAGGGGTACGTCGAGACGGTGACCGGGCGGCGGCGCTATCTGCGCGACATCAACTCGCGCAACGCCACCACCCGCAAAGGAGCCGAGCGCAACGCGATCAATACCCGCATTCAGGGCACGGCTGCGGATATGATCAAGCTGGCGATGAGCCGCATTCACCGGCTGCTGCGCGAGGAAGGATTCCGCTCGGCCATGCTGTTGCAGGTTCACGATGAGTTGGTCTTCGATCTGCACCGGGACGAGGTAGAGACCCTACCGCCGTTAGTCGCACGCGAGATGCGCGAGGCTTTGCCGATGGAGGTGCCGATAGAGATTGAGATGGGCACCGGCGAGAATTGGCTAGAGGCGCACTGAGGGTCTGGTGCACTACGAGCAGGGTCTATTCCGGTCGCGTCGAAATGACGGAGTCTGCATTGGAGACACACCTTAGTACACGCCAGTACACGCCAGTAATCCAATGGACGTTACACATGGGCTTCTATATACAAGATACTTCGACTCCGCTCCGCTGCGCTCAGCATGACACTGGAAAGCAGAATGCTAGCACTTGTCATGCTGAGCGCAGCGAAGCATCTCATACCGCTTCTACTGTCGTGTACTTAGGCGACACACAACAGAGAAAGGCACTAGCAATAATGGGCGAGCGCATTCGCGGCTTTGGCAGCGACAATCACGCCGGAGTCCACCCCGAGGTCATGGCGGCCTTACAGCGAGTCAACGTGGGGCACGTGCATTCCTATGGGGACGATCCCCACACGGATGAAGCCGTGGCGCTGTTTCGCGAGGTGTTGGGATCGGAGGTAGAGGTTTTCTTGGCCTTCAACGGCACTGGGGCCAATGTGACGGCCCTCACCGCGCTCACGCGCTTTTGCGACGCGGTGATCTGCTCGGACACCGCTCATCTCCACATCGACGAATGCGGTGCCCCCGAACAGGTGGCCGGCGTCAAGCTCCTGACCGCGCCAGCACCCGACGGCAAAATTACCCCCGAGGGAGTCGCTGCCCACATTGCGGGTCGCGGCGACGAGCACCAAGTGCGTCCCCGCGTGGTGTCGATTACTCAGGCTACGGAACTGGGCACTGTGTATGCGCCGAGTGAGATTCGCGCTCTCGCCGACTGCGCCCATGAACACGGGTTGTATTTGCACGTCGATGGGGCGCGGATCGCCAACGCAGCCGTGGGCTTGGGCTTGGAACTGCGGGAGATCACTGGGGATTGTGGGGTTGATGTGCTGTCGTTTGGCGGCACCAAGAACGGCCTGATGCTGGGGGAAGCCGTAGTCTTTTTTCAGCCTGAGCTAGCCGAACACTACCGCCGGGCGCGCAAGCAGGGGATGCAACTGGCCTCTAAGATGCGGTTTGTCGCCGCGCAGTTTACGGCCCTGCTGACCGACGACCTGTGGCGTCGGAGCGCCCAGCACGCCAACGCCATGGCGCAGGTGCTGGCCGAGCGCGTGCGGCCCATTCGCGGGGTGGAGGTGATCTACCCAGTGCAGGCCAACGCCGTGTTCGCGCGGTTGCCGGTAGAAGTGATTCCCATTTTGCAGCAGGAGTTTTTCTTTTATCCCTGGAATGCCACGAGAGGCGAGGTGCGCTGGATGACCTCGTTCGACACCGAGGCAGAGGACATAGAGGCGTTTGCAACGCTGATTGAATCCACCATGACAGAAAGGAACGCATCGTGATTATCGATACCCATACTCATTTTTACGATCCCACGCGGCCCGAAGGCGTGCCTTGGCCGCCGGCTGACAACGAGCTGCTCTATCGCACGGTATTGCCCGAGCACCACCGCGCTCTCGCCGCGCCCGAAGGGGTGACCGGGACGGTGGTGGTGGAGGCCAGTGCGTGGCTGGCGGACAATCAGTGGATTTTGGATTTGGCCGCTGATGACCCCTGGATTGTCGGATTGGTGGGCCACGTCGATCCCAACCGGGAGGATTTCAAAAGCGACATCGACCGCTTGGCGGCAAACGCGCTCTTTCGCGGCATTCGCTGCGGCGGCGGGTATTTTGCCGACTTGGAAGCTGGGTCTTTTCTCGCCGACATGGAGCACCTCGTCGCACGGGACTTGGAGCTCGACGCGCTGGTGGGACCGGCGGACTTGGCTCAAGTAGTGGAGCTGGCCCGGCGGCTGCCGGAATTGCGCATTGTCATCAATCACTGCGGCGGGGTCGGGGCCGACGGCGGCGATCCCGATCCGGCGTGGTTGGACGCCATAGCCCAAGCGGCCGAGCAGCCGCAGGTCTTTATGAAGGTCTCGGCGATCATGGAGCAAAGCAGGGTGGAGCCGGTGCCGGAAGAGTTGGACTTCTATCGCCCGATCCTCGACGCCATGTGGGATGCTTTTGGCGCAGACCGCGTGATCTACGGGAGCAATTGGCCCGTCAGCGACCGAGCGGGAAGTTTCAAGGCCGCTATCTCCATCGTCAAGGCGTACTTTGGCGAAAAGGGCGTGACCGAGAAGTACTTCTGGCAAAACAGCAAAATCGCGTACAAGTGGTCAGTGGCCAGTGGTCAGTGATTAGCCCCCACCGCCACTCCCAATGGGGGGGGTTGGGACTGGCCATTAACCACTAACCACCAGCCACTGACTAAGGAGGCCATTATGAAATTTTGGGTTTTCACCCACAGCGACCAGCCGCTCGAACACTGGCTCGAAGGCTACCAACAGCGCTTCGATGCTTGGGAAGAAGGCGGCGTAGAGGGCATTATCGTCGGCCGCATGCAGTTTAAGCAGGACGATGGTTCGATTATCTCCAGCTATCCGGTCAATACCAAGCTCTACGCTGAGCACGGCGTCGAGCCGCCGGAGGAGACGCCCCGCGATTTAGAAAAAGAGAAAAAGCTGCAAGGCATGATGGACGACGCGGCAGCGCGTGGCTGGCAGATTATGACCTTTGGCATGGGTCGTGGCGGGCTGGTTGGGCTGGAGGATTTGATCGCGTTTTACCCGCAGGTAAAAGGCGTCATTATCGACGGCCCCGGCGAAAACCACTACGAGCTAGCGTTCCATCACGGAGGGGAGCTTTTGGAACTCCGGCCCGGCGAAGATCAGCTCTTTGCCGGCATGGGGGCCGATGTTGGGCGGATGCAGCGCGGCATCGACCATCTGCGGCAGGCCCTGTGTCGGCTGACGCCCCAGCGGGTGCGCTACCTCGCCCAAGGCGGCCTGTTTTCGGTGCTGAATTTGATCGACCTCGACGAGGATGGGCTGTACTGGCTGCGGATGCGGCAGGAGAAGTCGCGCCGCTCTTGGGCAGAGGCTCGCACCATCGTCGATCAGGCCTCGCGCAAGATCGAGTTGGGTGGTATTCCGCGCACGGCCGTCGTCTCTGGGTTGACCGGGCAGGATTACGAGCGGATGGCTGGGTACTTCGATTATATACTGCCCAAGCACTACTACTGGCATCGCGGCTTTGACGGCCTTTATGGCACGGTGGCGCGCTGGGTGCAGACGCTTGGGGAGTGGAATCCGGGGCTAACGGAGGAGGACGCTTTTGCCGTGGTCGAGGCGCTTTTTGGCATCAAATTGCCTGGGGTGCGGACGCTTTTTGACTTGGAGGCGGGCTTTCCCGACGAGTTTTTCAGCGAGGTCGTGTACGGCGAAACGCGCCGCGCCATAGAGGCGGCCGGTGACGACAAGGTGATTTGCTGGGTTTCGACTGGTCGCACGCCGCATGCTGGCGACCCCATGCCCGCGCGCGATCTGCTCGGCATTTTGCGGGCGTCCGAAGCGGCTGGGCTCAAGCGCTTTGTCTTTCATCCAGAGGTTATGGGCGCGTCCGAGTGGCGAGTTTTGACGGAAATTTGTGGGACGCCGTGGCGCGAGGATCCGAGCGGGTATTGGCCCTCGGGCACCGAGAAGCCAGATGCTTTTAATGGGGGACGGAGGAAATAGGCACGTTGTAATGGAGGAACACCCATAAACGAAAGAAAAATAAACGTATGGCTACACCTAAGAGGGTGCTTGTTACAGGCGCAACTGGGCAGATTGGTTACATGACATACAAACGGCTGCAAGAACAACCGGAAAAGTACGATGCGTATGCACTCGACTACAAATCGGAGCCATCTGTTCGCGTTCCGGGGTCATGGACGCTCGAAATTCCAGACGAGAAATTCATCCTGTGCGATATTGCTGATTTTGATCAGGTACGACGCGCTGTTGAAGGTATGGATGTTGTCGCACATCTTGCCGCGGATCCGAGCGGGGATAGTTGGGAGAGTTTGCTGAACAACAACATCATTGGGACTTACAATGTCTTTGAAGCGTGCAAAGTCACCGGCGTCGCGCGTATCGTCGCCGCTAGCAGCATTATGGTCTCGCAGGGACATCGCGAGCAAGAGCCGTACAAGGCGATGATGGAACGCCGACATGCAGAGATACCGGACAATGTAGAGATGATTACGCCCAATACACCAGCGGAACCGAGGGGTCTATACGCTTCAACCAAAGTGTGGACGGAGTCTTTGGCGCGAACCTACGCCCATCGTCATGGGTTGTCGTGTCTCTGCGTTCGTATCGGTCAAGTCGAGCGCGATCGTCCTCGTCCGCCACAAGGTGCCGACATCTATGTGAGCCAACGCGATATTGTCCAGATATTCGAGCGGTGCATCAATGCGGATGGTAGTTTGCGATTTGAGGTTTTCTACGGCATGTCGAACAACGACCTACGTTGGGTGGACATCTCAGATGCACAGCGAAAGGTGGGATTTGTACCACAGGATCGAGCGGAGGATAAGCACGACTATGACGCGTAACCAGTGGAAACCATTCCACTGAGGTTGACATCTGATTGTCTCTACACTGTGGAGACAATCGCGCTGGTCGTACTTGATTGCAAAACTTGAAGAGAAGCTATTGATGACCCGCTGGAGCATCGTCGTCTCGGAGGTGAACGCAAAATGACTCACACACTCGCAAAATCGCCTGACTACGCCGCATGGCTATGCGAGATGAAATCGCGCATCCGGTCGGCCCATCTCAGTGCAGCGCGGGCGGTGAACCGCGATATGATCCTGCTGTATTGGGACATTGGGCGCGGGATCTTAGAGAATCAGAAGGAACAGGGCTGGGGTAAGTCAATAGTGGACAGGCTGGCCGCAGACTTGAGAAAAGAGTTCCCCCACATAAGTGGTTTCTCGGCACGCAACCTCTGGGACATGCGTCGGCTGGTCGAGACATACTCTAACTCTGAAGTCCTTGCACAAGCGATGCAAGAAATAGGTAACTTGGAGGAAGACGCAATTCTGCGACAGCCTGTCGCAGAATTAGAAAGTGATCGCACGGAACAAGCCGCCGAATTTCTGCGACAGCTTGTTGCAGAAATTCCTTTTTCTAAAGTCGCTGGTTGCCTTTGAACTGAAAGCGGGGCCATTCGAGCCAGAATACGCCGGCAAGATGGACTTCTACCTCAACGTGCTCAATGAGAAGGAGCGAGCCGAAGACGACAACGCTTCCATCGGCATCATCCTGTGTGCGGAAAAGGACAACCTCGAAGTGGAGTTTGCGCTCAAGAGCAAAACCAATCCCATCGGCGTGGCCGAATACCAGTTGCAATCGACTTTGCCGGAGGAGCTCAAAGGCAAACTTCCTACATCCCAACAACTGCGGGAAGCCTTGGGTCTATCGTGAAAAGCTGTCAAGTAGATTTTCAGTAGGATCGGATATGAGCGACGAACATTTAGATATTATTGACACGCCGGACGGCTTGCTTGCCGATGTGCAGAGCATGATTGAGCAGACCCGTGCGGGAGTTGATCAGGCCGTCAATGCAGGGATGACGAGCCTCTATTGGAGAATCGGCAAGCGGATTCAGAGCGAGATTCTTCAAGGACAACGAGCCGACTACGGAAAGGAAATTGTCGCTACGCTGTCGCGACAATTGGTGATCAGGTTTGGAACCGGGTTTTCGGAGAAAACCCTGCGCCGTATGATGCAGTTTGCCGAAGTTTTCCCTGATAGGGAGATTGTCGCCACGCTGTGGCGACAATTGAGTTGGTCCCACTTCAGGGAGCTTCTGCCCCTTAAGGAACCCCTCCAGCGTGAGTTCTACGCCGAGATGTGCCGCGTCGAACGCTGGAGCGTTCGCACCTTACACGACAAGATTGGCTCCATGCTCTACGAGCGCACCGCTATCTCCCGTAAGCCTGAAGAAGTCGCCCGCACTGAACTGGCTCAACTGCGCGAGGACGATCAGCTCACACCCGCCCTTGTCTTCAAAGATCCCTATGTGCTCGATTTTCTTGGCCTCAACGACCGCTATCTCGAACGCGATCTTGAGGACGCCATCCTGCGCGAAATCGAAACCTTTCTACTCGAACTCGGCGATGGTTTCGCCTTCCTTGGCCGTCAGAAGCGCATTCAGATCGATTCCGACGACTTTTACCTCGACCTCCTATTTTACCACCGCCGCCTGCGCCGTCTCATCGCTATTGACCTCAAGCTCAGCGACTTCAAGGCCGAGTACAAAGGTCAGATGGAACTCTATCTCCGCTGGCTTGCCAAGCACGAGCAGCAGCCCGGCGAAGAATCGCCGCTCGGCCTCATTCTTTGTGCTGGCAAAAAGGAGGAGCAGATTGAACTGCTCGAACTCGGCCAGTCCGGTATCCACGTTGCCGAATATCTGACCGTCCTCCCACCTCGCGCGCTCCTACAGGAAAAACTCCACGCTGCTATCGAGACTTCGCGGGCGAGGCTAGAGGCGAAGGAGGCGCAAGCAAAGGAATTGGAAAATGTATAATGAATGGAAACCCATCTACTCGGCTTTAGTTACCGACATCATGGACCAACTCGGCTACCGCGATCAGGCCATGACGCCCGATATCCGGCCCAGCCGTCCTGATGCCTTCATCGCCGGCCCGGCACTCACCATCGACGCGTATGCCGATACCAGCCCCGACCCCGATCCCTACGGCCAAATTTTTGCCGCCTACGATCAAGCTAGTCCCGGCGATGTTTTCGTCATTGCCACTAATGGCGAAGAGCGCTCTGGCCTTTGGGGCGAGCTTCTCTCCACGGCGGCCCAAGCTCGCGGCGTCGAATCCGTGCTCACCGACGGCTTGGTCCGCGATGTGCGCCAGATGAACGCCATGGGCTACCACTGCTTCTGCAAAGGCTATTCGCCGCTCGACTCGGCGGGCCGCATCCTCGCCAAGACGATCAACCAACCTATTACTTGCGGCGGCGTGCAGGTTCACCCCGGCGATTTTATTTTAGCCGACTATGATGGCGTGGTGGTGATTCCGGCGGCGATCAAAGGTGAGGTGCACAAAAAGGCTATGGAAAAACTTGCCGGGGAAAACGTCGTGCGCGATGAATTGGCTGCGGGTCAGTCGCCGAGGGAGGTATTTGATCGCTACGGGATATTGTGATTGTTGGACGCTTATAGATGAATGCGTAATTCAGCTTCATACAACAGCTATACCTCAGTCAGCTCAGGGACGTGTTCTCCCTCATATTTTTCAATCAGCACACCTATGACCTCCATTAATGAGGCTAGGGGGTGATTTTCGTCCTCGCCTACGACATCAATCAAATCGTCTAGTACAGCCACAAGCCGTTGATATTCGCTCTCTGCATGGGGGACGAACACAACAGGAGTCAGCATGGGCCATACGTCTTGAGCGGTTTGTACTGTTGCTTTCATTCTAGCTCTTGCGCGTCTCCAAGTGCGACGGTAGCCATCCAACAACGGCCTGCTCTGAGTCCTCGTCCCAAAAGAAATACAGTCGAAAACAGCGGCGCACGTCTCGGGTGCTCCCCTTCTTCAAGTGTCGGTCGAGCAGGTGCCGCCGACCAGCGTAGCGCACGAAATACATGTCGCCGTGTTCTCCGTGCCGATCTCCAGCAAACGTTTGGGTCTCCTCAATGTTCAGGGCCAAACAAGTCTGCTTGAACGCGTTGGCCTTAGAAGAGCCGAAGCGCCGCATGGGAACGTAGTAGTCTCGGAGCAAAAGCAGGGCTTTGTACAGGAAAGCAGCGTCTTCGTACTTGCTTTTTTTGGCAGCGTGTTTGGCGCGTGGCAGGACTTCGACAAACCCCGCAAGGTTCTTGTCGCACCATTCCTCAAAATCGTTCAGGTCGCTGGGAATCTCTGGCTCCTTGGGGTCTGAGTCATGCACCAGTGCGCCTTCGAGCATCTCCACACGGGCGCGTAAGTTCCAGGCGCGTTGGGTCGCTGTCTCGGCTTGAGCTTGGGCTATATCGCGCTCTTGCTCTACGGATTTCAGGACGCCTTCAAAGGTCTCTTCTATCTCTTCGCGCTCGGATTGGAGTTCGACGATTTGGGCCTCGGCCAGTTCGAGCCTTTCTGCTAGGGTCGCATTCGTCGCCTTGGCGCGCTCTATGCGACGCTCGGCTGCCAGCCGCCGAATTTTGGCAAAGGACGGGGGATCGCTATCGGCATCCGAACGCTTGACAGTGTCTTTGAGTAAGAGGTCGGCCAAAAAGCTCGCGTACGCAGCAGGGCTGCCGTCCCAATTCTGAATGCGGCGGCCCGTGGCCCACGGGTGTTGATGCGGT
This sequence comes from Candidatus Latescibacterota bacterium, assembly GCA_965208845.1. Classification (GTDB taxonomy): domain Bacteria; phylum Latescibacterota; class UBA2968; order UBA8231; family UBA8231. Next base: position 1,173,857 of record OZ242361.1, on the reverse strand, counting down.
TCATCTACCTCGGGATTGAAATTCGGTCGGTAGTTTCTGACTGCTCGATTGAATACGGAAAACTCCTTGCCAAGCTCGTCGGTCAAGCGGAAGGAGGCCGGTCCGGTGAGGATGGCTACGTGGGCCGCGCCAAACGTCTTATGGCATAGAGCGTCTATGGGGAACGCTGCGTCCTTTGCATCTGTCGAGTAGGTCGGGAGCGACGCGACAATGACAGCAGCCCGTCGCTTAGGGTCGCGAATTAAGTCGCACAGTGCCCCAACTTCGGCGTCGGAAACCAACCATGGCTCTGGACGCAGCAAACGACCGTCTAGCAAGGCGGTGCCAATGGCGGCGATTGGCCGGATGAAATCAGGAGTGGCCCGCTCGATGAAGTTATCCGTCCCGCGCCTAGTACACGCGAGGCGGGCGCTGACGGCGATTGATCGATCAGATAACTGCTTTAGCCCAACCTCTGTAACCCAAGTGAGTTGCGGCATGGACTTGTCGGCATCATCGAGCCGCGCGCCCCACATAGCTAGATCATCCAACAACACGGCCGCGGCGTACTGCGCCCCAATTTTCTCGGTCTCAAAGGATTGCCCGCTCCAAGCCTCCGCCGGGAGCCGTTGCCCAACGCGCTGATCTATCCATTGCAAAACCTTCTTCTGAGCCGCTGCAAAGGGGTCAACTCCATCGCATGGGTTGATCTTGATAAAAATTTGGCTGATCGGCATCACAGACGAGTACCGCTCGTGCATTTGCTTCTGCACGGGCCGCAACTGATCCGCCAATGACGTGTTGTAAGGACTCATCGAATCTGATTTTCTCTTGCAAAATGAAGGTAGCTACTCACTAGGTCAAACGCTTTCCAACCTCCATCTTAGATAGACGGGGTAAGGCCGGCCAAAAACTTGATTTGCTTGGGTCTTTCAGTATTATAGCTGCTCAAAGGGGTTAAGTCATGTTCGCAGCCCTAAATGAAGGAGAAACCTGTGCCCACGCGTTTTACAGCCGTAATAACCAAGAGCGAAGATTTGCCTTTATTCGTCGCTCGTTGCCCCCAAGTAGGCACGGTTAGCCAGGGAAAGACTGAGGAGGAAGTATTGAAAAACCTCAAAGAGGCTACCGAGCTGTACTTGGAAGAAGTCACAGACTCTTCGCATCAGACGCTTCACCTTACCTAGCCTTCCCTCTGGAATCTCAGCTAGGAAAGCCCCGCGTGCTCTTGAGCGCTTGGGCTTTTATTTTGTCCGGCAGAAGGGCAGCCATATTGTACTTAAGCGGCCACATCCCATAGGTGCGGAGGATGTAATCGTTCCTCCCAACCATAAGAAAATTGATAAATGGACGCTAGGGATAGCCTAAAGTTGGGGAATGTCGGTATAGACGAGTTTTTTGATTCGTTCTGACCAAGTAATGGTCAACCTTAAAGTAGGCTACCTGTTCTGTTTTGGCTTTCGGCGTGGTTTCATCATCCAACAGTTATACGTCAGTCAGCTCGGGAACGTGTTCTTCCTCATATTTCTCAATCAGCACACCTATGAACTGCATCAATCAAATCGTCTAGTATAGCCACTATAGCCACAAGCCGTTGATATTCGCTCTCTGCATGGGGGACTAACACAACAGGAGTCAGCATTGGCCATACATCTTGAGCGGTCAGGGCAATCGCGTTATAAACCCTTATTTTTCTATGGGCTTGGCTAGCACATGTTAATTCAACCAACCTACTCTCCCTTTGGAAAGGGCTTCAGAAAACGCCAGACAAGCCTAATCGGCCCTTGTAGAGCCTCAAAGACGAGAAAGAGGCCCCCCACGCGGCCGTAGATCCCTTCCGTGAGAGAAGGAATGGGCTGAAAATGCCTATGCTCATGCAGAACATCACCTAAAACTCTGTAAAGGAACCTCTGATTAAGTGGTATGAATGTCTATACGTTGTTGTTTTACAGTACGTTGGTGCTTTGATATAATATTTCGTAAATTGTTGTTTTATAAAGAGTTGTCGGTTTTCGTGCAACAAAGCCAAAAAAACAAACAGAATGCGAAAACTCGTAAGAACAAAACTTAATCAGAGGTTCCTATATATGGAGCTCTTGCCTATTTCATTTTTCCCCTAGATACTGTGCCCGATTACATCCCTGTAGGCGGTTACGCAGACGATGCTCTCGTTCTTACCGGAGCAATAATGATTGTGGCTTTCCATATTAAGCCAGATCACAAGAAAAAGGCTGAAGAAAAAATGAAGAACTGGTTTGATACCCTCTCATAAATACCACTGGTTGAGGGATGTTCTTACAGTCAGCCTGAGCGCTCTTAGGTGCTTTCCCCTCGCAGCTAAAAAAGCTGCGAGGGGTCTCTTTTGCTGCTCAGAGTGTTTCCGCCTGCGTTTGGGTTTAAGTCCCGATAAACCCTACAGCAGTCTGTATTGCTCCCTCCATAATTCACTCCTAGCGACCCTACACCCCCGCCAACGCCTGCGCAAAATCCCCACACAAATCCTCGGCAGCCTCAATGCCGCACGCCACTCTCACCAAGCCGTCGGCTATGCCTATGGCCGCTAGCTCTTCTCGGCTCAAGCCGCTGTGCGATGTGGTGACGGGCCGAGTGATAAGGGTTTCGACCCCGCCGAGACTGGGGGCTGACGCCGGCAGAACCAGCTTGGATAGCAAGCGCTCGGCGGCCTCCACGCCTCCGTGCAGCTCAAAGCTCAACACCCCACCCGCCCCGGCAAACAGCCGCTGCGACCGCTCGTATTGCGGATGGCTTTCCAGCCCTGGGTAATTCACCCGCACCACTTGCGCCTGCTCGGCCAAAAAGCGCGCTAGCCGCAACCCATTTTCGTCGTGTTGCCGCATTCTCAGCGACAGGGTCTTCAAGCCCCGTTGCAGTAGAAAGCAGGCGTGGACATCCAACGAGCCGCCCAAGTGATTCAGCTTGTGCTTAATGGCCTTGACGTGTGCAGCCGAGCCGACGACCGCGCCCGCGACGAGGTCCGAATGGCCGTTGAGGTACTTGGTCGCGCTGTGCAGCTCTATGTCAAATCCGATTCTTAGTGGGCGGAAGTTGCACGGCGAGGCAAAGGTATTGTCGATCAGGGACACTAGCCCGTGCTCGCGGGCAAACGCCACTACCGCCTCCAGATCGGCGACCTCCATCAGCGGGTTGGTCATAGTCTCCACGTAGATCGCCCGCGTCTCGGGCCGCAGCTTGGCCGCCCATGTCTCAGGCGCGTTGCCGGCGATAAAGTCGTAGCTCAGCCCCAAGCCCGGCGCATCCTGCGTCACAAAACTGTGCGTCCCCCCGTAGAGGCAATCTTGGATCAGCAGGTGATCGCCGCTGTTGAGCACGGTTATCAATGCGGTGGTGATCGCCGCCATTCCCGAACCGGCCACCAAGGCGTCCTCGCCGCCGCAGACAGCGGCCAGTTTGGCGTGCAAGGCGCGGTGGTTGGGCGTGTTGTTGAGGCGGAGATAGCGGATGGCGTCGTAGTCTTGCTCGTCTTGCGAGACAAAAGTCGAGCTCTGGAAGATCGGCGTTACCACGGCACCTTTGATGCGCTCCTCGCCAGCGTGGACGAGGCGAGTCTGAATATCCATGAAGTGATTCCTTTCCTTTGGCGGTTAGTGGGGTAACCACGAGGGTTGTCCCTACATACCATGACGTTAGGCAGTCTTATGTCCTCAACGTCCCATCCCTGTACCCTTTCCGCTACACTCCAGCCCCTCCTCTTATCTGAGCCGCCGCCGTGGCACGATTTTTGCAATTTAGCAATTGCGAATTAGCCCGTCCCTCCAGTTTGGACGGTTGGGCACACTCTAATTCGTAATTGATTGCCATGGCCGAATTTGATATTGTTTCCAAGTATTTGGTGCAGCACTATCCCGGCGATTTCGCCCGCTTTACCCTCGGTCGCGACGACGTCGAAGGTGTCGAAGTGATTGACCCAGAGCAACTCACCGTCGAGGCGAGGCAGACCGACAGTTTGCTGCGGGTGCGGTTGGGCGGCGAAGAGGTTCTCGTCCACACCGAGTTTCAAGCTGCCGATAGTACGCAGCCGCCGATGGCGCGGCGGATGGTCGGCTATATCGGGCGAGCCGTTGAGCAATACGGCCTGCCGGTGGTTTCCAGCGTCATCTACCTGCGGCCAGCGGCCGGTCGGCGCGATCCGGGCTATTATCTCCAAGATCGTCCCGGCCATCGCATCTTGGTAGAGTACCAGGTGATCCGGCTGAGCGAATTGGACGGCCATCGCATCCTCGAGTCGGGGCCTGTGGGACTGTGGTCGTTTGTACCGCTAATGCGGCCGACCGGGCGGCCAGCGGATTGGCTGGAGACTTGTATGCGCGCGGTGCAGGCGCAGCCGCTGGATCGGGCGACGAAAGCCGATTGTCTGGCCGGCATGTCGCTTTTGAGCGGGTTGGTGTATGGGCGCGAAACCGTTTTTGCCATTTTCTTGAAGGAGGGTCTAATGGATATTATCCGCGAATCACCTGTTGCTCAATACTTGACCCAACAAGGTATTGAGCAAGGCATTGAGCAAGGCATTGAGCAAGGCATTGAGCAAGGGGGCCGAGAACGCGCCATTGAAGCGCTGCTCGACGTGCTGGAAATCCGCTTTGCGCTCGGCGCGGCGGAGCCTTTGGCCGCTCGCGTACGGGGCATGGAGGATTTGCAGCGTCTCAAGCACTTGCATCGAGCGGCGATCCAAGTAGAAAGCCTAAAGGCATTCCAAGCCCTCCTAGACGCCGACGAATAGGGCGGTCGCGCAACATCAGTCACGTATGTATTTAGCCGTCCGATGTGCTCGTGGCGAAACTCATCGACCTTCAACTCGACCAAGATATGACACTTCAGTACGCGGTGATAGAATACCAGAGCCACGAAGGCGCGTGTGTCGCCAATGACGATGCTCTTCTGCTGCGCCTCCAGGCAGAAACCATCCCCCAGCTCCAGAAGAAACTCCCGCAGGTTAGCGACAAGGGATGCTTCTAGGTCAGATCTTCGACCACTTCCTTTAGCCTCAGTTCCAGAAATTCCAATTCTGCGTCTATCTGCGTCCATCTGCGGATTATAGGGCAAATTGGGTGAGCAGCCGCTCGTATAGCCGAATGAAGTCCCGGCGGCCGTTGTCGCGGTTGTAAACGTAGCACATGGGGTTGGGATTGATCTCGATGATGGAGAGACCGTCCGCGCCGTGGATGAGGTCGATGGCGTAAAAACCGAGCGAGAACACGCCAGCCACTTGCGCGGTTAGCTGTTGCATTTGCGCTAGCAGGGCCGTGTCTTCTACGCGCACGGTGCGCCCGGTGGCCTGATGCAGCGGATTGAGGTCCCCGTCTGCACCCACGGCCTCGCTCTCCTTGCGATAGGCCAGCAACAGCTCGTCGCGGCTGGCGACGACCCGATACTCCGGCCCGGCCACGTATTGCTGCACCAACGCGATGTTGTCCAAAAAGCCGCTGTTGGCAAAGAGGGCTTCGAGCCGCTGGCCGAGGTCTGTTGCGTTGCGCTCCAAGAACACGCCCTGCGCCAGTGAGCTGTGGCACTTTTTGACCAACAGGGGGAACTCGAACCGCGCCACTACTACTTTGACGATCTCCGCGACTGTGGCGTGGGTTTTGTAGCGGTCGAAGCGCGCGTCAGCAAGCGGGTTGAAGAGCTTGAGCGTATCGGGGACTGCCAATCCGGCGGCGGCGAAATCCTCGTATTGGTATGCCTTGTCTTCGGCGAGTCGGGCTTCGACGTAGTCGTTGAAGGGATGCTTGTTGCGCCAGAAGCGCAGGGGTCGCCGTCCGCCCGACAGCTTGAGCCGCGTGCCGTCGTCCGAGATCCACTCGCAGATGAGTCCCTGTCGCTGGGCCGCTTCGGCAATGCACTCCAGATTCTCCAGCGCCATGTCTTCGGTGATGCCGTCGCGCTCGCCGGGCAGGTTGAAAAACTCCTGCGCCCGTGCTACCAAGTGCAGGGAGCCGGCCACGCAGACTCGGCCTTTGGGTCCCGCTAGTGCCAGCGCGCGTTTGAGCGCTTGGCTGCTTGCAGGTATCTGCTCGATGGCTAGTCCGTCCGGTGCTAGGTCTGCTAGTACCGCTGGTGTCTGTGCTCGTGGATGGTCCGACGAAGTTAGCAAGACCCGCTGTGCTACCGGCGCTAGGGCGCGCAAAATCCCTGCGGCATCGTGCCCTGTTCCTGCGCCGACGACCAGTACCCATGCGTCGTCAGTATTGGCGACGGGACGCTCTCCGCTCAGCCGCTGTAACTCCTTGGTCAACGCTTGTGCAGCCGCTGGATTGTGTGCGCCGTCGAGTAGGACCAACGGCTTTTCTTGCGCGACTTCAAAGCGGCCCGGCCAGTGATGGGTTGCTACGGCTTGATGCGCGATCTCGTCTTCTAGGTTATGGACGAGTCCCTGCGCCGCTTCAAGGGCTAGCCGCGCATTTTCCGCGTAGGTCGCCGGACGGCCTGTTAGGTGACCTATGGGCCATTCTGTTCCGGCAACCTGCAACTTCACTCCTTGCGTTGCACAGGTCTGCCGGATTAGGTCCATCACCTCGGGGGGCTGCGCCTCCGTGGTGACGAGCGGGTGATTCGGGCGGGCGATGTGCAGCTTGTCAGCGGCGATTTCCTCCAAAGTATTGCCCAGCAGGTCCACGTGGTCTAGGCCGATGGCTGTCAGGACTGCTAGCTCCGAGTCCCAGGCGTTGGTCGCGTCGTAGCGGCCCCCAAGCCCTACCTCAAAAACCCCGAATTCCACGCCCTGCTGCGCGAAGAGATGAGCCGCGAGGCCGGTTAGGGCCTCGAACTTGCTAAACGAACCCAGCGCCTCTCGGCCAAAGTCGCGGGTGCAATCGTCGAGGTGCGACACGGCTGCGGCCCATTGTTCCTTGCTGAGGATCTCGCCGTCAATGCGGATCCGCTCGCGCTGAGTGTGCAGGTGCGGCGAAGTGTATAGCCCGGCCTTGTGCCCGTGCGCCTTTAGGATGACGGAGAGCAAGCTAGCGACCGTTCCCTTGCCGTTGGTGCCGCCGACAATGATTGAGCGGAAGCGCGTCTGCGGGTCGCCGAGGCGGGTCAACAGGGCGCACATTCTCGGCAGGTAATCTTCAATTGGCCCGAGCGCTGGACGGCCGACCTCCCAATCGGGCAAGGCGTCCAAATAGCGTTTGGCGCGAAAGTAATCCATGTAGTGGGGAAGGTGCGGCTCAGCCGCCGCGGGTGTGCATCTCGCGGTGCGGATCGGCTTGCAATTCTGAGACTTGATAGAGCACGCCTCGGTGCGGGTCGTCGCGCCGCTCTTCGGCGCTGCGGTCCGTCCGTCCCGCCCACCCCGCGCTAATGCGTCGCACCAGTCGCTCGCGGTCTGCGCCGTTGCGCAGCAAAGGCTTTAGGTCGGTGCCCTGTTGAGCGTATAGACATGTGTACCACAGGCCGTCAGCCGTCAGCCGGCTGCGGTCGCAGGCCCCGCAAAACGGCTCGGTGACCGACGCGACGATGCCAAAGCGCGTACCGTCGCGCAGGCGAAAGCGCTCTGCGGGCGCAGAGCCCCGCCCCGCCTCGCGCTCGATAGGGCCGTAGTGCGCCTCTAGCTTCGCTAGCATCTCCTGCTGCGATACCACCTCTCCGAGCGACCAGTGGGTGGCCCCGCCGACGTCCATGTATTCGATGAAGCGGACCTCCGCGCCTATCTCCCGTCCGAATTCGAGCAGATCCACGAGTTCGTCGTCGTTGAAGCCGCGCATTACGACCGAATTGATCTTGATCACGTCAAAGCCAGTCGCGGCGGCGGCGCGGATTCCCTTTAGGACCTTGGCGTGCGCAGTTCTCCGCGTCAGCGTCTCAAAGCGCGCTGGTTGCAGCGAGTCCAAGCTGACCGTGATCCGCCGCAGCCCAGCTTCCCGCAGGGAGTCAGCCCGGCGCGCCAATTGCGTCGCATTGGTCGTCAGCGCTAGGTCCTCGACTAGTGGTAGTCGTGTGAGTCGGGTGATGAGTTCGAGTAGATCGGCGCGCAATAGCGGCTCGCCGCCAGTCAAGCGGACGCTGCGGACGCCGACTTGGCAAAAGGCATCGACCACGCGCTCAAGCTCGGAGGCGTTGAGGATGTCTTTACTGGGCAGCCAAGTGTAGTGCTCTTCGGGCATACAGTACTGGCAGCGCAGATCGCAGCGGTCGATTACCGACACGCGTAAAGAGGCCAGCGGGCGGCCCAAAAGGTCGCGCACTAACTCGGTTTTGGCGGGTGTTTCAAGGGCCATACAAAGGCATCCACAGACGGAGTTAAAGAGACTTGAGAATATAGAGAATCCCTAGCAGTGGGCAATGTTGGACGCGGTCGGTGCGTTCTTGCTGTACGGAAGTCGGCGCGTGATATTAGGGAACTTGCACCGCCTGCGACTTTGATCGTGCCACATCATTGACAAGAAGATTCGCAGATGAACGCAGATAGACGCAGAATAGGATTCACAAGAATCGTTCAAATCATTTTGGTTTGCTATAAGGCATTGCACTGCGCAACGAGAGGGATTTGATGAGTACCACTGACGCGATCCAAGAGATGCTCGCCGAGCACGGGTATGTCGCCGATCGCCAAGTTGTCATGTCCGTGTACCTCGCGCAGACCTTGGAGCGTCCCTTGCTCATCGAGGGGCCGGCTGGCGTCGGTAAAACCGAGGTCGCCAAGGTCGTAGCCCGCGCCCTCGACACCGAGCTGATCCGCTTGCAGTGCTACGAAGGGCTAGACGCCCACTCCGCGCTATACGAATGGAACTACCAACGCCAGCTTTTGCACATCAAGCTCGACGAGAAGAGCCAACGCCCCCTAGCCGAGCGCGAGGCCGACCTGTTCTCCGAGGACTTCCTGCTCAAGCGCCCCTTGCTCCAAGCCATCACCCAACCCGTCCCGCCGGTGCTGCTGATCGACGAACTCGACCGGGCCGACGAGGAATTTGAGAGCTTCCTGCTCGAAGTGCTGTCCGACTGGCAGATTACCATCCCCGAAATCGGCACCATTCGCGCGGCGGCGCGGCCGCATGTGATCTTGACCAGCAATCGCACCCGCGAGCTGTCCGACGCCGTGCGCCGCCGCTGCTTCTACCTGTGGATCGACTACCCGGAATTTGACAAGGAAGTAGAGATCGTGCGCCGCAAGGTGAATGGGATCGACGTCCAGTTCGCCGAGCAGATCTGCCGCTTCATGGAAAAGATCCGCATGCAGCGCCTCGAAAAGGTCCCCGGCGTCGCCGAAACCCTCGACTGGGCCAAGGCCCTCGTCGCCCTGCACCAGCACCACCTCGACCTCGAGGTCGTGGCGGATACCTTGGGCATTGTATTCAAGGACCAACGCGACGTGGCGCAGGTGAAGCAATCGCTGGCCGAGTTTTTAGAAGGGTTGGGGGTCCGCGCCAAGCTGGCTCCAGAACGATGAATCACAAGATCGACGACATTGCCCTGCACGGCGCGTTGAGCGCGAATGTGGTCGGCTTCTGCCGCCTGTTGCGCGCCCAGGGTCCCGGCGTGGCCTTGGGCGAGGAGCAAGACGCACTCCGCGCCTTGGCGGCCATTGACCTGTCAGACCCGGAGGATTTTCGGCTAAGTTTGCGGACGATTTTGGCCAAGACGCCTGACGAGCAGAAACTTTTCGACGCGCTGTTTGATGTCTATTGGTCCGTATGGGATCGCGCTGGCGAATTGGGTCAGCCCCAGCCCGAGTCCTCTACTTCTGAAAAGGATAGTGCCAGCCGACCCGGCAAGAATGGCTTGACGAGCGTCCGCGATTGGCTCAAACAGGGCGAGCCGACCGAAGAGGAGCGCGAGGCCGCTGGATACAGCCCCATCGAGGTCCATACAAAGCGCGACTTTAAGAACTTTAACGCCGAAGAGCTGGAGGAGATCGGGCGGTTGCTGCAAGCCATTGCCCGTGCGCTCGCCACGCGCTTCAGCCGCCGCTATCGGCCCGCCCGCCCGCCGGGCCGCCTCGACTTGCGGCGTACCCTCCGCGCCAGCCTGCGTCGCGGTGGCGAGCTGTTGGACCTGTCCTATTGCCGCCGCACCCGCCAGAAGCCCAAGCTGGTCTTGTTGTGCGATGTCAGCAAGTCCATGGACTTGTACAGCCGCTTCTTGATCCAGTTCATGTACGCTTTCCAAAACGCCTATCGCCGCATTGAGACATTCGTGTTTGCAACCTCGCTACACCACGTCGCGCCCCTGCTGCGGGGCAACGACCTGAGCGCGGGCTTGGACGCGATTGCCGCACAGGTGCCGGACTGGTCGGGTGGTACGCGCATTGGGGCCGCGCTGGAGACCTTTCTCAGCGAACACGCCGATCTCGTCGATCACCAGACCGCGCTGGTCATCGTCAGCGACGGCTGGGATACCGGCGACATTGAGACCCTCGAAGAAAGTATGCGCGCGTTGCAGCGCCGCAGCCGCTGCCTAATCTGGCTCAACCCCCTGTTGGGTAGCCCGGACTACCGGCCCGCCACGCGCGGGATGCAGGCCGCCTTGCCGTACATCGACCTCTTTGCCCCGGCCCACAATATCGACAGTCTCAAGGCGCTGGTCGGATACTTGATGACGCTGCGCGGTGCGACGGCCGCGCAATACCTGCGCCGTCGTCCTGAGCCGCCCGCGCCGCCGAAAGCCCAGCCCGCCGCGCCGACGAAGGCCGACTGGTACCGGCGCTTTGGAGTTCAGCCGTGAAAGACTTGCAGACGATTCTTCGTCGCGCCCGGGAGCTCGACGAGGCGGGGGAGCCTTATGTTGTAGCCACTGTCGTCCAGACCTCCGGCTCGGTCTATCGCGGCCCGGGCACCCGCATGCTCATAGAAGCCGATCTCCAGAGCTTGGGCACCATCAGCGGCGGCTGTCTCGAAGGCGATGTGCGCGAAAACGCGCGAGCTGTCTTCGCCGATGGCCAACCCCGTCTCCTCCACTACGACGCCACCTCTGAAGACGACATTCTCTGGGGCACGGGTCTGGGCTGTAGCGGCACGGTAGATGTGCTCTTAGAGCGCCTTCCCCAAGACGCGCCGTTTCATTATCCAACCTTCTTGCACGGCTGCGCCTTGGAGAATCGGCACGGCGTCCTCGTTACGGTTTTTGCTACCGAGGGCGCAACGAATGCTGCGCCGGGCCAACATCTGATCCTCGACGAGCGGGAAGACGCCCGCGACGACATTGCCGATGTGGAGCTGCGCGAGATCGCGTTTAACGCTGCTAGTGGAGTTCTTGCGACCCGCGACGCCACTCAACTTCCCATCGCCCCCGGCTATACGCGCCACTACGAGTTGAAGTGCGGCAAGGCGGCTCTGCTCATAGAACCTCTGCTGCCACCCATCGCCCTCTATCTCTTCGGCGCTGGCTACGACGCCGTGCCCCTCGCCCAGTTAGCTGGCGAACTCGGCTGGCGCGTTACTGTCGCCGACCACCGGCCCTCCTATGCCCGCGCCGAGCGCTTCCCTTGGGCTAGGCAAGTGCTCCTCGCCCAGCCCGGTCATCTGCCCGAGGATCTTCAGTTCGACAACCGCTCGTGCGCCGTCATCATGAGCCACAACTACCTACAGGATCAAGCTTTGTTGCGGGACTTGCTCGGCGCTCCCCTCGCCTACTTAGGCGTCCTCGGCCCGCACCAGCGCACCCAGCGCCTGCTCGCCGATTTGCAAAAAGAAGATATCGCGCCCAGCGATGAGCAGGCCGCACGCCTCTTCAGCCCCGTCGGCCTCGACATCGGCGCTGAAACGGCCGAGGAAATCGCCCTGTCCATTCTCGGCGAGATCCAAGCCGCGCTCACCGGCCGCAAAGGCGGTTCGCTCCGCGACCATCCTGGGCCGATTCACGACCGGCCGGCCTGACGTGGTCGGCGTTGTGCCCGGCAACTAGGCTAACGCCAGATCCGCGAGTTCAGGGTACAAAGGCTCTAACTCACGCTCGATCAATTCCTAAGAAGCTGTTGAGCTAAAACGAATATCGGAGGAATAAGGCGATTTTACGGCGATTTCAGCACCCGGTGGACCTTCAAAACAGGGCTTATACGGCTGAAATCAGCCCTGTTTCGTGGGTTATTCCGAATAACTCAACAGCTTCTAAGGAAGGGGAATTTTGATTCTTGCGGGCGCAACCCGACGACCAACATAGAGTTAGAAGAATAATCCTTGTAAGTGGATCACCCCTGCCGTAGATTAATGTAGATACCCGCTGGCAGCGTGCTGTCGGCTCAAGGGCCACTCTTCGGAGTGGCCCTTGCTTTTTTCTGGGAATATCCATGCGAACCAGAGTTTATGTGGACGGCTTCAACCTGTACTACGGAGACCTCAAGGATACGCCGTTCAAATGGCTCAATCTTGCTGAACTGACCCGCCGGCTGCTCCCGGCGGGTCATGCAGTGGACAAGCTGAACTATTTCACCGCCCGGGTTTCCGGGGCGTCGGATCCCGGGGCACCAGCCCGTCAACACTCCTACTTGAGTGCGCTCGGGACATTGCCCGAAGTACAGGTGCATTTCGGGAGATTTCTTGCCAAGACGGCTTGGCGTCCACTCACTAACCTGCCTATCGCCGACAGACGAATTGACACACCAGCGGCAGTAACGTTGCCGGCGGGCAATCACCCGGTCGCGGATTCACAAACCCTTCCCGTGGGCAGTTATCCCACGAGAAGCGCGGAAAAGAAGAGACGGCGCAAGACCGCTGCCCCACTGACCGATGCAGTGGTCGCCGAGGTTCATACCATGGAAGAGAAAGGTTCGGACGTAAACCTCGCAGCCCATCTTTTGAACGATGCTTGGAAAGAGTTGTTCGAGGTGGCAGTTGTGATCTCGAACGATACTGACTTGGTCACGCCGATACGCATGGTGACCACGGAACGGAAGAAACCGGTGGTTATCGTCTGTCCGGGGCGTTGGCAGATGGCTCCGAAACTGGCGAACGTTGCAAGTCATGTTCGGCATATCCGCCCGGCAATGTTGAAGGCCGCGCAATTTCCCGACCGTCTTCCGGGCACAACAATCTCAAAGCCAGCAGACTGGTAAGGACTCGGCAAAGGCGAAATCCAAGCCGCGCTCACCGGCCGCCAAGGCGGCTCGCTCCGCGACCATCCGGGGCCGCTTCACGATCGGCCGGCCTGACGGACTTGGTTCTTGACTTCCGGCGAGTGCCGAGGATCAAAGTTGATCTTCGGGCAATGGAGGCCTGTCGGGCACTTCGTCCAAGATGCGTTTTAACGCTCCTTTTTTGGCACGACCGGCTCTAGTCGATAAGTACTCTTCCGTCAAAATGGCCGATACTTTTTCCGAAACGGCTGTAGAAGTGAACTGATTGATCGAGACGCCTTCGCGTTTGGCGGTCTCTCTTATATGGCGATGAATAGAGTTTGGCAACCGCAAGTTCAAAGCACTCATTTCCAGTCGTAGGGGTCAATCTGGCGAAGGTCTTTTGTTGCCCGTTCAAATTCAGTTAGTTCCTCTGCCGACCAACAGCCAAAGAGATCGGCAAATTCTTCTCGCTGTGAGCACCGCCCTCCCAATGCCTGTTCGAGTAGCCCTTTAGTAGTCTTGTTCAAACTCTTGCCTTCGCGTAAGCTGCCGCTCTACTGTGTTGACTGGTTTAGGTTTCAGGATCAAGCGATGCGAAGATGTCGGTATTCTTCTTTTGATCGAGGATGTATTGGCAGATACGCCATTGGACCTTCAGAGCGGTTATCCGCACATCGTGGCTCGCTTTCGAGGCCCATATCATATCGACCGAGTCACTCTCGGTCAGATGCCTCTTGAAGTCCACGTAATGAGAAGCAAGTTTGTCTCCCAACTGAGTTAGTTCGGGTTGTTTTACCTCCTTGGCAATGACACTCAGCCAATAAATCTCATTAGAGAGTCGTGGAAGATTCACGAAGCGTTCGGTGCCACCATCTTCAGTCGCAGCGTCGAGACACGTCGAAACCAACTCGTCGACCCGGCAATTAAGATTCGACAAGTAATCGATCGAGATTCGGTCAAGCTCTCCTCTGCGTCGCACGGAACTGTGAATCCACCAGCCGATGACAACGGTTGTCGCCGCGCTGATCAAGCCGGAAATCGGAAGTTGGAGTTCACCGGAAATCGGAAGTTGGAGTTCACCGGAAATCGGAAGTTGAGGTTCACGCACCAATGGCATGACAAGTGCGCCAAGGAGTATGCCAAGGAGTGCGCTGAGTATGATTACGGGGATGTTGGAATTATTCATGTCGCCTATTGTGGGCTTGTCCCCGACTTGTCTTTGGCATGCTTGATGTAGTGGCGAATCTCGAAATCGAGCATAGGTTCAGCTACCGATTCGAAGCGTAGAAGCTTCTGAACCTCCTCTATCTCGAATTGTCTGGCGAGTCCCCCGAACGCTTCTTCGAGAAACGATGTGGGGTAACCGTATTTGACACCATCGAGTTGAATGAGCACCTGATCATTGGTCTCTCTCGCCTTCAAGAACGCAGGCCTCAGATATTTTTCCAGAAATTGCTGGCCGGATCCAGGCCCTTGGTCCCGGTACCGTGGACCAGGTAGTGTCGTGAAGTCTCTAGCGATGTTGATCTCAATCATTGCTCTACTCCTTGGGACGGGCGCACCAACGAAACATTGTGCCTCTCAGAGCGTGGTCGCCTGTTCTGAAGTCAAGATCAGCAACAGATCCGACGACGTCAGATGTCAACACTTGAAGGTTCGACAACGTGCCTTTTTTCGCATCCCGTTTCATCCTAGGCAGCCCGAGTCCCCTGCCAGGTCTACCTGTGGCAGATCCGAAGGTTCCATTGAAGGCGTCTTTTAGTAAACGGGTTCGTCCATATGAGAGAAGCGAAGCACCGGTTCTTTGCAGCGTGTTTCTTGCTGGTTCGCTATTTAGAATACCAATGCCAAGATCGATGAAGCTGAAGTAGGCAGTTTGATCTCGGCAGTAGACGCTGACAGACCATTTTTGGGGAAAACGTTGCTTTTGTCGCTTCTGACGCTTCTGACGTCCTACAGGTTTCCTGTCCCCCGCATGGTTGTGGGTATTCGTCATGACCTCGACAAGAGTCTGGAAACAGGCATTAGCGCATTCCTTGGTGATGGGTACATGTTTCTTCGCGAAGTCGACTAATTCCGCAGCCGTTTCCGCGAGCACCTTGTCGCTTGATTTTTTCAGTATCAGTCCCTTTGCAGGAGGAAGATCAGCTGGTGGCTTGGCAAACCCAGCAAAGAAACCAGATGCCTTGAATTCGGAGGCTACGGTTGGATCCTGTGGTAAATTTCCGCTGACCTGATTGTGATAGACACTGGAGTCTATAATTGCTCGGATCAGAAGAAGCGCATCACTAGTGAAATGTTGGACATCGCCAAGGTCAAGAAAAATCTTGATGCCCCGTTGATTAAGATACCCCCGTAATGTGTTACAGTACTTGAGCGTTTCGTTAGGTTCGTCAAAAAGACTGAGCGTTTCGGGTGCTTGCAGCGATGATTCTTGTTGACGGGAGCGTGTTGATCGGAGTCTCGTCGGTCGCTTCCGCAACGCCCTTTGCCGTTCCTGCGCATGGCGCCGTCGCTGGTCGAATTTTCGCCGCCGCCGTTCCTGACGGAGGGTGAACTCGTAAGTGGACCACAAACGCTTCATAGCCGATGTCTCTCGATTTCATAGTCAGTCGCCCTCCAGCACCGGGAGCCGCTTGTCGTGCGACCGCAGCGCCCCAGCGAGGTCGGTCAAGCTAAACCCCGGCTCGCAACAGCCCTCCAGCTTTTGTTCAGACCGATAGAGACGACTACAGAGGGAGACTGTAGCGGGATCCGATGAAGATAAGTCGCAAGACTGCTGCAGCGCAGACGTCAACCGCTGTGCCTATGGGCTGATCGTAGAAGATCGTTCTACACCTGCCATGTCTTGGTCATGTAGCCCTCCAGCACGTTAAGGGGCCATATTTAGATAGACAAACCCCAATTTTTTAAATTTTGTCAAGGTGATGAACGCACGCAAGAGTCGGGCAGTTCCCTAAAGAGGTTTGCAGTCTCTTCGGCAGGGCTTCCAGCACGATTTGGTTCCCTTATCACAGATCCATCCAGTATCTACTTCAACCGTGTAGGCTGTGCTCAGTCTCTTCGGCTGCATGCGGGGCTCTTTTCTTATGCTCGGAGACGAATCTACGGGATTTGGCAATCTAGCTATATTTCACCATTCATGTGCATGTTGCGGCAAACGCAATTGCCTTGCAGAATATCCCGAACCAATAACGCAAGAGGAACGCAATGCCTATCAGCGCCAAAGACCTTCAAGCCGCCCTTCCCGACCTCGAAAGCACTCAGTGTTGCGAGGGCCTTGAAAACACCGTCGCCATTCACCGCGACCCTTGGGGAATCCCCCATATCCAAGCTGAATCGGAAACCGACCTGTTCTTCGCCCAGGGCTTTGCCACGGCCCAGGACCGGCTGTGGCATATGGACTTCGACCGCCATCAGGCTTTGGGCCGCTGGTCCGAATGGGCGGGTCCTGAAGGACTGGGCCGCGACCGCCTCTTGCGGGCTGCTGGCATGGGCCGCACCGCTAAGTTGGACTACGAAGCGTCTAGCCCCCAAGCTCGCGCTATGCTCGACGCGTACGCCGCTGGCGTCAACGCCTTTTTGGCGACGACAACGGCCCTGCCCGTTGAATACCAACTCCTCGGCCAGCACCCCGAGCCGTGGGAAAGTTGGCACTGCCTCGCCGTGTACAAGATGCGCAACAGCCTGCTCGGCACCTTTGAATCCAAGCTCTGGCGCACTCGTCTGGCCCAAGTAGTAGGTCCTGCAAACCTCGCTCAGCTAATCAAAGGCTATCCCCAAGGCCACCTGCTTACCGTGCCTCCCGGCACCGAGTTTCAAGGAGAATCGCTCGACGGCCTCGCGGCCCTCAGCCGCCGCGAAACCGACCCCGGCTCCAATGCGTGGTCCATCGCGGGTGAGTACACGGATTCGGGCTTGCCGCTGGTGGCTGGCGACTCGCACCGCGGCCTCGACACCCCTTCCGTCTATTACCAGGTCCATCTCGCCTGTCCCGACTTCGCCGTCAGCGGCTATTCAGTGCCCGGCGTCCCCGGCACCCTGCACTTTTGCCACAACGAATACGTGGCTTGGGGCATGACCTACGGCAGTGCCGATACCCAGGATTTGTTCGTCGAGCGCTTCCGCGAGACGGCCGACGGCTTGGAGTACGAATTCAGCGGCGCGTGGCGGCCAGCGGAAATCCTGCGGGAAGAAATCCACGTTCGCGGCGCGGCGGCTGTTACCGCAGAAGTCGTCATTACCCACCACGGACCTATCATCGCCGGTGATCCGCGCAAAGGCCAAGCCATCGCCATCAGCGACCCCGGGCTCATAGAAGGAACTCCTTGGGCTGACGCGGCCCGCGACGCCATGCGCGCCCGCTCGGTCGAGGACTTGCACCAAGCCTTTGCCCGCTGGAACGACCGCGTCAACAATTACGCCGTCGCCGACGTCCACGGCTGCTTCGGCTATCTGCACGCGGGCCGGATCCCGGTGCGCGAGGCCGCAAACGGCTGGCGCGCCGTCCCCGGCTGGAGCGGCGAGCACGAGTGGCAGGGCTACATCCCCCACGCCGAGCTGCCCAAAGCCATAGACCCCGCAACAGGCTATGCCGTCACCTGCAACCAGCGCGTAACCGGCTCGGATTATCCCTACTACGTCGGGCTTATCTTTAGCCCCGACTACCGCGCCCGCCGCATCCAAAGCCGCATCCTCGAACTAGCAAAGGGCACGGCCACGCCCGAGGCGATGGGCCACATCCACGCCGAACGCGTCTCGCTGCCGGCCGAGGTCCTTACGCGGGCCTTGCTCGCCATTGAGCCGCCCGACGCCGACTGTGCTCAAGCCTTCGACCTGTTGCGCCAGTGGGACTGCCGGATGGATCGCGACCAAGCTCAGCCGGCGATATACGCGCAAACCCGCAACCTGCTGGGCTACCACATCGCGCAAAATCTGTTTGGCGGAGATGCTTTAACCTTGCTTGCAGAGGATGGCGGCGACGCCCACTGGCGTCTCATCAATCTCGAAGCAACTCTCGCCATCGAGCGCGGCGATACGGCGCTGCTGCCGCCCGGCCAAACTTGGCCCCAAGCTCTGACAGAGGCTCTGACTGGCGCGCTCGCTGCGCTCAAAGAGGCTCTCGGCGACGACATGGACCAATGGCGTTGGGGCCGCTTGCATCGCACCCAGCCGCAGCACCCATTCTCTGCGGTTTTTCCCGAGGCCGCTTCCTTCCTCGACCCACCCTCGCTTCCCGTTCACGGCGATGGCGATACGCCCCTAGCTGGCAGCTATGCTTTCGACGACTTCACAGTTACGGGTCTTTCGGTCAACCGCTATATCTTCGATCCCTCCGACTGGACCCGCTCGCGCTGGATCGCGCCGCTGGGGGCCTCTGGCCACCCGGCTAGCCCGCACTACGCCGACCAAGCCCAGCTTTGGGCCGATGTGGAATTCATACCTCAGTTGTGGGATTGGCAGGAGATACGCGAGCGGGCGGAGACGACGCAGCACTTGGTGCCGCCGGAGGAGTAGCTCCCGCGAACGGCGATAAAACGAGTTTTATTGACTTTCCGGGTCTAATACCCCGCCGCTTGCGGCGTAGGATGTCAAGTAGCTCCCGCTAATACACCGCTGCTTGCGGCGAGGTAGTTTATTGCAATAAATTGCCATTAAAGGTAATTTATTGTTATGAAATTCGATCAATTGCTCGCTATTGTGGCCGATG
This sequence comes from Candidatus Latescibacterota bacterium, assembly GCA_965208845.1. Taxonomy (GTDB): domain Bacteria; phylum Latescibacterota; class UBA2968; order UBA8231; family UBA8231. The sequence continues at coordinate 1,155,144 of OZ242361.1, read as the reverse complement.
AGCCGGTGTTTGAAACCGGCCTGCTCTTGGCCGGACCCGTAAACCCAAGCGATATGCGGAGACAGCTCGTGCGCTGGACCCAAGCTGGACGACTGCACCAGCTACGGCGCGGACTTTACGCGCTGGCACGGCCCTACCGCCAAACCGCGCCCCATCCCTTCCTCGTCGCCAATCGACTGGTGCGCGGCTCTTATGTCAGCGGTCTGTCGGCGTTGGCCCACGCTGGCGTGATTCCCGAGTACGTGGCGGAAGTGACCAGCGCGACGGCTGGGCGTCCGCAGCTCCGCCAGACGCCGCTAGGCCGCTTTTCCTTTCGCCATCTCAAGACCGATCTGCTCTACGGGTATCAACACGTGGAGTTGGCGCATGGCCAGTCGGCTTTTGTCGCCGCGCCGGAAAAGGCACTGCTCGATCTGATCTATCTACAGCCGAATGGCGATGCTCCTGCCTATATCAACGAACTACGCCTCGACTGGGGGAGCCTCAACCTAGCGGAACTGGATAGATTGGCTGCCATCGCCGCCCGCCCCAAATTGCTTAGAGCCGTGCGGCGCATTCGCGCACTAGCCGAAGACGAGACGTTGGGCTACGAGCAGCTATGAAGGATCACTTGTTTCAACTCGTGCAGGCGGCCAATCCCTTGCAGGGGCGCAACATCCTGCGCGAATACTTGCAGGCCCGGATCTTGGATGCTTTACAGCGCGCGGGGGCGATGGTGCCGCTGGCGTTTCAAGGGGGAACGAGCCTGCGCTTCCTCTTTGTGCTACCGCGCTACTCCGAAGACCTCGACTTTACGCTCGAAGGCGATCCAGCTTCCTACGATTTGCGCGCTTATTTAACAGCCATTCGCGCGGAATTTGCTCGCGAGGGGTACGAAGTCGGACTCGGCTTAAACGACCAGCGGACCGTCCACCGTGCGTTCGTGCGCTTCAAGGGCCTGCTGTACGAGGCCGGTCTTTCTCCGCATCAAGACGCAATTCTCTCCGTGCGCATTGAGGTCGATACGAACCCGCCCGCCGGTGCCGTGCTGGAGACCCGTTTGGTGCGTCGGCACGTGACACTGCGGCTCCAGCATCACGACCGGGCTTCCCTACTGGCCGGCAAACTACATGCGATTCTACAGCGTCCTTATACCAAAGGGCGGGATCTGTACGACTTGATATGGTACTTGAGTGACCGGACATGGCCGGCACCCAATCTATCGCTGCTCAACGCGGCGTTGCAGCAGACTCAGTGGCCCGGCGCGGCACTGACGGAGCGGACTTGGCGGGAAGTGGTCGGCAGTCGGCTACGGGTGCTGGCGTGGGATCAGGTGGTGGCCGATGTGCGTCCGTTTTTGGAACGGGAGGAAGACGCGGCGCTATTGAACGTGGAAACCGCGCTGCAGCTACTGATATTTAAGAATTAGGAATTGAGAATTGAGAATTAAGAATTAGGGCTGGGGCAGGAAATTCGTAATTCCTAATTTACAATCCGGTCCGCGCCGTTCGATAGCTTTCCTGCGTATCCACATCCACGAAGATGCCTTCGTCTTCCACGGGTATTTCGACGACGTTGGCTGCGTTTTTTGCCAAGACTGATCGCGCGCCCCGATCGCCAGTCAAGGCAAGTAAGGCAGCTCGATAGGCGCTGCCGATAGCGACCGGATGGCCGCGTCGTCCGTCGCACATCGGCACGGCGATGGTCTCGCTGCTTTTCAACGCTTCGGCGACCTTTAGCATCGTGTTACCAGCTATCTGCGGCATATCCCCCAGTGCAAAGAGATGCCCTTGCTCGCCGACTGCTGCTTCTACGCCCACTCTGATCGAGGCGGCCATGCCCTCGGCAAAATCTGGGTTGTGTACCAGCCGCACGGGATAGCGGCTCAACTTTTCCCCTACCTCTGCTCGCTGATGCCCTGTCACTACGACCACTTCCCCCAAACCCACCTCGCAGATTCGCTCCACCACGACTTGGAGGACGCATTGCTCTTTCCAAGGCAGCAGCAACTTATTGGCACCCTCCATTCTGGAAGAACTTCCCGCCGCTAGGACGATTCCGCTGATGTTTGCGAATCTGGTCATCTCAATCCGTTGTGGGACAACCCGTGGTAGGGGCAACTCTCAGAGTTGCCCCTACGTTGCCCTACGTTGCCCCTACGTTGCCCTACGTTGCCCTACGTTGCCCCTACGTTGCCCTACGTTGCCCTACGTTGCCCTACATGCCCCTACATGCCCCTACGCGATTGACAAGGACGGGCAAATTTTTTTAATATCCACCTCCGCGTCATCCGCTTCTGGCCCTTAACAATAGTATCGGCCCATGCAGCTTACAGGTTCTCATACCTTTAGCGCCCCGAGGCAAGTCATGTGGGACTTGCTCAACGATCCCGAGGTGTTGGCGCGCATCACGCCCGGCGTCGATACCTTGGAGCAAACTGGCCCCGGCCAGTACCAAGCCGTGCTGCACATCAAAATGGGACCGATCAACAGTACCTTCAACGGCGCACTCCAAGTAGTAGATAGCAAGGAGCCGGAAAGCTATCGCCTGCTCGTCGATGTCGATGGCAAGATCGGCCAGATCGCGGCTGAGGGCCACATCCGGCTCGCCGAAGATCACGAGACGACCACGGTGGCAGTCGAGGGCGGCTCGCAGTTGACGGGCCGGTTGGCGAGCATGGGCCAGCGGTTGCTCTCGGGCGTGGCGCGGATGTTTACCAATCAGTTTTTCAAGGCGCTAGAACGCGAATTAAAAATTAAAAATTAGGAATTAGGAATTCCCGGCCCATCCCCAATTCTTATAATTCTTAATTCCTAATTTTTAATTCTTAATTTTCAAAGGAGGTGGCTATGTCAGTAGCAATCAAGGTCACTGTCAACGGCCAGACCCACGAGCACGAGGTGGAGCCGCGCCAGATGCTCGTCAGCTATTTGCGCGAGGAGCTGGGCCTGACGGGCACGCACGTCGGCTGCGACACCAGCAACTGCGGTGCCTGCACCGCTATCGTCGATGGCCAAGCCGTCAAGGTCTGCACCATGCTCGCGGCGCAAGCCGACGGCGCGGAGATAACGACCATCGAAGGGCTTGCGGCCAACGGCGCGCTGCATCCGCTGCAGGAAGCCTTCCGCGAGACCCACGGCTTGCAGTGCGGCTTTTGCACGCCCGGCATGATCATGGCCGCTTGGCAGTTGCTAGAGCGCAATGCAACGCCGAGCGACGCGGAGGTCCGCCACGCGCTCGAAGGCAACTTTTGCCGCTGCACGGGCTACGACAACATCATCAAGGCGGTGCAACACGCCGCCGAAAGCGCATAGGAGGCCGCTATGGGAGTCATAGGACAATCCGTCAAGCGCGTCGAAGATCAGCGCTTTATCACTGGCAAGGGCCGCTACACCGATGACATTACCCTGCCCAACTCGACTTTTGCGGCGCTCGTGCGCAGCCCGCATGCCCACGCCGCGATCAAGGGCGTCGATACGACGGCCGCAGCCGCAGCCGATGGCGTGGTCGCCGTGTTCACGGGTGCCGACCTCGAAGCCGCTGGCGTCGGTGGTCTGCCCTGCGGCTGGCAAGTGGATTTCAAAAATGGCGACACCATGAAGGAGCCGGCCCATCCGGTGCTGGCTGCGACCAAGGTGCGCCACGTTGGCGACCCAGTCGCCATCGTCTTGGCCGAGAGCCGCGAGCAAGCTGCGGACGCCGCCGAGTTGGTGGCCGTGGAGTACGAAGTTTTGGACGCGGTCGTCGCGGCAACCCAAGCCATAGAAGAGGGTGCGCCGCAGTTGTTCGACGATGTGCCCAACAACACGCCTTTCGACTGGGAGCTCGGAGATCAAGCGGCCACGGACGCGGCCTTGGCCAGCGCCGCGCACGTCACCACGTTGGAGTTCGACAATCAACGGCTCATCCCCAACGCGATTGAACCGCGCTGCGCTATTGGCGATTACGACGGCGCACGCGACCACTACACGCTCTACACCTCGTCGCAGAACCCCCACGTCATTCGCCTGCTGATGACGGCGTTTGTCTTGGGCCTGCCCGAGCACAAGGTGCGCGTGGTGTCGCCGGATGTGGGCGGCGGCTTTGGCTCGAAAATTTTTCACTATGCCGAAGAGGTTCTCGTCACGTGGTGCTCGCGCCAGATTGGCCGTCCGGTCAAGTGGACTGCCAGCCGCAGCGAGGCATTCCTCACCGACGCCCACGGCCGCGACCACCACACCAAGGTCGATCTTGGCCTCGACGCCGACGGGAATTTCGTCGGCCTGCGGGTCAAGACCGTCGCCAACTTGGGCGCGTATCTATCGACGTTTGCGCCGTGTGTGCCCACGTATCTCTACGGCACGCTTTTGCAGGGGCTGTACACGACCCCAGCGGTCCACGTCGATGTCACCGGTGTCTTCACCAACACGACCCCCGTTGACGCTCTGCGCGGTGCGGGTCGCCCCGAGGCCACGTACGTCCTCGAACGCACGGTCGAGCAGGCCGCTTTGGAGACGGGCCGCGACCCGGCCCAACTGCGGAGCCAAAACTTCATCCCGCCCTTTGACGGCGTCGAGCAGGAAGGCTATCAGACCCAAGTGGCTCTGCAATACGACAGCGGCAACTACGGGCCCGTGCTCGAAAAAGCCCTCGCGGCCATCGGCTACGACGAACTGCGCGCCGAGCAGGCACAGGCCCGCGCTGCCGGCAACGGACGCCATATCGGCATTGGCTTTTCGACCTATATCGAGGCCTGCGGCATTGCGCCCTCGGCCGTGGTCGGCGCATTGGGTGCGCGCGCTGGCCTCTATGAGAGCGCGGGCGTCCGCGTCCAGCCCACTGGCAAAGTCACGGTCTTCACCGGCAGCCACTCGCACGGGCAGGGCCACGAGACGACTTTCGCCCAGGTGGTGGCCGACGGGTTGGGCGTGGGGATCGAAGACGTGGACATCATTCACGGCGACACCGAGTCCGTGCCCTTTGGCATGGGCACGTACGGCTCGCGCTCGCTGGCCGTCGGCGGCACAGCCATCGTCAAGAGCATGGACAAGATCAAGGAGAAGGGGGCCAAGATCGCGGCCCACTTGCTCGAAGCCGCGGAGGAGGACCTCGAATTCGTCGAGGGCAGTTGGACGGTCAAGGGCACCGACCAGTCGATCTCCTTTGGCGAGGTCTCGCTGGCCGCGTACGTGCCGCACAATTTTCCCGAGGGGCTAGAGCCGGGGCTGGAGTTTACCAGTTTCTACGACCCGGCCAATTTTACCTTTCCCTTCGGTGCCCACATAGCGGTCGTGGAAGTGGATGCCGAGACCGGCGTAGTTGCGGTGCGGCGCTACGTGGCCGTTGACGACGTGGGCAATATCGTCAATCCCATGATTGTCGAAGGCCAAGTAGCAGGTGGCATTACGCACGGCATTGGCCAAGCCCTGTTCGAGGAGGCTGTGTACGACGACAGCGGCCAGCTCATTTCTGGCTCGTACATGGACTACGTCCTGCCGCGCGCCGACGACCTGCCTTCCTTTGAAACCGACCACACTGTCACGCCTTGCCCGCACAATCCCCTCGGCGTCAAGGGTGCTGGCGAGACCGGCACGATTGGCTCGCCGCCGGCTATTGTCAACGCCGTGATCGACGCCCTGTGGCCGTTGGGCGTGCGCGACCTTGCGATGCCGCTGACGCCGCAGAAGGTGTGGCAAGCCATCCAACAAGCCAGCTAAGGAGAAGATAGACCATGATACCTGTCGCGTTTGACTATCATCGTCCCTCTTCAGTAGATGAGGCGATTGAGCTCCTCTCGGACGACGCCAAGCTCTTAGCTGGCGGCCACAGTCTGTTACCGGCCATGAAGCTGCGCCTGTCGTCACCGGGTGCGCTGATCGACATTGGTCGGCTCGCCGAGCTCAACTACATCAGAGAGGACGGCGGCACCATTGCTATTGGTGCGACCACCACCCACCACCAGATCGCGTCCTCGGGCTTGGTGAGTGCCAATGCCTCGGCCTTGGCCCAAGCGGCCTCGGTCATCGGTGATCCCCAGGTGCGCAACAAGGGCACCATTGGCGGCTCGCTGGCTCACGCTGATCCCGCGGCCGACTATCCGGCTGCGATTTTGGTGCTGGGTGCTGAGATCGTCGTCAGGGGACCCGACGGTGCGCGTTCGATTCCGGCGGACGAGTTTTTTATCGATCTGTTTTTGACCGCACTTGCGCCGGATGAGATCATCACTGAGGTGCGGGTCCCGGCCGCGGACAAGTCGGCGTATGTCAAGTTCCCGCATCCGGCCTCGCGCTTTGCCGTGGTGGGCTGCGCTGTCGCCTCGGCCGGAGGCGCGGTCAAGGTCGCCTTTACGGGCGTGGCCAATGCGGCCTTCCGCGATAGTGGGGTTGAAGAGGCTCTCAGCGGTGGCTTGAGCGAGGAAGCGATCGCTGCTGCCGCTGCACGGGCAGCCGATGGACAGGAGGTGCTCGCCGACCACTTTGCTGGCGAAGAGTACCGCCGCCACTTGGCCAAGGTTTTCGCCCGCAAGGCGCTTGCGGCGATCGCCTGAGTGCCGTCGTATTTAGCAGGATAGCCCCCGATGCTGGTTGAGCGTCGGGGGCGATCTCTTTTGTGACCGCTCGCCCTTTATTCCGTCTCGTGTATAAAAATTGCTTCTATCGGCGCGGAAAACACGTGGGCGATCTTAAATGCCAGCGGCAGACTGGGGTCGTATTTGCCCTTTTCGAGGGCGTTCACCGTTTGCCGCGAAACCTCTAGACGCTCCGCGAGATCAGCTTGGGTCCAGTCTCGCTCGGCGCGCAACACCTTTAGGCGATTTTTCATCGGTAGCGGATATGGCCGACGATAACGGAGACCACGAATGTAAACGTCATCAGCAAAATGATATCTGAGACTTCGGCATCCGTTATGAATTTTGCGGTTACCATCAGCGAATAACTAAAACTGCCGACGAGTGCGACGCCCATAGCTATAGCCAGTGCATCGAGTTGGATTTTGCGCTGTAGCTCATCCATGTATTTCAGGTGGCGCAAATACGACAAGATCATGCCGATGCCGATGCCCGCGTTGAGGACGATGGCGATAGCGGATATCAAATCAGAGGAATGCCATTCGTACAATATCGCTTTGTCGGCCAACACCATTGTCATCGACCAGGCAAAGGTCCAACAAAGAAAGCGAATTGTGTTTTTTGCACTGCTGCTGGTAAGACCACTCAAATTGACCATTAGCTTCTCCATAAGTCTGATATCCTTTCCATAAAGTAAAGTTTGCTTTACTAAAGAACATAAATCCAAAAAACTGTAATGTCAAGCCTATTTGACAAAAAGATTAGCATACTTGCCTTTTTGGACGGTACTTTGCAAGGATTGTTCGGGCAAGGCGTCTTGACTTGTGCAACTAAAAAGGGCAATATCGGCGGGCGTTGAGGCGCGGTTGAAGTTCAGCGGGAGTTGGGTCGAGTCATGTCCATGCAGGCGGACCAGTCCGTCCTCACAAAGGAACAAGCAGCGATGTCCACGATACAGACGATGTCACAGAGCGATCTCAGAGCCGAAGCCAAGCGCTACCTGCCGGGAGGTGTCGGTGCTACGGGACGGCACAACCCGTGCTTGGGGTATGCCCTCTACCTGCGCAATGCCGAGGGCTGCCGCATCTATGATGTCGATGGCAAGGAATACATCGATTTCAACTTGGCCCACGGAGCCGCGTTTTTGGGCTACAATCACCCGGCAACGCGCGCGGCTATGACCGCGGCATTGGACGCGGGCATTCTCGCCGGCTACGAGACCGAAGCACATACTGACTTGGCGCGGCGGATCACCGAGATCGTCCCCTGCGCCGAGCGCGTGCGCTACGGTAATACCGGCTCCGAGGGGACGATGGTCTGTGTGCGCTTGGCCCGCGCCCGCACCGGCAAGCACAAGATTCTCAAATTTTGGGGGCACTTTCACGGCCTCTACGACTACGTCATGTTCAATTCGCACACGCCGTTGACGCCGGTGCCTCCGGGCAACTACGTCGAGCCGTGTGGTGAGTCTGCGGGCATGCCTCCGCAGATGGACGACCTCATCGTCGTCGTACCGTGGAAGGACGAGGCCGCCTTGGAAAGAGCGCTGCGCGAGCACGGCGACGAGATCGGCGGCATCATCATGGAGCCGATCAATTACAACCAGGGTTGCATCGTCGCCGACACCGAGTACATGCAGTTCGTCCGCGATCAGGCTACTGCCCACAATGTCGTCCTTATATACGACGAGGTGCTCTCGGCCTTCCGCACTGGGCCCGACTGCGCGCAGGGGTACTACGGCGTCACCCCGGATGTTTGCGTTTTGGGTAAGGCGGTCGCCGCTGGTGCTCCACTCACCATCATCGCCGGTAAAGCCGAAATCATGGACTTGGTGGGACCACTTGGCGAGGTGGCCCAGAGCGGGACCTTCACCGGCAACCCGCCGGCCGTCATGACCGCGCTGGCGGCCGTCAACGAGCTTACCAGTCCGGGGTTTTACGATCACATCTATGAAGCTGGAGGCCGGCTCTGCGACGGTCTGGCCGGACTGTTCGAGCGCGCCGGCGTGCCCGCCCGGGTGCAGGGACTGGGCGCGCGATTCGGCATCTTCTTCGGATTTACCGATCCGGTCGAGCGCTTTGACGATAGCCTCAACCGCGATCAGGAGCTGACCGGGAAGTTCATCCGCGCCTGCGCTGACAAAGGGGTCTATTTCCACGACTACGGCACGCTCGTCGCCGGCCACCACGGCGTGTCAGCCCAGCACACCTTGGACGATATCGACGAAGCGCTCAATCGGATCGAGAGTGCGCTGCACAGTATGTAAGCGGTGGTGCTACAGAATTAGTCCCGCGTCAATTGGCGGTAGCGAACCCGCTGGGGCACGACCGAATCTTCGCCTAGCCGCGCCTTTTTGTTTTCCTCGTATTCCGAAAAGTTGCCCTCGAACCAATAGACTTGGCTGTCGCCTTCAAAGGCCAGAATGTGCGTGGCGATGCGGTCCAAAAACCACCTGTCGTGGCTGATGACCACGACGCAGCCAGCGAAGTTTTCCAACCCCTCCTCCAGTGCCCGCAGCGTATGCACGTCTAGGTCGTTGGTCGGCTCGTCGAGCAGGAATACATTGGCTTGTTCCTTGAGCACCTTGGCCAGATGGACTCGATTGCGCTGCCCGCCCGAGAGCGTGCCCACCTTCTGCTGCTGGTCGGCACCGAGGAAGTTGAAGCGCGCGAGGTACGCTCGCGAATTTACCTTGCGCTCGCCCAACTCAAGCTCTTCCTCGCCGCCCGACACTTCCTGCCAGACGGTGTTTTCTCCCACTAGGGTTTCCCGGCTCTGATCGACATATCCCAGTTGTACGGTCTCGCCGAGGCGAAGCTGGCCGCTGTCGGCGCTTTCTTGGCCGGTAATCAGCCGGAACAGGGTCGTCTTGCCCGCGCCGTTGGGTCCGATGACTCCGACGATTCCGCCCGAGGGCAGCGCGAAATCCATGTTCTCGAAGATGATGCGATCGCCGTAGCGCTTGCTCACGCCCTTGGCTTCAATGGCGATATCGCCTAGCCGCGGCCCCGGCGGAATGTAGAGCTGCACTGACTCGTTCCGCTGTACTCGATCTTGGTTTAGCAATTCCTCGTAGGCCCTGATCCTGGCCTTGTTCTTCTGCTGCTTGGCCCTCGGCGTCATGCGAATCCACTCCAGCTCGCGCTCCAGCGTCCGCTGTCTTTCGCTCTCGCTCTTTTCTTCCAGCCGCAGGCGCTCCTGCTTCTGCTCTAGCCACGACGAGTAATTCCCCTTCCACGGCACGCCGCGCCCCTGGTCCAACTCCAGAATCCAGCCCGCCACATTGTCGAGAAAATACCGGTCGTGGGTGACGGCGATTACTGTCCCTTGGTACTGATGCAAATGTCCTTCCAGCCACGCCACGGTCTCGGCGTCGAGGTGGTTGGTCGGCTCGTCGAGGAGTAGGATATCCGGCTGGCGGAGCAACAACCGGCACAGCGCCACCCGCCGCCGCTCGCCGCCCGACAGCGTGGAGACCTCTTGGTCTTCGGGCGGACAGCGCAGCGCGTCCATGGCCATGTCCAGCCGACTGTCCAGATCCCAAGCCCCGACCGTGTCGAGCTGTTCGGCCACGGTGGCCTGTCGCTCGATCAGGGCGTTCATGGCGTCGTCGTCCATGGGGTCGGCGAACTTGGCGTTGATGGCCTCGTACTCGCGCAGCAAATCCACCGTTTCCTGCACGCCTTCTTCGACGATTTCCTTGACCGTTTTGCCTTTTTCTAACTCAGGCTCCTGTTCTAGGAATCCGACCGTAAACCCCGGCTGGATGCTAATGGTCCCCTCGTATTCGGAATCGATGCCCGCCATAATCCGCAACAGCGTGCTCTTCCCCGACCCATTCAAGCCCAACACGCCGATTTTGGCCCCGTAGAAGTACGACAGTGAAATGTCGGTGATAATCGCCTTGCGGTTGTAGTGCTTGCTCACCTTGTACATCGAATAGATGATTTTTTCTGCTTCGCTCATGTCAGCTCTCCAGCTAGCTCTGCACCGATTCTTCGTAGGTCGAGGCCACCACAAAATCAGTCAAGCGATTACCTCCTAGTGATTTTCGGTCCAACGTACACGACGTACAGCGGTGTGTTCGCCTGTATCGGCCATGAAAAGTGAATCCGTAGCGGGGGTCTATAATTTACCTTGCCGTGCCATGTGCAGAACAAGATTTCTCTAGGAACCTCCGGGTTCGGGAACGTGAGGGCCTTCTTGAACTCCTCCTTTTCCGTATCGGAGGAGTCGGAAAACCAAGCCTTATCTCCCATGAAGTAATTTGTATATATCTTGTGCCCTTCCGGTGTGCGCTTTCCGTGCTGGTCGAAGCAGTTCTTGAGTGTGTGCAAGACATCTAAGCGCGATAGTAGATGTTCAGCGGCACTTTTGCCAAAAGGGTGTCCATCAAGTGACTCGAAACTGTCGGATGAGAACGTCAGATCCGGATAACGCTTCTGAGCAACCGCCTCTAGATCTTTCCAAGACTTGAGTGTGACAGAAGCGGCGGCAAGGGCGACCTTCAGCTTATTGGCATTCCAATAGTTGCATACATCAACACTCTTCACGTTTCCGTTCTCGCACCAATCAACGGATACAGGTGAGGTTAGCCAGCGCGAGGGATCAGTACTCACGAGGCCGCGGGGGATCCCATGAAAAAGACAATAAGCAGCCTCTCCTACTGCGGTGTCGGTGACAATAGTGCCATTGCATTCTAACCAGTCGTCGACGCCATGCTGCTGAACGTCTTCCCAAAAGGGCCCATGATGATTAAGCCACTGCATCAATGATCGAGTTTGGTCTCTGTTTAGGGTTCGTTGTACCACCTGCTGCATCGTCGAGGTGGGCGTCACCTGTGCATTAGCGACGTTGCGATGACAGTACAATTCCCTGCCGAACTGGTGGGCTATTTGCCGAAGATTCATCACGCGCTTAATTGCAGCTCGAAAGGTTGCCATGTTGTGAAACTGCCCGTGGATGGAAAGATCGTTGAAAATCAGCTCCACTTCAGTTTCCCCACCCAGCGAAGTAGCTCGCGTCTTTGTCGAACTGGTCGAAGAATCCTGCGGGCCAGTCGTCTATGTTGCCGTCGTTGTCTAGCGTGGGGCTCTGTACTTGGGGCGGGTCTGTGGAACGGGGTCTGAAAAAGTGGATAGCGACTTGGTCCGCGGCGAGCCGACTCTCTTTGACTGCGCGACGCACACCATTTAGCACATGATCGCTGTGCGTCTCTACCAATACCTGTATTCCGGCACGCGCTATATCAGCCATAAACTGTCCCATCAGTGCTTGGCCAGCCGGGTGAAGGTGTACTTCCGGGTTCTCGATCAATATGATGTCGTTTTGAACCGCGGACAGGGCGGCTACCACGATGGGAAGAGTCTGGGTTAGGCCAAACCCCGTGTGGACTGGGCTGTGGAATCCCGTGGCGTCCGAGGTGCGCAATCCCAACGTCACGGCGTTTGTTCGTGGGATCGGCTGTATATCTAGGCGGCAGCCTGGAAAAAATGTGCGCATACGTTCTTCTACCTGTCGCAGCCGAAGGGGGGGAGACTCCGGCAAGGCAAGTTCATCCAGCACAGATTCGTCGCGACCCCAATGCAGAACACTCACCGCGTGTTCGCCTTGGGGACCGACAGTACTAACGACATGAGGATCTTCGAGCACATAAACCTCTTGGGGAGCGATCCGTTCGGCGGTGATATACGTCAGGTTTCGCAGATGACGGACCAGCGACTTAACAGACCTCTTCTCATTCTCATCTAAAGCGAAATCGAGATCGTTTTTCTTTTGAGGCTGCTTAGCCGCTGTCCATTCAGGGGGCAACAGGTATCGCAGTTCTTTGGGTGGCTCTATCCCTCGGCCATTGAGACCGACACTATGGACCACCATGGACAGATCGTGTCGGTCCCCTCGGAAAGCCCATTCGTACATACTCGCGTCGTACTCCAAGACAACATTGAAGCTATCCCTGCCAGATACTTCGTCGACTACGTCCGGCATTGTGCCTAGGCGCAATGCTGCGCCGTTGAGCGCAAGCCGCGTTGACCATTCGTGCTCGCGCATGGTCTGGTGCAATAGTACGAGCGCCTGTAGGACCGACGACTTCCCCGAGGCGTTGAAGCCGGTGAGAAGCGTCAACGGTGCAAGGGGTAGCCGCAGATGATCGAAACATTTGAAAAAACGCAAATCAAGCTGGGTAAGCATCGAACGCCTCCTCGAACATCGCCTTGGCTTTGACGAAACGACATCGTACCTGTTTTACGCTGTTGGAACTGTAGGTAATCGAATGCACGAATTCATCGTCTTTCAGTAGTTGATAGAATCCTTTTTTAACTTTAGCTGATCGCTCCTCAACAAGTTGTCGAGGGTATTGTGACAGTCCTGTGGACATGATGTCCCAAAGCGATGCATTGAGTACGTTGCGGCCTTCTTGTCCAGGCTCATGTTTGCGGAAGGCATGCTTGTCGAATAGATGGAAGTTGTTGTCAAGTGCGTTCCTGAATTGTTCTGATAAAACCGGCAGCAACTCCGTTTCGGCATTCATCTTCCTCAAGCTGTCCGCGAGAAATTCGTCCATGTTCCCGTATTCGTTGAGGTTGAGTATCTGGAACGCGCAGAATCGGTTGACGAATTCGCGGTCTCGCATCGTCTTCGCATTTAGGCTTCCGTCGGTCGCCTGCAAGAAAAGATCGGTTTTTGACTCCTCCTTCAGGAAGCGCGTGGCCTCGCCCATAAACAGGCAGTTGCGCATCTGCTGTCGCGTCAATGGCACACCGCCGTTCACGCGCTCGAAAATGTCCAATCGGGCCTGCTCGGGCACCTTTGAGTCGATGACGTAGAGAATGAGAGTGCAGTCCTCGACGCGGTTCTGGAGCTTGGGTGTTAGATCCTCGAATCTCTTCCCGTTCAATTCGGGTCGATCACGAAGTCGAAGTTCGAGATCGTTATTCACGAAGCGGCGGAAGGTGGACAGCCGTTGCAACCCGTCGACAACGATCATGCGTCCTTGATCATCCTCCGCGAGATAGAAGACGGGAAGCGGTATTCTCATCACTACAGATTCAATGAGCTTGCTTTGCTTAGCCTCATCCCAGATGAAGTCGCGCTGAAAATCAGGGTCCATGACGAACTGTTCCTGCTCGATCCGGCGCAATATATCATGCACCGTGCGTGGCTCGTTTCGAATCAACATGGTGTCGATAGGATAGTCTCCCCAAGAAGCGTCTTGCGCGTCTCCCAACCCTTCGATTTTCTCTATGTCATTAATATCTGTCGTCATATGTTCCTCGTTCGGAGTTGCATCCTGCCTAGGTGATCTGAGTTGAATGTCATAAATTTACCCCTGTGCAAGTTCCTGCACCAATCCTTTATACGCTGTAAATACAATGCCCAAATCCCGTTCCGCCCGCGCCAAGTCCGAATACGGCTGCCGCCCCGGCTCCTGCAAACACTGCAAGAAGTTCCGCGTCATGCCTTTGTAGCCCATCAAGTCCTCCACGCCCGGAAAGTAGAGCCGCTTCCGCCGCCCCCGCAACCGCACGTATAGCCCATTGCACTCGAAGACGATCCGCCCCTCGGTCCCCAAAATCCGCGCGTGCTGAAAGGTGCCCTTGGTCAAGCTGAAGGCGTTCCAAGCGTAGCGCAACACCAGCTCGGCTCCCGATGGGTATTCGACCCGCACTATCGAATTCCGCTCCGGCTCGCCCGCTTGGTGCTTGGGAAACTCTGCGGTTACTCGCTGGGGCGCGTCGGCGAAAAGGTCTGCTCCGAGGGCCACGAAGTGGATACCTCCCTCCAGCAGCGCGCCATAGCCGCTTTTCCATCCCGTGGCCTGCTGTGTGAAGCGCTTGCCAAGGGTCGCCTGTTGCACTTGGCCGATAAAACCCTGCTGGATGAGCAGCTTGAGCAGCTTGAGCGAAGGCTTGTAGTAATAGTTTTCCGCGATCATCAGCAGCGCATCTGGATGAGCCGCTGCGGCCGCGCCAATGGCCGCCAAATCGTCTGCTGTGGCGCACAACGGCTTTTCCACCAGCACTCCCTTGCCGGCGGCCAACGCGGCGACGACCTGTGGCCGATGAGCATCTGGCGGCGAGCTGATTAGCACCGCATCCACCGCGCTGTCGAGGACGTCGGCGTACGATGCGAAGACTTGCCCGCCGCCGCATTGGCGGCTGAGGGCTTCGGCGCTGGCCTGTGTGCGGCTGTGAAAGGATAGCTCGACCTTGCCGACGAGGTTTTTCGCGTGCAGGTGACCGATGGTGCCGCATCCTATTAGGCAAACTTTCTTCATCGCTTCTCCAATATCCGCTCGGCGACCCGCAGTGCGTTGGCTGCGATCGTCAAACTTGGATTTACCCCGCCTGAAGACGGCATGAAACTGCCGTCGGACACGTAAACATTGTCGCTGTCCCAATAGCGGCAATCCACGTCGAGGACGCCTTCCTCGGGTGTGGTGGCGCAGCGCAGGGTGCCTATGGCGTGAGAGAAGGAATCGATCAAGTAGCGGTAGCGCAGCAGGCCGCCCGCTTGGCGCAATACGGCCTCTGCTTTGGCCAGCAGGTAATCGCGGCGGCGACAGTCGGCGGCGCTATAGGCGTGCTCTACCTGTACTAATTCCATGCCGAAGACGTCCTGCTCGCTGGCCAACGACACGCGGTTGTCGCGGCTTGGATCGTCTTCGGCAATGCAGAGCAAGTTCTGCATATAGCCAGTCAGCAGCCCGACGAGGGTCTTGAAGCCCCAAGGGGAATGGTGCCGGATGATGGGGGGAGCCGGCGTGTAGATGTCTTGGATGACGCCCACGGCCGTGCCCAATTCCGTGCGCAGGTCTTCGTAAAAATCGGAAAAGCAGAGTTGTTTGTGGAAGACCTGTTGCGGATTGGTGCGAAAGGGAAAGATGCAATTGGCAATCCCGTTGCAGTGGCGCATGAGAAAGCGCCCAATTAGGGGGTGATCGAATCCCGAACGGAGCATCAGGGCCGGGCTGTTGAGCGCCCCAGCGGCCAAGACCACTAAGTCGGCCGAGAGCGCGTGGGTTTGCCGGGAGGCGCTATCTACGTATTCGACTTGTTCGACGCGCCCACTCCGCTGCACCAGCCGCTGCGCCACTGCGCCGACGATGATGTCCAGTCCGGCTGCCGAGGCAGCGGCCAGCAAGGTGGAAGCCATGTCGTTTTTGGCCTCTACCTTGCAGGGGAATCCGTCGCAGGTGATGCAGCGTAGGCAGAGGGGCCGGGTGCGGTCGGAAAAGTTGATTGCCAGCGGAATCTTGAACGGTCGCAGCCCGAGGGCCGTCCCCGCTTGGTAGATGCGCTGGGCCGGTGTGCTCAGTTCAACGGTGGCGTGCGGGTACGCGGTTAGTCCCGGCGGTTCGTGCGGATCGGTGCCCGCCTCGCCGTGGACTCCTAAAAGCTGCTCGGCGCGGGCGTAGTACGGCGCTAGGTCTGCATAGGACAAGGGCCAGCGGGCAAAGTCCGCCGGCCGCAGCCGCAGCGACGCGCCGCCGAAAAAGACCGAGTTGCCGCCTACTACCTCGTTGGGATAGGTGCGCTGGAAGGTGCGGCGTCCGTACTGCTTGACCAAAAGGGGCGAGGCCGAGCGGTAGCGCTTCTTTAATAAAATGGTGCGCTGATCCCAGTCCGCGTCGTCGCGCTTGGCCCATTGGCCCCGCTCCAGCAGCGCGGTCTTCAGCCCGGCTTGCACCAGCGCGTGGGCCACCAGCGAGCCGCCGAACCCGGAGCCGATGACCACGGCGTCATAGTGCGCCGCGTTCATCGGCGTAGAGCACGGCCAGCCCGGCGATAATCACCAGGGCCGCGTAGTGGAACTTTTCGCGGGTGTCCAATTCGCGCTGGATGCGGGGTAGGTTCGGTTGGAATTTGCCGGACATATTGCGCTGGATGTAGGTCTTGTAGTACTCGACAGTGAATCGCTCTAGCCCGCCGTTCATGTAGATGAGAAAACCCAATCCGACCGGGTGTTCGGGATTGCCGAGAAAGTAAAAGAGCGGACTCAAGATGGCCAAGACGACCCCAGAGCGCTGGAATTTGAGCCACTTGAACCCCTCGAAAGGCGCGTCCTTATAAGCGCCCCCCAAAGCCACGAGTAGCCCAGTGCAATACCCGGTCACCAGATAGCCCCAGAAGCTCTCGATGGGCGCGGCGACGAGCAGGAAGGCGAAGACAATGGCAACGATTAGAACCCCCGCGCTATGGCGGACGAGGTCGCTGGTGACCGGGCGGCCAAAGAAGGTAATGCGCGAGGGAACGAAATACTTTTGCTGGTCTTCGGTGCGGAAGAAGCCCTTGTAGATTTCGGCGAGGAAGCGCTCTAGGCCCATGATGAGGAAGAACATTTGCACGAGGCCGAGGTGCTGGAATTGCGCGCTGAAATACGGGATGAAGTACAGCGGCAAAAAGATCGCGACGTGGAAGTACATGCTGCGCGGAAAGGTCTTGGGCTTGAAGCCCTCGTACGGAGCGTCTTTGAACGCGCCCCACAGACAGGTGTAGAGGCCGGAGACGAGGGCGGTGATAAACGAAAGGGTGAAGGTCATGGTTCGTTAGGAAGTTGTTGGAGTGGCCAAAACATCAAATAGTAGGCTCCCCGCCCCGGTTCGGCAAACGGCTCGCGTGTTGACGTTACTTAGACCATTGGTCAGTTTTTGAGGTGATTCGGCCACTGTTCACTGCACAATTTCAACGAGGAGTTTTCCCATGCGGCTCGGCGTCGTCGGCATGTTGCCCCCGGACTTTCGCGAAATCAGCGACCAACACCTAGCGGCGATCAAGGCGCTTAATCTCACGGGCGCGGCCTTTCACGCCCCCGGGGAGAATCTGGCTGCCGTCACCGCCGCAGAGTGCCACAAGGTGCGCGATACCATTGCGGCCGCGGGCATGGAGCTGCCCCAGTTCGGCATTGGCTTTGCCGAGTGCCTGTTCGATCCCGACTCTACGGTGCGCGACCAAGTAGTAAGCAAGATCGAGCGCGGCATTGAAGTTGCCCGCGACTTGGCAGCCCACACCTGTCTAATCCGCACGGGCAGTCTCAATCCAGCCGGTTCGTACTCGCCGTCTCGGCACAATCTCACGCCCGAGGCGCGCGCCCTGCTCGTCGAAACCCTCAAGCGCGTGGCTGCCAAAGCCGAGTCCGCAGCCGTCACTATAGTCATTGAGACGCATCTGCTCACCATCATGGGGTCGCCGGAAATAAACCGCGACGTGCTGCAAGAGGTTGGCTCCGAGCGCATGACGGTGGTCATGGATTACGTCAACCATTTTCAGAACCTAGACCAAGTGTACAACAGCACTGAGCGCTTGCAGCACATATTTGAGATTATGAACCCCATCTCGGTCGTCGGGCATTGCAAGGATATCAAGCTGTCCCCCGGCTTGGTGCTCCACATCGACGAGGAAATACCCGGCGATGGCGAACTCGACCTCGCCACCGCGCTCAAGCTGTGGCACGACGCCCATCCCGACGACTACATGCTCCTCGAACACCTGCCCAACGAGAAATACCCCAGAGCCGCCGCCAATGTTCACCGCATCCTTGCCGAAGCCGGCATTCCCGTACATTAAAACGCATATCCAACCAAGGAGAATACTGTGATTAAACCCCACGGCGCAGAAGAACTCAAACCACTCTACGTCGAAGACGATGCAGTGCGTGCCCAGCTTTTAGAAGAAGCCGCTGGCCTGCCCGCTGTAGTCGTCTCTTCGGCCGCTGCATCCTCAGCCGTCATGCTCGGCTCGGGTTACTTTACCCCGCTTACAGGCTTTATGGACGCGGCCGACGCCAAGAGCGTAGCGGCCAACATGCACACGGCCGACGGCCTGCTGTGGCCCACCCCGGTCGTCAACATGGTCCCCGGCGGTCAGGTTCCGGCGGACGTAGGCCCCGGTAGCCGCATCGCCTTGTTGGATCCCAATGTGGACGGCAATCCCGTCATCGCCGTACAGGAAGTGACCGCGATCGAAGCGCTTTCGGATGAGGATCGTGCCACCATCATTGACCAAGTCTTTGGCACGGACGACGACGCCCATCCCGGGGTCGCTGCGTTCAAGGCCGCAGGCGACACCCTCATCGCCGGGCCCATCGAAGTGCTCAACTTCTCGTACTTTCCCGGGGACTTTCCCGCGACCTTCCGCACCGCGGTCGAGCTGCGCGCCGAGATCGCCGAGCGAGGTTGGAACCGGGTCGTGGCCTTCCAGACTCGCAACCCCATGCACCGCGCCCACGAAGAGTTGTGCCGCATGGCGCAGCAGGCCGTCGAGGCCGATGGCATTCTCATCCACATGCTGCTGGGCAAGCTCAAGGCCGGCGACATCCCGGCCGATGTGCGCGACGCCTCCATCCGCAAGATGGTCGAGCTCTACTTCCCGGAAAACACGGTGATGATCGCCGGCTATGGCTTTGACATGCTCTACGCCGGTCCGCGCGAGGCCGTGCTGCACGCCATTTTCCGCCAGAACAGCGGCTGCACGCATCTGATCGTGGGCCGCGACCACGCGGGCGTTGGCGATTACTACGGCGCGTTTGACGCGCAGACCATTTTCGACGGCATCAGCGACGCGCTCGAAATCGAAATTTTCCGCGGCGATCACACGGTCTGGTGCAACGAGTGCAACGAGGTGGTGATGATGCGCGACTGCCCGCATGGCGGCGACGCGTACCTGTTCCTATCGGGGACCCAGGTCCGCGAGATGCTAGCCGCTGGCGAGGCCCTGCCGCCGGAGTTTGCGCGGCCGGAAGTGGCCGAGATTCTCGCGGAGTATTATCAGCGATAAGCTGTTTGACCCAAGGCATTCGCCATGCTTAACTTGGACGGAAACGGAATTATATTCTTTTGAGTCGTTGTGAGCGGCGAGATTCTGGACTGAGAAAAAGATGGCAACCGCTAAAAAATTACATTTCCCCGATGATTTTATAGATCGGTTTATCTGTGGCAATGCTACGGATGTTATGCAGCAACTACCTAGCGGTAGCATCGACTTAGTTGTGACCTCGCCGCCCTATAATCTCAAGAATTCAACGGGCAATGGGATGAAAGACGGCAGAGGCGGCAAGTGGTCTGGTGCCGCATTAGTCGACGGCTATTCTCACTACGGCGACAACGTACCACACGAAGAGTATGTACGCTGGCAAAGGGCGTGTTTAGAGGAAATGTTGCGCGTCATTCCCGAAAATGGCGCGATTTTTTATAACCACAAGTGGCGAGTACAAGCCGGCTTATTACAAGATAGAAACGACATTGTTGCTGGTTTTCCCGTTAGGCAAATCATTATATGGAAGCGAAAAGGAGGTATAAACTTTAACCCGGGTTATTTTTTGCCGACGTATGAGGTGATATATATGATTGCCAAGCCAGCGTTCAAATTGGTAGAAAAGGCAAATGCTCACGGCGATATATGGGAATTCGGCCAAGAAAGCAAAAATAAACACCCGGCCCCTTTTCCCGTCGCTTTGATAGAGCGCATCATTTCTTCTACAAGTGCTAAGGTCGTCCTCGATCCTTTCATGGGCTCAGGTACTACAGCCCTCGCAGCAAATAATCTTGATAGAAACTTTATCGGTATAGATCTTTCCCCTGAATACTGCGATATGGCGAAGCAGAGGATGAAGGACCCGCTATCTGTAGTAAAAGAGCGAAAGAAGAAACCGCAGCAAGCTGTATTGTTTGAAGATCTGTAAATAAAATGAGAACATATACAAAAGAAGGCTTAGTTCTAGCACTACAGAAAATTCGCGATATAGGGTGGATTGCGACTGGCAGAAAGAACAACGATGGTGGCGTCGGCAATACACTTGAAGATTTATTGGGAATAGAAGAAAATAATTTACCCATACCCAATGCAGCGGAGTGGGAGCTAAAGTCACAAAAGAAGGGCACAAGTTCATTGGTTACATTATTTCACATGGAGCCATCCCCACGTGCGTACAAGTTTGTTCCGCTAATTTTACTTCCTATATTCGGCTGGCGACATCAGAAAGCTGGAACAAAGTATCCAGATAATGAGAAAAGCTTTAGACAAACTATAAATGCTAAAACATATAGTAATAGAGGATTTGCTGTAAAAGTAGATAGAAATAACAAGAAAGTTTTGATTGATTTTGACTATGAATTCATCAATCTTCAAGCCCATACAAAATGGGCTAATAATTTAAGGTATGAGAAGTTAAAGCCTCAACCATACTGGGGATTCGATGACCTATTTCACAAGGCGGGAACTAAGCTGCATAATTGCTTTTTTATGTTAGCAGAATCTAAAAAAATTAATGGAATACTGCATTTTCACTATCAAGAGATTTTCGTATTAAAAACGCTTGATATTGAAAAATTTATTAATGCGATTGAAAATGGAGATGTTTATATAGATTTTGACGCAAGAACGGGACATAATCACGGAACCAAGTTTAGATTGAAGAGAGAAGCCTTGATAAACTTATACGCAGAAGTCGAACAGTATTGATATACAGCAATTGTTCGTCTAGCTTGGCTAACCTTACTCAAAAGTAACCACGAGGAAAGAGCAATGGAATACCGCAGAATGGGCCGCACCGGCCTCAAAGTATCGGAAGTTTGCCTTGGGACCATGACCTTTGGTCACAGCACCGACGAACGGGAGGCCAAGCGGATCGTCGATCTGGCGTTTGACGCGGGCATCAATTTCTTCGACACGGCTGATTCGTATGGCGGCGGCGAGTCCGAGGTCATCACCGGCAAGGCGCTCAAGGGCCGCCGCCGCGATGCGGTCATCGCCACCAAGTTTTTCAACCCCATGGGGCCTGGCCCCAACGACTCGGGGATGTCACGGGTGCGCATTATGAACGCGGTCGAAGACAGCCTCCAGCGATTGCAAACAGACTATATCGACCTCTATTACATTCACCACGTAGATACCCAGACTCCGTTGGAGGAAATGCTGCGCGCGCTCGACGATTTAGTTCGCCAAGGCAAGGTGCGCTATCTCGCCTGTTCCAACTATCAGGCGTGGCGCTTGATGGAGGCATTGTGGATTTCGGACGCGAATGGCTTGGCGCGCTTTGAGTGCTATCAGCCGCAATACAGCTTGGTCGTGCGCGACATTGAGCAGGAGCTGATTCCCGTCTGTCAGCTCAAGGGGTTGGGCGTGGTGGTGTGGAGTCCGCTCGGCGGCGGCTTTCTCTCGGGCAAGTACAAGCCCGGCGAGCGCACTTTGGCAGGCACGCGTTCTGCTGATGCGTGGGCTTACCCGCAAAGCTATTTTACTGCCAATGCCGACGAGACTTTAGAGATGCTCATAGCGGTAGCCGACGAGATGGGCCGTTCGCCGGCGCAAGTTGCCCTGCGTTGGGTGTTGGAACAGCCGGCCATTACTTCGGTCATCATTGGCGCTCGCACCGTCGAGCAGGCGCGCGACAACATGCTCGCTGGCAGCTTTCGTCTCCCAGACGAGGCCCGCGCCCGGCTCGACGAAGTTTCCCACCTCCCGCATCGCTACCCAGAGGCCATGGAAGCGAATATGCACGAGCGCCGCGACGACGCAGTCGATATGCCGGCGCTGGAGTGACGGGTGACCGTCAAACGCAGCCAATCCCCCCTCCAGGCTGCCAAAACCTGCGAGCTGCACGTCCACATCGGCGGCAGCCTCTTTGCCGCCGATCTCCTCGACTTGGCCCGCGATTACTACGAAAAAATCGACTGGTCCCTCTTTGTCGATAGCTTTGAACGCACATATCACCGCCGGCCCGATCCGGTCGCGCTGTTTGGCGAGGCGATCCACAGCCAATGTCTCGACGCGCTCAAGGCGCACTGCGTGTACGGAGCGGAAGACGGCGGCGACTTTGCCCATTTCCAAGCCAAATTCAATTTGGCGATATGCATCTATCGCCATTGGTGGAACGTCTTGGGCAAGCCAGAAGAAATACTGCACCGCGTGTTCGCCCACCATCGCCGCGAAGGTTTGCGCTACGTCGAATACCGCGCCATGGCTCCCTATGACCACATTCAGCCCGAAGCCTTCGCGCAGTTTCACGAGCTGACTGCGCGCGCCATCGCCCAAGCCTGCACTGAGGACTTTACCGCCCGCTATCTCATCAGTCTGCCGCGCTGGGCACCGCTTGAATGCTATCAACTGGTCCAACGCCTACTCGACGAAAACGGGGATTTGCTCCCCACGATCGTCGGCCTCGACTTCTGCCACTTTGAGGAGGGCTACCCGCCCGCGAGTACGCACGCCTTCTTCCGCTGCCTGCGCCGCGATAACAAGCTGCACCCGGAGCGCACCCTCGACGTGGCTTATCACGTGGGCGAGGTGTACTTCGACAAATCGCTCGAAAGCGCAGTGCGCTGGTGTCACGAAGCTGCGGAGTTGGGTGCGTTGCGCTTGGGGCATTGCACTGCGCTTGGGCTCGACCCGGAGGTTGCCGTAGCCCGCCGGTCCCAAGCCCACGAGAGAGAGCCGGTCAGCGAGCGCTTAGCCCAGATTGCCTACGATTTGCAACACAAGGCCGCATTGGAAAAATTCGGCGTTCCGGTTGATGACCAAGCCCTGATGCAGGAGCGCAGCAGCCTCTCGTCCCGTCCCGGCGATGCGCTCGTTTGCCGCGAGTATGATCCCCCGCGCCTCGAAGTAGTGCGCCGACGGCAGAATTTTGCGCTCAGCCGCTTGGCCGCACTCGGCACCATCGTCGAGACCTGCCCGACCTCCAACTTGCGCATCGGTGCCGTGCCCGA
This sequence comes from Candidatus Latescibacterota bacterium, assembly GCA_965208845.1. Classification (GTDB taxonomy): domain Bacteria; phylum Latescibacterota; class UBA2968; order UBA8231; family UBA8231. The sequence continues at coordinate 1,131,913 of OZ242361.1, read as the reverse complement.
CGCCAAAGATCACCCGGTGCATCGCTTCTTGGCCTCTGATGTCCGATTGGCTATCGGTGCCGACGATCCCGGCCTTTTCGACTGCACATTGGCCGACGAGGTCAACTGGGTCCAGCGCCATACTGGCATGGCTCCCGACGCACTGCAAGCCCGCCTCGGCGACCCGCGCGACTACCGGTTTGGCCCGCGTCGCACCCGCTAGGAACCCATGATTACCCCGCAAAAGATGTTCAAGGGGTTTTTCTATACCTTGGGCACGGGCTATGCGGCGCGGCTGTGCAGCGTGGGGCTGACGGTCTTAATCAAAAGACAGCTTGAACCGAGTGTTTTTGCCGATGTGTTTTTAGGCGTGACGGTCTTTACCATGCTGTCCAGCCTGCGCGAGTTTGGCCTGACACACGCGCTGTTGCACTTCCAGGACCGAGTTGAGGAATTCGTCGGTACGCATTTTACGCTGAATGTCTGCATTACCTTGCTGTCGTGTTTGTTGACCAGTGGGGTCGTCCTGGCCTTGGTGCTGCTCTTCCCAGCGGATTTTTCCTGGACCTTTGCCCAAGTCGCGTGGGTGCTGGCGGCGCTGCAATTCGTGCGCCAACTGAGCCTGACTTCAGAGGCCCTGCTGAGGATGGATTTTGAGTTTGGCAGGCTCTCTCTCTTGCACGGGTTGGGGACGCTGTTGGCCCTGAGCAGTGCGCTGCTGGCGGCCCACGCCGGGTGGGAAGAGTGGAGTTTGATACTGGGAGGGTGGACTACGTACTCGGTGCTCAGCGTGGTGTACGTGCTGTTTTTTTCTACTGCTACTTGGTTCAGTCGTCCCCTGCGCCGCGCTTCTTTGCGCTTCGATTGGGTTTGGGCGCGCCGCTTGTTGGGCTATGGCGTGTGGATCTGGATTGGCTGGGTATTGCAGATTTTTATTTGGTGGTACGACAAACTGGTCGTGCGCTTGGTAGTAGGCGATACGGCGCTCGCGCTCTACGAGACGGCGTGGTGGCTGGTGCAGATTCCCACCGCGGTCATCGCGCATATCATTCTCAACTACAGCAGTGCCCTGTACTCGCGGTACCGGCACGAGCGCGAGCGGCTGGGCGAGTTGTTCTCCAAGATGATCAGCCTAGTGCTGAGGGTATCGGCTCCGGTGTCGCTAATTTTGGTCTTCAATGCCCGCGAAATAACCGCCCTCTTAGGCGGCCAGTGGGCTGCGTCGGCTCACATCGTAGTTTGGCTGGCGGCGTATGCGCTTTTGCGCCCGCTGCTCAGCGATGGATTCGGCCTGCTATGGGCGGTAGGGGCGACGCGCCGGTCTGCGTACATAGTGGGGATACAGGGGGTTGTGGCTCTTGTTGCCGTCCCCGCGCTGGGCGTGTTGTGGGGCACGGAGGGCGTGGCGTACAGCATGGGTGCGGTGGCTGGCGTGGGTTTTTTGGGACTGTGCGTTGGCCTGCGCGCCTATGTTCGCGTCAATTGGTTCAAGGTATTGGTCGCGCCAGCCGTGGGATTGCTGGCAGCCGCTGTCTGTGGATGGTCGTACGATCGTTGGGCCTTGGATTACGCGGTGGGCGATTTTGTCTTGCGGAGTGGAATTATGGCGTTGGCGTACGGGATTGTTCTCGGACTGCTAGAGCGCCGCACCATCGTCGAGGAGCTTGGGCACTTGCGACGCATTATGCGCGGGGGCGCGGAAGCGGAATAGAAAACGCAGGACGACCACGTGCTTTTGACCGTCTATCGCGGATCGGTGCCAATTTTTAGGTCGCCGGCCGCGATCCGCACGAGCGTTGCCGCGTAGAGCCGGTGTTCCACTGCTAATACCCGTTTTTGTAACGTCTCAGGCGTGTCTTCTGCTTTAACTGGAACCTTTTCCTGCGCCAGCACTCGCCCGTGGTCGTATTCTTCATCTACCAAGTGGACCGTCGCCCCGCTCTCGCGTTCTCCAGCGGCCAACACGGACTCGTGGACCCGCATCCCGTACATGCCTTGTCCGCCGAACTTGGGCAATAGGGCGGGATGGATGTTCAGAATCCGCCCTTCGTAGGCCGTCAAAACCTCCGCTCCCAGCTTTTTCATGTATCCGGCCAGACAAATTACTTCGACCCCGTGCCGCTGCATCGCCGCCAAAATTGCTCCTCCCAGCGCCTCGCCGTGCGTCCGCTCGCTCAGGTGGTACGCCGCAATGTTCGCTTGCCGTGCTCGTGTCAGTGCGCCCGATTGCGAGTTGTTGCTAATCACCACGCATGGCTCGGCCGCTAGCGTCCCCGCCTGACAGGCATCGATGATCACCTGCATATTCGACCCGGTGTGCGAGGTGAGAAACCCTAGTTTTAGCATCTAGAGAATGTCTAGCACTTGCTCTGGTGGCCGACCGAGACGCGCTTGGCTTCCTTTGACCACGATGGGCCGCTCGATCAGGATGGGGTGTTCCACCATCGCCTGAATGAGTTGCGCGCGATCCGTCACCTCGGCCAGTCCCAGCGCTTGGTATTCGTCTTCTTTGGTGCGCATCAGTTCCCGGGGTTCCAGTCCGAGCTTTTGCAAGAGTTCGTCTAAGGTTTTGGCGTCCGGCGGCGTCTGCAAGTACTCGACGACGTCCGGCTCTACGCCTTGCTTGGACAACAAAGCCAAGGTCTGCCGACTTTTAGAGCATTGCGGGTTGTGGTACATCGTTACTTCGGCCATTTTCTACCCCTGTTGAGTGTTTGATTGCCACCGCAAAAATTAAGGTCTTACCCTCATGCCTACAATAAGCCCGGCGACGCCAGCCGACGCCGAATTCTTTCAGCAAAATGGCTACATGCGCTACGAGCACTTCTTCTCCGCCGAGGAGATTGCCTCGCTGCGCCAAGCCATTGACCACGCCATTGACACGCATCGCGCCCGCATCAGAGGGGCCGAAAAGGATGGCCGCGTGTCGGAAGAGTACGAGCGCGTCTTCAATCAGATGGTCAACCTCTGGACCGACTATCCAGACGCCAAGGATATCTCCTTCCATCCGCGCCTGGCCGAGACCGCCCGCCGCCTGAGCGGCTGCCGCCACGTGCGCATCTACCACGATCACGCGATGATCAAGCCCCCCGGCCAAACGAGCAAGGAGACGAACTGGCATCAGGACGCTCCTTATTGGCCGATGGACCCGGTCGGCGCGCTGTCGGCGTGGATCGCGGTGGATGACGTGACCGCAGACAACGGTTGCCTCCACTTTGTGCCCGGCTCACACCAGTACGAGCGGCTCGAACCGATCAAATTAGGCGTTGCTGGCGAGAGTATTGTCGCCAAAATGAAGGAACAGGGCTACGACGTGCCCGAGCCAGTGACCATGGACATGCAAGCCGGCGGCATTACCTTCCACCACGGCTGCACCTTCCACTACGCCGGTCCCAACCAGACCGCTGCGCCGCGCCGTGCCTTCGCCATTATCTACATGCCCGATTACACCACGTTTACCGGGACGCATGACGCGGCTGGCGCGGCCGACGAGATGGAGGCCGGCGGCTTCTGGGATCATCCGCTACACCCCATTCTGGCGGGCGATTGAGACTGCATCCCAGACCAGCGACTATGCCCCCAAGCCAAGCCAACTACGACGAAGCCAAAGTCCCTCCGTACTCGTTGCCCGACCCGTTGACGCTGGCCAGCGGCGCACCCGTGGCCGACGCGGTTACTTGGACCGAGGTTCGTCGTCCGGAGATTCTCCAGCTCTTCAAGACGCATGTCTTCGGCGAGATGCCCGGTTCTCTACCCGACACTCGTTTCGTCCCCACCGAAGAAGGCGAGGCTCTTTGCGGTCGCGCTGTGAGACGCCAAGTCCGCGCGTGTTTCACCGCTGACCATAACGGCCCGAGCATGGATATCCTGCTCTATCGCCCCGCCGCCGCTGCTGGTCCGGTGCCGGTCTTCTTGGGCCTCAACTTCTTTGGCAATCACTCCATCCAACGCGACTCCGCGATCCACCTCAACACCCGCTGGATGCGCGCCGAGGCGCAAAACGGCATCGTCAATCACCGCGCCACCTTCAACTCGCGCGGTTGCGCAGCCAGCCGCTGGCCCGTCGCCAAGATCATCGCGCGCGGCTACGGCTTGGCCACCATGTACTGCGGCGACCTCGACCCCGACTACGACGACGGCTACCACAACGGCGTCCACCCGCTCTTCTATAAAGAGGGGCAAAACCGGCCCGCGCCGGACGAATGGGGTGCCATCGGTGTTTGGGCGTGGGGTTTGAGCCGGGCCGTGGATTATCTGCAAACCGACCCGGACTGCGACGACGAGAAGGTCGCCGTGCTCGGCCACTCGCGGCTGGGTAAGACTGCGCTGTGGGCCGGGGCCTGCGACCTGCGCTTTGCCTTGGTCATTTCCAACGATTCCGGCTGCGGTGGGGCCGCGCTCTCGCGGCGGCGCTACGGCGAGACCGTCGCGCGTATCAACCACGCGTTCCCGCACTGGTTCTGCGACAATTTCAGACGCTATAACGATGCCGAAGACGAGCTGCCCGTAGATCAGCATCAGCTCTTGGCACTTTGTGCGCCGCGCCCGCTCTACGTAGCCAGCGCGGTCGAGGACCGCTGGGCCGACCCGCGCGGCGAATTCCTCGCGGCCCTCGCCGCCGACCCCGTCTATCGCCTGCTCGGGAGCGACGGCTTGCCGGCCACGCAGATGCCCGCTGTCGATCAGCCGGTCATGGGCCAGATTGGCTACCACATTCGCAGCGGTGGCCACGACCTCGCAGGGTACGATTGGGAGCAGTACTTGGACTTTGCCGACCGCCACTTGGGGAGGTAGGAGGAATAAAAAAAGCTGGCCGATTGCATGTACAACCGGCCAGCTTTACCCTCGCTTTCACTATCTCGCCGAGTAGGCGAGTTGGCAACTGTGAAATTTCACCCGCTGCCGCCTTCACGGCCGGCGTGGCTTTCACCGCCTTCGCCGCCACCTGCACCGCTCCCGTGCTCACCGCCGCCTTCGCCACCACTTGCACCGCCGCCGTGCTCACCGCCGCCTTCGCCGCCTCCGCCCTCTCCGCCTTCACCAGAGCCGACCTCCGCATGAGGCGACCAGCCAGCAAAAGTCTGGCCAGCGGCTGGCAGAGTGATGAGCAGCATCCCACCCGGCGCGAGGTCCGTCGGCGTAGTGGGCCCCAACTCCGCGATGATCGCGCCGGACTGATCCGTCAGATGTATTTCCACCCGCACCCGGGTCAACGTTTGGTCGGTCGTATTCTCCACTATGCCGTAGAACGTATCTTGGCTGGGGCTATACGACATGATTAATCGCGCGCCGTTGCGCGTCTGGTCGTAGGACTGGTCGGGGGCCAGTTGCTGCCTGGCGTCGCCGCCTTCGCTGCCTTCACCGCCTTCGCCACCTGAGGGGTTGGGAACGGGGCAGTTGCAGTCAAACACCTCTGGATGGATCTCCCAGGCGTCGAAAGCTACTCCCGCCGCCAGCGGCTCGTCATCGACCAACAGTTCAGTGGTCGCACTGGCACCTGGTGCTAAATCGCCGACTGGGGACGGCCCCAACTCGACGACCGTGCGCGTGCCCTGTTTGAGGTTGAGTTCGATCTGGACGGAGCAGGCGGTCAGCGCCATGGTGTTCTCGACGATGCCGGAAAACGAGCGCCTGATCGGGTCATAGGACATGGCCACGCGCACGCCGTTGACGACGCCGTCAAACGACTCGTCGAGCGCGAGGATCGGGCTCGATGGATCGCCTCCGCCGCCTTCGGGGCCTTCGGCATGGCCGCTGGTCTCACTACCCTCGCCGCCGCCTTCGCCGCCGCCTTCGCTGCCTTCGCTACCGGCGTGTCTTTCACCGCCTTCGCCTCCACCTGCACCGCTCCCGTGCTCACCGCCGCCTTCGCCGTCGCCACCTGCGCTGGCAACTAAACGGCCTGCTCCGCCTTCACCACCTTCACGACCTTCGTGGCCTGCGCCTTCTGCGTTACCGCTATGTTCTCCGTTCGACTCAGACCTGCCCGATTCAGCGTTTTCGCCGGCGGACGTTATTGGATTATCAGAACAGCTAATTATTCCAATAAATGCGGGAATAAGCACCACAACGATTGGTTTGCTCATGTTGAGTTTCATGGTATCTCCTCCGAGTTAAGCGGGTAGTTCAAACTATGAACGCCGCATTGCTACATTGTGTGTCTTTGCCATGGCATTGGACACCTTTCTGTTGAGCAATTTTCGTGCCAACGAAAAAGGCACTGAATCAAAGGGGTTTGGGGGCAGATTTTGGCACGGGACGCGGCAAATTTTTGTCGAGGACGGCAGAAATTTGCCGGGGAAGGCATTTTTCCGATAAATTCAGTGGAGGCTCAACACACGGCCATGGACCAATTTTTAATCAGGTCGCTATTCATTAAACTACGTGCGAAAAAGCGCATGAAGATCCGACTCCAAACCAAGACGACCTTCACCATTGCGCTGCTCGTGGTCTTGGTTTTGACGGCTAGTAGTTATCTATTCTACGACACGGCAAAGCGTGCGCTCGACGCCGAGATGGGCGAACGGCTCGTGGCGGTTGCCAAGACCTCTGCAGCACAACTCAACGGACTCAACGGAAGCTACTTGCGCGTGCTCCAGCCGGGCGACGAAGACAGGCGGTTGTACTGGAGGCTGCAAAAGCAGCTACAGTCTATGCGCGATGCTTCCGAAGCGCGGGCGATGTACGTGATTGACCTTGAATACAAAAGCCTCGTCGATTCCCGCGTCGATGTGCCCATTGGGAGTCAATACCACTCACTGGGCGAAGACAGAATCCATATTGACCAAGCCAAACGAGGGATAGGGGCTGCCTCCGTAGCCTTCCACGGCAAAGACGATGCTTTTTACCGATCGGCGTATGCGCCCATTCGCGACGAAGACGGTGGTATCGTCGCCATTCTCGCCGTGGATGCGAGTGTGCTGTTCCTCGAAAGCCTGGCGGGGATGAGCCGCAACATGGTACTGATCGGCGTCGTTGGTACGGTTTTTGCAGTTGTTCTCAGCATCTTTTTAGCCCGGTCGATCGCCGTGCCGATTAAAAGACTCTCGCAAGCGACCCAACAGATTAAGGCCGGGGCGTTCGGGACGCAGGTTGAAACGCGCAGCAAAGACGAGGTCGGCGAACTAGCCACGACATTCAACGAGATGAGTATCGCGATTCAAGAGCGGGACCAGCAGGTATCGCGGCTGGCCGAGGAGCTTCGACAGCTATCGGCTGGGCTCGCCCATGAGGTCAGAAACCCGCTTAACGGGATGCGGATTTTTCTAGGCTTACTCAAACGCCAAATCTCCGCCGACCCAAAAGCGGAGCAACTGATTGAACAAGTGGATGGCGAAGTGCAGTCATTGAATCAGCTAGTCAGCGAATTTCTCGACTTTGCGCGTCCGACGCCGTTGCAGACCGAGCCGGTGGATTTGGCGGACGTAGTAGCTTCAGTACTGGCGCTGCTCGATGCAGAGTTGCGGGCGGGCGCTGTCGAGGTTCAAACGATAAACTTGGACACTTTGCCCGCCATCGAAGCAGACGCCGACCAACTCAAGTGGGTGTTCACCAATCTGGTCAAGAATGCCGCGCAAGCAATCGACCAGGGCGGCACCATCGCCATCGAAGGTTTTGTCGATGCGGATTCCGCTGCCATCCGCGTCGAGGTTCGGGATACCGGAGTGGGTATGTCTCCCGAGACGGCGGAACGCGCTTTTATCCCGTTTTTTACCACGAAAGACCAGGGCACGGGGCTTGGGTTGGCCATCGTCAAACGGCTGGTCGAGCATCACCAAGGCACGATCGAATGCACGAGTAAGCAAGGCGGCGGTACGACATTTGTTCTCAAACTGCCGACGACTATGGAGCGAGAAAGACAGGCATGAGCCGGATACTGATCGCCGATGACCATAAAAGCACCAGAGAGGGGCTCGCCCTCGCGCTTGGGGAACTGGGGCATTCGACCCATGTTGCGTTTGACGGAGAGGATGCGATCGCCGCGGTCGAGAAGTACTCTTTCGATTTGGCCATGGTCGATATCCAGATGCCAAAGAAGACCGGGATTGAAGTCCTTGAAGCCTTTGCTGAGCTCTCGCCCGAAACGAGTGTCGTAATGATGACGGCTTTTGGCACGATCGAGTTGGCCGTTGAGGCCATGCAGAAGGGAGCGGTGGACTTTATAACCAAACCGTACACGCTCGAACAGATCGAAGTAAAAATTGAACAGGCACTTGCCGGACGCCGTCTCAGTCAGGAAAACGCCTACCTGCGCCGAGAAGACGAGCTGCGCTACAGCTTTGACGAGATCATGGGTGAAAGCCCGCAGATGCAAGCGGTCTTTCACAGGATACAAACCGCCGCGCCAACCCATTCGACCGTGCTCATCGGCGGGGAAAGCGGCACTGGGAAAGAGTTAGTTGCCCGCGCGATCCACCAGCACAGTCCGCGCCGGGAAAAACCCTTCGTCAAGGTCAATTGCGCGGCGCTGGCAGAGGGCGTGCTGGAAAGCGAACTCTTCGGCCATGAGAAAGGCGCATTTACCCAAGCCGTGAAGATGAAACCCGGACGTTTCGAGATCGCCGATGGCGGTACGTTGTTCCTCGATGAGATCGGCGAGAGTACGCCGGCGATGCAGGTCAAACTGCTGCGCGTCCTGCAGGAACGGGAATTTGAGCGGGTCGGGGGAACCCGCTCGATCGCGGTCGATGTCCGGCTCGTCGCCGCGACCAACCGGAACCTGCCCGACCGCATCAGGGAAGGGGCATTCCGCGAAGACCTGTACTATCGCCTCAACGTGGTGCCCATCGAAGTCCCGCCCTTGCGCGAACGTCGCGAGGACATTCCGCTGCTCGTGGCCCATTTCCTGCTCAAGTACAACGCCGAGATCGGCAAGAAGGTGTCGTCCGTGCATCCCAGCGCCATGGAATTGCTGACGACGCACTCTTGGGCCGGCAATGTCAGGGAACTCGAAAACGCCATCGAACGCGCCGTGGTGTTGGCTCAGGGCAACGAGATTGCGCCCGAGGACCTCTCGCTAAACGCTCAATCCCCTGAACACCACGTAGAAAGCGGCACATTGACAGAGCGCGTCGAGGCTTTTGAAAAGCAGCTCTTGTGGGATGCCTATCTAAAGGCAAACAAGGTCAAAGCCGACGCCGCGAAATTGCTCGGTATCGAGCGAACCACGTTCCGCTACAAATTTGAAAAATATAGACTCTAGTCTCTCGGCGAGCGTTCAGGACCATGCTTTTTAGCTGGCGGTGTCTCCTGCTATTTTGCGCCATCTCAATCGGGGCGGTGCCAGCGGCGTTTGCGCAGGAACTAACCCTACAAAACTTGAGAATACAGATTGAACAACTCGCCGAACAGGTCGCCGGTATCTCGGCAGAGAGCAACAAGTTGCTGCGTGAAAACAAGCAGTTGACCGATAGGATCCGCACGGCCAAACAAGACCTGCAACAAGGCAGCGACCGACTGCTTGAGCGACAATTGCAGGGCGACCTGCAGGCGTCCCGGGAATTGTCGGACCGGATCCAGGCGCTCGACGATCGGATTTATGCGCTCACCGAGGAATCGATCGCCAAACAACGCCTGCTCGTGGGGCTGCTGAATGACGAGATCGAGCGGCTTTCTGGGGAAGCCCGCGTTGCCAAAGACGCCAAGACCAAGACCCGAATTCTTGCCGAGGTGCTAAAACTTCAGGAAGAAGCAGAAACCTACCGAGAGCAAATGGCCAGAGAGTCCAGCGAGTTGCTGTTGTCGTTGGATGTCGCCCCGGCGCAAACCGACGGCCCCGATGAGATCCAGCAGAAATTGGCCGTGCTGCAAGACCAACAGGATATTATACGGAGCAAAATCGAAGAGCTTGACCGGCAGATCCGCGAAACCAGTAAAGCACTTGATTTGCGGCGCAATATGCTGGAGTTGCTCCGCGACATTCGCCGCGGCGAAGAAGACGAGTTCGATCTCGACCGCAGCCTCGATATCGCCGAGTTGGAAGGACAGATTGCGGATGCAGAATCGGCGCTGGAAGTTTGGCGCGCCAAACGGGAGAGCTGGTACGCCAAAGAAAAAATCCACGGCGAGAAAGCGGTACATCTCGCCCAAGAACTCGAGAATATGCTCCAAGGAAAGTGACGGTATCCCCACGTGTCATTGAGAATTACAGTTGTGATATGGTCGCTCGCGCTGAGCACCCCGTGCCTAGTTTTCGCCGAATCATCGTTGCGGATCAAGCCCTTTTTTGACTTCCGCTACCAGTACGAAGACAATGTCTTGCAGGTGCCGAAGGACTTGGGCGAACAACGGGATTTTGCCGCGTATATATGGGCAGGGGTCAATGTCAGGGCCGCGCTTGATCCTCGGACGCGCATTGCCGTACGCTATGAGATGGCTCCGCGACGCTTTGCCGACGTAACCGAGAAGAATCGCTACGATCACCTGCTGTCAGGTCTTTGGCACCGCAGGCTTTCCCGCGATGCCACGCTCCTGACCGTCGCCAACCTCGGCCTGCGACACCAACCCAACGACCGCATCAACGAATACTTCAAGCAAGATATCAGTGGTCAACTCCAGATGCGGTGGAATCCGTCGTGGTCGTCCCGGTTCGGGGCCGAGCTGCGGAACAAGTACTTTCCAAACAGCAAACACAGCAGGTATAGCAGTGTCATGGTCCAAGGCGGGCTCAGACGGCAGCTCAGCGCGATTGCACATATTTCCGCTGGCTATCAGGTGCGCGCGTACCGGGGCGTTATCGACCCGAGAATCATCACATCCGAGCTCAACGAGAACGTGGGCGGGATCCGCCAGACGGCCAGCCTCGGGTTTGAGGGCATGGCCTTGGGGCGGGTGTTGCTGAATTTGAAGTATCAGTTCGAAATTGATATAGCCTCTCGCGAACTCCCGCGCCACGAACCCCTCTCGCGCGAGCCTGAGCAAAGGGGTGAATTCGGCCATCACGACGGCGATGAGGACGATGTCGATTTCAACTTCGCCAACCACCGCATAGGATCTTTTTTCATCTGGCGACTCGCGCCGCGTTCCAGCGCGAGCCTTGCTGTGCGCCATCATTTCAAGTCATACCAAGATTGGATCGTGCCCGAGACCAGTACCAAACGGCGCGACAACCTCACCCTGTTGCGCTTCGGCTTTAAGCAGGATCTCCGCGACAATTTTGCGGCGCGGCTGGAATACGCGTTTGCGACCAACGACTCAAACGACCCGACCCAGAGCTACACCGACAACACCTACTCGATGCAACTGCAATACTCCTTTTAATGACCTGACCGCGCTGCCAACCTTGCTGCTACCAACGCCCGACGATATAATGTATCCCCCAAACGCCCGACGTAGATTTTGAAAAGGTTTAGACGTGCAAATACAATCCATCCGCGTAGTTGATCTCAAAATTCCGCACAACCCGCCCAAAACCGCGCCCCGTCGCCCCTCTTGGAACCAGAGTTCGCCGCGTTCGTTGCCGATCAACAAGTATCCAGAATTCTCCCGTCTTCCCGGCCAGATGCCGGGCATGGGCGGCGGCCCCGTCTGGGTGCAGATAACTGCTGAAGACGGTACTTGGGGTTTGGGCAATTGCTCCTTTGGCGAGCCGGTAGCTGCCATTGTCGAGCAGGTTTTCGCACCCCTGCTGACGGGCCGCGATTGTCTGGCTACGGAATTCCTCAACGACCTGATGTGGCGCGCTGCTCAGCGCCTCGGTCATGCTGGGACCGCCGCCGTTGCCCAAAGCGGGATCGATTTGGCGCTCTGGGACCTCAAGGGCAAGTTGCTGGGCCTGCCCGTGTATCGCCTGCTCGGCGGCCCCTGCCGCGACCATCTCGAACTCTACGCCACGGGCGACGACCTCGACTGGGGGCTCGAACTGGGGTTTAGCGCCTTCAAGGTTACTAATCCGGTTCACTACCGCGAGGGCCAGGAGGGGCTCAACCGCCTCGAAGACAAAATCGCCCAAGCGCGCGAGACCATCGGCCCGGACTGCGAGCTGATGCTCAATGCGGTCATGTCCTACAACGTCGAATACGCCGTCCAAGTCGCCGAGCGGCTCAGGCCCTACCAGATGCGCTGGATTGAGGAACCGCTGATTCCCACGGATCTCGAAGGCCACATCGCGCTAAAGCGGACCGCTCCGTACGTGCCCATTGCCACCGGCGAGGATCACCACGGCCGTCAGGCCTTCCGCCAGCTAGTGGAGCACCGCTGCGTCGATGTGCTGCAACCGGACCTCAAGTGGTGCGGCGGTCTTTCCGAGGCGGTCAAGATCTACTACATCGCCGAAGCCGCCGGCCTTGTCACCATTCCTCACGGCGGTGCCAACAGTGCCTACGGACAACACTTCGCCTTTGCCTTCCCCGAGTCGCCGATGGCCGAGTTCTGGCTCGGCTCGCCCCCGGGCATTCCCTTGGATGAAGTTCACACCATACCGGGTACGGCCGTGCCCCAAGATGGGCGCTTGGTCCCTTCGGACGCGCCGGGTTTTGGCATGGAAATAGACGACGAGTGGATCGTACCGCGCTGAGGTATGGCTGAACAGTTCGACCTATCCACTAGCCCCGGCACCAGCCAACGCCTAGTTTTTGCCCTGTTGGGCATTGGCCAGTTGGTGTTGGGGACCATCGCCTTCCAGCGCGGCGGCTTTGTGTATGGACTCGCAGTGCTCGGCGGCGGGATTGCGGCGTTCTGTGCGGCGGCGTTCTTCGTCCACCGCCTCCATCGGCGCTTGGTCTGGCTGGGACCGGAGGGTGTGACCGTTGAAGAGGGCCTGTTTGGTCGGCAGACGCTGGCGTGGGCCGAGGTCAAAAAGGTGAGTGTGTCGCCGGCCGCGACGATGTTCCACGCGGAGACGGGTGAGGACATTGTCCTCCACAACGCGGCCAGTCAACCGCAGGACATCGCCCCGTTTTTAGCGCGGGTGCGCGCCTTGGTAGAAGAGTACGAGCTACGCGGTTAGGACCAACAGAACGCGCCGAAGGCATCCATACTGTTGTTGCGCCTTTCGTTGCGTCTCTCTTCAAAAGTAAAGCCGCCACCGGAATGCGACCCGGTGGCGGCTTTTTGGTGCGCCGCGATCTCGTCCCGATTGCAGCTAATCGGTTACTTGTTCGGGGGCCGCGAGGTGGGTTTTGATTTTGCCGACGATCTCTGCGGCGGAGTTTTGCTTGGTCACTGTTTCCAGCAGGGTGTGGTCTTGGGCGTTGATGAGCAGGACGAGGCCGGTTTGGTTGTTGGCCTTGAAGTGGTCTTCTACTTCGAGGGCTGCGGCGAGCAGGCGAGCTTGGGAGGTCAGCGTTGAGTCGGTGACGTCCAATTGGACGAAGAGGACGGGCTGATCGGCTACCCCGGCTTGGACTTCTTCGAGGATTGGCACGAGAGCCGTGCAGGAGCCGCACCAATCGGCGTGGACTTTGACCACGTACAAGGCCGGATCGCCTTCGCCTTCTACTGGGACGGTGCCGGCGAGGGTGGGGGCTGGGGCTAGTAAAAGGGCTAAGGCGGTGAGGGTGAAGACGCATTTCAGCATGATTTGCTCCCTATTCGGAAAAGTTGTGGTGTAGTCGAGTTAGGTCAGTCCGTCGAAAGACGCCCTGACTCATCGGAATGTTCCTCGATATTGGGGCGATTCTCCATTCATTCAACCACGGCTAGGCAGCGAGCGTGCGCAAGTAGTCGCGGAACTCAAGGTTGTTGCCGCCGAACTCCAATTCGAGCCTCCGTTATTTGTCAGGGCGCGTACAGATTGTGCGACCGGTATTGGAAAAAGATCATCCGCCGATTTTGCTCCCCCGTCCACGGATACGCCCCGTGCGCCTGCGCTGACGCGAGGAACAGCAGCACGTCGCCCGCCTTCATCTCTATGTGTTTAACTAGGCCCATTTCATTTTCGCAGGTGCGGATGCCGTCGGGCATGGGATAGGCGGTTTTGTGTGAGCCGGGGACGCAGACAAAGCCCCCGTCGGCCGGCGTTACATCGCGCAATTGCCAAGCCACGTTGAGGTATTCGGCGTACACGCGGCCATTCTGCTGGCGGTAGTGGTTGGCTATTTTGGCCGGTGTGGCGGGCGAGTGCAAAGAGTGCCCGGACGACCCTTTCCCGGATAGGAAGCCGCTGCACATCATGCACTCGAAGCCGCTGCCCATGATCCAGTTCAGGCGCTGGACTAGAGCCGGATCGGCGATCATGCGTTGGAACGGCTCGCCATAAGGCGCAGGCAACGCCCACGGGTTGCCCATGGACGAGCGGCCGACCCCTGTACCGGCCAACGGCGTTGAATCGCCGGCAGCCGATCCGCCGTGGCTGATCCGGTCGGGATTTTTGTCGATGGCTTCGTTGGCCGCGGTCAGCCATTCCTCGTCCATCACGCCGCGCAAAACGAGGTGGCCGCACAGATCCCAGTGGAAAAATTCCTTTTCGTCAATCGCGGAATCTGGGTCGCGGATGTAGATCGAGGGATGGAAAACCCCCGGTTCCTCTGCCAGCCAAACTTTTTCGCCGTCCGAATGCACGACCGGCGGCGGGTACGGGCGGTTGGGATTGTGCAAGACGGCGCGCTGGATATCGGTCAGATCGTCGGCCCACTCGGGCAGTGCGCTGTCGTTGCCGCGGATTTCGGACGCCGCTCCCGGCCGCACGCCGGTGCTGATGTACCCGCATTCGAGCAGGCGTTGCGGCCCCGCGCCCTGCCAAGGCCGCACGCCGCGCATCAGCGAGTCGGTGCAGAGCAGGAGATCGCCCGCCTGCAAGACCGGCTGCTCGACGAGTCCCATTGGGTCGGTTCCGTCCACTAGGTCTTGCGGGGCTGGTACGGTGCTGTTGTGGCTGGCCGGTACTACGACCAAACCTCCGTCCTCTGCGTCCACGTCCGCCAGCGCCCAGAAGGCCCGCACCCCTTGGCAGAAGCGATGCCCGTTGTACTGCCGGTACGCTCGCGACCAATCCACCCACTCGTCGCCCCCCGACAGGTCCGTCGCCTCGGTGCATGACTCGACGAGCCTCGGCGATTCGTCGAGCCGGACTCCTTCGCCGCAGATTTGCTCCAGATACTGCATTAGCACTGGATGCTCGCGCAGGGCGCGCAGGGGATTGCAAACGGGCGACGTCCAGCGCAGCGGCCCGTTGTTAGACGCTAGCTGGTCCAGGGCCTGATTGCAGGCGTTCAGTTCGGCTGCCGTCAGGACGCCGGGGACGATCATATACCCCGCCACGTCGAAGCGGTAGTTTTCCTCGTTGGTCATCCTCTTGTCGTCCATGAGGCCCTCCTTGCGGTTCTCGCGGAATCGACCGATCCCTTTGTGGTTACTCAGCAATTTGGTATCATTGTACCCCTTCGACAAACGACGCGCAACGGAAACCTTATCGCAGAGGAGGCCCCTGTGAAAATCACCCAAGTAGAGCTGTACGAAGTCGAAATCCCGCCGATCCCGGTGATCGCCCGCTACCTTCCCAAGATCTACGACATCACCCTCTGCCGCGTGCAGACGGACGAGGGCTTAGAGGGCTGGGGCGAGTTCCTCAGCAAAAAGTCTGCTGGTCAGGAGCAAGCCGAGGCGCTCGTGGGGCAGGACCCGCTGGCTTTGGACCCGTACAATCGTCCAGACGCTTTCACCTGTGCGCTGCTCGACATTGCCGGCCAAGCCTACGGCATTCCGCTGCACCGCTTCTTTGGGGCGCAGGTGCGGGACAAGGTGCCGGTGTCGTACTGGTCGTGCCCCATGACGCCAGAAGAGACCGCGGCCGAGGCGGAAATAGGGGCTGAGCTGGGCTTTAGCAACCACAAGCTCAAGGCGCGCTCGTGGAATATCGTCGAGACGGTGCGGCTGATGAAAGAAGCGGCGGGGGCCGACTACACGGTCGGCGTTGATCCCAATACTGAATTCGGCCTGTTGCCCAAGGCCGCGCGTTTGGCGAGCGAATTGGAGCCTTTTGGCACGGTGTCGGTCTTTGAAGATCCCCTGCTCAAAAACAACCTCGAATGGTACCGCATCCTGCGCGAGAAGACCCACATCCCCATTGCCCTGCACTTGGGAGCGCCGTCCGGCGTGCTGGCGGCGCTCAAGGCCGAGTGCATTGACTACGTGAACTTGGGCGGCTCGGCGCTGCAAGTGCGGAAGGCGGCGGCGCTGGCGGAGGCTGCGGATGTGCCCTGCTGGATTCAGATGGGCGGGTTGTGTACTGGGGTGCTGGCGGCCTACTCGGTGCATTTGCAGGCGACGCTGCCCAACGCGACGTTGCCCTGCGATGAGCTGCCTTTTACGCGAGAGGCCGATGTTGTGGCCGAGGGGCTGGCGCTGGAGAAGGGGCACTTTACTGTGCCCACAGGGTCGGGGTTGGGGATTAAGGTGGATATGGAGGTGGTGGAGCGCTATCGCGTTGTTTGATTTGCCTATGGAGTGTTGATAGTGAATAAATCAGAAAGTTACGGACCCGATCCCAAGTCGAGCATGCTGCTGTCACCGGCGCAGTTGGACGAGTTCAAAGCAGAGGGGGTGCTCGCGATTCCGGGATTGATACCTCCTGATGTGCTTGAGGGGTGGCAGGATCAGATGCGCGCCGCTTGCTCTGGCGGCGTGGACCTCGACGACCCTAGCACTTGGCCTGCCGGGCGGTATGCACCCGAGGGTGGGTGGCCCGAGCTCAGCCCTAACCTGTACGATTTACCAAGCTTGCAGTCCATTGTGGAGCAGATTGGTGGCGGCGCTTTTGCCCCTTCCCACCCGGCGGGGCAGCCGTGGACGCCGCAGATTCCAATGACGCGGGTGATCCTGCCGAATGATCCGGGCACGGAGTGGGCTCCCCCTGACGACGGTCACCTCGATGGGTATGCCACTGGCTGGGGCGGTGGGTTCATGGCGTTCTTCGCCGTGCTGTTCTGGGACGTCAGCAGCCCCACGGGTGGAGGCACGGCCTATTGGCCAAGGTCGCACCTGGCGAACCACCGATACTTCCTCGAACATCCCGAGCAAATCGACGGTTCGTACCTCTTCACAGAGCCGGTGAAGAGCGGCGGGCACCGGGCGCTCTTGGAGGGGGATCCTAGTGTGGGCGAGGTGGTATGTATGACGGGGCGAGCTGGCGACGCAATGCTGCTCCACGGCCTCACTACGCACGTTGGCTCGGCTAACGCGGCGGGGTCAAGGCAACCGAGGGTGGCGCAGTTTGCACGCTACTCCCATAGGGAAATGCGCGAGCAGGCACCCATGGTCATGTTTCCCGACAAGGATGGCACGCCATGGTCGCCCCCGAAGCCGTCACCGCCCGAGTACGTAGGCAACACCCCGACAGGCTTTCTACCGCCGGGGCATCCAGGCCGGAGGCTCAAGCGATACGACGTACCGCGGAACCTCTGGAAGTATTGGGGTTCTGCTCTCAATACCTAATTCGTTCTGTTTATGGAAATTGACGTCCTTATACAGGCCATTGAATCCCATAGAGTCCGTATAACAGACCATGCGGATGAGGAAGTGCACGCTGATAATTTAGTATTAGACGATATTTACTTTTCGGTCTCTCAAGGTGAGATTATAGAGGACTATCCAACGGACTTCCCATTTCCGAGTTGTTTAGTATATGGAAACACGAAACAACATGAGCCCGTCCACAGTGTATGGGCCTATAATGCCGATACACTGTGGGCTGTGCTAATCACTGTATATCGGCCTGATCCTAACCAATGGATTAATTGGCGAGAGAGAAAGAAAGACTCATGAACCCATTCGAGAAATGCCCAGTATGCAGCGGGGAGTTGGTGAGAAAGGACGTTGAAAAACTTCTCCATGGTGGAAAGCATACTGCTGTGATTAGCGTTTCTGCAGAAGTATGCCTTCATTGCGGAGAAAGATTGTATTCAGAGGATACAGTCAAACGCTTTAAAGAAATCCGTGTAAAACTAGCCCAGGAACAGACCACGGATTTTCAGCCGATGGGACAAGCCTTTCAAGTCAATAGCTGATTCTCTGTCAGCGTATAACAACGGCCACACGATGACGGGGCATTCTCCCTGTTCGGTACAAGCAGTTATGTGCCATGCGACCCTCAAGAATGCCTACAGCAAGCAGACAGAATAAGACACCATGCACGGACTTTACAATGAAGAGACGTTGTCTATTCGGCTTCATTTTGACACTCCCAACCTCCGCCTCGTTGTAGATAGCATTATTGATGGCAAAACCCCCGCTAGAGTCTGGGCAGACGATATAGCTGCGCCGAAGACCGTGTTAGCTTGGGAAGGCCGGTGTATCTATCTCGCAGGAGACTTTGAAGACGCCGAAGTCAACGAAGGGCTGCGAGAGATCTTCTCGACTGAAATCCAGCCAGAGGGTCAGTCGAGAGAACTCGGGTTCTTTAAGCTCTACTATTCACCAGATGCTTGGAGCCTCCGGCTGGAGGAGATTTTCGGCTCGCTCTTGGACAATGACGTGGAAAGACGGATTTACTGCTCTGTTCGGGACAGTTCAGCGAGAATTGCCGTCCCATCGCCCCCGCTGGAACTCAGGCAGATCGACGCCCAATTGCTCCAAAGTGACTTTGCGCATATTGGCTTGGTCAGAGATGAGATCCTCGGAGGCTGGCCATCCTTCGGAACATTCCTCGACCAGGGATTCGGCTTTGCGATGCTGGATGGGACTTCAGTGGTCTGTTGGTGTACAGCAGAATACGTGAGCGAAGGCAAGTGCGGCATAGGTATCGAGACGATTGAAGCCTACCAGAGAAGAGGCATTGCTACTGTGGTGGCTGGAGAGTTTGTCAGGCACGCCCTCGCTTCAGAGGTGAATCCCCACTGGGACTGTTGGGCGAGCAACACACCATCGGTCAGGGTGGCAGAAAAGATGGGGTTCGCCGACATGCACGACTACAAGATCGCAATTGGCTCATTCGGCGACGGATAGAGGGTCGCACGACATTCCCAATGGAGCACATAAATGAATAGGCCACAGGCTATTCTCTTCGATTTCATAAATACTCTCGTACGCAATCTGAGATACGATCCCCTCGCAGGTAACGCTCGCCTGCTCGAATATGCAGTGGATCGAAAAGGTATATCACCTGAAGAGGTGACTACTGAAGCAAAAAGGCTCGATAGTGAGGTTGCTGTTGCGGGTAATTCAATCATCGAATTCACGCATCATCAGTTTAATCGACTACTCTTTGATCGACTCGGCCTCACCTTTCGTGAACCCATGGAGGTACTCGAACTGGAATTCTGGAAAGAATGTATGCTCTTCTCTCCTGAGCCCGGCATTGCCGATGTATTGACCGCCTTATCTGCCCATAATTTGAGAATGGGGGTAGTAAGCAACCATCCAGGGTCTGGAACGCTCCTCTCTTGGGAACTTCAACGTCATGAACTGCTCAACTATTTTGAATTTGTTATTTCTAGCGCCGATTATGGGATAAGAAAGCCCCATCCCGTGATTTTTACCTCAGCGGCCGCCCGATTGGGCATAGCACCTTCAGAGATATGGTATGTAGGAGACACGTTGGAGACCGATATGGTGGGGGCGAAGCAGTGCCACATGAGTGCAATCTGGTATAACAGGCGACAACAAGAACCTGCGGATATCCCTGTTGATGCAGAGGTTAGGAGCTGGGAGGAATTTCTGGAGTTGGCTCAAGCGTATTTGTAGGAGTTAAAAAAATATGAAGCTGTTGACTAGTGACTCATTCGAGAAAGCAAGGACTTTCGTGATGGAGCAGGGCCGGGAATTAGAAAGACGGCTTCTATCGTATTATTTCGATGATGGAACTCCAGCCGCGGTCCTAAGCGAACTTGCTAACTATCAGAATCAGGATGGCGGTTTCGGCAATGGCCTCGAACCCGATATTCAATTGCCTGATTCATCCGTTATCACGACGACCATTGCGCTGCGCATTCTCAGAGAGGTCAAAGCGACTAGTGATGATGAGATTGTCCGCAAGGCAATCCAGTATTTGCTGGCCGAATACGATTCGACCCAGAGCAGATGGCCCATCGTCCCGCAAGCGGTGGATGAATACCCCCATGCGCCGTGGTGGAATTTTGAGAATACGGCGGATACTTTTGGCAATTTCTTGGCTAATCCTCGTGCGGAGGTCGTGGGCTATCTACAGGAATATCACGAGTTGGTACCTACAGATCTGATCGAACAACTCACTGTAGAGGTTATAGAGCATATAAAAGCATTACCAGATGAGATGAACATGTACGATTTTATCTGCTGTGTTCATCTGGTTGAGACGGCTGCTCTGCCCCAATCCGCGAAAGATACGTTGGCGGAGATACTAATTCAGAGAGTACACTCCGTCGTCGTTCATACGCCGGAAGAATTGACGCAACCCTCTGCCAGACCGCTCTGGTTAGCTCATACGCCCACCTCGTTGCTAGCAGAGACGCTGAAGAGCGAAGTAGATATGAATTTGGATTTTGATATTGAGCATCAAAATTCAGATGGCTCTTGGTCTCCTACCTGGACTTGGTATGGCCAGTATCCAGAAGTCTGGGAGCAAGCCGAACAGCATTGGAAGAGTTGTTTGACCGTTGAGATACTGAAGGCGTTAAAGGAATTTGGGCGGATTGAAGGGCTTTAGGGTCGATGCTATCAATCTCATTCAGACCGTCTTATGAAACGAGAAGACTACTTTCGCTGGGCTGAGCGAGCGGCCCGCTGGGGAGCCGAGTACCTAACCACGCTTGATGAGCGGCCCGTTCGGGCGCAGACCGCACCGGGTGAGATCGCGGCGCTGCTGCCGTTAGCGCCACCGGAAGAGCCGGTAGATATGGAGACGATCTTCGCGGACTTTGAGCGCATCGTACCCGACGGCATGACGCACTGGCAACACCGGCGCTTCTTTGCGTACTTCAGCGCCAATGCCGCGCCGGTTTCGATGATCGCCGAAAATTTGACGGCGGTCATGGCGGCCCAGTGCATGCTCTGGCAGACCTCACCTGCCGCTACGGAGATTGAGACCCGGATGGTTGATTGGATGCGCCAGGCCCTTGGGCTGCCGGAAGGGTTTCAGGGAGTTATCCAAGAGTCGGCAACGTCGGCAAATGTCTGCGCCGTACTGACGATGCGCGAGCGCGCGCTAGGCTGGCGCGGGATCGATTCTGGCATGGTGGGGGAGCAACAGGTGCGGGTCTATGCCTCGCCGGAGACCCACTCGTCGGTTGACAAGGCGATCCGCATCGCCGGTATCGGCCAACAGCATCTCGTCAAAGGTTCCTGGGCGCTCGATCCGGAGGCGCTGCGCCGAGCGATTGAAGCTGACCGCGCGGCGGGTTTCCTTCCGGCCGGTGTCGTCCTTTGCGTTGGGGGCACGTCGATCGGCGCGTCCGACCGCGTGTACCAGACCATTGAAGTGGCGCGCGAGCACGATCTCTACGTCCACGTCGATGCTGCGTGGGCCGGTTCCGCGATGATCTGTCCTGAGCTACGGGCGTTGTGGGAGGGCGTCGAGGGAGCCGATAGCATTGCCTTCAATCCCCACAAGTGGCTCGGGGCGCAATTCGACTGCTCGATCCAGTTTCTTGCAGACCCAGAACCGCAGGTTCGCACCCTCGGCGTCCGTCCGGATTACCTGCAAACCCTCGGCCAAACCGAGATCACCAATTACAGCGAGTGGACGATCCCTTTGGGACGCCGATTCCGCGCCCTCAAGCTCTGGTTTCTGCTGCGAGCACACGGTCTCGAAGACCTTCGCCAGCGCATTCGGAACCATATTGCCTGGGCTGAGGAGGCCGCCGCGGCGATCGCATTGCTGGACGGTTTTCGCCTGACGACGGACTGCCATCTTTCGCTCTTCACGTTCCAGTATGCCCCCGACGGCGAAAATGCCAACGACGCCACCGAGCGCCTGCTCCGCGCGGTCAACGACGACGGCCGGATCTACTTGACGCAGACAATCCACGAGGGCCAGTTCGTCATCCGCTTACAGGTCGGGCAGTTCGAGTGTAGAAGAGAGGACGTGCTCTTGGCGGTCGATGTGCTGCGGGAACTCAGCACTGACCTTCACGAGCCCTCTAAGTAGAACGCCAACCGCAATGAAGAAGCTAACTGAACGCCTGCTCCTGAGGGAGTTCACAAAACAAGACGTGGACGCCGTCGCCGAGTTTAGGAGAGACCCAAGGTATCTGGAATACTACTATCGGCTTCCCTACACTAGAAAGGAGTGTGCCCGCTTTGTAGATAAGTGCATCGCATGGTCCAAGGAAAGTCCGAGATGCAAGTTCCAACTGGCCATCACGGACCACTCAAATGGGGTATTACTCGGTGACTGCGGAGTGCGCACAGAAAGCATTGAGAGCCGGCGGGGCGACATCGGCTACGAGTTGTCGCCCGTTTATTGGGGGCAGGGCTTTGCATCAGAGGCGGTCCGGGTC
Organism: Candidatus Latescibacterota bacterium; assembly: GCA_965208845.1. Lineage (GTDB taxonomy): Bacteria > Latescibacterota > UBA2968 > UBA8231 > UBA8231. The sequence continues at coordinate 1,109,585 of OZ242361.1, read as the reverse complement.
ATCCTGCAGGTAGGTTTTGAACATTTGGGCCTAGACGAAATTGAAGCCAGATGCGTTGTTGCAAACAAACGGTCTGTGCGGCTTCTCCACCGGCTAGGTTTCGAGGAGACGGAGCGCATACCGCTTGGACCGGGTAGAGGCGAATTTGCCGACCGCATGTTGCCCGAGCGGTGTGTATTTCTCTTGGATCGGGACAAGTGGATTGAGCGTACCCATGTTTTCTAGTAGGCCATTTCTTCAGGCTGTTTTATGCAGCGTCTTCCTCGTGTTTCCCAACGCATGTAACGGCACAGATCCTATGAGTAATACAGATAAAGACCAAGTGGATTCACCCTATACCGTAGGCGTCTATTATTACCCTTGGTACAGCGGCGATTTTCACGGTGGTCGCTATATGCGCAAAGAGTTGATACCGCCGCAGTTGCCGATGCTGGGCGAGTACGATGATCGCGATCCCGCGGTGATCGCCCAGCATCTCAAGTGGAGCCGACAGGCCAATATATCGCTGTGGGTGGCGAGTTGGTGGGGCCCCGATTCGCGCGAAGATCGGACTCTGCTGCAGCACATTCTGCCACACGATGAATTAGGCGATATGCAGATTGCACTGTTTTATGAGACTACAGGGCGCACAAAGGGGTTTTCAGCGTTCAACAATGTCGCACCGGACATCGCCTATATCGCCGAACGCTATTTCGACCACCCCAACTATCTGCGGATCAATGGGCGTCCGGTGCTATTTGTCTATTTGACGCGGGTACTCTCTCGCAATGGGACGCTGGCCGAGATGGTGGAGACGATGCGCGCAACAGCTAGAGAGACGGGACACGATATATACATCGTCGGCGATGAGGTTTTTGGCCAACCGCCGACGTCTTCTGAGGCGATTGTGCTACTGGATGCCGTGACGAATTACGACGTGTACGGAAGTATGGGAGCGAAGGGTTATGCCGGACAGGCGGCCGTGGATCGGTATTATGCGGCGCAGGCGAGTTGGCGAGAACTGGCTCATGCTGAAGGAGCCGCGTTTATACCCGCTACAACGCCGGGATTTAACGACAAAGGTGTGCGCGATGGACATGCGGCGGTCTCGCGGAAGTTGAGTGAGGAGGCCGAATTTGGCTCGCTATTTCGGGCGATGCTGGCACAGGCCGTAGAGTACACGGATGAATCAACGGGACGAATGCTGATGGTTACTTCGTGGAATGAGTGGCACGAGGATACGCAGATTGAGCCGGTTGCAAAGGGGGGAGTGACTCGGTTGGATGGCAGCGAGACGGGGGAGGCGTTTAGTGAAGGATTGGATTATGAGGGATATGGAGAGCGGTATTTGGAGATATTAAGGGAGGGGACGGAGTAGATATAGCAGTCCGAAATCATTTACAAAATGATCCGCAGATGACACAGATAGCTATAGTAGCGTGTTCACCAGAGAGAACGAAGTGCATATCTCTCAAGTCATTTAGGACTGCTATATGAATCGCATACATGAAGCCGACCGTCGGCTGTGGAAGCGCAAGTGCCAACGCCCTCACCCGCTCCGGCGCAGCACCTGCCCGCCCCGCGCCCCGGTCCACGCCCCGTCTTCGAGCGTGGGCACGCCGTTGACCAGCACGTGGACCATGCCTTGGGCCGTGAGATTGGGAGCGGCGATCGTGCCCCGTTCGCGGAAGGTCTGGCCGTCGAACACGGCTAGGTCAGCCCAGGCACCCGGGCGGATCGTCCCCCGGTCTTTCAGACCCAGACGGCTAGCCGGTAGCCCGGTGAGACGGTGGACGGCCGCCTCCGGGGACAAAAGACCTGTGTCGCGCACAAAATGCCGGAAAAACCAGCCCGCCCAGGTGTAGGCCCCGTGGAAGACAGCCCCCTGCAGCGGACCGTCGGGGCACAGGGCCGTGGCGTCCGAGCCGACCATGCAGCGCGGGTGGGCGAACACCCGACGCGCCTCGTCTTCCCGGTAGCAAAAGGCTAAGATCATCGGCTCGTGGACCCGGTCCTGCGCCGCTAGCAACAACTCGCAGATAAGGTCGATGGGCTCCAGCCCCATATCTCGGCCAATATCGGCCAGACTCTGTCCGGTCAGTTCGGGACGGGGCCCGTACTGCGACAGGAGAATCCGCTGCCAATCGCCCTGGGCCAGCCCCGCCACAATACTGCGGTACGACCCCACTCGCCGCCGCACCTCGGGATCGCGCAGCCGCGCCGCCACTGCGACCTGATCGCCCTCTAGCACCTCGGGCGGCAGCGCCGCGCTCAGATGCGTCGTGCCAAACAACCGCGTGTGCATATCGAAGTCCACGTCCAGCCCGGCTCGCCGCGCTCGATCCACCTGCTCCACGGCTCCGTCCACAGCGCGGCCGCCGTCTGCAGCCAGCCGCGCTACCACCGAGATATGGGAAATCTGCAGGGCCACGCCCGCGGTTTGCGCCGTGCGGATGGCCTCGGCTATGGTCTCTTGGTCCTCGCCCGCCCGATTGCGCGTATGGGTGGCGTACAAGCCCCCGCCCGCGGCCACCACGCCGCACAACTCGGCGATCTCCTCCTCGGAGCAGGCCCGCTCCGGCCCGTATTCCAGACCCGTGGAAAAGCCAAAGGCACCCTCCTCTAGGCTCGCCTGCAGTAGCCCCTTCATGCGCCTCAACTCATCCGGTGTGGAAGGCCGGTCCACCAGACCAGCCACGGCTAGGCGCAGCCGGCCGTTGGGCACCAGGGTCAGCACGTTGACTGCCGGTTGGCGCTCCTGCAGCCGTTCGAGGTACTGGCCCATGCTGCGCCAGTCAATGGGATAGTCGGCCGCGTACCCGTACACATTCATCCGGGCAGTGGCCGGATCAGCTAGAGGGGCGCAGCCGTGGCCGCAGTTGCCCACCACTTCTAGGGTTACTCCCTGGGCAATCGAACTCATCGCCCGAGGGTCGGCCAGCAACGTAAAATCGGAATGACTGTGGATGTCGATAAAACCTGGCGCGACCCATAGACCCACCGCCTCCAGCACCCGGTCTGCGATCCCGGGCCAGCGAGGTCCCACGTACGCAATGTGGCCGTCTTTGATCGCCACATCCGCGCTCAGAGGCGCTTTGCCGGTGCCGTCGATTACGGTGCCGCCCCTGATGAGCAGATTCGCTGGCGCTGGGTTCATGTGCTCTCGGCTGCCCGCTGCGTCCGCAGGGCGGCCGTAGCCTCGCGGTCCACGGTTAGGGACTCGTCGAGTACCACCCCGTACTGGTCCCGGGCCGCGGCGAGCGAAACCTTGTCGTTGCCCACGTCTTGGGCCACGGCCTCGGGGTCGCGCTCCAGCGGGTCGCCCCAACCGCCGCCGCCAGCTTGGCAGTGGTAGATCACTTCGCCAGCGGCCATGGTGGTGGATATCATCGTCGGCAGGACCTCGGCCTCGCCGTCGCGGTACAGCGTATTGATCGAAGCCGTGCCGCTCCCGCCCCCGTACAGGCCGTAGGGCAGATGGTCGCGCCGGTCCGAACGGATGGCTAAGTGCGCCTGGCCATCGAGCAGACGCCACGACCGCTCGATGGCTAGACCACCACGAAAACGGCCCGCCCCGCCGCTGTCGTCCACCAGCCCATAGCGCTCCACCCGCACCGGGTACTCGGATTCGGCCTGTTCCACGGGGATATTGCTGGCGACATTGGCCGGATTGCACAGCCCGTCGTTGCCGTCGCGGTCCGGCCGGCCGCCCCAGGTCCCCGACAGTAGCTCGTAGTACACGTAGGGCTGGCGATCGGGTCGCTGCCCCCCGATAATCACGAGGGTATTGCCCCCTTCGCCGGCGGCCATGACCCGATCGGGCAGCAGTCCGGCCAGCGCCCCGAAAATCGTATCGGCCAGGCGGAAGCCGGTGATGCCGCGCATGGACGAAGCCGCGGGCATGACCCCGTTGACCACGGTGCCGGGCGGGGCGACAATTTCGAGGGGGCGGAACATGCCCGCGGTGTTGGGGATATCCTCGCACAGCACGGACCGCACGCACAGGGCCACCACCGAAGAGGTGAAGGAGAGCGTGTTGTTGATGGCCCCGCTTACCTGCGGGTCCGTGCCGGTGAAGTCGGCCTTTAACTCGTCTCCCGCCACGGTGATCTCCACCTGCAAGCGCACCCGCGGCCCTCCCACCCCGTCGCTGTCCATATAGTCGGTAAAGGTGTGGCTACCGTCGGGCCAAGAGGCGATTTCAGCCCGCACCAGCCGCTCGGTATAGTCGATCAGATCTGTGGTGCAGCGCGCAAAGGTGTCGGGGCCGTAGCGGCCGATCAGCTCGCCGATGGCCCGAGTGCCGATGTGGCAGGCCGCCAGTTGAGCTCGCAAGTCGCCGATGGTCATCTGCGGCACCCGCACATTGGCGCGGATCAGGGCGAACAGGGCCTCGTCGGCCTCGCCCCGGCGGTAGAGCTTGAGCCAGGGAATACGCAAACCTTCCTGAAAGATCTCCGTATTGTCGCAGGCCGAACTCCCCGGCAAACGGCCGCCCAGATCGAGGTGGTGGGCCGTGCTCACGGCAAAGGCCACGCGCTGGCCTTCCGAGAAGACGGGCTGGACAATGAAGATGTCCGGGATGTGCATGCCGCCTTCAAAAGGATCGTTGAGGATGAAGACATCACCTTCTTCCACATCGTCGCCGTACTTGGCCAGCAGGGTCTCCATGGCAAAGGGCACCGACCCCAAATGCAGCGGAATGGTGACGCCTTGGGCGATCATCTGGCCCTCGGCATCGCACAGGGAAGTCGAGTAGTCCAGACAGTCCCGCACAATGGTCGAATAGGCCGTGCGGTAGAGCGCCATGGCCATTTCGTCGGCCGCCGAAGCCAGGGCGTTGCGCACGATTTCGCGCGTGATCGGATCTATGGCCGTCATTGCTTCAATCCTCGCTAGCTGGAGCGCACTTCGATGAGGAGGTGGCCCAGAGGGTGCCGCCGGACGTGCGTATTCGGCGGCACTACAATGGTGGAATCGCGCTCGTCGATGAGTAGGGGCCCTTCGGCTTCTTGGTCGAGGTCTTGGCGGTCGATTAGGGGGACGGTCAAGGTCTCGCCGGCGAAATAGGCCGTCCGACTGCCCCCGCCCGCAACGGGCTGAACCGCTGTTTCTAGGCCGTGGCCCAAACCGCGCACTCCGGCCTGGCCGACTAGGCGCACGGCCACTACTTCCACGGGGTTGTCCGGGTCGGAGCGGTGCCCGTACAGGCGCTCGTGCTCGCGCACAAAGTCGGCGCGCAAGCGAGCCACTCCCTCCGGGCTTATGGGCCCTTCGGCTAGGTCGATGCCGATCTCCGAGGTCTGCCCTCTAAAGCGCACGTCGGCGCTGCAGCGCAGCCCGACTTGGTCGGCTCCGAACCCCTCAGCGGCGAACTGGGCCAACTGCTGCTTCTGCATCTGGGCCCGGATCTGCTCTAGGGCCGGGGCTTGAAGATCCTCTCCCCCCAGCAGGCAACTGCGCACATCGTGGTGCTCTACCCCGGAACATAAAAGCCCTAGGGCGCTGAACAGACCCGGCAGCGGCGGCACCACGACCTGACCAATGGTTAGGTCCTGAGCCAAGCCTACGGCGTGGATAGGCCCGGACCCGCCAAAAGCCATCAGAGCGAAGTCGCGCGGGTCTCGCCCCCGCTCGGTGGATACGGCCCGCAAGGCCCGCATGGTGCGGGCATTGGCAATGCGGTGGATGCCCTCGGCCGCCTCCAGCAAATCCAATCCGAGGGGCGCGGCAATGCGGTCGTGTACCGCCCGCTGCGCAGCCTCCACGTCGATCGATACCTCGCCGTCGGCCAGATCCCCGGGGCGGATATAGCCCAGCACCACATTGGCGTCGGTGAGCGTCGGCTCGAGCCCTCCCCGCTGGTAGCAGGCCGGCCCCGGCACGGCCCCGGCGCTGCGCGGCCCGACCCGCAACCCGCCGGCCTGGTCCAAAAAGGCGATGCTACCACCTCCTGCCCCCACTTCGGCGATGTCGATGCTGGGTGCCCGGATCAACTCACCCCCGCCGCCGATGAGCCGGTTGCCCGCGGACAGCGAGGCACCCACCTCGTACTCGGGGCTGTGAGCGATGCGGCCCTCTTCGATCATGGCCGCCTTAGCCGTGGTGCCGCCCATATCGAGGGTGATGACCTGGTTCAATCTTAGTTGGCTGGCGGCGAAACTGGCACCGAGGACCCCGGCTGCGGGACCCGATTCGAGGGCAAAGACCGGCCGGCGGGCCGCCTCCCAGTCCGGGGCCAGCCCGCCGGTCGATTGCATGATCAGCAGCGGCGCTTCTACACCGCGTTGCTCCAGCCCGTGGCGCAGGGCACCCAGATAGCGCTGCACCACGGGCTGGACATAGGCGTTGACCGCGGTGGTGGCGCTGCGCTCGTACTCGCGGCGCTCGGGCAGCACTTCCGACGACAGCGACACCGGCACCCCGGGCAGGCGCTCGCGTAAGTACTGTCCGAGGCGGAGTTCGTGCTGGGGAAAGGCGTACGCGTGCAGCAGGCATACGGCCACGGCCTCTACCCCCTCGGCTTCGAGCCGCTCGCCGAGCTGCTCAAGTTCTCGCTCTTCGAGGGACACCAGGACCTCGCCGTCGGCCGCCACCCGCTCTTCTACTTCGAGGCGCAGGCGGCGCTCGACTAGGGGCCGGGGTTTGTCGAAGAACAAATCGTAGAGCTGGGGGGCCCGGACGCGGCGCAGTTCCAGCACATCGCGAAAACCCCGGGTGGTGATCAGGGCCGTGCGCGCGCCCCGGTGTTCGAGCACTGCGTTGGTAGCCACTGTGGTGCCGTGCGCCACCTCGGACACGGTCCGGTCCGCAGCGCTGAAGTGGGGTATGAGTTGGTCGAGGGCAGTTAGCACGGCGCGCTCGAAATGGGGCGGGGTCGATGGCACTTTGTGGGTCCAGATGCCGCCCCGGTCGTCGAGGGCCACCACGTCGGTGAAAGTGCCTCCCACATCGGCGCCAATGCGGATCATGGGCGCGGTATCACTGGCAGGATCAGGTGGGATGGATGGGCTCGGTCGTGGTAGATCCGCTGCTGGGCCACTTGCATCTCGTCGTCCAAACCGTGTGGGTGGCCGGTGTTGAGGTTGCGGTCAAAGCGCGGGAAATTGCTGCTGGAGACCTCCAGCCGGATGCAGTGACCGGCCCGGAAGAGATTGCTGGTCTCCCACAGTTCGATCCGATAGACGTACACCTGATCTGGTTCGATGGGGCTGGGGTCTTGGTAGGAGTCGCGGAAGCAGGTCCGCACAATGCCCTCGCACAAGTGGATGGCCTTGCCTCCGGGATGTACGTCGATTAGGGTGGCGGTAAAATCGGTCTCCACCGCGCTGGAGGCTGCGTGCAGTACTAGTTCCACCGGCCCGGTAACTTCCACGTCCGCGGCCAGCGGCTCGGTGGTGTAAACCAGCACGTCGTCGCGCTGCTCTACCGGTCGGCGATCTTTGGGTCCGGTGTTGTCGAGGAACATGCTCTGTCCCCCGAGGGTGGGCACTGGGTCGTCCGGGTCGTAGGCATAGCTGTCGCACGGCTCGTCCCCGGGCTCCTGGCGGCTCAGCCGTCCATCGCCGTGCATTGAGTTGGCCCGCCCGCCGCTGTGCAAAAAGAAGCGGGTGTACTGGGTCCGCTTTAGGGGCCATGCCTCTTCGCCCCGCCAAACATTTTCTCCCATGATGAACAACTGCACCGGAGCCTCCCGGTCGATGCCGCTGTCTATGCCCTTGAGCCGCTGATCGTACCAGCGCAAATGCGCCTGCGGCATATCCACCCGGGCCGCGGGGCCAAAGTCCACATCGCCAAAGGGATCGTCGCTGCCGATCATCGTATGGGTCCACGGCCCCACCATGAGGCGCGATTGCTCGCGGGCTTCCCGCCCTCTGGCCTGTTGCCGCCAGCCCTTGAAGCACTTGAAACCTTCGTGCAGCAAGTTGTCGTACCAGCCCGTGATGAAATAGGCCGGCGTTTCCACCTCGCCGTACTGGCCCTTCATGCTGTACGAAGCCCAGAACTCGTCGAAGCAGGGGTGGCGAATGATTTCCCGGTAGAAGGGCCGTTCGCCTAGGTCGTCGAGCGCGGTCAACAGCGGCAGGCGGCGATAGACCTGATCCCAGTCGATCAGATCCCTCGGGGCGTTCTGGTTGGTTCGCCGGCCCAGCCAGATGAAATTCATGGCGTTCTGCAACTGCAAAACGCCGTTGTAGCGCATGTGGCCGTAGTTGTCCTCTTGGTTGGCGATGGGCACGAGGGCTTTGACAAAAGGGCTGCGCAGCGGCGCCGGCAGAATTTGGGTGAAACCCGGATAGGACACCCCAAAGGTGCCGATGGTGCCGTCGCACCAAGGCTGCTGGCCGATCCACTGCTGCGTATCGTACCCATCGTCTCGCTCGTCGATATAGGGCCGCCATTCGTCTTCCGACTCGTACCGGCCCCGGCTGTCCTGCATGAGCACGGCGTACCCTTCCGCGACAAAGCGCCGGGCCCACTCCACGTAGCGGGGATGCTGGGTGCTGTAGGGCGAGCGGATCAGCAGCACGGGGAAGCGCTCTCCCGCGTCCGGCCGGTACAGGGCTCCGTAGAGCCGCACCCCGTCGCGCATGGGTATCGAAATATCGAGTTGAATGCGCATCCTCTCAGTACCTCTTGTCTTTGTCGAGGGGTTCGCTGGCGAGAAAGCGCCGCACGGTCTGGCGTTTACGGCGATTTAAGGTAGTTTAGCAGAGAAATTGAAACAAGATAGTCCAATGGATGCCAATCGCGAACTAGGGAAAATCATCCTCATCAACGGCGCGTCGAGTTCGGGGAAATCGACGCTTGCACGCCAGCTACAGCAATATGGTGGTTCTAGAACCATTCACTGAAGCAGACTTCGACAGGTTGATTGGTTGGATTCCATCCAGTGACTTTCTTTTGCAATGGGCTGGACCGGGCTTTGAGTATCCGCTTAATCGCGAGCGGTTAAGCGAACATCTGACGGGTGCTCTAGGCGAGTTGCCAAGTAAGCTGATCTACAAGGTCGTGGATAGTGAAGACGGAACGGTAATTGGGCACATTGAGCTAGCGGCGATTGATCGTCGCAACGGAAGTGCCCGCGTGTGTCGGGTACTCGTCGGCGATCCTGCTTACAGAGGAAGGGGCATCGGAACGGTTATGATGGAGAAGATTGTTGAGATCGGCTTTCGTCGGCTTGGTCTCCATCGCATTGAGCTCGCCGTGTTCGACTTCAACACAAATGCCATACGCTGCTACGAGAAGGTCGGGTTTGTGAAGGAAGGACACCTCAGAGAATGCCGAAAGGCCGACGATGGATATTGGAGTTTCTATATAATGGCTATCTTGAGGCAGGAATGGGAAAGCAGTAGAAACGAACTAGGGACGGAGCGGGCGTGATGTGGAGACTTACGCAAGCTCTGGCATAGCTTGCGCTTCAATCTCCGCTCGCTCTACTTCGTACCCTGCCGATTTCACATCCGCGATGGCTGAACGAATAGCTGCTTCGAGGGAATCACCCTCTCTGTGAAAATCAATCGAGAAGACGCCGTTGCAGATCCCTGGTGTTCCATCGTCGCAACCGGCCTCAAACAATTCGTCCGCAATTTCTTCGGTCAGTTCGTACTGTCCTTTGAGAATCAAGGCAAACTCGTATTTGGCCATTGGACTTACCCTTCCAGCTTATAGCTTACAACAGGTGATGAGGGCAACGATCAACAGCTCGACGGATGTCTTTGGCATGGTCTTCAGGATTTTTTGGTGTTAAGTATATAGCTCTCACATAGCCCGTTCAACGACTCAATGCGCAGTGATATATAATGAAACGCGACCACCGCCTCCGGATAATTGCCTATCTGACGATCGTCTTCTGGGCGGTTATTTTTCTACAGCCACCCATTCCGCAAGACCCCGCCTATCACCAGTTCGCCGATCAGCGCACCCTGTTGGGCATCCCCCATTGCCTGAACGTGATTTCCAACCTGCCCTTTCTGTTGGTGGGCCTGTGGGGATTCAGCGTCGTGTTCCGCCTCGCCACAGATCCCGCGCAGCAGGCGTTTGTGCGGCTAGCCGATTCGCTGGCGTATCAGATCCTCTTCCTTGCGGTGGCGCTGGTCGGCCTCGGTTCCACCTACTATCATCTGGCTCCCAGCAATGAAACGCTCCTGTGGGATCGCCTGCCGATGAGCATTGCCTTTATGGCGTTTCTTGCTACTGCGATTACCGAGCGCTTGGACCGGCGCGCTGGCATCATCACCTTGCTGCCGCTGATCGCCTTCGGCCTTTTCAGCGTGTTGTACTGGCATTATACCGAGCAGGCCGGAGCCGGCGATCTCCGTTATTACATCGTCGCCCAAGCCTACCCGATTTTGTTCGTGCCCCTCATGGTTCGTCTGTTGCCGTCGCCGTACACGCGAGGGTCTGACCTCTACATCGTCGCCCTGTTTTATCTGCTCGCGAAAGCCGCCGAGGTGTTTGACCAGGCTCTGTACGCGGCCGGGGGAGTCGTCAGCGGTCATACATGCAAGCATTTGTTCGCTGCCTTGGGAGCCTATTGGGTGCTGCGGATGATCCGGCTGCGGCGGCTGAACTGATTGATTAGTTTGTTAGGGATACTATGGATACCATTCGCCCTATCCGCGAGTCGGAACTCGACGAACTCATTGACCTGCTCTGCGCCGTGCACAACCCCGAGGGCCACGAGCGCTACCGAGGGTACATGGAAGGCGATCCGACTTGGTCCCCGTCGCAGACGCCGGTCGTCGTCGTTGGAGACCGCATTGTATCGACGCTGCGCATCTGGGACCGCTGGGTCCACCTCGGTCCCACGCCCGTCCGCATGGGTGGCATCGGCGGCGTCACCACGCATCCCGACTATCGGCAACGCGGCATAGCGACGCGGCTCATGGAGCATGCGGCCGAGTACATGCGTGACGATGGTTACGACTTAGGTCTGCTGTTTACGATGATCCCGGCGGGCTTCTACCGGCGTCTCGGCTGGAGCTGTGTGTCGCTCATGGGATTTCACGCTAAGTTGAGCCGTCCTCCGCAGCTAGGGAGGTCTGCACTTGAGGTGCTGCCGTTTGACGAGAGCCGCGACTTGGAGGAGGCGGTGGTGCTCTATCAGCGCTATAACGCCGGTCGCAGTGGCAGCCTGTTGCGTCTGCGTCCGTACTGGGACTACGCTCCCTCCCGCGTGCGGGGCGTGCTGCCCACCGCTGTCGTTCGCGGTCCGTCAGGACTCAGCGGGTATATCAACTGGGAGAGCGATGACGACGGCGTTGAGGTGTACGAAGTTGCTTACGAGAGTGGCCCGGCCCTTGATGCACTCGTGCAGCATCTGCTCAACGAGTGCGCGGCGGGTGGGGTGACGCAGGTCCACGGCGGGATTCCTCACAGCCACCCTTTTGTCGATGCCCTAGTTGCTACTGCTGACGCCGATTTGGGGATCACGGGAAACAGCTCGATGATGGCCCTGCCTTTCGACCTCGGCGCGCTGATCGCCAAGGCCGTGCCCGAAGCGACGGAATCGGTCCGTGAACTGCCGGTCGATTTGATGTGTCGGCTCCTGTTTGGCGAGTCGTCTGGCCGCGATATAGAACCTATCCTTCGCGCTCGTGGGATCTCGCTGGAGGCCGGGGAAGTTCGCCAACTTGAGGAGTCGTTTCCCCGCCGCGAGGTCATCTTCTGGGAGCCCGACCACTTCTGATGGCGAGAACTCGCCGAAACAGGCTCCGATCCGGGTCATCCGCCGCGAGCGGCCCCTCGACGATCCCTACTTCCACTCCCAACCCCCGGCGGATCGCACTCTGCGCTACTAGTGCCTAGGTTGAAGCCCTGCGCTTCAGCGATAAAGCGGTCTAACGTTTCGAGATACGGCCGGACTGACGTTGGAAATTTAGCGATCAGAGGAGTCGGAATGACGAGTTGCACTCCAGCGTCTTTCATCTCTCGAAACTGTTCCTCCGAAACTCCCTCTTGTAGCGTCAAAAGGTGCTTGCGCTTTATGCGATCCGCTTCGTTGAGAATCTGACGCCAACGGTCTTTGCACGTGGTCTTGACCGCAAGCATTCGCAGCCGTGATTCAGGGAAAGCCCTGTCTGACTTCTCGTCGCGTATCAGCCATTTTCCGCGAATATGTTTTGACGATGATAATCGAGAAGATCCTCATCTGGCCGGAATTTATCAGGTAACTCTATCGACTTTCCATCATAGCTTTTCAAAGCAGTAGTAACAAAATCATCACGCACTCTAAATTCCTTCTTCGACACCCGAACAGCCATATCCTCATTTATCGTGATCATTCCAAGATCAAATGCCTTATCGTGGAGTACTGACAAGGCGAGCCCATTTCTTGGGTTGAGCCTGTTCGCCGAGTCAATATGCCACGGCACAATATGACTGGCTACTAAAAGTTTCGGAATGGAAAGACCAGTGATACAGCACCTATAGTTATAGGCGCTCAGCACCGCCTTCCTGAAAAAATTCTGACCAATCCGCGTTTTGGTTTGAACGATCCTATCCGTACTGCTGTAATCTTGATATTCAGGTGAGCTTTCGTCTTCCGAATCGTCTGCCTCACTCCCTTGCATAATAGAATGAATAGCACCTGCTGAGTCTAGTGCAAAGTTTTCCCATTCACTTTTCATTTCTTGCCACATTGCTCTATCCGCAGCAGATGCTCCCGGTAGCCCTTTGCGACCAGTTGCGGTTATCTCTGGATCAAGGCTCGCAATGTTCGTTAGTTTCATTGCCAATGCGGACGGCGTCCTGCCGATGAGTCCGGCAATTTTAATGATTTCTGGATTTTGTTTATGTAATTTTCCGAATGGCATGCGACAATACAGTCCAAACGCGACAAGCAACTCCTGTCGTGTCCATCTTCTCCTGTTAGACATTGTGATCTTCCTGGACTTTGGCTTCTGCTACGTTAACACCCGCCTGTACTGCGGCAGAGCCGACGGCAAGGCCCTACATGAAATGTACGAACCGCCGAACCCCGTCAAGCACTCTCCCCGCCGTTGCTTGACGGGCGGCGATTATTTAGCGTGTAAAACGCGTTGCGCTGATTCGTTGATTTTTCGAGGATACTATCCGCCCCATCCGCCCCTGATGCCCAACTCGCCGAAACAGGACCTACTCCCGGTCATCCGCCGCGAGCGGCCCCGATTGCTGCGGCCCTACGACGATCCCCACTTCCGCTTTGAGCCGCCGACTGATCCCGTGCGTCGGCGCATCCTCGCCAATCTCCTAGACGACTGTGAGTTGTATGCTGGACAGCGGCCGTGGCCGCGGATTCCGCGACGGCCGGACAGTCCCCACCCGTACCACCAGCTTTATCTGACCTTCTACACTGCCATGCAGGCCACGGCCTTGATCGAGAACTACGCCTTTGCTTGGCGGTTGACTGGCGATCGGCGCTGGCTCGACCGGACCCGCGCTTGGCTGCGGGCGGCGGCTGGTTGGGACCACGACGACCGAGTGGAGGAGCACTTCTACACGGCCAATCGCTACATGCAGGCTTTTGCCTTGGCTCTTGACCTGCTGGATGGAGAGTTGACGGCCGTCGAGAAGCGTCAGGTCCGCGCCTGTCTCGTGCGGCAGTTGGAGCGCTGGTGGCCGGATGTGGACGAGCAACGCCACTCGGGGGAAGGGGGGCACCACGCCGTTGTGGATAACGGGCACTTTGGCGTGGCCGCTCTGCACCTGCTGGGCGAACACCCCAAGGCAGAGGCGTGGGTGCAGGCGGTCATCGATCGCTTCCGCGCCGCCATCCTGCCCCACGGCTGCGGTCCTGCTGGCGAGCCGGTGGACGGCCCTTCCTTCTGGCCTTGGGAAAATCTCTGGCTCCTGCAGTTTGCCGACGCGCTGCGCAATGTCACTGGCATTGATCTCGGCCGCGAGGTGCCGACCCGGCTGCGGCGGCCGCTGACTTGGTTCCGCGCCCACTGGGCAGCGCCGCGCAAGATTCCCGACCAGTTCTACTATCCCGCCAACGCCAACGTGCTCGGCACCCAACTCAACGCTTGCTCACCCGCGCTCCTGCGGCTAGCCCAAGAGGCTGGCGACGAGATGCTGCGCGACGCCGCCCTCGCCGACCCGCGCCTAGGCCGGATCTATCGCTTCGGTGGTGGCGTCAAAGGCTCGACCGCGGAGTGCATGATCTCTTACGGCCCCTACGCGTACTGCTTTTACGATCCCGACTTCCGGGTGGCCAAGCAACGTCGGCCGGCTCCGCTGGCACGCCGTTTTGAGGCGCGCGGCGGTCGCTCTGCTGTGATGCGCACTAGCCACGGACCCGACGCGGCGATTCTTTGCGTCAGCGGGTACGACGGCGATGTGGCCCACGGCTTTATGAACTTGCACGTGCAGTGGGCGGGGAATCCCGTGCTGCGCGCGATTAGTGCGGCCGAGGCCCAACCGGTGAGTTGCGGCAGTCTGCCCTGCGTGGGCGGCCAGAACGAGATCGTCGCCGTGCCGGGCGGTCTGGAGAGCACGCGGCAGTGGCAGCGGTTGCGCGTCTCCGCTCGGCGCACCGAGCAGGAATATTGGTTGTTGACCGGGGAACAGCCGGTTGTTCTCGTGGCGTTGCGACGTCGGCCGCGCGGTCTTCAACTCGTCGATGACGGTGGTTCCCTGTTCCGGCTGAGCGGTGATGACGCCTTGCAGTACGAGGCCCAGCCTTGGTTTTGTTCCAACGGCGGACGCCTGCGTCTGTATTTCCGATTGCGGGAGCGCGGCGGTCCCCAAGTGTTGTTCAACACAGGGAACGGCGTCGGTGGGATCGGTGGGACGGGGGTCAACACTTTTGCCCTCGTCGCCGAAGAGGACGGTAAGATGCGCTTCAGTGTGCAGAGCCAGAACGGTCATGAGGTAGTGGTGTGTGCGCCGAAAAGGGTGGACGCCGAAGTTTGGCACGAGGTCGAGATTGGGTGGGGTGGCTTCAACCGGCGGGTGGGCAGGCCGTGGATGGAGATTGCTGTCGATGGCGAGGCGAAGCGTATCGACGATCCGACCACCTTCGGCGAGGTGGGCCGCGACTCTCAGGGACTCGCCTCGCGGCAGAAACCGCGCACCTTCTACGTGTGGCCGCACTCCACCCTCGCCTTTGGCGGTGCCGTACAAACGCCCGGCGTCTCCGCGGACTGCGATATAGCTCTCATTGATCTTCGCTGTCCGGGCCGTCGGCGGCTGACCGTGGACCCTGCTAGGAGCTGGGGACCGGAGACGGGCGATGGCGAGTTGGCCTACAAGCTGAACCCGGTGGACCTGCGCGGTCTGAATAAGGCACGCGCCCGTCTTGGCGCTGGACCGCGGGTGGTGGATTTGATCACGGTGTTTGGAAAGGGTCTTCAACTGCGGACGGAGGAGGTGCCCTTTGCGCCCTCCGGGCTGGCCGCTGGCAGCCTCGTCAGTTTCCTACCGGGTGCTGCCGAGGCGTCAACGCGGCTGGTGGCGGGCACGGACGACGATGTCCTCGTCCTCGCCTTTTGTAGCCACTCGGCGAAGGCCCGGGTTACACGGGAGGGCGATCGGTTCCGGCTGAGCGCTGGCGACCGGGAGTTTTCCTTCGACGTGTCCAGGAAGAGCAGTGCAATCCTGCGCCCTCGCTGAAATCCTTAGAAGCTGTTGAGCTATTCGCGGTAAGACCTACCCCCCTAGCCCCCCTTCCTCTTAGGAAAGGGGGCCGGGGGGATAGGTGCTACGTAGAAACCGAAACCACCGCCGAATAACTCAACAGCTTCTTACTGATGTTAAGCAGAGGTTTCTAGGTATGGGATGCTTCGACTCCGCTTCGCTCCGCTCAGCATGACAAGGAAGGAACGCGCCCGCTGCTGTCATGCTGAGCGAAGCGAAGCATCTCATACCCAACACTCGTGCGTAACATCAGATCCTTAGCGACATTCCGCTAATGCGTCAAACGCAGCATTTTCGAGTCGCCAGACCGAAATTCAAAAGATAGTGGAACAAGCTCAACGTGTGTTGACGTTCGTAGTGTCTCAATGGTGTCCTCCAAATGCGCGGAAGGGTTCCCATCCATGTCAAACAATGGAAATACGCGAACCTCTCGACCTACGCGAAGCAATTCCCGCAGGAAGGAGAGGTGGGTTTCTGCGTCGAATTCGGCAGAGTAGAGAAATAGTAGATGAGAACAAAGCACGAGATCGAAGGATGCCGACAGGAAAGGCAATTCCGGTAGGCAGGCAGATACGTAGCGACCACTCCGAGTCGCTGCCTGAAAATCGGCAATGAAGGCTGTGAGGACGTCGCGCCGGCGTTGGACGACACCTTCCGGGCTGCCGTAGTAATCCCATTTGAACCGGTCCCGCGCCTTCTGCATTCCCGCGAGCATCTGTGGCGCTGTGGAATCGAAGTCGGCTAGAAAATCTCTGGCGGAAAACCTATATGCGGGATCAGCGGCGACGACGTATCGTCCTTTTCTACTCCATTCCGCAGCGAACGACGACGGTCCACCCCCGCAGTCCAATATGCGCGCAGATGGCGGGACGTCGGATAATGAGAAGAACGCCTCGTATTCGGCGGCGCTACGGCCCCATGGCGGGACGGCTCCGCCAAAATCAAAATCGTTTGACATGAGTTCTACCGAGTAGAGAAATCGGTCAAAGGCGCGGCGTGGCCCGAACCTCGATTTGGGTCCCGTCGCGCACCAGCGTCGTCACTCGCAGCACGCCTGGCCGCACGACTTCCGCCGCTAGCTCTCGCCCGTCCACCATCACGCGAGGATCGCGGCACCAAGCCGCTGGTACGCTGGCCTCTAGCGTCAGGCTGCGGTATGGCACCTGCTCGGGCAACTCCGGCAGGCCGATGCGAAAGCGTTGCGCTTCAGCCCCGTCGTCCACAGTCTCGATACGGGCGTGACGCCGCATCAGATGGTAGCTGAGTGCTTCTTCGGGCACTGCGCACCAGACCGCATCGCCCCCCTCGGACAGCACTGTCTCAAAGCGCTGCCGTAGCTGGGCCTCGGAGCAGTCCTTGTTGGGATGCACGGCTGTCTCCAGCGGGCAGTGGCAATAGTCGATGAGCCAGCCCTGCACGGCTTGGGCTTGGCGGATGTTGCGGTACGGGTCGTAGGCGCTGTAGAACGGCTCGTAGTAGTGGTCGTGCAGCGCTGTGCGGTTGATCCAGAACAGCTCGTCTTCGGGCCGGTTGAGCGCGTCCGTCAGGCTCATGGCGCCTAGGTAGCCGTAGCGGCGGCAGGCTTTGAGGACGTGGTCGGCCATGTTCGTGTTGTTGCCGGGCGAGCAGTAGAGGATTATCGGCTCGCCGAGGGCTTCTTCCAGTACTTGCTTGGCGTGGCCGATTTCCTGATCCACCATTTCCGGCGTGATTACTTCGTGGGTCCACGAGTGGTTGCCCACGCCCCAGCCGCGAGCGAGCAGGTCGCGCAACTCGTCCGCGTTCATGTGGCGATAGCCGTTGTAGCTGGAGTTGCCGGCTTTGCGGATCTCGCCCATTTGGCCGACGAGCAGTTCTACGTGGCCGGGGATGCTGTACTCCTCGTGCATGGGGATGGCGAAGCGGTGCAGGTCGGCTAGGGCTTCGTCGTAAGTGATTGAGTAAACCCAACGCTTGCCGTACTTCCACGGACAGATGCTCATGCTCATGGCTGCTTACCTTTCATCTGATCGATGGCCTGTTGGAATTGCGCGAAGGTGCAGCCGAAGCCCAAAGTCCACTCGAAGATGTGGAGGGCGTAGTTGGTCGATAGCCGTTGCGGGAACGACGCTGGAGTCTCCACCCCGACGGTCGCATCGCGGATCACCACGCAGCGATAGCCGCGAGCCAGCATGGGCCGCGCTCCTCCCTCGGCACCGAGCAGGCACATGTCGGCTGCGAATCCCATGTAGATGAGTGTATCTACGCCTCGGTTACGCAGGTATTCGTCCAGCACGTCGGAGTAGAAGAAGAGAGGTTCGTCGCCAACCGGGGAGACGATTTCGGCGCGTTGCATCTGTGCTAGTGGCGAGCGCTCCATGTAGTCGATGCCGTGGGCTCGTTCGAGCATCTCCTGTTGGTGTGGGTGCACGGATGCCGACTGTCCTGAGCGCCGCGACTCGATGTGGGGATACTGATGGTCCATCCAGTCCGTCTCGACGTGGCAGACTGGCATCCCAATTGCGCGGGCCGCGTCCATGGCCGGGCGGATGACCTCGGCCATGATGCGCCCGGCCTCCTGTGTTGACTGAGGCCAACCCATGCCGACGCAGTAGTTGACGTCCACGGGCGGGCCGTCGGGGCAGCCGATGTTCCAGCAGTGCATGCCCACTATGGCCGTTTTGTCCACTGGCAGCGACAGGGTGACCTGTTCGTATCCGGGGCGGTCAATTGGCAAGGCCCGGTAGTAACGGGCGGCGAGTTGTAGCGCGTTCTCCGTCATCGCCGGTACTCGTCGGCAACGCGGCGCACGATCGCGGCCGCTTGCTCGCAGTGGTGGGACTCGTACTTATCGCAGAACGTGCTCCAGCGGATGAAGCGTTCCAGCAGCTCGTGCGCGTTCGGGCAGCACGTTGCGTCGTAGCGGTAGGTGCGCGACGCTGGTGGCCGTGAATACGGGAAGCGCTGTCGCTCGGCTGCTTCGGTGAGGTAGGGCAGGGCCGCTGGCAGCAGATAGTAGCGCGCTTGGCTCGCCCCTAGGATGCCAGCGGCTGCTACCTGTGCGCCGAACTCCTCGGCGTCACAGCGGAACTGCTTTAGGTCGATGGTGAACCCCGCCATCCAGCAGGAGTACACCTCGGTTTCTGGTGGGATTGGCAATGCCGACACGCCGGGGATTTCATCGAGTAGCGCGCTCAGCAGACGGATCATGCGATCGCGCTTCTCCACCTGCGGCCGGATGATTTCTAGCTGGGCCAAGCAGATCGCCGCGGTTGACTGGGTCATGCGGTGGGCGAAGCCGTTGACTGTGTGTACGCGCCCGAAGTGTTCGACCATTTCTCCGCCGCGGCTCTGGCCGACGAAGCGCGCCCGCTCGGCTAGCTCGTCGTCGTTGGTGAGAATGCAGCCGCCCACGTCGGAGCCCATGGTTTTCTCCGAGTCGAAGGAAAAGGCTCCCGCTGTCGATAGGGTGCCGGCGTAGCGGCCTTTGTAGCGACCAAAGACCGCTTGGCAGGCGTCCTCATAGACCACTAGGCCGTGGCGCGCGGCGACTTCGTTGATGGCGTCCATGTCGCAGATCAGGCCGGTCAGATGCACGACGAGGATTGCCCGCGTGCGCTCGGAGATGCACGCTTCGATGGTCTCGGCATTGACGTTGATGGTGCCGGGTGCGGCGTCGGCGAATACGGGGATGTAGCCGGCGCTGATCAGGCCCTGCACGGTGCCGTAGTCGCTGACCGAGCTGACTACGATTTCGTCGCCCGGCTCGAAGTTGAAGGCTGCGGCTAGTACGGCGAGGGCTGGTGTGCATCCTGGCGTGGCGATGCAGTGTGCGACGCCGTGGGCCTCGGCGAAGGCTTGCTCGAACCGGCCCACCATGTCGCAGGTGAGACCGGAATCGACGACCTCGGCTAGGTATTCCATGGCTCGCGGGCCGATCTCGCGGGGAAAGGGCTGCGGCAGCGGTCCGTCGAACTCCTGCTGGGTTGCGGCCCCGTAGCGTGCGTGTTCGCGGACGGTAGCGGTATTGGACGTCATGGGCGGCTCCGGTTTGCGGAAAATAGGTTTGATGCAATATAGCAGGTATCAAGCGATACAACTACAGTGACGGAGCAATGCGATTTAGCCAATCCCAACCCGCAATTTTCCGCAGTAACTCCATCCTCTCCGGGATGTGATAATTCAATAGCAGTCGTCGTAGCACCGCTACTGTTAGAAACCACCGGAGGACGCCGTCTTCCCCCAAGGGTTCAGGCTTGTCTGTCGTTGCTATATACGCCTCGACAAATTGCTTGGCGAGGTCCAGCGATACTTCAGGAAAAAGACATTCTCGACCTCCGAATTGGAGGGATGCGAATGCCACATCGTAGAGCGAGTAGTCAATGACCGCCATGTCGAAGTCCCACACTGTGGCGATCTTCGACTCCCATATCCGCAAGTTAGCAGGGCGGTAGTCTTGGTGCGTGATCGACAGCATTTCCCACTCATCGCATAGGGACTTTATAGCGGTGGCGTTGGATTGTACGAAGCGGAGTTGAGATCTGAGGAATGCTGCGTCATCCTCACTTAGTTTGCTCCACTGGAAAGCGCCAACAATTTTTGGAGCCAATTCAGCCCATCTGGTCGAAGGTACATAGTACCAACCCAAGTCTTCTCTTACTGATTCGGCTTGGAGTTCGTCTCCGTATCTGCGACCTGCCGAATGAAGCGCCGCTAGCGTCCGGGCTGCCTCAGTAATCAGATCACGGGAATCCCACGGAGGATGCTCGTCGGATGGCATGTAGGGGTTCAACACCCACCAGTCTTTCCCTCCCCAGTAGCAGTACCTTCCATCTAGGGTCTGAACCGGCAGTGAAACCTGTCCAAAACCGTTGTTATTGAGGACCTCCATTAGCTGGAACTGATAGCTCTTTACCATTCTGTCTGCTTGGAACGGAGAGCAG
This sequence comes from Candidatus Latescibacterota bacterium, assembly GCA_965208845.1. Classification (GTDB taxonomy): domain Bacteria; phylum Latescibacterota; class UBA2968; order UBA8231; family UBA8231. Next base: position 1,089,063 of record OZ242361.1, on the reverse strand, counting down.
GATAGGACGAATTGCCCTTGGGATGATTCTATAAAGAAGTGAGTGCTGAAATGCGCTCGCGATTCGACCAACCGCAGATCAGTGAGGCCGTAGGCGGCAGTAGCGATGTCGTTCCAGCGATTGTGCATGGTGGACTCGGAGAGCGTTTGACGTTTTGGTTTCAGGAACTTCGAATAATACGCCTGTGCATCCTGCGATCAGGTCGGCGGCTATTCGATGCCGTCGAGGATGATGTCGAGTTGGTCTGTGGGCGCGTAGTACGCGCCGGGTGCGCTATTGGGACCGATGTCGCCCATCAGGCGTCGCTGGCGCGGCGTCATGCGCGCTAGCACTTCGGGCGGTGCCTTCTCGTAGTCCCACGGCCGCGACCATAGCTGCCCGTAGCGAAAGGTGACGCTGCGCCGGACGTCCTCGCCCTCGTTCGGGGCCACGCCGTGCCACAGACCGTAGGTGAAGATGACGGCATCGCCAGCCTCGGCGGCTAGCTGGACGCCGCCCTCCGGCCATTCTCCCTTGGCAAAACCCTTCTCGGGAAAATCCCGGCGATGGCTGCCGGGCACGAAGCAGAAGTTGGCCCGGTTGTCTTCGGGGATGTCGGTCAGGAAATACTGGATCTTAAAGTTGAGCGGACGGCTGTCCGGCTCGACGCGGAACTCGCGCAACGAGGCCCCTCCGTCGGTGTGCCAGTCAAAGGGCATGTCCCCACTGGAATAGCGGACGTAAATCACCGTGCCCATAATCTGGAGATAGGGTCCCATCAAATCGACGATGACGCCGAAGGTGTTGGGATGGTCGATCAGCGAATCGAAATCTGGCGATCGCTCGACCGTCTGGATGATGTTGAAGGCGTCCTGCTCGCGGGCTTCGGGGTGGGTCTCGCGGTATTTGGCGACCACCTCGTCGGTTGCGGCCAGATAGCCTGCGACTTGGTCGCGGGTGAGGGCACCCTTGAGATGGAGATAGCCCTCTTCCACCCAGTTGCGTCTCATGTCGTCAGTGAGGCGTCGCACGTTAGTCTCGGTTTTTTTAGGAATGGGTAGTGTGCTCAAAATAGGATGTTCCAGCCCCGCAAAAAAGGATGACTTAGGCTACGGTCTGCCCAGTCGAGAGATTTTGCCCAATCGACGGGAACAATGCGTCCGCTGACATTTAGAAGATTCTTGGCGTGATAGTCATTGTGATTCAGTGTGAGGGGAAGCTCTTGGTATAATCGATCCAAGTGTCTTGAGAATGAGTTGATATGTCCCCCCAAGGCATCCCGGTGCTCCGAACCTGCGTGCTCAGTCACGTAGTCAAAGTCAAGCAGGAGTTGGTCTTTGGTCAGCAAATGCCTTTGAAGATCAGAATCACGGATCTTGCCGATCCTGTCTGCAGAAGCCCGAATGTCCGCGAGCTTGCGGGCCGCATTTAGGAAAGCTGGCTTTGACGGCTGTTGTTCGAGGTCTGTACCTCTCAGATTCTCCATGAGCATGATATACTCAGAATCGCTCGCATAGCTTGCGAAGACAGTCGGCGCATCTATGGCGAGAGGGATTAGGCACTCTTGGTAGATCTCCAACTCCGTAGGACCTTTGGTGGGAATCCCCCGCTTGGCGATTAGGGTGCGGCCTTCATTGTCCAATGTTAAGCGGAACACTTGCGAAAGAGACCACTCCCGGAGAGGATCTATACCTACGACTTTGGCCGGTTTGAGAGAGTCGGCAATCAACTCCAACCAATTAGGGAAACTATCCGTGGTCATCAGCGCTGGTGCAGCTTCGTGGAGTCAGCCTCGTACGATTGTTTAGTTGAACTCCTTCCTGACATAGGTCATGGGCGATCTTATTCCATTGAGAGAATTCGCACTCATCATCTGCGTTCTCTCCCCCATAATGAAGAAATACTATATCCTTCAACGTTTGGTCCTCGATTACTTTTTTTGCTCGAATTACGCCTTCACGAAGACATGCATGATGCACCTTCCACCATCCGTTGACATAGTAAGCCGTCCAGAGATAGTCGGATACAACTGTGACCCTTTCTCCCAAGACGGTGTTTTCCAAACCGAGAATGACTCCGTCGAGTTCGGCGACGACGCTGTTGGCTAGGGTTTCTCGGCAGCCCGTAATTCGGTGTTCCTCAACGCCAGGACGGACAATCGCGGCTGCAAATCTGCCCCCGCCACCTCCATCCGTGAAAATCCACGTCCGGCCTGGTTCCATCGCATTGTTGCGATGGAATCGAATGGGCCACTTTCGCCCCTCGCGCTCCGCAGTCGATGGCCTCGTTGTCTCGACTTGAAAAGGTAGTATAACGTCCATTTTCTGGATTGGTGAACATGTAGGGCTGCCGCTGAGAATATGTCGGAATGTAGAATCAACTAGGCGCACCTTTAGCATAGCCTCTGGCTGCATCCCCGGTGATTACCTGGATATTTTCTATGCCCTGTCGTTTCAAGTGACGGCGGGCCCTGCGCGTCACATCAGCTTGAATATCCATGGTCACAACCTGTCCATTAGGCTTGGCCAGATGCGCTAGGAGGGCGGCGTTTCATCCCGTCCCTGCGCCGACTTCAAGTACGCGATGGCCGGGCCGGACGTTTAAGGTTTCTAGCATGTGAACGACGAGCGATGGCTGGGAAGTCGAACTGAGCGGATTTATATGGCTGACCAGCGCTTCGTCGGAATAGATCCGCTCTAGCTGAGGTTTTGTAGGAGCTTTCGGATCTACCTCAATGAAACGTTTTGTTTTACCTAACGGGTGCATTCGATCGACAAAAAGATGTCGTGGTGTTGATTGGAGAGCACGCTCTATCGCCTTTGACTTCAAATTACCCGTCGCATAGAGCATATCGATGAAATTATGGAGCAGTTGTTCAGTATACGTGGTTTGGGTCATTAGTCTTCGCTTACGTGGTTAATCAAGGTGTTTAAGTATTCACCTTATCGGATACAGGCTGACGATTGATAGCCGCCTGCGGCTGGGCTTGGAGATTTGCTGAAATGGCCAAGACTCCTAAAATCGGTAGGAGACGCATTTTTTTTTATACCTTTCTATGGAGGAACCGCGCAGTGGTTGGGTGTAGGCGCTAACGCGCCGGTGTGCCAGCCTCGCGGTGTGGATAGACCCAGATCACCCTTCTCTTTGTCCTTGCCTAATATTACTACCGTGCAGTGAAAAACTGCACATCTCTTATCTGATCAAAATGCAACTTCCAGAATGTAGCTTGAATTGACTTTTTACTGAAAGGGTCTGAAATCTCTTCTTCAGCCCAATCAAGGTCAAATATACGATCCCAACTATCCTCTATGCGTTGATGGTATGCGCGAACTGGTAGAGGCTTCATCTCGAAAAAAGACAGATTGTGCTCAGATAACTCGGCCTCAAATGCTTTTCCATCGACCACGGTTCGAGGCAGATACCAGTAGTTGAGGACATAATGCCACAGATCAAAATCGGATAACAACACTCCTTTGTCTGATTGCTCGAATTCGATTCGTACACCGCGTTGGCCTTTGGGTAAATGAGCACTGCTGCGTAAATCGGGTTTACGTCTTTTGCCCTCCCATTGATACCAAGCCCATAAAGGCAGAGACGTAACCTCAGACTCAGATTCTATTCGGCGTTCCATTTGCTTTGCCATCCACCTATAAGCATCGAGAAACAGCTCCTCTGAATATCTCTGATCAGCGAAAAGCACTTGCTCCCGCTGCAAGATCTTCCAGGCAGCAATAGATTGAATCGTCCAAAGCGTCATAATTTGCGAATTCCACACAACACCTTTGTGGTCGCTTAAGCGCTCAACGACTGCGCCACCGTTTCGGGATTTTCCGCAGCGATCTTCAGCAGGGCCCGAGCAGGCCCCTCGGGGCGCCGTCGACCCTGCTCCCAATTCTGCAAAGTAGAGACGCTGACACCAATCATCAGGGCGAATTCAGATTGCGATTTATTCAGTTTCTTGCGAATCATCCTAATATCGGCGGGCTCCATCTGGATTCTGCCCCCTGGCTTCAGCTTACCGCGCTTGATCGCCCCGGCTTGTTTGACGCTGGCTACAAGTTGGTCAAAGTCGCGCTCATTCATGCCAGATACTCCTTTACTACGAGTTTACTCCTCCCGTCCGGCGCTTCCTAAACTCAGCACCTATGCAACACGTTTGTTGACGTTACTACTTCTATTGTATAATCATACATACTTGCAAGACAAAGGAAACCTTAAAGATATGAACGAAACCCGTCCTGTAATCGTGTACGACGGCGAATGCCGCTTCTGTCTGTGGAGCGTCGGCCGCATTCGTCGCTTTGACCGCAATGGCCGCTTCGAGTACCTGCCGCGCCAAACGGCTGGCATTGAAGAGCGGTTTCCCATCCTTTCCAGTTCTGACTTTAACACCGGCCTGCGCCTCATTCACGCCGGCGGGCAGATCGATGTCGGGGCGGATGCCGTGTACCAGATTTATCGCCGGCTTCCTCCTTGGCACCTGTTTACCGGGGTGTACCGCATTCCAGGGCTGAAGCAGCTCTTTCGCGCTGGCTACGGTCTCGTCGCGCGCAATCGGCATCGGTTTGGCAGGGTCGAATGCGCTGATGAAGCGTGCGAAATCCCGTACGGCGAGCGGAACAAGGGCACCTCTGAATCGGCGTCTGCCTGATTGTGCCTATGACTGCCCGCAACGTTCTATTCCTCATCGCCGACGACTGGAGTCGCATCTCCGGCAGCTACGGCAATAGCGTCGTCCGCACGCCCCGCATTGACTCGTTTGCCGGCGAGGGCGCGATCTTCGACCAAGCCTTTTGCACCAGTCCTTCGTGCGCGGTTAGCCGCGCCTGCATCCTCACGGGATACCACAGCCACACCCACGGCCAGTACGGCCACTGCCACGGTATCCACGGCTTCTCTACGCACCCCCACATTACCTCGACGCTCTCCAGCCTCAAAGAGCATGGCTACGCCACGGCCTGCATCGGTAAAAAGCACGTAGAACCGCCCAGCGTGTATCCGTTCGACTTTGAGCCTGAAGTCAATGCTAGAAACGGCGTCGAACTAGCCCGCGCCGCGTGCGACTTTTGGGCCGCTAATCCCGACCAGCCGTTCTATATGCACGTGGGGTTTACCGATCCCCACCGCGCGGGTCGGGGTTTTGGCAATGAGAAACCCTACTCGGATGTGCCCGAAACCCAGTACAGCCCCGACGACGTGGTAGTGCCGCCCTATCTGCCCGATGTGCCCGATGTGCGCGCCGATCTCGCCGAGTACTATCAGGCTGTCTCCCGCTTCGACTTTGGCGTGGGTTGTCTGCTCGACGCACTGGAGGAATCGGGCCGAGCCGACGAGACCTTGGTCATCGTCACCACCGACCACGCCATGCCCTTTCCCGGGGCCAAGGCGTCCTTTTTCGACAGCGGGCATCATTGCCCCTTTATCCTGCGGGCAGCGGGCATCACCGCCCCTGGCACCCGCAGCCAATCGCTCATCAATTGGACTGATATCCGCCCCACCTTGCACGACTGGTGTGGAGTATCTGCCCCCGAGGATTTGCCGGGCCGCTCCCTCCTGCCGGGCCTAGCCGATCCGTCCGTCCCCGACTGGGAGTACACGTTCTTTTCGCACTGCTTTCACGAGGTGGTTGATTATAATCCCTACCGGGTGCTGCGCGGACGGCGCTACAAATTCGTGCGCAACTTGGCCGCTGGTCTCACCACCATGCTGCCCACGGATCTGTTCCGCTCGACCACGTGGACGGCGGTGCGGCGCGACGCGATTCCCTCCATGGGACAGCGTCCCACCCGCCACGTAATCACGCGGGAGCCCGAGGAGTTATACGATCTGGAGGCCGATCCCACCGAAAGCGTCAATCGGATTGACGACCTCGACTTGCAGGAGATAGCTGCTCAGATGCGCACCCAACTCTACCAGTTCCGCCGCGACACGGCCGATCCTTGGTTGGAGGTGGACTTCCAAGAGGGGCGCATTGATCGACTTGAACCTAGATGACCGAGCGGTGCCACTGCGGGCGCTCTACTCCTAATGAGTTGTAGGGGCGAGCGATCGCTCGCCCCTACCTGCAAGACGATCTACCGCTCGAATCGTTCAAATCATTCCGCATTGCTATATTAGGTACGGCGAGCCTTCCTTTTAGCTTGAGTACTGCTCATCCCAGAGAGGTACCCCAATGAACGTGCGCTCTAGTTTTACTGCATTGGTCTTATTGCTGGGAGCCGTAGCGGCCTCGGCCCAACAAGGCTCATCCACTGCTGACAGGACCCTAGCTCCCTTCTTCTTCGTCGATACCGACGATCCGTCCGTGGACCAACTGCCACTCAAGTCGGTGGCCGCCCAAGTCCACATTGCCGGGGTTATCGCCGACGTGACCATCGAGCAGGTGTACCGCAACGAAGGCACCCGACCGCTCGAAGCTATTTACATATTCCCAGCCTCGACTAGGGCCGCGGTGTACGGCATGGTGATGCACACCGGCGACCGCGAAATCATCGCTGAAATCCGCGAGCGCGAGCAGGCCCGGCGGGAATACGAAGAGGCGCGCGAATTGGGGCAGACCGCTTCTCTCCTTGAACAGGAGCGTCCAAACGTTTTCAAGATGAACGTGGCCAATATTCTGCCGGGTGACTCCATTGCCGTGCGCCTGTCCTATACGGAATTATTGGTGCCCACGGAAAAACAGTACGAATTCGTCCTGCCCACCGTGGTTGGTCCGCGCTATTCCCCCGAGGCGGTCAATGAAATTCTGGGGCCAGACGGTGGAGAGCGCATTCCCCACCTGCACGAGGGCGAAGATCCCAACTACACCTATGCGATCGAGATGACTCTGGCCGCCGGCCTGCCCATCCAAGGATACAACTGCCCCACCCACGAAGTGATCGTCGAGAAGGACACCCCGGATGAATTGCGCCTGACTCTGGATCCGGCGGGTGGTTTTGGCGGCAACCGCGATTTTATCCTGCGCTACCAACTAGCTGGCCAACAGGTCGAGTCGGGTCTGCTGTTGTACGAGGGAGAAGAGGAGAACTTCTTTTTGCTCATGGCGCAGCCGCCCGCCCGTCCAGAGCTGAACCAGATCCCGCCGCGCGAATACATTTTTTTGGTCGATGTATCCGGCTCCATGGACGGGTTCCCTCTCACAGTATCAAAGAGCCTGATGAAAAATCTGCTCGGCCAGTTGCGTCCTGAAGACCGCTTTAACATCGTGCTTTTCGCCGGCCGAGCTGCGGTCTTGAGCGACCGCTCGTTGCCGGCCACTCAGGAGAATCTCGATCAGGCTTGGGCCCTCGTTGAGGGTCAACAGGGTGCCGGTAGTACCGAGTTGCTCATCGGGCTCAACCGGGCTTTCGGTCTGCCTTTGGCCGGGGAGGGCTATGCCCGCATCGTCGCGGTGCTCACCGATGGTTACATAGATTTTGAAGCCGCCGCCTTTAAGCTGGTGCGCCAGCGCTTGAATCAAGCCAGTTTATTTGCCTTTGGCATTGGCTCGTCGGTCAACCGCTTCGCCATTGAGGGCCTAGCCCGGGCCGGCCAAGGCGAGCCTTTCGTGGTACTGGAACAGGCGCAGGCCCTCGGCGAGGCGGCCCGCTTCCAGACCTATATCAGCACCCCTGTCCTCACTCAGGTAGAGGCGGGCTTTGAAGGCTTTGATGCGTATGAAGTGGAGCCGGCCTTCATCCCCGATATGTTGGCCGATCGTCCGATCGTCGTCTTTGGCAAGTGGCGCGGCGCGGCCACAGGCACTGTGTTGTTGGGGGGTCGCACCGGCGATCAAGTGTACAGCGTCCAATTCGACGTATCCACCTTCCAAGCCAAGCCTACCAACAGAGCTCTGCGCTATTTGTGGGCTCGCTACCGCATTGACCAATTGAGCTACGATGAACAGCTCAGTTACAGCGATGCCCTGCGTCCTCAAATCACGCAGCTAGGCTTGGACTACAACCTGCTAACCGAGTACACCTCCTTCGTCGCCATCGACCGCCGCATCCGCAACGAGGACGGTCTGGAGACCGTGTCGGTGCCTTTGCCTTTGCCCGAAGGCGTCGAGGACTCGGCTGTGGGAGATTCGTTCACTTCTACTGCGGTGGAGGACGAATTTGAAATGGCGACTTGGCTTGGCCGGTTTTTTTATCGTCAAGACGCGCTGTGGGTCGATACATCGTTCCGGTTGGGGATGCCCATCGTCGAGGTTGGCTTTGACGCTCTACCCCCGGACGCGTTGGCACCTTTTGTTGGGTTGGGTCTGGATATGGTGGTGGTGGTTGAGGGGCAAGCGTACCGGTTGCGAGCCGAGGCGGCCCGTCCCGCTATGCAGCAGAACATGCCCAACCCCTTCAATGCCTCCACGATAATCCCCTTCCAAATCCCCGCCAACATGGCTGGTCCTGCGCGCTTGGTCATCTACAACCTAACCGGCCAGATCGTGCGCGTGTTGACCGATGGCCATCTTGCGGCTGGGGCGCATGTACTGGCTTGGGACGGCAGGGACGAGAGTGGCCAAGAGGCGGCCAGCGGGGTCTATATCTACCGCTTGGAAGGCACCTCTTTCGCCATCACGCGCCGCATGTTATTGCTGCGGTAAAATCAGTCTTAAACGACAAAAGATATGTACCATTCTAACGAAGAAAGCAGGCCACAATGCTACTTGATTTCATCCCACTCCGATCCCTCTATCGAATAGGTTGCCTCATGGTCATTTCCGCTGGACTTGCCGCGGCCGACACCTTGCCCGACGGGCCGAGCCTTCTCCTCGAAGACCGCGACGGACGAGTCTATGTTGCCGTCCTCGGTTCCGAAGGGATCGTCGCTCGCAACGCCTCTGATGACGCCGACACTTGGGAGGTCGTCGCCGAAGGGCACATCCAGGGCCTGCAAATTGCCCCCGACGGGGATGTGTGGATGGCCCGCGACGACGAGGTTCTGCGCTATCCGCGCCAGGGGGGCGAGCCGGTTTCTCGGACGCCTTCCTTCCTGCTCCAAGGGTCGCCCGGACCGTTGCTAGCGACGCGCTGGGGCGATGTTTGGTGCGCCGGGTGCGGTGCTGTGCGTCGGGGCGACGCCATGTTCGAGGCCGCGCCGTTTTCTCCATCTGGGTGGGAGATCACGCCAGTGTGCGACGATCCTTTCGGCAATGTGTGGGCCGTTGCTGACGATGGCCAGCGGCGGGATGTCGCCGTTTTGACGGACCAACATCCTCACGGTTGGCAGCGACTCGACCTGCCTGCGAGTCAACTGGCTAGCTCTTGGCAGGGTGCTGTCACCGATGACGCTGGCTTCGTCTGGGTGGCTTTGGAGGCCTCTGTCCTGCGCGTCGATCCTCGCTCGGCTGGGCCTCAGCGCTCCTTTGCCAACCCCGTCGATGCCCGCATCACCGCGATTGCGCGCGGCGGCGATCAGATCGTAGTCGGCTTTGCCGATGGCAGCTTGCGCGAACTGACTGTGAATGCCGACGGTCCGCCGACTTGGCGGGAGATCCAGGAGGGTGGAGATGGTCCGGTGCAGGCGTTGCTACACGCTCGGTCTGGTAGTCTTTGGGTGTTGAGGGCGGGGAAAGTCCAGCGTCTCGCCGATCTTGAACAAGCTTGGCACGAACACTGGGACGAGCAACCGAGGATGCCAGCGGGCAACCACGACCACATTTTTGCCCGCATCGGCGACCGCCTGTACACCGCCGGAGGCAAGACCTTCTTCGGCTGGCCCGCGGCGGAGTGGGTAAACCTCGACCACGTGTGGTCCTATCACATTCCCTCGGGCACGTGGCGCGTGGAGCCGCCCATGTTGGAGCCGGGCAAGGCTTATTCCGGCATCGCCGCTCTCGACGACGAGCTTTGGCTTTTAGGGGGTCTCTTCCGCGCCGGCAGAGGGACGCGGGCGACGGAAACCGTCGAAATTTTTGATCCCCGCACGCGGAGCTATCGCCTCGGCCCGCCGCTACCGCGCAAAGCAGGGCAAGTGGTGGCCCTCACGGTCAATGACCGGTTGTACACCGTGGGCGGTGCCGACGACGAAAGTCCGACGACAGAAGTACTGAGCATCGGAACCGGGGAGACGAGTTGGCGGGTTGATGCCCCTGCGCCCGGTCCAGTGTTTCAGGCGAGCGGCTGCGTTCTGGACGGCAAAATCTACATTGCCGCAGGTCCCGCGTCCCAGTGCCCGGGCCTGTTCGTCTATGACCCCGAGCAGGATAGTTGGAGCCAAATCGAGCATCCGTCGCGGCCTCCTGGTGCCCCGCTATGCACGGCCTTCAACGGCAGCGTCTGGGTCATGGGCGGACGAGGGGCCAAAAGCGGTCAGACGGCGAGCTTTGCCTACACACCGGCTACCGGCCAGTGGCATCGCGGTCCCGACTTGCCCTCGCCGGTTAGCTGGGCTGCGGCTGCTGTTGTCAATGGCCGTCTGCTGATCGCCGGTGGTGCGTACCGCGACGAGCGGGTCGGCGATTACTTCAACACCGACCGCGTGTTCCTGCTGCGCGATAGGTAATCCTCAGGGCTGCGGCAACCGCTTTTCGACGCTGCTAGGTGTCAGATTAGATTGGACTCCGTCCGGTACAACGCCGCCCACCTACCTGATAATTTGGGAGTCAACTCCATTTTTGTATTGATAATTTTGGAGTTGGGGTCCATTTTATCATGGTGATGTATCCCACGTTTCGGGGAATTGTCCATGCCTTTCCAACGCCGCTATCTCAAAAGCCTTATCACAGAAGATTTGGACCAGCGCATGGTCTTTATCGGCGGGCCCAGACAGGTGGGCAAGACCACGCTGGCGCGGTTGGTCGGCGAGGATTTCAAGGCGACGACCTATTTGAACTGGGACAACCGCGCTCACCGCCGCGCCCTGCTCGACGGGCATTGGCCGCCTGAGACCGATTTTCTCATTTTCGACGAAATCCACAAGTACCCCCGGTGGAAAGGGCTGGTCAAGGGGCTGTGGGATACTCGTCCGTCCGATCAGCGCATCATGGTCACGGGCAGTTCCCGACTCGATATCTTCCGGCGGGGCGGCGATTCGCTCTTGGGTCGCTACCGCTACTACCGTCTCCATCCCTTCTCCCTGTGCGAACTAAACGGTCCTAGCGAGACCCCGACTCCCTTTCCCACCGAGCGGCCCAACTTGATCTTGGACCAAGCTGGCGATCACTTGGACACCTTGCTCACCTTCGGCGGCTTTCCCGAGCCTTGCATTGCCGCCCGCCAGCGTACCCTCAAACGCTGGCAGAAAGAGCGCTTTGAGCGGGTGTTCCGGGAGGATATTCGCGAGACCGAAACGGTGCGTGCCTTGGCCCAAGTCGAGTTGCTAGGTAGCCTAATTCCCGGACGAGTCGGCTCACCCCTATCGATCAGCAACTTGGCCGAAGATGTCGAGGCTAGTCCCAAAACCGTCAAGAGCTGGATCGAGTTACTAGCTCGCAATTACTATCTGTTTCGAGTACCTCCTTATCATCGACGCTTGGAACGGGCCCTGAAAAAAGAATCCAAGTACTATCTGTGGGACTGGTCCGAGGTGGAAGAGAAGAGGCCCCGCTTCGAGAATATGGTCGCGGCTCATCTGTTAAAGTTCTGCCATTACTACGAGGACAGCCACGGCATTGACGTGACGTTGTACTATCTGCGCGATCTGGAGAAGCGCGAAGTTGATTTCTTGGTGGTATGGGAAAGTCAGCCTTGGTTTTTGGTGGAGTGCAAGGTCGGGGCACCCAAAGGCTTAGGACATCTGCGCTATTTCGCCGATAAACTGGGGATTGAACAGCGCTATTGTGTGACGGCGTCTGACCAGCACGACTACTTGGATCGCACTACCGACGTCCGGGTGGTACCGGCTGGCAAATTTCTCATGGCCTTGGTCTGAGCGAGGCGAAGTGCGGTACAACGCCGCTCGTCCTTTTGATTTTGGCTCATTATGGATTGCAGGGAGCTATTCCCAGAATGCCTTTAATGAGGCTTTCTAGGAGCGCTTTGCCCCTTTTTCTCATGTTATGAACGAATTGAAAGAAGCCCAGATAGAGTGGGAGTTTTTCCTGCGAGATCCCTCGATGCGGTCTCAACCAAGAGCGTAACAAAGACCAGAATCCTTCTATGGTATTGACATGCACTTCACAAAAGCCATCTTGATCGTCATCCCGGGCGAATTCACCCTGGCCATGATGAACCACGGCATGGGCATAGCCCCAGGCTTCCAGCCGCCCGTAAATGTTGTACTCATCGGTATAAATGAGCGTACCTGGGGCAATCGCCTTTTTAATCAGCGGCTCAATGGTTTTTTGCTGGACATTCTCCAGCATCTGAATACACACCTCTCCCCCGCGTTGAATCAGGCCCAAGATCGGCGGTTTTTCCCCAGCTAAGGTGCCCCGTCCTCGACGGCCTTTGAGTCGATTGCGTCGTCCTGTTCGGCCTTTTTTTTCACCGCGGTAGGATGCCCCTTATGACCGGCCACAATATAGACTTCATCGCACTCGACTACCCCATCAAGACAAGCGGGCTCCTGCTGGGCAACCAAGCCTTGCCGCAGGTGCGTGGTCATGTGCTGCGCATCATCTTTATTCGTCCGAATTTTGGGTTAAAACCCCCGTCTTTCAGACGGGATCGCTTTCAGCGAGCGGCTGCGTTATGTTAATAAGCTGGCCTATCGCGAAGGCAGTCATACGAAATATAAGATCGAATATCACTTTGTTTGGGCGACCAAGTATCGCTACGGGCTGCTGCAGGGGGACTTGGCCCTGCGTGTGCGTGAACTGATCCGTCCGGTGTGCGCCCGGTTCGAGATTCAGATTCTGCGGGGGGTGGTCAGTACAGATCATGTGCATCTTTTGGTGTCGGCTCCTCCGACGTTGAGTCCATCCGAGATCATGCGGCGGATTAAGGGGCGAACCTCCAGTAAGGTTTTTGAGGAGTTTCCGCAGGTGAAGAAACGGTACTGGGGTCGTCATTTTTGGGCGCGCGGCTATTTTTGTGTGACCGCCGGTGAACTGACTCAAGAGATGATCCGGTTGTATCTGGAGCATCATTTTGAGCCGCCGACAGACGATGGGTTTGAAGTGGAACCGTAACCGGCTTCAGCCGGTGAAGGGACTTTCAGTCCCCCTCCAATCCGCCGACTTCAGTCGGCGGTCGTTGAATCAATCCCAGTTCCTGGGCAATTTGCCGGTTGGACCGATGTAAGCCCATGAAATACAGACACAAAATCCAAACCCGTAACGGCTAGTGGTGACCGGCTAACACGGTGCCGGTCAAATCATCAAAGTCCCGAGCACAGCCGGGGCATCGGTAGCGTTGGCGATGCGGCTGCGTGTCATCAAAGCCCCGCTTGATAAGCCGAGCCGAACCACAGTGCGGACAGAAAATACCATCGGACCAGCGCAAGGCGCGAACCGTTTCAAAGCATTTGGCATCATCGATGAGATGTTGGATATTGACCATGGTGAAAAGCCAGATTGGAAGGCAAGGAAAAAGGGCGCACAGTACCAAGATAAGCCGGTGGGATTACCCCTTCAAGACAACTCCCCGGAATCCATAATGAGCCTTGATTTTTTTTTGGTAATGACGATTTTTGCCTTTAAGGCGGTCCTGTAGGGCGATTGCATTATAAGTTGATTTTTACCATGGGGTTATGTTACTTTTTCTCGTTCTATGGAGCTTCGGTTCCCGTCCTTCCATTTTCCTCTTGATTGGAGTGTTTGTTGATGCCCTCCTCCTCTTCGGGATTGCTGGATTATTTGGCCGACATCCCCGACCCCCGTATTGAGCGTTGTCGAGCGCATCGCTTGATTGATATTCTCATGATTGCGGTGTGCGGTGCGATCTGCGGAGCCGATAACTGGGTGGCGATGGCCGAATTTGGCCGGGCGAAAGCCGACTGGCTTAAGACGTTCTTGGCCCTGCCTAATGGCATTCCCTCGCATGATACCTTCGGGCGCGTATTTGCCCGTATTTCGCCTTGGTATTTCCAAGACTGTTTTACCGCTTGGGTGCAATCGCTGACGCCCCGATTGGCCGACGAAGGCGAGTTGGTGCCGCTGGATGGCAAAACGCTGCGTCGTTCCTACGATACCGGCTCGGGGCAAGCCGCCCTTCACATGGTGCATGCGTGGGCGGTCAACAATCGGCTGGTCTTGGGGCAATTCCATTGTGAAGAAGCCTTGGAAGAAATTGCGATCATCCCCGAATTATTACGCCTGTTAGACCTCAAAGGCTGCCTGATCACCACCGATGCGTTGGGGTGTCATAAAAGCACCGCCGAGCAGGTCGTCGAACAAGACGCCGACTACGTGCTGGCCGTCAAGGCCAATCAACCCAAACTCCACGCCCATCTCCAACAGCTTTTTGACCGCTCCGATGAGCAACTCCACGCCGATCCCACCGTAGATTATTGGGGTACTCCTGGTACCCTTACACTTTTACTTTCTGGTGGGTGTTCTAGTTTTACCGACGGTTCTTATTCCCGTGGGCGCCAAGCGTCCTTTGAACGCAGGCAAGCGCTGGAGTTGGAGGGCGATACACCGTTTGAGCCACCGGAGCCCCAATTGGAACACACTCCGTTCGCGCTGGGTGCCCGCATCGATGGTCTGTCGGCGGGCGGGGCCTCCTCGGAGGACATATTCGCCCAACTCGTGCGCCCATAAGGTGGCCAACGCCCCGGCCAGCAGCAGGCGTTCAAGACGTTGGGGGTTGAGCAAGCGGGTATGATCCAGATCGAAGCCGCCGGATTTATCTTCTTTGAAGCTCTGCTCAATCCGCATCCGCTTGCGATAGGCACGCCGGCGGGCGGGGCCGGCGGGTTGATCGGAGATAACGGCGATTAACTCGGCGGGTTGTTTGGGCGTCGGGTGGGTCCAACCCACCGACAGCGCGGTGGGCCGCGTCGCCTGTTTGGTGAGTGTAACCTGTGGATAAAAGCGACGACGGCCTGGGGGCACGTCCAACTGATCGATGCGTCCGCTCCACCCATCGGGCAGGTTCACCCACGTGTTGGCCGGTAGGCGAATAACATACTGCCAGTCTAACCTTAGACATAAGGTTGCCCACTGATGATCGCGGAAGCCTCGATCGGCCAGCAAGGTCACCGACGCGACCGACCCGTTGAGCACCTCCGCGGCGTGGGTCAACATCCCTTCCAGGTGCGACACGCGGGTATTGCCTGTACCGGGGATGACCTTCCATATGATCGGAATCGCTCGATTCTTATGCACCAACGACAGGCGAAAAATCTGCATGCGATGGCCGAACACCAACGTCCCATCCAAGATCACATACACCGCCCGCCCGGCAAACGGGGCCAACACATGCAAAAGCAGCGGGCGATACAAAGCCCACACCGAGCACTGCTGATTCGACAACCAGCGGCGCAACCGCGTCACCCGGGACTCGGCTTTGGCCGAACCCGGCAGAAAAACGGCAAGCTGACTCAAGGCAATCGACTGGGCTTGGAAAATAGCCACCGCAATCCAAGCCCAGTTGACCAACTGTTTGCGATTGGATACCGGCACGATCACTTGCAACGTACTCATCAATCGAGTATATACCTGTTCGCTGCTGCTCATAAGGCGCTCCTTTGATCTTGGTCGGTTAAAAGAAAGCGCTAATCTATGGGCAGCAGCCCTGTTTTCAAAAGTGTAAGGGTATCAGGGCACCGCCTACATCTGTCGCGAGCGAGACGGACGAGGGCACACCGCGGTCGTTCAACCTCTTGCAGAACTATCCCAATCCCTTTAATAGCGAAACCCACATCGCCTTTCACCTACCGCGAACGGAGCATCTTTCTCTGAAAATCTTCAACTTGACCGGCCAATTGGTGGCCACCCTGATGGAGGGCGTTTATCGAGCGGGCATACACCGGATATCCTGGGACGGCCGGAACGACCGAGGAGAGTCCGCTGGTTCCGGGATATTCTTCTATCGGTTGACGACGGAAACCTCGCAGTCAACGCGAACCATGGTCCTCGTCAAGTGATGGGGAAGTGAATGTAGCGCACCAGAGCTAAGTCCTGATGCTGGCTCGCTCACTGGGGCAATAGTCTGGAAAGGGGTAATTATGGACGAACTCGCATTGGCGGAGGATTTCCAGTTCGACGCGCAGGGTTTTCTCATGCTGCGGAACGTCTTTGACGCCGAGCGCTGTCGGCGCTACCTCGAAGAGCTTGAGCGGCTGTTTGCGCGCCAGTACGATGACCCCTGGCTGCGCGACGGGGTGCGCGGACAGACGACGGTGCAGCTCACCGAAGGCCAGCGGCGGATCAATGGTCTGCCGTTGTGGACGGAAGTGTTCGACGAGGTCATCAGCTTTGCGCTGGTGGTGGAGCGCCTGCGGCGCTGGATGCAGCATCCCCAGCTCGTCAACACTTGGGCTATCGAGAAGACGGAGGGCGCACCTTGGGGTGGGTGGCACCGGGGGTTAAATCCCGACGACTACACCGTGCGCCGAGGGCAGATCCGCACGCGCATGTTGAACTGTGTGTACTTCCTGACGGACAACGATGAAGAAGACGGCTGCCTAACGGTAGTGCCCGGTGCACACAAGTCGGAGATTGACCTGCCCATGGCCGAGTACCGAGGCCGCGATTTGCCCGGGGCCGTGCGGGTCACCGGCAAGGCCGGGGATATGGTCATGTTCTCGGAGACGCTGCTCCACACTGGCGCGGCAAAGAGTTCATCTCGCCAGCGCACGAACCTCTACTTCAATTACATCGACGCTACCTACAACCCGGCGATGCGGGAACTGCTGGCCGGGAATCAAGGCAATGTGAATCACTACGTGTTCCCGCCAGCGGTGCGCTCTCGCTTCGACGAGACTCAGCGCGAGCTTACTGAGTGGATGGAGTGGCAGCGCACGGCACCGGCGTCGAGCGGCTAAAGCAAGCGATTAACAGGCGATAAAGGAGAATCACTTGACGAATATACCACCTTCTTCGCCAGAGGAAGTCTTGGCCGAAGGGGAAGTGCAGGAGCGACGGGATGCGCTCCGGCGCATGGTTCAAGAAGCCTTTGCGGCCGAGGATTTAGGCACCCTGCGTCTCATCCTCAACGACCATCATCCTGCGGACTTGGCCGATTTGTTCCGCCACTTAGACGATGAGGAGCAGCCCGTCGCATTGCAGACCTTGGCCGAGCCGCTGGCCGCCGCGGTCCTAGCTGAGATGGACGCGGATGTCCTGCGCGAGGTGGCCGAGGACATACCCGCTGACGATTTGTCGGGATTGGTCGATGAAATGGCCCCCGACGATGCGGCCGATGTGTTGGGCGATCTGTCTGAGGAGCAGAGCGCCGAAGTTCTCGATTTGCTCGCAGGTGAGGAAGCGGGTCAGGTGCGCGAGTTGTTGGCTCATCCCGAGGATACGGCCGGCGGGCTGATGACCTCGCGTTTTATTGCCGTGTCCGAGGACATGAGCGCAGTCCAAGCCATAGAGCAGGTGCGGGCTTGGGCCGAAGACGAAGACGAGGTGTTCTATCTCTATCTGATCGACCAAGAGGGGCTGCTGAGTGGCTTGGTGCCGCTCAAGCGGTTGTTGTTGGCCGCGGCCGATGCTCCAGTTGGCACCTTAGCCAAGCGCAATCCGATCGCGGTGCGGAGCGATATGGACCAAGAGGAAATCGCCTATATCTTCGCCGAGTACGATCTGTGGGTATTGCCGGTGGTTGATGATGCGGGGCGCTTGGTGGGCGTGGTGACTGTAGATGACATCTTCGACGTCATCGAAGAGGAGACTACCGAGGATATGTACGAGATGGCGGCCATTCCTTCGGAGGAGCGCACGGATCGCTCGGCTGCGGGTGTGGTGCGTCTGCGGCTGCCGTGGCTGTTGGTTTGCTTGGGAGGCACCTTGCTCGCGGGCGCGGTGATTGAGGGTTTTGACGATACCCTTTCCAAGGTTATTGCCCTGTCTTTTTTCGTGCCGGCGGTCATGGCTATGGGCGGCAATACGGGCATCCAGACTGCCACGGTGACTGTGCGGAGCTTGGCTATCGGTCAGGGGCAATGGGGCTTGGTGGGGCGCGAGCTGCGGGTGGCTTTGGGTTTGGGGGGTATTCTGGGCGTTCTGGCTTGGGGCGTGGCTAGCTGGTGGACCGGCGATATGCTCTTGGGGGGATGCGTGGGATTGGCGATGGGGGCGGCGGTGGTGCTAGCGGCGGCGATGGGGGCTGTGGTACCGTTGGTGTTCCGCCGCATTGGCGTCGATCCGGCCGTGGCTTCGGGGCCGCTGATCACGACGCTCAACGATGGGTTGTCTTTGCTGCTGTATTTTGGGATTGCGGCGTTTTTCTTGTAAGGGCGGGTGATGGGTGCGTACTTTTCCGCTGTCTGCCTACGTCACTGTCGATAGCCGCTCGACCTTGATTTGGTCGGCCCGTTTCATCGCTTGGGCTAAGTCGTAGGCCGCCTGCAATCGGTACCATGTATTCGCTCCGCCGCCAAATGCCTTGTCAAGACGGATCGCCATCTGCGGCGAGATTCCCGAATGACCATTCACGACATCGGATAGCTGCTTCCGGCTGACCCCAAGTTTTTTTGCCGCTTCCGTCACGCTAAGTCCCAACGGCTCTAAGCAATCGTGACGGATGGACAGTCCCGGATGGGGTGGATTATTCATCTGGAGATCTTTGTGTCGAAAACGGACAATCATTCTATAGAATGTAACTTGCCCAACTCCCGGCGGTAGTGCTGGCGATTGATAGTTTTCACTCGAATCGGGATTTTCACTGTTTGATGAAAACGCCTATTTGAGTGAAATTTTAACTTTTCCACTGAGTTCAAGCCATCAGACAAATCCATTTCTCAGAGTAAATAAACCCCAGTGAAACTAATCGTCACCAACGACGACGGCATCGAAGCAGAGGGCCTACAGACCTTAGTCCGTCTGGCGTCGCGGTGGGGCAAAGTCGTCGTTGTCGCGCCGGCCGAGCCTCAGTCCGGTATTGGACATCAGTTGACAACCGATAGGCCCATTCGCGTGGATAAACTGACGGAAGGACGCTACCGGATATGGGGCACGCCGGCCGACTGTTCCCGTCTGGCGCTCAACTGCCTAGCGTCCGACGGGGACTGGGTGCTTTCCGGGATCAATCACGGCGGCAATCTTGGGGTGGATGTGTACGAATCCGGCACGGTAGCCGCCGCCAGAGAGGCTGCTATTCACGGTTGCAAGGCCGTCGCCCTGTCCCACTATACCGTAAAAGGCCGGTCGGTTGACTGGCCGTTGGCCGCCGAACGGCTTCGTCCGGTTTTGGACGACGTGCTGAACGGGACGCTGGAAGCCGGATACTTTCTGAACGTGAATCTGCCCCATCCCGAACACGACCGGACGTGTTTGGAAACAAAACACACCCCGGTGGACACGAGTCCGCACAGAACCACATTCTCGCAGACCGGTGACGGCTTTCTATACACCGGAATCTATCAGGAGCGCTGGCGACAACCCGGCAGTGATGTGGATCTCTGTTTCAAGGGTCATATTTCGCTGTCGAAAATCGCCGTTTGAATAGGTTGTACTTTAATCGACAAAACACGACGGAGCAGAGCGATGAAGATAGCTGATATTAGAGCATTCCCATTGCGGATCAGTAAGTCGGAAGAGGCGTCGCAAGCGCCGACGATCGATGCAGGCGATTATCGCGTGGACCATTCGAGGTCCATAACGATCTACTCGCCCCATCACGAGACCACTGTTATCAGGATTGAGACGGACAACGGAATTGTCGGGTGGGGTGAGGCGCAGTCGCCGGTGTCGCCGAACACCACGGCGACGATCGTGCGCGAATTGGTGCGGCCATTGGTGATGGGGCGCGATCCGTTCGACATCGAGGCGATTTGGACGTGTAACTACGATGCGATGCGGGAGCGCGGACATCTGACGGGGTTCTACATCGACGCTCTCGCAGGGACGGACATCGCGTTGTGGGATGTCGTGGGGAAGGCGATTGGGAAGCCGGTACACAAAATTGCGGGTGGGCGGTATCGAGATGAGATACCGCTCTACGCCGGGATCGGCGGCACGGACCCGGTGAAGGTTGCGGATGCGGCTGAGGAGCATGTGGGCTATGGGTACCAGGCGCTGAAGTTGCACTTGTTGTTAGATGCGGAGGGCGTGGCGGAGATTTGCCGCGCCGTGCGGCAGCGCGTCGGGCCGGGCATCATGCTGATGGTCGATACGCACATGCGGCAGACGGTATCAAGCTCGATACGGCTGGGTCGCGAACTGGAGAAGCTAAATTTCACTTGGCTGGAGGCACCGATCATACCGGACGATATTCCGGGTCAGGCCGAGATCACCCGGGCGTTGGATATGGCGGTGGCGATAGGGGAGTGGACGCGCACCCGCTACGAGATGCGCGAGCAGTTTGAGCGCCGGGCGTACGACATTTTGATGCACGACATCGCGCGGACGGGGATTACCGAGGGGCATCGGATTGCGACGCTAGCCGACACCTACAACATTCCGGTCGCGCCGCATGTCGGAGGGGGTGGGATCCTGTCGGTGGCGGCGACCGTCGAGTGGTCGGCGTCGTGCCCGAACTTCATGATTATGGAGCACAGCCACCACGCCAACGAGGTCAAGAGTCGGATACTCAAGGAGCCGTACGAGCCCGAAAACGGCTATTACAAAGTTACAGATCGATCGGGTTTGGGGGTTGAGGTGGACGAGGCGGCGTTGGAGACGTACGCGTTTCCGGGGAGTTGACAGGGGCCCAAATTATCGGACCCATCCCCCCTTTCATTTTCCCACTAGCGATTTGTCTAGGTGCGGGAGAGCATCATTATCCTATAGCAGTCCTAAATGACTTGAGAGATATGCGTTTCGTCCTCTCTGGTGAACACGCTACGATAGCTATCTGTGTCATCTGCGGATCATTTCATAAATGATTTCGGACTGCTATATGAATGCTAGATTGTGGGTCCTTCCAACACCCATTGACGGCACCCTCATCGATCTTGTACTCGTCAGCCAACTGCGGGAAATCCGCAGGCCCCGGCGGTTTATCACGGGCCTGGGTTTCCTGCCGATAAAGTTGCGCCAAAGGCTGATGAATCAAATCCTACTTTCACAGCAAAAACGGGATGTCCTGCAGGATGTGGTGATCTGGGAACGGAAGCGCTTTCGGTCTCCCCCCCGGCTATGCCAAGCGGATGGCCCCATAGGGAAATACCGTCGATATTGCCAGCAGTTCTATCCAGATCCGACGATTGCGACGGGAAGTGGGGACGCGATCGACGACTAAGCGGCTGCCGATGGTCACAGGGCAAGAGGTCAAAGCAACAGGGAGGCAGAGATAATGCCCCATTGTTGGTGGAGGCGTTTCAGGGCTGGGTGCTGCATGGGCCCTGAACCATCACCCGGACCTAAAGAGGCTTACGAGCTAAGAAACAGTACAGCGGCGTGAAGATACCCGCCTTGCCGCCCGCGATATAAGCCTCCGCGGTCCGGTCCAGAAGTCGGACGACTTCCGCGGAGCCCTTCGGAAACAGCCGCAGTACTTCAGCCAGCTTCGATCCTGCGATGACTGCTTTGCGGCCCCAGGGAAGCCTGCGCAAGGCGTTGCCCAAGGTCCCGTGGCGACTCTCCATGGGTTGATACCAGGGTGTGGAAGGTCCTTTCTGGACGTCCCGGTCCATCCCTTCCATGACGTGGAATCCCGCGGCTTCGAGCGCGTGATTCACTTCCCCGAAGGTGGCGATGTCGTTCAGCGCAATGCCGCGCATGAGATCCTGCTTGATGGCCCGGTGCCGGTCGTCCTTCGGATTGAATTGGTCCGTCAGACACATTTCCTGACCCCAGAACAGGGCACCGGGTTTCAGTACGCGGAATATCTCCGCGAAGGAGCGTTGTTTGTCCGGCGCATGGCACGTTGACTCTATGGCATAACCCCGGTCGAAGGTGTCGTCCTCGATGGCGCCCATGTCCATGAAGCTGCACGTCTCGAAATCGACCATGTGGTCGAGCCCTGCCTCGGCGTTCAACCTTTTCGCCTGTTCCAACTGGATCTCATTGATGTTGATTCCTACAACCCTGACACCAGCCTCACGGACGACGCGGCGCATGGGGCCGCCGACTCCATAACCAACGTCGATCACCGTCATACCCTGTTGCAGCTCCAGCTTGGAGATCATCACCCGCTGATGCCGGATCTTGGATTCCTCCAGACTCTCATGAGGCGTGAGGGGCGCGAAGTGCAGGGACTCGCCCCAGCCCCACACCATGAACCCGCTGCAAAGGTCGTAATAGTCTTTCACAGTTTCAGTGTGATCGTACCCGCCCGCGCCACCGGACTCCGCCGCCCGTCGCAGCCAGCCATCAAAGTGCTGTACCCGATGTGCGACGCGCGATCCCCGGTACGCGTCTCTCAGCTCTCTCGATAGTTTGCCCAGTCGCATTTGGTGGTTCCCTCCTAGCTCCACAAGGAGCCATGTCGTCAGACGAACAACTCCCGTCTCTGCTCGGTGATGCGGAACTTCAGCTTCTTGCTCGGTTTCAGCGACGGAAACGGACTGAAACGGAGCTTGTACTTCGCCGGCGACACCTCAATCTTGAAATAGTGCACCAGCATCAGCAAGTTGGCCGCCAGGTGCAACTCCATCCACCGGGTGCCGAGACACTTGTGCGTACCCAGCCCGTACGGGGCGTACCCGGGGCTGCGATGCTCATGGCGCGGCGGCAGGTAGCGGTCGATGTCGAACTTGTAGGGGTCGGGAAAGACCCCGCTCATGTAATGCGTGGCGGTCATGGCGATGTGGACCCGTTCCCCCACGGGCAGCTCGTAGTCCTCGACCACGCACGTATTCATCACGTTCCGAATGGACATGGAGACGATCGGGTACATGCGCAGGCACTCCATGAGGAAGCGGTGCGTCACGTCGATGTTGGCGGGGGTGAAGTCCTCTCTTTCAGGGTCGCCCTTGGCGAACAGGGCATCTGCTTCGGCCTGGATTCTGGCGTAGAGGTCGGGCTGCGACGCCATGGCGTAGACTACGAGGCTGAACGTATCGCCGAGGTACACGCTGGCAATCAAGGCCGCGGAAAAGGCGAACAGCAGGTTGGACTCCGGGAGAAACTGCGGGTCGCTCGCGTGCAGACTGAGGTAATCGTCCACCAGGTCCCGCGGGCTGCCCGCCCGTTGGGCGGGGGTATGGATGTCCTGGACCCGCTGCATCAGTGTATCCAGGGCTTTCGCCCGGCGTCTCATGCCCGGGGTGTTCAGCGTGAATCCGGGCAGGAGCTTGGCGATATGCACGCTGAGGGCCCGTTCCTTGTACTTCATCAGGTCGTCCATGAGGTCCTGGGTATCGACGCTGATGAACAGTGGCGAGAGCTGGGCGTTCACCATCTCCCGGCACATGGACGTGGCGCGGTAGGAGTCCCCAACCGTCAAGCTCGCCATGTACTTGCGCCCCTGATTGTAGAGCTGGTCTAGCTGCCCTCCCAGCCTCCCGGCAGAATAGGCCGGCGACAAGGACTTGCGAAGCCGGAAGTGATCGGCACCGTCCAGGGCGGGCAGGACGCCGGACGCACCGTAGACCTTCTCGAAGTCGCTAAAGTAGTCCCTCGCTCTCAGGTACATGCGCCCGCGCTTGTGCACCCAGCGGTTCGTCTCGAGTCCGGCCAGGAAGATCATGGGCGACGAGAAGGGAGGGCGGATCTGGAACACCGGACCGTACTCCTCCGCAAGGTTCCCGAAGAGCGCGTTCAGGTTGCCGTCTCGAATGTGTGGGTTCATCAGCAGCTTGGGCAGCGAAACCGTCGGAATCTTCCTGGTAAGGGTAGGACGTCGAAGGGCCGGGCCGGCGAGGTTCTGAGAGACCGCAGCGGCTAGGGAGCGGCCGATCAGGTCCATCTTGCAGATGAACTTGATGCGCTCCTCCGCCTCGTCGTCGAGTTGGAATATGAAACGAAAGACATCGCAGGTATTGATGAGGCAGATAGTGATGACATCTCTCGGATTGGGTATCGCGTCGATAAAAATACACCTCATGATACGCAACTTGATAAACTCACCTGCCGTATCTTCTATAGAGTTGCTGGACTGCCAGACGGTAGGAGCCAGTGTCCAGAATTCGCCGTCGTGATATTCCAAGATCTTCAGGTCAACTAGGCGATCCAGATCCGAATCAATTATCGACTCCGCGCGGGGAGCGAGCCGTTCTATCCAGTACTGGGCGTCCCGTTGAACAGATTCGGCTGCAATTTCTTTCAGAATGGGGTCTAGGGCAGGGTCGCCCGTTTCCGACTCGTCCACAAGGAACAGGGATTCCATGTCCGTGTCGATGCGAGATCTGAGTGAAAGCTCCGCGAGTGCCGCACCGACCACGGCGCAGTTCAAATGCCAGCCGGGTACCTGGTGAAAGTAGCCAGTCTCCTCGTTGAGGAGCATCAGGATGAGTTCTTGAGTCAAAGTCAGCGGTTGGGTCGTCAAACCCTCGGTAGTATCAGCCATCGGTTTTCGCCTTCCTGCATCATGAAATGCATTACGCGGTACCGGCGCCGGAACGGCCCCGCGACGCGGTCAGACGCAGATGAATGGTGGAAAGAGCGGGAACGACCATCATAAGTATGGCCGTCGTAAAGAGAATGCCGCAGCCGAGCGATGCGGCAAAGGGGATCAGGAACTGGGCCTGAATGGCGCGTTCCAGAATGAGGGGCGTGAAGCCGAGGAAAGTCGTAACGGAAGTGAGCATAATTGGACGAAAGCGCCCCTTTGCGCCCTCGATGATCGCGGTTTGCGCCGGCATGCCTTCCTCGAGTTCCTGATCGATGAAGTCGATCATGACTAGGGAATCGTTCACAACCACCCCGCTCAGGCCGAAGATGCCCATGAAGGATACCGCGCTCAGGGCTACTCCGAGGATCCAGTGACCTAGGATCACCCCGATGAACCCGAAAGGGATGACGGCCATAATAATGAGCGGTTTGGTATAGGAGCGGAGAGGGATGGCAAGCAGCGCGAAAATCATGATCAGGGCGACCGCGAACCCGCGGTTCAGCGCATCCAGGGATTCGAGCTGCTGCTGTTGTTCCCCTCCGAAGCTGTATGTCAGGCCAGGGTGCAAGGCGGTCAGGTCCGCGAGGATCGAATTGGCCAGGATGTCGTTGGCTTCGTCACCGGAAATCACCGCAGCGTCCACGTCCGCCGTGACCTTGACGATGCGCTGGCCGTCCTTGCGCCGGATGGCCGGCGGCGACACGCCCGGGT
The DNA here is from genome assembly GCA_965208845.1 of Candidatus Latescibacterota bacterium. Classification (GTDB taxonomy): domain Bacteria; phylum Latescibacterota; class UBA2968; order UBA8231; family UBA8231. The sequence continues at coordinate 1,063,906 of OZ242361.1, read as the reverse complement.
TCAGCGAAGCCACACTCATGACCGGGACCTCGGCCCCGCCCGGGGTGCGGACGTGATAACCTTCGACATCGGTAATGGAATTCCGCTCATCGGCGGGCAGGCGCACATAGACCCGGACCTCTTCCCGGCCGCGCCGCACCCGGACCGCCTCTGCGCCGAAGAACGCGGCGCGCGCCTGCTCGGCCAGGTCGTCGAGTGTGAGACCCAGGGGCCGCGCTGCAAGCCGTAGCTCGAGTTGCACTTCCGGGACGCCTGGGGTGTGATCCGAGCGTACGTCGTAGACGCCTCCCACTCCTCGGAGTCCATCGACCACAGAGTCTGCAATCCGGGCGAGCAGCTTCGGGTCAGGATGCGATAACACGGCCTCCACCGGGTTGCCTAGGTCGAAGACCGCGCCGCTGAAGGTGATACCGCGCACATAGGGCAGCACACCCACCTCCTCGCGCCATGCCTGCACGACCTCTCCGGTGGAGATATCTCTCTGTTGGGCGCTCAGGAGTTTGAACTCGATGGTGGCGATATTGGCTTCCGGATTGAGGGTAGGCTCCGGATTGAGCCCGCTCTCGAGTCTCGAGCCCTGTCCGATGGTCACCGTTACGCCGGTCAGCAGCCGTGGCGCGTCTGCGGGCCGGCCGCGCGAGAGTCGTTCGATGACCCGGTGGCCTGCGGCCTCCAGTTCCTGCGCCACTTCGTACGTCCTCGAAGCGGTCGTCCCATCGGGCATCTCCAGGACGACCGTCGCGATATCCCCCTCCACATCAGCGGCCAGCGTGGTAGGAACGATCCCCGCGGGCAACAGGGAGATGCTCAACACGAGCATTCCCGCGGCCCCCGCCATCGTCACCCCGGGCTGATCCGTCGCGAACCGCAGGGCCCGGTCCAGAGGCCCTTGCACGAACCTGTTCAGCAGCTCGTCCACGCGCCCCTGGAGCCGCGCGAAGAACCGGTCGAAGGCATTGGCCGGCACCCACTCCGAGCCGTGCAGGTGGGACAGGTGGTTGGGCAGCACCAGCAGCGATTCGACCAGAGAAACCAGCAGCATGGCGATGACGATGATCGGCAGCGCCCGCCACACCTCACCTACACCACCGGGGATGAACAGCAGGGGGACGAACGCCGCCACCGACGTCAGAACTGCGAAGATCAACGGCACCTTAATCCGCCGTACGCCGCGGATCGCGGCCGTGACCCCGGGTGTTCCCCGCTTGCGTTCGTAGTGGATGTGCTCGGCCACGACGATGGCATCGTCGACGATGATTCCTATGGCGAGGACAAAGGAGAAAAGGCTGATGGTGTTGATCGCCACATCGAATGCCATCATGATGGCGAGGGCACCGATACCCGAAACGGCGAGGCCCACGGCGACCCAAAGCGCGAGCCGGATTTCGAGAAACAAGCTGAGGGCGATCAGCACCAGAAACAGGCCCAGGGTACCGTTCTTGAGGAGAAGATCGGCGCGTTCCTCATAGACTTGGGATTCGTCATTCCACAGGGTGATGCCCACTCCGTCGGGCAGGGACGGGATCACTTCGTTAGCCAGGTGTTCTCGGACGGTGGTGGCGACATCCATTACTTGCTCGCCATCGGCGCGATAGACTTCGACGAATACAGCGGGCTGGTTCTGGTGCCGGACAATCAGGTCGGTTTGCTGAAATCCGTCGCGAACCTCGGCGATGTCGCCAAGGCGCAAAACCGTGCCGTCAATGCCTGTGAGAAGGACGATCTCTTCGAAATCCTGCTGGTCGTAGTTCTGGCCGAGGGTGCGAACCCGCACTTGGGATTGTCGGGTTTCGATACGGCCGGCAGACAGGTCCAGTGAACTGCGTCGAATGGTGTTGGCGATGTCGGTGAGTGTAAGTCCAAGAGATCTTAGCCGATGAAGCGAGACCTCGATAGAGATCTCGTATTTCCGCACCCCACTGACCTCGACTTGGGACACCGAGGGAAGCGCCGTCAGTTCATCCTCGATCTGGTAGGCCAATTCCTTCAGCGAGCGCTCGGATACATCGCCATAAACAATGAGCCGCATCATGCTCTGGCGGTTGGTCATCTCCCTGAATTGAGGACGTTCGGCTCTGGCTGGGAAAGACTGTATGCGATTGACGGCCGACTCGATATCGTCCAAGGCCCGAGCCATGTCCGTATCGAAATCCATTTGAACCCGCACGGAGGCCATGCCCGGGGCCGCAACGGACTTGACCGCCTTTACGTCATCGAGCCCGCTGACCTGATCCTCGATCTTGACGACGATCGACTCCTCGATCTCCTCCGGTGTGGCGCCGGGATAGGCCATGGAGACTTCGATATGGTAGAAAGGGGTGGTGGGCCAGGCTTCCCGATCGAGACCGGTCAGCGACACCAGCCCGGCGGCGATGATACCCCACATCAGCAGATTGGCGGCCACGCTGTTGCCCGCCATGTAGGCGAGCGGGCCGGACCGTTCACGATTATTGTCGTTGCTATGACTCATGGAGTCGGGTCAACTCCCGTCAGGACGCGCATGCCTTCGGTGGCAAACTGGATTCCACCGGTGATGACGGCCTGGCCGCTTGCGAGTGCGCCGGTCACATATACCTCGTCGTTGGTGCGTTGTAGTACCTGTACCGGAACGATACTCACTACGCCGCCATCGTTGACGCCCCAAACCTCGTTGCCGGATTGCAGTGCCGCGCGCGGCACTTGGTAGTATCCTTCTAATTCAAGACCCTCTATTTGCACCTCGACGAATTTGCCCACCAGAAGTGGGGGGCTGCCGTCAAGAGGAACGGTTCCGTCTAGCGGGCTGCCGGCATGAATTGGGTCCGGTACGCGCACGATCGCGTCGATGGTGCGCGTTTGCTTGTCAAGGGATGCCTCGCCACGATCCACGTAACCATCCCAAGCATAGGTCCCGTCGCCGTAGCGAGCGACTACGCGCACAGCCACTGCCCGATTCCCGTCACCCGCCGCAAGGGACCACAGCCCCGGGATCAAAGCCGCATTGGAATCGGACAGGGGTACGATTACTTCCACGGCATCTGTGGCGAAAATCCGCGCGACAGGCTGGCCAGCAGCCACGATTTGTCCCACATCCACGGATTCTTCCTGCACAAAACCAGCAAAAGGAGCCGTTACCTTGGTTCTGGAGAGGGCGAGATTCGCATCGGCGAGCCGCGCCGCGTCGCGGTCAAATGCGGCCTGCGCCGCATTCAACTGAGGTTCTCTTAGCGCGAGCGTATTCGCTGTGGCTGGCTCTCGTCGTCCTGAGTAAAGTTCGTATTGTGTACGGGCAATGGATGCCTGTTCCTGCTCCTTAAGTAAAGCTACTTGGCTGGCCGCGAGATTGGCCTCTGCTTCCTGCACTCGGTATTGATAATCAACTTCTTCGATGCGGAAGATCGTTTGGCCCGCCGCTACCCGTCCACCGCTTTGAAATCCCGGATCCACCCAGACGATTTTGCCACCCACTTGCGGAATGATATCGATCTCCGCGCTGGGCCTCACGGTACCAGAGCCAAATACCGGTATGGGGCCGGTACCGGCTGTAGCTAGACCCGTTTGCACGAACGGCACCTGGGGAGGCTGCTCGGTGCGGGTCGGTTCGGGTGCCAGTGAAATCAAAAAAGCAGCCAAAGCAACGGAAGCTATGAGAATGACGCCGGCAATTATAAAACTGGATATGCGGGACATAGCGATTTACTCCGTGGAGGTCGAAAGAATACTCGACTGGGGCCGCTGCTGGAGGGCTTCCTTTGCGTTGGCGGTCCACGCACCGCCCAAGGCGCGGTGCAGCGCAAGACGCGCATATCCCAGATCACGCGCTGCCGTCGCCAGGACGGATTGCGTACCTAGGAAGGTGTGCATCGCCGTCAGGAAAAACTCGTAGTCACCCACGCCAGAGACATACCGCTGCTCCTGCAACGCAGCTTCCGCCTGCGCCTCTTCCGCCAGCAAAGCGAGCAACGCATGACGGCGACGGCTGGCCTCCAGTCCGACAAGGGCGGCCTCAACCTCGTTGACCGCGGTTACCACAGAATGCCCGAAGGCGGCGGCCGCTTCATTCAATCTGGCTTCGGCAAGCGCAACATTGCTGCGCAGCCGCGAACCTTGGAATACGGGGCCGAGCAGGTTTAGGCTCAGATTCCGGAACCATTGATCTGGATCGAACAACTCACCTGCTTCCGTACTTTGCAGCCCGATGGAACCGGACAGGGATAATTTCGGCAGCAAATCCGCACGGCGGGCACCCACTGTGTAGCGGGCCGCTGCCACCCGCTGCCTTGCCGCGCTGACGTCAGGCCGTTGCACTAGGAGATCGGCGGGAATGCCGGCCGGAACGGGGTCGAGGGCTGCGGAAGGTATTGGGGAATCGGGCAACATATCCGCGAGGTCGGCGCGGTAACCACCCATAAGCACCCAGAGTCGTCCCTCCGCATTCGCTAGCAGCGCTTCGATTTGCGGCAACTCGGCTTGCACATTGCGCAGATTGCGTCGCGCTGTAAAGAGGCCGTGCGTATCGGTCAGCCCGCGGTTGTAAAGAGAATCGGCCAACGACTTCCGCTGCTGAAAGACTTCCACGATTTCGCCTGTCAGCCTCTGTTGGTGGCGCAGATTGACGATCTCTAGGTAGGTCCGCACGGTTTCGGCCAGCACCCCCATGCGGGCCGTCAGGTAGTCCGCTTCCGAGGCCAGCCGCTCGGCTCCGACAGCGTGCGCGTCGTTGCGATTGCGGCCCCAGAAGTCGAGTTCGTAGGCGAATTCCGCGCCGATGTTGTAGGTAGTAAGACCGAGCCGGTCGGGAAGCGCGATTCCGACGGCACTGTCTGCGCCGGAACCCAACCCCAATTCGTCCAATTGCGCGCCGATACCCGCATTGGTAGGGGTATCGAAATCGTTGACGCCAACTGCAGGCTGAAGCAACGGAAACGCCGAGGATTTGGCGATGCGTTCCCGCGCCTTGGCCTGCTCGACCCGGGCGACCGCCCCGGCTAGGTCGAAGTTTGAGGCAAGCACTGCTTCGATTAGTTGGTCGAGAACCGGGTCGGCGAAGGTCTTCCACCATTCCAGCGGCTCGTATGAGCCGGCAACGTCACTGCCGGCAAACTCGTTGGGTAACTCCGCAACCGATTCGGGAACCAGAGGGGGTTTCAGTGCAAGGGAGCAGGCGGAGATGAGAGAGCCGACGATTACCGGAAGCAGCAGTCTGATTGGCCTGATTGGCATGTCGCTGACTCGCAAAAATTCGGCTTGGTGCTTCGAGCTGCCCGGCTAGGCGATCCGCAACGGCGCAACGGGTTGATCTAGGCCAAACTGGCCGATGAGGGCAAGCAGTCGAAAGCTCGTGGCCTATGGATGCTCGATTTTACGCCAAGAAAGTCAGCCCGTCAACTATCGCGGAGGGTTGACCATAAGTCTTGCGCACCATTTCACCATTTTGACAGATTATCACTTATGCCCATGCGTTACTGATGGATCAGAGGCGCGCTTCGCCTGTGTCGAGACAGAGGGAAACCATGACCGATCTCACCCTGAGTGCCGAACAGATTCGCCAGTTTGACGAGGATGGCTACCTCATCCTCGAAAACCTCCTAGACCCAGAGGACGCCGAGCGGATTCTGCGCATTGCCCGTTGCGACCCGCAGTTGGCCGCCGACGCCAAAGGCAACCAGAACTACGAAGGCGAAGGACTCGACACCCGCTTGGCGTACCGCCCCGACCTTGCCGACGATGTGTACAGCGCCCTAGCCCGCAGCCACCGACTCGTCGAACCGCTCGAACAGTTGTTCGGCGACCGGGTGCGCTACTACTATCAATTGCAAATGCTGAAAGACCCTCAGACCGGCGGGTGGCAGTATCACCAGGACTACGGCTACCACTACCAGCAATTCTTCTACCCTGCGTTCGCCAGTGTCATGGTCGCTCTCGATCCGGCTACTCGCGCCAATGGCTGCCTGAAAGTGGTGCGGGGATCCAACCGCTTGGGCCGGCTCGAACACCAGTCCTCCGGCACCCAACTCATCGCCGATCCCCAAAGGGTCGCAATGGCGCTGCGGGAGATGGAGGAAGTGTACTGCGAACTAGCGCCTGGATCGGTGCTGTACTTTCACGGTAATACGCTGCACGCCTCAGAGCCAAACCTTAGCTCGCAGCCGCGTTGGTCGCTCATCTATGCGTACGTGGCTGCCGCCAATACGTACGTCCTACCCGACTGGCCCGATGACCAGTGTCCCCTCATAGAAAAATGGGACGACTCCGCAGTCGACGCCGTTGCTCTGCGGCATTGGGAGGCTGTGGCCGCAACTAAGAAAGGAGGATAAGCGTGGAGAATTTCAGAGGGAATGTCGCAGCCATCTTAATGGTTACTTCTGCGTTATGCTTTATTCATGCCGTCCCTGGGCTGGCGCAGCCGGGCGATGCTAAAAGAAGGCTGTACGTCGGCACCATGGTGGCCGTTCCTTTTGCCCAAGACCTGCACCATCAAACTTCTTTTACCTTGCCAGAAACGTCTCCGGTCTTACCCGGTGCTGAGCTGTCTGCTACCGGCGATATGGAAATAGGCTACGGACTCGGGTTTGCGGCTATTTTGGGAAGAGGGATTTCCGATTATGCGGCGCTTGAACTCACCGGCTCTTGGTCGAAGCAGCCAGCCGATCTTGTAGTTGCTCTGCCGGCCATCTTGATGCAGGGGTTTTCTAACAGCGATCTCGAGCTTCCCGCCGGTTTCAGTTTCGCTGGGAAAATAGCAATACTACAGTCGAAAATTGATCTGCTGATTTACCCGGCAAAGATGGTCACAGATTCTGGCGGCGCACAGCCATATTTGGGCGGCGGCGTGGGTATCGTGCGCTCGGATATAGACATGGATATTGAACAGGATGCGCCGACGCAGGCCTTTATCGATGAGTTGAAGGAATTGAATTTTGCGGAACTGCTGCCGCAAAAAATAGACGACACCGGAACGGATTTTCAGTTGGCACTGCGCACGGGCGTAAACATTCCTTTTAACAGCATGGATTTGGATTTGGGCTGGCAGTTTTACCGCACGTACGTCGAAGGAAAAGACAACAATTCTCACGTGGCGGGTGGCATTTTGAAATACGCGTTTTAAGCGGCTGCAATCTCTTGACAGCAGCAGCGGTGAAGGTTCCTTTTGAAATAGTAGGCGCGTTGCCCTGGCGCGGCGATAGTTGCCTTATATAGCCCGATTGGCGATAGGATTAATTAAACGATGCAAAAAAATCAAACTACCATCAAAGACATTGCCCGGGAGTTGCAGATTTCGCATTCAACGGTCTCGCGGGCGCTATCTGAGGATCGGAAGGTGTCGGCATTGGTGGCTGAGAAAACCCGCAAACGGGTACAACAAAAAGCCGCCGAGTTGGACTACAGTCCCAATTTGATGGCACAGGGGTTTGTAACGGGCAGGACGGGAACCTTGGGGTTGCTGACCTACGAGATTTTCCGCGAGACATTTGGTCGTCAGACCGATCAGATTTTGCGTGCGGCTGACAAACAGAAGTATCAGATCCTGATGGGTCTAGCCACTAGCCGGCGGCAGGAGTTTCCATTGGAAAACCAAGCTATACAGATCAGGCAGCTACTTTCCCGGGGCATAGACGGACTCTTGATTCATACGAGAGGCGACGACAAAGAACCCGAGCGCATAGCAAACACAGTGGGGGGGCGAGTACCGGTGGTGACGTTCACCTCCCCGATTAAAAACTCAAGTGGGGTCGCGGTAGATGCGATAACGAGTTTTTGCGAGGCGACAGAGCATTTGATCCGCTTAGGGCACGAGCGGATCGGGTTTATCGGCACGGATTGGAATACGGACTTCTTGGGGGCGGCCAAGGGCAAAGGGTATTTGCTAGCAATGCAAAAGCACGGCTTGCTTCCCCAACGCATATCTGGTGAAACCTTCCCTACAAAAGCGACATATCTCCTAGCGAAAAGGCTCGGCGACCAGTTTACGGCTCTTGTGTGCCGGAGCGATTATACGGCCATAGGCGTTTGCCGTGGGCTAAGAGAAGTAGGGATTCGCGTTCCCGAAGATGTGGCTGTGGTGGGGTACGGTAATCTGGAGGTGGCGGCGTTTGTGACACCGCCATTGACGACCTTGGCCACTCCCTATGAGGCGATTGCCGAGATGGCGATGGAGCTGATGCTGGAACAGCTTGAGGGGCAGGATACACCCCGGCAAATAACTTTGCAAACGTCTCTGATTGTACGGAAATCCTGCGGGGCGCACAGGCAGCAGTAAAACTACTCGAACAGTGCTTGACTTGATGGCAGAGGAAGAATATATTCATTAGTTCTATGCAAACGTGTGAATAATATATGAGCAAAACGTGTTGACTGCCTGATAAAGACTTGGACATAGCCTCGCCTCTGGTGTAGCGACTTCCAGCCCCAAAGTCTCGTAGGTTTGTGTTTGTTGGGCCTCTTAGTGCGTTTGCTGAGACAGATGCCTACAGACGCAGGTGCGACTTTAGGCACTGAATCGCAAGGGAAAATTGAGTCGAGTATGGGCGATCATTAGATGTTACCCATAACAGCAAAGCAACCAGCGGAAACTATTGGCTTTTATGAGCACAGTTCAACAGGAACTCTCAAGCGATACTGAAGTTACTATAAGAAGGATAGGCAGCGTGCAGCAATTTTACATTTTTCTAATAAGGAGTACGTCAATTTGACGACCCAATTGACAGATACTCTAGGTCTGCTGACCTACCAGATTTCCCGCGAGACGTTTGGCCGTCAGACCGATCAAATTCTGCGAGCGGCGTACAAGCAGAAGTATCAGATCGTGATAAGTATAGCTCCTAATCGGACGTCGCGGGATCCGCTGGACGACCAAACTAGGCAGATCAAGCAGTTGCTATCCCAAGGCATCGGCGGACTCTTGATTCATACGCGGGGTGACAAAAGAGAGTCCGATCACATAGTGAACACCGTGCAGGGACGAGTGCCGGTGGTGACGTTTCACCGTCCAACTCCCAATCTGAACGGAGTCGTGCTAGACGATGCCGCGAGTTTTTGCGAGGCCACAAATCATTTGATCCGCTTGGGACATGAGCGGATTGGGTTTGTCGGCCCGGAATGGAATGGAGCGATCCCGGTTTTAGCCAAGGCCAAGGGGTACTCACTAGCGATGCAAAAGCACGGCCTAGTACGCGAATTTCCACCGGCCTTGGGCATCTATGCAAAAGGAGGGTATCTTCAGGGTAAAACGCTCGGCGACCAGTTTACGGCCCTTGTATGCCGGGACGATTATACGGCGATCGGCGTTTGTCGCGGGCTGCGCGAAGTCGGGATTCGCGTGCCCGAGGATGTGGCGGTGGTGGGGAACGGCGACCTAGGCGTGGCAGAGCATATGACACCGGCTCTGACGACCTTGGCGACTCCCTACGAGGCGATTGCCCAAGCGGCGCTGGAACTGATGCTGGAACAGCTTGCAGGAGGGCCGGGTTCAGCTCGGCAAGTAACATTGCAAGCACCGCTGGTCGTGCGGGAATCCTGCGGGGCGACGAACGCGTGTTGTCCCAAATGAGAGAGCGGTCTATATTGTAAGAACATTGAACATATAGCTTCCGTTGGGGGTGGCTCGGCAGCGGGCCTGAGATTGAAACCCTTCGAACCTGAACTGGATCGTGCCAGCGTAGGGAAACGGATGTCGTACGCACCGCGTACGCACCGCTGGCCCATCCGAGGCGAGCGGTTTTTTTCTGCTCCTCAACGGATCAACGGAATTGAAACGAGGGAGCAGAGCTATGAAAATTTCACTGTCAGCGGCTGGCGTGCTGGCCGGTTTATTGACGCTGACGACGCTGGGCTGGGCGCAGGCCGAGGAAGTAGCTGGCCAAGTGTTGGATGCGGCCACGGGCAGCCCTTTGGCCGGGGCCAATGTGCAGGCCGGGGATAGGGCTACCACTACGGACGCTCAGGGCCGCTTCAAGGTGGAGGCGGCCTTGGGCGATTCTATTAACATTTCCTTTATCGGCTACCAGCCTGCGCGAGTGGCGGTCGTCTTGCCGCTGGTCGCGGCCTTGGAGCGCGCGATTTTGCCAGCGCCCGAGGTGGTAGTGGAAGGCGGCTTGATGCGCCAGCGACTCGACCGCTTGGCCGCGAGTGTTACAGTAGTGGATGGGGATCGTTCCCGGGCCAGCGGGGCCGGACATTTACAAGATGCGACCCATGCGGTGCCCAATTTGAATTGGGCTGGCGGCTCGTCCCGGCCGCGCTATTTCCAGATTCGGGGCATTGGCGAGCGCAGCCATTACGCCGGCGAAGGGCCGCCCAGTTTTTCGGTGGGATTTGTCATGGACGACGTTGACTTGAGCGGCATGGGCACGGCTGGTTTGCTCTTTGACGTCAATCAGGTCGAAGTCTTCAAAGGCCCTCAGTCAACTATTTTTGGGCCCAACGCCCTAGCCGGGCTGATCAATTTGCGCTCGGCCGATCCCCAGCCGGGGTTTGCCGGATCGGGCAGCGCCGAGATGGGCAGCGATGGTTTAGGGCGTTTTTCCGGGGCGGTGAACCTGCCGGTAGGGAGCGACCTAGCGCTGCGCGTGGGGTACGAGAACGGCCGTTCCAACGGCTTCCGCTCCAACGGCTTCTTCGACGCCGACGATACCAACCACCGACGCGAGCAGTTGTTGCGCGCCAAGGTGGGCTGGACCCCGGCGGCTGGATCCGAGGTGTTGGGTACCTTCTTTTGGGCCGATATGGACAATGGGTACGACGCTTGGGTGCCCGACAACAACGAGGACTTAATCACCTATTCCGACAAGCTGGGCAAGGACCGCCAGCAAACGACCGGGGCCTCGCTCAAGAGCACTTGGGGGCTGGGCGCGAGCGGTGTTGAGCTGGTCGCGATCACCGCGTTTTCGCGCAGCGAATTGGAGCACAGCTTCGACGGCGATTGGGGCAACGATGAGTACTGGCTGCAAGTGCCGTACAATTTCGACCCAGATGTCGAGGGGTGGAGCTACGACTTTTTCGACCGCAATGTGCGCGATCGCACAGTTGTGAGCCAAGAGGCCCGGCTCTTGGTCGAGGGACTGGTGGTCGGGGCCTATTGGAAGCGGCTCGAAGAGGAAGACAAGGCCGCGGGCTATTTGTTCGGCGGCGACGCCACGGACCTGAACGGGCGCTACGAGATCGATAACCTAGCTTTTTACGGTCAGCACGGGTTCGCCTTGGGCGAAAAGTTGCGGCTGGAAGTCAACGCGCGGCTCGACCGCAACGACACGGCTTACGAGGGGACGACGACTAATTACGGGGCTGACAGTACTAGCACCACTTTCGCTGTCGATCAATGGTTGGCCGGCGGCAAAGCGGCCCTCAGTTACAACTGGCGTTCAGGCCATTCCTTATACGCTTCGGCCTCGCGCGGCTACCGCTCCGGCGGGGTCAATCAGCATCCGTACCTAGCTGCGGAAAACCGCCCCTACGACCCCGAGTACATCGTTAATCTCGAACTCGGCTGGCGGGCCAGCGGGCCGCGTTATTCCACCGGGCTGACCCTGTTCCACGCTCTGCGCTCAGACCAGCAAGTCGAGTTATCGAGCCAGCAGAACCCAGGCGACCCCAACAGCTTTTTCTATTTTACGGCCAATGCCGTCAAAGGCCGCAACAGCGGCTTAGAATGGGAGCAGACCTTCCGCCTCGTGCCCCAAGTCGAACTCTTTGGCTCGCTGGGTCTGCTCACTACTCACGTCGATACGTACACCTTCCCCACGGAAGATGGGGAAGTAACGCTGGGCGACCGGGCCGCAGCTCACGCGCCCAACTACACCTTTAGCTTGGGGGGCGAATACCGCCATCGGTCGGGCTTGGAGGCGCGGCTGTCCTTGACCGGCATGGACCAATTCTTCTACTCCGATGGCCACGACCAAGTCTCAGAGTCGTACCAATTGGTCAACGGCCACATCGCCTATCAGTTAGGTACATGGTCTGTGCAGCTATGGGGTCGCAACCTGCTCGACGAGCGCTACGGGGTGCGGGGCTTCTACTTTGGCCTAGAGCCGCCGGATTACGCCGACAAGCTGTACAAAACCTACGGCGATCCGCGCCAAATCGGCGTGCGACTGACGACGCAGTTTTCTTCTTTGGGAAACTAAAGCCGTGGACGGCCAATCTGCTTTGATCGTCGGCCATGGCGAGCCGCCCTCCCGAGAATTATTCGCCGCCTGCGCCCAAGAAGCCGAGCTGATCCTGTGCGCCGATGGCGGAGCTAATACCGTCTCGGCGTATGGGTACGCGCCCGATTACATCGTTGGCGATCTCGACTCGGTCAGCCGCCAAAGCAAGGCCGCCCTCGCTGCCGACCGCCTCATCCTCGTTGACCCCGAGGGCAATGTGGGCACAGACGGCCAAAAAGTCCTCAACCACGCCGTCGCCTTGGGCGTTACTGAAGCCGTCCTCCTCGGTTTTACAGGACGGCGCACCGATCACCTGCTGGGCAATTTGAGCCTGCTCAAGACCTTTGCCGACCGCCTCGCCTTGCGCATAGTAGATGACTACTGCGACATCCGCCTCATCGACCGCCGCATTTGCTTCCGCGCCGCTATTGGTCAGAAAATTTCCCTGTGCCCGCTCGACGGCGCGGCGGAAGGCATTGAGACTTTTGGCTTAAAATGGCCCTTGCGGTCCGAGAGCCTCATCCCGGGCGTGCGCGAGGGCATTTCTAATGAGGTAGTGGACAATCCGGTCGAGATCCGGGTCGGGCGCGGCGATCTGCTGTTGTGCGTGCAGCAGGAGAGCGCGTCCGGGCAGATCAAGTTGCTGGATTAGTCAGGCCGAGCAGTTGGCGCTCCCGAGGACGCAGAATTGGGCGCAGTGCGGGTGGTTGAGCTTCACCGGGGCCCAAGATTCGGATAGGGTTCGGCCCATCTCAAAAGCCGCGTCATACGGCAGCAGGGTACAGGAGAGCACAACCGGAGAATCCGCGCCCTTGCGCTTGATGACCATGCGCGACGAGGCGCACATGATGTCGTCGGGCGATTGGCCGAGAATGTCCCAGCAGCCGGTGGTGATCTCGGGCACATCGACGGAGAAGTTCATTTCTGGGAAGATGACGAGTTGGCTGGGGTCGGCCGCGTCAATATGCACGCCGAGGTCGGCGAAGAGACGGGCGAAGCCGGTGCGCAATTCGCTTTCTTCGCCGCCCCAGAGCGTGCGGCCAGCGGCTGTTACGCGGAAGCCGCAATCGGAAAGCCAGCGCAAGCCCTCGATCGTTGGTGCCCAAGAGCGCTCGCCGCGCTCCGCCTCGTGTAGCGCCGGCTCGTAGTGGTCGATGGAGACGCGAATCGTCAGCCGGTCGCCGTGCGCTTCGCGCAGCCGCAACAGGCCGTCGGCGCACTTCATCATCGGCCGCATGGCGTTGGTCAGCACCAAGCTCTCAAAGCCTCGTTCTAGCGCGTCTTCCAGCATGTCGAGCATTTCGGGATTCATAAAAGGCTCGCCGCCGGTGAAGCCGATCTCGCGCGTGCCTAGCTGATCTCGTTCAATTTCGTCGAGGTACACTACTACCTCCTCTGCCGCGAGGTACACCAACCGGTCGTTGCGCGGGCTCGATTCGATGTAGCAGTTGGCGCATTCTAGGTTGCAGAGCGTACCGGTGTTGAACCACAAGGTCTCCAGCCGCGTCAACGCTACGCTCGCTCGCTCTTCTCCGTCGGCGGTGACATCAGGGTCTTGGAACTTGCGTGGGTCTAGGAGGGGCCGGGCTTGCGCTTGTGTCATGCTGTCTCCAGTCTGGGTCTCATCATCCAAGGCGACGGGGATGCGGTTGACCGCTTGGGCACCGTGCGACTGCCCAAAGAATCGGTAACTTAATAGACTGTCAAGGTGCGTTGCATTGCTCTGAGCCGTATGGCGGGAAAAATTGTGGCCTAGTCGCAAAATGGCCCTTGCGGTTATCCTAGCTATCTCCAACCTAGTCGGAGGAGGGGGGGACTCTGGCGAGATTGTAGTGGGATGAGTAGGTTGTCTGCTGCATAGAAAGGAGAATTACCATGCAGAAACACACAGTAGCTATCATCGGCCTCGGGCGCATGGGCAGCACCATCGACGACGAAGGACACGGCGATGTGCCCTATTCAGTTGCGGCTGCGACGAGGGCGAGCGAGCGGCTGGAGCTCGTGGCCGGGGCAGATCTCTTGCCGGATAAGCGCGAGGCGTTTCAAAGCCGCTGGGGGACAGCCGTGTACGAAGACTTCCGCGACATGATCCGCCGCGAAGAGCCAGATCTCGTAGCCATCTGCACGGCGGCTTGTTTGCCCAAGCCCGCCAGAGAGGCCCCGGACGCGAGTTTTCGCGGCGACTCGCACGCCGACCTAGCGGTGGCGGTGGCTGATCTGGGCGTGCCGATGATCTATCTCGAAAAGGCTATGGCCAGCTCAATGGAGCGCGCCGACGAAATCCGCGATGCCGTAAAGCGCAACAACGCGCTCTTCAACACCGGCGTCCTGCGCCGCTTTGACAACCGCTACGATGTGGTCAAGGACGCGGTCGCCGCCGGTCAGGTCGGCGAGGTGCGAACCGTGATTCACTACGCTAGTTCCAGCCTGATGCACGGGCACATCCATTCGATTGACACAGTGTCCTATCTCATCGGCGATCCGGCGATTGAAGCGGTGCGCGGAGAGCTTTTGCCGCGCGGCTTACAGGTTGAGGGCAATCACATTCCGGCCGATCCTTTGGCTACCTATCAACTGCGCTTTGCCAACGGCGTCGAGGCGTGGTCAATCCCCGCGGCCCCGTGGGAATTCGAGGTCATCGGCTCGGAGGGTGCCATTCGCTCGTGCAACAATGGGGCCGATGTTTTATTGCGCCGGCCCGGCACGGTACAAGGACGGAACGCCTTGTGGGAGGAGGTACCTGTCGATCCGGTGACGCCGCGCAGTACGACGCAATGCTGCTTGGAGGATTTGGTCGCGGCGCGCGAATCCGGCCAACCCACGCGCGGCCACATCGACGTGACGCACCACATCACCGAAGCCACCATCGCCGTCGCCGAGAGCCATCGCCAGGGTGGCGCTTGGGTGGAATTGCCGCTGCCTTCGCGCGACCTATACATTTTTCACGTCTAATTATAAAACGCTTATAGGGCACCCACGAGGGGTGCCCCTACCAAAGGATACACATGCTAAAAGCAGGCATATTTCTCGATATGGAGAATCTCAACCGCTGCGGTGGCTACGCCATCCGCTTTCGCCAGATCAAGGCCCTGGTGGAGGCGCAGCAGGCGGTTGTAGTGCGGGCCAACGCCTATATGGCCGTGGACCGCGAGCGCGAGAAAACGGACCTAGAGTATCGCCAAAAGAGGGAAACGTATCGCAGTCGGGCGCGGCGAGAGGGCTATCACCTGATACTCAAGGAAGTGCGGCGCTATCTCACTTCAGAAGGCGAGACCGTCGTCAAGGCCGACGCCGATCTAGAACTGGCGATCGACGCTCTGTTGCAGTCGGAGAATTTGGACTACGTGCTGTTGGGCACGGGCGATGGCGACTTTGTGCGCTTGGTGCGCGCCCTGCAAAATCGGGGCAAGCGGGTCGATCTACTGTCTTTTATGAACACCAGCACCGCGCTGCGCCAAGAGGTAGATCACCACTTTTCCGGGTACTTGGTGCCCGACCTTCTGTTTGCTGAGCGCGGTCCAACCCAGCGCCTGCGCGGCATTCTCCACGCGGTCAACGAAGAGAAGGGCTATGGATTCTTGACCGCACAGACCGGCTTGGGGGTGGACACCATGCGCGAGGATATTTTTCTGCATATAACCGACCTGCGCACGGTCAGAGGTGGGGTGGTGTCCAACGCGGATTTTGCCCAGTTGAGGATGCGCGGCGCGATCATCGAGTTTGAGATGGAGGACGACGGCGAGCGGAAGAAGGCCATCAATGCCGTGGAGTTCCGGCCGGAACTGCTGTGAGGCGATGACGATGAAGAAGGATTGGTGCGCTGAAGAGTTTCACTGCATGGTCGCCCTTGGCGAGAGCACCACTGCCGGTGGCTGGAGCACCGCTCCTGATCGCTGCTGGGTGCCTCTCTTGGGCGCACTCATCAATGACTTCCAGACCACGCCGATGCGGGTCGTCAACTCTGGAATCGGCGCCAACCTCATCGCTAGGCGCAGCCCGGCGTACGAGGAGAGCGGCAAGCCGGCGGCCGACGAGCGCCTCGATAAACACATCCTCTCCCACGATCCCGACCTGCTCGCGATTTCCTATGGCCTCAACGACGCCCGCGGCGGTACGCCATTGGCCCAATTTCGCGAGGACCTCGCCTTGCTGGTGGGGCGCGTGCGCCAATGCGGGGACCCGCTCATCTTGTTGCTCGGCCCCTACTTCATGACCGACTTCACCGTCGGGGGGAAGACTTGGAGCCACGCCGATCTGCCCCTATTCAGGCACTTCAACGCGGCCACGGCCGAGGTGGCGGCACAACTCGACTGTCTGTACGTTGATCTGCTGGCCGCAAGCGGCGAAGCGCCTTGGATGGTCCACTACGATGGCGTGCACCAGAACGACCTCGGCCACCGGATCGTCGCCAACCGCATCTTCGAGGTGCTGGCCCAGCATTGTTCCTGCCTAGCGAAACGGACCCGGCAGGCCGAGCGGAGCAGTCCGCGGTGGAGGGATGAGTCGGTGCTGAAGTCCAACTACGGCTTCTGACCATCACCCCCGCGATGGCTCGGCGTTTTCCCGCCGATGGCGCTGATGCACTTCCGCCATCTTGAAGTCGTTGTCTATGACTTGCTGCAAATGCACCATGCGCTCTGGCCCCGCAGTGCACAACATGGCCTCGCCGTGGATGCGGTCAATCCAAAACCGCCCCTCGTTGGCCAGCGCGTTCTGGAAGTCCGCTAGGCGCTCGTCGGGCACGTGTTGGTAGAAATTCATGGTGTACATGCGCCGCCGCTGCGAGCCGCCAAAAGCGGCGTGCTTGGTATTGTGCCAAAATACGACAATGTCGCCCGGCTGAGTTTCCACCACTTGGCACGGCACTTGGTTGGGTGCCACCCCCCACACTGCTTCGCTGTCGGGCAGGGCCTCTTGCAGGCCGTCGGCATAGGTGTCGCCGCAGTGATGACTGCCCGGAATGATGCGCACTGCGCCCGTGTCTCGGGTCAGCGGATCTAGGTAAAAAGCAATTTTAATACTGGGAATGCGCTCACTGCTGTACCCATCCGAATGCCAGCGCGTATCGCCGACGTAGAAATTGCCGTCGCCGCTGGTGTAGTTGAAATCGTCGCCCAAAATGCTGGCGGCAATGTCGTGGATGCGCGGATCGTCGAGTAAGCTGCTTAGGTATTCGCTCTGATCGGGAAAGGGCACAATGCACGAGCGCGCCTGCCCTGCGTGCTGTTTGCCGTGGTGCCCGCCGCCGTGCGTGGCCCACACCGCTTCGAATTCCTCGATAATACGGTCGATGCAATCGGCCATGAGGCCGGGGAAGTACAGGTAGCCGAAGGTATTGAAATAATTGAGTTGTTGTTCGCTCAGGCGCGTTTCAGACATTTTCCCTTCTCCAAGTTTTTTATAAACTCCGTTCCAAACCGGCCTCCAACGCGGCCTCAATCCGCGCCTTGGTCTCTTCAAGGTGGGCGCGGCTATACGCGTCCAGACCGCTGCCTGCTAGCCGCGTTTCGATCTGGGCGGCGATGGTCTGCAAATCCGCTCGGGCCAAGGTGCGGGCGTCTTCGGGCGTGCCCCCGGCGGGCCTGAGCACCAGACCGATCAGTTTCTGTAGCTGCGCCCGCTGCAAGTTGCGGCGAAAGCTGTCGATGGAGCCGCCCGTCCCCAACTCCGCCCAGATGGATACCCTCTTTGTCGGTGACGCGGCGGTCGTGTAGCTCGTCGAGCGCGTGGATGGTGCTGCCTTTGAAATTGTGCCGCAGGCCGAGGGTGTGGCCCACTTCGTGCGCGATCAACGCTGTAGCGCACGTCGGCCGCGTCCCACTCGGCGGCGTCCGGCTGCTGCTTGGCCACAATCGCGCCCTCAAAGCCGAGCGGCTCGAATGCCTTATTCCACACTAGAATCCCCTCTCGCACTGCGTCACGGTACTCCGGTGGAATCTTCCTCATCCTCTTTGTCCTCTTCGTCTTCTTCGTCCTTTTCCTTGTCGGCGGCCTCTTCCTCGACGGCCTCCTCTTTTGCCTCCTCCGCCCAGACGGTCTCCGTCCCCCATAAGCCGAGGAGGGCGACCATCAATATCCATTTGAATGCGCACATAGTACTACTCAACTCCATCTCAATGTTGGATTATTCGCAGTAAACCCGGACCTTGTTGTCCGCGTCATGGATGTTGACCTCGATCTCGCTTAGTGCATCTATGAGCTGCTCTAAATCCTCGGTTCGCAGGTTGTCAATGTCAACGTCGATGCCGTTGTCCTGCAGAGCCGTATTGATCCCCGTCGCGGCCTGCGTTGGGAGCAAGGTGTGCAGCTTGACTCCGGCCTTGATCAGTGCCAGCGGCACCCGGACGTCGATGTGCTCATCATCGTCCGAGTCGATAGTGACTCTCAGATACCGGGCCGTTCCCGAGCGTGGAGGCGCTAGCGGCTGCACTGCTGTGGTCGTCTCTCGCTCTTCGTCAACGAGGGAGAGCAGGCGCTCGGCCTCATCGACGGACACCTTGCTTTCGGATAGCATCTCCAGTACGCGTCTGCTGTTTTCGTTCATAGTGATCCTCCTGTTTGTGTTTAGCTACTGAATCGCGATGGAGCCGTTCACGGTTTTGGCGATCAATTCGGCCTCGCCTTCATACACCGTTCTATTGAGTTTGTGGCGCTTCTCGATCGACGCGACGAAGTCCGCCCCCAATGACCACGTTTTGTCCGATGCTATCGTTCTCTCCACGGTAGTCTCCACAACCCGAGGGACATCGTTACTACCGCGAAGATGGCCAGCACGGTCAACTCGAACCAGACGTCAACCCGTCCCGACAGTGACTTCTCGATTGCGTCTGCCGCATACCGGAGGGGCGAGACGTATCCGAAGAATTTCAGCAGTACCGGTGCTTGTTCCATCGTAAAATAAACCGGCGACAAAGTAGCCAAGACGAGCGAAAGCAAGGCTGTCGCAAGATTCCCCACTTGGAGTGACGGAGCGAAACTCACCACGAACATAGTAAGGCCCGACATGGTCAGTACAGCTAAGATTAGTGAAGGTGCCAAGGCCCATGTCGGATTGATGCCTATACCGGCCACCAGCCCGAAACCCAACAACACCAAGACGGTTATCACGCCGGATATTGAGGAGAATGCCAGTGAACCCAGCACGTATGATCCCTTAGACATGGGCATTGAGACTAACAATCTTAGAGTGCCCATGAAACGCTGGGCCACGGCGTTCTGCCCAACAAGCATCCCTATGGATAAGGTCACTCCAAATACGAGGGTGGCCGCCAGCAGTCTGCGAATTACCTGTGGATCGTCTGGGGCAATCGCTCTGGTGACGTAGAACCAAGGAAGGGATGTTCCGGACGCCAGCAAGACGCTAACGTACCAGTGTTTGAGAAATGGAATAAAGTTGATCTCGAAAACGCTCACGGCGTCCGATATGAACTTCCCGATACTATTTGCCCGGTGGAGACGGTTGGCAGTCTCCATGACTCCACCGACCATGTCCCGGTCTGCGGAGGTCGTGCCACTCATCAGTCTTCTCCTCTCGTCGAGACATTTCGTTCCCGTGTCAAGCCGAGATAGACATCTTCAAGGGTGGTTTGGGAGACGGTGTACTGCCGAATACCCTGAGCCTGGACTTGCTGAACTAGCATCCTGTCATCGCTCCCGTAGATAGTCTCGACGCCTTCTTTCGAATCGAAGGTTATCTTGTACTCGTAACTGTGAGAGGCCTTGAGGTGGGCCACCGTATCGTGTGCAAGCCAAGAGCCGTCTTGGACGATACCTACTCGGTCACAGAGTTCCTCGGCTTCCAACATATTGTGTGTCGTCAATATAATGGTTGAGCCCTGCCGGTGGGTCTTATGTAGGAAATCCCAAAGGTAATGGCGAGCTTCGGGGTCGAGGGCTGCGCTCGGTTCGTCGAGGATTAGCAAAGGAGGATCAACTACCGATGCAATGCCTAGGAGTAGGCGACGCCGCAGCCCGCCTGACAACTGGTCGGCCGGTTTATCCCTATGTTCCTCTAGACGAAGGTCGGCAATAAGCTCTTCGGCACGGCGCGATGCCAGCTTCGCCGGCAGTCCCCGCAGCTTGCCGAAGATGCGCAGGTGATGTCTGATCGACAACCCGAAGTACAGGCTAGCTTCCTGAGGCATTATACCCATGTAGTGCTTTACCTCGTTGGGCCGTGACAGCCCGTCAATACCGAAAATTCGAACTTGGCCCTTGGTAGGAATTAACTCGGTGGTGATTTGTCGAACTAAGGTCGTCTTGCCAGCGCCGTTAGGGCCTAGTATGCCGAGGAATTCACCGGGCTCGACCGTGAACGAGATGTCGCGGTTCGCCAATGTACCGTTGCTGTATCTCTTGCTGAGGTTCGAAACCTCGACCGCTGGACTGTCCAACTTCCATCCTCTCTATTTATACCTCATCGACGGACACCGTGTCCTCCGCTAGCACCTCAAGTACGCGTCTGCTGTTTTCGCTCATGGCGGTCCTCCTGTTCGTGGTTGGCTACTGAACTACAATGGAGCCGTTTTTGGTCTCGGCGATCAGCTCGGCCTCGCCTGCGCCCATTGTCCCCTCGAGCTTGTGGCGCTTTTCGACCGCTGCGACGAAGCTCGGCACCTCGCAGCGGACTCGGCCGTTGGTCGTCGCAGCCGTCAGTGCGAGGCTCGGGTCGACGTCCAAGGCTACCTTGATGTTGCCATTCAAGGTGGATAGCTTGTTGTGGCTTTTAGGCTCCATGCTCCCCTGAAACTTTATCGGCCCGTTGATCGTCCGCACCTCAAACCGGCCGCGCCCGTCTTCGATGGACACGCGGCTGTTTAAGGTAGAGAGCACTGCCGTGCCTGAGAGCGTCTTGACTGCGATGGGGGCGTTCTTGGTCTTCGCGTTCAGGTCGCCCTTGAATTGTTCGACCCTTATAGGGGCGTTCTTGGTCTGTACCTCCCCACTGCCTTCCGTTCCCCGGAGTTCCACCGGCCCGTTGCTAGTTGTCAAGTCAACGCCAGTTGTGACGGGCACAACCACTTCTATGTTTGCTCCAGAGGACTGGCGGGAAAATCCGTGCAGGAATCCCTCGGATTGCCGATCCGGCTTGGCCTCGACGGTGATGAGGTCGCCTTCCTGCACGGCGCTGTACTTGATTCCGCGAGGTTTCTTCAGCCTCGCTCGCACTCGAATCGAGCCGGGTTCGCCGGCGCGGACCCGGATGCGGCCGTTGAAGCCGCGCACCACGAGGCGCGGGTTGTCGCCCACGGCGAAAGTGTCGTCGCGCATGGACGTCTTGTCGTCCGCGTCGCGGTCGCCGTTTTCGCCCTCGGACCACCCGGATAGGGACTCTTCAAGTCCTTCGAGTCCTTCTTCGAGTCCTTTTTCGATTTCTTCGCCGAGTCCTTCAAGGGTGTCTTGCAGCACCTCAATTCCGCGTCCCTTGCGGGTCTCGCGGCGAGCGCCTTGCAGCGCCTCCAAGAGACGCTCGGCCTCCTCTACCGTTACCTTCCCCTCCGAGAGCATGTCGAGAATTCTACGTCGTTCTTCAGGCATCACAGCCTCCTAGTCGATTGAAATGAATACGCGATCCTCGCCAGAGACTACGTTGCAGTGCAGGCCGCGCAGCGAGGCGAGCACGTATAGGAGCAAGGGGCCAGCCAGCAGGACGGAACGGCTCCGAGTGCGGTGCCCTGATCGCGCCGCTACCAGTAATGCAACAGGCGTCCCCAGCAGCACCACGACGACAATGACCGGCCATAGCACGATGAGCGGAATCCACAGCCGGATGCGCCGCTTGTCGCCTTGGACTCGCAATCTCAGGAACATTGGTGGCAGCATCAGGAGAGCCTCCGCAGCGCCTCTTCGACGTCAATCTCGCCGCTCTCTAGGCTGTCGAGTACTGCCGCTGATTGAGGATTCGAGCGCGGGGTGTCAGCCGAGCCCTTGGTTTGCACGGTCTCGACCAACGGTAGCTGCTCGGCAATGGCATTCAGCCGGTTTTTGACCGTTGGGTAGCTGATGCCAAATATGCGCTCCATTTCCTTGATCGAGCCGTGGACTTGGACGAAGGTCATTACGAAGACTTGGTCCTCGGCGGAAAGACGCGCCAGCACAGGCGGCTCGAATTGTCCTTCGATCGCGATGGCGCTGTCCGGCAGGGAAACCCGCTCTACCACGATACGCGCCCCCTTCGTCAGATCGGTCAGCTCTTTCCAGTCTTTGATGGCAAAACCTCCATATTCTTAAATTTAGACGTAATTATAGCTATATAATAGAAAAAGTCAATTATAAAATTAACAAAATTAATTTTTAGATTGGATAAACTCGGAAGAGTTTGGACGCTATTCCTCCACGGCCGCGGACACGGCGTTGGACACCCGTCGCAACAGGCTCCCGTTGGCGACCATTTGGTTGGTCAGCACTACGCAGCTTAGCTGGCGCTCTGCGTCCGCCCACGCCACCGTACCCGTCGCTCCGGTGTGGCCGAAGGTGTGCGGCGACACCAGATCGCCCCAAAACGCCCACACCCGCGCCCCGCACACGCCCCATCCGAGGCCCCACGGCGCGTCGAGCGTGCCGTTCTGATCTCGCGTCATCGCCGCGACTGCGGCCGGACTGAAGATGCGCTGGTCGCCGTACGCGCCGCCATTGAGCATGGTTTGCAAGAGGATCGCCAGATCGCGTCCGGTGCTGTGCATGCCGCCCCACGGTGCCCCGAAATCGCGCCAGTACGGGGAATTCCACCCCCAACTCCGCAGTTCGTCGTCCTCTTCGGTGTCCGTTCCGCACCACACGGTATCTTCAAGCGGCCAATCGCCCATGCCCAATGCGCTGCGCTCCATGCCCAGCGGCGCGAAAATTTCCTCGCGTTCAAAGTCGCGCAACCGCTGGCCGCTGACGCGCTCGACGATCGCGGCTGCCAGCAGAATGCCCTTGCTCTGGTAGCGGAAATCGGTCGCTGGTTTGTAGAGCAGAGGCGTCTTGAGCGACCGCTCGACAAAGACCTCTACCGGCTCGTGCGCCCGCCGCAGGCTGGTATTCTCCGGCAGCATGTCGGGCATACCCGATATGTGCGACAGCAGGTGGCGGACCTTGATGTCGGGCCGGTCGCCGCCCGTGAACTCGGGCAAGTAGTCGACGGCTGCGTCTTCGAGCGAGATTAGCCCCTGGTCCACGAGGATCATCAGCGTGCAAGCGGTGACCGGCTTGGTGATCGACGCGAGGAGAAAGATCGAATCCGCATCGACCGGCTGGCCTGTGTTAGGTTTCCGCTGGCCGGTCCCGCGTGCGAAGACCTCTTTGCCGTGCCGCGCTACCGTCAGCGAGGCCGCGCTGATCTGGCCGGCTTCGACAGCAGTCGTGAGCAGGCCGAAGGCCCGTTCGAGTTGTGCGGCCGACATGCCGACAGCCGCTGGGTCGCCCGTTTGCAAAACCGTTCCGTCCGTTGCCATCACGTGCTCCTTTTTCGCGAGTACTCTACCTGCGTGGATGTGAGCTTAGAACTAAACAATGGGCGACCACAAGGGTCGCCCCTACATATAGCAGTCCGAAATCATTTACAAAATGATCCGCAGATGACACAGATAGCTATAGTAGCGTGTTCACCAGAGAGAACGAAGTGCATATCTCTCAAGTCATTTAGGATTGCTATAAGACGTATTCAGCGGTTATGAGATAACCTCTAGGATATACAAAGCACTTCTCAATCAACTAATCCGACCACTTCCCTTAACCCCGTCACCACTCGCACTCCGTCCTCCGTCCATGCTGGCTCTGAGTCATCTGCGCCGAGCGACCGCCGAATCAACACCGGCCTAAGCCCCGCTGCCCTAGCTCCCGCTACGTCGTCTTCCGGTGAATCGCCGACGAAGAGCGCCTCGTCAGCTACCAACCCGGTCTGCTCCAGCGCCGGGGCAAAGATCGCCGGATCGGGCTTTTTGACGCCGACATCGCCGGAGACGACCACTGCGTCGAAAAAGGGGCGCAACGCCAGTTCGTCTAGCAATCGATGGACGTGTGGCGGATGGTCGAAGTTGGAAATCAGCGCCAGCTTGTAGCGGCCTTGCAACTCGCCGAGTACGCTTTTGGCCTCTGGGTCCAGCGGCGTATGTGCGTGCCACGCCGCTATGCTCGCTTCGCTGATTCGTCGCAGTTCCTCCATTTCCAACACCACTTCCAACTCCCCGACTAACTCGCGCATGCGACGCTCATACACTGTTAATCCGTCGTCTTGTACCGGCGGCTCGGGTTGGAGCAAGAATTCCTCGCATAGTCGGATTAACGTTTCTTCATCAAACGCATGGCCACTATCGATCAGTTCGCGGCGTATGGCATGGAACCAACTCTCTCCTGCGGCCTCCATATTGCCGTAGCACAACAATGTGCCGTAGAGATCGAAGAATACTCCTCGTATTTCAGTCATAGATTGTCTTCCTGACTGACGTTACACATGGGCTTTCCCGGTAGGAGATGCTTCGACTCCGCTTCGCTACGCTCAGCATAACAAAGAAAGAACGCGCTAGTACCTGTCATGCTGAGCGCAGCGAAGCATCTCCTGCTCAAGAAGCCTGATGTGCGTAATGTCAGTTTCCAATTCGGCTTAGGGCAGACTTGCCCGCGTCCCGCAACTAGATAGCGTCCACGCGGCACAATCACAGCCCTTTCCCCACCCACAGGGCACCTCGGCGCATCACTTCTTGGAAGGAGGGGTTTTCCAGCACCGCGTTGTCGTGGCCCAAGGCAAAGAAGAACACTCGGCCCTGACCATAGGTGTGGTGATAGGCCATGACGTGGGTTTCGTCGCGGCCGGGGTCATAGGCGTGCATGAGATGATGCGAGCGGTTGGGGTCGTGCTTGAGGTAGTGCAACTCGTCGGTCACGGCAAAGTCTTTGAGGCCGGCGGCGATGGGATGGTCGGAGTCGGAGATGGTGACGGTGAAATCCATGTACGGGCTGTGGCCGTCGAAAAAGCCGTTGAGCATTTGGTGATAGCCGGTGTTGTCGCGGAAGGAAGCGTCTGCAGTGTGCAGGCCGAAGAAGCCGCCGCCGCGTTCGATAAAGTGCAAAAGCCCCTGTTCTTGGGCTTGGGTGAAGTGGCC
The DNA here is from genome assembly GCA_965208845.1 of Candidatus Latescibacterota bacterium. Taxonomy (GTDB): domain Bacteria; phylum Latescibacterota; class UBA2968; order UBA8231; family UBA8231. The sequence continues at coordinate 1,038,702 of OZ242361.1, read as the reverse complement.
GACATCGGTGAAGAAGAGGGTGGCGTCGTACGCGTCGAGGCCGCTGGCCATAACCTCGTAGTCGCGCGAGAAATCAGCCTCGATCTGATCATCTTTGTTCAGCAGGTCGGTCAGGAATCGACCCTGGCCTGCGTGGTCGTGATAGATGCCTTCGGTGCCGACGAATACTAAAAGTTTAACGGGAGCCATGACGGGTTTCTCCTGTTGGTATTGGGTTGGGAACGGCGGTAAGGAGTTTCTCCAACTCACCGCGACGTTCGAGTTCGTCGAGAGTCTCCTCGGTTCCTAGATATTCCCCGTCGACGAAGATCTGCGGAATTGTGCCGTCCCCACCGGTTCGACGCAGCATTTCCTTGAAGTTGGCAGTCGGCAGTTTGAAGCCGAAGTAGAAGCGAATGGGGATTTTGGTGTATCGAATCCCCTTTCGCCACAGCATCAGGCGCGCCTTCCAGCAGTACCCGCAGAACGGGCTCAGGTAGATTTCGACTTTCGGCATTTTATTGCTCCGACGTTGATGCTTCACTACCGACCAGACTTGGGACGCGGGAATATACCCCATATCAAGCCCAGCGGATTGGTATCTCTAGATCGCGGGCCAGTTCTTCTACTTGGTCGGCCAAGGTGGCTTCGAGGGCAATACCGTTTTTTACGTAGTCGGCGCGCCGCTGGTAGCTGCCTTCGCCCGGCCACTGCACGGTGCCCTGTTCGGGTGCTGCTTCCACTGATTTTATGTGGGCCTTCAGATCGGCGCTGCGGTCGTGCAGCCAGTCGCCAAAAGGCTTGAGGGCGATAAAGCACTTGGTGGAACCTCCGGCCGAATCCGTTGGCCGCTCCTCAGTGCCCTGCTCAAAAGCGAGGAGGCCGCCGGCCAGTCCAGCCGTGAGCAGATCGACCATAAAAGCAAGTCCCGAGCCTTTGTGCTGACCCATGGGCAAAAAGCGCCACGATTGCAGTAGAGCACTCGGATCCGTAGTGGGCCTGCCGCGCTCGTCCAAGCCCCAACCTTCGGGAACGCTGCGTCCGGCGGCCTCGGCCTGGCGCACGCGGCTTATGGAGGATTGGGTCATGGCCAAGTCGAGGACTACAGGCTCGCCGTCGGCCGTGGGAATGCCGATGGCGAGGGGATTATTGCCTAGGGAAGGGACGCGTGTGCCCCAGGCGGGAAAGTTGGCGAACGCGTTGGTGAAAGCCAGCCCGACCAGCCCGGCGCGGGCGGCTCGCAACGCGTAGCTATGCCCGCGCCCCCAGTGCCCAACGCTGCGGACGACGCAGGCCCCCACGCCGTATTGCTGCGCCCGTTCGAGTGCCCAATCCATGCCCTGCGCCGAAGAGAAGCGGCCAATGCCGCCGTCGGCATCAAGCAGCCGGGAGGCTGGGTACTCGACGATGGTTTCAAAGCAGGGGTCGGATGCCAAAATACCTTGGCGGATGTAATTGATCGTCGAGGGCAGCAGAGCGACGCCGTGAGTGTGGCCGCCGTGCAGGTCCACTTCAGCGCCGATTTGGGCTTCGACCGCGGCCACGTGCGGCGGCACCCCTGCGGCTGCGAGCGCGTCGAGGAAAAATTGTTCCAGATCGGCGTGGGCGATGCGCTTGGGCTTGCTCATTATTAGATCGGATTGTATAGGCAGGCGTCTAAGAGGCTTAAAACTTCGTCGAGTACTGCTCCGGGGGCTTTCCCAACGAACTTCACGTTGCGGCTTGTGTAATCGACGGATTTGATCTGTTCGACCATGATATACCCCGCAAGGGATGATTCGCTTGGAACTTCCACGTGAAAGGGGATATTCCTTTTTGTCTTGGTTATCGGGCACACCATGGCAAGTCCAGTGTGCCTGTTGAACAGCGTGTTGCTTACTACCAATGCGGGACGACGCCCTTTTTGCTCGTGTCCCGCCTGTGGATCAAAAGTCAAAATCACGAAATCCCCTTTCTGCGGAATATAACGGGGCATTTACCAAACTTCTTTCCCAACAGGCCCGTCCCAATCCAACTCTTCAACTTGGTACTCTTTGGGCATCTTTGACAGCAACTCCTGCAAATCGTATCTCCCGCGAACTTTAGTCGTAGGCTCAATTATAATTCGTCCATTTTTGACGGAAATATCCACTTCGTCGCCCACGTTTAGTTGCGCTTCTTGGAGGATGGTCTTGGCCAACCGAAGCCCTTGGCTGTTTCCCCATTTCTGTATTGTAGTCAACGTGGCTAACCTCCTCATAGGTGATGTATATCCAAAGTATATCCCATGAGAGACCGAAGGGCAAGGCGGACTGTTTACGATCCCGTCGGCAATGTCCACAGGCGGTGAACGAGAGTTTCCCGTCAGCTTCCCGTAGAGCCCACCTACCAGCCGCGCACCATATAGGCTTGCAACAGGCCGCTTTCATCGGAATTGAAGAAGCCCGATCGTCCGTCCGGCGAGAGGAAAGGATGGATGTGGGTGTCCTTCTGCCAGGACGATCCGGGGTTTGCGACCTTCCGCGCATTGGCGAGTGCGCCTTCCTCTTCCTCGGGAAGGTCGAACAGCCAGACTGCGCCTCCCCCGTCTTTTGGACCCGCATCTGTGATCAAACGGGTCCCGTCTCGGTCTGTTGCGAAATGCCAGAAATCGGGTCCGGCAAAAGAGCGGGACAGATCGTTGCGCCAGCCGCCCGGCGTGTTGATGCCTTCATCGCCGACATGTGCTACTGCCCGGCCCGAGATGAGCTGCCTTTCGTCTGGTTTGCGCGTCGAGGTGCTGGTGATGGCCATGTCGCTTTTTCCCTGCCAACACTGATGCCCCTGACAGAATTCGTTCCCATCCCTGCCCCAGGGGAAGTCGCGCAGAGCCGTGCCATCGTCCCGGATCAGGTGGATGTCCGCGCCTAGTCCGCTGGTGAGCTTTTCCACCCGGCCATCGGCGGCAATGATATTCCCGTGATTTTCTTGGATCATGATGTCGTGGGAAGCCACGGGGTCCATTTGACGCGTGTACTGCGGGTGCATGTTGCACCAGGTGGGACCGTGAAGGACCAACCGCACGGATGGCTTCTCGGTCTCGAAGACGAGCAGCCCCCAGGTCGCTCCTGCGCTGTTGCCGGACCCGAGGAATCCCGAGATGGCGATGCACCGGCCATCGGAGGAAATCGTCGAAAGCGGATACGGTCGGCTCAACCTGAAATCGGTCTCTGGAACCGCGTGATCGAGGACGTAGACGATCTCGCGTTCAGACCCATCTAGCCCAACCCGCTTCAGCGTCAGTCGTCCGCCTCTCCCAAACTCTGTTTCATTGACGAAGTAGTACAGGTAGTCGCCATCTGGTGAGATAGACGGCCCCGTCGTTCCAAGCTCGGTGGTGATCGGCGTCAGGCTGCAATTGTCTTCTAGGTTGCAAACCAGAAACTGGTGCTCGGGGTCCTGCGGATCAGAGCCGTGCGGGTGTGCTGAGCGGTGGAGGATCAGTCGCTGCGAATCGGGCGTGAAGATCTGCGCCTCCATATAGATATGTGATGAAGGGATCGGCTCATCTGTGAGCTGAATGATTTCGAGATGGCCCCGCTCGGTCTCGGGGACGAGGTCAGGTCGGACTTTCATTGCTTTTTCTCCCTATTGACGGCGTGGCGCTCCGAGGAAGAAGGTAAATGTCTGCCGGACCGCATCAAGGTAAACGAGATACCTCGGCAGGTGCCGAAGCTAACACGACTGTCGGGGCCAATTGCGGCACTAGTCAGCTCCCCGTAGAGCGGTAGTGCCGCACGCCCACTTGCCAGATGCGCAGACAGATGACAAAGAAGAGCAGGCCCACGACCGGGGCCAACCATTGGAATAACGGACTTGAACCTAAAGGATCGGGGCGCTCCAAAATCCCCAGCGCCGGATAGTAGCTGACGCAGGCGAGGGGGATGACGTAGGTAAAAAAGCGGCGGAACCACGTGCGGTAAATTGCTAGCGGGTACTGAGCTGTCTCCACGCCGCCGTAGGTTACGGTATTGACGATTTCCAAGCTCTCGGTAGTCCAAAAAGCGAGTGTCGCTTGCAGCACTATGAGGCCGTAAAACAGGCAAGCGCCACCGAGGACGGTGAGCAAGGCGAGGAGCAGCTTGTCCGGCGTCCAGACTAGTTCTAGGGCATGTGCGGCCCACAGCAGGACGACCAAGCCCTGGGTGAGGCGGCCGATGCGCTTGAGGGTGAGTTCCTGTCCGGCCAATTGCAAGGCCGTGCTGCGGGGGCGCAGCAGCAGGCGGTCGAAGTCGCCGCTTTTGACCGTGGAGGCGAACAAGTCAAAGCCGCGCGAGAAGGCGTCGCACAGGGCAAAGGCGATATTGATTAGGCCGTAAAAGAAGGCCACTTCGGGCAGGCTCCAAGTGTCGAGGGCGGCGAAGCGGTCGAAGAGCACCCAGATACCCAAGAATTCCAAGCCGGTCATCAGGCCGTGGCCCACGGACAGCATGACAAAAGAGGCCCGGTACTGCATTTGGCTGCGGAAGGAGATGTCGATATAGCGGCCGTACAGGCGCAGTCCGTCGAGCACGGCTTCAGCCTCCTTGGACGACCAAGCGGCGGGTGCCGCGATAGAGGAGGAAGCGGCCCAAGCTCACCAAGACCAGCGTCCACGCGAGCTGATGCCCCACCACCGACCAGACTTGCGACGCGGGAATGTGCCCCATGTAGAGGCGGAAAGGGGTATCGGCCAAGCCGCGGAAAGGCATGAAGTCGAGTATGGGTTGGAACGCGTCGGGAAACAGCGGCAAGGGGATCACCATGCCCGAAAAAACGTAGATACATATCCCCAGCATTTGAATGGTACCCTCTCCGGCGATGGTCCATAATAAGGAGACGTTGACTAAGTTGGACAGGGCACCGCCTAGGAGGACAGCTCCCACTGTGGCCAAAACCCAAGCCGCAGCCGCAGCCGGGGACGGGGGAGCTTGCAGGTCGAAGAACAGGAAGGCTAGGCAAAACAACGGCAAGGAGCGCAGCAGGGCGGGGGCGATGCGGGTGGCGAGGGCGCGGCTGTACCAGAAGGCGTACAGATCGACGGGCCGCACCAATTCGTAGGCCACTGTGCCCGTGCGCACCATGGCGCGCACGTCGTCGTCGGGGTTCCAAGGCAAGAGGGCGAACAAGGCTTGACCGAGCCAGACATAGTTGACCACCTCGGCGTAGGTCATGGGCTGGTCTTGGGTCGCCGTGCGGTAGAACGCTTCGAAGATCATTACCCGAATGAGTCCCCAAAATAGCTGCGTGCTCATGCCGGCTAGAGCCGCGGCCCGGTACTGCAGCAACATGCGGATGCGGGCGCTGAGGACGGACAGATAGGGCCGCATCAAGGACGATCCCGGTAGAGTTGGGCGATGACTTCCTCAATGGGCGGGTTTTCCACAAAGAGGTCGCGCACCTCGTGGCGGGCGGTGATGCGGCTGATGAGAGCCGGGGCTGAAATGCGTTCGGGCGCAAAGCTGAGATGCACGCGAGGGCCGTCGCGCTGCACGACGCGAGCAGCCTCGTCTTCAATGGTCGCCGTGGGATCGACTAGATCGACGATGAGGCGGCGCTCGGACGAGACGCGGGCGCGCAGGTCGGCGAGGCGGCCGTCGGAGAGGATGGTGCCGTCGCCGATGACCATGACCCGGTCGCACAGGGCTTCGATATCGTCCATGTCGTGAGTCGTCAAAATGACGGTGGTGTTCTCTCGGCGGTTGAGTTCTTTGATGAAATCGCGCATCGCCAGTTTGGAAACCGCGTCGAGGCCAATGGTCGGTTCGTCTAAAAAGAGTAGGGCGGGGCCGTGGAGCAGGGCTGCCACCAGATCGCAGCGCATGCGCTGGCCCAAGCTGAGCTGGCGCACGGGCACGTCGAGGAAGGAGTCGAGTTCCAACATGGCGATGAGCGCGTCACGGCGGCGGCGGTAGGCATCGGTGGGCACTTTGTAGATGTCGCGCAGCAGATCGAAGGATTCAATGGCCGGAAGATCCCACCACAACTGGGTGCGCTGGCCGAAGACCACGCCAATGCGGCTGACGTGGGCAATGCGATCCTGCCAAGGGACGCGGCCTTGGACTTCGCAGCGGCCCGAATCGGGGACGACGATGCCGGAGAGGATTTTGACTGTAGTGGATTTGCCCGCCCCGTTTGGTCCGATATAGCCGACCAGTTCGCCGACTTCCAGCGAGAAAGAGATGCCGTCCAACGCCCGAATTGTGCGGTGCGAGCGCTGCACAATGCCCCGGAAGGCACCCCAAAGGCCGGGGCGACGCTCGGCAATGCGGTAGGTTTTGACTAGGTTTTCAACGACGATTTGGGGCATGGATACTAAATAACGAGTACTAGCGTAACAGGAGCTATTGTGGGTTGCTCCTTTTACCGGACTAGTCGGGAGCGACCGCGGATTTTTCCCAGGGGCGGATAAAGGATTCAGGCTCGACGCCCAAGGCCTCTGCCACGCGGTTGATATAGTTGAAAAAGCCGATGATCTGGACGGCGTCGTGGATGCCGCGGTCGTCAAAGCCGTGCTGGCGCAATTGGTTGATGTCCTTAGCGGTTGAGTCTTGGGGTCGCCGGGTCAGTTTTTCGGCAAAGGCGCATAGGGCACGGTCGGCTGGCGACAGATCGGCCTTGCGCCAGTCCGTGGACAATTGATGCACCAGTTGATCGGCCGGGGTTCCTTCTGCAACGGCAAAATCGCGAGCGACCTCAGCCCGGAGGTCGTGGGCATGGGCGCGTATTCAGTACACGCAGTGGTTCGCGGCTGAAACGACCACGGCCAGCATTTCGCGTTGGCCCCGGCTCAGGGGTGAGGGGCCGTGCATGATGGCCCCGTAAAAATCCAGTGAGGTCTTCATAGCCCGGGGATTGAGGCTTATAATGGAGACAATGCCCCAAATGCGCCCGGCCCGAGCGAGGGCGGCTTCGTACTGCTTTTTGAGCAGGCCGGTGGCCCGCTTGAGGGGAACGATGTCTATATAGGGCATTTGTTAATCTCCTCTGCGAGGACATAACTACGCGGCTGGCTGTCGGCGACAAAATTTGTGACATTGTTGCGAGTTTTTAGCTTGCAACCGGAGAGCACTACCGCGTCGAAAAAGGGGCGCAACGCCACCTAGCGCAATAACGCGCCGTATAGAAGGAGCCGCTTCCATGTCCGTTCGCTTCGCCTTCCTCACCGACACCCACCACTACCCCGACGCCTCCGAAGACTACGGCGCGCCCAAGATGCTCACTCGCAGTCAGGAGGTGCTCGACGCGATACCCCCCGCTCTCAACGCGCAGGCTTTCGACTTTGTCTTCCACGGCGGCGACTTTCTCTGCGGCGGGTCGTCCTTCGACCTGCCCACCGAGACTTATTTGCGCTCGATTGACGAGGCGGCGACGGCCTTCGCGCGGATTGAAGCCCCTTTCTACTCCATCCCCGGCAACCACGACTGCGACGCCCAGAGCGGTTCCTTCGACGGTTTCGCCGCCCGCTTCCCCTATCCCGACCCACTGATCGTCGTCGATGCTGCGCCGCGCCTGCGCTTGGCACTGGCCAACGTCTTCCACGACTGCGATGTCTTTGAGAAAGGGTCTGGCGTCTGGACCGCCGCGCTCGACGAGGCCCTGCGCGCTGCCGCTGCCCAAGCGCTAGCCGATGGCTGCGCTCTGCTGCTCGTTCTGCACACTTGGATTTTGCCGGATTTCGCTTGGGATCGCGGCGTAGTCGAAGGCGCGACTCGCCTAGTCAAAACGCTCGACGAAAGCCCTGCTATCGTCGCCGCTTTCACCGGCCACCGCCACATCAATCGCATCACCGCCTACCGCGACTACCTAGTCGTCGATACGGCCTGTCTGATCGGCTTTCCCTTGGGGTATCGCAGCGTTGTGCTCTCGGACGATGGCTTTTTCAAGACGCGCTTCCACACTCTCGACCTGCCCGATCTGCTGCAAGCTTCCTATGACCGCTCGACGCCTGAGGAGAACCGGGTCTGGGAAGGTCACATCTTCGACCGGGATGTGGATATCCTGTCGCCTCGGCTCAGGGCATTGTGGGGCTGAACGGGGCGACTTAATGACTGCTCTATAAAACCTTATCGCAAGAGTCTGCTCATTTACTGATGTTACGCATCGTCCTGCCCGTGTGCTAGCATTGGCAGGTATAGAGATGCTTCGACTCCGCTTCGCTCCGCTCAGCATGACTGGGTAGCGAGACATCATCACCTGTCATGCTGAGCGAAGCGAAGCATCCCATACCTAGGAGCCCGTGCGTAACATCAGTTATTCATTTTCGGCCACCATAGCGGTTTAATAGCTCGGCAGTTTCAGCAGCATTGTGTTCCGTCGCAATGTACAGCGGTGTCCGGCCATCGTCGCTCTCAGCGTTGACCTTGGCTCCCTGCTTAAGCAGCAGCTCGGCCGTCGCAGCAGCATCCATCTCTGCCGCATCGTGCAGCGGCGTCCGGCCCTTGTCGTTTTTGGCGTTTATCTCAGCTCCTTGCGTTATCAACAATTCGGCGGTTTCGGTTGCGTTGTCCCGTGCTGCATAATGCAGCGGTGTCAGCCCCTTGTCGGTTTTGGCGTAGATGTCGGCACCTTGCGTCAGTAAGAGTCGGGCTGTTTCAGTCGCATTGCCCATCGCGGCATAATGCAGCGGTGTCCGGCCATATTTATTCTTTTCGTTGATTTTGGCTCCCTGTGTCAGCAAGACTTCGGTCGTTTCAGCCGCGTTGTTCCACGCCGCCCAGTGTAGCGGTGTGTGGCCCGATGTGTCCTTGGCACAGATGTCGGCTTCTTGAGTTAGTAACAGTTGGGCTGTCTCAGTAGCATTGTTTCCTGCTGCCCAGTGCAGTGGTGTCGCCTCATCGCTGTTCTTGGTATTGACTTCGGCTCCTTGGGTTAGTAACAGTTGGGCTGTCTCAGTAGCATTGTGATTCGCCGCATTGTGTAGCGGTGTCCGGCCATCGTCGCTCTCAGCGTTGACCTCGGCTCCCTGCTTAAGCAGCAGCTCGGCCGTCGCAGCAGCATCCGTCTCTGCCGCATCGTGCAGCGGCGTCAGCCCCTTGTCGGCTTTGGCGTTTATCTCAGCTCCTTGCGTCAGTAACAGTTGGGCTATTTCGGTTGCGTTGTCCCGTGCCGCATAATGCAGCGGTGTCCGGCCCTCGTCGATTTTAGCATTGATGTCGGCTCCTTGCGTCAGTAACAGTTGGGCGGTTTCGGTCGCATTTCCCCGTGCCGCAGTGTGTAGTGGCGTCCAGCCCCTGTTGCTCTCGGCGTTTATCTCGGCTCCTTGCGTTATCAACAATTGGGCGGTTTCGGTTGCGTTGTTCCTCGCCGCATAATGCAGCGGTGTCCAGTCCCCGTCGATTTTAGCATTGATGTCGGCCCCTTACGCGATCAACAATTGGGCGGTTTCGGTCGCATTTTTCCACACCGCAGAATGCAGCGGTGTCCAGCCCTTGCCGTTTTTGGCGTTTATCTCAGCTCCTTGCGTCAGTAACAGTTGGGCTGTTTCGGTTGCGTTGTTCCTCGCCGCCCGGTGCAACGGCGTCTCGCCATATTTATTCTTTTCGTTGATTTTGGCTCCCTGTGTCAGCAACAGGTTGGCCATCTCAGCCGCATCGTTCCACGCCGCCCAGTGTAGCGGCGTCAGGCCCAATGTGTCTTTGGCGCAAATCTCGGCTCCTTGCGTCAGCAACAGGTTGGCCGTTTTGTTTGCATTTTCTGCTGCTGCCCAGTGCAGTGGTGTCGCCTCCTCGCTGTTCTTGGTGTTGACGTTAGCCCCCCATGTTATTAACAGTTGGGCCGTTTCAGCCGCGTTGTGTGCTGCCCAGTGTAGCGGTGTCGATCCCTTGTTGTCCTTGGTGTAGATGTCGGAACCTTGCGTCAGTAACAGTTGGGCTGTTTCAGTCGCATTGTTTGCCGCCGCAGCGTGTAGCGGTTCCCGACCCAATGTGTCCTTGGTGTAGATGTCGGCTCCTTGCGTCAGTAACAGTTGGGCCGTTTCGGTTGCGTTGTTCCTCGCCGCTTGGTGCAGTGGTGTCTCGCCATATTCGTCCTTTTCGTTGATTTTGGCTCCCTGTGTCAGCAAGACTTCGGTCGTTTCAGCCGCGTTGTTCCACGCCGCCCAGTGTAGCGGTGTCCGACCCAATGTGTCCTTGGCACAGATGTCGGCTCCTTGCGTCAGTAAGAGTTGGGCTGTTTCAGTCGCATTTCTTGCTGCTGCCCAGTGCAGTGGTGTCGCCTCCTCGCTGTTCTTGGTGTTGACGTCTTGGATATTGGCGAACACAAGAAAGCCAATGACCAAGAGCACCACTAGGCCCAGGACCTTGGCAAATCGCCGGGCTTTAGTCTTTTTTCGCGGTCCGTTGCTCATTTCGTTTCTCGCAATTGGGAGGTAGTGTCTGATGGTGTTGGCGGCTGCGTTGGGTTTTGCTATTGCTCTCTTGAGCCGACATTTGCTTTGCGCGAAGGTTCCCTGATGTCTAAAACATATTGTAGTATAGATGTCGGTTGAAGCTCACGGCAAGCGTCGGTGCCGCGTTGCGGATCCTTCGACGGTTTTGCCACCCGCTTTCCTGGTCAAAACGCTCGACCGAGAGCCCCGCTATCGTCGTCGCGTTCACCGGCCACCGCCACATCAACCGCATCACTGCCTACCGCGACTACCTAGTCGTCGATACGGCCTGTCTGATCGGCTTTCCCTTGGGGTATCGCAGCGTTGTGCTCTCGGACGATGGCTTTTTCAAGACGCGCTTCCACACTCTCGACCTGCCCGATCTGCTGCAAGCTTCCTACGACCGCTCGACGCCTGAGGAGAACCGGGTCTGGGAAGGTCACATCTTCGACCGGGACGTGGATATCCTGTCGCCTCGGCTCAGGGCGCTGTGGGGTTAATTGTCTTTCCAATCGCTTCCTATCATCTTTAAGGCTCTAACTTCACAGTAAATTGGGTGTCTTGCCGAGCGACGCGTTTATGGAGGCGGCCTGAAACATGACCAAAGCGATCAAATTAAGGGTCAATGGGGAAACCCATCGCCTCGATATCGACCCGGATGCGCCGCTTTTGCAAATCCTGCGCAACGACCTTGGGCTCAAAGCCGCTAAGTTCGGCTGCGGCCTAGAGCAATGCGGTGCCTGCAAAGTGCTGATTGACGGACAAGCCGTGCCCTCCTGTGCTATGCCCGTCTCCGCCGTAGGCAACGCCGAGGTCACCACCTTGGAAGGTCTCGGCACACCTGCTGACCTCCATCCTCTGCAACGCGCCTTTATCGCCGAGCAAGCCGCCCAATGCGGCTATTGCAGCGCCGGGTTGATCATCGCCGCCAAAGCCCTGCTCGATGATAATCCCCAACCCACTCGCCGCGATATCTGCCGCGCCCTCGATGTGCATATCTGTCGATGCGGCACTCACAATCGCATTATCCGCGCCATACAACGCGCCGCCCAAGAGATGGCTCTATGAGCATCGACTCCCTCATTCGCTTCGACACCGATGGTCAAGTGACACTCAAAGTCGCCCATGCCGAGATCGGCCAGGGCATTCTGACTGCCATCGCGCAAATCGCCGCCGAGGAGTTGGACGTTGATTTCGTGCGTATCCGCATTGAGCGCCCCGACACTGAGCGCACGCCTATCGCCTCCTACACCGCCGGCAGCAACTCGATCCAGACCGCCGGCTCGGCCTTCCGCCAAGCCGCGGCCGCCGCGCGGCATCTATTGTTAGCCAAAGCGGCCGCGGCATTAGCGGTCCCCGTCGAAAATCTCGCCATCACAGACGGTACCATCAGCGATGGCAGTAACCATACGACCTACTGGGCGCTACAAGGCGGCCAGCGCTTCGGCGCGACCGAGCCTAACATCGGCCAGCCCAAATCGCCCACCGACTACACACTCGTCGGTCAGTCGCTACCGCGTCTCGACCTACCGACCAAAATCGCCGGCACCCCTTCGTTCGTGCACGACTTGGAACTGCCCGACATGATACACGGTCGCGTGATCCGCCCGCCGACGTACGCCGCTACCCTGGCGACTTTAGACGAAGGCCCTGCCGCCGACTTGCCCGGTGTCCTCGCTATAATCCGCGACGGCTCTTTCATCGGCGTATTAGCCGAGCGCGAAGAGCAAGCCGAAAAAGCCGCGGCCGCGCTACGCCAAAGCGCGCGCTGGCATCCAGCCCCTTTGCCCTCGTCAGACACGCTCTACACCGACCTGCTCGCCAAACCGTCTCAAGACTTCCTCGTCGTCGATGGCGTTCCGCAGGACGGGCCCGTTCCACCGATCGAAGCCCCGCCCAGCTCCGTGCAAACCCTCGACGCAACCTATTACCGCCCCTATCACATGCACGCGGCCTTGGGGCCAGCCGCGGCCGCGGCCCTGTGGCAGGACGACCACCTCAAGATCTGGAGCCATACCCAAGGTGCCTATCCCCTACGAGGCTCTCTCGCTTCCGCCCTCGGCTTAGCTGACGAGCAAGTCCGCGTCCTCCACTGCGAAGGCCCTGGCTGCTACGGCCACAACGGTGCCGACGACGTAGCCCTTGACGCCGCGCTCCTAGCCCGCGCCTTGCCCAGCCGCCCCGTGCTGCTCAAATGGTCGCACGCCGACGAGCACGCTTGGGAGGCTTATGGCTCCGCTATGGTCGTCAAGACTCAGGCCAGTCTCGACGTTGCGGGTCAGATCTGCGATTGGCATCACGACGTCTGGAGCTACACTCATTCGGGCCGCCCCAGACCAATCGACGGTGCCTCCAACCTGCTCGCCGCTCGCTACCTCGCCGACCCGTTGCCCCCACCGACACCCAGCCCCGGCAAGGGCTCCCACGGCGGGATCCACCGCAACGCCGATCCGCTCTATGCCTTTGCTCGTCGCCGCGTCGTCAAGCACTTCGTGCCCGACTCGCCGTTGCGCACCTCAGCACTCCGAGGATTGGGTGCCTTCGCCAATGTCTTCGCCATCGAATCCTTTATGGACGAACTGGCCTATGCCGCAGCCGCCGACCCCGTAGAATTCCGCCTGCGCCACCTTGAAGACCCGCGCGCCCGCGCTGTCATCGAAGCCGCTGCCACAGAAGCCCACTGGCGTTCTGGCGTGCGCGGCAATGGTCGAGGGCGCGGCCAAGGTCTCGGTTTTGCCCAATACAAAAACGCCAAGTGCTATGTCGCCGTCGTCTTCGCTGTCGCGGTAGATACAGCAAGCGGTCAGATCCACCTCGAAGACGCCGCTATTGCTGGCGACGCCGGCCAAATCGTCAACCCCGACGGCTTGGCCAACCAGCTTGAAGGCGGCGTGTTGCAGGCCGCCAGTTGGACCCTCAAAGAACAAGTGCAATACGGCCCCGACGGCATCACCAGCCGCGATTGGGAGACGTACCCCGTCTTGCACTTTGCAGAAATCCCTCCCGTCTCGGTCAAACTGCTCGACCAACCCGGTTCGCCCAGCCTCGGCAGTGGCGAAGCCGCTCAGGGGCCGACACCCGCCGCCATCGCCAATGCGATCTTCGATGCCGCAGGGGTGCGATTGCGCCAAATGCCCTTTACGCCGGAGCGCGTCGGGGCCGCGTTGCGGGAACGATAAAATCCCAATCACATCTTTCGCTGAGGAGTAATCCCATGAGTAGCGATCTTCCCCGGACCATTTTAGGCCGCACCAATCTCGAGGTTACCCGATTCGGCATCGGCGGCACGTATTGCGAGACGGTCGATGGATATAGGGAGGCGCTCGATTGTGGCGTCAACTATATCGATACGGCACGCAGCTATCTAGGTGGTGAAGACGAGAAGGTGATCGGCCAAGCGATCGAGGGCCGACGGCACGATCTCATCGTAGCCAGCAAATCCGCGCGGCGCGACGCCGAAGGGGCGCGTGAAGAATTGCAAACCTCGTTGCACGCGCTCAAAACAGACTACCTCGATATTTTCCAACTCCACCATTTGAACACCGAGGAAGAACGCAACCAAGCGCTAGGCCCCGGCGGCGCATTGGAAGCCGCCCAACAAGCCCGCGAAGAAGGCTTAGTGCGCTTCATCGGCGTCACCGGACACGATTGGGTGCAAGTTGAACAAGCGGTCCGCACTGGTCATTTTGATACGGTACTTTGCTGGTATAATTGCGCGATGAAAGAGCCGGAAGAAACGGTTTTTCCCGCCGCGCAGGCCGCCAATACGGGCGTAGTGATTATGAACGCCTCGCGCAACGAGCGGTTGCTAAAAGGTCCCGGCGCGCCTGCCCCTGAACAGTTCTATCGCTACGTGCTCAGTCACGACGCCGTGCATACCACGGTCATGGGTTTGCGCAGTGTCGATCTCTTCGCACAAGTTGCCGCTAGTTTGTCGGAGCGCGAGACGCTCACGCCACAAGAGCGGGCTGAGCTTGAAGCTTATGGAGCACAACAGCGGGCGGCTGGGGCGCTGGATTGAGTGCCGACAGGACACTCGCCTTCGTCTTGTCAGTTTGTGCCGTCTAGAGGCTGGGCACACCGGAGTGCGATCTCGGTTATCTCTTGTTTCATGACTCGGTCGTGGAAGAAGTACGCCATCCAGTTGACGAATGCGAGCCATAGGTCGTTAGTGGAAAAATCGTCTCCGGAGATCGTCTCAAGATAAGAGTGGGCGTCGGAGCGGGTGAGTGTCGTGTCTTCGGTCGCGTCAAGAAGGGCTTCAGCGATTGGTATGGCCGCGAGCAGGGAACAGATCGCAGTTTGGAATTCATCCTCCTTGAGACCCGGCTGGAGATTGGAACTGGCCAAGTCAGTCAGCAGAATGCGGTCGGTAGCTCTTAAGTATCCGCTCGGGGGTTGTGTGTAGAACTGATATGCGTATTCGGGTCGTCGACTGATCGGAAACCAAGGGGCCTCAAGATCAACCATCGATGCCATTGAGGTAGAAAGATTGTCGGCCAAGCGACGAGCGGCTTGCGCCATGAGCCTTGTTGCTGGACGTTCCGCTTGAGAGATTTCCTCAAGCGTCGCAGCAATTCCAAGATCGTTGATGGTCGTCTCAACAAGAACCTCGATATTCCTGCTTCCTCCTTCCCCCAGTCCGGCAAGGGTCACGTTGGCTGAGCCAGCGAGACATCGTTTACCGGCGATATAAAGCTTAGCGTGTAGCCTATCTACAAGTGAGAGACTGAAGTTGCCGCGTTCCTCAAGCACGTCCAAGATTTCCGGATCGGATACGCCCGCTGCAACTTCTTGGGGGAGCCATCGCGTGACACAATGTAGATGTGTATCCGCGGGAATTACATCGATCAATGACCGTAGTGCATCGACCTTAATGAATGGTGCGACGACTGAAACTTTACCTACGGCGCTCTCGAAAAGGACGCGAATCCGGCTACCTTGGGTGTCATTGGCTGCCGCCATGATCCCCTACACTAGATCCGTGGGAGCGATTGAGCCATCGTCTTCATCAAAGAATTCCTCCGCGTACTTCCCCCATTCCACACGCGCATCGCGGACCTGACGCCGGGCGCGGTCTGTCTGTTCCTCCTCATAACGAGCCCACGAATAAATGAGAACGCGGAAGGCCGCGGCAGCTTTCGCAAGGCGTTCCCGAACTTCATCCTCGGTCAATTCATCAACATCGGGGTGCATGATGTCGTAAAGGTGTGAGTACACGGGATGGTTCGTGTTGAGCGCGACTTGAATTACGTTGGGCAGTGATTCAACATCGAAGAAGGCCGCGCTGGATTGCGCCGATTGGATCCAACGCACTCGATTCCCTGCCTCGATTGTTTCGGCCACTCGTTGAAGCGCATCGCTCTGGTCGAGACTATGCTTCTCGACCAGAGATTCGACTTGCGTCTCCTTGTGTTCTTCTTCGGTACCTGATTCCCCAGCTCTATCGGACTCTCCTTGGTGGCCTTCCTCCATGCGGCGTTTGATCGCGGCGGTTGCCTTGGCGTCAGCCTTCTGGTCTTCATCGAGATTGTGGCGTCGATCACGACGCTGTCGCGCCTGCCGAACGCGCTGCCGCATCAGCCCAATTGCCCTGTCGATCTGTGTGCGAAGATCCAGAAGGTGGATTCGGTGGTCCCCTTCCTCTTCCATCCGGCGGCGCACATCGCCGACTGATTCTTCATCAGGGAGCGCCTCTCGCTTCCAGTCGTATCGAGCGAGCCGTTGGAAGGTCATCGTGCCCTGCTTGTTGTTAGTGACGCCGAATACTTCGTCTAGCGCCGTTGGAAAATCGACTTCCACGGTCCACCAGCGTTCTCTTGGGTCGTCGCCGCTCACCCAGGAGTCGTCGAGCTGGATTTCGCGGTGAGCCCGCATTAGCGAGACTCCCATATTCTGATCCGCGTGCTTCCCCCACGGAGCACGGCCCGCATCCGTACCTTTCCATTGGTCGGGCCATGCGGCGTCGGGCGCGAGGGAGTCGCGAACATGGGCACGGGCGTAACTTGCCCTGACACGGACTTCATACTCTCTACCTTTGTATATCACTGGCACGGCAAAAGGACTCGCATCCAGTTCCGTAAACATGGGACCCGGTCCGAAATCCTCCGGGCAAGAGGTTCCAGTCATAAGATACAGGGGATCGTTTGGTCTCACTACGACGATGTCGGCTTCTTGGACTTCAATCAGCCCCTCATTGTCTTGGATAGGTATGCATGTGATGGTGAGCTGTGGTCCGATTTCATCGGCTCTTGAATCTTCGGAATGCAGCCTCTCCGATGGTTTCGCGAGGAAACGCCGATATATCCGTCCAAGGAGGGTCTCAGTATGCTTGAAAGTTGTCGAGGCCTGTTTCCATTCGACTCGATCGAGATCGCTCCATACTACTAGGGTGCCGGAATCGCCGAATACATTGCGGCTCGCCTCGCGGTAAACTTCTGGGATGGGTCGCAACTCGGGTTCAAGGATTTCACGGGCACCGCGCTCCACATCGTCGATGGAAAGCTGCGCGTGGAAGGCATTCGTGGCTCCTGATTGCCATGACCAGACATCTACCCGCCTTGCCTGCGACATCGATGAATTGGGAAGTCCAAGACCAAAACGGCCGATTCCTTGTCTCTGTTGGCGAGTACCATGACCGTAACGGAGGCTTCCCCGGAGCGTGTCTTTGTCCATGCCCTCACCGTTGTCGAGGACAGCCAATTCCTTGAGGGTAAATCTTCCGGTGTGGCTATCCTGCCGACTTACCCCAAATATCTCGATTGTCGTCGCTTCGCTCTCTATCGAATTGTCGATAAGCTCTGCAAGCGCATGCGTGGTGGACTTGTACCCGCTGTCGCGCATTGCCTCGACCGTCATTCTGGTATCGACGATCGAGAACTCCAGTTGTCCATCAAATTCAGTCATTGCCATACGTCCTCCCAATTCAGAAATGCTGCCGCGACGTCACCGAATCCCGGCAGGCTTGGATCAACGACGGTTACGATTTCGCAGGCGTCCGTGCCGCCTGCCTTTGGACCGCGGATTGCACGACCAACCATCTGGCTGAATAACACTAGGGACTGCGTCGGGCGGGCTATGACTACTGCACTCGCCTTGGGGGCGTCAAAGCCAGTAGTCAACACACCGAAGTTGACGAGGATCACCGGTCTCTCGTCATCCGACTTGAAGGTCCGGATGGCGCGGTCCCTCACGCGCCCCGGCGTCAAACCGGTCACTGCCTCGCTTCGGACGTCGCGAGCAACGAGAATCGCCGTAAGGACTCGCGCATGTTCGACTGTGGCGGCGAAGACGAGTACACGCTGATGACCTGCGCCAAGCAGTTCCTCAATCGCGCCAAGTACTGCCGTAACATACTGTTCACTCATCGACAAGGCGGATACGATCTCTTCAGGGATGTCCAAGGCCCCTGCGATGCGATTCAACTCGCTATCGTTGATACTGAGGCCCGGCTTGGAAAAGAGCGTTCGGAAGGTTGGTCGGGCAAGAAAGCCGTTGTCTATGAGGTGCTCAATTGGGTTATCACCAGGAACTTCGAGTGTGACCTTGTTTCCAGAAAAGAAATCGGCGAGCTCACCGTCCTTGTCAATGTCATCCCACGTTCGCCCTGGTGTGGCAGTAAGTCCCAAAAGGGCGCATCGGAAATCGAGGGTGAGATCATTTGTGATCTGCCTGTAGGTCCTAGCAATACTCTGGTGGGACTCGTCAAAGACCACTAGCCGAACCCGCGGGGAGAGTCGTGCGGCCCAATCCGGGTCAGTCCGTGAGATCACGGCCCAGCCCTTTGCCAGCCCGACAGCGAGAAATCCGTCGGAGAAGCTATTGAGATCCGGCATTCTGTCGCCCCACATGGTCCCAAGCTGCAGCGGTCTTGTGCCTAGATGCGTCCAAGCCTCCTTAAACGCGACCACTGCTTGCTCAAGCAATTCTTTTCCCGATGCAAGCCAGACAACGACCGAGGGTTCATGGGTGCGTAACGAATTCGTAACCACGTGCATGGCCGTGCGAGTTTTGCCCACCCCAGTAGGTAGGTGAAGAACCGCTCGGCGTTCGTCGTAGGACAACAACGGTGTCAACTTCCGAACGGCGTTCCTCTGATGATCGAACAAGCTGTATGCAGGGGTAATCGTGTCCGTTGGCGGCACCGCCGGTGGCACAATCCGTTCTTCTACTAGGCCGAAGAAATCACGCAGCCGCCGCACTTCCGCCTCGCTCCAATCGCCTGCGTCAGCGGGGTGAATGCTTCGCCCGACGCGGCTTTCCAACTCAGGTCGTTTTTGTTCGGGGACTAAGTTCAGGACAAGCCTCCGCCCCTTCGTCTCTCCGATTAGTATATCGAAATCGACAAGTGTTCGAGCGACCCGCCGCAGATCGTCGCCGGTTATGCGTCCACCGAAAATCACATCTAGGACCGATAAGACACTTGGATCTAGGAACCGTCTGAGCTCCTGCTCCGAGAGCGAGTTAAGAAATCGCGAAACCGTCAGGCCAGGTCCGCCCAGTGTTGCCCCTACCATTCCTAGGATGTCCGCAAATAGTTATGAATATCAACGCACGCCGCAGCCACCCGACGTTTGCCCTCCGGATGAGTAAGTACAGTGAGAACGTTAGTCGCGATTTCAGAATCACGCGCCGCATGAACCACCAAAAGGCCGCGGCAGTCTTCTCTGAGGTTATCAATCACAGGATTTACGCTGATAACCCCGTACTCTGCCCGAATCTGATTGTTGTCGCTGTCTTCAAGCCGTTCCCATCGGTTTTCCTTGGTGGATGGGACCAACGCAGGATCCCACCAGAGTTCCGAAAGATGTTCACGGAAGCAAAAGCCAAAAAATTTATGATCCAGTTCGATTTTATTACTCACAGTCCGAACATCGGCTAGGGATATATGAAGGGATAGTTCCAGTTCACGGACCTGCTTTCGTAGAAGTGGACGCCGTGGCAAGTAGAGGTCAACAACCCATAGATCAAATTTACGAGCACTCATATCTGAGAGATCGGCTATTAAATTCAAGACTCTACCCAAGACAATTTCATGGCTCCGTCCTAGCCGATTCGATTCCCGTCGATGACTCATAAACTCAAGCAAAACTATGACGAAACCACAAAAGATGGCTAGGATCGGCATCCATATTCTGTCTGGGCTTCCGATTACCCCAAGGACAGCTAGTATAACGGTAGCTAGGACCTTTATTTTTTTAAGTCCTAGCGAAACGGACCAAATCACCTTACTAGCCACTTTGCTCCTGATCCAGATATTCGCACATTCTTTTGAACATTATTGCAGATCTTTTATCGATGTTCTCTTTGCTGGCACCTTCACGTGAGAACGCCATGAAATAATCAAACATGTCACGATGTATTTTCGGCAGTTCGACTTCGTCAACTAAATAATCCTCATCAATGGAGAGTTCTACGACCTCCGATTGAAGATCGCTGAGGGTTTGGCTTACTTGTCGACGTTCTGCTTCAAATTTCTCAAAAAAATCCATAATTTGGGCAGGCGCAGCGTGGCGATTTTCGGCACGAAGTCTGATAAGAGAGATCGAGAGATCGACAATTCCCCAACGTGTTCGGATAGTCTCTTGGCTAGTGTCGATGATCTTCTCCAAGGTGTCGAGAAGCTCAATCGAACGAAGGGCATTCGCCCCCTCTGGGTCAAAGTCCTCTACCTCATAAAGTTGTTCAAGGTCAGCTCCTTTCAAACCAGTAGGTCCCCCGTGCTGTACTATTGCCAAAATGATTGCGGAATGTTCGTGCCACCCGAATCGAGATTTCCTTATTCCAGTCTTCGGCCATAGGGGATGACACACCAGCCTTTCCACCACGAAATCTCGCACTGGACCGGCTATTGCGTTTCTCTTTTCAGCAGCCCTGAGTGGTTCTCCCTTCTGAAGCCGAAGAAATAACTCCCGTATCTCATCATCCGTCCCCTCATCAATCTTTGACACGGTCATACTCGCAAATTGCAGTCGGTCCTTTGCATCGTCTGGTAAATCGGACCACCGTTTACCACGGAGATCTCCAACACCTAGGAAAGGATCACATTTTGCAGGAAATGAAAATTCATTGTTTACGAATCGCCAAATTGCCGTCAACCGCTGCTTCCCATCAATCACATCAAATAAATACGGACTTCCATCTGGACGTTTACGAAGAAAAATCTTCGGGATGTCGAAGCCACGCATGATTGAATCGATCAACAATGCCTGCTGTGCCTGCGACCAGACTGATCCCCGCTGATATTCAGCTTCTACGTTTATGCGGCTTTGGAAATCAGCCAGCATACGAATAGTCCATTCACTAGTCTCTTTACGCATTCCGACAGCCCTTTCTCTTCTACAAAGCGCATACCGTGCATGGCACAGTGTCATCGTCTTCGTCAAGCGCGTCGGCGAGCGCTTCGATTAGGGGAACATTCACCCGTGTCTTGGCTGCTCGGGACATGGCGGCCTTGTGTCGTTTGAGAATTTCATCGCGGCGGGAGATTAGCTCGGGGAGAGTTTCCCCTCCTGACCATGTGTACTGACGACCGCGCATAGCTTGATTGCCGAAATCGGCGTCGCCGTCAACTCCGGCGTCCTGCAGCACCTTCCTTTCGATGGCGACCGCTCGCTCGAATAACTCAGGGTGGCGTTCGGCCAACCCGATCCATTCTGCCTTGCGTTGATAGAAGCAGAAGTAGCAGCCTGACCTCGTCCTCCACTCATAATATTTCGGGAGACCAACGCCGGCGTCTGCGAGAATTCGCATCACGCCATCGTGGTCAATTCCATCTTCAATGAACGGAAACCGGGTTTGGATATTAGGCTTGGTGGAGATGTAGCCCTTGCGGTTCGACTCATCAGCACGAATCGCAACGTAGGAAAGTGCCGGCGCTTCGCCGATCCATTCTTCGATTGGTTTGATCTTCATGTTCTTAGTGCACCATCGCATCTGAGGAGAGGGCAGCGTCCCACGGAATACCTCAAACCAGTGGTCGAAGCCACGTTGAGCGTTGAGACGGACAATCGACTTGCCGAGGATTACTTCGAGGCGGGTGAGGTACTCATAGGTTTCGGGAAGCTCGGCACCGGTGTCGCAGAAAAAGTATTCCATCTCGGGCACCTTGTCCCGGAGGTAGATGGCGAGCGCGCTGGAGTCTTTGCCTCCTGAGATGCCACAGATGTGGCGGACAGTTTCAGCCATGCTGTGCTTTCCTTTCGATTAAATTGACTCCCTCTCTATCGTCGCTATCGGCTCGTTCGGACAGAAGTCGCTCGCCGAGGAGAGCAAGTAATGCCTTATGAGCGCGATGCGGTGAGCCAATGCTCTGGGTCAGGTCTTTGAGGACGCTATCGAGGGCTTCGTCCGCATGTTGGCGTTGATTCTGGTCAATATCGACCAAGCCTACATGCTCGTGGCCGTCTGGGCGGGTGATAGTCACGCGGAACGCGTTGAACGGGCCACCGCCATCAGCCCGGTGTTCCGCGTGAAGGGCGATGAGGCGTTGAAACGCAGCAACCTGCTGCGGAAGCTCATGGCGGAATCGCAGTAAGTCGTCGTCTGTCCACTCCGCCGGTGCCTTCTCGGCCACCACGGTGGCTATAGCCTCGATCCAGGCACTGTCGGTGTCCACACCGTTGTTGGCCAAGGTGAGGACGAACGCCCGAACCGTAGGATTAAGGACTTCGCTCTCAAGGGCAGCAGCTTGGCCGGTGATTGCTAGGCGGTTAGTCTCTGCACTTGTCTCAAGGAGAAAGTCGAAGAGATCGTTAAGGATCTCTGTGTAACATCCGGCGAGTTCGGTTAGCACCGCGCCGATTTTCTCTGCGTAAGCGTCGGCCTTCCCATAGGTTTTCTTGTCGGCAGGGATGGGCCGGAATCCGAGGACCTTTGGGAGGCTATCGAAGAGCAGTTCGTCTGGTTCCACCGCAGCTACAAGGGTATCCCGCGCTTTCAGCGTGGTGGACGAGAGGTTGCCGGTAAGTAGAGTATAGTTGTCGAGAGTCCTCATCTGAGAAACTAGATGACCGACTATGGATAGGACATTTGCGACCCGATGCTTGCGGAACCCCGGCCTCACTCCGAGGCGTTCGGCAATGGCGTCGATGACTTGCCGACGGGCGCCAATGGTGTTGGCGAAGTGTTTGATGTCGAAGTGACCAGGGTTGCGAACCATCCGCTCCGACAGATCGGGGGTAAGAAGCGGCTTGAAGGTACCGTGCTCATAAATGGCGATCTCGTCTCTGAAAGCGAGTAGCGCCGCCGTGACAAATACCGGGATGACTGCGGCCTTCATTCCAACCGGAGGTGAGAGCAGTGCGGCATAGATGTCGCGTAGGTTGATGCGGCGAGTTTTGGCGCGTTTGAATTCGTCGTCGAGGATTTTCCAGGCTGGCTGTAGTGAGGGGTCGGTGGGCTTGCGGAAAACCATGGTGTCGTTGCGGGCGTCGCGAGCGTGAAGCCCGGTCCGTTCCAGAAACGCCCTATACATAGCCACTTCCGGCCCATAACCATCGAACCCAAGTCCCGGATTGGCACCACGCTCAATCATGGCCTCTAGCAAGAGACGCCGGGCTTTGGAGCCTTGGGTAGTGGGATTGGTACGGTTGAGCGTTTCGTTGCGAATCGTCGGTGTGGACGGGTACGCACGGTCGGCCGCTTCTGACAGCGCGGCGCTACCCCGACCGACAGGCAGTGGAGTCTCACCGGAGGCGTCGAGCAAGATCCATCGACATGAGTCAGTGCTGAACGTGGCGCTGATGGCGTGTTCAAGTGCGACCCGCGTCTGCGCTAGCCGTTCTCCCAACTCGCGGCGGGCTACCCAATCAGTTTCGACGACCGGCTCCTCCAGAACGGCGGTGACGACCGCAACTTCCCGGGCGGCCCGGTCAAGCTCGGTTACTTCGTTCGGAATTGCGGCCACAACCGGTTTAACCGCAACCGCTGACTGAACCAAGCTCGGTACCGTCCGGTTTGAGCTGATGACGAGCAGAACCTCGCCGTCATACGGGGAGAATGCGTCAAGTGGTTCGATTTGCTCGCTGCCATCGGCATAGCGTCTGGCAAACACTCGGAGCACATCGTGTTCTGCACTGTGTCGCGCCGCTACTACGGGCGGAGGCTGATCCATGGCCGCCAAGATTTCGACGAGTGGTTGCCTTTGTACTCGTTCATGGGCAGAGTCAAGGAGACGGCGGATGTCGACATCGGTTCCTTGCCAGACCCGGTACTCGTCGGCAAAATCCCGGTAAGTGACAACACCGGCTTTCTCAAGGTCAACCAGATTGTCATCCGCGTCAGGATCGATGAGGGCGAGTATTTGACGTGATGCTCGAATCGTTCCAGTCGTCGCCACTAGATTGAGTAGGGCGATGGACTTGACTAGTCGCGCCTGTCGTTTTGAGAGACCGTGGATGTCGCGGATTCGGGTAGCAATCTCAGTCCATCGACTCGATTGGCCGGCAGATAGGACTGCTAATGCACCTCTGTCGACGAAGTAGTCGAAGATAGCCTCAAGGTCCAAGGAAGGAAGAGAACCGCGGCCCGGCAGCTTAGTGGTTGCAAGGAAGGACGCTGCGCTCGCCGGATCAGCGCTAGTCAGGAATGAGAACAACGTACGTTCGTGCTGTCCATACCGGTTGCATAGCTCGGGTAATACTATCGCAGCTAGGGGATGCAGCGGGTAGCAAGTAGCTATGACCTCTGGGTCTGCAAGGTCCACGATACCAAGTGAACGCATCGTCTTGGCGTGGCCTTGAGCCCAACGAGCAATCCGGTCCCGCAGTTCATCGTCGCCAACCTCAAACACAGTTCCAATCAGGGATCGGGTCTGGTTGGCCGATTCGACATAGGAGATGTCCTCAAAGCGGCCTTGCACCTTAGCCCATTCACGGTGCTGCGGACCGTCGGTACCTGTTAGATAGTCCTCGAATGACAGATGCTGCAACGTCAGCATGAAGATGGGTAAGCCTGAGCCTTGGCCCGCCTCCGCAATCTGCTGTAACAGATAGGGATCGGCGTCGCTACCATCTTGGATCGCTTCGAGGTTCTTGCCAAACTCATCAATGACTAGTAGCAGCGGCGCATCCTCTGCCAAGCACCGAGCGATCTCGACTATCGCAGCCGGTGACGGCCCGGTGCGGCGGGGATCATCTGTCGCTGCATCTTCAAGTGCTCCTCTCAGGGTCTTGGCCGCCTGGAATTTGCTGGCGGGAGGAATCTTACCGTAGCTACGGAGTACAGCCGCGTGGAGTGTCCGGAGTACAGTATGGCTGAGCGGTTCACGATTCGCGGTAACTAGGCCACGATGGAATCCGGTGTCTTGGATCTGGTGGCGTTGGTGAGTCTGTCGGATCAACTCGCCCACCGTCGGAGAAGCCTCATCAATAAGCTCCCAAGCGAACTCTCGTATCGGTGTGGCTGGACCTAGGGCAGCGTCGAGCAACAAAGCGAGCGACGACTTACCTGAGCCGTAGGGGCCAATCAGTGACCATGCTCCTCCTGATGGTCCCGCCACAGCAGTCGCGGTGATGCGCTCCACCACATCAAGCGCGCGCACCGTGACGATGTATCCGTCGAGTGGCTCGGACCGGTTGACGTCGCGTTCGAGGTTTGCTGAGCGAGCGAAGCGACCGCGGACGGAAAAATAGTCTGCAAGAATGGCCATCACTGACTCCCCACCAACGGCGCTGCCGTCGGCCGTTTACTCTTATGGTCAACTCGAATGTCGGATGTCGGGAATCCGTAGTAATGGTTGAGGACTTCGGTGGCGACCTCGCTGGGATTTTTTGACCATGAAAGCTGAGATGCTCCTGTAGTGCTAACTAGTCTGAGCGCATCTGTTTCATCAACGGTCGGTTCGATGGCTGCGAGAATTTCACCTTCGGTAAGTTTGAAAGCCTTTCCGGGGGCACCTAACTCATAAGCAAGGCGACTGAGCGTGATCGTGTTCCCCCCGGTGTTGGTACGGGTGATGTAGTCTAATACAGAGTAGGTCAATATGGCCGATGGCAGAGTAGGTTTCGCCCCCAATGTGAACCGGTACTGACCCGTCGCGGATGAGCGTCCAATCAGATTCAGTTCGCGGAGAGGACAGTCCAAGAGGTCATCAATCCCAGTGCTTCCCGACTTTTCCGCTGGTGCATAGGTGCGCAACAAAACGCTGATGTCCTTCCTGACAGAGGACGGATGTGGCGTAGGCCACTCGGCAACTGCTTCAAGTTGCGTGGTGATCACCATCTCGAGGTCGTCATCAGTGAACTCAACGGCGTGAAATTCGTTGAAGGCGAGCCACCACACCGGCAGCCGGGAGAGAGGGGCCAACAACAACCAATGCAGCAGCCATAGAGTCCCTGGGTCCTCCATATACCGATCCCACCCAGAATCTCCGAAGAGGGTATCTCCCAAGGGGGTCGGGACCAAATCAGGAGGTCGGCGGTTGGGAAACTGTGGATCCACTTCGATCAGCTTGGCCGCGAGTCCCCAGAAGCGAATCGCTCGGACCATATTCTTGCCAACCCCAATCTGTACCGGGGCGTCCTCTTGGATGAAGATGCGAGGGTCCTCGGCTACGAAGGTATATGCCTTCCGAAACCATCCGTATCGGGGGTGGAACGTCTCATGCCGAGCGAAGATCGGCTCGGCCGCTTCGACTATGTGCATCTATACCCCTTCCTTGGTCATAGCTCGAACGTACTCAACGGCTGCGATAGTTCTCTCCACGGCGAGGTCAATGTCTTCCCGTGTGGTGAAACGGCCTAGGCTGAACCTGACCGACTCGAACGCTGCATCGCGTGGGATACCCATAGCGAGTAAGACCTCAGACGGTTCAATCGAGCCGGAGTTGCAAGCGCTACCTATCGACACCGCGACAGGGTCCATGTTGGTTATGACGGCCTCCGCATCGGCACTCTCGAAACGGATATTAGCCGTATTCGGGAGTCTTCGGGTGATATCTCCGATGTCGTAAACGCCGGAGAGTCCGGATTTCAAGGCGGCGGTCAGATGGTCACGGAGCGGAGCGACCCGTGCTGACTCGGAGATGCGTTCCTCGGTGGCTATGCAGGCAGCAGCCCCGAACCCGACGATGCCTCCGACATTCAACGAGCCCGACCGCAATCCTCGTTCGTGCCCGCCGCCGTGAATGATCGGACGCAACCGTCTTAGGCTATGGCGTGTCCCGACGAGAGCCCCGACACCGGTCGGCCCACATATCTTGTGGCTGCTTACCGACACGAGGTCGGCCCCGACCTGCTCGATGTCGAATGGCAACCGGCCCACCAACTGCGTGGCGTCGCAGTGGAACAATGCGCCGGCTGCATGCACCTGCTCGGAAATCTCCTCTAACGAGTTTAGCACGCCGGTCTCGCTATTCGCTGCCATTACTGACACTAGTAGCACATCAGTGCCGACAAGAGCTTCCATCGCATGAGGGTCAACGAATCCTCCGTTGGTCACGGGTATAATGTCCAGATTTGCCAGTTTCTGCTTTCTGAGCCATCGTGCGGTCTGGCAGACTGAAGCATGCTCGACTGCGGAGATCACGATTCTCGACCGGTCGGCTGGCGCATCTTCCACCGCCCCTCGTAGCGCCAGATTGTTAGCTTCGGTCGCACCCGACGTGAACACTACATTCGATGGATGGCCGCCGACCATGGCCGCGATGTGCTCCCGTGCCTCATCAACTGCGGCGGTTTGGCGGTGGCCAAAGCGGTGTATAGAGGCTGCATTCCCGACTCTCTCAGTGAGGACAGGCACCATGACCTCAGCGACGCGGGGATCAAGCGGCGTTGATCCGTTGTAGTCGAGGTAGACTTCTCTCACGACGCCTTCCTTTCCGTTCTGTGCTTGGGACGCGAGCCAACTCCTCTTGTCTACCGCCAAAGCATCAAGGGCCAGCTTTAATGTAAAGCTAATATAAGACTACTGATAATGCGCCGCCCCACCTCCGACTTTGCATTTCGAGCCAAAAGGTCATACAGCGATGACCGGATGGTTAAGCTGTTTACTGGCAAAGCGCAGACAGGCGCGAATATCCTCAGATTCAAGGTCGGGATGCTCGGCCAAAATCTGTTCAATAGTCAGGCCGGCGGCGAGTAAATCCAGCACATCCGTGACGCGAATCCGCATTCCCCGAATACAAGGATGTCCCCCGCACTGCTTGTGATTTACCGTGATGCGATCGATTAGAATAGCCATTGCTGTCCTCTCTTAGATAGCTATCCTCCTTGGTCCTCTCAGGCGTTGTGTTCTTGAAAGTATGTACTTGATGTAGTAAGGAAAATATAGTAGATTTCTGACAATTCATCAAGAATGGAAACGAGAAAGCTGTAAGCAAAATGACTCGTATGGCCGACAAGATCATGAAGAAAGTGTGTGCACACGGCAGGGGCAGGTGGGTATGCACACCGAAGGACTTTCTAGACCTCGGGAGCCGCGAGGCCGTCGATCAGGCCTTGTCGCGTCTCGTCAAAGCAGGTCAGCTACGCCGGGTCGGCCACGGACTGTACGACATGCCTAGGATGAGCGACGTGCTGAAGCGGCCCGCGCCGGTCAACCTCAATGCCGCCATAGCAGCGCTCGCCAGGAGGGATGGTGTCCGCGTTATGCCCGATGGCTTGGCGGCTGCGAACCAGCTTGGTCTCACTAATGCGCTGCCCGCTAAAGCGTCTTATGTGACGGATGGCTCCTCTAGGACGATCAAGATCGACGGACGAACGGTCCGGTTTCGCCATGCAGGGCCGAGCGTCATGCAGTGGGCGGGAAAGCCGTCGGCACCGGTGGTACAGGCGTTGCGCTGGCTTGGCCCCGAGGCCGCTGCCGACGCGCAGGTCGTTTCGATTTTGAGTCGCCATCTTCCCGACGCAGTGAAGCGCGACCTGTCTCAAAATAGCCGGTACCTACCCGGTTGGGCACTGCCGCTGGCGCGCAGTATCGCGGCTGCGCTCGGCCCGCAAACACCTACGCAAGGAGATGTTGAAGATGGCTAAACGGGAATTGCAGAAAAGGGTCGCGCATCTGCTTCAGCCCGAAGGCATGAAGACCGAGCACTATCAATACGGAGTCGAAGCCGTGGACGGGCACCAGGCTTGGGCGCTCTTTTGCGCCAGCGGAGCCGGCGATCTGGCGCGGGTCAGCGCATTGCTCGACCGCGATCCCAAGTTGGTCAATGCCCAGTACTGGTACCAGTTTCCCATCCACATGGCGGTGCGCGAGGGCCATGCCGAGGTGGTCCAGCTATTGTTGCAGGCCGGGGCCGACCCGGGCCAGTCGCGCTATACCTATAATTCGTGGGACAAGCTACTAGCCATCGCCGAGGAGCGCGGCTACGAGGAAGTGCAGGCGCTGCTGGTGGCGACGATGCGCGAGCGCTTTGGCTACGATCCGGGCTTTGTCGCGCTGGCCGAGGCGATCAAAGGCCGCGACCGGGCGCGAGTCGAGGCGGTGTTGGCCGATCATCCCGACTTTATCCGCGCCGCCGATGCACTGGGCAACGGGCCGCTGCACTGGGCGGCGCTGACGCGACAAAACGACTTGGTGGATTTCTTTGTGGCACAGGGTGCCGATCTCAAAGCCCGCCGCGCCGATGGCCAGACGCCGCTGTTGGTCTCGCTCAACGGCGACTACTGGTTTCGGACGCACGATCTGCCGGCGGAAGCGCCGCGAGATCCGTGGGTTGTCACGCGCCACTTGCTCGCTTGCGGCGCTGAGTACGCCCTGAGCATCGCCTGTGCGGCTGGCGACGAAGACCGCGTCGGTGCGGTACTGGCGGCCGATCCGGCCCAAGCCCGCACCCTCGATACCGGATGGCGCAGTCCGCTGTCCTATGCCGCTCGCAACGGTCATACCCAGATCGTCGGAAAACTGCTGGACTTAGGTGCCAATCCCAACCGGCCCGAAGAAAACGCGCCGCGTGGCAAGGCACTCTTCGAGGCTTGCGCGGGCAACCATTTGGAGACAGCGAAACTGTTGCTCGAACGCGGTGCCGATCCCAACGCCGGGGTGGACTCTTCGGGATCTTGTTTGACCATCGTCGAGTTCAGGCACGGCAAGAAAGGCCAACAAATGCAGGCTCTGTTGCGCGAACATGGAGCCGTGCTGCCGCCTTATGCCATGGACGACGCGGCGCTGGAACGGGCGATGCGCGAGGGAGATGCTGTCACTTCGCACTCACAATTCCTGCACGAGTTGATGGGACGGGACAATCCCGCGCTCATTGGCGTCTTTTTGGAAATTACGCCGGATGTAGGCGACCTGTTCCAACTAACTGACATCTGGGGCGGCAACTACCCTTCGGATCCCGATACGATCCGCGCCTTAGCCGATCGCGGTCTCAACCTGCACCGCGCCAACTGGATCGGTCGCACCTTCTTGCATGGCTGTGCGGAAAAGGGCGATATTGCGGCGGCTCGCGTCTTTTTGGAATTGGGAGCCGATATTGAGGCGGTCGAGTTGGAATACGGGGGCACGCCTTTGGCCGCCGCGGCGCGCAAGGGGCAGGCGGATATGGTGCGTTTTCTATTGGAACAAGGTGCCGATCCGGCCGCGCCAGCCGAGTCGCCTTGGGCACAGCCGCTTTATTGGGCGGAGAAGGAAGGGCACGGGAAAGTGGCGGCGCTGCTTAAGGGGAGAGAAGCATACCGATGACTAGTGCCCCTCAGATCGTCGTCTTGGCCGGCGAGGAATATGCTATCGTCCCTCGCGCCGAATACGATGCACTGCGCACCGCCGTTGACGAAGACGCTATGGATGCCGCCATCATCCAGCGCGTTCTCGATGACCCCGATCAGGAACTCGTGCCCCTCGAACTCGCCAAGCGCATCGCCGACGGAGAACATCCGGTCCGGGTGTGGCGCGAGTATCGCGGCATGAAGGCCAGCGAACTGGCCGCTGCCGCCAATATCGCGGCCTCTTATTTGTCCGATATTGAGCACGGGAAGAAGCCCGGATCGATCAAAGCAATGAAGCGCATCGCGACGACGCTCAACCTCACAGTAGATGATTTGATTTAGTTTCAATCCGCTCCCCCGCCGAAACGAGGAATAAAATGGAAAAGCAGATCGGTGTAATCATCAAGCAGGGGCCGGCGGATTGGCAGATCGTGCAGCAGGACGAGCGCGGGCAGGGGAGGATTGAACTGGGGGGAAGTGGAAGTTCGAGACCCCCGGACAAGTGGAGGTGCGCTTGGTGTGGGAGGATACGGGAGTGGCTGTTGCGGCCAGTTTGGACTGGCAGGCTGTGCCGACAGAAGAGGATGGTACTTGGAAGGGTGCTTTGGAACATATCCCGGCAGGAGGGCTTTATCGGCTGGAGACGCGGTTGCGGACGGCGGAGAATCCGGCAGGGGAGTGGTCGCCGAGGGGAGATATGCGGCACTTTCTGGGGATAGGCGACTTGTGGGTGATTGCCGGGCAGAGCAATTCGGCTGGATACGGGCGCGGACCGTACGAGGACCCAGCAGAGTTGGGAGTGCATCTGTTTAGGAATAGTGAGCAATGGGCGCTGGCGGCGCATCCGATGAACGAATCGACAGATACCCAACACGCGGTGAACCGCGAGGCCGCCAATCCAGGACACTCGCCCTACCTGCAATTTGGGCGCACGCTTAAAAGGACGCTCGCGCATCCGGTCGGTTTGGTGCAGACGTCGTTGGGAGGCTCTCCGCTCACTCGCTGGAATCCCGGCGAGTCTGGGGCAGCGGATTTGTTTGACAATATGGTGCAGTGCGTGGAGAAGGTGGGGGGAAAGGTCCGGGGGATTGTGTGGTATCAGGGGGAAACCGATGCGGGGACCGACGCGGATGCGACTAGTTATGCAGAGCGGTTCCAGCAAGCGGTCAACGCCTGGCGGGAGGCCCTTGCCGATGCAGAGTTGCCGGTGCTCACCGTGCAGCTAAACCGCGTGTACCAGCCCGCTGACCCGGATGCCGACCGGCGCTGGAGCCAGGTGCGCGAGGCGCAGCGGCAGGTAGCGCGGCAAACGCCGGGCATAGGCGTGGTACCAGCGCTCGACTTGCCGCTTTCGGATCTGATCCACACCAGTCCCGCCGGCAACATGCTCTTGGGCGAGCGGTTGGCGCAGGCGGCTTTGGGGTTGGTCTATGGTCAAACAGTAGCTTGGCAGGCACCGGATTTGGCGGCGGCCCGGCGGCGGGAGGACCGCGTCGAGCTAGAGTTTGCAGCCGTCGAGAGCCGGATGGACAGCATCGACTTAGAGGCCAACAGCTTCCGGGTCGAGGATGAAGCCGGCGAGGTGCCGGTCGCGGCGGTGATCTATCCCCAGGATCATCGCATCGAGTTGGTTCTGGAGCGCCCCTTGCAAGGGGCGGCTAAAGTCCACGGCGGCTACGGCAAGGATCCAGCGATTGTGCCGGCGGATATGGAGCGCTTTTTGCCGATGTTGGGCTTCTGGGGCGTGGAGATCGTCTAATGATAAAAGAAGACGGGAGCAAAACCCGTCTCTGTCTGTGATTGCCTATTGATGCGCCCGGTTAATCAGCACCGCACTCAAGATCAACGCTCCCCGCACCACGAGTTGCCAGTACTCACTGATGTTCATCAGCGTCATGCCATTGACCAAGATGCCCAAGAACACCACGCCGATTAGGGTCCCGCGTATCTGACCCTCGCCACCCATCAAGCTGGTACCGCCGATGATGACCGCGGCGATCACGTCCAACTCCCACCCCCTAGCCGTCGTCGCTGCGCCGGACATGATCTCGGCCGACTGCATGATGCCAGCTAGCGCCGCCAAGAAGGCGACAATCGCCATGACGGTGATCTTGATTTTGCCGACTTTAATGCCGCTGAGCCGCGCGGCCTCGGCGTTGCCACCCACTGCGTAGATCGAGCGCCCCAGCGTGGTGTAGCCCATCAGGAAATGCGTCGTCAAAAAGACCAGCGCGAAGACCAGCGCCGGAAAGGGCACTCCGAGGAGATAACCGCCACCCAAGAAATTGTACCACTCGGGAAAGGGCGTCAGCGGAAATCCCCCGGTGATTAGCTGCGCCGATCCGGTCAAGACCGTCATCCACGCCAAGGTGATGATAAAAGTCGGCACCCCAAAGCGCACGCGGATAAACCCGCTCAGGGCACCGACGCTTAGGCCGACTAGCAGGGCCGCTAGCATAGCTGCGGGCACTGCCAATTCCATCGCTAACCCAGCCCCAGCCAAATGCTGCGTCACATAGGCGGTCAGGCAGCCGGCAAAAGCCACCGCCGACCCCACGCTCAGGTCGATTTCCCCGGAGATGATGACCATTGTCATGCCAAAGGCGATGATGCCCTGCATGGACACGTTGCGCAGCACGTTGAGCAGATTGTCCACGGAGAAAAACCCTTCGGCCTCAAACGCCAAAATCGCGCAGAGAACGAAGAGAATGATCTCCATAATCGAGCGCTGCACCCACGCCAAAAGACGTTCACGCATTGCGTCCCGCTCCCATGCAGCGCAGCGCTAGCTCGTCGGCGCTGATTTCTCCGGGACGCACTTGGTCTTCGATCCGTCCCTCGCGCATGATTAAGATCCGGTGGCAAACTTCGACCAGCTCTTCCAACTCGGTCGATACAAAAAGCGAGGCAATGCCCTGGCGGCTCAAATCCCACATGGCTTCGAAGATCTGCTGTTTGGCCTGCACATCCACGCCGCGCGTCGGCTCGTCGAAGAGCATGACTCGCGGACGATTGCCCAGCCAATTGCCCAACACCACCTTCTGCTGATTGCCGCCGCTCAGCGCCGAGACGGGGGCCTCGGTGTCGGCGACCTTGATTTCGAGTTGGGTCACCAGCGCGTCCACTACATTTTGCTCTTCTACGCGGGTGATATATCCCCGGCGGGCGATCCGGCCCATGCTCGCCAAGCACATATTGGCGCGGATGCTATGCGCCTGGATCAGGGCTTCTTCCTTGCGGTTTTCAGGGGTAAAGGCCAAGCCCCGCGCTTTCATTTTCGGAGGGGTTAGTGCTTGTACGCGCTGGCCTTGGACCAAGACTTGCCCTCGGTCGCAGGCGTCTGCGCCGAAGAGGGCGCGCAGCAGTTCGGTGCGGCCCGCGCCCAACATCCCGGCAATGCCGAGGATTTCGCCCTCGTAGAGCGTGAAGCTCACATCGGTGAAGGCGTCCCCGCGCGACAGGCCCTGCACCTCCAGCACTGGAGTCGTACCCGGCCGCAAATCATCCGGCCGCTCCTGCTGCGTGACTTCGCCAAACATCATCTGCACGATTTCTGCGATGCTCGTCTCCCGCATCGCCACCGTGCCGATGTGATGTCCATCGCGCAGCACCGTAACTCGGTCGGCGATAGCGTGCAATTCCTGTAAGCGGTGAGAGATGTAGATGATTGCCACGCCCGCTGCCGCCAGCCCTTTGACCACGCGGAAGAGCTGTTCAGTCTCGTGCGTCGCCAGCGCCGAGGTCGGCTCGTCGAGGATGAGCACGGCCGGGTCAAAGGACATGGCCTTGGCGATCTCGACGATCTGTTGCTGCGCTACCCCTAAATCGCCGGTGCGTGCCCGGACGTCGATGGCGACTCCTAGCCTCGCGAGAACATCCTCGGCCCGTGCGTAGGTTGCCGTCCAGTTGATGAGTCCGCGCCGCTTCGGCGTCCGACCGAGCAGGATATTTTCGGCCACGGTCAGCCCCGGCACCAAGCTCAGTTCTTGATATACCATGGCGATGCCATAGTCAAAGGCGTCCTGCGGCGAGCGCAGCGCGACTGGCTCCCCATTGCAGAGAATCCGCCCCCTACTTGGGGCGACCGATCCGGCTAGGATCTTGACCAGCGTGCTTTTGCCAGCGCCGTTTTTGCCGATTAGCGCGTGGACCTCGCCGGGGGCAAACCCCACCGAAACCCCGTCGAGCGCTACCGTCCCCGGGTAATCCTTGCCGAGGTCTTCGACTGCTAGTTTGAAGGGAGGTTGGCTCACTGATTGCCGAGGGCGATCAGGTCCGCAAGCCGCGTGCCAAAAGCCCGCACGCCGTCTGGGTCTTGGCGCGCCACGAGCACCCCGTCCATCACTACCTTGGTCGCGACATCCTGCCCCTTGAGCGCCGCGATGGCCAGCTCCATGGCCTTTGTGCCCAGTTCAAAAGGGGTTTGGGTGGTAAGGGCCTGCAAGATGCCGTCCTCGGCGAGCATGAACTCGACGAGCTGCTGGCTGGCATCAGTGCCAAAGACGACCACCTTCCCCTCGCGGCCGGCGTTTTTGACCGCCATCACCGACCCGACCGTGCCGCCTTCGTTGGCCGACCATAAGATGTCGATTTCTGGCTGGGCCGTGAGAATGTCCCCAGCCTTCTTGAGCGCCATCTCCGGCAGCCAAGCGTCCTGCTCGGCGACGAACTCCACGCCCGGCAACTGCCCCACCACCTCGACGAATCCGTTGCGGCGTGCGTCGCTTTGCTCGGCGAGCTGCGACTTGAAGGCGAGAGTCGCAATTTTGGCTTGCCCGCCTAGCTGCTCTTCGATGTAGTGCTGCGCCACCAGCCCGGTTTGTCGGCCCAAGTCTTCTTGGTCGCTCTCGATATAGGCGACGGGGATATCCCCTTCCACCGTCGAATTGTACGTCACCACCACGACCCCGGCGTCCTTGGCCCGCTGCAAGGCTGTGGCTGAGGCTTTGGCGCTCAGGGGCGAAATTACAATGGCATCGACGCCGCGCGCGATATAGGTGTTGACTAGCTGAATCTCCTTGTCCGGCTTATTTGCGCTATTGGCCAGCAGTAGTTCGACGCCCGCTTTGTCGGCCGCGTCCTGCATCCCAAACTGGATCAGGCGGAAGAACTGGTCCTCTTGAAAGACGATCCCGGCGATCTTGAGCTTTTTCTCTTCAGGAGCTTCTTGTTGATCGCCGCAGCTTAGGGCGACTATTCCCAAAACGGCTGCGATAGTCCATCGGCGCAATTTCATTGTGTATCTCCTCGTGCGTTACCCCTGTACCGGCTGCAAATTGAGCAGCACCAACAGCCATACCCGGTGCCAATAGGCGCTGTTGATGTACGGGCTGTATTCCGAAGGCCAGTTGCGCCAGTAAGTCTGATTGTGCGGAATTCGGTGATACCACTGCAAGAGCGGAATCGACGGCAGTTCGGCCAGCCAGATTTCCATGGCTTGGCGATACAATTGCACTAGCTGCGGATCGCGCGGTGCGACTTCTGCCATTTGATCGACGATCCGGTCGAATTCCTCGTTCTGCCAGCGCCAGAAGTACTCGGCGGGCGTGCCGGTTGGCTGCACGAAGCGGCTGTGGTAGAGCCGCAGCGTAAAGTATGGATCGCGCACGCTGCCGCCGTGTCCTTCGAGAAAAGCGCGGGCCGTGCCGTGCGACTTGCGGGTATAGGTGTCTGGGGTGTTGCGAAAGTCGGCGTCAAAACCCGCTTTTTCTAGCTGCGCGACCAACACCGGCGTGACGTCTTGGAAGATGGAGAAGATGTCGATGACCATCTTAAACGGCTCGCCATCCTTGGTCCAATAGCCCCCTTCGGGCCGCTGCCAGCCCATGCTCTCCATCAGGGCCGCGCTTTTGTCCAAGTCAAAGACGCCGATTTCGTATTGCGCCAGCAAATCTTCGACCTCGCTGAAGTACGGTCGGAGTGCCGGATACGAGGGAAAGGGCAAAAGCGTCGAGGTGCCTGCTCCCTGCCAGCCGATCTCCACGAGTTGATCGCGGTTGATGGCGTAGTTGATCGCGCGGCGCACATTCACGTCGGAGAAGGGGGCCTCTAGGTTGTTAAAGCCCAGCGAAATGGGCCAGAAATCCACGTAGCCATACGGCGGTGCTCGCCCGGTCCACGTCGTCACGCGGGGGTTGCGGTCGAGTACGGTCTGGATGTTGGGTGGCCGCAGGTCTAGGCAGGTATCCATGTGATTGGTGATTAGGTTTTGGACGCGCTTGTCCTCCTCCATGTACGGCAGGTAGATGATGCGCTCGACTTTGGGCAGGGATTGGAAGCCAACGGCTGCGGCCCACCAGTCTGGCCGCAAGTCCCAGATGCGCTGCTGCGGCGTGGAGAGCGCCAGCTTGTACGGCCCGGAAAACACCGGCCAGCCCTTTTGCGGATCGAAGTTTGCAAAGGTGTCTGGCGACTGCCCTTCCCACACGTGCTTGGGCACAATCGGCACCCCACTGCCGAAGTTGTGGGTGAAATACGAAAAGACAAAGCGCGGATTAGGAGCCGTCAGCGCGATGCGTGCCGTTAGGCTATCGACGGCCACGGCATCTTGGACCCAGTTTTCCATGTCGGTCGAATAGGACAACAGGGGCGCGTGGTTGCGGAGCATGTTGATCGTAAAGACCAAATCGTGCGCCGTCCACGGCATGCCGTCGCTCCACTTAACCCCCGGACGAATGGCGATTTCCACTTCGGTATAAGCGTCGTTGAAGCGGTGATCCGTAGCGATCCAGGGAATCAGTTTGCCCTCAAAGGCATTGTAAAAGTACAGCGGCTCAAAAACGAAATTGTACCCGGTGCGCGAGGTGGATTCCGGCCGATAGGGATTGAAGGTATTGTAGTCTTTGATCTGCCCGGCACACGTGCCGCTTTCGGCGCAATCCATGATCAAGGTGCGGTTGCGTGGGACCTCAATAAGCGCCGACTTCTCGCCGTCCTCGGGCTGGTCGGCCGCGTCCGCTGGCTGTTGGTCGGAGGGGCTGTCACCGCAGCCGCTGAGCAGCCACGCGCTAAGCAATATGCAAATGCAGCGTTTCATATTAGACCTCGCCTCGGTTTAGAGTGAGATGATACCAGCCGCGCCACTAGAGCGCGATCAAACCTTTAACCTCGCGTTGGTTGTAAGTTCAACAATACCAAAAGCCACGTCCGGTGCCAGTAGGCTGTATTGATATACGGATTGTCCGCCGATGGCCAGTTGCGCCAGTAGGTTTGGTTGTGTGGCAAGCGGTGGTAAAATTGCAACAAGGGTATGGCTGGCAACTCGCGCAGCCAAATCGCCAACGCCTCTCTGAGCAGGCCCACCAAGCGCGGATCGTCGGGTGCGGTCTGTCCCATCTGATCGATCAGTGCGTCATATTCTGAGTTTTTCCAGCGCCAGAAGTTCGGCGTCGCCGTGCCCGTTGGCTGGACGAAGCGACTGTGGTAGAGCCGCAGCGTAAAATACGGGTCGCGCACTGAGCCTCCATTGCCAAATATATAGGTTTTAGCCGCGCCCGTAGTCATCCGCGTATAGTTGTCCGAGGTCATCCGCATGTTGGCCGCAAAGCCGGCTCGCTGCAACTGCTCGACTAAGATCGGCGCGATGTCTTGGAAGGTCTGGCTGATGTCGAGCAGTATCTTGGCCTGCACCCCGTCCCGCGTCCAGATGCCCTCGGCGTCCCGCTGCCACTCAGACTCCTGCATCAAGGCCGCACTGCGGGCCGGATCGAACAGGCCCACTGGATATTGTTCCAGCAAGTCTTGGACTTGGGCCGTGTAGTGCCTGAGTCGAGGGAAGTCGGGAAACGGCAACAGGGTTGGCCGTCCCGCCCCCTGCCAGCCCACCTCTACTAACTGCTCGCGGTTGATGGCGTGGTTTACGGCCCAGCGGAAGGCCGGCTCGTCGTAGGGAGGCTCTTGGGCATTGAAGCCCAGTGAGAGGGGCCACCAGTCCAGATAGCCATAGGGTGGCTCTTGGCCACTCCAAGTCGTCACCTTGGAATTTTGCGCTAGAATCGTGCGGATGTTGGGCGGCAGCATGTCGGCGCACAGATCCATGGCATTGGTAGCGAGGTTCTGGACCTGTTTGGCCTCCTCCATGTAGGGCAGGTAGATCAGCCGCTCGACTTGCGGCGGTTGGCGGAAGCCGATCTTGGCAGCCCACCAGCCTTCGCGCCGATCCCATATCCGCTGCTCTGGGACAGAGTGTACTAGGCGATACGGACCGCTTATTACGGGCCAACCCCGCGCCAAATCGAAGTTGGCGAAGGTCTTGGGGTCTTGGCCCTCCCAGATGTGCCGGGGCACAATCGGCACGCCATTGTCGAAGTTGTGGGTGAAATACGTGAAGACGAAGCGCGGGTTGGGGGCCGTCAGCGCAATGCGCGCCGTTAGGCTGTCGCTGGCCACGGCTGTTTT
Organism: Candidatus Latescibacterota bacterium; assembly: GCA_965208845.1. Taxonomy (GTDB): domain Bacteria; phylum Latescibacterota; class UBA2968; order UBA8231; family UBA8231. The sequence continues at coordinate 1,000,308 of OZ242361.1, read as the reverse complement.
AACCCAGGTCTGCATATCGACCGCAAAGGTCAGTTCCGGCGCGTGGTCGCGGAGCATGTTGATCGTAAAGACCACGTCGTGCGCCGTCCACGGCTGCCCGTCGCTCCACTCGACCCCGGGCCGAATTTTTATGGTGACCTCGGTATAGTCTTCGTTGTACTCGTGACCAGTGGCGATCCAGGGGATGATCTCGTCGCGGTAGGCATTGTAAAAGTAGAGCGGCTCATAGAGGAAGTTATACCCCGTACGCGAGACCTTGCCGGGCAGGTAGGGGTTAAAAGCGTCGTAGTCTTGGAACTGGCCACTGCACGTGCCCTGATCGACGCAGTCGGTGATCAAGATGCGCTCGCGCGGCACGTGTTGCAGGCGACCTTCGCCGCTACAAGCGGCGCAGACCAGAGCGAGGATTAGCGAGAAAGCGGGGCGCGTCAAGAGCTTCTCCTTTTGGCGGTGGTCGCCAAAACGTATCAACGCGCGTTGGGAGGGTCAACTAACTTGAGCAAGTGCGCCAACCCGCCTATACTACCCTCAGCCAAGCACCGACCTTCGGTCAGCGTATGTTCGTTGCCCAATGCGGCCATGCCGCGCTCTATTAACCTCCCGGAAAAGACCATGTACGATCTCCTGATCCGCAACGCCCAACTGCTCGACGGCAGCGGCCAGCCGGCTTTCCGCGGCGACATCGCCGTCGAGCAGGGCCGCATCGTAGCCATCGGCGATCTTGCTGCAGCCGAAGCGAGTCGCGTCATCGACGCCGAGGGCCGCATTGCCTGCCCCGGTTTTATCGACATCCACACGCATTCGGACCTAACCATTGCCCTCGACGGCCGCGCGCTCAGTTCCCTAACGCAGGGCATTACGACCCAAGTCATGGGCAACTGCGGCGTCTCGGCCGCACCCACCCGCGACTACGAGCCGTACTACGGCCCGCTCGACCCAGCGATGACCCGTGGTTTGGCGTGCGACTGGACCCATTTTGGCGACTATTTCCAACGGCTCGAAGCCAATGGATTGGGCACGAATACCGCGACCTTGGTCGGCCACGGTAACGTCCGCGTCGCCGCTATGGGCTACGACGACCGCCCGCCGACTGCGGCGGAGATGGAACAGATGAAGGCGCTCGTCGCCCGCGCAATGGAAGACGGCGCAATGGGGCTGTCGTCGGGCTTGGCGTACGCGCCCGGCCCGTATGCGGCGCTGGAAGAACTCGTCGAGTTGGGGAAGGTCGTCTCTGAATACGGCGGCATCTACACCTCGCACATCCGCAACCAGACCGAGTCGATTGCCCAAGCTGTCGGAGAGGTCATTGCCGTTGGCGAGCAAGCTGCGGTTGCCGCCCACGTCTCGCACATGCAGCCGGGTGCGCCGATGATCGGCGTGACCCGCGACCTGCTCGCCACTATCGACCAGAAGCGCCGCGAGGGCTGCGACATTAGCTGCGACGCCATTCCCTATACGATTGGCAGCACCACCCTCAAGTCGCTGTTGCCCCCTTGGGCCTTGGCCGGCGGCGACGAGGCGCTGCTGCGGAGGCTGCAAGACCCAGAGACCCGCGCCAAGATCGAGCAGGACACTGTGCAGTACGGGGCCGAGAGCGGCGGCAGCCGCAAGCGCAACTTGGCGCGGGACGGGCAATGGGACAAGATCTGGCTGGGCAGCGCCGAGCAAAACGCCGCCCTAGTTGGCCTGAGCTTTGCCGAGATCGGTCGGCGGCGCGGTCAAACCCCTCACGACGCGGTCTGCGACATCCTCGTCGAAGAGTGCGCGCGGCCGTGGATGTTGGCCGAGGACGTGTCTGAGGAGGACTTCCTCAACATCGCCCGCCACTCCACTGGCGGCGTCATCTCCGATGGCTTCTCGCTGGTGCCCGAAGGCACCTTGGCCGAGGGCAAGCACCACCCCCGCTCCTATGGGGCCTTCCCCTACTTCTTGCGCCACTTCGTCCGCGAGCAAGGTGCGCTGCGCTGGGAAGAGGCCATCCACAAGCTCACTGGCCATGCCGCCGCCCGCTTCTGCTTGCACGAGCGCGGCCTGTTGCGCGAAGGCTACTGGGCCGATTTGGTGGTCTTCGACCCCGCAGCCATCGGCGAGTGCGCCGACTTTGCCGACCCCTACCGCTATCCGCAGGGCATTGACTGCGTAATTGTCAATGGACGGATCGCCGTTGAACGAGGAGAAATAGCCGACAGCCGCGCCGGACAGATCGTCCGGGCATGACCTATGCCCAACTAACGCGCTTCATGTTGCCCTTGGTGGTGACGGCGCTGGTGCAAGAGCTCAGCGGCCAGTTCCTCAACGGCGGCATGGCGCGGATGCCGCGGGCGGTTGAGACGCTGGCCGCGTTTGGCTTGGCGTTTGGCTTGGCACTATTCCTCGCCGGCACCCTGTCTCAGGTGCGGCAGCTTGGCTTGGTTCTAGTCGAGCACACCCAAGGCTGCCGCGTCTGCTTCCGCTTCGTGCTCGCCGCCGGGCTGCTATTGGCCAGCATCTTAGCCAGCTTGGCACTGACGCCTTTAGGGACTTGGATCATCAACGACCTGCACGGGGTCGATCCGGCGCTCGGCGACGCGGTGCGCTTGGCCCTGCTGTGGCTGGTTCCCTTCCCCGTCCTGCACGGGATGACGCGCTTTTACAGCGGCGAACTCATCCGCATCCGCCGCACCGACATCCCCGCCTACGCCACTACGACGGGGATCACCCTCAGCATCCTCGCGGTTTTTGCGCTGCTGCCGCTCGGCTTCGTCCGCCAGACCCCCATCTTACTGCCGGTCCTCGCCACGTACACGGGTGCTCTCGCCGAGCTTGGCGTGGTCGCGTGGGGCCGCTGGCGCTTGGTGCGCTGGCCCGCGCCAGCCAATGCGCCGACTCTAAGCTACTTCTACGTTCTGCGCTTCTTCTGGCCCTTGGCGCTGATCATGGCCGTGCAGGCCGGTACCCGACCGCTGATCAACGTGTTCGTCGCCCGCAGCGCCGACGGCACCGAAGCGCTGGCCGTGCTGACCATCGTCTATGCACTCGGCCACATCCCCTATGGCTGGCTCAACGAACTGCGCAACCTGCCGACGGCCTTCCGCCAAGAAGGGGATTTGGGCAAAATTCGCCGCTTCTGCTGGGGCTGTTGTCTGTTTTCCTGTGCGTGGATGGTGGCGCTGTTTTGGACGCCGGCGGTCGATTACATACTCGGCACTTGGATTGGCATTGGACCCGAGTTGATCGCCGACTGCAAGGTGCCCTTGCTTCTCTTTACGGGCTTTCCCTTTGTCGTCAGTCTGCGCAGTTACTTCCACGGCATCGGCTTGCTCCAGCACCGCACCCAAGCTATGGCACCGAGTGCTCCGTCGCGCGTGGTGACCGTCTTGCTGATGCTAGCCCTGCTGGCCAATTTCGAGCTTCACGGAGCGACTCAAGCCGTAGGGGCCTTAATCAGCGGCCACACTGTGGAGGCCCTGGTCGTCTGGTGGAGTATCGGGCGCGGGCGGCGCGCCTCTTGACGCTGCTGCGTCCCTGTCCAACGTTCTATGCAAATCCAACCACAAAATCCGGAAAGGGACGCCATAACCATGAACGGCAACCAAGCCATTGCCCACATCCTCAAGGCCGAAGGCGTCGAGTGGCTGTCGGCTTTTCCCGCCCAGCCGCTGATTGACGAGGCGGCGCGTGCTGGTATCCGCCCCATTATCTGCCGCCAGGAGCGGACGGGCGTCAACATGGCCGACGGCTTCAGCCGCACGACCAACGGCCGCCCCTTTGGCGTCTTTACCATGCAGACCGGGCCGGGCGCTGAAAACGCACTCGGCGGCGCAGCCCAAGCCTACGCTGATGCCATCCCCTTGCTGCTGCTGCCTGGCGGCGTGTCCACGGCCCGCACGCAAGTTCCGCCTAACTTCGACGCGGTGTCCAACTATCGCGGCATCACCAAATGGGCCGCCAACATCAACCAAGTTGGGCGCATTCCCGAGCTGATGCGCCGCGCCTTTAGCCAGCTCGTCCACGGTCGGCCCGGGCCGGTGCTGATGGAAATTCCCAGCGATTTAGGTGCCGCCGAGTTCTCCGGTGCCCTCAACTACCAACCGGTCAAAGCCTGCAAATCCGCAGCCGATTCGGACGCGGTGCGCGACTTGGTCGCCGCGCTTATCAAGGCCGAATGTCCGGTCATCAACGCTGGGCACGGCGCGATGTGGGCCGAAGCCACAGACCAACTCGTGGCCCTCGCCGAGTTGCTCAATGTGCCCGTTATGACCACTTTGGCCGGCAAGAGCGCGTTTCCCGAAAACCATCCGCTCGCGCTGGGCACCGGCGGCCACACTGGCACGCTAATGGTCGATCGCTTCTTGCAAAAGACCGACTTCGTCTTGGGTGTGGGTACCAGCTTTACTATCTCGGTCTTCAATGCTCCCATGCCTGATCGCGCCGTCTTGGCACAGGTGACTAACTGCGCGGAAGATCTCAACAAGGACTACCAGATCGACTTGGGGGCCATCGGCGATGCGCGGATCGTGCTGGAGCAGATCATCGGGGAAGTCCGGCGGCAGCTCGGGGCCGATGGGCGAGGAGACGGCGGAGTTGCGGCCGAGATCGCGGCCATCCGCGCTGAGTTCAACGCCGCGTGGGCCCCGAGATTCCGCTCGGACGAGGTGCCGATAAACCCCTACCGGGTTTTCGCCGAGCTCGCCCGCGCCGTGGATGTGCCCAACACCATCATCACCCACGACTCGGGCTATCCCCGCGATCAGCTCGTGCCGTTCTGGCGGCCCCAAATTCCCAGAGGGTACATCGGCTGGGGCAAATCGACCCAGCTCGGCTACGGCTTGGGCTTGGCCTTGGGGGCCAAGTTGGCCGCGCCGGACAAGCAAGTCATCAACATCATGGGCGACGCGGCTTTTGGCATGGCGGGTCTCGACATTGAGACCGCAGTGCGCGCCGAGATTCCCATTCTCACAGTGGTGCTCAACAACGGCGTGATGACGCACTACGACCAGCACATGCCTTACGCCACCGAACACTATCAGAGCAACCAACTCGGCGGCCACTATGCACAGGTGGCCGAGGCACTTGGTGCCCATGCCGAGCGCGTTGAAACGATCCCGGACTTGGCACCGGCGATCCAACGCGCCCTCGCGGCCAACGGTGAAGGCCGAGCCGCTCTGTTGGAGGTGATGACTAAGGCGGAAGAAAACGTGGCCAAATTTTGGTAAAGGAGGAGCAGATGGATCAATACAAAGCCGTCCTCATCGGCTGCAGCCGCATGGGGGCTTTTATCGACAACGAAGTCCCGGCCGATATGCGCCCGTACTCTCACGCCGCTGGGTACGAGGCTTGCGAGCGCACGGATCTCATCGCCTGTTCGGATCTGCGCCCCGAGGTGATGGAACGGGTCGGCGCGCGCTACGGCATTCCCGCAGACAAGCAGTACACTGACTACCGCGAAATGCTCGCCCGCGAAATGCCCGACATCGTCAGCGTCGCCACTCAGCCCGAGCATCGCGCTGAGATCGTCATCGCGGCGACCGAAGCGGGTGCCCGCGCTATCTACGCGGAAAAGGCGTTCTCGGCCTCGCTGGCCGAAGCCGACCGCATGGTCGAAGCCTGCCAGCGCCACAATGTCGCGCTCAACATGGGCACCAATCGTCGCTTCCATCCCGGCTACGACCAAATGAAGGCCGTCATCGACTCCGGGGAAATCGGCGCGTTGCAAACCCTCATCATTCACCAGACCAGTACGCTCTTCAACGGTGCCAGCCACAGCTTTGACTTGCTCCAGCGTCTCAACTCCGACGCCCCGGCCGCTTGGGTGCAGGCGCATTTGCCCAATGGCGACGAGATCATCGACGGCGATATCCTGCGCGAGGATCCGGTCGGGCACGGCATGATCCAGTTCTCCAACGGAATTATTGCGTACGCGCTCAATTCGGGCCGGGGATTGGAAGTGGAGGCCGTCTGCGAAAGAGGTGTGGTGACGGCGTTGGGCAATGATAGGGAGTGGCAGTTGCGGGCACCGGTAGCACAGGATCACCGGGGCCGCAATAAATTGGGCATGGTGGAATTTCCTGCCTTCGAGCACCGGGCTTCGACACTTTGCTTGGTCGAGGATTTGGTCCGCTCACTCGATACGGGCGAACCGCCGCGCGGTGGTGCCGAGTTGGCGCGGGCTAATACCGAGCTGATTTTCGCGTTTGTCGAGTCGCACCAGCGCGGCGGTGCCCGAGTGGAGTTGCCGCTCGACAGGAGCGCTTACCGGCTGGAGCGGGATCGTGCACCGAGGCAGCCGAAGTACGAGCCGGACGCTTAGATCCTCAGGGCATGGCCGTCGGTTATGCCGCAGCCTTTGAACAAGGTCCGCTGCACGGCGCGGTCGTGCGCGAGGGCAAGGTCTGGCGTCTTTTCGCCGCGAATGCACGCGGCTAACTCCCGCAACAAGCTCGGCGGAACCGGGCCCGGATCAAGCTCTACATCCTGCCACTCGCCGGCTTGGTACCCGTCGGTCTCCTGAGCCAAGAAGACGCGCAGCTTGTTGGAGCCAATTGGTTCGTGTAGCAGGGTGCCTTGGGTTCCGTGGACCTCGATCCGTCGGTCCATGCCGATCTGCATGGCGGTTGTATCCACGATGCCGATCCCATCGCGACACTCGTGGACGGCCACCGCGTTATCGACTTCGGCCCGCTCCCCGTAGTGCTTGCCCAACACGCCGCGGACGGCCACTGGCTCGCCCATCATCGCCACCATTAAATCCACCAAGTGCCCGGCCATCTCGAAGTAAACGCCGCCGTGATAGGCGGTAAATTCCCCGTATAGCTGCTTGTGCCAGCCAATCGGCTTGGGTATGTGGCCGCGATACATAAAGACCTGCCCTAGACAGCCTGACCCCACCAAGCGCAGCATCTCGGCCACTGCCGGATTGTAGCGCCACATATAGGCCATTTGTAACATCAACTCCTCGTCCTCGGCGAGCTTGTGGAGCCGCTCCAATTGGGCCAGATTGACTCCAGCCGGCTTTTCCAACAACACGTGCTTGCCAGCGGTGAGCGCCCGCTCGGCATAGTCGAGGTTTTGATACACGTGTCCTTCCACGATCACGGCCTCTGCTCGGCTATTTAACACGTCTTCGACGGAGTCAAAAACCGGAATGTCCAGCCCGTATCCCGCCCACCGCTCCAGATTTTGCTGAATCACTGCGGGGTCAGCATCGTACATCCCCACCAGTTCCACCTCGCCCGGCCTTGTCGCCGCTTCTCGCACATGCATGGACGCGTGACTGTGCCAAGCGCCTAGGAATGCAAATCTCAACATGTATTTATTCTTTCCAACGAATACGGTGAAGTTGTCCGTTTTTGTGCCTATTCATCGAACCGGCCGTACTCCACCTCTTCGACCGAGGCCATATCCCACCCTGAAAACGTCTGGGATGTTGACCCGTCCGTCGCGCATGCGAAAAAAGACTCCCAATGATTCGAGGTCCTCGCGCACGCCGTCGGAACCCTGCTTGATATGGAGAGGGGGCAACTTTACTTCGCCCTGTCTGACCGCGTTGATAAGGTCATCGAGGACATCTTTCTGCTGCCAGCATTTGGCGATCTCGTCAAACTTGCAGGGTACGACCATACCCTCAAGGGGAGATAGTAGTTGGTGTACCCAAGGATAGTCCTCTTGGATCTCGCGGACTCGTATTTTTGAGGCTTCCTGTACACCTCGCTTGATGCTGTCGTAATGCAGCGAGTGGTTGTGGTCTGGGTGCCAATCGGCGGTGTTTTCGGCAGCCGTTTTCAACGCCGCGATAAACGAACGGGGACTCACCCGCCCTTCGGTGTCGGCTAAATGGTTCGGAATCCAAGTGTACGGGAAGCCGCGTTTAGGTCCGCGTCCCATCCATGGGCCGGCAATAACATGGAACTTTTCGCGTTGATATTCCCCCCTAGAGATTAAGGATCGTGGTACGGAGAATACGCGCTGCTCGCCAGCTTTCGCGAACTGCCAATCGTCAGCCGTGAGAAATTTGCGAAAATCGGCACCGTTCGGCCCATTGGCGAGATAGTGCCATAACAGGCCATATAGCTCATGACTAGGCCAGTTCAATTCAACGGCTGAAGAGAGAACCTTCGAGGCGTCGGGAAAATCGGCGACTTTGGTCTCGTCAATCTGGTCGGATCGCAGAAACACCTTAACCCGAAGCCGCTGGTAAGCACGCATATCGAGCGCGGTTTGTAGTAACCCGCGAATCATCCGATACATGTCCTGCCAGTCGTCGGCACAACGGTCTAGGGCATCGAAGAGGATTAGGCAATAGACGCCTTGCTTGTTGAATTCATCATCGCGTTCCCGAAAAAGGAGCTCAATCGCTTCTATATGGTTGGAGACATAACACACACGCTCGGCCCATGTATTTTGTTGCCGGAGTGGATGGCTCTCATGTGCAAGCTGTCGAGCTTGCACCGTGCGCCAAATGATCCTCGGATCGACGCCATCGTTCATCAGAGCCTGCAATATGTCTCTGCTCGGGTAATCGTCTCGTGGGGGGACTCCGAATCCTGTTCGCGCCTCGGTAGCCGCGCTCAAGCTAGACTGTCCGGCGGACTGGCCAACTAGCTGACGCACGGTGCTGTTCTGAAGTGCTCTCCACCAGAAGGTTTTTCCTGCTCCTCGCATACCAGTGACAATCAGGATGTTCGGGTCTGTTGCCTTGAGGTGGGATCTCGGCAGATACACGTGTTCCGGCTTTAGTGATTCGCCATAGCTCGTCTCATCCGGTAGATCGGCGAGTGCCTCGCGCACCATATTTACATCAATTGTGGTCATCGCGTCTCTCCTCGGTTATCGACTTTGAAGAGTTGGTCGAATCGGCGCAGAAATTCTGAGTAGGCCTGCTCCACGGTCGTCGTCTCTAGGTTGCGCAACGAGGTGCCCGCAGCGAGACCGCGCGTCCAGTGAATAGGGATCGGATTGTGGGGCGCGGGATCAGCGTCCAGTGCAAAGGAGAACTCGGTGCCGGATTCGTTTGACGGGTCCACATCGTCATACAAATTGTCCCGAAACAGGTCCCAGGCCTGCTCCCGAAACCGATACAAGTATTGTTCCGTATCGAGCTCGGGCGTCAGCGCGGACACAATCGATAGGCGTTCCCTGATTTTCGATGCCAAGCCGTGAGTCTGCCAATGACGGAAGAGGATATTGTAATCCGTCCAGTTGCTCGCCGAGTCGATAGCAAATAGCAGGATCTCGGCATCGAGATGGGTGACAGTCGCCGCCGCAATGTCGTGCAATCCGTTGCGGCTCTCCAATAAAACTACTGTCGGATCACAATGGGTCTCTAGGCGATTCAATAGACGTTCTAGACGCGTTGTCCAAGGTTCATTCGTTGTGTCCATATAGACGCGTCCCAGCTTGGCCAGATACTCGCCAGGTTCGCTGCCATGCGCGGGCACTACGTACACATCGCCTTCGGAGTCTTGCGCCCACGCGGGCGTTGCAATCATTTGCTCAATCACGCGCTCGCCTTGTCCCACTAAGTCCTCCACAAACCAATCGGTGATGCCGAATTCGGGCTGCTCCTGCCGAGCAAGCATGGCCGACGACAGCCCCGGCGACTCCAGATCGAGATCTACGACTAGGACTCGCTCGCCTCTGCGCACCAAGTGCCACGCGAGAACGGCGGCGGTAGTGCTGCGTCCAACGCCACCCTTGACCGAGAACAACGTGTAGCGCATCGGCGTCCTCTGCGAGTCTGAATCGCCGACTGTCCACCAATCGCGGCCGGTTACTAGACGATCGACCCAATACACGCCCACGCCGGGAAGGATCTCTTGCGCCGTGTCATTGAGTGCTTGCAGCATGGCGTCATCCACGGACAAAACGGCCTCTTCCGCAGGATAGCCATGTTTGCCGAGCGTTTCGTATAAGCCAGCGGCGAGACGCTGCAATGTATTATCCTCTTGGATCACGTCCGACACTAATATACGCACCTTTCCGAACAAATCCCGCACCAAGTAGATGGGAGTAATCTCGTCGGGAATTACCTCGCTTTTAAGCATATCGACCACGCGCTGCCGCATGGCATCGAAGGAAACGAAGCTATCATTCATAGCTGGCCATCCTGTTCTGCTTGTTGAACCATAAGATAAACCTTACAAGCTGCTTTGCGATGTGGCTTCACGTCTGCTTTTTGGAAATGGCATCCACGGGCATAGCGGTTGTGATGAGACCAGTTATTGAACGGGTCGCCGTTCGGGAGTTGACTCAGATACTGCGATCCCGTCCTACCGTTGACGAAGGTTTTGAAGACCGGCCAGAGCTCCTGCACATGTTTTCGGTACTGCTCATCAGTCGGTTTCCCATCCGGTTCGACAGACATCCCAAGGGCCTTCATCACCGCTTTCAAGCCACATTCCGCGCTGAACCCATATAACTGATCGGCGTTTGCCCAGCGACTATGGTTGAAAAGCAACTCCGCGTCTTGCCAGTGGCGTCGGTGTGCGTCGACAAAATCGGCCGGATGTATCATGGTCGGGTTTCACCGTTAGCTGACTGTGCCCAACTATCCACAAATTCGTCCACGCCAAAGCCCTCGGGCATTTCGCTGTTAAAGGTGCGCAGGGGCCGGGATTCAAAGTTCGGCGGATCGGCTGCGGGCCGGAGGTCAGCGTACATGTCGCTGTAGTGCTGGTGGACGCGGGCCTCGTCTTGCTGCAACCGCTCGTTGAGCGCGGCCAAGCGGCTTTGCAGGGCCTCGACCTCGTCGGCAGTGAACCGCTGCGCCATGTCTTCGGCGTAGTACGCGGGCGGCGATCCGTCGACCAGTGGCTTGCGCTCTTGCACGGACATCTGGGCGATCTCTGGCCGGTGCAGGAAGACGACTTTGTTGGCGATCCGGCACAACAGGACCACGCTCACCATGCGGCCGAACTCGCCCGGGTGCAGCTCGGCCAAGCAAGTGCGGAATTTTGGCTCGTCGCGGGCGATCAGTGCGCGGAAGAGCGTTTCAATCTGGTCGCGTTCCTGATCGTAGCACTCGGTCCAGTGGGCAAACTGGGCCTCGGCTGCGGGCGAGAGGTATTGCCGGAAGCCGTCGGTGTGATACCAGTCGAGATGGTGGTGATACGAGAAGATTTGGCCGCCAAAGGAGCGGTAGCCGAGGTGGATGGTGCGGCGCATCCGGCTGGTGTACTGGCTGCCCCAGTGCATCATCAGGTTGGGATAGACGATGCCGTCGCCGGGCTGTAGCTCGACAGGGACTCCGCCTTTTAGCGGAACTTTGGGGTCCAGCATGAGTTGCCGCCGCTGCGCTTCGTTGGTGGGCTGCTTATGGCTTTCGGGCAGGATCCAGAATACGTCGTCTTCGTAGAGCGCGATGTTCCACTGCACGTATCCGGGGGCGTTGGCCATTAGGTCCGCTTGCATGCCGCTGAGCGGTGCCTGCTCGGCGGAGCTGGCGTCGCGGTGCCAGTCCGTGTACCCATAATCGATCAGCCCGCTGCACAGCGCGCCAAAGGCAGTGAGGGCGGTCACCGGTGCCTGCATGAGCTGGGCACTGACGCCCAAGGTGGTCTCGCCGAGGCAAAAATCGATGACATCGGCGGTCTCGGCATCAATTGAATTCATGCTCAGTCGCGGTTGGGCGCTTTCGTACCAAGCACCGCCGAGCGGATCGCCGGGTTGGCGCGCGGCCGCGGAGCGCGCCTTTTCCCGGTCCACCATCCACTCGATGGCAAGCCGCATCGCGTCCAGCCGCTCGGGCGGTACGACGTTGTGCAAGATCAGAAAGCCTTGGCGGCGGAATTGTTGCAGATCGATGTGCATGACGTTCTCCTATGGCAATCCTACACCATTGATAAGATAATCCGCAGATGGACGCAGATAGACGCAGATAGACGCAGAATAGTAGCAACAAGACGATCTGCTATATCAGTTGGGAGATCGCTGCATGGCTTGTTCGATCAAGAGTCGGTCCTGCTGTGTGGCTTGTTCGATTAAGAGCCGATCTTGCTGGCTCTGCCGCACCTGCGCCTCTATAGCGACCGGGTCCCACTCGGACAATAACCGTTCTTGGAGGTCGGCTAAGGTGGCCGCGTGGGCTGGATGGTTCGCTAGGTCGTCGAACTCGTTGGGATCGGCCTCCACGTCGTATAGCTGGGGCGGATCTCCCAAGCTGTAGTGGAGCTTGTAGCGGCCGCACCGCAACATGGCCGTTGGCCGCTTCACGCCGTGGGCGAGGTATTCGGAAAATGCTTCGTCCTTCCAGTTTGCGTCTTGCCCTTGCAGCAATCCCAGCAGACTATCGCCATCCAGCAGTCCTGTGCTAGGCGCGTCGGCCACATCGACTATGGTCGCTACTAGATCCACCAGCGACACTACTTCGCTGATGTGCCGACCGGTTGGGATCTGACCGGGATAGACCATTTGCAGCGGCACTTTGGCGGACGCCTCGTACATGCTCGACTTCCGCCACATGCCGTGCTCGCCGTTCATTTCTCCGTGATCGCTGAAATGTACGATGAGCGTGTTGCCGCGCTGCCCGGTTTCTTCTAGGGCGGAGAGCAAGCGGCCGATCTTCTCGTCGAGATAGGTAATCAGTCCATAGTAACCGGCGCGCGCACGGCGCACCTGTTCTTCGGGGAAATCGACTCCTCCGAACATGGCTCGCATCCGCTGATGTACGGGGTGTTGGCTTTCGAGGTGGCCGGGAGGGATCTCCGGCATGTCGATTTGGTCGAGGGGATAGAGGTTGAAAAACCGCTCGGGCACTACGAGCGGAAAATGCGGCGCAATAAACGAGACGTTCAGCGCCCAAGGCCGCTCCTTGCGGGTCGGATCGCGCAGATAGGCCAGCGCTTGTTCCTCCACCAGATCATCGACTTCGATCTCCAAGGTCGTCCCCGGCCCGGCCTCGGCGACCCCGCCCCAGGGCTTGTCGGCTGGCGGCGTGCCCTTGCTCCAGTCGGGCGTGCCGCGCAGGACGCCGTCTTTGGTCCACAGCTCGGCGTGCAAATCGCGCGCTAGCTGGGCGCGGAAGCCGTGCAGTTGGTCGGGGCCGCAAAAGTGCTGTTTGCCCGAGAGTACCACATCGTAGCCGACGGCGCGCAGCCGATGGGCCCAAGTGACCGCATCTGACGGCAGGGGGCTGGCATTGTCAAAGGCCCCGATCCGGTTGATGTAGCGGCCGGTCATAAAAGACATCCGCGACGGCAGGCAGAGCGGAGAGTTGCAATAGGCGTTGGCAAAGGTCGCGCCCTCGGCGGCCAATTGATCCATAAAGGGCGTCTGCACGAGCGGATGCCCGTAGGGGCCGCTGTACATGGGCGCGTGTTCGTCCGTCATAATGAGCAAGATGTTGGGGCGATTCACGGGTTGCTCCTAGTTTGCAGGTGAAAAGTTGCGGCGAAGATAAGCCAAACAGATTCTGCTAGCCATCGCTCCGCACACCCAAGCCGTGGACATAGACTAATTCGCTACCGCAGTAGCCCGTCCACAAGACCAAGCCGCCGATCAGGACGCCGAGCCCGATCCACGCATAGAGCGGCCATCCTGCAAGCCGCCCCTTGAGGTGCAACGGCAAGCGCCCGAGTACAGCTCCCAATCCCAACATCAAGGTCCAAGTGGCGAGGGATTCGTGCGTGGCTAACGGCTCAGCGGCTGGCCCATCCCAAGCCTCGGTCGCGGCCGCGTTGCCGCTGAGCACGGCGGCGGTTGCCGCTAGTACGCCCAATACCAGCAAGCCGTACGCTAGGTGGTGCCCGGCGCGGCGACCTAGCCACAGCGCGCCTAGATCGCACAGCGGACTCAGCGACAAGAGGGCGATGGGGTAGTGGACGATGAAGGGATGCCAATCCATATTGTATTGTTATTGTTAATGACACTTGGGATTGTTAATGAAGCTTGGGAACGCGACACCTCAAACCGGAGCATGCCTCATGGCCACGGACCTGCGCCAACACATCGCCGACACGCTGCTAATCGACACGCACGAACACCTGCGCAAGGAGCGCGACTGGGTCGAGAACGGCCCAGACATTTTGCAAGACCTTTTTGGCAACTACGTGCCCGCCGATCTGATCGCCGCTGGCGCTACTCCCGAGGACTTGCACAAGCTCAACGATGCTTCCGACCCAGACTTGGGAGCGCGCTTTGACGGCATCCGCTCGGCCTTTGCGGCCATCCGCTTCACCGGCTACGGCGAGGCCGTGCGCATCCTCGCGCACGAGATCTACGGCATGGCCGATTTTAGCGGCGACGAGCTGGACAAGGCGCAAGAAAAGCTCACTGCTTGGCGTCAACCTGGCGGGCGGCACGAGTTGCTCAGCCAAATAGGCCGGCTGGACCACGTGCAGACCGACGACTTTTCTTGGCCCTGCCTGCCCGACGAGTCAGGCGTAGATTTCTTTCTCTACGACTTGTCGTGGGCTGCCTTTTGCAACGGCCAAATCGACGCCGAGGCCATTGAGCGAGAAACCGGCGTGGCCGTCACCAACCTAGCTAGCCTCAAGCAGGGCATGGAAGCCATCTTCGACCAGCACGGCCCCCATGCCATAGCGGTCAAAGCTCAGCACGCGTACAATCGCACACTGCGCTGGGAAGAGCGCACCGACGCCGACGCCGAGCGCGTGCTCCAACACCTGCTCCAAGGCGCGGAGCTCGACGAGCCGAGCCGGTTGCTCTTGGGCGATTGGTGCTGGGCGCGGGGCACCGAACTGGCGATCGAATACGAGCTGCCGTTCAAGATCCACACCGGCTACTACGCTGGCAATGACCGCATGCCCATTGACCGCATCAAAAGCGGCAACCTCTGCCCCTTGCTGGCCCGCTATCTCGATTGCCGCTTTGTGCTGATGCACATTGCCTATCCCTATTCCAACGAATTGGTCGCGCTGACCAAGCACTACCGCAATGTGTACGCCGACCTCTGCTGGGCGTGGTCCATTGACCCGTACAGTTCGTGCGATTTTGTGCGCCGCTTTATCCACGCCGCTCCTGCGTCCAAGCTCTTTGCCTTTGGCGGCGACACCGGCTGGCCGACTAGCTCAGTGGCCTACGCGATTCAGGCGCGCCGCTGGCTCACCCGCGCCCTCCAAGGCGAGATAGACGACGGCCTGCTGACCGAGGCCGAAGCCATAGAGCTGGCGACCCGCTTTATGCGCGGCAACCAAGAGGCTTGTTTCGACTTGGCTGGGACGCGGCAGGCGCTGCGCCGGTCGCTTTCAGCCGCTTAGGTTGCGCCAGGGTAGATCGGTTGGCGAGAAGAACGGAGCCGACAGGACAGGTCGCGTCGCCAGTGACCGGAGACAGCAAGTACCGTCATTCTCGTGGAAGAACGTCACCCCGTGCCCCGACACAAAGCGGAAATTCAGAGTGGTCAAGAGCAAACGCGATCCAAGAATGTGCCGCTTTGTATGACCGTTTACTCGTCTCGTTTTTCTCATTTATAAGTAATTGTTTTCAAATAACTAATATAAATTAGTAGAATAAAAAAGCATAAAAAATGTCAGCAATTTTGACAAGGAAAATGACAGCGGTGTCCGACGTGCTTGACCTATTGAGACTTGCACGGGAGGCAAACAGATGAAGAAGGAACATGAAGATAGCGGTCCTGACAGATGCCCACGGCAATTTGCCTGCACTTCAGGTTGCCTTGAGAGCAATTCGGCGCGAGGGTACCGACGCGATTTTTCATACAGGCGACGCCATAGGCATCGGCCCCTTTCCGGCAGAATGCTTGGAACTGCTGCTGAGCACGCCTCGGATGAACCTGATTCGCGGTAATCATGACTCCTATTTTTCGACCGGGCTTCCAGAACGGATGAGCGACGGCGAGCTGAAACATCAGCAGTGGGTACATTCCTGCCTTGATCCGTCCCTGCGCTCTACAGTGAGAGAATGGCCCTACCTGATTCAAGGTGTGTATGAAGGTGTGCGAATATCGTTTCTTCACTACGGCCTCACAGAGTCGCAGATTGACTTCACGTCCATCATCCGTAATCCTCGTCCTATCGACTTGGATAAAGTCTTCGCAGATATAAAATCCGATCTCGTATTCTATGGCCACGATCATTCGCCTTCAGATTTAGTGGGGACGGCCAGATACGTAAATCCCGGTTCCTTAGGCTGCCATGCAGAACCCATTGCGCGATTTGCCATCCTAGAGTGCGAGAACAGGAGCTACGAATTGAAAATGCGTCAAGTTCCGTACGATGATAGCGCCCTATTCCAACAGTTTGAAAGGCACGATGTGCCCGACCGACATTTCATCTATAAAGCACTCTTCGGTGGAAGGAATTGAGGAGACAACCATGCCTCGAAACATCCTGAATCTTGCTGTTTTGGTTTGTATTGTGGCTCCCAACTCCGGGCATAGCGCCAGCGTGGCCGGGATATGGGAGGCCACTGAGAAGCGGAACGAGCATGCGGATCATCATGTTTTGCAACTCGACGAGAGTGGGTTATACGAATACGTCATTCTATCGAACGACCCCAAAAACCCACTTCGCTCTGATTCGGGTTCCTTTAGTCAAATCGATGACGGGATCATACTCTTCTCAACGGACGGGGTCCAACTCGCCGATACCCTGTATTATTCGGCAGATGGATCAACTCTGCTAAATCGAGCCTTTTCTATTGAGTTCGCACCGGGACGGGAGTTTGACGGCGACATACATGGCACTTGGGAATTTTATGATCTGGATGGCCAACCGACAGGAGAGATTATTACTCTCTTTCAGGATGGAACATTTGAAGCTGATATCAGCACTGGCTACGAGACAGGGTGGTTTGTCATTGCAGGCTCTGCGAAGGTTCATTTCCCAACAGAAGCCAGTAACCCAAAGCTGCTCGGGGTCCCAGGACTTTGGACCAACCTAAATGTGTCATCAGATGTACTTTCATATACTATCTCGAACACTGGCATTATCATTACGGCACGAAGAGTGCTTACGACCTCAGTCGCGTCTGTCACGTGGGGTGACGTAAAATTTTCCGTAGTCGGAGATGTGCTCCACAAGGGCAGATAACAGCGCGGTGTTGCGCTACAGCATCGCACAACTTGATTAATTTCAAAGATTTACGACACTGATTGATCCAAAAAGTTCGCCTAGTTGTTGGATGCTAAGCTCCAGCACATGGTCAAATTCGGACTTTTCATCGCTGTGTTTTTTGATGCCATGCACAACGGGTTTCCTGCTGTAAACAGACTTGGGAAATATAGCGCGGGTACGAGCTAGCTGCATATCAACCTGAAAAGGACCCGCTGGCTTATGATGGTGCTCCAGCAGGTAAGTTCGGCCAAGGATTTGATACTCTGCTACTAGAATCGGCAGGTGCAAGAGAATGCGAGTAGAGCGAGACAGAGCTGACTGAACACGCTCACCCCGTACGTAGGGCGGTAGCAATCCTAGCTGGTCGGTGCTATAATGAGGCTGCAAAAGCCTCTCGAACATATGCGCTTGGTCGGTGTCACTCGCGACCACGTGAATGCAGCTACCGTTTTTGAATGTCTGGTGCACCTGTCGCATCAACTCGACAACGGCCGTTAAGCGCGACCAGTTACTCTGCCCGAATTCACGCGCAACGACAAGCTGTGCATCCTGTAGCGAGAAGTCTGCGGCGAGGATTTCGCTTAGTGCAGCACTAGCAAATCGGGCATGGTGATGGCGAATGCGATCACCAACCGAACGGTCCCCCTCCCGATGCTCATGGAGCAACTGTTTGGCGCGTTTCCTAATATGCTGAAGATCGGGACTACGAGGTAGGATGGTAGGCATAATAACCCTCTTTCTTGAATGCCTGTTGTCCGCGCGGTCAGGCGAAAGAAGGTCAATCTTTGCATGAGGAGGGTGGGTCTATGACCCTTACCGCGGACTGGAGGGCCTCCCTGAGGCACTTATGTACAAGCTAGGAGTTTGGATAAATCGCGTCAAGAATTGTGCAACAAGCGGTCGTGCTAGAAAGACGGTTCGGGCACGGAAAAACGTTAGGCACAACGCGGTCAATTGAATCATGTCCGTTACCTTGGTAAAGCACTATAATCCGACTTGGCCCGCATGGTTCGAAGCGTTGCGACACCGTTTTGACTCTGTTTTGTCCAGAAGGTATTGCAGCATTGAGCATGTCGGTAGCACCTCGGTCGCCGGAATGACCGCCAAGCCAATCATTGATGTTGACATTGTCATTGAGCCACGGGATTTTGAGCGCACGAAGGATCGGCTTGCAGAGATCGGATATTTCCATGAAGGTGACTTGGGTATTCCCGGAAGAGATGCCTTTGATCTGTCCGATAGCGGCCTGAAAGAATCTTTGCCCGCCCACCATACGTACGTTTGTGACAAGTATGGTGAAGCCTTGAAGCGGCATCTTGGAGATATTGTCAAAAGTTGTGGATCAGCTTTGATCGTATCCTGGTGAATTAGGCGGCTTTTTTGATGATCCCATCGCAAAATTCCACGCCTTCGACGACTTTTTCCAGCCACTTATAGCCGTGTAAGCGCTGCCATTTTTTTTCGGCTTCCATCGCCAGTTTGTAGCCCATCATCAGGGTGGCTTTGCGCGAGCCACAGCCCTTGGTCTGTCGGGTGCGGTGGCGCACCGTACTAAAGGTTGATTCGATCGGATTGGTGGTGCGCAGGTGGCGCCAGTGGTGGGCTGGAAACTGATAGAAGGTAAACAGGGCGTCTTTATCTTTTTGCAAGCAGTCGCAAGCCTTGGGGTATTTGGCCTCGTACAAGGCGATAAACCGATCATACTGATCCAAAGCCTCGGCGCGGGTATCGGCCCCATAGATCTGGTGGATCAGTTCCTTGGCCTTGGGCTGTTGACTTTTGGGCAGCGCATCCAACACATTCGCCGTTTTATGCACCCAACAGCGCTGCGCTTGCGTGGCCGGGTATTCCTCCTCCAACGCCGCCCAAAAGCCCAACCCCCCATCGCCGACGGCCACCGCGGGGGCTTGGGTCAGCCCCCGGGCTTTGAGCCCTTGGAGGAGTGCCTGCCAGGACAGTTTGCTCTCGCGCTGGCCGTCCTCAATGGCGACCAACTCTTTGCGGCCGTCGCGGGTAGCCCCAATCACGACCAACAGACAGGGTCGATCCGCGGCCAAGCGGACATTGAAATACAGGCCATCCGCCCAGATATACACATAGTGCTTGTCGGTCAAATCCCGCCGACACCACTGCTGGTATTCGTCGTCCCAAAGCGCTTTGAGCCGGACGATATTGGCCGGAGATAACCCGGATACGCCCTCGCCCAAAATCGCACTCAACGCCGCGGGAAACTGCGATGTGGACACCCCTTTGAGATAGAGCGCCGGAATCAGCGCATCTATCGAGGGCGTCCGCCGCAGATAGGGCGGCAAAATCGCACTGGTGAAGTGGTGCTCGGCCCGTCGATCGGCAACCCGAGGCTGGCGGATAGCAATCTTGCCGACCCCCGTGACCACCTCGCGCGCACGGTGGCGGCCATTACGCACCACCAACCGATGCCCTGACCCATCGCGCTGCTCTTGGCACCGCTCAATATAGGTATCCACTTCCATCTCTAAAGCTGCCTGCAACATCCGACGAGCCCCTTCGCGCAACATCGCCTCCAAGCTACTATACGTCTCTTCCTTGATTAGCCTAGCCACCTCAGCAGCCGTATATTCTTCCATGACGAGCGTATCCTTTCCCCTCAAAGAGAGGGCTTTTAATAGGTTGAGCGCTATTAAAACTAGGATACGCTCGTTGGGCGCTCAATCCCGAATCCACAACTTTCGAATATACCTCGGCATCTTGTCTTCAGGGATTTCCTCAGACTAAGTCCCGAATATGTTCGTACACTCAGTACCCTGAAATGGCAACTCGCTGAAGAGCACGACAATGACCGCCAGTCGTACATGGACGGAAAAGCCGCTCTGTGCGAGGAGGTCTATGAGAAGGGGCTGGAGGCCCTAGGGTGCCAGTGCAGTCTGTACTTACCATTTGAAAAGAAGATCGGCAGGAGTAGAGATATATGAATAAGATCAGCTTCCACGAGATCGAGGCTAGAGCCTACGAATCGCCCAAGAAGCAGTTTGCCACCATTGAGCGGAGTATCACCAAGGCCCTAGATCTTCGTAGTGACCGCACAAACAGGCCTTTTGAGATGGAGCATGTCACCGTTCCGCCAGGCAAGAAGGCCCACACGTACCACGCCCACGGTGCGCAGTGGGAGCTCTATTGGATAATCAAAGGATCCGCTCGAATGAGATTCGCGGAGGGATTCGTCGAGCTGGAGGCCGGCGATGCGGTCCAATGCCCTCCCGGAGTCGCTCATCAACTCCTTAATGCCAGTGACACTGAGCTTGAATATTGGATCATCTCAAGTAATCCGGACTTTGATACCTGCTACTATCCTGATAGCGACAAGGTTTCCGTTCACCCATCTTTCCATGCGAACAAGGAGGGTCTTACAAGGTGGACTCGCGTTTCAGAAGGCGGAACCGACGACTATTGGCAGGGTGAAGAATAAACGGGTTGATTCGAAATTTGCCCTATTGGGTCCTGACGCTCCCCAAAACATGAGGCTGGAATTCTATGTCCGAATGGTTTGAAAACGAAGACTTCTGGACGGAAATGTATCCCTATATGTTCCCAGAAGAGCGATTTGAATCTGCCGAAGATCAAGTCGACAAGATTCTTTCGCTAGTGGAGTTCAGCGGGACACATATCCTCGATCTGTGCTGCGGCCCCGGCCGACATGCCACGATCCTAGCCGAGCGAGGATTTTCCGTAACAGGCGTTGATTCTACAGCGTTCTTGCTGCAAAAAGCTAGGGCGCGGGCAAGCGAGCAGAAATTAGACGTTGAGTTTGTGCAGGATGACATGCGTCGTTTTGTGCGATCCGCATCGTACGACTTGGTGCTCAACATGTTTACGTCCTTCGGCTATTTCGATGATAAGGACGAGGACCTGCTAGTACTCAGCAATATGTACGAGAGTCTCAGACCTGGAGGAGTCCTCGTAATGGATATAATGGGTAAAGAGTGGTTGGCCAAGGTATTTGCCGCTACCTCCTCGGAGGTGCATCCCGACGGGGCATTGCTCGTCCAACGTCGCGAGATCTTCGATGATTGGACGAGGATTCGCAACGAGTGGCTCCTGATCCGGGACGAGCAGGTAAGATCGTTCAAGTTTCACCACACGTTGTACTCCGGCCAGGAACTGAAGGATCGTCTCTTGCGAGTTGGGTTTAGCAATACGCAACTATATGGGGATTTGGCAGGCAGTGCGTATGGGCGTAGCGCAAAGCGGCTGATTGCTCTGGCGCGCAAAGAGGCATCGTGAACTACCGGCATTTAGGGCAAACTTCATTTAACACGTCCGTGCCCCGGCCTAAGACCAAAGGAAAAAAATGAAGATAACCAAGGTAGAAACAATCCGCGTGGCCGACCGAAGGCAGGATTATCGTTGCGGAATCTGGGTGCAGATTTACACAGACGAAGGTCATATTGGGCTGGGCGAGACTTGGTACGGGCCGATGGCAGTAGAAGGCGCGGTACACGAGTTATTCGCGCCCATGCTGATAGGCCGCAACCCTTTGAATATCGAGAACCACTGGCACAACATGTTCCGCCTTGCCGATCACTGGGGATATGGCGGCGCAGAGACTCGCGCCATATCCGCGCTAGACATCGCGCTCTGGGACATCGCAGGACAAGCGTCGGGCCGACCTATATACGAAATGCTCGGCGGCGCCTGCCGAGACAGAATCCGCGTTTACAATACGGGCGGCGGCCCTAATTTCCGCGAAGACCCCGTGTCTCATGTAACAGACCTGCTTGAGCGCGGGATCAAGCACATGAAACTCGGCGCGTTTCCCGATGCGCATGAGGGCGATGGGTACTACGTCTCTGACGAAGAAATCGAGGCAATGATAGACCCGATCCGCAGGATTCACGAGGCTGTTGGCAACCGCATGAGCATTGCTATAGACGGGCACGGATTCTGGAGTCTGCACAACGCTATAAGGGTGGCGAAGGCTTTGGAGCCGTACAATATACTTTGGCTTGAGGAGATGCTTTCGCCGCGCAACGTTGACGCGCATCTGGCTCTGGTGCGGGAAGCCAAATTTCCGGTCTGTCTCGCCGAGCGATTTGTGACGCGCTACCAGTTCCGCGAATTTATCGAGAAGGGCGCAGTGGAAATCCTGATGCCCGACCTTATCTGGACGGGTGGCATATCAGAGACGAAGAAAATTGCGATTCTGGGAGAGACGTATCAGCTTCCGGTATGCCCCCACGACTGCACCGGGCCTGTAAACGTGTTTGCGTGCGCCCATATCTGCATGAACGTGCCAAACGCGATGCTGATGGAGACGATTCGGCAGTATTACGAAGGCTGGTACGAGGAGTTTGTGACGACGAATATAAACATACAGGACGGGCATCTGCTAGCGCCCGCAGGCCCCGGCCTAGGAACGAGTCTGCGCCCCGAGGTGCGCGAGCGTCCCGACGCAAAGATAGTGGTCAGCGACAAGACCGAGGGACATTACTTGGGGTGGAAGCAGTAGCGAATGATCGAACTTCGAGGTAAGCATGTGGCCCTACGGGCTTTGGAGCGGGAACATTGCCATACACTGTGGGAGATGACGGAAATCGCCGAGGATGTCCCGACAGAGCACGTTCAGTTAGGACTTGCGCAAGAAAACGCCGACAAATGGTTTGAAGAAATTCAAGGTAAGCAGGGTCAGACTGGAGTTGATCTCGGCGTTTTTACCTTGGAAGGAAAAATTATCGGGCACGTTCAGCTACACGGTATCGACTGGCAAGACCGGTCTGCAGAGCTGGGATTAGGCTTTGCCAGAGTATCCGACCGCGGCAAAGGGTATGGTACGAACGCCCTCCAACTCATCGTTCGCTATGCATTTGATCATCTGGGACTCCATCGCCTAGCGGCGAATCCAGTGGCATTCAACAGTCCCGCGATCCGCGTGCTCGAAAAGTGTGGTTTCCAATTGGAGGGACATCAACGCGATGCGTTTTTCTTTGGCGGACGTTGGTATGATCGAGTGAATTATTCGATCCTGGAGGCGGAATTCAGGCAACTCTCAGATGTCCAGACAAGCGGCTGAACTCCCTCCCATAGGTAGAGATATCTCCTGCTGATCCCATCCTCGACTACGGTGCGTCGCTTTAGCTCCTTGGTCCTCGAGCCGCTTCTCGGCTTGCAAACTGTGATATAGCAGTCCGAAATCATTTATGAAATGATCCGCAGATGACACAGATAGCTATCGTAGCGTGTTCACCTGAGAGGACGAAGCGCATATCTCTCAAGTCATTTAGGACTGCTATATGTTATTGAAAGAGACATTAGATGGAACAGCACTTCTCGATCAAAGTTCTGTCCGGAATTTATTCGATTTTGCAGGTCAAAGACAGTCCCGGATTGCCAGAGATAGTTAATAGAACTGGAAATGGTTTTTTCTCCTTAATGCGCCTAGCAGGAGAGTGGACTATCATTTGTGAAGGTGGGGGAATGCCCGATGATTCCTTGGTGGTCGACAGTTCTCACGGATGGCGGGCTTTCCTCATCGATGAGTCTTTGACGTTCGACATGATCGGGGTGATATATAGGATCACCGAGATTCTCAAAGACGCCGGCATAAGTGTCATGGCAATTTCCGCATTCACTACCGATGCTTTCTTGGTTCGTGAAGATGACTTACAACCTTCACTAAGAGCACTGCAAGCCGGGGGATTTTCAGTGCCGTATGACAAGGAAATAAAACCATGAGCATCCATGAGCTAACAGAATCTGAATATGACAAGGCCGGCTATTTCTATATCAACTGGCTCGACAAGAACGTGCCCGACAGGGATACACAGATCCAGCCATCGATAGAAATCATGCTTGCTATGTTGGGCGATGTCCAAGGGAGCAATGTTTGTGACTTGGGATGTGGTGAAGGGTATCTGTCTCGTATCCTTGCAAGTCGCGGGGCGCTCGTTACGGGCGTCGATACCTCCCGGATTCTGCTGCGGCATGCAAGGGAGCATTCAAATCAGCTCGGCATCACCTATTTTCTAGATGATGCCCAATCGATGAACCAGATATCCGACGCCAGCATGGATGCTGTGATTTGCAACATGGCCCTAATGGATATCTCTGACCTAACGGCAACATTTTCTAGCGTCCGTCGGGTGCTAGTCGACGGTGGCAAGTTCGTCTTCTCAATTCTTCACCCGTGCTTTTTCACCCCATTCAATGCAGAGAACCCACCGGAAGATCTTGACGAAGAAGGGAATTTCAAGGCATTGCGCGTGACGCGGTACGGCCTTGAAGGCAAATGGTTCTCGGATGGGGACGGGATGTGTGGTACGCTTGGCAGCCACCACCGAACCCTATCAACGTACCTCAATACTTTGTCCGCCAGTGGATTCCAACTTGAGGAGGTCTCTGAACCGCTTGCTCCTGTTATAGACGCGGCCGCGAAGCGCCGAGAGAGTATCGTGCCGACACTCTTAATCGCCAAATCAATTGCCCTGCCGACCTAGGTCTTTTTTTGGCAGGCGTCAGAGCTGCAAAGCGTACTTCGCGTGCTCCCTTGGAGGACTATGCAGCAACTCCTCCATGAAGCCGCACTCAGAGAGTAAGAAGCCGTTCTTCTCAAGAACGCGACGTGAGGCCACATTCCCCACATGAAGGGAGGCCTGCAGCGACAGGAATCCACTGTTGATTGCATGATTGACGAGCGCTTGAACCATCCGGGTCGCGCATCCCTGTCTCCAGTGTCGAGGCATGACTGAGTAGCCGATCACTCCGATTCGTGCGGCTTGATCGTCCTGTCCATGATGGAGAAGGCACAGCCCAACTGGTTCATAGTCTCGATGCGCAATAAAGGTTGCCGTCACCGAGTCTGCTGCTTCCCGTAGGGCGGTATCTAGTAGCTCACGAGCTTCCTGGTGGGTGAAGGGAACAGGGATCCGGTTCAAGTGCTGTGCAACTCGCCAGTCCTGATACAGGCCGAGGATGAACTCAAGGTCTTCGTCGCGGATGGGACGTAAGTGCAAAGGATCTGCGTCTAGGTTCCGCGTTGTCCAGTCAACAGTCAACATAGCTTGCCTTTACGGACGTAATGCCATACTCACCTGAGTACTTCGACTTACAACTCAGAGCGACTGGGCTTGCGCTCAGCAACTGCGGTGACAGATTACACCGTAGTTCAAGTAAGTATGGACCTTGGATCGACGCCAGAGTTACATAACATTGGATTGACCAGACGGAGACACCAAGATGGAGAATATCATCCTCTCGATGTGGATTTTCGCTGGGTCCCTGCAAATCGCTTTCCTAGTCGCTTTGATAGCGATCGCACAGACTCTTCGACGCTCAATTGGAATTTGGAGCCCCTCTTGGATTGTTATCTTTTTCTCTCTGCAAGCTTTGGGGGAGTATGCTAGCCCCTTCCTGATGGGACGGCTGACTGAGGAACTGACGGCGTTCACAGTGCCAAACGCGTCGTTCACCTTAGGTCAGCTATTTGCACTTCTCAGTTCCGCTCACCTGATATTCTTGCTACTGGGTGCATTCGGCCTCCTCGCCCTAGTTTTGGCGGACCTATCTCATTCTCGACGGAATGCAGGCGACACACCGTCGTCACATTGGTTTCAGCGTTTCGAGTCCGTTGGCCATCACCGACTCGGAATAGGGTTGGCTACGGTGCTGTTGGCTATTGCGCACCCCACCCTCCTGGTGGGTCTTCTATTGAGTACCAATTGAGATGGGCGGCCACATCGGCAACTCGCGAGCACCAGCCGCAATGGCAGACTTTTACACAATTGAGCAGCGGGACGGGCGTTGGCGGTTCATCACGCCGGACGGTGCACCGTTTTGGTCCATCGGCATGAACCATATCGACTCGGCGGCGTTGCGGTATGTAGAGTCGGACGGCGTGTGGGAACGCGAGTTCGGCAACAGCCATGAACAGTGGCTGCGCTCCGTCGCCGCTGATCTGCGCGACTGGGGCTTTAACACGATTGGCTGGACCCAGGAAGTCGTAATTATCACCGAAGGCTACCACCGCCATTCGCGGCCCTTCACCTATGAGGAATACCAATGGGCGGACATGTCTTACTGCCACCTGCTACCTTTCACCGAGGCTCATCAGTGGCAAGTTGAGGTCCGTATGCCCGATCTGATGAGCTCCGACTTCGAGGAGTGGTGTGATTACGTCGCCCGCGATGAGTGCGCACGCCTGCGCGACGATCCCAAGCTTATCGGCTACTTCTACTGCGATTGTCCTCAGTGGGTGCACACTTCGCCGGCCACAAAGTGGCGCGGGTCGCTAGTCGATCCAGACCTGCTCGCATCGGACGCGGGACGCCGCGAACTCTCGGCCATTGCCGAACGCTACTACCAAGTCACCCACGACAGTATCCGCCGCTACGATCCAAACCACCTTATTCTGGGCGACCGATGGGAGGCAAACGCAGTGCTACCCGAGGAAGTGGTCCGTGCGGCACTGCCCTACGTCGATGTACTCAGTTTTCAATGTTTTGGGACAGTCGAGAACATAGCCACGAAGATGCGGCACTGGGCCGACTTTGCAGACCAACCGGTTCTGCTGGCCGACGCAGCGGGGCATATATGCGCCCACGGCGACACCAGTTGGCCGCCGACAGCGGACCGCTTGCACGATACAGACCACTATCGCCAAGTGATGGAGGCGCTGTGGGATATCCCGCAATGCGTCGGCTACCACCTATGTGGGGCCTACCTTAAGAACAACGCCCGCAAGTACGGACTGCGCGACCGGGCAAACAATCAGATTAACGAGACGGTCGCGGGTATTCGCGCCGTTAATACCGAAATGCAGCGGAGACAAAACCCATGACACATACTAGGTGGACTAGCCGGATTTGCCCGAGGACATGAAAGCCGTTCTCTTCGATCTGATAGAAAGAGAAGATTCCAAGGATGATAAAGCGTAGTCTCAGCCTTTTGGCTTTGTTGTGCGGCCTGTTGTGGAGCGATGCCCAGTCCGCAGAAAGACAGGTTGCACAGACTCTGGTGCGTACCATTGAGATGAAATACCTGCTGTATTTGCCACCTGAATATGATAGCAGCGAAGATAAATGGCCGTTGCTCTTGTTCTTGCACGGAGCGGGCGAGCGTGGAGACGACCTTGAGCTAGTGAAAGTCCACGGTCCACCGAAAATGATAGCGCAGGGGAGGGACTTTCCCTTCGTGGTCGTCTCGCCGCAGTGCCCAAAGGATGAGTGGTGGTCCATAGACGCACTGCACGATCTCCTAAACGAGGTCGTCAAGACCCATCGCATCGATACGGCTAGGATCTACGTGACCGGCCTGAGTATGGGAGGATATGCGACGTGGGGACTAGCCTGTACCTATCCCGAGCGATTCGCGGCCGTCGTTCCCATCTGTGGCGGTGGAGATCCAGAAAAAGCGCCCTTAATGAAGGAGGTGCCGACCTGGGTTTTCCACGGCGCAAAAGACGAGGCCGTGCCGTTGCAACGATCACAGGAAATGGTTGATGCGCTCAAGGCGGTCGGAAGCGATGTCCGCTTTACCGTGTACCCTGAAGGAGGCCACGTGGAGGCGTGGCAAAATGCCTACAGCGATCCTGCCCTATGGGAGTGGTTGGCAAAGCAGCGACGGGTCGAGTAAAGATACTAAACCCCCGATTAGTAATGCGGCCGCAATCCCCGCAAAACACTCACCCTGTCACCTCGCGGACGCAGGTGCAACTGAAGGATATAAAGAAAAAATTCCCATTCCGAGTCCTTACGTCTCAGGATTGGGAACACTGGACTACTAAAGGCTATATCATTATCAGACAAGCCGTGCCAACCGCGAATGTGAAACGCCTTGTCGAGCTCTTGTGGGAATTTGATGAGAAAGACCCGAATAATCCCACGACTTGGTACGCCCCGCAACGGCGAGAACACAAAATGAAGGAACTCAACAATACTGGTATGCTGGAGATCTACAATCACCAGTATCTCTGGGATAATCGACAGGAACCACGGGTGTACGATGCTTTTGTCGATATCTGGGACCGGGAGGATCTCTGGGTCGCCATCGACCGCGCCAATCTCAATCCTCCAGAGCAGGTCCGCGGCAACTCAGACGGCTTCATTCATTGGGACGTGGATACGTCGGTACGACCTCTACCGATCGGTGTGCAAGGCGTTTTAAGCCTACAGCAGCAGGATGGGGATGTCGGGGGATTCCAGTGCGTTCCAGTCCTGTTTGAAAAGTTCGAGGAATGGGTCAAGACCCAGCCTGCGGACCGCGATCCTATGCATCCCGATATAACCGGATTATCCGTCGTGAATATCGAGATGGAAGCGGGCGATTTGCTCATTTTTAATAGCCTCCTCGCCCACGGCGTGCGGCCTAATCACTCGAAGGACCGAATCCGCATGGCCCAGTATATTTCGATGCATCCGGCCGAAGAGAATAATGAAGCAGAGCGGCGGGAACGCATCCGTCTCTGGCGTGAGCAGGACCATCCTCAGCGCGATGCTTTTCCCGGTGACCCGCGTGAATGGGAGAGGAACCATGCTGAGACTGCAACGCTCACCGAGCTTGGTGAGAAACTGCTCGGTTTGAAAAGTTGGCACTGAATCAGGGCAATATGGCTTCTATTGTTACTTGGCCCTCGTCCCAAATCACCGTGCCCGCGCCCATTTCAGCTAGCTCGACCATATCGCCGGGCACCTCCAATCTCAACGCAGTCATCTCGCTTCCGCTATAGGCGGCAACATACCTTTTGCCCTCCGGGCAGGCGCAGAGCCATACCGGGCCCTTGTCACAGGTGAGCGTGGCGTCGCCGATGGAGACCTGTCCAGAAGCACTCTGGCGGGCGTAGGGCGACTCGTGCATGGGCCAGTCTAAGGAGCCGTCCTGGGTCCAACGCCGCTTTAGCGACCACTCATACAGATCGACTTCAATGCCGAGTATGCGGTCGTCGCGCGCGTACTCCACTCGGAGCGGGCGCTCGCTACCTGCGGTATAGGTGGCGGGCGGGGCCGCTTCGTCGATGAGTGCGCCGGACGCTACCTTGGCGGCAAAATCGGCACCGCTGGCGTAGGAAGTGCGCTCGGCCAGTTCGGCGTAGAAACCGCAGCGGGGCTGGCCCTGGTAAAAGGAGCCGGGCTTGGCCATTTCCCAAAAAGTCTTGGCTGGCCCCGTATAGTTGTACATCTCCAAGGCCAGATGACCGTCCAGTTCGACCAAGCGGATGGGGGCACCGCCGCCCAGATCGGTCAGTTCGAGCGGCCGGACGGCCGTCCACAGGGAGCCGCTGCCGACGACGACCACCTCGCCCCGGGGCACTACCGCTGGCAGAGAATCTACTTTGTGCTGACCGACCCAAATCTCATCGACCTGCGCGATCTCGGTCCACACGAGCACGGCTTTGGCGCTAGTGCGCCGCGTCCAAGCGTCCAAGCCGCGCGGGGCGTAGAGGCCGATGGCGCGACCCCGCTCGTGCACGCCGTAGAAGTGGCCCTCTTCGGGAACGACCTGTCCGGGCGCACGCGATGGCGTCGTCTGGAAGCTGAGCCACTGGTCGTCGAGTATATAACGCGAAAAGAGCACGCCGCAGCGCGCGCTATCCGCGAGCCGATACTGCGCGTGAAATACGCTGGACTGTAGGGCGATAAAGATGACTTCCTGAGTCTTCAGTTCGCAGGAGGCCACGCCTAGAGAGAACGAGGGGCTGTGATAGGTGCTCAGCGCTACGGGCTCTTCGCCGTGGGCTGTTTCGTCTATTTGCTGCGGCACGTTGGGGCGCTGCAGCAGGTCGCCGATCCAGGCGGGTACCTGCCCGCCATCCAACCACGCACGCACGTCATCGGCGTTAAAGGCGTTGGCGTTGAAGACGGCATGGCTATAGGCGCGGCTGAACGGGCCGGCCCAGCAGCCGATGCCGGGGTGTACGTGTAACGCCGCGGAAAGGCCGAGGCGAGCGAGCATGGTGCGGGCGCGGATGCGGGTGTGTTCGTCCTCTGTCAGTTCGGCTAGGCGGCCTAGCACGCGCACGGCGACAGAGGCGTAGTTGGGGCTATTGTACTCGGCCGGCAGGCCGTAGGTATCTACGTGCGCCATCCAGCGCACCAGTTTTTCTCGGCCGCGCTGGCCGATACTATTATCGCCCAACAACTGGCCGCCAAGGCAGGAGTTGGTGATGTCCTTGAGGACGATGTTGGTATAGGCCAAGGCCACGTCGATGCGCGCGATTTCCTCCAAGCCCAGCGCAATGGAGCGGCGCATAGCTGCGACCAAGTCCGGGGGCAGAGCGTCTGATGTTTTGCACAGTACGGGAATGCAATAGAAGAGTACGAACTGCACGGCATTGAGATCTTCGACGATTTCGTCTTCCAACTCCCAGCGAAAATTGCCTCGGTGCGGGTCTGTGTCCCGCACCTCCTGGCAGGCAAGCACGGCGCGCAAGATGGCGGCGGCTTCGGCGATGTTGGCGGGTGCACCGCTGGCCATCAGCTCGGAGGCCAGTTGCGCCGAGGGTATGGTGGAGTGAAAGATGCGCCCGCGCACTTGATGGGTTATCATGTGTGCTTGGGCGTCGTAATTTTCGGGCAGGGCCGGCGGTGATGGCAAGGTGGATTCCTCGGTGAAATTAGTTTCAATAGAAAGGAAGACGAAGTGAGTGTCAAAAAAAGTGATTTGCTGATCGGAGGCCAAGTGTGTCCCCCATCATCTGGACAGTACTATCCCCTGTATAGCCCCGTAGATGGCACATTAGTCGCCGAAGTCGCCGATGCCAGTCGGGTCGATGTGGATAGGGCCGCGGCGGCGGCGCACGAAGCATTTTATGCCGAGTGGAAGTTCTGCGGCATTGAGCACAAGCGCGCTTTGTTCGCCAAGCTGAAAGAGGTGCTCTACGCCATGGCCGACGAACTGGCGGCCGCCAAGGTCCAGCCCCAAGGGGGGCCGGGCATCCCGCCGCTGGTAGAACGCGTCATCTCCTACTACGTAGGTAAACTAGACGACGGGGCGGGCGCGCTTATTGAGCACGGCGACCAAGGCACTAATTACGTATATAGGGAACCGCTGGGCGTCGTCGCTGTCTTTGCCCCTTTCAACGGACCGATGCTGGCCACTCTTTTATCGGCTGTGCCGGCCCTAGTAGCTGGCAATACGGTCGTGCTTAAAGCGCCCGACCAGGAAGCACCCCAGGCACTCAAGACCATGCAGGCATTCCACGAAGCCGGTTTCCCCGCCGGGGTGGTCAACGCGCTCAGTGGCAAGGGGCCTGAGGTAGGTCAGGCGCTCGTCGCGCATCCAGCTACACGGCTGATCAGTTTTACCGGCAGCACGGCGACGGGCAAAAAGATCATGGCCGCGGCCGCCGCAGATCTCAAGCGAGTGCAGTTAAATCTGGGCAACAAAACGGCACAGATCGTCTTGCCCGACGCCGACCTCGAAGCAGCGGCAGCGGCGACCGTGGGATCGGCCTTCCCCGGACAGGCGTGCTCGGCAATAAGTCGGGTATTGCTGCACGAATCGCTACGCGACGAATTTACCGCTTTACTAAAAGAAAAAGCGCAGGCCGCAGGGCCCAGCATGTTGATCGACCAAGCGGCGGTAGAGCGCGTGGAGCGCTACGTCGAGATGGGCAAAGCACAGGGGTCGCTGCTGTTTGGTGGCACACGTCCGGCGGGAGACGAGTACGCCAAGGGTTGCTATTTTGCGCCTACGGCTTTTGCCTTTGCCGATCAGTCCTCTCCGGTTTGCCGCGACGAAATTTTCGGCCCGGTTGTCTCCGTGCTGACGTTTGCCAGCGACGACGAGGCCCTGGCATTGGCCAACGATACGGACTACGGCCTGCTCGTTTCGCTCTGGACCCGAGAGGCTGAGCGACAACGCTATTTTGTCCGGCGCTTGGAAGTGGGGATTGTCGCCATTAATAGTGCCAGTATGCTGAGCCATCGCACACCCTGGGGTGGTTTTAAGCAGAGCGGCATTGGTCGGCGCTACGGCGAGATGGGTCTGGAGCCTTTTTTTGAATACAAAACGGTGTGGATCTCTTGAAGAGGAATTGATTTGGCGGAACGACCGAATTTTGTCTGGATAAATACACACGATGTGAGTGCGAGGAATCTGGGGTGTTATGGCGATAATTATGCCACAACCCCTCATCTCGATAAGCTAGCTGAAGAAGGCGTTCGCTATGCGAACGCTTTTGCCTGCGGGCCTATTTGTTCACCCGCGCGCACAAGTATTTTTACCGGAATGCATCAAACGACGGTGGGTACGCATCATCATCGAAGTTTTGCCAGACGTCCTGACTTTGTGCAAATGTTGCCGCACTATCTGCTGGCAGCAGGGTATAACTGTTCGGCGATCAATACTGATTTGAACACCGACATTGATCCCGACGAATGGGCCGCGTATCAGAGCAATGAGGCGCTTTTGGCACAAGCAGATGAGAAGCCTTTTTTTGCTGTCTATAGTTTTGGTGAATCCCACGCCAGTGTGTTTAAGCTGACCCCAGAACAAGCGCGAGAACAGCGGTCGAGTTTGTTAAAGGATGAAGAATTGCACGATCCTGCCAATGCACCACTTCCTGTTTTTATGCCTGATACACCGCTTGCGCGAGAACGCACCGCTCTTTTTTACGATGGCTTGATGCAGGTTGATCGGCACGTGGGCGAAGTGATAGAAACTTTGGTGTCCACAGGTGTGCTGGACAATACGATTGTCTTCTTTTGGTCTGATCACGGCACAGGTTTTCCGAGGGGCAAGACGCACGTTTATGACGATGGTTTGCGGGTGCCGTTGATTATTCGCTTTCCCGACAAATATCAACATCTGGCTCCAGGACCGCCGGGAACGGTGGTGGATGATCTGGTGATGACGATGGATATAGGCGCGTCTGTATGAGGAGATCAAAATGGTAGATCTAGAAGTTCGGCGCTTGGGGCGTACAGAGATGAAACCGAAGGCGTTAGGATTGGGCGGCGGATATCTGGGCCTTCCCGAACTGATGTCAGAGGAGGAAGCCACGGCGACGATTCGGGAGGCCATTGAGCGGGGCATCAATTTTATCGATACGGCTCCGCCATACGGCGGTGGCGA
Source organism: Candidatus Latescibacterota bacterium (assembly GCA_965208845.1). Lineage (GTDB taxonomy): Bacteria > Latescibacterota > UBA2968 > UBA8231 > UBA8231. Next base: position 967,255 of record OZ242361.1, on the reverse strand, counting down.
GAGCGAGCGCTGCATCGGTTTGGCCTTGGCGGGTGGATGGCGAGAAAAAGTGTATCTCCAAACCAAGGTGGGGTCTCATCCGCGCTTTTTTCACGATTTTTCACCAGAAGCGACATTGTGGAGTTTGGCAAACAGCTTCAAACAGCTTCAGACGGACTATGTGGATTCCGTGTTGATTCACGGCCCGCGCTACGACATGGAACCACTGTTGGCGCCGGGGGCCTGTTTGGATGTGCTGCTCGATTGGCAAGCGCAGGGACGCATCGGTCACCTTGGCATTGCTGTGCGACAGCATGAATTTCATCAGCAGGCGATTGAAACAGGCGCAATAGACATTGTGTTGTCATTTTTGGATTATAGCTTGCTGGACCAGTCCCTCGCCAAAACGACCATTCCTCTGGCACTGGAGCGCGATATAGGAATCATTATGGGTAGAGTATTGGTCGGCTCACTGCTGGCCGGTCCAGAACCCCAGCGCGTGCAAGAAGAGCAGTCCCTAGATCGAGACGGGAATCTCATACCCGCGGCCATCGGCGGGCCGGACGACCCCGAGGTGGTGCCGCGCGCACATCAGATGTGGCAATGGTGCCAAGAGCGGGGGTTGAACATCCGAGACCTGGCCATGCAGTTCGCGCTCAATGCGCCGGTTGCAGGCAATGGCATAATCCTCGTCGGACCCTCCAATAGCAGGGAAATAGCCGAGGTATATGCCAGCGCCACGACCGAGGTACCCGAAGCAGTGTGGCAGGACTTTGAGGCTGCGTTTGGGATAAGGGTCTAACGGCTTTAATTCCACGCCGCGCGCAGCAAGCGGACCCAGTTGCCGTGCATGATGTCGGCAACGTCGGTCTGCGAGTAACCTCGGCGTTCGAGGATGGCGGCAATTTTCCGCAGGTCAGCGATGGTGTCGAGATCGGCGGGGCACTGCTCCTTGCCGTAGCCGCCGTCGAGGTCGGTACCTAGCGCGGCGTGGCGGGAGTTGCCAGTCAATTGGCAGACGTGGTCGATGTGGTCCACCACAGTCTCCAGCGTGATGCCCGTGTTGTCCATGGCGGCCCGGTCCCACAGGGGGGAGATCATCCAGATGTCCATGGCTGTGCCAATGACGCCGCCACGCTGAGCCAGTGCTTTGATCTGTTGATCGTCGAGCTGGCGGTCGTGGTCGCACAGGGCCCGGCAGCAGTTGTGCGTGGCCAGCACGGGACCAGTGAAAATCGCTATCGCTTCCCAGAATGCCTGCTCGGCCAAGTGGCTCACATCGAGGATTACTCCGGCTACCTCCAAGGCTTCGAGCATGGGGCGGCCTCTATCCGTCAGGCCGCCGGGAGCCTGCGTTCCGTGGGCGTACGAGCTGACCCCGTAGTGGCACAGACTCACGACCCGCAGGCCCTCATCCCACCACTCGGCCACCTGTTCGGGTGCCACAATGCCGTCCGCTCCTTCCATGCTGAGGACAAACCCCAGCGGGGTCGTCTGCGGATCGTCGTCCCACTCGGCCAGATGGGCGTCGAGTTCGGTCCGATTGCGTATCTGGCGCAAGACGCCCTTGGCCTCCATCAGGCGGTAGTAGGCTAACTGACCATTGCACTTGGCGTAGGCGATGTCTTGGGTGCGCACCCCGGGAAAGCGCTTTCCCTGCGAAGCGATCCGGCAATTCACCGTGACGAAGAAGAGGCCTATTCCGCCGCGCCGCAGTTCGGCGAAATTCACCACGTTCAGGCCGCGGCCCTTCTGCCCCATTCCAGCTTCGGCCTCGCGTATTTTAGCGATGGGCTGGAGCAAGTCCCGGTCCCATTCGAGCGCGTTGTAGGCGATATCCAAGTGGGAATCGATAATCAGCATGAAGGTTCTCCCATCAATATATCTTCGCGAACTTAGTCTTTGCCAATATAGAGAAAGCGCCATCGTCCAGTTGCTTCACAGCGAACGAGGTCAGGCCTGATCTCTATGCGTCACCTCAGATCGTGAGTGGATGAGGTTGTGAATTCTGCTCCCGGTCTGACCGGAAGCAGAATTCACAAGGCTGAGATTACGCGAGGTCGAAGCGATCGAGATTCATCACCTTGTCCCATGCGGCCACGAAGTCGCGCACGAACACCTCCTGCGCATCGTCGCATCCATAGACTTCCGCGTAGGCTCGGAGCTCGGAGTTGGAGCCGAAGACGAGGTCCACTCTGGTGCCGGTCCACTTGAGTTCACCGCTCTGGCTGTCGCGTCCCTCGAACACGTCCTGCACGGCGGAGGTCGCGTTCCACTCGGTGTTCATGTCGAGCAGATTGACGAAGAAGTCATTGGTCAACGTCCCCGGCCGATCGGTGAACACTCCGTGCGCAGACTGCCCGGTATTCGCATTCAAGACGCGCAGGCCGCCGAGGAGCGCCGTCATCTCGGGAGCGGTCAGCGTTAGCATGTAGGCCCGCTCCGCCAGCAGCTCTTCCGGCTTGCCTTCCTGCCCTGCTTGGAGGTAGTTGCGGAACCCGTCGGCAGTGGGTTCGAGCACGGCAAACGACTCCTCGTCGGTCCACTCCTGCGACGCGTCCGTGCGCCCCGGTGCAAAGGGGACCTGCACGTCGTGACCGGCAGCCTGGGCAGCCTGCTCAACGCCTGCGCACCCGGCCAAGACGATCAGGTCGGCGAGAGAAACCCTCTTCCCATCGCTCTGCGAGTTGTTGAAATCCGCCTGGATTTGCTCCAGCGTCTGCAGCACCCCGTTGAGCGCGGCAGGGTCGTTCACTTCCCAATCCTTTTGCGGGGCGAGGCGGATGCGAGCGCCGTTCGCGCCGCCGCGTTTGTCCGTGCCGCGGAACGATGCCGCCGATGCCCAGGCGGTCGATATCAGTTGAGGAACGGACAATCCCGAGGCGAGGACCTTCGCTTTGAGGTCGGCGACGTCCTGCTCCTCGACCAACTCGTGATCCACGACGGGGACCGGGTCTTGCCACAACTGCGGCTCTGTAGGAACCAAGGGCCCGACATACCGACTAAGGGGTCCCATGTCGCGGTGGAGCAGCTTGAACCACGCCTTGGCAAAAGCGTCTTCGAGGTCCGCGGGGTTTTCGAGGAAGCGCCTGGAAATCGGCGCGTAGTCCGGGTCCTCCCGCAGTGAGAGGTCTGTGGTGAGCATCATGGGGGCGTGCTTCTTCGACGGACAGTGCGCGTCCGGCACGGTGGCTACTTCATCGGCATTCTTGGGAGCATATTGACATTTGCCAGCCGGGCTCTTCGTCAGCTCCCACTCGTGGGCGTGCAGGTTCTCCATGAAGTTGTTGTCCCACTTCACCGGGTTATTGGTCCAGGCACCTTCCAAGCCGCTGGTGATCGTGTCACCGGCCTTGCCGCTGCCATGGCTGTTCTGCCAGCCGAAGCCTTGCTCTTCTATGCCAGCCCCCTCTGGTTCGGGACCGACATTATCCTCAGCGGCAGCACCATGTGCTTTGCCGAACGTGTGGCCGCCGGCAATAAGCGCAACCGTTTCCTCGTCATTCATCGCCATGCGTTTGAACGTCTGGCGAATGTACTGCGCCGCAGCGACCGGGTCCGGGTTGCCGTTCGGCCCTTCCGGGTTCACGTAAATCAGGCCCATGTGGTCGGCACCAAGGGGTCCCTGAAGCTCGCCGTCGGCGTCGTGGCGTTGATCGTCGAGCCACGTCGTCTCGTCGCCCCAGTCCGTCTCGTCCGCCTCCCAGACATCCGGGCGTCCGAAGGCGAAACCAAAGGTCTTGAATCCCATCGACTCTAGGGCGCAGTTGCCGGCAAAGATGAGCAGGTCGGCCCACGAGAGGTTCCGGCCGTACTTTTGCTTGACCGGCCAGAGCAAGCGGCGTGCCTTGTCCAAGCTCGCGTTATCGGGCCAACTGTTGAGGGGCGCAAAGCGTTGGTGGCCGGAGCCGCCACCGCCGCGGCCGTCGCTGATGCGGTACGTGCCGGCGGCGTGCCACGTCATGCGGATGAAGAGCGGCCCATAGTGGCCGTAGTCGGCTGGCCACCAGTCCTGCGAGGTCGTCATCACCTCTTCGATGTCCTGCTTTAGCGCATCGACGTCAAGGGTCTTAACCGCCTCAGCGTAGTTGAAATCCTCGTCCATCGGATCGGACAGGGGAGAATTCTGGCGGAGACCCTTCAGGCTCAGTTGATCTGGCCACCAGTCTTGATTGGAAGTCATTTCGTTCCTCCTGTGAAAAATTTATGAGTATGGCGCAACTTTCTGGAATCGTTGCAAGCCGGCGGATCAAGGGAGATAATAAAATGCGTTCTCACGTTTCTAGGCAAGGGGCATTTAGAGGGAAATGGGCAGGTTTGGACGCGTCCATATTCCGCATACCGAGACGGGTGGCGGAAGCCCTGAAACGCGCCGAAATCTTTTACAACGGTACTCTGAGCATTCCCAGACGATTCTGGGCGACTACAAGCGGTTCATCAGGGGCCCTGTTAGCCCCTTGCGTACGTTTTCAGCGAACTGCATAGTACCGATATCTCTTAGAAGTGGTTTTATAACCGTCTGAGTGTAATCATCAGACAGGCGACATTGACAAAGGCTTGATACATTTGGATATGATATTCCCATCGCACGACCAGCCGTCGAAAATTGCCCCACCATGCCAAGGTGCGTTCGACCTTCCATCGCCTCTTGTAGCGGCGCAAGGGGCGTCCATCTTGGGTGGGCGGTTTCTTCCGGTTTTTGCGATGCGGACAGATCAACTCAATGCCCCGTCGTGCCAATCGAGCGCGCAGCGGGTCAGAATCGGCGGCCTTGTCGTAGATCAAGCGCGTCGGATTTTTCCGCGGCCGGCCCCGGCCGGGGCGCGGCACGGCCACCCGCTCCAGCGTCGGCTCGATCAACCCGACTTCGGCTGGGGACGCCGAGTCCAGGTAGTTTCCCAAAGGCAGCCCTTGGCCGTCTGCCACCACCATCCACTTCGTACCCTTTCCGCGTTTGGTCGGCCCGACACAGGCCCCCTTTTTTGGCCGGGGCAAAACTACCATCGGCAAACGTCTCGGCCCAGTCGAGTTGGCCTTGCTCATCCAGTTGGCCTAACAACGCTCGCCATGCCTTCAGCCAGATGTCTTGCTCTTCCCAACGGCGTAGCCGACGCCAGCAGGTACTCGGCGAGGGGTATCGTTCGGGCAGGTCTTTCCACCGCGCACCACTGCGTAACACCCATAAAATACCCTCAAACACCGGACGGTTGGCAATGGGTTTGGGACCGCCTTTGGGCGACGCTTTGGGTGCAGGTAACAACGGCGCTATATGCGCCCATTGGGCATCGGTCAATTCAGACGTATGGCGCGACATAATCGGGACTCCTTGGGGCGAAGCAAAACGAGTAGAAGCAAAAAAGAAAAAACACAACCCCCTATCAAGTTATGAAACCGCTTCTAATGAAAAGGCTTTTTATTGTCACCATTATGGCGTTGTCAAGCTTGTTTTCTTGTTCGGAAAATGAGGACACACCACTCGATACACCCAATACAAATACAACAGGTTTATTCACACAAACGCTTTCCCACGATGGTATAACAAGAGAGTATGTTATGTACGTGCCGGATTCTTATGATGGCACTTCAGCAGTTCCACTAATGCTCAACTTTCACGGATATGGTGGGATTGCAAGCCAATACTTAAAATATGCAGATATGCGGCCTTTGGCAGATATGGAAAATTTTATTCTAGTTTATCCCCAAGGCACCTTGCTGGATGGAGATCCGCACTGGAATTCTGGTTTAGAATCAGATGAAAATAAAAGTGATGCAGACGACTTTGGCTTTGTGGAATCATTAATTGATGAAATTGCTGCCAATTATAACATTGATTTAGCAAGAGTATATTCCTGTGGTTATTCAAACGGCGCTTTCTTTACGTATGCGCTTGCTTGCTATCATAGTGATAGAATAGCGGCCATAGGTTCTGTTGCTGGGACAATGATGGAGGAAACACATAACAACTGTAGCCCATCACATCCTACGGCGATGATTAATATTCATGGTACAGCAGATAAGTATGTCCCTTATGGTGGGGAGTTTGAGGGATTATCATCAATTGATGAGGTGATTGCTTATTGGACAAGTTTTAATAATACCAGTACTGATCCGATAGTAAATAGTATGGATGATAGTGGAATGACAATAGAACATTATTCCTATACAGATGGAGACAACAATACTTCTGTAGAACATTACAGGGTTATAGACGGAGGGCACGTCTGGTTTGATATTAGCTACGACGGCTCCAATACCAGTCGTTTAATCTGGGATTTTGTGTCGAGATATGATATTGGGGGATTGCGATGAGTAACGGATGCAAGGACTTCAACCACTGGCCCGCTCCCAAGCTCCTCCTCTTTCCAGGCGGATTCACCCCGACGTCGATCCGGTCGCCGGCCTGACCTTTGCAGAAAGCGATCTGCTGCAAGGAGATTCGCTCGACCAGACGGTCACTTGGAACGGCAACGGCGACTTGTCTGTGGTGGGTGAGATGTTGGCGATTCGGATCCGAATGTTTCAGGCAAAGATATTTGCGTACCGCGTTTAATCGCATGACATGTAATCAGACGGGTGCATCAGGCGCAACTATCGCCGACGCGGGATCATTATGAAAACTAAAAAATCACAAGAATCCCAAAGATCGCCGCATCAGGGCATCCAGATATTCCACTTGCCATACTTTTCCCAGATGCGACAGGCGTCACAGGTACACATCAACCGGAATGCAAAACGCGGTTTGTTACTTGTATTGAGAGATCCAGAGTGTATCAACAGATAATGAAAAAACATTACATCTCCTCGGGACGGCCTCAACTCAATCGGCTCTCCCAGACCGAACCTTTGTTGCGGCTTCTTAAAATCTGACAGAGTTTGATACCGGTCAGGGGCCTGCACTGCAGCCTCGCTGAGTTTCCGATGCGATCCTGGCCAGACCGCAGTACCACCACCCTGCGCAACACCAGAATCGAGATAGGTCAGGGAAGAGACGCGGAATGATCCGGGAAAGACATTAAAAGGTCGATGTCCACCATCGACGTGCCCATTGCTATAATCCCAGTCTTTCGAAACCGGAAATACACTGCGTGCCCAGACTCCCTCTGGTTGTGGCTTCTGACAGTGAAATGCACCTGCATTTTCCCGAGCCAGTTGGCTCTGTACTTCGTAAAATGCGGGAGTACAACAAGCCAACAACGCGGGATCTTGAACCCCAAAATGTTCAATCACCCCCTGGCTGACGATTGTGTTTACCCCATCTGTTTCGTCTGGCAAAGGAGACCACGAAGCTGGATCATCCCGATCCATCCTGAGCACAGACCACATCGCAGCTTCCGCATTGGCAATTGTCTCTTCTGGAATCAATCCCGACACCAGCACATACCCATCTCGGTAATATTGCGTCAGTTGCTCCTGTGAAAGCATAGACTCCTCCTGGACAGATCGAATTATGTATAGGAAAAATAAGGTGCCGATATCAGTACTATGCAATTTGCTGAAAACGTACGCAAGGGGCAGGGGCCCCTGATTAACCGCTTGTCGTCGCACCGAATCGTTCGGGAATGCTTAGAGGTACCGTTGTAAAGGATTTCGGCGCGTTTCAGGGGTCAACTTGGTACTTGAGGAGGTCTGACACGAGCGTAGTGAACGAAGCGGAAATCATGGCCGCCTCGGCGTCGGCGCGGGCAGCCCGGACCGCCATGCTGATTCCCACCGCGTCTGGGCTACCGAACAACGGCGCGAGCTGAGACACCGCTTCGGCCGTGACCTTCGTGCTGTCCCTATTATCCGCAAGGTCCATCAAGCGTGCCGCGAGCGTCGCGGTGTCAGTAGCCTGCAGGAGACGCAGGACATCTAGCGCGTCCTTGTCTGTTATCCGGTCACTGGTCCCGGTGCGCTCGGCGATCTTGTGGACCTTGGCCACGAGCAGCGCCGCCGGCCCGGCGACCTACATCACCACTGATCGGTCGTCTTTGCTTTCGAGCGACACGATCTCCATGCGCTTCCGATCGACGAGCGCTCCCTCTAGGCCTTTGGCGCGCCTTGCGACTCTCTTGCCGTGGGGTCCAAGGCGGGCTCCCCTAGAACCGGGTCCGGCCAGCGCTTCGGGAACCATGAGGTCGACGGGAATCCCGTCCGGGCTGCGCCAGGAGCCGGGCTGCTCACCGGGCGAGAACCCCCGATCCTGCAGCAATTCATACAGCAGCGGTTCGTCATTCAAGTTGTTTGGTGCTACGCAGAAGTCCGCGTCGGTCGTGTACGGGGCGGTGGCGACGAAATCCGCATCGCCGGTGTGGAGATAGACGGCCTGAGCGCCAACGAGCACGACAGCGTCGAGCTGTTCGGCCAGCGCCTCGGCGGCGTCGAGCAGCGCAGCACGAGCGCGCACGTACAGAAGGTTAGGAGCGCCAGACATGCTCGTTGTTCTCCATCCACTTCAGTAAGTGCTCACCCTGCGACGGTTCCCGGCCCGGTCCGGTCAGCAGGTCTGCGGCAAGCTGGCTGGGAGCGACGCAACGAAGGCCATCGCAGTCGACCGCCCGATCGAAGACGACGGGGTCGAAAGGCTCTAGAATCACCACATTGGTGCCGGCTTCGGTCTCGCGGAGATCCAGATGGTCGATGAACTCGATCGCGTCGGTGACGTAGATGGCCGTCTGTCTTGCGGGCGCGATTGGATCGAATCGCTGGGCGGCGAAAGCGCCAGTGGCGACATACCTGAGCTTCGTGGTGCGGAGCTTTTTCTCAAGAGCCGTCAGCCCGCGTGGCTCGAGAGCCACCGTGGACGTGTTTGACTCCGTTTGGTCGTAATCCTCAGTCCACCGCCGAATCGCGCCCTGCCAATCGATGGCCGATACGGCTCCGCGCACACGGGTCACGATGGCCTCCCGTTCGAGCAAGTCCAACACGCGCGACAAGGTGGGAGCCGACACGCTGGTCGACTGCGCCAACTCTCGGACACCGTACGGGGGGATTGTGTCCACGATGGCCCTCACGGCACGTGCGGCACCCCGGCCCCGCAACGATTGGAGCTTGTGATCCCTCGGCCAAGGATCGCGATCGACCCCGTCGGCAGAAATGAACAGCCCCGGCCTGGAAGCTTCAATGCGAACATTTCCCGTAGTGTCGATGTAGCCGACGCCGCGGTCACGAAGGAGGGTACGGGCGCGAGGGGAAAGGTAGGAGGCCGCTACTATAGGTACCGCCCGAGGCATCGCGCTAGCCGTGGTCGCGGAGAGTTGCTCGATCGCTTGGAGGACGCCGCGTGGTTCCAGAGTGCGCTTGATCTCAATGGCAAGGACCGCTGTAGCTCCCGAGGGTGACGCGATCTTTGCCAGCAGATCCACTTGGTAGCGACCGGACGGCACCTCGGTCTGGGCGTAAAGTGACCAGCCGGGCGGAATTCGTTCAGCCAGAGTGCGCTCGACATGGCGCGCGACTTGTGTTGCGGTCGGTGGCTGTTTGTCTGGAAGAGGCATGGATCTCCTACGCTGCTAAGATTGTTTCACTAAATATAATGTTTCGCTTTACGGGAAACAAGACATTTTATGAAACAGACACCTGATCGCTCTGAAGGCTTGGAACCTGAATCCCGGCTTGTTCAAGTAAGAGCGATTACAACGAGCAAGGCTATGGCGTCGCAGGTATCCGGGTGGGCAACAAGAGCGTCGGTGGAGCTGAGTTCGGAAATCTCCTCGCCCGACCAGCCCCCAGCCCCTGCTTCTCAATGCTTACACGCCACATGTCGATCTTCGTATATTCCCTTTGGAAACTTTTCTGGATTGAGTTCTTCGGGCATATAATGCCGTGCCGTGCTATAGCGCGTGCGATTGCTGTGGTTGTCATAGGCACCGTGCAGGAGATTGGCGGAAAACAGCACAACCGTGCCAGCGGGAATGACCACATCCACAGCCTGCGATTCATCGACCTCTGTCCAACTACCATGCCTGCTTGGATCTCTGCGGTGCTCGACAATCTCGCCCATCCGGTGGCTACCGGGCACCACCCGCAAGCACCCATTCTCCACATCAGAATCTTCCAGATAAATACCGCAACTGATAATGCGATCCGTATCGGTGCCAAAATAAAAACTGTCCTGATGCCAGCCCGTTGACGTGCCGCCATTGGGCAACTTGGGAAAAAACTTGGTGCCAAACACATCGATATTTTCGCCAATCAATACTGCTACGCGGTCTAAAATCGCCGGTTCACGCGCCAGCTCCAACACGCGGGCATCGACCACGCAAACCCCCTGCACTTTGTGCAACAAACCCGCCTGGGGTTCGCCGCGCTCGTCCAACTCAAGCGTCCAGTGCGGCACCTGCTCAGTCAATTTGCATCCCTCTGCGACCAGTTCATCAAACACCTGTTTGTAATAGGCCAATCGCTCGCCTTGTATCAGGGCTGCAAAAACGAGATAGCCATCTTCGCGAAACTGCCGCACCTGTTCGTCTGTCAACATAAAAACCTCTCCTTATTTTCGAACTCTCAGCTATAGCCCCTGCATCGCTGATTCGGGATCGAGAATTACATCAGCGGCAATCAATCGATCCTGTAGTTCGGCCATCGCACGCTACGACTATCCACACCTGTTGCCCTTGCTATCGCCGCGGCCGTGCCAGCAGCCTGCCCCATGCCCATCGAGTTGGCTGTGACTCGACTTGATGCCAGGGCCTCTGAAGTTGCCGAGTGACAACGACCCGCAACCCAGAGATTTTCTACGCCCTGCGGCAGCAACGTTCTGTAGGAAATATCGTACGGCGGTACGATCGGCTGATCGTGATACCCGGCTGCGTCCTTGGGATGCCGGTCTATCCTCCACGCCCCGAGCACTACCACGTCATCCTGTCGCTTCGCAGTTCTTATATCGTCGCCGGTCAGCATGTAATCGCCGACGATTCTTCTGGATTCTCGCGATCCAGCAGTCGGACCACTGGTGAAAAAGTAGGCGTCTTTGAACTCGGGTAGTGCTTCCTTCCAGAGCTCGAACATGGTCCACGCATCGCGTCGGCCCTGAATTTCTGCGTTCGTCCAGTCTTGCGGATTCGTTGAGTTGCCGGGAGTGCGAATCACATTGAAATAGATGTCTCGACCTGAGAACGTTGCCGGCCACGGACCGCCATAAAGGCCGATCTTTCCTGCGGCACGTGCCTTCTCCAGAACGGCCGCACATTTACGACGCAGCTCAAATGTAAGTTCGACAAAGCCAATGCGGAAATGCAAGCTCATCGGCTGCAGCGACTCGGCGATCTCGTATGGACATCCTGCCCAAGCGGCGACATCGGCATCACCTGTGGCATCGATAACGTACCTCGGTCGTATAGCGACGAGGCCGTCTTTGTTGCTGACTACGACACTGTCCACCCGGTCGCCCTTCACGATCACGTCAGACACCTGGGTGTGGAAAAGCAGATGCACGCCAGACTCGACTAAAATGTCATCCGCAGCCTTCTTGAACAACTCCGGATCAGTGCGCGGAATCACGCGATCAGGATGCTTTTCGACCTCGGTGAAATCACCGTTCACATTGTATGAGAGATGTGGAGCCTGACCAGGCTCGACCACACCCATTCGTTCGAGCATCTCAAAGACAAGCCCTCCCACAACAGGCCTACCCGTCTCTTCGTAAACGAATCCATCGAACGCCGAGCCGATGATGTTCGTAAAGAACCCACCGGCAAATCCCATGCGATCGACTGCCATCACAGAAGCCCCGTTCCGCGCCGCGCCAACAGCCGCACCAATACCCGCCAGCCCCGTTCCGCAGACGAGAACATCGGGTTCAGCGACTACGGGAAGTGATTTTGTGTAGTGGATTGTTGGCATGATTTGCTTCTTTTTTAATAGGACTTACGCAGTTGAGTTGAGCCTGTGCAGTGGTCGTTGCAGATACAGCCGGACAGCCTCTCGGATGATGTTCCTTTTGGCTTCATACCAACTGACACCGGTTTGGAGTCTATGCACCTCCAACCGCACGAAGGCGCGAATCGACAACGCGATGTGGTTCATCTGCGCCCGTGCCGACCGAACCTGCGCCTGCTCGACGCCGCAACACTGCTTGAGGCCTCGGTGGTAGGTCTCAATGGACCACGCCCGCTTGGACCACGCCTCAAACTGGCTGACAGCCATCTCCAAGTCGTTGGTTGCCCAGTATTGCGCGTCTCCGTTTGCCGAGACCGTCCGAAACACCTGGATGAACCCATAGCCCTTGAGATGCACCCGCCGGCCCGCCGGTTCGATGGCAACAGAGCCGATCGCCCCGTTGCCGCTCCCATCGGGGTTGACCTGTCTGTTGGCCTTGAGGCGTGTCAGCCAAGACCAATCGTAGGCGCGAATCCGCTTGAGGTTGTCGAGGGAAGCATACCAGCTATCGAACACCACGCACTCGGGCTGAAAGCCGCGCGCTTGGGCACGGGCCAGCATCGCCCGGAAGTGCTCGTTCTTGTTGTGGCCCCCGATCGGCTTGTCATAGACGCGGAAGTCGCAGGGAATACAAGCGAGGCCGTCCGACCAGACCATACTTATGAGATTTATGCCCAAGACCACCCGGTGATGTTTGCCGCTCCAATGGCGCGTCACCAGTTCGATCCGCTTGGCATAGGGCTTGTCCAAGGTGGAATCGTCCACCGCCAACACGCCGCCCTGAAGGGTGACCAGTCCCTGCGTCTCTCGCCACAACGCCTCGGTATCGGGAGGCTGTCTTGTGAGCAGGCGAGTGAAGGCGTCATGGGATGGCGTAGAGCCCCCTGCAGGATGACAGCGGGCGGCCTCAGTACAACTGAAGGCGCACTGAGCGGCGATCAGGAAGTGGATATAGTCGTGGTCTGCACACTTGGCTGGGTTCATCGGACTGGCTCGCGGAGGAGGAGGAGGAGCTTCTATCTTATCCTAAACTATCCAACTGCGTAAGTCCTACTTAAATTAACTCAATTTTTTACTAGCGTATAGGGAAGACAAGACCGCTTATAATTAGCCTATTCCGGACGCCGACGGAAACGATCTGAGCGGCAATAAAAATCCTCTCAGCTTGTGCGTCCATTGCGAAAACAAGGAGAGAACCTCAGTGCGACTATTTTTGTTTGTCTTATGCGCTTCAGCCAGCACCGCATTTGCTTTAGACGCAGCCACACATCAGATGACAACGCTGCCTTCGGACGCACGGTATGAGATCGTACAATCCCAACTGGCAGCGAAGTTTACCTTCCGGCTAGATAGGTACACAGGGCAAGTTTATCAGTTAGTCAAGACGGAAAAAGACGATTTCGCTTGGCAGCTAATGCTGATAGAGGGGTACTACGATTTACCGAAGCCTAACAAACCCAGATTTGTCATTTTTAATTCAGGGATCGCGGCACGTTTTACTTTTCTCATGGATACTGATACGGGGCAAACTTGGGTGCTTGGGACTATTGGTGAGACTACTGGATGGTTGATGATCAAGTCTTAGAAGCGGTTTCATAACTTGATAGGGGGTTGTGTTTTTTCTTTTTTGCTTCTACTCGTTTTGCTTCGCCCCAAGGAGTCCCGATTATGTCGCGCCATACGTCTGAATTGACCGATGCCCAATGGGCGCATATAGCGCCGTTGTTACCTGCACCCAAAGCGTCGCCCAAAGGCGGTCCCAAACCCATTGCCAACCGTCCGGTGTTTGAGGGTATTTTATGGGTGTTACGCAGTGGTGCGCGGTGGAAAGACCTGCCCGAACGATACCCCTCGCCGAGTACCTGCTGGCGTCGGCTACGCCGTTGGGAAGAGCAAGACATCTGGCTGAAGGCATGGCGAGCGTTGTTAGGCCAACTGGATGAGCAAGGCCAACTCGACTGGGCCGAGACGTTTGCCGATGGTAGTTTTGCCCCGGCCAAAAAAGGGGGCCTGTGTCGGGCCGACCAAACGCGGAAAGGGTACGAAGTGGATGGTGGTGGCAGACGGCCAAGGGCTGCCTTTGGGAAACTACCTGGACTCGGCGTCCCCAGCCGAAGTCGGGTTGATCGAGCCGACGCTGGAGCGGGTGGCCGTGCCGCGCCCCGGCCGGGGCCGGCCGCGGAAAAATCCGACGCGCTTGATCTACGACAAGGCCGCCGATTCTGACCCGCTGCGCGCTCGATTGGCACGACGGGGCATTGAGTTGATCTGTCCGCATCGCAAAAACCGGAAGAAACCGCCCACCCAAGATGGACGCCCCTTGCGCCGCTACAAGAGGCGATGGAAGGTCGAACGCACCTTGGCATGGTGGGGCAATTTTCGACGGCTGGTCGTGCGATGGGAATATCATATCCAAATGTATCAAGCCTTTGTCAATGTCGCCTGTCTGATGATTACACTCAGACGGTTATAAAACCACTTCTAAGAATATGCTTGGCGTGAGCGGAGGAGCTCCTTTAGATCAGATTACACAATGGAACACATTTCCAGTTCTTCGCCTTGGTCATGTAGTTAAAATTGGTACTGCATGTAATTTATTAGGCCTCGCTTCTGCCAAATTAGACTTTGGGTCTAGTGGTTTAGCAGGGCCAGCTTTTGCCACATCTTTTGGTCAAGAATGGTCTGATTCAGTTGCGAGTTATGTTTTGTGTGGCACTTTCTCAGAAGATCTCGGTAGGTTAGCAGAATCCGATCCAGCACTCATTGCAGCAGTGCTCAAACTCCGAGAATCCGCTGCAGGCTTACGCCTACGTGAAGAGGTGATGAGGCAAATTGCGGCCTCTGAGGGGGCTGAGGTTCGCGCTTCCGTGAATGCAGGTCTTAGGCAACTTTTACCAAGTAGTGTAATGGATCAGGCACGGCGTCAGTTCGTTAATCTATATGTCAGTCCTACAAATCTTCAACAACCGAGAGCGATGTTTTGGAATGATGCACGTTCAGCGGACCAAGCGTTGCGTTTATGGCGCGAACGAAGTCTACGCGAATTGAATGAAATATGCCGTAAAGCCGGTATTTCTCAATATGATCCATGTCCTTGTGGTTCTGGAGAGAAGTTAAAATTCTGCTGCGAAGAGTCATTGAAATCTAATTTACAGAATTAACAGCTTTCTAAGGCTACAAACGGTAGCCTTTGCCAATTCTCATCCCTCGCCTTTTATCTCCGCAAACGCCCAATCCAGCCACGGAACTAGCGCCTCGACGTCGCTGGTTTCCACCGTCGCCCCACCCCAGATCCGCAGGCCGGGGGGCGCGGCGCGGTAGCCGTTGATGTCGTAGGCTACGCCCTCGTCCTCCAGCTTGGCGACGAGCGCTTTGACCTTTGCTCGCTGCGCGTCCTCGCTTAAACCGGCAAACCACGCATCGGCGATCCGCAGGCAAATCGACGTGCTAGAGCGAATCGCTCGCCGTGCGGGCAAAAACGCGATCCATTCGCTTGCGGCTTCCCACTGCTCTAGCACCGCGAGGTTGGCCTGCGTGCGCCGCACGAGTTCGGGCAAACCGCCGATGCTTTCGGCCCAGCGCAGCCCGTCGAGCGCGTCTTCCACGCACAGCAGGGAGGGCGTGTTGATGGTGTCGCCCTTGAACAGGGCCTCGTTGAGTTGGCCGCCTTGGGTCATGCGGAAGAGTTTGGGCACGGGCCAAGGCGGCGTGAAGCTGAGGAGCCGCTCGACTGCACGCGGGCTGAGAATGAGCATTCCGTGCGCGGCCTCGCCGCCCATGACTTTCTGCCAAGAGTAGGTTACTACGTCGAGCTTTTCCCACGGCAGGTCCACAGCGAAGACCGCAGACGTCGCGTCGCAGATGGTCAGGCCATCGCGGTCGGCGGCGATCCACTCGCCATCGGGCACCTTCACCCCAGAGGTCGTGCCGTTCCACGCAAAGACCACGTCGCGGTCGCAGTCAACTTGAGACAAGTCGGGCAACTGTCCAAAGTCTGCGTCGAAGACGCGCACATCTTCTAGCTGCAGGTGCCGAGTAATGTCCGTCACCCAGCCCTTGCTGAAGCTCTCCCAGGACAGGACATCGACGCCGCGCACGCCTAGCATCGACCACAGACACATCTCCACGGCACCCGTATCTGAACCCGGCACCACCCCGATGCGATAATCAGCCGGGACGCCCAGCAACGCACGCGACCGCTCAATTACCTCTTGCAGCTTCGCCCGCCCGACTGCGGCGCGGTGTGAACGCCCCACGGCCGCGTCCTTTAGGGCCGCAAGATTCCACCCAGGGTGCTTGGCGCAGGGACCGGAAGAGAAGCAGGGATTTTGCGGTTTGACTGCTGGCTTGGTCATCTACTCGGTCCGCGCCAGCATTCCGCCATCTACGGTCAACGCAGTTCCGGTGATAAAGGACGCCTCGTCCGAGGCGAGGAATAGCACGGCGTTGGCGATGTCCTCGCCTGTGCCCAAGCGCTGAGCCGGCACCATCTGGGCGTAGCGCACGCGCTCCTCCTCCGGCACTTGTAGATCGTCCCACAAAGGCGTCAGAATGGCACCGGGGAGTACCGCACAGACGCGGATGTCTGGCCCGTAGTCAATGGCGAGGGTCCGCGTCAGGCCCAAGACTCCGGCCTTGGCCGCGTCGTAGGCTGTGGCCGTGGCAAAGCTGACCAGCGAATGCACCGAGCCGGTGTTGATAATCACGCCGCCCCCGGTCTTGCGCATGATTGGGATGCCGTATTTGGCGGCGAGGAAAATCGCCTTCAAACCGATGTTCAACGTCCCATCCCAATCCTTTTCGTCCAGTTCGGTCGCTGGACCGTGGCGGAACCATATTGCGTTGTTGTGGACGATGTCCACGCGGCCAAAGGCTTCTTCGGTGCGTTCAAACATCTCGATGACTTGGGCGGACTCGCCCACATCGGTGCGGACGAAAATGGCTTCGCCGCCGTCGGCGTTGATCTTATCGACGACCCGCTGGCCGCCGTCGGCGTTGACATCTACCACGCAGACGGACGCGCCTTCGCGCGCCAAAACTTGCGCGGTGACTTCCCCGATTCCCGAGGCTGCACCTGTTACAATGGCCGCTTTACCGGCGACCCGACCCTTGTTCATAGTTGATCTCCTGTTTCAGAAGTTGGATATGCTGTCTGTAAATATTCTCTTTATGTAGTCGTATTGCTCGTTGCGCTCGGCGAACAGAATATGCGCGTCGGCAAACCGCGCCTTATCCCAAGTGCCATCGTCGTATCGCTTATGAAGGTCTCGGTAAGACGTTGCGGAAACGATGTACGAGTCCAGCGTCACGTCCTGCTGCTGACTTCTTGCGCCGATCTCCTTCACCAACTTCGGCAGCCTTTCGTGAAGTCTCGCCTTGTCGTCGTGCTGGTATGCTTTTGCGTGGATCATTCCGTGCGGTTCCACAAAGACGATGTGCTGTTTTTTCCCCTTTTTGATCCAGAGGATGAAATCGGGATAGAAGCCGCTCGTCGCAAAGAAGCCAACGCCCGCCCCACGGCTTAGATTCCGTAGGAGGAACACTTCTACCCCGGCGAGGGATTGGTCGCATTCGGCTGTCCAATAGGCTTTCAAAGCCTCGACGAACTGCTGTTCGCTCTGGTTTAACGCTGGAGGTGCGCTCTTTACTTTGTCGCCCTTTTCAACCAACAGAGGCTGATAGAGATGCCGGTCAAAGTGAAAGCGGGGCAGTTCCTCTGTTTCTTCTGCGTATAGCCGCTCGCCTTCATCTATCAGCCTCTCAATTTCGCTGATTAGTGCGTGCTCGGATTGTCGGATGCTGACCACATATTGGCCCTTGGCCTCTGGCTCTCGGCTAAAGCTCAAATTCGGATCGCGCTCGTCGAGGGGCTTATAGACCATCCGCTGCGATTCCCAACGCTGCCGATGTACTCGATAGAAGGCGTCCACGTACTTCCGCAAGATACAGATTGCCGCCTCTTGTAGGCGATCCACATCCTCAATCGACTGTGGTCGGACGACAGACTCTTCGGAAATCAGATGGTAGCGATCGCTGTCCGCGATAATCTGCCGCGGTACATCCGGCTGCACGATCAAATTGTCGCGGCCTTTCTGGTCTTTGTATTCGAGCAAGTCGAGATACGCCTGCTCCCAATCGATCAGGCGTAGGCTTTTGGGGGGAATAGACTGCTCGGCACCTGAATGGGCTCCAACTCCGGCGAGGCCGGTAGGGTCGCTTTCTAAGGCTTGGACCTTCAAGGACATATCGACACGCACCGTCACGTTCTGGTCGAGCTCCAAGCGAATGTCTTCCTCTGCGGCGAAGTCACGCTCATCTGGTACCCTAGGCACCACCAACCCTTTTTGCAGCAAGCTCTCGTTGGGACGGATGAACAGCGGGAGTTCCCGGTATGCTTCGGTCTCTACGCCCTCCCGCTCCAAGTAATTGCGGAACTGCGCCATATAGTTAGCACGCACGGCAAAGATGTTGAGCGTTTCCAGCAAGCCAATGTGATCCGGGTGGTTGCCATCCAGCGCTGCGCTCCGCTTGAGACTAGCGCCTTTGCCTCGCAGGCGCACCCCGCGCCCGAAGAGCTGGATGATTTCTGAGCCTTCGCTGCGGCCGATGTTCAGCAGGCCCATGTTCGAGACGCGCCAAGAGTTCCAGCCCTCCATGAACTTCTTTGCACCAATGAGAACCTCGATTTTGGTCTGGGGTCCATTGATGCCATCGAACAGGGAGCCAGCCAAGGCGTCCTCTTCCAGCGTGAGACCGGCGTCGTCGGACTCCACTAGATTCTTGAATGCGCTGATATCGCCGATGTAGATGAGACCGAAGTAGGATTGGGCACCGCTCGCCTTGAGCCCCAATTCGCCAGCGGCCCCCCGGATCGCGCACAAGTGCAATCCGCCGCCGGCCGGGGCGTGGAATACCTTTTTTAGGATGTCCCGGTGCATCTCATCGGAGGGCTGCTCCATTGCCCGCAAGTACGCGAATTTCCCCGCGAACACGTCCCGGCTGTCTGACGCTATCAAACCGCTCTCGCCTTTGACGAGTCGCTCAATGGCCGACAGCACCCAGCTACCCTCGTTTTCTAGAACGCGATGTAAAAACCGCGCCACCGTCAGCACGTCGCTACGTTTCTGCCGATCCTTGGAATACACCGCGTTCACTGTGCTACCCACGAAGACCCACAGCGGCCGTTCCAAGTGATAAGGCCGCAACGCTTGGGCGTGCTCGGCGAACACGCATTGCTGTTCGTAGAACGACAGTAGATTGCCGAGCAGAAGCTTCTCTGTCGCCTCCTCTGTCGTCTCCTCCAAGAGGTTGAGTACGCGGAAGTCCTTGCCATACCCGTCGCCGTGAAAGTAGCGATACGAGTAGTCGAAGACGATGGCTTTCCCGTATTCCACTGTAAGTTCGTCCTTACTCGCCGCACTCAGGGCTTGGCCGAACGTGGCACTGTATTCAAAGGTAAAGCCGCGCTCGCCTAGCGCGTCGCGGAAGCTGCGCCATGCTTCACCACCCGACCCTTTGTGCCCTTCATCGACAAAAATCAGGTTGTTGCCCTCGAATGCTTCGACGGGCACACTCATACCGCCGCCGCGCTTTTGCTCAACCAGTTTGGTTATTTCAATGACCCGGACCACATCGTTTGCGTCCACCATCAGGCCGCTCTCGTCGAGGTCGAATCTCCGGCAGGGTATATTCGAAGCTGTCATTTCTTCTAAATGCTGCTCGCTTAGCCCCTCGTTGGGGGTAATCAGCAGCACATTGTCTAGGGGCTGATTGTTATAGTGCAGAAATTGGCGGTAATTGAGGTGCATGATGAGGGTTTTGCCACTGCCGGTCGCCATCCAAAAGGCTAGTTTTTTAAGATCGGATTCGGAAAACGGATCACCGGCATCGCACTCAGCGACAAAATCATTAAGCGAGCGGAGTGTCTCTCCACGGCGATTGAAGTATCCATCGAGGAACACTTCTGCGTAGAGCGCCGCCAAGTACTGGAAGTAGCGCAAGGTAATCGGCTCGGAACGACGGGCGTTTATGGCGTGCAGATGATTGCGGATATTGTCGTCGTACTGGGCCAAGGTGTCCGGCGAAATGCTCATCGCATCCCCGCGACTTATCAGCCTGTGATAGACAAAGCTGCGGCCTTCGGCGTCGAACCCTTCGTCAGAGTCCTTCATATTGGCCAGTAGGTCACGGTTGTGTTCGTAGCCAAACTGACGGTTGAGCCATGCTAGCAGGACTAGATGCTGTTCCAAACTGGTGATTTGCACGGGCGGTATTTCTATGCCTCTTCGCCGACGATGGCTTTTAGTTGCTCAGTGAGCGGCGGCAAGTCGTTTTGAATAATTTTCCACAGAATATCGAGATTAACGTCATCATAACCGTGAACCAGCCGGTTGCGCAGGCCGATAATTTGGGGCCAGGGAATTTCTTGGTGGCGCTGCTGTGTCTCCTCGGAAACGCGGTTGGCCGCTTCGCCCACAATCTCTACCAATTTCTGCAGGGCGAGTTGCATTACTCGGTCTTCTATCAAGCCATTCAGACTCGTCTTGCCGGACAGAGCGACAGCTTCCTCAGCGTAGATGAGCATGTCCACCAGACTTACTCGGTCATCACGTTTGCTCATACTGCACCTCCGTCGAATTGAGTATCTCCTCCCGCAGCAGCCAGTTGCGACTGTTTTCGACTCCCTTGAAGGTGTACAGATCTACTTGCCGACCGAGTATCTCCGACAGTTCATCCTGAATGGTGATGAATTCTAGCCCCGGCGTCTGATCCGGCTCGAAGTCCACGAGTACATCCACGTCGCTCTCAGGCGTGAAGTCATCGCGCAGCACTGAGCCGAACAGGGCCATGCGCCGGATGTGGTTGCGCTGACAGAAGGCGGCGATCTTTTCTTTGGGGATGTCGATTCTCGCGCTCATGGTGGTTCTCACCGTTCTGTGAGGTCTGTATTCGTCTTCATTGCTCGACTTGGTCTGTCAGGTTTCCCCGATAGCATTCTCATCATGCGCCGCAATAGTTCATTGAATGTCTTCTTGAGTTCCTCCAAATCTCGCCCCATATATGATTCATCTATAGACAAACGCGTACGAGCAGAAGTACCAAGAAATTTCCATGTGCAACCATTAGAGTCTGTTTCACTTTCAATTTTTAAAAGAAAATCGTCGTCCTGTTTTCCTCGGAATGCAATAAGACTAGATGCAAAGCGAGTGGAAACAGAAATCGCATGCTCTGGACACATATCATTTTTTTCTGAGAGCGGAAAAATAGATATTTTATCCTCAGTATCTCTCGCAGAAGAAGTAGCATGTAAGGTTTTTTTAAGGTAAACTCCTTCTGTATAGGACAATTGCGGATCAACATTATATTGAATTCTTCCAAATACTTCAGAAAACTGTTCGATCCTATCTTCACAATACAAAGGGAAATCAATTTCGAGAAATATCAAAACGGCTTTCAGCGTCTTTTCAGCAGCTTGCTGGGCATGGAAACAGAGATTCTCCAGCAAAACGCCTTCCGGTTTCTCTATGCGGGCAGGCTCCAAGTCACTCTTGGCGTAACGAAGCCAATCTTCAGCGCTACCTGGAACGAGAGATTCAGAGTCCATAAATCTCTATGCCTTCCTTTAAGGCGCTTTTATAGATCAAGCCTCTGTTATCCTTGTGCTTTTCCAAATCCTGCGGGGTTGCTACTACGATATCAAAAGGTACGCCTAAACCTGTAATTTCTCGATACAGCTTCTGCGCCGTTCGCCGTCGGTGAACACCCTCGGGCACGACTACAAGCAGATCGATGTCGCTATGCTCCCCTGCGTCTCCTCTGGCGGCTGAGCCAAAGAGGATTATTTGTAGAGGGTTTACACTTTTTACAATGTCGCCGACTAATTTATCTATGACCGTACAAGCCGTTTTATCTTTGCTTCCAGCGGGGCTTCGACGGTCTGGTCCATCAGCCACTTCTTCAATAGTGTTGTTCATGGTATGTTCCTGCAATCCTCAGTGTCGTCGTGTGAGTCCTTCTTATGCCTGCGTCTCCGCGAACATCCGCCGCTTGAACACCGGCTCCAGCGCCGTCGCCTCGCGGATAAACGAATCGCCGTTGACATAGACCTCGTCCGCGCCGTCGGTCAATTGCTGCTCGGCCACGAACTCCTTATCTCGCACCAGAGCAGCCTCATCCCAGCCTTGGGTTTCTCGCCAGATGACGACGACCCGTTGCTGGTCAATCTGGCCGCGATAGACCAAGTATCGCCGGTCGTCGTCGTAATATACGCGCCGCGTCTCGACGCACAGGCCGAGCAAGTAGTTGAAGGTCTCCGGGATGTCGGCGATTTGCTGTCGCGTCTGGCCGTCGGCGTGGATGTGCAGGGTATAACGGAAGGGCTGCGATAGTTTCTCCACGTTCAGTAGGGTCGCGCTGCGCTTGGTTTCCCATTGGAGCATGTACTTGAGCAAGTAGTAGTCGAACTGCAACGCTTGCTGCGCGGAATCCTCGTCGAAGTCGATGTTGTTCAGGGCGTCTTCATAGCTTTCGAGGCGCATATACTTGACAATGCGTGGCCCTCGCTTGGCCTCGTGAGGTTTAGCCATACACTTGGGCTTGCCGTCCTTCCATTCGGGCGTGAACGCGACCTTCTTGATGCGTGGCAGGAGTACGGTGTCGAAGTGGTCGCCCATCTCGACAAGGATGAACTTGCGTTGTCCTCCGTCTTCTCGATTCAGGTTGATAACGGCGTGGCCGGTAGTGCCAGAGCCAGCGAAGTAGTCGAGGACTGTATCACCGCTTTCTGCAGCAGCGGCCCCTAACAATTCCACATAGAGCGAAACCGGGTGGCAGTAGGGAAACTCAAAACCCAATTTTTCCAAGTCGTTTTTGCCTCTGCTAGCGTCGCTGAGTACCGACGATAGTTGACGACCAGAATTAGGCTTTAGGAACACCTTTCGTGTCGGCTGTACGGTCTCGTCTTTGCCGAAGATGATTTCGTCTCGGTCCAATAGCTCTTGCATTTTTTCAGGTGTACGAGACCACCCTCGACTTGGAACAGGGCAGGGCTTTTCAGTGACAGGATGGATAAGAGGAATAAAAAACTTATCTGGTGGTTTCTTAGGATTGGGCCATGTCATCGCTACGCTACGGTAAACTCGACCATTATCATCAATCAGTCGGTATGCCCGTTCTCCACCCGTCAGGTCTCCGCGACGTTTGACCCAATCGTCGTACATGCGACGGACCTGTTCATTGACACCTCCATATTTGAGAATCAACGATTCCGCTTTGTCGAGCATCATGCGGACGTTGGCTGGACGTAAGTACACCGACGACTCGCTCCATGTCCGCCACAAGACGTACTCATGTTGAGTAGCGATGCCTTTGCGCCCGAGCATGGGATTCTTCTTGTCCCAAACGATAGTACCGCTATCAGGTATGCCTGCACTCGTAAACAGTAAGTGTAAAACTTCATACTCATTCTCGTCGATATGGCATAAGAAAGCACCTTCTCTGCGCAGCAAGGGAACAGTGGCCGCAATGCGATTCTGCATCATTGCAAGCCAACTCGAATGCTGATATTCATTTTTGTAGAGGAAGCCACTCGTCTGCGTGTTGTACGGGGGATCAATATGCACACATTGTAATTGCCCTTTGTATTCTTCCGATAAGAAGTGGAGAGCGTGAAAGTTCTCGCCGTGGATCAGCACCCCGTCCGTCATCCCGTCCAAATCATCAAAGTTGCCCAATAGCCGATCCATGAAATCTCGGTCAAAGTGTTTGCTATCGAGGAAGAGTGTCGGACGCGCTCTTAAGAACTCGACGCGCTTGCCTGTCTTGTCCTTGCCCGCGTTGAACAGGTCAATTTGATCTTCGTCAATGCTAAACAGTGCCTTCCACTCATCCCACTGCGCCTCGCACCTAGCGATGTCTTCATAGAAATCCTCGTCAATGCGCCCGATTGCAATGCAATACTGCGTCTCAGTGACAAACTTGCGCTTCTCCCACAACATTTTCTGAAAGCCTTCGATCTGGTCGAGGAAGTCGATGATCTGGCCGCCGACCGAACGGATCGTCCGCATCATCTGAAACCAGCCATCAGCACGATCCTCGCCAGCCACTTCCATATCGCCGAGATTCAGCACCTCGTTCTTCAGGTAGAAATCGAGTTCGCGGACGAGAAAGCCCCTCAGATCCTTGTGAATGAAGAAGTCCGACGTGTTCCGCCGAGTATATTGGCGCAAGTGGTGTTCGAGGAAGGAGACGGCCTGCCCATCGTCGTTCCGGCGTTTTTCACCCGTCAAGGCCGCCAGCACGTCAGGGGCTTTATCCAACTGCTTGGGAATCTCCGCCACAGCTTTAGTGATGATGGTCTCCTGCTGGTTCTTCCTGCCGTAAGTAATTCCCTCCTGTTCAGTCAGGGGCCGATACTCAAACGGAATGTCGAGTCGCTTGGCTTCCTCGTCCCAATCAGGTGCTTCAGCACATGGCAGAAAAAACCGCTTGTCGCCCTTGATATTGTCCTGCTCAATGTCGGCGATCTGAAGTTTGAAATGCACGGTGATGTCGCGCACCGCAAACGAATAATCGCGGAAGTACTCGCCGGTCTTGATGTAGTATTGGTCGCTATTGGCCCAATGGAGATGCACTTCTTCGCCGTTGTACGGAATGGCGTAGCGTTGGCGTTTGGAATACCGGCGCTTGGAGATGAAATCGCCGTCTTGGTAGTAGCGGCTAAAGAAGGAATACAGGTGATTGAAGATCGCCGCTTCGAGAGCATCGCGGCCTTGACCGCCGCCAGCCTTAGCTTTCAGCGCGAGATACTTTTTACCAATATCCGCGTCCTGAAACTTGACGAGATTGCCATCGGCATCAATCGCGTCTCCAGCCAGCGTGCTCCTGATTTGTTGGGCAACTTCTTCCAACTCCGCGGCAGCCTGCGCTTGATCAGCCAACACGCCGCTATCCAGTTGTTCGGCTACCACTTTCGGCAAATCATCGGTTATGAACCGCTCAATAACCTCCCGCTTGCGGTTCATTATGCGGTATATGCCAAAGTCCAAATCGGCGCAGTCGAATTGGAATAACTCGCGCAAAAGCGTCTGGAAAATGGCGAGGGGATTAGTCATAACTCATTACCTTTTATTGATTCATGCAAATTTTTGTCTAGCTCAATCGACATGCCGGCTCAAATGTCTCAATATCCCAATCCAGTTGTGACCCGAAACTCCGGCGCAGACGAATCATTCCGGGAGACGGAGCTACGTGACTGATTCTTTTGCTAGCTTCCCGGATAGTCTTTTCTACTGTTCTATTCCTTCTCCGTGCGGGTTTGGAACTAGAAATGTCGAACGGCGCAGTCGCATAAGCCTTTCGAGTGAACGAGAGAATGCGTTTTACGTCGTTCTTCGTCGGTAAACTCCGTCCACCTTTTCTCCACGGAGTGAGCGCCGCTATTGGTTCACTATGCAGCATCTCACTCCATACTCTATCCTCGTGGGCGTTTTGGGAACCATGATGTGGAACTTTGAAAACGGAAGCTTTGCAATTAGACCCTTCGTAGGCAGCGAGTATATCCAACCAGCCACGCCCCTCAAGATCGGAACCGAGAAGAATCGCTGTATCGTCGATCTTGATTAATAGAACAACCGCAATCTTGTTAGGGGTCAGGGTAGGAGTTCGCCTTTTTGTTTCACGTTCCTGTGGCCGGAGACGGTCTATTTCCCTCAAGAAGCTGTCAACTTCCTCGTCAAAAGGCGAGAGAGACCATATCTCGCAACTATCCCGACTAAAGATTTTACGATTGGCTATGGCGAATACAGGCTTGGCAGACCTCTCCTCAAGGAGCGACCGGACCTTGTAGAGTTCCTGCATTCCAGAGCCCACTTGAGACATAGGACGACTCGCTATAGAGTCCATCATCGCGAGGAATTCCTGTGTACGAAGGGCAATTGCACAGCAGAAAGTCGCATCGTCGCAGACCTCGACCAACTCCCCCATGCCACGTATATGGTCGTCATGCCAATGAGTGGTAACTATGAGGTGAACTACCTCAGGAGGATCTAATCCCATGTCATGGAGATAAGCCAACGCTGCCGGACGAGAATCTACACCAATACAGGAATCGACAATTACCCAACTTCCGTCCCCTATATGAAGAAGTATGCATTCTCCATAACCAGGGCCGATAAGGGTTACTTCCATCACATTGTGTTTAGGTGGAACTCCGAGGGTAGTTAGTCCGCCCATGACTGAGCGGTCTTTCTAGCCCGTTCCTCGGCTTCGGCTATATCTTGTTTGGTCACAACAGGAAGTTCGCGGAAGACGATCCGGGAGACACGCTGCTTAGTTCCACTCGCGGAACGCTCGTAGCCGATGACCCAGCGAAAGATGCTGCCGAGGTGCAGACGCTTGAGATCGTCTTCTGAAATCTCGGAAAGAGGAATGACAGCTTCTTCCTCTTCATGCGAGGAACCGGCAGTCAGGTCTAATAGCCGCACTGTGAAGTCGTCTTCTCCTATCTCTGTGACATGCCCTTCCCACTCCTGAAGCAGATGAAAGCTGGCTTGGGGCACAGTCCGCGAAATCTGAGCTAGGTCAGGAAAATCAATGATTACGTCAACATCTAAACCGGCTCCAGTCGCTATCGGGCGGACCTCAATGGTCCTCTCCGAGACGTCAGTATCATATAGCTCCGAATCTCGGCGCTGTTTTAGCGTAGCCGCGATCCGGTCCGCATATCCTTCCCGAAGAAGCAATTGCTCAAGGGTATTAGATGCACTCGGATTTTCGTTGATCCCTGATGAGTCCTGAAGTCTGTTGCCCGCAGGGGCGAATGCAGCTTCCGACATTCTTATTTCTCCGTTAAGGACATAATGTGATCGATGATTTTGTCTGCACGCAGCAAAGATTCGTCAAAATTCTCCTCTAGTAACGCGACGATTTTACTGGTTCCCATCTGGCTCTCTACGTTCTCAATAGTATAGTGGTCATTGACCCGAACGTAAACGCCGAGACGGCCTTGTCCGATCCGGCTGGATGGTTCCACCGTCACGTTTATTTGTCCCCCCAGCGGCCTACCGTCCAGATTTACTTGTCTCATAGTAAGAGAAGTCATACCACCATGCTCCCCATCTGGTTCCAGTTTCTGTCCCCAATCTCCCCACGGCTCGACAGGTGCCAGCAATCTGCCGAGCCGATCTCGCTCGTCAGAGCTCCGCACAGAAAAGTGTACTTCTCGGTTGATCCCCATTACTTTAAGGGGGATATGAGGAAGGTTTTCTCGGAAAATTCGGACAGCCAAGTCCCGCAGGCGAACATAGGGGGGCTGAGTCGTGTTGATTTGGAAGGATTCTGGTTGGACATGCAGGTTGAGCCAATCCGCCTCGAATACCGAAATTTCAGGATGGACGATTTTCGTACCTGCAATATTGACCGTTTTTTCGGGAAGAAGCTCATTCCATCCGAACCACGCAGGTGTAAAAATAGCAGGATTGAAATGGCCAAGCATGACGAGTGAAACCCCGGCGATTTCGGGTTCAATTCTCATTGCTAAATTCTCCTGTCGAATAATCTATTGGTCATTGCTTGACGAGTCTATCCTCATCGCCTGTCACACGTGCAATTGCAAGTCAAACACGAGTTCCATATTGGCCCACCACTCGCCCTCTTTGGCCTCGGGCACCTGCTGCTGAAAGGTTCGCATCAGTTCGTCCCACTCCTTCGCTTTGGGATTCTGCTCGACGTAGCGCGGGAAGTCGCGGGCTGGATCGAACTCGTCGGTGGCGGTCATGTACATGAACATCCGCTGGCCCAAGAGAAAAATTTTCATGTCGGTGATGCCGACCTCGCCTAAGCCCTGAAGCGGCTCGGGCCAAGGGTCGGCGTGGTATGCCTTGTACTGGGCGATTAGTTCGGGATCGTCCTTCAACTCAATGGTTAGGCCAAAGTGCTGCATTGCGTTTCTCCTTGGTTTTCAGCGCGATAGGCTGCGGCTAAAAGCGACACGGGATGGACGACGTCCACGGCGGCTTGTGCGCGGCGGACGCCGTACTGGAGTTGAATGGCGCAGCCTGTATTGCCCGTGGCTACTGCGGTCGCGCCGGTCGCGCATACGTGCGCCATTTTGCGGTCGAGTAGCTGCATGGACAGCTCGGGCTGGGTGATGTTGTAGATGCCAGCACTGCCGCAGCACCAGTCGGCCTCTACCAGTGGCACGAGTTGCAAATTGGGCACAGCCTGGAGCACCTCTTGCGGGGTGGTGGAAACGCGCTGCCCGTGCTTGAGGTGGCAAGACTCGTGGTAGGCGACTTGTTGTGGGGGCATTGCGGCGCAGGGCTGGCGCAAGCCGATGTCGGCGAGCCATTCGTGTACGTCTTTTACTTTTGCGCTCCACACAGCGGCTCGATCCGCATAAGTAGGATCGTCGGCTAGCAAGCGGTCGTAGTGCTTGCAGTGCAAGCCGCAGCCGCCGGCGTTGACGACGATTGCGTCTAGGTTTTCAGCGTCAAAGGCGTCGATGTTGAGTCGTGCCTGCTGCTGCGCCTGTTCGACTGCGCCGTTGTGCGCGTGCAGCGAGCCGCAACACGCTTGGCCTTCTGGCAGCAGTACTTGGCAGCCGTTGTGCTGCAAGACGCATATTGTATCGGCGTTTACCTCGGCAAAGGATATGTCTTGGACACAGCCGGCCAACAGCGCGACCCGGTAGCGCGGTGTGGGCGGATTGGACTGTTGCAAACTTTGGCGGTACAACTGGTCGGTAAAGCGCGGGGAGATCTGCGGTGCCAGCGGCTCCAGATTCCCCAAGCCAAAGGGCAGCAGTCTGAGGAGGCCGCTGCGGCGCGTTAGCGTTTGCAGGCCGCTGCGCTGGAATACACGCATCAAGCGTGCCACGGCCCGCAGACGAGTCTGTTTGGCAAAGAGCCAGCCGAGGACCCAACGGCGCACAAAATTCCGCACTGCGCTGTCGAGCAGACCCTGCCGCTCCACTTCGGCGCGGGCGTTTTCAAATAGTGCAGCGTAATCCACGCCGGCCGGGCACGCGGTCTGACAGGCGAGGCAGCCGAGGCAGAAGTACATCTCTTCGGCAAAGGTCGTACTCGCCTCTAGCTCGCCATCGGCGATGGCCCGCATCATGGCGATTCGCCCCCTCGGCGACGAGCGCTCGTGTAGGGTCGCGTCGTACGTCGGGCAGGTCGGCAGGCACATGCCGCAGTGCATACACTGCTGGAGGACCGAGTAATCCAAGTCTCGGAGCAAGTTCAGGCCGTCGTCGCTCAATCGAACATGTTCCCTCGGTTTAGGATGCCCTTGGGGTCGAAGGCGGTCTTGACCCGCTTGAGAATTTCCAGTCCCACCGGTCCGAGTTGCTTTGGCAAGTAGGGCTTTTTGGCCAAGCCGACTCCGTGCTCGCCCGTGATGGTCCCGCCCAATTCTATGGCGTGGGCAAAAACCTCGGCCATGGCCTTTTCGACGCGGGCCATTTCTTCGACGTCGCGCTCGTCGCACAGGAAGGTGGGGTGCAGATTGCCGTCGCCGAAGTGGCCGAAGGTCCCCACTCGCACTTGGTGCCGCTGGCCGACCTCTTGCACGTAGGCGACCATGGCGGCTAGCTCGCTGCGCGGCACAGTGACGTCCTCCAGCACGACCGTCGGTGCCAGTCGCGCCAGGGCGCTAAAGGCCGTGCGCCGGGCCGCGGCGAGTTGCTGGGCCTCTTCTTCTGAGTCGGCCAGCCGCACCGAGCGGGCACCGCCCTCGCGGGCAATGGCCTCGATCTGGGCGGCTTGCTCAGCGACCTGCGCTGGGTGCCCATCTACTTCCATCAGCAGCACGGCCGCGCAATCCGTTGGCAGGCCAATGCCAGCGTGAGCCTCCACGCACTCGATGGTAGTGCGGTCGAGGAATTCGAGGGTGCAGGGGATGATTTTTTGCGCGATAATCGCCGAGACTGTGGCCGCGGCCTGCGTCATTTCGTCGTAGAGGCCGAGTAGGGTCTTCTTGCTCGCGGGTGCTGGGACTAGTTTCAGCGTGATCTTGGTAATGACGCCGAGCATCCCCTCGGAGCCGATGAAGAGATCCTTGAGCGTGAATCCGGCCACGTCCTTGACGCATTTGTTACCGGTTTCCAAGACCTGTCCGTCGGCTAGGACTACCTCCAGCCCCATCACGTAGTCGCGCGTCACGCCGTACTTTAACCCGCGCAGCCCGCCGGAATTGTTGGCCACATTGCCGCCGATAGTCGAGATCTTGATCGAGCCGGGATCCGGGGGATAAAACAGGCCAGCGGCTTGGGCTGCGTCGGCGATCTGTTGAGTGAGGACTCCCGGCTGGACGACCATGACTAGGTTGGCCGCGTCCAGTTCTATGATCTGGTTGAGCCGGACCAAGCAGAGCGCGACTCCTCCTTGCGAGGGGACAGACCCCCCGGCCAACCCGGTGCCCGAACCGCGCGGCACCACGGGCACCCCGCGCTGGTTGCACAGGGCCAAGAGTTGGACGACCTCTTCCCGACTTTCCGGCAACGCCACGCAAGCGGGTCGCTGGTGCAGCAGGGCGGTCCCGTCGAAGGCATAGACGCTGCAATCCTCGTCCGAGGTCAACAATTGGTCTGGGCGCAAGAAGGTGCCGAGATCGCTTATCAGGGCGGCGTGATCCATCGCGGTGCGCCCTTTACACACTTGGATGCCGCTGTCGCTGCAACTCGTCGGACAAGTGCTCGGTGCGGTTGAGATACTTGATAACCGTGGTGCCGGGCGCGAGCGCGATGCGGGTGATGGCCGTGTTCTCGTGCTCGTAATAGGAGCCGTCGTCCGGTGCTTGATTGCCCAAGGCCGAAAGCAACAGGCTCATAAAGCCGCCGTGGGTCACGAAGCCGACGCGTGTCTCTTCCCCCGCCCGCGCTAGCAAATCTGCGGCTACGTTCATAGCGCGGCGCTGGGCCTGCTGCTCCGTTTCCATGCCCGCGTCCCACCATCCGTCCTCGCCGACTTCTGCCGGCGCGACGCTAGTGGGAAAACGCGCGGCAATTTCCGCCCGCGTCAGGCCGGGATAGCCAACGACTCCCCGCTCCCCACCGTGGTCGAGGTAAATGCCGCCCATCTCGTGAGTCGCTACCCAGATCTCCGGTGCCGATTCCATTGCCTGTCCAATCGCTTGCGCCGTGTGCAGGGCGCGAATCATGGCACTGCAATAAAGCCGATCAAAAAAGGGCCGATCCTCTTCACGCTCGGCCGGGGCGAGGTGCAACCCCTCTGCTAGATACGCGGCCACCCGCTCGGCCTGTACTCGGCCTTTAGCGGTCAATTCGGGATCGGCGACGCGCTGGCTGACATCGGTCAGCGCGTTGTTGGTGGACTCGCCGTGGCGAATCAGAAATAGGTCCATAGCATCCTCGAAAGTAATATGGTTATCGGTCAGCGCGTTGTTGGTGGACTCGCCGTGGCGGATTAGAAACAGGTCCATGGCATTCTTGACAGTACTTGGGGGCTGGCCTAGGTTGCCAAACAAATGGGGTAAACAGATATGGATATTAAAGTAATTCAAGGAGCTATTCAAAAACAGGACGCGGATGTCCTCGTGGTCAACCTCTTTGCCGGAGCGCGCCCCGGCGGCGCTACGGGTGCGGTTGACCAGGCCCTCGACGGCCAAATCTCGGCGGCGATTGACCTCGGCGACTTTGAGGGCAAGGCCGGCCAAACCTTGCTGCTGTACACGCACGGCCAGATTCCAGCGCCGCGCGTCCTCGTCGTCGGCTTGGGCGAGCAGGAGGGCTTTGACCTCGAAAAAGCGCGCCGCGCCGCTGGTACAGCCATTGGCACCCTCGGCGGTTTGGGTGCCAAGAGCGCGGCCACCATTCTGCACGGCACGGGCGCAGGCAACCTGCTCGTCGAACCGGCCGCGCAAGCTGTGGCCGAAGCCTCGTTGTTGGCGGCCTATCGCTTTGACGAGTACCGCTCGCAGCCCCGCCCGCAGTCGTTGGCGAAGCTGCACATCGTCGAATTCGACGCGACTAAGCTCAAAGAGGCGCGGCGCGGTGTTCGCCAAGGTCGCGCCCTCGCCGAGGCCACCTGCCTTGCCCGCGACTTGGTCAATCACCCCGGCGGCGAAGTTACACCGGCCTACTTGGCCCGCACGGCCCGCCGCCTAGCCAAAACCTACGATCTGCGCTGCCGGGTCTTCAACGCAAAGGGCTTGGCCGAGCTAGGCATGGGTGCCCTAGTGGCCGTTGGCCAAGGTAGTGCCAACAAGCCGCGTTTTATCGTCCTTGAACACGGCCCCCGCAAGGGTGATCCGCTGGTGTTTGTCGGCAAGGGCATCACCTTTGATAGCGGTGGTCTCTCGCTCAAGAGCGTCGAGGGCATCCGCACGATGAAGACCGATATGTCCGGTGCTGCTGCCGTCTTGGGCGCGATGCAGGCGGTGGCCACACTCGGTCTCAAGCGGCGAGTCGTCGGCCTGATCGCCGCTGCTGAGAACATGCCCTCCAGCACCGCCTTCCGCCCCGACGATGTATTGAGCACTCTCGCGGGTAAGACCATCGAAATCGTCAGCACAGACGCCGAAGGCCGCCTCGTCTTAGCCGATGCCCTCGCTTACGCCACTCGCTACGAGCCGGCCGCGGTCGTTGATCTGGCTACCCTCACCGGCGCTTGCGTAACTGCACTGGGGCACCACGCCTCGGGCTTGTTTGCCAACGACGACGACTTGGCAGATCGGCTGCTCGCGGCCGGGGAGCAAACTGGCGAGCGGCTCTGGCGCTTGCCGCTGTGGCCCGAATACCGCGAGCAGATCGACAGCGACATCGCCGACATGAAAAACTCAGGCGGTCGGCCAGCAGGTGCCAGTACGGCTGCGGCGCTGTTGGCCGAGTTCGCCGACTACCCTTGGGCGCACCTCGACATTGCCGGCACGGCTTGGTGCACAAAAGCCAAACCCTACGTGCCGCGAGGCGGCGTCGGCATCGGCGTGCGCCTGTTGACCCAACTTGCCCTCGATTGGAGCTCATCATGACTATTCGCACGATCCACGTAGGAGCGGGTGGCCGCGGCCGCTGGCCCCTAAACCGCTTCCGCGACCGCACCGACTTTGAGGCCGTCGCCTTAGTCGATGTCAATGAGGAGAACCTCGCCACAGCGCGGGAGACTACCGGCCTAGGCGAAGAGGCGTGTTTTGCTACGCCTGCCGGTGCCCTGCAAGCCGTCGAAGCGGACGCGGTGGTGGTCATTACGCCGCCCGACCTGCACGCCGGTCAGTGCTTGGAGGCGGTCCGCGCTGGCAAGCACGTGCTGGTCGAAAAGCCTTTCACCAAAGACCTCGACCAAGCGCGGCAAATCGTCGCTGAGGCAACCGAGCGCGGCCTCAAGGTCGCCGTCACCCAAAACGCCCGCTACTATCCGCCGGTCTTAACCATCCGCCGCCTGCTGCAAAGCGGCGAATTGGGCCAGCCTTCCTTTGGCCTGATGACCAAATACGGCTGGCGTCCACGGGTGCATCATTCGGGTGCGGACCAGCACGCCTACTTGTGGGAGCGCGGCATTCACGACTTCGACCAGTTGCGCCACCTGCTCGACTCCGAGCCCAAACGGCTCTTCTGCAACAGCTTCAACCCGCCTTGGAGTCCGTACAGCGGCGGCGCGGCCATCGACGGTTGGATCGAGTTCCACAACGGCACCACGTTCAATTTCCAATGCACCTTCGCCACGCACAAAGGCGGCTCAAGCTGGCGGCTGGACTGCGAGAAGGGCACGGTCGAAGAGGTCTCCGGCGGCTTGGCGCTCCGACGACTTGGGGCCGATGCAGACGAGATCATACCGATGGACGAAAACCCCCATCCCGAGGAAGTCCTCTTGGACGGCTTCCGCGACTACGTGCTCAACGATGTGGAGCCGTCCTTTTCCGGCCCGCGCAACCTAGCCACGGTGGGCCTTATCAACGCCTTGGGGGCCTCGTCAGAGCAGGGCGTTGTGATCGACTTTGACGAGTACATGTCGTCCCACTGAGCTTGGTCATGCGATTCTTTTGATCTCCCTATACAGCACCGTGCGTTCCTCCGCCCGCCCGTTTTCCCTCGACTTGGGGTTGGCGCTTGGTATTCTCTGTGCTTGGTTGGCCCTGAGTGGATTTGAGCCGCTTATCGCCGCGGCGACCAACAAACTGCGCTTGGTCGCAACGACTGGGGCCTATCGTCTGCAATGGCCTCTCGGCCCTGCGGCCTTCGGCGTTGCCGGGCTAGTTTTGGCTTGGCTCCGCTATCGCTTCTTCCCTAGTGGGCCGCAACTTCAAGAGCGCTTGCAACGCGCTACCCTGCTGGCCGCCGCCCTGCTGGCTCTGCGCTTTCTCGCTCTCTGCGATCCGCTCACCTACTTCTTCCCCTTCCTGACTCTGCTTTGGTCCCCACACGCGCTGTGGGCCGTGGTGTTGGTCTTTTTTGGCTATGTGCATCTGCCGACGGAAAGCGGGCGCGTTGCCCCCCGTACCGATGCGTATATCGCCACTGCCTTATTGGTTCTTTGCTTGCCGCTGTACTTCCTCTATGCGCTCTACTTCTGTCAGATTACCATGCTCCACGGCGACGAGGGCCAGTACCTGCGCGTTACTCAAAGCCTGCTCCACGACGGCGACATGGATCTGGCCAACAACCTCGGTGCCGAACATACCGGCGAATTTCACGTCAGAGAATTCGAGGTCCACAAGGCACCCGCCTCTCCCCAAGGCAAAGTCCACTCGGTGCATCCAATTGGCCTCTCTGTCGGTCTTGTACCTGCCTATTGGTGGGGCTTGACCTACTGGGAAAACCCACGTCTAGCCTCAGCACTGTTCATGGTGTTGCTGGCCAGTCTGTGCGTTCCTCTGATCTTTCTCTAGGCTCATTATGGATTGCAGGGAGCTATTCCCAGAATGCCTTTAATGAGGCTTTCTAGGAGCGCTTTGCCCCTTTTTCTCATGTTATGAACGAATTGAAAGAAGCCCAGATAGAGTGGGAGTTTTTCCTGCGAGATCCCTCGGTGGGGTCTCAACCAAGAGCGTAACAAAGACCAGAATCCTTCTATGGTATTGACATGCACTTCACAAAAGCCATCTTGATCGTCATCCCGGGCGAATTCACCCTGGCCATGATGAACCACGGCATGGGCATAGCCCCAGGCTTCCAGCCGCCCGTAGATGTTGTACTCGTCGGTATAAATGAGCGTGTCCGGGATAACAGCCTTTTTAATCAGCGGCTCAATGGTTTTTTGCTGGACATTCTCCAACATCTGAATGCACACATCCCCCCCGCGTTGAATCATGCCTAAGATCGGCGGTTTTTCCCCAGCTAAGGTGCCCCGTCCTCGACGGCCTTTGAGTCGATTGCGTCGTCCTGTTCGGCCTTTTTTTTCACCGCCGTAGGATGCCCTTTATGACCGGCCACAAGATAGACTTCATCGCACTCGACTACCCCATCAAGCCAAGCGGGCTCCTGCTGGGCAACCAAGCCTTGCCGCAGGTGCGTGGTCATGTGCTGCGCATCATCTTTATTCAATCCCAGTTCCTGGGCAATTTGCCGGTTGGACCGATGTAAGCCCATGAAATACAGACACAAAATCCAAACCCGTAACGGTTGGTGGTGACCGGCTAACACGGTGCCGGTCAAATCATCAAAGTCCCGAGCACAGCCGGGGCATCGGTAGCGTTGGCGATGCGGCTGCGTGTCATCAAAACCCCGCTTGATAAGCCGAGTCGAACCACAGTGCGGACAGAAAATACCATCGGACCAGCGGAGCGCGCGAACCGTTTCAAAGCATTTGGCATCATCGATGAGATGTTGGATATTGACCATGGTGAAAAGCCAGATTGGAAGACAAGGAAAAAGGGCCCACAGCACCAAGATAAGGATAAGCCGGTGGGATTACCCCTTCAAGACAACTCCCCGGAATCCATAATGAGCCTTTATCTATTTGACACGGCTGGGTGCCGAGCGTTGGGCGGCTCTACTCGCCACCGGTATTATGGCCCTTACCGGGCCGTTTTTTATTACACCAACCCTGGTACCCTTGCACTTTTACTTTCTGGTGGGTGTTCTAGTTTTACCGACGGTTCTTATTCCCGTGGGCGCCAAGCGTCCTTTGAACGCAGGCAAGCGCTGGAGTTGGAGGGCGATACACCGTTTGAGCCACCGGAGCCCCAATTGAAACACACTCCGTTCGCGCTGGGTGTCCGCATCGATGGTCTGTCGGCGGGCGGGGCCTCCTCGGAGGACATATTCGCCCAACTCGTGCGCCCATAAGGTGGCCAACGCCCCGGCCAGCAGCAGGCGTTCAAGACGTTGGGGGTTGAGCAAGCGGGTATGATCCAGATCGAAGCCGCCGGATTTATCTTCTTTGAAGCTCTGCTCAATCCGCATCCGCTTGCGATAGGCACGCCGGCGGGCGGGGCCGGCGGGTTGATCGGAGATAACGGCGATTAACTCGGCGGGTTGTTTGGGCGTCGGGTGGGTCCAACCCACCGACAGCGCGGTGGGCCGCGTCGCCTGTTTGGTGAGTGTAACCTGTGGATAAAAGCGACGACGGCCTGGGGGCACGTCCAACTGATCGATGCGTCCGCTCCACCCATCGGGCAGGTTCACCCACGTGTTGGCCGGTAGGCGAATAACATACTGCCAGTCTAACCTTAGACATAAGGTTGCCCACTGATGATCGCGGAAGCCTCGATCGGCCAGCAAGGTCACCGACGCGACCGACCCGTTGAGCACCTCCGCGGCGTGGGTCAACATCCCTTCCAGTTGACCCACGCGGGTATTGCCTGTACCCGGAATGACCTTCCATACCAGAGGAATGGCTCGATTCTTATGCACCAACGACAGGCGAAAAATCTGCATGCGATGGCCGAACACCAACGTCCCATCCAAGATCACATACACCGCCCGCCCGGCAAACGGGGCCAACACATGCAAAAGCAGCGGGCGATACAAAGCCCACACCGAGCACTGCTGATTCGACAACCAGCGGCGAAGCCGCATCACCCGGGACTCGGCTTTGGCCGAACCCGGCAGAAAAACGGCGAGTTGACTCAAGGCAATCGACTGGGCTTGGAAAATAGCCACCGCAATCCAAGCCCAGTTGACCAACTGTTTGCGATTGGATACCGGCACGATCACTTGCAACGTACTCATCAATCGAGTATATACCTGTTCGCTGCTGCTCATAAGGTGCTCCTTTGATCTTGGTCGGTTGAAAGAAAGCGCTAATCTATGGGCAGCAGCCCTGTTTTCAAAAGTGTAAGGGTATCAGAGGCTAGTCCACAGAAACACGAGCGGCCTGAAGGTCGTTATCTCCCGATAAATCCGATAAGGAGAAGTAGATAATGCGCAGTATGGTCTATTTGTCGATTATAGCGACTTTGCTAGTCGGCTATCCTATAACAGCCCAGCCAGCGGCTCAGCTAAGTGGCAAGATAACCGACGCGGCCACCGGCGAACCGCTGCCCGGGGCCAACATTGGCCTCGTGGACACCCTGCTGGGGGTGGTCACGGATTTAGAAGGTCAGTTCGTATTACCGGCCGTGCCTGTAGGCACCCACCAAGTGGAAATCAGTATGATTGGTTATGCCGCCCGCACCGAGACCTTGCAGGTGGTCTCTGGCGAGCAAGCCCACTTGACTGCCGCCCTGACTCCCAGCCCCGTACACATGGGCGAAATGCTGATCCAAGCCGACCGGGCCTCTTCTGCGGCCTCCTCGCGGGCGGTGCGCCAATTCGACCTGCAAACCCGGCCCAGCCGCACGGCTCATCAGATGCTGCAACTGGCACCCGGCCTCATCATCGCCCAACACGCTGGCGGCGGCAAAGCCGAACAGATTTTTCTGCGTGGTTTTGACGCCGACCACGGCACGGATGTGGCCATTTCGGTGGATGGGGTGCCCGTGAATATGGTCTCCCACGGCCACGGGCAAGGCTATGCCGACTTGCACTTTCTCATTCCCGAAGTCGTCGAGGAGCTGGACGTCAAGAAAGGGCCGTACTTTGCCGAATTCGGCAATCTGGCTAGAAGCGGTTTCATAACTTGATAGGGGGTTGTGTTTTTTCTTTTTTGCTTCTACTCGTTTTGCTTCGCCCCAAGGAGTCCCGATTATGTCGCGCCATACGTCTGAATTGACCGATGCCCAATGGGCGCATATAGCGCCGTTGTTACCTGCACCCAAAGCGTCGCCCAAAGGCGGTCCCAAACCCATTGCCAACCGTCCGGTGTTTGAGGGTATTTTATGGGTGTTACGCAGTGGTGCGCGGTGGAAAGACCTGCCCGAACGATACCCCTCGCCGAGTACCTGCTGGCGTCGGCTACGCCGTTGGGAAGAGCAAGACATCTGGCTGAAGGCATGGCGAGCGTTGTTAGGCCAACTGGATGAGCAAGGCCAACTCGACTGGGCCGAGACGTTTGCCGATGGTAGTTTTGCCCCGGCCAAAAAAGGGGGGCCTGTGTCGGGCCGACCAAACGCGGAAAGGGTACGAAGTGGATGGTGGTGGCAGACGGCCAAGGGCTGCCTTTGGGAAACTACCTGGACTCGGCGTCCCCAGCCGAAGTCGGGTTGATCGAGCCGACGCTGGAGCGGGTGGCCGTGCCGCGCCCCGGCCGGGGCCGGCCGCGGAAAAATCCGACGCGCTTGATCTACGACAAGGCCGCCGATTCTGACCCGCTGCGCGCTCGATTGGCACGACGGGGCATTGAGTTGATCTGTCCGCATCGCAAAAACCGGAAGAAACCGCCCACCCAAGATGGACGCCCCTTGCGCCGCTACAAGAGGCGATGGAAGGTCGAACGCACCTTGGCATGGTGGGGCAATTTTCGACGGCTGGTCGTGCGATGGGAATATCATATCCAAATGTATCAAGCCTTTGTCAATGTCGCCTGTCTGATGATTACACTCAGACGGTTATAAAACCACTTCTAAGAACGTTTCTCACTCAATCGACTGAATCTCGATGTTGAGATACGCATTATTCTCTCAGAAAATAGCCAATGAAAATAGCCTTTGACACCAACGTTATTGTTGCAGCACTTCGCAGCCGTTCAGGTGCTTCTAATGCGCTCTTGCGTGCGTTGCGTACGGGACAGATTGAAGCTGTCGCGAGTGTGCCTATGATGCTGGAGTATGAAGCGGTCCTGATGCGTCCAGAGCAACGCCAAGCCGCCGGGATGAGCGTACAGGATGTGAACGTTTTTCTCGATACGTTGGCCCTGCTAGTTACTCCAGTAGTACCCTATTTTCTGTGGCGTCCACTGCTGCGAGATCTCGACGATGAAATGGTGCTTGACGCCGCAGTCAGTGGTGGTGCGGAGGCGATTGTGACGTTTAACACGCAGGATTTCTTGCCAGGTTCCAACCTATTTAACATGCAGATTCTAACGCCTGCACAAGCTATACGACGGCTGAAGAAAGGATGAAGATCATGGCTACCACGAACCCGTATTCCCTCCATCTGCTCGCCTCGCTCAAATCCGAAGCCGAAAAAGTGGCGGCAGCCGAGGGCACGACGCTCGACCAATTTATCAATGTGGCCGTAGCAGAGAAGCTAGCAGCTTTGCGGACCGCCCGCTACTTCCAAGACCGGGCCGCCGGTGCCGATTTAGAGGCTTTTGACCGTCTGCTCGCGACGGCAGGCGATGAGCCACCGCGCCTTGGGGATGAGATGTTGCCGACAGAAAATGAATGTTCTGATTAAAACGGGACACTTTCCACTGACATAAAGAGGGCCCGCGGTTATGCTAAAGACCTGTATCCGGCTTGTGCTGGTGCTCGCTTGGCTGACTAGCACCGCCGATGCGCTGACGGTTTATCGGATTGGCGGTGCGTCGCTGCCAAAGCCAGAGTTGGCCGAGGGTGTGGAGTTTGTCCAGCTAGATTGGGAAGGGATGGAAGCCGCGCAGCACGGCCACGTCGAATCGCTGAAGATCGGTACGAATGGCCCCGTAGCTCATCTCATTGTATAAGCCCGAGTGTGTGGTCCAATAGCCAAGAAAACAACGGTTGCGTCTTCTCTATCCGCGAAGAAACAATACTGACATTTCTTGATATGCCGACATTCCTCGCATATGACGAAAATCATCCGAAAATTTCTTCCTACTCGTGCACTGCGGCAACCCCGCAAATCTAATCCGTTAGGAACTCGCCCAAGACGTTCGGTGCGATCATAGGGATCTTCGAGAATCTGCTCAGCTCTGCGCTGGATGCGCTGGCGTAAATTCGAGTAGCGAGCAAGGCTGCGAACGAATCGGTTTTCATAAAATGCGCGATATTCACCCATTCCAGATTTCTTCGTGAGTACGGAATTTCAACTGATTGGATTTCTTTCGTTCAAGAATGTCCTCCATATCCTTGTAAAGCGGAGATTCCTTATCGAGGTGAAAAATTCCCTGTTCCTGCGTAGCAAACGCCATGAGTTCTTCGCGCACGACCTTGCGAATGACTTCTTCTAGCTGCTGGATGTTCAGGGTGACGTTGGGGGCTTGTGTTGCTGTTACATCGTTGTTCATTTTGCGTATCCTCCTTTAAAATTGGCACACTGTCGCGAATCTAGGTATTAATAAGCATCCTTGTCAACGACTGAGAATTCGACGCTTTGAGGTAGGCAACAGGAGTAGAAGGTTATGCTAAAGACCGGTATCCGGCTTGTGCTGGCGCTCGCTTGGCTGACTAGCGGCGCAGACGCGCTGACGATTTATCGGATCGGCGGCTCGTCGCTGCCGGTACCGGAGTTGGCCGAGGGGGTGGAGTTTGTCCAGCTCGATTGGGAGGGAGTGGAATCCGCACAGCACGGCCACGTCGAATCGCTGAATATCGCTGCGGACTTTATTGAGCCGGAGCAACTGGACCCGTCGGTAAATCTGACGCCGCGTCTCAAGGAGCGCGGTGGCCGGGTGCAGACGTTGGTCTGGCGAGGTTGGGAGCGAAGCGGCGACACCGAGGCTGTACTCTGGGACGAAGACGTCGAGACCGTCTTCTTGGGCGATGGGCATTGGACTACCTCGGGCATTGGTGTGCGCAACAAGAGTCTAATTTTTGAGTTCGGGGGCAACTTCACGGTCGAGCGCGTCAAGTTCTATCCGCGCGAGCGCTTTGAGGAAGAGCGCTTTCTACAGCGCTTTATCATCGGCACCAGCGACGGCGATCCGCTCAAGGAAGGCACGCGCGAGTACACTGCGGGCACGCGCGGCTCTTTCATCGACTTCGACATCGTGCATCAGGCTACCGAGAACACGACCTCAGTGGTCGAACTGGATCTGCCGCCGGTGCCGATCCGCCGCATGCTCTTTGAAGCACCCGAAAACACCCAAGGCATCTGGGAAATCGCCGAGTTTGAAATCTACGGCAAGGGCTTTACGCCGACGGCGCGCTACGTGTCCAATGTCCTCGATTTGGGCGGGCGTGCGGCGCTGGGTGAACTAAGCTGGGGCAGCCAAGTCGATCCCGGCGCGCAAATAGAACTGAGTACGCGCGCTGGCGACGACAGCGATCCCAACACCTATTGGCGCAGCACGTTCCGCGGCGATGAGCGGACTCGGCTGGATACTCGGGGGCGACCTTTGACGCTGCGGTCGTACAACCGGCTGGAGAAAGCTCAGCAGGCCGGCATCTCGCCCGATACGGAAAACTGGGAGGGCTGGAGCGCGGCCTATGACTTGGCGCAGGGTAGTGCTCCGATGCAGGGGACGCAACCTCGGCAATTTGTGCAGATCCGGGCCAACTTCCAATCCACGGTAGAAGCGGGTGGGCGGCTGAACTTCGTGCAGTTTGCGGTGTCTCGGCCGCCGATGGCTTCCTTGGTGTTGGCCGAGATTGCACCCGTTTTGGCGACTACGGGCGTGGCGACGGAGTTCACCTACATGCTGCTGCCGCGACTAGAGGCTGAGGACTTGGGTTTTGATACGATTGAGATTGACACGCCGACTCAGGCGCAGGGCATTGACGCGGTGCGCTACAGCGGCGAAGAGGTTGCCTTTGAGGTGCGGCGGCTCGATGGGCGCAGCTTTGCGGTCGGCGTTCCGCGGATAGACCAAGCGCGCGATGGCGAGCTGATAGAGGTGGTCTTCCGCTGCGAGGTGTTCAAGTTCGGCACCTTGTTCTCGGGCCGCGTGTACGACAGCACTAGGCCGCAGGAGGTGCGCCAAGTGGTGACGCCGGGCGAAGTGGTTGAGCTAGTCGAAGGCAATACGCTGAACGTGGGGCTGACCCATATCGCTGAGCAGGTGGTCGGCGCGCTCAGACTCGTACCAGGCGCGTTCACGCCCAACGGGGATCAGATCAACGATGCCGTGCGGATTGAATACGATCTGTTGAATGTGATCGGGAATGCCGAAGTGGCGGTGGTGCTCTACGATTTGCAGGGGACGCGGATCGGCGAGGTTTTTCGCGGCCCGGCGCAGAGCGGCCAGTTTGCCGCCGAGTGGGACGGTCGGGATGGAACGGGTGTCTTGCTCGCGCCTGGATTGTACGTGCTGCGGCTTGAGGTAGAGACTGACGGCGGCACCAAGGCCCGCTCGCGCATTGTCTCGCTGGCGTATTGACTGAGGTATGGGATGCTTCGACTCCGCTTCGCTGCGCTCAGCATGACAGGTGCTAGCACTCCGCTTTCCAGTGTCATGCTGAGCGCAGCGAAGCATCTCATACCTAGGGCTCGTGCGTAACGTCAGGTACTAAGAGGAGAGGACTTATGCGCTACATTGCCGTCGTTTTGCTGTGGGTGGCTGCGGTCCATGCCCAAGGGAGCGGCTACCGGCTCACTGCCGACCAGCTCGTTATCGACCGCGCTGCGCACTGGCGTGCTTGGGAGTTTCCGGTGGGGACGCTGACGATCGACCAAAGTGGTACGGTGACGCCGTTTGAACTGCGCCGCAATACGGACGCGACCAAGGACATCGTCCACTTCTTGCGCCTGCATCCGCCCGAAGACCTCGTGCGGGAGAAGGCAGCCGAGGAAATCGTGCTCGCGGATGCGATAGAAGCGGGTTCCAACGCGCCCGGCGTGCTCAATGTGCTCGATGGGGACTTGGCGACCTACTGGGAGCCTGAGTCGGTCACAGATGCTGCCGAGTTGGGTTCGCAGTGGTGGTTTACAATCGACTTAGGCCGGCTGGTCATTGCCAAACGCATTGTGCTAAAGTTCGTTGAGGAAGGTCTAGGCGATCCCTTTTTGCAGTACGACGTGCTGATCTCCGACGGCGAGGTGCCGGAGAAGTTCATCTCTTCGGAGGAGCCAGAGTTCGATGTGGTGTGGCGCACGTTGAAGCCGAACAAGACCGAGCGGCGGCTGGAAATTTCGCTTGGCGAGCGCGTGGCGGCCGAGGATCGGGAACTGTCGGATCAGCCGATCAACGCCCCGCCGACTTCGGCGATCTCGGTGCCGCAGCAAGAATTCGCTGGCACTGGAGTGCGTCTGGTGCAGGTGGTGGTGCGAGGGTCGGACTTCGACCGTGGTTTTGAGGTTAGCGAGGCAGAGTACGAGGCATTGCCCGCGGCCGAGCGGGGCGCGGTCGTCTATTACAAGTTGCAGCGCGACGGGCGGCTGACCGAGGTCGATGAGGCAGACTACGCGCAATTACCCGCCGATCAGCAGGGCGGGGTCTCCTATTACCGCTGGGAGCGGCCCCGGCTGGCTGAACTCGAAGTTTGGCACGAGGGCGACGATGCGATGATTGCCGCCTTGGCTCGTGGCGGCGATGTGTTTGCCTCACAGGGGTTGCCGGTGGGGCGGACCATCGACGGCAACGTGCAGACCTACGTGGATCTGATCTTCTCCTTTAACCGCCAAACCATTCCCGGCCCCGAAGGCCATCTGAGCTTTGACTTGGGTTCGGCGTACTGGATCGACACCTTCCGCATTGCCTATGGCGGTCAGGCACTCCGCGACCGCTATAGCTTTGCCTCCTACCGCCTCGACGCCTCGGACGGCGCGCTCAATGCCGACGGCAGCCTCAAGTGGACAACCGTGGCCAGCCGCCAGCAGTCGAGTACGCGCAAGGAGTATGAGGGCCACGACTTTGAACTGATCAAGACGCGCTTTTTCCGCCTAGTGTGGGAGCAAATCATCGTGCCCGTCGGCGGGCACCGGGGATTTCCCGCTTCGGTGCAGCTCTACGGTCGAGGGTTTCAACCCGAGGTCTGGCTGGAGTCTGGCTTGGTGCGGCTGGGCGGACGGCGGAATCTGCTGTCGATAGAGTGGGATGCGGATGCGCCGCCGGGCACTAGCGTGCTGGTGCAGACGCGCACGGGCAATGAGTTGGGCGAGGTGCTGCACTATTTCAAAAAGGACGGCACGGAGATTTCCGAGAAGGAGTACAACAATCCGACGCTGTTGGACATCTTTAAGGGGCCGATCGTTGCCGAGGAGGTGGAAGGGGACGACTGGAGCGGCTGGAGCCAGCCCTATGAGGACCCAACGGGCAGTGCGATTACCTCGCCTAGTCCGCGCGAGTTCCTCAAGGTGCGGGCTACTATGCTTTCAGATAATCCAGACATTAGCGCCGCGCTGCGCTCGGTCCGCCTCAATTTTACCAGTCCGGTGGCCCAAGGGCTGACGGGCGAGATTGCGCCGTTCAGGGTCGATTCGCTGGGCGTGGAGCGTCCCTTTTCCCTGTACGTGCGGCCGCAATTCGACCGCCGCGACCCTGGTTTCGATCAGTTGCTGCTGGTTGCGCCAGCGGATATGGCGCTCGGTTTTGCGAGGCTATACGCGGGTCAGGCTGGAGACGAGCTCGAAGTGGAGGGAGTCGAGGTCATTCCCACGGGCGCGGATAGCTTGCGCCTGTCCTTTGCCGAGATTCGGCCCAATACGGACATTGAGGTCGTGCGCGTTGACTTTCGCACCACGCTCTTTGGCATGGGGGCTGTGCTGCGCGCGT
This sequence comes from Candidatus Latescibacterota bacterium, assembly GCA_965208845.1. Lineage (GTDB taxonomy): Bacteria > Latescibacterota > UBA2968 > UBA8231 > UBA8231. The sequence continues at coordinate 922,565 of OZ242361.1, read as the reverse complement.
CCTTACAGCACAGCGCTGGGGGCGAGGGCACTTGGCAGCGGGTGGATCCGGGCAACGCGCTCGACGCGGTGGCGGGCAATACGACGACGCTGGTGGGCGACCCGACGCGCGGGGAACTGTTGCTCGACGTGGAAGTGCGCCCGCCGGCGTTTACGCCCAATGGCGACGGTGTCAACGACCGCGTTGTTTTCGCCTTCAAGGTCGTGCGTCTGGACGACGATGGCCCGCTGGAAGTTGCCATTTACGATTTGAGCGGTCGGCTGATGCGCGAGCTTGCCGAGCAGCGCTCGACGAGCACCGGCCAGTATGAGATCGCTTGGGATGGGACAGACGAGCAGGGGATGCGCGTTCCGCCGGGCGTCTATTGCGCGTTGCTTAGGGTGGCCGTTGACGCTGGAGGATTGAGCGCGGAACGGACCGAGGTGTTGCGGACGGTGGCGGTGGCTTATTAAAGGCTGTGGTATTTGCGCGAATCCGCAGTTGTTCCCTCACTACTTGCTGACTCGTCGATCAAATATAGCGACCGCAAAACAAATCCTGAGTTTTTGACTCCTATAAAATGTGAGAATCCGTTTTGCGGTCGCTATATCTACGCGACTTGTGCAATTTGCAGATAATGGCCTAGGTGGAAATTGTGTGCGGTGCCGGGAGTTGGATTATTTCGCTACCTTCGTCGAACAATGGGACGAATAACGATGAGTAATAGACCCAATATTCTCTTTCTAATGGCCGACCAGATGCAGGCCCGCGTGCTCGACCCCGATCACGTCTGTCAAACGCCGTACTTGGATCGGCTGGCCGGGGAGGGCGTGCGTTTTACCCGCGCCTATACGCCCAATAACATTTGCTCGCCGACTCGGGCGAGTCTGATGACCGGGCTGATGCCGCACAACCACGGGGTGCTGGAGGTGCTCTATCCCAAGGTGCCGGATTTACATGCGCTGCGTACCGATAAGGTGCATTGGGCCGAGCGCATGGTAGATGCTGGCTATCGCACGGGGTATTTCGGCAAGTGGCACGTCGAGCGCGATAATGCGCTGGATCGCTTCGGCTGGCAGGTCAACGGGGTCCGTGGTGGTGCGCTCTACAATGAGTTAGTCGCCGAGGTGCTGGGCGGTAAGCCGCTGCGGCCGGAGTGCGATCCGGCGCATTATCTCGAAGCGCCGCACGGCTATGGACCTCATCTGCTCTACGGGATGACCGACCGGCCGGCGGCAGAGCGCAGCATGGGGCTGACGACGACGCTGGCGCTGCGCTATCTGGAGGAAGTGGTACAAGGCGACGATCCGTGGTGTGCTTTCGTTAGCTTTGAGGAGCCGCACGATCCCTTTATCGCCAGCCGCGAATGGTATGAATACTATGCGAATCAAGAGCTGACACCGCCGCCCAATGCCGATGATGATCTGGCGGATCGGCCGGGGCTTTATCGGCGGGCGCAGGGCATTTGGCGTCAGCTCAATGAGGAGCAGAAGCGTACAGCGCGGGCGTGTTATTTTGCGTCGATTAGCGAAATAGATGCCCAATTCGGGCGGGTAATCGACTTTCTCAATGAGACGGGTAAACTCGACGACACGATCATTGTGATGTGCGCCGACCACGGGGATTTGTTGGGAGCGCACGGTCTGTTTTTCAAGGATATTTCCGCGTTCGAAGAAGTGTATCAGGTGCCGCTTATTGTGCGTGGGCCTAACATTGCGAGGGGCGCTGTTTGCCAAGGTCGAGTTGGCTTGCACGATCTGTGCCCGACGTTGTTGGAACTGGCCGATTGCGAGCCTGTTGATGGGGCCGACTCTCGCTCTTTTGTCGGGCTGTTGCGCGAACCGGCAGATGTGGCCGACGAATGGACCCGAGGTTATGCCGAATACTTTGGCAATCGCCACCGGCTGACGCAGCGGGTGGTGTGGGACGGGCCGTGGAAGTTTGTGTTTAACGGCTTTGATTTTGACGAGTTGTATCAGCTAGACGAAGATCCCTATGAAATGAAGAACCTGGCGCAGGATCCCGCCTATGACGAGCAGGTCAAAAAAATGACGCGGCTCTATTGGCGCTATGCCCGCGATACGGGCGACACGCCGCTTTTTGAAACGCTCTATCCCGCGCTGCGTTTGGGTGCGGTGGGGCCGCTGGCGGCGGATGAAAACGAAATCTCACAAAAATAGAGGAGCTAACGATGGCACGAAATATCGAGATCACCCGCATCACTACGACGCATTTCGACTACGAGATCGCCGATATGGAGTTGGAGGATCAATTGGGCTTTGATACGGTCTATAGAAAAGGAGGTCGCCTGTCTCAGAGCGGCGGCTTCCTGACCATCGAGACTAGCGCCGGGGTCAGCGGCATCGCGCCCGGCGGCATCGACGGTCGCACAGCCCAGTACTTGCTCGGTCGCAACCCACTGGACCGCGAGATCATCTGGCACGATCTCAAGCGCTCGCGGCGCGGTCAGGACGGCACGCCGCCGGGTGCGGTGGACACCGCGCTATGGGATTTTGCCGGCAAACTCTACGACGCGCCGATTTACGAGCTTTTGGGCGGGGGCTGGCGCAAGAAATTGCCGGCCTACGCCTCGACCTACCACGGCGACGAAAACGGCGGTTTGACGACGCCGGACGACTTCGCGCAATTCGCGCTGCGCTGCAAGGAGCAATACGGCTACCCGGCGTTTAAGATCCACGGCTGGGTCAACGGGCCGATCGACCGCGAAGTGGCGGCGGTGTTAGCCATTCGCGCGGCGGTGGGCGACGATATGGACCTGTTGCTCGATCCGGCCGGGTGTTTTCCCACGTTTGAGGATGTGCTCAAGGTGGGTCGCGCCTGTGACGAAGCGCGCTATATGTGGTATGAAGATCCGTTTAGGGGCGGCGGGTTTTCGCGCTTTGCCCACGCCAAGCTGCGCGAGTTGATCAAGACGCCGATGCTGATGGGCGAACACGTGCGCGGGTTGGAGGCCAAGGCCGATACGATTACTGCCGGTGCCACTGACTTCGTACGCGCCAATAGCAGCGCGGATGGCGGCATCACTGGGGTGATGAAGATTGCCGCTATGGCCGAGTCGCACGGGCTGGACGTGGAGTTGCACGGCGGCGGCCTGACGCACCGCCACATCATGGCGACCTTGCGCAATGCCAACTATTACGAGTTGGGCTTGGTACACCCTCTGGTCAACGATACCAAGCCGGCGGTTTACAGCGAGCGGCGCTGGCTCGACGAGTTGGATTCAGTGGATGAGAATGGCTGTGTGGAAGTGCCGGAGGGGCCGGGTCTGGGCGTGGAGGTGGATTGGGATTGGATCGAGGAGCACAAGACGGGGGGAACGGTTTACGAGTAGCGCATGGTGGCGTAATAATCCGATGCGAGAAATGCTAATATCGACGATATTTTATCGGGCGAGCAATCGCCGAGTCTAATATAGCCCAAGCCTTTAGCTGCCGCTTGGGAATACCTATGGAGAATCTCAAGGAAGGGACTTATGGACCTTGAGTTGCAAATTAAGAATTTTGGGCCAATCGACAAGGCGACTATCCAAGTTGGTCAGTTCACGGTATTCGCCGGGCCGAACAATACGGGCAAGACTTTTGTGGCGAAGATGTTGTATTCGATTTTTAGTGCTATGAGAGCAAATCATGCGCTAGTGTTTTTTGATGTGATGGCCCACAGCATAGAATTGAATTTGCAACGCTTCGAGCAGATCGGTCGAGTGGTAGAAGAACTCCCCTTGTCTGCAATTAGAAAGAGGGTCCAAAAGATAGACTCTATACTACGGGAGACGTTTCCAAGTAATCCAACCCAAAGTGAACTTGACCGGCTCAGGGTGGTGCAATCCGAATTGATGGCTGAAATCGAAAAAATAAAAGTCCATTGCCAAACCCTTAAAAACAGCAAAGAAAAAGAAGGACCCTCTTCCGCGACTCATCAACTTGAAAATTTTATAAGCACTTTGGAACATGGTTTCAAGAACGTGGAATGGATGATTAATTGGGGACGGAGTCAAAAGTTGCATCAGAATATACGCGGAAATTTTCAAGAGTTGGATCTTTCAAATATCAAAGGAGACGGCGATTTCCCCTTGTATTTCAGCATCGAAGGTGTGGGGGAATTACGGGGAACAGAAAAGTCTTTCGCGTTCAATCTCTATCCGCAAATCGTTCAGAAAATGCAGTCATTCCCAGAAGCCTTCTACTTAGAGTCCCCGCTTTATTGGAAGCTGAAAAGTGCCTTGGAGTCGATTAAGCTCGATTCGCGTTCCCCTTTCACAGCTTTGAATGGAGTTCCAGATTACTTCTACGACATGGCTGTTGCCCTCAGAAGGAGGCGTATAGAGCATCCTTTCGCCGGAATCCATGAAAGTTTGCACGATGCGATTGGCGGGCAGATTTCGCTGAGTGAAGCGGGCGATCTTGAATTTCAACAAAAAGGCAAGTCAATTCCGCTCTCTCTCACGTCGGCGGGGGTTACAAATATGGGAATGCTGGCCTTGCTGATTGAGCGAGGGGCCTTAGACCGAGGCTCTTTCCTTTTTATTGATGAACCCGAATCGAATCTCCATCCGGCTTGGCAAGTTGAGATGGCGGCGTTCCTCTTTGAGTTAGCTCGTCAGGGGGTCAATGTGGTGGTCTCTACCCACAGTATGACGATTCTCAAGTGGCTTGAGGTGCATGTAAAGGAAAAACCGGAGGACCGGGAACTCGTCAGGTTGAATAAGTTTCCGCCGGATGCCGAATGGAACGACGACATGGACGCAGTGATGGCAGAAATCAAACAGTCGTTGACCAAGCCTTTCTCTGATCTCTACATCAAAGGGCTGTAGAATGCCCTTATCCCAATTCGCCGAGCCAATAGAATCTGCCGGCGGCTTCAAAGCGTATCGGATGGATAGCACAGTGGAAGAGTCCGATATGCGCCGCGCCGCCGGACTTGGAACATGCGAGTGCTGCGACTTTGTAACGGTCAGCAAGGACAACCAAAGCGTCGTTTTTATAGAGGAAACCGACTTAGAGAGCACGATAGTTGATTTCAAAGAAAAATATGATTACCTCAACGACGATGACCAAGTTGAATTGCTCTACGACGAAGTTCTTAAAGAGCATCGGCTTAAACTTTACGGGTCGATGTTGGTTCTGTGCCGCCTGTCTTGTTCGCAGGACGAGGTAAAAGAGTTGGCTCATTATGGATTGCAGGGAGCTATTCCCAGAATGCCTTTAATGAGGCTTTCTAGGAGCGCTTTGCCCCTTTTTCTCATGTTATGAACGAATTGAAAGAAGCCCAGATAGAGTGGGAGTTTTTCCTGCGAGATCCCTCGGTGGGGTCTCAACCAAGAGCGTAACAAAGACCAGAATCCTTCTATGGTATTGACATGCACTTCACAAAAGCCATCTTGATCGTCATCCCGGGCGAATTCACCCTGGCCATGATGAACCACGGCATGGGCATAGCCCCAGGCTTCCAGCCGCCCGTAGATGTTGTACTCGTCGGTATAAATGAGCGTGTCCGGGATAACAGCCTTTTTAATCAGCGGCTCAATGGTTTTTTGCTGGACATTCTCCAACATCTGAATGCACACATCCCCCCCGCGTTGAATCATGCCTAAGATCGGCGGTTTTTCCCCAGCTAAGGTGCCCCGTCCTCGACGGCCTTTGAGTCGATTGCGTCGTCCTGTTCGGCCTTTTTTTTCACCGCCGTAGGATGCCCTTTATGACCGGCCACAAGATAGACTTCATCGCACTCGACTACCCCATCAAGCCAAGCGGGCTCCTGCTGGGCAACCAAGCCTTGCCGCAGGTGCGTGGTCATGTGCTGCGCATCATCTTTATTCAATCCCAGTTCCTGGGCAATTTGCCGGTTGGACCGATGTAAGCCCATGAAATACAGACACAAAATCCAAACCCGTAACGGTTGGTGGTGACCGGCTAACACGGTGCCGGTCAAATCATCAAAGTCCCGAGCACAGCCGGGGCATCGGTAGCGTTGGCGATGCGGCTGCGTGTCATCAAAACCCCGCTTGATAAGCCGAGTCGAACCACAGTGCGGACAGAAAATACCATCGGACCAGCGGAGCGCGCGAACCGTTTCAAAGCATTTGGCATCATCGATGAGATGTTGGATATTGACCATGGTGAAAAGCCAGATTGGAAGACAAGGAAAAAGGGCCCACAGCACCAAGATAAGCCGGTGGGATTACCCCTTCAAGACAACTCCCCGGAATCCATAATGAGCCAAAGAGTTTTTACCAGAGAATGAGTTTCAGTTCTGGCTCGTAACGACTAGCACAGCTTCGTCGGACTCCGTTATACTGATGGACCATCTGACAGACAATTTGAGAGGTTTTCTAAAAAGTCCATTAACCAGAGAGATGATGGACATAGTCGATATTATTCCGTCAACTGAGTTGGCCGAAAAACTATCGGACGAAGCCATTGACATAGAATAAACTTTCTCGAACTGGATTCCATTCACTTCTGTTGAGGAAAAAATGATTGATCTGAGCAAGTACCGCATTATCGACCTATCGCACGAGATGATTCCCGGAGAGCAGAAAATCGACGGGCACTACCTGCACGGCGAGCCTTTCTACGGCCGCTCGGTGGAGGTGCAGGAGTTTATGGCCTACGGGGCCCGGATGCACTTCATTCAGAGTCAGACGCACAATGGCACGCACTGCGAGGGGGCCTATAAATACCTAGATGAAGGGCCGGACATGGCCGGCATGCCGTTGGCCTCGTACATTGGCGAGGCCGTGGTCTGCGATCTGTCGCACAAGGGGATAGGAGAGGGAATCAGGGCCGACGAATTTCGCCAAACAGGAGTGAAAAGCGGCGATATTGTGCTGGTTCGCACCAACCCCGAACACAGCGGCGAGTTACCCTACTTTGAAGCCGAAGTGCTGGATTTCTTTATTGAAACGCGGATCAAGTTGCTGGCCTCGGGCGGCAATTTGTACTACGGTCCATCCACTGTGCCCAACGCCCACATCGATGCCGAGTGCCGGCTGCTGCAAGAGGGCATTCCCATGGTGGACGCCCTCTTGGGGCTGGAGCAACTCACAAAGGACCGCGTCTTTTTCATCGCCCTGCCGCTCAAGATGCAGCGGGTCACGGCTAGTTGGACTCGGGCCATTGCGCTAGAAGAGATCGATTGAGCGCTCAGCTCAGCGCGACGACTTCTTGTTCGACGATTTCCTTGGTGTGGGTAAAGGAGGCGGGTGCGGCTAGTTCCAAGGTCTCCGGCGAAAGTCGAGCTTTGATCTCTGGGGAGAAACGGTCTAGACCGCCGCGCACGCTTTCGTGCTGCTGCATGTAGCGCAGGGTGAGGAAGCGGCGGTCCCGGTCTTGGGGCACCCAAGAGAGTGCGCCGTGGGTGACCAACTCGGAAATGATGACCACATCGCCGGCTTTGGGCGTTACGTTGAGCACTCCCTCGGGCACTTCAGTGCTGAAGTACTCGTCGTTGTACCCATTCTCTGCCGTATAGCTGTCGGGATAGAAAAGCGACCGCGGATAGTCGAAGTGGCTCTTGTGGCTACAGGGGAGAATAATAAGCCCGCCGTCGCCGGGATGGACGTCGGTTAGGTAGAAAAAGAATACTAGGTCGTTGCACTGGACTTTGCCGCCGATTGTGCTGTAGCGGCCCTGCTCTGGATTGCGGGCCGGTGCCCCGGGGACGCCGGAGTGCAGGGGATGGAAGGGCTTGCCGTGGACATCAACCATCAGATTGCCGCTGGTCAGGCGCGGCCGATCGTCGGTCAACTCCTTGAGGATGGGCCAAGTTTTGGGGTGGAGGGTCAGCGCTTCGAGGGGCTTGTCAAAGGCGAAGGCATTGATATACCAGTTGAAGTGCTCGCGCTCGAGATTGATTTCGAGGCCGGCGGGCACCTCCTCCGGTGGCGTGTCAATGTAGCGCTGGGCCGCGTCTTGGGCCGCCTGCAATTCCGCGCCTTGCACCACGCCTTGGAGGTGGAGGTAGCCGGTCAAGTCGAAGAAATAGCGTTGCTCGGGGGTCATGCTGTACCTCTTTGTGTAACGAGTTGGCAGGAATGCAGGCGTAGTGGTCCGTTCATAGGGTCAATTCTACTGTATCGCACGTGGTGATTTCTTTGCGGTCGTTGAAGTCGCGCACGGCGATCAGTTCCAAGGTTTCTGGCGACAATTGGGCCTTGACGCCGTCGGGAAAAGGGTCAGAGGGGCCGATGTGCTGCACACCGTAGCGCAGGGTGAGAAAGCGGCGGTCGCGGTCTTTGGGCTCCCAGGAGAGCGCGCCGTGGGTGAGGTGTTCGGACATGATGACCACGTCGCCGGCTCTGGGCGTAAAATTGGTCACTCCTTCGGGCACTTCAGTGCTGAAATAATCGTCGTTGTACCCCCCGTCGGCGGTGTAGCTTTCTGGATAGAAGTAGTGATGTTCACGCAGGAAATTGGCCTTGTGCGAGCCGGGTACGACAATGAGCCCGCCGTCGCCGGGAAAAACGTCGGTCAGATAAAAGAAAAACACCAAGTCGTTGTTGTATATTTTGCCGTCCTTGACAAAACTGCGGCGCCAGCCCGGCTGGCCTTTGCGCAGGGCTGACTCGCGTCCCGAATGCAGGGGATGAAAGGGCTTGCCGTGGACATCGACCATCATATTGCCGCCGCCTAGCCGGGGTTTGTCGCCGGTCAGTTCGAGCAGGATGGGCCAGGTTTGGGGATGCACCGTCAGCCATTCGAGGGCTTTGTCAAAGGCGAAGGCGTAGAGGTACCAGTTGAAGTGCTCGCGGTTGAGGTCAATGCGAAAGCCCTCTGGTAGCTGATCCGGCGGCGTATCGATGTAGCGCTGGGCCGCGTCTTGGGCGGGGCGGAGTTCGCTCTCACTCAGAACGCCGCGCAAATGGAGATAACCGGTTAGATCGAAAAAATAGCGCTGTTCGGGGGTCATCATCTCGTTTTCCTGTGATCCTAGTGGCTGGCGAGTTATATTGATTCCGAATCTTTCAAGTAACCAAATACGGCTCTGGACTTCAAGGAATTACCCTTTGACAGGAAACTCTCATGTGCTATCTCGTCTCTACTCTCTGTCTAGTCCTGATTGCTTCCGCCGCTCTCGCCGAAGATGCCCTGCCGCACCACACTATCCTCCGCGCCGCCGGGCCTATCGCCGTGGACGGTCGCCTCGACGAGCCTTCTTGGGAGGCTGCCGAAGTCATTGATCAGTTCGTCTTCCCTTGGTGGACTGAAGGGGCCAAGGATCGCACCGAAGCTCGTTTGCTGTGGGACGATGTTCATCTGTACGTCGCCTTCACTGCGCACGATCCGCACATTTCGGCCACCTTGACCGAGCGCGATAGTCCGGTGTCGCGCGACGATTGCGTCGAGGTGTTCATCGCCCCAGACACCAGCCAAGTCACCCGCTATTTCAATTTTGAATTCAATGCCTTGGGCACGATTCTGGACCGCTCGCCGCACGCCGATCGTTCATCCGCATGGAACGGTGAAGGGGTGCAGGTAGCTATCGACATCCAAGGCACACTCAATCAAGAGACGGATCAGGATACGCTCTGGACTGCTGAGATCGCCCTTCCCTTTGCCGTCTTCACTCCATACGCCCCCAGCTTGCCCCCGACCACTGGCGACGCGTGGCGTCTCAACCTGTACCGCACGGGCGGCGCGGTTAATCTGCAGTACATCACTTGGTCCAATACCTTGACGCCCAAGCCGCAATTCCACGTGCCCGAGCGCTTTGGGGTAGTGCATTTTGATAGTCGGCCGGTATTGAGTCTGCAAGACGAATCTGAGTAGGAAGACGCGGCTAGCCGTGTCTTCATCAAATCGGGATTCCCGACGAACTACTGCTACAGTTATCTATCGCGTTCTACTGCTATTTGCGTTGTTCGCGTCCTGCGAATCCACAGAAGCGCCGCTCGTCCTCTACGAGAGCCCGCATGGACTGGTGGTGTTGAAGGCGGCGCGGGTCGATTTTGCGGCAGAGGGCGAAGACGCGGTTGCGGCGCGGGCGCACTTTGCTGTCGGTGAAGATCATCTCGACGAGGGACGCTGCGCTGCTGCGGCTGCGAGCTATTTGCAGGCTGCTGCGCGGCGACCGTCGCCAGCGGTCTGGCTCAATGCAGGGGTCGCGCTGCTGTGCGATGGCGAGTATGAAAGGGCCGGGGCGGCGTTGGTGAAGGGGCTGGAACTTTCTAAGGCGACTCCAGATGTCCAAGCCACTTTGCTGGGTAATCTGGGCCAAGTCCATCAGCGCCTAGGGCGTCTCGACTCGGCGTTGGTATCCTACCAAAACGCGGTGGCGCTGCACCGGCAGAGCGGTTTTGCCGCTGGTGAGGCTCAAGCACTGGGTGATTTAGGCACGGCTTATTTCATGCTGGGCGATCCAGAGCAGGCGCTAGGCTTCCTAAAGCAGGCGCGGGATGAGCATCGGCGGATCGGCGATCTCCTCGGACTGGCGCACGACCTCGACCGCCTCGGCACGGTTTACTTCGTCCGGGGCGCGGCGGATTCGGCGCGGTTGGCCTTTGCGGAGGCGCTGGAACTCTATCGAGACGAGGAGTATCTACGCGGCCAAGCCGGTGGCCTGACGAATATCGGCAACATCCACCTAGACGAGGGCCGGCTCGATTCGGCACTTTTTTACTTTTCCGCAGGACTGTCCGTCCTCGAGCGCCTAGCTGACGATGCAGCCCGCGCAACTCAGCTAGCGCGGATTGGACAAATCCACCAGCAGCAGGACGATCTAGAGGCCGCACTGGTCGCCTACTACGAGGCGCTTTCTATGCATCGGGCGCAAGAAAAGGTGGATAGCCAAGCCGAGACACTCGACCGCATGGCGCGCATTTTTTTTCAGCAGGGCCGTTTGGATTCGGCGCTGTCTGCGTATCAGTCGGCGCTTGCGCTCTACCGACGCTACGATAGTCACCCGGGCCAGCGGGCGCAGGCGCTGGACCACATTGGCGATGTGCATCTGTACCAAGGCCGTTTGGATTCGGCGCTGTCTGACTTTGAAGCGGCGCTGGAGATTTACGTTGCCCACGGTCATCCGCGCGGCCGAGCTGTCCAGTCGAGCAAGATCGGTCAAGTGCTGCAAAAGCAGGGGCGGCTAGACGAGGCGATAGAAGCGCATCGCGCGGCCTTGGCGCTGTACCGCGAATTCGATCTCTACGCCGAGGGGGCGACTCAATTAGACTACATCGGTCACCTCTACTTTCACCAAGGCAAAATCGACGAGGCACTCGCTTCCTTTGAGAACGCTCTGCGTGTCTTCACGCAGGCGGGCAACCGCCAAGGCGAGGCCGCGCAGCTGAGCAATATCGGCAACATCTACTTTGAGCAGGGCCGCTTGGACGAGGCGCTCAAGGCATTTGGCGACGCCCTGCACGTTTTTCAGTTGATTGGACATCGGCAGGGGGAGGCGCAGAGCTTGGGCAATATCGGGTTGGTGTACCGCAAGAAGGGCGAGCAGGCGCAAGCGCTAGAGGCGCTGCAACAGGCGCACACTGCGTATGCCGAGATTGGGGTGCGGAGCGAGGGGAGGGGGATGGTGGAAGAGGCGATTGGGGCTATTGAGGGGCATTAGGAGCTAATGGGCAGAGGAGGAGTAAGACGACCCGGATCATATAGCAGTCCGAAATCATTTACAAAATGATCCGCAGATGACACAGATAGCTATCGTAGCGTGTTCACCAGAGAGAACGAAGTGCATATCTCTCAAGTCATTTAGGATTGCTATATTAAGAATCTGATGTTACGCCTTGTAGGGGCAACCCTCAGGGTTGCCCTTTTCGTTTGGACGCCCACAAGCGCCGCCGCTACACTATCGGTTTGACATAGATGCGTAACGTCAGTCAGTAAGAATAAGACATTGACAACATAAGCGTCATTTGTTATCACTAACAACTTAGCATTGGCACGAGGATTTTATTTATTCAATCAATCCCCATTCTAACGAGAGGGAGATAAGTTATGAGGAAATTATTGACGCTGAGTGCGGTGGTATCGCTTTTGGGGCTGAACTCGCCTTCTTTTGCGCACGCGCCCGAAGGGCTGATCTTGGGCGTCTGGCAGTGGCCCACGTCGCATCTGCCGGTAATGGACGGCGATATTTCCGAGTGGGACGTAGTGCCCGACAACTTGTGGCTCACGCCATTCAGCGAATTTAACGGCGAGCTGCTGCACGTGGTGGTGGCTGGCGAAGTTGGGGCTGAGGTCAATACTGCGGATCTAAACTACCGCTGGACCTCGGGCTGGAACGACGAGTTGGACCGCCTCTACTTCGTCTATGACCGCTTCGACGATCTGTGGGATCGCGATGGTGGTGGCGGCGGTGGCGCTGGTGGCGACGACAGCTTTGAGATCAACCTCGACGCCAACCACGGCGGCGATGTCTCGTGGTTTGGTGCCGACGATTTTGACACCGAGGAAGAAGTATTGCGTAACCGAGGCCGCCTCAACCAGATGAGCCACTACCGCTGGCCGGCGCTAGAGCCGATTGGCTGGAACTGGCTTTGGGCCTCCAGTGCCACTTGGCACGATGTCGAGCCCTATTCGTGTTGCCCCAACTCCTTCAATCTCAACGGCGCACACGCCACCGAGGCGACCTTCCAAGTCGAGTGGTGGACCGTGGGCTGGGACGATTTCGACCACGCGTCGCCCGAAAACAGCGTTCAGCACGACTTTGGCGAAAACGACATCATCGGTCTGGGCATCTCGATCATCGACAACGATGTAGGCGACGCCGACGACCCCCGCTTTGCCGCTTGGCGCTTGGGTGGTCAGCGCTGCGGCAACGGCGATGGCAAGTGCATCTCCGACTTCATCTTGCTGCCGGCGCAGATGGATCTTTTGCCGACCGCTGTCGAGAACGATAGCTGGGGCCACATCAAGGCTTCGTATATGCAGTAGCTGTCCCGGTAGTTTGCGGGTTTGACCTAGGGAGGTGGATCGCTTGTGATCTGCCTCCCTTGTTTTTTTAGGATCCGCAGATGGACGCAGAATAGCAGAAACCGTTCAAGTCATTCAGGATTGCTAGATGACGCGGAGAAAAATTCTTGTCCTGTTGGCGTTTTTCGCCGGCATTAGTGCTGTGTATGCTCTCGCCGAGCGGCAGGCGCGGAGGATGCAGGCGACAGAGGCGGAACTGAGTATCGACTGGGATGCGGTCGTCGATGATCCGGCCGAGCGGCTCGAGATCTCTTGGATGAGCATCCCGCGCTTTCCGACCGCGCGCGAGGGCACCTGGATCGAAAAGCGGCTCGAAGCGCGGTTCAACGTCGATTTCAAGCCGCAGTTTACTAGTCATTTTGCCTATATGCGCCGCCGGCCGCTGGTCTTTGCCGGCGGCAATGTGCCCGATTTGTTCTACGCCGGCGATCCGGTCGTGGTGCAAAAGGACGCTCACCACGGCTATGCGCTGCCCATTCCCTACGAGGTCATCCAAAAACACGCGCCCAACTACGTGCGCTATCTCAACGAGTACGCGCCCTCGGCGTGGCTCTACGCCTACTGGAAGGGGGCCAATTACGGCATCCCCACTTGGGGCAGTAGCTTAGGCTATCCCGTGCCGGGAATCTGGCGGCAGGACTGGCTGCGCAACGTCGGCATCGACAAGGTGCCGGACACCCTCGACGAGATGTACACGGCGCTGTGGAAGTTTCGCCACGAGGACCCGGATGGCAATGGGATACAGGACACCTACGGCATGTGTCCCAATGCGCAGGCTTGGTTCAATGTATTTGGCGCGGTCTTTGGGGCCTACGGGATCGTGCCGCACGGCTGGATGCTGCGCGACGGCGAGGTCGTGTGGGGCGGGACCCGGCCCGAGGTAAAGGAGATACTGGGGCTTTTGCACAAGTGGTACGTCGATGGGCTGATCGATCCCGACTTTGCGATCGGCCAAATCAAGAGCAGCCCAATACCCTACCAAAAATTCGTCAGCGGCAAGACGGGGTACCTCTTCAGCCACGGCGGCTATAGCAGCTTTGACCAGTACAACAAGGCATCGCTGGTATCGGTCATTGCCGAGTTGCAGCCGGGTGCCGAGGTGGTGGTCGGGCCGTTTCCGGCTGGACCGGAGGGCATCCGTGGGGCGCGGGTGTGGAGCACGGCGGCCCATGTTTTTGTCTTTGGCAAGCAGGTGGCAGCCGCGCCTGAGAAGGTGGTGCGGATGCTCAAAATTTTCGAGGCACTAGCTGTTGAGGAAAAGCTCTTTGTGGAGGTGCGGATGGGCCAGCGGGGCGTGCATTGGGAGTTCGACGCCGAGCGCGGCTTGTACCATCTGCCGCCCTACGACGACCGCAACGTTGCCAGCAAGCATCTGACCACGTTGAGCGTCGATGGTCCGGGTGGCTTTTTTGCGCCCTGTGGGGTCCGGCCCGCCATTGCCGACAAGTACCTGCCGACGGCCATGCTACAACACCGCGAGCGCTATCAGCGCACCGAGTGGGCGCAGGCCGGCCTGTTTGGCAAGCCGGACGTGGTACCTTCGTCGATCAAGCACTTGCGCGATCTGCGCAATTTGCAGATGACGGTTTACGCCGAGATCATACGAGGTGAGCGCAACCTCGACTATTTCGACGATTTCGTGGCCGAATGGACGGAACGGGGTGGGGCGGAGATGACCCAAGAGGCGCGGGAAATCTACAAGGTGCGCGAGGAGATTTACCGGAAGGTAGGGGTGGTGCAGAGATTTACCGGAAGGTAGGAGTGGTGCAGTAGGGGCATCTAGACCATGTGGCCGTGCCGTCCTCGCATGTAGAAGGTACCGTCTTGGTTCATACCGGCGAATTTCCACGTGTCGGGGTTGATGGGCCAGGGTAGGACATCGGCGCGGTCGGCCCATTCGCGGTAGCGCTGTTCCATTTTCCTAACCCTATCTTTTTCGCGCTCGGCTAGGTCGTTGAGTTCGGTGCGATCTTCGTCCATGTTGTAGAGCTCCCAGCCGCCTTGGCCGCTGGTTTCGCAGACTAGTTTCCACGGCCCGATGCGGATGGCGGCATTGCCCTCGTGCTCCCAGTACATAGGCTTTTCGCGCGACCACTCGCGGCCTTCGAGGAGCGAGAGGAAGCTCTCGCCTTCGAGGGGGGTAATGGCGTGGCCGTCGTATTCGGCGGGATAGGAAGCGCCGGCTGCGTCGATGAGGGTGGCGGTGATGTCGATGATTTGGGCGGGGGCGTGCGCGAGGTCGGGTTGTTTGATGGTGGCGGGCCAGCGGACGATGCAGGGGGTGGCGATGCCGCCTTCGTGGACCCAGCGCTTGTAGCGGCGGAAGGGGGTGGTGCTGACATTGGCCCAAGGCACGTCGTAGCTCATGTAGGTGTCTGCGGCTCCAGGCATCAGACCGGGAATATTGCCCATTTGTACGGGCCGCCCGTCGTGGGTGGTGAGGCCCTGTAAAAAGACCCAGTCGATGCGGTTGCCATCCTCGCACAAGAATTCAGCGCAGCCGCCGTTGTCCGAGAGGAAAACGACCAACGTATTGTCCTCTATGTCGAGTTCGCGGAGTTTGGCGAGGATGTGGCCAATGCCTTGGTCCATGCGATCGACTTGGGCTGCGTACACGGCCATGCGCCGGTCTTCCCAATCTGGGTCGGCCGCTTCATGCCAAGGGGGTGCGTCCTCGTCGCGGGGCGATATGTCCCAGTGAGAGTTGACGATTTCCATGTCTTTGAGCGTTTCGTGGCGGGCGGTGCGCGCTGCGTCCCAGCCGCCTTGGCGATACTGGCCTTGGTAGCGGGCGATGTCCTCCTCAAAGGCGTGGAGCGGCCAGTGCGGTGCTGTGTACGCGACGTACATGAAGAAGGGCTGGTCGGCGCTTGCGGAGATGAAGTCAACGGCGTGGTCGGAGATGGCGTCGGTGAGGTAGAAGTCGGTGGGATTGGCGGCGATAGGTTCGCCGTCGAGGGTGCAGGTGCGCCCGCCAAAGTAGCCGCTGTTTCTACCGAGGCCAAAGAGGCGGTCAAAGCCGTGCTGCATCTCGGGAGGGATGTCGGCGCTGTCGGGCCTTTTGCCGCAGTGCCACTTGCCCGACATTAGGGTGCGATATCCGCGCTCCTTGAGCACTTGGGCGATGGTGACCGCCGAGTGGCGGAGGTAGCCGCCATAACCGGGGGCGTTGGGAATGCCGCCGGCCATGTGGCCGATGCCGGCTTGGTGTGGATAGAGGCCGGTCAGCAAGGCCGCGCGCGAGGGACAGCAGCGGGCGAAATTGTACATCTGTGAGAAGCGCAATCCTTGGGCGGCGAGGCTGTCTAGGTTGGGGGTGCGGATTTCAGAGCCGTAGCAGCCGAGGTCGGAATAGCCCATGTCGTCGGCGAGGATGAGGACGATGTTGGGGCGTTGGGAGGTGTTGGGCATGGAGGGACTCCTTCGGCGCAAATTAGGAATTAGGAATTAGGAATTAGGAATAAAATTAATAATTCTCAAAAGGAAAGGAGATGTTTGTGGCAACAGTTTACACTACAACGCATGGATTGGCTACGGAAGAGCGCGAAAAGTATGCAAAAGATGGGTTCTTTATTCGCTCAGATGCCTTCGACGTTTATGAGATTGATGCACTGCGCGATAGAATCGAAGACCTCGTAGAACTCATCGAGACCTCTGACGTGTTGACAGAGAAAGAGAAGCAAGCAATTCTAAAACGCAATGCCGGAATTGATGCGACTTCTGGCCCCGCATCGTTAAACAGTATAACGCGACTTCACAGGTTCAGTGCATTGGTGCGATCCCACATTCGCGACCCAAGGCGGCTAGATGCGGTCGCAGAGATCGTGGGGCGAGACCTGTTCTGTCCAAACGATCTGTATTTTTTCAAACCCCCGGGCACCGGGCGGCCCATTGCGTGGCATCAGGACTCGTGGTATTTCCGCAACACGTATGTCAGCAGCGTGGGCGACGCCATAGATCAAGCGACGATTGGAACTTGGCTGGCGCTGGATGATGCGGACGAAGAGAACGGATGCTTGTGGGTGATTCCCGGCAGTCATCGCTTGGGCGTGATAGATCACAGTCAGGTCGAGAGTGATGATTATTTGTTGCAAAAAAGAGTGACCGTGTCCGACGAGATGGAAGAACGGGCCATGCCAGTAGAAGTGCCAAAGGGCGCTTTGGTATTTTTTAACAATGCGCTATTGCACCGCAGCACACCCAACAGATCAGATCGGTTTCGGCGGGCCTATATCGTGCATTACATGAAAGCGACTATCCAGCATACCGGGAACAGACCAAGGATTCCCGCAGGCACGGAGCACTGGGGCACGCCTGAGATGTACATCTGCGGACGGCAATTGCCCGGGTGCGTACAAACGACGCTTGAGAAAGACAGCATGGACTGGGACAGAGCATTGGAACGGAGATTGACAGAAGGCGATATTCGGATTTCGGAGCCGTAGCAGCCGACGCCGGACGTTTTGTTAGGGCCTCTAAGGGACTGACATATTGAGGGGTCAAATGAGGTCATCCACCGTTACCTTTAACGCCTTGGCGAGAGCGGCCAACGTCTTGGTCGAGCCGGTGCGTTTGCCGGTTTCAATCTGGGAGAGATAGACCGTATTGATATCGGCGGCGGTAGCCAATTCGTTTTGGGTCAGACCTCGGTAGTTGCGATACACACTGATTGGATTTTGTCCGGCCAAAAGTTGATCAACCACCTCAATAGGGAAGGATTCGCCGTTGTCCGCCATGGCGCGGTCATAATGTTCTTCATCGCTCAATATCACCTCCGCGTCCTCATTTGTGAGACGCTCATAATCGCGCCAAGGGATCACGACAAAGGCGGGCTGTCCGGTGTCGTCAAGAATAACTTGCGGCTTGTCCATGGGGTGCTCCTATCGCTAGCCAAAATATAGCGATTAGCTTTATTGGTATAAAGCTATTTGTTTTATCGGAAATCCCACAGCCCCGAGAAAGGCGTAACTTATGAATGTGCTGCACATCCTCTCCGATCAGCACCAAGCGGCCTGTATGGGCTGCGAAGGCCACGCGCAAGCGCTGACGCCCCACATGGATCGGCTGGCCAGCGAGGGGATGCGTTTTTCAGCGGCGTACACCCAGAATCCGATCTGCACGCCCAGCCGCATGAGCATGTACACGGGACAGTACTGCCACAACCACGGTTTCTTCGGTTTGGGCGGGCCGCGGCCGGAGGGGATGCAGAGTTTTCTCGGCCATTTTAAGCAGCATGGCTACAAGACGGCGGTGATTGGCAAGACGCATGTGCCCAACCAGCCGCACGACTGGCTGTTGGACCATGTTGACTACTGGATGTCTGGCACTTCGACGCCGGTGCCGGCTGCGGGCGGTTTGTCGCCATATCAAACGTTTTTGGCCGGTGCCGGTCTGTTGGAGCAAAACGACAATTTCCGCATCACCGGCTACCCGGCTCTCCACCCTGTTGGCCTGCCCCAGAACCAGTTCCGCGCTCGGCCATCGGAGTTGCCGTTGGAGTACAATGTCGAGAGTTGGTGCGTGGATCGGGCGATTGAATTTATGGAGGGGTGCGAAGGGGACTCCTTCTGTATGCAGGTCTCGCTGCCGCGACCGCACGCGCCTTATACGCCGGACCAGAAATTCTGGGATATGTATGCAGACGACATCGCGTTGCCGGAGACTTATTACCAAGACCCGTCGGGACGACCGCCGCATTTCCGCGATATGCACGCGCGGTTTCAGCGGGTTTGGGAGGAGGAGGAATGGTCGCCGGAGGAGGGGGCGCGCAATATCTGGCGCGGCTATCTGGGCTGCGTGACGCAGGTTGACTACTGCATTGGCCGCCTCTTGGACTACCTCGACGAACGCGGGTTAGCCGAAGATACGGTTGTCGTCTATAACTCCGACCACGGCGCGTACAGCACTGCTTTTGGCATTCAGGAAAAGGCCCCTGGGATATGCTCGGATGCGGTGTGTCGGGTGCCGATGCTCTGGCGGGTGCCGGGTGTTGCAGTCGAGGGTAGGGTTTGCGACGCGCTGGTGGAAAATGTCGATTTGGCCCCGACGTTTATGAACCTCTGTGGGTTGCCGGCGATGGAGGGCATGGACGGGGCGGATATCAGCGAGCTTTTGCAGGGGGGCACTGATCCCGTGCGTGAGATGGCGGTCACTGAGCATCGGCACAGCAAGGCGCTGCGCTGGGGCAAGTGGCGCTACGTACACTATCAGCCGGAGGATTTCGGGGGCGACTGCGGCGAGCTCTACGACTTGGAGGCCGATCCGCACGAGGCCCGCAATTTGTACGGCGAGCAGGCATATCAAGAGATCGTCGAGCAGTGCGAGAAACTCCTGTGCCACTGGCTGATCTCGACGCGGCAGTATCGCACGGCGTTCTTGATGGGGGCGTGGAATGAGGCTAATTACTCTTAAGGAGGCTATCAATGGCTAGCCGACATGCCGACTGGTTAAAACAGGGCCAGCGAGATTTGGCCCACGGTCGCCGCTCGCTCGACGCCGGCGACTACGAGTGGGCCTGCTTTGCCGCCCAACAGGGCGCTGAAAAAGCCGTTAAGGCGGTTGTCGAGAAGATGGGCGGTGTGGCTTGGGGACACTCTGTTACGGCTCTGCTGGAGGCCTTGTCCGAATCGCTCAGGCTCGATCCGGGGCTGCTAGACGCTGCCAAAGCATTGGACAAACACTATATTCCTGCTCGCTACCCCAATTCGCATCCACAAGGAGCACCTTATGAATACTACACCCGTACTGAGGCAGAGAGTGCGCTCGTCCACGCCGGCCAAGTCATCAACTTCTGTGAAGGTGTTTTGGCTGGACCGCCCGCAGATTCTAGCGTGTCTCAAGCGTGCTGCCCAAGCGATGCGTGAACGGCACCCTGAAATCGAGAGTATCGTGTTGTTTGGTTCGCTGGCGCGGGGCGATGCAGTACCGGGTAGCGATGCGGATCTACTCATCGTGATAAGCCATAGTACGGAATCTTTTTTAGATCGGGCGGTGCGCTATCGACCAGCGGATGTGGGCTTGGGCGTTGATGTGGTGGCGTACACACACGAGGAACTAGCCGCCCTGCTGGAGGCAGGTAATGCCTTTGTGCGACAGGCTCTGCGCGAGGGGATGGTGCTGGTCGGCGATCCTGACCGCCGTGGGAAAGGCGGACGCTGAATCTGGTCTTACGTAGATACTGGATGGCGCCCCTCAAGGTGTGGTGAAGCCGGATTGTGCTGGGATGACGTGTTATTGTTGGTCTCTTCTGTGCAATTTTATCCCTAAAAGCAACAAATGTATGTGAATTCGCCAAAACATATCGTCGCTGCCGGAATGCTCGTGGAACGGGGAGACGAAGTACTGCTGGTTAAAACAGAACGAAGGGGATGGGAGTTTCCAGGCGGCCAAATCGAGAAAGGTGAGTCCGTCCTCGATGGAGTCATCCGCGAAGTTAGAGAAGAGGCCAATGTCGTCGCTTCGGCTGAGCAACTCGTCGGCGTGTATAGCAACCTCAGTAATCATCGCGTGATATTCGATTTTCTTGGTTCTTGGTTATCTGGGAACGCCCGGATAGGAGAAGAGACGCTTGATGTTGCATGGGTTCAAAAGACAGAGGCCGGTAAGATGATAGAGCACCCTATTTACAGCCGAAGACTTCAGCAGCTTTTGTCTTTTGATGGACGGGTTTTGTTTCAATCGTACACGACATCCCCTTTCGCGATACACGCTCAGAAGTTTGTCTAACCAAGGAGACAATATGTACGAACAATTAGAAATACACTACGAAGGGCAGACGGAATTCGTCGCTACGGACCAGCAACGCAAGCCTTTGCGGCTATTCGTCACTTGTCCGGCGGGCTTGGAAGCTGGTGCTGATGTGCGGGTTTCGATCAGCACGTTCCATTCCTATTCCCGCAAGTGGACGCTTGCAGATCCTTTTGTTGAAGGCGGCGAGGGCGTGGTGGTGTTGGGCCACGGGTTGGCGCGCGACTGGACCGATATGACGCGGGCCGGCGACGGGCCGGCTGGCGGCGGACTGGTGGGAAGGCCGCTCAACGAACTCTATCTGTGTACCATCCAAGTTACCAAATCGCTAAGCGTGGGGGCGCGGCTGGTCTTTCCCTTTGGCGTGGTGCCGTCGGCGCATGCGGATATAAGCGGTGCCTTGCAAGTGCGGGTGCGGCGACCTGAAGCCGAGGTTTTCGAGAAGGTGGGCGATCCCATTCCACTGAGCAATGCTCCTGGTACTCTGACTCGGCTGGAAGGACGAGTCTCTGCTACGGCGGATGCGCAGGGAAAGCGCAGGGCCGTAGTTTATGCGACGGACGATCATCTCAATCCAATACCTAGCTACCGGGGGACGGTGAATTTGCGGGCCGATGGCGCGGTCGCTGGGTTGCCCGATGAGGTAGCAATTGGTGCCGACGGGAGAGGCGTAGTCGAAGGTATTGAAGTGCAGGCTGACGGTCCGGTCCGCATCACTGTGAGCGATGTAGAGCGCGGTTTAGAAGCACAGAGCGGTCCGGCGCAAGCGGTCGGCGAGCGCGGCCACTACTTCGGTGGCATCCACTTCCACACGCGGCTTTCGGTAGATGGCGACCGGGAGCCGCGCGCGGCATACGCTTATGCCCGCGACTTTCTCAACCTCGACGTGATCGCGATGACGGACCACGCGCCAATTGGCCCCGGATGGGCCGAGTGCTTGGCGGTCAATGAGGAGTTTTACGAGCCGGGCCGCTTTGTGACGATCCCCGCGTGGGAAAGCTCCAATGCGTACGGGCACGCCAATCTCTATCTGCGCACGCCAGAGGTCGATGGCGGCACTTGGCACTGGAAACCGGATCTTTGTCCCTCGGAAGTGACTTGGGACGAGGACGTGGTCATGGTGCCGCATCATCCCAACTGTGGACAGCCCATCGAATACGGCAAGCACCGCGAGGTCATGGGCAAGACGTTTTACTGGTCGCAATACCACTGGGAATTCCCCAACAAGCGGGCTAGGTTGGTAGAAATCGTCCAAGGGCGGGGCAATTTTGAAGCTGACGCGCTAGATGATTACTGGGGTATTCGCCTAGGAGAGTTGGGTGCTTCGGTACAGGACGCTTTTGCCCAAGGCTGGCGCTTGGGATTTGTGGCCGGGACCGATAACCATCAGGGACACCCGACGCAAAATCCGGGCGGCTATGTGGGGATGACCTGTTTCCGGGCGACGGAGTTGACCCGCGAGGCTGTGTGGCAGGCAATGGACCAGCGCTGGACCTATGCGACTTCGGGCGTGCCGATTGTCTGCGACTATGCGATCAACGGCATACGCTCGGGTGCGGAGGGCGCGTTGGTCGAGGGCGAAAAGGTGCATTTTTCCGCCAGTCTGCACGGAACTGCGCCGATTGAGCGGGTGGAGATTATTGCCAACGGGCAGTGCGTCTGGCAGGACGCGCCCAACGCTTGGGATGTGGAAATCGACGAGGCCGAATTGCCAGCGCCGGAGGGTGCGTGGGCCTATTACTATCTGCGGCTGCGGCAACAGGACGGGCACCGGGCGTGGTTGAGTCCGGTGTGGTTGGATCGAGGATGAACGGAACGAGACGGGCCGATATAAAGACTGGGATGCGCGTTGCCATCGTGCAGAAGCAGGACCAGCGCACGGGGAGGCTAACCGAGGGCGTGGTGCGGGATATTCTGACCAAATCGGCGACGCATCCGCACGGGATTAAGGTGCGCTTGGAGACCGGCGAAGTTGGCCGAGTGAAGCAGGTGAGCGGTTAGCGGTTAGTTGCGTTTGTCTCGCCGGCGAAAATCCCCGCCCCACTGGATTCCGGCTTGCGGAGCGCCGGAATGACGATTTCTCAGAAGTAGTAAAAAGAATAGACCAAAGACGACCCGCCCACGCCGACGCAAGCTCCCATGATAAACCCCAAAAAGAGCGGCCGCACTTTCCTGTATAGAATAACCCCGCCGTAGCTAATCAGAATCGACTTAACGAGCCAGGCGAGGAATATCCCAAACCAATCGCCGCGCACGGTATTGGTCAGGGCCACGGCCAGCCCCACCGGGTGCAGCGGCCAGCCAGCTAGGCGATGCTGGGCCAAGGAAAGCAGCCCAGCGAGCCCAGCGCCGATGCCGGTAAACAGGGTGGTCAGGTGTTGAGGCGGGTGCGGGTTGTTGACCGTTTTGGCGACCCAGCCCCACTTGCTCAGCGGCGAGTTGATGTAGTACCAGCGGAAGCCGTGCATCATGCCGTGCTGATAGCCCAGCCAGATATAGACCACGATGGTGGTGATTGCGCTGACGACGAGGGCGGAGGCGAGGAAGAACAGCAGCTTGCGGGCGCTGATTTTTTCCTTGACCTCCTCGCAGACCTTGAAGGCGTGGGCCATGGTGCCCATGAAGAACAATTGCACGTCCGCGGCCCAGACCATGTTGAGCCCCATAGCGGTGAGGCCCTTATCGCCGAAATAGGCCGTGCCGAAGATGTTGGTAAAAAGCGGCGGGATGGAATGGGGTGCGCGCAGCCGCCCCAAGCCGGTTTGCACCAGCAAACGCGCCGTGCCCAAGAAGACCAACAGCGCGACCAGCAGAAAGGCCAAGCTCCAGCCGAGGGAAAGGCCGGTGGCATGGAGGAAATACGCCATATAGACCAATCCGACGGCTCCCATCAGTGCCGAGGTGCGCGGCGAGGGCAGGTGTGTGTTCGGACCTCTGGTACCGCTGACGATAGTGCGCCACTGATCTTTGAGGAAGTCGCGCGACATCCACAGCGACGAGAGGATCAGGAAGATGAGCGCCCCCATCTGCTGATGCGACATCAGCACTGAGACCTGCTGGTGTGGTTGAGCTGGGAGGTTGACGACAACGCCGAGAAAGCCCAACAGGCCGTGTTCGAGATAGATGAGGATGTGAAAGAGCCAGACGCTCAAGAGCACATTGAGGTTGAGTAGGTAGCTCAAGCCGACGACGAGGAAGTTGACGTTGATTCCATAGGAGATGCCGATGCGGCGCAAAAAGATGCGCGTGGAGGGGATGCCGAAATTATTGATGGTCTCAAAGTCGAACACTTGGTCGAGCATGTTGACGGTCGGGATGATCGAGGCGATGAAAAATCCGATCCAGAACAGCGGATTCTTAAAGAGGCTTTTGGCCGGGTTTTCCACGCTCTCGACCATGGCCGTTGGCACTACGGCCAAGGGATAGACCAAGCGCTCGCCGCTGGCCCATTGGTGGTGGAGCAGGGCGATGAGCGAGAAGCTGACCAAGAAGAAGGCGACCATGAACAGGCCCCAGAAGATAGAAGGGCCGAGCCAAGCGTCCCACGGCAGCGGCGCACCTGCTGGAGCACCTTCGAAGAGGTTGCGGATCATCTCTAGGTCGCGCGGGGCGGCCCAGTCGGGAATGTGGTCCCAGAGCAGTTCGCGCCAGTTGTTTTCCGGGGTGGCGTAGTAGAACACGCCGGCGAGCAGGGGGATAAAATAGCCGCCAAAGCCCATGGTTGGCATGACCGTGGCCACCATTAGCGCGGCGTAGATGAGGGCAAAAGTCGAAGTCGGCAGCCGCAGGAAGGGACGAATTAGCGCGAGCAGTAAGGCGGTAAGCGCGACCCAGAACAGGGCGAAGATGACGCCGACGGTGTTGAAGTGGTCGGCGTAGCCCGAGTAGCGGTCGAGCAGGATATAACTGCGCACCCCAATGAAGTTGTGGCCGACGCACAGCGCCATGGCCAGCGTCCATTCGAGGGCGGAGCGCATCACTTGCTTCCCTTGCGCCCGGCCTCCCAGTCGTCGTCGAGCATTTTGAGCAGCGCGTCCACGTCGCGATTACCGGCTTGGATTTCCTGCATGGTGCGGGCCAAGGTGAGGACGAAGCCGGTGGGGGGGTAGTCCTCAATCGAGATGAAGTAGCCGGGCGTCCAGCCCCAGTGGTCGAGGTTGGTGCTCATGCGCTCGAAGAGGCGCTGGGTCGGCCCCCAAGTGCTTTTGGGGCCATCGACGCCTGCGATTTGGCTGGCGTTGAGCAACATGCCCTCGGCGTTGAGATACGCTTGATAGACCGCTGGGTGGTAGTAGGCGTTGAGTACGGCGAGGGCTTTGTCGTAGTACATGCCTTGGGCGCTGGAGGTCATGGACCAGCCGCGCTGCTGGTTGGAGGTGTTGATGAAGAGGGGCTGGTGGCCGGTCATGGAGGGAATGGGCCAGTACTCGATTTCAAAGTTGACCTGTAGCGGCTCGACGTCGCCGCTCATCCAGCAGCCCATCATCCAAGTGGCGGCGTGCTCGTTGAAGAAGTCGCGCTGCTCCTCGTTATACCCGTCGCTCAGTGAGCCTTTTTCGACGAAGTTGTCGAGGAGCGCGATCATGTTTGCCATGATGGGGCGCATCAGCGGGTCGGTGGCAAAGGTGATTTCGCCGCGGTCGCGGCGCACGGTCCAGGAAGGCTCGTCGGCGGGTCGGGTCGGATCGTAGAGGTTGGTTTGGATCGCGTAGGAGAGGGGTACCCCAGCCGACCATTCGCGGCCTCCATAGACTAGGGGTTTGTAGCCAGCGGCTTTTATCTGGTGCAAGGCGGCGATAAAGGCGTCCCAAGTCTGCGGCGGCTCGGTAATGCCGGCCTCGGTCCAGATGCGCTTGTTGACGGCGATGCCGGTGATCTGGCGGCCGACTTGGGCCGTGTAGTACTGGCCGTTGTGCAACGGCGGCAAGTCTTGTCCCACCCGGTCGTAGAGCGCGCGGGGTATGGGGAGCAGGTGGTCGCCATTGGCTAGGAACTTGGTGTAGTCGAGGGTCATTACCACGTGGGGCAAATCGCCGGTGGCAATGGCGCGGCGGTAGTACGCGCCAGCGTCTTCATTGCCCAAGTCGATCAGCTCCAGCGTCCAGCCGGGGTTTTGGCGCTCGAAGGTGGCCTTCCAGATGTCCCAGTGGACTTGGAAGCCGGGTCGGCCGCCGATATTGCGGGTGACGCGCACGACGCTGGCGTCTTCCTCGCTAGTGCAGGCTCCGAAGGCGAGGAGAGCGGCGAGGGCAAAGGTTGCGAATTTGGCAAGGGGCATGGGTAGAGCTCCTCAGAGGCGTATCCGCAGATGAACGCAGATAAGCGCCGATATGGGGCGACGGCCTTTCAACGGATGGAGCCAGCGGTTAGGCCTTTGACGAAGCGGCGCTGCATGGCAAGATAGAGTATAGTGACGGGCAGCGACAAGACCACGACGCCGGCGAAGATGTAGTTCCAGTTTTTGACGTACTTGTCCGAGAGAAAGCGCCAGAGCTGCACGAAGGCCAACTCGCCCTTGTTGGTGCCCATGAGGATGAAGGCGTGGGGAAAGTCGTTCCAGGTGAAGAGACCCCAAAAGATGATGATCGTCACCGTGCAGGGTGTCAGAAGGGGGAAGATCACGCGCCAGAAGGTGCCGAAGGGCGTGCAGCCGTCAATCAGCGCGGCTTCTTCGAGATCGCGGGGGATGGAGCGCATGAAGCCGCTGTAGATGAACAAGCACAGGGGCAGGCCGTAGGACACGTAGTGCAGCCAAAGGGCAAAGTACGTGTAGCCGATGCCGAGGTAGTTGAACTGGCGCAAGAGCGGCAGCATGAGGATCTGGAACGGCACGGTGATCCCGGCCAAGAAGAAGATGCGCCATAAATTGCCGGTGCTCATGCGGCGGCGCGTGAGGGAGTACGCGGCCATGGAGGCGACGACGATGAGGGTGGTTATGACGGCAACGCACATCAGCAAGCTGTTGAACATCGGCGCGGCTAGCTTGATGCCGGTGAAGATGTAGTGGTAGTTTTCGAGGGTTGGTGCCTCGGGGGGTGCCACGGGAGAGCGGACGATTTCCGGCAGGGTCTTGAACGAGTTGAGCAGCGCTAGAGCACAGGGCGACACGTAGAGCAGCCCTAAGAGCAGCATCCCGATCTCGAAGAGGGGCAGGCGGCGCTTCACAGGTCGGTCTCGCGGCGCTGGAAAAAGGCGACTTGCAGGGCGGCGACCAAGACCAGGAAGGCGAAGACGACAAAGGCGATGGCCGAAGCATAGCCTTGGCGGTCGTTTTCCGTGCCGAGCCAGTAGATGTAGTAGCCAGCGGTAAAGGTGCGGTAGCCGGGGCCGCCTTGGGTGGTGACCAAGATCTGTGGGAAGAGGTTGATACCGGTGATCAAGGCGATGACCGAATTGGTTTTAATCATCGGCATGAGCACTGGGACTTGGACGCGGTAGAAGGTCGCCAAAGGGCCAGCTCCGTCGATTTGCGCGGCCTCGTAGAGTTCGTTGGGGATGGTTTGTAGCCCAGCGAGGAAGATGGTGGTGTAGAAGCCGAGGCCGTGCCAGAGGACTAAGGCGAGAATGAAGTAGGGCACCAGCGCCGGATCGCCCATCCAGTCTTGGGCCAGCACGTCGAAACCAAAGACGCGCAGCAGGGTGTTTATGGCGCCGGTGCGGTAGTTGGCCAGATATTGGAAGAGCAGGGCGCTGACGAGGATGCTGAGGATAAACGGGTAGAAAAATAGCCCGCGCACTAGGCCGCGCATGACTTTCATGCGGTCTAGAAGCACCGCTAAAACCAGCGACAGCGAGGTGTAGCCGACGACGATCATGGCCGTCTCAAAGAGCGTGAAGCGCAAGGCGGCGAAGAAGCGGTCGTCGTCGAGCAACTCGCGGAAGTTGTCTAGGCCGATAAAGCGGGGGTCTTTAGTCCAGCCAGACCAGTCGGTTAAGCCGTAGGCAAACCCGAGCAGAGTCGGCAGGGCGAAAAAGGCTAGGTAGAGGAGTACGGCTGGGCCGCAGAGTAGAACTGAGGCGGTCGAGTTTTCGATGGACGCTCGTTGCATGGCGCAGGTGGAACTAAACAAAGGGGCCTAGGATGTCAAGCGAGGGGACACTCCAGCAGGTCATGCTGAGGAAGCCGATAGGCGGACGAAGCATCTTTTACCTGCCCGGCTTCATTGGTAGGAGATTCTTCGACTCCGCTGCGCTGCGCTCAGAATGACAGAGCAATATCTTAACAAAACGCAGATTACTTACTGAAGGCTATATGAGCGAAGTACTGACGCAGTACCGCAGGCACAAGGGGCTGTTGCTGCTGGTGGCACCGGGGCTGGCCTTTTTCCTCGTCTTCAATTATCTGCCCATGTTCGGGCTGGTGCTCGCCTTTAAGGAGTTTCGCCTGAGCGCCGGCATCTTGGGCAGCGAGTGGAGCGGGTTGGAGAATTTTTTCCGCCTCTTCGGCGGGGCCGACTTTCCCAATGCCCTGCGCAACACGGTCACCATCAGTTTATTGCGCTTGCTGTTCGGCTTTTTTGCGCCGATCGCGCTGGCGCTGATGCTCAATGAGATCCGCGTCTCCTGGTACAAGCGCACCGTGCAGACGGTGACTTATATCCCCTATTTCCTCTCGTGGGTGATCTTGGGCGGCATCTTCCTAATGATTTTCTCGCAGAGCGGACCGGCCAACCAGATCACCCAACTCTTCGGCGTCTCTCCGATTGAGTTTCTCACCAACGACTTCTGGTTTATCGTCGTGGTCATTGTCACAGGGATCTGGCAAGCGGCTGGCTATGGGGCGGTGATATACTTGGCGGCCTTGGCCGGGATTTCTCCCGATCTGTACGAGGCGGCCGTCGTCGATGGGGCCGGACGCTGGAAGCAAACTTTGCACATCACCATCCCGGGGCTGGTGCCGACGATTATCACGCTTTTCATCCTCAATCTCGGCCACGTGCTCAACGCTGGCTTCGACCAGATTTACAACATGTACAATCCCATGGTGTACGATGCAGCCGACATTATTGACACCTACGTTTTGCGGCGGATCGTGCTGATGGACTTTGGGCTGGCTACGGGTGCCGGACTTTTCAAATCCGTGGTCGGCTTGTTGATGGTGGTGCTGGCTAACTCGCTGGCCCGGCGGCTCAGCGGAGGGGAGCAGGGCATATGGTAAGCCGCACGCGAGGTGAGAAGATCTTCAACGTCTTTAACCTGACGGTGTTGGGCTTGGTCGGGCTGATGGCGCTCTATCCGTTTGTGTACACGATTTCGATGTCGTTGAGTAGCGCTGCCGAGGCCATGCGCGCCAGCCTGCACCTTTACCCAAGTGACATTTCGCTGACCTCGTACCGCATGGTGCTGTCCAACCCCGAGATCGTCACGGGTTTCACCAACTCGGTCCTGCGCACGGTGTTGGGCACGGCGCTGACGCTCTTTTTTACTTGTCTGACGGCCTATCCGCTGGCCCGACGCGAAATGCCGCACCGCAGCCCGCTGCTATTCTTGGTGCTTTTCACCATGCTCTTTAGCGGCGGCATTGTGCCCAACTATCTGTTGGTCAAAAACCTCGGTCTGATCGACTCAATATGGGCGCTGGTGCTGCCGCAGATGCTGACGGCGTTTAACATCATCGTGGTTAAGAATTTCTTTCAGGCCATCCCCGAAAGCTTGGCCGAGTCGGCCAAGATCGACGGGGCCAGCGAGTTCAATATCCTCTTTAGGATATACGTGCCCCTCTCCAAGCCGGTGCTGGCGACGATTGGGCTGTGGACGGCGGTGGCGCACTGGAATCACTGGTTCGACGCCATGCTCTATATCGCGTCGGACGAGAATCAGGTCTTGCAGACCTTTTTGCAGCGGATCGTCATCGAGAACAGCGTTGAACTGATCGAACAGGGGTTGGTTGATCCGAACATCACCGAGTTCACGCCCGAGACGATCAAGGCGGCGACCGTGGTTGTTACCATTCTACCGATGCTTTTGGTCTATCCGTTCGTGCAGAAGTACTTCGTGCGCGGGATCATGCTGGGGAGCGTCAAGGAGTAACTGACGTTACGCATGAGAATCGAGGTATAAGGTGCTTCGACTCCGCTTCGCTCAGCATGACACGGTGAAGCAGCAAACCAGCACTTGTCATGCTGAGCGGAGCGAAGCATCCCATACCTCGGGGCCTGTGCGTAACATCAGGGAGTAAGCAAGCCCGGTCTCACATCTGAAAGCCGCCGGCCACCAACATCGATACGCCGGTGAGGTACTCGGCCTCGTCCGAGGCGAGAAAGGCCACGGTGCGGGCCACGTCTTCGGGCGTACCAATGCGACCAAAGGGGGTTTGCGCCTCAAGGTCGTGGACTAGGGCTGCCGTGGTATCGGCGTCTGGCTCCTCGCGCAGGGCGAGACCCGCGGCGATGTAGTGGGTGCGCTCGGTGAGGGTGTTGCCCGGGCAGACGGCGTTGACGTTGATCCGGTGGGGGGCGAGTTCGCCGGCGAGAGATTGGGTAAAGCCGATGATGGCGAATTTGGATGTGCAGTACGCGGCGTAGCGCGGATATCCTTGGCGTCCGGCCGTAGAGGACATGTTGATGATCTTGCCGCCTTCGCCGCGGTCGATCAGGTGCCGGGCCACGGCGCGCGAGCAGAGGAAGGTGCCCTTGACGTTGACGGTTTGCACTTGGTCCCAAGCGGCTTCGCTTAGATCGACGACTGGGACGCGATCTGGTCCGGGGCGCGATCCGGCGTTGTTGACTAGCAGGTCGATGCGGCCAAAGCGGGCGAGCGCGTCTTGCACCATGCCTTCGACTTGGGCGGCGTCGGACACGTCGGCTTCCACTGCGAGGGCCTGCTGCCCGGCGGCTTCGACTTCGGCGACGAGAGCGGGCAGGCCGCCCCAGCCAGACTCGCTATAGGGCTGGGCGTGCAAGTCGTTGACCACGAGGTCGCAGCCTTCGCGTGCTAGACGCTGGCAGATGGCACGGCCAATGCCGTGTTCGCCGCCCGCGCCAGTGACGAGGGCGACTTTGCCGTTGAGATTGTACATGAGGTTCTCCGCAGGATTAAAGAGTTGAGTGGCAGCATTTCGACGGCGGTGTGTATTATCTCCACTCTTGTGTTATAGGAGCTAGAAATGTCAGATTACGTTAATTGCTTGAACAGCGTAAAGTTAGATGCTTTTTTATCAAAAGTGAGCACACCATCACAATTTGAAAATTTTGCTGAATGTGCAATTAACAAATCTGCAAGATCTATTTTGTTTGTCTGGGCAGACGAGAGCGTTCTTTGTAGAGCAGATTGGGCCTCAAATATCAAAATAGGCATAAAGAGAAGTTCCTGTAGAGACGTGCGGATTTCCTCTCGTGAGATTTCATATACAGATTCGAGGACCCAGATGGTTTCAAGCACGACGAGCAAAGGAATAAAAAAGGGTTCGTTTTTGCCTTCTGCCCTCTTAAAAAGCCTGTACACAATTTCTGCTTGTTTTTTATTATCCCGCACGAGAAAGCGAACAAGCACATTTGTGTCTAATGCTTTCACTTAAAACGCGCCTTCATTTTTTGCCTAATTCCAGACTTCATTTGGTGAACCGAAACAGGCTCTCGGTCAGATTTATACAACTTCCCGAAAATTTCATCTACTTTTACTGTTTTGGTCATAGGCGTTAGGAGTGCTTCACCATTTTCCGTAAGCATAAAATCGACTTTATCGCCTTCGCGGAGTTGCAGAGCATCGCGAACGGTTTTGGGAATTGTGACTTGCCCTTTGCTTGTTAGCGTTGCTGTTGCCATGCTGAGATCCTCCTGCGAGTGTTTATTTCTTACTTGAAAGTAAGGAAAATAATGCCTGAGCGCAAATATCGCTTCCATCGTGAGGGAGGCAGATTGCGAAAGCTTAGCCGCCGAGTCGGCAAAATGACATCAGCCCTATTGTTGATCAAGATCGCGTTTTCGGGTTGGGAACAGATTCGTCTATGATTTCTGACGCGCCGTAGCGGACGACGATCAGGAGACGGTAAAGCTATTGCCGGTCATGCCGGTGAAGTAATCGACGATAAGCCAGAACCCGGCCGAGCCGAAGCCGCCTAGGACCATGCCGAGGAAGAAGGGGCGTAGCTGGGTATAGACCCGAGCACCGCCGTACTTGAGGATGGCGGCCTTTAGTAGCCAAGCGATGAAGACCGAAAACCAGAGATGGTACATCGGTGCTGTCATGCCCAAGGTCATCCCGATGGGGTGAATTGGGAAGCCGGCGAAGCGGTTCTTAACGTAGGACATGATGCCCATGAGACCCGCGCCTAGGACCGTGAAGGCCATGTGCCAGGACTGAGTCGGTTGGGGATTGTTGAGGTTGTGGGTGATCCAGTTGCCGGTGAACGTGGGCAGACCGCTGAACTGCCAGCCGACTAGGTTGATACCGCCGTACTGGTAGGACAGTTCGACGATGGCCCAAGCAGAGCCGGCTAGGGTGACGAGGATGGCTCCAACCACGGCCCAGAACAGCCGCCGTCCCTCCAGCGCTGTTTCTTGGGCCAGCTTCACGCCGGTCGCCGCCGAGGCCATCACAAAGGTGCGCACGTCCGCCGCCCAAGCGAAATTCAGCCCTAAAATGGTCAGCCCTGGCGCTCCCACTAGGGAACTGCCCAGCGCATTGACCGTGAAGACGGGGGCCGCTACTGTGGCCCGGTATGAGGCCAGGCCCGTCTGGGCGATGATCCGCGTCAGCCCGATGAAGATGACCATGGACATGGCGAGAAAAACCGCGGCCGTGAGTAGGTTTAGCCCCGCGGCCAACAGCCAGCCTAGTGCCAGCAGGCTGCCTAGCAGTGTGCCGAAGACAGCCGTCCGGTAGGAGAGCAATTCGCCACGGTCATCGACATCCGGGGCGCTGCCGAAGGCTTTGCGCAGCACGTCCCGCAAATGATGGCGACCGTGCCAGAAGCCGGCGAACACTAGGAACAACAGAGCACCTTGGGCCAGATGGGCGACGCTGGGTGAGGCTGGGTCGGAGAAGGGCTGCACCGGACCAATGCTCCAGCCGAGCATGCGCTCCAGTCCCGTCTGCAGCAGGGCGAGGAAGGCGAAAAACCAGACCCCGAATCCCACGTCTAGGCTCAGCAGATAGGAGAGGCCAATGACCTCGAAGCGGGGCGAGCAACGCAGGTGGATCGTGTTCTGTAGGATCGGGATGGAAGCGTCTAGGTTGATTGGTGGGATGAAGGGGTAGTACCTGTGCAGCGCTTCCAGACCGTTGATCAGGAAGGGAATCAGGAAGCCAATCCACATCAAGTAGTTGCGGAAGAAGGGCGGCAGCTTCCGATCCGGTTCTTCGGCACTCATCTCCAGGGGGAGCACGGCCATGGGAAAGAGCAGCTTCTCGCGCTCGATCCACTGTTTGCGCAGGATGACCAGCAGGCAAAGCGTGATGAAATAGATGGTGACCGCGAATAGACTCCAGATCAGCAGCGGCGGTCCCCAAGCTCCCCAGGAGACTGGCTCGCCGCGGGTGCCGCCCTCGAAGAGCTTCCACACCGCGTCCCGGCTATCGGGCACCAGCCACGGCGGGATATGCGGCTGGATTAACTGCGCCCATTCGTTTTCGGGGGTGGCGTAGTAGAAGAAGCCGCCCAGTAGGGGGATCAGGTTGAGGGTAAATCCCCAAGAGGGGATGGCCGCGGCGACAAGCATCATGATATAGATGGTGACTAGCTCGCCACGTCTCAGGGCCGGCCCGCCGAGCAGGCGGACCAGCGGGTTGAGCATCAAAGTAAGCGGCAGGAAGAGGAAGATCGCCGCACCGGTCGAGAAGTCGGCACCCATGGGTGAGCCGCGCAGTACTAACACGCCGAAGGGTTCGCCAGCGGCGATGATGAAACTGCCGAGCAGCCCTAGGATTACCGCTCGTCTGGATACGCCGTAGCCGGACTTTACAGGGGCTTGTGCCATCTACTTCTCGCTAAGGGACCACTGTCCATCGTCGCGCTCCGCTGGGGATGAGATCAGCGGGCAGACTTTCCGACCACAAGCCCCGGTCCGTAATCCGCCATCGCGGTCATAATGTATTCGTTGAGCAAGTGCTCCTCGTGTGCAAGGCCGAACGTCCAGATGCGGCGATACATCTCCTCGACGACTGGCTGGTATTGCGGATCAGATGCGAGGTTGTGCATCTGTCCGGGATCGCGCTCCAAGTCGTACAACTCGTCGTAGTCAAATCCATTGAAGACGAATCGCCACTTGTCGGTGACAATGGAACGTTGGATGCCATAGGTCTCGTTTCCATTCGTCTGGAAGAAGAGCGCATCGCGCCAGTCGGCCGGTGTTTCGCCCTTGAGCAACGGCATCAGGCTTGCACCGGCAAACTCCACCGAGCTCTCCGCTGCGCCCATCTCGAGCAATGTCGGCGCGAAGTCACAGAGAGACACGAACTCGTCGCGCACCACGCCCTGCTGTCCGCCCGGCACCTTCGCGATCGCCGGCACGTGGTAGCAGCTCAGGAACGACGGCAGGCCCTTACACCACAGGCCGTGGTCGCCCAAGTAGTCGCCGTGGTCGGAGAGGTAGAGAACGATCGCGTCTTCGTACTCTCCGCGCTCTTTGAGCTTGTCGATCAGCCGCCCGAAGAGCCAGTCCTCATAGGTGCAGAACGCCAAGTAGTGTTTGATCGCGTCCTGGTGTTCCTTGCGCGTCAACTGAGCAAAGCGGTCGCGGGTGCGGCGGTAGAGGGCCGGTTTGTCGTCCATTGGATCGTCGAAGGTGTCCGGTAGTGGGAACTCCACCCCTTCATACAGATCGAGGAACCGCTTGGGTGCGACATACGGATCGTGCGGACCGAGGGTGCCAACATACAGGCACCACGGCTCTGTCCCGTCTAGTGCATCCATTTTTGCTAGCGCGGCATCGACCACTGTGCGATCGCCGAATGGGTTGTCTTCTTCCCCGTCGCGGAAGTACTGCGCTAGGAAGGGCTGGCTGTTGTCGCCATAGTGGATGTACGGACGCATCCCCACGCGCCTGATCTCGCCGGGAGTACGCCTGCTGCCGCTGTCGCCTCTAGCATGTCGTTGCAAATTGCGCAGTTCGCGTTCGCGGGCGGCAGCATCCTGCTCGTCGCGATTCAATCGTCTGCTGGGGTGCGCGCTTCCCGGCGCGACGTGTTCCCAGCCATAGTCGTGCGGCTGTTGATAGTTGCTGACGTGCCACTTGCCCGAAAAGAGCATGCGATAACCCGCTTCCCGCATGTCCACGCTCCAGGGGCGGATGTGGTCTTTCAAGCCACGGGTGATGGCATTGGCGACGTTCACGTTGTGCCAGACGCCGTGCTGGGTCGGCATCAGGCCGGTCATAAATGACGCACGCGACGGGCAGCAGTGCGGTGACGGGCAGAAGGCACGACTGAAGGTGGCGCTCTCCTCGCGGAACTCGTCAAGCACGGGTGTCTTTGCTTTGTACTCGTTGTTAGGTAGCACAGAACACGCCCGCTGCTGGTCGGTCATGAAGATCAGTATGTTAGGCTTGGTCATTTTTTTATTACCTGATGTGTAGGGGCGACTCTTAGAGTCGCCCCTACTGGAAACCACAGGAGCTGGAGGGCACCTTGTCGCACCTCGACGGAGAGATCGTCCGGCGGTTCCTCGGTTGCAATCGAGTAGGATCGATGTAGGACCTTGGCCGGAGTCAATGAGGTAGTATCTCGAACAGTCACTTTGCCATCCATCGACACTTCGATGACCACATTGGGCAACTCGAGCGCGGGCGAAAGGGCGATGTCCAGCGACCCATCGTCTAAGCTGCCGCGGATCGCGCCGATCTGCGATGCCGCACTCATCCCCTTCGTTCCCCAGTAGCTATACATCCACTCCGTCCACACAAGCGAATCTCCGGGTGGGAGTGGCCGCGTCTCATCGGGGAAAAGTACCGACGTGCCACCCCACATCTCGACGTAGCCCTTGTTGGGCTGGCCGGATCCCATGGGAATCTCCGTCGGATGGAAGCCGTAGGTCCATACATCGACACCTGGGTTGAGGACGGGATCGAAGACCCGGACCACGCCCTCCTCAGCGTCGTGGGAGTAGGCGCTGTAATAGCCGGCCGTCAATCCGTCGGCCATGATATCGCCGGCCTTCCACCCTCGGAGGTAGCGCAACGGGCTCTCGCTCCAGACCTGTGGACTCGGTCCCAGGTTTTCCTGCCAGCGGTCGGCGATTAGGATGCTTTTTGTGGGGATGATGAACTCGGTGTTGTCGGTCAGCTCGTTCTCGCCTCCAGGGACCCACATGGGATTGACCCAGTGGGCGAACTGAACGGTGTCGGCTCCTGGATTGTGGATGCGGATCTGGGTCTCCAGCGCCGCTGAGCCTCGATGGACCGTCAGTTTTACTCTCTGGATCAGACCCGTCAGTGGCTCTGTCGTTGCCATCGACATAGATACCCGTTCTGGGCGATCTTCTAGGATCTTCCACGTATAGGGTAGTGCGAAGGTCGTGCCGTGCTCATAGCCCGGAAGCGTGTACTCAATCCCGCCGATCCAGAGCCACCAGCCAGAGGGGTTGTTCGCACCTCCGGGGCGCACGATGTCGTTTTTCCACAGCGCGTCGTGGCCGGTTCGCTTGTCGATGAGGGAGTACACCCGTCCCATTTCCGGCAGCACCTCCACGCGCACATAGTCGGATTCGAGCACCACGCGTCTGTGCCGCTTGGCGACTATGCGCTCCCAGTCGATGCGCGCGAAATTTAGATGGGGAAGTGGGTCGCCTTCGTCGTAGTAGATCGCCGGTTCGTAATCGATCTGAGGAATGTCGATGTGATCGACGACGAGCGATGTGTCTGCGTCTGAGGAACTCGCCGACAGCGCCAGAATTATGAGCGGAAGAATTCGACATCGAGCCATCATTTGATCCTATGGGCCATTCATCGCTGGCGTAGAGGGTGGAAATGTCTTGTTGCTGAATTTTGCGATGGCTTGGGCTGCCGCGGCCGAGTCGCCTGCTTGCCGGTACGCGAACACGAGACCTCGCTGTGCCGATGGCTGATCGGGATCTTGGGCTAGCGCCTGTTCGTATCGCTCAGCCGCGGTACGGGCATCGCCTTGTTGCAACGCTAGGTTTCCTAGTGCGATAAAAACATCTACCGGATTCTCGGACAACTCCAGCGCTCGCTCATACGCCTCGCGACTTAGGTCGATGTAGCCGCCGGTGGCATAGGCTGTACCCAAGTTGTACCACGCCAAGCCATAGTCCGGCTTGAGATTCAAGGCTTGGCGGTACGCTGAAATCGCCTCGCTGGGACGACCCGAGCGGATGTGGGCATTGCCGAGGTTCTGCCAAGCGCGGGCGTTGTCCGGCTGGAGGGACAAACCGGCGCGCAGATGCCTTACGGCTCCCGCGTCGTGCCCGAGGCGGGCGTAGAGGCGGGCGAGATTGAAGTGTGCGCTGGGATTGCGGCTTGGTTGGGCTAGTGTACGCAGATGCTCGATCTCAGCTACGTGCGGTTCGATTCGTCGATGGGCGGCGTGCTGCTCCTCGGCGTCCCGACTGCGACCTAGATGGCGGTACACGGAAGCCAACTGAAGACGGACATCGGGATGCACTGGGTCGAGTTCGAGAGCCTTCTCAAGAGCGGAGGCCGCTTCGACGTACTTTTCCAGCTTGGCTCGGGACACTCCCAAGCCGATATGCGCCTCCACTGAAGAGGGATCGAGATTGACTGCTGTCGAGAATGCCTGTAGGGCCTCGCGGGTTCGTTCTACCTGCAGGAGGGCGCGGCCTACTGCTACCTCGTATTTGACGCTGTCTGGTGCCAAGGCGATGGCTCGCTGGAGGAGGTCCAGGCTTTCCGCACAGCGATCTAGACGCTCGCACTGGAGAGCACCCAATGCGAAGCTCGCCTCGTGAGACATGGGATCCAATTCCACCGCTCGTTTTAGCGAGGTCTGCGCTGCCGCTACATTGCCGCGAGCCACCTGTACCGCACCCATCAGCTTGTGCAGCGTCGGACGGTCTGGATCGAGCGCGATGGCTTCGACGAGTGTGGATTGGGCGTTGTCGAGTTGGCCGACCGCGAGCCACGCCGTTGCTAGGCTCTCCAACGTCTCTGCATTGCGCTTGGCCGCGACGGCTCGCTGCGCTAGGGAGAGCGCCGTGGTGTGATCGCGGATCTGAGCCAAAACTTTGCTGAGACCCATCAGCGCCCCCACGTGCAGACTATCCGACCGAAGGACCAGTTGGAACTGATCCATCGACTGATCCACGTGGCCCAAGTCGAACAGCACGCGGGCAAGCGACACCCGGGTCTCGAGATCGGCGGGGCGTTCGCGCAGTTGTTTTTCATACGTCAGTCGCAACCGCCCCAACTCGTCGGCTGTGGGTGGCGCGTCCGCAGCAGGGCGTTGGCTTTCGCAGCCGACGAGAGCCACGATCAGAGCAAGAAACCATGCACGTGCTCTCACAGTGGCGTCCATGGCTCGCCTTCTACGATTCGCACAAAGCGCCTTGCCGGTACGGGACCCACGGTTTGCGATTCACCTGAAGGCCAATGAATCAGGATGCGGTCCACCTCTGTCCTGCGACCGAGGCCGAAGTGCAGTCGCAGATCGTTGTGAGACAGGTAGCTGCTGCCACCTCGCACCTCAGCTACTTGCCGCAGATCAGCGGAGAATACAGTGACGCGCGTCCCGATTCCACTGCGATTGCTCCGCGTGCCTTCTAGCTCGACTGAAATCCAGTTGCCTCGGTTGCCACCGTCGTTTCTGAGCAGGTGCGGGCGCTGATTGTTGTTCGACACGAACAGATCGACATCGCCGTCGTTGTCGTAGTCGGCCGCGGCTGAACCTCGTCCCACGCCCGCTGAGAACGCGGTTAGACCGCTCGCCGCGCTCACGTCGGTGAATGTGCCGTCGCGATTGTTCAGGAAGAGCTGGTCGTGCTGCGCATAGCGTGGCCCGGCGCTGTCGAGAATCTCGATGTTGGGCTCGACATGGCCGTTGGCGAGGAACAGGTCGGGGTATCCGTCGTTGTTGACGTCGATGAAATCGGTGCCGAAGGTGAGGGTTTGATAGGTCGGCCCTCCCAGGCCGCTCTGCGCGGTGTGATCTGCGAATTGACCTGCTCCGGCATTGTGCAGCAGTCGGCAAGGCTCCCATTGGAAGTTGCACACGCCTAGGTCGAGGCGACCGTCGCGATCATAGTCGGACCAATCGGTACCCATGCCCGCCTCTGGGGCACCATCGGGGCTCGTTGCGACGCCGGCGGAGACACCGACCTCGGCGAATCGGGACCCATCGTTGCGGAACAAGAAATTTGGCTCGTGGTCATTGGCGACATAGAGATCAAAGTCGCCGTCATCATCGTAGTCGGCGAATCCCACGCCTAGCTGACGACCTTCTTCGGTCCAGACACCTATCGACTCGGTGATGTCCGTGAAACGGAAGTCGCCATCGTTGCGGAACAAAGCCCCGGAATCGCCGGGATAGGCACCAGGGCCACAGTAGATCTGAATCAGGCCGCGGTAGCACTCCGGGAGATCATCTCCGACAATCCGCACGTCGTTGGCGACATACAGATCCAAATCACTGTCGAGATCGATGTCGGCGAAGGCCGTGCTCGTCGATACCCGCAGATCACCGGTCCCCGACTGTTCAGTCACGTCTGCAAAGTGGCCGTTGCCTAAGTTTCGGTAGAGCCGGTTGGCACCCCAGTTGGTGACGTAGAGATCCGCGTGGCCATCGTTGTCGATGTCCCCAACGCCGACCCCCATGCCAAAGCTGGTGTCGGCGACCCCTGCTTCCGCTGCTCTATCGACGAAGGTTCCGTCGGTCTGATTCACGAATAGAGCATTGGCGGGTAGATGAGCGGTGAGGACGCCGTGGCTAGCAGCGCTGTTCACGACGTAGAGATCGGGAAAGCCGTCGCCGTTGAAATCGGCAAATGCGGCACCCGAGCCATGGGTTTCGGGATAGTGGTAGGCCCCGGCAGCGCCGTTGAAGTGGCGGAATTCGATCCCGGACTCGGCCGCGACCTCGCTGAATCGAGGGAGGGTAAGAGCCGGTTCTTCATCGTTGCTGCAGCCCGACAAAACGAGTGCTGCCACCAAAGCAGTTCCCAATACCCGATGGGTCCATTTTGTCTGCGCAATTGGATCGCTGCTGTGCATTAATAGTCCATAAGTTGATCCGCGGAGCGTCGATACTCCGAATCCACGGAGATTCAAGTTACTCACCTGTCAAAGACGCAGTCAAGCGCACGTAGGGGTTAAATTTGGTCGTACCAATTGCGACGGCGGAGCCACGATGCGATAGGCACCCATTTCCTTTGACTGCCAATAATAAAAAACGACAAACAGTCATATATATTTTTAGTGGTGCCTTGCACCTCGCTGACTCACCAGTCAAGCAAAGACTTGAATTTCTTGCTGTTTCTTTATATAATAGTCGCTTCGCTAACCTGTATAATTAGGTTGATTCACAAGTAGCGTGGATGCTCGTTTTTCCGCGCCAATCCTACCGTCTTCCTTCGGCCAAAGAGTGAAGCGAAGACACGAACGAGAGGAGATCTCATGCGCAAGAAAGCAGTTCTTGGCACAATAGTCCTCGGCGCTGTGCTGTTGGCAGGTTTCGCAGCCCCGGTAGCGGCATACGAAAACTGCAACGGCATCGGCTATTTTGCCCTGCAGGTGCCCAATCCAGGCTCCATGAACCCCGACGGCGACGGCAGCGACTGGGGTTGGTTCGATTCGGACTTCATCATCGGTAACGACCAGTTGTGCGACGTGATCGGCGAGGGTGAGTTTCCATCGCGTAGCGACCTCGACATCGCTCACCACGTCGGCTGGACACCGGAGCCGGACAACCGACTCTACGTATTTACGCGCGTCGTCGATGACACGCTAAACGCCGACGTCACCGAACTGAACGATGGTTGGCACGACGATGACCTCGAGCTGATTCTGGATCCCGACCACGGGGTGTGGAATGAGGCACCTGATGCCCTCCGCACCGGACACCAGCAGTGGACCTTCCACTACGCTCGTCCGGGTGGTTACCCTCTCGTGTCCTTTTTGCGTTGGAACCAGCCGGCGGAGATGCAGTGGGGTCCCGAGACGGGCGCTGTTGAGGGGGCCGTCGTGGTCTCTCCAGCGGGTGCCGGGCACTTGGCCACTGACGTGACGGTGAACTACGAAGTTCGCATGGAGGCCTACGATCCGTACATGCCGGATGGCCGCGACGCAAGCGTTCGCTGGGTCTTCGAAGCCGGCCAGACGATCGGTATGTCCCTGAGCCTCAACGAGGCGGACAGTGGAGGTCGAACACACCAGATCACGACGCACATCCAAAACGGCGGGGCGCATAGCTCGGAATTCTCTTCCGAATTCACCTTGCTAAGCACCGATGAGTACGCTACTGCCGTTGAGGAGAGTAGCTGGGGCGCAGTGAAGGCGCTGATGCAGTAAGTAAAAAAACGCCCCTATCTTTCGTCTAAGGAGGGAGGA
This sequence comes from Candidatus Latescibacterota bacterium, assembly GCA_965208845.1. GTDB lineage: Bacteria > Latescibacterota > UBA2968 > UBA8231 > UBA8231. The sequence goes on along the minus strand of OZ242361.1, from coordinate 881,446 downwards.
GAGTCCTCCCTCCTTAACTTTTCTAACCCATATCCGAGCCTGCGCGGAGAGGTTGTTTTGAGAGCGCTTTGTAGCTGCCTATTAATTTTGGTTGCCTTAGGCTGTGGGCGCTATTTCCCAGGGCCTCTCCAGCCCCGACCTAGTTCCGAGCAGGGCGAACACATGGTGGTCCACGACGACGGCTCAGTGGCCTATGTCTTCGAGAGACTCGATATCGCGATTCGACCGATGACAGACGCGGAGCTCAATCGCAGTTTCGCCACAAGGTCGGCCGATGGACCACTATCTACTAATCCCTTCACATTCGGTGATTGGACTCCCCCAGGCGAGTCATTTACACCCCAGCGATTTACCGTATTCCTGCTTCGGGTCAAGAACTATGCGTATCCGAAGGTCAAGATTGATCCGTCTAGAATCGAGTTGCGATCCGCTAGCGAGCGGTTCTACAAGCCCCTGACATTTCTCGAAATCAGTGAGTACTACCGAGCGTATGCGTTGGCTTGGGCCGGAAATTACTATGCGCGCATGCGCGAGCGCGAAGATCTGTTGCGTCTCCATATGTATGCCGACAAGATGATCTTCAGTGGCCAGGAGCACGAAGGTTTTATCGTATTCCCACCCATGCCTCCAGATGTGACCGAGTTGACCATCCATGTCAACGACGTTGCCGTTCGTTTCAACTACGCCGATGAGCCCGTGGAGACCGTAAATCTGACCTACGGATTCCAACGCGAGGTCTTCAGGGGATACCAGCCACCCGCCACCGTCTCGGCACGCTGACGTGCCCCTCACAGCCAAACGCGCGGGTGTAGCTGTCCCGCTGGTCCTGACGTTCCTCCTGAGCATTGATGCGGGCGGCCAGATCGAGACCGTGCGCATCGGACAGGGCGGCGACACTTGGCAGAGCATGGAGCTAGTGGCTGCCGGAGCGCAGGTCACGGCCGACTCGCTGCTACCGGCAGGCTTCAAGGCCAACGAGAATATCGTCGTCGCCGTTCGCTGGACGGATGTGGGAACGGGCCCGGACGAGTTTATACCGGAAGGCGGAGCTCGGGTGTGGGCGCGCGTTGCCGACGGTCAGCCAAATGACGTTCTCGTTGACGGCAAGCCAAACACATCCACTGGGGAGCGATTTCAGATTCCTGGCCAGTCTCAGGACGGCCGGATCTTCGTCTTCGATTTAGGTGCCTCGTTTCCCGTTGAGCGGATTGCCTTCTTTCCCAACCCCACAGATAGCACCGCCTTCCTGCGGGCTTACGAAATCAAGATCAACGACGGGCGCTCTTTTGGCGCGGACGAGCGGCCGATTTACGAAACCCTAGCACGGGTCGAGATCTCCAACGAGGTTCGGACGGAGGCCGAGTTTCCACGGCAGCTGGTCCGGTATATCCGCTTGGAAACGCTGGAACCGAATCCCTTCGACATTGCCGAGATAGAGGTGTTTGGCCGAGGGTTTGTGCCCCGTGCTCAGTACGTCTCCAATTTTATTGACTTTGGCGGAGGGGGTGTGCGCAACTTTGGTCGCCTAACAGTCCACGCGACCCGTGTGTCCACTGAGCCCGATGTGGTTTCGGACGATCCAGTGCAGGCGGTGTTCCAGGTGCGGGCGGGTAGCGACACTTCGCCTGAGTCCTATTTCCAGATCGATCTCGAAACCGGCAGTGAGACGGAAATCTCAGAGGAGGCGTACCAGAACCTCATTGACCGCGAGCGCACGGCGAGATACGATGCAGAAAACTGGAGTGCGTGGTCGAATCCGGTGACGATCGATTCGACGGGTTCCTACGAGATCAGCCTCGATTTTTTGCCGATGCCGAGGCCCTTCTTCCAGTTCAGATTTTTCTTCGAGGGCACTGCGACCGACGTGATCCGAATCGATGCGCTGGAGTTCACCCACTCGCCACCCCTCGCCCAAGGGACGCGAGCCGAGATCGCCCTCGTCGGCGATCCCTTTCCGCCGGCCGGCGTGGCCACTGTCGCTACGGGACAGCCGGCGACCTTGGAGTACGCCTTAACTGCGGAGTTGTCCGGCGACGAGGGATTCGATGGTTTGCGCATCGCAACGCCGGGCGCTGTTCAGTTGGAATCAGTGTTGATCGGCGACGACCGAGAGCAAGTGGTCGTCGATAGTGTCGTTGTTGACGACAGCGGCATGTCTCTTTTCTTCCCGAGCCGCCGGATCACGGCAGAGAGCAACGCCACGCTCTTCGTGAGGTTCACAGCAACGCCTTTGCGATATACTACTTTGTTTCAGGGTTGGCTCCTAGATTCAGTTGGCGCGGTTCCGCAGCGGGTTGCCCCCGGCGATGCCACCAACCTGCTCGGGACGAATTCCGTCCTCGTCTTTGGTTCCCTTGGTGACCCTCTCGGCCGATTCGATTTGGGTGCTGGAGTCGTAACACCTAATGGAGACGGGCGAAACGACGACTTGGCGCTGCAGTACGACCTCGTATTCCTCATCGAACCCGCGCAAGTAGGCATTACAGTACACGATCTCTCGGGTCGGCTCGTTCACACGCTCCTGCAAGAGGAACAGGCGGCAGGCAGCTACTTAGCCACGTGGACCGAGGCCCACGAACTGCCTCCGGGACACTACATCGTCCGACTGCGCGTCGAAACGCAGACCAAGACGTTTGAGCGCCTCCGGATCGTGGCGGTGTCCTACTGAGAAAGTAGGCAAGAGGAGGATTTATGCGCACGCGAATGATGCTTACCACAACGATCCTGCTAGTCGCGACAGCGGTTGCGGCCTACGGTCAGCGCCGCGTCGTGCAGATCGGTGGGGCGGCGGGGGATTTCTCGTGGTCACAGGTGCGTCAGAAGGCCGTCGCTCTCGATGATACGACCGCTCCGGGTGCCTTGCAGCCCAGAGAATTGCGGCCATGGGAAAACATCATGGTCGGCCCCGGGGCCTTCGCCAATATATTCGGCCTATCTTGGGCGGAGGGACAGACAACAGGCAAGGCCTTCGGTTTCCAAGCTGGCGTTGACCCGCGCTTCTGGCACGGTGGCTACAGCCGCGAGGAGGCCGTGGTCATCGATGGCGATCCCGAGACGGCAATCTCGCTGCGTCAGCTAATCGGTGAGGGGCCGGTACAAGTCTTCAACCAGATTCTGCGCCTGCAGGAAGAAGTTTGGACCTTTGATCTAGTCTTGGAGACGCCGATCAACCGGATCCTGTTCTTCCCTCGGCAATCGGGCGTCGATAAGCGCGGCATCCCCAACAAGCAAGGATCGCCGCGGGCGTATCGTCTTTCGATACAGAACGAGGCGGAAGAATTCCTACTCGAAGGCTCCGAGCCGATCCCGAAGCGGACGCTTGCCACCCTCATCGAGGAAACCAAGTCCAACACGAAGAGCCGAGTCGATGTCAGCTTTCCGCCGCAGCCGGCCAGATTCATCCGACTCGATCTGAGTTTGGCGGACCAGTTCTACAGCATGGCCGAGTTCCAGGTCTATGGCGAGGGCGTCCCGACCAAGGTAAACTACGTTTCCACCGCCATTCCGCTCGACGAGCCCGTCAACTTCGGCGAGATCACTTACTTCTTCCGCTCGCTGCGACGAGACAGAGAAGCGGACGTGCTCGTCGAAGACCCCGAAGGCGATGCCCGACTGCTCATAGAAACGCGTTCCGGCACGGACGACACACCGCTGGCCTACTACGTCGTAGATGACTTCGGGCGCGACAAGGAGGCGACAGAGTCGGAATGGCAGCGCGCCTCGTTGCCCCGACGGGAGAGTCTCTCCGTCCGCTATCCCAATCAGCGCAGTGTCGTTCTCGACGACGAGACCAACTGGTCACCGTGGTCTTCACCCTATCGCTCGTCCGGTCAGTTGAACCGATCGCCGGATGGTCGCCAGTATTTGCAGTTCCGGGCGACGTTCCTGACGGACGATGTGCTATCCATCGGTCGTCTCGATTCACTACAGTTTGAGGTTTCTCCACTGCTCGCCTCGTCGCTCGTCGGCGAGGTCTCCTTGGCGGATGCTGCCCCGACGGATCAGAGAACTGAAGTGCAACCGGTGGAATTCCCCATTGGAGAGCGACGGCAGCTATACTTCGACATCGCGGCGGACTTCTCCAGCGATTCACAGGGCTTCGATGCCGTGCGGCTTACAGTCCCCTTTGGCACTCGCTTCGACGGGCTGAAGATGGGCGATGCAGACCTCGTCGCGGTAGCTCCCGACAGCGTGTGGCCCGGGGATGGGATTGCCATCAACGGTGAGCTTTTCATCTCCTTTGCCTCCAACCGGGTGTCACGCGACAATGATATTCCCGTCCGCATTGATCTCGAATCCTCCCTTTTTACCTCTTCCACGATCTTCGCCGGGGAGGTCATCGACTCTGCCAGTGCCAACCTGCCCCAGTCGGTGGACGGGGGGGATGCCCGGGACGATGTCCACACCAACAGTTTGCAGGTCTTCTCGCGCGATGCGAGGACGACCGTTCTCGATGGGGTCCGCCTCATGCAGCCGGCTTTGACGCCGAATGGGGACCGGGTGAATGACGAAATCCACGTCGAGTTCAGCGTCCTCTTCGTCGATGAAGCAGATGTGACCGTAAAGGTGTACGATGTCGCCGGACGCTATATTGCGATCTTGGCTGCTGAGAATCGGGGTCGATCGGCCCAGCAGGTGTCTTGGGACGGTCTCGACGATGACCGCAACCTAGTCCCTCCAGGTCTATATCTTCTCGTGATCGAAGTAAATACCCAAAGGGAGATCGCACGGCGATTACTGACAGTGCCCGTCGTCTACTAGGGGGTTAAGACTATGGCAAAAACAAGCTTGTGCATCATCGCGATGGCCGCATGGCTGCTGTCTAGTCACGCCGTGGCTGATGATATCCGCTTTGATCGTCTCAGTGATTGGCAGAAGTGGACGAGCCCGATTGGGGCCATTCAATTGCGGCAAGACGGGCACGTCGAGCTGGGATGGTATGGAACGGACACCGATCCGATGGATAACATGTCCCTGTTCTCACATCCCACTCGGAAAAGTGGCGAGGTCTTCGGTGGCCTGACGGCACACTCGAACAACCGCGACGCCCGGTTTCTCTTTGATAACGACCACGACACGTGGTGGCAGCCTGATGCCGGTGCCGATCCCGACAATGCGTGGCTACACATCGACTTGGGCCGCCTCGTCCTGCTGAAGGAGATCCGCTTAGTCTTTCCCGACACCCTCGACGTCCGTCCCTTCCGGGATTTCTCGGTTTTTGTCAGCGAAGGTTCGACGGTGTCTCCATCCGCGGATGTCTGGCGATTCCAGCGCGTCTTCACGACCACCGAGCCCAACGAGTTGGGTGAGATCATCATTCCCTTGTCGATTGAGGATTTTGGCGACGCTGCGACCGGCGAGAATCTGGTGACGGGCAAGACGCTGGATTTCATGCCCGTACACTACATCCGCTTCCTACCCCACGAGGTTGGGGAAGGCGCGGCGCTGGCCGAGATCGAGGTGACCGCGATCGGCGATAATATCGCGTTGACGACCTTTGATCGGGGGGGGACGATCCGATCGGGACGCCCCAAAGTGGAAGAGCTGCGCGATGGAACCGTCGATAATGCATGGCCCTTGATTGCCAATAACCTCAATCGCTTCTGGCAGGATGGCGGGATGTGGTTCGAGTGGGATCTGGGTGCCCTCTTCCACGTCAGCCGGATCGTGTTATACCAGTGGCCTCCCAATCATCTAGGCCGAACGACATTCGGAATCGGCGGTACCAATAACGGTTACAATCTGGAGATGACGGATGGGACGCCGATCGCCCGGGACGATGCATTCCGCAGTCCCTTTGACTACACGCGCGTTTCGCTCGTCGATAACAGCCGAGCACCGGTACGCTACGTCTTCGACCACCAGCTAGAAGATCGAGTTGGCCGCTATCTGTTCTGGAACCACTTCGATGTCCAGGACAGAAGGGTTGGCTATATCATGCTGGAAGTATTCATCTATTCCGATGGCTACCCGGCACAAGCGGCATTGACATCCGACTTCATCGACCTTGGGGGGGCCAAGAGCATTACGGGGATTTCGTGGGATGCCGACACCCCGCCGGGGACCCGAATCACTGTGCAGACTCGAACGGGCAATGAGCTCGACGCGGAGCAATTCTTCTTCAAGAAGAACGGCGAGCCGGTCACGGAGGCGCAGTACAACAAGCTGCCCAAAGTGGTCCGGGGTGAGATTGTCGAAGTGCCCAAGGAGGGTGCGGACTGGAGTGGCTGGAGTGAGCCACACCTTTCGTCGGGCCAGTCCTTTCGGTCGCCCACCCCTAGGCGGCTATTGCGAATGCGGGTGAGTCTGGAGACCGATGATCCTAAAATCACTCCGGTCCTCAACGCAGTGACTCTGCACTTTGACGAAGCACTGGTGCAAAAAGGCGTTGAGGCCGCGATCTATCCACGGGAAGCGATCGCTGGCGAGTGGCAGGATTTTCGCTACGTGCTGCAACCGACCTTCACGGTCAGAGATCAGGGCTTCGATCGCGTGATTCTGCCCGTGCCAGGGGAAGTGCGGAACGTGTCGCTGCACATTAATGGTGAAGAGGTCGAAGGGTCTGTCGAGTCCACTGTCGATACGCTCATCGTCGCCATGCCCCGACGCACGCTGCGGGACTCGGTGGAGGTGATGTTTACGGCGCGACCGCTGAACAATCCCACTCGCTTCCTCGCATCTGTGGCGAACTCGGCACAACCGGATAATCGGCAAGAGGTGAGGCCGCTAGAAGTTGACGACGACGGCGATGGCGAGTTTGATCGCACGGATCGAGAGGCCCTCTTCGTCTTTTTGCCGAACACAGTCTCAGGAGGTACTATCCGCAATCTCGTTGCATCGAGCCGCGTCATCACGCCAAACGGCGACGCTATCAACGACAATTTGCGCATTACCTTCGATCTATTTCGCACTAAAGTCGCTGCTGAGCTGCGGCTCTACAACTTGTCAGGGCACCTGCTTCGGGTCGTCGCTGGCCAGCCAAGGAAGACACAGCAGCTAGTGTGGGATGGGATGGTGGATGATCGGCCGGCGCCACCCGGGATCTATGTCTGCCGCATAGAGGTGCCGACCGAAGCAGGGCAGGAGGCCAAAACCCTGCTGGTAAGTGTAGCCTACTAGTAGTTTAGAAAGGTTGATCTAATGACGATACGCGGCGGGAAACTAACACGGGAGAGTTGGACATGAAGTGCAAATGGGTCGGCTCCATTCTAGCCGTCCTGCTACTGCAGGGGACGCCAGGTGGAGCAGTCGAAATCGGTCTATTCAATCCCTACATCACGGACGGAGCCCGAATCAGTCCTGAGACACTGGTTCCAACTTTGCGGAAGTGGTATCTGCCCCAAGCGCTCTATTCACTATACGGCTGGCAGGGGAGTGCTTACACCAACTATGCTCGGGACCAGTACCGGCGATATGTGAGAACCGAGCTCGAAGGCGACCGCTACTACGACCTCTACGGCAATTACTTCACCAAGGGCTGGAACATCTACAACTTCACGAATGAGTATCCGCGGGATTTCGGGAGCGGAATTTGGAAAGATCCGAACTTCAGCCAGTGGTTCAATCGTCTCATCGTGGTCTCTGGGGCCAAGGGGCAGTTCCACACCTCCCTGACCATCGGCGAGGGCATTCGCACCACGATGACGCCGCTCACCTTCTCTAAACCGCTGTTCGACGGTCTGCAGTGGGACTTCCAGACCGACAAATACGGAGTAAGCATCTTGGCGGCGCGGGCAGATTCGCCCGGGCGCGTGGCCGTCGCTGTCGATCAAGGAGCGGCGCGCCAAACGACCTTCACTCAGTTGCTCGGCATGAACGGACGCGTTGGCGTCGGCGATTTCGCGACATTGGGTGGAACGTATCTGACGAGCTTTCACCAAAACTCGGCACTCTCCCTCGACGAAAATTCGCTGCGTGGCGTCCTCGGCGGTCGCCTGAATGCGGGCAATGTCCAGCGGCTGATCGTGCGACTGTCAGACGACTCACCAGAGGATGGTGTCGGCGGCGCACTGCTGCTCCGCGAGCGCATCTTCATCAACGGCGTTGAGCATCCCGAGATCGACCCGATCATCGAAGGGGGTGTGGCGCGCGAAGGCCTGCTAGAGGCCAGTGGTTCTAATACGGTTACTCTGACGTATAACATTGAGACCGATTTCCGACCGGCCCCCGGTGAGGAGATCACTGATTTCCGGGAGATCGAGCGCATCGAAGTGGGACTGGTCGTGGCCAACGACTACCTCGTAGAAGTCGCATCGAACTTGCAGACCAACGCGACGCTAGAGCCCGCCTTCCTGCCCGTCGCCCAAGCAGAGGGCAACGTCACTGATGCCTCCAACCAGCGATTTATCCGCTTTCAGTACGGGATCCCTTCGAGCAACGAGTTGCGAGGGGTGAATCTGGCGATCAGCGACGTGAGGGGCTTCAACCTCCGATCTGAGTACGTGAGCAATCGGCGCAACCGACGGTTCCCCAACCAAACCATCCGCAGCAACCAAGCCCTCGCTCACGACGCGTCTGAGGCCTATTACGCCACGGCATCGCAGATCACGTACCCCTTTTTCGGCTACGGGGAGTTCTTCAGCGTTGAGCCTGGGTACTCGACGTCTATGTTCATTCCCGACTCGCAAGGCTTCATCGATTACGAAGACGAGAAGAATTATCTCTACGAGCTCATCGACGATAACGACGACCAAGATCGCTTTCCGGACTGGCAGCGCCGCGCCATAAATCTGAGCGCCTTGTTTCCAAACCAGAATCAATTCCCCGACCGGGAGGTGTTCCCGGGTCTCGACGAAAACCAAGATTTTATCTCCGACTTCAATCAGAACCAGAACAACCAGCCTGATTACAGCGAGCCGTTTTTCCGCTACCACGTCGATCCGCCCGAATTCCTTTTCGGCACGGACATGAACAACAATACCATCATCGACCGTTTCGAAAACGACACGGAAGCGGATTATCCATACAAGCGGGACAGCAAGGGATACAATTTTTACGCTGGTGTCGAACTGATGCCAAACAGTCGCCTCATGGTTGGGCGCTCGCGGATGGAACAGCACTCCAGCGACCGCCGGGCGGCTTCCACGTACGGTCTGCTGACGCTGAAGAAGGAATATCCGCAGCGCAGTCTGTCGATCCAGCTAATGGAGTTCGTCCGCGCCGTCAAAGACGATATCCCCGACAATCTCATCCAGTGGGTACAGCCGGCCTTCTCTCCCGGTACGATGCAGGACTTCAGCGATCCGTTGATCGCCCAGGATACCTTTATCAACACCCTCTACTTGCAGGTAGATTGGAATCCGTTCGTTACGACGCAGACGAAGCTCAAGTACGACGCCTACAATCAGCAGGGAGATGCGGCGGAGGGAACGCAAGATGAGCGGTTCTTGGGTCTAATCAACAAGGCCGATCGTCAATTCTGGGCAACGCAGACTGTGCTTTTGTGGCCGCAGTGGAAGCAGCGGTTTTCTGCTCGTACGCCGACTAATCCACGTGAGCGCAGCACGCGCGATCTGGCCGAACTATTCTTCTTTCTAGTCAGCTATAGCATCTCCCCGCAGATGACTCTTGGCCTTGGCAGCGAGTACGAGCTTTTCAATAACCTGAAGAGCCGTCCCGAGGGTGGTGCCGTTGACTACCAAGATGACTTCAGTCGCTTAACGCTGGCATCGCAGTTTTCCAATCAGGCGGCGTATCTGGGCTACGAGTTGACCGCAAACATCGGCATACGGTGGACGCGACGCAGCGTTCACGGAGAAGATGCCGACACGAACACGATGATCTTCGTAGATGTGTTTGCGGGTCTTGGAACCGATCGATGATGAGGACCTTGCGCGCCGTTATCTTGCTGATAACGGGATTGCTAGCTTGCGAACAGACCGAACAATACGAGCCAGAGCCTATAGTCGTTGCCATCATCGACCAAGATACGATCGGTGTTGAGGCATACGACGAGATGGCGACGAAGCTGCTCTCTTCTTCTCATCGCGGCCAAGATCCCGCCAGTCTCGACACGAGACGTCAGTTGCTGGATGCGATGATAGACAGACGGCTTCTGGTGATGGAAGGGCAGCGCAGGCAACTGGACGCAGCGCCTAAAATCGCCGTTGCCCTTGAGCAGCTACAGAGCAAGCTCCTCTGGCGCACCCTATTCGACGCGGTCGCGGTCGATGCGGGGCTCGATACGTCAGGCATCCAGACCTTCGCCATTGAAGAAGGCTTCACCGAAGAAGTGCTGCTCCAGCACGTGATGCTGGCGAATGAGGCCGATGCGTGGAGCGTGCTCGAAGCTCTCGCTGCGGGAGAGCCGATGGATGTGCTCGCCGTCGAACGTTCGACCCACCATGAAACAGGGGGCCTAGGGGGCTACTTTAGCTACATGTCTGTATCCCAAGTGCTCCCGGAGGTCAGAGAGCAGATTCTGTCGCTGGAGCTTGGTCAAACTTACCCGGAACCTCTGACCTCCCGCTACGGGATTCACGTATTTCGCCTGATTGACCGTCGCCCCACTGACATTGCGAGCGAGTGGGATGTTGTGCTCAAGGAGTTCCGCGTACGCGAGAGGAGCCGCGTCTTTGAGTCCTTCGCCGACAGCTTGGCGGATGCGCATGGCCTAGTCTGTAAGCCAGTAGTCGGCGACCGTCTAGGGTCGGATCCGCTTTGTACTTGGGCGGGCGGTCAGCTATTGTTATTCGACGTCAACTTGGCCGAGGCTGAGGACGATCTTCAGAGTTGGTTGCGCACGAAGGCCCGAGATCGGCTGGTCGTCGAGGAAGCCAAGCGCCGTGGCATGGACCGCGAACCCGGGATACGCGATCAGGTCGAGGCGCTGAGGGGAGAAATGATGATCGACAGCCTCCGGCGGATCGTCGTCGGCCGCATTGAGGTAGCGGATGCTGAGAAACGGGCATATTATGAAGAGCATCCCGAGCTATATGGTCCACGCCCGACGGTTCGCGTTGATGAGGTCCTCGTCGCTGACCGCACTCTGGCGCAACGACTCCGCGGCCAAGCAGAAGCAGGTACCCCTATCGATTCCCTAGCACGGGTACACAGCATTCGCGAGGTGACAAAGAAAAGAGGCGGGTCGATGTGGCTCGTCACGAGAGACAATCCGCTGCTAGGGCCCCTCGCGCCCCTTGCTCTCGACTCGGAAGTGGGAACGCTCCTAGGGCCTCTCGAAGTACCTGGCGGGTATTCCGTCCTGCATATCGCCGAAAAAAGTCAGACCCCGGCGCGACCCTATGAGGTGGTGGAACGGAATATTGAAGTGATCCTCCGTCTGCGTGCCGAGCATCAGAAGATGGACTCGTTGCTGGTCCGACTCCGCGTGGACTTCGCCGACGAGGTCGTGGTCCATGAAGATGCGCTGGGATCCGTACTGACCGATTGGGGGGATCGCGAAGATGATGCTCAAAATTGAAGCGTACTTGGATCTGCGAGTGTCATGCCCGCGGTTCTCGTCTTCTTCCTACTGAGCGCCTGCGAGGGGTCTGTCGAGAAACAGGCGGTTCGGCAGCAGGAAGCCGCACGAGCCCTTCTCGACAGCGCGCTTGAGCATTCAGCTCGCGGTGAATCCACCGAAGCGATTTCACTGCTGCGACGTGCAGCACAGCTAGATCCACGGGATCCGGTCATCCACTACGATCTCGGCAACAACCTAGCGCGGCAGGGCCGTCTCGACCAAGCCGCGGCGTCGTACCAACAAGCGATATCCCTCAAGCCCGAGTACGCGGCAGCCCATTACAACCTAGCCTCCGTGCGCTCCGCGGCAGGACGGCACGAAGAGGCGGAAGAACTGATGGCGCGAGCGATTGAGGCCGATAGCGGCTATCAGCCCGCCCACAAGGCTTTGGCGCAGCTACGGGAACGGCGGGGTGACTACGACGGGGCCATCGAAGCGCTGGAGATTGCAGTGGGGATTCGTCCCGACGACGTGGAGGCGCGCAACCTGCTGGGCTACCTGCTGGGGAAGCAGGGGCGACGGAACGCGGCCGAAGTGGTTTTGCGAAGAACGCTGCAGATCGACTCGACCCACGCGGACACTTGGGCGCACTTAGGTGCGCTACAGCTTGCCGCCAAGGATTTCGCGAGTGCGCGTCGGCATCTCGAGATGGCCATTCAGTTCAATATGCACCACACGAAGGCGCACTTCGATCTGGCCAACTGTCTGATGCGGCTGGGGCAGCAGGAGAGTGGGCGCAAGGTGATGCGTCGGTTCGAGATGCTGAGATCGATTGACACGGACATTGTCAAGTACCGCGAGGCGATCCGCCACGACCCCACCGATCCGGCTCTCTATCGAGCATTAGCGCGCCTGTATTCGAGACGAGGTGAGACGGACAAAGCGATTCAGCTCTATCGACAGGCTATCGCACGAGATGCCAAATTTGCCGCTGCCCACAACAACTTGGGAAACCTCTTATTACAGCAGAATCGACCCGAAGAGGCTGCTCGGGCCTATCGAGCCGCGTTGCACGCCGACTCTACCTACGCCTTCGCTCACAATGGAATCGGCAATGTCAGGCTACTCGCGGGGAATAGAACAGGAGCCATGACGGCCTTCGAGCGCGCAGTCGAACTAGACTCCTCGAACCAAACGTTCGTCGATAACCTCAAATCCGTACAGATACTACAGCGCACGGAGAAATCGCATGATCGCTGAACGACTATCATCGCACTCCACAAATGCCGATAGGCCATTGACGACGCGACCTGTCTCGACTAACTGTGTGAACGGAGGAACCCCACATGAAGATCAAACCTATCGCCTTAGTCACCATAATCTCGGCGCTAGTCGCGAGCAGCGGGTGTGGGCCGCAGACCGCTGAATCACCCGAAACCGGCTCCGCGCTGCCAGTCGAGGAAGAGATCCGGTTGGGGTTTCTGGTGAAAATGCCGGAGGAACTGTGGTTTCAGAACGAATGGAAATTCGCCCAGCAGTGCGCCGACAAGTACGGGTTTGAACTGATCAAAATCGGCGTTCCAGACGGGGAGAAACTCCTCGCGGCCATCGATGTCCTCGCGGCCAAGGGAGCACAGGGCTTTGTCGTTTGCACCCCCGACGTGCGGCTGGGCCCAGCCGTGATGGCCAAAGCCGGTAACCATAAGATGAAAGTATTCACGGTAGATGATCAGTTCGTCGGCGCGGACGGCGAGTTCATAGACGTCCCGTACATGGGCATTTCAGCTAGGGAAATCGGTCGCCAAGTGGGACGGGAACTCCACCAGGAGTTTACCAACCGCGGCTGGTCGTTAGAGGAAACGGGCGCGCTCGGGATCACGTTCGACGAACTCGACACCGCGCGCGACCGCACCGATGGGACGATTGAAGCGCTGGTCGAGGCTGGCTTCCCACAAGAGCGCATCTACTTGGGGGCGGAGAAGACCACCGACATTCCAGGAGCGTTCGATGCGGCTAACATCGTTCTGACCAAGTACCCCGCGATCAAACGCTGGTTGGTGTTCTCGCTTAATGACGAAGGGGTCCTCGGCGCGGTGCGCGCCTTGGAGGGGCGTGGGTTTGGTGCAGCGGAGACCATCGGCGTTGGCATCGGTGCTGGTACAGGGTTGACCGAGTTTGAGAAGGAGGAACCGACCGGGTATTTCGCGACCTGCATGATTAGCCCCCGCCGTCATGGGTACGAGACGACGGAACTGCTCTACAAATGGGTTAAAGAGGGCGTCGCTCCGCCTGCGGACACGCGCACGGCAGGCGTCATGGCCTACCGCGATAACTACAAAGAAGTCCAGACGAAGCTGGGTCTTGAGTAGGTCTCGGTCTTGGAATCCTCGTCTCCTCCGGTAGTTGAGTTCCACAGCGTTTCAAAGACGTTTCCAGGAGTTCGCGCTCTAGAGGATGTCTCGTTTTCGGTCCGTCGAGGTGAAGTCCGCGCCCTGATCGGCGAGAACGGGGCAGGGAAGTCCACGCTGCTGAAGGTCTTGAGCGGCGTCCACCTGCCCGATGCTGGAAGCGTGATGCTAAATGGGCGCGAACGAGTTTTTTATTCGACTGCGGAAGCCTTGGACGCCGGCGTTGCCGTCATCCATCAGGAACTCCAGCTCGTCCCCGAAATGTCCGTGGCCGAAAACCTCTACCTCGGCCATCTCCCCGCGAGACTGGGAGTCGTGGACCGCCGGCGTCTGCGCGAAGCCGCGCACCGCGACTTGGAACGTTTGGGTGAAGCCATTGATCCCGCCGTCAAAGTCGGTCGTCTGCCCATCGCACAACGGCAGATGGTCGAAATCGCCAAAGCCCTGACTCGTGGCGCCCGGGTGTTGGCCTTAGACGAACCCACTAGCAGCCTTTCTGCCCGCGAAGTAGAACGCCTCTTTGCGACCGTGGCGGAACTCAAGCGCAACGGCTGTGCCGTGCTCTACGTCAGCCACCGCATGGACGAACTGTTTCGCGTGTGCGACTCCGCGACCGTCCTGCGGGACGGCCGCCACGTTGAGACGTTTCTCTCCTTGGCAGGAGTCTCCCACGAAATGCTGGTCAACCGCATGGTTGGCCGCGATATAGAAGATGTTTTCGACTACCACTCCAGCACGCAGCAAGAGATTGCCTTAGAAGTTGTCGAGGTGGAGGGGCCGGGGCTTTCGCGGCCGGCCTCTTTTACCGTTGCGAAAGGCGAGGTCGTCGGCCTATTTGGGTTGATCGGTGCGGGCCGCAGCGAATTGCTGCGCTTGGTGTTTGGCGCGGAACCCATGCAGGCTGGCGCAGTGAAAGTGTGCGGTCGGCAAGTCCCGATCTCTTCTCCGAACGACTCGATCCGCTCCGGCGTGGCCTTTTGCCCAGAAGACCGCAAAAAGGACGGCATCGTGCCCACGGCGTCCGTGCTTGACAACCTGAACCTCGTAGCTCGTGGTCGCATTGCCCGCTTGGGCTTTGTCGTCAACGATGCTTGGGAAAAACGCAACGCTTATGGCCAGATTGAACGACTTGGGATTCGCACGCCATCGGTGGCGCAGCAGATCGTCAACTTGTCTGGCGGAAATCAGCAAAAAACCATTCTCGCACGGTGGCTGTCCGAGGACGTCAATGTGCTGCTGTTGGACGAACCTACGCGCGGCGTGGATGTCGGTGCCAAGAGCGAGATCTACGCCATCATCCGCGATCTGGCCGACCGCGGGGTGGGGGTGGTGTTGGCATCCAGCGACCTCCCAGAAGCCCTCGGCGTGGCGGATCGCCTGCTGGTGATGCGCGAAGGTGCCATTGTAGCCTCTATCGCTCGCGGCGCAGCCGATGAGGAAGAGGTCATGCGCTTGGCACTACCAGCGTCTCCTGCTTGAACCCGGCTGACGGAGAAGAGAACGATGACGAAATCTACAAACTCGCCAACAGCTTCCCTCGGCGCGATGGCACTTCTCTGGGAGAAAGCTGGCATGTTGGTGGTCTTTGCCGTGCTGTTTGCGGCGTGTTCGCTGTTTGTCGAAGACTTTTTCTCGTGGGTGAACGTGAAGGGCTTGGCGTTGGCGGTGTCGCAGATCGGCATGGTTGGATGCACGATGCTGTTCTGCTTGGCGTCGGGAGATTTCGATTTGTCAGTCGGCTCGGTCGTGGCCTGCGCGGGCGTCGTAGCCGCGGTCGTGACTAATGCAATGGGCAGCGTATTGTTGGGCATGTTGGCAGGCGTGTTGGTCGGTGGCGCGGTCGGGCTTTGCAACGGCGTCGTGATTTCGCGATTTCGCATCAACGCGCTGATCGCGACGCTGGCGACGATGCAGATCGTACGCGGGTTGGGCTTCATCATCTCAGGCGGTCGGGCCGTCGGCGTTACCGATGCGGGATTCTTCGCCTTGGGGACGTCGTCGTTTTTGGGCGTCCCGACGCCGGTCTGGATTGCGCTGGTCTGCTTCGTGGTATTCGGACTTTTGCTCCAGCGGACCACCTTTGGTCGCAATACCTTGGCTATTGGCGGCAACAAAGAGGCCGCCCGGCTCTCCGGTATCCCGGTCGCACGGCTCAAGACGATCATCTTCAGCATCCAGGGTCTGATGGCTGGGTTCGCGGGGGTGGTCCTCGCCTCGCGCATGACTAGCGGACAGCCGAAGCCCCCTGAGATGTTTGAACTCCAAGTCATCTCGGCCTGCGTCTTGGGTGGCGTGTCCTTGACCGGCGGCGTGGGATCAATCGGCTGCGTCATAGCTGGCGTCCTCATCATGGGCGTAGTTGAGAACGCCCTGAACCTGCTCAACGTCCCGACGTTCTACCAGAACGTAGTTCGCGGTTTCATCCTATTGGTCGCCGTCATGCTCGACCAACTCAAAAACCGCGCACGGTAGCCCGCCGCTGCCCCCGGCGAGATTGACCGCTCTACGGATTTTAAGATATATTGCGGCCCATGTGTGATCATCAGCCTGGAGACAATCGCTGGCCCTTTGTTGTTACCGATTTCTTGGCGAACGTGCGAGACAGTGGCCTCCCTTGGCACCGCTGTCTGGCGACCACCGCGGCCAACATCTGGCGCAGACTGCGCACGGGACAACTCTGCTGTGGCAATCGCGGCGCTCCTGGCTGCTGAAAGAGCTAATCCTCGCTGGCGTGTCCAGCGACCTTTGCAAAGCCTTAAGAACCTGTATCATCCCCTAGGTAACTACAAGGAGCGCAATATGGACAAGGTGCGAATTGGTATTATCGGCCTCGGCGGCATGGGTAGCAGCCACGCCAGCTATCTTTCCCAAGGCCAAATTGCCGGTGCGGAACTCGCGGCTGTAGCCGACGTCGATCCGGCTCGGCTTGCGGGTGTGCAAGAAAAATACGGTGCGGGCGTGCAAGCCTTTGCCGGGGCCGACGCTCTGTTTGCAGCCCAATGCGTAGATGCTGTGATCGTAGCTACCCCCCATTACTTCCACCCCCCGCTGGTGATCCAGGCACTCGAAAACGGCCTGCACGCGATGAGCGAGAAGCCGGCCGGGGTCTATACGCGCCAAGTCCGCGAGATGAACGAGGCCGCGGGCAAAAGCGACCGGGTCTTTGGCATGATGTTCAACCAGCGTGCGCGCGGCGAGCACCAGAAGCTGAAGTCGCTGGTCGAGTCCGGCGAGCTGGGGCCGATTCAACGCACGATTTACATCATCAACAACTGGTTCCGCGCTCAGAGCTACTACGATTCGGGCGGCTGGCGGGCGACTTGGGCCGGCGAGGGCGGTGGAGTGTTGGCCAATCAATGTCCGCACAATCTCGATCTGTGGCAGTGGATCTGCGGAATGCCGCAGCGGGTGCGGGCCTTTTGTCGCTTTGGGCAATACCACGATATTGAGGTCGAAGACGATGTAACGGCCTACGTCGAATACGAGAACGGCGCTACGGGCGTTTTTATCACCTCTACGGGCGAGGCCCCGGGGACCAATCGGCTGGAGATTTCAGCGGACCGCGGCAAGGTGGTGTTGGAAGGCGGCAAAATCACCTTTTGGCGCACGACCGAGTCGGCGAGCAAGTTCCTCGTGGAGTGGCCGCATGGATTTGGCAGCCCGGAGGTTTGGCAGTGCGAGATCCCGGGTGGCGGCGGTGAGGAGCACAAGGGGATTACCCAAAACTGGGTGCAAGCCATCCGCACGGGGGCACCGCTGTTGGCTGCGGGGGCCGAGGGGATCAACGGTGTGGAGTTGTCCAATGCGATGTTGCTGTCGACGTGGACGGATGGTTGGGTACACATTCCGGTGGATGAGGATTTGTACTACGAAGAATTGCAAAAGCGGGTGGCTACCTCCGAGGTGAAGGAGGAAAGCGGAAAGGTGATGGACGTGCAGGGGACGTTTTAGTATCCGCAGATGAACGCAGATGAAC
Organism: Candidatus Latescibacterota bacterium; assembly: GCA_965208845.1. GTDB lineage: Bacteria > Latescibacterota > UBA2968 > UBA8231 > UBA8231. Next base: position 863,658 of record OZ242361.1, on the reverse strand, counting down.
GCGGATGAACGTTGGTGGGGACTTGGAATTTCAATGCGAAAACTCGCCGCTGGCGCGAATTTTGGTCGTCGGCCATGATAAGGAGTGAACCGTGAAACTTGCGTTGATGTCAGGAGATCTGCTGTCGTCGGCAGAAATGCGGCCCGAGGGATTCGAAGCGGTGCAGATGTTTTTCGGCGGGGGAGCGGACGGGGATGCGCGGGACCCGTCGGCAGAGGATATCGACAAAGTACTGCTGGCAGCTGACCTTGCGCTGGCGGCGATGACTTTGCACGTCGATCTGGTCGGGCCAAAGGGGGTGGTCCGGGACGATGTCGCAAGGCTGGTGCGCTGCGTAGAGAAGACCGCAGCGCTCGCAGGGCGTTTCGGCGACAACGCGCAGCCGGTGCTGGTGTGGCATCCGTCGGGATATCCAGAAGAGGGGGTTGACGATCGGGCGGTGTTCGAGGGGCTATGCAACGGGCTGATGACGGCCTGCGCGACCGCGGAGCGGCTTGGCATTGTCATCGCAGTGGAAATGACGCGGGCGGGGAGTGTTGACGGGGCGGAGCGCTTTTTGCGATTGCAGGATCGAGTGGGGTCCACAGCGCTCAAAGTCTGCATGGACGCGGCGAACTTTGCGCCCGACCGCACTCCACTGGTGCGCGCAGTGCGGATGCTCGGCCCCGATATCGCAATCGCCCACGGCAAGGACGCGCGCTTTGCCGAGAACGGGGAGGTCGTTGACTATGGGCCGACGGGGTCGGGGTGCTTGGACTATCCGACCTATATCGGCGCGTTGCAGGAGTGGGCGCAGGTGCCCTATTTCGTCTTTGAATACTACAAAAATCGCAAGGAAATGTTGAAGGCACGCGATATTGTGCGGGCTTGTTTGTAGAAACGGTTTTTAGCCATTCTTAAATCGACGGACATACACTGTGAAAGAAATCGCCGTTACAAATTTCTATTCTTGGTCCATCTTCAGCCAAGAGCGCCAGATCGACTTCAATGGTCATCTGTGGGTGCGTGAAGAAGGCAATGTTCTGATTGATCCGGTGCCCATGACAGCGGCTGACTTAGAGCAGTTCGATCAATTGGGCGGGGCCGCTTGGATCGTGCTGACCAATCGCGATCACGAGCGCGAAGCTGCTTTTTTCCAAGGTCGCACTGGCGCTAGCATCGCTGCTCACCGCGCCGACGCCGACCTGTTTGACCAACCACCGGACCGCTTGCTGGACGACGGTGAGGAGATCGTCCCTGGGCTCCAAGTGGTGCATTTGGCTCATGGCAAGAGTCCGGGGGAGATCGCCCTGTACTGGCCAGCTCTCAAGATGGTCTTAGCGGGTGATCTGGTCGTCGGCGCGCCGCTGGGCCGCATTACTTTGCTAGCGGATGCCAAGTTGGCCGATCCGCCCCAAGCGGCCTTGGGCCTGCGCAAATTGTTGCAACTCGATTTTGACGCTCTGTTGATGGGCGACGGGCACTCCGTTCTGCACGACGCCCGCCGGCTGTTGCTCGAATGCTTGGAGAAACGGACCGACATTTACATCAACAAGATCAATGTAGAAGATATTTCTTGGACGCCTTGGAGTGGGGCCGAAGGTTATCAATGGGAGACCAAGGATATTGACCCGCTCATCGGTGGGCGGCACTTGGGCTATCGCCTCATCCGCCTGCCTGCTGGTCAGTCGACGTTCCCGCAGCACTTTCACCATTTTGAAGAGGAAATGTTCTACATCCTCGAAGGGTCCTGTACGCTGATCGGCCCCCGCGGTTCAGTGGCGGTAGAACGGGGTGACTTTATCGCCTTCCCACCCGGTCCCCGCAGCGCGCACAAATTCACCAACCAAGGCCAGCAACCCTGCGTGCTATTAGCCTTGAGCAATGTCCTGCCGCACGATTTGGCCCAATATCCCGACTCCGACAAAATTAACATCCGTTCCTTAGACCGACAGCGCATTTTCCGCCGCGCTGACGCGGTGGACTACTGGTCGGGCGAAACCGATTAAGAGGGCAACATGAGCAACTTTTTGCGACTCAATTTGCGTTCCCAGCGCCTTGCACGAGACGAAGGCGGCCACGCTGTCTGGCAGGTGCAGACCAACACCCAAGAATGGGCAGCGGACCAAACCGCGCTCTTGCTCTGCGACGTGTGGAACGGCCATTGGTGTCGCGGTGCGGTCGAGCGGCTCGACGCTATGATCGAGCGGATGGATGCAGTGGTCCGGGCGGTGCGCGCGGCTGGTGGCCTGATTGTCCACGCGCCTTCGGATACTATGGATTTTTACGCCGATGCGCCGGCGCGTCAGCGCGCGCTTGCAGCACCCCAAGTTGCGCCGCCGCCCGACGCCGAGCGTCCGGATCCGCCGCTGCCGGTGGATGCCTCCGATCACGGGGCGGACACGGGCGAGACTGAGACCTACAAGGCTTGGAATCGGCAGCATCCGGGGATTGGGATCGACCAGGAGCGGGATATTATTTCGGATGATGGGACGGAGGTGTATAGCTACTTGCAGCACCAGGGGATTGCGCACCTGCTGATTATGGGCGTCCATACCAATATGTGCGTTTTGCACCGGACCTTTGCCATCAAGCAGATGGTGCGTTGGGGAGTGGATGTGGCACTGATCCGCGACTTGACTGACGCAATGTACAATCCAGCCATGCCGCCCTATGTAAGCCACGACGAGGGCACGGGCTTGGTGGTCGAGTTTATCGAAAAATTTTGGTGCCCGAGCGTGGAGAGCAAAGATATAATATAATTGGGAGTAAATCGCGCCCCATTAACCAAGGTAGGGTCGCCTATGCACAGGCGACTCGCACTTAAAAGCAAACCCAAAGGAGGTGCTTTTATGCGACTCATCACTACGTTTTGTCTCATGTTGGCCTTCGTGCTGGCCGGCAGTGCCCATGCCCACATCGGCGAAAAGGTCTTTTTGATCTTCGAGATCCCGGATGCCGATTTAGGGGATATCGACCTCTTCGATGCGGATATCTCCGACTGGGAGGATGTGGTCGGCGACGCTTCACTTGGGCCGGAAGACTTTTTTGCCGACCCGACTGTCGGCGATGGTGCCCAGTACGATCCGGCCGATATGGACTATCGGCTCTGGCTGGGTTGGAACAACACCAACAATCGGCTTTACCTCGCGGCCGAGCGCACCGACAATGTGTACATCAACGAGTACGCTGGCGGCGCGCCCGCCTCGGTGTGGCAGCACGATTCGGTCGAGTTCATGGTGGATGGCGACCACTCCGGTGGCCAGTACAATTTTGGCAACGACGAGACCATGACCGACGAGGAGAAGGCGCTCAACCAAAACCGCCAAGCCCAGAAGTGGAACGCGATTTTCGATGTGCCCGATGGGCGGTTTTTGGGCTATCCCGGCCGGGCCGATTGGCTCAACTCACCGCCCTTGAGCGATGGGGGCGGCGGGTCGGTCGGCGAGGGGCCAACCACGTCGATTCTCGAAATCTACGTCACGCCCTATGACGATATCATCTTCAGCGACGAAGCGGCCAGCGTGGCCACGGACTTGGAGGCCGGCCACATTATCGGCTTCCAGATCGCCATGCCGGACTTCGACGAAGAGCCTCAGAAGTACCGGGGCTACCATACCCTCTCCGGCCAAGCGGCGACCTTCCGCTATGCCGAGCGCTTCGTCGATGGTCAGCTAGTCGGTGCCGACGACGCCACCGCGGTTGAGGATCGGTCGTGGGCGAGGATCAAGGCGAGTTTTAGCGAGTAGGTTTTCTGTTTTTACTACCCCATGTGAGAGAAGTGGCATCTCTCTCGCATGGGGTATTTTGTCTTAGAAGCCGTCTGCGTCCCAAGCGCGAGTGGACGGTTTCTAGGGGCCGATGTTATCGATTCTTTTGAAAATAACTGCATCTAACAAAGTCATCGGCTGGACGGCCGTTGTGCTGGGGCTACTTTGTGGTCCAGTGTCAGCGCAAGCGGCGACTCGCGTTGAAGTGCCCATTTTTGAGGGCGGCGCGGGGTTGGACTTTTTCTTTTTTGCAGCACGCGAATACGAAAAGGTCCGTCCCGATGTGCAGGTCGATCTCTACGGCGATCCGCGCATTGCCGACAAGGTGCGGGTGCGGATTCTCGAAGGGACGTTCCCGGAAGCCAGCAACGCAGGTCTCAATTACTGGGCGCTGATCCGCAACGGCGAGATTCTGCCCCTCGACGACTATCTGGACGGGCCGAGTTGGGACGGGGACCAGACTTGGCGTGCGTCCTTCCTGCCCGGCAGTCTCGATCGCTATGAGTACGAGGGCAAGATCTACGGCATCCCCTTCCTCTACTCGGTTTACGCCGTCTGGTACAACAAGAACATGTTTGAAGAGCACGGCTGGGTACCGCCGCGCACATGGGACGAGTTTTTCGCCCTCTGCGAGCAAATCCGCGCCGCAGGGGTTTGGCCGCTGGCCTTTCAGGGGCGCTATCCAGGCTATATCGGCGGCGTGACTGACAACGCCTATTATCACCTCGCTGGCCGCGAGCGGTTCTACGAGCAGAAGGATCTAATACCGGGCAGTTTTGCCAATCCCGAATTTGTGACGGCGCTCGGGCTTATTCAGCGCACGGCGCAGGAGTACTTCCAGCCCGGTGCTCTCGGCATGAGCCACACCGAGGCGCAGCTTGAGTTTTTCTTGGGCCATACGGCGATGGTCTTTTGCGGCTCTTGGCTCAAGAGCGAGATGATGGGCAAAATCCCCGATGGCTTTCGCTTGGGGGCATTTAATTTGCCCGTAGTCGAGGGTGGGGCTGGCGAACCCGGTGCCATCTATACTGGTGCCGGGTATTACTTTGTCTTCAAAAACAGCGCCCACCCCGAGTTAGGCGTGGATTTTTTGCGCTTTATGACCTCGCGGGAGATGGCCGGCACCTTTGCCGAGATGCGCGATGTTTTGGTGGCCGTTAATGGGGCGATGGAGGGGCGGACTAGCGAGGATTTGCAGGACTTGGTGGTGCTGGCACAGCAGGCGACGACGAGCTATGGCACCGCTCCGGGCGAGGGCTTCCCAGAGATGGACCAGTTTCTCAACGACGTGCGCTTCAAAATCGTCAATGGGCAGATGACGCCGGAGGAGGGGGCCAAAGAGCTGGAGTCAGCGGCTGAGGCAGTGCGCAACCGCAGCCAGCAACCGGATCAGATCACCATCCGCCACCTGTGGAAACCCGCACTGCTGTTGGGTCTGTTGGCGCTGGCGATGGGCTACTGGTTTTATACGACGGCGCGGCAATGGCGCGAAAGACAGACGGGCCAAGCTCCCCGACCTACTAGTACTGTGCGACTGCCTTGGACGGGGGTGGTGTTCTTCGTCGGTCCGGCCGCGGCGTTCTATACGCTCTTTGTGGTGGTACCCAGCATCAAGTCCTTTGTCTGGAGCGCGATGCGCTGGGACGGGCTGACCGAGATGGTCTTCGTCGGGCTGTTGCACTTCCAGCGGCTACTGTTTGAGAGCGACGAGTTTTGGATCGCGCTGTCGAACAATCTCTTCATCATGTTCATCATCCCGCTCTGCGTGTTGCCGCTGGCGCTTTTCTTAGCGGTGTGCATCAGCCGCGAGGTCATCGGGGCCAAGCTCTTCCGCATTGTCTTCTTCTTTCCCAACATTCTCGGCGGAGTCGCGGCGACGCTGCTGTGGATGCACTTGTACAATCCACAGGGTGGGCCGATCAATACGGTGTTGGTAGCCTTGGGATTGGAGGGGTTTGCGGGGTTTGCTTGGCTGGCGCAGGACAATCTCTATTGGGCGCTGATACCCATGTCGATCTGGGGCGCGGCTGGGTTCAATATGGTGCTGTTTTTGGCGGCGATGGAGAGCATTCCGCAGAGCATGTACGAGGCGGCTGACATCGACGGGGCCTCGGCTTGGCGTCAGTTTTGGTCGATTACCGTGCCGCTGATTTGGGAGGTGCTGTCGATAGCGATTGTGTTTATGATCATCGGCGGGATGAAGGCGTTTGAGGTGATTTGGCTGTTGACCAATCAGCGGCCAACTACCGACAACCACGTGATTGGCACGCGGATGGTGCAGGCGATGTTTACTGAGTTCAAGGTGGGGGAGGCGACCGCGATTGCAGTGCTGCTCTTTTTGATTGTGTTCTTTGGCACTACCGCGACCTTGCGCGCAATGAAGCGCGAAGCTGTGGAGTTTTGAGCATGGCGGAACAAGATAAATTTTCCATTGCCAAACCTTTCGTCTATTTGGCACTATGCGGCTATCTGACGGTTGTGGTCTATCCGATGCTGTGGCTGTTGTACACTTCGCTAAAGACGGACCGCGAAATTTTCCTCAATCCTTTCAGCCTGCCCGAGCTTGGCGATCTGCAATGGATCAACTTTACCAACGCTTGGACTAAGGGACACTTCGGCGACTACTTCTTCAACAGCGTCTTTTTGACCGTCGCGACGGTGGCGGTTTCCATGCTGCTGGCGGCGATGGCGGCCTACGCGCTGGCGCGCTTTCGCTTCTTTGGCGTGCGGCCGATGTTTTTCTACTTCTTGGCCGGGCTGATGATTCCGTTGCAACTGTCGATTGTGCCGCTCTTTTTTCAGATGAAGGACTTTGGATTGCTCAACTCGCGGCTGGGTATTTTGATAGTCTATGTGGCTTTTGGGATGCCATTTGCCATCTTCATTCTCACGGGGTTTTTCAAGTCTTTGCCTTCTGGGTTGCACGAGTCGGCGCTGATCGATGGGGCGGGGGAGTTTCGGGCGTTTTGGTCGATTATGTTGCCGTTGGCGCGGCCGGGGCTTATTACGGTGGGCATCTTCGCCTTTTTGGGGACTTGGAACGAGTTTTTTATGGCCTTTATGTTCCTGTCTGGGGAGGGATCGCAGGCGTTGCGCACGCTGCCGTTGGGGTTGGCCAACATCACTATTGTCAGTCAGTATCGCAGCGATTGGGGCATGGCCTTTGCCGGGTTGGTGCTGATTATGGCTCCGACGATGTTGGTGTATGCTTTTTTGCAGCAGTACTTGACGAAGGGGATTACTGTAGGGGCGCTTAAGGGGTAGAAAGGGGCCGAGACGATTGATGGGCAAAACGACGACCCGGCTGACGACAGCGGTTGAAACCTACCTCGCCGACCTGCAACGGATTCGTGCCTCCGGCGGCGCAACCGGCGAGCGGTCCAGCTATAGTCCGCTGGCCAACCTGCTGAACGCCATCGGCGCAACGCTCAAGCCCAAGGTGTTTTGCGTTGGCGAGTTGGCCGATCAGGGAGCGGGGCATCCCGACTTTGGGCTGTATGCAGCAAAGCAGGTGCAGAAGGGGCAACCAAAACAGGGGCAGGTGCCCGAAGGCGGAGTGGTCGAGGTAAAGGCGGCGGACGATGACGCTTGGTTGACCGCAGCAGGCGATCAGGTGAGCCGCTATTGGGAGCGCTATCGGCTGGTGCTGGTGACTAATACGCGCGACTTCGTGCTGGTTGGTGAGGATGTGGCGGGGCGACCGGCCAAGCTCGAAACGTTTCGGCTGGCGGCAAGTGCGGCGGAGTTTGCGCAACTATTGGAGAGTCCGCGTGCTTTTGCCAGCGAGGTCGGCGCAGGATTAGGCGAGTATCTGTGCCGGGCGCTGGCTCATCGGGCGCGGCTGGCCGAGCCGAGGGATTTGGCTTGGCTGCTGGCGTCTCATGCCCGCGATGCGCTGGCGCGAGTCGAAGCGGCGGGCGATGCGCCGTCATTGGAAGCGGTGCGGACGGCGCTGGAAGAGGCGCTGGGCGTCCGCTTTGAGGGCGAACGAGGTGCGCGGTTTTTCCGTTCGACGCTGGTGCAGACGCTGTTCTACGGGGTGTTTTCCGCTTGGGTGCTGTGGGCGCGGCAAACACCGCTGCCCGCGAGAGCGTTTAATTGGCGCGAAGCGGTTTGGCATTTGCGGGCACCCGTTATGCAGGCGCTGTTTCAACAGCTATCGCAGCCTGACCGGCTGCAACCGCTCGGCCTCGTCGAGGTGCTGGACTGGACGTCTGCTGCGCTCGACCGGGTGGATTGCGACGCTTTCTTTGCCCGCTTCAACGAGGGCGAAGCTGTAACCTACTTCTATGAGCCGTTCCTCGAAGCCTTTGACCCCGAGTTGCGCAAGCAGTTGGGCGTCTGGTACACGCCAGCCGAAGTGGTGCGCTACATGGTCGCCCGCGTGGATAAAGCGCTGCGGGACGATCTCGGCATTGCCGACGGGTTGGCGGCGGAAAACGTCTATGTGCTCGATCCGTGCTGCGGCACTGGGGCGTATCTGGCGGAGGTGCTGCGTCGCATTGCCGCCAATCTGGAAAATCAAGGCTTGGGTGCGCTGACCGGCGCGCGGGTCAAGCAGGCGGCGACCGAGCGCGTGTTCGGCTTTGAGATTATGCCTGCGCCTTTTGTCGTCGCTCATTTGCAAGTTGGGTTGACCATGCAGGAACTCGACGCGACGCTGGCTGATGACGGGCAGGAACGCGCCCAAGTGTTCCTCACCAATGCGCTGACTGGCTGGGAGCCGCTGGGCGAAGCAAAGCAGACGGGTGCCTTTCCCGAACTGGAGGAGGAACGCGCTCGTGCCGAGCGGGTGAAGCAGGATACGCCGATTCTGGTGATTTTGGGCAATCCGCCCTACAACGGTTTTGCCGGTATGGCGGTGGACGAGGAGCGCACGCTGTCGGAAGCCTACCGCACGACCAAGCAAGTGCGCCCACCGGAAGGCCAAGGGCTGAACGATCTCTACGTGCGCTTTTTCCGCATGGCCGAGCGGCGTATTGCCAAGACGGGTCAAGGCATGGTGTGCTTCATTTCCAACTATTCTTGGCTCGATGGGCTATCGTTTACGGGAATGCGGGAACGCTATTTGGAGGAGTTCGACGCGGTCCGCATTGACAACCTGCACGGCGACCGCATCATCTCGGAATATGCTCCTGATGGGCGGACCAGCGAAACAGTCTTTGCTATTCAGGGACAATCGCCGGGCATCAAGGTTGGCACTAGCATCGCCTTGCTTTCCAAGTCGGGAACCGTCGATACATCGACAGGCGGATGTATTCTGTATCGCGATTTCCATCAGGCAAAAGCCAATGAAAGACGACAAGCACTGTTGGACAGTCTTACGGCCACCGAAATTGATGCAGGCTATACAGTACTAAAACCCAATCTTCGCCTCGGATTGCCGTTCAAACCAGCGGCCGTGAGCGACAATTGGTTCGACTGGCCGGCATTGCCTGATTTGTTTGCGAAGTCGTTTCCGGGCGTGAAGACCAGCCGCGACGGATTTCTGATCGATACCGATCTCGACCGCCTAAAAGCGCGAATCGGTGATTACTTTGATGAGAGTTTGAGCCACGACGAGATTGCGCGACACCATCCGGGCGGAATGAAAAGCACAGCTCAGTTTAACACCCGAGCAGTGCGCGACGTGTTGCTCAAACGCGGCGGGCCGATTGATGCCGGTTTCATCCGCTTTTCCTACCGACCTTTCGATAATCGCTGGCTCTATTGGGATGCGGATAGCGGCCTGCTTGATCGACCACGTTCCGACTGCAAGCCGCATGTATTTGAGGGCAATATGTGGCTTGAAGCGCGAGAACGGGAAGCCAAGGAAGATTTCTCACGAGGAACCTTAGTTCGTCATCTTTCCGATAACTTTGGCAACGGACTTTCAAGTTTTTTTCCCGCCTATCTCCACGACGACGACTTCCGAATCGGCGGTAACGAAATACAACGCCGCCCCAATTTGTCCAGTGCCGCACAACGCTATCTCCACCGCCTCGGCGCAGATGTAGAGGACCTCTTCCACCGCGTTCTCGCTACTCTTCACGATCCTGCCTATCGAGAAGCCAACGCCGGGGCGCTCCGTATGGAATGGCCGCGCATCCCGCTACCGGGCTGGCCTGATGGCGAAGCTGACGGCGCGGCAGATTCCCTCGCTGCATCAGCGGCACGGGGCCGCGAACTAGCCCGCCTGCTCGATCCCGAAGCACCCGTGCCGGGCGTTACCCAAGGTAAGTTGCGCCCGGAAATCGCCGCCCTCGCCGTGCCCTCCACCACCGATGACCGCAACATGACCGGCGACGATTTCGCCCTCACCGCCGGCTGGGGCCACTACGGAACAGGCGACGCCGTAATGCCGGGTCAAGGCCGCATCGTCCAGCGCGAATACACCCCGGACGAACGCGCCGCGCTGGGGGATGCTATACTCGCGCTGGGCGCAAAGACGCTGGACGTGTATCTGAACGACCGCGCCTTCTGGCGCAACGTCCCCGCCGCCATTTGGGACTACAAACTCGGCGGCTATCAGGTGCTCAAGAAATGGCTATCCTACCGCGAAGGCGATGTCTTGGGGAGGGCGCTGACGCCGGAGGAAGTGTTGTACTTTGCGGAGATGACGCGGAGGATTGGGGGGATAGTGCTGGTGACGAATCGGGATTTTTGATCATAAAAAAACCACTTAGGTACCACGCCGCAGACGCTGAAGTTCTTCCGCAACACGATCAAACGATAATCTGAAAAAATTGAACTTCTCATAGAGCGGTTGTAGAAGAGGATGAAGAAACTCAGCAAGATTGTCTTGCACCTGTTGCTGAGTGATCTGCCCCTTCAATATGACTTCATTCGTGCTGCTCGTATAGTGTCTATGAAGGAATGTATTGAGGGGTGTTATTGGTTCGTCGCTGGCAAGATACCGACCCTCCAGCCCCATGAAACGGCAGTGAACGGCAATTTGATCCACCTCTTCAAATGTTTCCGCGAATCGACTTGCAAACAATAGCCCCTCGCCAATACGCAAAACCGGGGTGGAAGTATAAAATACGTGGCCGGGATCATTATCCGGCTCATCCTCAAAGTATGCGCGAACCGTGTAGAGTTGCCCATTGAGTGAGGCCCGCCAGAAATCGTAAAAGTATGACTGTTGAGACCTTCGGCCATTGCGATCTATCTCTCCAAGCCATGCTTCCACAAAATCTTCGCGAGAATACGGAGCTTGGCGTGAGGAGTGCAAGAAAGGGGGCCACCCCGACAAGTTGATCCGCCCCGCTTCACGAAGCCGATCTCGGAGTTCGCTGAGGTTACTCGCCGATGTGGCACCTATCAAAGAAAAAGCCATTTCGTAGTAGCCGTGTGGAAATCGTGCTGGCGAGCTATCGGGCTCATTTGACACCAATTCCTCCCAACGACTATGGGCAGCAGTTCGGTAGTCCTGTAGATCGTCGAGTGCGTTTGGTCGCGAGTCTTGAGTTTCTACACGCCCTGTGACTATCGAGCGGATCGCTTCTAGCATCTCGTCTCGGTTAGATCTCACACAACGATTGAGCAAAGTGCGCCATTCTTCCGCCGTCTGAGGTTGCTCGCTACGTGGACCTGGTTTCCGAATGTAGTAACTGTTCTTGGCAATGACATCTTTATCTTTATAGCGATACCCTTGCTTACTCATTACAGGAACAGTATTACCAGGCACGGCGACAACCGTATGAGACACACCTGTATCTGGATGCGGTACCTCATATACCTCGCAGTGAAACTCTGGGTCCGCATATCGACGTATTGCCTCGTTTACGGAGTCTTGTGTGATTTCTGGAATTTTCTCCGGACGTGGCCGTGATTCAAGAGTCTGCCCCTGATCTTCAAAGCCAATGACGATGAAACCGCCACCGTGGTTGGCCAACGCAATTGCGGCCTTCGCCAACTTGGCCTTATCTCTATGATCTTTGCTCGTCAGATCCAGCCAATACTTGTACTCGTAGGCAAGATCTTCCCTCGGTTCGGTAATAAGTGGTAGAAGGTCTTCTCTTGAAGCCATGTGGTTTACGTCCTCTCGACCTTTAGAGATTCATATCCGCGCAACTCCCCTTCTATGTCAGCGACCTGGCTGCTCAGGGCCTCGCGCTGTGCCTTGACAATAAGCGGATGTACTCCGTCGGCCTCGCCGAGGCTTTGCAAAGTCTGTGAGAATCTGTTCGCCTGCGCTTTAGTGAGTTGATATTGCCTTTCGTTCTTGATCATGGTCTGCCGGTTTCTCAGAACGCCTCGGGAAGTACGGTAAAGCCTTCTCGATAGCCCGCGTCACACAGGCGTTGATCAAACGACACAAAGCCCTGTCCTGTTGTGAGCCCCTGACACCACAGGATGGCGGCGGCTAGTTGCAATGCATCCGCTGCCCGTAACGGATGCACGGCTAGTAACCGCTCGGCCGTACTGCGCAACGCCTCACTCGGCTGCATCTCAGTCCAAGTTTGCATCAGGGTGTGCAATATATGGCGAGCGGCGCGTTCGTCAGCGGGTGCCAAACTGCCCTCTCGTACTTGGCGCATCAGGGCAGAGATACACTCAGTGCGCGTGCCCCACCAAACGACCATGGAAGGATCCTCAACGAGGATCTCTTGTACCGTAGCCGAATTAGGCTCCTGCACACACAGCGGTACCACAGCCGACGTATCCCAGAATTTCACCAGCCTTCCTCCCGCTCACGCAAGACCGCCGAACGCACGGCTGCCTGAGGGTCGGCAGGACGCGGCAGATTCCAAAAATCCTCGGGTAAGGACTTCTCACCGCGCTTGAGGAGACCCTTTTCTTCTAGGTCTTTCAAGTGCTCAGGGAGGGGCACAGGACTCGCAAGGGGCAGCAAACGAGCAATGGGACGACCATGCTCGGTGATTACTACCTCTTCACCAGCCTTAACTTGACGCAAGTAGGCGCTCAACGACATTTTGAGTTGTGATACCGTCGTGGTCTGCATGGAATGTCCTTTCTAGTTAATACGTTCAAACCAATATAGTCTATATAGTACTGTCGGGCAATTTCGCACGGTATATCAACGACGAGCAAAAGGTGTTGCTAGTGGCGAAGATTACTCAGAGAGGGCGAGCGTACTGATGAACAAACAGGATGTGCAAATCATTGAGAAGGACGGCAAGCCAGAATACGCCATCGTCCCAATTGAAGAGTACCGTCGGATGGTCGCCGCGCTTGAGGATGCAGCCGATTCTGCGGCTATCGAACGGGCATGGGCCGAGGACGCAGCAGGCGAGACGATCCCCGGCGAAGTTGTAAAGGCCATTCTCGCTGGCGAATCGCCCTTGCGCGTGTGGCGGAAGCACCGCGAATTCACGTTGGACTCGCTGGCCGAGCGGGTAGGTGTCTCAAAAGGGTATCTGTCGCAGATTGAGAACGGACAGAAGCCAGGGACTCTCGGCCTATTTCGCCGACTCGCGGGCGTGCTCAATGTGGCGTTGGACGAGTTGGCACACCCAACGAACTAATGGAACCCAACCATGAAGACGCCACAGCCTGACCTGATCATCGCTGCAATGTATCAGCTATTTTTCTATATTTGAAGCCGCTGTTGGATCAATTACCGAGCAGATCAATGAATTCCTCTCGATCAATCCCTACATCTCTCTGAATCTTGGACATAAGGCCAACGCCGATCGTTTCACCGCCATGAATGGGCACAACCGTGCTTCGCCCATCGGGGTGCTTCAAAATCGCGTGACTCCCTCGTTGCCTCACAAGCTCGAAACCGACTTTCCGCAGAGATCGGACCACATGAGCACCCGGCACGCGCGGCATTCTGTTCATACGGATATTCTTTGAACGCCGACCAGTTCAAGCGGCCTCGGAGCGTTTTCGCTATTGGCCTCAAGCCAGAGTGCAATTGCCTCCTCCATCCGTTCGAGTAACTGGTCGATTGACTTCCCTTGGGTATGACAGCCCGGAAGGGCGGGGATACTGCCAACGTAATAACCGTCCTCGTCTTTCTCGATGACGATAGTGTATTCAGTACTCATTGGATTCTCCCATAGTGCAACATGGATGGTCATAGATACTCACGGAGGACACAACTCTCAAGATTCGGAATTGATCCTTTTTTATTCTGCTAGTGCCTCTCGGTGTGTCTTGTAAGATTCCTCGTATAAGGTCATCACGTCCAAATCTGGAACTTCTTCTGGCGCAAAGTACCACTTTGCAATGAGCTTCTCGCCATCCACAGCCTGTACTTTAAGATCAAAGACCACCTCTTGGGTCGGGTATGTTAATGCAAGTTTATCGCGCACTTGCTTTAGGTCTACTGGGAAAGCAGCACCTTGTCTATGCGCAGTGAGTTTGACATGCACGAAAAGCAGCATTTGTTGATTGAAAGTCTCCAATCCGTGTACTGACCCGAGGACGTCGAGATAGTAGCGAAACAACATGTCCATATTACGATCAATGACAGCATCTACTACCAGAGCACGGACGAGCGCATGTACGAAACGTACTAGATGATCGACCTGTTTACTGCTCAAGGTTAGGCTAGTACCCTGCTCGGAACTTGAGAGAGTCAATGCATCGTCGGAGACAGAGAAACTATTTTTATGCACAACCTCATGGCGATATGGCAGCAGTTGACAAAAGAGTGCCTTGGCATAGGTGTAAAGGTACGGTTGGCTCTTAAATAGAGATGGCAGTTGGAGATCGGATTCTTTCTTCAGTAGCTTCACCTTCTTCTTGAAAGGTCGGGGGACGTTTGTGAAATTCTCTTCAAGGATCCACTCAAAGACCATATCCAGAGCCTTGAAGGAAGCCATAAAAGTAAAAGGCATCATGGCGTTTATAATTGTTACGTTGTAAAGAGAGGAGAGGTAATCTTCAGAGACCATTTCTACATTACAAAACTTATTGCCGCTCGTGAGTTCGATTACTGGTGGGACGTCCTTACCCTGCACCCTATCATAGTGCTTTTCCAGAAAACTGAGAAACCAGATTTCGTAATCTAACTTAGTCTGAATCGTTGTATTTTGGTCTTCAGCCGTTTCCTTATCGTCCAGTTTTGACCTGATCTTTTCAAAAAGTTTTACGACCTCGGGCGCATAAAGGCGTTCGCCACAACGCAGACAAACCGCAGCTTGCACTTTTACGATCTCCGTGTGATTGCCAACTCGTAGAACTTTTTCGACTTCCTTTTCAACAATCTCTCCACTACACACTGGACATTTTTTAAACGGAGTCATTACTCTGTCCTCCTTTTACGCCAATCAATCCAACGTGTTGGATCTGGGCGATAAACAGTAATCAAAGTTGCCTGTTGAAGCTCCTCATTGTAGGACCAAACGCTATGGATTGGGTCTCCATCTACGTTTGTTCCGTATATCAGACAACTTGGGTATGGTTGATCGCTTGGATAATCTTTGATAATTTCACCATTGCGTACGGAATAGAATATTTCTTCAAAATCCAGTCGATCATCGTGGGCTTCTTCATCTGCATGATTGGTAATGTAGTAGTTTTGAGAATCTATAGATCGGATGATGTTCTGAATGTCCATCCATGTGTCTCCATTTATAGGATAAATAATATAGATGGACAGAACCTTCACAAGGGCGAAAACGCGTGATCTACTCGCTCAATGATGGGCGAAGTGCATTGCTTGACCCTGTTGCACCAGAGCTTATTATCGCCGAATCTATCGCCGGTGATAAATCCCTACACCGCCTGCCCCGTAGTAGAATTGACGCGGCGAAAGATGTGGATGAGTCGGTCGCGCGTCTTTTGCGTCAGCGGCGGGCGGGCGAAAGACGCGAGGTTGGCGTCGAGGTGGGCGGCGTTGCCCGTGCCGGAGAGGACGACGTGGACGCCGGGCTCGTCGCGGCAGAAGCGGTAGGCGGCATCGGGTAGGGATGGGGCCTCGGCCAACAGGAAGTCGGGGAAGGCGTCAAGATCGGCGAGGTCGATTTGCCCCTTTTCGACGAGCGCGTCGGTGAATGCGCGTAGGTTGTCGGGGTGGCTAAGTGCCTTGCGGACGGCGAACATGATTTGGATGCCGACGTTTTGCGCGATGGCTTGCGCGAAGACCTTGGCGCGGGCAGTTTGGTTGAGCAGATTGAAGCCGACCATCAGGACATCCCACAGGTCGTCGGTTAGGGCCTGCTGGAGCATAGTGTGTTCGAAGTCCTCGTTGAACATCTCGCTGAGGCCGACAAAGCGTATTTTGCCCTGCTGTTGCGCCTTTTGCAGTGCGGGGTAGATGTCATTGGCGAGATAGGCGTAGTCTTGGGGCACGACACCGTGGAGATTGTAGAGGTCAATGTAATCGGTGCCTAGGTGCTTTAGGCTCCGGTCGAGACTTGTCTGCAAGGCGCTGGGGGTGACCTGCTCGTGGCGGGTGGATTTTTTGGTGGAGAGGACGACGGAGGTGCGGTCGCGGCCCTGTAGGGCTTGGCCGATGATGGCTTCAGTGCCATAGCCTTCGGCCGTGTCGATGAAGTTGACGCCGTGGTCCAAGGCATGGCGGACGAGGTCGGCGGATTGGGCGTCGGTTAGCCCGGCGTTGCGCCCGATTCGGCTATGGCCGCCAGCGCCTAAGCCCATGCGCGAGACGGTTAGGTTGGTGCGGCCTAAGATGGTAGTTTGCATGAAGGCTCCGGGTGTAGTTTAGGGGGAGGTGTTAATATAGGAGCAGGCTCAGACCTTGACCACGACGGGGTCTTTGGTAGAATTGACGTAGATTTTATGAAACGAAAAGTGAAATACATCGCATTGGTCCTGGCGTTAATCAGCGGCAGCGTCTCTGCCGAGGAGGCGGACTCCAGTCGCGTCATTCTCTTTTTTGGCGATAGCTTGACCGCTGGTTATGGACTCGACCGCGAACAGGCCTTCCCGGCTTTGGTGCAGGCACGGATTGATTCGCTCGGCTGGAATTTTGAAGTCTTCAATGCCGGGCTTGGCGGCGAGACCTCAGCCGGGGGGTTGCGCCGCATTGACTGGCTCTTGCGCCGCCCCATCGACGTCTTCGTCCTCGAATTGGGGGCCAACGACGGCCTGCGCGGCATAGACCCCAAAGACACCCATGCCAACCTGCAACAAATCGTCGAGCGGGTGAAAGCAAAAAATCCCAAAGTGGCCATAGTCATCGCCGGGATGCAGATGCCGCCCAATTTGGGTGCGGAATACACAGAGGAGTTTGCGGCGATTTTTCCGACGTTGGCCAAGAAAAACGACGCGGCCTTGATCCCCTTCTTGTTAGAAGGCGTGGGCGACCAACCCGCGCTAAACCTGCCCGACGGCAACCACCCCAACGTCGAAGGCCACCAGATCGTCGCCGAAACCGTGTGGGCGACGCTGGGGCCGGTGCTGGAGGAGTTGCGCCGCTAACCGAGCGAGCGCAGGACTTCGAGGGGTGGGCTGCTGTGGACGCCTCGGCTGGAGGTCATGCCGACGGCGACCGTTAGCAGACTGACCGCGGCAAAGGCGAGGATCAGCGGCAGGTAGTCGGGCGCAAAGCTGATCTCGAAGAGATAGCGGCTCAAGGCCCAGACGCCGCCCAGCGACAAAATCGCCCCGGTTGCCGCGGCAAAAGCTCCCAAAAACAGATATTCGAGCGCCATGATCGCTACCACTTGGCGGCGACTGGCCCCCAAGGTCTTGAGCAAGACGCTTTCTTCTATGCGTTGGTAGCGGCTGCTGGCAATTACGCCGACGAGCACGATCAGGCCAACCGAGACGCTGAAAAAGGCCATAAAGCGCACCACCAGCGAGACCTTGTCGAGGATGGTATCGACCGTGCTGAGGATGCTGCCGAGATCGATGACCGAAACATTGGGGAATCGGTGTACTGTGGATCGCTGTAGGGCGGCCATTTGCTCAGTTGTGGTGGTGCGGGTGACGAGGACGTGGGATTGTGGTGCGGCTTCGAGGATGCCGGGGGGGAAGACCGCCAAAAAGTTGGGCATGATCCGCTGCCAGTTGACTTGGCGCAGACTGCCGACTACTACTTCGATAGGGACTCCTTGGACATCAAAGGTCAGCGAGTCGCCAACGCCAACGCCCAAGGAGGAGGCGACGCCTGTTTCCAAGGAGACGTAGAGGGTGTCGCCCGCGGGTTGGCTGCGCCACGTGCCGGCGACGATCTCTTCGGTCTCGGTGAGGAAGTTTCGATAGGTCGCGCGGTACTCGTGCCGCAAGGCCCAATTGCCGCGTCGGCGTCGGTTAGCGGTGGTATCGCGGAGTATGGCGCGGGCGGGTTGGCCTTTGACGCTGTGGACGTGCATGGTGACGATGGGCACCTGTTGCAACAGCGGCAGATCCATCCCGGCGACGAGGGAGCTTAGCTCTTGGCGCTGGTCGGTTTGGATGTCGAAGAGCACGACGTTGGGGTTTTGGTCGGAGCCGACGCTTTTGATATAGGACAGCAGATTGGTCTGGGTCAGGAAAAGGGTGCTGAGCAGGAAAGTCCCCAGCCCAAGGCCCAACATTAACAGCGTAGTCTGGTTGTTGGGCCGGTAGAGATTGGCCAGTCCTTGACGCCAGATATAGCTCCAAGAGGCGGGAAAGAACCGTCGCGTGCCGTAGATGATTGCGCGGGCCGTGAGCGTTAGGAGCGCAAAGGCGGCTCCAACCCCGCCGACAAAGCCGAGGGCTAGCGGCCAGCGGTCGGTGAGCCGGTAGGCGAAGAGTGCGGTTATCAGGACGATTCCCACATACAAAGCCCAGCGCAACCACCCGCTGTCGGCTGGTTGGTCGTCTTCAAACGAGGCGCGCAGAGTCAAAAGCGGCGAGGTCTTGCGGATGGCTAGCAGCGGCCGGGCGGCAAACAGCAGCGACAGACCAATGCCTAGGCCTAGGCCCTCCAAGACGGCGAGAAAATCAAAGCGCGGCTCGACCTGGAGGGGCAGCACGTCGGCGAGGACGTTGGGGAGCAGATAGAGGACTCCGACCCCGAGCAAAGCTCCAGTGAGTGAGCCGACCAAGCCCATACCCCCGGCTTGGATTAGATAGATCAAAACGGTCTGACGGGCCGTGGCACCGAGGCTGCGCAGCACCGCGACGGTGGATAGTTTCTGCCGCGTATAGGTGTGGATGGCGCTGGCCACGCCCACGCCGCCGAGCAGCAGGGCGATAAAGCTGCCGAGGTTTAAGAAGCGATAGAGGTTGTTGAGGGTGCGGCCGAGACGCGCCTTGCGTCTCTCGATGGTTTCGAGCCGGAGACGGTCGCCTCGGGTGTGCGGCCGGATGGACTTGGCTATCGCTTGAACATCCCGCTCGGGGAAGTGGAAGAAGGCGGTGTAGGTGACGCGGCTGCCCCGTTGGATCAGGTGCGTGTCGTCGAGGTAGGACATCGGGATATAGACGCGCGGCTGGATGTCGCTGAAGAGGGCGTTCTCGCCGGGAATGCGCAGGAGGCGGCCACCAATGTGGAAGATTGTGTCGCCAATTTTGATCGAGTCGCCGACTGCCGCGTCAAACTGCAACATGAGCGCCTCGTCAACGAGGGCATGGGGCTGGGTGCGGAAGCTCTGCGCGGCCTCAGCCGGTGCTGTTTTTAGCTCGCCGTAAAAGGGAAAAGGACCAGTGAGGGCGCGGATCTGGGCGAGGCGGGTGCTCTGGGTCTTAGGGAGGTAAATCATGGAATTGAAGGCCACTTGGCGCGCCTGAACGCCGCCGAGCGAGTCGATGAGCGCCTCGGTGGCGGGTGTGAAGAGCTGGCGGCTCGTCAGCGCCATATCGGCCCCTAGGAGCGCGGCGGCTTGTTGGTCCATGGCCTCTTGCAGGGTGGAGCTGAGGCTGCCCAAGCCGACGAGCGCACCGATGCCGATGGAGATCGAAGAGGTAAAAAGCAGCAGTTTGCGGCGGTGGCTGCGGCTGTCGCGCCAGGCCATTTTGCCGAGCCAGGCTATCATGGGACGAACTGATCGTCGGCGACCCGGCCGCCTTGGAGGCGAATGATTCGCTGGGTGAGGCGGGCCAGCGACAGATCGTGGGTGACCAAAATTAGGGTGGCCCCAGATTCCTCGTTGAGGCTGAAAAGCAGGTCTCGCACTTTGCCGCTGGTGCCGTCGTCGAGGTTGCCGGTAGGCTCGTCGGCAAACAGGAGCGCGGGGCGATTGGTAAAGGCCCGTGCGAGCGCCACGCGCTGTTGCTCGCCCCCTGAAAGCTGCGCTGGGTAGTGGTGCAGCCGGTCGCCCAAGCCGACCCGGTTGAGGAGGTCGGCGGCGCGCTCGCGGGCGTTGGGCTCGCGGCGCAATTCGAGTGGCACCATGGCGTTTTCGAGGGCGCTGAGGGTGGGGATGAGTTGGAAGTTTTGGAAGACGAAGCCGACCTTTTCGCTGCGGAGGTGCGCGCGCTGGTCTTCGTCGAGACCGCCTAAATCCACGCCGTCGAGCGCGACCGATCCCGAGCTGGCGCGATCCAGCCCGGCGCACAATCCCAACAGTGTGGTTTTGCCGCTGCCCGAGGGGCCGACGACCGCGCAGGTAGATCCGGTCGCGAGGGCGAAACTCACATCGTCGAGGACGGTCAGGGCGTTTGGTCCTGTGCCGTAGGTTTTGGTCAGATGTTGTACGTTCAGGGCTATTGGGTCGCCCATGATGCCTCCTCTGTGGGCTAGCGGTTCAGGATGCGTAGTAGGCGGTCGGGATAGTCGGTGATTAGGCCATCGACGCCGAGGGCTAGGAAGTGCTGCATGGCGTCGGGATCGTTGATGGTCCAGACGTGGACTTGGATGTTGTGGGCGCGGGCGCGGGCGATGAAACGCTGGTCTATTAGGTCGATTTTGCCCAAGCGGGCCGGGAACTGAAAGGCTTGGCTGACAGGGTGGTACGCCGCGTCGAGTCGCAGCCAGTGGAGAAAGATAAAGGACATTCCCGCTGATGAAGAAGCCGAAGTCGCCACTTTGGGGCAAGTTTGGCGCAAGGTCTCTAAGGGGCGGCTGTGGAAGGAAGCGGCGATGACGCGGTCGCTTAGTTGGAAGCGCTGGATTGTGTGGCAGAAATCGCGCACTAGCGCATCGGAGTCTTCTTTGATTTCGATGAGAAAGCGCATATTGGGGAAGGCTGTAAATACCTCGTCTAGGGTGGGGATTGCGACTCCTTGGCCGCGATAGGGAAAGGTTTGGCCATCTGGACTGAAATGGTAGCCGGCGTCTAGCTGCTTCAATTGGGCGAGCGTCAAGCTATCGGCTGCGCCTTGGCCGTTGGTCGTGCGGTCAACGCGCCGGTCGTGTAGGACGATGAGCTCGCCGTCGCTGCTTTGGCGCAAGTCCAGTTCTAACACATCGACTCCCAATGCGGCCGAGTGGGCAAAGGCCGTCAGGGTGTTTTCCGGTGCCAGTCCTTTGCCACCTCGGTGGGCAATGACCAAGACGTCCCCTGATGTAAAGTAGGGATGCGGCTCTACGGGGTGCGATGTCAGGGCGAAGGCACCGTACAACACCGGTGCCAAAAGCAGCAAGGCGAGCAAGGCCCGCTTGAGGTATAGACGCATGGATTATGCAGAAGTTCTTTCGGGAAAGTTGCACAAGAAGATACCTAACGGCTGGATTCGGGCAAGTTTTGAACTGTTCAGTTGTTCTTTATGTTCCCGTTGCATAGACAATGGAAAGGAGCCGGTGATGATAGTCGATACACACGCACATATTTACCACGGAGATGAGACGCGATACCCCATGATAGAAGACCCCTTCCGCCCACAGCCGGGCGTGGGGACTATCGAACACTTGCGGCGCGAAGCCGAGGGCAATGGCGTCGGGCGCGTGGTGCTGATCCAGACCGGATCGGCCTATCGCTGGGACAATCGGTTGTTGGCCGATACGGCCCGGGCCAATGCCGACTGGACGGTTGGGATTGGCACTTTGGACCCGGCTGGGGACGATAGCCCAGACGAGTTGGAGCGGCTGGTGACTGGATACAACGTCAAGGGACTCCGCCTCGAAGCCGCGCCTGCGGGGTACGACCAGCCTATGGCGGAGCGGCTCTGGCGTCGGGCTGGCGAAGTCGGCGCGGTAATCTGCGCCCATTTGCGCCGGGAGCAACTCGGCGAGTTGGCTGCTTTGCTAGCGCGATTCCCCCACGTCCCGGTGGTGCTGGACCACTGCGCCTATCCGGTGGGGGCTGATGGGATTGAGGACGCGGCGGTGCGCCAAGTAGCGGATTTGGCGCGCTTTGACCAACTCCACGCCAAACTCACCTTTGCGGTGACCAGCTCGGATCAGAAGTACCCCTTCACCGATACGCACCCGCAATTGCGCCATTTGCTCGCCGCCTTTGGTCCCGAGCGCTGTATCTGGGGATCGGATTTCCCGTGCGAGCACTGGTTGGAAAACACGACCTATGTCCAGCATTTGGCGGTGTTCACCGAGGAATTGGGGCTGAGCGCGACGGAGCAGGAGCAGGTGTTGGGGGCGACGGCTATGCGGCTGTTTTTTTCGTAAAAAACCGTTACATACAGACCCCTAGGTATGGGATGCTTCGCTTCGCTCAGCATGACAGGCACACGATGCCTGTGTAATGTCAGTACCTAAGAAAAACGCCGCCAGAGCAAGGGACGGCTCGCCTTGTAATATTGGTCTAACCGCTGAGTTAGATCGCCGGGCAAGGGCGTCAGGGGAGAAAATTCCGTGCGCACTTGGGCTTCGGCCTCGGTGAGGTCGGAGGCTTTAAGCTGCAAGCCGGCGGGCAAGTGCCGCGAGAAGGCCACTTGTTGGTTGAGGCGCTCGACGCAAGCATTGGCTTGGCGCAGAGAGTCTAAGTATTCGGCGATGGCGACTTCGATGCGGCGGCTGTAGGCGGTGACGAGTTCGGCTAGGCGTCTGGCACCGTCGAGCAAGACGCGACGAGCGGGCAAGGGCGCACCCTCTGGTTCGGAGAAATAGTCGGGCCAAGTCGATAGGCCGAGGGCGGCCAACGCGGTTGGGCGGTCGGGAAAGAAGCGGCACAGGGCCGGGGCTTGGGCACAAATTTTGGTCTTTAACGCCGACAGGTATTCCTTTTGCGTCGTTAGTGTTTGGCTGGCTTGGATGCAGAGCTGTTCGGCGTCGCGGCGGTCCTGCAAGGCCTGGGGCAAAACCGCGTTGTCCTTGAGCAGCTTGCCGGCGATGCGGTGTTCGGGGCCGCTGGCAAAGTACGCGCTTAGGTCGAGGGGTTGCCCTTTGCCGGGCAGTGTGGCAAAATCCTCGCCCGCTACGGCTTGGGCCAACAGTTCGTCAACGCTGCGCCATTCGGGGCGGCCGTCGGGCTGGCGTCGGGGTGACATGGGAAGCTCCTTACTTTTGTGCGCAAACGTAATCAAAGACGACGACCGCTACATGGGCGCAAGCGGCCGTCACCGCGTTCCAATCGTGCCACTGTGCGGCGAGGTTCTTGTATTCAGAAAGTTCAGTGCCTTCTAAGTCGTAGGGCAAGGGACTAGCAAGTTGCGCCTGTAATTGTTGCAATGCGGACTCCCCATTGTCTTGGTGGTACAACCTGTCGAAAGGCCGCAGGGCTTCTGCTGTGGCTTGGTCGCCCATGCGATGGGCAAGCGCTGCGAAGTCGATATAGTCGCGCGTTGCGTTGCGTTTGAGGATCAGCACCCCTTTGATGCGGAGGATTTCTGCTGAGGTTGGAATGGTCAACGCCGCGTCCTGATGTTGGATTGTCGTTGTTTCCAGCGGCTCGCTGCGGATCAGTTGACGCACCCCGGTCTCGATTCCGTCGAGGCTCCCGAGGATTTGCACCGGGCGCGTCACGCGGGCTGTCCGCCATCCAGCCGCCGATTCTAATTGGGCTAGAATCTCGTCGAACCGGCGGCGCAGGTCGGGCACTACGTGGTCCGCGTCTTGGGAAAGGCGATGCTCGGCATGGATTGCCGCTGCGGTCCCACCTACCAGCACAGCCTCGGGCAGGAGCTGCTGGAGGCGGCACGCCGACGACAGGACGCGATCCCAATCAGGAAGGGCTGCGGTGTTTGCTGACATAGTGCATCCAAAAGCGATAGCGCTGAGCGCGTGGGTCGGCGGCACAATGGGAGCAGACGCGCTCGATTTTGTCGAGCAGGGCGTGGTCTGCAAGAGCCGCTCGGCGCAGTTCGGCCCAGTCACGCCAGCGGCCGCGACAGATCACGTCGTCTATGGCGGCGAGCGTAAAGCGTTGATGATTCAGGTGGCGGTACTGCACGGCTTCTTCTTCCGTATTGATTGCGCGATGGCCTAGGCTAGTAAAAATAAACAGCGGCCCGAGATGAGTAAATCTCTTCAAAGGGGTTGTACTATGGCGACACAGTGGATTATAGCCCGATGTGCTTTTTTGAGTCGCCGACCTGATGGAGTCTGATATGGGCGCGGTGGCAGTCATTGGTTCGGCGACGATTGACCGCGTGGTGCAAGGCGGTGTGGTCGCGTACAAGCGCGGCGGCGTGGTTGCGTATGCTGGGCTGACCTTTGCCGAGTTGGGCGTGGAGACGCGGGTGTTGACCAACGTCGCTGCGGCCGATCGGGCGATGCTGGCGGTGTTGCAGCAACGGGGTATTGCAGTCTATGTGGGCGAGAGCGCGGCGACGACCTGTTTTGTCAACTACGTGGATGGCGACGCACGGCGTCAGGAGTTGCTCGCTTGCGCCGCGCCGATTGCCGCAGCGCAGCTCGGGCCGGTGCTCGTCGGCGTGGAGCACGTGCATTTGGGGCCGCTGCATCCACGCGATCTGGCCGAGGATGTGCTGACGGCGATAGACGGCGTGGTGAGCTTGGACATTCAAGGCTATGTGCGGCGGATTGAGGGGACGCAGGTGTACCAGGGGATTGCTGGCGGTCTGTATGCCGCTCTGCAATGCGCGGACTATGTCAAAACTTCCAGCGATGAATTAGAACTCGTGCTCGCCGATTGCGGCCTGACGCTGGACCAGTTGATGCGCGATTGCTCGGTAGCAGAGTGGGTCGTCACCGGAGGCTCGCACGGTGGCTGGGTGGCAAGTGGGAAGGGTGAGCGGACGAAGTTTGCGTCGGCTCCGGTGGCGACAGTGGCTGATCCAACGGGGGCTGGAGACGTGTTTTTCGCCGCGTATTTGGCGCATCGGCTGCACCGAGGGGTGGGGATTGATACAGCCGCTCAGCGCGCTGCGGCGTTGGCTGCGCGCCAAGTGGGGGGTGGGTTTATTGATGGGGCGACGTTGCGTTTGGAGGGGAGATAAAATTTATATTGACAATGCGCTTATAATATAATTATATATTAATTATGGATTCGATCAAATTTATATGGGATAAAGATAAAGCTGAAGCGAATTCAAGGAAGCACGGAGTTTCTTTTATTGAAGCTAAAACAGTATTTTACGATTCCAATGCAAGGATGATTTTTGACCCACATCACTCTGAAGAAGAAGATCGGTTTATTCTGCTCGGGTGTAGTTCACATTTGCGGATTCTGGTTGTCATTCACTGTTATCAAGAAGAAGATGCAGTGCTCAGGATTATTTCAGCTCGAAAGGCCAACAGGAACGAGCAGCTACAATACGAAAGGTATATGGGATGAAAAAAGAATACGATTTCTCAAAGTCCGTCCGGAATCCCTATGCAAAGCATCTTAAGAAGCAGGTTACGCTTCGTCTGGGGACGGATGTGATTGCGTATTTTAAGGATTTGGCGGGCGAAACGGGTATTCCATACCAGAGCTTGATCAATCTGTATCTCCAAGATTGCGTCCAGACAAAGAAGAAGCTCAAGTGGGCATCGTGATCTAAGAGGCTGTCTCATTCACAGGCAGAGCATTCATTGCTGTTCGTGGAAAATTGCAGGCTTCGGCTTCTCGGCGTCTATCTTGTCTCGGCATAGGCCGCTTCCAGCGACGATGCCAACCATTAGGACGAATCAGGTCTTCGATGAAACGGCTAATACGCTGCCGACCGACAAAGTCGTGATTACGAAGGTCAGATCGAAATAGAGTTCAGCACTCAGCGCCGCGCACTTCACCGCCGAAGTGCTGCATGCGCTCGTCGGTGTCGATCTGACCGGCGTTGGCGGGTCGGTAGTGTAGTTGCAGGGCGCGGCGCATTTTTTGCGAGGGGTTGGTCGGGCTGCCGTGGTGGGTCATGCCGTGCCAGAGCAGGCAACCGCCGGGGGCAAGGGGCACGACGACGTCGCGCTCGGCTTGGACGTCAGTGTCGCAGATTTGCCAATCGCGGCGCTTGAAGTGATTGACCGGACCCTCGCGATGCGTGCCAGGCAGGATGTGCAGACAGCCGTTATTCGCGTCGGCGTGGTCGAGGGCGATCCAGACGCCGATGATGGTGGTGCCCAAGGGATAGTTGAAGTACGCACAGTCTTGGTGCCAGGGCTTTTCGCGGCCCTTAGGCGGCTTAAGCAGGGCCATCTCTTGGAATAGAACGGGCGCGTCGTCCATCAGGCGGGCGAGGACGTCTAAAAGATCCGGGTCGGTGGCCAAGGGTTGGAAGCGCTCGTCCCAATCGACGAAATTCATGAGCTTGCGCACCGCTCCACGCCGCGCTGCACCCGTCAGCTTTTGGCCTTGCGCGGAGACTTCCAGTTGGACGCCGCGAAATTCGGGCTGCTTGCCGTCAATCAGGTCGTACACCGCATCACCAGCGTCGGCGACTTGGGCAGGAAAAAACGCCTCTGCTACCACGAGGTAGCCCTGTTGGTGAAAGAAGGCTAGCTGCTCGGGGCCAATGTCGGAAAAGCGGGCGATCTGCTGGGCCTCGCTGTCGTAGCGGTAGAGGTCTGGGGCGTAGTCGGTGTGGACGCCGTCGTCGATGATGGGTTGGGCGCTGGTCATGTTTGTTCAGCCTCTTCTCCCTTGTCGGCTGACTGGTCCCGGACCAAGATTGCCATGGGAATCAGCACGCAATAGCCGACCACTAGGAGTACCGGCGCTAGGGTGAGGGAGAGAAAGCCTTCGGCTGGCGGGATGCGCAAAAACACATAGCCTAACACGATCACGGCTAAGCCGGCTATGGCCAAGGACCAGTTTTTGCGCGTAAAAGGCAGGTCGCCGCGTAGGACCATGACGTGACCTCCGCTTAGTGTGTCCGCTTTTGGGGAATGCGGGCGGCGCGACCTTTGCGACCGCGCAGGTAAAACAGGCGTGCCCGGCGTACCCGGCCCTCGCGCATGCGCTCGATCTTGGCGAGGCGCGGCGAGTGCACGGGAAAGATGCGCTCGATGGCGATGCCCTGAGAGATCTTGCGCACGGTAAAGGTCTCTTGGATGCCGCTGCCTCTGCGCTGGATGACGGTTCCTTCAAAAATCTGGGTGCGCTCCTTGTCGCCCTCGATGACCCGCACGTGGATGCGCACGGTGTCGCCAGCGCCGAATTCAGGGAGATCGGTTTTGAGTTGGTCCGAGGTTAGTTCGCGCAGGATACTTGCGTCCATTGTATCACCTTGTTTGTTACGGGGCTTCTTCCAGCCCTTGCTCTCGCCAAGTGGCGATGAGCTGTTGTTCTTCTTCGTCGAGTTCGATCTGTTGCAGCAAGTCGGGCCGCCGCGCAAACGTGCGCCGCAGAGCTTGCCGCCGCCGCCAGTGATCTATGCGCTCGTGATCGCCCGAAAGCAGCGCATCGGGGACGCGCTGGCCGCGGAATTCAACCGGTCGGGTGTACCAAGGGCAATCGAGTACGGCCTCTTGGAATGAGTCGTCCAAGGCCGAGGAAAAGTTGCCCAAAACATTGGGTATGAGCCGAGCCACCGCGTCGATGAGGACGAGGGCGGCCGGCTCGCCGCCGGTGAGTACGTAGTCGCCGATTGAAATTTCATGGTCGATAAGTTCGGTGCGGATGCGCTCATCTACTCCTTTGTAATGCCCGCACAACAACACCAACCGCTTCTCTAACGCTAGCTCCACGGCGAGGGCTTGGTTGAGTGGTTGGCCGTCGGCGGTCAGATAAATGCAGCGACCGGCAGCTAAGCCCCGGTTCTGCCAAAGCTGGTACACAGGCTCGGGCTTGAGGACCATGCCGCCGCCGCCGCCGTAAGGCGCGTCATCCACGGTGCGGTGTTTGTCGGTCGCACAATCGCGCGGGTCGTGGGTCTCGACGGTCAACAGGCCCCGGGCGATGGCGCGGGCCATCATGCTAGTCGCCAACGGCGAGGCAAAGAAATCCGGAAATAGCGTTACAATGTCTATTTTCATGGCTTAAATAGCTCTTCAATGCCCCTCACGACGACCCGACTTGGCGCGATTTCCACGACAAAGTCGCCGACGGCCGGCACGAGGGCTTCGCCTTTGGCTCCACGGACCACGTAGGCATCTGTAGTCGGCATGGATAAAACCTCGACGATGTGGCCCAATGGCTCGCCTGCCGAATTGACGACCGCACAATCCACTAAGTCGTCGATGTAGTGCACGCCCTCTGGCAGGGGGTCGCGTTGATCTGGGGCGATGGTGACATAGCCCCCGGCTAGGATTGAACGCGCCTGTTCGGGCGAGTCGATGCCGGCGAATTTGAGCAACAAGCTCTTGGCATCTGTGCGCCAGCGCTCGAGTTCGAGCGGCCGGTCGGGTCGGCCCTCGCCTTGGAGAACGACGTCCCGCAGGTCGCTGAAGCGCTCGACGCGATGCGTCAAGGCTTGGGCCCGAACTTCGCCGCGCACTCCCCACGGGCGGGAGATATAGGCTACGGCGACGCGCCCGGCCATGCGGTTGGCTCTCTACGCTTCCTTTTGCTCGGCTGATTCGGCTGGTTCAGTGGCTGCCTGCTCGACCGGTGCCGCTTCTTCTGGCGCAGCGGCAGCCTGCTCGGCCGGTTCAGCCGGTTGGACTGGCTCAGCGGCTGCTTTTTTGCGCCGGCGCTTGGGCTTGTCGATGGTGAGGGCGTCGTCGCGCACTCGACCCTCCGCTCCCTTCCAGCGGGCCAAGACTCCTTGGCTGTGGAAGAGATCGGCGACGGTCTCGGTCATCTGCGCACCTTTGTTGAGCCACTCGATGGCGCACTCTTCGTCGATTTTGACGCTGGCGTGCATGGGGTCGTAGAGGCCCACCTCTGCGAGGGCGCGGCCGTTGCGGGCGACGCTGACGTGAGCAGCGACGATCCGGTAGTAAGGCTGTTTGCGTTTGCCTATTCTCTTAAGGCGAAGTTTGACCAATGCTATTCTCCTTGGCGAAGGATGCCTAGCCCACGAGGGGCATTCTCATTTTCGAGCGGCCGCCTTTGGCGCGGCCCATCTGCCTGAGCATTTTCTGCATCATGTGAAATTGTTTGACTAGTTGGTTCACCTCTTGGACGGTCGTGCCGCTGCCGCGGGCGATGCGCTTGCGGCGGCTGCCGTTGAGGATTTTGGGTTGGACTCGCTCTTGGCGGGTCATGGAGTTGATGATGGCCTCGACTTGGGTGAATGCGCTGTCGTCGAGCTGCATGTTCTTGGCAGCTTTGCCAGCCCCGGGAATCATGCCCATGAGCTGGTCAAGCGGCCCCATGCGGCGCACCGCTTGCAACTGCGAGAGAAAATCCTCAAAGGTGAAAGAGGCCCGGCGAAACTTTTCTTCCAACTCTTTGGCCTTGTCGCGCTCCATGGCTTGCTCGGCCTTCTCTGCGAGCGAGACAATGTCGCCCATGCCGAGGATGCGCGAGGCCATGCGATCGGGGTGAAAGGACTCTAGATCTTCGATTTTCTCGCCGGTGCCGACGAATTTGATCGGCTGGCCCGTGACGGCGCGAATCGACAGTGCGGCTCCGCCGCGGGCATCGCTGTCGAGCTTGGTCAGGGCACAGCCGGTAAACGCGAGGCGCTGGTTAAAGCGGGCGGCGGTTTCCACGGCGTCTTGGCCCAGCATGCTGTCGGCGACAAAGAGGATCTCGTGCGGCTCGACGGCCTGCTGGATGCGATCTAGTTCGTCCATCATCTCTTCGTCGATGCTCAGGCGGCCCGCCGTGTCGATGAGCGCGATGCTGCGGTGAGTCTGGCGGGCTTGCTCGATGCCGCGGCGGCAGATGGCGACCGGATCAACACCCTCGGGCTGGCTGAAAACGGGCACGTCGATAGAGGCTCCCAGCGATTGGAGCTGGGCCACGGCGGCTGGGCGATACACGTCGGCGGCGATCAACAGCGGCGGTCGGCCTTTGTCCTTGAACTGACGGGCTAGCTTGGCGGCCATAGTTGTCTTGCCACAGCCTTGGAGGCCGACAAGCATAACGACGGTGGGGGGGTGCTCGGCGAGGTTGGGAGGGCTGTTGTTGCCCCCCAGCAGCGCGATGAGCTCGCTGTGGACGATTTTGACTAGCTGCTGGCCCGGGGTCAGGCTCTTGAGGACGTCTTGGCCGAGGGCCTGCTCTTTGACCCGCTGAATGAAGTCCTTGGCGACCTTGAAGTTGACATCGGCTTCGAGCAGAGAACGACGAATTTGGCGCAGCGTATCGTCGATGTTGCGCTCGGTGATGCGCCCCTGCCCGCGGAGCGAGCGGAATAGGTCGTCAAAGCGTTCGCTAAGTCGGTCAAACATGGGCCGATGCGTCGAGTGGTAGAATGGGACAAAGAAGCTAAAATATAAATTTAATATATAGATATAGCAACAGAGGCAGGTCAGCCGCGCAGGTCGGCGATAACGCGGGCTGGGTCAGGGGAGTTGAAGACGGCTGAGCCGGCCACTAGGCACTGGGCACCGGCTCGGCGGCAAGCGGCTGCGTTGTCGGTGTGGACCCCGCCGTCGATGCCGATGGGTATGTCTAGCCCACGGCGCTCGATTTCTGCGCACAGGTCGCGGATTTTGTCGAGGGCTGCGGACTGAAAGGCTTGGCCGCCAAACCCCGGCTCCACGGACATGACTAAGGCCGAGTCGAGTTCGTCGAGATAGGGGTAGAGGGCGGAGATGGGCGTTTTGGGGTTGACCGCGAGTCCGCACTGGAGACCGTGCTGACGAATGGCGTCGAGTACGGCTTGGGCGGATTCGATTTCCACGTGGACCACGAGCGAGTCCGCGCCTGCCTCTTTGAAGGGGCCGATGAAGGGCAAGGGGTCTTGCAGCATCAGGTGCGTGTTGAGTTCGAGGCGGGTGGTTTGGCGCACCGCCGTGACGACTGGCAGGCCAAAGCTGATGTTGGGGACGAAGTGCCCATCCATTACGTCGAGATGAAGAAAATCAGCCCCGCCGCGCTCGACGCGGGCGATGTCCTCGGCTAGGCGGGCAAAGTCGGCGGCCAAGAGAGAAGGGCCGATGCGCGTGGCGTTCATGGTTCCTCCCAATTGTCAAAGGCATCTGGCTTGGGTGGCGGTGCCGCGGCGCTGACGACGAGATCGATGCGGCTGTGGCGCGGGATGTGCTGTTCGCTCGTAGGGTCTTGCGCTAGGACCGTGCCGACGCGCTTTTGCTCGTCGATGCGTTTGGCG
Source organism: Candidatus Latescibacterota bacterium (assembly GCA_965208845.1). GTDB lineage: Bacteria > Latescibacterota > UBA2968 > UBA8231 > UBA8231. The sequence goes on along the minus strand of OZ242361.1, from coordinate 832,639 downwards.
ATGTGGCCGATACGCAATTCGTATTTGCGCAAGGTGTCCTCCGCCGCCCCGATGGACAGGCCGATTAGATTCGGAACGCGCTTGAGGGCTGCGGGTGAGCCGTTGCTGACCTGGAGGTCAACCGCACTGCCCAAGGCGAGTTGAGCGCCGGGAGGAGGCGACTGCCCGACGATAGCGCCCTCGGGGAGGGTGTCTGAAGAGCGGTAGAGAATTTGGCCGATCTTTAGCTGGTTTTCCTCTAGCTGCAGACGCGCCTCGCGCAGACTGACGCGGCGCACATCGGGAACCTCGTAATAGCGCGCTCCTTTGCTCACGGTCAAGACGATGCGTCGCCCTTCTTTGACCAATTGTCCGCCACTGGGATCTTGATCGACGACCGCATCGGCGGGAACGGTTTCGTGGTGTAGAGAATCGCCGATGGTCACCTTCAGTCCTGCTTCTTCGAGTCGGGCCGATGCCTCGGACGCGAAAAGGCCCTGGAGGTTGGGGACTTGGACGCTGGGCGTGTCAACTAGTAGGTACGGCATGACGACCGCGTCGAGTAGGACGAGGGCGATGATGCTGGCGAAGAACGCGCCCGCCGCGAGCAGACCCAAGTGGCAGAGGATGTTTTTCACGATGCGGCCTTGCGGATGCGTGCGGCAAAACTGCCGTCGCCGGCGTGTCGGCCCGGTATGGTCTGGACGTAGCGGTCGGCCCAAGGCTGAGCGGGAAAGTGAGCATCGGCGCGCTCTAGCTGCGCGGTCGGGGTTTGCTTTAAGAAGCGCTCGACAATGGCCTCGTTTTCCTCCTTTTCCAAACTACAAGTGCTATACACTAAGACGCCGCCGGGACGCAGGTGCTCGTAAGCGCGTTGGATGAGTACCTGTTGCCGCGCGGTCAATGTCGCAAATTCGGCGGGCTGGCGACGCCAGCGGGCATCTGGTCGCCGCCCGAGGACGCCAGTGGCGCTACAGGGCACATCGGCGAGGACGCGGTCGAAGGCACCGCATCCAGGGGTTGTGCCGTCGCGAGCCACGGGGCGGATGGCGCGCAGGCGCAGGCGTTGGGCGTTTTCGCGCACTCGCTTCAGACGCGGCAGCGAAATGTCGGCCGCTACGACCCAGCCGCGGTCGGCCATGGCGATGGCGGCTTGCACGGCCTTGCCGCCGGGTGCACTGCACAAATCGAGCAGACGTTCGCCCGGCTGCGGGTCGAGCAGAGCCATGGCTAAGCCGGCATTGGGGTCTTGGACTTGAAACTGTCCCTGCTGGTATGCGCGCGAAGCAAAAAGCTCCGCGCCATTAGTCGCTCGATAAAAGCCCGGCCTCGCCTCGACTGGGGCTAGGTCGAGTTCGGCGGCAGTTTCGCGGCTGGTGCGCAGCGGATTGAGGTAGATGTTGAGCGGGGCGGGCTGGTTGTTGGCCGCGAGCAAAGGCTCGACGAGTTCGCGGCCCCAGCGGCTGACCCAGCGCTCGACCAACCATTCTGGATGGGAGTGGTACACCGCTAGGTAGCGCGTCGGGGTCTGCTGCTGATCGGGATAGCGGACCTGTGCGCGTTGCCGCAGCAAGTTGCGGAGCACGGCGTTGACCAAGGAGGCGATGCCTTGGTGCGTCAAGTGCTTGGCTAGCTCTACTGAGGTATGGACAGCCGCGGAGTGGGGCACGCGGTCGAGCCAGAAGAGTTGATAGGTGCCGAGGCGCAGGATGTGGCGAGCCCAAGGCGAGAGTTGGGCGACCGGACGCGCACAACAGGTGGCGATGATCCAATCGAGCCGTTTCTGCCACCGCACCACACCGAGGACTAGCTGGCGGGCGAAGCGCACGTCGCGGTTGGTCGGCAAGCTCGCGTCGAGAGCTTGCAGCAGTTCGTCGAAAGGTCGGGCTTGTTGCTCTAGATCGTGGAGGAGGTGTGCCGCCGCAAGGCGGGCTGGGTCGGGAGGGCGCACGGCTCAGCGCAAGAGGAGCATGGCGCGGTGTAGCTCGGCCGAATCCGTCCGCAGGCGGTAGATGTAGAAGCCGCTGGCCGCGGGTGCGCCGGTTGCCGACTGGCTATCCCAGTGGACCACATACTGCCCCGGAGATGTGTTCGCCGCAAAGGGCGTGGCCACTTTTTGCCCCATTAAATTGAAGATGTCGATTTGGGCAAACTGAAATCCTCCCTCGGGGATGGCGAAGGGGATAGTGGTACCGGCGTTAAAGGGATTGGGGTAGTTCTGCGCGAGGATGGGGTCGCGCGGCAGCGCGAAGCCGGACGGCTCTGAGATGGACGTGGCAACGTCTCCCCATACTACTTGGCTTTCAGCGCACGAGCCGTCGGCGCAGGTATTGAAAACGAGCGTGGTAGCCTGTTCGGCGTCGAGGAGCAAGTAGGTCTGGCCGCGCTCGTCGCTAGTGGTCGTTATCTGCTGGGCCGCGCCAGCCGGTATGAGGATGGCCTCGTCGTTGACGAGCGCGTATGCCGGCGCTGCGCCGGGATTGGTAATGTCCCAAGTAAAAGACGCGCCAGTGCGGAAGTGCCTAGCTTGCAAGAGGCGCGCCGACACGAGGATTTCTCCGGCGCTGCTGTCGGCTACGCTGCCGGTGCCAGCGGCAGAAAAGGAGGGGTTTTGCCCGACCGAGCGAAAGAAGATGCCATCCGGCAAAGCTTGGCCCTCGGCATCGCAGTAATTGCGCAAGAACGCGACTTGGGGACGGATGTCGTCGCGCTCGTCAAAAGAAGGCCCGAGCGACACCACGTCGAGATAGATGTCTATGGGTGTGGTGGGGCTGATGGAGTCGGCCAAGGTGAAAGCCAAGCTAGCGAGATGGCCTTCACCCTCTATCCCTGCACCGCCGAGGGTCGCGATGCCCCATTGGGCGGTTTGGCCTTTTATCTGCGGTGGCCCTGGGGAGACAAAGGAATTGGCCCGCGCTGTCTCGCCTAGTGCGCCCGCGATCGCGGTGATCGCGTTGGCTGGTTCCCAGCTAAATTCGAATTTGACTTGACGCACGCCGATCATGTTGCGCGCCGAGACGCTGAACTCCACGGTGCTATTGGCGGCAAACCCGCAAAAGGGGCCTTCTTCGCCGACGAAAATTTCGACATCTGCATTGGGGCCAGCGGCCGCGAGGCGAGGCAATGCGATGGCACCGAGGAGAGCTATATAGCAGAGTAACATGCTCTTTTCCCAAATGGTTAATTGCAAAAAATACAGCAGATAAATGTACGCAACACTAGTATCTAGGCAAGCGCACCGGCCCTTCCTTGACCGGGTTTTGTCGCGTTTGATATTATTGTCTAAACTGTGTTAGACCAACTCCCAAGTATATGGACTATTGAAGATACTTATGCGCCGTTATCCCGTCTGGAATGTCCTCCGCGACGATCCGTACGATAGCTTGATTGATGCCCTGCTTGTCGGCCGCGGCTTGACCCGCGCCGAGCTGCAAGTCGGTCCTGAAGCCCTGCATCCACCCGAGCAAATGCAGGACATGGCGACTGCGGTTGCGCGCCTAGAGCGCGCCGTGCGTGCCCGCGAGAAGATCGTCGTGTACGGCGATTACGACGTCGATGGAGTTTGCAGCACTACCGTGCTGATGGATTTTCTCGAGCGCGTAGGAGCCGACTGCGACTGCCTCTTGCCCGATCGCCACAAGGACGGATACGGCCTCAAGCCGCCTGGAGTCGAACGCGCCATAGCAAAGGGCGCGCGCGTCATCGTCACGGTTGACAATGGCATTTCGGCCTACGAAGCGCTAGAACTGGCCGCAGCGCACGGCGTGGAGGTCGTAGTAGTAGATCACCACCAGCAGCTCGCCGAACTGCCGCGTGCCCTTGCCATCATCAACCCCAATCGCCGCGATTGCCAGTATCCGTTCAAAAGCTTGGCCGGCGTTGGCGTCACCTTCAAGTTGGTGCAGGCCCTCAGCGGAGCTTTCCTCGCCGGTGAGGAGCGCCGCCGCTACCTCAACGAATTGCTCGACCTCGTGGCCTTGGGGACGGTGGCCGATCTCGTGCCCGTGCTGGGAGAGAATCGCCTGTTCATCCAGCGCGGTCTGCAGATCCTCCAGCGCACCAATCGCCTCGGGCTGCGTGCGCTCAAGAGGGTAGCCAGCTACCGAGACCAACCCCTCGATGCCGCCAGCTTGGGTTTTCGCTTGGGGCCGCGGATCAATGTCGCCGGCCGCTTGAAGACGCCTGATATAGCGCTGCGGCTTTTGCGCTCCGAAAACGAAGGGGAAGCCGCGCAGTTGGCCGACGAACTCAACAAGCTCAACTCTCGGCGGCAGGTTTGGCAGCGCGAGGGCATACAAGAGGTTGAAGAACGGACCGGCCCGGAGGAGGATGTGGAGGACCACATCATCGTGGTGTTAGGGGAGTGGAATTTGGGAATCATCGGCCTGTTGGCCAGCAAGTTGTGCGAAAAATACGCCCGCCCCGCAGTCGTGTGTACCCAAAGCGGTGATCACGGCCTCTGCGTCGGTTCGGCCCGCAGCATCCCCGGCTACGACATCAGCGCAGGAATCCACGCCTGCGAAGAGCACTTGCAGACGCACGGCGGCCATCCAGCGGCCGCGGGTTTTTCGCTTGAGGCCGATGCCTTTGAGCACTTTCGCCTCGCGCTGATCAATCACGCCAACACCCACATTAGCCCCGAGGCACTGCAACCTGCATTGGACATTGACCTGATGCTCAAACCGGCTGATTTGACGTTAGACACGGTGGAGCAACTCGCCGCGCTAGAGCCTTTTGGCAACGGCCACCGGCGGCCGGTTTTTGCCCTGGAGGGCTGTCGGGTTGTTTGGGCGCGGCAGATCGGTTCCGGCCGCCACTTCAAGGCCGAATTAGAGGTAGGAGGCCGCCGCTGTGCGGCGCTGTGGTGGAACCAAAAAGACCTCGCGGACAAGGTGCGGCCGGGCGATCGGCTGAGTGTGGCTTTCGAGTTGGAAGCAGACACCTATACTGGCAACGGTGCCGTGCAGATGGTTATCAAGGACTTGTACTTGCGGGAGCCGTTAGCGTAGAGGCTTCCTGCGGAATTGGAGAATGCGAACGTGATAAGTTCCCAATACACCAAGGAATTGTGCATCCGGGACAGCGACGCCAAAATCGTCCTGTTGGTCGTCGATGGCTTGGGCGGGTTGCCCCATCCCGCCACGGGCAAGTCCGAGTTGGAGACGGCCCAGTTGCCCAACTTAGACGCGCTGGCTAAGGGAGGCACCTGCGGCCTGATTTCGCCTTTAGGGGCTGGCTTTACCCCGGGTAGCGGCCCGGCTCATTTGGCTCTTTTTGGCTACGACCCTTGGCAGAGTCAAATCGGTCGTGGTGCTCTTTCAGCCCTCGGCTTGGGCTTGGATTTTGCCCGCGGCGACGTGGCGGTGCGCCTCAATTTTTGCACCGTGGATGATGCAGGCCGGGTGTGCGATCGTCGCGCTGGCCGCATCCCCACGGAGAAAGGCCGCCAGCTTTGCGAAGCGTTGAGAGCGGTCGCCGTGCCCGAAGTGGAAGTGCAAGTCGCCGCTGAGATGGAGTATCGCGCTGGCGTGGTGTTTCGCGGCGCGGGTTTGGGCGACCAAGTCTCGGATTCGGATCCACAGGTGACGGGCGTGCCGCCCAAGTCTCTGACGGCACTCGCGCCGGGTGCCGAGCGCACGGTTGAAGTGGCCAATGCCTTTTTAGAGCAAGCCGCTGCCTTGCTTGCTGACGATCATCCGGCCAACATGGTGCTGCTGCGGGGATTTGGTCGCTATCCAGAGTTGGTGTCGATGGACGAGGCGTACGGGCTGAAGGCGCTGGGCATTGCCGGGTATCCCATGTACCGTGGCGTGGCCGGTGCTGTGGGCATGGAAGTCGAAGCGGTCGGCTGGGACCTCGAATCCGAATTCGCCTTGCTCGAAAGTCGCTATGCGGACTACGATTTTTTTTATGTCCACGTAAAGAAAACCGACAGCGCGGGCGAAGACGGCGATTTCGATTTAAAAGTGCGGCTGTTAGAGGAGTTGGATGCCTATATTCCGAGGTTGCTTGCGCTGCAACCCGAGGTGCTCATCGTCACCGGCGACCACTCGACCCCGTCGATTATGCACAGCCACAGTTGGCATCCCGTGCCCACAGTTATAGCCAGCCAGTGGGCGTTGGCCGACGCGACAGATGAATTTTCCGAGCGCGGTTGCAGCGCCGGCAGCCTCGGAATCGCGCCGGCGACCAGTTTGATGGCCCACGCGTTGGCCCACGCGCGTCGGCTCGACAAATTCGGCGCTTGAGATGATCGCCCCTCTGCGCATTGCCCACCGCGGCGCATCCGGTCCGGGGCTGGCACCCGAAAACACGTTGGCCGCTTGCGAAAAGGCGCTTCAGATCGGCGTCGATATGCTCGAAATCGACGTGCGCGCCACCCGCGACGGCCAGATCGTGGTTCTGCACGACGCGGCGCTCGACCGGACCACCGACGGCACCGGCTTGGTCGCCGACCTCTTGGGTGAGGAAGTGCATCAGTTCGATGCGGGGCGCTGGTTTGAAGCTGATTTTGCCGGCGAGCGCGTGCCCCTGCTCGAAGAGGTGCTCGACTTGGCGCGGAATCAGGCCCTCGTGCTGATAGAGATCAAAGCCGACGGCATTGCCGAGCGCGTCCTACAGGTGATTGAAGCGGCAAATGCGGTCGAGCGAGTCGTGGTGCAAGCGTTCAATCCGCAAACCGTCCAGCGGCTCAATTTGCTCGCGCCGACCTTGCCCACCGCGCTGTTGGTCGGTCAGTTGCCGACCACGCCCTCGCGGGTGCGCGCCCGCCGCCTCGTGCGCCAAGTGCTACAAGTGGGGGCCAACGCGCTGGCAATGTGGTACGCGGCGCTGACCCCGCCCTTCCTCGAGGAGATGCGCCAGCGGGGCATTGCGGTCTGGGCTTGGACCGTTGACGAGGATATTGCCATGCGCGACTTGGCGACGATGGGGGTGCAGGGGATCATTACCAATCGTCCAGACCAGCTCAATCAAGTGCTCGACGAACTGGTCGCCGACGGGTCCCTACGGCCGCCGTTGGGCCGGCGCATCAAGCGCAGCCGCTGGGGGCGCCGTCGCCAATTGCGCAAGCTCCAAGCGGCCAAGCGGGGCCGCTGAGGTCGCAGATGCTCTACACCTTGTTGGCCATATTGCTGCTGATCGTGGTGGTGCTGAAGTTCTGGTCGCCTTTTGGCCAGCGGTGCCCCCAGTGCCAAGCGCGTCGGGAGGATGCGGAATACCCTTTGTGTCCAAATTGCGGGTGGATTTACGAAGTGCCTGGGGAAGAAGACGATGATTTTGCGCCGGATGACGACGAAAATGCGAAATTCTGAAGGGCGCACCACCGCGCTGTTGCGCCCTGTTTGCGCTTGACAATACCTTGTACTTCCCTTTAGATTGTCTCTGATTATATAGGGAAGCACAGAACGTTCAAACTCAGGAAGGTGAACCATGAAAATGCGGGCAATATCGCTGTTTGTCGCCGTCGCGGTTTTGGCGGGCTGTGACGACCCTCCCACAGCCGAGCTCGACGCGGCCAAGCAAGCCCTCGACACAGCCCGGGACGCCGACGCCGAGCGCTTTGCCGCCAGCGAATACTCGGCCGCGCAACGCGCGTACAGCGAAGCCGAAACAACGACCAAAACCGAAGACGAGCGCTTTTTCCTCTTCAAGGACTTTGAGCAGGCGCGAACGCAAATCGCCGATGCCAAGAGCAAGGCCACGCAGGCCGAGTCGGCTGCGCACGCCGAAAAGAAACGCCAGCGGGAGTCGGCCGAAGCCGTGATTGCCGCGGCCCACGACGCGATCACCGCCGCATATACCAGCCTAGAGGAAGCGCCGTCCGGCAAGGGCACGGAAGCCGACATTGAGGCCCTGCGAGCCGAGTTAAGTGCCGCCGAAGCCGATATAAGCGCGGCCGCAGCCGCACTGGACAGCGAGAATTTCTCCGATGCTGAGTCCCTCGCCGGAGGCGCGGATCTGAAGGCTACCGAGGTCGCTGACGGCGTGATAGTGGCCGTGGATAGATACCACGCGCTGGTCGAGGAGATGCGCCCTTGGTACGAGCGCTTCTGAGCGTGCGTCCTTGCAAGTTTCAATCACAGGCGGCCGGGAATTGCTCCCGGTCGCTTTATTTTTTTTAGCACTGCTGTGGGGGGCACCCGCCGTGCGTGCGTCCGCGCTCTGGTTAGAGCATCAGCAACTGGTGCAAGCTGTTGAGCGCCACGACCTAGCTACGCCCTACATCGTCATCAATACCCAAGACAATCTAGTCCTGCTCCGCGATGGGGAGCAGGTGTTGCGCCAAGCCGCTTGTGCAACGGGCAGTGGTCGCAAGCTCGAAGGGGCCAAAAGGTGGCATCGCTGGACGTTCGATACCCCCAAAGGCCGCTTCGCCATCCGTCGCAAGGTCGCCGATCCCCTGTGGATTCGACCGACTTGGTACTTTATCGAAAACGACGAGGAAATTCCCATTTTCGCCGAGGATCCGAGGCGATTCCAACGCGGGGTCTTGGGCGCGTACGCATTGTACTTTCTCAAAGATTTTATGATCCACGGCACGCTCTTTGAAATCAACTTGGGCAAGAGCATTACTCACGGATGCGTCCGGGTGGGCAGTGAGGACCTAGAGTACCTGTACGGAGCCGTCGAAATCGGCTGGCCGGTCTTTATCTACTGATGAAGCACTTAGCGTTGTGCTGGGCCTTGGCGTGCGGCGCGAGCGCAGCGTCGGCCGAGGACTTGGCATACATCAACGCCGCGCTGCGGGCTTGGTTGCAGGTCATAGAAGCGGATGTGCCGTACTTGCTGATGGATCGGGGCGCGGGCGAGTTGCGGCTGATGCATGGGAGGGCGCTCTTGCGGCGCGTGCCGCTGGCGGCTGACTCCCTTGGAACACAGCCGCCGGTGCAATCCGCGCTCGAGGCTCGGTTGCGCCGCTATCGGCCCAGCAGCCCTTGGCGTGGCTTGGTGTCCAGTCCTTTTGACTGGGAACAGAATTTGGTCACCGACGCCTCGGCCACCAGCGCTCTGTATTTTGCTAGCGGGCTGCTGATCTACTCCAGCTCGGCGTGGCACCGCCCTGGTGCTATGAACCTGCAAATTGGGGTCGCTGATTTGCGTGCGCTGTACAATGCCTGCGGTCCAGGTACCCCACTCGTAGTCCTACCTGCCAACTGGAGAAAGAGGCCGCAGTAGTGTTGCACTTTGGCGCGGCGGTCGCCGACATCACGCCGCCAGTCGGCATCGCAATGGGTGGGTACTGGGGGCGGCGGTCCGGGGCTACGCACATCCGCGACCGCCTCATGGCCAAGGCCCTAGTCTGCGGCCAAGGTGCGGCGCGGGTAGCTCTTGTCGCTGTCGATTTGGTGGGGTTAGACGCGGATATTGTGTGGGGGATTCGGGAGCAGGTTGCGCGCGCCACTGGCATTGAAAGCGCGGCCATCATGGTCTGTGCCTCCCACACCCATGCCGGCCCGCTGACCTTCCCCTTCCGGGGCATGGGTCGCATTGACGGCCGCTACTTGGAGCAAGTTGCGGATGCCGTGCTGGAGGTGGTGGTAGCTGCGGCCGCCGACAGCCGACCGGGCCGTTTGTACTATGCGCGTCCCGAGGTGCAGATCGGCATCAATCGCCGCGAGCCGCACCCGCAGGGTACGCGGATCGGGCAAAATCCCGCCGGTCCGGTCGTGCCCTACGCACACGTGCTGCGCTTTGTCGCTGCCGATGGCACAGGAGCTACGCTCTTCAACCACGCCTGTCATCCGGTGGTCTTGGGCCACGACAACCTCCAGATCAGCGGCGACTATGCCGGTGCGGCAGCGCGTCACATCGAGGAGCAGACCGGCGATAAAGCTCTTTTTATCAACGGTGCCTGCGGCGATGTCAATCCACGGATCGCCAACGGCTCATTTGCCGATGCCGAGATGTTGGGACAAGAGTTGGGGCAAGCCGTGCTGGGAGGGCGAGATGCGGCTGCGCCCTTGGACGCTTCAGCGATAAGCTGGGCGCACGAGCGGTTGGATTTGCCGCTGCGGCCTCCGCCGTCGCGCTGGCGTGCTAAGGTCGAGCGACTCAAAGGGCACTTGCGGGCGCGTTTGGCCCGGGGCAGCGAGGTGTCCAAAGCGCAGCTCGAATGGGCTGTGGCCATGTGCAAATGGGTGCAGGCGGGCGCGGATCGCGCTCGGGTGCAGCCTTTTGAGATACAGGCGTTGGCGTTAGGCGAGTTGGTGCTTTTGGGGCTGGAAGGGGAGATATTCGCCCGCTATCAGCTCGATTTGGAGGCCGCGCATGGGCCAGCCGTCTTGTGCGGCTTTGCCAATGGCTGCATTGGCTATGTGCCCACGGTTGATGAGTACGCGCGCGGCGGCTACGAGATCGACTTGGCCTACAAGGTTTATCCGAGCGTGCAGATGATTGCGCCAGCGAGCGAGTCGCTGATACGGCAGCGGGCCGCGGCGTTGATAGCGAAGGTGCGCTAGCTTACAACAGGAGGATGTATGCGCGATCTAGAGGTGCTCTACGATCGAGTTCCGGCGACGCGGTGTGCTGGTACGGGCGATTGCTGTGCGCTCACAGAAGAGGAATTCGACAACTACTACGCCACCATGTTCCCACTCTACCGAGCCGAATACGTCCACATCGTCGCCTATGTGGAGCAGCACTTTTCCCCGCAGCGTCGCCAAGAGTTGCTGAGCTTTACCGAGGAGCGGCCTCGCCGCTGTCCCTTTCTCGGCGAGAACCATAGCTGTACTATCTATCCGGTGCGCCCGCTGATCTGCCGCACGTACGGGGCGATGAATCCAGTCTCGATCGCCCGCCAAGCCATCGCGCATCAGGGCGCTTTGCCATCGGCGCAAATTCGCGCCTTTGTGCGGCGCGAGGCTGGTATGGTGTGCCCGCGGGTGGCGGTGCTGGAGCCGCAAAAGGTCGCGCAGCACGCCCGTATGCTCATGGAGGGGACGTACGATCACGAATTGGCGCGGCTCAGCGTCGAGGTGGAGTTGGCGGGTGCGGAGCGCAAACGGCTATTCCAGTGGCTCACTGGCCGGAGCGAGTGGCCGCTGCGCTGGTCTTGGGGAGGCTTTAATGCGCTGCGCTTTGCGCCACTGACGTGGCTGCGCCAGTACTTTGCTGCGTATTGGAAAAAATCCGAGTTAATCGATCAAAAGTGATGCGCAAGGAGATTGCATTATGCAACAATACCGAGTTGCCATTTTGGGCTGTCGCGGCCGAGGCACGGCCGCGGGCCGCGCGTACCATCAGCATCCCCGCACCGAGATTGTGGCTCTGTGCGATCTTGTGCCCGAGCGGTTGGCAGAACTCGGCGACGAGTTGGGAGTTGCGGCTCGCTACGACGATCTGGACCGGATGATCGAGGCCGAGGCTCCGGATATCGTCGCCATTCCCACGGGCACTGAGTTCCACTATCCGCTCGCCATGCGAGTGCTGGAGCACGGAGTCCACATCGACATTGAGAAGCCGATCTGCACGACCTTGGCCGAGGCCGACGCGGTGTTGGCCAAAGCTGAGGAGAAAGGAGTGCAGGTAGCCGTGCATCACCAAGGGCGCAGCGGCGGCGCGCTGCAAGCGGTCAAAGCGGCGATTGCCGAGGGCCGGATCGGCGATTTGCGCTATGTGCAAGGCAGCGGCAAGGGCTACTACGGAGGCTATGGCCTGATGAATATCGCCACGCACTCGCTCAATGCCATGCTCGGCGTGGTTGGACCGGTGCAGAGCGTGCAAGCCGTGGCCTTGACCGATGGCCGACCGATCACGCCCGAGGATGTGGTGCCGTCGCCGAGCGGCATGGGCTACATCGCCGGCGAGCACGTGACCGCGGCTCTCGCCTTTGAATGCGGGATTTCGGGTACCCTCTTGCAGCATCGCTTCCCCAAGATGGATTCAACGGCCTATATGATTGAGATCTACGGCACCGAGGGCCGGCTCTATTGGAAAAGCGGTGCTCCGTGGTTTTTGTCCACGCCGCACTTTGCCCCCGGCCAATCCGAGTGGCAGCCGCTCGCCCCCATAGTGCCCGAGCACTATGACCCGGCGGGCTCGGCTGCGGTGGAGGATTACCAGTTCGCCGACGAGTACGTACAGGCGCTCGACGAGGGCCGTGCGCACGAGTGCTCGGGCGAGGCTGGCCGCCACGTGCTGGAGATGCTGATGGGGATTTTTGAGTCGGGGGCGCGTGGGAAGCGCGTGGATTTGCCACAAGCAGACCGCGAGCACCCGCTCTTGCGCTGGCGCGAGGAACATGGCATGGGCCTGCCCAGCCCTATGCCGCGCCCGTATGCGGAGTGGCTCGCTGCCGAAGACTGCCGCTTGGGTCGGAGTGCGAGTTAGCCGCCGAGCTTTCCTAACAGTCCCCAACCGCTGACGGCGGACGAGGCGATCAGTACCGCGGTCGAAAGCACCGCGCCGATGAGGACCCAGGCGCGGGTGCGGTAGGAGGCGGGTAGCTTGAAGTTGAGATAGATAGCCGCCACCATCATTATGGCAATGGCCAGGTTGGCGATGAGGAAGCCGGCGATCTGGGTCAGGATGTCGAAGGGGATGTTGTTCCAGACGATGATCATGGTGGTGGCGAAGATGTAGAGGCAGATGACGCGCTTGATCGCCTGGTACTCCCAAGTGCGGTCGGGCCAGCGGGCGGCGAGAAACTCTTGCGCCACGCGGGCGTAGATTTCGGGCAGGGCTTGCAGGGTGCCCCACAGCGCGGCGAGGATACAGACGTAGTAAATCCACACCAAGCTCGGATGAATCTGTCGCCAGACGTGGGCTTGGTGCGTCAGCAAGTTCCAGCCCTCAAAGCGGGTTTCGAGCGGGAAGAGCACGGCCGCCCCGGAAATCATAAAGGCCCCAGTGACGATAAAGAGGACCAGCGCCCCCAGCCCCACGTCCCAGCGCAGTGGTGCCACGCGTTGCCGCAGGTGGTGGATTTGCTGGGGATCGTCGGGTAGGTAGTCGATAGTCTCGCTGCGGCCGGCGCGGTCGCGGATGGCCTCGATGTCTTGGTGACCGGTCAGCCCCCACTTGTGCAGGCCGACCCAGTTGGCATAGGCGATGTAGCCAATCACCGAGCCGCCGACGTAGCCAAAGGTGGTGCCCAGCGTTAGCAGCGGATGCGCGACGGTGTCCGCGGGTGCCCACTCCGGGAAGGGCGGCAGGTCGCCAAAGCGGAAGGTCCCCACAAGCGCCGCAATAAAGTCTGGACGCACGATGAGGGTCCCGGCAATGGTGCCTGTGACTAGAATCCCGCAAATGAGGAGCTGTTGCTTTTCGAGGCGTTCAAAGGACAGGCGGATGCCAAAGAGCAGCGCCAAGGCAATAAAGGCCGAGGTTATGGCGTTTTCCCAGAAGACTTCTTCCTCGCCGGCGGGCAGCATGTCGCGCAGCAGGAAGTGAAAAAGGTCGCCGCAGGGTTTGGAGACGGGCACCCAAGCTAGGGGCGCGCCGATCATTTCAAAGAGCAAGATGGTCAACAGCAGCCATCCGCGCGGCCCGGGCAGGCGCACGAGGCGGTGGCCGATCAACTCGCCGCTGACGGCCGTGTAGCGGCCGATCAGGTAGGTGAAGAAGACGCCCTTGACTAAGCAACTGAGCAAAACCATCCACAACAAGCCATAGCCGGCCCAAGCACCAGCCCGCACCACGACGATGGTCTCGCCGGCGCCGATGGCGACCGAGGCGACGATGGCCGCCGGGCCGAAGACGGCGAGCATACCGAAGAGTTTCTGCAGCGACCAAGACTGGGCGAAGACGCCTTCGGGCGGCGGGATTTCTACTTTGTTCATGCGAAGAAAATAAAGCGCTGGGCGACGATGCTGAGGCGTAAATTCATGGGGGGCAAGATACAGTGGGCGGAGAGGTGGCGCAATAGTTTACCCCTGTCCCGCCTCACGCCCGTTCCACCGCAAAGGCGGCCACGTTGCGCGTCTGGCGACTAAACTCTACCCCAATCAGATAAATCGCCGCGCCATGCCCGCGATACTTGGCCGCGTAGTCCCGTTCCTGCAACTGACCCAACGCCGCCCCGGTCGCCGCCTGTTCCACCACCTTGAACTCAAACAGATACACGTTCTCATTAAACTCCACCGCCATGTCCAAACGACCCGCCCGGCTGCTGTCCTCCACGGTAATCGCCAGCCCTAACGATGCGAAATACGAGTAAAACACACTGGCGTAGTAGCCCTCGTAATGGGCAATCTCGTTGTTGGTATGCCATTCATAGGGAATGCTGGCAAAAAACGCCGCCAACAGCCGCTCTAACCCATCGAAGTCGTTGGCCAGCAGTAGGTCGTACAGCCGGGCACTGTGCTCGGCGCGGCGCAACGGATTGCCCGTCAGGTGGTTCAGCAAGCTCTCGTTCAGGCTTTGCCGCACCTCCCGGTTGGGGTAGCCCAGCCGGTAGTACATCCGTCCGCCGCGCGGTTCGGTGTGGCGAATGGTCAGGTAGCCGGTCTGGAACAGCAGGGCCTCGGTCGCTATATGATCCACATCAAACGCCGACAACAATTCCTCGCTGCCGAGCAGGTCGTCCAAGGCGATGGCACTGATCCCGCGCGCCAGCAACGTCTCGAGCAGAAACGTCGGCGTGCCGGTCTCAAACCAGTAGGCTCCGAACTGGCGATGGTCGAACAGCAACAGGACATCAAAGGGGTTGTACACCTGTTCTTCGCCCAGCCAATTGTAGCCGTTGTACCAGCGTCTGATTTCCTCGCGGTCTAAACCAAACAACTCCGGGGCAAACACCGCATCCAAATCGGCCTCGGTATAGCCGCAGATGGCCGAGTAACGCGGGTCTAGGGTAATATCTTTGAGGTTGTTGAGGCCGGAGAACAGGCTGACTTTGGAAAACTTGCTCACGCCGGTGAGGAAGGTGAACTTGAGATGGGCGTCGGCAAACTTGATCGTCGAATACAGTCCATGCAAAAAGTCGCGGTTGGCGCTTGCTACCTCTGGCACCGCTAGCGCGTCTAAAATCGGCTTGTCGTACTCGTCGATTAGCACCGCTACCCGTTGGCCACTGCGCTCGTGCAAGGCTTCCAACAGATGACTGAAGTGCGCGGCTGCACCCGCATAGTCCGAGCCGATGCCCTCTCGTCTTGCCACGGCGTCCAATTGGGCCATCGCATCTTCTTGTAGCTGGCCCGGCTCTTTGAAGTTGCCCCTGCTGAAATCGAGCCGCACCACCGGATGGCGCACCGACCAGTCCCATCGCTGGTGGATGGCTAGCCCGGCAAACAGCGGCTCGTTGCCTTCAAACAGCTCCTTCAGGGTATCGAGAAACAGGCTCTTGCCAAAGCGGCGAGGACGCGACAGGAAGTAGTGCTTGCCCTCGGCAACCAACCGCTCCATATAGGCGGTCTTATCGACATAGTAGCAGTGGTCTTCGCGGATCTCGCGGAAGGTCTGAATGCCGATGGGCAGTTTGCGCCGAGTAGTCCGTCCGGCTTCAGGTTTGGTCTGCATCATGGCTTGCTCCAGTTCCTCTATATATCTGATGTTACGCATTGTAGGGGCAACGCTTGTGATTGCCCTCGTAGGATCCCACGGACTGAATGCGCGGTGTCGATTGGGTGCCGACAAGGGACGCCCCTACTATCGGTTCGGCGCAGATGCGTAACGTCCGTATATAAACCTAACTGAACAGTCCGGTCACCGCAGCAGCGTGAGCTTGCGGGTGAGAACGCCCTCGGCGGTCACCAGTCGATACAGATAGGTGCCGCTGGCCAGCGGACGTCCTGCGCGGTCGCGTCCATTCCAATGGAGGCGATAGTGGCCGGCCGGCTGCGGCCCCTCGTTCAAGACCGCTACTCGCTGCCCGGTCAGCGCGAACACCTCTAGACGCGCCGTTCCCGGTTCGTGCAGGAAATATGGAATGATGGTCTGGCTGTTGAATGGATTGGGTGCGTTCTGCTGCAACTGCGGCCTGTCGGCCAGCGCCACCGGCTTGGCACTTGCGGAATCGACTTCAAAACGGACGGTCTCGGTAAAGTCGGCCCGCAGCGTGTTCTCTGCTTTGTCTGACACTGTCATTCCAGCTAGTCCCCAGATCCCCGGAATACTGCCAACCGGCAAGATAATGGTTTTTTTGTACGTTTCGTAAACCGTCGGATCCCTTGAAAAATAGATTTGGTACGCGTCTGGATCTTGATGGACAAAATAATGTTCTACGCCTTGGGGATCGCGTAATAGTATGGCTGTGTCCTTATAGCCGCTGATGTTATCCTTAACTCTAAAGGTAATATCGACTCGTGTTTCGCCGTTTGGTGCGGCTGGATTGGTCGGCTCGGCCTCAATGGTGATCCGATTTACATCTAATTCGGGTGGAATGGTATCCGGGTTCGCAGTCTGCACTTCAATGGTGGCTGGCAACTCATCAATCACTCTGTCTGTGTCGTATAAGCCATGTCCCGGATGGGTGAAATATACACCGCTGTCATTTAACGCAATATCCTGCATGGCAATACGGTTGAGTTCGTACGTGCCGCTTGGAAAGTAATCCGGGATCACAAGTTCAACGCGAGCTTCGCTGGTTGCTGGATTGTAAAAACCATAGTCTCCCGTAAGTATTCGAGAATAGGTTGCGAGGCTTGGATCGTTCATCAACGCGTGAACGTAATTTACTCCATTCTTTTCAAAAAGTTTCCAACGAGCAGTCACAATTTGATAGGGTCTCCCCGCTTCTGCTCCTTCCGACAAAGAGAGTCGCATCGAATTTTTGATATACACGGGTGCTTCATCATCCGCCAGCGGATTGTCAACATACAGTTTCCAGCCAAAGTCGGTTTGGGATTCGTGTCGTTCGTTGCCTTGGGCATCCCGGAGGGTAATTTGGTCGGGAGCCCAATAGCCATCTGCCGCGTATTTGGAAAGGGTATGATGCCCGCGAAAAATATGACCCGCAGAGACGTGATTGCCATTGGCGTCAATCGGGGCAAGCCCTATATCAAAATAGGAGCCTCTTTCACTGAAAACTCGGATCCCGAATGCTTGCGCCCTATCGAAGTCGTTTTCCCGATGGAGTTCAATCTCGATTGTTATCTTTTTATCCGCCTCGGGCGCACCATCAACTTGTATGTCCACCCGGATAATCCGCCCCGGATACACCACATCGGGATACAGGTTATACACCTCAAACGTCAAATCCTCGCGGATTTTCGAGATATAACGCGTGCCGTGCATGATCCGGTTTTGGATAAACTCATACTTGGCCGGCGAGCGCGAGCGCAGCTTGTCCGGGTTGACGATGTAGAACGCAATGCTCTCGGCCATATCCTCATTCGGGTTGATCCCATGAGCATAGGCCGAGACAAATTCGGTCTGTTTGGTCGTGGACCACCCATCCGCGTCGCCGGAGACCGCATAACCAGCGGAGTTGGAGTCTGAATTGGTGGTAAAGTTGGGCCCAAAAACCCACTCAGAAGCCCCATCCCGATTCTCCGCCCGAGCGGCCCAACGGTATTCCGTATTCGGTTCGAGACCGTAGATGGTGTTGTACAGCCTAGTGCCTTTGTGTGGCTCATTCGTCCATTTGCCACCCAATTCCTTGTAGTTGACATCGTAGTCGGTCGCCCGCTCCGAGGCGTCCCAGCGTACCCGACACGAGGAGTCGGTCAGCGCCGAAAAGCGGAGATTGGTCGGCGACGGCGGCGCGTCAAGGGCTGCTACGGCCTTACCAGCGGCGGCTGGGTTTCGATACCAGCCGCCCAGCTCGATCCAATCCTGCTTGAGTTGCTCGTCAAACAGATGTTCCCACAAAAAGTGCGCTTTCTCATGCAGAATCAGCCGATGAATGAACGCCGCACCCGCTTCCTTGAACGCCGACTCCATAAACTCGATGTAGCCCGACTGCGTCCACGCCACCGCCCCCGCAGCCGGATACAGCGGATGCGGCGTACCATCCAAACGACGCACCAGATAGTGCAACCCCGGCGTATGCCGCATACCTTGTGGAAACTCCTCCAGCATGGACGCCAGCGCGATCAACTCTTCGTTTTTGAACGGCATAAACCGACCCGCCCCTTCCCCAGTCGTGTGCTTGGTCAGTTCGCGATAGTCGGGCACATTCACACTGACGGCATAACGCTCTTGCAAGATGCGTTCCAGCGCGTAGCGATCGGCTCCGTTATCGGTTACAAACCGCACGACGGCCCGATGCAGCCGTTGGGAGAAAAACCGACCGCGCACCCCGTCAATTTTGGCCAAAAGGGGTTCGGCGTAGGTAAATGCCGCCTTCGCAACGGTGACTTGGCGCTTCCCGTCTCGCATTTTCACGGCAATGTCATTTTGGATATGTCGGTCGCTCAACGTCCACACCGACGCGGGCACGGTCGGCTCTTCGTCGTAGGGATAGTTCACCGCTTGCGGTATGGACTCAAACGTGCGCAGCAAACTGTAGGCGTGCTGGGCACTCCACTCGGTGCCCAGATGCACCGAATACTTCTCCCGCAATTGCAACGACGCACTATGCGACGCGACCTCGACCACCTCATCCAACAAGACTACTTGTATCGGCTCAATCAGCGTGGCGCTTTCAGCACCTTGGGGCGTCTCGTCGATCTCCCAATGGTAGGTGTAAGCCTCGGCTGGAGAAACCGAACAAGCGATTAGGCAATATGAGACGACGAGAAAAGCGAGCGAGCGAAACATGGAGCACCTCGGCTGTTAATGGTGGCATTTCCCGACTGGAGCCGGGCCTTGCCACCACCACGCAGAGGTGCGGGACGGTCCTACCTATTTACCGCTTCGCGTCTCGGGGAGCTACCCCAGCGCAGGAAACAGGCTATTGTATTCAGCAGGAGACCCGACATGTCGGCCTCTGCTGTGGTGATGGCAACAGGAAGATATAAAACGCTAATCACTGCGGTCAAATATGTGAGTGGTCCGCTCGCGCTAACGGATCACGGCCAATTTGCGCGTGAGCTCAATGCCGCCGGCCTGCAAGCGATACAAGTACACCCCGGTCGCTAGATCGCTAGCTGCCCAAGCAATGGTATGCCAGCCGGCCTCCCGGTGGCCCTTGCTTATCTGTTCGACGCGCTGGCCTTGGAGATTGTACACTGCTAGATCGACCGGCCCGGCCACGGGCAGCCAAAAGCGTATCAGGGTTGAATGGTTGAAGGGATTGGGCGCATTGGCGACCAAGATCGGCGCATCAGTCGCGTCCGGCGACTCTACTTCCTCCACTGCGGTAGCCATTGCCAACTCGGCAATGTCGAACTGGACGAACCACAACTCATAGTTGGGGTGAGGCCCGGCGCTGAATACCGCAGTGGGCAAGCTCGGCATCAGGCTACCACTGGCCGGGGAAATGCCGTGGAGGAAGAAACTGGAGACTAGGCCGTAGTTGGCCAAATCGACCAGCGGCTCCTCCTGCCAGCTATTTCCGCGATTGTCCGATCGATAGAGCCGCAAGTCGGACCCGTACGTGCTGGCTACCCACACGGCGCGGCTTCCACCGGGTCTTTGATAGGCCGCCGCCACCTGCGCATTGCTCAGCGCTTGGCGGGTCCACGCGCCCGTATGCGGGTCGCGGACAAAGACGAACAGTTGATTGGCTTGGCCGGGGGATTGGTACTGTCCGGTGACGTAAATGTAGCCATCTAAATCGCGCCACATGGCCTCGCCGAAAGCGATAAAATCGCCTTCGGGCGCGATTTCGACCACGACCTCGGGCGCGACCTGACCGGGGTCGCCGTAGGGCAAGTGCATGTAGAGGATGCGGTTGTAGAGCGCTCTGGGGTCGGGCTGATTGCTCACCAGCAAGTGATAACCTGTCTCATCTGGCTGAATGATCGGGTAGAGCCAAGTCGTCCACGGCACCTGTGTTCTTTGCGCCGGCGCGAGGACGTAGGGGCCGTCCCAAGTGCCGGTGCGCAAATCGAGCGTGGCCGTCTTGAAGGTATAGGTCGCTGGATCGCCGATATAGCCGATGACTAGGCGCTCGTCGTACATGCCAGCGCCCATGTACCCGGCCTTGCCAATGGCGTCCGGCACTTCGAGTTGCTCGAACTGGTCGATCTGCCCCGGCGCGGTGGCCCGCAGGATGACTGGTTTTTCGTTGATCTTTGGATAGATCAGGATCAGTCGCCGTTGCTCGTCGAGCAATACCATGCCCGGCTGGTAGTTCAAACCATCCCACTCGTAGCCTCGGTGCCACTGCCCGTCGCGCAATTGGTAGAGCGCTCCCTGTGCCGTGGCCTGCTCCGGTCCCCACAGGGCGACCGTGTAATAGCTCTCGCCATCGTACACTAGCTTGGGGGCGTTGTAGCCCCAGTACGAACTAACCCAAGCCACCCCCGAGTCGATTTTAGATAGGTGCACGTCGATTTCTTGTCCTGACGTCCCGACGACATTGCCCGTTAGGCAGATGACAGCTAGCCATAGCCATGCGACTCGTCCTTTCATAGGAGCCTCCTTGGTAGCGGCACCTGACGTAAAACTCGACGGCCTAGCCTTGTGTTGATTTGGCGTTGGCAAGGCCGTGCCCTATTTTGCAGCCGACCTGTCCACCCTCTTGCCAGCTAAAATCCCATGTCCAGTCCCATTGCAGCCGGCCAGCCGTACTCGCCGGAAGAAACCCAGCGCATCATCGAGCAGTTCAACCGCGACGGCTACTGTCACCTAGGACCCGTCCTCGCAGCCGACGAGGTTGAGGCCCTGCGCGAGGCCATGGCGCGCAAAGTCGCCGATCCTCGCATCCTCAACGACGAAGCAGGCGACCACATCCGCGGCATCAGCCTCATGCGGATGTTCGAATATAGCGAGGCATTCCGCGACTTGGTAGTTCGCGAGCCGTTTGTCAGCTTGGCCGAAGCCATCTTGGGCGACAACTGCCACCTCATGTCGCAAAACGCCCTGTACACCGAGCCCGACTCCAGCAAAGTGCCCGACGGCCCTGGCGGCTGGCACCTCGACGACTTGATCCACTTTCCCCTGCCCGATGAGGTGGAACAGCACGATCCACGCATTACCATGCCCTGCTTTGTGCTGCAAATTTTCACGCCGGTCAGCGATGTCGAAAGCATTGAATACGGCCCCACGCAAGTCGTGCCCGGTAGCCACCGCGCTGGCCGCGGGCCCGCCGAGCAAGACAAGCCCACCTTTTGCGGGACTGGACCGATTTCCTTATTCGCCCGGGCGGGCGACGCTTACATGTTCAACAACCAGATCTGGCACCGGGGGGCTCCCAATGCCTCGGATCGCACTCGCTTCATGGCCGGCGTCACGTACAGCAAGCGCTTTATTTCACAGCGCTTCTATCCTTTTATCGACTACCGCATGCCGCCGCACGTGATGGAGGGTGCCTCGCCTCGTTTGCAACGCTTGCTCGGCCGCCACGAGAAAGGTGCCTACGGCTAGGTCAGATTCCGCCCGCTCTCTGGCCACCTACCGCAGCACAACTGTGGAGACAACTATCAAGCCCATCGGGGTTGACCAAGGTTCAAATGCCTGCTTTTAATTCTTATCCCTTCTCTATAGACCACCAACTCTTTCCCGGATTTTGCTCATGTTTCGCGCCGTTCTCCTGCTGTTTATGCTGATGCTCTACGCCAACCAGCCAGCCGCCGCCCTTGAGCGCAGCACTCCCGAAGCTCAGGGCATCTCCAGTCGGGCCATTCTCGGCTTCGTCGATGCGGCCGAGGATTCGATTGATGCCCTGCACAGCTTCATGCTGCTGCGCGGAGGGAAAGTGGTGGCCGAGGGCTGGTGGTACCCCTACAACCCCGACAGCCCCCATCGCCTCTACTCGCTGAGCAAGAGCTTCACCTCCACCGCAGTGGGTCTAGCGGTCGAGGAAGGGCTGATGAGCCTCGACGACCTGGTCCTCGACCACTTTCCCGAGGAAGCCCCTGACGAGCCAGACGAAAACCTTGCGTCGATGCGCGTGCGGGATCTGCTGCGCATGAACACCGGCCACCTGAAGGAGCAGGCCGACGCCTTCTGGTCAACCGAGCGGGACACCTGGGCTGAGTCCTTTCTCGCCGTGCCGGTGGGCCTCAAGCCCGGGACCCATTTCGTCTATAACACGGGAGCCACCTACATGGCCGGCTTGATGGTTCAGCGGCTGACGGGCGGGACCCTGATCGACTACCTGACACCGCGGCTCTTCGCGCCCTTGGGGATTGAGGGTGCCACTTGGCAGAGTGATGACGAGGGCTACAACGTCGGCGGCTGGGGACTGAAAGTTCGCACTGAGGATATCGCCCGCTTCGGCCAGTTGCTGCTACAGCGAGGGATGTGGGATGGCCAGCGGCTGCTCCCAGAGTGGTGGGTGGCGGAGGCCACCGCCTTGCAGACCGCCAATGGCAGCGACCCCGACAGCGACTGGGACCAGGGGTACGGCTACCAGTTTTGGCGCTGCCGGTACAATGCCTACCGGGGCGACGGTGCCTTCGGCCAGTACTGCATCGTCATGCCCGACCAGGACGCAGTGGTGGCCATCACCGCTGGCGTGAGCGACATGCAGCAGGTGCTCGATCTGGTCTGGGATCACCTGCTGCCGGCGATGGAGAATGAAGCCCTGCCGCCGGCCGATAACGGCCCGCTGGCCGAGCGGTTGAGGGGGCTGTCCCTCGCGCCGCAAGAAGGGTTGTCCGCCTCCGCGCTGGCCGACAAATATTCGGGGCGGAGGTTTCTGTTTGCGCCCAACGAGCGCAACCTGCGGGCGGTCACCTTTGCTTTCGGCGAGGAGGAAACGCTGGTGACCGTCGAGGACGCGTCTGGCGTCGAGCATCCGATCCGCATCGGCTATGGGGCTTGGGTGGAGGGCAGCACCTCATTCACCAGCGACCATTCTCAACCGATCGCCGCCAGCGGCGCATGGAGCGCGGACGACACCTACAACGCGAGGCTCTGCTTCTACGAGACGCCCTTCCGCCCTCTGCTGACTTTCCGCTTCGCCGAAGACCGGCTGCTCTTCGACATGGAGTACAACGTCGGCTTTGGAGAGACGAAGTGGGAAGAGCTGACCGCCACGGCGCAGGTGGGCGAGGAAGTTGGGCGCTGAACCATAAGACGGGGAGACGGGCCTCCGCCTCGCCGGGAAAGGACTTCACCATGAAATTTGGCATCATTGGCTGTGGTTCCATAGCCGAGAATTCGTTCGGGCCGAGCCTGCTAACTTCGGAACGGACCGACCTCGTTGCCGTCTGCCGTCGCGACCTTGAGGCCGCTAGGGCATTCTCAGCGCGATTTAGTGGTCCGCGTGCGTACGGCTCGGCCGCGGAGTTGGTGCGCGACGACCGGGTGGAAGCTGTCATCGTGGCTACGCCGACCGATACCCATTGCGACTACACCTGCTTGGCGGCGGAGCACGGAAAGCACGTACTGTGCGAGAAGCCGATGGCGAGAAACGCCGCCGAGTGTCGCGCAATGATCGCTGCGTGCCGGGCTCACGGCGTGACCTTGGCGGTTGCCTACCGCCGGCGCACCTGTCCGCAAGTGGTCGCGGCCAAGCGGTTGATCGCCGCGGGCCGCATCGGCCGGGTCGTTTTCGCACGCACCCATTACAGCGGGCGCTGGGATCCGAAAGCAGGGGATTGGCGGATCGAACCGGGCATCGGCGGTGCCCTGATGGAAATGGCGTCTCATCGCATCGAAGTGCTGTTGAACTTCGGCGGCCGGCCGCAGTCGGTGAGCGCCGTGGTTGACGCGGTTGACCACGACTGGCCCGTCGATGACACCGACGCCCTGATCGTGCGCTTTGAGGGTGGCGGGATCGGCATGCACTCGACGATCCTGACCTCGCCACCGCGTCGCGACTTTGCCCAGATTGACGGCGATGGCGGCAGGATACTGATCGACCCGCTGGAGTTGACGGCGGATCACCTGATTCTGGAGCTGCCCGATAAAACTGAGAGGATTGAGGTGGAGCCGCTGCAGGAGAAGCTGTTCGATCTGCCGATGATTGAGGATTTCGCCGCTGCTGCGGAGCGCGGTGAAAAACCGGTCTGTGACGCGGAGAGCGGCTACTGGGTGCAGGCGGTTTCCGACGCCGCCCTCGCCTCATCGAGTTCCGGTGCCGTGGTCGCCGTCGAACCGCTGGGCTCTTGAGGGTGGTCGCTACCCATCGATGGCGCGGACTTCGTCGGACCAATCCCGCCAGATGTCGCCGTTGGTGTTGTCCACTACGAGTGGGTCGGGGAGGGATGCCGGCGTTTTGAGGAAACCGTAGATGGTTGCTTGGCGGATAACGTCGGTGGATGAATTTTGCCCGGCGATATGCAAAATTTTGGTGTGCCATAAAACCACGGTGCCAGCGGGGCCGTGGCAATCAAAGGGCTGGGTATCGACCTTGATGCGTTGGATGACGGGATCGTTGTAGCCGCCGGCCTTGCGTTCTGCCAAGTGTTTGTCCGTGTGCTTTTCGCCTTCGAGGAAAGCCTCCCACTGATCGCGCCAGATCCGGCTGTGGCTGCCCGGCCACACTGTGAAGCCGCCAGAGTTAGGCGGTGGGTCGTCGATGTAGGCTGACATCTGCAACCGCCAGCGGCCGTAGCAGGCACCGTCGGAGTGGGCTCCGCGATATTCCGGCCCGGGAGACGGGCTGTTGGGTAAGGTGCAATACAAGCCGCGCGTCCCTTGGCCGTTGAGCCACACCGGGCCGGTTTTGGGCAGGCGCAGTGCTTCCTCGGTGGTGAAGGATCCATTCTCTGGCCATCGCTCGATCTTTTTGCCCAAGTGAGCGGCTAGCCCTCCCACCGCGTCGTCGCACATGAAGCACGGACCCGTCGTGATGCCGGAATCATCCTCTCCAGCGGGCCACACTACCGTGCCCTCACCAAGCAATTGCTCGGCAACTTGCCACAAGGCCCGGGGGGCCAAGTCGAGCATGAATTGTTCAGCGCCGTTGCGGACGTAGAAGCGGTGGCCGTTGCCGGCGAAATAGGGATCGCCGCCGATTTCGGGCCGCTGCGCTTTTAGCTGAGCGCTTTCTTCCTCGGTGAGCGGTTCCCAAGTGGAGGGATCGTCCCGCTTCATGCGGGGCAGGTGGGTTGTAATCTCGGCCCACATTGCGTCTCTGGCACGGCCGCAGAGTTCGGGGTCGAGCACAGAGGGGAGTACGAGGAAGCCGTCGCGCTTGAACTGGGCGATTTGGCTCGCGGTTAGGAGCGGGACTTGCTGCACGCTTGGGGTGGTTGGCGTTGGTTGCATATCAGGATTCACCATGTTCCCTTGTTTTCAGATGTGAAAATAAGGATGGCTCTTATTAGCGTTAATGCTGGAATGCGCTAATAGTATGAGAGCCTAGACTAACAGCTTGCCGATCCGCACAAGTTCTATTTCAACCCAAGGCTTTATGCCGATTGTTCCTGAACACCTATCCTGCGGGTTACTGTACATTGTCTCGTTGCGCCAACGGATCTATCATGCGAAGCTCTTCCGCGGCTTCACCAGAGAGATTCAAGACAATTTTTAACCAAGTTGAACTCGGCTTAGTGTTTGATCCGTCGTCAAGTATAAACCCGATTCCGAGTATACCCTTGACATTCGGCCGTACACCTTCCCTGAGAAATTCCTTGTAGAGCTTGTCAATCCCATCATTCTTCAGAGCATTTAGACGCAACTGATTATCTCCCTTGCTCATATCATTATCTTGTATCTCATCCAGTCGGTCGATTAACTTGTGGACGAACGGGCGAGGAAGGAGCACGCGATGTCCCTTCCCCGGCGCTCGCGCAGGGATAATAGTCGCACGTGTGGACGAATTTATGTTGACTTGATCATAAGAACCTTTTTTCCGGATCCAAACAGTCACTGTTGCGTTTATTCCAAGCGCGGGTGCTACAGGCAACCCTACGCGGGAGAGGTTGGTGAGTGCGCGGCGTTGCATCTCTTGAGCGTATAGGGGACGCAGTGTGCCAACAAACTTGTAGCTCTCATGAAGAGACTCTTGGCCTTCGAACGGGAATGTTTTCAGATCCTTTGGGTTCCATAATACACTGTAAGGCTGATCTTCATAAAGCAGGAAATCATCTGCGGCAGAGTTTTCTTGATCGAAGGTGTGAAGAGTACCACCCATCGTGAGAACAATCTTGGGAGTCCGTTGGTCTCCTCTTTCCATCAAATCGCAGTCGGGAGTAATCACCGCTCGAATATTGTGCATATCAGGTTGAGCATAAAGATCACCAAGTCGGTATCTGCGATATGCACTGATACGATGGCTATCGACTCTGGAACGGTGAAACAACTTCGCGACCATCATCGAAGGACCTTCGAAAGCGCCTTCAATATTCTCCTCTATTTTTTCATTATCTTCCAATTCCGAGAACGAGGTGTTCTCCCAATCGACTTTTTCGTTTATCAGACCTTTCAGGCATTCGCCGAATAACCACTCTAGGTACTCGTTGAGCGGCATGCCTTCCTCACGTAGTCTGAAGCGTAGAAGATAGGCGAAGTCTTTCGTGTGGAGATCGCGAATTTCTTCCATAAAGACTTTGAGTGCCGACTCAGCACCATCTTTCCACTGAACTAGCGCATGTTGAAGTGACTTACTGAAGAGATAGCCCTGGCTCACGTCCAGAAGGGCGTCAGCGGCAGGGTGCTCGACTTCTATTTCTTGGCCCTCTGATCGTACCTTGTCTTTTTGTAGAAATCCGAAGCGGAGGGATAAAATATTCCCTTTCGCTTCGTGACGATATTCATCAACATCGTCGATCTCTTGGGATGATAGAAGCACTATTGCAGGAATATTTTCTCCAGATGTGGAGTTGACAATTTGGCTGAGTAAATCAAGCGAGGCCTTCCGTGCAGTGTTCTTGCTGTCCTCATCTGCATTACCTGTGGTGGTGACATCGAGGCCAAGATAGTAGTCAAGGAAAATGATATGTGGACGGAACTCATTATAGAGTATCATACCGTTTTCCAACCCCGCTATACGAAGCTCTCCGCAGTCTCCTAGGAGTTTGCAGAGCGGATGTAGGGCGGCGAGAGCGGCCCCCTTGACCAATTCGAAGTGTTCATCCAGACCACATCCGGCCATACCTTCTTGAGCGAACTTCTCATATAGGGCGTAGTGAACGCTTTCCAGTTCACTGCTGTCTGTTTCGCCTTCTTGCACCGCGATAGTTGCGGCATCGAATATATCCCTTTCAAGGCCAAGCTCGACATGCATGTTACGGCTATCCTCTCCGTCCAAAAAATCGGAAAGCTTAGAGACAGCCGTATCGTTGAGCACCGGAGGATCGTAGGCATCGTCGATCAGGAGGATCTTTGTGATTTCGTTGGACTTGAACGCCTCAATTATTCGCTTCTTGTGTCTCATGGTCCTCTCATATTGAGTACAAACATGTTTGTCCGTCCGTCACGAATGCGGCCAAGCTCGTCGTCCATGTGCAGCTTCCATCCATGGTATTCGGCCATATCTCGGGCGATATACAGCCCCAATCCTCTTCCTTGTCCGGTCGGTTTTGCGGTAATGAATGGCTGAAAAATTCGCTCTCTACGTTCGTCAGTAACACCGGGGCCGTTGTCCTCAATGGAGAGACTTTTCTCTTCCGCGTCGACGACTACGCTTAGATGAGGTTTGAAATCCGATTCGAACCGTTCCTGTTGTTTGAGCCAATATGCCGCATTAACGATCAAGTTCTCAAGAATCTGGATTACCATGCCGCGCACGGCTTTTATCATAAAAGGGCTTTGCGAAGGTTTAAATCGGACAGTAATTTCGTGACGCTCGAACTCGCGTGCATGGTTTTCAAGAATTTGGCCCACGAGGTCGACGAGGTCGAAGCTCGATTTCCTCTGTCGTTTTTCGCTAGTCAATTCATCGAACACAGCAATCCGCTTATGCAACGTCTTTAACTGATCTTGCAGTGACTCAATAGTCGTCTGTTGGATTGCGCCACGGGAAATTACATCGATAGTATAGGAGACGGCCCGCTCAAGCTCGTGGAAGATGAATTCAGTCATCAAGCCGATTCCCGCAAGGTAAACGAACTTCTCGCGTTCCTCGTCGGCCTCATCAATCACAGTCTCCATGCTCTTGATGAGGTCCTCCGACTGCGTGGTGAGCTTACTTACGCTTTTGGATAGATCGTCCATCTCGGCAGCAGCAGTGTCACCTACATGCTCACGCAGACGCATCAGAGCCACATCCACACCCTTTTGTGCGTTCGACACCGTTTTTGTATCCTGCTCAGCAGCCCGCCGTTCGATCAACTCTATTTCGTCGGCCTCGTTAATGAGCCCGCGCATTTCGGTATGCACCACCCACAACAAGATCTTCTGTAAGGCATTAAAAGTATCTGACGTTACCAATCCCTCACGGTTTGTCTGCTCTCTCAGGGCCTCGTGGGGTGTTTCGATGAGTACACGTCCGATCATCTGTTGACGGTTGAGCTTAAAACCGCTTTGCCCGAAAGCAATCTCATCAATCGAGAGCCAGTCATCTTTGGGGTCGCCATAGGGTAGGATGCGGAAGCCGTACCGGTAGAGCATCGGGCCACCGCTCCAATTCGAAATCGCATTGCGCGTTTCGGCTGCTTTGTTCGTTAGGCCCTCGACCGCATCGACGACTCTACGGTTATACCAGTAAATGTCGCAGCTAAAGTTCCCTAGGGCCTCAAACGCGGAAGATCGCACCGGAACAAGTTTAAAGGCAGCGTGTCCGCGTTTGGCTCGACGTTTAACAGCTTTTTGGGTGAGCGAGTATACGTCAGCACCTCGGGCTTCAATCTTACGCTTTCGCTGTCTGTACCGATAATCGATTTCACCTTCGAGAACAGGCATGTGCCCATCCATACGAAATTCCACATGGCATACTGCATGAGCTGCTCGGAGGAGCAGTTCGGGAATGGAGGGAATCTGTACTCTCTCGCCGTTATGTCTCGCGACGATTAGGCGATTGGCGCGTCCACGAACAAAAGGATCGACCATCCGAGCAATCCTACCCTGCAGGATATCAGTAAAGCGGGGCAAATCCCAGTCCCCCTGTAGGGCCGAGATACGGATGATCGTTCCATGTTCCCCGGCTTCGATTTTCTCATCGCCGATTTCCGGTTCGATATTTATCGCGTCAGCATCAACGTCGTCGTCATGTGAAAACAGCTTCCAGTCGATATCAAGAAGATTCCAATATTGATTTTCGCTTCTGGATGTCTTGACTTGCAGACGGTCTCCCAACCTCATGGCGGACAGGCGCCCAATGCCCTTATCCCCTAGATTTAGGGCTCCTCGCAAATTTTCCTTTCGGCGTGAACTCGTACCGATGCGTAAGAAAATTTCAGACAGTTCATCAAGGCTCATTCCATGGCCAGTATCTCGAACTTCGATGTAGTTAAGATCGTCGTATAACGACTTAAGTCTATTGAGGAAGTCTTCTTCCTGCGAAATGCCACTGAGTTCATCGAGTATTGTGATCGAGTCAGCACTTTTGGGATCAATTAGTTTACTGCGAACGGAATCCCTGACTTCAGCAGGACTTCTTCCCTCCTCTCGGATTTGAGCGATTGCTTCTCTATAATCGGAATTGCACAACTGAACATTGACAAAGATTTCGACACGGGGCGACTGAGCGTCAACTGCGTTCTTGATCAACTCATAGAGGGCTATCTCGTCGGAGCTTATCAGTTCCTTCCCAAGTTCCAGAAGAGTACGAGCCGAGAATTTAAAGGTCACGGTCGAAACCTTATAAAGTGCATATCAGGCACGCATCGCCGTCCGCATCGTCCTGCGCTTGGCGGCGGCGGTAAACCTCAGCAAGCGTAAGGTCTGCGCCGCTCGCTTCCTTGGCTGCCTGACGTCGGGCGTGATCGTCTTTGATGGCCTGTATGCGTTCGGGTCGCTCCAGTTCTGAGAGCGACTCTCGCTCGCTCCAAGTGAATGTATTCCCGCTTCCCTCAAAGGGCTTCTCGTAGGCTTTTGCTGCCTCGTAGAGTTCTGGATACCGCTCCTTTAGCCGCACCCATTCGATCTTTTGTTGGTAGAAACAGAAGAAGCAGCCCGACCGAGACCGGCCCCAATCCGTGTAGGGTGGCATGCCGACTCCAGATACTCGTAGAATCTCCTCTATGTCGGCGAGCTTCAGGCCATCCTGCTGGAAGGGATATACGGGTGTGATATTCGGCTTGTGGCTGATGTAGCCCGTCCGATCTTCGTCTGCCCGCAGCCCTACGTAATTGATGACCGGATCGTCGCCAACGAATTCCTCGAACGGCTTGAGCTTGAGCATCTTAGTACACCATCGACGATGATTTGAGGGGATCATCTCACCGTAGACGTCGTACCAATGGTCGAATCCCAATTCTGCATTAAGCCGGTTAACGCGCTTGCCAAGATAGTCTTCGATGCGTTCTAGGTATTCATAGGTTTCCGGCAGTTCCTTGCGAGTATCCGAAAACACATACTCCATCTCCGTGACTTTGTCCCGCATGTATAGGGCAAGCGCGGCTGAATCTTTCCCCCCTGAGAGGCTGAGTATATGTCTCATGGTCGATCCTCCTTTTTTTTCTCATGCTGCCCAATATAGTTATCAGCATACTCGGCAAGCAATTGCCCAAGAACCTCCACCGCTTCGGGGTCGTTCCCAAGAGCCTCCCTCACGGCATTCAATCGCGTTTCTATGAGCGGGTTCGGCCGGTCCCGGCGGACGACAACGACCCGTTCTTGCCCATCGATGCCGACCACGTGAACGCTCCTCAAGTCTGCGCTGCGCGCTTCCTTAGTCGTCGCCAGAGCGAGCCACTTTGCCAGACTTCCCGCCACGACGCGGATCTCAAAATCAAACTTGTCAAGCGTGTCGTCTGCCCAGTTGTCCGGCCGCTGGCCCGTGAGATGACCGGCGATTCCATCTAGCCACCTGTCGACCGAGACCTCCTCATTCATCGCACGTTCAATGAACACCTGGAGGCGATAGTCGCTAAGGTTCAATCGATGCGGTGCATAGTCGTTTTGAAGCTGGGAGCGCAACGCCGTTAGATCCTGTGCGCCAAAGGCTTGCAGTGCCGCCTCCTCTGCTCGCGATCTAAGCAATGGCGTAGCGTTCTCAAGTTCAAGAAGCGCGTTATTCAACGATTCTACGAAGCGCTTGACATCAACCGCGCCATCTTCTGCCACAGCTCCGCAGGCCGAAGGTAGGTCATGGAAGTACAGGTGCCCTGGTTCCGACGCTTTACGCAGCGCACCGCGCACCGCAATCGCGGTCGCAGAAATCGAGGCTGTCTTCAACGCATGTGGCGGTAACGCATTGTACCAGGCAAAGAGTTTCTCCGAGATTCCGGCAACTGTCGGCTCACATGTGCTGATAGCCTGCAGATGTGTCGCCAGTGCCTCTACAATACCACTCTGCTCCGCACTTTCATGCAAAGACTTAAGCGCAAAATTGCGTGGTGCCTTAGCGAGCCGCATGAAATGAGCAGCCGTCAAGTCGGGCTGGAAGCTGTTGCGCTCCATAATGGCGATATTGCCTCTTGAAGCAAGGACGAATGCCGTGAGTACGAGCAACGTCGGTTCGGGACGAAGTCCATACGGCGGCGCCGCCAAGTCTTCCATTAGTGCCGCAAAACTTATGACCTCACCGCTGTCGAGCAGTTCCGCTATACGTTTCCAGACGGGTCTCCACCGGCATGGATCCTCAGGTCCCGGTGCTTTGAAAGAGTACCTTCCGCACACATCCTCTCGATGGATACCGGACGCTTGGAAAAGGGACCGATAGATAGTACGCTCGGGTGGTGCACCCTCCATCCCAAGATGGGCTTGGTCCATGTAAGTAAGCATTCGCTCCAACAGGCGCATCCTCGCGCTTGCGGCGGCGGACGATAGCTTGGCGCGGTTAATTAGCTCGTTCTTGAGAATCGGTGCCCGGTTGTAGGCTCTGTCACAGATATTACTAAGGAGAGCACTCAGGCCCTCTCGTGGTATGGAAACCGGCTCACCGGCGAACCACCAAGTTTCTTCGCGGACGCTACTCGCAGACGAGAGAATGGCGGTGGCGCGCGTCATGGCCTGTTCTGCAGCCGCAATGCGTTCGCTGACTTCCGCACGTGCCAGTTCATCTACTTTGAGCTCTTCGCAGTTGTCCTTCACCCAACTCCAGAGCGTGAGTTCATGCGCCCACTTGAGATCCTCGGAAGCAACCGTTCTAGCGCAGACAACCGCCAGCGGATCATCCTCGACGGAGGCTGTCGCGTTACGGAGCACCTTCTTCCGATCCTCGCCAGGGTAGACCGGTGCCACTAGGATCAAGCCATCTGCGTTGCGCTTGCCGACGTTCTCGCCTGTCCAAAGCAGTACCTTGAACGTTCTGAGCGTCCCGGTCTCATAATAATGTCGATGCGCAACCACAGGACGAGCAGACGTCAGGAGAGTGGAGATAGCCTCGAGCCGTT
Source organism: Candidatus Latescibacterota bacterium (assembly GCA_965208845.1). GTDB lineage: Bacteria > Latescibacterota > UBA2968 > UBA8231 > UBA8231. Next base: position 800,339 of record OZ242361.1, on the reverse strand, counting down.
CTGGGGCGCGGGTCTTCGCTTTGGCTTCATCCAGCCAGCGAGAGAGATCGACGCTTGAACTTGACCAGAGGCTGTAGTCGTCACGGTGCGGACGGCGGTAAATCAGATTCCGCTTCGCAAGTTCGTCGAGGATCGGCTGAATCTGGGATTTATTGACGCTCAAGGCCCATGCGATGGTCCCAGCGTCGGCAACAAAGCCCGGAAGTGGTTCCAGAATTGCCACCAGTGCTACTGTCTTCAGCACATCTTGGTAGTCCTGTGGCAGATCGGCGGCGCTGGCCAAGGCGTCGAAAGCCAACGACCAGCGGCGTGCGCGATCGCCTATGGGGCTGTCGCCAATCGTCGCGGCCAGATGATCAAACACCGATGGGACAAGGTACCAATTGTCAGCACTGTAAACAGTAGAGTGGGCGAACCGTTTGAGGCTCGCAGGCTCAAGAGATTGCAGGAAGCCGAACAGTGAGCGCTCGTTCTGGCCAAAGCGCCGTATAGCCAGAGAGAGTGCCGCGACCGATGCCGGGTGGAGTGGGTATAGGTTGGGAGCAATCTGAACGACATTATCACGCGGTACAACAAAAAGACTGCGGTTTACCGCCTCACCATAAATTTTCCTCGCTCGTCGTCGAACGGCATTCGTGTGGTCCTGAGTCTGTTCAACCGCACGAGCCAACATGAATAGCGACTGTTCGGTGGAACTGTCGAACGACAACTCTTCATAGCGTTCCGAAGATCGCGACCATTCCGCTTCGATCCAATCGCCCATGCCGGCGACATAGTCGACAAACCTGTGGTGTAAAAATCCAATGACCGCGAGGTCCGCACCCGCCTTCCCTCCTGAGCACTCGGCAACAGCCTGGAAGATAGATGGATCTTCGGTCCCGATGTTGACGGCGGCGTACTCCAGAAAGCGGCCCATCTCGTCAATCAGTAGTAGTAGTCCTTCGCCGGTTCGCGACCGCATTTCAGCAGCCATTTCCGAGATGAGTGAAGTGACCTCATATACGTCGTACGCGTCCTCTCGATCCAATATCAATTCCGCGCGTGCCCTCAGATCAGAGAAAGCAGTGCCGGAGCCTTCGTCGCAATGGCTGGTAACCATGCGTAGAAGTTCCAGCGCAAAACTGACGCGGCGACCGCTAACGATCACCGGTCGCCATGGTGGAACGACTACAGAACCTTCGGTTGCTTCTGACAGCAGTACCATGGCAGGGCCGTGGCCGCGCTCCTGTAAAAGTTGCGCGAGAAATACACCAAACGCGGATTTTCCCACACCGTAGGGGCCAACGATTCGAAATGCGCGTTGTCGCGATTCTGCCGACAATCCAGCTAGGATCCGGATAGCGGCGTCGCGAACTGAAGGGGTTATTACGTAGCCTTCGAGCGCATCGGGATCGTCAACGTCGCGTGCCAAGTCCACAGAGCGGACGTACCGACGGCGGATTGCGATACGGGAGACAATCGAGTTTTCGGTCATGGCCAAGCGATCTTCCAGAGTTCGCACAAGGGATCTTGGGCGCAGGTCAGGTCAGAACCGCCCGCGCCGTCGCTCCGCAGCACAAGTCGACGAGATCGGGAGCACAGTTCGTCCAGACTCTCGTGGAGGCCAGATTCGTCCAATAAGAGAACCGCGCCAGGCGCAGCGTGCGAGAGCATAAGTGACCTGACCGATAAAGTTACGCTCTTGGGTGCTGTGCCGCGCCAGAAGTCGTGAAGCACAAACGCAAACGCCTGGGCATCAAGGGTTCGCTTTGGGCCTCGCGAAAACCGCATGGTCGCCACTCCGGCTAACGTAGCCAAGCGCATGAGCTCAAGCTCTTGGAACGGGCTTCCCAGTGCCTCTTCCGGCGAGCCTTCCGAGTATTGACCTCCCACATAAGTACGGAGAAACACATCCACATGATTGGATGCAGTTCTCGAGGTAATAGTTTTGCGCGTTTGGGATGCGCGTGCTCGTACCGCAGCGACAAAACGCTCGTGCGTGATCTCACGATCATGAGTCTCCAAGAATGCCACCGCCCAAGCACCCAGACCACCATGGACGGTTAATATCCAGTGCAGCCTCCAGAGCGCGTCCGGCGTTTCGAGATACGGATCAAGACCCTCGCGGGTATCAAGCAACATCCGAGCGAATTCAGTCACTTTCACTTCACGCCCTTGGGTCCTCGTAAGCCCGAACGCCTCGCCCCAGAAGCGAATTGACTTGATCATGTTGCGTCCCAGCCCGAGTCGCAAGATCGCATCCTCGTCTGAGGAGAACAGCGAGGAATCTTCGACCACTGCTTCGTATAACTTCGGCAACCATCCGTATCTGCAGGCGAAAGACTCGTGTCCGGAGAAGACGCGGGGTCCAGGCTTGGTTTCCCATCCCTCCTCCGGAGTATCTAGGGTGGTGGTGGCACTCATGCGGTGGCTCTCCGGATCAATCTCACCCGATCACGTAGCACGTTGGCGGCCTTCTGCACCTCTTCGAGCGTGGTCGTCCGTCCGAAGCCTATCCGTATGGTCCCGTCCGCGAGATCGTCTGGCAAGCAGATCGCTCTTAGCGTCTCGGACCTCTTAAAAGACCCTGCGCTGCAGGCGGCCCCCGTTGACAGCGCGAATTCCGGCATGGACGCCAACAGAGCGTCCGCATCTACACCCTCGAAAGCGATGCTCAGGTTGTGGGGAATCCGTTCTTCGAGCGAGCCGTTCACCTGCCACCCGTCTAGATCCGCGAGCGCATCAAGCATCACGCACGACAGATCCCTAGTGTGTTCAAAGTCGCGTTCGCGCTGAGCAACTGCCAAATCACACGCGACACCGAAACCAACGCAGTTTGCGACCGGCAGCGTGCCGGGTCTGAGACCGTTTTCTTGTCCGCCGCCACTGGAAAGAGGCTGCGGCATGTTCGCCCCCGTCTTGATGAAGAGTGCGCCCACACCCTGTGGACCGTAAATCTTGTGCGAGGAGATCGAGGCGTACATCACTGAAGAGTTGTGGAGCATCAATGGGAGCCTGCCGACCGCTTGAGTCATATCGCTGTGGAATGGAACGCCGCTTTCCGCACAGAGTTCGGCCACTTCTTCAATCGGCTGCACAGTACCTATTTCATTGTTAACCGCCATAATTGAGACGAATGCCAGGCGCGAAGCGAGTGCGGTCTGGAGGAAGTCAAGGTCGAGAATGCCATCCTCGTTTACGTCGAGCCGGTACACCGATCTTCCTTCGGCTTCCAAGGCGAACGCCGTATCCCTAACGCTCGCGTGCTCAAGTGCCGATATAGCTATCGCGTCGCCGGAGCGCGTCAGGCCGCGCAGAACAATGTTGGATGCCTCGGTCGCTCCAGAAGTGAATATGACCTCAGAGGACTCGCAACCGAGCAGGGCAGCCACTTTTCCCCGAGCTTCCTCTACGGCGTCGGATGCCATGCGCCCAAGACGGTGCTCCGTAGCATGAGCATTCCAAGCACCGCTCATCCAAGGGAGCATCGCCTCCAATACGGCTGGAGCGAGCGGCGTGGTCGCTTGAAAGTCGAGAAAAGTTGTCTCGCTGCCCGCGCTCGACGCCAAACCCTCGGCCTCAGTCGAGGATAAATCGCGAGTTGTAGTCAAAATGCTATGGGGCATTCAATTTCTATCCTTGAACTTAAAAATCGGCCGCCGTCGCAGTGGACCGCACGACCGGGGGTGTCTATCGTGGAGCCGACGCTGGGAAAACTGGGGAGAAATAGGGAAGAACTGTATGGATATATTATGAATATAGTAAAGGTAAGTAAACCGACCAGCGCGTGCTCTCCTAGTGATTGGGCCAAGTAACGCATCTCCTTTCTGCCAATGATTTTTCAAGCTCAAACGCCACCCGCGTCTGCTTACGGTAATTCGGTCCCTCGCCGAGAATGGCAAGATATTGATCATAGCCGAAAAGCCGGTTCCGCTTCTTGCCAGTCAATTCGCGCACCACTCCGATCCGTTCGAGCATCTGTATTTGAACGAATATCAGCAATGGGCGGCGCGGACGTCCAACCCTACCATCAGATCATGGAGTCCGCACTTGGTCAAATCTGGTTCGGACATACTCTTTGACATCATCAGGGGATAGTTTCACGGTTCCCGGACCATTGCGCACAAAGAAGTCGCCGTCCGCTTCCGTCTCGACTCCCTTCCAAGTGAGGAAGACGGGCTCTGGGCTTCGCTGGCAACTCACCACGCAGACGCTCTTGCCATCGACGATCTGCACCTTGGGGTCGATGCACGTCCCGGCGCGGTCGCCAAGTCCGTTGCGCACGGCCTGCGCGAGATGGAGCATGAACTTGTCATGGCCGTCTAGCCGGTCGCATTCGATACCAACGACGGTGCCGTCGTCAGCCACGCCGAGCAGGAGATCTCCGCCCTCCGTATTCAAGAACGCCGCTATGGTCTTGAGAGCAGCATGAGTGATGCACCTACCGTCCCTGCGGTCCTCCTTGAGATTCCAGCGCAGCGTTGATTTGAACTCTAGGGTTTTCGACTCGCCCTGTTTGATGAGTTCCTCGGCGTTGCGGTGGCTGCGGAGATATTGGTCGAAGAGGTGATTCTTGAGCTCCGCTCCGAAGGAGCAATCGTCGGTGATGCGCTTGTACAGATCAAAGTTGGAATCGACGATCTCTTGGATCACTTGCTCGACCTTGTGGTACAAAGGTCAACCGCACGTTTTCGCGCGTGTTCACCCGCGCTGCGGCATCGAGTGCGGCATCGTCAGCGAGCCTTTCCATCATCTGGCTAAGGGTGACGCGATGTTCGGGGCCGAGTTCGATGCCAAAGCGCTCGTTTAGCTCGGCGATGATCCGCGACAGCGTCTCTATTTCTTCTGGCACATGTCCGTGTGCGTCCTTCGTTCCGATAGGGTCGAGCGTCCCCGCCTTGCGTTCAAGATCAATCTTGCCACTTCCCGTCTCCTGAACCCGATACGATTCCATATCGATGTTCTCTTGCACTTCGTGCGGTAGTTCCTCTTGATCGGCGGGTAAGAGTCGGCGCAAGTACCGTGCGAAGACGTAGAGCTTTTCCAGATCGGTATCGGTAAAGGTCAATATCTGTGCGAGGAACGCATAGAGCCGCACGTAGTCCGTGAGCTTGCTGCGGAAATCTTGTCGCTCATCCTCGTGCAGTTCCTGAAAGCGCTCGACGACTGGATTGAGCACGGCGTAGAGTTGATCCTGCGTGGTTGTGTGGTCGAAACGGACTTCGGCGAAACGGTCCACGTCAGTTTGGGCGTAAACGGGGAATGTGCCGAGGCTGGTTTGGATTTCGTAGAGCAGGTTGGGATCGGTCGCTTCCAACAACAGCGTCGTCTCGTAATAAGGCTCGAAGGCGGTTTTGATCTCGTCGGACTCGTTGGCAAAGTCGAGCACCATAGTGCCTTGTTTATCTGCGTGTGTGCGGTTGAGCCGCGACAGGGTCTGCACTGCGTTCACGCCACCGAGTTTTTTGTCCACATACATTGTGTACAGTAGCGGCTGGTCGAACCCGGTCTGGAACTTGTTGGCGACGATCAGGAAGCGATAGTCCGACCCTTCGAACGTCTTGGCGGTCTGGGTTTCCGGGATGCCGTTCATACCTACCTCAGTGTAGGACCGGCCGCCATCGTCAACGGTGCCGGAGAATGCAACCAGCGCCTTGAACGGATGTCCCCGCTCGGCAAGATGCTCGTCCACCGCCAGCTTGTAGCGCACGGCGTGCAGGCGCGAGCGGGTGACGATCATGGCCTTGGCCCTGCCGTTGATCTGGTTTTGCACCTGCTCGGCAAAGTGCTCGACCATGATGCGCACCTTCTCGCCGATGGCGTGCGGGTGCAGCTCGACAAAGGATTTGAGCAGAAAGGCGGCTTTGCGCTTGTCGTAGCGCGGATCGTCCTCGACTATCTTCCACACCGCCAATAGGCCGTGTAGGTGGTGTAGTTGCCCAAGACATCGAGGATAAACCCCTCTTCGATTGCTTGGCGCATGCTGTAGAGGTGAAACGGTGCAAACGAGCCGTCGGGGCGCTTGGTGCCGAAAAGTTCCAGCGTCTTGGGCTTGGGCGTGGCGGTGAAGGCAAAGGTCGAAACATTGGGCAGCCGCCCGCGCTTTTCCATCTCGGCCAAGATCGCGTTCTCGAGCTCTTCTTCGGGGGTCTCGGCGTTGGACTCCTCGCTCTCTGCATCTTCGAGAGACGCTGGGGCTAGCACGGCCTTGAGACTCTTGGTGCTCTCTCCCGATTGCGATGAGTGCGCTTCATCGACGATCAGGGCGAAGCGCTTGCCCGGCAGTGCGCCGATTTCCGCGGCAATCACCGGGAATTTCTGTAGCGTGGTGACGATAATCGTCTTGCCCGCTTCGAGGGCGTCTTTGAGTTGGCGCGAGGTGGTGTCGATGTTTTCCACCACACCCAGCGTCTGCTCGAACTGGCGTATGGTGATTTGGAGTTGGCGGTCGAGTATGCGGCGGTCAGTGATGACCACGATGGAATCGAAGACGCGACGGTCATTGGCATCGTGCAAGGTGGAGAGTTGGTGGGCGAGCCAGGCGATGGTAAAGCTCTTGCCACTTCCGGCCGAGTGTTGGATGAGATAGTGCTGTCCCGTCCCTGTCTCGCGGGCATTGGCAACGAGCTGACGCACGCAATCGAGCTGCTGGTAGCGCGGGAAGATCAGGAATCGCTTGCCGGTCTTGCGGCCAGCTTCCTCTTCCTCTTCGACTTCGTGGATGAACTGGCGCACCAAGTCGAGCACGCTGTCGCGCGCCCAGGTTTCTTCCCAAAGATAGGCGGTGGCATAGCCGGTTTGCGTGGGCGACACGGGTGGATTGCCAGCTCCGCCGAATTTACCCCGGTTGTAGGGCAGGAAGCGCGTCTTGGGTCCGGCGAGGTGCGTCGTGACATAGACCAGATTCGGATCGACGGCGAAATGGGCCAGACAGCGGCCATAGGCTAACAGAGGTTCGCGCGGGTCGCGGTCGGTTTTGTATTGGCGGATGGCGTCCTCGACGGTTTGGCCGCTGAGTGGGTTTTTGAGTTCGGCGGTGAAGAGTGGGATGCCGTTGAGAAACAGCACCAGATCGAGGCTGTTTTCGTTCTTGGTGCTGTAGTGGACTTGGCGGACGACGGCGAAGAAGTTGGCCATGTACAACCGCCGGGTCTCTTCGTTGAGGCCGCTCGCCGGGCGGAAATAGGCGAGTCGGAATGTGCAGCCCATGTCCTTTATGCCAGTCCGCAGGACATTGAGTGCGCCGCGTCGTTCAATTTCGGATGACACGCGCTTGAGGAATCGCTCCTTGACTTGGGGGCCGTAGTGTTGGGACAGCTTCTGCCATTCCTTTGGCTGCGTGGCCAGCACAAAGTCTAGGACATCGTTGGGTAAGAGGCATAGTGTGCGGTCGTAGTCTTGGGGTCGGCGTTTGAGATAGCCGCCGGGCTGCATTCCGTCGTCGCCGTAGGGTACTCGGCCTTCACTCGCAGGCGGAACGCTGCCTACCTCGTCCGGGCCGTGGCGCAGTAGAGCGGCCTCAATGGCGTCTTCAAAGGCGCGTTCGGATATCTTTTTGGAATTCATAGATTAGCTCGTGCCGTCGTTTTGACGTGTTATGCGATGTCCGCCCGCGCCTAGCGCAGAAGTGTTGGTTGCACTCTGATCCTGTTCACGCGGCAGCCTCTCGCACGTCGATCTTGCCGGTTACTGCTGCTGAGATGAGGGCGGTGCGGAGTTCGTTGAGGCGGTTGATGGCTTCTTGGACTTTGGCGATGAGGGCGTCGATCTGGGCGGTCTCGCGGTCGAGGAAGGCGGCGATGGCGCGTTGTTCGGGGAGAGGTAGCACGACTACAGGAAAGTTCTGCAACATCGGAAGACGCAAGGAATCCACCGTTGATTTGGCAGTTCCCTGCAACACCTCGAAGCGAAGCATTTCTTTAAAGAAACAAAAAAAGAACCTCCCCATAACAGCCCTAAAATTGCTGAACTTGTACACACGCTGATGATAATCAAACTTCCCATTGACGTAGTGAAAGACCTTTCCAACACCCACTCCATCTCCGGCAGTCAAGACCGCTTCGCCGTCGAAGGACCATGTGTTTATTCTTTCAACAGTCTGAGACCGAACAAAGAAAGGGTACTTACCTTCCTCTTGCTGATCGACTGTGTCCCTACCACCAGTTTTTATATTGACGAGCGTTCGAAGTCGCCCTACCTCCCAATGCGCCGGAATCTCCCCCAGCCACTCGACGCCGGAGTCCTTCAGGGGCGCGTCGGGGTCAAGGCCCTTGGTGACGGCGTGGCTGATGAGGGCGGTGCGCTTTTCCTGGAGCAGCTCGATCAGACGCTCCTTCTTGGCGACGAGGGCGTCGATTTTGGCCGTTTCGTGGTCGAGGAAGGCGGCGATGGCGCGTTGTTCGGGGAAGGGAGGAATCGCAATCTCGAAGTCTCCTAGTTTGTCGTTAGAGAGTTCGCTGAACGTGCTCCCTTGTCCTAGTGCTTCTAGGTCTACACGGCAAGCTGAAAATAGAAAAAAATAGTAGACCTCTGAGCGTTTATACCTGAAAACCAGACTACGACATCCCTGATTCGTGCAAAGTTTTACGTCGGCTATACCAAGATGACCGATCGGAGCGCGTGTCGACAACACAAGGGACCCGATGGGAACCATCGTCGTTCCACAATCTTGGTATCCTTCCCAAGTTATCTTGCGTTTGCTCGATAGAATATACCCCTGATCGAGATCTCCTAAGTCCTCGGGAGTAATCCAAGGAATATCGCCGTTCCAGTAGCGCGACTCCGCACTCTTCGGAGTCGCGCCGTTAACGATGCGACACACTCGTTTTGTGGCAGAAATCTCCCAATGCGCCGGAATCTCTCCCAGCCACTCGACGCCGGAGTCCTTGTAGGCCGAATAGGATTTCAGATCTGAGATCATCATCATTTTTACCAATGTAAGGCCGGTCGCCCTACGACAACAAATGAATGCGTTTTATGTCTTTACGCATGATCCCCATCCTCGGCATCCTGCTCTGCAACCGACTCCCACGGGCCTCCAGGGGGCCAATGCAAGTCGAACGGGCTATTTGCAACGATACTTTCGTGGACCGGCCCGAAGAAGTTCTGTACGCGCTCGCCAATTACGGTAAACGATTCCGGGGGCGTGGACAGAAGCGCTGCATCGGACCGATAATCGCGCCATCGGGTATTGAGGGCTTCGTTGGAATAAAACGCCAAAGTCAAGGCGACAGGCGTTTCCTCGAATACTGGCGTCCTGCGCCGCTCAAAGCAGCTATGGATTGCCTCGCGCAACGCTTTGCCCTCGAAAGTAAATGCCCCCGACAAGGCCCAAATATCATAAAAATCCTTCATGCGGCTGTTGCGTTTCCCCAGACTCACCATGGCGTCGAACTTTTCGGCAAGGCTCGTCACCATTGGATATACTCGCACAACGGGTGCGGGAATGCCTTTGAGCAACGTGCTCATGGACATTTCATGCGGAGCAGGCGTAATCACATCGCCAAAACCAAAATCGATCTGGACAGGAATTCTTGCTTGCTCCAGTCGACAAATCATCCTGACGCGCTGGCCCTGAAGTTGCTGTTGTGCGCGAATTGGCGATATCCGTACGCTGTCGAGATCAAAGGTCAAGCCATCCTCGGGGCAGGCGACCGCGCAAACCGTTTTGACGATTTCCTGAACAGAGGTCTCATCGTTGTAGCCCAGAGCCAACAAGTCGATGTCGCGCGTACTGCGGTAGGGTTCCTCCATCCAAACGACCAATAGCGTAGCTCCCTTCAGAATACACCGGTCGCGGAAAGACGACACGCCAAGGCGATAAAGGAATCTTTCGCCGGCGTAACGGGCAAGCAGAAGTTGGAACTCCACGCCACTTTCTTTCGACTTGTTGTACAGGCGGGCCCGGACAGATGCCGCAAAATTCTTGATCATAGGACCCCGAACTCTAGGGCTGTGCTCAATCGGCGTGAAGGAAGTTCCTCAAGCGTTCGCATCAGAGCATCGACCGTTACCTTGCGTTCCCGGAGACTTTCGTGCAATGCCTCAAGAGCGGCTTCTCGTCCGATCAGGCGTTCGAATCGGAAACAATCGACGATCGTGCGGGCCGGCGAAGTGATGCGCGCCGGAACCCCATTGAACGCGGCTTCGCGCACTCCATACGTCCAAGCTGAACCGCTGAAGCGGACTAGGCGAGTCCGAATCTGCGGTAGCCGGGGAGGTCTTGCCTTGTGGTGAATGGCAATCCAAACCCGGGGCGAAAGCTGGGTGCCGATCTCGTAAAAATTGAGTGCCGTAATGAGACAAACAACTACATTGGGCACCCGGGCGCATACAGCGGCCACAGTAGCGTGCTCAGTCAGTTCGGCGCTGATGAGCCGGTACAGACCGCGTTGAACCCGCTCAACCACGCCGGCCCGCACCAACTGAACAAGCTGGTCGTAGGTAATCCCCAGTTTTTCAACCTCGCTAGGACGAAAAAAGGCCCCAAGGCCGGCGCTGTGAAGGCGCTCTTGGTCGAGTTGAATTGTCGTCATTCTTTAAAAATGTCGGCACTTTGATTACGAATGCCGACATTATACGAAATTTTTAGCTTGTGTCAACAGAAAATGTTGGCACTTAATCGCAAGTGCCGACATTTAATGTCATCTTACAGGTTCGGCCGACATGCCTTTCAGCATCTCCAGAATGTCCGTCTCGATAGCTTGGATATCGGATTCGATCTCCCCGATCGGCCGCGGCGGCTTATACCGATAGAAATAGCGGTTAAAGTTGATTTCGTAGCCGACCAAGCCAACCTGCCCGTCCCTGTGATCGCGCTTCGACGTGTCGATCCAAGCATCGGGAACATGCGGTTTGACTTCGCGCTCAAAGAAGGCGTGGACGCTGGCCGGTACTCCGTCGCCGTCCACGGGATCCTCTCCTTCGGCAAGCGGCACGCGCTCGGTGTCGCGCAGTTCCGGGTCGGGTTCAGGCTCGCCATCCTTGTTGCGACAGATCTCGGCTGTCTCATCGCGCTCGGATAGAGCCACGAGGATTGCTTTCTTCGCCGGTGCTGACAGTTTGAGTTCGGCTTTCCGGGTCGCTTTCGCAAGCTCCTTGAGGAACGCTTCCCGATCCTTGTAAAGAGTGTCGGGCATCATTTTGAGCATGGTCCGAATAGCTTGCTGCAAAGCTCGCCCCTCAGCCTCTTCCTTGGCACCGGCTGCCCCTCGCTTCTTCGATTTAGTCAGATTCTGAAAGCCTGTCTGTTCGTCGAGGCGATCAATTCGTTCCGCGCTCGCTTGGAAGTTGAGCCGCAGCGGTCGTTCAACGGTGATTTTGCGATACCCAAACTGAGTCGTCGAGAAGACGCGGCTGACGATGCGCTCCTCTTCCTCGATCTCGCGCGTCTCGCCGTCCTGATAATTGGCGAGCAATTCCAGCACATCGGCTGCCTTTTCCTGCGGTATCACGCGCCGCTTGTCGCCGAGGCTGCGGGGCATCGGAATCCAGAACGCAGAGGCGTCGATAAGCTGCACCTTGCCCTTGCGCGCCGGTGCCTTGCGGTTGGTCAGCAGCCAAACATAGGTGGCGATGCCGGTGTTGTAGAAAAGCTGTTCGGGTAGTGCCATCAGAGCTTCCAGCAGGTCGTTTTCGAAGATGTAACGGCGAATTTCGCTCTCGCCGCTGCTTGCATCACCAGTAAATAGTGGCGTAGTGGCGAACCGTTCATAATAATCGCAATGCGGGCTCCACCTTGGTCCGGTGTTTTCGCATGGGCGAGCATGTGCAGCAGGAACAGGGTCTGGCCGTCGCTGATTCGCGGCAATCCAGGGCCGAAGCGGCCAGCCGCGCCCCGTTCGTGTTCTGCTTCGACCGCAGCCTTGTCGCGCTTCCAGTCCTTGCCGTAGGGCGGATTGGCGATTAGGTAATCGAAGGTTTGGCCGGTATGGCGGTCGTTGGATAGCGTGCTGCCGAAGGCGATTTTGTCCGCGTCGCGGCCCGACGGGTCTTTTATGAAGATGTCGGATTTCGAAACCGCCCAGGTCTCCGGATTCACTTCTTGGCCGAAAAGGTGAATCTCCGCCTGTGGATTGATCGCGGGCCGGGGTGGCTCACCGTTCCCATGCGTCCCACCCGCAATGTGCTCCTTGGCGATCATTAGCATACCGCCGGAGCCACAGCAAGGGTCGTACACACTGCGCACGACGCCGGGGGCCACGATGCGCTCTTCGTCACCGGCGAGCATGAGATCCACCATCAGATGGACGACGTCGCGCGGTGTGAAGTGTTCGCCGGGATTTTCGTCCAAGGCTTCGTTGAAGCGGCGGATTAACTCTTCAAAGATCGTCCCCATAGTCGGGTTATCGATCCGTTTCGGGTGCAGATTAACAGTCCTGAACCGCTCCAGCACTTGGAATAGTAGCCCCGCCTCGTCGAGCTTACTGATCGTGTTGTCGAAATCGAACCGCTCCAGCACCTCGCGCATGTTGCTGCTGAAGCCGGCGATGTAGTTCCTGAGATTGGCGGCGAGGTTCGGCGCATCGGCGAGCAGCTTGTCAAAGTCATAGCGCGAGGTGTTGTAAAAAGCGAAGCCCGAGACTCTGCGAAGCTGCGAGTCTAGCTCCTCTAATCCACGCTGGCGTAGGTCCGCCTGTCGTTGTAGCACCTTGTCCTTGGTCGGAGCTAGCACGCAGTCGAGACGGCGCAGCACGGTCAGCGGCAGAATGACATCTTGGTACTTGCCGCGCTTGAAGCTGTCGCGGATCAAGTTCGCAACGTCCCACAAGAAACTGACGATCTCACTATGGTTCATTGGCTCTCCTAGGTGACTTGTTCGGCGCTGTGCGGTGCCTCTAGCACTTCGAGCATGGATTGTGCGCAATAAACCCGGTTGCGTCTCGCCTCTCCAACCAGTGCGACGATTCCAGCCGATTCCAGCCGGTCGATGGCGCGTCGGGCCGTGGTATAGGCGACCGCTAGCCTTTGCGCAATTTCGCGCGCGGTCCAGAAGGGGTTTTCGACAAAAAGCTCCAACACCTTCTCTGATTGCCCCGATTGAATCCCGGCGAGTTGCTCCGACCAATGCTGAAACAATTCGTCGATGCGTTGGATGCGGCCAATAGCGTCCTCGGCTTGGAGTGTCACACCGCGCAGGAAGTATGTCAGCCACTCCTCCCACTGTCCGTTTTGAGTTATCGCCAGCAGGTGTGCGTAGTACTCCTCGCGCGTGGCTTCTAAATAAGCACTCAAGTATAGAAGCGGTGCCGGCAGGACGCCTCGGGCGACGAATAGTAGCGTAATGAGCAGGCGACCAACGCGTCCATTTCCGTCTAAGAACGGATGAATGGCCTCGAACTGAGAATGGGCGAGCGCGGCGTGTACCAGAGGGGGCAGAGTGTTGTCGTGGAGAAAGTTTTCCCATTCGCCTAGACACGCCATTAGGTCTTCTGGCGGTGGGGGAATGTAGGTGGCGTTATTCAGGACACATCCGGGCGGGCCGATCCAGTTCTGGCTGCGGCGAAACTCGCCGGGTGTCGCCGTGTCGCCCCGCACGCCCCGCATCAGCTTTTCGTGCAGTTCTCGTACGAGGCGCAGCGACAGTGGCAGCGTGTTTAGGCGCTGTATCCCGAACTCTAGCGCGACGACGTAGTTGGCGACCTCGCGCAAATCAGCGGAACTTTGCTCGACCTTTGCCCCGGCCTGTGCGGCAAGCAGTTCGCCCAGGGTTGTCTGCGTGCCTTCAATGCGGCTGGAGAGAACGGCTTCCCGGCGCAGGAATGGCCTGATGAAAAGGTGCGGATTTGGCAGCCGCCGACCTTCGCCCGCGAGCTGGCCTATTGCTTGATCGGCGCGGGAAAGAGCGGCGACGAGCTTTTCGTCCCAAGCAATCGGTGGCGGTAGGGGTGACGGGACGTAGGCGCGATAGCCACTTGGACATTGGACCGTGCGACCGTGGGGTCGGCGTGTCCCATTAATGTTAGACGTCACAATGTTCCCTTATTTTCGGGTATGAAAATAAGAATAGCTCTTATTAGCGTTAATGCTGAAATACGCTAATAACATAATGGGAATAGACGAATAGGGAAAGAATCGGCTTCTCACAACAGCCGATGGTAAGGTTTGCTAGGGGCCGAGTACGAAGCGAGCCCGTTCTTTTTTGAGCATTTCGTAGGGCGTCATGCACTTGATACCAAGTCCGATACAAACGTTGGGAATCTTGATCTTACGAGAGGAAGTCGATGGTATCTCATGCGTGACAACGGTATGCTGACCGGCGTACGCCTGAGCAACTAGATAATAGTCCGCTTTCTGGAAAAACGTGCTCACTGCCGCTTGGTCATAGCTTTGATTTGTTACCCACTCGCTAATTTTTGCCAACGCAGGCAAGAGAGCTGCATCCGGAGAGCGAAAGAAATTGTCATCTCTGTCTCCGGCCCAATCGGCCAGCTCATCCTCTCCCGCCAACAACTCGTCGCCGACTCTCTCGATGCTGTACACCTGCCCACCTTGGCTCTGTTGTATCAGCCAGTCCCAGAATGCTGGGCAAAAATCGAATCCGTAGTGCAGGTTCTTGGCGCGGATGAACACGTCGGCGGCAAGTAGGTAGGCCATTTACACACCTACCCCCAAGCGTTCGGCGACGCTCTCGAACGTCGATAGCTTTTTGACTCCTAGCAATCGGAAGGATTCGGTATAAGATGTTCTGCCTTCCAGAGTGCTCACTACGAGAGCCCGCGCCAAACGTTTACTGACCCGTGTCCCCACGTTTAGAACAGCGTTGCCTCCACTTCTGCGTGGGAGCTCACGTAGGCGGTTTTTCTCTGCCCGATAAGCCGACCAGAACCCATCTCTGGGCAGTCCCCCCACATCGTGGATGCGTCGAAGGACTACTAAAGTACTGACCTTGAAACGACGGGCGAGACGGTTGACCTCTCCACTCAAATCGGTTCCCGAGTCGAACTCCTCGCGGATCAAGCTAGACGGTACAAGCAACTCCGCCGCGACTTGGTCGCACCAGCGTTCGATGGAGTGGTCAGGCATGACTACTGCCTCAGGGTTCGAAACCCCGGACTCGCCGAGCCAGAGATGAGCGATCTCGTGTGCCAAGGTGAACATCTGCGCGGCCTTGGTATCCGCTCCATTGATGAAGACGAGGGGTGCCAATGGATCCGACAGAGCAAATCCACGGAACTCTTCGGGATCAAGAGACCGATGTGTGTTACTGCCGTCCACGCCACTGACCATCACCAGAATGCCCATCGCGTCCGCTTGATCGATGAATTGCCGCAATGCATCGGCCCAAGTCGGCAATTGCCGTCGCTGATCGACATCGAACCTCAAGGCATCGCGGATGCGCGATGCAGCCGACGTGGAATCGACGGTCGTATCCAAGCTGCCAACGAACGAAAGCGGCGCTTCACCGGCGCTACGGACTTCGTCCAGGTACCAGTCTTGGCGCTGCTGGCATAGGTAGAGAATATCTAGTAGGTCGGGAGAAGGCTGGCTGACATCCACATCTCCCATAGTGCGAAAGTCGGTAACGGGGAGTTCTTCGACTGGCGGCGTTTGGAGAAACAGGTATCCGATAGGAGTATGCGTGGTCTTGGCAAAGGCCTCCAGTTGCTTCAGCGTCGGCAGCACTTCGCCTCGTTCCCAAGCATTGAACTTTGGGAATCGTCTCTGCAAGTCATGGACACTGCGCCCGGACCGCTCTCGTGCCCAGCGCAGAAGTGCTGGTTTCACTTCGACTCGGTTCACGCGGTAGTCTCCCGCACATCGACATTCATGGAAAGATGTCTTTCTGCAGTTCCTGAAACACGTGCTTTGTTTTTATAGTACTCTTATCCTTAAATGCCAAAATGATCGATATTTTGCAAACAGTTAGTCATCGCTTTGTCTTTTTTACTGAACAGTTGGAAATTCCCGTGTCAACTCCCATGATACTCAACCAATAAGATGTGTTGCACTTGTGCAACAAGAATTCTCTCCTTAGCTGCCAGCGTGGTCCAGATAGCCACCTGCGTCGGTTAGCAGGCCGATGACAGCCGCGAGCCGATCCTTGTCTTTCACCTTGGAGCGCAACGCAGTCGCCAGTGGCGTTGCGCCCTTGTCGTCTTTGGCGTTCACTTCGGCCCCGTGGTTGAGCAGCAAGGCGACGATTTGGTCGAATCCCGCTTTGGCGGCACAGTGCAATGCCGTCTGGCCCTTGTAGTTCCTGACATTGACGTCGGCCCCGGCGTCGAGCAGGGCGCACACGCGCTGGACACTGCCGCCGCGGTCGCCGCGCGACTGGAAGACAAGGGGCGGCCAGCCGCCCTCGGCGTGATCCACATCCACGGCGACGCCGCGAGCGGTCAACAATTCGATTATTTCGGCATTGACGATGCCGGAACGAGGGACCTCGGCGTGAGTGGGATCGGCCCCGGCGTCGAGCAAAGCTCTGAGGATGTCGGCGCGATCCCGCCACACGGCAAAGCGAATCAGCTCGCCACTGTACGGCCGCGGGTCGGCACCCCGCGCCAGAAGCATCGCGACGATGGCGAGGTGTCCAGCGCTGACGGCGTAGTGCAAGACCGTCATGCGCTGACTGGAATCGTGCTGCGCCTTCTCGGCTGTTGCCAGCTTCGGTTCTCGGTCGAGGTAGTCGGCGACGGCATCGCTCTCGCCGAGGAAGGCCGCGGTGTAAATGTCGGTCGTGGCACCGCGTGTTAGCAGGTGGTCGGCGACTGCGTGGTGGCGCTTGTAGCGCGCGGCGCAGTAGGGGGAGATTTCGACTAGCAGCGGCGTGAAGTGGCAGCCGCAGGCGTGGATGTCAGCGCCTTGATCGAGCAGGTAATTGACCATGGCGAGCCGTCCTCGGTACGCAGCTTCCCACAGCATGGTGCGGCCGTGCGAACCAATGCGGGTGATCCACGCTGGTTTTTGCGCCAATACGGCCTGGACCGTTTGAAGGTCGCCGCGCCCAGCAGCAGCGACTGCGACCTTGAGAAAATCACTGATTTTTCCCGGTAGAATTGACATGGTTACCTGACCTTATGGGCTGTAGTAGTTCCAAGTCATCTTACTGCGGCGGTAGTGGTCTTGCGACCACAGGCGCGGATGATCGGAACTTGGATTTTCGGACTCGTTGAAGTAGATGTGGAGTTGGTTGCCGTGCAAGACGATCAGCTCTTCGCGCCAGTCTCCAGCCACATCGGCGACGTAGAGTCGGTCGGCTTTTTCCTCAAAGCGGTGGAGAAAGCGCCCGCTAAGCGGATCGAAGATGCCAATATCGCCGGAGGTATGGCGCTCTTTGGCCGCAGCCAATTGTTTGCGGTCGCCCGTCCAATCGATCTTGTGGATGACCTCGACGCCTCGTACGGTCCAGCCCTCGGGTGCTACATCGTCCATTTGGTAATCCGCGATCTTCTCGCCCTGGGCGTCAAAGATGAAAGGCTTCTGATGCTCGTTATAGCGGCTCCGACACCATATCTCCAGGCCCGGCCGTTCCAAGTCGAATTCGCCGACCGCGGCATTCTGGGGTTCTTGATGGCGGAAGTGCGTTTCCCAGAAGAGTTGTTCGTGGTTGTAGAGGAAAACGCGATTGCCGCCACCCTCTTCTAAGGCGACGATTTCCAAGCCCGGTACATTGGGCAACACGTCGTAGATGAAGATCGAGTCGATGTGACCGCGCAGGGGAATTTGCAGTAGAATTTTACCATTGGCAGAGACGACCGTAGCGCCGATTACCTCGTCTTGTCCGTCTCTATCCAGATCCGCCAGCCGTGCGCCGTTGTGGGCGCAGGAGACGAAATCGTCGCGTTCCCACAGGGGGACAAAATGGCCGCGACGGAGATCGTCTAGCGCATAGGCCGCTAGAAAGCACCCCATGCGGTAGCCTTCGGCATTGGTGGTTTGGAGGAGTAAATCGCGATCGCCCGCGCCGCGGAAATTGGCGACGACCAGATGCTCCCAGCGTTGGGTGCCTTTGGGGATGGGCGGCTTTGCGGTCCACTGCTCGCGTCCTGTAGTGCCATCGACCACGTGGAGCGTGCCATCTTGGGTAAGGAACAGCACTTCGGCCTGTTTATCGCCATCGATGTCTGCAGCTTGGACACCTGGACCGTGATGGCCGGGTAGGCCGATGCGCTCTGAGGAGCCGCCTATCCAGAGGTCGGTTTCGAGTGTCCAGAGTTTGCGGCCATCGTGGGAGTGAGCGGTGAGATGATTGGGAACGGTGACCAAGTAATCCATGCGTCCATCGCCATTCAGATCGGCGACAATGAGGCCGCCAGCAGAATCCTCAGGACCGGGAATGTCCAATTGGATGACGAATGGATTTACGGGGTATGTAGGCCAGGACGACCGCATGTTTCCGGTGGTGGAACAACTGGCTAGGATTAACAGCGTCAGGAGAAGTTGCAACGCTCAGACCCCGTTTGAGTGGGCGCAGGCCAAGGCGACGATGGCAGCGGGTGCTCGCCAAAACGCAGACCAACGCTCGCCTCTGTCCTCACTGCGATAGAGCTGATCCTCGACAGCGACCCAAGCAATTCCCTCGGCGTCAAAGGCGATGTGGAAAGTGTCGATATTGCCCTTGGCCTCGGGGAAGCCAGCAAGCGCCTGGGTCCAGGTGCGGCCGGCGTCGTGCGAAAAGTAGAGCTTGCCCTGCACATCCCTGCCATGCCCCGGTCCTCTGCTGACGCTGGCCAGCAGGCAGTCGGGGTCGCACGGGTGGACGGCTAAGGCGCGGCCATAGCGGTTTGCCAAGCCCTCCTTCCGATGCTCCCAAGAGTGGCCGTAGTCGTCGCTGGCAAAGACCGCGTCTGCGGTATTGGCGTACAGGCGTCCCTCCATAGGGGCGGTCGCTACCTGATGCACATCGGCGTGCAAGTCAGGGGTCACCGGCTCCCAAGTAGTGCCGCGGTCGGGCGAGCGCATGATGCTGCCGACGTGGATATCGGCAAAAACCCAGTCGCCGCTGTGCGCCAAGCTGCGCACGGCCGGTGGCCCGCCCCAAGGCGTGTACCAGCTCTGGCGGCATTCCAAAGCGTCAAAGGATTCTATCCGGCGCGCTGGCTCGTCGTTGCCGTCGAGACAGTACACGTGGGGCGGCTCGGTGCCTAGCAGCACTTGCAGCGGCTCTTCGGACAGCAGGGCGATGCACTCCACTGGATCGCCGATGCCGGTGGCCTGCGGTTGGGCTTGGCCATTGGCTAAGACGACTACTTGGCCGTCGGCCAGACCAATGGCGGAACAACGGACGCCCTCGTCTAGGCAGCGGACGCCGTTGATGGATAAGCATTGCGTGGGCGTGCCATTCTCCAAAGTGAAGACCTGATTATTGGTGGCTATGAGCATGATTGTCCTCCTAGCGTTGGTTTTACAAAAGCCAAACCCGCCGACGCATGGCATGGCGCACATGGTGCCGGCGGGTTTTTGTGGCAGCCTGTTAAGTCGTATGAAACTCTCTCACGGCTGTTCGCGCAAGTCCTCGGTAGCCAGGGGTATTTTTTCAATGCCCACGCGCTTGGCCACCTCGAAGAGATCCAATAAGTACTTATGCGGGGTCTCCTGGTCGGTCCGCACCACCAGCGTCAGACTCCGGGTGCCTTCTTTTTCTCGCAAAAGGACCTGCTCTAGATTGTCCAAGGTCACCAGATGGCGGTTGATCTCCATGCGGCCGTCCTGAGTGATCGTCGCCACGAGTTTCTTCTCTTCGACAATCACCCCCTGTTGCGCTTCGGGTAATACGACTTGCAGGCTGTAGGGTTGCTTGAATACCGTGGTGACCATAAAGAAGATCAGCAGCAAAAAGACGCAGTCGATCAGCGGCGTCATATTCAGTTCTTGCTCTTCGTACAGGGATTTGCGCCTAGGCCTAGGCATCGGACTCATTCCTCCCGTTCCCGCACAAAAGCGATGCCCTCAACGCCGACCTCTTTGGCTCGATCCACCACAAACACGACGTGCTTCTGAGCGCACTCGCCGTCGGCCTGAATAATGATATTCTCGTTATTGGCCTCTTCCATAGCCGTGACCAGCCGAGCCGCCAAGGCCGTCGGCATTACGTCCTCGCCCTTGATTTGGATCTTGCCATCGCGGTCCAGCAAGACGTTGATATCTTTCTTCTTTTCTTCCGTGGCCTCGCTTTCGGCCGGCATGTCCACTTCTAGCCCTTTGGTGTGTAAAAACACCGTGGTGACCATAAAGAAGATCAGTAGCAAAAAGACGCAGTCGATCAGCGGCGTCATATCCGGGCCGCCTTCGGCCAGAAAGCTCTCGGGCCGATCTTTGCGGTGTCTGGCCATGGGGCTAATTCCTCCCGGCGGGAGCTACTCGGTCGTTTCGTATTGTTGGCGCTGTCCGGCCGTGATCAGCGCATTGGCAAAGGCATGTCCGTACATCTCGGCGTCTTCGAGTAGATGGTCTGCTTTGCGCGCCAGATAGCGATACAATACAATCGTTGGAATGGCGACGATCAGTCCCGATGCGGTGGTGACCAAGGCTTGGGAAATACCGCCAGCGACGACTTTGGGATCGCCGGCCCCGGCGGTGGCGATGGACTCAAAGGCGATGATCATGCCCATAATGGTGCCGAGCAAGCCCAGCAAAGGGCTTATGTTGCCGATGGTATTCAGGATCGCCAGATTTTTGCCCAGATAGGCTCGGGCGGCGGCCTCGGTCTGAATGACCAGTTCGTCTTTGAGATCGGCCAATTCCCGCTGCATGACCATAAATCGACTGACCTGCCCCCCGCCGCCGGCGTCGGCCAGACGGATGATCTCCTCGTTGGTCTCTTTGAATTCCCGCTGTTCGATCATCAGCGTATCGTATCGTTTTAACAGCGAAGCAAAGACGTAATTGAGCAGCCCCTTGCCTTGGTTGCACTCTTCGACGACGGCCTGTTCGCCGCCGTTGCGCAGCGCGGTCTCGAGTCGATCTAGCTCACTTTGGGCTTCTTCCGGCGTGGGCAATTGACTGAATATCCACAGGCGTTCAATAGAATAGGCAATGGCCAGAATAGCACAGGCGATGAGGGGCACCATCATCGGACCGCCACTTTGAATTATTTCCCACATTGCTATTGCTCCTTGTTTTTTTAAACTTCGTCTCTCTCGACAAGCGCTGACCAAGGCGCTGGCCTACTTCAACTACATCGGTCTTTTCGGCGATTTGAGCACAAATGCAAGCCAATGATTTGAGGAATCTGCTCAGCGCTTGAAGTCGTACTCCATCAGTTGGGCAGTACCCTGCCATACGATACCATTGTGCCCCAGCCGACGTGCTTCGCTGACGATGCGGTCGATTGCCTCTGGTGGCCAACCCTCTCCGTGGATAATTGGATAGGAAGGCATGTCCGCCGATAGGTACAGTTTAGCCTTCACCAGATCTCGCAAAACCAAGTCGGCCGTGGGGATCCGATAGGCCAGCGTCGCCGGCTCGTCAGCGCCGTATGCGGCGATGGTCTCCGGCAACCCCATGCCGTCGTACCCTGTAAATCGATAGACAACCTGTAGGGCATCTTCTTCCGGCAGGTTGGGAATTTCCTGCTGCAGAAAACGGGCCCACTCGATGAACGTGTTGCAGACAAAGGCGGAAATGTGGGACACCAGCGGGCTGGCAAAGTCGGCCATCTCACCCCAGCGCCGGTAATTGTGGCCCGCCGTCAGGGCCATGGAGGCAGGGTAGGTGTCGGTGCCAAAGGCCGTGCTAGGGGCGGCCGCGTGTACCGCCGCCCGAAAGCGCGCTAGATTGCGGGTGAGTAGGTCACAGCGGAAGCGGACCCAGTCGAGGACCCCCGACCGCAGGCCGAGCGCGTGGACTATATCGAAGAAGCCAACCCCGAGACGGACTACCTCGCCGAGGCGAGCACCGTCGAGCTGGCGCAGGCCCTCCCGGGCGCGCTGCAAGTCCTCGACCATCGCTTCCATGTCGTAACCGAGCTCTTGGGCGGCGGCTGTGCAAGAAGAACAGGTGCAGCCAAAAAGCCCGAGGGGAAAACTGCCCATCGGATAGCGGAAGTGAGTGATGTCGAGCGCGTCGAGATCGTACTGGGTCGCCCAGTACACGCACACGGCTTCGATCCAGTCTTGCACATCCTCCCGCGATGGACAGAACATGAGCCGACGGATCGTCCAAGCTCCTCCGCACGTCCACACATTCAGGCCGGCTTCCTTTAGCTGTCCCACAGCCTGTCTGAAGGCTTTGTCGTCGCCTCGGGCCGCAACGCCGGGACCGCACAGGGCCTGAGCCTGCTGGTATTCCCGCGGGTCTATGGGCCGACCATCGAAATGCCGTATGACGAGCTTGGTCAGTTCCTCTGCTGTCGGCGTGCGTCCCCCATAGGGGCTGAGGGCGAGCACCTCCTCCGATAGCTGGCCCGTAAAGGAGAGAACCACCGTATTCAGACCGATCTCATCGCGTAGCCGCTCGACGTAATCGGGGTATTTGAGCACCACATCCGTGGTCAGATAAATTCCCGTGAGCCAATTGTTGGTCATTTGTTTCCTTTCGGGAGTCGTAGCGAATCTACATCCCTCGTCGAACGAAATGCGACTCACCTCGGAATAGAGCCGGGGCTTCTAGCTGCCAACAAGCCCGAACTCAAATTACAAATATCATATTGTCGGTCATGCCAGTGAACCCATCAATTATTGTCCATATACCCGCCGAGACGAACTGTCCCAGTACCATTCCTAAAAAGAAGGGGCGCAGGGCTCTAAACATTTTGGGCCCGCCATAGCGCAACGCGATGATCTTGATCAACCAAGCCAGAAAGATACTGAACCAAGTCCAGTCCATCACCCGACTGCCGGCAACAGTCAGTCCCAGCGGATGGAGAGGCCACCCCAGAAATTTGTGCCGCAATATCGTTAGAATGCCCATGATCGAGGCACCAATGCCCATATTCATCCACATTCCCCCAGTCACGTCGATCGGTCGGTTGGTTACCGTCGATACTAGGTCGAAAGGGAGCAAATTTGCTCCCAAGCAGAACCACGAGTGGATGTTCACGCCTCCGACCCCATAAACTAGCTTGAGCATCATCCCAAACGACACGATCAGCGATACGATCAGCGCCGCGACAATACAGCCAAATACCGGCCGCTTGCGTCCCTGGAAACGCTCGTCGTCCAGCAGTTTCAATCCGTTGGCAATCGACGCCATCAAAAAGGTCCGAATATCCGCAGACCATCCGTAGGTATATCCCAGCGCCGTCACTCCCTGCGTGCCTAGGGCCGGAGTGCCGACGGCATAGAGCATGAAATTGGGCGCGATCAGGGGTGCCCGGCACGCCGCCATACCGCCCTCGACCACGATGCGAGTAATGGCGATAAAGATCACAAAGGCGATAAACAGGAACAGCCCGCCCGCCCAAAGAGGTAAGCCGGCGGCCCCAAGCCAGACGAGCATGACGACCACCGACACCAGTGTGCCGATTACCGCGCTCCGATAGGAGAGAATTTCGCCGGAATCATCCACATCAGGAGCGGAGGTAAACGCCTTTCTGAACACATCTTTCAGGTGGCCTCTGGCGACCCAGCCACCATAGAGCACCAGTATCAACATTGCCCCGACCGCGGTCGAGGAAAATATCCCTGAACTGCCGCCGTAGTGATTGACCCGCAATTGTAGGTACACCCCTAGCGTATCGAACACGCCATCTAGGCATTTGACCACAACATCGAGGAACCAGAGCCCGAAGGCCACATCCTGATTGATCAAATAGGCAAATCCCATCACCGGGAAACTGATCATAAAGCGCAACTGGATCGATTCCCGCAGCAACGAGAGCGTGACGCCGGGATAGAGGGGGTTGATTGAGGGCAAATAATCGTAGTAAGCACTGAGACCAATGGAAGAAGTGATGAAGGAAGCAAAGGCGAAACCTAGCCACATCAGGGGATTTTTGAAGAACCCCGCTAGCAGACCTCCCTTGTTATTCTCACCGATCATATCTAGGGGGACCCTAATGATGGGATATATCAGCCTTTCGTGCTCTATCCACTGCTTTCTCAGAATGACCATCAGCGCGATCATCACAAAGTAGAAGGCGGCGAAGAAGACGCTCCAGTAAGCCAGCGGCTTCAACCACACAGCCCACGGAATCGACTCGCCTTGCGGCAGGCCCTCAAAGAAGTACTTACACGCGAGAGGATCCTCGATGACCATCCACCCTCTGACATAGGGGGCCACTAGGTTTGCCCAGTCGTTCTCGGGCGTCGCAAAGTAGGGCAGCGTCGCCATCAGGGGGATCTGGTAGTGGGTCAGCCCCATCCCCGTGATCGCGCACGAGGTCATCATCATCACATAGATGAGGATCAATTCCGCTGGCGTGAATGCCACTCTGGGTCCCATGAGCTTCAACAGCACGTTGACGCCGGCCACTAAGAAAAAGAAAATGAACAGAGCCCCGCCGGTGCTAAAGTCATCGGACATGCGCGAACTTCTGAGGAAGATTTCCCCGTACTGTGTTCCCCCGCCTACTAGGGCCGAGCACACCAGACCGGTGAAAAAAGCTCTCGGCGTCACCCCAGAGGAGTTTCCCACACTCGCTTCTTTTGGCTTCTGTTTCTTCATCTTCCTCTGGCTTCCTCTAGTAACAGATTCCCCACAGCGATTTTATCCTGCGTCGCACAATTGCGATTTCTACTTTTGGCTTAGTATAACTTGGTCCCCAGCCGCATTCCTGAGCATCACAGTGACGGCTTCCGCTTTTCCGGGCAGCCGGATCTCCGCCAAAACCCGCGCTACTTTTCCCGGCAGCAAGCTCTCGGTGAAAAGAGACTCACCGCTAGCTGCATCCTGCGCGATGAGTTCGGTTTCTGCCGATACCACAATATCCATTTTCAAGACGGCCTTGCCACCATTGCCGCTCTCGAAGGTCAGGCTCGGCTCATCCAACAGTAGATAATCTCCTGTGAGCCTGTACAAAGAGACAATCTGTTCCTTGGAGACACCGTGGAACATCGCCATATCCACAGTGTACTCGCACACCTCGCCTTGGTCGAGGTCAACAGAGTACCCCTCCCGCTCCCAGCGGTCGGCGTGATTGGAGATGTGGCGGGTCAGCGAGGGCTCTAAGTAGTATGTGTCTGCACCCCGCGTATATCCTATGTAGGTGGGGATCTCTCTATCCCCGATGAACACCGGAGAGCTGGCCATCGCCATCACTTGCTGGCTCTCGTCGTCCCCAATAACACCCCACCGCGCTGGCACAAATAACTGGAGACCGCCCGAGCCCCCCCTGCGGAAATCCACTGCTTCGGGTATTGGCCACGAGTGCCACGATTGGTCTGGGATCTGGTATTGGGGGATGAGTCCGCTCCACACCACCCAACACTGACTGCCGGGGGCGAAAAAGTAATCGCTGTCGTCGCACTCGCCTCCGACGCAGGGACTGCCGTGGACGCAGTGTTGAAAGCGGGCGCGCCGTTCGCCGACATTTTCTATCTTGTAATCCATCTTCAGCCGCGTAGAGCCTTCGTAAGCGGTCGTGGTCTTTTCGAATCTCAGTTTGCACAATTTGCCGGTGACTGGGTCGGGATAGGGAAAAGTCATTTCACCTACCAGGACTGCACGGCGTTGGTAGGTCCGGGCTGTCATCTCCCACGGTTGGGTCCATAGGTAGCCCATGTAGGGTGATCCCCCGGTCCACGGCACACATTCGGCGACCCCGCCGTGCGGATAGTGTTTGCCGTGGTTTTTGTCTAGGGGTTCGAGTTGTCTTAGCTGTTCCACGCCCGCGATTTTGTCGAAATAACTCAGCGGCGACCGACCTCGGGTATGGGCTATCTCACTCCTGATGTATTTATTTTCGAACACATATATCGGCTGCCCATCGCGTTTGCTGGGGTAGAGAGATACTTGGCCCATTCCGGGGAGAGCCCACAAGAGCGCTAGGGATAAAGCCCATGATCTCATCGAAAAACTCCTTTCGCGAATACTATTCTGACATCAGGGCGCACGGCTGCTGTCGTTCCATCCACCTCCGACCCATCCTCTGCCTTCCTCGATCACGACGCGCTGATTGACGGCTAACTGGCTCATGCGATCCACTGTGCCGCTGGGCCAGCGAACGACGAGTTGCTCTATACTTTCACTTTTGCCCAACCCAAAAGAAGCGTGTAGGTCATTTTGGCTATACAGTCCAGAGCCGCTCTTGATCTCCCTGATCTGGCGCAAACCGCCCGCGTTGAGTTCAATCCTCGCCCCCACACCATCCCTATTGCTCTCTACACCGACCACTCTGACTTGGAACCAGTTGTGCTGGTTGCCCCCATCGTTCCGCAGCAGGTCGGCACGGCCGACCGAATGGACCACGAAGATATCCACATCGCCGTCGTTGTCGTAATCGCCGAACGCCGCGCCCCGGCTCACCTTGACGATGGACAGCCCCTCTCCCAAGGCGTCGGAGACCTCCACAAAGCGTCTCTGCCCCTCGTTCCTGAATAGCTGGTTGCGCTGGGGATACGAGGTAGAAGCGTCAAAAAGAATCACATTGTCCAGGGTATGACCGTTGGCGACGAAGATATCCAACAAACCATCGTTGTCATAGTCGAAGAAGGCGGTGCTCCAGCCGACATAGGGGAGCGAATAGCGCCCGATACCTGAAGGTGTCGATTCGTACGCGAACAGGCCATCGCCTTCGTTCCGATAGAGGCTGGTAGGCTCGCGCTGAAAATTTGGGACAACGAGATCTAGCAAGCCATCGTTGTCATAGTCCCCGAAGTCGGCCCCCATACTGGCTTCCACCCGCCCATCACCGCTGTAGCCGACCCCCGCGATAAGAGCTACATCCGCAAACGTTCCATCACCGTTGTTCTGGTAGAGGAAATTGGCTGTCTGGTCATTGGCCACAAAGAGATCCATGTCGCCGTCGTTGTCGTAATCGCCGCACACTAAGCCCATCCCTTTTCCATCTGGATTGAACACCCCGGCTTGGACCGTGACGTCTGCAAAGGTTCCATCCCTCTCGTTGTGATACAGGGCATCGGGAGAGCCTTTAAAATTATCGGGACTGGGATAGGATCTGATATCTGGCGCTACTTCTTCGCCCGCAAAGGAGCCCACGGCATACGGAGTCAGATCCTTTCCTGGGGCGTCAAGGGTGTACTCGACATAGTTGGCCACATACAAATCGAGGAATCCGTCGTTGTCATAGTCAAAAAAGGCACAGCCCGTCCCCCACAATTCGTTCCCTAGTCCCGCTTGGTCGGTGACGTTCGCAAAGGTTCCATCCCCCTCGTTGCGATAGAGCGCGTTCGGACCGTAGTTGGTGAGGTAAAGATCCACATCGCCGTCGTTGTCATAATCGGCGGCGGTTACGCCCATGCCGTATCCTCTGTCTCCCACCCCAGCCTCGCGTCCGACTTCGGCGAAGGTTCCATTGCCCCTGTTGCGATAGAGCGCATTGCGCTCTTCGGGGTCGGCATTAGGAGTCAGGTCGTGACCATTGACTGCGTACAAATCGAGAAATCCATCGCTGTCATAATCCAGAAATGCGCATCCCGGTCCCATGGTTTCGATAAAGTACTTCTGCCCAGTGCCGCCGTGGGTATAGTGAAAATCGATACCTGCCTCTACGCTCACCTCCACAAAGTGCACCTGCCCACCCGTGGCATGGATGGCCGAACCCCAGAGTATGAGGCAGATCGACCACATTGAGTATAGAAAAAGACGGCCTAGGTAGTCTCTCGACATTGAGATGGTGCCTCACGGCAGGAGTTCATACTCTAGCGGCGCTAGGGAGCCTCTAGAGCATCCTCTACCTGAATATGATCCTGCCCTTCGAGTACCAGAATCCGGGAGAGATGCTGAGCCAGTACTTCGACGATTTGGACGACTCCGATCCGTTTCATCTCCCGCCGGGAATACACCACGAATTTGTGCCCTACCTCGACCTTGTCCGCCAGCCCCAAATTGACGAAGCCCTCCTTTCCCTCCAAGGCGAGGATCTTCGGTTCCGGCTGTTGCAGGGCGTGCGGTGGGGAGGTCTTAGCTCTAATTTCTGCAGTTAGTTGCTGGAGTGCAGCTAGCGTAACTTTGCCTATGATGGTCCGCCGAAAGCGCTCCACGCCAAAGGGAATCTCGTTGAGTTCGAGCAGGGCGGCCTCTTTACGGGTAGGTTTTCCCAAAAGGGTCAAGCCCAGATCCCGATCCGTCATTTCGGCCTTACCCGCCGCCGTGCCAACTTGACTCATAGAGAGCGGCTGCAACAATTGGATCTCGACTTCGACCAGAGCCGTATAGGAGGTGTACCCTCCCAAGAAGGGGTTGCCGGCATTGAACCGTTTGATGGAGAAGTTGCGGATATCGCCGTTCACAACCAGATCGGCACCGGCGGCACCTCCTATCCTGAGCGCTTGAGCTTCACTCAGGGCGGCACCGTCCTCGCCTGCTGTCAGTAAAGAATCGAGCGTATCAAACGGAAAAACAACTATGTTTCGATCCTGCTGGAGCAATTCGCCTAGGACCTGAGGAATACCCCGGCTGATATCCCAGCTACCGCGAAAATAGCTGTGGTCCTCGAAGGGCATGATCAGAATCACCGCTTCGGGCTGAAACGCCGCAGCCCGAAGCGGATACAGGACTAGTGCGAGTCCAAACAGGTCGATTCTACAGAGACGAGACCAGCCCAGAATAGCTATTGTTCTTAGCATGGGAAGAGCTGGCATGGTGGTATAAAGCCACTAGTGGCGGTCAAAGCTCACCGGGTCTTTCTTCACTTTCCACTTCTCCACCTTGCGGTTGAAGTCGAAACGGATATCGACCGTTTCTAGCGGCGTGTCGAACTGGTCGAATTTGAGTGCGAATTCTTTCAGGACCAACCGCACTTTTTCCACCGCTGGGTCGAGCGAATCAAAGGCGACTAGACCGCTGTAGCTCTCTCCCTTGAATATCGACTGATCTTCCGCATAGTTCAGACTGCGCACATGTCCCATTCTGACTTCAAAGCGATAGAATTCATTGCCGCTCTGCCCGCGCAAGCCTCTGTAATACCGCTCGAAGCTATTGTAGGGCGACGTCGATGGCATCCCATAGGAATGGAGTGTCTGGGCCTGATCCGTCAGGAGAATGGCTTTGAGGGGATAGAGTTGAACTTTGGCAAAAGTCTGGTTGAACACACTCACCTTGAAGACCGTGAAGCGGTTGGGAGTATAACCCACATCCCGATCAATGTAGTCGCCGTAGGTATAGGGATTAGTCGAATACTCTCCTCTATTCGAGTCTTCGGGGAGCAGGGCATTCAGCTCTGCATCCGTCATAAATTTGACGTCTATCCGCAATCCTTCTGACACATATACAGAGCCATCATTTTCCACCCTATATGAGGCTTCATTGCCGCTTTTTTTTGTTGGCACCAAGTATGAGCTGTAATGGATCTTCGGCGGAAAAATAATGCACCCTACCGCGATTTGGGCTATACAAGCTGCCAATATCCACCTTGTCGCCTTGCTGGTGATTTTCATGTTCGTTCCCCTTTTGGTACGACGTACTTTTCCCCTCCAACTTGCGCGAACCAGTCAGTCCATTCACTCGAGCATCACAGCCTGGAGTTCACGATCCAGTCTCGATGTCCCTTGGCAAATCGATAGGCATCCTCGCTGGCTTTATCGTCCTCGAATAGAGCGATTACTTTATCGTAGGTTTGCACTGCTTTCTTCCACTGACGCAAAAACTCATAACATGTGCCCAAATTGCTTAGTGCGCCGATCTCCACCTCGGTGCCAGGATATTTCTCCGTGAGAGCGATGAACAGCGGCACCACTTCGTCGAATTTCTGCCGCGCCTTCTCTTCCTCTCCCTCTTTGTCCAAGATCACAGCCGCGCCAAATAGGGCCATAGTTTGTTCGTATTCCTCATAGGCTATCAGTTCCCGCACGTTTTCTAGAACCTCGGGAACTTCTCTGGCGATATTGGCCTCCGGGTAGTCGGCCAGCACATGTTGATACTCGACCAGCGCTCTGGCGTAGTCTTCCTTGTTGAAGTAATAATCGCCTAGCGTGAAGCGGGCATCTGCCGCAAACTCGCTATTGGGAAAGGTTGCGAGCAGACGTTGAAAAGTCCGAATGAATTTTTCATTGTCCTTTAGTTCGTAGAACGCCCAAGCCGTGTTATAGAGTGCATCATCGCTAAACGACGACTCTAGATAATCATCTAATAGACGCTGGTAGAGCGCGATCGCTTGGTCAAATTTTCTCAAGTTGAATGCACTCTCAGATGCACGCATCAGCGCTTCGGCCGCCACGTCGGCGTGCGGATATTTTTCCACCAACTGCTCGAAAACCTCTGCAGACCGCTCGAATTCTCTTAGGTTGAAATACGCGTAGCCAAGATAGTAGTACGCGTACACAATGTTGGTTGAGTCGGGGAAACGCGCGACAAAGGCGCTCAGTACGTCCGCTGATTCGTCGAACTTTTCGCTCTGAAAGTAAAGCGTGCCCATAGCATAGGCCATATCGACGGAATAGTAAGAGTTCGGATAGCGCTTAAGTCCTTCGCTATACGTCGATATCACTTCCTCGTATTGCCCCTTGTGCTGCTGGCTCTCACCAATGAGGTAATAGACCTGCTCCTTCAACCAGTAATCTCGATCTCCTTTGCTATCCGCTAGGTCCATCGCCAGAATTTTCTGGCCCGTGGCGATGGCTGTATCATACTGCTCCAATTCGAGATAGAGCGTCAGCATAAGCACTAGGTACTCTGCCTGTTCAACTGGATCTTCGGCCGCAGTGGCCAATCGCCGGTAGCTCTCGAGCGCCTCTTCCTGTCTGTTTAAGCGGAGATAAGCTAATCCCAACATCTTCTGGGCCGGACTTTTGATCCTCTCGTCGGCAGAATCCACCAGCACTCGCAGATCTTCCGCTGCTTCTGCGTATCGCTCCAGACGCGAGTAGCTCGTCCCCCTGTCGTACTGTGCGATCTCCTTCAACTTGGGGTTGCCCGTACTATTGATGGCCTGCGTAAATTGGGCCACCGCACGCTCGTATTCCTCTTTTCCCACCCATGCCTTGCCCATTAAGTAGTGGTATTGAGCCCGCTCTTCCTCGCTGCCGGCTCTAGTCATACCCCGCGCGAGAATCCCCAAAGCTCGGTCGAGTTGCTGGATACCTAGGTATATACGCCCTGCTTCGACGCACGCCAGTGAGAATTGTGGTGCCGTCTCCCGCACCTGCAAAAAGACCTCCGTCGCCTGCTCGCCTGCTCCTTTTTTATTGAGAGCCAATCCCAGTTCAAAGTGGGCGATATCCAACTGAGTGGAATCATCCGTCACTGCGATAATCTCATCGTAGAAGGCCGCCGCCCTATCGTATAGCTCTTGGTTGTAGAGCATCCGTGCCAGTTGGAATTGTGAACTCCTGGCATAAGTGCCATCGCGATTGTCCGCGATGATCTGCCGGTAGATCTCTGCGGCCTCGCGCTGCGCTGCTTGCTCGCCAATCCTCTGTTTGGCAAGAGCGACATTGAATCTGGTCGCGGTGACAAAATTAGGATCGGGATACTGCTCCAAGACTGTGTAATAGGCCTGCACGGCTGCCGCATATGCCTCGCGGGCCTCTACTGTCTCTCCCTGCTGTGCCAATTTTTCGGCTTTAGAGTAGTAGGCGCGACCAATTTCGAACCAGGAATTACCTAGGGAGTAGCCGGCTTGGAGAGCGATCTCGCCATAGGCTTTCGCATATACATTGTATTCGCGAATCGCATCGTCAAAATAGTCTGCTCCCCATTCTTCGCTCGCTTTGGTGTAGCGTTGAGCTAGCTGGAACTGCATTCGCGCCTTAAATGTGTTGTTGGGTATTTGGACGATGGCCTCGCGGTATGTATCAACACAGCGGGCGAAAAGCCGGTTTTCAAAGTACATATCCGCTAGACTCTGATAAGCCTTCTCAACCAGTCTCCGCTCTTGGGCAAACACCGTGATGACGGAGCGATAGGATCGCTCTGCCTTTGCAAAATCCTCTAACTGGCCGTAGCAGTCTCCGATCCGGATCTGGGCCTTGGCGGTCAACTCATACTCGGTTTCGTCCACCAACCCGGCCACTTTCTCGAACTGCATCTTCTGAATTTCTTGGTCGCTTAACGCGCCGATGTTTAACTGGTCCACTAATTGTTGATAGTAGGGGATCGCCTTGCGGTACTGTCCCTGATCGTAATAGCATTCACCGATCTGGAAAAAGGCCCGGCTGACTTGGAAACCGGATTTGAAACGCTCCGTCAGTTCGGTAAAGGCTTCGATGCTATTGGCGTATTCCTTCAGTTCGTAGTAGGACCATCCTATGTTGTAAAGAGCCTCCACTACATACGGGTTATCGGGATATTTCTCAATAAATTTCTGTCCCGCGCGGATGACCTCCCGGTAGTGCCGCGCACGGTACCAACAGGCCGTAATCCTGCTTTGCGCTAGCACCTGCAAATTCTCGGACTTGGCATTTTCTTCTACGCTGGAGAAATGGCTCACCGCCTTTGCCAAATATTCCTCCGCCCTGCTCTTCCGCTGCTCCTGTTCCTCTTTGTTCGACTCGTCCTTTGAGGCGAGAAATTCTTCCTCGAACATTTTGAAGTACGCATTGCCCATCTGGTAGATCGCCGCGTCTTTCACCGCAGTTTCCACTTTTCCAACCACGACGACGATGTCGCTGTCTGCTAGCAACATACTGCGAACACCGCTGATATCTTCGAACTTTTCGATGGCCTGATCGTAAGCACCTTCGGAATAGAAACTCTGACCCGCTTGGAAGGTGGAGAGCATGTACTCTCTGGTGGGCACATCTTTCGCCAGGAGGGCAATGCCCAAGGTCATACCCACAATCGTCAATCCCAGCAAATTCATCAGGTCTCTCCTCTTTGCAAGCCTTGCGAAGAACTCAAAGGCTCTGCGCTCTCTGCAGCGCTTCTTTGAGTCCCCGCCGGGCTTCCCCCAAGCCCGGTCGCAGTGTCAGGGCCTTCCTGTACGCGGCGATCGCCCGCTCGTACTGACCGTATTTCTCGTGTATGCGCCCCAATTTACAGTGCGCTGCCGCATCGCCGGGCATGTAGAGCAGAATTTTGCCGATATGCTCTTGCTCTTTGTTGTACTGGCTCATCTTCTTGAATAAGTCCATCTCGCGCTGGGCTTCTGCTCTCATTCCCAATTTCATATAGGCTCGGCCCAAATTGTAGTGGGCATCGGCGTACTGGGGATCTAGGGAGATCGCCTTCTCATAATAGGCCACAGCCTCTCGGTAGCGATTTTCCCTAGCCAGCAGCAACCCGATGCGGTAATGGGACTGCCGGTGGGATGGGGCGAGGGCGAGCACTTTCTCGTACTGTGCCATCGCCTGCTGCTCCTGCTGCATGCCCTCGTAGGTCAAGCCGAGGTGATAGTGGATATCGGGATTATCCCGCTTGCCTTGGAGCGCCTTGCTGTAATAGTCGAGCGCCACTTCATACTGGCCTTCTTCAGCATAGACGAGTCCGAGATTGTAGTAGGCTCTGCTCTGATGAGGATTCAACTGGAGCGAAATCTCGTACTCCGCAATAGCCTCCCTCGGCTTGCCCAAGGCGATGTAGGTAAGTGCTAGGTTGTTGTGAGCTTGGAACAGGTCCCGTCTGAGCTGGACAGCTTTTCTATATTCTTCTACTGCCTTGTTGTACTGGCCAATCTGCGCGTAGAAGGCACCCAAGTTGTAGTGCATCACGGCGGAGTTCGGGTCCAAAGAGAGAGCCTGTCTGTATATGGCTTCTGCTTTCTCTGTCCTATCGCTCTCCGAGTAGATGATCCCCAGATTGTTGTAGGTGTCCACCACAGTCCGATCTAGGGAAAGAGCCTGCAGGAGGTAATACTCTGCCCGGGCCAAATCTCCCGTGGCTCTGTAGGCCATGCCCATACCGTTGTAGGCATAGACAAAGTCTGGATCGCGGTCAATCGCCTTTTTATAGTAATCAATTGCACGGCTCACCTGACCGACGTTTAAGTGGGCATTCCCCTGCTCGAATAATGCCTTGGCGGCGGACCGATCTCCCGGGGATGCAGAGGCGAAAAAATACAAATAGATCACTCCGATGAGGCCAGCACACGCCATTCCAATACCAAGCCATCTGATCCGGGCTGTGCGCTTTCCCGACACCGGATGTTCTCCCTTTCGTCTATCTCTGCTCTGGCGCAAATAGTCTCTCTGCCGTAAGGGATTCGGCCAACTCGGAACTCGCCCGATTTAGCTGATTTACAAAGGACGAATCGAGTGTGAACACCGGAGCCCGTGACAGGTCTCTGGCGTAGTAGCTTCCCTCCTGCTCAAAGCCGACCCACAAACTATGGACCTCATCCTCTCCCACCGAGACTTCGACGCGTAGCGCAGGCGGATCCAAGCCGTATGCCCCCAAGCTATTGGGCACATCGTCGACAAATTCTCCGACGGGTGAGGCCAAGCTCCGTAGAACGGATTCTATCGCTTCTCCATCTCCTCTCGCCTCTGTCGGAAGCGTCATCTGCCACTCCTCGCCGCGCTTTGTTACTTCGACGGTGTCCCCCTGACTTTCGATTCTCAATTTCGTCGCCAGCGCCCTTTTGAATTTGAGCGTAGTCTTATTCCTCAGTTCGCTCCATTGCTTGTCTACTCCGGTTCGACGGTACAATTCGACCATACCGATGCGGTCCTCAGAATCCTTCTTGACATAGACATATCGTCCAGAGGGGTTCTCATCCCCGAACAGGATTGTGTCTAGCAGGCGTCCTCTGACGTGCAGACTCACTTTCACGTGCGGAAAATCTAGGCCATACTTTTTGAGTGCCTGTTCTGTCGATTCATTGTCCAAGACGAGAAACCGCGTCAGTCGTGCCCGCTCGAGATTGGCCAGGACAGCATGTATGGCCCCCCGATGTGCATCAACCGTTATGGGTTCGATGAGCTGCCAATCTTCCCCGACCTTGCGGCACACCACTCTACCGCTCGCATTCTCTATGCTAAGTTCGTCCACCTCATCCTTGTCAAAGGTCAGCAATTCCCTAGAGTGATACTCTGCTCCCTCTTTTTCGTCTTCCTTTCTGTCAACATAGAGCACTACGAGAAAAAGGGCAGCAAAAAATAGGCTTATCAGAATGACTGTTTTCAGCTTCATTATCGCTCTTGCGTTATGAGTTTATCTTTGTCGTGTTGTCGCTGTTTACACTGCCCTGTCAGGGGCTAAAGTATCCGAGCTACTGAGATTGGAGCAGGGGCACCTGTGGGAACACTGGTGGCTGATTTGAGGCGTTCTTATTATAACGCAACAACTTGGCTCAGTAAACTATTTTTTAGGCGCAATTCAGGTTAGAATTGGGATGTTCTAAAGCCGCTTAGATGGCCAAAGTCGAGTCAGAGGAGTGTTCAAATATGCCCCTAGATAGAAGTCTCCGTTTTGCGTTCGATGCCGCCGCGCTCGAAGCGCGAGGTCAGTTCGACCAACTCCAGTACTGCGAGCTGAAAAAGGCTATCGTCCTCAGTGATATGCTCCTCGTCGAAGACGATGCGCCGGCCATCGGCTGCCCCCAAGGCGCTGAGGACCGGTCGTGGTTCGAGAAATTGCAAGAAGGGGTGATGATCCGCAAAGATCTGGTCCTCGATGATCCTCGCGCTCTAGCCGCCTACCTGATCTTCAACGGACGGGAAATGGACGACAATGACCATGCACTCCACATCTCCGTCAACGGTCACTACCTGATCCGACCTCCGAGCAAGATCGCCCACCCCTGTGCTCGCCACTACTACACCAGCGACTGGGGAGGCTCGCACTTCGACAACTGGTTCGTGGTGGCCGTGCCAGTGGGTGCCCTGCGGCAGGGTACCAATGAGTTCGTCCTGTGGGCCGAATCGGAGGAGACCAGTTGGGAAATCATGGTGGCCGCTGATGGAGAATATAAGCGTGGCTCTGAAACGCGGCTCTGCCACCCAAATCGCAGCGCCAAGAGCCGAGACGGAGGCCGGACTTGGGATTTTGAGCACTTGGGCTGGAAAGATGAAATCGACGGGGAATACGCCATCCGCCTCAGTTTAGATCGCAGCGTAGCTCAGGGCACCTTTATCTCGTCGGTGATCGACTTGGCTACAGGAGGGGAGGCCAAAAGAATAGAGAAATTGCTCGACATAGAAGAGAGCCGGGTAGGATGGGAGGTGGATGTGCCCGAGGGAAGCGAGGTAGAAATAGAGGCGCGTCTGGGCGATAATCCAGTGCCTACAGCCGCCGCATGGTCCCCTTTTGAGTCCGTAGCAAACTTCTCCAAGACATGGTGCGCTCCGGCTGGACGCTACCTGCAGTTCAAGATTGTCATGTACGCCCACAATCCGCTGGTGACGCCGGTGTTCAAAGGTATTTCCGTGGAAGCGAAGTGCCGCGAGCACAAGCACCGCTCCAATAGATGTTACCACCTGCTCCAATTCCGCAACGGTCGCGTCATCCGTCCATCCCTACCCTACGTCCACGAAGATTTCGCCCACTTGAACGAACTGCGCCACCGCTTTGAACTGGACGCGATAGTCGCAGACGTAGCGACTGAGTTCGAAGCCCAGGTACAACTCATGCACTGGGCCTACAAAGTGCCGCTCGGTCGCCTAGATGCCTACCAGTGGAATTACTTTGATCTGCCTCGACTCGATAGGGATGCGAGTGGACGCCCTCGCCTGCTAGGGGACTACCAGAAGCGCCGGCGCGATGGCCACTGCCTCTACTGCAACCTGACCCTAATCGCCGCCTGTCTGGCCATGGGCTTTCCGGCCCGTTGGGTCAACATTTCCACTAAGCATACCTACGGGCACGAAGTGGCTGAAGTATGGTCCAACGAGTTCGACAAGTGGATATTCTTGGATGCGACGCGCAATTACTACATTTACGACCCTGACACGGGCATTCCCCTGAGTCTAGTGGAAATCAGCGAGCGCCTAGCCGAGATCATGCCGGGACCGGCGACCTGGGAATATCCCATCCAGTGGCACCTGCCGGACCTCGAAATGCTCCGTGCCGCTCGCGTTGCCTATCGCCAAGGCGACAGTGCTTTTTCGATTGACGACCTGAGCGGAGGACCGGAGCACTTGATGCTCAAAGGACACTTGCAAATGGTGCAGCGCAATGACTTTGTCAGTCGGCCTTGGCCGCTACCGTGGCGCCTCTCCAGCAACTGGGGAAGCGATCTCTTCTATTGTTTCTACAGCGATATGTTCCCCCGCAAACGCGAATACCACCAACACACCAAGCGCTGGCAGGATTTCAGTCCTCCGCTCAACCAGACGGAACTCTTCTTGAGCGAAACCTCTGAACCAGATGTCCTGCGCGTGGATGTGGATACCGAGACGCCCTGCTTTGACGCATTTCTAGTGCAGATTGACAACGCCGCATGGAGCGAACAAACAGACTCCTCGCTGGAGTGGAGACTGCACGAGGGCCTGAACCAACTGCGGCTCAAGGCGCGCAACAGCGCGAGGGTTTGCGGCCCGGAGAGCCATGCGGCGGTAGTGATGAACTCTTGATTGGCTATAAGCGCGGGTCAACAAACAAATCAGCCCTTCAGCCGGTCAAAGAGTGCTGCGACTTCTCGCTCTTTCTCCGCTGAGCGCTTGCTCACGAATCCTTCCGCAAAGTAGATCAGAAAGCTGACGACCAACTCGGCACCCAGATTGAGGGTAAAATTATCGGGATAAATCGAATTGAAGAGAGCGTAGGTCAGCAAACCGCCGATCAGGGAGAGAATGGCACCCCGGGCTGTGGTCCGTTTCCAGATTAGACCGAACATGAGTGGGATGGCCACTGGGGGCAGGACGGCGCTGAACATTTTGATGGTCTTTTCAAAGACCTTGCCGACCCCCTCGCTTTCGGCGACCCAGATAGCCGTGATCAGCACCGCCATCCCAAAGGCAACCGTGGCGATCATCCCGGTTTTGAAGAGTGTTTGGCCGCTCGCTTGGCGGTTGAAGTTGCGCTGGTAGATATCTTTGGTGAAGACCGCGGCCAGTGAATTGATATCGCTGTCGATCATGGACATCGTCGCCGCGAACATCGAACAAATGAGTAACCCAATCAGTCCTGGAGCTAGATCAGTCAGCACCTGACGAGCTAAGAGAACATAGGTCTGGTCCGGGTCGAACCCTTCGCGCGGCAACAATGAATTGGGGTCGAAATACTCCGGCATCATCAGCGGTGCTGCCCAAGCCGGCACGAAGATTACAAGCGGATACAGAAGGTACAAAAAACCAGAAAGCAGGGCCGCCTTCTGTGTATCCTTCGATTGCCCTACTGAGATGAAGCGCTGCGCCAATCCCCAAGTACCACCGCTGTAGCTGAGTATCGTGACGATCAGCAGAACCAGCCAGAAATCAAACCCAATACCCGCTTCTGCATTGAATAGCACCGCACGCTCCGCCGGCAACTGATCCCACAGCGAATCCCACCCACCGACGTATTCGAGCACTATGATCATGACGAGGATGCTGAGGACGAATTGAATGAAAAACTGAAGCACATCGGTCAGGACCGTAGCCCACAAACCGCCGACCAGAACGTACACAATGGTGACTAGACCACCCACGGCGATAATGT
This sequence comes from Candidatus Latescibacterota bacterium, assembly GCA_965208845.1. Taxonomy (GTDB): domain Bacteria; phylum Latescibacterota; class UBA2968; order UBA8231; family UBA8231. The sequence continues at coordinate 761,846 of OZ242361.1, read as the reverse complement.
GTAGCAAATCCCAACCGGTACAAACCTGGACCACGATCGAGATGGCGTAGAGCTTAATCCCGAGATCGACGAATTTAACTCCAATTCCTGCTAGGGCTACCAGCAGCCGCACAGAGTTGTCGTAGCGTGCTTCCAAGTATTCTACGGGGGTTAAAACTTTGAGGCGGGACCATCTCGGTGCCCAGGCTAGGGCAGCGATCATCATGGCGATAAAACACGAGAGCGAAAACAGGGTCCACATGCTGAACCCGGCACTGCTAGCACGGCCGGCAAAGCCGACAAAGAGTACCGCGCTGTAGCCTGAAACATGGTGTGATATCGCCGCCATCCACCAAGGCAGGCGATGGCCGGCAGCAAAGTACTCATCGACATTGGCCGCCTTCTTCCGCGCCACCAGACCCATCCAAGTCATCACAACGACATAGATGGCGATGACAACGCTATCAGTAGCAGTCAGCACAATACACCCTCTTTTGCCCTTCCCAAGTCTTGCAACCGAGAATCCGGCTTACACAGCAGAAATAGGTTTTAAGCAGAAATTTACTCGGTAAGTTCAGTGTAGAAATCAATCTGCTGCTGCGCGATAGAGCCCTCCTGGGTGAGGGCGAAAACCACCAGATTGACCCCCATCCTTAGCTGAGGCTCATTCTCGAATTCATCCTGCCAGATGCTCCCATAGCCCATATCTGAGTAAACCGCCACCAAGCGTCCATTCAAAAAAACTCCTTCGAGGGACTGGGCCTGATCGGGCTGATAGTAAACATCTGTCTGCTCGGCCGAGTTGTAGTAGAAAACGTCGGGGTTACCCCTGACACTCAGATATTCTCCCCCGACCGGAGGACCATCTAGGTCGAAATAACTGTGGTAAATCGGATGACTGTTGGAAATGCGCTGCAGCTTGCCATCTTTGCCTAAAGCCAAGCTGAACATCTTTCTTAACGAAGCTTCCGCCGGCCCAAAGTTGAGATCCGGCCGGTCGTTGTCGGCAAAAACAAATCCTCCGTTGCGCATGTATCTTCCCAGATTTTCGATTTCTTTATCCGTCAGTTCAAAACCATCCTTGTCCGTGATATATACAAAAGGCGTCTTGAACAGTTCGGGAGAGTCCAAGAACATGTGGTCCGCCACCTTGGCCTGGATACCGGTGTAAGAGTTGATCCCATCTGCCAGTCTAGAAACCGAGCGGGGAGCGTCGGGTTGGAGATCGTTGGCCCAAGCCAGCGCCAAATAGACGAAGCCCTTGATATTTCTCCGATCATTCGGATCTTGGATTACCATGCCCCGATACTTACCCGTATCGAGCGCGTTCAGATCCAGAAACTCCTCCTGCATACTGATCCGCTTTTCTGGCTCCTTCGAACTTTTGATCTGCATTGAGGGCATCTGCGGCGTGATAGTGCCGGTACCCACGCTTGTCCCCGCATCGATGCCGCGATCGAAGACAGCTACATTGCCTAATACATCTAGCCGCCGCACCGGACGCGGGGGCGTACGGGTCAGTTTCGGCTTCGCGGCAGCTAGCTTGCGGGTCATCACCCTCTTTTGCACCAAGGTCTTCCTCATGCGGAAGGGCTTCTTGGCCATCGGCTTGCGAATCATAAACTCCATTGCCAAGGGCTTGGGCACGGGCTTTTCTTCTTTTATTCCCACTAGAGAGGCGAAGGCTGAGGCCATCATGAGAAGCGCTAGCGCGTACGCCGCGTAGGATATCCTGCGGTTATCTCGATAGAGCCTCCTTAGAGCTATCGCATCCGCTGGAGCCTTAAAACGATCTGGAGTAGATTTTCGCACCTGTATTTGGTCCGAAGTGAATTCCGACATAGGAGTACGTCAGCGGTTAAAGCCTATATATCCATTTCCGTCATCGCGCTATTATTGCGAAATAAACACGGTGTCCACATTCGACTTCTGCCCGGCGAAGTTGGTTTTATCCACGGCTTGGACCTGGAAGGTATAGAAAGAGTCAATCCAGGTAAATTCAGCCGTATAGGACTGCTTGGCACCGGGGGTAGTGTATTGATGTTCCACCCCCGACGTGCCTTCAGTTACCGTGACTATATAGTAAAAGACGGCCGCAGTGTCGCTCATGCTCCATTCCAGAATCACATCGTCCCCTGCAAAGGATGCTTCCAAGTCTTGGGGGATGCCAATCCGACTCTCGTGAAACTTGGACGGCAAGCTATGATCTTTGCTGCAGTGCAGGGTGCCGAAGATCGGCAGCAGACAAAAAAGCAGCCACAAGGCTTTACCCATTGACGAACTCCTTCTAAAAGGTTCAGAAACTTCCCACCATCACCAACTTGGGCGGCACATTTCCCGCCCCCGGCATGGCCCTCAAGTTCCAGCGGGCCACAGCAGATGCTTTAGGAGAATCAGATAAGAGGATATCGGTCAGGCTGTAGAGATACACCCCTACAGCTACCGCAGCAAAAACCCTGCGCGTCAGATGCAGGTCGTCCAACTCGTCATTGGTTTTATGCAACTCGTCCCACTTTTGCTGGGCGAGATCGTAGCGGCTGTTCCCAGCCGCCATCACTGCGTATTCGTCTTTTAGGCGGTGGAAATTGTCGCGGCGGGTATTATAGTTTTCGTTTGCTATTAGCGCCACGGCCAGAGAGCCAATCTCGCCGACCAGCATGAACGTTCCCTTTATCTTCTGGCCGGTGGAGAGCTGACCTAGCCCGGGGAAGAGAGCTGACAGGACAACCGCCTTCTTTTTAGTGGCGATCTGCCTAGTTGCAAAGACATCGTCTTCGCTTTGCGCCCAGCAGGGAGGTCCCAAGCTGAGAAGCGTTAGTAATAAAATAAAATGTTTCATTGCAATTACCTTTTGTTAGATTCGCTTGAGAGTGCGTCTGTCCTTCAATATTGTGGTGCCCCTGCCACGATCTGTATGAAGACAGCGAGGACATCGGTATTGTCGGCACTGCGGAAGGAATCGTCGTACGTTCGGCGATCGAAGGTCACACCAGCATTGGCCACAATCTCATAGCCGAAGTAGTCGGAACGGTTGGTCATCATGAAGACGTACACATTCTGCTCAAAACTGTTCCAATTGTTGCCATGGTCCTCGACGCCATAGTTCCAGAAGGGCAAACCCTGGGCACCGAGGCGAAAGGTAGTTCGAGGCGTCACATAGTAATTGGCTTTGAGCAACGGAATGACCGTGGTCTCATCGGCTAGGGGTATGTCGATGATGTCCTGAGTGCGCTTGAGGAAAAGCAGTTTCAGCGCCGGGATGATCTCCAGTTTACTGCGGTGCCGCCGCCAAGTATAGTCAACGCGGTGAACCGAACTCATAGAGCGAATCGCGTTCTTGCGCTGATGGGTCCCGTCGTCCAAAAAGCCTTGCTGTTGCCAGTTGAATTCGTAGCGGAAGTTGTGATACATTCTCAGGTCTTTGAGCGGACTCAAAAGCGTCTCCAAGTAGAATCTATTGGCCAAGCTATTCTTGTAGTTCAGATTATCCTCTATTAATATCAGGTCGAACTGTTGTTGGTAGCCGAATCCGGCCAGATGCGTCTTGCCGAAGGGACTCCTGCCGAAATCCGAGGAGATCAAGACGCGATCCGGCACAGTATCCCAAACCCGCTTCAGCGTATTCTCCACCACCAGCCTACCCAGTCCCGGCTGCTCTGCCTCCCAGATGAGACGGCCATAATTCATCAAATTTTTACCCGCCCTATCCTGCTGGCGGGCGTTGAGGCGCCCCAGAGAGAAGCTCAGATCCCGCCACAGCCCGTACTTCCCGAACAGATGGTAGCCCTCCAGATCCTCGGGATAGGGGTAATCGGGTTCGGGATCGTCCTCCCGGCTATCCGGTCTGTCGTTGTTATTCAGATCCAAATCGTAGATATAGTCGTCAGATTCCACATCGTACATCAGGAAGGGTTCTAGGTAGTCCGGCAACCTATTCCCATTTTTATTTGTGTCCGGCCGCCCATCTCCATCTTCGTCCTTGCCGGGGAAGATACCATCCGCATCGACTCCCTCGTTGACAAAGCCGGCGATGTACTGCTGGAACCACGAGTCGGGAAAGCGATCGTTGTCGTCATTGTCGTCCACCATCATCAAGCGCATAGTACTGTTGAAATGGGGTACAGCCGGCGTTCCCAACACTACTAATTCCGTGTTGTAGTTCGGTCCCATGTGGAAGAATTCGCCCCCCCAGTCGAAGCGCTCGTGTTCTTTGCGCACCACCAGATAATACGCTTCACCTTGCTGGTCGAAGCGCTTGCCGAAGCGCATGGCCGTGCTGGGATCGGGTCCTATTACACCATCGGGGTACTGGAAGTAGTGCTGGCTCCTCGCGTACTCCCCGTCAATTTTTAACCCGAAGATGTTGGTGCTGAAATTGGCTCCCAAGATTTCCATTCCGGTCTGCGTGCCGATGTCGAATGAAATGCGCTGCACGTTCGACCGGTCTTGGACATTCCCCGGGGCGCGCTCCACTACGCGAAAGAGCGTAGGCTGGCCATAGCGCTGTGTATAGGGGCTTTCAATCGGCGCGTACGGGTCATTGAGGTCCACCCTTCTATTCCTAGCCACAGTTCCCACCTCAATTTTGTAATCGTTGGCGACCACGGCTTCAAAGGAAACGGATTGAACATAGCCTTCTCCCGCCAAGTTGAAGTAATAGACCACGAAGTCATCGCCAGAGACCTCTATAGGACCGGTTTGGTCGGTGCGCCACCGGAAAGATTGTTCCAGCGGTCTATAGATGTTGTTGAGGGCGTTGTTGCGAATCAGGATGGCAAGCACTTCATCTTCAGTAAATTGCTCCCCCAAGATCGCCTCGGCGTTATCGCGGTAGTAGTTCCTGCTCGTTGATGCTTCCGGCTGCAAATTTACCGCTAAGTGCCATGGCTCCTCAATGGGAAATTCTACGCCCCGCCACACGTACGTCGTAAACAGGCGTTCGGGATCTACCGGATCATTCAATCTTAGATCCTTGAAGAAGAGGTAGTCCATGTAGAGCGGTGCTTCATTGATGCGGTACTGCATATAAGTGGGTTGCGTCGGGACCGAGGAAGTAAAGGCCGCCGACAACTCGGCATAGGCGTTGCGCACTAACCCCTGTGCACCGAAGCGGCCCACCGAGGACTCGGTGATACCGTCAATGTGCTCGACAATATCCGGGACGATGTCCTTGCGGAGAATTCCGTTGACCAAGATGTCCAACTCGACGATGTAGGGGCCACCCCGGTCGTCCTTGGGTGAATCATCCGAAAATTTGACGGCGATAATTTCTGGGTATGGCTGGTTGTGGCGCAGCACCCCTTTGCGGGAGAAGGTGTGGCCGGACGCATCGCTGAAGCTCTCGTGCTGGTTGACATAAGTTAGACCCAAATTCAGCAGGCCGATCCGCCGCTCAAAGTGAAAGGCTCCCATCCGCACCGTGTTCCAGTTCATAAATAGTGCCGAGAGATCGTCGCGTTTTGTACCTACGTCAATTCTGAAGCCGCGAAAGGCGTTGACTTTCAGAGTCAGCGGCGTGAAGCGCCCCCGCAATTCCTGAGCAATGGTCAGGCCCGCCCACCACCGGTTGGTCTGCTCCGAAACGGTCAGCACATCCTCGAAATAGCGCCGATAAGTAGATTGTTCGCGCCCGGGATAGTTGTAGAGATCGCCGGTCACTCTCAGTATCGACGATCCCCGACTTTGGGGCCCCAGACCCGTGGTTTCCACCCAGTCATAGCCAGGGATCCCGTAGACTAGGCGATTCCCTAGCGGCCCATAGAAATACTGTTTGGGATCTCGGTAGGGAGAAAGGATGGTCGAATAGTTTTTATACCTTTTTTCTTCGTGGGCATAATTCTCGTAGGGTTGCCAATCTCTTCTCAGAAACATCCGGTCGGGTTGGATTCGCGGCACCTCTGGAATATCGATTCCTGTGCGCGGGCCCCAACTCTTCGAAGACTCGTCCTCCTCAGTGCCGATGGACGAACTCGCAGAGATCAGGACAGCGAGTAAGACCCAGCTAAAGGGCCGGCAGCGAGAGATTCCGCAAGGCCTGGAAAATCTTTTGTGCAAATCGTTTGACACGGCCTTTTCCTAGATGACCGGACGGAGTCCTACTAAAGCCCGAAAAAAGAATATGGACGTATCCACGTTATTCAGAGCCTGTCTGGAGGAATTGAATTCCCTCTTCTGTATCTGGTAGCCCATGTTGAAGTTCACCCTATAGCCCTGATAAGTAAAAGTATTGGCGAGCATGAAAACATAGTCCTCACTCGCAAAGTCTCTATTCGAATTGACCAAGTCGAGAGAACGGCTCTGCAGAAAGGGAAAACCCTGGGCTCCTAGGCGAACGCTCGTCAAGGAGGTCATATTCCAGTCTAGGCGCAAAATGGGATAGAAGAATATCTCGTGCAGCACCGGAACCTGCCACCGATCATTGGTCAACTTCTGTCCCATTACCTTCACTTGAGGGGTGATTGTCACATCCCGAAACATACCCGACAGGTCTAAGGGATACTCTCCCTTGGCGACAGCAGTCAGCCTGACGATGCGGTTGGACTTGCGTCCTTGCTGGGCAAATTGGCAATTGAAGTCGTGTTTGAAATCGAGATGGATGTTGAGGGGTTTGGCACCGTCAAAATCCAAGGCGGCATAGGCGGTGTTGACGAAACTGTTCTTCATGTGCAGAGGATCTTCTATCAGGTCAATGGTCAATCCCGCACCGGTCAGCCGGCCACTGATATCTTCCTGCAGTTCAAAGGTAGCATTGCGGGGAAACTGGAAGACGTTATCCCGGATGTCGTCCTCGACCCTCTTGGCGAAGTCAATCAGGGTAAGGTGACCCCAAAAGGGAAGATAGCGGGTGTGTTCCACCTTGGTGTAAAAGACCCTGTTCTCGCCCCCGGCTGCGATCTGCTCCGTGTTATAGTGCCCCACCTTGAGCGTCGTTCCCGGCCAAGGGCGGAAAGACGCAAATAGGTGAAACCCTTCCAGATCCTTATTGTAAGGATAGTCCACATCGGGATTGTTCTCCCTGATGTCGATGACTCCGTTGTTATTCAAATCATCGCCGTAATCGTACTCTTCGGGATTGACATTGAAGAGCAGAAAAGGCTCCAGATAGTCGGGGATACCATTGTTGTTTATGTTGGTCTCCGGTCGTCCGTCCTGATCGATATCTAGCCCCGGGAAAATTCCATCCTGATCTCTCCGGCTTCTGATATAATGCTCATCTGGAAAGCGGTCCTTGTCGTCGTTGTCCTCCACCGTATCGAAGATCAGGGTTCCATTGAGCGAACTCTGGTTGAACCCATCAATGCCTTTCAAGCCGCCGTCAATCTCGCTGTCCAAGGGTGCAAAGGGCAAGGTGACAAAGCTCTGATAGCTAGGGTCTTGAACCTGTAAGGAGGTGCCGTATTCCGGGCCTATACGGAATAATTCGCCTCCGAATTCCACCCTGTTCCGGTCCACGACGGCATTGATGAAATACGCTTCGCCTCGGCGATTGCTCTGCTTCCCTTTGGCTACCGGAAACTGGCGGAAATCGTAGCTGAGATCGTACTCTGCCCGCACAAAGAGATTCTCCACCGCAAAATCCGCGTGGACTCCGCCTAGCATTCTTCCAGTCTGTCGGCCGTGTCGGAACTCCACCACCCTCAGATTGGAGAGATCCTGTACTTTGCCTAGAGCATGGGCGACGTCGTAGAAGTAAAGTGCTCTGTTCCGGTCCCGCGGACTTCGATCCCTCCGCGCCCTAGTGGGATCGTTGGCGTAAACCTCGGACAGGCTGATCCGATAGTCGTTGCCCACCTTGACTTTAAACTGCACATCGCCGATATCCTCCTCGCCCAACGGCACCCAGTAAAGCAGGAACTCTTTGCCGTGTGCTTCCAGATAGCCCTTTGCCCCTGGGAAGTCCTCTGGCAGCGAGCCGTTGACGAATTCCACATAGGGCGGTATTTCCCGCCCCAATTCCCGAAGGAATTCCTTGTCGCCGTTGGGAAAGGCTGGATCAATGTCCTCGAGGTGATGCCGGGTCACGGCGATGCGCTGAGTATCGTCAATGCCCGCCGCAGAAACAGCATCGGGATACACCTGCAATTCCGGTCGCAATTGGCCGTTGATATAGACCTCGAAATCGTATATTCGGGGCCCGCCGCCATCGTCTATCGACCCATCCGCAAACTTCACCACCAGATAATCAACCGGCTGGATATTCCCTGGCGTCGCCCCCCTGAAATCCCAGTCCCCCCATTCCATCAGACTATTGATGCGGTACTGATTGACCCACACCAGTCCCAGATTCAACGCTCCAACCTGGGTTTCCAAGTGCGATCCCAGCAGATAGGTGGCAAATAGGGGTGGCCGAGTGCCAAGCGCACCAAAGTTGTGTTGCTTGTTATCGGCGTTCGCGTTCACGTCAAAGATGGGATAGTCCAGACGCGAGGAGATCAGGGTAAAATCGGACTGCGGCAGGTTCATGTCCCAACGAATGCCGTTCATGGCCGCCAAGTCTAGGGTCAGCGAGGTAAATTTGGTGCGGATATTATCGCCGATGATCAGAGAAGTGTTAATTTTTCCATAGGAATCAGAGGAGACTGAAAGCCGACTGAGGTAGTCTTTGAAATACCGGCTCTTGTCGATGACACTTCCCGGCTCAGGGTCCAGGGTGCGCGACTCGCGCAACCGGAACACTTCGATACCCTCGACGACAAAATTGCCCAGCTCGTCGAAGACGAGATCTTCGGGACGGACCAGATAAGAGCGCGGCCAGTGTTTGTAGGGTTCCTGGGAATGGGTGATATATCCCTCGCCCGGCCGGTAGAGAAAAAGCCCCGATCCCCGTACATGGGCGCTACTCTCTCCAACCCACACCAGTGCCAGAGCGCTTAATAAAAAATAAACGGTCCTTGTCTTGCTCATAGAAACTCTAGCCGATGCGCAAGCGGATAAAATAGCGAACGGCACCGACATCCACGCGGTGTGAGGAGGAAGGATAGCGGTCAAAATTTTTCTGGTACCCAATGTTGGTACTCACATCAACTCCCCGATAATTGCCGAGATTTTCCAGAACCAAAATGTAGTACCAAGAATCTCGGTCTAAAAAAGGCCGCACCAAGTCTCGGTGCTGCTCCCGCAGTGGCCATCCGAGAATCCCTCCTCGCAGCACTGTGTGCGGTGCCAAATGGTAATCTCCCCTTATGATCGGCGTCAGTGTATATGCATGTCTCTGCAAACTAAATAGTTCGGCCTTGGTCCGGTTGAAGACCGCCTTAAACATCGGACCGAAGCCGAAGCTATCGCCTAGGTGCCAGGTGTAATCGATCCTAGCGACATATCCCATAGTCGTTATGCGGCTGTCCGACTGAAAGAAATCCCCATCAGTCAATTCTCGCTGGTCGTTGACTTCCACGAGAATATCATTGTAGATGTTCAAGTGTGGCAGCATGTCCGTGTTAACATGAGTCCCCACCACGAGGGTATTTTGCAGACTGTTGCGCAGCAGCAGACGATCTGGCAATACTTGGTACCTGCCGTCGCCGACGAATTGGTACAGATCATTGCTAATATCGTCCCGTACTCTCTTGGCGTAATAGCCGACCTGGAGCCGACCGAGTTCCGACCAACGCTTCAGATAATTGGTCTTCACATAGGTGGTCAAATCCCGGCCGCCGCTGTCCGGCTGGCGCATATCGTAGTGGCCGACCCGCACCCACGCATGTTGTTGGGAAGTAAAGGGACGCCAAGTGATAAAGAAATGACCGCCGCGACTGTCGTGATCGTAAGGGTAATCCGACCGGTTGTCGTTCTCCCACCCATCTACCAGACCGTTATTGTTGAAATCGTCGCCGAACACAAAGGGCTGGTCGTAATAGGTCAGAACTTTGTCCGCTCCGTTGTACCAAATATTGTCCCGCACTCCATCGTTATCCACATCTAGGCCGGGAAAAACCCCGAATCCCAGACCTGCTCCTGGGGCCGGCGTCATGTTAAGCGAGGCAAAATCGCGCTCTTGCTCCCAGCGGTCAGGCCATTCATCCCGGTCGTCGTTGTCATCCACCAAGTCAAAGGGGGCGATGACATTTTGCCGGGGGTTCTGCATTAGGGCTTGAAAAGAAGTGGCAAAGCCCGAAGGCAAACTCACATACTCGAACCCCATGTCCCAACGGCCCATATCCCGAAACGCGTTGAAGAAATAGGCGTCCTCATTCGTAGAAAGACGCTTACCCTCTCCTGATGGGAACTTGAAATAGGAGGTGTTGCGGACGAATTCACCCCAAGCGCGGAAGCCCAAGACTTTGGCCTCGAAATTCATCCCGTAGAGAATCATCCCCGTCGGGAATCCATAGCGGAACGTGATCCACCCCATATTGCCCCGGTCCTTGGCGTTGTTCTCTGCCCGCTTTACGGTGTGCCAATCCCGCCACTGGACGTCGGTGCCGGTCCAGTTTAGGGCACTGGCCACATCCACCACATAGTCTCCTGCGGCCAGTGCCCTGAAGCGCACCTTTTTGGAACCTGGAGGAATCTCAAAGCGGTAGACCAGAATATCCGTCCCATCTACTTGTAAGAAAGGAACGCCATCGTGGCTTACGGGTTCTCCTTCCTTAAAGAACAGTCCGCCGCTGGTAAAATTGCTGAGTTGGCCGCTGCGCGTGTACCCCTCCCTGACAATTTCCTCCATCTGGTAATTGTGGATTAGCCACGAAGGTCTGTCCGCCCGATGGAGCGCGATCTCACTGGTTCCCCGCCCGATAGTCCTATTGGCAGCACCGATGAGTTCGGGCACCGAGTGGATCATCCGGATCATCGGCTCGATATCATCCCGCCTCTCGCCGTCAACGTATAGCTCCATACGATAGATGCGTGGCCCTTCTCCGTCCCAATGGGAATCATCGCTTATTAGGACGAATACCGACTTTCCCTCGTCGAGAGCGGAAAAGGGGACGACTCCCTTGAGCGATCCCTCCTTTCTGCTTGCGATACTATCGAAGTTGTGAGCATTGACATAAGTGGAGCCCAGTTTGAGCACACTCCCCAGAGTCGTCTCCCAATGCCCGCCTATCAGATAGGTTCCGAACGAAGGTCTGCCGAAAACGCCCCTTGGATTTACCTGAACGCCGCTCTGGGATAGCCCTGTGGCCAAGAGTACTGGATCCGAGATCCGCGAGGCGATGATGCTGAAACTAGTCTTGCGCGTAGAGGCGTCGAAGCGAAGGCCGTTGAGACGGCTCAAATTTAGGGTCAAAGGCGAAAAGCGGGTGGGGATGGCATCGCCTACCATGATAGCGGCCGACCATCCCCGGTAGGAATCCATGCCGATCATCAAGTTGCGGAAAATCCGTGGGTAGATCGGACTCTTGAAGATGGCGCTGCCCCGCTCCGGTCCTTCGGTACGGCTCTCCTCGAGTGTGAATACTGGAACCCCGTCAATTAAGTAGACCCCAAAGGGGTCATAGACCCGCCGCTCAATATCCTGCTCATCAAAGTCGCGGTAGCCGTACTGTCCGAGATTTTCGTAACGCTCTTTTTGCCACAGGGGGTAGTAGTCGCGGGAGATTAGCTGGGCCTCGGCCCTACAAAAGCATAGGAGGAGCGCGGCGAATATAGCGAGTGATAATCCTCCTCTAAGTCTCTCTATCACGACGCTTCTCCGCATTGCTTTGGGCTGGTGGTTTGACACAGTCAGTGCCAGACCATCTCCCTGTTTCTCGCACCGGCCGCGCTAGTAGACGAGATGGACGACCCCAGCGGCCGTTGCATCCCCGTTATCCAGATTCGCTTTAACCGTAAAAAGATAAATTCCGGGGGGTACCAATTCACCGGACGCATCCATGCCGTCCCAGAAGCCCGGAACAAAGCGCGCTTGTTCTTTATCCAAGAGAGGATGAACATAGCGGCCGCCAACCAGCCGCTCCGCGTTGAGCCGGTTTACTCTGCGCCCGGACAGGTCGAAGATATCCACATCCACGCGGCGCGGCGCGGCCACTTTGGTCAGTGTGAACTCGATCACGGTGAAGTCGTTCACGCCGTCTCCGTTGGGTGTGAAGACGCGAGGGTGAGCTCTGACATTGAGCAGATCCTTTGCCACCACATCGGTCACCACGACATCCCAAGAAGCACCATCCACCAAGTTCTCGCGGATGTTCTGTGGATTTTCAGAACCAGGACTGAATAGGGCGGCGCGAAATTCATGCGTGTCGGTGTAGAGGGCAGAGTGGAATAGAATTTGGAAGGGGATTTCCGTTCCGTCTGTTGAACTCAGCGGTGGTTCGAAGAGGATGTCTAGGTCGTTGAGGCTCCCAGGCATAATCCGCAACACGCGTCCTCCCCCCGCGTCAAGACCCTCGCTACCCGTGGGAAACTGCGGCACAGGGATATCACGGCCGAGCAGTTGAATCGAATCCACGCTAGTGGGAAAGCTGGGCAGGTGGAGCCGAATTTTCTCCACCGCGTCACCCTCAGCCAACTCTAAGATAGCCCGATAGACGAAGGGAATCTCCACTCCCATCGGGGCCTCGTTGGGGACTACTGAACCACGTGCATCCCTGGCGGCGATTGTCTCTGCGCTGAAGTTGATCGCAAGACTGTCCAAAGCCGGAGTAACTTCCAAGTCTTCGGTGCGGAGATTGACTCGATAGCGCAGATAGTGTCGCGGTTCGGGAGAGGGAATGAAGATGTCTGAGTCCTCGAATTCTCGACTCCAGGCACTCCAGCTAGCATCGGTCGTATCCGGCGAATCTCCCGTGCTGAACTGCAAGCTCAACCCCGTCGCTGCAGGCACATCCGCCCACCAGCGTACGCGCCCGAAATTCTTCACCGTAGCATCGTCAAAATCCAGCGGCGGCGAGATATAGCCTCCTTCAGAGACAAAATCAACGCCGTATATTTGAATCTCCGTCACCTTAGCCGGATCTTGGCCGACTTCTGCCTGAGTCACTTGGATCCTGACGTAGCGTGCCAGCACTGGATCAAAGAGCACCTCTGTGAAGATAAAGTCCTCTATGTCGTTGATTCCCCCCATCTCGATCCAGCGGGACTGGTCCTCGCTGATCTGCACAGAATACCCCAACAGCGAGTTGCCAGCATAGGTCTCGTTCCCATCGGGTGGCTTGGTTATAACCCGAACCCGGTTGATCCGCGTCAGGTCCGGCAGCGTGATGTCGACTAGGCGATTCAGCGCACTCAGTCCCTGGGGCAGAGACCATACCGGAGTGCCGATCCGACCATCCGTCACCCCCACTTCAGTAGCATTCAGCCCGAGGGCTATATTTTGGCCACGCTGGTCGGCGAGGACGATGCGACCAGTGCTCGAACTACCCAGATTCACCGCATTCGGATAGCCGGCGATTACCTCGGCGAGCGGATGAAATATGCCTTCTTGCACCTGCCCTCTGCTGATCGTTCCGGCCTGCACCCTCTCCCACGAATTTTGCACATTCGCGGTTGTCCAGTCGGTTCCGACTTGCGCGGCGTCCGACCAGAACCAGGGAGATGTTTCGTCCGTGAAGTTACTCACCGCGACCTGAGGGCCGGCCTGAAGGCTGAAAATCAGGCCGGTGCCAGCTACCGCCTCAAAATGGTTCACCGCCACCGCGATATCGTTGGCCCCTGTTTGCAAGTCCACAGAGACTTCTTCGGCAGTCCTCCAATCGCTGTCGGATTCCACTTCGCTACCATTAAAATAAAGGGTATAATCCCCGATAGCTGTAATCCTCACGACCCCCGAGCGATCCTCTTGAGCCTGGAAGGTATGACGGTAGTAAGTCGTCTGCTGCCAGTGGCCGATGTGGAGAGTTTGGCCATAGAGCTGGCTGCTCCCAAAGCTGAGCAAGAGGAGAGTCAGGGACAGCAGAATTCTTCGTCTTCCCAAGAGAAAGCCTTCTTACTGTAGGGGGTGCTGTGCCTAGACAGTTGAGATGGGGCGTAAAAGAGGACAAGGCGGGCGAATCGTCCAAACAACAGCCAATCTCCCACCTTGTCCATCTGTCGCAATACGACCGGAATATTACTTGAGCAAAGTCAGCTTCTTAGCCTCAAAGAAGCTACCGGCCTCTAGGGTGTAGAGATACACGCCACTGGCCACGCTCGCGCCAGAGTCATCGGTCCCATCCCACGCGCTCTGATACGCGCCGGCCTTGACCCAGCCCTGATGCAGAGTCTTCACCTGCTGACCCGACAGATTGTATATCTGCAGCATCACGTTCTCATCCCGAGGGATGCTGAAGCTGATAGTGGTCTGCGGGTTGGCCGGATTGGGAAAGGCGTTATCGAGCGCATATTTATCGGGCAGCCCCGCCCCCTCTACCGCCTCTACGACCGTGGCATCATCGGGATTGATGAGCGCGGTCTTGGTGTCAAAGGGAAAGTGGATCGCCTGACGAGACGGAAATCCCGTGAAGTCGGGCACGTCCCAAGGGTCTGTCCCACCGCCGCGCCGCGAACCGATATCCCAGTAAAGCCCATCGTACGGACCGTCCTCTTCAATCGACTCGACCCATTGCGGCCAGTGAGCCGGAGCATGGGTGGCCACCATGTGGAGGATACCCGTGCCATCCGGGCCTAAGATATCCACGGTGCTGGTGGTGCTGCCTAACAGCGGGATAAAGGCGAAGCCCCAGCCGTCCTTGCTGCCCGAACCAGATGTGTTCCACGGCGTGATGGAGAAGGCACCATAGTCGAATTCTCCGGTATCCGCATTCCGCCGATCGGCAAAGCCATCGCCGTTGTCGTTGAGCCACTTCAACTCGCCGTCAAGGGTGATCTTGACGTGCTGGGAGCCAGCATAGCCCACGACGTAGATCCCAGTATCGTCCACCCAGATATCGTGGGGGCTGAAGGCTTGGTTGCCCTCGCCCACATCCACGACCAGCCACTCGGATAGGTCGAGCACGTCGATGACCTCGCCAGTAGCCGCATCCTGAATCCCGACATTGGCGTGGGCGGGCGCGTCTCTACCCCGGTCGTAGATGGGGTAGTAGAGCCGTCCCTTCCATACATCTATGCCAGTCGATCCCACAGCGAGATTCCCATCGCTGAAAGGCTCGAACTTCATGCGGCCGTCTCCCTCAGTGCCGAAGTTCCGATCCAGTGTGACTTGGCCGTTCGCTGGATCTACATTGAACTTGATGGAGCCATAGACCGTTCCGTCCCAGCTATCGCCGTAGAAGTCGCCGGGCAGACTACCGTACTGTTTGCCGTTGCCGCCACCCTGCCACTCCGCCGGCATAACGTCATCCTCGTGGAAAACGGTCATGAGTTCGTTCTCGACGTCGATCGCCTGCCACGCGCCTGGCGTCTCCAGCCAGTTCGTGCCGACGCGAGTGAGGAACAAATGGCGTGGCCCATCCGCGGTCAGCCGTTGCGTGCTGCCGCCGGTCACAATGAAGAGATCGCCGTTTTGGTCGCGGGCCAAGGTCGATTCAGCCGTATGCCGCTCATTAGTATAGCCTACCATGTTGATGGGAGCTTGGTCGTCAAGGCCGACGACAAAGAACCGATAGCTACCATTGGGATCGGCCTGATTGCCGTCCATATCGTTGCCATCCCACCGGATTGAATGAGAACCTGGCTCAAAGCGAGATCCCGGGGAAACCCACAGAGCCTTGTTCACTTCCTGGTAAGTATGCCAGTTGAAATCGCCCTCCACCGTCAGACCTGGAAGATCGGCATCCCCCCAGTTTGTATAAACAGCTAGATAGACCGTGGCGGGAGATCCCGACATAGTGAAGGGAATATCCACAGGGAAGCTGCTGACGTTCATGTCCTCAACTTCGATCGTCAGCACCGTGGGCATCCGGCTCTCGGTTATTTCATTCTCCTCGCCGCCTATGGCTCCCTGGGCAAATGCCGAGTGGGTAGGTAGCAAGGCGAAAGCTACTGCAAGGCAAATATTGGCTAAAAACGTCTTCATAGTGCATTCTCCAAGCTGGTATAACTGATGAAAGCTGAGTACTGCTGCGAAACTTCGTTTTGACCAATTTTGATATTGACTATCTCCTTTCTCTAATGGGTGTAACTCATTACTATGGCTCTATATAAGCTTTATAAACCTTTGTACCGGCTAATTTTAGATTTTATCATTATACAAAAAAATCCCGAGCAAAAGCAAATTTTATCTTGACTGAGATAGATTTGTCTGAGGTGCAGATGGTAACTAGCGCTGGTTTCAAAATTTGCGTCATCGCCTAGCCAAACGGGGCCTCGATTGGAATGGTGGTTGGGCAAACGTTCGCTCGTCGTTCATTTTTGTGGGGAATGGAGCGGGGGCTCTGGGATATTTAAGATGGCGCAAATCTCTTATGTTGCTAAAGTCGGATTGTGAACGATTCTCTATACAATTTGCTATACAATAAAAATCTGGAGGGAAAATGGTTCTCAGTGACCGCGTAATCAAGACGCTACTGGCAGAAGGGAAAATCGTCGTCGAGCCGCTGGGGGAGGGGTGCATTCAGCCGGCCAGTGTTGATGTTCATCTCGACAAGCACATGCTCGTGTTCCGCAACTCGCGCCGCCCGTTCATCGACGTGCGCGAAGACTTGAGCGACTTGACGGAAATGGAGGAGATCGGCGAGCAGCCGTTTATGCTGCATCCGGGCGAGTTCGTGCTGGGCAGCACCTTTGAGACGATAGAGCTGCCGGACGATCTGGTGGCGCGGCTGGAGGGCAAGAGTTCGCTGGGGCGCATCGGGCTGCTGATTCACTCGACTGCGGGGTATGTGGATCCCGGCTGGAAGGGACACCTGACGCTGGAACTGAGCAATGTGGCGAACCTGCCCATCACGCTGTATCACGGCATGAAGATCGGGCAGCTCTCGTTCCACCAGCTAGCGACGCCGGCGGACAGCCCCTACGGTTCGCCGGGGCTGGGTAGCAAGTACCAGGGGCAGACTGTGCCCACGGCCAGCCGTGCGTACCGGGATTTTGAGAGCGGTAAAGGTTAGCGAGCTGCGCGTCTTTTGGAAGCTAACAATCTATCCGAGGGAATAAATATGGTACAAATAGCACCACTAGATCGCTCTCATCTTCCCCAGGTCTTGGCGCTTGTCAACAGTCATCTTAGCACCGCGATACCTGGGTGGAGCTTGACTGCCGATTACTTTTGGGAGCGCCTGAAAAGCGAGCCGCAGGAGTACATTACTGATCCTTGGGTTGCCGAAAGGAAATCCATTGTTGGCATAGTCAAGGATCGCGTTTGCACGGCGGCGCACCTCCTCCGATACGGCGACGACACGCGTTATAAGGGAACTGGAGACATTGATTGGATCTTGTTCTGGCCCGAAGAGCGCGAAGCTGGGGCGGCGGTTATGACGGAGTGCCGGCGGCAGATGAACGCTTGGCAGGTGGTGGACGAGCAGATTTCGGGTCCCTTGCCGGTTCCTGTTTGCGTAGGAATACCAGATGTCTGGCCGCACATAAGCGGTCTGGTAGAGCAATTTGGCTATTCCGCGAATGAGGACATTGACGAATCTGTCTATGGTGGCACGCTGAAGGAGATAGTTACTCTTGGTGCGCCTCCAGTGAGAGGTGTAACGATCCAGCGCGATGCGGGAGAATTCGGTACGCGATTTGTCGCACGGTTAGATGGCCGCGACATTGCGCACTGCGAATGTATTTCAGATCTCACGCAAGGCGGCCAATTGCCTGCATTGGCAGGATGGGCTGAGCTTTCGGAGCTCGCAACGAGCGAAACGATGCGCAATCAGGGAATTGGTTCGTGGGTCGTCGGTCACGCTGTTGAATGGCTACGGCTAGCTAGGTGCGACCGGATTGTGCTGTCTGTTGACCGAGATGACGAAAAAGCGGGCGCGGGAAGGTTTTACCAGCGGTTTGGCTGGATGCCGCTGGTGCGACAGAAGCACTGGCGAAGACAGAAAGAAAAATGATGGTGAACTCGATGGGTGGGTGTCGTCGCCAGCATTTTGACACTGACACAAGGCGCAGTATTTTCCTTGCAAAGCTACGCTATTTCTCAATCAATCCCCTAACCGGAGCCTCGCCATGACCGCGCCCATTGCCTTGGGATCCCGCCGCGAATTATTCGTCGATCACTTTCTTATTGAACATCTCGATGGAGCCGCTCTGCACTTGCATCCGCCCATCCGCCGCGAAGTGGTCTATCAAGTCTCTCAGCCTTGGGACAATGCCTGCACAGGCTGCTACAATCTCACCCAATGTACTACCGGGGCTTCTATCCGATTGGCGCGGACTACGCCGACGGCGCGGCCAGTCAGACGACCAACTTGGCCATCAGCACCGACGGCATTCACTTTACGCAACCCGAACTGGGCTTGGTCGAATTCAACGGCACGCGCAAAAACAACGTCCTCATTCAGGGCCACGAGAGCCACAATTTCTGCGTCTTCCTCGACGGTAATCCCGCGGCCGACCCGGCGCAGCGGTTCAAGGCCGTGGGCGGCACAGGCCAGTCGAACTTGCACGGCTTTGCCTCGCCCGACGGCTTCCATTGGACTCCGGTCAAAGAAGGTCCCTTGGACGTCACCGGAGCCTTTGACTCGGTCAACGTCGCCTTGTGGGACGCCTACATCGGGCGCTATCGCCTCTTCAGCCGCTACTTCGACAGCACCGGCGGCCGAGTGCGGGCCATCCAGAGCTGTACCTCCGAGGACTTCATCCACTGGACATCGCCGCAGCCTCACCAGTACGCCGACGACGTGCCGCTGGAGCACTTCTACACTAACGCCACTACACCTTGCCCTGGTGCCGAGCACATCCTGCTGTCGTTCCCCATGCGCTTTTTGCCCGAGCGCGAGCTCGACATCGCGGCGATGGATTATCCTGGGAATGGTCTGTCCGACGCGGTGTTTATGAGCAGCCGCGACGGCGTCCACTGGGACCGCCCCTTTATGGAAGCTTGGCTGCGCCCCGGCACGGATCAGCGCAATTGGTCCCACCGCAGTTGCACGCCTGCCCCCGGCTTGGTGCAAACTGCCGACGAATGGTCTATGTACATCTCGGAAAATTACGGCTGGTCAACTAACCGCTTGCGCCGCGTGGTGGTGCGGCCGCATGGCTTTGCCTCGGTGCGGGCCGGGTATAGAGGCGGTGAATTGCTCACTCGTCCCTTGCTGTTGGAAGGGGCCGCCTTGCGCCTCAACTACGCGACCTCGGCGGCAGGGTCGCTGCGGGTTGAATTGCAGGACGAATCGGGCCAGCCCCTGCCTAAGTATGCCTTGGAGGAAATGGATCCGATCTACGGCGACCAACTCGACGCGCCCGTGGCTTGGAAAGCAGGCGGCGACTTGTCCGGCCTCAAGGGCCGTCCGGTGCGCCTGCGGTTGGTGTTGCAGGACGCTGATTTGTTTGCCGTGCGCACCGCGTGAAAGTTACGAGTTATTACCTCTCATTCTTACGGCGTTGATATAATTTTTGCCGCTTTCTTCAATATCCCGGACGAGAGAGAGCGGATTGACGGATTTTTTTAGCCAAACATCAAACACAACGACGGCTGTTCCATCCTCATTATTAGTCACGTCTGCTACCTGCCAACGCTTGGTACTGGATGTTAGGATCAGCTCCGTTGCTTTTTGAACCTCCTCGACGTTTGTTGCATGGACTTCGATCTGTGCGTCACGAGGTTTGGGGGTAGCAACCGCCGCGTCGCTCGTTTCAGAGACTTGGGCCGATTTGTCAGGATAAACAATGGTCCAGCCGGATATTACGGCCGGCCGGGTGCCAAAGTTGCTTTTCCACACGCCCAGCGCTATGGCGACGAAAACCAACGATGCGAGGTACGCCACCGTAGTAAGCTGGGTGCCGGCCGCCAGCCCGATGCCGATGGCCATGAACATGTACACCGCATCCATCGGCTCTTCGAGTGAGGTGCGAAAGCGCACAGCAGCTACGATGCCCGCCAAGCTGAAGGCGAGGGCAAGGCTACCTTTAACCAAAAAGACGACCAGCGTTATGGAGGTAGGTATCACGAGCAGCGTGTGGGCAAAGGATTGACTGTATTTTTTGCGCGGCCGCGTCCAGCGATAGACCCAAGTAATGGGGAGCGTGACCCCAAAGGCCAGCACCAAAGCAACCATGACTGGAATGGTGTGTGCCGGATCGACGAGCCGCAACACCCCTTCTTCGATATTGCCGAGTGGAAATGGAGCGGTCTCGGTCCCGAACTCCAAGGACTTTGCTACGAAGATGCGTTTGCGCTCTTGGGCGACGTAATAGAGGATCTGGGGGAAGAGGTAAAAAATCCCGCTGAGGGCTAAAAGCCATGCGGCATAGTAAACGAGCAGACGTATGATCATGTTGTTGAGCATTATGTATCCCTCCTTGATTAGCTAGAACACCAAACCAGCGCGCAGATACACTCCCATCAAGTCATCGCCGTTTACAACTGCCACGCTCACGGTCTGCCACCGTCGGAGAAAAGACAGCCACAATCCACCGCCCACGCCAGTATGCCAACTGCCAGCATCGTCCGAATTCCCGAAATAAATCACCCGACCGGCATCGGCCGCACCGAACAGGCCCAACTCTCCTGGTACTAAAAGCTTGATTTTGGCCAGCACCAGTCGTAGTTCAGAATTGCCGTACAATGCAGTATCTCCTGCGAACCGGTTTTTCCGCAAACCACGTACATTGCCATCGGCCGCACCACTACCGGCTAGGCCGGGCCCGCCTAAGAAGGCGCTCTCGTGGAAGGGAAAGGTTCCCCATACCTTCTTGCCGCCCGCTCTTAAGGCAAGGGTCGGCTTGGTCGGAATAGGGGCTGTTGCGTACGTGCGTACTTCTCCATTTATGCTGCCAAAGGCCGACGCCACATCCCAAACGCCCGGATAGACGACTCCGGCAACTCTGACCAAGAATCCCCGAGTGGCATACGCTGGATTGTTGCGCGTGTCGTAGGCGATTTCACCCTGTACTCCTATTTGGCCGAAGGAATCTGTGCCGTATAACGGGTGATCCAGCGAACCGATAAATTTGTCCTTGTTGGAACTCAGCGGCGTGTTTGCATACTTGACGATCGGCCCCATGCCGACAGTTAATTTCGAGCGCAGCAATTCTATGTCTCCTGTATGCTGTTCTGCGCGAAATTCGAGGGATGGGGCGAAAGCGAAATAATTTTGCTCTACTTGATAAAAAGAAGACGGCCCCGGAATCTCCGTTTCGTTGCCGAATCCATTGAACCGGATTACTTGAAGACCAGAGTACTTGAGATAGATTTTTGCGTCGAGATCGAACAGCAGTTGGCGGAAGGTTCCGGTATAGGAGACAGATGGCTTGAGACGATTGAGCGCTAGCCCAGCGTTGAAGGAATGACGCGAAGAGAACGGGTTTTTGCGATAGCCAAAATAGTGCCGGCTACCGCGACCGCCTACGAACACGCTCAGGTCTGGATTGGCTATAAGGATCGGGAACGTGATCGCCTGCCTGCCCCAGTCTAGTGCATACCGCGCGCGGAGAATCCGAGCGGGAGGACGCTTGTAGGGGCGCTCGTCGATTTTTGCGCCCTTGCCTTTGGCGAACCGATTTTTCCCGCGATAATCGTAAAATCGGGTTTTTGCGGCACTAGCTTGGGATGAATTTGTCGAAGCGTCGTCTCCGCCCCCGCCGTCGATGCGGACGGCAATCTGTCCCTTGCCTCCTGCTATCTCCACGCGGTCGTCTCCCCCTCGGAGATAGATGCGGACTTCGCGGGTTTCTTGGGGGTGGAACGTGCGCTGGAAATAGGGCGCTCCATCAGGTTCTTCGATGAGGCCGATTCGGACCAAAAGATCGCCGCTCGGCAGGTGTTGGCAGTGGGCGTACTCGTCCTGATCGGTCGCTTGGATTTCGGCCTCGCGGGTAATCAACGCATAGTATCGGCGGGCAAATTCAGGCAATGCGTCCCGTCTCGATTTGAGGGCTTTGGTAAGAGATTCTCCAACGATCTTGTAATACGGCGGTGGGAGCTTTTGCACGGCATCCTCGATGACCGGGTCTGGGAGGTCCCGGCGGAACGCCGTCACTACTGAATCCCATGCCGTCTTATTGAGTTCGGCTAGGAACTGGCGATCCAGCTCCCAGCCCGTAGTCGATAGGCCCACCAGACTCGGGTACGCGTCGTCGAACTCGATTTGCATCGGCAGCCCTCTACGCGCCACAGCCATGCCAAACCCATCGAAGTCGACAAAGGCTTGGTCGCGATCCTCTGGTATGGGCAGCCAAGTATAACAATCGCCAGCGGGGAACCGCGCCCAGCGCCACTGACCGTAGTGGCGATCCCTGTCGTTGATGAGAAAATCCATCAGCCTCGCCTTTAGATAGGCGCGGGCATCGACGCGGTTGCAGGGTGTTTTTTCCAAACGCTTCCACAGCTTCTCGGTGCCGCTGATCTTGCGGGAACCGGCAAAGCCGGGCGTATCGTCCGGCCCTTCCGAAGGGTGTTCCTGTAGCATTCCGATAAGGCCGGCAAAATTTTTGCGGTACTCCCCCAGCCTTTGATCGTCTGGAATAACGACGAGCGTATGCTTGGTATGGAGGATGCCCGTGGCTTCCATTAGCGGATCGACGACGAGCCCTGCGGTGGGTAGCAGCGCACTGATCATGTCCTGCAGGACGTCATCTACAACCGTATTCTTGAGTTCGTCCCATTTCCTTTTCATAGGATCTTTATCCAAGGAGCGAACCGTATAGCGGCGGCCATCTTGTCCCGTAAAGTGCAGAGAGATGGACTGTCCGGCTCCGCCGGTGCGCAGCGGCGTCAGGCCACCTCCTATACGGTCCAGGTCGAGGACTGTAACCTCGATGGGAGTAGCCCAGAGATCCCGGTAATCGCTGCCGTAGAGCCAGCGTTTGAACCCGCCGGCGCGGAACCTTTCCCCTAAAATCACTACGTGGGTTTTGGCACCCGGCAGAGGGATGGAGCGGTGGATTTTGTGCCCTGGGGGCAGGGATTCTTCCGGGGACGATACTGCTGGAACGGAAATAGCGAGTGCTAACGAGAGTACTATGGGAATTCGATTGGGAGATGCCATTTTTAGAAATCTTGTAGCTTCAAACCTAATCTGGCGATAGGTGGCTCGTAACTCCTTAACTGCTGTTACGCATCGGCCCCGAACGGGTATGTGTAGGGGCATCCGCGCTACCGGCGCATTCAAGCCGGTGGGGTCCAAAAGGGCAACCCTCAGGGTTGCCCCTACAAGGCGTAACGTCAGTCTTTAAGTTAGCATTCGAGCAAGGACGTGCATAATGGCAAATACGTGGTCGTTGCCGCAGCCGATGGAACTGGCCAACTCGTATTCGCCGTGCCGCCTGCGCACGATCCCAACTGCGGGCGATCTGCTCTGCGTGTGGAATCAGGTGAGCGGCGACGAAATCCGCCGTGGCTTGCGTCGCTCGCGTGGTTGTACGAGTAGGTACAGCTTATTTGACGAGGACCATCTTGCGCACGTGGGCGACCGGCCCGGCCTGTAAGCGATACAAATACACGCCGCTGGCGACGCGCTGACCGTGCTGGTCGCGGCCATCCCAATGGGCGGCGTTGGTGCTCGTCAAATACTGACCCGCCGGGCGATAACCTATATTGATTTCTCGGATCAAGGCTCCTCGGATATCGTAGATGTTCAGTCGCACTTGAGTGGGAGTGTGTAGTTGATAGGGGATATAGGTGTCTGGGTTGAAGGGGTTGGGGAAGTTGTCCAGCAGAGTCGTCTGCGTTGGCAGTGGCGAAGCGTGAATCGCCTTAGACAGATTGAGGGGGGTGATGTAGGGCGACATATCCCACAGCAGAGTCGTGCCGTCCACACTCCGACTGGCCAATCTGCTCCCATCCGGCGAGAAGGCCACCAGATTGACGCCTCCCGTATGCCCTTCCAGCGTCGCTTTGAGTTGGCCACTGTCCACGTCCCACAAACGGATCGTGCGATCGTCACTGCCACTGGCCAGTGTGCCCCCATCGGGTGAAAATGTCACCGAACGGACATCCTCCCTATGCCACAGGGTGGTCAAGAGTTGGCCACTGTCCATGTCCCACAAACGGATATCATCGTTCCGGTCCCCACTGGCCAGCATACTCCCGTCTGGCGAAAACGCCACGGAAATGACATCCCAGCCTAGCGTCCCTTCTAGGGCGGCTTTGAGTTGGCCGCTGCCTACGTCCCACAGCCGGGTCATGCCGTCCCCACTGCCAGTGGCTAGCGTACTGCCATCAGGTGAGAACACCATGGCATGGGCCCAACTAGCAAGAGTGGCCCGGAGTTGGCTGTTGCCTACATCCCACAGTTGGATATTGCCATCCTCATTCCGGCTGGCTAGGATGTGGCCATCGGGCGAAAACACTACCGAATTGACCCTATCCGTGTGCTTTTCCAAGGTGGCCCGTGATTGCCCGCTGACTGTATCCCACAAGTGGACTATTTTGTCTTGGCTTCCACTGGCCAACATACTCCCATCCGGCGAAAACGCCATCGAATTAACCCAAGCCGTATGGCCCGCCAAGGTAGCTAGCAGTCGTCCACCAACTGTATCCCACAAGCGGACTGTTCTGTCTTGGCTTCCACTGGCCAACATACTCCCATCCGGCGAAAACGCCATCGAATTAACCCAAGCCGTATGGCCCTCTAGGGTGGCCAGCAGTCGGCCGCTGGTCATATCCCACAAGCGGATCGCGTTGTCATGACTTCCACTGGCGAGCATACTCCCATCTAAAGAAAAGGCCACCGGATGGAAGGAACTCCTGTGCCCATCTATGATCGCTTGGGGTTCGCCGCTGGCCGGATCCCACAAACGGACTGTGCTGTCCAGACTCCCACTGGCTAGGGTTTTTCCGTCTGGCGAAAACGCCACCGAAAAGACCGCGGAATAAACAGAACTCGTATGTCCTTCGAGGGTGGCCAGCGATTGGCCGGTGTCCACATCCCACAATCGGATCGTGCCGATCTGACTTCCACTGGCCAGTGTTTTGCCATCGGAAGAAAATGCTACGGAATAGACCCAACCTCCCTGCACCCTACGAGTGACTCGGGATTTGCCGTCTTTGCTTACGCTGTAAGTTACCACGGTATCCAATCGGCTCGTATGACCTGCTAGGGTGGCCTTTTCCAGCCCGTTGTCCACGTTCCACAAGCGGATCGTGCCGTCCTGACTGCCGCTGGCTAGGGTGCGCCCATCCGGCGAAAACGCCACCGAAAAGACATCCCGCGCATGGCCTTCAAGAGTTGCTTGGGATTCGCCGGTATTCGCGTTCCACAAGCGGATCGTACCGTCTTCACTGCCGCTGACTAGGGTGCTTCCATCGGGGGAAAACGCCACCGAAAGGACGGAACGGGTATGCCCCTCCAGTATCATCTTGCGTTCGCCGCTGTCCACATTCCACAACCAGATCGAGTTGTAATAATTCGGACTCGCGCTAGCTAGGGTGCTTCCATCGGGAGAAAACGCCACCGAATTGATAGGAGCTGGCGGCCCTTTGAAGATCGCCTTGAGTTGGCCGCTAGCGGCATCCCACAACCGGACCGTCTCGTCATTGCTGCCGCTGGCCAACATGTCCCCGTCGGACGAAAACGCCACGGTATTTACAGGAGCCGTATGCCCTGTCAGCAGGGCGACTTCAGTGCCGGTAAGCGGATCGTAAAGCCAGACACCGATACTGCTGGCCACCGCGAGCCGAGTGCCATCGGGCGAATACGCAATATCGGATATACTCCCTTTACCAAGGCGCACTTGGGC
Source organism: Candidatus Latescibacterota bacterium (assembly GCA_965208845.1). Classification (GTDB taxonomy): domain Bacteria; phylum Latescibacterota; class UBA2968; order UBA8231; family UBA8231. The sequence continues at coordinate 736,211 of OZ242361.1, read as the reverse complement.
ACCGTCGGGCAACCCCCATCGGGCAAGGTTCTGGTCAGCGCTGTTCGGCACAACCGTGGACGACGACACATCCCACAACCGGACCGTGCAGTCCCGACTCCCACTGGCTAAGGTCTGGCCATCCGGCGAAAATGCTAGGGAAGTATAATTCTCCCCCAAGCCGCGGAGGGTGGCCTTGTGTCGGACATCGGCCACGTCCCACAGCCGGATTGCGCCGTCCTCACTGGTACTGGCCAGCGTTTTGCCATCGGGTGAAAACACTACGAAAAAGACCCAACTTCTATGCCCTTCAAGGATTGCCCGGGGTTGGCCGGTGTCGGCGTCCCACAGCCGAACCGTCTCATCCGGGCTCCCACTGGCCAGCGTTTTGCCATCGGGTGAAAACGCCACCGAAAAGACCCAGCTCGCATGTCCCTCAAGCGCGGTCCGAGATTGGCCGGTGTCGGCATCCCACAAGTGGATCGTCCTGTCTTCACTGCCGCTGGCTAGCGTTCTACCATCCGGCGCAAACGCCACGGAATAGACAGGCCGTGTATGTCCCTCTAAGGTTGTCTTTAGCTGTTCAGTGCCCACGTCCCACAAGCGGATCGTGCCGTCGTCGCTGCCGCTGGCTAGCGTTCTACCATCCGGTGCAAACGCCACGGAACGGATGGAACGGGTATGCCCTTCCAAGGTTGTCTTTAGCTGTTCAGTGCCCACGTCCCACAAGCGGATCGTGCCGTCGTCGCTGCCGCTGGCTAGCGTTTTACCATCCGGCGCAAACGCCACGGAACGAATGGAACCCCTGTGTCCCTTCAGAGTCGCCTTGGGTTGACCGTTGCTGGCGTCCCACAAGCGAATCTCGTGGTCGTCGCTGCCGCTGGCTAGGGTGCTGCCATCCGGCGAAAATGCCACCGCAATGACCCAATCTCTGTGCCCTTCGAGGATCGCTTGGAGTTGGCCGCCGTCCGCATCTGGCCGGTCCCCAATTCCGCCGGCTAGGATGCCTCCATTCGGCGCGAACACCACGCACAAGAGGGCAGTGTTCAACAACAGGGTCTTTTTCATTCGCTTGGCTCTCCGTTTGTCCGAATGCCGACTCATCCGCTCCGGCCGATCACGCTCTTATTTTAGCAAGAGCATCTTGCGTGCATGGGCACCTGGCCCGGCCTGCAAGCGGTACAAATACACGCCGCTGGCGACCCGTTCACCGCGCTGGTCGCGGCCATCCCAATAGGCGGCGTTGGCACTCGTCCGGTACTGACCTGCCGCGCGATAGCCCAAGTCAAGTTCTCGGACCAGCGTCCCCCGGACATCGTAGATGCTCAGGCTAACTTGGGCCGGTGCGTGTAGTTGAAAGGGAATATAGGTCTCTGAGTTGAACGGATTGGGATAATTGGTCAACAGCTCGGTCTGCGTCGGCAGCACAGGTTGGGGGACGTCCAGCGCAATGCCCCGTACATACCGCAATTCTCTGAGGAGGATTTCGGCATTTGTGCCGTCGAGGTTGGCGCGGCGAATGCCGCTTTTGTCCGTCCAGTAGATCTTGCCCGCGGTGTCGTCCACGGCGAGGTCTCCCAGAGAATCCAGTCCGGTAAGGAGGTCTTCGCTGTTGGAGCCGTCGAGGTTGGCGCGGCGAATGATGCGGTCTCTGTAGGGGTATTTTCCGTCCGTCCAGTAGATCTTGCCCGCGGTCAAGTCGAGGGCAAGGTGGTATGGCCCCGGTAAATCCGTGAGGATCGTTTCGCTGTTGGTCCCGTCGAGGTCGGCCCGCCGGATTGAGCCGGTGCTCTCTGTCCAGTAGATCTTGCCCTTGGCCGCATCGAGAGCGATGCCCCTTGGAGTCGCCAACCCTTCGACGAGGAGTTCGACGTTAGCGCCGTCGAGACCGGCTCGCCGGATACCCCCATTCCCGTCGTGGTTCCAGTTCGTCCAGTACATTTTTCCGGTGACGGTGTCCAAGGCCATGCCCCTTGACGGATCTCCAGTGAAGAGGGTTTCGACATTGGAGCCATCGAGGTTGGACCGAAGGATTTTGCCTCTCCTCTCTTCCAACTCCCAGTCGGTCCAGTACATTTTTCCACCGATCGCGTCGAGGGCTATATCTTGTATTGGATCCCATCCAGTAGCGATGAGGTCTTCGCTGTTGGAGCCGTCGAGGTTAGCGCGGCGAATCCAGCCCTGCTCATACTCCGTCCAGTACATCTTGCCACCAGCGACATCAAGGGCGATCGCATCTGGCTCCTTAACCCCTGCGAGATATTCGGCATTCGAGCCGTCGAGATCGGCCCGACGGATGGCATCTCTCGCAGAAGAGTAGAACGTACCGGCCTCCGTCCAGTAGATTTTGCCTCCGGCTACGTCGAGGGCGATGCCGCTTGGATACACCAACTCCGCGACGAGGAGTTCGACGTCGATGCCGTCGAGGCCAGCGCGGTGTATAGTATTCTCCGCGAGGTCGGTCCAGTACATCTTGCCGTTGATTAGGTCGAGGGCGACGCCGTATGGCCCCGGCAGATCGCCGAGGAGGGTTTCGCTGTTGGTCCCGTCGAGGTCGGCGCGCCGGATGCGGCCTGTCCCTTCCTCCCCCCCATCTTCTGCCCAGTACATCTTGCCATGGGTCAGGTCTAATGCAATGCCTCCCGCCCAGAACGTTCTCATTCCGTTGAGGAGGGTTTCGCTGTTGGTCCCGTCGAGGTCGGCGCGCCGGATTCTCCTCTTTCCCGACCCCCATTCCGTCCAGTAGATCTTGCCGTCGCCGACATCGAGGGCGATGCCGCTTGGGTATCTCCATCTTTCAATGACGAGATCCTCGCTGTTGGTCCCGTCGAAGTCAGCGCGGCGGATTTTGCCAATTCCCTCGGACAACTCCCATTCCGTCCAGTACATCTTACCTGCAACGACATCGAGGGCAATGTCAATGGGAACATCCACCTTCCCCGCGAGGAGGATTTCGCTGTTGGCGCCGTCGAGGTCCGCTCGGCGGATGGTGGTTTTTTCCGTCCAGTACATCTTACCGCCCGCCGTGTCGAGGGCGATCTCGACAGCTCGCGAAGAAAAGAGGCTTTCTATGTCGGTACCATCGAGGTTGGAGCACCAGATCGAGATCTCCGCCGTATCCTCGTCCTCCCGTATCGTCCAGTACATTTTGCCCTCACCCACGTTGAGAGCGATGTCCTCTGCTCCTGAGAGAAGGAGGGTTTCGACATTAGCACCGTCGAGGTCGGCGCGCTGGATGCGGTATCCCGCCCAGTAGAGCTTGCCTCCACTCACATCGAGGGCGAGGGCATCAGGACCTGCAATCTCGTCCTCGGTGAGGAGGGTTTCAACATTGGCACCGTCGAGGTCGGCGCGGCGAATTTCCCCCCTCCCCGACCATTCTCCCTCTATCCAGTACATCTTGCCGCCGGCAACGTCTAGAACAATATCCTTCGGATAGCTGTCTGGCACTAGGAGAAGCTCGACGTTGGTTCCGTCGAGGTTAGCACGGCGGATCTTGTCCCTTTCTGTCCAATACATCTTGTCCTCAGAGAGGTCCAATGCGAGACCCCCTGGTCTGACTATGCCGGCGAGCAGGACTTCGACATTGGAGCCGTCGAGGTCGGCGCGGCGGATGGTATCGGTATCTCGCTCCGCCCAGTACATCCGTCCTTTGGCCACGTCCAAGGCAATATTTTCCGGTCCCCCTGCTTCTGCGAGCAGGATTTCGGTATTGGAGCCGTCGAGGTCGGCGCGCTGGATGGTAGCTTCCCATGTGTTCGTCCAGTACATCCGGCCTCCGGCCGGGTCAAGGGCGATGTTGCTCGGATTTTCTACTGCCGCGAGGTCTTCGACGTCAGTGCCGTCGAGGTTAGCGCGGCGGAGGGCTATGCCTGCGCCCGGTTCCGTCCAATAGATCTTACCCTCAGCCATATCGAGGGCGAGGGCGTCGGGGTAGTTCGTTCCGAAAAGGTCTTTGACATTGGAGCCGTCGAGGTTGGCGCGGCGGATCGCACCGTTGCCCAAGTCCCAGTCGTATTCCGTCCAGTAGATCCGACCTTCCACCACATCGAGGACGATGTCAGAGGGAGTCGCTAATTCATTGAGGAAAATTTCGGGGTTAGAGCCGTCGAGGTTGGCGCGGCGGATCGCACCGTTGCTCAAGTCCCAGTCGTATTCCGTCCAGTAGATTCGACCTTCGACCACATCAAGGGCGAAGGCGATGTTGTGGGGATTCTCCAGACCCGTGACGAGAACTTCGACGTTAGTGCCGTCCAAGTTGGCCCTGTTGATGGTGCCCGGCGTTTCGTAGTCGTAATCTAGCCAGTATATTTTGCCCTTGGTCGGGTCGAGGGCGATGTCGTGAGGATTCTTTAGGCCGGTGACGAGGACTTCGGCATTTGAGCCGTCCAAGTTGGCCCGCTGGATAGTGCCTGGTCTCGAACCATGGGATAACTCTGTCCAATATATTTTGCCCTTAGTCGGGTCGAGGGCGATGTCCCATGGAACCCTCAATCTCGCCCCGACTAGGTCTTCGATGTTGGAGCCATTCAGGTTGGCACGGTGGATGCTCTCATGCTCCGTCCAGTAGATTTTGCCGTCCTCGATTGGCGGCGGACCAAGCCTCATACCTTGGACGCCGGAGGCCAACCATACCGCTGCAAATATGGACGCGACGACTCGACTAATTTGGGGATTCAGCATCGGATAACTCCTAATTTGACAATATACCATCCGCTTGGGTGCGGGTGTTCGACCGCATCCTACCGCCAACCGGGGCGACATTTAGACGTGTTATTATAATACCACGCGCCGATAGCGGCACACTCACCGCGATAGGGCCTTTGCACCATTTCCTCGGCGAGCATAGCGACCTAGTGCGCGGATGTTTATTCTAAGTATCCATGACCAAAATCCTCTTTCTCTGCACTGGCAACTCCTGCCGCAGCCAAATGGCCGAGGGCTTTGCCCGCGCGCTAAAATCCACTCAGTTTGAAGCCTACTCAGCCGGAATCGAGACCCACGGCCTCAATCCCAACGCCGTGCAAGTGATGGCCGAGGTCGGCATTGATATTTCGGCCCAGCAATCGACGCACGTTGACCAGCTCCGCCACATCGACTTCGACTGGGTGGTCACGGTTTGCGACCACGCGGCCGAACAGTGTCCTGTTTTTCCGGGGCGCGCCCGGGTGGTGCATCGGGCCTTTGACGATCCGCCGAAGCTGGCGCGGAATGCGCGCAGTGAAGAAGAAGCATTGGGGGCGTATCGGCGGGTGCGCGACGAGATTGGCGCTTATATCGAGACCTTGTCCGAGGGGTTGGCGGACTAGACGCGCCTAGGCTACGGAACGACGGCAAAGGGGTGCGTACCGTTAATCCGATATGCGTGAAAGTGATCGTCCAAAGTGAAGATGCGACGAAGATTCAACTTCTCGGCTGCTACAACCAGCGAGGCGTCGGCCAGATCCATTGGTGAATCGCGATACTGCCGCATGAGAGTTCGCATCCGTTCCCATTCCCTCACCTCTGGTCTATGGACGACCACCAAGCCGTCGGCCAAGTAGCCCCACAGTTCTTCTTGGGCTGGGAGGCCACCCGCCCGCCACAATAGATACATTGCTTCAACCAAGCAGGGCCAACTAGTAAGCAACGGGCGTGATGGGAGTGTACTCAACGCTGGTACGCAGCGAGCATGAGCGGGATCATCGCGGTCGATAAGTGCAACCAAGGGCCCTGTATCGCAGAGAGTCACAAGTGTTTTGCTCGCCGCTTAGATGCTAAATGGTCCGTGAACTTCTCCCCACATCCCTCGGACAGCCGCTCCTTACCACCACTCTGGATGCGTCCAACCCGGCCGGCAAAGAGGTCTGCGAGTGTCCTAGGGTTACTAGCTGGCTCTGTGCTCTGAGTTGTTGGGGCTTGGGGAAGGTGTGCGGCAATCCAATCGAGCGGGGTGATACCGCTTGCCTCCGCCGCTTCCTTCAAGGCGTCATACAACGCATCGGGTATTTCAAGTATATGGCTCATGATATTTCTCCGGCGTTATGTGTGCAAAGCAGACAGGTTTAGCCCGCGATATTTCAACGTCTCGTATGCCACTTTCTGTCAGAAGATAAGCCAAACCACTCTGGTATGCTTGTTCGATGTTTCGCTGACGTTCAGGCCACTTGGTCGCAGCACTGCATATAGGCGGCTCTGTGGCATTACACGGCATGATCTTTTTTCACAAGATCAGAACAGGATGCGGGCCTCCAGGACCGGTCTAGGGTTCCTTTGCAGATCAAGAGCCACATCAATCGCGGGCTTGATCCGCGACGCTCCACGCATAAACGATGTTGGAATGGTTACCCATTCTTCGCTTCGCACAATGGCACCGATGACTAAGCCCGTAAGCCCTAGATATGTGCTCAACACGGTGATTCCTGAAATCGCTTCTGCAGCGGTTATGCTTTTGCACCCGCCATGGAGGCATGGGTTGTTGGCCGAGGCGATGGCGACGATTCCCGCAAGAATGGGACCGGCACCAAACCCGATCAGGAATCCACGTTTCTTGTAAGTCTGGGTCCCAAGACTCCGCTCCAGCAGTTCTATCTCGCTGTGCATGACGGAGCGGAATTTGCCGCCCCATAGTCTGAGGTCAAATCCGCTCTGACTCGTCGCCGAAACAGTCCCAGTCATCGTTTCTCCGTCTAAGGTCACGCGGAGACGCTCTCCTACGCGCTGTCCGTAAAGGGGGGCCGGAAAGCTCATAACGGTCAAGGCCACTGCGCTCACGAGGATAGTGAATCGCTGCAAGGGGCTCATGTCTATCATATGGATATTTTTTATCTGGTTATGCTAAAGGAAGGGACTCGGCGACCGGAGAGACTGGCCTGCAATTGTCCTGCAATTGTAAATATACGAAATGCCCGAGGGCTTGAGAGGCTAAACGACCATCTTCTCCAGCCAAGGACTACAGGCCGAGTTCCATCTTGACTTGATAAGGGTAAGAAAGAGATATTTCGAGACAGTTCGCAATCGGTGTAAGGAGATGTTTGACTCATGACTTTGAAAGAAAAATTGCATCGTCTAGTTGATGAATTACCCGAGAAGGAATGCCACGCTGCGGAGCGCTATCTGGAATATCTACGGGACCAAGGAGACCTCTTGCTACATCGGCTTGCATCAGTGCCCTACGATGATGAACCCGAGACTCAGGAAGAGCGACGAGCCGTTGAGGAGGCATACGAGGACCTGCATACAGGTCGTACGCACTCCTTGGAGGATGTGAAGCGAGAGATAAAAAAATTGTAAATTATCGCCGCACGCTACCATCCATCAGGAGAACGCCTTATGCACCTAACCCCCGAACAGGTCGCCCAATTTGCGGAGGACGGCTATCTGCTGCTGCGCGGTGCGCTGACTGACGCCGACCTCGACCCGATCATCGCCGAGTACGAAGAATACATTGGCCGCCGCGCCGAGGAGCTGTTGGCGGCCGGCCACATCTCGGCCCTGTATGCGGACGAACCCTTCGACCGCCGCCTCGTCTCGATCTGCCGCGAAGACGACGCGATCTACAGAGAACTCGACATCATGCACTTGCGCGGGCGGGCCTCGTTTGAATTTTTGCGCAACGACCGTCTGCTCGATCTGGTCGAGAGCTTGGTCGGGCCGGAGATTACCTGTAGCCCGATCCAGCACATCCGCGCCAAACTGCCCGCGGGTGTGACGCCAAGCGGCAGCGACCCGCACGTGGCCCCTTGGCACCAAGACGCCGGCGTTACTTGGGAGGAGGCCGACCCGCACTTCATCCTCACGGTGTGGCTACCGCTGTGTGCGGCGACGCCGGAAAACGGCTGTTTGCAGATCTTGCCGCGCGCGCACCGGAACGGACTGGTGCAGCACCACATCAAGCAGGGTTTGGGCACGGTGATCATCGACGAGGAAATGCCGCAGACTGAGGCGCTTACTTTGCCGATGGACAAAGGCGACGTGTTGCTAATGGACAAGCAGACCCCGCACCGCTCGACACCCAACAACGCGGACACGGTGCGCTGGAGCATGGACTTGCGCTATCAGGAGACGGGGACGCCAACCGGCCGCCCCTTCTATCCCGATTTCGTAGCCCGCAGTCGGTCCAATCCCGCGTCTGAGCTAAGGGATTACGACGAATGGTGCCGGCAGTGGGTAGAGTCGCTAGCGGTAGTGCAAGGGCAGGGGGTTAAGGCGCATCGGTGGGAGGTTGTCCAGTAGCGACGATGCAGCGGAAGGTGAGGTTGAGGCGCAGGGCACACGGACGGCGGGTCTTGGGGACTTGGTGTTGCCAGTGGGCTTGAGTTGGCCCGCGCATGATGAGCAGCGTACCGTGTCCGAGGGGGATTTCGACCGGGGGGTGATCGCGGCGCTTGTGCCGCAGGAGGAAGCGCCGCGTCTCGCCCAAACTCAGCGAGGCAATCGTCGGGTTGGTTCCCAACTCTGGCTCGTCGTCGCTGTGCCAGCCCATGCTGTCGCGGCCGTTGCGGTACTGATTGAGCAGGACGCTGTTGAGGGAACAGTCGGCGGCGGCTTCGATCCGAGCCTTGAGGTCTAGCAGCGGCGCGGTCCACGGGCGCGGCTCCAGGGCTAGCCCCGAATAGGCGTAGTGAGCTTCTGGGGATCCGTGCCACGCTGAAAGACGCGGCGCGGGGAGCTGGCGGCCAAAGATGACGACGTGGTGCTGCTGCCACCCAATGCCGTCCAACAGTTGCTGCATGAATTGGTCGGCCTCGGCAGGGGCCAAAAAGTCGGGGGCGTAGCGCAGGTCGCCGTCCGGGAGGGGAATGGCCCTCATTCCACTGCGAAGCCGAGGGCGTCCAGAGCCCGGCACAGCGCGGCGCGAGTTGCATCGTCGAACGGGATGCGGGGCGGGCGGGCAGGGCCTACGGGCAGCCCGCGCATGGTCAACATCTCCTTGACGGCCGCTAGCAGGTCAAAGTGGAACAAGGTGGATATGACCTCGTTGGCGCGTGCTTGCAGGGCCATGGCCGGCCGGATGTCGCTGGCTTCAAAGTGCTGCCGCATTTCCACGAACAGTTTGGGCATGATGTTGTAGGTCGAGCCGATGGCGGCGTCGCTGCCGGCGACCATGCCGCCGAGGCAGATCTCGTCGGGGCCGGAGATTAGGTTGAGGCGGTCGCCGCCTAGCTGCACGAGGCGCTGGAAGAAATAGAAATTGCTGTCGGTGAACTTGAGGCCGCTGAAATTGGGCACGGCTTGCATGGCTTCGAGGAACTGTTCGGCCGTAACGTTTTTGTCGGCCGTGTGGGCGAGCCAATACACGTAGAAGGGCAGATCGGTGGCCGCGCCAATGGCTGCGTAATGGGCGACCGCGGCTTGGAGGTCGTTGGGCTGATCCACCGGCGCGACCGAAGCCACGGCGTCTGCGCCAGCGGCCGCAGCGTGTTGGGCCAATTCCACTGCATTGGCCGTGCTCGTCGCGCCGACTTGGAAGATCAGCGGTACGGCACCGGCGACCGCGGCGATGGTTGTTTCGGTCATGGCCTTGCGCTCGGGTACGCTCATGGCGCTTCCCTCACCCGTGCCGCCGCAGACGAAGAAGCCGTTCGAGCCAGCGTCGATCAGGTGCCTGACGAGCGGCTCGACGCGCGCGGGGGCCAAGGCGCTGCCGTCATCGGTGAACGGGGTGACGAGTGCGGGCCAGATCCCGTGCGCTAGTTTGTCAGTCATAGGAGTTCTCCAAGATTAGGAATTAGGAATTACGAATTATCAGTTATGAACTCTTAATTCTTAATTCGTAATTCCTAATTAATTAAACCACTTGGCCGCCGCGGATGGTGGCCACCGGCTCCCAACAGCCGCCGGGCCGCTCCTCGCCGTTGACGTCCCGAAGGGGTAAAGCCTCCTCGTTCCAGCGCAGCACGGCTAGGTCGGCGCAGGCACCTGGAGCCAAGGTGCCGACTTCGCCCTTTAGGCCCAGCACCTCGGCGGGGCGGGCTGTGGCGCGGGCGAATACATCTGCTTCGGCCATGCCGGCGGCGATGAGTTTGGACATCGTGCGGGGGAGATCGTGCTGGGGGCGACTGTCAACGTGGCGGTTGTATTGGTCGGTCGAAACCGTATCGACGAGGAAATCCTCGGCAATGGTAGCCTCGGCAATGGGAAAGCTGAAGGAGTTCATGCCGTGGCCCAAGTCGAAGAGGACGCCGCGCTGGCGGGCTTGCCACACGTCGTCGGCAATTCGGTCGCCGTCCATCAGGTTTTCGGGGAGGGCGTTGAGGGAGTAGGTCACCACGTCGCCGGGACGCAATAGGGGGAGCTGTTCGCGGCGGGGCCAGTCGGGTTTGAGGCGGGTGCCCACCAGTAGCGGTTTGCCGCTCAATTCTGCTGCCTCTAGCCCAGCGGCCATAATGGGGCGCGGGTCGAGGTCGTCGGCGCAGGCCCCGCTGGTGACGGTGACGGCAATGCCCCAAATGCTGCGGTCGTCCGCGGCAATGGCGTCGGCGCAGGCATCGGGATCAGCGTCGGCCAAGTCGTTGAAGCAGCGCACGGGGTGCGTTTCGCCGCGTTTGCACAGGTTGATGGCTAGGAGTACGCGGGTGCGCGAGGCCTCGATCACGGTGCGGCGGTAGTCGTCTATGTTCAAGGCTCCGGCATCGCCTTGGGACATGACGGTAGTGACGCCGCGCGGCAAAAAGTGGATGTCCGGGTCAATGCCGAAGCGCGATTGGCCGCGAGCTGGGTGGGCGTGCAGATCGACTAGGCCGGGGAGGAGGAGCCCGTCGGGAAAGTCGAGCACGGTGTGGGCGGGTCCCTCAACGCCGGGGCCAGAGGCGACAATGCGGTCGCCGCGAATGGCCACTGCGCCGGGGCTGTCTAGGCCGCTATCGGCGCAGAAAAGGCGCGGAGCGCGCACTAGCAGGTCGTAGGGTTGTTCGGGCATAGTCTATCCAGGCAGATAGGTTTGTTGTAGGGCAGACATCACATCAATGAAGAAGAAGTTTTATGGCAAACGCCAAGACCGATTGCGGTTTATCATTGTGTCCCCTCTTTGACGATCTCTATTTCTTTTTCAGTCAATCCCTACAACTCATACACAAGTCCGTCGATTTGCTGATCTGTCGCTTCAATCTGGCGTTGGATAGTCGTCTTCGCGTGGTTCGCCTTCGCTTTCGCTAATTGCTTGTGTAGCGATAGCATCTGCTCGACTAGCTTCACCATTTGGTCGTGACGGGCCTCGTCGTCGGTATCAGAAAAGTCAATCGGGTAGATAGGAAGTGTTTTCACGTATTGTTTGGTGCAGGTAATCCAACCATCTCTAAAGATGTTGCTAATTGAGCATAGACGCCAGAATAGAAGTCGAGAATTCAATGCGATCGACGTATTCGGTGTATTTGCAGTAAAGAGTGCGAGCTGTGGCTGCACGATCGGTCTGGACCGGCTTTATTCGACAATCGTAAACAGCGAACTCCTCAAAGTCGGAGAGGATACTAAGGGGTAGCTTGGCTGACCAAGCATAGCGCCGAAGCTGATAGGCCGGGTGAGTATCGCCCTTGATATCGACCGAGGGTTTCTTTGCTTCGAGGAAGAATTTACGCATACCGCCGATACGGAAGCCATAATCGGGAGCTTTGGTGTATCCACCGACTTTGATGGCGTCTTCGTGGATGACGTCTTTGTAGGCTTCGGCGTAGCCTTGTGTATTGCTCACGTCCCAGCCCAAAGCTTCAAAGAGGGGATCAAGAAATTCGCGCCGTAGTTGGGTTTCGTTATACGGTATAGACTTATACGTCTCTACATTGCGGTCGAAGCGTTCAACCAGTTCAACCACTTTTTGAGGTACAGTGACTTTAAGTGCTCTTCTCCGTCGCTGTCAGCGTATCGACAACCTCTCGCGCCGTATCCTCGGGGCTATCCATCGCAATATAGCGCCGCGACCGAATTGGACCGGGAAGCTCGCCAGTCTTCAGATCATTGGCCACGATTGGAATTACTCTTTTGTCCATTCCCAAGGAGGCACCAAGCTCAAAGTTGAACCAAGACGAGTTGATGCTTGCCGGACTAATGAGGAGAACGATGTATTCACTGTTCCGTAGCCCACTTTTGAGCTTGTCTTCCCACGGCTCGCCCACAGCGACTTCCCGTTCGTAGTACCAGACATTCTGTCCGGCACTCTGTAGCTGATCGACGAATCTGCGGATCCAGTCTCTGTCCGAGTAGGCGGACGATATGAAGACTTGCGGTGATTCGCTCATTATTCTTTACACCTCATGTTATCACACTGATTTGATTCGTTCTGCGAGTTGGCCAAAGTACGTTTCTATATCGTTTAACTGGATTAGGTCTCTTCTTTTGAGGAGGGTCGGCACACTTGGATCGGACTGTAGGTCTTCAGGCGTTAGTCCATGCAGTACACCCACAATTGGGATTTGACGACTCCAAGCCGCCCCTATCTCAGCCCAAACATACGGTCTAGTTAGCGACCACGGCGTCAGCAGTACCAACAGCTCTGCGGCGTCGTTGAGAGCACTTAGAATTTTCTCCTCAAAATCTTCGCCTACATTGACGTTAGACTCGTCAAGAAAGGTAGAGGCTCCCGCCTCCTCAATCCCCTTGGCGATTTGTTTTGCAACCCAAGTATCTATGCTGCTATGGCTAACAAACACAAGCATCTTTTTGGCTTACTGCGATAGAACCTAAAATTCTTCCCATTTGCTCATAGTACATGAAGCCTCAGACTAAAGCAAGGCTTGGCAGCGATCCATTCAATCAGTGTACTCGACGCGAGATGAAGGTGTGTAGGTCGCCTTTTTGGCAGGTTCTTTAGTACGCCACGGCAATGGTGCGGAACGCAGTGTCATCGCCCGCATCGGCACCCAGGTTGACGCGCAGGACGTACAGGCCGGGGGCGGCGCTCGCTCCGTCGGCGTCGCGGCCATTCCAAGTGAAGAGGCGTTGCGAGCCTTCGGTGCCTGGGGTAAGGGCCGCTACTTGGCGTCCGGCCAGATCGAAGACTTCTACCTGTGGCTCGGTGCCCTCGACTTTGAAGGCGACGAATCGCACCTCTAGCTGGTCGTTGATGCCGTCGCCGTTGGGAGTTACGGTCGCAGAGGCCAGTTGCAAATCGCTGATGAGTTGGCTGCTGTTGGTCAGTTCGGGCAGCATGACGATGTTGGAGCGGCGCTCGGCCGCCTCGACCGACTGCCATAGGCCCGGTGCGGCACTCGATCCGAGGTCGAGGGTAAAGACGGTGGCGTTTTGCAGCAGGCGGGTGGTGAAGCTCACTTGCAGGGAGTCGCCGGAAACCACCTGCGGCAACGCGATGAGCAGGGAGTCGGCCTGCATGTCCAAGGAGGCCGGAACGACCTGTTCTGCGCCGACCATTACCGACACGCTTTGGAGGTCAACGGGTTCGGGGACGGTGAAGCGCAGGTGGTCGAAGCCGCTGTCGAGTTCGTCGGTCTCGGGCCAAAGGGTGTAGGTGAAGTGCGTGTCTTGGTTGGGGCTGGCTTCGCGGGGATCGACGCTACCGCGTGCGCCTTGGACTAGGGCGTTTTCGTATTCGACGGAGACCGAATTGACGGTCGGGGCGATAGCTGGATCGTCGGTAGCGAGGATCATCTCCATCAGCATGAAACGGCGCGGGCTGTCCGACTTGAAGGCTTCGCCGGAAAACTGGTACACATTGCTCCAAGTGTCCCAGTCCTCGCCGACAACCAGCGTGGTGTCGATGGGACCGCGCAGCACTTTGGGCGAACTTTTCCATTTTTCTTCGGTAATTTCTTCGCCGAGCTTATTGCGGAACGTAAAGACCGGTGCCAGCGCGTTGCCCGAACGCGAACGCAGTTGCATTCGGGTACCCGGCGGCAGGTCGGCGTCCCAGTGCAGGGCCTTGATGACTTTGGGCCGCCCATCGCCGGCTACCTCGCCGAGGTTGATAAAGGCCGACTGCAACTCGACTTGGGCCGGATAACCCGGAGAGAACAGTTGGATCTCACCCCATTTGGTGATACCCCACCCCCTGCACGTAACGCCGTGCCAGAACAGGTAGCGGGCCTTGCGCGGCGCGAACAGGTAGCGCATGTAAAGCAGGTTATCGGCGTTGGGGGCTAGATGAGTAAAGACCTCGTCGTAGTCAACGTTTTCGGGCACTTCGACGAGAGGGGCGGTACCCGTGGCTGGGGTGCCGTCGGAAAAGAGGAGGGTATGGCCCGGCCCGGTGCCAGAGATGGTGAAACCCAAGGTGCCTTCGTCGGGCTGCATGGAGTAGATGAACATCTCGTCGATAAAGAACGTCGCGCCTAGATCGGCGCGGAACCAAGTGCCGCCTTCGGACCATTCCGACAGCGCGCCGCGACAGTCGGTGACCGTGTTGTTGGTGTTGAGGTTGGCGTCGAAGAGGTTGAAGGTAGAGCCGGTGCCATCGCCTTCGACGAAATTGCCGCGCTGGCTGGTGCCGATGGCGATGTTGTCGCCAATGCCAATGACCTCGATCTCGGCGAGGGCGGCGTCGGCGTTTTGCTCTTCGGAAATGATTTGGATGTACTGGATCAACTGGTAGTGGTTGCGTTCTGCGGGCATTAGATCCAAGTCTGGGTCAATCACGAGCGCACTATCGCGGCCGGCGTAGCGCAGCGGGATGACGATTTCGGATTCGGTGTTGGGACGCGTGGTGCGGAAGGCTTGGCGGTAGAGGAAGAGGTCGTCCGTGGCCGCAATGCGCACGCCGGAAGTGGTGAAGACGCGGAATTGACGGAACGGGCGCGCACCCTCTTGGTCGGGGAATTTTAGGCGAATCTCGCGGGCTAGGGCTGCACGGCCTAGGTCGATGGTGATAAACCAGTCCTCGCGAGCGTCGTCTGGGCTGGGTTGCCAATAGGTGGTTGGATCGCCGTCGATGGCTAGTGGGGCGTCGGTCTCGTTGGAACCGGCTTGCCAGAGGCCACCGGCGACGGCGTCGCCTCGGGTGCGGGTCTCGTGGACGAAGCGGTGCGCGTCCGCGACGAGGTTGATATCCTTGCGGAATTTGACGAGCGAGAGTTGGCCCTGCTCGCCAACTTGGATCAAGCCGAAGGGCTGTTGCCATTGGGCCCATTCTTCGGCACTGTCGAAGGAGAGCATATCAGCCGCGAGTGGGGTGGCCAGTACGAAGCAGGCGATGATTGCGCGTCGCATTGAACTTTCCTTAGTAGGCAATGCCCAAAGGGCGGAGTTGGGGATCGGCAGCAAATTCCGAGCGCAGGTTTAAGGCCGTCAGGTAGAGGCCGGGCGGCAGCCACTGGCCTGTTTCGTCGCGGCCATCCCAACGCAAGCTCTGTGGTCCCGCGTTCTGCAAGCCAGCCTCGACGAGGGCCACGCGCCGCCCGTTGAGGCTATAGACCTCGAGGACGACGGGCACGGCTTCGGGCAGGCGGAACAGCGAATAGGCAACGTGTAATTCGTCGTTAATGCCGTCGCCGTTGGGCGTGAAGACCGCAGAGGAAAAGGTCAGGTTCTGGATGAAGGCGGTTGTTTGCTCGGTAGTGCCGAGCACGCGCAGGCTGTTGGTCGAGAGAGCCTCGCCGACATCGGCACCTACTACGGGTTGCGGTAAAACATCGCGTTCGCTGTCTAGTACCTCGCTCTGGAAGGTGGTCGCGAATTCAAAGATCTCCGTTCCAAAGACGATGCGGATGGGTGGATTGTTAGCGCGGGTGATGCGCTTGGGCAGGCGGATGAGGAGGCCCTCGGGTTCTTGGGTGACCTCGGCGGGTGCAGTTTCCGTGCGGCCCTCGCCTAGTTGCAGGCTTTTGAGTTCGGTTTGGTGCCCGGTGCGAATGCGCAGCAGGTCGAAGCCGGGTGCATTTACGGTCTCAAAATCAGCTTGGAGATCATAGACGAATTCTATGGCTTCGCCCAAGGGGACTTGGGTGATTCCGCCGGTGGGCTGTGGGTCGTCTAGCGGGGCCACTTCGCCGCGCACGTTGGCGGCCAACAGCGGAGCGGTTTCGATCCACAACGAGTCGAGGCGCACGAAGTCGTCGAAGGAGTCGCTCTCCATGGTGACGCGGAACTGCAAATAGGTACCGTTGCGCAGGTTGATCGGTTGGCCCGGTTCGACGAAGGGCGCGGACCAGAAAGTCCAATTGTCTGAGTCGTAGCCGATGGACGCGCGGACGCCGGGTTTGGGCTGGCGTTCGCTCAGGTCGGATGCAGCGGTAATGCGCACGAAGCGAGTACGCAGGGCGTTTTCGTAGTAGTCGCGCGAGACTATCCGTTCGAGCCCGGTGTCCATGTATTCGTGATAGACGGCCGGATCGTCGTCTAGGCCAGTGCGCACCTCGATCTTAACTTGGGCCGCCGCGTCGGGGGTTTCCACTGGGGTCCCATTGACCATGCGGAATTTTGTGGCCTGCCAGAACAGCCGCCCGAAATTCACGGGTTCGCCGAGGTCGGTTATCTTGGTCTTGTAGATGGCCCGCTGCGGCACGCCTTGGGCGAAGAGCTGGAACTCGCTGATCGAGCCGATGAGAGCAAAGGCGACGTTGCCGCTCTTGGCTTGGGCGTCCTCATCCAGTAGCGAGAGCGTCCGTCGGTAGCGGAAAAAGCGCAGATACTGGCGGTTGAAGTCAATGCGGACCTGCGGGATAAAATTGTTGTCAACATCGGCGATGACGGTGGAGAGCGGGTTGACATTGCCTTCGAGTACCGGGGGTTCGGGCGCGACCGAGGCGGTCACCTGAAAAGCGGGAACGAAGTCCGTTTCCAGCGGGGTGCCGTCGGATCGAAAGCCTTCGCTAGGCGGGATAAAGCCGAAGGCCACCGCTGGTACCGACACGGCCAAATCCATGGTGAAGGTTTCCTTTTCGATGCGGTCGGCTTTGGGCGGATTGTAGGTGATAGGATCGCTGTCGATGAGCCAAGAACCGTTTTCCGAAGGGTCGGGCACGCCGTGGTTCCACTTCCACATTCGGGGTGTTTCGCCGTCTAGGTAGTCGAAGATGCGGTCGCTGGGGTCGCGCCAGAAGGCCCAATTATCGATGTGGGAAAAAACCGTCTCGTCTTGCGTAAAGTACGTGGGCTGGATGGCACCGGGAGTGGTTGCGAAATCGACGAAGAGGCGAGTGGTGTCGTTCTCACTCCAAGCCAAGCCGCTGCCGCCTAGTTGCCAGTGGGAAATCTGGGCGGTGGTACTTTGCGCTAAAATTAGGGTGAACAGGACGATAGTGGCACGGCGCATAATGGCTCTCCTTCCGTCGAATCATGCGCTAATATAACGCGTCGGAAGCGATTATCCTATTTAAGCAACTGACGTTATCAGTACGCCACGGCGATGGTGCGCAGCGCCGTATCGTCGCCAGCGTCAGCGCCTAGGTCAATGCGGCAGAGGTAGGTGCCGGGCGGCACGAGACCGCCTTGGGTGGTGCGTCCGTTCCAAGTAAAGACGTGAGCCAAGCCGTTGAGGGTTGGAGTCGCCAGTTCGGCAACCGGCCGTCCGGCGAGGTCGAAAATATGCACTTGAGGCGTGTGTTGCTCGACCTTGAAGGCGACGAAGCGGATGACTACTTCGTCGTTGATGCCGTCGCCGTTGGGCGTGAGCACTGGCGAGGAGATCGAGAGGTCGTCGATGAGTTGAGTGGTGCCGGTCAGGTCGGGGAGCATGACGATATTGGCGCGGCGCGTCAGCGGCTCGACCGATTGCCACAGGTCTGGATGGCTGCTCGAACCCAAATCGAGGCCGAAGAGCGTGGCGTTGTGTAGCACGCGGGTGGTGAAGCTGACTTGGATGGAGTCGGCGGCAATCGCGCGGGGCAGGGCGATTTGTAGGGTGTCGGCGCGGATGGCTATGGAAGACGGCTCGATGTGGGTATCGCCCACGCGGACTTCGACGGCTGACGCTTTAGCGGGGAGGGCAAAGCGCAGCAAGTCGAAGCCCGCGTCTGCGGCATCGGCCGCCGACAACAGGGTATAAGTGAAGCGAGTGTCCTCGTTGGGCCGGGCGACTCTGGGGGCGATCAGGCCGCGTGCGCCCTGCAACAGCGCGTCCTTGTACTCAAGCGCTAGCGCGTCAATTGCGGGTGCCACCTGTGGATCGTCGGTCGAGAGGGTCAGCTCCAACTGCACGAAGCGGCGCGGGCTTTGCGACTTGAATGCCTCGCCGGAAAAGTTGTACGCCTCGCTCCACGCATCCCAATCCTCGCTGACCACGACGGTAGTGTCGATTCTTCCCCGCAGCACTTTGGGCAGGCTGAGCCATTTCTCTTCGGTGATTGACTCGCCGATCTTGTCGTGGAAGGCATAGACTTCGCCTTGGGTATTGCCCGAGCGCGAGCGCACTTGCAGGCGGGTGCCGGGTGGGATGTCGGCGTCCCAAGAGAGGCTGCTGATGACTTTGGGGCGGCCGTCGCCAGCGGCCGCGCCGAGATCGATAAAGTCCGAGCGCATGACGACTTCGGCGGGGTGGCCCGGTGAAAAGAGCATCAGCTCGGTCCAGCGCGAACCCCACCCTCGGGGGGTATGAGCGTGCCAAAACAGGTAGCGGGCCCTGCGCGGTTGGAACAGATAGCGCAGATAGCGCATGGGTTCGGGGTCGGGTTGGTCGATGAGGGTAGCGAAGTCGAAGGATTCGGGGATGGGGAGTTGGGAGTTGATGACGCGGGTGCCGTCCGAATAGAGGAAGTTAAAACCGCGCGGCGCACCAGCCACGCTGCCGACCGTGCCCTCGCGCGGCCTGAGCGCGTAGAGGAAAAGCTCGTCGAGCCAGAATACGGCCCCTAGGTCGATGAAAAACCAAGTGCCCTGATCCTCCCAGGTGCGGACGCGGCCTTCAAAGCCCACGGGCAGGATGGAACTGGCGGTGTTCATGTCGCCGTCGAGGATGTTCTCGGTGGAGCGGGCGGTAAGTCCGTCAATGATGCCGCCGCGCAGGTCATTGCCCAAGCTGACGTTGTCGCCGACGGCCATGACTTCGATTTCGGCTAGCGCGCCTTCAGGGTCGAAGTCTTCAACGGTGAAGTTGATGTACTGGATGAGGCGGTACTGGTTGAATTTCTCTACATCAACGTCGCGATTGGGGTCGAGGACTTGGGCGCTGTCTTGGATGTCGAAAGCGAGGGGGAACGAGACGGTGGTATCCCTGTTGGGTTGGGTCGTGAGATAGACTGGGCGAAAGATAAAGAGGTCGTCGAGGGCGTCGGAAGTGATGCCCGTGGCGGTGAAGACGGTGAACTGACGGAAGGGGCGTGCCCCTTCTTGGTCGGGGAAGTGCAGGCGGATCTCGTTGGCCAACACGGTGCGGCCGAGGTCGATTTGCACGAACCAGTCGCCGAGGGGGTCGTCGGCAGAGGCTTGCCAGAAGGTCTTGCGGTCGCCGTCGATGATCCGCCTCGCCGCAGCCGGGTTGCTGCCGGCTTCCCAGATTCCGCCCGGCACGTTGGCACCGCGCGAGCGAGTGAGGTGGGTGAAGTTGGGCGCGTCGGCTACGGCGTTGATGTCCTTGCGGAATTTGATCAGTTGCAACCGTCCGCCAGCGTCGAACTCGATCAGGCCGTGGGGTCGCTTCCAGGTTGACCAGCTCGCGGCGCTGTCGAAGCGGAATTCCGCAGCGGCGAGTGCGGTCGCCGAACAAAGGACGAAGAGCAGCGGACGCATGGGCCGTTAATAGGCAAGGCCCACGGCCAATAGCTGTTTGGCCTGGACGAACTGGGTTTGCAGGGCGATGGAGAGCAGGTAGAGGCCCGGCGGCAGGAACTGGCCGGTCTCGTCGCGGCCATCCCAGGTGATCGCCCGCGGGCCGGAGTCTTGTAGGCCCTTGTCGAGGCGGGCGATGCGGCGGCCGTCCAAGGCGTACACTTCGAGTGCCACAGGCACGGCACCGGGAAGGCGGAAGAGCGAATAGCGCATCTGGAGCTGGTCGTGGACGCCGTCGCCATTGGGGGTCAGCACCGGAGTGGACAAAGTGAGTGATTGGATGAAATCAGGTGTTTCGTCGTTCGCGCCCAATACTCGCAGGCTGTTGGTGGAGACCGCTTCACCGGCGTCGCCGGCGAGGATCGGCTGGGGAAGCGATTCGCTGTCAGCGGCGAAGATCTCGCCGGTAAAGGTCGAGGCGAATTCAAAGACTTGGGTGGCGAAGATCACGCGGACCGGCGCGTTGTTGGTGCCGGTGACGCGCTGGGGCAGTTGGATCACCAAACCGTCGTCTTCCTCTATTGCGACTGGATCGACGGGAGCGAGTGGGACGCCCATTTCGAGGCCGCGAAAGGCGGTGGGATTGCCGGTGTGGATCCTGAGCGCGTTGAAGCCAGGAGCGGTGCTACCGTCGAATTCGGCTCGCACCTGATAGATGAATTCGGTCTGTTGGCCCAAGGCCACTTCGGTAAAGCCGCGCTTGGGTTGTGGGTCGTCGCGCCGCGCCACTTCGGCGAAGACCTCGGCGGCCAGTAGGGGCGCGGTCTCGATCCACAGCGAGTCAAGCCGCAGCCAAGCGTCGAAGTCGCGGCTTTCTAGGGACAGATCCACCTGTAGATGCGATCCGCTTCTGAGCCGGATGAGTTGGCCCGATTCGGTGAAAGGCACTGACCAGAAAGACCAGTTGGCGGAATCGTAGCCGATGGAGGCGCGAATCCCGGGCCGTGGGTCGCGGTTGAGCTGGGCGGTAAGCGTCTCGTAGGTCTCGCGCGAGACCTCCTTCTCGCGGCCGATGTTGGTGTATTCGTGGTAGGTCGCCGGGCTGTCGTCGCGGCCGACGCGGACTTTGGCCTTGAGCCAGACGGGGGCGTCGGGATCTGCGACGACCGCGCCATCGACTAAGCGCAACGGCGTGCCCGCCCAGTGCAGGCGGCCAAAATTCACGACTTGGCCCAGATCGACAACTTGGCTGAGATACACGACGCGCTGGGGTATGCCTTGGCCGAAGACCTCAAATCCCCCGATTGAGCCTTTGAGCGCGATGGCTTGGTTGCCTTGGCCGCCGCAGTCGCGGCAGATGTTGAGGGCTTCCTCGTCGGCCAGCGACAATTGGCGGCGCCAGCGGAAGAAGCGGGCGTACTGGCGGGGGAATTCTATCTGCACGGAGGGTTCGAAGTTGGCACCGACATTGGCGATGGTTTTTTCAAAGAGATCGTTGCCGCCCCAGTGAACGGCTGGTTCGGAGTCCGTGCCGACCGAGACATCAAAAGCCGGGACCGTGTCGAGGGGCAGGGGTGTGCCGTCCGAGCGGAAGCCCTGCGAGGGAGTGAAGAAGCCGAAGCGCACGGCGGGGATCGGCACGGCCGTGTCGAAGGAGAAGAACGTGGCTCCGACCGATTCGGAACGGGGGGCGTTGTAGGTCGTGGAATCGCGATCAATGAGGAAAACGCCGCTTTGGGTCGGATCGCCGCCGGCGCCGTTCCAGCGGTTCCAGAAGCGCGGCTTTTGGCCATCGACATAGCCGAGATTATAAAAGAAGGGGTTGCGCCAGAACTCCCAGTTTTCCAGCAGGTGAAGGACGTTTTGCTCTGGCTGCAAGTAGAGCGGCTGGATCGCACCGTCGGCAAAATCGACGAGGACTTGGAGGGAGTCGCGCTGGTCCCACGCCATGCCACTGCCGCCTAGTTGCCACTTTGCTACTTGAGCGTGGCTGGGCGCGACGGCGAGGATTAGGATTAAAAGCCAAGCACTGCGCATCGGATACTGTACCTCCTCCGAGGTGAAATGCTAGCGGGAAGATAAGGCAAAAAGAGCTATGCGCCGAATTAAATAACGGATGTTACGCAGCATCCCCCCCATTTTAAGCCTCCTGTTTTCAATCCTTTAGGGCCTTCCTAAAGGATTTTTTTGTGCGCGGTCGTCAGCCTGAAAGCTGCCTAGAGCCAAAAGACCGACCAGCGCATGTATCCCATTTCAAATCATGGAGGTGTCTCATTGACAATCGGTGGAGGCGATAGGGAGGTCGCCGAGGATTCAAACGAGCAACCGACAGCGGTACTCAGCCAGAGTCCAGCTATGGATCCGCTGTTGGAGAAGGCGGTGAAGGTCGCTAACACGAATAAGACTGTGCTCTTGTTGGGCGAAACCGGCGTGGGCAAGGGCTTGTTAGCTGAAACGATCCACGCCATGAGCCCACGCCGCCAGCAAGCCTTTCGCCCGGTCAACTGCGCGTCCTTGTCGCCGGGGTTGGTCGAAAGCGTCCTGTTAGGCCACGAGAAAGGCGCTTTTACCAGCGCCACAAGGCAACATCGCGGCCATTTTGAACAGGCGCACGAGGGCACCTTGTTCCTCGATGAGATCGGCGACCTGTCGATGGCTGGGCAACAAGTGTTGCTGCACGTCTTGGAGACGGATCACCTGACCCGCGTCGGCGGTACGACATTTGTTCCGGTGGATGTGCGGGTGATTGCGGCGACCAACCGCGATCTGCCCCGGGCGATTGAGGACGGGACGTTCCGCGAGGACTTATTCCAGCGTCTGAGTGTGTTTCCGTTGATGGTGCCGCCGCTGCGAGCGCGGCGGGAGGACATTCCGCTGTTGGCAGCGCATTTCGTGCGTCAGTATGCCCCGCGGCCGGAGCCGCCGTTGAGCGCCGCGGCGCTGGCGTATTTGCAGGGGTATGCTTGGCCGGGGAATGTGCGGGAGTTGGCGCATTGGATAGAGCGGATGATAATCCTATACGAAGGGGATCGGCTTGAGTTGGCCGATGTGTTGGAAGCCGAGGCGATGGGACGGGAGTTGTCGCCCTCGGCGTCGGTCTCGCCGGTTGTACCAAAGGTGGAGGTGCAGGATGAACCATTGCTTGCGGAGGGCGGGGATGAGAAGCAGCGCATTATCGCGGCGTTGCGGAAGACCAATTGGATTGTCTCCGGGCCGCGGGGTGCGGTGCGCTTGTTGGGCATGAGTCATAAGGCGTTGCGTTATCGGATGAATAAGTATGACATCCAACGACCCAAGAAGACGTCGTAGATGGAACGTTGTTGTCGGTGGGCAAAAGGTTGTCCCAGCAGGGGCAAAAGGTTGTCCCAACAGGGGCAAAAGGTTGTCCCAACAGGGGCAAAAAGTTGCCCCAAAGGGCAAAAAGTTGCCCCAAATAGGGCAAAAAGTTGCCCCAACAACAGGCGGCGACCCGTCAGATGCGAAGGGTAGAAAATATGCTCATATTTTTTTAAGTGTCATGTTTTTCAATCCTTTAGGCCATGTCTGCACAACCTTTTGAGGACATGGCCTGCTAGCTGGCACGCAATATGCTTATATCCGATTGCAGTAAAGCCGCTGCGGCACCGAGGCCGCATCCGGTATCTTATCGCGTCGTCTCTGGTCGGCTTGGGGCCGCTGGAACGACGACTTTTTCATCTCTTGAAAGGAGATCGATCATGCGAACGAAGCAGTTTCGCTTGCTTTGGGTAGCTCTGCTCAGCCTGAGTGGGGTGCTGCCCGCCGTTGCGACGGACTATGAGGCATCGGATTATCTGCCGCTGGCCGTGGGTAATTCGTGGACGTACGAGCATGAATACTACGACCTTAACGATGAGGCCCTCACGAGCAATGAGGCCCTCGGTATTGACCAGTATTCCGCGTACGTGGACCAATTTCCGGCCCCTGATTCACCTGTCTGGCTCCCCGAATTCACCATCTCGGTGTTGAATACGGAGGTCATTGACGGCAAGACGTATTATGTGATCAGCGACATGCCGGCTAACTGGCCACCGGCTCCGCCCCACTTCATCGCGGGCAAGAAGCTACGCTGGGAGGGGACGCACCTGATGGAGCGCACCACCGATGGCGAGCGGTCTGTGTTTCGCTTTGACGGAGCTAACGACGCTGGCTACACCGTCGAGACCGATGAGGGAGACCTCTTGGTTAAGACGATAGTGTATTCAGAGCCTGTGAATTTTTATGCGTTCACCCTTCATCCTCCTAAGCCTGCTCTAACTGAGAAGCGGTCATGTGGATTTGCTGAGAACTACGGCTGCGTCGTATGCCATCGGTCGATATTTGCGGGACCCAGTAAGCTCTTTGAGGCAGGGGAGCAGGAGATGCTTCAGGGAAGCCAAACGTTCAGTAACCGCGTATTAACCCTCCGAGCAGTCTTAGGAGGTCATCCGGTGGTATATAAAGACCTGTTGACGCCCACGAGCATTTCGCCGTCGTCTTGGGGGCAGGTCAAGGAGGAGGCTCAGTGATGCGCACCAGATATGCACTTCTCGCTATCATCCTGATACAGACGCTCTGCGCGTCTGTGGTCGGCGCCCGCGGTTCGGCGATTACTGGCCGGGCGTCTCTTACGGCTGGCACAACGTTTCCCTGTACGCTGGATGTGGTGTTGGTCACTTTTCGCAATGCGACGACGCAAGCGTCTGGGACCACTTACGACTATCACAACTACGACCGGCCCTATGGCTCCAATGACGGGACGTATCCTGATCCTGATTCGAGTTACACGCTGCGCGATTTCGAGCGGCTGTTCATCGGCGGCTATGACCATCTGCGGAATTTGCCTTTTGTGGGCGACACGGTTCACGTGGCCAATGGCCGCTATAGGTTGCCGCATGAGGTGTTTGGCAGTGTGCGGGCGTACTACGATTCGGTATCGAATGGGATATTCCAATTGCATGTGCGCATGATCAACCCGGCTGATGATCAAGGCTACCCTCGCTGGGTCGAACTGCCGCAAACCAAGGCCCGTTATGCCGAGATTGAGATAGATGATGGAGCTGCTCGGCCAGGTGGTGGTGGAACCCGAGGGGACTGGTTCTGGGACGATGCTTATACGGCAGCGCAGGCCGCGGTGGATGTATGGTATCCAGATACGGACGAGTACGACCTTCCCAATGACTCCTATAATACTGCTCGCCGCTTACGTCGTAAGGTGCTCTACTTGTATTCCGGGGCCACCTATACCGCCCGAAGCCCCGCAGGCTTGCTGCATCCACAGACGGATAGGGTTACATGGTCTAATCCGACAGTAGGGGCTCGCCAAGGGGTCGGCTACCGCTATGTCATGGGGGAGCGAGAGGGCTGGGGGACCAACGACCACGACATTGACGAGTTCGCCGGTATCGGTACGCACGCCCATGAAATTGGCCATCTGTTGGGCCTCAATCACGGCGATGGCCTGTGGGAGGTTCCGATTAACAGATATGATCGCGATACATCTTATACCAATGCTGGTGCTGCCAACATGCTGGGGTGGACGCTGATGCAAGGTGGGGGCGAACAGGGGCCGGAATCAGAAGACAACGGCTACTCTGTAGGCTACCGCTCCTGTCCTAATCCGATCAATCCCTTCTACCTGATGGACCTCGGCTGGCTCAATCCGTCCACCATCAGTGAGAGTCGAGATAATTACGCCATCGCAGCCGGGACGACGCATCGGATTGACCGCGGCGGGGTTGATGGGGTTTCCTATCTACTCAACCGCCGCACGACGCAGCCGTTTGGCGGGCGTTATCTCGCATTCTACGACTACGCTGGCGAGAACAGCGCCGATCAAGGTTTGATGATTTGGCGGCGGGAGATTGGCGGGGAAGAGCGGCCGATCCTGATTGTTGCCGACGGAAGGCGCTACCGAGACGCCCGGGATCGCCAACAGAGACCAAGAACACCCGAATACTTTGACATGCTCTCCGATCCGTTCCCAGGCACGGGGAACATCACGGCGGTTGATGCCCTGACAGACTCAGTAGGTCTGCGTCAAAAGACCTATGATAGCATCGACAGCAATGGAACCGCTCTCGGTGAGAACGCGGATCCTAACAGCTTGGATTTGGCACTCACCAACATAACCTACAATCGCGCCACCGACACGATCACGGTGGACATCTACATGGCCCCGCCGGGTCCACCGACTCATGTGACGGCAGTCGTGACCAACGAGCAGGCGACGCTGCGTTGGCACCTTCCGGCCCCGTCCGACTCGGGCCCCCAACCGCCTCCACCTAGTTACGAGTACCGGCAGAGCACCGACGGGGGCAGCACTTGGGAGGACGCGATAGCGGTAGCGGCGGGGAGTACCGAGGCCAGAAGCCAGACGATAGCCCTGGTTCCTGACACGGACTACATCTTTGCGGTGCGGGCGGTCAACCCCGTGGGTTCCAGCGGCTGGGTGCGTCCCTCGCAACGGGCCACGCCGCCAATATCGGTGTCGTTTGGGTCGGATTCGTATCAAGCCTTTGAAGGCGGCGATCCGGCATTGGTGATGGTCCAGCTATCACCGTCGCCCTCGCGGTCGGTGAGCATTCCGGTGGTGGTGTCGGCCGATGAGGGCACGGAAGCGGGCGATTACACGGTGGCGGGATTGAATGCGGGGAAGGTGGTATTTGCGGCGGGCGATTCGTTGGAGTCGTTTACGATCACGGCCAACGAGGATGCCGATCGCGACGACGAGACGGTAATGCTGTCGTTTGAGATGTCCGGCGGGGCGAGAGCGACGCCGCCGGTGGAGGTGACGCTGCGCGATAATGATGGCACGGTAGCGTTGTCGTCGTTGTCGCCGCAGGAGGGTGCCCAACTGACGGCGGAGTGGATCGGCCCCAGCGACATCACCAACCTGCGCTGGCAGTGGCAGCGGCAGTTGGGTCCGACGTCGTGGATCAACGTGGCCGGGGTGTCGTCGCAGCCGCAGCCGTGGGTCTCCATCTACATACCGCAGGCCGGTGATGTCGGCTATCCATTGCGGGCGACGGTACGCTATACCGACGGCGGTGGGTCTAACCAGCGTGCCGAAAGCGCGACCACCGCGGCGGTGCGGGCGGCCCCACCGTCGCGGGTGAATCGCCCGCCATCGGCTCCGGTGGGGCCGGGGGTGGTGTCGGTGTCCGAGAATACAACGGCGATAGCCACTTATATCTCGGCTGATCCGGATGGTGATGCGCTGGGTTGGACCGTGTCGCCATCGGATACATTCGTCATTAGTGGCGGTGCGCTGAGCTTCCAAAATGCGCCGGACTACGAGAGTGGCAAGACGGTTTATACGGCCACGCTCAAGACGTATGATGGAGCGCTGTGGTCGCCGTCGAAGACCGTAGCCGTGCGCGTGACCGATGTGGACGATGTCGCGCCGGTGTTGGATCCGGTGGGTCCGCTCCCCTGCTACGTGAATGAGTATTGCTCGTTTACGTTTCCAGCGGCCAAGAAGGGCACGGAACCGATCACCTATAAGGTGTCGCCGCCGTCGTGGGCTACGGCCTCCGGCCGCAGCTTTGCTGGCACGGCGCCGAGCAGTCCGGGTACCGCTTCGGCGTCGCTGAATGCCAGCAATGCCTACGGCATGGATTCGGAAAGCCTGACCATTAAGATAGAAAAGCGTCCGGTCGCCCGGGTTGCCCCGGTGTTGCCGTCAGTTAGCAGCATCACTTGTTACGTGAATGAGTATTGTTCGTTTACGTTTCCGGCGGCCCGTAAGGGTACGGCCCCGATCACCTACAAGGTGTCGCCGCCATCGTGGGCTACGGCCTCCGGCCGCAGCTTTTCTGGCACGGCGCCGAGCAGTCCGGGTACCGCTTCGGCGTCGCTGAATGCCAGCAACGCCTACGGCATGGATTCGGAAAGCCTGACTATTAACATAAAAAGGCGTCCGGTCGCCGGGGTCGCCCCGGTGTTGGATCCGGTGGGTCCGCTCACTTGTTACGTGGGCGAGTATTGCTCGTTTACGTTTCCGGTGGCCAAGAAAGGCACGGCCCCGATTACCTACAAGGTGTCGCCGCCGTCGTGGGCGAAAGCCTCCGGCCGCAGCTTTGCTGGCACGGCACCCAGTAGTCCGGTCACGGCGTCGGCGTCGCTGAATGCCAGCAATGCCTACGGCATGGATTCGGAAAGCCTGACCATTAAGATAGAAAAGCGTCCGGTCGCCGGGGTCGCCCCGGTGTTGCCGTCAGTTAGCAGCATCACTTGTTACGTGAATGAGTATTGTTCGTTTACGTTTCCGGCGGCCCGTAAGGGTACGGCCCCGATCACCTACAAGGTGTCGCCGCCATCGTGGGCTACGGCCTCCGGCCGCAGCTTTTCTGGTACTGCACCCAGTAGTCCGGTCACGGCGTCGGCGTCGCTGAATGCCAGCAATGCCTACGGCATGGATTCGGAAAGCCTGACTATTAACATAAAAAGGCGTCCGGTCGCCGGGGTCGCCCCGGTGCTGCCGTCGGTCAGCAGCATCACCTGTTACGCGGGTGAGTATTGTTCGTTTACGTTTCCGGCCGCGACCAGCGGCACGGCCCCGATCACCTATAAGGTCTCGCCGCCGTCGTGGGCTACTGCTTCCGGTAGTCGCGGCTTTGCCGGTACTGCGCCGAACAGTCCGGGCACCTTCTCGGCGTCGATCAACGCGAGCAACGCGTACGGCACCGATTCGGAAAGCCTGACCATCAACGTGAAAAAACGTGGGTATCGGCCGGTGTTGGCTTCGGTCAGCAGCATCACCTGTTACGTCGGCGAGTATTGCTCGTTCACGTTTCCGGCGGCGACCAGTGGTACGAAACCGATCACCTACAAGGTCTCGCCGCCGTCGTGGGCTACGGCCTCTGGCCGCGGCTTTGCTGGCCCCGCGCCGAACAGTCCGGGCACCTTCTCGGCGTCGATCAACGCGAGCAATGCGTACGGCACCGATTCGGAAAGTCTGACGATCAAGGTGAAGAGGCGGCTGGCTATCGCACCCGGGGGCCCTTCGGCTCCCTCGGCGGCATCCGGTTTCGTCATCGGTGCTATAGCCGGGCGCATCGGTATGCCCGCCCGACGGCCTAAGAGTACAAGCTGACCGGAATCGTTGAACCCAGCGGGTTAGCCTTCAACCGCGAAGGCTAACCCGCTACCGGGCCGCCCGCCGATAGAACCGATCGCTCGCATCGCTCATAAACTGTCTGAAAACCCCTGTCGGGCTGCTTTGCCCGGCGGTCAAGTCCCTTGGGCACGCGGCGTTTTTCGCGGGCAAGATGCCCGCGCTCCCAGCGGCTTGGAACCGAAGCCGCGACCAAAAGCCTAGTGTTCAGACAGCTTCTCAAGAAGGAAAACCGAACATGAAAAAGAAAATGCGCCTGATCCTGACGGCACTAGCCAGCCTGCTCGCCGCCGGAGCCGCAGCCGTCACCGACGACCCGACTTCAAACGAGGCCACGGCGACGCTCAACGCCGCGCCGCGGGTAGTCGGCCTCGAAAACATCTCTTTTGCCGAAAACGACCGAGGACCGGTCGCCACCTACACCGCCCGCGATGCCCCAAGCAATTCTATTATATGGTCGCTGGCCGGACGCGATGCCGCAGCCTTCACCTTCACCACCGATAAAGAGTACCAAACGATGACCCTCATGTTCCGAGCCATACCCGACTACGAACAGCCCGCCGACGTCCCGCCCACCGACAACGACTATCAAGTAAGTGTGGTCGCCACCGTCCCCGGCCCACCCGCCTTGGCCACCCCCTACCCGGTGCGGGTGCAGGTGGTCGATGTAGAAGAAGGCAGCGCCATGCCGGTGCTGGCCGCGCCCGAACAAACCGACGCCCCCACCCAAGCCGAGTCGGTCGGGGGGATGGTGCGGTCGGTGGTTCACTTCTATAAGGATATGGTCGGCTGGGCGCTGCGCGGCGTTTTTCATCACCTGCGCGACGTGTTCAACGCCAGTAAGCGCGATGCGAAAGTGTCGGAGCCAACCAGAGTGCCGGATGCGCCGGAGGTATCGGTGTATGCTGGCGCGTTGTCAGCGATGGAGACTTCGGGTCGGCTGCACGTGTCGGTGGGCAAGCCGGCATCCGCTGTGACCGGCTATGAATACCAACTCTACGCCGGAGCAGACCGGCTGTTGGATTGGACCTCTGCGGGGATAGCGGCACCGATGGGGGCGGCGGCGTTTTCCGTCGGCGGGTTGCAGCATGGGCAGCCGTATGCGGTGGCGGTGCGGGCGGTCAATGAAGGAGGAGCCAGCGATGCGGCGTGGGGCTTGGCCACGCCGCATCGCCTGTTCGCGCCAGACGGGTTACAGGCGGTGGCGGGTGACGGGTGGGTGGTGCTGACGTGGTCGGCGGCGGCGAGTGAGGGGCCGGTGCTGACGCGGTATGAATGGCGCGGTCGGCCGGTGTGGGGTGCGTGGTCGGCGTGGGAGCCGGTGGCCGGAGGTGCAGCGGCACGAAGTCATACAATAGAAGGCTTGGCTAACGGCGTGGAGTATGCGTTTGAAGTGCGGGCGGCTAATCCCGCAGGGGTGGGGCCGGTCGCCCAGGTGATGGCCGAGCCAGCACCCGAAGAGAACACTCCTCTTTGAATGCCCATCGAGACGTCCGGGCGAAAAGCGCCGGGACGCCAGCGATGCGGGTATTACTATCTGACGTTACGCAGCCGTTATCCCCTGCCTTCTCTGCTGCTTGCTGCCGCTGGCCGGGTGTCATTCCCGCGCAAGAACGTCACCCCGTGCCCCGACACGGGGCGGGAATCCAGCCTAACGCGCTGACTCCAAATCGGCCGTTCTGGATGCCTGCTTACGCAGGCATGACAAAAGTCGCGTAACATCAGTTACTATGTGATGTTACGTTGGGAGGGGAGGTTCTAATAGGCGACGGCGATGGTGTGCAGCATCGTATCGTCACCGGCGTCGGCACCGAGATCGACGCGCAAGACGTAGATGCCAGGCTCTGCGACTGCGCCACTGGCCTGGGTGCCGTCCCATGTGAAGAGGCGGTGTAATCCCTCGGTGGCCGGGGCGAGAACGGCTACTTTGCGCGCGGCGAGGTTGAAGATTTCCACTCGCGGCGCGCGGCCTTCGGCTTTAAGGACGACGAATCGCACTTCTAGTTGGTCGTTGATGCCGTCGCCGTTGGGCGTGAGTGTCGGCGAGGAGATGAAGAAGTCGCTGATGAGCTGGCTGCTACTGGTCAGTTCGGGCAGCATGACGATATTGGCGCGGCGCGCGGCCGGTTCGACCGACTGCCAGAGGCCCGGATGCACGCTGGAGCCTAAATCCAACGCAAAGAGCGTGGCGTTGCGCACTAAACGGGTGGTAAAGTGGACGCGGACCGAATCGTCTCGGACCGGATCGGGTAAGGCGATGAGCAGGGAGTCTCCGCGCAGGGAGGCCGATGTCGGCGAGACGGTTTCTGCCCCCTTCTCTACGCTCACGCTGTGCAGATCGATAGGACCCGGCAGGTCGAAGCGCATTAGGTCGAAGCCGATGTCAGCGGGGCCAGCGCTGGGCAACAGGGTATAGGTGAAGGCCGTGTCCTCGTTGGGTGGGGCACTGCGCGGCTCGACGCGCCCGCGGGCACTCTGAAGCAGCGCGTCGTCGAATTCAATCGACAGCGCGTTGACTGCGGGCGCGACTTCCGGGCGGTCAGTGGCGAGAATCAGCTCCAGTTGCACGAAGCGACGCGGGCTTTGCGACTTAAAGGTTTCGCCGGAAAACTGGTACACATTGCTCCAAGCGTCCCAGTCCTCGCCGACGACCAGCGCGGTGTCGATGGCGCCGCGCAGCACTTTGGGCGAGCTATTCCATTTTTCTTCGGTGATCTCTTCGCCGATCTTGTTGTGGAACGTAAAGACTGGTGCCAGCGCGTTGCCCGAACGCGAGCGCAGTTGCATTCTGGCTGCTGGAGGCAGGTCGGCGTCCCAGTGCAGGGCTTTGATGACTTTGGGCCGCTCGTCGCCAGCGATCTGGCCGAGGTCAATAAAGCCGGAGCGCAGCGAGACTTGGGCGGGATAGCCCGGCGAGAACAGCATGAACTCGCCCCATTTGGATTCTTGCCAATCGCGGTCGGTCAGGCCGTGCCAGAACATATAGCGCATCCTGCGCGGCCTAAATTTATAGCGGATGCGGTAGAGGCCATCCGCCTTGGGGTTGACGTGCGTGAGCAGGTCGCCGTAGTCGAGCGGCGCAGGTACGGGCAGGGAAGTGCCCACGCTGAGCGAGCCGTCCGAGACTAGGATGTTGTGACCTGGGCCAGCCGAGCCGCGGTGATAGCCCGCAGTGCCCTCAAAGGGTTGGAGCACGTAGAGGAACAGTTCATCGACGAAGAACACGGCCCCTAGATCGACGTAGAACCAGGTACCGGCCTTCTCCCAACCTTGGTCGCCGCGCCCAGAGGTGATGAGGTTGGTGGTATTGATATCGGCGTCGAAGAGGTTATTGGGGGCCGCGGCTACCGTGCCGTTGAGGAAGGTGCCGCGCCCGGCGGTGCCGATGCTGATATTGTCGCCCACGGTGAGTACTTCGACTTCGGCGAGCGCCGCATCTGGGCTTTGGTCTTCGACGACGATACTGATGTACTGAATCACTTGGTAGCGGTTTTCAAAGGTGCGATCAATGGCCATAGCTGGATCGACCGTCAGGACGGTGTCGGCGGCCGGGTACTCGAGGGGAATGGTCAGGGAAGTGGCATGGTTGGGCAGGGTGGTGCGATAGACTGGATCGTATTTGAAAACGTCGGCCGTGGCTTGGATGCGCGCCCCGGTGGTGCTATAGACGGTGAATTGTCGCAGCGGGCGGGCACCCTCTTGGTCGGGGAAGGTCAGGCGGATGTGGCGGGCGAGCACGGCGCGGCCCAAGTCGATATCGAGGAACCAATTTTTGAGCTGGTCGGCCGGGTCGGGTTGCCAGAAGGTTGCGGGATCGCCGTCGATGGCGTTTGCGGCTGTCGCATTCCCGCTGCCAACCTGCCAGATTCCGCCTGCTACTTCGCCGCGTTTTTGGGTGGAATGGACGAAGAGATGGGCGTCGCGGATGGCATCTACTTCCTTGCGGTATTTGGTCAGACGCAGCACCCCCTCGGCATCCACCTGTACTACCCCCGCTGGCATGGTCCAGCTTTGCCATTTTTCTGCGCTGTCGAAACTCAGTATTTCGGTCCAGCCGGGAACGGCCGGCGAAGCGAGCCAAGCTGTAAAGGCAACGAGGAAGCGCATTTTAGTAGGCGATGCCTAGCGGGTGCAGCAGGCGTTCGTTGATCCCGTCGGATTGCAGCCCCACTTCGAGCAGGTAGAGGCCGGGCGGCAGAAGCTGTCCTTGGGCGTCGCGTCCGTCCCAGCTAAGGCGCTGCGGTCCAGAAGCCTGCGGTGCAAACGACAGGTGCGCGACCTGCCGGCCGTCCAGAGAATACGCCCGTAGTTCGACGGGTACGCTAGCGGGCAGGCGGAAGAGGGAATAAGACACCTGCACTAGGTCGTTTACCCGGTCACCGTTGGGAGTCAAAACCGGCGTTGAAAAGCGCAGGTTCTGGATGGCGTTGACGCGACCGCCCTGCGCACTCAGCACGCGCAAGCTATTGGTCGATACGGCGGCCGTGGCATCGCCGCCCCGAATGGGTTGGGGTAGGCTTTCGGTCGCGGTGTCGATGGCCTCGCCTTCAAAGGTCGTGGCGAAGACGAAGACATCGGCGGTGAACTCGATGCGGATGGGCGCGTTGTTGCCGGCGTGGACCCGCTCGGGCAACTCGATGAGGAATTCGTCGTCGTTGATCTCGACCCGGCGCGGCTCGACGGGAACCAAGGGATCGCCCATTGCCAGCGTCTGAAGGTGGACTCGGCTGCCGGTGCGGATGCGCAGCGCGTCGAAGCCTCGCTCTGAGGTGGCGAAGTCGGCGCGAATATCGTAGCTGAAGTTGGTCGCCTGCCCTAGAGCCACTTCGGTCAAGCCGCGTGCCTGCGGGTCGTCGAGGCGGGCGACTTCGCCGACGATCTGGCGCGCTAGGAGCGGTGCCTGCTCGATCCACAGTGAATCTAGGCGCGTAAAGGCGTCGAAATCCGCGCTATCGAGGGTAATTTTAACTTGGATATGGGAACCACTGTGGAGATTGAGCGGCTGGCCAGACGCGGTGAAGGCCGGCGACCAGAAGGTCCAGTTGTCCTCGTCGTAGGCCACGGACGCCCGAACCCCAGGCCGATCGCTGGCGACGTAGCCGTAGCCTTGTGATTCCTTGAGGTCAAACTCGTAGCGCTGGCGCGAGACTTCAACCTCGCGGCCCTTGTCGTCGAATTCGCGGTAGATGTTGGGGTCTGGGTCGCTGCCGGTGCGCACCTCGACGCGCAATCCGACAGCCGCTTCGGGGGCCGGGGTCAAGGTGCCGTCCGCCATCCGCATGGAGGTCGCCGACCAGAATAGCCGACCGAAGTTCACTTCCGCGCCCAAATCGATGATTTTGGATAGATATAGTACGCGCTGTGGGACCCCATGGGCGTAGAGTTCAAAGTCGCCGATGGTCCCCGGCCGCGCTTGGCCGGATAGCGAGTTTTCTTGGAGGACAAAGGTCGGGTCGAGGACGGACTCGTTGCGCCGCCAGCGGATGAAGCGAACGTATTGGCGGGGCAGGTCGATTTGCACGGTGGGGGACAGGTTTTCGGCGACATTGGCGATAAGCGGGCCAATGCGCGCGTAGGCGTTGTGCCCATGCCATTCGGGATCGGGTTCAGTGGCGACGCTTACTTCAAAGGCGGGGACCGCATCGTCGGCCAGCGGAGTGCCATCCGAGCGGAACCCACGCGGTGGCGTGAAAAAGCCGAAGCGGGTGGCTGGGACGGGCACCGCCACGTCAAAGGTAAACCAGTCGAAGTTCCGCAGGTCCGAAGACGGGGGGTTATAGGTGGTGCTGTCGCCATCGACTAGGTACGTGGCATTGTGTACGGTTCGCGAGTCGCCCAAGCCCCGCTTCCAAGCGCGGGGTCGCTGGCCATCGATGTAGCCGATTTCGCGGGGAAATTTCCACGGGGACCAGTTGTCGAGGTGCGAAAAGACGGTTTGGGCCGAGGTCAGGTAGATGGGCTGGATGGCCCCGGGGACGGAATCGGAGTCGATGAAGATGCGCACCGAATCGCTCGCCGACCATGCAAGGCCGCCGCTGCCGCCAAGCTGCCAAGTGCTTATTTGCGCCGACAGGACACTGGGCAGCAGAAGCGAGGAGAGGGTGGCAAGGATGCGGCGCATGGGCAGGACTCGCGGGAGACAGACGATCTATAGAACTGACGTTACGCAGGAACCTCTTGGGTAGGAGATGCTTCGCTTCGCTCAGCATGACAGGGCTGGTGCCCTGCTTCTCGGTGTCATGCTGAGCGGAGCGAAGCGGAGTCGAAGCATCCCATACCTTAGGTGCCGTGCGTAACATCAGTTATAGAAGGTAAATACGCAAAATCGGTCGTCTGGACAAGCGGCCTAGGCCCTGAATGGCACCAGCCAATCCTCCTCGATCCCCAAGTCAAAGCCCGGCCCCCGCGGCACAAATTCCAGATAGCTGTCTTGGGGTACCAGCGCCCCCGGCTCGGATACTTCCTCCAGCGGGATGCCTGGATCCGAGCCGATGTAGTATTCGCCCCAGGGCGTATTGGGCATGGCCCAAGTCAAATGCTGGCCATAGGGATCGCGCCCGCCGCCGTGGAGGCAGACTTCAAGGCCGGCGGCCTCGGCCATGTGGCAGATCTTGATACAGGCGGTCAGCCCGCCGACCCAGTGGATATCGGGTTGCAGCACGTCGAGGGCGCGGTGCTCGATCATTTGCTGGTAGGGGTAGTGGGTGTAGAAGTGTTCGCCGCTGGCCAGCGTTTGCCAAGGGAGGCACTCTTTGAGTTTGATGTGGCTTTTGACGTCTTCGGGGATCAAACACTCCTCCAGCCAGCGCAACTTGTAGGGTCTGAGGCGCTCGGCTAGGCGGACGCTGTATTCGACGTCAAAGGCCATGTAGCAGTCGAGCATGAGCTCGCAATCATCGCCGATCAACTCGCGGACTTCGGCGACCCGCCGCTCGTTTTGGTCTAGGCCCCACAGGCCGTCGGCCGGGCCGTATTGGCAGGGGAGTTTGAAGGCGCGGAAGCCCAGTTCGCGATACCAATCGACGTCGTCGCCGGTGGCGTAGGTGAAGATCCGCTCGCGGGCTGGGCCGCCGATGAGCTGGTACACGGGTTTTTGTTGCAGCTTGCCGGCCAGATCCCACAGTGCTAAGTCCACGGCGCTGATAGCGACGGTGGCAATGCCGACCGTACCGAAGGGTTTGGAGACGCGGAACATCATGTCCCACAGCTTGTCGATGGCTAGACAGTCTTCGCCTATGAGGATGTGGGCGAAGGCGTCTTCGATGACCGCAGCGGTGGGCCGACCCGCGGCTGTGCCCAAGCCCCAAGTGCCATCTTCGGCTGTGACTTTGACTGCGAAGCCGGGCCATTGTTGGGCGGCGTAGAGTTGGCGGCGGGGCTTGAAGCGCGGGAAGCGCGACATTGGGTTGGCTACTTCAATTTCGGTGGGCCAAGCCTTGCGGCGGGGTTGGCTCTGCTGGGCCGGGGCCGTCGAAGCGGAGAGCGTTGAGCCAGCTTGGGATCGGGTGCTGAGCGAAGGGCCGTCGGGGCGCTGGATGCGGACTAGGTCGATGGATTTGATTTTCATTTCTTTAGATGCCTTAGAGCTGAATTTCCGTGAATGTATCCATGATGTTAGTATAGAACAATCTTGAAACTCTGCGAAAGGAGTATTGATCCCATGAGTGGTCGCCGTCCCTTTAGTGAGTTGACCAAAGACTGCACGCCGGAGCGCCGTGGGCGCATTGAGGCGAAGAAGGCCGAATTGCGGGCCGCCATGCCGCTGTACGAGCTACGGCAGGCACGGGTTATGACTCAGAAGGCACTGGGCGAGACCCTGGCAGTGAACCAACCCGTCATCGCCAAGATGGAACGGCGGGCGGATATGTACGTCTCGACTCTTCGCTCCTACATCGAAGCACTAGGCGGACGGTTGAAGATCGTCGCCGAGTTTCCAGAAGGCGAAGTCGCAATAACCAACTTCTCGGACGCGGGTGACGACGAAAGCGGAGTTAGCGGATAGTCTGCCGGTAGCTTTGCTGGGTGATTTAGTCCTTGTCTTGCTTTTTCGCTTCCTTAATCATTGACTCCAAGAATTTTGTCACGTTCTCACTATCATCGAATTGCTCAATAGGAACAGAAAGAGTTTTTCCATCCACTTGAACGCTGATGTCGCTGTGCGTTATCCTAAACCGTCTCCCACCTGCTTGAAACTGCCAATTTCCAGGCTCCTCGCTGAATACTTCATCAATAGGAAGAGCTATACTGTGCTCCTCTTTTATCCTACTAATACGGGCTTTCATTGGAAGCTCATTGGCCACTAAGTCTTGAAAATCACGAACATCCGTTATAGTAGCTTGGGCTGCCTGATAAACAA
The DNA here is from genome assembly GCA_965208845.1 of Candidatus Latescibacterota bacterium. Taxonomy (GTDB): domain Bacteria; phylum Latescibacterota; class UBA2968; order UBA8231; family UBA8231. Next base: position 699,195 of record OZ242361.1, on the reverse strand, counting down.
TACCATGGGATTGAGGGACAAGGGAACACCAGCTAACAGACTCATCTGCGATATTATCGGCATGTTGAACTATTTGGCGAGCTATTCCAAGATTCATCCCTGCCAGTTCTCCGCACCAAGTGGCAATGAGTTTTACCCCAATATGGTACTCCTGAGCTATTTGTAGCTCCATGATATGAGCGACCGCATCGCCGGGAAAGTCCTCTACGAACTTGTTGTACTCATGGATAAGGGGCAAAATGCGGGGTTCAAAATCCTGAGACAATTCCAAGACGGCATTAGGAATCTCTTCCTTCTTTATCTTCTCTGCTTTCCTTGCTTGAACGATAGACCAAACAAGGCCGCCGACAGCAAGAGCAGACCCAATAGCTTGGCCCACCTTGTCCTTGCTACCAATTGCTCCCACCGCACCACCCGCCGAAACAAGCCCTAAGGCCAAGGCGCTTGCTTCTAAAGCAGCAGCATCTTTTTTGCCCATTAAGACATCGAACAAGAGTTGTCTCCCTTTCCAGTAGGCCTCCATCCCGTCTTTATACAGCATGAACCTGTAAGACATGGCCTTCTTAGCCGCATCGGTCCCCGGAAATTCCGTTACGACCTTATCGTACCACTCACGGGCCATAGTAAACTGATTGATATGGGAAGTGTATATGCCCCACTGTTTCGGAGGGTCCCACCAAAACTGAGCGTTAAGAAGGTAGGATTGAGCCAACGCATCACGCATCACTTCCTTTCTATCGCGTATCTCTTCCTTCGCGCTTTCAAGGACCAGGGCATCGTAATCTTCCAAAAGGTATTTAATCCCCGCTGATACAGTCCGGCCTTTTTCTGTATTGGGAAACTCATCAATAAGGAGCCCCCACGTTTCAGTAGCTAGCCCTATCTCCTTATTGTTGAAGGCTATAAGCCCAAGCTGATACAAGGCGTCTGCCTTATCTTCTTCGTGGGCCTCGTCGTTGTATAGCAGGTCGATAAAGGCCCGTTTTGCATCCACCTCAAGGCCGTGCATCTTGAGCATAAGACCGCGACTAATCGATGGCTCGGAATAACTGGGAATCGACCAAGAGAGGATCAGCATGGCCGCTGGGGTAAGTAGGTATTTCACAATACGACTCCTAGATTCACGAGGCTGATTAGTCCTTCCTGAGTTCAAGCAAAACATAGACTGCGAAGGCTCGCCGATACTTGACGGGCACCTTCTGAAAGCGACTGAGGATATCCTCCGCTTCATCTATATCTTCGAGAACTTCGGATTTATAAGAAACCTCATCCGGGTCGTAATCCGCACGATGGCGTTTATCCTGCATTTCGACGAACATACCCGCGAAGTCTTGAATATCGTTCGGAAAGCTCTTAATCATTTGCTGGTGTTCGCATCGAGATCGGGTCGTTCGGTGCTGCAATGCTCGGTATGCCTGACGCCACGCGAACTTGCTTCGGTCGGCACCGCGCCCTCCGACAACCATGTCCGCACAAGTTCGTGCCAAGCAATGAAACAGCGCGTAGTAGATCGTGCTGATGGCCCGACGAAGGCTTGCCTGTCTCGGCTTGCCGCTTTTGGCTCTTGTCAGGTCTCTTGCCGTCTCAATAAGATCGGAGGGTTTCAAGGTCGCGGTCCCGTAGTTCGGATTTGGCGATAAACGAGATAACCGGGAACGCTTCCGTACCCACCTCCGCCAGCTTGGGGCGCAGGAGACGAATCAGGCCGGAGGTTCGCTTAGCACCGAGGCGGTCCTCGTTGAAGATAGCTTTGATAACAAGAATCTCGTCGCCGTATTCATTGAAATCCGGCCGTACCGCAATCAGTTCAAACACGTTACCGCATCGTTCTCTCAAGGTCTCTTCGATAACGTCTTTGACTTTTGGCGAGGCATATTCCGTCATGGCCTGTTCCTTTCGCTTATTCACTATGAACAATGGCAGTTCAGGTTGGCTGTCTCATCTTTCTGATCAGTATATTCAGCCCCATTCCTTCAGGATGTCATCTTTCGAGAGCCGAGGATCCGCACTATCCAAAGCTCGTAGAAACCAGCCGGTCTTGGGAAGACGCGGTCTGATAGTCGTCGCAGCATCTCTCTTCGCTTGAACGTTATCGACACTCCAACTATAGCGATACATGGTCATTATGTCACGAACGCGACCCCATAGCGCTAGCACGACATCCTTCTGGAGAAATTTGATCGGCCCCACAGATGACTGAGCATCGGAAGCCAACTGGTTGAGATGGGTGACCACCACTGATCGAACTGAATAGCCCAACTTCCCATATTCTTCTTCGGCTCTGCTGAGCTGTACGTGAGCTTGACCCAAGTGGGTGGTCGTGATCGAGTTTGAACGCTCGTGCTCAATCTTCGCCTCGAAAGTAAAAAACTCCTGGGAGTTGCCGAAGTTGCCGCGCCACGTGCAGTCGGCTGACGCATTGTGTTTGGGGCGTTGCGCCCGGTAGCCGAGCAAAGTCCCGAGATTTTCTAGACCCTCCTGATACTCTGAGTGACTTTCTGATCTCAGCCTTGATTCAAGGCGCTCAATATACTTCTGGAACTTTGATCCCGACGTCCCAAGGCGTTCATCGAAACTACGAATCACTTCCTCAGCATATTCTCGCTCAATGACAGTTTCGTTATCATTTTCTTGATTGCGTGCGCGATTGAGCGAGCCACGCATCCGGTTGAACCACGAGCTTTGCCCCCCGCGTTGAATCGCCTCTTCCAGCACTTGGAAAGCTTGTTCCGCAGCACCTTGGTTCCCAAGACGACCATCAAGATAGAGTGCCTTGGCTCGATGCCATCCGTGTAGAGCCGCAATCTCTAGGAGATTGTCAGCTTTGGCGGCATTCCAGCATCGCTCAAAGCACTGTTGTGCAACCGCGAAATTATCGCTCTCAAACAGCGCAGACCAACCAATCACTTCATCTTCGGATGTGTCGGTGCCGACTGCATTGCTGCTTTGTGCCAGTGGGACCTGGTCGCGGAGCTCAGCGAGGTCGGCATCGTAGGTAGTGAAGTCGCCACGTAGAAACCGCGTGACGTAATTCGCAAGGTCTTGTTCTTCTTTCTCAGCTAGATCTTGGGCGAGGTCTAGCTCTGCCGCGATGTGTTGCGGGATCCCCTTTCGATTGGACTCGCGAGAAAAGTGAGTAGCAAATCGCTGGTCGGCCAAGAAATATATTCCGAAATCATCTTCAGTCCTCGTGCATCTCCCGAGCCCCTGAACAATACGCTGGTTGAGGCGCTGGCGCATAAAGCCGCTATCTCGCAAATAGCTCGCAATAAATCCCTCCTGAAGGTTGACAGCCCTCGGCATCGTGATCAGGACAACAATCCTACATTCGTCATCCTTGAAATCCATCCCATCGAAGCGTCCTGCTACGAAGAGATGGCCAGCAGGTGCCTGACGGAATTGATCAATCTCGTCTCCGCGGGGCGTCAAAATCCATGTCAGGTGGCCAGTACACTGGTTCTTTTCAAGCCACTCTACCACTATTTGGCGAAAGTGGATTGCCTCGCGTTCACTCGCACACAGCCAAACGCTCTTTGGATGGGCGCGGATGGCGCTGAGAAGCGCAAGGGCCATCCGATCTGGAATGTCTGAGTCGTCATTCGTCCTGTTCATCACGATCAGACGTTTACCTGAGCTACGGTCCGCAAAATGTGCCGGAACCGGGATTTTCTGGATTGGCCGAGTTCCCAAACGACGTGCCAAGTCCCCTGGGTCGCCGATCGTGGCACTCATATAGAGTACTTGTTCGGTGTCTCTGTACTGGTCGTTTTTGATAAGTGGATAGATGTATGGACGCAGCCAGAGTGCATCCCGGCCAATGTAAAGATTCGCAGTGTGGACTTGTTTGCGGAGACGAGGCCATCGAAAACTCAGGTCCGTGCCTGACTGTAACAGCGGAGATGCATCGATAATTTCTTTGAGGCGATCCACGAACTCTGCATGGTCAATAAACGACAAAAGGTCTGCTGACATGTCCAGTGGCACGTCATACGCGACCGCGTCCGCCAAGATAGCATAGTCAGGAAAGCGCTCATGCAGTTCCCGGACAAGCCGCTCGAAGAGGTCCTTATGGTCCTTCCGACTAATCATGACGGAGTACAGTGAATCTAGACAATGCTCCGCCAGATGCGCGTCATCCATTACTACAAGGTCGGCAGGGTCAACCACTGGGTTCTGATTGAAATAGACCCAGTAGTTCATGATTCCGATTGCTTTAGCACGTTGGTAAGATCGCTGTCTTGCAGCCGGAATATCTTCACCACGTCCTTCCATGTACGCTACTGGAAGACCAAGCTCTTCGGCCTCCGCATTCATTTGGCGAGCCAGAGTCTTGTTCGCCGACAAGATGACAACTTTCTTCCCAGATTCGAGCCACCTCCCGCCAATGAGCAGCGCGATCAACGTCTTCCCAGCTCCCGTTGGGAGCTCGATGCCAACGTCCTTGGCGTCCAAGAACTGAGTCCCATAGGCGTCTAGAATATGCTTCTGTGCCGGCCAGAGACTCTGAAATGTCTTTGAGCCGAGAGACTCAAGATACTGATCGAAATCGTGGTATGGTTTCTGATGTGGTTCCATATTTATCATCTACGGCTTTAATGAGACCCCATAACTTCTTGAGCCTAAGTATGTTTTAAACCTAACACTTCCGTTAGCCTTGAACAATTCGCTTAGCTAAGGGCTTGGGCCAGCATCTTGGAGTTTATCGGCTTGGCCTAGTTAAATGAAGTCTAAGACTAAAATAAGGCTTGGCGGCATGGCTCCGTTCAATTTCTCTTACCCATTCCCTCCCCACGCGAGGGATTCGGCTTCGGCTGCCGACAGGGTGAGATCGGCTTCTTCGGCGGCTGGTTCTTTCCACTCGGCGAGCAGATCGGCCAATTCGGCCAGAGAAGCGGTTGTCAGCAGGCGGCGGCGCAGTTCAGAGGCGCGGGGCAGGTTTTTGAAGTAGAGGGCGAGGTGCTTGCGCGTCTCGCGGACGCCGGCGCGTTCGCCTTTGTACGCGGCCATCAGGCGTAGCTGCTCCAGCGCTAAGTCGATGCGCTCTGAGAGGGTCGCGCCGCTGCGGCCGGAAAAGAGCCAGGGATTGGCGAGGGCCGCTCGCCCGACCATGACCGCAGCACAGCCCGTTTCCCGCTGCATGAGGCGGGCGTCGTCGAGAGTAAGCACGTCGCCGTTGCCGATGATGGGCAGCGAAGACGCTTCGACAGCGCGGCCGATCCAGTGCCAGTTGGCGCGGCCCTTGTACTTTTGCACGACGGTGCGGGCGTGGATGGCCACTGCTTGGGCACCGGCGTCCTCGCAGCGGCGCACCACTTCGAGGATATTGATCTCCTCTTCATCCCAGCCTAGGCGCGTCTTGACGATGACCGGAACCGAGACGGCCTTGACCGTGCGCTCGACGGCTTGATAGAGCCGATCGAGATCGCGCAAGTAAGCTGCGCCGCAGCCTTTGGCGACGATCTTGGGTACGGAACAGCCGAAGTTGATGTCCACCACCTGCGCCCCGCGCCGCTCGAATTCTCGCGCTCCATTGGCGATCAGGTCGATGTCGTTGCCGTAGATTTGCGCGGCCAGCAGCGAGATGCCGGTGTCGGCGTAGATGGGCGCGTCGGAAAAGTCGAGCATCTGCATGCTCTTGCGCGAGCGGATGCCGATGGCGCGGCAGTTGATAAATTCAACTCCGACCAGCCGCGCCCCGAGACGTGCGCAGATAAGGCGGAAGACCCAGTTGCTCACCCCGGCCATTGGGGCTAGGGTGAGGATGGGCATATTCGCCTTGAAGGGATTGAGCTGGTGTGGGCCGAGTTGCATGATGAAAATTAGGAATTAGGAATTAGGAATTAAGAATTCCCAACCCCCAATTCCTAATTTTTAATTCTTAATTGCAGTTCGGCGGCGATGGCCTTTTCTCTTTCGGCCTCGGCGATCATGCCTTTGCGCTGGTAGAACATGGAGAGGCTGGTGTGGACGAGGAAGTCGTCGGGTTCGTGCTCGGCGGCCTTTTGCGCCGCGCTGAGTGCTTGGTCGAGGTCGCCCAACTTCTCGTGGCAATGCGCCATAGCTTGGTAAGCATCGGCAAATTGCGGATCGAGGGCGATGGCTTGGGCTAAATCGTCCAAGGCTCCGGCAAAGTCTTGCTGGACGAATTTGTTCATGCCACTCTTATAGAGGGCCATTTTGTCAGTCATGGCGTAAGCCTGTTTGAGGTGAATTGTTGTTATTGTAACATTTAGAAAGTAGCGCAAAGTGATATATTGATGCAATGGCATCAGGCTTGAGACACGAGCGAAGCAAAGGAGGAGCCATGTTGCACTGGGCTATGTTCGGCGCGGCCTTGCTGGCCTCTGTCGCCGAGGGGCAACCGCGCTTTGACATCTACTACGTAGAGAGCATTGAGCCGCGGACCTATGTAGCGCATCGCACGGCCGGGGCTATCGACATCGACGGCAATCTCGACGAGCCGTCTTGGCAGCGGGCGGATTGGACCGAGCCTTTCGTCGATATCGAAGGCGAGCGCAAGCCCGTGCCGCGCTTGCAGACGCGAGCCAAGATGCTGTGGGACGACGAGTATCTATACATCGCCGCTGATTTGGAGGAGCCGCACGTGTGGGCTACCATTGAGCTGCGCGACGCGACGATCTACCAAGAAAACGACTTTGAGGTCTTTATCGACCCGGACGGCGATACGCATCAGTACTACGAGTTTGAGATCAATGCCCTTGGTACGGAGTGGGATTTGCTGATGATCAAACCCTACCGCGACGGCGGCCCCTACATCAGTGCTTGGGATATCGCCGGGCTGCAAACGGCCGTGCGGGTGTGGGGCAGCATCAACGACCCAACTGACGAGGATCAGGGCTGGTCGGTGGAGATGGCTTTCCCGTGGGACGTGCTGGCCGAGGCCACGCACAAGAAGGTGCCGCCTGTGGATGGCGATCAATGGCGGATCAATTTTTCGCGGGTGCAGTGGGCTTTGGCCACCGACGTGGGCAAGTACATCAAAGTAGAGGACCACAGCCCGGACAACTGGGTCTGGTCGCCGCAAGGGTTGGTTAATATGCACTACCCAGAAAAATGGGGGTTCGTGCAATTTGCCACTGAGGTCGTTGGGCGGCAAAAGGTGCTCTTTCGCCCGGCAGCCGCCGAGGAGGCCAAGCGCGTTTTGCGCGGAATCTACTATCGCCAGCAGAGCTTTCGCCGCGAGCGCGGCTACTATGCGTCTAGCTTGGACTCGCTCGGCATGGAAGCGCGGGTTTTGCAGCACTTCCGCTGGCCGCCGGTCATCCAAGTGACTGACCACCAGTTTGAGGCGCAGCTAGAGGAAACCGTTGATTTGGACGAGGACGGCCAGATCAACCGCTGGCTCATCCGCGCGGACTCGCGCACTTGGCGCGATTAGGGCCGTTGCCCCGACTGCGAAATCGCCCTATAATGCCTTGCCCATATCCACAAACCATTTTAAGGAGGCCCTTGTGAAGAACGTAAAATTGATGACCCTGCTCGCCTGTTGTCTTCTGGTCCCAGCCGTGCCGCTGTGGGCGCACTGCGAAATCCCCTGCGGCATTTATGGGGATGAAGCGCGTTTTGCCGCGATTGCGGAAGATCTTACTACCATTGAGAAGGCCATGACCCAGATCGCGGCGCTGGCGGGACAAAGCGACGCTCAAAGCGCGAATCAGCTAGCGCGGTGGGTGGCGAACAAGGAAGAGCACGCCAACAGAATCCAGCACGTCGTCGCCCAGTATTTTATGACGCAGCGGCTCAAGGAGGTGGAAGAAGGAGACGAAGCGATGGCCGCATATACCGAGAAGCTAGTGCTTTTGCACAAGATGCTCCGAGGGGCCATGAAGTGCAAGCAGACGGTAGATGTGGAAGAGGTGGAGAAGATGCGGACCTTGTTACACGAGTTTAAGCACGCCTATCAAAACTGACGCCTTCTCAAGCCGCGCTGGTGGAAGCCCCGTCTCCCTTTGTGGAGATGGGGCTTTTTTGTTTTAGCGGAGGAGGATGAGCTTGGCGTAGCGCGGGGGGCGATGCTCGATGCGGAAGCGGACGAAGTACGGACCGGTGGCCGCCGAATGGCCGCGTTCGTCTCGGCCATCCCATTGCATTTGGTGTGCGCCAGCGTGGAGCGGTGCGTTCACTAGTGTGCGCACAAGCTGGCCTTGGATGTTGTAGATAGCTACGTGAACGGCGGCGGTTTGGTTGAGGTGGAAGCGGAGGTGGGTAGTTGTGTTGAAAGGGTTAGGCCACACTTGGAGCGCTGTTGCAGATACCATTGCAGGTGTTTTGGCCGCAGGTTCAGGCTGCGTTTCTGGGGCGTCTCCGGGAGAGAAGGCGGCCTCCGTCGGCGAGGCGGTTTTGTGCGGGACAAGGGTGTCACCATCTGCTGTGGTGCGGACGATAGACTGGTCGTCGGGCCAAGAAGATTGGGAGACGCTGTCGACTATACTGCCGATTCTGTCGATTAGGTAGATGGGTTCGCCGGTGTCGGTTATTCCGTTGCCGATTGCTCCATCGTCGGTATAAACGGGGACGGTAAACCCCGATGGATTGCCGCCGCCGAAGAGGACGACGTAGGAGCTAGGTCCAATGACGGCATCGCGAGGGAAACGGAAGTAATCGATTAGGGGTCTAGAGTCACCCAACCGCCAGCCGGCTAAAGAGATGGTATCTGGGCCGGCATTGTAGAGTTCGATGAATTCGTCTTCATACTTGTCGCGTTGACCGTCTTGGTTGGCGTCACCGGCTACACCCGCAGGAGGATCGGCGAGCACTTCGCTGATGAAAAGAGGATAGGTCAAGACGGGCCGCGGTTCTGGGGCGTCTCCAGGAGAGAAAGCAGCCTCCGTCGGCGAGGCGGTTTTGTGTGGGACCAGTGCGCTGCTATCGGGTGGGGTGCGGACGATAGATTGGTCGTCGGGCCAAGTGGATTGGAAGAGGAACGTGGCCTCACTACCATGGTCGTCGATCAGGTGGATAGACTCGCCGGTGTCGGTTAGTCCATCGCCGATTGTTCCGTCGTCGGTATAGACAGGGACGGTAAACCCCGACGGGCGACCGCCGCCGAAGAGGACGACGTACGAGCTAGGTTCAATGATGGCATCGCGTGGGAAGCGGAAGTAATCGCTGAGGGGTCCCGAATCGCCCAAGCGCCAACCGGCTAAAGAGATAGGAGTAGGACCAGCGTTGTAGAGTTCGATGAATTCGTCTTTGTGTGGGTCGTACCGACCGTCTCGGTTAGCGTCGCCCTCCAGTCCTTCAGGTGGGTCGGCGAGCACTTCGGTGATGAAGAGAGGGTAATTTAAGACGGGCCGCGTTTCGGGGCCGTGTCCGGGTGAGAAGGGTTCCTCGATCGGCGAGACGGTTTTGTGCGGGACATACGCGCCTGAGCTGCGGACGAGGGATTGGTCGTCGGGCCAAGTGGATTGATAGAGGAATGCGACCTCGTTGCCACGCTTGTTTATCAGGTGGATAGACTCGCCGGTGTCGGTTAGTCCATCGCCGATTGTTCCGTCGTCAGTATAGACGGGGACGGTGAATAGTAAAGGGTTGCCGCCGCCGAAGAGGACGACGTACGAGCCGGGTTCAATGACGGCGTCGTCCGGGAAGCGAAAGTAATTGCTGAGGGATCCCGAATCGCCCAACCGCCAGCCAGCTAAAGAGATGCGCCGTCGGCCGGCGTTGTAGAGTTCGATGAATTCGTCTTCATGCGGGTCGTACTGCCCATCGCGGTTGGCATCGCCAGCCTGTCCCTCGGGCGGGTCGGCGAGTACTTCGCTGATGACGATGGTGGCTGCGGCAAGGGATGGGAGCGAGAGGAGTATCAGCAGGACGAGAGTGTATCGGAGGCAGAACATGGTTATTAGCCCTCCTTCTTAGCACCATTACTGCTATCTCGACTGTCGGCGTGTCCTACAATTCCCGCCTGTCGGATAATCTGCTGAGTACAATATGCAACCGATGTGGCCGATGCACAATCTGCGTGGGGATAGGGCCTCAGCGGAGGAGGACGAGCTTGGCGTAGCGCGGGGGGGCGTGCGCGATGTGGAAGCGGACGAAGTATGCACCGGTGGCCGCCGGATAGCCGCGTTCGTCGCGGCCATCCCATTGCATCTGGTGTATGCCGACATGGAGCGGCGCGTTCACAAGTGTGCACACGCGTTGGCCTTGAACATTGTAGATAGCCAAATGGACGAAGGCGGTCTGGCTAAGGTAGAAGCGGAGGTGGGTAGTTGTATTGAAGGGGTTGGGCCAGACTTGGAAGGAGTAGGCCGGGGGTTTGGCGGTCGGCGGATGGATGATCCACGCGCGCGTGATGCGTTCTGTGCCGCGGCGGATGGCCACGTGGACGGTGTCGGTTTGCTGTCCGGTGGGGGTGTGGATGTATTGGGGAGCCATTATGGGCAAGCGGTGGCCGTTTAGCGACCAGTAGTACGCATGGCGGTGAGGTTGAGCGATGCGGATGATAAAGGCTTGGGGTTTGGCTAAAGGTAGGGCGGCCTCGTTCCACGGGGGATAGAAGCGCACGGCATCAGCAAGTGGGAGGCGAACTTCTACATTGAGCACGTTGGGGTGGACGGCGAAACTGTCGACTTGGACGGATATCCGGCAGGTGCCGATGTCGATGGCAGCCAAGGTGCCGTCGGGGCGCACTGCGGCGATCGTGGAATCGGATGAGATCCAAGTGGCGCGGAGGTCTATGGGACGTTCGCTGCCGTCCGAGTACTGGCCGAGGAGGCGGAGCGAGCGGTGCTCACCGCGGACTAACTTGAACTCAAACTGGGCCGGACGCAGGGATTGGAGCACGGGAGGGCTGGGTGTAGGTTCGGGTGGCATTGGGGGCATTTCTGCAAATAAAATTTCAGGCGTTGCGGGTGTTTCAGGCTGTATTTCTGGGGCGCGTCCGGGAGAGAAAGGGGCCTTGGTCGGCGAGACGGTTTTGTGTGCGACAAAGGGGCCGCCGTCGGGTGGGGTGCGGACGATAGACTGGTCTTTGGGCCAATCGTCGTGCGAGACGATCTCGATTGTATTGCCAGCGTCATCGATCAGGCGAATGTCCTCGCCACCATTGGTCAGTCCGTTGCCGATGCGCCCATCATCAGTATAGACGGGGACAGTGAATCCCGACGGGTTGCCGCCGCCGAAGAGGACGACGTACGAGCCGGGTGCAATGCCAGCGTCGGCAGGGAAGCGGAAGTGAGTGTCCGGTGACGTGCTGTCGCCCAAGCGCCAGCCGCTTATATCAACGGATGTTGAATCGGCGTTGTAGAGTTCAATGAACTCGTCTTCATACCCGTCGCGTTGGCCGTCTTGGTTGGCGTCGCCGGCTGCATTGGAAGGTGGGTCGGCGAGCACTTCGCTGATGAAGAGGGCATAGGTAGCTATAGGTTCGGATGGCGTTTCCGGTTCGGGTGTTTCCGGTGTTCCGGGTTTGGGCGTTTCCGGTACTTCCGGCGTTTCTAGTTCGTCATCTGTGGATCGTCCGGGAGAGAAGAGGGCCTTGGTCGGTGAGACGGTTTTGTGCGCGACAAAGGCTCCGCCGTCGGGTGGGGTGCGGACGATAGACTGGTCTTTGGGCCAAGTGCCGTGCGAGACAACCGCGATCTCTGCACCAGTATCGTCGGTCAGTTGGATGTCCTCGCCTTTGTTGGTCAGTCCGTTGCCGATGCGTCCGTCATCAGTATAGACGGGAACGGTGAATCCCGTCGGATTGCCACCGCCGAAGAGGACGACGTACGAGCTAGGTTCAATGACGGCGTCGGCAGGGAAGCGGAAGTGAGTGTCCGGGGACGTGTTGTCGCCCAAATGCCAACCAGCTAGGGAAATGGGCTTGGTATCGGCATTGTAGAGTTCGATGAATTCGTCTTCATATCCGTCGCGTTGGCCATCTTGGTTGGCGTCGCCGGCTGCACCCGAAGGGGGATCGGCGAGCACTTCACTGATGAAGAGAGCGTAGGTCGGTATAGGTCCGGATGGCGTTTCGGGTTCGGGTGTTTCAGGTGCTTCGGGCGTTTCCGGTTGGTCATCTGGGGCGTGCCCGGGAGAGAAGAGGGCCTCGGTTGGCGAGGCTGTTTTGTGTGGGACCAAGGTGTCGCCGTCGGGTGGGGTGCGGACGAGGGATTGGTCGTCGGGCCAAGTGGATTGGTAGAGGAACGCGGCCTCATTGCCATAGTCGTTGATCAGGTGGATGGACTCGCCAGTGTCGGTTAGGCCATCGCCGATGGTTCCATCGTCGGTATAGACGGGGACGGTAAACCCAGACGGACGGCCGCCGCCGAAGAGGACGACGTACGAGCCGGGTTCAATGACGGCGTCGCGTGGGAAGCGGAAGTAATCGCTGAGGGAGCCTGCGTCACCTAACCGCCAACCGGCTAGGGAAATGGGACGTGAGCCGGCGTTGTAGAGTTCGATGAACTCGTCTTTATGTGGGTCGTACCGACCATCTAGGTTGGCATCGCCCGCCGATCCCTCTGGCGGGTCGGCGAGCACTTCGCTGATGAAGAGATGGTAATTTAAGAAGGGCCGCGTTTCCGGGGCGTGCCCGGGAGAGAAGGAGGCCTCCGTTGGCGAGGCTGTTTTGTGTGGGACCAAGGTGTCGCCGTCGGGTGGGGTGCGGACGAGGGATTGGTCGTCGGGCCAAGTGGATTGGTAGAGGAACGCGGCCTCATTGCCATAGTCGTTGATCAGGTGGATGGACTCGCCAGTGTCGGTTAGGCCATCGCCGATGGTTCCATCGTCGGTATAGACGGGGGTAGTGAATTCCGACGGGCGCCCGCCGCCAAAGAGGACGACGTACGAGCCGGGTTCAATGACGGCGTCGCGTGGGAAGCGGAAGTAATTACTGAGGGAGCCTGCGTCACCTAACCGCCAACCGGCTAGGGAAATGGGACGTGAGCCGGCGTTGTAGAGTTCGATGAACTCGTCTTCATGTGGGTCGTACCGACCATCTAGGTTGGCGTCGCCCGCCGATCCCTCTGGCGGGTCGGCGAGCACTTCACTGATGAAGAGGGGATAGGTCAAGAAGGGCCGCGTGGTTGAGGCGTGGCCGGGGGAAAAGGGCAATTCGACCGGCGAGGCGGTTTTGTGCGGGACGAAGGGGCCGCCATCGGGTGGATTGCGGACAATAGACTGGTCTTTGGGCCAATCGTCGTGCGAAACGACGTCGATCTCGTGGCCGTTTTGGTCGATCAGGCGAACCACCTCGCCCGTTCCGGTCAGTCCATTGCCGATTTTTCCATCGTCGATATAGACAGGGATGGTGAATCCCGACGGCTTGCCGCCGCCGAAGAGGACGATGTACGAGTGCGGGGCGATGACCGCGTTGGCTGGGAATTGGAAGAAATTATTCAGTGCCGTGCTGTCGCCCAGCCGCCAGCCGGCCAAGGAGATGGGCTCCGAGCCGGCGTTGTACAGTTCGATGAAATCATCCTCATACCCATCGCGCCGACCATCTCGATTGGCGTCGCCAGCAAGGCCGGAAGGCGGGTCGGCGAGCACTTCGCTGATAAAGAGGGGATAGTCGGGTTTGGGGATGATGTGGGTGTGGCCGGGGGAGAAGGGGGCCTTGACCGTGGAGGCGGTTTTGTGCGAGACAAAGAGGCCACCGTCGGATGGGTTGCGGACGAGAGACTGTTTTTTGGGCCAAGTGCTGTGTGAGACGACGTCGATCTCATGGCCGATGTTGTCGATCAGGCGGATATCCTCGCCGCTGCCGGTCAGTCCGTTGCCGATTTTTCCGTCGTCGATATAGACGGGCACGGTGAATCCCGACGGGTTGCCTCCGCCGAAGAGGACGACGTACGAGCCGGGTTCGATGACCGCGTCGGCAGGGAATTGGAAGAAATTATTCAGTGCCGTGCTGTCGCCTAGCCGCCAGTCGGCCAAGGAGATGGGTTCCTCACCGGCATTGTACAGTTCGATGAATTCGTCTTCATACGTGTCGCGCCGACCGTCTCGATTGGCGTCGCCGGCTGCGCCCGTAGGCGGATCGGCGAGCACTTCGCTGATGAAGAGGGGATAGTCCGGTTTGGGGATGATGTGGGTGTGGCCGGGGGAGAACAGGGCCTTGATCGTCGAGACGGTTTTGTGCGGGACCAACTCGTCGCCGTCGGGTGGATGGCGGACGAGGGACTGTTTGCTCGGCCACTTGTCGTGCGAGATGACGGCGATCTCATGGCCAATGTTGTCGATCAGGCGGATGTCCTCGCCTTTGCCGGTCAGTCCGTTGCCGATGCGCCCGTCGTCAGTATAGACGGGGGTGGTAAAACCCGTTGGGCTGCCGCCGCCGAAAAGGACGACATAGGAGCCGGGTTCAATGACGGCGTTGGTTGGGAATTGGAAGGAGTTCTTCGGAGCCGTGTTGTCGCCCAGCCGCCAACCGGCTAGGGAGATGGGCTCCGACCCGGCATTGTATAGTTCGATGAACTCGTCTTCATACGTGTCGCGCCGACCGTCTCGATTGGCGTCGCCAGCAAGGTCGGAAGGCGGGTCGGCGAGCACTTCGCTGATGAAGAGGGGATAGTCCGGTTTGGGGATGATGTGGGTGTGGCCGGGGGAGAACAGGGCCTTGATCGTTGAGACGGTTTTGTGCGGGACCAACTCGTCGCCGTCGGGTGGGTTGCGGACGAGGGACTGTTTGCTGGGCCACTTGTCGTGTGAGATGACGGCGACCGTATCGCCGGTGTCGTCAATCAGGTGGATGTCCTCTCCCTTACCGGTCAGTCCGTTGCCACCAATTTTTCCGTCGTCGGTATAGACGGGGGTGGTAAATCCCGTTGGATTGCCGCCGCCAAAGAGGACGAGGAACGAGCCGGATTCAATGACCGCGTCAGCGGGAAATTGGAAGAAGGTATCCAGCGATGAGCTGTCGCCTAACCGCCAGCCGGCTAGGGCAATAGCATCGTCCCCGGTGTTGTAGAGTTCGATGAACTCGTCTTGGTAGGTGTCGCGCACTCCGTCTTGGTTGGCGTCGCCTGTCAGGCCGGAAGGCGGGTCGGCGAGCACTTCGCTGATGACGACCGCGGCTTCGGCGAGGGATGCGAAGCCAAGCAGGAGTGCGCAGGATAGGAGATAGGACATGCCCTTGCTTAGGCAAAGAGCGTGCCAATCTGTTGGCTAGGCCGTTATTACTTTGGAAACAGATAGTTATGGAAAGACCGGGGATCTTTATGTCCAGGGACGATGGCCCTTTTGGGACACAACAGCGCAGCCTGCGGGTAACGCTTCCACTACTGCGAGATTTTGATTCTCAGACCCAGCGATAGGTACGAGCACCGCGACTGGAGACGCGGGCCAACTTCCAAGCCGTCAGCCACTCTTGGCGATCGTGGACGACCAGTTCGGGATGCTCTTGGCTGCGGACGAGGAGGCCGGGTAGGTGGGGCCGGCCATTGGGCTTGCGGGCGTCGTTCCAGCGCAAATCCATACTCCAGCGAATCGCGTCCGAGCGGTTGGGTTGGCTACCGTGGGGGGTGCGGCAGTGGATGGCGATCAGGCCGCCGCGTTGGACGGGAATAGTGACCGGATCCCAGGACGGCAACTCTGCGGGCACGACGGTGAAGCTGCCGCCTTGATCGGCGGGCGGGCGCACGTGCCGGCGCAGCGGCTCCTTGTGACAGCGGGGATAAATCATCAGGGTGCCGTTTTCTTCGTCGGTATCGACTAAGGGGATCCAAGTGGTGACGACGAGCGTGTCGTCGGCTTCGGGCAACAACACGCCGAGGTCTTGGTGCCAAGCGGTGGAGCGCGCCCATTCGTTTTGCGAGAAGTTGCCGGCGTACTGATCGCTGGCCGGGACTTTGGCGCGGATGTGCTGGCAGGAATTGGCGTAGATTTCCGGGCCGATCAGGGATTCGATCAGGTCGAGCAGCCGCGGGTTGTGTAAAAAGGCGAAAATGTTAGGCCCCAGATTGGCGGGGAAATTGATGCCGGCTGTGGCGCTGGCGTCGGCTTTGGCGAGGGGAATCAGGCGTTGGGCAAAAGGAAGCTCCGCATAGTCACGGTCTATTTTGCCAGCGGCCAGCAGGCGTTGGGCCGCTTGATTGACGATTTCTTCCAGTTCTGCTTGGACTGGATCTAGGTCTTTAGGAGCCAAGGCGTCGGGCACGTGGACGTAGCCCTCGGCGTGGAAGAATGCGAGCTGCTCCGAGTTGAGGCCGGGCATGGCGCGTTTTAGAAGGTGCCGATGATCGATGCCCGATGGATTTGGCCTAAGTCGGGAGAGGACGAGTAGGCGTAATCGATTGCGTAGCGGTTCATGATTAGGCCGGCCCCGGCGCTCAGGCCCAGCGGCTCTTCGTCTTGGCTGCCGGTCTGTTGGGTGGTGTAACCGGGCCGGATGTAGAGGCCGTCGGCGAGCTGGACCTCAAGGCCGAAGGCTAGGTAGGAGTCGTTGTCGTTGGGCAAGTTGAAATCGGCGACCAAAAGCACGGGCACTGGCATGTGCGCGAGGTGATGGGCCATCCCTAGGCGGATGTGTACCGGCAGCGAGTCCTTGAAGCCCTCAGTGTAGCCCGAGCGGACAAAACCGAGATTGGTGATTGCCGCGCCGAGCGTCGTGCCCTCGATCGGGGCGCGGACGAGGAGGCCCAGATCGGCGAGATAAGCGTCGGAAGAAAACTCGGCGATGTTTGAATAGACGGCTTTTAGATTGGCACCGACGGCTAGCCAGTCCGGCCCGAGCTGTTGGGCGATGGACAAATAAGCGGCGAGGTCGGTCGCCGAGAAGGTCCCTAAATCTCGCCCCTCCACGTCGGTATGCCACAAGTCGCCGTAGGATACGTAGTGGACGCTCAGGGCGTGGACGCGCGACCCGTTGGGGGCGGCGATGGAGGCGAAGCCGGCTTGGGAATCGACGAAATAGCTGTTGTAGGCAAGGGCAGCCGTGCGCTCGCTCAAGCCGAAAAGCCCGGCGGGATTCCAAGCCGAGGCCTCAATGTTGCCGGACACGGCCGCGTAGGCCCCGCCGAGTGCGGCAGCGCGGGTGCCGACGCCGATCTTGAGAAAGTTGAAACCCGTGGTGCCGGCGTTGGGGTTGATCGCACTAGCGGGCGTCAAAGTCGAAAGTAGGATGCAGGCCGCGAGGGCGCAGTATCTCATAGTTGGTCTCCAGATTTCAGGCGGCTGCCCGTTCGAGGGCGTGAGCTGTGCGCAGCAAACGAGCTTCTTCAAGGGGTGGGGCCAATAGTTGCACGCCAATGGGCAAGTCGCCGTGGCTTTGAGCAAAGGGCACGGATATGGCCGGAATCCCAGCGAGGTTGACCGAGGCCGTGTAGATGTCGTTGAGGTACATCTGCAAGGGGTCGTCGAGCTGTTCGCCGAGGCGGAAGGCCGTGGTTGGAGCTACGGGCGAGATCAACACGTCGCAGGCGGCAAAAGCGCGGGCAAAGTCTTCGCGGATCAAGGTGCGCACCTGCTGGGCCTTGCGGTAGTACGCGTCGTAATAGCCGGCGCTCAGGGCGTAGGCCCCGAGCATGATGCGGCGCTTTACCTCGGTGCCAAAACCCTCGCTGCGCGTGTGCAAATACATCTCTTGCAGGTCGGCGCTGCCCTCGGCGCGATAGCCGTATTTGACGCCATCGTAGCGTGCGAGATTGGCCGATGCCTCGGCCATGGCGATGATGTAATAGGTACTGATGCAGTATTCGGGGTGGCCGGCTACGGGTAGCTCGACATCTACGAGCTCGGCTCCTGCATCCGCAAGGGCGTTGGCTGCACTTTGAGCCGCAGCGGCTACTTCCGCGTCGAGGGCGGCGGGGAAGTGTTCGCGTGCTAAGCCTACTCTCAGGCCGCGGATGTCACCCTTGAGTGCGGCCCGATAGTCCGGCACGGGGGCGGTGCTGGAAGTCGAGTCGCGGGGGTCGTGCCCGGCGATGGCTTGGAGCAGGAGGGCAGCGTCTTCGACATCTTTGGTTACGGGGCCGATTTGGTCGAGCGAGGAAGCGTAGGCTATGAGTCCGTAGCGCGAGATGCGGCCGTAGGTGGGCTTGAGGCCCACGACGCCGCAGTAGCTGGCGGGCTGGCGCACCGAGCCGCCGGTGTCTGAGCCGAGGGCGAGGATGGTCTCGTCGGCGGCTACGGCCGCGGCCGAGCCGCCGCTTGAACCGCCCGGCACCCGCTCGGGGTCGCAGGGGTTTAAGGTGGGGCCGAAATAGGAGTTTTCGCAGGACGAGCCCATGGCGAACTCGTCCATGTTGGTCTTGCCGATGAAGACGGCGTCGGCGGCGCGCAGCCGCTCGACGGCCGTGGCGTCGTACGGGGCGATGAAGTGTTCGAGGATTTTCGAGCCACAGGTGGTGCGCCCGCCGCGCACGCAGAGGACGTCCTTGAGGGCCAAGGGAATGCCTGCCAAAGGGCCCAAAGTCTCACCCGCCGTGCGCCGCTGGTCGATGTCATCGGCGTGGGCTAGGGCACCCTCTGGATCTACGCTGATAAAGGCGTTGATCTGGCCATCGATTGCGCCGATGCGGTCGAGCGCGGCCTCGACTAGCTGACGAGCGGTGATTTCCCCTTGTTGCAGGCGGGCACTGAGTTCGTGGGCAGTGGCTTGGTTGAGCGCCATGAGTTAGGAGGCGGCTTGGTCCTTGTCTTTGGACTGGGGTTCGATCTGGGCTTGGTCCTTGTCTTTGGACTGAGGCTCAGTTTGGGCCGGAGGGGCCGTAGGCTGAGTAGGTTGCTTGGGGGCCTCGATTTCGTCCTGCACGTCGCGCATGGCGGTGCGGAACTCGCGGATGCCCTTGCCCAAGCCCTGCGCCATCTCGGGAATGCGCTTGGCACCGAAGATGAGCAGAATGACGACGAAGATGATGAGTATTTCCCAGTGGCCCATACCGAACATGGCTCTAGCTCCCGAAAGGTGTTTTTAATAGCTGTGGCGGAAGTAGTACCAGCCGACTAAAAGTCCCAACATAGTGATTAGGTTGAACTTTAGCGCCAGCTCAAACGAAAAGGACAGGATGATGAGGTTGAACATGTGCGGCCCGATGGAATACTCCACGTAGCGCAAAAGAGCAAGTTCGACAATGGTATCGGGGCCGACCACGGCCATGAGGATAAACCTCAGCATTTCACCGATGATATTGGCACCGATCATCGTGGTGAAGAGGATGAGGATGAGGTGGCTGATGGGTTTGTTGGACAGCATGGAGATTTAGGCATGTTGGGTGACGGCACCGTGTACAAGCCGGAAAATCCAGCGAATGGGTCCGGAGAAGACGTACACGAGAGTCATGGGAAAGAAAAAGCTGCTGTCGTAAATGGTCAGCCCGACCGTGGTGACGAAGTAAAGCTGTTTGAAGCGGTCGCTGAGGGAGATGCCACGGAAATTGGGGACACTGTCGTAATTGAGCCGACTGACCATCAGGAAGGACAGCACTAAAATCAGTAGCACGGCCAGCGGCGTGGCGTGGGGAATGGGCCACGCTTTGACAAAGACCACGTATTGGGTGAGACAGACCGCGGCCGTGGGAATGGCCAATCCCATGTAAAATTCGCCGCGCTCGCCGTCGAGGCTGAGCGTATTGAAGCGAGCGAGACGCATGGCACCGCAGAGCAGGAACACAAAAGCCAGCGCCAGCCCCCAGCCGGTTGGTAGGTGAGCCTGATAGATGATGGCAGCGGGCACGATGCCGAAGGTGCAGGCATCGACGATGGAGTCGAACTGGAGTCCAAACATGGAGTCTCGTCCCATGACCCGGGCGAGTTGGCCATCCATTTTGTCGAGTACTGCGCCCAAGAAGATGAGCCAAGCGGCTGGCACGTAGTTGCCGCTAAAAGCGTAGTGCAGGGCGAGGAATCCGCAGAACAGATTGCCGATGGTGAACGCGGTGGGTATAAACTGCCTCATTTTAGCATCCTTCCTGCCGCTAGCGCCGCGTCCGGTAGGGACGCTCTTCGAGGGTCAGGTCTAGGTTGTAGGGCTCGTTGTAGCGCACCACGCCGAGTGCAGCTACTTCGCCGACGCGCAAGACGCGCAGCGCGTCAATGGCCTCGTCGGCACTGCGGATATTCTTGTCGTTGACCGCGACGATCACGTCGCCGCTTTCGAGGCCCGCTAACTCGGCCGGACTGTCGCGTGCCACTCTGACGACTAAGGCCCCATCGGTGGAATCGAGCTTTAGGTACTCGGCTAGATTCGGGGTGATGTCTTGGACGGCCGAGATGCCGGTCCAAGCGCGCCGCGCGTGGCCGTGCTGGCGAATTTCCTCCAAGAAGCTCGCAGCCGTGTCGATGGGAATGGCGAAGCCAATGCCAATAGAGCCACTGTCGTATTCGCTGCCGGTGTAGATAAAGCTGTTAATGCCGATGACTTCGCCATCGGCATTGACGAGGGGACCGCCGCTATTGCCTCTATTGATGGCCGCATCGGTTTGAATCATGTCTCGGTAGTAGTAATCGCCTTGGGGTTCAGAAAAGTCGCGATCTAGGCCGCTGACGACGCCGATACTGACGGTAGGCCCCAAATCGAAAGGGTTGCCAATGGCAATAGCCCATTCGCCGACCAGAATATCGCCCGAAGTCCCCAAGGGCGCAACCGGCAGATCGCCTTCATCTACCTTGAGGACCGCGAGGTCGAAGTTGAAGTCAGAGGCCACGTAACGAGCCTCAAAGATGCGGCCGTCGGGCGCGGGCAACGAGGCCGTGATCTTCTGTAGCTGACGCGGGTCGCCAATGACGTGGCTATTGGTGAGAATGTAGCCCTGGCCATCGACGACAAATCCCGAGCCGGTGGACATGCGGTGTTGATCTTGGGGCACGTAGTAGAACGGCGAGAAAAAATTCCAAAAAGGATCGCTGCGATGCCGGTATAGATTATAGACGCGCTGTCGGTAGCGCACGTGGAGACTGACGACCGAGGGCTGAACCCGCTCTACGGCCTGCACGACAGCTGTGCGGCGCGATTCCCCAATGGACGCGCTGGCATGATTCAGAGCTAATACGAGCAGAGTAAGTGAGCAGAAAAAGTGCAAGGTTAGACCTCGGCAATGAGCTGTGCTAATGATGAGTAATTATATTAATCATACACATAGTTGCAAGTATTGCACGGCAGTCCTGTAGTGCCGCTAGTCCGGTAATTCGCTGTCTAGGCGCAAAATTGCATCAAAGCAGTCGTTTTTGGCGGCCTTGTTCCTTTTGACAATGTCGCATTTGGTACAGCGGTGGACGAGGATATAATCGCCGCGTTTGATGGCAAACCCCACTGGCTCCATCAAGCCGCGACAGTGCTCGGCGCGGTCGCCTGGATTTACATCGACGTGTTGGCTCCAGAGGCATTCGGGACAGTGGTTAGTGTAGCCATTGCCCTGCACGGAAAAGCCACAATTTCCGCAGGTAAAATTTTCAATATGCCGCTGGAATTTTTTGCCCATTTACACTAGACCATTTCCGCACTAAAACGGCCATCAGGGTACTCCACCCACAGCAGGCAGAGGCCACACGCAGGGGCCGTGGCACCGGCTGCGGTGCGGTCGCCGCTGGCGAGCAGGTTGGCGATGGCTGTCGGCGGCCTCGTGTCGCGGCCGATTTCGACCATCGTGCCGACGAGGATCCGCACCATGTGGCGGAGAAAGCGGTTGGCCTCGATTTCAAAGACTAGCTCGGGGCCGCGTTGGGACCAGACGGCGTCGAAGATGTGACAGGTTAGGTGCTCGGGGACGGGATCCTGTTTGCAAAAGGCTCCAAAGGCGCGTTCGCCGCAGAGGGTGCGAGTGGCCGCGGCCATGCGATCCAAGGATAGCTCTGAATAATAGGTCCACACCTGCGTGCGGTTGACAGCCGCCTTGCCTTGGTGGATGCGGTAGCGATAGCGCTTGCGAGTGGCGCTGTAGCGGGCGTGGAAATCCGCAGCGACCTCGTCGGCGGCGCGCACGGCAATGTCCGGGGGCAATAGACCGTTGAGGCTGCGGAGCAGACGGTCCGGGGGCAGCGCGGCTTCGGTCTGGAAATGAGCCACTTGCCCGAGGGCATGAGTGCCGGCATCTGTGCGGCCTGAGCCGATGAGGCGGACCGGCTCTTTGAGCAGGATGTGCAGAGCTCGTTCGAGCGCGTCTTGCACGGTGCGACCGCTCTTTTGGCTCTGCCAGCCGACGAAGTGGGTGCCGTCGTATTCGATTACTAGGCGTAGCGTCCGCATCGTCCTAACGCAGATAGTACACGAGCGCAACCAAGCCTAGGGCGGCCAAGGCGGATAGACCGTCGGCGCGGCCAAAGCGCAGCGGGCGATAGTGCGTGCGTTCGGCTCCGCTAGCGTAGCAGCGGCTTTCCATGGCCAAGGCGAGGCGGTCGGCGCGCCCACAGGCTGCGACGAGGAGGGGTACGAGGAGGGGCACGAGGTTTTTGCTGCGGCGCAGAAAGGAGCCGCCAAAGTCAGCCCCACGCGCTAGTTGGGCTTTGCGCAGGCGCTCGGCTTCGTCGAGGAGCACGGGAATAAACCGCAGGGCAATGGAGATCATCAGCGCCATGTCGCCGGCCGGAAAGCCGAAGCGACGCAAAGGGTTAAAGAGGCGCTCTAGGCCGCTAGTTATCTCCATCGGTGCGGTGGTCAGTGTCAAAAGCGTGGCGGCGACGATGGCTGCGGCCAGCCG
This sequence comes from Candidatus Latescibacterota bacterium, assembly GCA_965208845.1. Classification (GTDB taxonomy): domain Bacteria; phylum Latescibacterota; class UBA2968; order UBA8231; family UBA8231. The sequence goes on along the minus strand of OZ242361.1, from coordinate 676,612 downwards.
TGCGGTGAAGAAGGCTCCCAAGCGCAGGCCCTCGGCGGTCAGGACGTGATCGGAAAAGGGTAACGGCAAGACGGCGCGGCCGGGCGTGAGCAGCGCGTGGAGGCCAAAGGTGAACAGGAAGAGCCAGGCAAAGGTTTTGAGCTGGCGCAGGATGAGGCGCAAAGGCACCCGCGCCAAGGCGATGGTCCCAAGCAGGAAGCCCCCAAGTAGTAGCAGGGCGAGTGCGTTGGGCGCTGCAAAGGCCGCCAGCGTCAGCGCGAAAACGCCCCCTAACTTGGTGCGCGGATCGAGGCGGTGGATCGGCGAGTCGAGCGCGATGTAGCGGCCGAGCGCGATGTCCTGCAAAAAGGCCAAGGGCTAGGGCAAGAAGCGGTTGGTGAAGACCGCGGTGGGGTCCACTACATCCTCTTTGATCAGACCAACGGTCACCATTTGTTCCAATAGCTTTTGCCAGCGCTGCAAGGTCATGCTGCCGAGGCCGTTTTGTTGGGCGACCGGATCGAGAATCATGGCGATGGATTCGGCGGCACCATAGGCGAGAATGTCCATACCCATCTCGGGGTTGAGGCTGTTGATGTGGCGGTTGGTCGCCTCTGGCTCGGCGAGGTATTGCTCCCAGCCTTTGACGCTGGCGCGGACTACGGCACCGACGAGTTCAGGTTCGGCGGCGATGCGCTCTTCGGTGGTGATGAGCACGCTGGCATAGGGGTTGAAGCCGGTGTCGGCTACGAGCAGGGCCTTGGGATCGCCGCCTTTGGTTTTGGCGACGAAAGGCTCGCTGAAGACGTAGCCCTGCTGGGCGAAATTCTCGTCCGCGAGGAATTGGGCCACATTGCCGGGATAGGGGACGATCGCGACACCTTCAAAAGGATATTTCCAGCGCAGATAGTGCGAGAAGGCCGGGCGCTGCGACAAGGCCAAGGTGATGTTTTTGATTTGCGCAATGGAGTCGATACCTGAGCTCTCGTGAACCATGATGCAGCGCGGGCTGATCTGGTAGGACGCCATGAGCGCGACTATGGGGATTTGTTGGGCGCGGGCGTACAGGATGTCGTCGGCATTTGTTATGCCAAAGGCTACCGCGTCGGTGGCCACGCGCTGGACGACCGGCGCGTCCGGGCCGCCGCCGAGGATTTCGACCTCAACGCCGTTTTCCTCGTAGTAGCCGTGGACTGCGGCCGCGTACAAGCCGCCGTGTTCGGCTTCGGGGAACCAGTTAAGCGCGAGTTGGACCTTGGGCCGGGCGTCGGCTGTGGGCGCTTCTTTTTCGGCGGCGCAGGCGACGAATGCGAGGAAGGCCGCTAAGAGCGGGTATTTGAATATCATGGGAATTCTCCTAAGTGGCAGTTGGCGCACCGTCATTTCACTCGGGTGCGCCCGTCCAGCGTTTGAGCAAGAAAGTACTCAAGCTGCCCACGGTGGTAAATAGCCCTAAGCCGAGCAAGGTGCAAAACAGAATGCAGGCGAATAGGTAGTCGGTTTTGGCTTGGCCATTGGTGAGGATGATCAGGTAGCCGAGGCCAAAGTCCTCGGTGCCGTAGCCGGCGAAGAACTCGCCGACGATCGCGCCGATGACCGACAGGCCGCTGGAGATGCGGACACCGACGAGCATTTGAGGGACAGCGCCGGGGACGCGGAGCTTGAACAGCACCTGCCAGCGATTGGCCTTGTTGAGCGCGAAGAAGTCGAGGATGTGGGGATCGACGCGGGTCAGGCCGTCGGTGGTATTGGCGATGACCGGAAAGAGGGCGATGATGAAAGAGACGGCCACCACGCCTTGGAGGCCGTAGCCGATCCACAGGATAATCAGCGGCGCGATGGCTACGATGGGCATGGTCTGTAGGAAAATCGCGTATGGATAGAGGCTGCGCTCGATGAGGCGCGACTGGGAAAACAGCACGGCGATCAAGAAGCCAAAGGCAAAACTGAGGACGAAGCCCAAGAGAGCACCTAGAGCTGTCAGCAGGGTAGCCGACAGCAGGCGCGGCAAGTTGTCGGCGATGGCTTGGGCCACGAGCAGGGGACCGGGCAGCAGGAAAGGTTCGATCCCGAAGAGCGAGACCGCGCCTTGCCAAGCGCACACGACCAAGGCGAAGAACAGCAGCGGAGGCAGAACGTTAGTTGTCAGGGAGCGCAGGCGTTTCATAGCTCATCGGCGTGGGCGAGTTGGCGCGAAATCTCGCTGGTTATGCGGATGAATTCAGGGGCGCTGCGCAGGTACGGCGAGCGCGGATAGGGAAATGGGATGGGGACGTCGGCGAGAAGGTGGCCGGGGCGTGCGCTCATCACGAGGACTCGCTGGCTGAGGAACACGGCCTCGGAGACGTTGTGCGTGACGAAGAGACTGGTCCAGTGGTCTTCCTGCCACAGACGCAACAGCTCCTCGTTGAGCCGCTGGCGGGTAATTTCATCGAGCGCACCAAAAGGTTCGTCTAGGAGCAGGATCTGGGGGCGGGTCACCAGTGCGCGGGCAATGGAGACTCTCATGCGCATGCCGCCGGAGAGTTGGGCCGGGTACGCAGCGGCAAAGTCGGTTAGGCCGACCAGTTCAAGCGTCTGGGCGACGCGCTCGTCAGCATCCGCGTGGCGCAGTTCTAAGGGGAGGGTGATGTTGTGTGCGACCGACCGCCAGGGTAGCAGCGTGGCGTCTTGGAAGACGAAGGCGAGGCCAAGCGGATCGTGGCCCTCCACGCGCAGTTCGCCGCTCGTGGGATCGTCGAGGCCGGCTACGAGGCGGAGGAAGGTGGATTTGCCGCAGCCGGAAGGGCCGACGATGGAGACGAACTGACCGCGGCCAATTTCTAAATCGAGGTCGCGCAGGGCTTGGACCCCAGAGGGGAAGTACTTGTTGAGCCCTGCGGCGACGATTAGCTGAGGCTCCATTCAACCTCGGGGATGGTAGGTCTTGTGGACCTCTTTGAGATAGCTGAGGTCGAGATGCGTGTAGATCTGGGTGGTGGAGATGTCGGCGTGGCCCAACAGCTCCTGTACGGCGCGGAGGTTGGCACCGCCTTCTAATAGATGCGTGGCAAAGGAGTGGCGCAGGGTGTGGGGGCTGATGTCCCGGCCGATGCGGGCCTTGTCGCCAGCGGTTTTGATGATTTTCCACACGCTCATCCGCGAGAGCGGACCGCCTTGGGCGTTGAGAAAGACGTGGTCGCTTGAGTCGGGACGGGCGAGGTGAGGGCGGCCTTGGCGCAGGTAGCGTCTGAGCGTGCGTGCGTCTTTGGCCGCGATGGGCACGATGCGCTCGCGCCGGCCGCGAATGCGGATGAGGCCCCGTGCCAGCAGCAGGGCCTCCTGTTGCAGCGCGGTCAGTTCGGAGACGCGGATGCCGGTGGCGTAGAGCACGGCGAGGATGGCCTTATCGCGCTGGCCCAGCGGCTCGTCGGGGTCGGGCGCGGCGAGCAGGGCGGCGATTTCCTCGATTGAGAGCACGTCGGGTAGGCGGCGCTCCAGTTTGGGTGGGTCCAGGAGTTCGGCTGGGTTGTGCGTTGTTGCGCCCTTGAGCAGTAAGTACTGGTGGAAGCGTTTTATCGAGGTGAGGTTGCGGGCCATGGTCGAAGCAGTTAGGCCAGCGTCGCGCAGCGAGTGGAGCAAGCGAGCGATGTGCTGGTGTTGGACGGCTTCTAGGCTCTCGACGCCTTGGGCGGATAGGTGGTGTAAATAGCGGTTGAGGTCGCGGCGATAGGCGTCGAGGGTATTGGCCGCCAGCCCATTGTCGCGCTCCATGGCCTTGAGGAAGCGCTCGCAGGGATCGGACAGGGCCGCTGGCAGCGGGCGTTCAGGCGTGGATTTTGGACGGGCCATGATCCGGGCTATTGAGATGAGCGAGTAAGGCGTCGGCCTGTTTGCGGCTGAAGCCGGGGAGGGCGGCGATTTCCTCGGCTGGCGTGGCGGCGATGCGCTTGACCGAGCCGAAGGCAACCAGCAGGGCCTTGCGCTTTTGCGGGCCAATGCCGGGGACGTGATCCAAGGTCGAGCTGAGCGCACTTTTGGCGCGTTGCTGGCGGTGGTTTTTGAGCGCGAAGCGGTGGGCTTCGTCGCGCAGCATCTGCAACAGGCGCAGGCTGGCCGAGGTCTTGGGCAGCAGCAGGGGGTCGCGCTGGCCCGGCAGGATGACTTCCTCAAAGCGCTTGGCGAGGCCGACGACGGGTTGATCTGTTATGTCTAGCTCGCGTAGGGCGGCGACCGCGCTGGTGAGTTGGCCCGGGCCGCCGTCGATGAGCAGCAAGTCGGGCCGCGGCTCGTTGCGTTCGGCTAGGCCGCGGAAGCGGCGATGTACTACTTGGTGGATGGCGGCGTAGTCGTCGGGCTGCGCGAGGTCGCGGATTTTGAAGTAGCGGTACTGGCTGCGCTTGGCCCGCCCGTCGATAAAGCAGACCACCGAGCCGACTGGGTGCTCGCCTTGGAAGGTGGAGATGTCGATGCCTTCGATGCGGCGGGGCGGAGCCGCTAGCTGCAAGTCGCGCTGGAGGGCATAGACCGATTGGGGGATGCGGTCGCGCTTCAGCTCGCGCTTGAGCTGGCGTTCGGTGAGCATTTGGGCGGCGTTTTTGGTGGCCATGTCGAGCATTTGCGCCTTGGCACCGCGCTGGGGGGTGGCCAACTCGACCTTGCCGTCGGCCTTTTGCGACAGCCAAGTAGCCATCGCGTCGGCGTCCTCCGGCTGGGCTGGCAGGTGGATCTCGGGCGGGACAAAGTCGTTTTGCAGGTAGAATTGCCGCGCAAAGGCCGAGAGGATTTCCCCGTCTGAGGACTCCATGACCCCGCCGAGGAAGTGGTGCTTTTTGCCGAGCAGGCGGCCCTCGCGGATTTCGAGGACGCTGCAACAGGCTTCGTCGTCGCTACGGGCCATGCCGAGGACGTCGCGGTCGATCTGGTCGTCGAGGACGACTTTTTGGCGCGCGCGCATGGATTCTAGGGCTTGGATCTGGTCGCGGAAGCGGGCTGCTTTTTCGTAGCGCATGTCTTCGGCGGCCTCGGTCATGCGCTTTTGCAGTTCGCGGATCACTTCGGCGTTCTGGCCGCGCAAAAAGCGCACGGCTCGCTCGACGGTTTTGCGGTAGTCGTCAGCCGAGACGAGGTTTTCGCACGGGCCTTCGCAGCGCTTGATGTGATATTCGAGGCACAGCGGCACCTTGTCTGAGGGCAACTGGGCGTTGCAGGCACGGATGGGAAAGACCTTGCGCAGCATGTCGAGGGTGGTGTGCATGGCGCGGACGTTGCTGTACGGGCCGAGGTAGCGCGAGCCGTCGCGGACCACGTCGCGGGTGGCGAATATGCGGGGAAAAGGCTCGGCGGTGATGCGGATGTAGGGGTATTTCTTGTCGTCTTTGAGCAGGATGTTGTAGCGCGGTTTGTGCGTGCGGATTTGGGTGGCTTCGAGGATCAGGGCTTCCTGCTCGTTGCCCGTTACGATGTAGTCGATGTCGGCGATGTTGCGGACTAGGGCTTTGAACTGACGTCGGCCATCGCCGCCCGACGCGCGAAAGTACGAGCGCACCCGGTCGCGCAGGCTTTTGGCCTTGCCGATGTAGATGATCTGCCCGTCGCGCCTTTTCATAATATAGACGCCGGATTCGTTGGGCAGAGCGTCGAGTTTGAGGCGTAGATCTTCGGAGAGGTTGTTCATTAGAAAAGGGTGTGGGTTGACATATTGCAACGAGGATATGCGTTTTGCTGGGTCGCGTCAAGACGGGCGAGAGACGCGGCTTGATCGCTACTTGAGCAAGAGCAGTCGCCGGGTTTGCTCGCCGCCGGGATAGTGCAGGCGCATGAGATAGACGCCCGCTGCCAACGCAGTGCCGCGCTGGTCGCGGGCGCCCCAGCGGACTTGATAGAAGCCGGCGGGCTGGAATTGGTTTACTAACGTGTGCACGGGTTGGCCCAAGGTATTGTAGATTTTCAGTCGCACTAGGCCGGAGGTGGCTATGTCGTAGGCGATTTGGGTGCTGGCGTTGAAGGGGTTAGGAAAGTTGGGGAATAGGCCGCTGGTGGTTGGTATCGCTGGCGTGGTGACGGGTGTTGAGATGGAGGTTGGGTGGGAGATGTCTAAGGCGATATCGGTTGTAGCTGAGGGGACTTCCTCCCACCAATCAAAAGATGGCCTCCACATCCCCTCTATGTTGGAGCCATCCAAGTTGGAGTGGGAAAATTCCGTCCCTGTGCGGTACGCCCCTTCGAACGACGAAAATGTTGAGGTCTGAATCGCCCCGTATATTTTATTTCCAATTGGGTCCAGAGCGAAGGCTTCGTAGTGATCCCAATGCTCTCGCTCTGGAGGAATAGAGACGATAGCTTCGACGTTTGAGCCATCTAAGTTCGCTCGCTGAATCGCCGAATTGAAGACGCCATTGAATTCGCTTATCCAGTAGACCTTGCCCGCCAGTACATCGAGAGCCATTTTTCCCGTACTATAAGAATCTGTTGATTGCGAGACGATAGGTTCGACATTGGACCCGTCCAAGTCCGCTTGCTGAATAGTGTGAAATCTCTCACTCCAGTAGATCTTGTCCCGGACCACATCAAGGGCAATATCTCCGAGATAGCTCAAACCTGTAAGGACCTCTTTGACGTTGGATCCGTCCAAATCCGCTTGTTGAATTTTCCCTATTTCTAATCCCGCCCTGTATCCCAACATTCTCCCTGTTTCCTCCGTCCAGTAGATCTTGTCCAAGTACAGGGCAATGTCCATAGGACGCTTTAAGCCAGCGATCAGGACTTCGATATTTTGGCCGTTACGGTCGGCTCGCTGGATCGTCCCCTTCATCCAATCGGTCCAGTAGATCTTGTCCAAGTACAGGGCAATACCGTGTGGTTCCCTTGCTATTGGGTCGAATAGGACTTCGACATTTTGGCCGTCCAAGTCTGCTCGCTGAATCTTACCTGACCACGAGCCCCCCCAGTATATTTTTCCCCCGTCCACGTCGAGCGCGATGCCTATTCGGGGGCCCCTCCAGTCGGCGTAGAGGACGTCGCCTTCTAAGTTGAATAGGATTTCGATGTTTTGGCCATCTAAATCGGCGCGCTGAATCGTCTGCGTGCCTGGATTGGTCCAGTATATTTTTCCCCCGTCCACGTCGAGCGCGATTTCTTCGAGGTATCCATCTGATACAGTGAGAACATCTTCGATGTTTTGGCCGTCGAAGTCGGCCCGCTGGATCATCTTCGTGTCTCGGCTGGTCCAGTACACCCTGTCCCCGTCCACATCAAGGGCAATCGCTACGAGATAATCCGAGGAACGAATACTAAAGTCGTCGAAATATTGGCCATCGAGGTCGGTTCGAACTATATACTTGTCCTGCGCATAGTACATGTTGCCCCGGCCTGCATCCAGAGCAATGTTCTCTACTCCCCAATTATCAAGGAGGATTTCGCTATTGGAGCCGTCGAGGTTGGCCCGTGCCACCCATCTGTGAATAACGTCATAGTCGTAGCCCACCGACGTCCAGTATATTTTTCCCCCGTCCACATCGAGCACGATGTTCGTTACCCCTACCACCCAGGTGTTCTCATCAGACCACCCAAACTTATTGACGGGGACATCTATGAAGGGTTTGAGATTTGAGCCGTCTAGGTCAGAGTAATAGATGGCCCAACCATCCGTCCAGTATATTTTGCCCCGCAGTAGATCGAGGGCGATGTCGGCAGGATGTCTCACGTCTGACTCGACGATTTGCTCGACATTGGTACCGTCGAGGTTGGCCCGCTGGATGCCTCTTGTTGGGTCCGTCCAGTATATTTTTCCTTCCGCGGTCGGCTGCTGACCGTAGCTGGTGCCTTGCCCGACGAAGGCCAACCACGCCATTACGAACAAGAACGCAGTGATTTTTCTACTAGCGATCGAGTGAATCATAGGTAGGTCTCCTTTTGCTCGACAGCATCAAGAGGGGTATCTACCATTCATTGAGATCTACGCTTTCGCAATCGGCTTGGATCGCTTCGGCCATCTTGTCCAAGTCCTCTCTATCTACGTGATGTGTGACTTTTAAAATTGTACGAGTCCGTCCAAGTCGAGCGGTTTTCTTTTCAGGCGTATATTGAGCCATACGCAGATGGAATGGGTCAGTATTTTGGTGGTCCATAGGCTTTGTAGATGCCACGCATCGCGGACTTTGATGGCTTGTACGTGGAAGCGTTGGACCAATTGGGCATAGACGGTTGCGGAGCGATTTGTCGTCGGAGCGTTTGGGCCCAAGCCGGGGCGACAAAGGGTTTTCGCGTCTCGGTAGGCCGCATATTGCGTTTGAGGGGCGTTAGCAGGTGGATGTGGTGCTGTTGGAGTTTTTGTTGTCGGTCTAGTCCGATAAAGGCCGCATCGCCGAGGACGTGGGTGGGGGCCTGAAGGCCGGCTAACAGCGGGTCGCATACGGTGCTGTCATGGCCATAGGCGGGCAACAGCGGCGCGTGGACAATCAGGCCATAGTCGGTGATGCGCAACCCGCCCTTAAAGCCAAAGTAGTGTTCGTCTTTGGCCGCACAATAGCCCAGCGTCGGTGCGGGGAACCCACCGACGGACTCGGTCTGGAAAATCCGCCGTTGAAACCGACGGGCGGCGTGGCAGATGGGTACGGGTAGGGTATCCATGATTTGATAGGGCGCTTGGTCGCCGCCCAACCGCTCAACGAGGTGGTGATGCATCCAGGCTTTGACCTGCCAGAGGTTGGCACACTGCCGGGTGAAGGCACCCCGGTCTTTAAGGGCCGGAAACCAAGCGCTCCAGCGGTCATGCATCTGCTCGTAGAGTTGTTTTTGGCTGGTATAGCCCAGATACTGACCGACCAACTCTATCGTCAGACATTCGCTGTCGCTTAACGACGGGGGGAAACCCGCCCGACGAGGATGGCCATGCTGCTTTAAGAAGGCCGGATACAAGTCGTCCTCAAGTAAGCAATAGATGGTAATAACAAAATCTTCTACTTTATACATGATGGTGATCCCTCCGTGATGATCCCTATCTGTTTGGTGGTACAAATAAGATAGGCGAGGGATCGCCATCGACGAAAAAAGTCACACATCACGTTCTCTATCTATTGTTCCTGCAAAGCGCAGCAGAGTCTTGCCGGGCGTGCCTTCCATCTCGGACTTTGCTAGCGAACGAACGAGTTCCAGCACCTCTACTTGTTGGCCTTTTCCCAATTTATGGATCTCATCGAGAATTTCTTTTTCTACAGATGTATCTTTCATTTTTAGCCCGTGTTCACGAGTTATACATGTCTGATCGGGCGATAGACGAGGGTTTTGTCCGATCCATGCGCTCACAAGTTCTGCAATCCGCGCTGGCATCAGGACGCGCAGCTCAACGAACTCGTCAAGGTCAGCAGGAGAGAGCTTGCTCGCAATCGCGCCGAGGTTCTCTTCAATCTCTCCCAACCAAGCAAGGGCGCGAACCGCATCGCCGGCCGGCCGGTGTGGTGCTACCAACTGCCAGCGCGGGGCATGGCGCAAATGCACTGTCAGTGCGCCGAGCTTCAACCGACGGCCGGGGCCAGAGGTCAGGTACACCGACTGCACCGGCGTCTGAGTAGTGATACCGAGGAAATTCGCCGCCGCACCGCCACAGGGAATAATGGTCTCCCCCCACAGTTCCGCCAGCGCTTCAATGACCTTCTCAACTGCGGGTGGGCGCAGACCGAAGCGAGTCTCTATAGGCCGGACATAGACGCCCTGACAGACCCGCATTAATTGTCCACGACGTGCGAGGCGCGACAGGGCTTGATCGACGGCCGCTCTACTTCCGAGGTGGAGCAACGCCCTTGGGCACAATAGCGACCCCTCGGGCAGTTCGGCGGCGCGTTTGGCAATATGCTGAGATAGGCTTGGCATGGTCGTATCCATCGGTATAATGTCAGAAATATAGCATAGAAACTGACTTAAACAAGGAGAGGGTTGACATATTACAACGAGGGGAAGCCTTTCGTCCAGAAGCATCAAGAAGGACGAGAGACGCGGGCGAAGATGCACTTGAGGTAGCGTCCGTCGGGGAAGGCTGGGTCTATTGGATGGTCGGCTGGGTGCAGGTTGTAGGCGAGGATGCGGGTGCGGACTCGGGCACCAGCGGCGGCGCGGCGGACGATTTGGAAAAAGTCCTCTTGGGAGATTCGCGCTGAGCACGAGGCGGTCACTAGCAGCCCGCCGTCGGCTATGAGGCGGAAGGCATTGCGATTGAGTTTGGTATAGACGCCCATGGCCTGTTTGTACTGGCTGCGTTTGCGCATCAGCGAGGGGGGGTCGCAGACGACGATATCGTAGCGGGGGCCGCGGTCGGCTAGTTCGTCCACAAAGGGAAAGACATCGGCGATCAACAGGTCGGAGTGGGAGCCTTGGGGGCGGTTGGCGGCGAGGGTGCGGCGGGCGGCAGGCACGACTTGGGGCGATATATCGACGTCGAGGGTGCGGGATGCGCCGCCTTTGAGGGCGTGGGCAGAAAAGCCGCTCGAATAGGAGAACAGGTTGAGCAGGCGCTGGCCGCGGGCGAGCTGCTGGAGATAGAAGCGGTTGGCGCGCTGGTCGAGGAAAAAGCCGGTCTTCTGGCCGCGATAGAGGTCGGCGTAGAGGCGCGTGCCGTGCTCTTCGATCTCGACGAACTCAGGTGGCGTTTCGCCGGCTAGTAGGCCGGTGGGACGGTCGTTGAGCCCCTCGGCGCGGCGGGTGCCCACATCGCTGCGTTCGTACAGACTGCGGGGGGCGAGTAGGGATTGGAGCGCGTCGAGGATGGCGGGGCGTTGTTTTTCCATGCCGGCGGTGTGGAATTGCACCACTAGGTAGCCGGCGTAGTCGTCGGCGATTAGGCCGGGCAGGCCGTCGCTTTCGCCGTGGACTAGGCGCATGGCGTTGGTGTGAGCGGACAGGCCAGTGCTGCGGCGGAGGGCGATGGCTTGGGCGATGCGCTCTGTGAAGAAGGCCGCGTCGATGGAGTGACTGGGGTCTTGGGTGAGACTGCGCACGCGGATCAGCGAGCGTCGATTGTAGAACCCGCGACAGACGAAGCGCTCATGCGCGTCAAAGACATCGACGATATCGCCGGTGTCGGCGTCCCGGGGAGGGCGTTCGACCGCGCCGGAGAAGACCCAAGGGTGGCCGTTGCGCACGGTGCGCTCGCTGTTGGGGCGCAGGTAGAGGGGTGGATAGGTCATTTTTTTACGCGTTCAGGTCGATTGGAGGAGTGTTGGCGCGGCCCTCTTAGTGGCGAGAATACACAGGATAGAACCACTAGGCATCTTCCCTCTGTGGAGTTTCCGAATTGTCTATATAAAGGGAGTTGCACATTCGAGCAATATACGTTATATAGACAAGTATGCAACAGCAATTTCAAAATCAGGCTATCTGCCAAGCATCGGAGAGGCTAGTCGAGATCCTCCAAAAATGGGGGAGGGAAAGTTCTGTACGGTACGATGCAAACTGCCGGGGAAGCTCGTTTCTCTTTGATTCTGTCGTCACAGCAGGGCGATATTTCTTTGCATTAGAATGGAAGAGTTCCGGTGCTCTCGGGCCAGTGGCCCATGCGGTCCAGCAATTAAAGCGGGCGACCAGAGACTTGCCCTGCTCGGTGATTCCTCTGGTGGCCGTTCCCTATATGGGAGAGGTGGGCCGAGCGCACTGCGAGCAATGCGGTGTAGGGTGGCTGGACCTATCTGGCAACACGAGCATCGTCGCTCCTGGTCTCTATGTCGAAGTGCTTGGGCACGCCAACCGCTACCGCCGCCCTGGGCGGGTCGAAAGTGCGTTCGGCCCGAAGGGATCGCGGATTGCTCGCTGGCTACTGATGCACCCTACCGAGGCTGCTCGTCAACGCGACCTCGCGGTTGCCACCGGCTTAGATGAGGGATACGTGAGCAGGGTTATCAGAAAGCTGGCTGAAAGCGAACTCGTGGTCCGTCGAGCATGCGGCATTGCGATCGGCGACGCGAACAGGCTGCTCGACGCTTGGCATGAGGAGTATCGCTTTGATAGACACAGACTGCTAATACCTGGCCACATCGCGGCCACATCCGGCGACAACCTCACACGCAGAATCGCAAAGACGTTGGCTGAGGACACCGTACCTTACGCCGTGACGGGTTTAGCCGCCGCGTGGGCATGGACGCGGTACACGAGCTTTCGTCTCTCGACCGTATATCTTGAAGAGGTGCCGTCAACGGGGCTGACGAGGGCGCTCGGTTTCCGCGAGGAGGCGAGAGGGGCCAATACTTGGCTCGTCGTGCCCAACGATGCCGGCGTCTTTCACGGTGCCGACGAGGTGGAGGGCATACGCTGTGTTCATCCTGTTCAAGCCTACCTCGACTTAAAGGCCCATCCCGAACGGGCGCAAGAAGCGGCCGACGAGATCCGCAGCCAGTTCCTGCCACGGGGCGACGATGCTTGGTAAGCCAGCGACTTTCGAAGGATATAGCGGAGAAGACCTCAGACTTGTCCGTTCCGTTTGTCTCTATGCCGCAACAGTGCTTGGCGACTTGCTCGACGACCTTGTTATCGTTGGTGGTCTCGCGCCTTCACTGCTGATTGACCAGAGCGAGTTGCCGCTAGGACTGGATGCACATCTTGGAACAAGGGATCTGGATTTGGGGCTTGCACTGTCCATTTTGGAGGAGGAGCGATACGAGGAGTTGAGTGCCCGGTTGCGAGACGCCGGATTTGCTCCGGATGTCAACGATCAAGGTAATGTGACCAATCAGCGTTGGCGGCTCGACTCCGAGCGTCCTATAACCATCGATTTCCTCATCCCGCCGAGCGGAGAAAGCGATCGCGGAGGTACACTGCGCCACCTTCAACAGGGCTTCGCCGCTGTGGTCACACCGGGTCTCCACCTTGCCTTTGCAGACCGCCGGAGGATTGAGGTGTCCGGTCGCACTCCCTCCGGCGAAGAGGCGTCAAGGGCTATATGGGTCTGCGGACCGGGTGCTCTCCTCGTCCTCAAGGCTTTGGCATTCAGGAACCGCGGAGCGAACAAGGATGCCTACGATTTCGCCTATGTGCTTAGTGGAATAGGGGTCAGAAATGCGTCGGAGTGTCTTCGGCCATTTTTGGAGAATCCCCACGTCAAACAAGCGGTTGCCATCATCCGGCAGGACTTCGCGACGCACGATGGACTTGGCCCTAGAAGAGTAGCAAACTTCTTGACCAACGGGCCTGACGACGACATTCAAGCCGATGTAGTAGGGAACGCGCTCGCATTCCTCCAAGAGATCTCGTGAACAGACTGGGGCTGCTCCCTTCGCCGGCCTGCTCCGCCGACTCCGCACCCTAATCCCAGCTCGGGATTGGGGTTTGAAGCGGATCGTCGATCCAGAGGAAGCGCCCGTTGACGTCGCTCTCGATGATGTCGATCACGAGCTTGGCCGCCTTCTCCGGCGGATCCCCACCCGTTTTTTCTACCCACGCCACCCAGTCGTGGTAGCCGCTGTCGCTGACGGTGCCCGTCTTGTCGCGGATATCCGCCCACATCGCGGTTTTGACGTCACCGGGATGGATGACGTTCGCCGTGACGCCGGTCCCCTCCAGCTCGGCGGCAAGGTGGCGGGTGAACTGGTTGAGAGCGACCTTCGCAGTGCCATAGGCACTGTTCAACTGCCCGGGTGTGTGCAGCGACGCCGCAGACGAAAGGTTCACGATCCGGCCCCATCCGGCGTCTAGCATTCCGTTTAGGAACGCGCGGGACACGAGATAGGGACCCACCGCATCAATCATGAGCGTTTCGACCCATTCCTCGGGGGCGCTGTCCTTTACGAGAGAGATCGGGCCGAAGACCCCGGCGGCATTGACGAGAATGGTGGGCCGACCGAACTCGGCTTCGACCGAGGTTTTGAGGCGGTCAACATCGGTCGGGTTCGAGACATCCGCGGTGAATTGCGCCGAGCGGCGCGCGACGGTTGCGACGGAGAGACCGCGTGCCGTTAGGGCATCGGCGATGGCCCGGCCGACGCCACGGCTAGCTCCGGTGACGACTGCGACGTGTCCTTTGAGGTTCATGGCCCGGCCTCGGCGGGTACCATGGGATTGTCCGAGTCATTCAGGCGCTTCCGCTCGCTGCCCCAGTTGGCGGCGCTGCCGTTCCAGTAGCGGGTGTCGGAGGGGCTGTACGAGAAGAGGTAGGACCAGCGCGGCTTGTCGGTAGTGTTGTCCGGGCCGCCGTGGACGGTGTAGCCGTGATGCACGGTGCAGTCTCCCGGCTGATAGTGGAAGGGCGGCGAGAGCTCCAGCACGGACGTCAGATTCGGAAACTGCTTGAGCAGGTCGCCCCGGTCGTCTTTGAACACCGAACCCAGCGGCCCTTCGCGATGGGAGCGGCTGACGAACCGCATGGCCCCCATCTCGGGTGTGACTTCTGCCAGCGCCAGCCAGAACTGGAGCTCGCCGACTCGGTCGGAGCCGTGCTCGGACGAGTCTTGGTGATAGGTGGACCCGGCTCCTCTGGGGGGCTTGTTTAGGAGGAGATCCACGCGGTAGCGGAGCGGAACATCTACTCCCTTGAGCCGCTTCCTGTTGACGAGGCGCGTCGCGTTTTGTGCCATGCGCTCGCTGAACATGAACGAACGAAACGGCTCGGTCTCTTGATTCCGAGCTAGGCCGGCGACCGGCATCTTTTGGCTATTGCGGTCGGCCCACTCCCGTCCGACGCGCAAAAGCTGTGTGGCGAACTCTGGCGCGACAAGCCGCGGCATCATAACCCAGCCGTATTCGTGGTAGAAGGCGACCTCCTCGTCTGTGACCTCTCGGACGATGGTTTCGATCTCGCGCTTGGTCATTGCTTGTTTCATCACTCGTGCTCCTGTTGCACTACTGTACGGATCGGAACGATAAGAAACTTTTATGGATGCGTTGTCAAGGGACCCTCGTCAGCGCGTAACAGGCCTGGACGAACTCCGCTGATGTGGAGGTGTAGCCTACCACGTGCTCGAAGTTCCGCAGCATGATCTTGCGCAGCCACCCCCCCTCCGGCAGGCTGTCATCTACCGTATCGGGGTACTCGGCCGACTGGGTGCAGTCCCGCAACATCACCACCCGGTAGTTGTGTTCCACCGCGCCAGCACAAGTGAAGTAGAGGCAGGACCGCTGCGAGAATCCCACGGCGATCAGGGTCTTGATGCCGTGGCAGCGCAGGTGATAGTCGGTGTGGGTCTCGTGAAATCCCGACCACTCCCGCTTGGGAAAGTCCGGCTCGTGGGCGAGGGGCTGAATCGACGGCGAGTAGTTCGGCTGCAGCGGCTTGCGCTCCGGCGCTGGGCGGTCGGCGGCATCTTCGCTGCCCCAGCGGGTGCCGTGGATCTCGCGCTTGATACTGCCCGGTTCGTCACACAGGGAGAAGTCGTTGTGGATGAAGAACACGTGCATGCCGACGGCGCGGGCGGCCTTCAGCGCGGGTGCAATCCCCTCTTCGACGTAGGGATTCCCCGCGCCGCAATCCGAATCCACGATCATGAAGGCGGTGGTTGCCAACGGAAGGTCGAGGTCGCCGAAACGATTTCCGTCGGGATTGTCGGGGCCGTAGCCGGAATACCATCTCACTGGAAGTTGTATCGTCGCCATGTTTTGCATCTCCTTGTTCAGGGACGGCTCAGCCGCCGCCGATCAGACTTGGTCGAGTGCGTCCTTGAGGCTTTGCTCGACGAGGTCGAAGAGTTCGTCAACTTGGGGCTTGTCGATGATGAGGGCGGGCACGACGGCGAACCAGCTCGGATCAACCCGCAGGATGACTCCATTTTGCAGAGCCGTCTTCTTGAGCGCCCGGCCCAGCTCCGGGAACGGCTTGAGGCTCGACGTATCCTTTACCAGTTCAACCCCCCTCAGCAATCCCTTGCCCCGCACCTCCCGCACGACGCCGAGCGATTTCAGGCCTTCGAGCTTGGCGGCGAGGTAGAAGCCCATCTCGCGGGCATGGGCATCGAGGCCGCGCTCTACGATCTCATCTACCACGGCGATGCCGACCGCGCAGGCCAGTGGATGGCCAGCGTAGGTGTGCCCGTGGGCGAAGTTTTCGCCGGGCTCGTAGAAGTACTCCCCCATCCCCTCGCGAGCCATCAGTGCTCCGAGGGGAATGGCACCACTCGACAGTCCCTTGCTGCCGCAGATGATGTCGGGCGTCACCCCGAAGGTGTGGGCGGCAAACATCGCTCCCGTGCGACCGAAGCCGGTGATGATCTCGTCGTAGATGAGCACGACGTTGTGGTGGTCGCAGGTGTCGCGGATGATCTGGAAGTACTCGTCCGTGGGCGTGATGATACCCCCGGTGTTCGACACCGGTTCGAGGATGATGCCGGCCACTGTCGCCGGATCTTCGCTGATGATGACATCCTCGAACTGCTGCGCTGCGAACCGGTTCGCCTCATCCCAGTCGCCGAAGCGGTCGCGGTAGTGAGTGGGGGGGAATACTTTGAGGAAACCCGGCGGAGCTGGCTCGAATGGGGTTTTGCGCTCTCCCGTACCGCTCGCCGCCATGGCTCCCATGGTGGCACCGTGGTAGGCTTGGTAGCGGCTGATGAACTTGTACTTATTCGGATGGCCCGACTGCTTGAAGTACTGGCGCGTGAACTTGATCGCCGCCTCCATAGACTCCGAGCCGCCGCTGAACGCTTTTACGTAGTTGAGATCGCCGGGCGTGACGCTGCCGAGCTTCTCGACGAAGTCGAGCGTCACGTCGGCCGTGCCGTGCATGGGCGGCGCGAAGGCGAGCTTGTCCCATTGGGCCCGCATGGCCTGTTCGACGCGCGGATGACGGTGGCCGAGCAGGGTTGAGTAGATACCGCTGATGCCGTCGAAGTAGCGTTTCCCGTCCGTGTCCCAGTAGTAGAGCCCTTCCGCCCGCGACACGATGAGCGGATTGTTTATGAACTCGGCCGTCGATTGGTAGTCGAGGAAGGTTCTTCTGAGCAGTTTTTCCTGTCGCGCGTCCACGTTTATCGCTCCTTCTCGTATGGATCGGAACGATAAGAAGCCTTTGTGGCTGCGTTGTCAAGGCCGTATTGACAACGTATCGGTAAGGGCCCTTTATCGTTCCTGATATTCACCACGTGGATAGAGGCGCGAGGGTTGAGAAACTAAAGGAGGAACCATGAATAAGAAGAGTGATCCAGAAGCGGCGGCGGCGGTCGTCCCGATCCAGGGTTTCGAGAGGGCCGTTACCGATTACGAGGCGTCGAAGGACTGGCAGCCCGTGTCCGACCGCGTGATTCGCGTGGGTATTGCTGGGTATGGCGTGTGCAATTTTGGTGCGGCCTTCCATTTCCAGGACCACCCAAATGTGACCGTCGCCGCGGTGGCCGAACTGGACCCCGACAAGCGGGCCAAACTGGCCAGAGCATGCCGTTGTGCGACTGCTTATTCCTCGTGCGAAGAGTTGATTGAGGACGACTCGCTTGAGGCCGTTTTCGTTGCCACCGACGCCCCGAGCCATGCCCGGTTGGCCATTGCCGCGCTCAAAGCTGGCAAACACGTTGCATCGGCCGTGCCCGCCGTGTGGGGATCACTGGAGGATGCGGAGGCGCTTTTCGCCGCCGCCAAGACGGCCGACCGCAGCTACATGATGTTCGAGACCTCGTACTTTCACGAAGATCTCTATATCATGCGGGAGTTGTACCGAGCCGGCGCGCTGGGAAAAGTCGTTTACGCAGAGGGTGAATACTGGCACTACTTCCCGACGCCGCTGGCCGCGCACGAGAGCTGGCGCACCGGGTGTCCCCCGCAGTGGTATCCCACGCACTCCAATGCTTACTACATGGGCGTCACTGGCGGGAGTTTCACCGAGGTTTCCTGCATGGGCGTGCCGAGCAGCGTCGATCATCTGAAGGCTGCAAACAACCGCTACGGCAACCCGTTTGGCACCGAGATCGCGCTGTTCCGCACTAGCGAAGGCGGCATGGCGCGGATGGCGGTTAGCTGGGACACGCCGGGTGTCGGCGGGGAGACGGGCCGGATTCGCACGGAGAAGGGGACCTTCTACGGCACGTTCCAGCATGACGGGCAGGACTCTGTGCCAACATTCAAGCGCCCACCTCTTCCGCCGGGGGTGGATGCCGGTGGGCACGGCGGCTCCCACGGCTACCTGATGTGCGAGTTCGTCGAGGCGATCTTGCTGGACCGCGCGCCTCTCATCGACGTGGCCCAAGCACTGAACATGACGGTCAGCGGCATCGTCGCGCACGAGTCGGCGCTGAAGGACGGCGAACTGCTGAAGATTCCGCAGTACGGCCTGTAAGGTGCCGAAAACGAGCGTTAGATTTGCAAGAATAGTCGTCGCTTCGGGCAAGAAAGAGCAATGGTAGGCACAAAAAACCCCGCCGTCTTGGCTAAGACGACGGGGAGCAACTGGCCCCCGTGCGCGATTATTGCCGCAGGGATGCTTTGAGTTCGGCGTTGCGCTCTCCTTGTAGTAGCCCCTCGATATGGGCTACTCGCCCGCTGACGCCTGAAACCCGCCGATCTACAGCAGCAACATCGCCGCGCAGCTTCCACAAAAAACCAAACACCCCGAGAAATCCCACAATGTTTATTCCCGTGCTCAAGTCAATCATGGCGTTGCCCTCCTTTGATTCGCGTCTCAACTTCTAAAGAGTACCATACCCCAACCGAGTCTGTCAACTGTTGCGACCTTCCAGCACCTACTTGAGGTAGAGCAATCGCCGCGTCTGCGCTCCGTCGGGGTGGTGCAGGCGGGTGAGATAGACGCCAGCCGCCAGCGGAGCGCCCCGCTGGTCGCGGGCGTCCCAGCGGACTTGGTAGAAGCCGGCGGGCTGGAACTGACGCACCAGCGTGCGCACGGGCTGGCCCAAGACGTTGTAGATTTCCAGCCGCACTAGGCCGGAGGTGGCGAGGCGGTAGGCGATCTGGGTGCTGGCGTTGAAGGGGTTGGGGAAATTGGGGTCTAGGCCGCTGGTGGTTGGTACGTGCTGCGACGACAAGATGGCCTCCACGGCTGTTGCTACGCCGGACAGGTGAAGAGGCAAGTCGGCGGATTTGACGAGTGTGTAGCCTCCATGGTCAGGGGGTGGCCGTGGCAACGATCCGATATCAACAGTGATAGCATCGCTAGTGCCTGCGGTGCCAGCGACTGTGAGGGTATCGCTTGTCCTGTGCCCGGCGGGAATCGTGATGTGGCTTGCTTCGCCGAGGAGACTGCCGTTTGTAACCTGGATCGACAGGACAATAGTAAAGGGCGCTCCGGTGTGCGCCTTGGCTTTGAATTTGTCTTCCCGAACCCCTTCCAGTGAAATAGTAATGGGCAGGGGATCGACTTGGTTGTTCTGCAGTTCGAGAAACGTCAGTGAGTTGAGTCCGTCGAAGATGCCCGGCCCCAACGTCGTTAAGGCGTTGCTAGACAGGAGGAGCCATGTCAGTGAGTTAAGTCCGTCGAAGGTGCCCGGTTCCAACGTCGTTAAGGCGTTGTCAGTCAGATAGAGTCCTTTCAGTGAGTTGAGTCCGTCGAAGATGCCTAGTTCCAACGTCGTTAAGGCGGTGCCAGCCAGATCAAGCCATGTCAGTGAGTTAAGTCCGTCGAAGGTGCCTAGTTCCAATGCCGTTAAGGCGGTGCCAGCTAGGCCGAGATATTCCAGTTTATTGAGTCCGTCGAAGGTGCCCGGTTCCAACGTCGTTAAGGCGTTGTTATAAGACAGATTGAGCGACTCCAGCGCGTTGAGTCCATCGAAGGTGCCCGGCTCCAACGTTGTTAAGGCGTCTTTATACAGATCGAGCCGTGTCAGTTTATTGAGTCCGTCGAAGGTTCCTGGTTCCAACGTCGTTAAAGCTTCGTTGTCAGCCAGATCGAGCCGTGTCAGTTTATTGAGTCCGTCGAAGGTTCCTGGTTCCAACGTCGTTAAAGCTTCGTTGTCAGCCAGATCGAGCCATTCCAGTTTATTAAGTCCGTCGAAGGTGCCTAGTTCTAACGTCGTTAAGGCGGTGCCAGCCAGGTTGAGCCGTTCCAGCTTGTTAAGTCCATCGAAGGTGCCCGGTTCCAACACCGTTAAGGCGTCGTTGTAAGACAGGGCGAGCCATTCCAGCGCGTTGAGTCCATCGAAGGTGCCTGGTTCCAATGTTGTTAAGGCGTCGTTGTCATCTAGGGAGAGTCCTTTTAGTGAGTTGAGTTCGTCGAAGATGCCCGGTTCCAACGTCGTTAAGGCGGTGCGAGACAGACGGAGTTCTTCCAGTGAGTTGAGTCCATCGAAGGTACCCGGTTCCAATGTCGTTAAGGCGTTGTCATTTAGGCTGAGCGACTTCAGTTTGTTGAGCCCTTTGAAGATGCTTGGTTCCAACGTCGTTAAGGCGTCGTTGTAAGACAGATAGAGCCATTCCAGTGAGTTGAGTCCATCGAAGGTGCTTGGTTCCAACGTCGTTAAGGCGGTGTTAGATAGGATGAGTTCTTTCAGTTTATTGAGTCCATCGAAGGTGCTTGATTCCAACGTCGTTAAGGCGTCGTTGTAAGACAGATAGAGCCATTCCAGTGAGTTAAGTCCGTCGAAGGTTCCTGGTTCTAACGTCGTTAAGGCGGTGCCAGCCAAGTTGAGCCGTTCCAGCTTGTTAAGTCCATCGAAGGTTCCTGGTTCTAACGTCGTTAAGGCGGTGCCAGCCAGGTTGAGCGATTCCATAGCGATCAGCCCAGAGAAATCGCCGACTTTCAGTGTTGCGATACCAGCGTCGCTAAGATCGAGTTCACGAATCGCCTCTAAGTGCTCCTCCGTTACAGCGTTGCAGTCGCTTACTCCTGCTCGCCGTACAATCTTATCGCGCACCTGCGCGGTGCGGTCGCAGACGGGAGTGATTTGTGCGCTTGCTTGCTCGGCAGCGGCCAGCAGCATCATGCCTAGGGTTGCCGTCAGGAAGAAGGATGCGGCGCGAGGTTGGGTCCATAGAGATGTGAGCGACATAGGAGACTCCTTCAGGTGAAAGCATGGCGCAATTTGTTCGTCAACTGAGGTACTGCTTGGCCTCTTTGCCCACCAACTCCCGTAGATCGGGATCGTCGATGCAGAAGATGCGGAAAATTTTGGCTTGGTCTTCGAAGTTGTGTAGCAGCGAGTCGCGCAGGCGGGAGACCTCTGGATCGGCAAAGGTCAAGGGATCGGTCTTGTCGGCGGGAAGCGTGCGGCCGTAGAAGACCCTGAGATCGACTTCGGGGGTCTTGTTGAAGCTGGGAATGTCGATGAGGATCTCGTGGCCTTGGAAGGTGCGGCCGAGCCGCTGGCCGAAGACTTGGCACAGCTCGATTTCCTTGGCGCGGCGCTTGTAGGGATGGCGGAAGAGAAAGTCGAGGCGGTTCATCAGAGGCTGGGTGCGCTCGCTGGGGTGGATGACGGCAGCGACCTTGTAGAGGCGGCGGTGGATCGTGCCTGCGAGGAGCTGGGCGGAGGTTTCTAGCCCTAGGCGCTCCTGCTCGCGCTGGAGGCGAGCGATCAGCCCACTCTCGGTGAGGCGGTGGAAATCGGAGAAGTCGAGCCGGTTGTGTGGGTGGAGGAGAATTTCTTGCACGGCGCGCTTGAACATGGCCGAGGCCGAGCGCACCCCGTGGTGCCAGTACACGTTGCGGTACATTTGGTAATTGGTAAAGACGAGGGCTTCGACCGCGGAGACGCCCTTGCTGGTGATGGCCAACCGCTGGCGCTCGGGGTCGAACTTGATCGAGGCGATCAGGCGGTCGCGGTTGACGCTCTCGCCAAAGGGCACGCCGCAGAACATGGAATCGCGCAGGAGGTAGTCGATTTTGTCGGGGTCGAGGGTGCTGCTGAGGATGTTGGCTAAAAGCAGGTCCTCGGGAGGAACTGCGCGACTGATGTTTTCGTAGTCGATGACGTTGGCTACGCGCGCTGGGTCGATCTGGAATTTATCGGCGATTGTCTGGTAGAGTTCGCCGTCTTGGTCCTCGATGATCTGCCTGGCCCCTTCTTCGTGCCGGATGAAAAAGGGCCTTAGCTCTTCGAGGGTATGCGAGAAGGGGTAGTGGCCGATGTCGTGGAGCAAGGTGGCGGCGATGAAGACGCGCACGTCCTCGTCGCTCAGCGCTAGGGGCGGGTCCGAGTCGAGGAGACGGGTCAAAAACTGCTTGGCCAAGTGATAGACGCCCAGCGAATGCTCAAAGCGCGAGTGGCGTGCGCCTGGATACACCAGATGCACGTAGCCGAGCTGGGAGATGTTGCGCAGGCGCTGGAAGGCCCGGGTATCGACGAGGGCGAGGACGGGAGCGGGGAAGTGGATATAGCCCCAAACCGGGTCGCGGATGACCTTGCCTTCTTCAGCTAAAAGCGGATAATCCATAGCATTGGCCAATCTAGGAGGGGCGTGTTACCCTGTCAAGAAATATGCGCCGAACTCATTATGAAAGCGATACTTAGGGCATTTTGTTGCGCGGGCCGTCCATTGACACAAAACTAATTGGCTCCTATCTTCCAACATTTCTGTTGACTAAGAGTAAACACTTGCTAAGGAAATAAATTTTATATCTATGGAACGCACGTTGATGATCGTCAAGCCCGATGCGGTTGCCAAAAGCGCCATCGGCCAGATTATTGCCCGCGTCGAGGGCGAGGGATTTGTGGTGCGCGCCCTGCGCATGGTCGAGCTATCCGCCGAGCAGGCGCGGGCCTTCTACGCCGTGCATCGGGAGCGCCCCTTTTACGGCGAGTTGGTAGAATTTATGACCTCCGGGCCGGCGGTGCCGATGGTGCTAGAGCGCGCCGACGCCGTGGCGCGTCTGCGCGACTTTATCGGCCCGACCAACAGCACAGAGGCACCCGCGGGCACAATTCGCGGCGACTTTGGCACGGACGTGCAGTGCAACGCCGTGCACGCCTCGGACTCAGCGGCCAACGCCGAGTCCGAGATCGCGTTTTTCTTTGCCGACTGAGCAATCCCATGAGCGCCTTGTTAGTACTCGACGACCTCGCAGAGGGACCCAATGCGCTCTCCTTTGAGCTACGTGCGGAGGAATTGGAGTTAAAAGACGAATTTTTCGCCTTTCCGTCCAGCGTTGAAGCCCGCATTGAGGTGCGGCGTGCGCTCAGCAACTTCAAGATCGACGGGGTCGTCACCTGCTGCATTGCCGGCGAGTGCTATCGCTGTCTAGAGGAAGTACAAGAGGCGGTCACAGCGCGGTTTCGCTTGCTTTTGCAGCGCCGCCAAGCTACCCCCGAAGAGCTAGCGTCGGCAGAAAAAGACGGGTTCATCGAGATCGTCGATCCGGGGACGCGCGAGTTCGATTTGCGGCCGTACATTCGCGAGGCTCTAATTTTGGACTTGCCGATGCGCATACCCACCCTGGATGCCGATGATCGGTGTCCGTACTGCGGAGTAGAAGAGGCCGCCGAACCCACCGCCGAACAGGAGCGAGAAGCGGACCCGCGTTGGGCCGCACTCGCGCAGATCGATTTTTCCCAACCCAAAGAAAATTCTTGAGAGGAGTTCCCCGTGGCTGCAGTACCTAAGAGGAGAATTTCGCGCACCCGCCGCGACAAGCGGCGCACTCACTGGAAGATCAAGGCAGCGGCGAGGACTACTTGTTCCCACTGCGGACAGCCCGCTCTGCCCCACCGCGTCTGCCCGAGCTGCGGCTTCTATCGGGGCCGCGAATACGTCGAGCCTGAAGTATAGGCTGCTCGGGGCGGATGCTTGCGTGGCTGAAGAGGAAAAAAAAATTCGCGCGGCCATTACGGCCACGGCGCATTTCCTGCCCGACAAGGTGATCTCCAATGCCGATCTGGAGCGGCTGGTAGATACCTCGGACGAGTGGATCCACTCGCGCACCGGCATTTCCGAGCGGCGCTTCCTGGCGGAGGATGAGCCGACCTCCACCATGGCTATCGCCGTGGCCCAAGAGCTATTGGTGCGCCGTGGGATTGCCGCTGACGACATTGACCTAATCATCGTCGCGACCATTACGCCAGACATGATTTTTCCGGCGACGGCCTGCTTGGTGCAACACGCTATCGGTGCCAGCCGAGTCTGGGCCTACGACCTGTCGGCTGCTTGCTCTGGCTTTGTCTTCGCCGTGGCGACCGGCGCGCAGTTTATCGAAAGCGGTGCGCATCGCCGGGTGATGGTCATCGGTGCCGACAAGATGAGCAGCATCCTCGACTTTGAGGATCGCACGACGTGCGTGCTCTTTGGCGACGGAGCGGGTGGGGTGTTGCTGGAGCGCGGCGAGGATGGAGCCGGGATGATCGACTTTGAGCTATACGCCGATGGGGCCGCGGTCGAATGCCTGCACATCAAAGGCGGCGGCAGCCTGTATCCTCCTTCGCACGAGACCGTCGATCAGCGCATGCACTACATCCGCCAAGAAGGGCGCACGGTTTTCCGGTTTGCCGTGGAAAAAATGGCCGAAGTGTCGGTCAGCCTGCTGGAGCGCAACGGTCTTACGGGCGCAGACCTCAAACTCTTCGTACCCCATCAAGCCAACAAGCGCATTATCGACGCCGCGGCCCAGCGCATGGATCTCCCCTCGGAAAAAGTAATGATGAATATCGACCGCTATGCCAATACCACGGCCGCGACGATTCCCATTGCCTTGGCAGAAGCCGCTGATCAAGGTCGGTTGGAGCGCGGCGACTTGGTGCTGATGACCGGCGTTGGCGGCGGCCTCACTTGGGGTAGTGCCTTGTTTCGCTGGGGGCCGTGAGATGGGCGGGCGCGCCTTTTTGTTTCCGGGACAGGGTTCGCAGGCCGTGGGTATGGCCCGCGATCTCTACGAGCAGCACGAGTCGGTGCGGGAGCGCTTTGCCGAGGCCGACGAGGTGCTGGGTTTTTCGCTCAGTGCGCTTTGCTTTGCGGGCCCGGCCGAGCAACTGGCGCAAACCAATGTTACGCAGCCGGCCGTCTTCGTTCACAGCGTCGCTGCCAATGAGTTGCTCGTCGCGGCTGGACTACAGCCTGTGGCTGTAGCTGGACATAGCCTTGGGGAATACTCGGCACTGGTGGCGGCCGGAGTGCTTTCCTTTGCGGAGGCTCTGACGCTCGTGGGGACGCGCGGCCGGTTGATGCTGGAGGCCGGCAGCGAGTGGCCGGGGACGATGGGGGCAGTGATCGGTTTAGAGGATGACCACGTCATGGCCTTGTGCCAACAGGTAGCGGATGTGGGGATAGTAGTAGCCGCTAATTTTAATGCTCCGGGCCAAGTCGTGGTGTCGGGTGAACGGGCCGCGGTGGCGCGGGTGAGCGAGTTGGCTACTCAAGCTGGCGCTCGGCGCGTCGTCGAATTGGCCGTCAGCGGGGCTTTTCACTCGCCGCTTATGGCGTCGGCGGCTGTGGAGATGGAGTCGCTGTTGCAGGCGGTGCCCTTTGCGCGGCCGCGCGTGCCGGTGCTGACCAATGTCTCGGCTGAGCCTGTGGAAGACCCGGAAAAACTGCGGTTGCACCTAATCCACCAGATCACGGGCCCGGTTCGCTGGAGCGCGACCGTGCAGCGGCTGGCAGCTATGGGTATTAATCACGCTTTTGAAGTAGGGCCGGGGGCTGTGCTAAGGGGGCTGGTGCGCCGCACCGCGCCCAAGCTCGCGGTCGCGTTGGCGGGTACCGTGGAAGAAATCGCCACGGCACAAGGAGCGGAATAATATGGGACTCTTGGACGGGAAAGTCGCGTTGGTAACCGGTGGGTCGCGGGGCATTGGCCGGGCCATTGCCCTGCGCTTGGCGAAAGAGGGCGCGGAATTGGCAATCTGCGCTCGCAACGCTACTGCGGCTGGCGAAGTGGCCGCGGCTATTGAGACCTTGGGTCGCCGCTGCCTCGTGCGTCAGGCCGATGTCGCCGACGCCGAGCAGGCGGCCGAGTTGGTGGCGGCGACAATTGCGGAGTTGGGTCGGCTGGACGTGTTGGTCAACAACGCCGGCGTCACTCGCGACAATCTGCTGATGCGGATGAAGGAGGAGGATTGGGACGAGGTCTTGGCGATCAACCTCAAGGGGGCCTTTAACTGCGTCCGAGCCGCGGTGCGTCCCATGCTCAAGGCCCGAGGTGGGCGAATCGTCAACATCACTTCGGTCGTGGGCTTGCTGGGTAATGCCGGTCAAGCCAACTACGCCGCGTCCAAGGCCGGATTGATCGGCCTGACCAAGAGCTTGGCGCGGGAGCTGGCCTCGCGCGGGATCACCGCCAACGCCGTGGCTCCGGGGTTGGTGCCGGAAACGGGCATGACAGACGGGTTGACGGAACAGCAGCAGGAGCAGATGATTGCCACGGTGCCGCTGGGTCGTGCAGGGACGCCGGAAGACGTGGCCCACGCCGTGGCGTTCCTCGCGTCAGATCAAGCCGCCTATATCACAGGTCAGGTCTTGTCCGTAGATGGCGGCATGGCCATATAATTTGGGTATTAAAAATTTTGCTATATTTAGCTCTAACTTTTAAGACCGCACAGCGGTAAAACGTTCACTCCTATCCCAAGAGGAACACACTATGGCTTCTATTGAAGAGCGCGTGAGAGATTTGGTCGTCGAGCAGCTCGGCGTGAGCCAAGATCAAGTAAATCCCCAAGCATCTTTTATCGACGACTTGGGGGCCGATTCGCTCGATACCGTCGAACTGGTTATGGCCTTTGAGGAGGAATTCGGGATCGACATCCCGGACGAGGACGCCGAGAAGATTATGGTCGTAGCCGACGCGGTTAAGTACCTAGAAGAAAACAGCAAGGCGTGAGCGGTAGTCCAGTGCAGAGGCGCAGAGCGGTTGTCACGGGTTTGGGGGTCTTAGCGCCCAATGGCAACGACCTACCGACGTTCTGGGACGCGCTCCTCGCTGGCCGCTCTGGGGTCGGGTCGATCACTAGGTTCGATACTTCCCAACACCGGACTACGATCGCCGCTGAGGTCAAGAATTTCGACCCGGAGGCGATCATGGACCGCAAGGATGTGCGCCGCAACGACGCCTTTACGCACTACGCGATCTGCGTGGCGAGAGAGGCGGCTAGCCGCGCCCGGCTCGACATGGAAGCGGTGGATTCCGAGCGCGTGGGCGTGATTTGGGGCTCGGGCATCGGCGGAATCCAGACTCACGAACAACAGCACACGATCCTGATGGAGAAAGGCCCTAGGCGCATCAGTCCGTTCTACGTGCCCATGATGATTTCCGACATGGCCCCGGGCATGATCTCCATGGACTTGGGAGCCAAAGGGCCCAACTACGGTACGGTGTCGGCTTGTTCGTCGGCGGCCCACGCCCTCGGCGAGTCGGCGCGCAAGATCCAGTACGGGGAAGCCGACGTGATGGTGACCGGCGGCTCAGAAGCGGCCGTCACGCCCATTTCCATGGCCGGCTTTTCCTCGGCCAAGGCCCTATCGACGCGCAACGACGAGCCCGAGCGGGCCAGTCGGCCCTTTGACGCCGAGCGCGATGGCTTCGTGCTTGGCGAAGGGGCCGGAGCCGTCATCTTGGAGGAATTGGAGCACGCGCAAAGGCGCGCGGCCGAGATCTACGGCGAATTCCTCGGGCTGGGTTTTACCGCCGATGCCTATCACCAGACGGCGATGGCACCCGAGGCCGAGGGCGGGGCGCGGGCCATGCGCATCGCCTTGCAGGACGGTGGCTTGGACCCGGGCGACATTGGGTACGTCAATGCCCACGGCACCTCGACGCCCATGGGCGACCAGCAGGAGACCGCGGCGATCAGGACGGTCTTCGCCGGCCATACCGATAGCTTGGCCGTAAGTTCGACCAAGTCGATGACTGGGCATCTGTTGGGTGCCGCCGGGGCGATCGAGAGCATTGCCTGCATCATGGCGCTCAAAAGCGGGGTGCTGCCGCCGACGATCAACTACGAAAACCCCGACCCCGACTGCGACCTCGACTACGTACCCAACGAAGCACGCCGCGTACAAGTGAACTACGCCCTCAACAATTCCTTTGGCTTTGGCGGCCACAACGTGGCGCTGGTATTCGGTCGCTTTACCGGCTGACGCACTTCCCCAGCACTCCTCGTGCAAACGAGGTTTTAAATTCGGGCATTAGGTAGATGAGCTGGATTTTAACTCTTTGGAATCGCCTCAAGTCGGCGGGCGACCTAGAAGATAGTAGTACGGATTCGGGGTACGCTCTCGAAAAGCTATTGGGCTACCACTTCAAGGACAAGAATCTGTTGGTCAAAGCCCTCAAGCATCGATCGTATGTGTATGCTGAAGAAGGCAGCGACCGCATTGAGTCGAATGAGCGGCTCGAATTTCTCGGCGACGCCGTGTTGGAGTTGTTGGTCACCGACTATCTCTTTCGCCGCTTTGAGGACAAGGGCGAGGGTGAGTTGACCCAGATGAAGTCTCAGCTAGTCAGCCGCAAGGCGCTGGCGCGCCAAGCGGACTGTCTTGGGCTAGGGAGCTTTGTGTTGCTGAGTGAGGACGAGCGCGAAGCCAACGGCGGACAGCGACCGTCGATCCTCTGCGACACCTTGGAGTCGCTGATTGGGGCGATCTATCTCGACGGCGGCTTAGAGGCTGCCCGCTCCTGTGTTCGGCGCGCGGTGCTGGCGGATTTTCACCAAATAGTCCAACCGGACGAGAACTTCAACTTCAAGAGCAGGTTGCTCGAATACTCGCAGGGCAAGGGCAATGGCCACCCCCGCTACTTGGTACACGCCGAGCATGGGCCAGACCACGACAAGATCTTCAGCGTCGAAGTGTGCATCACTGGCCAGCGCATGGGTTGGGGCCAAGGGCGGAGCAAGAAGGAGGCGCAACAGATGGCGGCCAAGGACGCCCTTGAGAGTTTGGACGCGCTCTAATGGGCCTTGCTTGGCGCGTCATCGATACGGGGGCGAACTGTGGAGCGTACAATATGGGCGTCGATCAAGTTCTCGCTGCCGCGGCTCAAAGTCCAGTACTGCGCTTCTATGGCTGGAACCCGCCAGCTATCTCCTGCGGCTGGAACCAGCAGCCCGAGCGTGAAACCAACGTAGAAGCCTGCCGCGTGTTAGGCATTGACGTGGTGCGTCGGCCCACAGGCGGGCGGGCGGTGTTGCACTGGGAGGAATTGACCTACAGTGTCGCCTGCGTCCCAGAGGCACTGGTCGCGGGTGGCGGGATAGAGGCCACGCACCGCAAGATCGGCGCGTGTTTGGCCGAAGGGCTGCGGCTTTTTGGGGCCCCTGTCGAGTTGGAAAGGGCTGACCGTTGCGTTGGCGGCTTGCGGTCGGGGCCTTGTTTTGGCAGCACGGCGCGCTGGGAGCTCAAGTGCCAGCAGCGCAAGCTGGTCGGCAGCGCGCAGCGGCGCTACGGACGCTGTTTGCTGCAACACGGGTCGATCTTGCTCGGCCGGGCGCACGAGCGCCTGCCGCAACTGATGCGGATTGACGAGGACGCGCGGCAAAGATGGACCCGGCAGGTGCGAGCGCACAGCACGGATTTGCAGGCCTGTATGGGACGACCGATCGACCGGTCCGCACTGGTTGATTGCTTGGTCGAGGGCTTTAGACGCCAACTTGGTGCAACCATGCGCTGGAGCGCGCTGGCCACCGATGAGGAGCACCGAGCTGCGGCTTGGGAAAGGGACAGCGCATGATAGCGCAGGATCCCGTGTTAGAAGTCCGCGATTTGCGGACCTACTTTCACACGGAAGAGGGCGTCGCCCGCGCCGTCGATGGGGTGTCGTTTGCGGTGGGGCGGGGCCAGACGCTGGGGCTGGTCGGCGAAAGCGGCTGCGGCAAGAGCGTCAGCGCCTTCTCGATCATGCGCTTGGTGCCCGATCCACCGGGCCGCATTGAGGACGGACAGATCCAGCTTAAGGGGCGCGATTTGCTTGCGCTGGACGAGGAGGAGATGCGCCGCGTGCGCGGCGACGACATCGCGATGATTTTTCAAGAGCCGATGACGAGCCTCAACCCGGTGCTGACCTGCGGGTTCCAGATCGCCGAGGCTGTGGTTTTGCACCAGCAGGTCCCCATGCGGGAAGCGCGCGCCCGAGCGATCGAGATGCTGCAACTGGTGGGGATTCCAGCGCCCGAACAGCGGATCGACGAATATCCCCATCAGCTATCGGGCGGAATGCGCCAGCGGGTGATGATCGCCATGGCGCTGTCGTGCAACCCAGACGTACTGATTGCCGACGAGCCGACCACGGCTCTCGACGTGACGATCCAAGCGCAGATCCTCGCGCTGTTGGAGTCGCTGCAAGAGTCCCTGCAAATGGCGATTGTGATGATCACCCACGACCTCGGGGTGATCGCCGAGACCGCGGACCAAGTGGCAGTCATGTACGCCGGCCAAATCGTCGAATACGCGGAAACGCAAGCGCTATTTACCCGCCCGCGGCACCCTTATACGCACGGTTTGCTGCGCTCGATCCCGCAGCTGGACGCCGAGCAGGAGCGATTGGACATCATCCCGGGCGTGGTGCCCGACGCCCGTGCCTTCCCACCGGGGTGTCGCTTTGCCCCGCGCTGCCCGCTGGCCGACGATCACTGTCGGGCCGAGGGGCCGCCGCTGGAGGAGGTCGAGGCCGGGCACTGGGCAAGCTGTTGGAAGGCGGGGGACGCATGAGCCAAGCTGCGCCCTTGGTCGAGGTCAAGGGCCTCAAAAAATACTTTCCCGTGCGCCAGGGGTTTTGGGGCCGGGTGCAGGCCCACGTCAAGGCTGTTGACGGGGTCGATCTGGCGATTGGACGCGGGGAGACCTTGGGCGTGGTCGGCGAGAGCGGTTGCGGCAAGACCACGCTGGGCAGGCTCATGCTGCGGCTAATTGAAGCTACGGCTGGGCAGGTGCGCTTTGCCGGGGCTGATCTATTGAAGTTGAGCAAAGAGGCCATGCGGCGGCAGCGGCGGGACATGCAGATTATCTTCCAAGACCCGTATGCGTCGCTCAACCCGCGGATGACGGTGGGTGGCATCATCGGCGAGGCCCTGAAGGTCCATGGGCTCGCCGAGCGCGCCGAGTTGGCCGAGCGAGTGGGAGAGTTGCTGGAGATGGTCGGGTTGCCGGCGGATTGTGCGCGGCGCTATCCGCACGAGTTTTCCGGCGGCCAGCGCCAGCGCATTGGCGTTGCTCGCGCCTTGGCGGTGCGACCGCAGTTTATCGTTGCCGACGAGCCCGTGTCCGCGCTAGACGTTTCAGTGCAGGCCCAGATCATCAACTTGCTGCAAGACCTACAGCGCGATTTGGGTCTGACGTATATGTTTATTGCCCACGACTTGAGCGTGGTGCGCCACATTTCGGATCGGGTGGCCGTGATGTACTTGGGGCGCATAGTCGAAGTGGCGGCGCGCGATCAGCTCTACCGCCAGCCGTCCCACCCCTACACGCGCGCGCTGTTGGCGGCCGTGCCCGCGCCCGACCCGCGGACTAAGCGGGAGCGCATCCTCTTGGAGGGTGACGCGCCCAATCCAGCGGCTGTGCCCTCGGGATGCCCCTTTCACCCGCGCTGCCCAGAGCGCGAAGAGGTATGTACTCGCGTGGTACCACGCCTCGTCGATTTGGGCAGCGGTCACTGTACGGCTTGTCTGCTCCGCTATCCTGCGGAGCTGAAAAACCGGCTGGTTGCCGAAGCTAACGAGAAAAACGCAAGATAGCAGGAGAACTATAGCTTATGATGACTTTGTTGCGCCAAAAGACGGTGCTCGTTTTGTGGTTTGTGATATTCGCCTTCATCGGCCTGATCGTCGTCGAATGGGGAGCCGACTACTCAGGGGCGGGCACCAACGCCGGCGGCGATGCGGTCGGCGTGATCAATGGCGAGACCATTTCGCTCCAAGAGTTCCAAGACGCGCTGCGGCGGATAGCGCGCCAGATGCCGCAGGAGCAGCGCGCCGATCAGGCCGTGCTCGTGCAGCAGGTGTGGGACTACTACGTCCGCGAGATCATCTTGAACCAAGAGTACGAGCGCTTGGGCTTTGAGGTGACCGACGGGGAAATCGCCTTTTACACGCGGAACAAGCCCCCGCAGGCCGTGCGCGAATTCGAGACCTTTCAAACCGACGGCGCGTTCGACATGGACAAGTACGCCCAGTTCATCGGCAATCCGGCCAATCTCAGCGACCCCAACAGCCAAGCCTTAGTTCTGTGGATCGAGAGCACGATTGAGCGGCAATTGCTCGATTACAGGCTACAGCGGATGTTGCGGGGCACCGCGCAGGTGAGTCCCAACGAAGCGCACCAGCACTTTGCCGAGGCCAACGAAAAGGTGCGCATCGAATACGCATTTGCCCCCAGCGACGCTGCGGATGACGAGATCGAGGTAACAGACGAAGATTTGGCCGCCTATTATCAAGAAAACGTGGCCGACTACGAGCACCCCGAGCAGGTAAAGCTGGAATACGCTTACTTTCCCAAAGTGGCTAGCGCTGAGGATTCGCTGGAGACCAAAAAAGAGATCGGCCGCCTGCGCCAAGAGATCGAGGCTGGTGAGGATTTCGCCGAGTTGGCTGCGGTGGTCTCCGACGATGAGGGGTCCGCCGCCCGAGGTGGGGATCTCGGTTTTTTTGGTCGTAGCCAGATGGTCGCGCCTTTTGAGGAAGCAGCCTTCGCCTTGGCACCTGGCGAGCTTTCCGAGCCGGTGCAGACGCGCTATGGTTGGCATCTGATCAAGGTGGAAGAACGCTTGGAGGAAGAAAGCGGGGAGAGGGTACACGCCCGCCATATTCTGCTCAGATACCAGCCCTCGCGCACGACTGAAGATAGCCTGCGCAGCCGGGCCGAGGTGTTCCAAGAGCAGGCCACAGCCGAGGGCTTTGCGGCTACGCTCGCAGCCTCTGACACCGAGGCGACGACCACGAATTTCCTGCGCAAGAGCCAAGCTGTGCCGGGCATCAGCGCGAACACCACGTGGCTCGTCAACTGGTTTTTTGAACAGGAGCCCGGGGCTGTCAGCCAAGTCATTGAGGACGACTCGGGGCTGTGGGTGGCGCATCTGGCAGCCAAGCGGCCTGAGGGCACCGCGCCTTTGGACGAGCTAAGGGATCAGCTTGAGCCGTTGGTGCGCGCGCGCAAAAAAGCCGCCCGCGCCGCCGCCCAGCTAGAGGCCGTGCGGGGGGAAGTAGGAGCCGGGGCCACCTTGGCGCAGGCGGCGCAAAACGCCGGGGTGGAGTTCCACGCTCCCGAGGCTTTTGCACGCACCGAATCGGTGGAGGGTCTAGGCCGTGCTAACGCAGTGATCGGCGCGGCCTTCCGCTTGGAAGAGGGCCGACTTAGCGAAGTGATCGAGGTCGCCGAGGGCAGCAAGCGCGGTGCTTACCTGTTAAAGCTGCTGGAGAAGACGCCGGTAGATGAAGAGCAATTCGCCGCCCAGCGCGAGCAGGTAGTAGCTCAGCTTCAGGCCCAGCGCGAGCAGGAAGCCGTGCAGAACTGGTTTGCACATCTGTACGAGACGGCCGAGATCGAAGACAACAGACATCGCTTTTTCACGTTTTAGATTGGAGAGGAATCATGTCAGCAGCACCAGGGCAAACGCAAATCGGCTTTATCGGCTTGGGTATCATGGGCGCGCCTATGGCGAAAAATTTGCTCAAAGCCGGTTATCAACTCAACGTGTACAACCGCAGCGACCGGCCGCGCGTTGACGAGGTGGTCGCGGCCGGCGGCGTGCGCGTTGGCTCGCCCAAAGAAGCGGCGACGGGTGCGGATGTCATCATCAGCATCGTCACGGACACGCCCGATATGGAGGCCGTGCTCGTGGGCGAGGAGGGCGCGATTCACGGAGCCAAAGAGGGCGCGGTCGTCATCGATATGAGCACGGTGTCGCCCAAAGTCACCCGCGAAGTGGCCGCGGCCTTGCAGGAGCGGGGCGTGGCCATGCTCGACGCACCCGTCAGCGGCGGGGATGTGGGCGCGATCAACGGCACCCTGTCGATCATGGTCGGTGGCGACGAGGCCGTCTTTAACCAGTGCCTGCCGGTCTTTGAGGCGATGGGCACTAACATCAACTTGATTGGCTCCAACGGCGCGGGTCAGACGACGAAGCTTTGCAACCAGATCGCGGTTTCGGTCAACAACATGGCGATGGCTGAGGCCCTGATGCTGGCGGCGACCTCCGACTTGGACGTGCAAAAGGTCATCGACGCGATTAGTGGCGGGGCGGCTGGCTCTTGGCAGTTGAGCAATTTAGGCCCGCGCATTGCCGCTGGCGATTTTGATCCGGGCTTTATGGTCTATTTGCAGCAAAAGGATCTGCGGTTGGTGTTGCAGGCGGCCAACGATGTCAAGCTGGCTCTGCCGGCCGTGAGCATCGCGCACCAGTTTTTCAACATCGTCGAGCGCGCTGGTTGTGCCGAAGAGGGGACTCAGGCGCTGATCAAGGCCTATGAGGCCCAGGCCGGCAAACAGGCGCGGGCCGGGTAGCCCTCCGGGGTTGGCGTCGGTGCAACTCGAACTGAAAAAGGTCGGGATCCTGCTGCGCGACCAGGATTTGGACTATCCGGTCGCCGAGATCCGCGACCTATTTGCCGCGCATGGGATTCAGGTGCGCTTTATCGAGGAAGACGAGCGCCCGGACGACCTAGACTTGGTCATTGCGCTCGGCGGCGATGGCACGGTGCTGCGTGCCTTTGCGCGTTTTCCGCAGTGGCCGGTGCTGGCGATCAATTTCGGCACCGTTGGCTTTTTGACTGCTGGGGACCGCACGGATTTGGCGCGCATCGTCCAGCTCTTAGTCGATGGCCAGTACTTCGTCAGCGAGCGCCTAGTGCTCTCTTGCCGCCATCCTTGCGGCGAGAGTCTGGTCTTCAATGAGGTGACCTTACGGGCGCACCACAAGATGCTCTCGACGGATGTCTTTGTTGACGACGCCAAAATACGCACCATTCGCGGCGATGGCGTGGTGGTTGGCACGCCGACGGGCAGCACCGGGCTGTTGTTGTCGATGGGTGCGCCGCTGGTCATGCCGGAAGTGCGCTGCATGTTGCTCGACGGCATCAACGAATACAACTTCACATCGCGGACTTTGATTCTGCCGGCTGAGAAACGGGTGCGGCTGCGCGTCAGTTCCGAGACCTTAGATAGTCACATGGCGCTCATTGCCGATGGCCGCGAGATATGTAGCCTAGCCCCCGAGCAGGAGGTGTACGTCAGTCAAGCTGCGCACACAGCGCGGCTGATATACCTCGACGATAATTATTTTTTTCACAACTTGTCGGAGAAACTTTCTTGGTAGAGTTGTGTCCCGCACAGCGAGTAGCGTACATTGGCGGACAATCGAGTCAAATTCAGTATCAATTTTAAGTAACAACGGCATGGAGGAGAAAAGTTGACCTATATCGATTCTGACCAGCACGAAGCTAAGGAAACTGGGGCAAAAACAGGAGGATGGTTAACTTGGCCAATGGAAGTTACGGAGGTTGACAGGAGGTAAGAACCATGGAAGGCGAGATCAAGCAGGTTGACAAAAGAGCTAATAGTAACGGACAAGTGACAAATCCACGCATTATCATCGACGCAAGCTATATTCGCGGCATGAAAAAGGATGGTGCGCCGCTTCGCATAATATGTGAACAAGGTGGTCGCATCATGCTAATCGATACTTTAGCTCGTGAGCTTATCACATCTGACCACAATCAATGGTCCCTAGCAATACCCCGGCTTGTGGAGTACAGGGATGCTATCGAGGTCTGTGAACATGTATCCAAAATGTGTAAGGTTGAGCTTGAAGACCATCGTCCGTACGGTGATCCTATAGATGATAGGAAAACTGAAAACCTGCGGAAGATATTAAAAGAAAATTCAGAATTTCAACCTGACGATTTGGAGACACTAATTAAGGATTGGAAGGGAGAAGCAGAAAGTAAGAGTAGTCTTGAATTATTACAGAATCTTGCAGTTTCTCAATCACCATTTCGCGAAGAAGATATAGAAAAAATTAGAAACAGAGATCCCAATGATAGGGAAGTTATTCAGGTCTGTTATAATTTGATCAATGACCCAGAGAATATTCGGTTAGTATTGAAGAACGTTATTCAAAATCCTGATAAAGTAGATTCCACTTGGGTCCTGTGGCACCTATCTAAATCGCTTCTTGCGGTATGTTGTGATAGAGAATGCCGAGGTGAGGATAAGTTTAGGAGTATGTCAGATAAAAAATTGGCTAACATAAA
This sequence comes from Candidatus Latescibacterota bacterium, assembly GCA_965208845.1. GTDB lineage: Bacteria > Latescibacterota > UBA2968 > UBA8231 > UBA8231. The sequence goes on along the minus strand of OZ242361.1, from coordinate 640,643 downwards.
ATATGATTTAGACTACTTAGTTTTACTGACATTCGCAGATGCGATTGCCTCTCGCGAAACAAAAGGAGAGCAGGCTTACTATCGGCGGTGGATGTTTGGCGACGCATCAAAGCCGTTAATAAGATCTTTTGAAAAAGAACAAATTATGCATAAATTCAGGCAAATGTCCAAAGTCGCGATTTATGTAACCGAACAACTAGATGGATATACGTGTGCGCTGGACCCTTGGAGTCGAGGAGTACTAAAAATACAGGATTTGGGGGAGCTGCCTGCAAGTGTGTTTGTCTCGTATGAGACCAAACGGCACCTTGAGTTTTTTCACGGCTCAACATGGAAACACACTGTAGAGATCCTAACCGGCTATTCAGCAATAGAACTTCAGGAGTTTGGTGGGGTTGTATTTGTAGATACTAGGACACTGGATACCTTATTTGAGCCTTCGGTACAATATGCCTAAAAGAAGCAACCTGTACACTGGTAGAGCAGGTCATTTAGCAGTTATGGCGGAGCTTCTTCTTCGGGGCTGGAATACAGCCATTCCAGAGGTAGATGTGGGCGACGATATTTTCGTCGTCCACGATAGAAATGGAGATCTGCGTCGAGTACAGGTGAAGACGGCTGTGGCAAAACCGCAAAAGTACGGATACAGTGCACAGTTTAATCTTCCGCTCTTGCAGCTTCAGAAGCAGATGATTCCAGATGTAACGTATGTTTTTGCCATTCGGCTTCAAGATTGTTGGGATAATTTTGTCGTTATTGACCGAGAAGCTCTAGAGCGTTACCGGGCGGATGGCATGGGGAGCGAAAACAGAGGTAGGCTTGTATTGCGGTTGCGTTCCGAGGAGACCAGCATTACCTGTAATGGGCACCCCTTGTCGCAATACAGGAATGACTGGGATACGAGCTTTCCCTTTATCGAACACTGATACCTATTGTGCCCGTAGTCATTCCAAACATTCCAAACATCGAGGATGTCGTGGGGTTTGCGAAAAAACTTCATGACGAAGGACAGCTATGGATCGGCGAGGCATTTGGCTGGCCGGCAGAATACAATCCCGAAAAGTCTGATCTGCCGCTGGACTCAAAAATGACCTTTACTGCCGCAGATTTCTGCATTGGTGAGAGTGGTATTTGGTTTTATTCCCTTATGTGGGAAAATGGTAAAGAAGAAGAGCCTGTTGCCTTTTTGGATGATAGAAATATCACTGAAACAGTGTCATGATTCTGCACAGCACGATGACTTTCTTGGTAGAGAAAATACTATGCGCGTGGCGGTAATCGGCGCGGATCGCCCTTGGGGGACGCTACTGGCGGCTGAGTTGGTCGCGGAGTTTGAGGTGGTGGCACTTGGCGCAGAAGAGACCAGCGACCTAGCTGGCTACCGGCAGGTTGATTTGCTTCAGCGCGAGGCATTAGACCCGGCGCTAGCAGGCGTGGAGGCCATTGTCCACGTGGCGGGCGGCGATCCGGCTGAGGACGAAGGGGCCGTGCTCGACGCTGCGGCGCGTGGGACTTACGTAGCGCTGACGGCGGCCTGTGCCGTTGGCATTGAGAAAGCGGTGTTGTTGAGTGGTCTCGATTTGCTGCGCGACTACCCGGAAGAATATATAGTCGATCCGCAGTGGAATGCCCTGCCACGGGCTGAGGCCGGGTCGCTGGCACCGCTTATGGCTGAATTGGTCGGCCGCGAGATCGCTCGCACCGGACAGATCGAGGTGCGCTGTTTGCGCTTCGGTGAATTGGGCGCGGAGACCACGGCCGACGATGCTGTGAAAGCGGTGCGCCAAGCCCTTACCGCCGAGCGCGAAGGGCACCACTGGTCGCTAACTCACGTAGCGTCGAGCGGACGCTTCGCCTAAAGCATCACAGTGGTCTGTGGCCTGTCCCCGCCCCAAGGAACCAACCACTAATCACTGGCCACTGGCCACTGGCTACTAATTATGGCAACGGTGAACGAAGGCAAGGTGGTGTTGTTTGGGACGGGTGGGCCGGTCGGCGCGTCGGCGATTACCTCGCTCAAAGAGCATTACACGTTGCGGGTGACCGATCTCCGGCCGATGACCGAGGTGGCAGCCGCACCGCCGCAAAATCCTCGGGCACCGATCCCGGAGGTGTTGGGGCCGCCGCACGAAAATCGGGTTGTTGATATTACCGATTACGCGCAAGTGCTGGCGGCTTGCGAGGGCATGGACGCGGCGATCAATGTATCCGTCGTCCGGCCGCATCCCGTGCTGGCCTTCCAAGTCAACATGGTCGGCGCGTACAACGTGGCCAAAGCCTGCGTGGCCTGCGGCATAAAAAGGCTGATCCACACTGGGCCTTTTCACACCTCCTTAAACCACAATGCCGACTATTGGAACGACTTTCAAGTGGAAGCAGATATCCCGCTGCATCCGGGCGACGATCTCTACGCAGTGAGCAAGTATCTCGGGGGGCACATTACGCGCGTGTTTGCCGAGCGCGAGGGGCTGGAAGTGCTCACCTTTGTCTATACGCATTTTCGGCCGCGGGAAGTGCTGCCCGAGGAACATGGGCAGGGCGTGCATCCATACGTGACTTCGTGGGAGGATACCGGGGAGGCGTTTTTGTATGGGTTGCGGGCGTCCGAGATGCCGTCGCCGTACGAGGATTTCTTTATCTGTGCGCGGCTGCCGCACGACAAGTACCGGCCCGACAAGGCCAAGCGGCTCTTGGGGTGGGAGGCCAAGGACCGATTTGAAGCGTTGTACACGCGGCCTCAGTAGCTGATCCGATAGATTAGACCGGCCTGATCGTCCGAGACCAGTAGTGAACCGTCGGGCATTACGAGAACGTCAACAGGCCGACCCCAATTCGACTCTCCCTGCAGCCAGCCTTCCGCGAATGGCGCGTAGCTGACCGCCCCGTTTTCATCGGTGATAGCGCGGACCGAGCGGCGCAGATCGGTGGCGACGGAGCCTTGACAGGGGACGGAGGGGGCCATACCTTGACTGCAACACAACAGGCTGCTTGGATGAAGAAGCATTGACTCCTAAAAAGTCATGGCCAATCTAACAAGGAGCCTTTTTCATTTTACGGCACTGCGGAACAAGGACCGTCGGTTTATGCACCAACGCCGAGTTGGGCTGATGTTCCTGAATCTTCAACAAAAGGGAAGTTTTGGGAATAAGTGAACGACAGCAACAACAGCCGCTAGATGACGAGGGCCACAAGAAGCTATTCGGTTTAGACATCTATCTGACCCCAGTATTCACAATTTCCAGTGTGACCATCGTCGCTTTTATCGCTGGGGCCCTCGTCTTCCAAGAAGCCGCGACCGAAGTTTTCGAAAATACCCGCCAGTGGCTGACTGTAAATCTCGATTGGTTTTTCCTAATTACTGCTAATTTTCTCCTGCTCTTTTGTCTGTATGTAGCCTTCTCGCCGCTTGGCAAGGTGCGCCTCGGAGGAGCCGATGCAAAACCCGAATACTCCAACCCAACTTGGTTCGCCATGCTCTTTGCCGCTGGTGTGGGTATAGGTCTGTTGTTTTACGGCGCGGCCGAGCCGATCTACTACTTCCAGAGTCCACCGCTTGGCCTTCCCGCCGGAACAGAAGAAGCCGCTACTGTCGGCATCGCGGCCACCGTTTTTCACTGGGGTTTACACGCTTGGAGCATTTACGGCGTCGTGGGGCTCGCCCTCGCGTACTTCGCCTATAATCGCGGATTGCCGCTCACCATTCGCTCGGCGTTCTATCCCCTGTTCGGCGACCGCATCTGGGGCTGGCCTGGCCACCTCATCGATACATTCGCCATCTTCGCCGGTCTGTTCGGGCTTGCAACCTCGCTCGGCTTGGGGGTTAAGCAGCTAACCTCTGGTCTGCATTATCTGTTCGATGTTCCCGCGAACAACACCACTATGGTGCTGCTGATTGTGGCGATTACGTCCATCGCGCTGACCTCGGTGCTGACGGGCATTAATGTCGGCATCAAGCGCCTCAGCCAGTTCAACATCATGCTCGCGCTTTTGTTGTTGGCAGCGGTTATCGCACTTGGACCGACGAGTTATATTTTCCGCAGTATGTTCGACTCGTTTGGCAGCTATTTCGCCAAAATTGTGCCGCTTAGTAATTGGATCGGGCGCGAGGACACGGATTTCCTGCACGGCTGGACGACCTTTTACTGGGCATGGTGGTTTGCTTGGGCACCTTTTGTCGGCACGTTCATCGCCCGCATTTCCAAGGGCCGCACCGTGCGCGAATTCACGCTCTTTGTCCTCATCCCGCCGGTGGTGTTGTGCTTTCTGTGGTTTGGCACTTTTGGCGGCACGGCCCTCCATCAGCACATCGTTGGAGGCTATACGGGTGTAACCGAGAATGTTGCGGCGTGGAAGCTAGAAATCGCCTTGTTCAAGATGTTTGACCAACTGCCGCTGACCAAGTTACTTTCATTGGTCGCGCTCTTGCTGACTACTGTATTTTTTGTCACTTCGTCGGACTCCGGCTCGTTGATTATCGACACCATTGCAGCCGGTGGCCGCGTAGATGCTCCGGTAGCGCAGCGGGTCTTTTGGTGTACGATTGAGGGGTTAGTCGCTATAGCTCTCTTGCTTGGCGGCGGGCTGCATTCGCTACAGGCAGCCTCGCTTGTGACCGGCTTTCCGTTTGCCCTTGTCGTCTTGGGCATGGCCGCTTGCGTCTGGATAGGGCTGCGCCGCGAAGTGCGTGCAGCGCACTGAATGCTAATGGAGTAGATGTTACAAAAACGAATCCTTAGAAGAGTAAGTACACACACCCTTAATGCAGGAGGTACTGCGATGAGATATTGGCATAGGCACATTTTGGTGCTAGTCGCCGCAGCTTTAGCTTGGGCTGCGCCGGCGTGGACGCAAGCGACAGGAACTGTTGTCGTCACCGTAGTGGATGACGATAGCGGCCAGGTGCTGGAGACGGCCTTGGTCTATATCCCGGCCTTGGACCTAGGCGGGATGTCGGACGCACAGGGTCGGTTTACTATAGCCGATGTGCCGGTGGGCGAGCACCAATTGCGCGCCGAATTGATCGGCTACTCGTCGGTGACTGCCACTGTTGTGGTTGAGGCCGGGCAAACCGCGACCGTCGAGTTGCGGATAAAACCCTCCGCGCTGCTCCTCGAAGAGCTGGCGGTGACCGGCACCGCTTTTAAGGAATCTCCCATCAACTTGCCCTACGCAGTCACCGTAACTGGCCGGGACAAGATGGCCGAACAAGGGTCGCCACAGGCGGTTGATTTCTTCAAGAACTTGAGCGCCAGTCACGGAGTGATCGGCGAGCGCAGCAGTTGGTATAATGCCAACCAAGCCGCCACTCTTTCCGAGAGTATTGCCAACGTCAATCTGCGTGGACTGGGAGCCTCGCGGACGCTGGTGTTGCTCAACAGCCGCCGCCAGACCTATGTCCCGGCGCGTTTGATCGGCGGGCGCTTCGTCGATGTAAATGCCGTCCCCGCCATTGCCGTGGATCGGGTCGAGGTGCTCAAAGAAGGGGCCTCGGCTATCTATGGTTCGGATGCGGTGGCCGGCGTCGCCAATTTCTTGACTCGTTCGGACTTCACGGGCTTTGAGGTCTCGGGCGCACACGACTATTTCGCCAATGCGGGCGATACCAATGTCGGCGCGATATGGGGTGGGAAACTCGGCAGTGCCCATGCGGTTGTCGCTGGGGAATGGAGGAAACGGCAGGAGTTACAGATCACGGAACGGGACTACCTGCTGCGACCTTGGTACGGCGGCGGGCAGCGCCTCGGCTGGTCGAGCTTGGGGAACCCCGGCACCTTCGCCGTTGGCTCTCCAGCCCCGTGGACGGCCACCATCCACGCCCCGCGCTGCGAGGCATTTGGCGGCTTTCGCGAATCTTGGACCTGCCGCTTCCGCTACCAGCCCTATGACAATCTGATCGAGGACATGAGCCATACCCGGGCCTTTGCCGAGCTCAACGGTTCGCTGGACAATGGCACGGAGTATCACTTCGAGGCCCTGTGGTCCGAAGCCGAGATTCCCAATTGGTACACCACCCCTTCGTACCCGCCCTTTCCCCTCACAGACACGAGCATCATGGAAGCCGCGCCCAACCATCCGGGCCGGGAGAAGTTCTGTGCGGACTACGGTGCTGAGGAGGGCGACCTATACTACGCCCAATGCCAAGGCGGCGAGCTAGAAGACGTGAGCTACACAGGCGACGAGAACTGGTATTTCAACGGCCGGCCGTTTGGCAACTCGGGGCCCGAGCGGCTCCTAAGCCGCACCGCGAGCACTTGGCGCGTGGCGGCTTCTGCGAATGGCGACTTGGCATTGGGCGGTCAGGACACCCATTTTGATCTAGGAGTGGCCTATTCGCGCACTGAGGGCAATTACAACTTGCCGGGGGTGTACGTCGAGCGGCTGTTCCTCGGCTTTCGCGGTTTTGGCGGCCCCGATTGCGGCGTGGGCGTAGAGACCGACCCCGAGTCCCTCGCTGGAATGCGGCTCGGCCCACTCAACGGTAAAGTGGCCGGCGAGGGCGACTGTCAGTACTACAACCCCTTTAGCAATGCCATTGAGTTCTCGCAGCAGCCCGGCTCGCAGTTTGAGACCGAGGCGAATCCCGACTACCGCGCCAGTCTAGCCAATAGCCCCGAATTGCGGCACTGGCTCAATCAGGAAGTCGATCTACAGAGTTCCGCAGATTTGCTGGTCGCCGATGCGACCCTAACGGGAAGCTGGATTGAGGATGTGGCTAGTTACGCGGCTGGGTATCAGTTCCGCCTGCTCAATGCCAGCGGCGATCCCAACGACGAGGGCGACGTGACTATCAACCCCTGTCCGGTCATCGGCGACACGGGTTGCTCGCCGGAAGATAGGTTCGGCCCGTATGCGTTTACGAATGTGCATCGGCCTTATGATGAATCGCAGACGGTGCATCGCATCTTTGCCGAGATTCCCCTGAGCTTGGGAGATCGCTTTGACACCCAACTGGCCGCCAACTACGAGTTTCACGATGTGGCGAGCAGTTTTGATCCCAAGTTCGGTTGGCGCTATCAGCTTGTGGAATCCGCGAGCCAATCCGCGTTCCTGCGCGGCTCAGTGCAGACGACGTTTCGGACGCCTGCGCTGGACGATGTGAACGAAAGTCCGCTGACGACGCTCGAATGGATCAATGAGACCGGGGCCTATCAGGCGGTGGACCGATTCGGGAGTAAAGACCTCAAACCCGAACGGGCGCTTACCTATAATGCGGGGGTCGTCCTGATTACCGAGGCGGGTTTTGACGCGACCTTCGACTACTGGAGCTACGACTTCAGCGATGTCATCGGCTCCATGCCGCACGGAGCCATTACCGCCTTATATGCCGATGAAGCCAATAAGGACGCCCTGAAGCAATTCATCGTCTGCCCAGACGGGATAGGTATGGGCACCTGCGCGGCCTCAGCACTCGAGCGAGTGCAAGTTGATATCATCAATTGGCCGGGGGTTAAGACCTCGGGGCTTGACTTGCATTTGGGCCATCGCACTGCCGCTGGAGGTGGGGAATTGTCGCTCAGCTTGGACGGTACGTACACGCTGGAGTACCGGACGAAGGGCCTGATGCTCGGCGACTTGGAGCTTCAGAAGGCGGAAGACGCGGCCGGCTATTTGAACTTCGGCAATCCCATTGCGACCTCGCTGCCGAGGATGAAGGGGCGGGCATCGGCGGGCTATCACTATGAAACCTATAGCCTCGTGAGCTACCTGAACTACATTTCGTCGTACGAGGATCGGGGGTCACAGGGATCCGATGTCGCTGAGATTAAAGAATTAGGTACTATTGACTCGTTCGTCACATGGGATATGAGTTTCCTGTGGAACTTATCCGAGGGCGTCAATATCGCGCTGTCGGGGATGAACCTGCTCGACACGATGCCGCCGCTGGTGAACATCGAGCAAGCGTACGACGGCTTCACCCACGACCCCAAGGGACGGCGGTTGAAGATGGCCGTGTCCTATAAGTTTGGCGGGTGAAATTCGGTTTTCAACGACGATCACCTGGAATGTAGGGGGCGGTTTGCAAACCTATAGGGGGCGGTTTGCAAACCGCCCCCTACTTTAATACATATCGGATTACATCATTGAGATGCCCATGATTATATCTCGCATAATCGTCCATCAGCCCGCCGGTTTGTTGCGCATTCTGACCGACGCAGGCTTGGAAGGCCACTGTACCGGCGTTGCGGCTACAGTCACCGAGACTGACGTGGCCGCGGCGACCTCCATCCTTATCGATGCCAATCCTGTCAATCGCGAGCGGCTATGGCTGGCGTTCAACGAGGCGAACGGGAAGGTACCTTCCTCATTGCGCGCTTGTATTGACGTCGCCTTGTGGGACCTCGCGGCCAAGGCCGCCGGGCAGTCGGTTCACAGGCATGTCAACGGCTTTCGCAACCGCATTCCGATTTGCAGGAGGTCGGAGCGGAACTTAGCGGTGGAGATCGTCGAGGAAGCAAAGGAAGCGCGGGATGCTGGTTTCCGGGCTTACAAATTCGCCGCCCTTTGGGACGAAGAATCGCTCGTCAGTCTGATACGCGATGTGCGCCGGGCCGTAGGACCGGATTTCTGCCTGTTGCTCGACGGCCGAGCGCGGTGGGTCCTTGACCAAGCGATACGGATTGGTCGGGCGCTCGACGCGGCGGACTTTTTCTGTTTTGACCGACCACGACCCGACAACGACATGTCCGGCGGTAGGCAGCTAGCCGCCGCGCTAGATACCCCGACGAGCACTGGCGTGTCTAGCCCCATGGACGCGGCGCAGGTTATGACGACTCAGGCGGCCGACCACGTCCGCACCGGGGTAACGCGCGCTGGCGGCATGACGGATGTGCTTAAGGCTGCCCGCTGTGCCGAAGCCTTCGGGGCCTACTGCCATTTGGACGGTTTGGGGATCTGCGACGGGTTCGCCCATTTGCATCTGGTAGGCACTATCCGCAATACGCCCTTTCTGGAGGTGGGCGAAAATGGAGCGTCTTCGCCGTTCATCGAAAATCCGCTGCAAATATGCAATGGGTACATCGAGATTCCCGCTGCGCCGGGACTGGGCATGGAGATCGACATGGGTGCCGTCAACGAGCACACCGAGGAACTGATTGAGATCTGAGGCCCTATGCAGATTCGAGATGTGAAATGTTACCTGTTGCAGGGCGAACCCGCGACGCGGCAGGAGAGTTGCGGGGCCAGAGGAAGCATCGCCCCGGTGCCGCCGGGTATCTCCGGGCTGCTTACCCACGACCAGGGATTCGGTGCGGTCGATCCCGAGGGATTTACGTTTACCGGGGAAGAACCCGAGCCAACGTATCGCCTGATGATCCGGCTCGTGACGGATGGAGACTTGGATGCGTATGCCAATTACGCCACGGGTTACAATCCCCGAGAACTGGAATGGGAGGCCAAGGCGTTCCTGGCCCGGTATGCCCACATGCTCATCGGCGTGGATGCCTTTGACCGGGAATACATCTGGCAGCGGTTTTGGATGGCTCAGCGATTCATGTACACGGGTAGAGGGCTGCTCGACACCATCGACCGGATGTTGTGGGATCTGGCGAGTCGAAGCGCGCGGCTACCGATCTACAAGCTGCTCGGAGCCTGCCGCGAAAGCGTCCCTGCGTACTGCAATGTCGGTGGGCGGACCATTGACGACTTGGTGGCCCACGCGGTGAAACGGGTGGAAGAAGAGGGTTTCATCGGCTGCAAGGATCACTCGTATCGGGGGGTGAAAGGCAACGGGGAGATGGCCAGGAAGCTGCGGGCGACGCTGGGCGACGATATCCTGCTCTTTCACGATCCTGTCGAGTCGTACACAGTCGAGGAGGCTATAAAAATCGGCCGCATCCTAGAGAAGTACCATTACAGGTGGATCGAAGAGCCGCTGCAGGACTACGATATCATGGGGCTGAAGAAGCTGTGCGCCGCCCTCGATCTTCCGGTTTTGACCCTCGAGTGGATCGGAGCCATCGGCGGACAACCCTACAATACGGCACCGTATTTGGCGCTACAGGCCGCGGATATCGTCCGACAGCGGGGCATCGGCATCACGGGTCAGGTCAAACAAGCCCAACTGGCCGAAAGCTTTGGCGTCGAAGTACACGGCGGCGATCCCCAGGTCATCCTGTCCATCGGCAACGACCCTGTCTTTGAGGCCATGGGCGTGCAGCCGCGTCCTCCCGAGGAGGAACTGGACTGCCGAGGTACGGTCGTCGTAGAGGATGGCACCATGTCGATAGCTTGGAGCGACCGTCCCGCGGCGGAACCGGACTGGGACGAGATGGCTCGGAGCGCCGTTTTGGTCATTTGACCGCGGAACGATCTTTACAGCAGCGCCTCGGCTAGCTCGGTAAAATTTCTCACCTCCACATCGGGCCGGTACGGCGTTTCTTCATAGGGCAGGGCGTTGCGGTTGACGAAGGCCCCCCTCATACCGCAGGCTCGCGCTCCCATCACGTCGAATGAATTGGCCGAAACCATCATGCACTGTCCCATTTCTAGCTCTAGCAAGGTCGCAGCCCGGCGGTACACCCCAGGATGCGGCTTGAAGGCACCTACTTCTTCAACCGAAATAATGCGGTCGAAGTCCCAGCCAATGCGATTGGTCGCCAGATGGGCCAAAAAGTCCGCCTCGCCATTGGACAGCGCGACTAGGCGGTAGCGCCCCTGTAGCTTTTCGAGCGCCGCCCTTACATCGGCGAAGGGGTTGAGGTGCTGCCAGGCTGCCATGAGCCGAGGGACATCCTCTTCGTCTGGGTCTATTCCCTCCAATGCCAAGACGTAGATCAAGGCTCGCCGCACCGTCTCCAAATAGCCGCTGTGGCCCAGCAGGAGGATGTTATCCTGATATTGCTCTAGGCGCTGACGCGCCCGCCATTGGTTCCACAGGTGCTCAGACGGGACTGAAGACCCTTTATCGCGCAGGTAGGACGCGATGGCTGGAGTCAGGCTGCCACCCAAGTCGAGGACGGTGCCGAACAGGTCGAAATTGAGGGCTTGTACCGCTGGAAATTTGGTCATATTATTTGCCTCGTCGTGTTTGTTGCGTGCTAAGCGATTGTGTAATTTAGTCTATTCGCGAGCGGTAGAACAAGCGTAGGGGCGGTTCGCAAACCGCCCCCTACAAAAATGACTAGTATGCAATGTGCGGTATTGTTGGGCTGTACGTAAAAAAACACAACTTAGCCGACCAACTCGGCGCACTGTTTGCCGAGATGCTGATCTGCATGAGCGACCGCGGCCCCGACAGCGCGGGGTTGGCGCTCTATGGCAATGAGCCGCCGGAAGGCTTTATCAAGGTCACCTTGCGGCACGCGGCCGACGACTACGACTGGCCGGGGCTAGCCGACCAACTCGGCGCACGTTTTGACTGCGAGGCGAGCCTGCGGGTCAACGCCAACTACGCGGTCATCGCAGTGCGCGCCGACGCGGAGTCACTCGGGCGAGAGTTGGCTAGTTCAGACCCTAGCCTGACGGTGATGAGCATTGGCCGCAGCATCGAGATCCTCAAAGAAATCGGCGCACCCGCTGAGATCGTCGATCGCTTTGGCGTTCGCCAGATGCGCGGCACGCACATCATCGGCCACACGCGCATGGCCACCGAAAGCGCGGTGACTACCGATGGTTCGCATCCCTTTTCCACGGGCATGGACCTTTGTCTCGTACACAACGGGTCGCTGAGCAACCACAACCGGCTGCGCACGCGCCTGGAGCGCAGGGGGATTGAGATCCGCACGGAAAACGACTCAGAGGTGGCCGCTGGCTACTTGATGTGGCGGATGCAGCAGGGGGATACCTTGCAAGCGGCCCTCCAAACGGCGCTCGACGATCTCGACGGCTTCTACACCTTTGCCATTGGCACGGCCGATGGCTTTGCGGTCTTACGCGACCCGATCGCCTGCAAGCCGGCGGTGCTGGCTGAGACGGATGAGTACGTGGCGATGGCCAGCGAGTTCCAGGCGCTATCGAGCTTGCCGGGGATTGACGACGCGGAGGTATGGGAGCCCAAGCCGGCGCGGGTGTACACTTGGGGAGGAGCCGATTGATGGGTGTGGAGGTTTTCGACTTGGCGACCGGAGCGTTGCGCCAGCTCAACCAGCGCCTGCACGATCTGACGGACGAGACGGCCAAGACGCCGTGGCGGATTCTGCATCCACGCGGTGCGCACGCCGTGGCCGCCGGAGTCGATGCGCCGGTGGAAATCGCTATCGAAGGCCACGTTGGTTACTATTGCGCTGGCATGAATCAGCGCGCCCACATCACCGTCCACGGGATGGTCGGGGTCGGGGTGGCCGAGAACATGATGTCGGGGGTGGTGAGAGTGAAGGGCCACGCCAGCCAGTGCGCTGGGGCCACCGGACACGGCGGCCTGCTGGTCATCGAGGGCGACGCGTCGAGCCGCTGCGGGATTTCGATGAAGGGGATCGATATTGTGGTCGGCGGCTCGGTTGGCCACAGCAGTTGCTTTATGGCCCAAGCAGGCAACTTAGTCGTCTGCGGCGATGCCGACGAGGCGTTGGGCGACTCGCTGTACGAGGCGCGGATTTTCGTGCGCGGCCGGGTCGCGGGCTTGGGGGCCGACTGCATTGAAAAGCCCATGCGCGACGAGCATTTGAGCGCGTTGGCCGAACTGCTGGCGCGAGCGGACTTGTCTGGCGTTCGCCCCGAAGAGTTCCGCCGCTATGGCTCGGCGCGCCAGCTTTACAACTTCAAGGTAGATAACGCATACTAGTTAGTGGTCAGTAGTCGGTGGCCAGTGATCGGCCCCGACCCCCGGAAGGGCAGGTGCTAACCACTGACCACTGACCACTGGCCACTAAATATGACGCAACCAAACCACAACCAAGACGGCCTGCGCGAATCGGCGACCTTTGGCCGCGATGTCATCTATGAGATCCAGCGCGCTGCGCGGACCGGGATCTACGACATTCGCGGCTGGGGAGCCAAGCGCCAAGTGCCCCATTTTGACGACTTGGTCTTTTTGGGCGCGAGTATGTCGCGCTATCCGCTGGAAGGCTACCGCGAGCGCTGCGACACCGATGTAGTATTGGGCACGCGCTACGCCAAAAATCCGATCCACCTCGACATCCCCGTCACCATCGCGGGGATGAGCTTTGGCTCGCTGTCGGCGCAGGCCAAAGAGGCGCTCGGCCGTGGTGCCAGCGAGGTGGGCACGAGTACCACGACCGGAGACGGCGGGATGACGCCGGAGGAGCGGGGGCAGTCGCGGATTTTGGTCTATCAGTTGTTGCCCTCGCGCTACGGCATGAACCCCGACGACTTGCGGAAGGCGGATGCTATCGAGGTGGTACTCGGCCAAGGGGCCAAACCCGGCGGCGGTGGGATGCTGTTGGGCCAGAAGATCAGCGACCGCGTCGCCCAGATGCGGACGTTGCCCAAGGACATCGACCAGCGCTCGGCGTGCCGCCATCCCGATTGGACCGGCCCGGACGACTTGGCGATCAAAATAGTCGAACTGCGCGAGATCACCGACTGGCAGGTGCCGATCTACGTCAAGATCGGCGCGACGCGGACCTATTACGACACGCTATTGGCGATTAAGGCCGGAGCCGACGTGGTGGTGCTCGACGGGATGCAGGGCGGCACGGGGGCGACCCAAGATGTGTTCATCGAGCACGTGGGGATTCCGACCCTGCCAGCCGTGCGCCAAGCGGTGGAAGCGCTCGACGAGTTGGATATGCACCGCAAGGTGCAGCTCGTTGTGTCTGGCGGCATCCGCAGCGGCGCGGATGTCGCCAAGGCCCTGGCGATGGGGGCGGACGCCTGTTCGATTGGCACGGCCGCGCTGATTGCGCTGGGCGACAACAGCCCGCATTTGGACCCCGAGTACCGCAAAATCGGCTCGGCGGCTGGCTTTTACGACGACTTGCAGGACGGCCAAGACCCGGCTGGCATCTCGACCCAGACCGACACCTTGGCCCAGCGTCTCGACCCCGTAGCTGGAGGCCGACAGCTTGCCAACTATTTGCGGGTAATGACTATGGAGTGCCAGACCATTGCCCGCGCCTGCGGCAAATCGCACGTTCACAACCTAGAGCCAGAGGACTTGGCGGCGCTGACCATTGAGGCGGCGGCCATGGCCAAAATTCCCTTGGCCGGAACGGATTGGATTCCTGGAAACACGCCAACTAAAGGAGCCTGCTGTGACTGAACGCACTGAGATCAAAGAACGCCTCGCCCAAGAGGGCATTGAATTCCTACTCGTCCAATTCGTCGATATGACCGGCGCGCCCAAAGTGAAGATGGTGCCGGTGACGGCGCTCGACGACGCGCTTGACGAAGGCGCGGGTTTTGCCGGCGCGTCTATTTGGGGTTTGGGACAGGGGCCGCACTCGCACGATATGCTGGCGCGGATCGACCTCGATTCGTACGCCAGGCTGTCTTGGCAGCCGAACACCGTGCGCTTTGCCAGCGACCTGTTCGTCGATGGGGATTCCTATCCCTATTGCTCGCGCACCAACCTCCAGCGGGTGCTCGCCGACGCCGCACAACAAGGCTATGTCTTCAACGTGGGCATGGAGCCGGAGCACTTTCTCGTCGTGCGCGATGACGACGGTTCAATCCGGCCCTGGGATCCGGACGGCGTGGACTCGCTGGCCAAGCCCTGCTACGACTTCCGCTCCATGTCGCCGGCGATGGCGTACTTGCAGGAGTTGACTCGATCGCTCAACGACATGGGCTGGGGGGTTTATCAGTGCGACCACGAGGATGCCAACGGGCAATTCGAGGTGAACTTCGACTACGCCGACGCGCTGACGACGTCGGACCGCATCATTTTCTTTAAGATGGCTACCTCGCAAATCGCCAAGAAATACGGCGCGATTGCCTCGCACATGCCCAAGCCGTTTGCCGACCGCACGGGCAGCGGCTTGCACGCGCACTACCATATCGCCGACGCCGAGTCGGGCGATAATCTCTTCTTGGACGAAGGGGACGCGCGGGGTTTGGGTTGTTCAGAGCTGGCCTATCACTTCCTCGGCGGCATTTTGCACCACGCGCGCGCCCTGTGCGCGGTCTCCAGCCCGACGGTGAACTGCTACAAGCGCCTGCAACTCGGCGCTGGCATCTATTCGAGTCGTTCGGGTTTTACTTGGACACCGGCGTTTATCACCTACGGCGACAACAACCGCACGCAAATGATCCGCACGGCTGGCGAGGGGCATTTTGAAGACCGCACGATCAGCGCCGCGGCTAATCCCTATCTGGCTCTGGCGGCCTATCTGGTCGCCGGGCTCGACGGCATTGAGCGCGGTTTGGAGCCGGGCGAGCCCAATCTGGGCAATATGTACGAACGCCCCCTCGACGAGATCCAAGCGGCAGGGATACAGCTTTTGCCGCAGTCGCTGGCCGAGGCGCTCGACGCGCTGCGCGAGGACGAAGTGGTGCAGAGCGCGCTGGGTCCCATCGCCGACGAGTTCCTCCAGATAAAAGCCGACGAGTGGGCCGAGTACGACGGCCAAGTCAGCCGTTGGGAGATCGACCGGTATTTGACCTCCTGTTGAGGCTATGCCCTACCGGTTGCTCAAATACGGTTTCGCGAACAAGTACTCCGAGCCGCGCATGTTCCGCTCGCCCGAGCGGTTGCGCGACAGCTATGAAGTAGTGATCATCGGCGGCGGTGGGCACGGGCTAGCTGCGGCGCACTATCTCGCCCAAGAGCACGGCATCCGCGATGTGGCCGTCTTGGAGCAGCGCTACATCGGCCACGGCGGTACCGGCCGCAACACCGCGATCATCCGCTCGAATTACCTGACGGAAGAGGGTGCGCGCTTTTACCAGTTCAGCGTGGATCTGTACCGCGATTTGGCGCGGCAGCTCGACTACAACCTGTTCTACTCCGAGCGCGGTCACTTCACCTTGGCGCACACGCCGGCCGCGCTGCGCACCCAGCGCTGGCGCGCCGAGGTCAACAAGCACCTCGGCATCGATTCCGAGGTAGTAGGCCCCGAGTTTATCAAGAAGACCATCCCTGAAATCGACCTAAGTTGCGGCGGGCACCAGCCGCCCATCGTCGGCGCGCTCTACCACCCGCCGGGGGCCATTGCCCGCCACGACGCCGTGGCGTGGGCCTATGCGCGCGGGGCCGACAGCAAAGGCGTTGAAATCCACCAGCAGACCAGTGTCACCGACATTGAAGTCGAGGACGGGCGGGTCGCGGGCGTACACACGGATCGCGGTTTTATCCAGACGCGCAAGGTGCTCAGCGCGGTGGCGGGCTGGACGCCGCAGATACAGCGGATGGTTGGGTTGCGCTCGCCGCTGGTGGTGCATCCGCTGCAGGCGTTTGTCACCGAGCCGTTCAAGCCGTGGCTCGACGCGATTGTCGTATCGGCCAGCTTGCACACGTACGTCAGCCAGTCTTCGCGCGGCGAGTTGGTCGCTGGTGCGTCTTTGGATCCCTACGAGTTGACGTCCATGCGCTCGACGCTCGACTTTGCCGAGGGCTTGGCTGGCCACATGCTCGACCTCTTTCCCTGCTTGGCCGACGTCAAGGTGCTGCGCCAGTGGGCCGGGTTGTGCGATATGACCCCGGACTTTTCGCCGATCATGGGCACGACGCCGATTGCAGGCTTTTACATCGACGCGGGTTGGGGCACTTGGGGCTTTAAGGCCTCGCCGGTCTGCGGTTACACTATGGCTCATACCATCGCCCACGCCGAGAATCATCCGCTGATCCGCGCTTTTAATTTATCGCGCTTTGATGCGTTTGAATTGGTCGGCGAGAAGGGAGCGGCGTCCGTTGGTCATTGATTGTGAATTAGTAATTCTTAATTCCTAACTGACGTTACGCAGCTTTTGTCATGCCTGCGCAAGAACGTCACCCCGTGCCTCGACACGGGGCAGGCATCCAGAGCGGCCCGTTGCGGCCGGTGTGTTAGGCTGGATTCCCGCTTTTGCGGGAATGACACCCCGCCCGCGGCAAGAAGCCGCCGCGCCAGCCCCGGCGAAGGCCGGGGATAATAACTGCGTAACGTCAGTTCCTAACTGACGTTACGCATCCGGGTAGGTGCGGTTTGAAACCACCCCCTACGGTGAAATATTTAAAAAATTAATTTTTTTATGTGTAAAAATTAAATAAATTAATAAAATTTCATAAAATAATTGATTTTTCACCTCATCAAGATCGGGAGAGGGACAATGAGTAGCAGGAAGACCGGAAACGGCGTGGAAGCCAAAGCGTGGGACGATTTTGTCCGCCGCGCTAGAAATGTTGATAGCGGGCAGCTGGAAGCAGAGGAGACCAATTACAAGCGCGAGGTGGGGAGAAAATTAGCTGATGCACGTAAGGCTGTCCTAGACGACTCGTCGAACTGGCACGACTTGTTTGTGAGCGCAAAGAGCAATCTTATTAACTGGCGGAATTGGGATTGTATAGAGAAAGGCATCACAGACTATCCAGCGGAAACACTTCAGGCTTTGCAAGCGATTTGGACACAGGACGAAGTTACTCTCGCTCAACGGGTCCAGAACTTCTGGCACTTGCTGCCCGCATCAATTTCCGGGCAAGTTTCTGGGCCGGGCGTCCGTGCGAGCGTGGTCTCTATGCTACTGATGGGGCTGGACTGCGAGCAGTATCCGCCGTTCAGGGTGAGTATGTTTGAAAAAGCCTACGACCGCGCCGGGTACGACCAACCGGAGAAGGGCGCAGACGAGGCTACTTTGTATGAGCACGCGCTGGGTTTTCTCGACCGAGTCGTTGAGGAATTGAAACTGAACCATCGCCTCGATGCCCAAGGGGTAGTTTGGATAACCGACGATGATTGGGACAAGCCGCCCAAAAAGGATGCCGGTAAGGACAACGAGACTAAAACCGGAATTGACTTCGCCACCCTCGCCGACGAACTACACTTGCCGAGCGAGTTCTTGGAGACCATCAACACGCTGCTAGAAGAAAAGCAGCAGGTCATTTTCCAAGGGCCGCCGGGCACGGGCAAGACCTACGTGGCCCAAA
This sequence comes from Candidatus Latescibacterota bacterium, assembly GCA_965208845.1. GTDB lineage: Bacteria > Latescibacterota > UBA2968 > UBA8231 > UBA8231. Next base: position 622,684 of record OZ242361.1, on the reverse strand, counting down.
AGTTAGCAGAGCGTATCGCCGGATCGAAAGACCGGGTTGCGCTGGTGCAGTTCCACTCGTCCTACGCTTACGAGGACTTTGTGCAGGGCTACCGTCCGACCCTAGACAACGGAAACGCTGGATTCAAGTTGCAGGACGGTCCACTGCTGCGGGCGGCACAGCAGGCACAGAACGACCTCAACGCCGATCATTTCCTCGTGATAGACGAGATTAACCGGGGCAACTTAGCCAAAGTGTTCGGGGAGTTGTACTTCCTGTTGGAGTACCGAGACAGGGAGATTCACCTCCAGTATTCGGACGAGCCGTTCGGTCTGCCGCAGAATCTCTACATCATCGGCACGATGAACACGGCTGACCGCTCCATTGCGCTGGTTGACTTGGCCCTGCGCCGCCGTTTCTACTTCGTCGAGTTCCATCCCGACGAGAAGCCCATCAAGGGCCTGCTCCGCAGGTATCTCAAGCGCGAATCTCCCGGCATGGAGTGGGTGGCCGACTTGGTTGACCGAGCAAACGAACTGCTAAGCGATGACCGACACGCCGCCATCGGACCGAGCTACTTTATGAAAGAAAAACTTGACGAGGCTGCGGTCCGGCGGATATGGAAGTACAGCGTCCTTCCCTACATTGAAGAGCACCTTTTCGGACAAGGAGAAGATCGGCTGGCAGATTTTGACTTGGACAAGCTGCGGAAGGAAGTCACTTCCGACGCTGCAGACGCTGGTGGGAATAGTTAGGCCAGCGGGGGACGAGGATGTCGCAAGCGATGCGTGAGATAAACCTGCAGGAGCACCAGAGTAGCGAGCCTATTGAGCTTTCCGTTGCTGAGCGGGACGCGCTGGCCCGAGTAGTCGCCATCAAACCTGCCCGAGGGGAAGATAGCGCCTACATCCTGACACCGGGCTCAACCATCGGGGCCGTTGAGGTTGGCGACCTGTCGGTGCTCATCGCGCCGAAGATAGGCATTCCGCAGGTGCTGTCGCTGGCCTGCTACGCCATCGGGAAAGTTGAGTTCCAGAGGGAAGACTTTGATTTTGGCGAGGAGGACGCGCTGCCCGATGTGCTGGCAATGGTGCTGACTTTCCAGGCCCGGCGGGCCTTCGCGCGCGGCCTGCTGCATGGCTACCGCACCGAGGAGGATGCGCTGTACACCGCGAGGGGACGCATCCGGTTCGATGAGCAACTGCGGCGCAGGTTTGGCGTACCGTTGCCTATGGAGGTGCGGTATGACGAGTTCACCGCAGACATTCTAGCCAATCGGCTGGTGAAGGCGGCCGCGCACCGCCTCGCCCGAGTGCGTCTGCGCTCCACCGAGGCCCGGCGGAATGTGGGATGGCTGGCGTCCATGCTCGAGGATGTGTCCCTGGTCGAGTTCTCTTCAACCTGTGTTCCGGCGGTGCGATTTGATCGGCTGAACGGGCATTACCGGGGCGCAGTAGAACTGGCGCGGCTCATTCTGCAGCACGGTGCTTTTGAGGCTAGGCGTGGGGCAGTTCGGGCTAGCGGATTCCTGATAGATATGAACGTCGTCTTCCAAGAATTCGCAACGCAGGCCCTGCGGGATGCCTTGGGCCTTTCCGAACACGTCTTTTGCTCGGACAGCGGCGTCGGGAATATGGCCCTAGACGAGGCCGGGCGCGTCAAGCTGAAGCCGGACCTGACTTGGTGGGAGGGCCATTCCTGCGTATTTGCCGGCGATGTCAAGTACAAGAACATTATCGGCGACCGCATCCCCAACGCCGATCTTTACCAGATGCTCGCATACGCCACTGCGCTCGATCTGCCGGGCGGCCTGCTAATCTATGCCCAAGGAGAGGCCGACGCAGCGACCTACCGCGTACAGCACTCCGGCAAGCGGTTGGAAGTTGTGGCACTGGACCTCGCTGGCCGGCTGGACGATGTGCTCGTCCGCGTCGAGCAGTTGGCTAATCGGGTCGTCGCGTTGCGCGAGGAATTAGGAACTGACGTTACCCGGGTACAATGTTTAAAAAATTAATTAATTGACGTGTAATAATTAAATAAATTTATAAAATTTCACAGAATAATTAAAATTATTAAATTACAATGAAAATTCTCACCTGTCCAATCAACGGCCCGCGTCCACTCGCGGAATTCGTCTTCGGCGGCGAGGTGCGCTCCATGCCCGACCCCAAGCAAGCAAGCGACCAAGCCTGGGCCGACTACGTGTTCAACCGCTGCGGCGAGCCGGGCATCCAACGCGAGTGGTGGTACCACAGCGCCAGCAGCACTTGGTTTATCGCCGAGCGCGACACGGCTAGCGACGAGATCGTTCGCACCTATTTGTGGGGCGAGGAGGACACAGCGTGAAGCGCCGCCTGTCCGCACAGCCCGGGGAGTGGATCGACCGGACGCAGCCGCTTGAATTCCGATTTGAAGGCGAGGCGTTCAGCGGCTTTGCTGGCGATGTGATCGCCAGTGCGCTAATGGCCAATGGCGTGCAGACGATGGGGCGCAGCTTCAAGTACCACCGGCCGCGCGGGGCGTATAGCTTGGCTGGGCACGATGCCAACGCGCTGTTTACAGACGGCGAGCGCACGCATCTGCGCGGCGATAGCGAGCCGGTGACTGCGGGCATGGATTTGCGGGCGGTCAACACCATCGGCGGGTTGAAAGGCGATTTGCTCAAGTGGCTGGGGCCTTTGGGCCGCTTCATGCCGGTGGGTTTTTACTACAAGACATTTCACCGTCCCCGGTGGCTTTTTCCCTTTCACGAGCGGATCATTCGCCAAATCGCGGGTTTGGGTCAGATCAACCGCGACCAAGCGGCTACGGATAGCCCCAAGGAATACGCTTGGTGCGACGTGCTAGTAGTGGGCGGTGGCGCGGCCGGGTTGGAGGCGGCAAGGGCTGCGGGAGAAGCTGGTGCTCGCGTTTTGCTGGTCGAGGAACAGGCGCGTCTGGGGGGGAGTTGGGCGTGGCAGCACGGGGGCTGTGACGATCTGGTCGAGGTACTCGCTGGTCTGCCGAATGTCGAGATCCGCTGCGGGACGACGGCCGGTGGCCACTACGCCGACGGATGGGTCGCCTTGTTCGACGCGGTGCGGATGACTAAGGTGCGCGCCGCGGCCGTCGTCTATGCCAACGGCGCGATTGAGCAGCCGGCGGTCTTTGGGCACAACGACCTGCCGGGCGTGCTGCTCGGGTCGGCGGTCCAGCGGTTGGTGAAGTTGTACGCGGTCAAACCTTGCGACCGCATGGTGGTGCTAGCGGCCAATAGCGATGCGTATGGGATGGCGCTGGACATGCTTGATGCGGGGGTCGAGGTGGCGGCCATTGCCGATTTGCGTCCCGATGCGACTCCGTCGGCTCTAGCGGAAAAAATCACTGCCGCCGGGGTGCCGATCCACAGCGGCCATGCAATTTATGCGGCCATGCCGAATAGGCAGAAAAATGGTCTGCGCGGCGCAGTGATAGCTCCTCTAGCCGCAGACGGTACCATAGATGCCCAGCGCGGCACGGAGATCGCCTGCGACGGTCTTGCCGCGTCGGTTGGCTGGATGCCCAATGCTGCGCTGCCCAGCCAAGCGGGAGTTCAGTTCGCGTACGACGAGGGGCTGGAGCAGCTCGTGCCGCAGTCGTGCCCAGACGGGATCTTTGTCGCTGGGCGCGTTCGCGGGGTGTACGATTTAGACGCGCAGCGGGAAGACGGGCGGGTCGCCGGACTTAGGGCCGCGCACTACGCAGGTCACGGCAACGGCGAAGTGCCCGCGCCTCCGCCGCCTATGCGAGAAGCTCCCAGCTACAGCTATCCGATTTTCGCCCATCCGAGCAAAAAGAATTTCGTGGATTTCGACGAGGATTTGCACTTGGCGGATTTCGTCAATGCGCACCAAGAGGGCTACGACAGCGTCGAATTGCTCAAGCGCTACAGCACCGTGGGGATGGGGCCGAGCCAGGGCAAGCTGTCCAACATGAACGCGATGCGGATCTTGGCCAAACTCAACGGCGACAGCATCGCCGCGACCGGCTCGACGACCGCTCGTCCCTTTTACCAGTCGGTGCCGCTGGGGCATTTGGCGGGTCGGCGCTTCCACCCGATGCGTCGGACGGCGATCCACGAGTGGCATTGCGAGCACGGCGCGGTCTTTGCCCACGCCGGCGACTGGTATCGGCCTGAATACTATGCCCGCGGCGACGCCAGCCGCGACGAGTGCATTGTGCAGGAGGCGCAGCAGGTGCGGGCTGGTCTGGGGATCATCGACGTGAGTACGCTGGGCAAATTGCAGGTCAGCGGCCCGGACGCGGCCGAGTTGCTCGAACGCCTCTATACGGGTCGCTTCAAGAAGCAGGTGGTCGGCCGCTGCCGCTACGGCGTGGCGCTCGACGAGAGCGGGGTCGTGATTGAAGACGGGGTGATAGCGAGGCTGGGCGAAGACCGCTTTTACGCTACTACGACTAGCAGCGGCGCAGCGGCTTTTTACCGCGAGATGCTGCGCTGGGCCGCGATCTGGGGCTTGGACGTGACCTTGAGCAATGTCACGGGTCAATTGGCGGCGTTCAACTTAGCTGGCCCGGAAAGCCGCGCTGCGCTGGCGGGGTTGACAGACATCGACTTGCGGTCGGGGCCTTTCTCCTATCTGCGGGTGCGCGAGGGCGAGGTGGCCGGGGTGCGGGCAATAGTGATGCGGGTGGGTTTTGTCGGCGAGCTGGGATACGAGATTCACGTGCCGGCTTGGGAAGGGGAGCACGTGTGGCGGACGTTGATAGCGGCCGGTGCGCGGCCCTTTGGGGTGGAGGCGCAGCGCCTGTTGCGCTTGGAAAAAGGGCACTTGATCGTCGGCCACGACACGGACGCGCTGACCTATCCCCAAGAGGCGGGGTTGGCGTGGGCCATTGGCAAAAACAAGCGTTTCTTCGTCGGCCAGCGCAGCTTGCAAATCTACGCTGCGCGGCCAACTCGGCGCACGCTCGTCGGTGTGCGGTGGCCCGCTGATTTTACCGGCAAGCTGCCCGAGGAGTGCAACTTGATCATGCGGGGCGGGTGGATCGCTGGGCGCGTGACCAGCATCGCCCCGGTCTCGACGCTGGGCTATCCGCTGGGTTTGGCTTTTGTCGAAGCGGATATGGCCGCGCCCGGCACGCAGGTGGAAGTGCGCTTGGACGATGGCTCGACGAGTGTGGCGGAGGTGGTAAAGTTGCCCTTTTACGACGCCGAGGACGAGCGGCAGAAGCTGTGAGAGGCTGTATGACGCTCGACATTGGTACGCTGCGTCCACAAAAAGTAAAGGCCCTGTCGTCAGTTAGAAACTGACGTTACGCACAGCGCCCTAGATAGGATGCTTCGCTTCACTCAGCATGACTGGCTCAGAAATCCGCTTCCTTGTCATGCTGAGCGGAGCGAAGCGGAGTCGAAGCATCTGTTACCTAAGATGCCCATGAGTAACATCAGCCAGTATAACTGATCCTCTCAAAATGCCTTCTTCGCGCTCAGGCTCCAGTGTCCCTCTTGGCGATCCAGTCTGCGGGTGTATTCTACATTGAGATAATCGAGCAGGGTCAGCGATAGGCCGAGTTCGTGGTGGGGGCGTGTCGGTGGGTTCTCAGCAAGGTTCCAAACTCGGCCCGAAGCCCCGTGCAGTGCCCAGCCCAATCCCCAGCGCTGGGCGCGCCACCCCAGCCCCAACCGCTCAAAAAGGCCGGTTCGCCAGCGCTGTTCCCAGAAAAATCCCGCGTAGTGCTGGCCTGTGTATGGGCGGTTGCGCAGGGTTTTAAATGCGCCAAAGGGGGCGACGATCACCAGACCAGCATCTAGGGTTCCGTGGCGCTGAATCGGCACCTGACCCAAACCAGCGCCAGCTTGGAGCCGATAGTTGGACTCGGCCGGCCAGAGCCTGCCCTGCGCTGGCTCGGCGTGCCAGTCGAGCTGGGCATCTAGGCGGACAAAACGGGCAAAGCTCCCCATCCATTTGTCGCTGTACTCGGCCGCGAGCCGGGTGCGATGCCACGCCTTGGGGTCGAGTCCCCCTAGATCGAGCACCAACTCCAGCGACGTCATGCGCCCGGCGCGGATCGGGGGATTGTTCCTGTAGGTCAGGTCCCGGCCAGCGCAGAGGTGCTTATAGACGTAACTGTCTTTGGACTGCGTGCGGCAGAAGCTGAAGTCTGTCTCCTTGCGCAAGCTGCTATGCCGCTCTCGATTGAACGCCAGTGTCAGGACGCTGTGCTGCTTCAAGCGATAGCCCGCCTCGGCGCGCCAGCGGGTGCGCCAGTAGAAGTCGAAGTAGTCGTCGAGACTGAGTAGAAAGGGATAGCTGTTGTCGGCGAGAGTATAGAGCGACGAAGGATAGCGCGGAACGGTACCGCGCTGGTAGTACAGGCCCATGAAGCTGCGGCCATCCGCACCCCAAATTCGCTTTGACCCCACGCCGGCAAAGAAGCGCCCGTGCCCGGTGTTGTAGCCCCCCTTGAAGTAAATCCCCGTGCGCTGGCCGAGCAGGTTGGTGCCGCGCCAGCGCACACCGAAATGCAGCGCATCGACGCGGTTGGTCCACAGCTCTGGCGTGAGCTTGCCCCTGACCGCTGCCGGGATTTCTACTACGTGCTGGCCGAAGAACGTCAGGCTCGTGTCGAGGTGAACCCCGGTCGCCCCGGCGACGACATCGCGCAAGAGCGCGTCGTTGACCAAGCTTTTTCGCGCTAGCGGATCTTCCCCAATTACAGCGGGCACCTCTTCGCCCACCCGCTGTTCGTGGAGCCGGTAGAGTGCGGCGACCGCTTGCTCGGCCAGCGGCTTGAACCCTTGTTGCAAGTCCGCAAAAGCCTGCGCTTGTCGGCGGGTCAAGGGCCGCTCCGCTCGCCGTTTGTCTAGAAATTTGTCCCAAGTCGGCGAGTGTGACTCGACCAAGAGCGCTTGTTCTACGGCGAACGCATAATCGACCGATGGCGCGTCGAATTCATAGCTCCTGAACCGGGTCCAGCCGCGCAACCGCGCCTGCGGTGTGGGTGCGCCACGGAGGCGAAGGATGCGTTCGCCGCCGGTTGTTGTGCCCACCCGGCCTTCGATTTCGTATTCGGTCTCCACCGGCAACCAAGCTCCATGCGCGAAGCGAGCAAAGTGCTGTTTGAGCCGGTAGCCAAGCCCGTTCTCGGTCGCGCAACCGACCGGATGCAGCCGGCGGTTCGGCCAAAGTTGCGCCTCCACTAGGGCATACTCGCTGTCTTGGACGACTAGCGCGCCCGTCCATCCGGCTGAAGCATTGGTTTTTGGCTGCATCGAGATGAAGTAGTGGTCGTCCTTGTGGCTGACCAGTTGGAAGGAGTAGTACTCCAGTGCCTGCGGGTGCGTCGGTCCTAAGAAAATCTGTCCGTGGAGCGCGATTTCGTCGTCGTAGAGGTTGAACAGATACTTTGCCGCGGCAAAGACCTGCATTGAAGCGCTCACGTTGGCCGTGTGCTTTTTGGCCTTTAGCTGCTCGCGCAGTCCTTTGTCCCGATCCCAATACAGTTCGGCTAGGCTCTCGCGGATCGCCGCGATGTACTGATTGCTGTAGAGGACCTGCCGCGTATGCGCCTCGACCCGGTAGCGATGTGCAAGCGGTGCCCACGCGCGTTTGCGGCGGATCACTTCGCGCATGATGCGTACCGCTGGGTCGTCGCCGTCGATAATCTGGCCCTCAATCTCGAGGGGTATCGGCTGCAAACGGAATTCTATAGAGCCGGCCTCGGCCACCAGCAACTCGACGGGCGCGTATCCTATGTGCGTCGCCTGGAGCGTCACCGGCAACGCATCTACCACCAGCCGAAAGGCCCCCTTACTATCGCCGATAGTCCCCCACGCTTGGCCTATCACCTCGATGTTGGCCCGCGGCAGGGCTTCTCCCGTCTCCGCATCGAGCACTACGCCCTGTACCACGACCTCGGCTTGGGAATCAGCCGCGCAGTATCCCAAGAAAAAGAAGGCAAACCAAACTATTGACATGACCCTATTGGCGGAAACATACGTTGGAAGGACTAAGTATAGAGGCAAAGGTTCCAAACGCGTACTCCCTATTTGCCTCGCTCTTCCGCCCACCCTATCCTTAGCCAATGCCCATCTTCGCCGCTGTATTGCTCTTCTTTGGCTGCCGCGCCGATCCCCTATAAGCCGCCCTCGCTGACCTAAGCCCCGACCCCAGTTGTAAGGTATCCGCAGATGAACGCAGAGGTGGAATGACGTTGAGTGGAGCGCACTTATAATTTTGAGACGGCTTCTGAGGTAGTAGTGGCGGTGCTAAGAAAGGACTGGTCTTGCTCCGACAAATACCGGCTGTCTATCGCCAGCGCGTAGTGCGCCGCGACCAGACCTCGGGCCGGGGTGCTACGGGGCGCGCGCTGCTCACCGGGGGCCTCTTGGCAGCGCTCATCGCCATCGGCGTGCCCTATGGGGGCATGGTGATGCAAGGGTCGCGGCTAGGGCTTTCGTCGGCGACGCCGGCGGCGTTTTTCTTGTTGTTCGTGCTGCTGTTGACCGTGCAGGTGGGTTTGGGGGCTGTGCGGCGGGAGTGGGCGTTTGCTCGCGGCGAGTTGCTGACGATCTTTGCGATGATGGCCGTGGCCACGGCCATTCCCACGCGCGGCGTGGTGGGGATGCTGCTGCCGATGATCACCGGCACTTTCTACTACGCCACTCCAGAAAACCAGTGGGCCGAGCTGGTCCACCCCCATTTGGCCGACTGGATGGTCGTCGCAGATATAGAGGCCATCAGGGCCTTCTACGAGGGTGTAGGACCCGATGCGCCGATCCCTTGGGACGCTTGGTTGGTGCCCTTGGGGCGTTGGCTGGCGTTCTACGCGGCGTTTTATCTGTCCCTGATATGTCTGATGAATATCCTGCGCCGCCAGTGGGTCGATAACGAGCGGCTGGCCTATCCCTTAGCGCAGGTGCCGCTGGCCATGATCCAAGGCGCGGAGGAAAGTCGGCTCGCGCCCTTTTTCCGCCAGCGCCTCGTCTGGCTGGGCTTGGCCATTCCCTTTGTCCTCGGCAGTTTAGAGGCTCTGCATCACTATTTCCCCGCCGTACCTTCGCCCGTGCTGGGGACGCGGCTGTCGCTGCTGCGGGAGATGGTTGTCCTGCGCCTTAACATCAACTTCCTGATGCTCGGTTTCGCCTACCTCATCGGCGTTCAACTCTCCTTTAGCCTTTGGGTTTTCTATCTGCTCCACGCCCTGCAAGAGGGTCTGCTCCAGAGTTTGCACTTGCACCACACCGCCGAGTTGGGGTACTGGTCCGATGCGGGGATGGGGCACCAGATGATAGGGGCCTGCGCCGTGCTCGTCGTTTATGGCTTGTGGACGGCCCGCGCCCATCTGGCCGAGGTCGGACGCCGCTTTTTGCACCCTAAGAGAGACGAAGGGGAAATGGCGTCCTATCGCTTCTCCGCAGTTGGGTTGGTCTTGGGCACGGCGGGCATGGTGCTGTGGCTGTGGCAGAGCGGGTTGCCAATGTGGATCGCCGCGCTGGTGGTGGTGGTGGCGCTGGGTCTTTTGGTCGCGCTGACTCGCATCATCGCCGAGGCTGGTACTCCCACTATTACTTCGGGCATGATTCCCGCTGGATTTACCGTCAGTGCTGTCGGTGTGCCGGCCTTGGGTGCGCCGGGCGTGGTGGCGCTGGGCTATACCTTTGTCTGGTTCAACGATCTGCTGGTTTTTATGACCGCTCCCTTGGCCAATAGTCTGCGCTTGGGCAGCGAGTTGGTGGGCGACCGCCGTCGGTTGCTGTGGGGCTTGGCCGCGGCCATGCTCATTAGCCTTGTGCTATCGACTTGGTACACGCTGCGCTTGGCCTATACGCACGGAGCTGTCAACCTCCACCAACAGTACTTTTCCACCTTTGCCGCCGCGCCGTCCAAGTTCGCCGCGCAAAAACTACTCCATCCCACCGGCCCGGATGCCATTGGCTGGCTGTGGACCGGCGGCGGTGCGCTGCTGATGAGTGCGCTGATTGGTGCGCGCAATTACTGGGCTTGGTGGCCGCTGCATCCTTTGGGCTTTGCCGCGAGCATGGCCTGGGTCATGAACCATATCTGGTTCGCGATTTTTCTCGCTTGGTTCTTCAAGACTTTGGTGCTCCGCTTTGGGGGCGCGGCGCTCTATCAAAAGACGGTGCCTTTCTTCCTCGGCATAGCTCTCGGCCAGATCGTTACTGCGGGGATCTGGCTCGTCGTAGATGGGTTCATTGGGACGGTGGGCAATAGTCTGCCGGTGTATTAATTTTTGTTATTATTGGACATCATCAATGATCCGCAGCTTCAGAGATCGAAGGACATGAGCGTAAAGAACGGTATGAGACCGGTGCATCCGGGCGAGATATTGTGTGAGGAACTTGAGACGCTCGGCTTATCGGCCAACGAGTTGGCTAAGGCACTGGATGTGTCGCTGGACTGCATCAGTGAGGTTCTCAGCGGTCAGCGTGACGTAACCGCCGACATCGCGCTTAGGCTAGCACGTTATTTCGGGACGACGCCACAGGTCTGGTTGAATCTGCAGAAGACCTACGAGCTTCGCCAAGCCGAGATTGAGGTGGGCCAACGCATTGCCGAGCGCGTGAAACCTCGGCGGGCAATGGCTTAGAGGATACGAAACACAATGACGACAACGCGACGGACACCCTCCAACACAAAGGGAAACGGGGCCACCACTGGCTATGAGGCCGAGTTGTGGCAGATGGCCGATGCGCTGCGGGGCAGCATGGACGCGGCCGAGTACAAGCACGTCGTCTTGGGCCTCATCTTCCTCAAGTACATCTCCGATGCTTTTGAGGAAGTCTATGCCCGGCTGGAGGCGGAGCGGAGCGCAGGGGCCGACCCCGAGGACCCGGACGAGTACCGCGCCGAGAACATTTTCTGGGTGCCTGTGGAGGCCCGCTGGTCGCGTCTCAAGGAGCAGGCGCGGCAGTCCACCATCGGCCAAGTCGTGGACGAGGCTATGGCTGGTATCGAGCGCGACAACTCCGCCCTCAAGGATGTGCTGCCCAAGGACTACGCTCGTCCCATCTTGGACAAGCAGCGCCTCGGACAGCTCATAGACCTCGTGAGCAATATCACCGTCGGCGACGCCGAGGCTCGCTCCAAGGACGTGCTGGGCCGGGTCTATGAATACTTCCTTTCTCAGTTTGCCAGCGCCGAAGGCAAGCGAGGCGGCGAGTTTTACACCCCGCGCAGCGTAGTCAAGCTCTTAGTCGAGATGCTGGAGCCGTACCAGGGCCGGGTCTATGATCCCTGCTGCGGTTCTTCGGGCATGTTCGTGCAGTCGGTGGAATTCATCGACGCCCACACCTCGGGCAACGGCAACGGAAGCCGCGGTCTTGCCGACATCTCCATCTATGGTCAGGAGTCCAATTACACTACGTGGCGGCTGGCCAAGATGAACTTGGCGATCCGGGGCATTGAGGGCCAAATCGCCCACGGCGACAGCTTTCACAACGACCGCCACCCCGACTTAAAGGCCGACTTCATCCTCGCCAATCCGCCGTTCAATATCTCTGATTGGGGCGGCGAGCGGCTGCAAGACGACCAGCGCTGGCAGTTCGGGGCACCGCCAAAGGGCAACGCCAACTTCGCTTGGGTGCAGCATATCGTCCACCACCTTGCGCCCACGGGTGCGGCGGGCTTTGTGTTGGCCAACGGCTCCATGTCGTCCAACCAGTCGAGAGAGGGCGACATCAGAAAGAGTCTGATAGAAGCCGACTTAGTAGATTGCATGGTCGCGCTGCCCGGCCAGCTTTTCTACTCGACCCAGATCCCGGCCTGTCTCTGGTTTTTGTCCCGCAACCGGCACAATGGCAAATACCGAGACCGTCGAGGAGAGATTCTGTTTATCGACGCGAGGAAGCTGGGGTTTATGGTGGATCGCACCCACCGCGATTTTGCACCGGAGGACATCGCCCGCATTGCTCGTGCGTATCACGCTTGGAGAGGCGAGGAGGAGGCAGGCGATTACGAAGACGTTCCCGGCTTTTGTAAGAGCGCGTCGCTGGAAGAGGTCCGCAAGCACGGCTATGTGCTCACGCCGGGACGCTATGTTGGTGCCGAGGTACAGGAGGACGATGGCGAGCCTTTCGCAGAGAAGATGCAGCGGCTTACGGCTCAGTGGCGGGAGCAGCAGGCCGAGGCCGTTCGGCTGGATGAGGCTATTGCGGAGAATTTGGAGACGTTGGGGTTTGGAGAAAAATGATGAGTATGAACACAGAATACATCAAACGCCAATTGGATTTGGGGGAAGATAGCTACTGGGAGTTTAAGCAGGTCGAGTTCCGCGCTGACCGTCCGATAGCACCGAAACGAGACGACTTGGCAGATGAGATAGCGGCTTTTGCCAATGCCGGCGGCGGTGTGCTGCTCTGTGGTGTCACCGATGACGGTGCAGTACAGGGCATGTCGCGCGAACAAATGAACGCTTTGGAACGCATGGTCGTCGAGTTGTGTTCCCACTCGATCAAGCCATCGCTCTTCGACGTAGCCATTACTCGCCACCAACTCGACGACAAAGCACTGTTGGCCATCTCAATAGCCAAAGGCACCGCGCAGCACGACAGTCCGGGGGGTAGCTTCCGGCGCGTCGGTAGTTCCAAACGACAGATGGCCAGCGACGAGCGCATGCGCTTGGCTCAACAGCGCGGCCAGGCGCGTTATCGCTGGTTCGACGAACAGCCCGTGCCGGATACCGGGTTCCGCACGCTGGACGAAACACTTTGGAAACCGCTACTCAGCGTGGGCGGGCGGGCCGATCCTGAAACGGCACTGGAAAAACTCGCACTGTTGGGCAGGGATGAGGACGGCGCTATGCGAGCCACGGTGGCGGGGATTCTCTTGTGTACTCACGCGCCTGAGCAGTGGCTTCCCAGCGCTTGCATTACCGCGACCCACTATCGCGGTGGGGACCGGGCGTCCGGCCAACTCGATGCGCGGATCATCACGGGTCCGATCAATCAGCAGGTGGCGGACGCAATGGCCTTTGTGGTACGCAATATGCGCGTCGGGGCGTACAAGAAACCCGCCCGTTTAGACCTGCCGCAGTACAGTGCCGAAGCACTTTTCGAGGCCATGGTAAATGCTGTCGCCCATCGGGACTATTCGATCCGCGGCAGCCGAATTCGCGTGTCCATGTTTGCCGACCGCATAGAAATTAATTCGCCGGGTGGGCTGGCCAACAACCTCACCATTGACAGCATGGCCGCTCGGCAAGCGACGCGCAACGAAACCATTGCGTCCGCGCTCGGACGAATGCCTGTTGGCGACATTCCCGGGTCTGAAAAGCGTCAATTCTTTATGGAGCGTCGCGGCGATGGCGTTCCCATTATCCTGCGCGAGACCGAGGCGTTGAGCGGGAAGGCCCCCACGTATTGGATCCTTGGTGAGTCCGACCTCTTTCTGACGCTGCCCGCTGCGGACACGAATGCTACCCCAGCCACTGTTGCGGTGACGGTTCGTCGAGATGGTCAGCCAGTCGCGGGAGCCGATTTGCTGGTGCTATTTCCCGACAACACTTGGCAACGAGCCACGACAGACGAGAACGGAGAAGCGGCACTGGACTTGTACGCGACGCACCTGCCTATGACGGTGTTCGTCGCCGCCAAGGGCTGTGCCGCACACCTTGAACATGGGTGGATCCCGGCGGATGGTGCGCTGGCTGTGGAGCTCAAATCCCTTGCTGGCGGTGGCGCGGTGATCTTTCCCGAGGCAACTGGCGCTATTCCGGGGCTCAAGGGGCAGCTCAATCCCATTCGCGGCCCCCATGACCGCACCTACCTCTATGCCTCGAACATCACCATCAATCAAGGCCAGAGCCAACCCGTTCACTTTTCTTTTGGTGAAGACTTGCGACTGATGGATGCCAATGGCGTCGAAATGTGGGGGCGCATCGTGGAGATTGTGGGTCGGTCGGCACTGGTGGAGTATCGCGGCACCGAAAAGACCAAGCTCTCTTGGAAAGAAACTTACCGCGCTATGGCGACTGATCGCGAAGACTGGAGCGATCACGAAACGGAGGGAACGGATGGCTGAGCATCTGGATGCAGCGATCGAGATGAATCTGAAGAGACTAGGATTTGGAGATGGAACCGTATGAGCAATACCGATGAAATACGTTGGCAACAGCGTTTGGATAATTTCGGCAAGGCGCTTTCGCAGTTGGACGAGGCATGCGAACAGGATTCGTACACCAACCTTGAACGGGCCGGGTTGGTGCAGACTTTCGAGTTTTCCTTTGAGCTTGCTTGGAAGGTCTTGAAGGACTTGCTCTTTTATGAAGGATATGACCTCACAACCCCCCGGGAGGTGATTCGCAAAAGTTTTGAGGTAGATTATATCGACGAGGACGACTGCGAGATTTTTCTCGATGCCTTGGAAAAACGCAACTTGTTGAGTCTCACCTATCGTGAAGAGATCGCTCGCCAGTCGGAAGCCTTGATCAAAGGTCAATATCATCCCATGCTCCTGCGGCTGTACGCAATCCTTGAAAAGAGACGTGCCCTATGATCGATGGCTTGAAGGCAAAATACCGCGCCGCGATTATCAGTATCCTATCCGCCAATGAGCGGGTGGAGCGGGCAGTGCTATTTGGGTCGCGTGCTATGGAGACTTTTACGCCTGCTTCCGATATAGATATTGCGCTATATGGAGACCACCTGACTCTGACAGACCAAGCCAACCTTGCCACCGCCATAGACGAATTACCAATGGCGCAACGGGTTGATCTGCTTTTACATGCGACCGTGAATAACAAAGCATTGTGCAAACACATAGAAGAACACGGGATTGAGTGGTATCGGCGGAAGACGGCTGAGCGTCTGGACTTGCCGCGCCGCTACCGAGACCAGATTGAGGCACTGTTGCGTGAGCATGTACCCGGCGTGGAGGTGTGGGCTTACGGCAGCCGCGTCAAGGGCAAGAGCCACAAGGGCAGTGACTTGGACTTGGTGCTCAGAAGGCCGGGCTTGCAGCGGATACCCAGCAGCCAACTGGCGGAACTGACTGAGGCGTTGGAGGAATCGAACGTTCCCATCATTGTGCAGACGCACGATTGGGCGAGGCTGCCGGAGAGGTTTCATAGGGAGATTGAACGGGAGTATGTGGTATTAGTGGAGGGGGAGGAATGGGGTTCAGGGAATGAGACGCTGGCAGATTTCGTCAACATCACCATGGGACAATCACCACCAGGTAATACGGTTTTTAGTCTGGGTGATATTCCACTCCTAAACGGCCCCACCGAATTTGGTGCACACCATCCTACGCCAACACAGTTCACTACTAGCCCACGCAAATATGCTCATGTAGGAGATATTCTCTTTTGCGTCCGGGGTTCGACCACGGGACGTATGAATTGGGCCGATCAAGAATATGCGATTGGGCGTGGGATAGCAGCTATTCATCATCGTTGGACAGCTAAGCTCCAGCCTTTTGTTCGTGCGGTAATTGAATTTGAACTTCCCGAATTGCTCGCACAAGCGACAGGGTCAACATTTCCTAACGTCTCCGCAGCTCAACTCGCCGCGATACCTTACCCGAACTTTAGCGGAGCCGAACAACGTGCCATCGCCCACATCCTCGGCACCCTCGACGACAAGATTGAACTCAACCGGCGCATGAATGAGACGCTGGAGGAGATGGCGCGGGCGCTGTTCAAGTCGTGGTTCGTCGATTTTGATCCGGTTCGCGCCAAGATGGAAGGGCGGGATACCGGGCTGCCGCCGGATGTTGCCGCTCTCTTTCCTGACCGGCTGGTGGACTCGGAATTGGGGGAGATACCGGAGGGGTGGGAGGTGAAGACGCTGGAGGATTGCTTTAATTTGACTATGGGACAGTCGCCGCCAGGAAGTACTTATAACGCCAACGGAGAAGGCGTACCGTTCTTCCAAGGCAGTGCCGACTTTGGATTTCGTTATCCCGAAAAACGGCGATACTGCACCGCCCCCACCCGAGTTGCTGAGTTGGACGATACGTTTGTAAGCGTCAGGGCACCAGTTGGAGACATCAACATGGCTTGGGAGCGGTGTTGTATTGGACGAGGACTTGCTGCGCTACGGCATAAATCAGGCTCGAGTTCGTTCACATACTATTCGGCTTGGACAATACAAGGGGAGATTAGTGAGTATGAGCATACTGGTACAGTTTTCGGAGCTATCAATAGGAAGCAATTTGAAGCACTCCAAGTGGTGGAACCGAGGCCAGAACTTATCGAAGCGTTTGACACTCGTGTTGGCCCGATGGATGCGTGTATCAGGAGCAACACATCCGAAGTCTATATCCTCACCTCCATCCGCGATACGCTGCTGCCTAAGCTCATCTCTGGGAAAATTCGTATCCGTTGTCCCGAAGAGTAAGATCAAAGCGGTGTCATAAACATGGATATGATTAGCAAAGCGACTCGTAATGAGTTTCGAGAGGTGCTCGTAGGATTTGTTCTTCGCGAGATCGACATGATTTTTGAAGGTGCAGGATTCAATCCCAATTTGAACTATGATCCGCAGATTTCCGGCGAGCGACGTACTCTGGTGGAGAAGTATTACATCAACATAGACTTTAGTTCCCCAACAGACATCAGGAAACTCCTCGCTGCCTATGAAGATATTATCTTGCATCTGAAGCGCAGCTCTGCGGAAGAAAGCGTCAAGGACCTTCTGCGGCGGATGGAGCGAGATGGATATAGCTTTGAAGATGGGCGCTTTATACAGATTCCAAGCCTGCAACTACCGCTCGTCGAAGCGATACGATCTCACGCAGCATCTCTCGATCTTGAGGGGCTATATAGCCAGATCGATCGTCTTGCTCAGGCGGCCGAAAATGATCCGCCCTTAGCCGTCGGAACAGCAAAAGAATTAGTAGAGACGATCTGCAAAACTATCCTTGAGGATAGAGGTGTTTCTGCTGATAAAGAAGATATGGGAAAGATTGTCCGTGTAGTATCCAAGGAACTTTCTCTGCTTCCCGATACCATTCCTAATAAAGCAAAGGGATTGGACGTGATTCGTCGGGTGCTCAGCAATCTGAACCAAATCACCCAAGGACTAGCGGAGTTGCGCAACCTCTATGGCACCGGTCATGGGCGTTCCGGGCGTACTAGGGGCATACAGCCTCGTCATGCCAAGCTAGCTATCGGTGCAGCGACAACTCTCGCTATATTCCTGCTAGAAACGCACTTGGAGCGCGATCTGCGGGATCCAAGCTCATAATCAACAAGTTCAATGAATAGGATTTCTACAAAGGAGGAGCAGTTATGACCATTGAGATCGTTCAGGGAACCAACAGCAAGCCTGCGGCCAGCCACGAGTTGGTCGAAATTATGGCGGCTCAGACCGCTTTGTCCGGCCAATTATTCATCGGATACCCAATCGTCAGTACGCCCCAAGGACCATATTCTCCCGATGCTATCTTGGTATCCGCAGATAAGGGAATCGTTCTATTCGATCTCATTGAGGGAACCGAGATAGGCGATTACGGATTGCGGCAGGATGATTCAGCTAATAAGCTGGAAGCTCGGCTAAGGACTCACAGTGAGTTGACGCGACGCAGGAAACTCCGCATTGAGATTCATACGATTTCGTTTGCACCGGCAGTCTTTAATCTAGCCTCGTACGTTAAAGATGATTATCCGCTCGTGAATGCCTCATCCCTAATGGACGAACTGAAAAAGTTTACGTGGGAAAATCGAGATGAAGAGGTATATAAAAGAACGCTAGCGGCGATTGAGAGCATTTCCACAATCCGCACGAGTAGAACGAAACGAACGATTCAGAAAGAAAACTCCAAAGGCTACAAACTGCAAAAATTGGAAGAATCGATTGCTACGCTGGATCATAGACAGAGCAAAGCCTTTATCGAAACCGTCGAAGGAGTGCAACGAATTCGTGGCTTAGCGGGCTCGGGCAAGACCATTGTCTTGGCACTAAAGGCGGCCTATTTATATGCCCAACATCCCGAGTGGCGCATCGGAGTCACTTTCAACACACGTTCTCTCAAGGCGTATTTTCGACGTTTGATCAACTACTTAGTCATTGAACAGACGGGAGAGGAGCCAGACTGGAGCCATCTGCGGATTATCCACGCATGGGGAGCTCCAGGAGGGAGAGACGATGATGGAATTTATTACGAGTTTTGCCATGAAAACGATATTGAATATTTCAATTTCGGGGAAGCAAGGAAGAGTTTCGGTCCAGGAAAAGAATTTGCAGAGGCGTGTAAACACGCTTTTGGTCAGACCTACAGGAGTAAACAACTCTACGATGCGCTTCTTATAGATGAAGCGCAGGACTTTTCTCCAGCATTCCTGAAACTTTGTTACGCATTGCTTCGTGATCCCAAGAGACTCGTTTACGCCTATGATGAGTTGCAGACTCTTTTTGGAGGTTCCCTGCCTTCACCGGAAGATATTTTTGGGAATAAAGCTGACGGATCTCCTAGGGTACGATTTGATAGTACCAATAGAACTAGGGCACAACGCGACATCATACTAGAAAAATGCTACCGCAATTCGCGTCCTGTTCTGGTAGCAGCTCACGCGCTTGGATTTGGTATATATCGGGAACCGCCCCATTCAAGCGAGACAGGCCTTATCCAAATGTTTGAACAATCACATCTATGGGAGGAGATTGGTTATCGGCTACAAGACGGAGAGTTGAAGGAAGGCTCTCCTGTCATTCTCGTCAGATCTGAAGAAACGAGCCCAAAGTTCCTTGAAGACCATTCGTCCATCGACGATTTGATACAGTTTGTTTCTTTTGACAGCGAGGCGGAACAAACCCATTGGCTAACAAATTCGATTAAGGTGAATTTGGAGAAAGATGAACTGCGATACAATGATATTATTGTCATTAATCCTGATCCTATTAAGACACGCGGAGCTGTTGGACCAATACGTAGCCGCCTACTAGAGATGGGTATCAATTCTCATCTTGCCGGAGTTGACACTGAACCTGACATCTTTTTTGACCAAGACAAAAATTCTGTGACTTTCACTGGAATATATCGAGCCAAAGGCAATGAAGCTGGTATGGTTTACATTATCAATGCTCAAGACTGTCACAGAACAGCTCGAGATCTAGCGAGTGTTCGTAATCGACTTTTTACTGCTATCACGAGAAGTAAAGCATGGGTCCGTGTGATTGGCATCGGGGGCGGCATGGAAGAACTTAAAAAAGAATATGACAAGCTAAAAGAGAAAAACTTTGAACTGCAATTTATCTATCCGACAAGGCAACAACTCGAAAAACTCCGGATAATTCATCGGGATATGACGTCGGAAGATCGTAAACGGCTACAGAATAGAGAAGAGAACTTAAGCCGTCTAGTTACAGAAATCGAATCCGGCAAGGTTTACATCGAAGATCTAGATAAGGCCACACTTGACAGATTGAGAAATATTTTGAGAGAGAAAGAATAAAGACCATGCCGACTCCTAACCAAATCGAAAAGCAAATTAACGAACTTACCAGATATTTGGTAGAGAAAAGTCTTGCCGATGCTCAATGCTTCGCGTTTCAAAGATCAATCAGAGGCGGCTTTGTGGAAGTCACTTTTCAAAACGCTGAACATGTGTCGATCGCCTTAAAGAATCTCCCTTATAAAGAAGTTTATGAGCATCTTGTTCAAAGAGACGCATATAACGTGAAAATGCTTGACGGCGCATTAATTCAGATGATGTACTCCTTTGCCGACACAACACTCCAACGACATCGACTTGCGTTTTTTTCAGCACCTCACCTCGAAGACTTTCAACGCGACCCAGACATTTATCTATATGATGAAATATATTCTGATGTGGTCGGTAAGAATATCGTTCCGTTCCCGGTGCGTTTTGACTATGATGCTCGGATCGATCATCACCAAGAGTTGGTACATCCCAAGTCTCATCTCTCATTGGGGCAATACGAGCACTGTCGAATTCCGGTGACGGCCCCAATGACTCCTTTCTGGTTTATCGACTTCATTCTCAGGAACTTCTACCACATTGCGTCAGCGCGATATGCTGACGGGCTTCCTGCACAGGGTGGTCCGTTTGAGGAGTCGATACTTCCGGCCGAGCGGGATGTGGTTCACATGGTGGTCCCGGCATGAGTGGTGTGAAGGAATCCACCGTCGAAGACGCCGCCTTCGCCTATCTCGAAAACCTCGGCTGGACGATTGCCCACGGCCCTGACATCGCCCCCGATACACCACGCCGAAATGAGTTCTGAAATAGATATGTCCCGACTAGATCGTCTTACTATACGCGGCTTCAAATCCATCCGCGCCCTCGAAGACTTTGAGTTGTGCAACCTGAACGTGCTGATCGGCGCAAACGGGGCCGGTAAGAGCAACTTCATCAGCCTGTTCCAGATGCTGGCCAAGCTGTCTGAGAAGCGGCTGCAACTCTTCGTCGGCCAGCAGGACGGGCCGGATGCTCTGCTGTTTGGCGGTCGGAAGCGGACGCAGCAACTGGAGGCGAAGTTCGTCTTCGACGAGAACGGCTACGAATTCGCACTGGTGCCGGCCGGAGAACGATTGATCTTCGCCGACGAGACGCTGAGTATCGGCGAAGGTTTGGGGGAGCGGCAATCGCTCGGCAGCGGACACGAGGAAGCGCGGCTGCCGGATGTTGCGGATGACGCGGGTGTCGAGTACATCCGACCCGTCATTCGCAGTTGGCGCGTCTATCACTTCCACGACACCACTCCGTCGTCGCCCATGCGCCAAGCCCAAGCCGTGCGCGACAACCTGCGGCTCAAAGCGGATGCGAGCAATCTGTCGGCGTTTCTGCGCTACCTGCGCGAACAATACCTAGAAAGCTACGAGTGCATCGTGGACACTGTGTGTATGGCGGCACCGTTTTTTGGCGACTTCGTGTACCGCAAGGATCTAGGGGAACGTTTAGAACTGGAGTGGTTTGAGGCAAACGATCCAGATACCGTTCACGGACCGCGCCAGCTTTCCGATGGGACGCTCCGGTTTATCTGTTTGGCGACCCTGCTGTTGCAGCCAGCCGAGTTGCAGCCCATGACCATCCTCATCGACGAACCAGAGCTTGGGCTGCATCCGTACGCGGTGAACCTGCTCGGTGCTCTACTGCAACAGGCAAGCGACGCAAAGCAACTCATCGTATCGACCCAATCGGTCGATCTGATCAGTGCCTTGGCACCGGAGGACGTGATCGTGGTCAGCCGCGAACAGGGAGAGTCGAAGTTTGAGCGGTTGGATACGAAACGCCTGCACGATTGGTTGGAAGACTACGCGCTGGGCGACTTGTGGAAGATGAACATTCTCGGTGGAAGACCAGCGCGATGATCGAAGTGGTTATCGTCTGCGAAGGTCAGACGGAGGAGACGTTCGTGCGGAATGTGTTGGCAACGCCCCTCGCTGATCAAGGCATTATCGTGCAGCCACGGTTGATTGCAACGTCTCCTAGCGGGAAAGGCGGCGCACTGAGCCGCGACAGAGTCGTGCGGTATTTGCGCAACACGTTGCGCGAGCGTGGCGATGTTTACGTGACCACATTGTTCGATCTGCATGGCCTGAAGACCGACTTTCCCGGATGGTCGGATACTGTCCGTTTGTCTGATCCCATAGAGCGAGCCGTTGCTATCGAGGGCACATTCCATCAGATCGTCGTGCAGGAGGCCGGATGTCGCCAAGATCGGTTCCTCCCTCACATTCAGCCGTACGAGTTCGAGGCACTGCTCTTTGCCGACGTTACCCAATTCGCCGAGGTCAACTCCGCTTGGCAGCCTGTGGTGGAAGTCCTGAAGGCCGTCCGGCAATTGGCGCAAAGCCCAGAGCACATCAACGATGGCCAAGACACTCATCCCTCGGCACGTCTGGAGAAAGGACTGCCTAGGTACCAGAAAGTGCTTCACGGTTCCGTCGTGGCGGCTCAGATCGGCCTCGACCATATACGCGCTGAGTGCCGCCATTTCGGAGAATGGCTGACGCGTATTGAAAGCCTTCCGCCGCTGCGGATAGGGGAATAGTCATGGCGTCGTTTTTGGAATCGACCGTCGAAGACGCCGCCCTCGCTTGGCTCGAAAGTCTCGGCTGGAAGATTGCCCACGGCCCTGATATCGCCCCCGGCGCTGCTACTGAGGAGCGCACCGACTACGGTCAGGTCATCTTGGAGCAACGGCTGCGGAATGCCTTGGCCCGGCTGAACCCCTCGTTACCCGGCGATGCCCTCGACGACGCCTTCCGCAAGCTGACCCTCCCGGTAGGCCCAACCCTCAAAGCGCGCAATAGCACCTTCCATCGGATGCTGGTAGAAGGCGTGACGGTCGAATACCGGGCCGACGACGGTTCGATCCGTGGGATGCAAGCGCAGGTAATCAACTTCGACGATGTGGGAGCCAACGACTGGCTAGCGGTCAATCAGTTCACCGTCGCTGAAAACCGACACACCCGCCGCCCGGACATCGTGCTATTCGTCAACGGTCTGCCGCTGGGCGTGATCGAACTCAAGAATCCAGCGGATGAAGACGCCACCATTTGGACGGCTTGGCAACAATTCCAGACCTATAAGGCCGAGTTGCCAACGCTGTTTGCGTTCAACGAACTGCTGATGGTGTCGGACGGAACGCAGGCCCGCGTCGGCACGCTCACAGCCGGACGGGAGTGGTTCAAGCCGTGGCGCACCATCACCGGCGAAGCGCTAGCCGATCCCAATAAGCCGGAGTTACAGGTCTCTTTGGAAGGCGTCTGCGAGCCGGGGCGGTTTCTGGCTCTCGTGCGCGACTTCATCGCATTTGAGGACGATGGTAGCGGTGCGCTCGTCAAGAAGATGGCCGGCTATCACCAGTATCACGCGGTGCGGGTCGCTGTTGACGAGACATTGCGGGCGGCCAAGTTGCAGCGATCAGCAGAGCGTATCAGCGATGACCTAGGGCGCTACGAATCGGGCCAACAGCCCGGTGGCGACCCCGGCGACCGGCGCATTGGCGTGGTCTGGCATACCCAAGGGTCGGGCAAAAGTCTGACGATGGTCTTCTATGCCGGGTGCATCATCCGCGAGCCAGCTATGGGCAACCCCACCATCGTCGTGCTGACCGACCGCAATGACTTGGACGACCAGCTTTTCAGCACCTTTTCTCGCTGCCAAAACCTGCTGAGCCAGTCGCCGGTGCAGGCAGACAGCCGGGCCGACCTGCGCCGCAAGCTCTCGGTCGAATCGGGCGGTGTGATCTTTACGACCATCCAGAAGTTTTTCCCCGCAGAAAAGGGCGACGCGCATCCAGTGCTTTCCCCGCGCCCCAATATCGTAGTAATCGCCGATGAGGCCCATCGCAGCCAGTACGACTTCATCGACGGCTTCGCCCGACATCTGCGCGACGCCCTGCCACAGGCTTCCTTTGTCGGCTTCACCGGCACCCCCATTGAGCGGCAGGACGCCAACACCCGCGCCGTGTTCGGCGATTACATCAGCATCTACGACATCCAGCGCTCGGTCGAGGATGGAGCCACGGTGCCCATCTACTACGAGAGCAGACTCGCCAAGCTGGCCCTAAACGAGAGCGAACGTCCGCTCATCGATCCCAAGTTTGGGGAAGTAACCGAGGGCGAGGAGATAGAGCGCAAGGAGCAGATCAAGACCAAGTGGGCGCAGTTGGAGGGGCTCGTCGGCACAAAGGAGCGGTTGAAGCTGATCGCCAAGGACATCGTCCAGCACTTTGAGCAGCGCCTCGAAGCCTTGGACGGCAAGGCGATGGTCGTCTGCATGAGTCGCCGCATCTGCATTGACCTCTACCGCGAACTGGTACGCCTGCGCCCCGACTGGCATAGCGAGGACGACATGCAGGGTGCCATCAAGGTCGTGATGACCGGCTCGGCGTCCGATCCTCTAAAATGGCAGCCGCACATCCGCAACAAGCCCCGGCGCGAGGCCCTGGCCAAGCGGTTCCGCGACGCCGCCGACCCGCTGCACATGGTGCTCGTGCGCGACATGTGGCTGACCGGCTTTGACGCGCCGAGCTTGCATACGATGTATGTAGATAAGCCCATGCGCGGCCACGGGTTGATGCAGTCTATCGCCCGAGTCAACCGCGTGTTCAAGGACAAACCCGGCGGTCTCGTGGTGGATTATCTAGGGCTGGCCCAGGAGTTGAAGGATGCCTTGGTCACGTACACGGAGAGCGGCGGCGAAGGGCGGACCGCGCTGAAGCAGGAGCAGGCAGTGGCGGCGATGCGGGAAAAGTACGAGGTCTGTTGCGGGCTGTTTTACGGATTCGATAGGTCGGCTTGGACTGTCGGTGCGCCAGCAGAAAAGCTGGGCCTGCTCCCCGCCGCTCAGGAACACATCTTGGCCCAAGAAGATGGAAAAGACCGCTGCGTAAAGGCCGTGCGGGAGCTGTCCCAAGCCTTTGCCTTGGCCGTGCCGCACGAGGATGCCCTGCATATCCGGGACGACGTGGGTTTCTTCCAGGCCGTGCAATCCGTGCTCGCCAAGAGTGCCCCCAGCGGCGCACGGTCCAAGGAGGAAATGGATCACGCGGTGCGCCAGCTCATCTCGCAGGCCGTGGCTTCCGAGGGAGTAATGGACATCTTTGCGGCGGCTGGGCTGGAAAAGCCGGACATCTCGGTACTGTCAGACGAGTTTTTGGCCGAGGTAAAGGGGATGCCGCAGCGCAACCTCGCTGTGGAGTTGTTGCAGAAGCTGCTCAAGGGTGAACTCACTACCCGCCGGCGAAAAAACGTAGTGCAAGCGCGTTCTTTCGCCGAGTTGCTGGAGCAGACCCTGCGCCGCTATCAGAATCGAGCCATTGAGGCCGCGCAGGTGATTGAGGAATTGATTGAACTTGCCAAGGAAATGCGCGAGGCCAACGCCCGGGGCGAGCAACTGGGTCTTGCTGAAGACGAGTTGGCCTTCTACGATGCACTGGAGACCAACGACAGCGCCGTCCAAGTCTTGGGCGACGAGACCTTGTGCCGCATAGCCCGCGAACTAGTCGAGACCGTCCGCAACAACGTCACCATCGACTGGACGCTGCGCGAGAATGTGCGGGCAAATCTACGCCGGTTAGTTAAGCGCACGCTGAGACGCCACGGCTACCCGCCGGACAAGCAGGAAAACGCCACGCAGACCGTCCTAGTACAGGCCGAAGTGCTGTCCGAAGGATGGGTGGCCTAAGCAACAATTGAAAGAAAGGCAGAAATGCCTTACTTTTGGTTGTAGTAGCCAACTAGGAGCCGGAGCCATGACCATCACGCTGACAGTCACCGCTAAAGGACAGATTACTCTCCGCAAAGAGGTGCTCAGGCATCTCGGGGTACAGCCTGGAGACAAGCTCAATGTCGATTTATTGAAGGACGGACGAATGCAGATCAGACCGAAGCGTGGGACGTCGGCTGAGACGATCTTCGGCATGCTTGCCAAACGAGGGATGTCGTCTCTCTCCATCGACGAGTTGAAAGAGACTGCCGCTGCTGGATGGGCGGGTGAGGAATGAAGATCACTGCTGACACGAACGTCTTGGTACGCATAGTCATGCAAGATGATGCAGAGCAAGCCGCAGTAGCCCAAGCGCTGTTTCTGCAAGCGACAGTTATAGCGATACCCGTTCCAGTATTCTGTGAGTTTGCTTGGGTGCTGAAGCGCGGATATGCCTCCAGTGCTGATGATATCGCCTCAGCAATTGAGGCAATTGTCGAAGTCGATGCTGTTGTTACTGATCTGCCGGCGGTCGAGGCCGGGCTAACCGTTTTGCGAGCGGGTGGGGATTTTGCCGATGGTGCACTCGCCTATCAAGGCGAAACACTTGGCGGGACCGTGTTCGCAAGTTTCGATCGCAACGCAGTTGCTCTTTTGCGAAATAAGGGAGCGGAAGCGGCCGACCCAGCGGAACTGATTGCCTGACGGCCATCTCGACAGATATAGCAAGCCTAAATCATTTACAAGAGAATCCGCAGATGGACGCAGAATTGTATGATTAGACGATCCACATATCGAATCGTTCAAATCGTTTAGGACTGCTATATGACCACTACCCGCAAAAGTCCCATCGCCCATCTCGTCGCCGACGCCCCCGCTCCGGTGCAGGCCGCTTTGCACCATCCGATTGATATGGTCAAACTCGGGGCGAAAGGTCCGCGCTTGGTCGAGTGGGCTGAGCAGCACGCGCTCGCATTGCCGGCGCGGATCTACGACACGCGGCCCGTAGGAACGGGTGGGGTTTTGGCGCGGGTGGGCGCGGGCGAATTGATCTTGGAGTGCCGACCCGAAGACGAGCTATGGGCGCGTCTGAACGCGGCGTTGGAAGCTGCGGAGGCCGGGGTCTATCGGGTGGAGCAGCAGTCGGTGACTGTGGTGGTGCAAGGGGATGATGCCGAGGGCATTTTGGCGCAGGCTTGCGCGGTGGATTTGGCTCGTGAGCCAGCAGAGCGGATGGTGTACGCGCAGGTAGCCGGAACGGCTTGTGGGGTACTGCCGCGTGGCGAAGAGTACCGCCTTTGGGTCGATTACAGCTTGGCGGCCTATCTGTGGGAAGCGCTCGCCGCCATTGCCGAGGATATTACTTGCGCCAAAACGCCGGGCTGAACAGTACCAAGAGCGTAAAGACCTCCAATCTCCCAATCAGCATAGCAAAGCAAAGGATCCACTTGGCGACCGAATTGATGTCGCCGTAGTGGTGGACGACTTCCCCCAAGCCTGGTCCTAAGTTGTTGATGCAGGCGGCTACCGCTGAAAAAGACGTAGTCAGATCCAAGTCGGTGGCGAGCACGGCGAGGAACATGAGCGTGAACGTCAGCACGTACACCGAGAAAAACCCCCACACCGCTTCCATGACCCGATCGGGAACAGCCCGCTGCCCCACCTTAATGGGGAGGACGGCGTTGGGATGAATTAGGCGCGTGATCTCTCGGTTGCCCTGCTTTAGAATGAGCAACAGGCGCATCACTTTTATGCCCCCGGCGGTTGAGCCGGCGCAGCCGCCGACAAACGAACCGAGGAACAACAAAAACGGCAGCACGCTGGGCCAGACCGAATGGTCGGCAATGCTAAACCCCGTAGTGGTCACAATGGACGCGGTGGCGAAGAGTCCGTAGCGCAGGGACGCGACGGCGTCGTGCTCGTTGTGGGTAAAGAGGATCAGCGAGGCGATTAGGGCGGTGATTAGCAAAATGACTAGGTAGGTGCGGCATTCAGAGTCGATGCGATACGGATGCAGCGACCGCTGGCGAAAGGCGTAAAAGTGTAGCGTGAAGTTGATGCCTGACACTACGATAAAAAAGATGGTGACTAGCTCGATGGCTTGGCTGTTAAAAAAGCCGATGCTAGCATCGTGGGTTGAAAAACCGCCGATGGCAACCGTTGAAAAGCTGTGGGCGATGGCATCAAAAGGTTCCATGCCGGCCAGCCAATAGGCCAAGGCACAGGCCACGGTTAAGCTCAAGTAGATGAACCAAAGAGCCTTGGCGGTATGGGTGATCCTCGGCGTCAGTTTTGAATCCTTGATGGGGCCGGTGATCTCGGCGCGAAAAAGCTGCATACCGCCGATGCCGAGCATGGGCAATACGGCAATGGCGAGGACGATGATGCCCATGCCGCCCAACCACTGGAGCTGCTGGCGGTATAACAAGATGGATCTGGGTAGGTCGTCTAAGCCTTGGATGACCGTGGCACCGGTCGTGGTCAAGCCGGATAGGGATTCGAATACGGCGTCAGTAATGCTCAGTTCAGGCTGGTCGGACAACATCAGCGGAAAGGAGCCGTACAAGCCCAAGACGGCCCAGAACAAGACCGTTACCAAAAAGCCGTCCCTGATCCGCAACTCGGCGCGCTGCTTGCGCGTGGGCAACCAACACGCAAGCCCGGTGCCGAGCGTAATGGCAAAGGCCAACAGAAAAGCGGTTGCTGCTCCGTCGCGGTAGAAGAGGGATACGCCGGCGGGCACCAACATGGTGACGCTAAAGAGCGTCAGCAGGACGCCCAGCACCCGAAATGTCCCCGCAGGGTGCATACGTTAGTTCACCCCCCGAAGATCTTTCTCACTTCCTCATGGACATAATGCCGGGCGAAGACCACGGCTTTGTCCCCAGGCTGGATGCGCGTTTGGCCGTGAGGGATGATTACGTGATCGCCATGTACGACGGCTCCGATGATCGAGTCCCTCGGCAGGCGGATGGAGATCAGGGGTTTTTGGGTGATCTTGCTGTCGCCGTGGGCGATGTACTCTACCGCTTCCACGTCGAGGCCGGGCAGGCTGGCGATGGAGGCGATGCGCTGGTGCCGCACGTAGCGCTGGACGGCGTTGACGGTCAAAAGCTGTTTGCTCAACACCGAATCTAGGCCGATGGCCGGGGTGATGGGCATGTAATCGACGTTATTTACCAAGGCGATGGCGCGCGGCACTTCGAGGTGCTTGGCGACTAGCGTCGAGATGATGTTGACCTCGTCGTTGCCGGTAACGGCGATAAAGGCGTCCATGTCGGCGAGGCCCTCGACGGCCAACAGGTCGTAGTCGGTGCCGTCGCCTTGGATGACCAGCACGTTGGCGAGCTGATCGGCGATTTGCCGGGAGCGATCGGCACGGCTTTCGATGAGCCTGACGCGCATCTGCGAGGCAAGCTCACCGGCGACGAACTGGCCGATGAGGCCGCCGCCGAGAATTGCGATATCCTCGATGCGGTGGTCGGCCAGGCCGGTCAAGCTGAGCACCGAGGGAATGAAGTCGGGATCGCTGATGACGAAGATCCGGTCCTCTGGCAGCAGCGTGGTGTTGCCACGGGGGATCAAGGTCTGCTGCTTGCGCTGGATGGCGACGATGCGCATGGGGATGTCGGCAAGCTGCCGCCCCAATTCGCTCAAAGGCGCGTGGAGCAGGGAGGACTGGTGGTCCAAGCGCATGCCGAGCAAGACCAGCTTGCCCTCGGCGAACTCGACTAAATCGGTGGCACTGGACTGGCGGATGAGGCGGACGATGGCGTCGGCGGTTTCCTTTTCGGGGTGGATGAACTGATCGACGCCGAGCTCTTGGGGACTGAAAATAAAGTCGGGCGCGGTGAATTCGGGATTGCGGATGCGGGCGATGGCCGATTGGACGCCTAACTTCTTGGCCATTTTACAGGCGAGCAGGTTGACCTCGTCGTTGGTGGTCATGGCGGCGACGAGGTCAACCTGCTCAATGCCGAGCCCGCGCAAGTCCTGCAAACTGGTGCCATTGCCCTCGGCAACGATGATGTCGAGCTGTTCGCTGACGCGCTTGACGCGGCTGGGATCGGTGTCAATCTGGGTAATATCGTGCCCGTCTTGGCTCAGTTGCTTGCTCAACTGGAAGCCGATAGCTCCGGCACCTATGACCAAAATGTGCATGATTTTTTAGCCAAATTTCGCGTTGTAGGGGCGGCTAGCAAACCGCCCCCTACCTAGTCGATGTGGAAGACTTCGCGCAGGTCCTTGGCAATAGGGCTGTCGTCCGGGTTGGAGGCCATGATGTCCTTCATGTAGGTCCACCACCGGCGGCAGTCCGGCGTCTCGGCGATGCGATTCCAGCGCTCTTCGTCCTCAATTTCCACATAGGCAAAAAGCTGGTGGGTGTCGGCGTCGAGGAAGATGGAGTAGTTGTGGACGCCGTGGTCTTTGAGGGTCTGTTCCAGCTCGGGCCAGATGGGATTGTGGCGCTTTTCGTATTCGGCGTGTTGGTCGGGATTAACCTGCATGACAAAGGCTTTGCGGATCATGGCCGTTTGCTCCTTTGCTTATGGTTGTGCCAAGTGTCTGGTATTTAGCCCGCTGAGTCAAATTGAGCGTATATTACGGGGCCAAATCAAAAATTGAAGATCATGTTGCCCTCGACGCCGTAGGCTCCGTCTATGAATAGCCACAGGCAAGCCGTGGTGAAGTCGCCGAGGATCAGTCCCAAGAAAAACGGCATCAAGGCGCGGTAAGCGCGCACCCCGCCGTAGCGCAGGATGGTCGCCTTGAGCAGCCAAGCTAAAAAGATGGACAGCCAGCCATAGTAAACAATGGTAAAGGTAGAGGCGATGGGAAAACCCAGAGGATGCAGCGGCCACCACGCGAAGCGGTGGCGCAAAAAAAGCAGGGCCGCCATGACAAAGCTCCCGCTGGCGGTGAAGGCGAGGCGCGGGGCAAACGACGGCTCGGGCGCGTTGTACACTGACGCCATATAGGTAAAGGGCCAGCGCGGCGCGCCGCTAAAGTACCAGCCGTGCAGGTTGATGCCGCCATAGGTATAGGCGAGGGTCATGGTAAACCAGATCGAGCCAAGCAGCCCCACGGCGATGGCGGCAAACAAGGCCCAGGGCAACCAGCGCGGCGCGGGCGCGGCGCCGGAGGTGAGCTTGAGGCTATGCATGACCGCGTTCATCATGTTGGCCGCAGTCTCACCCATCCACACCGTGCTCAGGCCCAAGCCGGTCATGTTGCCAAGGCCGAGGGTCTCGGGGCCGATACCCCGGGTGATAAACGCCTGCGGGGCCATCGGCGTCTGGCAGCCGGGAATCCCGGCCTCGCAGACGATGCGCGACAGGCCGATAAAGACGATGAGTGCTCCTACCACCAGCAGCACTGCCGCGTACAGGGAGAGGCCGGTGAGGGTCAGCCATGCGACCATGAGCGCCACGCCGACGGCTAGGCCGCCAAAGGCCGTGCGCGGGGCCATGAGTTCGCCGGGCGCTGGTTCGCCTTTTAATGCCTGTCTCCACAGGCGGCGCAGATGACTGCGGGCGGTCCACATAACGAAGAGAGCCAGCACCAAGAGGCCGCCGGCCTGCTGATGGGAAACGGGGACCGAGCCGCCGCCCGAGGTCCAAATATCGCCCCCGCCGATTACGAGGCCGATGCGGGCGAAGATGACTTTCTCTAGGGTGTAGAACAAAAAGAAGAACCAGATGCTGAAGGAGACGCTGAGCGCCATCAGATAGGCTAGGCCCAAGATCGGCAGGTTGATCCGCCAGGGCAGGCCGACGCTGCCTTGTAGCAGGGACAGGCTGCCGCTCAGGGCGATGGGCTGGAAGGCGTCGTGGTAGTAGTTGAGCGAGTTCCACGAGTGGATCAGGAGCGGCACGGCAAAGCCCAGCCACAGCAGGCGGTTTTTGAACAAGCGGCCTAAAAAAGACGCCGAGTCCGCGTCTTCGAGCATGGTAAGCGGCAGACGAGTGAGGGGGAAGACGAGCCGCTCGTTGGCGACCCACTGGCCTCTGAGCAACACGCCGAGACAAAAGAGGACCCAATAGAAGGCGAAGATAAAGCAGATCCAGGCGGCTAGCGGGCGGCTCCAAGCAGCCCACGGTATGGAGCTGCCTTGGGGCAGTCCTTCGTAGAACAGGCGCACGGCCTCGGTATCGGCGGGAGCCAGCCAAGGGTGGATATATTCGACGAAGAGTTCCTGCCAGGCATTTTCCGGCGTGGCGTAGTACGCGGCTCCGGTGATAACCGACAGGAAGCTGCCGGTGAAGCCGGTGGTAACCACCACCGAGCCGACTAGCATCATGGCGTACACGGCGATGAGTTCGGCGCGCGAAAAGGCCCATGTGCGGCCTAGCATCTTGAGCAGGGGCAGGGCTGTGGCTGTCAGCAGAAAGAGGAAGAGAACGGCGATGAGGGGGATGGCGTTGCTGGTGATTTGCGATCCCTTGACGATGAGGATCCCCCAAGGGCTTAGCACGCTGATCGCCCCCACGAGGAGCAAACCCGTGAGGACAGCGCGCAGGGAAAAGGCGGGCGGCTGGGATGGCAGTGAAGACATGGATTGAGACAATATATAACGCGGAGGGTGTTGCGTCAGTGCTGACTCGTAGGATGATGTGGATTATAGGCGCGGCTGCGTGGTTGGGCTGTGCTCCGGTCGAAACCGAGCGCTCGATTGCGGCCGCTGATGGTCAGCGCGCGGTGCCGACGGGCGACATCCCGCAGAGTGCGTGGCCAGCGGCTTGGTTCCGGCCGCCGACCACGGCTTCGGCGGTGGGATTGCAGACCTTCCGCCAATCGCCTGTGCTCGATGAATTGGTGGCCGCCGGTGAATTGCCGCCGGTCGCCGAGCGCCTGCCCGACGACCCGGTGGTGGTCGAACCCTACGGAGAAATTGGCCGCTACGGGGGCACGGCCCGGTTGTTCTTCGCAGGTGAAAGCCTGATCAACGTGCCCGAGGGGGTGCTGCGTCCAGGACCGCAAATGCGGTTGAATCTGCCGAATTTTGCGGCCAAGGCCGAATACCGCAACAGCGCGCGGACCTTGCGGATTACTCTGCGCCCCGGCCACAAGTGGTCCGACGGCCATCCCGTAACGGCTGACGACTATGTGTTCTGGTTCGACCACGTGCTGATGAACGAGGAGCTCACGCCGGTGGTGGAGCCTCGGTTCAAGGGCGCGCGAATTGAAAAGCACGACGCGCATAGCTTCAGTTATCACTTTCCCCAGCCGATGCCGCTGTTTGTCAACCATCTCGCCCACAACAGTTCGCGCTTGGCGATGCCGGCGCACTTCATGCGCCGCTATCACCCGGCGTTTACCGATCCCGCGCAGTTGGAACGCGAAGCCGAAGAGTTGGGTTTGCAGGACTGGCTCACCTATTTCGGGGCGGTCAACAGCACGACTGATCTGATTCACTTCAACCGCCCGGTGCTGACGGCGTACGTATTGGTCAGCCGGACTTCGACGCGCGCGCTGCTGCGCCGCAATCCCTACTATTTCAAGGTGGATCCCGCCGGCAACCAGTTGCCCTATATCGACTATCTGGAGGTGCAGCGGGTCGATAGCGCCGAAATTATGGCGGCCAAGGCCTCGACTGGACAGGTTGACTTTGCCGGGCGGCAGTTTATGACGGCGGATATTCCGCTGTTTAAGCGCTTCGAGCAGTACAACGACTATTCCACGTACGTCTGGCCGCGGCCGTACGGCTCGGACGTGGTGTTGCAGTTCAATTTGAATCATCCCGACGAGGGATTGCGACAGATTTTCCAAGATGTGCGCTTCCGGCGGGCCATGTCGCTGGCCATCAATCGGGAGGAAATCAACGACATCGTTTACTTTGGCTACGGGGTGCCGCGCCAGCTCACGGTGGTGTCTGCGAGCCGCTACTTCGAGCCAGAATTTGCCACGGCTTGGGCGGAGTTTGATCCGGCGCGAGCGCGAGGGCTGTTCGACGAGATGGGGCTTGTCGATCGCGACGGGGATGGAAGACGCGAGCGGCTCGACGGCAAGCCACTGCAAATCACCTTGGAGTACATGATCGGCGAGACGCCCAAGCAGGTCACTTTGGACTTGGTTTCAGCCCACTGGCGCGAGGTGGGGATAAGCGTCAATCTCAAACAGATCAGCGGCACGTTGCAGCGGATCCGGGCTAGGGCTGGCTTGATGGACATGACCATCTGGCACGCCGACCGCAACGCGGATATCCTTTTTCCCATTGAGCCTTATTGGTACGTGCCGACCAATGGCGGCTGGGAGCAGAGCCAGTGGTCTAAGTGGACGCGGTGGTATTTCTCCGACGGCGCGCTTGGCTGGGAGCCGCCGGCGCAGATCAAGGAGTTGATTGGCTGGTGGGAGACGCTGCGTCGCACTACGGACGAGGAGGAGCGCATTGCGATGGGCAAGAAGATTCTCCGCAGCCAAGCCGAGAATCTGTGGGCACTTGGCGTCATTGGCCTAGGACCGCATCCGGTCGTGGTCAGCCGCAAGCTGCACAACGTGCCGCCCCAGGGCTATTGGGGTTGGGATTCGCGCTGGACGTGGCCGTACTATCCAGAGACTTGGTATTTGGAGGAGGAAGTTGAAAAGTAGCCGCGAATGCTGCGCAAACAGTTGTCTTTCGCCGATCTCTATTTTTATTATATTATGCTAATGTTTATCAATTATTTAAGAGCTGTTGAAAGGAGGTAAAGAGAGGCCGTTTTAGGCATCAGAAGCTCATTCTCATTTTTCGTTTTCTTGACGAATGTTCAAACCACGAACCCATGAGGTGAATTGCATTATGAAGAAAATTTTGAGCATCGCGACTATTTTGGCCCTAGGCATCATGTTGCAGGCCAGCGCGGTATCGGCTCACGTGCCGATCCCCGGCATTGACTCCGGTACGCTTTTCCAGTGGCCCGCTGGCTTGGAACCGACCTTGGATGGCGACCTCTCTGAATGGGACATCGTCCCCGAGGATTACTACGTTCCCTTTGATTCGCACTTCGAGTACTATCTCGGCTTGGGCCACGAAAACGACGAGAGCAATTTGTCGTTTCGGGTGGTAGGCTCTTGGAGTGCGGGGACCAACCGCCTCTATCTTATGATGGAGCGCTTCGATAATCTTTGGGTCCGCACAGGCTTTGGTCAGACCGCCGCTGGCGACGATAGCTGGGAGATCATGATCGACGCCGACCACGGCGGCGACCGGCACTTTGCCCTCCCCGACGATTACGAAGACGCCGAAGAGCGCGACCGCAATCAGGGCCGCTTCGCCCAGAACGCCCATTACGTTTGGCCCGAAATGCCCGACGCCAACCGGGCCGTCGGCTGGAAATGGTTCTTCAACAGCAAATCCACTTGGCACGACGTTCCTCCGTGGGGCGATTACGGTTTCCAGCTAGATGGCGAAGTCAACTCGGGCGAGGCTACGGCGCGCATTGAGGTGATGACGATCGCGTGGGATGACTTCTACTGGGTCGGTCCCGACGAGAGCCTAGTCCACACCTTCACTGAGGGCAATACCATCGGTCTGGGTTGGGTTGTTCACGACATAGACAACACCGCAGAGGACAATGGCGGAGCCAGCGCTGGCGGCTGGGGCATCAACCCCAACATCCAGATGTGGTTCGACTGCGTCAACTGCTCAGACTTCTTGCTAGCGCCGATCGATCCGCGCGTGGATTTCAGCAGCGTTGAAACCGCGGTAGAGGAAGAAAGCTGGGGACGCATTAAGGCGGCCTATATCCAGTAGTTCGCTTCTCGTTCCCAACTATTAGTAACTGCTAGTCTCAGAAGGGGAGGTGTCTCGTGCATCTCCCCTTCTGATTTCTGCCTTCCCCTTGGGAGATGCAGTCATGGTCGCATTTAGAAGCTGTCTGAAAACCCCTGGTGGCCTTCGCGCGGCTGCAAACGCGGCGGCCGGCGTTGGGCAAAGCCGCCCATATTTCGTCAATATGGGCGGCTTTACCCGCCTTGTCCGCCCCGCTTTCGCTCACGCTCGGGGCACACCCGGAATTTACAGACAGCTTCTTAGAGGCTTCTGCGTCGCGCTCTTGTTGGCCGCGAGTAGTATCCCGGTCGCGGGATTGACCGTCTATCGGCTAGGTGGTGAGGGTTTACCGCCGCCGCCCGAAGTGGCCAGTGGACAAGCCGATTTGGTCCAATTTAGCTGGGCCGAACTCGATCCCGACCTGCAGGGAGTAAGCGAATCCCTGACGATTGCGCCCGACGGCATTTCCCCGTTGTTCTTCCCCGCGGATGTCAATATCGCACCGACGGTCAAGGATCGCGGTGGCTATCTACAGACCCAGGGTTTTCAGGCTTGGGTCGAAACAGATGATATAATTTTGGTAAACGACGGCGATCCGGCGACGGCCTATTACGAGAAGAAGGGATCCAATCAGGTGAACGTGGGAGATGACTTGCGGTTCGGCAAAGTTTTACTGTTCGACCTCGGCGGTTTGTTTGCGGTGGATCGAATCCGCTTTTTCGCACGTGCTGGCAACGAAGCCAATTACATCGAACTCTTCCACATCTGGACCAATACGCTGACGAATGAAGAAGCCGGGATCAGTAGCGTGGACCTCTGCACCGCTGGCAGAACGGACAATTGTTTGGGCTTCATCAACCGGGCACACCGCGACCTCTACAATCGCAAGGACATGTATTTCAACGCGTTGTTAGAGGTCAAGGAAAACGCCCGCTCGACCGTAGAAGTGGAGCTCACCGGCGAATACATCCGCCGCGTGGTGATGTTTGTGCCGTCGCAGCTAACGCGGGACTGGGAGATCGCCGAGTTTGAGATTTTTGCGCCCGGCTATGTGCCCAATGCCTCGTATCTTTCCAACATCCTCGATCTCGGCAAAGAAGTCTCGCTAGGCGAGTTGCGCTGGTCGGGGACCAAGGACGCGGAGGCCGCGGTCAACATCCGCAGCCGGAGCGGCAGCGATGTCGATCCCAACATATACTGGCGCCATACATTCCGCGGCGACGAGCAGGTCAGCTACGACGCCAGGGGCAATCCGCTGACCTTGCGCACGTACGGGCGCTTGGAAATTTCCGAGCGCGGCAAGATCACCCGCGACGCGGCAAATTGGGATTTCTGGTCGAAGACCTACGATTTTGGCGACAGTGTTGGGACGCGCTGGTCGGCGACTAAGCCTCGGAGCTTTGTCCAGCTTGAGTTGGATTTTCAATCGAACATTGCCGCGGGCAGCCAGATGAATTACGTGGAGTTTACTGCGTCCCCGCCGGCGGTCACGACGCTGGTGGGAGAAATCGATCCCTATCAGGTGGAGACGGCCGAGGTAACGCAGTTCACTTATGCCATCCGGCCTACCATCGGAGTCGATGACCCGGGATTCGATCATTTGGAAATCTCGGCCCAAGGCGGGCGGCTAGTGCGTATCGACGGCGTGCGGATCGGGGGCCAAGAGGTGGCTTTTGAGCGAGTCGAAGAAGGGGCTGAGCGGCTGGTGGTGGGCGTACCGAGGTTAGACGTGGACCGCACTGAAGAGGTGATGGAGGTGGATTTCAGCGCCGAGATTTTTCGCTACGGAGCGACCTTTGCCGGTCGCGTGTTCGACAGCCAAACCCCACAGGAAATTTGGCAACCGGTGCAGCCCGGCGACGCCACGGCGCTCAGGGACGGCAACAGCCTTTCGGTGCAGGCCGTTGCGCTGGGGCCGCGAGTCCTCGGCGCGCTCGATTTGGCCGGGGGCATTTTTACGCCCAATGGCGACGGCGTCAACGACGGGTTGGACATTGCCTATGATTTGCTCAAACTGGTGGCACCAGCTCCGGTGGTGGTGGAGGTGCGGGACTTGGCCGGCGGGTTGGTGCGCGAGGTGTACAATGGTTTTGACGCGGCCGGTCGCCATCGGCGGCAGTGGGACGGTTTGGATGAGCACGGGCAGCGGGTGGCTCCCGGTGTTTACATCTGCCGCGTCGAGATAGAGACTGAGGAAGGGCGGCGTCAACGCGCCGGGGTCGTAGCGGTCGCCTATTGAGACAATTGGGTATTAGGAATTTTTAATTCCTAATACCGGGCTAATTCAGGAGATTGGGCTATGGTCAGCGGAAAGTGCGCACTAGCGCTGGGTTTGGGCCTCGGGTTGTGGGGGTTGGTGGAGGCGCAGAATCACGCCCTGCGCTCCGACCACGTGGTCGTAA
Organism: Candidatus Latescibacterota bacterium; assembly: GCA_965208845.1. GTDB lineage: Bacteria > Latescibacterota > UBA2968 > UBA8231 > UBA8231. The sequence continues at coordinate 585,430 of OZ242361.1, read as the reverse complement.
ACACCCAACGCCACTGGAATAATTGGGCCTTTGTCGAGGGGATACTGGATATCTCCGCCACTGGAGAAGTCGTTCCAGCCTTCGTGCCCAAAGACCACAACGCCGTAACGGACATTGTCCAACACCTGCAGCGCCTCGCCGATAACGCGACTATCCTCGACGCGATCGAAGCCGGTTCCAACAAGGCGGCGGTCGCCAACCTCTTCGATGGCGACGAAACGACCTATTGGGAGCCAGACCCCGACAGCCCATTGCGGGACTGGTGGATCCAAGTCGATATGGGACGATTGATCAATGCCACGCGAGTCGGGTTGCAATTTGTGCCCGAGGGGCAGGGCGATCCCTTTTTGCAGTTCGCGGTGCTGACGGCCGACAACGCCGATCAGGGCAACAAGATCGCGGGCAAGGTACCCATGCACTTGGTGTACCGCACTCCAAGCGACAACAAAAACCAGCGCGAGTTCGAGTTCGACCTCAACCGAGGGGAGCTGATCAACCCCACGCCCGGCGTGGATTTTGCGGGCGATATGGTGCGCTTCGTGCAAATCGTGGTCACCGAAAGCGATGGCGCGCGTGCCGTAGAGGTGTCGGCGGAAGAATACGAGGCATTGGCCAGCCGCGACAAAGGGGACGCGGTCTTCTACAAGCAAGTGGGGGAGGGGGAAGTGGAGGTCGAGGAGGCGATCTACGAGGCGATTGACTCGCAATTGCGCGGCCCGGTGCGCTATTATCGGCGGGAGCGACCGCGCTTGGCCGAGTTGGCCGTCTATGAGTTGGGCAAGAACATTTCGCAGGGCATGATCTTAGACCGCAACGGCAGCGCCGAAAGTTCCCACGATGGGTCTGTGGGCAATCTAGTAGATGGGGAAGGCACCTATCTGACTTTTAATCTCAAAGCCTTTCAGACGGGGAACGTGGAATTCGGCGAGCGCTTTCTGGAGTTCGACCTAGGCGCTTCCTACTGGCTCGACACCGTGCAGCTATGGTACAGCCTCAGCGTTGCTGGCGGCCGGCTGGCTGGAGCCAGTTTTCACCGCTACGCAATCCAGACTTCGGACGGCACTCCCGCTCCTGGCGGCGGTCGGCTGTGGAGGGTGCCCGCACAGGTCCGCGGCTTGGGCACGGCGTATGAAGTCAACACCTTTGAGCCGACGCCGGCCCGCTTTATGCGCCTAGCCTATCCCTTTGCCAGCAGTGAGTCGGGCCGGGAGGGAAATAAAGCGCGCCTCCGCGAAGTGCAGATCTACGGCGAGGGGCACCACCCCGAGGTGGCGCTGGAGTCGGGGTTGATCCCATTGCAAGGGGCCAAGAACCTAGTGTCGATCGAATGGGAGGCGGACACGCCCCCGGGTACGTCCGTGCAAATCCAGACCCGCACTGGCAATGAGGTCTCCGAAGCGTACCGCTACTACGACAGCGGCGGCGCAGAAGTCTCGGAGGGCAAATACGCGAAGCTGGGCTTTTTCAAAAAGGGCCGGATCGACACCCTACAGGTGGCCGGGTCCGACTGGAGCAACTGGAGTGCGCCCTATGCGCGTTCCGGCGACCCTATTGCCTCGCCCAGCCCGCGCCAATACCTGACCTTGTGCGCTCAGTTGACGACCACAGACCCCATGCACGCCGCCAGCCTGCACTCCATCCGCTTGAACTTCAATCCGCCGGTGGCCAAACAACTGCAAGGCGAACTGGATGTAGGGGTCTTTGAGCACTTGGGCACGCCGCAAGAGGTTTCGCTATTTGTCAAGCCGACCTTCGCGGCGCAGGATTTGGGCTTTGATGAGATTTTGGTGCGCACGCCGCCGGATATGTCGCTCGAATTTGGCTCGTTGCGCTTGGGCAGCTCGGCGCAGTGGGAAAGCGGCCAAGCCGAAGAGCTGGCCGATGTGCAGGTGGTGGAGACGCGCTCCGACTCGCTCTGGTTGCGCCTCGACCGGCTGGTAAAGCGGGGTGGTCAGGTCGATTTGATCGAGGTGCGGTTTACCACGGCGCTGTTTGCCCCTGGGGCAGTAATCCAAGCGTCGCTGGGCAATTCGTCGTTGGCCAACTCGTGGCAACAGGTCGATCCGGCGGACGTGACCGAACTAGCCCAGAGTCAGGGGTTGCAGATTCTAGCTTCGGTGCAAGACAACAAAGTTCTCGGCGACCTAGGCATTCAGCCAACGGTAGTGACGCCCAACGGCGATGGGGTCAACGACGCGCTAACCATTGATTTTACTGTGCGTCGGTTGAGTGGTGCGCGTCCCGTCAAAGTGCGGATTTACGACTTGGGCGGGCGGCTAGTGCGCCGCCTCGATACCCAAAAGCCTCTAGTGGCAGGGGAATACGTGCTCGACTGGGCGGCCGATGATGAGCAGGGACAACTAGTGCCACCCGGAATTTACATTTTGCGCATTGACATTGATGCGGATTCGGATCGCGACGTGCGGCAAACGGGTGTGCAGCGCCTGCTGCATGTGGCGTATTGACCATATAGGAAGAGAGTCGGCTGTGTTGTATCCGCGCGCGAAGGCGCTGGTGCTGGTATTGTTAGCGGTGCAGAATCTAGGGGCGGAACGCCGTACCATTGTCATGGGCGGCGAGGACGGTTTGACGTGGGAAAGCGGTGGCGGGACTATCGCGGCCTTGATACAAACTGGTCCGACCGAGGTCGAGGCTAGTAATACCCCGGGCAATGTGCTCGAATTTGACGCCGATGGCCGGGTGGGCTGGTTGTCGCCGCAACAGGCGGATGAGACCGTAAATATCGCCTTGGGCCTCCTCGACCGAGGTGGTCGTCTCGGCGCGCCGACTATTTTGTCGCAGGTCATAAAAGACCAGCTAATTTTTATGATCGACGACGATCCCGAGACCGCCTTTGAGCGCAAGACGGCTCGCGGGGGAAGCCAGGTCAACTCACTTGGGGTCATCATGGATTTCGATCTCGGCGCGCGGTTCGGCGTCGAGCGCATCCAGTTTTTCCCCCGCAATGCACATCCCGATTTCCCCGCCCCGAATTTCCCGTTCCAAAACGATTTTCTACGCGGCTTTGAACTGCTGCTCAACGACGGCAGCGAAGAAACGCAGGTGGCCAACCAGCCGGTGCTTACTACTGTCGAACTGGAGACGGAAAACGAAGAGCCGGTCGTCGAACTGACCATCCCGCCGCAATACGTCCGCTATATCCGCCTAAAATCGCAGACTACCGTGGGGTTTGAGATTGCAGAATTCCGCGTGTTTGGCTCCGGTTTCGTGCCCCGCGCCGACTACCTTTCCAACATTTTCGACTTTGGCGAGGAATTGGCACTGTGGGGGCGCATTCGCTGGGAGGAGGAGCACTTCGGCTCCGAGCGCCTGTCGCGCTTGCTGATCAGTTCGCGCAGTGGCTGGGACGACACGCCATTGGAATTCACCCGCCTGCATTCAGGCAGCGGGGAAGAGGTGCCGTGGCGGGAAGGCGCGGTTGCTACTACGGCGACAGGCGATGCGGTTGACTTGGACGCGATTGACGATGTTGAAGAAGCCCTCGACCTCTTCAATGCCCTGCCCATTGACGAGCGCAATCAGGTGGCGTTGACGCAGGACGAGTACGACGATTTGAGAAGTTCGGCTAAGGGCGATGTACGCTCCGACTTAGTCGCTTGGAGCCGCTGGTCGCCGCCGTATAAGCTAACTGCGGGTGCTATAAATGCCGCAAACATCGGCGATGATGAGTTGGGCGTGCCCATTCTTTCGCCCGGCCCGCGCCGCTATTTCCAGTTGAAGGCCGAATTCGACAGCGAGGACTTGGAAGCCGCCCGTGCGTTGGGTGCGCTAGCCTTTACGGTATCCAATCCACCGCTGACCGAGCGGATCATCAGCGAGGTCGTCCCACGCCAAGTTGAACTGGGCGTTCCGGTGTCGTTCACGTACGCCGTTCTGCCGACCAAGATGCGCCAGGGCGTGGATTTGGGGTTCGATGTGTTCGAGATCGCCACGCCGGTGCGCTCTGAAGAGGTCGAGACTATCGAGGTAGTGCATGCCGACGGTCAGGTGCAAACCGCGGATTTTACTGGCGTTGACTTGACCAATCTGCCCGTGCAAGACGACAGCGGCCTTTTTGCCGTGGAATCGGTGACTGAGCGACGCCTGCGGGTGCGCTTTCCCGCAATCACGGAAAGCGATTTGGCCGAAGGGCGAGCGGCGGTGCTCAAGATCCGCTTCAAGTGCCGCGTGCTGCGGTTTGGCACGACCTTTACCGGCACGGCTTGGAACAGCGCGACCGACGACCTCGGCCAGCGAGTCATCGGCGGCAATGCGGCCGATCTGGGGGCGGCGGACGACGATCTAATACCCATTGGGGCTGCCGATCCGAACGACTTAGCGGTAAGAGTGCCGTTGGCGGGTGGCCGCCTGATGATCAACGTCGCGGCCCAACCGCGTATCTTCAGTCCCAACGGGGATGGGATCAATGACGAAACGCGGATACACTGCGATTTGGTGCGGTTGGTCGATGCCGCGCCGCTTACGGTGCGCGTGTTCGATCTGGCCGGACACCGCGTCCGCACGCTCTTTGCGGGCGAGCAAGGAGGCGGCAGTTTTGCGGTGAAGTGGGACGGCACGAATGCTGCCGGACAACAGATGCCTCCGGGTATCTACCTCTTCCGCGTTGATTTGGCCACCGATGCCAAAGAGGAAGCGGTCGTGGGTATCGTCGAGATGGTGTATTAGGCTAGACTAAAAAGGATATGGCACAGGTATATATCGAAACTAGCCTCATCAGTGCGTGTGTGACAAACAGGACCGATCCCGCGAGCACCTATCGCCGACAGGTCAGTCGTGAATGGTGGGAAGTGCAGGCAGGGTCATACACACTTTTTACATCTGCTGAGGTCTTGGCAGAACTCTCACACGCACAGCATCCTCTAAGTCAACAAGCACTTGCATGGACGCACAATATCCCACTCCTACCGATTACCGACGAAGTGCGCGGATTGGCACACATTTTCGTGCGTGAAAAGGTTATACCAGGACCTGTTGCTGGTGATGCTATTCATTTAGCAGTAGCTTCAGTCCACTCCATGAACTATCTGCTCACTTGGAATGTTCGACATCTCGCGAACCCGAATAAGTTGGAACACCTCCAAGTCGTATGCCGTCGCGTGGGTCTTATACCTCCCCAGATCGTAACCCCTGATTTCCTTTGGGAGCTAAATGATGAATCATACTAAAGAACACCCATCATACGTCGACCCCTTGGTCGATGAAGTGCGTAATGTACGCCAGGCGATCTCAGAGATGTTTAACCACGATGTTGACAAATTATGCGATTACTTTCAGCACATTGAGCAACAGCATCAAGAGCGGGTCGTTAAGTCAGTACGGGGCCTTATAAAGCAGATGGAAGGCGGACGGCAGGGAAGCAGTGAAGGAGGAATTTAATGGGCAGAACTAGGGGGATACTCGCGTGGCTGGTCCTCTTGGCACTGGTATGGCCAGCGACCGCGGCGACCGGCCAGTCGCCGGACCGTCGTTTCGGGACCCAGCGCGGTGCCCAACTCACCTTTGAGCCGCGCGGGCCGGGCGTCCTCTTCGATGCGCTCGACCCGGCGCTCAAGAAATGGTACGTGCCGCAGGAGCTATACGTCGATTACGGTTTTCGCCAGTGGGAATACTCGAACTACGCCAGAGACTTGTACCAGCGCTACGTCAACACCAACCGCCAAGGCGGGCCGTTTTACGACCTGTACGGGAACTACCAAACTTGGGGCTGGCTGATTTTCGACTGGAACCAGACGCAGCCGGGCCAATTTGGTTCGTCGATCTACAAAGACCCTAGGTTCAATTCGTGGTTCAACGCCGTTACGGTCTCTGCCGATTCGCGCGATCAGTATTACCTAGCGATAACCATTGGCGAGCGCATCCGCACCGCGCTGACCCCACTGACCTTTTCCAAGCCGCGTTTCAACGGCATCCAGATGGACTTTGCTGCGGACAAATACGAGGCGACGCTGTTGTTTTCCCGCGCCAGCGAGGCGATCCTCGGCACCACTCCCGCACTCCAGCCCAGCACTTCGACCAACGCAACCAATATGATGGGGGGACGGGCGACGGCGCAGGTGGGGGATTTTGTCAAGGTCGGCGCGACTATGGTCAATGCCCACCACTCGCAAACGCTGGCCGAGGCGTTTGAACGCAACCCGTTCATCGGCACCTTGGGGGCCGGGCAAGGCAGCGATCCGATTCGGGTCATCGCCGTGGTGCTGAGCGACGATTCGCCGGAAGACGGCCAAGGTGGGGCGGCGCTGTTTGCTCACGACATCATCATTACCGCCGAGGATTTTGACACCAAGAAGCGCACGAAATTCCGCTTGCGGGAAGTGGTAGCCGATCCGACCAAATGGCCGGTGATTACCGGCGGCTTCCCTCGGGAGGGTTTTTTGGCGGCCGACGGCGAGGAACAAATCGTCATCAACTACGACTTTACCGACTTGGCATACATTGGTCCGCGGCCGACGGAGATCGTCGATATTCAGTTCGATCTCGTGGTGGCCAACGACTACAAGATCCAGGTTTGGTCCGATCGCCAGATCGGGCGCGGCAGTTTGCCCAGCCCGCCGCTTACGGGTTTGGACTTGGCGCAAGCGGGTGCCGTGCTGTTCGATGTCCGCAGTGCCGCCGGCAATGTGACGGACAATTCAAATCAGCAGCGCGTCGTCTTTGACTACGGCCTGCCATCGGCCAACATGGTGTTCGGATTTACCATGGAAGTGTTGCAGTTGATGGGCTTTGACGCCTATGCCGAGTACGACATTAATCGCGACTACACCCAGTATCCCAACCTCACGCTCGCCAACGCGGACCGCAATCTGAGCACCCACGCGCGCGATGCCGCGGCTTGGATGATCAACGTTTCCAAGCAGGCGTATCCGTTTTTCTTGTTCGGCGAAGCCTTCAGCATGGATCCCGACTATTCGACGACGGCGTTTATCGTCGATTCGGGCGGCAACATCTACTACGACGACGAACGCACCTCCATGTACGAGTTTGTCGATGACAACGACGACCAAGACCGCACGCCCGATTGGAACCGCTGGGGCCAGGGCGGCCCGGACGCGATCGTCTTCCCCGGTTGGGACGAAAACAACGACTTCGTCTCGGATTTCAACCAAAACGACAATATCTCGCTGAGCAATCGCATCCCGGACTACGAGGAGCCGTTTTTCCGCTACAGCGTCGATCGGCCAGAATTCCTCTTTGGCATCGACCTCAACAACAACAACTGGATCGACCGGTTTGAAAACGACGACTTGCCCGACTACCCCTACCGCCGCAACCATCGGGGCTACAACATCTACGTCGGCCAACACTTGACGCCGGAGGCGCGATTGACGGTGGGGCGACTGCGCGAGGACGAGCTATCCTCCAATCGCCGCAGCCACGCAACCTACGGCGTTTTTGCGTACGACCGCGACCATCCGCAATGGGGCCGCTTGCGGTTTTTCAATTCGCTGAAAAAGGTCGCGGACAATATCCCCGACGTGCGCCGCGAGCCGACGCTCTACCTGCAAACGATCTCGTTGGCCCTTGTCGAGGACATCCTGCCGGCCAGAGACACTTGGGTCAATGACAGCTACGTGCAATTCGATTACGAACCGCTCAAAAAGCTGAACGTGATCAACAAATTCAAATACAGCCTCTTCAGCCAGCGCGGTCAGGCGTTTAAAAGCGGCGATGCGCCCATCCTCAATGAAAGCTCGCAGTTTGTGGGTTTGATCAATAAGGCCGATTACACCCGCAAGATCGGCCAGTTCGTGCTGCAACCCAAGGTGAAAAGCGAATACCTCAACCAGACGGCCTTTTTGCAAGGCGATCCCGACCGCAAGGAGTGGATGGGGATCGGCATTTTGCAAGCGCGGCTGCCGGTGTTGAACAACTCCTTTCTCGAAAGCGGCGTGGAGTATTCGATTTTCCGCGAGCTGGTCTTGGACGAAGACGCCTTGCTGGACGATGGTCCGACTCAAGACACGGGTGATTTCCGCAACTTGGTTTTGGCCGTGCAGTGGACGACCCTTGGACACTACCTCGGCTATAAGCTTACCACTCAGTTTGGCGTTAGCTATACCAAGCGGTGGGACGAAGCCGTGGTGTTGGGTGCCGAGGGCCTTGTGAAGCAGAACGAGAGCCGCTCCTTTGGCACTAGCTTTATCTCGGTGTACGCTGGGGTAGAATGACGCGACGCGATCTAATAATGGGGGCGGCGATTTGCCTGCTGGCCGGACTAGTGCCGGCTGCTGCCCAGCCCGATTACGGCAATCGCTTGGGTACCAACGAGGAGGACCGGGTTTCCTATTACGCCTCTGGCCCACTCATGCAGCAGGTGGCGTTCGTGCCCGCGTTGAAGCGCTGGTACATGCCGCAGGAACTCGTCTCCGAATACCGCTGGCAGTGGGAGTACACCAATTACGCCAGAGATCCCTACCGACGATACTTTTCTCCCGGGCAGGAAGGCGACTATTTCTACGACCTGTACGGGCGCTATTTGACCAAGGGTTGGCTGGTGTACGACTGGCGGCAGCGGCAGCCGACCAGCTCTGGGGGTTCGGGCCTACTCAAACCGTCCGGGCGCTATGATTCGTGGTTCAGCAACCTGCTCATCGCCACCGATACCAAGGGCCAGCACTATTTGGGGGTGACCATCGGCGACCTAATCAACACCACGCTGACGCCGATGACGTTCCGCAAAACTAGGTTCAACGGAGTGCAGTTCGACTATGCTGCCGACCGCTTGGCCGCTACGGTGCTGATGTCGCGGATCAGTTTGCCGGTGGACCAGATCGCTCCGGGTATCCGCGTTCCCATCGTCACTGAGAACTTTACCAACCTGCTCGGCTTCCGGGGCGAATGGAAGGTACGCGACGCCGTGCGCTTGGGCGCGACCTTTGTCAACGCCCACAACGACCGATCGCAATCCGACCGCGGCGGCAATCCTTTCAAGGGTAAACTGACTAACGGCCAACTGGAAAATCGCATCAACTGGATCATCGTCCGCATAACAGACGACTCGCCCGAGGACGGCGTGGGCGGCCCTACGGTTTTCAACCAAGATATTGAAGTGCATACCCAAATCGGCGGCCGCGACACTGTGCTGGTCGGCAGTCAGCTTGGTTTTCTGCCGCAGATAGAGGGTGGCACCACGCGCAATGGCTTCCCCGTTGCCGAAGGAGTTGGCAGCGAGGGCGAGATTACCTATCGGTACAATTTCTCTTCTGAAGACTCGGCAGTGATGGCGCTGGAAGACATCATCGACGATGCCGACTTGGTCAACAACATCACTGCGGTGAAGTTCCGCTTCCTGCTCAATAACGACTACCGGATCGATGTCACCTCGGATGTCCAGACCGACAATGAACCGCTAGGTGCTCAATCCAAGTTTTTAAATGTGGTGCGAGCGGACGGCAATGTCCAAGACAACTCCAATCAGCGGTGGGTCGTCTTCGACTACGGCCTGCCGACAGCGACCCAGGTTTTTGGCTTTAGCTTCGAGGTCAGCGATTGGGCGGGCTTTCGGATGTACGGCGAGTACAATGTCAACCACCAGTTCCGGCAGTACCCCAATATCGCTCGGCAGACGCATCAGAGCGCGTCCGGCGTGTTGGGGGATGAGTCGGCGACGGGTTGGATGGTCAACGTCGCTAGAGAATTCTATCCCTTCTTCCTGTTCGGTGAGGCGTTTGGCATGGACGCCGAGTACAACACCACGTCGTTCCTCGTCGATCAGGGCGGGCGGATCAATTACAGCGATGACGAAGAGGCGCGGTCGGAGTTTCTCTACGACTTGGTAGATGACAACGACGACAACGACATCCGCCTAGACCAGCGGCGCGACAAAGAGGGGGTGGCCGATGGGGCGGTGTTTCCCGGTCTCGACGAAAACAACGACTTCATTTCCGATTTCAATCAGAATAACACTCCGGTGCGCCCCAATTTCATGCCCGACTACGAAGAGCAGTTCCTGCGCCACTACGTCGATCGGCCGGAATTCGTCTTCGCCATCGACTTGAACAACAATGGTTGGGGCGAGCGCTTTGAAAACGACGACGAGCCGGATTATCCCTATAAGCGCGATCGGCGCGGGTACAACGCCTACGTGGGGGCGTGGCTGACGCCGGAGCTGAAGTGGATGGCGGGCCAAGAGCAAGTGCAGCGCTTATCGACCGACGCGAAGAACCTGACCCGCTACGCCCTGCTGGCCTACGAGCGCAATTTCCCAACGGTGGGAAATGTTGCCTTTTACAACATGTTTAAGCTGGTACAGGACGACATAGCCGACGACGTGGTCCAATGGGTGACGGCGCGGCCCGAGTTGGGGCGGCCGCTGGACTCGCCGGGGTCGATGCAGCCGGTTATGGACCCGCTGGCGATGCGCGACGCGGTCGTCAATCGGCTGTGGGCTGGTTTCACCGGCAAGACCTACAAGGGCATCAATAGCGAGGGCAAGTTCATCCACGAATTCATTCGGCAGCGCGACGCCGATGCTCGCGACCGCGCTGGCCGCAAGATCGCCCGCAACACGCGGCGGCTGGGGCTGATCAACCGCATAGATTACCAATTTTCGCTGGGCCGGCTGACGGTGCAACCGCGCTTCAAGCACGAACTCTTCATGGACGACACGCCCTACAATATCGACCGCCTAACCAGCGCCTCGACCGCCGATCGCCAGGACTGGAGCGGGATCTCCTCGCTCTTACTGCGGCGTTCCTTTTTGAACCACGTATCGTTGCAGTTGGGCATAGAGCACCTGATCTTCCGCGATTTTGTCCAAGACGAGACGGCTGCCGCTGGCTTGCGCGCTGGCGATACGACCGGGGATTTTGACGAGACTTCGCTCGCCGTGCAGTTTTCCATCGACAAGCCGTATCTGGGCTATACCCTGCAAACCCTGATGGGGATAAGGGTGAGCAGACGCTACCTGGAGCGCTTTGAACAGCCGAATGCTCGGGAGACGGGTGCCCTCTCCTTCGTGACGGTATATGGCAGCATCCGCTAATTCAGTGGCCAGTGGTTAGTGGTTAGTGGTTAGTCCCCCCGCTCCCCAAGGAGCGGTGCCGGGGTAGGCCACAGACCATTGGCCACGTTTGATCCATTCCACCTAAAAATTGTGAGTTTACTGAACTTATGAAAGCGTACCTATTCTTGGTTTGCAGTGGGATTTTCCTAGCACTGATGGGTTGTGCAAAAGATGCTGAGGAACTGGAAGACCCCGTTTTGGCCGAAGTGGGAGACCGCCGGATAACGGCCTCCCAACTGATCGACTTTGAACAGCGCTTGCCGGAGCAGCTAAAGACGAAAAAGTCTGGCTTAGATGGCTACCGCGACTATTTACAGACAGTCATCGACAAGGAGATTTTTCTCCAAGAAGCGCTCAAAAGGGGACTCGACGAGGTGCCAGAGGTGGCGCAGAAGCTACAGCGGGAAAAAGCCGAACGGGTGTTGAGCCTGTTGTTTGAGCGCGAATTCCTCGCCAAGGTCCACGTCGATGAGCAGGAGTTGCGGGCGGCTTATGAGGCTGCGGACAAGGAGCGCGAAGTCAAGCTGCGCCTGATCATCGTCGATACGCAGGCAGAAGCCGAGGAGATCGGGCAAAGCCTTGCCGATGGCCGGGATTTCGCCGAACTGGCGCACAGCCGATCGCAGCACAAATCGACGGCACCCCAAGGTGGGGAACTGGACGGCTACTTGACCCCCAAACGCATCCCGATCTACCTGCAAGAATACATAAACGCGCTTGAGGTCGGTGAGTACTCCGAGCCGATTCGTCTGCCTAACGGCCAGTTCGGGATCTATCAAGTTATGCACGCCCGGCCCGTGAGTTTTGCCACCGCGAGTAACGAGCTGGAGGCCAAGCTGCGAGAGGAAAAGACGACCGAACTGATAGAGACATTCCTGACGCAACTGCGGACCGACATCGACTTGCAGGCCGATGACGAGACTTTGCATCAGTTGCAGCAGTGGGTCGCGGCAGGGCGCAGGGATTACACCGAGGCCGAACGCGCAGCGGTGCTCTTTCAATTTCGCAGCGGCAGCGTCACCGTGGGCGATTTTTGGGATTATGCGGAAGAGTTGAACATGGGCTTTTCAGGCGACATTGACGAGTCGGTGCGCTGGTTCGCCGAAGACGTGCTGCTGCCCCGCATCTTGTTCCTGCACGTGGCCTATGAAAGGGGGATTGACCGCGAAGAGCAGATTGTGCGCTGGTATGAGCGCCGCAAAGATGCGCTGTTGCTGTTGGCACTTAGGCAGACGGCGGTCAAGGACCAAGTCCATATCGAGCCGGAGGCTATTAGGAAACTATATGACGAGCGGCCCGAGTTATTCACCGCACCGGAGGAGGTCACGTTGCAGGAGATCATGGTGCAAACCCGGGAAGAGGCCGTGGAGATCAAAGCGAGAATCGAGGCGGGTGAGGATACGGGAGAACTCGCCGACGAGTACACCCTGCGGACGGCGGGCAAAGGCGTACAGGGTACATTTCACATCCACGCCTTTGAACAAGCCTTTTATCCAGAATTGATCGATGCTGTGCGCAGTGTCGAGGTGGGTCGGTTGTACGGTCCGCTAGCGGTGACGGCGCAGGCCGCCCAAGTGGTCGGGCCGGAGGCCATGCCTCGGGGCGGCGAGTACTATTCGGTGTTCAAGGTACTGAAGTCGAATTTCGGCAGCGCACCCGAGCCTTTTGATACGGCGGCGAAGCGGGCGCGGGCGCTGTTGAAACGCGCCGAGGAAAGCCGCTTGGCGGATGCGTTTTTGATGGGGCTGCGGCGGGACTACGAAGATAGGGTTGTTGTGTATGAAGACAACCTCAAGACGTTATTGCCCCAATAGTCGAAGCTGTGTACGTTAGTGGAATCAAAGGAGAATTGCCATGACAGATAATATATCTTTCGACGATTTCGTAAACCAACAGATAGCCAAGGAAGAATCATCAATCGACTGGACTCGAAGACGCGACGATTGGATAAGGCATCTCGATGAATTCAACCAGCTAGCCGAAGGATTTCTACAGAAATATATTGACCAAGGTAAAGTCCGTATTACGACGGCTACCAAGCAGATCACTGAGGAACACATCGGTAGTTATGATGTAAAATCTCTTGAGGTCCAGATTGGTACTATCAAAGTTCTCCTCGATCCCATCGGTACATTAATTGTTGGTGCCAAAGGGCGTGTGGACATGCGTCGTGAGGGCATGCACGGGCCGTATGGTACGGTCAAGTTTGTTCTTGTCCCGAAAACAGCTTCTTCCCCTACGATCCGCGTCATCGTTCGAGATTCATCTAGTGAGGATGAACCGGAACCTATTGTGGAGGAGTGGGCATGGAAAAGACGTACGCCACCTCCGAACGTCGAATACATCGAACTTGAGGAGGAGTCCTTTCTTTCCGCAATAATGGAAGTTGCGAATGCCTAGTGCTCGGAGAGTCACGTTTTCTGGAGAACATCTCCTACTCGTCGAGATTGCCCGATATTATAGCGACATCGAAGCATCCGTAAGGAACTACTTTTCTTCTGACAATCTGCAATCAGTCGAGCGTTTCGTCGATTATACGCCACTGGAAATAGAACTCGAGATGACCTCCGTTCTTGCAGAACATGCACGAAGTACATCCATGAGTATCTTGGCCGTTTTAGAAGCAGCTTTCCGTATGGATTTTCTGCAGCGTTGCTATAAAAGACAAAAAGACCCTCTATCAAGGTCTTTTAGAACGTTATATCAGAATAAGGGTCAAAATGTGCCGCTAGGGGATATTTTTTTGCAGTGGAAATCGCATTCGACTGTTTCTCGATCTATTATTTCAGATTTAGAGCAAGCCTTCAAGTATAGACATTGGCTCGCACATGGCCGGTACTGGACGCAAAAAATTGGTCGAGAGTATGACTATGAAGATATCTATACGCTTGCTGAGTCGATATATAACTCATTTCCGCTTGAAGAGTGACCGGCGGCACCTATGCGGTTATTCATGTTCTGAGGAGGACAAATCGTGAAAATCACCGATGTCGAAGTCATTCATTTTCGCACCAAACACCGTGGCCGGAGTGCTGGCTCGCGCTGGGGCTATGGCGTGTGGATTGACAACGAGGAAGTGGAAGGTACTAGTGCGATCACTAGAATTTCCACCGACGAGGGCGTCACCGGGCACATGCTGGGCGGTAACAAGGCGACCATGGAAGGTGCCGTCAAAAACCTGCTAGTCGGCGAGGATCCACTCAACCGCGAGAAGCTATGGCATTGGATGGATCAGATGTCCACGTTTGGCGATAGCCTCGCCGAACACGAACTAGGCGTTGTCGATTGCGCGCTGTGGGATCTGGCGGGGCAAAAAGCCGGTATGCCCGTGTACCAACTGTTGGGCGGCACCCGCGACAAGGTCGAAGCATACGCTAGCACGTACCCGAACTTGGGCGGCCCTGAGGTGTATGAAGAACTGGCGCGAGAGTGCGTAGCGCGCGGTTATAAAGCCTTCAAGGTACACGCCAACATTTGCTGGAATCCGCACACGCGAGAGCCAGCGCCGCAACTGCCGGGGTTTCCCAAGGAGGATGTGGAGATTTGTCGCGCTGTGCGCGAAGCCGTGGGCGACGACATTGTGCTGATGCTCGATCCGTTCGGCGTCTATACCTTGGAGGAATCGCTGTGGGTCGCACGGGAATTGGAAGAATTGAACTACTACTGGTTGGAACATCCGATGGTCGAGACGCGGGTGGAGTCCTACCGCCGCTTGACGCAGCAAACCTCCATCGCCATCTGTTCCCCGGAACACGTCAAGGGCGGTCTCTTTGCGCGGGCCGAGTGGCTGTTGCAGGGGGCCTGCGACATGCTGCGCATTGATGTGAACTACGGCGGCATCACCGGCTGCTGGAAGCTGATCAACTTGTGCCAGCTCTACGGCGTGCAATGCGAAATACACGGGGTGGGCGCTCCGCACGTGCATTTGGCCGCGGCCACTCCCGAAGCCACTTGTCGCTATTACGAGCGCGGCCTCTTGCGGCCTGGGCGCGATTACGACGAGAGCCCACCGCATCTCGGGCAGATTGCCGATCCCATGGATGACGAAGGGCGCGTACACGTATCGCAGGAACCGGGATTGGGGATCGCCTACAACTGGGATTATATCGATGACAACCGGATTTGATCGGAGGAATCGGCACATGCAAAAGTGCAGCGCGATCCTAATTGTTGGCGTGCTGTGGGCACTGTCTGCCGCCGCACTGGAACGGCCGGATACCACCTTCAAAATTTTTCAGTTCCCCGCCGATCAGATCCCCCGCATCGATGGAGATGTATCCGACTGGGGCATGGTTCCTGCTGACTACGCCATCGGCATCGATCAGTTGAAAGACACCGTACACGACAGCCCGATTGATACCACCGATTTAGACGTCACCGTGCGCGTCGGCTGGGTCAAGGGACTAAACCGACTCTACTTCCTCTACGAGACCTATGACGACTACTGGGATTTCAGCCACCGCGATCTGCACAACGACATTTTGGAGATCGTCGTCGATGGCGATTTGTCCGGTGGTCCTTTGATCCCCCAACTGCGCGAGGACAAGGAGACCAACGGGCTGGAGGGCCTCGACGGCCACTTCAAATTCCACGGCGTCCACGCCCAGAACTACCACGTCTTGACTCCGGCCGATGGCAAGCCCTGGACTATGGTCTGGGGTGCCAATCAGTGGATCTACGAGCTGCCTTGGGCCAATGCGGCGGCGCGCTACGATTTTGCGCCGGGCGACAGCGGGCACTACACGCTCGAATTCTGGATCACCCCTTTCGACTACGCCCCGGCCGACGGGCCGGAGCGCGCCGTGGAGTCGAAGCTCGAAGAGAATGCCTTGATCGGCCTGAGTTGGTGCATCCTCGACTACGATGATGTCGAGGTCAAACAGCAGGAGTTTGAGGGCTTTTGGAACCTATCCCATAAGACGACCATGTACGGCAACGCCTCCGATCTGGTCGGCTTTCGGCTGATGCCGCTGGAAAAAGCCTTGCGCGACCCGGTCGAGGCGCAATGGGAATTTACCGTCCTCGATATGGAACGCCGCTTGGTTGCTTTCAAGGATTTGTCCTACGGGGACATCCGCTCATGGCGTTGGGATTTCGGCGACGGCAACACCTCGACCGAGCAACACCCCATCCACCAGTACGCAGAGCCTGGGACGACCTATACAGTTACGCTCTACGTCGAAGGCCCCGAGGGGAAGGCGCGGATGTCGAAGGTGTGGGACGTGATCGTCCGCTAAAACGGTCGAACTAAGATCCCCATAGCAATCCTACATCACTGACAAGACGATCCGCAGATGGACGCAGATGGACGCAGAATTGTAGGGGCGACTGTAGGGGCGACTCTTAGAGTCGCCCCTACCTGCTATATGAGGCGACGCTGGCATTGGGGGTGGGCGGCGGTGGGCCTTGGGGTGCTGGCGCTGAGCCTGCGTTTGGTGCATGCGTTCCAGATGTCGGCCAGTCCGCTTTTTACTATGCCGGCGGTGGACGCGACCACGTATTCCGAACAGGCGGCTAGCCTAGCCGTAGGCAACTGGTTGGGACGCGGCCAAGGGCCGTTCTGGCAGCCTCCGCTCTATCCTTATTTCTTGGGCGTAATCAAGCTCGCATTCCCAGAATCTTTTTACTACGTATCCCGCTTTGCTCAGGCGTTAATCGGCAGCCTTACCTGTGTGTTGCTGTACTTGGTTGGGCGGCGACTTTTTGGCCCAAGTGTCGGTTTTATCGGCGGCCTCATTGCGGCGGTGTATGGGCCGCTGATCTATTTTGACGCCCGGCTCTTGCCGGCTGGTCTTGCTACTTTTTTTACCCTTATAAGTCTTCTCCTATTGATGCGTGCGGTCGAGCGGCCGACAAAATCCATTTTTACGGCTGCGGGTTTTGCGCTGGGACTCGCATCGCTTACCGCGGCGATTCTTGCATCTTTGATTCTGGGCGTGGCCATCTGGTTGTTCTATTGGTTGCGGAAAAACGCCGCTCCGGCAGTCGTTGCTTTTCTGCTGGGGGCGGTGCTGGCGATTGCGCCGGTAACGCTGAGAAATTACACCATCGGCGGTGACATCGTGCCGATCTCCTATAATGGGGGGGTGAATTTCTACCTAGGGAACAACGCAAACGCTGAGCAGACGCTCGCACTGCGTCCGGGATGGGAGTGGGAGGAATTGGTTGCCCTGCCGCTACGGGAAGGGATTACGCGCCCTGCGGCCAAGTCCCAATTCTTTTACATGCAGGCTCTTGATTACATACAGAATG
The DNA here is from genome assembly GCA_965208845.1 of Candidatus Latescibacterota bacterium. Classification (GTDB taxonomy): domain Bacteria; phylum Latescibacterota; class UBA2968; order UBA8231; family UBA8231. The sequence continues at coordinate 568,152 of OZ242361.1, read as the reverse complement.
CGCCCTTCGATTACATGGGATTGCTGGCGGCAAAGATAGCCCAGTTCTGGCGCGGCGATGAAATAGAGCGCAATCAGGAAATGTACTATTGGCGCAAGTATTCAAGCGTTCTCGCGGGTACCTTGTGGAAATGGGGGGTGGCTTTTCCCTTTGGCTTGGTAAGCCCTCTCGCGTTGCTGGGCCTGCTGGTGTACATCCGGCGGCAGGGTATTACACTGCCGGTGCTTTTCGTTCTCGGATATAGCTTCGCGGTGATCTCCTTTTTTGTCGCGGCGCGCTATCGCCTGCCGATTGTGCCGCTACTGATTCTGTTTGCCGCGTACGGGGGGAGTTGGCTGTATGAGAGATGGCGGCAAGCGCTTTGGCCGACGGCCTGCCTCGTCCTCTTGGTGCTGTTGGTGAATTGGGATCTGCCGCCGATGGATGGGCGGGGTAAAGCTGCCACGCACAACGATTTGGGCAACGCCTATCTGCAACAAGGCCGGTACGATTTGGCGCTGCTGAAATACGAACAAGCCACGCGGCTCGATTCGACGTATTGGCAGGCTTGGTTCAACCTCGGCTCACTGCGGGCGCGGCGCGGCGATTTGCGCGGTGCGCTGCCCATTTTTCTGAATGTGTTAGAGCACGAGCGGGAACGCGCTGACGTGTGGAGCAATGTGGCTGGCGTCTATGTGGGGTTGGGGCAATATCAGCAGGCGGCTGAGGTGCTCGAACAGGCTGTGGTGGCGGCACCGCGTGAGGACCTATATGAAGCATTGGAGAAGGTGTACGCAATGATGGGGAAGCCGCGAAGCGATGAGTAGAGTCTGGTTTTTGCGTTTGGCGACTGTAGCGGTCGGCGCGGCTTTGGTAGTGGGGGCCGAGGGCTTGCTGCGGCTCGTGCCGGGATTGGGGCCGTCGCCGTTGGTTGTGACTTTGGTCGAGGATGAGGCGAGCGGCGAATCGCTGCGCGCGACGAGTCGGTTTTATGCGCAGCGATTTTTCGCGCAATACAAGGGCCGGCTGGCCGCAGCGGGGCAGATGGGCGAGCACTTCTTTGTGGAACCCGCGCCGGCCAACCGCTATCGCGTCGTGTTTGTCGGGGCTTCCACTGTGCAAGGTTTTCCCCATCCGCGTCGTTTGGCCGCGGCGTCCTTTTTGCAGGCGATGCTGGCGGATGCGTGGCCGGAGCGGGAGGTGGAGGTCGTCAATTTGGGCATTACGTCCATTGCCAGCTTTGCGGTGGCGGAAGTGGTGGAAGATGCGTTGGTGCTGTCGCCGGATCTGGTCGTCGTCTATACCGGGCACAATGAATTCTACGGGTTGTACGGAGCCGGGCGGTATCAGCGACTGAAGTACTTTTTGCGGCAACTGCATTTGACGCACTTGGTGGATGGATTGCTAGGGAGTATTGGGACTAAGGACGAGCCGACGGATTTGATAAAAATGGCGGCTGTGCGCGGCGAGGTGCCGTTGCACGGCTCCGGTCGAGCGATGGCGGAGCAGAATTTGCGCGACAATTTGCGGCGCGTGAGTCGGCTCTGCGAGCGAGCGCAGGTGCCCTTGGTGCTGTGTACTATTGTGGCGAATGATGCGGGATTTGCGCCGGTTGGTTCGACGGAGGGGGGTGAAGATTGGAAGGCGCAGGTGGAGCAAGCGGCGCAGGTTATGACGCGGGGTTACGTTGCGCCGGATGATGCCGAGGATGCGCTGCAGCAATTGGAGCAAGCGGCGGCTCTTGCGAGCGAACACGCTTGGTTGTGGTATTTGCAAGGCCGCGCGTTGGAGCGGTTGGGGCGGGATGCCCAAGCGCAGCGGGCCTTTCGCAAGGCGCGGGATTTGGACACCATGCCGTGGCGCGCTCCCACGGCGCACAATGCGGTGATTCGCGCAATCGCCAAAGAGCATGGGGCGGTGTTGGCGGATGTGGAGGCTGCGTTTGCGGACGCTGCGCCCGCGCCGGGTGTGGGTTGGGAGTGGATGGTGGATCACGTTCACTGCTCTGTTGCCGGGCAGGCTTTGTTGGCGCGGACTGTTCTTCACAGCGTCGCCGGATTGCAGAACATTGACTTGGGATTGCTGCGGAGTGAGGAGGCGTATCGGCGCGATTTGGGCGACCTGCCGGTGGAGCGCGTGGTGGCGTACAACAAGATGGGGGCGATGCTCGCGCAAGCGCCCTTGCACCAATACAATGGGCACAATGCGCGCTATCTCAAGCAACTGGCGGCTATGGAAGGGCAGCGGCTGTCGCCGGGGGAACGGCGCGGCGTTGAGCAGTGGACTCAGAAGCAGCAGGGGCCGTTGGTGCTGGCGGTGGCGGATCAGCTTTTTTCCGAGCGAGATTTTGCGCGGGCGCAGGTTTATTACGCGGCTGCGCGGCGCGAGGTGCCGTTTACGCGGCGCGGGTTGTGGGCGGCGGTGCAGTGGGGGTGGTGCATCAAGATGCAGGGGATGGCGCTTACCGATGAGCAGCGGGACGAGGCGCAAGCCGCGCTGAAACAGGCGGGGTTTCTCGCGCACGATCCGGCGGTGGGCACGGCCTTCGTCGATTTTGTCAAGGGCCAGCTCTATCATCTTCTCGCAGAACGTGATCCGGCCTTGCTGCATTTGGAGCGCGCTTTTGGAGACGAGGATTTTCGCCGCCGCTATGCGTTGAGTTTGTTTCAGGCGTTGGCGTTTGAATTGGTTTGGGCTGGGCGGGTGGAGGATGCACGGGAATACGCTCGCTTGGTGGGGGGAGAGGTTGGACAGGAGGCACATTTTTTGCGGATCGTGGAAGAGCAACTGAGGCCGTAGTGCTTGACTATTGCGTTGGCTTCTGTCGCCGCTTCCGCCCACCAAGGTGGGTTCATTTTGACAGCCTCTCGCGCATTAGATCGCAGTAGTCCAAGGATGTATCAATACCTATGCTGTCCCTGTCGAGATCCTTGGCGGCAACTAGCGTAGTGCCCGAACCGGCGAAAGGATCGAGGACCATATCACCTATATCGGTGAATAGGCGAATGAACCAGTTGGGTAGAGATAGTGGGAATGCGGCTGGATGGCCCTTGTAGCCGCATTCTGTGGATAGATGCAGGACATTTGTCGGGTACGCCATGTCGCGCCCAACCCAGTTTTCAACCTTCTTGCCAAAGCCGTTTTCGTTCTTTGACTCGTCCCTAGTGTAATCGGTTTTCGACAGATTGCGCAGCCGCGCCGTCTTCCAGTCGCCCATCGGCACCATCACGGATTCCTGTCTCATCTTGAACTTCTTGTTGATCGTGAAGTGCAACAGACGTTCCCACGAATCCCTAAACCGATTGGGCCATTTTCCCGGATAGCAGTTCTTCTTGTGCCAGCAGTATTCCTCAACCCATAGCCAGCCCTGTTGCTTCAGGGCTAGTATTAGTTCTAGGACATAAGTATGCCTTTGGCCGCCAACCGCCTTTTCCTTGATGTTCAGAACGAATGAACCGTCCAGCGTAAGGCATTTCTTCAGCGCCTCCGCCCTCGGCAAGAACCACTGCACATACTCGTCTGGATGGATGCCGCCGTAGTTGTTCTTTCTTTGATCGGCATAGGGCGGCGAAGTGAAGATCAGATTGATCGATTCAGCCTTGACCCTGCCGGACTGGATCACCTCTAGGCAATCACCGTGCAGTATCTGGGGATCTTCGATGGATGTTGCCGGTTCAACGGCTGTTAGAGTAGTCATGCTATCACCTCCCGATATTCTGAATTAAGTTATACATATAGCCATCCTAAATGACTTGAACGATTCGATATGCGGATCGCCTTGCAGGTAGGGGCGAGCGATCGCTCGCCCCTACAATTCGGCGTCTGTCGGCGTCTGTCGGCGTCCATCGGCGGATTATCTCATGAATGATGTAGGATGGCTATATGTATAGATGACAGGGCAATCGCATTATAAGTGTCCCTTCGCCAACAGGTTAGCCAGATATTTGTTATCCCAACCGGCCTTGAGCCGTTTGGTTTGAATGCCGGCTTTGGTTGTTTTGTCTTGCTGGAGTAGATTGAGTGCGATGTGGCGTAAGACGGCCATGTTTTCGGGGCCGTGTCCGCGGCGTATGCGGCATTGATCTTCGTTAAAGACGACATCTAAGACCCAATGTAATGAGTTTTCAATAGCCCAATGCCCCCGCACGGCCTGCCCCAACCGTTGGGCGTCGTTGTCCAGCGTGGAGATATAGTAGCGTCGTTCAACCGAAACGCTATCGCCGCTTTGTCGGATGGCTTCGACCATACCGAACAGACGTAAGCCCGGCCACAGGGCATGATCGGCAACGGGCTCAATCTGGTCGGTGGTCCAATAGTGCCGCGTTTCGCACCGCCCGTGGTTTTGGTCTTGAGTACCCCAATAATCTACGGTGGGATCGGCGTGGAGTTGCTCATCGGAGCGGTCAAAAAGCTGTTGGAGATGGGCGTGGAGTTTGGGTTGATTGGCCTTGACGGCCAGCACGTAGTCGGCGTCTTGTTCGACGACCTGCTCGGCGGTGCTTTTATGACACCCCAACGCATCGGTGGTGATCAGGCAGCCTTTGAGGTCTAACAGGCGTAATAATTCGGGGATGATCGCAATTTCTTCCAAGGCTTCTTCACAATGGAATTGCCCCAAGACCAGCCGATTGTTGACCGCCCACGCATGCACCATGTGAAGGGCGGCTTGCCCCGAGCCGGTATCGTAGGAACGACGCAGCGTTTTGCCATCCAGCGGCACCAACTCGCCTTCGTCGGCCAATCGGGGCGTCAGCGATTGCACCCAAGCGGTAAAACAGTCTTGGAAATACCAAGGCGAAATACGGGCAAATACGCGCCCGAAGGTATCATGCGAGGGAATGCCATTAGGCAGGGCCAAGAACGTCTTAAGCCAGTCGGCTTTCGCCCGGCCAAATTCGGCCATCGCCACCCAGTTATCGGCTCCGCAGATCGCACCGCACACCGCAATCATGAGAATATCAATCAAGCGATGCGCTCGACAACGCTCAATACGGGGGTCGGGGATGTCGGCCAAATAATCCAGCAATCCCGAAGAGGAGGAGGGCATCAACAAACACTCCAATCAAGAGGAAAATGGAAGGACGGGAACCGAAGCTCCATAGAACGAGAAAAAGTAACATAACCCCATGGTAAAAATCAACTTATAATGCAATCGCCCTGGTATAGATGACTAGAACCCTGTCAACCTACTAGATTGGTTGTGTAAGAGTTTAGAAAAGGAGGTAGGATATGCTCAAACGTACCGTACATCCTGGTGAAGTCCTGAAAGACGAGCTTGAAGAGATGGGCATCACGCCCACGTCGTTTGCACGCCAGATCAATGTGCCGCCGAACCGCGTCGGCCAGATCATCGCGGGCAAGCGGTCGGTGACGGGCGACACGGCCTTGCGGTTCGGACACTGGTTCGGCGTCGAGCCTCAATTTTGGCTGAATCTTCAGGCGCAGTTCGATCTGGTTGCCGCTGACCAGCAAGTCGGCGCAGCCATACGCCGACTACCGACTCGCGTTGCTGTACAAGAAAGATGAAATGACGCCGGAAGCATTTATAGCGGCGGGTAGCTCAGCTCAAGGAGCGTTCTGTCGTGCAAGAGCACTTTATCGACTTGTGCCGGTTGCTCGGCGAGCCAACGTCGGCTGAGGCCTACCCTACGGGCGATGCGTATTGCTTTGAGCGCGGCGCGAGACCTGCGAGGTCGGGCTGGAGGAACTGGTTGATGCTGAGGTTGGAGGCGAATTTGGGGAGATGCGGAATTTTACCAACTGACGTTACGCAGCTTTTGTCCCCAACTTTTCCATCCCTGTATCCTTTCCGCTACACTCCAACGCCTCCGGTCCCCTCCGCCTCTCTGAGCCGCCGCCTTGGCACGATTTTTGCCATGTCAATTAGGAATTAGGAATTACGAATTGACCCAACCGCCCTGCGTTCGGACGACTTGGCAAATACTAATTCCTATTTCTCAATTCCTAATTGATTGCCATGGAAATAATACCCTGTTTGCCCAAGCGTCTGGGAGTCATATACATATTGACCCAGTTTTGCAAACTTTTGTTTTTCTTATAGTTACGCGCCAGACTTGACAATTTTTCTGATTTCCTGCATCTTCTCTGTCCCTATATATCCCTTCTATACCGGAGTAATTCCCTCCCGTGATTTATGCTTTTACAGCATCGCAGAATTCTCTTGATTTTCTTGCTAAAAAATCAAAAGCGCAGGGGTATCCCTACCATCTATACCAAGCTGAGGGCTTTTCCGCTCTTTTTGTGTCTTGCAAAAAAACCTCTCAAGAAATATACGATCTCTTTGACATAGAAAACCATCAGGCGAGACCTGTGGTGTTTTTTAGAGTAACAGATTATTATGGCTACGCCTCGAAAAGCCTATGGGAATGGATGAGGCTACACGAAAATGACTGAACAACATGATCAGTTGCCCGATGATAGAGAAGGTAGGCCACCCGAAACTCAGGGAGACATAGGGCCGTGGATACTAAAGAGCTTTAATGATTTAAATAGCCGATTCGACGATAACAATAAAAGACTTGACGCTATTGACAAAAATCTAAAATGGCTCAACCGACTTGCATGGTTCGTAATAGCGATTTTTGCGATATTCCTCTTTATTTGCCTCATGTTCATTCGTCCAGCCATACCCTTTGTATTAAACAAGCTATTCCCCGGCGCAACGATTAACTAAGGTAGCAGTCCACTGTCGCCTTGCAGTGCTAACGCCCCGCCGATGCTAAATCAGGTCGGCGGGGCTTCTCTATGGTACCCTTCAAGAAAGCTAGGTCGATAAGTATATAAGCCCCGGGCAACCCTAGTGGTCGCCCTCTTTACAACACTGTTCTATCCATCCGGTTCTAATCCGGTCCATCCGAGTCCCTTGACCGATGGACGCACCGTCTCCTTTTTTGCCCTCCTGTTAATTTTGCCAAGAAACGCGCCCTGTGCAAAAGAAAATCCCCACCCATTACCTCGCCCATCTCAGCGACCGCTACCTCGTGGAATTGCCCGGATCCGGCCTGAGTTGGCGGTCTATGTTGCTCGGTCTGGGACTGGTCGTCGCCATCAGCGTTGGCAGTCCTTATTCGATATGGATGGTCGGCTCGTCGGAAATGACGTGGTCGTACTTCCCCATTGCCGTGGGTGCGCCGCTGTTTATCCTGGTCTTGGTCAACGCGCTGCTCAAACGCGCTCTTAGTGCAACTGAGCTGATCACCATCATCATCATGGGGCTGGTCGCCAGCGGCATGCCCATCTTCATGGTCGGCCTGATTCTCAGCATCATCTCCAAGCCCTATTACGGCGCGCTCCCGACCAACCAGTGGGCCGAATACGTCCATCCCTATCTGCCGGATTGGGCCATCCCCGATCCAGCGCACGACGCCATGCGCTTTTTCTACGAGGGCTTGCCGAGCAAAGACTTAGCCATTCCGTGGGGAGCGTGGGTCGCGCCGCTGCTGTGGTGGTTGCTGCTGGTGCTGGCCATATACTTCGTCGGCTTGTGCTCGGTGGTGGTGCTGCGCCGGCATTGGATGGAGCGCGAGCGGCTGACCTTCCCCTTGACTGAGGTGGCCTTGATGCTGACTGAAGAGGCTCCGGGATCGGCGCTGCCGCCCGCGCTCAAGACCCGAGTCTTCTGGATCGGCTTTGCCATTCCCTTCAGCCTGATCGCCTTCAACGTGCCCAGTTACTTTTACCCCGGCTTGGCGCAAGTGCCCGTCTTTCAGGGATGGGCCTTTACCCTAGTTCCCCACGCGCCGCCCATCAACCTGCTGCTGTACTTCCCGGTTTTAGGGTTTATGTATCTGGCCCCGCTGGCCATTTCGTTTAGCGTCTGGTTCTTCCATCTGCTCTATCTGGTGCAACTGGGCCTGATCACCGAAATGGGCCTGTTCAATTTGCGCGCCGACCCGTTTGTGATCAGTCTGACGCCCTTGTCGTGGCAATCTTGGGGGGCCTTTGCGGCGATGGTGGGGTGGAGCTTGTGGATGGCGCGGAGTCACCTCGCGGCTGTGTGGCGCACCGCGCTGGGTCGCGCCGGGCAGATCGACGACAGCGACGAGATGATTTCCTATCGGGTCGCCGTGGGCGGTGGGTTGGCCGGGCTGTGTTTTATTCTCGGCTGGCTGTGGCGCAGCGGCTTGGACCTGCACTTGGCGGCCTTCTATTTGGTGGCTGCGCTGACGATCTTCTTGGGCATTACGCGGCTCGTGGTGCAAGCGGGTCTGCACTATTTGACGACGCCCATGAGTGCCCAAGGCATGGTCGTGGCTGCGGCTGGCTCGGCTCTAGGGCCACAGAACTTGGTCGCGCTGGCACTGACTTTTGCGTGGTGCAGCGATGTGCAATCGACCTTTATGCCGTCGGCAGCCAACGCGCTCAAGCTGCACGATTACTACGCGCATCGACGCAGTGGGGGGCTGGCCTTGGCCATTGTCTTGGCGGTGGTGGTCAGCTTTGTGGCGACCACCAGCTTTATGATCTACTTGTGCTACGATTACGGGGCGAGCAATCTGCGCTCGTGGTTTTTCAATGCGGCTGGAGGCGCGGGCGGGCGGGCCTTCGACTGGGTCGCCGAGCAGACGCGCAATCCCGCGCCCGTTGATTGGGACAAGCTCGGTTTGGCCGGTAGTGGGGTGGTGGGCTATGTGGTGCTGGCGTTTTTGCACTATCGGATCGCGTGGTGGCCCTTGCACCCGGTGGGGTTGGCCGTAGCCTCGACGTGGATGGTCAAGCGGATTGTGTTCTCGGTCTTCTTGGCGTGGGCGTGCAAGGCGTTGATCTTGCGCTTCGGCGGTGTGGCGCTCTACCAGCGGCTCAAGCCGCTGTTTATCGGGCTGGTGATGGGGTTTTTCTGCGGGGTTTTTCTGTCGTTTGTGCTCGACTGGGGCTGGTTTAAGGGCGCGGGCCATCCGATCCTGCACGGGTGAACGGATTGCCATATATTGAGATTGCAACTACGAGGAAAGGTGTCTGCCGATGAGTAATTCCCACTCCCTGTACCTGACTGATGCGGACGTGCAGTTCTACCGCGACCACGGTTATTTCGTCTATCAACAGCCGCTCTTTCCCGCCGAAAAGTTCCAGCGCCTGCAAGCCTTCTTCGCCAGCTTGTTGGCCGATTTGCCCGCGGGCAAGCGGCCAGAGGCCATGGATGTGCCGCACTTTGCCCACCCCGAGCTTTTCGAGTGGCTGCTCGCCGACGAGGTGCTCGATTTTGTCGAGGCGTTTATCGGCCCGGACATCGTCTTGTGGTCGAGCCATTTTATCAGCAAGCCGCCCGGCGACGGCAAGCGCGTGCCCTGGCACGAGGACTCGGCGTATTGGAATGAGCGGCTCAGCGAACACGAGGTGTTGACCGTGTGGCTGGCCATCGACGACTCAACGCGAGAAAACGGCTGTATGCGGGTTGTGGCCGATTCGCACCGGCATGGTTTTTCGGACTACGTGGAGGTCGATCACAACACCCACGTCTTCGGGCGCGAGATCGTCGCCGAGCAAGTCGATCAGTCGCGGGTCGTCGATTTGGAACTGTGCGAGGGCCAATGCCACATCCATCACGCCAAAATGATCCACGGCTCCAACCCCAACACCAGTGCCAAGCGGCGCTGCGGCTACACCATGCGCTACATGCCAGCGACGGTGAAGGTGCGGAGTACGGGGCCACACGCAGCACACGCAGTGTATCTGGCGCGGGGCCGGGATCGGGCTGGCAACGAGTACGGCGAGCCGTGGGTGCCGTTTGCGCCGGGCATTCGCTAGAAGGCGAAGCTTAATTTATAATCTCAAACTAGGAGGTTATTTGAGATATGGAACTATTTCACAAAACCGATTTAGGGGAAATCTACTTGGGTGACGCTCACGATCTCATGGTAGGCATAGAGGATAAAAGCGTCAATCTGATTATGACGTCCCCGCCGTTTGGGTTGGTTCGCAAAAAAGACTACGGCAATGTCGATGCGGATCAATACCTCGATTGGTTTCGACCATTTGCCAAAGAATTTATACGCATCCTCAAGGACAATGGCTCTCTAGTCATTGATATTGGTGGCGCTTGGATTCCGGGGCAGCCGACTCGCTCACTTTATCACTATGAGCTTTTGATTATGCTTTGCAGGGAATTTGATTTTCATCTCGCCCAAGAATTCTTCTGGTGGAATCCATCAAAGTTGCCTACGCCGGCCGAGTGGGTGAACATACGGCGAGTTCGAGTTAAAGATGCAGTTAATTGCGTCTGGTGGCTTTCACCGACCCCTTGGCCGAAAGCTAGTAATCGCCGAGTCTTGGTTCCCTATAGCAATTCAATGAAAGGATTACTCAAAAGTGGATATAAAGCCAAGCTGAGGCCCAGTGGGCACGATATTAGTGAGAAATTTAACGTTGATAATGGTGCTTCTATTCCGCCCAATCTCATCGCAATTCCCAATACAGAGAGCAATTCTAATTACTTACGACTTTGCAAGGAGCACGATATAAAACCGCATCCCGCTCGCTTCCCTGCCGAATTGCCCGAGTACTTTATTAGGATGCTCACCGACAAGGGAGACTTGGTGTTTGACCCCTTAGCTGGTTCTTGTGTAACGGGAGAAGTTGCCGAGCGATTGAAGCGTAAATGGCTCTGCTGTGACCTCGTCAAAGAATACCTTGAAGGCAGTCTTTTTAGGTTTGAAACCAAACATAGAGGTAAAAAGAAAGTGCCTTCTTATAACCTTTGCCATCCTGCTGCGATGTGGAACGGGACTGATAGTGAAGAGGCCCTATCGGACGATGGGGGTAAGAAAAGACCTAAAAAACAAAAAACGACCTAGGACACTATGCCTGCTGCTTCGCCTGCCGAACTCGTCGATGCCGTTCTTCGCGCCATACAGAAATCCGGTGGTACTGGTTTCTACATGTCTGCAAAACCGGCTGCTCACCCTAGGGAATTCTTGATTCAATATAGAGAAGATACAATTTCACTTTGGGTCTATATATGGACGCTGACTCCTGGAGGCCGGCCATCTTTACAGAACGAATACAGAATTCAGATGACCTCGGTTGCTTCTCCACTGTCAATCAATCCAAACGGCTATACTGTTTTGCTGGGTTATCGCACTGAAAACGATATGTTTGCGGGTTTTGATATAGATAAACATCGCATATTTACACAGGGCTCGTCTTCTGTTCAGATCGATATAGAGGCTATTTGTACGGCTATTGGAGACGGCTTAGCCTTTTCGCAAAAAAATAACGAGGAAATAGCCGTTGGGATTCGTCCAGATCAATTTCTGAACTACGTGTTTAACGCCGTTCCCCTGCATGAGTACGGAGTTGACCTTCCAACATATAGTCTATTGTTAAAGGCCGCTCAATTGGAGGAAATAAGGCCGCAAGAGATGGAGCCTCTGGCACAAGAGCGGCAAAGAATAGTCGAATCGGTAAGTCGCTATGCGCGCGAGTCGAGTTTTCGTCGGCAAATTATGGATGCTTATGGTAGCCGCTGTGCGGTGACGAGAGCACAACTCAATCTCGTCGATGCCGCCCATATTGTACCAGTAAAGGCCCAAGGGACAGATGATGTTTCTAATGGCATCGCGCTGTCTCCAACCATACACCGCGCTTATGACAACAGTTTGATTTATCTCGATACAAGATACTATATGCGACTTAATGAACAGAAAGTAGATGAATTAAAAAGCCAGCGACTCGAAGGCGGCCTTGACGATCTGCGTGGTTACTTGGATTCTCAGATATACTTGCCGGCTAATAGAGCGGATTGGCCCGATCCTGAACTCATTGGGAGGGCCAACAAGCTGCGGCGAATAAAGGGTTACTACTGAGCTGCGAGGTGTCGTGTCCCACCCCAATGTAGCTATGGACGTCATTGATCGGCATGAGTGTTACGACCTGACGCGCGAGGGGCGCTTTCTGATTGCCCGCTTGCAGACGCCGCATCAGGTGCTGAGTACATCGACTTGTAATGGAGGGTTGAGCAACGACATTCGCTACTTGGTCAATCACCAAAGTTGCGAGGGCAAAGGGCACGACGCGCGCTTTGCCTTGCTCAAACAACTCGGCCAGACCGGCTATCACCACCACGTATGCGCGGAGCGCGACTGGCTCCCGGATCAAGTCGCCCTGATGGGCACGGCGGCCAATGTGAACTACGCGGCTTGCGTCGTAGAAACGCACGCTGAATTGCGCGTGTGTGCCGTAGTAACTGCTGGGGTGGAGGGCAATGCGGGATGTGCGGGCGACCCGGCAACTTGGCACGAAGAAGACGATACTCAGGTGGGCACGATCAACACCATGCTGTTTGTCAATTGGCCGCTCTCCCCGGGCGCGATGGCGCGGGCTGTGGTGACCATGACCGAAGGCAAATCCGCGGCCCTGCGCGACCTCGCGATTGCGAGCCGCTATTCGCGCGATTTGGCAACCGGCACGGGCACGGATCAATACGGCATTGCCGCCCCTTTAGATTCCACGAGAAAGCCAAAAACTAGTGCGGGGCATCACGCCAAATTGGGCGAATTGATTGGTTCAGCCGTGCGCCAGGCCACGTTGGAGGGCTTGCGTTGGCAAAATGGTTTAGAGCCGTCGCATACGCGCAGCATCGTGCACGCACTCAAGCGCTTTGGCATGAGGGAGGAGTGCTTGTTAGCGGCTATGGCCGAACGCTTGAGTGCGGACGATTTCGGGCTGTTGGAAAAAAACCTCAAGTCCGTGGTGTACGAACCGCGCGTTGCCGCCGCAGCGTATGCGCTGGCCGCGGTTTGGGATCGCGTGCGCTATGGCACCCTGTCGCAGGAGTTGGCCGCTCCGGTCTTGCGCCAGCAAGCTGCCATTTTGGCGACTGCGCTGGCGGCCAAACCAGAAGCCTATTTGTCGTGTTACGAGCAACTGCGGCTACATGAAAGCGACTGGCTGGCGATCGCGTACGATGCCTTGGCCTTGGGGTGGCGTCTGAAATGGATCTGACCATACTCGCGCCCGACCTGCTGTTGCTCGTTTGCGCGGTTGCGTGCGACGGTCTTGTGGGCGATCCGGTTTATGCGTTGCATCCCATTCGGTTGGTGGGTGCGACGCTGTCTTTTTTTGAGCGGGTGCTGCGCAGCTTGCGCTTAGATGGATATGTCGGTGGGTGCGTACTGTTTTGCATTTTGGTGGCGTTTTGGGTGGGGTTGGTCAGCGTGTTGGCGATTGCGTTGTATCGCGTCCACGCGGAGATCGGTTGGCTTTTTCACGCCTTTGTCTTGTACAGCCTTATTGCACTCAAAGACTTGTGCAAACACGGCTTGGCCATTGAACGCGCCGCAGATCTAGACGGTGCGCGCCGGGCAACGGCGATGCTCGTGGGCCGCGACATTGAGCGGATGGATGCGGCGGCGTGTCGGCGGGCGGGCATGGAGAGTTTGAGCGAAAATGCGGTGGATGGTTTTATCGCGCCGATTTTTTACTACGCGCTCTTAGGGTTGCCGGGCCTCGTGCTTTTTAAGGTCGTCAGCACGATGGATTCGATGGTTGGCTTTAAGACGCCGCGCTACCGCTATTTTGGCTGGTGCGGTGCGCGGCTCGACGATGTGTTGAATTTTTTGCCGGTGCGCTTGACGTATGTGTTGATGATTGTGGTCGCGTTTTTTTTGCCACATTGTTCGGCGCGCAAGGCCCTCGTCGTTGGGTGGCAGCAGCACGCGCTCGTTCCGGGGCCCAATTCAGGGTGGAGCGAAGCAACGGCGGCCGGCGCACTACAGCGGCGGTTGGTTGGCCCTATTTGGCAAGACGGGATGCAGGTCACAGACTTGTGGTTGGGCGCTGCGAACGACCCGGAAGGAGGGCGGCCTGAGGATATGCGCCGCATGTGCGTATTTGTCGTTGCTACCTGCTTGCTCAGCGTGGGGTTGGCGGCAGTCTATCTCGCGTATGCTGGTTCTATCTAGAAATGATAGTCGGACCGTTTGTAGCCACTAGCGATAGCGTTCTTACTCTAGTCCGACACTTTTCCGGAGCGCTTGATTGATCCTAGACTGCCAACCGGGGCCATCGGCCTTAAAGGCAGCTAGCACGTCGGGATCTAGTCGGATGGTGGTGGAGACTTTGGTCACGGCGGCCTTTGGTCGGCCTCGCTGAACCGGGACTTGGGCGAATTTTTTTTGCCATTCCGGGGTGGCGAGATCCGGTAGGTCGTTATCGGAATCGAGGTCCATATACGGCTTGTTCTCGTTCATTGGCTTTCCTCATGCTGATGATCCGGCGCACCTTGCCGCGTTGCGTCCATGCAAGAATTACCATGCGGTTGACGAGAAATCCGATCGTGATGTACCGAGGCTCTCCATAGTCCTTGCGATTATCTTCGACGGTCAGCGTCGCCCCGGCAAAAACGTCTGAGGCGCGGGCCATATCTAAGCCACGGATTTGTAGGGTGGCATTGCGTTTGGCCGGATCGAATTCAATCTTCATTTATTTTATGTTACTACAAAAAAGCGGGAACGTCAACTTTTGAGTGTGGTTCAAACTGGCCGATATAGAAGAGGTACGAGCGCATGGTGGCGACCGGATAGTGGAGCGGATGAGTGTGATCGGCAACTGGTGATGTTTGTCAATTGAAGGCTTAGGATGCAGTTTTGTTGGTAATAGAAAGGAGCAAACCATGAAAAATTACGCAATCGTTTCACTGCTGTTTTTGGTCGCTTGGTGCGCCAATGCTGAAGAGTACTGGCCCCAGTGGCGCGGACCTAACCACAACGGCGTCAGCGAGGCCGTGGACCTGCCTACTACTTGGAGTGCGAACGAGAATTTGGTCTGGAGCAAGAAGCTGCCCTCTTGGAGCGGGAGTACGCCGGTGGTGTGGGGTGAGCGGGTCTTTTTGACGTCGCCCAATTCGGGCGAGGAAATCCAGGGCGGCGAAAAGCTGCTTTTGGGCTGCTTGTCAGCGACGGATGGCAGCGTGTTGTGGCAGCGCACGCTCGCCGAGGGCAATGCCTATTGGCGCAAGCACAACAACACCTCGCCTTCGCCGGTCACAGACGGCGAGCGCGTGATGGCCGTTACGGGCACGGGGGTGATCCGGGCCTTTGACATGGATGGTGAGGAATTGTGGCACTACGACTTGCAGGCCGAGCACGGCGACTTCGGCCTGATGTGGGGCTACGCTTCGTCACCATTGCTCTACGACGGCAAACTCTTCGTCGAGGTCCTGCACGGGATGAACACGGACGATGCTTCCTACTTGATTGCCTTTGACGCGGCTACTGGCGAGGTTGAGTGGCGGCAGGAGCGGCCGACCGACGCGCCGGGCGAGTCGCCGGATGCCTATACCACGCCCGTGGTGCTCGAACACGACGGCCAGACGCAAATCGTCGTCTCCGGCGGGGACTATGTCACCGGCCACGACCCGGCCACCGGCGAAGAGGTGTGGCGGGCGGGCGGCTTGAATCCGGGCAAGGAGCGGAATTACCGGGTGGTTGGGTCGCCGGTCGCGGTTGCCGGGATGGTGTACGCGACGAGTCGCCGCAATCCGGTGCTGGCGTTCCGCGCCGGTGGCACGGGAGATGTTAGCGAGAGTCACCTAGCGTGGAAGTGGACGGGGTCAGGAGGACCAGATGTACCCTCGGCTGTTACCGACGGTAGCTATTTCTACATGGTCGATGATCGCGGGCGGGCTACCTGTCTCGACGCCAAAACGGGTGCGGTGGTGTGGGGGCCGGAGCGCACGGCCCAAGGGACGGTCAGCTCCTCTCTGGTGCTGGCCGACGGCAAGCTCTACGTGGTCAATGAAAACGCGGTGACGACCGTGCTGCAGGCCGGACCAGAGTACAAGGTGCTGGCGACCAACGAACTCGACGGCGGCTATACGCTGTCGTCGCTGGCCATCGCCGGGGGGCGGATTTTCCTGCGGACGGAGTCGCACCTGTACTGCATTGGCCGGTAGGGGCGATTCCGCGAATCGCCCTTTACGTTGCCCTACCCTTCAGCCTTGAGGGCCGCCAGCAGGGGGCGGCGCAAGGCCAAGTGACTGGCGGCAGCACACGCCAATAGGCCAGCGGCGAAGACCAAGCAGAGCGAGATGGTCAACGAGGCCCAAGGCAAGGGGGTCGGGTCGAAGAGGCGAGGGGCCACGGCGATGAGGGCGGCGACGCTGCCGATTCCCTCGCCCGCTAGCAGGAGGAAGCCGTGCTCGTAGAGCAGCATTGCCCCTAGGCGGGCGCGGCGAAAGCCACAGGCGCTCAAGGCCGCCAACTCGCCACTGCGCTCGAGGACGTTGCGCAGAATGAGAATTCCCAAACCCAGAGTACCCAAGAGCAGCCCGAGCAAGCCCAGCGTCTGAAAGGTCGCTAGGTACGTGTTTTCGACGGCGCGAAAGCCTCGGAGGCGCTCGGCGCTCAGGGTGGCGTCGAGGCCGTAGGCTGCTAGTCCCTTTTCGAGCGCGGCGGCGACGGTGGCTGGTTGTTCTGTTTCCACTAGGAAGTAGCCGTAGCCTTCGCGGGCGGGAAAGTGCGCGGCGAAACGATCTTCGGCAATGAGCAACTCGCTCTGGAACAGGCTGCCGTCCAACAGCCCGACCAACCGCACGGCCACACCCTCCGCAAGCGGGATGTCGTCGCCCAGACTCTTGTGCAAAATCCACTGCGCTGAATTAAAATCGCCAATGGCTGGGATGACGCCCGGCCCCAAATCGCGCTGAAGCAATCGATAGGGATTGGCGCGCTCGTCTGGCGTCAGGGGAAGTGTCTGGCGGAAGGGCAAGCCGCCGCGTTGGATGAACTCGGCCGGTGCGCCTAGGACGCGTGGGGTCTGGGGCAGGTAGAGGTTGAGGCAGCTCACGTCGTCGCCGGGCAGGACGCGGAAGGGGAAAAAGCGCGCGGTGCCCAAGTCTGTTGACAATCCCAACTCAAAGCGGCCAGCCGCACTGTTGAGATCTTGATGCAGGGGGATTTCTGCCTCGGCGACGAGGGAGAAACCACCCGTACCCGGATCGTCTGACCACTCGACTTGTCGGTGAGCCCCGGCGGCGACGATGACAAAGGTGGCGCAGGCGACGAGGGAGGTGCAGAGGGTGCTGCGGCTGGGTTTGCGGGTGCTGTTGAGGAGGCCCAAGCCGAGGCTGGAGTTGAGGCGACTCGATGTTGGAGCTCGCAACCATAGCGCGAACAGGGCCAATAGCGCCAACAGGGCCGCGGTGCCGCTGCCCAAGAAAAGCGCGGCCGCCGTGGCTGCGTCGGCCATACTGGCGAGGACGCTTAAGGTGAGAGCTAAGACCAAACCGAGCACGGCGAGGACGGCACTGCGACGGCGTGGGAGACGCGGTGCCGTGTCGAGGGCACCGGCGAGTAGGGCGCGGACGGACAGCCGGTGGAAGCGCTGCACAGTGCGCCACAGCGCCAGCGAGACCAGCAGTAAGGTGGATAGATAGCCCACTCCTAAGCTCAGCCAGCTAACGTGCAGGTGGAGAAAGGGCGTGCCGATAGCCTCCAACCACAAGGTGTGCAAGCCGGCCAGCATCAGATAGGCGTAGAGGGGGGCACCGGCTAGACCGAGTAGTGCGCCCAGCGCGGCCAAAGCCATGCCCTCGCCCAAGAAGCGTCGGCCTACCGCGGCGAGCGGGTAGCCGGTGGCGAGCAGTAGCCCTGCTTCGCGCGCACGTTGTTCGAGGCCGAACTTGCACAGTAGAACCACGAGTAATGCGGCCGCGGCGATGAGGAAGAGGCTGAAGCCGATAAAGAGGCCGCTGAAGTCCGTGGCCCCGGTTGATGCTAACAGGGCTTCTTGGCGAACGGGGCGCAAAGAAAAGCCGGCTGCCGCTGGCGACAGGCGATTCACTAGGTCTTGGTGCAGACTCTCGTACTGGGTGGACGAGGACGGATAGAAGCGGATGGCGGTCAGCGCACCGTGGCGGCTGCCCCATAGGCGTTGTCCCGTATGGGCGGCGACGAAGGCTTTGGGCGCGGCCCCGTACTGGTCCCAGTAGGCTTCATCCTGCGGGCGGATTTGCCCCATGTCGATGGGGAAGGGCGCATCCCAGGCAGCCATATCACCTTCTTCCTGCAACCCCGGATATTCGGGCGTCAGGGTCGGGTCAATGGCTAAGCCACGCATCTGCACAATCCCTTGGAGGCGGAAGTGGGCCTGCTCGGTCCGCAGCTCATGGCGCGGGCCGACGACGTAATAGGTCAGGGATATGGAATCGCCGGGAGTTGCGGCTAACTCTTGGGCTGTCCAAGCGTCGAGGTAGAGGGCGTCGTCGGCGAGGGGTGGCGCGGGCCGTCCGTCCGTAAGATAGAGGCCGGTGGGATCGTCGAGGGCGGTAACGGTTGAGTAGGGAACTTGGCGGTCATTGCCTTCAATGGCGTTGGCCAGATAGGTCGAGAAGGTCGCGGTTTTGAGCTGTAGGGCGGCACCGCTAGCCAAGGCGGCGGCGCGGGTCGAGTCGTCGAGGACAAAGCGGGTGCTGGTGAGTTCGATGTAGTTGGCGTGCAGCGCGAGGTCCAGCTTGAGGTCGGCGAGAGTAAGGTGCTGGGCGAGAGCGCGTTGCAGGTCTTGGTGCCGACTGCCGGGCGCGGCGATGAGTAGGGCGTTGACGCGATCTTGTTGGCCGAGGGCGCGCTGAAGGGTCTGGAGGTCGAGGTATGCGTTGAGCGGCAGATGCTGGTGCGGTCGCAGGCCGAAGCGCCCCGCCCCGCTGTCGGGCAGGACGCCGGTGAGCACCACGCGCAAGGTGGTGACAAGATCGTCGGTGGTGCGGCGGCCAAAGAGGGATTCGCGGTAGGTTGGGCTGGGGCGCTCTAGCGAGAGCAGGACCGCGTCGCCTAGTTCAAGGCCGAGGGCGCGTTGCAGCGAAGCACTGACGACGAGCGAGGGAAACGGCTGGTCGGGCGTTGGTTTGAGGGCGTCGCGCAAGGCGGGGCCGTCTTGGGGAAAGAGCGCGGCGAAGCGGGTGTCGATGCCCTGGATTTGTACGCCAGAAGCGAGTGCTTGGGTCGCGGCATGGCGGGCGCTGCCGTTGAGGAGGATGGCGGGCGCGTGTCCCCCAGGCAGTTCGGTGGCCAAATCGCTGCGGAAGAAGTGCGCGGCGAGCAGTGCGTAGTCGATTTGGCCTAGGCGCTCTAAAGCCAAGTCGCGGAGGCTGCCGCGCATGGAGTCGCCGACTAGGAGGGCACCGGTCAGGGCGGTTGTGGCGACAGCGGTCCCCAGTAGCAGCCCTAGGTGAACCCGCCAGTAGTAGATCAGGCTTCGACGCACGTCCCCTCGCGCAAGAGTAGGCGGCGGTCGCAGCGTGCGGCTAGCTCAAGGTCGTGGGTTGCAATGACGAGGGCGGCTTGCTCGGCGCGGTGCAGCGCAAAGAGCAGGTCGGCGACGGTGGTGGCTGTCTGGCGGTCGAGGCTGCCGGTAGGCTCGTCGCAGAGCAAGAGACCGGGCTGGTTGATCAAGGCGCGTGCCACGGCCACGCGCTGGCACTCGCCGCCGGACAGTTCAGCGGGGCGGTGGTGCAGGCGCTTTTCCAGACCAACCGCGGTTAAAAGGTCGCGGGCGCGCTCGCGTCGGTCGGCTTGGGGGAAGGCGAGGGTGGGGATTAGGGCGTTTTCGAGGGCCGAGTACTGGGGTAGTAGGTGGTGGTTTTGAAAGACGAAGCCGATGTGCTGGTTGCGGAAGCGGGCGAGTTGCGGTTCGGGGAGGGTTAGTGGGTCTTGACCGCTGATGGCGATTTGGCCGGAGGTTGGAGGTTCGAGGGTGCCGAGCAGGTGCAGCAGGGTGCTCTTGCCCGAACCGGACGGACCGATAAGCGCCAAGGATTGACTCTCCTCGGCGCGCAGCGAGACACCGCGCAGCACTTCGACGGTCTGGTCGCCAAGGGCGAAGTGCTTGCAGACGTCGGCTGCGGCGAGGGCCGGGGCTGCGTTCATGGGACTTCGGCGAGCTCAGTCGAGTCGTGCGCCGCCAGTTTGCGGGTGATAAAGTCCGGGATGGGGATGGCGCGGATGGCCTCGCCTGGGTTGCAGACGCAGCAGGCGATCTTAAGCCGCCCTTGGGCTATGTGTTCGCCGCCGCAGTGGAAGTCGAAGCGAAAGCTGAGGGACTTCTCGCCCTGCTTTTCGAGGTGTACATGGATGTCGAGGACGTCTTCAAAGGAGACGGGGCGGAAGTACTCGCATTCGGCGATGAGGCGGGGCCAGCTAATGATGTCGCCGTCGCATTCGCTGTGGACGCTCAGACCCAAGCTGCGCCAGAAGGCGTGCTCGGCGGCTTCCATGAAGACGAAAAAGCGCGCAAAGTGGACGATGCCGGCCTGATCGGTATCGGCCCACTCGACGCGGCGGCGGGTGCGGAATTCGATGGACACGTCAGTTGCCGGGGCGGAAGAACGTGACTAGGTAGCCGCCCATAGCGGCCAAGACGATGCCGAGGACAAAGGGCCAGCGCACGGCCGCCCAGCCGCCAGCGGGCGGATGCACGAGCGCGGCGACGACCGCGTTGACGATGGGAGCACCGGCAAAGACGATGGACATGACCACGGCCGGCGTCCCCTTGGCCCCGAAGGCGAGCAGGACGCCCAACGCGCCGATGGCCCCGGCGATACCAGCGGCGGTGGACCAGAAGACGCCCTTGGCCGGATAGATCCAAGTCGCGCCATTATAGGCTAGGACGATCAGCGAGCCGAAGACCGCGGTGAGCAGATAGGCCAAGCCGACGAAGAGAAAGGCTTTATAACGGCCGTTTACTGGGTCGGCCATGGCGATCTGGCCGGTGTGCAGCAGGACGCCGTAAAGGCCCCAACAAGAGACGGTGAGAAGAGCGAAGACGAGCCAAGTCATGGGATAATCCTTTCGCTTGCGCGTTCGCCCATAATGTGGCTAGGAGACTCGCTGCTGTCGAGAGGTCACGCGATCTCGATGAGGTTCTCGAAATGGACGCCACAATCGCAGAGCGATACGGGAATGTTGAATCGCGTCTCCAGTTCGTCGATGAGGTGTCGGACGGGCGCGGTTAATGCGCTGCGGTCGCGTGCGCCGGCGACCTCGGGGTCGAGGTGGTCGCAGAAGGTCAGGGCCAACTGGGTGGGACCGTTGAGTAGGACGGCCGTTTCCAAATGTGGCCAGGAGATACCCGAGGCTTTGCGCCGCCGTCGCCCGGTCGCCACGCCGTATTCGACGATGCCTCGGCTTTCCTCCTCAACTGGCGTCAATTGCAGTGGTAGGGGGCCAGTGCCGACGCGGCTAGGCACTGCTTTGACCACTAAGCAGACTTCTGCGATATGACGCCAGTTGAGTCCGACGTCGTCGGCAAAGGCGGCGGTGGTGCAGTTGTCCGAGGTGCAGTCGGGATAGTCATCGCTCAGGGCTAGCGACAGGTGGGTGCCTTGGCTGCCCTCGACGACGATGGTTTCATCGCGGAGGCAACTCTCGTTGAGCTCGCGGGCCACGTCGGCGGTGTAATCGGCGAGAACGTGCGCGTCGCGGGCTTGACGCGCTTGGCGCAGGGCGAATTCGGCGCGGGCGACGCCGCTGCCGCTGGCTGTGGTGCCGTGCTCCTGCAGAAAGCTGTCGGCCGCTTCGCGTTGGCGGTACTCGGGCAGGATCAGCGGGCAGCGGTAATCGACGCGGGTCCGCTCGCGCAGCTTATAGCTCGGGTCTAGTTGGTCGAGTTCGGCGAAGAACTGCTCGGGATCGACGGCAACGCCGCTGCCGACGCGCAGTTGCGTATTGGGATGGAGAAAGCCGCAGGGTAACTGCCGAGTGCGGATTTCGCGGCCGTCGGCAAAGAGGATACTGTGCCCGGCGTTGGTGCCGATCCCGGCGCGGACGCTGTAGGCGGCTTGGTGTTTTTGTGCGAGAAAGGCGGCGACCTTGCCTTTACCCGAATCGCCCCAGAAGGCGTCAACGACGATGATGGCGCTCATGGCGACCTCCATTTTAAGAGTGAATTAGTTGACGCCTCTGACGATAAGCGAAATTGTAGCATAATGAAAATTTATATATCTTATTCTTAGGATAATTAGTATAAATGTAAGGACTCCGAATGGATCTCTATCAATTGCGCAGTTTCTACGAAGTCGTCCGCGAGCAGAGCTTTACGCGGGCGGCCGACAAACTCTTTCTGACGCAGCCGGCCATCAGCCTCCAGATCAAGGCATTGGAGAATGAACTGGATGAGATCCTACTTGAGCGCAATAGGCGGCAGCTCCGTCTGACGCCAGCCGGCGAGGTTCTCTTTGCTCATGCGAAGGCGGTTCTCTCCCGGCTGGAGAAGGTGCGCGACGATATTGCGGCGCTCAAGCAAGTCTTGCGTGGGCGGCTGGCAATCGGGACTAGCGATACCAACTGCACCTATATTTTGCCCAACGTGCTCGCCGAGTTCCGCGCCCGCTACCCGGCGATCGAGTTAGACATCCGCAATCGAATGTCGCCGGAGGTGAGCAACCTAGTGCTCAACGACGAAGTGGACTTCGGGTTGGCGACCTTGCCGGTCAAGCACCGCGACTTGGTCAGCGAGTCGCTTTTCGAGCGGCGGGATGTGCTCATTTGTCCCCCGGACCACGCGCTGGGCAAAAGGCGCAGGATAGGGCTCAAACAGCTTGCCGAATATCCGTTTCTGGTCTTGGAACGCGGGAGCACTAGCCGGCAGTTACTCGACGAGGTTTTCCAGCGCGAGGGTTTGGCGTTGCAGGTCGAAATGAGCCTCGGCGGGATCGAGATTATCAAGCGCTACGTGGAGATCGGGTTGGGTATTGCGCTGGTGCCGGAGGTGGCAGTGGAAGCAGAAGTCTCCGCCGGGAAAGTACGCGCTGTACAGGTCAATGGATTGGCCAAACGCCAAATAGGCCTAATCGAGCACCGGCAGCGACAGCGTTCGCAGGCAACGGAGGCTTTCTTGGCGCTGTTGCGCGAATTTATTGCCGCCGGGAAGATTTGACGCGCAAAGTCTGTTGTAATCGACTTCAAATAGCAAACCACGGCCGCACCGCCACTTTGTTGCGTCGGTACGCGCGGTCGCCGCCGTAGATCAGCGAAGCATTCGCAAGATCCTGTCCGGCCGTGCGGCTCCACCAGGTAAGGGCGGTGAACGCATCGGAGCTGACCGTTTGTCCAGACTTGATCTCAATCGGGTAGAGCGCCGAGCCTTGTTCCACCAGTAGATCAACCTCGTGGCCGGTGCGGTCGCGCCAAAAATACAGCGGGGGCTTCTGGCGGTGGTGGTGGAAGGCTTTGGCCGCTTCGGCGACTTGGTAATTTTCAAAAAGGGGGCCGCGCAATGGATGGGTGGGCAGCACCTCGGGGTCTTTTATGCCTAGCAAATAACAGGCAAGGCCAGTGTCGTAGAAGTACAGCTTGGGACTTTTGATTAGCCGCTTGTTGAAGTTGCGGTGATGTGGCGGCAGCAGAAAGACGACAAAACTGGTTTTCAAAACGGATATCCAGCGCTGTGCCGTATCTACGGCGATGCCGCAATCGTTGGCCAGTGCCGCGCAATTGAGTACCTGCCCGACTCGACCAGCGCACAAAGCCAAAAAGCGCTCAAAGGCATCCATGTTGCCGATATTGACCAGCGAACGCACATCGCGTTCGAGATAGGTTTGCACGTAGTCGGGGAGCCATATTGCGGGCGGGATGCGCTGGTCGTGAATCCGCGGATAGAAGCCGGTGTAGAGGGTCTGCCATAGCTGGAGATGGGTCTTGTGACCGGCAAATAATGTCGCGGGAGTTGCGGGCACCGGCTGGACTTGGCCTTCGAGCTCGGCACGCGAAAGCGGCAACAGGTGCAGAACGGCGCAACGGCCCGCCAAGGTCTGCACAATGCGATCCATGAGCAGGAAATTCTGCGAACCGGTCAGCACAAAGCGGCCGGTGCTACCGTCCGCGTCAACTCTGCTCTGGATATAGGAAAACAACTCGGGTGCTCGCTGGGCTTCGTCCAAAATGACCGGGCCGTCGAGTTGGTCGAGGAATCCTCGGGGGTCCTCTAGGGCAAAGAGGCGTTGGTCGGGATCTTCGAGGGAATAGTAGCTATGCTGGGGGAAGGTCGCTCTGGCTAAGGTCGTCTTGCCAGACTGGCGCGGGCCGGTGAGGGTGAGCACCGGGTACAAGCGGGCGTCGCGCAAAAGATACTGTTGTAGGGTGCGTCTAATCATGTGGCGAATTTACGATTGAATCGTAAATCTGTCAAAAATACTAGCCCTGCGAACCGGTCAGCACCACGTCATCCAGCCTTGCGATGAGGAGGCCGCCGGTGACTGCGATCAGGTCGGCACAACGCCAGTAATGCTTTAGCTTGGGGAGTGCGTCAAATTCGCGGGTCTTATTTTTGCAAGTTCGTCTTTCATACACTGCTCTACACGCCACAAATCACAAGCTTGTTGCAGGCGCAACCACAGCCCGGGACCGTTGCCGACGAGTTTTCCTATTCTAAGTGCCATTTCTGTTGTAATCGGATGCGTACAAGCCAAAACGCGATGCAATTGTTGACGCGAAACACCGAGTCGGCGAGCCGCTTCACTAACCGATAACTCAAGCGACGGCAATACATCTTCACGCAGAATCTCACCCGGATGAACAGGCGCACGCTGCAACGGACGGTTGACGGAATACTCGGCCATTGTCACCTCAATGATATTGCTCGAGATTGACCCTGAGTGCATCACCATCTTGCCATCTTTCCTTCCTAGCTTCTTAGTCTTCCGTGGCGTCGTCTATGGCTTGGTAGGCGACCAGCTCCCAGCCGTGAAACACCACCGCCAAGCCGATATGTCGCACCGACGGATAGCGACGCAGCAACGACGAATCCGCCAAGTAGGAGCGCACCTGCTCTACGGCCTCCCCCACTTTGGCCGCCACGAGGGATTCGCCGAGGGATTCGCTCCGCTTAAGGTACTTGAGTTCGAGTACGTAGCCGAACTGCATGTCGGGATACTGTGCCACGAACGGCTCCAAGTACAAATCCGCATACCCTTTGTTCAGTTCATACTCCGAATGCAGCAGAAAATACGGGGATAGGCTCAAGTGGGCGGCGACAAAGCCGTGGACGACCTTCTCGCCGTCCATGTAGTCGCGGATGCCGGTTTGTTCGGCTAAGGCGTCGCGCAAAAAGTCCAAGACTGGCTGCCAAGCGCCGTCGTAGGCCATTTCTTGAGCCAAGCGGAAAAAGGTGTACACATCGACTGAGAACACCCCCACATCATCATAGGCATCGCGCAGGTAGCCGTACATTAGCCGCTTGACCGTCTGGTTGGGAATGCCCAGCCGGGGCATCCCGCGCTCCACGGCGCGAATGCTGAGCAGGCCGAAGTAATGCAGCAGCGACAGGAAGTTCTCGCGTCGGTCTAGCTGGTTGAGGGGAAAGCTGAGTTGGATGGGGGTGTTCACCTGTTCTTGACCGATGAGGTGGCGCAGCAGGTCGAAGTTGCCGTTGAGTTGCCGGTTGACCGTCAGCAGGTGGCGCAACTTGCCGTAGTCGATGCGGACATTGGTGTCGATCAGTTCCCGGGGTGCTTTTTTGTTCGGCATAGATTCATCGAGGAAATAGAGCACCATGTCGGTGTTGTAGAGGTCGCCCTCGGCCTCCTCGGCGAACCGATAGCCATTGTACCACTCTCGCATCACATCCAGCGCGGCTTCGACCTCCTGATTGAACACGCCGTGGTCGCGGTACATTTCCAGCAGGTTTCGCACCTCGGCCTCGGTGAAACCAAGCATGTCGTTGAATTCCGGGCGCAAGCTGATGTTGCGGCCGATGTTGAAGCCACTGGTGACGTCGTCCATGGTAATCGGCGACACGCCGGTGATGAACAGCCGCTCCAAGCCGCCCTCGCTGTGCCCGGCCCCCTCCTTGAGGGTGGCGAAAAAGTTGCGATAAAATCCGCCGCCGCGGGTGAACGCCTGATACGCCTCTTCGCCGTGATGGGCCAGCACCGTGTTGGCGAAGTTGTCGTACTCGTCGATGAGCACGTACAGCGGAATGCCGTGATCGCCGGCATACACGAACAGTTCATTGAGCTGGCCATTGACCGAGCTTGGGGCGCGGATGTGCTGCCGCGCCGCTTCGGGAAACAAATCCGCATTGCGCTCCAGCGTACTGCGGATTATCAGTTGACAATACTCTTCAAAACGCTTCCGCAGCGTGTCCAAGGTATCGTCAAACGCCGAAAAGTTGAAGCGCAGGACGACGTAGCGATGGCGGTTTTCGGTCGGCTGCCGCCCCAAGTCGGTGCCGCCGAAGACGGCTTCGAATTCGTCGGCTCCCCGGCGGTCGTAGTAGCTACCCAGCAGCGACACCCAGCAGGACTTGCCAAAGCGACGCGGACGAATCAGAAAGACATAGCGTTCCTCTTCCAGTGCGTGGACGAAGCGCGTCTTATCGACGTAGAGCCAGCCATTCGAGCGGATGCGCTTGAAATTGGCCTCTCCGTAGGGAATGCGTGGATAGGAGGAATTCATAAGGGCAGGTGCTCCATTTTCCAGCCGAGTTGAGGGTCGCAACAGCAGCGACCATCTAGGACGTCCCCGGACTAAAGAAATGATAACGATATTGAACCGCAGGCCCAAACGCGATGGCCATACACGGCGAGCGTCCCGGCGGCCATCGCGTCGGCAGATGGACGCCTAGAAACAAGACGATCCTCAGCTCGAATCGTTCAAGTCATTCGTGTTATATAGCAGTCCTAAATCATTCACAAGAGAATCCGCAGATGGGCGCAGATGGACGCAGAATTGTATGATTAGACGATCCACATATCGAATCGTTCAAGTCATTCAGGACTGCTATATCTGCTTATATCTGCGTCATCGGCGGATTGTTTCATACTACATACTGCTCGTACACGGCGAGCGTCCCGGCGGCCATGTCGTCGGCGTGGAAGCGACTGTGGACCGCCTCTTGGCCGGTTTGTCCGAGTTGGCGTCGTCGATTTTCGTCGCGCAGCAAGGCGGACAACTCGTTGGCTAGGATCTTCGGGGAATCAGGTGCGACGAGAAGACCGCCGCCGGTGGCTGCGATCAGCTCGGGGAACGCGCCGTGGTTGGGCTGGATGACTGGAATGCCGTTGGCTAGGGCTTCGAGGACTGACAGACCTTTGGGATCGGCGTAAACCGAAGGTACGGAAAAGACGTGGAGGGAGGAGAGGAAGCGGATTTTTTCGCGGCGATCGACTTCGCCGTGGTAGGTGAACGAATCGGCCAGTCCCCAGCGACGAATTTTTTGCACTTGCTCGGCGAAGTAAGGCTTGTCGTAGGCGCTGAGGTAGCCGGCGGCTTCGAGGCGCAGGGAGGCAAATTCGGGTTGTTCTTTTAAGTGCTGGAAGGCATCGACGAGCAGGTGAAAGCCCTTTTCCGGGCATAGACGGGCGAGGTAGCCGATTTTGTAGGGGCCGTCGGCCGGCGGTGGCTCTTGCCCGTGTCCGGTCAGGTTGAGGCCAAGTGGCACCGCGTGGATTTTTGTGCGCGGCACCTGCAGGTACTCGGCCATGTGTTCTTGGTAATACGCACACGGGGCGATGAAGGCGTCGATGTCTTGGGCGCGTTGGCGCAAGATGTCTAGGGCTTGGGACTTATAGGGTTCGACTAGGCCGTCTAAGAACAGGTCCTCGCCTTGGAGGGCGCAGAGGACAGGGACGCCTAACTGTGCTTTTAATTGCCGGGCCATGCCGACGAACATGGCGTTGGTTAGCTGGATGAGGTCGGGTTTGAAGTCGCGCTGGAGCCAAGCGACGAGGCGAGTGAGTTCCTTTTGTTGATTGCCCTCCTCGCCAGCGAGGATTGAGACGGTGAGCGGCCCTAGGTCGCGGGCGTTGGTAGAGGAGCCAAAGCGCGCGAGGGTGCGGATTAGGAACGGCGAGTCGAGGACGCGGTCGAAGAAGCGGTGCGTGCGGCGAAAAAACGACCACTGCTGTTGTAGGAAGATGTTGACGCCGCCGTAGAATACGCGGTCCAGCGAGACGTTTTCCTCGTCCGTGCGCAGCGGCGTATAGGTCGGGATGAGGGCGACATCGGCGTTGCAGCGCGCGAGGGCGGCAGCGAGCGCGTTGTCGTGGATGCAGCTGCCGCAGTACATGCCGGCGGCACCGGCCGTGATGTAGGCGACGCGCATCGCTAGAAGAATTTATCGACGGTGCTTTTGGCCGGTGGCTTGGTCAGCAGCGAGCCGACGATCATGGCCACGGCAGAAGCGGCTAGAATTACCACCACGGGCATTACCCCGGTCATGCCGACCGTATAGCCGGGCACTTTCCACCCCTGAAAGAAGAAATAGCACCACAGCGCGGCCACGGTGAGCACGGAGGCAAAGGCGCCGTACTTGGTGCTGCGCCTCCAGAACAGGGCGGCGACGACCACCGGGAAGAGCGCTGCAAACCCGGTGAAGGACCAGACGGCGAGGGAGAAGATGCTGCGGGCCGAGACCAGCGAGAGCACATAAGTAACGGCGAAGATGGCGATCACGAAGAGGCGGCCCCACAGCACTTGGGCCTTTTCGCTCAACTCGTCGCCTTTGCGGTAGTGGCGGACGACGTCCTGGGTGAACATGTTGCTGATGGAGAGCACCTGCGAGTCGAGCGACGACATAATGGCGGCAAAGACCCCGGCGGCGAGCAGGCCGGCCAAGGCACCGGGAGCGTGTAGGTCGATCATCTTGACCAGCACGGAGTTGGCGGCCGCGCCCTTGAGGCCCGGGAAGTCAATGCTGCCGAAGATTCCCAACAGCACGCTGGGGATCCAGACGATGGCGATGCACAGCGGGTAGAACATCAGCGGCCAGCGAAAGGTGCGAGCGCTTTTAGCGGTGAGCCAATGGGTGAAAAGGTGGGGGAACATGCCCACCGACAGCGGGATGCAGGTGTAGGTTAGGAGTTTGATTGGACTGATGTTGTCTCCTTTGATTAGCAACTCGGGGTGC
This sequence comes from Candidatus Latescibacterota bacterium, assembly GCA_965208845.1. Taxonomy (GTDB): domain Bacteria; phylum Latescibacterota; class UBA2968; order UBA8231; family UBA8231. Next base: position 539,316 of record OZ242361.1, on the reverse strand, counting down.
GCGGCCGTGACTTGCGCCAGTGCGCTGTCCAGCCCGCCCAGCTTATCGACGATGACGAAGAAGGTCACGCCGCCCAAGATCATAAAGACCAAGGTTTGGAAGGCGTTGGCCCAGGCAGTGCCACGCATGCCGCCGAAGCTGACGTAGGCCAGTACCACCAAGCAGACCAGCATGCCGCCAGCCCATTGGGGAATCTGCCCTTTGGTGACTTGGGCGAGGGTGATGCCACCGCCCATGACGCCGATGAGTAGGTAGGGAATCAGCAGCGCGATCATGACGACAAAGAGCAGTAGCCCCAAGCCGTCGGAGTCCCAGCGGCGGCGGAAGTACTGGACTTGCGTGAGCAAGTTGTGGCGCTTGCCGAGCGCCCAGACGCGGGTGCCGATAAAGAAGAAGATGGTGGGGATAATCAGGGCCGCGCCCGAAGGCATCAGGGCAAAGACGCCGATACCGGTGTGGTAGGCTTCGCCGGAGGCTCCCAAGATGGCGAACGCGGTCATGTTGGTGCCAAACAGCGACATCAGCAGCAGGAAGGGGCCGATGGAGCGGCTGGCGACAAAGTAGTCCTCGCCGGTGCCGCGAAAGAAGCGGTTGGAGAGGACTCCGATGCAGAGTACTAGCCCTAGGTAGCATAAGATGATGATTGTGGTCATGCGGTTTGCTCCTCGTCCTCGGCGTCTAACTCAGACGGCCAAGCGTAGTTGACCAGCAAGACCATCAGCCCGGTAGCGGCCACGCAGAAGCCGATGTGGTAGAGCAAGCCGATGGGCAGCCCCAAGACGATGCGCGGATCGTCCCAGAGCCAGAGGTCGTTGTGCAGGAGATAGAGGACTATAATCCCTAGGTAGAGGAGCCAGCGGACGGTGGTGTTCACGATGTTGCTCCTGAGGGTTGTGGGGTTAAGGGGACGGCGTCGGGCATCTCGCAGACCTCACTCATCGGCCCGAAGATGGGATCGACGCGTTCGCTGAAGAGGTTGCCGCTGAGGACGTCAACGACCCCCTGTTTGCATTCGGGATGGCGCTTGAGGAATTCGGCGAAGCTGAAGTCCTTGGAGTAGAAGGCGTACACCATTTTGCGCACCGCCTCCATGCCGCGCACTAGTTCGGGGCCGAAGCCGCCCAACTGTTCAGCCGAAAAGTCGCCTTTGGCGAAGGCTTCGGCAATGGCGTCGGCGGCCATCTCGCCGGATTTGAGGGCTAGGTACACGCCCGAGGAGTACATCGGGTCGAGAAAACAGAACGCGTCGCCGACTAGCACCCAGCCCTCGCCGGCGATGCGGCTGGCGCGGTAAGAGAAATCCTTGGTGGTCTTGACCGGAAAGAGTTGCTCGGCGCGTTGCAGGCGCTCCTGCATGGGTCGGCACTTGGCCAGCTCTTGGTCGAAGATGGTCTGTGCGTCTTCGCGGCGGCCTTGGACCAAGTAGGAGATTGCGCCGACCACGCCGACGCTGACCTTGTCGTCGGGCAGGGGGATGTACCAGAACCAGGAATCTCGGTTCTCGGTGTGGAGGATCAAGGTCGCGCCTTCGTCGATGCCCTCGTCGCGCTGGCCGCCGCGATAGTGGGTGTAGATCGAAGCCTTCTTCAACTCGGGCTCGGGCTGGGTCAGCTTGAGCTTGCGGCCGATCAGCGCACTTTGGCCGGTGGCATCGACTACTACTTGTGCGGCAAAATCGCGGGTTTGGCCATCGGCGAGTTTGGCGCGCACGCCGGTGGCGCGGTCTCCCTCGAATAGGACTTTGAGGACCCGGGCACCTTGATGCACTTGGGTGCCTTTGGCGCGGGCGTTGTCGAGGAGCATCTCGTCGAAGGGGCCGCGCAAGACTTGCCAAGTTATTGCGCTTTCGTGGGGATTGGTGTCGGAAAAGTAAAAGGGCGTTGAGCCGCGACCCGACTTGCCGAAAAACTGCACGCTGTGCTTGCGGGGGAAGGCGCTGTCTTTGAGCTGGTCGAGCACGCCGAGCCGTTTGAAGGTCCAGTAGGTCTCCGGCATCAGGGACTCGCCGATTGCGAAGCGGGGGAACTGCTCTCGCTCGAAGAGCTGGACTTGGTGGCCGGTTGCGGCGACGAGGGCGGCTACGGTGCTGCCGGCCGGGCCACCGCCGATGACGATGACGTCGCTCACGTTTGACCGCGAACCGCCCCTAGGTCTGTGGCTTTTTGTGCGTTCATTCTGAGCCGTGGCTTTGGCCCACGCCGGACGAGACGCTCTGTATATTTGTCCTGCGCCTCGGACAGATAGTCGGCATAGGTCTGCCCTTTGGCCTCACAGATGCGTTCTATGTTGCGGCGAATGGTACGCAGCTCTTGGAGAGGATTCTGTTCCATTAGGCGACCTCCATGAGTTCTTCTGGGGTACAGATAATTGGGGTCCGTATGCCAAATTCCGAGTTGGCCTCTTCAACTACCATACGGACGCGGCCACTGACGATGTGAGTACAAATACAGTGTACCATTGATGCAGATCAAATTGCACGCCCTTTCAATATACAAGAAAACGTGGACTGGGGTTGGTCGCTCACGTGTCGCTCCTGTGATCGGTGAAGCGCTGGGCTTTGAGTTCAAAGCGCGGCAGGGTGTTTGGCGCGGCGATGACGATGGCGGCGCGCAGGCCCAGCCGGTGGGCGAGGGCGCGTGCTACTTGGTCGGCCGTGTCATTGGCATCACCGTTGAGTTCTAGGCGGACTTCCAACTCGTCCAGTGCTTTGCGCCGGTGGACGTCAACGGCGAATTCGGTGACTGCGGGGAACTGGCGCACGACGTTTTCGATGGCACTGGGATAGACGACCACGCCGCGGATGAGCAGGGCGTCGTCGAGGCGGCCGATGACGCCGCCTTGGAGCCGCTGGAAGGTGCGGCCGCAGTCGCAGGGTGTGCGATTTCGGGCGACGCGGTCGCCGGTGCGGTAGCGGATAACCGGCATCCCGGTGCGGCCTAAGTTGGTGATGACCAGCTCGCCCTCGTCGGCGGGTGCGCCGCTTTGCGGATCGACGATCTCGCAGATGAATTCGCTCTCGTTGAGGTGCAAGCCGGCCTGTTCGCGGCAGTCGAAACCCCAAGCACCGACCTCAGTGGCTCCGGCGTGGTCGAAGCAGCGGGCACCCCAAGTGCGTTCGAGTTGGGCGCGGGTCGCGGGGAGGTTTGCGCCTGGCTCGCCCGCGTGGATGGTGGTGTGTACGCTGCTCGCGGTGAGATCGAGGCCGCGCTCGCGGGCAACTTCTCCTAGGTGCAAGGCATACGTTGGGGTACAGACGAGGACGGTGATTTCGTTTTCGATGATGGCGTCTAGGCGTTGCGCCGACGACATGCCGCCGCCGGGGACGATCAGCGCGCCGATGTGGCTGGCTCCTTGGTGCCCGCTCCAAAAGCCGATGAAGGGGCCAAAGGAGAAGGCGAAAAAGATGCGGTCGCGGTCGCCGACGCCAGCGGCGCGATAGACCTGGGCCCAGCAGCGGCCCCACCAGTCCCAGCTTTCAGCCGTGTCGAGCCAGCGCAGGCGTTGGCCGGTGGTACCGGAGGTCTGGTGGATGCGGGTGTAGCATTCGGGAGGATAGGTGAGATTGGTGCCATAGGGCGGATGCGCGACTTGGTCGGTAGAAAGCTCGGCGCGGGTGGTAAAGGGGAGGCGGGCCAAGCCATCCAAAGCGGCGATGTCCTCGGCCCGCGTGATACCGGCCGCATTGAACTTCTGACGGTAAAATGCGTTGGTCTCCAGCACTTGGCCCAGCAGGGCGTGCAGACGTTGAAGCTGGTGCTCCGCCAGCGCGTCGCGGCTGAGATGTTCGCAGGCACTCATAGCGAATAACCGAGGGTCGCTTTGAAAGAGAAAGGAGCGGCTGGGATGACCGAGGCGGCACCGAAGCCTCGGGTCTCGTATTCGCTGCCGGTCAGGTTCTTGAGGTTGATCCGCAATAGCCCCGGCCCTTGGCGGTAGGTCAATCCGCAGTCGAGCGTCAGCGCACCGTCGATCTGATAGACATTGTCCTCGGCCACAAACTGGCTGCCGACATAGCGAATGCCGGCGGCCAAGGTGAGGTTTTCGCCCAAGTCGCGGGCGGCCCACAGCGTCAGAAGGTGTTCAGGCGCAAAGGCTGGCACATTGCCCGTGCGGTCAAAGATCTGGGGGACGAAGCCGTCGGCGGTGGGGACCAACACGGATTCGTTGAAGCGCGTTAGTTCGGCGTCCAAAAAGGCATAGGTGCCTTGGGCGTACCAGCCTTGGGCCAGACGCGCTGCCAGTTCCAACTCTAGGCCCCGGGTGCGCTGGTCGCCGAGTTGCTGGGTGATTCCGTTGTCATCCGGGATGGCGATGTGCTCTTTGTCGAGGTTGAAGACGGCGAGGTTGGCGGTGAGGTTGCCGTTGAGCAGCGCGGTTTTGGCACCGATTTCGTATTGCGTGCTTTCCTCGGGGTCGCGGTCGCCGACGACTTGCGAGGAAGGCGGGGCAAAGGCGCGGCCCGTATTGGCGTAGAGCGAGAAGGTTTGAGTCGGAGCGAAAATTGCGCCGATCATCGGGCTTAGCTGCCGGTATTCGCGCTTGGTGGCGGTGAGGTCGTCCTCGTAGTCGATCCGGTCGAAGCGGCCCCCGAGCAGGAGTTCAAAGTGGGGGCTGAAAATTATGCGGTCGATAAAGTAGGGTGCCAGCGTTTGTGCGGTGGCTTGGGCCGCGGTCGCTTGGTCGGGGAGGGGGACCACAAGGGAATCGGTCCCGGCTTCTGCTGGCATGAAGGGGGCCAGACTCGGCGGCAACGTCGCGTCGAGGGTCAACAGATCGACGAACGAAAGCAGCGCTACGTCGAGGGTGAAGTCATCCGCGAGGTGGGCGATCTCCAAGCCAAAGAGGAGTTGGTGTTCAATGCTGCCGGTTTGCAGTTCCAACAGGCCTTCGAGTTGGTTGCCGACGATCCGCTGCTGGTCGTCGAGGTCGAGCAGCGTGCGGGCGAGGTCTAGGGAACCGGTTGCGTTAGGAAAGGCTCCGTTGAAGAGGGTGCCCTGCGAGGGCCAGTCGAGGCTGGTGTAGTAGAGTTTGTCGCGCAAAGTGAAATTAGACGCTAAATGCCATTCGTAATCGGCGCGCAAGCGCAGGATGGTCTGCTCGGAAAGGTCGAAGGGCGACTGGTAGGAGCGGGTGCGCGGCACATCGGGCAGCGCGTCGCCGACGATGGGCAGCCCCGAGTCGGAGCGATGTTCGCTCGTCAAGTACTCAAAGTCGAGGTGCAGCGTCGAGCGCGCGCCGAGGTTCAGCCGCAGCGTTGGGTTTACGGCGAGAATCGAACTGTTTTTGTCGTCGCGGTAGCTTTCCGCATCGTGCCACAAGGCGTTGAGACGCAGGGCGTGGCCTTGGTCGGATAGGGCGCGATTAGCGTCGAGGGTGGCGCGGTAAGTGGAGAAGCTGCCTAAGGAAGCGTTGACGCGGGCGAAGCTGCCGGCTGGGTCTGGCCGTTTGCGGACGAGGTTGATGGTACCCGACAGCGGGTTGCCGCCGTAGAGGAAGGCACCGGGGCCTTTGAGGGCTTCGACGCGATCCACGTTGTAGAGCTGGTAGAAGGTGGCTTCGGGTTCGGGCGCTCCGTCGGAGAGCACCAAGCCGTTGGCGAGCGAGTCAAAGCCGCGCAGGTAGAACAGGTCGTGGACGCCGAAGTTGGTGTGGACGCCGACGCCGCTGACATTGGCCAGCGCGTCGCTGAGCGTTGCGCCGTCCTGAGTTTCGATTAGGGCTTGGGGGACGATCCCGACGCTCAAGGGGGTCTTGCGCAGGGGCAGTGGCATTTTGGTGGCGATGGCGTTGGCGCGGGGGATGGCCAGTCGCGAGCCGGTGACGATCGTTTCATCGACGACGTGGAGTGAATCGTCGGCACTTTGGGCGTGGACGAAGGTTGAAGTTAGTGACAAGGTAAAAATTAACAGGGTATTACGGATATTTCTCACTGAGTTGCTCCCATCAGGTTTATGTTTATGCAGACAATTTCTTTATCATCGCGGAGGTAAATCCGGCCATCGGCGAGTGAGGGGACGGTCTCACATCTGCTGCGGCGGAAGACTTGGGCGTTGGCCTTTTCGACGAAGCCTTCGGGCGTGGCTTGGGCTATGCCGAGATTGCCGTGTTCGCCCAAGATGACGAGGTGGCCGTCGGCGACGATCAGGGTGCCTTTGCCGTAGCCTCGGGTCTTCCACTTTTCCTCGCCAGTCTCGGCGTCGAGGCATTTGAGGGTCACACCGTCGAAACCGTAGAGGTGCCCTTGATAGTAGATGGAGGTGGCGGAGTGGTTTTGCATGTTATTATTGCGCCAGACCTCGGCCACTTCATAGCCCTTGTCTGCGGCTGTGACTTCCACCACAGAGCCGCCCATGCCGGAACTGGAGGAGATAAAGAAGCGATTAGGTGGAATAAAAACCGGGGTGGCAGCGTTGGTGTATTGGCTGGTTATCCAGGGATATTTCCACAGCACTTGGCCGTTTTGCGGCGCAACCGCGATCAGCCCGTAGCCGGTAAAAAATACTGCTTGGCGCGTTTGGCCGATGGTGGCGATGATGGGAGAGGAATAGCCTCTCTCGTCGCTGCCGGTAGTCCAAGCGACCTCGCCACTAATTTTGTCAAAGGCCATCAGCGAATGGCCACTCTTACTGCCCGCTTCGATTAAGACGAGGTTCCTCTCGACTAGTGGCGACGCTGCAAAGCTCCGACCGCCCCTCACGCTGTCGAATTCGCGCACTATATCGCGGCTCCATTTTTCGGTGCCGAACTGGCTGTCGAGCGCGAGGAGTTTGCCATTGGCGCTGAAGACATAGACCATCTTGCCGTCAACCGTGGGAGTGGCACGCGGACTGCGGCTGTCTCGCCGTCCCGAGGGATCGTTGCCGGTGGTGGGGATGCGCCACATCACTTCGCCATTGCGGGCGTCGAGACAGACTGCGTATGCCTCTCCACTGTGGATGTACATTGTATAGAGGCGATCGCCGACGACGGACAGGCCGGAAGAGCCCTGCCCGGCATGGACGCGCCAGGACTCTCTAAAAGAGGGTGCTTTGCCGAACAGACCCGTCTCCGGCGAGATCCCGTTGCGGTGGGGACCAAGCCATTGCGGCCAGTCCGTCCATTGCCAGGGCGACCAATCTTGGGCCACGGCTGGCAGGACACCTAAGACGAGGATGAACAGGGCCGTGCGCGCGGTGCTCATTGAGCTGCCCCCACCACGTCTAGGCGGACGATTTCCTTATCGTCGCGGAGGTAAATCCGGCCATCGGCGAGTGAAGGGGCCGTCCAGCATTTGCTGCGGAGGACTTGGGTGTTGGCCTTTTCGACGAAGCCTTCGGGCGTGGCTTGGGCTATGCCGAGATTGCCGCGTTCGCCCAAGATGACGAGGTGGCCGTCGGCGACGATTAGGGTGCCTTTGCCGTAGCCACGGGCCTTCCACTTTTCGCTGCCGGTCGCGGCGTCGAGGCATTTGAGGATTGAGCCGTCAAAGCCGTAGAGGTGCCCCTCGTAGTAGATGGAGGTGGCGAAGTGATTTTCCATCTCTTTGTTGCGCCAGACCTCCTTTGCACTATAGCCGCGGTCTGTGGCGGAGACCTCCACCACACTGGCACCCGTGCCGTAGCCGGAGGAGATAAAGAAGCGATTGGGCGGGATAAAAACCGGGGTGGCGGCGTTGACGTTGTGCTTAGTCGTCCAGGGGTGTTTCCACAGTACTTGGCCGTGTTGTGGCGTGACCGCGATCAGCCCGTTGCCGGTGAAAAATACCGCTTGGCGCGTTTGGCCGATGGTGATGGTGATGGGAGAGGAATAGCCCAGCTTGTCGCTGCCGGTTTTCCAGGCGACGTCGCCGCTGGTTTTGTCAAAGGCTATCAGCGAATGACCGCCCGTTCCACCAGCTTCGATTAGGACTAGGTCTCCTGCGACTAAAGGCGACGGGCAAAAGCCCCAGCGGGGCCTCTTGCTGCCAAATTCGCTCGCTAGGTCGTGGCTCCATTTTGGGGAGCCGGTCTGGCTGTCGAGCGCGTAGAGTTTGCCGTAGGCGCTAGAGACATAGACCATCCCGTCGGCAACGGTGGGAGTGGTGCGCGGACCGTCGCCGCCTTGCCGTTCCATTAACATACCGTCGGTGCGAGTGCGCCATAGCACTTCGCCATTGCTGGCGTCGAGGCAGGCTGCGTATTCATCGCCGTTGTGGATGTACATCGTGTAGATGCGATCTCCGACGATGGATAGGCCGGAAAAGCCCTTTCCGCCTTGGACGCGCCAGGATTCTGTAAAAGACGGCTCGTCGCCGAACAGGCCGGTCTCCGACGAGATGCCGTTGCGGTCGGGGCCGAGCCATTGCGGCCAGCCTGTCGATTGCCATTGCGACCAATTTTGGGCCACGGCTGGCAAGGCGCATAAGACGAGGGCTAATAGGGCACTGCGTGCGATACTCATTGGGCTGCTCCTTGTATATTAAGGCAGACGATTTCGCTTTCGTCGCGTAGGTAGAGACGACCATTGGCCAGCGAAGGGGCCGTCCAGCAGCGGCTGTCGAAGGCGGGGTAGCTGGCCTTTTCGACAAAGCCTTCGGGCGTGGCTTGGGCTAGGCCGAGATTGCCTTGTTCGCCCAAGATGACGAGGTGGCCGTCGGCGATGATCAGGGTGCCCTTGGCGTAGCCTCGGGTCTTCCACTTTTCCTCGCCGGTCGCAGCGTCGAGGCACTTGAGGATTGAGCCGCCAAAGCCGTAGAGATGGTTCTCGTAGAGGACCGAGGTGCCGAACTCGTTTTCCATCTTTTTGTTTTGCCAAACCTGCTCGACGGCGAGGCTGTCGCCGTTGCCCTTGATTTGCAAGACCGTGCCGCCGTTGCCGTTGACGGTGGAGATAAAAATTCGGTCGGGCGCGATGAAAACGGGCGTCGCCGCGCTGACGTCGTAGCGGGTTTTCCAAGGGTAGCGCCAGTAAACGCGGCCGTCTTCCGGTGCTAGGCCGGTAAGCGAATAGGCCGTGAAATAGGCGAGTTGGCGGGTGCCGGCCGCAGTGAAGGCGATGGGCGATGAATAGCTCATCTTTTCGTTGAGGGCGGTCCAAACGGTTGCGCCGGTGGCCTTGTCGAGGGCTACGGCCGTGACCGGGGTTGTGCGGTCGATGGCCATATCGACGACGAAGTTGCCGTCGTGGCCGCCGGCTTCGACTAGGAGCAGGTCGCCTTCGACTAATGGGGAGGTGCTAAACCCCCACCTCGGCACTTGGCTGCTGAACTCGGCGACCAAGTCCTTTTCCCAGATCGGCGTGCCACTCGCGGCTGCGAGTGCAAAGAGCTTGCCGGTGGCACCGAGCACATAGACGGTCTCGCCATCGACGGTGGGCGTCGAGCGCGGACCGTCGCCGCCTTGGGTCTCCTTGTAGTAAGGGCCGGTGCGGTGCCGCCAGCATTCTGCGCCGGTCTCGGCGTCGAGGCAGATGGCGAACTCGTCGTCGCCTTGGGCGAACATGGTGAAGACCCTCCCGTCGGCGATGGAGATGCCGGAGAAGCCATTGCCGAGCGGGGTGCGCCATGCTTCGGCAAAAGGTTGCTCGGCGGTGAAGAGGCCGGTTTCACTGGAGAGGCCGTTGCGCTGGGGGCCGAGCCACTGGGGCCAGTCGGCCGCTTGTGCAGCGGCGGTCAGGAACAATAGAAGTGAGATCGCGGTTTTCAATGGTGCCTCCTACTCAGGTGTAGCGTGCGTTGCGGTATTGGGTTTGGTAAAAATCGGGCAGGAGTTGATCGACGCGCATGAGACCCTCGTCGGTCAAGGTGATCGAGTCCATGTCGAATTGGAGCATGCCCTCGTCGCGCAGGCCGCGGAGTGCAGTGGCGAAGTGGGCGACGATATCGACGCCGAATTTGGTGCGAAAATACGCAGTGTCCAGCGCACCTAATTTGAGTTGCAGGATCATCTCGCGGGTGAGTTGTTCTTCGCGGGTGGTGGCGAAGGCACGGTGGATAGGGAAGTCGCCGCGGTCGATGGCGGCGAGGTACTCGTCCCACTGCGGAGCGTTCTGATAGTGGACGCCGCTCAGGTGCGAGAAGGAGGCGACGCCGGTGCCGAGCATGTCTTGGCCGGTCCACACCGCATCACGGTACACGAAGCGGGCGTCGGGCGTTTTCTTCATGGTGTAGGCACTCGAACGCACGTACCCGGCGGCGGATAGTTGCTCAAAGGCGTAGGCGTGCCAGGCGCGCTTGGTCTTCCAGTCGGCCAAGGCCAGCGGCGCGCCGTCGCCAGTGAGCAGGTCCTTGGAATAGACCGTGTTGTACGGCAGCTCCATCTGATAGACGGTAACGCTGTCGGGATCGAATTCGATGGTTTTTTGCACGGTCTGACGCCAGCTCGGCCACGTCTCACCGACCATGCCGGCGATCAAATCGACGTTGACCTGGTCGAAGTCGAGCGCGTGAATCCAGGGCATGACTTGGTAGATTTCCTTGCTAACGTGGGCGCGGCCGTTGTGGCTCAGAATTTCGTCGTCGAGGTTTTCTATTCCGAGGCTGAGGCGGGTGACGCCGATGGCGCGGATGGCCTCTAATTTGGCTTGGGTCAGGGTGCCCGGCTCGCACTCAAAGGCGATTTCGTCGGCGTGGTCCCAGGGCATGGCGTCTTTGAGGCGCTGGACTAAGGAGCGCAGGTGGCGCGAGCTGATGTAAGAAGGGGTGCCGCCGCCAAAGTAGATAAAGTGCAGTGGCCGGTCTTGGACCGCTAACTGCTGGGCGTAGTGTTCCACCTCGCGGGCGAGGGCGTCTAAGTAGGTCTGGATCTGCTGGCTATTTTTGTCCGTGTACACGCGGAAGTAGCAGAATTTGCAGCGCTTGCGGCAGAAGGGGATGTGGAGGTAGAGGCCGAGTTTGCTGTCGGGGTGCGGCGGGTCGGTGAGTGCGCGGTGTGCCTGAGGGACGTCCTCCTCGCTCCAAAACGAATAGGCTGGATAATTGGAGACGAAGACGCTGCCGACCTCGGTTTCGCTGCGGTCGGTGCGGGTGGTTGCTGGGTCGCTGCTGAGTGAACTCATGGTTTGACTTCTTTCCCAAAACAATACAGAACGCCGTCGGTAGCTCCGATGACGAGATGGTCGGCGGCGATGGCCGGCGAAGCGGTGATGGCTGCGCCCGTTTCAAAGCGCCATACTTCTGCTCCCGATGCGAGCGCGAGGGCGATGAGCGCACGAGCACCTATGTAAATATAATCGCCGGCGATGACCGGCGAGGAATCCACCCGCGCTCCCGCGGCAAAAGTCCACAAGGGTTGGCCGGTTTGCGGATCGAGAGCGTGTACGAGCTTGTCTCGACCGCCGATGACGACTGCTTGATCGGCAACGGCTGGCGACGAGTAAAACGGGAATTTTCGCACCGCGTGGGCGTAGCGCCAGCGGATTTCTCCTGTGTCTAAATCGACGCCGAGCACTTCGTTGCCAAAGGTGCCTAGGTACGCGCGGCCCGCGTGGATGGCGGCGCTAGCGGCTACGTATCCACCTAGCTCAAGCTGCTGGTGCTGCGTGCCGTCGGCGACATTCAAAAGCCGCAAGTATCCGTCGCAACCGGCTACGGCGACGCGGTTTTTATATAACGCCGGCGTACTGTGAATATATCCCTCGGTGGCGATTTTCCAAATCAGGGTTCCGGCGGTTGCGTCGAGGCAGTACAGGTGCTGGTCGTAGCTGCCGAAGTAGAGACGGCCACCAGTGTAGTTGGCCGAAGAGATGATGCCGGCGTCGGCGGCGAAAGTCCAGCGGTGCTGACCGCTCTGGGTAGCGACGGCGTGGAAAGTGCCGGCCTCGTCGCCGAAGTACACGGTGCTGTCGGCGACGGTGGGGGAGGATTTGATTTCGCCGTCGGCTTGGTACTGCCATACTAGTGCGCCGGTCTGCAAGTCGAGTGCATAGAGCTGGCCGTCGAGCGAGCCGACGTACACTGTGCCTTCGTGGATGGCTGCGGTTGATTCGATGGCGTCTTGGGTGGAGTAGGCCCACAGCAGCGTTAGGGGCGGAGCGAGATCGGAGGTGGCGACGCCGGTGAGTTGGGGGTTGCCGCGGAAGGTATTCCAGGTGTCGGCAGTGGCGGTGGGGACCAGGAGTAAGGTTAAGAAGTAGAGTGGCATATTCTGTTGGTTGAGAGATTGTGGATGAAAGTAAAGAAGAGGGCGAAAGATTGCTAATTTGGTGGAAGGTGCCTGCCTTGACCGAGGCCACACAAATGCGGAAACTCCAGCAATAATACTCGACCAAAAAAGGAAGAAAATTATGCCGAATCCTACGACGAATGCTGATAATCTACCGCCGATCCCACTGACGGAAGACCAACGCTATCTCTTTGATACCCGAGGGTGGCTGCTGATCCCCGGCGTACTCAGCGAATCAGAGATTCAAGAGATGCGCGAGTTTTGCTACCAACTCAAGCAGGAACCGAAGTCCATTCCCGAACACCACCGCTATTCCATCGGCGGTCCCTTAGAAAGTCTAACCGATCATCCAGTTGTCTGCGGATTCATGAACGAATTTCTGGCCTCGGCCTACGCTAACGAAAACTGTTATGGATTTCGGCTGGAAGGCACGTTTCTAACCATTCGCGCGAACGGACACGACGCTTTCCGACCACACGGTGGACGTGGGATGCTCAACTTTCCCGGCAACTCGCATACCTATCATCTGCACTACGACAAGGCACACAGCGGGTTGACGCGCGTGGTTTGGGAACTCAACCCGGTGCAAAAAGGTTGCGGTGGAACCATGTTCCTTACTGGTAGCCATAAGGGGGCGTTTCCCGCTCCCAAGTCAACGGAGGATCGCAACTCCTCGTTGTGGGAGGATTACACCTGTCCCGCAGGCTCTGTTCTTATCTTTACGGAGGCGATCACCCATACCGGTGCTAAATGGACCGACGAAACTACTGATCGGGTCGCGATTTTCAACTGCTACAATACCGTTGGCAACAAGTGGCATAGGTGGGAGCCACATCCGCAGCACCTAGAAGAGATGCCGTTTAAGCGACAGACGCTCTTCCGGCCGGTTTACTGTCAGGACAATGCGCCGACGTTGGATGCGGTATAGGAACATTAGCAGCTTGTTAGAACGTCTGTATTTGGTCGAATCTAGGAAAACTTCTATCTTGTCGGAAAAGGCATGTTCCCTTTTGTAGACAAGTGTTCGGGATGATAAAGCAGGATATTGGTTATGACTAAAGTCACCTTGGAATTGCCGGATGAAGTGTTTTCCGCTTTGCGTCGCTCGCCAGAAGAGTTCGTCGCTGAACTACGCCTAGCCGGAGCTATCCACTGGTATGAGCGGGGCGTGATCTCGCAAGAAAAGGCTGCTCATATAGCTGGTCTGGACCGCACTGACTTTCTCATGGCTTTAGCTCGTGAGCAAGTGGATGTCTTTGCGGTGGATATCGACGCATTGAAACGCGAATTAGATCGTGGCTGAAAAACCAACCGTCAATGCTTCACCGCTCATTTTCTTGGCCCGTGGAGACTTACTTGAGCTACTGAAAATAGCGGGTGACGAAATAATCATACCTGCCGCCGTTGCTGCCGAGATCCAAGAACGCGGACCTAAAGATCCAACGGTTCAGGCTATGGAAGCAGCAGCTTGGATGGCCGTTGTATCTACACCGCCCATTGACGAACGGATTCAAGCTTGGGATTTAGGTCCAGGCGAATCGTCTGTTCTGAGTTGGGGCTATACCCACCAAGGCACGGAAATTATCATTGACGACCTAGCAGCACGTCGTTGCGCAACAACTCTGGGCATTCCCTTTCGCGGCACGCTAGGTCTTGTTTTGGTTGCAAAAAGACGCGGGATGATTCCATTGGCACGGCCCGTAGTTAATCAACTCAGGCAGTTGGGCATGTATTTATCCGATCAAGTTGTAGATAGAGCTTTGGCTCTAGTCGGAGAATAGCTTCATATTGCGACTGTTGCGTCTCAGTACAGTCGGCCTCTCCTTATCAAAACGCCACCTCATAAAGCCCCAGAAAGTCCGCTTCTTTCAAGGGAAGCGGGTTAAAGGTACCGGTCCACTGCCCAGCGGCTTCTTGGGCCATGGTGGGTAGATCGCTTGCGGCAACCTGGCAATCGGCGAGTCGGCGCGGTAGCCCTGCCATAGCACACAATTCTTCGAGATGGGCGGCGAGCGCGAGGGCATTGCCGTTGAGTTGGATGTCCGCGCAAAGTTCGCCGTATAGATCGTCCACTACTTGACCATTCAACCGAATTACGTGAGGCAACATTAGGGCCACGGCGCGGCCGTGGGAGAGTGGGTAGTGGGCAGTGAGGGGGTTGGCGGTGGCGTGGGCGGCACCGAGCATGGAGTTTTCGATGGCGGTGCCGGCTAGGTGGGCACCTAAGAGCATGGCTTCGGCGGTGTTTTGGGGATCGACGACGGCTGCCTCGTAGTGGGGTGCTAGTAGCTGCCAGGCTTGGCGGGCGAACATTTGCGAGAGCGGCGTGCGGCGGGTGGAGACGTAGCTTTCGACGGCGTGGGCGAGGGCGTCGATACCGGCGTCGGCGCGGACGCGCTGGGGGACGCTGGTCAGCACGTTTGGGTCGAGGATGGCGATGTGGAAGCGCGCTTTGCGGTCGCCGCAGGCCATTTTGGCGTTCGTGTTGGCGCAGGTGATCAGGGCGTAGGATTGGGCCTCGCTGCCCGTTCCGGCGGTGGTGGGGATGCCGATGGAGGGCAGCATGGGCTGGGTGGCTTTGCCGTAACCTTGGTAGGACTGCATTTGGCCGCCGTTGGTCAATAGGAAATTGATGCCCTTGGCGCAATCCATAGCGCTGCCGCCGCCCAAGGCGACGATTAGGTCGATGGGGCCGTGGGCGCGAGCGTGGTGGACGCCAGCGGCTACGTGTTCGGTTGTGGGGTTTTCTCCTACGGCGGAAAAAGTGGTTGTCGTTAGGCCGGCGTTTTGCAGCGCGTGATGGGTCTGTTCGGCGAGGCCGGCTTGGACGAGGCCGGGATCGGTTACGAGCAGGGCGCGGGGGCCAGCCAACGCGCTGGCGAGGTCGCCTAGCTGGCCGAGGGTTCCGGCACCAAAGACTACGCGGATGGATGGATCAAAGTCGAAGGGGGTCATCCGGCTCGGCGCTGCAAGGCGCGTTGCTGGTAGAGGAAGTCGAAGAGGTTGCCCTCGTGCGGCTGATCCCAGGCGATTTGGTGGGTGGGGATGGGGCCGAGGTTGAGGCGTTCGATGTGGGGCGCGGCGAGCAGTTGGCGCGTTAGATGCTCGTCTTCGGTGAGGGCGGTGGCTACCAGCGTTGGGCCGATGCGTGCGACCATTTCTTTTTGCGGGACTTCTACTACCGAGGCAAAGGGGAAGAGGTATTCGGTGTTGGCGAGTGGGTGTTGCCAGTCGGGGGCGTGGATTAAGGTTGGGTTGAGGAAGGTGCAGCCGCCGGTCTCGGCGATGCGTTCGCCTCGGTGTCTGGCTGTGTCTGTTGCGTCGCCGAGTTGGGTGTCGATTAGGGATGAGAACTGGTGCGCTACTGCGGGGTTGGAGAAGGCGGCGATTTGGGCTTGGGGGTCGTCGAGGGGACGGGCTTGGATTTGGCTCAGGCGCTCGCCGAGGGCGGTGGCGATTGCGCGGCCGTGGGCGGGCACCCAGATGCCGGAGGCGTTGAGGCAGGAGCGGCCCCCGTTGGAAGCGATTGAGGCGACCATGAGGTCGAGGTAGTGCTCCCACTGGTCGATTTTGTCCGCGCCGATGATGATCTTGCTGCGCCCTGGTCCGTGTAGTTGGACGCGAGGGTCGTCACGCCAAGGGGCGACGGTGGGACCGCCGCCGAATAGTAGCGAACGATTGCAGCGGAGCAGGATTTCAGTGCTGCCGCTGTGGTCGGTTGGGTAGTAGCTCAGGGCTTGGGGTGGACAGCCGGCTGCGATCAGGGATTGGGCGATGCGGTAGGGCGTCCACGGCTCTTCGCGGCCCGGCTTGAGCACCAGCGGGATTTTGAGCGGGATGGCCGGTAGCCACAGCGCGTGGACGCCGGGCGAGTTGCTCGGTAGGATGCAGCCGAGGGCTTGGGCGTGGGACGCGAAGTGGAGCGGACTTGGGCCTTCGTCGAGGACGGTTAGGTCTAAGCCTCGGGTCAGGCCGCTGAGTACGGCGGGCATTTCAATGCCGACGCGGTGAATTTTGTCCATGTTGGCGCGGGCCAGCGACTGCGGCAGGCCGGTGGTGGCCGAGACTTGCGCGACGTAGTCGTCTGGGGTTTGGGTACCGTCGCCTAGAGGCAGTTCGGCGCGCAAGAAGAGGTCGGCGGCTCGTTGGCAGATGGCGACTAATTCGGCGACGGTGAGGGCTTGCAGGGCTTGGCGGTTGCGTTCTTGGTCGGCTAAGTCGCGGGCGATTAGGCCGCGATTGGCTTGGCTGACTTGGGCCAGGGGTTGGCCGGTGGCGATGTGGGCGACGGCGAGACGGTCGAGGCTGGTGTAGGGCTGGCCGGCGCGGAGGATGGGTAAGTGCATGGGTTTGGGCTTTGGGTTGGAGTGAGCTGTTGCGATCTATAAGTTTATAATCTGCACTAGTTTGGGCGTAGACGGCCTACCCAAGTAAGGTTATACCCTCCATCATAAAATGCTGATCGAAGGCAAACGCCTCAGAAAGTTTATACGCCTGACAAACTGCAAAACTGGTACAATCTGTAAATGATAGATTTGCAGAATCGTACTGACGAAAAAGCCGTTTAGCTTCTTGAAAAAGGGTTTTATCAACTGCTACGATGGTTAAAACATCTGTTCCTTCAGCACGTTCAATATGGTCGAGAAACTTAATCGCTGCTGGATGACTAACTCTATATCTGAGCCAAGTCGTGGTCTCATCAATTACATAATCTGTCGTTAGAAGTCGCGCTTTCTCCTTCTTTAAGCCATTATAAATTGCCAAAGCCTCTTTGTGATGTTGATCAGTTTGGTTTGAAAAAGCAATCCAAGCACCGCTATCGACAAAAATCATGGTTCTGAACGCAATCCATAGATAGCTTCATCATGGTTGACAGATCCATCGGTTCGATCCGATTCGCAGAATCCAACCAACTCATCGAGAATAGCGTATCCTTCTTCTACTTTATTCTGGGGTTCCTCCGCAAATCCCGATAAACCGCTCTTATATTTCGGTAAGGGCTTAATAAGTCGCTTTCCATCTAACCTACTAAAAGATTTATATTCAGGTGGGTCCCAATCGCCATAGCTATGACACCAACGCATAAAACTATTCTGTTGATGCGTTTCTCCCTGCTTAAATCCGAGTTCTTTCAGAGAATATGTCGAACGTTCTTGACAATCGAATTGAATTGATAAATACATTTCCTTGATTGCCAAGAACTGGCGGATCTCCTTGAGTCTTATTTGAACTCGATCTGGCTTCACAACAGCGACAGTGTATTTATTGCCTGCCTCACCAATCTTGATATATTCATCTGTCTTTTTATCGTGATGTAAATTGTG
The DNA here is from genome assembly GCA_965208845.1 of Candidatus Latescibacterota bacterium. GTDB lineage: Bacteria > Latescibacterota > UBA2968 > UBA8231 > UBA8231. Next base: position 521,873 of record OZ242361.1, on the reverse strand, counting down.
GAAAAGGCGAAACTCCTCGCATATTTCCATATAGCCATTATATAGGCCATAGAAATCGCGACAAAAAATCAAAGGCTCAATTTCGTTGTAAACACCATGGCGGAGATATTCAACTCTCTTTTCTCCAACTTCCTGAGACACAGAAGCATCGGGCATGCCATCGCCCCAATGGAGGTCCCAATTAGGAGAAGAAAGTACTCGATCAATCCTAGCCAATGGAATCAGAGCACAATACATAACAATTCTGCTAGCGGAATCCGAATTATCCGACTTGAAAGATGAAAAGCAGACATCAATCATATCGGTCATCTGAAAATCGCTTTGCAGCCACTCCAGCCTCTCGGCTTGCGACAGCCGTTCTCGATCCAATTCAATACTCATAATCATCTCTCCTCAAGAACTCACCCCTCAGTACACCCCCACCACCACCGACTCCTGCAACTCCGTCAGCAGCCGCAGATCTTTGACCCCGTCCCAAGGATACGCCTCAATCGACTCGGCACGCTCAGCCTCGTCGCGTTCGAGAAATCGGGGCATGAAGAATTCCTTGGTCAGGGTGGTGAGCATGACTTGGCCGGTCTCGCCGTAGCCGACCTTGCGCGAGGGGTCTTTGGGATCAACCAGCTCGATGACGGCGCGTGGCTGCGGCGGGTAGTAGGTGATGGCGTATTCGTCGACTGGGTCAAAGGGCTTGGGGCAGGCTAGGCCCATCAGGGTGTTGCCGTACGTGGGCACAAAGGCGAGGCCGGGCACCAACTCCTCGCGGGCGAAGCGGTGGAACTGGGCGTTCATTTCCGTGCCGCCGCAGAAGATGCCCTTAATGCCGAGCTTGGGCAGGGAGATTTTTTCGCAGAGGGCTTCGAGGAGGCGGGGGGTAGTGAAGACGCACTGCACGTTGTCGTGGGCCTTGAGGATTTTGAGTGCCTGATTGATGACGTGGGCTTTGTAGGCTTCCAAGTCGTGCATCTTGCCGGCGCGGATGAGTTCGTTGACCCAGCGCGGGTCGATATCCACCATAAAGCACAAGCCGCCGCGTAGCTGGGCGAGATACTCGATGGCGAGGCGCAGGCGGCGCGGCCCCGAAGGCCCCAGCATCAGCCAGTCGGCTCCCTTGGGGAAACCCTCCTCGGACAGGCTCTCGCTGTAGAGTGCGTAGTCGGTGTGGAAGTCGCGGATGTTGATGCGGTATTTGGGCAAGCCGGTCGAGCCGCCAGTCTCGAAGACATAGATCGGCTCGTCGGCATAGGCTTTGGGCACCCACTGGCGCACTGGGCCGCCGCGCAGCCACTCGTCCTCAAAGTGGCCGAGCAGAGCCAAGTCGTCGTAGGAGCGGATTTGCTCGCGCGGGTCGAAGTCGAGTTGTTGGGCGTAGGAGAGCCAAAACGGGCAGCCGGTCTCGGGGCTGAAGTGCCACTCGACGATGGTGCGGACGTGAGCGTCGAGGGTAGCGCGGGCAGCGGCGATTTTGTCTGGTGAGACGCTCATTGGCTTTCTTCCGCAATGGCGAAGAGGGTGTTGCGCGAGGCGATGTACAGGACACCGTCGCGGGCAACCGGAGTGGTGTACACGGCGCTGCCCAGATTGGTCTCGTGGAGCAATTCGAGCGTTTTGCCGCCCTTGAGCACATCGACGTCGCCGTCCTCGTCGCCGATATAGACCTTGCCGTCGGCGACAAAGGGCGAGCCCCAGATTGCGGCGAACGTGTCGTGGGTCCAGTGGTGGGTGCCGGTCTTGGCGTCGAGGCAATAGAGGAAGCCGCTCAGGTCGGCGGTGTAGAGCAGGCCGTCGGCAATGGCGACGGTGGAAATGGTGCGGTTGTAGTGTTCGCCGCCGAAGTGCCAGATTGCGCCCGTCTCGGTGATGTCGCCGGTGCCGCTGGCGTCAATGGCCCACAGATGCCCCTCGCCTTCGCCGTGCTCGGGGTCTTGGCCGACGCCGAGATAGACCACGCCGTCGTGGAAGACGGGCGTGGAGACGAGGTTGTTGCGGGTACCGCGACCGCCCAATTCCCAGACCGAATCCTTGGGGTTGCAATCGAATTTCCAGATGAGTTCGCCGGTGTCGGGTGCGAGGGCATAGACCCAGCCGTCGCCGCCGGGGAAGATTACCTGCTTGCGGCCACCTGCTTCGCCGTAGGCGGGGTTGGCCCACTGGCCGTGCAGAATCTGGTCGCCGGGCAGGTCGCTGTCCCAGAGGAGCTCGCCGGTCTGCATGTCGAGGGCGAGGAAGCTGGGGGCAAAGGGGGCTGGGATGTGGATGTGGCCCTCATCGACGCCGTTGCTGGTCAGGGCGAAGAGGCGGCCGTCCACACCTATGGGCGAGCTGGTGGCGAGGTTGTGGGGGAAGACGTCCAACTCGGCGATCATGTCGAATTTCCAGATCAGATCCGCGTTGGTGGGCGCGGTGGCGGCTTCGTCGGCGATGGGGCCGTCGTTCTCGCCGTCGCGGAAGCCCTCGGTGTCGAGGCATACGACTTCGGCGCGGTTGGAGACGTAGTAGAGGCGGTCGCCTTCGACATAAGGGGTGGAGCAGACGCCCTGTTGCGGCCAGTCGTTGACGCGGCCGGCCGGTAGCTTGGGATGGGCGATTTGCCAGAGGAAGGTGCCGTCCTCTAAGGAAAAGGCCATTACCACGCCGCGGTCGCCTTTGTGGTTGGGATCGCGCTCGGCCTGGTTGTTGGTGCCGACGAAAATTTTGTCGCCGGCGATTAGGGGGCCGGCGTAAGTCTGCGAGCCGAGCGTGGCGCTCCATTTGACGTTGGTGCCGGTCTCGACGTCCCAAGTGGTGGGCAGGTTTTGCTCGTCCGAGACTTGGTTGCGCCCGGGCGAGCCGCCCCACATGGCGGTTTGGGCACTGGCGGAGGCGGCTAGGGTTAGGATGAGGCAGATAGCGATAGTCATTACCAAACTTTCAGGTTGTCGTAGTAGATTTCAGCGGGAGAATAGCCGTAGATGCCGGGGCTGCCGCTGCGGTTGGGCAGGGGATCGACCGCTTGGATGGTCCACGTGGCTGGCTCCGGCTCGTCGCGGGGCCAGACCTTGCCGCGGATATGGGCCGCATCGCCTTCGATTTCCACCTGCATCTTCATGGTGTACCAGACGCCGGTTTCCCAAGCGAAGGGCACGGTTTTGGCCATCCGCAGTTCGGCGGCCCAAGTGCGGATCTGCAACTGCTGGTGGTAGCCCATCATGTCGAGGGTGTAGCGATTCGCGATCAGGCCCATGTCGGGGACGGCGCGGCGCTTCTTGGTGCCGAGTAGGTCGGCTTGGATGGTGTAGCCGGTCATGGTGGGCGCGCCGAGATAGGTGTTGGCGCGGTGTAGGCCGCGGGCCGCGGGCGGTTTGACCAGCACCTTGTTGCCTTCCATTTCGCGCACCTTGAACTTGCTGCCCGTGCCGACCCAAGTAGGTGAGGCGTCGGCGGCGAATCCCTTGAAGTCTTCGCTGTAGGTCGGCGGCGGTAGCACGGCGATGCGTGCCTCAGCGGTCAACTCGCCAGCGCTGGCGATGATTTTGCCGCCGCTGGGTGCGTCCGCGAGAACGAGCGTATTGCCGTCGAACTGGCCAACTGGACCGGAGAGTGTCCATTCGGCTGCGGCCGGGCCGATTAGGCGACCTTGTGAGTCGAAGGCGTGGGCGCGGAACGAGACGCTGGCTCCGGGCTGGGCTACTACTTCGGCGGGGATGATTTGCAGATGCGCCGGTGTTGCGTCTGCGGGAGCTTGCTCGCGTGGGTAGTTGGCTGTGGTTGCTGAGGCTTTGAACGGTGCCTCTGGGTCGCCGAGACAGTAAACGCCCGCCTCGGTGGAAAGGTAGATGCGACCGTAGGCTACGGCTGGCGAGCCGAATAGTTCGGCGGGGCGTCCGTCGGGCATGGCAATCTCGGCGAGGTCGAGGGTCTCGGCGGTATCGCTATCAGGGGCGACGATGGCGAAGCGGCCGTTGACTTCTGGCGCGTAGATCCGGCCGTCGGCCAGCACGGGCGATCCCTTGCCGACAGTGCCGATGTTGTGAATCCAGTGGACTTGGCCCGTTTCGGCGTCGAGCGCGTGGATGTTGGCCGAGTTGTCGGTGATGTACAAGCGGCCGTCGTAGATGACTGGGCTGGTGTAGCCGGCGAAGACGCCGTCGTAGCGCCAGACTTCGTGGGTATTCGTAACGTCGCCTTGGCCGGTGGCGTCGATGCACACGACGCGGCCGAGGGCGGTGTTGTCGAGGTTTTCCTCGCCGTGGGCTGCGTACACCTTGTCGCCGGCGACGACGACCGAAGAGTTGATGCCGCGACGGCTGAGCTTGAATCCCCACACCATCTCGCCGGTGCGGATTTTCATGGCATAGATAGAGCCGTCGGCATTGCCGCCGATGAGTAGGCGGACGCCGTTGATGGTGGCGACGACGGGCACGGAGTACATGGTGTCGAGTGGTCGGCCCCCCGGCGTGGCGATCCAGACGAGTTCGCCGCTGCGCTTGTCAAAGGCGAAGTAGCGGTGGCGGCCCGGCGTGTGGCTGCCCCAATTGGAGCTGAGATAGCTGATGATGACGAGGTCTTCATCGACGACGGGCGTGTGGACGCGGCCGCCGTAACCGGAGATGCGCCCGAATTCCTCGGTCAGCGAGCGCGACCATACTACCTTGCCGTCGCGGTCGAAGCACAAGAACAGCCCGCTGACGGTATGGGCATAGATGTAGCCGGTCTCTGGGTCGCCAGCGAGGCTGGCCCAGCCGACGCGGTTGAAGGGAATGGTGGTGTGGAAGATGTTGTAGGCGTACTCCCAGAGCAGGGTGCCGTCTCGGGCGTCAAAGGCGGCGACAACGCCTTCATGCTCGATGCCCTCGCCGCGACGACCGATGACGAATACTCGTCCGTCGAGGACGATAGGGGTCGAGCGGCCAGTAAATTCGGCGTGCCAGATGGGCGACCAGGATGCGACGAGATCCGTTTCCTCGGAGACGCCGTTTTGCGTGGGGCCGCGCCAAGAGGGCCAATCGGCTGAATGGGCGCTGGAAGCGACGAGTAGGAGGCTAAGAAAGGCGCAGGGAAGTTGTAGGCGGAGGTTGGACACGGTTAGTCCTTGGTAGGGAGGGAGCGGGGGTTGAACATTTACTAAGTACATAAAGAGTGTGGCCAATTCTTGTCAATCGGCGGCTTGATGTGCAATTTGTCCAAGTCCATTCACAAACGGGAGGAGCCATGAGCAATCAGAAAGACTACACCGTCCGCGCGACCCACTGTAGCCACCAAGCGTCGCTCGACGAAATTTACGACAGGTTGGTGGAAATCACCGCGCCGCTGAGCCGGTCGTGGGCCAAGATCGAAAAGGCGCGGCGGATTGGCATCAAGATCAACATGCAGATGCGCACCAATAGCATCCGCCGGATCGGCGGGCGGCGGCAGGAATTGGTAGATGACGACGTGATGCGGGCGGTGCTACGGCTGTTGCGGGAGCGCAGCGACGCGGAGATTTTCGCGCTCGACACCAGTGCCGCGCCACCGGGTGAGCGGCCGGGTGATGACTTTAACGCTAGGCCGATCTTGGAGGAATTTGGCGTCGAATATGTCGAGGCTGGCGACCCACCTTTTGAGCGCTACAAAGTACCCGGTGGCGGGATCATGTTTTCCGAGTACCAGCTTTCGGCCGCCTTGGGCGAGGCCGACGCCTTTGTCTCGCTGGCGAAAATGAAAAATCACGGCTTTATGGGCATTACCCTGTGCCTGAAAAACCTCTTCGGCCTGCCGCCGATCCCGCCGCACGGCCGCTTGCGCACGTACTTCCATCACGTCATCCGCCTCTCGTATGTTCTGCCCGATTTGGGTTTAATTGCTCAACCCTGTCTCAACATTATCGATGGGCTGACCGGGCAAGCGCGCATGGAGTGGGGCGGCGAGGGTCGGATCGCCGACTGCTTGGTCGCCGGCGACCACATCATCGCCACCGACGCCTGCGGTTCGCACTTAATGGGCACCGATCCTCGGCTCGATTGGCCGACGCCGCCCTTCCGCCGCGATCGCAGCCCGGTGGCGGTGGCCGCCGAGCACGGCTTTGGCACGGTAGATTTGGACGAGATCGACTTTGTCATGGAAGGACTGAGGCCGCCGGTGGCCGAGTTCGACTCGGCGAAAGCGGATCCGCCGGAGCAGATCGCGCGGCTGCGGCAGACGGCCAGCGAGCAGGCGCTTTTTTACCGCGATCACAGCGAGCGGATTTGGGACGCTCACGCTGGCCAGTACGTCTTTTTGCAGGATGGCGAGGTGATTTGGAGCGGACTCAAGCCCGAGGAAGCCGGGGCCGTGCAGCACGTCGCTGCGGGTAAGAAGGATCAGGCGGTCTGGCTCAAGCTGGCCGATCCAGCAGAGCGCGAGGGCGAGCGGATGGAGGTGTACGAGAAGATCTTGGCGGCTTGAAGGGATAGGTCGTCCTTCATACGTCACTTAACGACCACTCGAATAGGAGCCACTATCCATGACCGAAGTAGAGCGATATTTGTTTGACCTACAGGGCTATCTGATCGTCGATGACGTGTTGGATGCGGAAGCTGTTGCCGAGTTGAATCGGCTGATTGACGCCCAAGAGATAGGCGCGGATGTCGAGCAGGCGCAGGGACGGCTGCACACCGGCGGGTTTTTGACGTGGGGGCAACCCTTTGTCGATTTGCTGGACCACGAGCGCATTATGCCGCTGCTCAAAGTGATCTTAGGCGACGGCTTTAGGCTCGATCACTACTATGCGATCTACCTGGAGGCCGGTGCTGAGCGGCTTGGGTTGCACGGTGGCAACACGCCTTACGATCCGCCGGAGTACTATCACTTCCGCAATGGACAGATGTATAATGGGCTGACGGTGGTGTCTTGGAACTTGGCTGATACCGGACCGGCGCAGGGCGGTTTTTGCTGCATTCCGGGCAGCCACAAGGTCAATTATCCCTGTCCGCAGGAAATCCGCGAGGCCCATGTCGAGTCCGGCTGCGTGGTGGTGCCAGAGGCAAAGGCCGGGTCGGTGGTGATTTTTACCGAGGCACTCACGCACGGTACCGCGCCGTGGCAGGCTGCGTACCAGCGGCGCTCGCTGTTGTTCAAGTACAGCCCAGGGCAGCAGTCGTGGTCCAAACGCCACATTGAGCCGCCGGAGGGGGTCGCCTTGACTGAGCGGCAGGCGCTGCTTTTTGAGCCGCCGTACTTCCATGCGCGGGCTTCGCTTTTTGCAGAAACGCAAGCATAACCGACTGGAAATTTGAGGCATGGAAACTCTGTTTTGCCCCTTTGCGTTTGGAGCTGATGAACGGGCCATCCTCGACTGCGATGGGCACTTCGCGCTGCCGGGTGTCCTGACCGACGTGGCTTGTGTCCAGTTGACCGCGGCGTTGGCGCACATTCAGGCACTGCCACGCGATGACGAGGAATATATCCCCTCGCGCTTTGCCGCTGAATTCGACGCCTATTTGGAGAGCCTGATCGGGCATCCGCAACTGCTGGACTTGGTGCGCCGCGTGCTGGGGCCAGAGATCCGCTACGACCACTGCGTGGCGTTGAATCGCGAAGGGGGCAATCCGGGGAGCAATTGGCACAGCCACGAGTATTCCGACGACGATCCGGCGCTGGGTTTTGTGCGGGTGTTTTTTTACGTCAATGGCTTTGCGGCCGACGACGGTGGGTTGAAAGTAGTGCCGGGGAGCCATTTGTATCGGGATCCGGGCATTAACGCGGAGTCGGATGCTGCGTTGACGCAAGGGTGGATGGCGGGGAAGGTGCATCCGGTTAGCGGCCAACCGCTCGCAATCGAAGAGTTGTCGGTGCCGCAGGGGACGGTGGTGTTGATGTGGACGCATGCGGCACATGGAGTCACTCCGCGCAAGGAAGACAGCGACACGCGGTGGTGCGTGGTGTATGCGTATCGCAATCCGGGGCGGGAGTCGCGCGGGCGGTGGCTTAGTCCGAGCTTTGAAAAGAAGCAGATCAAAGGCGCAGAAGGATTGATGAGTTTGTACTAGAAAGGAAAGTAAGATGAAAATCACCGAGATTCGGACGTTTTTGGTGGGCAGATTTTTGTTGGTGCGGGTCTATACCGATGAGGGAATCGTCGGCAATGGAGAGGCGGGGTTGTGGGCGCATCACGGGGTGGTGAAAGAGGCGCTGGGGGAGTTGAGCGATTACTACGTGGGCAAGGATCCGCTGCGCATCGAGCACCACTATCAGGTGGTGTCGCGGTCGGCGCACTTCATGGGTGCGGCGATGAGCGCGGCGATGAGCGCGATTGACATTGCGCTGTGGGACATATTCGGCAAGGCGGTGGGCTTGCCCGTGTATCAATTGTTGGGTGGCAAGTGCCGCGACAAGGTGAAAGTGTACGAAAACGTCGGTGGGCAGACGCCCGAGGAAGTGCGGGAGAGCGCGCAGGCGCGGGTGGAGGAGGGGTTTACGTCGTTTCGGATGGGGCCGTTTGTCAGCGGGTTTGAGCAGCGCACCAGCACGGCCAACATTTCGACGGCTGTGGAACTGGTGGCTGCGGCGCGGGAGGCGCTTGGGGACGAGATGGATTTGGGGTTGGAGATCCACCGGAACTTGCGGCCGGAGGAGGCGATTGCGCTGGCTACGGAGTTGACGCCCTTTAAGATACTGTACTACGAGGACCCGCTGCCGCCGCAGAGCTTTGAGGCCCTCGAGTACGTCGCCCAGAACATCAACATTCCAATCGCCACCGGCGAGCGGTGCTACAACCCCTTCCAGTTTAAGGATTTGATCGACCGCCAGATCGTCAGCTTTATTCGGCCGGACGTGTCGTTGGCGGGCGGATTCACGCAGGTGAAGAAAATTTCTGCACTGGCCGAGATGGCTTTCGTCGGGGTGTTCCCCCATCTGATGGGCAGCCCCATCAACAACGCGGCTTTCGCGCAGCTAGCCGCGGCTATTCCCAACTACACGCACACCGAGCACAATGCCCTCAACGGGCCGATGACCGAGATCGTCGATGAGCAGCTACAAGTCGAGGGCGGCTATCGGCTACTGACAGATCGGCCGGGGATTGGGGTTGAAATAGTCGAGGATGCGCTGGCGAAATACCCGTACGAGCGCTGGGCGATTAAGGGCAGTTTTCATGCCGACGGCTCGGTGGCGCACTAAGACGCTCCTGCAACCTAAAGACCTAAGTACACGACAGTAATCCAATGGACTTAGGCATGGGAGATTTGAGATGCTTCGACTCCGCTTCGCTCCGCTCAGCATGACAGGTGATGACGCCCCATGCTGTCATGCTGAGCGAAGCGAAGCATCTCATACCGCTCTACTGTCGTGTACTTAGCCTAAAGACAAACCACTACGATGCAGGAGAACGCGATGATCGACTATGCCTTACGCAACCAGCTAAAGGATGTCCACGCCTACGCGCTGACCATTTATCAGGGCGATGACCTCTACGCACTCGATTTGGATGGGTTTGCGCGCAATATAGCGTGGGCTGCCGACCGGGGGGTGCGGGTTTTTGTGGTGGCCGGCGGGACCGGTGAAAATGACGCGTTGGCCCCGTCTGAACGCGTCGTGCTGGCCGAGAGTGCGCTGGCGACGGTGGGGGCGCTGGCGCTGGTGGTGCCGACTTTGCCCGGCAACTTGGGCGAGGCCGCGGACTTGGCCCCGCGCTACGAGGCGTTGGGATTGCGCGTGGCGCTGGCGATGGCACCCTACACGCGCCACCAAGTGCCCGAAGATCCCGAAGGCGTGTATCAATACTACGAGGCGCTGGGGACGCGGTCGGGGCTGGCGCTGATGCCCTACAATACGCAGGGCTGGTCGGCCGCACTTTTTGAACGGTTGGCCGAGGTGCCGCAGATTGCTGCGATCAAGGATCCCTGCGTTGAGCCACACAACCTCTTCCGCGCCATCAAACGGCTCGGCGACCGCTTCGTCTGGATCGGCAACAAGCGCCACGATCCGGGCGTGCTGCACTTCCGCTTCCAGGCCGGGATCGAGGGCTTTACCGCTGGTTTTGTCAACTTCGCCCCGCAGCTAGAGCTGGCGCTTTTCGCGGCTGCGCAACAACAGGATTGGCCGCAGATGATCGAGTTGCAGGAGCAGTTGGCCCCTTTGGAGCGGTTGCGCTCGCGTTTTGACGACGCCGGTATGCTCAAGGCGACGATGGAGTTGATGGGGTTGGCTGGTGGTGCGGTGCGCCCGCCTCGGATTAACGTGCCGCCGACAGGATGCGAGGCCATCGAAAAGGAGTTGCAGCGCTTGGGGATCTTGGGCGCATAACATCTGCGTTCATCTGCGGATATAGCAATCATAAGAGAATCCGCAGATGGTCGCAGATGGCCGCAGATATAGTATGGACAAGACGATCCACAGATCGAATCGTTCAAGTCATTCAGGACTGCTATGTGAGCGGCCATTCTCTAGGTTCTGATGGACGATCCCGCCGTGCAAAAGCAAATGTTGCCCTTACTCCCGATCACCTTGTTGGGAGTGGCGGTTGATCTGTGGCTGCGACCGACGCTGGATTTGCGCTTGACGCAGTGGGCGTGGTGGGGGCTGTCGGTGGCGTTTTCGCTGGTGCTGTGGCAGGGTCTTTTTGTGCTCAGCAGCCGGTTGCGCCCGCGCTGGCAAACTGCGTTCGTCCTCGTCGTCGGCTTGGTAGCCTCCGTGCTGGCCCTGGTATGGCTTGGTTTCCACGAGATATTTTACTGCTGGCCGACGGCCTACGCGTTCGTGCATTCGGCAGGCCATCCACGTGAGGTTTCAGGCTATATCTACAATGAGGCTGATTGGGGGGATGCAGTCGTCTGGGTGGTGGTGGTGGTTTTTGTCGTGGGGTGGTGGCGCTACAAGCTGCGTTCAGGCCGCCAGTTAGCGCACGGCAGAGTTTTCCGGCCTCAGTATTGGGGCCGCATTTTGGCCGCGCTGTGCTTGGCTGGAGTGGTGGCCTTTGGCGCGGTGCATCGCCATGCGAGCATCATGGTGCCGGATGCAGCGGCTGCGAAGCTGGCTGTTGACCTTGCCGTCCACTCGCTCGTCGGCGGAGTGCATGGGCGCTTGTTGCAGGCGAGCCGCCCGGCTGCTGCTGCGATTTACAGCGGCGCGGCTGTGGATGCGAGCGCGCCCAACCTCATCGTGGTGATCGGGGAAAGCGTGGCGCTCAGCCGCATGGACCTCTATGGGTACGAGCGGCAAACTACGCCCCGGCTGGCGGCGTTGCGCAAGGCGCGGCCAGCGGATTGGGTGCAGATGGACAAGGCCGTGTCGAATGCCACGGCGACCAAAGTGGCGCTACCGGCTATGCTGACTGGACTGTTCCCTTCGCGTCCGCCCGTGGAGCAGCACACCTTCCCGCTGCTGTGGCACTACGCCCACGCCGCTGGCTATCAGACCGCGCTGATCTCGGCGCAGAGCTATGCTTGGAACAATCTCGAAGGTTTTTTCGTCGATGACGCGCTGGATCACGTATTTACGCTCGAGCGCTCGGACGCCAAGATCGTCAACTCCGAAGGCATGGACGACCGCCGGATGATGGCGGAGACCCTCGCAACCATCGACCGCTTTGCTGCGTGCGGCCCGTTTGTGGTGGCCCTGCAATTCAATTGCACGCATTATCCGGGGTACTCGCCGCCGGATTGGCAGCCGTGGCCGGACGCGAGCTACGACAATGCGGTGGCCTATATGGATCACCTGTTAGGACGGCTGTTCGACCACCTCGCCGCACAGGGGCTAGCGGCGAATACGATTGTGCTCTTTGCGGCCGACCACGGCGAAGACCTCGACAGCGTCCACAAACTCCACCGCACGGATTCGTATTACCAGACTGCGATTGCCGTCCCGTTTTTTGCCGTCGTGCCCGAGCGGCAGCGGCAGCGGTTGGGCGGGGGCTGGGAGCAGTTGCGTCAGAACGCACGGGTGCGCGTTGCATTGACGGATTTGGTGCCGACTGCGCTAGACCTGCTTGGACTGTCCGCGGATTCCACGGTTGCTGCGTGGCAGGAGCGACTCGACGGCCGCTCGCTGCTGCGTCCACTAGATCCCGAGCGATTGATTGTGGTGGTCAACACGGACGAACACGTGCAGTGGTCGCGCAAAGGCTATGCGGTCGTGGCCGACGACTGGAAGTACATCAACTATAGTTGGCGTGGCTCCATGCTGTTCGATTTGGCGACCGACGGATTGGAACAGCGCGATTTGTTGGCGGAGGGTGAATCCGTGCTAAGCCGAGCTGGGCAGCGGCATTTGCAGCGCGTGCGCGCCTTGGTCGCCAAAACGCCCGTGCTGGCCGACATCCACGTGGAGTATTGAAGTTTGCAGCGGTCCATTCCCTCCACCTTTGCTACCTCTCCTAAATCTCGCTCAGAGGCCGCGGTCGGCGTGACTTGGCGCGGCTTTTGGACGGGCATCTTTCTCAGCTTCTTCCTCGCCATTGGCGCGCCATACGCCAACATGGCCATGCACTCGACCTTTATGGCGTGGGATTTCAATACCCCAGGCGCGATCTTTCTGTTCCTCGTACTCATCGGTCTGCTCAACGTTTTGTTCAAAGTGGTGGCGCGGAACGGGGTCTGGGCGCTGGGCGCGGCTGTGGTAGCGCTGGGCCTCTATTTGGCGTATTACCTGCCCCAGCCGCAGATCGACTTGTTCAAGCCGGGGCTGTGGTTTGCCTCCTTTTTAGTGGCTTCGGTGCTGCTCAACGCGGCCTTGGTTTGGCACGGTGGATCGCTGGCTCTCGACCGCGCCGATTTGGTCTTGGTGTACGTCATGCTCCTGATGGTCTCGGCTCTGTGTACGATGGGCATGAGCCAGCAGTTGCTGCCCATTCTCGCGGCTTTTGCTTATTACGGCACGCCGCAAAACCAGTGGCAGGAAAAGCTCGGCCCGCTGTTGCCCGAGCGCGCGATCTTGGTTGACGACGGCGAGGACAACCGCGCTTTCTTCGAGGGCGGGGAAATCCCCTATGGGGCTTGGGCCGAGCCGCTGTTGTGGTGGGCAGTGTTTCTCATTGCGCTCTACGCGACGATGGTGGCCGCGGCCGTGATCTTGCGGCGGCAGTGGATGGACCGCGAGCGATTGGCGTACCCGGTGGCGCAGGTGGGGGCGGCCATGGTGCAGGGCGAGGGCCGGGGTTTGGTCAACCGCTTTTTTAAGAGCCGGGCCATGTGGTATGGCTGCGCCATCCCGGTGCTGTGGGGGTCGCTTGAAGCCCTGCACCAGTACGAGCCGTCGATGCCCAATGTAAACTTGCAGTGGAGCATGCCCTACTTCGGCCAACGCTTGCAACTGCGGATTATCTTCGCGATGGTGGGCTTTTCTTATTTGATCAACACGAGTATCTCGGCTGGTTTGTGGATCTTCCAGCTTTTGGTCCGGGCCGAGTCCGAGGTCCTGCTGCTGATGGGCTTGACATCCAAGCAGAAGTTCGTCTATGGCATTGCCTCTCAGCCCTATCTGGCCTATCAGGGCGGAGGTGCGTTACTGGCGCTGGTGCTGGCTGGCCTTTGGGTGGGACGCGAACATTTGAAGCGAGTGTTCCGCAAGGCGTTGTGGGGTGTGCGCGATATCGACGATGGCGACGAGATCGTCCCGTATCGCGGTGCGGTTTGCGCTTTGCTGGCTGGCGTGGCGACGATGGTGGGGTGGTTGTGGCTGATGGGGGTGCAATTATGGGTGGCGGCGGTGTTTATTGGATTGGCGCTGTTGATCTTTATTGGGATTAGCCGGATTGTGGCCGAGGCGGGGTTGGCGGCTGTGCGCTCGCCGATGATCGCGCCAGACCTGATGATACACGGCTTGGGCGTCAACGCGATTGGCACCAGCGGGGTGTTCAATTTGTCGCTGGCCTATATCTGGTGTGCCGACATCCGCATCTTTGTGATGGCGCTGTTGGCCAACGGGTTGAAGCTGGTCGAGGACATGACGCGCCCGAGTCGGCGAGTGGTGATGTGGGGAGTGTGCTTGGCGATTTTGATTGGCGCGGTTGGCTCGTGCTGGATGGTGCTGCACATGGCGTACCGGCACGGGGGGATCAATTTGGTGGGGTGGTTTTTTAAGGGCGGGCCGTCAACCGTGTACAACTATGCGGTGCGCGGGCTGGAGCCGGCGGGCGTGGCTTGGGACGGGCTCGCTTTTTGCGCTGGTGGCGGCGCGGTCATGCTCCTTCTGATGTGGGCGCGGCATCACGTGCTTTGGTGGCCGTTGCATCCGCTGGGTTTTGCGGTGGCGGCTAATCACCTGATGGACAAGATATGGTTCAGCATTTTCATTGCTTGGGGGGTCAAGCGGATCGTGCTGCGCTTTGGCGGACCGGCGCTTTACGCGGCGAGCGTGCGCTTCTTTTTGGGGCTGATTATGGGTGAGAGCCTGTGCAACGGCTTGTGGATTGTCATCGACTACTTTACCGGCAAGACCGGCAATAGAGTGTTTATCATTGGTTAAAATAGCAACGTATGCACATTATACATATATTCAATCATGGACATCAGATGGGATCCGCCTAAGGCACGCGCAAATTTTGCAAAGCATGGCGTTGCATTCTCTGATGCCGAACCTGTGTTATTCGATCCCTATGGCGTGACGACCGAAGATGATCGGGTCGATGAAGAGCAGCGGTTTGTAACTATAGGCTTAGATGCTTTAGGGCGCATCCTCGTCGTAGTTTATACCTATCGCCAGGAAACTATTAGGCTTATATCAGCTCGAAGAGCCACTCAAGCGGAGCAGCGAAATTATGAAGAAGGAATACGACTTCAGTAAGGGGAAACGGGGGCCAGTCGTAGCCCAGAGAGGCAAAACCCGCGTTACCATTTATCTCGATAACGAGGTGCTGAATAGCTTTCGCGCTCGGTCGGAAAGCGAAGGCATGGGCTACCAAACCATGATTAATCAGGCTTTGCGAGAGTACCTCAAACAGCAGGATGACGCCCTTGATGAAACCACGCTGCGCCGGGTCATACGCGAAGAATTGCAAAGCGTCGGTCGGTAGTAGGAGAGATTCTGTGATTGACCAAGCACTTATTTTGGCCGCCGGGCACGGCTCTCGCTTGCGCGACCACGTTCCGGTAGCGCACAAGTCTCTAGTGCAAATGGAAGGCGAGCCGCTGTTGGTGCGCACCTGCCGGATGCTGGAGCAAAGCGGCCTGCGGGAGATCGTGGTGGTCACTGGACATTGCGGTGCGGACGTGTGTGCGGCTCTGAACGGGGCGAGTGGTCTGGGGATCGGGCTGCGCTTTGTCGAGAATGCGCAATGGAAGCTATCCAATGGGATTTCGGTGTTGGCGGCGACTGGGATGCTCGCGGAGCAGTTCCTGCTACTGATGGCCGATCATCTCTTTGACCCGGCGATGATTACTGCGATGCGCGACGTCAGTCTAAGCCCTGGAGAGGTGGTGTTAGCGGTGGATCGCAAACTGGACGCGATCTACGACATGGACGATGCGACGAAGGTGCGGTTAGAAGGCGAGCGGATTGCGGCGATTGGCAAGGAGCTGACGGATTTCAATGCTGTGGATACGGGCCTGTTCGCTTGTAGCGATGCGTTGGTGGCGCATCTCAGCGAGGTGGAAGCGCGCCGAGGCGATTGCAGTTTGACCGATGGGATGCGGATGCTGATAGAGCAGGGTCGGTTGCGCGCTTTGGATGTTGGCGCGGCTTGGTGGCAGGATGTGGATACGCCTGGGGCGTTGGCGCACGGGATACAACTACTGCGGGAGCACGGGGGCTAGGGCAACTCTTCCTTGCTTTGTTTGCGCTTGTTTTTGCGGCGGTATAGCACGTAAAAGGGGTACGAGGCTACGAGCGCGGCGGCGAGGACCACGGCGGCGACCCAGCCGAACATGCTGCCGATTGCGCCGATGATGATGATGGGGCCGATGTAGGCGTGAGCCGCGCTGCTGCACAGGAGCAGAAGCGCGCAAACGAAGCTAATTTTCGAGAAATGACAGGGCATCTTGGGGTATCCTTTGGGCTTGGGTCATCATGCCGCGCAGGGGTTTGCCTTGGTAGGAAGCGCGGTCTGGGTTGTAGTATTCCCAGGCGATTTCGCCGGCTGGCGTGACTTCGAGCAAGCGCCCGCGTTGCGATTCCGTGATGAGGGTGTTGCCGTTGGGCAGTCGCTGTTGGGCTCCGCGAATCCAACTGTCGAAAATCTGATCGGTGCTGGTGCCCTTGTACTCCCAGTAAATTTCGTGTGTAAATAGATCGATTTCCAGTATGCGACTTTGGCCGAAGGGGTGGCCGCGCAGTCCTTGGTTGTCGAAGAGGAGCACGCGGCCGTTGGGCAGGAAGTCGGGGTCGTGCTGCTGTTTCCAGATTCCTTCGCCATACCAGATCACTTGTTGCTCAATGGGATCGACTATGATGAGGGCGTTGGGGTTGCGCAGGGAGATGAGTAGGTCGCCGGCTTTGGCGCGCGGGATGTGAGCGGCTGTGGCCCAATCTGGCGGGATTAGGCGAATGGCGTTGGTGTGGGTGACTTCGCTGTGGCGGGTGGTTTGCCAGCGGTCGAACACGCTGCGATAGGGCGAGTTTTTCAGGGCGCGGAAGATGGAAAAGCGCCGTTTCTCTTGGCCGGTTACTCCGTCGATGACCACGGCGAAATCCTCGATGTACGGGGGTTGGATGTTGCCGATGGGGGTGGTGCCGATTTCTTGCACGAGGGTGTAGATGTTGCCTTGGTCGTCGAAGTCGAAGTCGTGGTGGGCAGTGCCGGTGTATTTCCAGATGACTTGGGAGTTTTTGTCGAGTTTGACGAGGCCGTAGCCGTAGGGGTAGTGGTTGACGTAGTCGTGGTTGGCGAGGAGATCGCCGTTGGGGTACAGATGGGTGCGGTGCCAGTGCAGCATGTCGGGTTGCTGCGGGAAGGCGGCGAAATCGTCTTCGTCAAAGGCTTCAGCAAAGTCGCATTGCCACTGGTGGACGATGTTGCCAAGCGAGTCCATGAGCACGGCGGCGGTGGCGTTTTTGGATACGAGCGTCAGGCCGGGCTGCATGGCCGCGGCGTTGTGGATGATGGCCCCGGAAGGCGCGCTGGCGTCTTCAAACCACATGGTGCTGGTGTATTGGTTTTTGGTGTCGGTGAGGTCTTCGTAGAGATAGGCGAGGTGGCCATAGGCGTTGACGGCGTGGATGCGGATGTCGGGAGCGGGAGCGAGGTGGAAGATTGCCGATACTACGCCGTAGATGAAGGCGAGGAATAGGAGACAGCAGATGAGGGTGGCGATGTAGAGTTTGTGGAAGAGGGAGGACATGGGCTAGCTCGGGTTGATGCTGACGAGGACGGTGGAGGGATTGACGCCGAATTTATCGAGGAGCCAGCATGATATTTCCACCGTCCTCTGTGCGGTTGCGAAGCTACGGGCCAACCATAGATCGTTCTTGATTTTTCGCGGATGCCTAAACCTCGCTCCATTCTGGTGAATTGGTTCAGTGTGCAAAAAGTAAATGACTGAATTATTCCGACCTATTGGACAATCCTGTGCTGAAATTTTACCAACTTCAATCAAGTAATTTGCGACGCTGTCCCATAGATCGACCCAACTCTTGATTGGTTGTGTACTCGAGTCAGGAAACTTGATATTGGCGTCTGCCGGAGGCTTCTGACCTTTTTCTATTTTTAATGACTTAAGTGGCTCCCAACTGCTGTTATTGGACGACTCAGCGACCTTCTTCTCTCTTCCGCTTGGCTCGGATATCGTAGATGCCGATTCAGCTCGTGTGAGTTTTTCTATCATTACTGGCGTTGCCGCTTCTTTCGGCTTCCCACTCGCCAAATTCGGCCGCCATAGACCCAAAGCCTGCAACGCACAAGCGTACGGCTCGTCTCGCGTCAGTTGGAATTCCATCAGGATTCGATTGTCGAGCTGACCTCTCTTAAACACATCGAACATCTGCCAATGGTCTCCGTTCGTGACGGCCATGTAGTCAATGCCATCCATGTTCGCGTAGTTGAGTGCCTGCATTTTCTCGTCGTCTTTCAGCGCCCTCCCTAGGGCCTTGGCCTCAATCACGGCTATCGGTCTTTCACTTCCCATCAGCGCGTAGTCGGCCCACTTTCGATCAATCCCGTATTCGAGTTCGACGGAATTGGGGTCTTCAACGTCCCAGCCTAATGCGCGAAGCATAGGATCGATGAGTGCTTGCCGCGTCCGCGTCTCATAGCCTTCCAAGTATGTGCGATGCGCCTGAATGCGCTCTCGCAGCGTTTCGATGGTTTCTTTTAGATTGTCTAATGCCATTGGGGTAGCTCCTTTGCGGACGGAGATGGCGCTATTTTTTGTCTTCCGGGATATGTTGACTGGCATGGAGGATCGTCAGGCCGACCACTTGGCCTTGTTCGTAGCGGATGATCACGTCGTCGTCGGTCAACTCGCTGTCGTCGGCGTGGCTGGGCTTTTTGAAGTTTACGTACAACACGTCGGCTTCGGCGTCATACGAAGACCATAAATACTGCTTGGGGGAATGCTTGACTGCGGGAATCAAGGATACGTATTGCTCAACTGTTAGAGGGGCCATACTTGCGTCTTATCCAAGGAATTTATGCGCCGAGTGAGAAAGGCCGTTACTCGACGATCGAGATTTGGCGGCGGGAGAGGAGTGCCAGAAATGCGCGATAGGAGAGGCCCAACAGTTCGGCCCCTTTGCGAATGGAGATGCGCTTTTGGCGGAAAAGATCCAGCACTACGGCTTCTTTCATCTCAGTAGAGGCCGTGGCCTCGTCTATCCAGAGGCCCTCGACTAGAGACTGAGGGAATTCTAGGGATAGTTTGATAGTGTCTGCCAAAATAATCTCCTTTGGTCTATGAGTGTATCGCGGTGGGACGCTTTTTGTCAACGGCGGCTAGCTCCGGTCGGTGCTGACGAGGATGGAGGAGGAATTGACGCCGAACTTATCGAGGAGCCAGCAGGAATTTTTTACCATCGTTACTATGTTCCCGTGAAAACGCTCTAACCATAGATCGTTCTTGATTTCTCGCGGCGTATCAAACTTCCTACCGCTCCGGTGAAAAGGTTTAGTGTGCAAAAAGTAAGTGACTGAATCAGCCTTCTTACGGACTGGACAATCCTGCGCTGAAATTTTGCCAATTTCAATCAAGTAATTCGCAACGTTATCCCACAGATCGATCCAATTCTTGATTGGTTTTGTACTCGAGTCCGGGAACATGATCGTGGCATTTGCCGGTACTTTCTGCCCTTTTTCTACTTTTAATGACGTTAGCGGTTTCCAAGCGTCGTTATTGGACGGATCAATGGTCTCATGTACACGACTGGGCTTAGGCGTCGGAGACACCTCCTGTACTTCCAATGCGCTACGCAATAGCTGTATTACCTTTGCCGCGCATTCGTACTCTTGCGTATTAGAGAGCTGGAACGATTCTTCTCGATCCTCTTCCATTGACCATATCTGCCAGTGATCGCCGTTAGTCCACACGACGTATTTCAAACTGGTGAGTGCCCTATCACGTGCGTACTTTATCACCTGTTCCACTTTGATACGGGCTAGCGGTATCTCCAATTTCTTTGCTTCAATGAGTGCGACCACGTTGCCATGCGAGAATAGCGCGTAATCGGGTTTGCCCGAGGTGCCTTTGTATTCAAGGTGAACTTGAGCGGGATTCCGAACGTCCCAATCCAATGCCTCAAGCATCGGGTCAATCAGCAATTGGCGAGTACGCGTCTCAATCGGCTTCAAGTACTCCTCATGCTCGTTTCGCGTCTTCTTAAGGGCCTTAATCGCCTCTGCGATGCGATCCTGAGCTTGTCTAAGTGCGTTTATGTTCATATTTAGCGTCCTTACTGAAGAACGAATAAGCTATGGAAACTGATTTTAATCATACGCGGCTGATGCGTTTTTTCGGCTGGCTGGTGCATGCGCATCCGAACTTTTGGATTGACGTGGGCAAGCTGGAGACGCAGGTGCTCAAGGGCCGGTTGGCGCGGCGGGCGGTGGATGCGCCCATTTACATCACGGGCTTGGCGCGCGCTGGCACGACTCTGCTGCTGAATATACTGGCGTCTCATCCGCGCCTTACCTCGTTCAAATACTGCGATTACTACGGCGCGTTCACGCCGTTTTGGGCCGACCATATCTTCCGCGCCGTTGGATTGGGCGCGGCGCGCAAACAAGAGCGGGCACATGCCGACGGCGTGATGGTCAACGCATACAGTCCTGAAGCCATGGAAGAAATCCTGTGGATGCAGTTTTTCGCTTACCTGCACGATCCGGCGGTGAACAACGCAGTCGAACGGCAAACCAGCCACCCGGAATTTGAGGCTGTTTATGCGGCGACCTTGGCGAAGCTGCTGCTGTGCCGCGACGCGGATCGCATCGTCTGCAAAAACAACTACAATATCACGCGGATCGCGTATCTGGCCAAGCTGTACGAGGACGCGCGCTTCGTCATTGCCGTGCGCCATCCAATCGCGCACATTGCGTCTATGGCGCGCCAGCACCAGCGCAACTTGGCCCATTTCTCATCCCCGGTTCACCGCCAGTACCTGCGCAACGCCGGCCACTTCGAGTTCGGCCACGAGCGCATTCCCATTACCATCGACGCGGAGAAAACGCGGCACATCCAAACGCTGTGGGGCGCAGGGAGCGATGTCGAAGGGTGGGCTGAATACTGGAATGCGATATACGCTTGGACCTACGAGGAAGTGCTGCAACACGAGGCGCTTAAGACGCGCTGCTTGGTGCTGCCGTTTGAGCAGTTGTGCGCGGCAGCCGAGCAAAAAATTACGGACATTCTGGCGTTTTGCAATTTGGACGCTGACGAGGCGTGGGTGAAGGGCTGGGCCGAGCAGGTTGCGTATCAGCCCCAATACGAAGCGGAGTTTAGCGCGGCTGAGCGCGACGCCATCATGCAGATATGCGGCGCAACCGCGAAGAATTATGGGCTATAGCTACAGTCATCCCAAACCGGCATGAGGTTATCTGATGAATCAGCATGAAAATCGTCCACTGGACGGACAAATCGCCGTCGTCACGGGCGGTGCCCAGGGCTTAGGGCTGGGAATCACCCGGCAGTTAGCTAGCGACGGAGCCAGCGTGGTCATTGCTGACCGACAGGAGGATAAGGCGCGCGAGGAAGCCGCGAAGCTCCAAGGCGAGGGCCTATCCGTGCGGGCCGTGGCGCTCGATATAACCGATAGCGCTGCGGTGACTTCCTTTTTCGCCGCGCTAGTCGCCGAGGAGGAGCGGGTGGATATCCTGATCAATAACGCTGGCACTGGGCAGCAGGTGGCCCCGATAGTTGAGCTGGAAGACGCCGAATGGCACCGGGTGATGGACGTGACGCTGACCGGGGCCTTTTACTGCTGCCGCGCTGTTGGACGCATTATGGAAGAACAGGAGGCCGGCAGCATCGTCAATATCTCCTCGATCAATGGCCAGAATCCGGCCGCGTTGGTAGCTGCGTACAACATCGCTAAGGCCGGTATCATCAGCCTTACCCGAACCTTGGCGCTGGAGTTGGCCGCGTACGGAGTGCGGGTCAATGCCGTGTGTCCGGGGCCGGTGTACACGGAATTCAACCAGCGCAACATGGCCCAGCGCCGCGTCACCTTAGGGATATCCGAAGAAGAAATGATCGAGCGCATTCGCGCGGCCATTCCCTTGGGACGCTGGGGCGAGCCGGAGGACATTGCCCAAGGTGTGGCCTTTTTGTGTAGTCCGTCAGCGTCTTGGATCACTGGCGAAGTGCTCCGCGTCAGCGGTGGCATGGAAGGCGTATCGGCCACGCCGCCGAAAAGGCCGCGCCAATAAAGGAGCCTGTATGACTGCAGCTAATTCGACGCAACTGTTGGTGGCATGATATGGCAGTAATAGATCGAGTTTATCTGGATACAACGGTTCCTAGTGCCTACTACGATGATCGCGCACCAGATCGTCAACGCCTAACTCAAGAATTCTGGCAGGGTAGATGCCTTGAAATGGATGCCGTCATCTCAACTGTTACCCTATTGGAAATCCGTAATACTCCGAATGAGGACAAGCGTCAGAAGATGGAAGCTTTGGTGCAAAATCTCACAGTGCTAAGCTTTTCTGACGAAGCAGATAACCTAGCCCAAGAATACGTTCGACGAGATGTTTTCCCTGAAAAATACACTTCGGATGCTAACCATGTGGCCATCGCCGTTGTTCATGGAATTGGTTATCTTGCTAGTTGGAATTTTCGCCATCTAGTCAAAGTCAATACCCGCCGAGAGGTCAACTTGGTCAACGCCTTAGAAGGCTACAATCCTATCGAGATCGTTGCTCCACCCGAGCTATAGGAGATAGGTCGTGAACATATTGACAAAGGACGCAAGAGATCGGCTGTGGAAGGAAGTCAGGGAAGAGTTTCCTCAAGACGAGATGATGCAGGAGGTGCATTTCGTACGTCTTGTACACTTTTTGCAGACGAAAGATCTTACTCCGGAAGAACGTGTAAAATTCTTTGAACAGTCAGAAAAGGCTGACTCGATCTCGTAGTTCAATACGTTTCTAATAAACGTCCTCCATGCCGAGACGTTTACAACCCAAGCAAGTCAATACGGATAATTAACCTGATGCAATTGTGGACGTCCTATCTGTTGCCCCTGCCCCACGAGATTCGCATTGCCGACAGTGTCCGCTGTAGGCCGGGTGAGGTGAGTATTGCGCTGCGAGACCAAGCCGGACCAATCGAGCAGCAGGGTGCTGCCGAGTTGGAAGCACTGTTCATTGAAAAGGGACAAGCAAAGCCGGATGGTGGGGCCTTTACCATCGACATTGGCGTGGCCGCGGCAAACAGCGCGGCGATTGAACGGCTCCAGAGCTTGAAGAATAAGGCCCAGGCGTACCTCATTGAGCCACGAGGGCGAGACGGTCTGGTGCTGACGGGGTTAGACGAGCGCGGCGTGTACTACGCCTGCCAGACCCTGATCCAGTTACTCGAACCCGAAATGAGTTCGGAGCAGGTACACATCCCCTTGGCCGAGGTGGTTGACTGGCCCGACATGGACGAGCGCGGCTTGTGGAATTTTCCCGAGCCTGCGACTTGGATCCCGTGGCTGGCCACGCTCAAATTGAACTACGGCAAAATGGCCTCGACGCAATTGCATCCCATTGAACGCGGCCAGCGCAATCGGGCCACTATTGACCGAGAACAGTTCGAAGCGGCGCGGCAACGGGCCTTCAATTATCTGCCCTATATCCTGCACCTCAACTTCCTGCACGAGTGCGGCCTTTTCAGGACTTATCCCGAACTGGCTGGCAAGGGAGACGGGGCGTTGACCGGGCGCTATTTTGCCCACAAGACGGGCAACCAGCACCGGGCTCCTTGCGCTTCGCAGCCGCTGTTGGTGCAAATCATACAAGAGTGGATGGAGGATATTGCCGGGCAAGGGGCCGAGGAAATAAGCTGCTGGTTGAGCGAACGGCCGGGGCAGTGTGGCTGCCTTGAATGCACGGCGGTGGGGCAGTTTGTGCTGGAATCGCGGGCCTTTGTCGCGGCTTGGCGGCAGGCCCAAGAGCGCTATCCCAATTTGCAGATTCGCATCTTTTTATCGACCACTACTACCGTGCGCAACTATCGGGTGCTGGACGAGTTGCCCCCAGAGGTGAAAATCGAGCGGGCCTGTGTTACGGAACTGGAGAGGGTGCTGCACCGGCCGCGCGATTTGATGGCCAATCCGCTGCTGGATCACTACGCCGCCGAGGGGCGCTGGATCGCCAGTTACGACGTGCCCATTGCGGCCAACGGCAAGGTGGATACGCCCGAGTTCAAGGTGCCGCAGCGCTCGGCTCACCGCATGAGGGATTACGTCGGTCAACTGGTGCGGCGGGGCTATAGCGGAGCGTACGCCATGATGGCTTGGGGTGGGCCAGAGCGCCAGATTTGCAGCTTCAATATCCACGCCTTGGCCGAGTGGGCTTGGAATATGCAAGGCCGCGACGAGGCGGAATTCGCCTTGGCTTGGGCCCGGCGGGAAGGCTATGCCCAGCCAGAGGCCATGGCTGAGTGGGCTGTCTTGATGGGGCCGGTGGAATTCGATGTGTACGATTCCGATTTCCCGATATGCTATTCTTGGGGCAAGGCCGCACAGATGGTGCGGCAGCGGCAGCGGCCCTATTTGGGCGAGGGGATGTTCCGCTATTATCTCAGTGCCGAGGACTTCGACACCAAAGTTGCGATCTGCGACCGGGCCTTGAAAATTGTCGAGGGCCTTGGGGAAGCGGAACTGGCCCATGAGACGCGGGTGGTGCGGTCCTATGTGGAATTGGCGCGCGGCGTCTATTGGGTCGCCGAACAGATGGCCACGCTCGATCTAGCGGATATGGAGAATCAAGCGCTGGTGCGGGGTAGCCTCGACCAGTTGCAAAAGGCGGGACAGGACAATGTTCAGGCCATTCGGGATTGGCGCACTAACTTGGGCAGCGAGCCGTGGCACTACCGGGTACACGATGCTATGAAGGGCACGGAGACGACCGTGGCGGAGATCGTCCAATGCGTGGCCGATCGCTACCTTTACTGAAGGAGATAAACATGACTGAGCAAAACAATACACTGTCCCAAGAAGAAATGGATTTTAAAGCATGGCACAAGGCCGCCTGGGAAGAGGTTAAGCAGTTCTACGAGACGGCAGAGGATTCTTTTGGGGAGAACGACCCCCAACATCGACTCGCCGCAGAAATGTTCCAGACGTATCTGGAGAAGAAGCCTTCAGATATAGCCACAAAGGCTTTGGACAATGCTTTCACCATGTGGGGAAATCTGAAGGGCGTCAGTGACCAAGTTCAAGCGGCCCTCAAGCACATTTCTTATACCGAAGATGTGTGGGATGAAGTCAAGTATGGTTTGTGGAACAGTTTCGGACGTGATGGCCGAGAAAAAGATGCAATTCTCCTATTGGAGGAATTGGTCGAAAAGGTCGTTCCTTTGAAGAGTCGATCGTCCTTGCTGTGTACTTTAGCCGATGCTTGGGAACGCGAAGGTGAGACGGGAAAAGCTCGTCGCGGATTTGAACAAATCATCGCATGGGATGCCTCTGAATGGCATGTAGATCATGCACGAGGACATCTGTACGAGCTCGACAATTTAAACGTCGGACAGTTGGCCCCTCAATTCAGGTTGCCCCATATAGACGGCAATCGCGTAGATCTTGCAGATTATCAGGGCAAAGTCGTGGTTTTGCATTTTTGGAGTACAACCTGTAGCATGTGTAAATTTATCTACCCTTCTCTGCGCAACATTGCCCAGGAGTATTCTAAGGACGAGGTCGCCCTCATTGGTATATCATCAGATATGGACTTTGACGCTCTTCGTGCTGCGATAAAGGAAGAGCAATTCACATGGCCTCAGATATGTGAAGGCAATGGCTGGAAAGATACGGTGTTTAAGCTCTACAATGTGGATAGAATGCCTATCGAGTATATCATTGATCGAGGTGGAAAGATCGCCTTTAAACTCGGGGGTGGAGGAAAAGGTAGCGGTGAAAAAGTTGAAGAAGCAGTGCAATCTCTTGTGATTTGATGAGGTGTAGTGTCAGCTAACAAGCGGGCGTACGGCTAACGAGAAAAAAACATGTCGGCAGCAGTTTTGATGGGTTCCTTGTAGAAGAGGGGGTGCTCAGCGAAACCGAGGCAACGGCTGTGAAACGCGTTATTGCCTATCAGCTCAGTCAGTTCATGGAGGAGAACAAGGTGTATTTCGCGTCGGCGCATTGAGCCGACCGGATGCCGCGGACGAACTCAACGTTTGAGCTTGCGGTACTCTTGGCACGATTCGTCCAAGGACGGCGGTACGGGTGGTCTAAGCTGTTGGTACTCATGGCACATTCGGTACAGTTCTTCGGCAAAGGGACGGGGGTCCTTCGACTTATAGGCGTTGTAATCTACTGTTTCGTCAACCGATTCGCCGTCTAGGTAAGCAAACCAAGTCTCGATATTCCGTCGCGGAACGATGATGATCACGGGGTCTGCTGGTTTTCTCGCAGGTACTTGTTCGGCGTTGCACTCATCATCAAGCTGGGACCGACGGGCCTGCGTCGTATGTGTGTCCGCGTCAATGACGACGATCAGGAAGGCATTTTGTCGACTGCGAATGGCCTGCAATTCGCTTGGGTACTTTTCTCGAACCCATTGCTCGCCGGATTGGGAGCCATGTGGAATAGGCAACGTTCTGATGTCGCGAGCTTTGAATTGCCGTCGGCGCAGAAATCGGCGTACGAACGTGTCTGTGGCCGCGTCCTCGCAGAGTAATACGATTCGGACGCTCATTCCCAGCGTCTTGCTATGATTTCGGAAAGCGACAGGTCATCGACGGTATTCTTCGGCTCTTTGCTCACCCGCACCGGACCGTCTCCGTCGCGGAAGAACCATCTGCCGTTCGCGCCCGCCATGTAATCGATTATCACGGGGTGATGCGATGCGACGACAAGTTGTCCCAAGGATTCGCCGACACGCTCAGCCGCTTCGGCGAGCCAAGGCTGTACTTCCCCAAGGGCGAGGTAGTTAGCGGGTTCGTCAATGAACAGCGAAACTTGACGATCCGAGGAGAGATGGATCAGGCTGTATAAGGCAATCAGGGCTCGTTGGCCATCGGAGAGCTGATCGAAACCGTAGCGAATAAGTTCGGACGACGGCCCTTGAAAAATTGCTTTGAGTGCGCGGGAGTTCTCCCCAGATTCCGTTAAATTGATCGAGTAGAAACCTGGGAGTGCTTCACGTAGAGTCTCAAATAGCGGACTGATGGAACTCATATTCTCCTGCGCAGCACGACGGTACCAGCCGACGAAGTTCTGCATCAAAGGCTCCAAGAATTCGTCCTCGGTTCTCGTTTCTGCCGACATGATAGGCGGGCAACAGCTAACGATTATGTAGTTGGCGATCTCCTTCTTGAACTGCGTTAGCTTCCTATTGGCGCTCATTTCGTTCAAGAAGCAGATTCCGGACTGCGACCAGTCGAAGGGATACGAAGGGCCTTGGGAGTAGTCATCGTGATATAGCTGTGCGGTTCCGTTCTTGAATTCAAAAATCGGGTTACTGTCATATTCAAGTGTTTCTTCCCCGACTCGCATCATACCACGAGAGAGGTCATGCTCCACTATGAGCGAATAACGGTAGGCTTCGCCGTCAACGCGGGTCTCTATTTCGAATCGCTGCTCGCTGCGTTGGCTGTTGAGCGAAATGTCCCGGGCCGGGAACACTGCATCCAATCTCGATCCCCGCACGACCAGACTCTGGATGTTCCTGAGCACGTTCAGAACAGAGGTTTTACCCGTGCCGTTCCTACCTAGGAAAACGTTCGTCTCGTCGAGATCGAGTTCAAAGTTTTCCAGACAACGGAAGTTGTCCACATAGAGTCTTGATAGCACAGGTATCACCTTTATCAGTTGGATTTGCCAGACCACTGACGTGGTCATTTCCGTATCAATGTCGTTGAGATGGTATCGACCTGTCAAGAAGCCGTGGCAAGACGCCCGACCCCACTGGTCGCGCAGCCGTCGGTAGTGTGTTAGTTTGAAATTACACCAAGTTGTGTGGACAGACAACGGCCCTCTGGTGCGAAACCAGAGGGCCGTTGTCGTTGTTGGGGTGCAGGGAAGAACAGGTGTCAACCTGTGCCTGTGTATGTAAAAAGAGTCGGCGCAAAAGCCATTTTGCATAGCAGTATTAGAACGGCACTTAATCCTATATAAAAGAACCGTTTTAACGTTTTGAACTCGCCACGGAGCTCGTGAAACGGTTTGAGTTCCGCATGAACTTTCTCCATGACGTTGGTCTCTAAAGCGGCAATATCCGCCTTGCTTGCCATAAATTCGCCTATTTCGGCAAGCTGTTTGACGGACAACTCTAATAATTCCCTGTTGTCTATGTCGGGGGATACAGGCTTCTCTATATCATACGGCGGTTTTGTTATTTGTTTGTCTTTAGCCATTGGCTTTTACCCATTGCCAGAAGTCAGAAGCTGCAAATCCATAGTATCCTGAGAACGGAAGTGCTACTCCCGTAATAAAGCCAGAATCCTCTTCCCCAATCCCTAATATCTTACACAACTCTCGGCTGGTTCCTTGGAAGTTGACGAGGAAAACATTGGGTGCATAATCCTTGTATGCAGGAAGCCCCGACGACTGAATGGCATCTTCCAAAGCATCTTTGCCATCATCTTCTACTGGTACCACAATATGAATCATCTTTCTATCGCTTTCTCTTATCTTTTTAGAATGCTACGTTAGGGGCTTAGGGGCTTAGAGCCTATACGAAAATCATGTCAAGCGATCGACCATTTGAAAAATGATAAGCACCGAAGCGACGTGAATGAATGCTTGGTAATGGGTACTCTTTTTCTCCCATCGGATCAGCAGTCGCCGGAACCGATTATGCCAAGCGTGGGTTCGTTCGACGACCCATCGACGAGCCGGATATTTCTTTGGGGTGGGTACCGCGGCTTTGTCTGCTTGACTTTTCGCCAAGTGTAAATGATAGTCGCGTTCCTCAACCCCTTGGATGACCTCGTCGTAGTTATAGCCTTGGTCCAGACACAGATGATGCAAACGATAGACGACTTTCTCCGGTCGTTCCACCACGATGCCATCCAAGGTCGCCAAGGCCACCGTTTTGTCATGCGTATGGGCTCGCT
Organism: Candidatus Latescibacterota bacterium; assembly: GCA_965208845.1. Lineage (GTDB taxonomy): Bacteria > Latescibacterota > UBA2968 > UBA8231 > UBA8231. The sequence continues at coordinate 493,314 of OZ242361.1, read as the reverse complement.
CGCCGGGCTCGTCTTCCACGGCCAAGGGGGCACCACGCTGGTCGGTCAACACCGATCGTTTGGTGCCCCTTTTACTCCGGTCTACAGGGGAAGGCCCCGTATCGTCGCCGCCCAACGGCGCTTTGGTGATCACCCCGTCGAGGGCTTGCCATTTCCACGCAATGCCCACGTGCTTATCATAGTAGTGCAACAACGTCTGCCAGGCTTGAACGAACACGCCTTGTTGTACCCAGTGTCGAAACCGGCCATGCACGGTTGATCCAGGGGCGTAGGTTTCTCGCGGAATGACCTGCCATTGACAGCCGCTGCGCAACACAAAGATAATCGCGTCGAACAGGACGCGGTTGGGGGTGGCCGGGCGTCCGACGGTGCCGGGTGGCTTGTCCGGCCCCAGAATCGGGGCGATGAGCTTCCACAACGCATCCGGAGTACGCCAGATCGGATCCGGTGAAGGGGTCTTGGTGGCCATGGCTTTCCTCCTCTTGGTTGAGAGCAAATGATATGGAAAGCGTAGGTCGCCAAGACCTTGTTATCAACTGAAAATTAATTTTCGTATAGGCTCTTAGGCGGCTTTTTGGCGAGGCCGATAGGCTGAGGGGCGGTTGGGCTTAGGCTGGGTCTGTTCGACCCTCTCGACGAACCATCCCATCGTGTAGGGCCGATCCGCAACGCCAGCGGCTTGCGCCGGCGTGAGGCCGTCTAACGAGGCGTGAACGCGGATAAAGTTGTAGTACATGAAGTGGAGGGCGACCGAGTAGGCGTGGTTGAGCATCTTCTTGGAAAAGCCATTGGTGCGGCGGGTGAATCGGCGTATCGACATGCGCATGGTCAAGTTTTGACGCTCGACCAGCGACGTGGAGATGTGGTCCGGGTCGGGATCGCCCGCGATGACCACCTTGCGCTGATCTATTTCGGCGGGGCTGTATATTTTGGCGAGCATGGCGTAGTCCACGTCTTCGCCAAACGCCTCGCCGACCGCGTTGATGTAGGCGTGGTAGCCGTCTGAGGTCAACTGGATGCGGCGAGCAAGACGGCCTTCGAGGTCTTGCACAAACTCCGTAGCCGTCTCTTGAGTGCGATCCCCTACGCGCCACGAGGCGGCGAGCTTACTGTCCGGGTCAATAGCTACCCACGTCCAGACATCGCCCGCTTGAGGCGGCGCAGCCTTCGCACGGCCGACATCCTTCTGCTTGGCATAGACGAAACCCCAGATCTCGTCGAGTTGAATCCGCTGACAATCCAAGTGTCGAAGCCTGTGATCGTGATACTCCGAAGAAAACCGGGCCGCCTGGGCAAACAGACGCAACACGGCATTGACAGATACGCCTGCCATCCGGGCCGTCGCCCGGATGGAATTGCCCTCTGCCAGCATTTTGAGTATGATTACCCTAGTCTGTTTCGGTAGCCGATTCATGCCTATAAGATACTGTATTCTCAGAGGCTACACAACATTTATTCTCTTTGAAATCGGCGTTTTCTTCCGGCTTTTCGGCTACCCCTTCGGGATAGTCTTTCGGCACTTGGCCCGTGGCCATATCGACCACCAGCTTGCCGAGCTGGTTCATGTCCGTTGGATGTTTCTTGCGCTTGTTCATAGAGACTCCTTTCACTTCATTTTTAACGGAGGTCTTCGTATGATGTCAAAATCGTTCGTAGCAGATAAACGAACTGGAGTTCCTCGGCCTCAGGAAGAGCCTCTTTGTTCACAAGAGCCAAAATCCTCGAAGCCTGCTTTGAAAGCTTGGATAGACGATCAGCTTCAGGTGGTGGCTCTAGTGGTACAAGGTCTTCAAGCATCAAAGCAACATGGATAATGAAGGCTCGAATATCTCCAGGAAGTAGTCTAATCTGTTATAGACTCTCAGCAGTTCTTCATTTTCGGCCATCGTCTTGGTCCTTTCGCCTTGAGGTGATGGCTTCGCGGGCGTGCTGGAAGCCCCCAGCCCGCCCGCTTTCTCTTTCAGCATAACGACTTCCTCCCTTAAAAGCAACTGCGTTCCATTTCAAATTGACTTTGGCCGCCCATGTGCGTACTGTCGGGGCGTTCACGCCAAACACTCAAAGGACTAACTTAAGATGGATAGAAAAGAGTTCATTGCCCAAGCCGAGCGGATCGAAAGCGCGGCAGCTGAGCTAGCTGCACAGATAGAAGCTTTATCCGAGCAGGCAGAGAAACATAGACATAACTGGCCTAGTGATATAGCCGGATGTGTGAAGGAGCTTCAAGAATACGCCGGCGAGATGGAGGGGATCGGCAGCCTCCTCCCTTTTGTGTTCAAAACCGACGACGAGATCCGTTCAAGCTGAGACACTACCCTAGCCCGTGTAATTTCAAACGAACAAACTACGCAGCCGTCCACGCATCCTGACCCTCCTCAACGCTGCCAATAATACGACACTTTGAGTTGCAGCGAGCGGCTAGCCTGTTCCAGCCCTCCCTCCGTATCCCAGACCTGATTGTACACGAGAAACAGATCGCTGCCGGGCAGGTAGCGGTAGTTGAACAGGAAATTGCCGCCTACTAGTTCTTGGGCACTGTTCCACTGCAAGAAGCCGCGCACGAACATATCGGGCGAGAAGGAATAGAGGAAGCGGTGCCCGAACAGGTGAGTGTTGAAGGTGCCGTTGGGCAGGTTGATGTGGTTGAACTCGTAGGTGCCTTCCAGCTCTAGGCGGGCATTGTAGCGCCAGACGGACTCAATGGAAACGCGCTGGCGGGTGCCGTTGAAGAAATCGCCGTATTCGCACGAAGCGCGACCCGAGAGGCGTCGGCTCGAATTGGCGAAAAAATTGAACTCGTAGCTGCCAAATTCGTACGCGCCTATGGGGATTTCTTGGTCGTCGCGTATCTCAAAAGCCTCGTCCAAAAGCTCGTAGCGCTGGCGGTAGCGCCCCCCGAACCAGTCGCCGATTTCCAAATTGACAAAGGCGGAGAATTCAAAGTCGCGGCTCTGCAAAGTGTTGCCCCGATCCATCAGATAGGTAAAGCGCGGCCCGATAGAGAACATGCGGATCCAGCCGATAGTTGGGCGGGGTCGGTAGCGTCCGCTGCCTTTGAAGCGGCGGATGTCGGCGTGCGGCACAAAGCCTACTTCGGGTGCAAAATCTTCTTCCACGTCCAGATAGTTTAGGCGGGTCTCAAAGCGGCCTTGGCGGTAGTCTAACTCCAGCAGGCCGGCCCGGTCACGGCCCTCCACTTGGGGTGTCCAGGTCTTGGCGGCAAAGCCGCGCAGGTTGAGGGCGGCTTGCAACAGCGATAGGGTGAAGTCGAAGCCGCCGGTGCGGTTGTAGGCGGCCTCGGAGCCGGGTTGTTTGTCGATGGCGATAAAGCCGAGGTTGGAGCGGCCCAGCATGTCGCGCTTGACGCGCAGGACTGTGAAGTCGGTCTGGGCTACGTGCAGGGTGTCGAGGACGTGTAAGCGCAGGGTATCGAGGGTGGTGTCTCCACTTAGATCGACTTGATCCTCGTGGGCTTCTTCATCGACAAAGGTCATGGCCTGAGTGGTCATGCGCAGGGCACCAATCTGATAGGGGCCGGCTCGTCCGGTGAGTTTGCCGCCGGCCAATACGGGCAGGTTGTGGCCCTCTTCAATGCCAATGCGACGGCTGTAGAACAGCAGGGTGGGTGGCCGGCCGCCAGAGCCCTGTCTTTCGACGCGTTCGCCGAATTCAAAAATGCCGGCTCCTTCGAGAAAGAAGTCGCGCTTTTCGGGGAAGAACAGGCTGAAGCGGGTGAGGTTGATCTGCTCTTGATCGGCTTCCACTTGGGCGAAGTCAGTTTTGTAGGATAGGTCTAAAGTCAGCGAGGGCGTGAGGCCGTATTTGAAATCTAGGCCTGGGTCCAGGTCGTATTCCGTAGAGCCGTCGGCGGTGAAATCGCGCTGGGTGCCGCTCAGGAAGAAGGGGGCGACCGCTAGGGGTGGGCGGCTCTGCAACCGGCCCAAACCCGTCAGAACGGCCAGACGCGAGGTGCGGTAGCGACCCCTAAAACCGTAGGATTGGGGCGGGGGAACGAGAAAGACTTCCTCGTTTTTGCGGCGAATGGCGCGGCCGATGTTAATGCCCCACACGGCTTGGTCGCTGTCGGGATAGCGCACCTGATCGAAGGGAATGGCCACTTCGGCACTCCAACCCAAACTGTCGATATGGGTGCGGCTCTGCCAGACGCTGTCCCAGGATTGGTTGTGGGTGCGGCCCTCGTCGGTGAGCAGCATGTCTTGGCGCGCGCCCAAGGGATTGGTGCTGAAGTAAAAGCCGCCGCGGCGGTCGTTATAGGGATCGAGGATAATCTGGATGTTGTCGTTTTCGTCCAACTCGGCATCGCGCCGCATTTGGTTGGCCACTAGGCGGTCAGCTTCGCTGTCGAAACAGCGCAAGGCAAAGTACAGATAGTCGTCGTCAAAGAGGATGCGGACTTGGGTCTGTTCGGTGGGCGGGGCACCTTCGATAGGATCGCGTTGGAAAAAGTCGGCTATGGTTGGGGCTTGGTCCCAGACCGCATCGTCGAGGCGGCCGTCGATGTTAGGGGGTGTGGGTGTGCGGGTGGCTTGGACGACGGGGGTTTCTTGGGCTTGGCTTGGTGCGGCGAGTAGCGCTAGGACGACGGCGCTTTTGGCTATGGACGATGAAGGGTTCAAGATATAGGCTCAGGGCTTCTCACTTGAGCGAGTGAAGCACTTTTGCCTGTACAGATTCCACAATCGAATCCCACTAGCCCTGAGAATTTCAATGCCGATGAGTTCACCCTTGTCGTTGTATTCTGCTGTGATATTGGGACTGAGTTCAATGCTGCCGCTTTCTGGGTCGTCAGAAATAGCCAAGTATAGGATATCTTCTTGCTCAAAGTATCTCATCTTCGCCTTATCCATGGATAAATCTTCCCGTTTTGATCCGAATATTGATTTGCTGACATAAGGCCCGTGACTGCATCGTAATATCGCGTTGACACTATATGTTGGGCAAGCTACCTTCCCTCGCCTCTTCAGCCACAGCATTCCACAATGGGGACCGCGATGACCAAACTCCCGCGCCTGATTTTCAATACCGACGGCAACTGGATGCTTTTCTACCTGCCCGACCGCAATCCCGACGATGTCACCCATCAGCTCGACGAACTGGTTCCGGCTGGCGTTGACGCGCTCGCCGGACTCATCGGGATTGACGACGACGTGGTCTGGCGCGGCAGTCCGCATTCGGCTATGTGGGGAGACGACACGGAAGTTTGGGATCCCGACCCCGACGTGGATGCCGACGGCAAGCCGATCCGCAAGATGACGTCCGGCGGCTTTGAACTCAACCGCCTCGAACAGCTCTACAACTGCATGGACGCGGTCATTGCCGACGGCCGCGAGTTGATGCAGGTCTATATCCACGGCTGCCGGCGGCACGGCATCGCGGCGATTGCGTCGATGCGCATGAACGATGCTCACACTTCCGACGAAGCGCGCGAGTGGCAGGTGCGCAGCCGCCACAAGAAGTCGCGGCCCGATTTGCTAATCGGCTCCCCGACTCCGCCGCGCGCGGGCGGTGCTGACCGCTGGAATTTTTGCTGGCAATGGGACTATGAGCAGGAGGAGGTGCGCGACCGCTTTTTAGGGCTCGTCGATGAGACCTTGGAGCGCTACGACTTCGACGGCATTGAACTCGATTGGATGCGCGGGCCGCCTTACTTCCGGCCCGGGCGCTTGCTCGACAACCTCGACATCCTCACCGAGTTCATGCGTCAAGCTCACGCCATAGTGCGCCGCCACAGTGAGCAGAAGGGGAAGGCGATTTCGCTGCTGACGCGGGTGCCCCCTTGTCTCGCCGAGGCGCGTGGCATTGGCATCGACGCGTCGGCTTGGATCCGCGAGCCGGTGGCGGATTTATTCGTGATGTCCTCGGCCTCGTACTGCCCGGCTCGCATTGATATTGCCGAGGCCGTCGCCTGCGCCGAGGAGAGTGGGGTGCCGATTTACGTTGGTTTTGACGGGGCTACGCATCTGACCTCGCCGCACGAAGGGTATGATCGCGGAGTGCCTGCCGTCTTGCGGGGCGTGGCGCTGAATGGGTACGAACAGGGGGCCGCTGGCGTTTACATTTTCAACTACGACTATCGGCACCATCGCGCTTCGCCATTTGAGGAGGAAGAATATAACGACGACCACCTCAATCTCCTCACCGATCTGGCCGATCCCGAGCGGTTGGCGCGCCGCGACCGCAGCTATTCGGTGTCCGATTCCGCTTTGGGGGGTGTCGTCCAGCACACGCCTGGAGACCACTATCCGCAGGTGCCCCGCGCCTTGAGTATGCCGGCGCGCGCTACTGGCGGTCCCGGGTACGAGATGACCCTCATCATCGAAGATGATATTGAGGCTGGCCTTGCCGACGGCCGTATCGTCGGCACTGAGCTCCGCCTGCACCTCACGGATTACGAAGCCTGCCTAGACCGCATTTTCTGTCGGGTCAACGATCGCGATGTTTCGCTCGCTGGTGCCACCAAGCTGGAAAACGAGCTCGGTACTTGGCTCGTGGTGAAAAATCCCCCCATCCAGCGCGGCGAAAATCTCGTCCTCATAGGACTCGACGGCCTGCAAACACCCGATCCGTGGCCGACGCTGCATCAGTGCGAGGTGATGGTGCTGGGGTGTGATAGCGCCTAGGAGCGCTACAGCAGCAGACGAATTGTCATTGCTGATCACAGCTTGTCATTCTGAGCGGAGCCGAAGAATCTCTTCCGAGAATTACGCCTCGCCGGCATCTTGTATAACGCGCATGTACAGCCGCTCACTCACATGGAATCCAGCTATATCGCGCAAACTATCTAAGTGTTCTTTTACCGAATCTATACAGCTCTTGTTCTTGGCCTCGATCAGTACCCCGACTATCCCTGTATAGCGCAAACCCAGATGCAGGGCGGTTTGTCGGCCTCGATGTTCGTCGAGCAAAAGTAATTCCGCCTCTGTTTCCAAGGCTAGAGCAATGGCTTCGGCTTCTCCTGCGCCTAAGTTTTCCTGCAGTACGCGAACCAACTGCTTGTTGGAAACGACTTGGGGCTTAATCCAAGCCGCTTTCCCGACTTGGTCAGCGGCCGGCAATTCTGCGCCTTCTACGACAACCTCATATTGTACGGCCTCTGGGATGACGAGTTCGCCGTAGAGTTGTCGTAGAAGTTCCAGCTTGCCTATCCGGGACAAACCGATGAGTGGAGAAGCATTGCTCACTACGCTCACAGACGACCAAGCTCCTTTAAAGTCGCCCGATCTTCCTCGTAATCCTCCACATCATAATGAATAGGGATATTTCTGCTTCCCAGCATGAACTGGAAATCCCACGCGCTCATGTCGGCCATTTCTCGCGCTTTGCCGAAAGACAACTTGCCCTGTTGGAACAGATAGGCTGCCAACTCTCGCTTCAATTCCTCGGGGGTCATATGCGTTATATTGAGTATTTCACGCGGTATTTCTATTGGCACGGTAGAAGACACGTTATTTTCTCCTCTGCATTACTTAGAGACTGTTTTAAAGCCAATACGGTTTAGTTAAGCCAAAAAAGCGATGACTCCCCGGACCTTTTTGGCCATCTTTGAGGATTATCCGATCACTCAAAGCTCAAGGAGCCATCGCATGCCTTTCAACCTACGACTGCTGACGACCGATGCCAAGCTGTCGGATCAATCGCTCTTAGCTGTACTGGAACAGGTCCTGCCTTATGTTCGGGTGGAAACGATCGTGGCCACGCACCGATTGGCCCGTCAACGGCGGCGTAAATTGAGTGCGGAACTGGGTTTGTTGCTAGTGGTGGCGATGAATTTATGGGCGTGCCATTCGCTTTCTCAGGTTTTGTTCAAACTGCTGCGGGGCTTTCGGTTCATCTGGCCGGTCGGCTTGGCTGCACCGGCCAGCAAAGGCGCTTTGAGTCACTTACGCGACCACTTGGGAGCCCCACCGGTCGTCGACCTGTTTCATCAAGTCTGCACGCCGATGACGTCGCCGCAGACGCCGGGGGCGTTTGCCTATGGGCTGCGGCTAATGGCGTTGGATAGCACCCTTGAAGAGGTCGCCGATACCCCGGCCAATGTGCGCGTGTTTGGCCGGTATGTGGGAGGACGCGGGCAGAGTGCCTTTGCCTTGGTGCGCGGAGTCTATCTGATGGAAGTGGGCAGTCATGGCGTCGTAGATGCCGGCTTTTGGCCGCATGCGGTCAGTGAACACTTCGGAGCGCACCGCCTGCTGCGCTCGGTGCGGGCGGACATGTTGGTGCTGTGGGATCGCGGCTTGCATAGCTTTGATCTGGTGCATAGGGTGCGGCAACGCCACGCCCATTTCCTCTCGCGGGTGTCGAATCGGCTCCAACTCAAGCCGGTGCAGTCGTTGGCCGATGGCTCGTATCGGGCGTGGCTGCGACCGTCGGATGCCCAGCGCCGACGGAGCGGCCAACGGATCGCGGTGCGGGTGATTGACTATACGCTCACCGACCCGAATCGGCCCGGCTATGGGCAACCCCATCGGGTGATCACCTCGTTGTTGGATGAACAGCAAGCCCCGGCCCCCTCGTTGATTGCCACGTATCATCAACGCTGGGAAATCGAATCGGCGATAGACGAAATGGATACCCATCAACGGCGCGCGGGCACCCCGCTGCGCAGCAAAAAACCAGTGGGGGTCATCCAAGAGTTATACGGCCTGTTGATCGCCCATTATGCCGTGCGCAAAGTCATGGCTGACGCCGCCCAGCAGGAGACGATGGACCCGGATCGGTTAAGTTTCACCCAAGCCTTACACCTGATCTGTGAGGCCGTCCCCGAATTCCAAATGACGGATCCCCAGCAGCATGAGGCGTTGTATCAACGGCTGTTGGCCGACATCCGGCACTATCGCTTGCCGCCACGCGACCGGCGCTCCAATCCCCGCGTGGTCAAACGAAAAATGTCTAAGTTTCCCCGAAAACGACGACAACATCAACAAAAGCCGCAGCCCAAAAAGCCCTTTCAAGAAGCTATCGTCATCCTTAACTAAACCGTATTGATCTTAAAAACGCCTCTTACCCCTTCGCCCAATGCACCAACCCCATCTCCAAGGGATTTTGCAGGTCAGGATGCGAAGGCACCACGCGCAGGGTGTAGCCGTGCGACCCAGCCGCCGCGCATGTGAAGGTGCCGACGAAATGGTAAGTGCCGTCTCCATTTTGGCCGTCCAATTCCAGCGGGTACACCTCGGTTTGCGCGAACTCGCGCTGGGCATTGAGGCGGCCGGCGTAGATCTCGACGCGGACATCCTCTGGCGTTAGCTCGCCCAAAGTCACGGCAGCGCGCAACGGCACCTGCATCCCCACCTTGAGCAACCGAGGAAATTCAGCATCCACCGCGCCGATTTGCACCTGCGACCACTTGGAGCGCACGTGCGACTTCCAATGCGTCAGCCGCTGAACCCGTTCGCGGTCAGCCGCCAATTCCTCAAAGCGAGCTTGCCCAGGCAAGTAGAACCGCTCGGTGTACTCGCGCACCATGCGGTTCGTATTGTACTGCGGCGCAAGCTGGACGATGGTCTCCTTCATGCGGGCGATCCAATCGACAGGCAATCCATCCGCATCGCGCTGGTAGAACAGCGGAATCACCTCCGTCTCTAGCAGGTCGTAGAGCGAGTTGGACTCGACTGCGTCTTGGTACTGTTCGTCGTCGTAGTCCTCGCCGCGGCCAATGGTCCAGTCAGCGTGGTTGTCGCAGGCTTCGTCCCACCAGCCGTCGCATACGCTGACGTTGAGCACGCCGTTGACCGCAGCCTTCATGCCAGACGTGCCCGAAGCCTCCAAGGGGCGGCGGGGATTATTGAGCCAGACATCGCACCCTTGCACCAAGTAGCGGGCGAGGTTCATGTCGTAGTCTTGCAAAAAGAAAATCCGGCCATTAAAGGGCGCTTGCCGTGCGAGGTGGACGATTTGGCGAATCAGTTCCTTGCCTGCATCATCGTGAGGGTGGGCCTTGCCGGCGAAGAGAATCTGCACGGGCCGCTGCGAGTCCGAGAACAGGGCCTTGAGCCGCTCAATATGGCGGAAGATCAGGTTGCCGCGCTTGTACGTGGCAAAGCGGCGAGCAAAGCCAATGGTCAGCACCTCGGGGTCGAGCCGCGCTAAGGTCTGTTCAATTTTGGCCTTCGGTGCGCCTTGGCTCCGCATCTGCTGGCGCAGGTGATGGCAGGCGACGTCAATCAGCCGCTTGCGCCGCTGCTGGTGCGTGTCCCACAACTCGCGGTCGGGGATCTGATAGACCGGGTCCCAGTCCCGCTCATCGGCCGATACCAACCGCCAAGTATCGCCGAGATAGCGGTCGAACAGTTCGGCCATTTCCAGCGAAATCCACGTGTGGAGATGGACGCCGTTGGTGACGTGGCCGATGGGGATTTCGCGCTCTGAAAAGTCCGGCCACAGGCCCTGCCACATGCGGCGGCTAACCTCGCCGTGCAGGCGACTGACGCCATTGGCCCGGCCCGAAAGCCTCAGTGCCAAGACCGTCATGCAGAAGTCGGCGTGGGGATCGCGGGGGTTGACCCGGCCCAAGCCAATAAATTCCTCGTGCGACAGGCCGAGCCACTCGCGGAAATAGCCCAAGTGCGCCTCGATCAAGTGCGCGGGGAACCAGTCGTTGCCCGCCGCGACCGGGGTGTGCGTGGTGAATACATTGCCGACGATGCTGGCCTCGCGGGCCGTGGCAAACGAATAGCCGTGCTCGGTCATGAGCCGACGAATCCGCTCTAGGGCCAAAAAGGCCGAGTGCCCTTCGTTCATGTGACAGACAGTGGGTTCGATGCCCACGGCTTGCAGGGCGCGCAGACCGCCGATGCCGAGGAGAATCTCCTGCCGGATGCGCATGGCCGCGTCGCCGCCGTAAAGACGGGCGGTAATATCGCGGTCCGCCGGGGCGTTTTCGTCGAGGTTGGTATCGAGCAAATAGAGCCGTACCCGGCCCACCTGAGCCTGCCAGATCCGCGTTTGCACCATGCCGTGGGCAAAGGGAACCTCAATAGTCAGGTGTTTTCCATCGCTGCTGTGGACTGGCTGTACGGGCATCTGGTAGAAGTCGTTTTCCGGATTGCGCTCTATCTGCCAGCCGTCGGCGTTGAGGGCTTGGCGGAAATAACCCTCGCGATAGAGCAAGCCGACCCCGACGAGGGGGACGCCTAGATCGCTAGCGGCCTTGAGGTGATCGCCAGAGAGTACGCCCAAGCCCCCGGAATAGATGCGCAGACTCTCGGTCAGGCCGAATTCCGCCGAGAAGTACGCAACCTGCATTTGGCTCTCGCTGTGCGTCTGGCCAAACCACGTCGGCTGGGACAAGTAGCCCTCGAATTGCTCGACGACGCGCTTGATGCGGCTCCGCAGTTGTTCGTCGGCGATTAGGGCGTCGAGCTGGTCTGGCTGCAGGAGAGTCCAAAAGCGCAGGGGATCGCGTTGGCTCTCGACCCACGTTTCCGGGTCGATCTGGTAGAGGGTGCGGATGGTTTCCTTGCTCCAACTCCACCAGAGGTTGTGCCCTAGCTCCCATAGCGGGGTTAGTTGCTCGGGCAGGGACGGGATGATATGGAGGCGATGTAGAGGTTTCATTCTTAATTTCTTAATTCGATTGGGTTGAAAGGACGCCCTAAGACAGCGGCGCACGCGCGTTTTGTCAAGGTTTGTCCAAGGTCTAACTTAGTGGTTAGTGATCGGTGATTAGTGGTCAGTTCCCCGCCGCCACTCCCAAGGGGTTGGGACTAGCCACTGGTCACAGGCCACTAACCACTAATTTTCAGGAGAGTTTTATGAGCGAAACACCCAAGGTGATCATCAGCGGCTTTGCCGACGAGGGACCGGAGGACAAAAAGGCCGAAGCCCAGCTAGCCATGCTCGCGACGCTGGGCATGTCGCACTACAGCTTGCGCTTTGTCGATGTGGGACAGGGCGTCAAAAATGTGATGCAGCTAACGCAGCCCGAAATCGCGCGGCTGCGCCAATTGCACGGCGAATTCGGGATTGCCGTGGCCTCAATCGGCTCGCCGATTGGCAAGGTCAAGCTGTTCGATGTGGAAGACGGCTCGGCCAATGCCTACATCCCGTTTGACCAATACTTGCAACAGGACGTGCAGCGGGCCGTGGATCTGGCCGGCGAGTTTGAGACGCGGCTGATTCGCGGATTCTCGTTTTACCATCCTCAAGGCGAGGACCCAGCCGGTTATTTGGAGCCGGCGGCCGAGCGGCTGGCGCAAATCGCCGAGGTTTGCAGCCGAGGCGGGACCATTTTTGGCCTAGAGGTCGAAGCCAATCTCGTCGGCCAGAACGGGCGGCTCCTGCAGAAGCTCTACGAGATGGTGGACCACCCCCACCTGTGCCTGATTTTCGACGGCGGCAATCTGGCGAGCCAAAACTTTACCCCGGTCGAGACCCTAGCCGAGTATCACGCGATGCGCGAGGGGATTGGCTGGATGCACATCAAGGACTACAAAATCGACCCGGCTCTTCAATGGGAAGGCGTAGTAGATGAGGAGCGGCTCAAAAACTTTGTGCCCGCCGACCGCGGCGACTCCGCGCACGAGGCCATATTGCGCGACTTCCACACCCGCATCCCGACCCTAGAGCACGAGTTGAAGCAGCAGGGGGTCCCCGGCGTATTCCTCGACCTAGAGCCACACCTAAAGGGCGGCGGGCAGTTCGGTGGCTTCAGCGGCGTCGATGGATTTGGGGTCGCGCTGCGGGCGCTGCTCAACCTGCTCGACTACGTGGGCATCGGCTACGCGCTAACGGACTACGAGGCTATTGCCCGGCAGTAGCCAGTGGCCGGTGGTCAGTGATCAGTCCCTGTCTCGCACCCTAGGGGAGGGGAACTGGCCACGGGCCACGGACCGCTGGCCACTAACTAGCGCCCTTGCGCCAACAGAGCCTCGTGCCGCTTTTGGAAGGCCGCGCTGTTGTCGTCCTCAATCACCTCTAAATCGACGCCTTGCTCAAAGCCGGGGATGTTGCCAGCGTAGAAGGCCTGCTGATAGTGGGTTTCAGCAGTAAATTCCCACTCCCGCTCTTTGCCGTCACCCGGCCAGTACACGCGAAGAATGCGCTTTTGGGCCATGTAGCGGTGTGTGGGCGTCGGCTCTGCGGGATCCACCCGGTACTTGGCAATCGCATCTTCATCCACCGAGACGCCCAAGCCGGGCGCGTCTGGAACCGGCATATAGCCGTCGCGGACTTCGATAGGCTCTTGCAACAGATCGTCCTCCCACAGCTCGTGGCAGGTGATATAGGGCAGTTGGGCGTGCGAGAGCACCGAGCCGAGGTGCGCCGCATACGTAGTGGTCAAGCCAGCACCGACGAGCTGGAGCCAAAAGGGCTTGTTTTGGGCGGCCGCAAGCGTTGCCGTCCGCCGGGTATCGGTCGCGCCGCCACCGATGACGAAGCCGTCGCAGCAGTTGTTGCGCAGATATTGGTCTTGATAGTGCTCGACAATGGGTTTGCGCACCCGCTCGCGCAAAATCCGCGCTCCATCTACGTCCGTATGCAGGTAAAACGGACTTTCGTACATGCCGACATTGGGATTTTCGTCGAGCTGTTGCAGGATGATTTCGGCCTTGGCTTGATTGAGCAAGAAGCCGTTGAAGTCAACGTCGAATTTGTAGTCGGCCGGAACTACCTTGGCGACCGCATCGGTTTGGGCGATGATGTCGCGCCACGGACGGGCCTTCATCTTAAAGGTGGTGTACCCGCGTTTTAGCGATTCCTCGGCCTCGGCGACCCAGTCTTGGGGCGGCATATCGATATCCCACCAAGATATGGGGCAGCGGTCGCGGAGCTTGACGCCGAGCAGCTCGTGTACGGGCACGCCGTTGTCTTGGCCCACTAGGTCGAGGCAGGCGACTTGCGGACCAAAGCCAATATCGTCGCGGTTTATCAGGCTGGCCGGGTTTTGCCCGACGAGGCCATCGACCGATGGCTGGCCGTGGTTGTCGGCCCAGCCTACCAAGCCGTTATCCGTCTCTAGGCGCACCACCCACACGCGCTCGTCGTGAGTCGAGGCTCGCTGCATGGCGCGAGTGACGTGATCGGCGTAGAAGGGAATGTTGAGGGCAATGGCTTCGGCGTGGGTGATTTTCATGGGAGCCTCCGAGGATGATGGGGTCACAGATTCTGGACAGAAGACACGCAAAAATTCGCCTAGGAGCAACCGTTAATTTAATCTAAGTGATGTTACGCACAGACCTAGGTATGAGATGCTTCGGCTTCGCTCAGCATGACAGGTGCTGGTACGCTGCTTCCCGGTGTCATGCTGAGCGGAGCGCAGCGGAGTCGAAGCATCTCTGCCCACAGGTTCCGACAATTCGTACGATGCGTAACGTCAATTAATCCAACGCAAGGAAAGGCAACGCCATGGGCAGTACGTATGAAACCTTTGTAGAACGCCTCCACGAGCTGGCCGACATAAACCACGCGCAGGGGCTAATGAGCTGGGACCAAGAAACCTACATGCCGCCACGAGGCGCAGCCATGCGGGCCAGAGCGATGGGGACCTTGGCCGGTCTGTACCACGAGCGGCTCACTGCACCAGAATTGGTCGCACTCGTAGCAAACCTCAAGGACGCCGAGCTAACAGGCGACGCGGCCGTCAACGTCCGCGAAATCGACCGCCAGCAGAGCCGGTCGCTCAAGCTCCCCAAGGAACTGGTCGTCGAGCTGAGCCAGACCGAATCCTTGGGGCACGAGGCTTGGGTCGAGGCGCGCAAAAAATCGGACTTCGCGCTCTTCCAGCCTTGGCTAGAGAAAATAGTCGCGCTCAAAAAGGAAGTGGCCGAGCGGGTCGGGTACGAAGGTGCGATGTACAACGCGCTGCTCGACGAGTACGAGCCTTATGCGCGGGCCGAGGAAATCGCCCCGGTCTTTGCCCAACTCAAAGCGCAACTCGTACCACTCGTCGAACAAATCGCCGCTACCGGGCTATACCCAGCACGGGGCGTATTCGACCAAGAGTACCCCATCGAGCAACAGGAGCTTTTGGGACAGCAGGTGTTAGCGGACATGGGCTTTGACCTGGAGGCTGGACGGCTCGACTTGGCGGTGCATCCGTTTTGCGCGGGCACGTCCCGCGACGACGTGCGGCTGACGACGCGTTACAGCGCCGATTGGCTGCCCGGCTCGCTTTTTGGCACCATCCACGAGGCCGGACACGGGCTATACGAACAGGGCTTGCCCGCCGATGCGATTGGTACTCCAGCCGGCGCGAGCGTCTCGCTGGGCATTCACGAGTCGCAATCGCGGCTGTGGGAGAACATGGTCGGCCGCAGCAAAGCCTTCTGGACGCACTACCTGCCCAAGCTGCGAGCGCTCTTTCCCCAGCAACTCAGCGCGGTCGATCTAGACGCCTTTTACGCGGCGGTCAATCAGGTCGAGCCTTCGCTGATCCGGGTCGAAGCCGACGAGGTGACGTACAACCTCCACATCCTGCTGCGTTTTGAACTGGAGTGCGATCTAATTGAGGAACGGGTTGCCGTGGCTGAGTTGCCAGCGGTGTGGAACGAGCGGATGGAGCAATACCTGGGCATCCGTCCGCCCGACGACGCCCTCGGCGTGCTCCAAGACACGCACTGGTCCTGCGGCCTGCTGGGCTATTTCCCGACCTACGCGCTGGGCAACCTATACGCAGCCCAGTTTTTTCACCAAGCCCACCAGGACTTGCCCGATCTTGAAGCACATATCGCGCAGGGCGAACTCAGGCCGCTCAAAACTTGGCTCAACGAAAAAATCCACGCGCGCGGCTCGCGGGGGACGGCCAGTGAATTGGTCGAGGAGGTGACGGGCGCGAAGCTGAGTGCCGATTACTTCATCAACTACTTGTGGGAGAAGTTCGGATCGCTCTACGGCCTCAGCCGATGACCTGTTGCAGGAACCGCAGTTGGTTCGCGCCGAGGATCTTGCGGACATCGTCTTCGGCATAGCCGCGTTTGGCCAAACCCACCGCAATGTCCGGGAGGCAAGTCGCGTCTTCCAAGAGCAAGCCGCCGCCGTCGAAATCCGACCCTAAGCCGACGTGGTCGATGCCAGCGACGGCGACCGCGTGCTCAATGTGGTCGAGTAGGCCGTCGAAGGTGGGGTTGTGCGCGTCGATAAAGTCCGGGACAAACGTGATGGCCACGACTCCGCCCTTTTCGGCGAGGGCGCGCAACTGATCGTCGCGGAGGTTGCGCGGGTGGTCGCAGAGGGCGCGGCAGCAGCTATGGGTGGCCATAAAGGGAGCTTGGGCCGCTTGGGCCACGTCCCAGAAGCCCGGTTCGTTGAGATGAGAGACATCGACGACCACGCCCAACTCGTTCATCTGCGCCAGTAGCTGGCGGCCAAAGCCGGTCAGACCGCTGCCCCCCTCGACTTCGCAGCCGTCTCCGGCCCAAGAGCGGGTGCTGTGGGTGAGGGTCATGGCGCGGACGCCCAACTGGTAGAGTAACGGCAGGACGTGGGGGCTTTTCTCCAGCGCATCGCTGTTTTCCACTGCCAGTATGGCCGCCAATCGGCCCTCGGCGCGGGCGCGCTCAATGTCAGCCGCACAGCGCGCCACAGCAATACCCTCGCTGTGCTCTGCCACTTCCTGCAAAAAATGGCCCAAGGCATCCATGCAGTAGAGCAGGTGATTGCCCCAAGGACGGGTGCAATCAACGGCGAAAAACGCCGCGTCCAGCCCGCCTTCGCGCGCCTTGGGCAAGTCGAGCTGAACGCCGTCGCCCGGCGACTGGTACTGGCGCAAATAAGCGACAGCCCCGTCGCGTTGGTGGAAGTCCGTGCGCTGTGTGCCGTCGATGGACATGCCCCGACGGATCAGGGCGACGATGCTGTCGTTGTGCGAGTCGATGACCAAGGAGTCTTGGTGCAGGCGGCGGGCGGTTTGTTCGTCCATTGGCATTATAGCGTTCACCTCTTATTCAGCGTCTCTAGCTTACAAAGCCATTCGCTGAAATGTTTACACTTCAATCGCAACGTAGGCAATCCGATCTTCTCCGCAACAATAGGAGCCGCGGATGGTTTCATTCTTTCGTATTCCAGTATTTGGCCGATAATCCGTTTTGAAGGGGCGGTGTTGTTTCCGTCATTGATAAGCTCCGGCGAATCAAAACTGGCTACCATGGCTACAAGTTGCCGTATTCCAGTTCTGTTATCAAATTGCGCATCGAGTTTCTGGGGATCGGACAACAATAATGCTTCGAACTCGTGAAGCTGAAAATGCGGGATAAATCGCCAATCAGAAATGTCTTCTCCCATAGCGTCTTCCAGTACCTTAACCCGTTCGTAGGGGTCGGATCTCTGCTTAGCGTCTCTGTAGCCGGGAAAATTCGTCGGCAGACCGTACACGTCAAACATGGTTGTGAAACGCACGTCCGAATTCCGATCTTCCCTTATCCAAGCATTGATATCATTCTTGGCCTTCTCGTAACTCTCAATACCCCCACGATGCTTAATGTTACGTCTCCGACTCGTCAGGACACAGCGGACCTTCACATAGACTCCCAAATTCGCTAGGTGCGGGTTTAGGATCCGCTTCACGAACGCTTCTTCGGTCTGCCCTTCAACAATGAAATTCAGTCTGACGGCCACTACGGTCGCCCTCCGAGTATGTTCTTTTTCCATAACTCGGAAAGCGAATAGTCTTCGAGCCATTCTTCGAGGGCCTCGGCGTTTAGCTGTCTGAAAGTAGAGCCGCGGCCCTCGCGCTCGACGATGACAATATCCTCCGGCTCAAAGCAATCGACTAGTGCCGTGGATTGCGTAGCGACGATAACCTGGACCTTGGTCGATGCGGCACTTATCAAACCACCGACGATGTTAATGGCATAGGGGTGCAATCCAAGTTCTGGTTCGTCGAGAATCAAAACGTCCGGCAAATCCCGTTCTGGCTGAAGGAGAAGGGTAACAAGCGATAAGACCCGCAACATGCCATCCGACGCCTGCGACACACTGAATACCTGATCGCTATTTCGCTCGCGCCAGTTCAGAAGGAGATGTTCGTGTCGTGGCTCCAGCACGAAATCAGAAAAAAAGGGCAGGATTAACCGAATAGTATCTACAATCCGCTGATAGCACCTGTTGTCGTCTTCCTTCAAGCGAAGCAGAAAGGGTGCAATATTGGCAGCGTCCGCCTTCAACCAGCGGTTGTCGTATGTACCCCATTTCCTGCGTATGCGAGCGGTGTCCGATGTGTTGTGAAATTGATAGACGACGATTTTTTGCAGAAGGTCCAGAACAACACGAGCAGACTCTTCTTGACTAGCCTGATCGATAATTTTCGGGGAGCGATGTCCGCCAACTCCCACTGATCCCCAACTATGACTTCTGCCAGGGACTGCGTATTGCTCGTCCGCGAAAACCAAGATGTCTCCTGCCGCATAAAACAGCCGAAACGCATACTGCGCATACTGATTTTCGCCGGCATCTGTCTGAATCGTCAGTTCTGCCTCGATCTCTTGGGTCTCGTCTGGGCCATCGTGCAATAAGGTGCTAGCACCGCCTTGCTGGCTTACGTAAAACTGAAGACTGGTCTGGTCTTCCAACGCCTTACTCATCATGCGAAAAAAAGAGATAAAATTGGATTTTCCAGCGCCGTTGGGACCAATTAGCACGGTCAAGGGACGAGGATTGAAATCTTTCAATTCTTGAATGGTCTTGAACCCTTTGAGGGTTATCGCATCAAGCCTGTTTCTCATAGTCTATTCCCTCGAAATTTGTCGAACACATCTTCGTAGGTTGGAATCGGACAGCCCCCATTTGAACCGGGAAATCGTCGAGCACGAGTTTGTGCTTTTAGGGTCGGTCGAAAGTTTCGCGGTAGAGAACGATGTCGGTCAGCGTTAGGTCGGCGGGGCCGTCGTAGTGGTATAAACAATAGACATCCTGGGGCTGGGTCAAAACAAAACGCAACTCGCTGGCCCGATTGGCGGCAAAGGGGATCGACAGCCACCAAGTCGGATGGATGCCTTCGGTTAGCGGGCGCTGGTAGTAGGGGCTGACAACCGTGCCCCAGTTGTAGGCGTCCATACTGAACCAAAGGGATCTTATATCCGCAAATTGATCCGGCGAGGCCGGGCCGGCGTACACCGCGGTCCTGATCAGCGCGGGGCTACGCTCGAAAAAGCGGGCGAAGGTCGAGCCGGTGAGATTGAAGCGGACCCGGTAATGGCCTTTGGACAGGTTGGAAAAATGGGCCTGAGTTTCCTCGGCCTTGGGCGCGAAGCGGTGGATCTCAGCTAATTGCGGTTCCGAGTGGGTGGGAGTGAAAGAGACATGGAGACCCTCCAACGTCAGCTCGCCGTGTCCCGAATACTCGCTATAAACATAACTGATGCCGGGGCGATCAACCTGAAAGGCAATCGAGTAATCGTCGCGTATCTCCCCTCCGATGAGCGGATAGCTGGTGAGGTTCACCCACGGGGAGACGGCCTTCAGTGTAAAACTATGCGAAATTATCAGATGGCCCGAGACTTGGCCGTCGGATGGTTCGACGCGCAGGCCTGGGAAGGTTAGCTGATAGATACCGGGGAGGGGGTCCCCATCCGTGAGGAGTTGACGGTCCCGGCCTCCGTCTCACCGGGCCGAGCACGCAGACTCCCGTCGGGTTGGGTCGCATCCGCGCTTGGACGGAGGCGAATATCCAATCTATGCGACGCAACCTTAAGGGAGAGATCGGCCATATAGGGCGATAGGCTCTGCGGCAGGCGGGCGGCCAAGACGTCGCTCCGACTCCACAAGAAGGGCGCGAAAGCGGCTGCGGCGATGATGGCCCAGCGAAGGCCATGCCGGGGACGGAAAAACAGCGCCGCCGCCAACAGCCCCCAGAAGGCCATGTCGAGCAGCGGCATGGCCTTCTGATCTGTCGCGAAGAAATGTTGGTGGAGCGGATAGAAATAGTTAATGGATCGGCCTATTAAATTGCGCCCCTCATAACCAGCCTCGGTCAGCACGAGGATATTGAGTACACTCTCGATGCTGGCAGCCAAGGCCAGCGCTGCGAAGAAACTGGTCGTCGCCGCACGCCGTAGTAGCGGCAAGCCCCACGCCAGCCCCAAGACCAGCACGGGCAGCGCCGTCACGAGGAAGCGGGCAGGAAAGCCAAAACCAAGCCCCCACTTCGAGTGCAGACCATTAATAGCGGCGGTAGCGGCATAGAGGCCAATGGCAACAGCCACACGCCTATCGCGCAAGCGGGCGAGGGCCAACAAGCCGAACAGGGCAAAGAAATAGATAGGCGAACTGTTGAGGATGCCTTTGTCCACATGTAGCCAATGGCCGGGCAAGGAGATGGGCCAAACGGCCATATTGAGAGCACCTTCGGCCCAAGCACCACTACCCGGACGGAGTGGCCCCATCCAGTCGCCGCTAAAGGCGTAGTGGAAGGCGATGAGGGTGTACAGGCCGGCGGCGATGACCAAACCAATGATGGAGAGGGCAAATCGTCGTCGCGGGCTGTGCCAAGCCTGCAGCAGTACGCCGGTTCCACAGAGAAGCCCCAAAGGGGTATAGCGAGGGTGGAGGAAAGGCAGACCGCACAGCAGCAGAGTCAGGACCCCGAGCAGCGGCACCTCCCATCGCCCCAAGGACCGGTACGAGCCGCCGGGCACCTGCCAGTGAGCGAGAGCCAGCAAGGTAACCAAGGAGATCAGTAGGGCCGGGATTTCGGGGTATAGTTGGTTGGTGTCTGATACCCTTACACTTTTGAAAACAGGGCTGCTGCCCATAGATTAGCGCTTTCTTTTAACCGACCAAGATCAAAGGAGCGCCTTATGAGCAGCAGCGAACAGGTATATACTCGATTGATGAGTACGTTGCAAGTGATCGTGCCGGTATCCAATCGCAAACAGTTGGTCAACTGGGCTTGGATTGCGGTGGCTATTTTCCAAGCCCAGTCGATTGCCTTGAGTCAGCTTGCCGTTTTTCTGCCGGGTTCGGCCAAAGCCGAGTCCCGGGTGACGCGGTTGCGCCGCTGGCTGTCGAATCAGCAGTGCTCGGTGTGGGCTTTGTATCGCCCGCTGCTTTTGCATGTGTTGGCCCCGTTTGCCGGGCGGGCGGTGTATGTGATCTTGGATGGGACGTTGGTGTTCGGCCATCGCATGCAGATTTTTCGCCTGTCGTTGGTGCATAAGAATCGAGCGATTCCGATTATATGGAAGGTCATCCCCGGTACAGGCAATACCCGCGTGTCGCACCTGGAAGGGATGTTGACCCACGCCGCGGAGGTGCTCAACGGGTCGGTCGCGTCGGTGACCTTGCTGGCCGATCGAGGCTTCCGCGATCATCAGTGGGCGGCGTTATGTCTAAGGTTAGACTGGCAGTACGTCCTGCGCCTACCGGCCAACACTTGGGTGAACCTGCCCGATGGGTGGAGCGGACGCATCGATCAGTTGGACGTGCCCCCAGGCCGTCGTCGCTTTTATCCACAGGTTACACTCACCAAACAGGCGACGCGGCCCACCGCGCTGTCGGTGGGTTGGACCCACCCGACGCCCAAACAACCCGCCGAGTTAATCGCCGTTATCTCCGATCAACCCGCCGGCCCCGCCCGCCGGCGTGCCTATCGCAAGCGGATGCGGATTGAGCAGAGCTTCAAAGAAGATAAATCCGGCGGCTTCGATCTGGATCATACCCGCTTGCTCAACCCCCAACGTCTTGAACGCCTGCTGCTGGCCGGGGCGTTGGCCACCTTATGGGCGCACGAGTTGGGCGAATATGTCCTCCGAGGAGGCCCCGCCCGCCGACAGACCATCGATGCGGGCACCCAGCGCGAACGGAGTGTGTTCCAATTGGGGCTCCGGTGGCTCAAACGGTGTATCGCCCTCCAACTCCAGCGCTTGCCTGCGTTCAAAGGACGCTTGGCGCCCACGGGAATAAGAACCGTCGGTAAAACTAGAACACCCACCAGAAAGTAAAAGTGTAAGGGTATCAGGAAAGTTCCAACCGGAAAGATCGACGGAAGCATCGTTGGGATTGTACAACTCGACCCAATCTCCCGCATCCAGATCATCCGCTGAATGATAGTTGATTTCGTTGATCACAATGGATGGTATCGGAAGATCGACAGCGCTGTAGGTCTCGTTGACGCGAGCCGTCATCACCGTCAGGGTGGGCGTCAAAAGCTTCATCGCGTCGCCCAGCGAGACAGCGAAAAAAAAGTTGCCGAAGACGGGCGAGTCCGGAAACAGGTCCCCGGCGGCATTTCTGTTCGAGGAAAGGATCAGGCTGGTGCCCGCCTCGATGTTCGTCCCGGGCGGGAACATGAAGCGGTTGAAATACTCCCCGGCTTCAAAGCTGCAGTAGGAAAGGTTCAGATTCAACTCACCGGCATTGATGATCTCGATGAAATATTCATCGCGTACCCGATGAACGTCTCCGATCTGCAAGTGTCGATACTCCTCGATACCGGCGTGATTCACATTCAAAGCGAACGTCTTCGTGGCCCTGTAATTGATATAGAATAGCCCGTTGGAGGGATAGCTGTAGCCTCCGGCCCTGAAAGAATAGGGCACGAGGCCCGTGTAGTTTTTGGGCAGCACGAGACGGTTGCCGTAAACGAGGTCCCCCGCCTGCAGATCGTCGTGTTGACCATCGTCGAACAGCGCGAGTTCCTTGACCGTGATCCCTTCTCCCCATGTCTCGTAGGACGACAAATCCGTGATGTATTCGACCACGATGGCTTGGGGGCTGCGCGAAGTGGCGCGAAACACCACGCCGCGATCATCGGCATCGGGCGAGGGAAACGGATCGGAGCAGTACAAGTCCGATAGAAGATTTTTTTCGAAAAAGGAAAAATCCGTCAGGAACGATCTCCTCGCTGTTAGGAAGCCCTTCAGACGCGAGATCTCATTGTCAAATTGGGCGTTGGTGCCAATTTTGGCTCCGTCGAGGTAAACGTCCGACTTGATCAACTCATACGTTGAATCGATCTCGGCCTCCACCGCGGCGAATCCGTGCTCGATGACGAAGCGGACCTTGCTCCAGAACGACTCGCGCCAAGCGTCGTATTCCATCAACCTCTGAAATAGAAGATGGTGGTTCAGATGGGGGTGTGCGGAGACCGTTTCAAAGTAGGGCCGGTATTCTCCGGTCCAGTGATTGCCGAAGGAAGCATCGTGATCCCAGGGTAAAATTTGCTGCAAGCGCCCCCTCGGGTCGAAATAGAGCAGGGTATTCTTCGTCACGGCGTCTAGACTGGAAATCGCGTAGGCGACCGCAAAGTATTGCAGCACATTCTCCACATCCACCAGAAGGGAAATCCGCTCTGCAAAATCCTCATAGGTCAGATAGAGAAGCTGATTGAATAGCCGCTGCCCATGGATATAGTCGGATTCACCTCCCACCTTCTTGTTCCACGACCAAAAGTAGGTGTCGTAATCCAGCAATGGCGCTGTACTCCCACCGTGATTCTCGGATTTGTAGAGACTTCCGAGCTCGTAGTCGTACCGCCGCAGAAGCTCCTGATCAGGCTCCTCTACTTGGACGAAGACGCCCATGAAGTCATCGTTGACCATCAGGCTGATGTGCTCGGTATTCGGCGCTGGATGACCGATGAACTGATACAACCTCATGGCCAACGCGTTGCGCATCAACGAGCGATCCGAGTATTCCGCTTTGAGGTTGAGATCCCTGACTCCAACCGGATTGGATGAATCCTCAAACCAGACCTTCCAGCTTTTCTTTGGGTACCTGCGGGACGACTTCCCGCCCCGGAATCGCACCTCGCACTCAAGAACCTCTCCCGCGAAGGAAAATTGGGCGGGATAGCGGACATTGCTGTGGGGGGACTGGTAGAGGGCACTCAGGTCGGCGGGATCGACGGTCAGGTGATAGGTTGGAAGTTCGAGCCGTTGATCTTGGGCTTGGAGAGAAGGCACGTACATGAACACCGCAACGAAAACGAGCGCTAGCTTCCTCATGGCCACAAAGCCTTGATTCAAGGGATTTATTAGAAGCACGACATGATATCCTTAAGAGAGGGGTAGTGGGCATACGCCAATATCCAAAATACAAGATGCTTCGCTGCGCTCAGCATGACAAGGAAATCAAGCACCTGCCGCTGTCATGCTGAGCGTAGCGAAGCGGAGTCGAAGCATCTCATCTCTGTGGACCTATGATTTAAATCTATATTTCAAAATTTATATTGCATAAAAGATAATTATATTTTAACTTTTTTAAAAATTAATTGAATAAAAATGAATCATACTGATCTAATACAAAATCCACGCTTGCCCACCCATTGCCCGGCTTGTTCCGCGGCCCTACAAGTCGCCCGCCTAGACTGTACCGAGTGCGATACGGCCGTGCTAGGCGGTTTTGCCCTGCCGCCGTTGGCTCGCCTTGCCCTAGAGGATCAGACCTTTGTGCTCCGCTTCCTCCAGATCGGCGGCAATCTCAAGCACATGGCTAAACTCTACGGTGTCTCCTACCCCACTCTGCGCAACCGCCTCGATGCCCTTGTCGAGCAACTGGGGCCGTTGGAAGAGGCGGAAAGCCCAAAGGACACGCTCGGCAAAGTCGAGCAAGAGTGACGCGCTTTTCACAGAAAGAAGCTCCTATGGACGCTTCCCACACCCGCACGACCTCAGCTTGGCACCTGTGGCTGTTCAATCCCTTTCACTTCCTGGCCGGCGGTCAAGCCCTAGCCGGGGGCCTAGTGTGTATTGCTTTGACTGCCTGGCTCGGCGGCATCTTCGATTATCGCTTCACAGGCGTGATCTCCTTCCAGCGCACGGCCCCGGCCCCGCTCTGGCACGCTATAGCGCAGGGTCTCATGGCCTGGGCCATCCCCAGTGTCCTACTCTACATCGGCGGTCGCCTGATCAGCCGCAGCCGCGTGCGCCCCATCGACGTTTTTGGCACCCAAGCTCTGGCCCGGGCTCCTGGACTGCTCATAGCTCTGATCGTGGTCTCGCCGCCCTTTCGCGACCTCACCACGTCTTTGATCACCCGAGGCATCTCGCATCTCTCCACCGCGCAGCTTGCCCTCCTCAGTTCGGTCGGCATAGTGTTGATACTGCTGCTGGTCTGGATAGTACTCCTGATGTACCGCGCCTTTGCCGTTTCGTGCAATGTCGCCGGTGGTCGGGCCATTGCCGTATTCATCGCCGCCATCGCCCTAGGCGAGGTTGCCACCGGAGCGGCGGGACGCCTGCTGCCGGGGACCGCAGCCAGCGCACCCGTCCAGTCCGAACAACACCATCTGGCCGCACAATTGGCCACCCAAATTCTCCAAGCTCACGAACAGGGTCTCTTTGAAGCCTTGGGGCCAGAAGCTACTGAAGGCTTTCGCAAGGCTTTTACCGCAGAGGTCCAGCGCCACAGCTACCAACAACTCCGGCAACTTTTCGGTACCTTTGAGGGCCTAGACTTCGTCGAGACCCGGTCCATAGAGAGCCAGCCGCACCTGCTGATCCACCGCTTCAGGGGCCGGTACAGTACCGCATCACCCGAAGTGCGCGTCGTCCTCGACCAAGACGGCAAGCTGACGGGCCTGTGGATCAAACCTTGGCAGGAGCAGATGCAGTGAACACCTATCGCCACACCCAGTTCGGCAAGGTCATCGTCGTTGCTATCGGCACGGGCATCATCGTCGTCATCGCCTCGGCCGCCATACCGCTGGCCGTCCTGCCCGCGTCCGCGTGGGGGGTCGGAATAGCCACCAGCGCCCTGCTAGGCAGCATAGTGGTAGTCCTAGCTGTAGCCTTGGCCCTGTTCGCCAGCCTGACCGTCGAAATCGACGCCGAGCACCTCCGCATCCGCTTTGGCATCGGCCTGATCCGCAAGCGCTTCCCCCTCGATCAAATCGACACCTGCCGACCGGTGACAAACCCTTGGATCTACGGCTGGGGCATCCGCCTGACGCCCCACGGCTGGCTCTACAATGTCTCGGGACAGGAAGCGGTGGAGTTGAAGATGAAAAGCGGCAAGACCTGCCGCATCGGCACGGACGAGCCCGAGGTCCTGACCGCCGCGCTCCAAGAAGCACTGGACCGCTTGAAACCAGCGCCGGAGTAAAGTCCCAAAGTTGCGTACCGCTGCGTCATCGCCCACCTTCCTAATCCCACATTTACGGGGAATTGGCGTATGACAGACGACGAAAAGTATTTCTTCGATCTCAACGGCTATCTCATCCTCAGAGATGTCGTCGATCCAGACACCATCCGCCGCTGCAACGAGGCCATCGATCACTACGACGACCAGATCGAAGTCCACGAGCGCCGCTTCGAAGGCGAGTCCAAGACGCTAACCAGCGACATCCGGCAGCGTTGGAGCGATGAGATGGTCGCCTGGGAGCGGCCCTACTGCGAGCCCTTCCGCCAATTGATGGTACACCCCCGCCTCAAACCGTACTTGCGCGAAATAATCGGCGACTATCACATGGCCACGCGGCCGCGACTAATTGTGATGGACAAAGGCTGCGCCGGTCACTACCTCCACGGCGGCCAACTCGATCGGCTGTCCTATTCGCTGACCTATCACTGGAAATTCGGCAAGATCTACAACAGTCTGACCCTAGTGGAATTCCCACTAGCCGACGAAGGCTCCGGCGATGGCGGCTTGGCCGTAGTCCCCGGCGGCCATAAAGCCAACTATCCGATCCCCGCAGCGCTGCGCGATTGCGAGGCTTTCCAAGACGAAATCGTCGAAGTCAACGTGCGCGCTGGCGATGTGGTACTCTTCGCCGAAACCACCATTCACGGCACCTTAGTCTGGCGGGCGGACCACCAGCGCCGCACCCTGCTCTATTCCTACTGCCCGCGCTACCAAACCCTCACGCCCCCTATCTCCGAGGTATCGTATCCGCCCTACGTCCAAGACATGACGCCAGAGCAACAAGCCGTCCTCCGGCCACCACACTAAAAGCGAACCCAAAGCCCTATGAACGACGACGATAAATTTTTCTTCGACCTCAAAGGCTTCGTCCACCTCAAGGGGGTGCTGAGCCAAGAGGAAGTGGACCGCTGCAACGCCGCTATCGATGCCCACGCCGACCGCTTTTTCCAGACCGAGCGCACCCTCGAAGGAAACTCCAATGTCCTTGGCGGCACGAACAAGCAAAAGTGGATGGAGGGCATGTTGGAATGGGAGCGTCCGCACTGCGAGCCTTTTCGCGACCTACTCGTCCACGCCGTGATCCAGCCCTATCTCAACGAATTGCTCGGCGGTGGCTACCGCCTGGACCACGGCCCCTTGCTCATTGCCATGGACAAAGGCGACGGCGGCCACTACCTCCACGGCGGTGGCGTTGAGCGCCAGGATTTTTCGCAGACCTACACCTTCAAGTACGGCCAGATGTTCTGCGGCTTGACCGCAGTCGAATTCCAGCTAGCCGACGAAGGTCCCGGCGACGGCGGCCTAGCGGTCATACCCGGATCCCACAAAGCCAATTTCCCCCTGCCCGAGAAGCTGTCCCTGTACGAAGAACACCACGAGTATGTCAAAGAGGTCCACAGCCAAGCCGGCGACGCCATTATCTTCACCGAAGCCCTGACCCACGGCACGCTAGTATGGCAGGGCGAACACCAGCGCCGCACGCTGATCTACAAGTACAGTCCATCCTTCCAAGCCCACGCGCCCGGCTACCATCAGACGCAAACCCCCGATTACATCCTCGACATGAGCGACGAAGAACGCGCCATGCTCAGTTAGGTTTTCCGAGAAGGTCGTCGATAGCCCTTGCAATCGGCCATGCACCCTCGGAAGTGTTCGAGAGAACCGCGTAGTCCAACTGCCGCTGACAGTCGACGGCAGACTTGCAGGAGATACCGGGATCCGCTCCCATGATATAGTGCTGGAGAGTCCCGTCTGCGCGTCTGCGAATCCACATTCCGTGTCCGTAGTGGAGACCGGAATCGCCGCTGACATTGGAGAAAGGCGCACTGAAGGTGTGCACCAATTCCTCGGAGACGATCTCGCCGTTCCAGAACTCGTCCCAGAGAGCCGCGATGTCTGCCAGCGTCGAGAACAAACCGCCGTCCGAGGCACCGACGATGGGCAGGTTGTAGATGTTCGTCCGCCAGTTCTCTCCGTCTTCGATGTAGCCAAGGGCCGTGCCTTCCGGCAGTTGGTTCATGGCGAAAAATCCAGAGCGATCCATTCTCGCTGGCCCGAGGATCTCCTCGGCGACGACGGCCTGAAAGCGCTTCCCCGTTATCTCTTCCACCACTACGCCTAGCAGGATGTAACCGCTGTTGCAGTACGAGAACCCTTCCCCCGGTGCAAACTTGGTCTCCCGTTGTGGGAACACCGGCAGATAGTCCTTCGGCCCTCTTAGCTCGTACCAAGGGATATCGACGGTGAAATTGTCGAAATCCTCGATGAGCTCTTCGTCGTAATAGTCGGGAATCCCGGAGGTGTGGGTAAGCAGATGCTGGATGGTGATGGCCGCTGCGTAATCCGGCAGCTCCACTGAGACGCAGTCGCGCACTTGAGTCGTCAATGCCAGCCGACCCGCGTCGATGAGACGGCCCACGGTCAATGCCGTCAGCAACTTCGTTCCAGAAGCGATGCCAAAGCGCGTCTCTGCGGTATTGGCGATGGAGTTGGCGCGATCGGCAAACCCCGTAGCTCTCTCGTATATCGTCTGGCCATGTCGCCGGACACGGACGACGCCGGAGAAAGCGCACTCCTCGACGAGCTTGTCGAGGGGATTCCACTGCATAGCTACTCCGGCTCCTCGCCAATACTCGCCAGCTTGGCCTTTGTCTCCGCGTAGAGATCCGCGGGCAATGGACCCGCCAAGGCCGCAGCGACATTGGCCTTCATGTGTTCGAGGTTCGTCGTGCCGACAATCGTCGTGTGGCACGCTGGATGCGCGAGGGTGAAGCGCAGGATGAACTCGTGGCGACTCATCCCGCCGATCAGTTCGTCGAGCCCCGCCTGCTCCCACTTCGACTGGCGCTCCTCATTGGCTCGGTGGCCCAAGCTAATGCCGCCGCGAATGAGAATGCCGGCTCCGGCGTCGGCTGCTTGCTGAATAATCCTCTCGTGCTGGCGCTCAAGGGCGGAGTAGGGAATCTGAAACACATCAAACGCACCCGACTCCACGAACGCGGCCAAGTGCGGCAGCGTCGAAGACACGCCGAAGAAACGGGTCTTTCCCGCCTGTCGAATATCCTCAAGCACTTCGATCAGCCCTCCCAACTCAACATCTTCCACAGTGGGATTGTGCATTTGTAGCAGATCTACGCAGTCGGTCTTCAGGCGGCGCAGACTCTGGTCGATGTTGGTGCGCAGGCGCTCGGCCGTCCACAGGTGGCCCGGCTCCAGTCTGTTGCCCTCCTCGTCGATGTTGCAGCCACACTTGGTAGCCAAGTAAAACTCGTCGCGGCGATGGCTCAGATACTTGCCGACCCGCCCCTCGCTTGCGCCGTAATCCGGGGCCGTGTCAACGAGGTTGATCCCTGCATCGAGGGCCGCATTCAATACGCTGCCGGCCTGATCGTCGTACTCCGCCTCATCCGGCAGGCCGCGCTCAGCCGCGCCAAAGCCGAGTTGGGTGACCTCGAGCCTCGTGTGACCCAAGGTGCGTTTAGTCAAATTGTCCATGGTTCCTCCTCAAGTAGGTGTTACTGATCTCTGCTTGGAGACAGGTCAAGAATAATCTAATATATATCACAAGGAAGAGAGGGGAGGACCTGCTTGTCGCCGAGTCTCATAGAGCGCATAAGAGACAATATCCGGGCGCGCCAATACGATATGTCCGTTCACGCTATGGAGGAGATGGCCGAGGATTTACTGGATTGCGAATACTGCGACGGAACGGTTAAACCACGTCTTGTCGCGCATGAGGCGTTCAAGCACAAAGATGGGTTCATGATTCTGGAAGATGTCGCGATAGGCGTCTGCGATTCGTGCGGCAATCGGTATTATTCCGCCGATATCCTTCATGCAGTACACGAAATAGCCACGGGCAAAAAAGCAGCTAAACGCAATGAGGTAATTCCAGTAGGACATTTGTTTTGATCCGCGGTAAGGTATCCGGCACCCGCACACTTCACCTAGAGGATGGACGCCGCGCCGCAGGTTTTCCCATCAGCAAGCTGCCGTCGACGCGAGATACTATCTCGTCACCCTCGTTGAACAACCAGCACGACCGCAGGGACAGGCAGCCACAGCCTATGCAGCCGGTCAGGTTCTCTTTCAACTTCTCCAGCACCTCAATCCGCTCTTCGAGCTGATCCCTCCAACTCCGCGACAGGCTGGCCCAGTCCGCTTTGTTCGGCGTGCGCCCGTCGGGAAGCGCATCCAGCGCTGAGCGGATTTCCCGCAGAGATACGCCGATCGCCTGGGCTGCCCGAATGACGGCGACGCGACGCAATACGGCCCGTCGATATCGTCGCTGGTTGCCACTGGTCCGCTCGGATGAGATCAGTCCCTGCTCCTCATAGAAGCGCAGCGCAGAGGTCGCGACTCCGCTGCGCGCCGCTACCTCACCGATGGTCAGAAAGGGTGAAAGTTCCGTCATAAAATTCTCCTTGACTTCAAGGATACTTGAAGTTGTAGGTTCAGT
This sequence comes from Candidatus Latescibacterota bacterium, assembly GCA_965208845.1. Classification (GTDB taxonomy): domain Bacteria; phylum Latescibacterota; class UBA2968; order UBA8231; family UBA8231. Next base: position 462,818 of record OZ242361.1, on the reverse strand, counting down.
CCATAGCTCATCGGCTTTCGCGACCGGGAATGACCTGCGAGACGAATGCCAAGCGAAAGGAAAAGTCATGGAAAACTCAGCGACGGAATTGCTGGATGCAGGGTCTCTTGATGAAATCAAGCTCAAGGGAAGGGCTGTGGTCTCGAGCGGACCTGTGCCGATTGTCGTCTTCTACTCGGAGGGCGACCTACACGCCGTGGACAACCGCTGTCCACACATGGGGTTCCCCTTGCATCGTGGAACCGTCGAGGACGGCATTCTGACCTGTCACTGGCATCACGCCCGATTCGATCTCAACAGCGGTTGCACCTTTGATCTGTTTGCCGACGACGCGACGGTCTATCCGGTTGAAATCAAGGACGGTCGCGTATATATCGATGTTTCCGCAACCTCTCGCGACCCGGTCGAGCGCGGACTGCGCCGACTTGAAGAGGGTATGGACCAGAACATTAGGCTGGTGGTCGCCAAAGCCGTCGTCGCGCTTATACGCGCCGGGGCGAATCCGAACGACATCGTACGGGTAAGCGGCCTGTACGGAGTGCGGCGGCGGCGTTCGGGTTGGGCAGATGGCATGACGATCCTCTCGGCGATGGCCAACGTCAGCGACCACCTCGAAGGCGACGAGCGCATTGCGCCGTTGTACCAAGGGGTCTTACACGTGGCGTCGAACACCAGCGGTCAGCCGTCGCGCATCCCGCTGCGGCCTCTCGAGAGCAAGGCTATCCCGCACGCCTCGCTGAGACGGTGGTTCCGCTACCTGATCGAAGTACGCAACGCCGATGGAGCCGAACGCACCTTGCTGGCAGCCATCGAGCGCCCTTCGAGCCAGGCCGACCTAGCCGAAATGATGGCGACGGCGGCCACCGACCACTTCTACCTCGACGGTGGCCACGTCATCGACTTCATCAACAAGGCATTCGAGCTGCTCGACCGCATTGGCTGGGAGCACGCAGCAGACGTCCTGCCCTCCCTGATTCGCCAGCTAAGCGGGGCGCAGCGCAGCGAAGAGCAGAATAGCTGGCGCTCTCCCGTTGACCTCGTGACGCTGCTGAGCGAGACCTTTGACTCGCTGAATCAACTATTAAAAGAAGGCCAAGGAAGGGAGTGGAAACGAGACAGTGGATTCGCAGGGGAGCTTCTACAGGACGATCCTCAGGCGATCGTAACGGCGCTGAACGAAGCGCTGAGGCAGGGCGCGCGCCCTGTGCAGCTTGCGGAGGCGGTAGCGCTGGCAGCGGCGCTGCGCATCGTCAGGTTCCACGTGCGCAACGAGTTTTCCGACTGGATCTCGGTGCTGCACACCTTTTCGTACGCCAACGCACTGCATCAGATGCTGAAGAGAGCTGAGTCGCCCGAGATGCTGCGCGGTGTTTACCACGGGGCGCTGCGCGTCTATCTCGACCGTTTTCTCAATGTTCCGGCTGCCCGCTTACCTGACCCCAGCGCGGCAGAGGCGGGCGATGGCCATATGGAGGAATACCTGCTGCTACTCAACCAGCAGCAGCAGGTCGATGAAGCCGGGCGACTCGTCAATAGTTTTCTGACCTCGGGCGGTGAACCAGGACCTCTGTTCCGCACGCTGGCGGAATCCTTGGTGCGAGAGGACGCCGAGTTCCACAGCTTTCAGATGCTCGAAGCAGCCATCCGCCAGTATGGTGAGCGCACCGATGGCGACGAGCAACGGATTCTGATGGTGGCTGCAGCCCGTTTTCTGGCGGCCAAGGCACCAACTCAGCGCGAGCTGCTCCAAACGCTCCAGATCGCCCAGCGGCTGCACCGAGGGGAGGCTGTCTTCGAGGAGGATTGATCTCAGACGGGATCCCGCTCCCGCACCATCTCGTGCCCTTCAAACAAATCCCGCGCCACCGTCCCCTGCGCTTGGCTCGGCGGCTCGGCCCCCAGTATCTGGCAAAAGGTGGGCACGACGTCGGCGGCGTGGATGTATCCCAATTTGTCCACCGGCCGCTCGTAGCCCCGTTTTACGCCCGGCCCGGCTAGCAACCACGAGCCGAAGCTGGACGAGGCCTCACTTTGGGTCGGCAGAAATCCCCCGTGGTGCGCCCCGAACACATTGGGCGCTCCAACGCAGCCTCCGCCGGCAATGCCGCGCCACTGACCGTAGTACCCGCTCACGTACCCGTGGTCCCAGGCAAAGACCACATCGCCGCACTGGTCTCCCCACTGGCCGAGGATGTATGCGTCCCGCCGAGGCAGAGCTATGGCCACTGGATTGCGCCCCACCTCCTCGTCAACCCATGTGCGCAGGGCCAGCAGCAGTTCGGCCTCAATGCGGTCGAATTCTGGCCCCGGCTCGGCGTTGATGAAAATGTCGAATCCCTTGTCGTCTTTCATATAGGCCCGGGTGCGCTCCCAGTCGATGTCCTCCTCGCGCACCTGATCGCGCACCAGCATCTCTTCTCCGCCGCCCTTGAGCGTTAGGAAGCCCTGCTCGTGCAAAAACTGCCGGATATTGGCCACCCGCACATCGGGCGAACATCCGTGGTCGGACACCACGCCCACGTACGTATGCTCATCCTCATCCTCCCACAGCCGTCCCAAAATGCGATCCCCCACCTGATAGGCCCGCCGAAAGTAGTCCACGTACTGTTCGGCGCGCTCAGCTTCGTACCCCGGACACACTGGATCCACGTCTCCGAGATGGATGTGGTTGAGGTAGTCGTACAGATGCCAGTGACAGATAAAAAAAGAACAGCCCTGCTCGCGCAGCATGTAGCGTGCTACCTCGGCAAACCACATCCCCTGGTACTCGCATTCTTCCAAGGCCGTGTCAAAATCGGCCATCCCCGAGGTATAGGGCAACATGGAAGCGTGTTCCTGATACGGGCCAAAGCGTTCCACTAGCTCCCCAGCTAACTCGTCGGGCAGCGTGAAGCCGTCGGTATAAGTCACCTGAGTGCGGTAGAGCTTGAGCCGACTGCCGTCCGCGGCCAGTTCCATCAGCTTGAAGCGCACTGACGCCGAGCGTCTGTTCCCGTCGATGGCAAAGTCCTCCACCGCCCACTCGCTCCATTCCCCCACTCCAGCAGCAGCTATGCAACTGGCTCCGTCTTGGTCTCGGCACACTAGCACCCTGTCGTAGCCCTTCCCCGCACTGTCCACCGCCAGCAAGTAGAACGCGGTGACATCTCCACCCAACCGAGCTACCACCTCAATGCGGCTCTCCAGCGGCGGCGCATGACTTGCGGGCAGATTCTGCCACTCCTGCGCCGGTGTTAGCGGCGGGATCGGCTCGACGCTGCGCTGTTCTTGCCGCACAGCCGTCCCATCGTGGTCCATCTCGATGGCCTCCTCTAGCGCGGCGTCCGTGGTATAGGCCTGGCAGATGGCCACTTCAAAATCCGTACTGCGGTGTCCGGGATGGCCAAAACCATCGACGACAAAACCCGTCTCCACCCCGGAGGGATGGGCCGCCGGATAGTGTACGGCCACGCTCTGCATGCCCGCCCGCTCCAAGGCGTTCCAGATGCGCTCGGCATTGTTGGCCCGCCCGTCGAAACTGTCGATCCGCTGGCCCGGCGCGACTTCCACCCGCCAGCGCGTCACCCCGTGCGTGCCCGTGTGCGCCCCGGTCGAAAGGGTGGCCCAGTTAGTCGGGGTCCACACCGGGAAAGAGGGCAGGGTCTGGTTGACCGCACCCTCGCGCAGCAGGCGCTCGAAGTGGGGCAAAGCCCCTTCCGCGGCGAATTGCTTCATCATTGGGACGATAAAGCCGTCCATGCCAAAGGCGTAAATTTTGCGCTCCATAGCTCCTCATTGAGTTAGTGGTCAGTGGCCGGTGATCAGTTCCCATCCGCTCGCCACCTTTTGGGAGGCACCGTCCACCGTCCACTGGTCACTAACCACCGACCATAGTTAGCGTCATTTTCCCGCAGACAGCAACCAAACCGCCGCCACCTTTCGATGCGCGAGTGGCCATTTATTGACGGGTATCCGCGGATTTGGCTACGTTACGCTGCGTTTAGCGGCGTACCCAATGTCTAGGGATAAAGTAGAGCCTAACCACTCACCTCGTAATTCTTAATTCCCAATTCCTAATTCCTAATTCATGTCCCCAGACCCCCAGCCCTCCCCCACAATTCGCCTGCCAGCGATGCTGACGGGCCTCGGACTCTGCGCCCTGATTTCCGTTGGCCTGCCCTATGGGGAATTCGTGATCAAGGGCACTCGGCTGGGCCTGAGTTCATCGACGCCAGCGGCCTTTTTCCTGCTCTTCTGTTTGCTCGCGCTGGTGCAACCGTTGCTGGGACTATTGCGGCGACACTGGGCGTTCAATCGCGCCGAATTGCTGCTGATTACCGCAATGATGCTGCTGGCAACGGCGATCCCATCGCGGGGCTTTACCGGTGCCGCGCTCCCCGCCATTTCCAGCGTGCTCTACTACGCGACCCCAGAAAACAACTGGGCCGAACTGCTGGTGCCCTACATCCCCACCTGGCTGGTCGTCCAAGACGAAGTGGCGATCAAGCAGTTTTACGAGGGGTTACCCCGTGGCGAATCCATTCCCTATGGCGCTTGGGTCGAGCCGCTTTTCTGGTGGTTGCTCTTTATGGCTGCCTTCTACTTCGTGCTCATCTGCGCGATGGTAATTATGCGGCGGCAGTGGATGGACCACGAGCGGTTGCTCTACCCGCTGGTCCAAGTGCCGCTGGGGATGATCGAGGACGGCCCGCGGCCAGCGCGCATAAAGCCCTTTTTGCGCAATCCAATCATGTGGGTCGGCTTTGCCGTACCGGCGATTCTCAATACGATCAACTCCTTTAGCCACTACTACGAATTCGCGCCGCGCGTCGATCTCAACCTCCCGCTAGCCTTGGGGCACGACGCGGTCGTTTTGCGCATCCGGCTCAACTTCCTGATGATGGGCCTAGCCTATTTTATTAACACCGGAATCTCCGGCAGCTTGTGGTTTTTCTACCTGTTGGCCAAAGCTCAAGAATGGGCCTGCTCGACCCTCGGCATCTTCACCACCGAACAGCTCGACGCCTTCAGCCACGCCGGTCCCACTACGGGCATGTTGAGCCATCAGAGCATGGGCGCGATGATTGCGCTGGTCGTCTTGGGGCTGTGGACGGCACGCGGGCATCTAAAGGCCGTGTGGCAGCAGGCCCGAGCCGGCGGCAGCGCAGCCGGGGAGTTGCTGTCCTATCGGACGGCTGTGGTGGGTTTGGCCGTGGGCTTGGTCGTTATGGGCTTGTGGCTGGGGCAGACGGGCTTGCCTTGGTGGGCGGTGGTGCTGTTTCTCGGCGCGGCGTTTGCCATCTTCTTCGCCCTCACCCGCGTAATCGTCGAAGCCGGTCTCTCGTCGGCTGTAGAGGGACTGTCGGGCGCGGGCTTTGTGGTCTCGGGCGTCGGTTCGTCGGCGCTGGGGGCGACGGGGATGATGGCCCTGGGCTTTACCCTCGCTTGGGCGGGCGACCTGCTGGTCTTTATGATGGCCCCCTGCGCCAACAGCATCCGCATGTTGCACGGCCTAAAGATCGGGCGCCGCCGCGTCCTCGCGATGCTAACGGCCGCACTGGCCATCGGCCTTTTGGGCTCGATCTACGCAACCCTGAACTTGGGCTACCAGTACGGAGCGCTCAACCTGCACCGCCAGTATTTCTCCGGGCTTTTCGCCTTTGAGCCGTTTCGCTTTGCCGCTCGCTTCATCGAGACGCCGACCGGCCCCTATTGGCTGGGGTGGCTCTGGAACGGAGTGGGGGCCGCGGTCATGGCGCTCTTGCTGTGGGCGCGTCACCATTTATTGTGGTGGCCTTTGCATCCCATCGGCTACGTGGCCAGCGGCACTTGGATCCTCGGCAACGTCTGGTTCAGCATCTTTTTAGCTTGGCTGATTAAGTCCGTCGTCTTGAAATACATGGGGCCAAATGGCTACCGCTCGACGCGCTGGTTCTTTTTGGGGGTCATACTCGGGCAATTCGCTTCGGGCGGAGCGTGGCTGGTCATAGACGGCTTCACCGGAATGACGGGCAACGTGATTCGCATGTATTGAAAGATAAATAAAGCCAAGAATTACATACAGTTACAGTTAATTATATTGGCAAAAACTTGACACTCGCCTAGCCGTTGGTTAAATCAAACACCATGTTTATCGCTACTTCCCGCTTCCTGTGGTGCGCTATCGCCCTCTTGGCTCTGTTCGGCTGTGCGCCAGACGACCCAATCGTGGCCCAAGTCGGCGACGTGGCCCTCACCAAGACCGCGTACCTGCGCTTTGTCGAGCGCTTGCCGCCCGGCTTGCAGAGCGAATCCGCGCGCGACCACCTACAGTCCCTCGTCGATCAGGAACTGCTGCTGCAAGAGGCCCGCGCTAGGGGAATCGAGCAAAGAGACGAAGTTCGCTACCAGCTAAACGCCCTCGTCCGCAAACAGCTCTCCCAGCGCTACCAAGCCGAAGTACTCGCTCCCCAAATCGAGGTGACGCCCGAGGAAGTCGAGCGCACCTTCGCCGATATGGGCTTCGACCGCGAGCGGCTGTTTGCGCGGATTCTGGTGCGGCAGCAACAAGAGGTGGACCGCGTATTGCAGGCCCTGCACGAGGGCGAGCCTTTTGCCGAACTAGCGCAGCGCTTTGCCGCCAACGACCTTTTCGCTCCACAGGGCGACGGCGTTGTCGGTTGGATTGGGCGCACCCAAGCGCAGCGCTTTGCCATTCCGCCGCAGACCTTTCTCTCCCTGCCAGTCGGCCAAGTCGCCGAGCCGTTGCGGTTGGCGGGCGGCTGGCAAATCTACCGCTTTGTCGAAGACCGAGCAGCCGACAAGGCCGATTACGCGGAAGAAGCCGCCCGCGCCGCGCACCGCGAAAAGTGGCAGAGTCGCCTGCAAATCGAAGTGGAAACCCTGAGCCGCTCCTTGAATCTCCAATTGGATCACGAGGGCCTACAAGCCTTGCTGGCCGAGCCGAATCTCGCCGATTCGCTCGCCGCGCTGCCGCTCTATCGCTTTGACGGCGGGGCGATTTCTTTGGGTGAATGTCTCTACGACCTGCGCTCGGCCGGCTTCCGGGCCGCGCTGCAAGACAGCGCCCAAGTCGTCTCGTTGGCCCGCACCATGCTCTTGCCAGCCTATCTGCTATCAGCGGCAGCCCAGCGGCGCGGATGGGATCGAGAAGCCGAATTCGCTGAGTGGCGCGAGCGCAAGCGCAAGGCCCTTGTTTTGCAGCAGCTCACCAAAGTAGCAACAGCGACAAAGGCCACCCCCAGTGAAGAGGAAGTCGCCGCGTACTACGAGGCCAACAAGACCCGCTTCCGCACGGCCGAATCCGTCCACATCAACCAGTTGCTCGCACCCACCCGCGAGCAGGCCCAGCAGTTGCGCCAAGCCCTCGCAAATGGCAGCACTGTCGCCGAACTGTTGGCCCGACCGGACGTCGAGACTCACGGCGACCCGCGCGACGACGGCGCGCTGCACCTGCGCAAGGTGGTGCGGGCGCGTTATCCCCAGCTAGTAGATGCGGCCTTTGCCGCAGAGGTCGGCGAATGGGGTGGACCAGTAGAGGTGCTAGACCAATTTGGCGTATTCCGGGTGCTCCACAAGGAGGGTGGCGACATCCAACCCTTCGCCCAAGCGCGGACGCGAGCACGGGCCATCTTGGCAGCAAGGCGTCAGAACGAGCTCATGGACGCGCTCATCCAACGCCTGCGCACCGAGCGCGCAAGCCAAGTCGCCTTATTCGCCGAGCGCCTGTAAGGAGGTGCTATCGTGAGAAAAATAAAATGGAGTATCCTCGCGCACTGCCTGCTGTGGGCATGGCTGCCGGCCAGCGCCCAACAAGGGTACGACATCGTTGACGACCGCATTGTCATAACCGGGCGCAGCCACTGGGAGCACTGGAAAAAACCCGAACACCTGACCGCGATCGACAACTCGGGCGCGGTGCGTCCGCGACACCTGCGCTCGCTCTACAACGTCCTTTCCGACCCCAGCATCGCCCGTCCAGTCGTGATCACCAACAAAGCCCCGCGCATCCTCAATGTAGATAGCACCCTGAAAGTAGATGTGTTCGGCCAACCGGTCCAAGACACCCAGAAAAACTTCGTGTACGACTATCTAGTGCGGGCCGGAGTCAGCCGCGCCGGCTCCAACATCGAGATGGCTGCCCACATCATCGACGGCGATCCGACCACCTTCTGGGAACCCGACCCACGCGACCCCATTGAGCAGTGGTGGGTCGAGGTCGATCTGGGCCGTGCCGTGCCGGTGGAAGGCATTTCCGTGCGCTTCGTCGATGAGGAACTGGGCGATCCGTTCTTCAAGTACCTCCTCCTCTTGGCACCGAATCAAACGCTATCGTTTACCGACGACGACCGAATCAACTTTGAGTTATTCGTCCCCCACGAAGGCCCCAATACCCAGCAGCGCACCTTCTTCTTTGAAAGTGCCTCCGCAACCGGGGGAGCCTCCCTTGCGCTCCCGGTCAACCCCGGCCTCATAGATCCCACCGGCGGAATCAGCAGTATCAAGAAACTGCGACAAAACAGCGCCGATCCAGCCTGGACCGGCAAGGTCATCGAAACCATCCGCTTTGTGATCACCGATACGCGCGGGGGGCGGGCCGAGCAAATCGATCAAGCCGCGTGGGAGGCCCTGCCGGTGCGGGAGCGCGGCGACATCGTTTACTTCGTGCGCGACTTTGCCGGCCGCGAAGAGCCGGTAGATGCCGCGACCTACGAATCCTTGGAGGAAGAGCGCCGCGGGCGACGGGAATTCTACCGCCGGGAATTGCCGCGTCTGGCCGAGGTTGAGGCGTGGGGGTGGGGAGACAACATCGGTCTCGGCCTAGTCGAAGGAGGCGGCACCTTGGATTTGACCTCGGCCGGCAAGACGCCGGGCCCGGCCTTCGACGGGGACATCGGCAGTAGTTATCAGCACCCCACCCGAGACTTCCTCGACCCGGGTGCCAATGTGCTGACCATCGACATTGGCGGCACAGTGTGGCTGGACCAAATCCGCTTTGCTGGCGGCAATATCCGCGGCTACCAGATGCGGTCGTCAACCGGCGAGCGCGATGCCCAAGGCAAGCTGCGCTGGCGCGCAATTACCCCGCCGGAGCGGATAAAAAACGTCGATAACGGATTCTTTGGCTACCTCAACGATGTGCAGGATCCCGTGCGCAAGGTGCGCTTTCTCAACTTGTTGACCTTGGCCAATTTCATCGGCGACGACCAAAACCGCAGAGACCGCTTCTGGTCTCGCTTCAACGAGCTGATGCTATTTGCCGAGGGCGCACCCGCGGAAATCGCGTTGGAGTCCGACCTGATCGAACTGCCCGGGCTGGTGACCTTGGGCAGTATCCACTGGGAGGCCGACGCGCCGCCGGGCACCAAAGTTGAGATTCGCACTCGCACCGGCGACCAACTCATCCAGCAGATCCGCTATTACGACAGCAATGGCATCGAAAAGACTGCGGCTGAGCACAAGAAGCTCCTCGCCTTCCTCAAAGGGCCGATCGACACGTCCTTTGCCATAGGCCCGGGCTGGAGTGCTTGGAGCCAGCAGTACCAGCAGCCCGGCGACCCGGTGACGTCGCCCAGCCTGCGCAAGTTCATGCAGATCCAAGCCCGCTTGCTCAGCGAGGACCGCGAGCTTAGCCCCGCGCTAGCGAACATCTCCGTAGAGCTACACACCCCAGTCGCCCTCGGGTTGCGAGCCGAAGTTTGGCCGCCCGAGGCCCAAGTGGGGGTTCTGGACACCTTCGAAGTCTTCGTCCAACCCCAGTTCCTAGAGCGGCCCATCGCGGTCCGCAGTCTCGGGTTCGACGAGATGCTCATCAGCGCCGACCCGGGCCTCGATATGCAGCTTATTGACGTGGCAATAGGCACCGAGGAGCAGTTTGCATCTGGAGCACCGCAATCGCTCTTGGATCTGGCAAGCACCGACGGCCAGATGCTGCTGCAAGGCGACTCGCTCCTAGTCCGCCTCCCAGAGGTTGCCCAGAGCGACACCGACGCGCTGCCGCAGCTATACTTTCGCACGGCGGACGATGGCGAGGAAGTGCCCACTAGCATTGACGGCCAGCTTTTGACGGCGACCTCGCATGCCCTGCTCCCAGACGCAGTGCGCGGCGCGGCGCGCTACTTCCGCATTGCCGGAGAGGAGCTAGTGGAAGTCGATCGCGCAGCCTACGACGAGCTACCACCCGAGTCCCAAGGACCCGTGCGCTACTTCCGCAAGGTAGTAGGCGTGGGCAACCAGACACTTTTCGACGAGGTTGGCGACACGCTCAGCGCGGCCCAGTACAGCCGGCTAGGCCTTGCCAGAGGATGGGTCGTCGGCCAAGGCCGACTCGTGCGCCTGCGCTTTGCAGCCAAGATATTTCTCCACGGCACCAAGCTGAAGGTGGCCGTGCGCAACCAAGCGGCCAGCACGCCCTATCAGCCCGCTGACGCGGCCGACGCCACCGCGCTGCGGTCGTCGGAAACTTTGTCGATCGCCGCGCTCGGTGCCAAACAGATCGTTGCCGACATCTCGGTGGCACCCAATCCCTTCACGCCCAACGGCGACCTCGTAAACGACGTCGCCCAAATCGAGTTTTCGCTGTTCAAAGTCTATGCCGAGCGGCCAGCCGCCGTCCGCATATGGGCACTCGACGGCCGGCCCATGCGCCTGCTAGAGGGCACTGCCCAAGGTGGGCACCAGCGCTTTACTTGGGACGGGAAGGACGACCTTGGCCGCGTCGTACCGCCCGGACTCTACATCTGCCAGATCGACGTGGATACCGACGCCGAAGACAGCGTCGGACAACGGCGATCCCACCTTATCGCGGTAGCCTATTAGGGACGGAAAAGAGAGCGCCATGCACACTATTAGAATAAGCGTCGTTTTGCTACTCGTCGCCGGCGCAGCCCAAGAGGCAGCCGGCCAAGTCGATTACAGGTCTCGCTTAGGGCTACAGCAGGGCGATGAAACCTCCTTTGCGCCCCAAGGGCCGGACGTCATGCTCGGCGTCCTCGACCCAGCGGTGCGCCGCTGGTACGTGCCGCAGGAACTCTACAAAGAGTACCACTGGCGCCAATGGCAGTACACCAACTACGCCCGCAATCCCTATCAGCGCTACGTCGATATCAGCCTTGAAGGCGACTACTTTTACGATCTGTACGGCAATTTTCTCACCCGTGGCTGGCTGATCTTTAACAACTCCCAGAGCAAGCCCCAGCAGTTCGGCAACTCGCTGCTCAAATCCAGCCGCTTCCAACAGTGGTTTTCCGACGTGGTCATCGCCTCAGACGCCAAGGGCCAATACTTCTACACCTTGACGACCAGCGCACAGATGCGTTCGGTGATCTCGCCGATGGTCTTTTCCAAGCCGCGCATGGACGGCGTGCAGTTCGACCTCGCCACCGACCGCTACGAAGGGACGCTCATCTATTCGCGCTTGAGCAATCCAGGCGGCTCAACTACCGAAGACCAAGAAGTCCTCCGCACCAACAACACCACGCTGTTCGGCGGGCGCTTCGCCTACCAGCTCAGCGACGCCTTGCAATTGGGCCTGCACGCGGTCAACGCCCACCAGTCGAACACGCTTTCGGACCGCCTAGTGGGCAACCCATTTTCCGGCGCTTTGACCGTGGCCCAAAACAAGACCGTGTCGCTGATTCAGATCGTCTTGCGGGACGATTCCCCGGGCGACGGAACGGGCGGAGCCGCCTTCTTCCAAGCTGGCTCGGACGTGCTGATTACCTACGAAGACGGCACCGTCGATGCCGGCAAAGACATCCAGTTTGAGCCGGTCATCGAGGGTGGCTTTGTTCAGCAGGGCTATATCGCCGCCAACGGCCCGGAGGAGATCCGCCTGAGCTACAACTTCGACAGCCCGGCCTTTGTTGATCGGGCCTCGTTTCCCAAAGAGGACATCGTCAAAGTCGAGTTCCGGCTGGTGCTGGGCAACGACTATCAGGTCTGGATGACGTCTGACCGCCAAGTCAACCGCGACGGGGAGGCCGTGCTGCTGCTGGTGGCCCAAGCCGACGGCAACGTGCAAGACATCACTAATTTGCAGACCGTTCGCTTCGAGTACGGCCTGCCGACGGCAACCCACATCTTCGGCGGCAACATCGAACTGCGCGACTACCAGGGCTTCGACCTATACGCCGAATACGACCTGAGCGTAAGCTATCGCAAGTACCCCAACGTCCTGCGCGACGAGCACCGCACTACATCCGGCATCGGTAGTCGCCGCCGGGCACCGGCTTGGATGGTGAATGCATCCAAAAAGGCGGCTCCCTTCTTTGTCTTTGGCGAGGCCTACAGCATGGATCCGCTCTACAATACGCGGACCTTCGTCACCACGGGCACGGGCGAAATCGAATACGACAGCGAGCGCGATGGCATCGTCGAACTGGTCGAGGACAACGACGACCAAGACCGCTTCCCCGACACGGTGCGCTTCGACTGGCTCCAGGGCGATTCCCAAGTTTTCCCAGGCTGGGACCAAAACAACGACTTCGTGCCCGACATCAACCAAAACGACAACTTCGTGCGCTCCAACGCCGTGCCCGACTACGAAGAGCCTTTTCTCCGCTTCCATTCCGATCGCCCGGAATTCCTCTTCGGAATGGACATGAATAACAACTTCTGGATCGACCAATACGAAAACGACGAAGAGCCAGATTACCCCTACCGCCGCGACCATCGCGGTTACAATGTGTACGGCGGTGCCGACCTGACGCCGCGACTTAAGGTAATGGTCGGCGCACTGCGCGAGGAACTCATCTCATCGAACCAGCAAAACAAGAGCACCTACGCTCTCGTGACGTACGACAACAACTCCCCGCGCTTTGGACGCCTGCGCTTCTTTGAAATGAGCAAATTGGTGGAGGACGACATCCCCAATCCCCTCTTGCAGTGGGCACCGGACAATACCCTGCGCGGCGGCGAGTTGACCAAGGTCGAAGACCCCTTGTTGGCCCGCGACACTTGGATCAACCAGCTCTTTGTGGGGCACAATTTGCAGTCGGCCTCCTATAAAGTGCAGACCAAACTCAACTACGTGCGCTTCCGCCAGCTAATGAGCGAGGCCCGCCGACAGGCCCTAGAGTTAGACGAGCAGGACTTCTTCTTTGGCGTGATTAACAAGGCCAGCTACCGCTATTCCTTGGGCCGGCTGAGCTTGGAGCCGCGCTGGAAGAGCGAGTTTCGCAAGCAGTCGCGCAGCCTCTTTGCCCTAGAGCATTCCACCAGCCTCTACGAGCTTTTTTCGGCCGTCGTCGAAACTCGGCTCCTCAGAGCCACCCAGCTCCAAGCAGGCGTCGAGTATCTGATTTTTAACGACTTCGACGTCGATGCCAACGACTTCAACTCCATTACCGGCGCGTTTCAGTTTACCAACCAGTCGCAGTACTTGGGTTATAGTCTCCACGCCCTAGCCGGGCTGCGCATCGAGCGCCAAGATTTCAAGGAGAGAGAGGCGCGGTACACGAGCCAGACCTTTATAACGATCTATGCAGGATTGGAATAGCGCGTGATTTGGCGCAGCGACAACTTTGGCGCAGCCGTCATCGGCATCGCGCTGGTGGCCCTTTGGCCGCGCCTGACCTACTTGGATGAGGTCGAGCAAAGTCCCTTCTGGGAGGTGCCGACAGCGGCGAGCCAACCCTACATTGAGGCCGCTAGAGGGCAGGGCAGCGCAGCGGTTGCCAGCCCTTTATACCCGCTCTTTTTGCGCGGCCTCGTCGCCGTCGGGCTGGCACCTCAATACGTCCAAGTCCTGCTAGGCGCGGCCAGTTGCGCGCTATTGGCCCTAATCGGCTACGCGCTCTGGGGGCCGGGCACGGGACTCGCCGCGGCGCTGTGCGCGGCCCTGTACGGACCGGCCATTTATTTCACCGGCTCCTTGCTGCCCCCGGTCCTCGCGGTATTTCTGGTGCTCTTGCTGTTGGCGGCGCTGTTGTGGGCTGACCAGCAGAGCGATGGGAAGGCGTTTTTAGGGGTTGGGCTTGTGCTGGCGCTTTGCTTGTTGGCCGCGCCACAGGTCGCGCTTTTCGCGCCGGCCGTGCTGTGGTGGCTGTGGATAGGAGGAAGGCAGCGGGCGTGTTGGGCCTGTGTGCTGGGAACGGCTGGTGCGCTCGCACTGTGGTATTTTGGAGGGGTTGCTACGAGTGCGGGCGGCTCGCTCGACTTCCTCGTGCGCGGCGGGGAGCACTTGCCTGCGCTGGATATGTACTACGCGCGCGGCGATTCAACCGTCCTAGCGATCCTGTTGTGGAAATGGGGACTCGCGTTCCCCTTCGGCTTAGTCATGCCGCTGGCGCTATTGGGCATCGGTTTTGCCTTGGCGGCGCGGGAGCGGGGCGTTTTGCTCGCCCTGCTGTTTGTCGGAACCGGCGCGGTCGGAACGGCGCTCTACGGTGCCCATGCCGAGACGCGCATGGTGCTGGTACCCGTGCTCCTGCTCTTTGCAGTGAGCGGGGTCGGGCAACTGGCGCAGTTGTCTTGGGCGCGGCGAGGGATAGCCGTGGCGGGTTTGGTCCTAGTCGCGGGATTGGTCAACGCCAGTACGCCAGCCATGGACCGCGCGGCGCAAGCCTCGCAGCACCGCTATTTGGGTCGCGCCTATGCGGAGTTGGGCATGACGGCCACTGCAATCGCCGCGTACGAACAGGCCTTAGCCGCGGGCAGCACCGACAAGGACGTATATTGGGCCTTGGCGACGCTCTATGACGCGAGCGGCAAACCCGAGCGCGCACTCGGTATCAGCAAGGCATTCGTCGCACACTGGCCGGCCGACGAGCGCGGACAGCGGGCACTCGGCGATCGCTACATGGCCGCGGGCCGTCCTCAACAAGCGCACACAATCTACCAACAACTCGTCGCGGGCGGTGGGCAGGAGGCCCTACTCGGACGCTTGGGGGATGCACAACTGACGAGCGGCGCACTCGACGAGGCCATACAATCCTACGAGCGGCTGCTAACTGTTAGCCCAGATAGCAGCCGGGTGCGCTACCAACTGGCGCGCGCCTACGCTGCCAGCGGGCAGATGGAAGACGCCGAGCGAACCTATCGCCAACTCCTAGACAGTCCGGCCTACGGCGTGCAGGCGCGGGTGGAAGCGGCCGTACTCTTGCGGCACAACGGCCAGCTAGCAGCAGCCGAGCCGTTGCTCTCGCAAGCCCTCGCGCTAGCGCCAGACCACCGCGAGGGGCTGCTCCTATTAGGTGAAGTGCTGTTAGAACAAGAGCGGCCCGGCGAAGCCCTAGCCCATTGGCTGCGCCTCGCCGAACTAGAGCCGCACAACTGGCGGGTCCAAGGCCACTTGAGCAAGGCGTACAGCCTGTTGGGGCGAGACGCCGAGGCGCGAGACGCCGAGGCAGACTATCAGCGTGAAAAGCAACGCGCCCAACTCCAGCAGCGAGTTGAGGCTGAGCAAAAGGCATTGATGAAAAAAATTATCGGGGAAAACTTATGAACTGACGTTACTCAGTAGCTCTCCATGTTGTGGTTTATTATGCGTCTCTCAGCTATTCCTACCCGTCAAGTGCTGGAAAAGTCGGTTCATCATGACACGTTACAACTGGATCACAATACATATACGTATGTTGATCGCGCTCGCCCTTTGTGCCCTGATGGCGCGACTGGTGCAAGCCCAAGCCGACGAGATACCCCTAACTGATTTGGTCCCGTTGGAGGTTGGTAATCAGTGGACCTATAAGCATAGATATTTAAATTTTTCTTACCAAGGAAACTGGCGGGAGCAGAACCCGGAAATTCGAATGCTATTTGAGATACCTGGCGGGTACTACCATCCGCCTGATTCTCTCCGCTGGGGCGAGCGAGAGCTAACCATTGAGATTACTCATACAGAGATGATTGATGGCTTGGAGTATTTTGTCTTTAGCCATGCCGATGGCGGCAGCACGTGGCAGCCGGACTGGATGGCGATCAAAGACAGCGACGCGGAGACGACCGGCCACACCGTGAGCGGCTTGACCAACGGCACGACCTACACCTTTGCAGTGCGGGCGGTCAACCGAGTGGGCAAGGGGGCGGCGCGGGCGGCGACGGCCACGCCGGTGCCATCCAACCGGTCGCCGACGTTGAGCGGTCCGGCCACCGCGACCACGACCGAACATAGCACCGGGACCATTGGCCCCTATGAGGCCAGCGAACCGGATAACGACACGCTGACGTGGTCGCTGAGGGGCGCGGATGGTACTTGCTGATTCATCTCACCCAAAGGTCGTGACAAGGAGTCGTGTCTTGAAGATAGGGGTTTGTACCCAAAGTTCGGACGAATAAAGGAGGCTATTCATGTTACATGCTTTTTTTCTTGTGACCGCTGTGTGCGGCCTACTGGTTCAGCCAACCCAAGCCGAGCCAGTGGACTCAATAGCTGTGGAGGCCGAGCCAGTGGATTCGTTGGTGACAAAAAAACAAGACTCTAGTTTTTTGAGAGGCTCTGTAAGAGTGGGGATAAAGGTGGTTTCAGGTACGATAGTTGGGATCGTATTATCACCCTTTGGGTCGAGAATTGCAGGATCGAGATCAATAGGGGATGATTCTGGTATTGGTACAGCAGCTGGTGGTTATGCCGCCTTCGGTCTCGGATACCCTATTGGCGTGTACTTAGTCGATGCGCGTGAGAATTCATTCTGGCTGACACTCATAGGGGGTGGTTTAGGATGGTGGGGGGCTGCTTCAATGTTAGATTCGCCAAATCCGTCAGAGTGGGGTGCTTGGGTGACTTTTTTGGGAGCCCCAGTACTTGCATCGGAGCTATCACGGATGGACGCAGTAACAGGAGGTCCCAAGCGCCCTAAGCAATCTCAAGACCTATGGTTTTCCTTCGGTTTGGTGCCGCAGCTTCAAAGGGGCTTGTCGGCCAGAGCGACGCTACGCTTCTAAAGCAAAGAGGAATATGATTTATGTCTCTCATGATAATAGTAACCCTGTTAGCCATGATCACGGTAGAAGCGGAAGCCAGCAATGACGAGCTATTGGCCAAGAAGTTTTCTCCCATCTTGATCTTGACGGAAGATATTAGGAGGGAGTATGGGGAGATTCCAGTCATCAAACCGGAACCGATTGACATCATGAGTGCTCCCCAATCTGCCGATTCTATACGGTTTGAATTATATAATAAGTTGGGTCAACAAGTGGGAGGAATTTTTGATTGGAGGTCGCTTGCTAATTGGAACCCTTCTCCAGTATCCTCAAGTGTTAATTTTTTGCAAGATAGCTTTGCTTTTCTTGGTTTTCTTAGTGACGAATATACAGGGAAGCCTTTACTAGAAGGAACAGCATACGCGTACGGTCAATACACTCTCATCCCCTACTTTGATTATCCCGGTAAAGGAACAAAAGGATGGAATGACGCTTACTCTGGTGAAAGCGGCAAAGGGCCTCATGCGGGTGAGAACAAAAACTTCCCTAATACCGCGTATGTGCATATCTATAAGAGAACCATTGAGCAGTACAAGGCTACGTACGATTCGGTTACTGTAATCCAATATAAATACTTCGGCTCATTATGGATTCCGGGGAGTTGTCTTGAAGGGGTAATCCCACCGGCTTATCTTGGTGCTGTGGGCCCTTTTTCCTTGCCTTCCAATCTGGCTTTTCACCATGGTCAATATCCAACATCTCATCGATGATGCCAAATGCTTTGAAACGGTTCGCGCGCTCCGCTGGTCCGATGGTATTTTCTGTCCGCACTGTGGTTCGACTCGGCTTATCAAGCGGGGTTTTGATGACACGCAGCCCGATCGCCAACGCTACCGATGCCCCGGCTGTGCTCGGGACTTTGATGATTTGACCGGCACCGTGTTAGCCGGTCACCACCAGCCGTTACGAGTTTGGATTCTGTGTCTGTATTTCATGGGCTTGAATCTATCCAACCGGCAAATTGCCCAGGAACTGGGGTTGAATAAAGATGATGTGCAGCACATGACTACGCATCTGCGGCAAGGCTTGGTTGCCCAGCAGGAGCCCGCTTGGCTTGATGGGGTAGTCGAGTGCGATGAAGTCTATCTTGTGGCCGGTCATAAAGGGCATCCTACGGCGGTGAAAAAAAAGGACGAACAGGACGACGCAATCGACTCAAAGGCCGTCGAGGACGGGGCACCTTAGCTGGGGAAAAACCGCCGATCTTAGGCATGATTCAACGCGGGGGGGATGTGTGCATTCAGATGTTGGAGAATGTCCAGCAAAAAACCATTGAGCCGCTGATTAAAAAGGCGATTGCCCCGGGCACACTCATTTATACCGACGAGTACAACATCTACGGGCGGCTGGAAGCCTGGGGCTATGCCCATGCCGTGGTTCATCATGGCCAGGGTGAATTCGCCCGGGATGACGATCAAGATGGCTTTTGTGAAGTGCATGTCAATACCATAGAAGGATTCTGGTCTTTGTTACGCTCTTGGTTGAGACCCCACCGAGGGATCTCGCAGGAAAAACTCCCACTCTATCTGGGCTTCTTTCAATTCGTTCATAACATGAGAAAAAGGGGCAAAGCGCTCCTAGAAAGCCTCATTAAAGGCATTCTGGGAATAGCTCCCTGCAATCCATAATGAGCCAATACTTCTACCCGTATAATGACTGGTGGAACAACCATGAGGGTGATTGGCAGGGCATTGATGTAGTAGTTAGTTCGCGGAGTCCCGCTACCGCCGAATTCCTAGGTGTAGAGTATCGGTTTCATGGTGCATGGTTGAGTTACTACAAAGATTATGGCGATAAACCTGGGATAACTGATAGCTTTGTATTCAATGCGGTAGGAGACGTAAGACTAGCGGCTCATACCCATCCTGTGGCTTACATAGGTGCTGGATCGCACGCTTCGTACCCTATTGGAGGAGACATTAAGCTCTTCTCGTTTCTGGAGACACTTCCATCATCGGGGGGAGCAGAAGCAGAGGGAGGAGTAAGTGGAGCTGCAATTACTGGGGACTGGGAACACATGACCCATACGGGCTTAGTGTTGAGCACCTTAGCAGATGGGGCTCATAACGATTTGTGGGAAAGCTATAACTTGGTACTGTTGCCTGATCCTGATCCAACTAACACTAACAACATGGGTCTTACATCAGACATGAGTTGGTTGGGGGCACAGGTACACTGGGGGACGCCATTCGTTGCTAGTCCCCCTTCAAGTGGAAACAAGAGCCCGAAGGGACCTTATAACAGCAGGCATGATCCTAGTAGTAAAAGCAGAGGTTGGGGGGAGTTAAATTTTTTCAAAGTAGGATCGATAGTGGGCGATCCCTTTCACCATAGCGATTTGTACGCTCCCGATAGCGGCCCTTTATCAGTTACAGAGTATCACCATTGGGCTGTAATCGGCGCAGATTCTTTAAGTGGCACAGTATCCTTGCGAGGCGATGTGGTGGTTTTTCCTGGGGCGACACTAACGATCAAGGCCGGCACCACGATTACATTTCCACCTAAAAGGGATCGCCATCAGTTTAAGAAAGGCGATACGAGTCTCTCGGAGATTTTCGTTTATGGCACCTTGAAATCCGCCGGGACCAGTAGCCATCCGGTCGTCTTCCGCGGTCCGGATCCCCAGGACAATGCGCACGATTGGGGCGGCATTCAAAAGATGACAGGCGGGACGATCTCCTTGGGCGATCATACCACGCTTCGCAATGCCCTTCCACCTCCGACGATTGAGGGACTGGCCAACGTGTCGTTTGCCGAAAACGACCCGCAAGCGACTGCTACCTACGCGGTGGCTAATCCGGCTCGGTACACGATCGCGTGGTCGGTTTCGGGTACCGATGTGTCCTCCTTCCAGATTGATGGCGTCGGAGTCTTGTCGTTTGCCGATCCGCCCAACCACGAACAGCAAGCGCTCTATAGCGTGGATGTGGTTGCTACCGATGGCTCACTGGCGGATACCCTGACGGTTCAGGTGACCGTAACCGATGTCAATGATCCGGGTACGGTGACGCTTTCGACCGATAGGCCGCAGGTGGGTGCGGAGATTACGGCGACGCTGCGCGACGAGGATGGCCTTGTCGGGGATGTGGCTTGGTCTCAGCATTATGTGCGACCGGATCAGGTGGGTGGGGCGGTGGGGGAACCGTTTGAGACCACCAGTCCTCAACTCCGTCTCAGCCCCACGTTAGGGGGGTATGATTTTTATGTACGGGCGGTCTATACGGATGGGTTTGGCTCGCAGAGCGCCGAAAGTGTTCCGACGCTCTTGGTGGGACCACCGGCCGCGCCAGCGTCGTTGACGGCGGTGCCGGGCGATGGGCAGGTGGTGCTGGAGTGGGAAGCTCCGCTGTCAGATGGGGGACAGCCGATTACCGGCTACGAATACCGGCAGAGTGCGGATGGCGGCACGAATTGGCAGCCGGATTGGACGGCGATAGCCAATAGTGATGCAGAGACGACCGGCCACACGGTGGATGGATTGCTCAACGACACGCAATACACCTTTGAGGTACGCGCCGTCAATAATGTAGGCAAGGGGGCGGTGCTTCAGGCGACGGCTACGCCGGTGTCGTCCAATCGTCCTCCGGTGTTGACTGGCTTTGCGGAGGCGTCGGTGAGTGAGGGCCTCATCCGGGTGACCACCTATCGGGCTAGCGACCCGGATAAGGATTCGCTGGTGTGGTCGTTGGGGGGCACGGATGCGGACGCCTTTGAGTTGTTTGGTAGCGGCCAGGCGCGGACGCTCCGCTTGAAGACGCCGCCTGATTTTGAACAGCAAGCGACCTATAGCTTGACCATTGGGGTATCCGATGGGTCGCGGTCGGCGACGCTGGATGTGACGGTGCGGGTGATAAATATAGAGGAGGCCGGTAGGGTCGCCCTGACTTCGACCCAGCCGCAGGTAGGCACGCCACTGACGGCGACGCTGTCGGACCCGGATGGGAGTATCACCGGCGCGGTTTGGCAGTGGCAGCGGTGGGCCTCGTCCACCGCGGATTGGGTGGAGGTGTCTGTTGGGGTAGCAGGCACCTCGGGGATGGCCGAGCTATCGAGCTACACGCCGCCGGCGGGCGATGTGGGGTCTATGTTGCAAGCGACGGTGCGCTATCGCGATGGCCACAGCAACGCGACCAAGACGGTGCAGAGCGCGGCGACCGAGGCGGTGGTGGGTCCGCCGGCCGCCGTGGCGTCGTTGACGGCGGTGCCGGGCAATGGGCAGGTGGTGTTGGGGTGGCAAGCTCCGGCGTCGGATGGGGGATCGCCGATTACGGGCTATGAGTATCGACAGAGTGCTGACGGGGGCACGAATTGGCAGCCGGACTGGACGGCGATCCAAGACAGCGATGCTCAGACGACCGGCCACACGGTGGAGGACTTGACCAACGACACGGCCTACACCTTTGCGGTGCGGGCGATCAATGCGGTGGGCGCAGGGGCGGCGCGTCGTGTGACGGCGACGCCGGTGTGGTCCAACCAGCCGCCGACGTTGACTGGTCCCGAGGAGGCAACCGTAGCCGAACACAGCCCCGACGCGATGGGCCCCTATGAGGCGGACGACCCAGACGATGACGCGCTGACGTGGTCACTGAGGGGCGCGGATGCGGCGGCCTTCGAGCTAACCGGCACGGGTCTGACGCGCTCGCTGGCGTTCAAGACGCCGCCTGATTTTGAGCAGCAGGCGAGCTACACGGTGCTTGTTGGGGTGTCCGATGCCGAGCCGTTGTCGGCGACGGTTACAACGACCATCAGCGTGTCCAATGTGGACGAGGCTGGTACGATAGAATTGACTTCGACAAAGCCGCAGGTGGGCACGCCGCTGTCGGCGACGCTTTCGGACCCGGATGGGAGTATCACCGGCGCGGTTTGGCAGTGGCAGCGCCGGGCGTCGTCCACGGCCGATTGGGCGGATGTACCGGCCGGGGCGGAAGGTGCGTCGGGGGTAGCGGAGCTGTCGAGCTACACGCCGCAGGCGGGCGATGTGGGGTTGATGCTGCAAGCGACGGTGCGCTATCGAGATGGCCACAGTACGGATGCGACCGATACCAAGACGGCGCGGAGTGCGGCGACCGAAGGGGTCGTGGGGCCCCCGGCCGCCGTGGCGTCGTTGACGGCCGTGCCGGGCGATGGACAGGTAACGTTGACGTGGCAGGCGCCGGCGTCGGATGGCGGCGCGTCAATTAGCGGCTACGAATATCGTCAAAGCAAGGATGGCGGTACGACATGGCAGCCGGATTGGACGGCGATAGCCAACAGCGATGCCCAGACGACCAGCCACACGGCGAGCGGCTTGACCAACGGCACGACCTACACCTTTGCAGTGCGGGCGGTCAACCGCGTGGGCAAGGGGGCGGCGCGGTCGGCGACGGCCACGCCGCAGCCATCCAATCGATCGCCTTCGTTGACCGGTCCGGCCACCGCGACCGTGGCCGAACACAGCACCGGCACGGTCGGCTCCTACGAGGCGAGCGATCCGGATAACGACCCGCTGACGTGGACGCTCAGTGGCGCGGATGCGTCCGCCTTTGAATGGGTTGGCACGGGTACGACGCGCTCGCTGGCGTTCAAGCGCACCCCCGATTTTGAGCAGCAAGCGCGTTATGCGGTGTCCGTGTCGGTGGACGATGGAGCCTTGTCGGCGACGGTGGCGACGACCGTCAGCGTGTCCAATGTGGATGAGGCGGGCACGGTGTCGCTGCCTTCGACCGCGCCGCGGGTAGGCACGGCCATCCGCGCCACGCTGAGCGACCCGGACGGCGGGGTAACGAATCTACGCTGGCGTTGGTCGTACTTTCGCCCGGCCGGTGTGGTAGGAGCCAGCGAGGACGAAGCGGGCGCGGAAGAGGCCGTCGAGGGCGCTAGCAGTGGCCTATCGACTACCTTCACGCCCCGTGCGCGGCATGTCGGGCTGCGGCTGCGGGCCCGGGCACTGTACGACGACGGCCACGGCTCCAACAAGCAAGCCTACAGCGTCAAGACCGATCCGGTCATTGGTCCGCCGGGAAAGCCTAGTCTGTCGGCGGCGGCCGGTACGGGGCAGATAAGGCTTACGTGGACGGAGGCGGTCGCCCATGGCTCGCCCATTGTGCGCTATGAGTCTCGGCGCAGTGGCGGGAGTTGGGCCACCGTCTCCGGTGGAGCCGCCGCCCGCCGCCAGACGATCACCGGGCTATCGAATTGCACCGCCTATACGTTTGAAGTGCGCGCCGTCAACGGCGAAGGGGATGGCCCGGCCGACAGTGCCTCGGCCACCCTGTCCGGCTCGACCCCGCCGCGGCCGGGGTTGTCGGCGTCGGCGGGCGATAAACAGGTGACCTTGGCTTGGACGGCGCCTACCGTCGATAGCTGTGTGCCGATTGGGCGCTATGAGTCTCGGCGCAGCGGGGGCAATTGGGCTACGGTGTCCGGGGGAGTCTCGGCGCGGAGCCAGACGATCACCGGGCTGACCAACGGTACGGCCTACACGTTTGAAGTACGCGCCGTCAACGCCGCGGGCGACGGCTCGGCCGCGAGCATCTCGGCCACGCCGGTCCAGCCCAACGTCGATGATCCGGGCACGGTGTCGCTGTCGTCAAGCCAACCCCGGGTCGGCACCGCCCTGACCGCTACGCTGTCGGACCCGGATGGGAGCGTGAAGAATCTGCGCTGGCGCTGGTCGTACTTTCGCCCGGCCGGTGTGGCCGGAGCTAGCGAGGAAGCAGCGGGCGAGGAAGAGGCCGTCGAGGGCGCCAGCAGCGGCTTAGCGACCACCTTCACCCCCCGCACCATACATATCGGGCTGCGGCTGCGCGCCCGGGCACTGTATGACGACGGCCACGGTGCCAACAAGCAAGCCCAGAGTGCTAAGACCGATGCGGTCATCGACCGGCCCGGCCCACCCGGCACCCTGTCGGGACGGCCGGGCAGCATCTACACGCGGGTGGATCTGCGTTGGACGGCGGCGAAAGCCAACGGCGCGCCGATTACGGACTATCAATACCGCTACCGGCGCAACGGCACGAGTAGTTGGTCTAGCTGGACGAGTGTGGGCGTCGTAACCAGCTACACGGTGTCCGGCTTACAAAGCGGGGCGTCGTATGCGTTCCAAGTGCGGGCGGTCAACAAGGTGGGAGCCGGCCCGAGCGCGGATACTACGGGTACGGTGCGGGCGCAGGCCGACGAAGACCAAGACCAAGCAACGCAAGACGAGGAAGCATCCGCTGAGGACGAGCCGGACGAAGAAGCACCCGACGAGGACGCCCAAGCCGAGGACGAGCCGGACGAAGAAGCACAAGACGAAGAAGAGGACGAAGCCCAAGACGAAGAAGCACCCGCCGAGGACGTCCAGGATGAAGCCGCCGCGGCCAAGCCCACCGTCTCCCCCGACACGGGGCTAGCCCTCCGCGTCGCACCCAACCCGTTCAATCCAACCACCAGCCTACACCTCCACCTGCCGGTTGACAGTCCCGTCTGGCTAACCATTTATAACGTGGCCGGGCAAGTGGTACGCACCATAGTGGCACAATCCCTAGAAGCGGGCTATCATACCTTTCACTGGGACGGCTACGACCAGCAAGGGCATCCGGTCACCTCGGGCGTGTACCTGTATCGAGTGCAAACGACCAAGCAAGGCCTAGTGGGCAAAATGGCTCTGATTCGATAAGGCGTTACCAAATGGAGGGCAATAAATCAACTGCGATGAAATTCTGGCGTCGATGCGACCTTCTCATCTGGCTTACGGGCGGGGCATTGGTCCTGTGCTTGGCGCTAATGAGCTTGGCGACCATTCCCTTTGGGATTCTCGGTGCGCTCTACCTGCACAAGTACGCCCGGCAGGGCTTAGAAGTTGTTGAGTCAAAACGGAATTATCTGTACTATCAGGCGATTTTACGGCGATTTCAGCACCTGGTGGTCTGGCAAAAAAAGCTTATATCTATAAATCAAATCGCTCTGAAATTAGTCCTTTTCGGCAGTTCATTCCGAATAACCCAGCAACTTCTTATGAAGCGCTTGCTTCTCATAGGTGCGATAGTGCTTTTGCACAGCGGCGCTTCGCAGGGGCGTCAAGTATTGCTCGTCGGCCAAGACGGTCAGATTAGCTGGGAGGGGGACGTGGAGGCCGGGACCGCAGTGCAAACCATTGAGCCGGAGTACCGCTCCACGTTGGATCCCAACATCACCGAAATCGGCGTCGCGCCGGTCAATCTCGTCGATTTCGCCAGCGCGGATTTTCCCGCTAGCATCCTGCCTCGCCGAGTGCAGGAGGGCCAAAACCTCGCCGCTGAAATCGCCGAGCGCGGTGGCACTATCCGCGCCCCGACCGTTTTCGACCTCGCCGAGTCTCAGCTACAAAACATCCTCGAGCAGATCGTATCGCCCGACCCCAGTGGCGGGGCCTTCGAGCGCAAGGGACGGGACGTGTTGGGCACCTTGCTCGTGCTCGATTTGGGCGCGCGCTTTGGCGTCAACCAAATTCGCTTCTTCCCGCGCAATACGGTCTTTCCGTCGCTATCGACGCCTTTTCAGGAGGATTTTCTCAAAAACTTCGAACTGCAAGTCAACGACGGCCAAGTGTTGACCGAGGCCGGTAATCCCATCTGGGAGACCTTTACGGCACGTACCAACAATACCGATCCGGTCGCCACCATCGAGATCGACCCGCCGCGCTTTTTGCGCTTCATCCGCCTGCGCGCCACCTCATCCATTCCCTTTGAGGTGGAGAAATTCCAAGTATTTGGCGAAGGGTTCTTCCCCACCGTGCGGTACATTTCGCCGCTCATCGACATGGGCACCCCGGCCAATTGGGGACGCTTGCGCTGGCTAGAGGAGACCGTTGGGCAGGCGAGCGCTGTGCAGATGAACATCCGCACCCGCAGCGGCAACGACCCGTCGCCCTTCGCCTATACGCGCAAGCGAGTAGGGCGGCAAGACGCCGAGGAAATCACATCCTCAGTCGATAATCCCGACCAGCCACTTTTGCGCGACGAGTACCTCGACCTGCCGGCCAAGGGAGGCCCCGCCGATGTGTGGGAACGCGGCCCGGTGCGCGACGACTTGGCCAATTGGAGTCCGTGGACCTCGCCCTACGATCCGGTTGCTGGCACGAGCAGCGAGGGCGCATTGGTCCTCTCGCCGGGGCCGCGCCGCTATTTCCAGTTTCGGGTTGACTTTCAGTCCGACGATCTAGAGT
The DNA here is from genome assembly GCA_965208845.1 of Candidatus Latescibacterota bacterium. Taxonomy (GTDB): domain Bacteria; phylum Latescibacterota; class UBA2968; order UBA8231; family UBA8231. The sequence continues at coordinate 436,753 of OZ242361.1, read as the reverse complement.
CAGCCAAAATTCTGCGGCAGTTTTCCTTTGATTTCACCACGCCGCCGTTGGCCGATGTCCTCGTCGGCGAGATCTTTCCACGCGAGGTATCCGCAGCCGCGGACATTCCCTTTGTCTATGCCGTGCGCGCCGAGATGGAGAGCGGTGATTTGCAGGGCTTCGACGGATTCGAGCTGGTCACCGGCAGCCGCATAGATCGCATCGAGCGCATTGAAATTATCGACGCGCAGGGCGAGTTCCTCTTAGAACACGACTTTGCGGTGCAAGACGCAGTCGTCGATGAGGGCGACGTGGCCATCACCGCGCTCTCCGAGCGCAGCTTTGCGGTACGCTTTCCGCGCGTGGCCGCGCACAACACCGTGTTGAAAATTCACTTCGTCAGCCGCATCCTCTCGTACAGCACGGCCTTTGAGGGCCGGGGATTGCTGCTAGAAGAAGACGCCTTCCAGAGCGTCCAAGCCGGCGACGCCACTGCGCTAGACGAAGGCGACGTCTCGTTTAAGTCAGACACTACCGTGTTGAGTCCGGCCGTCAACAGCGGCAGCCTAGTGGGCAGCTTTGACCTCGCCGCGTTAGTTATCACGCCCAATGGCGACGGGATCAACGACGTCTTGGACATGGAGTGCGAGGTCCTCGCGGTCGATGGCGGGCAGATTGCGGTCAATATATACGACCTAGGGGGCCGCCGGGTGCGCCGCCTCTTCAACATCGAAGGACAGAGCGGCGTGTACAGCTCGGAAAACTTGACCCAACTGCGGTGGGACGGGACCGACGATCAGGGTAAGAACGTGGCCCCGGGCCTCTATCTAATCCAACTCAACATCGAAGGCGATGCGCGCGCTAGTGCTAAGACGCGCACCGTCGGCGTAGCGTACTAGGATGTATGGGATGTATGGGATGTATGTGATTTCACCCCACCACCCAACCGCGTGGGGGAATTAAAAAAGGAATGAGAGTCATGCTAGGGCGAAATTTATTGTGGAGTTTAAGTATCGCGGCTTGGTGCATCAGCGCGGCTTGGGGTCGGGCTGAGTTTCACATCGGCGGGCCGACGGGCACTTCTTGGCAGGGGCTGATCACCGACGAACAGACCGAGTACGCCATCGTCGATGACCAAGGCGTGGTCTTGGGAACGCTGCCCATTGCCATCGGCGCGGAGGAAGCAGGCGTCGATACCATGATCACCTACGACGACAACGCCATCCGGCCGGTATGGGTTGATCCGTCGGTCAACCTCGCGCTAGACGTGAACTTGACCCCGCGTGGCGGCAACCTATACACCAGCGTTTCCACCGGCTATACCCGCGAGGCGGCCAAGGAGGTCCAAGTGATGATCGACGGCGACCCGGAAACGGCGACCTTGCGCCAAGTCGATATCTCGCCGCGCTTAGCCGGCCTCAATATCGGCTACGTAAAAAATACGGTCGTCAATCTCGGGGCCGAGATGCCGGTCAACCGCATTCGCTTCTATCCGCGCCCGGGCTTTGAGGAAAATTACTTGGCTTGGTACGAAATCGGCGTCGCCAACAACACCGCCCCCTTCATGGCTTCGCCGCAAGAGCGCGCCCCGGGCAAGCGTTGGTACCGAGACATCAGCCGCTCGCTTACCTCGACCAACGACCCGGAATTCGACATCCTAGAGCGCAACGTTGAAAACCTCGACCAAATCGTGGATTTGCGCTTTCCCACGCGCGACTTGCGCTGGGTCGCCATTCGCCCGGTCAACCCCGAGCGCACCTGGGAGATCGCCGAAATGGAGGTGTACGGCGAGGGTTTCGTCACCAAGACCTCCTATCGCACCGGCGTGCTGGACTTTGGTCGCCCGGTGGCTTGGAGCAAAATTCGCTGGCAGGGCGAGGTGCCCGAAGGCACTCGCCTCGTATTGCGCACGCGTACCGGCTCCACGCCACAGCCTAATTTGTTTTGGAAAATCGGCAGCACCGGCAGCTTTGAGCGGGTGTCCAAAGACGAGTACACCACGACTTATCAAGTGGGCCGATTCAGCCATATCCAAGCCACGTACGATGTAGAAAACTGGAGCTTCTGGTCAACGCCCTACGACTTTGCGGCCGGGCTGCACAACCCAGAGGCGACGGGTTGGGAGGACGGAACGCCCCTGCTCTCGCCCGGCCCCAGCCGCTACTTGCAGCTAGAAGTGGTCATGTTTTCCGACGGAGACCAAGCGCCGCGCATCGACGAAATGTCCTTGCTGTTTGCCGAAGATCCCGCAGCCCAAAGCGTAATCGCCGAGATCTGGCCGGTTGAGACCGAGAACTTCGAGCCGCAGACCTTTACATACATAGTGCGGCCCGTACTCGCAGACGGCGACCGGGGCTTCGACCGGCTGGAAATTTTTACCCAAGTTCCGGCCGAAGCCGTACATTCGGTCGCGATCGATGGCCGGGAAATCATCGACGACTTCCCGCCCGCACTAGAGGACGACCGGATCGTCATTAGCTTTGAACCATTTGTTGCACCGCGCGACAACGAGCGCCGCATCGAGGTCGTCTTCGATGCCAAAGTGCTGCGCTTTGGCGCGGAATTCACCGGTTGGGTGTACGACAGCACCGAGCCCGAGCTCAAGCAGCAAGTCCGGCCCGGCAACGCGACCTTCCGCTTTGCTGGCGACGCCCTCTCGGTGCGCACGCCCGTCGGCGGCGAACTGGTGCGGAAGGTCACTGCGCATCCCGCGACGCTGACGCCCAATGGCGACGGGATCAACGATCAGACCGTGATTTCGTACGATTTGCGCAACATCGGCACCCCGCGCCAGATCGCTCTGCGGATTTTCGATCTGTCCGGCCGACTAGTGCGCGAGGTGATCTCCACGCCAGCCGTCAGCGGCAGCTTTGCGGCGGTTTGGGATGGTCGCCGCACCGAGGGAGACTTAGTCGCCCCGGGCGTGTACCTCTACCAAGTCGATCTAACTACTGATAAGGGCCTCTCGGCAGCCGCGGGCACCGTAGCTGTGGCCTACTGAGCGAGCAAATGGCAGAAACTGTAAAACACATCTGCAAAGTCGCCCTACTTTTGTGGGCTATTAGCGGCGGCTCGGCCGCGGCGCAAATCGGGCTGCAATCGCTGGCCTCCCCAGGCACGGCGGCCCTCGACCCGGCGATGCGCCGCTGGTACGTGCCCCAAGAGCTGGTCGCCGAACACCACTGGCGCCAGTGGAGCGCCACCAACTACGCGCACGAACCTTATCAGCGGTATGTCAGTCCCAACATCGAAGGAGATTACTTCTACGACGCCTTTGGCAACTTCCTCAATCAGGGCTGGCTGATATACAACGTATCCCAGTCCAACCCCGAGGAATTCGGCACCGTATTGTTTGAGGCCCAGCGCTTCCGCAACTGGTTTTCCGAAGTCGCCGTGGCCTCTGAGCAAAAGGGGCAATACGCCTACGCGCTGACCATCAGCAGCGACCTCCGCACCACTCTAACGCCCATGGTGCTGTCCAAACCGCGCCTCGACGGCGTGCAGTTCGACTTCGCCATGGACAAGTACCGGGGCACGTTCCTCTACGCCCAAGCTAGCGCCCCGCGCGGCGTCACCAATCAAGAGCTGCGCCGCACCAATTCCACCACTCTGATCGGGGGGCGCTTTGAGGTGCAAATCGGCGATTTTGTCGAGCTCGGCGTCCACACGGCTAACGCCCACCAAGCCAATTCGCTTTCGGAAGAAGCCCTGTTGAGCAATTGGGTAACTGGGTCGCTGACCCAAGGTCAGAACCGGACCATGTCCGCTATCGAAATCGTCCTGCGCGACGACTCGCCCGACGACGGCGTGGGTGGTGCCGCGTATTTTCCGGCTGGCTCGGACATCTTCATCACCTATCGGGATGGCCGCGTGGATTCGGGCCGCGAGATCCGCTTTGAACCGGTGGTGGAAGGCGGCGCACCCAGGCCGGGCTATATCGAGGCCAACGGCAACGACGAAATCCGCCTGCTCTACAACTTCGACAGCGACAGCTTCATCAACCGAGCCGCGGCCGACAAAACCGAGATCGTCAAAGTGGAATTCCGGTTGGTGGTAGCCAACGACTATCAGGTCTGGATGACCTCGGACCGACAAACCAGCACCGACGGGCCTGTGTTGCTGCTGATGACGCAAGCGCCGGGCAACATCAAGGACTTGTCCAACTTGCGCGTTATCAGCTTTGAGGCCGGGCTGCCAACGGCGACCCACATCATCGGCGGTACGGTGACGGCTACCGACGTGATGGGCTTCGACCTGTACGGCGAGTACGACCTCAACTGGAGCTACCGCAAATATCCCAACATCCTCGTTGAAGAACACCAGACTTCGGCCGGCATTGTCGGCGAGCGCAGCGCACCGGCCTATATGCTCAATCTGTCGCGCCACTGGTCTCGCTTCTTCATCTACGGCGAAGCCTATCAAATGCACCCGCGCTACAACACCCAAACTTTTGTCACCCGCGACGACGGCAGCATCGACTACCAAAACGACCGCAGCCTCATGGATCTGGTGGAAGACAACGACGACCAAGACCGGGTGCCAGACTCCTTCCGCGCCGACTGGGCCTTCCCCGACCGCCAGGTCTTTCCGGGCTGGGACCAAAACAACGACTTCGTGCCCGACATCAACCAAAACGACAGCCGAGTGCGCACCAACTCGATCCCGGACTACGAAGAACCGTTCCTGCGCTTTGCGGTAGATCGGCCCGAGTTTCTCTTCGGCGTTGACATGAACAACAACTTCTGGACCGACCAATACGAAAACGACCAAGAGCCGGATTATCCCTACAAGCGCGACCGGCAAGGCTACAACGCGTACGTCGGCACCTACTTAGCTCCGCAGCTAAAGATCATCGCCGGTCTCCTGCGCGAGGACCGCATCTCTTCCAACCAGAAAAACCACAGCGCGTATGCCCTCCTGCGGTTCGACCGGAGTTGGGCGCGCTACGGCGATGTGCGCTTCTTCGGCATGACCAAGCGCGTGGAGGACGACATCGCCGACCCGCTCTTGCAATGGGCACCCGACAACACCCTGCGCCTCGGCACGCTGACCGAGATCGACGATCCGCTGCTGGCCCGCGACACTTGGGTCAATCAGCTCTTCCTCGGCCACAAGGTGCGCGCCTTTTCGTTGAGCCTGCAAAACAAGGTCAACTGGGTGGTCTTTCACCAACTCATGGACGCCGAGCGCCGGCAGCGCTGGGCCTTAGCCGCGACGGATTTCTTCTTTGGGATGATCAACAAGGCCCACTACCGCCATGCGCTCGGTCCTCTCCATTTAGAGCCGCGCTGGAAGAGCGAGTTCATCAAGCAGAGCCGCGACCTGTTCACGGATGAGCGCCGCACGACCCTAGCGGAGCTCTTCTCGCTGTTGGCAATCACCGATGTCCTAGAAATCACCAAGCTGCAAGCGGGCCTAGAGTACCTGATCTTCGACGATTTCAACACAGACGCCAATGATTTTACGGCGCTGACTTGGGGCGTTCAGTTCAAAAACGAATCGGCCTACCAAGGCTACAAGCTACAGACCGTGCTCGGGCTGGTGCTAGAGCGCAAGAACTTCAAAGACGCTCCATCGCGCACCGAGACCCAATCCTTTATCGCCATTTACGCGGGGATTTAAGCCTTGACATGCGCTTTTGCGAGCTTGTACATTGGACATTCGCACGTTGCGGAACCGAGAAAACAGCCGCGTTACCGCATCCTCTCTTTTTCCATCCTATCTCTTGGAGGTAGATTTACCATGCAGAAATTCCTCACCACCGCCTTTGCCTCGTTGGGCCTTGTGGTTGCCGCTCAAGCCCACGAGCCGCCGGGCGAACTGTTGGTCGCCGTGAATTTCCCCGATGCCAACGTACCCGTCATCGACGGCGACGCTGGCGAGTGGGCACCCGTGCCGCTCGACCAGTACGGGATTTTCAGCGAGTCCTTGTTCTCGATTCACGGCTTTGCCGGCGAGAACGTCGAGCGCGGCGGGCTGGACGCCAGCTCGATGCAGATCCGTCACATCGTTGGCTGGAACGATGGGACTAATAATGTGTACATCACCAGCCGCGTCTTCGACAACATTCACATCACTCAGCGTCAAGACCCGGGCAAATTCTTCTGGGATGACAGCGTTGAATACGAGCTCAACGCTGCACATCAAGCCCAAGGAGACCTGAATCCCGGCGACGATGCGACCAGTTTCAGCTACAAGTTCGCCTTCCCGGTCTATCAGGAGACCTTTGAATGGTATCGCCCCATCGTCAACCTGCCGTGGATGACCAGCGGCTCGCAGTGGGTCGAGATCGCCTCCAGCCACGAGGGCGAAGAGTTCGGCGAGAGCACGTACACCTACGAACTCCGCATCTTGCCGATCGAGCGGATGCCGCGCTCGGATGAGGCCACTGAGGACCAGGTTGAGATCCACGACCTGACCGAGGGTGGAGTCATTCACATCACCTTGACGGTCAACGACGTCGATGGCGGCGAAGGCGATGGCGACAACCGCATCGGCATGTGGAGCACCAATCCCATTTCGTGCTGCCACGCTGGCCAAGACTTGCTGCTAACCCCGGCCGATCCCAACATCGATTGGGGCACGGCCACGGCTGTCGAGTCGAGCAGTTGGGGCCGGATCAAGGCCCAGTTCTAGGCTGTTTCATCTCAATTGCAGTACCATTCCGGGCAGGTCTCGCCTAGATGCGGGGCCTGCCCGAATTTTTGAGAGGGTATATACGCACCTCGAGAAACAGGTCGATTGCTACCGCGAACGTGGCTAGCGCCCTCGCGTACCACGACCCAATTTTCCAGCACCATGTACGCGGGGATCGAAGCCTTGACAGGCGCTTTTTCAAGTGCATATATTGAGCTTTTCCATTTTGTTGCGGAACCGAGAAGTCGCCGGGTTACCGCATCTTTTTGAACCCCTATCTCTTGGAGGTAGCTTTACCATGAAGAAGTTCATCACCACCACCCTTGCCTCGTTGGGCCTTGTGGTTGCGGCCCAAGCCCACGAGCCGCCGGGCGAGTTGTTGGTCGCCGTGAATTTTCCCGATGCCAACGTACCCGTCATCGACGGCAACCCCAGCGAGTGGGCACCCGTGCCTTTGGATCAGTACGGGATTTTTAGCGAAAGCCTGTATTCGCTCGAAGGTTTTGCCGGCGATAACGTCGCCCGCGGCGCCCTTGACGCCAGTTCGCTACAGGTCCGCCACATCGTCGGTTGGAACGATGGGACCAACAACCTCTATGCCACCACCCGCATCTTCGACGACAGACACGTCACCCAGCGTCAAGACCCAGGCAGGTTTTACTGGGATGACAGCGTCGAATACGAGGTCAACGCCCAGCATCAGGCCGGCGAGGACCAAAACCAAGGCGACGACGCCACCAACTTTAGCTATAAGTTCGCCTTCCCGGTCTATCAGGAGACTTTTGAGTGGTATCGCCCCAACCGCAATCTGCCGTGGCTGACCAGCGGCTCGCAGTGGATCGAGATCGCCCACACCTTCGCAGGGGACGAGTTCGGCGAGAGCACGTACGACTACGAGATCCGCATCCTGCCGATTGAGCGGATGCCGCGCTCGGAGGAGGCCACTGAGGACCAGGTTGAAATCCACGACTTGGTCGAGGGCAGCGTCATTCACTTCACGTTGACGATCAACGAAGTCGATGGCGGCGAAGGCGAAGGCGACAACCGCATCGGCCAGTGGAGCACCCAATCGATTGGATGCTGCCGCGCACTCAACGATCTGCTGCTAACTCCGGCCGATCCCAACATCGACTGGGGCGCAGTCACGGCCGTCGAGTCGAGCAGTTGGGGCCGGATCAAGGCCCAGTTCTAAGGTTTTCTTTTTTCGTGTCCAATTTGGGCAGGTCTCGCCTAGTTGCGGGGCCTGCCCAAATACTTTTAGGAGGCTATATGCTCACCGAGGAACAGGTCGATTTCTACCGCGAAAATGGCTATCTCGTCGTCGCGGATGTGTTGCGCCCAGACGAGTTGGAGGAGGCACACGCGATTGTCGATGACTTCGTCGAACAGTCGCGGCACGTCTCCGAGCAGAGCGGGCACTTCGACCTAGAGCCGGATCACACCCCGGAAAACCCCAAGGTACGCCGCCTGAGCGCACCGGCGAGTTATCATCCCTTCTTCGGCGGCTTGATGCGCGACAGCCGCATCCTAGACCTTTTGACGCCCCTGATCGGCGCTGACATTCGCGCCCAAGGCGACAAGCTCAACATGAAGCCGGCCGATGGCGGCAGCCCGGTCGAGTGGCACCAAGACTTTGCTCACTATCCGCACACCAACGACGACTTGTGCGCCGTGGGCATCGCCCTAGACGACGCCACAGAAGAAAACGGCTGTATGATGGTGGTGCCCGGCTCCCACCGGGGTCCGATCCTCGACCACCACCAAGACGGCTACTTCATCGGAGCCATCAGCCCAGAGCGCGACGAGATCGACCTCTCGTCGGCTGTACCCCTAGCGATGAAAGCCGGTTCGCTTTCGATCCACCACAGCCGCACTTTGCACGGCTCGGCGCTCAACCGCTCGGGTATGTCCCGGCGACTCTTGCTGTATCAGTACGCGGCAGTCGATGCCTGGCCTCTCAGCGGAGTGGGCAATTGGGAATCCTTTAACGCCAACATTCTGCGCGGCGCGCCCACCTACGATTTTCGCCTCGTGTCGATGACCGCTCGCACGCGTATGCCAGCCGGAGCGCGCGGCGGCGGCGGCATCTACGAGTTGCAAAAGCCGCTGCAAGAAAAAGTATTCGCCGCCGGCTAGATCGCTGCCTTGCCACCATTTGTTCGCTTGGGGATCGTCGCGGCACTAGCTGCTGGGGCACTCTGGGGCGTCCTCTCCATTCACTGGTACCCGGCCGAAGAGGTGCTGACCATGTGGGTGTATGGCTCGCCGCAGGAGGCCGAGCTGTACCGCCATGTCGCCGCCGAGTATCGCCAGCAGCACCCAGAAGTTCGCCTGCGCTTAGAGGTAGTGCCCGGCCGCAGCGTCGTGCAAAAGCTGCTGACGGGCATGGACGCCGGTCATGCCCCGGACATCTGCGTTCTGCACTGGCGGCAGATGCCCCAAGTAGCTAGCACCGGGCAGCTTTTGCCGCTCGACGACTTGGCGCGACGCGACCAGCTCGACACCGGCGATTACTATCCAGTGGGTCTGCAAGCGTACACCTACCACGACATCCTCTACGGCATTCCGGTCAAAGGCAGCACCATCACCTGCTTTTACAACAAAGACCTCTTCGACCGCTACGGCATCAGCTACCCCACCGACGACTGGACGCTCGACGATCTCCTAGTCAAGGCCAAGGCCCTAACCATCGACGAAGACCAAGACGGCCTGCCAGATGTCTATGGCTGCACTCCGTACGACATCGCCAGCTACGTGTGGAGCATGGGCGGGGACTTCCTCCGGCAGGAAAACGGGCGCTACGTCTCCAACCTCGACGATCCGCGCGTGGCCCAAGCGGTGCAGTTCTACGTCGATCTCTACTTTAAGCACAAGGTCAGCCCGCCTCGGCCCGGTGTGCGCAATGACAACGCCATGAGCACCTTCACCTTTGAGGCCGGACGCATCGCCATCGGCATCATGGGCCCGTGGATGCTGCCGACCTTTCAGCTTTTGGACCGCTTTGAGTGGGACACGGCGCTCTTTCCCCAAGGACCGGCTGGCCGGCAGACGCGCTACGCCAGCGTCGGTTTTACGATCTGGAAGGGCACGCGCGAGCCAGAAGTCGCTTGGGATGTGCTCAAGCACATGGTCTCGGCCGAGGCGACGACCAAAATGGCCAAGTTGGGCAGCGACCTGCCGCCGCAGCGCTCGGTCGCCCGCAACACCTATCCGCGGGCGACGACGCCCTACGAGGAGGAGGTCTTCGTGCGCTCAATGGACTACAATGTCCGGCTCTTTCCCCAGGAACTGTGGTGGGAGGACCTCTACCGCCGGATGCTCGACGAACTCGACGCAGCCCTCACCGGCCGCGAGAGCGTGGCCGAAGCCCTCGCCGAAGCCCACCAAGTAACCAACGCCTATCTGCAGCGCATGTACGCCGAAGAAATTCCTCGATGAAGAGCCAAAACAAAGCCGCGTTCTTCTTTTTGCTGCCCAATTTCGTCGGCTTTCTCATCTTTGCGCTTGGTCCGGTCGTAGTGGCTGCGGGCATGGGCTTTTACCGCTATCAGCTCGCCTCGGGCGCACCCGTCTTCATCGGGCTGGATAATTTTGCGGATCTGGTACTCTTCAAAAAGGTCGATGGCGAGTGGGTGGCGCGCGATCCATACTTTTGGAAGTACCTCGGCAACACGCTCTTTTTGATGCTCAACATTCCGCTCGCCATGGTCGGCTCCTTGCTCTTGGCCGTGCTGTTAAACAAAGAACTGCCCGGCCGCATCTTCTTCCGCACCCTGTTCTTCATTCCCCACCTGTGTACGGGCATTGCCATCTATATGGTCTGGAAGATGCTCCTGACCTACGAGCCAAACGTCGGCATCATCAACGGGCTTTTGTGGCAGGTCTTTGGGGTGTTGGGCATCGCGCCCGAACGGGCCGCGGCACTCCTGCCGGGGTGGCTAATCGACGCGTCTTGGGCCAAGCCCGCATTGATCATCATGTTTATCTGGGCCAGCGTCGGCGGCTACAACATGGTTCTCTACCTAGCCGGCTTGCAAAACATCCCGCTCGAGCTCTACGAGGCCGCTGAAATGGACGGGGCCGGTTGGTGGTCGCAGCTCATCCACATCACCGTGCCGCAGCTAGCGCCCACGACGTTTTTCATCCTCGTCACCAGTATAATCGGGGGGCTGCAAGGCGGTTTTGAAGCCGCTTATGTAATGACTGGAGGTGGCCCCGAGGGATCGACGACCACCATGAGCTACTACATCTACACCCAAGCGTACGAGCAGTTGGAAGTAGGGTACGCCGCGGCGATTTCAATGGTGCTCTTCGCGCTGATTTTCGCGGCGACCTTGATCAACTGGCGCTACGGCGGCAAGCGGCTGGAGGCTGTCTGATGGTGCTCTGGCGTCGGTACCAATCAACGGTCCTGATCTATGCGATCTTGCTCCTCGTGCTCAGCGGCATGGTGGTGCCGCTGGTGTGGACCCTGCTCACCTCCTTCAAGTACAACGTCGATGTGACGCTCGGGTGGATTCCGCCGCGCTGGACCACGGACAATTACACCGGCGTGTTCCGCGCCTTCTCCTTCCTCCGCTACTACGCCAACTCGCTGTTCATCGCCACCGCCGTCACTGTGGTCCAAGTAGCCACCAGCGCGCTGGCGGCGTACGCCTTTGCTCGCTTGCAGTTCCGGGGCCGCGACGTGCTCTTTCTCGGCTACTTATCGACGATGATGATTCCAGCCGACGTGCTGATGATCCCGCAATTCGTGCTGATGAAGAAGATTCCCGAATGGCTGAACGCAGTGTTAGCTACGGATTTCTTTAGCGGTTTCTTCTACTTAGAGAGTCACTACATTGGCCATCCGGTGGGGCTGGACAGCTTTTTCGCGCTTATCGCGCCCGGGTGTTTCAGTGCCTATGGGACGTTCATGCTGCGGCAGTTCTTGCTGGGCATTTCGCGCGAGATCGAGGAGGCGGCGCTCATCGACGGATGCTCAGCGTGGGGCGTGTTCTGGCACGTGGTGGTGCCGCTGGCCAAACCGGCGTTGGGGGCGTTGGCGATTTTTACCTTCCTCGGGCGTTGGCGGGCTTTTCTCTGGCCGCTGATTATGACGGATTCGGACTCCATGATGGTGCTGCCGGTAGGATTGGCCAAGCTGTCGGATCTCTATGTCAACGACTACGGACTGATTTGCGCGGGATCGGTGTTGATGCTCGTGCCGATGATCGCGGTTTTCGTCTTTTTCCAGCGGTGGTTTATCAGCGGGATTCAGCTAGGGGCGGTGAAGGGGTAAGCAATCTTACTTGCCCCTCCCAAAGAACTCTCTATAATTCCCATTATGGCCTCAGCTAAACATTTACCCATCAAAATTGATCAAAAAAAAATCGCCGCCTTCTGTCGTATGCACGGGATAGGCCGACTGAGTCTATTTGGCTCGATCCTGCGGGATGATTTTGATCCGATTCACAGCGACGTGGATGTGCTAGTGGAGTTTCTACCTGGCCGGACCCCGGGGTGGGAATTTTTTGTATGGCATGAAGAATTGGAGGTCATCCTGGGACACAAAGTTGATCTATTTTCAGGGCTGAATCAGTGGTTAGAACCTCTCGTCCGTCAGGAAATGCTGCCGCTCTATGAGCAAGCATGACTATCGGGTTACGCTGCGGCAGATAGAGGAATATGCTGGTCGGGCACAGGAGATTTGTGCGGGCAAAACTCTGGATGAATTGGTGGGCGATTGGCAAGCGACTCTGGCCCTAGAACGGGCGCTGGAAATTCTCGGCGAAGCAGTGAAACGCCTGCCCAACGATTTGCGCAATCGCTATACCCAAGTGGAATGGCGGGCCATCGCCGGGATGCGAGATCGGCTCATCCACGGCTATGACTCCATTAAACACGAAATTCTCTGGAATGCTGTGCACGAGCAGCTACCTACTCTACAGGCGACGATACAACAGATGCTCGACGATTTGGAAAGCGGCGACACGCACTGAAATTCGACGTCCCTCGTAAGCTGCAGCTCGGCCTTTGCCCTGATCTGCTGTCAACAGGAGACCGACCCATGACAACGATAAAATTTCCGCAGTCGTTCAGGGACCAAATAGACGAATGGCTATACGTGATGCGGTGGACGACCAACAAGTCGCGGGAAGCCTCTCCTGCCCTATTTGTAGCTCGCGCCGTTTTCTCGGTGGTCCGAGGACTGTTTGTCATCTTGCACTGCGTTGCCATTTGGTGGGGGGTGGACTGGCTCATGGTGGCGCTCGAGTATCCGCAGAAAAGCGAATCAATGCTGACTCGGCTGGTGCTGTTGGCCGGGGGCCTGCTGGCGGCGGAAGCTGTCGGGCGACAGATCTCCTATTGGCTAGGTTCACGAGCGGCGTTTCACCTCGAACTGCTTCTAAAACGCGAATTCATCACCAAATCCTCGGAACTCGACTTGGCGGAGATCGAAGCCGCGGGCGAACGAAAGCTGCTGGAGAACCGACACTCTCTCGATTACACCGTCTGCGGGGTGATGGATTCGATTTATAGCTTTATTTTTCTTGGTGTGCAGGCGGTGGGGCTGATAATCCTCTGTACCCTAATCGGCTGGCCAATCTTTGCGGCCGGAGCGGCCCTACTGGTCGTGGGCCTCGTCCAATGGCTGACTCGGCAGAAGAGGAAATACCGGGATGAGGAACGGAGCCGCCTATCCTATCTCGAGCATCTGCTCTCGGACGAGCATCCTGCCAAAGAGATCCGTCTGTTTGGTCTCGTCCCCTATCTCAAAGGCATGGCCGAGGAGTTGGCCGAACGATTCTACCGCAAGCAATTGTTCACCGTCAGAGATGCGGTCAGAAACTTGGTTTTCTACCTGCCTTTCCTAGCAATTGCCCTTGGTTTTGGCTACTGGCTCGTCGAGCAAGTAATGGCACAGGAGATCTCCCTAGGACTAGCCTGCATGGCTCTTGTCGTCGTCTTCATTGCTCATCAGGCCGTGTCGGGCATCTCCAGAATGGCGTGGGCGTGGGAACGCTCGCTCGAAGGTATCCAGGGCTACCAAGCCTTTCTCGACATACAGCCGCAAATCAGACCCGATCCTAGCCTTCCCGCAGTACCGACCGATCTGGGCGCGGGAATCGTATTCGAAGACGTCTCCCTGACCTATCCGACGAGCGACCAACCCGCAATTGAAGGGGTGTCGCTGACCATTCGGCCCGGCGAACGCATTGCGTTGGTAGGCGAGAACGGCTCTGGCAAAACGACCTTTGTCAAGCTGCTAACCCGGCTCTACGATCCGACCGCAGGACGAATTCACCTCGGCGGCCGCGACCTGCGCGAATACAACGTGGAAACGTATCGCCAGCGCTTTGGCGTCATCTTTCAAGACTATATGCGCTACCACGGGACAGCCGCCGAGAACATCGGCTACGCGCAATACGAGCGGCTCGACGATTTGGACGGCATAATGGCCGCGGCCAAGAAAGCCGGCGTGCACGAATTTGTTGAGGGGCTAGACGAAGGCTATCAGACGCGCATCCGCTCTTGGTTCGAGCGCGGTACAGACCTATCTGGCGGACAGTGGCAGAAGATCGCCTTAGCGCGCGCCTTTTTCCGCCAATCCGACATTCTCGTTTTGGACGAGCCGACCAGCGTCCTCGATGCCCGCGCCGAATACGACATTTTCCAACGCTTCCTCGAACTGACCGCTGGCAAGACCACCATCCTCATCTCGCACCGCTTCTCGACCGTCCGCATGGCGGATACGATCTACGTGTTTCAACAGGGGCGCATTGCCGAGCGCGGCAGCCACCGAGAACTGATGGCCCAAGACGGACTCTACGCCGAGCTGTTCAACATGCAGGCCGAAGGCTTTTTGCTGGATAGTCAACGGGCCGCTGGATAGGAGCAACTGGCAGCGGTTTCACAACTGTCTAAGCGCAATCAGCAGTTTTGCGAAGTTCGTCGATTAACCAGATTAATTCTTGGTCCAACCAGTCGTTATATCCCTTGAGTTTATATTGCCACTGTCCTTTTTTGTCGATTAAAATAAAACAGGGAATGCCGTCGATTTCACAGGCTTTACTGACTTTGCGCTTCGAGTCGAGTAAGATGAGCCAAGGCGGCTGGTTCTCCCGTAAAAAGCCTTCCACCTTTTCCGGCGACTCACCGTCATTGATGCCTAGGAGTTCTACATCATCGGCGGCGAGAAAGTGCTCGTACACCTTTTCAAGTTTGGGGATCGCCCAATGGCACGGGCCACACCACGAAGCCCAGACATCGAACAGCACCACGGAGCCACGCATGTCCACTAAGCGGAACGGCAGCCCATCGACGCTCTCTAGGTGGAAATTAGGAACTTTCTGCTCCATTTTGTCTTGGACTAAGAGTCGGCCTATCTCTTCTCGCTCTGTAGCTTCGCGCTTGCGGTACTCTGCCTCTAAAGCTCTTAAGTAGGCCTTAAATCCCTTCAACGCGCCGTGTCGGGTTTTGTAAACCCGTTTCAGGCCGGCAAGGGCTGCGGCATGGGGCTGTGGTGCAAAGTGAGCGTCTGTATAATGACGTGCTGCTCTGTCCAGTTCGTTTAGTCCTTCCTCTGCTCTGCCCAATAGATAGAAATGCTCTATGGTGATCTCGCTGTATCTGTCATACAGCCGGGTATACTCTGCTGGGGCCGCAGCCTGGAGCGCCCGGAGCGCTTGTCGCCACTTTCCCTGGCTTGCGTAGATTTTACCGCGTAAGCGCGTAAGGTATTTGTCGGCTTCTTCAACAGAGCCGCCCGTAATCTTATGATACTCCTGTTCCTCTTTCTCCTGTAGACGAGCCTCAGCACACGCAAGAATTTCCAAGGCTCTATCTAGTCCGATACCGAAGTCAAGACGATAGTTGGCTGATTCCATGTAGGCCGATAGGCCAGCCTGTTTCGTAGTCTGAAGATAGGTCAAACGGGTTTGGAGGCAGCGTTCGATGAGTTTATCGAGATCGGCCTTTTTGACCAGCGTTCGGTCTTGCTTTGCAAGCTCCAGCATATCTCGATGCGCCCCCCAGTACCAGGACAAATAGGAGGTTCCCGAAGCCGTAAATTCATCGATGACGCGGCGATTGTAGCCCCATTTTTCTCGAGGATCTTGACTCCGTTCGGCCAAACCCAGCAAAGCCGTGAGCATGGCGTCTGTGCCGGGGTATGCCAACATCCGTTTAAACAGGCTATCCGGCACATTTTTTGTCCGGTCGGGGTGTCTCATATAGCCCCAGTACGCTTCAAACAACACCTCGGGGCTCTCTGCGCGGGTAGCCAAGAAGCTCTTGACTTCAGGGTTTATGGTGCGGCCTATCTCGTCTGAGGCCAATATCTCTCCTAATACTAGCCATCGATACGCGTAGGCTTCACAAGCGTTTGGATCCGTTCTTATTGCGCGATCACAAGCAGTCAGCGCTTGTTCGTATTGCCTTTTCCTGAAATATACCTCGGCTTTGGCGACCGCTTTGGCTGCGATTTCTTGACAATTGGGCATAGCAGTTCTCCTTCCAACGCAGGTAAAACTTGAATCGCCCCAGTTTCTCGGTTACGTGAGTCTAGCTACCATGACTGGGGTCTGTTGCTGATGATATCCTTGAATGCACCTCAGAAGCTGTACCAGTCTGGACGGCACTCTGTCATACACCGGTGACCCCCGGCACACAAATTTTAATTCCCCAAGACAGCGTGGAGAATCTGATCGTCTCCACGGAGAGACCTAGACTGTGGAGGTAGCCGACGGACGCATCAACGTGCCAAAAGAACTCTTCTTCGATGGCATCCGCTGTAGCGTCATCGCCAATGGAACGATAGTGATCAATCAGAATCCTCTCCTCTTGTGCGCTTTCCAACATTAGATCCCCAAATAGCGCACGCCCCCCAGGCAATAGCCGCCGCACGAGTTGGTCGAATAGAAGCTCTTGCTCCTGCTGAGTGAGATGATGTACGACGTATGTACTAATCGCGACATCGAATGGAGGAGAATCGGCGTCGCAGTACTCCAGTATATCTGCTTGCACATACGAGATATGGGATGCGCCACGGAGCTTTTGTTTGGCGATCCTAGTCATTTCAGCAGAGACATCGACGCAAACAAGAAACCGACACGGCGGTAAGCGAGTGGTCAAATTTCCAGTCCCAGAACCAAGCTCTACAACGGCCGAGTCTTGGGTGATGCCAGCGTTCTGCGCTACCCAGTCGAGGACCTCGGCGTAGCCCTCCCGAATAGGATCCTCAGACCGAAGTACATCCCGATCATAGGTAGCCGCATCCTCGTCGTGGTTGTAGAGATCTACGTGACTACTTCTCATCTGCGTCATCCTCCGACAGCATTTCACTAATTTCACCTAAGACTAACGATCCCTCCATCAACTTGGGCAGATGATCCATTAAGAATGACTCGCAGCTTCTATCCGCTATAGTAACGATTTCATCGGGAGTTTTTTCTGCGACATCACCCTGTCTGAGATTTTGCCAGAGAGGCATGATTTTTTGCTCGGACGCTTCGCGCAGAAATTCCTCGACTTGTTTATGAGGGATTTCCATTCCTAATCGTCTTGCTTTGACACGGTTTATGAACATGTATAGTCTAGTTTGAGTACAGGGCCGCCAGAGCGCAAATCGGACAATTAAAAGCGAGGAACAAAAACAAATGACTCAGCTTCTACAAAAGGCTTTCGAGAAAGCTGCCAAACTGCCGCAAGAGGAACAGGACAAATTTGCGCGTTTCCTCCTAGCCGAGCTTGAATCGGAGCGGCAATGGACTGAGTTGTTTAGCCGTTCCGAATCAGAGGATTTGCTGGAGGGGCTGGCCGATGAGGCCCTAGCAGCGCACCGAGCAGGACGAACTCAGCCTCTCGATATAGAAGAATTGTAGGTGTGCGTTCGTTTACACTGACGAGTTTCTGGGATGCCTATCGTCACCTTCCTGAACACGTACAACGGCAAGCACGCGAATCCTATCGGTTTTTCGTGTCGGATCCTCGTCATCCCAGCTTGGATTTCAAGCGCGTGAGTCAGCGGCGTCCGGTGTACTCGGTACGCGTGAGCATTGACTATCGTGCCCTCGGCGTCCTAGACGAAGGCGATATCGTGTGGTTCTGGATTGGTCCACATCACGAGTACGACCGGCTTCTCAAGCGAATATAGGAGCAGTCAATCCACCCAACGTTGTGTCGCCAAGTACTCGTCAAGGCCCTTCTGAGCCTCCAAGTACTTCAGCTCCAATTTCCTAGTCGTATCTTCAGGTGCATTAGAGAGCTTCATGTTTTCAACTTGCAGTCTCAAGATCTCTGCTCGACTTACCAACCCGTAGCCAGCTATACTCTGCATGAAATTTGGGAAACTTATGCTTTGCGTAATCCAGTTCAGACAGCGATACTCGGCGAGTTTTTCTGAAGGGACTGCGAAAACCACTGTTGTGTCCTGCTGTAGGTCGCTCGTAGAAATGAAGCCCTGATTGCGCACCTTTTCCAAGTTGCAGTGTTCGGCCAGCAAACGGGTAACTTCGTGCAACTCCACTAGAAGGCTTCTGATACTCTCAACAGACTTGGCGAATTTTTCGTAGCTCAACTGCTCAGCCTTTACGCGATGACGATCGATATTTCCAGTCTGAGCTTGCGTATGGAGAGCCCAATAAAAGGACAGAAATAAGACAAAAGCGACGAGTTTCATGGATGTGCTCCTCTCTCAGAGTTTTCGTCGGGAACAGGAAGAACGTCTCGTGTAACCTCCCGAACCTTACCGGGAAACGTTCGTCCTCTCACCCACATAATCGGCTGACCTTTGCCAGCTTTTTCTGGACTATACCATTCTGCCTGTGCGCTTAAGTAATGCGACACATAGCTGCGTCTAAATCGCTGGCTGTGGTTATTGGTGCTTTTGTGCAACAGGTGAGAGTGAAACCAGATGACCGCACCAGGCGGAACTTCCACCGCAATGCCGTCCTCGTCGCGGGCATTACGGGCCAGTTTGAATTCTGTCTGCTGCGATCCCTCGATGTCGTCGTGTTCGGAGATTCCCTGTTTGTGGCTGCCGGGAATCACGTATAAGCACCCGTTTTCGCGATCTGCGGGGTCAATGGCCGTCCAAGTGCCGACGGTCGTCGCTGTTTTGAATCGCTTGCCAAAGTAAAACTTGTCTTGGTGCCAAGGGAAGCCCAAGCCGATTTCGGGCGCTTTCCAAATGAAGAGATTGTTGATGCCTAGAATGTCGGGACCAAGAATATCGACGAGCGGATCGGTCAGGCGCGGATCGCGCACGCGGGCGAGGAATTCCGGTATGTAGCAACTGGGGTGATGGATCTTGTGCATACCGTAGATACCTGATCGCGCGTCTTTGCCGTCGCGGACTAGGGCATTGCGGTCGATGTGGGCCATGGGCATTTTCCGCTTCCCCGCGACAATGTCTTCGGCCACCTGTCGCAGATGGTCGTTTTCCTCGTCTGCAAAGACGTTTTCACGCACAAAATATCCATCGCGCTCCCAGCGCTGAATTTCGTCGGGAGTCATGCGGAAGGCATTCATTGGTTGCGTCTCCTAATCGTCCTGCTTTGACACGGTTTATGGATATATATAGTCTAAGTAGGGCCTTAGCGGCCCACCAAACAGCGCATGAGCCTCAATCCCTTCAAACCGTTCGCTTCGTACCTCCGTCCCTATCGCTGGGCCTTGGTCATCGGCCTAACCTTTTTGCTAGGCGAACAGCTCGTTTCCGTCTCGATCCCCCTCATCCTCGAACGCGCCATTGACCAAGCCCGGGCCAGCTTAGACCAAACAGCGCCGGACCTGACTTTTCTAACGCGCTACGCCGCCCTCATCGTCGGCTTAGGTCTGGCGCAGTGGTGCATGGCCTTTGGTATGCGCTGGCACTTGGCCGCTACCTCGTACCGCGTCGAGCGCGACGTCCGCCAGCGCTACTTCGCCCACCTGCTCACCTTGCCTTTGGGCTACTTCCAACAAGCCCGCACCGGCGATTTGATGGCCCGAGCGACCAACGACGTCGAGGCCGTCCAGCGCTACCTCAGCCACGGCTTCCGCATGTTCCTAGGTGCCCTGCTCGGCTTCAGCTTGAGCATGGTAGCCATGTGCCTGTACGACTGGGAACTGACCCTATACGCGCTGTTGCCCATGCCCATTATGACCGTGATCCTGCGCTTCGTGGGCAGCAGAGTGCGCCGGCGCTATCGCAGGGTCCAAGAGCAGTTTGCCGCCATTAGCACCTGCCTGCAGGAAAACCTCGCGGGCGTGCGCGTGGTCAAGGCATTTGCCCGCCGTCGCGGCGAGATCGATCACTTCACCCAGCTCAACGACGAGTACGTCGAGCGCAACCGCAGCCTAATCTACCTCTACAGCACGTTTTTTCCCTTCACCTTCCTCATCAGCGGCCTGTCCATGGTGTTCATCCTGTGGCTAGGCGGCATTCGCGTCGTCGAAGGGACGCTCACCTTGGGGGCCTTTGTCGCCTTCAACGCCTACTTGATCCGCATGAGCCGCCCGATGATGATGATGGGCCGCATCGTCGATGAATACCAGCGCGCCATGGCTTCCATGCTGCGCATTGAGTCCGTGCTCAAAGAACAGCCCCAGCCCGACCAGTACCAAGACGATGGCCTAGCGATCAAAGGCGAAATCGAATTCCGCCGCGCCTCCTTTGCGTACAATGGCCAAACCGTGCTACGCGATATAGATGTGCATATTCCGGCCGGCAGCACCCTGGCCATTGTCGGCCGGGTCGGCTCGGGCAAGAGCACCCTGGCCCGGCTCATCCCCCGCCTCATCCAAGCCGGTGAGGGCCAAATTCTCATCGACGGCAGACCCATTGAACAAATGCCGCTGCGCGCCTTCCGCGACGCTATCGGCTACGTGCCGCAGGACACCTTCCTGTTCTCCGAGAGCATCCGCGACAACATCGCCCTCGACTCAGTCGATGCGGACGAGGTCGAACGCGCCCTTGAGGTGGCCCAACTAGCCGCGGACCTCAAGACCTTTCCTCAAGGAATGGACACCATCGTTGGCGAGCGCGGCGTCACCTTGTCGGGCGGGCAAAAGCAGCGCACGGCCTTGGCCCGTTCAGTGGTGCGGCAACCGAAAATCCTCATCCTCGACGACGCCTTGGCCAGCGTCGATACCCGCACCGAAGAGCAAATCCTCACGCGCCTGCGCGACATCATGGCCGAGCGCACCACCATCCTCATCGCCCATCGCATCTCCACCGTCATGGCCGCAGACCACATCATCGTGCTCGACGAAGGACGCATTATCGAAGAAGGCACCCACGACGAACTGCTCGCGCGCGATGGCCTGTACGCCGACATGTATCGCCGCCAGCACCTCACCGAGGAATTGAGCGACCTCTAATGCCGCCAACTATCCGCGACGAACAGGAAATCGACAAAAAGTCCATTGACTTGCGCCTAATGGCTAGGCTGTTGGGTTTTTTGCGGCCCTACTGGCCTTGGGCGGCCTCGACCTTGTTGCTCATCCTCGCGGCCTCGCTGGCCCGCCAGGCCGGTCCCGTGCTGACGAAAATAGCCGTTGACGAGCACATCGTACCCGGCGACCTAGATGGCCTAGGAGAACTTGTCCTGCTCTTCGCCGCGCTGTTGGTCGCCCAATTCGCCATTGGCTACGCCCAGAGCTGGATCACCAGCATGGTCGGCCAGTGGACCATGCGCGACGTGCGCTTGAACATTTTTACCTGCCTCCAGCGCCTGCCGCTCAAATTCTTCGATCGCACTCCCATCGGCCGGCTGATGGCGCGCAATACCAGCGATGTCGATGCGCTCAACGAATTCTTCACCTACGGTGCCGTCTCCCTAGTAACCGAAGCCGTCACCATCGCTTCCATCCTGTTTTACATCTTCTTCTACCTCGATGTCGAACTGGGTCTGATCACCTGCGCCTTTTTGCCCGTGGCCTTTGCCGCCACCCTGTGGCTACAAAACCGCACCTTCCAGGCCTTTCGCCAAGCCCGCACTCGCTTTGCCCGCTTTAGCGCCGATTTGCAAGAAACCTTGTCGGGTATAGAGGTAGTAAAACTGTTCAACTGCGAGCCGCGCAGTGCTCGCCGCTTTAATGAGGGCACCGACGAATACCTCGACGCTCGCTTAGTGCGCACCTTGTACCACTCGGCCTACTTTCCCTTTATGGAGTTGTGCGGTGCCGCGCTGATGGCGCTGGTGCTGTGGTACGGCGTCGGCCAAGTGCTGCGCGAGGAAATCGCTTGGGGCGTTTTGGTGGCCATGCTGCAATATGTGCCCCGCTTCTTCATGCCCATCCGCAACCTCGCCGAAGAATACGCGACCGTGCAGGTGGCTATGGCTTCCTCCGAGCGCATCTTTGAACTAATGGACGCCGAGCCAGAGCCGGTCGGCGGTTCCGTGCGCCATGAGCGCGTCGTCGGTGCCATTGAATTCCGCCACGTGTGGTTTGCTTATGAAGAGGAAGAGTGGGTCCTGCGCGACGTTTCCTTCTGCGCCGAGCCGGGCCAGAGCTTGGCGCTAGTCGGAGCCACTGGCTCGGGCAAAACGACCATCATCAGCTTGTTGTGCCGCTTTTACGAGATTCAACGCGGGCAGATTCTAGTTGACGGCATCGACATCCGCGAGTGGGATGTGGAAGCGCTGCGGCGGCGCTTTGGTCTGGTGCAGCAGGACGTCTTTCTCTTTGCCGGCGACATTGCCAGCAACATCCGTTTCGGTGCTCCCGAGCTATCGGACGCGGCGGTCGCGCAGACGGCCCGCTATGTCAACGCCGACCGCTTTATCGACCGCCTGCCCGACACCTACCAGCACGACGTACAGGAGCGCGGCGCGTCCCTGTCTGCCGGTCAGCGCCAGCTATTGTCCCTTGCCCGCGCCCTAGCTGCCGACCCAGACATTCTGGTGCTCGACGAAGCCACCGCCCACATCGACACCGAGACTGAAGGTTGGATCCAAGAGGCCGTGGAAAAACTGATGCGCGACCGCACCTCCATCGTCATTGCCCACCGCCTCTCCACCATCCGCAGCGCCGACAAAATTTTAGTGTTGCATCGGGGCCAGTTGCGCGAAGAAGGCCGCCACGAAGAACTTTTGGCTCAAGACGGCATCTACGCCCGCCTGCATCAATTGCAATACAACGAAGCGCTCGCCTAGCTCTTACCGAAGAAAAGACCTATGGCCACCTACTACCCCTCCATCACCTCCGACCAAGCCGCGCTGATCCGCAACGCGCCGTTGTTCTTCGTCGCCTCCGCCGATCCCGCGCTCGCACCCGGTCCCGAAGGCATTGGCCCGGTAAACCTCTCGCCCAAAGGCAGCGTGCCGCTACACATAATTGATCCCAACCGCGTGGCTTTCCTCGACTACTTGGGCAGCGGCAACGAAACAGCGCGGCACGCGATAGCCGACGGCCCGATCACTGTCATGGTCTGTTCTTTTGCAGGAGAAGACGCCGGCATCATCCGCCTCTACGGCAAAGCTACAGCCACCCCCCTTGAAGAATCACCCCACGCCGCATTGCTGCTGCAAACGGAGTCCGAACACCTGCGCACCAAACGCCATGTAATCGAAGTTGAAGTCGAACTGACCGGCACTAGTTGCGGCTACGGCGTCCCGGTAATGGAATTAGTGCGCGAGCGCCGCGTCGAAGACCGGGGCCGCCGCTATAAGGACCGTAAAAAATAGATCGACATGAAAAATTACCGCCGCGCTAAGAAGCAGATTGAAGTGTCTGTAGGTGAGTCCGTCCGCATTATCCGCGAGCTTCAGGAGCTTAGCCAGAATGAACTCGCCCGACGTACTGGCATTCCCCAATCTACTATTTCAGCTATCGAAAATAACCGCGTACAGCTTGGGGTTGAACGCGCCAAGGTGCTAGCGCAAGCCTTGCAGTGCCATCCGGCTGTTTTAGTCTTCCCCGGCTGGGAGATCAAACAGAACACAGCCGCTTAAGCGAAAGTCAGTTCCCACGGATTTTCAACGCAGCCCGGCACATGACATGCTGCAAACGTAAAACCTACCTCCTATCCCTACATCACCGACGACCAAGCCGCGCTGATCCGCAACGCGCCGTTGTTCTTCGTCGCCTCCGCCGATCCCGCGCTCGCGCCCGGTCCTGAAGGCATTGGCCCAATCAATCTCTCGCCCAAGGGCGGCGTGCCGCTGCACGTGATTGACTCCAACCGCGTGGCCTTTCTCGACTACTTGGGCAGCGGCAACGAAACAGCGCGTCATGCGGTGGCCGGCGGTCCGGTCACCGTCATGGTCTGTTCTTTTGAAGGGGAGGACGCCGGCGTCATCCGCCTCTACGGCAAAGCCACGGTCACCCCGCTCGAAGAATCACCCCACGCCGCCTTGCTGCTGCAAACGGAGTCCGAACACCTGCGCACCAAACCCCAAGTAATCGAAGTGGAAGTCGGACTGACCGGCACTAGTTGCGGCTACGGCGTCCCGGTAATGGAATTAGTGCGCGAACGCCGCGTCGAAGATCGAGGCCGCCGCTATAAGGACCGTAAAAAATAAACCGACGCGACTGGAAAAGTCCTAGGTGAGGGCTGTATTATAACCGATCATATACTTCCGGCTCTATGTCCGGCACATTTGCCAAAACAGCTTCAAACTTCTGGCGACTACCTCGCTTAGCACGCTCTTCGAGGTACTCAACCGTCATCAGCGCCGACACTTTCTCCGTCACTGCCAAGGTGATAAACTGATTCATTGAAACCCCCTCCCCCTCCGCTATCTGCTTGATTCGCTTATGCAGCGAATCGGGCAATCGAACGCTCAGCGTACTCATGATAAGGCTCCTATTCTTTTCAGAAATGCGTCAGGAAAAGTCCTAGGAGGAGAACATTTCGGCGATTTCATCGAGATACTCTTTAAGGGACAATCCGTGATTTCTTGCCAAAATCGCTAGCGTATCAATCTTTGTCCGTTCCCCCTTTTCGATCCTTCGCACATGGCGTTCAGAAAGCCCTTGTATATCGGCTTGCTTGAGCCCGTACTGCTTGCGCAATGTGGCAACGGCCTCCCCGAATCGGAGGTCGTACATTAGTTTTTCCCGATCCTTTTTCTCACGCCATGTTTCGTCTTTTAGATAGCGAACAGCATCTAGGTCAATATGTACATCAACCTCAGGCCAGTGTATATAACTGCCTTCACTGGAGATAGAAAATAAAGAACGCTGTTGGGATGGAATCCGCTCCAAGGCGGGCATTTCTGCAAAACCCACTCTGAATAGGGTGTTATCACACGCCACGATAAAGAGTTCCTCATCTACGACCCGCGCCGTGGCAATGAGTTGATCGGGACATCCAAGACTCCAAGCCGTTAGCACGCGCTTTGGCACATCCTCAGTCGAATGCACGAGAATTCAGTCCAAGACCATGCCGCCGCTGACGTTTATCGTCTGGCCGGTGACGTTGCGCGCCTCGTCGGAAGCGAGGAAGGCGACCATGTTGCCGATGTCCTCAGGCGACTGCTCGCGCTGCATCGGCGTCGAGTTGGCGATAAACAGGTCGAACACCTCGCGGGCGCTTTTGCCGGCATAGGTGGGATCTACCTCGGCGATCTTCGGTGCTAGCGTGTGCCAGAAGTTGGTCCACACGAACCCGGGGCATACGGCGTTGACGGTGATGTTGTGCGGCCCTAGGTCCTTGGCGGTCAGCCGCGTCAGGCTGAGCATCGCGTTCTTGGCGGCCGCGTAGGTCGGCAGGAAGGTCGGGTCGCGCTTGGCGGCCGCGGAAGAGATGTTGATGATCTTGCCGTAGCGGCGCTCGATCATGTGCGGGGCGATCGCCTTGCAGAGGAAGAAGGGCCCCTTGACGTGTATGTCGTAGTTGCTGTCCCACTCCTCGCCGGTGAAGTTGGTGAACGGAGCACCGACGATGGTGCCGAAGTGGCCGGCGTTGTTGACGAGGATATCGATGGCACCGAAGCGCTCGATCGCCTGCGCGACGAGGTCTTGGCAGGCGGATTCATCCGTTATATCGGCGGCGATGGCGACCGCAGTGGCCCCTTCGCTTTCGAGCTGATCGGCGGTAGCCTGCGCCCGGTCGCCGTCGATGTCGGTCGCCACGATGGTCGCCCCTTCGCACGTCAGGCATTTCGCTATGCCGAGGCCCATGCCGCCCCCGGCACCGGTGACGATGGCTGTCCTGTCTTTGAGTCGCATGTTGATCTCCTTTGGGTTTTTTGGAACGTATCGAAAAAATAAACTGCGCCGTGTACCCGACCCTCAGAGGTTGCGGCGTGTGCGCCTGAGTGTTGATGTACCCTACTGAGCGGTCAGACGTCTAGGACGCGAGCCTGGCCGGCCGAGGCCTCGTCGAGACGGGCCCGGTCCTCCGGCGTGATCGACCAGCCCACCGCGCCGACGTTCTCCTCCATGTGGGCGGCCGTATCACCGCCGGTGATGGCCGCCGTCACCTCGGGGTGGGAGAGCACCCAGTTGATCGCCGTCTGCGCCACGGTGCGACCGTGGCCGGCCGCGATCTGCCGCAGAATCTCTAGGGTGCGGCGCGCCGCTTCGTTGAGGTCCTGCTCCAGGTCGCCGACGCGCCGGGAGGCGTACAGGGTGCCGTCCGGCGGCGGCTCTCCGGGGGTATATACGCCGGAGAGCAGGCCCACGCCCAAGGGGCTGTAGGTCATAACCCCGAAGCCCTGATCGCGCTGTGCCGGCCACATCTCGCGCTCTAGTTCCCGGTTGAGGAGGTTGTAGGGGTTCTGGATGCAGAGCAGGGGATCGAGCCCGAGGCGGTCCTGCGTCCACAGCGCCTTGAGCACCTGCCAGGCTTGGAAGTTGGAGACGCCCACGTAGCGCGTCTTGCCAGCGCGCACCACATCGTCTATGGCGCGCAGCGTCTCCTCAAGGGGGGTCTCGTCGTCGTACACGTGCAGGATGTAAACGTCGATGTGATCCGTCTCAAGGCGGGCCAGGGTGCGGTCGATCTCCCGCATGATGTGATAGCGCGACAGACCGGCGTCGTTGGGCCCGTCGCCGACGCGGCTGGCCACCTTCGAGGTGACCACGAGGTCGTCGCGGTGCCGCCTGAGGACGCGCGCCAGAACCTGCTCTGACGTGCCTCGGGTCTCGTACACGTCCCCAAAGCCGTAGATGTTGGCGCAGTCGATGAAGTTGATCCCCAACTCGACGGCCCGCTCGATGGCGCGCTCGGCCTCGTCGGCGTCCTCCTGGCCGCGCAGGCCCAAGCCGTAAGCCAAGCGAGACACCTTCAGGCCAGAACGGCCGAATTTGACGTATTCCATGTTCTCCTCCTAGAAATTACTTCTACTGAGCCGGCCCGCCCTCGGCAAAAGGATCGTCAACCTTCTTGGGAAGCCGCAACTTCTGACGAATCTCCGCCACAATGGGCCCCGCACTGTAGAACCGTCCACGCCGTTCGCCTTCGGGAACTAGAAGTCCTGCATCCACGAGTACCTTCAGATCACGGCTAGCGAGATTCTTGGACACATCTGCACTTACCCGGTAGGACGAGTTGCGCACCCTAGTGCCAAAGGCAGCCTGAATGAGGGCCAAGGCCATGCGGTCGGGTAATCCTTTGGCAATTACCAGATCCGAGAGCTCTGCATAAAGCCTTTCCAATTCTCGCATCCGATGGAGCAGTGTTTGCGCTTGCATATAGTGACCAGTTAAGCAGAAGCGAATCCACGGCTTAGCGTCGCGCGCTGGTTGCCATGCACCCCCTCCGACCTCCGCCAATACGTCGTAATATTTTTGTTGATTGTGGCCGATGTATTCTTCAATTGAAGAGAATGTTGGCGCGACGATCCCGTCACTGGCCAATACCGCAGTGTGGATACATCTGGCAGTCCGCCCGTTACCATCTGTAAATGGATGCAGCATCGCCAAGTTCAGGTGTGTCATGGCAGCGCGCAGGAAGACCGAATCAACCTGTTCGCTGTTCACGTAGTCTAGAAGCTCGTGGATGAGGGGCTCCAATTGGTCGCGATCCACTCCCTCGTGGACCAAGTCACCGGTCCTGCTGTTTCGTACACCGACCCATCCGGGGCGGTACTGACCCGGATTTGCTTGCAAATCTGACTGGCAGATCATGAAATGGACGGCCAAGAGCACGTCCTCGGTGATCATGAAGGATGGACTCTGACGGCGCTGGAGGATGTAGTCCATTGCTTCGCGGTAGCCGACGACAGCCTGCCATGTGTCACGGTCAGTGTTGGCGGGATCTTCGCGATCAATCGCGGCGATGGCGTCATCATCGGACACATTGATGCCTTCTATGCTATTGGATCCGGCAAGGGCGCGGGCCCGGGTCATACGGGCTAACAAGCCCGTCCAGCGGCGCGGCTCCGTAGCGACGTAGAGACGCAGATCGGCTCGTAGGCGAGCCGTAGCTTCTTCTACCCGCTTTTCTTTATCGTCTAGAGTACGATACGTGAACAACATGCTCATAACCAGTTTAAAACCGACTTTATATCATTAATTAAATGATTTTATATCAGTTGTCAACTACATATGTTGCATGAAACCAATCATGTCGACAGAACTCCCAGTACGGTCTGGTTGCGGCGGGTTTCATATTTTACGAGAGCGGGCATTAAACTCAAAAAATGGAAGCGGTAGCACAATGCCAAAACAGCGAATAGCGATTGTGGGAGCCGGGAACATGGCGCGGGCGCGGGGCAGGGCGTTGCTGGACACCGGGCGGGCGGAAATCTGCGGCGTCGCCGCCCGGCGCGCACAGCGTGCCAAAAGCTGCGCGGCTGAGTTGGGGTGCGACGTTTTCTGCGATGACTTTCGCCGATTGGGGGAAACCGGACCGGACGCGGTCCTAATCGAGGTTCCGCATCGCGTTCAGGATGAGGTCTCCATTTGGGCATTGGATGCCGGTTACGACCTCCTCGTGGGCGGATGTCTGGCTTCGAGTGTGGAAAATGGACGACAAATCGCAGAAATGGCGGCCCGGAACAGTCGGATTGTGGAAGCCGGGTTTCAGCGCCGTTACGATCCTGCTTGGGAGGAGATCCAGCACCTAGTGGCGGGAGGGGAACTGGGGGCACCGGTGATGGCCGTGACCATGGCCTTGTGGAACCCAGACCCGGACGGGTGGTACTACGACCAAGAGGCGAGTGGGGGGATGCCGCTGACCCACATGAGTTACTGCTATCTCAATGCCGTCCGCTGGATTCTCGGCAAACCGACCACCGTGTCCGCGATGGCCAATCGGCTGCGAAACACGGCTCCCGGTCGCGTAGCGGAGGAGACATGCGGTGCCCTGATCGGATTTGCAAACGGGGCCTTCGCTTCGGCCACGGCCAGTTATATCGGCCCGGAGGGCATGCCCGATCCACAGCCGCGATTTGTCTGCGCCGAGGGCGGAATTCAGCCGAATGCCGGGGACTCATCCGGTAAGGATTCCATTACCGTTTACCGGGAGGGCCGTTCCGAAATCCGCACGTTTGAACGAGAGCCGTCTCCGTTCGTCCGGCAGGCCGCCGCCTTTCTCGATGCCATAGAGGGCCGCCACAAGGCCCGCAATCCTCCAGAAGATGCCTTGCTCGATATCGAAATTGCCGCAGCCGTCTCGGTTTCAGCCAAGGAACACAGGACGGTCTCATTGGCGGAAATGCGATAGGCTTAGCGGCTAATCATCCACCTCTTCTGATACTCTTCCCATGCGTCTTCGCGGCAACGCGGTGGAACGAGGAAGTTAGAGGCGCTTTCCTCCGGCGAATCCATTGAATTCGTCCAGGAACCACTCGGCTTGCTTCGTCATAAAGACGCCGATCTCTTCCCCCTTGAAGGCGAAAGATGCCCTGAGCCCACCGAGGTAAATATCCGTGATATAGACTTCCATGTTGAGCGTCTGCTCGTCGATCCACGCGGCTGAGGATAGGCAATCGTACTCGATGCCCGGAACCGAGCCGATCTGTTCGCCGAAATAGTTGCGTTGCGGGAACTTGCCGGACAGCACGCGCCCGATACCAAACCGCAGCGCGTTGTCGCCCTGACCGTTGGTGTACTCCCAGACGCCCTCATCTTCCTCGAAGGACAGGCGCATCCGCGTGATCCCCATCGGGTTGTCCTCCAAAGCATACCAAGCTCCATTGACTGCCGAAGCTGCCCTTGCGTCGGGGGCCCCAGGGATCGGCAGGACGGCCAGCCGTTCGATCTTATCGGAGAGTTCCGCGTGGGCGGCGCGGTTTTCGGCAAGCGGCGCGTCTGCTAGGTGGGGGTAGAGTTCCTCGCGCATCACGGTCGGAATGGCGCTGCCGGCCGGTGCGCCCTGTGTGTCGGCGATGCACGTGAACAGAAACTCTTGGTCGGGAAAACAGAGGGCGTACTGACTGCCCATCCCGCGGAAGGAGAATCCGTTCTCTTGCTCGCGCCAGATCTGATACCCATACCCGCAGTTCCCCCGGATGGCGTTGTCGATCTGGTTAGAGGTCGCAGCGCGCACGTACGCCTCCGGGAGCACCCGTTCATCGCCCCACATGCCGCCGTTCATGCAGGCGAGTGCGACTCTGGCGATATCGCGAAGCGTACAGATAACCCCCGATCCGCCCCACGACACCCCCTCGGGCGTGCGGATGCACCATGCGTCAGCGGAGAAGCCGATCCGGTGCAGAAATCGCGGTCGCATGTAATCCAGAAAGGGCATGCCAGCAAGCCGTTCGACCGTGGCCGTGAGCACCACGGTTGCCGCAGTATCGTACGCAAAGATCGTTCCAGGAGGATGCGAGGGGGTCCGGTTGAAGAAGGTCCAAACCCAGTCTGGATCGTTGCGCGTATAGGAGGTTGTCGAATGGGGAGTCGTCATCGTCAGGAGGTCTCGGACGGTCGCGGCGGCAAGCCACGGATGAAGGTCTGCCGGCAGTTTGTCCGGGAAGTAGAAGGCGACCCGATCATCGAGGGTGAGCCGGCCTTCGTCGATCATCATCCCGACCGCCAACGCGACCAAGCTCTTGCTGACCGAATAGATCCGGTGCCTGCGTTCTGCCGACCACGGGGCCCAGTATCCCTCAGCCGCGATTCTGTTGTGCCGCACTAGCAGGAACCCGTGCATGCAGATTCGCTCGGCGTCGATCCGCCGCAGGAAATTCAGGATCGCCCGCGAAGGTATTCCCGCGCTTTCTGGTGAGGGGGCCGTTGTAAACAATTTTTCACTTCCCATAGCTGCTCCTTGAGTTTTGGCGCGTACGATACGCGAGCCGTAGCTGAATTCGGTAAATGTCAACGCCAGTACATCGCCGCTTGCGGTTACCCGGTGCGTGGCCTGATCGATGGTGAGAGATATAGGAAACATAAAGGGTCTTTTTTGGATTCTCTGTCAAGGCGCTCAGCCCAGACAAGGGTCAGGCGCAAACTGGGCGCTCCCCTCCGTGCGTAAGCGCAACGGGCTTATATTAAGGTGCTCAGGGCAGGTTGATATAGCCATCCTAAATCATTCGCGAGATAATCGCCGATGGACGCAGACAGACGTCGAATTGTAGGGGCGAGCGATCGCTCGCCCCTACCTGCTCTTGAAGACAGGTGGTCTAGACATTCGACGCACCCCAGCCCCGGTGCGCTCGGCAGGCGATCGGAAAGCCCGTTCCGAAGAGAATGGTGCATCGCGCAGAGTGGGAGCGTTGGCTGTGCTGCTTGGGCTGCTGGCGGGATGCGGCGATCCGGTGGAGCCCGCTGCCGACGCGATCGACATAGAGGCCAAACTCGACGACCTCTTTGCGCCTCCGACTGCGGCCGAGGTGGAGGCCGTCCGCGCCGACTGGGCCCGGAGATTGCGCGGGACGCGGCCATGGGCTTTCCGCGCGATCTGACCGGGGTCGCCCACATCGATACCACCTTCTGACTCGTCCATGCGTCTTGGCGCTCAAGTTAGCAGGTTCTGGGGCTACCTACTCATAGCGCAGCGCATGTACGGGATTCTCACGCGCGGAGCGGACGCCTATGTACGCCACCGTGCCCAATGCAATCGCAAAAGCGATCGTCCCGCAGAGGAGGTAGGTCGTCAGCCCCAACCCAAACTGATAGGCGTAGCGCGACAGCCATTGCCCTACCAAGAAGTGGGCTAGCGGAAACGCCAACAGGCAGGCCAAGGCGACCATTTTCGCTAGGTCGCGCGACAAGAGCGCGAGGATCTCTGCTACTGTAGCGCCGAGCACTTTGCGGACGCCGATTTCTTTGGTGCGCCGCTGCAAGACAATGGTCGCGTGGCCGAATAGGCCCATGCAGGCGATGAGAATGGCGACGACGGATGCAAAGGTAACGGTGCGGCTGCTCTCCTCGTCATTCTCGTACTGACGGGCAAAAGTCTGGTCGAGGAACTCGTACTCAAAGGGCTGTTCAGGTGCCACCTTTTCCCAGATCTGCTCCAAACCCGCGAGCGTGTCGTCAACCTTATACGTATTCAGCCTCACCAGTACCCGCTTGAAGGACGCTTCCGGCCCATAGTGGAACAGGGCGGGTTTGATCGGCTCCCTAAGAGAGCGGAAGTGGAAGTCCGGTATGACGCCGATGACGGTAGGCGTTTTGCTCACGCCGTAGCCCCCGTATTCCGGCAGGAATTCCCCAACGGCATTTTCCCCCCAGCCGAAGGCGTCCGCGAGGCTCTGGTTGACGACGACACTTTCCGTCCGGTCTGCCAGCCGTCCAGCCTCAAAGGAGCGGCCAGATACGAGGTCAATGCCGAGTGTCGTAAAGAAATCGGGGTCAACGGCAAACTGATGTACTGTAATACGCTCCCCGTCCGGACGCTTGATGTAATTGGTGCTGGAACTAGTCGGAAACTCGCGCTGCAACAGGGCTACACCGGCGACACCCGACCGGGAAAGGGCTGCCTCCTTGAAGCGTTCGCCAAGCCGCGTGGGGTCCGCACCGCGCAGCTTGACAACTACTACCTGCTCAGCCGCGTATCCCAGATCGCGCGACTGGATGTAAGCCAACTGCTGACGAATCGCGATGGTGCAGAAGATCAGGAAAACCGCCATGCCGTACTGCAAGGTCAGGAGCGCACTCGTCACCCTATTTTTTCGCCACGGCGACACCTCACGGACGACAGACGCAGGCTGCATCCGCGCCACGATTAGGGCCGGATAGCTTCCCGCGGCGATGCCGATAAGCACCACCAATAAGACGCTCCCGCCGCCGATAATTGGCAGACCTAGATCGCCGAGCGACAGCCCGGCCCAGTGGTCAAGTCCATAATGAGCGTTAAAGACAGGCAATCCCAATTGAACGAGGACCAATCCGGCGATTAGGGCGAAAAAGGCCAGCAAGACGCCCTCGCCCAAAAACTGGAAGGCGATTTGGGCCTTGTTAGCGCCGAGCGCCTTGCGGACTCCCACTTCCGTGCTCCGGCCGATAGAACCCGCTATGGCGAGGGTGGTGAAGTTGATACAGGCGACGATCATAATGACCCCAATCAGGGCGACGAGGGCGAGGATCGGCTCGGTGCCCTCGGAGTGTTCGTAGGCGTTCATGACCTGCGTGTCGAGGTAGATGTCACTCGCGTCCTGAAGTTGGAGTTGGAAGGCGTCTGGATCGTCCTTCCAGCGCACGCCTTTATTGCGTTCCCAGACCGGGGCGATGAACTCGCGGGAGAACTCCGGGAGCTTCGCTTCGAGCGCCTTCCGCTCGGCAAGGGGCTGAAGCGTGACGTATGTGGCCGTCGGAGAGTCCCAGTACATGTTCATGCCATACTTCGTCCGGTTCTCAAAGCGGATCGCCGCGTCAAAGTCCAAGCTCCGCTTTTTCGGCAGATCGGCGAAGACACCGGCAACCGTGTATGCTTCGGGTCCCTCATTGCCGTGCAAGACAATCTGTTTGCCTACGAGTTCCGGGTAGTCCCTGAATTCATCGCCAAACATCCGCTCGGCCAATCGCTTGGAAATGACGACCTGATCGAGGCCATCTAGGGCCGTGGCCGGATTGCCGGCCGCGAAGGGATAGTGGAACATTTGCAGGAACGGGGGATCGACCTTGACCACCTCGTGTTCGAGATGGCGCTCGCCGACCGTCATCAGGATACTCGTCTTGATGACGCGCGTGGTGCTGGCGATCTCGGGGAACGTCTCCGCGAGCGCCGCGGCGAGATCCTCGCGCTGGTACGCAATGTGATAAACGTGACCCGAGGCTTGAATCTCGCGGGTCACCACGCGGAAGAGGCGGTCATCCTCGCGGAGGTTCCAATCCGCGGTCAGCATGCCGTGTACGCCAAGGCCGAGGATGGCGCTGACTGCGATGGCGACGGACAAGCCCACGATGTTGATGCCGGTCACCACTTTGTCGCGGATCAGGTTCCGTAGTGCGATTACGACGTAACTGTGTAGCATCTTGAACCTCCTTCAGCAAAAGAGTGGTGCAACCGCTTCTAACCTGCTCCCTATTCCGCCTTCTCGATAATGACCGCACCCACCTCGCTTTTGAGCATAAAATCTGCCGCGAGAATCTCCGTGCGGCTAGGCGCGTTCGACAGCATCATCATCTCAAAGCTGTTGGCTACGATGAGTGGCTTGTTCTCATCCCTACCCTCAAAAGCATGGATCTGGCCGCACAGCGTGAACGCAGACAGACGCACCTTGTCCAGCAAAATCTCGTCGAGCAGCGCCTCTTTGAGCGAGAGGTGAATGTCGCCCGCGCATGATTCCAATTCGATGCGGCTGTCTGCGGCGAGTTGATCCTGATGTAACTGCGTTTGGCCAAAGCGGTTGTAGATCCGCACCCGGCCCCCCAGCCGTGCGGCCTTGAGTTGCACATTGCTCACGTCAATATCCACGCCGCCGCGAATATCCTCCAGATGACAATCTTCGGCCTCTAGGCGGCGAGCCTTGTAGCCGTCCATCCTCATGCCGAGGTATCGGTAGTAGCGCTGGCAGACTTTGCCGCGGATATTGCGCGCTGTTTCCAGCGCACTGTCGAAGAGTTCCACATCGCCCTCAATATCGGCCACCTCCCCACAGGTCGATTCGATAAAACTGATTGAGCCCTGCAAATCGTAGGCGCGAACCTGCTTCCCTTTGATGACGGTCACGCGCTTGCCCTTGGGCACTAGCAACACCAAGCTGGCGGAGCCCACCGGTCCGTGGACACTTTCGGAATCCGATCTGTTGGGGCGAAAGACCGCTTGGACTTCCGCCGTAAGAGCCGAAGAGGGTAGGATTATGTCTTCGAGCTTTTTGCGATAGATCGTTATCCGCGTGGCCCGTCCCAACCCTGTGTGCATAGCAGTCGGCATACTGCCGGCATATACCTGCATCTGGGAAAAGACATCCGTCGTCTTAATGTCGTTTGTCACGCCCCACGGATAGGTGCCTCCCTCCACGTAGGCTCGCCAAGTTCGCCACAATTGTCCGCTGCCCTGCGACACAGCCTTGACTTGGCCGTTCCGCTCGTGGGTTCTCATAAACACCTCGCCCTCATGCGGACCGCTCTCAAGGAAACTATCCACCTGATCGGCCCCGATTTCGATCCCTTCGACGCTCTCACGGGCCTTTTCCCGCGTCAACCCGATCGCGTTGAGCGTCCCTTCGAGCACTGCGTCTTCGCCCTCGGCTTGGCGGATCTCGAGATCGGTGTCGAGGGCGCAGTAGAAGACGATGTGCTCGGTATCCCCTAGCGGAATCGTCTCCTGCACCTTTCGGGTGGCGATTTGGCACACCACTTCCTGGACCTGTTCGGTCACGTCGATTGGCTTCATGGCTATCTCCTCGTGGTCGGGTTCGTCCCATAGCTGGCGCAGCCGGATGCGTCCTTGTTGCAATCGGCCGCACACCGTACTCAGGGGGACTTCCATCAACTCGGCGATTTCTCGGTAGGACAAGCCGCTCAGGTAATACATCAGCACGGCCGAGCGGTAGTGTTCGGGCAACAGGTCAACGGCCTCCTGCAACTCCAGCCGCCGCATCTGGTCCGCGTGCTCGGCCGCGGCCGCATTCTCCAGAGCCGTCTCTGCCGAATCCAATGGCTGTGTCCGACTGCGGTCGCGTAACCAGTCCTTGCAGCGGTTGGCTACGATGCGCATCAACCATCTCCCGAAGTGCCTCCTATCGCGCAGTTGCCCCAAGCGGCAATACGCCGCAACAAAGGCGTCTTGGACAACGTCCTGAGCATCGGCCCGCGAGCGCACGTAGCGCAGGGCCGTGGCAAAGGCCGCGTTCTGGTAGTGCCGGACGAGCGGCTCAAAGGCTTGCGCGTTGCCCGCCAAGCAGCGCTCGACGAAGTTTTCGGGATGGAAGTTGTCCATAGGTATTCAAATGCGGGACTGATGATGCATATCAACCCGTCTGCAAGTAAAGACGGCCAGAGAGGGGAAAATTAAAAAGGCCCAGACATTTTTTTGTAAATAGAATTAGTGCATGAGCACCGCGTCGAAGATCGAGGCCGGTACTAAATTGTTCTGCTTGCTTCGGTTCACATATTCGTTAACTTATTGGTGTGAGAGAGATCAGCTTTTATCGCACAGCATCTGGACACTGCCCTGTCGAACAATTTCTCGACTCCATAGCTACTAGGCAAGCTGCCAAAATCACTTGGACATTGCATCTGATTGAGGAATTGGAGTTTGTCCCCCGCCAGTACTTCAAGAAGTTGGTCAACACCGATGACATTTGGGAGATTCGCGTCAACATTGGTAGGGATACATTCAGACTTCTGTCCTTCTTCGACGGTCCAAACTTGGTGGTCCTCAACCATGCCTTTGCCAAAAAGACACAGAAAACTCCAAAATCGGACCTTCATCTGGCAGAACAGAGAAAACGAGATTACTTCAGAAGGAAGAACCCATGAGCGATTTGAAAAAGTACGTCGCAAGACGCAAAGCAAGAGATCCCGAATTTGCCGAGAATTACGAAGCCGGTTACTTGGAATTCAAGATCGGTGTTCTTCTCAGACAGGCTAGGGAAGAAGCTGGCCTGACCCAAGAAGAGGTGGCGCAAAGGCTAGATACCCAGAAATCTGCTATTTCAAGAATAGAAAATCATGCCGAGGATATTAGGCTATCAACGCTAGAAAAGTATGCAAGAGCGATCGGCAAGAGACTACATCTTTCGGTGGGATAATTGCGAGCGGAGTGCGACTACGACATAACTGCACAGCATCCTAAATCTCCCTCATCTACAGTTGCGTTTGAATATGGCTACTCTCACCGGATTAATGCGACTCGTCCTGATGGCGTGGTAGCAAGCGGCGACCAACGCGGCCACGATGTACATGCGGTGGTGCTGCATTTACTCGTATCTCAACGCATCCGCCGGATTGGTCCGCGCCGCCAACCACGTCTGGCTGCTGACGGTAGCCAGCGCAACGACGAGCACGCCCGCCAACCCAACCCAAGCCGATATCGACATGCTTCTCGCCAAACTTCAGTTGACATTTGCCGATAATAAGAGTAGCTTGTACACGCGTCTGGGATGAGTCGCCAAGCGTCTCACCTTTAGGCTTTGAGCCTGAACCCCAGACGCTTTTTTTGTGTTCTGTTTGCACCTAATTCCCGTATAAACAATGTCTTAATAGAACTATGTATCTGTGCTATATGGATGAATCCGGTACGCCTGACCTTCCGGGGAACACTTCTCACTTCATCTTGGTTGGTCTGTCGATTCCCGTCTGGCACTGGAAGACATGCGACAGGGAAATAGCGCAACTGAAGCGGGAGCACTCCCTCGGTGATGAAGAGATCCACTGCGCGTGGATGCTCCGCCGATATCTGGAGCAATCTAAAATAAAAAACTTCGTGAAATTGAAGTACGACGACCGGTTGGACTACTGTAGAGCATATCATCGAAACACCCCTGTTCGTCGATAGCCAGCTCACAAGTATGGTGCAGCTAGCCGACATATGCTCATATGCGCTTCGGCGATACTTAGAGAATGGCGAGCAAGACCTATTCCAATTGGTGTTCAAGCGGGCTGACCGCAAGGACGGTGCAGTGGTGGGAGTCCGTCACTTTACTGATTATAGTTGCGACTGCCACATCTGCACTTCCCATACTAAATAGGGTTCCTCCGAGGATAGGGACCAAGCCCAGCAATGACAGGCACTTTCTGTGTCAACTCCTCGTCATTCTCGTACTGACGGGCAAATTAGGGCCTCCTATCCCTGCTTACCGGACCCAAAGGACGATCACATTGACGTTAGGCATCTGCACCGAACCAGGTAGATCGCGTCCACGGTGTGCCTGCGGTCGTGCTGCATCTACTCGTATCTCAACGCATCCGCCGGATTGGCCCGCGCCGCCAGCCACGTCTGACTGCTGACGGTGGCCAGCGCAACGGCGAGCACGCCCACGCCCGCCAGCACAAACCAACCCACGCCCATGTCAATGCGATAGGCATAAAACGCGAGCCAGCGGTTCAACACGAAATAGGCCACCGGCCAAGCAACGACATTAGCCGCTACCACCAGCCAGCCGAATTCGCACGACATCAACAGCAGCACGCTGCTAGTCGTAGCCCCAAGCACCTTGCGGATGCCGATTTCCTTGGTGCGCCGCACGGCCGCTAAGGCGACCAAGCCAAAAAGCCCCATACAAGAGATCGCAATGGCAACGGCACTCATCCATCGCATGACCACGCCGACGCGCCGCTCTTCCCAGTATTTCGCGGCAAAACTCTCGTCGAGGAAGCGCACACCCCATAATTCGTATTCCGGCAGAACCCGTTTCCACAGCGCCTTTACTTCTTCAACTGCCGCGGGCAGGTCGGCGCGGTCGAGCCGGAATAGGGTGTACTTGAACTGGTCTGCATGCACAAAGGGTTTGGGCTTGGATATGAGCGTACTCGTCGTCAGAAAAGCCGGTCCTATGGTATGGCGCATATCCAAGAAGTGGAAATCCTCGACTATGCCGATCACCGTTATCGGCTCGTCACTAGGGCCTATCAAGGTGCGGCCGATTAGGTCTTCAGAGCCGAAAAAGTCTGCCGCGGTCTCGTTGAGCAGGACGCCATGCGGCCGATTGGGATCGAAGCCCTGCCCAGAGAGGACCTCGATACCCATGACGCTTAGGAAGTTTGGACTTACGTAGAAGGGCTTGGTGCGGAGCACTTTCTCATCGGACCGGATTGGCATGGGGGAAAAGCCGCCAAAGCCGGGTGCTGGCCAGGCACCAGTGACTCCTTGTACAAGTCCCGGTCTGGAATTGATCTCGCCGGCGAGACGCTCAATCTGCAAAGGATTGAGATCGCCTTTGTGGGCAACCAGCACGACCTGATCGCCGTCGAAGCCCAAATCCTTGGTGCGCATAAAGTCAAGCTGTCGCGTCATAGTGATCGCCACGACGACGAGAACGGCCGACAGCGCAAACTGCACGACAATCAGACCGCGACCGAGCCAACCGCGACCCGGCTGAGGCGTCTTGCGGGACAGTGCCTGGACGGGATGGAGCCGCGCAACGATTTGGGCTGGATACAGACCCGAGAGAACGCCAACTACCAAGGCAAGGGTTAAGGCACCTATCCCCGTCTCGACCGACAGCCACTCGATCTCTAGCTGCTGATGCACGACCGCGTTAAACGTCGGCAGCGCGACTTCGGCAAGGCCCATGCCAACGACGATGGCGATTAGACTCACCACGATTGCTTCGGCGAGAAATTGGTTGGAAAGCTGGTGGCGCGTCGCGCCGATCGCCTTGCGCATCCCAACTTCCAAAGTCCGCGTCATGGCGCGGCTCATGGCGAAATTGACGAAGTTGATAGCAGCGATCAGCAGCACGAGCGCGGCCAGCCCCGCCAGCAGATAGATATGCTCAACCGTGCCATAACCAAAGTCGGCGGGTCCCGCTATCTCAGGTCCTATGTGAGCGCCCGCAAAAGGTTGCAACTTAAGTCGGGCCCGCGAGACCAGGGGCTCCAGCCGCGTTTCCACTTCGGTCGGCGCTACGCTCTCTTCGAGTTCAACAAAAAGTCCGTCTTCCCCCCTAAAGTGCAGCGCCTCGGCCGTTACCGCGGGCACGAGTACCTTTAGTCGCAAAATAGAAGGTCCCGGCAGAGGTGCCAGCACCCCCGCAATGGTGCGCTCCACCTCAATAGGCGTCTCCTTCGGTGGCGATGTCGAGTAGTCCCGCTCCACAGTGTGCAGCCGGATGCGCTTGCCCAGCAGGGCGTGGGCTGGCACATCCGGGCCGAAGTACTTCTGCGCCGTCTCATGGGCGAGAACAACGCTCTGGGGATCGTCGAGGGCCGTTGCCGCATCGCCCGCAGCTAGAGGCAAGGTGAACATAGTCAGGAAAGCCGGATCGACGGCGAGGAAGGACTCGTCAAAGGTCGCATCGCCATACGAGACTTTGCCGTATCCCAATTTCATAGAAACCGATTCGCGGATGCCGGGGACTTTAGCGCGCACGTCCTCGCGCAGACGGTAACCTGCCTTCGTGGAACGGAGGGGGGAGGAACCGGGGTCGGGCTCTAGAAGCTCAAGATAGATGGCGAAGATCCGATCCCCTTTTTCGTGCCAAGCGTCAAAAGAAGTCTCGTGGCGCACGAACAGCAGACACAAAACCGCCACGGCAAAAGCCACGGACAGGCCGACGATGTTGATCAGCGAGATCGTCTTGTTGCGCCCCAACACGCGCAGGGCAATGATCAGATTGCTCTTCCACATAGTGTGATTCCCCTTTTCGTTGAGTGTTCAGGACTGTTGGTAGCGTTCGTTTCTCCACATGACTACTCGCTGCGCAGCGAGTCCACCGGATTCGCCGTCGCCGCTCGAATCGCGTGGTATCCCGACACCAGCCACGTCAAGCCCAAGGCGATCAGGCCGCCAGCCGAGTAGCTGAGCAGGTCGAGCCCAATGCGCTCCACCTCACTGCGGAGTAAAAACTCCGAGAGTTGGTAGGTCAGGG
This sequence comes from Candidatus Latescibacterota bacterium, assembly GCA_965208845.1. Taxonomy (GTDB): domain Bacteria; phylum Latescibacterota; class UBA2968; order UBA8231; family UBA8231. The sequence goes on along the minus strand of OZ242361.1, from coordinate 396,350 downwards.
GTATGGCGATGACCACGGCGATCAGCACGAGCCGCGTGGATTGCGACGACAGCAGCACGGCCACGCTCGCCGTTGAGGCACCGAGGACCTTGCGCACGGCCACCTCTTTCGTGCGCTGACTGACGGCGAGGGAGGCCATGCCGAAGACGCCGAGACAGGCGATTAGCACGAGGAACCCAGTCACCCAGCGCAGCAGGTTAATGATGGCGGCGTGGGCAAAGAATCGCTCGGCGATATGGTCGTCGAGAAAGCGATAGCTGAAGGGCACCCCGGGTGCCAGCCGTTCCCAAGCCTCGCGCAACTCGGCGAGCGTCTCGGGCACCCCCTCGGGTCGCACCCGCACCAGCACCGTCTCAATGGGACGCTCCGGTAGGACGCTGAGCACGAGTTCCGGCACGAAGCCCCTAGAGCTGGGATCGTCGTGCTGGAAGTCGGAGACCACGCCAATAATCCGCGGCCGGTACCCGCCTTCGAGGTAAGAGCCGACGACCGGTCCCTCTAGCGTAGCCGCTAGCTGCTGGTTGACGAGCGCTACGCGACCGCTGGCCAGCAGATCCGGGGGGAAGTCCTCGCCCTCGACCAATTCCAAGCCGAGGGTGCGCAGGAAGTACGGATCGACCTCAATCAGCGAGACCTCCGGCCGTTCATGGTCGTCGAAGCGAAAGTCACTGACTCTGTCGGGGAATTCGCTGGAGCCGGATACGGCGAGCACGCCCGAAAGCGGAAGGACCTCCCGGCGAAATACATCGAGGAAGCGCTGCGACTTGTCCACGCCTTCCCCTTTCGAGAAGCCGGCAAACGTCGGGATGCAGACCACGAGCCGAGGATCGTAGCCCTGATCTAGGGACTCCCAATGATCGACCTGCCGGTCCACAACGAGGGCCGTGGTCAGGAACACCGTGGAGGCCACGAACTGCACGACTACTAGGATGCGGCCGGCGCGGCCTCGCACTTGGAGCCTGTCCTGCATAATCTCGACCGGCTGCATCCGCGACTGCACCAGCGCCGGGTACGCGCCCGCCACCAGCCCCATGACCACGCCGAACCCAGCTAGGGCCACCACCGTCCACGGCGTGTACTGCAGGTCGAGGCCCAATTCAAATTCTCCAGGCACCGTCATCAGACGGTTCAGGCCCGGCAGCAAGATCTCCGTCAGCGGCACGGCGAGCGCTAGAGCGACGAAGCTGAGTAGCAGAGACTCGGCAAAGTACTGGCGCATTAACTGTCCCCGTCCGGCACCGACCACCTTGCGCACACCCACTTCGTGTGCCCTCGTCAGCGACATGCCCGCAGCCAGATTGGCGTAGTTGATACACGCCAGCAACAGCACGAGGCCGGCGACGAATCCGAAGGTGTAGAGCGCTCTCATCATCCCTCTCCCGCCGCTGAGTTGGGGATGCAGCCGCTTGTCGAACAGCGGCACGACGACGAGTTCAGAACCCTCCCAGTACCGATCCGAGTCGAAGGCCAAGGCCGACTCCACGCCTGCGGCATCGGCGATCTGTAAGTAGGTCTCACCTGCGCCGTACCCCCCAGTCTGGATTTCCCGCTGGACGAAGGGGGTCACCCAGTCGAACTGCAGACTGGACTCGTACGGCACGTCAGCGGCGATCCCGGTGACGACGAAATCGCCGCTGATACCGCGGTCCCCTAGCTGCAGGGTCTGGCCCATGGGATCGTCGGAGCCGAATAGCCGCTGCGCCAGCCGCTTCGACAACACGATCGAGTTCGGCCCGTCGAGGGCCGTGCCCGGATCGCCCGCGATCAGCGGGAAGCTGAACAGATCAAAGAAGCCAGGGTCAGCGAACCGTCCCCTCGCCTCGGTCACTTGATCCCCGTAGCTCAACAGCCCGGACGTATCGTCCGTACGCACCGAGCGCAGCACAGCGGGGAGTGTAGCCACCATCTCCGGGCCGAGGTCTCCCGGCGTCGACGTATGGGCCCGCCCTTTCTTGGCCGGATGTGTCATGCAGACTTGGTAGATCTGCTCGCCCTTGGCATGGAAGCGGTCCCACGTCAGCGCACGATGCACGTACAGGCCGACGAAGATGGCCACCGCGAAAGCCGCGGCTAGCCCTCCCACGTTGATCGCAGTGTACATCCGATAGCGGCGCAGATTGCGCCAAGCGACGATTAGGTTATTGCGTAGCATGGTTAGTACCCTTCCTCTTGGTTAGTACCTGATGTTAGGCACAGGCCCCTAGGTATGGGATGCTTCGCTATGCTCAGCATGACAAGTGCTAGTTTGCTACTTCCCCGTGTCATGCTGAGCGCAGCGTCAGCGGAGTCGAAGCATCTTAGACCTCGATGCTCATGCGTAACATCAGTTAGTACCTTCCCTCTTGCTCTATCTTGCCGTCCAACAGATGCACCACCCGGCTGCCGTAGCCAGCGTTTTTCTCCGAATGAGTCACCTGTACAATCGTCGTGCCCTCGTCGTTCAGCTCCCGCAGCATGTCCATCACCTCTTCCCCCTGCTTGGAGTTGAGATTGCCCGTAGGCTCGTCGGCGAGGATCAGCGTCGGCTGGCCAATCAAAGCGCGCGCCACACCGACGCGCTGCTGCTCGCCGCCGGAAAGCTGATGCGGGAACAGGTCCTTCTTGGCCACCATCTGAAAGCGGTCGAGCAGCTCGCTCACCCGCGCCTTGCGCTCGGAACCCTTCACCTTTTGGTAGAGCAGCGGCATTTCCAAGTTTTCGTACACCGTCTGCTCGTCAATCAGGTGATAGGCTTGAAAGACAAAACCAATGTGCCCCCGATGGATCTCGGTGCGTTCCTTCTCGCCCATGCCACCCACCTCTGCGCCGAGAAACCGATACGACCCAGCCGTCGACTCATCGAGCATCCCCATGATGTGCAGCAGCGTCGATTTGCCCGCGCCGCTTGGCCCCATAATGGACACGAACTCGCCCTCGGCGACGTTCAGGTTTACGTACCGCAGCACGTAGGTCTTGCGGGGACCGGATTGATGATACTTTTCGATGTCGTGCATTTCGATCATGATGTGCCTCCACGTCTTAGTAGGGGCGACTCTTAGAGTCGCCCTTACCCCGAAATCTGGATGCCTACTTGCGGAGCGCAGGCATAACGAAAGCTGCGTAACGTCAGTTATTCAGTGCGCAGCGTTTCTATCGGATTGGTCAGCGCCGCTCGCATCGCTTGGTGCCCCACAGTTAGCCCGGCAATGACGAAGGACAAGGCTCCTGACAGCAGGAACAGGCCCACACCGATTTCTACGCGATAGGCAAACTCCTGTAGCCAGTGGGTGGCCAAGCCGTAGGCGATGGGCACGCTGAGCAGGAAGGCGATGGCAACGGGTTTGGCGAAGTCGCGCATCATCATAGCGGTGAGGCCGCCGGGAGAAGCGCCGAATACCTTGCGGATGCCGATCTCCTTGGTGCGTTCTTGGGCGGCGTGTGCGGCCATGCCGAAGAGTCCCACCGAGGCGACGGCGATGGCTAACAAGAGGAAGAGCGTGAGCGCGCGACCCACCATCAGGTCCTCGGAGTAGAGGCTGGCGGCGACCTCTTCGAGGGAATTGCGCTGAATGGGGCGGTAGGGTGCGACGGCAGCCCACTGGTCGTCGATCACTTTGAGGGCTGCGTCGAGATGGCCGGGCTGCGCCCGCACGAGAATGACGCCTGTCCTTCCATCGACCTGCAATATAACCAGCGGCTCTATCTCATGGCGCGGACCGTGGAAGTGGAAGTCCTCAATCACGCCCACGACACGCGAGTCCCCCCTAGAGGCGTTGACCATCTTGCCCAGCGGCTCCTCTAATCCCAGCATCCTCGCGGCGGTCTCGTTGATGACGACCGCTTGGGCATCGGCCGGTTCGTCGGTCAAGGCGCGTCCTTGAGCCATGCGCAAGCCCATGATTTCGACGAAGTCGCTATCTGCTTTATACACATTTGTCTTCATGTGCTCTTCCCCTGCCATAAACGCCATTCCCCAACCCCCACCAGGTATTACATGAGAGAGACTCACTGCGGCGATGCGGCTGTCCTGAAGAAGCTCTGTCTTGAAGGCTCGAGCCTGATCCAAGGTCAGGGCCTTGTTCTCGATCACCACAACCTGTTCCGGCTTTGCCCCCAAGATGGAGTCCTCGCGGAGGAGGTTTTGGATGTAATCGACTTGGTGCCATATCAGCAGCGTCGTGGTCATCAACGCCGCCGTAACCGTGAACTGCGCCACGACCAAACCCCGACCGCAGGCGCGCACCGCCTATGCGGCCCCCCTGCACTACGGTCGCCGGCTGAAAGCGCGCCACGACCCACGCCGGGTACGCGCCCGCGATCAGTCCGACCCCCACCGCCAGCACCGCAGCCCCGGCATAGGTCGAGCTCGTCCAGTGCAGGGATGACCATTCAAAATCGAATGCCACAAGCGCAGGCAGGAGCAGAACCATAACCTCTGCCATGACAATGCCCAGCACCGTTGCCGCACTACTCAACAGCACGGACTCGCTCAAAAGCTGGCGCATGAGCTGACCGCGATGAGCACCGAGGGCCTTGCGTACGCCGATTTCGTGAATCCGTCGCCCGGCCCGCGCCGTCGCCAAGTTCACATAGTTGAAACCAGCGATCGTCAGGATCACTACCGCCAAGATGGCGCACACCACGAGGTACATGGGGTTGCCACCTCGGATGACGCCGCTAGGCACCTCCGTGTCAAAGTAGATCGATTTCAGGGGCTGTAAGGCGTAGGCACCGGGTGCTTCGGGCAACTCCTTGGCCTCCTTGACGATGTCGGCAATGCGTGCCGCTACCACAGCAGGATCGGCACCGGGCGTTAGCTGCACGAAGGTCTCGAAGGCTGAAGCGTTCCAACCAGACGTCATCATCGGCTCTGTGGCGGCGGTAAACGAAAGCAGCGCCGAAAACTGGAGCAATGAGCTGGCGGGAAGCTGGCCGACGATGCCAGTAATCTCGCAATCGAACTCCTCATTGACCCGGACGACCTGTCCGATGGGATCGCTCTCGCCAAAAAGCCGACGGGCCAACGGCTCGGTCAGCACCATGGTGTGGGGACGCGTCAAAGCCGTCTTGGGGTCGCCGCGCAGCAGCGGCAAGCTAAACATGTCGAAAACGCCAGCTTCCACCCCACCAACTCTTTCATATATCCCTTCCTCATCCCCGACCCGCAGCAGACGCAGATAACCAAAGCTAAAGCGGACCGCCTCCTCGACTTCGGGCAATTGCTCCTTGAGGGTTGGTCCAAGCGGTATCGGCGTTGATCCTGAGTACTGGGCTTCACCCCACGAGGGAGGCCCCAGCACGCGGAAAACCCGATCTTTTTTCTCGTGGAAGTCGCCAACCGAGAGCTGATAGGTGGCGAGCTGGACGGTCAGCAGGCACAGGGCAAAGCCGACCGCCAGACCGAAAATGTTGATCGCCGCGTAGCCGCGCTCCCGCCGCAGGAGGCGCAGCGCCGTCGTCAGATAGTTGCCCAGCATGATCGTTCCTTTCGCGTCGTAGGTTTCAAACCATTTGTATCAACGAATTCGTTTCCGCAGAGACCGCCCTTGTGGGCACCCTTGCTACGGGGTGCGGACTTGCCCTACTGCTTCTCGATCCTGATGTCTCCGTCCGTCCGCACGTGTACCGGCGTACCGGCATTGCCCAATTCGAGACGAGCGTTTTTGCGGTTGCGACCATCTTCTTCAGTCACCAGCGGGAAGTCCGAGCGAATTTTACCGCGACTGGTCTGCAACCTAGCCTCGATGTCGGCATCGGCGGGGATGTGTAGTTCAATGGGTTTGCCGGTGGTGAAGAGTTCGACGCGGCCGGTGGCAGGCAGAGCGGCCACGCTGGATACTTCAATGGGGCTGTTATGACCGTTGATGGAGAGCGCTCCGGCACTGCCCTTGACGACGACGTAATCGTGGGAATTGGCAATGGTCGCGTCGCCCTCGATCCCTTCCACCAAGACGCTGCAAGAGTTGCCATCAATGAACAGATCGCCACCGATTTCTTCGGCAACTATGGGGTTGTACGAGGTGCGTATGGTCGCGTTCTGCTCAATGCGTTCGACGGTGACTGAACTAGAGGAGCCGCGAATTTCCAAATTGCCGGCGATGTCCTCGGCGGTGACGGGGTTGTACGAGTTGACCACCTTGGTATCGCCGCTTATTTGGCGCACGACCACGCTGCACGAAGAGCCGTCAATTACCAAATTGCCGCCGACGTGCTCGACGGTGACGGGATTGTACGAGGTGCGAACGTACACATCCCGCTCGACGCGCTCGACAGCAACCGAGCTGGAAGAGCCGCGAATTTCCAAGTTGCCGGCGACGCGGTTCACCGCGATCGGGTTGTAGCTCGATTCGATATGTGCATTGCCCTTGATGTCGGCGACTTTGACCTTGCTGCTATTGGCGCTGACCGACAGGTTGCCGGCGACATTATCGACGACGACCGGGTTGTACGAAGTAGAGATGGTGCAGTCGGCTCCGATGTCCCGGCCCTCGATCCGACTGCTCTGCGCGTCAATGTGCAAAGTGCCGCTGACACCGACCGCGGATACGGGGTTGTAGGTGGTATGCACGGTGGCATTGCCAGTGATGTCGCGCAGAGACACCGCGCTGCTGGCACCCCGGTAGTGGATGTCGCCCGCAAAAGTGACGACTTCTAAGGCGGCGTAATGACTGCGTGCATCGAATGAGCCGCCAGAGTTTTCCACACTGATGCGGCCCGACCTATTGTCGATGCGGATCTCGCCCTCAATGCCCTCAATGTGGATGTCGCCGAATTCATTCGCGATGTCGAGTCCATAGCGCGAGGGCACATCAACGCGCAGTACGACGCGGGCTTGCGCTCGGTCTTCCACGCGATGGAACAGCCGACGCAGCAAGCCGGAAGATTCTCTTTTGTCTTCTGACTCCTCTTCTTCCCACTCGGGGATCTTGAGCACGGCGCGAAAGTCTTGGCCGTGAGGTTCGAGCTGGAGTTGAGTCGCGGCAAAGAAAGCGTCCCTAGCTTCGGCATGGTCGCTGCTGAGTTCGACGGTGGCTTCAAGGGCGATTTCGTTTTCGTCCGAGCCGCTGACGACGATCTCGGCATGGTGCGCTTCCAGATAGAGGGTCTGGCCCGGAGCGGTGGCAGCGTTTTGCGCGAACCGCCTTTGTTCCGGTTTGGGCGAGTCGGCCTGAGCTGAGCCAAAGGCGACCAGAATGGCCGCTAGCGCGACCAAGACTCGTTGCAATGGGTGGATAAAGGGGTTCATAATAGCGTCTCCTCTCACGTAATGGGTGTGCTGGTTATTCAGTGTGCAGCGTGTCTATCGGATTGGTCAGCGCCGCTCGCATCGCTTGGTGCCCCACCGTCAACCCGGCGATGACGAAGGACAGAGCGCCCGACACCAGGAACAGGCCCACGCCGACTTCCACGTGATAGGCAAAGTCTTGCAGCCACAGGTTCGCCAACCAATAGGCGATGGGCACGCTAAGGAGGAAGGCGATGGCAACGGGCTTGGCGAAATCGCGCAGCAGCATGGCGGTCAGGCCGCCGGGAGAAGCGCCGAACACCTTGCGGATGCCGATTTCCTTGGTGCGCTCTTGGGCGGCGTGCGCGGCCATGCCGAAGAGTCCCACTGAGGCGACGACGAGCGATAAAACGAGAAAGACCGTGAGTGCGCGGCCTATCAACAGCTCTTGGAAGTAAAGCCCGGCGGAGACCTCTGCGAGGGGTTGGCGATTGATGGGGCGGTAGGGCTTAATGGCGGCCCACTTGGCGTCGATTACCTTGAGGGCTTCGTCGAGGTGCCCGGGTTGTACCCGCACGATAATGACGCCCACCCAGCCAGTGACCGGTCCCATGAGCAGGGGCTGTATCTTCCGGTGCGGGCCGTCGAAGTGGAAGTCCTCAATCACGCCGACGACGCGCCAGTTTTGGCCTTTGAAGTTGTAGATCATCTTGCCCAGCGGTTCTTCCCACCCCAGCATCTGCACCGCGGCCTCGTTGATGACGATAGCTCGGTCATCGGCCGGATCGTCGGTCAGGGTGCGTCCTTGGGCCATGCGCAAGCCCATGATTTCGACGAAGTCGCCATCCACGCCATATACTCTCATCATTACCTCCCCGGCTCCCTCTGGCTCGGCGCTGTACGTCACCTGCGAACCCCCGCCCGGTACGGTCTCAGCGAGACTCACCGCGGCGATGCGGCTGTCCTGAAGCAGCTCTGTCTTAAAAACTTGGGCTTCATCCCCGGTCATTCCGTGGTTGTGGACGACGACCACTTGTTCCGGCTCAAACCCTAGGGGGGAGTTCTCAAAGGCGAGGTTCTGGATGAAATCGATTTGGTGCCATATCAGCAGCGTCATGGTCATCAACGCCGCGGTGACCGTGAACTGCGCCACCACCAAGCCTTGGCGCAGACGCGCACCGCCTACGCGGCCCCTGCTCACGGCGGCCGTCGGCTGAAAGCGCGCCACGACCCAAGCCGGGTACACGCCCGCGACCAAGCCGACCCCCACCGCTAGTGCCGCAGCCCCGGCGCAGGCCGAGAGCGTCCAGTCTAGAAAAGGTATCTCGAAATCGAATCCCGTAATCACGGGTACGAGCAGGATCAAGCCCTTTGTTAAGACAGCGCCCAAGATCGTCGCCACAGTACTCAACAGCACCGACTCGCTCAGGAGTTGGCCAATGAGTTGGCCGCGATGAGCGCCAAGGGTCTTGCGGACGCCGATCTCGTGGGTCCGCTGCCCGGCTCGTGCCGTCGCCAAATTCACGTAGTTGACGCCGGCGATCGTCAGAATTACCACGGCTAAGATGGCGCATATCGCCAAGTACATGGGGTTGCTACTCGGGCCGAGGTTGTTGGGCACTTCCGCATCAAAGCGGATCGCTTCGAGGGGCTGTAGCATGTAGGAAGAACCGGGCGATTCGGGCATCCCCGTGATCTTCTCGGCGAAGCTGGGGATGCCTGCGGCTAGCGCAGCCGGGTCGGCACCGGGTGTTAGCTGCACGAAGGTGATGAAGGCCCTAGCGGTTCTCGTTCCCATCATGGCCCGACTCTCCTCGTACTCCGTCTCAAAGGAGAGCAGGGCCGAGAACTGGAGCAACGAGCTAGCGGGCGGCTGGCCGACGATACCCGTGACCTCGCAATCGAATTTTTGGTTGTAGCGGACGACCTGTCCAATGGGATCGCTATCGCCGAAAAGCCGACGGGCCAACGGCTCGGTCAGCACCATAGTGTAGGGGCGGGTCAGAGCCGTTTTGGGGTCGCCACGCAGGAGCGGAAAGCCGAACACGTCGAAAACGCCGGCTTCCGCGGTCAGCACTTCTTCAGAGATCGCGTCCTTGTCCCCGACTTGGAGCGGAATCGGCCTCCTCGAACTGAAGCGAACCGCCTCCTCGACTTCGGGTAGTTGCTCTTGGAGGGTCGGTCCCAACTCTATTGGCACACTTGTTCCGTGCCCGGCACTCACCATTTCTCCGTCATCGGCAATCTGCCAGTTTGGCCCCAGCACGCGGTAGATCCGGTCTTTTTTCTCGTGGAAGTCGCCAACGGAGAGCTGATAGGTAGAGAACTGGACGATCAGCAGGCATAGAGCCAAGCCAATGGCCAAGCCGAAAATGTTGATCGCCGCGTAGCCGCGCTCCCGCCACAGCAGGCGCAGCGCCGTCGTCAGATAGTTGCCTAGCATGATAGTTCCTTTCGTGTGGTAGGGGCGTCCCTTGTGGGCGCCCTTGCTACAGCGTCCTTGTTACAGACGAGGGCAACCACGAGGGTTGCCCCTACAACAGGGGTCCGCTACAACGCAAGGTGCGCCGCTTACGACGCTTCCTGATCCCGCTCGATGTTCTCGCTCACGATCCGGCCGTCGAACAAGTGAATGATCCGGTGCGCAAAGTCGGCATAGGCCGGCGAGTGCGTCACCATCACAACCGTCGTGCCATTGCGGTTCATCTCGGTGAGCATCTCCATGACCTCGTCGCCGTGGCGCGAGTCGAGATTGCCGGTCGGCTCATCGGCCAGCACCAGCTTCGGCTCCGCGACCAAGGCCCGCGCCACAGCCACGCGCTGCTGCTGGCCGCCGGAAAGCTGGAGCGGAAAGTGCTTCTCGCGGTGGGTGATCTGCATGTGGTCGAGGATCGACCGCACCCGCTGCTTGCGCTCCGTAGCCGGCATACCCATGTAGAGCAGGGGCAGTTCGACATTCTCGTGGACGGTCAACTCGTTGATCAGGTTGAACGACTGAAAGACAAAGCCGATCGTCCCCTTGCGCAGATTCGCCCGCAGGCGCTCCGAGTAGGTCGCTACCTCCTCGTCCAGCAGCCAGTATTCCCCCTCGGTCGGATTGTCGAGCAAGCCGAGCAAATTGAGCAGCGTTGACTTGCCGCAGCCCGACGGCCCCATGATGGCGGCAAATTCGCCTTCGGCGATTTCGAGGTTGACGTTGTCCAAGGCGGTCGTCTCGACCTCCTCGGTCGTGTACAGCTTGCACAGCCCGACAGTGCGGATCACGGGCGCGCGGCCGTTTTCAGCGTTTGCTGTTTGCTCAGTCATGATTTTTTCTCCTTGGTTAATAGTGGTCAGTGGTTAGTGGTCAGTGGTCAGTCCCCTACAACCCCACTCGGGTAGCGGGGTGGCCTGATCACCGACCACTGGCCACCGGCCACTGCATTTAACGCAACACCAACACGTCCATGTCTTCGCCAAAAGTCTCATAGCTCGAAGTAATCACCTGCTCTCCCGGCTCAAGCCCCTCCAGCACTTCGTACACCCGGGGATTCTGGCGTCCCAAGGCGATAGAGCGCCGCGTGGCCCGGTCGCCAGCCGCGTCGAGCACATAGGCCCAGTGGCCCCCGGTCGCCTGATAGAATCCGCCCCGCGCTACTTGCACTGCTTCGTCCAGATCGCCCAGTTCCAGGCGGATGTGCAGGGTCTGGCCGCGCCGGATGCCCTCGGGTGCTTGTCCCTCAAACACCAGATCGACCTCAAAGCGGCCCTCCTTTACCTCTGGATAGACCTTGCGGATTACCAAGCTGTATGACTCGTCGTCGCTGTCGAACTGGCCGCGCTGCCCCCGGCCCACGCGACCGATGTAGTGCTCGTCAATGGCGGCGCGCACCTTGAAGCCGTCGATCATGTCAATCTGGCCGAGGCGCACACCCGTCCCCTTGCTCTCGCCGACCTCCGCTTTCAGCGTGGTTAGCTGCCCGGGCACGGGGGCTCGCACCGTCAGGTTGTCGAGCCGACGGCGGACGATTTCGAGGTTGCGTTCCATGCGCTCCACAGCCGAGACGAGCTGTACCACCTTGCTTGCCGCCAGCAGCGAGTCCTGGGTTTGGGTTTCCTGAGTCAAGGCCATGCGGCGGACGCTATACTGGTACTCGTCGCGCAGCCGCTCGTACTCCTGCCGCGATAGGATGGCCGTCAAATCTTCGGCCGACAGGCTCTCGTAGCGCTCGAAGTTGCGCTTGTCAACGGCTAGCCGGTACTCGATCTCCATCAGCTCTTTGCGCGAGCGCAGCAGGTCCTGCTCCATAGTCAACCGGCCATTGCGCAACGCCTCCCGGCTGCGCTCCAGTTCGGCTTCCTGTTGCAGGACGGTCAGTTCCAGATCGGGGTTGGCAAGCCGCAGCAGCGGATCGCCCGCGGCCACGGAGGCACCCTCTTCGACGAACACCTGCTCCACTTGGCCGCGCTCCAGGGCGTCGAGGTACACGGTGTGCAGCGGCAGCACCGTGCCGCGCACGGGGATGTACTCCTGAAATGGGCCGAGCGCGACCGTTGAGATCGTCAGCCGGTCGCGCTCCACATTTAGTTTGCGCACCCCGAAATCCGCGAGCAGGGCGTATCCGAATAGCCCGGCCAACAGCAAAGCAGCCGCGCCTACCCCGATGCGCTTGGGCGTGAACCGAGGCTTCTCGATTTTGCGGTCCATGCCAACGCCGCCGCCGGGACGGGTACTGCCGGGGTTCGGCTCGGGAGCGGGGTCTTTGGGAAAGACTTGGATGTTTGTGGACACGGCTACTTGCTCCTTGTCTCGTGGTAATTGGCAACGCACATCTTTGAAAAAGCAAGATGTATGCCATGTTATGTAACTGATTGAAAAACAAGAAAATGGGCTAATTCGCCTTGCGGCAAGGCCCGGCGCTACTGTCCGCTGGTGATACAGGAGTGTCCGCTGGCGTACACTCGCTGCGTTTATTGGCGCTCCATTGGTTTCACCCAATTCTAGCTCCTGAACGGGCGCAGTATCCGCGATGTATCTAGTTTGACTTTAGGGTACGGACTGGTTATAAGTCTAGTCAGAACAGACCACAAACATTGGGAGGATATATGAGCAAAACATGGCAGGTCCAAGACGCAAAGGCGCGGTTCAGCGAACTCCTCGAAACAAGCCTTGCCGAAGGGCCGCAAATCGTGACCAAACGAGGAGTGGAGGCGGCTGTTTTGGTCCCCATTGATCAGTGGCGGCGACTAGAGCAGATGACCAAGCCCGACCTCAAGGAACTGCTACTGGCACCCGAAGCGCGGACCGATGCCCTGACGCCGCCGCGAGCGCAACGCCGTCACCGCAAGTCGCTAAACCTCGAATAGTAGGATGTATCTTCTCGATACCAATGTCGTTTCAGAACTACGCCGCCCCAAGCCCCATCCGTGCGTTCTGACTTGGCTAGCGGGCGTAGCCAGCGAACAGCTTTTCCTTTCTGCGGTGACTGTAGGCGAAATCCAAGCCGGCATTGAGATTACCCGCGAACAGGATCCCACCAAGGCGGCCGAACTGGAGGTTTGGCTCGGCCGGGTGCTCGCCTCCTACAACCTATTGTCGGTGGACGCGGCTGCCTTTCGCGTGTGGGCCCGGCTCAAGCACCGGCAATCGGACACCTTGATGGAAGACGCCTTGATCGCGGCGACCGCCGTGGTTCACCGCCTGATCGTCGTGACTCGTAACATCGACGATTTTGCCCAACTTGGTGTGGAAACATTGGATCCATTTGATTCGCCATTACCGATAAAGAAAAAAGATGAGCCCAATTGACCCCTTGCCCAGCCCCAACGCCACCGTCCGCTGGCGTACACTAGGGAGCATATCCCATGTCTGCTGAAGCCGCCCGCATCCTCGTCGTGGACGACAATCAAGACGTGCTCGTCGCCGCCCGCTTGCTGCTCAAGCAGCAGGGCTACCAAGTCCGCACCGAGACCGATCCCCAAGCCATTCCGAGTGCCCTCAAACAGGAATCGCCAGCCGTCGTCCTCCTCGACATGAACTTCACGCAGGAGGCAACCAGCGGCCGGGAGGGCTTCTACTGGCTCCAGCAAATCGGCGACCTGGACCCGACCGCCGTCGTCTTGCTGATCACTGCGTACGGCGACGTCGAGATGGCCGTGCGCGCCGTCAAAGAGGGAGCCGTCGATTTTGTGCTCAAACCCTGGCAGAATGAAAAGCTGCTCGCCACCGTGTCCGCGGCCGTGGAATTGCATCGCTCGCGCCGGGAAACCCACCACCTCCGCTCCCGTCAGCAGCGGCTGTCCGCGGACCTCGACCAGCCCTTTGGCGACCTCATCGGCGAGGCTCCGGTCTTACAAGAGGTTTTCCAGACAATGGCCAAGGTGGCCGCCACCGACGCCAGCGTCCTCATCCTCGGCGAGAACGGCACGGGCAAGGAACTGGTGGCGCGCGAGATCCACCGCCGCTCGGCGCGCGCCGATGAGGTTTTCATCTCCGTCGATATGGGTTCCCTGAGCGAAACCCTGTTCGAGAGCGAGCTTTTCGGCCACGTCAAAGGCGCCTTCACCGACGCCCGCAGCGACCGCGCCGGCCGCTTTGAAATCGCTTCCGGGGGCACCCTGTTCCTCGACGAGATCGGCAACCTGCCGCTGCCCTTGCAGGTCAAGCTACTCGCGGTCCTGCAAAACCAGCAGGTCGTCCGCGTCGGCGCCAACCAGCCCGTGTCCGTAGATGTGCGCCTTATATGCGCCACCAACCAGCCCATCCACGAAATGGCCACGGCCGGCACCTTCCGCCAGGACCTGCTCTACCGCATCAACACCGTGGAAATCCCCCTGCCGCCCCTGCGCGAGCGCCCCGAAGACATCGCGCTGTTGGCCCGGCACTTCCTCGACCTGTACCGGACCAAGTACCGCAAGGCTCTGACTAGTCTGACCGCCGAGGCGCTCGCCCACTTGCGCGCGTACGCTTGGCCAGGTAATGTGCGGGAATTGCAGCACGCAGTGGAGCGCGCCATCATTATGAGCGAAGGGAATCGGCTAACCGCAGACGATTTCCCCTTGACCGCGGCCCTGTCGCCTGAGGAGTCCGTCGCCTTTGATAGCTACAACCTTGAAGACGTCGAGCGCGAGGTCATCGCCCGGGTGCTGCGCAAACACCAAGGCAACGTCAGCCAAACCGCACGGGAACTCGGCTTGACCCGCACGGCCCTCTATCGCCGCATGGAGAAGTATGGACTTTAAGGGCGTTCTGCATCGCTTGGCGCAAGGGTCCCGCGCCTTCCGCACGCGGATCGTGCTGCGCGTCGCCTTCCTCGGCACCACCTTGTGGCTGCTGTTCTACATCATAGCCAAAGGAACCTATCATCTGGCCGTCCCCATCGTCGTCGGCTTCGTCCTGCTCTACCAGCTCTACGCTCTCGTCCACTATGTCGAGCGCGCCAACCGCGACCTGACGCGCTTTTTGAACGCCATCCGCTACGCCGATTTCTCGCAGACCTTTGTCCCTAGCGGCCTCGGCTCCTCTTTCGACGAACTCAAGACCGCGTTCAACGAAGTACTCGACGCCTTTCGCCAAGCGCGGGCCGAAAAGGAGGAACAGGCGCGCTACCTGCAAACCGTGGTGCAGCACATTGGCGTCGGCTTGATCGTCTTCGACAACACTGGCGAGGTGTCGCTGATCAACAACGCGGCCAAGCGCCTGTTGGGGGTGCCCCGCTTGGGCCACATTGCCGATCTCAACCGCGTCAATCCCATCCTAACCACCACCCTGCAAAACCTCGGGCCCGGGGGCCGCGACCTAGTGAGTTTGGAAGAGATCCGACTCGCCCTGTACGCATCGGTGTTCCAGATAGGCGACCGCAAGCACACCCTCGTGGCGCTCCACGACATCGGCCCCGATCTCGACGAAAAGGAAATGGAGGCTTGGCAAAACCTGATCCGCGTGCTCACCCACGAGATCATGAATTCCATCACCCCCATTGCTTCGCTGGCTGCCACCGCGGACGGAATGCTAAAAGCCGACGCCCCCGATGCCGAGACCACCGAAGACATCCGCACTGCGGTGAGCACCATCCAGCGCCGCAGCGAGGGCCTGCTGCACTTTGTCGAAGCCTACCGCGACCTCACCCGCGTACCAGCGCCGTCCTTTGAGATCGTCTCGATAGCCGAGTTGTTCGCCCGAGTGGAGCAGCTAATGCGGCCCCAGTTTGCCGAGTCCGCGGTCGAGTTGCACGCTGAGGTCAATCCCCCCAGCCTCGAATTGACCGCCGACCCCGAGCAAGTCGAGCAAATCCTCATCAACCTACTGCGCAATGCCCGCGAAGCCACGGCCGGCCGCGCTGGGGCTCGCGTTGACCTGACCGCTCATCTGGCGCACGACAAGGTCGTCGTCGAGGTCGCGGACAATGGGCCGGGCATCGTCGAAGAAGCGCTCGGCAAGGTCTTCATTCCCTTTTTCACGACCAAGCCAGACGGCTCCGGCATTGGGCTGAGCCTGTGCCGCCAGATCATGCGGCTCCACCGAGGGTCCATCGCCGCCCGCTCGGAACCGGGGGTGCGGACGGTGTTTGCGTTGCGGTTTTGAGGGGATTAGCAGGTGTGGTCGTAGGGCGTTCGCCGTGCTACTTTGCTGCGAATTGACCGCTTTTGGATTGATTTTTAGGGCTACGGCGGCAGCCATTCGCCGTGGATTTTCGGGTGCTGTTGTAGAAATTCCCTAAGCCGATATATCGAGTAGGGCCTCTTCGTCGGCTAGGGCGTAGCCTTGTTCCAGCAGGTCGGCGAGGGTGGTGCGCGATAGAATTTGATCGACGGCCTGCTGTACTTGCCCCCACAGCGCGCGCACCGAACACGCGGTGAGCGAGTGCGTGCAGCAATCCGCGCTGCCGGCGAAGTGATCGCAGAAGTCGTCGTCGAAGAGGCGACCGGTCCCAATGGCGAGCCGATCATTTGCCTAATCGCGTATCTGCCGGAATTTGCGCCGTATTTAGGCGACGAGCGTCTGTTGGGGGTGGCGCAGGCGATTTTTGGGAGGCACGTGCGGATCGCGCAGACCGAGTTCAAGACGCAAGTGCCCAATCGCGAGGACTTGGACTGGCGCGGCTTTCACTCGGATTGGCCGCACGACCTGACCGACGGGGACTTTGCCGGCCGGGTGGCGCAGCCCTTCCCAAACGCGACCATGCAGCTATCGGTGCTGTGGATGCTGTCGCCGTTTGGCCCGGAGACGGGTGGGACGTGGGTGGTGCCGCGCAGTCACCGCGACCCACTCAACCCGAGGATGCACCAGACGCCCGAGGGGCTAGAAGAGCGGATCGATCAGTTCAAGCCGATTCGCGGGGAGATCCAGGTCGTCGGCCCGGAGGGCAGTGCGCTGGTGATGGACAGCCGGATCTGGCATTCGACCGCGGCG
Source organism: Candidatus Latescibacterota bacterium (assembly GCA_965208845.1). Lineage (GTDB taxonomy): Bacteria > Latescibacterota > UBA2968 > UBA8231 > UBA8231. Next base: position 379,755 of record OZ242361.1, on the reverse strand, counting down.
AACCCCAGCCCGGAGCCGAGGGTGGCGATCATCACGCGCTATTGTCCGTGGTGGTTGAGCGTGGAATTTGGGGGACGCAACAATGCGATTGTGCCGAAGGAGACCTACGAGGCCCTGCCGGAGGCGGTCAAGCCGCTCTATCGGCACCGGGCCGAGGGGGAGGGGGGGGTGAGGGGTTGGACGCTCATCCCTTGCCGGAGATAGTTACCTTTCCCTCCAGATCAAATGCAGGTTTAGAATAATAACCGTAATCTTCTAACCGCTTCTGCCAAGTTTTGTAGCTTAAGCGGTAGATCTCAATTGTGCCTCGATCTCTTTCGTCGAGACCATTAGGAATCCCTACACCTCCAATATCGGTGAGGATATAGCGGTTGTGAAGCTCCTCTCCAACGTCTTCCTCTCCAACGTCGGTGAGAATATCCTCTTCATCTTTAGTATCTTTGTTCTTCCAACGGCGGACTGTGAGCGTGAAACCATGGGGAATAAGACGTGGGAGATACTCTTGGCAATTATTTTGAAGTAGGTTCCAAGAGAGGGTATCCCCAGTGTGGTATTCGAGTGTTACATCACGGCTACCGTCACAAATAATTTTTAGAAACTGTTCTAAAGGATTCCGGAATCTCGGTTCTGCCGGACGAAAATGTGGATCAACGAAAAGGATTCGCGTTGCACAGCGCAGCATGGGTTTGAGGTGTTTTGTCATGGAAGCCGCAGTCCTGAGTACCGGCTCTTCACGAGGCACACTCCAAAGTGGAGGCGGATCCATCCCTAGTACATGGTCCCCACGCATGACTTGACGGTTTTCGCGAGGATTATTTTGGGCCAAAATCGCATGAAATGGAGGTCGCGTATTCTCCGCATTTTCGAGCCAAGTGCATTGACTATCAAACTCGGTGTTGGAGCGGCGTACCTCTGGTATCGTCAACTGTTTCAGCAACTCTATAACCCGTTCTTTTTCATCTTCACGGGCTGATCGTCCAAAATTTGTTTCAAACGCATCCCAAACCTGTTTCCTCCACTTACTGGGGTATTGAGTCACTACGCGACCTGTCGCACTATCATCCTCATCCCTAAAGCCGAATCGTTCGATGAAGTAACGGAAGAGTTCACGCTGGTACCACGTTGCGACAAGCTCGGGTTCTAATGCGTATTCATGTATCATCGTCAGAAAAGCTCCTTCACACGCTCAGCGAAGAAGCCTTCTGGCCAAGGAGCATAGAAGCCGCCATCATCCATTACACTGATTGGGGTGAACTTAATTCCTTCTGGCGTTGGCCGAACATAGACTACAGATAAATCGTCGGGTGTTAATGTGTGATCTATCTGTTCTCCTTCAGTTGTTTCACGGACACGCCGAAGCAAACGCAAGAGCAAGTGCTCAGAATGCGTTTCGATGAGAATGGTGCGATAGCTGCTATTTTTTATACTATAGGAGAATTCTTCAAAAGCTTCTTGATCTATTTTCTCAAGGTACTTTTTGAGTGCTAATTGAATATCAGAATGATCGCGGTTTTCTCTTATATTTTCAATAAAATTAACCATAGCCTCTTCAAGGTCAGAATCATTGCTATTATTCAGAATATTAATGATCCTATCCGCCTCCTCTTGAATATCAGAATGTTCAGAGTTTTCTTTCATAAATTCAAAGAATTCTTTAAAGTGATCGTTGTCTTCTATGTTTTCCATAATTCTTTTTAAAGCCACTTGAACAGGATGATAGCGGTTGTATTTTATACTGTCAATAAACGTATCACCCAAAGCTACTTGAGCGGCAGGATGCAAGTGGAGTTCGGGCTGTTCAACCGCAAAAAGTCCTCCCGACGGTTTACTCAAATAACCTCGATTTAGATCTGGTGGGCCGCTATGCAAAGCACCTACTAGAACTGGAATAACTTGGGAAATACCAAGACCAACATCTATGAGGTCTAAGTAAATATCATTTACTTTATCATGGAGTTTCATTATAACTGAGGGGTGTCCGTTTTCCATGATCTCATCATCTCTGTCAAGTAAGATGATTTCCTGCCGACTAATGCTGTATCCCAGTTTCAAAACATCTTGCATATAACGATTTATTTTTTTTACCAATTCGGGATTTCTTCCAAGTGTATTCCATGCTTCTAATCCCTCTGCCCATAGCGATTCATTAGGCGTTTTTTGCGGGCGATAATCACGAGAGGGGACTTTTCGCATGGGTCCTAAATATCGTATATCATGCAATTCTTTGAGTGCAATTCTTGGTATGTACCATAGTGCTTCTTCATTATCTTCATTATTTATTGTCTTTTTTAAATAATCTGCTATATCATTATCAGTAATGTCTGGATGATTAGTATAGAGAAATATAGTGCTACCTAATCGACGCCATCCTACGTCATTTAAGCCATCGGCTATTTTTTTTATTGGTACGATACGTAACAACTCTATGCCATTAATTCCATACTCGTATAACTCGGTATAAACCTTATTTTCTTTTGTATTCCAACTTGTCACCACTTCTATCCAAGCGGAATCTAGATTCCGCTCGTGTTTCAAAGGAATATTCAGATTTTTCGAATCTTCGGAAGTCAGACCAAATTCAATGCGAATCCGAATCTTCCTATCCAACTGATGAAGATGCACTAGAGAACGAAAACCACCCAAGTCAATATAGTCTCCACCTATATGTGTACGGTCTGGATCGGCTCCTGCATGTTCACATACTTCACGCATATAGTGCAGTGCTTGCAATACCGTTGACTTACCAGAACTGTTTTTGCCAAACAGCAAGGTGATGGGGCGAATGGGAATGGTCACGGCATCGCCGATACCCTTGAAGTTTTCTATGGTGATAGATGTAATAGCCATGATTTTCTCACAAGTTGGCGAAAGAGTGTTAAAAATCTACGTCTGGGAAAAGCTATGTCAAGAAACTTCTGTCAGGAGACGGGAGTGAATCCCCGTCCCCTGACTAGCCTCGCCCAAACTACTAGCGCCGGTTCGACGGCCAGTTGTCTATGACGATAATAGCTATCTGAAAGACAAGCGGTAGCCATTTTTTCATAGCATCACCTCCTTTCATATAGGATTTACGATACTTCATTTAATTTTATTCCTTTCGGTCCGTGGGACAGTTTCGATCCCTAAGGGGCCCTAAGAATGCTTCTTACTAGACTTTTCCCAACTCTTGCGCAGGCTTCCAAGTTTTTTATCAGAGCGGGCATTTCGCCCACTGGGATTCGTGATACTGTTCCCAATGCCCAACTTTTTCTCGACTGTTCCTATCCGTGCGTCACTGCGGATTCTTCTAGCCATAATCAGTCCTTTCTATTTTTGGGTTGGCGGTTGTCTTAACGCTCTCCCCTTATAAAAGCACATTTCGTGCCAACTTTACCAAAAAGCCGATTTTTCTTGGAAAATTCCTATACCTTGTGCTTCTCCTTCCAGTTGTTAAACGTCTGACGATTAGACAATCCCAACCGCTCCGCGGCTTCTGTTCTCGTTTTAGACTCCTCCTCGGCACGCTGAAGATAGTGTCTGACGACTTCGCTAATGAGGTCAGGCAGACTAAAACCTCCATCTAATGGGCGGTTTAAGATATCTTCGCTTCCCTTATCGTAAATGGGTAAGAGTGCCTCTTCAATATCTTGTTTTTTGAGAATTTCGCCGTCTGTCCACACCATTGCACGTCTAAGCGTGTTTTGCAGCTCGCGTATGTTGCCCGGCCAATCGTGATTCAGAATAAGATTTTTTGCGCCAGCGGAAATTTTCTTACGTCGGTACCCGGGCTGTTCCTCGCTTTTCTGATTGATCTCCTCGATAAAGTGGTCAATCAGCAGACCCAAATCCCCTAGGCGTTCCCGCAGAGGAGGCAATTTGAGATAGGCCACTACAATCCGATAAAACAAGTCTTCGCGAAATCGTCCTTCACGCACTTCCTCACTGAGAGTCCGGTTTGTTGCCGCTATAATACGTATATCTACGCTGATGGGTTTGGATGAACCGAGCCGGACAACCTCGTTTCCTTCGACGACGCGCAACAATTTCACCTGAATATCTTTGGGCAGCTCGCCGATTTCATCCAAAAAGATCGTACCGCCATTGGCCGACTCAAAATGACCTTTGCGTGGGGCTTTTGAGTCGGTAAATGCACCTTTTTCGCTCCCAAACAGTTCGGATTCCACAAGAGATTCCGGAATTGCACCGCAGTTTACCGCGATAAATGGCTTATCCCTTCTCGGGCTGTGTTGGTGAATGGCGCGGGCAAAAAGTTCTTTTCCGGTGCCGGATTCGCCTTCGAGCAAAACGGGAACGTTCCTTAACGCGACACGCTGCGCTCTTTCGACCAAATGCGCCATAATCGGGCTTCGGTAGTATATGTCTGCAAAATTTGCCGATTCTATAGGTTTCTCTGCACTGACCGAGCGGAGCTGCTCGTCGTGTTTGAGTAGGAGGTCGGGCAAAAACTCTGCCGAAATATCGAAGGGAACAGACACCGGTTGAACGCCGTATTCTCTTGAAGACTCGATCAATTCAGCGGGAAAGCGAGTTTTCGCTAAGAGGATCCACACCGCGGCCATTGCTGGCGTACCAGGACTAAGGTGAAAAGTCAATTCCACTTGATCGCGCCGTTCGCCCAAAGCCGCTGTGCAAGCGCGCACTGCCGCCTCATAGATTTCGCCAAAGTGAGTCGGCCTTGAAAGCTCCTCCTCATATAATTGGTATGGCGTCGAGCTCCGTTTTTTGGCCCATTCGACGTACGCGGCTACACGGACACGGTCCTCTGGCTTGAGGTAGTTTGAAATCAAAAATACCTCGTCAAACCCGAGCTTTTCCACTGCCTGTGCAATAGGCCCCTCACCAACATCATCTCCTTGTGAGGCACGCAAATCTGTGGCACCGATCCAGCACAGCAAGACTTTTTTCATTTCAGCACCATCTTTTTTACGCGAATATCCTTCACCAAACCAACCGCGTGGTGTTAATTAAAAGGCCGTGTTTGTTAGCATGTGAGAGCAAGGAATGGGTGTGGTCCCGAACCTCTTGGAGGAGTCTGGGACTGCCCTTTGACCGAGAAGCAGAAAATTGAAGGAGGTCACCATGAGCACTTCTCCATTTGAATTTACTCCTGAGCAGAAGGCGGTACTAGAGGAGCTTTCGCAAAGTACCGGGGAAGATATATGCAGCTTGATTGCTCGTGCTGTGAAAAAATTACAAGAAGAAGAGGAAAGCAGCGTGGACGAGACAGATTACCTGCTCTCTTCACCAAAAAACGCGGCCCATCTCCAGAAGGCACTAAAAGATTTCCAGCACGGCCAGCGCAATTTTGCTTCCCGAGACTTAATCGAGGAACTACACGACACCCACTAAGCCGATATATCGAGTAGGGCCTCTTCGTCGGCGAGGGCGTAGCCCTGTTCCAGCAGGTCTGCGAGGGTTGTGCGCGATAGAATTTGATCGACGGCCTGCTGCACTTGCCCCCACAGGGCGCGCACTGAACACGCGGTGAGCGAGTGCGTGCAGCAATCCGCGCTGCCGGCGAAGTGATCGCAGAAATCGTCGTCGAAGAGGCGACCGCCCAGCGTGTCGAGCGCGTCGGCCACGGCGATTTGGTCGGGGGGCTTGGCGAGGGCATAGCCGCCTTGCTGGCCGCGGGCGCTTGCGACAAAGCCGCCCTGCCGGAGAATGCGCAAGAGCTTGGCGACGTTGTGATGGGTGATCCCCTCGGCTTGGCTGATTTCCGGGATGGTCAGGCTGCCGGGGGCTTGGCGGGCCAATTGCAAGAGACAGCGCAAGCCGTATTCTTCGCTTGAGTTGAGTTTCATAACAATCTCTCCACTGAGCAGAGGTCAGTAGTTAGTGGCCCCGGACTGATTAGCGGCCACTGATCACTAACCACTGCTTCTCTACATCATGCCTAGTTCGAGTTTGGCCCCTTCGGTCATCATGTCGATCGTCCACGGCGGATCCCACACGACCTCGACTAGGGCTGTGGCGATGCCCGGGACATGGGCCTTGATTTTGTGCTCGATTTCCGGCGGCAGGGTGCCGGCTACCGGGCAGGCGGGAGAGGTCAAGGTCATGGTCACGTGGACGTCCTGCGAGTCGCTGACCTCGACGTCGTAGATCAGGCCGAGGGCAAAGATATCGACCGGAATCTCGGGGTCGTAGCAGGTCTTGAGCACGGCCACGACTTTGGCTTCAGTAGAGTCGGGGGGAAAGGTTTTTTCGTGCAACAGTTCCATGGAGGACTCCTTTAATTAAAAATTAAGAATTAGGAATTAGGAATTGGGAGTTGCTCAAATTCTTAATTCCTAATTGTCATTCGGTGGATGCGGGCGACGGGTTTTGTTCTAGGGCCGCTTTGGCGGCGTGCCAAGCGAGGGTCGCGCACTTGACGCGCATGGGGAATTCGCGCACTCCGGCGAAGACGGCCATCTTGCCCAAGCTTTGGTGATCGACGGGTGCGTCCGGGTCCGCGGTCACCATCTGCTGGAATTGCTCAAACAGTTCGACCGCCTCGTCGGGATGCTTGCCCTTGAGGGCGGCGGTCATCAGCGAGGCCGAGGCTTTGGAAATGGCGCAACCCGACCCCTCAAAGCTGATGTCGGCAATCCGCTCGTCAGCCACGTGGAGATAGATGTGCAGGTGATCGCCGCACAGGGGATTGTAACCCTCTTGCGTGCGATTGGCCTCGGGCAGCTTGCCGAAGTTGCGCGGATTTTTGTTGTGATCGAGGATGATCTGCTGGTATAGCTCGCGGAGTTCAGTCATGGTTAGTGGTTAGTGGTTAGTGGTTAGTGGTTAGTGGTTAGTGGTTAGTGGTCTGCTTGGTTGATGTTGTATAACTGCGATTCATTCCTCAGAAGCGTGTCACTCCTAAACAACGGGCGACCACAAGGGTCGCCCCTACCCGCCAAACACTTTCTTGACCTTGTGTAACGCCGCGACTAGGGCGTCGATTTCCGCGCGCGTGTTGTAAAAAGCCAATGAGGCGCGCACTGTAGCTGGCACTTGGTAAAACTGCATGGTCGGCTGGGCGCAGTGGTGGCCGGCGCGCACGGCAATGCCCTCGGCGTCGAGGATGGTGCCGATGTCGTGCGGGTGGACGTCGTCGAGGGTGAAGGAGATCACGGCCACGCGCTCGCGGGCCGTGCCAATCAGGCGCAGGCCCGAGATGTCGGCGAGGGCTGCGTCGGCGTACGCGAGCAAGTCGGCCTCGTACGCGGCGATCTGTTCCTTCCCCACGGAGTTGACGTAATCAATGGCGGTCTCCAAACCAATACTGCCGGCGATGTGCGGCGTGCCAGCCTCAAAGCGCGTCGGCGGGGGGGCGTACGTGGTGCCGTCAAAGCTCACCTTTTCGATCATGGAGCCACCGCCTTCATAGGGCGGCATGGCGTGTAAAAGGGCCTGCTTGCCGTAGAGCACGCCGATGCCGGTGGGGCCGAAGAGCTTGTGCCCGGAAAAGGCGTAGAAGTCGCAGTCGAGTTCCTGCACGTCCACTGGGAGGTGGGGCACTCCTTGCGCCCCATCTACTACTACTACTGCGCCGTGCTGATGGGCCAAGGCGGCGATTTCCTTTACCGGTAGGATGGTGCCGAGGGCGTTGGAAGCGTGGGCGACGGCGACGATGCGGGTGCGCTCGGACAGCAGGCGCTCGTATTCGTCGAAGAGGAACTCGCCGGTATCGCTGATGGGCACTACCCGCAGGCGCGCGCCCTTTTCCTCGCACAGCATTTGCCACGGCACGATGTTGGAGTGGTGCTCTAGCTGCGAGACGATGACCTCGTCGTCGGGGCCTAGCTGCGGCCGGCCGTAGCTGTGGGCGACGAGATTGAGTGCTTCGGTGGTGCCGCGCACGAATACTACTTCGCTGCTCTCGCGAGCGTTGATGAACTGGCCGACTCGGCCGCGCGCGCGCTCGTACGCAAAGGTCGCCTGTTGGCTGAGGAAGTGGACGCCGCGATGGATGTTGGCGTTTTCGCGGGCGTAGTAGCGCTGGAGCGCGTAGATAACCGTCAGCGGCTTTTGGGTGGTTGCGCCGTTGTCGAAATAGACGAGATCCTTGCCGCGAATTTTTTCGCCGAGGACGGGGAAGTCGCGGCGGACTTTGGCTATGTCAAAGGAAGCGGTCACGGGGCAATTTCGGCGGCGGCTTGGTTTAGCCGGTGATCGACTAGTCGGTCGAGTTGGTTTTTGAGGGCGGGGACGCGTACGCGGTCTAGGACTTCGCCGGCAAAGGCGCGCGTCAGCACCCGGACGGCCTCTTGGTGGCCAATGCCACGGGAGCGCAAATAGAACAAAGCGTCTTCGTCGAGCTGGCCGATGGTAGCTCCGTGCGAACACTTGACGTCGTCGGCGTAGATTTCGAGTTGGGGCTTGGTGTTGATTTGCGCTGTCTCCGAGAGTAGGAGGTTTTGGTTGGCTTGATAGGCGTCGGTTTTTTGTGCGGCTTGGTGGACGTGGATTTTGCCGCGAAAGACGCCGGTGGCTCGGCCGCCGAGGATGCCCTTGTAGAACTCGTGGCTCTGGCAGTGCGGCTGGGCGTGTTCGATGAGCGTGTGGTTATCGACGTGTTGCGCCCCGTCTTCGATGTAGAGGCCGTTGAGAGTGGAGTCAACGCCCTCGCCTGCTAGCGCGGTGTGGACGTGGTGGCGGGTCAGGCGTCCTCCCAAGGTGATGGCGGTCGAGCGGAATTGGGCGGCGCGTTCCTCGCGGACGTGGGTCGCTGCGATGTGGAAGGCAGCGGCGGATTCGCGCTGGACCCGGTAGTGGTCGAGCACGGCGTTGGGGCCGACGAAGAATTCGCTGACGCTGTTGGTCAGATACGGTTCCGAATCCAAGCCGACGTAGCTTTCGACTATCGTAGCTTGGGTGTTGGCTTCGGCGACTACGAGGACGCGCGGATGGGAGACGATGTTGGCGCGTTGGCCGGTGGAGACAAAGAGCAAATGGATGGGTTGCTCGACGACGGCACCCGAGGGCAGATAGACGACCGCACCGTCTTGTAGGAAGGCGGTGTTGAGCGCGGTGAAAGCCTCGTCTTGGGTGGTGGCGGCTTGGCCTAGGGAGTCCGAGACTAGGTCGCCGTTTGCGGCGATGGCGTCGCCCAAGCGCTCGACGCGCACACCGGCGGACAGGCCGTTGGGATGAGAATGCGCGCGGGCGAAGTGGCCATCGACAAAAACCAGCCCGTTGAGGCCGTAGCGGTAGTCGTCGGGAACGGCAGGTGCGGATGAGGACGCGGCTAGTTCGAAGTTGATCCGAGTCAGCGGGCCGATGTTGGTAAAAGCCCACTCCTCGTCTTTGGTCGTGGGAAAGCCAGCCGCAGCGAAGTGCTCAATGGCCTTTTGGCGCAGCGACAGCAGCGCATCCGTGCCGACGAGGTTGTTAAAGCAGGACTGATAATGAGCGACGCCGTTCATTGGACCGGCTCCTTGACCCAATCGTAGCCCTTTTCCTCAAGCGTCAGCGCCAGCTCTTTGCCACCCGACTGGACGATGCGCCCCTCGTAGAGCACGTGGACGAAATCGGGGACTATGTAGTTGAGCAGGCGCTGGTAGTGGGTGACGACGACGGCGGCTTTGTCTGGGGTGTGGAGTTGATTGACGCCTTGGGCGACGATCCGCAGCGCGTCGATGTCGAGGCCGGAGTCGGTCTCGTCGAGGACCGACAGCTTGGGTTCCAACACGGCCATCTGCAAAATTTCGTGGCGCTTTTTTTCGCCGCCGGAAAAACCTTCGTTGACCGACCGCTTGAGGAAGCTCTCGTCCATTTCCACCAAGGCGAGTTTTTCGCGGATTAAGCCGAGGAAGTCGAAGGCGTCGAGTTCTTCTTCGCCGCGTTGCTTGCGGAGTTCGTTGTAGCTTTGGCGGAGGAAGTACGTGGAGTTGACGCCGGGGATTTCCACTGGGTACTGAAAGGCGAGGAACAGCCCGGCACACGCCCGCTCTTCTGGCGCGAGTTCGAGCAAGTCTTGGCCGCAGTACGTGGCCGACCCTGCGGTGATGTCGTAGCCTTCGCGTCCGGCTAAGACTTGCGCGAGGGTGCTTTTGCCCGAGCCGTTGGGGCCCATGATGGCGTGGATTTCGCCGGGTTCTACTTCTAGCGTGACACCGCGCAGGATGGGGGTGTCTTCAACGGCGACGTGGAGGTTTTCGATGTGGAGCATAGGACGCTTTCGGTTAGGGTTATGATGCTGTGTGTATCATGTAAGGTTAGACTACAGCAGGTCGCGGTTGGTTTCGGATGGCCAAGCGCGTATGATGGCGGCCAGCCCCGGAGGTATGAGGCCGCTTTTCTAAGACGTGGTAATGGCGGTTAGACCATTCTTGTCTGGTTTTTATCAATTGCATAGTCAAACACCTTTCGATAGACAGTGCTTTTCATTCGACTGTGAATAAAGGTTTCGAGTGTACCTACATTCTTTTCTTGGCGTACTCGCTTTGCCTCAAAGTTGAATGAATATAGATTATGGCAGGCCCGGCGATGAATATGGTTTATCCCGTCACGGTCTTCAAGATAATCTAAGTAAGAAAGTGCAGAGTGCTCATCGCAGATTGACCAAGTTTCTCCGTTATCCCAGTCTTTGACCGCGAATCCTTCTTCAGTAATTAAGCGCAGCAAGTGCTGAGCAAAAGCATAACGAGTTTGCTCATATTGGGTGGGATTTCTTTCGGCTTCACGACGGGAAAAACGGGTCAAATGAAATCCAGGTAGCTGTACTTGTTTGAAGGCGGCACTCATAACCCAAGTCTGCGAATCAACTGTATCAGCACCACAGTAAAAGGCAAATAGCATTAGCAGGGCAGAACCCAAGGAAAAACAGTGAATGTGCGCGTTGGGTAGAAGTTTTCGGGCTGTGAAAATGACATCGACTACTGTGCGCTTACTTCCATTTAGAGCAAGTGGTGCCAAACTCCCAATGCCGACGATAGTAGGCTCTTGGCCCCAAATTTTGACAATAGTATCTAAAGCGTACGCAAGAGTTTTCTCATCATGGCCGTGAAGAACCGGTATGAGCGTCGGAAGGTGGGAAGCGTCGGACTCTTTTAGAGCTTCAAACATTTTACGGGTATTCGCTACAGTATTTGACCAACGTTCACCTATTTCTTTGGGATCGGATTTGGGTCTGAAGGGGTGGTCAAGTACAACCGCCATATCAGCCCCTAATTCAATCCCAATCGAAAGGACATCAAGAGGTGTAATGCTGATTTCAGCATGTTGCATAAAATTAAAAGCACCAGAATCAAGCATTAGTGGACCATCAAACTCGACGTACTCGTGAAGTTTACCCTTCGTATTTCGTATTTCTGAAGTAAACTTATGAGTCCGTTTATTTGCTAGCAGGTCAAAGGCGTTGAGCAGAATCGCTTGGGTATTGGTCATTTTCCACGGATGGCAACGTAGTCCAGCACGTGGATAGTCATGTATGCGATAGCTGGCAAACAGGTTGGGTGTCTCTAAAAATTCTGAAGAGACAAAGTTTTGTGTATTATCTTGATTCATCAGCTAACTTTCTTCGACAATTCGTCTTATTCGTTCTCTCATACGAGGTAAAAAGTATCCCGGTAGAACATCGAGCTCAGCCTCCTCAATTTCTTCTTTTAGTGAAGAGTATTCCTCCTTAACATCTTCCTCAGTCAGAGGTTTTAGCCCATCAGGACGGTTTAGAGCAGGTTGATTTTCACGCTCTTTGAGATGCGTGTCATACTTGTCTCGTCCATTATCCAAATAGTCTGACACGTAGTTGATCGCAAGTTCAGGGCTATCTATAGCTTGAATTGCTAGAACCTCGCCTAAACGTCGCTCAATTGCAGGATATTGCCCAAGGTCTTTCGGTTCTGGAACAGTTGCAATAACAAAGAAAACGGATTCCGTTAGCGTATCGAAAAGGTGACGTAAATCTTGCGCGTATCGAGATTGGCGCGCACGAGGTAGTCCTTCAAAAATCTCCTCAAACTCATCAAACAGCAGAACGATGCCATCGCACAGGCCAAGTTCTTTTAGTAAGGCGAGTAATCCATTTAAGAATCGCATGGCAAGTGAAGCACTAGTAATATCGGAGAGTTGTCTTTCTCTATTAGTTAATAGTTTCTTATCTGACACCGAGAGTTTTTGCCCTTTCAACCAGCGAATTAGAGCATCTTTATGTCGCTCACCGTAAATAGTAGTAAATAAATCAGGCACAACTAGTACTTTTATAACTGCTAGGAGTTCAGATACGGAGTTAATTTTTTTTGAAAGAGTATTAATTTCTTTAGGGTTTGATTTCAGTGTCGAAAACAAATCGCCTAAGAATAGTTCAGATAGTTTATCAATAATCTGCCCATGAATGTCGTAATAACTCTCTCCAGGAGCAGAAACATAGATTGGATGTAGGTTTTTAATCAACCTACTTCGTCTTGCCTCGTCGGTCAGTTCTTCAAAATATCGCAAGATATTTGTCTTGCCCGCACCATTTTCTCCGTTAATACGCAATCGCTTTGCATCTGCGGAAAAGTTCTTCAAGCCATAGATAAATCTCTTTTTGAGATCTTCTTGGTCGGTACAGACATCAGATCTAGGCTCCCCATGTCCAGGAAACGGATTTTTAAGCAGAAAATGCTTTTCGTATGGATTAAGTTCTTGGGGTTCAACTTCAAATAGAGAAAGATCATTCGCTAATGTCACTTTGATACCTCCCATCGAATGAGTTTGACTAGTTTGCCGTTTACTCGCATACCATCCTCCAAATAGCGGTATTCAAGCCATTTTGAAGACGATGCTTGTATGCCTTGCAGCAATTTTGCAGAAAGTCGCTCTTTAAGAATTTCTTTTCTAGGTCGTATTGAGGTGATTTGGCAAGGCCCGGAAACTTCTCGTCTAATTGTCGCTGGGGCGAGCTTAATTTCACCGGAATAGGTTTTTACAAATTCGTTCATCTTCATCTCAAAAGCCTGAAAGGATATCCATAGCTGTTGACAAACGAGATGTGCTAAAAGTCCTAGATTCGCGTAACCAGATGTTTTATGTGTTTGGTTATAGTACTTCTTACAGGCTGTTCTAAAGCATTCTAATGAGGGTCGGTCTATATCCCATTCTCCACCCCAATAGAGAGTTTCTTCAAAAGGTGAACGGTATGCGTGTCCTACAGATACTGCCCAGGCCTGAAATGTATCAAAAGCAACGAAAGTAATATCATATTTTTGTTTTAATTTTTGTCCTAAAATCCTTCGAGATTCCTTATCTTGACGTTGGGGAATTTTAATCTCTTTTTCGCACTCCAGACAATTGAGGAAACGTTCATAAGGAGGATAACTTTTCAATCCTTGATTCATCGGCAATAAGTAATCTCCAGAATTCCAAGCGTGAATAAACTTGTGAAAATTTTTGGTTAAGTACAACATATTATTATTTTGCTCGCTTCGAGCTAACCAGAGAGATGATTCAAATACTCGCAAAATGTCTCGCACTCGTCGGGCGAGATGCTTTATGTTTCCTTGGCTTTCAATAATTTTATGAAATGTGTCCAGTGAGAGTTCGCTTTTAATACTATGTACCTCAATGGCATCAGCAACGGACAGCAATTTATTTATAGTGATCGGGTCCAATTTCATGACTCCCGTACTTCCATCACATCGTGAGCAAAGAATCCTCCACGAGCCCGTGAGTAATAAGCAAGTTCGTATGTACGGGAAAGATTCTTGTTTTCAAAACGAATCGTGCTGAAGATCTGCGCCAAATCCCACAGTAGGTAGTGTACAGGTGTCAGGACTAGCTTACTGTTATGAGAGTCGTATCGAACAGAGCTAATTTCTGATTCTGAAGTTAATGGTGGAATACCTATGTGGAGACTCCCTTGATTCTCTAAAGTCGCCAGTGAAGCCATATCCTTATCCCCGGTGAGGAGATAGACACCTTGGTGCAACCCTCGGTCCCGCTTGAGGTTTTTCACACTTTCAATAATCAGTCGATCAATTCTTGAGTCGCCATTGGACTGACCCAAGTGCTCGGGGAGAGTTGTTAGCATCTCTACCGGTCGCCATTCGCGAATATGGCTCAATTCTCTACTAATGGTCGAGACTTGGGGACGCTTCTCAAGCACATTACACTTTCCAGGATGAGATTTCCTGCCTGAATCACTATCGCTCCAGATTTTATTTAACTCATTTACTTGCTGCTGGACTTCAGACATCACGAAAACAGGAACAACTGTCCAAATCAGCACATTGGATAGAGTTTTGTGCAAGAAAGAGGTAGCTGCTCGTCGCAAAGCACTCGTGTCAGTGACAAGAATCAAGTAACCATGTTCTGAGAGTTTCTTCATCACTTCTTGAAACTCCATCTCGATAGTCTGCTCTTCCATCAGACAGAATTGTGGGCGTAGAAGCCCGGTTCGGATCATACCATCAGCGAGCTGATCGCGTATTATTTTTTTCGCCCGATTCGCTTGCTCCTTTCCTTGGCATAACTTAGAGAAGCAGCATTCGATTTGTTGGCTAGTCACAGGCCGGAAGGCAAACGGTAAAATCGGATAACGTTGTGCGACTTCTTCGGATTCATCAATTGTGATGTATCCAAGTTTCACATACTTATTTTTGGGCAGATGAGTACCATCTGTATAGGAAACTTCCCATTCTCCCCAAAGTGGGTATTCGGCAATGAATTCATGCAGTTTAAGTGAACGGCTATCCATCAGAGATTTTCACTTTGTAGTCGGAATGAGAGTGGTGGTTTTGTAAAATTTCTGTTACAATAGCGGATAGAATAGTGCTTGATTTCAACTCCGGTGTGGAAACCCGCTCTGTGACTTCGTTAAGCCGATCTGCAGATTGATCGGGGGATTCTTCCGTGTCCATTTGAGACGTTGCGAGTTGAGAAATCGCCCGATTTTTTATCGGATCGGGTAGATAAAAATCAACCTCCCTTGGATTCGATACCGGCTTCTGTGTCTCTGGATCATTTGAGTCCATATCTGCCACGGTAGCTGAGAGACAATCCAGATTAATCACAACTTCACTTTGCCCTTTCCACTCCTGAAAGTCAAACATTGAAAAATTTGGCACAGAGTAAGTTGCTATTATCTCATGTGTCAAGCGATTGATAATTTCCAATTTCATCAAGATTCCTTTCAACAAGGGCGTGGTAGTCTTCTCCCCACAGCCATTTTTTTAATTGAGACTGTCTTTTGCCCATCGGACCGTAAGCAATGACTGATTCTATATGGGTTTGCAAGCCCTCAAATGCCTTCATATAGGTCTTTCCGAGTACAAAACAGATTGAAATGTAGTTAGTATGTCGAATACCTAGAAATAATGTAGTGATTTGAGGCTGTAATTCAACTATACGTGATGTATTCATCTTTCGATCATACAATGTGGTTGGGAAATCTCCTGGAATAAGCCCATAGGCCGCAGATAAGATGTACACATCAAGCAGCCTTGCCTGACGGGGAGATTCACGAAGAAAACGACGTAAGACCAAAAATAACGGGCCATTATATCGATCAATCGCAGGCAACGGCTCGTGAGAAGCGTTTTTGCGTTGTGAACACGATAGAATAAGTAATCGTCGTTTTCCATTCATGGCCATTATGCGACAAAATTTCTGCTACAGCAGCTTGCGATTAGTTTCGGGTTGCCAAGCGCGGATAATGGCGGCCTCCAACTCGCGAGTTTCTTCTTCGCTTTCGGTGAATGTTACCGAAAACTCGACTAGGTCGGAAAACATGCGGAGTTGGCGTCGAAGTTCGGGATTGGCTTCGTTGGCCAGATGCTCCAGTAAGCGGCGGCGGATGCAGGTTATGGACATACCAATATAGAGCCGTTCATGGGAACCTTTTATTGCAGTGAGCAGCCACAGAGCATATAGACCACACCGGCCTTTGGGTAGCTTTTGCACCTCCGCTCGGTTGAATGGGCGCAGGTTGTTTTCTAACTGGTACTTCTTGGCAAACAGGCTATTGGAATAGCTGACTTTGTGCATCTTCTTTTATCCTTGAGAGTTCATCTGGCTGCCGACTTAATCATACCGGAGGGATAGCTGACTCTCTTTCATCCTTGAGAGGGCAGAAAGGATGTTTTGCCACGAGGTAACGAGATTATTGAATATGACCGCGTTTTGCGAGTCGCCCTTGCGGTCGTAGTAGTTGTAGAGGATGCGCGCTAACCGCTCGACAGATTCTACGTTGCCATCCATTTCCCGCGCAACCATACCCGCACCATTGACCCCTCCGCCTTCCTCGCAGTTCAGGTGGTACGCCATGCGGAAGCACCCTTCCCATGCCGTCTTATCGCCGAGTGTCAATGGACGACTGTCGCCAAATTCATCGAGTGGCAGCAGCTTGACCCGACCTCTTTCGGCGCTGAGTAGGCCGTCCAAGTTTTGCAATTTGCCGATGGCTACATTTTTGGCGCGGGCCAGCGTCTCGGCCTCGCCGTATAGGCCTTCTCCATAGCCGTGCTGTTTCAGCCAGTCGAGGCAGAAGCGACTTTCTGCGTCCAAATCGCCTTCTTGATGCTCGTCGTAATCGGTGATAGCGCGGTTGATAGCGGCGAGTGCTTCACGGATGGGCACCGGCTCGCCGCTGATGGTTTCTACTCGGCGATAGCGCGAGTAAATCTGCATCCCGGGGCCGATAGCGGCTTGCGCTAAATCGGTTGGCGCGATGTGGCTTTTTTGCGTGAGTTGGTTGAGGGCTTTGGGCAGCTCGCGATTGAGTACGTCGATGAATTGGCGGCGCGTGGCAACGGGGGCGTCAGCGGGGCGCGGACGGCAGACGAGAACGACAGATGAGGCGAGGGCGTTGGTTCCCATAGCGTTTGACCGCACGGCCATCTCAGTTCGCATCGGCCAAGTACCGACTATCTCAAAGCCAGCCGAAACAACGGCGGTCAGCATGGTTTCCCAGCCGGTGGAGGCTCTACCTGTGCGCTCTTCCTCTTGCTGTTTGTAGGCATAGAAGATCGACGATGGGAACTCAGCCGAACAGCGTTCTCGTATCAACCGCAGCGTCTTGCTTAGCTGGTCTTCAAATTGTTGACTATGATTTTCAAAACGGAACCGATTGGCAACCATTTCCTCGTTTTTTGGGGTCAGTATGCCAGCAAACAGGTCGGGGTAGGCGTCGCGGAGCAGGGGGCGCAGCCAGACATAGAAAAAGTCAGATGAATCGGCATAGTGTATGTTATCATAATAAGGTGGATCGGTGACGATGACCGGACCGTTCTGCGCGTGAATAGTGGTGGATGCGTCGGCTTGATGCGCTTCTCCACGGTTCACATCGGCGGGCAGATGCTCAACAGCCTCGGCGACCCACTCAATCTGGCCTATCCAGTTCTGCGTTGAAGTAGAGAAGATATTCGCTTCGGCGAAATCCCAAATCATCCCGATTCCTTGACGTGAAAAAACTCCCTCGACTTTTTCCCCGGAATTGTGCCACCGGGTGAAACTGCAACCACTGTTTGAAATCCTACCAACAGCAAGGGCAAGATAGGTGCAAACCGCCTCGGCATATTCCGCTGACGCTCCGTGTTCCAGAATCAAGCTGCGAACTTCCGGCAGTAAATCGCTAAAGGTCGTCAACGCGGTTAGCTGGCGTTCGGTGAAAAGTTTATGCCACTCCGTGAACCCATAAAGCTGTGCTCTGATGCTCAATGCTCGCTCCGGCAAACTTCCATTAGGCCGCCAAGCGGAGGTAGCTTCCTGCGCGGCCTTAATGTGTTCTTCGGTAGGAGAGAGAAACAACCGCTTGCGGTTTCCCTCGGCGACAATCGCCGTCATAACCTCACCTATGTTACCTGCTCTCCCTTGCTCTCGCACGTAGGGCAGTTTCACCGTGTTGCCGCAGCCAAGACAAGTCGCGCCGTTTCTGTTCACAGTGCCGCTTGCCGGGACACCGGCGTTGTGGTTCTGTACCGCAAAGGAAATGCTGTTTGTTTCGCGGTCGATGACGGGTCTAGTCCAGTGCTCGTTGTCTTTCTTTTTGGATAATTGGAATGTGGCCATCAGTGGCATGGCGATGCCACATGCGGGGTTGGGGCAGGGAACGGTGCGTGCCCAAAGCCACGCGATTACGGTAGCGTCGCTGCCCTTGGACAGTTTCACCTGCGGATAAAGATGGCCAATCCGCTTGAATGCCTCTTCGCGCATCCAACGGCCGTAGTAGCGGATGTCGTTGGCTAGGCCCGCCGTACCACGCCACGGTACGCGCTGTTGCTGCTTGCCCTTGCCGACGGTCATTGCCATGTGGTCAGCATCGGGGTTGACGGGCGGGCGGCTTTTGAATTTGGGTGGCAACTCAATCAGTGCCTTGTTGATTAACACCGCTACCGGGTTGAGGTCGGAAGCAACCGCCCGCATACCCAACCTTTGTGCCTCCAACGGTATGGACCCGCCACCGGCAAAGGGGTCGTAGATAGGCTTGGCATGGTCATTGAGATAGTGCAGCACTTCCGCCGGTTTGGTAGGCGCAGTTTCGCCGCGTGTACGCGCCACGGAGCGAGCAATTTCGTATCGTGCTTCCGCTAAAAGTTCCCTGACTCCGGTTTTACTTTCGTTGGTATTTCCGGTTTTACTTTCGTTAGTATCCTCCCATTTGACAAGCCGCCGAATGATCTCGTGCAGCCGCTCGCGCTCGGCGCGTTGGGCCGCCTCCGTAGGAAACTCCTCCAAGCAATCGGACGGGTCGTCCACCATGCTGGCGAAAATGACGGCGCGGCAAGCCGCCAACGGACGTCGCGCCCACCACAGATGTAGAGTCGAAGGATGGCCGTGCCGGATGGACTTCTCGCGGGCCGACTCGCGGTTGATGTCGTCGAGGGGCAGGTCAACCTCGATGAGTTTGCGGCGGTATGGGGGATTGTTGGGCATATTATCCGCCGAGTTTGTACAGAATCAAGCCGACGGTCGTCAGCCAAGACGTAAATAACAGACCAATGATCCAGCGTTGGCCCATGCGTAAGTCCCGAAGCTCACTCTCCATGCGGTTGGCTAGAGTATCCATGCGGTTTGCCAAGTCTCGTTGGCCTTGTTCAATGTTGGTCAAGCGTCTGTCGAGTTGCTCAATCACTCCTTCTAGTCTCGCTTGTCGCTCCGACAGTTCGCCAACGTCGATGTTCATTTCAAATTCCTTTCTCGAAAGATGGTCTTTCGCCGTTTTTCCAGACCATCTTGTATCTGCCGCCCATTGCAGCATCAAGTTCCTCCCAAGTGATCTTGCCAACTCTCAGGTCGTCCAATTGCGCCCAAGTGATCTTGCCTTCTTTTAGCGCGTCGAGTTGTGCCCAAGTGATACCGCCGCCCTTCAGAGTGTGCAGTTCCTCCCAGGTGATTTGCTCTTTCTTTAGGGCCTCAAATTCCTCCGCGGTAATGTTGCCGTCCATCAAGGCGTCCTGCATGGCCCAAGTGGTGTAGGACAACTTGGCACCGGTAGCTTTGTACTGGCGACATGCCTCAATATCTTCCGATGTGAGATGCGACGAGTAGTCGCTGATGATGTCCGCTTCGGTGCGGCCACGTTCGAGTTCATTGGTTATGAATTCGACGGAAAGTCGGGTTCCTTTCACAATGGGCTTGCCACCGAGTATCAGAGGGTCTTCGACGATCCGGTCTTGCCACAGTGGAGATTGAGCTTGTTCTGCGGTTGTCATGGCGCTCTCCTTTCACTCGAGGGTCGTCAATTAAACTCGGCAAAATTGGTTTCCCTGCCTATTTTCCAGCTAAATAGATCAACAGATGGATTATGGCGACAAAAATAAACGCTCAATTATTATTCCCGGTCAAAACAATCCCCCAGATTTCAATGAATCAATTACGTCGATTGGTTTCATGAATCTTGGTCTTGCGTTTAGAATTGTCCTTCTTTGTATTTCTGTTAGTTCTTGTCCCTTTGGTGCTTGTGGAAGTCCGAGGTGATTCTTAGTTAGATTTTTCGAGGCATATTCTGCAATTGCAATTGGCATGAGAATCCCAGTGGTGATATAGCTGTCTCCAATACCTCCAACTAGAACCAAGATTTCTTTTGAAATAAGCCCATTCACCACAGGTTCCTGAATGGGGAGATTAAGAGTATTGCTACCCCTTATGAAAAACTCTCTCAGTAAAGCCTTCTCGTGTTGATCGAGTGATGTTAGCGCCCTATCTATCTTTCTCTTGGTCTTTTGGGCTTGAGTAAATCGCCAGATACTGCTTCCCAGCCATGATAAACCTCTTACTATGAGAGCGAAACCAGAGATAATCCATACAACACCAAAGTATAGACCATATTCCTCTGTAAAGGTCTGGAGTTTTAATACAGCGTGCCATGTATCTGGCATGAATAATAGGGCAGCAGACACTAAAAAAAGCCAAGCAGCTAACTGTGGAGACTTAATGACTGCAAATATTTTGCTCAACCATTCAGACATTTTCTATATCTCCTCAGAGTAGTACTAATCGCTTAGAATCAGCTAGCCTCATGACATTACCAAAAGTGAGCATTACTCTCTTATCCCATGTTCCTCTAACACTTCAGGTCAAGTCAATGCCAAGTTGAGCACTATTCTCCCGCACGGCGCGGGCCGTACTCTCGGAGAAGCCATCGGCCTTGTCTGCCGTGATGGTGATTTCAACCGAAACTTCGCCGCCGCCATCGCGCAGGATGCGAATGATCTCCTCGCGCAACTGGCTGATGTCGTCCAGCGATATATCGTTTGCAGTTGTCTTACTGGCGACGATGCGCGTAGGGCCACGAGGCATTGAGAGCGGCTCTGGCCGGGGCGATTGAGTGCCGTCGGTAGGAGTACTAGGCGGCGGCTCTTGGGCTGGCTGCTCCTCTTGTGGTACTCTTTCCTCCGTTACAAGGGCCGCCATCTCGGGATTGATTAGCAACGCCAAGCTGCGCTCGCCCGCATTGGACGACGAGCTATTGATCGGTTCGCAGAAGCGCATTCCCTTGTACTGATCCTCATCGTAAGATTCAGCATAGCCGAAAGCCCCGTCGGGCACACCTTGTTCGATACAATGTTGAAGGACAGCTCTACTTCGCAGGCGGTGCATGTACATATAGCTGGTCATCATATCCCACAAGACATCTATGCTAATGTGGTCTTGGTGGTTGGGATTATTCCATACGTACTGCTTCAACATGGTAGCCAACGCCGAAGGGCTTATGGTCTCTACAAGGGCCTCGTTTCCGATGAACTTGTCGAAAGCGTTATTGATAATCTCGCCATCTATGGCGTCAATTTGAGAGATGGCTAAGCGGTATTCCGCCTTCTGCGGGTCGTCTTGGGCCGGAGCAATTGTCCAGCGGTAGGCTCTGACTAAGGCAGTTCGCACCTCTGCTTCCGCTGCCCTTAGACTGCTCTGAGCCTGTTTAAGACGGTCGCCTGAGAGGTTTTCGATTCGGCGCTCGCCGTTGACGATGGAATGCCAAGCGAGGAACGTCTTAACCCTGTTGTTCAGATCGCGAATCTCGTCTTTTCTCGCCGTCAGAAAGAGCAGGGTATTCCGGCGGACTCGGGGGTTGTCGCCGCAGTACTGTAGTATCCGCTGCACTTCTGGCTCAGCGTCGTCTTTCTCGTTGGATCGGCTCGGCAGGGACATATCAGGATGCAGAAGGACTAGCCGCACCGCATCTATATCGGGTATAGCCCCGGAATCGGATGGGCAGACGATAACGTCTGGTCGGCGTCCAACCGCCTCTTGCAACTGCGCGATGATGTGATCGTTAATGTCTCTTCCGCTCAGGGCAGCGCCGCGATCCGTGGCGACCTTATTGAGGTTTTCTTCGGCGTGGAAGTAATACCGTCCCTCATTACTATAAAGGTAGTAGAGATCGCCGCTAATTTGGCTGAGGGCATCGTTGTACACCGAGACGCCGTGTTTAGGCTGGACTACCCCAAGGCGGATCTGACGGGCATCAATGCCTTTGACGGCCCCGCTGCCGGAGCTGCCGAGAAAAATCGTGCGCGCTATGCGTCGAGCGGCACCGCCGACCTCGCCGAATCGCTGGGATGCCCGATCAATGTTGTCGGTCCTGGAGTTGTCGCTATCTACCTCTGACAGGACTGGCCCCCATTGGCTACCAAGTAACCGGACAAACTCGTGGGCTAGCGCCGTATCGCTCAAGGTCAGATTGGCCGGCATGATCAGCGGGGAGGGATCATTGTCTAAATACAGGCGGCTGACGCAATTGGCCATCATTCGCAGGACGCCGCGCGTGCGCTGGAACTGGGTAATAGAAGACCAATCCAAATAGAGGCGGTCGAAAATCTCTGGGTGAATGGGGTAGCAAGCTCGCAGCCGCTCAAGGTAGTGCTGCTCGCCGGCCTCGCGGGGATACTCGTTCCTCGCCCTACTGTACATAGCTGCGAAGGCTTCGCAGGTGTGATCCCTTTCGGCCTCGTCTATGTCATTCCCGAACAGTCTGCGGCGTACCACCTCAAACGCTTCGTTAGTCTCAAGGGGTTCCCACACAGCCTCAATGCGCCCCAAGAGGTGCTCAAGTCGGTTTAGAGCCTCCATACCGGCCTCGCTTCCCGCCTCGACGCTGCTTTCGGGCAGAGTTACTACAAGGGCCGTGTTGCTGTTCCTACGGACTGCTTGAGTGAGGGCCTGAACGAAAGTTAAGATGTTGTCCTGTGCGTTTCCGGCATTGCGCGCATATGCCACAAGCTCGTCGATGAGGATGACGCACGGCCCGACGTGTGCGAATAGTTGGTCGAGCTGAGCGCCGCCGGGCGCGGTTCCCTGTCGCGCCGCTTGGCCGGCTAGGTCGTAGGCGTCCTGCCCGCCGAGTTGGTAAGCCATCACGCCCCACAGGGTGTTAAGCGGATCGCCGTTTGGGGTTTTGGCTGCATCTGTGGGCGAAAGGTACGTGCCGTCAAGCACAGCGATGTGGGCCTGAACACCAGTGCTTGGGTCCAGCCCGGCCTCTTCTATAATGCCGTGTATCTCGCTGTAGGTCTGCGCGGCTTGGCCATCTCCGCTAGGATTGGTCAAGGCGTCGGTGCTATTCACTAGATGATAGAGCGCGATGAGGCTATGAGTCTTGCCGCCGCCAAAGCCCGTTTTGGTCTGGATAACCGGATCGCCCCCGTTGCCACTGAGCCGCTTCAAGGTGTTTACTAGCAAAGTGCGGATGCCCGGGGTGATGTAGGTATGGTTGAAGAAGCTGACCGGATTGCCGTACTGAGTTGCGTCGGCACGTCCGTCGTGGACCTGTTGGAGATCAGCCGCAAACTCGGCCTCTTGGAAGGTGCCTCGGGCCACATCAGGGTTGGGACGGATGACCGTCCGCCAAGGGGCAAGATCGGTGGTTGAACGGGATGAAGGCGTTTCGGGCTGGCTCTTGACAGGTGCTGATGCGGGGGTATCGCTTTGGCTAGTAGGGCTGGCGAGTTGATCCCGGATCGCTTCCACGTCCTGCTTCTGTGTCGGTACATTGATCTTGCCTAGCACATCAGCGATGTGAAACAGGTGAGTTCTGGCGAATTCAAGGTCTATGTCCTGTGGGCTAGGATGAGCCGCTTTATCTCGTGCTTCCTTTATCATCCATAGCGCATTTTGGACGCCCCTCTCGTCTCCGAACGGCTGTTGGAAGACCCCGTTCCATTTTCTGCTGATGAGGAGAGGAAAGTCGCCAATATCTATTGAGGCTTCTGCATCGTGTCCATTCTTATTCAGATTCTGGCTGAACTGCTCGGCCTGTCGGTCATTTAGCGAGTTGCGTATCACATCTTCGACCTGCTGGCCCCGAACTCTCTTTAGGGTGCGGATGATGAAGGGCCGCATGGCGTCGCGGTAGATGTCCAAAGCCTTGTTGAGCGCGTCTCTGTTGGGGCGGTCGATGGTCGTGTTCACAGACTTATCCTTCGGGCCATTGCCAGTAGTGTGCTGTCTAGTAGTATCTACCCGACGCTGCCTTCGAGGCTGATCCCGAGCAGCTTTTGCGCCTCGACGGCGAATTCCATTGGCAGCTCGGCGAGGACTTCCTTGCAGAAGCCGTTGACGATCATGGAGATGGCGTCTTCCGTGGAAATCCCGCGCTGGTTGCAGTAGAAAATTTGGTCCTCGCCGATCTTGGAGGTGGAAGCCTCGTGCTCGACGTGGGCAGTGGGATTGCGTACCTCGATGTAGGGAAAGGTGTGCGCGCCGCATTGGTCGCCGATGAGCATGGAATCGCACTGGGTGAAGTTGCGGGCACCAGTCGCGTTTTTGAGCACCTGGACCTTGCCGCGATAGGTGTTTTGGCCGCGCTGAGCCGAAATGCCCTTGGAGATAATGGTGCTGCGGGTGTTTTTGCCGATGTGGTGCATCTTGGTGCCGGTGTCGGCCTGCTGCCGCTTAGAGGTGACGGCCACTGAGTAAAATTCGCCGACCGAGTGATCGCCCTGTAAGATGCAGCTAGGGTACTTCCAAGTGATGGCCGAGCCGGTCTCGACTTGGGTCCACGAGATTTTGGAGCGGTCGCCGCGACATGCGCCGCGTTTGGTGACGAAGTTGTAGATCCCGCCTTTGCCGTTTTCATCGCCCGGATACCAGTTCTGCACAGTGGAGTACTTGATCTGCGCGTCGCCGAGGGCTACGAGTTCGACGACGGCCGCGTGGAGTTGGTTTTCGTCGCGCATGGGCGCGGTGCAGCCTTCGAGGTAGCTGACATACGCCCCCTCGTCGGCAATGACCAAGGTGCGCTCGAACTGGCCCGTGTTCGCCGCGTTGATGCGGAAGTACGTCGATAGCTCCATGGGGCAGCGCACGCCCGGTGGCACGTACACGAAGGAGCCGTCGGTAAAGACCGCGGAGTTGAGGGTGGCGAAGAAATTGTCGGAATAGGGCACGACCGAGCCGAGGTATTTTCGCACGAGCTCGGGGTGATTGTGGATGGCTTCGGACATAGAGCAGAAGATAATGCCCAACTCGGCCAGTTTGTCCTTGAACGTGGTGGCCACGGAGACACTGTCGAAGACGGCATCTACAGCCACGCCAGCGAGCATTTTCTGCTCTTCAAGCGGGATGCCCAGCTTCTGGTAGGTGGCCAGAATTTCGGGATCGACTTCGTCGAGGCTGTCGAGCTGTTTCTGCTTGGGGGCCGAGTAGTACACGATGTCTTGGTAGTTGATGTCGGGATAGTGGACCATGGCCCAACGCTGGCTCTCTTTGCCACGCGTTGGATCGTCCATAGTAAGCCAGCGGCGATAGGCTTTGAGCCGCCAGTCCAGCATGAACTCAGGCTCGTCCTTTTTGGCGGAGATGAAGCGGATGATCTCTTCGTTGAGACCGGGTGGGGCCGAGTCGGCCTCAATGTCGGTGACGAATCCCCACTCGTAATCGCGGTTGGCAAATTGCTCTAGGGTTTGGGTGCTTTCGCTCATGTTGACTCCTTGTATCTAGGCGCAGTCTCAAGAACTTAGGAATCTGTACAAAAAAGTCAAGTTTCAGGACGGCGTCCTGAGCTTGCCGAAGGGCGGGCTTCGACAGGCTCAGCCCAAGGGCGGTGCCCTGAGCTTGTGGCGTGCCCTGAGCTTGTGGCGTGCCCTGAGCTTGTCGAAGGGCTAACCCAATTTTTTGCGCTGCGCCAGGTAGCGCGATAGGGCCACGTCAAAGGGGGTCGCCGTGTCGAGCAGGGCGTAGTCGATGCCGGCCTCGGCGCACCCGAGCCGATAGGTCTGGATCAGCTCGTCCATCAGCGCGCGGTATTCGTGTTGGATGTGCCAGGGCTGGGTGGTGAGGGTTTGGTCTGGGTCTTCGAGGTCGTAAAAGCGGGTTTGGTCGCGGAAGGCGAGGTCGCGCTCGCGGGGGTCGAGTAGGTGGAAGACGATCACTTCGTGCTGCAGGTGGCGGAAGTGGCGCAGCCCTTTGAGGACTTGGTCGGGCGCGTCGAGCAGGTCGGAGAGCACGATGACGAGGCCGCGGCGGCGGATGCGCTCGGCGAGGTCGTGGAAGGCCGGAGCCATGCTCGTCTCGCTGCGCGGCTTGGCTTGGTCGATGGTCTTGAGGAGCACTTGGAGGTGGCTTTGCACTGAGCGCGGGGGCACGTACGCCTCGGTCTGGTGGTGGTAGAGCAACAGGCCGACCGCATCGCGCTGCTTGAGCATGAGGTACGACAGTGCGGCGGCCAAAGAGACCGCGTAGCGAAATTTGCTCAGCGGCGCGCCAGCCGCAAAGTCCATGGAGCCAGATACGTCGAGCAGCAGATAGGCTTTGAGGTTGGTCTCCTCTTCGTACTGTTTGACGTACAGGCGATCGGACTTGGCATAAGCCTTCCAATCGAGGTCGCGCAGGGGGTCGCCCGGCATGTAGGGACGGTGCTCGGAGAATTCGACCGAGAAGCCGTGGTACGGGCTGCGGTGCAAGCCGGTGATAAAGCCTTCGACCACGAGGCGCGCAATCAGGTCGAGGCGCGAGAGGCGCGAGATGGTTTCCGGGTGGAGGTAGGAGGCGGCTTCGCTCACGCTAGGATTCTGGCTCCACGTCGGCGAGCAGGCGTTCGATTAGGCCGACCGCGCTGATGTTTTGCGCTTCGGCGTGAAAGTTGACGACTAGGCGGTGGCGCATCACCGGCAGAGCTACGGCGCGGATGTCTTCGATGGCGACCGAGTGGCGGCCGGCGAGGATGGCCCGCGCCTTGGCCGCTAAGACCAAGTATTGGGAGGCGCGCGGGCCGGCACCCCAGCTAACCATTTCGCGGATGTAATCCGGTGCTTGGGCGTCCCCGGGCCGGGAGGAGCGCACTAGTGAGACGGCGTAGCGGACGCAGTGATCGGCCACGGGCACCCGGCGCACGAGTTGTTGTAGCTCAATGATCTGCTCGGCATCTACTACTTGGCTGACGGTGGCTTGGGCGACGCTGGTGGTGGCACGGACGATGTCCTCTTCCTCGCGGTCGCTGGGATAGTCGATCCACAGCTCGAAGATAAAGCGGTCGAGTTGGGCCTCGGGCAGGGGATAGGTCCCCTCCTGCTCGATGGGATTTTGGGTGGCGAGCACGAAGAATGGCTCGCTGAGCTGCATGGTCTCGCCAGCCGCGGTGACCGCGTGTTCCTGCATGGCTTGGAGCAGGGCCGCTTGGGTCTTGGGAGGCGTGCGGTTGATTTCGTCGGCTAAGATGACGTTGGCAAACAGGGGCCCGCGGATGAAGCGAAATGCCTTGCGGCCGGTGTCGATATCCTCTTCGAGTACCTCGGTGCCGGTGATGTCCGAGGGCATCAGATCCGGGGTGAATTGGATGCGGCCAAAGGAGAGGTCGAGCGTGCGGGCGAGGGTTTGGATGAGCGTAGTTTTGGCTAGGCCGGGTACGCCTACCAGCAGGCAGTGGCCGCCGGCGAGCAAGGCGATGAGCAGTTCCTCGACGATCTGCTTCTGGCCGATAACTACTTGGCCGACCTCTCCGTAGATGCGGTCCCTGATTTGGCCGAGCTGAGCTACGGCCTCGGTGTCTGACATGTACTTCCTTTCAGGAGAATGGGTTAGTGATCGGGAAAAGGTATGGGAGGAGGGACGGCTTGGCCAGTTTGCGAGCTCAACTGTAGCTATTCCTATCGCCTGTTCCAGATTTGCTCTGCGATATTCCGATTGATACCTGCCTGACGCCAGATCGAACTCAATGTTCCTTGGGGAATACTGCGCTTGTTTCGCGGCACGACAACTACGCGATTGCGTCCTTCGTACTCTCCCGCGAAGATATCTTCCTTGCCTCGCCTAACGAGTTGTATGCCGATCTGGTTCAATATCCAAGCTACATCCTTGCTGGATAGGTTTTTAGGCATGTTCGAGTGCCAGCGGGATCGCCTTAAAAGATTGTTCGGAAATCTCGTCCCCAGAAAACAAGAACTCTTTAAGCTCGTTTATGGGCACGGGCCGATAGATTTCGTCTCGGCGATTCTCAGCAATCATGTACTCAAGATAGGCTTCCGCCGCGTCTCTTAAGCCGTCCAATGCTTCTTTTTTATTTTTGCCACAAGAGGCAATATCTAGCTCGACGCACAGCGAGGCGTACTGATTACCTTCTTTTTTTATTAAACAGGTAAGCGGTTTCATAGCAGACTCCCTCCCTTCAAAATACCGTCTTTGCAACGGCCATTCAAATACTTAGAAGCTGTTGAGCTATTCGCGGTAAGACCTACCCCCCTAGCCCCCCTTCCTAAGAGGAAGGGGGGAACCGGCTGTTCTCCCCCTTTCCGCGTCGGAAAGGGGGCCGGGGGGATAGGTGCTACGTAGAAACCGAAACCACCGCCGAATAACTCAACAGCTTCTTAGGTCTTGCGCTCCTTTTTCTTGGCCGCCGGGAAGAGCACGTTGTTCAAGATCAGCCGGTAACCGGGCGAATTGGGGTGCAGGGTGAGGTTGGTTGGCGGGTCGTGGACATGGTGCCTGTGGTCTTCTGGGTCGTGGCCAGCGTAGAAGGTGAAGGTGCCCTTGCCGACGCGGCCGTGGATGTACTTGACGCTGTCGGTGCCCTCTTCTTGGCCGAGGAGGATGACCGAGTCCTTGATTAGCGACTGGCGGAAGGCCGTGGTCTGGCCGAGGAAGCCATCGACGATGTTGGTGTGGCACTGGGTGAGCATCGTCGGCACGGGGTCGTATTTGGCGGAGAACTCGAATAGCGTGAAATACTCGGCCTCGGCCGTGCGGATCCGGCGCATGTCGTCCGGCGTGGTGTCGATGTTGGAGAATTCGTACACCAGCGGGTTGGTTTCGAGGACGAAGTTTTCAAAGGCCACGGTGCGGCTGAAGTCGAGCTGGGCTTGGGCGTTGGGGTCGGCTGGGTCGCCGTCGAAGACCGCGTGGCAGATATCCACGTCGAGCGCGGCGAGGGCGATGTCAAAGGTGTCGGTGGCCGAGCACATGGCGAAGAGGAAGCCGCCCGCGGCCATGTACTCGTAGATTTTGACGACTACGGCCTTCTTTTGCGCGGAGACCTTGGCGTAGCCGAGGCGGCGCGCCATCTGCTCGTACGCGACTTGCTGTTCGCGGTACCAAACCTGATTGCTATACGAGCCGTAGAACTTGCCGTACTGGCCGGTGAAATCCTCGTGGTGCAGGTGCAGCCAATCGTAGTCGTCGAGCGCGCCTTGGAGTACTTCGTCGTCCCAGATTTTTTCGTAGGAGATTTGGGCGTATTCCAGCGCGAGGGTCACCGCGTCGTCCCAAGGCTGTTTGTTAGGCGGTGTGTA
Source organism: Candidatus Latescibacterota bacterium (assembly GCA_965208845.1). GTDB lineage: Bacteria > Latescibacterota > UBA2968 > UBA8231 > UBA8231. The sequence goes on along the minus strand of OZ242361.1, from coordinate 350,635 downwards.
CACGGCGATCTTTGGCACCTTTTCCAAGCGCACAGCTTCCATGTTGGACGCGTCGATCTCGGCGTGGATCTGGGCGACTTGAGCCTCGGAGATGTGCTCGGTGCTGACGCCGCGCAGGATGGCTTCGCTGGCGATGAGGGCGTGTGCTTCGACGAGGAATGCGCCGCCTCGGTAGTTGAGCAGCCATTCGACCGGAATGCCGCGCTCCAAGGTCCAGAAAGCGAGGCCGTAGGCCCGGAGATGGTCGCGCTGGGAGGTGTCCATGGGCACGAGGATTTGCTCGGCGCGGGCCGGGAGGAGGGCGAGGGTGCAAAGGGCTAAGGCAAAGAGAATGGGCATGGGGTCAGCCGCTTTCGCGTAGGTGGCGGAGCCGCTCGACGTGCAGACGCGCCTCTGGGGCGCGAGCGTCGTGCGGGTGTTGGAGGAGTGCGGTCTCGCAGGTTTTGAGGGCTTGCTCTATCGCGCCTTGGCGTTCGTAGAGAGCGGCTAGGCCGAGGTGGGCGGCGACGATGTGCTCGCCTTGGGGGAAGCGAGCGATTTGGCGCTGGTACAGGGTCATGGCCTCGTCGAGACGATCTTGTTGGGCGCGCAGGTCGGCGCGGAGGAGCAAGCTCCACTCGACGAGACTTGGCTCAGCATCCTCTTCGAGGGCAATCCAGTGCGCGTCGGCTGCTTCGCTCTGCCCTTGCCGCTCTAGAAGTTGAGCGCGGCTGAGATCGGCGAGGCCAGCGGACGCGGCGTATTCTTCGCAGACGGCTAGCAGAGCAAGGACATCGTTGGCGAGGACATGGCTTGGGTCGGCTGTGGATAGCGTGGCCAAGGCGGTTGTAGCTGCGGCAAAGTCGCCGCGGAAGTAGAGCAGTTCGGCGCGGTGATAGCGAGCCGCGTACGCAACCGGGCCGCCGCGCTTTTCTAAGTCCGCCCAAAAGCGATCGGCGCGGTCTAGATCGCCGAGGCGTAGGCTGCACTCGGCGATCAGCAGCCGGGCCGGGCCGGTCCACGGGCCGCGCTGCGGGGCTTCGACTACTGCTTGTAGGACGGTATAAGCGCTTTGGGCGTCGTGTTCTAGCAATAGGCGTGCTTGCTCGACGACTCGACTGAGCGGTTCGACCGAGCTCACCGTCGAGGTCTCGCCGACGTCTTGTGCTTGCAGGTCGGCGGCGACGGTTGCGCTCCACAGGACGAGGGCGCAGATGAGGGCGGGTATTTTCATGGAGCCTCGCGCGCTTGCAGGTCTTGGTAGATTTGGTCGTAGTAGCGCCGCAGCAAGGCGCGGTACTCTTCGGGATAGGGGCCGGCAAGCGCTTGGCGCAGGGCTTCGCGCCACAGGTCGGGCGTCTGCCCGCGATCGGTGGGCGAGGCGGTTGGGCCAGCGTAGGGTTGGTCGGTGGCTGTGATGCTGCGCCGCTTTTCATCAAAGCCGCGGCTGTGGATGGAGCGGCTGGCGTCGAGCATGCGCTGATAGATGCGCTCCTGATTTTGCCGCGTGCGCTGGTTGAGCCGCCCACGCTGCAAGTCGGCGAGCACATCCCGCATCTCTTCTTGGATGGCTTGCACGCGCTGTTGCGCTCCTCGGTGCCCGCGCAGTGAGCGGGCGATTTCGTCGAGTGCCTGCATGAGGCCCTGCTGTTGGGCGCTGAGGCGCGCGATTTGCTGCTGGAGCCCAGGTCCCGGCATCTGGCCCATGGCCTGCTCGGAGGCTTGGTTGAGTTGGCTTTGCTGCTCGGAGAGGCCGAGTAGCTGCTGCATGGCCTCGGCAAAGGCCGAAGGGGTCTGCGCCTTGTCGAGGTTGTCGAGGCTCTCGCGCAGGAGGAGGACGGTCTCGTTGAGATAGCGCATGGCCTTCCGCTGGAAATGGCGCGCCCCTTGCACGTCGCGCTGGCCGAGGCGCTGCGCTGCGTCGTGCATATCGCGCAGGGCGTAGCCGACGGTTGCGCTCAACTCAGGGGCGAGGGCTAGGGTGCGCCGGCCCACGGCGGCGATGCGCTCCACGACTTGGCCGGTACCTTGCAGGAGCGCGAATTGGTCTTGGGCGCGGGCATCGGCAAACAGGCTCTCTTGGCGTTGGGATAGCTGGACGAGATCGCGCATGGCGCGGCGCAACTCGCGACTGAGTTGGTCCTTTTCTGCGGCGAGGTATTCGTCTTGCATCTGTTGCAAGTCCTCGGCTAGCGCGTCGAGGTCTGCGGCTAGGGCCTGTCCACTCTGCTGGGCCGCACCTGGGGATTTGGCCCGCATCTGGCGCACCATCTGGCGCATCCGCTCGGCGAGCGCTTTGCGCTCTATGTCCTCGGCGCGTTGCGATAGTTGTTCGGCGAGCGCGGGGTTTTGCTCGGCTGTGGATTCGCTAAGGTCCTGGAGCTGTTCGGCGAGCCGCTCGGTGTCGCGCTGCAAACTGCCTTCCTGTAGTTGCTGGCGCAGGCCGCTCTGGCCGTCTGCGAGCTCGCGGTTGATTTGGCTCTGGCGTCGGGCTAGTTCTGCGGCTTGCTCGACGATGGCGCGAAGCTGTTGTTCGGTCCGCACCTGTTCGAGCAGGGCAATGGTGCGGTCGAGCCGCTGCTGGAAGGCTTGCTGGTCTTCGTTAAAGCGCTTGAGGGCATCGGCTAGGGCTTGGGGGTCTGGGTCGGTGGCGGCTTTTTGGAGGTCGGCGAGGGCCTGCTGCATTTCGGGGGTGGCGATGTCGCCCATGAGTTCGCGGATGTGGTCGAGCTTGTCGAGCAACTCCTCGCTGCCCGTGCCCTCGGTCTTCATGGAATCGATGGTTTTCTCCAATTCAGCCGCGAGCTCCTCTACGGCACGGGTGCGCTCGGCTTCGGCCTCGAGCGTCGCTTCGAGTTCCTTTTTTTGCTCCCAGCTCAGCTCCTCGCTTTTGAGCAGTTCGCGGCGCACTCGTTCGATGTACTCCTGATGCGCCTGTCCTTCGGCCGCGAGTTCCTCCAAGGACGATAGTTGTTCGCCTTGGGCTTGGTCGGCCTCTGAGTAGAGTTCGTACAGGGAGGGAAAGCGCAGTACGTACTGGCGGCTCTGACCCTTTTGCGGGCCGGCCACTTGATTGTTGTCGAGGGCCTCTAGGTGGTAGTAGATGCGGTCTTCGGGCAAGAGGCTTCGACCTGAGCTCAGCCGAAGGTTGGTGGCGGATAGGTCCCAGATGTGGCTGACGAGGACCTCGCGCTGAGGGCTGATGGGCAAAGCTAGGCGCTGTTCGGAGCCGTTGTTGACTCGATAGACCAAGGCGATTTCCTCGACGGAAAAGTCGTCGCTGGCCTCGGCTTTGAGCAGCACCTTGAGGGACTCGGGCAGGTCGCTGTCGCGGCCGGGATCGGTGATGGCGACTTCCGGCTTTTGGTCTGCGCGCATCTGGATGGCGTAGCGGATGGGGTCGCGGTTTGTCGCGCCCTTGCGATCGACGAGGGCGATGTGGTACGCACCCGGGCGCTCGATTTGGAAGGCGACGCGGGCGGTTGCGGCGTCGAGCTGGGCGGGTATCGACAAGGTGTCGTCGAGGACCAAGGTGGCCTTGGACAGGGGCTTGTTGGTCGCGATTTCGAGGGCGACGCGGGTGCCGGGAAGGCCCTCGATGTCGCCACCTTCTTCTTCGATGCGGTCGGGTAGCTGGCTGTAAGCAGGGTACTGGTAGTGCAGGCGCAAGCGCGTGACGGCCGGCGGTTCAATGACGCGCACCTCGTATTCGGGCGAGCGGTCGTCGCCGACTGCGATGGCGTAGCGGAAGGACCGCTGGATTTGGGGAAAGGTATAAGCAATCGAGTCGGCGCGATCGACCACGAGTTCTTCGATCTGGTAGGGTGCTTCTGCGCTCGGGCGGCGCATGATGCGAGCGCGGCGCGGCTTGTCGCCAGCAAAATGCACTTGCAGGGTGGCGTCTTCGCCCTTGATGACTTCGAGATCGCCGGGCTGGACGGTGATCAGGGTGCGCGGCGGCCGCTCGTATGTGGTGAGGGGATGGGCGCAGCGCTGGGCGGCTTGGGCGAGCTCGTCGCCAAACAGCGCACCGCAGAGGAGCGCGACGGCCGCTGCGCCGCCGAGCAGGCGCAGGTAGGTATAGAGCGGCCGACGGTCGAGGATTTGGGAAGGGTCGGCGGTGCGCAAAAGCTGGGCGGCCCGTTCGCTCGTAGCCGCAAGCAACGCGGGCGAGTGCTGGGCTGAGTCTGCATCGGATAGCTCTAGCGCACTAATCAGCCGCTGTTGGAGCGGGGTACAGCGCCTTTCGACGAAGAGGGCGAAGCGGTGCTGCGAGAGGAGAACGGGCAAGTGCCGCCGCAGGACAAACGCCAGTGCCCCTCCGGTAGCTAAAAGTGCCAAGATGCCCAAGCTCGTGCGCCAAGGCGGCGCAAAGAAAAAAAACGCTTCGAGCAGGACCCACAGCAAGACAGACATCAAGCCTGCGGCTAGACCCAAGGCCAACGCAGAGGATATGGTTAGACCCAAGGCGCGGCGGCGCAGTGCGGCTAGGTGTGCGAGAAGGGGTGAAAGGGAGCTATGGTCCATAGGGATTAGGCTTGGGATCGCTATATAGATGTTGCGGTGCGGAGCGTGGTTCCGCGTAGAAGAAAGTTAGCTCAGGGATGTCCCCGCCGCCAGACGGCTATAGCAGTGTGTGCATATGGTAGTCCGTTTTATCGTGCTAGCCGCTATACTCTTTATTATATTGATTCCCTCATTAATAGAAGGCTGATCCAGACATTAGCCAGGAGAGCAGCGCGGATGAATACCTTGCAACGAGTATCGTTGGTAGCCTGTGGAGCGCTCGCTTTTGCGGCGACGCTGGCAGAAGCATATAACGTCTATCGGCTCGGGGGCGAGGACGGAAACCCGTGGTCGGCAGCGATATCTTATGAGCCAGGGGAGTACTTGGTTATCGGACCGGATGGCCAAGTCCAGGATCGAGTGCTATTCGGTGCTCCAGAATCCCACCCCACGTGGAACGACACACTGATGGTGAACGTCGATAGCACTGGAGGTCTCTGGATGCGCCCCTTTTGGGTGCCGGACACCTTGAATTTGGCGCAAGACGGGGTGCGCAACCGGATTCCACGCGGGCTGTACGACAATATCGCCGTGGGTGGGACCAATCACACTACGGGCGTGATCGAAAGGATCCGGCCGATGTTCGACGGCGATCCCCGGACGGCGGCCTTCTTTGCCGCTAGTAGTACGGACGATCCAGAGATTCGGAGCCAGTTCGTCGTCCAGAACCTAATCATCGACTTGGGGGCTGACTACCCGATCAATCGGGTGCGGTTCTTTCCCCGCTTGTCCAAAAACGATATCAAAGTTGACCAAATCATCGCGGAGATGGCCCCACCCAAGCTGGACAAGGAGACCCTCGGCGAAGAGGATTTTTCCGACAATTCCCTGCCGTGGTTTGAAATCGCCGGTGCCAATAGCGTGCAAAACTTCGCCGCTCATGCTTCCTTTAGGACCACAGACAGCCCTTGGTTTAAAGGTATTTCCCCGCGCGAAGTAGATTCCAAGAACGATTCGCGTCTGACCATTTTGCGTCGGGATACAGAAAACCAAGAAACCATCCTCGATGCCCGGTTCCCATTGCAGTCTCTCCAGTGGGTTACGATTCGCCCGCTCTATCCGACTTCCAACTGGGAGATCGCCGAGTTCCAGATCTTCGGTAAAGGCTACGTGCCACGCGCCATCTACACCAGCGCGGTACTTGATTTTGGTGAGGAGATGGCTTGGGGCAAGATCCGCTGGAAGGGGGACCACGATCCGGGCAGCAAGATTCTGGTTCGCACCCGTTCCGGCAGCGATGGCGATCCCAACCTCTACTGGCTACCCAGCGAGGTCGCCGGCGAGTTCAAGGCTATAACTCGGCAGGAATACGAGCGCGGCAACATCAAGAAGCGCTTCACCACGTTGGACGAGCGGCACTGGAGCTTCTGGTCGGCACCCTATCCATGGGAGGTGGGACTGGCCGATCCCGCGCAGCCACCTCACGCTTGGGCGGACGGCACCGAGATCCTCTCGCCGGGGCCTTCGCGCTACTTTCAATTCCAGCTTTTGGTGCTATCAACCGTCGATCAGAGCACGAAGTTGCAGGAGCTAGAGATACAGTTTGCGCGACCGGCGGCGTTGGAGGTGGTGGGCGAAATCTGGCCGCTGGACGCGTCGCGGACCGAGAGCACCGCGTTCACCTACAGCGTGCTGCCGACACTGGAAGAGGGCCACGGCTTCGATCAATTGGAGATCTTTACGCTGACGCGGGCCAATGCAGTGCGCTCGGTGCGGGTCGATGGCGTCGAGGTCAGCGGCACATATCCGCCCGAAATACTCGACGATCGCATCGTCGTCGGTTTTCCAAAGTTGGCCGGACAGGAGGATACATTCAAGCTAATCGAGGTGGAATTCGATGCGCGGGTGGTGCGCTACGGCACTCAGTTTCAGGGCTGGATATTCGACAGCACTGCCAACGAGGTCAAACAGCTCATTTCCCCCGGGGACGCGACCGTTGATTTTCCAGGTAATGCGCTAGGGGTGCGCACGGTTGGGCTGGGTGAGGCGCTCTTAGCGGAGGTGGAAATCGCGCCCAACCCATTTACGCCCAACGGAGATGGAATCAACGACTGGGCGCGATTCCAATTTCAGTTGCACGAGGTCTCGACCCCGCGGATGCTGACGGTCAATATCTATGATCTATCGGGGCGTCGGGTGCGACAACTGCAGGAGCAAAATGCGGTGCGCGGCCTCTTCGGGGAAGAGGCTAGCATCCTAGCCTGGGATGGGATGGATGATCAGGGCGTCAAGGTGAGGCCGGGAATCTATTTATACCGGATTGCCCTCGACGCCGACCGCGGCGAGGAAGTGGAAGTGGGGACCCTCTCTTTGGCGTACTGAGCTAAACTACCAACTCATTACGGCGTTGCCGCTTTCGCCGGCCCAGTAGTCTATGGCATACCAGATGCCGGCCGTGACAAACTGACCGAGAATCAGGCCCATGAAGAAGGGTCGGGTTTTGAGATAGAGCGCCGGCCCCCCGTAGCGCAGGACGAGCGTCTTGCACAGCCAAGCTAGGAATACACTAAAAAACATCGTGCCAAAGACGGCGCTGATCGGAAAACCCAACGGGTGGAAGGGCCACCAAGATATGTGCTGGCGGGCGGCCATCAAAAGTACCATGGCTCCGGCACCAATGGCTGTATAGATCCAGTTCTCCCAATGCGGGCCGTCGAGCGATTGCAGCCGCGCGGCGGCGTTGTCAAAGGGGTAGCGCGCCGCGCCGCCAAAGAAAAAAGAATCGGTATTGATCCCCCCGTAGCGATAGCCTAGGTCGAGGATAGCCCAGATCGAGCTAAAGAGGGTCACGAGGATGGCTAAGAGGATGCCCCAAAAGACGATGCGGCGTCCTTTTTTTATTGTCTCTTCGGCAAGTTTGAGGCCATTGGCGCAGGAGGCCATGACAAAGGTGAGAATGTCGCTGGCCCAGATGTATGTAAAGGCCAAGGCCATGACGCCGGAGGAGCCGATGGTGCGGGTGCCAAAGCCAGCGGCGACGAAATCCGAGGCAATCATCGGCGCGAAGATAAAGGCCAACCCTCCTTCGGCGACGACGCGGGTGATGCCTATGAAGAGCACAAAAGCAAAAAAGAGATAGATGGGGGTAATCCAAGCGGGCAGCCCTGACTGCCAGAGCCACACGCCCATAAAGGTCAGACTGCCCGCCAGCATCAAGAGTGCAGTCCGGTAGGAGAGAATTTCGCCGGAATCGTCGATGTCGGGGGCACTGGAGACCGCTTTGCGCCAGACTGCGCGCAGGTGGTCGCGGGCATTCCACAGACCGAAGAGGACCAGCGCGACGACGGCCCCGAATCCCTGGTGGACGACGATCGAACCCGTATAGGTGCTGTAGGCTCCGAGCACGGGATCGATCTTCTGGACGCCGAGTACGTTGAAGATGCCCTGCTGAACGGTGTTGAGCAGATAGAAGAAGCACAGCCCAAAGGCAATGTCGCGGTTGACGAAGTAGGAAAAACCCAGCATCTGGAAGCTGAGCCGAAGAGGAATCTGGATGCTGTCGCGGAAGAGCGGGACTGAGCTATCGAGACCGACGCGGGGGAAGTAGGGAAAATAGTGATTGAGGCCATTGACGCTCTGGATGAGGGCGGGGATGGCAAAGCCGATCCACATCAGCGGGTTTTTGAAAAATGCGTTGAGTAATCCGGGGCGCTGATCTTCTTCTTGGAGCATGGCGATGGGGAGCTGGACCAGCGGGAAAATTAGGCGCTCGTTCTCGATCCACTGTTTGCGCAAGACAACCACAATGGAAATCATCGCCACGTAGAGTGCCAGTACGAAAGGCAGCCACAACGCCAGCGGGGGCAGCCACAACGCCCACGGGATGCCCTGCCCCTGCGGCGCGCCTTCGTAGAAGTTTTTGATCTGGTCGAAATCGTGGTGGGGGATGATCCAATCGGGAATGAGTGGATGAAGGAGTTCGGCCCAGTTGTTCTCGGGCGTGGCATAGTAGATGACGCTGGTTATATCGGGCAGGAGAAAGGCGGTAAGCCCCCATTCGGGGATTGAGGTGGCGACGATCCACATGATGTAGATGAGTGCCAACTCGGCCCGACTCAGCATCCACGAGCGGCGCATAAGGCCCAGCAACGCGTTGCCGACAAAGATCAGAAAGAAGAAGAGAATGATGGCGGCGGGCGTGTTGAAGTACGAGGCGATCCGAGAGCCGTGGAGCACCATGTTGCAATACGGGACGCCAGCACCAATGGCCCAGGCACCCGCTGCGCCGACGAGGAGGGCGCGGAGGCCGGGCCGCTGTGGAGTGGATGAAGTCGCGGTCAAATTCTCCATAAGAGACGGGTCGTTAACTACGTCTACTGAATGGAGATAGGATATCCTCGCCCTAGGGGACTGTCAATAAATTAGGCCAGTGGGCACGAGGGTTGCTGCAGAGACGAGGTCGAGCCAGCAGATTGGCAGCGAGAGCAAAATTATATAAATATGCCGTCTAGTTTTTTCTTACATTACAGGAGCACCTTAGCCCATGTGCGCCTATGCAAACCGGGTGAACACTACATGAACTTTGCCAACTATCTCCGTTCGATCCTGCTCACAGCGTTAGCAACTACGCTATATGTCCTGCCGACGGCGGCTTTAGATACCCTGCGGGTCGGTATCGGGGGGAACGTCTCTTGGACGGGCGAGACTACTCGCGACGATCTGGTTTCGATACTACCTGAATACAAGGTAAACCGACAATTTACTGAGGTCGGCAATGTGCCGGGCAACCTGATTGACTTGAGCAACTTACAGGTTGTAACGACGCGTGTCTTAGTCAAGACCGTGGTCGATGTCGAGCCCGAATTGCTAGCGGGACAACTGGCCTTGGTTGAACAGTTGTTGCTCGACCAGATCGAGCCACTGGAGGGAGTGACACAGACTGGGACGACAGCGCAAGGCTTTTTGTCGGTGATTTTGGTAGATTTCGCTCCAGAGGTGACGCTGGATGAGGCAATGAACCAAGTGGAAGCAGCGGTTGACGCAATCCGCTCGACGCAGGTAGTTCGCCAAGCGGAAGGAGAGACGGAGGCCGAGGACCCCAATCTGGAGTGCCGCGAAGAGAGCCGGCGCTTTGATTCGACCGCCGATATCACCGACGATTGGGGTGATTGCGAGACGATTTTCCAAGGCGGCATACGGGCCGATTGTTACCAGACGATCTGTCGCAACCTGACTACTGGCGACCAGACGAGTAGGCCGGGTAGGCTACAGACGGGGGGGGGCAAGCTGATCGCTCGGCGTGCGATCCAGCAGGGACTGAAGCTGCCGGCAGGTACCGACCCGGTGGTACTGCCGGTGGGTCTAAGCCCGGACCATGTAGCTCGGGGAGAGAACGTGGCTCAGCGGGCACTGGGGTGGGGTGGGCGGATCACCGCACCAGCGATCAAGGATGTGGCAGCAACCGACTTGGAGAAAATCTTGCTGGAACTGATCGCGCCCGGAGGGGTTGAAGATGCCTTCTCGCGCAAAGGGATTTTCGGCGCATTAGGTACCTTTATCGTGCTGGATTTGGGCAGCCCGATCGGGGTCAATCGCATCCGCTTTTACCCGCGCAACACCGTGCAGAGTGCGCCTCAGTATCCCTTCCAAAACGATTTTATCCGCCAGTTTGAGCTGCTGCTCCACGATGGCCAAGACTTGGTCCTAGACGGCACGGGTCGGCTGGTCCCGCAGCTCGAGGACTTCAAAATTTTGCTGCGCAGTACCGGAAACGAAGACCAAGTAGTAGACGTGCAAGTGCAGCCTGCCCGTCCAGTGCGTTTCGTGCGTATCAAATCCACCTCGTCTTTTCCCTATGAAATCGACGAATTAGAAGTATATGGACAGGGTTTTATCGGCAGTAGTAGCTACATTTCCCACGTGTACGATCTGGGGGGGCCGGCCACTTGGGGCAACATTAGTTGGCAAGCGCGCCTTATTGACCTCCGCAGTGGAACCGTCGCTGATCTCGACGAGGCATTAAATCAAGACTGTACGACTCAACGCGACACCTTTTCCACCGCGGCGGATGTACCCGACGACTGGGGTGAGTGCGATACCGCTTCGCTCTACCTCCCCGGCCAGGGTTATACCACGGTGTGGATGTGCTTTCAGACAGCCTGTCGCGATAATACCACCGGGGACATCATTCGCTTCCCCGGCCAGACGGCTGGCAAGCGGGTGGCCGCCAAACCAGCGGTCGGAGAGCCATCGCAGATCTTAGTCCGCACCCGCACGGGAAACGATCCCAACCCATTGCTCTACTACCGCAGAGACGTGCAGCGAATCGGCGAAGACGAGCGATCAACCTCGCTGATAGATCTAGAAGCACAGCTAGGCCGCGACGAGTACTTGCGCTTAGCGCCCGACTTAGAGGCCTCGCCGCCTCGGGTATGGGACAAGGGAGAGATTGGGGAAGACCTAGAAAACTGGAGCCCTTGGTCGGCACCCTATTTGCGCGGAGACCAAGAGGGTGGGACCCCGATTATCTCGCCTGGACCGCGGCGCTATATCCAATTTTCGATTGACTTTCTCAACGACGATATCGACGCAACTAAGCTCGTCGAGCAATTGTCAATCGAGTATCTGCGACCTCCCATCGCCGACGATCTGATCGCTGAGATCTACCCGCGCGAAGTGGAGGTCTCCGAATCGGTGAATTTCACTTATGCCGTGCGGGCACTGATGAACATCGAGGGAGTCAAGGGATTCGACACCTTTGAAATTCGGACGCCTACGCGGGTTTTGGGGATTGACCGGATCGAGATTGTGGATGGTTCGGATACCGTTGCAGAGCAAGTATTAAACGCCGATGTGATCCTCGACCAACGAGGCGTGCCGATGGTGCGGACTGAGGAAGGCCAAATACAAGAGTTGCCCTACTCGACAGCCTCAGCAGCGGGGGATACCTTTGCCATCCAAGCCATAACTGATCGCAATTTTATCGTCCGTTTTCCCCAAGTTGAGCCGGCGGAGGGTGGGAGCGAAAGACTGTTGAAAATCTACTTCCGCGGGCAGGTACTGCTATATAGCACTCTGTTCCGAGGCCAAGCTATTCTCTCCTCTCAGCCCGGAAGCATCCAGCGGATCACACCGGGGAACGCCGCATTTTTGGGCGAGGGAGACCTGCCAACGGCTTCGGGCATCACGGTGCTGAGTCCGGGCATTACCGAGGGCAGCCTAGTCGGGTCTTTCGCCTTGGAGCCCAACCCCTTCACGCCCAACGGGGATGGGATCAATGATCGGCTAGGACTGAGCTATGACATAGTGGCCGTGACGCGCGCAGCCAAGGTGCAGATACAAGTCTTCGACCTGAGCGGGCGCTTGGTGCATACGATTTACGAGGGCACCGACCTAAGTGGACGCTACGACCGAACCTCTCGACCTGAGCTGTCTTGGGACGGGCGCACCCAAGGAGGTACCGTGGTGCCGCCGGGGATCTACCTGATTTACATAGAAGTCAAAGGTGATTCAAAAGCCAATCGGCGGGCGGTACCGGTAGCGGTGGCCTACTAAGTCGTCAAAACATTCCTTTGAGCTGTTGACGCCATTGGTCCTTGAGAGCCTCGAGGATCGCTTGCTGGCGTTCCTCGACGTAGTGCTTCTTGAAGCGGTCTAGATTTTTTATTCCTGCCAACGTGTCGCCTTGGATGACCTGCAGATGACCGACCATCCGGTTGGCCTGCACGTGGTCGGGTTGTATCTCGAGGATGGCTTGCGCCTGCGCTAGAGCCTTGATGCCCTCATGCTGGGTCGCATAGTGGGTGGCCAAAAGCCAGCGGGGTGCCACCAAATGGGGATGGGCAGCTACCAAGCGTTCGAGTTGGACCTCGGCTGCGGTGGACTCATCAGCGGCCAAGAGCAGGTGGGCTAGACGGAGACCAGCGTCGACGTGGGTGGAGTCGCTCCGTAGGATCTCCGCGTACTCACGTCGAGCTAGGGCCGACTGACCCAAGGCTTCTGTTAACTGACCCAACTGGTAGCGGAAGCGCAACGAGTCGGGTGCTTGGACGACGAGGTCGCGATAGAGGGCGGCAGCCGCGTCGAGTTGGTTGAGTTGGATATGGGCGTAGGCCAGCCGCTCCTGTACTGCTTTTCGCTCTGGTGCTGCATCCGCGTCGAGCAGTTTTTCGTATTGGACGATTGCTTCCGCGTAGCGACCGGCATGCAGGAGGGCGTTGCCCAAGGCATAGCGGGCTTCGGGATAGTCCGGAAAGCGGACGACAAAATCTTGGTAGGCGGCGATGGCTCGGTCGTAGCGGCCCCGCCGTGCGTACAAGGCTCCGAGGTTGAAACGGGCCTCGCGGATCTCCGGGTCGAGAGCGAGAGCCTGCTCATAGGCGGCGATAGCGTTAGCCGACAGCCCCTTTTGCTGATAGACAAAGCCCAGCCGATGCAAGGTTTCGGCGTCACCGGCCATATTCATTGGGCCGACGCGGAAGTTACAAGCCACTAAAAGGGCTGCAAGTGCGCCACCGGCCCAAGCCAGTTGCACACCAGAGCGTTCGCGTCCAAGGCAATAGAATGCACTGACGGCATAGGCGGCAAAAAGTAGCAGGGGCGGTACGATCGGCAGGCGGTAGCGCGCGGTTGGAAAGAATAGGATGACGGATAGTGCATAGACGACGATGTAGAGGAGTAGCAGATCTATTTCCGCACAGCGTTGCCCCCGATTGTAGCACGCCAGCCCCATGCCGAGCAAGGCCAGCGGTGCCACGACGCCAAAGGGAAAGGCGATGGTCGCCTTCCACAATAGCAGCGATAGCAAGGGAGAGAAGTTGCGAGCGTAGTATAGATCTTGGTTGCGGCCTATTTCTTCGCCGTGCCAAAAGAGATAGGTCTTGCGGAGCAGGAGCAGAAGCCAAGCACTTGGCTCTGCGCTGATAAAGTCCCAAGCTTGGGCGAAGAAATAGTCTGATTGGTCTGAGGCCCGAGTAAGCCCGGCTTCGGTTCGGGGTTGGCTGACCAAGGTGCGCCACGCTGGGCCGGGTGGGATGCGGATTGTTTCCTCGTAGTTGGCGTTGTTCCCCAGGTAGAAATTGATTCCCCCGTTGGAGGAAATCAGCACCAAGTCGTCGCCTATCAGGTAATTGCGCAGGGCGACGGGAGCGATGACCAACGAGACCCCCAGCAGCAGGGGTAGAGCGTTTAGCAAGCGCCGCGACCACGGCAACGCACGGCGAACGACAATCACCCAGAGCAAAGCCGCGGGCAGAAAGAGCAGAATGTTGGCCACGGCAAGGGCGGCCAAGCCCAGACAGAAGCCGGGGACTAGGAGCCGACACGGACGACCAGCTATGGCCCAAGGCAGGGTCAGCAGGATCAGTAGATTAAAGAAAAGGGCTAGGGGAGGCGGTAGGAATTCTCCCGCGAAAAAGACCAAAGGGCCGTAGAGTGCTGCTACAACGGCCGCTGCAAGCCCTAGGCCTGGAGAAAACAGGCGGCGACCGAGCAGGTAAATCAGGACGCAGTTGAAAGCGCTAATGGCAGCTTGGACGAGGCGAGGTAGGTAGTAGCCAGGGGTGAAGAGCGAGTAGAGAAACCCTAGGAAGTAAGGATAGAGCGGTGGTTGCCAGAAGGGGGCGTTCCCGCCATTCCAGTGCCCCTGTACCCCCATGCGTTCAGCCGCGTCCGTGTAGGTTTTTGCATCGACTAGTGGATAGTCAAAAAAGGGGCTTGTCTGGCTTTGCTCTATATAGAAGAAGCGTATCCCCAACGCCGCGAGCCAGAGCAACCCCCCGACCAGCCAGCCCGATCTCCCCATCGCACCCAATCAAATGCCCAGACCGGCGTAAACCGTGATAAAGCCTTCGGTGATGGTCCGAGTCTTCAGCCCTGGGTCTTGGAAGTCGCGCACGTCGAATTTCATGCCCACCTGAGTCGTCAGTACGTATCCTTGGTACTCGGCCACGTTGGAAATCTGGGTAGCAGAGATAAAGGACTGGAAGTTGTTGATGTCGTCGTCCAAGTCGCGGAAGAGTACGTACTCGACGCCGCCAGCAAAAGTAGTGCTGCGGAGGAAGGGCACCTCGGCAATGAGGCCGAAAATTTCGGTAACTTCTTTGCGCCCTAAGCGCGAGAACAAGTCGTAGGTCTGACGCCGAAACTCGCTCTTCCAGCGCGGCATAAGCCGCAGGGTGCCGATCTCGCGGAGGTACTCGGCCTTGTTGACGAGGCCAAAGAAAAACTCGTTGGGATCGAGTCCAAAGGAAGCGCGTGTAGCGCTATCGAGACGCTGATGCCACAGGTCGTATTTGAGTAAGTTCTTGATGGTCAGGTTGGCAATGGGCGCATAGGTATGGCCGATGAAGAAGCCGTTGTACCAGGTGTCGCGCCCAAGCATCGGATCAATAACTTCGACATTGCGGTCGTCGCGCAAGGTATTGCGGTTATTCCATTGGAGGAGGTCGTCGGCAATGTCGTCCTTGATGCTCTTGGTCATTTCCATGACCAGCAGACGACCCCAACGGGCGTGATCGATATCCAGAGTCAACATGGCATAGGAGGTGTAGTTGCGCTGGTCAGAGGTGATAAGCTCGTCGCGCAGATGCCCCACAGTGAGGAGCAATTTCGGCGCGAGGTGGGCACCGACATAGACGTTGAAGCCGCGATGATCGCGCTGGTAGGGAAAGTCGGGGCGGTTGTCGTTTTCAAAGCGATCGATCCAAGTGTTGTTGTTGGCGTCAATGCCGTAGAGGAACTCCGGTCGTTCGACGTGCTGCCGCAAGAAGGGCTCTTCGTAGTCGGGGATCAGGTTGATCACCCGGCCGTTGTCGTTCTGGTTGTAGTCGGGGATGAAGTCGTTGTTTTCGTCCCAGCCGGGAAAGACCGCTGGATCGGTGACCAGCGCGTCGTTGCGGCCCCAATCGGGGACCCGGTCTTGGTCGTCATTGTCCTCGACAAAGTCGACTAAGAAGCGTTCGATATTGCCTGGAGCGCCGTTCTCAAAATAGCCAGAAGAATAATCGATAAACCCATCCTGTTCGGCGACGTATACGGTGGTGGCGTAGTCTGGATCCATGTAGAAGACTTCGCCGAACAAGAAAAAGGGATAGGCTACCTTGGACAGATTGGCCATCCAAGCATTGGCTGAGGGCTTGTTGGATGTGCCCGACGAGGTGTTGTGGTCGGTGTTACCTTGGTCGTTGCTCGGATAGGGGTACTTGCGGTAAACCCGACTGTTGTCGAATTCACCGTAGAAATTGAATCCCTTGATGTCGTTGAATTCGGTGGTAAAACCAAAGATCGAGGTGGCGGTCGGTAGGCCGTATTCAAAGGAGACCACCCTAAGGTTGGTGTTGTCCTTGACGTTGCCTTCGGCGCGGGCCATCAGCAGGAAGACGGGGTCTTCGTTACGGCCAGTTTGGCGGTTGGAGGTGACCTGCACCTTGTAGTCGTTGCCCAAAACCAAGTCGAACTGGACCTTGCGGATCTGGGTCTTGTCTTGGGGGGCCGTGAGCAGGTAGTCGCTGCGATTGAAGTCGTAGCGCAAGCGGATCTGCTCGTTGCCGTCGGCGGAGATGAAGCCCTCTTGTGGGAATCCGCCTTCGATGATCGGCTCGAAACCTATTTCCTTGCCGCGCACTTGGGTCCCGTCGAGGTAAGTAATGACGATGTCGGACCCGGCGGGGAAGAAGGCGGCCCCGCCCTCGTTGTCGGCGGGTGAGTCGTCGCTGAGCAAAACTTCGATCCAAGCGATCGCCTCGGCCTTCTGGTCAACGGTCAGTTCCCCGGTTAGGGGATTGCCACCAAAGCCTTCGGTGAGGGTGTTGGATTGGTGGGCGTTGACGAAGGTAAAACCCAAGGTAGTAAAGTCACCGATCTGGACCGTGGTACGCCCTCCCATCAAGGACGTGTTGTTGGTGCGGTTGATGCCCTCGGCAAAGGTCGAAGAACCGCCCGACTCGCTCAGCCGCGAATAGAGGGCGGTTAACATGTACTTATCGGTGGCGATGTCGAATTGGACGCCATCGAAGTCCGGTTTGGAGAAGGTCATTGGCGTCAAGGTGGTGCGCAGGCCATTGGCAATGGTCAGTGCGTAGTGGTACTGGCCCTTGGCGTCGGAGGCGATTACTACGTTGCTGAACCAACTGCGGAAGCGATCGTCTTTGAAGAGTTGGTTACCTTTCTGCAGGGGCTGGCGCTGATCGTTGTTGTAGATGAGCCAGCCGCGACCGACGAAGTTGCCGAAGAAGTCGTAGAAGTAGTCACCTTCGAGGGCGGTATCGACATAGCGCTGGTAGTGCTGGCGGGCGTAGTTGGAGTACTCCCACTGCTGCCACCGGTACTCGTTGTAGAGCTCCTGTGGGATGTACCAGCGGCGCACCGCCGGGTCCAAAGCGTCAAAGAGCACGCCCGCTCCCTGTGGCTCGAAAGTGGTGCGTCCCCCCCTCTGGACGCCCAGACGGTTACCATAGGTTTGTGCGCGAGCCTGATCCGCGATGCCGATTAGGAGGCCCAGCGTTAGTAAGACAGCACTGTGCGACATTCTCATGGCCGGATTCCCTCGTATAGGGTGGTTCGTATCATAAGGAACGCCCTTAATAAAAAAAGGGCGATGGGCTGGGTAGCCCACCGCCCTTAAAAAACGATGCTGCGTACGAGTCTTACTGCTGGAACTGGGCTTTAATGCGGCCCCAAGTGTCGGACTCAACCGAGGTAGGCTCGGGAGCGGCCCCCCAGTCAATGGAGTCGTCTAACTCGCTCATGACCATGTCGTTATCGGCGCGGCAGCATCCGTTGGGCGAAGTGGACCAGAATCCCTGATACGTGGTACCCGGCTCGTCGAAATCGCCGAAGGTCCAACTCATGGCGATGACGTCGCCGTCGGAGAGGTCGGTCAGCTCGGCCCCTTCGCGATTGCCGTCGTCGGGAATGAAGTCATAGGGCTGAATCCACATCTCGTAGAAGTAGGTGCTCTCGCCGAATTCCTCGCCTTCAAAAGAGTACTCCATGACCCAGTTGTCGCCGTTGAACGGATCCGTGCGCCACTCGAAATCGGGCAGGAATTGACCCCAGCTACCGCCGATGGGCGGAATGCCAAAGTTGAAGGACTGCTTGACGATGCCACCCTCACTACCAGGGGCATAGTCACCGCCCCCTTCGGCCTCGGGGTGCGTCGGGGCAATGTAAATCTCCCAGGCATCGTCGGTCCAGAACTGGGCCGGATCTTCGCGGTCCGTGTTGTGGACGTTGTCGAAAACCTCGGCCATCATGTAGATGCGGTCGTTGTTGTCGTTCCAGCCGACGATCTGGCGGACGCTCAGATCGCTGACGTCAATCTCGCCGCGCACTTTGGAGTAAACGGCATCCGAATACATGTCGTTGCCCACTTCGTAGGGCACCTGCGGAATGACGCTCCACTCCGAAATGTCGCCATCGACGTTAGGCAAATTCTCGTCGGGAAACTGCACGGCAAAGAGGAACTCACCCGGAGGAAAATGGCTCCAGGTTGGCGTGGCCAGCCCCACTACCAGCAGGGCGGCGACGAAAGTCAATACATTGCGCATGTTACACCTCCTATAGGTGAGCGCGGGTAAAGATGACTAGCTTTAGGCGAGCCAAAATCTAACTAACTGCTTGCAGCGGTTCAATTGTACACAATACATATGTATAGTTCAACTATAAAATTTATACTGAACTACGGATTTTTTTCGCACGGCTGGAGCAGCGAGCGGAGTCGCTCGGCCTCGGGGTGACGTGGGACCAAGCGCAACAAAGTCTGCCAAGCAGCGGTCATTTTGCAAAAATCGCCTGTCGTGCGATAGAGTTCGCCCAAGTGATAATAGGCACTGGTTTTGTTTGGGTCCAAGGTGAGTGCGGTCTGGTAGGCCCTGATGGCCTGGGAGTACTGGCTGAGGTGTTGGTAGGCTCGACCGAGGTTAAAGACGGCGCGTATGTGATCGGGTGATTGGTGCAGCGTTTTTTCGTAGTGGGAAATCGCGGCGGCATGGCGGCCCATCTTCTGGTAGGCGAGTCCAGTGTTGTAATGCACGCCAGCGTGATTGGGATTGAGCTCTAGCGCGGCTTTGAAGACGCGAATGGCCGGACGATATTGGCCTTCCGCATTGTGGAGCAGTCCTAGGTTGTAGTAAGGGCGGACCCGGTGTGGATTGATAGCAATGGCCCGCTTGTAGTGCTCGATCGCTCCTTTGACATCGCCCTGCTGGTAGTGTGCATGGGCCAAATTTTCGCGGGCCCTAGCGTTGTCGGGATAGAGGACTACGACAGCGGAAAACAGCGCGTAGTTGCTGGCCCAGTCGCGATTGCGGTCAATGGTGCGGACGGCCATAAGCAGGAGAACAATGGCGACTATGGCAAAGCCAGCGATGCGATAGCGCTTTGTAAACCAAGTCTTAGCGGCTAGTCCTAAGAGGAGTGCCAGCGCGGGCATGACTGGATGCAGGTAGCGCTCGGCCATACCGCTGGGGGCCAAGACTAAGAGGTTGGAAGCGGGCAGGAAGGCGAGCCAGCCGAAGGCCGCGGCGAAGACCAATGGAGGCGAGGAAGCACGGAAGGGCAAGTAGAGGAGCGCGCCAGCGGCGAGGAGGCCGGCGATGAAGTAAGGGTCGAGCGGCGTCCGCACCAAGGAGATGGAGGCGTAGGAGTAATCTGCTGAAAGGTGAAGCGGAAAGACGATCAGCAGGAGGTAGCGCAGCAGGATCGCTGGGAGGGTCAGCAGCCGCGAAATTGCATCGGCGTCGGCGAGGAAGTTGGCAGAGACCGGTTGTGCCGCCTCTGCCGCGTTCCAACGCAGGGCTAGGGCCAAGGTCAGGACTAGGACATATCCCCAGTGGCGCACGAGCCATGCGCGAGTGAAGGTGAACAAGTGGCGGAATGGGTGGGCAGGCGTGGCGAACAGCGCGTCGTAGCAATAGGCGACGGCGGGCAGGACAATACCGCTCTCCTTGGACAAGATGCTGCAACCGTATAAGAACCATGCCAAGACCCGCCCACGGCGCGTCCGCGTGCGTATATGGCAAAGCAGGCCCGCCAAAAAGAAAAGGCTCATTAGCAAATCGCCGCGGGAGGATATCCAAGAAACCACCTCGGTTTGCAGCGGATGGAGGGCGTAAAACAGGGCGGCCAAGAGCGCGGCGGACTGCCGTGCGAGGATGTGGTAACTTAACTGAAAGACCAACAGGGAGTTGAGGAGGTGGAGGAGGAGGCTACTCAGGTGGTAGCCTAGCGGCTGGTCGCCGTAGCAGTGGAAGTCACCGGCCAATGAGAGCAGGGTTAGGGGCCGGTAGAGATCAGGGTGAATGCTGCTCTGAAGGAAGGCATCCAGCGGGCGAAACTGGTGGACTAGTGGGCTACTCAAGTAGGCCGAGTCATCGAAGACAAAGCCGTTGCCCAAGGCGTTGAGATAACACAGGGCACCCGCCAAGACGATCAGAAACCAGCATTTAAGTGTGTGGACAGCAGGCATGGACGAGCCTTGAGGATATGGGCCGTTTCGACTATATATACTCGCGGCTGGAATGGCGCCAGATTTAGAAGGAAGTATAGGCATGAAGAAGAGTAGGGGTAAACAGCATACAGCATTGCGAGCGGGGAGCCTGCTCTTAGGCTTACTGGTAGTTCTAGGGGCCTGCGGCAAGCAGAAAGAGGAAGAAATCGTCGCGGTGGTGGGGCAGAAGGCGATCCACGCCGAGGAGCTACGGCGATTCGTGCTCAACTTGCTGCCGGGACTCTATACCCACAAGCAGGGCCAAGAGGCGCGGGAAGACTACCTGCAGAGCTTGATTGACCAAGAATTACTGCTACTTGAGGCTCGCAACCGAGGTTTGGAGCAGGACTCCCAACTAGTGGAGAAGCTAAGCAGTAAGCAGCGGAAATACATCGTCTCGGCTCTGCGCCAGCGCGAGATCATGCCGCTAGTAGAAGTAACAGAGGAGGATATTCGCCAGCGCTTCGAGGAACTCGGCCTAGCACGCGAGCGATTTTTGACTGCTATCGTGGTCGCTAGCCAGCAAGAGGTGCGCGAACTGCAGAAGCGGCTGGCGGCCGGGGAGTCTTGGGCTGATTTGGCCCGGGCGCATTCGCTGGACAGCCAATCGGCTGAACGCACGGGAGAGGTAGGTTTTCTCAATCGCTCGTTGGCCGAGCGGATGGGGATACCAGTGGCGGTTTTTGATACCCTCGCGGCGGCAGAAGTCTCGCCCCCGCTGGCGCGCGGTCGGGCCTATCAACTCATTCGCTTCATCGGCGAGCGGCAGGCCGAACTGGCAACCCATCAGGCTGCGTTGCAAGCACAGTTAATGAAGCTAGGCCAAAGGGAAGTCGAGGACCGCAAGGTGGAAATGTTGGCCTATGAGTTGGACTGGGCGATGGACGAGGCAGGCCGCCAAGTCCTTGCGACGCTGGCGGAGGATCCGGCGCAGCAGGTGCAGCACTTGAGCACGGCCGACCGCAGTGCAGCACTCTTCAGTTACAAAGGGGGCCAAGTCAGCGTAAATGAGTATCTCCACACGCTAAAGCTGCACCGGATACACTCGCGAAAAGCGCTAGCAGACAGTGCGTTTATCACCGCGCTTGCCCACCGCTTTATCCTGCCGGAAACCATGCTGGCTTATGCGGCAAGCCAAGCGGGCATCCCGAACGAGCCGGCCGTCGTCGATTGGGTGGAGGAGGCCAAAGAGGAGCTTTTGTTGACTCGCTTGCGCCAGATCGAGGTCAGCGACAAGGTCGCGGTGGAGGACGAGGAGGCCCGCCGCTATATCGAACAGCACCCCGAGCAGTTTCTGCTGCCGGAGCGAATCTGCTACGAGGAACTCCTTGTTCCCACCAAGGAGGAAGCGGAGCAACTCGCAGGAGAATTGGACGAGGCGACCGATCTCCTGCAGGTGGCCCGGCAGCGCGGATTTAACGTGCGGCCACGGCAGCCGGATGGCTTGGTCTGCATGATCAGTCTCAACGAGGTCGTCTATCCTCGTCTCTGGCCAGCGCTGCAGGAGGCACCGCTGGGTGCGTTGCGCGGCCCGGTGGAGACCCGGGATGGGTATATTTTCTTTAAGGTAATGCGGCACCAAGAGCCACAGCCGGAACCCGCGGACAAGGCACTGCTACGGGCACGGGCTTCGCTAGTCCAGCGCCAAGAGCGAGAGCGCTTCGACAAACTAATGGACCAGTTGCGCGCCAAGTACCGCACTCAGGTGACCGCGTTTGCTGACCGACTGGACGCGGCGTTGCCGGACGCACTTTTGGCCAGCTTGACTCAACCGCCGCAAAAACAGATTGAAAACCCCTGATTCAATGATTAAAATCTAGACTCTACGTCTTCGTCTCTACCAGAGGGGAGTCAACCATGTCGAGCGCCAAGAGGTTCCAGTTATTCGCGTGCGGCCTGTATTTGCTCAGTTCTGTCGCGTTGAGCCACGCGCAGACCGCCGCCCAAGCAGGTTTTAGCCTCTCCGCCAGCGGGGTAGTCATTGACCAAGCCGAGCACTGGGAAGCGTGGACTCGGCCCAAACACGCAGTAGAGATTGATCCACACACGCCCGCGGTCCGCCCGCGCACTATCCGCATTGAGACCAACGCCGTGGAGGGAATGGATCAATTCCAGACCCTCATCGGCGATCAGAAGGCCTACGAAAAACTGATCAAGGACCTCGGCCGTGCAGATCTCCCCACGCCGTTCAACATCCGCACTGCTCCAGCGACCGTGGCTGGCGAACCCATCGTGTATTTGAAGGCCAACACAAAGAAGGGCATTGAGGTGGGCGATCCCGTCATCTGGTATTACTACCATGGCGGCATCAAGTACACGCCCAACAACCCCGAGTCCGCTGCCCTCACCCTCGACGGGGATCCGTTGACCTATTGGGAGCCCAGCAGCGCGGTGGACCGCACGACCTACGAAGCGCTCCCCGAAGACCAACGCGGGCCGATCTACTACTTCGCCCGGGACGAGGCCGACGAGCGGCGAGTTGATCGCGCAACCTACGAGGCGACCAGTCGCGCCAATAGGCGGATCGAATACCACAGCCGTTCGTTTGAGAACTGGTACATAGATATCGATCTAGGGCGGCTGGTTGCAGTCTCGCGAATTGTGCTGCGCTTTGTCGATCCAGAAGTAGGCGAGCCATTCCGCCAAGTCCGCATCCTCGGTACAGCTTCTGACCAGCGCGACGCGCCCCTCTCGCTCATTGAGCGCACGATCGTCCCCAACGAAGACCAGACGGTGTTGGAGTTCGATCTAGACCCAGATGACGAGGGCTTCTTCCGGCAATTGCACATTGTGCGGATCGCCATCACCGACAGCCGGTTCGACAAATTTCGCACAGTCTCGGAGGCGGAGTTTATGGCCCTGCCAGCAGGAGACCAAGGCGGGATCGATTACCACATCGTCAATGCAGCCGGCAGCGAGACCAAAGTGGACGAAGATATCTTCTCCCAAGTTGACCCCCAGCGCCAAGGTCGGCTGATCTACTACCAGCGCGAGCGGCCTCGGCTGGCCGACATCGAGATTTGGAGTCAAGGCGACAACATCGCGCTGGGGATCATCGACGGTGGTGGGAGTGTTGACCTGACCGGCATCTTCGCCGGCACACCCGGCTTTGACGGGCGCTACGAGACTAACTACTTGCAGCTAGTCTGGTCGCCAGACCCGCGCTTTGACAACCGCGGCGTGCTGACCTTAGACCTAGGGGCCAGATTCTGGCTGAGCTACTTCCGCATGGTCGGCGGCATCAGCGGCGTCGATGAGATGGTACTGCGCGCTTCGGACGGCACGCGGGACTCCAACGGCAATCTCAAGTGGGAAGAGATCCACCGCCAGCAGGGCGGTAGGGTCGAGCAGGGCTTTGACGAATTGCTCCAAGTACGCTATCTGACCTCGCAGATATTCTCCGACCATGCGGGTCGGGCCGGAGGCTACAATACCGGCGACCGGATCCGAGAATTCCAACTCTTTGGTCAAGGAGCTCCGTCGGAGGTTACTCTTACTTCACCGATGATCGAGTTGCCAAGCGCGGTCCTACTGGGCCGCATTGAGTGGGAAGCCGATATCCCCGACCCCGATATAGCACAGGTGGAGATCCGCACGCGCACCGGCGACCGATTGATCGAGGTGACCGAATACTACGGCAGCGGTGGCGAGCCTAAGACCGAGGCTGAATACAATAAGCTACCCAAGGGATTTCAGGGTCCGGTCGTTTCCCGCGTCAAGCCCGGCGGCGGTTGGAGTAGCTGGAGTCAGCGCTACGCGAACCCAGGCGAATTGGTCACCTCGCCTAGCCCCAGACGCTATATACAAATACAGGCCCGGCTGCTTTCTACCGATCCCGAGGTCGTCGCTTCACTGCGCACGGCGCGGGTGCAGTTCACGCCGCCGGTGGCTAGCCGCACGCTGGCCGAGATCTGGCCCAGCGAGGTGCCGTTCGGAGAGGAACGCGACTTCTCGCTTTTTATTAATCCTTCTTTTGTTGAAGACCAGCCTGGGGGGCCGCCGAGCCGCCGCTTTGACGAAATTCTGCTCGATGCCGATCCAATCCCCGCGCTCGAAATTATCGAGGTAGGTCTGGGTGATAAACAAGCGCACCGCTTCGCCGAACTTGGCTCGCGTCAAGATCCGATAAGCGGGGAACGCACGCCTTGGTTTGCCGAGCCGGATGGGCGTCGTTACCAAGTGTTTTTGAACGCTGACGGAGATACTGTCAAGGCGTTCTTCCCGGGGGAGGCCCAAGTGCTTCTGCGGCTACCGGAGAAGGTCGCCTTCCAGCCTCAACGGGATGACTCTAGGACGTACTATCGCGCAATCGTCGAAGAGGGCGACGAAGTGCCCGTAGATGCAGACGGACGTCTTCTCAACGAGTTGACCTACTTAGGCCTGCCCTTTGAAGAGAAAGGCCGCATCGTTTACTTCGCGACCACCGGCCAAGACGACGAGGGGAAAGTCATCGAGCAAGAGGTTTCCGAGACAGATTTTAGGGCACTGGAGGATTCGCTCAAGGGGTCCGTCCGCTACTTTCGTCGGCTTCTAGGCAAAGGGGGACAGTTCCCGTTCGACCAAGACGGCGAGTCTCTAAGTGAAAACGCCTACAAGGCCCTGCCCCGAGCCGAGCGCGGTGCAGTGGTGGCAGCAGGGGAGATGGTGCAGGTGCGCTTCAAGGCGCGGGTCTTGCTCAACGGCAGTACCGTCGATGTGTCGATCCGCGACTCCGCGCACCCGGAGTCATGGCAGCAGGTGGATCCTGGCGATGCTACCGATGAGACGCCGAGTGCTTCGCTGAGTATCTCGGTGCCGTTCTCTTCGCGGGTAATCCAAGAGGCAACCATCGCTCCCAATCCCTTCACGCCTAACGCCGATGGGATCAACGACCAGACCGAAGTTCGCTTCGCTATTGGCAACCTCAATGTCGAGCGGGCGCTACAGGTGCAGATATTCGACTTGAGCGGCCGGCCGATTTGGCAAGAGAAGCGCCGTAGCTTCGGTGAGCAAGTGGTGCAATGGGACGGGCGCGATGCGCGGGGAGTACCGGTGCCTCCCGGGCTCTATCTATGCCGAATTGAGGTAGATGTAGATGCACAAGGAGCTTCGCACCAAGTCGCCCAGCGGGTGATTGCGGTGGCCTACTAAGGGCCGCCGTCCGGCGGGCAGATGCAGAGGAAATCGCTGGCCCTAAACCTGCTATCCGCGCTTGCGGGATTGGGCTTGCTGGCTGGGGTCGAAGGCATTTTGCAACTTTGCGACTCAGGTCCCTCTCCCCGTCTTTTCGCGTTGGCGGAGAACGCCGACGAAAAAGTCTACACTGCTAATCGGGACGTTACCTACCGCTTCTTCCAGCACCCATATCGCCGCTCCTCGCCGCTAGTGCAGAGCTTTGTGGCCGACAAAGCGCCCGAAGTGGTGCGCGTCTTCGCTCTGGGTGCCTCGACCCTTGTTGGTTTCCCGTATCCGGTTTCGGCCGCTTTTCCCCACTACCTAAAGAAAATGCTTCCCGCCGCTTACCCCGAGCGGCGCTTTGAAGTGATCAACTGTGGGATCACCGCGCTTAATACGTTCTGCCTAGTGGATTTTATGCGCGAGATCGCCGACTACGATCCCGACCTAGTTATCCTCTACGCGGGCCACAACGAATTCATGGGACCCTACGGGGTTACTACGCCTTTTGTCCGCGTGGGCAACGACCGAACGATGATCCGCTTCCTGATGCTTTTGCAGCGCTCGCGCATCTACTACTACCTCGGGGAATTAATCGCATACCTGCAGAACTGGGCCCAACCCGAGGAGGAGACTGCATCCTTTGGTTTGCATCTAGCACGCGAAGAAATCGGTCCGCTCGACGCAGGCTACAGCAGGACGGCGGAAAATTTTCGCGCCAATCTCGAGGAAATCGCCCTCATCGCCGCCGAGCGTGGGATTCCGCTGTTGTTTTCGACCCTAGTTGCCAATCTCAAGGACTTCCATCCGCTGCGCTCGGAGTGCGATGCGGCGACGCCGACGATAGAGGCGCTAGCTGCCACCGGACAATGGGCAGAAGCCGAGCGACAGGCACGGAACGCCCTACGCGAAAATCCCTACTGCGCCAATCTCCACTTCACATTGGGACGGCAGCACTATCTGCGCGGCGAATACGGCGAGGCCAAAGCCGCTTTTGCACGGGCGCGAGACATGGATCGCTTGCCCTTCCGGGCCCCGACTCTTTTCAATCAGATACTCCGTGAGGTGGCCTCCAGTTCGAATGGGGTGTTGCTCTGCGAAGTGGAAGCTGCTTTCTCTGCGGTGTCGCCACACGGTATCGTCGGCAGCGAGTTGATCTCCGAATACGTACATCCGACAGTCTTTGGCCACTACCTAATCGCTCGGACGATGGTCGAGACCCTAGCGGCGAGTCTGCTATCCGAGCAGTGGGGTGCGTCCTCTGTGCTAGGGGAATACGAGGACTATCGGCCCAGCTACCCACCGCTGGAAGAGGTTTGGCGGCGCAACGACCTGATGCTCTTTCTCAAGCGCATGCCCTATAATGTGCCCCCGGCGGCACTCAGCCGCCGTCTGGCAGAGCTGATAGCGGCGCAACTGGCCGCGCTTCCGCACCTACAAGAAGCCGAGCGTCGCCAGTTCATCGAGCGGGGTGGGTTGCGCTTTCTAAGGCGGATGCTTGAGGAATTGCATCCGGGAGATCGCCCTGCCCTGCAACGAGCACTAGCGGAGGTGTCCGGTGGGTTCTAACGCGAGAAAGGGCACTGTACTGGCCGCGCTGCTAAGCCTGTGGGGTTGGGGATGTGCGCCCGAGCCGGTAGCGGAGCAGGGTACAGAAAGGCCGATGCATGCCGTGCGCTTTGCGGATGCGACACAAGCGGCGGGGCTGGACTTCGTCCACGTGTCCGGTGGCCCGCAGCAGCGCTACATTTTGGAAGCTATGGGCTCGGGGGTGGCCTTTTTCGACTTCGACGCGGATGGCTGGCTGGATGTGTTTGCCGTCAATGGCACCCGTGCGGAGGACGCGCCGGAGACGGGCAACCGCCTCTGGCGCAATGTCCCGGGCCCTGACGGTGGGCGGGCATTTGCAGAGGTGACACAAGCGGCGGGGCTGGGGCAAACGGGCTGGGGCATGGGCTGCGCGGTGGCCGACTACGACAACGACGGCGATCTGGACCTCTATGTCACTTATTGGGGGCCGAACGCGCTTTACCGCAACGAGGGAAACGGCACCTTCACCCCCGTAGAAGCAGGCACAGGTGACCGGCGTTGGGGCGCTAGTGCGGCGTTTGGCGATGTGGATTTGGACGGCTGGCTCGATCTCTATGTGGCGAACTACGTGGCCTTCGACCTAAATAATCCGCCCGGCGACGGCCAGCCATGCAGCGGCTGGAAGGGCTTGTCCGTGTTCTGTGGCCCACACGGCTTGGACGGCCAATCCGACGTGCTCTATCGCAACGAGGGGAACGGCACTTTTGCCGATGTAAGTGCTGCGACCGGAATTGACCAACGGACCTATCTCGGCCTCGGGGTGCTTTTTACCGACTACGATGGAGATGGAGATCAGGATATCTATATAGCCAACGACTCGACCCCCAACCTGCTCTATCGCAACGACGGCGCTTGGCGGTTACGCGAGGTTGGTGCCTTTGCCGGGGTGGCCTACAGCGAGGAGGGACGCGCCCAAGCTGGCATGGGGATCGATAGCGGCGATTACGATAACGATGGCGACTTAGACGTTGTAGTCACCAACTTTTCCGACGACGTCAATACCCTGTACCAAAACCTAGGGAATGGTTCCTTTGCCGATGCTACCTACGCAGCGAGTTTGGGTGGTGCGGTGCGGCCCTTTTTGGGCTGGAGCACAGCCCTAGCCGATTTTGATTTGGACGGTTGGCTCGACCTCTTCGTCGCCAACGGCCATCTCTATCCCCAGCTCGAAGCCCGTCCATTGGGGCTTAGCTATCGTCAGCGCAATCTACTGTACTGGAATCGAGACGGCGTTTTCGCGCTGGCCGACCCGGCGGGCCTAGAGGCCGAACAGGTAAGCCGAGGCACGGCCTTTGGCGACTACGACAACGACGGCGACTTAGATTTAATCGTCAACAACCTCAACGACCGCCTGAGCCTGCTGCGCAACGACGGCGGCAATCGCAACTACTGGCTGGGTTTGGATCTGATCGGCGCAGCGGGGCGGCCCGCTGAAGGCACCAGCGTACGGCTTTGGGCAGACGGGCAAGTGCTCGTGCGCCAAGCCAAGCGCGGCTACGGCTATTTGTCCGCCAACGACGGGCGGGTGCTTTTTGGGCTGGGCGGGCTCGCAAAAGTGGAAAAAGTCGAGGTTCGCTGGTCGTCGGGGCGGGTGCAAGTGGTCGAACAACCGCCCCTCCGGCGCTACTTGGTGCTCCGCGAGGGCGAGGGGGCGGAAATGGCCCACTACAGCGGTCAGGTGCCGCCGCCAGTGCTGGTGCCTGCGCCTCGGGTCGAGCGCACAGACTCCATTGAGGAAGTCGCGTTCAATCCAGAGTGGACAGCGGAAGAATACTACGAGCAGGCCACTGCACTATACGGCCAAGGTCGTTATCGAGAGGCGGTGGCCTTGTTGCGACCAGCGCTCAGGCACTATCCAGGCGCGGTCCGCCTGCGCTACGCGGCTGGCGTGGCACTCTACTCTGGCTTGGGACGCTACGAGGAAGCAGCCGAGGTACTAGAGCAGGCTGCGGCACAGGATACTTCAGTTGTCGAGGTGGCCCAGTTGCTGGGGGTCATTTACCTACGTCTCAACCAACCCGCCCAAGCCGTAGCGGCACTGGCGCGAGCTGTGGCACTGGCACCCGAGGACTGGGAAACTCACTACCGACTCGGCCTAGCCCACAACCATCTCGGGGACAGCGAGGCAGCCATTGTCGCCTTTGTGCAAGCGCTGGCGTTGGCTCCCCAAGAGCCGATGCCCCATTTGCACTTGGCGCGGACCTACCAGCAGTTGGACCAAGGGCAAGCCGCAGACCAAGCCATGCACCGCTTTGAGGCGCTGCAACCGATCAAGCAGGAGATCGATCGCTATCGCCAAGCCGTCCGCGTCGATCCCAAACATCCGGGTGCCTACTCAAAGCTGGGACTGGCGTTGTCGCGGGCCGGGCGACTAATAGAAGCACAGCAGGCGTTTGAGCAATCGCTGGCGTTGGCACCCGACGCTGAGACTCGGACCAATCTGGCCAATGTTCTACTGCGCCAAGATGAAACCGAGGCGGCGATAGCTCATTACACTCAGGCGTTAGCGCAGAATGCGGAGTTGGCCGAAGCCCACTACGGTTTAGGGATGGCCCACTATGCTAGGGGCGAGGCTGCAGAGGCATTGCGCGCGCTGCGTCGGGCGCTGGCCTTGCGGCCGGATTTTCCCCAGGCGCATATCAATACAGGGGTCTTGCTCGAAGAGCAGGGTCGTCTAGCCGAAGCGCTGGATCACTTTCGCCGTGCGGTTGACCTGGTCCCCGACGATGCTAGGGCGCTCAACAACTTAGTCATCGCGCTGGCGCGAGCTGGACGCGTTGATGAGGCGCGCAAGGTGCTGGAGCAGGCCCAAGCCCAGCAGGTAGATCTGCCGCTGGCTCGCAAGACGCTGGTGAGGACGCTGGTGGCACTGGCCCAAGCCCAAGCCGAGCAGGGGAAATGGTCTGCGGCCGTTGCTTTCCAGCAGCAGGCCATCGCGCTGACGCCAGTCC
This sequence comes from Candidatus Latescibacterota bacterium, assembly GCA_965208845.1. Classification (GTDB taxonomy): domain Bacteria; phylum Latescibacterota; class UBA2968; order UBA8231; family UBA8231. The sequence goes on along the minus strand of OZ242361.1, from coordinate 320,968 downwards.
AGTTGCGGGAGGCACTCCTAAAACAGTTATCCGCCTATGAGTCGAGTGCGCGATAAGCCGGGGGAAAATTCTCCATCTGCGTACACCAAGGTCGCCGAGCGCGGCCAGTGGGTGGCATTGACGCTAGTGGCCTTGGTCGCGTGCGGCGTGTACGTCAACGCGCTGGACAACGAGTTGGTGTACGACGACCGCAAACTGATCCCCGCCAACGAACTGATTCACGATCCGTGGCGGGTGGACCGAATTCTCGCTGGCCGTTATTGGGGCGAGATCCTGCACTCACACCACTATCGGCCGCTGACGGTTTGGACGCTGGCGTTTAATTATTGGGCCAATGAGTCCTTGGGGCTGCCCGGTGCACACAGCGTGGGATTTCATCTGGTCAATGCCGCGCTGCACGCGGGGGCTAGCTGTGCGCTCTTTCTTTTGGGACTGCGCCTAGGTTTGGCCGTCCACGCCTGTACTGCCGCAGCTCTGCTTTTTGCCGCGCATCCAGTCCACACCGAGGCCGTGGCGTTTATTACTGGCCGGGCAGAGCCTCTAGCTATGCTCTTGGGCGCGTCCTTTCTGGCCTTGCACCACCGCGGGCAGTGGAAAGGGGCTGGCGTGCTGTACTGGTTTGCGCTGCTGAGCAAGGAATCAGCCGCCGTCTATCTCTTCGCCGCTCTGTGGCTGGATATCTGCACTGCGCAGCCGCTTAAGGCGCGCTGGCGGGCCTACGGCGGATACGGCTTAGTATTGGTAGGCTGGCTGCTTTTGCGCCAAGCGGCCCTAGGGACAGCCGACAGCGACATCTCCGCGCTCGACAATCCTTTAGTGAACGCCGCGCCGCTGGAGCGGGTGTTGACGGCTGCAACCGTGCAATTTGCCTACCTGCGGCTACTCGTCTGGCCGCTGGGGCTTGCCTCGGACTACTCCCATGCCCAGATCCAGTTGGTAAGTGATCCACTGGACTGGGGAGTAGTTGGCTTTTGCGTCGTAGTGCTTGTCGTGGCTGGCGCGGCTTGGTACTGGTGGCATCGGTTGCGGATGGTCGCCTTTGTCGCAGGGAGCTATGCGATCCTAGCCGCACCGACGAGCAATTTTCTGGTGCTAGTGCCGACCATCATGGGAGAACGGTTAATCTACGCACCGTCAGCCGCGTTTTGTCTGCTGTTAGGTTGGGGGCTCTGGCGACTGGCGCGGCGCTGGAGTTGGGGCTTCTGGACGGTGGGCTTGGGGTTGCTTGGCAGCTATGCGGTTCTGACGGCGGCACGCAACGCAACGTGGGCCGCCGCCGAGACCTTCTACCGCACGCAGTTCCAATCCGCTCCCCGCAGTGCCCGGGCGCATCTGGGGATGGGCCGGATGCATGCGCAGGCAGGACGGCTCGACAGCGCCCAAATGTATAACCGTTCTGCCCTGAAAATCTATCCCGACTACGCGATGGCTTGGTACAATCTGGGGCTTTTGCAGGTCAAGCAGGGTGCTTGGGACGAGGCACTCCATTCATATGAGCAGGCCGTGGCTCTTGAACCGGCTTATTTGAAGGCCTGGTACAATTTGGGTGGGGTCCATCTGCAGCGGGGTTCGTGGTCTGAGGCACTGAAGGCGTTCGAGCAGATGCTGATCTTGGACCCGGAAAATGCAGACGCGTGGAATGGCGTGGGCGTGGTTCGCATTCGCCAAGGGAAGCTAAACGAGGCAGCGCGAGCTTTTGCCCGGGTGCTTGTGGCTGATCCCGACCACGCGCAGGCTCAGCACTATCTAGCACAGGTGCGAGAACGGCTGCGAAAGCAATAGGCGGAACTAAGGCCCCGGCTCTTCCACCACTAAAAACTGGTTGGCGGCCACGTCCTCGAGGCGCTGGACGCGGCCCGAGGGCCAGCGAATCTCGATCCAATCGACGGCCTGATTGAATCCCAAGCCGAAGTGGACGCGCCCGTCGCTGTGCGCAAGGAAGCTGCCGCCGTTGACGATCTCCGTGGTCTGCTCGATCCCGCCGCTGGCGATGGCGACTTTCGCTCCTAGGCCACCGCCGACTAAGCGCAGGCTCAGCCAGTTGCGCTGGTTGCCGCCGTCGTTGCGCAAAAGTTGCGGCGGCTCGTCGAGATTGAAGACCAAGACATCTACATCCCCATCGTTGTCGTAGTCCCCCTTGGCGGCACCGCGACTGACGGCGGGGCGGCTCACATCCCCGGCTGAGACTTCTGCGAAGCGGTAGGCGCTGGCCGGGCCCTGATTGGCAAAAAGCTGATTGGGTTCGGCGTAGCCATCGGGCGCAAGGTGCCGGATCTGGGGATAGACGTGTCCGTTGGCCACAAACAGGTCTTGGTCTTGATCGTTGTCATAGTCAAAAAAGAATGTGCCAAAGGATAAGTGGGGCAGGCTCGGCTCGGCGAGGCCGGCTGCGGCGCTAACTACTGCGAACCGGCCGTCGCCTTGGTTGCCATAGAGGGTGTTGTAGTCGTCCTCAAAGTGGGTGACCAACAAGTCGCCATCGCCATCGCCATCGTAGTCTCCATAAGCGATGCCCATGCCAGCCTGTGCGCCCCCTTCAGCACTGAGAGCGGCTCCGGCCTCCACGCCGACGTCGCGGAATTGGCCATTGTCTTCGTTCCGATAGAGAAAATTGGGTGCCGAGTCATTGGCCACATAGAGGTCTGGGTCGCCGTCTTGGTCGTAGTCGCAAAAAAGGGCGCTCAGGCCGTAGGTGGGCGCGAATTGGCCGACCTTGGCTTGGCGGGTGACGTCGCGGAATTGGCCGTTGCCCTCGTTCCGGTAGAGGACATCCTGCGCCCCAGGGAGGCCGAGTGGTCCAGCGAAGATTAGGACTCCCTTCCACATGCCGCCCCGGGGAGGAACGCGCTCGGGCGCAAAGTGCAAGTACTGAGCTACGTAGAGGTCTGGGTCGCCATCCCCGTCGTAGTCGCCGAAGCTAGCTCCCGTGCTCCATCCCGCCAGATCGACGCCGGCGGCTTGGCCGACGTCGCGGAATTGGCCGTTGCCCTCGTTCCGATAGAGGACGTTGGGGCCGTAATTGGTCACGTAGAGATCGAGGTCGCCGTCTTGGTCATAGTCGGCCGCTGCGCAGCCCATGCCCCAACCGGTATCGCCGACTCCGGCCGTGCGGGTGTAGTCCGCAAAGGTACCGTCGCCCATGTTGCGGTAGAGAGCGTTAGTCGGGGGCGTGGTTGAGTCGGGATAGCCTTCCAGCCGCGAGCCGTTGACCAGGTAGATGTCGAGCCAGCCATCGCCGTCGTAGTCTAGGAAGGCACCACCTCCACCTTTGGCCTCAATGATGTAGTTTTTGACCCGGCTGCCCGAGTGCATGCGGAAATCCAAGCCGCACGCTGCGGTAACGTCGGTGAAGCGCACCGGGGTGAGGTCTGGTGTGGGGGCGCAGGCGGCCAAGACCAGCAGGGCGTAGTAGGCGCAAGTACTAGGGCGCATGGGAGCGGACGCAGCGGAAGCCGATATAGGGGCTGCGCTCTACGGGCAGGACCTCGAAGCGGTTGATGCTGCGCAGCACCGGTCCTGGGTTGATCCACGAGCCGCCGCGCAGGACTTTGAAGCGGCCGGTCTCCGGCCCTTGCGGGTCTTTAGTCGGGCCGGTGGCATAATAGCTAGCGTCGTACCAATCGGCGCACCATTCCCAGACGTTACCAGCCATGTCGAGCGCACCGTATGGGCTGGCTCCCGAGGGAAAAGAGCCGACTGGTGCCAGTTGTTCGTACCCGTCTTCCGCGCCCCAGAGATTGGCGCGTCCCGCCGCAAACTTTGCGCCCCAAGGCCAGAGCCGACCGTCGTTGCCGCGTGCGCTTTTTTCCCACTCGGCTTCGGTGGGCAGCCGTCCGCCGCGCCAAGCGCAATACGCGTGGGCATCTTGCCAGCTAACATAGACGACCGGGTGGCTTGGGTCGGCCGCTGAGCCGGGGCCGTGGGGCTGACGCCAGCTAATGCTGTCGGCTTTTTCGGCTCCGCTTTTTTCCGCTTCGGTCTGGTAGCCGGTGGCAGCGACAAAGGTGGCAAAGCGGGCGTTAGTGACCTCGTAGCGGTCGATAGAAAAGGCGCTCAGATAGACTTGGCGGCTGGGCTTTTCGTCGGTGGCTCGCGGGTGATCGATGCCCATGGTGAAGGGACCGGCTGGCACGACGACCTCTTCGGCAGCAACAGGTGCCGAGAGGAGCAGGGCCGATAGGAGGCGCAAAATCCGCATGCGCGGTGGTGGGTGTGGCTAGCCCTTCTGCATCCGCGCCCAAGTGTCGCGCAAGGTGACGGTGCGGTTGAAGACGGGCGCGTCTGGGGCGTGGTCCTTGCTGTCGGCGCAGAAGTAGCCGAGCCGCTCAAATTGGCAGGAGGCCCCCGGGGCCATGTCGGCGAGGGACGGCTCTAGATAGCAGGGGTTGAGGACTTTGAGCGAGTCTGGGTTGAGGTTGTCCAGCCAAGTGCCCCCGGGCGGGGCTTCGAGCGGTTTTTCGACTTTGAAGAGCCGGTCGTAGAGCCGCACCTCGGCAGGGACCGCGTGCGGGACTGAGACCCAGTGCAGGGTAGCTTTGACCTTGCGGCCATCAGGTGCGTTGCCGCCGCGCGTGGCTGGGTCGTACATGCAGCGCAGTTCGACGATCTCGCCGCTGGCGTCCTTGATGACTTCGGTACAGGTGAGGAAATAGGCGTAGCGCAGGCGGACCTCGCGGCCCGGAGCGAGGCGAAAGAATTTGCGCGGAGGGGCTTCCATAAAGTCTTCGCGCTCGATGTAGAGGTGCCGCGAAAAGGGGACCGAGCGGGTGCCGGCGCTGTCGTCTTCTGGGTTGTTGATGGCCGTTAGCATCTCGCTTTGATCCTCTGGGTAGTTTTCAATTACTACCTTAAGCGGGTTGAGCACGGCCATGCGCCGGGGCGCGGTCTGGTTGAGCTGGTCGCGGATGCAGTATTCGAGGAGGGAGATGTCGATGTTGTTACCGCGGCGAGCGATACCCACTGCGGCCCAGAAGCGGCGGATAGCTTCGGGCGGGCAGCCCAAACGGCGCAGGCCGCGCAAGGTGTAGAGCCGGGGGTCGTCCCAGCCGGAGACGAGATTCTGCTCGATGAGCTGCAGGATGTATCGCTTGGAGAGGACGGTGTAGGTGATGTTGCCGCGGGCATACTCGATTTGGCGCGAGGGAAAGATGCCGAGTTTTTCGATGAACCAGTCGTAGAGCGGTCGGTTGTTGATGAATTCGTCTGAGCACAGCGAATGCGTAACGCCCTCGATGGCGTCGCTCTGGCCGTGGGCCCAGTCGTACATGGGATAAATGCACCACGCATCGCCAGTGCGGTGGTGGGTGGTGTGCATGATGCGGTACATGACTGGGTCGCGCAGGTTGATGTTGGGCGCGGCCATGTCGATTTTGGCGCGCAACACGCGGGAGCCGTCGGGGAATGCGCCGTCTTTCATCCGTGCGAAGAGGTCGAGGTTTTCTTCGATAGAGCGGTCGCGGTACGGGCTGTTTTTGCCCGGCTCGGTGAGCGTGCCGCGATTTTCCCGGATCTCGTCCGCGGTCTGGTCATCCACGTACGCCAAGCCCTTTTTGATGAGCGCGACGGCCCATTCGTAGAGCTGGCCGAAGTAATCGGAAGCGTAGTACGGCTGCGGCCCCCAGTCGAAGCCGAGCCAGCGAATGTCCTCCTGCATGGAGTCCACGTATTCTTGCTCTTCGCGCGTGGGGTTGGTGTCGTCGTAGCGGAGGTTGCACTGGCCTTCGTAGGAGGCGGCAATGTTGAAATTGATCGACATCGCCTTGGCGTGGCCGATGTGCAGGTGCGCGTTAGGCTCGGGCGGGAAGCGGGTGATGACTCGGTCGTAGCGGCCGTTTTCGAGGTCGGCGTCGATGGCTTCGCGAATGAAGTCGCGGTTTTTGTCCGTGTTCATAGCTCCTCTGTGGCTGTTTGTAGCGTAACAGATAAAGGATAGGGCAAATGGTCCTAGCGGCAAGGTAGGGGGCGGTTTGAAACCGCCCCCTACCTCCTGCGGTCCCAGCCGCTCGTCTTCCAATGCCCGCCTTGCCGCTTAAAACCGGATTCCTTGGGTGGCAGCAAGCTGCGCAGGTGTTGGCCGCCAAAGGCAAAGCCCTCTAGGCCGGGGAAGCCGCGGTCCTCGTTTTCGACGCACAGCACGTAGTCGTAGCCGGATTCCCACAGCGCACCGATGATGGTGCTCCAGTTGAGTTGGCCGCGGCCGGGGACGCGGTATTGCCACCACCAGTTGCCGATGATGCCCTGGCGGTAGAGCATCCGCGGACTGATCTCGCAGTCTTTGACATCGGCGTAGTACCAATGACCGGCAAAGTCGCGGATGACGTCTTCGACCGGCAGGATGTGCATCCACAGCCAGTGCGACGGGTCGCAGGACAAGCCGAGGTGATCCGAGGGCACGGCGTCGAGAATTTTTTCCCACATCTCTGGGTTGCAGCCGATTTGGCCCATGCGTACGGCCACATCGAGCGCGAGCCGGACATTGTTGTCTTCAGCCGCTTGCACCACGGGTTCGAACATGGCTTGGAAGCGATCGACTAATTCGTCGGAACGGTCGCTGGGGTTGCCGGGTTCGGAGGAGAACATGCCGTAGAACTGGCCGTTGCGCACGGGCGCGCCGCTGCTGGTGACGATGACCGGGCAGGCGAGGGTGCGGGCCGACGCAATGGCCTTGAGCAGCTTGGCTTGGGCGGCGCGGGCCTGCTCGCGGTCGTCGTCGAGCAGGTTGTAGTGCGCGGTAAGGGCGGCGAGGTACAGGTCGTGCTGGCGCAGGGTTTCCAGCACGGAGTCCGGCCCAACTGATAGAATGTGGTCCGAGTCGAGCGCCCCAGAGTCGTTTAGGCGCACGCAGTCGAAATCGTGCTCCCGCGCCCAACGGGCGCATTCGTCGAGGGTCCAATTGTTGGTGCCGCCGGCACTGGTCATAAAACTTATATCCACGAGCGAGTCTCCTCCGCTTGAAATTGCGTGTCTTATGGTTAGATTTTTGTGCTCACTTCTAAACAAAGAAAGCAATGTCATGGCGCATATCAACGATCACTATCTCAAGCTCAAAGCCGGTTACCTCTTTCCAGAAATCGCCCGCCGGGTCGATGCGTTTGCCGCCGCTCACCCCCAAGCCGACGTGATTCGCTTGGGGATCGGCGACGTGGTCAAGGGCATCCCGCGGCCGATGGTCGATGCGATGAAAGAGGCCGTCGAGGAAATTGCGCACGACGAGACCTTACAGGGCTATCCGCCCGACCAAGGCCAGGATTTTTTGCGCGAGGCCATTGTCGAGCACGACTTTTGCGCGCGCGGCGTGCAGGTACACAGCGACGAGATTTTTGTCTCCGACGGGTCCAAGTGCGACTCGGGCGCAGTGCAGGAAATTTTCGCCGGCGATTGCGTGGTCGCGTTGACCGATCCGGTTTATCCGGTGTACTGCGATTCCAACGTCATGGCCGGTCGCACGGGTCCAGCCGATGAGAATGGTTCGTATGCCGGTATGGTTTACATGCCGTGTACGGCCGCCAATGACTTCATCCCGGACCTGCCCACCGGCCACGTCGATCTGATCTACTTGTGCTCGCCTAACAACCCCACGGGCGCAGTGATGACCCGCGACGCCTTGGCCCGCTGGATCGAATACGCCCGTCGCGAGCAGGCGGTCATTATGTTTGACGCGGCCTACGAAAGCTACATCACCGATCCGGCGCTCCCGCGCTCCATCTACGAGGTCGAAGGCGCCCGAGAGGTGGCGATTGAGTTTCGCAGTTTTTCCAAGAACGCCGGCTTTACTGGCCTGCGCTGTGGGTACATTGTGGTGCCGAAGGAGCTCAAGGGCCGCGCTGCCTCGGGGGAGGAAGTGGATTTGCAGCGGCTATGGGCGCGGCGGCACTCGACTAAGTTCAACGGCGTGGCGTATCCGGTGCAGCGTGGTGCGGCGGCTGCGTACTCGTCGGCTGGCCAGCAGGGCATTGCCGAGCGCGTTGCGTTCTACATGGAAAATGCCGCGATCATGCGCCAGCAGTTGGGAGCGGCTGGGCTTACCGTGTATGGGGGCGAGCACGCTCCCTATTTGTGGGTGGCCACGCCCGATGGGCAGGACAGTTGGAGTTACTTCGACCACTTGCTCGACAAGGCCCACATCGTCGGCACGCCGGGTGCGGGTTTTGGCGCAGCCGGCGAGGGGTACTTGCGCCTGTCGGCCTTCAATCACCGCGACCGGATCGAAGAAGCCATGGAGCGGATTAGCCAGCTCTAGGGCCGCGCCTGATCTTCCTTATTGTCGCGGCTCGTTTGCGAAAATTCTGTTAAAAAATGGTTACATCTATATTGACGGACCGCCAGTGATTCATTAAATTACATATATATTAATTAAATTTTATATAAGAAAGATATAATGCCATCCAAAGACCAAAGTCGCCGGGCCAAGGTGCGAACCTTTTCGGCGCCCGACCGGGATCACGAGATGCTCGACGCGATTGCCCGCTATCACGGCAGCAGCAAAAGTGCCATGATCGCCGGCCTCATTCGCAAGGAGTTTTGGCGCGTTTTTCCCAACGGCACCGAGACCATCCCCCCCGACGAAGGAGCGCAAGTCAAGCCATGACGTACTCAGAGACGATCGCCCCAGCCGCTGGGCAGCAGTACCACAGCGACCTGCCCGCCGAGGAGCTCATTGCCCAGATCAACCACTTGCGTCGCGAGAAAAACGCGGTCATCCTCGCGCACAACTACCAGATTCCGCCGATCCAAGACTTGGCCGACTTCACGGGTGATTCGCTCGGGCTGTCGGTGGAAGCGGCCGAGGCGGATGCCGAGCGCATTGTCTTTTGCGGCGTGCATTTCATGGCCGAGTCGGCCAAAATCCTCAGCCCCGGCAAGCAGGTGTTCTTGCCCCATCTAGGCGCGGGCTGTTCGCTGGCTGACTCCATCACCCCGGAAAGCCTCGACGATTGGAAAGCAGACTATCCCGATCACACGGTGGTGACGTACGTCAACTCCACAGCCGAGGTAAAGGCCGAGTCCGACATCTGCTGCACCTCGGCCAACGCCGTCTCAGTGGTACGCAGCCTCGATAGCGACAAGATCCTCTTTACGCCGGATCGCAATTTGGGCCGCTGGGTGGCCGAGCAGGTGCCGGAGAAAGAGGTCGTCGTGTACGACGGCGCTTGCCCGACGCACGACGTGCTGCGCGCCGCCAGCGTCGAGCGCACTCGCACTGACTATCCCGAGGCCGTCATCATTGCGCACCCGGAATGCCGCGAGGACGTGGTCGAAATCGCGCACGAAGTGTGCTCGACCACGGGGATGCTCAAGGCCGTCGAAAAGTATCCCGAGGCCAAGAGCTTCATCATCGCCACGGAAAACGGCATGTTGCACCAGCTCCGGCAGCGCTTCCCGCACCAAGAGTTCGTAGCCGCGGACGGCTGCATTGGCTGTCGGCTACACTGCCCCTACATGAAAATCACCGACCTGCAAGACGTGTACTTTTCGCTGCTGTACGAGCGCTACGAAATTACACTGGACGACGAGGTGATTGAGGGGGCGCGGCGGGCGTTGGAGCGGATGATGGCCGTGCCGAGGGACAATTGAGCCGCTCGCGTCGTCCTTCCTCACAGATAACTATTGACGATATTCTCCAGCATTTCCTCGCGGCCGCTGCGCTTTTCTGGCTCGCCGTGCTGGTGGACGTATGCCTCTAGCTCGGCGAAGTTGGTCTCGCCGCGCATAATCTTCTCGCCAATGCCGCTGCGGTACGAGGCGTAGCGCGCTTCCACAAAGGCGTCGAGTGCGCCGTCGTCGATGATGCGCTGGGCCAGCGTTAGCCCGCGGGCAAACGAGTCCATGCCGCCGATGTGGGCGTGGAAGAGATCCTCCAAATCGCAGGAGCCGCGCCGCAGCTTGGCGTCGAAGTTGATGCCGCCGGGGCCGATGCCGCCTTGCTTGAGGATCACCAGCATGGCGTAGGTGGTGGAGTAGAGGTCGGTGGGGAATTGGTCGGTGTCCCAGCCGAGCAGGTAATCGCCGCGATTGGCGTCAATGCTGCCCAGTTTGCCATCGGCTGAGGCGAGTTGGAGGTCGTGTTCAAAGGTGTGGCCGGCCAAGGTGGCGTGGTTGGCTTCGATGTTGAGCTTGAACTCGTCCAACAGGTCGTATTTGCGGAGGAAGCTCAAGACGGTGGCGGCGTCGTAGTCGTATTGGTGCTTGGTCGGCTCTTTGGGCTTGGGTTCTACGAGCAGGGTGCCGGTAAAGCCGATTGCCTTTTTGTGTTCGACGGCCATGTGCAACAAGCGAGCGAGTTGGTCCTGCTCGTGGGCCATGTTGGTGTTGAGCAAGCTGGAGTACCCTTCGCGCCCACCCCAAAACACGTAGTTGGCTCCTCCGAGCCGATGGGTGCATTCCATGGCCTTCTTGATCTGCGCCGCAGCCCAGGCGAAGACGTGGGCGTCGGGATTGGTGGCGGCCCCGTGGGTAAAGCGCGCGTGCGAGAAACAGTTGGACGTGCCCCACAGCAAGCGGACGCCCGTGTCGGCTTGCAACTGCTCGGCTAGCCCCACGATGTGGTCGAGGCGGTCGTTGCTCTCTTTGAGGGTCTCGCCTTCGGGCGCGATGTCGCGGTCGTGCCAGCAGTAGAACGGCGCGCCGAGCTTGGTGATGAACTCAAAGGCTGCGCGCAAGGTATCCTCGGCGCGCTGCATGGGGTCGGTGGCGCGATCCCAGGGCCGGTCGTACACCGGAGTCGGGCCGAAGGGATCGATGCCCCCGCCCTTGAAGCTGTGCCAAAAGGCCACGGAGAAGCGCAGGTGCTCGGCCATGGTCTTGCCGCCGACCGTGGCCTCGGCGTCGTAGTGTTTGAAGGCGAGGGGGTTTTTAGAATCCGGGCCTTCGTAGGCAATTTTTTCGATGCCCTTAAAAAATTCGCTCATGGGTTATCCTTTCTGAATTGTGCGGTGGGTTACAGGAAGTTCAATAGTCCAGCGGCTCGGTAAGCAGAGTGCCGTCGAGGTCGAAAACTGTGGCCGCAAAGCGCATGGGTGGCCTCACTCTGGCGTGACATAGGCAGCGGTGATGCCACCATCGACGGTGAAGGTCGAGCCGGTGATGAAGGAGGCGTCGTCCGAGGCTAAGAAGACGACCGTGCGGGCGATTTCCTCGGCCTCGCCGAAACGCCCCATGGGAATGTGGACTAAGCGACGCTGGCGCTTCTCTTCGCTGTCGAGGTATTTCATCAGCAATTCGGTGCGCAGGGGGCCGGGGCAGAGGGCGTTGACGCGGATGTTTTCGCGGGCGTGGACAACGGCTAGCTCGCGCGTCAAGGCGAGGACGCCGCCTTTGCTCGCGGTATAGGCCAATTGGGGCGTGGCCGCTCCGAGCAAGGCGACGAAAGAGGCGGTGTTGACGATGGCGCCACCACCAGCGCGGCGCAGGGCCGGAATGCCGTATTTGCAGCCCAAAAAGACGCCCTTGAGATTGACGGCCATGGTCAGATCCCAGACCTCTTCTTCGGTGTCGATGGCGTCGGCGTCGGCGTGGTGGGAGATGCCGGCATTGTTGAACAGCACGTCGAGGCGGCCATAGGCGGCTTCGGTTTGCTGGACCATGCGCTCGCAGTCAGCGGCGCGGGACACGTCGGCCGCGATGGCGATAGCCTGCCCGTTGTCCGCGTCGATGGTGGCGGCTGTTTCTTCGGCTGTGGCCGCGTCGATGTCAGCGGCTGCAATGTGTGCGCCTTCGCGGGCGCAGTGCAGTGCGGTTTGGCGGCCGATGCCCGAGCCTGCGCCGGTGATGAGGACGACTTTGTCGGCGAGCTTCACGATGCTACGGCCCGCGCCGCTTCGCCTACGACTTCGGACAGCGCTGGATGCGCGTGGACGGTGCGGGCTACATCCTCGGCACTGGCGCCGAACTCTAGGGCTAAGACGCCCTCGGCGATCAAGTGCGAAGCCTGCGGCCCGAGGATGTGCATCCCCAAGAGCTGGTCGGTGTGCGCATCGGCGACGACCTTGACTAGGCCGTTGATGTCGTCCATGCAGTGGGCGCGGGCATTGCTGCGAAATTGGTGCTTGCCGACGGCGACTTCGTGGCCGGCCGCGGTGGCTTCTTCCTCACTCGCGCCCACGGAGGCCAGTTCTGGGTGGGTGTACACGACTGAGGGTATGGCCTCGTAGTTGACCTGCCCGGCGCGTCCGGCCATCCGTTCGGCGACGGCGATTCCTTCGGCCTCGGCCTTGTGGGCCAGCATGGGTCCGGGCACGAGGTCGCCGATAGCCCAGATGCCCTCGACATTGGTGCGTCCCTGCGCGTCAACTAGGACCTGTCCGCGCTCGTTGACTGCCACGCCCACGTCTTCCAGCCCCAACCCCGCGCTGCATGGTTTGCGCCCCACGGCTACCAATACCTGATCGCACGTCTCGGAGCGTTCTTGATCGCTTGCTACTATGGTCAGCGTCACTTGGCCTTTTTTGATCGCGGCTTCTTGGGCTTTGGCCCCGAGCAGGAACTTTAGTCCTTGCCGCTTGAGTAGTCGCTCTAGCTGCTGGGCCATCTCTTGGTCCATCTCCGGCAAAATTTGATCCATGGCCTCTACTACGAGCACTTGGGCACCTAGCCGCGCCCACACGGACCCTAGTTCCAACCCAATAGCACCGCCGCCAATGACGACGAGCCGCTCGGGCACTTTTTCTAAGGTTAGGGCCTCGGTCGAACTGATTATGTGTTTTCCATCAAAGGGCAGATTCGACAACTCCACGGGCGTGCTCCCCGTGGCCAACAGAATGTGCTTGGCAGATAGTACCTGTTCGCCGTCTGAACCTTGCACCGCCACGCTTCCCGGAGCGAGGACTTGGCCCTTGCCGACGAAATGCGTCACCCCCCGGCCCTTAAACAGCCCCGCAATGCCCTTGGTCATGGTCTGAACGATTTTTTCTTTTCGCGCCATCATGGCCTGCAGGTCCAAGCCCACTTCGCCCTGCCCGATCCCGTGGTGTCCCAATCCCTTCTTGGCTCTGTAGAACAAATCACTCGATTCCAGCAGGGCCTTGCTGGGGATACAGCCGACATTGAGGCAGGTGCCGCCGAGGTAGCTTTTGTCGATACAGGCAACCTTCATGCCGAGTTGCGCCGCCTTGCTCGCGGCTACGTAGCCGCCCGGCCCTGCGCCGATGACGATTAGGTCGAATGCAGTGTCGCTCACGGTTGTTCCTTTTGTGTGATTAGCAGCACACGTTAGAACGTCTGCTGGCTCCTTATCAGACAGTTACCTGACGAGCTTCCAAATATCGCCAAACAAAAAATGGTCGAAAGTCTTTATGTGATCTTTCAAAATATCCTTTATCAGCATGTCAGGACGTATGTCAAAATAATATACTCCATCTAATGGATTTAATTTAACCGTATAACCCTTAAAATGACCTGAAAGAAAAGTTGTATTAATTCCATATTTACCTTCCCTACCTTTTCTTTGCACATCATTTAAAAAGATAGCGAAATGGGGTGTATTTCTATCCGTCAGGCGATTATATAGAAATTTATCGACAAATATCTTACCTAGACGGTCCTTGCTCGATGTTTTTACGGACCCTATCGCACGTACTTCTTCAAGTTCTTTCACAATAAGATCGTGCTGATAATTCATAGTAAATTCTACTTTTCCATTTATTTTTACTGGAACTTGCACTGTCCCTTGCGTGACATAAACTCCGACTTTGCCTATAATGAGACGTATGAATCTTTCAAATAGGTCGCCGTTTATCTTTCTTGCTGTATTTGACTTATTAGCGGGCAAGGCATCAAGAGTAGCTCCGATACATTGTTGCGCTGTATAAATGCTTCTATTAATGATCTCTCGGTTAGACGAATTATCAGTGCTATCATCTTCGCCTTGAATATCCAAAAGAATCTCTTTAAAGGGATCAATAACAGCTTCCATATCTTCTAATGAGTACATTAATTTGGAGTTAATTGGTCTTGTTACATTGTATGTCCCATCATCTTTGTACTGAAAGAATTGATAATTATTCTCATTTCTCGATACAATTACAGCTTGTAGATTGTCTTTGATGAATTCAAGATACGACTTTGCAAAATCGCAATATCTATCAATATCGCGAAAATAGTCTTTATTGCAGGCGATACTTACCAGCCTTTCTAAGTTCAACGGATTGAACTCCTTCTTTTTTCATTCTCTTTATCAAGTGCGATCCATCCGTCTTTCGACCTGCGAGCCACAGTCTCTATCCTGTCTATCGCCCATTTATTGTATTCGGGATAAATTTCACATCCAGCCCATCTTCGCTCAAGTTGTTCAGAAACGACTAGTGTTGTCCCCGATCCTGAGAACGGATCAATAACAAGATCGCCTTCTTTTGACGAAGCTAGGACAAACTTCCGAACGAGTTCTTCGGGCTTTTGAGTCGGATGAGGTGTTTTTTCATTCATTCCATTACACGTGGTCGGCACTTCTATAACATCTCGTGGCTTTGCCCCTCTCGGATGCGGCGTCCAGACATTTTTTTGTTTCGCTCCATTCCCGTACTGACTTGACTCTGCTTGTGGATGAGATGGGTATTTTAGCGTATGATTACCATAGGGAATTCTAATGTCATCGATGTTAAATGTCTGCTTCTTAGATTTACGTAAGTGAAGAATACTCTCATGCGACCTTCCCCAGTCGCTTCCCATATTAGCTTTGTTTTTATAGTACCACACTAGCCACTTGCACGATCTAAAATACTTCATAGACGGTTGCTTGATATCTGCAAGTATTTCAGAAAATCCACAGAGATACATCGTCCCTTCTTCCTTTAGAATACGATGTGCCTCTCTAATCCATTGTATTGACCATTCAATATAATGCTCTTGGTTCTCAAATCTATCCCATTCAGCCTTATTGATGTTGTATGGAGGATCAGCAAAAATAAGATCCACGCTTTCTTCGTCCAAGCTCTTGAGCCAGTCGATAGAATCTCCCTGAAAAAGAGACCCATGAGGATGCCTATATATCTCACAAAATCTCGACTCATTTTTTGTCGCTAACCGTTTGCCAACCATAGAGAACTCGAACTTAAGCGGATTCTCTTGATTGTATTTTTTAACTTTTTTGGGCATTGGTGTTTCTCCACTATGACCAGCGACAGCCTTCCACTAGACCTCTAACAGCAGCCGTGCTGGATCTTCCAACAGCTCTTTCAGCCGCACCAAAAACGAGACCGACTGCTGACCATCGACGAGTCGATGATCGTAGGACAGCGCTATGTACATCATCGGTCGAATTACCACTTGGCCTTCGACGGCTACGGGCCGCTCTTGGATCGCGTGCATTCCTAGGATGCCGCTTTGCGGTGCGTTGAGAATCGGCGTGGAAAGCAGCGAGCCGAAGACCCCGCCGTTGGTGATGGTAAAGGTGCCGCCGCTTAGCTCGTCCATGGCCAGCTTGTTGTCGCGGGCACTCAGCGCGAGACGCTTGATGTTGCTTTCGAGCTGGGCGATGGACATCTGATCGGCGCGGTGCATGACGGGCACGACTAGACCGCGCTCGGTGCTCACCGCGATCCCCAAATTGACGAAGTCGTGATACACGATGTGGGTGCCGTCGATTTGTGCGTTGATCGCTGGGAATTCGCCGAGTGCGAGGACGGCGGCGCGCGAAAAGAACGACATCAGCCCCAGCGATGAGCCGTGGACTTGGGCAAAGCGCTCCTTGTACTTGGCCCGGAGTTGCATCACCGCACTCATGTCGATCTCGTTAAAGGTCGTCAGCATGGCCGCGTTGTGCTGTGCGGCGACCAAGTGCTCGGCAATGCGCTGACGGAGTCGGCTCATTGGCTCGCGGCGGATGGGATCGGGACCGGCAGGAACCGGTTGAGCGGGTTCAGGAGTAGGAGTGGATTCAGGCTCAGGTGGCGGGGCAGGTTTGGGTACAGGCGGTGGTTGAATGGGCTCAGGCGTGGGGTCGGGTGCGGATAGCGTCTCTAGGTGGGCGAGCACGTCCTTTTTCGTCAGCCGTCCGTCCTTGCCCGTGCCCTGAATTGCTGCCGGGTCCAACTCGTGCTCTTCGACTAAGCGGCGCACGGCTGGGCTTAGGACGGGTTCGGGTTTGGGTGCAGAGGGTTCGGGTGCGGACGCCGGAGCCGGAGTGGCACCTTGTGCTGATTCATCTATCTCCGCTACTACCGCTCCTATGGCTAGCGTGGTGTCGGTGGATTGTAGGTGTTTGAGCGCGCCGCTGGCTGGGGACGGTAGCTCGACGTTGGCCTTGTCGGTCTCTAACACGCAAAGCGGCTCGTCCTGCTCGACGCGCTCGCCATCGCCTTTGAGCCATTCGAGGAGAATGACCTCGCTGACGGATTCGCCCATGCTCGGTATTTCGACTTGTACTGACATGCAAATGCTCCTAACCAGATTGCCGCCGCTGATGCAGCACCACTTCGCGGCTGCGGCCTAGTGCTTGCTCGACGATTTCTCGTTGCTCGGTTTTGTGCAGGTGCCCGGAGCCGGTGGCCGGGCTGGCCGCTTCGTCGCGGCCGACGTAGTTCAGTTCGCAGAGGGCGGGCAACAGTTCATCCAAAAGAGGCTGGACAAAGGGCCAAGCACCCATGTTCTGCGATTCTTCTTGCACCCAATAGAACTGCTTGGCTGTGGGATAGCGGTCGAACGCAGCTTGGAGTTCGGCGGTTGGGAACGGATAGAGTTCCTCGACGCGCAGCAGTGCTACCTCGTCGTCGCTGCCGTTTTGCTCGCCGCGGGCAGCCACCAAGTCGTAGTAGATCTTGCCGGTGCATAACACCACCCGGCTGATGGCGGCTGGATCGGCGACGTTTGCGTCGTCGATGACTCGCTGGAACGTCCCGCTGGAAAACTCTGCTAGTTCTGAGACACATTGCTTGTGCCGTAGGAGGCTTTTAGGGGTCATCAGCACCAACGGCTTGCGGAAGTTGCGGTGCATCTGCCGCCGCAAAATGTGAAAAAGTTGCGCGGGCGTGGTGGGGTAGGCCACCTGCATGTTGTTTTTGGCGCACGATTGCAAGAAGCGCTCTAGCCGTGCGCTGGAGTGCTCTGGACCCATGCCTTCGTACCCGTGTGGCAACAGTAGCACCATTCCGCTCAGCCGCTGCCACTTGGCTTCGCCGCTGGTGAGGAATTGGTCGATGATCATTTGTGCGCCGTTGACAAAGTCGCCGAACTGGGCTTCCCACAAGACCAAGCGCCGAGGGTCTGCCGAACTGATTCCATACTCAAAGCCGAGCACTGCTAGCTCCGACAGCATGGTGTTGATCACGACGAAGTCGGCTTGATCGCGCTCCAAGCACTGCAAGGGGACGTGCTCCGCGCCCGTTTCGGTGTCATGCCAGACGGCGTGGCGGTGGGCAAAGGTGCCGCGCTGGGTATCTTGGCCGGTCAGGCGCACTGGCACCCCTTCCCGCAGCAACGAGCCGAAGGCCATCACCTCGCTACAGCCCCAGTCGATGGGTGCTTGGCCAGCGGCCATGGCACGGCGCGCTTCGATCATCCGCTGGATTGTGCGGTGCAAGGAGAACCCTTTGGGGACTTGGGTCGCCCGCTCGACGATCCGCTTGAGGATTTTGGCATCGACGGCCGTGTGGGCGCTCCAGTCATCGGGTGCCCAAGTCAGGCCCTGCCAGACGCCCCCGAAGGACGAGGTGTGGGGCTGGACTTGTAGGCGGCGGGCGATTTGCTGGGCTTCTTCGAGCCGGGTGCGAATCCGTGCGCGAATATCGTCGGCTTCCTCTTGGGAGATTTTGTTTTGTGCAATGAGCTGGAAGGAATAGAGATGGAGGATCGTCGGATGCTCGGCGATCTTTTTGTACATCAGCGGCTGGGTCAGGGTTGGGTCGTCGGCCTCGTTGTGGCCGTGGCGGCGATAACACCACAAATCGATAAAGACATCGACCTTGAAGCGGTGCCTGAACTCCATGGCCACCCGCGCCGCTTGTACTACGGAGTCGGGGTCGTCGGCGTTGACGTGAAAGACCGGTGCCTGAATCTCCTTGGCTATGTCGGTCGGATAGGGAGTAAAGCGCGTCTCGTCGGCTTGGGCGGTGTAGCCGAGCTGATTGTTGATGATGATGTGGACGGAGCCGCCGGTGCGGTAGCCGGGCAATTCGGAGAGATTGAGAGTCTCGGAGACGATGCCTTGGCCGGTAAAGGCGGCCTCACCGTGGATGAGTACTGGGACCACCCGTTCCCCTTTGTCGTCGTGCAAGTAGGCTTGCTTGGCATAGACGATGCCCTCGATGACCGGATCGACTAGCTCTAGGTGGCTGGGGTTGAAACTGAGCGAGAGATGGACTTTGCGTCCCTCCTCGGTGACGTGGTCATGGGAATAGCCCTTGTGGTATTTGACGTCGCCCTCGTCGTCGGTGCGGTCGGTGCGGTCGGCACCCTCGAACTCGGCGAGGATTTCCTCGTAGGGCTTGTGCAACAGGTGCGCCAGTACGTTGAGTCGGCCGCGGTGGGCCATGCCGATGACCATCTCTTCAACGCCTAACTTGGAGCCGGTGCTGACCAGTTCGTCCAAGAGCGGCACCATGGACTCGGCCCCTTCGAGCGAGAAGCGCTTTTGCCCGACGTAGCGCGTGTGCAAAAACTGCTCAAACTCCTCGGCGGCGATCAGGCGCGCGAGCACCCGGCGCGTGGCTTCCTCGGACAAATTGGGGTTATTGAGGCAAGGCTCAATCCGCTCTTGCAGCCAGTCGCGCTGATCCTTGTCCGGGATGTCCATGTATTCGACGCCGATGGAGCGGCAATACGTGGTTTTCAGCTTGCTCAACAGCCCTCTTAGCGTCCCGTCCGTGCGCCCGAGGAAGCTGCCGTTGCCCACGGTTTTTTCGAGGTCTTCTTCGGCGAGGCCAAATTCCGCCAGATCCAACAGCGGCAGGCTCTGGCGGTTGTGGCCCAGCGGGTCGAGCCGAGCGACGAAGTGGCCCATTTGCCGATAGGCCTGCACGAGGGCGTGGGCGCCTTCGAGGATCAAAAGGCCCTCAGTGGCTTCTTCTATGGACTGCAAGGCTGTTTGGTCTGGTTCTGATTCGCTGGCGGGTGCCGAGTACGCGAAGCCAAATTCAAAGCCGCGGAAGAAGTGTTGCCACTCTTCTGGGAGCGAGCTAGGATCGCGCTGGTATTGCTCGTAGAGAGCTTCGATGTACTCGGCGTTTTCGCTGTGCGTAGCAAATGACATAGGAACCTCCAGTTCCATGGGCTAATTCTGAAAATAGACATTATATACACGGGTGCAAAAATAAGCTCGGCGAGCCGCCGCAATCCTTGAGAGTTTTCACGGCAGCACCTACATTTTTATTAAACCTTTTCCCTTTAGAGGCCCTAACAAAATACTCTGCTGGCGTCGCGCGGCTGCTCCGGTCGTGGCCGGCGTTATCCTCGGTCGGCATGCCTCCGTCGGATGCCTTGTCCACGGCCTTGCTCGCTCGCGCTTGGGCCGACGCCGAGCGTTTTGTTAGGGCCTCTTAGAAAGTATCCCATGCTACTCGCCTTTGTCGGCCCTCCGGCCCTGTCGTCCCTGCGCCGCCGGTCGCTGCTAGTGCGCTGTCAGCGTTGTGCGCCCGAAGTTGAAGATTTGACCGCCACGTACTTCTATGCCGTGCAATGTGCACGCGCCCTAGCTGACGATGAGATGGCGCGGCTCATGCGTATTCTCGACGTGGACGCAGCTTTGCCAGCGCGGGCGCACAACGAGGTGGCCATTGGCCCGCGGCCGGGCACGACGTCTCCGTGGTCGAGCAAGGCTACGGACATCCTTAGAAACTGTGGCCTTGAATTTGTGCGCCGCGTCGAGCGCGGCACGCTGTATGCTTTTGCCGCTGATACCGTGCCCAGTGCGGTTTTGCCGCTGCTCTACGACCGCATGATTGAGGCTCCGCTTGATTCCTTAGAATCCCTCTTTCGCCGCGTGGATCCCAAGCCGCTAGTCCACATTCCGGTGCGGGCCGAGGGGAGGCGGGCGCTCGTAGATGCCAACCGCGAGATGGGCTTGGCTCTCTCGGACGAGGAAATTGACTACGCGCTGCACGCCTTTGCGGGCCGCGACCCGACCGACGTGGAGTTGATGATGTTTGCGGTGGTCAACTCCGAGCACTGTCGCCACAAAATTTTCAATGCCGATTGGATCATCGACGGCCAGCGCGAGGCGCACTCGCTCTTCGCCATGATTCGCCACACGCACGCCACCCACCCGCAAGGCACGGTTAAGGCGTATTCCGACAACGCTGGCGTGATTGAGGGGTTTGATGTGCCGATTTTTGGCCCGCAGCTAGACGAGGATTTTCGCTATGGGTACCGCCAGCGGCAGACTCACGTCTTGATCAAGGTCGAGACTCACAATCATCCCACGGCCATCGCGCCCTATCCCGGAGCTTCTACGGGAGTCGGGGGAGAGATCCGCGACGAGGGGGCGGCTGGCACGGGTGGCTGGTCGCAGGCGGGCCTGTGCGCCTTTTTTACCTCGCATCTGCGCCTGCCGGAGTTTGCCCAGCCGTGGGAGAAAGAGTGCGCCGCCTTCCCGGACCGCTTGGCTACCCCGCTCGCCATTATGACTGAAGGGCCGATTGGCGGTGCGGCCTTTGGCAATGAATTCGGTCGGCCCAACATCCTCGGGATGTTCCGCACCTTGGAAGACGACAGCACCGGGGTGTGGCGCGGCTATCACAAGCCGATCATGGTTGCTGGCGGCGTCGGCCTCATCGACGCTGCGCACGTGGAAAAGAAAACTCCGACGGCGGGCGATTGCGTCATCCAGCTCGGGGGGCCGGCCATGCTCATCGGCCTCGGCGGCGGCGCGGCCTCTAGCATGGACACGGGGGCCAACAGCGAGGACCTCGACTTTGCTTCGGTGCAGCGCGACAACCCCGAGATGCAGCGCCGCTGCCAAGAGCTAATCAGCCGCTGCATCGCGCTCGGTGCGGAAAATCCCATCATCAGCATTCACGACGTGGGGGCGGGTGGCCTGTCCAACGCCTGCCCAGAGTTGGTGGCAGACGTGGGGGCGCGCTTTGACTTGCGGGCCATTCACAACGACGACCCGGGCATGAGTCCGATGCAGATTTGGAGCAACGAGGCGCAAGAGCGCTACGTGCTGGTGGTGGGCCGCGCTGATTTGGATCGCTTTGCCGGGCTGGCCGCACGCGAGCGCTGCCTGTTTGCGGTCATCGGCGAGGTTACTGGCGATGGGACGCTATCGCTCGACGACGCGCTACTCGGCGATAAGCCCATTGACGACCTCGACCTAGCGGTCATTTTGGGCAAGCCGCCCAAGATGCAGCGCCGGGCGACGCGCAGCCAGCCCGTGCGGCAGTGCCTCGACTTAGGGGAGCCTGCAATAGCTGAGGCCGCCGAGCGCGTATTCCGCTTTCCTGCCGTAGCGGCTAAGACATTCCTCATCACTATTGCCGACCGCACGGTCACTGGCTTGGTGGCCCGCGATCAGATGGTCGGTTCCCATCAGGTGCCGGTCGCGGATTTGGCTTTGACTTGTCACTCTTTTCAGGGATATACCGGGTCGGCCATGGCCATGGGCGAACGCACGCCCCTCGCCTTAGTAGATGCACCGGCGTCTGGGCGAATGGCTATTGCCGAGGCCGTCACTAACATTGCCGCGGCACACATTGGTCCGATTCACCGCATCAAGCTGTCGGGTAACTGGATGTGTGCTTGCGGCGAGGAGGGCGAAGACGCGGCTTTGTACGACACTGTGCGCGCCGTGGGGTTGGAGTTTTGCCCGGCAGTAGGGGTGTCGATTCCGGTGGGGAAAGACTCGCTGTCCATGCGGGCGGTGTGGGAAGACGCCGAGGGCACGGCGCACAAGGTGGTCGCGCCGTTGAGCTTGGTCGTCTCGGCCTTCGCGCCGGTAGAAGATGTGCGCCGCCACGCCACGCCCGACCTAAAGCGGGGCGGTGACACCCGGCTGTTGCTCGTGGATTTGGGCCGCGGACGAAACCGCCTCGGCGGCTCCTGTCTTGCCCAGGCTTACAACCAAATCGGCAGCGAGGTCCCGGACGTGGATGCAGGCGATGTGCGCGGCTTGTACGAGGCCGTGCAGACTTTGCTCGACCAAGATCTCGTGCTCGCGTACCACGACCGTTCTGATGGCGGCCTCTTCACTGCGGTGGCCGAGATGGCGTTTGCCGGCCGCTGCGGCGTGGAGTTGGAAATTGCCGCGCTGGGCCGCGACCCGCTCGCTGCGCTCTTTTGCGAAGAAGTGGGCGTTGTGATCCAATATCGCGCCGAGGATGAGGAAGCCGTGTACAAGGTATTTGCGGAGCAGGGCATCGCCGATTTGGTACACGACGTGGGCCAGCCTGTTGACGACTTGCACCTGCGCGTTTGCAGCGATGGCGATCTCGTCTATAAAGCCCCACTGCTCGACCTCCACGCGGCGTGGGCCGAGTTGACGTATCGAATGCAGGCTCACCGCGACGACCCGGACTGCGCCCGCGAAGAGTACGAGGCCCTTGCCGACGACCAAGATCCGGGCCTGAGTTTCCACTTGGCGCACGCAGTTGCTCCGACTATTGGAGGGAAGGCGCGGCCTCGCGTGGCTGTGCTGAGGGAGCAGGGGATCAACGGTCAGGTGGAAATGGCCGCGGCTTTTGACGCAGCCGCCTGCGAGGCGGTTGACGTGACTATGACCGACCTGTTGGAAGGCCGCGTCGAGTTGAGTCCGTTTCACGGGCTGGCTGCCTGCGGCGGCTTCAGTTACGGCGACGTGCTCGGGGCCGGGGCTGGCTGGGCGCGTTCGATTCTCTTCCACGACCGCCTGCGCGAGCAATTCGCCGCCTTCTTCGAGCGGCCGGATACCTTTTCCTTGGGGGTGTGCAATGGCTGCCAGATGCTGTCGCACCTCAAGGAGCTGATCCCGGGCGCGGCCAACTGGCCGCAATTTGTGTGCAACCGCTCCGAGCAGTTTGAGGCGCGGTTTGCCACCGTAGAGGTGCTGGAGAGTCAGTCGGTGCTCTTGCGCGGTATGGAGGGGTCGCGCTTGCCCATTGCGGTGGCGCACGGCGAGGGGCGCGTCCAATTTGGCGACGAGCGGGCACTAGAACGAGCGCGGACGCAAAATCAGATTTGCCTGCGCTACGTGGATAACTATGGCGACCCGGCCGAACGCTATCCGTCCAACCCGAACGGCTCGCCCGATGGGTTGACGGCGCTGACCAGCGCCGACGGCCGCGCCACCATTATGATGCCGCACCCCGAGCGCGTCTTCCGCAATGTCCAGCTATCTTGGCGTCCGGCGGAGTGGACGGGCGAAGAGGGGCCGTGGCTGAAGCTATTTCAGAACGCCCGCGATTTTGCCGATGCGAGCTGACTGGGGTTCAGATATAGCAGTCCTAAATGACTTGAGAGATATGCGCTTCGCCCTCTCTGGTGAACACGCTACGATAGCTATCTGTGTCATCTGCGGATCATTTCATAAATGATTTCGGACTGCTATAGCACATGCCCGAAAGCTGTTTGTGAGAGTCGTTCTAGAGGTCGGACATGTGGACGCTACTTTCCAGCTAAAGGGTGCTGAGGAGGCGATGCGTCCATTACGCAAGGCGTGTGGCTGGTAGCCTGCGGGTATGAGGCGACAGCCCTTTTATCTCATCAGGCGGTCGCCTTCTCCCGTTCCAGTTCATCGATTTCGCCAGCGGCGATCTCAAGCTGATTCTGGAGTATCCGACGGGCAACTCGGCAATCCTCTTCGTCGCCGTCCAAAAGTTCAATCGCTCTCTGACGTAGCAGTCGGGCGAATTCTGGATATCGCTTGGCTCGCAGGCGGGCGTAGTCATCGTGTTTGGTGAGTGCCATAATGCCCTCCTAACATACCGAATAACTGACGTTACGCAGTTTTTGTCATTCCTGCGCAAGCAGGCATCCAGAAATGCCCGTTTGAGGCTAAGGCGTGGGCTGGATTCCCGCTTGCGCGGGAATGACACCGGGTGGGGCCGGAAGCGTATTGACCCATATTTAAGACTGTGTAACATCAGTTCTTAACATACCAAGTAAAAAGATAACGATAGGGTAGCATTGGGGCGGTCTCCCTACAACCCCCAATCCTTGACGCCTTTCCTGCACACGGCCAAACTATAGCCCCACTTATTTTTCACATCAGCCAATTTAGGAGTATCCATGACCGCACCCATCCGCTGGGGCATCCTCGGCCCAGGCAGCATTGCCCACAAATTCGCCGGCGGCCTCCAAGCCACTTCCGCAGGAGAGTTGGTCGCCGTTGGCTCGCGCGACCAGCAGCGCGCCGACGCCTTTGCCGACCAGTACGGTGCCCCCAACCGCCACGCCTCGTACGAGGCCCTCTGCGCCGATCCCGACATCGACGCGGTGTACGTGGCCACCCCTCATCCCTTCCACAAAGACAATTCGATTCTTTGCCTTGACGCGGGCAAGGCCGTGCTCTGCGAGAAGCCCTTTACCATCAATGCGGCCGAGGCCGAAGCCGTCGTCGCCTGTGCTCGCGCCAACGGTGTCTTTTTGATGGAGGCCATGTGGTCCCGCTACCTGCCCATTATGGTGCAGGTGCGCCAGTGGCTCGACGCTGGTGCCATTGGCGCACCGCTGATGGTCAGCGCCGACTTTGGTTTTCGCGCGGGCGTCAATCCCGATGGCCGACTTTTTAACCTTGCTTTGGGCGGCGGTGCCCTGCTCGATATCGGCATCTACGTTGTCTCCTTTGCGGCGATGGTGCTCGGAGCGCAACCAGCGCAGATTGTTGCAGCCGCACACCTCGGCGAGACTGGCGTTGACGAGCAGACGGGCATCGTGCTCCGCTATAGCGGCGGTGCCATCGCCAACCTCTCCTGTGCCATCCGCGCCACGACCTCGCACGAAGCGCGGATCGTTGGCAGCGAGGGGACGATTGTCATTGATCCATCGTGGTGGAAAGGCGAAAGCGCCACGCTCAAAGCCGGGGGCCGCGAAGAGCGCGTCGAATTGCCACTAGAGGGCAATGGCTACAACTACGAGGCGCAAGAAGTCGCCCGCTGCCTCGGCGAAGGTCTGACCAAGAGCGCGGTCATGCCGCTCGATGAAACCGTGGCGCTGATGCGGATCCTCGACGAAATCCGCACCCAGATCGGCCTAAAATACCCAATGGAATAGAAAGGAAAGCACTCGTGCAATACGGCAACGTACAAGGCAGCAAAAAAAAGATCTCGCGCATAGTTCAAGGCTCGATCATGCTCAATCGCAGCAATAAGGAAGAAGGCTTTGCCCTGCTCGACGCTGCTTGGCAGGCTGGTATCACGACCTACGATTCGGCTCACGGTTACGGCGGCGGCGAAGTGGATCGCATGCTGGGGCTGTGGATGGAGGCAAGGGGCAACCGCGATGAAATCGTCATCATCGGCAAGGGTGCGCATCTTAACCAAGACCGCAACCGCGTCACTCCGTACGACATTGCCTCGGACATGGCCGACTCGCTCGTGCGGCTGCGCTCCTCCTACATCGACCTCTATCTGTTGCATCGCGACGATCCGGCGGTGCCGGTCGGCCCGATTGTCGAGGCGCTCAACGAGCATCACGCGGCCGGCCGCATCCACGCCTTTGGCGGCTCGAATTGGACGCCGGAGCGCTTGGCCGAGGCCAATGAATACGCGGACAAACGCGGGCTCGTGCCGTTTGCCGCTTCCAGCCCGAACTTCAGCTTGGCGGATCAGATCGCCGAGCCGTGGAAGGATTGTCTGTCGATTGCCGGCCCGGGCCAAGCTGCCGCTCGCGCGTGGTACGCCGAGCACGACATGCCGCTTTTTACTTGGTCGAGCGTGGCGCGCGGCTTCTTCTCGGGCAAAGTCACCCGCGCCAACGCCGAGCAAGTGCGCGACCAATTCGACGGCACCATGCCCAAATCGTACTACTGCGAAGACAACTTCAAACGGCTCGACCGCGCGTGGGCACTGGCAGAAGAAAAGGGATTGTCAGTGCCGCAGATCGCCTTGTCGTACGTGCTCAGCTATCCGCTCGACATCTACGCCTTGGTCGGCAGCATGAGCGGCGATGAGATCGCGGCGAACATCCAAGCGCTCGACAATCCGCTCACCGAAGCGGAGATGGCGTGGCTGGATTTGCGGAGCGAGGAGCGCTAACATGGCAGGGAAACCTAATGTCGTCGTCTTGATGTCCGATCAGCAGCGGCTCGATACGGTGAGTTGCTATGGGTTGAACGAGGTGTGCCGGACGCCGCACATCGACGCCTTGGCGGCGCGCGGCATTCGCTTTGACTCGGCGTTCACGCCGACTGCGATTTGCTCGCCGGCCCGCGCTTCCTTTTACACGGGTCTCTATCCGCACAAGCACGGGGTTACGGCCAATGGCCTGTGTTTGCGCGAGGGCGTGCGCGGGTTAAATCACTATCTGGACGAGGTCGGCTATCGCTGTGGATACGCCGGCAAGTGGCACGTGGATGAGCAGACCGGCCCCACGGGGTACGGGTTCGCCGGGCAGGATTTTATGGGCTACGCCTTTCCAGGGTCTGACCTGCTGCCCGGTTTGCAGTTCGGGGCTAAGCCGAGGGGACACAATCCCTACGCAGACTATCTCAAGGAACGCGGCTTTGACCCGCCGCCGACGGTGTCGCATCGCTTTGTCGGCACCAATCCCTCGAATCAGGCGCAGGAAATGTTCGCATTGCACGAGGGGCCGGTCGAGTCGTGCATTGAGTATTTCGTCGCCGAGGAAGCCATCCGCGTCCTCGACGAAGTGGCGACCGGTGAGGAACCCTTCTTTCTCTGGGCCAACTTTTGGGGGCCGCACAGTCCCTCGCTGGTTCCCGAGCCGTACTTTTCCATGTACGATCCAAAGGCTATTCCCGAACACCCTGGGTACGCCGAGACCTTTGAAAAAAAGCCCTATCGCCAGCAGTTAATCGAGAAGCTATGGGGGTTGGGAGATTATGGTTGGGAAGGGTTTCAGGAAATCGCCGCGCGCTACTTTGGGCATTGCACGCTGATTGACGACATGGTGGGTCGGGTGGTGGCTCACTTGGAACAACTGGGTGTCCTCGACAACACCATCATCGTCTATACCGCCGATCACGGCGACTGTCTCGGCGCACACAAACTGATCGAGAAGGGCGAGTTCATGTACGACGAGATCTACCGCATTCCGCTCGTCATCGCCCATCCCGACTGCCAAGCTCCGGGTACAGCCTGCGACGAGTTCGTCTATTTGCAGGAGATCATGCTGTCGTCGCTCGACGCCGCTGGTCTCGAAGTTCCCGCCGACCTTGATGGGCAGTCCTTTCTCCCGGCGATAGAGGGACGTCCGTTTGCGAATGGTCGCGAGGAAGTGTACTGCGTTTTCGACCGCCATTTTACGGTCGCCAACCAGCGCATGGTCCGCACCCGCACCCATCAGTTCACCTTTAATTCGGGCGATCCGGGCGAGCTGTACGATTTGCAACGCGATCCCTATCAGCTTGACAATGTGTATGGCGATCCGGCTTATGAAGCCGTGCGGCAGGATCTCATGGGGCGGATGGGCCGCTACATGGAGGAATTGGGCGACCCGTTGCGCGGGTGGTTTGGGCGGATTAAGGGCGCGTATTGAATTGTCGAGAAAACCTTCGTAGGGTTTGGCGGTCTCTTTCCGTATATTACGCCGCAAATGCCTCAGGAGGTGTCACATGGAAATGTTTCTGACCTTCTCTCTAGTTTTCGCGGTGTTGCTGATCGTGGTGATCGCCATCGTCCGGCTGAACCTCTTTATCTGCCAGCCCAACGAGGTCATCATTTTCTCGGGCCGCAAACGTCAGACAGCCGACGGGCGTGCGGTGGGCTACCGCGTGATCAAGGGAGGCCGCGCCTTTCGCATCCCGCTCCTCGAAAAGGTCGATCGCCTCGACTTGCGCACGATTCCCCTCGAAGTATCGATCACCAACGCGTACTCCAAAGGCGGCATCCCGCTGTCGGTGCAAGGCATCGCCAATATCAAGATCGCTGGTGACGAGCCGCTGCTCGGCAATGCGCTGGAGCGATTCTTAGGCATCCCGCTCGCCGAAATCCAGGATATTGCCAAAGATACCCTCGAAGGCAACCTGCGCGGCGTCCTCGCCACGCTGACCCCCGAAGAGGTCAACGAGGATCGCCTCAAATTTGCCGGATCGCTCATCGACGAGGCCGACGTCGATCTGCAGAAGTTGGGCCTAGTACTCGACACGCTCAAAATCCAGAATGTCACCGACGAGGTCGGCTATCTCGACGCTATCGGTCGCCGGAGCACCGCCTCGATCCTCAAAGAAGCGGAAGTTGCCGAGGCGGAAAACCGCGCCGAATCACAGGAGAAATCCGCCGAGGCCCGCCGCCGGGGCGAAGTCGCCGACGCCGAGGCGCAGGTGCAGATCGTCGATGCGCAAAACACGCTCCGCGTCCGCAAGGCCGAGCTGGAAGGCGAGGGCTTGGCTGCTGAGAAGCGCGCCGCGCAAATTGCCCGCAAAGCCGAAGTCCAGGCCGAGCAGCAGGTTGAGCAGGAGCGCCTAGCGCTGCAAAAGCGTCGGCTCGAAATCGAAGTCATTGAGCCGGCCCGCGCCGATCGCGACGCGGCCGAATTGCGCGCCAAGGGCGAAGCGGCCAACATCCTCGAAAACGGCCTCGCCGAGATCGAGGTGCTCAAGCAGAAGAACGAGGTCTGGACCATCGCCGGCCCCAATGGCAAAGAGCTGTTGTTGATCCAGATGCTGCCGAACTTGGTCGAGCAAATCACCGCCATGGCCAAGGACATCAAAATTGACCATCTCGCCGTCGTCGATTCTGGCAACGGCGGTCAGAGCGGTCTGCCGGCGGTTGTCAATCAGATCGGGGCACTAGCCCCTGCACTCTTTGAGAGTATCAAGGCGACAACCGGCGTTGACTTGGCTTCGGTTATCAACGACAAGGCCGACGGGCAGGTTCCGCCGCAGGAAGGGTAGCGTGGATCTCTTTTATCTGTACTTGAGCGGGCTGATCGTCGGGGGAGTCGCCGTTGGGGCCTCGCTGTTTGGCGGGGACGGCGATGGTGCGGGCGACGGCCTGCGGGCGCTGGCCTTTTTGCGGCTGCGGCTGTTCTTCTTTTTTGCCTTCTTCTTTGGTTTGGCCGGGATGTTAGGTAGCCTGCTGATGGCCCCAAGTGCTGCGTTGTTCACGGCGCTGGGTAGCGGTGCAGTCTGCGCCTTTGTGGGCGACTGGATGCTGAGCCGGTTGAGCGGATCAAGCGCCGACAGTTCGCTGGCGGGCGACGACTTGATCGGCCTTGAAGCGGAAGTCACCGTCCCCATCGCCAGTGGCAGCACCGGCAAAATTTCCGCTACCGTCCAAGGCCGCACCATCGAACTGTTGGCGCGCCGGGCCGATGCTCAAGGCCCGCTCAACCCCGGCGATAAGGTTTTGGTGCTCGAAATCGACGATGGCGTCGCTGTCGTCGAGCCGAGCTAGTCTACTTTACCCCTCCAAAGCGACAGACGATTTCGTAGAGCACCTGCGTTGCAAAGAGTAGCTCTTCCACGGGGGTGCGCTCGTCGTGGCCGTGGATCAGGGTCATTTCCTCCTCGCCCGGCTGCTGGCGATAGGGCATAAAGCCGTAGATCTGGGTTTCAGGGCGGCGTGGCACAATGTGTTTGGCGTCGGTGCCGGCTGGCATCAGATAGGGGAGTACGGGCGCGTCTGGCTCGCGCTCTTGCATCACCTCGACGATCGTCTGAAAAAGCGGGGTATCGGACGACGCTTCCAACGGCGGTGTGTACTGATCGATCTCGATGGCGACCTCTTCGCCGACAAATGCGCGTAGCTCGGTCGCGAAGCTCTCGGCCGTCTGACCGGGCACTAAGCGCCCATCGATCCAAGCGGTCGCCTCTCCCGGAATTACGTTGATCTTGGAACCGGCCTGCACCATGGTCGCCGAGGCCGTGTTGTGCAGCACTGCGCCCAACTCGCGGCGCAAGGTGTTGCCGATGGGCAGGTCGCGCAGTGCGTCATCTGCGGTCGCAGGGTCGAGCACTTGCTGCCACAGGGCGGCTTCGGCGGCTGGACGGCGGCGGGCAATTCCCTCGACGAAGTGGCGCACGCTTGCGGACATGTGCGCGGGGAACACGGCTCCTTCCAAGCCGGCTAGTGCTCTGGATAGCTTGACGATCGCGCTGTCGCCGTGCGGCATGGAGCCGTGTCCGGGGGTTCCGTGGGCGATCAGGCGCAGTCGGCACAGTCCCTTTTGCCCGGTCTGGCAGGTGTAAAACCGCTGCTCGCCGACGGAAAAGTCGCTGCCGCCGCCCTCGGTGATGATCAAAGGCGCGTCCCACAGCTCTGGTCGATTGTCGATGATCCACCCCGGCCCGTGGTTGCCTTTGCCGGCCTCCTCGTCGGCGGTGGCGGCGAAGACGATGTCGCGGTTGAGTTGGACGCCTTCCCGTTGCAACAGCAGCAATACCATCAGATTCGCTGCGACCATGTTCTTCATATCTAGTGCGCCCCGTCCCCATACGCAGCCGTCGGCTAGTGCGCCGGAAAAGGGTGGATGCGTCCAATGCTCCGGCTCGACAGCTACTACGTCGGTATGCCCCAAGAGCATGAGCGGTGGCTCGTCGCCGCCGGACAGCCGCGCGAGGACATTTCCTCGCGTGGATGCGGACTCGACGAAGAGTGGATCAAAGCCCTCCTGCCGCAGTATTTCTTCTAGATAGCGCGCGGCTTTGCTTTCGTTGCCCGGGGGATTGGTGGTGTCGATGCGGATGAGGGCCTGCAAATAGCCGGTTACTTCGGCGCGTACAGCTTTCCAGTCGATCACAATGGTTCCTTTCGCTGGCTACGAGGATAGAGTGCAATAACGGCACGGACTTCGGCCAATTTCGCATGACGCCTGCCAATTTTTCCAGGCCGTGCTGACAATACGGACAAAGCCGCTTTCGCGGCAAAAATTTCTCAACTCTATGTATAACAACGAGATATGTAAAAATTGAAAATGTTGGCACGGATTTTGCAATACAATGGGCGAAGGCCAAACCAACCAACCACCACCTTAACAAGGAGAAAAGATTATGGCCATCAAGACTTTACTACCCAGCGCTCGCGTCAGCAATCGCCCGTGGCGCAGCCCGTTCGACAACCTCGTGGATGCCTTCTTTGGCGAGGACTCGCGCTTGCCCGTTTTGACTGGCAACGCGGCTTTCAGCCCGCGCATCGACGTCAAGGAAGACGACGCTTCCTACGAAATCTCGGCCGAACTGCCGGGGTTGGAGGAGAAGGACATCGAGATCACCGTTGACGACGGAACGCTCGTGCTGCGGGGCGAAAAGAGCGCGGCTAGCGAGGAAAAGGAAGGCCAGTACTTCCGCCAGGAGCGCATCTACGGCCGCTTCGAGCGCGCCTTCCACCTGCCCGATGGCGTGCAGGACGACGCCATCGAAGCCAAGTTCAAGAGTGGAGTCCTCACCCTCCACCTGCCCAAAAAGGAGGAGGCGAAAAAGGTCGTCCGCCAGGTCGAAGTTAAGACCGGCTAGCCAGCCTTAGACGAGCAAAAGGGGAAGGGCCTCGTGCCCTTCCCCTTTTTGTACTTATATAGCAATGCGGAATGATTTGAACGATCCGAGCGGTGGATCGTCTTGCAGGTAGGGGCGAGCGATCGCTCGCCCCTACAATTCGGCTTTAGGCAACTATGTCTTCCGCGCATTCTGCAATTTGCCCAGCCAAGCAAGTGCTACGATGACCACCGGCCAAAATGTGGTATTGATTAAATCGTGTATGCTGGCCGTTATGGCCTTAAGGCGAAAGTGACCGAGAGAGATATAATCATATCTTAGATCGAGAATCTCCATCAAGGATGCTACAATTACGACGGGGATCAAGCATCGCGCTTCAATGGAGCCTTTTTTCCAAAAAATTACAGCCAAGAAAAACACGATCAATCCTACGTGCATATGGATCGAGTCTTTTGAGAGTTCCAAGATAGAGACGATTAGTATCTTAGCTTCTTGATATTCGGACATTTTCCAGTCTTTGGTTATGCGGTAAGAATTACTTCAAGTTTATCGAACATTTGCAGACTGGGGCTACAGTCTGCGGCGGCGTACCCCTGTCAAGAGTCCCAACTTCTTTAGGATTGGGAGTAGTCAATCGCACATGGCGTCTTGTTCGCGCCGCAGTTGCAACGCGAGCGAATCCGGCACATCGACCATGGCGTAGCCAATGGCGTCGCCTTGCCGCACGTCTTGTTTGAGCACGGCCCCGCCCGACAGTCCTAACGGCAACAGTCCTTCTTGGTGTGCTACGGTCGCTTTTTCGCTTTGTCCCAATACAGTGTAACCACCCCCGCCATCGAGCGTCTCACCGGCCTTGAGGTCTCGCTTGGCTACGGCGATTACATCGGCGGTGGGTACGGAGCGTGGGGCACCGGTTGGCAGGCCGTAGAGCGCGACTTTGGCGATGGTGATCGGGGCTTCAACTGCCACTAAGTGATAGGGGCGGTAGAGAAGGAAGTTTTGGCCGTCGCCGCCCGGGTGCAGGTTGTAAGTGGCGAGGTCTTCGACCGTAAAGGGATGTTCGCTGCGGACGACGACGAAGACGCCCATGCCTAGCGGATTGGCGAGTTGGGTCTTGCCGTCCTCGGCGACGCTGTTGGCTAGCTCGATGACTCCGCGCTGGCTCAGTAGCCCGCCTTCTTCGACCAAGCTGAATTTTTGCGGGATGTCCGCCAAATTGCACGACGGCTCGTGCATGCCTCTTATGTCGGGGACTAGCCCGGCCATGTTGGCGATGGCCGTGGCCTCGACTTGGGCTTTGGTGCCGTCGCGGAAGGAGTTGTACATCTTCAAGCTGATGTTGCGCCGCTGCAAGGTCTCTTCGTCAAAGCCGAAGCGCGCCGCGGTGTTGTCGGGTGTGCCTTGGGGATCGTCGGCAAAGAGGATGGTGCCGCGACCTGCGGCTACCACTTCCAAGCCGAGGGACCACGCCCATTCGATTATGTTCATGGTCACTCCGGGCTGATCGCCATCGACGAGGGAGTACACCACGCCCGCGCTGTCGGCTTTGCACTTGAGTAGGGAACCGATTGTTACGTCTGTTTCCACGTTGACCATTACGAGGTGGTTGCCGCTGGCGATTGCCGCGCTGGCCATGTTAGCTCCGACCGAGGTCGAGCCGGTTGCCTCTACCACCACGTCCAAACCCTCGGCCTGGGCGACTAACAGCCCGTCTTCAACGGCGGTGAATTTTCCCGCGTGAATGGCCTCTGCCAATGCCTGCGGGCTATCCGCTGTTCCCACCGCAACATCCCCGTACCCCGCCGCGTATGCGTAACGGGCGCGCGCTAGGTCAATGTCGGCGATGGCCGAGACGACCATGCCTTGCATCTGGGCGATCTGCGCGACCAACCCGCCGCCAAATTTTCCCGCGCCGATGATGCCGACGCGGATGGGTTTGCCTTGCCGCTCGCGCTCGGCGAGCAATGCACTGAGCATGTATTCCTCCTCGTGTTGGTTAGCAGAATAGGTATGAGATGCTTCGACTCCGCTACGCTACGCTCAGCATGACGCTGGGAAGCAGATCATCAGTACTTGTCATGCTGAGCGAAGCGAAGCATCTCAGACCACTCTGCTGTCGTGTACTTAGCAAAAATCTAAATCCGCGCC
Organism: Candidatus Latescibacterota bacterium; assembly: GCA_965208845.1. GTDB lineage: Bacteria > Latescibacterota > UBA2968 > UBA8231 > UBA8231. The sequence goes on along the minus strand of OZ242361.1, from coordinate 287,370 downwards.
CAAGTTCGCCTGCAATACGCGCTCGGCGTACAGTCGCCGCCATCCACGGACTGGCGTGGTGGGCGCGGTCCATTCGGCCCGTCGGCGGGCAAGGGTTTCCTCGGGGACTAACAAATCTAAGCGCCCGGCTTCTACGTCCAACTCGATCAGGTCGCCGTCGCGGACGAGTGCCAGCGGCCCGCCGACGGCGGCTTCTGGCGCTACGTGCAACGCGACCGTTCCATATGCCGTGCCACTCATCCGCCCATCGGAGATGCGCACCATGTCCTCGACGCCTTGGGCGGCAAGGTGCTTGGGCAAGGGCATGGACCCGGCTTCGGGCATTCCAAGGGCCACTGGCCCGGCTCCGCGCAGCACCAGCACGTGTTCTGGCATAATGCCCAAGGCGGGGTCGTCAACGCGCGCGGCGGCGTCTGGCCCCTCGAATACGATGGCTGGCCCTCGGTGTTTGTGCAAGTGCGGGGACGAGGTGGCTTTTTTCAAGACTGCGCCGTCTGGCGCAAGCGAGCCTTTTAGTACTACGAGGGACGACGCTGGCCCGAGTGGCGCGTCCAAGGTGCGGATCGCGGTTTGCCACGCGCCGGGTGCGGCCACGTTCTGCAAGAGCGCGCCGAGGGCTTGGCCGCTGACTCCTATTGTATCGAGGTCGAGCATTGGCTCTAGTGCTTTGAGCAGGACGGGTACGCCGCCGGCCTTGTCGAAATCCTCCATGTACCCAGTGCCCGCTGGCTTGCAATCGACCAGAAGCGGCACTTGTTGGGATGCGGTGTGGAAGTCGTCTAGCGACAGATCCACGCCGGCCCGACGCGCAATGGCGATCAGATGCACGACCGCATTCGTCGAGCCGCTCAGCGCGGCCAGCACTTTGAGGGCGTTGGCAAAGGCCGGTGGCGTTAGTATGTCTCGCGCCGAGTGTCCCTCGGTGGCTAAGGCTACGGCCCGGCGGCCGGTGGCGACTCCGAGCCGCAAGCGCTGGCCGGAGACTGCGGGCGGGGTAGCCGCGCCCGGTAGCATTAGCCCGAGGGCCTCGGTCACGCAAGCCATGGTCGAAGCCGTTCCCATGACCATGCAGGTTCCGGCGGTTGGGCACAGGTTCTGCTCGACAGCGGCGATTTCTTCGGCGTCGAGGGCACCGGCTCGGTGCTGTGCCCAGTAGCGGCGGCAATCCGTGCATGCGCCCAATCGCTCGCCGCGCCAGTCTCCGGCCAGCATCGGCCCGGCGACGAGGTGGATGGCGGGCACGGACGCGGAAGCTGCGGCCATGAGTTGGGCTGGCAGGGTTTTGTCGCAGCCGCCGAGCAGCACGACTGCGTCCATGGGCTGGGCGGCGATCATTTCCTCGGTTGCCATGGCCATGAGGTTGCGATAGAGCATGGCGGTGGGGGAGAGGAGGATTTCGCCGAGGGACAGGGTCGGAAAGACGAGGGGCAGCCCGCCCGCTTCTAACACGCCCCGTTTGACGGCTTCTACGAGCTGGGGCATGGCGCGATGGCAGGTGGTGTAGTCGGACGAGGTGTCGGCGATGCCGACGACGGGGCGCTCTAAATCCGCTTCGTCGTAGCCAGCCGAAGCGAGAAAGGCGCGGCGTAGGTAGCGGCTAAAGCCGGGGTCGGCGTAGTGGGTTAGGTTGCGGTCGATGCCGGTGGGGGAGGGGGGATTCATGTGGCTCCTTTGGAGCGGGATAAGGTATGGCTTGAACTGGGACGATCAATATGATAAGGAGATGAAACCGGGTTTGGGGAACCAGCGCCGCTAGCTTTTCTAGTATTGGAACCTCTGATTAAGTTTTGTTCTTACGAGTTTTCGCATTCTGTTTGTTTTTCAGCTTTGTTGCACGAAAAACGACAACTCTTTATAAAACAACAACGTATAGATATTCATGCCACTTAATCAGAGATTCCTATTCTCTAGGGGACGAAAACAGAAGATGGCTCTTCCATCCAACTAGGGTGTTTTGAGCGTGAGGGAAAATGGCTCCAAATCGAGGATGCGAAGGTGCCTGTTCTGGGCTCAGTTGTTTCCAGCCGAGCCCAGTTCCTTTGTCTTCTGATCCTCCCAAGCGGCGTAATCTCTCGGATTGTCCCAGAACCGTTGCCAAGCCTCGTTCAGGAGCGTGTGGATTTCGTCGTCGCACCCAGCGTGTGCGATGCGGCATCCGATCGCTTTTACTCCTTTGAGGCCCTGCTTAGCTATTTTCTTAAGCACGTCTTGGGGATAGCACGTCCTGAAGTCGGAGGGGGGCTTGTAGGTCGATGAGCCGATCACCGACTGCCACACCTCCGCGATCTCCCTTGCCTCATTGTCATAGCCGATCTCGCGCAGACCGATGAGGAGCATGGACATCCTCGCGGCGTCAGCCGGATGCTGCTCCATCAGGTAGTCGTACGGGTTCACGCCTCGTTTGGCGCTCAGATGTACATGCGACCATGCGAAGGCTGGTCCGAGGGTGTAGATGGCGAACAGGTCGCAGTAAAACTCGAAGATCCAGTACTTGCCCCAGTAGAACTCCCACGTCCGCAGCCGATCCCGTTCTTGCTCTGGAGCACGACCACCTTCCCTTTCGCGTGCCAGCGTGTGGAAGTGCTCCATGGCCGCTGCCGCCGACTCCAACATCCTATCCTGCAAGGGCTCGATGACCGGATCGTCACGCGCTACCAATAGCGGGTGCGCCAGCTCATGGTAAAGATCCGGCAAATGGAGAAGGAAATGCCGCTCGGCCAGCGGCACGCTCATGAGGTTGAGGTCCGTGTCAACATAGAAGTAACTCTGCGAGAGTGAGGAAACCGTGGGCAGTGCTCCCGGATACTTGATTTCCTTTCGCAGGCGTTCTAGCAGACCGTTGAAGTAATGGTCATCGTCGTTCGCACGACAGAGGGCCGTGATACCGCCGGACTCCAACTCGTCGAGAGCCGTCACGATCCTGCGCAGGCGCCGCTGACACTCTGGGCGAAGTTTCTCATCCTGCCACTCAGGGTTATCGCGCAGGTCGCGGAGGACAAACAGCAGTCTATCAAGCCGCTCGTTGCACGCCTGTACAAGCGTGGCGTAGTAGGGCGGCAGGTCTCGCGGAATCTTTGCCCGTAGGACGAGGGCCCGTCGTTCCAGCTCGCCGAGAGTTCCAGCGATATACTCCTCGAACACCTAGTACCCTCTCATTTTGCGAAACGCTGATGCCCGCTCTGTGTCCACGACTTCAGCGATCCGCTCCATCGTCTCCACGTCATGCTCGTCGCACTCTCCCTTTCCAAGTCGCACGCTCAGTTCTTGCCAAGCTTGCTGTTGCTCTCCTAACTCATCTCGAAGGATCAAGCGCAGGAATGCAGTCGAGAGATCGCGGCGCTCTTCGCCAGCCGCCGTTTCCAACATCTTGGCGACCTTTTCGATCTCTGACGAGGGTGCGCCGCCTCGCGCGAGCTTGACCTGCACCAAGGCTTCATCCAGCAGCTCGGCGAGGTAAGTGATTGTGCTATAGTAGCCCGATTGTAAGCTTCGGTCGCTCATGGTCTCAACGCTCCTCGACGCCATATGCGAGCGCGTCCTAATTGTACTCCGTTGCATCCTGCCACAACCACCTGTCGGTTAGCTTCATCGTCACTGAGTAGCTTGAACTGCTTTGCCTTAGAGACCGACCACCTCATTGTTCGTTACTGCTTTCTCCGAGTTCGCATGAATTCCAAGTACTCGATCAGTGCCTCTTTCTCTTCGTTGGAAGTCTCCCCAATCCGTGCGAAGAAGCGCTGCTCTTCGTTGCTGTACTGAGTCGAGGGTATGGGATACCCCGCTGCCTCCATCACTTCAGAGTAGGGCAGCCGATAGAGTTCGCTCAGCTTGTGCAGGTTCGTCGGGGATGGACGCCGCACCTGACCGCTCTCAAGTTGGCTAAGGTACCCGTTGGATATCCCTGTCTTCCCTTCAACCGCCCGTAGCGTCAGACCCGCAGTTTTCCGGGCGCGCTTGAGGTAAGTACCGAGTTGCTCTTCGTGACTCATGTTCACATGACCTCCGGTCTTTCAATTCGGCTTGCTTAGAATATAGAGCATTTGCTTTATTTGTCAAGCACGCAATAAGAAAAATACATAAGTATTTGTTTATATTTCATTTGGGTTAATTTAGGGCCGTGCCTCCGTAGTAGGAAAGCATGCGCCCAATCGCTCGCCGCGCCCCACCCTGTTTGACGGCTTCTACTAGTTGGGGATGGCGCGATGGCAGGTCGTGTAGTCGGACGAGGTGTCGGCGATACCGACGACGGGGCGCTCTAAATCCGCCTCGTCGTAGCCAGCCGAGGCGAGAAAAGCGCGGCGTAAGTAGCGGCTAAAGCCGGGGTCGGCGTAGTGCGTTAGGTTGCGGTCGATGCCGGTGGGGGTGGGATTCAAGTTTGGGCATATTCCTCTGTGCTCTGCTCGTTCGTCAATCTACGGGCAGTCTCGATCAATTCCAAAACCATCTCGATACCCAAGTCGTCGTGGCTAAACCCGTGGGCAATCGCGTTTCTGTATTTATGCAAGTCAGTCAGCTTGAGATACTCGTCCCCTGAGATAACTCCCAAGTAACGCGCTTGGTCAAGGATATAACTCGCCGAAGTGATACCCGGCTTTGAAACTCCTTCGTTCGACACCAATGCTCGAATCGCAGCCTCACAAGCTGACCACGCAAGCATGAAAGCCGCTTCAGGAATATCTGATTGCAGGGCTTTTTCGGCTTGTTCAATTCGTTGAAGGATGCTTTCACTTTCGAAAGACCTCGCACCAGCAGGTGCATCACGACTCTCAGGCTCACTCACCAGAATCAGCTCGAAGGTCCAACCCGGCTTCGATTCTATAGTATTTGCCAATTCGCTGATTCTACGGTCCGCGGCCAGTGAGGACCGAGACCTCACTTCGATCACCTTCGACTCGTCACCCTTCCGTACAACTAGATCAGCTTGGAAGTTGGGAAAAAAGTCGAGAAGCACCCCTGTCGAAACATCGTAGCCCTTGCTCCGATATTCCTGTGCTGTTTTAAGAGCAAGAAGATGTTCAGCATTGGTTGGATTTCTTATCAAAATACGATCTCCTGATTCTGGGCGGCGGTCACTTTGATGTGAAGTACTTGCCTTGAATTATTGAGAGCATCGAGCAAGTCTTGCGATGGCCCTTCGATCCGCAAGTTATCAGCTCTATTTCTCTTGCGACAAAGCAGGTCGTACACCTGAGAATCATCCTGAAATACCAATCCTTTCAAAGCGTCGAGGATAGGTTTCGGGAAATTATCAACATCAACAGGCGTGTCGTCAAAGAAGTAAGCGATTGTGACCGATACCGGAACGGCAACTGGTGCCTCCGTATCCCAGACCAGTCTGGCGGCCCTTTCCAAATTTTGTCGCCACTCGTGGAATCTCTGCCTGCGGCGGGTTTGAGAAGATACCGGAGCCTGTTCCATAATCATTTCGAATGGTATCGGCATTCACAAGCCTTATCGTATTATGAATAGTAAAGATAATAGAAACAACCCCAAGCGAGGAGACAAAATACCCCTAGGCGGGGTCTTTCAGGGGAAGGCCAATTAGATCCCAAGCTGCGCCGCAAGGTCGTGAAAATCCTCCGCAACTATGTCAAAATCTCCGTCTTGCGCCGTGTCTGCCTGACCTTTCGTTCCCCATTCAAGAGGACGTGGAATGAAGGCCGTTCTGAAGCCGACGGCTCTAGCCCCCGCTAAGTCGTGGCGATGCGCCGCGACCATCAGGATTGAAGGCGGCTCCAAATCGAGAAGCTGCGCCGCGGCCTCGTACACTTCCCGGTCCGGCTTGTAGTGCCGCGCAAGCTCTGCTGACAAGATACAGTCCCACGGAATACCTGCGTGCTTCGCCATGTTGGTCAGTAGCGACATGTTGCCATTGGAAAGCGCGGCGACAATGTATTTGGACTTCAACCGCGACATACCGCCGACCACATCGGGCCACGGATCCAGCCGGTGCCAAACGCGATTGAAATGACTTCGCTCGTCCTCGGACAACTCGGGAATTGAGAAGTCTTGCAGAATGTCGTCGAGAATCATGCGGTGGAGCGCGTCTATTGTCGTCCAAGGCAATTCGCCGCGCCGCACGCGCCCCATAGCAGGTTCATAGCCACCGCGCCAAGCCGCAGCAAAGCGCACCCAGTCCACGGTAAGCCGCTTGTCGCAGCCTAAACGCTCGCCCTCTCGCACAATGGTAGAGTACCAGTCGGTGACCGTGCCAAAGACATCGACAGTCAGCGCCTTAATAGATGTTTGCCAGGATTCCATGCTTTTAGTCGTTTCAGAGGATTTTTCTATCTAGCTGCGGGAGTCCGCTTGCTATTGTTCTGCTCCCGATTCGGTTTGGAAACGACTGGCGAGGAGGTAGCGATACAGCTTGAGGGTAAGCCGCTCTTCGTGCTGCTCCAGCCAGCCTAGGGCAGCCAGCGTCAGCACCATCGTGCGGCAGGAGTCGTCTGTAACCACGGAGGTTGCCCTTTGCTCCGACGCGCCCGTCGGCCATATCGCCTCGCCCGGCCCGCATTGAAACAGGCGCGTGCCCGCGGAATCGTAGCCGGAAGCCCGGCCCGCAAGCAGCAGTTGCAGACCCTCTTGCGGGGCATCCGGTCCTACGAGAGCCTCGCCGGCAGCGTACTGGCGCGGACTCAGATAGGGTTGAAGTTCCTCCAGCAGATTTTCAAAATCAATTTGCCGCTCTAGGTAGCGCTCGAGATCATCGACGGTGTGTTCCATCAGTGCGGCGCGACGCTCGTCCGCCATGTCCACGTTCGCCCTCCACTCCGCAATGACGATGTCCTCACAGCGCTCGAGGGCGCGGTCTGCATCCGGCTCCACCAGCAACTCGGCATCTATGGCCGGCGGCAGGTTGTGCTCAAGTCCGGTCTGCAACTCCTCGGACAATGCGCTCAGCACCACTCGTACCCCGGCCGCGTGCGCCGTTTGCAGAAACCTGCTCAGGACGTTCACGGCCGAGAAGTCGAAGCCGGAGACGGCGCTGAAGTCCAGTATCAGACAAGTAGGACGCGAAGCGCCGTGTAGGGACTGCCTGAGATGATCGGCGAGGGGGCACACGCTGCCGAAGAAGAGGTAGCCGCGCAGTTGGTATGCCTGTACCCGCTCTCCCTCTTCCAGCAGGATGGCGCGGTCGGGGACGGGACGGGTCTTGTTGCTTTCGCGCTCTCGCGCGGTGAATCTCGATTCGATTGGGTCCACGCGGCTGAGGCGCACGGCGAAGAACACCAAGGTGGCGAGCATCCCGACGCCCACCCCCTCGATCATGCCGAAAGACGTGATTGTAATGAAAATTAGCAGAATAATGCCGTACTCGGACCAAGGGAGCCGCCTGCGACTTGTCACCAGACCTTGGTCCAACATGCCGAGACCGGCAAAGAACAGGATGCCGCCTACGAGCGCAGCCGGGACGAATTCCAGCATCTCGTCGCCTAAGAGCAACGCGCTCCCGATTACGAGGGCGGCGACCACCCCGGTCAACCTTGTTGTGGCTCCGAGCAGCTTGCTGCGCAGGGACGCTGGCACGACAGGGGTCGCCACCGTGCCGCCGCCTAGACCGGCGACTACACTCGCGACCCCTGTCGCCCGGAATTCCCGGTCCCAATCTAGCTCCTGATTCACCGCCAGCTCGAGGCCAGCGAAATTCATGACTACGGCGATGAAGGCGACCATCATCAGCGTCAGCATGTTGGGAACCTGCGCGGCTATCAAGGCCCATTCCACATGTACTAGATCGGCGGGAAGCAAGGCCGGCCACAGGCTCCCGTGCGCCTCTGAGTGGTGGAGCAGTAGGCCCTCCGCCCGCGCTTCGTCACTTGAAATGCCGAGGGCGGCGAGCGCGAGATGATACCCACCGACGACGAGCGCGACACTCACCAGCAGGATTAGCGGGTTGCCCCAGCGTTTCATCGCGAGGTACAGGGCGATTCCGTACACCGCGCCCGGGCTCCACTTCCACAGCAGGGGGGGCTGCAGAAGTGTGGGAATCGTCCGCCAATCTGGTTTGGCACCCATCAACGACATGGCCGCCAAACACACGGCCCCCCCGATCCCAGCTACAAACCCACCCGTCACCGGATAGGGGATGAAGCGGACTAGATTGGCGAGTTGGAAACGACCGATTAGGAGACAGCACGCGCCAGTGGCGACGGCGCTGATGATGAGCGCGACCGCGGTGGTGACGAACAGTGCGTCGCCTTCGGCGTCCATCGTGAACCCGATCGTGGCCATGACGATCACCAGCGCGGGAGACAGCCCGGCAATCGCGCCGAGGTAGCCGCCCGCGAGGGCGATGATGAGACACGATGCAAAATTTCCGAACAGCACCAAGCCGACGCCTTGGGAGGAATAGGGAGCTAACGGTCCCGAGAATATGAAGCTCCCGAAGGCAATCTGAGCGACGAGCAGACCTAGGCCCGAGGTGAAGCCGGCTGACAGCGCTGGAACGGCCTTCGCGGACAGGAGGTCGGCGCGAAGTTCGGACGTAAAATTTTGGAGTAGGGATCTCACTCTGCTAGGTCGGAGAAACTGAACTGATGCACCGCGATTACTTCCCTTTTGTGTTTTTTATCGCAATCAGGGGCCGCCAAGGAAAAAGCTCGTCAGGATTAATCAAATAAAGACCCTTTTTTACATTCTCTGTCAAGGCAAGGGACGGTTCGCACAGTCGTCTCGCCTTGCCCCAGTCCAACGGCTTGGCTATTCTCATCTCCTCCCCGCTCGTCTTCGCCATACACTGCTTCAGGAAATTGAGCCTTGATCAGCGACGCCGAGAGCATTGCCGAACACATCCGCTTTCTCAAACGCCGCATCTTGGGCAACGAGGTCGTCCACCACCAGACTTTGCCCGCGCGCCCGGCGCGTCTAGTCCGCGACTTGGCTGGCCTGCCTCCGGCCATGGCCCGCATCCTCGAAATCGCCCGCATCCCCGCGCTCTACACGCACCAAGCCGAGGGCATCCAAAAAGTGCTGGAGGGCCAGCACGTGGCCATTGCCACGCCCACGGCCTCGGGCAAGACCTTGGTGTACAACGCGCCCGTGCTGACCACACTGCTCGACGACCCCGAGGCGCATGCGCTCTACATATTCCCGCTCAAGGCGCTGGAGCAGGATCAGTTCGACGAGCTAAGCGGCCTGATGCAGGGTTTGGGGGGCGAACTGAAAGCGGCCATTTACGACGGTGATACCACGAGCCATCGCCGTCGGCAAATTCGCACTAAGCCGCCGCAGGTGCTGTTCACCACGCCGGACATGCTGCACTCGGGCATCCTCGCCTTCCACGAGGCTTGGGCCGGCTTTTTTGCTCGCCTGCGCTACGTGGTCATCGACGAGCTGCACGCATATAGCGGCGTCTTTGGCACCCACGTGCTGCACCTTTTTCGCCGCTTGAACCGCATCTGCGCGCACTACGGGTCTGAGCCGGTGTACATCACCAGTTCGGCGACGATGGGCAATCCCCGCGAATTGGCGGGCGAGTTGCTCAACCGCTCCTTTTACGCGATTGAAGACCACGGCGCTCCGGCTGCGGCGCGCCACTTCGTGTTTGTCAATCCGACAGAAAGCCCCAACACCCTCGCGGCCCATCTGCTGCGCGCCAGTGTGCTCAAGGACTTCCGCACGATTGTCTTCACTCGCGCTCGCATTACTACCGAACTCGTGTACCGCTGGGCCACTCAGAGCCGCCCGGACTTGCGGGAGCGGATCTCTTCGTATCGAGCGGGCTATTTGCCTACTGAGCGCCGCCAGATCGAGCAGGAACTCAACGGCGGCCAGCTCATGGGCGTGGTGGCCACGTCGGCCTTGGAGCTGGGCATTGACATCGGCGGCTTGGATGTCTGCGTATTGGTCGGCTATCCGGGTTCGATCATCAACACTTGGCAGCGCGCTGGCCGCGTGGGCCGCGCTGGCCGCGAGTCGCTGATCCTCCTCATCGCGTCTCCCGACGCGCTCGATCAGTACTTTATGCGGCATCCGGGGGAGTTTTTTGCGCACGATTTAGAGGACGCGGTGGTGGATCCGACGAATCAGTACATCCTCAAAAATCACCTCACGTGCGCGGCGCACGAATTGCCCCTCGCCGCTAGCGAGCCGGAGTACGCACTATCCAATTATCAGGCGGCGATTGATGCGCTGACTGAGGAGGGGATGCTGCTGCAGAATGCCGAGGGCGACGCTTGGTTTGCCGCGCGCAAGCAGCCGCATCGCTTGGTCAACATGCGCACCATTGGCGAGTCGTATCGCATCGTCGATCGCGGCGACAACCAGATTGGCACGGTCAGCGGCGGTCAGGTGTACGGCGAGTGCTACAAAGGCGCGATTTACTTGCATCGCGGCCGCCAGTACGAGATCGGCGACCGCAATCCCGAGCGGGGCCAGATCTACGCCGAGGAAGTGGATGTGGCGTACTTCACGCGCGCCCGCACGGAAAAGGACACCGAGATCTTAGAGGAGTTGCGCTCGCGGCCGTTGCAGGGCTTTATGGCGCGGTTGGGCCGGCTCAAGGTCAGCTCGCAGGTGGTGGGTTACGAAAAGATCCGCGTCGGCGACCAAGTCGTGCTCAGCAAACACGAGCTGGAATCGCCGGTGGAGCACTTTGAGACGATTGGCTTCTGGATTGAGCTCGACGCCCACTTCAAGGCCGATCTCAGCCGCCACCAGCACCACTACATGGGCTCGATCCACGCCATTGAACACGCCATGAAGTCGCTGTTCCCGCTGCTGGCCTTGTGCGACCGCACGGACGTCGGCGGGATTTGCTATCCACAGCACCCCCAGCTCGGCAAGGGCGCGATTTTCGTGTACGACTATCACCCCGGCGGCATTGGCCTGGCGGAAAAGGGGTTTGCCCAGCTCGACCGTCTCTTGGACATGACGCTGTCTATGGTCGAAACCTGCGATTGTCTGCTCGGCTGCCCGTCTTGCATCCATTTCCCCACGTGCGGCGCGGGTAACGTCCCCCTCGACAAGGAAGGCGCGGTCCATCTGCTCGGCGCGCTCACGGGCCGCCGGGCCATTGAGCGCACTCCGACCGAGAGCGCCGAGGACGCGCCGATTTTCGCCGAGTGGGAGGAAGAGAAAGGGGAAGAGGACATGCCACCCGAACAAGGCCCGCACGTGGTCGTGTTCGACCTCGAAACCCAACGCTCGGCCGCCGAAGTCGGCGGCTGGAACAAGGCCCACATGATGGGCATGTCGGTCGGGGTGGTGTGGGACAGCCGCGCGCAGGCCTGCACCACGTATTTTGAGGAAGACATCGACCGGCTCTTAGAGCACTTGCAGGCGGCCGATTTGGTCGTCGGGTTCAACATCATTGGCTTTGACTATTCGGTCTTGCGCGGGTACAGCCCATTCGACTTCCGCACGCTCAACACGCTCGACATTCTGCGCGAGATCCACCAGCGGCTGCGCTACCGAGTAAGCCTCGACTCGCTGGGCCGGGCCACGCTCGACGCAGCCAAGAGCGCCGACGGGCTAGACGCGCTGCGGTGGTTCAAGGAGGGGCGGCTGGCCTTGATTGCCGAGTACTGCCAAAAGGACGTGGAACTGACCCGCGACTTGTTTTACTTCGGGCTGCGCGAAAATTATTTGCTCTTCGACCGCCGCAACGAGGGGCGGATGCGCATCCCGCTCGATTGGAAGCTGGAGGACCTGGTGAGCGGGGACGGACGCGATTGCCCGCAGGGCGGATAAATGACTAATTAGGAATTAGGAATTAGGAATTAGGAATTAGGAATTCCCGGCCCCGGCCCCAATTCTTAATTCTTAATTCCTAATCTGCCAGTGAGGATAACGCAATGATGAAGCTAGCGCAGCGTTTGGTTTCTCACATCCCCCTTGTGATGCTGCTGGCGACCATGGCCTGTCTGGGCGAGCAGGATGCCCCCGAGCCAAATGAGGGGGATACGCCGCACCCGGCAACAGCGCAGGGAGAAGGCCACGAGGATCCTGGGTTTTCCGACGACCACGTCCTTTTTGGTCAATCCGCCGCGTTCACCGGCCCGGCCCGGGAATTGGGCAAGGCGATGCGCCTCGGAATTGAGGCGGCATTCCACGAGGCCAATCAGGCAGGAGGCGTCCATGGCCGCGAACTGAAGCTCAAGGCGTTGGATGACGGCTATGAAACCGACTTTGCCGCTTCCAACACGCAACAGTTGATTGAGAATGAAAGGGTATTCGCGCTGATCGGCGCGGTGGGCACACCCACGTCCCGCGCTGCATCACCGCTGGCCCAAGCTGCCGGGGTGCCCTTCCTCGCTCCGTTCACAGGGGCCGAGTTCTTGCGCGACCGGGAGTTGGACCATGTGCTCAACGTCCGAGCATCGTACTACGAGGAAACCGAGGAGATGGTGGCGCGGCTCACCGAGGATTTGGGGATCACCCGCGTTGCCGTCCTCTATCAGGATGATTCCTTCGGCTTGAACGGGCTGGAGGGCACGCGATTGGCACTAGAGCGCCGGGGCCTCCAGCCGGTAGCGGCTTCGCACTACCCACGCAATACCCGCGCTGTGAAGGGAGCCGCGCTCAAAATCACCGCGGCCAATCCAGAAGCGGTGATCATGATTGGCTCGTACAAGCCGGTGGTCAAGACCATAGAGTTGGTGCGGCGGGAGCTGGATCCGGTATTCATGACGGTATCCTTCGTGGGGAGCAACGCTTTGGCGAACGAGTTAGGGCCCGACGGGGCCGGCGTGTACGTCACGCAAGTAGTTCCTCTCCCCGCTGACGAAAACATCCCGGTGGTGGCTCGATACCACAGCGCCCTCTCCGAGTACGACCCCCAAGCGGAACCTGGGTTCGTTTCGTTGGAAGGTTATCTGGCCGGACGCCTCGCCGTCGCCGGTCTCAAAGCCTGCGGCCCCGACCTGAGTCGAGAGTGCCTGCTCCGCGCGGTGCGAGATGCCGGCGCCATAGAAATTGACGGCATGCAGCTCAAATACGGGCCGGACGATAACCAGGGATCCGACGCTGTGTTCTTGACCGTGATTGGTACGGACGGCAAGTACCACGGAGTCGAAAAACTGAGCGGCCCGTACTAAAGCCCCCCCAAACGGCACCTACGGAGACCCTCAAGATGTCCATGGAAGGCTTCTCGCTCCAAGCGATAGTGGATCTGTTTAGATTCGGCGAGCACACGCACGAACTACATCAATCGCTGTTGACGCTCGGGATGCTCATCATCGTCGCCAAGTTGGCCGAGGGCGTTTTTCGCCGGCTGCGATTGAACGCCATCGTCGCCTATGCGGCGACCGGTATGTTTCTTGGGCCGGTCATGGAACTGACCGGCGTCTGGTGGATTGAGTCTTCGCTGCACCTCGAGTTGGTTTTGGCGCTAGGTGTATTCATATTTTTTTTCCTAATCGGCCTAGACGAAGTGGATATCTCCAGTTTCATGTCGTCCCTCAAAGGCCATTACTTCCTCGCGGCCGTACTGTCGGTGACCGTGTCACTGAGCATTTCGATGCTGGTCACCACCGATCTGGTTTTCGATTTCGGACTGAAACTAAATTTCACCGAGTCGCTGGCGTTGGCCGGCGTGTTGTCCATGACCAGTCTGGGCATCGTGGCCAAAGTGCTGACGGACGGTGGATACCTGAAACAGCCGATTGGACTGCAAATTTTCACGGTGGTGATCATCGCCGAGTTGATTGCCCTGCTGGTGATCGGCTTCAGCATCGGCGAACACGCCCACCAAGTTTCGCCGGTCGGCATACTGATTTTGCTGGGCAAAGTGGCCGGTTTTTCGGTGGTGACCTGGGTATTGTCGTCGCGGGTGCTGCCGCCGTTGGTGGCGCTGTTGCAGCGAGTGATCCAGGTGCCGCAACTTTCCTTGGGTTTGCTGCTTGGCATGCTCTTCCTGATCGTGTACGGCGCGGAAGCAGTGGGACTCCACGGCTCACTGGGTGCTTTGCTGTTCGGGGCGTCGCTGTCGAGCCTTCCCTACCAAGTGCAGCGGGAGATCATCCCAGGGATTCGCAGCGTGGCCGAGGGGTTTTTCGTGCCCCTGTTCTTTGCTTCCGCCGGATTGAGCTTCAGCTTTACCTTCGCAACCTTGCCGCTGGGGGCCATGGCGGGGTTGGCGCTGATCCCATTGCTCGGCAACTTCACCGGCGCTTTCATCGGCGCTTACGTGTCCCGCCTCGCCGTTCCCTACGCCGTGGCCACCGGGCTGATGGGTAAGGGAGTGGCTGAAATCGCGCTGCTGCTGGTTATGTGGAATTCTGGAATCATTGACGAGGTGGTTTTCTCATTCTTGGTGCTGGTCATGTTCTGCTACATCCTGTTCATGCCGGCGGTGATAGACTTCGCGGTAAGCCGGGCCAGCCGCAGAACCGACCTGCCAGCGCAACTTGACGACATTCCGTTGGGCATAGTCCGCTTCGCGCTGGAAGACATCAGGATTGATGACATTCTGGACCGCTCGCGTCGGCATCCTGCGCCTTCGGTCACAGTGCGTGATTTCACGGAGCAGTGGATCGTTCCGCACCAGCCCCACTACGTCGTGGCAGATAGGGAAGCGCTGGTCGGGATCGTGTCCTTGGAGATGCTCCGCTACCTGCCTAAGGAGGCTTGGGGCAAGACCCGGCTCGACGCTGTGGTACGCCGCCAAACCCCATTGGCCTATCCTGATGAGCAAGTCGAAGACGTGCTGCACCGTATGTCAGAGAGTTCTCTTTCCGTCATGCCCATCGTGGAAAGGGATTCGGAAAAGTTTTTGGGCGCGGTCCCCAGCAGCGACATCATCCAGCTCATGACTATGGAGACTATGGGCGAGAGCAGATTGCCGCACCGGCCGGTCAAGACCTCGACAGCTTCTTAAGGCAGCCGATTTGGTCGTTGGCTTCTACTTTGGGCTGCGCGAAAATTATCTGCTCTTCGACCGCCGCAACGAGGGGCGGATGCGCATCCCGCTCGATTGGAAGCTGGAGGACTTGGCGGGCGGGGACGGACGCGATTGCCCGCAGGACGGATAAATGGCAGATTAGCTCGACAATTATTGGCGAAAGGAAGCAGATGAAAATCACGGATCTCAAATGCGCGGTCATCGGCAACAATCCGGTCGTGCGCATCAATACCGACGAGGGCATCTACGGCCTCGGGGAAGTCGAGGCGAGCAAGTCCTATCTCAAGCCCCACGTGCTGTTTTACAAAGACCGCATCCTCGGCGAGGACCCGACCGACGTCGAGCGGGTGATGCTCAATATCCGCCGCTTGGGCAGCTTTAAGCCTTGGGGCAGTGCGGTCAGCGCGATTGAAATGGCGCTGTGGGATATTGCCGGCAAGGCCGTGGGTGCGCCGGTGTACAAGCTGCTCGGCGGCAAAGTTCGCGACCGAGTGCGGGTGTACAATGGCGCGGTGCGCTTCCCCATGGCGCCCGCCCGCTCGCCCGCAGAGGGTGGTCGCCCGCCCGAGGACTACGCGGACAACATGCAGCGCATGATAGACGCGCCGCAGAAGTTCAGCATCATCAAGCAGGGCCTCGCCTTCCACGGCGGGCGGATCACCGAGTCGCCCGAATATTTCTACGGTACCCACCAAACCGGTCCGTCCCACGCCAATCGCGGCCCTTTGAGCGAACGCGGTCTCAACTACATCGTCGATTGCATCCGCGCGATGAAGGAAGTATGCGGCGACGAGGTTGGCTTGGCGCTGGACTTGGGCCCGGGCTTTCTGGTGCCGGATGCGCGCCGCCTAGCCCAAGCGGTCGAAGACCTCAACGTGGCTTGGCTGGAGGATATGCTGACCGGCGATTACGTGCCTTACGTGTCGGCAGATCACTACCGCGAGGTTACGCAGAGTACCTCGACGCCGATCCACACGGGCGAGCAGATCTACTTGCGGCACAATTTTCAAGACCTGATCGAGAAGCGCGCCGTGGATGTCATCGGCCCGGATCCCTGCGACATCGGCGGCATCGCCGAACTCAAATGGGTGGCCGAATACGCCGATATGCACGGCATTCTCATGGCTCCCCACGGCGTGCTTGACGGCTTGTTGGGTTTGGCGGCTTTGGTGCAAGTCGCGGCGACGCTACCGCAAAACTACATCGCCTTTGAATATCCGACGGGCCAGCCCGAGTGGTGGTACGACATCGTCACGGGCTTGCCCGACCCGATTGTGGTCGATAGCCACATCGCCGTTTGGGACGCGCCTGGGATGGGCGTCGATTTAATCGCCGAAGAAGCGCGGCGCTATTTGCGCGAGGAAGACGCTGACTTCTTCGATTTATAGACTGACGTTACGCATCTGTGCCGAACCGATAGTGTAGGGGCGTCCTTTGTGGGCACCCGAGCACCCGGCGTATTCAGCCAGCGGAATCCTACGCGGGCACCCACAAGGGTTGCCCCTACGATGCGTAATGTCAGCCTATTTATAGAAAGGAAAGGTATGCGCGCGGCCCAACTAGTCG
Organism: Candidatus Latescibacterota bacterium; assembly: GCA_965208845.1. Classification (GTDB taxonomy): domain Bacteria; phylum Latescibacterota; class UBA2968; order UBA8231; family UBA8231. The sequence continues at coordinate 270,959 of OZ242361.1, read as the reverse complement.
CCCCGCGTCAGTGGGAAATTATCGAGACGGACAAGCCCGAACCAGTCGGCGATCAGATGCTCGTGCGGATGGAGCGGGTCGCGGTCTGCGGCAGCGATAAGCCGCCGTTTTGCGGCCCCCACAAGCGGTATCCGCAGCCGCCCGGAGCTACTGGGCACGAAGGTATGGGCGTGGTCGAAGCCTGCCCGTCGGGGCGCTATCGCGAGGGGGAACGGGTACTGTTGTGGGGCTTTGACCGTGGGCTTTTCCAAGAGTACGTCTTGGCCAAGGACGACGGTGGCTGCATCCGTCTGCCCGGCGATTTGCCCGAGGAAAAGGTGCTGATGAGCCAGCTTTTGGGCACAGTGATCCACAGCTTCTACAAGCTGGGCAACATCATTGACCGCGATGTGGTGGTGATCGGCCAAGGGCCGGTGGGGCTGTTGTTCGACGCGGTGCTGCGCAACCTCGGCGCACGGCGCATCATGGCGATCGATCCGCTGCCTTACCGCTTGGAGGTGGGCCGCCGGATGGGGGCCACGCATGCGATTTGCTCGGCATCCCAAGACCCGGTTGCTGCGGTTGCCGAGATCACCGGCGGTGCTATGGCCGGTCTCGCAGTCGAGGCCGTGGGCGTGGCCGAGACCCTTGGCCTCGTGCCGGACCTCTGTTGCCGCAACGCCGAGGTGATCTGCTTTGGCGTCCCGGACAAGGCCCACGTCGAGGGCTTGATGACGGTCAGGATGTTGGACCTATTGCGCCAGGAACTGCGCTTGGTGTTCTCCATTGGCCCCAATCCCGAGCGCGACTACCGGCCGGCACTCGACTGGATCGTCCAAGGGCGCATTGACGTCGCTCCAATCGTCAGCCACGTCCTGCCCTTTGCCGAGATCCAGCAAGCGTTTGCCATGGCCTTTGACGATCCCGAGCCGCACCAAGCCCTCAAGGTCGTGCTCAAATTCCCCTGACCCTGCGCGGAAAGGTATCTAATCATGCGAGTTACCCAAATCGAAGTCCACGAGATCGCGCTCGCGTACCACGATTGGATCGCCTACCCGCTCAACCACTACTACGGCCCCGCGCGCCGCACGATCTACATCGCCCACACCGACGATGGCCGGATTGGTCTCGGCGAGAGCGGGGGCACCGAGCCGCAGGAGACCATCGACCAATACATCGGCAGCAACCCCTTTGACTGGATCGGCGACGAGACTTCGCTGGGGTTGGGCACGGCCATGTACGACCTGATGGGGCAGGCCGCTGGCGTCCCCGTCTATAAGCTCTTCGGCCAGAAGTATCGGTCGTTTGTACCTGTGGGTGCTTGGACGGTATCGACCCATCCCGAGCACATGGCCGAGGCTGTAACCCGCTACGCGGCGCAAGGCTACACTTGGCTGAAGTATCACCTCTCGCCCTTTGAAAACGTCTTTGACCAGACCGAGGCCATGCAGGCAGTCGCGCCGCCCGGCTTCAAAATCCACTACGACTTCACCATGCACGGCACGGACGACCACATGCCCGAGCTGGTGGAAAAACTAGCCGAGTATCCGGTTGCTGGTTGCTTTGAAGACCCGTTGCCGCCCGGGGACATCGAGGGCTACATCGACCTGCGCAAGCGGGCTAAGCGGCCCATCGTCTTGCACCACTTCCCGCTGGGGGCCACCTATGAGGTGCTGATGGGGCCGGCCGATATCTACATGCTTGGGCACGCAAAAATCGGCGATGCCATGCGCCGCGCTGGCTTGTTTGCCGCGGCGGGCAAGCCCTTCATGCTGCAAAACGTCGGCGGTGCCATCACCCGCGCCATGGTCGTACATATGATGGCCGCCGCGCCTACGGCCACCTTCCACTGCCACAACGATTACGAGGTCTGGCAAAGCGACGTGGTAGAAGAGCGGCTGGACCCGATCAACGGCTTGGTGCGGGTGCCGGAAAAACCGGGGCTGGGGCTGACTTTGGACCGGGGGACATTGGAGCGGCTGAAAGCGCTAGCGCTGCCCGCACAAGACAAGTGGATCATCAAATCGCGCTTCAAAAACGGCACCCGCATGTACAACATCGCCGACCCGGCCAACTCGATTTTCATGGTGCGGCCCGACCGCAATCGCCTGATGCCCATGAGCTATGCCGCGCCCATTGAGACCGAGTATTGGGACGACGACGGGACGGAGGAGTACCGGGCGATGTTCAGCCGGATCGAACGCGAGGGGATCGTGCTGGAGCGGGCGTAGGGATTTGGCGACGGCTTGCTGAAAAAGCGGATTACTTCCAACGCGCCCTTACATCGAACTCGATTAGCTCCTTCTTGGAATTGCGTTTCCTGATGGGAACGCACTCCACGTTGGAGAATCCGAGTTGGGACAACATCTCCGCATAGATTTGCTCGACGGGAACTAAGACTCCATAGAACGTTGAATTGCCGACAATGTAGTGAATTCTCGCCCCATTGTTGAGTACGCCGATCAGCGATTGAAAGTGGCTCCACATATCGCTGAAGTACTTCGACACGTAGTTTGCCAAGAGTTGGCTATTCTTGTTTTCTGCTTTTCTGATTCCTTCCACTGCATCGCTTAGAAGTTCAGATTGGAACCCGTGCGATGGAGCCGTCCATTTTCCTAATCTGCTGGTAGCAATCCCCCAAGTCCCTCCAATGGCTTCCCAATCCATTTCTCCGGCATCTCGGCCATCCACGAGATAGCCGAGCCAATACATGTATGGACGAAGCTCGCGGATATACGACATCCGGTTAGCGTATGGAGGCGAAGTAATGACGCAATCGACTAAGTTGGCATCTTTTTTTGTAAGCTGGCGAGAGTCGGCAAGGTGGACGCGTACCCGACCCGCCGGATTTTCCCTCGCTCCCCCCAGAACAAAGCTCAGATTTTTAATAAAAATTCCGCACAAGTCGATATTGAAATCAAAAGTCGCCTGAACGTCCAACTTAAAGGACATGGACTGGTGATTAAAGGCGGCATTGGAGAGATGGATCAGCGTCCGACAGAACGCGGCTAAAAGCAGAGAACGTTGCTTGGTTTGTTTGGCAAATCTGGTATCTATGGCACCTTTTAGGGCACAAAGAAAATCGAGTGTGGAGGCGCTCCACCACCGTTCAATGTTGTGCATACGTGGTATCGACACGCTTGGTGTCCTGCCGTGGCGAATATCGTCAGCCATCGCATGGCCAGCCTGAGTCAGTTCGGAGATCACTTGTGTAGAATAAGTGTCGGTCTTGGTGCGACTGAACCAGACCAGAAAGGGATTGATTTCCACAGTGACTGCGGAGTGACCGTGATACGCCGCACAGAGAGCGGTCGTCCCGGTCCCGCAAAAAGGATCGAAAACATTGATTTTGGAGATGCCTTCGTAAGCTAGCAGAATTTCGTCGACAATTTTGAGCGAGTAAGCAGGAGTCAGACGCAGCCAACCATGCCGCCCAGATTCGGCGTTGTGCCTGTGGGTGTAATCTGCCCTTTGTGCGAGTGAACGTCGAAGCTTCTCGGTCATGACGACGGCTCCAGCAGTTTGCCCAGAATCGAGTCGATTTTACTTTTCAGGGTATCCTGATTTCGGCTGAAAAATCCCGCCAAGTCATAACCGACGATCTCTTGTAGAAAATCGTAGGTTGATGACAAAGGGTCCGATGCCCCGATTACACCGGTAAGGATGGACCACTTTCGAGCCCTATATCGCAACAGGACGTCCGAGTCGATCTGCGTGGATAGGATTAAGGCGCAAGGTAGATAGGCTTGCGCATAGGCGTTCGTAGCGTTGACTATATCGGCGTTCTGTCTCTTAGAGTCCTTGCTTTTGTAACCTTGGCGAATCTCGAAGACAGCGCCCTTCAAGGTTGCAGATACGTCAGAATCTACGTTTGCAAGGCTTGCCGAGTCCTTCATCCATTGGTGAAAACGCCGACGAGAGGCTTCGTCTCCGACCTTGTCCAAAATCACCCTCCCGTCGAGGTGGAGCTTCCTCGTCTTGCCATCGGATGTTGGGATTTCATAAGACCAGTTCGCGTCTTCTGCGGAAAGCCCTAGGTAATCCTGCAAGATAGTGCGAATCAACTCTTCGCATCCAATCCCGATCTGTCTGTAAACGCTTGTCATACCGCCCGCTGCCTTATGTGCGGCGTACATCAACGGATTGTCAAGGCCGAACCAAGAATAGAAGGGATCGCTGCCATAAAGTGCTTGGAATTCGTCCAACGACAGGCCCTTAGTTTCGCTTCCTCGTCCGAATTTTGGCCTGTATTTTGCGGATACCCGAATGCGTTTGAGCACAATCTGTAAGTATTTCTCGTCGTTCAAGAGTTTCCGCCTTCCTGCTCGCGCTCGAATTTGAGTGCCGCCGAGTTCATGCAGTAGCGCAGGCCGGTCGGCTGGGGCCCGTCGGGGAAGACGTGGCCGAGGTGGGCGTCGCACTGGCTGCACAGCACTTCGGTGCGCACCATGCCGTGGCTCGCGTCGCGCTCCTCGGCGACTTTGTCCTTGGCGATGGGCTGCCAGAAGCTAGGCCAACCGGAGCGCGAATCGTACTTGGTCGCCGAACTGAACAGCTCGCTGCCGCAGCAGACGCAGCGATAGACGCCTTGCTCCTTATTGTTGTTATACTCGCCGGTAAAGGCTCGTTCCGTGCCCTTCTGCCGCGTTACGTGGTACTGCTCTTCGGTGAGTTCCTGTCGCCACTCGGCTTCGCTTTTGACGATTTTTTTCTCCATTGTAGCATTCCTTTCTCTTGGGTCAGTCTAATCGGCTAACTCGGCGTATTGCCCGCCGAAGAAGATCAGCGGCGCGCCGCTGCCCACCTCGCCGGCGAGGCATTCGCCGATGAACATGTCGTGGTCGCCCGCGGCGGTGATTTCTACCAGCTTGCAGTCCAAGTAGGCCAAAGCATCGGCCAAAATCGGCGCACCGGTCTCGGCCACTTTGGTCGCCAGATCCGCAAAGTCCTTGGGGCCGCGTTGGGCAAAGCGCACGGAGAGGTCCTCCTGCTCGCGCTTGAGGATGTTGATGGCAAAGCCCTCGGCTTTTTGCAACAGGCCGTGCATGGATGCGCTTTTGTCAACCGAGACCACCACTAGCGGCGGCGACAGCGACAGCGACATGACCGCGTTGGCCGTCATGCCCCAAAGTTGGCCGTCGCAGGAGGTGGTCACCACGGTGACGCCGGTGGCAAAGCGGCCCATAATTTGCCGTTGAAGCAGCGGATCAAACGCCATCGCGTTTCCTTTCGCTTTAGTTGAGTGCGTTCTGATAGATGCGGGCCGCGTCGTCCGCTTCCACTGCGACCGGATTGGGTTCGAGCAGGCGCTGGACGCTCAGGGCGCTTGCGACCATCTGCGGAATGTCGGCGGCGCTTATCCCGGCTGCGCTCAGCGAGCCGTAGGGGGTGTGCTGCCGCCGCAGCCCGTCGATCCACTCCGCAGCCAGTTCGACCCCCTCCTCGCGGCTCTTGCCGCCTAGCGCCAGTCCGGTTGCTCCGGCGGCAAAGTAGTATTTGTCGGCCACGGCCGGGGCGTTGTGCCGCATTACCCCGGGCAAGACGAGAGCCACGGCCGCGCCGTGCGGCACAGGTGCGCCGCGCTCAAAGGAGACTTTTTCGATCCCGTAGCCGAGTGCGTGGCCGGCCCCGGTGTTGATGGGGCTCAACAGCAGTCCAGCGAGCAGGGCACAGCGCGCCATTTGGTAGCGCGCGTTGGGGTCGCCGTGGACTACGGCTTGCACGTACGCTGGGCAGCCTGCGGTCAGGGCAGTTCGCGCTACGGCGTCGCCGATGGCATTGCTCTTGGTGGAAGCCGTGCATTCGAGGGCGTGCCCGAGGGCGTCCAAGCCGGTGATCGCGGTCAATATCGGCGGCAGGTCTTGGTGCAAACGCGGGTCCACCAGCGCGGCCTTGGGCTGTAGATAGCGGCTGTACACGGCCTTCTTGCCGGTTGCGTCGGCGATTACGGCCACCCGACTGACCTCGCTGCCCGTGCCCGCGGTGGTTGGGATGCCGACGAGTGGGGCCAGGGGAGGTTTTGCGTACAGGTCGAAGCCAAAGTAATCGGCCACCGAGCCGCCATTGGCCGCGGTGCAGAGCGCGGATTTGGCCGTGTCCATGGTGCTGCCCCCGCCCAAGGCGACGGCCACGTCGAAATCTGTCGCCGCTAGCGCGTCCGCGCAGGCATCGACGCTTTGCACGGAGGGGTTGGGCGCGATCTCGCTGTACGTGCCCACCACGTCTAAGTCGCTGAGGGCTTGGCGGACTAGAGCGACGAGTGAGGCAATGCCCGGATCGTGGATGAGCAGCACTCGGCCCGCGCCGAGGCGGACGCACTCGTCGGCTAACTGCGACAGGGCACCCGCCCCGAATACGACCCGGCGGTCGCGGAATTCGAACATTTCTGCTAGTGCTGCACGCCGACTTGCTGCGGCAAAATAGGCGCTATCCGCTAGCAGGTCCTCGTTGATTTGCACGCTGCCCATTGCGGCCTTCCTCCATGTATTGACGCGGTGAATCGAGTCTTGTTTCGCGCGGGGGATTTGTGCAATATATACACGGAATCGCAGCACTACAAAAACGGAGCCACCATGACGCAAGACGCCACCCAGACGTATGCCGAGCAGGGCTTTCTCACGGGCATCGACCTGTTCAGCGCCAGCGAGATCAATCACTTCCGCGCCTGCTTCGACGAACTGGAAGCCCGCGAGGGCCGAGAAAAGTGCCAGATCGGCCTGCAAGCACGCCACTTAGACGAGGAATTCATTTGGCAGATGGCCACGGATTCGCGCGTCCTCGACGCCATGCAGGAGGTCATGGGCGAGGACATTATGCTGCTCTCGACGCACTTTTTCTGTAAATACCCCGACCCGGAGGCCAAGCACTTTGTGGCTTGGCACCAGGACGTCACCTACTGGGGCTTAGAGCCGCCCGAGGCCCACACCGCTTGGGTGGCCGTGGATGCCAGCGATGTGGAAAACGGCTGCATGCGGGTCATCCCCAGCTCGCACAAAAACGGCATTGCCACCCACGGCGAGTCGGACAGAGCCGGCAACCTGCTCAGCATCAATCAGGAGATCCCCGACGAACTCGTCGATGACAGCCACGCCGTCGATTTGGTGCTTGCGCCGGGCCAGATATCCATTCACGACGGCCAAGTATTCCACGCCAGCAACCCCAATACCTCTAATCGCCGCCGCTGTGGGCTGACGCTGCGCTACGTGGCCCCGCACGTCGAGCAAGTCGAGCTCAACTCGCTGGGCAACAAGTATCCGACCGTCTTGGTGCGCGGCGAGGACCGCTACGGCAATTTCCCCGAGCAGCACGTGCCCTTCGCCTCTGTTGCTCGATAATTACCCATTCCGCTACACGTAAGGAGACACAATGGCCCAGTACGACCGGATGGCCGTTCTCAACGCCATTTACGACACCGGGATCGTCCCGGTCTTTTACAACGCCGACCCAGAAACCACTATCCACATTGTCGAAGCCTGCGCCCGAGGGGGTGCTCGCTGCGCTGAATTTACCAATCGCGGCGATTTGGCTTACCACGTCTTCACCGAGACCGTGCGCCACGTGATGGCCGAGAAAATCGACATCATCATGGGCGTTGGCTCGATCTGCGACGCGCCCACCGCGGCCCTCTATATTGCCAACGGCGCGAATTTCGTCGTCGGCCCCTTGCTCAACGAGGAGGTCGCTCGCCTGTGCAACCGTCGCAAAATTGCCTATTCGCCCGGCTGCGGCTCGGTCAGCGAGATCGGTCAGGCCGAGGAGCTAGGCGTCGAGATCGTCAAGGTATTCCCCGGCAGCGAAGTCGGCGGTCCGGCCTTTGTCAAATCCGTGCTCGGCCCCTGTCCTTGGACTCGGATCATGCCCACCGGCGGCGTCGATGCCACCCGCGAGAGCTTGGAGGCGTGGTTTGAGGCTGGCGTTGCCGCCGTCGGCGCTGGCTCCAAGCTGATTACCAAGGAACTCGTCGCCGCCAAGGACTGGGATGGATTGGAGGCCAAGGTGCGCCAGAGCGTCGATTGGATTCGGGAAATCCGCGCTGAGATGGCGGGCTAGCCCGGGTCCATTGGCACTGTACCGGCCAATAGTATCCTATGCTTAGCGATTTGAAAAACTGAGACATCTGCTCGTTGGTTCAAAGGACTGCGCCATGACCTTGACGCAAGTGCAAAAAAGCCACTTTGAGGAACAGGGCTACCTGCCTTACCATCGGATTCTCTCCGACGACGAATTACAGGCTCTGCGCCAGCGCAGCAAACAGATCGCTCGGGGCCAAGCCGACCACGTGCCGCCGCGCTACGTCCAGTTGGAAGCCGCCTTCCGCCAGGAAGAGGACGCCGAGGTCGATCGCCTCGATCAGGTGCGCAAAATGACCCACCTGTGCTATTTCGATCCCCTCTTTGAGGCCGTGGCCCGCAAGGCGGAGATCGTCGATGTCATCGAGGATTTGCTCGGCCCCAACATCAAACTCTACTGCGACCAGTTGATGATGAAAGCCCGCTATCACGGCACGGTCACCGACTGGCACCAGGATTCCGTGGCGTGGCCGCAGTTCGCTCCGCAAGACCACGTCTCTTGCTGGGTCGCCCTCGACGACGCCACCGTGGAAAACGGCTGCATGACCGTACTGCCGGGTAGCCACAAATGGGGGCCTATCAATTCGGCGCACAAAGCTCGCTTTTTGGCAAATCCCCTGATCCCCGAGCCTGTACCAGTGGAATTGCCGGCCGGGTCTTGCTTGTTCCACCACGGCCTCAACTTCCATCGCACGGGTGCCAATCCCACCCCTAACCGGCGGCGCGGCCTAGCCCTGCACTACCTCCGCTCGGAGACCATGTACCTCGGCGCTGGCAGCGAGGAGCAGCGCCTGATGACCGAGTGCGAAAAGCCGCGCGGTGAATTTCGCTTTATGTTGATCAGGGGACGCGAATTCGACGGGCGGGTGTAGCTGTGGCTCTATTCCTCCTAGACGGTTGGCGACAAGCCGCTATTTGCTGGAGGTAGCTCCGACGAGGTTGAATCCGCGAAGTGCTGGCAGTCGAGCGCTATATCACAGCTTAGATCCTGACGTATGCTGACCAAACTTATCATCCGCAACTTCAAACGCTTCGGCAAAGTCGAGATCGAACTTGGGAGTCCGGTGGTCTTCATCGGTCCCAACAACTCAGGGAAGACCTCGGCCATGCAGGCGCTCGCCTTATGGGACATCGGTCTCAAGCGCTGGAACGAGAAGCGATCAGGGAAGAAGAGTACGCCCGAGAAGCGCCCCGGAGTTACTGTCAACCGCCGCGACCTCGTAGCTATTCCGATTCCGGACGCGAACCTCCTGTGGCGCGGTCTGCATGTGCGAGACGTGCGCAGAGTCAACGGCCAGCAGCGCACCAGCAATATTCGCATCGACATTACCGTCGAAGGCGTGACCAATGACCAAAGCTGGGGGTGTGGCTTGGAGTTTGACTACGCCAACGACGAGTCTTTCTATTGTCGGCCACTTCGTCTGTCTGACGGCAAAACCCTTGACCGCATGCCGGTGCCTGAAGAAGCTGGAAGCGTCCAAGTCGCCTTCCTGCCGCCGATGTCTGGACTTGCGGCTACGGAAACACGCCTTGATGACGGTGCCGTCAATGTTCGGATCGGAGAGGGACGTACCGCCGAAGTGTTGCGCAACCTCTGCTTCCGGATTTGCGACGAAGACGAAACGAAGTGGAATGAACTCGTCGAGCAGATTGAGAACCTGTTCGGGTCGAAGCTCCGTCCACCGCGCTACATTGCCGAACGCGGCGAAATCGCAATGACCTATCGCGAGCAGGATGCTGAACTCGATTTGTCGTCTGCCGGGCGCGGCCTGCAACAGACGCTACTCCTCCTAGCATATATGTACGCAAATCCCGGGGCCGTCTTGCTCCTCGACGAGCCTGATGCCCACCTAGAGATACTTCGCCAGCGCCAGATCTACCGTCTGCTCACTGATGTGGCACGAGCAAGCGATAGCCAGATTATCGCCGCCAGTCACTCTGAAGTGCTGCTCAACGAAGCTGCGGACCGGGACTTGGTTGTCGCCTTTATCGGCCAGCCACACCGCATCAACGACCGCGGCAGCCAAGTCTTGAAGGCACTCAGGGAGATAGGGTTTGAGCAATACTATCAGGCGGAACAGACTGGATGGGTACTCTACCTAGAGGGTTCAACGGACCTAGCGATAATGCAAGCTTTTGCTAGACGGCTGGGACACGAACGCGCGGTCCAAGTGCTTGAGCGGCCATTTGTGAAATACGTAGGAAACCATCCCCCGGCGGTTCAGAACCATTACCACGGCTTGAGGGAGGCCCTTCCCACGCTTGGTGGAGTCGCTCTCTTCGATCGTCTTGAATCGGAGTCCTTAGACATATTCCCGGTCGAACGCCTAATCTGGGAGCGCCGAGAGATCGAGAACTATGTTTGCTCACGAGCCACGCTCGAAGCATACGCGACGGCGACGGCGTCGGAGGATGCTACATCGGGACCACTGTTCGCGGTGGCCGAAATAGAGAAGCGTCAGAATGCGATGAGCCAAGCCATTGAGGAAGTAGAGTCGGCCCTAAAGACGCTTGGCAAAGGATCTCCTTGGAGCGCTGACCTCAAGGCCAGCGATGATTTTCTAGTCCCGCTCTTCGAGTCCTACTTCGGGAAGCTTGGCCTACCCAACCTGATGGCCAAGAAAAATTTCTACGAGTTGGCTGAACATGTCCCCGACAGCGAGATTGATCCCGAGATTAGCGAGAAACTAGACGCGATCGTGCAGGTCTCGGAGAGCGCGACGCCTGCGGCAGACTAGGATTGATCCTCGATGTCCTCCGTCTCGCCAACATCAAGGTCTGCCAATCGCAGCGATATTCAACGTACTTTTTACATCCCGAGAGAATTTTGTCGTTTTATTTTTGGCAGAAATCAGCGATATTCAAGCCCTGTTGTTTGGTAGATCGGAAAGCAGTGAGGTGATTGCGATAGGATTGGCTATTGGCTATAGTATAAAACCGCTGAAGCAGGATATGATCGATCAAAGGAGGGAGATCGGCATGATTGGAAAGTCGAGTGGCAGTTCATTGCGGGTGGGCGGATTTATTGCGGCTAGCGGCCTCCTAATGGGAGCGACTGGGGCCTATGCCGCGAGCGGCGAAGAACTGCAATTCATCCTCAACACCTTCTCGTTTCTCGTTTGGGGCGTGCTCATAATGTGGATGTGTGCGGGCTTTACCATGCTCGAAGCTGGCTCCGTGCGCACCAAGAACGCCTCCATGATCTGCCTCAAGAACATCGGGCTTTATTCGATTGCCGGGATCACGTATTACTTGGTCGGCTACAACCTCATGTACGTCGATGTGCAGGAAGGTTGGATCGGCACGCTCAAGTTTTTATACGGGCCTTCGGCTGATGAACTCAAGCTGTTGTCCGGTCAGGCGGCGGCCGCGGCAGAGGTGACAAAGGCCGGCCATGCCACCATGTCGGACTGGTTTTTCCAGATGGTCTTTGTGGCGACGACCGCTTCTATTGTATCGGGCGCACTGGCCGAGCGGGTAAAGCTATGGTCGTTTCTTGTTTTTACGGCCGTGTTGACCATAATCATCTATCCCATCGTCGGGGCTTGGACTTGGGGGGGCGGTTGGCTCAGCGCAATGGGGTTTAAGGATTTCGCTGGCTCTACCATCGTGCATTCGACCGGAGGTTGGGCCGCGCTCGCCGGGGTGCTCATGGTCGGGGCACGGTTTGGAAAATACCGCGCCGACGGCAGCGTCAAGGTCACGGCACCTTCCAACGTGCCCGCCGTCACTTTGGGCGTCTTTATTTTGTGGCTTGGGTGGTTCGGCTTCAACGGTGGCTCGCAACTCGCGCTGTCGAGCGCGTTAGATGCAGTCGCCATGAGCAATGTGCTCGTGAATACCAACCTTGCGGCCGCGGCCGGCGTCGTGGCCGCGCTCTTCGTGTCGTGGCCCATCTTAGGACGCATTGACCTGCTCGCGGTCCTCAACGGCGCACTCGCTGGACTGGTCTCCATTACGGCTGGGCCAGATATCGTCGATCACTACTGGTCGCTCGTAATTGGTGCCGTGGGCGGCGTGTTGTCCGTCGGCGGGATGAGATTGTTGGAGGCTGTCAAGATAGACGACGTTGTAGGTGCGATTCCGGTCCACTTGTTCGCTGGCATCTGGGGGACCTTGGCGGTCTGCATTGCAGCCGGTGGCAATTTCGGCGTCCAACTCATCGGGGTGTTGGCGATAGGCGCGTTCGCGTTTGGGGCTTCGTGGGTCTCGTGGTTTGTTATAGATAAGATAATGGGGGTGCGGGTGTCGCGAACCGTTGAAGAGCTCGGCCAAGATGCCGCAGAGCTCGGAATCGAAGCGTATCCTGAGTTTGTGCTCATGCCCGATCAAGACGATGTTGACGTAGTTCAAGGCAATTCTTAAATCAGATAAAAACAGTGCATACCATTTAGAAAGGTAGGAGATCAAGTGAATACCGAACAGAAAGACGGCGTATTAATCGCCAAGCCCGAAGGCCGCATCGACGGAGTAAATGCCCGCGATTTCCACGAAGCCTTAAGCGAAGCGATCGGCGATGATAACAACCCAGTGCTCGTCGATTTGACGGCCATCAACTACATCAGCAGCGCGGGTTTGCGGACGTTTCTGCTAATCGCCAAAACGCTCCAGCAGCGCAGCGCTCAGTTCGCGCTGTGCTCGCTTTCGGAGCCGATACGAGAAATTTTTGAAATCAGCGGTTTTGACAAAATTATTGCGATCCATGCCTCCGAAGAGGAGGCACTTGCCGCACTGTCGTAATTAAACTGAAGAGGGCGTTGTGGCCGCGTCTGAAACGGCCGGGTCCGCTTGCAGGGACGCCGACTGCTCCGTAGGCAGTTCGATAGTCATCTCGGTAAATTCGCCAGGCTCGGAGTGGACCTTGATGGTGCCCCCGTGTTCGCGTACGATGTCGTTGGACAGCGCGAGCCCGAGCCCGGTTCCTTGATCGGTCGGCTTAGTCGTAAAGAATGGGTTGAAAATTTTATCGACCACATCCGCAGGGATCCCGTTCCCATTGTCGCGGATGCGGACTTCGACTTGATCAGGCATTCGCCGGGTGCTGATCCAGAGCGTGGGAACGTAGTCAGATGCCGTCTCTGGAGCGTGTCGCTTCTCGTTGGTGGCGTAGCAGGCATTGCTCACCATGTTCAGAAAGACGCGAGCCAAATCCTGCGGGATCACCTCTAACTCTCCCACCTCCTCGTCTAAATCCTCCTTGATGTCGAGTTGAAAATTAGCATCGGTCGCTCGGGCGCTGTGAAAAGCGAGGCGAGCGTGTTCTTCGAGCAGGGCGTTGATATCCGTGGCCCGTGCCTCGCCCGATCCGCGACCCATCTGCAGCATGTCGCGGACAATGCGGTTGGCGCGGTCGCCGTGGTGGCGGATGCGCCCGAGATTGTCGGTCAAGTCGCCCTTGATCTCGTTGATTAACTCGTGCTGCTCTTCGTTGATCTGTATGCCTTCTTCCTCTAGTACCTCTTGCAATTCCTCCAACAGTTCTTCCGAGACTTCCGCGAAGTTTTTCACGAAGTTCAGGGGATTCTGGATTTCGTGCGCCACGCCCGCGGTGAGTTGGCCCAATGCGGCTAGTTTTTCGCGCATGACGATCTGATCCTGTGCCTGTTGCAGATCGGCGAGAACCGTTTCGAGCGTGGCATTTTTTTCTTCCAAATCAGCGGCGAGCTTTTCCACCAAGTTGAGCCGCTGGGCCTCCAACGAGTTGTGGCGGAAAATTTCAAGGGCCGCGGCCATGTCGGCGACCTCGTCGCGCCCGGGCATCTCGATTTTTGCCTCTAGGTCGCCTTCTGCCATGCGGCGCATGCGGTTCGATAGAAATTCGAGGCGGCGCAGTAGCACTCGACCGACCAACAGCCAAGCAATCAAGATCGCTCCGGCGATGCCGACCGCGTTAATAGCGAGCAGGAGTTTGCGACCAGTGAAGATGGCTTGGGTGGAGGTTTGCGTGGCAGTCTGTGCGCTTTCACGGGCCGTGTTCACTAGCTGCTCGACCTCGGCGACTAGTTCAATGGACAAGGCGCGATTGCGGTCGAGCAGTGTTCGTTGCTGTTCAACGACTTGGAGTTCCGAGGCGCGCAGAGCGAAGATCTTCTCATCCCCACGGCCCAAGTCAAACAGGCGGTCAAAGGTCGGGGCGAGCTCGCTGTGCAAGTAGGCACGCTCGATGCGGAAGCCAACTTTGGGCACCTGGCGGTCAAAGGTCTGGTCGCGCGTGCTGTGCAAGGGGCCTGAGCCGAGCGCGGCGAGTTTTCGTTCGATGCCGCCGACTGTGGAATCGAAGCGCTCCTGTAAGGGCTCTAGCAGGCGCGTGTCTGACAGGTTGAAGGCACTGGCCAGTAGGCGCGTGGCCGTAGTGGTCCCTTCCTGCAACTCGGCTAGATCGCGATAGAGAGAAAGTTCGGCCTCTGAAAGGTGCTGGGCGCGGGGTGCGGGCGGTTCGCCGAGAATGCGGTAGCCGGTCATTGCGTAGAATAGCTGATCGTCGATGGCCGGAATCAAGATGCCGATCAGTTCGTTTTGCAGAGACTCTAGGTTTTTTTGCAATCCACGACTGCGCGCACTGAGGTCAAAGCGCTTGGACACCGAAGCCTCAATCGCGTTGATGTTGGCGATGAGGGTATCGCCGTGGGCGCGAATCCGCGCAAAGCGTTCCTCGGCTGCGCCCTGCTGGGTCAGGGCCGACAATTGCTTTTTAAAGTCATCCCGATCAGCGGCGACTTTGGCGGCGACCTCAGCAAAGGCCATCGGCGTCTCGGCCGCCACCAAACGCGGGGCTGCCGCGGCGAGGGTGCCGCTTTGCTGGGCGACCGCAAAAGCGGTGGCTATCTCCGGGACGGCCCGCTCGTTTACCTGTCTTTGGGCATCGCCGACTTGGTCGAAGGAAAACCAAGCCACCAAGCTCGCGATCATGGTGAGGACCACGGCCGTGCCGATGCCCATGTACAGATGAAAGGCGATGCGATGACGAGCTGCGATCAGGCGCTTTAGTAAGGAGATCATGGCTTCGTCGCGCTCTTCAAGGAGCGGATGGGGCGATATTGGCCGTCGCTGCCAATCACGGTGAGAAAGACCGCGTCCGAACCCTGATTGTCGCCATCCCCGTAGCGGAGCTCGAACCCCTCTAGGTCAATGACATCGGCGCGGCGCAAGTTGTCTAATAGGCAGGCGCGACTGACCGCTCGGCCACAGCCGGTGAGGGCGGCGACGGCCAAGCGGCCGGCTAGGTAGCCCTCGAACGAGACAAAACTAGGCTCTGCCCTCGGGGCGTGAGCTGTGAGGGCACGGCGGTACGAGCCAACGATGGCCGGCTCGGTGGCCGTTGGGAAGGGCACGACCTGCGAGACTAAAACCCCTGTGCCGGCAGGGCCGAGTTCCCGCGCCAATGCTTTGCTGCCCACGAATGAGATGGTCGCAAAGATGGGGTTGAAACTCGTCGTTTGCGCCCAAGCGATTAGGGTTGCGACCGGCTGATAAGTCCCGACCAAGACCACGGCTTGGGGGTTGCCGCTACGCAGGTCGAGCAGGGCCGTCTTTACCGCCTTGGTGTTGCGCGGATACACGCCGACTGCCACGAGCGATAGCTCGCGACGTTCTAACGCGCGGCGTACGCCGCGAAATCCCTCCCGGCCGAAAGAGTCGTCTTGGTACATGATGGCAATGCGCTCGATGCCCAAGTCTCCGGTTAGGCGGGCGACGATTTCCTCGGTTTCCTGATAGTAGGAGGCGCGCATGTTGACTACCCCGCGCCATTTGGGATCGCGGAGAAAGTTGCTGCCCGTGAAGGGAGCGATGTAGGGGACGCCAGCGTCTTCGGCAATGGGAACGGCTGCGCGCGAGGTTGGGGTGCCGACGGCGCCGATCAGCGCGAAGACCCGTTCGCCTTCGATTAGCTGACGGGTGTTGTCGATGGCGGCTTCCGGCTCGTACCCGTCGTCGAGCGACACCAATTCGAGCTGGCGTCCGTGGACCCCGCCCTGCTCATTTACCTCGCGGAAAGCCGCCTGCATCCCGAGCCGCATGTTGCGGCCCAACTCCTGGGCTGGCCCGCTAAAGGCGGCGGATTGGCCAAAGAGAATACTCCGGTCGGAAACGCCGGGCTGTTCCTCGCCAAGCGCAGCACTCGCCACTAGCAGCGCGGTCGCGCATCGGGCAAGCGCGTTGCTCAACTATCCCTCCGCTTGACCAAGGTCAGGCAGTTTTTGTCCTGCTGTCGCTGGTAGTGGACCTCGTCCATCATGGAGCGCACGAGGTGGATGCCGAGGCCGCCCACAGTGCGGTCCTCAACCTCGGCTTCCAAGTCTGGCTCTGGAGCGTCGACGAGTGGATTGAAAGCGTGGCCGTCGTCCTCAATCTCGATGGTGATCGCCTCGTTTTCCGAGGAGATGACGATTTTGATTTCGTGGGCTTTGTCGTCGTCGTGTCCGTAGTTGACGATGTTGACCCCTAGTTCCTCGACGGCCAGCCCGATCTGAAAGGTGATGTCTGGCGGCCAGTTTTCTTCCTCCGCTAGTGCCTCAATAGCGGCGTTGACCTTGTGCAGTTCGTCTAGTTCAGTCGCTATGAGCAGCGATCTTTGAGCACTCATTGGTCGGTCTCGGGGTGATGCAGCGTCAGGCAAGTGACGTCGTCAAATTGAGGGGCGTCGCCGGCAAAGGCTTCGACCGCCGCAAAAACCGCCTCGTTGGTGGAGCGGACGTCCATAGGTGCCCCGCCGGTGAAAATCTCGCACAGGCGTTCTAGGCCGAACTGGTCGCCTTGGTCGTTTTCGGCCTCGGTGACGCCATCAGTGTACAAGACGACGTAATCGCCGGGCTGCAAGGTCAACGAGCGTTCTTCGTAAGTGAATTCGGGCACCACGCCGAGCGCCACTCCGTTGGTCGGCGGAATCACGGTCGAGCTGCCGTCGGCGTGGACCACCAGCGGCGTATTGTGTCCGCCATTGGCATAGGCCAACTCGCCGGTTTCTGGATCGAAGGTCGCGTAAAAAACGGTCACGAACATGGAGGCGTCGTTTTCTTCTTGCAGTAGTTGATTTACTTCGCTCAACACCTTGCCCGGCGAATCGAGGCCGATGGCCGAGCCTTTCAGCAAGGTGCGGCTCGACATCATAAACAGGGCCGCTGGCACGCCTTTGTCCGAGACATCGGCGACGACGAGGCCGATGCGGCCGTCCTCGAGGGACAAGACGTCGAAAAAGTCGCCGCCGACGTCGCGTGCGGGCTTCATGCCGCCGAAAATTTCAAAGCCCCGACCCGTGGGGAAACTGGTGGGCAAGATGGACTGCTGCATCTTGTTGGCCACGTTGAGTTCGTTTTGCAGGGCGACCAGTTTGTCGCGCGACTCCAGTGCCTCGCGCCACAGCTCTAGATGGCGCAAGGTGCGCTGGATGGTCACCTTCATGTCCTCGAAGTCGATGGGCTTGGTGATGAAGTCAAACGCGCCCCGGTTCATGGCCGTGCGGATGTTTTTCATGTCGCCGTATGCCGAGACGATGACCGAACGGATGTTGGGGTCCACCTTGGGGATTTGCTCTAGCAAGGTGAGCCCGTCCATTCGGGGCATGTTGATATCCGAGAGCACCATATCGACGTCTCGCTCTTCGTTTAGCACCTCTAGGGCTTCAACGCCGTTGTGGGCGAACATAAAGCTGTATTGGCCCGAGCGAATTTCGCGGCGCATGCGCTGCCGTACTAGGTGCTCTAAATCTGGCTCGTCATCGACGACGAGAATCTTGGGTCGTATTATTGCCATTTTTCTTTCCCCAAGTTTGGGTTAGCCCAACGCGGCTGTCAAAGGTTAATTCCCCGGTTCTATCACTACCTTCATGGCCGCTTCGCCGCCGGTAATGTCGAGGCCCTCGCGGATGTCGGACAGCGGCAGCCGATGCGTGATAAAGCGATCCAAGGGCGCGGTCGTGCGGCGCAAGAAAGATAGCGCGGTCTTGAACTGCATAGAAGGATACGCCCACATGCCGCGAATGTCCAAATCCTTAAAACAGACGATGTGTGGGCGGATCTCCACTGCCCCTGGGTCGGTGAAGTGCCCCACCTCCACGACGATGCCGCCCCGGCGCACCAAGTCGAGCGATTCCTTGAAGGCTATGGGCACGCCGGCTGTTTCAATGACGATATCGGCCCCTACGCCTGCGGTCATGTCTTGGAGGGCTAGCTGCCGCTGCTCAGGGCTGCCTTCTCCCATCGCGAGCACTTGATGAGCGCCCATGGTGCGGGCGAGTTCCAACCGGGCTGCACTCAGGTCGCCGGCGATAATCAGGTCCGTGCCGATGTGGCTCAGCACTGCCACCACGAGCTGGCCGATGGGGCCGGCTCCGAGGACTAGCACGGATTTGTCGAGGCCCAACCCCTCGCCGATGTGCGGGATACCCGGCCCCAAGGCGCGCTCTACAGCCCGGGTGGCCACGGCCGCTGGCTCGGTGAGTACAGCCCGTTCCGAGGGCAGGTCGTCGGGGATCTTGAAGAGCCACGAATGGCCCGTTAGATGCAGGTATTCGGCAAAGCCGCCGCGCGGCATGGGCGCGAGATCGGCGGACACGAATCCGTACACAAAGCGGTTGGAGCACAGGGTGGGTCGCTGAGGCATGTGCAGGCAGTAATAGCACCGTCCACAGGCCCGCGACGAAGGCGTTGTTGTCACGCGGTCGCCTATCGCAACGGGGCCGCCCACTATGGCCAAGCTATCGGCTGCGGCCGGACCCATCTCCTCGATGGTGCCGACTAATTCGTGGCCGGGTATCACGGGAAACGGCAGGGCCATGTGGCCGGCGAACATGTGCTTATCGCTGCCGCAGATACCGGTGCGTTCGATTTTCAGTAGGACTTCGTCGTCACCGATTTGGGGTTTGGGATACGAGCGCACGGCGATCTGGCCGGGGCCGGTCATAATCGCTGCCTGTATCTGACTCATGCTTTTCTTCTCCTATATAATTCTAATAGCCAATGCTGCGCATGTACTGGCGGTTGATTTGCATTTTCTCGGTTTCGAGCCGCTCGGCTTCTCCGGGGCAGACTGTGACCCAGCCGGCGTACCCAGCCTCTTGCAACGCCGCCATAAACGCCGGGTAGTCGCACATGGGGCCTTCGCCCAGCTCCACGGTCTGTCCGTCTTTGAAATCGTGCAGATGCACGTACGCGATCCGCGCGGCGAAATCGCGCACGGCTTGGACCGGGTCGTAGCCCCAATGCACGGCGTGGGACATGTCCATGCAGAGGCGACACGCGTCTAAGCGACTCATGAAGCACTGCCACTCTGCGGCGCTATCGACGAGGTGATTGATATGCGGATGAAATGTAACCACAACGCCTAAGTCAGCGCCGTACGCGGCCAGATCCTCGTACGCGGCTGCCATCTGGTCTAGCTCCGCGTCCGTGCCGTTGCGGCCTTCGCGCCCCGGCCCTTTGGTCATAAAGGTTGCGACCCCAAGCTCGGCGGCAAATTCGATGCGCCGCTTGTTGATCTGTTGGCTCGGCCCATCGAGATCCAGCGCGACATTCGGCCCGCAGACCGCGGCCACTTCCACGCCATACGCCTCGCAGAGTCGGCGCACGCGCTGCGGCGTACCCAACCAATCGAGCGGTTGTCGCGCCTCCCAGCCATCCCAGCCAAAAGTTCGCAGGGCTTCTAGCTCTTGCGCTAGGTCGGGTGCCCGCCAGAACAGGCCGCTGTACGCCAATTTGTAGCTCATTTCCCTACACCTAAAATTCCAAATTTATCCAACTGCCGAGGCTGGGGCAATGGCCTGCCGCCGTTGTGAATGGAAATGTAAGTGAGATGTTACATGGGGCAATGAAACGCAGCAGGATGAGTTGGGTTCACGTCCATGCAAACACCACACCCAACGCTTCCTGTGGATTGTCGGCGAGCATGTCGTAGGTGGGTTGGCAATCGGCGGGATTGGCAACGTGGGTAATTAGATCTTCGATGGGTAACTTGCCGGCGGCCATTAGGCGCAAGACTAGGTCGCGGTCTCTGGTTTTGTTCCAAGGATAATAGATGTGGTCGTCGTCCGGGGTTTTGGGCTGATGCGCGCCGAGGATGGCGATTTCGCGCAGGTGAACCTCGGGCAGAAAGCTCACTTCGACGGTGCCGCGTGGAGACCCCAGCGCGACTAGGCGACCTCCTAGCCGCGGCAAGGTCAGGGCCATGGGATAGACGGCGGGGATGCCGGTTGCTTCGATGACTAGATCAACGCCATCGCCTACGCAATGCTGGCGCACGATTTCGGCGACATCGCCTGCGGTGGTGGGATTGATGCAAATATCTGCGCCGCGGTCTTTGGCCTTGCCCAAGCGGAAATTGTCCAGATCGATTGCAATGACCGGGAGGGCACCGGCCAATTGTGCAAAGGTCGCTGCCAATTGGCCGACAATGCCCATGCCGGTGATGGCAACAGCCTCGCCCAATTCAGGACGGCCAACCCGATGTCCGTGCAGAGCAATGGCGCACATGACCATGAATGCCGCGGATTGGGGCGAGATGCCGGCGGGTGCTTTGCGGAAATTGCCGGTTAGGACCGCGTGGCTGGCGTGGTTGCCTTGGCCAGCAATGCGGTCGCCGGGTTGTAGCCCCTGCACATCTTTGCCGACTTCGAGCACCACGCCTGTGTTGCAGTAGCCGGTGGAGCGCGGAAATGTTACTGTGCTCGATGGTTCGCCGCCGTGGGCGTAGCCGTAGATTTCTGTGCCGACGCTTACGGCGGTGTAATCGTTTTGCACCAAAATGCCGTGGTCGGGCACGCGCGGCAGTTCAAAGTCCGCCAGTTCGATCCGCCGGATATCTGTGCAAATTAGTCGTTGTGCTTTCATGGTCGTCTCCTGTGCGAACCCCGCCTTGGTGCCCAGCTCAGCCGGAGGCGTCCGAGTCCCAGACCGCTACCGGGTTCGCCGGGTCTGGATCGACGGGCCAGAGCCCGCGGCCGCTTCCGGTGAACGGAATGGAGGCGAAATCCAAGGTGCAGACCCCGGGGCCGTCGAACAACAGGCCGCGCTCCCAAGGGGCACCGAAGGCCGCCATCCACCCGGTCATGTTCTTGGCCATGACCGCGAGGGCGGCGTCCGGCTGTAGCCCGGCGCATTCGTAGAAGGCCGGATCCGGAGTCAGCGCCGGATACGAGCAGGCGACGAGTTGGATCTGCCCCGACTCGATGACCGCAGCCTCCCCCATCGAGAAGGCCTGGCCTGTGTAGGCTCCGCCTCGGGCCTTGTAGTTGCCCTCGCCCGTCCAGATCACGCGCCCTTCATAGGAGACCGGCGGGTCGCCGGTGGTGAAGTGGGTCGCCCCTCGGCGGGCCGCGGCGACGGTGCCCGAATCGACCACCCAGAGCAACACCTTGCCGGGCAGTTCTGCGCGGAGCGGCAGCAGTCGCCGCAGGGCCTCGGCGCTGTGGCCGGGGGAGCCCCCGGAGGTTGCGTCTGCGGTGTCGACCAGCATCCAAGGCTCCGGCCCCTTGCGCCGGAGCTTTTGCAGGATTTCCGACCAGGGGATGAGCTGGCTTTTCCAGTGGTGCCGCTGGACGTACCACTCGTCGGCGAGCTTCTGCAGCTCATCGAGGGGGACGCCGCCTCCGGTGGCGGTGACGACCACGGAGGAGCCCATTTCGCGGATGTCCATCCAGGGCTGCACCGGCAGGATGCAGACGTCGAGGACGTCTTCGTGCCGCTGTTCCAGTTCGCGGGCGCGGGTGAGCAGGTCGCACAGGTGGCCCGCGAAATGGGTGCTGTCCGTCGGCGGCATCAGGGCGGATACCTTGGCTGCGGCGCAGGTGAAGGGGCCCGGGTGCAGTGCCAAACGTGCGGCGCGCTCGCCGGTGGCGGTGAAGTCCATGTGGGGGAAGGTGCGGTACGCGGTGACCGCGTCGGCGTGTTGCAGCATGCGGCGGGTGAAGTTGGCGTGCAGGTCGAGGGAGAGCACGACCCGGCCGCGGTAGCCGAGATCGGTGCGCACCTTTTCGAGAAGGCACCCCTCGGGATCGTCCTCGCCGTCGGCGACTGCGGCTCCGTGCAGGTGGAGGATGAGGACGTCGAATGGCATTGCGGCGGCGACCCGGTTGAGCAGGGTGCCGCTGATCTCGCGCAAGCAGGCGGTGCTCAGGCGTCCAGCGGGAGAGCCGCAGAGGGCGGTGAAACAGGGGGCGGTTTCCCAGCCGGCGGCGGCCAGCACCTCTAGGCTGCCGTGCATCTGCGAGTCGGTCCCGGCGGCCCAGGCGCGCACTTGGGCTTCGTCTTCGAGGAAGACGCCCCCTTTCCTGAAGAGGTCGATCTCCGCTAGGCCGGGGGCGAAGGTGTTGCTTTCGAAGATGAACTGGGCGAGGGCGGCTTTCATGGGAAGCGGGTACTCATGGAATGGCTAATCAGCCTGTTCGGACCTTTGGTTATGATCGTCTTGGGCTCTGCCTTGGTTTGTCCGCTTCTTCGGAAGAGCCTCGTTCGAATACCCATCATGTTCCACGGCTACCAGCACAATAGGGTAGGACTGCGCCTCTCGTAATTCATGCTCTACGTATTGGACGGCATAGCTAAAGCTAGCAACACGGTCAGTCAACAAATATGCGAAGTCATCGGACGGAACGACTATCACACCGACATCAATGTGGCTGTCTTGGAGATTATTACGGATGTGGACGATGTCCCGAGCAAGAAGGTCGCTTCTACCTGAAACCTGAATCTCGACTCCCATCCTCGACAAAATAGTCTGGTTGTAGCGGAGTCTCTTGACCCAATCCACATCACCAGTCTTCGACTGAACCCAATCGCTGTAATTGCCGAACTGCTCGTCGATCATCTCGCGGACACGGCCTGCGCCGTTCGCTTGCTTCTTATTGAGCACGAGAACTTCTGTGGTAAGGAGGATCTCCTGTAGCTCAAGAAAGAGCTGTGCCAGTCCGAGGCGACATACCTTCTCCATCGAGCCGCCGTAAAATTGAATTTTGCTGATCTTCATGATTAAAAAAAGCCTCAAAATTAAATCGCGGTTCTTGAGTGGTGAAGAACGAATAATTCTCCTCGATGCGCCTGCGAATATGAGCTGAGTCATAAAGCTCGGTGCCGATCCAGTTGCGGTGGAGCTTTTCTGCTGCTTGGTATGTGGAGCCGCCGCCGCCAAAAGGATCAAAGACAGTATCTCCTGGCTCGGTTGAAATAAGGATGGCTCGTTCGGGAATTATCAGCTTTAGTTCATTCACCCCTGGCCGAACCTTAAACTTTTTATGGCGATTAGGAGAGGTGTCCGTCCAAAAATCCGTCAAATTCACTCCTGCGGGATTCATCTTGTTGCGGTGGCCGCCGTAGTCTCGAATCTCCCTACCGCAATGTCGGCAGGTTTCGATGGGCAGGCGAAGCTTATTGAATACGCGGGGTGTGCCTCGGGTATAGTAGAGGAGGGCATAATGTGCTGGATAGAGCTTTTTCCCTCGTGGGTAGGTTCCCTTCATGGTAAGCGCAATCCAGTGCCTGAAGTCCAATTGTTCCCCCATGATCGGAGCAAACTGGACCGCAAGTTCCGGTATAGCATAGAGGAAAAACGCGCCACCTGGCTTTAAAATCCGGCAGCACTCAAGAATCCATTCCCGGCACCAAGTCAAATACTCAGACTTCGTCTTCTTGTCGTTGTAGCCATTCTTGTAGTCCTTACCGATGTTGAATGGAGGATCGGCAAAGACGGTATCAATGACCTCCGAATTCATGTGTTCAAGCACCTGAAGACAATCGGCATCGTAGAGGACGCCGTGGGATGTGGTCAAAAACGGCTGATTCACTTGAAAACTTTAACGGTCAAAGAGGGAAGGGTTACTAGGAGGAAGGCTCAAATAGAGTCGTATAAGCCACCGGTTTTAGCGTATCTTAATAGCTCTTATGAATGTATAAATCTGCAGTTCTAGGTCAACTATAATGGAGGCCATTGTCGAGGTCTTCAACCTGCTCAATACGGATAACTGCCGACCACGAAAGGAGCGAGCTGTGCTGATTTTCGATGGAGACTACCCGATGGCACACGGTGCCCTCGGTCTCAACAGGGACCTGACCCTTCCGCTCGACGAACTGCGTGCCGCCGACGCCAACCCCTCCAACATTCCCTTTGGTTGCCTCCCGGAGATGCGCAGAGGAGGGGTGTACTGCGCGCTGATGAAGATCGTGGCGCGGCGAATGCGCAAGGGCAGCATCCTGCCGGGGTATCGCGGCAAGGAGGTGGTGTACGCCGCGGGGAAGCGGCAGCTCGCCCTGTACCGCGGCTTGGAGAGCACCGGGGAAGCGGTCGTCGTCACCACCGCTGGACAACTGCGCGAGCTCGCTGGGCAGTGGGAGCAGCGGGAAGGGGACTCCCGGCTGCCGGTCGGCTTTCTGCTCGGCATGGAGGGGGCCGACCCGATTTTGACGCCGGCGCAGGTAGGGGAGTGGTGGGACGACGGGGTGCGCGTGGTCAGCCTGACGCACTATGGCCCCAGCCGCTACGCCCACGGCACCGGCACCGAGGGAGGGCTGCTGCCCCCCGGACCGGAGTTGTTGCGGGAGATGGAGGCCTGCGGCATGCTGCTCGACACGACGCACATCGCCGACCGCAGTTTCTGGGAAGCACTCGATCATTACTCCGGCCCGATCTTGGCGAGCCATCAGAACTGCCGCGCCTTGGCCCCGGGAGAGCGCCAGTTCAGCGACGAGCAGATCAGAGCGGTGATCGAGCGGGACGGCGTCGTCGGGGCCTCGATGGACACCTGGATGCTGCGCGAGAAGCAGGATATCGACTGGGCCCGCACCGCAGATTTCCCGCGGCGGGAGTACTACGCGCGGGAAGAAGTGACCCTGGAGCATATCGCCAACCACGTCGACCACGTCTGCCAGCTAGCCGGCAACTCCCGGCACGCGGGGATCGGCGGCGACACCGACGGCCAAGGGGGGATCGACGGGGCCCCGCTTGAGATCGACAGCATAGCCGACTACGGGAAGCTCGTCCCGATTCTCGAGCGCCGCGGCTACGGCAGCGAGGACGTCGCCAACGTCATGTACGGGAACTGGCACCGGTTTTACACCTCGTACCTCCCGCAGTGACTTTGGCCCGAAGCGCAGGCAAGAGTCAGGTGAGATTAGCTGCGGGAACGACGAGTGGACAGGAGCCGTGGGGTGGGGAATGACCGTTATTGGGATTTCGTAAACGGCTTCTATTATTGCGGTTTGTAGTACCTGTTCAATTTACATATTATATAAAATATAAGTAGTCGGCCGAAAACCGCGATGTCAGCCGGCAAGGTTCCGTAACATGACGATGGGGAAATAAAGTGACGCGCGACACTCCGAATCCTGGAGCCGCGGACGGCGGCTTGGTGGCTCGTCTGTCCGAAGACGCGCTCAAGGTGCGACGCTATTTTCCGACGCTCATTTTTTCTCTGGAAGTTCCGGGCAGCGAGATTCTGAACGCCCACCTGATCGAGGCGATCTACGCCGAACGAGAACGCGACAGAACAGGGGTGCGCAAGTCGAACTTCCCGGAGCTGGGGAGTTGGCACAGCCACGTCAAGCTGCACAAGGACGTCACGTTTGCGGGATTGGTTCAATACGTCGATGCGGCCTCGGCCATGATGTGCCGCGAGCTCAGATATCACAGGTCCTATCAACTGAGAATCGGCACCATGTGGTCGATCATCAATCCACCGGGTAGCTCGAACCGGGCTCATATCCATCCCGGCTGCATCTGGAGCGGCGTCTACTACGTCCAGGCACCCAAGAATTCGGGTGGAATCGAGTTCATCGATCCGCGCACCCAGAACCTGATGAGTCCCGTCGAATACATCCCCGACACCAAGCGCCCACGAATCTGCTGGACGAAGGTCCAATACAAACCCGTGGCCGGAAGAATGCTGATCTTCCCGAGTTGGCTGTACCATAGCGTGGCTCCGAATCGATCCAAGGCCAAGGGGAAGGACGCCGATCGGATCATCGTGAGCTTCAACCTGTCTCAGGAAAGGCGCAGATAGTTTTTCTGTTATTTGCATTCATAGGAAAGGAAATAGATATGAGACATTTACGGCGATTTATTTCTTTCGTGAGCATAATGATCTTGATGACTTTGGGTCGGCCTTCCTTTCTTCACGGGCAGAGTGTAAAAGACACGCCGTTGGGTGACCAGACCTCGCCCCTCCTTAGAAGCGAAAGGAGCATCGACTCACGTACTAGCTTCAGTGTCGGTGCTTCCAGTGACGACGACGACGACGACGATGACGACGATGATGACGACGACGACGACGATGATGACGACGACGATGACGACGACGATGACGACGATGACGACGACGATGACGACGACGATGACGACGACGACGACGAGGATGACGACGACGACGAGGGGGATGAAGGCGACGAGGGGGATGAAGGCGACGAGGGGGATGAGGACGACGAGGGCGACGAGGGCGACGAGGATGACGAGGGCGACGAGGGCGACGAGAACAACGGCGATGAGGGCGATCAGGCCACGCTGGTGGCGACGGTTCAGGAGCAAATCGGCCTGCCCGATGGACCCCAATTGCAGCAGAACGCGCCCAATCCGTTCAATAGCCAGACGGTCCTTTCCTACTTCTTGCCAGAACCGGGTCCTGTACGCATGGAGATTCTCACGTTGATGGGGCAGCGGGTAGCGGTCTTGCGCCAAGGACAACAGAGGGCGGGCTATCACCGGCTTTCTTGGGATGGCCGAGACGACGCGGGCCGCCCCCTAGCCAGCGGCGTCTATCTGTACAGACTGGTGACGACCAACGGCGTTTTAACGCGCAAGCTCGTCCTGCTACGTTGAGTGAGCAAACGCCTCAAAGGCTTCGACTCAAAGAAGCCGCACTACGATCCTCAAGGCGGCATTGACCCAACCGGTCGATGCCGCCCCGATCGGCTATTGGCGAAGTGTCGGAATCACAGCGACTGCAAAAAGGCCACGAGCGCGTCCCGGTCGCTCTGGTCTAGTTGACGCACAAATTCCCGCGCTGTTTCCGCCTCGCCGCCGTGGAACATGATCGCTTCCATCAGCGTGCGCGCCCGTCCATCGTGCAGATACGCTGGAATGCCGTTGACCGTTGCCGTCAGGCCAATGCCCCACAGCGGCGGCGTGCGCCATTCGCGGCCATCGGCCTCGAAGTCGGGACGGTCGTCGGCCAACTCTTCTCCCATATCGTGCAACAGCAGATCCGTGTAGGGATGAATGGTCTGGTTGGCTAGGGCCGCAATCTCGTGGTGGCCCGTCCGCAGGGTGGGGATGTGGCATCCCGAACACTGGGCCGCGCCAAAGAGTTCTTCGCCGCGCAAAGCCTGCGGATCGTCGATGTTGCGGCGGGCGGGCACCGCTAGGGTTTGCACGTAAAAGGTGTTGATATCCAGGGTCTCTTGGCCGATTTCAGGGTCGTCTTGGTGATCGTCCACTTGCGGCTGGCCGGCGGTGGATTCCTCGGGGAAATAGGGGCTGGTGATGCCCATGTCTTGGTGGTAAGCTCCGGCGACCTGCTGCAATAGGTTGGGATTGTTGGCCTTGAGACCAAAGCGGCCCAATTCGGTCTGTTGCGTGCGGAAGTTGTACACCCGATTGGGACGGCCGGATATGCCGTCGCCATCGCTGTCGCCGGGATCGGCTAGCGCCAAAATAGTTTCTTCGGGGATGGCTTCGAGCAGGCCGCGGCCAAAAACCGGGGGGGCCATGCGCGGCGAGAACAGGACGTCCGCCGGCAGCGGCTGATAGGTCTCCACTACATCGTACACCGGAAAGCGCAGGGAGTACGCTGTGCCGTCGGCAAAATGGCGGGTCTCCTCAAAGTAAGTGAGGTCGATCCGCGCCTCGGGTGCGACCCCGAAAACGGCGCGATCCCCAATCTGTTCGCCAAAGCCCGGCACGGGCTGCGGGCCACCGGGCACTTCGGGGTTGGTGCCGGGCAGGCTAACTCGCATGAGCATAGAGCCGATAAAAGGAGAGACCTCGCCGAACCCTGCGCGCCCCCGGCCATCGCGAGCGTGACAGCCCACGCACGAGGTCTGATTGAAAACGGGACCTAAACCATGCCCCACGTCGGCGGGTGAGGTGACAAAGACCTGTTCAAAGGCCGCGTCCCCGGCCAAAAAGCGGTTCATTTCCATCCCGTCCAAAGAGGGGATGGGGTTTTCAAACGCCAAACTGCTGGCGTCAAAGACCGTCGCCGCTCCGCCGGACAGGGCGCGGTCGTCCTCCACGGGAGTCGGGTCTAAACCCCGGTCGTCGCCGCAGTGGGTGAGCGTAGTTAGGAGGCCCATATAGAGTATGGAGTTACGGATAAGGGTCATTGTAGTGCCATTGTAGGGGTCAACGATCGTTGACCCCTACGTGATAGATCCACCGCACAACGCTAGGCCGTATAGTTAATTCCCTAACACCAGCGGCAGGATGTCTTCCTCCAAGGTCTGCTGAACCTTGGCCACTGCGGCCTGCGCCGTTTCGATTTGGCTCCGATCCGAGGCGATGGCGTCGCGGAAAGGCTGCTGGATATTGCCGATCTCGTCGATGGCCGTCTGGATTTCCCGTTTGAGCCGCTGATCTAGGTCGGCGTCGGCTTGGCGGATGAATTCGTCCAAGCCCGCTCCGGTGCCCGCGTAGTCGCCGGTATAGACGTGCAGGACGCT
Organism: Candidatus Latescibacterota bacterium; assembly: GCA_965208845.1. Lineage (GTDB taxonomy): Bacteria > Latescibacterota > UBA2968 > UBA8231 > UBA8231. Next base: position 242,278 of record OZ242361.1, on the reverse strand, counting down.
GCGGAGGTTGTTCTGGAAGTCGGCGATAGAATTGAAGCTGAATTGGGATTCGACGAGGCGGGGATCGTTCTCGACGAAGGGGTCGGCGATTTTGCCGTTGGCTACCTCGTCGCAGATGCCGATCATGCCGCTGACCATTTCTTGGACTGCCGACTGGGCGGACGGATAGGCGTCGCTGCCATTGCCGGCGTTGCGGACCTTTTGGCCAAAGTTGCCGCCGGAAGAGATCCAGCTATTGTGCAGGGCGCTGGCCGTGGCTCGCAGGTCTTGGGTCGTGGCAATCAGATAGGCGAACTCGCGCTCGGTGAAATCGGCCACGGTCTTGCTGCCGCCTTCGTCAAAGAGCAGGTACTCAATGGTGTGGAAGCCCTTGAGGGTGCCGTCCAGACTGTTCACGTACGCGGGCGTCAAGTCGTTGTCGCTAGCCAATACTCCGTCCAAGTCCGTGCGGTTGACCGGCCAACTGTCGAGCGCTGGATCGTAGCCGTTGAAGTCCACTGGCCCAAAGAGGAATCCCTCGCTGGCTTCCCAAGGGATGCGCGTGGCCACCCAAGCGTCCCGGGCAGCACTGAGATTTCCAGCCGTAGGATCGGTGCTCAGGGCCTCGACCGCGGCGAGCAGTTCGCCGGCCCGTTCGTCCAAGTCCGCGTACGTGGCAATGACGACGTTGTCGGTGAAGTTGTCCAAGATGGGCGCAAAGTCGAACTCGGCCGCGGCTGGCCCGGTGGGCGCGTCGCTGTCGTCGCCGCAGCCGGTAACGAACAGCAGGCTGCAAGCGGCTAGTCCGATCCCCAATCGCAAGAACGTGGCTTTCATAAGGATGACTCCTTTTCGGCAAAATTGAAATTTAGCGCACAGGCGACTTCCACCCGTGCCCGGTTTCACAGTGAATGGTTTTTTAGAACTGAAATCCCAGCCCCAAGCTCAGGGTATTTTCAGGGTTAAAGCGGGCGGCACCGAGTCGCCGCATGGCGTAATCGGCTTTGAGCACCACGGTTTCCTCCATGTTGTAGTTCGCGCCCAAGGTATAGACCCGGCGCGCAAAGCGCGGATTGTCAAAGGTCTGGTCCGGGACCGCGGCCATGCTGTCGTACGCGTCCAAGCGGATGAACAGGTCCAAGCGGTTGGGCGAGGGAGCGGCCAGCCAAGGCAGGACGTCGTAGCCGACTTCGATGAAGGCCGCATACGCCGCCCGAGCCACCGGCGAGCGCAAGACGTCGAGATTGTTCGATAGGGTGCGGTTGCGGGCGCTGACGAGGGCGGCATTTTGCAGATGCCCATAGAGATATAGTCCGCGCGCGCGGACCCGCCCCCAGTCGAAGCTGCCGTGTACATCGACGATGGAGACATGCGCGTCAATACCTTCCATATCGGGCTTGGGACGGTTGTCGGCGCTGTCGCCGCGATAGCCGGAAATACCCAGCACACAGTGCGGCGCGAGCTGATAATCGAGGCGTCCGACCCAAGCCATATTGGTTGCCTGAATCGTCTCAAAGCGCTTTTGGTGGCCGCCGACAATCCAGTTTTGCGAGCTGAAACCGGTCGCATCCAAGCCGTTGACTAGCTGTAGCTGGTAGCGCCAGTTCCGGTAGGCCCCGGAGACCTCCACGCCGGTCTCGTGCCAGAGGGCCGGGATGATGGAGGTCTCGGCTTCCGAGCGCCGGGAGCCGAAGAAATCGGCGGGATGGAAGTGATGGCTCAAGTGGCCCACGGCGACGTAGAAATGTCCCAAGCGGACGCGGAAGGCATTGCTGAAGGTCCGCTCGACAGCCAACTCCTCGACTACTACTTCGCCGCCTTTTTCGATTTCCTGCTCAAACTCGCCGAATTCCTCAAACTCCAATTCCAGCGCGGCACCAGCCCCGCCGTGCTCAAATTCCACCTCGGCTTCCAACTCGGTATTTTTGAGCAACTCGACTTCTAGTTCGAGCGCGAGGCGGGTGATGTCGATGATGGCGCGGCTGTCCGGGGGGGAACCGTTGGGACCGCTTTTTTGGTCAGGGCCGAAATCAAAGTGGGAATAGAGCATCTCGCCGTAGCCTGCTAGATGGAAGGACGGCTTGGCGGAGGCATTCGCGCCTTGCACGGATAGGACAGCGAGAAGGATAAGTAGCTGAAAAATATGGAGATAAGGTTTGTCGGGAGAGCGTCGCATGGATTGGTAAATCGTCGTCGTAGGGGCGGTTTCAAACCGCCCCCTACGATTACAAATATTCTATTAATAGAACTAAAGTTTCTTTTGGCAATCGTTTGTTTGTCATATCAAACAAAAGTATAGATAGTATTTCTATCTGTCAAGAATATTATTTGATTGACGTTACGCGGTAGGGGACGGTTTGAAACCGCCCCCTACGGTGCCGTATATTTAATGGATTGGAAAAATCTATGGGATTTGCAGAAACATTTGCCGACTCGCTAAAAGAAATGCCTTCCGCACCGGTGGGGGAGTCCCTGCGGCCGCTGTGGCAAGAGGCCCTCGCGCAGGTCGAGGCCGAGCACCAAGCCGGGGCCGATGGGCAGACCGTAGCCCGGCGGATCGCCGAGGCTATGGACGCGGTGGTGCTGTCTATCTACCAGAGCGCCATGCCCCAGACGGCCGGCCCCCACGCGCTGGTGGCGCTGGGCGGGTACGGCCGCCGCGAAATGGCACCGCATTCCGATGTTGACTTATTGTTCCTGTTCGCCAAGAGCCAAGACAAAGTGCCCGCAGTCGTCGCCGGTGTATTCAATCCGCTGTGGGACTTGGGGTTTGAGGTGGGGCATAGCAGTCGCACGCTGGACGATGTGGTTCGGGCGGTGCGCGAAGATCTAGAATCGCGCACTGCGATGATGGACGGCCGTCTGCTGGCCGGCGACGCCGCGCTTTTTGCCCAGTTCCAAAAGCGGCTCTACAAGCGCGTACCCAAGCGCACGGTCGCCGAACTGAATCGGCTGCGCCAGCAGCAGCGCGAAGCGCGGCAATCCGTTCAGCTTTTAGAGCCGAATGTCAAGGAGAGCCCCGGGGGCTTGCGCGAGATACAGATGTTCGAGTGGGCGCTCAAGGCTAAGGTCAAAGCGCCCGAGTACGGCGATTTGTACGCGCAGTATCTCGATGGTGGCAGCAGGAGCCTCGCCCACAGCCGCGCCTTTCTCTGGCGGGTGCGGCACGCGCTCCACTTTGCCGTGGGCCGCAAGCGCGATGTGCTAGAGCACGATCTCAAGCCGCAGATCGCGGCCGCCTTGGGCTATGAAGACCAAGATCAAGAGCTAGCGGTCGAATGCTTTATGCGCGAGTACTACCTACATGCGCGCACTGTACACCAGCTAGTAGAACGCGCCTTCCAGCAATTGACGCGCAAGCCGCGCAACAGCAGCCGCAGCATGTACATAGAGCGTGGCGTCGCTGCAATAGAGGGGGAGATCGTCCTCACCGACGGCGAGGCGTACTTTGCCGCCGATCCTCTGCGCCTGCTAAAAATTTTCCTTACGGCCCAGACCAAGAATTTGAAGCTGAGCGATCAGGCGCAGAGCGCGGTGCGCGCCAGTCTGCCGCTGATCAACGACGGCTTCAGACGCCTGCCGGCGGCCCGCGACTTGTTCCTCAGGATACTCAAGCGCAAATACCACACGGCGCGCACGCTCCGGAGCATGCACGACTTGGGCGTCTTAGGCGCGTACTTGCCCGAGTTTGAGCGGCTGACCTGCTTGGTCCAATACGACATTTACCACATCTACACGGTCGATGAGCACACGCTGGTCGCGCTGGAAAATTTGGAAGCTCTTGGCCAGCAGGAGGGGGCCATGTCGGCGATTCTCGCCCAATGCACGCGCCGCGATTTGTTGTTCTTCGCCGTGCTCTTGCACGATGTGGGCAAGTGGAAGCGCGACGACCACATCGCGCGCGGCATTGAGATGACCGAGGAACTGAGCGAGCGGATGGGGCTGTCTCCAGAGGAGCGGTCTATGCTGCGCTTCTTGGTAGAGCACCACCAAGATATGGTGCTGATCTCGCGGCGGCGCAATCTCGACGACTACGAGATGATCGCCGAGTTTGCCGGGCTGTTCGCCAATGCGGAATGGCTGCGTGCGCTCTACTTGGTTTCATACGCCGACCTGTCGGCGGTTGCGCCCGACGCGTGGACCGACTGGCAAGGGGCCTTGCTGTGGGAATTGTACTACAAGACGGCCGAGCAACTGCACTCGGATCGGGAGGCCCTAGCGGCCAAACAGCGTGCGCGGCAGAAACTCGACGAGCACCTCGATCACATCGAGGGCCACTGGCCGGCCCAGCGCGTCGTCCAGTTCCAAGAGCACATCGATCAGCTACCCCCCAGCTATTTGGTGGCCTACAACCGCGCGCAGATCAAGGTGCATCTGGAGATGATCGCCCGCCTGAGCCGGGAGCAGCCTTTTGTCTTGGAATTCATTGAGCACGAAGGGCACACTGAGGTCGTCGTCTGCACCCGCGACCAGCGCCAACTCATGGCCAAAATTTGCGGTGCCTTGGCCGTCAACGACATCAATATCCTCCGTGCGGATGTCAATACTCGCGCCGACGATGTGGTACTCGACATTTTCCAGGTGACCAACATCGACGGCAGTCCGGTGCTGCCCGACTGGAAGAAGGAGCGCATGCGCGAGCGGGTGGCCGAGGTTATTTCGCTGCGGCTGAAGGCCCGCGACTTGATAGCGAAGTACAGCAGCAGTTGGGACCGCCGCCGCCGACAGCGGCAGTACGATCAGCCGCCGCGCATTGCGTTTGATAATCACATTTCGGCCCGCTATACGGTCGTCGATATCGAAGCCCAAGACACCGTGGGCCTGCTGTACAGAATCGCGTACTTGCTGGACGAGCTGGATTTCGACATTCACCGCGCCATTATCAACACGGTGGCGGCGCGGGCGCAAGACGCCTTCTACATCGTCGATGCCGAGGGACAGAAGATCGCCAGCCCCGGGGAACTCGACCGGATACAGCAGTACTTGCTCGACGGGCTGGCGTCTTAAACCTGTAAACTCACAGAGGAAAGCAATGTCGGAGCATCCCAAGCCAACCTGCAAAGTGATTCGCCGCCGAGAAACTTACGAAGGCAAATAGGCACTCACCTATGTCTCAGGGATCGCCGCTGAGACCACCGGCTCGCAGGGGATTTGCATGCACCTGCTGAACTTGCCGCCTAAAGAACGAGCCAAGGCTCACCTGCACGAAGACCACGAGACCGCTATTTATGTCATTAGCGGCCAAGCTGGAATGTGGTATGGCGAGCGGCTGGAAGAGCATGAATCCATCAACAGCGGCGACTTTGTTTACATCCCCGCCGCCGTCCCGCATCTTCCCTACAATCCCAGCGAGACGGAAACCTGCACGGCGGTGATCGCCCGGACGGACCCCAACGAACAAGAGAGCGTTAAGCTCGTACCCGAACTGGACGGGATACACTGCTAGACAAAGGAATTGGTGTACCTATCACAAGGGAAGTGAGCGGTAAACAGCGAACGCAACCTCTTTCTCTATTTCGCCATGCTCAAAGAAGGTCAACTCGTCAAAGCCATTCCCCTAGAGGGACAGGTGCTGTGCCGCTATCCGCGCTGGCAGGACATACCCTCGTACGTCGAAATGTGCCAGATTCTGCACCGCGAGCGAGTGCGGGCCTATCACGCTGATACGGATTTCGCCCTCGGCTGCCAACCCTGCTCGAAGAGGTAGAGTGATACAGCCGTATCGTTCTTTGCATCACCGCATCAAATATATTATCATATGATGTATATAACAGGAGCATCCCATGAGAACGACACTTGATATTGACGACCCAGTCCTCCGGGAGTTGAAGCGGCTCCAAACCAAGGAAGGCAAGTCCTTGGGCCGGCTCGTATCCGACCTGCTGGCACGTGCGCTGAAGGAGGACGCTGCTCCCACCCCTACTGCACCTCCGGTCTGGATCGCAAAGCCGATGGGCGCGCGCGTCAATCTCTCCGACAAAGAAGCCGTGCATCGCGTCTTAGACCGATAACTACTCATGAGCTACTCCTTGGACGTCAATATCCTTCTCTATTCGTCGGACGCCTCCAGTCCGTTCCACGCGAAGGCCAAGAGCTTTCTAGAATCCTGCATGAGTTGGAGCGACGTGCTCTATCTGAGTTGGCCGACGATAATGAGTTACCTGCGCATTGCCACCCATCCATCCATCTTCGATGAGCCGCTGACGCCCGAAGAAGCCATGGCCAACGTGGAGACGCTGCTCAATCTGCCCAATTCTCGCTGTCTGGCCGAAGAAGACGGATTCTGGGAGACGTGGCGATCCGTGACCAGTGAGACATCGGTACGTGGAAACTTGGTCCCGGATGCACACCTCGCCGCGCTGCTTCGCTTCCACGGGGTGCGTCGGCTGTACACGCACGATCGCGACTACCGGCGATTCGATTTCCTCGATGTACAGGATCCACTCACTTGACGCTCGATGAACAAAAACACAGAGGAATGATACCCGTCACCGACAAACTCCTCGACCAGATGGTCCAGGCCATCGTCGCCGAGGTCGATCCCGAGCAGGTGATCCTCTTCGGCTCTCGCGCCAGAGGCGATGCGCGGAAAGATTCGGATGTCGATCTGGTGGTGGTGGAGGCCGAGCCGTTTGGGAAGACGCGGAGCCGGCACCAAGAGGCGGTCCGACTATACAAGGTCCTCGCCGGATCGGGTGTTCCAAAGGACATCCTCGTTTATAGCCGCGACGACGTCGAGTACTGGCGCGACTCCCTCAACCACGTCTTGGCACGGGCGCTGCGGGAGGGGAAGGTGCTCTATGAGCGACCTTAAATGTGTGCGTGTGCTGTTGGCCGCCGCAGACCGCGACATTGAGATTCTGCAACTCATGCACGATTCCACCGGTGGCCCTGATGAGATCTTCGGCTTCCACGCGCAACAAGCCGCCGAGAAGTCGCTCAAGGCGTGGCTCGCCTTCCTTGGAGAGGTGTACCCGCTGACGCATGATCTCGATGACCTCCTCGACAGGCTTTCTAAGAGAGATGCCGATGTAAGCAAGTATCGGGAGTTGACGGCCTACAGTGCATTCGCCGTTCAGTTTCGATACGAGGAAATGACCGAGGGAATCTCCATTGATCGAGAACACGCGCTCCATCTTGTGAGTGCCCTTCTGCAACAGGTCCGGCGGATGGCGGAGGTGGAGATGAATCGCAAAACAAGCGACGACGGCCAAGACCACAACTCTACGACCTGAAATAGTGAGCGGTACACAGCGAATCAACCCTCTTTCTCTACTTCGCCATGCTCAAAGAAGGTCAACTCGTCAAAGCCATTCCCCTAAAAGGGGGACAGGTGCTGTGCCGCTATCCGCGCTGGCAGGACATACCCTCGTACGTCGAAATGTGCCAGATTCTGCACCGCGAGTGGGTGCGGGCCTATCACGCTGATACGGATTTTGCCTTGGGTTGCCAACGCCTGGCCCAGATCATGGTCGAAGTCGAGACCGGTCAGGCCTCCCACCTTTTGCTGGAGGTGGATGGACGCATTATCGGCGAGGGCCGCATGGCTCCCCGCAGCCGGGTCATGGGGGTTTTGGGAATCAAAATCATCGGCGAGTACCAGGGGCGACGCTTGGGCACGGCGCTGATGGGGGTTTTGGAGGAAGAGGCACGCAAAATGGAGCTGCAGCAAATTTACCTGACTGTATTCGCCAACAACACCCCTGCCCGCCGTTTGTACGAAAAGGCCGGTTACCGGCAAGTGGGGCGCATTGCCGAATGGTTCAGTGAAGAGGACGAAGACGGCCATATTGCACTGGTGGACAAAATAGATATGATGAAACGCCTAGCGCCGGATGTTCGAGAATGAAGACAGTACTAAGCTTAGCAGGAAAAAATTAGCACGAGAAGTACCAAGATCGAAATCGCTATGAATCGGTGAGTTCGGTTAGCCCAGATATCGGCGACAGTCTCTCTGAGTGGCCGCTGACGGACATTTTGGCGGGGCGCACCGCCCGACCCGCCCACGGCCGCGGTAGCCTTTTTGGATAGCCGCTGACGGACATTTTGGCGGAGTCGGGTAACTCGGTGAGCCCAGAGCCCGATCGCAGCACCTAGCAGAGCGTGCAGCACCACATACCATCCCGGGTCGGTTAGCCCCAAAAATTGGATTAGTTCCATTGCGGTGATGGATGGAATGGCAACTATGGCAACTATGTATGCTAATATCCCCACGACAAACGCGACCAAAAGCGCGACCAAGGCAACCACTACTAATATGCCGATTAGCTGGGCCATTATTCACCTTTGTTATCCCTCGACGCCTCTCGCCGTTCTATGCACCACTGTATCCATCTGCTCCACGCCCGCCACACGCCCGCTGTGCCCTGACTATACCAAACAACGGCCACGCGAAAGGCGAAGATCACTGCTACCAGCAATATCACGCCCGTTAAAGCCTCGAAAAAGTCGCCGAAACCGTCGATGGCGAAATCTCTTCCACTTTCAAATTGTTCGTGCGCCCACCGAACGTGCATCCCGAATAGGCCGCCGACGATGATGCCTCCCACACAGCCTCGGAGGGATCGCGTTCTGAAAATTCTCCCCTGGTGCTCTGCGGGTGCCTGAAGGTGGGGAAGCATGGCCAACGCAGCGACTGACATGTCCTCGGGCGTCCCCAATTCTCGAAACCACGGGCACGCACGGGCATCCTCCGTGCTGGCTTGGTGCGCCTCCGCTCTGAGTGCAGCTAAGGCAGCGGGACTCGGTACGCCTCCGGCCAGCAGGGTCACGAGGTCGTCGTCGTCCAACTCCGGCACGGCCACGTCTTGGGCACCGAACTCGGCCCGGAGGCGTTCATAGTCGCTGACCGCTTCGTTCCACCGGCGCGCCACCTCGGCCAAGGCTTCCTTGCCCGGCAGGGCACCGGCCAGCAGCAAAATTCCCTGCTGATGCAGCATCAGGAGCGTCGTGCGGGCGTCGGCGTCTTGCTCATTCACCGCCCGCTGACCCAGTGCGGTGAGACCTTCCAGCGATAGGTCCACATCGCGAAAGCGCACGGTCGGCGCGTTGGGGGCCAAATGGTACACGAAGCTGAACACTTGGGTTTCGAGGGACATCTCGTCGTTGTCGTCAATGGCCGCCAACGCATCGCCCAGCGGCTGCAGCCCCAGCCCGTCGGTCACCCAAGTGCGCACATCTTGGAACCGGCGCATCCAGAACGACTCAGCCTTCGCCCAGTCCTGCGCCAACGCCATGCCCAACTCCTCCGGCGTCGCGTAGTGCGCCCCGTCAAAGTCAATCGTGGCTGTTGGCGGCACCTCGGCCGACGGCTGCGCCGCGGCGGTCTCTTCGGCCACCGTCAAGCTCGGATCGTTGGGATCAACAAGCCACTTCGACACGGCCTCAGCATCCCAACGAGCCGATGGCGTGCGACGCAGCAGCCCCCGACACAGCTTCCGCCAAGCCGGGTCGGCAATGTCTTCGGTCAGCTCCTCCACATTCTGCGTGGCCAGTTGGTGGCTGATCACCGCTTCGGCTAAGCCATCGTAGGGACGCACCCCTTGCAGCATCTCGACCAGCATCATCCCCAGCGACCAGTAGTCCCACGTGGTGTGCTCGATCACCACCATGCTGCGGCGGCTTTCCTCGTCGGACACGATGCTGCCGATGGCTTCGGGCGGCGCATACCGGATCGTCCGCGCCGTATCGGTAAAGTGCATTGACGCTTCCATCACCGAGGCGATGCCGAAGTCGGTCAGTACCAAATCAAGCGGCGTGCTACTACGCACCAAGACATTGCCCGGCTTCAGATCTCGATGCTCCAACGGCAGCCGGTGCAAGCCCGTCAGCGCGTTGTTGAGTTGCCGGAGAATGTCGCGGATCAAGTCCTCGGAAAGCTTTGGCCCTTCTTGTTCGAGCAGTTGGCGCAAGCTGCCCTGCTCGACATACTCCATCAGTTCCCACCACCGGCCGGCGTCCTGCCCGTAGGCTTCGAGCCGGACCACATGGGCGGGATCGGCCGCTTGCACGCGCCTGAGCACGTCCTCCTTGGGCTCGATGCCTTGGCGGTACACCTTTGCTACAAAACGGGTCTTGCACCCGGCATCGTGCGGACCGACGACGTAGAGATCGGCTTCCCCGCCTCGGGCGGGCAGAGGCTCGATAACGCGCCAATTAGCTGCCAAGACTGGAGGCAGCCAGCCGGCCGCTTGCGCTTCTTGTGCAGGGGCCGCGGACGGGGAGGACGCCCCACCTTCGCGCACGGTAGCTCCACCTTCGCGTACGGTAGCTCCGCTTTCGCGTACGGTCTTGTCGCCTTGCTGCATAGTGCCTCCTTACCCCGTGTCGATCCCTGTGAGTGCCTTCGCCTGCACCTCGGGCAAAGGAATCACTGGGCGAGCTGTCGCTATTCGCGGTCCCTAAGTCGAATAGTGGCCAGCACAATCGAGACGTTGTCCGGTGCCCCCGCGGCCAACGTGCTGTCTAGGAGTTTGCCGACAAGGCTGCGGTCGTCGTCCGACAAGGCGCGTTCTATCGCCTCCAACGGCACGACATCGGTTAGTCCGTCGCTACAGAGCAAGTAGCGTCGCCCGGGTCTGGTCGCCTCGCTGCCGACGTGTGGGTCGATTTCCAAATACGCATCCGCACCCCCTAGGGCCTGCGTTATCTGGGAACCGCCCGCGCCCTGCCAAGCTGGCACGTCATCCACGCTAAGCTGGCGCAGGAACTCCGGCCTGACGCTGTAAACTCGGCTGTCCCCCACATTGAACCAAACGATCTGGTCGGACATCACCACGATCCCGGCCACGGTCGTCCCCATGCCCTTGAGCGTTGGATCGTCAGCCGCGGCAGCAAACAACTCCCTGTTGACCGCCCGCAACGCGTCGGCGACTTCAGCCGGCTCCGCGCCGGTATCGCCCGGAATCAGCCGGACCATCGCTTGTGCTGCCTGCCAACTTGCCTCCTGTCCGCCGACGTGGCCGCCCATGCCATCGGCGACGAGCACCAAAGTAGCTCCTGTGAAGTCGTGGCTGGATTGGCGCGGCGCGTCCATGGAATCGCTGCCAATCCAGCTACCGACGACGATCGCGTCCTCGTTGTGCATACGGACATTTCCCTGGTGGGTGACGGCCGTCACCTCCAGTAGCATCTGCCCGTCGCCTTGGGTGTTAGTAGCTAGGTCTGCCACTCGCGCCTCCCGTTGCTGCGATCTCAACTCTAACCTGCAATCCCTGCGAAAAACTAACTTGGTCGCCGTTCTGAATCGCTCTGGTCTCGCCTTCCGCGAGCCGCGTACCGTTTACGTAAGTCCCATTGGTAGAACCCAAATCCCGCACCGTCCATTGGCCCTGCGCCGCACCCACTACGGCGTGTCGCCTAGAGACCGTCGGAAAGGCATCCAATTGCCCGCTGATTGGAGAAAATCCGGCCTCGCGGCCAACGCCTAGCTGCCCGGCAACGGGCACTCGACCCCAGGGAAACACCAACGCGCAAGGCGCAGCTTGGGACACTTGGCCCTCGCGCATCGTGTGCCCACCTGCGTTGGCCGCTTGGTTCTGCTGACCTTCAACGCCGCCGTCAACACCGTCACCTTCGACCGCGTCAGCTTCAGCCTCCCTACGCTCAAGCTCGCTAGTGTCAACCGCGCTGACATCGGCTAGGGACGCGCCGCAGTCAGCGGCTACACAGAACAATTCGTCGGGCTCGTTATGTTGACCGCACAGCCGGCAGACCTTTACGCGCGCCATGACACATCCTCCAACACCACACCCCTTGCGCGGGCGTATTCCTCCAGTCTATCCAAGTCGCCCGGCTTGGGTATGCCAATGAACCAAGCGGCCCCATGCTCAAGGCTGACTTGGATGCGTGGAGAGTCCTCCGCATACTGGGCCTCGTCCCCGTAGCGCCTCCGCCCGAGTTGCGTCAGTGGGACTAGCGGCTGGTTGCTCGAACCCCGCCATGGACCGGGTGCCGGGCCACTAGCACCCGTGCGCCCGGCGGCATAAGGCTCCGGGATGAGGACGTCGAACAAGGCGAGGATGTCCGCGTGGCGTTGCTTGATTTTGCTAAGGGGAAGGCCGCTGTAGCACAGCATGTCGAACGGGCGTTCAAGCTGTTGGCGCCACGCATCAAGCGCGTCGAGCAGCGTCTTCAGTGCCTGCGCCTGCTCAAATGGCTCGCCCCCGCTGATGGTAATCCCGTCAATCTCGTGCTTACGCGACGAATCACACCATGCGAGGACTTTTGCCACATCTACTTCCCAGCCGCCGCCGGCGTCCCACGTGTCTTGGGATACGCAGCCCTTGCACCCGATGCTGCACCCTTGCACCCACAGCCCGAGCCTGCGCCCGTACCCCAGCGTGGTAACCGGAAAGTGCGCCTTGTTGAGCCGAATTTTCATGCGAGTGTCACCTTGAAAATGCCGTCTTCCTCAAAGAGTTGCTCGACTGTAATCGTCTGTCCTGCTGTCAGATCAAAGTCGAACAAGGCCCGGGCCAGTGGATTGATGAGCACGGTCTCGAGCCTGTTCCCAATTCCTCTGCCGCCGTGGGTCAAATCGCCCAAGCACTGCTCGACCAAGATCTCGTGCGGCTGTTCACCAATTTTCAGCGTTACATTGTGCTCGTCTTGTACCCGCTCAATTACGTTGCCCAGCATTTTGTCCATGATCTGGTCCGCGAGATCAGCGCGGATAAAGTCGAACACCACGATGTTGTCGCCGATCCGGTTTAGCAACTCCGGACGCTGAAGTTGGAACCTAAAGTGGTCCTGGATGGCCTTGTGGATCCTCTTGGAGACCTCGGCGTAGTCGTCATTTGGGGACACGTTCAGAACCGGTTCTCCAGACTCGTCGCGCACATATACTCCCAAGTTCGACGTGAAGATGATGACTGTCTCGGAGAAGTAAACGGTGTCGCCGCGCCCGTCCGTAAGGCGCCCGTCGTCCAATATCTGCAGAAACTTGTCCAAAATCTGGGGATGCGCCTTTTCGATTTCATCGAACAGCACCACCGAGAACGGGCGCTGACGCACCGCGTTGACCAGTTCCCCGCCCGCATCGTATCCGACGTATCCCGGCGGTGCGCCGACGAGTCGTGCCTCGGAATGTTCGGCTGAAAACTCACTCATGTCGAAGCGGATATAGGCCTGCTCATCGCCGAACAGCAGTTGCGTGACGGCCTTGGCGAGCTCGGTCTTGCCGACCCCGGTGGGGCCGGCGAAAAACAGGATGCCCCGCGGCTTGTTGCCCGAACTCGACGCTTGCGCGGCCGTGAGTCCCGTTACCGACCGCTTGAGAATATCGAGGGTTTGCTGCACCGCTTGAGTCTGTCCCTTTACGGATGCTGTGATCTCGCGGTCGCCGGAGCGGATCCGATCGTACAGGTACGTCTGGCGCCACGGGTTGTCGGCGATGCCCACCCGGTAGGCTCGAATCGCGTCTGAGATCTGGGCAAAGGGCAGGTTCTGACTTCGCGTGAGCGTGCGTATCTGCATCATGGCGCGGACCGTCAAGCCGTCGGTCAGGCTTGCGAACACGCCAGTCGCCCCCGCGCGATCATGCTCGCTCATTGCATCGACGCCCGGCAGATCGCGGGCCAGTCGCTCTGCGACCGCGAGCCTAGCTTGTTGGTCTGGCATGTCGGCTACCACCGTGCGGATTCTGTCGTTGCCGACGGCGAACCACGCGGGCAAATCGTTCGCTTGCTCGACCAGCCAAACGATGGAATTGAACACCAATTGCCCGACGTCGGGCCGGCGCAATTCATGGGTGGTGTCGGCGAGCTTTTGGCACGCGGCAAAGAAATCGTACTCGGCTTCGTCCATTTGGTCGCTCGCGCTTCTGGTGAGCCTCGAGGCGTAGTCAATTATGAAGGCGCAGCTAAGCTCGCGCGCGGCTGAGACTTCAAAGAGCCGCTGCTGAAGCTCCTCAAGCGATTGCGGTTGTTGGCCTAGCCTAGACCCGAGCTTCTGCTCGATCGCTTCCCGCTGGTCCTCCGGGAAGACTTGAATGCCGGACACCCGATCGTAAATGAGGAGGCCCTCGCAGCCCTGCCCTTGAAGTAGTTCCCACAGGCAGTCGACGATCGGTTGGAAAAGCAGCCCGTCCTCGCTCCGAACCAAGTGTACATCCCTGATGTTGCCCTCAACCACGAACTGCGAGCAGATTGGCAGGTACTGTGCCAACTGACGCAGCCAGCGGGGAAACGCATCGACGTTCGTTGCGGTCGGCTTATCGCTTGGCTGTTCTGGCGCATCGGCAGCATTCGACTCAGTTGGCTGTTCTGGCGCATCAGAAGCGTTCGATTCAATCGCCCGCGACATAATTAGACCTCAAGGAAGTTAACGACCGCCCCGCGACTTGAGTTGGTTGGTCCGCTTACTCTTGCGCTTACTTTTACCCTTCAGGGGCGCAATGGTCTGGACGGGCACTTGGCCCGCTTCAACTCGTTTTGCGATCCGCCCCCGAACCCCTCGGCGCTCGGCAGCCGCTAGGGCGGCGGCGAAGTCTTGGCACCAAATGCGTTCCATTTGATGATCTGTCCGCTCGCGCTTCGCGTTTCGTCCAAGGCTGCGGCCACTGGTTTCGCGCACCATCTTCGTGTGCAGGTGGGACGCTCCAGCTTCGGCCTGCAACGACACATGGTAATCATCTTCCATGCCCGACTTGTGCAGCAGCATCTCCGATCCTTGGGCCGCGGCCGTTTCAAAGCCGACCTCCACGACATAGCCCAAATTCTCCAGTTCTTCCGTTATGACGTCCAGCGCATAAGCGCGATCGGAGGCCTCGGTCGCCCGCGCGACGACGTCCTCTACCTTTTGCGCCATGTCGGCCGGCAGCGACGCCTGCCCCTCGGCGACCTGCCGCAGCGCTTGATCCAGTTGTTCGACTTCTGTTCCTTCCAGCCCCAACAGCCGTTCGCGCCATTGTTCGGCTTGCTCAACCATGCGCTGCCGCGCTTGGCCGGCCGCGTTGGCTCGCTGAATGTCGAGGCGCAGTTGAGCCAGCAAGGCCCGGCGACGGGAAGCCTGAGACGATCCGACCGTCTCCTGCGCCCGCTGCTCAATGGCGGTCCGGTCTTCGTGCGATACCTCTGCCTCCAATGTCTCGAGCAAGCGCGAGACATCCTCCGCACAACGACGTAGCTCGCGCTCTTCCCGTTGTGCCTTTTCCTCTTGCGCCGAACTCACCGCCGCACGGGAACCAGCCACCTGCAACGATGTGCGTATATTGAACAATGCCGACTGTTGAGCGTATTCCCTTTGCGCTTTGGCCACGCGCTCGGCAAGATCGCGGACGACGGCTTCCAACGCGTCATTGTCCTTCATCTTGTCGATGTCCGGCGGAGCTTCTCCATGGGACCACGCCGGGAAATCTGCGCCGTGCTGCCCCCTAGCCTGCTGCCAAAGCCCAGCGGCCTTGCTTAAGTTCTCGGCAAGCGCGTTGGCGCGTCCGATGAGTTCGGCCCGCCGTTTGGCCGCTGCCCGTTCAGCCGCCCAACCGGCCGCCGCCGCCCATCTGGACTCCCGTCTGGGGTTGGACGTTACCTCGTAACTTGCACTCTTAGGGCCACTCATACCGCAACCTCCCATTAGCTAATACGCGACAGTGATTCAATATATTTAACACTTACCGAGGCTAAAAGAGCTACTTTTATTTACTGATGTTGCGTAGCGTAACGATTGGTTGGTCTTTGTCCGGTGTGTCATGCCGGCGAAGGCAGGCATCCAGATTGCCCCTCGGCGGTTCGGTATAGGGGTGACCGGCCGGTCTCCCCTACCTAGTACGCCCGCGTCGTCCGGCCCAACTCCTCGGCCTCAATCCACTTCCGCAACACGGCCCCAGAGCGCGCCAGCAGCTCTCGATAAGGCCGCTCCAATGTCTTGTTCTTTGGGTTTTTTCCCGACTGCCGCGGCACGGCGTTGAAACGTCCCCGCGCCTCGACGATGTTGCGGCTCGGATTGTGTACGGCGATCGTCAATACCCGTGCGCTGTGGCCTTCTGGATCGGCCACCTGCATGGACCATACCGACTTGCTGCCCCGTCGGCAGTTGGACACATAGGAGGCGACGCAGTGGTTCATCGCCCGTCCCTCCAGCGTGAGTTCTCTCTTGGAAGTCAGCTCGCAGATGGTCCAACGCAGCCCTTCCTCTTTGTCGTCCATCCACTCAAAGTTAGCTATGCTCGACGACTCCCAACTCCCGCCGGGCTGGCGGTTATCGCGAGCTAAGCGCTCGTGCCATTCCTCAACTTGGCGCAGGAGCTTGACCGCGCCGCGCCCTTTCATGGTGTAGTTGGGTTGGGGTGGCTCGCCTTCCTCGGTGGGGACGTACTTCTGGTAATTGATGTAATCGACGATTGGCCCCACCATGTCCGGGTCGAGCATGGGGTTTTCGACGAGGAAGAGTACGACTGTGCTCCAGAAGGATTCGTCGGCGAAATTGCGACCCAATTCCGTGGCTATTACGGCCTGCGCCAGCATCTCGCTGCCTTCCTGTCCCATCACTTGCACCCAGCGCAGGGCCTCGGTCGCCGTCAGGTCGCTCGGTGCTTCGGCAAAGATGTGCGCCATGCGCTTGGAGAGCACCAATGGCAAATCTGCTGTGCGGATGTTTTGTCCGCTGCCCACGTGGACGAACCACCCCTGCTGGCGTTGGGCTTCTGGCTCCCAGCCGCCGAACCACACCGAATCCAAGCAGGTCGGCACGTCGTAGCGGGCTAATAGGAAGCGGGCCAGCGCGGCGAATTGTCGCCGGGGATTGCGGCTGTCTGGCTTCCACTCGGACGGCGACTGCTGCCAAGCGCGGCTGTGCCGCGCCAATGCGCCGAGGGCCTCGACGAAAGTATTGCCCTCCACTCGCCCCAAGCGGTGGAGAGCTGGCCGCGCGTCGAGCAGGTTGGACGCACGCTTCTCTACGTGTAGCAGCAAATCCCGTAGCTGCGTCCGCTGATCGCCGGTCAAGCCGACAAAGGCCCGATGGATCAGGCGCAAGACCTCGGTGCGCAGCTCTTCCTCGGCGATGGCTCCGGCCCAGAGCTGGTGGATGATGTCTTTGGTGCGTCGGCTGTGCTTGCGTCCCTTGTGCAGGGCCTGGGTGCTCTGGATTTGCTGGTGGAGCTTGAGTTCCTTGCTGCGCTGGGCGTCGCTTTTGTGGACGGCGTCGCCGAGCCCTTGTTGCCGACACCACGTCTGGTAGGCGGCTATCCCGTCTAGCCCTAGTTGCGCGACGTGTTGGTGCAGGGCGTCTTCGGCTTGGGCGGCCTGTTGGTCGCGCTGGTGCGCGGCGCGCTCTTGCCGCCGCTCCTGCCAAGTCTTGCTCAGGGCCGCGCTAAATCCGTGCTGGCGGCACCAGACCTTATACGCTTCAATGGCCGCTAGGCCCAACGATTCGATGTGTGCGCCCAACTCGGCATTGGCGCGCGCGGTGGCACCCCGGCGACGGCTCTTTTTGCGCTTGAGTTGTTTAGCCATTTTGCAAAATCTGCGCTAAGTGATCGGCGGGCGCGTTTCCGCCGCTGAGGATGCCGACGACCTTTTTGCCGGCCAAGGACTCGCGGATTTTTAGGGCCGCGGCTAGTGATGCGGCTCCGGCTCCTTCGGCTACCAGCTTGGCCTCCCGCGCCAGCAGGCCAATGGCCGCGTCGATCTCGTCATCGGTGACGAGCTCAAAGCGATCGACGAGTTCCCACATCATGTGTGAAGTCATCGCAAAGGGCACGCGCGTGGCTAGCCCCTCGTGCCGCGTGGCCATGGGAGCCTCCACGTCGAGCCGCCGCTGCTGATAGGCCCGGTAGCAGACGGGAGCGCTCTCGCTCTGTACGCCGATGATTTCGACCGATGGGTTTAGGTGGCGGGCGACGAGCGAGATGCCGCAGATGCCGCTGCCGCCGCCGACGGGTACGATCAGCGCTTCCACGTCGGGCAGGGCGGCAAAAATCTCCAAGCCCATGGTGCCTACGCCAGCGATAAGCAGCGGCTCGTTGGCTGAATGCACGTAGCGGTAGCCTTCGCCCTGCGCGACGTGCTCGACTTGTTCGCGCGCCTCGTCGAAGTCGCGGCCAAAGAGGCGGACTTCGGCGCCGAGGGCGCGCATGGCCGCGACTTTGGTTGGATTACTGGCTCGTTCCGGTCCGTAGATGGTCACTGGCGTGTCAAAGAGCTGACCGGCGTACGCCAGCGATTGGCCGTGGTTGCCGGTGCTGGCGCTGATGACGCCCCGCTGCCGCTCGGCCGGGGACAAGCGCCCGATGAGGTTGACGCCGCCGCGCACCTTAAAGGCCCCCACGGGCTGCAAGTTCTCGCACTTGGCGTGGTAGGAGCAGCCCAGCATTTGCGAGAGCTTGTAGCAGTGGAGGAGTGGCGTCGGCGCGAGATACGCGCCGATTAGGTCTTGTGCCGCTTCTACGTCGGCGAACGCAGGTAGATTTGTAGTCATGATCGCTCCTAGTGTAAAAAAACCTAGCCCGCAAGCTACACCGTAGCAAGTAGAGGCCGCCCTATACAGGCATAGCAACTAGTTGCCCTAATCCTGCTCTCTTGCTATGCTCCCCGCACTTGCTACGAAGGGAGGGGTAGCGCGTGAGCACCGAGGTTTGGGGACTGGTATTGACGGCGGCAGTCATGCACGCCTTGTGGAACTTTGCCGCCCGCAAAGCCGCTGGCGATGCGGCAGTAATTTGGCTCTCCGTAGCTGTTGGTACGCTAGTCGCTATTCTGCTTTGCGCGTACACTTGGTGGCAGGGCACACCGCTGACCCTGTCGTGGCGAGGCGGCCTTTGCCTCGTGGCCACGGGCATTATTCACGGGCTGTATTTCGCCCTGCTGGCCGAGGCTTACGAGCACGGCGAAATCTCCCTCGTCTATCCGGTCGCACGCGGATCGGGCGTGGGGATAACGGCCCTAGCCGCGTGGCTGGCCTTGGGCGAAGACATCTCGCTGTTGGGTGCCGGTGGTATCGCCTTGGTTTTGCTGGGGATTTTCTGCTTGGGTGCCCCAGCCCTCAAGCACCAGACACGCGGCTTGCAGCTCGCCTTGGGCGTGGGGCTGACGATTGCCTGCTACTCGCTGGTAGATAAAATAGGCGTCGGCTACGTGCAACCGCGCTACTACATCACCGGCATGTGGGTGATCAGCACCCTTGTGTGCACGCCTTGGGTCGTGCGCCGGTACGGGGCCGGGCTGCTGACAACGGCCCGCGTCCGTTGGCAAACTATCGCCCTGATCGGCGTCGCCTCGCTGGGCACGTATCTCCTGATTCTCTACGCCTATACCCAAGGCCCAGTCGGCTACATTGTCGCCGTGCGCGAGTCCTCGGTAGTACTCGGGGCACTCCTTGGTTGGTACTTTCTGCAAGAACGGCTCACTCCGCTCAAGGTGACCGGCATCCTCGCCATCGTCGGAGGTTTGGTGCTTATTAAGGCTAGTTGATAATGGAACCGCGCATCTTCCCCATCCACCCGCCGTCTGCCGCTCTGTTTGGCAAAGTGCTAGCCGCGTCTTTTGCTGTGACCACCGCCTTTTTCGCCGTGTTGACCCTCGCGCTCTACGCGGCCATTGACTCAGACGGCCCGGTTGCCCGCGTCGCCGCGCCCGTGGCCTTGGGTTCGTCGTACGTGCTGATGCTGATCATATTTTTCTCGGTATTTACTTGGTTTTATTTGAGCGCGCGCCGCACGGATTTTGTCTTGATAGAGGGCCACTTGCTCATCCGCAACAGCGCCCACGGCAAGCACTTCACCTACGACGAGCTAAAGGTGGAGGAGGCCCGCGTCGTCGATTTGTCAGCCGAGCCTCACTACCGGACTAAGGGCAAAATTTTTGCCATTAGCGCGTTCTTTTTTCGCGGCGGGGCGTTTTATTTGCGCAGCGGGGAAAAGGCGCATGTTTTTCATACGGGTGCGCCGTGCGCTGTGTATATTCCAACGCGCGGTTCCCATGCCCTCTTGCTCGGCCCGGCTGATCCAGCCGCTTTTTTGCCCGCCTTGCGCGAAGCAGCGCAACATTGAAAGGGGCCGATGGTTGGCTCTAGGGCTGACCACTGACCACCAACCACCAACCAGTAAGGAGATTTTCATGGCCTATCACGTATATGTTTCAAACTCGGGCAGCAACTTTTTATCGCATTTCCTGATGGATGAAGACAGCGGCGCGTTAGAGCCGCAGCCCAATATCGAGTTGGAGGACTCCCCCGGGGCGGTGGCCACGCGCCCAGATGGGACTCAGATGTTCGTGGCCCTGCGCTCGGCCCAAAAACTGGCCAGCTATGCGGTTGATCAGGGGAAGGGGACGCTCGCCAAGCTGGCGGAGACGAGCTTAGAAGAAGGCCCGCCCTATCTGTTTTTGGACAACACCGGGGCCTTTTTGCTGTCGTCTTACTACGGGTCGGGTCAGGTCGCTGTACACGGCGTGGCCGCGGATGGTGCGCTCTCGGCCGAACCGCTGCAAACGATCCCCACCGCAATACGCGCCCACAGCATCCAGACCGACCGTGCGAACCGCTTTGCCTTTGTGCCGCACACCAATCCATCCAACGCCATATTTCAGTTTTGCTTTGACGAGCAAACCGGGCGGCTGACGCCCAACGACCCGCCGAAGATAGAGCCGGCCACGCCCGAAGGCCCGCGCCATTTTGCCTTCCACCCGACCCGCGACCTCCTCTATTCGGTCAATGAAAACGGCAGCACGGTGTCGGCTCACCACTTCGACCCGGAGACCGGGACGCTGTCGTCGTTTCAGGTTATCTCGACCTTGCCGGAGGGATTTAACAACGAGGACAACACCACAGCCGAAATAAAGATCACGCCCGACGGACAGTTTCTCTATGGGTCCAATCGCGGCCACGATTCCTTGGCTCTCTTTGCCATTGGCGACGACGGGCGGCTGACGGCCAAGGGACGCTATCCCACCGAGGCCACGCCCCGCTTTTTTGAACTGGATCCGAGCGGTCGCTTCGTCTATGCGGTTGGGCAAAATTCGGGCAGGTTGACCTCGTACCGCATTGACGTGGACACCGGGGCGCTGACGCCCTTAGAGCAACACGAAGTAGGCGACAGCCCGCTGTGGATCACCTTCGTCAAGCAGGGATAGATGCGCTTATTGGTTTTAGGGTTCCGAAAGGCGTTGTTGCATGAATATCTATAAGTCGTTGTTTTACAGTAAGTTAGCGTTTTGGCATCAAATTTCGTAAATTGTTGTTTTCTAACGAGTTATCGTTTTTCGTGCAACAACGCCGTTCCGAAATATAGATCGGGTCATTGAGCCATCAATGCTTGCGAGCCGTTCAAGCAATGTTATCTTTACTAGTAAAGAATGTAAAGACTTTTGCTCTCCTTACCTCTACCCAAGCCAATCCACTTATGGACCCGATCAGAATTAGCACGATCTCATCCAAAGGCCAGACTACGGTGCCCGTGGCTATTCGCCGTTCGCTGGATCTACATCCGGGGGACGCCATCGCCTATCAAGTAGAAGGCGATAAGGTCAGCATCCACAAAGCCGCAAAAATCGACTTAGAGTGGGTCAAGGCTCTCGAACAAACCCTGACTGAGTGGCAGGACGAGGAAGACGATGATCTGTAGCCGCTTTGACATCGTTGATGTGCCTTTCCCGTTTAGCGATGTGCCCCACGCCAAACGCCGCAAGGCCTTGGTACTGTCCGACGCTGTTTTTAACCAGAAAAACGCCTCCAGCCTGCTTATGATGATCACCAGCGCCGCCCGCAGTGCTTGGCATCTCGATGTGTCGCTCGAGCAGTGGAGCCAAGCCGGCTTGCGCAAACCCTGTCTCGCCCGGATGAAGCTGTTCACGTTGGACAACGGACTCATCCTCGGTACGGTGGGGCGCTTGACAGCGGAAGACCAGCAAAGGGTAGCTCAGGCACTGCGAGTGGCACTGCCCTGCTGACTTGGGCCCCAGACCACCCAACCGCAGCGCCTTTTGCGGATTTGTTAATCCTTTACGCCGGGTTTCAGCACCAATTCCATCTCGTATCAGAAGGCTGTCCGCACCGATGCTCACCCGGTGTCAGTCGGTCGCAGATTATTGGTCCGCTAAGGACCGAGTAATTCGTCTAGTTTGGCCTTGAGCTTTTTCTCGTCGCCGGGCCGATAGCCCTGATGCTTGTACCACACTGTCCTGTCGGCTGCAATAATCAGGGTTGCCGGGACGCCGGCTAGGTGGAACTGCTTGAGCACCTCGTTGGTCTTGTCGAGCAGAACCGGCAATTTGAGCTTGTGGCGCTGCATAAAAGGCCGCACTTTGGGCAGGTTCCTCGGGCCGTCGATATTTATTGTCAGCACTTGGACGCCGCGCTCGGCGTATTGTTCGGCTAGGGCTTGGAGCTTGGGCAGGCTCTTGATACAGGGCTTGCACCAAGTCGCCCAGAAGTCGAAGACGACTGGCCCTTTTTTGAGCGCCTCCGCCAGCGAAAAGGTCGATCCGTCGAGGTTTTCCAACACCAGTTGAGGTGCCTTTTCGGCGCGCACCGAGCCGACGAGCAGCAAGCAGGTTGCCAATGCAAAAATTGATCTCATTGTGGGCCTCCGTGAATGACTTGAACGATTCGATATGCGGATCGCCTTGCAGGTAGGGGCTCGTCCCTACAATGCGGCATCCATCTGCGTCTATCTGCGGATTATCTTATAAACGATTTAGGAAGAATCCAAACCATGCGCTTTGTTCCCGCCTTTGTACTGCTGCTGGCCGCCCCGCTCCACGCCGAGTTGCGTCTTTCGGCCCTGACCGAAGGTCAAGTCGGCAATTTGCCCGGCGCGCAGCCCAGCGATTTGCGGACGCTTTATCACCAGTTCAGTCTCGACTATGCAATCGCCGATTTCCAAGTCGGGGTCCGCGGCGAGACTTTTGGTGCTAGTGCAACTAATCGCAACTACGGCCAATTCCTCCAGCGCTCTGCTTCCTATCGCCGGAGTGGCTTTGAAGCCACGGTTGGCAATTTCTACACCATTGTCGGCAGCGGTTTGCTCCTCCACGCCTTTGAGTTGCCCGGCGTCGTCACCGAGTCGCGGGGCAGCCGCCGTCGCTACCAGATCGTGCGCGATCTCGACGGCGTTCAGGTGCGCTACCGCGCCAAGCGGGCCGAGGTGCTGCTGCTGCGCGGTGCGCCGATCAACAGTAATCTGCCTCCCGGCTTAGCGGGGGTTGAGCGCCGCCCAGCAGTACTCCACGCTGGCTCGCTCCAGCTCAAGCCGCACCCGCATTTCGACGTTGGCGTTAGCGCCACCCGCTACCCAGTCGGCCGGCGGCAAGAAACGGCCGCGGCCTTCAATGCCCGCTGGCGGCTCGCGCCTTGGCTGGCGAGCCTCGGCCTCAGCGGAGTGTACGCCGATCTCCAAGGCGAGTACGCCCAGCGCGATGTGGCGTTCGACCGCTTCTTTTCGCTCGACCGCGATTTGGGGCGTGCGCTGTATCTGGCGACCACCTTGGCGTTTGGGCCGTGGGGGTTGAGCTTGGAATACAAAGACTACGAGGACTTTGCCCTTGAGCACATCAACAATCCTCCGCCCTTGATCCGCGAACACTCGGCCTATCTCCTCAACCGCATCACCCACGACCTGCTCGCCGACGATGAGCAGGGCTACCAAGCCGAACTGAGTTATGTCCTACCCAGCGGTCAGACTCTCACCGCCAATGCGACCCGCGCCACGCGCCGCGGCGATTCGGGCGCAGCCGACGACAATGTCCTGCGCGAATTCTTTGTGCAGATGGATTCGCCCTTGGGCCAAAGCGCCGATGTGCAGCTTTTTGCCGACTTCAGTCACAACCGGATTCTCCTCGACGACAAAAGTCGCCTCTTGGGTACGCACTGGGAGTGGTTGCCAGACGGGTCCTACACCTTTGAGTTCGACGCGCAGTTCCAAGACGTCGATCGACGGTTCGGCGACCTAGCACTTCCTTACACCAATCACTACTATGCCCTAGCGATCCACCGCGCTCCCGGCCTCTCGGCCGCCGTGCAGATTCAGCGCACCTCCGACGAGTTGGAAACCGGGGCCGATCCCTCTGGCATCACTTGGTGGCGGGGCCTCAACATTGGTGCTGATATTGGCGAGGGCCACATCCTCAATGTTTTCGCTGGCCAGCGCCGCTCGGGCTTGGCCTGCACGGCCGGCATCTGCTATGAGGTGCTAGGGTTTAAGGGCGTTGAAGTCCGGCTGCTCAACCGCTTCTTCTGATCGTCTTGACGTGGGCGGTTTGCAAACCGCCCCTACCTAAGCAGCAGCAGCTTGCGGACTTCAGTGTAGTCTCCGGCTCGCAACTGGTAGAGGTACACTCCGCTAGTTACCGCTCGTCCCGTTTGGTCGCGGCCGTCCCAGCGCACTGAGAACGTCCCAGCCGCGCTAGGTCTTTGGACGAGCACGGCCACTGGCTGGCCGAGTAGATTGTAGATTGTCAACTCGACTTGGCTCGGCTGCGGCAAGGCGAAGCGGATTACCGTATTGCTGTTGAACGGATTAGGTGCGTTCTGCTCTAGGGCGAAAGCTTGTGGAACGGACGCCTGATCAGACGTTTCCACTGCCGTTTCGACTGGTTCCTCCACTTCCTCCTCAATGGGAGGTATGTCGGCTAGTGCCAGCAGTACCTCGTCGCGGAGTTCTTCTATGGGTATCAGGGAAGTGGTCTTGAAGCGGATGAGGCCCTCGTGGTCGATGATGGTAAAAGTCTGATAGGATTGCCCGTAATCGCTCGCCATTTGGCTGGCGTTCAGCAAGAGGGGCATGGTCACGCCCTTGCCCAAGCGCCAGCGGGTATGCACCTGTTCCACGGTGCCGTCCCACACATCCGCCCCTAGAGCGACAAAGCGCTCGTCGGCCTCGGCGGCAAATTCCTGCCACAGTTCTTCAAAGCTCTCGGCACGCGAGAGACAGGCCGGTCAGCTATAGCCCAAAAAGAAAATCAGTACGACTTGGCCCTCGAAGTCGCTCAGAGCGGCTTGGCCGCCATCGACTCGGTCTAAGAGGAAATCGGGGGCCGGATCGCCTACTCGTGGCACTTGGGCGTCTAGGGTTGAGGTTCCTAACGCCGCTAAAGCTGCCAAACTGACTAAAAATTTTCTCATAGTAAACCTCCTTAGGTTTGCCGCACGAACTTCTGAATGCGGTGATCGGTTTGCACTTCCCCCACGTAGAGGTCGCCGCGGGAATCCATCCAGATGCCGTGGGGGCAGCCGAGGAATTCTCCCGGCGCGTCAATGCGCTCGCCCGATCCCCACTGCGCGAGCCATTCGCCGTCGAGGTTGAGAATGCTTACCCGCTGGTCGAGTTCCGCGACATAGACTGTATCTCCGTCGAGAAAGATCGTATCGGGATGGTGAAAGCCTCCCCATTCCTCTAGGTAGTTGCCGTCGAGGTCGAAGAACTGGATGCGGTTGTTGGCGCGGTCGGCTACCATCAGCCGCCCGCGCTGATCCACGCGCACGCAGTGGGGCAGATCGAATTCCCCTGGACCAGTGCCCGGACGGCCCCACGTTTTGATGAATTCGCCGTCGGGGGAATACTTGTGGATGCAGGTGTTGCCGTAGCCGTCGGACACGTAGATATAGCCGTCGGCGTCGAGTGCCAAATCGGTAGGCAACCGGAAGGGCTGGCCCTCTGCGCCTTCTTGGTCTGGCGTTCCCAAGGTCATCAGCAGCTCGCCGTCGCGGGTGAATTGGCGCACGCAGTGGGTTTCGCGCTCGACGCACCAGATTTGGTCGCGCTCGTCGATAAAGATGCCGTGGGCGTCTTTTAGCACCTCATCGCCCCACGAGGCGACGAAGCGCCCCTCGCGGTCGAAGACGATCATGGGATGCTCGCTGCGGCTGTACACATAGACCCGATCTGTGGAATCGCAGGCCACGGCCGGAACCCAGCCAAAGCGCCAGCCCTCGGGCAACTCGAACCAGTCCTGCTGCACTGCATAGGTGAATGCGCCGCTGCCTACTAAGGTCATGGGATGCTCCTCTTTGCGATGATCTTCGCGTTTTTGCGTGAATGATGGGAGGGCGACTCTAAGAGTCGCCCCTACGCGCAAATTTCCCGCAACCTTTCCATTTCGTCGGCGGGCAAAAGCTGTGCGCCGGCTGCGGCGTTGGCGCGGGCTTGGGCCGCTGATTTGGCACCAGGGATGGCCACCGGCGCGGCTGGATGGGAAATGATGTACTGGAGGGCTTTTTCCACCATGCCCTCGCCGGGCGCGACGATCTCGGCGAGGCGCTCGACTTGCGCTAGCTTGGCTTCGAATGCGCCGCGTTGCGCCGCGCCGGCGTTGAAGGACTGCCGTATTTCGTCGGTAAAAACAGACTCCTTGGTGTAACGGCCAGACAAAAGCCCCTTGGCCAGCGGCCCCCTCACCAGTACGGCAATGCCGTGCTCTTGGCAATAGGGCAAAAGCTCGGCTTCGGCCTGGAGGTTGACCAGCGAATAGTCTATCTCCACCACCGAGCAGTCGCCTCGGGCGTTGAAGCGCTGGAGTACCTCTAGGCTATCGGTCGAAATGCCAAAGGCCCGCAGCCGTCCTTCCTCGACGAGCGCGGCAAAGGCGTCTAGGTAGATCGACGGGTCCTCGATGTTGCCTTCGTGGCACAGCAGCACGTCGTGCCAGTCGCTGCGCAGCCGGTGCAGGGAGGCGTGGGCGCACAGGCGGATCATATCGACCGTGGTTTTGGGCACGCCCTGCCCGGTGCGCGCCCCCCAATTGCCGATTTTGCTGACGACGAAAACTTGGTGCCGGATGCCGGCTAAGGCGCTCCCCAACCGCTCCTCAGACAGCCCGTTGGGCGTGCCGTAGGACTCGGCTGCGTCGAAGAGATTGACGCCGCAGTCAAAGGCCGTGCGCACGGTGTCCCATGCGGTGGCCTCGTCGATAGGCCCCCATTGGTTGCCGATGTTCCAGGTTCCCAAACCGATGGCCGAGACCTGCCAGCCGGTTCGGCCAAATGCTCTGTACAACATGTGTTGTCTCCTTTCTGCGTATCAGAAGCGGTCTAAACTTCGCCCGGCTGCAAAAGCGGCGCTCGGGGCTCACCCGGAATTTTCAGACCGCTTCTCAAGGTAAGCGACCGCCTGCGCCGGTCAAGCGGTGCGCGTTGCCGGGGGCAGTTGAGGTGCCTACTTTAGAAGCCTACTGAAAAACCCTTGCGGCTGTCGTCCGGTGGCAAAGTATCCGCAGATGGACGCAGATGAACGCAGAGGGGGATAATGGGCGGCATCTTAATGTTTGGGAGGAGACTATGGAATACTTTGGCAAAGGGCTGTACCTAATTTTTTTCGCGCTAGTTTTCTGGTTCATTTACCGGGCTCACGGTCGCGGCCTCGGCCGCCTCGTCGAGGACAACCACCGAGCACACAAACGGGTCCACCACACCCTAGAAGAGCACCCGGAGGGCGGCACGTGGCGACAATACAAGCAGTGGATGGAGGACGCAAAATGAGTTTGGAAACTACCACCTTAGGCGCGGGTTGCTTCTGGTGCGTCGAAGCCGTGTACCAAGATCTGCGGGGGGTCGCCAGCGCGGTCTCCGGCTATATGGGCGGCGCGTTGGAGAATCCCACGTACGAGGCTGTTTGCAGCGGTCGGACTGGCCACGCTGAGGTCATACAACTGCAATTCGACCCCGAGGTCATTAGCTTTGATGACGTGCTCTACATCTTCTGGCGCACGCACGACCCCACCACGCTCAACCGTCAGGGCGCGGACTCCGGCACCCAGTACCGCTCGGCGATTTTCTATCATAGCCCGGAGCAGCAAGCGATAGCTGCCGCTTCCAAGGCCGCTACAGACGCGAGCGACCTGTGGGCCGATCCGATTGTGACCGAGATCGCGCCCGCCAGCGCCTTTTGGTCGGCCGAGGATTACCATCAAAACTACTACCGGCTCAATTCCAACCAGCCCTACTGCGCGATAGTCATCGATCCCAAGATGCGCAAGTTCCGCCAGGAGTTTGCCGACCGCCTCCAGCCGACGGCCTAGGCGTCGTGACGACTGCCATCAGTCGGCTGCACGCCGCGGATTTTGAAGAGGCCCTCGACGTCCTCAACCTCGCCTTTGGCAAAGCGCCGCCCCGAGATTTTGAGGCCATTTTGCCGGCCCTGTATCGGCGCGGGGAAGAGGAGATGAGTTGGAACTTTGGCTTGCGCGAAAACGGCCGTATTCGCGCCATCGTCGGGTTGTTTCCCCTTGCTTACCGCTGGGGAGGTGAGACCCTGCGCGTGGCGGGTATCGGCGGCGTTTCCTGCCATCCACACGCTCGTGGTCGGGGCTATATGCAGCAGCTCATGGCCCACTGCGTCGAAGTCGCGCTCGCCGAGGGTTTTCACCTGTCTTGGTTAGGGGGGCAGCGCCAGCGCTACGGCTATTTTGGCTACGAGAAGTGCGGTGTGTACTACCGGCTGACGCTGAGCCAAACCAATGTGCGCCACGGCTTGGGGGACGCTGATTTTGGGATCGACTTTCGTCCACTTAAGCGCGAGGATCGCACGCACCTGCAAGGCGTGATTGGTCTGCACGATGCTCAGCCGTTTCGCGGGGTGCGCGCCCCGCATCGTTTCTACGACCTGCTCTTGAGTTGGGGACACCGGCCCTACGTGGCTCGCTCGCGCGATGGCCGCATGATCGGCTATCTCGTGGCCCAAGCCGACCGGACGTGTGTCACCGAACTGTTAGCTGTCAATGAGGGCGAGCCGGAGTTGGACATAGCCGCTGCTTGGGTACAGCGCTATGGGAATACTTCTTTCGAGTTGCCGCCTTGGAGCCGCCTCTTGCCCAAGCTGGCCCAGCTCTGCGAAGGTGTGAGCGCATCGAGTTCGGGCAATTGGCAGATTTTCGATTGGGCGGCGACGCTCGACGCCTTGCTCAAGACGCGCGCCGCACTGGTGCCCTTGATGGACGGCGCAGTCGTCGTGGAGATTGCGGGCTACGGACGGGTTGCGCTGGAGGTGCGGGGCGACGACGCGCAGTGCGTTCGCACCGAGGCTGCTCCCGCGCTGCAAATGGATACCTTCACGGCCATGCGCCTGCTCTGTGGCCCTTTGTCGCCCGCGCTCGTGTCGCCCTTGCCTGCTGCGGCCGCCCCACTCGAACAGTGGTGTCCGCTGCCGCTTTTTTGGGGCCGCCAAGACGGAGTCTAAGCCTGTAATACCCGCTCGGTGAATAGTTCGAGAAAGCGCGCCTGTTCCACATCCACCGCGCATTCTACGGGCCGCCCCAGCCGCTCTTGGTCGCTCGCTAAGGCTCGCTGGTCAACTACCACTTGCCCGGCGGTCAGCTCGCCAGTGGTCTCCACGTCCACCCACAATTGCTGTGTGCGAAAGAGCTGCGGCCACAGGGCCGCGCCCAAGGCTACGGGATCGTGGATGTGCATTCCGGCAAATCCGTAGTGAGCGGACTCAAAGGCGATCACCGGCTCACACGCTGCACGGCAAAACGCCGCGTATGGACCTGTGCAAGCTGGCAAGGTGGTCTGCTCTAGCCAGACCTGTTCGGTTACGTCTAGTCCCACTAACACCAGCTCGGCTGCGGACGCGAGGACTTGGCGCGCGGCGTGCGGGTCGGCGTAGAAATTGAACTCAGCCGTTGGCGTGACATTGCCCGGTACGAGTACAGCCCCGCCCATGATCACCACTTGACGCGCCTGTCGCAGTACGCCCGGCACCCGCGCCTCGGCACGCGCCAAGTTGGTCAACGGCCCGGTGGCGACGAGAGTCACCTCTCCGGGCCGCGCCTGCAAGGTGCTCAGCAGAAATTCTACTCCGTCGCCCGCTGGGGCAGTGCGCGCCTTGGGCAACTGGGCCGCGCCTAGACCGGTTGCGCCGTGTACGTCGGCTGCGGCGACCGGGTCACGCACCAAGGGCCGCTCTGCGCCGGTGTACACGGGAACGTCGGCGTGCCCTGCCCATTGCAATAGGCGCAGTGTGTTGTCGGTCGTCCGCGACAACGACACATTGCCAGCTACGGTAGAGATGCCCACTAACTCGACCTCGGGCGAGGACAGGGCCAAAAGCAGGGCGAGGGCGTCGTCAACGCCCGTATCGACGTCCATAATCAGGGGAGTTGCAGGCACCGCCTATCCTGCGACTTGGGCGCTGATGATCAAGTGTTCGACCCAATCGTCCCCAGTGTTGGAAAGCTGGTGCTTGACCTTCGGGGGGATGTGTACTGCGTCGCCCTCGCGCACGTCGTAGATCTCCCCGTCGATCTTCATCTGCCCTTGGCCGCTGAGAAAGTAGTACACTTGCTCGGTAGCCTCGTGCTCGTGGTAATCGCCTTCCAAGCCTCCTTGCAGGCGATGCAGCGTTAGGCCGGAAAAACCTAGGAGTACTGCTTCGTTCTCGTCTAGTCCTTCGGCGCTTTGGGCGCGAAAGATCGACCAGATCAGTTTGGATTCATGCCCGACGACGGGCGTGACGTTGCGCCAATTGCGAATGACCAAAATGTCCTCCTCGCGTTTGATCGTGCGTGCCAGTGAAATTGTCGGCTTAACATATCAAACGGCGGACGACGGGCAAAGCGCACCCTGTTGCCGACGCGCCGTTTGGTTAGATTTGTCCCCAAATACCCGTCCCCCCAACCGAGGGAGTAGCTATTATGACTACCGCCTCCATTGACATAGCCCCCCTGCCACAAGCCACTTTTGGCAAAAGCGGCGAACAAGTTCCCTTGCTCGGCTTGGGCACGGCCCCCGGCGGCTTTGGCCTCGCCGACGCGGATGCCATCGCGCTTTTTGAACGGGCCATTGATCTCGGCGTTACCTACATCGATACGGCCCCCGGCTACGACCGCGCCCAGAGCCAGCTCGCCCAGATCGTTCCTCATTGCCGAAGCGAGCTGTTCTTGGTCAGCAAGGCCCACACGGCCCACTACCAAGAGGCGCTCGATATCGTTGAAAAGAATCTGGACGCCTTGGGCACCGACCACTTGGACCTGATGTACGTCCACTCGCTGGGGCACTTAGACGTGGAACAAGTACTGGCCAAAGACGGTGCTCTCGCCGGCTTGCGCGAAGCGCAACGGCGCGGTTGGACTCGTTATATCGGCATCACCGCTCATCACGCACCTTGGAAATCCGCCAAGGTCCTGCGCGAGGTCGAAATCGACGCCTGCATGTTTGCCCTCAGCTTCGCCGACTGTCACATCTACAACTTTGAGGAGGTGGTCCTGCCCTTGGCTCGCGCCCAGAACGCCGCCGTCGCTGCGATGAAGGTGTACGGCGGAGCCATCGACATGGAGTACGAAACGCCGCGGCCCTCGGAGCTGACCAACAGCGGCTTTGGCGATCACGAGCGGGCGCTGCGCTACGCTTTGGGATTGCCGGGCGTGAGTCTGGCGGTCATAGGAGTTTATAACGAGGAGGAATTGGTGCAGAACATCGAATGGGTGCGGCGTTACGCGCCGTTGGATGCAGGCGAACAGCAGGCACTGCTAGCGCAGGGGCGGGATATAGCCCGTCAATGGGGGCCGCATTACGGGTCGGTGGAGTGAGCTGATACAAAACATTAATGGGGGAATTTATGAAAATCACCAAGATCAAATCTTTTATTGGATCGAGCGGCTATTTTTTTGTAAAAGTGGAAACCGATGCTGGTATCTACGGTCTCGGTGAAGGGGGATTGAGACGGCGTGCTCTCGCCTTGGCCGAAGTCATTCGCTCTTTTGAGCCGTTCCTCATTGGTGCAGACCCGTTCCAAATTGAACATCTGTGGCAAGTGATGTTTCGCGGTGGTTTCTTTCCCGGCGGGGTCGTCCAATCCGCCGCGGTGAGTGCCGTCGATATCGCACTTTGGGACATCAAAGGGAAAGCACTCAATGTGCCGGTGTACGAACTTTTGGGCGGGCGCACGAGAGACAAGGTCGTCTGCTATCCGCACAACGGTGGCGGCACAATTGATGCCCTCGTTGAGAGTTGTCGCCAAACCCATGCAGCCGGTTGGAAATTCGTCCGCTGGGGCTTGGCTGATGGTGCAGACAAAGGGACGTTTGAACCCAGACGCGCTATTCAGCACGGCGTTGAGCAGGTGGAGGCCGTGCGCAATGCACTAGGAGATCAGGTCAACATATTAGTTGACGTGCACACCCGTCTCGACCCGGCGGATAGCCTCGATTTCTGCAACCGGGTTGCTCCTTACAATCCGTTTTTCATTGAAGATCCGCTGCGGAGTGAAAACCCAGCGAGTCTCAGGCGGCTGCGCCAACAGACCTCCGTCCCGCTTGCTGTGGGTGAACAATTTGATAGCAAGTGGACCTTCCGAGAAGTCATTGAGGAGGATCTGATGGATTACTGCCGCGTTGACTTGTGCATCGCCGGTGGATTGACAGAGGCGCACAAAATTGCCGGGTGGTGCGAAACGCATTACATCCATCTGGCACCGCACAACCCGCTCGGTCCTGTTTCTACCGCGGCCTGTCTGCATCTGTGTTTAGCATCCTCACTCGTCGGTGTCCAGGAACTTCCACGCGCGCCGATGTCTTCACTCACCGATGAGTTTCCAGTGCAGGTGCCGTTTGAATCTGGGCACCTCTTGCCGCCCGAAGGCCCCGGTCTCGGTATTGAATTCAACGAGGCCGCGCTCGATGCCGTGTCAACACAGGATTACGGACCACCCACCGGATATCTGCGCGACGATGGGTCCTATACGAATTGGTAGGAATGTAAAGAGTGGAAGCTACGGGCTGGGGAGTGAGTCTTACCGATTGCTCAAACTTAAAGATCTACATCTCGGCGAAATCCAATCTGAGCCGAAACCCCAAAGCCGATACAATGGCCATCAGATTGTCTATTTTCGGCTTGCTGCGACTTGAAAGCACGCGGTAGAGATGTTCGCGGTTGAGACCAGAGCGCTCTGCCAATGCACCAACGCCCCCTTGTGCTTGGGCGACATCGCGCAGGGCCAATAGAAGTCCATCGATCTCGCCGCTTGCTTCACATTCATCTAGCGCGACTTCCAAGTAGGCCCGAGCTTCTTCGGGGTCTTTGAGCGCTTTTAGCAGCCCTTCGTCATAGCTGACCGTGCGTTGCAAAACCTGTTTCTCATTCATCACTGTGGCTCCTCAAATCCTGCCAATATGCTTTGGTATGTAGCGTGCGCGCTACAAAAAGCAAACCAAGGGTGCGACTTTTGGTTCGTCAACGAGACCACACTAAGGGCTGGTCGAGCGAGCCTTTGGCCTCCTTTGCTGGTAGATCAAGCCGGCGACGATGAACACGAGTCCCGCTAGGGTCGCCCAGCGGATTGCCTCTCCCAGCACGAAGTGAATCAGCACTAGGGAGCAGAACGGGGAAATGAAGATCAGGTTGCCGACTTTGGAGGTGTTTTCCGCGTAGCGCAGTGCCCACTGCCACAGGACATACGTGATCCCCATTTCGAAGAGGCCGATGTACGCTGCTCCCAACAAACCCGGCCAAGCAGGTGCCCGCCACTGTCCCATCAGTAGAACACAGCCGAGTGTTAGCGGCAGCGACAGTGCGAAATTGAGGAAGAGTCTCACTACGGGATCGCGCTTGTCGCGGGTGTTGTAGATCCAATAGAAGGCCCATACCACGGTGCTGCCCAGCGCCAAGGCCACCCCGAGCGGATCGGAAAAGCGCAAGGTCCAGATTTCGCCGCGCGTGGAGATGACTAGCACGCCTGCGTAACAGAACAGGCCCGCCGCCAGATCGCGTCGGCCAATCTGCTGTCCCAAAAGCGGAATCGAGAGCCAAGTCAGGGTGAGCGCCCAAGTATAATTGAGTGCCTGCGCCTCTTGGGCGGGCAGCAGTTGGTAGGCTTTGAAGAGGATTAGATAGTAGAGCAGGGGATTTAACGCCCCTAGCGTCAGCGAGCGGGCGTAGTCAGTTGGTCGGCTCCTGAGCACCTGTCCCACTTTCCCCTGCGCGACGAGTAGCACCCCCAAGGCCAATGTCGAAGTGCCGCTAGCCCAAAACAGCAACTCGGCGTAGTCCATATAGCGCAGGGTAATTTTGAAAGCCGACGCTACGGTTGACCACAGCAACACCGAGGCCAATCCGCAGAGATAAGCCCTTTTCTGGTCGGCAACCACCACTGCACACCCCGCTAAAACTGCGTAACCTGCTTGGGGCCAATATCCACGGCTTGAGCCAGCGCGTCGAAGTTCTGTTTCAGCAGGGCGAAGCGCACGTCTGCGTAGGCTGGGTCGTCCCAGCGGTTGTCGAACTCACCTGGGTCGGCCTCTAAGTCAAACAGTTCGCCTTGGGCGCGGTCGTGGTAGCAGACCAGTTTGTAGCGCGGGTCGCGGATCATCGTGCCGTAGGTGCCTTGGAGATGCTCCCGACCCGGTGCGTCTGGGTTTAAGGCGCGGTAGTACTCGCTGCGGACGTAGGCGCGGTGCGTCTGGGTTTGGCCGGTCAGCAGCGGCCACAGCGAGCGTCCCTGCATTCTTTCGGGGGTGGGGACCTCGGCTAGTTCTAACAAGGTCGGGGCAATGTCCATTAGTTCGACCAGCGCATCGCAGACGCGGCCCTCTTGTACGCGCCCCGGCCAGGAGCAGATCAATGGCACCCGCACCAAGCACTCGTAAAACCGGCATCCCTTGCCCACAAGCTGGTGATCGCCCAACAGCTCACCGTGATCCGACGTGAAAATTACTAGGGTAGTATCGCGCTGGCCGCTTTCTTCTAGGGCTTGGATCATGCGTCCCACATTGTCGTCGATCAATTCGATCATGGCGTAGTACGCCGCCATGACTTCCTTGGCTTGGTCTAGGCCAATGGACGCGGCTCCATCTACCGGTCCGAGTTGCGCATGGGCTTGGGGATCTTTTTCGCTCCACAGCGGATCGGGCAGGGCCGCTGGGTCGTAGCGGTCCAAGTACTCTTGCGGCGGGTCGAAGGGTGAATGTGGGTCGAACATGTTGACGCTCATCAGCCAAGGCGTGGTGCGCTCCTCGCGCATAAACTCAATGGCCTTGTCCGCACACCAAGTGGTCTGATGTAGCGCAGGCGGCATCTGGGCTGGATCCTCGCGCAGTTCGGCTAAGGTGCGGCCTTGGGCGCGGACCCAATCGGCGTACGCGTGGCCTTCGGGCCACTGGTCGCGCGAGTCGTGGCTCCAGTGGAAGACGCGATAGCCGTCGTCGCCGCGCGGCTCGATCCGGCCGTGTGCGCCGGCTAGGTGCAGCTTGCCGGCTAGTCCGCAGTCGTAGGACGCGGCGTCGGTTAGTAGCTTGGTGACTAGGGGAGCCGCGCCAGACCAATAGGCATTGCCATTGGTGCAGCCGTGGACGCTGCTCGGATACATGCCGGTGAGGAAGCTGGCGCGACTCGGGGTGCAGATTGGGCTTTGGCAGAAGGCGTGGGTGAATGCGGTGCCTTCGCCGACTAGGCGGTCGATGTTCGGCGTGCGGATGTGCTCGTTGCCGAGCGCGCGAATTGTATCGTAGCGCTGCTGGTCGGTGCAGATCCAGAGAATGTTCGGACGCATGGTTTGGTCTCCCATCGGGTTTATGCGTGGTTCCGTATATATCAATGCGGCATGATTTGAACGATTCGAGCGGTGGATCGTCTGGTGTATCCTATTCTGCGTCCATCTGCGTCCATCTGCGGATTAGGATTGCTATATTTACCCTAATATGTCCAATGCCATCAATGCCCTCGTCCTCACCCTCGCGCTCGCCGGATCGACCTTGGCCGACGATACGGAGGTCCGCGGCATCACCATCTCTACGCACGGCATTGGCCGCGACTGGGGCACTGACGCCATCGTGCCGACCTTAGAGGACATTCGCGCTGTCGGTGCCAACTGGGTGGCGATCCACCCCTACGCCAGCATCCGCGCCGACGGCTCACTCCGGTGGTCGGACATCGATCCGGCCGACCCGCCCGCCCACATCGTCCGTCCCATCCGCGAGGCCCACCGCTTGGGATTGCGCATCTACATCAAGCCCCATATCGCCTATTGGCGCTCGCCCTTTGCTTGGCGGGGCGAAATTACCTTTACCCGCGCTGAGGATTGGCAGCGGTTCTGGCGGGACTATCGGGAGTGGATCGCGCTGTTGGCCACTGTCTGCCGGGAGGCCGACGGCTTCGTCGTCGGCACAGAGCTGGATCGCATGCTGACCTTTGAGGAGGAATGGCGCGCGCTGATTGAAGAGGTGCGCCAGCGCACCGACGCGCCCCTGACGTACGCGGCCAATTGGACTGACTATCGCCAAGTGCCTTTCTGGGATGCCCTCGATGTCATCGGCATTCAGGCTTATTTCCCCCTCACTGACGATCCCGACTACGACGAGGAGGATATCCGCGCTGGCTGGGCGGAGCGCATGGGGGAACTGCGGGCCTTTGGCGAGCTACACAACCGCAACATCCTCTTCACCGAGTTGGGCTACAACCAGTCGCACCAAGCGCCGATTGCGCCGTGGGCGTACCCAGTGGATGGCGAGGACGCGCTCCCCGTCCAGGTGGCCTGTATGCGCGCCGCGCTCGACGCCATCGCCGCTGAGCCGCGCGTCATTGGTGCCTTGCTGTGGAAGTGGTTTCCGCATCCGCGCCCGGTCGGCCGTAACTTTCAGTTGGCGATCCCGCCCATCAAGCGCGTGATTGCCGAGGCGTGGCTCAACCCGCAATAAGCCCGGTGCCGCGCAGCAAGGTTTCCTGCACGAGGAGTTCGTGGTCGAGCGAGCGATCCGGTCCGTGTTCGCCCTTGAGCACTCGCACGAGGGAGGCCAATTCGAGTTCGTAGAGCCCCTGCCGCGAAATTCCCGTAAAAGGCACCATCTGCTCGCCTTGCGTATAACCGTCGGCTGCCTCGGTCAGACAGAGCCGGATGGCGTGGCCCGGCTCAAAAGGCTCTAGCAAAATCGCGCTGCCGCGATCGCCATAGACCTCAAAGCGCCGCGCCATCGGCTGCGGTT
The DNA here is from genome assembly GCA_965208845.1 of Candidatus Latescibacterota bacterium. Taxonomy (GTDB): domain Bacteria; phylum Latescibacterota; class UBA2968; order UBA8231; family UBA8231. Next base: position 205,460 of record OZ242361.1, on the reverse strand, counting down.
CCATCGCCGCAATATCGACCCAGGCCATGGCCCGCTCGTATTCAAAAACGCCGAGCGTGTTGTCCTGAAACGCGGGCACGATTCCGGTGTCGTTGCGCAGAAAGGTCGTCACCTTCTCTGGTCGCCCCAAAATCCACACCACTTGGTCGAGCATGTGCCCGGCTAGATCGTAGAAGATGCCGCCGTGGTGCCCGGCGGCGATTACTTTGCGCCCGGCCTCGGTGATGTTGGTGGACATGTGGGCGCGCACTGAATAGACATTGCCCAAAAAACCCGACCGCGCCCATTCCGCGATCTGGCTGAAGCCGGGGTGGTAGCGCAGCATAAAGCCCATCTGCACTTGCAGGTCTGCGGCCCGCGCCTCTGCTACGACCCGCTGCCACTGCGCCCAATCGTCTCCGGCTGGCTTGTCGTACCACGCGTGCTTGCCGGACTGGACGATGCGTTCGGTCTGGGCCAAGCTCTCGTCGTTGCGGCCCTCGGAGGCAATGGCGACAATGGAGCTATCGCCGAGCAGTTCTTCTTCGCTGTCCAAGAAGCGGACCTGCCGATAGAGCTCGTCGTCTGCAACTTGCTGGCGGCGCTCGGCGTCGGGTTCGTACAGGCCGACGACTTCGACTTCGGGATTGTCGAGCATTGCCTTGAGTTTGCCAGCGGCGTGACCGTGCTTGGTGCCGTACTGCGCCATGCGGATCATGGGGTCTCCTCGTTGTAAAGGTGGAATCAAAACCTGATCAAACGTTGAAAATTGTCGTAAGATACTGTTCTTACAAGAGATTTTAACATCCGAGACATCGGCAGTGCGCCCAAAATCAAAACCCGATCAAACGTTGGCCTCTCACGCCCAAAACGGCACGTAGCAGGCGTGTGCCCAAGCCGCCCGCGAGAATCAGGGCCTTCGTAATATGCACTTACTTTTAAATAAACAAACTATTGTTTTTTAAGGATATTCGCCTTCGTTGAGCGGTGGGATGCACGTTGCAATTAAATAAAATTTCAGGCCCAGAAAGGCGAGTAGCGGGCATATTTTCTCGACTTGCCATTGCTCCCATTCGGCTTGATTAGCCCCGCATCAATCGTCGCGGCAATGACTTGGGACACGCTGGCGGTTTTGCTTTGTGCGAGCTTGAAGCGCTCGCGAAGGGACTGATTGGTCATCTGCTCCCCCATCACCCACCGCAACGCGCAGTGCTGATAACACGCCCGGATGCGGTCATCCCGGCCCATGTTCTTAAATGGCATCGGTCCAAACACCCTCACCAGAGTGCGGTGATGCGCCTTAAAAAACTCCGGCGGCGGAAGTTGGGACACCTCGGCAGCTTCAATCACGCGGTCGATGCCGCTACTCCTTTCCTCGCAGATTCCCATCCGACGCATCAGATCTGCCAAGCGTTCGTTGCGGGTTTCGTATCCGTCGATAAAGCGCTCCACAGGCACCATCGGCTCACCTGGGCTCGAAATCTCAACCCGATTGCAGTAGATCTCCACCATCACCGAGGCACCGCCAATAGTAAAGTCCTGATGGATCAGCGCATTGGCTACGAGTTCGCGGATGGCGATCTCTGGTACGAGTGTTGCCTCGCGGCGCAACGCGTTTTCAATGACTTCATTCTGTGGCATCTGCTGCATGATGAAGCGAATCAAGCCTTGGAAACCAACAGCGTATCCTTTCACGTCTGTGTGGTCGAGCCGCGTTTTGAGCTTGGACATGCCTGGATAGACGACCACTCGCGCCGCCTTGCGTCTTACATCCGGGAAATCCTCCAGATTCTCGGCGAGCAGCAGGGCACCGAGGCGGCGGATAGAGTATGTCGCCGTTTCTCTATCGACTATCCGCTCACTCACCAGTCGTTCAACGACCGCTTGAGGGGCCGTGGGGTAAGGCAGGTTGAGTAGCTTGAAGTACGTCTTGGTATCGAGCAGTTCCACTACTTGCTGTGCATTCAGGTTGGTCGTCGCTGGTTCATCGAGCCAATCGGGTGTACCTTCGGCAAAAATTCGCCGCAACTGGTCCTCGCTCATTGGCACGAGCGATGCGCCCGACCGCATCAAGTATCTACCATCGAGATGGTAAGCCGTACCGCGTGGACGGGACGGCACCTCTAATACGAGCACTCGGCCTCCGGGGTGCTTCACTTCCTCAATGATTGACGCGGAAGCCGATGGCCTGAAATAGCTTGTCGGCGGTCTTAACAGTATCGCGAAAGGCTCTTGTGCCAGTGACCTTGCGAGGAGGGGTATCCGCGATGCCAAGCAATAGATGGCCGCCGCCTTCGTTGGCGAGGGCCACGCAGTACTCGCTGGCCTTTTTGGTGTCGTACTGTTCCCGTGCTTCCTTGAACTCCAGGCGCTGGTGCTCTGTGGGGGCTTTTAGCCAGTGGTCTATTTGTTCAAGCAGAGTCATCAATCAAGTACTCCTGATTGGGATCTCCGTGCGGAAAGGTGGAATCAAAACCCGATCAAACGTTGAAAATCGTCGTAAGATACTGTTTTTACAAGAGACTTTAACATCCGTGACATCGGTTTTGCGCCCAAAATCAAAACCCGATCAAACGTTGGCCTCTCACGCCCAAAACATTGGTGAATCGGTTTGGGACGGAATTTGATTAGGAGGCTTATACGTCTTGGTCAGTGAGGCGACTTACGATACTTTGGCTTTCAAGGGAAACCTTTCCGGGTGCTCGATGGATTCTATACTCAGATCTACGTCCAAATCCGGCCAATAGAAGTGTCCGGGCGTCGGCTGCTCAACTCGGAGGATGTTCCCAATCGGAACTTCTTTGAACCAAGGAAAATCCTCATAAGACAGAAAGAGTTCCCGCTCACCGACGAGCAGCCATATCCCATGAGTCGATATGTTGGTTACTTCAACGTCCGAAGCGATCTTGCCAAGCTGTTCTGAGTTCATCGTAGTGCTCCTCAATGATCTGCTCAATTTCTCTGAGCCGGGGCCGTGACAATCGGTAGTTGCGGGCCAACTCAATCTGTGGTTCTAACCAAAACGTCGCCTCCCCATCGCCGCAATAAATGTGAACGTGCATCCTTGGTTCCTCACGAGAGAAAAAGTAGAATCGATAGCCGCGTTCTCTAAATACTGTTGGACTCATTGTTGTTTCAAAAAGGGATTCGAGCGATCTATCCGCTGCAATTCTCGCTCAATGTGAGCCAGGGCACGATCATCCAACATGGATCATGCCCGCTTCGCGTTCGAGAAAGGCCGTTAAATCTGGGTCTGCATCCAAGTCGATCAGGTCAGCGGAGCGACGCAGTTCTATGAGTAGTCTCCCCTGCAATTTGAAGAACTGTTTTGCCGGACAGCCGCGGACGGCAAAGTCAATGTCTGATCCGGGCCGGACGCGTCCCTCTGCTACGGAGCCGAACACGTACACTTGCTGACAGCCGGCCTCTTTGAGGATCGCCACTCCGCGGGCCACGTCGCGCTTAATGCTGTCTGGAACGTCCTGTAAGCTCACTCTTCGACCTCCTACTCAACTCATTGATCGCTTTAAAGTTTAGAGTGTTGGTTGCTCTGCGACAAGGTTTTACCAGCGTTTGCCGGTCAAATTGCGCGACGCTATCAGGAACGACACGCAAATACGGGAGTTCATAAGCGATGCAATGATCATTCTGTACTTCGACGTCGGTTCCAAATTTAGTCACACTGGGGCCTACTCAATGACCCTCGAAAGCATCGACGAATTATCCATCCCGCGTCTCGGCTACAACTAAACCATACCCTAGCCGGCCCGCTTCGCCGCAGTCGGCGTAGGGCAACATCGAACTCGAGCATGACCGGGACTAGTTCGGCATTGACCTGTTGGCGAATGGGACCTACCAGATTGATCTGAAGGGGGCCGACACCGGTGCCGGCCCGATGTTCATGCTCCAGACCTACGATCAGGTGCTGACCTCGCGCTCGGAGGAGACGCTAGCAGCGTTTATCCCAGAGTCGCCTTTTTTGTCCCTGATGATGGGCCTGCTTAATCACGCCGTGCGGGGAATCTACCGGAGAAGGTCGTGGCGCAGGTCCATGAGTGTATTCGCAACCGTCGCCGCCCTCACCGACCCACGACCGTCCAAGCCTACCTGCTGGGGGTTGGGCTACCCTCCCGTGCGCCACCTCGCCCCGGCGCGTCCCACTCCCAGCACGAATTCTAAGAAGCCGTCTGAAAATTCTCCTCGGGCTGCTTTTCGGGCTGTCGACCGGCCTTGGCGTCAAGCGTTTTTCATAGGGCGAGACGCCCTCGGTCCTAGATACTTTGAGCCGAGTGAGAGACCGAAACCCTAGTTTTCAGACAGCTTCTAACTGCTGCTGGCAGCATCTTCGCCCTACCAAGATAGGGTGGCGGCCACCGGTATACGCACTGGGCCTGTTGCACGGTGCAAGTAGCCTGATCGTCACCGGGGTAGGACCACCGGTACACTCTAGCTGTTCGGAAAAGCGCACACCTATGTAGCGCGAAGGGCCATCCTGCCCTAAAACTGATTGACTGACCAACGATAATATCGTTTTTTTAAATCACTAACCGTTATTGCACATTTGAATGCGATGTGGAGACTATTATGGCTGATTTGACAATACGAAACCTAATTGATCGCGTCTCTTCCGGAGATATACGAATACCGGCATTCCAACGGGACTTTGTATGGGCGTCCGATCAAGTTGCATTTTTGATAGACAGCATTTATAAAGGTTTTCCAATTGGTACTATCATATTGTGGCAAACTGATGAACGCTTAAAGACAGAAAAGCACCTCGGATCGTTCGAGCTCCCCGAACCAAAGCGTGATTATCCAACCAATTACGTACTCGATGGGCAGCAAAGGTTGACTAGTTTGTTCAGTGTATTTCAGAACGAGCTTGTTCCAGAAGATAATTCATGGGTTGATATTTATTTTGACATGGAGGCTGAGAATAATCCGCAAGATACCTGTTTCTATGCTCTGACCGAAGATGAAGCCGATCCCGCGCGGCACTTCCCTATGAAGACTTTCTTCGAGACAGTTACGTACCGTGCTGCAACAAGGGATCTTTCTGATGAACAGGCTGCTCTAGTAGACAGTGTTCAAGAAAAATTCAAAGAATATCGGATACAAAATCAGACGTTTGAAACAAGTGATAGGAATGAAGTTGCAATCGTTTTTGAACGTATCAACCGAGCTGGAACTGAGCTAAATTTGTTTGAACTGCTTTCTGCATGGAGCTGGTCGGATGATTTCGATTTGATCGAGAAGTTTCGGGCTCTTCAGGACGAGATATCAGAGCATGGATTCGAAGAGTTAGTTGATGATAGAGATCTTCAACTTCGAATTTGTGCCGCAGTCATTACGGGTGAGACATCACCCAATAAGATTCTTGATCTTCAAGGGGATGACATTCGCAACCAGTTCGTTTCCATAGAAAAGGGCATACTCGGCGCTATTGATTTCTTAAAGCGTGAACTTGGCGTGGAGCACTACAAAATGCTTCCGTTTCCAGGCGTGTTGGTACCTTTGAGTACCTTCTTCGCCACAGACCTAGCCGACGGCGTAGCGTATTCTGACCTACAGAAGAGAACGATAATAAAGTGGTTCTGGCGCTCAGTTTTTACCCGACGGTTCTCAGCAGGCGTGACGGAACGGCAGGCGTCCGACATTGTTGAGATGAAAAAGCTCCTCGCCAACGAGAATCACGAATTTCGCTTCCCACGCTTTGAGATTAAGATCGACTTCGAGAAGAATGGTTTTTCAGCAGGTACTGCCAACTCTAAAGTTCTCATTCTTATGCTGGCGAATCAAAAACCACACTCCTTTTTGAGCGGTAGCATGATCGATACGTCGAAGGTTCTCAAGAAAGGAAGCCGGCACGAGTTTCACCATATTTTCCCAAAAAAATACCTTGAGGGAGTCGGAATTAGCTCAAGGGAAGCAAACTCTCTGGCAAATATTTGCTTTCTCATTAGGTCTGACAATAACCAAATAAAGAATAAGCCACCGGCGGATTACTTTGATGAAATGAGTATTGCCAGTCGCGATATATATTTGCAAGAAGCGTTCTGCGATTACGAAGATCGAAACCTCTCCTTCAACCAGTTCTTAAATACTAGGACCGCGCGACTCGTAGAGCACGCATACAAACTTTGCGACGTACCTATCGCAAGTTGAGGTAGTGCGAATGTGGGAGACGAGCGTCGGTCGCTGGGCCTTATAGCAATCCTAAATCATTCACAAGGTGATCCGCAGATGGACGCAGAATAGTAGAAACAAGACGATCCACAGATCGAATCGTTTAAGTCATTCAGGACTGCTATATCATCGCTCCATCGCTAGGAAACTCGCCCCTACGATACTTTGGCTTTCAGTGGAAATCTTTCTGGATGCTTGATGGATTCTATGCCCAGATCTACATCCAAATCCGGCCAATAGAAGTGCCCGAGCGTAGGCTGCTCAACTTGGAGGATATTCCCAATCGGAACCTCTTTGAACCAAGGAAAATCCTCATAAGAAAGGAAGAATTCCTGCTCACCGACGAGCAGCCATATCCCATGGGTCGATATATTGGTTACTTCAACGTCCGAAGCGATCTTGCCAAGCTGTTCTGAGCTCATAGTAGTGCTCCTCAATAATCTGCTCAATTTCTCTTAGTCGGGGCCGAGACAACCTATAGTTGCGGGCCAATTCGATTTGTGGTTCTAGCCAAAATTTCGCCTCCCCATCGCCGCAATGGATGTGAACGTGCATCCTTGGTTCCTCGCGAGAGAAGAAGTAGAATCGATACCCACGTTCTTTAAATACCGTTGGACTCATAGTTCCATTTCAAAAAGGTCTGCCGCTGTTTAGCGACGGCGCGGGAGAGCTGTCCGCTGTAACAGCGTCTAGGAGTGCCGCGATATCGACATTCATTAGAGAGCTTTCAATGCCTTCGAGATCAGGGCCTTGCGTCCGTTTGAAAACTCCTCGAAGAAGTCGAGGTTGTAGCTGGGAAGATCTGGGATCAAGTGGCGTCTCTTGAAGTCGGTGGCCCGTGTCTGAATCCACTCTTCAAAAGGAGCAGCGTTCTTCGACAAATTTTCCGATTCGGTGAGCAACTGAAGGTTGGGGATAATATCGTACTTTGAAATGTAGGACAGCCTCGTAGTATCGTCGTACCCACGCTTCTCTAAAGCACTCACTCGGAACTCAGATTTTGGAAAGATATGATCCTCGTGAAAAACAGCATCATTCCAGTCGCGATCGGGGTAAAGCAACGCAAGAATGAGCTTGGTGTACCGACCTTGGTATTTATATCCTAAGATGTTTTCGATCTCAGCATCACTAAAACTTGGTTCGATATCTAGTGATTTATAAAGGGCATCGGCCGGGAATGGGGTCGTTGGATCGCATGCTTTCAACAATTCCCGTAGTCTAGTCAGCGTGGTATCAGACGAACCTCCGAAAGCGTTCTTAAGGGTCGAAAAGATGAACCACCTTCGGATAAGAATCTGGACTTTTGCGTCCTCAGACTCCGAGGATTGGTCGAACGATGAGTTCTCCCGTTTCATGAGGTAAAAAGCAATCGGAAGCAGTGCCATCGGAGCCACGACGTTCTTGGCGTTGAATCCAAACCGAGATATGAGACGCACAGTCAGTAACAGCGACTCTTTGATCGTATCCCAATTCTTTTCGATAATACGAAGATTATTCCTCGTGAAGTTCCTTACTTTGTACTGGATAGGTAGACTCTCACTAAGATATAGGCATGCCTTCAATACAAAGTCCTTCCCAAATCGATATCCGTTACCGATCTCGTTAAGGGAATCAGTGAAGGAATGAATTTCGCTGCGGGCATTAAGGTCCCAATTTGCAGTGGCGGTAGCGAGTAACATGTCGGAGTATTCCAGCGGTTGCCCTGCTGAGTTAGCCCTCACGAAAACTTGCAACACCTTGTCGTAGTCTTGGGAAGTCTCTTGGTAGTAGTTGCCGACACTGGTCGTGTGGATACGATTGTGTAGGCGACCGATTAGCCTATTGGCACTATCTAGCTGTTCCTCTGGCAACGCCACCAGCCCTTCCTTCATATCCAATTTCGCATCTTCGGCGTCTTCAAAGTCTAAAATCCGTCCCACCAAGTACCATAGCTGAGGGTTGTCTCCAACCGGTTCGGGATTTTCTCGGAAAGCAAAGCCGTAAGTAAGTTCCTCCGGATTGTCCTCATTTGGCACCTGTCGCTTCAGCAGGTTAAGATACAATCTGGTGGTTCGCCAGCGATAGTAAAAGTAGCGGTAGGAGCCACGCAGACCGATGAAAAACGATGTGATCCGCTGCTGGCCGTCCAGGACAAGGTTAACGTCCCTTGTTATTCCAGCCATGTTCGCAGGCTGATTGTGTGGAGACTCTTTGTCGAAATCTTGAATGAATTCGTAGATCGGCCAATCGTTCTTGTTCTCTTCCTTCAAGTGCCAATACAGAAAGGTGCCTATGGGGAAGCCGGCCATGATTGAGTCGAATAGACGCTCTATGCGGTCGGGGAGCCAAACGAACTCACGTTGGATGGCTGGTAGGTATAGGTCTCGATTTACTTGTTGCTTTATGATGTCGCTGACTCGAACTGATATATAGTCCATAAGATCCCTTCTTGTTTTGCGACCCTGCCTAAGGAAAGTCTGATCGTTAATACATCAGCATCCCCGGAACCTCGCGGTGTCTTGCCCCAGAACAGGATGTGGGCGCTTACATATCAGCGCCCCATCCACCCCCCATCGACGAGCACTATGGAGCCATGCACGTAGTCGGCTGCTGGTGACGACAGCCACACTACCGCGCCTTTTAAGTCGTCCGGCGTGCCCCATCTGTCGGCTGGAATCCTCACTAGTAGCTGCTCGTTGCGCACCTCATCGTCGCGCAAGGCTTGGTTGTTGTCGGTGGCGATATAGCCGGGGGCAATGGCGTTGACGTTGACTCCGCGCCCGGCCCATTCGTTGGCCAGCGCCATCGTCAACTGTCCGATCCCACCCTTGGCCGCGGCATAGCCCGGCACGGTGATCCCGCCTTGGAAGGTCAGCACCGAAGCGGTAAAGACGATCTTGCCTCGGCCGCGGGACAGCATTTGCTTGCCGAATTCTCGCGCCAGTACGAACTGCGCGTTTAAGTTGACCTCGATGACGTGGTCCCAGTCTTCGTCTCCATGTTCCTCAGCCGGGGCGCGTCGAATGGTACCGGCGTTGTTGATGAGGATGTCGATTGGGCCGACTTCGGCGTTGACCTGCTCGACGAAGGCGCGGACTGCTGCCCGGTCGCTGAAATCGCAGGCGTATCCTTTGAAGCACTTGCCGCGCTCGGCAATGTCTTTGCCGACCTCGGAGTCTGCTTCCAGCGAGGCGCTGACGCCGACGATATCTGCTCCCGCCTCGGCCAATGCTTGCGCGAACCCGCGCCCGATGCCTCGACGACATCCGGTGACCAGCGCCGTCTGGCCGTCGAGCTTAAAAAGATCCAATATGCTCATTCTATTGTCCCTTGGTTCTGTCCTTGAAGAACGGTCAATGCATCCCACGTCGCCGGAAATCCACCGAAAGCGCTCATCTGCAACATGACCTCCTCAATCTCCGTCCTTGTGGCTCCACAACCGAGGGCTCGGTCGATGTGAACAGCAAGCTGTTCCGGCCGGCCGAGAACCGTCAAGGCCGCGATCGTACACAGCAGACGGGTCTTAATGTCCAGCCCGTCCCGTCCGTACAGGTCATGCATCACGTGCTCCATCACGAGTCGCTCAAACTCGGGATGAAGTGTGCGCATCTTCTTGGCAGCGGCCTCTGCAGCGGCCTCTCCGAGCATCGTCGAGAGGACTCTGCGCCCTGCTTCGTAGCGTTCACTTTCAGTCATACATCCTCCCCCCTTGGGTGTCGATTAAAATTTTGACCGCGTCGGTGCCCGCTGCCAGCCGGGCGAAGGCGTCGGGTAGCGCGTCTAAGGGAAGGTGTTCGGTAATCAGCTCGTTGAGCGGCAGCGTGCCGCTGGCTGCCAGTTCGATGGCGCGGTCGTAGTCTTCGGGTTCGTACACGCGCACGCCGCACATTTTTAGCTCACGCCAGAAGAACTGGAAGAGATCGACTTTGGGCGCGTCAGCGAAAATCGCTACTACCACAATCCGCCCCCGGACCTTGGCGAGTTTAGTCATTACCTCGGCCCCGGCTTGTGAGCCGGAGACCTCGAAGACTGCGTCGGCCCCCGCGCCTTCGGTCCAGGATTCGACGTGGGCGACCAAGTCCTCCTTTAGCGGATGGATGGTTTCCAGTCCCAGCGCGTGCGCCGCTTGCAGCCGAAAGGCATTGACCTCGGCCACCCGCACCTCGGCTCCCGCGTGTTGCGCCACCAGCGCATTGAGCAGCCCAATCGGCCCACCGCCGATCACCACGACCTTCTCGCCCGGCACCACCTCGCCTAAGCGTACGTCGTGACAGGCGACCGCTAGCGGCTCGACTAAGGCACCGAGCGTCATTGGCATGTCGTCCGGCAGGCGGTGCAGTGTATGGGCCGGGACTGTCCACGATCCTTGGAAGGCTCCTGGGCTGTCGATGCCGATGAAGTTTAGGTTCTGGCAGATGTGGCCATTGCCGGCGTTGCAGGCCGCGCACGCGCCGCAAGCCTCTAAGGGACGCACTACGACCGGATCGCCCACGGCCCAGCCTTCGACATCGGCTCCGACCTCTGCGATCCGCCCCGACATCTCGTGACCAATGACTTGGGGCATGTCAATCCGGCGGTCCTGATGGCCTAGGTAAATGTGGATGTCCGTGCCGCACACCCCGCAATAGGCTACCTCGATCCGCACCTGATCTGCGCTAGGGGATTGCACTCGGCACTCGCCGATTTCGACCGTGCGGTCGCCGCAGTAGTAGGCTGCCTTCATCGCAGATGCCAGTCCGCGTCCTCGAGTGCCTCGTAAATCACGCCGCCCTCTACCTGCGCGGGCATGGGGATACCTAACAAGTAGCACAGCGTCGGCGCGACATCTACCGCCCGCACCTGCCGACTGAGCGCCAGCCCTTGCTTTACGCCAGCACCGGCCAGCACGAACGTGCAGTGCTGGCCGCCAATGCCGAGGGTGGCCGAGGGTAGCTGTTTGCCGTGTGCGCCGTCGTATTCGGGCCGCAGCGCATAGACCACGTCGCCGACGAGTTCGCCCTCCAGATTGACCATCTCTGCGTCTTCCCGCGTCAGCGCGAGGGAAAAGGGACCGCGCCCGGTTTGCGGATGGCGATAGGCGTGGAGGGCTTCGATGAGGTCGAGCCGCGTCTGCTCGTAGTCGCTGGGCTCGACGATCCCCGTAGGCTCGCGTCCCTTGAGATTGACGAAGATGTGGACCAATCCCACGTTGGCCGCCCGCGTCCGCTGCCAGTCGATCTGCTTTTTTTCGGCGTCTGCATAGACCAAAAAGCCCGCCTGTTCCAGCACTTCGGCGATATCGACCGGCCGGTGCTGGTTGGGGGTGCCGCCGTGGTCGGCGACGACCGCGACGACGGTGTCGTCATCGGCTAGCTCGACGACGCGGCCGATCATGCGGTCTATGGAGGCGTAGGTCTCGGCGACGCCGGCTTGGCAGCGCGCCAGCGTGTGCGGGTCGGCCCCGCTGCACTCGTCGGCCTGCGAGAGGAAGAAGTGGCTGGTGTAATCCGAGGCGTGGGTTTCGATGAACAGCACGTCCCAGTCGTTGCTCTCCGTTAGGTAGTGAGCGACCTCGGCTAGCCGCTGGTGGTGGAAATCCAACAGCTCGAAATAGGTCGCGTCATCCACTACGCTCAAAGCGTCGCGTGCTGGATTTTGTAGGAAATTGCCGACGTTTTCGTCGATCTGCTGCGCCACTTCCTCTGGCTGCGTGTAGCCGGTCGCTGGCCAGACCTGCGGCACAAAAAGCTCGAACACATCGCCTGCTGCGCTCAGGCTGACGAGCTTCATGCGCACGTAGCCTGTAAGCGCTTGGCCGTCGATTTCAAAGCTGTCCTTCCACCACTCGGTCCATTGGCCTACCGCCAGCTCGGTGACTCGATCACCCGCATTGCGGCTGCGGCATATTAGCAGCCGGTCGTAGCCTTGGTCCGCCGAGGCGTATATCAGGCCGTAGAAATGCTTAGGCGGCCCCCCTTGGCCTGGGTGCATATCCGCCCGCCCGCGCTTGAGTGGTTCGATGACCAGCTCCACTTCTTTGGGCGGCAGCGCGGATGCGGGCGCGTCTTGCCATCCTTCCGCTGGGACGATTTCTACCGGATCGACGTTGCGCACTTTTTGTAGGGCGCTCGGGTCCAAAGTCTCAGGATCGCGCGGTCCGCCGATTGGCCGAGGCGTCCAGCCGCCGCCGACAAAGAGATGGTAGCCGGTGATCTGATGCACGTTGGACACGCCGGGACCGGTGCCCTCGACTTGGATGCCGGTTTGCACGGTCGGCGGCCAGGACATTTCCCACTTGACCAAGATCGGCTTTTTACCAGCCCGCTCGACCGTGTTCCACATGTACTCGGCCTGCGAAAGCTCGGTGTTGATGCCCCACACGGTCTCGTCGAGACGTCCGCCTAGCTTGCGGATGTTGAAGTCCATGACTTGGTGGGTTCCCGCCCAAGCTCCGGTCGAAGTGGCCGTCCAGCCGGGAGGGGTCAGGGTTGGAAAGACGCCGATCATGGGCCGTTTGACGCCCTGCGCCATGAGCTGACCCAAGTGGGGCATGTGACCTTGATCCACCATGTGTTGCACCAACTCCATGGCGGCTCCGTCCATGCCGATGACAATAGCTTTTTGTGCCGGACTCTGCATGATTTCTCCTGTAGTTAGATTCCCAAGCGTTCGTATTGCTCTGGCGGAGCTTCGCACGCTTCCATCTGCGCGCGCAACAGCTCCTGCATTCGCTGCTCCAGTGCCGCGTCGGAGAGCGGCTTTTCTTGGCGCGGGTCTTGCTCCAAGTCGAAGAGCAGGGTCCCGTACTCGTGCTGTTTGCTGCGCGTGTGTCCTTGCGTCCGCAGTAGCCGACAGCCCTTGCTAAAACCAAACGGCTCGGCGAGCTCCACGTTGGCGAATTCATCGACTGAGAAGGGGTCGCGCATGTGCGTGGGCATGAGCGTGTAGTTGTACAGGGGCTGGTTGTCGGGCTGGGTGGGTGCGCGCATGTACACGTAGCGGCCGTCGGTGACGTTTACCTGTCCGCCGTGGTTACCGAAAATCGCGGCCTCGCGCACGGGGGCGTCGCTTGCACAAACGTCACGCAGGCTCTGGCCCAGCATGTCTGCAGTCGGCTCCATTCCGAAGAGGTCCAGTAGGCTCGGCCCCAAGTCGAGCGACGGCTGCACTAGGCTCTGACGCCGCTGACCCGCTTGGCCGCAGCGAGGATCCCAGACGAAGAACGGCGTGTTGGACAGCTCGCGGTACCAAGGCATTTGTATCTTGGCCCACAGGTCGTGTTCGCTGAGCAGGAAGCCGTGGTCGGTCCACACGATGAGCATGGTGTCGTCCCACAGCTCGAGCCGGTCCATCTCGTCGAGGATGTCGCCGAGGCGGGCGTCGCACATGCTCAGCAGCGATGCGTAGTGGCCCCGGCATTGATCGACGAGTGCTTGCTCTTCGGTTACGGGGCCGTAGGTCGGCCAGTCGAACAGCACGGACGAGCGGTTTTTGAAAAGCTCGGGGTAGAGGTCTTGGTATTGGCGCTGGGTGAAGAACGGCTCGTGCGGGTCAAAGGTCTCGATCTGCAAAAACCAGTTGTCTTCTGCGTGGTTGCGGCGGATGAACTCGACGCCGGACTTGAAGGTCTGCGCTTGGGGCTGGTCTTCCTCGCGGCGCATGTATTCCCGGTTGACGCGGTCTTGGCGATGCCACATGCCGCGGCCTGCATTGCTCGCGTGCGCCTCTACGGGCGGCGGGTCGGCCACCTGCCCTATCCACGGGTCGCCTTCTTGACCGCGGAAGAACTGCCAAGTGTTGTACTGAGTGTGGTAGGTAGCGCCGCCGGCCTCCCAATAGTGGTAGTGGTCGCTGATGAGGTGCGACGAGACGCCGGCCTCGCGCAGCATTCGCGGCACCGAGTCGTCGAACGGCTCCAGCGGCCCCCAGGAGCGGTGGAGGAAGTTGGGCCGCCCGGTGTGCAAATCGCGGCGGGCTGGCATGCACGGCATGGAGCAGACGTAGCTGGTGTCGAAAGTGAGCGACCGCTCGGCGAGCCGCTGGAAATTGGGCGCGTGCGTCCAATCGCAGCCGTAGGGCGGCAGCATGTGTCGGTTGAGCGAGTCGAACATGACCATAATTGCTTTCATACATTATACCTCGTGTAGGAGTTGGAGGGCTTGCTGCCCGCGCTCGGATTCAGGATCGCGCCGCGCAATGCGCCGCAATTGGTACAGGGCACGCTCGTCTCCGTCGCGCGCTAGGGACAGGGCTTCGGTAAAGCCTTGATCGCCCCATTGGGACGACTGCGGCACGACCTCTAGGTCTAGATCCTGCCAATAGTACTGCAATGATTCGCTTTGCCAGCCCGCGTAGCAGGCGTCCCAGTTAAAGCCGGTGACGCCAGTCAGGTGCGGGTCCAGCATGTGCTGTGCAATCGGCTCGCCCTGTGCCTGATAGCGGTTGTCGAGCGAGATGCGCAGGCGATCTTCGGTGTAGTTGGGCAGGGCTTGGTGGACGGTTAGGCTCGGAAAGATCAGCGCGTCTCCGGCTTCGTAATTCGCGCTGAGCCAGCGCCCGGCCAGCTCGGATTCTTCTACTGCCAAGCCGCCGGCCCCCAATGAGAAGTGGTGCTCTCGCACCTTGCCGATTTTGTGCGACCCGGGCAGGACCGCCAATCCTCCCAGTTCTAGCGGACAATCGCCCACGGGTGCCCAGAAGGTATAGGTGTTGAAGCTGCCTTGGAAGTGGACGAAGTCTTGGTGCATGGGCGTGGTGTGCTCGGTGTATTGAGGAAACCACAGGCGGGCGATCTTCTGGGGGTGCGGTAACACCGGGCCGCCTACTACTTGCTCCATCACGGCTAAGACCTCCGGCCAATGTCCGGCTTGGTGGAAGATCTCCAAGCTGTACACTCGGTGATAGACCTCGGCGTATTCGGGGTCGCCTTCGGTACACTGCGCGTCGATTCGCGCAATGCCGTCCATGGGATCCGTGCCGGCGACCAGCCACCCGGCTTCCATCAGCACTTCCGTCATCTCCTGCCGCAGGGATAGTAGCTTGTCTTTGGCCATGATCTGTCGCAAGAAGATGTACCCCTGTTCGTCCAGTTGTCGCCGCAACTCGGCGCTGTCGCCGAGGGCATCGTTGGCCTCTTGCATCAGGCCGACTGCACTTGTGTCTTTTGCTGTCATCAGAATTGTCCTTAGCTGGCCGCTGGTTCCATCTCGTTGTCCCGAAATCCGGCTACGACGATGTTGTTGTTGCGCTCCAGCACGTTGTCTCGGTCGATGCGATGCGGGTTGTCCTCAGCGCGTCCCACCGGCCGCAGTGCCGTGCTGTGATAGCCAAAGCGCACGGATTTGCGCCAAGAATCCGTGCGGTTGCAATCCGACCAGTGGATCGTCTGGTAGCTGAAGAAGATCATGTCGCCGCGTTCTGCTGGCACGGCAACGCTGTCGAGGCGGTCGGGATGGTACTGTGCGGGCGGCAGGTGTGGGGCTGTGTCCGGTCCGAGTACGTGCTCCAGCGGTCCTTGCTTGTGGCTGCCCGGCACGACCATCAGCGCGCCGCTTTCCAGCGGCGTGTCGTCTAAGTGCAACAAGCAGTCCACAAAGTCCGGCCCGTCGTGCGGGTAGAACGGATAGTCTTGGTGCATGGGGAAGGGCGTGCCTTTCTCCGGCGGCTTGGCGTGCAGGACTGTGTGGTGCCACTGCACCGGGCCGTCGATGAGCTGCCGCACGCAGGCGATCATGGCCTCGTGGAAGAGGACGCGGCCCCAAGCGGCCGAGTAAAAGTGCGGGTTGTGCATGAAGACCGCCCGCGTGTTGAGCCGGTCTTCTTCGTCGAGGTAGCGATCGCGCCAGGGGCCGACCCAGCCGATGGACTCCTGCCCCCACTGCTCGATTACTCGCACCATCTCCGAGGCCAACTCTGCGGTTTCCTCGGGCGTGAAGAGTTGGGGGACCTTGAGGTAGCCCTGTTCGCGGTATTGCGCTATCTGTTCCTTGCTCAGCATGTCTAGCTCCTTTGAAAAAATTCAGTGGTAAGTGCCACTAAGCACTAATGTTTCACAAGCATCGCGCTATTCTGCCGTCGATTCATCCGGTTTTGTGGACGAATTCTGTTGACCCACTTCGGAGTCAACATTCTCCTCTTCCGTTGCGACCAGTACGCGGATGCGGGCGATTATCGCCGCGACGGTCTCGGTCACGGCCGCGAGCAGTTCAAAGCGGTCGTCCATGACCACCTCTGCGCCGGCATAGCGATAGCGCACCGCATACTCGGTCAACCACGCTAGCTGCTCGCCAGCCGAGGTGTCGTTTTCGGCCGGATGCTGGCGCACGATTGCCACGAGCTTCATCAGGTCATGGGTGTTGCGATAGTCGGCGTCGAGCGCGGAAATCCAGCCTTTCAGCGCATTTTCAAGGGCTTGCTGCGCGTGAAAGCCAATGGTCTCTTGCGAAGACCGGGGATTTTCTATGAGAATTTCCAAATCGCTGAGGTAGCGCTCGGCATTGGCGATGCGCTGCCGTATATCGGGCCAGTTGGTCGGTTGCGGGTTGTCGTAAGTCATTTTGTCTCCATTGGCGTCAAAGCCATCGCGGACGGCTTGGCCGGCCACGTGATTGCGCGCCCGACGACCGTCGTGGAAGGCCCCTTCGCTCATGCGGACCAAATCGACATCTATTGAGCCGCCGTACAGTTCCTCGACTTTGCGGTGGGCTGCCGCGCTCGTGCGTTGGTACGTCTGCTGGTCCACCGGACCGGAACTGGTGATGATGAGCAGATCAATGTCCGAATCCGGGGCAAAGTCGCCCCGGGCGCGCGAGCCGAACAGGATGACCTTGGCCGGGTGGACCACTTCGCCAACGGCGCGTGCGACAGCGCAGGCTTTCGGGTCGGGAGGTCGGCGAGTGGGAGGCTTTGGCATGGTCGATGTCCAGTTCACCTGTGCAGGGTGCGGACGATATTTCCATGTTCATCCTTCCTTGCAGCCCCCATACTGGGGCCGGACTGCACGCTGCAAAGTGAAGGGGTTGGATTTGAGCGGCAAATCTAAGGCCCGAGCCGCGTGCTATCAACCGAGGCGCACAAGCGGCAAATTGAATATGTCGCTATACTTGAAAAGCGGAAGATATCTGTCCTATGAAGACCGCTCGCCAACAGCGTCGCCGCCAGGCGCACCAAGCCCGCAAAAGGGCGCAGCGACAAGTCGCCCCATCGGTAGGCTATACGCCGCAGGATGGCCGAGCCGCTGGGGTGCTGGCTCTGTTGGCGGTCGGCTGCTTCTTGCCGTCGATACTATGGGGCGGGTTTGTGTGGGACGACAACGTCTATCTGGTTGGGGTCGAACCCATAAGCACTTGGTCGGGCCTGTGGCAGATATGGGGATCGCCTGCCACCTTGGGTGATTACTACTGGCCTTTGACCTATACGACCTTCTGGGCAGAGCATAAGCTGTGGGGGTTTAACCCGACTGGCTACCGGGCCGTCAACGTGCTTTTGCACTTGGCCAACACGTTGTTGGTGTGGCATCTGATGCGTCGGCTGGCGGTGCCGGGCGCATGGGCTGTGGCCGCCTTCTTCGCCATCCATCCCCTACACGTCGAGTCGGTGGCGTGGATCATCGAGCGCAAGGACATGCTGTCAGGCTTTTTCTTTTTGGCAGCAGCCCTTTTATGGATGCGCTTTGTGGAGAAAGCCCGCTCCCAGTACTGGGCCGGATCGCTTCTTTTGTATGTGGCGGCCCTGTTGAGCAAGTCGATAGCCGTGACGCTGCCAGCCGCGTTGCTTTTGTGGCATTGGTGGAAGAAAAAGCCGCCCGATTGGATCAGGCTGGGCGCTTTCTTCGTCGTGGGGCTGGCCCTTGTGCTGGCGGATGTGGTGCGCCACCACGCCATAAAAGCCCTATCCTTTGACTTTTCGCTCATCGAGCGGGCACTCATCGCCGCCCGCGCCCTGTGGTTTTACGCGGGCAAGTTGCTATGGCCGACCAACCTATCCGTCGTCTATCCGCGTTGGGACGTTCAGGTGGCCGACCCGTTGGCTTGGGGGTATCTCATAGCCGCTATTGCGTTCGCGACTGTCCTGTGGCATCTGCGGCAGCGGATCGGACGCGGCCCGCTGGTTGGGGTGCTATTTTTCGTCGTTGTCTTGTCGCCGGTGTTGGGCTTTGTCGATTATGGCTATATGCGTTATTCCTTCGTCGCCGACCGCTTTGTGTACTTGGCCGGCATCGGGGTTATGGCCGTTGTCTGCGGTGGGGCCACGTGGGGTGTGCGTCGCCTGTCGGACTTGTGGCAGAAGGGCGCATGGGCCGTTGCGGTCGCGGTTATCGTTGTGTTGGGGATGCTGACGTGGAAGCATGCGGGCATCTGGAAAGACGACGAAACTCTTTGGCGGCATGTAATTAAGCTCAACCCACAAGCCTACAATGCCCACGCCAACTTAGGCAACGCCCTGCGCAAACAAAAACGGTACGAGGAAGCCGTCGCCGAATACCAAAAAGCCATAAAGCAAGACCCGCACAACGTTAAAACGTTTGTGTATATGGGCCGGTCGCTCAATAGGCTGGATCGCTTTGAAGAGGCCGAAAAGTTTCTGCGAGTCGCCCTTGCTGTCAGCCCGCCCACCCTGAGGACGCAGTTACACTTGGGCCATGCGCTGTACGGTCAACAGCGGTACGAGGAAGCCGTCGCTGCATACCAAGCCGCCATAGAGCAAGCCCCCGATCTGAGCGAGCCTCGTATTTCACTTGGCATGGCGCTCGGCAAGCTAGGGCGTCACCCACAAGCGGAAACGCACCTGCGCCGCGCTTTGGTGCTTATCCCGCAAAACGTGGACGCCCTTGAGCATCTGGCCAATGCTCTGATGGCACAAGAAAAGTACGGCGAGGTACTGCAATGCCTAGACCAATTGCTGGCGATTGATCCGACGCATGAGGCCGCCCGCCAAAACCGCGCCGTCGTGCTTGAGGCCATGCAGCTACAAAAAGGGCAGGCGGACGAGTAGGATTCTCAAGGTGGTCAAAAAGCTAACGGACAACCCAATCGTCACGCTGACGACGGATTTTGGCGAGGGCGATTACTACGTCGGCGCGATGAAGGGGGTTATCTTGGGGATCGCACCGGAGGCTCAGCTCGTGGATATTTCCCACCAGATTCCGCCTCAAGACGTGCTCGCCGCCGCTTTTGTTCTGCGCCACGCCGCACGCGAATTCCCGCCCGGTACCGTGCACCTAGCTGTCGTCGATCCTGGTGTAGGTACGCGACGGCGTCCCCTCGCTCTCCAGAGCAGTGGTCACTTGTGGGTGGGGCCGGACAACGGCCTCTTCAGCTTCGTCCTCGACCGCGCCGACAGTCGGGTACACGAAATCTCCCGACCCGACCTCGCCCGGCCCAACCTGAGCAGCACCTTCCACGGCCGCGACCTCTTCGCGCCGCTGGCCGCTCACCTTTGCCGCGGCTTGGACCTTGCCGACGTTGGCCCGCCGGTGGCCGATCCGGTGCGCTTGGCCGAATCCACACCTTGTAAGTCGGCTGACCGCATCGCCGGCCACATCATCCACATCGACGGATTCGGGAACTTGGTGAGCAACATTGCGGCTGCTGATATTGCGTCGTGGGGATCTGCGCTGCGCATTCGTCTTGGGGACCATGTACTCACGGGACTGTGCCGCACGTACGAGGATGTCGAGCTGGGCGCGCCGCTTGCTTTGATCGGCAGTGCTGGTCTGTTGGAAGTTGCGGTCAATGGTGGCAATGCCGCCCGTCAATTAGGTGTGCAACGCCGCGCTACTCTTGTCGTCGAAAAGCTCTGAGAAAGAGAAATTATGTCTAGTGCTCCGCTCATCGTCAGCATTTCTGGAATTCGCGGTATCGTCGGCCAGTCGCTCACCGATGAGGTCGTCGCTCGTTTTGCTGCGGCCTTTGGCACCACCTTGACGCCGGGGGATACCGTCGTCCTCGCCCGCGACACGCGACCGTCTGGAGTGGCTTTTGCCCAAGCGGCGGCTACCGCTTTGTGCCAGACGGGCTGCCGCGTCGTCGATTTAGGCGCGTGCTCCACGCCCGGCACCAAGCTGATGATCTCTGTGCTCAATGCCAAGGGTGCGATCATCATCACCGCCAGCCACAACCCGGCCCCTTGGAACGGCCTCAAGCTGGTGCGCGCCGACGGCGTCTTTCTCAATGCGGAAGAGGGCGCGCGCGTCGAGTCCCTCTTCCATAAGGGCGAGTTTCGCTGTGCTGCGTCCGGCGCGTTGGAAACAATCGACTCAGACGCCGTGGTGGCGCGTCACGTCCAGCAGATTGTGGACTACGTCGATGCCGACGCCATTCGCCAGGCCGGGTTCAAAGTAGCCGTCGATCCCTGCAATGGCACGGGGGCTTTGGTGGTTCCAAGCCTGCTGGACGCCTTGGGCGTCGAAGCCGAGCTCATCAATGCGCGGCCCGACGGCGATTTCGCCCACGACCCGGAGCCGGTGCCCGCCAATCTCGTCCAGCTCGGGCAGGCCGTGCGCGACAACGGCTGCGCCATTGGCTTTGCCATCGACCCGGACGCCGACCGCGTCGCGTTGGTTGATTCGAGTGGCGCGCCGGTGGGCGAAGACTACACGCTTGCGCTGGCGGTGCAAGCGGTGGCGGCGCGGCAGTCCGGCCCGGTTGTCACCACCCTTTCCACCTCGCAGGCGGTTACAGACGCGGCTGTTGCCCACAACTGTCCGGTCTTGCTCACGGCGGTCGGCGAGGTTCACGTGGTGGAGAAGATGATGGCCGAGGGAGCAGTCGTCGGAGGCGAGGGCAACGGCGGCGTTATCGTCACCCAAATCGGCCCCAGCCGCGATGCGGCCTTGGGATTGGCTCTAGTGCTGGAGGCTATGGCGCGGACCGGACGATCGCTTGAGGAACTGATCGCCGCGTTGCCCAGCTACGCCATCGACAAGCGCAAAATCACTTGTATCCCAGAGCAGCTAGACGCTGCCATTGTCGCGCTGCGCGAACGCTATCCCCAAGCGTATGTCCACCCGGTGCGCGATGGTTCCAAGCTCTACCTGCGCGGGCAGCTCGAGTGCCCTTGGATTCACCTCCGCGCCTCTAACACCGAACCTATCGTTCGGGTCATTGCCGAGAGCGTGAGCGCCGCAGAAGCCGCTTTGCTCTGCGACGAGGTGGAAGGGTTGTTTGAGTAGGGGGAGGGGTACTATACACGCTATCGTAGAGGCTTTGGCAACACGACAATATACAGTTAAGAACGCGGTTGACCATATAAGTAAACACAGATACATTATCCTTAATTCCCACCTATTGGAGAACGTCCGCATGGTTCAATTTGGGCATCACCTGAAGGCGGCTCGCCTCGAAAGCGGATTAACTCAAGCCGATGTAGCAAACAGCCTTGGGGTTTCGAAAGGGTACATCTCCCGCCTCGAAAGCGGCAAGGCCCGACCCGCCGAAGCGACAGTGCGACGCCTAGCTGAACTCTGCGCGACTGACCCGGACCCGCTTCTGATCTTGGCCGATTACTTGCCCTCCGACCTTCGAGAAATTCTATCGCAGCATCCCGCTGAGGCGTCGGCGATCCTGCGCGGCACCTTTGGGCGTACCGATCACCCGCAAAATGCGTCCCCCGTTGTCGCCGAATCCCAAGCACTCTACCAGACTGGCGAAGCCTCATATCAGCTCGTCCAAGAGGATTGCTTCGCGTGGATGGAGCATTGCCCTCCCAACAGCGTCCACGCTATCGTCACCGACCCACCCTACGGCCTGAAAGAGTACACCACTCAAGAAAAGGACAAACTCCGGCGCGGACGGGGTGGCGTCTGGCGCATCCCGCCAGCTTTGGACGGCTGCGTCCGCCAGCCTCTGCCTCGGTTTACCGTCCTCAGTAACGGCGACAAGCAGCAGCTTGCTGCGTTCTTTGAACAATGGGGCAAGCGGGCATTGCGAGTACTCGTGCCGGGGGGGCACGTTTTCATCGCCGCCAATCCTCTGCTGTCGCACTTGGTCTATGCGTCCCTCGTTGAAAGCGGTTTTGAAAAGCGTGGCGAAATCATCCGCCTAGTGCAGACGCTGCGAGGTGGCGACCGCCCCAAGAATGCACACGACGAATTTGCGGACGTCACTGTTATGCCTCGCTCCGGTTGGGAGCCTTGGGGCCTATTTCGCAAGCCGTGCGAGGGCCGCGTACAGGACAACCTGCGCGTATGGAAGACGGGCGGACTGAGGCGGATCAGTGCCGAGCGTCCTTTCGGCGACGTCATCCGCAGTGCGCCCACCCGGTCGGCGGAACGCGACATCGCGCCGCATCCCTCACTCAAGCCGCAGAGCTTTATGCGTCAGATCGTGCGTGCAGCCTTGCCGCTTGGCGAGGGAATCGTGCTCGACCCCTTCATGGGCGGGGGTTCGACCATCGCCGCCGCGTATGCAGTAGGCTATGAGAGTATTGGTATTGAAAGTGACCCCGCGTTTTTCGATATCGCAAAAGCCGCAATTCCGCGCTTGGCCATGTTGGAGGTCAACGGAGACAGTAAGCTGGTTCTGAAGGCTGGGAAACAGCCGAGATGTAGGGGCAACCTGCCCGAAGCCGCCGGACTCGAAGACACCCCGCTTGGCTTTCCTTGACGAAATATCCGTTGGCATTAGTCTTTTTGGCCAACAAGTACCTATCCGGGAACCTGACCGTCGGTCTGAAAGCCAGCTTTTCTTTTCAGCCACTCAGATCTCGGGGACATTTTTGGATAGACTTTTTACACCTATTTGACAGAAGACACTCCTGCCGGGGTGCCCTTTCAGAACAAAGGAGATACAATGTACAGGATTATCTTTGTTGCACTCGTAGCGTTGTTGGCTTGCGCCGGTCCAGAAGGTCCACAAGGGCCTGTAGGTCCAGCAGGGCCGCAAGGTGAACAGGGCGAACAGGGCGAACGAGGGCTGCAAGGTGAACAAGGCGAACAGGGCGAACGAGGGCTGCAAGGTGAACAAGGCGAACAAGGCGAACAAGGCGAACAAGGCGAACAAGGCGAACAAGGAGAGCAAGGTCCCGCAGGCCCACAAGGAGCGATAGGAACAGATGTCTTTAATCTCTTTACGTTCCTTAGAGAGGATTTCAACGATAATCGGTTGTCTTGGACGCGGCGAGGTTCTGGAACTTGGCGAGTACAAGGAGGGAGGTTAATTGGACGGGGTAGGGACGATGATGCTTTGACGAGTTTGATCGCAACAGACGACTTTGACGGACCACTCTACGTCACAGTCTCGACCGAATGGCTTCGTGGTATTAACAACCATTGGTACGGTATCGCATTTTATTGGGACTATGGGGATTCCTACGGATTTGGTATAAGTGCCGATGGGTTTTTTGTATTAGGGCGATGGGATGACGGAGGTAGTCCCATATCACTGGCCGATTGGACTTATAGCCCATCCATCAATCAAGAGGGAACCAATACCTTAAGTGTTTTTATTAACGAAGGCCAGATAGAGGCGTTCATCAACGGAGATCTCGTTGCTGAGGTCTTTGACGACACCTATACCGAGGGAAGAGTAGGTGTCTCGATAGTTGACGACCAAGAAGTGGCCTTCGACGATCTGACCGTAGGGGCGATTATTTCTTTGGACTGACCAATACCTTTTGGAATCGCACTCTTGGGAGCGAGGGCGTCTTGCCTTGGTCTTCCTGATCAACTAGCAGCGACAATATCCCCGTAGGAGCCTGTGACTAGCTGGTCGCTGGTGATTTCCAACGCCCGCATCAGGGCCTCGACGCGTCGGTGCGACTCTTCGACGCCCTTTTCTTCGGTCACGGCCTCTAGCTCGACGAACTGGCCGAGGCCCTTTACGTCGTCGAGGTGGATGCGCACGTTTTCCCACAGCCAGACTTGGCGCGTCTTCTCCACCTCGACCCAGACGCCGTGGATGTTGCTGAGGATGTTGCGCAGGCCCTCGGGGTCTTCGGTCTTGGCAATCTCGTAGTCGCTGCGCTTGGGGCCAGCCAAGTCCTCGCGGTGGTAGAAAATCAGATGGCCTTCGTCGGTCCCCAGTTCGCGCAGCTTGAGCCGGCCTTGGTCGATGTTGAAATAGGTGTCCTTCTGGTGGAAGGTCCCCGCCAGCCCTGCGCCGAGGGCGTTGAGGTTTTCTTCAGCGCGCTCGACGTCGTGATAGTGAGCCTTGATCTCGATATTAGTCATGTTGGATGCGTTTCGTTAAATGAGGCTTGCAAATGTATGGCTGGCCCTTGACTCGTCAAACTTGCGCTCTATTTCCCGATGCGTCAAAGTATAGCCCATGAAAGCCATAATTGTAGCCAACGACGCGGACCACTCGCTCTGCTGGCAAGAAGTCCCAGACCCCACCTGCGGCCCGGGCGAGGTTCTCGTCGATATCCATGCCACAGCCGTCAATCGCGCCGATCTGCTCCAGTGCGCTGGCAACTACCCCCCGCCCCCGGGCGCATCTCCCTACATGGGCTTGGAAATGGCGGGTGTGGTCGCCGCTGTCGGCGCGGCTGTAGCGCAGTGGCAGCCCGGCGACCGCGTCCTCGGCCTGCTCTCCGGCGGTGGGTACGCCGAGCGCGTGGCCGTTCCCGCCACCCATTTGCTGCCCCTGCCGACTGAGCGCGACTTCATCTGGGGTGCGGCCATCTGCGAGGTCTTTCTCACCGCTTTTGTCAACTTGTTCCGCGAAGCTGGCTTGCGCGCGGGCGAGACGGCCCTCATCCACGGCGGGGGCAGCGGCGTCGGCACGGCCGCGGTGCAACTATGCCGCGAAGCCGATGCTAAGGTGATCGTCACGGCTGGCACGGACGACAAGGTGGCGTGCTGTCTAGCGCTAGGCGCGGAGTTTGGGGTCAATTATAAAGAGCGGGACTTTGCCGAGGCCATCCTCGCCCACACCGACGGGGTCGATGTAATCCTCGACATTGCGGGGGCCGACTATTTGGCGCGCAATGTGCGGCTGCTCAAGTCCGGGGGCCGCCTCGTGGTCATCGCCGTCCTGACCGGTGCCGAGGCTCAGATCGACCTCTTGGAACTACAAAAAAAGCGGCTGCGTCTGATCGGCTCGGTGTTGCGCAGCCGCTCGGACGAGGAGAAAACCGCGATCATCGCGGCCTTCAAGGAGCGCTTTTGGCCGCTGTTAGTTGACGGACGCATGCGCGCTGTGATCGAGGACGTGCTGCCTATTGAGCGCACGGCCGACGCCCAGGACGTCCTGCGGCAAAACCGCAACATCGGCAAGGTCGTTTTGCAAGTTAGGAATTAGGAGTTTTCTATGAGTACTCGTTACCGCCACATCGAAGTCAGTGGTCCGCCGCGCGAACTGGGCCGCCAGGTCGGGGAGGCCGCTCGCGACGAAATTCGCGGCTTTGCCGCCATCGCCTTAGAGCGCGTCAACAAGACCGTGCCCGTCTCCCGCGACCGGGCCATGGACATAAGCCGCCAGAGTATGGATTGTGCGGCTGCGTACGCGCCCGACATGCTCGACGAGTTGCGCGGCATGAGCGAGGGGGCGGGCGTCGCGCTCGACGAGATGATGCTCTTGCAGGTGCGCAATCAGCTTTGCCCGGAGGAGGACGCGGGCTGTACGGCTTTTGCCGTTGCCCCCAAGCGCAGCGTTGAGGGCCGGGCGATTGCCGCGCAAAACTGGGACAACGACCCCGCGCTGGACCCCTTCACGATCGTGCTGACGCGCCGCCCGGCTGGCAAGCCCGCGCTGATGAACGTCACCCAAGCGGGCCTCATCGCGTACATCGGCTGCAACGACGCTGGTATGGGCGTCTGCATGAACACCCTGCCGGCTCCCAGCCGCCCGGTCGGCGTCCCGCACTACTTTGCTGTGCGCGCCATCTACGAACAGACCTCGCTCAGCGATGCGGTTGCCGCGGTGCGCCGGGCCGACCGCGCCATTCCCGGCAATGTCCTCCTCGCCACTCCGCAGGGGCCGGCCGATCTCGAACTCACCTTGGGCCACGTCCACGTCTTGCGCGACGACGAGTTTGTCGTCCACACCAACCACTGCTTGCACCCGGAGCTGGTGCCGATCAACCGCGAATTTCCCGAGTTGATTGAGTCTGGCCCGCGCCATCAGCGCATCGAACAGTTGCTTGGCCCCGAGAAACTCGTGAGCATGGCGCAAGTGCAAGAGGCCCTGCGCGACCATGACCGGCACCCGTACTCCATCTGCCGCCACGTCAACGACCATCCGCAGACCGGCTTTTGGGAGAGCGTGTTTTCAGTGGTGATTGAAGCCGATCAAGGCCGCATGCACATCAGTCGCGGCAACCCCTGCGCGGCCCCGTACGAAACGTATTCGCTCAATTAGGAATTAGGAATTGCGAAATGAGAGGAGGGCTCTATGGGCATCCTGCACGGCACGATTATCGACGCAGTCTCCGGCGAATCGCTCGACGCCAAAGTCCACGTCCTCAATGCCTCGGGCAACTTTTCCCAGCCGCCGAACTCCATGCTGAAGCGCGGCCCGGGTACGCCGTTTTTCTTTTGCGATGGCTCGTTTGCCGTCGAGGGCAGTCGGGGACGCACGGATGTGCTGGTCGAGCGCGGCACGGAGTACGAACCTTATCGCACGACCGTCGAGCTGCCCGCAAAGGGCCGCGTCGAGGTGGAGATTCCGCTGCGCCGCTGGTATCGCCCCCAAGAGGAGGCTTGGTATCCGGGCAACACGCACATCCACTACGACGAGAAAGAGACCCGGCCCGACGAGCGGCTCGGGATTGATTGCAGCGTCGAGGGGTACAACGTCACCTGCGTCAGCGTGCTCGACCGCCGCCAACTGCCCTACGCATCCAACAAGTATCCCATTGGCGTGATGAACGAGTTTACGACCGCCCATCACGTCCTCGACATCGGCGAGGAAAACCGCCACTACGGAGACAATTCGCCGTGGGGCTTTGGCTACGGCCACGTGATGTTGCTCAACATTCGCAACCTCGTGCAGCCCGTCAGCCGCGGCCACACCCTCGCCGGGCAATTCGACCCGGACTATCCGCCGTTGTGCTTTTGCTGCGACGACGCCCGCGAGCAGGGCGGCTTGGTGATATGGTGCCACAATGGCCGCGGCATGGAGGCCCCGGTGGCCGCGGCGCTCGGCAAGCTGGACGCCTTCAATCTGTTCGATCCCTTTTGGATGGATCCGGAATACGATCTGTGGTACAAGCTCCTCAACTGCGGTCTGCGGCTGCCGGCCTCGACGGGTACGGATTGGTTTGTGTGTTCCAATAATCGCGTGTACGTGCAAGTAGATGGGGAATTTTCGTATGCGAGCTGGATCGAGGGCATGAAACAGGGACGGACCTTCATAACCAACGGCCCGGCTCTCCAGCTTACACTCAACGGGTGTCCGATGGGCGACACCGTGGAATGCGAAAGCGGCGCGGAGTTAGAGGCCGAAGTGACCTTTAGCTCGTTTTACCCGATTGAGCGCGCCGAGTTGGTGGTCAACGGCGCGGTAGTCCAGCGCTGGGAGTGGCCGGGTGGCCGACGCGAGGGCGCGCTGCGCCACGGCTTCAGGGCCGAGCGCGACGGTTGGGTTGCCGCCCGGTTGTGGGGCGATTCGCGCGACAGCTTCGGCCAGTCCATTTACGCGCATTCGAGTCCGAGCTATTTCCGCGCCGGCGCGCCGTCGGCCGAGCGCGAGGCGGACGCGAATTTTTTCCTCCGCTCGATTGACGAATCGCTCAAGTGGATCGGCACGTATGGCCGCTACAACAACGACCAGCAGCGCGAGGATGTGCGGGAACTGTTCAGGAGGGGGCGCGAGGCGTTCGCGGGGTTGGCTGGCTGAGCGGCCACCAGGCGCGGGTGATTTCGCCGAACTCGCACGGCGTGACGGTGTACACGGGTTTGTTCTTGATCTTCTTGCTCAAGCTGGCGAGGGCGGCTGGGGGGACGATCTGCTGGACTTGCTCTTGGCGACGGGCAAAGAGGCTTTCGAGGACCTGGCGGAAGAAATCATCGGACGGCACGGCGAACTTGGGCTTGGTGCGCTTGATGAGCACGAGCGCGCTCTCGACCTCGGGGCGGGGGAAAAAGGCGTCTTTGCTCACTTGCTCGATCCACTCTACTTGGGCCAACCGCCCAACGGCGACTCCAATCCGACTATAACCCTTTTGGCCGACGGTGGCACATAGCCGCTGGGCCAGCCGCTTGGGCAACATGAGCACGGCCCGCTCAAATCGCTGGTTTAGCAGTTTGAATACAATCGGCAGGGCCACTTGATACGGCAGGTTGGACACCGCCTTGTCAAAGTGCGGAAAATCCACGGCCAGCGCATCGCCCCATAGTACCTTGAGATGCCCGTGTCGCCGCTGTAAGTCTTTTAGACACGGAGCGAACTGGCGATCTTGCTCCACCGCCACGACCCGCCCGGCTCTTTCCAGCAGCAACTGCGTCAGATTGCCGATTCCGGCCCCGATTTCCAGCACGGTATCGCCGGCAGCGATGTCGGCGCAAGCTACTTCACGGCGGAGAACCGCTGTGTCGGTGAGGAAGTTTTGGCCGCGATTTTTCTTGGGGCGGATGGAGTAGCGGTTTAAGAGGGGTTGCATTTCCTAATGCGCTAAAAACCGCTCGGCCTCAATTGCCGCCATACATCCGGTACCGGCTGCGGTGACGGCTTGGCGGTACACGGAGTCCTGCACGTCGCCGCAGGCAAAGACCCCGGGGATGCCCGTCGCGGTCGAATCCGGGTCGGTGAGGATGTAGCCTTGCTCGTTCATGGCCAGCGCGCCTGCGAAAAGCTGGGAGTTGGGTATGTGGCCGATGGCCATAAAGACCCCTTCGCAGGCAAACTCCCGCGTCTGATCTGTTTGGGTGTCCTTGAGCAGGACCCCGCGCACGGCCAACTCATCGTCCGCTTGTAAAATTTCCTCGACCGTGGCATTGACCACGAAGTCGATCTTGTCGTTATCCTGTGCGCGCTTGAGCATGATTTTGGAGGCGCGGAACTCGTCGCGGCGGTGGACGATGGTGACCTTGGAGGCGAATTTCGTCAGGTAGGTCCCTTCCTCCATAGCCGAGTCGCCGCCGCCGACAACGACTAGCTCCTTGTCGCGGAAGAAAAAGCCGTCGCAGGTGGCACAGGCCGAGACCCCGTGTCCCATGAGCCGCGTCTCGGATTCTATGCCGAGGAGGCGCGCCGACGCGCCAGTGGCGATGATTAGGGCGTCACAGGTATAGGAGGCGTCATCGCTTTTGACGGCAAAGGGCCGCTTGGACAGATCGACTTCGGTCGCAATTTTGAATTGGCACTCGGCCCCAAAGCGCTGTGACTGCTGGCGCATCAGATCGACGAGTTCTGGCCCCATGATGCCGTCGGGGAAGCCCGGGTAGTTTTCTACGTCCGTGGTAATGGTTAGCTGGCCGCCCGGCTGCAAGCCTTCTAAGACGAGTGGGGCTAGATCGGCTCTGGCGGCGTATAAGGCGGCGGTTAGTCCGGCTGGACCCGAGCCGATGATGACGACCTTGTAGTGGTGATTGGCGCTCATTGTTCTCCTTATTATTTCTTTTGATGTTACGCACGGGAATCTAGGTATGGGATGCTTCGACTCCGCTCCGCTTCGCTCAGCATGACAAGGAAGCACCAGCCACTGTCATGCTGAGCCAAGCGAAGCATCTTCTACCCAAGAAGCCTGCTATGCGCAACGTCAGTTATTTACACGATGCGGCTCAAAAGCTCTCTGCCCTCCAACCCGGCCAGCAGGTTGCCCACTGACCGCTCGGCCATGACTTGGCGCGTCTGGTGCGTTGCGCTGCCTAGGTGGGGTATGATGACGAGGTTGTCCAGCGCGAGGAGAGGATGATCGCGGGGCAGGGGTTCGGGTTCGGTTACGTCGAGGGCGGCTGCGTAGATCCCGCGGTTTTTCAGGGTTTCCAACAGCGCGTCGTGATCGACGACGCCTCCGCGCGCGGCGTTGACCAGCACGGCCGACTTCTTCATTAGGCCCAGTTCGCGCCGGCCGATCATGCCCCGCGTCTGGTCGGTCAGGGGCATGTTCAAGGTCACGAAATCCGCCTGTTGGAGCAGCTTGTCCAACTCGACGTAGCGCGCGCCGAGGTCGGCTTCGGCCTTGGGGTTGGGGTTGCGGTTGTGGTACAAGACGGTCATGTCAAAGGCCAGCGCGCGCCGGGCTACTTGGTAGCCGATGCTGCCCAGCCCGATGATGCCGAGGACTTGGTGGTGGACTTCTTGTCCCAGCATGAAACTTGGATCGTAGGCGACAAAATCCGGGCCGCGGGCGAAGCGGTCGCCTTGGATGAGGTTGCGCGCCGCGGCCAAGAGGAGGGCGAAGGTTATGTCGGCCGTTGCGCCGTCGAGGATCTTGGGCGTATTGCCTACGGGGATGCCGCGCTCTTGGGCGGCTTGGAGGTCGATGTGATCAACGCCGACTCCGTAGTTGCTGATGACGCGGAGGTCGGGCATGAGATCCATGTAGGCGGCGGTGAAGGCGTAGTGGCCGTAGTTGTACACGCCTTCGATGGTGCGGAGGAGTTCGGCCGGGGGCTGCGGGTGCAGCGGATTCCAGCGCACGATCTCGGCGCGTTCCTCGATCATGGGGATGATGGTGTAATACGGTTCGATTTCCGAGCGGAGTAGGACTTTGTAGGGCATTGGAATTAGGAATTAGGAATTAGGAATTACCAATCTCCAATTCGTAATTCCTAATTGGGGATTGGGTTGCAGGGAAGGGAATATAAAGAAGGCGTCCGTTTCAGCAAGAGACCTTGACGCCTAGGATGGCGTGGGCGACCTTGAGGCGTCATGCTGATTGCACATCCCAAAGGGCACTATCGCTTTCTCCAGGGCATTGACCCCTATTCCTGTGGCGTCGTCGCCGAGCCGGGCTGGGAGATCGTCCGCGTCGTGCTCGCCGAGCCGCTGCCTTGGCAAGAGGGCTTTGAGCGCGTGGATGTGCATCTGGCGGCGGAAGGGTACGACCGCGTCGCGCTTTGCGCGATGGAACTGCGTTCGCCTGCGCCTTTTACCATGCAGGGGTTCATTGACTTTAACCGCGAGTACTGCGCTGTCCTGCGGGCGTGGGGTTTGTACGTAGATGAGCTCAATCCGGTGGCGCGCACGAATGTTGCGCCGGCGTGCGATCCGCCGGCTGTGCCCTCGCTGTATGCCTTTTCCTACGCGGTTCCCAATGACCAGATCGACCGCAAAACCCTGATCGTGGCTGGTGCTGGTGAGTTGCGGGAGGGTCGCCTTGTGACCGAGGGGATTATCCGCTCCGGCGACACGTCACCCGCTGCCATGCGCGAGAAGGCCGCTTATGTGGCGCAGGTTATGGACGAGCGGCTCGCGGGCCTCGGTGGGACGTGGGATCTGATCGACGCGGTTGACGTGTACACCATCTATCCTTTAGCGGAAATCCTCGAAGAAATTCTCCTGCCGACGATGGACGCGGCGCGGCGCGGACGCGGCGTGTGTTGGCACTACGCTCGGCCGCCGGTAGTCGATATCGACTTTGAGATGGATTTGCACGGCGTGGTGACGCAGCGGATCGTCTAAGGCCGCCAGTGCCAACCCTGCACCTGCCAGTCCACGCCAGCCCCGCATAAAGCCGCCACGTATCCATCCGCCGGTTCCAAAGCGATCAACTTCCACCGCTCTACCTCGTCCCGCCCCTCGTCCGAGTGTAAAAGCGCTGCCTTCGCTCCCAGCGACACCGCAAAGGTGCCGAGGCCAGCGGCGATACCGCCGCCCCGCGCCTTGACATAGGCTTCCTTGCGCGTCCAGATGTTGTAAAAAGCCGCTCGCCGCTCCTCGTCCGGCACCTCGGCCAGCGCCCCCTGCTCCTCCAGCGAAAAGAAGCGCGCGGCAATTTGCTCGTGCGCGACTTGGGGCCGCATCCACTCCACATCGACGCCGACTTCGCGGCTTTGCGCTATCGCATATAGAGCCAACTCGTGGGTGTGGGACACGTTGAAGTGTAGCCCGCCCTCTTGTAAAAAGGGCTTGCCGTGCGCGCCGCGCGAAAAAGCCACCGCACTGGGATCTTGGTCGAGGTAGCATCCCAAGAGTCGGCGCAGCATCCCCCGCGCCACCACAAAGCGCCGCTGATGGGTGCCGGAGAGCAAACCGCTCGCCCGCTCGCGCTCTTCCGCGCTGAGCCAAGCCGCCAGGGCGGCCACTTCACCAGCCGCGTCCAACTCGACGCACCAGACGTGGATTTCATCGTCGCTGAGCCGAGGCCAGCTCGACGGGGTTTCCCAAGCAATAGTCATTAAAAGTTCACTTGACGGCGCAGTTTATCGCATTCAAATTACGAATTGCGAATTAGGAATTACGAATTAGCCCTTTGCAATTCCTAATTCCTAATTTCTAATTCCTAATTCCTAATTCCTAAAAAGGAGTGCCTCATGGCTGCCTTTTCCAGCAAAGATTATCCCGATTACACGTCCGACGGCAAGTACAAAGTCATCGGCACCCGCCCCATCCGCCACGACGGCGTCGATAAGGTCACCGGTGCCGCGGTGTACGGGGCCGACGTGCGCCTGCCGGGCCTGCTCTACGGCAAGGTCCTCCGCAGCCCGCACCCCCACGCCGAGATTATCTCGATCGACACCTCCAAGGCCCTCGCGCTCGACGGAGTGCGCGCCGTGGCCACGTCCGACGATTTGGTCGAGACCGTGGATAAGCTCTCTAACATCGGCGAAACCACCGTTAATGTGCGCGAGATCGCCAAGAACTCGCTGGCCTCGGACAAGGTGCTCTATACGGGCCACGCGGTCGCAGCCGTGTGTGCGGTCAGCCCCCACATCGCCGAAGAGGCCCTCGACCTAATCGAGGTCGAATACAAGGTCTTGGAGCCGGTTGTGGATATCCGCGCGGCCATGCGCGACGACGCCCCGCTCCTCGACGAAAACCGCACCACCCGCGCCCTCGGCGAGGACACGGGCAAGAAGAGCAACATCGCCACCCACAATCAGCACGCCATGGGCGACCTTGAAGCGGGCTTTGCCGAGGCCGACGTGATCGTCGAGCGCGAATTTCACACGGCCACCATCCACCAAGGCTACATCGAGCCGCACAACACGACCGTGTGGTGGAAAAACGACGGCAGCGTGACCGTATGGGTGAGCACGCAAGGGCCGTTTGAGATCCGCTCGCAGGTGTCGGAAGTGCTCAATGTTCCGGTCTCCAAGGTCAAGGTTATCCCCTGCGAAATCGGCGGCGGCTTCGGCGGCAAGTTTCCCACCTATATGGAACCAGCCGCGGCCATTATGTCGCACAAAACCGGCCAGCCGGTCAAAATGATCATGAGCCGCACCGAGGTCTTTCAGGGGACTGGCCCGGCTCCCGGCTCCTATATAAAGGTTAAGATGGGGGCCAAAAACGACGGCACCATCACCGCGGCTCATTGCTACATGGCGTACGAGGCCGGGGCCTATCCCGGCTCGGCCGTGGGGGCGGGAGCGCAGTGCATTCTCGCGCCTTATTACATCGCCAACGTCACCATCGACGCGTACGACGTGGTAGTAAACAAGCCCAAGTCCTCGGCCTACCGCGCGCCCGGGGCACCCAACGCGGCCTTTGCCTCGGAGAGCGTCATCGACGAGTTGGCCGAAAAGATCGGCATGGACCCGCTGGCGATGCGCTTGCAGAACGCGGCCAAAGAGGGGACGCGGCGCGCCGACGGCACGGTGTACAGGCAAATCGGCTGCGAGGAAACCGTGCAAGCCGCCAAGGACTCGGAGCACTACCACAGCAAGCTCGAAGGCCCTTATCGGGGGCGCGGCGTGGCTGGTGGCTTTTGGTTCAACGGCGGCGGCATGTCTTCGGCCGCCATTGCCGTCAACGACAACGGCACGATCAACCTCACCGAAGGCTCGGTTGACATCGGCGGCAGTCGCGCCGCCATGGCGATGATCGTCGCCGAGACCTTGGGGCTGCGGGCCGAGGACATCAACCCCTCCATCCCGGACACCAGCTCGATTGGCTTCACCGGCGGCACCGGCGGCAGCCGCGTGTGCTATGCCACGGGGCACGCCTGCTACAACGCGGCCGAGGACGTCAAGGCCGAGATGTGCCGACGCGCTGCCCGGCAACTAGAGGTCGCCGAGGACGACGTCGAGTTCCAAGACGATAGCTTTGTCTGCAAATCCGATCCCGCTCAGCGGCTCACCTTTGCGGAGGTCGCCGCCAACCAGGGCAGCACCGGCGGCCCGATCACCGGCAAGGGCACGATCAACGCCGGTGGCCCGGGCAATGCCTTCGCCGTGCATATCGTCGATGTGGAGGTCGATCCCGATACCGGCAAGGTCGAGATTTTGCGCTATACCGCGGTGCAAGACGTGGGCAAGGCCATTCATCCCTCGTACGTCGAGGGCCAGATCCAGGGCGGGGCCGTGCAGGGGATTGGCTGGGCGCTAACGGAGGGCTACTTCTACACGGCCGATGGCCAGATGGCCAACCCGACCTTCCTCGACTATCGGATGCCGACCACTTTTGACATTCCCTTGATTGAGACGATTTTGGTCGAAGTGCCCAATCCGGCCAGTCCGCACGGGATTCGCGGCGTCGGCGAAGTGCCCTTGGTGCCGCCGATGGCCGCCATTGCCAACGCCATGTACGACGCCTTGGGTTGCCGCTTGGGCGAGTTGCCCATGAGTCCAGACCGGGTCGTCGCCGCCTTGCAGGAGCATCAACTTGGGGAAGCGGCTGGCTGAGGAGCAGCGTTCTGAGCATTAGTGCCCGGTTCCTCGTGGGAGCCGGGCGCTTCTATATGCAATGCGGCATGATTCGAACGATTCGAGCGGTGGATCGTCTGGTGCATCCTATTCTGCGTCTATCTGCGTCCATCTGCGGATCACCTTGTACATGATGCAGGATTGCTATATTATGGCCGAAAACATCGACCCCGACGACTTTATCGACGCGTTGCTCCCGGTCGTCGGCCAGTGCGCCCGCGCTTCGCTGATTTTCTACGGCCAAGTCGCCGACATTGGCAAGGCCGCGGACAAGAGCCTGACCGGCAGCAAGGCGCAGGACGCCTCCACGGCCTTCACGGTGCTCGACGCGGCCGTGCAGGATATCCTCCTCGCGGCCGTGCTCCAGCATTTCCCGTTTGTGCGCTGCATTGCCGAAGAGCGCACGCCGCTCAAAAAGCGCTTTGCCGGCAACACCTCGCCCTATGCGGTCATCCTCGACCCCATTGACGGCACCTTGCACTTCAAGCAGGGCGACGCGCCTTATCACATTGTCATCGGCTTGGCTTGCGATGGCCAGATGCTGGCCGCGATTGTCGCGCGGCCCTCAGAGGATAAAATTTTTACGGCCATCAAGGGCGAGGGAGCTTTCGTGCGCGTCGGCAATGGTCGCCCGCGTCGATTGCGGTTACCCGCTGAGCCGCGCACCAACAAAGCCTTCATTTCCTCCAAGGCTCGTCCCTATCAGGCTCTTGCCCACCCCGCGCTGGACCCGCGCGAAAGTCCCATTGGTGCGGCATTGGTCCTCACGGAGATCGCCGAGGGTGCGCTGTGCGCGTATCTGACGCGCCAAGTCGAAATTTATGACGTTGGCCCGCCGTCGCTAATTGCCGAAGAAGCCGGGGCGCGTTGCTACATTGGGGAACACTGCCGCCCGGCCTATACACAGCGCCGCAAATTCGGGCATTTTTTGGCCGCGGCCAACGACGAGATCGCCGAACATCTCTTTGCCATCCTGCGCCGTGTGCGCCGAGGCCAACGACTATAGCCGTCCTCAATCATTCACGAGATGATCCGCAGATGGACGCAGATAGACGCAGAATAGTATTTTCAAGATCGAATCGTTCAAGTCATGTAGGATTACGATATGAGCTACGAAATCAAAGACGTCTTGCCGGTCGTCCACATGCCGTACACCGACGACCAAGCCATTGATTACGCCGTGTTGGAAAGCGAAGTCGATTATCTTTTTGAGACGGGGGCGCACGGGTTTTGCCTCGCCTTGGTATCCGACCTGTTGCGCCTGACGGCTGCCGAGCGGCTGGCGCTTCCGGCGCGGCTAGTGGAGTTCGCCCGCGGGCGCGGCCCGGTCATCATCGGCGTTGGAGCCGAGGGTACGGCCCAGGCCCGGCTCTACGCTCGCGCGGCTGAAGACGGCGGTGCAGCGGCCGTCATGGCCATTCCGCCGATTTCCCGCTCCTTGGGCGAAAGCGAGTTGCGGGCCTATTTTACCGCGCTGCTCGCCGAGGTCTCCATCCCGGTCATGATCCAAGACGCCAGCTCGTATGTCGGCAATCCCATGAGCATTGAATTTCAAGCGTCGCTCTTTGGCGACTACGGCGACCGCGTCCTCTTCAAACCCGAGGCTACTCCCTTGGGGCCTTGCATCTCGGCCCTGCGCGACCACACCAAGGGCCGGGCCGGTATATTTGAAGGCAGCGGCGGTTTGCTGCTGATCGACTCCTTCCGCCGAGGTATTCGCGGCACCATTCCCGGCGTCGAGTTGCTCGACGGCACGGTGGCCCTATGGCGCGCGCTCGCAGCCGGCGACGAAGCGCGCACGTACCAGATCTATTTCCCCATCTGTGCGCTGTGTACGTTGCAGATCCAAGGAGGCTTGGACGGGTTTATCGTGGTCGAGCGCTACCTAATGCACAAGCGCGGCCTCTTTCCCAATCAAGTCCATCGCGGCCCTTTGAGCTTTGCGCTCGATGCGGAAACGCGCACTGAAATAGATCGTCTGTTCAAGTTGTTGCAGGACGTGTTATGATTGACTCAAAGCGCATGCAGGCGGTACAGAGCCCGGTGATACCGCATGTAGCCGCCCTCATCCGCGACAATCCGGGCACCATTTCCCTCGGCCAAGGCGTGGTACACTACCCGCCGCCACCGCAGGCCATGCAGGCGCTTGCCCGCTTCGGCGGCGCGATTGCCGAACACCACTATCAGGCCGCCCGCGGCCTGCCGGAACTTAGGGAAGAGTTGCGCCAGAAACTCGCGTGCGAGAATCGAATCGAAGTGGGCGACGACCAGATCCTGATGGTCACGGCTGGCTCCAACATGGGCTTTTACCACGCCTTGCTCGCCGTTGCCGACCCAGGCGATGAGATCGTCGTGATGTCGCCCTTTTACTTTAACCACGAAATGGCCGTCGGCATGGCCAATTGCCGGGCCGTGCTCGTTCCTACGGACGCTGCCTATCAGCTCGACCTCGACGCGATTGAGGCTGCGATTACGGCGCGCACCCGCGCTATTGTTACGATCTCGCCCAACAATCCAACGGGCGCAGTCTATCGACCCGCAGATTTGGCGGCGGTCAATCGGCTTTGTCGCGAGCGGGGCCTTTATCACTTTGCGGACGAGGCGTACGAGTACTTTACCTATGGCGCGGCGCAGCACTTTTCACCCGGCTCACTGCCCGCAAGCGCCGAGCACACGATCTCGCTATTTTCCTTTTCCAAGGCATACGGTCTCGCCAGTTGGCGGGTCGGCTACCTCGTGGCCCCACGGCACCTGTTGGGTGCGCTGGAAAAGATCCAAGACACCGTGCTCATCTGCCCGCCGGTCATCTCGCAACACGCCGCGCTCGGTGCGCTTTCGGCTGGAGCGGCCTACTGCAAGAACCATCTAGCGGATATGGATGCAGTGCGTCGGCTTTGCCTAGAGCGACTCGGCGCGCTCGGCGAGCGGGTGCAGGTGCCGGCTGCTGAAGGCGCCTTTTATCTATTAGCGCGTCTGCAAACTGACCTCGACGCCATGGACGTGGTCGCTCGCTTGGTGCGGGAACACAAGGTCGCGGTCATCCCCGGCAATGCTTTCGGACTGAGCGCGGACTGCTATTTGCGGGTTGCCTACGGTGCCTTGCGCCAAGAGGATGTGGCCGAGGGCATGGATCGGCTCGTTGGGGGACTGGAGCAGATTCTCTCCGCTTGACACGGTAGGTTATTTAAGCGTATGTTTCGGCCAACAGAGAGCGACCTGAATCGGCGTAAAGAATACCTCAGAGGAAGTTTTCCACTCCTCTACGACGTGGAACTTCGACAAACATTGTATTCGGTATTCTGGCGGGTTGGTCGCTCTTCTTTTTTTATTTTGTCCGCCCTCCTGTTTCTGCCAGCGGTTCTGCGCGCCCAACCTCTCGCCATTGTCCCGAGTGCGCTCGACTTGGGTGTAGTCGGCGTGGGCGTGGAGGCGCGCGCGTCCGTTTCTGTCGAAAATCTACAAGACGACGCGCTCGAAGTGATCGTCGATATTAGCGGTGCTGGTTTTGGCGCGGTGCCGGATACGCTGCGCTTGGACGGCAAGGGCGTCAGCAGCGTCGAAGTGCGCTTCAGTGCCACTGCGGCCGGAGAATATGCGGGCGAACTGACGTTGCAGGTAGCTGCTTTGTTCAAAGACGAGCGCTTGGTTGTGCCGCTGCAAGCGGAGGCCGTCGTTCCGACCCTAGCACTTTTGCCGACCGAAGGGTTGGATTTTGGCGCGGTGCCCGTCGGGCAAGTGGCGACGGCGGCCGTTATCGTTAAAAATACCGGTACCGTGCCCGTAACGGCTGGGCGCATGGAAGTTGCCGACCTACAGAGTCCCTTTAGCGTTGCGGGCGCTGTTGGCCCTTGGCCTGCTCCCGGCGGTGAAACGCGGATCGACGTTGCGTTCGCTCCAACACACGCGGGGCCGGTCGCGACTGAGTTCGTGGTCGCCTCGCCCGATTTTGGGAATTGGTCCATTCCCTTGCGGGGGAGCGGTTTGGTGCCGCAAGCGGCCTTTTCGCCTCTCCCGCAAGTGGGCCTCGACTTTGGCACCGTTGAAGTGGGCCAGCGCCTAACGCGCCGCGTGACCGTCCTCAATCAGGGCCAAGCCGAACTGCACATTGAAAACGCCGCCATTGAGGGCGCGGCTTTTGTCCTTGGAGTCGGCGACTCGTCGGCGACCATAGCTCCCCAAGGGCGGCTCACCCTGAGCGCGGCGTTTGTGCCGCAGCGCGAAGGCGACCAAAGCGGCGTCCTGCGCCTGTACACCAGCGATCCACAAGCCGCCGAGGTCACTATTCCCCTCAGGGGTCGCGGCCAAATCAGTCCGCCACGCATCGAGATTATCAATGGCGACATTGACTTCGGCAACGTGCCCATCGGCGGAACCGCGCGCGGCCATTTGCTGTTGTGGAACAAGGGGGGACAGCCGGGCGTGGTGGAGGTCGCCGTGGCGGCGGACGAGGGCGTTGAATTTGGTCTCGAACAGCACTCGGTCCTCGTCCAGCCTAAAGCCAGCGCTCAAGTGGAGTTGAGTTTCTCGCCCAAGGAAGCCGGTCCGCGCCAAGCCATCCTCCACGTCGAGGCCGAAGCCGAACGCCAGACCGTGCGCTTGCAGGGCATAGGCCAGTTTTTCGCCCTCAGCCCGGCGACCGTGGATTTCGGTCGAATCGCCGTTGGCGAAAGCAGTAGCCGAGTCATCGAGATAGCCAATGTGGGCAACGCCGACTTTGAGATTCACCAGCTTCGCTCGACGAGTAGCGAATTTACCGTCCATACTTCAATAGACGCTGACAGCAAGTTTCTGCTGCCAGCCCACAGCCAGCGCACCTTGCCGCTGCACGTGTCCTTCAGCCCGTCGGCTCGTGGAGCGATTTCGGGGACCTTGCGCTTGGACGGCTTGGGCGCGAATGAGATGATGACGCTCGATATCCTGCTCAAAGGCAACGGAGTGGCCGCGGAAATCGAGTTGAATCCGGCGGGCGTCGTCGATTTTGGCTACGAGGTTTTGGGTGAGCAGGCAGAAAGAACCTTTGTGGCCACTAACGTCGGCGATACGGTGCTGCAAGTCGAGGCGCATCCCCAAAGCAAGGAAGCCCACGTTACACCAGCGCAATTCGCGTTGGCCCCGGGCGAATCCGCACGCCTCACGCTCTTTTTTTCGCCCAATGCCTTGGGCGACCGCCGAGGGCGCGTTTTGTTGGTCAGCAATGACGTCAAAGACCGCGCTCGTCCACTCGAATACAAGGGACACGGGGCGCTCGCAGACATCGACTTGGCGCAGCTTGTTGAAGTCTTGGCTTCGCGCGGCGAGAAGACCCAACCCTTGGCCGTCGGCTGGAACAATACTCCGGTGATGCAAAAAGACGGTACCAAAGTGGATGTGGCCTTTGCGATTCCCGACTCGCTGCGGCAGGCGCTAATCGGTCGCGAGTTGATCGTCGAGTGGACCCGGCTCGACGAAAACTATGCCCCCAAAAGCAAAAGCAGTACCCAAAAGCAGAAGGTCACGATCTACGAGTCGAGCGGCGGGCGCGTCCTAGCCGAGGATCTCAACTTGCTCTTGTCGGAAAAAGACAATCGCCGCGTGCGGCTCAAAATCACTACCCAGAGTTATCCGGGTGCCCCGCCGCAGAGCGTGGCACAGATTTTGGAAGCCGGGGGCTGGAAGTGGGAATTTGAGGCCAAGCCGCTGGTTTCCTTTTTGACGATCCGCCCCGGGCGCGATTATACCGACGCCGAGGGCAACGCGGTCCCGGGCCAAACTGAGCGCCTGATTGGCTTGCCTGGATTGGCCTTTGCCGGCTGGCACAACGTGGATAATCCGTTGATTTCCGGCATCCACTTCACCGCCATTGGCAATGTCCTCGAAGCTCTTTCAACCGGAAACTCGCTGGCCATTTCTCTGGGCGTGGCCATTTCCTTTTACAAGGATCAGTTTCTCTTCGGCTTCGGTTGGGACATTTACGACAGCCGACCCCGAGCCAAGAAGAAAGGCTCGCAGGACTACATTATGACCTTTAAGTACTCGGGGCTGTTCAAGTGAGCAGGCGGCGGTACACCATGGCCGCTGCACACAAGTCCTGCGCCCCCATCCCCGTCAGATAGACCGCGCTCGGCGCAGAGGTGCCAAGTCGCCCGCAGGCGGCATCGCCGATGTCCAGCACCTTGCCCGCGGCATTTCGCGCCAAGGCAATCTGCTCGGCTTGGCCCTGCTCGGTCGCAAAGCGAAATTCCCCGGACTTCTGCGCTTGGGCGAGTACATCAACTACCACCGTGCGCTCGCAGAGCACTTCTGGCGCGAGCTGGCGTGTGCGACTGTCTCCGGCGAGGACCGCGAGGTATGGAACCTCGGCCAGCATTGCCGAGGTCAAAATGGGCTGTGGCGTCGGCACTGCTGTCAGTACGGCGTCGGCACCGGCGATACACGCTTCTAGCGATGTTGCTAACCGCAGGCTTGCGTGCAGGTCTGGTCCGACCGCTTCGGCAAACGCCGCCCGGTTTGCCTCCCGGCGGCTCGTGCAGGCAATCTCCGCCAAATCAAAGAGCGCATCGCAGGATAAGGCCAAGGTCCGCGCAATCCGGCCGGTTCCCAGAATGGCGACTCGCTTGATGGTCGCGCCCGCTAGGTATTGGAGACCCAACGCGCCCGCTGCACCGGTGCGCCGGTCGGTAATGTGCCCGGCCTCTAGCTGACATGTTCGACCCTGTTGCATATCTTCGAATGCGATGTACGCCTCTCGCTTGGCCAGCCTCCCGCTCGCCACATCGGAGAATTCTTCGATGATTTTTCGCGCGCGAAACTTTCCCGGCCATTCGGCTGGCATGTCCAAGCGAAAGTAGTCGAGTGCCCCGCGCTTTTCGATGGACTCGGTGCGCGGCGGATTGTCGATGACCTCCGCGCCGTAGCGCTCAAACGCTTGGTGACAGGCGGCGAGAAAATCAGTCGTAGAGAAGCGATGGACAAAGGTTTCTTCGCGTAGGAGATTCATGTTTCTTCCTTAGTTTACTTGACGTAACTTGCCGTTTCTTATTCATTCAATGACGTTTAATGACGTTGGAGCGATGGAGCGAGGAAACCTCAATCTGCAGGAGCTAATTTTATGGGGGCTGGCCACGGTGGCCATAGCCCTTCTCCTCAAGACGGCCTTATGGCCGCGCTCTGCTACTACCCCCGAGTCAGCGCTCCAGCAGGAAGTTGCCAAGGCGGAAACCGCTCCCCAGATCAGCCCCATTCGGGTCGAAATTCTCAACGGCGGAGGCGAACCCCAGATCGCTGCCCGCCTCCGCAAAAAGGCACGCGCCCTCGGGCTGGATGTGATTCACGAAGGCAATGCACCCAGCTTCAATTATCTGCACACGCTCGTGGTCGCTTTGGACGGCGATATCGAGCGAGCCAGACAAGTGGCGAATGTCTTGGGGATACCCCATTTTATTCGCCAGAAGAAGGAAGATCAGTTCAGCTTGGCGAGCGTCTCGATTGTCATCGGGCACGACTATCGCCGCATCGGCCTGCTCAACCCAGTTAAGTAACCTTGCGAGAAAATGCCCATGAGACAAGAGCCGCGCATCGCCCGCATCGTAGAAATTTTACAAGATAAAAAGGCCCTCGCAATAACCTTGTTGGACCTGCGCGACATCACCGACACCTGCGACTACTTCCTGCTCTGTACGGGCACTTCTGAACAGCACATCCGCAGCCTCGCCGACGAAGTGCGGGACCAACTCGTCGAGATCGGCGAAAAGCCCTGGCACATCGAAGGCGCGGATACGCGGCGCTGGGTGCTGATGGATTACGTCGATTTTGTCGTCCACATCTTTCGCGAGGAAGTGCGCGACTTTTACGCCCTAGAGAGGCTGTGGGGCGACGCCGAGCGCACGGATTTCCCAGATGGGGATGCGCCCGAAGAAGCCGCAGAAACGCCCTTTGAATTTTCGACCTTCTAATGCCGATGCAAACGCTCAAATGGCAGGATGAGGCGCTGGTCCTGCTCGACCAGACTCGCTTGCCCGAGGAACTGGTGTACACAACCTACCGCGACGTCGAGGGCATCGCCCGTGCTATTGAAGAGCTGGTGGTGCGCGGCGCACCGGCCATTGGTTTGGCGGCTGCGTATGGCGTTGTGGTGGGTGCGCGCACCGCGGTTGATTGCGCTCCCGAGGCTTTTTGCCGCCGCGTGGAAGCGGCCATTGCTCGTCTCGCCCGTACCCGGCCTACCGCGGTCAACCTGTTCTGGGCCTTGGATCAGATGCAGGAGGTGTTGGCAGCGAATCAGAGCCGCGACAACCACGCTCTCTGCGACGCCCTGCTAGCAGCAGCTCACCGCCTCTTTGAGGAAGACCGCCAAATCTGCCGTCAGATCGGTGCCCACGGCGCGGCGCTCCTGCGCGATGGCAGCCAAGTCATCACCCACTGCAATGCCGGCGGCTTGGCTACGGCCGACTACGGCACGGCCTTGGGCGTCGTCTATGCGGCCCAAGAGACAGGTAAGAAAGTCGCCGTATTTGCCGACGAAACCCGTCCCTTGCTCCAAGGTTCGCGGCTGACCGCGTGGGAGCTGATGCAGAGCGGCATCGACGTCAAGGTCATCTGCGACAATGCGGCTGCGGTCGTGTTGCGCAATGAGGAGATTGACTGCTGTATCGTGGGTGCTGACCGCATCGCCAAAAATGGCGACGTGGCCAACAAAATCGGCACCTACGGGCTGGCTATCCTCGCTCGCGAACACGACGTGCCTTTCTACGTGGCCGCGCCGGTCTCTACCCTCGACATGGCCTTGGCCTCGGGTGCGGAAATCCCCATTGAAAAGCGCGACGGAGCCGAGGTCCGCCAAGGCATGGGCAAGCCCACGGCCCCGGACGCGGTGCCGGTTTACAATCCGGCCTTTGACGTCACGCCCTGCGACTTGGTGTCGGCGATCATTTCGGAAAAGGGTGTCGCCCGTGCTCCGTACGAACCCGCCCTGCGCGCTTGGAGCGAGCCATGAGAACGTACTTCTTCCTCCTCTTGCTGGCCCTGCTCGGCACGGCCCACTGCACGAGCGCACCGCGCTGGCGCGGCGATTCGGGCGATGACGCGCCCACCAGTCGCGAAGAATTCGATCCGCACACCCTCGACGAAGATTTGCTAATTGAGCCGGTTCAACGCGAGAGCCGCGATCAGGCCCAAACCCCAGCGGAGCCGACGGCTCCCGTGCAAGGGCACGCCCCGTCAGCGAGCACTTCGGTCTATCGCCTCCAGCTAGTGGCCCTGAGTAATGAAGCCATGGCTCGCCAGCGCCGTGCCGAACTAGAACGCGCACTCGGCGTGAAGGTTTATCTAGTGGCCCGCAACGCGCACTCGGTGCTGCAAGCTGGGCAATACGCTACCCGCGCCGAGGCTGCGGCCCTCAAGGAACAAGTCGCCGCACTTGGCCCGGATTATGCTGATGCTTATGTCGTCGAGGTCCCGGCGAGCGCGATGCCCGACTCCGCTCCAGCAGAGGCCGTGCCCGAGTTGGTGAGTATCACTGGCTGGAGGGTGCTGATTGACCAATTCCTATCGCACGATCACGACAAGGCCATCCATCTCGCGGAAGAGGCAAAAAAACGCCTGAAGCGCGAAGACATCAACGTGACCCTTAAGGGGCCTTATTACAAGATCGAAGTCGGCAACTATCGCACCGAGGCGCAAGCTCAGGCCGCGGCCGAACGAATCGGAAGGTATTACCCCAACGCCCTCAAGGTCCGCTCCCAGATCCTCATCTCGCAGGAGGAGTAACGCGCTATGCGCTTGTGCTGCTGTGTCATCGCATTGCTGCTCATGGCATGTGCCCATGGCAAAAGCACCGGACCGATGGTCTTCGACGATGAGGCCGTCTCTGTCGTGCCTGCTGAGGATCCACCGCCAGATACGGCCGACCTACGCGCTGTTCGCTGGCACTTGCTGTTCGCTATCGAAAGCCACGCGCTCGGGCAGACCCAACGGGCGCAAGCAGCCCTCGACTCGGCCATCGGCATTCTGGCCAGCCTCGACGAGCACGACGCGCTGGTCGATACCACGCAGGCCATGCGCCTCGGTTTGGATATTGAACAGACATACCTCAGCTTGTTGCCGGACTTGGAGCACCTTCCCCCGGACAGCCATTTACCCCTTCTA
This sequence comes from Candidatus Latescibacterota bacterium, assembly GCA_965208845.1. GTDB lineage: Bacteria > Latescibacterota > UBA2968 > UBA8231 > UBA8231. The sequence goes on along the minus strand of OZ242361.1, from coordinate 160,525 downwards.
CTCGAAGAGCTATCCAAAGAAGAGATCGAGCCTCTGCCAGCCGACGCCGAGCCTTTGGTCCTCATCAACCGTCTCGGCAGCCGCAGCGACATGCCCATTGACGCCAATGACCGCGTCGTTGCCAGCCTCCACTTTTTTCAGACGCGGGGGCGCAAGACCTTTGCCACTTGGTTGCGGCGCGCTGGGCGCTATCGCACGTTGATCACCGATATTCTCGAGCGCGAGGGGATGCCCCGCGATCTTTTTTATCTAGCGGTTATCGAAAGTGGTCTCAATCCAAGGGCCTATTCGCGGTCGCGAGCGGTGGGGTTGTGGCAGTTTATGGCGCACACGGGTCACATGATGGGCCTCAAGCGCACCCACTGGATTGACGAGCGGCGCGACCCGAGCAAGGCGACCGTTGCCGCTGCCCGGTATCTAAAAGACCTTTTGGCGGAGTTTGGCGACTGGCGCTTAGCGTTGGCCGCGTACAACGCCGGGCCAGGACGAGTCCGCCGGACCATCGCCCGCTCCGGCATCAGCGACTATTGGCAGCTCGACCTGCCCCGCGAAACAAAAAACTACGTGCCGCTTTTTATGGCCGCGACCGTCATCGCCAAGGATCCTCAGCTTTTTGGTTTTGCACCCCAAGCCGAAGATCCAGCTTTTGCTTATGAGGAAGTAGTACTGCCCAAAAACTGGCAGTATGTCGATCTGAAAGCGGCAGCCCAACTGCTGGGCATCGAACCTAAGGTGTTGCACGACCTCAACCCCGAGTTGCGTCAAGACATCACGCCGCCGGGGAGTCGCCCGCCTTACGTTTTGAAGGTGCCGCCCGGCAAGGGCCAAATTTTGCTCGATCAGTACGCTAGCCTGCCGGTCTCGCCGGGGGCAGCGGTCCATCAATATCAGGTGCAACGCGGCGATACGATCTCTAGCATCGCCCAGACCTTCGGTGTTTCTACGCGGGTCGTCATTGCGTCCAATAGCCTCAAAACCCCCAATTTCATCCGGCCACGGCAGGTGCTCTATATCCCGATCTCGGCACCGATTGTCCAGAAGGCCAAGCAAGCGAATAGCAGCGAGCAGACCTATACCGTGCGCCCGAAAGATTCGCTCAGCACCATCGCCGCTATGCACGGGGTGCGCCTGCGCGACCTGATCCAATGGAACGGCCTCAAAAGCACGTTGATCAAACCCGGGCAGGAATTGGTGGTGCAACAGCGGCCTAGCCCTCAAGCGATGCCCAGCGGTGGAACGTACACGGTGCAGCAGGGCGATACGCTGTGGGAGTTGGCCCGGCGATTTGCGGTTAGCGTCGCCGACTTGCAGGCGTGGAACGGTCTTGAAACCGCACGGATCAAACCCGGCCAACAGCTAACCGTGACCAACGAGCAAACGCAGATGTACACCGTAGTTACGGGCGATACGCTGCACAGCATCGCCCGCAAATTCGGCCTCGCTCCCAGCGATATTGCCCGCCAGAACAACATCGGCCCCTCGGAGACGCTGCTGGCGGGCACGACCCTGCAAATCCCGAGGTGACATGAGTGCGGTCCGCCATATTCTCTTGTTAGCACTGGCCTTCGTCCTGCAAACTACTTGGGTTGATTCCATCGAGATAGGGTCGGTCAAACCCGATTTATTGATTGTGGCGTTGAGTTTCGTTGCGCTGCGCAGCGGGCCGGTGGTCGGGGCCTATATGGGGTTGGGGCTTGGTATCTTCCAAGACCTCTATATGCCCGCCGACCTCGGGGTCAATGCGCTTGCCAAGTCGTTCATCGGCGTGGGTTTTGGCTACAGCCATACTCACATGGTCTCCGACAGCATTCAAGCGCAGGCCGCGCTGATTTTCGGTGCTGTGATCTGCCATGATCTTATCTACTATGTAGGTACCAGCGCCGATGTGCCCTTTGAGGTGGTCGGGATCTTGGGCCGCGCTGTATATACGGGCCTGATAAGTACGGTTTTCTTGACCGGCTTGCTCATCAAACGCTATCTCTTCCCCGCTTGATTATGCAACATCTACTGCCACAAGATGAGCGCCTGCCTCTCAAATTCCTCCTCGCGCCCGTCATCTTGCTGTTCGCGATTTTGCTCCTGCGTCTGTTCTATTTGCAGGTGGTCACCTCGGCCGACTATGCGCGCGAGTCCGAGGAAAACCGCATTGCCCAGCGGCGCGTCAAAGCCCCCCGCGGGCAGATATATGACCGCGATGGACACATCTTGGCCCGCACTCGGCCGTTTTACACCGTCTCGTTAGAGCGCACCACGCGCAAGGACTTTGAGGCAGTCACCGCAGCGTTTACAAGGGCCATCGGGGATGTAGAACTAGACGGCGAATACAGCCGCAAATATCGCACCATTCGCCTCAAGCGCGATGTTGACTTTCGCACGGTATCGATAGTAGAGGAGCAGCTCGAGGCCGACTGGCCCCTGCTCGACATTGAAATCGAGACCCAGCGCTACTATCCCTACGGTTCGGCCGCCGCCCATCTGCTCGGCTATATCGGCATCATCCGCGACCAAGATCTCCAAGGGGACAATGAAAACGCCTATGTGCTCGGCGATTTTATCGGCAAGACCGGGATCGAGAAGGTGTACGAAAATAGCCTGCGCGGCCGCGACGGCATGGTGTTCGTCGAGATTGACGCGACCGGCCGCACGGGCCGGGAGTTTCCAGAGCGCGATCGGCTTCCCGTGCCCGGTGCCCCCCTACACCTGACCCTTGACTTGGAAGTGCAGCTAGCGGCCGAGCGCGCCTTGCCCGATAGCTTTGCTAGCGCCCTGGTCGCCCTTGACCCACGCACCGGGGCCGTGCTGGCTTTGGTCAGCAAGCCGGCCTTTGATCCCAACATTTTCGTGTCGTTCCAAGCCCAAAAGGAGCGGCGGGGGGTGTTGCAGAGCGAGACGGTGCTACTCAACCGTGCCTTGCAAGGGCGTTATCCACCTGGCTCGACGTTCAAGATGGTCAGTGCCATAGCCGCACTCGAAACGGGTGTCACTGATACGTTGAGCCTGTTTGAGCCTTGCTATGGTGCATTGCGAGTGGGTAGGAGCACGTTTCGCTGTCACAGGCGAACAGGCCACGGTAGTCTGACCCTCTTAGGGGCGATCGAGGTCTCCTGTAATGTTTACTTCTACCATTTGGCCCGGTTGATGAGCATTGAAACGTGGCACAAGTACGGGGCCCAATTAGGCTTCGGCCAGCCGACCGGGATCGTCTATCCCGGGGAAGCTGCCGGTCTCCTGCCCTCGCGCCAGTACTACAAGGAGCGCGGCGGCTGGTCCTTCGGCCATCTGCTCAACGTCTCCATTGGTCAAGGTTCCTTATTGGTCACGCCCATGCAGATGGCCCGCTACGTGGCTGCCATTGCCAACGGCGGTTATTTGGTCACGCCATACGTCAGCGGCGATCCCCCTCGCCGCCAACGCATTGACGGCATTTCGCAGCGGACTCTCAGCATCGTGAGAAAGGCTATGCGCCGGGTGGTGGCCCGCGATACCGGTACCGGCCGCCGAGCGCGGGTTGACGGCGTCGCGATTGCGGCCAAGACGGGTACTGCACAAGTGCCTAGTCGAGACGATGACGCTTGGATGGTGGCCTTTGCTCCGTACGAGAAACCCGCCATTGCCATCGCGGCCGTGGTCGAAGGGGGTGGCAGCGGTGGGGCGCGCGTCGGCCCGGTTGTGCGCGAGGTCGTCAAAGCCTTTTGCATTCAAGAGGGCATCATTGCGCCAGAAGCAGTCGAGGTGGACACACTGTTGACTAACGAGGGAATGCTTTAACTCATGCGCTTGCTCCGCAGACTCGATGTCCCGCTCCTGATTGCGACTTTGGCGATCGTACTAATCGGCATCATCGCGATCTACAGTGCTACGTATCACAACGACTCTACCTCGGTGCAGAACGCTTGGATCAAGCAACTCCAATTCGCAATTTTGGCTTTTGTCGTGGCCATAGCCGTCGCCTATATCCCGGAAAAGGTCATTTACAGCGTGGCGTATCTGCTATATCTGTTCAGCATTGTGAGCCTAGTCGCGGTGTTGATGTGGGGCACGGGCGACGCTACTCGTTGGTTGCGCTTGGGACCGGTGATGTTGCAGCCTTCAGAACTGGCCAAGCTCGCCACCATCATAGCGCTAGCTCGCTATCTGAGCGATCGCAACACCGAACACATCAACTCTATCAGCGGCTTTCTCGGGGCCTTGTTCCTCGTATTGGTGCCGATCGCCTTGATTGTGCCCCAGCCCGACTTGGGGACCGCGATTTCTTTTGGCGCACCGTTTTTCCCCATGCTTTATTGGGCGGGGATGCGCAAGTTTTTCATTTTCCTCATCATCTCTCCGCTCATCAGCGTCTTTTGCTCCTTAGAGCCGCTGTGGCACTGGGTCACTCCGTACGTATTCGCGGCCTTTATCGTCGGCAGCACCCTCTTGATTCACCGCTTTATGCGCCGGCTCTGGTTGACCATTTTCATGGCCGTTGTCAACATCTCGGCGGGTTTGCTCACGGTGTACTTTTTGGAGAATTTTCTGCGTCCATACCAGAAGGCCCGCATTATGACCTTCTTCAATCCGGAGAGCGATCCACTTGGATCCGGGTGGAACATCATCCAATCCAAGATCGCTATTGGCTCCGGAGGGCTGACAGGTAAGGGCCTGCTAGAAGGCACGCAGACTAAGCACCAGTTCCTGCCAGCGGCTCATACCGATTTTATTTTCTCGGTCATCGCGGAGGAGGGGGGGTTTGTCATGGCCCTGATCGTGCTGGGCCTGTTCTTTCTTCTTATTTATCGGGCGCTGCACATCGCCTCCATGGCCAACAATGCCTTTTACGGCCTAACAGCCCTCGGCTTGGCTGCGATGCTGACCTTTCACGTGTTTATCAACGTTGGCATGACCATCGGCGTCATGCCCATCACCGGCCTGCCGCTGCCTTTTCTTAGCTCGGGAGGCTCTTCGCTGCTGTCCAACCTCCTCGCCATCGGCTTACTTTTCCACATCGGCACCTACCGCCACGAGTTCTGAATGCGCGTTGCTAGACAGGCCGTTTGCTGCGCTCTGCTCGGCGCGTTCGTCATCAGCAATCCGCAATGCGGGGCCTATCGAGCCGGGCACGCCCAGCTAGCGCACGCCTATTTGCGCGACGGCCTCTACGACCAAGCTTTGGCTGAAACCCGCCGGGCCATTCGCCAAGACGGGCCAGATGACCGCTTGCTGCTCATCGCCGCCCTTGCCCGACTGGGCCTAGACGAAGTGGATGCCGCACTGGAGATGATCGGCCAAGCCGTTGCCTTGGCACCGGACAACGACGATCTGTACAGGGCCTTGCGCGAAATTTGCGAAGAAGAGGGGCGCTTCGCCCAAACCGAAAAACTCCTCGCGCAATTGCGTGCAGACCACGGACAGAGTGCGTCGCTGTGGGCAACCGAGGGCTGGCTCCACGCCCGTCAAGAGCGGCCCGACGCAGCCGTAGAAGCGCTGCGCCAAGCTACCCGACTCGACGAGCACCACCTCTTCGCTCACGTTGAACTCGGCCGCCTTTTGATTGCCGAGGGACGATTCGCCGAGGCCGAAGTCGCGCTGGCCGAGGCCGTGCGCATTCAACCCGATGACCGGCAACTCGTCCTCACCTTGGGAGATTGCCAACTCCGCCAAGGGCTTGCGGAACGAGCCGCTCGCACTTTTGATCAAGCACTGACGGCCGGGGTTGTTAGTGCAGTTGATATCGCCCGCATCTACTACGAGTGCGAGCGGCCCGACGGCGCTATTGAATACTACGAGCGTGCCTTGGTCGGTGCTCCAGACGATCCCCTGATCCTCAACAACTTGGCTTGGACCTATGCAGAAGAGGGCCTACGTCTTAGCTATGCCCTAAATCTGTCGATGCGTGCGGTCAAGCTCGACGCGGAAAGCCCGGTCTATTTGGACACCTATGCGGAATTGCTGCACCTGTTAGGGCGGCATGCCCACGCAGCGGCCATTATGCGCCAAGCCCTCGCGCTCGAGCCAGCCGATAGCGAGCATCGGGCCTATCTCGAAGGCCAGATGGCTAAATTCCGCCGTGCGCTCGCCACACGCCTGTGAGTTAGGTGCGGTAGTATTGGTAGTTGATGTCGAGGTGTTCTAACTTTGCGTACAGGCTTTTGCGCGACAGGCCCACGTCTTCGGCTACTTGCGAAATCACCCCGCGGTGTCGGTGCAGAGCCTCGCAGAGGAAGTTCCGCTCAAACGAGTTTCGCGCTTCCTTAAAATCGCGCTGGCTTAGATCGGGCTCTTCTTCGTCCTGCCAGTAGACGATCTCTTCGGGCACGTCTTCTTCCCGCAACAAGCTGTCGCTTGCGAGGATGACCATGCGCTCGAGCGCGTTTTCCAACTGCCGCACATTGCCCGGCCATGGATAGGCCAAAAAGTGGTTTAAAGCCGCGGCATCGAGCCCGCGAATTTTGCACCCATTTTGCGCCGCCAATCGGCGGATAAAGTGTTCGATTAGTAGGGGAATGTCTCCCTTGCGCTGGCGCAGCGGCGGCAGCTTGAGCGGTACGACATTGAGCCGGTAAAAGAGGTCCTCGCGGAAGGTTCCTTTGCGGACCTCTTCCCGCAAATCGATGTTGGTGGCGGCGATGATCCGCACATCTACCCGCAAGGTCTCCGCGCCTCCGACGCGTTCGAACTCGCGTTCTTGCAGGACGCGCAACAGGCGCAGTTGTACGCGGATATCCGCTGCGCCAATCTCGTCGAGAAACAAGGTCCCGCGATTGGCTAGTTCAAAGCGGCCTAAGTGCTGTCGAATCGCACCAGTAAAGGCTCCTTTTTCGTGCCCGAACAGCTCACTCTCCAACACGCCTTCGGGCAGCGAGGCGCAGTTGAGCCGCACAAACGAGGCTCTGCGCCTTGGGCTGCGCCCGTGCAAACGCCTCGCCAACACTTCTTTGCCCGTGCCGCTTTCCCCGGTGAGGAGCACGGTCGCTGGGGACTCAGCGACCCGGTCGGCTTGGGCTAGCAGGCGGCGGACTTGGGCGTTTTGGGTGATAAATTCGGGATGGTCGGCAGAGCGGGGGGAGGACGCGCTCACTCTCGTATCCGCGTCCGAGTTCGCAGACGTACAAGAATACACAGACAACCTTCCTTTCTTTTTGGATATATAATGCAAAAGTGAATATAATATGCCGATGAAAACGATTGTCAAGAACAATCAATGTAGAAATGCAGATGGGGGATTAGGCTAGGACAGAGGGCCTATCGGCACAGATTTCGGAAACTAAGCTGCTGTAGTTGCTAGAGCCTCTCGATTCTGCGTCGTAGAGCGCGATGGGCTGGCTAAAACCCGGGGCCTCGGCCAAGCTAATGTTGCGGCTGATGATCGTCTGATAGACCTTGGCACCGAAGTGGTTGCGCACTTCTTGGGCCACGTGGCGACAAAGCTGTAAGCGGTTGTCGTATAGAGTGAGTAAAACGCCCTCGATTTCGAGATTGGGATTGAGGTAGCGCCGCACCACGCGGATGGTATCGTTGAGCTTGCTCACGCCTTCTAAGGCATAGTACTCACACTGCACCGGAATGAGCACGGAATCGGCCGCACTTAGCGCGTTGATGGTCAGCAAACCCAAGGACGGCGGGCAATCAATGAGTATAAATTCGTACTGTCGTTTTATCGGATCCAGAGCTTCGGCCAACCGCTTGTCGCGCCCGACCATAGCGGCCATCTCCACTTCGGCACCTGCGAGGCGGATGTGCCCGGGCACTACGAAGAGGTCTTTTATATAGGTGGGAAAGGTCGCCGAGGCGGCGCTGAGTTGGCCTATCAAGACCTCGTAGGTCGAGGCATAGTCGCTACCGAGCTCGGCGTCGCAACTACTAGTGGCATTGGCCTGCGGGTCTAAGTCGATGAGTAGGGTCCGGTATCCGAAAATGGCTAGACCGGCGGCAAGGTTGACAGCCGTAGTGGTCTTACCCACCCCGCCTTTTTGATTGGCGATAGCGATGATTTTGCCCATACCGATATTTTGCCCCATCAAAGCCTACACAAAGGCTCAATCAGCTAATCGGAGCGAGCCTAAGCGCGACTCCGTGCTATTTAGTGAGCAACAAATTAAGAGGGCCAACTGACTGCTCCCATAGCCAAAGGGAGCGTATTCAGGGGAGTTGTACAGAAGACCCTAATCACCGCCTCTGATTCAATATAATACGGCGCGACGGCGCGTCAAGGATTTGTTTCAATTTGGTTGCATTTGAATATTAAATAATTCATAAGTGTATATAAAATAATATGTTGTAAATTTATAGCAAATGGGTGCAGCCCATTTGCTATGCGGTTTTTGGGCCGATGGTGAGTAGTTTCTTATCATTGTTTCTCTCACAATTAAAATCGCGGAAGCGAAAGACGATGCAAAACGATTCCTCCTTCTCAGAATTAGTTGCCCTCATGGCGCGTCTGCGCGCCCCCGATGGCTGTCCTTGGGACCGCCAGCAGACGCATGCCACGCTCAAACCCTACCTATTGGAGGAGGTGTACGAGGCTCTTGAAGCCATTGACGCAGCAGACGACGCCGAGTTGTGCAAGGAACTGGGCGATGTGTTGCTGCAAGTGGTGTTCCATGCCCAGATCGCGGCCGAGGAGGGTCGCTTCGACATTGAGGCGGTCGGCCAAGCCATCGTCGATAAGCTGATTCGTCGCCATCCTCACGTCTTTGGCGATGCGAATGCGGACGAGGCCGACGAGGTCTTGCTCCGCTGGGAGCAGATCAAAAAGCAGGAGCGCCGAGAGCAAGGGGAAGCTGCGCCGTCGTTGCTGGAGGGCATTCCCAAGCACCTACCCGCTCTGATGCGTGCCTATCGGATTCAAACGCGAGTCGCACAGCAGGGGTTTGATTGGGACGAGGTTGATGGCGCACTCGACAAGGTCGAAGAGGAATTTGCCGAAGTGCGCAAGGCTTGGGAGACGGATGAGGCCGCGGCGGTCGAGGAGGAGTTTGGCGACCTGCTCTTTTCGTTAGTCAACGCCAGCCGATTTCTCAAAGTAGATCCCGAACAGGCCCTTAGACGTGCAGTCGCCAAGTTTGAGCGCCGCTTCCGCGCTCTGGAGGAGATCGTCCATGCGCGGGGTGAGGAAGTAGCCGCGCTCTCGCTGGCGGCCCTAGACGAGATATGGGACGAGGTGAAAGCGCGCGAAAGGGGAGAAGAATAAGCAAGTGATATGGAACTAGCGCTCGACAAAGTCCCCCTCCGCGTTGACGCGCTCTTTTTCGCCACGGTCTTGGGCGTTTTGGCGCTCGCCGTACTGGCCGTGCGCGTCGCGGTCCAGCGAGCAGGGCAGGCTGCCGACCTGTGGACTATGCGGGCGGCTATGGGAGCAATGCTCTGGTTGGTGGCGACCGGGCTAGCTGCGCTCTCGGGCGCACTGCACGGCTTCTCGCTATCCCTCTTCACGGCCTTGATGATCCTAACGGGCGGTGCGGCCTTTTCGCGGATGGGGGTCGTGCTGATGGCTGCGGTTGGCCCCGTCCTGTTGATTGGCTTCCAGTTTTTCCGCGTGCCAGTCGCCATGTTCCTACAAGGGATGTACCAGGCTGGGCAAGCACCAGTGCAGATGACCTACGCGGGGCTCAACTTCGATATCTTCGTCGGCTTGACCGCACCGGCCATGGCGTGGCTGGTCTGGCGCGGTAAGGTGGGATCCTACGCAATATGGGCTTGGAATGCGTTTGGGCTAGTGCTACTGGCCGAGGCGATCGTCATCACGGCGCTTTCCATGCCGACGGAGTTCCGCGTCTTCACCAACGAGCCGGCTAGCACGTTTGCGACATACGCGCCCTACGTCTGGCTGCCGACGGTTTTGGCACCAGCCGCCCTGTTGGGTCATTTGCTGGTATTGCGCTGGCTGCTGTCGAGCTGCTCCGGGTCGAGGTGATCCATGGCCGGGTCGAGTTTCCAGCGGCACTGGTCGGGAGGCTGGATGGTGCGGCCCCACGCGGATAGGATAGATCGGTCGGCGCGGAGCGCGGCCATGCGCGCGGCGATCCACTCTGGATCCCACCCATCTAGGACTTCGGCTTTGAGCGCGGCCAGCGTCTCTTGGTGGGCCGGGTTAGCTGCTAGATCTTGGCACTCGCGCGGGTCGTCTTGGAGGTTAAAAAGCTGGCAGGGCTGGCCGTGGTAGTAGTTGAGCTTCCACGGCCCGCGCCGAATCATGCGCTGAAAAATGCCCTCTTCTGAGAAGGGACCGCCGGCCCCGGCCGCGTCTTGGCAGAACTCGGAGAAGGCGACGTCGTCCCACGCGACGTTTTGGGAATTCGCGAGCAAAGGCAGTAAGCTGCGGCCCCGCGAGTGAGGCAAGGCCGGGCAGCCCAAGGCGTCGAGCATGGTCGCGTTGAGGTCGAGTGAAGAAATCACTCGGTCGCAACGGGTACCGGCGGGCAAGCGCCCGGGCCAAGCGAGTATGGCTGGCACCTTAACCGAGTCCTCGTAAAAGGTCTGCTTCCACCACAGCCCGCGCTCGCCGACCTGCTCGCCGTGGTCCGATGTGTAGAGGATGAGGGTATTTTCCTCTAAGTCGTTTTCCCGCAGCGCGGCGACGATTTGGCCGATTAGCACGTCCATGCGGTGGACTAGCGCCCAATAGGCGGCGCGGGCGCGGCGGGTCTCTTCCTCGCTGACTTCCTCGATCTCGCAGGCTTGGCGCCAGCGCTTGATGTGGGGATGGAGGTGGTCGCCGAAGGGTTCGGGGGTTTGTGGTGGGGTGATGTTTTCATAGTAGTAGCGATAGTCTTGCAAGCGGGCGACAAAGGGCTGGTGCGGCAGCATGAAACCGACCGAGAGCGAAAACGGCTCAGTTGCTTGGCCGGCGCGCTTGGCAACGCCGAGGCGGTTGAGGTAGTCAATGGTCGCGGCGGTGACGTCTTCGTCGTGGACTTGATAGGCACTCTGGCCGTGCCCGGACAGGCGCAGGCTGACGCGGCCCGGCCCGGCTGTGCCCGAGAGCTGGCCGTGATCGACGCCTTGGCCCCCGGGCTGGTTGGGGCCGTGATCGCCGACGAGTCGCTCGGCGTACCCGTGCAGTTGGTCCGGCCCGACCGAGTGCATGCGGCCGATGAGAACAGGGCGGTAGCCGCCAGCGCCCATAGCGTGGGCGAAGGTGGGGATGCCGGAGTCGAGGGTGTGGCTGTTGGTCCAGACTTGGTTGTCGCAGGGGTAGCGGCCCGAGAGCATGGACATCCGCGAGGGCACGCAAATCGGCGAGGGGCAATAGGTGTTGTCGAACACCACTCCGCGCGTGGCGAGGGCGTCGAGGTGGGGGGTCTCAACTAAGGGATCGCCATAGCAGCCGGCGACGTAGGGGCTGTGTTGGTCGGAGTGGATGTAGAGCAGATTGGGGCGGGATGATTGGCTCATAATGGTCCTTATCGGTTATGTAGTGTGCGCGACAAGGTACGGGGCTGGTCGGGGTCGAGCAAGATGGGGCAGGGCCGATTTTTCTCGCGCGCCGGCCTTGTGTACGTTTTTTTGAACGGCGAACCGCAAGCGATGGAGGTTGGATATGCAGACTAAAAAAAACGCCAAGTCGGCGAAGATGAAGAGGAAAGACTACGAGCGCGAGTTGGCCAAGTTGCACCACGAATTGGTCAAGTTGCAGCACTGGATCAAGGACCAGGGCCTGCGGGTTGTGATCGTCTTTGAGGGGCGCGACACGGCCGGCAAGGGTGGGGTCATCAAGCGCATCACCGAGCCACTCAATCCGCGCGGTGCGCGCGTGGTGGCCTTGGGCACGCCGTCGGATCGCGAGCGCACCCAGTGGTACTTCCAGCGCTACGTGGCCCACCTGCCGGCCGCGGGCGAGATGGTGGTCTTCGACCGCAGTTGGTACAACCGCAGCGGCGTTGAGCGGGTGTTGGGCTTTTGTACCGAGGAAGAGTATTGGGAGTTTCTTCACTCGTGCCCGGAGTTTGAGCGCATGCTAGTGCGCTCGGGGATCATCCTGCTCAAGTACTGGCTGTCGGTGAGCGAGGAAGAGCAAGAAAGCCGCTTTCAAGAGCGCGCCCAGAATCCGCTCAAGCACTGGAAGCTCAGCGACATAGACCTCAAGTCGCGGAAGCTGTGGGTCGAGTATTCCAAGGCCAAAGACGAGGCGTTTTTCTACACGGACATTCCCGAAGCGCCTTGGTACACGGTCGAGGCCGACGACAAGCGCCGAGCGCGTCTCAACTGCATTGCGCACATTCTCAGCCAACTGCCCTACGAGGACGTGATGCCGAAAAAGATCAAGCTGCCGCCGCGCCCGCCGCACGGCGAGTACCAGCGCCCGCCGCACAGCAAGTTGCACTTTGTCGATGAGAAGTACTGAAAAGCGGTTTTGCGACCTGCCCGAGTGCAAGTGATGAGACGCCATGTCCAGCCAGTTCGAGTTTCTCGGCCCTTCCCACATCGCCGCGATGGGTGCGACGCTGGCCTTGCCGGTCCTCTTGACCATCGTCGTCAAGCGGCTCAATTCGGCCAAGGCGACTCAAGCCGTCTGCGGCGCGTTCGCGGGCGTGCTCTTACTCAATGAGATTCTGCCTTGGGGCCATCGCGTGGCGATGGTTGGAGCGTACGATTTTGTGCGGTGGTATCTGCCGTTGCACGTCTGTAGCATTACCGTCTTCGCCGTCGCTACCGCGCTGATCTTCCGCTGGCAGACGGCATACGAAATCGCTTACTTCTGGGGACTCGCCGGCGCGACCAACGCCGTCGTCACGCCGCCGCTCATAGCTGACTATCCAGCGTATCGCTTCTTTCAGTATTTCATTGCCCACGGCGGCATCGTCGCTGGCGCGCTGTTCGCAACTTGGGGCCTCGGCATGAGACCGACGTCCAAGTCCGTCATCCGCGTCTTTGTGCTGCTCAATCTCTTGGCGATTGTCGCGTTTGGCGTCAATTGGGCGCTGGGGAGCAACTACATGTTCCTCAGTCGCCCGCCCGTTACCCAATCGCCGTTTTTCTTCGCCCCGTGGCCGTGGTATATCCCAATTCTAGACGGCGTGGCGCTCGTTTTGTTTTACTTGTTGCTCCTACCTTTTAAGATCGGGCGCAGAGTAGATGGTTCGCGGATACCTACTATTCCATGAAAGCATCTCGCAATAAAAAGAAGGCTACGTCCCAAAAGTCCGAGTCTCAGATTCCCAAAGTACACATAGGTACGCGCGTAGTTGGATTATTGGAAAGACCTTGGGGTCCTTTCTTCATTGTCGCGGCGACCTTCTTCCTAGGGATCTGGACCTTCGACGCCAAACTTTCCCTCAGCGGCGACAACGCCGAATTCATCACGCTGGCGCGCAGTCTAGCCCAAGGCGAGGGGCTTTTGCACATCAACTCGCCCGACCCCAAGCCTGCGACCAAGTACCCTTTTGGCTTTCCCCTGTTGCTGGCTCCTTTGGCGTGGGCTTTCCCCGGCGATTGGGTGCCGATGAAGGCTTGGGTGCTAGTGCTTTTTGCGCTGGGGATGGGGGTGCTTTACCAACTGGCCAAGGAGCGGGTGGGCGTCCTGCCCGGCCTAGCGGTGGTGGCGCTGAGCGTCGTGCTCGGCAAGAGCTATTTGACGCACGGGCCGACCGGCGCAGCCTACGGTCCGCTGCTGCTGCACTACGCACACCAAGTCATGTCCGAAGTGCCCTATCTGACCTTTTCGCTTTTGGCAGTGTGGCTCGTCGAACGGGGCGTTGGGCGCGAGGGTCTCAGGGGAAATTGGTGGCTCGTCGGCGGGTTTGCCTGCACCATTTGGGCGTACTACATCCGCACGGCGGGGATCGCGCTAGTGGCGGCTGTGGTCGTTTATCTGTTGTTCCGGCGCGATTTTCGTCGGTGTTTGCTCTTTGGCGGCGCGGCGTTTGTCTGCTGGCTGCCGTGGGCCTTGCGCAATCAGGCGGTCGGTGGCGGCAGCGTCTATATCAAGCAACTCTTCATGGTCAATCCCTACCACCCAGAGCGGGGCCTGCTCGATGTGGGCGGCTTTGTCGAGCGCTTTATCGGCCATGCACATCGCTATCTGACGGGGGAATTGCCCCATACTTTGGTGCCGTTTTTTGACGGCACTGAGACGATTTTTCACCCCGCACCGTTGTTGCTGATCGCGCTCGCTGCTGCGGTGACGGTGCTCTGCATCAAGCGCGGCGAACACCTGTTGCTTTTGCTCTACGCGGCCTTTTTCATGGGAATCGTGTTGCTCTGGCCTTGGCCGGGAGACCGCTTTTTGGTGCCGATTGTGCCGGTGCTTGTCTTGCTGGGAGTCTGGGCTGTTTTGCAAATTCGCGATAGGCTGGCCGGGGGCCATGTGGAGAGATTTGTGATATGGGGATGCTTTCTGATATGTGTCATCGGCCAGGCTGGCGGCGTCAAGCGCCTAGCCGACTACGCGGCTGCCGACTATCCTCCGCCGTGGCTCCGCTACTACCAAGCCGGTCAATGGCTCAAAGCCAACGCGGCGGAAGACGCTATTGTGCTGTGCCGCAAGGGGTACTGGATGTACATCGTCTCGGGCCGGCGCTGCGTCGGCTTCCCCTTTGACGAACCGGCGAAAGTGCTAGACCATATAGAGCGCGAAAAGGTAGATTACGTGGTGTTGGAAAGCCTCGGTTTTGCGCAGACGGGACAATACCTGTATCCGGCCATTAAGGCATACGAAAGCCGCTTCCAAGTGGTATGGCACGATCCGATGGTGCCGACGTATGTGCTGCGCTTCCTCAAGCCATAAGGCCATTTTCTCATGGATCACACTGATAAGTTGCGTACCACGCAGGATTGTTACGGCTGCTCCAAGCGGCTAGCGGCCTGTCTGCTGAGCGTCGGGCTGGCCGCATGGGCAGAGCCGGTGGCCGCGGAGTCAAACCCGTGCGCCAACGGTATCGTCGTATCGGGGCCGCAGGACCACCCCGGCTTAGTAGCCAACTGCGAGGTGCTCTTGGACCTACGCGACCGCTTGGCTGGCGACCGCGGCTTAAACTGGAGCACGGACATACCCATTACTCAGTGGGAGGGGATCTCGGTCGGCGATGTTGGCGTCAAAACGTTGGAACTTGGCGACCGTGAGTTGACGGGTGTGATCCCACCCGAATTGGGCCAGCTAAGTCAACTGGAATGGTTGAGCCTCTACTACAACGAGTTGACCGGCTCGATTCCTCCTGAGTTGGGCCAGCTAAGTCAATTAGAGTGGTTGGACCTCGGCGGCAATGTGCTGATCGGCTCAGTTCCCCCCGAGTTGGGTCGTTTGAGTCAACTGGAATGGCTGGATCTTGGCGGCAATGTGCTGATCGGCTCGATTCCAGTCGAACTAAGCCAACTGATAGCCCTGCGGGGACTGTATCTCTACGGCAACCAGTTGATCGGCTCAATTCCGCTCGAACTGAGCCAACTGACCGCTCTGCGGGGGCTGCGCCTCGACAACAATGAGTTGACGGGTGTGATTCCACCTGCATTGGGCCGTCTGACAGAGTTAGAGGAGTTGGACCTCGACGGCAACGTGCTGATAGGATGTGTACCGGAGACATTGGCCAGATGGGTCAACGATTTGCCGGTTTGCTCTCAAGTCGCAAAATCATCCGATACGGCGGTTAGCGGGGTGACGGCCACTGTTCTGGGCGACGGGATCGGGCACTTGATTGTTGAGTTTGCGCGCACCATCCCTGGCCGCCAACTCGACTACGTTTGGATCGGTGTCACCGACGAGTTCGGCCAGCTAGAATTGATCATCTCCAGTGAGGCTCCAGTGAGCGGCTACTATCAAGCCCGTGCTCGCAACGCCGCCGGAGAGATGGTGGGCCAGTGGCACGGCATTTTCCTCGAGGAGGACCGGCACCAGAGCTTGGAACTAACCTTGGGCGGCGATGCACATGTGGTAGCCAGCCAAGTGCTGGCCAGAGAGGCCGAATTGATTGCCCACTACCCCTTCAATGGCGGCAATGCCCGAGACGTCAGTGAAAACGAGCACCACGGCACTCTGTCGGGTCCCGTGCCCACAAGAGACCGCTTCGGCAACGAAGGTGGTGCGATTCTCTTCCACGGTACTGACCATCGCATTGATTTGCCGCACAAAGTGCTCGATGGCCGGCTGGATGTGACCATCGCCTTCTGGTTGAAAACCTCCAAGACCGGAGCTCAAACCATTGTCAGCGGTGCCAATCAGCTCAACGACAACGAACATATTGTCTTTTTGTTAAACGAGCGTTTGATCGTCTTCTTTTCGCACGGAAGAGTGGAAAGCCGTCAGGGACGATGTGACGTAGAAATCCAACCGATTGCCGATGGCACTTGGCACCACTTTGCCGTGATTCGCAATGCCTCGCAGGGCCATGCCGACTTTTTCATCAATGGCGAGGAGTACCTCAAGCGTTGTAGGCACTTGGCGTACGATACACTCAAGGTCGAGGCGGGAGGGCTCATTCTCGGTCAAGATCAGGATACGTTCGGGGGCGGTTTCGACGCGAGTCAGGTTCTCAGGGGCGCGTTGGACGACCTCAGAATATACGATGGGACCTTGTCGGCCTCTGAGGTGCAGGCCCTCATGCGCGAAAGCGATCCAGACGGTCCCGGTGCGGCTAAGGAGGTGGCGTCGGTCGCCAGCGGCCTAGATCCCAATGTCCCCAATCCCTTCAACGCCAGCACCCAGCTCAAATACCGCTTGGCCACCCCCGGCCCGGTGAGACTGGATATTTACAATGTGCTGGGCCAGTCGGTACATACACTAGTAGATGAGTTTCAGGCCGCTGGTTCTTATCAGGTCCACTGGGACGCCCGCGACCAGTGGGGCGTCCCCGTAGCGGCGGGCATCTATCTCAGCCGTCTGCACTACCCCGGTGGAGTCCAGACCCGACGGTTGCTCTTGCTCAAGTAGCTCACGGCAGTGGAGCATCGTCGCGGACTAGGCCCTCGTTGCGGAGTTCGGCCCAAAACGAGGCGGGAATCTCCTGCGTGAGCAAGTCGAAATTCTCCTGCACTCGCTCGGGTTGTCGCGTCCCGGGGATGATGCAGGTGATGGCCGGATGGGCGAAGACGAATTGCGAGGCTGCTGCTTTGAGATCGACTTGGTGGCGAGCGGCCACGGCTTCTAGGGACTTGGCCCTAGAAGCGATTTCGGGTGGAGCTTCCCGGTAGTTGTACGTCGCGCCCGGGCGCCCGCCTTTGGCTAAGATGCCGCTGTTGTACGTGCCGCCGGCCATGATGCCGATATTCTTTTTTACACACAGCGGCAAGAGTTCGTCGAGCGCACCTTGGTCGAGCAAGCTGTAGCGTCCGGCGAGGAGGAAGCAGTCGAAATCGCCCTCGCGGGCAAAGCGGGCCAGCATTTCCCATTGGTTCATGCCCGCACTGACGGCTTGGATGACGCCTTCGCCGCGCAGCTTGTCGAGTGCGGGGTACGCATGGTCGATGGCTTCCGGCCAGTGGTTGTCCGGGTCGTGAATGTGAAGGATGTCGATGCGATCTACGCCTAGGCGTTTGAGGCTGTCGTCAAAGGAGCGCATGACGCCGTCGTAGCTGAAGTCGAACACCGGTTGATACGAGGCCGGGCCGTCAAAAATGCCCGCCTGTTGGTCTTGCTCGGCGGGGACCAAGACGCGCCCCACTTTGGACGCGAGCACATAGCTGTCGCGCGGCACACCCACGAGGGCCTTGCCGAGGCGGATTTCGCTTTTGCCCGCCCCGTACAGCGGTGCGGTGTCTAAGAGGTTCAGTCCTAACGACAGGGCGCGGTGGACGACGGCGACGGCTTGGTCGTCTGGTATGTCGCCGTATAGGCCGCCGATGGAGGCGCAGCCCAAGCCGAGGCGGGTGACGCGCAGGCCGCTGCTGCCGAGGGTGACTTTCTCGAGTGGATTCATGGCGTGCTCCTCAGGGGTTAGTGGTTAGTGGTTAGTGATCAGTGGTCGGTGGCCAGTCCCCGCACCCTAGGGGCCGGAAGCTGGGAGGACTAACCACTAACCACTGGCCACTGACCACTAACATAGGCCAAACTACTCGGTACAAAAAGCCCACTCCCTCGGGGCCTGCTTGACGCTCACAGGGGCATGCCGTACATTAAGCGGCCCTTGTAAATAATCCCGAACTCATTGAATATAAAAGAGATGTGTCAATTTAAGGCCAAGCTGCTGGCGCTGCTACTGCTGGCTGGATGCGCCGCCACCGAAGAGCCGCCGCAAGAAGAAGTGGTCCGCAGCGAGCGGCCGGCCTTGGCCGAGTGGCAGTGGGCCGATGGCGAGTTGCCTTGGGGTGCTTGGGACGAGTCTTTGTTCGCGCACGCCCAACGCGAAGACAAGCCCATATTGGTGTATTTGGCTGCCCCGGGATGCGAGGGCTTGTTTCCCGCGCCGACGCCGGCATTGCGTCAACTGGTCGTCGAGAAATTCGTCAGTGTGCGGGTCGATCCATTCAAGCGGCCGGACATTGCTCGGCGCTACGACAGCGGCGGTTGGCCGGCTCTAGTAGTGGCCCTGCCAGACGGGCGGGTTTTCGCGCGGGCTGTGGGTATTCCGCCAGCCAACGTCGAGCCTTATTTGCGCCGGTTGCACACGGCCTACGAGGAAAAGCGCGAGGTAATCGTCGCCAAGGTGCAGCGCGCCGTCCGTCCCAAGGTTGAGGGACCTGTTGCAATAGATGGTGTTTATCGCGCGTGCGCGGCCGCCTTTGACTCGGCCCACGGCGGCTTCGGCGGTCCGACCAAGTTTCTCGAGACTTCGGTATTGCGCTTCCTGCTCGCCTATGCTGAGGCACGGGGCGCGGAGCCGGCTCGACAGATGGCCTTGGCCAGCTTGGACGCGGTGCTCGCCTCGCCGCTTGGCGACAGCGGTGGTTTTCGGGCGTATTCGTACGCGCCGGATTGGAGTGCGCCTGCGAGTGAGCGGGATGCCCTCGATCAGGCGGCCATGCTGCATCTGTTGCTGGAGACAGGCCAGTCCCGCTACGCCGAGTCGGTCAAAGCGTTGCTCGGCTTTGTCGAGGGCACACTCTTTGACAAAGCCGAGGGCGTGTTCCGCGGTCGCCAAGTCATGGCCGCTGCTTGGTGGACCGACCCCACGCTCTACGCCGACCGCCAAGCGGCCCTGATACGAGCGTATTTAGCTGCGGCGGCTGCCCTAGGCGACGAACGCGCTGCTCAGGTGGCTATGCAGGCTGGCGATGTGCTCCTCAACCGCTGTATCGACGGTCGCGGCCAGGTGCAGCATGTCTGCGACTCAGACGCCGAAGGCAGCGCCGGACTACTCGGCGATCAAGCCTTGGCGGCATTGGCTCTGGGGGAGTTGGGCGAGTGGAGTGGGGAGGCGCGGTTTGCTGCGGCTGCCGAGCAGGTGGCGCGTTTTACGGAGCAATCGTACGATCGCCTCGCAGACCTCGGCCCACTGCCACCCCGCGACAAGGCCCTCGCTCTCCAGCTCTACGGGCGACAGGGCCGTGCCGAGCGGGTCGCCGCCCTGACTGCCGAGCCGCCTTTGGCGCAGGCATCTGACCGAGCGCATAGCTCGTGGGCGCGAGCCTTGCTGCTGTACGGCCCACCGCTATGAGAATTTTGGTGACAGGTGCCACTGGCTTTTTGGGCCGGACGCTGCTTTCCTTAGCAGGGGAAGCTGAGTGGATGGGCTGCGGTCGCCGGCCCGCTGCCGAGGGCATTCCCTATCGCCAAGTTGATCTAGCCGACCGCAAAGCTGTGGCCGCACTCGTCGCCGAACTGGCTCCAGATTGGGTGATCAACGCCGCGGCCATGACCGATGTCGATGGCTGCGAAAAAGACGCGCGGGCCGCGCGGCAAGCCAACGTCGATATTCCCGAGACCTTGGCTGCGGCTTGCGACGCGATTGGCGCTGGCTTGGTCCATATTTCCACGGATTACGTCTTCGACGGCAAGCGCGGCCCCTACCGCGAAGGGGATACGACCAATCCGCTGTCTTGCTACGGTCAACTCAAGCTCGAAAGCGAGGCTATATTAAAGAAAATGGAGCGGGTGCTAGTCGTGCGAACCCTGTGGCTGTACGGCTATGTCCCACAGGCCGGATCCAACTTCCTCACTTGGGTGCTACGGGGGCTGTCTCGCGACCAGCCCCTGCGGGTCTTTGCCGATCAGTGGGGCAACCCGACTTACATCCGCGATCTGGCCCGCGCCTTGGTGGCTCTGTGCGGCCAAGAGGCGCGCGGCTTGTTGCACGCCGGTGGCGCGACCTTTATGACGCGCTGGGAGATGGCGCGGGAGATAGCCTGTTTCTTTGGCATCGACGGCGCGTTGATCGAACCCGTACCGACCTGTGCGGTCGCGCTGCCAGCCGCGCGTCCCCTGCGCTCTGGTCTGCGTACCGATGCGCTGGAAGCCGCGCTCGGCCGCCGTCCCATGAGCTTTGTCGAGGGGCTTCAATGCCTCGCTGCGGATCCGCATTTTCGCCGCGACTTTCCCCAATTTGCCCACTAGCCTATCCTCATGGATCCCGTGCAGATTTCACTGATAACGCCTACGTACAACGAACGGGAAAATCTGTCGCTTTTGGCCGAAGAAATCTTCGCAGTCGTCGGCCAAAAGCCAGATATCGACTTGGAGTTCATCGTGGTAGATGACAACTCGCCCGACGGCACCGGCGAAGTGGCCGAGTCGCTGAAGGCCCGCTATCCCATGCAGGTAATACATCGGCCCGGCAAACTCGGTTTGGGGTCGGCGGTGATGGCGGGTTTCGCGCAATCGGCGCGGCCATACCTCGGAGTGATAGACGCCGACTTGAGCCACGACCCGGCGATCCTGCCCGAACTCATCCACAGCCTGCGCGAATGCGACATTGCCATGGGCAGCCGCTTTGGGGAGACCAGCCGAGTCGAACGATGGGCTTGGCACCGCAAGCTGATTTCGCGAATCGGCGTGGGTGCGGCCCGCCTGCTGACCGGGGTCGAGGACCCGCTGTCGGGTTATTTCTGTCTGCGCCGCCAAGTGATACAAGACCTAGTACTCACGTCTTCGGGTTACAAAATTCTGCTCGAAATTTTGGTCAAGGGCCGCTATCAGCAGCATCGCTCGGTGCCTTTTGTCTTTCGCAATCGCCAGTTCAGCGCCAGCAAGCTGGACCTGCGCGAGCATTTGCTCTTTGCCAAACAAATCCTCTACTTCAGCGGCTACAAGCTTATGGGCCGCCACCGAGGTGCTAAATCGTGCGACTGAGCGTTGTTTTCCTCAACTACAACACCCGCGACCTGACCCGCCAGGCCCTGAATTCTGTGCTCGCAGCAGCCGAGGGACTAGAGGTGGAGATATTCGTAGTTGACAATGCCTCGGTAGATGGCAGTGCCGATATGGTAGCCGAGGAGTTCCCGCAAGTGAAGTTGATCTGCAACGCGGCCAATGTGGGTTTTGCGGCTGGCAACAACGTGGCCTTGCGGCAGGTAGTCGGAGAATATGCGCTGCTGATCAACACCGATACCATTGTGCGCCGAGATGCACTGCGCACGATGGTAGAGTTTTTGGACGAGCACCCGGAAGCCGGTGCCTGTGGGTGCAAAATCCTCGACCCGGACGGCACCTTGCAGCTCGATAGCCGCCGTGGCTTTCCGACGCCGTTGGCTGCCTTCTGCAAGATGTCGGGCCTGAGCCGCTTCTTTCCCAAGCACCCGCTCATTGCCCACTACCACATGACGTATCTCGATCCCGAGCAAACGACCGAGGTCGAGGTGCTATCTGGATCGTGCATGATGGTGCGCAAGGCGGCCATGGACCAAGTCGGCCTACTCGACGAAGACTACTTCATGTACGGCGAGGACATCGACTGGTGCTATCGCTTCCACCAAGCTGGCTGGAAAATTTACTACGTGCCAACTACCTCGATCATTCACTTTCGCGGCGAAAGCGGCCGAGGAACGCCGTTGAAAATTCTCTATCGCAAAAGCCGTGCCATGTCGATTTTTGTCAACAAGCACATGGTGCGGCGATTTCGCTTCTTCCCACTGTGGCTTTTGCAGGTGGGTATTGCCCTGTACGGGACGTTTCGCTTCCTCGCCCGGGCTGGCCGCGCCTTGGCCATGCCTCTGATTGACGCCGGCTTGGTACTCTGCGGCTTGAAGCTGGGCTTAGCGGTGCGCTACCACCAAGAGCTGGTGCCTTTTATTTATAGCATCGAGCAAGTCGGCAATCTCTTCGGCCTCGACGTCCAGCCGACGCGCTGGCTGGTGCCACCTCCGTATTCGGATTTGCAATGGGCTGCTGTGTACGGCGCTTCGACCTTGGTCTGGCTGTTGGCGTTTTACGCGTCGGGGCTGTACGACCGCCGCCGCTACTCGGTGGCGTGGTCGGTAGTGGGGGTGACGTTGGGGTTTGCCTGCATCGTAATGCTGGTGTTCTTCTTTAAGGCGTACAACTTCTCGCGGTTAGCTGTGGTCGCGGCTTGGTTTTGCAACTTGCTGTTAATCGCCGGTTGGCGCTTGGCCGCGCGTTGGTTCCTGTACCAGCGTGGCCGCGAGGGTCGGTTGCGCACCCTGTTGGTGGGAACGGATGCGGTCGCCGTGCATTTCGTCGAGCAGTTAGAGCGCACGGGTGTGGTCCACTGCGACCTGATCGGCGTGGTGGGCGATGGCTCCCAACAGCGGGGCTGCCCGCTGGCTGGTCGCCCGGTGGTCGGCCACGTTGGCGAACTGGAGGCATTGGTGGACGACTTTGCCATTGAGCACCTCGTGTTCACTCCGAGCGCCATGGCATCGTTCTTGGAGCGGCCGGTGCGGTCGCGGGATTTGCGCGTTAGCATGGTGCCGGTCGCTTTTGCCGAGATGGTTGCCGATCACGGCGCACACGACTCCGCTCCTTTACCCCTCGTGGAAATTAGGACGGGCAGTTGAGTGGGGCAGTGTTGATTTTTTACCTTTATTTACGTATTGTGAACGCGAGCATACGCTAGGAGAATAACTATGTCTGAGAGGCGTTTGGCAGGCGGTCGGGAGATCGTGCTGCCGATGAGTAAAGCAGTGGAGATTAGTTTTCGCAGCCTGAAAATTCGCTTTGGCCGCTCGCTGATCACCACTAGCGGCGTGATTTTGGCCATAGCCTTTTTAATGTCGGTGTGGAGCAACAACGAAATCATCAGCAGCCTGCGCAACGCCGACAAAAGCGAGATCAATTTGCTGTTGCAAAAAAACGGCATTGAGACCGGCGTCACCGAGGCTGGCGACGCTTCTGCAGAGGCCCAAGCCCGCATGCAGGAAGAGCAATCCAAGCAGACTTGGCTTATCAGTCTCTCGCTGTTGGTCTGCGTCGTTGGTATTGCCAACGCCATGTTGATGTCGGTGACCGAGCGATTCCGCGAGATCGGCACCATGAAGTGCCTCGGGGCCTTGGACACCTTTATCGTCAAGCTCTTCCTCCTCGAATCGACCTTTCAGGGGTTGGCGGGAACTTCGGCGGGGATCGTCATTGGCTTCGCGCTGACGCTGGGGTTGGCCCTGCTTGATTACGGCGGCTACACGTTCACCTATTTCCCACTGAGCGGCATCGCTGAATCAGCTGGTTACGCCTTGGTGGTGGGAACCTTGCTTTCGCTAGTCGGTGCTATGTTGCCAGCGTACCGCGCGGCCAAGATGGAGCCGGTCGAGGCCATGCGCTCCGACACTTGATTCCTCAGAGGAGACCTGAAATGACCGAAACCGCCCCGGACGAGGTCGCTGTCCAAGAAGCGGAAAAACGCACGGTAGTACGGACTCAGCAAGTAAAGAAAACTTACTTGATGGGCGAGATTGAGGTTCACGCCCTGCGCGGCGTCGATATGGAAATCTACACCGGCGAGTACCTGTCGATCATGGGGCCTTCAGGCTCGGGCAAGAGCACCTTCTTCAACATGGTCGGCGGCCTCGACAAGCCCTCGGAGGGCAAGGTGTACATCGACGAGGTGGATGTCGCCCAGCTCGACGCATATGAACTGGCTTGGCTGCGTTGCCGCAAGATCGGCTACATTTTCCAGTCTTTTAACTTGATCCCGGTGATGACCGCGCTCGAAAACGTCACCTTGCCGATGGTCTTCGCCGGCCTGACCAGCGACGAAGCCCGCGACAAGGGCATGAAGCTTTTGGGCAAGGTGGGCCTTGGCGAGCGATATTCGCACAAGCCCTACGAGCTTTCGGGTGGCCAGCAGCAGCGCGTGGCTGTCGCCCGCGCCTTGGCCAACGACCCAGCCGTCGTCCTCGCCGACGAGCCGACGGGGAACCTAGACTTGCGCACGGGCACTGAAATCATCGAATTGCTCAAAGAGATGAACGAGAATTCCGGTGTGACCGTCATCTCGGCGACCCACGACCACAAGATGCTCAGCGTCTCCGACCGCGTGGTGTGGGTCAAGGATGGCCAAGTCGATCACATACGCAATCGCGAAGACCTAGATATCGAAGTAACCCACGTAGAAGGCGAGTAGTGCTGCCGACCTACCCGGCCGCGTTCTGGGTCTGCGCGGTGGGGGCCGTGTTATTGATGGGGGTGGCCAAGGCTGGTTTTGGCGGTGGGATCGGCATTTTGGCCACCCCGCTTTTGGCATTGACGGTTTCGGTGGCGGACGCGGCGGCCCTGTTGCTGCCGCTGTTGATCGCCTGCGATGTGTTCGCCGTCCGACACTACCGCCGCACTTTCGACAAAACGAGCGTCAAACGGCTGCTGCCCGGTTCCGCCTTGGGGATCGGCGCGGGGGCTTTTTTTTTTGGGTACTTCAGTCAGCACGACCGCGTTCTAGAGGTGGGTTTGGGCTGCTTGGCCTTGCTGTTTGTCGCTTTCCAGTTCGGGCGGGCGGCGATTGTCGGGGCCGTGCGGAAGCAGCATCCAGGGAAGCTCGCTGGTGTGCTGATGGGCGCGATTTCGGGCTTTACCTCGACGATTGCCCACGCTGGCGCACCGCCGGTGGTCATCTACCTGCTACCGCAGCAGCTACCGCGCCACATGTTTGTCGGCACTACGGTCATCTTTTTTGCCATGCTCAACTTGCTCAAACTGCCGCCTTACTGGGGCTTGGGGCTTTTTCACGCCGATATTTTTAAGACGACGTTGCTGCTGGCACCGCTGGCGTACGTCGGGGTGAAGTTGGGCGTGTTTTTGCTCCAGCGATTTAGCGATTTGTGGTTTAATAGGCTGGTGTATGGGATGTTGCTGGCGACGGCGCTGCAGTTGATTACTGGAGATAATTTACTGGAGGGGATGGTTAGTGGGCGATAGACCTTGCGCCTCAAAATCGCGGTGCAAGGACAGTTTCAGGGTGTCTGTAGTTCCCTTATTGCATTTATTACATCAACGGCTTCACCCGGCGCGACGATGGGTATGCGGTTGTGTTCCTTCAGAGAAAGGAGGTGCTGGTCGCCGGAGACGATGAGACACCCTTGATTTTCGACGGCCAACGCCAAAAAGAGATCGTCGGCTGGATCTTCGGCGATGACCGGGGGGATAGATGTGGGAGAGGGTACGTAGGTCACCAAGTTCATCAGATAGGCAAGTATCTGATCAGGCGAAGTATCAAGTGCTGAGATCCTTCGAGAGAATTTAGGATACTCAATTACCCGTTTTGCTTCCTCCACCGCGGCTTCGCAGCTAATAACTTCCAACATGCCACCGCGGCCCCATTTAAGTAGTTGGTTGGGCGGGCCATCCCATAGCAGACCAGAAACGAGCACATTAGTGTCTAGGACGACTCTCATAGGCTCGACGGAGTTGGTGGACAATGCGGGAGATTTCTTCGAGCGAGGGCTGAGTAGAATCTGCTACGGCAGCGGCTCGGTCGAGCAGGTCGGATGGATTATCTTCAAAAGCGACGACCTTAAACAGCGGTTTGGATCGCTTGACGACGACGATTTCGCGCCATTGCTCTAAGTATTCGGCAATGCGCGGCAATTGCTGGCGAAATTCCTTTGCGCTCAAGTACTTAGCCATGAGAAATCTCCATTATGAAGTTCAACTTTAAGTAACTTTAGTATAAATTCTGCCGCCAAAAAATCAAGCTAGTCGCCGGTCGGTGGCGGTGCCCGGCAATAGATCTCTACTGCTAAGGTGAAGGCACTGTTGGGCATACCGAAGAGGAGGGGCACTGGGCGAACACGATTCATACAAAGCGCGACGGCCCTGATATGGGTTTGACGGCAATTGGGGACTCGTCCTTATTGTGCCTACTATCAGGTATAAATCATTCAGGGAGCTAAAAAATGGCAAAGACAAAGCGTGTCGTACAGAAGGCACCCAAAAAGGGAAAGATAAAGATAGCCACTATTAAAAAGGCGGTTGCCAGTGTCAAGGAAGCTAGTCCACAACCTCGCAAGGCTAGATAAGCAATGGACGATAGACCTTACTCCCGCCGCACCTTTCTCAAGCTCTCGACCGCGGCCGCCGCTGGCCTTTCCATAAGTGCCGCTCCGAACCACCGCGACATGCCCCAGCGGATCTTGGGCCGCACAGGCGAATCCGTCTCCCTGCTCGGCTTGGGTGGTGCGCACGTGGCCGACCACGGCAACATGGAGGAGAAAGCGGCCATCGCCTTGATGCACGCGGCCATCGACGAGGGGATCAACTTCTTCGACAATGCTTGGGGCTACTCCAACGGCGCGAGCGAGATACGCATGGGCAAGGCGCTGCGCGGCGGCTATCGCGAGCGCGTATTTCTAATGACCAAGGATGCGAGCCGCCACCCCAAGCGGGCGATCGCCCACCTCGAAGAGAGCTTGCGCCGGCTGCAAACCGACGTGATTGACCTGTGGCAGTTTCACAGTATCAGACAGCCCGACGACCCAGAGCGGATTTACGAGCGGGGCCTGCTAGAGGCTGCGCTCAAAGCCAAAGAGGAGGGGAAGATCCGCTACATTGGCTTTACCGGCCATACCTTGCCCTCCCTGCACGTGGAGATGATCGAGCGCGGCTTTGCTTGGGACGCCACGCAAATGCCGATCAATGTGTTTGACCCGCACTATCTCAGCTTTGTCGAGCAAGTGCTGCCGCTCGCAGTGGAAAAAAATATCGGAGTCATCGCCATGAAGACCTTGGGGGGTACGCCCGAAGCGATCCTCGCAACAGGTGTGGCGACGGCGACAGAGTGCCTGCACTATGCCATGAGTTTGCCGGTAGCTACGGTGTGTTCTGGCATGGATTCGCTGGAAAGGTTGCGGCAGAATGCGGAGATCGCTCGGCAGTTTGCGCCCTTGGCCGACGACGAGCAACTCGCGCTTTTGTCGCGCACGGAAGAGCTGGGAATGCAGGGCACACACGAGTCGTACAAAGCTCGCCGGCCCTGATCGCAGTGCGCCATACTTTTCTTTTTTTCTTTTTGCAGTACCCCTGTGGGGGCAAGACCTCGACATCGCGCCGGCTAAACCCGTCGGCCCTCCCAACATAGAAAGTGCGCTGTGGGAACTAGCTAGGTCCCCAGCGGCTAAGCCGACCCGTGCGGCAGACAGCTCAGATGTGGTCGTCATTTTGGTGCCCGCAGCGGGTTTGGCAGCCACCATTGACACTACGGCGTTAGCCGTCCTCGGCGTCAAAATTTTGGCCCAGTCTAGGAGCCTGATGCGCGTGTCGGTACCGGCCGCATCGCTGCGGGCGGTGTCTGAGTTGCCTAGTGTGGCCTTCGTCCGCAGGCCACGCCGTCCGCATGCGCAACAGACCTATAGCGAAGGTGTAGCGCTCATCCGCGCACTCGAAAATCACGCCACTGGCGCGAAGGGCCAAGGGGTCAAGGTGGCGATTATCGACGGTGGATTTAAGGGGGCCGATAAACTGCGCGAAGATATGCCGGTGCGTCGGTGGTTCCGCGACTATACGTACACGGGGATATACGCCGGCGTGGATGCCCACGGCACGGCGTGTGCCGAGATCATCCACGACGTGGCTCCAGAAGCTGAACTCTATCTGTACAAGGTTGCGGATGAAGTGGATTTGGAGAATGCCAAAGACCGCTGCATACAAAACGGAGTTGCCATCGTAAACTACTCGGCGACTTGGGTGAACGAGGGCTTTGGGGACGGGCGCGGGATCATCTGCGACATCGTAAATGACGCGGCTGACAACGGCATTCTCTGGGTCAACGCCGTCGGCAATTACGCCCACAAGCACTACGCAGGTTTTTGGCACGATAGCGATGACGACAATCGGCACAATTTTGCCGCTGGCGACGACGCAGTGAATTTTGTCGCCGAAATCGGCGACGTCATCAGGGTGACGCTAACTTGGGACGATTGGCCCATTACCACTGCGGACTACGACCTGTATCTCTACTATCAAGACGCGTTTGGCAACATCGAAGAAGTTAGCAAAAGCACTGATGTACAGAGCGAAGGCGGTGCTCCGGTGGAGTTTATAGAATACTTCGCCGGGCGAGCGGGCACGTATGGCATTTCCGTGGTCCGCGTCGGCGAGGCCGAGCCTAAGAAGCTGCGAGTGTGGTCTTGGCACCACGACATCGAATATCCGGTTCCTACTAGCAGCTTGGGGATTCCGTCGGACGCGCGCGGTGCGTTGAGCGTTGGGGCGATTCACCGCGACCAGTGGGAATTGGGAACAGTGGCGAGCTACAGCTCGCGCGGCCCCACTGCCGATGGTCGGATCAAGCCCGACCTCGTCGCGCCTTCGGGCGTGACAACGGCTTCTTACGGTGTGGATAGGTTGTTTGGGGGAACCTCGGCTGCGACGCCCCACGTGGCTGGTGCCGCCGCCCTGCTCAAATCGGCCAACCCGTCGCTCTCGCGCGACGATCTGTGGCAGGCTCTCGTCGAGGCCACCGTCGATGTGGGGGCACCGGGCAAGGACGACAGCACGGGATACGGCAAACTCGTGCTGTCGGTGCCCGCGCCGCAAATTGCCAGCGTCTCGCCTAGCCGCGTTCAATACGGCGAAATAACTACCATCGTCGGCGAGGGTTTTGGCGATACCAAAGGGACGGGCAAAGTGGTCTTTTTCGCAGACAAGGAGCCGAGTGATTCCGACTATCTCGCTTGGAGCGATGTGCAGATTCAGGTGCGCGTGCCGACCGGCGTGCGCACCGGTCAGGTGCAGGTGATAACTGGCGGCGGTAACGACAGTGTGCCGGTAGCCGTCACGTCGCCTTACATTGACGCGATCACCAATCACACGCGCACGGATGCGGCGGCCAAGACCGACGATCTCATCCAAATTGACGGAGACAATTTTGGCCTCGTACGGGACAGCAGTTCCGTGTGGATTGATTCGGTTGCCGTGTCTTCGTTTGAGACTTGGTCGAATGAGACGATACGGTTCCGCGTTCCGCTCAATGCGCCTTCGGGCGATGTAACCGTTGTGACGTCTGAAGGCACTAGCAATGCCGTCCGCTTGGAAATCGCCAGCCCGTACTTGGCGCAACTTTTGCTACCGCAAATACAGGCCGGCGAGTACTTGACGCTGACCGGCGGCAACTTTGGCTCCGAGCGCGGCGCGGGATACGTGTTGTTCAATCCCAATGTGCAAGCCGAGGCCGACGATTATGCGGTTTGGTCTAACGGCGTCATCGTCGTCCGGGTTCCATCCCAGGCCCGCAGTGGTGGAGTGCGGGTTTTTACCGCCGATGGGGTCACTGGGGCCGCGCAAGTGGAGATTGGCAGCGAATGGATAGAGCCGCTGCCGAGTAGTGGAATTTTCGGCTACAGTCTGCCCGATCTTACAAAGCACCCGAAAAGCGTCAAGTTCGGCTTCGAGGGGAGCAATCGCGCTGTCCTGTTGATATATTCGACGAAAGAAATAAGCGATAGCGAAGTCGTCATTTTCTTTAACGAACATCAGTATGCCGCGGTGCCGAAGAGTGAAGGTTGGACGATTCGGTATCTCGGTCTCGACTCAATGCAGCTACGCTCCGGTCAAAACGTCATTGAGTTCCGCAATATCATTAACCAAGATCGCGCCGCATCTTTTGTTAATTGGCAGTTGAAGGACGTGGCGTTGTGGAAGCCGTTTAGTGCTAAGCTCGCCGCAGGGACGCGGCTTTTGTCCAAGTTGCCGGATGGCTTGGGCGATCCCTTTCCCACGCCGTTCAATGCGGAAGTTACCATTCCCTTTGCTCTAGCCGAGGCCGGTCCTGTGCGGCTTGCCGTCTATAATTTGATAGGGCAGCAGGTTCGCGTGTTGGCCGATGATTGGGTGGAAGCTGGCACGCATCGCGTGCGTTGGGATGGTCGCACGGATATGGGGGTTGAAGCGGCTTCGGGGGTTTATTGGGCCGTGCTGTACGCGGGCGAGATCGTGCAAACGGCCAAATTGGCGTTGATTCGCTGAGCGTCGTCCAGTCCTTGACAGTGCAAAGACTCGCCTTTACTTTCTGCCCGTTATGAAATTTTCGCCTCACATTCGTCGCTGGTGGCGCGCTTGGTATTCACCGAGTAGGGAGAAAGGTGCGTCCATCCGCTAGACTGCGACGAGATGAATTTTCAATCCAACGCGGACGCCCTCGGGTGTCCGCGTTTTTTTGTACTTGGAGAACGATATGACCATTCACACGGAAACTTTTCGCACGGCTGGCGGCGTCGAAGTCAAGCGCCAGACCGAGGAATTGCCTATAGAAAGGCCGCTAGCATCTCTGCTCGAACGGCTCAATACCCACCGAGGCGCTGTCTTTGCCAGCGGCTACGAGTATCCAGGGCGCTATAGCCGCTGGGACATTGGCTTCGTCGATCCGCCGCTGGAACTGGTGGCGCGTCAGCGGGCCTTTGCCTTCCGGGCGCTCAACGCGCGTGGCGAGATGCTGCTGGAGATCTTTCGCGGCAGCCTCGCCAAGCACGAGCATGTGACGGAACTAGAGCTAACCGATGGCCAGCTCAAGGGCACAGTGGCTCAGATGCCCGAATACTTCGCCGAGGAAGAGCGCTCCAAGCAGCCGACGATCTTCAGCGTCCTGCGCGCACTGGTGGCGCAGATGCGAGCTGAGGGCGAAAATCACTTGGGGTTTTACGGGGCGCTAGGCTACGACTTGGTACTCCAGTTTGAGCCGCTCCAACTGCGCCACCAGCGCCGCGAGGACCGGCCCGATCTGCATCTCTTTTTGCCAGATGAACTGATCGTCGTAGATCACCGCAAGGAGCAGGCGCGGCGTTATTGCTATGAATTTGCCGTCGATGGGTTGTCAACCGAAGGCATGGAGCGAGGCACGGACGCCGTGCCCTATGTGCGTGGCGCAGCGTCCGAGATTACGTGCGACCACGCCCCTGGGGAATACGCCGACAAGGTGCGCGAGGTCATCGCCGGTACTGAGCGCGGCGATTTCTTTGAGGTGACGCCGAGCCAAGTGCTCAGCGCTGGCTATGCGGGGAGTCCGCACACTCTCTTTGAGAATATCCGCCGCAATAGCCCCAGCCCCTATGAGTTCTTCATCAATCTTGGCGACGAATATCTGATCGGCGCTTCGCCCGAGATGTTCGTGCGGGTCAATGGCCCATTCGTCGAGACGAGTCCGATTGCCGGGACCATCGGCCGGGGCAAAACCGTGATGGAGGACGCCGAGCAGATCCGCGACTTGCTCAACTCAAAGAAGGACGAGGCCGAGCTGAACATGTGTACGGACGTCGATCGCAATGACAAGGCGCGGATTTGCAAGGAAGGCTCGGTGCGGGTGATCGGGCGGCGGATGATTGAAAGGTACTCAAAGGTTTTTCACACGGTGGACCAAGTCGTTGGCGAGTTGAAGGACGACTGCGACGGATTCGACGCCCTGCTTTCGCATATGTGGGCAGTGACGCTTACCGGTGCGCCCAAACCAGCGGCCATGCAGAAGATCGAGGAACTGGAAAACTCGGCGCGGCGCTGGTACGGCGGCTGCGTCGGCATGCTGCTCTTTAGCGGCGAGATCAACACCGGGATCACCATCCGCACCGTACACTTGGAGGACGGCATTGCCAAAGTACGGGCTGGGGCGACGCTGCTCTGCGACTCGGACCCCGACGCTGAGGAGCGCGAGACGCGGGCCAAGGCCGAGACCTTTATCAACGCGGTGATTGGCGCGGACGACGCCAAGAAGAAGAGTGCTCAAATTGCGACCTCGGGGCAGGGCAAGCGGGTGCTCTTTGTCGATAACCGCGACTCTTTCGTGCATACGCTCGGCGATTACGTGCGGCAGACGGGAGCGGAGGTGGTGACGGTGCGCGCCGCGAGGTCGCGCGACGGCAGCGGTGCGCGGGGCCTGCACGATCCCGAGCGCATCTTCGCCGACTTTGATCCCGATTTGGTCTTCGTCTCGCCGGGTCCGGGCACGCCCGAGGAATTCGGCGTGCCGGAACTGGTCAACGAGTGCGTGCGGCGCGAGTTGCCGGTTTTTGGCGTGTGTCTCGGATTGCAGGGCATCGTCGAGGCGCTCGGCGGTGAGCTGGGGGTGCTTTCCTACCCGATGCACGGCAAGGAATCGACGATCCGCTGCACGCCGGAAGGGGTTTTTGACGGGTTTCCCACGGAGTTTGTCGCTGGGCGCTACCACTCGCTTTACGCTGTACCGGAGAAGCTGCCCGATTGCTTGCGGGTGTTAGCGCAGACCGACGACGGGGTCATCATGGCCGTGGAGCACCGCGAGTTGCCGATAGCGGCCGTGCAGTTTCACCCGGAGTCGATCTTGACGCTCAAGGACGATTTAGGCTTGCGGCTGATTGCCCAAGTAATAGGGAAACTAGCGCGCTGAAGACATGCTGCTGATACTTGATAACTACGACTCCTTTACCTACAATTTGGTGCATTATTTAGAGGAATTAGGGGCGGCAACCAAGGTCTTGCGCAACGACGAGTTGACGGTCGCCGAGGCGGTTGCGCTCGCACCTGAGCGCGTCGTTATTTCACCTGGTCCTGGTGGGCCAAAGCAAGCTGGTATCTCGTGTGCGCTCGTCGAGCGGTTGGCTGGTGTGATCCCCATTTTGGGCGTGTGCTTGGGGCATCAAGTCATCGCCCAAGTTTGCGGCGGGCGCATCGTGCGGGCCGACGAGATCGTCCACGGCCGCGCGACGCCGGTGCACCACGATGGTCGCACGCTCTTTGCCGGGTTGCCCAACCCGCTCGTCGCCACCCGCTATCACTCGCTAGCCGTTGAGCAGGATAGTTTGCCTGCGTGCCTCGAAGTATCGGCCACGAGCGAGGATGGGACGATTATGGGGATTCGGCATTGGCGATGGCCCCTCGAAGGGGTGCAGTTCCATCCTGAGTCGATTTTGACCATAGAAGGCAAACAACTACTGAATAATTTTCTTTGCTTATGAGGAGCGCAAGCATGATACAAGAAGCTATAAGAGACCTGATCGCCGGAGCGGACTTGGGCCGCGCTAGGACGCGGGCGGTGATGGAGCAGATTATGAGCGGCCAAGCTACGGACGCTCAGATTGGCGCGTTTCTCGTCGCCCTGCGGATTAAAGGCGAGACTATCGACGAGATCGTCGGCTGCGCCGAAGTCATGCGCGAGAAAGCCACGCCGATAACGACGACGCGCCTTGATCTCATCGACACCTGCGGCACGGGCGGCGATGCTTCGGGGACCTTCAATATCTCTACGACGGTAGCTTTTGTCGCTTGCGGTGCCGGTTTATCAGTGGCCAAGCACGGCAATCGCTCCATATCGAGTCAGTGCGGCTCGGCGGATGTGCTAGCCGCGCTAGGGGTCAATGTCGAAGCCTCGCCGGAAAAGGTCGGCGAGTGCATCGACGAAGTCGGTATCGGTTTTCTATTTGCGATAGCCTTACACGGGGCGATGAAACACGCCATCGGCCCGCGCCGGGAGTTAGCTACCCGCACGGTTTTTAACATCTTGGGGCCGCTGACCAATCCGGCTGGGGCCAAAAGGCAATTGCTCGGCGTATTCGACGGCGCATTGACCGAGGCGCTCGCCGGAGTGCTGCGCGAGTTGGGATCGGATCAAGCCCTGGTGGTACACGGCTCGGACGGGCTGGACGAGATCACGCTGACGGGGCCGACGCAGGTCAGCGAGCTTAGAGACGGGCAGGTCAGTACGCGTCAGATCCATCCGGGGGATTTTGGTTTGCAGACAGTCTCGGCCGAGGCGCTCAAAGGCGGCGATGCGGACTACAATGCGCGCATCCTGCGCGGGGTACTCGACGGCGAGGAAGGGCCGCAGCGCGACGTGGTGTTGCTCAACGCGGCGGCGGCGATAGTCGTTGGCGGGCTGGCCGAGGATATAACCGCTGGTCTCGAAGTGGCCCGGGCGTCCATCGACTCGGGCAAGGCTCGTCAAGCCCTAAATCGGCTAGTCGAAGTAAGCAACTCCTAACGATGGCGGATATTCTAAGCGAAATAGCCGCGTACAAGCGCGAGTTCGTCGCCGACCGCAAGCGCGAGCGGAGTTTGGCCGATGTGCGGTCGCAGGCTCGCGATACGCCCGCGCCGGCCGATTTCATGGGTGCGCTAACTGCGGACGGGATTGCGCTGATCGCCGAGGTGAAAAAAGCCTCGCCGTCCAAGGGCGTCATCCGCGCTGACTTCGACCCAGAGTGGATCGCCGATGCGTATGCCGCTCATGGCGCGCGCTGTCTTTCGGTATTGACAGACGAGGCGTATTTTCAGGGGTGCGATGATTATGTGCAGATGGCTAAAGTGGTCGCGGGCTTGCCGGTGTTGCGCAAGGACTTCACCATCGACGAATACCAACTCTACGAAGCCCGCGTCATCGGTGCCGATGCCATTTTGCTGATCGTGGCGCTGATGGATTCTAGCCAGCTTGACGACTACCTCGGCTTAGCCAGCGAGTTGGAATTAGACGCGCTAGTCGAAGTTCACGATAGTGAAGAACTGGCGCGGGCCAAAGCGGCCGGTGCCCGGCTCATCGGCGTCAACAACCGCGATCTGCGGACCTTTGAGACCACCTTGGATACTACCTTCGCGCTTTTGGATCAGATGCCGGAGGGGGCGGTCGTCGTCAGCGAGAGCGGGATTGGTGATCGCGGCGATGTTGAGCGGCTTGAGGCTGCGGGCGTCAATGCGATCTTGGTCGGCGAATCCCTGATGCGCGAAGACGATATCGGGGCTAAAGTGAGGGAGCTATTGGGTACGTGAAAAAGCGAGTATTTTCGGGCATTCAGCCTTCGGGCCACATCCACATCGGCAACTACATCGGGGCCGTCCGCAATTGGCTGGTCAACCTAGCGGACCGCGACAATATCTTCTGCGTGGTCGATCAGCACGCGATCACCGTGGCCTACGACCCGGAGGCTTTGCATAGCGGTACGCGCGAGGCCGTGGCTCTGTACATTGCCTGCGGACTCGATCCGCAAAAGTGCCGTCTCTTCGTGCAGTCGCACATTCCCGAACACACTGAGTTGGCTTGGCTTTTTACTTGTATCACGCCGATGGGCTGGCTGGAGCGGATGACCCAGTTCAAGGATCGGGTGGGTGCGCGTCGCGAGCGCGTCGGCACGGGGCTGTTCGTCTATCCGACGTTGATGGCCGCCGATATTCTGCTCTACCAGGCGCACGAGGTGCCCGTCGGCGACGACCAGAAACAGCACGTGGAACTGACGCGCGACATTGCCGAGCGCTTCAATCGCCAATTCGGCGAGGTATTCACCGTGCCCGAGCCAGTCATTCCGCAAGTCGGTGCGCGGATCATGGGGCTCGACGATCCAACCGCGAAAATGTCCAAGTCGGCCGAGGGCCAGTACCACAGCGTCGGCCTGCTCGATGATCCGGATAAGGTGCGCAAGACGATTATGCGGGCGGTGACGGATTCGCAGCAGGGCATTGTTTTCGACCCGACCCGTCCCGGACTGTTCAACCTCCTGACGATTTATCAGGCGTTGACCGGTCTGGGGAACGCCGAGATTGAGGCGCATTTTGCTGGCAAGGGGTACGGTGATTTAAAAAAGGAATTGGTCGAAGTAGTAATCGCCGAGATCGAGCCAATCCAGGCCCGCTATCGGGAACTGACGGCGGATCACACCTATATCGACGAAGTACTCGCCGAGAGTGTCGAGAAACTGCGTCCAATCGTTGACGCGACCATGGACGCGGTCCGTCGGGCCATGGGACATCGGTAAGGGAGCAACTATGGATCTGAGTGACTGGCGTGAACGCATAGATGGTATCGACAGGCAAATGATCGATCTACTCAACGAGCGCATGCACTGTGCGCAAGAGGTTGGGCGGATTAAAAAGGCCGCGGGAAAACCAATACGTGATCCCGAGCGCGAGCGCGATGTGATCGCCAAGACCAAAGCCTACAATCAAGGACTCCAAGGGCCGGTTAAAGACGAGGCCCTAGAGAAGCTCTACTGGCTACTCATCGAACTGACTACCAACTTCGAACTAGAGGAGGATTAGTCTTCTTCCGGCGGGCAGTCATCGTCGGCGTGGGCCTGATTGGCGGCTCCATAGGCTTGGCGCTCAAGCGCACCGGCTTTGGCGGGCGGCTTGTGGGCGTCAGCCGTCCTGCGACCATCGCCCGCGCGCTGGAATTGGGCGTGATTGACGAGGGATGGGGCTACGACGAGTTGGGGCAGGCACTCAAAGGAGCTGACCTAGTCTTTATCTGCACGCCGATTAAGCGGATTCTGACGCTGATTGCGGAGGTGGGTCAGCTCGCCGAGCCGGGGACGCTGGTTACCGATGTGGGGAGTACCAAGCGGCGCATCGTCGCAGCGGCCCAGGACCATTTCAGCGACGAGGTGTACTTTGTCGGTGGCCACCCAATGGCTGGTTCTGAAAAGGCGGGCGTGGCCGCGGCCGATCCGTTTCTCTTCCAGAATGCGATCTACATTTTGGTCCCCGACCAGAAGGTGCCGGCTAACCGCTACCAAGCGTTCACCGCTCTTCTGCAGCAGGTCGGGGCGCGGGTGATGGAACTGGACGCTGGGGCACACGACCGGGCAGTCGCCGCCATCAGCCACTTGCCGCAGATGATGGCGACCTCGCTGGTGAGTATGGTCGGGCGGCTGAATGCCGAGCGGGATCACTTTCTGCCGCTGGCGGCTGGCGGTTTCCGCGACTTGACGCGGATTGCCTCTAGCCCGTTTGCGCCGGTGTGGGAGGATATCTGCGCGACCAATGCCGACGAGATCCGTGCGATGATCGACCGCTACATCGCCGCGCTCGCGGATGTGAGGGGGCGGCTGGAAGTAGAGGAACTAAAGGTGGATTTCGATTTTGCCAACGAGATTCGGGATTCCATCCCGAGGGATTCAAAGGGGTTTATCCACGTGCTGCACGAGATCTTGGTGCTAGCCGAGGACCGGCCGGGTGTCATCGCCGAGATCGGGCAGGCGCTGGGCGCGCAAGGGGTAAACATCAACGATATCGAGGTGATGAAGGTGCGCGAGGGCGAAGGAGGGACGCTGCGGTTGGGATTTGACAGCGCGGAGAGTGCGGAAAACGCGCTGGGAATTTTGGCTCGGCTCGGGTACGTGGCGCGGAGACCCTAGGCGATGGCAGCGACCGTAAGCCCAGTCAAGAAAATCGCGGGGCAAATCTCAGTGCCCGGAGAGCGAGAGCCAGCCGAGCGTGCACTCGTGTTGGCCGCATTGAGCGAGGGGAAGAGTACTGTCCGCCATGTGCCCGTTGCCGCTGACCGGGTGGTCGCTCTGTTGCGCGAGTTGGGCGTTGACATCGCCAAGCGCGCAGGCACTTATGCGGTGCGTGGTGTTGGGTTGCGGGGATTTCAGGACACAGCGGGACCGCTCGACCTAGAGGGGTTGGGCGATACCGCACTATTGTTGCTTCCCATGCTCGCCGGACAAACGTTTCGCTCGCAGGTGAAGTTGGGCGCGGAAGCCGAGCGGTGTCGGCCATTGATCGACCTGCTGGCCCAGCTTGGGTTCGCCGTCGAACAGGAGCGCGCGGACACCTTTGCAATCGGGGGTCAGCAGGCCAAAGGCTTCGTCCTCTCCGAGGCGCCGCCGACCGACGCCCTAGCGCTGGGCGCGATGATGGCTGCGCTTTTTGCCGAGGGGACGACCGCGCTAAAAGTCGGCAGTCGCGTGGAGCGATTGTTGCGCGAGCGCGGGGTCGCCGTCGAGCGGCGCAGGCTGTTGTCGGTAGAAGGCGGGCAGGCGTTAAAGGCAACTGACGTAGAGGTGCCCGGGCAACTTGCGCTGACCTATCCGCTCATGGGGGCTGCGCTGTGTCGCAAGGGGTCGGAGCTAACCATCAAGCGCGTGGCCGTTCGCCCTGGGCAGCGGGCCTTCTTGGATTTGCTGCGCCAGATTGGGGCGCAGATCGCTGCGGAAAGCCTCGGGGGAAACGAGTGCGATTTGCACGTGAGCGCCAGCGAGTTAAAGGCCACGCGCGTGGCTGGGCAGCGGGCGGCCAAAGTCGCCGATCAGATTGCGCTGTTAGCGGTCTTGATGACCCAAGCGAAGGGGACGACAGTCATCCGCGATATCGAAGACATGCCGTATGTGGAGCATTTGTGCGCTGCGCTGCGCTCGCTCGATGCGCGGATCGGCCAGTTCCCCGAAGGACTCGTCATCAAAGGCGGCTTCCCGCTCCAGGGTGGCCGGCTCGACGGCAAGGGCGACCCTAATTTAACTATGGCTTTCGCCGTGGCCGGGCTGTTGGCCGAAGAGGAGTTGACCATCGAAGGCAGCGAGTGCTTGACGTCCATCTGGCCCGATTTTTTTAAGACTGTACACCTTATGCGAGGAGATTGAATATGCTGGGACTCTTTCGGCTCTTTATGTGCGTGGCTGTGCTGTTGAGTGGCGGCCTACTCGCCATCCGCTTGCTCTACGGCGTATCGTGGCGCGAATCCTTTGAGATTGCCAACTGCTTCGTTGAGGATTTGCTCGGGTGATTTCCGGGACGACGCGGGTGCTCGGCGTCATCGGCGACCCGGTCGCACACACGGCGTCGCCGGCCATGCACAATGCCGCGCTCAGGGCGCTGAATCTCGACTATGTGTACGCGGCGTTCCGCGTTGCTCCCGCAGCCTTGCCCCAAGCGCTCGCCGGAATGTGCGCCTTCGACATGGTTGGGCTGAATGTGACGGTGCCGCACAAGCAGGCCGTCATGACACATCTCGACGAGATTTCCGCGGAGGCCCAGAGCATTGGTGCGGTCAATACCATTGCCAACCGCGATGGTCGGCTCGTGGGGTACAACACCGACGCCTTTGGGATCGTGCAGAGCCTCAAGGCCGATGGTGGTTTGGACCCGTTGCCGCCCAAGGTCGCGCTCCTTGGGGCGGGCGGCGCGGCGCGAGCAGTGCTCTACGCGCTGTTGGCGCGGGACGAGGTGGAGGAAGTGCTGTTGCTCAACCGCACGGTGGAAAAGGCCGCAGCCCTCGCCGATGACCTCGACAGTGCTGGCAAGGTGCGGGTTGGGTCGCTGGCAGAGACTGGGCCGATTGGCGACGCTGGTTTGCTCATCAACGCCACGGCGCTGGGGATGCACCCCCGCGACGACGTTTCGCCATTGGCGGATCCGTCGTGCCTGCACGAGCGCATGCTGGTCGCCGACATTGTGTACAATCCCTTGGAGACCGTGCTCATGCGGCAGGCTGCCGCCGCTGGTGCCTCGGCGATCAACGGCTTGGGTATGCTCGCTTGGCAGGGTGCGCGTTCGTTTGAAATATGGACGGGTGTCGAGCCGCCGGTCGAGGCGATGATGGCGGCCGCACTGGGGTAGGGGGCGGTTTGCTGGGGTAGGGGCGGTTTGCAAACCGCCCCCTACATAATTGATTTCAAATTTTCAAATCATTCTGGATCGCCATAGCGCATGATAACCGAATCATTAGAAACGCGCATTCGCGCGGCACTGGTCCGAGCGGGCGCGCCCGCGAATTCACCGGCTCTCGTCGGCCCGGCGACTCGCCCGGAGTTTGGCGACTATCAGGCCAATGGCGTGATGGCCGCGGCCAAGAAGCTGAAGACCAATCCCCGCGCGCTCGCCGCCCAAGTCGTGGAGGAACTGGATCTGGAGGATATGGCCGCGTCCGTGGATATCGCCGGGCCGGGCTTTATCAATATCCAGCTCAAGGGCGAGTGGCTGGCCGCGCAGTTGGGAAATGTACTGGCCGATTCGAGGCTCGGCGTGCCCAAGGAAGCGCCGCAAAAGGTCGTACTCGACTACTCGCATCCGAATTTGGCCAAGGAAATGCACATCGGTCATCTGCGCAGCACGGTTATTGGCGACGCCATCGCCCGCGTCCTCGAATTCTCGGGTCACGAGGTCGTGCGCCACAATCACGTGGGCGACTGGGGGACGCAGTTTGGAATGCTCATCGCCCACTTGGACGAGCTTGAGGACCCGGCCACGGAATTGGCCGATCTAGAAATATTCTACCAATCGGCGCGTCAGCGCTTTGACCAAGATGAGGCGTTCGCCGATCTGTCGCGGGAATACGTGGTCAAGCTGCAAGGCGGCGACCCGCACGTGCTGGGGATGTGGCAGCAGTTCATCGACGAGTCGCTCGCCCACGGCCAGCGCATATACGACGCGCTAGGAGTCGGCCTCAAGCCCGAAGATGTGCAGGGCGAGAGCGCGTATAACGACGACTTGCCCCGCGTGGTCGAAGATTTACGGGCCAAGGGTTTGCTGGTGGAGTCCAACGGTGCGCAGTGCGTCTTTTTGGAGGAATTCAAAAACAAGGACGGCCAGATCACGCCGGTGATCGTGCAGAAATCGGATGGCGGCTACCTCTATGCGACGAGCGACCTCGCGGCCGTGCGCTATCGGGCCGGCGCGCTCGCTGCCGACCGCATCCTCTACATCGTGGATGCGCGCCAGTCGCTTCATTTGCAGCAGGTCTTCGCGGTGGCGCGGGTGGCTGGGTACGCGCCTGAGACGACCACTTTGGAGCACCACGAGTTTGGCGCGATTCTCGGCGCAGACAACCGGCCGTTTAAGACGCGGGCTGGCGGCGTGGTCAAGCTGATGGACGTGTTGGAGGAGGGCGTGGCGCGGGCCTTTGCCCAAGTGAGCGAGAAAAATCCCACGATGGATGAGGCCGAGCGGCGGCAGATCGCCCGCGTGATTGGCATTGGCAGCATCAAGTACATGGAGCTGTCGTTCAACCGCACATCGGACTACGTGTTCGACTGGGACAAGATGCTGGCCCTCGACGGCAACACCGCTCCATACATGCTCTATTCGTACGCCCGCATCAAGAGCATGTTCCGCCGCGCTGGCGTGGATGAAGATGCGCTCGGCGGGGAGATAATCATTGACGAAAGGGCCGAGAATGCGCTCGCCATCAAACTGTTGCAGTTTCCCGAAGTGGTCGCGGCTGTGGCCCACCAGTGCTATCCGCACGTGCTCTGCAACTATCTCTACGAGCTGGCCGACGCCTTTATGAAGTTCTACGAGCAGTGCCCGGTCCTCCGCGCGGACGAGCCGGTGCGCACGAGTCGGCTGCTGCTGGCACTGGTGACCGCGCGCATCGTGCGCCAGGGACTCAACCTACTCGGCATCGAGACCCTTGAGAGAATGTGAGGCGTGGGCCATGACGGAGGGGCCGGTATTTCTGACTGGTTTTATGGGCGTGGGCAAGACTCGGGTCGGGCGCATTCTGGCGCGGGAGCTAGGGCGCTGCTTTTTGGACACCGACCGGATGGTGGAACAGTGCACCGACAAGTCCATTGCGGAGATTTTCGCCGACGAAGGCGAGGCGCACTTCCGCCAGCTAGAGCGCGACTGCGTCCTCGAAACCTGCCAGCGCCCGGATGCCGTAGTGGCCTTGGGAGGCGGGGCGATCACCCGCGCCGACAACGTCGCGGCCGTGCGCTGTGCTGGCATCTTGGTGTGCCTCAAGGCTGACGTGGATACGATTTTTGCCCGCGTCAGACGCCGCTCTAACCGGCCCCTGCTCGCCGGGTTGGACCCGCAGGCGCAGCGCGCCAAGATAGAATCCCTACTCCGCGAGCGCGCTCCTTTCTACGACCAAGCCCACATCGAGCTGTACACCACGCAGGCGCAGACGCCTGAGGACACGGCCGGGCAACTTCTCGACTTGTTGGAGAACTATGCAAAGGATTGACTTAGACATCCCAGGGGCTGCATACCCCATTTTCGTCGGCCACGATATCTTAGGGGAACTGGGGCCGCGCTGCCGCGACTTGGCTTTGGGCCGGCAGGTCGCGCTAGTGAGCGACGAGGTCGTGGCCGCGTGCTATCTGCAACCTGCGGGGGAGAGCTTGCGCGCCGCTGGGTTCGAGGTGTTGGAGATTGTCTATGCCGGAGGCGAGGAAGCTAAGAACCTGCACGGGGCCGAGGGCATTTTCGCGCAGATGATCGCGGCCGAGTTTGACCGCGGCGCTTGGGTCATGGCTCTCGGCGGGGGCGTGGTCGGCGACATGGCGGGCTTTGTGGCCTCTACTTATTTGCGCGGCGTGCCCTATGTGCAGGTGCCCACGACCATTGTCGCGCAGGTGGATTCGAGCATCGGCGGCAAGACGGGGGTCAACCACGCGCTGGGCAAAAACCTAATCGGCACCTTTCATCAGCCGCGCTTGGTCTTGGCCGACACCAACGCGCTGCACTCGCTGCCGAAACGGGAGCGGGTCGCGGGCATGGCCGAGGTGGTCAAACACGGGCTGATCCGCGACGCCGCGCTCTTCGCCTTTTTGGAGGAACACTTGGAGGAGGTCGTGGATATGGCGTTGGTGCCGGAGACCTTGGACTGGCTCATCGGTCGGAATGTGGAGATCAAGGCCGAGGTGGTGGCCGCCGACGAGAAGGAACAGGGCTTGCGGGCCATCCTCAATTACGGGCACACCATTGGACACGCGATTGAGGCCGCCACGGACTACGGCCGCTACCGGCACGGGGAGGCGATAATTTTGGGCTTGATCGCCGCGGGCGAAATTGCCTGCCGCGAGGGGTTTTGGCCCGAAGCGGAAAGGCAGCGGCAGGACGCGTTGCTGGCGAGGTTGGGGGTGCCCAGGGGGTTGGCTGAGGTGGAGATGGAGCGGATTTTGGCCTGTGCTTATGCCGACAAGAAGCGAGTGGATGGGCGGCTGCGGTTTGTGCTGGGGCGGCGGATTGGGGAGGTGGAAGTCGTGGAGGGAATAACCGATGAGACGGTGCGCGCGGCCATTGAGTATGCGCAGCGCGTTTCGGCTGAGACTTCGGCGTGAGCTCAGTCGAACGCTCAACATCGAAGCCTTTGGCGAGGAATGATATGAGCGAAAACCAGCCTCACAAAGTGCACCTAGTCAGCTTGGGGTGCCCGAAAAACACGGTCGATTCCGAACGGATGCTGGGGCTTTTGCAGGGCCATGCCTATCAGATGACGGACGTGCCGGAAGAGGCGGACGTGGTGGTGGTCAATACCTGCGGCTTTATCGAGCCGGCCAAAGAGGAGTCCCTCGCCGCGATTATGGACGCACATCGGCTCAAGCAAGAGGGTCAGTGCGAGGGGGTGATCGTCACGGGGTGTCTATCGACGCGCTACTACGAAGAGCTAGCGCAGGAGTTGGTGGAAGCCGACAAGCTGCTGACGATCGCCGACGAGGCCGACATCGTCCACCACGTTGACGACGTGTTGGGCATCCAGCGGCCCAGGTACCTGGCCAGCTTGCCGCGGACTTCGCTGACGCCCAAGCACTGGTCGTACTTGCGCATATCGGACGGCTGCGATCACCAATGCGCCTTTTGCGCCATTCCCGCCATTCGCGGACGACACGTGAGCGAGCCGGTCGAACAGCTCGTGGCCGAGGCCGAGCGGCTGGCTGCGGAAGGGGTGCGGGAGTTGGTCTTGGTTTCGCAGGATTCGGTGCGTTACGGGGCCGATCTCTACGGTCGTCCCCAGCTCGTGCGTCTCTTGCAAGCGCTCGCCGAGGTGGAGGGCATTGAGTGGATGCGCTTGATGTACACTTATCCGGCGTTTTGGACTGAAGAGCTGATCGATTTCTACGCTGCGTGCGACAAGATGTGCCTGTACATCGACATGCCGCTGCAACACATCTCCGACCCAGTGCTCAAGCGCATGAAGCGAGCGACGACGCGCCAAAAGACGCTCGATCTGTTGGCGCGGCTGCAGGTGCGGCTGCCGGGGGCTGGGCTGCGCTCGACGTTCATCGTCGGCTTTCCCGGGGAAACCGAGGACGATTTTACGGCCTTGCTGGAGTTTGTGGCTGAGACGCGCTTCGACTATGCGACCGGCTTTCTTTACTCGCCGGAAGATGGAACTTCGGCGTATGAGCTTGGCGATCCGGTCAGTGAGGAGGTCAAGCAGGAGCGCTACAGCCGCCTGACGCAACTGCAGGAGCGCGTGGGCACGGAGAAAAACGATGGGCTCGTCGGTACGCGGCAGGTGGTCTTGGTCGATGCGCGCGTGGGGGAGATGTGCTATGGACGGATGGAGCGCGACGCCCCGGAAATCGACGGCCAGGTAGTAATCACTGAGGGCATGCCTCCGGTGGGTTCTTTTGTCGAAGTGGAGATCACCGCGGCTGCGCCCTACGAGCTGAGTGCTAGGGTGGTGGGAGAGCCGCGTTGAATAAGGCGAAGCCGCGTGACATTGCCGTGGATGGCCGGGCCGGCGAGTTGGTCATCGGGTGGAGCGATGGCCGCGAGAGCCGCTACGACTTGGAGGGGTTGCGGCGCGAGTGTCCATGTGCCCACTGTCGGGAAGTGCGCGACGCGAATGAGGGCGGATTGACGCTCTTGCAGCCCGAAGCCGTGTCGGCCACGGCTGAGGTGCAGGGGGTTAGCTACGTCG
This sequence comes from Candidatus Latescibacterota bacterium, assembly GCA_965208845.1. Taxonomy (GTDB): domain Bacteria; phylum Latescibacterota; class UBA2968; order UBA8231; family UBA8231. The sequence continues at coordinate 115,979 of OZ242361.1, read as the reverse complement.
GGCGCTACGGCATTCGCATCGAATGGGCCGATGGGCACGACCACGGCATTTATACGTTTGAGTTTTTTCGCGCGCTAGACGCGGGCGGATGAGGCAAAGCTGGTTTTGGGAAGCGAACGACCACTCCTAGCGGGGTGGTTTTTTTATGCCGCTTGACGAACCAGAACGTCGCAGGGCGCGCGGGTGATCCACTGTTCGGCGAGAAGGAGACCGAGGTCTATGCACATATCTGGCAACAGGCTGTCAGCGGTAAATTTGCGAGGGTAGCGTAATGAGCCAAGAGCCCATATGGCTGGTCAATGCAGGATGGGGCCGGGAACTGACGGCGGCTATTCGTGCGGATCCCAGCGAAGTCCGCATCATATGCCCGTTCATCAAGAAAGGTGCACTCGAATGTCTCCTGTCGCATCAACCGAGTAACATTCAGGTGATTACCCGATTCAACCTAGCCGATTTCGTTGAAGGCGTCAGCGATGTCGAGGCCCTGCGAATGCTACTCGATGCCGGTGCCAGCATCCGCGGTATCCGAAACCTTCATGCCAAGTTGTATCTCTTCGGGAAAAGCCGAGCTATCATTACGTCGGCCAATCTTACAAAGGCCGCGCTCACTCAAAATCAGGAGTTCGGCGTGGTCTCCGAAGACGCCGCCGTCATCGCGGCCTGCCGGAACTATTTCGATGAGCTTTGGCAACGCGGTAGCTCGGCGGAGCTGTCCCGCGACATGCTCGATTGCTGGGCAGAAAAAGTTACCCGTTATCGCCTGGCTAGCGGGAGGGAACTCGGCGATTTCGGCGCGGATGCAGGCATTGAGCCCTGCCCACCCGTCCTTCCCGTTGTCGGCGCGGATGCAGACCAAGCCTTCGTCAAGTTTCTCGGCAGAAGTGATAAGCGGGGGCCGGTTTCTCAGGCCATTATCAAGGTAATCGAACACGAGGGTTGCCATCGGGTCCTCGCCTATCCCAAGCGCCCTAGGAGCGTCAAAGACGATGCACTCATATTTATGGGACGATTCACGGACGAGCCCGACATACGAATTTTCGGTCGCGCCGTCGGCATGAAGCATCATCCAGGCCGGGACGACGCGTCAGCCGAAGACATTAAACGTCGCGAATGGAGAGAAAAGTATTCAAATTATATCCGCGTATATAAAGCCGAGTTCGTTGCTGGAACCATAGCAAACGGCCTCTCGCTGTACGAGTTGATGGATGCACTTGGAAGCGATTCATTTGCGTCGACTCAGCGTAACGCGGCCTGTGGCACCGGCAACACGAATCCTCGGCCTGCAATTATGCAGCAACCAGCCGTCGAACTTTCTTCACGAGCCATTGCCTGGCTTGGCGAGCGGCTCCAAGCGGCGTTCGACGCACACGGCAAAGTTCCGCAGGACACGCTCGACCAAATCGACTGACCTGCGCTGTTATTAGGCGTGGAAGGGTACCTGATGATCGTTCGCGTCTCGCAGGGGCGTTCGGGGGTGCTCGGCGTACGTAGTTTTGTTGCCGGTCCACACCTAGTAGGACCAACCCGGTACTCGATGAGGCCATTGTCTTGAGCCTGCTCTGGACTTCGGAGATTTTTTATATAGCGGGATATAAGGTTTGACCAGCCAGCATTGCAAGTGCTGTAGCGGTGGCACTTGTAATATAGCAATCCTAAATGACTTGAGAGATATGCACTTCGTTCTCTCTGGTGAACACGCTACTATAGCTATCTGTGTCATCTGCGGATCATTTCATAAATGATTTCGGATTGCTATATCTCCAAACCGCCCTAGAAGCGAGATGAACGACTGGACATTTTTCATAATCTCGTCCTTAGGCGACGTTCCGCTAGCGGTCTTTTGCTCGACTCCATGTTGGGCCGGTGCAGAGATGGCAGTGTACTGAATTTGTCCAGAGAGCAAGAAGTCCATGGCCAAGATACCATTGTGGGGGGGAAGCGACCATGCAATTTCTACCAATCCGTCTGGGGTGACACCGATTTCTGGCTCGGGCAATTGCCGTTCACGTATTTCACTCATAAGGAAAATGGCCAGTGATCGCAGTGATTCAAGCTCCATGGGGGATTCTTCAGGATCATCTTCGACAAGCGTTCGGAGGTCGGTGAGGCGATCCGCGATCGCATCGAGATTGAACCGTCTGAGGATGTCAATGATCTCCTCAGGCGTGCTCGCGTTTTCAACCTGGGGCTGCCAAACACGAGAGGTTACGGACATGTCAAGCGTAAAAGGGTGCAGGTCGGTATCTACTCTGTCAATGCCGCAGTGAATGAGAATCACCTGTATGTTCGCGTTCACAGGTAGGACATATCTTACATAGGTGCCGATTTAGGAGATGTGCTGCTGCCAGTAGGAGGCCTCCTGTTGCATGGAGGACTACTTCAAAAATTCCTTCAGCAGTAATGTGGGCGGTGGCGATGAACGCTACTGCCACTACGAGGATGAGAAATGCCCTCCAGCTTTTGTGATGCCTAATCCCCCAAACGACGCTACCTAATGCGAGCGCAATCGCTCCAATAATGATCAATTCCGCGCGTTCGCTTGCGAGGAACCCGAGCCCCAGTAACGGCAGAATTGTTACTAAAAGCGGCATTGCAACGCAGTGGATCGCACACGAAAAAGACAGAAATGCTCCTATGACATCTACTAGTTCTTGATCAAAATAGTTTTTCACTTTTTCCATAATTTCCTCGCAGATTGCCCACGGCGAACTTTCTCGGCGTGGGATCATAGAACTCTCGTTGAATCGAATGGTTGTGGCTTGGTACGTATATAATTCCCTCTTTATGCCGCTTGACGAACAGGAACGTCGCGGGGCGCACGGGCGATCCACTGTTCGACGAGGAGGAGGGCGAGGGCCAAAATCAGGAATTCGCGCCACAGCTCGCGGCCGTGGCGGTTGCCCAAGACCGCAAGGCGCAGATCGTCGCCGGGGTTGAGGAAATGGACTTCTGCGTCCGCGAAAACGCTCCGTACATACTCGGGCACTACGGGTGCGAGTGCGGATTCTCGGGCGTCGAAGTTGACGGCGAACGCATCGACCTCTGCGCCCGCAGCGCGCAGTCGCCAGATGCCAACCTCGCCGACGTGGGGAACTTTCCACAAGTATTGGCCACCGACAGGCTCCGGCTCTAAACGCAGGCGCTCGCCCGACGGCGTCTCAGCCTCTACCACTGCTTCCATCGGCACATCGGCCAAGCGGCGATAGACTGTTTCTCCCACCAAGTAAGCGGCGTGGCGGTCGGGCGGCAGGCTCAACTCACGCACCAAGCGGTGCAGAAGAGGGGCGAACAGCCCGCGCTGGTGAAGGTCATTCCACTGCGGGTCGATGGGGAAAGCCGCGAGCGCGACGCGCCCTTCTTCCTTCCAAGCTAGCGCCATGGCGAGCTGCCCGTCGCTGAAGCGGACCAAAGGCAAAAGGTCGGGTGCGGGGACCATGGCGAAATAGCCGTAGAAGCGCGGCTGATCGCCGCTGCTGGCGATGAGGTCGTTGAAAAGCGGGTGGTGCGGCTCGTCTGCGTCTAAGACTTGATAGTTGGCTGTGTTGCCGGGTGCGCCGATCCGATTTTTGAAGCGTCCTGGAGTCAGGCCGGGCAAGAGGTCGCGGTTGTAGTAGCCGAGGTCGCTGTGCGATGCGGGAAAGAGAACCACGCCTCCGCCATTGGCGACGAACTCGTCTAAGGCCGCCTTTTGTGCCGCGTTCAGCCGCGCGAGGTTGCAGAGCACGAGCACATCTACTCCGGCGAGGGTGCCGGCGTCGAGGTTAGCAAAGAGATTGGTGCGAATTTTTACAACCGGATCGGAAAGGGCCGCCGCCCCGAGTGCTCGACGCACGTAGTACGCGTCTTCGGGTTGTTCGCTTAACAGCATCACCGTGATGGAGGTGGGCAAATCGAGCGTGAAGTAGCGGTGATTGTCGAGCGCGAGCGCATCGTCAGAGAGCGCGACATGTCCGCTCAGCCGCCCGGGTCGTCGCGGCGAAAAGCTGAGTGCTACTTGGGTAGTGCCGGGTGCTCCGGGATCTATGCTCTGGCGGCGCACGCGCTGGCCATCGACAAACAGGTCGAGCGTCGTACCTGCGCCGCTGTGCGCGAGGGCGGTTTGCAAGGTGACTTTGGCGTCGGCAGCGAGCATCCAGCTCGGAGTCGCGACCCGCTCGACGTAAGCATTTGGCCGGGTCTGGGCGCGAGGGCTAGCGACATAGACGCGTGCACCGGCAAAGGAGGGGACCGAGTCGTCGAGCTGATCCCAGTTGTATTCAGCCAAATCGGTGAAAAGAAAAAGCTCGTGCGCGGCTAGGGCGGATTCTTGGTCGAAGCGTTGGGCCGCTGCTTGCAAGGCCGTGCGCAAATCCGTTGCCTCTTGCGTTGGCGCGAGTTCGGCAATGCGATCGGCCAAGTAATCGCGGTCGCCCGCAAAAGGGGCGTGGGGTCGTTGGGCAAAAGGCTGCACTACCACTTGATCGCGCGCGGGCAAAACGGCCAATAGGTCGCCGAGTTGGTGCTGGAGTTGGTCGAAGAGGGAGCCAGAGGGCCGTTGGTAGCGGGTGCTGTACGATAGGTCCAAGAGCGCGTGAACGGCCACCGGACGATCTCCGCTTCCCCATCCACCTCCAGCCTGATACGTCGGACGGGCAAAGGCACAGACGATGAGCATAATGATGAGCGTGCGCAGCAACAGGACCAGCCATTGGCGCAGTTGCAGCCGCCGCATGCGGTTTTGCTGTAGCTGGCGCAGAAAGGCGAAGTCGCTGAAAGGATGGGGCTGGGCGCGCCCTCGATGGAGCAGGTGGATGGCTAGGGGCAGGGCGGCCGCGACTAGTCCGAGAAGGACCGCGGGATTGAGAAACTGCAAGATGGGGAAGGGGCCGCGCTAGTTCGCAGCGGGAATATCGCGCTCGGCCGCTTCGATGGTGGCGATGATTTCCTCGGCTGAATTCGCGTCGATGAGCTTCTTTTTGAACTCTTCGTTTTTGAGCAAGCGCGAAATCCGCGCCAGCGCCTTGATGTGGGGACCGGAGACATTGGCCGGGGAGACCAGCAGGAAGAACACATAGGCTGGCTCGCCGTCGAGGGCGTCGAAATCCATGCCCCGCCGCTGGGTGCCCATAGCTGCGACCAACTCGGTCACCGCGGCCGACTTGCCGTGAGGGATAGCAATGCCGTCGCCAATGCCCGTGCTCATGATTTTTTCGCGGTCGAGTACGGCTTGCAATACTTGGTTGCGGTCGCTGACCGCGTCGCCGACCGGAAGCGAGTTGACCAATTCGGTGATGATTTCCTCTTTGGATTCTCCTTGGAGGTCAACTATGGTGGATTCGAGCGACAGAATGTCCAACAGGTTCATGCGCGTTATCTCCGGGTGAGTTGTTGAAAAATAAGTCTTATCTGCGACATTCGTCAACCGCTCATTGTCATTGAGTTATGGCTTTTACCAGCCGCGGCACCACGAAGTAGAGCAAGCGCCCGCGACTGATTTCTGCCCAAGCGTGGATGCCCAATTCGACCGCGGCTAAGCCCGCAGTGGGCAGGGCGATGTGCGCGCCCGTCAGTGCGCCGATCCATTCTTCCAGTCCTGGGTTGTGGGCGATGATGAGGCTGGTCTGGGCGCTATCCGGCAAACCGGTCGCTGCTTGGGTCAGGGTGCTGGGGGACGAGAGGTAGAGCGAGTCGTCTAAGTGCAGAGCGCTCGCTGGCAGGCCGAGGACTTCGACTAGGCCGGTGGCCGTCTGCTGCGCCCGGCGCGCGGCCGAGGCCAGCACGACCTCAGGGCGCGGGCCGTACGCTGCGAGTAGGTGAGCGATGCGCGGCAAATCCGCGCGGCCGCGCTTGTTGAGCGGACGGTCGAAATCGTCGCTTATGCCGGGAGGATAGGCCGACTTGGCATGGCGCATGATGAGCAAGGTTTTCATGGGAATTAAGAATTAAAAATTAAGAATTAAAAATTAGGAATTACAATTCGCAATTCGTAATTCGTAATTCCTAATTGAATTGGTTGCGTGGGCATTTACTAGAGGGTATTTTTAATAGCAGCAAGATAGTGTGTGTCGGCGCTCGATACAAACGCGACTCAGGATTTATATCAGATGGCTCCACAACCCGTAGAGTTCAATTTAACTATTCGCCCCCAGCACCGCTTTGCCATCATCGACATTGCCGAGCTAATCCGCGAGCAAGTCGGCGATGAGTTGCGTCCCTTTCGCAAAGCCGCGTATTGTTCGTTGCACACCACGGCCGGCTATATAGACCAGGGCACGAGTAGGCGTTTGGGCCATAGCCGCAAGCAGATTGACCCATTTATCCGCGCCATCCAAAAGATATTTCCCTACAACGCTGGCTATTTCCACGACCGCATGCAGCTACGCGACGAGCTTAGCGAGGGCGAAAAGGAAAGGGAGCCGGTCAATGCCGACTCGCATCTGACCTTTATCGCCGCGGGTCTCAAAAACTGCGTGACCTATATCCACCGTCCCGAGGAGCCGGTGTACTTCATCGAACTAGACGGCATCTACAAGCACTACGTGCGCAGCCGACACACCGCAGTTATGGCCTATAATCGCACCGAAATCGTGCAGCGCAGTCGAGTGGAGATACCAGTGACCGACAGCCATGCGATCGACGCCTTCAACCTCAAAGACCCGCGCTACGGCCTCTTTGCAACGCTCGCCGAGCGGCTGCGGCAGTCCGGTATCGACAAAGGCTGCATCGACATCCGCCTCGCTCCAGAGGAAAAGCACGTCGGCATGACCGTCAATGAGTACGAGACTCTGTTGATGCGCAACGACTTGCCCCAAGCCCTCAGCGATCCGCTGCGCTACGTGTTCCAACACGGCAAGCGGCTCCTGCGGCACCCCGCCTCCATCCCCGGCAAGATGCACGCGTACGCGGCCTATGATTCCCTCCGCTTCTACAACGAATTGCTCGACCAAGTTCCGGTGGGGCGGTCGGTCATCAATCGCATCTTTTCGGTGCTCTCGACACCGGCCCAGCGCATCTTGCGCCTCAAGCGCCACATCCGGTTGCTGGTCTCAGACAGCGCCGGAACCGGGGCGGATCGCATCCTGCAGGGCACGTACCAAAGCCCGATTTTGGTGCAGCACCAATCGGCTGCGGGCGGTGTGCGCGCGCTCGACATCACCCTGCGTCGCTTCGTCTGAGCATGCAGGTTGATCCTTCCATCTTCAAAGCGTACGATATCCGCGGCATCTATCCCGACCCCCTGAGCGAAGAAGTGGCCTACGCCATAGGCCGCGCCTTGGTGGCCCTGCTAAGGTGCGAGGAGGTCGTCGTGGGGCGCGATATGCGCCTTTCGAGTCCGGCCATAAAAGAACACCTCTTGCGCGGCCTCGTCGATCAGGGCGCGGACGTCATCGACATTGGCATGGTCAGCACCGATCAGTACTACTACGCCTGCGCCACCTTGGACCGCCCAGGCGCGATGGTGACGGCTTCGCACAATCCGCCCGAATACTGCGGCTTCAAGATGGTGCGCCAAATGCCCTATCTGCTCAGCGGCGAATCTGGGATCCAAGACTTGCGCCGCCTCGTGGAGGAAGAAAGTTGGGGCGCGGGTCAGAGGCAGGGTGCGGTTCGAACTGAGGACGTGACGCAGGGCTTTATCGACAAGGTGTTGAGCCTTGTGGATCCGGCCCGCATCAAGCCGCTCAAGGTAGTGGCCGATACGGGCAATGGCATGGTCGGGCCGGTCCTGCAAGACGTGTACGAGCGGTTGCCCATTGAGTTTATCGGCCTGTACCTAGAGCCGGATGGCCATCTGCCCAACCACGGTCTCGACCCCATGCAGCCGGAAAACCGCGCCGACTTGGAGCGCCGCGTCCTAGCCGAAGGCGCAGACGTCGGCTTTGCCTTTGACGGCGACGGCGACCGTTTCTTCATTGTCGATGACCGAGGCCGCTTTGTGCCCGGCGACTTTGCGACCGCGCTGATGGCCTGCTACATGCTAGAGCGCGATCCCGGAGCCAAGATCGTGTACGACGTGCGTTGCTCGTGGGCCGTGCCCGACCTCGTAAAAGCAGTCGGCGGCACTCCGCTGATCGAGCGCGTGGGGCATTCGTTTCTCAAGCCGAGGATGTTTGAGGAAGGAGCTGTTTTCGCAGGCGAGCTGAGCGGTCATTACTACTTCCGCGATTTCTTTGGCGCGGATTCGGGCATCGTGCCGTCGCTGGTGATGCTGGAACTGCTGTCGCAGCGCGGGGTTAAGCTCTCCGAGTTGCTCGCTCCGCTAGAGCGCCAGTACTTCACGTCCTCTGAGATCAACTCTGAAGTCGCGGATCCCGCCGCCAAAATTGCAGCCCTAGCCAACCGCTACCAAGACGGTCGCATCCAGCGCCTCGATGGGATTTCGGTCAGTTACGACGACTGGCACTTCAACGTGCGGCCCTCCAATACCGAGCCGCTGTTGCGCCTCAATCTAGAGGCCCTCTCCGCGGAGCGCATGGCCGAGAAGCGGGACGAGGTACTCGCCTTTATTCACGCGTAATTATGACGGCCCCCGCTTCTAAGATCCCGTGGGCTTTCGCCCTCGACCGCCGCTACTTTGCGGCATTTTTGGTTTTCCAAGGCGCGGTGGTCGCTGGCAGCATCTTCGTTTTCGAATTCCTCCCGGCCCTCCTCATCGGTGCGCTCGGCGTCGCGTTTTTTGTCGCGGGCCTGATGCTGAGGCCGTGGATCGTCGTCCCAATTTTGTTGCTGACGACGGCCCTCGACAGCACGGGGAGGCTGTTCGGCGAGTCCGGCCCTTCAAAAGACATCTTCTTGCTGACGGGGTTTCACTTGGCCTTCGGGCTGATGGTCGTCGGCTTGGCCGCCAACATCTGTCTGCGGCAGCGCATGCACTTTCCCGACTTCGAGATTAAGATACCGCTCTTTTTGTTCCTCGCGTCTATTGCGGTGTCGCTGACGTACACGCCCAATCAGCCGGATGCAACCGTCAGCTTCTTGCGAATTTGCGCCCTCGTGCTCTTCACCTACATGGTGCAAATCGCGCTCGACTCTAGGCGGGCCGTGTCCGCGGTCTTATGGTCCCTAGCGGTCTTGACGATAGCGGGCTCAGTGATGGGGGTCTATCAGGTGATCACCGGCCAATTCCACCTGCCGGCCAAGGTCATCACCGCCTTGGGCGGCAACGTGCCGCGGGCGACGGGGGCCTTTCACAACCCCAACATCTTTGCCTCGTTTGTAATGAGCGGCGTCCTGCCGCTGATGGCCATCTTGCTCAATTATCGACTGCCTAGGGGCCAGCGCACGCTTTTTGCTTTGTCGGTCGTCATCGGCCTTGGCGGGCTGTTGGCCTCGTTTAGCCGCTCTAGCTGGGTGTCAACGCTGGCCGGCGTGCTCGTCATCCTCTGGTTGAGCGGCAAGCTGCGCTATTTTTTTATTGTAGTTTTTGCCTCTATCCTGCTGGTGTTCGGCCTCAAAGAATTCGTGCCTTATGCCGAGTACATCTTCGAGCGCTTCGCCTCCATCTTTACCTTGTTTGATGAGTTCGGCTCGACCGGCCGCGCTTCGAGTACGGCGCGCATTTATCTCGTCATGGCCTCGCTCGACATGTTTTTTGACCATCCGTTCTTGGGCGTTGGTTGGCGGGCCTTCCCGGTCGTATTCTCCGAATACGCGCCGCCTGGATATCCCCACTGGACTATGGTGAAAGAGCCGCACACTATAGTGACTGCGGTCTTGGGCGAACTAGGCATCGTTGGTTTCGCGGCTTTTGTCTGGTTTGTCGGGAAGACGTTCTTTTTGAGCTTGGGGCGCTTGCAGCAGATGCAGGATTCCTATTTGCGCGCCATAGCCATTGGCTTGATCGCCACGTTTGTCGCCTTCCAAGTCAATCAGTCGTTCAATGGCGACCTGCCCAGCAACATGTTTTGGTTCTACATCGGCATGCTCTTCGCCGTGCAGCGGCTCGACGCGGACGCGCGTGCGCCGTGAAGGTCTTAGTCCCCTGTTTGCCGTGTCGGTGCTTTGAAGAACGCGAGGATCAATCGTGAAAGTTTTGCTGCTATCGCACCTCTACCCCAACGTCATATCTAAGCTCTCCGGAAGTTTTGTCCACAATCAGGCGCGTTTCCTCCAAGATCATTGTCAACTAGAAGTCGTAGCACCCGTGCCTTGGTTTCCCCTGCCGGGATTTGGGTTGTGGAGTGCCTACCGCCACGTCCCGCGCTGCGAAGTGGTGGACGGAATCGAGGTACAACATCCCCGCCGCTTCGCCGTACCGCGGCGGATTTTTTTTACTCAGCAGTGGCGTTTTCACCTCAAGGCGTTGCGCAACGCTGTTGCGGGTGTGCCGGACATCATCCACGCACACTGCGCCTATCCCGACGGCCGGGCCGCTGTTGAGTACGGTTCACAAACCGGCCGGCCCGTAGTCATCACGGTCCACGGTTCAGACATTAAGATCCTACCCAAGCTCAAGTCCCAATGGCGGCAATTGATCGTTGAGGCCCTAACGCAAGCCGCGGCCGTTATTGTCGTCAGCCAAGAACTGCGTCGCGAGGTTGTGCAATTGGGCGTCCCGGCCGATAAGGTTCGCTACATTCCCAATGGCGTTGACTGTCGGCTCTTTTCGGCGGCCGGGTCGCACCAGCCCGATAAAGAAAAGTGGCACTTGCTTTACGTGGGTCGATTTGTCGAGGCGAAGGGGTTGCGCGTCTTGCTGGCGGCATTGGCTAAGGTGCGCAGTCAGGGCCGCGATGTCTCGTTGACCTTGATCGGCGGCCACCCTGCGACCGGGACCGCCGATCCTTTCCTACCTCAAGTCAACGACTTGAACCTGTCCGAACATGTGTCGTTTGAGGATGCGGTGCCGTGGGAGGAGTTGCCTCCCTATATGGCCGCTGCCGATCTGTTTGTGCTGCCCAGTTTTAGCGAAGGCTTGACCACGTCGCTGGTCGAAGCCATGGCTTGTGGTCTGCCCGTGGTCGCCACGCGCTGCGGGGGACCGGAAGAGGTCGTCAATGAGGCGGTCGGGCGGCTAGTGGCGGTCGGCGACGCCGAGGACTTGGCGGCGGGCATCCTCGAGGTACTAGACGAATACGACCGCTACGACCGCGAGGCGATTCGCCAGCAGGCCGAGGAACGCTACGACTATCGCCGGGTGGCGGCGCGGATCCACGCGCTGTACGAGGACGTGCTGCGTTAGGCCCGCTTGGGATTGTTCGACGGTGCGAAGGAAGTGCTCAGTAAGACGAAATCGCGGTGAAAGATGCGGTTGTCAAAGAGGCTGTGGACGGTGGTGGGGTGGACGACATCAGGCGCGACTATGCTCATTCAGCGCGGACAATGCGCGGTTGCATAAATGGATACAAATGACGAAAATATAACGAGATAAGATACACCTTCTACCGTTAGAATCCCATGCTCATCGCCATTTTTTGGGCTGCTTTATTCCTCGTCGTCTATACCTATCTAATCTACCCGGCTTTGCTCTGGCTCTTGGCGGCTGGCCGCAAGATGCCCGAGTACGCGCCGCTGAGCGAGTGGCCTACAGCGTCGCTGATCATTGCCGCGCACAACGAAGAAGCCGTATTGCGCACCAAGCTAGAAAACGCGCTGGCCATGGACTATCCGGCTGAGCGGCTCGACATCCTCGTCGTCTCAGACGCCTCGACCGATGGCACCGACCGCATTGCCGCCGAATTCGCCGCGCGCGGGGTGCGGCTGCACCGGCAGGAGGTCCGCGGTGGCAAGACCGAGGCGCAAAACGCGGGTGTGCGCTTGGCGCGGGGGCAGTTTGTCGCGTTCTCCGACGCCAACAGCATGTACGCGCCCAGTGCGCTCAAGCGGCTGTTGGCTCCTTTTGCCGACGAGCGGATCGGCTGCGTCTGCGGCGAGTTGCAATACGCCAACCCAGACGAACAAGGCGCGGGCAAGGGCGAAGGCCTGTACTGGCGCTACGAGCAGTTTCTCAAGCGCCGAGAGAGCTTGCTCAGCTCCGCGCTGGGTGCCAATGGGGCGATCTACGCGCTTCGGCGTGCGCTGTTCGTCGAGTTGCGCGGCGACATTATCAGCGACTTTGTCGCGCCTCTGCACGCCTGGCGGCGCGGCTTTCGCATTGCGTACGAGCCAACGGCCGTGGCCACCGAGTACAGTAGTGTCCGCTTTGGCGACGAGTTTCGCCGCCGCCGCCGCATTGTCTCGCGCTCGCTCTACGGACTGTGGACCGAGGCCGGTGTACTCAATCCGTTCGCGCACTTTTTTTTTGCTTTTCAAATGTTTTCCCACAAGCTGCTCCGCTGGCTCGTGCCCGTGTGGCTGTTGGTAGTGCTCGCAGTCAACATCCCGTTGGCCGAGAGCGAGTACTACGGCCTCTTGCTGGCGCTGCAAGTGGCTTTCTACGGTTTAGCTGCCTTAGGCCTCTTGCTGCCGGAGCGGCTTGGGCGGTATTGGCTCTTCTACGTGCCGACTTATTTTACCGCCACCAATTTGGGCACCTTGCTGGGGCTTTTGAGCTTCCTAATGGGTCGCCGCCACCGCGTCTGGCAACCCGCGAGGTAGAGCGTTTATGTCGCGCCTGAAACGAGTTGTCTTGCTGTTGTTGAACGACACTGCCGCCGTCAGTTTGGCGTCGGTGTTCTTTGTGTGGATGAAGTTGGCCGGCGGCGGGCTGGAGATTGTCCACCACAGCTACGAGCGGCTCTATCCTGACGCGGTAGAAGGGCCGAGCTTCTGGTATGCGCTGGGCTATTACTCGGACGTGTTGCCGTTGATAAGCGGTTGCTGGCTGCTGTTGTTCCTTTTTTTTGGCTTCTATCAAGCCTCGCCCTCTAGCTCGCGCTTCGACGAAATATACGAGGTCCTCAAGGTAGTAACCTTGGGCATCTTGCTGGCCATGGTGGCTACCTTTGACCGCGACATCCGCCTTACTCGGCTGCTGGTCCTGTTCTACTGGCTGGGCATGGTTGCGCTAGTAGCGGGTGGGCGGGTGCTAGTGCGCAGCTTTGAGCGGCAGCTCTTGCTGCGCGGCATTGGCCTTAGGCGCACGGCCATCGTGGGCGTGAATGCGCGCGGCATACGGCTGCTGCACGCGTTGCAGGCGGCACCAGCGCAGGGATATGAGATCGTGGGCCTTGTGCGGGCGCACGGCGAGAACGATCACGCGGCCATTGACGGCCTGCCCGTGCTTGGCGCAGTAAGTGATCTGCGAACCATCCTCGCGGCCGAGGGCATTGAGGCCGTGCTCATTGCCCTGCAAGCCAATTCACACGAAGAGATCATGCAGATTGTCGAGGAGGCCGAGGGGCTACCAGTCTCCTTTGGCATCACGCCTGACCTGTACGACATTGTGACCGGCCACGTGCGCACGACGCAGATTTACGGCGTGCCGCTGATGGAGCTCACGCCCGAGTTGATGCCGGCTTGGCAGCGGACGGTCAAGCGGCTGATCGACGTGGTGGTGGCCGTCGTCGTGCTCGCGGGCTTGGCCCCGTTGTGGCTGTTGGTGGCTGCGGCGATCAAGTTGACCTCCAAGGGGCCGGTGTTTTTTCGCCAGGAGCGCGTCGGTGAGGGGGGACGGACCTTTGCGATGCTCAAATTCCGCTCGATGTACGAAGATGCCGAGGAGAAAACCGGTCCGGTGTGGGCCAAGGGTGCAGACCCGCGAGTGACCCCGATTGGCCGGGTGCTGCGCGCCCTGCACTTAGACGAGATTCCCCAGTGCATCAACTTCCTGCGCGGCGACATGAGCTTGGTCGGCCCACGGCCTGAACGCCCGTTTTTCGTCGAGCAGTTCAAGACGCAGATTCCCTTGTACATGCGGCGTTTCAACGTCAAGCCCGGCCTGTTGGGCTGGGCCCAGTCCAAGCACGAGTTCGACCTCGATTCCAAGGACGTGGTGGGCATTGCCCGCGAGCGGCTGGAATACGATTTCTACTACATCGAGAACATGTCGCTCAAGCTGGACTTCAAGATCATGCTGCAAACGGTGTGGTTCGTGCTGACGGGTAAGAGCACGCGCTGATCTTCCTTCCCGACGAAATCGACGAGAAGTTGTGGTGCCTGCATGTCATAGCCAAACAGATTGACGATGGAGATTGATACTCAGATAAGCTCTCGAATCTTCTTGTGAAAGTAGCAGAAACTGGGCGATGCGTTGATAGCTACGTCCATGTGTGGAGCGATGCGCTCTGCCCATATCGACTTTTCGTGGCCGACTGCTATCCGCCCCTTCTTTTTTAATTCGTTTGCGCCACCTTGGGATACTGCATCTGCCAAGAGTTCCCAAGTGCCGCAAATGTCGTCGTTTTTGTAACGACTCAGGACATTGTCCTTGGCCTTTGGGTAAGCTGCTTTAATCGCGGGAATGTCGCCGAGTAGCCAGGCTTCACCTTCTTCTATGGCAATGCAAAACCGGGTCTCTGGTTTGGGGTTACACGCATTTAGAACGCTGAAGAGTTCTTGGCGAAATATTTTCAGACACTTGTCGTCCAGGTCGCAAACCAGAATCACCACTGCTGGATAGTTCGGGGGATAATCGGCAAATGTCTTCCCATACCCTCTGAGCAAACTGGGAAGTCGGTCGAGCAAAATACGCTTGTTCGCTTCGGTGCCACTCTTGAGGTTTCTGGGGATGCGACCGACTCCTCGGTATTCGATGACCCTGAATGTATGTTGATCGCCGATGATTTTTGGGATTAGAATGTCGAGTGCCTTTTTGCCGGACTGGTCTTCGACAAGTACCTCAAAGTGCATCCAATTACCTCGTGTCGAGATAGTCGCTGTACCAGAGGCCACCCAACGGCAACCCTTCCTCTACCATGTTGTTCACGATAGGATCGTCGCTTGCCCGGCGAATTGTCGAAAAGCCATCCGCACCTTTTTCCAAAATCCAGACTTCTTGCGGTTCTAAAGCATCGACGAAGTAAGGTTGGTGCGTCGTGACAAAAACTTGCGAGTTGCCTCTGCGTCCACTGGCGTGTTCGCGAAATTCGCTGGCTAGGGTCTCTAGGAGTTTATGGTACAGGCCGTTCTCCGGTTCTTCAATGCAGAGGAACGGAGGGGGTGTCGGGTCTTCAAGTAGCAATAAGTAGGCAAATACCTTGAGCGTTCCGTCGGACACTTGCTGGGCATAGAACGGCTCTTGGAATCCTTTGTCGTTAAACCTAAGCAGCAACCGGCCATCATTAGTTCTTTCCGTGTCGATCTTGTGTATGCCTGGAATTTTCTCGGCGATCTTCTTTAGCATAGCCTGAAAACGCCGTGGATGTTCGCGCTCCATGAATTGCACGACGTTGCCGAGATTGTCACCATGGACGTTGAGACGGCTTTGGGGGCCGGCCAGTGGCAGGCTGCGGGCTGCATCGGGAGTGAAGTAACTGAGATACCAGCCCTCGATGAAGCGGCGAAAAGCGGAAATTCGCGGGTATTGTTTCAAGGCACCGAGCGTGGCAATGCCGAGCTTGCGCTGGTCTTCCAATTCGATAAACTCGGTCTCGTCAGATTCCTCTTGTTTTAGCGAATCTAGGAATGCTACGAACTCATCTTTGTTATCTAGTTCTAGCCCTTCGCCAATCATTATAGCGATATCGATGTCATTTACATTATACCCCTCTCCTTTCCATGCCATGCCTCTGCCATTGAGTAATAAAAAAGAAAATGGCTGAACGTATTTCTGGCCTCTTCGTCTTTGTATGAGGCGTTCTCGGAACACATAAGGACGCCCGGACTTGTCTGCCGCAATGGCGACCTCATAGGTAATAGGTCGGGCGTTTCCATGTTGCTTGTAATACACCTCAAATTCGATGGGGCCTGTTTCTCCTTGCGTCCTCATCCTCTCAAACCCACCGCGCCCGCGTACGTCGCAGGCCTCCTCGACACCGAATTTCAGGGCGTCGGCAAGGAATCCAAAGGCATCGAATAGGGCACTCTTTCCCACGCCATTTTTGCCGATTACCGCTGTTATGGGAGTAAGCGGTTGACTGTTCGGTTGGTTCCACAGGCGGCCCAGTGTAACGTCTTTGAGCACCTTGAAGTTTTTTATTCGCAAGCCTTCTATCTTAGCCATTTTACCGTCCTCATCGGCGTTGTCACCTGAACTCTACCCCCTCTTAAGTCAAGTTAAGCTGTCGAATGAAGACAAGCTCCTTTCAATACTGTTGGGTAGAAATGCCGCGCTCGCCTCACGATCCTACCTCACGCCTTGAGCGCCAGATGGACGAGTGCCCAGACGCGACCACCTCTTACCGTTCCGACTAGGCGCAGCCAGCCGCCGTAGTGCGACACCCGCACAAAGGATGGCTTGTCGAGCGTATGCTGCTGTACGACAAAGTTCATCCGCGATCCTTCGTCGCACCAGTGGATCCCGTCGGGCGATATCTGCACCTTCGCCTCAACTATGGGGTTCTCTTCAGCGCGGAGCATGCGCACGAAGAAAATCGCCTCGTGGCTCCAGCCTGCCTCGTATGGCTCGGTGGCAAAATTGCCCTCCCAGAGTTGGTTGCGCTCTACGACGGCGGTGTGGCTTTGTCGCATATTCATTGCGCAAACTCCCCGGACAACAATACCGAGTCGATATAGAGAAAGGCCCGCTTATCCATGTCGGCTTCGACCCAAAAGGCCGCGTTGAGCATACACCACAAATTGGCCATGGCCGGCAGTTCAATGCAGTGCATTCCCTCCGGCCCGAAAGTGTGGTCGTTGCACTGAAATCCGGTGAAGGCCCGTCTTTTGAGATCCAAGCCGATGCGTAGATAGTGCCAGTTCATTTTGGTGGCGATTTCGTTGTAGCACAAAAGCTGTGGTTCGCCCGGCACATCCTCCCAGCCCTCCGGCCCCAAATGGAAATGCGATACGGTCTTGCCGCTGCCGCCAATAGGCTGAACCGACCGAGTGGCAGGCTTGGTCTGCCAGCGTCCTCGGCGTTGAGGTAGCGCAAGTGGGGCATCCAGCGCCGCCCTTGGGGATTGCCGTCCTGCACGTCGAAGAGCACGCCCCAAGCGCGGACGTCCATTTCGCCGAGCTTGAGTTCGGACGCTTCGGGCTTGAACGCGAAATAGCACTCCAACTGCACTTGGCCCAGTGCCCGGAAGGTGTGCCGCTTGATGCCTACGGAAAGGCCGCCGGCCTGCGGACGGGTGGCCAGCTTGAGAGCGTAGATACCTTCCATCGAACCAGCCGTGCCCGTGTCCCACATCGTCAGGTTGCTCAACATGGGAGGGCGCAGGTCCCGGTAGTCGGGCAGCATGGCGTCGAGCGAGTCTTCGTAATTGCCGATCAGTCCGGTCCAACCGTTTAGTCCCGCGTCGAAATCGTCGTAGCATAGAATGCGCTCGAGGGGGTCAAAGCGGCTGAGCCGAGGATTGGCTAGCAATGATTCCACAGTATGCTCCGGTGTTAGGATGGATGGTTAAATGAACTCTCACCAATAAAAAACCCCGCCGAACAGTGCGATCGGCGGGGTCCGTACGTCTGCTGGAACAGGCGTACTAGTCGGCGGCTGTCGCTTTGACTTGACCCCAAGTCACGGCCTCAGTAGCCGTGCTTATCTGGGGAGCGGTCCAGCTCGCGGGCACGATCGGCGACGAAACCCAGCGGCCGTTAACCTCAGCCTCCGCGGAAACGCCATAAACCACGGACTCGGGATTCGGCAGGTCTGGAAAAAATTCCATACTGTACCGACCCTGAGCGGGCGTGGCTTCCACATGGCCCCACGGCACGAAGGTGGGCTGTGTTTCGGCGGGCTCAACGATCTCTCCACCGGCTTCGACTTCGATCTCATCGGGGTCGAAAACCTGCAAATAGATCGCGTAGCGGGTCGCATCTTCGACCTCTTCCCACTCGACTAGCACGAACTGGGACTGAGGGCTAGCAAGGCTGACCCTTACGTCTTCCGGTCCCATAAGCTCCATGGCACCGTAAGGACATTGCGCCCAAGCCGCGCTCGCGAACGCGAGGGCTACGCCGGCCATTAGCATCCGCTTCTTCATAAGGGCACCTCCTTAGAAAAGAGTGGATACTATTAGTTAAAGTACCATTATTCCCGACAAATTCCAAATTTTTATCTCCACCCGCCTCTATTCGTCGCCGCGTGGATCGGCGCGCAAGGTCGCTAGGTGATCGGCGAGGACTTGGACGCCGTAGCGGAGGGCATTGCCGACGTTGAGGAAGCGATATCCCCAGCGAATTTTCTCTTGGATCTCGGACACGTCCATCAGCGTAGTGCCCACGGCGATTCCCGTGTCCGCTAGCTGTTGCGGCACGTCGCGCATAATTTGCTGCACTTGTTGCGACCCAGTGTCGGTGATCGTCCCCACAGTAGCCGACAGGTCCAACGGCCCGACGAAAATCACGTCAATGCCGGGCACGCGCTTGATTTCGTCCAAGTTGTCGTAGGCCCGTTGGCTTTCGAGTTGGAGGACGACGAGCGTTTCCTCGTTGGCGGTTTTGATGACCTCGTTCCAGTCCGCGCCGGCGATTTGGGTCCACATGGGCGAGAGGCCGCGCCGGCCTTCGGGTGCATAGCGGGCTGCCTCGACCGCGGCTGCCGCTTCGGCGGCCGTATCGACTTGCGGCACCATCACGGCTACTGCGCCCGCGTCGTACGCCTTCTTAATGAGCGCGGGATCGTTCCACGCCACGCGCACCATGGGCGCGACGCCGCGCATCCGCGCCAGCACCAAAATTGAGTCGAGCGCTTCGGTGGCGTGGGGCATGTGTTCGGTGTCGGCCCAGAGGAAATCGGGACCGGTGGAAATGATTGACCCGGCCACGTGTGGGGTGGGAGCCGACAGGCTGGTGCCGAGGAGGATTTCGCCACTGCGCAAACGCGCTTTTAGATTGTTGGGATACATGGATAGCTCCGTTGTATTTAACCGTACAGTGAGTAGAAGATGAGGCCACCGAGCAGGATGCGATAGGCGGCAAACGAGTAAGTGCCGTGGCGTTGGAGGAAGCGGAGTAGGAAGCCGATGGATAGGTAGCCGCTGACCGCGGCGACGAGGATCCCCAACCCCAGACTCAGCAGCCCGGTGCTGCCTAACCCTCCTTCGAGCAGGGCGAATAGTTGGAGGAGGCCGCTGGCACCAATGGCCGGCAGGCCGAGCAAAAAGGAGAAGCGGGCAGCGGCTGCGCGCTGGAGACCCACGAAAAGTCCACCCATGATGGTTGAACCAGACCGCGAACACCCGGGAATCAGGGCGAGGGCTTGGCACAGGCCGATGAACTGGATCGACCAGAAGCCGAGGTCTTGCATGGTGCGCTCGCGCCGCCCCACGCGCTCGGCCAGTATCAAAAACAGCGCGAGGACGATCAAGCTTGTGGCGATGAGGGGGAGTTGGCGCGCCTCGGTCTCGATAAAGTCGCGTCCCCCGAGGCCGAGCACGGCAATGGGCACGGTGCCCACGGCAATGGACCACGCCATGCGGCAGTCTGGGCTGTGGTTGAAGTTGCGGTGTACCACTCCTTGCAGCGCGGCGACGACTAGCCTTTTGACATCGGCGGTGAAGTACGCGAATACAGCCGCGAGCGTTCCCAGTTGGATCACCGCAGAAAACGCCGCGCCTGGATCGTCCCAGCCGAGAAAATGAGGCACTACTCGCAGGTGAGCTGTACTGCTGATGGGCAGGAATTCAGTCAGACCTTGGACTAGGCCTAAGATGAGTGCTTGTAGCCAGTGCATGGAGGGATTAAGCTAACCGCCGCCGCCCGCCCCGACAAGGACGGCGCGCCCCTTGACAAAAGTGCGGGCCAGTGTGCAGAATACCCCTGATTTTCACCACCAACAAGGAGACCTCATGCCCGTTACCATTAAAGACGTCCAGACCATTCTCACCCAGCCGGCCGGCTCCCGCTTGGTCATCGTCAAGATTATTACTTCGGACGACGGCCTGTACGGACTCGGTTGTGCGACCTTTACCCAGCGCTTCCACGCCGTGCATACGGCTATCGAGCAGCATTTCAAGCCCTTCCTCATTGGCCGCGACGTGGACCGCATTGAGGAGACTTGGCAGATGTTGATGGTCAACGGCTATTGGCGCAATGGCCCGGTGCTCAACAACGCCATCTCTGGCGTCGATCAGGCGCTGTGGGACATCAAGGGCAAGCGGGCGGGGATGCCGGTTTATCAGCTTTTGGGCGGCAAGTGCCGCGAGGGAGCTGCGGTGTACGGCCATGCGGGCGGCGACACGCCCGAGGCTGTCGTCGATAGCATTCGCCAGTTCCAAGAGCAAGGCTATCGCTACATCCGCTGCCAGATGGGCGGGTACGGCGGCAAGGCATCGACCTTGGTCAAGCCCGAGGGCGCGCCCGAAGGCGCGTATTACAACCGCAAAGAGTACATGATGAACCACCTGCGGATGTTTGAGCACATTCGCGCAGAAATGGGTTTTGAAGTGGAACTGCTGCACGATATCCACGAGCGGCTGCACCCAATTGAGGCGGTGGGCTTTGCCAAGGACGTGGAGGAGTTCAAGCTGTTCTTCTTGGAAGATGCGCTCGCGCCCGAAGACATCGAGTGGTTCCGCCACATCCGCCAGCAGTGCGCGACGCCGCAGGCTATGGGTGAGTTGTTCAACCATCCGCACGAGTGGACGCCGCTCATCGAAGGGCGGCTCATCGACTTCATGCGCATGCACGTCAGCCAGATGGGCGGGATCACGCCGGCGCGCAATGTGGCGGCTTTCGGGCAGATGTACGGGGTGCGCACGGCTTGGCACGGCCCGGGCGACACCTCGCCGGTGGGGCACGCGGCCAACCTGCACTTGGACTTGTGGGCACCTAACTTCGGGATCCAAGAGTGGTGTCGGTTTGGAGAGCACGTGTACGAAATGTTTCCGGGGCTGCCCGAGGTGCGCAACGGATACATGTATCCGAGCGATGGGCCGGGGTTGGGGATCGACATCGACGAGGACTTGGCGGCTAAGTACCCTTGTGAAGACCAAGTGATAGGGTGGACGCAGACGCGCTTGCCCGACGGCAGCCCGGCGCGGCCCTAAGAAGCGCAAAAGTATCCGCAGATGAACGCAGATAAATGCAGATGTGAGATGACGTTGATTGGAGTGCACCTAGAATGTTAAGGCGGCTGCTAAGATGAAAGTCCTAGTTTCCAATCTCGGCAGCACCTCGTTTAAGTATAAGGTTTTTGCCATGCCCGAGGAAGTGGTTTTGGCGCGCGGTGGCATGGATCGGATCGGGGACCAAGGCTCGGTGCATACCTTCCAGATCGGCGGGGCCGACGAGGTGGAGCAGGCCGTGGACCTGCCCGACCATGCCAGCGCGATTGACGAGGCGCTTGCGCGCTTGGCCGAGGGCGGGGTGTTGGCTTCGGTGGAGGAGTTGGACGCCGTGGGGTTTAAGGCCGTCCACGCGCGCGCTATTTCCGGGGTGGTCGAACTCGACGAGGACGTGGTGGGACGGATGGAGGATTTCTATCCGCTGGCTCCGGCGCACAATCCCGCTTATGTGGCGGCGATCCGGCAGTTTGCGCGGGTGGCCCCCAAGGCGCGGCGGGTCGGGTGCTTTGAGACGGCGTTCCACGGTGCGATGCCGCAGCGGCGCAAAATGTACGCGGTGCCCTATGCTTGGTATGAACAGTACGGCATCCAGCGCTATGGCTTCCACGGGGCTAGCCACCGCTATGCCGCCGAGAAGGTTGTGGAACTGGCAGGCCGCGCCGACCTCAAACACGTCAACATGCACTTGGGTGGGTCCTCGTCGTTGTGCGCGGTAAAGGCCGGAGTCTCGCAGGGGGCGTCGCACGGGCTAAGCCCGCAGGGCGGCCTGCCGCAGAACAACCGCATTGGCGACTTGGATCCGTACGCGCTGGATTTGGTGATGCGCAACGAGGGCCGACCGTGGGACGAGGTGTTGGCGCAGTGTGCTAACGAGGGCGGCCTTGTAGGGCTTTGCGGGTACAGCGACATGCGCGACATTGAAGCGGGTGCGGCAAGCGGCGACGAGCGCTGTGCCTTGGCCATAGCCGTGTTGGCGACGTCGGCGCGCGACTGGTTAGGGGCTTTTGTGGTGGAGATGAGTGGGCTGGACGCGATTAGCTTTACCGGCGGCATTGGCGAGTACTCGGCTGCCGTGCGCGGCCAGATTCTGCGCGACTTGGAATTTCTGGGGGTGGTGATGGATATGGCTAAGAATGAGAGCGTTCGGGGCGAGGGTAGCCTGCACGCTGAGTCGAGCCGAGTGCCCATTTACGTGCTGCGCACCGACGAGGAATTGGTGGTGGCGCGGCAGACTTGTGAGTTTTTGGGGGTGGAGACTGAGGGAGCGTAGGCGGGGTTATTCCCAGACGAAGGAGGTGTTCTTGTGAAACTGAAATCTGTGGAGATTGAAAACTACCGCGCCATTGAGAAGCTCAAGCTACCGCTTGATCCGTCGCTGACGGTGTTACACGGCGACAATGGGTACGGCAAGACGAGCGTTCTGAGCGCGATTGCGGTGGGGTTGGGGGCGATTCCCGACTCGTTGCCCGGTGATGTATCGGGCATTGATTTCCGCAAGGAGGATCAACGCGAGGGTGCGGAGTCGCCGCGGGTATCGGTCACCACAATGGATGGAACTCAGTGGGAACGACAAGGGGGGAAACAGGCGGAAGACCGGGCGGTGGCCCAGAGGCTGCTTAACCTTGGTAGGTTGCTGGAAAGTATGAACATGAGTGGCGTGGAGGAGGAAGGGCCACCGGGCGACCTGCCGATTGTTGCTTTCTATAGCACAGATCGAAATCTCTCAGGTATGCGGAAGACACCAAAGAATCCCAATACTGTTAGTATATCTCCCCGTTTCGCTGCGCTGGAAGGGGCACTCTCCGCTTACACGGATTTCAAAGGGCTCTTGGGCTGGTTCTATATCAAGGAAGATGAGGAGTTGAGAGAACAGAAAGAGCGGCGCGATTTCGATTATCAGCTAAAGGATGTATCCGTGGTGCGCCAAGCGATCTCGTCCATGCTCCCGGAAGTGTCTAATCCGCGCACCGAGTTGAATCCGGTCCGTTTTGTGGTATCCGTGAAATCGGAGCAAGGACGGGTAGAGAAGTTCTCGCTTGATCAGTTGAGCGGCGGCTACCGCATCGTGCTGGCGTTAGCAGCCGATCTGGCGCGGCGAATGGTACAGGGGAACCCGCACTTGGACGATCCGCTCACATCCGAGGCGGTCGTCCTAATTGACGAGTTGGAACTACATCTGCATCCGGGGTGGCAGCAGCGCATCTTGGGCGATCTGCAACGGACGTTCCCGAACGCGCAGTTCATCGTCTCTACTCACAGTCCGCAGGTGCTGACTACGGTCGAACCACAGCGCATTGTGGAACTTGCTCGCGAAGGTGACCGCATTGTTGCGGGGGCACCGGCAGGGGCGAC
The DNA here is from genome assembly GCA_965208845.1 of Candidatus Latescibacterota bacterium. Lineage (GTDB taxonomy): Bacteria > Latescibacterota > UBA2968 > UBA8231 > UBA8231. The sequence continues at coordinate 92,661 of OZ242361.1, read as the reverse complement.
TTATGGGGCCGAGGCGGGGGATGTGCTTTCCGTGGTGATGGGCGTGAAAGAACGACCCGAAAACGAGTTCACAAAAGCACTGGAACAATACCGGCGTCTGATCAGGGAGGGGCACTGGGAGTCCAAAGAAGCCTTGTCCCTGCGATCGAGGCTAGAACGCATGTCTCCCTACGATCCGGCCCTTGATCGAGCGGACCTTGAAATCCGACGGCGCAAGCTGTTCAAGCAGCGGGCCGAGTCTCAGTGAAGGCCATCCGCGAATTGAACAAGCCCACCCCTGGCCTTGACGAATACCTCGGTTGTATGGGTGAAGACGCGGATTGGGACGAATTTCGCTCTCACAATTCGGGGGCGTCGTACCGCGAACTTAGAGATGTCCTAACCCAAAACCAACACGGACTCTGCGCTTACTGCGAGATTGCGATCAGAGGATGGCGTCGTCAGATTGAGCATGTGATCCCGCAGAGCGACGCCAAACTGGGCAAAGCGAAGGCCCTCGACATAGCCAACACGGTCGCCTGCTGTATGGGTGGAACCGTGCAGGATGATGAGGATCGTTATCGCAGGCCCGTGGGACATAACACGAGCTGTGGTCAGGCAAAGGGAAGTCAGAACGACGAAAATTTTATTGACCCTCGAATACTACCCGCGTTGCCATCGCTTATGAGGGTACTTGACAATGGGCTGATTGAAGCAGACGAAAATGCCTGCCAAATGGCCGGTTTTCCTCCTGATCGCGTGACCCGTACCATTGAGCTGCTGAACCTCAACGTGGAACGGCTCCGGTCGGCGCGGGAGAAGAGGTGGAATGGCCTTGAGGAAGAGTTGGGACAAATTGACGATCCAGACGATCCAGATATGGTGAGTGATTGGATACGCTCTGAGCTGACGCCAGATGAGGACGACCGATTGGTCTCCTTCTTCACGACGAGCCGATCGTACTTCGGTACGTTTAGCCCACTCGCCGAGCGCGTCCTCAAACAACAACCTCAAGCGTGGATATAAGGGATACCCAGCGCTCGCCTGATTGAGCGGTGGTTGTCGATTCTAAACATCAGATAAAAACAACGATAGAATCCTATGGAGGAGGAACCCCATGTTCGGAACCATTCGCAACCCGTCCGGCGAAGCGCTGGACTACACTTTTCACGCCGGCACGGAGGGGTCGCGGCACATTGCCGTCTTGGGGCACGGCGTGACCGGCAACAAGGACCGTCCCTTTGTCGTAGCGCTCGCCGAGGGATTAGCGGCCGCTGGCATCCACGCGCTGCGCTTTTCTTTTGCCGGCAACGGCGCGTCCGAGGGCCGCTTTGCCGACGCGACGATCTCTAAAGAAGTCGAGGACCTCGGCGCGGTGCTCAGCGCCTTGGACGGCTACTCGGTTTGCTATGTCGGCCACAGTATGGGGGGGGCGGTCGGCGTCTTGCGCGCCAGTCTCGACGAGCGCATCCGCCTGCTCGTCTCTTTGGCGGGCATGGTGCATACGCACGCCTTTGCCGAACGCGAGTTTGGCGAGGAGGTGCCCGACGAGGGCTGCATGTGGGACGAGCCAGACTGCCCGCTCTCGCAAGCGTACATGGACGACATGGCCCAAATCGACACCGTGGTGCGACGCGGGGCCGAGATTGTAGTGCCTTGGCTGCTGGTACACGGCAGTGAGGACGACGTGGTGCCGATTGCTGACTCGCACGACATCCTCGCCCGAGCTAGGGACAACGCCGAACTCGTCGTCATCGACGGAGCCGACCACGTTTTTAGCGAGCACGCGCAGGTGATGGTCGAAAAGGTCGTCGGCTGGCTACAAGAGCAGTGGGCATAAGTATCCCCACCGGTCGCCGCCTACCAGAGATTGCGCGCACCTCCTATCTTTAAAGGAGGAAACCCGGCAATCCCGCCGGCTATGTGCGCTCTGCCCAGCTAAGCCATGCAAAAGAAAACCCCGAGTCGCCTGAGCACTCGCCAGCAACGGACCTTGCTAGCCGTGGTGGCCTTGGGCGTCTTCATGGTCGCCGATACACTCTATTTACTGACCAATCGGCTGGCCGACGCCCTCGATTTCTCCTACTTCGCGGTTACTGACATCTCCCTGCCCAAGTTTTACCAAGGCATGGTGCTGTCGCATACGGGCGTCGGTCTGGTGCTGGTGGTCTTGGCGATGGGTTTTGTGGCTTGGCACCTACCGGCGGTGTGGCGCAAAAGCCGCAAGCGGGCCATCCTCACCGGCATCGCCACGTTGACGTTGGGCATCGTACTGGCCATCAGCGGGCTGTTCATCCTCAGCGCGGCGAGCAATCGCGGCAATCCGGTGGCGTACTGGAGCCATGTGGTCGCGGCGGTTTTAGTTCCCCTCTTTTACTTGGCGCATCGCCGCCTCTCGCTGTGGAAGCCCTCGGCGCGGAGCTATCGCATCGTGCCCATAGCGGTGGTCGGGCTGTTGGCGTTAGCCGTGGTGCTACACGGGTTGACTTATAGCGGTGAGCAGTACACGCAGGCGGCCGAGCAGGCATTTGCCGCTGGCAAGCACACCGGTCCAGGTTCCAAGGCGCGGGAGGTCGCTGACTTTGCCCCAGACGACTTTGTCCCCGCCAATTTCGTGCCGGCTGAAAGTCCCTTTTTCCCGGCGGCTACTACGACTACGACCGGCGATGTGCTGCCCTCGCGGATCATCACGCGCGGCGATCTTTCGCAGCCGGAGAAACTCGCTGGCGACATCGACGAGTACGGCTTCGTGGTCAACGAGCCGATTGGCTCGGAGACTTGCGCCCGCTGCCACGCGGCAATCGTCGAACAGTGGGCGACGTCAGCGCACCGCTTTGCTTCGTTTAACAATCCCTTCTACGAGGCGACGATCAACCACATGCGCCGCAACTCGACCGAGAGCAATGCGGAGGTTGACGCGCATATCGCCTATTACAAGGACTTGGCGGGCGAGGAGGCCAAGATCAAGTCCAAGTGGTGTTCGGGTTGCCACGATCCGGCGCTGATGCTGGCGGGCAAAATGACCGAAGAGATTGACCGCGCCTCGCCCCAAGCCCAAGCCGGGCTGACCTGCTTGGGTTGCCACGCCATCGACGCAATTCACGACCAGACCGGCAACGGCAACTACAACATTGCCGACGAGCAGGAGGATCCCTATCTGTTCGCCAATGCCAAAGAAGGCGTGGGCCGCTTCGTGCACGACACCGCGCTGAAGGCGCGGCCCATCGTGCACAAGAAGCAGATGCTCAAGCCCTTCTTCCGCACCTCTGAGTTTTGCGCCACTTGCCACAAGGTCAGCCTCGACTCACGCGTCAATGGCTACCGCTGGCTGCGCGGCCAAGACGAATACGACAATTGGCACGACAGCGGCGTGGCGCTCAACGCCTCTAGGACTTTCTATTTGCCTGCTGTTAAGCGGGTTTGCCAAGACTGCCACATGCCGCTGGAGGAAGCGGTCGCCGGTGACGTGTCGGCGCGGGATGGGTACGTCAAGTCGCATCGCTTTTTGGCGGTCAACACGGCTCTGCCCTTCATCCGCGGGGACGAGGAGACCATTGCGCGGATCGAGGAATTTTTGCAAGACGAAAAACTCAGCGTCGATGTGTTCGCGCTGTACCACCAAGAAGAAGCGCACTACGCACTGGATAAGAGCCAGCCAGCGCTGGTGCTCGGCGGCGAGTACACATTCGACGTGGTGGTGCGCAACAAGGGCGTCGGGCACACCTTTCCGGGCGGGACCAACGATTCCAACGAGGGCTGGCTAGAGGTCTCGGTGGTGAGCGACGACGACGCGGTGTTGGCTTTGAGCGGGGCGGTGCAAGACGACGGGCACGTCGATTTAGGGGCGCACTTTTACAAGGCACTGATGGTCGATGCAGAAGGCCAAGCCATCCACCGGCGCAACGCGCAAGACATCGTCACGGCCGTGTATGTGCGCACCATTGGTCCGGGTACGGCGGATGTAGCCCACTACAGCTTCGAGGTACCCGCAGACTACGCGGGGCGCAAGCTGACGCTGCGAGCTCGGCTACTGTGGCGCAAGTTCGACCGAGCCTATACGGAATTTGCCTTCAATAACAACCGCCAGGGCTTCCGCCGCTTCGACCAAGTGCCGGATTTGCCGGTAACTGAGATCGCTCGCAGCGAAGTAGAGCTGACGGTGGGAGGGCCGTCCGCGCCGAGTGCGCCGGATGCGGGCGACTGGATGCGCTTCAACGACTATGGGATTGGCTTGTTGCTCCAGGACGATACCCAAGGGGCCGCACGGGCCTTTGCGACGGTGGAACAGCTAGCGCCGGAGCGCTTGGACGGCTGCCGCAACTTGGCCAAGGTTGCCGTGCGCGATGGCCACTTGGAGCGAGCCTACGAGCATTTGGAGGACTGCGAGGAGTTAGTTAGCGGCGATGGGCAGACGGCTTGGGTGTGGGGCGTGGTGTTGCAGGAGGATGGTCGTTACGAGGCTGCGGCGCAGGCGTATCGCCGAGTGTTGCGCGACTTTCCCGAGGATCGGGCGACGTGGCGCAACTTGGGCCGGGTGCTCTACCTCGATGGCCGTTTTGAGGAGGCTTTGGAGGCTCTCGATGGCGTGCTGGCTATTGATCCGGAGGACCGCGTCGCCCACTACCACCGGATGCTCTCGCTGCGCGCCCTTGGCCGCGAGGATGAGGCCCTCATCGCCGAGCGGGCTTACCAGTACTACCAGATCGACGAGTCGGCTCAGGAGCTGACGCGCCGCTATCGGCTAGAGCATCCGCACGATAACCGCGAAGCGCTCAATATCCACGTTCATCCGCTGGGGGAGGGTGGTTGAGAATCTGTCCGTTGAGGGCGCACGTGGAGAATTTCTTCCATGCCTAGCGCCCGCACTTGGTCGGCCTCTAGGGTGAGGACGGCTCGGTTGGGAAACTCCACCTCGTACGCGGCTCCTTCGTTGTGAATGAAAACCACGACCCCGACGTCGCCGGCGATCAGTTCGGCTTCGGGCTGATCGGCTGTCAGAACAGCCCGTCGGTGTTCGGCTATCATAGATAACTCCTTTGTGGAACGGCTGTTACAAAACGAAGCGCGGTCTCGCCTTGTAGAACGAACCAGAACATAGGCAATCCGTATTATTTAGGAATATAAGGAGATCGTAACCATGGCAAGATATTCAGGTCCAGAAGATGTCTATCGAGAGTTAGTTGAAGAATCTGAAGAACATTGGCTGTCAGGCTTAGTTGCTTTTGCTATCGTCGAAGAGAAGAAAATTGAGTGGATGAAGCACTACGAAGAGCAGCACAACAAACAGCCTAGTCCAGCACAAATTCGCGAATGGTACGAGCATCAACCGGAGGGGGAGCTTCTCCGTGCTAAAGCTGTGGCTGAAGGAGTTCTACAGGCATATTCGGCCGAAGTGGTTGAGGATATTGAGGTTGACTTGAGGAAGGAAATTGAAGAGGCCACCATCGTTAGGGAAATCAGACAGTATGGTAGCTTTTGGCCTCAATTCTGCGTAAACTTAGTTGGAGGCTTGGCTAGTGCGGTCCTATTTACAGGATTCCTTGTGCTGATAGCATTCTTTGTATTAAACGACACTTCTCCTGCCGAGATAGTCAAAACCTTCAAGGCAAACCAAGAGCAGGTTGCAGATGACAAAGAATAAAGAGCAAATACGCAGGCGCACGAAGGCTGCCGTGGCTAGAGTTCTCAGAAACCGCAACTCAAGCAAGTCCGCCAAATTGGCAGACGGCCTTGCCCTATCACAGCGTAGGAACTCTTCGAGCCCCACCGAGGCGACTGTTTTAAAAATCCTTCGCGACAGAGGTTCGAGTAAATCTGCCAAGGTCGCTGCCGGGCTTGCTTTAGATCAAAGCTCTAAATAGTAAGAAAGTAGCTTGCTAGGGTCGTACTCACGTAGTTTTTCGATGACATTTTTCCTCTTAATCGGCGCATTGATGTTAGCCGCCTGCGGCCCGGAAGAGCCTTCAGAACCGGCTCCGACGCCTGAGTACACCAAAGCTCCGACTGCCGACTATGCGGTGGGGCGCGGGCGGAAAGAGGCTCCTGCAGTGCGCTTTGTCGATGTGACGCGAGAGGCTGGTCTCGAATTCAGGCACGAGACCGGTGCGCGCGGCGACAAGTGGATGCCGGAAACCATGGGCAGCGGCGGTGCGCTTTTTGATTACGATGGCGACGGCTGGCTGGACGTGCTCTTGGTCAACAGCGAAGGCTGGGGCGGCGAGGAAGCACCCGGCAAGCTCTACCGCAACCTCGGCAATGGGACCTTTGATGACGCAACAGAGCGCGCGGGCCTAGACTTTTCGGTCTATGGTATGGGCGCGACGATTGCCGACTACGACGCCGATGGCGACCCGGATATCTACCTGACGACCTTGGGGCCGAACCTGCTGTTGCGCAACGACGCGGGTCGCTTTGTCGATGTGGCGCGGGAAGCGGGCGTGGCGGGCGCGGTCTGGCGGGACGACGCAGGCAACGAGAATCCCGAGTGGTCAACAGGCGCGGCTTGGGTCGATGTGGATGGGGACGGCTGGCTGGATCTGCTGGTCACCAACTACGTGCGCTGGTCGGCCAGCACCGATATATACACTTCGCTCGACGGCAAGGAAAAGTCCTATGCCACGCCACAGCAGTACCCCGGCTCGACGCCGAGGCTCTATCGCAACTTAGGCGAGGGCCGCTTCCGGGAGATCACCGAAGAAGCGGGCCTGCTGTTGCCCGAGGGCAAATCCATGGGCGTGGCCATGACCGATTTTGAAGACGACGGCCGCATCGACTTGGTCGTCACCAACGACACCCAGCCCAATTTCCTGTTGCAAAACTTAGGTGGGGGCCGCTTTGCGGAGCGGGGTCTCGCCGCGGGCATCGGCTACGACGAGAGCGGGCGGGCGCGAGCGGGGATGGGCGTAGATATTACCTCGGTCGCCAACGACGGCGTGCTTTCCATCGCCATTGGCAACTTCAGCCGCGAGGCGCTTTCGCTCTATCGCCAAGCCGGCGGCGAGGTCTTCGTCGATGCTGCGGGCAAGGCTCGGCTGATGCAGGCAACGCTACAGCCGCTGACCTTTGGGCTGCGCTTTTTCGACTACGATCTCGATGGCTATCAAGACCTGATCTTGGCCAATGGGCACATTGAGCCGGAGATCAACTCGGTGCAGAAGGAGATCGAGTACCAGCAGGCACCGCAGTTGTTTTGGAATGACGGCGACGGGCGGATGATCGAGGTGTCGGAGCAGACCGGTGGGCTGTTTCTCAAGCCGCTGGTGGCGCGAGGACTGGCCGTCGGCGATATCGACGCAGACGGCGACTTGGACGTGCTGCTGACGACCAATGGCGGCCCGGCCTATCTATTGCGCAACGAGGGGCCGACCGGTCATGCGGTGGAGCTTGACCTGACGGGCAAGGCACCTAATCGAGACGCTATTGGCGCGAAGGTGACTGCGCAGGTGGGCGAACAGGAGCAGGTGTTCATGGTGCGCACGGGGTCTTCCTATTTGAGCCACAGTCCGATGGCCCTGACCGTTGGCTTGGGCGCGGCCGAGCAGATCGACCGCTTGGAGATTCGCTGGCCGGATGGGACGGTGGAAGCCCTTGAACAACTCGCGGCCGGGTCGCGCTACGACATCGCGCAGGGTGAGGGGATTGTGGGGAAGAGGGCCTTTGTGCAGTAAGCTATTTCAACCGATCAAGCGGCCCCTTTGGTCGTGGCTGACCTTGTCGGGGTCGTGCGGACCGGAGCGGGCGCGCTTAGCTTCCCCTTGTTGGTAGCGGTGGGGCATTTCCGTCTGCCGCCATTGCAAAAAACTGCGTTCCTGCGCGTCGCGGTTGCGCGCCGAAGGTGGGGCTGGGACTTCGATGGTGGCGTAGGTGATTTCGTTTACCCGGCGCGACAAAGCGACGATTTCTCCTTTGCTGATGACTAAGGTGACGCCGACGTTGGCCTCGACAATGGCGACGCCGTTTTCGCGCGCCCGGGCCAACACGGCGCGGTGTTGCTCCTTGGAGCGGGAGCCGTAGGAGGGGATGAGCAGGTACTGTGCTCCATCGAGCACTGGGATGCGGGCGATGTCGGGGTTCCAGCGGTCGTTGCAGATGAGGAAGCCGCAGCGGCCAAACGGAGTGTCAAAGGCGCGGGCATGGGCACCGAGGCGGTTGTACCACCAAGAGGGATGATAGCCCTCGGCCAACTGCATTTTGTGGTACTTGCCACACAGGCGGCCCCGGTGGTCGATGAAGACGGCGCAGTTGTACACATCGTCGCCGATGCGCTCGGCTAGCCCAAAGGCGAGGCATATTCCCAGCTCGCGGGCCAGCTCGCGGAAGCGGCCAATGACCGGCCCGCGCGTGGTGACAGCCACGTCCCGCATCCGTTCTTCCGGTTCCTCCCCCGTAATCAGTTCCATGACCACGTAGCCCTCCAACACTCCTTCGGGCGCCAAGGCTAGTTGGGCACCGCTCTTAGCGGCGGCGCGGAACATGGCTTCCAAGCGGTCGGCGTTGTCGGCTAGGTCGAATTTTTTGGGCCGGAAGGAAATGGCGGCGACATCTACTGATTGATACATGGGTTCCGTCTCCTATTCTTCTTTGCGGCAAAAGCGCAGTGCGTACAGGTCGGCGTCGTACATGACAAAGCGCAGACGCACTGGCCGACCCGCCAACGGGCCTACCTCAGCACCCGATTCCCATTCCACTGCTAAGTCCGTCTGATCCTGAAAAAGCTCGGGCGAATCGGTCAGCGACAAGCCGGGGAAGGGCTTGCCGTTTTCGTCTTGGACTTCGACGCGGATGCTGCCGGCCGCGGAGGTGGCCATATTGAGCCGCAATTGATCGCCGCTGAAGATCAGGGGCTTGGTGGTGAACTGGCCGCCGCGATAGGGCGCTTGCACCGAGGCGAAACCATCGAGGCGCATGGTCAGGCGGCGGATGCAGGAGGTGGGCATGCGCCAGTGCTCGGTCATGTAGAGCGACAGTTCGGCCGGTCCGGTGCGCAGCAGGCCGCGCATGATGTACACGCTGCGGTCGTGCCAGTTGCCGGGGTCGGGTCCCGGGCGCACGAAGGCTTCGGGGAAGAGGCGGTCGAAGTGGAGGCCGTCGTGGCTACTCATCAGCACGCCGTCGTTGACCCCGGGGTACGGCCAGTCGGGCGTGGGGCTGCGGCTGTTGATAAAGCGCGAGGGGAACATCAGGTAGAGGCCGGGGGAACGCTCGTAGGGAACGCAGGAATTGGTGTACATGTGCTCCAGCGGCGCATCGCCGGTGTCGATGGCTTCTAGCAGACTCCAGTGGACAAAGTCGTCGGAGGTGGCGCGGCGGATCCAGCGCACGCCTTCCTTAAAGGCGCGAGTGGCACCGTGGCCTAGTTCGCCGTCGCTGCGAATGCCTCGGGTGTACATGACGTACTGGCCGGTCCACGGGTCGCGGAAGGCGATGTTGTGCGAGTCGAACGGGCCTTCGGTCTGCACGGGTTCGGGATTTTTGCGCCAGTGTAGGCCGTCGGGTGAGGTCGCCGTGTAAATGGCACCGCGCCGGCCGATGCCTTTGTAGCGCTCTTGCTCTGGGGCTTCTGGATCGAGGAACGGGGAGAAGTTGACGAGGTCGGGATCGTCGATGACTAAGTTGTTGGCTGTCGAGCCTTGGAAGTCGATGAGGCCCAGCTCTGGTTTGTGCCAAGTGATGCCGTCGCTGCTTTCGGCGTAGGCAGTGCAGGCGCGGTCGGTTTTGTTGTTATCGGCGTGGGGGATGCAGCGGTACCAGGCGCGGAAACGGTCGCCGTCTTTAAAGAGCACGGCGTAGGCGAGGCCGCCTTCTTCCCAGGGGTGGTCGATGCGCACTGCGGCGTTGCGGCGCATGGGTTGGTGGAGGACTTGGCGGGCGTCTTGTAGCTCGTCGATGAGGCGGTGGTCGAGCAGTAGTTGGCGGTCGGAGCCGATGGGGATGGGGGTGTTGGGCATGGTGGGCCTCGGATAGTTGGGGTGTCGGCGGGCGTATTATAGCTAACGTAGGGCTGATCTACAAGCAAAGATCGATCCTTCCAGATTGTAAACCTCTGTATATCCCTTCTTCATTAGGAACTGGGCAAGTTCCGACGAGCGGTATCCCACGGAACAGTACAAAACGATACGCTGGTCTGACGGTGCTCCTTGGAGTGCTTTTAGGGCTTCGTCTTTCGATGGGGCTGGCTGGGCGTCCTGCAAATGGCTGACGGCGTATTCCTCGGGGTCTCGCACGTCTAACAGCAGGAGGTCTTTCCGCTGCGGAGATTCGTCGAGCCAGGATTGTAGCGTATCGGTCGAAATATGGGTGACCGTCGGAAATTTGGCACGGATCGTCTTCAGCGTCACGGACCAGGACATGGTGTTATCCTCGCCTTCTTCTTGTGCCGACGCGGCGACGCCAGCACACATCGTTAGTCGTAGGGCAAACGCGAGAACTGTCTTAAATTGGTGGAGGTTGAGTCGGCGCATGAGGATGATCCAATCTGAGGGATAAATAATAGAAGAGGAGGAACCGATTTGATGCAAGACCTACGCATAACGTCCCTTACTAGCCGATAATTTTAACAGGAGATGACCATGGCTCGTTTACAAGACGTCAATACCACGGATGTGCGCAGCGCCATTGAATTGGGTTGCCGCACCATGTCGAGCGTTTTCAATGCCGACGACAACGATGTTCCCTTTTTCGGCTCGTACGTGCGCCCCCAAGCCGAATTGCGCTTCAGTGCCGCGCATTCGGAGGCGCATGTGCCCGGTCGCCATCTCAATGCTCTGCTCAACGCCGAGGATGCGGCGGGCGTCGAAGTAGATGAAGCGGCCATTGAAAAACACGCGGCCGCGGCGTTCTATTCGTACAGCGGCCCCATCGCCATGCCGCTCAACCGGGCCGAGTTGGGCGGTCCGTTGGTCAACTTCATCCCGCACAATATCCGCGAGGGTTTCCACGCGCTCTATCCGCTGGTGCAGTACCGCGACTCGGACCGGGCACGGCAGTTGGCTGAGGCCAGTATCGAGGCGTTTCGCCGCTATTGGAGTGTGGACGAGGGTTGGGACCGACCGGCGCTACAGGAGCTGGGGCTGGAGGCGTGGGAGAGTCTGTTCATTCCGGGGGAAGCTCGGGCCTTGGGGCCTTTGGTCAAGTACTATCGGGCGACGGGCTATGGGCCGGCGTTGGAGTTGGCTTTGGAATTGGCTGCGAAGATTACGGGTGAGTTCTTCACTGCGGACGGCGGCCACGACCGGGAACTGCTGGGCGATCATACGCACTCGGTCACCTGCGTCATGTCGTCGTTGGCGCAATTGGCCGATCTGACGGGTGACGCGGCGCTCCTGCTGCGGGTCAAGGCTTTTTACGACAATGGTCTGTGGGCCATGCGCGACCCGTTGGGCTGGGTCGTCGAAAGTACTCATCCCGATGCGCCGCCCGACCGCGGCGAGGTCAACAATACGGGCGATATTGTCGAGACTGCTCTGATCTTGGGTCGCTGGGGTTGGAGCGAGTACTTCCAAGACGCCGAGCGCATTGTGCGGGGGCATATGCTGCCGTCCCAACTGCGCGATATTGCCTTTATTGACGAACTGCCTAACCCCGAGGGCTTAGATGGCCTGCGCGACATGGCACAGCGGCACCAGGGAGCCTTTGGCTTTCCAGCGCCGTACGGCCACGAGCCAGTGGAAGCCGAGACCGTTGGATTCAACATGGATATTGTCGGTGGGGCGGTGGCGTCTTTGTGCGAGGTGTACCGGGAGATGGTGCGCAGCGGCCCGGCCGGGCATCGGGTCAATTTGCTCTTTGACCGCGAGACTGAGGCCGTGCGCGTCGAATCCCCCTATACCCACGACGTCTTGCGCGTCGAGGTTAAGCAGCCGGGGCCGTTGTGGGTGCGCCTGCCTAGCTGGGTAGTGCCGTCTGACTTAGAGGTTAAAGGGGCTGCGCCGCCGCGCATAGACAGCGGGTTCCTTTTCTTCGCTCAACCGCCTTTGCACGCGCCGATTGAGATCCGTTTTTCCTTGGCCGAAGAAGAGCTAATCCTGCGACATCGAACTCGTTCCATCTGCGCTCGGCTGCGCGGCGACGAGGTGGTGGCGATGGATAACTTTGGCGCTGATCTGACCTTTTTCCCGCCGTTTGATTAAAAGCAACGTATCCGCAGATAAACGCAGATATGGGATGTGGTGTAGGCAAGCCCCTACGCGGTTTGGTTTCCGTGGATGTGGGCGATATATTAGCGGCCCTTATCGCAGCAGTACAATCACTCCAAGGAGGGTGAACATGGCGAAAATCAAGCGGCCTAAAATCTATCATTTATGTTCCCTCGGTTCCCTGATGGGATACGGCGGCAAGAAGGGCGAGTGGAGCGCGGCCAAAAAGCTGAAAAAAATAAAAGACGCCGGTTTCGACGGCTTTGTGGGGCGCGTCTTCATGGTGACCCCGGACGAGGTCGCGGACTCGGGTTTGGTCTTTGCTTGTACTACAGACTTGGGGGGCATCCGCGAGATTAGGCCCAAGTTGCGCGAGATTAAGGCGGCGGGAGCGCGTTGCGTCAACGTGCAAATGCTCGACCACGACACGCTCACCCCGCGGGCTGTGGAGGTGGCGCGGCGTTTGATGGATGCGGCCGAAGACTTGGAGATGGACGTGGCCGTGGAGGTGCACCGAGATACGTGTACGGAAACGCCGGAAAAAGCCTATGCCTTGGCCGCTGGTTACGAGAAGGCGGAGAAGAAGCCGCTGAAAATGACGTGGGACTTTTCTCATCCAGCGGTGATCAAGCATTTGTCGCCGCCCTATTGGGAGCGCCTAGCTGAGCGCGTCGATTTGATCCAATTGGCGCAGCAGTTTCACTTTAGGCCCTTCAATGGGCACCACGCCATGATTCCCGCTATTGACCACAAGGGAAAGATCATTCCCGAATTCGTCGATTGGCTGGAATTTGCCGAGCAGGTCATGGCCTGCTGGCTGGAATTTGCCGAGCCGGGCCGGGAAATGTTCGCCTGTCCCGAGCAGATCGCCGGCGGCTACCATCTGTCGGTTTTCCCCGACCGCTGGAAGGATGTGCAGGTGGTGCGCCGCGAATTGGACAGGGTGTGGAAGAGGCAATTGAAGAAGTGGAAGGCTCCGGCTTAACCCCGTGCAGATAAGCGTCGAGACGCCTCCTTTGGACGCCGGCCTGACCGAGGAGTTGATCGATTTTTGAGATGGGATTTTCGGGGACGGTTACTAGTGTTTGAGGAAAGGCCATGGTACAACTGCGCGACGTAAATACCACTGATATCGGCGACGCCATTCGCTTGGGTTGCCAAGCCATGAGCCGGGCGTTCAACGCGGATGACGCCGATATACCCTATGGCGGAGCGCAGGTGCGGCCCGAAGCCTTTTTGGCCGGTAGCATGGAAGGCCACATGCCGGGCCGCCTCTTGAACGCTATGCTGGCGGCTGAAGACGCTATGGGCTTGGACTTGGACGAGGAGGTGATCGACAAGCACGCTCGCGCGGCCTTTTTTTCGTACAGCCGGGCACCGCTGCCCTTGCAGCGCATCGGCCAGCATATCAATGGCGAGGGCGATCCAATTGAACTGCAAGAGCACAATTTGCGCGAAGGCTTTCATGCTCTATACGCGTTGACAGCCCTCCGCAAGTCCGAGCGGGCTATGGAATTGGCGGCCGCTAGTATTGAGTTGCTGTTCGATTATTGGGTACCCAACGAGCAATGGGATCGCGTCCGCCTTGAACGCGACACGCCGGTGCGCCTCCGCGATTCCGGTGAGGCGACCTTTATCCAAGGACCGGCGCGCGCCATTGGGCCGCTGGTCAAATTGTACCAAGCCACCGGATACCAACGGGCCTTGGATTTGGCTACCGCGCTCAAGGACAAAGCCGTGCGCGAGTTCTTTCTCGACGACGGCTCCTTTGCCACCGAGCGCTTTGGCTCTCACGTGCATTCTACTACCTGCGCGATGTCGTCGTTGGCTCAGCTCGCCGAATGCACGGGGGACGCCGGGCTGATGGAGCAGGTCAAGCGATTTTACGATGGCGGCCTGTGGGATTTGCGCGATCAGATCGGCTGGTCCATTGAGGTGTCGAGCCGACCTACGCTCTGTCGCCGGGGCGAGGCCAACAATACCGGCGATATTATCGAGACCGCGCTCATCTTGGGGCGTTGGGGCCATCCCGAGTACTACGCCGATGCCGAGCGCATGTTGCGCAGCCATTTGCTGCCGTCGCAATTGCGCGATGTTTCGTTTATCGTCGAACCAGATAATTCCGAAGGGATAGATGGCAAGCGCCAAGTGGCGCACAGGTTGCGCGGCGGCTTTGGTTTCCCGGCTCCCTACGGGCACGAGCCGCTGGGCATCTGGCAGTCGAACAAGCTGCGCATTGGCTTCAATATCGACATTGTCGGCGGGTCCGTAGGCTCGCTAGCCGCGGCGTACAAGGCCGTGGTGCGCAGCGATGGAGTGGGGCATTGGGTGGATATGCTGTTCGACTGCGAGACGGATGCTCTAGCAGTGCAGTCGCCCTATACGCATCCGCGCCTAGCGGTCAAGGTCAAGCAGCCGGGAGCACTTCACGTGCGTCTGCCGCCTTGGCTCGACGGGGAACGATTCAATGTAGAGGGTGCCGAACATCCGGTCTTGCGCGGCGGTTATGCGGTGATTGAGAATCCGCCGGTGGGAAGCTGGGTCGGCTTTGCGTTTGACTTGCCCGTCCACGAGACGACCCTGACTTGGCGCGACAGCGCCATCCGTGCGCGGCTGCGCGGTGACGAGGTGGTGGCGATGGATAACTTTGGCACGGATCTGACCTTTTTTCTGCCGTTTTATTGAGCCGACCTCGGCCCTTGCTATTTCACGCCCCAACATGGCCCCGGGGACCGCGATGGGCCAACTCAGGCAAAGTACTCTTCGTCGTCCCGCAGCGCATTGCGGTGCGGCAGATATTCGACCACCAGCTCCACATCCGCTAGGGTCACCGGGTGAATGAGCTGGGCGTCCTTTCCCACGACCTCCACCTCCACTGTATTTATTCCTCGCTGGGGCAGGCGCTGGATCTGCTTGAGATCGATGTGCAGCCGGTACCCGTTGACCGCGTAATCCGGCCTGGGGCGCAACTGGTAGGTCCAGTCGGCCTTGCGCCACGCGGTCTCGGGTATTTCACCGCCATTCCACTTCAGCCCGATCCGGTCCTCGTACGTCAGGTGCTGCAACAACAGGCGCAACTCGCAGCGCCACAACTCGCCGGCTCGGTCCCGGCCGGCCACATCGTCGCTCACTTCCAGCGTGAATGGCCGCGCTGGATCTCCGCACGGCAATTCGGCCGGTAGCTGTTCGGTTAGGCCATGGGTAGGGGCTGACTTGGGATTGATGGGGATGCCGAGCCGGTATCTCTTGTCGAGATTGTCCAGCAAGTCTGGATGCCCCATAAACCTCAGCCTTCCAGCCGCCTCGTCATCGTATGGATAGCGCTTGGGTGCTGGGTAATACGTGTGGAAGAACACGCCGTGGACCCCAGCGGCATAGGCATTGGCTGCAGCGGCCCGCACTGCCGACCGGGAAAGCTCGGGGTTATTGGTCGATTCCATACCCGCCAACACCCGCACATCCCTACCTTTGGCGGCGGCGACAACGGCCCGCAATCCAGTGGTGTCGTTTGCAAAATCACCGACGACCTGCATGCAGATCAGCGCATCGACGATCCCTTCCTCGATCCAGGTCTCCACGTCCATCCCCATGCGCTTATTGCCATCGAGGGTCGCGCCGATGCGGACCACCAACCGCTTGGGACAATTCTGCTCTGCGGCCGCCCGGTCGCAGAGTTGGCGTATTTCCCGCATCCACTCGGTCAAGGTCTCGGGGTGCTCGGCGACCTCTCCGCGGCCGATAAACGGCGCGTAGTCGCACATATTCAGCTCAATGCCGTCGCCGGGGTAATCCCCGACCAACTCGGCGATCACTGCCAGCCGGTCCGCCCGTACTTCGGGTATGGCAAAGGATAGCCGGTTGGGGTTGTCGAAGCGGGCCTCGGGGTACTCGGGCTCGTCGCCGACCTGCCATTCGGGATGCTCGGTGGTGAAGTCGGCCACCCGGCAATTGGTGACGCGGTCGTGCGGCGTGTGAATCATATTCAACAGCAGGCTGGGCAGAAACTGGAAACCGCGCTGCTGCGCCCGCTGGCACACGAGCATGAGCGGGTCCGTGCCCTGTTCGATCATCAGCTTGGCGTTGTGCGCCGCCCGCCACCAAATATCGTGGTCGGTCAGGTCGACGTTGTGCCCCCAGCGTTCGCCCACCTTGGTGGCGTAGAGCAAAACGCTACAGTCGCCCACGGCATAGGTGATGGTGTCAATGCCGAGATCGACCAGTTCGTCGATGGGCTCTAGGTACTGCTTGGCCCCCATGGGCGGCTCGTACAAGTACACGCTTGAATGGCGGCCGTCGGTGTAGAACATCACTTCGTGGGTCTTGCTCATGATCGTCCTCCTCGTCTCTTGCTTGTCCTGATCGCACAGCGCCAATTCGGTGAGTCAACAGGTGCAATTAACCCCAGCCGGACGGCGCGATCAAGTCCCTTTGGCAAGTTCTTGACCCACCATCGACAATGCCCTATGCTTGGCCATTCGCCGCCCCTAAATAATTGAGGACGCCCATGATATTCACCGATGCGCAATTGGCCCAGTACGAAGAGCAGGGCGCCGTGACCATCGACAGCCCCTTCACCACCGAGCAGTTGGACCGGGCAGAGGCGGCGTGGGACCGCTTGCGCGACAACGGCGGAGCACCGTACGAGGATCCGGATTACATCGAAGTCATCCAGCACCCGTATTTTGAGGAGGTGGCCAAAAAGCTGCTGCGCGCCGATGCGGTCCATCTGTGGTGGGGTCTGGCCCCTCACGAGCGGCCCCCGGCCTCAGCGCCGTACGCCGACCCTCGCGAGCAGTGGGCACGCGGGTGCCATGTGGACATCCAGGCCACACTGGAGGATTTTGCGGCTACCCCCCGCCGGATGCGGGCTGAGTTGTGGTTCTGGCTCAACGATGTGCCCGCGCATCGCGGTGCCATGCGCATCCTGCCCGGCAGTCACCGCTCCATCATGGCGCACTGGAGTCAGGTCCTCCGACCCGAGCACAAAGCCGAACTGCCCCGCGTACACGGTCTGCGGCCGGCTCCAGTTCCGGCGACTGCGGCTGCTTTCCCCGAGTACATCCCGGACCTGGGCGAAAGACCCTGGCTCGAGTGCGAGCCCATTCCCGCAGTGGCGCGGCGGGGACAGATTCTAGTGCTTTGCAGTGCCGGACTGCACTCGGCCTGGCAGAACGAGGACACCGTGCCCCGCAAAGCCATGGGGACCTCGTGGATCGCTGCTGGAGTTTCGGGCGGCCTGCCCAAGAGCCAGCGCGACGCCCTGATGGACTTCTTCCCCCGGCTGCGGTGCCAACTGCGCCCGGACCGCGCCCACATTGTGCCGGATCATTTCGACTGGCTCTTTGAAAGCGACTACGATCCGCGCTGGCCGGAGACTTTTCCGCCCTCCCATTCATAGGCGAGAACTCTACGCTCTATCCGCCCGCTGAGCTTTTCCGCTAGCTCGGCTGGACCTCTGCGACGAAGAAGTCGCCGGGGAGGATGCTCTTGGTCTCGACCCCGTGACTGTACTCGGGCAGCCCGATTGTCGTCACCACGCCCATGGCTGTGAAGTGCTCGCACTCGCCGCTGGCCCCGCTCTTATTGCCCCCGCCGTGGCCGCGCAGCCAAGCGTCGTCGATGACGCGCACCCCCTTCCACATGCCCCGGGTGGCATTGAGGTGGCCGAAGCGCACCAGATCCGAGGTGCTGATGACCACCCAACCCGGGCCGCTGCGCACGACTTGGCCGCCGATCTCGTAGGGTGGGTCGAGGTAGGTGTACGCGTCTGGAATGGCGGGATAGAGGTATTTCCGCTCTTTCACTTCGCCGCCGGTGAGCCAGTCCCAGCGCTCGTACGGGATGCCAATGGCGTCGAACAGGCGCTCCTGGACCACGTCTTTGAGGTCGCGGCCCCAAACGTAGGTCAGCGCTTGGCCCAACCGCCAGAAGCCGGCACTGCTGTACAGCCCTTGGGTGCCCGGTTCGGCATGGGCGTAGCAGTCGTAGAAGGGATCCCCCGTCCAATTGGCCCATGCGGGGACGCCGGGAACTGCGTCCCGCTCTTCGAGACCGGTGCGCTGCTCTCGCCAGCGGTTGCCGATTTCAAAGGGGAAGCCGCCCCAATGCAGGCTCTCATCGCGCCGACCGATCAAGTGACGCCAAGTGAGTTTTTGGTGGTGGCCGCAATTGAGGTACTTGTGCTCGTGCGATAGCTGCCCGGCTCCGGTCCACGTTTGGTGGATCGGCTCGTCCGGGTCGAGGAGGCCGTCGCCAACGGCCGCGCCCAGCGCCACCCACGTCAGGGCCTTGCCGACCGAGGCTGTCTGATGCCGATAGTGGCGGTCGCCCCAGGCGTGGACCAAGTATCCGCCGCGCGTGAGCACGGCGCCGTACTGGTCGCCACTGTGGTCCTCGCCGCCAAAGCTCGCCCCTCTGACATCGAGGCTGTCCAGCCAGGTGGCGAATTTCCGCGCATCGAGACCGGCTTCGGCGGGCGTGATCTGCACCCAGTCGCGATCCGGGTACGCGACCCAATCCGGTACTTGTACCGTTGCTGTCGGGGCGATTAGATTCACGGTTCAACTCCTCCTCGGCTCTATTCAGCTAACTCGCTGCCTCGGCGGTTGGCGATGGAGCGCGGCGTTAGGTCGAAGAGGGTCTCGTGCCCGTGGAAGAAGCGGTCGAGCTCATCGACCATTAGCGTAAAGAAGCGCGGGTAGCTTTGCTCGGTCACGCCGGCGATGTGAGGGGTGACGAAGACGTTTTCCAAGTGGAGGATCTCCTTGTCGCCATAGGCGTTGTCCTCGCCCACATCTGGGTCGAACACGTCTAAACCGGCGACGATGTCGCCCCGTTTGAGCCGCCTCACCAGCGCATCCGAATCCACTACTTTACCCCGCGACACATTGACGAACACTGCGCCCGGCTGGATCAGGTCTAGCTCTCGTTGGCCAATCATGCGCTCGGTGCGCGGGGTGTGCGGGGCTAGGCAGACGATGGCGTCGCACTGGGACATCACGTTGTCCAACGAGGTTTTGAGGAAGCCGATGGCGTCGGCCATCTCGCGCGCCAGATAGGGATCGAACACCCACACTTCAGTCTGGAAGGGACGCAAAAATTGGATTAGCCGTCGGCCAATGTGCCCGCAGCCGATCAGGCCAACCCGCTTGCCGGTCAGATCGCCGTGGATAAAGCCAAAGTCGCTGTGCGGACGAGGGCTCACGTCGCCGGCGATGAGGCGGCGGAATTGGGCTCCGGCGTTGCGCAGGGCGATGATGATGAGCGCCAAGGCCCATTCGGACACTGGATACGACGAGCCGTTGGTCGTATCGACCGTGCAGACGCCCCGTGCCCAAGCGGCCTCGATGTCGATGCGGCTGGCAAAGCGGTCGCCTTCTAGCTCGCCGATGATCTTCAGGTCAGAGGCTTGATCCAAGATCGCGGCATCGACCGTGGGGCAACCGTGGCAGACGACTAGTCCGTCGTAGCCACCTAGCCGCTCGCCTAGCGCACGGGCGGTCTCAGAGTCTGTGTTGGTGTCGTAAATGCCGCCGCCTTCGCATTCGAACCAGTCCCAGTCGGCGAAGGTTTCGAGGCGTGCGAAATCGGCCGCGGCGAGGTACTGCTCGCGCACGTGCTTGTTGCAGGCGATGAGTATTTGGGGGCGTGAGTTCATGTTGCAGTCTCCATTTAAGTTGGTTATTCCGCTTCTACTAGCACTTGGCGTTGGGCTGGGTCAAAGGCCACTAAAGCGGCACCGTCCTCTAACAGGAAAGTATCGCTTTTGAAGGCGGCGCGGTTGGCAGCTCGCGTCAATGGGCGGCCATCCACTCGGACTGAGCGCACCGCTCCATTCGTCAGGCGCAGGGTCAAGTCAGGGGTCTGCACCGGCAGATCGAGGCGGATGGTGTTTCCTTCTACTGCGATCTCGGCCATTGCGCGGGCGCAGGCATAGGTGGTAATCTGGCTACAGGTGCGCCATTGGGTGTGCTCTCCCCTCGGGTCGCGCTCGGCGAGACGGCTCACCACCTTCTTGAATGCGTTAAAGCCGCGCCGGTCTGCATCGTGTAGCCCATAAAACCCCTGCCAATGGCTGATGAGTACCGCTGGCTCGCCCGCGTCGATGAGAGCTGGTAGGCGGCCGCCCTCCAAGTTGGGAGTGATGTACTTGTCGGCATCGACCTCGCCATAGCCGGTCCAACTGCCGGTCCAGTCGCCGGTGGAGGCGATGATTTCGCCGGTGGCTTGGCCGGTTTGGCGGTCGGGGTACCACACGGGGGTTTCTACTGTATCCTCCTTGGAGACCCGCTGAAAAAAGTAGGGCAGGGGGTTACCTGTGACTTGGCGCACGGCCTCGCCAGCACAGCGGGCGTAAAAGGGCAGAGTGCGGCCGCCGAAACCGCCCGGTGAGGTTACTCCTTGGGGTGTCAGGCCCACAGCGACTAGAATGCGGCACGCTTGGGCGATGTACTCGGTGACCAATTCCTCTTGGTCTTCGGGCAGCGCGGCCCAATCGTATTGCTCCCATATTCTAGAAGGAAGCGGCTGCAAGGTTTTGGGATCTAACACGAACGTGTGGGTGAGCATCTCGGGCGTGATGTCAAAGGCGGGGACGATGACCTCGCGGCACATGGCCAGCCATTCGTCTTGCTGGGCTTTGCTAAAGAGGGGCAGTCCCTCGTCGATGCGCCCTAGGGCCGCTGGGCAGGGCACCACTGAGAACTTACCCCGGACGCCGCTTGCTAGGCACCACTCGGCAAATTCGCGGGTAAAGGACGTAGGATGGGCCACCGGCACATCCTCCCAGCGCTGGGGACGGCCCTCGGCGATGGTGCGGTCGCGGAGGAAGAAATAGTTGAGGTTGACCAACACCGTGGAATCGTCGAAGATGATCGACAAGGGCACCCGATCGAGGGCGTGGCGGGCGATTTCAGCGAACAAGAGCGTCCTCCTTCATAAAAAGCTGTCTAGTGAATAATCGACGTTACGCACTCCTCGCTCGGCTATTCCTCGCCGACCCTTTTGAGGCGGACGGCGGGCAGTCTTTTCAGTCGTTGGTTGAGCGGATCAACCTCAATGCCCACCGATTCGAGAGCCGTTACTCCGAGTAGTGGCTCGGCGTCCGTAGCGCCGAAGATAATCGTGCCGCCGACGAATTCGCCCATGAATTCGATTTGCCCGACCCCGATGTCGAGCTTGAGTTCGGCTCCATTGGCCAACTCATACGTCCGCTGGCCTTGCGGTTCAAGGCCGATAGCCTCGAGATGCTGCCTTGGGACGAGGCAATCCGTCGCACCGGTATCCACTAGAAAAAGCCCTTCCCAAGTGCGGTGTGGTGCGGCCGGATTGCGAATGGTTACGGTAACGTGCGTGGCTCCCATGTCCGTTCCTTTCTTCGGAGTTTTCCCGCTGCTCGTTAGAACTTCCAAGACGACGCCCGAAGCGTCAACATCATCCTCTTGACATCGGCTTATTGAGGGATAGAATGGCAAACGTTTTAATATATAACAACGATGCTTGCTTGCTATGAACCCGCTGACTAAACGCGCCGCCGTGCGTCTCGCCGGTGTGGCCCTGCTGCTCAGTGGCTTGGCTTTCAATCCGCTGGGGCTCGCGCATTTTTTTCCGGCGCATCCGCTTGGCACCGAGGGCATCATCGTCCTGCAGATCGCCTTGCTCTTTGGCGGCGGTTGGCTCGTTTGGCGCTGTCCTCGGCTGCCGCTGATTCCCATTGTGTTCGTTGTCCTCGCCTTTGGTACGCTTGCCGTCCTCGGGGGATACGGCACGGCTCGCTCGCTGCAAAAGGTGCAGGAACACAACCGGCTCTTGGCGACTATTGATCGCAGCGAAGAGGTGCAACAGCATCTGAGCGGTGAGGCTCTGCCGCTGCTCGCCTTGGGAATGTACCAAGGTCAACTACCCGCGCCGCCGGCCCGAGTGCTTTTTGCCACCACAGTTGCTGTCGCGGACGTGGAGCACACGGCAGAGGCGACTGAGATCGTCCCGGCGCTAGGTATTAAGCGTCAGCGCTGGGGGATTGCACCCGCTGAGCAGTTCCGTGGTTCAGACATTCAACTGTGGAATCCGCTCTTAGCTGCGGTACATTTCTTCGACTATGCGGCCTTCCACATTGAGACCGGGCATTTTCTCGACGCGGAAGAGACGATCTACCAAGCCCGCTTGCGCTTTGACGCCTCGGCGCAGACAAAAGGTGGGGAGCGCGCGCAAATACTGGCTCGGCTAACGCTCGAATGGCAGCAAGAGGAAGATGCCACTTGGCGGATTCGACGCTGGGAGACCGAATCGCTGGAGATGCTCACGCGGGAGCACGCGCTTTTTGCCGAAGTTTTCGACGAAGCGCTTCCGCGCGACGAGGACCGCGCCCGGGCTAGGTTTTCGCGCCACGCCGAACTGGTGCGTCAGTCGTTTAGCGACTCCGCGTTTGTCGCGCCGCATCGCTATTTCACTCGCCAGGCCTTTGATCGCCATCCCGGCATCAGCGTCGTGGATATCGACGCCGATGGGTACGACGACCTGTACATTGCCGTGCGCCGGGGTAGGAACATGCTGTTGCACAATGGCGGCGACGGCACGTTCACCGAGCGCGCAGCCCAATACGGCCTCGATGTGGAGCACCACACCGCGGCTGCGCTCTTCGCTGACTTTGACAACGACGGCGACCCGGATGTATTCCTCGGCCGCACGCTTGCGCCGAGCCTTTACTTGGTCAACGAGAATGGTCGCTTCGTCTCCCGCGACTTGGGCGATGGCGTCTTGCCGTTTCTCGTAGCTTCGATCTCAGTGGCTGATTACAACGGCGACGGCCTGCTCGATGCGTATTTCTCCACGTATGCCGCGCGGATGTTGCTTGAAGCGGTCTCCACTGCGTCTCATGCAGGTGCGCTGTTGGCCGACTTTCTGCCTGCGGACCACGCTCGTGCGCTCTACAGCCTGAGCCGCGACCGCATCGGCCTCCTCATCCACGACGCGCCTGGGCCGCCCAATGTCCTGCTGCGCAACCTTGGCAACGGACGCTTCGCTGCCACCGCCGCGGTGTGGCGCAATACCTTACAGGCGACTTGGGCCGACTACGACCGCGACGGCGACCCGGATCTCTACCTTGCCAACGATTTTGCCGCTAACAACTTGCTCCGCAACGACGGCGGGACCCTCGTCGATGTCACCGCGGAGAGCGGGGCTGCGGATCCGGGCTTTGGCATGGGTGCGAGCTGGGCCGATTACGACGGGGATGGCCGCCAAGATTTGTACGTGACCAACATGCACAGCAGCGCCGGTCGCCGCATCACCGAAGCCGCCGGGCAAGCGGGTGCGGCGTTTGCCCCTTTGGCCCGGGGGAACTCCCTCCTACGGAACGGCAGTGAGGGTTTCACTCTCGTTGCAGACTCGCCGGTGGAAGACGGCGGCTGGGGCTGGGGTGGCCAGTTTTTGGACTTTGACAACGACGGCGACCTCGACATCTACGCCCTGAGCGGCTACTACACCCCGCCGCGAGAGGTCGCGCTTCCCGAGGATACCTGAAGTCTGTTTTGGCGCACGGTCGTGCGTCATGGCCGGACGGATGGGGCGTACAACGTGGGGGCGCGGCTCGACGCTGGGGCCTCGCTCAGCGGATACCAGCGCAACCGCTTATTCCTCAATGTAGAAGGTCTCGACTTTATCGACGTGTCGGGCCTGTCGGCGGCGGATTCGCCTGCGGATGGCCGCGCCTTTGCTACTTTAGACTTTGACCGCGATGGCCGCATGGATTTGGCCGTCGTCAATGCCAACGAGCCGCTCTGCGAGCTGTTTGCCAACCGCAGCAAGGCGGGGCACATCCTCGCGTTGCGGTTTGTGGGAGGTAACGACCGCAACGAGGTTTCGCGCGAGTGGAGCGTGCGCGATGGGTATGGCGTGCAAGTGCAAGTGGATGTCGGCGGGAGGACGCTGCTGCGCGAGCACCGGGCCGGTGAAGGCTTCTCGGCCCAGAACAGCGCGACCTTGATTGTCGGCTTAGGCGCACATCAACGGGCGGATGCCGTGCGCGTGCGCTGGCCTTCGGGGCGTATGCAGCAGGTTGCAGAAGTCGCCGCTGGTATGCTGGTAACGGTCTATGAAAACCCTCGGCATTCGCCTACGGGGGCGGCGTTTGTGGTGGTGCCGTACCGCGGTACGCTGTGAGGGAGAGAGGGGAATTGCGCGTTGACCACATCGGTTGGATATTGACAGAGTGAACAGGATGCTATGTAGAGGATTATAATTGAATCTGCCCAACGCACGACATGCTCGAATTGAAAGAGAGAAAATTACAGGCTATCTGCTTGCAACGAGTAGTTCCGGCGGTCGAAGTAAAGCTAAATTTTTCTTTGGATTTGGCTTTCGCATAGATCAGTGGCAGATCTTTGTAGAAGCATTGCGAGTTCATGGGGCGAGCTATGAAGTTGTCAGGATTATCGAAACCGGCTACGGTATAAAGTATGTTATAGATGGATCACTTGAGACTCCCGATGGACGCAACCCATACGTTAGGACTGTTTGGCAGGTTGACAAGGGAAGGGACTATCCGAGGTTCGTCACGGCGTATCCGGCTGATTAGGAGGCAAATATGTTCAAAGAACTAGACGCTATCGTTCTCACAACCGAAATTCCGCTCGATCACATCTGGGATATTCCACCCGGCAGCCCGCTGCTCGAGAACGGCAGTCCAAGGGGAGGACTGCAAGTCGGCGATGTCGGCACGATTGTGTATATACAAGGTGACGGAGAAGCCTTCGAAGTGGAGTTCTTGAAGCCAGATGGCTACACAGTCGCTATTGCCACGGTCTTACCGTCGCAGGCTCGCTTGGCCACCAAAAAGGACCGCGCCAACTACCGCTTTGGGAAGAAGTCGTCCGCACATATCCCTGCGTCATAGACAACAAGAAGCACTGCACGGCTGACGTGTTCAATGGGGATTGCCTCCTGATTGCAGGTGCCCCGCTAGCCCATCGTCCCCAGATAGCAGCTAACTGTAGCCCACAGCGCGCCGGCAAATCCCCAATGCAGGACGATACTAGCATGACTACTTGGTCGCGGCGCGAAGGACTCATGGCGCTAATCAAGGAGGAATAAAAAATGGTCGTTAATGTTGCTCATCGGGGTGCGTCGGGAAACTATCCCGAAAATACGTTGATCGCCTTTCAGAAGGCGTTAGAGATTGGCATTGATGAGATTGAACTAGATCTCCACATGACAAAGGATGACCATCTAATTGTCATGCACGACTCAACCGTAAACCGAACGACAGATGGCACGGGCGCGATTGCCGAACTCACCCTAACTGAAATCAAAGCCCTTGACGCCGGAAGCGTGTTTGGTGAACAGTTTCGGGGTGAACGCGTGCCAACATGGGAGGAAGCATTAGACCTCGTACAAGGGAAGGTACGACTCAATGTCCACCTCAAAGAAGGGGGCAATCCAGACGGTCCCTACGAACGCAAGGTTGCACGGGCATTGCGCGAGTTTCAGATGGTAGAGGCTTCTATTTTGACATGTAGCGATGAAAGCGTTGGAATTTTTGCCGAGATTGACTCGCGGATTGAGTGCCGGATCTTTCGCGCTAATCGCACCCCCGAGGAATATATCCGCAAATCGGTAGAGATGGGGCTGCGGACGATGCAGCCGGGGCGGGACATCACGACTCGGGAGTTCGTCCAAAAGGCACATGCGGCAGGACGAGAGGTGCATGTCTTCTATGCGGATACCCCTGAAGATATGCGAGCTTACATCGAGATTGGCGTCGATGGGATTTTGACAAACTATCCGGAACGACTGAAAGCGGTTCTCACAGAAATTGAGTAGAGGGGCCGCCTCATCACACCATTGACATCGCTGCGGATAGCGCGAGCTGAAGCAAATCTTTGTTGCTGCCAAGCGTTCGATGGCTGGTACCAAGGTTTGGAGAACACAATCTGCCATTTGTAAGTGTAATCTTTTTATTTTGTCGGTTGAGGTTTGGTTCCCGCCAAAACCGCTTCTGGGTTTACATCGACAAGGTTGCTCTTGGCGCTAGTCGAGGTGGAAGACCTCTTCTAGTTCGATTAGCGCGTCTTTGGGGTCGCCCTCCGGTATTTCGACTAATCCCTCGTTGGCTTCGCCCCAACGCTGCGTGGCCTCTTCCGCGAGAAAGCCGTCGAGGGCTGTGGCGAAATCCGTCTCGGTCTCAAAGTAGCCGAAGACGAGGCCGTCTGCGTTCATAAAGAGCGAGTAGCGGTGCCAGCCGTGGCGCGTGAGGGCCGCGCAGACTTCGGGCCACACTTGGCGATGCACTTCCTTGTACTCGGCGATCCGCTCCTTTTTGACCTGCATCTGAAAACCAACTCGTCGCATTTGCTCAAACCCCTTTGAAATTTTCCATGTCCGGCACGATGGACTGCCCGCGCTCTAGGTCGAAGTCGATCTCCACGGAGTGCGCTTGGTAGTCTTGGTCGCCGCGCGTGGTCTGATATACGTCGTGGCCCTCGACGCAGATGGGCATGGTGTGCCACGCCCCGAGGTGCAAGCAGACGCCCACATCGCCCGCCGAGTAAAAAGCGCGCAGCTCCTCGGCTTGGATGTCGTCTTGGATCGCTCCGACGAGAAACACGCTCGGCGAGTGCAAGCTGGGGTAAAACGACTGGCCAGCGTCCGTGTGAAAGGCAAAATGGGCGCGCTCTAGCCCCTCGGAGATGGGCACGCGTTGGGGGTGGAGCGCGTACCAGCCGGGGCCATCTTTGGGCTCGGGGCCAGGCGTGGCGAGGACCGGATAGGCGTTGGTGGCATAGCCGCCTTTGACCTTGTCCGGCTTGCGCTCCTCAAAGGTGCGAATTACGTGGCCGAAGGGGGCAAACGTCTCGGGGACGAGCGGTTCGACCGGGATTTTGACGAGGTTCCACATGGCAATATCCTCTCGTTGGCGTGGTTAGTCGATGCCTAAGGCGGCGTCTATCTCCGCTTGATAGGCGTATGATTGGCAGGATTCGACCGCACTGAGCGCCACCGGGCCGGCGGCGCGCCACGACTCAAACACCGCGTAGAGCGCGGCCACGTCCTTTAGGCCGCAGCGGCCATCCACTTCGACGGTGCGCTGACCGCGAACGGCTTCCGCCATTTCGTGCAGCTCATATGCGATTAGCTTCAGATCGACGAGCGGGTCGCCGGCCGAGACGCCGCTCGGAAAGAGGTAGCGCGTTAGCGAGTCGAATATCAGTCCCGCGCCCTCGGCCGACGCGAGGATGTCCTCTTGGCTCAGCGCCTCGGCATCGCGCCGCGCAAGCGTTATGCGCCCTCCGCGCACGCCAAAGCCGTCAATGCTGCCGTCGGTACCCATGATTAGCTCGCGGTGTGCGCCCGCGTGGCCGGCGATCCCGACGAGCCAGTTCAGGGTCGCGCCGCTCTCCATTTTGAAGATCGCTTGGGTCGTGTCCTCGGCCGCGGCGGGGATGCGCTCGGGCATGGCGGCGAAGCGCTTTTGGTAGAACTCGTAGTCCATGGACATGGCTGTCGATTTTTGCCGCTCCGACTCTATCATCCGCGCATCGGCATAGACTTCGGCAAAATCCCCCAATTGGTAGCGGATCATGTGGGTGAAATGCACGGCCATATCGAGGACAAAGCCGCCCAGCTCCCGGCGATGTCGCCAGGGGGTGATAAAGATGGAATTGCCCGCGCCGAGCGAGTGGTACATCCCCATATAGGGCGTGCCAATAGCACCGGTGTCGATCAAGTGGCGCACGATGCGGGCCGAAGGGTCGCGGCGGAAATTTTCAGCCACGGAGACAATGCGCTCGTTGCGCGCGGCTGCGTCGAGGATCCGCTGGCAGGCTCGCACGGTGATGGCCAGCGGCTTTTCGACCAGCACGTGCAATCCCAAGTCGAGGGCCTCGCAGACGACGGTGTGATGCACCGAAGGGTCGGTCACTACGTCCACGGCTTCCAAGTCCGGTACCTGCTGGACCATCGCCTCCATATTGGTGCAGACCTTGGGGCGGACCCCGAGGAGCTTTTCGGCTTCGGCCGCGGCCATCTCGGCGTTTTCGGTGCTGATGTCGCAGACCGCGCTCAATTCGACTGCGTCGAAGGGGGAATCGGCTAGCTGCTTGAGGCCGTGCAGATGGCGGGTGCCCATGCCGCCGCAGCCGACGAGGGCCAAGCGCACCTTGTCCATTGGCTACTCCTGCCAGTTGGGGACATGGCCCATGTCGGGCAGCAGGGCCAAGCCACGGTCTTGGTCGAAGTGGACATCGACCGAGTGATCGTGATAGTTCTGGTTACCGCGCGCGGTTAGGTACACCTCCTCGCCGCGCAGGCACACGGGCATGGTGTGCCACACCTTTAGGTGCATGCAGATGCCGGTGCTGCCGTCGGAGTAAAAGGCACGCAGATCCTCTGGCTCTATCATGGGCTGAATCGGGGCGACAAAAAAGACGGTCGGGCAGTGCCGACTTGGATAGAAAGACTGCCCGGCGTCGTCGTGAAAGGCAAAATGCGCCCGCAACCGGCCCTCCGACAGGTCGAGCTGATTAGCTGCGGGGTCTTCGACTTCGGCTCGCACCGTGTACGCGTGCTCAACCAACTCTCCTACTACGACTTCGGGTTTGGCCTCGTCAAAGGTAGAGATGACTTGCCCGAAAGGGGCAAAGGCCGAGGGGGTCAGCGGCTCCACGGGCACCTTGAGAATTTTTAGCATGGCAACGCTCCTTTTGTCAGAAGGCCAGCAGCATCGGCCCCATGCGCTCCAGCAAGAGGGCCCGATAGCGCTCGGCCTTGGCCACTTGCAGCCGTTCGAGCGGGTTGAAGTCGTCGGTGATGAGTTCGCCCTCGGTGGGCATGGGATATTCGCGTTCCGCGAGCCACGCCGCGGCCTCAGCCGCTAGGGAAATCGGCTGCCGCGAAGCCAAGAACACAAAGTCGTTAAACGCTTCGCCTGGCAGCGAGACGAGGGCCAGCCGGTGCGGATAGACCTCGCCCAGCGTTCGGTACACGGCCGCCGCGGCCTCGGCTTCTGGTCCCTCGGTGAAGCCGACGAAGTTTAGAGCCAAGAGGCCGTCGTCTTTGAGGAGCCGGTCGAGGTCGCGGAGCATTTCGACGCTCAGCAGGTGGCTGGGCACGGACCCGCCGGTGAAACAGTCGTGGACGATGAAGTCGTATTGCTGGTCGAGGCGGCGGATTTCGTAGCGGGCATCGCCGACCAGCAGCACACCCGATGGCTCGTAGAGAAAGTATTGCTGCGCGGCTTTGGCCACTTCTGGGTCCAGCTCTAGGGCGTCGGTGGCAATGCCTTGGGCTGCAAATGTCGTGGCAATGTAGCCTCCGCCGAGGCCGATCAGCAGCGCGTTGCGCCCTTCCGGGTGCAAGTGGGGCAGGGCGGCGATGATTTTTTGGTAGCTGAGTACCGGCCCGCGCGTGTCGAGCCGCAGTGCGCTGATGACCGAAGCATCCGACAGCATCCACCGCACTCGGCGGGCGCGGTCATCGACGACCCGCACCCAGCCGTAGTGGCTTTCGGCTTGATGGACTAGGCGATAATCTCCGTATTCGGTCGGCTCTGGGTTGGTCTGGAGCCATAGCCCTGCGCCGGTGGCGATCGCTGCGGCTGCGACTGGTCCTAGCCCCGCGTGTCCCCACCGTCGCTCGTACAGGGCCACGATGAGTGCCAACAGGATCAAGGTCGCGCTGACTGCGTAGAGAATCACCCGCGAGCCAAGGGCTGGCAGCAGGAAAAAGCCCAGCAGCAAGGTGCCCACCACGCTCCCGACCGTGCTGACTGCAAAGACCGAGCCGGCTGCCATGCCCACGCCTGCCCGCCGCCGCGCCGCCAGTTCAATCACCTGCGGCCCCACCATCCCAAGGCAGGTCAGCGGCAGGGAAAAAAGCAGCAGGGCACTGGTAAAGGCTCCGGCGCGCAGCCCTAGGTCGTTGGTCCACAGCAAGATCGGGCGGCTTACGAGCGGAATCACAGCCGTCGTTAGCCCAGCGAGTGCGATAGCGTAGGAAAGCCGAAAGCGCGTCTGCTTGTCGGCGACCAAGCCGCCGAGGTAATAGCCCAGCGCCAAGGCGATCAAAGCGACCGATATGAGCGAAGACCACACGTAGAGACTGACCCCGTAAAAGGGGCCGATGATGCGTGTCCCCAACAGCTCTAGCATCATCACCGCCGCCCCGGAGATGGTTACGGTGCCGTAGAGCAGCAGCCGATCTGGGCGAGTTGTGTGGTCTTCAGTCATCGTTGGCAGCGTACTCGTCTTGACTTTTGCAGAGACGCGCTAGGGGGCGACGGTCAAACACTAATTCAACCCCAGAATATCACGTTCCAAGTCATGCCGGTGAAATGATCGACGATCAGGTAAAACCCGCCGGGCGTGAAATAGCCGAGGATCATTCCCATAAAAAAGGGCCGCGTCTTTAGGTAAAGCCGCACGCCCCCGTATTTGAGCACGAGGACCTTGATTCCCCAAGCGATGAACATATTGAACCACAAGTGGTCCATAATCCAGATCGGCCCAATCACGTAGCCCAGCGGGTGCAGCGGCCACCACACGTAGAGCCAGCGCACGACCATCAACGCGGTCATAATGGCCACGCCAATCCCCATATTGACCCAGCCCCAGCCGTAGAAGTCGGTCGGCGTGCGGAGGAGCTTCTCTACATAGCTGTAGTTGCCACCGCCCCAGATCCACAGGTTGATTGCCCCGTATTTGTGGCTGAGTAGCATCACCATCCATACGGCACCGCCCATGGCCACGACTAGCGCCAAGACGATGATCCAAAAGAGCGGTCGGCGGTTGCGTCCCAACTCCTCGCCCAGCCGCAAACTGTTGGCGCAGGAGACCATGACGAAATTGCGCCCCGTGGTCCACAGGAAGGTCGTCGCCAGCACGACTAGGCCTTGGGCACCGATAACCGACGAACCCACTGCGGACACTAAAATCCCCGCTGGCACCACCGGCGGTGAGCCATCCGAAAGCCCACCCTCGGCCACCACCCGCGAATAGCCAAAGATGATGACGACGCCGAGGAAGAGAATGGCCAGCCCGAAAATCAGCGGCAGCCCGGCCAACCACAGCCAACCTACTATCACCAGACAAGAGATCGTCAGCACAATCAGGGCCGTGCGATAGGAGAGGATTTCGTCGCTGTCGTCAATGCTGTCGTCGCCTTTGAATGCCTTGCGCCACACGCCCTTTAGATGCTTGCGCGCCGTCCAGATGCCGCCTAAAAAAAGTACGAGAATCGCGCCCATCGACTGATAGGCCAGAAAGGGATCGCGTACCGCGTGGCCAGCCCCCCCCGTCTCGCTGCTGACCACGCCGAGAATGCCAAAAATGCCGCGCACCGCAAAAGAGAGCAGGTTGAAAAACCATAGGCTAAAGGCGATATCGGTCTTGAGAAAATAGAAGAAGCCAATGATGTTGAAGCGCAGCGCGACGTACAGGTCGGCTGTGCGGCGAAAAACCGGCACCTCCATGCGTATTGGATCGACATTCTGGGCGATGGGAATGGTTTCGGGAAAGTAGTTGTATAGCCCGTGCAGCGTGCCCCACAGCGCAGGGATGGCAAAACCGGCCCACATGACAGGATTTTTGAAAAAGGGGCTTAGTTTTTGGTCGTCTTCGCCTTCCTCGGTCATGGCCAGTGGCACCTGCATCAGCGGATAGATCAGTCTCTCGTGTTCAATCCACTGTTTGCGCAGAATCGCCATAAAGGAAATCATCATCAGGAAGAGGGCGCAGATAAAGGGCGTCCACACCCCGATGACGCTGCGCCATACTTCCCAAGGAATGGGTTCGTCCCTTCTACTGCCCTCGTAAAATTTGCGGGCGGTCTCCACGTCGTGGACCATCAGCCAGTCGGGGATATAGGGATGGATCAGTTCCCGCCACTCGTTTTCGGCGGTGGCGTAGTAGAAGGGGTAGCTAATGGCGCTGAGAAACTTGGCTACGAAGAGGGTTGGGATCGGCGAGGCCATCACCATCATAACATAGACGACTAGCAATTCGCGCCGATTAAGTCCCCAACTCGGGTGTATAAGTTTGAGCAGGGGATTGATAAAAAGGGTCAGTAGGAAGAGGAGGAATACCGCCCCAGGCATGCTGGTGCCCAGAGCCATAAAGGAACCGTGTAAATAGAGGGTGCCGTAGGCGGCTCCGGCCGACACGCTGAAGGCTCCGGCGCATCCGACTAGCACGGATTTGGCAGTAAAAGCCGGTACTGCGTCTGCCTCCTTGGGCGCGGTCCGTTCGGGTGTTGTTGACATTAGCTAGCGCGGGGGAATCAGCCGTAAAATTTGGAGACCAACTCGGCTGGTTTGCCATCTACCGTCGCCGGATCCAGTGCCTGTGCGCCGAAGACCACGGGAAAGGTTTGGCCGGTGTCCCGGGTGCGGGTCTCGGCATCCATATAGGTTGCACTAAAAGCGCGGCGAGCCGACGCGGTGGAGTTGGTCCCCGAGCGGTGTAGCAGGAAATTATGCAGCAGAATGGCCTCCCCGGCCTCGGCTTCCAAGTCGATCACCGCCTCTGGGGGCGTGTATTGGGCTTCTTGCTCGGCGGGGAGAAAGTGCCGCTCGTTGATGATGCCGTGCTGGTTGCTGCCCGGCACGATCTGCATGCAGCCGGTGGCTGTGGTCGAGTCGTCGAGCGCCGTCCACACGGTGACGATGGGATTGGTGTCGATGCCCCAGCCGATCCCCACGTCTTGGTGCCAGGGCAGTTCGCGTTGGAGTTCGGGCGGTTTGTTCATAAACATCGAGCGAAAGACCGAGACTTCCTCGCCGATGTAGCGGCGGGCAATCTGGTGAAAGAGGGGGGTCTGGATATAGGCGAGGAAGAGGGGGTCTTGCTCTAGGTCGTCGATGCGCCGATAGGCGAGCGTCTGCACTTCATTGCCCATGGTGCGACGCACTTTGCCGTCTTCTTCGACGACCTGCAAGCGCATGTGTTCGTAGCGGACGCGGCCTAGCATGATGTCGTCGATGCGCTGCTGCAAGGCGGCCAATTCGTCTGGGGACAGGACATTGCCTAGCCGCAGGTAGCCTTGATCCATGAACTGCTCGTGGTGTGCATCGTCAAAGGTGGAAAGGGCTTGCATAATGCAGTCTCCTTTTTGGGTGATAGGAGTATAATACAATGCCTAGGGTGCGATTGGGCAACGCTGCTGCGATCAAGGCTCGTGTACGGTTAGAATTTGGTCGGCGGCGATATCTTGCAGGCGCTGCATGGTGCCGCTGGGCCAGCGGATTTCCACTTCATCGACGCGGGTGCGGTCTCCCAGCCCAAAAAAGGGGCGCAGTGCGCTCTGGCACATGTAGCTCGACCCGGCGCGCACCACGTCCCAGCGTACCCAGTCGCCCGCGGCGACTCGGACCTCGGCTCCGACTGAATCCCCAACCAACCGCAAGCTCAAATAGTGCTGGGCATTGCCGCCGTCGTTGCGCAAGAGCGCGGCTGGTTGGTTGTTGTTGGCTACTGTGATGTCGAGGTCGCCGTCGTTGTCGTAATCGCCCATGGCCGCGCCGCGGCTCACTTGCTGCAACAGCAAGCCCGGCCCCACCTGATTGCTCACATCGACAAAGCGTCCCTCCTGATTGCGGAAGAGTTGGTTTTGCTGCTCATACGTCACCGCGTCGAACAGGTGGATGTTGTCGTCGAGGTGGCCGTTGGCGACAAACAGGTCGCGGTCGCCGTCGTTGTCGTAGTCGATGAAGAGGGTGCCCCAGGCGAGGAACTGCAAGCTGGGGACCCCCAGCCCGGACTGGAAGGTCACGTCGGCAAAAAATCCGTTGCCGAGGTTGCGGTACAGGCTGTTGGTCTCCCACTGGTAGTTGGTGACGAAGAAGTCGAATCGGCCGTCTGAGTCGTAGTCGCCCACGTCAACCCCCATGCCGGCCAGCGGCTTGCCGGCGTCGTTGTAGGCCACTCCGGCCAAAGCGCCGACTTCGGCAAAGCGGCCGCCGTCGTTGCGGTAGAGCAAGTTGGGGGTGCGGTCGCCAGCCGCGTACAAGTCGAGATCGCCGTCTGCGTCGTAGTCGATGAAAAAGGCCCCTAATTCCTTGGCGGCATCCGGCAGCAGCCCGGCTTCTGCGGTGACATCGGCAAAGGTGGCGTCGCCTTCGTTGCGATAAAACACGTCGCGCTGCGGCTCGAAAGCCTCCGGCCCGCAGTACACTGCAACCCCGGAGCGGAGGCAAGGCTCGTGGATCTCGGGGCGAAACTTGGCGTAATTGGCCACAAAGAAGTCCAAGTCGCCGTCTAAGTCGTAGTCGGCAAAGGCCGCGCCGGTACTCATCGCCGGATTGACTAGGACGGGACCGGCTACGTTGGCATGGTCGGCGACATCGGCGAACTGGCTAGTGCCGTCGTTGCGGTAGAGGATGTTGGGGCCGTAGGCCGTGATGTACAAGTCCAAGTCGCCGTCTGAATCGTAGTCGGCTGCGGCACAGCCCAGCCCGTAGCCCGAATTAGCGACGCCAGCTTGGTCGGTTGCATCGACGAACTGGCCCGTGGCTTCGTTGCGATAAAGTACGCTCGGTCCTGCGCTGTTGACGAAGTACAGGTCGAGCCACCCGTCGCCATCGTAGTCAAAAAAGGCCGTGCCCGAGCCCATGGTTTCCATTGGATACTTTTGTCCCTTGGCTCCGTTTTGATGGCGAAAGGCGATCCCGGCCTCGGCTGCTACCTCGACAAACTGCACCTCGGCGCGGCCTAGCGCGGCCCACAGGCATACTAAAGCGGCTCCTATAGCAATCCTGAATGATTGAACGATTCGAGATGCGGATCGTCTTGCAAATCCTATTCTGCGTCCATCTGCGCCCATCTGCGGATCGTCTTGTGAATTGCTATAAGAAGGTGCGCCGCGTCACGCGCGATCGGAATCTGCGGCGGCTTCGCTGGCCCCGCGGCCGGCGGCCATGTTGCGGATCATCCTAACCACGTCGCCAAAGGCCTTGTAGGCAACGGCGATGACGATGCCATAAAAGAGGACGCTGGCGGCGATAAAGACGTATTGCCAGAGGGCTTTCCAAGTTTCGACGTCCATTGTGCTACTCCATGTTGCTAAAGTCTAAAGGGCGCGGCGGGTGCGAGCGCTGCGTGAGCGAGGCGACGATCAGCATGGCGAGGCCGCCCAAGGCCAGGCTGGTAATTCCGACGAGGTTGGAGTTTTCGACTAGCGGTAACATAAACTCGGGCACCAAATGCTGGTTTTCGGTCATAATCAGGAAGTTGAGCGGCATCAGTGCGCCCAGTATCAACGCGCAGTACGCACCTGGGGTATTGGCCTTTTTCCAGTACAGCCCCAAGGCCACGGTGCCGACGCAGCCGGCGAAGTAGATGGTGCCGGTGACGTACATAAAGCGGAAGGCCGTCTCGGGAAGCTGGTAGAGCGCGCCGAAGATGGCCAAGAAGGCGGCGAGGATTACTACGATGGCTCGGGTCCAGTAGATCTCGCGCTCGCTCGACAGCCCGCCCCAAGTGCCGTCGGCCTCGCGCTCGCCGCCCGACTTGGCGAGCATGGCCTTGATCGGCGAGACCACGTCGCGGACGATGACGCCGCTCCAGGCCAGTAGATAGCTGTCGTGGGTGGACATGAAGGCGGCGAACATCCCGGCCATGAGCAGACCGGCGATGCCGATGGGCAGGATTTTGCCGAGCATTTCGGGCATGGCGTAGTGGGGGTCGAGTTCGGGGTTGCCAAAATAGGCCAGCGCCGCAATGCCCCAAAACATCGGCACCATCGCCCGCCCCATGACCGTGCCCGCGGCGATCCAGAACACGCGGCGGGCTACCTTGGGACTTTCGGCACTCAGCGGCCGCATCATTTCGGGCTGCCAAACCACGCCGACTAAGCCGACGCAGAATAAAAATAAGATCATTGAGATGCCGTAGCCGGGATTGGCTATGGGATCAAAGCCGACATCGCCTTTGTGAACTTCGACGGCCTGGACCATGGTGTCCCAGCCGAGTTGCGGGTGATTGAGAATGATGTACGTGCCGAAGAAAAACCCTAGGGACAGCAGCACGAACTGCGCGAAGTCCGTCAGCACCACCGAGACCATGCCGCCCATCAGCGTGTAGAAGACGACGATGAGCAACATGCCGATCATGACGTAGTTGACGTATTCCTTGTCGAGGCCGGTGAAGCCGACGACGAATTTGCTGCCGAGGATGGGAAACAGCCCCATGTTGAGGGTGCCGGCGAGGGTGAGGATGATGCCGCCGAGCAGGCGCACGCCGCGCGTGTATTTGAGTTCGTAGAATTCAGGCACGGTCATCACCTGCAAATGGCGCAGGCGGCTGACGATGAAGCCCGTGCGGCCGATGATCAGGGTGGTGATCAGTGCCATGAGGCCAAAGACGAAGGGTACGAAGCCGTATTTAAAGCCCTCCTCGGCCATGTACATGACTGTGACCAGCCCGAGGCCGGTCGAGACCATCGTGGCGACGGCCATGTGGGTTTTGAGGCCGCGGCCGGCGACGAGAAAGTCGGAGATGCCTTTGATGGCACCTCGCGCCAACGTGCCGGCGACGATGGTGCCGCCGACATAGATAAAGACTATGGCGTAGTCAATCCAACTCAGGTGCATGCGTACTCCTAATATTCTCCGTGGTGGGAAAGCGTGAACGGCCTGCCAATTTAACATTTTAGCGAGTACATGTCACCTCGCGGGCGATTGACCCCCCAAGGGGCGGTTTATATACTTGCGCCGCGCTGTACTACGCAAACATCAACTACTACGAGGGAATATGTTGCTACGACTTATGCGTCCGTCGCTGCTGTTGGCCGCAGCCCTGTCGTGGGCCGGTTGTGGGGGTGATGACTCGACGGTGGGGCCGGACGGCGAAGGCGAACTTACCGAAGCTACTCTAGCACAGGTCAACGAGGTCTTCGCGGTTAGTTGCACCTTTTCGGGTTGCCACAGCGGCGGGGAGCCTGCGGCCGATTTGTCGCTAGAGGGCGACTTTGCCGCGCGCATTGTCGGTGTCGATAGTGGCCAGCGGCCCGATTTCAAGCTGGTCGATCCGGGAAATCCCAATAAGTCGTACCTGCTGATAAAGGTGCGCGGCGACGACGAGATCGTCAGCCAGCAAATGCCGCCGGGCGCGCCGTTGTCCGCCGAGCAGGTGGAGATCATCCGCGCGTGGATCGCCAGCGGGGCGAAAGAATAATGCCAGTCTTTTCTCCAGCGTCCTTAACCGAGACCACCGCCTCCATTTTTGCCGCGGCTGGCATGCGCGCTGACGAGGCGCGCGTGGTCGCTGAATTGCTCGTCGAGGCCAATCTCGTCGGCCACGACTCACACGGCGTCATCCGCATCCCCCAGTACTTGGGCCAAGTCGAAGCGGGCGACATCGTGCCAGACGCGGCCGTTGAAATCGTTCACGAGGCTCCGACGCTCGCCGTACTTGACGCCCATTGGGGCTTTGGGCAGGTGGCGATGAGCCTCGGCGTGGATATGGGCTTGGAGAAGGCACAGGCCACGGGCATGGCCGCTATCTCCGTCCGCCAAGCCAATCACGTCGGTCGCCTCGGCAGCTACGTGGAGCGCATTGCCGAGGAGACTGCTATCGCCCTGATGTTTGTCAATGGCGCGCCGGTTTGTCGCATGGCCCCGTGGGGTGGGCGTGAGCCGCGGCACGGCACCAATCCGATCGCCATGGGGTTTCCGTCGCGCAGCGGCCCGCCGGTCGTCCTCGACATGACTACGTCGGCGGTGGCCGAGGGCAAGGTGCGGGTGCAGCGCAATCGCGGGGCCGAGGTGCCCGATGGCTGGCTGCTCGACGCCGAGGGCCAGCCGACCAACGATCCTAACACCCTGTACGCCGATCCGCCCGGCACCATCTTGCCTCTGGGCGGTAGCCTCGGGCACAAGGGTTACGGTCTGAATGTGGCGGTTGAGCTGTTGGCTGGCGCGTTGGCCGGTGCTGGGTGCATAGGCCAGGATCGGCCCTTCCGCAATGGGGCGTTGCTGTTGGTGCTCGACGTGGAAAAGCTGGTGGGATTAGACGCCTATTTTGCCGAGGCCGACACGTACATCGAATTTGTCAAGTCCGCGGCTACGGCACCGGGCGTCGAGGGGATCTTGATGCCTGGGGACAGCGAACGGGCGATGGCGGAGAAGCGGAAGGTCGAGGGGATCTTTATAGAGGATGAGACGTGGGCGCAGATTGTGGCGAGTGCGGCGAAGGTGGGGGTTGAGGTGAGGGGTTAGGGGACTTGTTGGTGCTCGGAACGCTGACCTTGCTGAAACTCGACAGCACCCGCTAAGCAACTTAAATTCGGTTAGCGTATCAAGAGAAAGTAAAACCGGGGAAATTGGCAAGGGATAGATGCCCAAACGTATGTCGATGGTCTTCGTGAAGAATGGGACCATCAACAGTGATCTAAGGAGAATAAAAAATGATCGATTCCAGAATGCTGCGGGAAATTCAAGGAGCACCGGTCGAAGAGCGCCTTCATTTGATTGAGATCATTCTCCAATCTCTCAAGAAGGACATAGAAACAACCTCTCCTGCACTAAAAAAAATGTTCACTGTGCGTAAATTTAGTTTGGGTGCAGAGGTCCATGCAGACCGCGATCAATTGTATAACGAGCGAACAATCTGATTGTGTTTGCCATTGATACCAACTTGCTTGTCTATGCACATAATACAGACTCGGAATTCCATAAACAGGCGGCCGCATTTGTCACTAAGGTGGTAAATGAACGCGATCATAAAGGACAACACACGATCTGCCTGCCTACCCAAGTCTTATCAGAGTTTGTGCATGTCGTAACTTGGCAGCGCGTTGAAAAGCAAAAAATCCTCGATGCCCATCCGCAATCCAACTCAAGGCCACCCTCTGCCGCCACCTTATCGCTCCTGCCTGAGCCGGTCCAGCAGACGGCCCAGTTGTTCCACTAAGTAAAGCGGCAGCGAGAGCAAGGTCATTTCCACGCGCTGTCGCGTTCCGCTCACTTGGTGCCGGATGGACTGGACGGTGGGCGGATTGAGGTCGAAGCGCACTGCGAGGCGCGTCCCTTTGGCCAAGGCGAACTGATGCAGCGAGCGCAGGGTGCCGCTGGTGCCCGCTTTGACTTCGACCGGCACGATCCAAGTCCCTCGGGCAATCGCATAATCAACTTCGGCGTTGGCACTTTTGCCTTCCCGCAGCCAGTAGTTCAGACAGGGCGTTTCCCGACCCTCTTCCAAGTAGAGTAGGTGTTGCCCGACGAACTGTTCGGCCAAGGCTCCTTCATTGACCAGTCGGCGGTCGTCCAAGTCCTGCAGAGCCAGCCAGTCTAGGCCGCACAGACGGTTCATCAGGCCGATGTCCAAAAAGAGGAGTTTATAGGTCTTCCAATCGACATCGGCGTGGAGGGGCACCCCGGAACAGGTACTGTGGAAGACGGGTGCAATGACCCGGGCCTTGGCCAGCAAGTCAATGGCGACCCGCAGTTCGCGGGCGGTTTCC
Source organism: Candidatus Latescibacterota bacterium (assembly GCA_965208845.1). Taxonomy (GTDB): domain Bacteria; phylum Latescibacterota; class UBA2968; order UBA8231; family UBA8231. The sequence continues at coordinate 53,101 of OZ242361.1, read as the reverse complement.
TCGCGGTCAATCTGAGTGTATTTGACTTTGCGACCCACGGCGCGGGGCACGTAGTTGAAGACTCGCTGCAAGCGCAGCCGGACTCGGGTGGAGGCGTATTTGGCAAAGTCGTCTTGGTAGGTATCGACGATGGACTGATGCACCGGCCTCACGTCGGCAAAGTGGCGGGTAGAACTATATGCGGCTACGGCTTCGGGCATACCACCCACCAGCAAGTATTCCCGCTGATAGGCCGACAAGCGGGTGTGGACGGTATAGGGCAGGGGATGCTCGGGGGTGTAGTCTTGCAGATAGGCCAAGAGGGGCGGGTCCAGTTCGGCGAGAAATTCTTCAAAGCTCATTGGCCCTAGATGGAAGTATTGAATGCGCCCTACCGGCATGGTAAAGGCGTGTTGCGAGAGGACGAATTCGAGCAGGGAGCCAGCGGCGATAACCGGCAGCTCGGGGTGATCTTCCAAGAAATAGCGCAGGGCAGGCAGGGCGTGGGGGGTCGCTTGGATTTCGTCGAGGAAGAGTATGCTGCCCGGTGCCAACAGCGGTTGACCCAGCAGCCCTTCGAGCTCCCGGCGGATGTGCGTCAGGTCTAAGGTCTGGAAGACGGAATCCAAGTCTGGATGGCGCTCGAGGTTGATTTCGTTGAGGCGCAGGCGGCGGGACTGGGCGAATTGCCGCACTAGGGTGGATTTGCCCACTTGGCGCGCACCTCGGATGACCAACGGTTTTCGCTGTGGAGTGGCCAACCATTGGGCCAGAGCGCGTTCAGCCGATCTATACATGATGAATAAAAATGCCCCCTTTTTCGTACGTATAATGTACGAAAAAGGGGGCATTTTGCAACCTGATGTTACACACCCAAAGCCTAAAACACAATGCTCGACACCGCTTTAGAAATCAGCGCCAGCGCGATGGAAGACATGCCGACCAAGCCCATCCCGCACGAATAGCCCGCCAAGAGAATCGGCGCATACGCTCGCCAGCGCGCCTCGCCAAAGCGCTTCTGCAAGTGATAGCGGCCCAGCAAGGCACCGATGAAGTTGGGCAGCAGAAAGTGCGGCCACGCGCCCACGCCGCCGATGAAGCCGTAGAACAGGGCGACCGGCCAGCGCAAGAGCGCCAGCCCGCCCAAAATCCCCGCGCTGCCCAGCGCGCCCGTGAGCACGTATTCCCAGCGTATGATGGACCTGATTAGCTCGTTGCCGCCCTCGGCGAGCGTTGATTTGGCCCAGAACGCCTGCATGGTGGCGTGGAAGGGCCAAAACTTCTGCACGTAGGGATAGGCCGACGAGGGAATCGGCCCGAGCTTCCAGATAAAAGACCAGAATATAAACGAGCAGACGAACATGATCAGCAAAGTAACGCCGGCCAGCTTGACGATGCTGCCGAAGTGGGTGCGGGTCAGTTCGAGTTGCTTGAAGGCCGCGGCTTCGTAGCCCCACTGGAAGAGCGGGATTGGCGCGAACCACACGGCCGCGCCCTGATAGCCCGACAGGTAGAAGGAGCCTTCGCGCAGATAGGGGAAGGACGCTCCTTGCGGCGAGCCGGTCAGGCCGATCATGCGCGCGCCGATGTACGAGTAAATCGGCGTCCACACAAAGCCGAAAAACGCGCTGATCCACCAGGGAAATTCCGGCACCAAATACCACACCAAGGCCACAAAGCCGAGCGTGCTCACTGCCCAGATGCCCAAGGCGAGGGGGATGGGGATGTCGCCGCGTCCTTTGGGCAGTCCTCCGTCGTCGCCTTCGCGCTTAACTCCGCGCAAAGTCCACAGGGTCTTGCCGACCATGGCAAAACCCATCACGGCCACGAGGACTGCGCCGCCAATGGAGAAGCTGAGCCAGAAGTCGAAGGAATTGGCGATCTGTGTGGGGATCGCCGACATGCCCGGCTCCCAGGTGTGCAGCACGTCGTACGCGTAGAGGACTGGGTTGACGAGGATGTTGACGAGGAAGGCCGCGGCAAAGGAGCCGACTACGATCCAAAAGGGCAGGACAAAGCCGACCATGACGTGCCCGAGGTCCGTGCCAATGCCCATGATGCTGGCCGGCAGCATTTCTTTGAGCGAGACAGTCAGGTCGATAAACGGAATCGGCAAAATCGTCACGGTTTCGGTGAAGAAAATGCCCGAGACAGTGGGGATGACCACGTAAAACAGTCCCCAGATAATGCCGATAAAGGCCCCGACGCTAAAGACCTCCCACCGCCAGCCTTGGCTCGGCCCCGAGCTCTCGGCGAGGGCGGTCGCGCCGCCGGCCTGCACCGCGGCCAATGGGTACGGCAGGCGCTCGATGTCGTTGGTGATGCGGAAGAGTACGTAGCCCAAGGACAGGCTGTTGACCTTCTGCATCACAATGACGGTCAGCAGCAGGACGATGGGCTTGAACCAAGCGGGATGCAAAAAGGAGCGCCCCTCTAGGGCTTGTGAACCGCGCGGCGGCACCACCCAATCGGGGATGTGCTGGTGCAAGCCATCGGCTTGGGGCGATTGAATCAAGTACTGGTCCCAGATCAGCCCGCCAAAAGGCCCGCCGAACAGCTCGGCCCCGGTGCCCAACTTGCCGCCCATCATGACTAGGCCGCCGGCCACCCAGTAGAGAATGATCACCTCTTGGGTACGCAGGCGGGCAAAGGAGCGCTTGGCGATTTCGATGAAGAGGATGAGCGTCACCCACTCGGCACCGCCGGCCATGCTCTGGCCAGTCACCAACCCCAAGTAGATGGCCCCGGGCAGCATGATGAAGCCGACAAACAGCGCGGCCCACAGGGTCTTGAGGTTGAAGCCCGGTTCAAATTGGAGATCCGAGGGAATCAGCTCGGGTGCTTTTTTGTCGTCTTTGGCCATGTGCTAGTTTCCGTACAGCGGGTGTCCCTGCCCGGGGAACCAGATCATATCGATGCAAAAGGACAGGCCGATTGCGGTGAAATACCCGAGGATGAGGCCGATGAAGAAGGGCTGGGCGCGGTGGTAGAGGCCGATGCCGCCCGAGCGCATGATGGCCCATTTGGCCAGCCAGGACACGAAGATCGAAAAGACGATGATGGTCATGGGGTAGGAGCAGATGCCGACCGGCATGCCGATCGGATGCAGGGGCCACCACGAGAAGCGGTAGCGCATAAAGGTCAGCAGTCCCATCGCCCCCGCGCCGCTGACGAGGTGGCCCAACCGCGTCCAATCCGGGGCTTTGAGGTCGATTTTGCGCAGGCTTTCCACGTAGGGCACCTGCGAACCCGTGCCGAAGATCCATCCTCCGTAATTGTACGCGCCAAAGGAGTAGCCCATGTAGAGCGCGAAGGCCATGGAGACGACGAGGGCCACCAGCGCCGAGAGGAGGATGAAAAAGCTCAGATAGCGGCGGTTGCCGCGAATATGGCCGGCCACCTTGGCGCTGTTGGCCGCAGCGACCATGAAGAATCCCTTGAGCTCGTGGTGCCAGCCGTAGGACAGCCCCATGGCGATGTTGCTCTGCGCGGTAGCGTGCGGCCCGAGCGCGTAGCCGACGAAGGTCTGGCCGACTAGCGGGGCGCGGCTGAAGAGCAAGCCGCCTTCCATGATGATGCGCGTAATGCCGACGTAGAGGACTAAGGTGGCCAAGATGAAGAGCGCGACCGTGGGCGGGTTCATGCCGGCCCGCCACATCCAGAAGGCGATGTAGAGCAGGGCCAGCCCGCCGCCAAAGACGATCATCCGGTAGGACATCAGCTCGTCGGTATCGTCGATGTCCGCATCGTTGTGCACGGCTTTGCGCCAGATTGCGCCGAGATGCCCGCGCGCCATCCACAGCATTCCGCCGACGAGGGCGATCAGCGCGCCGAAAGACTGCCAGCCGATGCCGGGATGGCCGAGGGTGTACACGTCGCGGCCGGCGATGGTGTAGCCAAAGCGGTTGAACAGACCCTGTTGGAGCATGGTCAGCACCGTGAAAAACCACATGCTGAACGACACGTCGAGATTGACGAAGTACGTAAAGCCGACGATGGCCCAGTTGATATTGGTATTGATGGCGGGAAATTCGCGGCCAATGCGAATGGGATCGGAAAGATCGCGCGGGATGGGTGGAAAGGCCGGGGTGAAGTACGTGACCACGTTCCACATGACCATGCAAAAGGGCAGGGCAAAGCCGAACCAAAATGCCTTTTGCCGCACGAAGCTGGGCCAGTTAGAGCCGGGCGGGGGGGCGATAAGCTGTTGGGGCAATTCCATCAGGGCGAAGGGCAGGCGCTCGTACTCGACCCACTGCTTGCGCAGGGCCGCGACCATGCACTGACCCAAAAAGAAGATGGCCATCACCAAGCTAGTCCACCAAAAGAGCGGCACGATCCAAGCGCCCCAAGGAATGGATTCGCCCGCGGGTAGGCCGTTGTAGAACCACTTGAGGGCAATCGCGTCGTTGGGCACCAGCCATTCTTCGATGTACTGCACTACCTTGCTCTGCCATTGATTTTCGGGCGAGGCAAAGTACTGGGGGGCGGCGACGACCGCGATCATGTACGTGGAGGTGCCCCAGGTGGGAATCGAGGCCCCCACCAAGGACATGGTGAAGATGAGGCCGAGTTCGCTGGTGCCTAGGCCGCGCACTTTTAGCAGCGATTTGGCCGTGGCGTTGAGAAAGACCAAGCCGGTAAAGAGAAAGACCACGCTCAAGGGCAGGTAGCTGATCGCCCACTGCGAGGACTTGAGGATGAACATGCTGTACGGGGCCCCAATGTTGATCAGGACCACGAGGCCCAAGCCGAGGAGGAAGGCGCGTGCGGTCATGTCGGTTGCCCGGCGCTGGACGGCACGCGCTGGCGGATTCGCGGCCATGTGTGCAGCACGTCGAGGATTGGACTCATGCCCTCTCGATCTTCTCGCAACTCTTCACGGCTTCAAACCTCCATGGTGGCCACATTGTATTGCCGAATGTGCCTATCCCGGGTCACGAGGGTCAGCCCTTCGGTTTGCGCTTGAGCAATCAGGAACCGATCAAATGGATCGCGGTGGTGCAGCGGGAGACGACCGGCCTGCTCGGCGTGGTGGAACGTCAGCGGCAGGTGCGTGAAGCCCCTTTCCTCAACCAACATCGACAGATTGTCTGGGGCGACCAAGCGCCCCTTTGCCCGCTTGACTGCGATTTCCCACCCGGTGATGGCGCTGACGAAGACGTCATTGTGCGGATCGGCGATTGTGGCCCGGGTCTCTTCGGCCAGTTGCCCAACATCGGATAGACACCATAAAAAGGCGTGGGTGTCCAACAATAACCGCGACATTGCTAGCGCTTAGCGGGGAAAATTTGCGAGTTCTCAAGCAAGTCCATGAGCTCTTCATCGGGATCATCGAAGTCTGGCGACAGCCAAATTTTTCCTTCTAGCCCACCAAGCTGGCGTTCCACTAGACGCTCCCGATACGGTTCCAACCGCAAATACGGCTCGCCGGCTTTGGCGATCACCACTTCTTCCCCCGCCCAAGCCAATTTGCCTAGACGCGAAAGTTGCGATTTGGCCTCGTGCATGTTCACCTTCGTCATTGTGAATCCTCCAATAGCTAAGTTAAGCTAAGTCTATTTTATGGCGGGGCTTTGTCAAGCGACCTAGGGCGCGGACTTTGGCGGGTGAAAACGGTTCCGTAATGCCAGCGCCCTATCATCGGATCTCCCTCCCGCGGGCGGTGAGCCGATACTTTTGGTTTTTCGCGGTGGGAGATTCGGGCCGGGTCATTTCCACTAGCCCGGCGGATAGGGCCGGGCGAATGTAGTTCTTGCGGAATGTAGGACGATGCGACAGGCCCATAGCCGCCATGAGTTCAGCGGCGGTTTTCGGGCCGGTCCGCAGAGCCGCGAGCAGCCGCGCTACTTGGTCGCTTACTTGGTCGCTTACTTGGTCGCTTGCCGTGGAAGACTGGAGGGCCTCCAGAATGATTTTCAGCATAAACGCAATGAACGGTGTACTCTCGCCCGCCGCCGAACTCTGCCTGATAGCTTCGTAGTAGTCGCCTTGGCGGGCATGAATCAGACTCTCTACCGGGATGTGGGCGAACAGGGTTTTCCAGCGGGTCAGAATCAGAGTCTGCCAGAGCCGCCCCATCCGACCATTGCCGTCCTCAAAAGGGTGAATGAACTCAAACTCGTAATGGAAGACTGAACTGGCAATAAGCGGATGCTCATCGGTGCTGCCCAGCCATGCCAACAAGTTCGCCATGAGTTGCGGGATGCGCTGGGCGGGCGGGCCGATGTGATGGATTTCGCCTCCGCCCATAACGCCAACGCCGGTGCGACGGTACTGGCCGGGCGCATCCAATAGGCCGGTCAGCAAAATTTCGTGAATGCGCAGAAGGTCGGCCTCGCTGGCGGGGTTGCATTGCTGGTATTGATCGTAGGCTGCAATGGCGTTGCGAGCTTCTCGAATGTCTCTCGGTGGGGCAACGACGGGCTTGCCATCGAGAATTGTGGAGATTTGCTCCTCGCCGAGGATGTTTCCTTCAATAGCGAGCGAGCCACAAATCGTGCGGATGCGATTGATGCGTCGCAGGCGCAAATCCTGTGACAGGCCCGCGGCCTCGGCCCGACCAATCGCTTCACCGATTTGTTCAATGCGAAAAAGAATATCCGGTGAGATAGTGTATGGTGGCTTTTCGGTCATATAGCCTTCCGCAGGCGCGTAAAACTACACTGCCTGCTGACTAACCCAGGCAAACGCCTCTTCCACTTCGTCCTGATACTCTTGGCGGATCCCCGGCACCACAGCACCTCGCCCACGCTTTCGACCTCCACGGTAATAGTTGGCTGTTTAGGCGTGGCTCATTCGCCCATCTGATTTTCGTAGGCTTGGCGTACTAAGCCCATCACGTAGGGAAGATCTTCCCGCTCACTCAAGCCCACCTCGACATCGCCGTTGCCTCCGTGACCGATATTGGTCATGTCCCTAGCGATACCACGCGGGTCGCTAAGTTCATGGAACTGCAAATTTAACGACAGTAATAGACGCCCTTTTTGCGGTTCCACATCAACGAAGTTTGTCTCTGCCTTGTAGGCGATGTAATGCTTGAGAGGTTCCTCTCTTACGCACGGATCAAGTACCAGTACTTCCTTGCGAAAAGCGTCGAATAGATCTCGCATTGGCGACCTTGGGACGAGTTGTGGATAATCATCAATGACATAATTGGCTACCTCCTCACCTTGTGAGTGGTGGCTCTCAAGTACCTCGGGCCGCAGAGAAGGCGCAGCCCAAACGCAAGCGGCTTTTTCAGCCATCTCTTTAGCACGTTTTTCGATAGTTTCTTCATTCCAGCTTTCAAGAGTGCGAAGCCCCTCGTTGAGACGTAGAGGACTTTCCCTAAAGCCGCCTCTCATATCCCTTTTCTTCTCGAAAGGGTGGTCGCTGTATTCAGCGTTGTATCCAGTAAGCGTAAGATTGCCCGGCGTGTGCAACCAGGTCTTCTGTATGCGTTCCCACTCTGGCCCGAGGTCTTCGCGCCACTTTTCGGGCAGGTTCTCGTTCTGCGGCAGGATGTGCTCAATGGTGTATTCGTCAACCGGGACGCGCTCCTTGCGCTCATGGTTCTCAAGACGGCGCAGCCAGTAGGTCCGACGGGGAAAGTTGTAGAGATCGCGTTTGACGAACTCGCGCTCGAATTCCTCATCCTTTGGGAAGCGACGATAGGAAGGCAGCCTCAGCAGATGCGCTTGGATGCTCTCTAGGTAACGGTCTTTTTTTAATGCTCGGGCAAAGGTCGCGAAGGTCTTGTTATGCGAGTTCGTTGGGATGGAACAGACGGCACGGCGGAAAATGTAGCTTTCTACCAGCCTGACGGCCTGCTCCAACTCTTCCTCGGATAACCGACTCTTTTTGTAGTCATGATATAACTCCAATAGGAGCGGGTAGGCCACATCAACCTTCAACTCACGCAGGTCGGCAAAGGCGATGTATAGGGTCGGACAGGTTTCTTTGCCTAGTGCCATGGCGCAGTAGTAGCCGGCAAAGGCTTGCAAGTCGGCCAAAAGGTCGTCCACTCCACCTGCGACCATTTGCGGGCGGGCATGGTTCTTGAAAGCGTCATAGACGTCGCCGACCCTAGGAATTTCGCCTGTCTTGACCGTCAGATAGTGACGCATAAATCGGTCGAAGTATTGTACATAAGCCTCCTGCCCGAAGTCCACTTCCATAGGTCTCCAATGGTATTTGTAGAGCCGCTCTTGGTGTTCAGGCTCCAACCCCATCAAGATGAAATTACGGATCAGATCGGCTTGGCTGAGATCCCGACCAGTGGAGTTCATGCTCTCGAATATCAGTTGCGGGTTATCATGATCTCGACTGAGAGAGGTGTCTATTACCATCAGTTTGTCGAGTCCCTTACATAGCGGTTCAAGGTCATCGCCAAGGGCATTTACTTGTTTCTTGAAAAATTCAAAATTCGTTTTCAAACGGAAGGAATGCTCCTCTGAGGGATCCTTATGCTCCAAGATCGACAGTAGCGTCTCCTTATCGGTCTGAGTTAGGAGCAGTTTGTAACTCCGTTCCCCGTCTTCATCAGGGTCTCGCAGGTAACGGTTGCGCAGTTTCTGAGCGGAAAATCCGTCGTGAGGTTCAGCATCGCCGAGACGGCGTGCGAGAGCTTCGATGATGAGCGATAGGCTGGTAAGCCGCTGTTGTCCATCAATGACCAAGAGCTGCTGCTGGTCGGATGCCAAATAGAGCCCCTGCTGTATATAGACTATGGATCCTATAAAGTGGGCACGTATCTTATCGTCGCTACCCGTGCGGATAATGTCCTCCCAGAGCTGACGGCACTCCGGTTCCGTCCAAGAGTAAGTGCGCTGGTAGATGGGAATTCTGAATTGCGGGGACTTACGAAGTAAATCTAACATTTTAGTTGCGGTGGCTTCCATAGGGCTTACCTCCTTGGTAAACTGGTTAGATGGGATTGCCTCTTTTGTCTTCGGTTGCTTGTTCAATACGAAAAAGAATATCCGGTGCGATAGTGTGTGGTGGCTTTTCGGTCATATAGCCTTCCGCAGGCGCGTAAAGCTACACCGCCTGCTGCCCAAATTCAGCGTATGCCCGCTCACGGTACCCTTGGCGAATCGCCGGCGCTAGGGTGCGCCAGACGAGGAATCGCTTGCGCAGCACGTTGAGGAATTTGCGATTCATCCGCTGCCAAGAGGCCACGTCGCCGCTGAGGCGCTCGATGTGGGTCTCGATTTTGTAGATGTGGTGCTCGCCGGTGGGAGTTGCCTGTAGGCGCACCTGCTGGCTGATCCCGAGGTCGTAGGGTGCCAGCCAAGTGCGCATGGCAATGGCGTAGGACGGCTCTGGCCCGTCGGTAGTGACGGATAGTTCGACGTCGCGGGCGATGAAGTCGCCGATTGAACCTTCGCCATAGGCGGCGAAGACCGACTTGAGATACACGTACATGCTCGGCACTTCGGCCCCGCCGACCGTGAAGGGAAAGTCAAAGCGCCAGTGATCGCCGACGGGTGGGGGGAATTGCCACTGCCGCGTCACGTCTGGGACGGCCATGTTGGCCGCCATGCGCGCTGGATACAAGGTCGATAAATAGACCGTGCCGATGACTACTACCGTAGCCCACACCGCAGAGAGCGACGAGTAGTTAAGAGTCAGGCCAGCGAGCAGCCCGTATTGCAGCATGAACAGATGGGCGATTTGGCCTAGGGCATAGCCGACCACCGCGCCAAAGGTGGCAAAGACCGTGGATTCGGCTAAAAACAGCAGGCCAATGTGGCTGGGGGCCAAGCCGACGACGCTGTAGATGCCGATTTCGCGCACGCGCTCGTACACGGCTCCCATCATGGTATTGAGCACGATCAAGGCGGCGATGATCACCGGCACCAAAAGCTGGCCGGCTCCGCTTATTTCGGTGGAGCCGATCGAACTGTAGGCCACGACGCGGTTGCCTTGGCCGACGAACAGGGTCAGCGCCACCCGCGACATAAAGGACTCCACGCGCTGGACGAACTCCGGGTCGTCTGCGTCCGCGGCAATGGCGATGGAGCGCAGGCGACCGTCCATGGCGCGGACGCGCTCATAGGGCAAGAACAGGGTGTTGATTACTTCGAGGTGGTTGAAGGTCTCGACCGCGGTGGCGGCCAAGGCGCGCGGATCTTCGGTGCTCTCGCGGGTGATGAGGCCGGCGTCTTTGACCGTATCCACCGGCGTCAGACGCTCGCCATCGAGATCGACGACTTCTTTCAGGGCCGCGCTGTCGAACAGGCCAATGACTTGGTACTCCTCGCCGTAGAGCGCGATGGAAGCTGTGCCCACGTCCTCGGGGCCAATGCCGACAAGCGCGGCTAAACTGTCGGGCAAGATGACGGCCTTGTCGTCGCCTGCGGCAAAGAAGCGGCCCGCCGAAATGTGCGCGTCGAGGCCCGTTACCTCGGCTTCGGTTGGCTGTAGGCCCACCAAGCCGTGCGCGAAGCTGGCCGTGCCGGTCGCGGTGGCGGTGAAGTCGATAAAGGCCCGTTCGGATTCGACTGGCGACAAGTACCAGGCGCGCGGCACCACTAAGGCGCGGTCGCCGAATGCGCTCCGCACGTAGTCCAATATGGAATCCTGCATGCCACGCCAAGCGCGGTCGCGGATGAGGCCGCCTTCGTACAGGGGCGAGGTATCGCGCGGCAGACGATAGAAGTCGAAGCTGGACTTGACCGAGGTAAAGGAATTGACGGTAAAGGTCAAAAAGGTCAGGGTCGCGGCTGTCAGTGCGGTGCGCAGGCGGCGCTTGCTCAAGTTGGAGATGCCCAACAGCACGGCTGCAAAACCCGCGGCGATGCGGCCCACGTCGGTCTCGTGTATGCCCGAGGCTGCGCCCTTGCGCCGTTGCAGCAGTGCCTTGAAGCGAGAGACGACGATGAAGATGACGAGGACACCCAAGGCGAGGATGACAAACGCGAGGAAGATGATGTACGGCGAGGAGCTCAGTTTGAAGGCCGGGTGGACGAAGCGCAGGATCAAAAACACGAGGACGAAGATGCCAACAAAGCCGGCGATTTGCCGCCGCACGTCCGGGAAGCCGAAGAAGAAGCGCTCGCAGAAGAAGGCAAAAGGCAACAGGAGCGCGAAGTAGAAAATCACCGCACGCACCGCGTCGTTGGCGGTAGCCTTGACTTCCGGGTAGATGCGGGCCTCCAGCCCGAGGGCGCGGCGCACGGCGCGCTGGTAGCCGGTGTAATCGAAGGCTGCGAGGTTGTCGCGGGCCTCGATCAGGGCCTCCCGCGCTTGCTCGTGCATGGCCTGTAGCTGTTCGAGGACAATGCCGTGGCGCACCATTTGTTTGATCCGCGCCTCGTCAATGATCCAGATGTCGCGGGCCGCCTGCAATGCCGGATAGGGAATGAGCCCTTGTTCGACGGGGAAGCCATCGCCCTGTGCCCGCTCAATGGTCGCCAGATCGACGTGGGCTGGATCGAGGTCGGCGAACAGGGCGGAGTCCGCATTGGTGAGCATGTAGCGTACGCCGGCGAGCGCGCTCTCGCCGCCAAAGGCTCCCTCGCCGGCGAGGATTTTGACGCGGGTGCCCGGCTCGGCGAACACCACGCCGGCCTGCACCACCCGGTCTTGCACTGCACTCTGGTTTTCGATGTAGTTGAGGGAAAAAGAGCGCGGCGGTGCGTCGTTGGTGCCGAGGACGTTGACGCGGTCCATGGCTGATAGGTAGCGTGGATCAACGACCTCCAAAAAACTCAGGGCGCGGCAGCGAAACAGGACCTGCAACATGCGGTTTTCCCACCAGCCATACGGCTGGGTGCCCGGATAGGTTTTGTCGCCTTCTTCGCCGAGGTCGGGTGCGGAGACAATGCGCCCGTATTCGTCGAGTTCAAAGGCTTGGATCCGGTTGGCAAAGCGGTTGCGCACGATGTCGAACTTGAAGTAGCCTGTTTCATCCCCGTGCGTGGCCATAAGGGTGCGCACGCCGGCCACGGAATTGGGACCGGGCTGGAGATAGGTGACGAGGGCGTTGGGCACCGGGGCCTTGGGCACGGCAAAATTTACGTCGCGGTCGAACCAGTAGATGTTGCCCTCTAGGCTATGGCCCCAATCGCGCAGGGTCAGCTTGGTGTCGTTGAAAAAGTCTGGGTCGGAGGCGGCCTTGAGCATTAGCCCAGCTATAGTGCGGGTCTGCTCAGCGAGGTTGTCGAGCGCGACGAATTCGAGCTGGTCGAGGGGCGTATCGACGCGCTGGCGCAGTTGGTTGGGCGTGACGAAAGAAAGCGCCTCCTTGCCCACGAAAGCCGCGGCCTCGCTATCGAGGGCTAGCCGCACGGGCATGAAGTTTTTCCACACTCGCTTCTGCGGGGCAATGGCGTCTTGGTAGCGAGTTGAGTCGGCGAAAATCTCGCGGTTATAGCGGGCAAAGCGCGAGGCGTAGTGCGCCATCAAGTTCTTCTGATAGTCGTCGTTGCGCCAAGCCGAATTGTAGAACGTGCCCATAGTAAAGCTGCCGACCCGAGGGCTGTGGCTGGCCAAATCGAGGCCGACGAAGAGGCGGAAGTCGATGCGCTCGGCGGGCGGGATCTGGTCGCGGAAATGCTCGCTTTTGCGCGCGTGGCGGTAGAGGAAATCGTTGACGCCGGCCAAGCCCTGAAAGTGCCCAGGGGTGGCCAAAAAGAGCACGGTGTAGCGAGTGCCTTCGGCAGCGAGCAAGCGCGCGATTTCGAGCAGTGCGGCCATGCCGGTTGCGTTCTCGGCTCCCGGGGCCAGCGCGGGGACGACCGAGATCGCGTCGTAGTGCGCTTGCAGGACGATGATTTGCTCGCCCCACTGCTGGATTTCGCGGCGCTGACTGCGCGGCATATCCTCGGCCAAGCCCGGGAGGACGGCGAATATATTGCGCGCTTGGACCTGCTCCCAGTCCATGCGCACTTCGAGATGGACTTGGGCGTCGCCGCTGCGCGCTTGCTGCCGCAGGATTTCCGCGTCCGCCGCTTCTATCCAAAAGCGCGGGATATCTACGGGCACTTGGAGGAATTTTTCCGCGGCCTCGCTGCGCGTGACGCGGCCATCGTCGTACAGCAGAATGGCCTGCGCGCCCAAGGCCCGCGCTTCGACATAGGCGTTGCCCGAGCCAAATCCCATCAGCGCAATGCTGCCCGCTAGCCGTTTCCCATCCATCTCGGCTAAGCTGCCGCGCCCCAAGTCTATGAGGTGGCCGGAGACGCCGCCCGGTGGTAGGGATGGCGGGCGCACGTGGTTGGGCCACAATCCGTAGATGGGGATGGCTTCGTCCGAGCCGACCAAGCGCAGCCGGCCACCGCGATCTATGGGGACGGAAAGGGGGAAAAATTCGCTGGAGACTTGGAGGCCGAGGCGGCGGAATTCTCCTTCGATATAGCGGGCTGCGTTGGTGGCTCCTGCATAGCCGGTGACGCGGGACGAGTCCGCGGTGAGGATGCGGAGGTGGCGCTCTAGATCGGTGGCGTTTATTTGCGCGACGGCTTCGCGCAGCGAGGGCGCTTCGTCGGTCGCTGGCGCTTCGCTCAGCGGCACCCAGCCAATGGCCCGTTCAATCCAGCGCGAAATGGTGGCTGGATCAAAGGCCGTAACCGATAGCAGAAAGAAGGCCGCGGTGGCGAATAGGAGGGATTTGGTCAGCATTGATGAAAGTGTGCCGGACACCAGACAGAAAAAGAGGCAGGCCGAGGAGCCTGCCCCTTAGGCTACTCAGTTTGGTCTGTCCGGCTAATTGGCCGCCAACTTGTCGATGTTTTTGACCTTCTTAATGTCGCGCTTGAAGCGAAAGCTGAGATCGATGGTCTCTATGGGTTCGTTGCGGAAGTTGTAGCGCAACCCGAACTCGGGAATGTGGAAGGCGATTTCGGCGACATCATCGTGGATCTTGGAGAAGACCACGTAGCCTTCGACCTCTTGCCCCGAGAAGCAAAAATCGTCGTCTGGATATCTGGCTCTATTGTAGATATCGCGGCGCTCGTCGAAGCGCAAATAGCCCAAACCGTTGAAAGCTATCGGGAAACGCCGGAAGTACTCCTCCACGTCATAACTCCCCCAAGGATAATAGCGCCGCCCATTGGCCGACTCCACGGTCACCGTCAGCGGATCGAACTTAACTTTGGGGTATTCGTAGTTTTTGACCGTGATCTTGAAGACGGACAAGCGCTGCGGTGACTTACCCGTGCGCGGATCGATCCAATTGCCGTAGGTGAACGGGTTGGACGGTAGCTCGTCGGCCGGACCGCTGGCATTGGTAGATTGGGCCGGGTACTGGCGATTGATTTCCTCGTCCTCCATGGGCCGCACGGACACTTCGAGGCGGTTCTGGACGAAGGTGACCGTACCGTCGTCGAGGATTTTCATGTTCGACCCTTGAACATCGGTCTGCTGCTGGGCCACCTCTAAGGGCTGGAATCGCCCGGGGATTAGATAGTGGCCACAGCCCAACAAGAGGGCCGTAGCGGCGAGGATGGAAATTTTTTTGCAAGCGTACATGGAAACACTCCTCTCTGACAAACTCATAACTCGACTGGGTTGGCAGCCTGTCTGCGTCGGGAGACAAACTCCCCCAACTGCCCTTCATCCACCGCGACGACCGCGGCGTATTTCTCGCGCAATTGCTCAATGTAGCGGTCGAACAGGGGCACGGCTTGGGCGTCGCGCAAATCGCGCGCGACTTGCGCTTGCAGTTCCCGCCCGACTGCTCCCGAGCGGGCGTAGCGTTGCGCGTTGGCCTCGTAAAAGGCGCGCACCTGAGAAGGGTCAAGCTGAATATGTGCGTAAATTTCTCGCTCCCATAAGGCTTGGATTAGCTTTTGTTCGCGCACTTTTGCGCGGCGCGATTCCAACTCGGCATCCAGACCGTGCTTGTGCGCCTCCTGCGGTAGAATCTGGTCGGCGACAAAGGCTCGCGTCACCTTGAATCCGAGGGCGCTGACATCGGTCGGCTGTGACCCGGCGTCTGCCCCGAGTCGGGCGAGGGCCTGCTGGTAGTCACCGACGCTCCAGTCGTCCGCAGCACTGCGGACCAACCGCACCTCTGGCCGCGCCGCGCCTGCGGCGACCTGCCGCAATGCGGCCGTGTCTAACTGCACTGCGTGCTGGCTGGTCAACTGCTCTAGATAGGCTAAGTTCGCCTGTTGCTTCTTGTGTCGGGTTAGGGCCGCTGCCACGAGCGGGCGGCGGTCTGCCAACGAGACCTCGCGCTCGGCCGCAACGGCTACCACTAAAAATTGCCCGTCCGTTTCTACCAACTCAACAGTCCCCACTTCCTGCAGGAACAGGGCAGCCGTGCGCGCGTCGCCCGCGTTGAGCGCGTTGAGCCACCCGCTTTCGCTCCACTCTCCGGCCAAATCCAATCCCTCTTGCGCCTTTCTCAGAGCCGCCAAGGCTGCGGCTCGCTCGCGCACTGGCAAACGCCGCAAGCGGATTTCGCGGCCCGCGCCCGATTCGGCGAAGAATTCTGCAAGCTCCGTTTCCGTATAAGTCAACTGCTCGCCCATCTCGCGCACGAGCAATGCCTCGACTAGCTCCTTGCGTTCCCAAGCCGCCATCGCATCGGCGACCGTTTCGTCTAGCCCTTGGGTATGTGCTTCGAGCAGCAGCAGCTCTTTGTCGATGAGGGCCTGAAATTGGCGACGCCAGTCTGCAAGCGGCTGGGCTTCACTGCCGGCGGGGAGCTTTTCTAGCGCAGCAGCAAAATCCTGCTCGCTAATCTCGGCTTCGCCCACTCGGGCCAAGATCGCTGACGCGCTTTCTGGCGGTGCGTCGGCGCAGGCCCATAAGCCCAAGGCCAGCAGAGCCGTCTGCGGCTTTAGAAGCTCCATCCCCTTCTTTCGGCTGGCCGACCGCCCAAGCGCTCTTCTTCTAGCCCGGCATAGAGTTCGATGAAGGCAATGGTGTTGCTCACGTCTTGGTCGGTGAGGTTGGCAAAGTTGATGTCGTTGACCTGAAAGCCAACGTTGGATGTGACGCTGTACCCTTGATACTGCACCCGATTGGTGTACTGCACGGTGAACACCTTGCCGATGAAGTCGTCGATGTACTCGGGCGGTAGCGGGTCTGGGATCGCCTCGGCATTGCGGAAAATTATGGCCTCCACTCCGACCTCGACGCGGCTTCTGGTCAGCACCGGAAACACCGCGGACAGGGAGAAAATCTCGCTCAACTCGTTGATCTCAAGCTGGACGGTGCGCGGTTGGGTGCGCTTGCGCCACATGTTTTTCCAGCGCGGGATCAAGGTGATGTTGCGCCCAATGGAAAACGGATAGTCCGCTTTGTTGATCACGCCGTAGAACGCGCTGTCGCGGAGGCGCTCGGCTGCTTCGTCGCGCTGATTGAAGTGATCGAGGCGGAACTTGTTGACAAAGGTCAGGTTGCCGCGGGTGTACTTGTAGCGGACGAAGCTCTGATTGACGAGGGTGTTTCCGGTGATAAGGGGGTCGTCAAAAGGTTGCAAGCCGCCGATGGAGCCGGGGCGCTGCACCCATTGCAGCAGGTTGTCGGCGATGTTGTCCTCGACGGACTTGATCATGTGGAAGACTTCAAACTTGCCCGTCCTAGAGATGTCGCGCACCGCGCTGAGCAAGGCGTACATGGCGGTTGACCGCTCTTCGCCGGCGATTAGCCACTCGCGATTGCGGCCTACGGTGAGATTAATCCCGGGGTAAATCTCGGCCCCCCCGTACGCGTTCCAGCCGCGATGGCCCTTGCGGTAGGGATAGTCGGCCTCGTCGTCGTTTTCAAAGCGATCCACCACGGTGTTGTGGTTCATATCGACGCCGAAGAGGAAGTCGGGCGGGTCGATGTAGTGGCGCAAGAATGGCTCTTCGTAATCCGGGGTAAGGTTGGAGTTTTCGTTGAAGTCCGAGAGCAGGTCGTTGTTTTCGTCGAGACCGGGGAAGACGGCGTTATCGCCGCCGGCTCCACCAAAGCGCGGCCAATCGACGAGCTGGTCTTGATCGTCGTTATCGTCGATGTACTCGAACCAGTTCTGGCGTTGGTTTTCGTAATCCACGACATCGTTTTGGTCAGTGATGTACCCGCGCGTGGTGTATCCGTGGTCCATGCTGAATACCTCGCCGTGGCCAAAGTAGCGGCCAGTGCGGCGCGTGGCGTTGACGAACCAAGCATCGGCCGTGCGATCGCTCTTTTTGAGGTTGCTCAGTTTCTGGATGTTGATGTTGGGATAGCGTTGGAACTGGGTGTTGCGCGCAAATTCGCCGCGCACCTCTAGGCCCCATATATCCTCAATGGTCAAATCGACGCTGGCGATTTGGTTGGCCGAGGGTAGCCCGTAGTCAAAGCGGACGACGCGCTGGTTGGTGTTGTCGCGCACATTGCCTTCCGAGCGAGTGACCGGCAAGAAGATGGGCTGACCGTTGATATTCGTCTGCAAGTTGGAGGTTATTTCTACTCGGTAGTCGTTGGAGAGCACCATGGCAAAGCTGACCTTTTGCACCACCAGCGGGTCGGGCACGCGGTAGCGGAGGAGGATCGGAGCCTCTTCGAGGGCTTCGAGGAAGCCCTCGCGCTGGCGGCCTCCCTCAATGGTGGGATTGACCGAGGTCTCTTGGCCATCGACGATCATCTGCGACGAAAAGAACAAAGCGCCGGAGGCGTCGCCGGGCGAGTCGTCGGAGATGCGGATGACGATTTCGGTGACGTTGCCCGAATTTTGGCTGCTGGTGAGCAAACCGGCGCGCGAGTTTTCCGAGAAATTGCTGCTCGCCGAGCCGAAGTTCGTATTCACATACGTGACCCCCAACCCCATGAAATCGCCGACTTGGGCGGTGCCGCGCAGGCCGATGAAGTTGGTGAAGTCCGTGTCTTGTACTCGGTTCCCTCCCAGTGCCAACCGCACCGGTTCATTGACGCGCGACAGCAGCACGGTGGCCTCGTACTTGTCGGAGGCAAAGTCCCATTGGACGCCGTTGAAGCGCGAGCGGCTGAAGGTCAGCGGGGTCAGGGTCGTGCGGATGTAATCGCCGACGGTCAGAGCGGAGTAGTACTGGCCCTTGGAGTCGGCAGCCACCAGTAGGTTTTGGAACCAAGAGCCAAAGCGGCTGTCTTTGAAGACCGAGCTGCCAAAGGCTAGCGGCTGCTGCTGGCGCCATTCATAGACGCGCCAGCCACGGGTGATCCAGTTGCCGAAAATGTCGTACTGGCCCGTGCCTTCTAACTGCGTGCTGACATAGCGCTGATACGGTTCCTTGGCGTAGTTGGTGTACTTGTAGCCTCCCCAATTATAGATGTAGTAGAGATCTTGGGGCACGTACCACTTGCGCATGGTCGGGATCAGTGGGTCGAAGCCCTCGATCCGAACCTGCGAGGTGGCGCCGCGCTCGCGCCCCGGGGTTGCTGCTTGGACGCTGGACGCTGCAACGGCTAGGACCAGCAGGGCAACCCCCCAGAACATAACTTTGTGCATAACAACCCTCCCTATTTGTCAGTGGTCAGTGGTCAGTGGTCAGCGACCAGTTCCCTCCCTCTACCATAGGGTGGTGCGGGGACTAACTACTGGCCACTGGCTACTGACACTGTATCAATACACTACGGCAATGCTCCGCATCTGCGTGGCGATGCCAGCGTCCGTAGCGGCCTTGAGACGAAGCAAATACATGCCCGGCGGCACCACGCCGTCGTCGTCGCGGCCATCCCAGCTAACTTGGTTGGGGCCGGAGCGGTCGCGGGCTTGGTAGAGGTGATGCACCGGCCGGCCGCTCAAGTCGTACACGACGACCTCGACTTCGACCTCGTGGGTCGCCTTGAGCAAGATGTAGTCGAGGGAAATCTCGTCGTTGATGCTGTCGCCATTGGGCGTGATTACCGCAGATGAGAACACAACGCCGGTAAAAAGCTCATCGTCGATGCGGGCACTGACGACGAGCGTGTTGTCGGCGGCTTCCTCGGCTGCATCGCCGAAAGCGACTCGCTGCGGAAACGCATCGGATTGGCTGTCGGCGACCTCGCCGCGAAATTCCGTGCCGGAGACGGTGACCAAGCTGGCAAAGCGCACGGCGACTTCTTGGCCGCTACGGGTGATGCGTTGGTCGGGAAAGCTCACCTGTAGGCGGCCCAAATCGGCGGCCGTGGTGAAGTTGTCAATCTCGACCCCATCGACGCGCACGCCCGTGGCGTGGGCCGCAAACGGAGTGTGGATGATCACAGTGTCAAAGCCTCGGTTGCCGCTCGAGACGACCGACCGCAGGTGATAGGTAAATTCGTTCTCCTGCCCAAGAGTCGCCGTAGCCGGGCTGATTTCGGCGATGACCGAATCGGCGAGGGCTGGGACCGTGTAGTTGAAGACCACCGAGTCGATGACGGCTTTGTCGAGCAAGCTGCTCGATAGGAGCTTAAATTGGAACTGGAGGTAGCGCCGGTTGTCCGGCGAATTGATCGGCGATGCGAGGAGTTCGGCGTAGGGTGGAGACCACGCACTCCAATCGCGATCGTTTTCGAGGACGATGCCAGCATACGAGGGGTCGAGCGTGCGATCGAAATCCGCTAGGGCCACTTCCTCGAATTCGCCGGGGATGCCGGTCTGGCGGAAGTAGAGCGAGTCCGTGGCGACGAATCCGGTTTTGGTGCTGAACTGGGCTTGAGCGGTACCGTCGATGCGGCCATACACATCGACTGGCCCGAAGTTTGCCGCTTCACCTAGGTCAATCACTTGCGATATGTACTGGGCAAAGGGCGTGACGCCGACGCCAAACACTTCTAGGTCGCCCATCTGGAAGCCGCGTTCGCCCGTGCTGCGCAGCCTAAAAAAGCGCACCTTGGTCGGCGGGAAGCTCAGGTCCAGCTCGGGCAGGCCGTGCGAGCGGTCCTGTGCGATGAGCGCGTACACAGGGTTGCCGCCGATGAAGTTGAGCGAATCGCCATCGTTGACGTAGAATTCATAGCCGCGCAGCGAGCGCTCGTCGTCGTTGAGGACGCCGCGCAGCAGGCGGATGCGGTGTAGGACGAAAATCGCGCCCATATCGACTTCGAGTTCGGCACCGTTGGGGTTGGTGTACACGCGCCAGCCCGTTTTGTAGTCACCGTCAATGAGTTCGTTGATTATCTGGTTGGAACGCGCTGCGGCCGTGGTCACCGAGGTGGTCGCGCTGCCGCCGAGTTCCTTGATGCGCGGCAGGATGTTTTCCTCGGGGTCGGCCTCCAGCGGCGAGAGACCTCCCTCGTCGGTGACTTCAAGTGCGTTGAAGACGAGCGAGTTACTCTCCCACTCCAGCCCTTCGCCGCCTATTTTGAGCTGTTCCGCGGCTGCGGCCGGAGTGCTATATGCCATCGCTAGGAAGGCTAATGCGAGTGCGGCACGGGTCATCGCTGTTCCTTTTTTGCTGTAAGGTGGCAAAGTACGCCTCCTCAGTAGGCCACCGGCACGATCCGCTGCACCGTCTCGGTCTGGGAGTCGCCGGCAATTTCGATCTGCACTAGATAGGTCCCCGGCCTCACGAGCACCCCGTCGCTATCGCGGCCATCCCAAGTGAAGTGGTAGCGTCGAGCCAACCCATCGCCGCTGTCGAGCGCACGCACGTTGCGCCCGGCCAAGTCGTAGATGTGGACCCGGATTGGCCGCGGTGTCACTAGCTTGAGCGCGTCGAATTCAATGGCTAGCTCGTCGCCGATCCCATCGCCATTGGGCGTCAGCACGCGCGTCGAAAGGACGACGTTGGCTAGCAAGAGGTCGTTGATCGGCAGTTGCACGGAGACGGATTCGCTCGGCACATCGGCTTTGGCGTCGCCTTGGTCAACGAGCTGGCGCACCTCAGTGTCAAGAGTACTGTTGCCGAGGAAAAGGTCGAAGCGCGTCTGGTTTTGGTAAATGGTGCTGCTGAACGAAAGCTCGATTAGCTCTGAGCGACGAATCGTGGCCGGTAGATCGACGACAAACCCCTCGGTGATTGGGGTGACTGCGACCTCTACCGGCTCGTCACCCAACGTTAAACTGGTGAAGTCAACGGGCACGGACGCGGTCATGGTCAGGCGGTCAAAGCCCTGCGAGCGCCCGCCAAAGGTCGGCAGAACGAAGTACGTAAAATCCTTCTTGACACCTGGTTCGACTTGGCTGGGGAAAATTTCGGCGCGGGTTTCAAGGGCAATGGGATTTTCCGTGTTCAAGTGCAGGGCATTGATCGACGGTGCCGCGTTGGGATCTTCCGAGATCAGGCGCAAGTCAAGCTGGGCATAGCGGCGCGGTGAGGGCGACTTAAAAAGTGCACCCGAAGTCACGTACGGATCGCTCCAGACGCTCCAGTCCGAGCCGACGGAAATCGTGGTTTCGGTCGGCCCGCGCAAACTCTTGGGCGTCTTTTCCCACTTCCGCTCGGTGATCTCTTTTCCCTTTTTGTCGAAGTAGTGAATGTTCTCGACGACTTCATTGCCAGTGCGGCTGCGAACCTCGATGCGCGTGTTAGGCGGCACGTCGGCGTCCCACTCAACCGAGGTCAGGGCCTTGGCTTCGCCGAGGTCGAGGATCGGCGAGGTTAGCTGCAATTCGGCTGGAAAGCCCTCGCCGTAGATCTGGAACTCGCTAATCAGGGCGAAGAGGCGGTAGGTGCCGTGGGTGCCTGAGCGTTCGCCACCGTGGCGGGAGGAAGGGAAGTACTGCTTGATGTAGCGAATTTTCTGCAAGTCGAATTGGTGGTCGAAGTTGCGAATCGTCGTCTCGTTCAGCGGGCTGTCGTCAACAAAGGCAATCTCGTGGAAATTCAGGGTGCCATCCGGGGCTATCGAACCGTCGGAAGCGAGGAGCTGGTACCAGAAGAAATTGGCGTAGCGGCTGCGAATCCGCGATGGAGCACCGGCCGGCTCGCCGATGATGCTGATCTGGTCAATCCAGTAATGGGCCCCTAGATCGAAGATGATGCGATTGAAAATGTCGAAGCCGGTCTGGGTCTGGTGGTAGGTCTGCATGCCCCAGTTGGTGACAATATCGCCGTCAACCATGTTCTCCCCACCGGAGAGCACGGCCTGCAAGTCGGTGATGATGTCGATATTGCCACCGCGCTCAATGATCCCGAGGGAGATGTTGTCGCCGATAGTAGAGACCGAAATCTCGGCTAGGCCGGCACCCTCGACGAACTTGGACAGCTCAATGCGGATGGTGCGGACTAGGCCCGAGGATTCTTTGAACTCGCGGACAGTGCCATCGACAAAGCCACCGCCAATGTCGTCCGAGCCGGACGCGCTCAAGCCCAAGGTTCGCTGGCGGGGGTCGAGGACGAGTTCGTAGCTCTCATTGAAGCCAATCCCCTTGGAGAGACTGTAGCTCAAGGTCCCTTCTACCGGTACTAGGGCGTTGGTAAAAAACTGCTCGCCGCTCGACAGCAGGATGTTGAAAAACTCAAAGGGCGGTGCGGACTTGTCGAAAGTAATGACGATTTCGGAGGCCGTCACCAAGCGACCCAAGTCGAGTTCGATATAGGCATTTTCAATGCCGTCGGCCGGATCGGGCGGCCAGCTAGTCGCCGGATTGCCATCCATGATGCGGCCCGCGTCGCGGGCATTGCTGCCAACGCGGCGGATGCCGCCGCCAAAGTGCTCGGCATTGCGCACGGCGTCGATGTTTTTGCGCACGGATACGGGTTGGATGCGGCCGGTCGCTTGGAGTTCTACGGCACCGACCGGGTGCGTCCATTCTTGCCAAGCGGAGCGGGAGTTAAACGAGACGCGCTCGCCAAAGGCAAAACTACCCAACGCTATAACGAGGCACAGTGCACGAGTGATTGTCATAGCCATGCTCCCTTAATATGCCCTTATAGGATGGACATGCCGCGCACTCAGTACGCTAGCCCGACTAGCAGCGACCGATCTTCAGAGCCGGTATCCGTCTCAATGGAAAGGCGCAGGATATAGAGCCCAGGTGATACGGTGGCACCGCTTTCGTCCAAGCCGTCCCAAGTCACTTGCTGCGGTCCGTTGAGCGCACCGCTTTTTTGCAAGTTGCGCACCGGACGGCCCGCGAGGTCGTACACAATTAGGTCGGCAGGCACCTGCGAGAGTGCGCGCAGCAAGATATAGGACACCTCTAGCTGGTCGTTGACTCCATCGCCGTTAGGGCTGAAGATCGGCGGATCGGCCTGCAATTCGAGGACGAGTTCTTGGCGCAACGCGCCTTGGATGGACAAGCGGTCGGCTTGGGCTTCAGGAGTGGCGTCTCCGGGTACTACGTCTTGGCCGAGTTCGCCGGTCTGACTGTCGAAAACCTTGGCGAAAAAAGTGGTGCCATAGACGGTCACCATGGCCTCGAAGCGGATGCGCAAGAGCTGGCCCGATTCAGTCACTCGGTCGTCGGTCAGTTGGATGGCCAGCTTGCTCTCGTCCTCTGCATCCTCTTCTATAAAGGATACGGGAACTCCATCCAACTCGACGCTATTGACCGTCGCCTTGAAAGGTGTGCGGATTTCCACGCGGTCGAATCCGTCGTTGGCATCACCGAAAGTCGAGCGGATGTAGTAGGCGAAGGTGTTGCTCTCGCCGAGAGTGACCGTCGCTGGAGTGACTTCGGCCGTCAATTCTTCGGCTAGCGTCGGGATCGAATAGTCAAAGGAGAGCGAATCGACAAAGGCCGACTGGCGCGCGTCCTCGGACGAAAACAACAGGCGGAACTGGACGTAGCGGCGGTTGCCCGGTGAGAGTAGATCGCCAAAGAAATTCTCGTATGGTGCCGACCAAGGGCTCCACTCGTCGATGTTGTCGATGATCGCGCCCTTGTCGGACGAGGTCAGATCGTCGTACTCGTCGGCCGCTTCGGGCGAGCCTATCGGCAAGATGGGCTCTTCCTGCCGATCTTCTCCCTCAAAGACCTCGGTTTTGCGATAGTAAATTTTAGGGTCGGGTACTGTGCCCGTGCGCGTCTGCAATACCACGTTGGTCAAAGGATCGAAGCGGGTCTGCAATCGAAGTTGGCCGAAGTTGGCCGCCTCGCCCAGATCAATGACTTCGGAGAGATAACTGCCGGTGGGCGCGAAGCCATCGCCAAAGACCTCGACTTCCTCGATGATGAACTCTTGGCCCGAGCGGCTAATCAGGCGAATGAAGCGCACAAACTGAAGAGGAATGGACGCATCGATATCCGGTTCGCTCTGTTCGAGGTTGGCGCTGACTTGGTTGATGAAGGCGATCGGACGGTCTTCGCGCAGTTGCGCGGGATTGCCATCGTGAACAAAAAGCTCATAGGCGCGGAGGAAAATGTCGGGATTGCCCTGAAAGCGAATGCGATTGATCGGCAAGATCGCGCCTAAGTCGATGACCATGGAGGTGCCGTCGGGGCGTCGCTCGCGAGTGACGCGCCAGAAGGTCTCGGCATTACCGTCGGTGAGTAGGCCGGTCAGCTCCTCGCGCGATTGTGGCGAAGAGATGTTGCCACCCCGCCGCCTCAGGGTGAGGTTTTCGACGGCATTTGTGGTCGAGTCCACCACGGCCGGGAGCAGAGTTGATGCGTCGGTAGTGAGTCCGGTCAGTTCGCCGACGTCGTCCCATGCAAAACCAGAGCCTCCCGCGGTCCACACATCCACGGCACCCGCCGCCTTAACGCCTAACAAAATACAGATCAACAGCCTAAGTCGCCATTTGAACATAGCGTGTGTCGCCTCTCGTCCCCATAAACAAAAAACAAAACAAGGGGAGGGGAATCCATTCCCCTCCCCTTGTGAACTACTTACTTAAGACGAAGACTGATAAAGTCGGTTTAGAGCTCTTCTCCTACCAGCGACTTTATCTGGCCCCAAGAGCTTTCCTCGACTGACGTATCCACGGCTTCGATCCCCGTCAGGAAGATGTCGGGCATGCCGCCGCTGTTCATAAACTGCTCGGCCATGCTGTATTGGGCCTGCCAGAAGAAACCGTTCTCGCAGCATTCCTCCGAGAGCGGATCGTTGCCGTTGGCGTTGAGACCTTCGTCGGCGTCGTCAACCGAGATCGACATGCCGATGGTCTGCTCGGCCGCAAGCGTCCACACCGTGCTGGCGTCCGGGCCGCCGCTGATCGAGATCGGGTCCATCAACTCGGCACTAAACTCGTAGTAGTACTCTTGGCCTTGGTTGACGTGACCGGCCTCGACGAAGTCCGTGTGGGTCCACCAGAAGTTCAGAGCGTCCTGCTCGAAATTGCCCAGCGCGCCGTTATACATCTGGACGCGCGAGAACTGTTCGGAGAAGCTCAGGCACATCTGGTAGGCGGGCTGCAAATCTTGGTCGTTGGGCGCCGAGTACGGACCGCCACCTTGGTTGTCGGGATCGAAATGCACTTCGCAGTTGTCGTCGCGGAAAGTGCAAGCAGGGTTCTTATCGACGATCAGAAAGTCGTCGTGAACGTGAATCATGGCGTGGATGCGGTTGTTGGCATCGCTCCAGCCAATGATCAGGTCGATGAACAGGTCATCGGCGTCGTCGGCACCGCCGGTTAGCGGATTCATGTCTTCAATGGTGACCTCAAAGCTGCGATCAACCCAAGCCCAATCGGAGTTGTCGCCATCGATGGTGGGCAGGGCGTTGCTGGGAATACCTACGGCGAAAAAGAGCGGTACTTCAGCCGGCTCCTGCGCGAAGGCAGCACCAGCGACGAGCGACACACCTAGAGTCAAAGCTAGGACTTTGCGCATTGTTAAATCCTCCTCGATAGCTTCTATAAAAAAGGTTGAAGGAAAAGGCCCACCACAGCAGCGGGCGGAGTTACGAGATTACTAAATAAAGATAGCGGTTGGTACTTCAGACCTCCTTTCGTGGGCAATTTTTGAATCATTATAAATTATAAGTTGGACAAACAAATAAATATGTGTCTGGCTGTCAAGATTTTTTTGCCCGCGAATTTCCTAGTAAGCTACGGAAATGAGCGCTTGTGTTTTCTCGTCGCCAGCATCGCCCTCGACGAGGACTTCGAGCACGTATAGGCCTGGGGCTACCCGGTCACCGTGGCTGTCGCGGCCATCCCAACCGAGCTTGTACAGGCCGGCGCGACTGGCTTCACTACGGTCGTACACCGGGCGACCGGCGAGGTCGTACAGGCGCAATCGCAGAGGACGCAGGGCTAGCACATTGACCAGCGCGATTTCCAACGTCAGTTCGTCGTTGACTCCGTCGCCGTTAGGGGTAATCGCCTTGGACGAGAAGGACATATTGGCGAGTAATTCCCGAGAAATCGGCAAGCTGACGATGTTGGTGCTGCTCTCGACCAAGTCGGTGGCGTCGCCCGGGTCCACGCGCTGGCGCACGCTCTCGTCTTGGTTACTGTCCTGCAAAAAGACGTCGAAGCGCGTCGATTGCCTAAATACGGAAGATTGAAATTTTAGCTCAATGAGCTGATCGGTGCGGATGCGGTTGGGCAGATGGACTAGGAAACCGCTTGCGGTGGTGTCCATCTGCACGTCGAGGGTGGCTCCATTGCGCGAGATGTCCACAAAATGCACGGGCGCGTCCGACTCCACGGCGAGGCGGTCAAAGCCGATGGCATTTTCCGGTCGCAAGTAATAAGTAAACTCCGTCAGCATTCCCGGTAGGGCCTGCTGAGGAGAAATTTCGCCGAGTACGCGGCCAGCGAGCGGCTGAGTGAAATTGACGGCCAAGTGGTCGAGAGAAGCTCCCACAGCCGGTGAATCCGAGGTCATGCGCACGTCGATTTCGAGGTAGCGGCGCGGCGAAGGTGAAAGAAAACCCTCACCCGAAAAGCTGTAGATGCGGCTCCACGGACTCCAGTCGCCGCCTGCAGCAAGGGTGGTGTCAATGGGGCCTTTGAAGCTGGGAATGAGCTTGTTGTACCTTCGCTCGGTGACTTCCTTGCCGTTTTTGTCACGATACGTGTACGTCTCCAAGACTTCGTTGCCGGTACGGGTGCGAAGCTCGATGCTCGTACCGGGCGGCGCGTCGCCGCTCCACTCTACGGAGTTGAGGTTCTTGCCTGCGCCCAAGTCAATCAGGGACGAGCGGAAGCCAACCTCCGACGGGAACCCCTCGCCGAAAATCTGAATCTCGTCCGTGGTCCCACCCGCTCCGCAGCCGGGAACTCTGTTGATGCCACCCTCCTCGCCGAGCCGTTGCAAAGAAAAGCAACTGGTGTCCCAGTACTTCCAGAAGATGCGGACAAAGCGCGTCGGCTGCAGGTCGAAGTGGTGATCGACCAAGCCCTTGGAGGTCTGTTCCCCAGGCGAAGCACCGGAAAAGTGCTTGGTCCACAGGCGGGTACCGTCGGGCGAAAGCGAGCCGTCCGAGGTCATAAATTCGTAGAAGCGAAAGTCCCAACGCCGACGCGAGACGTAGTGTCTGGTGGTAATGCCGCCGCCAAAGCCAGAGCGCACGACTACACCGCCAATAATCCGCGCTTGATCGACCCAATAGACCGCGCCCAAGTCAAGGATCATGTGGGCGAGGATGTCGGTGAGGCCCCTAGAGGCCGTGCCAGCACGCCAGCGCTCGTACAAGTCACCGTCAAAGAGCGCTCTCGCCTTACCTAAAGGCTGCGAGTCGTTACTGGCGAGATTGATGTTGATATCAACGCCCCCGCCGCGCTCCAATAGCCCGAGGGCGATGTTGTCGCCGATGGTCTCGACCTCGACCTCGGCGAGGCGGGCACCAGGCGCCAGGAGCAGTGGTTCAAAGCGGATAAATTGGATCGGCTCGGCGTCGATTTGCTCTATTTGGTACGTCACCCGATGGCGGCTGTTTTCTTTGAAGCGCTCTTTGACGCGATAGACCAAGGAACCTTCAATCGGCGCGGCGATAAAGTCGGTTTCCGGCTCGCCGGTCGAAAGCAGGAGGTCGAAAAGTTCAAAGGGCGGAGCCTCCGCGTCGAATACCAAAGTGACGCTTCTAGCCGAGACTGCACGGCCCAAGTTAATCTCGATAAACCACTCGTCCGGGTCGGCCTCTGGATCGGGTGCCCAGCCGGTCGCGGGGTTGCCGTCAATGGCCAAACGAGCGGTGTTGAGGTTAGAGTCCGCGTTGCGGATACCGCCGCCGAATTCGTCTAAATCGCGCACGGCGTCGGTGCCCTTCTCAATTCGGATTGGCTGGATCGTGCCCGACGGCGTCAATTCCACCGCGCCCAAGGGCAGATCCTCCCATTGCCGCCACTCGCGCACCGAGTCGTAGCGTATCTGGTCGGCTGCTAGCGGATAGCTACTGCCCAAGATCAAGGCAGCGAGGACTATGCGAAAATTCATAAATGCCTTCATAAATGCCTTCCTTCTGGCACTATCGCAGAGGATGAACGTCCCCATAGCTTATTAGGTACTGCTGTTACGCAGTTTTATGTAGCGTCTGCCGCTTGTGGCCTCTTCGACCGGCTCAGGGGCCGCAGGCTGAGCTTGTCGAAGCCTGACCGATGTCATGCCAGCCACCGGCCTAGTCGGATCGAGGGCGGGACGCCCTCGACGCGGGCAAGATGCCCGCGATCCCAGCGGGAATCGGGCCGAAAACCAACCACCGGACACTTGCTACGTAATATCAGTTAAATAATGAATATCCACGCTGCGGAACAAGTCAAATGGGCTGGCTGCGGGGTGGAGCGGAATTTCCACTCTGTCTATTTATATCTTACAATATAGCAATAGTCCAAACCAAGTCCTTGCTGGAGAATGTGCCAATATGATCGGTCGAATTGCCCTCTGTGCGCTGATCGCCCTGCCGGTTTGCGCCCAGCACGAGAAAGTTGAGCGGAGCGTCAACTTGCCCACGGGTTGGTCCACCGCCATGGTCCTAGTGCCGGCCGGGTTTTTCCCCCGGGGCATGGAAGGCGAAGCCTTTGACGAGCAACCCGTGCGCGAGATTTACCTCGACGCGTACCTGATTGACAAATACGAGGTCACGGTGGCGCAATGGGGAGAGTACCAGCGCGACACGGGCGCGCTGATCCCGGAGTGGACCTTGCAGAATACGGCTGCGCGACAAAACCACCCCATCACGTTGGTGACGTGGTACGACGCCGCGGGCTTCTGTCAGTGGGCTGGCAAGCGATTGCCCACGGAAGCCGAGTGGGAGCGCGCTGCTCGCTGCGACGACGGCCGCAAGTATCCTTGGGGCGACGGCCTTGATGCCTTTCGCGCCAATTATTTCCAAAGCGACGATCCGTTTGAGCGCGGCTTCGGGGCCATCCTCAGCACCAACCCGGTCGGCTTTTTCGACGGTTCCAATAGGGACGGCTACCAAACGCGAGACGGCTCCAGTCCCTTTGGGGCCTACGACATGGTGGGCAATGTCTTCGAGTGGACCAACGATTGGTACCATCCGAGCTACTACGTCTTTGGCCCAGACATCAATCCTGCAGGGCCAGACAGCACCGGAGTCAAGGCCGTGCGCGGCGGCTCGTACGCGGTTGACGCCAGCCACGTGCGGCCCTCGTACCGAGCGCGGGACGCCCCGAACTTCAAAGGACCGGACGTGGGGTTTCGCTGCGCTGGTAGCGCCAACCTAGGCATGGGTACGATGCTGCGCCGCGAGACGTGGGGCGCGATAAAGAACTCCTCGCGACTATGGCTCAAAGGGGGTAACGATGAATAAACAAAGGCATGCAGTAGCCAT
Organism: Candidatus Latescibacterota bacterium; assembly: GCA_965208845.1. Taxonomy (GTDB): domain Bacteria; phylum Latescibacterota; class UBA2968; order UBA8231; family UBA8231. The sequence continues at coordinate 23,645 of OZ242361.1, read as the reverse complement.
TGTCGCGCTGGCCTTGCTCGCCAGTGCCGCCAGCACACCGGGGCAGGAAGACGACCTGCGGCAGCGCTTTGGCCTCCAGCAGGTGCCACCAGTGCCCTACCCCGAAAACAACTCCTATAACCCCAATCGCGTCGCGCTGGGCCGCTTGCTGTTCTTCGATCCCATTCTCAGCGGCGAGAAGGACACGGCCTGCGGCACCTGCCACCTGCCGACCTTTGGCATGGCCGACGGCCTACCGCTCGCGGTGGGTGTCGGGGGCAAGGGCTTGGGGCCGGGGCGGGTGCCCGGGGTTTCGGCCATTACCGGCGATACCGTGATTACCGAGCCGCGGCACACGATGACTCTTTTTAACGTCGGTTACAATGGCGACGAGTCTGGACTGCCTTCGACTAGGGGCTTCATGCTGTGGGACGGCAAGGATCGCGGGCTGGAGGCGCAGGCGTTGCGGCCGCTCATCGTGCGCGTGGAGTTGCGCGGCGACGCTTATGAGCGCGAGATGGCCGTCGATAGCGTGTTGACGCGGTTGCGGGGGATCCCCGAATACGTCGCGCTCTTTGAGCAAGCCTTCCCGGCCGAAGCCGACTCCGTGGCCCGGCAGTTGCCGCGCCTCGGCTGCGCCCACGATCCGACGCCCTTGCAGTCGGTCATCACGCGCTCGACCTTTGGCCGGGCCATCGCCGCGTTTGAGCGCGAGCAGAACACGGTCAACACCGCGTATGATCGCTACGTGGCCGGCGACGACGAGGCTCTGACGCCAGCGCAAAAGCGCGGGCTTGAACTCTTTCACACCAAGGCGCACTGCGTCAACTGCCATAGCGGCCCGCTGTTTACGGATTCGAGCTTTCGCGCCCAAGGAGTCGAGCAGATCGGACCGGGTCGGGCGTCGGCTACTACCAACACGGGCACTCCGCGTCCGACCGGGAGAGACGAAGGTCGCTTTCTCAATACGGGCAACCGCAGTGACATCGGTGCTTTCCGCGTGGTGGGCTTGCGCCAAATCGCGCAGACGGCCCCCTACATGCACGACGGCGCTCTGGCGACACTGGAGGATGTCATTGAGTTCTACGACCGCGGCGGCGGTGACGAAGCCTCCGTTCCCGCCGAGAATATCGATCCCGAACTAGTGCCGCTAAACCTGAGTGCTGAGGAGAAGCAAGACCTGCTGGCCTTTATGCACGCCCTGACCGATTCGACGATAGCGGTTCACGTGCCAGCGCGAGTGCCCAGCGGGTTGCCGCCGGCTGGCCTCGAATTGGCCGCTGAGGCGGGCCTCGTGGTCTCGGTTCCCGCACCGTCGGCTCGACCTGTGGCCGTGCGAGTATTCAATTTTCCCAACCCTTTCAATGCCTCAACCTCGATCTCAGTGGCGCTGCCAGAGGCGGGCGAAGTCGATATTGAGGTGTACAATATCTTGGGTCAGACGGTGCGGCGGCTGTTTAGGGGCTATCGGCCAGCCGGCGTTTATCAGCTAGCGTGGGATGGGCGCGACGAGGGGGGGCGAGCGGCCGCCAGCGGCGTGTATCTCGTCTCGGCGCAGATGGGTGGCGTGCGCTACCTAACGCGGATGACCCTCGTGCGCTAAATCAGATGCGATACTTGCGCTCGCTTAAGTTGCTCTTGGTTGTCGCGATCGTCGGTGCCGGGCTAGCCTTTTTTGAACGGCAGCGCACGGTCGAGTACGGGCACCTTTTGGAACGCACGCACGCCCGGGGGCAGCCGCAGCTCAAAGGCACGTCCTTGCAAGAGTTGGCGCAGGTGCTGCTGGAGCTATACCCAGAGGGAGCCGAAGCCAATCTGCTGATGGGGACTGCCCTAGCCGAAGAGGGACGGTTGGAGGAGGCCCGGGCGCATCTGGAGAAGGCGATGGAAGTGGACCGACGCAACTTGCAGCTACTCTTTTTGTACGCGCGACTCTTGCTGGATATGGGAGAGGACGCGGAGAAAGTGCAAGCGGTAGTGGAAGAGTTGAGTCGGTACTTTCCGCGCTCGCGGGAGAAGGTGGAGCAGTACTTCGCGGATGCTTCAAAGGGGAAGATGCGGTTTGGCGGGGATGATCTTTATTGAGAATTGAGAATTAAGAATTAGGAATTAGGAATTAGGAATTCCCGGCCCCCAGCCCTAATTCTCAATTCTTAATTCCTAATTCCATGCAGGCGGTCTTCGTAGATGTGGATCTGGTCGGAGTACTGATCTTTGAGTTTGACCAGCAACGCATCGAAGCGCTCTTGGGTCAGGTCTTGGAGCAAGTGGGCGCGCACTCGGCCCCAGACCTCGTCCAAGCTCTGTTGGTGACCGGGCACTTTGTTGATCACCTTGAAGACCGTAAAGCCCTGCGCGGTCTTGACCGGGCCGACGATCTGGCCGACCTCAGCGTCTTTGGCCTCCCAACCTAAATTGCCGTACTTGTCGGGCCGCAAAAGTTGGATGCGCCCTTCAGCGCGGCGGATGCGGGTGCTGCGTCGCGAGTAGCGGCGGGCTAGTTCACCGAGGTCGCCGCCGCGTTCGATGGCGGCCAACAGTGAGTCCGCTTGGGCGCGAGTATCGACGAGGATTTCGAGGATCGAGATCCGCTCCTCGCGTACGTAGAGGTCTTTGTGTGCCGCGTAGTACGCGCGAATTTCGTCTTTGGACGGGTTGAGCGTTTCGAGTACTCTGATTTGGCGGATGCGCTCGATAAGCGCTTGGCGGCGCGTGGTTTCAATGCCCTTGGCGACGCGCTCGGCCTCGTGGATGCCTATTTCGCGGGCGTGCCGGGGCAATAGGACCTTGAGCGCATAGAGGCGACGGGCGAAGCGGCGCAAGTCGTCCAATTCGCGGATCTCTGCCGGGTTGCGCTCGCTGGTCATGGCCGCCATAAAGTTGCTCAGCGTCCACGGCTCGCCATCGAGTTCGAGCAGTACTAGCTGGGTTTCCCCCTTTTTGAACGTGGGCATTTCTTCGCCAGCTTCGCTGAGCCGGGCCAAAAGTAGTTCAAAGGTCTCGCGCCGTTCCGCAATGTCGGCGCGATTGGCCAATCCCTCGAGAAATTCAAAGGTGGCGAGGGCGTGCTTCTGCTCCTGCATGGCTTCGATGACGGCGGGAGCCATATCCTCGAAGGGCACTTCGCGCTCGTCGGTGACGACAAAGACTGAGAAGCCGTCTGGTTCCTGCACGGGACCGATGATCTCGCCAAGTTTGGCTCCGAATATCTGGCGGCGCAGAACGTAGTTTTTGAAGTCGAGGCGGCTCTTCCAGCCGAGGTCGCCGCCTTGCTGGGCGGTGTTGCCGTCGTCGGAGAGTTCACTCGCCACTGAGGCAAAGCTATCGGGGCCGCGCAGGCGGGCAAGCACTTGGTCGATGGCGGCTGGCCCACTGGCGAGGATGCGGCTCAGGCGGCGCTGCTGGCCGATATGGTGCTGCTCAAAGTACTGACGAGCCTCGTCGCGGCTTATGTTCTCGGCGACAGCGACCACGCCGCGACGATACATTTCGTCGAGGATGAGTTCCTGTTCCCGTTGCGCGACTTTGCTTTTGACTTGAAAGTCGTTTTCCAAGCCGTCTTGGCGGGCGGCCAACAGCAAGACCTCGATGTCGATGAGCCGTTCAAGGGCTTGGCGTTGGAGGTCACCTGGGGCGTTCTTGGGAAAGAGCCGCGAGGCCGCGCGCTCGACGCGGTCGCGCTCGATGGTGACGTCGCCGACGCGGGCGAGTACGTCTGGGCTAGGCGAAGGTTCGGGAGAGGTGCAGGCGAGCAGCAGAATAGTGAATAGCGCTAGAAAACGATGCAGCAAGAAGGCCTCCTAGTGGAAATTATTATTTATCCTAAATAAATATATAGTACGGTGTAAATTTGCGAAGTGCTAGTTATGTTATTGTGGGCAGGAAGTAACTCTGCATCAATCAAAATGATCCCACGCAGACTTCTAACGTACATCGTCGCCTTAGTGTGCGGCTGCACTACGAGCGATCCGCCGCCCGCGCCCGTCGTGCGCTTTGTCGATGCGACTGTGGATGCGGGGATCGATTTTGTGCATACCAGCGGTCGATCCGGGCGCAAATACGGAGTGGAGACGATTGGCTCTGGCGCGGCGTTTTTCGATTACAACCGCGACGGATGGATGGATTTATACGTGGTGAATGGGGCGGATTTGCCCGGCTATGTCTCGGCGGTGCCGCCGCAAAACGCGCTGTATCGCAACGACGGCGGCTACTTTGCCGAGGTCAGCGAAAGTCTCGGGGTAGCGGACGCGGGCTACGGTATGGGCGCGTCGGCTGGGGACTACGACAACGACGGGGATGCCGACCTCTTCGTCGCCAACTTTGGCCACAACCGGCTCTATCGCAACGAGGGTGCGGCGATGGATTGGGTCTTTGTGGATGTGACGGCTGCGGTCGGGATCGGGGCGGACGAGCGATGGTCAACTGGATCGTCGTTTGCCGATTACGACCTCGACGGAGACCTAGACCTGTACGTGGCGAATTACCTGCACTACGAATTTGAGCGCGGCGAGCTGAGCGCGGGCGGAACGCTGCGCTGGCCGCGGCGACACTTGGCTCCTACCGAATACCTTGGGGAACGGAACGCGCTCTGGCGCAATGACGGCGGTCGCTTTGTGGATGTGACAGACGCGGTTGGGCTGCTCACGCGCGAAGGCCGCGAACTGGGCGCGGTGTTTTTCGACTACGACCTCGACGGCGATCCCGATTTGTTTCAGGGCAACGACGCCACGCCGAATTTTCTCTGGCGCAACGACGGTGGTCGCTTCGCTGAAGTGGGGCTGGTGGCTGGCGTGGCGTACAACATCGGAGGCAAGCCCGAGGGGACAATGGGCGTGGATGTGGCCGACGGCGACGGCGATGGTCTTCTCGACTTGGTTATGACCAATTTCCAGTGGGAGAGCAACACCTTGTACCGCAACGCGGGTGGCGGAATGTTTGCCGACGAATCGCTGGCCTCGGGTATAGCGGCCAACAGCTTGGACAAGCTGGCCTTCGGCATCAACTTCCTCGACGCCGACAACGACGGCGACCCCGATCTCTACGTGGCCAACGGCCACATCGACGAAGACATCGATCGGTTTGACCCCCAGGCCGCGTACGGCCAGAGCGATCAGTTGTACCTCAACGATGGCCGTGGCCGCTTTGCCGATGTGAGTGCGATTTCCGGCGTGGCCGCGCCGACGCGGGATTTGGTCGGGCGCGGCTCGGCCGTGGCCGATTACGACAACGACGGCGACTTGGATATTTTCTTAGTCAACACTGGGCAACGCGCTCTGCTTTGGCGCAATGATACTCAAGCGGGCCACTACTTGGCGCTCATGCTAGAGGGGCGGACGAGCAATCGCGATGGATATGGTGCCCGCGTGGTGGTGCGCGTAGATGGTCGGACGCTGGTGGCGGAAAAGCGCAGTGCGGCGAGCTATTTGTCGCAAAATGACGCGCGGATGTTCTTTGGGTTGGGGTCGAGTGAAGAAGCCGAGCAGGTGGAGATCGCGTGGCCGTCGGGCATTCGTCAAGTTTTAACGGGTGTGCGCGCCGGGCAGGTGCTGCGGGTCGTCGAGCCGGATGCGAGTGCGCCGCAAGAAGCGGCTGATGCAGCTATCGCGCAGGCTGCGCCCCAAGGTGGTGATGCCGAGGACTTGGAGCAATTCTGGCGGGAAGCACCCTTAGTCCTACCGGAAAAGACGCGTGCACCTCTGTCGCCCGCAGCTCCGCTGTCCGAGTTGCGCGCCGCGGCTCGTGTCCAGCCAGAGGTAGCTGATGTCCACATTGAATTAGCTGCCGCGCTTGCGCGCGAGCGTGCGTACGACGAGGCGGAGGCGGCTTATCGCCGCGCCTTACAACTCGATGCGGGCGCGGCCCAAGCCTACGTGGGCTTGGGGAAGCTCTATGCCGACCACGGGGCGTTAGAGCAAGCGACCTCCGCACTGAGACAAGCGATCGCGCTCGACAGCACGCTAGCGGAGCCGCACTACGTGCTGGGCAACATCCACCTGAGCCAACAGCGTTTGGCCGCGGCCGTGCCGCTCTACGAGTGCGCCATCGCGCTGGCACCGCGCTATCTCCAAGCCTATTTCAACTTGGCCGGTTTGCATGCTCGGCAGACCGATTACGGCCCGGCCATCACCGTATTGCGTCGGGGTCTCGCGGCCCTGCCCGAGGAAGTGGAGCTAATGCTGCAATTGGCGCGGATCCATTTTGCCCAAGCGGAATACGAAGACGCGCTAGTGCTGCTCGCTAGGGTGATACAATTGCAGCCTACGCGTACTGAAGCACACGAGCTGACGGCCCAGATCTGGATGGCGCACGAGGATGTGGATGCCGCTCGCACCGCTTTGCAGCAGGGGCTTGAACACGCTCCGAACAGCGCCGCGCTCTTGGGACGGCTGGGCATCCTGCTCTTGCAGGAGGGGGCAGATGCCGAATCTATACCTCTTTTGCAGCGGGCCTTAGCGGCGGACCCGGATCGCGCGGAAGTGTACTATCACTTGGGCCAGGCGTTGTTGCGGCGCGGTGAGACCGTGCGCGGCCGCAAGCTTCTCGACTATTTCCACTCGTTGCAGCAGGAGCATCAAAAGTTGCTGGCCCACAAGACGGCCGTGGTGCTCAATCCCAACGACGCGGACGCGTATTACAAGTTGGGTGTGGTCTATGCGCGGATTGGCCGCTACGAGGCCGCCAGCCAAGCGTACCAAGCGGCTTTGGCCGTGGCACCGGGTCATCTCGACGCCCGCAACAATTTGGGCAATATCTATCTCCGCCGCCGCGCATTGGGGCAGGCTATTGCTGCGTACCAAGAGGTGTTGCGCCGCAACCCCCAGTACGCCCGCGCCCACTACAACTTGGGCAACGCGTACCTGTTGGCTCGCGAGGAGGCCCGCGCCGTGGCGGCGTTTACTCAAGCTATCGAAGCCGACCCCGAACACCGCAAGGCGCAGCAGATGCTCGCCAAGCTACGTCAGCGCGAGGCCCAAGGTGAGCGCTGAGCGACGATTGCAGCTCGGCGTAGGGTTGGTGGCTGCGGCCGTCATCGGCTATGAAATCGGCCTCGTCCGGCTGTTTTCCTTTTTGCAGCACTATCACTACACGTTCTTAGTGGTCTCAGGGGCGGTGTGCGGCTTGGGGCTTGGGGCCGCACTGAGTGCAGTGCTGCACGTGCGGGAAGAGCGGCTGCATTGGCACTTGGGTTATTGGGCGGTCGGCTGCGGCGTCAGCATGATCTGTGGTGCGTTTGCCGTAGCGCAATTCCCCCGCATGTCGCTACTGATGCTGGTCGGCATTGCCGGCCTCCCCTTCATCGCCGCTGGCGCATTCCTCGCCCTCGCCTTCCGAGCGCGTTACCAACAAAGTCAAGTTCTCTACTTTTGGGACTTGGTCGGCGCGGCGCTCGGCATCCTCTACGTCGTGCCGGCCCTCGAATGGCTGGGTGGTGTCGGTGCTTTATTGGGCGCGAGCATCTTTGCTATGGCCGCTGCGGCTTTCTTTTTGCATCGCTGGGTATGGACCTGCCCAATTATTTTAGCGACCGGGCTTGTCGTTTACAGTATCCAACAACGCGAACTCATCGATCTTAGTGCCCTAGCGGAGGCTGCCGACAAGCCCATGTTTCGCGCGTTGGGCGCAGAGCGCCATCGTGGGGAAGTGAAGGACACGCGGTGGAGCGCGTACGCGCGCACCGATTTGGTAGATCGCACGGGCGATACGGGCCTGAACTTGTACGTAGATGGCGGGGCTGGCTCGTACATGTTCCGCTTTTCCGGGGATTATCGGCGGTTGTTTTTCGTGCGCCGCGAAGCCGCGTTTTTCCCCTATTACTTCTCGTCCCGCGAGCGCGCCCTGATCATCGGGCCGGGCGGTGGTGCCGATGTGCTCTACGCGCTGATGACCGGCTGGCGGCATATCGAAGCCGTAGAGATCAACCCGGAGATCGTCGCGCTGGTTCGCTCCTACGGAGAGTACAATGGCCATTTGTACGACTTGGAAGGGGTGGAACTACACATCGGCGATGGCCGCAACTATTTGGAGCGTTCTCAGGCGCGTTACGACCTAATCGCCTTGCCCTTGGTGTATGCCGAGGCGGCCGATTTGGTGGGGTACGCGCTCTCCGAGAACTACCTGTTCACTCGCGAAGCATTTGCCGCCTATCTCGATCACCTTACCGAGGGTGGACGGTTGGCTCTCATAGTTCACAATCACGCGCTGATGTTGCGCGTGGTCGCCACCTTAGGTGCCTTGTGGGAAGAGCGCGGTCACGAGCCGAGTGCGGTCCTCGACCACCTCGTCGTCATCAATGGTGCTCGCGGCGACCCAGCGCGGCAAGAGGCCTACCGTCCCTTGTTACTGGTGCAGCGGCAGCCCTATACAGCCGGGCAGTTAGCGCGGCTACACGCGGTCATGGAGGAGTTGGGTTTAGACGCGTACTTCTCGCCCGGAAGGCGCGAACAGCCTGCGCTGGCGGCGTTGCGCGGGGCTACATTGGCGGACTTTGTCGCCGCATCTGCGCTCGATATTTCGCCGACGACTGACAACCGGCCCTTCTTTTACGATGCTACTCGCGGGTTGGATTCCAAGCTGACTTGGCTATTGGGTGGTGCGTTGTTGGCGTGTGCGCTGGTGATGTTAGTGCCGCTTGGTGCGCCGAGTATGCGCCAGCGGAGCGCGTCTGGACCGCCGCCGCTGTTGTGGGCGTTGTTCGCCGCTGGGTTGGGGTCGGGCTTTATGATGGTCGAGATCCATCTCTTGCAGCGCTTTGGCCTGTTCTTAGGCTATCCGACCTTGACGCTGGCGGTGGCGCTCTTCGGGCTATTGTTAGGCACGGGGGCCGGGAGTCTCGCGGGTGGATGGTGTCGCCCGCTCGCGCATTCTCGAGGGTTGGGGTTGGTTGGCGTGGCCGTCGGTTTCGTCTGCTATCTCTATGGGTTCTTGCTCGACGGTGCGCTCGCTGGGGCGTTGGCGTGGCCGCTGGCTGTGCGCGTTGGGTTGACGCTGGTTCTCGTTGCGCCGCTCGGAATGTTGTTAGGCACCTGTTTTCCGGCCTGTCTGCGCTTGGGTGGTTCACAACGCTCCGAGATCATCCCTTGGCTGTGGGCTGTCAATGGTTTCTTCTCAGTGCTCGGGTCGGTCGGGGCCGTGGCTTTGGGTATGGAGTGGGGAGCGAGCGCATCGTTAGCGGTCGGCGCGGCTGCATACATAGCGGTGGGTGCGATGCTCTTCTTGGGCAGCCGCCGGATTTCTTCGGACGTGGAGGCAGTCCGTCCGTCCGGCGCGGGCCGCTGGGCGGTGGGTGCTCTGCTCTTAGTTGCGCTGCTGTGGTATGCGGCCTTTAGCTTTATCGGCGTGCGCTATTGGGGCGCGGCCCCTTCGGCTGCTCATCCGCGTCCGCCGGTTGCGGCCGAGGTGTGGCCGGACGCGCTGCGGGATTTTTGATACCCGAGTGGACGGAATGGATAAATCGGTGGTAGCAGCAATTGACGCAAGGCCCGTTTTAACGTAAAGTCAATTTTTAGTACCGTTTCAACAAGTATAGGCAAGATCGCAGGTGATTGAACTTAAAGATATACGTCGATGTTTTGAGTCAGACAGAGTCTTGTACTCGGCTCATGCAAGAAGAGAAATGCGGAATGAAGAATTTGGTCCAATTGTAGATCAGGAGGTTTACGAGCTTGTTTGTTCAGGAGAAATTATAAAACAGTATCCTGACGATATGCCGTACCCCAGTTGCTTGATATAGCAGTCCTGAATGACTTGAGAGATATGCGGATCGCCTTGCAGGTAGGGGCGACTCTTAGAGTCGCCCCTACTGTTTACCATCCTGCTCTGGCTTTATGGGAAGATTATACAAGGAGAAAAAAATGAGGTGCCTAATCTGTCACGGAGAAGATGTTCAGACCAAGCAAGTTCGAGAAGAGATTAAGGTCGATAAGAATATCATATGTATTCCTATCCAGACGCCAGTTTGCCATACATGTGGGGAAAGATACTATAATCGCCGCACCGTGCGTTACTTGGAGGAAATGGAACGTAAGCTCCAATCAAGTACGGTACATCTCCAAGAAGTAGGAAAAGTGTTGGAATTGATGGAGTGAAAAAGCGACACGTTGAATAGTTTGGTCTATTCCTTGCTGTCTAGTCATTCCAATTCTTTGCAGTGCCGGTCGAATGCTTATAACGGTTGATTTCTGAGGTTTTCAAGAGGCCCTTAATACATTCACCCCCTTCAGGAGCGTCCCCATGAACGCACCCGCCGATTCCTATCCCCTCCGCTTTGACGTCGATTATCCCGACCGGCCGCTCAATCGCCTCACGACGTTCTTCCGGCTGTTTACCGTCATTCCCATCGGGATCATCTTGGCTTGTATCGACGCCAGTTTTATTATGCAGTACTTCTCCGATAGCTTTTTCGGATGGGACCAAGACAAAGACTGGAATTGGGGAGCTTCCAGCGGCATCGGCCTGCTCTTTGTCCCGGCTCTGCTCATGCTACTCTTCCGCCGCAAGTACCCTCGCTGGTGGTTCGATTTTAATCTCGAACTCCTGCGTTTCTCCTCCAGAGTCTCGGCCTACATGGCACTGCTGCGCGATGAATACCCCTCCACCGACGAGGAACAGGCCGTTCACCTCGACATCGCTTACCCAGATGCCCAGCAAGATCTCAACCGCTGGTTGCCCTTAATCAAGTGGTTTTTGGCCATTCCTCACTACATCGTCCTAACCCTGCTCGGAGTCGTAGTTTTGCTTTGCCTTATCGGGGCTTGGTTCGCCATCCTCTTTACCGGGCACTACCCTCGCGCCTTGTTCGATCTGATCGTCGGTTTCAATCGCTGGTGGCTGCGCGTTATCGCTTATGCTTTCATCCTAGTCACCGACCAGTACCCGCCCTTCCGGCTATCCGAATAAGACCGTTTATGCCTGCCTTTTCCAGCCTGCGCCTCGCCGACCCGCCCTCCTCTCGGGATGCTTGGGAGGCCCAACGCCCTGCTCTCTTGGAGGCCATGCAACAGATCATGGGGCCTTTGCCTGGGCCGGAAAAGCTCGGTCCGCTCGATGTCCAAGTCCAAGAGGAAGTGGACTGCGGCTCTTATACTCGCCGTCTCATTACCTACGTCTCCGAGCCGAATTGTCGAGTGCCAGCCTATTTGTTGGTTCCCCATGCCGCTCTACAATCTCCGGTTCCAGCCGTGCTTTGTCCCCATCCCACCGACGACCGCATCGGCCACAAGGTGGTCGTCGGTTTGGGGGGCCGCGCCAACCGCGCTTATGCCAGCGAACTGGCTCAAGCCGGCTTTGTCACTCTCGCTCCGGCTTACCCTCTGCTGGCCGACTACCGCCCCGACTGGCGTGCTCTCGGCTACCAGTCGGGGACTATGAAGGCGATATGGGACAATATGCGCGGCCTCGATCTGTTGGCCGAACTGCCCTATGTGGCAGGGGAGTCTTTTGCCTCCATCGGCCACTCACTGGGCGGTCACAATTCAATCTATACGGCGGTCTTCGACCCGCGCATCGCCGTCGTCGTCTCCAGTTGCGGCCTCGATTCTTATCAAGATTATATGGACGGCGATATCACGGGCTGGACCAGCGATCGCTACATGCCGCGCTTGAAGGACTACGCCCTAGCGGACCTTCCCTTCGACTTCCACGATATGATCGCCGCTTTAGCGCCGCGTCCTTGCTTCATCTCCGCGCCTTTGGACGACTCCAATTTCCGCTGGCGCAGCGTCGCTTCGGTGGTCGAAACCGCCCGAGCGGTGTACGATCTATACGATGCCGGCGTGGCGCTGCAAGTGGTCCATCCCGATTGCGGCCACGACTTTCCCGACGCCATTCGACAGCGGGCCTATCGCGTTATCGCCGAGGCATTGGGATGTTTGGGAGCTTTTGACGCGAGAGAGGCGCGTAATTAGGTTCAATGGTAGTTACCAAGAGGATGAGACATGAGCGATAATTTCCACAACTATCAGTTGCTATTGGCGAAAGCGGCGAGGCTTTACGAGAGGCATGGGGTTGGACGACCGGAGCCTTTACACACAAACTTCAGGAGGAAATATATGGATGCCTTGAAGACTCTTATTGAACAGGATGACAATATCGCTCTAGTTGAAGACTTGTATGAGGCTGTGAATGAAGCAAGGGAACAGTTACAGAAGAAACTGTGGCAAGCAATCGAAGCTGAGTTGGAGACAGAGCTTTCAGACATCGAACGCTCTGATGTGCCATACACAAGAAGGAGTAAAGTAGCATTATGTTATCAATTGAATGAGAGCATATCGCTCGAAATTGGGAGGATTAAAAATGACACCTTTTGGTTTGGGATCGGTTGTTCTAGAGATGATTATGGAGAAACATACAATATGCTCAGAAATTCGTTACGGGAAGTGATCGAAGGTCAGCGAGAAAACAGATATTTCCCTTGGTGGAACCAATACAAATTAAATCTGAATGACCCGAAATATTTCAAGCGGCTGTCGAGTGATACAGGGCGACGGAAATTAGCGAGAAAATTCGTCCAAGACGTGAATGAGGTTTTGGAGGTTATTGAAGATATTGGCATAGCGAATGCAATCGAGGAAGGAGCAAAAACGGAGCTTGTCCCCGAAGAACAGATATTTGATATATTGAGAAGTGGCTCTTGAATTTTGCAAGTCGCATACAGAAACAATTTTGACAGAGATATCAGACGTATCCGCAATCGGTCTATTAGAGTGCGCATCCAGGCAGCGATAGAGCAAGTCAAGGCAGCAAACGATCTGACAGAGATAAGGAATGTCCGCAAACTCCACGGTGGAAACCATTTCCGCATACGAGTCGGCCCCTACAGAATCGGCTTTCGATTGGAAAATGATACCGTAGTGTTCACGCGATGTCTGCCGCGCCGAGATTTTTATCAACACTTTCCCTAGCCACCTCACCTACCAAATGCTCAATTTCTTTCTGCTTCTACTGCTCCTATCCGTCCCCCTCTACGCCAACCCCCGCTTCCACGACGCCACCCAAGAAGCGGGCATCGGCTTCGTCCACGTCAATGGGGCCAATGGCCAGAAGTTCGTCATTGAAACGGTCGGCCCGGGCGGCGGCTTTTTCGATTACGACGGCGACGGTCGCCTCGACATTTATCTAATCAACGGGGCTGCCGTGCTTGGGACCGAATACGATCCCGCGCCGCAAAACGCGCTCTACCACAATCGCGGCGACGGCACCTTCGCCGATGTAACGGCGCACGCTGGTGTCGGCGACACGGGCTACGGCATGGGCTGCGCGGTCGGCGACACCGACAACGACGGTGATCTCGATTTATACGTGACCAACTTTGGTGCGAATGTGCTGTATCGGAACGAGGGCGATGGAACGTTTGCGGATGTGACAGTCGCGGCCCAAGTCGGCGACGAGGGCTGGGGGGCGAGTGCTGCATTTGCCGACATTGATCGCGACGGTTTCGTCGATTTGTACGTGGGTAATTATCACAACTTCTCCTATGCCAATCACCGCGTCTGCGCCGAGGGGGGCAGCGGGCTTCAGCTCTATTGCGGCCCAGAGGCCTTTGACGGGGTGACCGACGTGCTGTATCGGAACGAGGGCGATGGAACGTTTGTGGATATTACGGTCGCGGCCGGGCTGGGCAGCGCCGAGGGCAAGGAGCTAGGAGTGGTCTTCGGCGACGTGGATCTCGACGGCGATCCAGACCTGTACTTGGCCAACGACAAGACCTTGAACTTCTTGTATCTCAACGACGGCACCGGCCACTTTGCGGATGAAGCGCTGCTGGCCGGCGTTGCGTACAACGAGGACGGCGATGTCGAAGCGGGCATGGGCGTTGACATGGGCGACTACGACAACGACGGGGACCCCGACCTTTTCGTCACCAACTTTCAGTGGGAGACCAATACGCTGTACAAAAATCTCGGCGACGGCACCTTTGTCGATGAGACCTTCTTGGCAGGGTTGGGCAAGGGCAGTATTGCCTACTTATCGTGGGGCACGCGCTTTTTCGATGTCGATAACGACGGCGACCGCGATCTCTTTATCGCCAATGGCCACTTGGAAAGCGACGTCGAGCAATACGAGAACGCGACCTTCCCCCAGCGCAATCAGCTCTTTCTCAACGTTGGCGACGGCCGCTTTGAGGAATATGCAGAGGACGGTGGTGCCCTGTCGTTAAAACGAGTCAGTCGCGGCGCGGCCTTTGGCGACTACGACGACGATGGCGATATCGACGTGCTGGTGGCCAATGTCGCCGCTGAGCCAACCTTGATGCGCAACGACGGCGCGAGCGGGCATTGGGTGCGCCTGCGGCTAGAGGGCCGCGACAGCAACCGCACTGGCATCGGCACCCGCGTCGAAGTGGTGAGTGGTGGGAAAATTAGTATTTATAAGTCTATTGAAAACAATAATTTATCCCCCCCCCCCCGTATGGCAATGACAAGCGGCGGACAGGTGCAGACCGACGAAGTGCGCTCGGGTGCCAGCTATCTTTCGCAGAGCGACCTGAGGCTGCACTTCGGGTTGGGAACGGCCACGAGTATTGAGCGCGTGGTCGTCTATTGGCCGAGCGGCCGGGTCGAGGAATACGCGGATTTAGGCGTCAACCAAGAGCATTTGCTCGTCGAAGGAGCGGCGCGATGAGGGTATTGTCAGTGGTCAGTGAGCAGTGGTCAGTGGCCAGTCCCCGAACCGCCCGATTGGGAGGGTGGACAGACTATTGGCTACTGTCGTTACTGGCCTGCTTCGTACTATGCGCCTGCGCGCAAGAGGAGGCACAAGAAAACGTGCGCCCCGGCGCGGCTATGGACGCCGAAGTGCTCTTTACGCGCGGCATCGCGCTCGCCTCCGAAGGCCGCCATACCGAGGCTATCGACGCTTATCAGCAGGCCGCCGCGCTCGCACCCGAGTCCACCAAAATCCACTACAACTTAGGCAATGCCTATGTGCGCCAGCTCGATTACCCCAGCGCGATGGCGGCTTATCAGCGCGTATTGGCACTGGACTCGACGCACGTATCGGCTCGGCACAATCTCGCAGCCATGTACGTCAAACAGCTCAACTACGCCCAAGCTATTGACGAACACCGCCGGGTTCTCTCGTTAGATCCCAGCCATCTGACGACTTACTACGACCTCGGCTACATCTACTTTTTGCGCGGCGAATACGGGGAGGTGGAAACGCTGCTGCAAGCGGGGCTGGACCGCGACTCGACCAATGCCTCCTTCTACCGGCTCTTGGGCCGGACGCGCCTGAAGGAACTCGACTTTGAGCGGGCTGTGGCGACCCTGAAGCGCGCGGTCGAGTTGGACAGCACGGATGCAGCCGCGTACGTCGATCTGGCTCAGGTGGAACTCAAGCGGCGCGAGTACGCGGCCGCCGAACGCGCTGCTCGCCGCGCCATTGCGCTCGATTCCTTGTCCAAGGAGGCGTACTTTGCGCTGGCCAATGCCCTCAAGCGGCTCGGCCACCGCGAGGAGAGCACCGAAGTGCTGGCGCAGTTCCGCGCCCTCGACCAGCAGCTCGACAAAATCGACGACCAATTGCGGATGCTGGGCAATGCGCCCGACGACCACGAAGCGCGGGCGCAATTGGGCCTGCTGTACACCGAACAGGGCCGCTTGACCGAGGCAGCCGAAGCGTATCGATTGGCCGTGCGGCTCGCGCCGGACAGCCTGCGCTACCGCAATAACTTAGGCAATCTCCACCTGCGTTTGGGCCAATTCGCCGAAGCTGTCGCCGAGTATGAAGCCGCGCTGTCCTTGGACCCAGAATACGCCAAGGCGCACTACAATTTGGGTCAGGCGTACATGCGGTTGCAGCGCTTTGACGAGGCCGTAGCGAGCCTCGCGGAAGCGCGCCGCCTAGCGCCGGAAGACGCGGAGACGCATTACTTTTTAGGGCTGCTACACGCGCGCGTCGGCGATTACGCCAAAGCCGCCGAGATGCTGACCGTTTCGGTAGCGGCCCGGCCGGATTGGCTCGATGCACGGCAGAAGTTGGCGGTGGCGTACTTGAAGTCTGGTAAGACAAAAGAAAGCAAGCGAGAGCTAGCAACATTAAAAAAGATGCAGGAAGAACTTGAAAAAAAAGAGTAGATACTGGGGTCTATATGCGATGCTAGCCCATCGTAGGGGGTGCCCCATCCCCGCCCGCGAGGGGGTGTTTTTCGCCGCGTTCCTCGTCCTCGTCCTCCTCATCGGCTGCGCTGAGGACGATCTAGCCGTGGCCACTGAAGATGCCGTCTTGGTGGAGGTGGGGCCAACAGCGATCCGGGTGGCAGATTACCGCCAGTTCATTGCACGGGTGGCACCGGAATTGCGGGCCGAGTACGGGGCTGAAAAACTGTTGGAAGCCATCGTCGAGCAAACGCTGCTCGTGCAGGAAGCCGAGCGGCGGGGGTTGGGCGAAAGCGCGGAGTTTCTGCAATGGCAGGTGCAGGTGCAGGCGCAGCTAGTGCAGCAGGCCTTGTACAAGCGTGCCGGAATCGTCCAGCCCGAGGTCGCCGAGGAGGAGCTGCGAGCCTATTTCCAGCGCAGCCCATACAACCGCCGCGTGCGCTTCAGCCTGCTGATGGTACGCGACCAAGGGCAGCTACCGGAGATTTTGGCCGCGCTCGCCGAGGGCACGGACTTTGAGGAGTTGTCGATGCGGCACTCGCAGGACTCGCGGATTCTAGAGCGACGCGCCGACATGGGCTATCACCGTTGGGGCGATACCATGGCCTCGCACGCCGCCCTGACCGAAAGGGCCTTCTCCATGCAGGTCGGGGAGATCTCCGAGCCGATGCAGGTGGCCGATGGATACTTTCTCATCAAGCTCACGGACATGCACCCGGTCAGCTTTGAGCAGGAGCGGGAGACCATTCAGCGCTTGGTGCTGCGGGAGAAGTTAGGGCGGCAGCTATTGGCTTATTACGACACTCTGCACGTGCGCTATAATGTGCGCTACGAGCCGGACGGGCTAGCGGCGGACCGGTCGCCAGAGGCGGTTATGGTCGCGTACGACGGTGGGGTGCTGACGGTCGCGCAGGCCCGCGAACTGCTAACAGGTCAGGGCACGGGCGAAAAAGTGCTGCGGCGCGAGCTCGGGCGGCGCGTGTTGGTCCCGCTCGAAACCGCGCGGCTCGCGCTCGCTGACGACCCAGACCTGCAGCGCGAACTTGCGCGACTGCGGCAGGTGCAGCTTGCGCGGCACTTGCAGGACGCGCTGCAAGCACAGGTGCCACCGCCCAACCCCAACGCCCTGAGCCTGTTTTACGAGGAGCACAAGCTCCGTTACACTGCGCCGGCCGAGGTAGAGGTGCGCCGGCTCCTCGCCCGCGACGAGGCCGAGGGGACCGCCATTGTCGAGCGGATGCGCGCCGGCCGCGATACGACCGCGCTGGCTGATCGTTTCGTCAGCGTGATTTACGGCAGCGGCGCGTTGGAAGGCGACAATCCGGTCAGCCGCGCCCTGCGCGCCGACGAGGGAACCTTTCACGGTCCCTTTGCCACGGATAATGGTTATATTGTCTTGCAAGTGCTGCGCCGCCGCCCAGACCGACTGCCGCCGCTGGACGAAATCCGCGAGCAGGTGGAGGCGGATTGGGCGGTAGCGCAGCTCCAAGCGGCGGTCAAGGAGCTGGCCGCGTCTCTGCGCCAGCGCCGCGCCAACGAAATCCGCTTCAGCCCAGACGCTGTAGCGCTAGCCCTATTGGCTTCTTCTCATGGCGAATAATTCCATCGTCCTGCAACCTGCCTATATCGTCGATCGCCGGCAGGACTACGTGTGGTTTGTCGGCTTGCCGTTTGCCGCGGTCTGCTTTGCGCTAGTGTCGGGGCACTATCTGCCGGGAGCCGCGCTGGCGGCCATCGCCCTGTGGGTGACGATTCCCCACCACTTCGTCACTTGGCTGCGCGTCTATGGCTCGCCGGCGGAGTTTGCCCGCTTCAAGGAGCGGTTCATTCTCGGGCCGATAGTGTTGGTCGCCTTTGCCTACGGCCTGATCCAGTGGGCACCGTTGAGCTTGGTGTTGATCGTGACTTTGTGGGATCACCAGCACAGCTTGATGCAGCAATACGGCTTTGCGCGCGTGTACGATTTCAAAGCCAAGGCCGGTACGCCCGCGACCGCGAAGTTCGACTTGGCCTTCAATTGGATTTTCTTTGGCAACATGCTCGTGGTGTCGCCGCTTTTTTCCACGGTCTGGGTGCGGATGTTGCACGAGTGGCACCTGCCCATCAGTGCGGAGGCGGTAGCGACGGTACACTTCGTCTCGTGGACCATTGCCATTGGCTACGGCCTGATTTACGTGGGACACATCGCCTATTGCGCCTGGCGCGGTTACGCGCTCAACCCGCTCAAATACGCCTTTTTGCTGTCGAGCTATTTCCTGTGGTACTTCACTAGTTTTACCACGGCCTATCTGCTCGTCTTTGCGGTGGCACACCGGATCATGCACGGGATCCAGTACATCGTCATGGTGTATTTCTACAACCGCCACAAGGTCGAGCGCACGGGCGGCGACTCGGCTCTGCTGCGCTACGTGGCGGGCAAGGGAGGAGTCAAGTTTTTTCTCCTGCTGTGCGCGGCCTATGCCGTCGTCTTTCACGCGCTGAGCGAGGGCTTGGTGCGCGACTTTGGCTTTGGTATAGTCGGCTTCAACACTAATTTCGACCTCTTCAGCTATTCGCTGCTCAGTTCCTTTGCCTTGATACATTACTACTACGACGCATTTATATGGAAAGTGCGGAAAAAGGATGTGCAGGAGGGGCTGTAACAGCAGTGGTCAGTGGCCGGTGGCCAGTCCCCACCCGTCTCCACCTAGGGCGGCGAGGGGACTAATCACTGACCACTGACCACTGGCCACTAACCTAGGAGATTGAGCTATGCTCGAAGTCGTCCTCGCCGTCGCTGTGTTCGCCGTTGCCGCGGCCATTGTCCGCCAAGCCGCGGCCGATGCGTGCTACGATCTCTCCGACGGAGAGCGCCATCCGCACAAGTGGGGCTACACGGACACCCGCTTTGAGTTCGTCGGGCCGAAGACGGTGCGAGTGACCGGCAGCCGCTATCCGCTGGCCGGCTTCACCATGCCGCACTTCATCCCGTTTGTCGAAGAGATGCTCCAAGTTTCGATTGACCCCGATGAGATGGCCGTTGAAAAAGAGAGCCACGAGGTGCCGCCTTCGCGGGCAGATGAAAGCCTCGTCGCCGCTTGGCAAGACGCGCTCGGCGCAGAGCGGGTTTCGCTCGACGATGAGGAGCGTCTGATCCACAGCCACGGCCAACTCAGCGTCGATGAGGTCTATCGTCTGCTCTACGGCGACGCCTTGGAGCGCGTGGTCGATTTGGTGCTTTATCCTGAGAGCGAAGACCACGTGCGCGCCATCGTGTGCCTCGCTGCCGAGCACAATGTGTGCCTCGTGCCCTACGGCGGCGGCACCAACGTCAGCGGCGCACTGGCCCTGCCCACTGACGACGGCCGGGTCTTCGCCTCGGTCGATATGCGGCGCATGAACCGGATCGTCGATCTCGACGAGGACAACCTCCAAGCCTGCATTGAAGCGGGGATTTCGGGCAAGGAGCTGGAACGGGAACTCGCCGCCCGGGGCTACACCGTCGGCCACGATCCCGACAGCATTGAGCTTTCGACCTTGGGCGGCTGGATTGCCACCAACGCCAGCGGCATGAAGAAAAACCGCTACGGCAATATCGAAGACATTGTCCTCGAAGCGACCTTGGTGACGCCGACCGGCGCGGTGGAGACCTTGCACACCACGCCGCGCAACTCGACCGGCATCCAGCCGCGCGGGCTGCTTTTTGGCTCGGAAGGCAACCTTGGCATCATCACCAAGGCCGTGCTCAAGATCCATCCCCTACCGGAAGTACGCGAATACGGCTCGCTGGTGTTCAAGTCCTTCGCCCAGGGCGTGGAGTACTTGCGGGCCCTGCGCCAGACCGGGACCTTGCCGGCGAGCATCCGCCTAGTCAACAACCAAGAGTTCCGCTTCGGACAGGCCCTCAAGGCCGCGCCCTCTCCTGTGAAGCACCTCAAGGAAAAGGTGCAGAAGTTTGCCTTGTTGAAGGTGTTGGGATTTGATCCGCTAAAAATGGCGGCGTGTACGATCGCGATGGAGGGGACCCGCGCCGAGGTGGACCACCAGAAGCGGACGATTTTCAAGCTGGCCAAAGCCCACGGCGGCAAGAGCGCCGGTGCCACCAACGGTCGGCGCGGCTACATGCTGACCTTTGGGATCGCCTATATCCGCGACTTTTTAAACCAGTTCGATTTCTTGGGCGAGACCTTCGAGACTTCCGTGCCTTGGACCCGCATCCACGACGTGACGCAAGCCGTGCAAGCGGAGTTGACCGCGCAGTGTAGTGCCCGTGGCGTGGCCGGGCGGCCCTACCTGTCGTACCGGGTGACGCAGACGTACCACACGGGAGTGTGCATCTACTTTACGATGGGGTTTTCCGGGCGGGGATTGGAGCATCCCATTGAGGTCTATCACGACATTGAGCACGCGCTGCGGCAGACGATCTTGGACCACGGTGGCTCGCTGTCCCATCACCACGGGATAGGCAAAATCCGGCAGAGCTTCGTCCAGCACATCCAGAGCGAAAACAGCATCGAGGCCCTGCAAAAGACCAAAGAAGCGCTGGATCCGCAGAATATTTTCGGCATTCAGAATGGGATTTTTGGCAGTGCGTGCCGGAAGCCTGAAAAATAAAACAGTCGTCATCACCGGTGCTTCTGCGGGCTTGGGCGCGACGCTGGCGGTGGAGTGCGCCCAGCAGGGGGCGCGGCTGGTTATCTTGGCGCGGAATGCCGAGCGGCTGGAGGCCGTCGGCCGAGAGTGCGAGCAGTTGGGGAGCGAGGTGCTGACTGTCGTTGGGGATGTTGCCGTAGCCGAGGATGGCAGGCGGTTGGTGGAGGCCGCGGTCGAGCGGTTTGGGCGCATAGACTACTTGGTCGCCAATGCCGGCATTAGCATGTGGACCGAGTTTGCCGAGATTGAGGATGTAACATTGTTCCGCAAGCTGATTGAGGTGAATTATCTGGGGGCTGTGCACTGCGTGCATCCGGCGCTGCCGCATCTCAAAAAGAGTAAGGGCCTATTCGTGGCCATTTCGTCCATTCAGGGGCAGGTGGGGGTGCCGCTGCACACGGGGTACTCGGCGTCCAAACACGCGCTACAGGGGTTTTGCGATGCTTTGCGGATGGAGGTGGGCGAGAGTGGGGTGGGGGTTATGACCGTGCTCTTGCATTGGCTCAAGGGGACGGAGTTGCGGCAACGCGCACTGGGGAAAGACGGGAAGGCGTTGGGTGCCGCATCGCGCGAACATCGGGCGGAAGCCGTGAGTTTAGAAGAGGCGGCGCAGGCGATTGTGCGAGGAATGCTGAAGCGACAGCAGCGACTCTATGTGCCGAGGCGGCTCAGGCTGCTGGCCGTGGTCCACGCCCTGTGGCCGGCACTGGCCGAGTGGGTCGTCAAGGGGAAGGTGGCGCGGGAGGAAGGGTAGGTTGGGGGCTATGAACGTTCGACTCGCACCTGATCCTTCAGTTCGAGGTCGTCGAGAACCTGCTGTAGCTCGGTTTCCATGTTCTGGGCAAATTGCGAGCGGACACTCACGGTAAATTCTATGCCGACGCTAAGGTCTTCCCCAGAGCGGAGCTTGGGCAGTAGCTTGGTTCCTAGCCGGTTCCAGACTTCGGGAGGCACGGTGCCGGTAAGCCGAAGCGTTGTCTTTTGATTGTCTGGACTTGGTGCAGGATCCGGTCCCGATTCAGGCTCTGGCTGGGGTGCTGGCTCTGGACTCGGCGCGGATTCTGGTTGCGTCTGTGGCGAATCTTTAGGTGTGGCTTTGAGTTCTTTGGCTTTGGCTTTGGTCACCAAGAAGACATTCTCCTCAAACGCCACTTCCTCTGCCTCGACTGACTCTTCATACCACAGCCGATTAAAGCCGCCGTCGTCCTTAGCACCGGAGGCTAGGCCGAACTCTCCATTTGCCACGAACTCAACGACCTTCTGACTCAGGATCGCGTCGGGATCGATCAGCCGCGTCAATGCGCCGTTCAGAAAGCTCTGACGCAGACTTGTGAGCGGCCACGCTCCAGTGTCTTTGAACACCGACGGCCAGTGGCGGTCGATGTAGCCCGCACCCACGTTCTCGTTGAGCAGGGCCTCGGATTTCAAAGCACTGATGATCCGTCCGCAGAGGGTTTCACTGGCGCTGGCGTGGCCGGCCCCGAGGTCGATGATCTTGATCCCGTGCTGTTCCTGAGTGTCCGCAAGGGCGACGAAGCGGTAGCCGGCCCATACTTCGTCCTTGGCCGCTTCCTCCGCGTCCCGAACGTGGGTCTGAATCTCGGAGAGATCGGCGCGGTCGTATTCTGAGCCGAGGACGCCTTCAGAGACCTCTTGCGATACGCGCTTCCAGGCGAGCCATAGCTCGACCTTATCGCGCAGTTCGCGCCCTGGTTTCCTCGCACACCAGACCAACGAACCTCGGTATAGCCGTGGCGAGGTGCCCCGCTCCTGCGTCCAGTGGCCAATGCGCTCGACCACCTGATTGCCGTTTATCCATTCCTCATCGGGGTCGAGGACGATGAGGGTGAGACGCGGAGAATCTTGGACTGTGGTGCTGTCCTGCGGGAAGAACGTTGTCGGCAGGGTTGCTCCGCGTTTGAACTGCTCCTCGACGAACTTGCGGATCGCTGGCTTGATTTCTGTGGCTTCGTCGAGCGAAGCCCGTCGGTCGCTAACGACCTTGCGCAATGTCGCTTGGTGGTAGATGCGATAGCCGTCTGTGCCGACTTTGCGGATAAAGAACCCCGACCCTTCGAGAGCCGTTGCCGCATTGTCGATGGTCGTGGTATCGACGTCGGGTGGTTCGCCGAGCGCAAAGCGCAATTCCGGCAGATGGGCCACCTTGTCCATCTGTCCGCCAGATGACTCGAACAGGATGGCCGTGCCCACGCGACGGTGGATGTCGCGCAGCGCGCCCGTGGCATCTGCATCCAAGGGTCTGGCACGGGCCGTCGTCCCCGCGAGGTCTGCGTCAATCGCCACGTCGAGCCGCGACTCGCCTAACTGACCCAAAACCACGGCGCGAAACTCGGGCACGTCCAACGGTGCCGATCCCAGCGTAATCAGCGGCTCGGTTCGCGCCTTGGTGAACTGCTCGCGCGCGGCCCAGGAAATCCATTGCGCCAGCATGGCCAGCGCGCCTCGGGTTTGCTGAAACTGGGTGAGCGCGCGCCACTTGCGCTGAAAGACCGAAAGGGTCGCCGGATGGAAGGGATAGCACGCCTCAAACCGATCCCGCAGAAATTCTCTTGCTTTGGCCTCCGTCGTCGCGGTATCGACCGCCAACCACTCGGCGGGTAGGCGGGCGGTGCGTTCAAAGCACCAGTCTGCGTAGGTTTTGGCGACGCGCTTGCGAATGCGCTCGTTGCCGAGGTCCTCGAACAGCCGCCGGCGCACCACTTCGCTGATTTCGGATTCGTCATTGGCGATCAGGTCGCGGGCGACGCGGCGCACCACTTTGGTGATTCGGTCCTGCCACTGCTGATCCCAATCGGTCATTTCGACTTGGCTGCGCGGTAGGCTGATGACCGCTGCGGCTTGAGTGGTGCCAGTGACGGCGACGGTCAGGTTTTGTAGGAAGGCGTGGAAAGGCTCGGCCATGGGCCGATGGCGGTTGAC